>NZ_JAPEOQ010000002.1 GCF_026341035.1 Streptomyces sp. NBC_01016
CGGCGAGCGCGCGCACCAGGCGGGGCGCGTAGTACGACGGGCTGCTCCTGTTGTCGCCTGCGCCGAACTGAAGGCTGAGCGAGCCGAGGGTGACGCCCTGGAGCGGGCCCGACACGTCGGTCTCCTCGCCGACCTCGCCCCAGAACTCGACCTGCGCGCAGACGGCGGTGGCGAATGCCTCGCTGACCACCGGGTCGGCGGGCATGCCCTCGGCGTCCGTGTCGTAGAACGCCGCGAGCAGGAAGTCGGCGTCGAGGAGCTGTGACGCCTGCGCGAGGAGGCGTTCCGCGCCGGCGGGCGGATCAGTGCCGAGATACTCGGCGAGCTGTGCTGTCGTCGCGTACACGCGGCCGGGCATGCGTCACCCCCAAATGGCGTGCAGATAGGGCGGCTTACGCGTCGCCGTAGCGCTCGACGAGCTGGTCCTTGGTGAGCGTGTCCAGCTCGTCGTTCTCGTCGGCGTCCTGCACCTGTGCGCGCGCGTACGCCAGCCACTCGGATTTGTTCGCGCTCTTGGACGGCCGGCCGTCCTGCTCGTCGGCCGGGCCCTTGTCTTCCGGTGCGGCCTCGGTGTCGAGGCGTTCCCAGTTCGGGAGCATCTCCAGGCGCGCGTCCGGGTGCTCGTACTCGACGACATCGCCGGTGTTGTTGTTGCGGTACTTCGGCATGAGCCCTCCCGGGCCAGATCAGGGCAGGCATGCGGAGGGGCGCCAGGCCGTCACGCCCGGCGCCCCTCCAGCCACCCACCACCCCAGTGAGGATCAGGCCGCGTCGGCGCCCTTGATGAGGACCGCGCGGTTCGCGTCGAGGGTCTTCGTGCCGTACAGGCAGTCGACCGACACGACGGTCTGCTTGTACTTGATGTCGTAGTCGTAGACCACGCGGAGGGCGAACCCCTTGTAGTTCATGATCGTGGCGTCCTGCGCGCCCGGGGGGACCTCCAGCGTCCGCGTGACGAGCGCGAACGCCGTCTTGTGGAACGCGACGTTTTCCTCGGTCGTCGGCTGACCAGCCGCCGGAGTGCCCGCCGGGCCCGGGATGTTCTGCGTCATGTACGGCGCGAACCCGGAAGCGTTGGCGCCGAACTGGGCCTCGGTCAGGCCCACGGTGTCGCCCCGCTGGTCGGCCGCACGCCAGATCTTCTCGGCCGTCCAACGTGCCTTGGTGCGAGGCCCGACCACGACGCGGCGCTCCGCCGCCGGAACGCTCTTTGTGTCCAGGAGTGCCCCGGCCTCGATGAGAACCCGGGAGTCGGACCACGGGTACTTCCCGGCCGGGTAGTTGTAGTTTTCCCCGTCCGTGTTCTCGGAGACGGGGCCGACCGTCTGAGAGATGTCGTCGCGCAGTGCGAGGAGGTCGCGGTCGATCTTCTGCGCCATGGCCTCCATGGCGGGGTCGAGGAGCTGCGTGGCGAAGTCGTTGATCTCAAGCGTGAGCTGCTCGGTCGTGACCGCGAATGACACGTCGGGCAGGTGGTTGAGAACCACCGGGAACCCGGACTCCGTCGCGTTCTGGGGCACGATGCCCGTGGCCCGGTTGAACTCGTTCGCCGTGAACGTCGCGGGCTTGCGGACGGTGATCGTGTCGCCCTGGCTTCCTGCGAAGTCGGACTCGTAGTCGCGGTGTACGAGCTGCGCCATGTGCGTGGTCTCGTACAGGGTCGCGAGCGCGCGCGTCGCGATCAGGTCGGGGGTGAGGAACGTGTTGGCCATGAGGGGCCCTCTCTACGGTCAGCCAGCGCGCGACTTCCGTCGCGCTTCCCGCTGGGCATCGATGCTGTTCGTGGGCGTGCGCTTCTCGGTGCTGCCGGAGAAGTCGCTCGATGTGCGCGCGGGCGCCTGGCTCGCGGCCTTGAGCTTGGGGTTGTCGGTCACGGCCTGCTTGATCGCGGCGTTGACCTTCTTCGCGAACTCCTCGTCGCCCGGGTCGAGATCCCCGATCGACTTCAGGAACGTGCGGGAGTCGGTGAGCGCGTCCGGGTCGGCCCCGTGCTTGGCCGCACCCCGATAGACGGCCAGCTCGACCGCGGTCTCGCGGTGAGCAGCGGTCGCCTGCTCGATCTGCTGCTTCAGCACCGCCGGATCCGGAGGCGTCTTGTCGTCGTCCTTGATCAGGCCGAGCGCCTTGCCGAGCTCCTGCACGATCTCCGTACGTGCCTCGTCCGCCGCGGACTTCTTCGCCGTGGTGCGGGCCTTCGCGGCTTCACCGTTCGCCGTCTTCAGCTCCTTCTGGAGCCGGGCGATCGTGGCTGCCGGATCGTCGTCGCCGTCCTTCTTCGCGGGCGGCTTCGGCTTCGGCTTGTCGTCCTTCCCCTTGGCGTCGGAATCTCCAGCGTCGTCGTCGCCGGTCCCGCCGGCGTCGTCGTCTCCGGAAACGTCCGTGCCCTCGTCGCTACCGCTGTCGTCGCTGTCGGATCCGGAGTCGTCTCCGTCCCCGCCGTCGGCGTACAGGTAGGGGGCGAAAGGGGCGTGCCCGTAGGGGTGTGCCCACCCTTCGCCGTCGAGGGCGCGGTGGCGGGCGAGAGTTCGCTTGTTCATGCGTGCACTCCTGGTGCGCGTAGAGGTGGGCCCCGCACCCGGCGGGACCTGTCTGCATGCCGGAGCGCGCCAGGCGCACCGGACGTGTGTGGGCCCGGATCCGGGCATGAAAAAAGGCCCGCACCAGGCGGGCCGTGAAGTGGGCTGATCTCAGCCGAGGTTGACCGGGCGGGCCTTCGCGTAGCCGCGCACCCACGCCGTACGGCGCAGGTCACCAGCGGGGTACGGGCACGTGGACGGCGGAGCCTTCTCGCGGCCAGCGGCCAGCCCTTCGCCGAGCGCGCGTACGAGCTGCTCGCGGGGCATAGCGGCCTCCGGGTCAGAGTCGGTTCTGCTGGTCACTCCGGGCCTTGCGGGCGGTACTCGCGGCGTCGCTGGCCTGTCCGGTGACCATCTCGGTGTACTCGGCCAGAGTAGTGCGCGGGTTGTCCGCCCACCACCGTTTCAGGTCTTCTGAGGCGCGCGCGTAGGCGACGTGTGACGGGCCCGTGAAGAGGCTGCCCGGGTCGATGCCTGCGGCCTTGGCCTCCCGGCTCAACAGGTAGCCGTTCGTGGCGTCCTCGGCGGCCATGTACTGCGCCCACACGTGCTCGTCGTACATCTCCCGTATCTGCTTCCGGGTGTACGCGCCGCGCGCCGTCTGCTGCTCCGCCTCCCGCTCGGCGATCCACCGCTCCGTCGCCGTCATGCCCGCATACGGGTCCGGGAGATCGTCGACCAGATGCGACCAGTCGTCGACGTCGCCGAGCGGGCCGAGGGCCTCGTCGAGGGCGGCCCGGTCGGCGAGCTGGCCCTCGACCGTGTGCGCGCCGGCTGCCGCGGGCGCGGGCTCGGGCGGGTAACGGCGGTCGAGCTCGGCGGCGATCCTCGCTGCGGCCCGTTCGTCCGCGTACCGCATTGCCCAGCCGAGCATGTCGTCGCCGAACGGCGCCAGATCCGCGGCGAGTTGCCCGGCAGGGAACATCGCGGCGAGCATCTGCCGGCGGTCGGCCTCCGCGGCGATCGCGGAGAGCTGGTCGCCGCTGGCGGTGGCCGCGCGCAGGCCGAGGGCCTCATCGGACATGCCGACCAGCGTGGTGTCGATGCCGGGCATGCCGGTGTCGAGGTCGCGCCGGTCGAGTTCCGCAGCGATCCGGAGCGCCTCGTCGGGCCCCATGTCGCGCAGTGCGCGCCCGAGTTCGTCATCGGCAAAGCCGGTGAGGTCGTCGACGAGCCGGCCGAGCGGCCGGATCCGCGCGAGGAGCGCCGCATGGTCGCGGCGATCAGCCTCGTCACGGACGCGGGCGAACGCGCGGTCGTCGAGGGCGCCGGAGCGCATCGCCTGGCCGAGCTGCGTGTCGCTCATCTCGGCCGGAGTCCGGGTGTCGCCCGCGCGGAGGCGTGCGGCCTCGATGGCGTCCTGCGGCGGCCGCGTGCCGGTCGACAGGTTGGAGGCGCCGGGCTGCTCGCGGTAGCGCTTGCGCATCAGCTCCGGGTGGTTGTCCAGGTGCTCGCGCATGGACTTCTGCCAGCCGCGCACGCGCGCCTGTGCGGCCCGCTTCGCTGCCGGGTCGACGGCGGATGCGGCGCGCAGCTTGTACTTGCGGATGTGCCGCTCGATCTCGCGCTGCCGCTGCGTCGCCTCGTACCCGTCCGGATCCGTGGCCGCATCCTTCGGCGGCACCGTGAGGCCCGGCAGGTAGGCGCCCACGGTGTGCCTGCAGTTCGGGTGTTGCAGCCCCGCCATACGCGCCTCGTCGACGGTGCCAGCCACGTCGACGCGAACCATGCGGCCGTCCTCGGTGGCGTGCTCGACCTCGACCGTGCGCCGCCCCGACGGGCCGGACAGGGCGAGGATCTTGCCCTCCCACGGGCGACACAGCGGGCACTCGTGCGGCGAGTTCGAGACGATGACCAGGTCGACGCCGGCCGCGGTGAGCTGGTCGGCGTGCGCCTCGACAGCGGCCCGGCCCACGGCCGTACGCGTCGCCATCTCCGCATAGGTAGGCATCGACCACGAGCGCCCGGCCCGGTCCATGAACGAGGCGATGCCCCGGTCGGTGAACCGCTGCACGGCCTGCTGGGTGGCCTGCCTGCGCGTGTCGACGCCCATGAGCGGGGTCGCCGCTGACTGCGCGATCACCTGCCGGTAGACGTCCTCGACGCCGCGGAGGATCCCCCGGTGCGAGGCGGTGACAAGTTCGTTGGCCTCGATGGCGAGGCGGTCCACGCGGCGGGTGCCCGGCGTCTCCTCGGCGATCCGGCGCGCATCGTCGTCGTGGAGCGCGCCGAGTTCGAGGATGCCCGCGCGGGCGCCCACGTTGTACGCCTCGGCGACTGCGTCATGGATCTCCAGCGAGGTCGCCTTGCCGAGCTCGTCGACGACCGCCTGAGCGCCGCGGCGCAGGGCTTGGATGTCGGCGAGCTTGGCCTCCATCCAGTGCGGTGCGTCGATGCCGTCGGCGAGCCGTCGGGCCACCATGGCGAGGAGCCGCTCCTCGGCGGCCGCGTACAGGTCCCGTACCCCCGCGGACAGGTCTTCGGCCATCCACGGGGACACCGGCATCCCGTACCCCCTACGGCAGGTCGCCCATCTGCATCGGGTCCGGCACCGCAGTACCGGACTCGGCTTGGATGAGGGCGACTTCGGCCTGTACCTGCTTGTCGTCCCACTCGGGATGCACCATGCGGACGAGGGTGTCGGTCGACGTTGCCTGCGCGCGGCGCAGTACGTCCGCCGTATTGGCCAGGCTGAGCGGATCCTCCTGGACGGAGTCCTCGAACTCGATGTTCGGCCGCTGCGCCTGCACGCCGGTGCCGAACACGAACGCGTCGACCGCGAGGAGCGCCTCGACTGAGTGCGCCAGTTCGGGCCGCCACCGGAGGATCTTCCGGCCGCGCGTCGTCATCGAACGGCGCTCCTTGGCCACGGTCTCCGTCGCGGTCACCGCGATGTCGCCGCCGAGCCCGAACGTCTGCCCCGAGTAGCCAGCACTGCGGAGGATCTGGTTCACGAGATCCTCGGCCGTGTCCCGATGCTCCTGCACGCGGATTGCGAACTGCGCCACCGTGAGCTGCGTACCGGAGTCGCCACGCGCCAGCATCTCCAGCCCCGCGAACGCCTCTTGATCCGGATTCCACGACGCGCCGCGCCCCGGTCCCTGCGACTGGAGGTACGCATTCGGCACGAGGATGCGGCCCTTGCCGAGGCGGATGTCCCGCATCCACGACGAGTAGGTTTCGTCGAGCGCGTCCATCAGCGGCTCGACGCCGTCAAGGTCGGAGCGGCCGAGGTCGGCGAGCCGCGGCCGGCACCGCCACCGGCGGGACGCCTGGTTGGGGATGTACGACACGTCGAGCAGGGGGTAGCCGGTCTCGATCGCGCCCTGGTCGTTGACGATCTCGGCATAGCCCTCGGTCGCCGGACTGTCCTCCAGCGGCACCGGCCGGCCGAGCTTGTCGCGGGTGCCCTGGTAGAGGCCGTGGAGGATGACGCCCGGCTCGTGCCGTTCCAGGTGGCGCCAGACTTGGCCGTCGTCTTCGCCGACTACCCGCCAGAACGTGACGGCGCTGAGCTTGCCCCACGTGAACTCGGGGACTGCGCGGTCGGCGTGCTCGGCGACGAGCCAGGGACGGTCGGCGATGTCGATGTCGTAGACGGGGCGCAGGTACACGCCGCCGAGCGCGGCGCCGACTTCGGCCGCGGTCTGGAGGGTGGCGAGCATGCCGTCATCGGCCAGTTCGTCGAGCCGGGCCTGCGTCGCGGTGTCCTCGACGACGAGCTTCGGCGGCTCGGAGAACAGGAGGTCGGCGGATCCGCCGCAGAGGTCGCCCGCGATCGGCACGTGCATCTTCGTACGGCGTTCGCCGGGCGCGGTCGGGGTGCCCCACCACCAGCGGGCAATGCGGCCCACGACGCCGCCCGCGTACTGCATGCGCTTGGGGTCGGGGCCGCCGCCGGTGCTGCCGCCGTAGAGCTGCTCCAGGCGGTCGGGGTCGCCGGACCACCAGGAGTCCCAGGTGTGCATGGCGTCGAGGGCGGGACCGAGGTGCGGGGGCGGCCACACGGTGTCACTCGTGGGCAGCGGCATCCGACACCTCCTCGGTGAGTTCGGCCTCCAGTTGGCCAGCGCAATCGCGGAGGAACGCAATGAGTTGGCGCCGTACGTCCCGCTCGGTGACGGTGCCGTCGATCACCGGTACCGCGAGGTCGCCCCAGTGGCCTTCGTGCTCACCGACGCGGACGTGAACGGGCATGCTGATCTCTGCCGCCATCAGGCGCGCTCCCGTTCCATCAGTAGGTTCGCCATGCCGAGCCACGACCCGGCGAGGTCGTCGAGCCGCTCCATCAGGACGAGGTTCGTTTCCCCTTCGGCGTGCCGTAGGAGCCGGGCCGCGTTTTCGATCGCCGCCTCCGGGGTCATCGGCGGTGGCTGTTCTCGGCTCACGCGGCGACCTCCAGTCGGGTGGGCAGGTAGGGCCGCCACAGGGCCTCGGTCGTACGGATGCCGTATCGGAGCGCGTCGCAGCTGTGGTCGTTGTCCTTGATGGGCTTGTCCTCGCCGCGCTCCGCTGCCGCGTCGTCCCACGAGTAGCCGGGCAGTTCGTCGATGAGGCCGCGTGCCGACTCGTGTACGGCGAGATCACCGGTCGCCAGGAGCGACGACACGGTACGGATCCCGTCGAGCACGGTGTTGTCGGCGGCCGTCACACCGCTGACGCCGTCGCGGTGCAGCTGCTCGATGTACGACGACGCGGACGGGTCGACGATCGTCCACTCCGGGGCGACGCCGACGACGTTGCTCTCCGGCTGCGGCACTCGGGCCAGCCACGCCCGTCGGGCCTTGCTGTACTCGGCGTCGGTGAGCGAGCGGCGTTCCATCCGCGAGTCCCACCGGAACTCGCTCGCCACGTACAGCCGCGATCGTCCCGTGCCCGGGTCCCGGCCGATGCCGAACAGGAGGTCGGCGTACGGGTTCACGGTGCCGTAGTCGATCGCATCGCACAGCCACCGCTCGATGCGCGGCAGCGTCTTGACGACGTGCTGCTCCGGATCGAACTGCTCGTAGATCGCGCCCTCGGACTGGACCCAGTGTCCGGCAATGAACCGCCGGTACCAGAGGCCGACGTACTCGGCCTTGAGTGAGGCCACGTATGCCGGGTCCAAGGCGGGGTTGTCGTCGAGAGTGAAGTGCCACTGCCTGAGGTCGAGTTCGCCGGCGCGGTCGAGGAACTCCTTCTTCAACCAGTGGCCGGGGTTGTCGGGGTTGGTCGTGGCGAGCAGCCGGGCGCCCTTCACGGAGAGGCGGCCGAGGAGCTGGTTCCAGAATCCGCGCGGCATGAGCGTGGCCTCGTCGACGTAGGCGAGGCAGCACGTCATACCGCGGAGCCGTCCCTCGGCCCGTGAATCGGCGGCGCCGATGAGGTGGATAGTGCGGCCGAGGATCGTTGCGGTGGTCGCGCCACGGGTGTGCACGACGAGCTTTGCGACCGGGCCGAACAGGGCCTCGTCCTGGAGCGGGTCCAACACGTTCCGCTCGATCGTCTGCAACGACCTGCCCACGATGATTATCAGCCCCGAGGCGGGGGCGACCGACACGGCGATCAGGAACGCGACCAACGAGGCGATCGTCTTGCCCGAACGGATAGCGCCGTGCCACACGTTGATGCGCGCCTGCGCGCCCGCGATGGAACTGATCTGCTTCCGTGACAGGGGCAGCGAGTCGAGCATCAGCCCTCCCCGCTGTCGTCCTCCCCAGACGGCTCCTGAGCGGCCAGTCGGGACAGTCCATCGGCCAGCGAGCCGAGCATCGACCGGGCCGCCATGACGTTGGTCTCGTCGACCTCTGGCGGGATCAGCTTCATCGACTTCTCGATGGCGATGCCGGCTGCGGCCATCAGTGATTTCTTGGCGTCCGCGGGCGGCTCGTCGACGTCGTGCTCGGTGTACGTGTTGTCCTTGCCGCCGATGTTGAACACCTTTGAGGGCGTCCAGAGTTGCTCGGTGAGGCGTTCGGCGTCGCCTTGGAGGGCCTCGGCGAGCATGATGCGCCGCTCTTCGAGGTCGGCCTTCCGTGCGCGCGTGGCCTCCTCCGTCAGGGTGCGATCGAAGGACAGGTCCATTCGCGCGGCGTACACGCTGATGGTGCGGAGGCTGCGGCCCATGGCGCGGGCGATGGCGTTGCGGCCAAGGCCCTGCCGGTGGAGTTCCCGGAGCTGCGTGAGTTCGGCCTCGGTGACCGTGTGGGTGTACTGGTTCGGCACAGGGTCACCTCCTCGGGACATGCGGGAGCCCGGCCGCGGGGACGTGTGCGGCCGGGCTCGTCAGTGGGGTCGGTCAGGCTTTCCAGCCGGCGTCGAGGCAGGACTGAGCGAAGGTGTCCGCTGCGATCTGCCACGACCCGTCGGAGCCGCCCGCGCCGCGGGCGAGCACCTTGCCGTTGTCGGCGATGTTCTTGGTGTACGACTTCGGCGCCCACTTGTTGACCTTGTGGGCGAGGTCGAGGCGGGCCTGTGTGGTGTCCGCGCTCTGGTAGTCCTTGGCGAAGTCGTCGCAGGCGAACTTGCCGGCATCGTCGAGCTTGTTCGGGTTGGCCTTCTCGGTGGCGCTTGCCTTCGGCTTGTCGGTGGCGCTTGCCTTGGGCTTGGCGTCGCCGTTGTCGACGGACGAGCAGGCGGTGAGTGCGAGGGCCGCGGTGACGAGTAGGCCGGCGGCGGTGGTGCGGCGGTTCATGGTCCCCCCAGGACGGGTGTGCTGAGGGGCCATCATCGCGGCGTGTGGTGTAAGTGGGAATGCCCGTTGCGGACCTTTTGTGGGTTTGCCTGTTTCCGGGCATGCCAAATCTGCGGCCCACTATGGGGCATGATCCACGCGAACGTCAAGCAAAGTTGAGGTTCGCGTGGAGATGCTCCTGGGGGCCCGGGGTCAAGCCAAAGACACCTGTACTGATGCCAGGCGCTCACGCGTCACGGCAGAGTACGCGGCGGAGTGCTCGATGCCGACGAACGAGCGCCCCTCCTCGAGAGCGGCAACCCCGGTAGTGCCCGCGCCGGTGAATGGGTCCAGCACCGTTCCCCCTCGGGGCACGATACGTACGAGCTCCCGCATCACATCGACGGGCTTCTGTGTGATGTGGCGCCGCCGGGCGCCGCGGGGCTGGCTGCCGGTGAAGTGCCCGGGGAGATAGACGGGCTCGTCGCCGGTGAAGACCGGGCCGTTGCTGCCCCAGACGATGAACTCGCACTCCTGTCGCAGACGGCCAGGCTGGGGCCGCGCGGTGGGCTTGTGCCATACGGCGATGCCGCGCCAGGTGTAGCCGGCAGCCTGTAGGGCGTCGGTGGTGACGGGAAGTTGGCGCCAGTCGGTGAAGACGAGGGCGGCGCCGCCGGGCCGAGTGAGCCGGTGGCATTCGGCGAGGATCAGGGAGAGCCAGGCGAGGTAGGAGCGTTGGTCGCGGTTCTCGCCGGTGAAGTCGCCGAGGTCGTGCCCGTGGTTGCGGCCGGCTTCTGTGAGGTACTTCGCTCGGGCGGTGCGGGCGGTGCGCTCGGTCATGGTGCGGCCGCCGCTGTTGTATGGCGGGTCGCAGATGACTGCGTCGACTGGAGTGTCGAGAGCAGGAAGCAGGGTGAGGGCGTCCCCCGTGTGCAGTGTCCAGTTGGGCATGGTGGCCTTTCGCTGGGTCGCGTGCGCTGGGATGCGAGCGAGTCATTAGCGGTGGCCTGGCAGCGTGATCGTTCTTCTCAGGTAGTTGCCCATTGAAACCTGTTGGAACGCGAAGGCCCCGCCGCGACGGGGGATGCACGGCGGGGCCTCACTGCCGGGCACAACCCGGCGTGCGCGTTCAGTGTGGCGGAGCTACTGCTTCGGCGCACCCGGAACGGGCTTCTCCTCTACGGGGTAGTACCCGCCCCGCGAGGCCCGGTACTCGGTGGCGTTCTCCGTGTCGGTCTCCGCGCGCTTCGGGTCGCGTATCGGCATGTCCTTGGGCAGTGGCACGATGGCGCTCCTGTCTCGTGAATCGGGATGGGTGAACCGGGGCGGTCGGGCGCCTGGCAGCAGTCGGCCGCCCCGGGGCTTATGGGTTGGTCAGCGGCCCCAACAGTTCGAGAGGACCAGGGCGAGCAGCACGAGCACGGCGAGACAGCTCCCGTTGGGGAGCCAGCCGTCGCCGCGGCCGGCCGCGTGGACGTGGTCGATGCCGTCGCCGTCGATGGGCCGGTGGCCGCCGTGCGCGGCATCGCGGTGCGCCTGTTGGTCGGCCTCCGCTTCCGTCTTGGCGTCGCGTCTCTCGGGCGCCTCGGTGCGGCACTGGGCGCAGCGGTACAGGTACGGCACGAGGTGCTCCAGGGGTTGCTACTACGGGCCGCTACGGGTGTAGCGGGGGCTGCTACATGGCTGGTCAGGGACGTAGCTACGGCGGTAGCTACACGTCAGGGGCCGGATCGGTCGCCTCGTCGGGAGAGGGGGCGAGAGCGGCCTCCAGGTCGGCCCGGTACACGCCCCGGTTGACCCTCCCTGCGGCGTTCCGTACGGAGGGGCGGAGGGGCACGCGGAGGGCCGCGAGCTTGGCCTCGACGTCGGCCCGCGACGGGGGCTCCTGCCCCGCCTGCGCGGCCCCCTTTTCGAGGTGCTCCAGGAGGGTCTTGAGGTGCACCCCGCGGGCGTCCCCGATGAGGTGTTGCAGGAGGCCGAGGAGCGGCTCGATCGGGGGCTCCTCGACGGCCTCGGCGTCGGCCCGCTTGGCGGTGCCGCGTCGCTCCTCGACCCGCTCGGCGAACTGGTTGATCGCGGACCGGGGAACGAACAGGCCGACGACCGTGAGGAGCACCAGGGGTACGGCGATGAGGACCCACCCGCGGTAGTAGGCGCAGGCCCACACGGCGAACACGTGCCCCCAGTACGTGGCGGTGGCGCCAAGGCGGGCCGTGCCCCAGGCGAACCACGCCTTCACGGCATGGACCAGGGCGGCGGGGAGCGAGAGAGCTTTCCCGTCCTCCTGCTCCTCCCCAAGCTCCTGCTCCTCGACGTCCTGCTCGGCCTCCTCGACGGGCTCCGGCTCCGGGGCGGCCGGCTTCTTACGCAGGCTGATGTGCATCACTGGAGACCGATCCGCGCGTTCTCGATCGCGTCCGCGAGGTAGGTCCAGTTCCCGCCCGCGCCCTGCGCGAGGTAGAAGAACACCAGCGTGACGAAGCCCAATTGCTTCGTCGACAGCTTCAGATAGAGCATGACGATCGCCGTGGAGAGCGCCAGCGCCGGCATCGTGGCCCCTTTGGTCAGGCCACGCAGGAAGTTGATGACGGTACCGGCCGCGTCCGGAACGATGTTGAACGGGCCGCCCGCCGCCTTGTAGGCGCTGGCTGCGAGCATCGCGACGAGCAGCGTTGTCCACCAGCCGAGCGGCTTGAGCTTGCCGCCGCCCGGGATGCCGACGATGAGCAGCACAGTCAGTACGAGGGCGATGCCGACGGGGCCGAGGTCTCCGAACACGCGATGATCCTTAAGCGGTTGGGGCGTACAGGAGCACGCCAGCGAGGGCAGTAGCAGCGGGAACGGAGGCCATCCAGGCGACGGGCCACCACCAGCGGCGCGACCGCCGGTACAGGGCCAGGCAGGCGAGCCCGACGACGAACCAGAAGATCGACTGAGCGTCGATGGGGCCGTGCGCGTGGATCCACGCGACGACGTCCTCGGCGAAGTCGACCCAGCCGAGCGACCAACCGAGGCCGGCCGCGGCGAGGTTGGCAGCGAGGCGGCGGATGCGGGGCGGGACGTTGTCGAGCGCGTCCATGAGGGACTGCCGCGGGTCGGCGACTGCCGGGTGTTCCTGCTTCGGCTTCTTGGTCTTGGCTCGCTTGCTGCCGGAGCGCGTCTTGAGGCGCGGGGCGCGCTTGCGCGGGGTGGGCTGCTCCTGCGGCTCGTCGTCCTCCGGATCCGGACCGGTGTCCGTGCTGGTCGCAGGTCCGATGGGTGATTCGCCGTCCGGGCCGTAGAGCCGGGTGAACCAGTCGTCCGGATCCGGGGCGGGCTGGAATCCGGCGGGCAGGCGTGCGGGCGCGGCGGGGAGCGGCTGCTCCTCGTCGGCATCCGGGCCGACGCCGTGCTTGCGGAGGATGCCGCGGATGCGCAGCTCGTCGGGTCCGGGTCGGGTGTCGGTCATGGGGTGGGCCTCTCGGCGAGGGCGTCGCGTACCTGCTCGGCGCGCGGCTGGCCAATGCGGAGTGCGGTCTTGAGGGCGCGGATCGAGGCGGGCTGTCCGCGGTGGGTGCGCCTGTACTCGGCGTCGATCTCGCGGGCGCGGTCGAGGAGTTCGGCGGGTACGTCGCCGTCGGGTACGCGGGCGTGTACTTCGTCGCGGGTACGGTCCGCGGCGAGTACGGGTACGGGTGCGGCCATCGGGTTCGGGATGGCGTCGGTGAGCGCGAGGTCGAGTACGAGGCCCTGCTCGTGCACGGCTTCCGGCTCGGGCAGTTCGGGAAGTACGGGCGCGGGGTGTACCGCGGGGTGTACCTGTGCAGGTGGGAACCCTGCTCGGGTCGCGATGCGTACCTGTGTCTCGGAGACGGGTACGCCGTACTCGCCGCACAGGGCGGCGATCTCGGCCGCGGTCTTCAGCGGGTGCGCGGCCCGTACTTGGGTGACGACCTCGAACGGGTCGAGGCGTCGGAGTTCGGCGCCGGCCACGCCGAGCGGGGTGGGCGGGTGCGGCTCGTCGAGTACGGGTGTACTCGCCCACGGCGACACCAGAGGTACGGTCCGCAGCTCCGCCGAGGTACGGCGGGCGGCGAGTTCGAGGAGGAGCCGGTGACGCTGCGCCCCGTCGATCCCGACGCAGGCGCGGGCGACCGCGGCAGCGAGTCGGGCTCGTCCCCACGCACGGAGGTGGCGCCGGGACGCGAGGCGTACGGCGCGCGCGGTGGCCCGGTCGCGGCTGATCTGCTCGGCGGTGCGGTCGCGGGTGGCGAGGCCGAGGCGGGACAACATCCGCTCGCGCAGCTCGCGGCCGATGACGGGGAGCAGCCCGGAGGACAGCGCGGCCGGGCGGGCGACTCGGATCTCCAGGCCCATGGCGAGGTGCCAGAGCATGCCGGCCATGACGGGGCCGATGACGGCGCGGACGGTGCCGCCGACGATGCCGGACTCGGCGTAGCAGGGGATGACGAGCACGGCGGTGATGAGCCACATGAGGACGCCGGGCACGCCGCCGGTGCCCGCCTTGGCGTCGGTGGTGGTCGCGGCTTTGTGGGCGCGCGCCATGATCCCGCAGGCGAGGAGGGCCAGTTCGGCCGCGGCGAACATCGCGGCCCGCTCGGTGGCGTCGGCCATGTCGAGCCAGTTCTCGGCGAAACGCCAGCTCGTGTCGCCGGAGTAAGCGGTGCAGACGAGGGCCCCGGCTGCGGCGACGAGAACGGCGGCGGGCGGGAACCTGAACGCACGGATCGCGTCCGCCGCATGCCACAGGGCCACGGCAAGGAAGGTGACGACGACGACCGCGAACACTGCGGTGATGGCGGCCGGCCAAGGGTTGGCGACCGCCCACTCGGTGAGCTGGTCAACGATCACTGGTGCTGCTCCAGAGATGAGGAGGCCGGGCCCGCACCGGGGGTGAGGCGGGCCCGGCCGGTCAGTGGGTGGTGATCCAGACGACGGCGAAGACCCCGGCTGCGAGGCACGCGACGATGCCGAGGAACTCCCAGGGGCTGCCCCTCACGCGAGCACCGCACCGATCACGGCGGCCACGGCGAGGACGCACAGCAGGAACATCGCCCCGCACCCGGTCTGCGGCTCGTGGTCATAGCTGACGCGTTCTTGGATCTCGCGCTGGGAGCGGCCGCGGTCCGAGTTCCGGGGTCGGTTCCAGGTGCCGCCGAAGGTGTCCGGCATCAGGTGGCCGCCTGCTCGTTGCCGTGCGCGCGGGCCTCGGCGAGCTGGTCGCGGGCGGCGGCCTGCTGCGCGGGGTTCTGCGCCGTGGCGTAGTCGGCGGCGGCCTCCTGGTGGAGCGCGGCGACGCGTGCGGCTTCATCGGGCGGGGACTGATCGGTACCGTTGGGCATGCCTGCCTCTTCGTGGAGTTGAAGGTGGGCGCCCCCGGCCCATATGGCGTTCCAGCGCCGGGCCGGGGGCTTTGTGCATCAGCCGTGCCGGGCTGCTTTCACGAATGTATGGGACCCCATACACTCGTGGCAAGCGGCCCGCCCAATCGAGATGAGGCCGGGTGTGACCGAGGAGGCTCAGCGGGTGATCGAAGCCATGAACGCGGTGGAGGCGATTGCCGATCCGGAGGTGCGCGCCAGGGCTATCGGCGAGGTGCTCGCGGATCAGGCGGCGAGGGCGCAGCGTTGGCGGGAGGATCGGCGGGCGGTTGTACTGGAGATGCGGGCGCAGGAGCCGCCGGTGTCGTATCGGAAGATCGCGGCCACGCTCGGGGTGTCGCTGCGGACGGTGCAGGACATCGAGGTCGGCTATTCGGGGTCGGGAAAGAATCGGCCGCGCAAGGAGGAGTCTTAGCGGTGGATGATCTCGTGCGGTGGCTCGGTGCTCAGCTCGACGAAGACGAGCGGATCGCGCGGGCGACCCTGTGGGACGACGACGCCGCTCTTGGTAGCGGCCGCTGGAGGTCCTACGATCGCGGGCCTGGCTTCGTGCATCGTGAGGCACGCTGGGTCGTCATCGACGGGGCTGACGAAGGCGTCGTGGACTACCGGCCGCAGGCAGCGGACGACGAGGCCGTGGCACGGCACATCGCCGAGCATGATCCGGCGCGGGTGCTGCGTGAGATCGACGCCAAGCGGGAGATCCTCGCGACCGTTCAGCTGCATCTCGATGCAGCGACGTCCACCGACTCCATGCTGAGCGGCCCGGCGAAGATGGGGCTCGTCGCGCTGCGACCGGTGGTGAAGGCGCTCGCTTCCCCGTACACGGAACGGCCCGGCTTCCTCGATGAGTGGCGCCCCTAGGACTGTCGCAGTTGAGCCCCCGCCCCGGCTGGGTGCGGGGGCTTCGTCGTGCCCGCCGCGCCCCGTCGTGGGGCGCGGCTTAAGATCCGGTTCGTGGCGATCGAACTTCCGGATGACCTGACCAAGCTTCAGCGCGCGGCCGACGACGAGGGCAAGAAGCTGGAGCACCTCGACGGCGACGAGCTCACGGCACAGCGCGAGCTCTGGTTCGACAAGGTGGCCGAGGCTCAGGCCGCGGTCACTGCGCACGCCAAGGACAACGGCCTCAGTCGGTTCGACGTCGAGAAGCAGCTCCGGCAGATCACCCGGCACCCCCCGAAGCCGGAGTAGGCCACTCGCGGAGCGGCCACTCCCGCCCGTCGTCCCACTCGGTGAGGAGCAGCCGCGCACTCGCGTGCTCCTCGTGCTGCGCCCGGAGCCCGTCGAACTTTCGGTCGGCCGTATCCGGGTCGTCCCACCAGCCGTCCAGGATCCGCGCGCCGTCGCGGTCGAAGGCGACGTGGTAGCGGCCGGGCGGGGTGTAGGTCACAGGTCGCCGCCGCAGTGCGGGCACATGCGTCGGCGCCTCCAGCCGCGCGTGCGGATGTCGATGCCGCGCTCGCGCATCTTCTTGAGTTGGAGGCTGATCGTCGAGGGGGTGACGCCGACGGCGTCGGCCAGCTCGCGCACGCTCGGCTCGCCTTCGAGCTTGAGGAGCAGCTCGCGGTACGCCTGCTCGATGCCGGCCTGTCGCATGTCGGCGGGCTGCGAGTGGATGGTGCGGGACATGGTCACCCCCGGAGGCTTGGCGATCACTTCCCTTCAACTAGAGCACGTGTTCGATTTATTCGGCAACGAAGCGTGCGACCTGCGAGCCTCGCCCGGCAGGTGCACCCTGGAGGTATGGCGAGCGCCCCGATAGTCGTGCACCCGCCGCTCGGCACGGGCGGCCGGCGCCTCGTCGCGCGCGGGCAGATCCTCGGCCTCGCACACTCCGATCACGACGTCGTGGAGTTCCTGCGCCGGGCCGGGCTGGAAGGCGCCGAGGAGCTGCTCGATGATCCGTCGTGGGTGAAGTGGCGGGGCGGGCGCGCGCACCACTACGAGGCGGCATAACCCGAGGAGGAGCCATGGCTTACGAGTTCGACGAGAAGCCACCTCGCTGCCAGCTCTGTGGGCGCCCCAAGGTCGAGGTCTCGCGCCGCACGGATCCGGACGTGCCGGATGTCGAGCAGGACTGGGTGTGTCCGGTCCATCGCGGACGTGCGGACGAGCCTCCCTCAGGGGAGTGACGGCACCCTCGCCGCGAGGTTCCCGAGCAGGTAGCGCGCGAGCTCGACGTCAGGCTCGTGCCCGTCGCGGATGTCGGCGAGGAGCCCCATCAGCTCGTGTGCGTCATCGAGGCTGAGCACAGGGAGCAGCGGGGCGGGCGGCGGGGGCACGAAGGTCACGTCGTCGAGGTCCACGACTGGATAACGCGCCCCACTAGCCGGCAGTCACTCGATGCCTACTCTGCCGTGGCGGAGATCATCCCGGCGTAGTCGTAGATGATCTCCTGGTCCTGCGCCACGAGGGCCGACTCACGGATGCCATAGAGCGCGAGCTGAGTCGGGTCCGGGTCGTACTCGACAAGGATCAAACGGTCGACCTTGTCGGACTTCGGCCACGGCCAGTCAAGGCCGTCGAACGGGCCACCGTAGAAGTAGATGCGGCGGGACTTGAACATCGAATACCACCTTCGTGTTATCCAGGCCCCGCGCCTAACTCCTAAGGTACAGGCCGACACTGACGCATGCTCCGGCGTCGTCAAGCGGCGACGAGTCCGCCCTCTGTCCAGATCCGTCCGCAGCCTTCGCAGTGCGCGACCGGGGCCCGGCCCTCGCCGCCGTGCATCGTGATCTCCCCACCGCACGCGCACCGTTGGGCGATCGTCCGCTGCTGCGCCGCGATGTCGAGGGCGCGCTCGACGCGCTCGGCGGCGCCGGCCGCAACCATGCCGATGCGCTTCGCGTGCTGCTCGTTGATCGGCTGGCACGGGCCGGGCCGGTATTCGACGCGGGCGCACAGCCACAGGGCGGCGCGTACGGCGTCGCGGCGGCCGGTGTGCCGCCACCTGCGCGGGTCGGCCAGATCAGCGCGGGCGAGGACGGCTTGACGCTGCCGGTCGCGGTGGGCGATGTCGGCCTCGCGCTGGCTGGCGTAGGTGGCGTGGCGTGCGGTCGGCATGGCCATCGGCGTGCGCTGTACCTGCCGTGCAATGTCGTCGGCGCAGGCGGTGAGCGCGGCCTCGACGGCGCGCATGGTGTCGAGGATGTGCAACCGGATCGGGGTGGGGCGGTCGCCGAGCTGGAGCGGGTCGCGCTCGAGGGAGCGGAGGTGCGCGGCCTGGTGGCGCTCGTACTCGAGCTGCTCGGCGTCGGCGTCGTCGAGGCGGGCGAGGTAGCCGCGGAGGCCGAGGCCGAAGGCGCCCAACTGGGTTGGGGCTCCGGCGGCTTCGCGGAGGTCCGTCCAGTGCAGCGCGACGGTACGGAGGTTGGTGGCGGTGGGGTTCATCGAGTGCTCCTGTGGTGCGTGGGGCAGGTACGGTGAGGCCACCGGTGGGGGCGTGCCTGGTCTGGGGAGATCGTGGGCGCGCCCCTTCGTGCTGTGTCAGCGGATGCTGCCGTCCTGCCGCTGGTAGCTGTGGCGTGAGGCAAGCGGCAGGGTCTTCCAGGTGGGCAGGCACTTCGGGCAGGCATCGGAACCCTGTGTGGAGGGCTTGCCGGTCTTCGTGACCATGGGCGGGAAGCGCCAACCGGCGGCGTAGGCGGCTGCCCGCGCTTCGGTGCTGCTCCGGAACGACTCGCCGTCGTTGAACGGCTTGCCACATCCGTCGCAGTGGAGGATCACGCTGGAGATAGACAGAGTGGCCACGGCTACTGCTCCTTCGGCGTGATCGTCTGTGCGTCGAGCCACGCCTCGACGTCGTTCCACCGGGCCCGAAGGTGACGCCCGACCTTGATGAGCTTCGGGCCGCCGCCACGGCTGGACCACTGGTAGACCGTGCCGAGGGGGACGCCGCAGTACTCGGCGATCTCCTCGGCCGTGGCCAATGGGCGTCGTGCGGTGTTCTCGGTCATCGGTTCCTCGCGATCTCGCAGCGCCCGGTCTCGGTGTGCATCTCGCCGCACTCGGGCCCGCAGCGCCGCATCAGCTCGGCCGTGTAGGCAGCGATGCCGATGTACTTCTCCTCGGTGGTGTGGCCGTCCCACTGCGCGCGCGGGTCGTCGGCCTCGACGTACTCGACGGCGGCGAACAGGTAGGCGTCGCGCGGCGCAATGTGCCAACTCGCCTGCCGACCGCCGATGGTGAGGTAGGCGATCTGCCATCCCGGCTCGTCGACGTCGGGCGCGGGCGCGATGACGGCGCCGGGTGTCATGGCGGCGAGGAGCGCGACGAGATGCGCGCGCTCCCGGTACGCGGCGCTGAGCTGTTCGTTCTCGGCCTCGATGCGCTCGGTCTCGGCGTCGTACTGCTTCAGTGCCTCGTCGCCGGGGCTGCGCAACTCCGTCGACGACACGAGGGCGGAGCGGATGGCGTCCATGGCCGCGTCCCAGCCTCGTTCCCACTGGGGGTCGAGGTGCTCGTCGGGCGGTCCTTGCTCGATGACGGCGATGACGCGGTGGACCTCGGCCTCGGACATGCGGGCGATCGCGGCCGTGGTGCGTGCGGCGGGGAGGACGACGCCGAGGACGGCGGTGGTGATCTCGGCGAGGAGCGCCTCGTGTTCGTCGGTCCGGTTGTGCTCCGGGTACTCGTCGAGGATGGGCTCGATGGCTGCGCGGAGTTGGGCGTGGAGCGCGGGCGTGGTCTGGGCTGCTTCGGCGCGTTCGACGCGCGCGTACAGGGCGTCGAGTTGGTCGCTGGTCATCTCGTCCAGAGGGATGCGGTTGGTCATGCGGCGCTGCTCCTCGTCGTGCGGGACGGGCAGGTCGGTTCGTGTTGCGCGCCGCGGCTGACGAACGCGTCGACGCAGCACGTGGCGTACAGCTCGCTGGTCGGGCGGCGCAGGCAACTCGGGTTGTGGGCTTGCCCGTCGGAGTGCTCCGCAAGGTGGCAGCACGCTGTGGACGACTCGATCGCTGTGAGGGTGCGGCCGAGGGCCTGGAGTTGGATGCGGCCGTGTCGGGCGTAGTCGCGGGATGCGCACCAGGCGAGGACGCCGGCCACGTAGACGACGCCGACGGCGAACCAGTACGAGCCGGTGGCGACGAGGTAGGCGGCGGTGCCGCTGCTGAGGGTGGCGGCCGCGGTGAGCCATCGGGCGGTGCGGAGGGCGGGTGTCATAGGTAGCTCCCGGTGAGGTGGAGGTCGGTGATGTGGGCGCCGGCGGGGATGCGTTGGCCGCGGAGGTCGGCGGGGAGGCCCGGCTCGTCGAGGGCGGGCTCGTCGTCGTCCTCGTCGGCTTCGTCGAGGGCGAGCTGTTCGGCGGTCACGGTGCGCGCCTTCCGGGTAGGCCGCCGCCTCGGGCGTGAGGCGGCGGGACGGGGTCAGCTGTGGGCGATGGCGGACGGCTCGGCGGGGTCGATGAGGTCCGCTATCCAGTCGGCGACGGCGGTGGCCGGCATGGTCGAGCCGCGGAGGTGGTCGCGGTTGGCGCGGATCGTCTCGGCGAGGTGGTGGGTGTACGCGTGGAGGGCTTCGTTCATCTGCTGCTCGCTGGTGTCCTCGCGGCGCATGAGGAGTAGCGCTTCGCGGGGGCCGACGCCGAGTTCGCGCGGGCAGCATCGGCGATCGCTGAGGTGGACGTTGTGGTCGGCGAACGCGGAGACGATGGCGGGGTCGTCGAGGAAGTCCTCCAGCGACTCGTCTTCGGTGTCCCAGTCGCCGTCTTGGAGTTCGCGGATGAGGTCGCCGAGGACTTTGCGCTTGGTGTCGTCGTCGGCGCCGGTCTCGACGAGTGCCTTGGCGACGGGGTCGAAGATGCGGTTCGCGCTGTTCCATCCCATGTCAGTGGGCCTTCCGGTTGGTGGTGTGGTGGTGGAGGGTGCGCCCTGCCCACCGGATGGTGAGCAGGAGCGCGGAGACGAACGGGCCGAGCACGAGGCCGACCGCGAGCGCGGTGATCACGGTTCGGCCAGGGCGAGTTGGCCGGCGTCCTCGATGGCGCGGCGGCGGGTGGCTGCGGCGGTGGCGCGGTGGTGCGCGGCGTCGTAGCGGAGGTGACAGCGTTGACAAGCGGCGAACAGGTTGACGTCGTCAACATGCTCCGGGATGTGGTCGCGGTGGGCGGTGGTGAGTACGACCGTGGAGCCGGTGACGGGGTGCGCCTGGCCGTTCTCGGCGGTGCATCGGCCGTTGTGGTTGTCGCCGCATTCGCCGCGGCATTCGCAGCGTCCGGCGGCGCGGATGGTGCGGATGCGGAGGCTGATCTCCCGCCAGTTGGCTGGGTAGCGGTCGCGGTTCTCGGGGCGGATCGGCATCACGCGGCCTCCTCGTACTCGACAGCGCGGGCCGTGCGGGCTCGGCCGCGGAGGTGGGCGGCGAGTGCCAGGCCGCCGAGGAGGAGCGCGGTCGCGGCGCCGGCCGTGGCGCCGACGGTGAGGACGGCGCGGCCGATGAGGGTGGTGCCGAGGTCGGCGAGGTCGTGGACGATCACGGCTGCTGCTCCTCGTCGGCCATGCGGCGGAGGCGCTCCGCGACGGCGCGGGCTCCGGCTGCTGCTTTCTGTCCCACGTCGTCGTACAGGCGGGAGGCTTCGTTCATCGCGATGTCCGCGGCGTCGCGGTACGCGGTGGCTCGGGTCTCCGTGGTGCCGCGCAGCTCGAACTCAGCGGGTGTAGACGGAGCTCCGGCGGGGAGGACGTGCTTCCCGCAGTACACGGCGACGGCGAGGGTGAGTTCGGAGACCAGGTTGTCGGCGCCACCGGGACCGAGGCGGACGGGCACGGTGCGCAGCTTGTCGGCGATGACGGCGGCGAGCGGGCCGAGTTCGGCGAGGCGCTCGGCGTCGGTGCGCGGCTTGTCGCGGCCGGGGCACTGGAAGGGGCGGTTGTAGACCTCGAACACGTGGGCGTCGTGCTCGTCGGTCCGGCGGCAAGGGCTGGGCGACGGGGCGGGGTCGTGGGACTCGTCGGTCATGCAGGCGATACACGGGGTCGTGCACCCGCCGGCCGGGTTGGTGGTCATGGTGGCTCCGGGGTGTCGTGTGGTGGACTGGCGGTACCGGCCGCCCGCAACTCGACTGCGGGCGGCCGGTGCTGCGTCAGAGGGCTTCGGCGATGGCCTGCGCGAGGCCGGTGACGAGGCCGTTCTTCATCTCGTCGCTCATGTGCGGTTCGAACGCGAAGTGGATGCGGGCGATCGGCATGTGGTCGCCGTCGAGCGTGAGCTGGTGCTCGGTGGACGGGACGAGGTTGTCGGCGCCGAGGTCGATGGCCCAACGGGACGTGTCGGCCGCGTCGTTGATCAGGTCGTGGATCTTGCGGTGCGCCTGGTCGAACTGGTCCTCGTCGAGCAGCTCGTCCCAGTGCGGACCCTCCGCCCCGTCGGCCTCGGCCGGCGGTATCAGGCCGGGGATCTCCGAGCCCTGCATTCGTTCGCTGACGCCGAGGAAGTCCGGGTCGTCGGTGAGCGTGGAGTGCTGGTATGCGGCCTCGTCGTGGAGGTCGTCGTCGGTGTACGGGAGTTCGGTCATGGTGATCTCCGTTGCTGGGGCGTTGGGTTGGGCGGGGTCTCGCGCGCGGGCCGGGTGTAACCGAATGCGCGCGGGGTCAGGCGGCGTCGTGGGGTTCGTGGGTTTGGGGTGGGTGGCTGCCGGTGTCGGGGTCGCAGGCGAGGTGTGTGGTGTAGCCGCGGTCGAGGCGGTAGCCGTGGAGGGGGTGTTCGCAGACGGTGCAGAGGGGGTCGTCTGTGGCTTGTGGGGTGGCCGTCCCTTCCCCTTCCCCCACCTTCGGTGGGGGGGAAGTGGGGGAACCTGGGTCGGGGGAACGTTCCCGTGAGGTTCCCGGGGAATGTTTGACCTGCGGGTTTTCGGATCCCGTGGGGGTTCCCGGGGAAGGTTCCCGGGGAACGTCTTCGGGGAAGGTCTCGGGGAACCTGTCGGGGGAACCCAAGTTGTCCCGGTTTTTCCGTTCCCGGACGGCGGCTTCGATCTTGTTCTTGGCGATCTTGATTCCGGCGTTCGCGAGGGCCGCCTTCGTGCGCGGGTTGCCCGCATCGTTCGGGAGGCCGAGGTCGTCGAGCTTGCGGACCAGCCACCCCACGGAGCCCTCCTCGACGCGCTCGGTGGGGGTGTCGTAGGTCATCAGGACGTGCCGGGTGGCGCCGGGCACGTAGGCGTCGCCGTCCTTGCGGTACTGGCGGAGCATGACGAACGAGTCCGGGCCGATCCCGGTACGCGTGTAGGTGCGCTTGAGGACGACGGTGCCGCCGCCTTGGGCCCGCAACTCCCATACGTGGTCGACGTCTTGGTTCTTGGCGGAGGAGCCGCGGGCGCCGCGCTCGCTGTCCTTGCCGAGGTGGTCGAGGCGCACGCTGGAGATGCCGGCGCGCTTGAGGGGGAGGAGGGTGTGGCGGTAGAGGGCGAGCCAGGTGTCGGCGTCGTTCTCGGGGCCGGAGATGAAGCGGGAGACGGTGTCGAGGCAGACGAGTTGGGCTTCGCACTCGGCGACCATGGCGAGGAGGTCGGCGCCACCTCCGGCGGTGTCGAGGGGGCGGACGGGCGGGAACGAGGCGTACGTCATGAGGCCCATGCGGCCGGGCCCGCCGCCGTAGGACAGGAGGCGTCCTTGAACGTCCTGGTGGCCGTTCTCGGCGTCGACGTACAGGAGCGGCACGGGCGGGCGCGCCCGGTCGTCGAGGAAGGACTGGCCGGTGGCCATGCGCCACAACCACTCCTGCGTGAAGAGGGACTTGCCGGCCTTGCCGTCGCCGACGATGGTGATCTGCTGGCCGGGTGCCATGAGTCCGCCGAGGAGGAGTTCGACGTTCCCGAAGTCGGTGGCGAAGAACGGGTCCCAGTCGATGAACGAGCCGGTGAGGTGGGTGGGGCCGTGGGCGGTGTGGCGGCGCTGCTCCTGCTCGCGGTGCTTGTCGGCGAGCCGGTCGAGTTCGTCGACGGTGGCACCGGACAGGATCTTCGCTTTGAGCTCGTTGGCGTGCTCGTCCCACCGTCGGAGCTCGGCACGTTCGGCGATCTGCTCGGCGAACGAGGCAGCCATGCCCGCACTGATCGTCTCGGCTCCGAGCCGGTCGACGAGGTTGCCGCCCTCGACCTCGTGGAGCCGCTTGAGGCGGGCGATCTCCGCTTTAACGGTGACCGGGTGGAGCTGCTTGCCCTCGGCGACCATGCCGCCGACGACGTCCCAGATGAGGCGGATCGCGGGGCTGTAGATGTCCTTGCGGTCGAGGACTTCGGCGCACTCCAGGTAGGCGACGCGGTCGTGCATGACGATGCCGGCCACGTAGGCCTCGGCTTCCGCATCGTGTGGTGATGTGCGGTTGGGGCCGTCGTGGTCCGCCGTGTCGCGCTGGAAGGGGCGGACGTTGCTCACGGGCGGGCTCCTCAGAACAGGGTGTCGGGCGCAGGCGGTGCGGGTGCTGGCCGGACGGGTGGGGCCGTGCAGCGGTGTTCGGTGACGTGGGGGTGGGGGCAGTTCTTGGGGTGCCAGGGGGTGAGCCAGCGAAGTTCTCGAGCGCCGGTCCTCGAGGAGTGCAGGCACCAGATGAGCCGATTGGGCTCTCGAGCGGCGGCCTGCTGCTCGAGCGTGAGGGGCTCGAGGTCGGCGGTGATCTCGAGTGCTGCTCGAGCGCCGACGAGTTGGCGGTGGATAGGGGCCCGGCACGCGGGGCAGCGCTTGGGGGAAGTGGTGCCACCCCGCGGCCGGACCCCGGTCATCAGGCGGGCGTCCCGTTCATCACGGGCTGCTCGATCTGCTCGCCGATCACGGTGACAACGTCCGTGAACGCGGTGCGCATGACGTCGCCGGGCCGCTCCAGCTTGTAGCCGATGCGGAGGCCGCTGTCGGTGATGCGGTAGCGGAGGCGGGCGGTGAGCCGGTAGCCCTCGCTGCCCTCGAACGGCACGAGGCCGATCGTGAACTGCTCGGGGATGGTGAGCTGGCCCTTCTGTCCAGCCTTCGCGTTCACGGTCTCGACGTACTGCAACTGCCGTTGCCCGGTGGCGAGTCGAGTGCCGGACTGGAAGTCGACCTTGGTGGTCGCCTGGATCGACTGCGCGATCTCCAGCATGTCGGCCGAGGACGGGTCGAGGAGTTCGGGGAGGTGGTCCTCGAGGAACTCGGCGAACACGTCCTGCGCGAGGAGCTGGCCGTCGTTCAGGATCCACTGCGTCCACGCTTCGGTCTCGCGGAGCGTGAGGCGGAGCCGGTGGCCGGACCAGCGGGCGCCGTCGGCCTGGTGGGCGTCGAGGACGGCGGTGACGGTGAGCTTCTCGGCGTCGGCGTAGACCTCGCTGCTGTCGTCGGCGTGCTTGGTGAAGTACGCGTGGAACGAGGCGGTGTCGCGGACGGTGGTGGTGCCGTGCTTCCGCGGGGGCTGGCCGGTGTGCTCGGGGCCGGTGAGGTCGACCTTCTGCACGCCGCTCGCGGTGTGGAAGGCGTAGAACTTGCCGGGCTCCAGCTCGGCCGGGGCCACGGTGCGGATGGCCACGTCGGCGATGGTCTGGGCTTCGCCATTAGTGGAGGCGAGTTCGGTGTAGGTCACGGTGATCAGGCGTCCTTGAAGGTGGTGTTGGACGGGGCGGGGCGGAACTCGATGGACATCTGGCGGGGGTCCTCGCGGACGGGGTTGCCGTCGTCGTCGAGGAAGTAGAGGGACTTGACCGGGGTCGGCTTCGGGGCCTTGACGGCGG
Source organism: Streptomyces sp. NBC_01016 (assembly GCF_026341035.1). Classification (GTDB taxonomy): domain Bacteria; phylum Actinomycetota; class Actinomycetes; order Streptomycetales; family Streptomycetaceae; genus Streptomyces. The sequence goes on from NZ_JAPEOQ010000002.1 coordinate 25,306, forward strand.
ACTCGACGCCGATCGGGAGCGGCGCGGAGTCGACGCCGTTGGCCGGGGGTTCGACGACGAGGGTGATCCGCATCTCGCCCTTCTTGCCGTGGGACTTCACGGCGTCGAGCAGCTGGTGGAACTCGGCGGACAGCTCCTCGGCGGTGCGGCCGTTGAGGTGGCCGGCGAGGAACGCGGCGAGGTCGACGATCTCGGTGATCTCGCCGGTGGTCTTGTCGGTGGTGCTGGTCATGCGGCGTTCGCTCCTTGCTGGGGTGTGGTGGCGGTGCAGTGGGCTCGGTGGTCTGCGATGGGGTTGGCGCGGACGAAGTCGGTGACCTTCTCGCGGCCGGTGACGCGGCGGTGGAGGCCGCACGCGGTGCACAGGAGATCGGCGACCGGGGTTTGACCGCGCTCGGTGCGGCGGATCTGGAGCCCGCCGATCCAGGCGGTCATGCCGCGGCCTTGGTACTGCCGGTGGTACGGAGACGCCGGTCGGCGTCGTTGTTGGCCCGGTTGCAGGGCCCGCACGCCGGCTCGTTGCGCTTGCGGTGCTGGTAGTAGCCGGGGCGGGTCCCGCACCGGGCTTCCGAGTCGCGGATCGCGCCGTCCGTGAGGTGGCCGGCGGTGAAGCAGTCCTCGTCGCAGGAGCGGCGTACCGGGCCTTCGGGATCGCGGCCGTAGCCGACGGTGAATGCGGCCTGCGCCGCCGTGTACCGCTTGCCGCGAAACGAGATCATCTTCACGCCGGTCCAGCGGGTGTGGCCGTCGTCATCGACGGTTGTACGCAGCGCGACAGCCTCGGCGAGCGTGGCGGGCAGGGCCGGAGTGGCGGCCGGGGGCGGTGGCGGCGCGTTGATCGCACGCCGCTCCTCGGGGGTGAGGCCGCCGCGGAGGCCGTACTGGACTTCGTCGTTGCGGAGAGCGTCGTTCAGGCAGTCGTTGAGGACGGGGCAGTGGTGGCAGATGTCCTTGGCGGCGGCGATGAGTGCCTTGCTGTCCGGGAACATGGCGTCGGGGTCGGCGTCGGCGCAGGCGGATCGGGCGCGCCAGTCGTTGGTGCCTGCGGGCGAGGCGGTGAAGCGGCGGCTCATCCGACGGTCACCGCCTCGCGCTCCGGCCACGTGCACGCGGCCAGGGCCTGCCGGTTCAGCGCTGGCACCGTGGCGAGCGGGTCGCCGAGCCAGTCCCGGGCCATGGCGTACAGGACCAGGGCGTCGGCCTCGTCGTACCGGGCCCGGCCTTCAGTGCGGACGCCGAACAGCTCGGCCGCGGCGTCGCGCACGATGCCCTTCAACACGTCGCCGCTCGCACGCTTCCCGGTCGCCGGGTCCTTCGGCTGAGTGGTGCCGGTGACGTACTTGATGCGCTGGTCCGGAGGGACGACGGCGTACGGGATGTCGCGCTTCCACAGGTCGTGGCGGATCATCCACCGCATCGCGGAGAGTTGGTCCATGCCGGCGAAGCGGGCCTTCGAGAACGCGGCGCCCTCGATGACGGCGAAGTCGGCGTGGCGGTAGAACGAGGCGCAGCCGTCCTGCTGTTCAGCGAAGCGGCCGTGCAGGGTCTTGGCCTTGGCGCGGACGTGGTCGGTCCAGCCGTCGCCTGCGACGCCGGTGGTGCCGATGGCGACGTCGAGGGCGATGGTGAGGGGCCGGGGCCCGGCCGCCGTGGTGGCGGCCGGTGCCTCGGTGTCGAACAGGGTGGGTGCGGTCACTGTTCACCTGCTGTGGTCGTGCCACAGGTCCAGCACGTGCGGGACCCGTCGGTGTGCATGGCGTGGAAGGTGGTGCGCGAGCAGCACGGGCAGGGCGCGCACTCGTTGGCCTCGATGTCGCCGTCGGCGAGGAGCTGGTCGACGTCGGCGTCGTCCAGGAGCACGGGCCGCTGCTCGATCGGCGTCGGCCGGCCACCGTGGCGGTGGCGGCCGGGTCCGCGGACGAACGCGCGGACGGCGCGGGCTGCGGTGCGGGCGGTCACGAGGCACCGCCCGTGCGCTGCGCGGGGACCAGCGGCCAGGAGCCGTCGATCACCTTGTCCGGCGCCCCGCCCTGCTCTGCCGTGGCCTTCGTGCGGAACCACTCCTGCAACCCGGCCTGCTGCTCGGCGCGCCACCGCTGCTGTGCGGAGAAAAGTTCGGTCGGCCCCATGTGGCCGAGCCGCGCGAAGTGCGCGAACTGCGCCTCCGCGATCAGGAGCGCGGCGAGCGCGTCGGCCTCGGCCGTGTGCCAGTCCTTCAGCTCGACGCTGTACCGCTCGGCCGTGGGCTTCAGCTTCCGCATGCCGCTGCCCTTGACGTAGCGGTTCATCTGCTTGTCGATGACGTGCGGGTCGACGAGCGCGGGCACCCCGATGCCGGCCAACCGGTCGGCCATGGAGGGCAGTCCGTTGCGGGCGAGGTCGTAGGCGAGGACGGACCAGTCGAACGACAGGTTGAAGGCGACGACGGGCATCCCGTAACGCAGGCCCGCGGCGAGCCGCTCGGCGATGTCGTCGAGGGCTTCCTTCGGGTCGGCTCCCTCGGCGGCCTTGGCGTCGTTGATGCCGTGGATCTCGGCGGCCTCGGCGGGGATCGGGATGCCGGGGTTGATCAGCCAGGACATGACCGTGTCGTCGCGGCCGCCGCCGCGTACGACGAGGGCGGCGGTGACGATGCGGGCCTCGGTCGGGTCCGGGCCAGTGGTCTCGGTGTCGAAGCCGATCTTGCGGATGGAGGCGAACGTCATCGGACCTCACCCGCCTTGACCGTGGCGAGGTAGGTGTTCATCTGCGCGAGTGATCCGGACGACGGGTGGGTGCCGCCGTTGCGCTCGGCGAATCCGGCCTCGACCTGCTCGGTCGTGAGCCCGAACTGGCCTGCTGCGGCGATGATCTGGAACCAGACGCCTTGGACTTCCGCGGGGTCGTCGTAGACCACCTCGGCGTCGTACACGCCCTCGTCGTCCGGGGCATCGGCGACCGCCGGGCTCGACTCCGTGTTCGCCGGCGGGGTCGACGCGGCGGTCGGCTTGGCGAGTCCGATCGCCTTGAGCTTCTCCAGGTAGTCGAAGGGTGCGCCCTCGTTCTTCGCTGCCTGGAATACCGCGAGTGCCTCCTCCTGTGTCGCGGCCCCCTTCGCGGCGGCGAGGTAGTTCTTCGACGGGCCCGACGCTGCGGCCGGAGCCGACGCGATGGCTGCGCGCTCCGGGCCCTTCGCGACCTCGGTCTTGCCGCTCCCGATCTCCCCGCTCATCAGCGCGGCCGGGGTGATCTCCACGTCGAGCGTCGGGACCATGAACCGGGCGGGCTTGTCCTTGACGATGGCCGTCTTCTCTTCCATCCCGAGCCATCCGGCGACGTAGCCGCCGGCCTGTGCGAGCAGCTCGGCCGCGGGCGGCAGGGTGACGGCGGCGTGGTAGCCCTTGGAGACGAGGAGCCATTGGCCGAGTGCGGGGACGTCGCGGAGCATGACGTTGACGCGGGTGGTGATGGCGCAGTCCCGGTCGTCCGGGTTGCACATGCACGGTCGGTCGGACTTCTGCTCGGTGACGCCGTCGCATCGGCGCTTGCACTGCGATCCGGCGTACAGCTCGTACCACTGCGACACGGCGTCGCGCGGCGGGATCAGCACGGGGAGCCGGTTGACGGTGGAGTACACCTCGAACTCGGCCGGGCCACCGTTCGCCGGGGTCCACGGCTTGACCTCGCCGCCGTACAACTCGGCGACGCTGGCGAGGATTTCCCGCGAGGGGGAGGTGAAGCGGAACTTGTCGAGCTTGGCCGGGCGTGTGTACTCCTTGCCCTTGGCGGAGACGCCGGCGACGACGTGGCCGATGCGGATCTCGCCGAGCTGACGCATCCGCATTTGCAGATCGAGGATGGGCATCAGGCGGCCCTCTCTTCGGTGATGGTGGGGAGGGTGAGGGCGGGGCGGATGACCGTCTTGGACAGGCCGGACGTCCACTCGGAGTTGGCCTTGACGGTGAGGAACGCCTGGAAGACGTCGTCGTCCGCGACGGCGGGGATCAGCCGGTATCCCTCGGGCCGCAGGTGGAGGACGACGCCGGACCAGAACGTGTCGGGCATGGGCACGGTGGACCCGTCCCGCAGCCACGCGACCTTGGCCTTGCGGTAGGCGGCCATCTGCAACGAGGCCTCGGGGTACACGCCCTTGACGTCCAGCTCACCGCCGGTCTTGGTGTCGCCGCAGAACACAGAGTCCGCGGGCACGTCCGTGTTGAAGTACGCGGCGAGCGCGGCGGCGACGAGCGGGGAGCGGAGCAGGTAGTCGAGCGTTCCGGCGTAGCCCTGCTCCCGGTTGCCGACGACCATCTCGGAGGCCTCGAAGGTGACTTGCCAGTCCTCAACGAAGGTCAGGAAGTGGTCGAGGAACGGGGTGAGGTTCGGGTCGCCGAGCAGCTCGGCAGGCATCGGCGTGCCGAGGACGTGAGCTTCGATCAGCTTGTGGACTGCGGAGCCGACGTCCTTACGCTCGTCCTTCTTGCGGACGTGGGCACGGGCGAGCCAGTTGCGGGCCTCGGTCCGCTCGGCGGGCTGGAGGCTGCTGCTCACGAGATAGGGCAGGTGGTCCATCGCCGTGTCGGCGGTGATGTTCCCGGCCCAGAAGGTGAGGGCGTCGCCCTTGGAGCAGCCCTTTTCGAGGATGGTGGTGACGCGGCGGAGCTTGTCGCCGGTGACCTTGTCCCGGTACCAGCCTTGCGACGGTTGGGGGATGCGGTCGGCGCCGGTGGGTGCGGGGGCCTTGGCCTTGCGGCTTCGGCCGGCGGCCGGGGCCGAAGCCCCGGCCTGCGCGGTCGTCGTCATCAGGCGTCGCCGCCCTTCCGCGGCTTGACCCCGGCGACGCGGTACCACTCCTCGCAGTCGAGGGGCGGAAGTCCGCTGTCGCCGTGGCCGTCCATGGGCGCGCCCATGGCAGTTGCGGCGGCGAGGGCCAGAGTCGCGTGGACCTGCGCGGCCGCGAGGTTCTCGGGGCGGACGAAGCGAGTGCCCTCGGCCCCATCCACGGCGGCCTCGGCGACGAGGCGTTCGGCCTCGACGTAGTGCTCGGGCCCGGTCATGAGCGGCCGTCCTTTCCCGTGGTGCTGAGCGTGTAGAAGCGGCCGTCGTCGGGGCCGTGCGCGGAGGCGAGGCCGCGGTCGACGAGGGCACGGAGGAACTGGCTGGCGGTGTTGCGGCCGAGGCCCTTGAAGCCGGCGTCGCGGAGGACGCGGCGGACGTCGCCGGTGCGCCACTCGCCGCGCTTGGCCGTCATGGCGTCGTGCAGGGCGCGGAGGCGGTCGTCCTCGATGAACACGTGGGGAGTGGCCGTCGGCGCCGTGGCGCTGGCCTTCTCCCGGGCGTCGTAGGCCGCCTGCTCGTCGATCTCGTGCTCGACCAGGACGCGACGCAGCTCGTCCATGTCGCCGTGCTCCGCGATGGTGCGGATCACGCTCACCAGGCCGCGCAGCATGGCGAGTTCGCCGGGGTAGTTCTCGGTCTCGGCAGCGGTGCTCACGCAGCACCTCGCTGTCCCGGCACCGGACGCGGCGCCGCAATCCGAGCCAGCGACCCGGCAAGCCGAGCCACCTGCCCGCCGTACACCGGCAACTTGGCGTCGCCCGCGACCTCCTGGAGGAGCCGCTCGACTCGCTCGTCCCGCTCGTGAGCGGCGTGCGAGTCCGGGCCCTGCGCGCCGGCCGACCGCTCCAACTCGGCGATCTCGACCAGGTCGTCGAGGAGGCTCTCGCCGTCCTCGTCGGCCGCAGAGGCGAGGTTGAGTACGACGGCGCGGACGAACGCGGTGACGTCGAGTGTGGCGCCGGTCGGGGTGGCGTCGACGTAGATGCGGTAGGGCCCGTCAACGGGCATGCGGTCGTTGCTCATCGCGTGCCGTCCTTCGGCTTGTCGTTCATGGGGAAGTGGCGGTCGACGGACCAGCACACGAGGACACAGCCGAGGCCGAAGAGGGCCAGGTATCCGAGGGCGATCGGCCAGGTCAGCACGAGGCACCGCCCGTCTGAGCCAGCGCCGGAATCCCGCGCTCGGCACGGAACTCCGCGATCGCCGTGTAGCAGCACACCGGTTCGTCCTCGACGCTGTGCTCGTCCTGGTTCGTCGAGTCGTCGGCCGCTTCGTCGGCGGTGAGCACCTCCCACGTGAGGTGGCAGTGCGAGCACGTGTGCGTCTCGGTGCAGGTGACGGCTACCTCCCTGACGTGCGGGAGGTGCCGCAGCTCGGCCGCGATCTCGTCGCAACGGCGGCGGTAACTGGCGTCGGGGTCGCGGCTCACGAGGCGGTCGCCCACGGACGCGAAGCCGAAGTCCCCGAGGCGGCGGGGCAGTACGGCGACGGTGATCGGTCCGGTCGGCGCGAGGTACTCGGTGAGGTCGTCGACGCCGGTGAGGCCAAGGTCGGTGGGCTTCTGGGGATTGAGAGTGACCATCACGCGCCACTCGTCGCGGTGGGTCTCCTTCACGCGGACACCGCCGAGTCGTCGGCCACGGCCGGCCGCTCGTCGCCCAGCACGTACACGCGGACTCGTCCTTCGTCGACCTGCGCCTCGAACTCGATGTGGTCGCGCTCCGGCTCGCAGCACCCCAACTCCACCTCGGCCGGGGACACATTGAGCGCGATGCGCCACGCCTCCAGGTGGTGCCACTTCTGCGCCTGAACAGTGATCTGCTCGGGGCGGGTGTAGGAGAGCGTGATGTGCGCGGCAGGCAGGTTCGGGTGCAGCTCGATGATCCGGTCCAACGCGGCCAGCGCCACGCGCTGCTCGGACAGCGGAACTCGCTCCCACCGGCTAACGAAGGGGGCGGTGACCGTGGTCGCGGTAGTCTCAGTGGCCATCGGGGCCTCTCTTTCTCTGTGTGTAGGGGCGCCGTAGTCGGGGGTCGCTCAGGCCGGCAAGCGGAGCGGCCCTTCGGCGCGTTGTGGGGAAGTTCAGGAAGTGCGGACGGCGGTGCCGCGCCGAGGCAGCGGCCGAAGCTGCGCCATCGGGTGCGGGCCATCCGGCTTGGGAGCCGAGACGATCGCCAGCGGGCCGGCCGTCGGCTCGTGGTGGTGCAGCGCGTCGATCCGCTCCAGGTCCTCCGCCGTGAACGTCACGACTCGGCCCTTTTTGCTGTGCGGCAGCGCCTTGATGTGCCGGCGCAGCCAGGTTTCGGAGACGCGGAGTTCGGCCGCGGCTTCGGCGTAGGTGAAGCGGCGAGTCACGCGACGGCCAGTTGTTGGGGCGCGGGCTCGGGGGTGCGGATGGTGCGGCTCTTGGGCGCCCACAGGCAGAGCAGTTCGATTCCGATCTCGCGGCAGATGGCGCGGGCGACGGTCTCGGGTGCCGAGCGGGTGGTGCCGGTGAGCAGGGCGTTAACGGTGGCCCGCGGCACGCCTATTGCGGCGGCGAGTTCGCGGCCGCTGACGTCGGCGCCGGTCCACGTGCGCTCCATGAGAAGGCGGAGCAGGTCGGGGCGGACGAGTTCGTAGCGGGGTTCGGGCGCCACGATCTACCTCCTTGGACAGTGTGGCCAGTTTTCTGGACACCCAGAGCATGGCAGGAACCTGGACGCTGTGTCCAGATAACTGGACGGCGAGTTTCGGGGAATTTTGGTCAAGCTGCGGGGTGGGGTGGCGTTCGATGGCCAAGAACCTGGACACTGTGTCGGTCGAGATGGCTAGAAAAGTGCGCCGACCAGTGCATATGCCAGAGGCGACGCAGTTGTCACGTGGACACCACCCCCCACACGGCCCACGCGGAGACGAGGATGATGGCAGCGGAGGAAACGACGAGACGGACGGACCTGTCCGATCTTGTGCGCGATCAGATGAAGGAGCGCGGCCTCGGCTACCGCACCCTCGCCGAGGCGGCGGTCGATCCGGAGCGTCCGGGGCAGGGGCCGCTCTACACGAAGAGCACCATCGAGAACCTGATCAAGAACCGGGGCGTGAAGGCGCCGACCGAGGGCCAGCTCCGTGCGCTCGCCGCTGCGCTCCATCTCCCGGTGAGTGCCTTGCAGCGTGCGGCCAGCGCCCAGTTCTTCGGGCACGTCTCCGAGCGATGGGATGTCGAAGGGAAGCGGCGACTGTTCCTGGCTCGGGTCGAGGAGATCGACGAGGAGGAGCTCGACGAGCTCGATGAGCTGGCCCAGATCTTCCTCCGGCGGCGCACCCGACGCTCGGTCGAGTGAATGTACTAAATAGTTAATAGTACTTTCAGTTACACCTTGAGTCCCTCTAGTCACAACCTGATCGGTATGGCACAGTCGGTGATCCGCCTGGGGGGCGTGATGGATCACTTGTAACCTGCATGTTCGAATCAAGTTCGAATGCAGGGGCGTGCCATGCGAAGGGGCTCGACAATGGCAGACGAAGGTGCAGCGCGCGCGACGGAAGAAGAACCCCAGGCGGAGTTCGACATGGAGTTCGTGCCCCACCTGCCCGACGGGCGAGCGATCGTGCCCGCGGAGAGAGAAGGCAGGTTCGTCTTCCTCGTCGCGACCGGCGCCATGACCCGGCAGTGCTTCGACGAAATGCTCCACCACCTCCAGGCCATCGTCGGCAGCGGCCGATGGCGGCAGAACTGGGAACCCGCCCGACCTGCCGAGGTCGAACCCCCTGCCACGGTCGCCGAGTTCGGCATGGAGATCCGCCCCAATCTCCCCGACGGCGCGGCGATCCTCCCCGACGAGCAGCCCGGTCGCTTCGTGTGGCTCGTCGCGGCCGGCGCCATGACGCGTCAGTGCTTCGACGAGATGCGCGGCTACCTGCTCCACATCGTCGGCAGCGGCGAGTGGACGCAGGACTGGAGCGGCGGCCCCTCGCCGCAGCCGGGCCGCTGATCACGCGGAGCGGACGGCCTGTAGCCCTTCGCGGGGTGCCACCACGCGCATCGCGTTGGTAACTGCGGCGCTGATCTCGTCGTCCAGGTTGTTCAGCAGGTGCCCGTACCGGTCGATCGTCGTCGTGATCGACTCATGCCCCAACCGGGCCTGGATCGCTGCGGGGTTGATGTTCTGTTCGATCAGCCACGCCACGTGGGTGTGCCGTAGATCGTGGATCCTCGGCTTCTTGCCGAGTCCCTTCGCGATGGCCTCGGCGAGCGCCCGCTCCCACTTGCGGTGGTAGAAGTTGCTGTGCCGCCACGCCTTGCCCTGCCCGCCCCGAAAGATCCAGTCCTCCGGGCGGCGGCCGGCCGTCAGGCGGCGCAGCATCGCCAGCTGGTCGGGGTTCAGCTTCACCAGGCGCCGGGCCTTCTTCGTCTTGGGCGGCCCGATCTTGAACGTGTTGTCCTCCTGCCGCTTCCATGCCCGCTGCACGTTGGCCTTGCCCGTGGTCCAGTTGATGTCGCGGGTCTGGAGGGCGGTGGCCTCGCCCCATCGCATGCCGGTGCCGACGAGGAAGTCGGCGAGGTCTGCGGCCGCGGGGTCGAGGGTGCGCAGTTCGAGGCTGATGCGCGCGTACTCCTCGTGTTCGAGGAACACCATCTCCTCGTCGGTGCCCTCGTCCTGGCGGGGGAGGCCGGTCTTCTTGCAGGGGTTCGATTCGCGGAGCGCGGGCTCTGACTCGATCGCGGTCTGAAAGATCACGTACAGCAGGCCGTGCCGGTTGGCGACGCTCTTGGCGCTGGCCTTGATCCGGAGCACCTTCTCGGGATCATCCGGGGCCGTGATCGCGTGCCGCTGCCGGCCGACCCAGACGTTCACGTCGGCCTGCGTGATGTTGCAGATGGTCGGCGGGAGCTCCGTGCCGTCTGGCTCGGTGTGGACGAGGCCGCCGAGGCGGTGCTCGGCGCCCGCCTGGTCGACGTATGGCACGCCGAGGAAGTGCTTCTCGATGTCCCGCTTGTAGTCGCGCTTGGTGCGGGCGTCCACGGTGTTCAGTCCGTCGACGTAGCGGTGGGCGTAGTCGCCGAAGGGGTGGTCGTCGGGGTGCTGCTCGGGTTCGACGAATCCGTGGCCCTTGATCCAGCCGTACGGCCACTGGTTGCCGTGCGCCTCGACGAGCTGCTTGAACTGGTCGGCCTGCTCGGCGCCGGTGTCGCCGCCGAAGTTCTCGGTCTGCCAGGCGCCGCCTGAGCGCCACTTCACCTGGTACGTGACTTCGCCCGACTTCTTGGGGCGTTCAACGATGCTCGCCATGACCGGGACGATAGGCGCGCGGGGCGGCCTTGGGGAGGGGGTCGTGTTCCCGTGGTGTTCCCACGGGTGCGGGCATGAAGAAGGCCCGGCCTGCTTTCGCAGGTCGGGCCTTGATCATTCAGGGTGAGTGACGGGACTTGAACCCGCGGCCACCTGGACCACAACCAGGTGCTCTACCAACTGAGCTACACCCACCATGTCCGGTCGTTTGTCTTTCTTCCGACCGGCCGAGAAAAAGTGTACAGGGTCCGAAGGGGTGCTCGCGCACACCTTTTCCCGGGTGGGTCCGGACCCCGTACACAGGGGCTTACGAGGGATTATTCCGCAGGCAGGACGTACTTCGCCGCGATCGACTTCGCGGTGTCCGAGTCCGGCCCGGGCTGCGGGACGAAGACCGCCTCGCGGTAGTAGCGCAGCTCGGCGATGGACTCGCGGATGTCGGCGAGCGCCCGGTGGTTGCCGTTCTTGTCCGGACTGTTGAAGTACGCCCTCGGGTACCAGCGCCTGGCGAGCTCCTTGACCGAGGACACATCGACGATCCGGTAGTGGAGGTAGTCCTCCAGCGTCGGCATGTCACGCAGCAGGAATCCTCGGTCGGTACCGACCGAGTTCCCGCAGAGCGGGGCCTTGCCCGCGTCCTTGACGTGCTCACGCACGTACGCCAGGACCTGTTCCTCGGCGTCCGCGAGCGTCGTGCCGCCCGCCAGCTCGTCGAGGAGACCCGAGGCGGTGTGCATGTTGCGCACCACCTCGGGCATCGTCTCCAGGGCCTCGTCCGGCGGGCGGATCACGATGTCCACACCGTCGCCGAGTACGTTCAGCTCCGAGTCGGTGACCAGTGCGGCCACCTCGATGAGCGCGTCGTTCGCCAGCGAGAGTCCGGTCATCTCGCAGTCGATCCACACCATGCGATCGTTCATGCGCCCAACCCTACGGGTCCGACCTTCCCACTGGCAGACGACGGGCATCAGCTCCTGTGCTCGGTGCTGTCCTGCGGGCCTACGAAGCCGTGCGCGGGCCGGGCAGACCCGAGTGGCCCATCGGCATCGAAGCCGCGTGCGGGCCGAGTGCGCTCGCGGCCGCCGTGCGCCGGGACTGCGCGGGGACCGGAGTCCCCTCGGCGCCCGGCACACCCGCGAGCTCGACCGTCCTGTCGGGCTTCTCCGGCTTCCCGTGACTCTCGCTCGGCTGTGGCCTGCGCGCCCGGTAGGCAGCCCGGTACGCGGCCGGGGACGAGCCCAGCTGGCGCCGGAAGTGCCCGCGCAGCGCGACGGGGGAGCGGAAGCCGCAGCGGCCCGCCACCTCGTCGACCGAGTAGTCGGACGTCTCCAGGAGCCGCTGGGCCTGCAGCACCCGCTGCGTGATCAGCCACTGCAGCGGGGCGGACCCCGTCAGTGACCGGAAGCGGCGGTCGAAGGTGCGGCGGCTCATATAGGCGCGGGCGGCGAGCGTCTCCACGTCGAACTGCTCGTGGAGGTGCTCCAGGGCCCAGGCGACGACCTCGGCCAGCGGGTCCGCGCCGATCTCCTCGGGTAAAGACCTGTCGAGGTAGCGCTCCTGGCCGCCGCTGCGGCGCGGTGGGACCACCAGGCGGCGGGCGAGTGCTCCGGCCGCCTCGTTGCCGTGGTCCGTGCGCACGATGTGCAGACACAGATCTATACCGGCCGCGGTGCCGGCGCTCGTCAGTACGTCGCCGTCGTCCACGAAGAGCTCGCGCGGGTCCACATGGACCGACGGATAGCGCTTGGCGAGCGTCGGCGCGTACATCCAATGCGTGGTCGCCGGACGGCCGTCCAGCAGGCCTGCCGCGGCGAGCACGAAGGCTCCCGTGCACAGGCCGACGATGCGCGCGCCCTCCTCGTGGGCGCGACGCAAGGCGTCCAACGCCTCCTCCGGTGGCGGAGAAGTGATGGACCGCCAGGCGGGCACGACCACCGTGCCCGCTCGCGATATCGCCTCGAGTCCGTGCGGCGCCGTGAGTTCGAGTCCCCCCGTGGTCCTCAGGGGTCCCTCTTCGCCGGAGCACACGAGCAATCGATAGCGCGGAACTCCCGCGTCCTGTCGGTCGATGCCGAACACGGAGAGTGGAATGGAACTCTCGAAGATGGGTCCGCCGCTGAACAGAAGCACCGCGACGATCTCTCGTCGACGGCGCCCCGACAGCTTGCGAGCCGCCGCCTCCGGCGCGGTGGTGGCGTCGTGGCTCATGCTGCTAAGCCCCCCTCGGTGATCCCGGCTCCCTCAATATTTTGACGGGTCGTTCGCTCCTGCACGTTTCCCCTCGGTGATGCACGAAGTCCCCCGCCGCCTTCAGATCAGACAGTCAAGATCGAATCTACTGCGTCCCATGGTGCCGTCGTGACCAGTTAAGAACCTGACAGATTGTCGACAAGGCAACTTGGCGTGAAGCATTCGATCACGAAGCGTTGCACTCAAGGGCGTTGCTGGGAAGTGGGCCTCAACTCCGTGGCCGGTCCCCGTAGGGTGGAAGCGCTTTTTATCGCTGTTTCTGCCCTGGTGGAACGGGGGTTGGAGGAGGCGAAACGCAAGGGGTGGCCCGCTGGCCCAAGTTGGCTGAAAATTATCGGAGCGCCGCGTTGAAACCGGTCAGCCAACGGGCGTATCCCGCTCGGTCCGGCGCTCGCCGTCCCGCGCGTCCGACCCGCTCCCGCCGTGCCGACCACGATGCGCCCGGCATTGTTCACTGTGCAACTGTGCAGCCCCGCGCTCCGACTGTCGAAGGAGCAACCGGCACGCCGTGGTGATCGCCGCGAGCCCCAGGGCGGCGCCGGCGGCGCCCGCGCCGGAGGAGCCGTACCAGACGAGTACGAGCGGCGGCACCAGGACGCAGCTGAACGCGGCCCAGCGCGCGGGCAGGGGTGCGTCGGGATGGGCCGCGGCGCTGGTTCGCTGGGCGATGGTCGGTCCGGGCACTGAGCGCTCCCCTGTGTCTTTCGGTACGCGAGTTCAACGCCGCCGACCGGCCCGGGTCACTTCGTCGTGGGACGACAGACGCCCAGTTGGGCGCGCAATCCGCCTGTACGGGGCAGCAACCATTGCCATACGGCCGACCCTCGTGCATGCTCCCCTGAACGCGGCGGAGCGGGGCCATCGGTGAACGAAGGTGCGGCTCTGGGCCCGGAGAGCAGAGTCTGGGCAGAGGAGGAGTGTCGCCGTACCCTTGGGGGTATGGGGTTGGGAAGATGATTCCCGGACACAGCTCCGCCGATCAGTTGTCGTCCCCTCATTAGAGGCCCACGAGGTACACGCCGAGACACTCATGGCCGGTCACGAAATCCCTGAACCCGCGGACCGCAAGCGGCAGGTCGCCGATCCCACGGCGACGCCCCGAGCGGCGGAAGAGACACGTCAAGCCTGTGATCCCGCGTTCAAGCACGGGGTCGTCGTCGGCTTCGACGGCTCCACATCGAGCGAGCGGGCACTCGCGTACGCGATCGGCATGGCCCACCGTTCGGGCTCGGGGCTGGTCATCGTCCATGTGGCCAACCGGCTGCCCACCACGGTGTGGGCGGGCTGTGAGCCGCCGGTGTTCGTGGACGTGCCGGACCACCGGACGGAGGTCCTCGGGCTCGAGCTCGCCTGTGCGGAGTATCTGTCCGAGGTGCCCTGGATCCTCGTCGAGCGCGGTGGCGACATCTGCCACGAGCTGGAGGAGGTCGGGCACGAGTACTCGGCCGACGCGATCGTCGTGGGTTCGACCCACGGGCTCGTCGGGCGGATCTTCGGCTCGGTCGCCGGGCGGCTTGCGCGGCGCGCGCAGCGGCCGGTCATTGTGATCCCTTAAGTCCCTGTGGGGAAGCGGGAGTTGGCCCGGTAGTTGAATTTGCGCCGTTGGATAAATCTACTCCCGCGTAGAGGTGCTTTGTGCCCTTGTGAAGGGTAAATACGGGTCGCTGGAAGAACGTGGGCGGGCCGGAGGCCGGCGGGTGACGGCCGCCGGTCGACGGCCAAGGGTCGGGGCAATGGGCGGCTCCGGCCCTCACGAAAACGGGTCCCGTGCGCTTGGTGGCGCGTACGGGACCCGTTTGTGTGGCGCGAGGGCCTATTCGACCGTGACCGACTTCGCCAGGTTGCGGGGCTTGTCGATGTCGCGGCCGAGGGCCAAGGCCGTGTGGTAGGCGAGGAGTTGGAGCGGGATGCCCATGAGGATGGGGTCCAGCTCGTCCTCGTTCTTCGGGACGACGATCGTGCGGTCGGCCTTCTCCTGCTCCTGGTGGGCGACCGCCAGGATGCGGCCGGAGCGGGCCTTGATCTCCTCCATCGCGGCGCGGTTCTTTTCGAGGAGGTCGTCGTCCGGGACGATCGCCACCGTCGGCAGCGCCGGCTCGATCAGCGCCAGCGGGCCGTGCTTCAGCTCGGAGGCCGGGTAGGCCTCGGCGTGGATGTACGAGACCTCCTTGAGCTTCAGGGACGCCTCGCGGGCCACCGGGTAGCCCCTCACGCGGCCGATGAACATCATCGAGCGGGCGTCCGCGTACTCCTCGGCGATCTTCTTGATCTCCGCTTCCTGGTCGAGGATCGCGGTGATCTGGGCCGGGAGCTTGCGCAGGCCCTCGATGATGCGCTTGCCGTCGGCGACCGAGAGGTCGCGGATGCGGCCCAGGTGCAGGGCCAGGAGGGCGAAGGCGACCGTCGTGTTCGTGAAGCACTTGGTCGAGACGACGCAGACCTCCGGGCCCGCGTGGACGTAGACGCCTGCGTCCGACTCACGGGCGATGGCCGAGCCGACGACGTTCACGACGCCGAAGACGCGGGCGCCCTTGCGCTTCAGCTCCTGGACCGCCGCGAGGACGTCGTACGTCTCGCCGGACTGGGAGACCGCGATGTAGAGGGTGTCGGGGTCCACGACCGGGTTGCGGTAGCGGAACTCGGAGGCCGGCTCGGCGTCCGCGGGGATGCGGGCCAGCTCCTCGATCATCTGGGCGCCGATCAGGCCCGCGTGGTACGAGGTGCCGCAGCCGAGGATCTTCACGCGGCGGACCGTGCGGGCCTCGCGGGCGTCCAGGTTGAGGCCGCCGAGGTGCACCGTGGAGAACCGGTCGTCGATGCGGCCGCGCAGCACGCGGTCCACGGCGTCGGCCTGCTCGGAGATCTCCTTGTGCATGTACGTGTCGTGGTCGCCCATGTCGAAGGAGGCGGCCTCGAGGTCCACGGTGGTCGGCTCGTTGGCGGTGAGGGTGCCGGCCGTCGTGTACGTGCGGAAGTCGTCGGCCTTGAGCGTGGCCATCTCGCCGTCGTCGAGCGTGACGATCTGGCGGGTGTGGGTGATCAGCGCGGCGATGTCCGAGGCGACGAACATCTCCTTGTCGCCGATGCCGAGGACGACCGGCGAGCCGTTGCGGGCCACGACGATGCGGTCCGGGAAGTCGGCGTGCACGACCGCGATGCCGTACGTGCCCTCGACCAGGTGCAGCGCCTCGCGGACCTTGTCCTCGAGGTCGGTCTGCTGGGAGCGGGCGATGAGGTGGGTGAGGACCTCGGTGTCCGTCTCGGAGCGGAACTCGATGCCCTCGGCGGTCAGCTTCGCGCGCAGCTCGGAGGCGTTGTCGATGATGCCGTTGTGGACGACCGCGACCTTGTCGTCGGACGACATGTGCGGGTGCGCGTTCTCGTCGGACGGGGCGCCGTGCGTGGCCCAGCGGGTGTGGGCGATGCCGGTGGTGCCCTTGAAGCGGGCCGGGACCTTCGCCTCCAGGTCGCGCACCCGGCCCTTGGCCTTGACCATCTTCAGGCCGGTGGCCTTGGGGCTGGTGATGACGACGCCCGCGGAGTCGTATCCGCGGTACTCCAGGCGCTGCAGTCCTTCGAGAAGGAGCGGCGCGACGTCACGCTTGCCGATGTAACCGACGATTCCGCACATGTGTGGTGTTGATCCCCTCGGGTAGTGGGTCCGCGGTCAGCCGTAGACGATGCGGCGCAACTGCCGGAGCGAGAGCTCCGGCGGCGCCACCGCCCGGTACCGCAGGTCCGCCGTGATCTGTTCGAAGATCTCCGCGTTCACCAGGCCCTGACCCTGGAGTTCGCGGTGCCGGCGGCGGACGTAGTCCTCCGTCGACTCGTCGAAGTAGGCGAGCACGTCCTGGATCACCCGCAGCGCTTCGCCCCGGCTCAGGGCGCTGCTGCGCGTCAGGTGATCGACAAGTTCCTCGTGCACGCAGCCGATCCTCGGGGTTCCGGGTGGGTTTCGCAAGAATCCTGCCCGATATCGGGCAGATGTTTCGCTCGGGTGGCCGTGGTTGCGGTCGCGGGGCTCTGCCCCGGGCCCCGCGGGCTCTCGTCGGAAGAGCGGGGCTTGATCGGGCTTGTTTCGGCGGCGTTCATCCGGAGTACTCGCGACGGATAGATGCCTCAAGCACCTTTCGGGCATGGACATTCCACGTATGGGCGTACCCGCCGAGCTCGCCGACCGGCCCCTCGCCGAGCAGCACGAGTATCTGCGCAGCCGGTTCTCGCGGCGCACGATGATCCGCGGCGGGGCCGTCACCCTGGGCGCGGTGGCGGGTGGGGTCTTCGTGCCGGGGGCCGCAAGCGCCTCGCCGAGGACGGCGACGGCCGCGACCGCGTCCGCCCCGGCCGCAGAGGCCGTCGACGGTGCGCTCGTCGCGCCCTTCGGCCGGCACCTCTCGTACGGCGACGACGCGCGCACCGAGATGACCGTGTCGTGGCAGGTGCCGGTCGCGGTGAAGGACCCGTTCATCCGGGTCGGGGCCGGTGCCGGTGAGCTGTCGCGGAAGATTCCGGCGGAGCTGAAGGCGCTCTACACCCCGGCGGGCGTCGGGACGAGCGCCGACCACACCCAGTACTACGTGCACGCCAAGCTGACCCGCCTCAAGCCCGGCAAGACGTACTACTACGGGGTCGGGCACCGGGGCTTCGACCCGGCGTCACCGAGGTTCGCGGGGACGATCGGTACGTTCACGACCGCGCCCGCCCGTTCGGAGCGCTTCACGTTCACCGCCTTCGGCGACCAGGGCGTCAGCTACCACGCGCTCGCCAACGACAGCCTGATCCTCGCGCAGGGGCCGGCCTTCCACCTGCACGCGGGCGACATCGCGTACGCGGATCCCTCCGGGCAGGGCAAGACGACGGACACGTTCGACGCGCGCACCTGGGACCAGTTCCTCGCGCAGACCGAGACGGTCGCCAAGTCCGTGCCGTGGATGGTGTCGTACGGCAATCACGACATGGAGGCGTGGTACTCGCCGAACGGGTACGGGAGCCAGGAGGCCCGGTTCGCGCCGCCGGGCAACGGGCCCGACCCGAAGGAGCTGCCGGGTGTGTACTCCTTCGTGCACGGGAACACGGCCGTGATCTCGCTCGACGCGAATGATGTGTCGTACGAGATTCCGGCGAATCTGGGGATTTCCGGTGGGACTCAAACGGCTTGGTTCGAGCGGCAGTTGAAGAAGTTCCGGGCCGCCGGGTCCGGGGTCGACTTCGTCGTCGTGTTCTTCCACCACTGCGCGTACTGCACCGCCACCGCGCACGCCTCGGAGGGGGGTGTGCGCAAGGAGTGGGTGCCGCTGTTCGAGAAGTACACCGTCGACCTTGTGATCAACGGGCACAACCACGTCTACGAGCGTACGGACGTGCTGAAGGGCGACAAGGTCACCAAGGAGCTGCCGATCGGGGGCACGGCGTACCCGGAGACGGACGGGGTTGTGTACGTCACCGCGGGCGCGGCGGGGAAGGGGCTCTACGAGTTCCCGGTCGAGGACACGTACGAGGGGCACGAGAAGCAGGTCGACCCGTTCGCCTCGTATGTGACGCAGGACGGGGGCGGCAAGAAGGCGGTGACCGTCGACTGGTCGCGGGTGCGGTACACCAACTATTCGTTCCTGCGGGTGGATGTGGAGCCCGCGCCGGTGGGGCGCACCGCGAAGTTGACCGTGCGGGGGCTCGCCGAGACGGGGGCGGAGGTCGACCGGTTCGTGGTGGCGCGCAAGGTGCGGCACTAATCGCCGGACGGCCCTGAAAGGCGTTTCAGGACTGCCGCCTTCGCCAGTGCGAACTCATCATCCGTCAGTATTCCGGAGTTGTGGAGGTCGCCCAGTTCGCGGAGGCGGCGGAGGAGGGCGTCGTGTTCGTCCTCCGCGGGGGCCGCGGGTGGGGCCTGTTCCAGGGCAGGGGGCGTGGCTGGTTCGCCCGCAGGGCCCGGGTGGGGGAGGCGGGCCTGGACCGCTGCCGCTACGAGGGCCATCAGTGGGTCCTTCTTGAAGCCCCACAGTTCGATGGAGTTGGGGTCGTACTTCGGTGGCGCCTTTGTGGGGGAGGAGCGGACCGTGAAGCGGAGGCAGCCGTTCTCCAGGCCCACCGCCGGCTGCCACTCGACCGCCGCGATGTCGCCGAGCGCGAGCACCCGCGTGCCCGCGGAGGACTTGGCCTCCTCCGTCTTCCAGTTCCACTCCAGGCGCACACGCTCCCCGTCGAAGCTCGCCGTGCCGTCCCCGGCGGAGACGGACAGTGGCACGGCGGGACCCGGCAGGAGGTATGTGTCGCAGGCCGACGTGGGGACCTCGTCCAGGAGCAGCGCGTTGCGGACCTCGTCGACGAAGTACTCGGCGACGCCGTAGCGGTCCGACTCGACGGTGAGCTGGTACGGGTCCATGCCCTCGGTCAGCTTGCCGCCGGTCGCCTGGAGGAGGGGGTCCGCGCCGTCGCGCAGGCGCAGACGGAGGCGTCCGGACTTCTTGCCCTGCTCGAAGGAGGCGCCCGCGAGCGCCGTCAGCGGCACGGTCACTTCGCCCAGAGCCTTGCGGAGCGGGCTCACGGCCTTGTCGCGCCCCGGCACGAGCCGCAGCGTGTCCCCGAGATACGTCCAAGTGCCGTCGCGCTGGATGATTTCCGCCATGCCGACATTCTCGTACGGGAAAGGGGCTCGGGAGGACCGTCTCCCGAGCCCCTGGTCCGTGGGATCGCTTACGCGATCGGGTTGTCCAGGTCACCCACCAACTGCAGGGCGCCCGACGGGTCCGCCAGGTCGACCATCTGCTCGTTGTTGCGCAGCTGGAGACGGTTCAGGGCGGAGAGCGAGAAGTTGGGCGCGAACATGTCGAACTGCTCGAACTTCTCGGCGAGTTGGGGCATCGCCGCCTGGTAGTCGCGCACGCAGTCCGCGACCGCCGACCAGAACGTCTCCTCGTCCACGACGCCGTCCTCGACGAGGTTCGCCGAGAGGAAGCGGAAGAAGCAGTCGAAGACGTCCGTGAAGATCGACAGGAGCTTCATGTCGTCGGGGACCTCGGCCTTGATGCGCTCCACGGCGGGCGGCAGGACCGCGTCCGGGTCCATCACCGCGATCTCCTCGGCGATGTCCTTGAAGATCGACCGCTTGACGACGCCCTGCTCGTCCAGGACCAGGATGACGTTCTCGCCGTGCGGCATGTACACCAGGTCGTAGGCGTAGAAGCTGTGCAGGAGCGGCGTCAGGTACGACTTCAGGTAGGGCTTCAGCCACTCGCGCGGCGTGAGGCCCGAGCGCTCGATCAGGGCGCCCGCGAAGGACTTGCCCTCGCGGTCCACGTGCAGGAGGGACGCCATGGTCGCCAGGCGCTCGCCCTCGGCCAGCGAGGTCACCGGGGACTCGCGCCACAGCGCCGCCAGCATCTTGCGGTACGGCGAGTAGCGGTCGGTGGCGGCCTCGTACTCCAGGTGCCGGTAGCCGACGGCCGCGCGCTCGCGGATGATCGTCAGGCCGGTGTCCTTGAGTACCTCGTCGTTCTCGATGAGGTGCGCCAGCCAGTCGTTGATCGCCGGCGTCGCCTCCATGTACGCCGCCGAAAGGCCGCGCATGAAGCCCATGTTGATGACCGAGAGGGCCGTCTTCACGTAGTGCTTCTCGGGGGCGCTCTTGTTGAAGAACGTGCGGATCGACTGCTGCGCCAGGTACTCGTCGTCGCCCTCGCCCAGGCACACCAGGTTCCGCTGCGCGATCTCGGCGGCGAACGTGACGGAGAGCTTGTTCCACCACTGCCACGGGTGGGCGGGGATGAGGAGGTAGTCGGCCGGGTCGAGGCCCTGGTCGCGCAGGACCGTGTCGAAGCGGGCGATCGTCTTGTCGCCCAACTCGGCGCGCAGGAACGACTCGTAGTCGAGGCCCATGCCAGCCGTGAAGGCCGCGCGCTCGCGGCTCGCCGCCAGCCAGATCAGCCGGACGGGGCTCGCCGTCTCGGGGGCGTACGAGAGGTACTCGTGGACGCCGAAGCCGAGTCGGCCGTTGTTGGCGACGAAGCAGGGGTGGCCCTCGGTCATGCCCGTCTCGATCGCCTGGAAGTCGCCGGTGGCGGCGAGTTCGGCGGAGGACAGGTACGGCTTCGTCAGTTTGAAGCAGGTGCCGGAGAGCGTGGAGGAGATCTCCTCCAGGTAGACCGGGAGGGTCGAGTCGCTCAGGCCCAGGCTGTCCTTCAGCTCGATGAAGAACTGCAGGGCGTTCAGCGGGAGTTCGGCGCCGTCGCGGTGGCGGGTGATCGAGTCGGCGGACACCTGCCAGTGGTCGAGGCGCAGCCGGCGCGCGGTGAACTCGTAGCGGGTCAGGCCGTCGTCGCTGAGGACGAAGTACCGGTCGGCGGCGGCGGCCCCCGATATCTCGGGCTTGAGCAGCCGCTCGTGGCTGAATTCCGCGAGTGCCTTGCGGATGAGGAGGCGATTGGCCTCGGCCCAGCGCTCGGGGGAGAGGTGGGTGGCGGCGTCGGCGATGCTCATGCTCCGGTGGTCCTTCCCGTGGCCGCTTCGAACTGCTCGCGCGTGCAGAAGCTCAGCAGCGCCTTCTTCTCCGGCTTGTCGATCTCACGCTCGGGAACGAAGCCGACGGCCTCGTTCAGGGCGTGCACCGCCTTGTTGCCCACGTCGGGCTCGACGACGACGCGCTTCACCGACGCGTCGGCGAAGAGGTGCTCCATCACCGTGGTGATCACGGCGCGCGTGAAGCCGGGGACGCGGACGTCCGAGGGCGCGGTGAGGAAGTGCATGCCGATGTCGCCGGGCTCGGGCTCGTACAGGCCGACGAGCTCGACGTACCGCGGGTCGTAGCGCTCCATCAGGAACGCGGGCTCGCCGTCGTGCAGGCCGAGGAAGGCGTCGTGGTGCTCGTGCGCCGCGATGGACATGTACTCGCGCTCGACGTCCTGGAGCTTGGCGTCCTGCATCAGCCAGAAGGCGGCCTTGGGGTCGGTGACCCAGCGGTGCAGGAGGTCGGCGTCGGCCTGCGGGTCGACGGGACGGAGGGACAGTTTCCCTACGGCGCTGTTCGTGGTGCTTGTGGTGCTCATGCTGCGAACTCCTGGAACGCGATGGTCTTCTCGACGGGGTAGTACTCGGAGCCGAGCAGCTCGCCGATGATGTAACTGTTGCGGTACGCGCCCATCCCCAGGTCGGGGCTGGTGATCGAGTGTGTGTGCACGGACGCGTTCTGCACGAAGATGCCACGCCCGGTGGTGTCGATCGCGTAGTTGCGGGCGACGTCGTAGCGGCCCTGGCCGTCCCAGCGGATGCGGTCGCGGACCGGCTCCAGGAAGGCGGGCGTCGTGTACTTGTAGCCGGTGGCGAGGATCAGGCCCTCGGTCTCGAGCTCGAACTCCTTGTCCTGCTCCTCCTGGTGCAGGCCGAGGGTGTACGTGCCGTCCTCGTAACTCGCCGTGCGCAGCGCCGAGTTGGTGAGCAGGCGCGTCGGCACGGGACCGTCGAGGCCCTTCTGGTACAGCAGGTCGAAGATGGCGTCGATCAGCTCGCCGTCGATGCCCTTGAACAGGCCCTTCTGCCGCTGCTCCAGCGAGTAGCGGGTCTCCTCCGGCAGCTTGTGGAAGTAGTCGATGTAGTCCGGGGACGTCATCTCCAGCGTCAGCTTGGTGTACTCGAGCGGGAAGAACCGCGGCGACCTGGTGACCCAGTTGAGCCGGTAGTCGTGCGAGTCGATCTCGCTGAGCAGGTCCTGGTAGATCTCGGCCGCGGACTGCCCGCTGCCGACCAGGGTGATCGACTTCTTCTGCTGGAGCTGCTGCTTGTGCTGGAGGTAGCGGGAGTTGTGGACGACCCCGTCGCCGCCGAGCCCCTGGCACGCCTCGGGAACGTACGGCGGGGTGCCGGTGCCCAGGACCAGGTGGCGGGCGCGGAACGTCTCGCCCTTGTCGGTGTCCACGACGTAGACCTCGGCCGCGTCGTCGTAGCGCACCTCGGTGACGCTCGTCGAGAACCGGATCGAGGACAGCTTGGCGGCGGCCCAGCGGCAATAGTTGTTGTACTCGACGCGCAGCGGATAGAAGTTCTCGCGGATGTAGAACGAGTACAACCGCCCCGATTCCTTCAGGTAGTTGAGGAAGGAGTACTCGGACGTCGGGTCGGCGAGCGTCACCAGGTCCGACATGAACGGGGTCTGGAGGTGGGCGCCGTCGAGGAACATCCCCGAGTGCCACTCGAAGTCCGGCTTGGACTCGATGAACAGTCCGGTCAGCTCGTCGATCGGCTCCGTGAGCGCGGCCAGACCCAGGTTGAAGGGGCCGAGGCCGATCCCGATGAAGTCGTACGTGTCAGGATGCGCGGTCAAGGGTGTCTCCCAGGTACTGCTCGGCGTGGCCGGCGATGAGGTCGAGGACGACCGAGATGTCGTCGAGGGTCGTCTCGGGGTTGAGCAGGGTGAACTTCAAGTACTGGCGGTCGCCCACCTTGGTGCCCGCGACGACGGCGTCGCCGGAGGCGAACAGGGCCTTGCGGGCGTGGAGGTTGGCGCGGTCGATCTCGGCGGGGTCGGTGACATCGGCCGGGATGTAGCGGTAGACGAGCGTGGACAGGCTCGGCTCCACGACCACGTCGAAGCGCGGGTCGGACGCGAGCAGCTGCCAGCCCTCGTACGCCAGGTCGCACACCTCGTCGAAGAGGCCACCGATGCCCTTGGCGCCCATGACGCGCAGCGTCAGCCACAGCTTGAGCGCGTCGAAGCGGCGGGTGGTCTGGAGGGACTTGTCGACCTGGTTGGGGATCCGCTCGGCGACCGTGCGGCGCGGGTTGAGGTACTCCGCGTGGTACGTGGC
Source organism: Streptomyces sp. NBC_01016 (assembly GCF_026341035.1). Lineage (GTDB taxonomy): Bacteria > Actinomycetota > Actinomycetes > Streptomycetales > Streptomycetaceae > Streptomyces. The sequence continues at coordinate 48,440 of NZ_JAPEOQ010000002.1, forward strand.
GTGCCGCAGGGTGGCTCCGTCGCGGACCAGGATCGCGCTCGAACTCACGGGCTGGAAGAACGACTTGTGGTAGTCGACGGTGACCGAGTCGGCGCGCTCGATGCCGGTGAGCCGGTCGCGGTTCTTGTTCGACACGAGCAGCCCGCAGCCGTACGCGGCGTCGACGTGCATCCACGTGTCGTACTGGGCGCACAGCTCGGCGATCTCCGGCAGCGGGTCGATGGAACCGAAGTCGGTCGTCCCCGCGGTCGCGACGACGGCCATGGGGACGAGGCCCTCCTCGCGGCAGCGCTGCAACTCGGCGGCGAGGGCCACGGTCTGCAGGCGCTTCTCGCGGTCGACCGGGATCGAGACGACGGACTGCGGGTCGAGGCCGAGCAGCGTCGCGGACTTCTTGACGCTGAAGTGGCTGACCTCGGAGGCGAAGACGCGGAGTTTGGACAGGTCCTGCGACTTGGCCTCCTCCCGGGCGAGCAGCAGCGCCTGGAGGTTGGACTGCGAGCCGCCGGAGGTGAACACGCCGTCGGCCGCGGGGCCGAGGCCGATCCGCCCGGTGGTCCAGTCGATGAGCTTGCGCTCGATGAGCGTGCCGCCCGCGGACTGGTCCCAGGTGTCGAGCGAGGAGTTGACCGCGGAGAGGATCGCCTCGCCGAGCACTGCCGGGATGACGACCGGGCAGTTGAGGTGGGCGAGGTAGCGGGGGTGGTGGAAGTAGACGGCGTCGCGGAGGTAGACGTCCTCCAGCTCGTCCAGGGCGGCGATGGTGTCCTGGAGCGGCTCGTCCAGGTCGACGGCGTCGACAGTGGGGGAGAGGGCGTCCGGGGTGACGCCGGTGAACGGCCTTGTGGTGGTGGCGAGTTTGGCCGCCACCCGCTCGACTCCTTCGGTCACGGAGTTGCGGTATAGCTCCGCGGTGGTGTCATTGAGCAGGTGCGAGCGCATGAACGGTTCCTCCGGGTGGGGTGGGGTGGTTCCCGGGTGGGGCAGGAAAAAGGGCGGGATCGCGAACCCTTCGATTAGGTTAGCCTAACCTAACTTTGGCTCGCGACCCCGCCCCTGTCATGTGGCTGGAATGGCTGGTGTGGCTGGAATGTGCGCTGTTGTCAGGGGTGGGGCCCCGAGGTGTCACGCAGCGCGCAGGGCGTCCTCGCTCATGCCGCGCCGCCAGTACCCGACAAAGGTCACCGCACGCTTGTCGTAGCCGCGCTCACGCACCAGGTGCCGGCGCAGCTCCTTCATGGTCCCGGACTCGCCGGACAGCCACGCGTACGGGCTTACGGCGTCGGGGAGTTGGGTCGCGCGCACGGTGTCCACCACCGAGGGCGCACCCTCGTCGCGGACGAGCCAGGTGACCGTGACGTCCGCGAGCGTGATGATCGGCTGGATGTCCTCGCGGTGCGGAACCTCCAAGTACACGTGCGCCGAGACGTGTTCGGGCAGCCAGGCCAGCACGCCGAGCGCCGCGGGAAGCGCCGTCTCGTCGCCCCACATCAGGATGTGGTCGAAGTCGTCCTGGGGCTGGCAGCGCACGGCGGCGTTGTCCGCGATCGCCGGGCCGAGCACGACGGCGCGGTCGCCGGGGGCCGCGGCGCGGGCCCAGCGGCAGGCGGGGCCCGAGGTCGACGGGTCGTCGTCGTGCAGCACGAAGTCGATGTCGACTTCCTCCGCGGGGAAGCGGCGCTGGCCGCTCAGCGTGTACGAGCGCATGATCGCGCGCTCGCCGTCCGGGATCGCCCGGTACGCCGCGTGCCAGGCGCGGCCGTCCTCGCCGGCGTTGACCGGCGGCATCACGGGGGCGTCCTGGCCGGGCCGCGGCAGGAAGAGGGAGAGGGACTGGTCCCGGCCGCCGCCGTGGAAGTCGGCGAGGTCGGGACCCGTGAAAGTGACCCTGAGCAGCGACGGACCGAGCCGCCGGGTGCGGACCACTTGCAGATCGAAGAATCGGAAAGGGGCTACAGCAGGGGCTTCGGTCGTCGCCGTCATGGGATCAGGACACCTTCTTCGCCGTCTCGATGGCCTTCGCGAGGTCTTCCAGGAGCGGGGCGCACTTGTCGTAGGACAGGATCGGCTCGGGGGAGCGGGAGATGACCTGGCCCGCCTTGACCGCCGGCAGCTTCTTCCAGGTCGGCTCGTCGATGTCGGCGGGCTGAATCGCCTGGGCGCGGTCGTCCATCATGATGATGTCGACCTTGTGCTTGTTGACGTTCTCCCAGCTCAGGTTCTCGAACCAGCCGCCGGACGCCTTCTTCGCGGCCTCCGAGGGCTCCACGAAGTTCACGCCGAGCGCCTTGAAGTACTCCAGGTCGATGGAGAGGTTCGTGCCCGAGACGTAGAAGATGTCGGGGCTCGCGCTGCCCGCCAGCACCTTGATGTCGGGGTTGGCCTTCGCCGCCTTGCGCAGCCGGGCGGCGGCGTCCTCGAAGCGCTTCTTGGCCTTGACGACCTTGTCGGCCTTAAGGTCGGCGCCGAGCGACTCGGCCAGCTTGTAGACGTGCTCCAGCGGCGTCGTGAGCTGGCGGTCGTAGACGGAGATGCCGACGCTCGGGGCGAGCTTGGCGATCTTCTTGGCGGACTCCTCGGGGACGTACCAGAGGGTGCCCGCGCCGTCGAACATCGTGGTGATCAGCACCTCGGGGGCGAGCCCCGCGTACTTCTCGATGTTGAACTGGCCCCACTCGTTGCCGATGACCGTGACCTTGCCGACAGGCATGTCGCCGGCCTGGACGTCGGGCTTGCCGCCCTTCGTCGTGGTCGGGCCGAAGACGCCCTTGACCTGGATGCCGTAGTCGTAGAGGGCGGCGCCCATGCCGGTGAAGGCGACGATGTTCGTCGGGACCTTGTCCAGCTTCACGGTCTTGCCGCGGTCGTCCTTGTACGACCAGGGGCCGGACTTCTTGGCGGAGCCGGCCGAGCTCGAACCGCCGTCTTTGGAGCCGCCGTCGCCGCAGGCGGCGAGTGCGGCTCCGAGGCCGATGGCGCCGGTCGCGGCGAGGATGCCGCGGCGGGTGGGGCGGGACAGTCGGGCGTTGGGCATGACGGGCAACTTTCGGACGTGCCGAGGCGGCGACCGGGCGGGTACTGAAACTCAGGGTAGGTTAACCTAAGTTCCCCGGTTGTCCAGGGGGTGGGGGCCACCCCGAGCCGACGCCACGGGGCTCCGCCCCGGACCCCGCTCCAAAGACATGGGGCTCTGCCCCATACCCCGCTGCTCAATCGCCGCAGGGGCTTAAATTGCTCGACCGGCGCCGGGGCTTGATTTGCTCGACCGGCGCCGGCGCCCTTATGACGTCAGCCCGAGCTCCCGCGCGATGAGCATGCGCTGGACCTCGCTCGTGCCCTCGCCGATCTCCAGGATCTTGGAGTCGCGCCACATCCGGGCGACCGGGTACTCGTTCATGAACCCGTACCCGCCGTGGATCTGCGTCGCCTCCCGCGCGTTGTCCACCGCGACCGTCGACGAGTACAGCTTCGCCAGCGCCGCCTCCTTCTTGAACGGCTCCCCGCAGACAAGCCGCGACGCCGCGTCCCGCCAGGCCAGCCGCGCCGTGTGCGCCTTCATCTCCATGTCGGCGATCTTGAACTGGATCGCCTGGTAGCTGCCGATGTGGTGTCCGAAGGCGCGGCGCTCCTTCGCGTACTTCACCGACTCGTCGACGCACCCCTGCGCAAGACCCGTGGCCAGCGCGGAGATCGCCACGCGCCCCTCGTCGAGGATCCGCAGGAACTGCGCGAAGCCCCGGCCCTCCGTGCCCAGCAGATTCGCCGCCGGCACCCGTACGTCGTCGAAGTGCAGCTCACGCGTGTCCGACGCGTTCCACCCCACCTTCGAGTAAGGCGCCGCGGCCGTGAAGCCGGGCGTCCCGGACGGCACGATGATCGAGGAGATCACCGGGCGGCCGTCCGCTGTGCGGTCCGTCACCGCCGTCACCGTCACCAGGCCCGTGATGTCCGTACCGGAGTTGGTGATGAAGCACTTCGTGCCGTTGATGATCCAGTCGCCGGTCTCCCCGTCCCGCACGGCCGTGGTGCGGGTGCCGCCCGCGTCCGAGCCCGCCTCGGGTTCGGTGAGCCCGAACGCGCCCAGGACTTCGCCACTGCACAGCTTCGGCAGCCACTCCTGCTTCTGCTCCTCCGTGCCGAAGAGGTGGATCGGCATCGCGCCGAGCGAAACGCCGGCCTCCAGCGTGATCGCCACCGAGGAGTCGACGCGTGCCAGCTCCTCAAGCGCGATGCCGAGCGCCAGATAGTCGCCGCCCATGCCGCCGTACTCCTCCGGGAAGGGGAGGCCGAAGAGCCCCATGCGGCCCATCTCGCGGACGATCTCGTAGGGGAACTCGTGCCGCTCGTAGAGGTCGCCGATCTTCGGGGCGACGACCTCGTGCGCGAACTCCTCGACCGTGCGGCGGAGTTCCTCGTGCTCGGGGGAGAGGTGGTGATCCATGACTGCCTCACTGCTCCTGGTCGGCATCGGCATCGGCATTGGCGTCGGCGTCGGCCTCGGGTGCGAGGGCGCGAACGGTGCGGGACGGGCTGGGTCGGCCCAGGTGCCCGGCCATCCACCTGCTGGTGTCGGTGAGACGGCCGAGGTCGACCCCGGTCTCGATGCCGAGTCCGCGCAGCATCCAGACGAGGTCCTCGGTGGCGAGATTGCCGGTGGCGCTCTTCGCGTACGGGCAGCCGCCGAGGCCGCCCGCGGAGGCGTCCACCGTCGTGACGCCGTGCTGCAGCGCCGCCAGGGTGTTGGAGAGCGCCTGGCCGTACGTGTCGTGGAAGTGCACGCCGATCGTGTTCGTCGGCACGCCCTCCTCGTTCAGCTCCGACAGGAGCGTCTGTACGTGTCCGGGTGTGGCCACGCCGATCGTGTCGCCGAGGCTCAGTTCGTCGCAGCCCATGTCCCTCAGGGCCCTGGCGACGGAGACGACCTGGTGGACGGGGACCGGGCCCTCCCACGGGTCGCCGAAGCACATGGAGAGGTAGCCGCGGACGTGCGCCCCGTGCTCCTTGGCCGCCGCCACGACCGGCTCGAACGCGGCGAGGGACTCCGCAACGGTGCGGTTCAGGTTCGCCTTGGCGAAGGACTCGGTGGCGCTGGCGAACACGGCGACGCGGTGCGCGCCGAGGGCCAGGGCCCGGTCAAGGCCGCGCGCGTTCGGTACGAGGACGGGGAGGTGGACGCCGGGTCCGAGGTCCCGGAGCCGTGGGAACAGGTCCTCCGCGTCCGCGAGTTGGGGGACCCACTTGGGGTGCACGAAGCTCGTGGCCTCGATGGTCGTGAGGCCGGACCGGGCCAGGCGGTGGACGAACTCCGCCTTCACCTCGGTGGGCACGGCCCGCTTCTCGTTCTGCAGCCCGTCGCGCGCCCCCACCTCGTGGATCCGGACGCGGGCCGGGAGACCCTGGGTGGGGACGACCATGGGGAGCGCGGGTGTCGCGGGTGTGGAGGTCATCGCGCGGCCTCCCCGCCGGAGTTGGAGCCGACGGCGGGGCCGGCATCGGTGTCCGCGTCCGCCGGGGCGACGACGGCCAGTACCTGGTCCATCGCCACGGTCGTCCCGGGCGACACGTCCAGCTCCGTCACCGTGCCCGCGTGCGGGGACGTGATCACGTGTTCCATCTTCATCGCCTCCACCACCAACAGGCTCTGTCCCGCCGCTACTTGCTCGCCCGTCGTCACCTTCACCACGGTCACCGTGCCGGGCATCGGCGCCGTCAGGGAGCCCGCGCCGCCGGCGCCCGCCCCCGTCAGGTTCGCCGTCACCGGGTCGTGGTCCCGCACGTGCCAGGCGTCGCCGTCGCGCGCCAGCCAGTCGCCCGCGGTCGCGGTGAGGCGGGCGGGGGTGGTCGGGACGCCGTCGACCAGGACCTCGGCGCCGCGCACCCTGACCTCGACCGGGTCGTGGCCCGCGACCCTCAGGGGGTGCACGGTCCACGCCGGTTCGCCGCCGAGCCGCCAGCCGGTGGGCCGGTCGAACGGGTCCGTCCAGCCCTCGGTCGTGGCCGGGGCAAGACGCTCCTGGCGCAGTGCGCCTGCCGCCGCGTAGATCCCCGCCGGGACCTCCGCGTCGACCAGCTCGTCCGTCGCACGCTCCACCAGACCCGTGTCCAACTCGCCCGCCACGACGTCCGGATGGGCGAGCAGGCGGCGCAGATACCCGGCGTTCGTCGGCACGCCGAGCGTCACCGTGCGCGCGAGCGCGGCCCGCAGTCTGCGCAGCGCCGTGTCCCGGTCGGGTCCGTACGCGATGATCTTCGCGAGCATCGGGTCGTAGAGGCTGGAGACCTCGGTGCCCTCGGTGAGGCCGGAGTCGACCCGTACGCCTTCACTCTCGGGTTCGTGCAGCGCCAGAACCGTGCCGCCGGAGGGGAGGAAGCCGCGGGACGGGTCTTCGGCGCACAGGCGGGCCTCCACCGCGTGCCCGGTGAGCGTGATGTCGTCCTGTGTGAACGGCAGTTGCTCGCCCGCTGCCACCCGCAGCTGCCACTCCACGAGGTCGACGCCCTCCCCGGCGGCAGCCGGACCGATGGACACAGTCAGCTCGGTCACCGGGTGCTCGACCTGGAGGCGCGTGTTCATCTCCATGAAGCAGTACGCCGCCGGGTCCTCGCCGGGCACGATGAACTCCACCGTGCCCGCGCCCCGGTAGCCGCAGGAGCGCGCCGCCTCCACGGCCGCAGCGCCCATCGCCGCGCGCGTGGCCTCGTCGAGGAGCACGGAAGGCGCCTCCTCGACGATCTTCTGGTGGCGGCGCTGGAGGGAGCACTCGCGCTCGCCGAGGTGCACCACGTTCCCGTGGCCGTCCGCCAGGACCTGGATCTCGATGTGCCGTGGGCGGTCGATCCAGCGCTCCACGAGGAGCGTGTCGTCTCCGAAGGAGGCCCGTGCCTCGCGTCGGGCGGATGCGATCTCCTCCTCCAGGGTGGTCAGATCGCGGACCAGGCGCATGCCCTTGCCGCCGCCGCCCGCGCTCGGCTTCAGGAGGACGGGCGCGCCCAATTTCCTTGCCGCCTCTGCCAGTTCCGGGTCGCGGCCGCCGGGCACCACCGGGACCCCGGCCGCGCTCACCGTCTCCTTGGCGCGGATCTTGTCGCCCATCAGGGCGATCGCCTCGGCGGGCGGGCCGATGAAGGTCAGGCCGGCCTCCTCACAGGCCCGCGCGAACGCCGCGTTCTCCGCGAGGAACCCGTAGCCCGGGTGCACCGCCTGCGCGCCGGTCGCCGCCGCGGCCTCGATGATCCGCTCCGCCACCAGATAGCTCTCGGTGGCCGCCGGCGGCCCGATGCGCACCGCCTCGTCCGCCTCGCGCACATGGCGCGCGTCCGCGTCGGCGTCGCTGAACACCGCCACCGAGCGGATGCCGAGCGCCCGCAGCGTACGGATGACGCGCACCGCGATCTCGCCGCGGTTGGCCACAAGTACCGTCTCGAACACGTCTCGCTCCGCCCCTCACATCCGGAAGACACCGAAGCCGGCGGACTTCTCCGGCAGCGGCGCGTTGGCACACGCGGTCAGGGCCAGGCCGAGGACCTGGCGGGTCTCCATCGGGTCGATCACGCCGTCGTCCCAGAGCCGGGCCGTCGCGTAGTAGGCATTCCCCTGCGACTCGTACTGGGCGCGGATCGGTGCCTTGAACGCGTCCTCGTCCTCGGCCGCCCACTCTTCGCCGCGCGACTCCAACTGGTCGCGCTTGACGGTCGCGAGGACCGAAGCGGCCTGCTCGCCGCCCATCACGGAGATCTTCGCGCCGGGCCACATCCACAGGAAGCGGGGGCTGTAGGCCCGGCCGCACATCGAGTAGTTGCCCGCGCCGTACGAGCCGCCGATCACCACGGTCAGCTTCGGCACGCGCGTGCAGGCCACTGCCGTGACCATCTTGGCGCCGTGCTTGGCGATGCCGCCCGCCTCGTAGTCACGGCCGACCATGAAGCCCGAGATGTTCTGGAGGAAGAGGAGCGGGATGCCGCGCTGGTCGCACAGCTCGATGAAGTGGGCGCCCTTCTGGGCGGATTCGGAGAACAGGATGCCGTTGTTGGCGACGATGCCGACCGGGTGGCCGTGGATGTGCGCGAACCCGGTGACCAGCGTCTGCCCGTACTCGGCCTTGAACTCGGCGAACCGCGAGCCGTCCACGACGCGCGCGATGACCTCTCGTACGTCATACGGAGTGCGGGAGTCGACCGGCACCGCTCCGTAGAGCCCCGCCGGGTCCACCTTCGGCTCGATCGCCGTCTTTACCGCCCACGGCAGCGGGCCGCGCTCCGGCAGCGTGGAGACGATCGTGCGGACGATCCGCAGCGCGTGCGCGTCGTCCTCCGCCAAGTGGTCCGTCACGCCCGACACCCGCGAGTGGACCTCGCCGCCGCCCAGCTCCTCGGCCGTCACCACCTCGCCCGTCGCCGCCTTCACCAGCGGCGGGCCGCCCAGGAAGATCGTGCCCTGGTTCCGGACGATCACGGCCTCGTCGCTCATCGCCGGGACGTACGCCCCGCCCGCCGTGCACGAACCGAGGACCGCCGCGATCTGCGGGATGCCCGCGCCCGACATCCGCGCCTGGTTGTAGAAGATCCGCCCGAAGTGCTCGCGGTCCGGGAACACGTCGTCCTGCATCGGCAGGAACGCGCCGCCGGAGTCCACCAGGTAGACGCACGGCAGCCGGTTCTCCAGGGCCACCTCCTGCGCGCGCAGGTGCTTCTTCACCGTCATCGGGTAGTACGTGCCGCCCTTGACCGTCGCGTCATTGGCGATGATCACGCACTCGCGGCCGCTGACCCGGCCGATCCCGGCGATCACACCCGCGGCCGGCGCCTGCCCCTCGTACATCCCGTCCGCCGCGAGCGGCGCCAGTTCCAGGAACGGGGAGCCGGGGTCCAGCAGCGCGTCCACCCGGTCGCGCGGCAGCAGCTTGCCGCGCGCGGTGTGCCGCGCCCGCGCCTTCTCGCCGCCGCCGAGCCGGGCCGCGGCGAGCTTGGCGCGCAGCTCCTCGCCGAGCGCCCGGTGCGCCGCCTCATTGGCCGGCCAGGCCTCCGACGCGGGCTCCGCCGCGCCGATCAGCTCCGGTGCCTCCTGCATCGCCTCGAGCTCCCTTGCTCGTATGAGGAATGGTGCGGAAGTTAATGAGCGTTAACCCACTCCCGTCAGGTTAACGCTCGCTAACGTCCCTGTCTAGAATTGCTTCATGGCCACGAGAACCGACGCCCCCACCCGCCGCGAGCAGATCCTCAGGGAGGCCGCGCGGCTCTTCGCCGAGCGCGGTTTCCACGGCGTGGGCGTGGACGAGATAGGGGCGGCGGTCGGCATCAGCGGCCCCGGCCTGTACCGGCACTTCGCCGGCAAGGACGCGATGCTCGCCGAGTTGCTCGTCGGGATCAGTGGGCAGCTGCTGACCGGCGGAAAGCGGCGGGTCGCCGAGGCGGAGCACGGGCCCGAGGCGCTGCTCGACTCGCTCATCGAGGGGCACATCGACTTCGCGCTCGACGACCGCGACCTGATCACGCTGCACGACCGCGAGCTCGACCGGCTGCGCGACAGCGACCGCAAGCTGGTGCGGCAGCTCCAGCGCCAGTATGTGGAGCTGTGGGTGGAGGCGGTGCGGAAGGTCTATCCCGAGCTGGTCGAGGCGCACGCGCGCGTGGCCGTGCACGCGGTCTTCGGGCTGCTGAACTCGACCCCGCACCTGAGCCGTCCGGGCTCGCTGCCCGGCCGGACGGCGACCGCGGGGATGCTGCACAAGCTGGCGCGTGGCGCGTTCGCGGCGGCTGCCGCAGAGTGAGGTCGGTGGTGGCCCCGGAGTGACCTGTATCTCTGGACGCTCCTCGCGACTCGTGGGTAACCTGACCCTGAGCAAGCGCTTAGTAGCTTGGTCGTTGTCCGCACACTCGTCGTAGAGGGAGAGTTCTCCGTGCGCCGTACCGTTTTTGATGAGGACCACGAGGCGTTCCGGGAGACCCTGCGCGCCTTCATCGAGGCCGAGGTCGTCCCCCACTACGACGAGTGGTTCCAGCAGGGCATCGTGCCGCGCGAGCTCTACTCGAAGATGGCCGACCTGGGCCTCTTCGGCATCAACGTGCCGGAGGAGTTCGGCGGCGCCGGTCTGGACACCCACAAGTTCGAGGCCATCCAGTACGAGGAGACCGCCCGCGCGGGCGTCTCCTTCGGTGGCTCCGGTGTGCACGTGCTGCTCGCCCTGCCGTACATCAAGCTGCTCGCCACCGACGAGCAGAAGAAGCGCTACCTGGAGAAGTTCGTCACCGGCGAGGAGATGTGGGCCCTCGCCATGACCGAGCCGGGCACCGGCTCCGACCTGGCCGGCATGAAGACCACGGCCAAGCTCTCCGACGACGGCACGCACTACGTGCTCAACGGCTCGAAGACGTTCATCACCGGCGGCGTGCACGCCGACCGCGTCATCGTCTGCGCCCGCACCGCCGCGCCGACCGCCGAGGACCGCCGCCACGGCATCTCGCTGTTCGCCGTCGACACCAAGTCCGAGGGCTACTCGATCGGCCGCAAGCTCGACAAGCTCGGCCTGAAGACGTCCGACACCGCCGAGCTGGCGTTCGTCGACGTGAAGGTCCCCGTCGAGGACCTCCTCGGCGAGGAGAACAAGGGCTTCTACTACCTCGGCAAGAACCTGCCGTCCGAGCGCTGGGGCATCGCCTACGGCGCGTACGCGCAGGCCAAGGCCGCGGTGCAATTCGCCAAGGCGTACGTCCAGGACCGCACCGTCTTCGGCAAGACCGTCGCGTCGTTCCAGAACACCAAGTTCGAACTGGCCGCCTGCCAGGCCGAGGTGGACGCGGCCGAGGCCGTCGCCGACCGCGCGCTCGAGGCCCTCGACGCCGGTGAGCTGAGCGCCGCAGAGGCCGCCTCCGCGAAGCTGTTCTGCACCGAGGTCGCGCACCGCGTCATCGACCGCTGCCTCCAGCTGCACGGCGGCTACGGGTTCATGAACGAGTACCCGATCGCCCGCCTGTACGCGGACAACCGCGTGAACCGCATCTACGGCGGCACCAGCGAGATCATGAAGTCGATCATCGCGAAGAACATGGGGCTGTAACCCGGCAGGAATCTCTGCTCGGTACAACTGACTCCATGCACAAGGCACTCGAATCCCTCCTCGATCTGCTCGACCTCGAGCAGATCGAGGAGGACATCTTCCGCGGCCAGTCCCGGTCCTCCGTCGTCCCGCGCGTCTTCGGCGGGCAGGTGGCGGCCCAGGCGCTGGTCGCGGCCGGCCGCACCGTCCCGGCCGACCGGCACGCCCACTCCCTGCACGCGTACTTCCTCGTCGCGGGGGACCCGGGCGCGCCCATCGTCTACACCGTCGACCGGATCCGCGACGGCCGCTCCTTCACCACGCGCCGCGTCGTCGCCGTCCAGCACGGGCAGCCGATCTTCCACCTCTCCGCGTCCTTCCAGACGTACGAGGAAGGTCTTGAGCACCAGGCGGACATGCCGCCCGCGCCCGACCCGGAGTCGCTGCCCACCGCGGAGGAGACGCTCCCGCGCTATGTCGACGACGTGCTGGAGCCCGACGTCGTCCGGCGCCTCCTCGAAGCCCGTGAGGCCGTCGACCTGCGGTACGTGGACGCTCCGCCGTTCGCCTTCGTCGGCGACCCGCAGCCCCCGCGGTCCCAGGTCTGGTTCCGCGCGCGCGACAAGATCGCGGACGACCCGCTGCTGCACGTGTGCCTCGCGACGTACGTCTCCGACATGACGCTCCTCGACTCCGTGCTGCTCGCCCACGGGCGGGGCGGCTGGGCCGTCGGCGATGTCGTGGGCGCGTCCCTGGACCACGCGATGTGGTTCCACCGGCCGTTCCGGGCCGACGAATGGCTGCTGTACGACCAGGAGTCGCCGTCCACGTCCGGCGGGCGCGGGCTCGGGCAGGCCCGGATCTACACGCAGGACGGGCGGCTCGCGATCACCGTCATCCAGGAGGGTGTGGTGCGCGTTCCGCGCTGACCGGGCGACCGGGTGGCCGGGCGGGGCGTGGTTCGCGTTCCCTCCTGATCGGACATAACGTCCCGTACATGGATGAGCGTGCGGAAGAAGCGGGCGGGGAGAGCGTCTTCACGGTGGTCGTCGCCGCGGTGGCCAACCTGGGCATCGCCCTCGCGAAGGCCGTCGCCGGCGTCATCAGCGGCTCCAGCGCGATGCTCTCCGAGGCCGCGCACTCCTTCGCCGACACCGTCACGGAACTGCTGCTCCTCACCTCCTTGAAGCGCAGCGACAAGCCCGCCGACGAGGAGCATCCGCTCGGCTACGGCGGCGAGCGGTACGTGTGGGCGCTGCTCGCGGCCGTCGCCACGTTCGTCGGTGGCGCCGTCTTCTCCCTGTACGACGGGATCCACACGCTCGTCGCCGGCGAGGAGCTGGGCGATCCGGTCGTGTCGTACGTGGTGCTGGCCGTGGCGTTCGTCCTGGAAGGGTTCTCGCTGCGCACCGCGGTCAAGCAGGCGCGGGGCGAGGCGGCCCGGGTGCGGGTGCCCTTCGGTACGTATCTGCGGCACACGCCCGACACGGCGGTGAAGGCGGTCGTACTGGAGGACAGTGCGGCGCTGGCGGGTCTGGTGCTCGCGGCCGGCGGGCTGCTCGGCTCGCAGCTCACCGGGTCGGGGGCGTGGGACGGGGCGGCGTCCCTGTGCATCGGCGTGCTGCTGCTGTGGGTGGCGTGGGTGCTTGGGCGGTCCAACGCGGAACTGCTGGTGGGGCGGCCGTTGCCGAAGCCCTTCCGGGACGAGATCCGGCAGATCGTGCTCGGGGTCGAGCACGTCGAGGCGGTCCTTGAGCTGACCACGCTGGTGCAGGGGCCGCGGGAGGCGTTGGTCGCGGCGAAGGTGGACTTCCGGGATGCGTCCACCGCGGCGCAGATCGAGTGGGCCTGCGAAGACGCGTCGCGGAGGATTCGGGAGAGGTTTCCCGCGGTGCGGCGAGTGTTTTTGGACCCGACCCCGGGGTTCGCGGCGCGCCGCACGGAGGGGCTCAATCCGTGGTGAGCCGATTAAGCCCCTGCCGCCGCAGGCGCTAGAGCAGGTCCGCCGCGGACAGCAGGTACGCCGTCATCGGGTCATAGTGCCGCGGGCTCGTGACGTGGTCGTCCAAGGGGATCGTCACCTGCATCGTGCCCTCGGATTCGCCCACGAAGAGGGCCGGGTCGTTGCAGTCCGCGTAGCCGATGGAGTCCAGGCCGCGCTGGGCCGCGCATCCCGCCCAGCCGTGGTCGGCGACGACGAGGTCGGGCTGCGGGCGGCCCTCACGGGCGAGGCCGTCGAGGATCGCGGCCATGGGGTCGGGGGAGTGCGTGTGCCACAGCGTCGCACCGCGCTCCAGCATCGCCACGTCCGCGAACTGGAAGACCATGCCCTCGTCCGTGGCCAGGCCCTCGGGGATCGTCATGATCTCGCAGCCCGCCGCGCGCAGCGCCGTCGCCGTCGCCCGGTGGACGTCGAGGAGGCCGCCCGGGTGGCCCGTGGCGAGCAGGACGCGCTGGTGGTCCTCCGCGGCCTTGCGCAGGCGCGCCGCCATGCGATCCAGGGCGTCGACCGTCAGTTCCGGGTCGATGGTGTCCTGGCCGGAGCGGTGCCCGGGGTCCGGTACGACGCCGCAGCGTTCGGCCATGACGGCGAGCACGTCCTGCTCGTCGGTCCAGCGGTCGCCGAGTTCAAGGCCCAGCCAGTAGTGGCGGTCGCCGTTCGCGAGCCTTCGGTAGTGCGAAAGGTTGTTCTCGCGTGGGGTGGCGACGTCGCCCGCGATACGGGTGCGGACGAGGTGGTCGATGAGGGCGGCGCGGGTCGGCGTATCGCTGGGCAGTCCGGGTATCGGCATACGCCCATTGTGCCGGGGGTCGCGGCGGGACGGTGATCGGTTCCGGGGAGTGGACCCGCGGCGTCACGCCATGTGCCGGGGAGTGGGCCCGCGGCGTCACGCCATGTGCCGGAGAGCGAACCAGAGTTCCATGCGGGTGTCCGGGTCGTCGAGGTCCGCTTCCAGGAGCGTGGCGCAGCGGGCGATGCGCTGGCGGACCGTGTTGCGGTGGACGGTCAGGGCGAGGGCCGTGCCTTCCCAACTGCCGTGCAGGGAGAGCCAGGTGCGCAGGGTCTCCAGGAGCGCCGGCTTGCCGGACAGCGCGGCCAGGGTCGGCGCGGGGGCGTCGTCCGGGCGGTGATGGGCCAGCGGGCTGCGGGTCGCCCGTGCGCGGGTGAGGGCGTGCGCCGCCTGGGTGTCGGCGAGCGGCAGGTCACGGGCGAGGGCGGGGGAGCTGACGCCGAGCACGTGGCCCGCGTGCGCCGTGACGTCCTGGTCGGACGGGATCAGGGCGCGGGTGAGGGAGTCGTCCGTGGCGGTGGAGGTCAGCGGGGTCGCCAGGTCCGGGGCCGGGCGGGGCGTGAGGGGGCGGGCGTGGATCACCCGCCAGGTGGTGTCCGCGCCCAGCAGCTCCGTCGCCTCCTCCGCGCGGTCCGCGCCGAGGAGGAGGTCGACCAGGGTCGCCGCGCGGCGCGTGTCGCCCGTCGAGCGGTGTTCGCCGGTGAGCAGGGAGAGCAGGACGATCGCCGCTCCCGCGATCGTGTGGTCGCCCGGCGAGCGGGCCTGCGTCGCGAGGCCGAGCGCGCCGCCCGTGCTCAGCGCGTACGCCGACAGATGCGTGCCGCCCACCGTGTCCGCCGCCGAGGACGGGGTGGGGAAGAGGTGCGTGGCGTGCGGGCGGACCACCGCCGTCAGTTCGGCGAGCGCCTCGCTCACGGCGCGCGGGGGACGCGTCCCCGCGTGGTGCGGCTCGTCGCCCTCCGGGGTGACCGCCACCGCGAATCCGCCGGTGCGCTGGGCGAGTTGACGCAGGACGGAGGGGAGCGGGTCCGGTCGCGCCGCCGCCGACGCCAACGCCTGCTGGGCCTCCGTGACCCGGCGCAGCTCCGCGTTCCTGGCCTGCGCCATCAGCTCCCAAACGGCCCGCGCGACCCCACTGAACGTGGTCCGCGGAGGGACCTCCAGGAGCGGGATCCCGCGCCGCTCGCAGGCCGCGACCAGCTCCGGCGGCACCGTGTCGAAGACCGGCGTCACACCGAAGCCGAGCGCCACCGCCCCGCCCCGCGCGACCCGCTCCGCGTACTCCTCGAAGTAGTCGCCGACGGGCGCGGCGGGCGCGTGCACGCCCGCCGTCAGGAGCAGCTCGCCGCCCAGCAGGTACGGCTCCGGGTCCGTCAGCTCCGACGTGTGCGCCCCGTGCACGAGGACGTCCGCCGCGTCGGGCCCAGCGATCCGGCGAAGGCCCAGGTCGGCGCGGGAGAGCACCGCGGCGAGCGGAATGCCCGGCGTGGGCGGTGCGGTCACGGTCACCAGTGGATGATTCCTCTGCTCTAATCCGGGGAGGTGGATGAAACGTACACTTCAGTGCTGCTTTTCGGCCACCTAGATTTCTTCCGACCGGTGGGTGCGGGTACGGGCGGATGTCCCCGACACCCCCAGGAGCCCAACAGGGGCTCCGCAGCCGGACAACTCCCCTGCACGACACGCCACCGAGGTGGACGAAGGAGGACGCCCCATGGCCGTCGACTATGTAGTGATCGTCGTCTACCTGGCAGGCATGCTGGCGATGGGCTGGTGGGGCATGCGCCGCGCCAAGTCCAAGAGCGACTTCCTGGTCGCGGGCCGGCGCCTCGGTCCCGCCATGTACTCCGGGACCATGGCGGCCGTCGTGCTCGGCGGCGCCTCCACCATCGGCGGTGTCGGCCTCGGCTACCAGTACGGCCTGTCGGGCGCGTGGTTGGTGTTCACCATCGGCCTCGGCATCCTCGCCCTGTCGCTCTTCTTCTCGGCGCGCATCGCCCGGCTGAAGGTCTACACGGTCTCCGAGATGCTCGACCTGCGCTACGGCGGCGGCCGCACCGGGATGATCTCCGGCATCGTGATGTGGGCGTACACGCTGATGCTCGTGGTCACGTCCACCATCGCGTACGCGACGATCTTCGACGTCCTCTTCGACGTGCCGCGCACCCTGGCGATCATCGTCGGCGGCACCATCGTCGTCGCCTACTCGACGCTCGGCGGCATGTGGTCGATCACCATCACCGACATGGTGCAGTTCGTCGTGAAGACCATCGGCGTGCTGCTGATCCTGCTGCCGGTCGCCGTCGTCAAGGCGGGTGGCTTCAGTGAGATGAAGGCCCAGCTGCCCACCTCGTACTTCGACCCGCTGGGCATCGGCGGCGAGACGATCTTCACGTACGTGCTGATCTATACGTTCGGCCTCCTCATCGGGCAGGACATCTGGCAGCGCGTCTTCACCGCCCGAAACGACAAGGTGGCCCGCTGGGGCGGCACCGTCTCCGGCGTCTACTGCCTGCTCTACGCGATCGGCGGCGCGGTCATCGGCACCGCCGCCAAGGTCCTCTACCCGAAGGGGCTCGGCCAGGCCGACGAGGCGTTCGCGCAGATCGTCAAGGACGAGCTGCCCGTCGGTGTCCGCGGGCTCGTCCTCGCCGCCGCCCTCGCGGCCGTCATGTCGACGTCGTCCGGAGCGCTCATCGCCTGCGCCACCGTCGCCAACAACGACATCTGGAAGCGGCTGCGCGGCGTCAAGGCCGGGTCGTCGTCCGAGGAGGACGAGCACGACGAGGTCAAGGGCAACCGGATGTTCATCCTCGGCCTCGGCGTCGTCGCGATCGTCATCTCGATCCTCCTCAACAACGTCGTCGAGGCGCTGACCGTCGCCTACAACCTGCTCGTCGGCGGGCTGCTCGTGCCCATCATCGGCGGGCTGGTCTGGAAGCGCGGCACGGGTCCTGCCGCCCTCGCCTCCGTCGCCGTCGGTGGCCTCACCGTCATCGGCGCGATGTGGCGCTACGGCATCCTCGCCAACCAGCCCGTGTACTACGGCCTCACCGCGTCACTCGTCGTCTACGTCGTCGTGTCGCTGGCCACCAGGCCCACCGACGCCGCCGTCCTCGCCAACTGGCGCGAGCGGCTCGCCGGGCGCGGCGCCGAGGAGCCCGAGCCGGCTCCCGCCGCCGTCACGCAGTAATCCCGTACGAACCTCGTACGCACTCGCAGGAAAGAAGGCATGCGCGCAATGAACAGCAACGAGACGCCCCGCGTTCCCAACGGCCCCACGGGCGCCGTCGGACCGGTCGACTCCTCCCGGGTCCCGCGCTACGCGGGCCCCGCGACGTTCGCCCGCCTGCCCCGGCTCGACGAGGTGGACGCCGCCGACGTGGCGGTCGTCGGCGTCCCCTTCGACACCGGCGTCTCCTACCGGCCCGGCGCCCGCTTCGGCGGCAACGCGATCCGCGAGGCCTCCCGCCTGCTGCGCCCGTACAACCCGGCGCAGGACGCGTCGCCGTTCGCGCTCGCGCAGGTCGCGGACGCCGGTGACATCGCCGCCAACCCGTTCAACATCAACGAGGCCGTCGACACCATCGAGGCCGCCGCCGACGACCTGCTCGGCTCCGGCGCCCGCATGATGACGCTCGGCGGCGACCACACCATCGCGCTGCCGCTCCTCCGCTCGGTCGCGAAGAAGCACGGCCCGGTCGCGCTGCTGCACTTCGACGCGCACCTCGACACCTGGGACACGTACTTCGGCGCCGAGTACACGCACGGCACCCCGTTCCGCCGCGCCGTCGAGGAGGGCATCCTCGACACCTCCGCGCTCTCCCACGTCGGCACGCGCGGCCCGCTCTACGGCCGCTCCGACCTCACGGAGGACGAGAAGCTCGGCTTCGGCATCGTCACCTCGGCGGACGTCTACCGCCGCGGCGCCGACGAGGTCGCCGACCAGCTGCGCCAGCGCATCGGCGACCGCCCGCTGTACATCTCCATCGACATCGACTGCCTCGACCCGGCCCACGCGCCCGGCACCGGCACCCCGGAGGCGGGCGGCATGACCTCCCGCGAGCTCCTGGAGATCCTCCGCGGCCTTTCTTCGTGCAACCTGGTGTCCGCGGACGTCGTCGAGGTGGCGCCCGCGTACGACCACGCGGAGATCACGTCCGTCGCCGCCTCGCACACCGCGTACGAGCTGACGACGATCATGTCCCGCCAGATCGCGGAGGCACGGAACAAGTGACGCACGACCACGACATCGAGCTGACGCCCACCCCCGAGCAGACGGCGGCGGCCCTCAACCCGCCCGCGGGCCGCAACGGCGGCGACCTCGTCGTCGAGACGCTGCACGGCCTCGGCGCGGCCACCGTCTTCGGCCTGCCGGGACAGCACGCGCTCGGCATGTTCGACGCGCTGCGCCGCTCCACGCTGAAATACGTCGGCCTGCGCGTCGAGAACAACGCCGGGTTCGCGGCGGACGCGTACGGCCGCGTCACCGGTGAGGTGGCCCCGCTGCTCCTCTCGACCGGCCCCGGCTCGCTCATGTCCCTCGCGGCGCTCCAGGAGGCGGCCGCCGCCTCCGCGCCCGTGCTCGCCATCGGCAGCCAGATCCCGGTCGCGGGGCTCGGCGGCGGCCGCCACGGCTACCTGCACGAACTCCGCGACCAGCAGGCCTCGTTCCGCGACATCGTGAAGTCGGTCCACACCGTCCGTACGCAGTCGCAGATCCCGTCGGCCATCGCCGCCGCCTGGAAGTCCGCGCTGACCGCGCCGCACGGCCCGGTCTGGGTGGAGATCCCGCAGGACGTGCTTCTCGCGGAGACCACGCTTCCGCAGGTCACGGCCATGGACGCGACGCCGGACGACCTGGTGCCGCGCCCCGAGCTGACCGCCGTCGCCGCCGACCTCCTCGCGGGCGCCGAGCGCCCGGCGATCATCGCGGGCGGCGGCGTCGTCCGCGCCGACGCGACCGGCAAGCTGCTCGCGCTCGCCGAACGCGTCAACGCCCCCGTGGTGTCCACCTTCGGCGGCAAGGGCGCCTTCCCATGGGAGCATCCGCTGTCGCTCCAGTCCTGGATGGAGGACCGGCACACGACGGACTTCCTGGAGGACGCGGACGTCCTGCTGGTCATCGGCTCGGGCCTGGGCGAACTCTCCTCGAACTACCACACGTTCAAGCCGCGCGGCCGCGTCATCCAGATCGAGGCCGA
The DNA here is from genome assembly GCF_026341035.1 of Streptomyces sp. NBC_01016. GTDB lineage: Bacteria > Actinomycetota > Actinomycetes > Streptomycetales > Streptomycetaceae > Streptomyces. Next base: position 67,469 of record NZ_JAPEOQ010000002.1, read on the forward strand.
CGCCGGCAAGCTGGAGTCCAACCACCCGGCCCTCGGCATCCACGCCGACGCGAGGCTCGCGCTCCAGGCGCTGGTCGAGACGGTCGCCGAGCGCCCGGACGACGCGGCGCCCGCCCGCGTCGCAGCGGTCCTGAAGGCCGTACGGGAACGTATCGACGCGCAGGAACTTACCCTGGAGCAAGAGGTGTTGGCGTCGGTGCGCGAGGCGCTCCCGGCCGCTTCCCCGTCCTTCTGGGACATGACGATCCTCGCGTACTGGGCGTGGTCCGCGTGGCCGGGCGCCCTGCACTCGGCGCAGGGCGCGGGCGGCCTCGGCTACGGGTTCCCCGCGGCCATCGGCGCGGCCGCCGCCGACCCGACGACGCCCGTCCTCGCGGTCTCCGGCGACGGCGGCGCCATGTACTCCATCGCCGAACTGGCCACGGCGAAGCAGTACGACCTGAACGTCACCTGGCTCATCGTCGACGACGGCGGCTACGGCATCCTCCGCGAGTACATGACGGACGCCTTCGGCGAGGCCACCGCCACGGAGCTCGCCCGCCCCGACTTCGTGGCACTCGCCGAGTCCTTCGGCGTCCCCGGCGTCCGTACGACACCGGAGACACTCCGCGACGACCTGGCGAAGGCCTTCGCGGCGCCGGGTCCGCGGGTGGTCGTGCTGCCCGCCGTACTGCGGATGTTCGCGCCGACGCACCTCGACTGAGCCTCAAGGGCAGGCTCTCAGCCGACCTCGGCCAGGTGCTCGGCGACCTTCGCGATCAGCAGCTCCGGGTTCTCCGCCGGCAGCCCGTGCCCGCCGGGGACGCGCAACAGGCGGGCGTGCGGGATGCGTTCGGCGACGTCGTGCTGGTGCGGCGGCGGGACCATGCGGTCGTCGGCGCTGGAGATCAGCAGCGTCGGCGCCGCGACCCGGGGGAGCAGGTCGGTCAGGTCGACGGCCGCGTCCGCCGCGGACTGGCGGTCGAAGCCGTCGCGGCCCGCCGTGATCAGCTCGGTGAAGGCCGCGGCCGCCCCCTCGAAGGTGGCCTCGTCCCAGGAGCGCAGGGTGTCCTTGCCGAGCGCCGTGAGCAGGATGAGGTGTGCGAGGGCGGCCGGATCGGTGCGGGTCAGCTGCTGCCACAGGCCGAACTGGAACGTCATGTGCGCGTCGGCCCTCACCCAAGGGGCGTGCGCGGTCAGGGACTTCACCAGCTCCGGGTGGAGGGCCGCGGTCGCCGTCGCCACCACCGCGCCGAGCGAGTGGCCGACGAGGTGGAAGCGGTCGAGCCCGGCGTCACGGGCTGCCGCCACGACGGGCGCGACCATGTCGTCCAGGGTGATCGGGCCACCGGGGTCGACCGTCTCGCCGGAGCCCGCCAGATCCGGGGCGACGATGGTGAAGCGGTCGGAGAGTGCCGCCATGAGTGGGGCCCAGTTGCCCTCGGCGGAGGCGCCGGTGCCGTGCACCAGGACGAGGCCAGGACCGCTGCCGGTGACGAGGTAGTGGGTCTTGCTGATGCCGCCGGAGACGGGGACGTCGACGAAGGGCATGGTCCAACTCTTTTACGGGAAAAGGGCGGTCGGGTCAGTTCAGGACCGCACGCAGCGCCTGGTTGAAGGAATCGGGTCGCTCCTGCTGCGCCATGTGTCCGGCGCCCTCGATCACCGTCAGACGGGCGCCGGGGATCAGGCCGAGCAGCTCGCGCGGGACGGACAGCGGGACCTCGGAGTCGAGCTCGCCGTGCAGGAAGTGCGTGGGGACACGCAGCGCGGGCAGCCGCTCGCGCGGGTCGTACTCGGCCTGGTCGGTGGCGAGGCCGTCGATGCGGGGCGTGGCGTCGAGGACCTGCCGGACCGTCCACTCGATCAGCGCGGCGCTCGTCCCGGGCGCGTACCAGTGCGGGACGAACCCGGCGAGGGTGCCCGCACGGTCGGCGCGCATGTCCTCGACGAGCTCGGCCATCGCCTGCTTGGCCTCGGGCCGCGTGCTGAAGTGCTGCACGCCCGAGTCCACCGGGACGATGGCGCCGATCCGCTCGGGCGCCCGCAGGGCGGCCTCGATGACGAACGCGCCCGCGATCGACGAACCGACCAGAACGGGCTGCTCCAGCCCTAGCACATCGATGAACTCCAATGCATCATCGGCGAGTTGATCGATGGTGTAGCCGCTCGCGGGCCGGTCCGAACGGCCGCAGCCACGCCAGTCGAGCGTGATCACCCGGTGATCGGCGGCCAGGTCGGCGGCCTGCGCGTCCCACACCCGGCCGCTGGTGCCCCAGCCGTGCAGGAAGACCAGCGGGCGGCCCGAGCCGAGATCCTCGTAGTGGAGCGTCGTGTCGTTCGCGGTGGCGTAAGGCATGCGGCCATTCCACTGGCCGAACGGCCGTCGACCAAGGAGTGATCCGCTCTTAGACTCATCACGGATCGTGATGGATCGCCCGAGGGGTGTCTGTGGAACTGCGGCAGGTGAAGTACTTCGTGGCCGTGGCCGAGGAACTGCACTTCGGGCGGGCCGCCGAGCGCCTGCACATCGTGCAGCCGACCGTCAGCCAGCAGATCCGGCGCCTGGAGCGGGAGTTCGGCCTGGAGCTGTTCGACCGGACCAGCCGCTCGGTGGCGCTGACCGACGCCGGCCGTGCGTTCCTGCCGCACGCCCGCGCGGTCCTGAAGGCCGAGCGGGCGGCGACCGAGGCGATGGACGAGGCGCGCGCCGAGCAGGAGGCGACGCTGCGGGTCGGCACCAGCGTGGGCCTCGGACTCCGCCTGGACGGCGTGCTGAGCGCCCTGTCCGACCGGGCCCCGCAGCTGATGGTCGAGCTGGTCAGCGGGCCCACCGCGTCCCGGCTCCAGCAGGTCCGCGACGGCGAGCTCGACGCCGCCTTCGTGCGCGGCACGGACCGGAGGCCCGGGCTCGAACTGCTGCCGCTGTGGCGCGACGTCCTGGTCGCCGCGCTGCCCGCCGCGCACACGCTGGCGGAGCGGGACACGGTCGCCCTCGCCGAACTGGCCGAACTGCCCCTGCGGATCGCGCCCCGTGACACCAATCCGTACCTCGTCGACGCGGTCGTCGACGCGTGCGGTGCGGCGGGCTTCGAGCCGGTCATGGGCCCCGCGTTCACCACCGACCAGGACACCCTGGCCGCCATCGCCGCGGGCCGGGCGAGCTGGACGGTCTACTTCGCCGCGCAGGCCGCGGTGCAGCCCGCGCACAGGATCGCCTTCCGCCCGTTCGCGGACCCGGCGACGGCGCCGGGCCTGCAGACGTACCTGGCGGTACGCCCCGACCCGCCGTCACGCCGCCTCGCGAAGCTGCTCGATGCGTGCAACGAGGTCAATACCACTTCCGCAATGGCGAGTTGACCCGTCGAGTCCGAGCGGGGCTGAACCGGTACCCGGTGTCCCGGGATCGGGCTACCAGATCGACTCGACCCACTCCGGGTGGTCGATGAACGGGTTGCGGTTGTGCTGGTAGGTGTCGTAGATGACCTCGTTGCGGTTCTGCTCGAAGGAGTCCGGCGGGTCCTCGTCGCTCCACTTCTTCAGGACCGACAGCTTGCCGATGTTCGGCGCGCTGCCGTTGTCCACGGAGTCGTTGGGCTCGAGGTCGGCGAAGGAGTCGTCGCCTTCGTAGCGGACCGCCATGTAGAGGATCATCCGCGCGACGTCGCCCTTGACGGCGTCGCGCGGCTCGAACGAGTCGGAGTCCGTGAGGCTGCCGCCGCCGTTCGCGACCGCGCTGCCGCCCGCGTCGAAGTCCTTGTTGCCCCGGATCGAGTTGACCGTGACGTCCTCGGGGCGCAGATGGTGCAGGTCCGTGCCGGGGCCCGTCGCGGTGCCGAAGTCGCCGTGCGACTTGGCCCAGACGTGCTCGCGGTTCCAGTCGCCGCTGTCACCGCCGTTCGCCGACTTCGCGCGTGAGGTGCCGCTGTAGAGCAGGATCACGTTGGAGCTGTTGGCCGGGTCCTGGTCGGTGGCCTTCAGGGCGTCCCAGACCGCGTCGTAGGAGAGCTTCGTCTGGTCGCTGATGATCGTGTGCAGCGCGCTCTTGAGGGCGGTGCCGGTCTTGCCTTCCGCGTCTTGGTAGTAGGTGTCGTCGTACGCGGCGGTCGGGCTTGCTGTTGCCGTTGCCGTCGCTGTGGGGAGGGCGACGGCGGCCAGTACGGCCGCGGTGGTGAGGGCGAAGGTGCGTATGTGGATTCCGGGCATGTGGGGTGTCCGTCCGTTCTACGCGGGTTGATTGGGTGGAACGGAGCGTGACATGAACACGTATGGATTGGGTGAATGCCGGGCGTCGATTGTGTGACGACAAAGGCCCCTGACTGGATGTCAGGGGCCTTTGGGGTGGAGGGAGTTACGGGGTTCAGTTCACGTCGGACGCGTCCAGGCGGTACAGCGACGAGGACGAGGACGAGGACGAAGAGGAGCTGTCCGAGCTCTTGGAGCTCTTGGTGTACTCGCTCTCCTTCACCGCCGTGCCGTGCTTCTTCACCCACTTGGTGACCGCGGAGCTGACGTCGTTGCTGCCGCCCATGGGGCCGCCCATGCCGCTCTCGCCGACCTGGATGTAGTGCAACTGGCCGCTCTTGACCAGCTTCTTGAGCTTGGCGACGGTCATGCCCTTGTCGGAGCCGGTGAAGCCGTACATCGAGATGACGGGCTTCTTCGTGCTCAGGATGACCTGCGCGGCGGACTGCGAATTGGACACCGCGAGCAGCCACTTGGCGCCGTCCTGGTGCTTCTCCAGGTACTTGATCAGGTCGCTGGAGACGTTGCCGCCCATGCCACCGCCGCCCATGCCGCCGCGTGTGGCTCCGCCGCGTTGACCGGACTCCTGCTTACCGGAGCCGGACTCCTGCTTGCCGGAGCCCTGGCCACCCGGCATCTCGCCGCCACCCGGCATGCCGCCGCCCTGCTCGGAACCGCCCTGCTGGGAGCCGCCACCCGGGAAGCCGCCCTCGGGCGCCTGACCGCCACCGGGCGCCCCACCGCCACCGGGCATCTCACCGCCCCCCTGCTGGGAGCCGCCCCGCTGCTGTCCGCCGCCCGGCATCTCGCCGCCGCCGGGGAAGCCGCCGCGGCCACCGCCGCCGCCCCCGCCGGGACCACCCATGCCGCCACCCGTGGAGGGCCCGGCCGTCGGGTTCGAACCGCCCATGCCGCCGCCACCGCCGGAGGAGGAGAACGTCGTCGCGGAGGCGTACGCCGCCGGACCCGCCACCGACGCGACGACCGCGGCCGACACCGCCACGGCGAGCAGCCGCAGCTTCCGGCCCGTCGACGTACGGAAGACCAGCAGACCCGCGATCGCGAGCGCCATGACGACGGCGATCACCGGCCACAGCCAGCTGTTCCAGCCGGAGGCGCGCCGCAGCAGCACCGCCGACCAGATCCCGGTCACGGCGAGCGCGACCGGCAGCACCCACGCCCACCGCTTGTCCGTACGGAAGGCGCGCAGCAGCATCACGCCGCCACCGCCGCACAGCGCCGCGATGCCGGGGGCGACGGCGGTCGTGTAGTACGGGTGCATGGTGCCTTCGGCCGTGGCGAAGGTGACGTAGTGCAGGAGCAGCCAGCCGCCCCACAGCACGAGCGCGGCGCGGGTGAGGTCGGTGCGCCTGGCGCGGCCGCACAGCACCAGACCACCGACGAGCGCGATCGCCGCGAACGGGATCAGCCAGGAGATCTGGCCGCCGAGCGTGTCGTTGAAGAGCCGGCCGAGGCCCGCGGTCCCGGAGAAGCCGCCGCCTCCGCCGCCACCGCCCCCGCCGTTGCCCTCGCCGCCGAGGATCCGGCCGAAGCCGTTGTAGCCCATGATCAGGTCCCAGGCGGAGCCGTCCGTCGAGCCGCCGATGTAGGGGCGGCTGTCGGCCGGTACGAGGGAGACGGCCGTCGCCCACCAGAGGCTGGAGACGGCGAGCACCACGGCGGCGAGCACCAGGTTGCGGACCTTCTTCGCCCAGCCGAGGTCGGACGCGTACACGTACACGGCGAACACCACAGGCAGCGCGATGTAGCCCTGCAGCATCTTGGTGTTGAAGGCCAGACCGAAGCACGCCGCGGAGGCGAGCAGCGGGAGCAGCCTGCCGTTGCGGGTGGCGCGCAGCGCGAGGGCCGCGCCGCCCACCATCAGGAGCACCAGGAGGGTGTCCGGGTTGTTGTCCCGGTTGATGGCGACCGTGATCGGGGTCAGGGCGAGGACGAGGGCGGCGATGATCGCCGCCGCGTGGCCCCAGACCCGCTTCACGGAGGAGTGCAGGATCCAGATCGAGCCGAGCCCGGCGGCGACCTGCGGCAGCATCATCTGCCAGGTGCCGAAGCCGAAGATCCGGCAGGACAGGCTCATCACCATCAACGAGAACGGCGGCTTGTCCACCGTCAGGAAGCTGCCCGCGTCGATGGAGCCGAAGAACCAGGCCTTCCAGCTCTGCGTGCCGCTGTAGATCGCGGCGCTGTAGAAGCTGTTGAGGCTGCCCGACGACAGGTTCCAGGAGTACAGCACCCCGGCGAGCACGAGGATCGCGAGCAGCGCCGGCAGCGACCAGCGCGGCGTGCGGCGCACGCCCGGCTGGTCCACCGGCGGTGGGGGTGCGGGTGCGTGGGAATGCGATTCGGTCAAGGAGGTCACCACTGCACGGTGCACGGCCCCGGTGGGGGCGGGCTGTGGTGAAGCTGGGTGTCACCTGTGGATGCGGACCGGACATCGGTTCGCGCACCGCATCGTTCAGGACAAGTCCGCCCACACCGTTCAGCGAAAGTCCGCCCGGGCGTCGCCAACCGCGCTCTACGGTGACCCCATGTCGCGCAGATCAGTACGCTCCGTGCTCGCCCTCGTCGCCGTGTCGGCCGCCTGTCTGACCGTCTCCGGACCGGCGCACGCCACCGGGGCGGCGGGGAACTGCTCCCCGACCGTGTCGATCACCGGCTACTCCGACGCCCTCGACAAGACGACGTACGACGGCACCTTCGTCGGCAACATCTCCGCGCTCGCCACCGACCGGGGCGGGCGCCTCGCCGCGCTGTCCGACCGCTCGTCCCTGTTCACGCTGGACGGGCGCACGCTCGCGCCCCGCTCCGTGGCGCCGCTCGCCGACGAGAAGGGGGCCGCGCTCGACTCCGAGGGACTGGTCGTCGACCGCGACGGCACCTACCTCGTCACCTCCGAGACCGAGCCCTCGATCCGCCGCTACGACCGGACGGGCGCCCGCATCCTCGACCGCCTCCCGGTCCCCGCCCGGCTCCGGGACCGGGCCACGGCCAACGCCTCCTTCGAGGGCCTGACCCTGCTGCCCGGCGGCCGGACCCTCCTCGCGTCCATGGAGTCCCCGCTCACCGGAGACGGCGTCAACCGGCTCCAGACCTGGCGGCGCACGCCCACAGGCTCCTTCGCGCCCGCCGCCCAGTACGGCTACCGCGCCGACGCGAACCTCGGCATCTCCGAGGTCACCGCCGCCCCCGACGGCCGCCTCCTCGTCCTGGAACGCGGCTTCACCAGCGGCGTCGGCAACACGATCCGGCTGTACGCCGCCGAGCTCCGCGGCGCCACCGACGTCTTTGGCCGCGACACCCTCAACGGCTCCGAACCCGGCGTCCGCCTCGCCCACAAGACGCTCCTCGCCGACCTGGCGAACTGCCCGTCGCTCGGCGCCCCCGCCCACCAGCCCCAGCCCAACCCGCTGCTCGACAACGTCGAGGCGATGACGGTCACGGGGTCCACGGGCCGCGGCCCGCACGGCGCCCTCCGCCTGCTCCTCGCGAGCGACGACAACCAGAGCGCGAACCAGATCACCCGCTTCTACTCACTGACCGTATCCGCGCACTGACGCGTACGGATTGTTGCAGCGGGATGAAATCCGATCCCGCTCGCGTTGGCCCTTCGGCAGCTCAGGGCGAGAGGTCAGGCGAGCGGGAGGCGGCACGGAGTGGCGGAACAACGGGGCTGGGCGAAACGACTCGCGGGATACGCATGGCGCCATCCCAAGGACGTCGTTCTCGCGCTCGGGGCCTCGCTCGGCGGCATGGGCGTCATGGCGCTCGTCCCGCTGATCACGAAGGTGATCATCGACGACGTGATCGGGAACCACTCCCGGTCCATGGCTGTGTGGGCGGGCGCGCTCATAGGCGCGGCCGTCGTCGTCTACGTCCTCGCGTTCGTCCGCCGCTACTACGGCGGCCGGCTCGCCCTCGACGTCCAGCACGATCTGCGCACCGAGATGCACGGGTCGATCACCCGGCTCGACGGCCGGCGCCAGGACGAGCTGTCGACCGGGCAGGTCGTGGGCCGCGCCACCAGTGACCTCCAGCTGATCCAGAGCCTGCTCTTCATGCTCCCGATGACCATCGGGAACGTGCTGCTCTTCGTCATCTCCCTGGTGATCATGGCGTGGCTCTCGCCGCCGCTGACCCTGGTCGCGCTCGCCGTCGCCCCCGCCATCTGGTTCATCGCCAAGCGCAGCCGCGCCCGGCTGCACCCCGCCACCTGGTACGCGCAGGCGCAGGCCGCCGCGGTGGCCGGTGTCGTCGACGGGTCCGTGAGCGGCGTCCGCGTCGTGAAGGGGTTCGGGCAGGAGGAGCAGGAGACCGGGAAGCTCAAGACGGTCGGCCGCAGGCTCTTCGCGGGGCGGCTTCGCACCGTCCGGCTGAACTCGAAGTACACCCCGGCGCTCCAGGCCGTGCCCGCCCTCGGGCAGGTCGCCATGCTGGCCCTCGGCGGCTGGCTCGCGGTGCACGGACAGGTCACGCTCGGCACGTTCGTCGCGTTCTCCTCGTACCTCGCCCAGCTCGTCGGGCCCGTCCGGATGCTCGCGGTCGTCCTCACCGTCGGGCAGCAGGCCCGCGCCGGTGTCGAGCGCGTCCTCGAACTGATCGACACCGAGCCGAGCATCGAGGACGGCACGAAGGAACTGCCCGCGGACGCCCCCGCGACCGTCGAGTTCGACGATGTGTCCTTCACGTACTCGGACGCCGAACACGCCGTCCTCGACGGCCTCTCCCTGGAGATCAGGGCCGGTGAGACCCTCGCCGTCGTCGGCTCCTCCGGCTCCGGCAAGTCCACCGTCTCGCTGCTGCTCCCGCGCTTCTACGACGTCACGCACGGCGCCGTCCTCGTCGGCGGCCACGACGTGCGCGAGCTGACGACGGCGTCCCTGCGCTCCGCGATCGGGCTCGTGCCGGAGGACTCGTTCCTGTTCTCCGACTCCGTGGGCACCAACATCGCGTACGGCACCCCGGGAGCGACGCAGGAGCAGATCGAGACGGCCGCGCGCGCCGCGCAGGCCCACGAGTTCATCAGCGCGCTGCCCGAGGGCTACGACACCAAGGTCGGCGAGCACGGCCTCACCCTCTCCGGCGGCCAGCGCCAGCGCGTCGCGCTCGCCCGCGCCATCCTCACCGACCCCCGCCTCCTCGTCCTCGACGACGCGACGTCCGCCGTGGACGCCCGCGTCGAGCACGAGATCCACGAGGCGCTTGCACACGTGATGGCGGGCCGTACGACGCTGCTCATCGCGCACCGCCGCTCCACCCTCGGCCTCGCCGACCGGATCGCCGTGCTCGACGGCGGGCGGCTCGCCGCGATCGGCACGCACGAGGAGCTGGAGGCGGGCTCGCCGCTGTACCGGCGCCTGCTCACCGACCCCGACGAGCTGGGCGGGGTGTCGCCGGGACACACCGCTCCCGCCGCGGGGGAGCCGGTGGAGGACACCTCCGTACGGGACGAACTCGACGCGGAGTTCGACGCCGAACGCGGCGTCACCCCCAGGCTGTGGACGGGCGACCGCGAGCCGCGGGACGCCGCGCTCGCCGGAACGCCCGCGACGCCGGAACTCCTCGCGCAGGTCGACGCGCTGCCGCCGGCCACCGACACCCCCGACGTCGACGAGACGCGGGCCGTCGCGGCCGAGGAGTCGTACGGTCTGCGCCGGCTGCTGCGCGGCTTCCGGGCGCCGCTGCTGATCAGCCTCGCGCTCGTCGCCGTCGACGCGGGCATGGGCCTGCTGCTGCCGATCCTCATCCGGCACGGCATCGACGAGGGCGTCTCGCAGCTCGCGATCGGCGCGGTGTGGACGGCGGCCGCGCTGGGCCTCGTCGCGGTGCTCGTGCAGTGGACCGCGCAGTTCGGCGAGACGCGGATGACGGGACGGACCGGCGAGCGGGTCCTGTACTCGCTCCGCCTGAAGATCTTCTCCCAGCTCCAGCGGCTCGGACTCGACTTCTACGAGCGGGAGTTGACGGGTCGCATCATGACCCGGATGACCACCGACGTGGACGCCCTGTCGACGTTCCTCCAAACCGGGCTCGTCACCGCGTTCGTCTCCCTCGTCACGTTCTTCGGCATCATGGTCGCGCTCCTCGTGATCGACGTACAGCTCGCGCTCGTCGTCTTCGCGACGCTGCCGCCGCTGATCATCGGGACGTTCTTCTTCCGGCGCTCCAGCGTCAAGGCGTACGAGCTGGCGCGCGAGCGGATCTCCGTCGTGAACGCCGACCTTCAGGAGTCGGTGGCCGGGCTGCGGATCGTGCAGGCCTTCCGGCGCGAGAAGGACGGCGCCGAGAAGTTCGCCGCGGGCAGCGCCAGTTACCGCAAGGCGCGCATCCGCGGCCAGTGGCTGATCTCCGTGTACTTCCCGTTCGTGCAGCTCCTGTCGGCCGTGGCGACGGTGTCCGTCCTCGCGGTGGGCGCGCACCGGATCGACGCGGGCACGCTCACGACCGGCGCCCTGGTCGCGTATCTCCTCTACATCGACCTGTTCTTCGCGCCCGTGCAGCAGCTGTCCCAGGTCTTCGACGGCTACCAGCAGGCCACCGTCTCGCTCGGCCGCATCCAGGAACTGCTGCGCGAGCCGACGTCGACGAAGAACGCCGAGCGCCCCCGCGACGTACCGTCGCTGCGCGGCGAGATCGCCTTCGAGGACGTCGACTTCGCGTACGGGTCCGCCGACCGGCCGGAGGTGGCGCTGAGCGGCGTACGGCTGCGCATCCCCGCCGGGCAGACCGTCGCGTTCGTCGGCGAGACCGGCGCGGGCAAGTCGACCCTCGTCAAGCTCGTCGCCCGGTTCTACGACCCGACGGGCGGCCGGGTCACCGCAGACGGCATCGACCTGCGCGAACTCGACCTCACCGGCTACCGGCACCGGCTCGGCGTCGTCCCGCAGGAGGCCTACCTCTTCCCCGGCACGGTCCGCGACGCCATCGCCTACGGGCGGCCCGACGCGAGCGACGCCGAGGTGGAGGCGGCGGCCCGGGCGGTCGGCGCGCACGAGATGATCGCGACGCTCGACGGCGGCTACCTCCACGAGGTCGCCGAGCGCGGCCGCAACCTCTCCGCGGGGCAGCGCCAGTTGATCGCCCTGGCCCGCGCCGAACTCGTCGACCCGGACATCCTCCTGCTCGACGAGGCGACCGCCGCCCTCGACCTCGCCACCGAGGCCCAGGTCAACCAGGCCACGGACCGCATCTCCGGCAAGCGCACCACCCTGGTCGTCGCCCACCGTCTGACGACGGCGGCCCGCGCGGACCGGGTGGTCGTGATGGACCACGGCCGCGTCGCGGAGGACGGAACCCACGACGAGCTGCTCGAACTGGGCGGGAAGTACGCCGCGTTGTGGCAGACGTTCCTGGGGGAGCCGGTGGAGGCCGACGAGGTCAGCTCTTCGACGTGATGCCGGAGATCACACGGTCGGCGGCGGTGTCGGCACGCAACCGCCCCGCCCGTCTGTCGCGTCAGTTCATCAGTACGCTGGTGCGGATGTGACGGGAGGGGCTGCGGTGCGCGGACAAGGGCTCGGTGAGGGCGGCATACGCACGCCGCGCGGGCCACGCCGGGGGCTCGCGTCGGCGCTGTCCGTCCTGGTCGCCGCGGCCCTCCTGGTCCTCGGCGGGCCCACGGTCACCGGAGCCCAGGCCGCCTCGCTGTGCGGCGGACACCACGTCCGCACCCTGCGCTTCGAGACCGGCCGCACGGTCCTCTACAAGAACAACGGCTACGTCTGCGCCGTCACCTACGCCAAGCACACCGGCGCCCGCCGCACCATGACCGTGAGCGTCCAGGCCCGCGGCAACCGGGCCGTCGCTGACAAGGGCCGCTACACCCGGCACGCGGGCCCGGTCACCGTGCACGCCGGACACCGCTGTGTCCGGGTGAAGGGCTCCGTGGGTACGAAGTCGGTGCGCACCGGCTGGACCCTGTGCTGAACCGGGGCCCAGGACCGTGCGCGGCGGTGCCTGGCGGCAGGCCGAGGAGGCGCGCTCACACCGTGACCGCGCACCCCACCGGCCTGCTGCCGCCCAGCGTCACGTAGAGCGTCGTCGACGGCGGGCACGCCGAGCGGGACAGCACCGCCTCGAGCACCCGGTACTGCGGGGCGCGCCCTCCCGTGCCGGCGCAGGCCGTCTCCCGGACCTGGCCCTTGCCCGCCGCCGTGAGGCAGTCGCCGACGATCGTGCGGGGGCCGCCACCGCCGCCCGGGTCGCCGGGGTGCGGGGGATCGAGGTTGCGCATGCAGGCGTAGCCGCGGTCGACGGACCCGTCGCCGTTCTCGTCCGCCGCGGGCCGGTTCTCGCTGATGTGCAGCACGAAGTCGGTGCGGGCCGGGCACGCGGACCTGGCCGGCGGCTCCCCGTCGTGCCGGTCGAGTACCCGGGCCACGGCCCGCTCGCTGCGGCACGGCACCTCGTTGAACGACGCGCGCCCGCGTGAACTGCACTCGCCGGCCGCGAGGAACACCGCCCCGTACCCGGAGGACGCGCGCGTGGCCGGCCGGTCGTCCGAAGAGCCCGGGGAGCCCTGGCATCCGGCGAGCGCGAACGCGAGCAGCGACACCGCGCACACCCACCCGACCAACCGCGCGAACATGGCATTCCCCCCGGTACACCCGTCCAGCGTGGCCCGTGGCAGCGGGCGCACGCCAGGTGTGCGGGGGGCTTTGCGTCAGTTGGGGGCGGGATACGCCGATCACGGCGTACGCCCCCTACGGACGGGTCAGTACGACAGTCCGTAGCCGATCGGGTAGAGGACCTGCGCCGGATCGTCGGCCTTCTGCACGGGCACCGGCAGCTTCCCGCGCGGCTCCGCCTTCCCGGCCAACACCCGTACGGCAGCCCGCAGTTCCACATCGATCCACGAGTACGCCGCCACGTGCGCGTCGGCGGCGGACAGCTGGGCGACGTCGTACGGATTGCGCATCGACAGCGTGACGACCGGCACCCCGGCCTTGGCCATCGCGTTCACCAGCGACTGCTGCGCGCTGCCCGCGGCGACGTTGTACGTGCCGATGACCACGGCGTCCTTGCCCTCCGCCGCCGCCACGGCCTGCGCGATCGCCGCCTGGGTGGGCGCCGTGCCGGTCGCGAGCACCGTGGCGGTGAAGCCGAGTTCGGTGAGCGCCGCGCCGATCACGGTGGTCGGCGGGCCGTCGCTGAGGGAGGGGGAGGCGGGGTTCGCGCCCAGCACCAGCACGTTCTTGTGTGTACGACGGGACAGCGGCAGCAGCTTGCCCTTGTTGACCAGGAGCGTCGTCGTGCGCTCGGCGATCCGGTCGGCCGTGGCGAGGTGCGCGGGGGTGCCGACGGCGCGGTCGACGCCTGCCTGCGAGACGTAGGGATCCTTGAGAAGCCCCAGCTTCGACTTCAGGCGCAGCACGCGCAGGATCGACTCGTCGAGCCGCGCCTCGGTCAGCTCGCCGCCCCGTACGGCCTCCAGTACCGCGTTCCAAGAGACCGACAGGTCCGGCGGGTTGAGCAGCTGGTCGACGCCCGCCTTCAGCGCGAGCACCGGGACCCGCTCGTCGCCGTACTTCGTCCGTACGCCCTCCATGCCGAGGGAGTCGGTCACCACGACGCCGTCGTAACCGAGTTGCTCGCGCAGGATGCCGGTGAGGATGGGGCGGGAGAGCGTCGCCGGGTCCTCGCTCGGGTCGAGGGCGGGGACGACGATGTGGGCCGTCATGATCGAGTCGATGCCGGCCGCGATCGCCGCCTTGAACGGCGGCGCGTCCAGCTGCTCCCACTGCTCGCGGGTGTGGCTGATGTACGGGATCCCGGTGTGGCTGTCCGTCGCCGTGTCGCCGTGTCCGGGGAAGTGCTTGGCCGTCGAGGCGATGTGCGAGGACTGGTAGCCCTTGACCTGCGCGGCCACGAGTCCGGCGACGGCCTTGGGGTCCGCGCCGAAGGAGCGTACGCCGATGACGGGGTTGGCCGGGTTGACGTTGACGTCGGCGTCGGGTGCGTAGTCCTGCCGGATGCCGAGGGCGCGCAGCTCGGCGCCTGCGATCTGGCCCGCCTTGCGCGCGTCCTTTTGGGAGCCGCCCGCGCCGAACGCCATCGCGCCGGGGAGCAGGGTGGCGGGCTTGCCGACCCGGGCGACGATGCCGTGCTCCTGGTCGGTGGAGATCAACAGCGGTATCCGGGACGGTTGTTGGAGCCCCGCCTTCTGGATCCCGTTGCTCAGGTCGGCTATCTGGTGCGGGTCGCGCACGTTGTGCGCCCACGCGAAGTAGATGATGCCGCCGAGCTTGTACTTGTCGATGAGCTCGGCGGCGGTGCGGACGCCGAGCTCCTCGAGGTTGGCGTCGATGTCGGCCTGGTCGGGAGCGGTGGCCGAGTGGCCGTACACCCGCATCACGAAGAGCTGGCCGACCTTCTCCTCCAGGGACATCTTGGAGATGAGTTTCTTGAGGGCCTGGTCGGACGCGGGGGCGCCCGCGGCCCGTGCGGTGGTGGCGCTGAGGCCGACCGCCGTGGCGCCGATGGTGGCGGCGGCGAGCACGGTACGTCTGGACAGTGGCACGATCGCTCCTTCCGGAGGAGGCGCGGACCCTGAAAACAACTTCCGCGCGCAACGAGTATCCGGAAAATTTCTGCCAGTCAAGAGCCCGCGCAGGCCCGGGAGTTGGCAGGTGATCGCCTCCGGGGAGGGGGCCGTCACCGGCACTATGGAGGGGGCGTACCGGTGACGGCGACGCTGCCGGCCGCAGGCGGCGGAGAGGGTTTGTCAGCGTTCGCAGCCAGCAGCGAGGCCGACACCGCACTGCGGTGACTCTCCGGCAGCGTGTCTTTCTGACGGAAGCATGATGGCCCGGGTTCCCGAAATTCGAGGATTCAGTGAAATAGGTGCGCAGGTGGTGAACGAGGCGGCCGTGGCTGGGTCGTCGCCAGGTCCCGTCCGGGGCCCTTCTGGCGGATCTTGCCGGAGCCCCGTGGCGTCGGACGCGGGGGCCGCACCTGGGCTCCCGGCTACGCCGACTCGTTCAGCAACCGCGCCACGTGCTCCCGCCCCGCACCGAGAAGCTCCGGCAGGGGAGCCGCCGCCGGATACCACCGCGCCTCGTACTCCCAGCACAACCACCCGTCCCACCCCTCCCGACTCAGCACCTCCACACACTCGGCCAACGGAAGCACCCCACTCCCGAGCGGCAGCGGAGTCGTGTCGTCGGGCCCCGCGATGTCCTTGACCTGTACGTACCCGAGGTACGGGGACAGCGCCGCGTACGAGGCCACAGGCTGCTCGCCGCCGAGCCACGTGTGCATCACGTCCCACAACGCCCCCACGTTCCGGTGGCCGACGGTGCCGAGGATGCGGGACGCGGCCGCCCCGGTCCGATGCGAGTCGTGCGTCTCCAGCAACACCCGCACACCCCGGTCGGCCGCATACTCCGCTGCGACGCCCAGCCGCCGCGCCGCGGTGGCATCCGCCTCCTCGGGGCCCTGCTCGTCACCCCCGCCCGGGAAGACGCGCACGTACCGGGCGCCCAGGTCCCGCGCGAGATCCACCAGGGCCCGTACGTCGTCGAGCACCGGCCCGTCCTCGCCCGGCGCCGCCACGCGCGCGTACCCGGCCACGCCGAGGACCTCCACCCCGGCACTCTTGAACCGGGAGGCGACATCGGCCCGTTGCTCCCGGTCGATCCCGGGATGCACCGGCTCTTCGGGATGGGCACGCAGTTCGACGCCGTGATAGCCGTGCGCGGTGGCGAGCGCGAGCACGTCGTCGAGGGGGAGACCAGGGACACCGAGGGTGGAGAACGCCAGCTTCATGGGCCGGACCCTACCCGTCAGTCCGCCGTCCTATGGAGGGTCAATTTCCAGTCCTGGCCGATCAGATCCGCGCCGAACGAGCGGTGCGGCTTCTCGCCGACGAGTACGAACCCGTGCCGCTGGTAGATCGAACGGGCCGACTTCAGCACGTCGTTGGTCCACAGCGTCATCTCCCGGTACCCGACGCCCCGCGCGAAGTCGATGCAGGCCCGCACCAGCCGGTCCCCGATGCCGAGCCCCCGCGCCTCCGGCTCGACGAGCAGCAGCCGGAGCCGCGCGGTGCCCGGAGCCTCGTCGCGTACGCACATCACGCAGCCCACCGGACGGCCGTCCAGCTCGGCGATCCACACCCGCTCCAGGTGCGGGTCGTGGTCCTCGGCGAAGTCGGCGACGATGCGCGCGACCAGGCCCTCGTAGTCCGCGTTCCAGCCGAACTCGGCGGCGTACAGCGCCCCGTTGCGCGCGACGATCCAGCCCAGGTCGCCGGGGCCAGGCTCGCGCAGCAGTACGTTCTCGGGGTGCGGGGCGGCGCGGCCGTCGCCGAGGATCTCGCGGACGGTGCGCAGCGCCTCGGACAGGCGGTCGCGGTCGGTGGCGGGGACGGAGTCGAGGAGCGCCCCGACTGTCTCCCGCGAGCGCTCGTCGAGCAGTTCGGCGGTGGTGCGGCCGCGCCCGGTGAGGGTGATGCGGCGGCGCCGCGAGTCCTTCTCCGACGATCCGCGCTCGACGAGCCCGTCCCGCTCGAACTTGCCCAGGATGCGGCTCAAGTACCCGGCGTCCAGGCTCAGTCGGACGCGCAGGTCGGCCGCGTCGACCTTCTCCGTGTGCGCCAGCTCGTACAGCACGCGGGACTCGGTGAGGGTGTACGGGGCGTACAGGTGGCGGCTGTAGTCGAGCGCGCCGATCACGTTCGTGTAGAAGCGGTTGAAGGACCGGATGTCCTGCACGGTCATGAGCCACCTCGCGGGTCAGATGGTTGACTCAGTCAGAGGTTCGGGGCGGTGCCCACCGTACGCCGGGGGTGGGGGCCCGTCCACGCGACGGACGCCGGGGCGCCCGTGAAAGCGTCCGCCCGGTCAAGTCCATGCATACGGCAGGTATAGCGCTTCAAGGGCGTCCCATGGGTTGGGAAAGCGCTCTCCGCACGTTGTTCCCGAGTTCATCGCGGGCCTCCTCCGCGCCACATCCGGCGCGCAGCACAGTGATCCAACGGCCCGTCGCACGCGGGCCGTTGGCATGCCCGGACCTTCCGGCACCTCACACCAGGGGACACTCATGGCCGAACTCACCCGACGTAGACTCCTCGGCTCCGCGGCCGGCGCGGTCGGTGGCGCCGCCGCCCTCTCGCTCCTGCCGCCCAGCGTCCAGAAGGCGGTGGCGGCGGGCCCGCCCCGCAAGGGATCGCTCCGGGACATCGAGCACGTCGTGATGCTCATGCAGGAGAACCGCTCCTTCGACCACTACTTCGGCACGCTCAAGGGTGTACGCGGCTTCAACGACCCCGAGGCGCAGAGGCTGGGCACCGGCCGCTCGGTCTTCTACCAGCCCGACGCCGAGAATCCGAAGGGCTACCTGCTCCCCTTCCACCTGGACACGCACACGTCCAGCGCCCAGGCCATCCCGTCCACGAGCCACGCCTGGTCGGTCCAGCACGAGGCGTGGAACAACGGCAAAATGGACCAGTGGCTCCCGGCCCACCGCAAGGCCGACGGCGTCAACGGCCCGTACGTGATGGGCTATTACATGCGTAAGGACATCCCCTTCCAATTCGCCCTCGCGGAGACCTTCACCATCTGCGACAACTACTTCTGCTCCGTCTTCGGCCCGACGTGGCCCAACCGCCTCTACTGGATGACGGGTTCGATCGACCCGTCCGGCACGCACGGCGGCCCGATCCTCAACAACACCGCGCCCACGCCCTATCGTTGGACGACCTACGCGGAGCGCCTCCAGGCGGCGGGCGTCAGCTGGAAGGTCTACCAGCAGGACGACGACTACGGCTGCAACATGCTGGAGCAGTTCGCGAGCTTCAAGGACGCGAAGCCGGGATCGGACCTCTACGAACGCGGCATGCGCCCCCAGCCCGAGGGCACCTTCGAGGACGACGCCCGGGGCGACCGCCTCCCGGCGGTCAGCTGGATCATGCCGACGTCGTACGAGTCCGAGCACCCGGACTACCTGCCGGCGGCGGGAGCCGACTTCGTGGCCCGCAAAATAGAAGCGATAGCGTCGAACCCCAAGGTGTGGGCGAAGACCGCCTTCATCCTCAACTACGACGAGAACGACGGCCTGTTCGACCACGTGACCCCGCCCACGCCTCCGGCGGGCACGGCGGGCGAATTCATCCAGGGCCTCCCCATCGGCGGTGGCTTCCGCGTCCCCGCGATCATCGTCTCGCCCTGGACGGTGGGCGGCTGGGTGGCCTCGGAGTCCTTCGACCACACGTCGGCACTCCAGTTCCTGGAGCGCTTCACGGGCGTCGCGGAACCCAACATCACCGACTGGCGCCGCGACACCTTCGGCGACCTGACCTCAGCCTTCCGCTTCTCCCACGCCAAGCCGCACCCGCCGAAGCTCCCCACCAACACGGCGGAACAACTGGCCCAGGCCAAACAGGAAGTGTCCACCCTCCCGAAGCCGACGCTGCCGGGGGAGGACCAGTCCTTCCCGGAACAGGAGCGGGGGCGCAGGCCGCACGTGTAGGGCCTGCCGTGCCCATGGCTGGGGGCGGTGCCGTGGGTCAGGTAGCCGTGAGCCCTGGGATGATCCGCGAATGACCCGTGTTCTCGCCCGTGCCGATCTGCTGAAGTTGCTCGAACCGCGTCGCTGTATCGAGGTGCTTGCGGCGGGGTTCCGGGCCACGGCGCACGGTGGGGCCGGGGGTGCGCGGCGGGTGGTTGCCGAGCTGCCGTTTCCCGGCACCGCCACGGCCCTCATTCCTGGAACGCTGCCCGGCGTCCCGGCCTACACGGTCAAGGTCAACGCCAAGTTCCCCGGTGCCGCGCCGGCCCTGCGCGGTGTCGTCTGTCTGCACGGCGGCGCCGATGGTGAACTGCTCGCCCTCATGGACTCGGCGACGGTGACCTCTTGGCGTACCGGGCTCGCCGCCGCGTTGGGTACGCACACGCTGGCACCGCCGGGTGCCCGTACGGTCGGTGTGGTCGGGGCGGGTGCGCAGGCCGAGCTGATGGTTCGCGGGCTGCGTGCGTTGCGGGACCTCGACGCCCTGGTGGTGCAGGACGTCGACGCGGACCGCGCCAGGGCGTTCGCGGCCCGGCACGGCGGGCGGGCGGTGCCGACGCCCGAGGCCGTCGCGGCGGAGGCCGACATCGTGCTGCTCGCCACGTGGTCCCGTACCCCGCTGCTGGACCTCGTGGATGCACGCCCGGCGCAGCACTTCACCACCCTCGGCGCGGACGAGCCGGGCAAGCTGGAGCTGTCACCGGGGCTGCTCCGCGCCGCCCGTCTCGTAGTGGACGACCGTGAACTCGCCGATGCGTCGGGGGTGTTGGGATCCTTGCGGACGGACGGCCCGGAAGGGGCGGACGAGGCGTCCGGTGTGCTCACCCTGGGCGAGGTCCTGACGGGCGCCGCCCGACTCCCGCACTCCGACGCCCCCACCGTCTACGCCCCGGTCGGCCTCCCGTGGCAGGACCTGGCGCTCGCCTGGGAGGCGTATGGAGTGGCGGAACGTGACGGGGTCGGCGGCGAAGTGGATCTGCTGGCCTGACGCCTGCCGGGCCGAGGGTCCGCCGCGCGACGGACGTCAGTCCCTGGCTCCCGGCCACGCCGCCAGCGCGAACTCGGCGACCTGCGTGAGCTCGTCCGCGTTCGCGCCGTCCCGGGCGCGTTGGGACAGGCCCTGGACCACGGCGGCGAAGTACGAGGCGAGTGCGGGCGTGTCCGTGCCCTCCGGCAGTTCCCCGGCCGCCCGGCCCTGGCGCAGGCGCTCCTCGAAGGAGGCGACCCCGGCGTTGCGGACGTCGCGGAGGAAGGCGGCGATCTCCGCGTCCTGCTCCGTCACGTTGGTCGCGGCACTGTTGGCCAGGCAGCCCGCCGGGTGCGAGGGATCCGCGTACGTGCGGGCCGCCTCGCGCAGGATGCGGGCGAACGCCCCGTACGCCGTCGGCTCCTCGGCGAGTGCCACGCCGACGAAGGCGCCGACGGGGGACCGACCGTAGACCTCGACGGCTTCCCTGAACAGCGACTTCTTGTCGCCGAACGCGGCGTACAGGCTGGCCGGGCGGATGCCCATCGCCCCGGTCAGCTCGCCCACCGAGGTCGCCTCGTAGCCCCGCTCCCAGAACAGCCGGACGGCCACGGCCAGCGCCGCGTCCCGGTCGAACGTGCGGGGCCGCCCGCGGGGGCGGGTCTTTCCCTCGGTCGTGCCGTCAGTCGTTCCGCCGGTTGTTCCGCCAGTCATGGCGTCACTGTATCCCGGTTTCCCGGATATCTTGAGCGGCCATTCAAGAACGGTGCTAGGGTCCGAGTGGCTTGTTCTTGAGTCATCGTTCAATAAATGATGGTGATCGCGGACTGGGGGTATGGCACATGGTGGCGACGGATGAAGGGCACACTCTCGCCGGATGGGCGGGCTGCGCGGCTGCCGCGGTCGGGGTGGCTGTGACTGGTGTCGGAGTCATCGGGTGGCGTCCGGGGGTCTGGCTCGGTCCCGTGGTGCTGGCCGTGGCTGTGCTGCTCACCTGGGGGCTGCATCTAGCGGGGTGGGGCAAGCCGCCCGGGCCGCGGCGCCATGACCAACACCCCGTACGCGTAAGGGATGTGACCGCCCGGGAAGGTCACGTCGACTGTGTCGGGTGCCGGCTGGCCGGGCGGCGGCGGCAGCGGTCGGGCGTCGCCGTCCCGGACCCGGTCAAGCGCTAGGTGCCAGGCCCTACGCCCGCGGCTTCCCCGTCGACCCCCGCACCACCAGCTCCCCCCGCACCTCCACGATCCGCCCCTTCGGCGCCGCCTCCCGGCCCATCGCGATCCGGCCCGCCCGCGCCGCCGCCTCGGCCAGCGGGAGGTGGAACGTCGTCAGCGGAGGCGCCGCATCGATGCTGAAGGGGAGGTCGTCGAAGCCGACCACCGAGACGTCCTCCGGGATGCGCAGGTCCGCCTCCCGCAGGGCCGCGCACGCGCCGAGCGCCACGCTGTCGTTCGCCGCCACCACGGCCGTCAACTCCGGCTCCCGGCACAACAGTTCGGCCGTCGCCTCGTAGCCCGACGTGCGATCGTACGAGCCGTGCGCCACAAGCCCGTCCGACTCGCTCACACCGGCCGCGGCCAGCGCCTCGCGGTGGCCCTCGAGGCGGTGGCGGGTCGTCGTGCGCTCCTCGGGGCCCGCGACGTAGCCGATCCGTCGGTGCCCGAGGGCCAGGAGGTGATCCGTCAACTCCCTTGCCCCGGAACGGTTGTCGAAGGTCAGCGCCACCGCGTCCGTGTCCGGCACCGGCGGACGGCCGCAGAGCACGACCCGCGTCCCGGCCTCCGCGAGGCGCCGCAACTTGGCGGCCACGGCCGCGACATGGGCCTCGTTCTCGATCGCCCCGCCCGTGAGCACGACCGCCGCCGCGCGCTGGCGCTGCAGCAGGGTTAGGTAGGTCAGCTCGCGCTCCGGCTCGCCGCCCGTGTTGCAGACCACCGCGAGCCGCTCGCCGCCCGCCCGGCCGCCGGGCCCGACGATCTCCGACTGCACCGCGGAGGCCATGATCCCGAAGAACGGGTCGGCGATGTCGTTGACCAGGACCCCGACCAGGTCGGAGGTGGCGGCGGCGAGGGCGCTCGCCGGCCCGTTGAGCACGTAGTCCAGATCGTCCACGGCCTTGAGCACCCGCTCGCGCGTGCTCGCGGCCACGGGGTAGTTCCCGTTCAGGACGCGCGAGACGGTGGCGGGGGACACCTGCGCGCGGGCGGCCACATCCGACAGGGTCACGGTCATCGAGTCTTCCTCCGTGAAGGGTCCCGGGTCCGCGGCGAAGCTCCCGAGACCCCGGTCTCGTATCCGCTCTTGTCCGAGCGGCAGTCCAGAGGCTAGCTTCTTCTTAGGTAGAAAGCGCTTGCTACGAAAGATTCCGCAGGCGCCACCTCGCGTATGCAGCAATACGCGGGGCACGAATGGCCGGTCGGCCGGAGGAAGGAACTCACGTGACACGCAAGACGGTGCGCATCGCCATGAACGGTGTGACGGGGCGCATGGGCTACCGCCAGCACCTCGTCCGCTCCATCCTCGCCCTCCGCGAGCAGGGCGGACTCGACCTCGGCGACGGCACGGTGCTGTGGCCCGAGCCGGTCCTCGTCGGGCGCCGCGAGCACGCCCTGAAGGCGATCGCCGAGGAGCACGGCCTCGACCCGGCCAACATCTCCACCGACGTGGACGCCGTCCTCGCCGACGACAGCATCGACATCTTCTTCGACGCCGCGATGACCTCGGGCCGCGAGGGGATCCTCAAGAAGGCGATCGCCGCCGGAAAGCACATCTACACCGAGAAGCCGACCGCCACCGGCCTGGAGGGCGCCATCGAGCTGGCCCGCCTGGCGCGCGAGGCGGGCGTCAAGTCCGGTGTCGTACAGGACAAGTTGTTCCTGCCGGGTCTGCTCAAGCTGAAGCGGCTCATCGACGGCGGCTTCTTCGGCCGGATCCTGTCGGTCCGCGGCGAGTTCGGGTACTGGGTCTTCGAGGGCGACTGGCAGGAGGCCCAGCGGCCTTCCTGGAACTACCGCTCGGAGGACGGCGGCGGCATCGTCGTCGACATGTTCCCGCACTGGGAGTACGTGCTGCACGAGCTGTTCGGCCGCGTGACCTCCGTGAACGCGCTGGCCCAGACCCACATCCCCACCCGCTGGGACGAGAACGGCAAGCCCTACGACGCCACCGCCGACGACTCCGCGTACGGCATCTTCCAGATCGAGGGCGGCATCGTCGCGCAGATCAACTCGTCGTGGGACGTGCGCGTCAACCGTGACGAGCTGGTCGAGTTCCAGGTGGACGGTACGGAAGGGTCCGCTGTCGCCGGACTGCGCAACTGCCGTGTCCAGCACCGCAGTTCGACGCCGAAGCCGGTCTGGAATCCGGATCTGCCCGCCACCTACTCCTTCCGCGACCAGTGGCAGGAAGTGCCGGACAACACCGAGTTCGACAATGGCTTCAAGGTCCAGTGGGAGCTGTTCCTCCAGCACGTCTACGCCGGCGCCGACTACCACTGGGACCTGCTCGCCGGTGCGCGCGGCGTGCAGATGGCCGAGCTGGGCCTGAAGTCGTCCGCCGAGGGCCGCCGCCTCGACGTTCCGGAGATCTCGCTGTGACCCTCCATCTCCCCAACGCTGCCGGTGAGTTGAAGGCTTACGAGCCGCGCGCCGAGCCCCTCACCTTCGACACGGGCGCCCCGCTCGCGTCCCGCGTCGTCTACTCGGCGGCGCACGTCGTCGCCGACCCGCTCGCCGACACCACGCCGGACTCCCCGGCCGCCGTCGACTGGGACGCCACCCTCGCCTTTCGCCGCCACCTGTGGTCGCACGGCCTCGGCGTCGCGGAGGCCATGGACACCGCGCAGCGCGGCATGGGCCTGGACTGGGCGGGCGCCGCCGAGCTGATCCGCCGCTCGTCGGCCGAGGCCAAGTCGGTCGGCGGGCGCATCGCGGTCGGCGTCGGCACCGACCAGATCGCGCCCGGCGCGTCCCTCAAGGACGTGCGCGCGGCGTACGAGGAGCAGCTCGCGGTCGCCGAGGGGGCGGGCGCCCAGGTCATCCTGATGGCCTCCCGCGCGCTCGCCGCCGCCGCGAACAGCCCGCAGGACTACGTCGACCTGTACGGCCACCTGCTCCGCCAGGCCACCGAACCCGTCATCCTGCACTGGCTCGGCCCGATGTTCGACCCGGCGCTGGAGGGCTACTGGGGCTCGTCCGACCTGGATGCCGCCACCGACACCTTCGTCGAGATCATCAAGGCGCACTCCGACAAGGTCGACGGCATCAAGGTCTCGCTGCTCGAAGCCCAGCGCGAGGTCGACATCCGCCGCCGCCTCCCGAACGGCGTGCGCTGCTACACCGGCGACGACTTCAACTACCCGGAGCTGATCGCCGGCGACGAGCGCGGTTTCTCGCACGCGCTGCTCGGCATCTTCGACCCGCTGGGCCCGCTCGCCGCGAAGGCGGTACGCACCCTCGACACGGGTGACGTGGACGGATTCCGTCAACTCCTCGACCCGACCGTCGAGTTGTCGCGCCACCTGTTCCAGGCGCCGACCCGCTTCTACAAGACCGGCGTCGTCTTCCTCGCCTGGCTCTCCGGGCACCAGGACCACTTCACGATGGTCGGCGGCCTCCAGTCCGCGCGTTCGCTGCCGCACTTCGCGCGCGCCTACGAACTCGCCGACCAGCTGGGCCTGTTCCCGAAGCCGGAGCTCGCCGAGGCCCGGATGAAGAACCTGCTCGCCCTGTACGGAGTGACCTCATGAGCGCCGAGAAGTCCACCGCGGATCCCCGCTTCTCCATCAACCAGATGACCGTCAAGCAGCTCGGGCTCCCCGAACTGGTCGACGCCTGCCGCGAGTTGGGTGTCCAGAACCTCGGTACGTGGCGTGCGCCCGTCCAGGAGTACGGCGTCGAGGCCGCGGCGAAGCTGCTGCGCGACGCCGGGCTCAACGTCACCACGCACTGCCGGGGCGGCTTCCTCACCGCGGTCGACGAGACCGAGCGCAAGGCCGCGATCGAGGACAACAAGCGCGCCGTCGACGAGTGCGTGACGCTCGGCACCGATGTCCTGGTGCTCGTCTCGGGCGGCCTCCCGGCCGGTTCGTACGACCTGCCGGGCGCCCGTGAACGTATCGGTGACGCGCTCGTCGAGCTCGCCCCGTACGCCGCCGAGCGCGGCGTGCAGCTCGCGATCGAGCCGCTGCACCCGATGTACGCGTCCGACCGCTGCGTCGTCTCGACGCTCGCGCAGGCCCTGGACATCGCCGAACGCTTCCCGGCGGAGCAGGTCGGCGTCTGCGTGGACACGTACCACATCTGGTGGGACGACCAGGCGCCCGCGCAGATCGCGCGGGCCGGGGCGCAGGGACGTATCGCGACGTTCCAACTCGCCGACTGGACCACGCCGTTGCCCGAGGGCGTCCTCAACGGGCGCGGGCAGATCGGCGACGGCTCCATCGACATGCGGTACTGGCGCGGTCTCGTCGAGGCGCAGGGGTACGCGGGGCCCATCGAGGTCGAGCTGTTCAACGACGGTCTGTGGGCCCGCGACGGGCGCGAGGTGCTGGCCGAGACGGCTGAGCGGTTCACGGCGCACGCCGTGTAGTTCGTGGCGCACGCCCTGTAAAAAGTTTTCTCCGCAACCACGTACAACCCTCTGCACCGCCCGAGTGTCGTACTGGGTGTCGGAACACCCAGGGGGGCGATCTGGGGGGATCGGGGTTCCGGCGCAGGAGGGGGAGAGCCCGAGGGGCCCGGTCCGCGGACCGGGCCCCTCGCAGGGTTTTCGGGGTGGGGCAGGCCTACTAGGGCCTGTCGTTTGGATCAGGCCGGAGTCGGGCCTGGGTCAGAAGAAGACTCCGCAGCGCAGCAGCACGTTCGCGTACGGACGTGCCTCTCCCGTGCGGACGACGAGCCGCGCGTGCGCCGACAGCGCCTTCAGCTCCTCGTGCGTGACGAAACCGAGGGGCTCCAGACGGTCCTGGAGGAGCTCGGCGGTGTCCGGGTTCGCCTCCCGCACCTCGCGGGCCGCCGTGGCCGCCTCCACCACCAGCTCGTCGAGCAGCCCGTCGAGGACCTCCGCGAAGGACGGCACACCGGCCCGGAACGCGAGGTCGACGACGCGCGGTCCTGCCGGGATCGGCATGCCCGCGTCGCAGATCAGCACTCCGTCGCCGTGCCCCAACTCGGCTATGGCGCCCGCCAGATGACGGTTGAGTATTCCGGCCTTCTTCACAGCGACCCGACCTCCTCGGCGGTCGGGTACGAGGCCTGCGCGCCCTCCTTGGTGACCGCGGCCGCGCCGACCTTCGCCGCGTAGGCGGCCGCGTCGGCGAGCGATTCGCCGGTGCCGAGCCGCCACGCGAGCGCCGCCGTGAACGCGTCACCGGCGCCGGTCGTGTCGACGGCCTTCACCTTCACCGCCGCGACCCGCTGCGAGCCCGCCGCGTCCGCGACGAGCGCGCCCTCGGAGCCGAGGGTGACGACGACCGAGCGCGGGCCGAGCGAGAGCAGCTGCCGCGCCCAGTCCTCGGGGTCGTCGCCGAGGTCCGTACCGGCGATGACCTTCGCCTCGTGCTCGTTGACGATCAGCGGGTCGCAGGCCGCGAGCACCTCGTCGGGGAGCGGGGCGGGCGGCGAGGGGTTGAGGACGAGGCGGGCGCCGTCCGCGAGATTGCGGACCACCTCCGCGACCGTATCCAGCGGGATCTCCAGCATCATCGAGACGACCTGCGCCCCCGCGAACAGCTCGCCCGCCGCCCGTACGTCCTCGGGCGTGAGCCGACCGTTCGCGCCCGGCGACACCACGATCGAGTTGTCGCCGGACGGGTCCACGGTGATCAGGGCGACCCCGGTGGGCGCCCCGCCGACCAGCACGCCGGACGTGTCCACGCCCGCCGCCTCCATCGAGTCGCGCAGCAGCCTGCCGTGCCCGTCGTCGCCGACCCGCGCGAGCAGCGCCGTACGAGCGCCCAACTTGGCGGCGGCGACCGCCTGGTTGGCGCCCTTGCCGCCGGGGTGGGTCGTCAGGTCGGAGCCGAGAACGGTCTCGCCCGCGGCCGGCCGCCGGTCGACGCCCACCACCAGGTCGGCGTTGGCCGACCCGACGACGAGGAGGTCGTACGTGTTCATGTTGTGCCTTTCTTCGTACGTCACCGCAAAGGGTACGAGAGCCGCCGAACGGGGCCGGTCACTCGTGGTCCGTCACTTGAAGTCGGCGACGTTCTTCGCCGTGACGACCTTCACGGGCACCTTCACCGCCGAGGAGATCTTCTTGTCCTTCGCCGCGGCGATCGCGTTCTGCACGGCCATCTTTCCGAGCTCGCGCGGCTGCTGGGCCACGGAGGCGTACAGCGTGCCCGCCTTGACCGCCTTGAAGCCGTCGGGCGTGCCGTCGAAGCCGATGACGGGGACGGACTTGCCGGCCTTCGAGCCGAGCGCCTTGATCGCGCCGAGCGCCATCTCGTCGTTCTCGGCGAAGACGCCGTCGACGTCGGGGTGCGACTGGAGCATGTTCGTCATGACGTCCAGGCCCTTGGTGCGGTCGAAGTCCGCGGGCTGCTTGGCGACGACCTTGATGCCCGGGTAGTTCTTGATCCCCGCGGCGAAGCCCGCGCCGCGCTCACGGCTGGCGGACGTACCGGCCTGGCCCTGGAGGACCGCGATCTTGCCCTTGCCGCCCAGCTTGTCGGCCATGATCTTCGCGGCCTGCTTGCCGCCCGCGACGTTGTCGGAGGCGACGAGGGTCGCGGCCTTCGCCTTGTTGACGCCGCGGTCGGCGGCGACGACGGGGATGTCGGCCTTGTTGGCGGTGCGCACGGACGGGCCGACGGCGTCGGAGTCGACCGGGTTCACGATGACGGCGCTGAGCCCCTCGCTCGTGAAGTTCTGGAGCTGGTTGGCCTGCTGCGAGGCGTCGTTCTGCGCGTCAGTGACGGTCAGCTCGACGCCCTGCTTCTTCGCCTCGGCCTGGGCGCCCGCCCGCATCTCGGTGAAGAACGGGTTGTTGAGCGTGGAGACGGCCATGCCGAGCTTGAGGTCCTTCTTGCCGCCGGAGGAACCGGTGTTGTTCCACACCGCGAGGCCGCCGACGATCGCGATGGCGACCACGGCCGCGAGCACGTACTGCATCCGCTGCCTGGGCCCACCGGTCCCGGCACCCGCGGAGGCCGGCTGCGCACCGGCCTTGCGACGCGCCGTGTCGAGCAGCACCGCGAGGGCGATCACGACACCGATGACGACCTGCTGCCAAAAGGCGGACACCGAAAGGAGGTTGAGGCCGTTGCGGAGCACGGCGAGGATCAGCGCGCCGATGAACGTGCCCGACGCCTTGCCCGTACCACCGGCCAGCGAGGCGCCGCCGATGACGACGGCGGCGATGGCGTCCAGCTCGTAGCCGTTCGCGGCCTGCGGCTGCGCGGAGGCGAGACGGGAGGCGAGCACGATGCCGGCGACGGCCGCGAACAGGCCGGACAGGCCGTAGATGACGAGCTTCTGCCGCTTCACGCGCAGACCGGAGAGGCGGGCCGCCTCCTCGTTGCCGCCGATCGCGTACATGGACCGGCCGATGAACGTACGGGCGAGGACGACCGCCGTGATGAGCCCCATCACGATCATCACGATGACCGGCACGGGCAGCCAACCGCCCAGCGTGTCACCGAGCTTGGAGACCGAGTCGGGGAACGGGATCGGCGAACCCTGCGAGATCACCAGGGACAGACCGCGCCCGACCGACAGCATCGCCAGCGTCGCGATGAACGGCGGGAGCTTGCCGTACGAGATGAGCAGGCCGTTGACGAAGCCGCAGGCGACACCCGTGACGACGGCGAGCAGCACGGCTATCACCACCGGCACGCCCTCGCTCGTGGCCGCCCACGCGAGGACGGTCGCCGACAGCGCGGCCACCGAGCCGACCGACAGGTCGATGCCCGCCGAGACGATGACGAAGGTGACACCGAACGCGAGGATCGCGGTGACGGCCGCCTGCACGCCGACGTTCAGCAGGTTCTGGGTGGTCAGGAAGTCGCCGGACATCAGCGACATGGCGACGACCAGGACGACGAGCGCGGTCAGCGCGCCGTTGTCGAGGAGCAGCCGCAGCAGGCTCCCGTTGTTCTTGGCCTGTGGCTTGTTGAGTGTCTCAGTGGTCACGGGAGCCCTCCTCTTCGAAGGCGTTGTGCTGCTGGTTGTCGGTGTTCTGGTTGCTGACGGCGAGGGCCATCACGGAGTCCTGCGTGGCCTCCTCGGCGGCGAGTTCACCGGCGATGCGTCCCTGCGCCATCACAAGGACCCGGTCGCTCATGCCGAGGACTTCGGGGAGATCGCTGGAGATCATGAGCACGGCGTGCCCTGCGGCGGTCAGCTCGTTGATGAGCTGGTAGATCTCGACCTTCGCGCCGACGTCGATGCCGCGCGTCGGCTCGTCGAGGATCAGCACCTTGATGTCCGCGAGCAGCCACTTGCCGATGACGACCTTCTGCTGGTTGCCGCCGGACAGGGTGCGCACGTGCTGGCCCAACCCGGCCATCCGGACGCCCAGTTGCTTCGCGATCCGCTCGGCGGCGTCGTGCTGGCCCTGCCGGTCCACGAACCCTGCGCGGGTCGCCGCCCGCATGGTGACGAGCCCCAGGTTCTCCTCCACCGACTGGTCGAGGACGAGGCCCTGCCCCTTGCGGTCCTCGGGGACGAGCCCGACCCCCGCGGCCATCGCGGCGATGACGTCGTGCCGGGGGAGCGCGCTGCCCGCGACCTCGACGGAGCCCGAGTCGTACGGGTCGGCGCCGAAGACGGCCCGTACGACCTCGGTACGTCCCGCGCCCACGAGCCCCGCGATGCCGACGACCTCGCCGGCTCGCACCTCGAAGCCGACGTCGTGGAAGACGCCGTCCCGGGTCAGACCCTCGACCTTCAGCAACGCGCCGGCCGTGTCCTGTGCGTCCGGGCGTTCGCGCGGGTACTGCTGGTCGATGGAGCGGCCCACCATGAGGCGGACGAGCTCGTCCTCGGGGGTGGCGGCGGGCACCTGGCCCACGCTGCGGCCGTCTCGGATGACCGTCACCCGGTCGCCGAGCGCGCCGATCTCCTCCAGGTGGTGGGTGATGAAGACGACGCCGACGCCGTCCTCGCGCAGCTGCCGCACGATCGCGAACAGCTTCTCGACCTCTTCGGAAGTGAGCACGGCGGTCGGCTCGTCCATGATGAGCACGCGCGCATTCAGGCTGAGGGCCTTCGCGATCTCCACCATCTGGAGCCGGGCGATGCCCAGTTCGCGCACCCGCGCGCGTGGCGACACCTTCACGCCCACGCGCGCGAGGAGCTCCTCGGCGTCCGCTTCCATCTTCTTCCGGTCGATGAGACCGAAGCGGCGCGGCTGGCGCCCCAGGAAGATGTTCTCGGCGACGGTCAGATCAGGAACGAGATTGAACTCCTGATAGATCGTCGCGATGCCGAGCCGTTCGGCGTCCTGCGCACCATGGATGCGGACCTGCTCGCCACCGACGGTGATACGGCCCTCGTCGGGCGTATAGGCACCGGAGAGCATCTTGATCAGCGTGCTCTTTCCGGCCCCGTTCTCACCGAGCAGTACGTGCACCTCCCCGCGGCGCAGGTCGAAGTCGACGCTGTCGAGCGCGACCACGCCGGGGAAGGTCTTCCGTATCCCTTCGATACGCAGCAACTCTTCGGAGCTGCTCATCCGTTGCTCCTCTCCATTGAGGTGGGCGTGTGGGGGGCTTGTTGCGTGTGGGGGGTCTCGCCGATCTCGCCTGTCTCGCCGCAGGAGCGTCGTACGACGAGGTGGGCGGGGAGGATGACCGACTCGGGCACCCGCCCCTCGATGCGGTCGACCAGGGCGCGCACGGCGGCCCGGCCGAGGTCCTTGGTCGGCTGGGCGATCGCCGTGATGGGCGGATCGGTGTGCACGAACCACGGGATGTCGTCGAACGCGGCGACCGCGATGTCGTCCGGGACGCGCAGCCCGCGCGCGCGGATGGCGTCGAGCGCGCCGAGCGCCATGAGGTTGTCGGCCGCGAAGACGACCTGGGGCGGCTCGGGCAGATCGACGAACGCCTCGGTCACCCGCCGCCCGCTGTCCGCCTGGAAGTCGCCCTGCCCTATGTAGGCGTCCGGAAGCTCGATCTCGTACGAGGCGAGGGCCTCCCGGAAGGCGTCGACGCGCTCGCTGCCGGTCGTGGTGGCGGCCGGGCCCGCGATGATCGCGAGGCGGCGGTGCCCGAGCCGGTGCAGGTGGGCGACGAGGTCCCGGACGGCCGCCCGCCCGTCGGAGCGCACCACGGGCACGTCCACGCCGGGGATCCACCGGTCGACAAAGACCATGGGCGTGCCCGCGCGGGCCGCGTCCAGCATCAGCGGCGAGGCGCCGTCGGTGGGGGACACGAGCAGGCCGTCGATGCGCCGGTCGAGCAGCGTGCGTACGTGGTGGTCCTGGAGCTCCGGCCGCTCGTCGGCGTTGCCGATGATCACGCTGTAGCCGAGCCCGCGGGCCTCGTCCTCGACGGAGCGGGCGAGCTCACCGAAGTACGGGTTCAGCACGTCACTGATGACCAGGCCGAGCGTGCGGGTCTGCGCGGTGCGCAGCGAACGGGCCACCGCGTTGGGCCGGTAGCCGAGCGACTCCACGGCGGCGAGCACGCGGGTGCGGGCGTCCGGGCTGACGGACGGGTGGCTGTTCAGGACCCGGGAAACCGTGGCGACGGAAACGCCGGCCGCGGCCGCGACATCCTTGATACTCGCCATCGCCGGCCACCTCCTTGTGGCTACGTGGAATCGATTACATCGATCTGCATGAGGGATTGGAATCGATTACATGGGGTGGGGGCAAGGGGGTGGGAGTGGTCGTGACGGGATCGTGATCGTGATCGGCCGATCAAGCCCCGCTCTTCGACGAGAGCCCGCGGGGTCCGGGGCGGAGCCCGGGGCGTAACGCCGTCGCCGGACGGGATTGTCGGTGGCGCGTGCGAAGGTGGAACTCATTGCGAAGCAATGAGTCATGGATGACGGAGACGGAGCAACGGACGTGAACCACGCGCAGCTCACCGCACTAGGCCGCGCCCTCCGCGTGCTCGGCGAGCACGGCGAGAAGCTCACCGGCGACACCCCGGACGACGTGCTGCACGAGGTCCGCGGCGACCTGACCCGCGCCCTCGACCAGCTCGACGACGCGGTGTCCGGCGAGAAGCCCACGACCCGCTGCAAGGAGCACCCCTACGGCCCGGTCGAGGAGTCCGCCCCCGACCTGTGCCTGTTCTGCGAGACCCGCCGCCGCAAGGCCCGCCGCTCCCAGATCTCGGGCGCCCCCGGC
This sequence comes from Streptomyces sp. NBC_01016, assembly GCF_026341035.1. Taxonomy (GTDB): domain Bacteria; phylum Actinomycetota; class Actinomycetes; order Streptomycetales; family Streptomycetaceae; genus Streptomyces. The sequence continues at coordinate 99,489 of NZ_JAPEOQ010000002.1, forward strand.
CCGGCGGCCCGCTCCGCCGAGGAGGGCCCCGTGCTCTCCCGCTACGGGACGCGCGAGGACCGCCCCCAGCCCCAGCAGCGCTGGATCCCGGAGATGTGGAACGGGCAGGTGTGGCAGCTCTGCGGCACCCCCCGCCACGACCGCCGCGAGGCGGACCTCTACCTGGCGGCCCAGCGCCGCCGCCCGGACGCGGCGATGGCGTACCGCCTGGTCCACGAGTTCACGGACTACGAGGTCGTCCGCGTGTGGGGCACGCCGGTGAGGGTGGATCCGGAGCCGATGGGCGGGGTGTGATCCCCGCCGGCAGAGGCCGGGGCCGGGTGACCCCTCCCGCGTTGTCGGACCCTCCCGCTAACGTCGGATCATGGCGAAGCAGCAGGAGGCTGCCGGAGCGCGGCAGATGGCGCGGCTCGAGGGCGTCCTCGAGCGGATCACGTACGCCAACGAGGAGACGGGGTACACGGTCGGCCGGGTCGACACCGGCAGGGGCGCAGGGGACCTGCTGACCGTCGTCGGCTCGCTGCTCGGGGCGCAGGTGGGGGAGTCGCTGCGGATGGAGGGCCGTTGGGGCTCCCACCCGCAGTACGGCAAGCAGTTCACGGTCGAGAACTACACGACGCTGCTGCCCGCGACCATCCAGGGCATCCGCCGCTATCTCGGATCCGGCCTGGTCAAGGGCATCGGACCCGTCTTCGCCGACCGCATCACGCAGCACTTCGGGCTCGACACCCTCGACATCATCGAGCAGGAGCCGAAGCGGCTGATCGAGGTGCCGGGGCTCGGCCCCAAGCGGACGAAGAAGATCGCCGACGCGTGGGAGGAGCAGAAGGCCATCAAGGAAGTGATGGTCTTCCTCCAGAGTGTCGGCGTCTCCACCTCCATCGCCGTGCGCATCTTCAAGAAGTTCGGCGACGCGTCGATCTCCGTCGTGAAGAACCAGCCGTACCGCCTCGCCTCCGACGTCTGGGGCATCGGATTCCTCACCGCCGACCGCATCGCCCAGTCCGTCGGCATCCCGCACGACAGCCCGGAGCGGGTCAAGGCCGGTCTCCAGTACGCCCTTTCGCAATCCACCGACCAGGGGCACTGCTTCCTGCCCGAGCAGCGGCTCATCGCCGACGCCGTGAAGCTGCTCCAGGTCGACACCGGCCTCGTCATCGAGTGCCTCGCCGAACTGGCCCTGCCCGACGAGGATTCCGGCGAGCCCGGCGTGGTACGCGAGACGGTGCCGGGCGAGGACGGGGAGCCGGTCACCGCGATCTACCTGGTCCCCTTCCACCGGGCCGAACTCTCCCTCTCCGCCCAGCTGCTCAGACTGCTGCGCACGGAGGACGACCGGATGCCCGCCTTCCAGGACGTCGCGTGGGACAAGGCGCTCGCGTGGCTCGCCGACCGCACGGGGGCGCAGCTCGCTCCCGAGCAGGAGGAGGCGGTCAAGCTCGCGCTCAGCAAGAAGGTGGCCGTGCTCACCGGCGGCCCCGGCTGCGGAAAGTCCTTCACCGTACGGTCCGTTGTGGAGCTGGCCCGCGCCAAGCGCGCCAAGGTCGTGCTCGCCGCTCCCACCGGGCGTGCCGCCAAGCGGCTCGCCGAGCTGACCGGGGCCGAGGCGTCGACTGTTCACCGGCTGCTCGAATTGAAGCCGGGCGGGGACGCCGCGTACGACAAGGAGCGGCCGTTGGACGCCGACCTTGTGGTCGTGGACGAGGCCTCCATGTTGGATCTGCTGCTCGCCAACAAGCTGGTGAAGGCGGTGCCGCCCGGGGCGCATCTTCTGTTTGTGGGGGATGTGGATCAGTTGCCGAGTGTGGGGGCCGGTGAGGTGCTGCGGGACATGCTCGTCGAGGGGAGCCCTGTGCCCGCTGTGCGGCTCACCCGGATTTTCCGGCAGGCTCAGGAGTCCGGTGTCGTCACCAATGCGCACCGGATCAACTCCGGCCAGCAGCCCCTTACTTCGGGGCTCAAGGACTTCTTCCTGTTCGTGGAGGACGACACCGAGGAGGCCGGGCGGCTCACCGTCGACGTCGCGGCCCGCCGGATCCCCGCCAAGTTCGGGCTCGACCCGCGGCGCGACGTCCAGGTGCTCGCGCCGATGCACCGCGGCCCCGCCGGCGCCGGGAATCTCAACGGGCTGCTCCAGCAGGCGATCACGCCGGGGCGGCCCGAGCTTCCCGAGAAGCGGTTCGGTGGGCGTGTGTTTCGGGTGGGGGACAAGGTCACCCAGATTCGGAACAACTACGAGAAGGGGGCGAACGGCGTCTTCAACGGCACGGTGGGCGTCGTCACGTCCCTCGACGCCGAGGAGCAGAGGCTCACCGTCCGCACCGATGAGGACGAGGAGGTCCCCTATGACTTCGACGAGCTGGACGAGCTGGCGCATGCCTACGCTGTGACCATCCACCGCTCCCAGGGCAGCGAGTACCCGTGCGTGGTGATCCCCGTCACGACGGGAGCCTGGATGATGCTCCAGCGCAACCTCCTCTATACGGCGGTCACCCGCGCCAAGAAGCTCGTCGTCCTGGTCGGTTCGCGCAGAGCGATCGGCCAGGCGGTGCGTACGATTTCGGCCGGAAGGCGGTGTACCGCCCTGAATTTCCGGCTGTCGGGTGCCGTTGCTCAAAAGATTTGATCGATCAAGTGAGTCACGAAGGTCACAAGCACTTCCGGAACCAGGGCGAAGGGGGCAGGATGAGCAAGTTGACGGCACTGAGTGCCGTCAATGAGCCCAATGGGCGACCCCGAGTGCACTCTGCTGGGCCAAGTGGGGGAAGGTAGAGACAGTCAGGGCACCTCGAAGAAGAGGCACTACGTCGGTGAGGGATGACGTGAGCGAGCAGAACGAGAAGGCTGTAGTACTCCAGTACGGCGACGACGAGTACACCTACCCGGTGATCGACAGCACCGTGGGCGACCAGGGCTTCGACATCGGGAAGCTGCGGGCCCAGACGGGCCTGGTGACCCTCGACAGCGGATATGGCAACACAGCCGCCTATAAATCCGCGATCACCTATCTCGACGGTGAGCAGGGCATCCTGCGTTACCGCGGGTACCCGATCGAGCAGCTGGCCGAGAACTCGACGTTCACCGAGGTCGCCTACCTGCTGATCAACGGCGAGCTCCCGACGGTCGACGAGCTCTCCACCTTCAAGAACGAGATCACCGGGCACACGCTCCTGCACGAGGACGTGAAGCGGTTCTTCGACGGCTTCCCGCGGGACGCCCACCCGATGGCCATGCTGTCCTCCGTGGTCTCCGCGCTGTCCACCTTCTACCAGGACAGCCACAACCCGTTCGACGAGCAGCAGCGTCACCTCTCGACGATCCGCCTGCTGGCGAAGCTGCCGACGATCGCGGCGTACGCCTACAAGAAGTCGATCGGCCACCCGTTCGTCTACCCGCGCAACGACCTCGGCTACGTCGAGAACTTCCTGCGCATGACGTTCTCCGTGCCGGCCCAGGAGTACGTGCCGGACCCGGTCGTCGTCTCGGCCCTCGAGAAGCTGCTCATCCTGCACGCGGACCACGAGCAGAACTGCTCGACGTCCACGGTGCGCCTGGTGGGCTCGTCGCAGGCCAACATGTTCGCGTCGATCTCCGCCGGTATCTCCGCGCTGTGGGGTCCGCTGCACGGTGGCGCCAACGCGTCCGTCTTGGAGATGCTCGAGGGCATCCAGGCGGCCGGCGGCGACGTCGACGAGTTCATCCGCAAGGTGAAGAACAAGGAAGACGGCGTGAAGCTCATGGGCTTCGGGCACCGCGTCTACAAGAACTTCGACCCGCGGGCGAAGATCATCAAGGCGGCGGCGCACGATGTCCTCTCGGCGCTCGGCAAGTCCGACGAGCTGCTCGACATCGCGCTGAAGCTGGAAGAGCACGCGCTGGCCGACGAGTACTTCGTCGAGCGCAAGCTCTACCCGAACGTCGACTTCTACACCGGCCTGATCTACCGGGCCATGGGCTTCCCGACCGAGATGTTCACGGTCCTCTTCGCCCTCGGCCGCCTTCCGGGCTGGATCGCCCAGTGGCACGAGATGATCAAGGAGCCGGGTTCGCGCATCGGCCGCCCGCGCCAGATCTACACGGGCGTCGTCGAACGCGACTTCCTCCCGGTCGAGCAGCGCTGACTTCACTGCTTCCCGCAACGCCGGTTGGGCACATCAAGCCCCGCCGGCGATTGAGGCGCGGGGTCCGGGGCAGAGCCCCGAGTCCGTAACCCCTCCAACCGAAACGTTGGGTAGGTCGCGGCCCCCGCACCTCCCGGTCAACCTGCGGCAAGCAGAAAGCGCCCCGCTGTCGGTCCCCCCACGGGCCGACAGTCGGGGCGCTTTCCTTTACCCGGGTCGGATTCCCCCCACGGGATCCGGCCTGGGGGTCTTTGGTGCGTCGGCCGCCGGAACACGTACCGCCGGGCGGGCCGCTCAAGCTTCCCGGCGCACGTGCCCCGGCCAACGCTGTCGGGACCGTCCCCCAAGACGGGTCCCTCCGATGCGGAAACGTCCCCCAAGACGTTCCTGCATCGCCTCCTTAGACTCACGAGAGCCGCAAAGGGTTACGTCCAGACCAATGTGATCTGCGTCTCTTGCATATGTCCCGTGCGTCCGCAAGGGGTCCGATATGTGGATATCGGCCTCTGTGGGGGAGTGCTGCAATTGTGCCGTGTGGATTGTGTGGAGGTCCAGGGATCTCGGCAGGTCTCTACGTGAATCTGCGCAGCCGCAGGCTGTTCGTCACCACGAAGACCGACGAGAAGGCCATCGCCGCTCCCGCGATCATCGGGTTCAGCAGGCCGGCCGCGGCGAGCGGGATCGCCGCGATGTTGTAGCCGAAGGCCCAGCAGAGGTTGCCCTTGATCGTGGCGAGGGTGCGGCGCGAGAGCCGGATCGCGTCCGCGGCCACGCGTAGATCGCCGCGGACGAGTGTCAGGTCGCCGGCCTCGATCGCCGCGTCCGTGCCGGTGCCCATGGCCAGGCCCAGGTCGGCGGTGGCCAGCGCGGCGGCGTCGTTGACCCCGTCGCCGACCATCGCGACGCTGCGGCCCTCGGCCTGAAGGCGCTTGATCACGTCGACCTTGTCCTCGGGCATGACCTCCGCGATCACGTCCTCCTCGGCGATGCCCACCGCGCGGGCGACCGAGTCCGCCGCGGCGCGGTTGTCGCCGGTCAGGAGGATCGGTGTGAGGCCCAGGGAGCGGAGGGCGGTCACCGCCTCCGCGCTCGTCTCCTTGACCGCGTCCGTGACCGTCAGGACGCCGCGGGCCTCGCCGTCCCAGGCGACCGTGACCGCTGTGCCGCCGGTCGCTTCCGCGGCGGTGCGGGTTCTGGTGAGTTCGGGTGGCAGGGGGATGCCGTGTTCCTTGAGCAGTCGCTCGCGGCCTACGAGGACGGTGTGGCCCTCGACCGTGCCGCGTACGCCCAGGCCGGGGGTGTTGGTGAAGTCCGTTGCCCGGGGGAGTTCGCCTGCGTGGTCGGCTGCTCCTGTTGTGATTGCTCGGGCCACCGGGTGTTCTGAGGCGTGTTCCAGGGCGCCTGCCAGGCGGAGGAGGTCTTTTTCGTCGGTGGTGGTCGAGTGTGCGGCCGTGAGGGTCATGTGGCCCGTGGTGACCGTTCCGGTTTTGTCCAGGACGACCGTGTTGACCGTGCGGGTTGATTCCAGGACCTCGGGGCCCTTGATCAGGATGCCCAGGCTTGCGCCGCGGCCCGTGCCGACCATGAGGGCCGTGGGGGTGGCCAGGCCGAGGGCGCAGGGGCAGGCGATGATCAGGACGGCCACTGCTGCTGTGAAGGCGGATGTGGTGTTGCCGGTGGTGAAGAGCCAGGTGAGCAGTGTGCCCGAGGCGATCAGTAGGACCACCGGGACGAAGACCGCGGAGATTCTGTCCGCCAGGCGTTGGACCTGGGCCTTTCCTGTTTGGGCCTCCTCTACGAGCTTCGCCATGCGGGCGAGCTGGGTGTCCGCGCCTACGCGGGTGGCCTCCACGACGATGCGGCCCGCGGCGTTGACGGTCGCGCCGGTGACGGGGTCTCCGACGGTGACGTCGGTGGGGATCGACTCGCCGGTGAGGATCGAGGTGTCCACGGCGCTTGTGCCCTCGGTGACCGTGCCGTCCGTGGCGATCTTCTCGCCGGGGCGGACGACGAAGCGGTCGCCGGGCTTCAGGTGGTCGGCCGGGATGCGTGCTTCGGCGCCGTCGGGGGTGAGGAGGGTGACTTCCTTGGCGCCCAGGTCGAGGAGGGCGCGCAGGGCGGCGCCGGCGGCGCGCTTGGCGCGGGCCTCCAGGTAGCGGCCCAGGAGGATGAAGGTGACCACGCCCGAGGCCACTTCCAGGTAGATGGGTGGTGTGGGTGGCGTGTTGAGGAACAGTGCCCACAGGGACCAGCCGTAGGCGGCGAGTGTGCCCAGGGAGACGAGGGTGTCCATGGTGGCCGCGCCGTGTCGCAGGTTCGTCCATGCGGCACGGTGGAAGGGGAGGCCGCCCCAGACGACGACGGGGGACGCCAGGGTGAGCGACAGCCATTGCCAGTTGGTGAACTGGAGGGCCGGGATCATCGCCATGAGGATCACGGGGGTGGCGAGGAGTGCGGAGACCGTGAGGCGTTGGCGGAGTGGTGTCGGGCGGTCGGCCGTGGGCGCCCTGGTTTTGTCCGTGGGTGCGGGGCCGCGTCGGGGTACCTCCTCGGCCACCGGGGCGGGCGCCTCCGGGAACTGCGATTCCGCGAGTGGTGCTTCTGCGGAGTCCTGCGGGGGCACCCCGACGCGTCCCCTCCCTCGCATCGGCGGCCGACTGTCTGATTCCGCTCCCTGTTCGACCTCGGCGGCGGACGCTGTCTGGGCGAGGCGTTCTGCCGTGTAGCCGAGTTTTGTGATCGTGGTGATCAGGGATTCGGGGGTGACCTCGGGTGTGTGGGAGACCTTGGCCTTTTCCGTGGCCAGGTTGACCGTTGCTGTCACGCCCGCGATGCGGTTGAGCTTCTTCTCGATGCGGGCGGAGCAGGAGGCGCAGGTCATGCCCCCGATGGCCAGGTCGAGGTGTTCCGTGGGGCGTGGTGCGTCGTCCGTCATGGTGGTGCCGAGCGTACGGGCGGGGGCCGGTGGTGGAGGTTCCGGCCCCGGCCGTGCGGCTCAGACGAGCTCGTAGCCCGCCTCGTCCACCGCCGCGCGGACCGCTTCCTCGTCGAGCGCGGCGGTGGAGACGACCGTGACCTGGCCGGTGGCGGCGCTCGCCTGGACCGAAGTGACGTCGGCGAGCTCCGAGATCTCACTGGACACCGCGCCCTCGCAGTGGCCGCACGTCATGCCCTTGACCTCGTACACGGCCGTGAAGGCGCCCTCGGTGGCCGCGGCGTCGGTGTGGCAGGCGCCGCCGCAGCAGGAACCGGCGGACTCGGTGTCGGCCTGGGGGAGCTCGGTGTGGGCGCTCATGACGTACTCCTTGGTGGTGAGGGGCATCTCCTGATGCGATCGACTCTATACCCCTAGGGGGTACTTTTCCAAGAAGGGTCCCGGCGGGCGAGTGAGCGCACCCAGGTGAGTGCCAGGAGCGTGATGATGACCAGTCCGCCGACCGAGAAGAGCGTGAAGAGGTGCTGCTGCGCGTCGGTCGGCTTGGGGATGTAGCCCTCGGCGAAGAGGGTGCGGTCCAGGTCCGTGGTGGTGAGGCGGGCCACCAGCCAGATCGCGATGCCGTGCATCGAGTCCCAGAGGGCGTGGAGGAGGGAGACGCCCAGGTAGGTGAGGATTACCGGCGTTGTGAAGCGGTAGCCGCCGTTCGGCTTGCGGAAGGAGAGGAGGACTGCTGCTGAGATCGCTGTCCACAGGCCGTGGCCGAAGGGGGCGAGCAGGCCGCGGAGGACCTCTGTTTCCAGGAGGGCGCGCAGGTCGATGCCCTTCATGGTGATCGCCGCGTTGAACGCGTAGCCCGCGCTCTCGAAGGCCGCGAAGCCGAAGCCGACCGTGGCGCCCAGGACCAGGCCCGCGCGCAGTCCGCTGATGCGCGGGTGGCGGTGCAGTACGTAGACGAGGGCGAGCAGCTTGGCCGCCTCCTCGATCAGGCCGACGGCCACGAACATCCAGACCGAGGGGTGTACGAGGTAGTACTCCATGACCGATGCGCCGAGTACGCCCAGGATGCCGCCCACCAGGAAGCAGCCCAGGATCAGGCTCACGCCCAGGTCGCGGCCGTGCCGCTCGTACGCCCACAGCACGAAGACCGCCGGGGTGAGGAAGCTGCCCAGCAGGATGAGGGTGGGGAGCAGGGTGGTGTTCTGGGTCGCGTACGTGACGATCGCCGTCAGCACCCATAGTGCGAGGCCGCCCCAGAGGCAGCGCTTCCAGAGGCCGGGGCGGATCTGCGGGCCCGGCGGGGGCGGCTGCTGGGGGATTCGGGCCTGGGGTGCCCCGTAGGGCGGCTGGGGCTGCGTCACTGAGATCCCTCCGGCTTGCCGGTAACTTACGGTCACCTTGGGTGATTTGTCCGAAGTTTATGGCGAGGCCGGATGTGTCGCAGTGTGGGCGCCGGGTCGTGCGGACGCACGGCCCGGCGCTGCCGGGTCAGTCCTTGCGGCCCCGGTTGCTCGGGCGGGAGGCCACCCAGGCGCGGACCGTGTCGGCGTACCAGTAGGGCTTGCCCGCCTCGACGTGGTCGGGTGGGGGCAGCAGGCCGTGCTTGCGGTATGAGCGGACGGTGTCGGGCTGTACGCGGATGTGCGCGGCGATGTCCTTGTACGACCAGAGCCTGCGGTCGTTCATCGGTGGCTCCTCCCTGGCGGCGCTCACGGCGGCTCGGGGGTGCCGGCGTGATCAACTCAGCCTGTGCCCGGAGAACGACGTGAACCGGGGTGAAGGGAGGGCCTGTGGGGCCTCTGTGACGCAGAACCCGCGTAGGCCTGACATGTGTGACGCGATGGGGGCGTTTGTGACGCGAATGAAGCAAAGGGGGCGTGCTGTGGGCGCATGCTCCGGCGCGTAAGTGGATAGGGGCGGCGTCAAACCCCGCAGGAACGCAGGTAGCGGCGTGTGCGGTCGGCGATCGGGAGCGGGCGGTCCGGCTCGCACGGGTACATGTCCTGCTCGACGATCGCGAACAGGTCGATGTCGAGTTTGCTCGCGGCGGCCAGTACCGGCTCCAACTCCGGTACCCCGCGCGGAGGTTCGACCATGACGCCCTGTGCCACGGCCGGGCCGAAGGGTGTGCCCTGTTCGTGGACGGTGGCGAGGACCGCCGGGTCCACCTGCTTCAGGTGCAGATAGCCGATCCGCTCCCCGTACGTCTCGATGAGCTTGACGCTGTCGCCGCCGCAGTACGCGTAGTGGCCCGTGTCCAGGCACAGTGACACGAGGTCGGGGTCGGTCGCGTCGAGGAGGCGGGTCACGTTCTCCTCTGTGTCGATGTGGGTGTCGGCGTGCGGGTGGAAGGCCAGTTTCAGGCCGTAGCGGTCGCCGATTTCGCGGGCCAGGCGTTCGGTCTGTGTGGACAGGTTGTGCCACTGGTCAGGGGTGAGGGTGGAGTCCTCCAGGACCTCGCCCGTCTTGTCGTCGCGCCAGAAGGAGGGGATGACGACCAGGTGCTCCGCGCCCATCGCCCGGGTGAGTTCGGCGATGGAGGACACGTGGTCCCAGGTCTTCTCCCATACCGCGGGGCCGTGGTGCAGGCCCGTGAACACCGTGCCCGCCGACACCTTCAGGCCGCGGCGGCCCGTTTCCTCGGTGAGTACGCGCGGGTCCGACGGCAGATAGCCGTACGGGCCCAGCTCGATCCACTCGTACCCGGCCTCGGCCACCTCGTCGAGAAAGCGCTGGTACGGGACCTGCTGCGGGTCGTCGGGGAACCAGACGCCCCAGGAGTCGGGGGCCGAACCGATGCGGATGCGCGAGGGCGTGGTCGTCATGGACTCAAGCCTTGAGCCGTTCGGAGAGGGGTGTCAAGACGTGGTCCGAATGTCAGGACAAAGTGTTGACAGGGGGCTCTGGTGGGGCTAGATCTGGCGGGGCGACGGAGATTGCAGGGCGTCGTACCGAAGGGGATGGAGCCGGGCTTGAGTGAGGCAGAGGGCGTCGACCTCCGGTGGCTTGCCCGTGTGCGGGCCGAGGATCCGGGGGCGGTCGCCGAGGCCGCGGGCCGGCGGGAGCGGCGGGCGCTGCTCGGAGCGGGGCGGCGGTTGATGATCGTGGCCGCCGACCATCCGGCCCGGGGTGCGCTCGGCGTCGGGGAGCGGGCGTTCGCCATGGCCGACCGGGCCGATCTGCTGCGCCGGTTGTGCGTCGCGCTGGCCAGGCCGGGCGTGGACGGGGTGCTGGCCTCCGCCGATGTGGTCGAAGACCTTTTGTTGTTGGGGGTGTTGGACCGCAAGGTCGTCATCGGGTCCATGAACCGGGGCGGGCTCGCCGGGGCGTCCTTCGAGCTGGACGACCGGTTCACCGGGTATCGCGCCGAGGATCTGGAGCGGTTCGGCTTCGACGCCGGGAAGTTGTTGCTGCGGATCGATCATGAGGATCCGGGATCCGGGTCCGTGCGGACGTTGGAGGCTGCCGCCCGTGCCGTCGATGCCATGGCCGCGCGTCGGCTGCCCGTCTTCGTCGAGCCGTTCCTGAGCCGTCGCGATCCCGAAACCGGGCTGCTGCGAAACGACTTGAGTCCCGAGAGCGTCATCACGTCGATCGCTGTCGCCTCCGGGCTCGGCGGCACCTCCGCGTACACCTGGCTGAAGCTCCCGGTCACCGACGACCCCGACGACATGGCCCGGGTCATGGAGACCTCCGCCCTGCCCGCCGTGCTGCTCGGCGGCGACATCAAGGACGGCGATCAGGACGCCACGTACGAGAAGTGGCGTGCCGCGCTTCAACTGCCCACGGTTCAGGGGCTCGTGGTGGGGCGCTCGCTGCTCTACCCGGCCGACGGGGATGTCGCGGCCGCCGTCGACACGGCCGTGGGCCTGCTGCGCACCACGCGTGCGGACACCTAGGAGGAGAGTAGAGGGATGACGCACCTTCCACGCGGTAGTGCGGCCGACGGGCCCTACGCCCTGTCCGTCGACCCCGACAAGGTCGGCTGGGCCCGGGCAGGGCTGCGGATCCTCGAACTCCGGGCCGGGCAGACGCACGCCTTCGACACCGGGGAGAGCGAGTGGATCGTGCTGCCGCTCTCCGGCGGATGTTCCGTCCGCGCGGAAGGGATGAACCTTGAACTGGCGGGCAGGGGCAGCGTATTCAGCGGAGTGAGTGACTTCGCCTACGTACCGCGCGACACCAGCGTGGAGATCTCCTCCGGTGCGGGAGGCCGGTTCGCCCTGGCAGGAGCGAAATGCGGTCGACGACTCCCCGTCCGCTACGGCCCCGCGCCGGAGGTTTCCGTCGAGGACAGGGGCGGCGGCCAGAGCGCACGGCAAGTGCGCAACTTCGCCGCCGCCGACGCCTTCGACTGCGATCAGCTCATCGCCGTAGAGGTGATCACCCCTGGCGGGAACTGGTCCTCGTACCCGCCGCACAAGCACGACGAGCACCGGCCGGGCGAGGAGGCGCTGCTCGAGGAGATCTATTACTTCGAGATCGAGGGGCCCGAGGGCGGGGCCGCGGATTCGTCCCCGGGGTACGGGTATCAGCGTGTCTCCCCGTCCCGGCCCGGCGGCACCGATCTCCTCGCCGAGGTCCGCTCCGGCGACACCGTGCTCGTGCCCGACGGCTGGCACGGTCCTTCGATCGCCCAGCCGGGGCACGCCATGTACTACCTGAATGTCATGGCGGGGCCGGGGGACGAGCGGGAGTGGCGGATCTGCTTCCACCCCGATCACGTGACGGAGGGATACCGATGAAGACCAGCACCACTCGCCTCACCGTCGCCCAGGCCCTCGTCCGCTTCCTCGCGAACCAGTACACGGAGCGCGACGGCGCCCGGCAGCGGCTGATCGGCGCCACCTGGGGCATCTTCGGCCACGGCAACGTGGCCGGGCTCGGGCAGGCGCTCCTCCAGTACGGCGACGACATGCCCTTCCACCAGGGCCGCAACGAGCAGGCGATGGTGCACGCCGCCGTCGGCTATGCCAGGCAGTCCGACCGGCTGTCCACGCACGCCGTCACCACCTCGATCGGGCCCGGCGCCACCAACCTCGTCACCGGCGCCGCCCTCGCCACCATCAACCATCTGCCCGTACTGCTGCTGCCTGGTGATGTGTTCGCGGCCCGGCCAGCCGATCCCGTGCTTCAGCAGCTCGAAGTGCCGTACGCGGGTGATGTGTCGGTCAATGATTGTCTGCGGCCCGTGTCGAAGTATTTCGACCGGGTCGAGCGGCCCGAGCAGCTGATTCCGGCCGCCTTGCAGGCCATGCGTGTGCTCACCGATCCCGTCGAGACCGGCGCCGTCACGCTCGCGCTGCCGCAGGACGTGCAGGCGGAGGCGTACGACTGGCCGGACGACTTCTTCCGGGAGCGGGTGTGGGTCGTGCGTCGGCCTGAACCGGATGCCATCGAACTCGCCGCTGCTGTACGGGAGTTGAAGAACGCTCGGCGGCCGCTCGTCGTCGCCGGTGGCGGGGTGCATCACAGTGGCGCCGAGGGTGCCCTGGAGGACTTCGTCGACGCCACCGGGATTCCCGTCGCCTCCACCCAGGCCGGCAAGGGCTCGCTGCTGCACGATCACCCCGCCGACGTCGGCGGCATCGGGCACACCGGGACCGCCACCGCCAACGAACTCGCCCGCACCGCCGACCTGGTGATCGGCATCGGCACCCGGTACACGGACTTCACGACGGCCTCCGCCACCCTCTTCGCGAACCCCGACGTCCGCTTCCTGAACCTGAACGTCGCGGCCTTCGACGCCCACAAGCTGTCCGCGCAGCCGCTCGTCGCCGACGCCCGCGCGGGGCTTGCCGCGCTGAGCGGGGCGCTCGGCGGGGCGTACCGGGCCGAGCCCGCGTACGTCGCCGAGTACACCGAGGACAAGGAGCGCTGGGAGCAACGCGTCGACGCCTGCTTCGCCGCCGAGGACGAACTCGTACGTCCGACCCAGGCACAAGTCCTGGGTGTGATGGACGAGTTGGTCACCGGGGACGACATTCTCATCAATGCGGCCGGGTCGCTCCCCGGCGATCTGCACAAGCTGTGGCGGGCCCGCTCCCGCGACCAGTACCACGTCGAGTACGGGTACTCCTGCATGGGCTACGAGATCCCGGCCTCGCTCGGTGTCGCGCTCGCCGCGCCCGGCCGGCCGGTGTGGGCGCTCGTCGGCGACGGCACGTATCTGATGCTGCCGACGGAGATCGTGACCGCAGTGCAGGAGGGCATTCCCGTCAAGGTGGTCATTCTGCAGAACCACGGGTACGCCTCGATCGGCGGTCTGTCCGCCTCTGTGGGGGCCGAGGGCTTCGCCACGCAGTACCGGTTCGCGGGGGAGCAGGGGGCGTACGCGGGCGCGCCGCTGCCCGTCGACCTCGCCGCCAACGCGGCCAGCCTCGGGATGACGGTGCATCGCGCCAAGACCGTGCGTGACCTGCGCGAAGCGCTCGCCGTCGCGCGTGCCGCGACCCGCCCCACATGTGTCTACGTGGAGACCGAAACGGCAGACACAGTGTCGGGCCCGCCTCCCGCGCAGGCGTGGTGGGATGTTCCTGTGGCCGAGACGGCGGAGCGCAGCGCCGCGGTCAAGGCCCGCGAGGAGTACGACCGGCGCGCCGCCGGTCGACGCCGTCACCTCTGAGAAGTACGTAGCCGTCACAGGAGTTGCCCGTATGTCTGACACGAAGTTGGTCCACCACTGGATCGGCGGCAAGACCGTCGAGGGCGCGTCGGGCAATCACGGCCCGGTGACCGACCCGGCGACCGGCGCCGTCACCACGCACGTCGACTTCGCGAGCGTCGAGGAGGTGGACGCGGCCGTCGCCACCGCCAAGGAGGCGTACAAGTCGTGGGGCCTGTCCTCGCTCGCCAAGCGCACCGAGATCCTCTTCCGGTTCCGCGCGCTGCTCGACGCCAACCGTGACGCGATCGCCGAGCTGATCACCGCCGAGCACGGCAAGGTGCACTCCGACGCGCTCGGCGAGGTCGCCCGCGGCCTGGAGATCGTCGACCTGGCCTGCGGCATCAACGTGCAGCTCAAGGGCGAGCTGTCCACGCAGGTCGCCACCAACGTGGACGTGTCCTCGATCCGCCAGCCGCTCGGCGTCGTCGCCGGCATCACGCCGTTCAACTTCCCGGCCATGGTGCCGATGTGGATGTTCCCGATCGCCATCGCGACCGGCAACACCTTCGTCCTCAAGCCCTCCGAGAAGGACCCCTCGGCCGCCGTCAAGATCGCCGAGCTGCTCACCGAGGCCGGCCTGCCCGACGGCGTCTTCAACGTGCTGCACGGCGACAAGGTCGCCGTCGACCGCCTCCTGGAGCACCCGGACGTCGCCGCCGTCTCCTTCGTCGGCTCGACCCCGATCGCCCGCCACATCCACGCCACGGCCTCCGCCAACGGCAAGCGCGTGCAGGCCCTCGGCGGCGCCAAGAACCACATGCTGGTCCTCCCGGACGCCGACCTGGACGCGGCCGCCGACGCCGCGGTCTCGGCCGCGTACGGCTCGGCGGGCGAGCGCTGCATGGCGATCTCGGCGGTCGTCGCGGTGGGCTCCATCGCCGACGAGCTCGTCGCGAAGATCAAGGAGCGCGCCGAGAAGATCAAGATCGGTCCCGGCAACGACCCGACCTCCGAGATGGGCCCGCTCATCACGGCCGCCCACCGCGACAAGGTCGCCTCCTACGTGAAGGGCGCGGCGGCCGAGGGCTGCGAGGTCGTCCTCGACGGCAGCGACTACACGGTCCCCGGTTTCGAGGACGGCCACTGGGTGGGCCTGTCGCTCCTCGACAACGTCCCCACGACCGCCAAGGCGTACCAGGACGAGATCTTCGGCCCGGTCCTGTGTGTGCTGCGCACGGAGACGTACGAGGAGGGCGTGGCCCTCATGAACGCGTCCCCGTTCGGCAACGGCACCGCGATCTTCACGCGTGACGGTGGCGCCGCCCGCCGCTTCCAGCTGGAGATCGAGGCCGGCATGGTCGGCGTGAACGTGCCGATCCCGGTGCCGGTGGGCTACCACTCCTTCGGTGGCTGGAAGGACTCGCTCTTCGGCGACCACCACATCTACGGCAACGACGGCACGCACTTCTACACCCGCGGCAAGGTCGTCACGACCCGCTGGCCGGACCCGGCCGACGCCCCCGCCGGTGTGGACCTGGGCTTCCCCAGCAACCACTGAGGGCCCTGCGCAGTCCGGAGTACGGACAGTTCGCTGTGAACTTCAGCGCTCCGGCTGCGGTTCCCGTACGTAGGGGATGAACCGGGCAGCGTAAGCCGACTCCCGTGAGGGCCTTGGATAGCAAGGTCATTCACGGGAGTCGCTGCATCTATCCCGGACGACTTTGCGAACACCTAAAGAATCGCGTGCAGTTGGCGCAAGCGGTGGTGCGGATTCCGAAGGCGAACAGGCGTTGACGTTCGGATATCGGCGAGGTTGCATGACGCCTCCCTGTCGCACGAGCCGATCGGATCCGCTTCATGACCGACACGCTTCGCCCCGTCGCCGCCCCGTCCCCGCCAGAGGCGGCACCCCAGGAGCAGAAGCTCAAGCGTTCCATCGGCGTCGTCGGAGGCACCCTGCTCACGCTGTCCTGCGTGACGCCCGCCTCCTCGCTCTTCGTCGTCGTCCCCGACCTGTTCGGCAGCCTCGGCACCGCCACCGCGCTCACCATCGCCGTCGGCTCGCTGATCTGTATCGGCGTCGCCTTCCTCTACTCGGAGCTGGGCACCCTCATCCCCAGCGCGGGCGGCGAGTACGCCATGGTGTCGACGCTGGCCGGGCGCCTGGCGGGCTGGCTGGTCTTCGTCCTGTCCCTGCTGGTCGTCTTCATCGTGCCGCCGGTGATCGCGATGGGCACGGCCGACTACCTGGAGCCGCTGATCCACCTCGACCCGGCGATGGCGGGCGCGGGCGTGATGCTGCTGTCCACCCTCGCGGGCCTGCTCGACCTGCGCGCCAACGCGTGGATCACCGGCATCTTCCTCGTCCTTGAGGTCATCGCGGCGGCCCTCGTCGCGGTCCTCGGCTTCGCGCACGCCGAGCGCGGTGTCGGCTCGCTCGGCTCGATGCAGGTCGCGGGCGCGAACGGACACACGGACGCGGTGACGGGCATGCTCGTGGTCTCCGGCCTCGCCATCGCCCTCTTCGTCACCCAGGGCTTCTCCACCGCCGTCTACCTCTCCGAGGAACTGGAGAACCCGCGCAAGTCCGTGGCCCGCACGGTCCTCGCCACGCTCGCCATCTCCACCGTCGTCATCCTCGTCCCGGTCGTCGCGATCACGATGGGCGCGAAGGACATCTCGGCGCTCACCTCGGGCGACATCAGCACCATGGTCGTGGCCTGGTCGAACTCGGCGGTCGGCGCGTTCGTCTCGCTCTGCGTCGCGCTCGCCATCATCAACGCGGGCATCGTCATGGTCATCCAGAACTCCCGCGTCCTGTTCGCCTCGGCCCGCGACAAGGCCTGGCCGGGACCGGTCAACAACGCGCTGTCCCGGCTCGGCCGCTTCGGCTCGCCGTGGGTCGCGACCCTGGCCGTCGGCGTCCCCGGCGCGGCCCTCTGCTTCGTCAACCTCGACACCCTGTACGGCGTGACGGGCGTCTCCGTCACCGGCATGTACCTGCTGGTCGCGGTGGCCGCCCTGTTCGCCCGCCGCGGCGCCCACAAGGACAGGACGGCCTGGCGGATGCCCCTGTGGCCGGGGATCCCCGTGGTCCTGATCGCGCTGATGATCTACATCCTGATCGAACAGGAGGTCACGTACCTGCTGTGGACGGGCGGCATCATGGCGGTGGCGACGCTGTACTGGGCCTTCTACCTGAGGCCGAGGCAGGAGACGCGGTGGTTGGTGTCGGTCCCGACCGATTGATTCGACT
The DNA here is from genome assembly GCF_026341035.1 of Streptomyces sp. NBC_01016. Classification (GTDB taxonomy): domain Bacteria; phylum Actinomycetota; class Actinomycetes; order Streptomycetales; family Streptomycetaceae; genus Streptomyces. The sequence goes on from NZ_JAPEOQ010000002.1 coordinate 116,408, forward strand.
CGATCCCCGAGGCCGTCACCACAGCTGACCGGTCTCCACCGGGAGGCCGGTCGCCAACGACGAGTTGCCGGCCACGCCCACCGCCAGGGCAAGCGCCCCGTCGCGGGCCGTGGCGCCCTTCCCCGCGGCCGGCGCCGCGCCCTCGTCGGAGCCGTCGCCCAGGGGTCCGAAAAGCTCCTTCAGCATGCGGAGGTCCCCGCCGCCGTGGGAGCCCGCCGACCACTCGTACGGGATCTCCCGCGGTGCCTCCCACAGCGGGCGCAGCAGGATCGACGTGCGGCCGGGGCGGTCCATGACCACTCCGCCGTGCGACGCCCCCGCCCCGCCGGAGGCAACCCGTGGGGGCTGCCACGTGTTCTCCTCGACCTCCAGCTCCAGGCGTCCGGCCGTGCCGTTGAACATCACCCGGTAGCCCTCCCAGGGGGAGTACGCCGTGAGGTGGTACGTCATCGTGGCCCCGGAGTCGTAGCGGACCAGGACCGAGAGGTCGTCCTCGACGTCGATGGCGTCGCCGAAGACGTTGCGGTCGCGGACGTAGTCGGAGTCGCCCGCCGCTTCCGCTTCCACGTAGAGGGACTTGAGGTGCGGGTCGTCGGCGAGGTGGATGGCGTATGGGTCGTTGGAGGCCTCGGACGAGCCGTGTGCGCGGACGTAGTCGCGGCGGAGGCCGGTTCGCTCGCCGTTGTCGCGGCCGTAGAAGACGAGGCCGCCCTCCGCGTACACGCGTGAAGGGGCCGCGCCCAGCCACCAGTTGACCAGGTCGAAGTGGTGGCCCGACTTGTGGACGAGGAGGCCGCCGCTGTGCTGCTTCTCGCGGTGCCAGCGGCGGAAGTAGTCGGCGCCGTGGCGGACGTCGAGGAGCCATTCGAAGTGGACGGAGCGGATTTCGCCGATCGCGCCGTCGTGCAGCAGCTGCCAGACCTTCTCGTGGGCCGGGTTGTAGCGGTAGTTGAAGCCGACGGAGAGCTCGCCGCCGGTGCGGTCCACCGTTTCGAGGATCGAGCGGCACTTCTCCGCGTCCGTCGTCATCGGCTTCTCCGTGACGACGCGGCAGCCCGCTTCGAGGGCCGTGTTGATGTACGTGTGGTGGGTCGCGTCGACCGTGGTGACGAGGACCTCGTCGATCCGGTGCGTGCGCAGGGCCTGCGCGAAGTCGCTCGGGTCGCAGGCGGCCGCCTCCGGTGCGCCGAGCTCCGCGAGCACCCGGTTGTGGTGGGCGATACGGGTCGGGCTCGGGTCCGCGAGGAGGGCTACGTCGTAGTGGGGGCGGGCGCCCAGGGCCTTGGTGTACATCTGGGCACGGTGGCCGGTACCGATGATCGCGGCGCGCTTCATGGAGGTCAGGATTCCTTTCGGGGGGCTGGGCCTGTGGAGCGGCGGACTATCAACTCGCTGTCCAGGGTGAGCTCTTCGGGTACGCGGCTCGGGTCGTCGAGGAGTCGCAGCATCAGGTCGACGGCGCGTTCGCCGAGCGCGTCGAGCGGGATGCGGACCGAGGTGAGGGCGGGGGTGGCCGTGGTGGCGAGGAGGGTGTCGTCGGCGCCGACGACGCTCACGTCGTCCGGGACGCGGACCCCGCGGTCGGCGAGGCGGGAGAGTACCCCCAGTGCCATCAGGTCGTTGTGTGCGACGATCGCCGTCGCGCCCGCCGCCAGGGCCAGGTCGGCGACCTGCGCGCCCGTGTGGAACTTGGGCTCGTGCGGGCCGAACTCGGTTACTTTCAGCTCCAGTTGCTCGGCCGCGTAACGGACCGCGTGGCCGCGCTGCTCGCTCGACCAGGAGTTGCGGGCCCCCAGGATCAGGGCGAGGTGGCGGTGGCCGAGCGCGTGCAGATGCGCCACGGCCTGGCGCAGGCCGTCCTCGCTGGGCGCGACCACGGACGACACGCCGGACACGCTCCGATTCACGGCGACGCTCGGCACCTGCCGGACGACTTCGCCGAGCCGGGCGCCGTCCATCCTCGGGGCGACGAGCAGCAGCCCGTCCACCTGGCGGGCCAGCGTCAGCGCCAACTCGTACTCGTCGTCGGGGTGTTCGTCGGTGTCCGCGAGGAACACGGCGTAGTCCTTGCGGCGGGCGCGGGCCTGGACGGCCTTCACGATCACCGCGAAGAACGGATTGGCGATGTCGGGCACGATGAGGCCGAGCGTGCGGGTTCGCCCTTCGGCGAGGGAGCGGGCGATGCGGCTGGGGCGGTAGCCGAGCCGTTCCGCTGCCGCGAGGACCCGGGCGCGGGTGTCCGGCCGGACCTGGTGCGGGGAGGCGAAGCAGCGGCTGACGGTGGAGGGCGAGACACCGGCCGCGTCCGCGACATCTTCGGCGCTGGGGGCTGCGCCGCTTGACCGGTCGTTACTGCGCATGGCGTGTCCCCTCACGTGGTCGTTTTCGCGAGTGCGCCACGGGTGGGCGGGTTTGCGTCGGCGGGTGTCGTCGCGTCGTGGTTTGCGCCCCGCGGCGGAGCCGCAGATCGACACTGCCCCGCGCCCCTGGGGCGTCGGTCCACCGCCACTGCCGCAAGTGCCAGCACACCCGTCACCAGTGGTGCCAGGATCGTCAACTGCCAGACGCAGACCGCCGATACGAGGACCGCCCCCGCGAGCATCGCCGAGCCCCGCGGATCCCGCCCGGGCCGCGCCCAGCGACCCGTCGAGGACCAGGTGGACGCCATCCGGACCTGGTACACGACCACCGATCCCGCCGCTCCCGCGATCACCAGCGCGAGCAGCCAGAAGAACGGCAGGTCACCCGCGGACGCGGCCAGGCGCAGGTCCGCGCCCAGGAAGCCGAGGACCGCAAGGCCCACCGTCCCCACCGCGGAGCCGCCCGGCAGCGCCGCCCGCCAGTCCGCCGCGAACCGGCGGGCCGTGCCGGGCGACGGGCCGTCCGGCACACAGCGACGTACCGCCGCGCAGCCCGCCGCCATCGCCGCCGGCCACGTGACCAGCAGCAGGGAGCCCGCCGCCACCAGCAGACCGATCCACAGCACCTCCGCGAAGAGCGTGAACCGCTCGCCGTACGGGGTGTCGCGCCGCGTCACCGTGCCCGTGCCGGTCATCCCGCTCATCCCTTCATTCCGGACGTCGACGCGCCCTCGATCAGCAGCCGTTGGAACGCGATGAAGAAGGCGATCACCGGGAGGAGCGAGAGGACCGACATGCCGAGCATCGCCCCGTAGTCCTGGCTGCTCGTCGAGTCGACGAACAGGCGGAGCGCCACCGGCAGCGGGTACTTCTCCGGTGACTGGAGGTAGACGAGCGGTGCGAAGAAGTCGTTCCAGGACCAGATGAAGGTGAAGATCGCCGTGGTGATGAGCGCCGGGCGCAGCAGCGGAAGGACGATGTGGCCGAAGATGCGGAAGTGGCCGCAGCCGTCGATCAGCGCCGCCTCGTCGAGGCTGCGCGGCAGGTTGCGTACGAACTGCACCATCAGGAACACGAAGAACGCGTCCGTGGCGAGGAACTTGCCGAGCAGTAGCGGGACGTAGGTGTCGACCAGGCCCACCTTCTGGAACATCGTGTACTGCGGAATGAGCAGCAGGTGTGTCGGCAGCAGGATCGTGCCGATCATCACCGCGAACATCGCCCCGCGTCCCCGGAACCGCAGCCGGGCGAAGGCGTAGGCCGCGATCGAGCACGACAGTACGTTGCCGATCACCGAACCCACGGCGAGTACAAGGGAGTTGGCGAAGAAGCGCCACGCCGGGACCTCGGCGATCCCGTCGAGCGCCGTGCCGAATCCGCTCCAACTGAGCTGGGACGGGAGGATGTTGAAGCTGGAGATGATCTCGTCGGCGGGCTTCACGGAGGCCGTGAACACCCAGACCACGGGATAGAGGAGGACCAGGAGCAGGGCGATCGCGCCCGCGTGCCAGGTCAGGGAGCGGGTCCGCAGTGTCCGAAGGGCCGCATTCGGCGTCGTCGTAGCCATCGTCACTTCTCCTCGCCCGCGTAGTGGACCCAGCGGCCCGAAGTCTTGAAGAGCACCGCGGTGATCACGCCGACGACCAGGAGCAGCACCCAGGTCAGGGCCGCCGCGTAGCCCATCCGGAAGTCGTTGAAGCCGAGTTCGTACAGGTACATCGAGTAGACGTGGGTGGAGCCCGCGGGCCCGCCTGTGCCGTTGGAGAGCACGAACGCCGAGTTGAACATCTGGAAGGCGTGCACCATCTCGAGGACCAGGTTGAAGAAGATCACCGGGGACAGCATGGGGACCGTCACCGAGAGGAAGCGGCGCCAGGGGCCCGCCCCGTCGATCTCCGCCGCCTCGAACAGCTCCTTCGGTATCTGCTGGAGCGCCGCCAGGAAGATGACCATCGGCGCGCCGAACTGCCAGACCGACAGCGCGACCAGGGACATCAGCGACCAGTCGGGGTTGGAGATCCAGCCGCCCGTGTGGATCCCGAAGGTGCCGAGGAACTGGTCGACGACGCTGCCGGTGGAGAACAGCAGCCGCCACACGATGGCCGCGCCGACGCTCGCCCCGATCAGGGACGGCATGTAGAAGGCGGCCCGGTAGAAGTTGCGGCCCTTGCGCCGGGTGTGGAGGAGCAGGGCGACACCGAGCGCGGCGATCAGCTTCAGCGGCGTCGCCACCACTACGTAGAGCAGCGTCACGCCGACGGTGTCCCGGACCTCGGGGTCGTCGAACAGGATGCGCTTGTAGTTGTCGAGGCCGATCCAGCGCGGCGAGTCGAACAGGTTGTAGTCCGTGAACGACATGTAGAGCGAGAACAGCATCGGCCCGACCGTCAGCACGGCCGCGCCGATCATCCACGGCGTGAGGAAGACGTACGCGGAGCGGTCGTTCGTGCCCCGGCGGCGGCGCTTGGCGGGGCTGGTCGAGGGGGAGTCGCCGCGGCGTGCGCGGGGTATCGCGGCGTCGGTCGTCGTCGTAGAGGCCATGAGGGCTCCGTACGTTTGCGGGGAGGGGAGGCGAAGGCGGCCGTGCGTCAGGCGAGGGTGACCTTGGACTGGTCGAAGTAGAGGTCCACGGCCTGGTCCACGGAGATGCGGTCGTAGAAGAGCTTCTCGGCGACGCGCTGCAGATAGACGTTGAGCGAGGCCCCGCCGTCGGCCGGGGGCGGCGGGGTCGACGCGAGCGTCTTCTCGACCTGCTTCTCGTACGTCTGGACCTGGCGCACCTTCGGGTCGCTGAGATCGGCGGCGCCCTCCTGGCTCGTCGTGGGCGGCATGCCGATGTTGGTGCCGAGGATCTTGCCCACGCGCCGGTCGTTGATCAGGAAGTTGATGAACTGCGCGGCCTCGCTGAGGTACGGGCTCTTCGCTGCGGCCCCCAGGAACATGCCCGGCTTGGAGTAGATGCCGGACTTGCTGGTGTCGCTCGGCACATAGCCGAGGCTGAGCTTGCTGCCGCGCATGTCGCTGCGGCCGCCGACCTGGTTGTCCCACTCCAGGTTGGAGGCGACGCGGCGGGTGGTGATGGGGTAGCCGGGCAGCGACTCCAGGACGACGTCGGGCCCGCCGAGCGCGCCCTCCTTGCGCCACTCGTTGACCTTGGTGAAGTAGCGGCGCATGTCGTCGGGGGAGAAGCCGAGTTCGCCGTTCTCCGTCCACATCTGGAGGCCCTGCTGCCGCATCCAGATCTCGACGCCCAGATAGTTCTGGCCGGGGTTGTCCATGCCGAACTGCTTGTATCTGCCGTACTTGGTCACCTTCAGGGACTGCTCCATGAAGGTGTCCCAGTCCATCCGCTTCGTCGGCGGGCGGGCCCCCGCCTTGGCCCAGAACTCGGCGTCGTAGTGCAGCGCGACGCTGTTGTGGGAGAGCGGCAGGCCGACGCGGCGGTCGTTCACCAGGCCCGCCGTGCGCACCGACTCGACCACGGTCGAGGTGTCGATCTCCTTGCCGGAGCCGGCGAGGTCGTTCAGGTCGGCGAGTACGCCGTGCTCGCCGAGGGTGCGGATCCAGGCGTAGTCGACGTGCATCACGTCGGGCGGGTTGCCGCCCGCGGCGGCGGTGCTGAGCTTCGGCCAGAAGGAGTCGAAGGCGGCGAAGCTCGACTTCACCTTGATCTTGGGATGTTCTCGCTCGAAGACGGCTATGCACTTGTTGATCAGGTCGGCCCTGCCGCTGTCGCCCCAGAAGAAATAGCGCAGTGTCACGCTGCCGCCGGCGCCGACGGACCGCGAGGGTCCGCCGCAGGCGGTGAGCGCGGCACCGAGGCCGGAGGCGAGCAGGGCGGACAGGGTGGTGCGACGGGAGGGGGCGGCACTGCCCATAGGGGGCCTCCACGAGCGGCTCGGCGGTGGGCGCTGTCGAGGGAGGACGTTTGCATGCGCTCGCAGGCCGGTCAATGGGTTGCGCAGCGATTCCCGGAACCAGAAATTCCCACCAACTCCCTTCACCGCACGCCCTCTTGACGAACTCTGCGAGCGCTCGCAGAATGCCGGGACAACTTCAGCCCCAATTCCAGCCCCGCCGGCGTTTGAGGCGCGGGGTCCGGGGCGGAGCCCCGTGGCGTAGGACCGGTCGACCGGTCGAGTCCGTGGTTCTCGGCGTCGCGGCCACGTACGACACCTGCAGTACCCCGGAGGGACTCGTACGCCCAGGGGAGGGTGGTTGCCTCGGTCCACCGGATGCGGTGGTTGTCGGTGGTGGCGCCTACCGTTGACCCATGGTTTTTCGACGGCGCGTGTGGCGCGAGCGGATACGCGGGTGGCCGCGACGGTGGGTAGCCGTCGCGGCGGCCCTTGTCGTGCTCGCGGGGGCGGGTACGTGGACGGGACTCTCGGCGGCCGCGGACTCCGGCTCCGGCGGGGCATCCGCCGTGCACCGGCAGGACCGGATGATGCCGATGGGCGGCGGGGTGCGCATCGACACCTCGTACTTCACCGCGGGTGACCCGTCCCACAAGCGCCCCGCGGTGCTGCTCACGCACGGCTTCGGCGGCAGCAAGGCCGACGTCCGCGCCGAGGCGGAGAAGCTCGCCGCCCACGGGTACGCGGTCATGACCTGGTCGTCCCGCGGCTTCGGCCGATCCGGCGGCAAGATCGGCCTGAACGATCCGAAGCACGAGGTGGCCGACGTCTCACGCATGATCGACTGGCTCGCCAAGCGCCCCGAGGTGGAGCTCGACAAGCCGGGCGATCCGCGCGTCGGCGTCTCCGGGGCCTCGTACGGAGGCGCGGTCTCGCTGCTCGCGGCGGGCCACGACAAGCGGGTCGACGCGATCGCCCCGCAGATCACGTACTGGAACCTCGCGGACGCGCTGTTCCCCGACGGCGTCTTCAAGAAGCTGTGGGCGGGCGCCTTCTTCACCTCCGGTTCCGCGCCGGTGGGCACGCGCACCAGTGAGGCCGGGCTCGCCTGCGGCCGCTTCGAGGAAAAGCTGTGCGACATGTACAAGCGCGTCGCCGTCGCCGGGAAGCCGGACGCCGCGGCGCGCAAGCTCCTGGAGGAGCGCAGCCCCGTCGCCGTCGGCGACCGCATCAAGGTCCCCACGTTCATCGCCCAGGGCCAGACGGACTCCCTCTTCCCCCTCGGGCAGGCCGACGAGATCGCGCGCCACGTCAAGGCGAACGGCGCGCCGGTCCAGGTCGACTGGCTGAACGGCGGGCACGACGGCGGCGACATGGAGCTCGACCGGCTGCACGCGCGCGTGACGTCCTGGTTCGACCGCTACCTGAAGGACGAGAACGTCGACACGGGCCCCGCGTTCCGCGTCACCCGCACCGGCGGCGTCGACTCCACGGACGGCGCGGCCACACTGCGCGGCGCGAGCGGCGACATGTACCCGGGCCTGCGCGGCGAGCGGCGCACGGCGGTGCCGCTGAAGTCGGCCACCGAGACCTTCCAGAACCCGCCGGGCGGCGGACCGCCGTCGATCTCCTCGGTGCCGGGCCTCGGCAAGGTGTCGAACCTGTCGTCCTCGCTCGGCGTCGGCTTCTCCCTCGAGTACCCCGGCCAGTTCGCGCGCTTCGACTCGGCGCCGCTGAAGAAGTCGCTGCGCGTCACCGGCTCCCCGACGGTCACCGCGCACGTGAAGTCCTCCACCGGCACCGCCGTGCTGTTCGCGAAGGTGTACGACTCCGGGCCCGACGGGACGCGTCAGGTGCTGCCCTCGCAGCTGGTGACGCCGGTCAAGGTGACCGGCGCGGACGGCGCGGGCAAGGACGTGAAGATCACGCTCCCGGCCATCGACCACGAGGTGCAGAAGGGCCACAAGCTGCGGCTCGTGCTCTCCGCGACCGACCTCGGCTTCGCGTCGCCGAACGAGCCCGCGACGTACCAGGTCTCCGTGCACGACAGCCTGAGCGTGCCCTCCGCCCCCGACGTGAAGACGGCGCCCACCCCGCTGCCCGCATGGGTGTGGTGGCTGCCGGCCGGGGCGCTCGCCGTCGCGGCGGGGCTGCTCCTCACGGCCCGGCGGCGCACGTCGGCGCCAGCGCCCGACCCGGCGCTCGCCGAGGTCCCGCTCCAGATCACGGACCTCAGTAAGAAGTACGCGGGCTCCACTGACCGGTACGCGGTGCGCGACCTGTCCTTCCGCGTCGAACAGGGCCAGGTCCTCGGCCTGCTCGGGCCGAACGGTGCGGGCAAGACCACGACCCTGCGCATGCTCATGGGCCTCATCCGGCCCGACCAGGGCGAGATCCGGGTCTTCGGCCACGCGATCAGGCCGGGCTCCCCGGTGCTCTCCAGGGTCGGCGCGTTCGTCGAGGGCGCCGGCTTCCTGCCGCACCTCTCCGGCCGGGAGAACCTGGAGCTGTACTGGAAGGCGACCGGCCGCCCGGCCGCGGACGCGCACCTCGACGAGGCCCTGGAGATCGCCGGCCTCGGCGACGCCCTCGCCCGCTCCGTGCGCACGTACTCGCAGGGCATGCGCCAGCGCCTCGCGATCGCCCAGGCCATGCTCGGCCTCCCGGACCTGCTCATCCTCGACGAGCCGACGAACGGGCTCGACCCGCCGCAGATCCGCGAGATGCGCGAGGTGATGATCCGCTACGCGCGCGCAGGACGCACGGTCATCGTCTCCAGCCACCTCCTCGCCGAGGTCGAGCAGACCTGCACGCACCTCGTGGTGATGGACCGCGGCCGGCTCGTCCAGGCGGGCCCCGTCGCGGACATCGTCGGCTCCGGCGACACGCTGCTCGTCGGCGTCGCGGGCGAGGTCTCCGACGCGCTCGTGGAGAAGGTCGGCGGCCTCGCGGGCGTGGAATCGGTGGTGCGGGTCGACGACGGCCTGCTGGTCCGCCTCACCCCGGAACCCGGCCTCGAACCGGACCCGACCACCGGGTCCGACCCGGCCGCCCGGCTGGTCGCGGAGCTGGTGCGGCTCGACGTACCGGTGCGCTCCCTCGGCCCGCACCGGCGCCTCGAGGACGCGTTCCTGACCCTGATCGGAGGGGCATCGGCATGACGACGACCGGAGTCGAGACCGGGGCGCGCGACGTGCCCGAACTCGCCCACGGCTACCGGCCGGGCCGCACGCTCCCGCTGCGCGTGGAGCTCGTCCGCCAGGTGAAGCGGCGGCGCACGCTGGTGATGGGCGCGGTCCTGGCCCTGCTCCCGTTCGTGCTTGTCGCCGCGTTCGCGATCGGCGGGGAACCGGGCGGCGGCGGGGGAGGCGACGGCGGCCAGCGCGTGAACCTGATGGACACGGCCACCGCGTCCGCGGCGAACTTCGCGGCGGTCAGCCTGTTCGTGTCCGCCGGATTCCTGCTGGTCGTCCCGGTGGCCCTGTTCTTCGGCGACACCGTCGCGTCCGAGGCGAGCTGGTCGAGCCTGCGCTATCTGCTGGCCGCTCCGGTGCCGCGGGCCCGCCTGCTGTGGTCCAAGCTGGCCGTCGCGTTCGGGCTCAGCCTCGCCGCGATGCTGCTGCTCCCGCTGGTCGCGCTCGGCGTCGGCGCGGTGGCGTACGGCTGGGGACCGCTGGACATCCCGACCGGCGGCGCGCTACCGGCGGGCACGGCGGTGCAGCGCCTGCTGGCCGTGGTCGCGTTCATCTTCGTGTCCCAACTGGTCACGGCGGGGCTCGCGTTCTGGCTGTCGACCAAGACGGACAACCCGCTGGGCGCGGTCGGCGGCGCGGTCTTCCTGACCATCGTCGGCAACGTCCTGGACGCGGTCACCGCGCTCGGCGACTGGCGCGACTTCCTGCCCGCGCACTGGCAGTTCGCCTGGGCGGACGCGATCCAGGCGCAGCCCGAATGGGGCGGGATGATCCAGGGGGCGTCGGTTTCGGTGGCGTACGCGGTGGTGCTGTTCGCGCTGGCGTTCCGGGGGTTCGCGCGTAAGGACGTGGTGTCGTAGGGGCGGCGCGGTGCGGTGGGGACTGTGACGTAGAACCACGACCAAGTCGTAGTCCTACGTCACAGAACCCTCAGTCCCGACCCGACCCGACCCGACCCGACCCGACCGGACCGGACCAGGCCCCCACTCAGCGGATCTGCCGCCCCGAGATCGCTCGTGCGATCACGAGGCGCTGGATCTCGCTCGTGCCCTCGAAGATCGTGTAGATCTTCGCGTCCCGGTACATCCGCTCCACCGGGTGTTCGCGGCTGTACCCGGCCCCGCCGAGGACCTGGATGGCCTTCTCGCTGGCCGCGACGGCCAGTTCGCCCGCGCGCAGCTTGGACATCGAGCCCTGGCCCGCGTCGAAGACCTTGTCGTTGCGGGCCATCCAGGACGCCTGCCAGATGAGGAGGCGGCACGCCTCGATCTCCGTGCGCAGGTCGGCGAGGGCGAACGCGATCGCCTGGTTCTCGATGATGGGGCGGCCGAACGCCTCGCGCTCGCCCGCGTAGTCGAGCGCGTACTCGTACGCGGCGCGCGCGATGCCGAGCGCCTGCGCGCCCACCGTCGGCCGGCTGACCTCGAAGGTCGACATCGCGGCCTGGCCACGGGAGCGCGACGTCCCCTCGCGGGCCCGAGCGAGCCGCGCGTCCAGCCGGTCGCGACCGCCGAGCAGGCAGTGGCCGGGGACGCGGACGTCGTCGAGGAAGACGTCGGCCGTGTGGGAGGCGCGCAGGCCCAACTTCTTTATCTTCTTGGCGCCTTCGAGGCCCGGCGTGCCCGGCGGCACGATGAACGCCGCCTGTCCGCGCGAGCCGAGCTCCGGGTCGACGGAGGCGACGACGACGTGCACGTTCGCGATGCCGCCATTGGTGATCCATGCCTTCTGGCCGGACAGGACCCACTCGTCCTTCGCCTCGTCGTAGCGGGCGCGCGTGCGCATCGCCGCGACGTCCGAACCCGCCTGCGGCTCCGAGACGCAGAACGCCGCGACCTTGGGGTCGTCCTCGTCGCCGTAGCACTGCGGCACCCACTCGGCGAGCTGGTCGGGCGTGCCGGAGGAGAAGATCCCGGCGACCGCGAGCGAGGTGCCGAAGAGGGCCATGCCGATGCCGGCGTCGCCCCAGAACAGCTCCTCGTTGGCGATCTGCAACGAGATGCCGCTCGGGTCGCCGAACATCTCGGCGAGGGACTCGAAGCCGTAGAGGCCGATCTTGGCAGCCTCCTGGATCACCGGCCAGGGCGTCTCCTCGCGCTCGTCCCATTCGGCGGCCGCGGGGCGGACGACGTCGGCGGCGAAGCCGTGCACCCAGTCCCGCAGGTCGCGCTGTTCCTCGCCCAGTTCAAGAGAGAAGGCCATGGTGGACCGAACTCCTTTCCCTCACGCCTTGGGGATGTCGAAGTAGCGGGTCAGGCCGGAGGCGAGTGCGACGTCGCCCGCGATCTTGACCTTGCGCATCATGAACATCGTGACGGGCGAGGAGTTGCCCGAGACCAGCTTGAGGAAGTCGGCGTCGCCCATGATCAGCGTGACGCGCGGCTCGGCCTCCGAGCGGCCCTCGGAGACCGTGCAGGTGCCACCGGAGATCTTGGTTTCGTAGACCGCTTCCGGGACTTCGTCCTGGCCGGTCACCTTCCAGCGGATCAGGGCTTCGAGGGACCCGGCGACGTCCGGCTTGAACTGCCGCTCCATGCGCCCGAAGACCTCCTTGAGGACGCGGGTGCGCAGCTCCTCGTCCCGCGCGATCCGGCCGATCTCCTTCGCGGACAGCCCCTTCACGATCCGCGCGAACTCCTCGGGCGTGACGCTCGCGAAGTCGAGCGCCGCGATCTCCTCGGCACCGCTCATGGGCCCACTCTCCTTCTTGCTTACGGCGACCTTACCGCTTAGTAAGTTTACTGATTGGTAAGGTTACGGCGACGTAGATAGGCTGACAAGAGTGACGGGCACATCGGGAGCGGCTCAAGGGCGTACGGCGGCGCGCAGGAAGCGCATGCCGCGCCAGATGCGCGAGCAGCAGATCATTGACGTCGGCGTGCGGGTCTTCGCCAAGCGTGGCTATCACGCGGCGTCCGTGGACGAGATCGCCGAACTCGCCGGAATCTCCAAGCCGATGGTGTATCTGTACCTGGATTCCAAGGAGGGGCTGTTCCTGGCTTGTCTGCGGCGGGAGGCCGAGCGGCTCGTCGCCGCGTTCCAGGAGGCCGCGCGGGGTGCGGGGGCCGCGCCCGAACTGCGGCTGCACGCCGGGCTCTCGGCGTTCTTCGCGTTCGTCGCCGAGCACCGCGACAGCTGGGTCGTGCTGCACCGGCAGGCCTCCGAGTTGAGCGTGGCGATCGCCGCGGCCGTGGCCGACGCGCGGCGCGCGATCATGGCCGAGGTGGCCGGGCTCATCAGGGACGGCATTTCGGACAGTGGCCGGGGCTCTCAACTGGGCGACGAGGACGCCGACTTCGTCGCGCACGCCCTCGTGGGCGCCGCCGACTCGCTCACCGACTGGATGGAGCACCATCCGGGCCAGTCCCCGGAGGGCATCACGCTGCGTCTGATGAACATGGTGTGGGTGGGGATGCGGGACGTGCTCGACGGTGAGGTCTGGGTGCCGTAGCCGCCTCAGTCGTCTTGGCCGGTGGATCGCCGGCGGTGGTCGCGGATTCGTGCGCGACCATTGAATTTTTCTTACGCGTAGGTAAGTTGACTCACCAGTAAGTACGAGTCGGGCAGCCGCGCACACGGGAGCCGTCATGGGCGTACGTAAGGATCTGAAGCGGGCAGGCGCCCGTCGCGACCTGGCCGATCGCGTCAAGGTCGAACTGGTCAGGGGCGAGAACGGGGCCGTGCGCGAGGCGCGCGTCGCGGCGCTCGCCGAGCCGCCGAAGGACGGGTCCACGCCCGCCGACATCCCGTATCTGAACGCCGAGGACGAGCCGAACGCCGTCGTCGTACGGCGCAAGGAAGCGGGGGAGTGGCGGCCGGTCACCGCCGCCGCGTTCGCCCGTGAAGTCACCGCCACCGCCAAGGGGTTGATCGCGGCGGGGCTCGAACCGGGCGGCCGCGTCGCCCTGATGTCGCGCACCCGCTACGAGTGGCAGGTGCTGGACTTCGCGATCTGGGCCGCCGGCGGGCAGACCGTGCCCGTCTACGCGACGTCCTCGCCCGGGCAGATCGAGTGGATCGTGCGGGACTCCGGCGCGACGATGCTGATCGTCGAGACGCCGGAGAACGCCGTCGCGGCCGGTGAGGCCGTCGCCGAAATACCCGAGGCCGACCGCCCCGGCATCCGGCAAATTGATGCAGGTGCCGTGCTCGAACTCGCCGCCCTGGGCGCCGACGTGGCCGACGAGGAGGTCGCCAAGCGGCGGGCCGCGCTCACCCCCGACACCATCGCGACCGTCTGCTACACCTCCGGCACCACCGGCCGGCCCAAGGGCTGCGTCCTCACGCACGGCAACCTGTACGCCGAGGCCGCGAACACCGTCGAGCTGCTCCACCCGATCTTCAAGGCGATCACCGGACAGTCCGCGTCGACCTTGTTGTTCCTGCCGCTCGCGCACATCCTGGGGCGGACGATCCAGGTGGCGTGCATGCTCGCCCGGATCGAGCTCGGGCACTGCCCGAGCATCAAGCCCGACGAGCTGCGGCCCGAACTGCGCTCGTTCCGGCCGACGTTCGTGGTCGGCGTGCCGTATCTCTTCGAGAAGATCCACGACACCGGGCGCGCGACGGCGGAGAAGCTCGGGCGCGGCTCGTCCTTCGACCGCGCCGACCGGATCGCGGTGCGCTACGCCGAGGCGCATCTGGAGCGGTTCCTGAACGGAGGCAAGGGTCCCGGGCCCGGTCTGACCCTCGCCGCCGGGCTCTACGACCTGCTCGTCTACCGGCGCGTGCGCAAGGAACTCGGCGGCCGGCTCCGGTACGCGATCAGCGGCGGCTCGCCGCTGGACCGCAATCTGAATCTGTTCTTCTACGCCGCCGGGGTCATGATCTACGAGGGCTACGGCCTCACCGAGACCACGGCCGCCGCCACGATCACCCCGCCGCTGCGGCCCCGCCCCGGCACCGTGGGCCTGCCCGTGCCCGGCAGCGCCGTCCGGATCGCGGACGACGGCGAGGTGCTCATCAAGGGCGGCATCGTCTTCGGCGCGTACTGGAACAACCAGGCCGCGACCGATCAAGTCCTGGACGGGGACGGGTGGTTCGCGACCGGCGACCTCGGAGAGCTGGACGACGACGGCTATCTGAGCATCACCGGGCGCAAGAAGGACATCCTCGTCACCAGCGGCGGCAAGAACGTCTCGCCCGCCGTCCTTGAGGACCGGCTGCGCAGCCGCTCGCCCGTCGGCCAGTGCATCGTCGTCGGCGACAACCGCTCCTACATCGGCGCCGTGATCACCCTCGAGCCGGAGTCCGTCGCGCACTGGCTGGGTGTCCGCAAGATGCCCGCCGACACCCCGATGTCCGAGGTGATCGGCGACCCCCGCATCGTCGCGGACGTCCAGAAGGCCGTCGACTACGCCAACGAGGCCGTCTCGCGCGCCGAGTCGATCCGTAAGTTCACGCTGGTGGAGGGCGAGTTCAGTGAGGAGAACGGGCTCCTCACGCCCTCTCTGAAGATCAAGCGGACCGCCGTCATGGCCGCGTACGAGCGCGAGATTGGGGAGCTCTACGGCGACTGAGGCCGCGACCACGGTGTAATCGGGTCCTGGCTGTCGGGACGTGACGGTGGGGATGTGACTCTCGGGACATGACTGTGGGGGCTCCGTTGCGGAGCCCCCACGGTGAACCGCCAGATCAGCGTTCGGTGTTGACGTTGTACAGCTTGCGCGACCAGACGTAGCCGACGACGGTGATCGCGGCGCACCAGGCGAGCGAGATCCACCCGTCGTTCCCGATCGCGGAACCGGTGAGCAGCCCGCGCAGCGTCTCGATCATCGGCGTGAACGGCTGGTTCTCGGCGAACCAGCGCAGGCCCGGCGCCATCGACTCGGCCGGCACGAACGCGGAGCCGAGGAACGGCAGGAACTGGATGAGCAGCGGCTTGTTGCTCGCCGACTCGACCGTCTTGGACTTGAGGCCGAGCGCCGCCGCGAGCCAGGTGATCGCGAACGTGATCGCGACGAGCAGCCCCGCGGCGGCCAGCCACTCGACCGGGTTCGCGTTCGGCCGGAAGCCGAGTGCGATGGCCACGGCCACGACCAGCACCAGGCTCACCGTCGTCGTGAGGACGCTGCCGATGACATGGCCCGTCATGAACGACGAGCGCGTGATGTTCATGGTGCGGAAGCGGTTGATGATGCCCTCGGTCATGTCCTGGCAGACCGCGATCGAGGTCGACATGGCCCCGGAGGCAACCCCCATGACCACGATCCCGGGCGTCAGATACTCCAGATACGCGTCCCGGCCCGCGCCCCCCGACATCGAGTCCCCGAAGGCGAACACGAAGAGCACCAGCATCAGGATCGGCATCATGGACGCGCCGAGCGAGACCATGGGATAGCGCAGGGCGTGCTTGATGTTGCGCCGCGTCATCGTCATCGAGTCGTGCACGGCGTACGTGAGGGTGCTCATCGCAGGGTCTCCTTGACGTGGAGCGGGTTGGCGTCGGTGCCGTCGCCGGTCAGGGCGAGGAACACGTCGTCGAGGTCGGGGGTGTGCACGGAGAAGTCGGCGGCCTGCACACCGGTGGCGTCCAGCCGGTCGAACAGGGAGCGCAGCGCGGCGAGGTCGCCGTCGCCCGCGATCCGCAGCGCGAGCTCCTGGTCGTCGCGGGCCGAACCGGGGAAGGCCTCGGCCGCCCGCTCGTACTCGGCCCAGTCGTTGAACCGCAGCCGTACGTGGCTGCCGGGGATCTGCGCCTTGAGCTCGTCGGCGGTGCCCTCGGCGACGATCCGGCCACCGTCGAGCACGGCGATCCGGTCGGCCAACTGGTCGGCCTCTTCGAGGTATTGCGTGGTCAGGAAGACGGTGACGCCGCCGGCGACCAGGTTCCGCACGGTCTCCCACATGGTGCGGCGGCTGCGCGGGTCGAGCCCGGTCGTCGGCTCGTCGAGGAAGATGATCTGCGGGTCGCCGACGAGCGTCATGGCGAGGTCGAGGCGGCGCCGCATGCCACCGGAGAAGGTGGCCGCGCGGTTCCCTGCGACATCCGCGATGCCGAAGCGCTCGAGCAGCTCCTTCGCCCGTTTCCTGCCCTCGCGCTTGCCGAGCCGCAGCAGGTCGGCCATGAGGAGCAGGTTCTCCTCTGCGGTGAGCATGTTGTCGAGCGCGGCGAACTGCCCGGTGACCCCGATCGCGGCGCGGACGCCGTCCGGCGCTCCGGCGACGTCGTGCCCGGCCACCTGCGCCTGGCCGCCGTCCGCGTCGACGAGCGTGGACAGGATCCGCACGGTCGTCGTCTTCCCGGCCCCGTTCGGCCCGAGCAGGGCGAAGACCGAACCGGCGGGGATGCTCAGGTCGATGCCGTCGAGCACGGTCTTGTCGCCGTAGGACTTGCGCAGGCCGACGGTGGAGACGGCGAGCGGGACCCGTCCGGTCCCACTGCGGGTGGATGTGGACATGACAGATGAAGGCATGGGGCCCTCCGGTGTGAGGGTGCGGGGTGATGGGTGCCGGCGAAGGTGCCGCCGGTGAAGGTGCCGGCGCCGGTGAAGTGCCGGGAAGCGTAAGGGTGTTGTGTCCGTGCGCCGCTCAGTGCTTGGCGCGGCGGATGTCGATGTTGCCCCACTTGGTGCGGGCGCGGACCTTGACGGAGTCCTCGGACTCCGCGGGCGCCTCGGAGGCGGTGAGGGTGTTGCGGACCTGGCCGTTGTCGGCGTTCGCGTCGAGCCAGGCGGCGGTGCCCTCGCGGATGCCGACCTCGATGGCGCCGAAGCTGGTCTCCAACTGGACGGTGCCGCGGGCGACATCGGCCACGCGCAGGGCGCCGTGGGCGGTGGTGGCGGCGACCGAGCCCTCGGCGCGCCCGATCTCGATGTCGCCGTGGGCGCCGTTCACCCGCAGCTCACCGGTCACGGCGTCGATCATCGTGGTGCCGTACGAGTTCTTCAGGACGGCGTGACCGTCGATGACACCGACCCGCAGGCTGCTGGAGCTGGTGGTGATCTCGGCCATGCCTTCGACCCGGTCCACATGGACCGAGCCGTGCGCCGTCTTGAGGTCCAGCGGCCCCGTGGTGTCGAGGCGGACATCGCCGCCCGAGGTCTTCACGCGGACCTTGCCGAGCCGGCCCTCGCCGAGCACCTGGGTCCAGGAGCCGGTCAGTTCGACGGACGAGCCGGTCGGAAGCTCGACCGTCACGTGCACGCCCCCGCTCGGGCCGATCATGCGGCGCTCCTTCGTCCGCACGGTGAGCACACCGCCCGCGAACGAGACCTCGGTCTGCTCGGCGGCCCGCACGTCCTTGTCCCGCTTCGGGTTGCTGGGCGTCACCTCGACGACGGTGTCGGGGCGCTCGCTCGCGGTGAACTGGATGGAACCGGCGCCCACATGGGCGTTGACCGAAATCGCTTCGGGGGTCTCGTAAGTAGGCATGGCTGTCCCGTCCTCCTGGCTCGTTGGGGCGTCCCCGCTGATGGGACGTGGTGCGCCGTTCTCCTGGCGGTGGTGCGGGTGGGGCGGGGGCGCGGCTAGCGCACCCACCCCGTGAAGCTCTGTCCGACGGTGCGGCTCTTCTCTGTCGTACGGGGCCCGGCGCCGCCGTCGACCGCGCCGGACACCGCGCGCACCAGCCACGCGTTGACCGAGAGGCCCTCCCGGCTCGCAGCCTCCTCGGCGCGGGCCTTGAGGTGGGCGGGCAGGCGCAGGTTGACGCGGGCGGTGCCGCCCTCGTCGGTCTCGGGTACGGGCGGCGCGGCCGGAGCTTGAAGGGGCTCGGCGGGCGCTGCCGGGGTGTCGCGCGGCTGTGGTGTCACCACGAACTCGGGGTCGAGCCCCCGCAGCCGTACGTCGACCGAACCGGGCGCCAGGTCGCGGGTGATCTCGTCCATGGCGGCGGAGAGGACGTTGAGCATCGTGAGCCGGGTGGCCGACTCCAGCGGAGCGGTGAGCCGCTCCGCCAGTTCGCGTGCTTCGTCCCCACCGGCTTCGGCGGCCACCGCGAGCTCGCGGTGCAGGGTGTCGACGTAGGGCGTGAGGTCCATGACGTCATAGTGGCACCACTATGGCGCCACGCGCAAGCCCTTTGGCTCAGAGTGGCACCATGTGGCATCACGTGGCGCCATGCTGTGTCACGCGGTGCCAGTGTGCGGACTGTGCGCAGGATGCAGGTGAGGTGCGTGTGGATCAAGTGACCGTCGCGTGTGAACTGGGTGCATGGTGAACCGTTTTCGCCAGGGGTGCGTAGCCAACCAGTGACACGTTTATGCCGCACTTCTGAGGAACTTCATGACGCGCAGATGGGCGCTTATCAGCACGATCGCCGTATTGACCGCCGCGCTGGTCTTCGTCGGCGTCCAACTGGTGCGCGGCCAGGACTCCGGAAACGAGAAGGCCGAGGCGAAACCGGCCGCGTCGCCCAGCCCGAGCAAGGAAGCCGAATCGCTGGACGGCCTCGGATGGTGGCCGCTGCACCGGTCCGGCACTGCGAAGGTCGGTGAGCACGATGCCGTGTTCAACGGCGGCGTGACCTGGGCAGAAGGCCCCGAGGGTGGTGCCCTGCGGCTGAACGGCACCAGCGGATACGCCAGTACCAACACCAGCCTCGACACCGCGGGCAAGGACTACTCGGTCGCCGCGCGCGTGCGCCTCACCGAGCAGAACCTGAAGGGCATGCACACCGCGCTCTCGCAGGAGGGCGACAAGAACAGCGCGTTCTTCCTCCAGTACTCCGGCCAGGACCAGAATTTCGCCTTCAGTTTCCCCGGCGCACGTACCGTCGCGGAGTCGTCGGAGGAGCCCAAGGCCGACCGCTGGTACCACCTGACCGGCACGTACAGTCAGAAGGACCACCGGATGCGGATCTATGTGGACGGCAAGCTCGCTGGAACCAGGGTTGCTTCCAGCAGCGTCAAGCCCACGGGCAGCGTGATGATCGGCCGCGGCAAGTTCGGCGGAAAGGCCACCGACTACTGGAACGGTGACATCGCCGACGTGCATGTCTACGACCGCGAGTTGACATCCCGTGAGGTGAGCACGCTCTCCTCTCACGAACCGGGCTGACCGGCGCCGACGCGCCGAACATCACCGCCGCCGCGGGCCGCCGGGCGCCACACGTGCGCACGGCGGCCTTCGGCGGTGCCTGTCGGTCCGCACCCGGCGGAACCCGTCTTCCCCCACAGAAGATCCGGAGAGGAAAGGCCCTTGTCGGCCAGTGCTTCGCCCGAAGACCGGATACCCGGCCCCCGTGCCGCGGACCTCCAACCCGACGAGTTCCTCAGAGCGCTCTACGAATTCCACGGAACCGCGCTCCTGCAGTTCGCCGCGCGGCGACTGGAGGGCGACTGGCACCGCGCCGAGGACATCCTTCAGGAAGTCGCCATACGCGCCTGGCGGCATGCCGCGGAACTCGACCCGACCGCGGACTCGGCGCGGCCCTGGCTGTTCACCGCGCTGCGCAACCTCGTCATCGACGGCCACCGCGCCCGCCAGGCCAGACCGCCGGAGACCGGCGACCCCGAGCTTGCCCACCTGCCGGTGTCCGACAACGTGGACCACATCCTCACCACCCAGGTCCTCGTCGAGGCGCTGGGCGACCTGCGGCCGTCCCAGCGCGAGGTCCTGCTGCACGTCCACTACCTCGGACGCACCGTCAACCAGACGGCCAAGGTGCTCGGCGTGCCGCCCGGCACCGTCAAGTCCCGCACGTACTACGCCGCGCGTGCCATGCGCGAGGCGCTGAACAGGCGTGGGCTGTACGCGCACGGCGCGGTGGACAGCGAGGCGGCGTGACACTCAGAGGGCCAGTCGTCCAGCGTGGCCGGTGATCTTCAGGCCGAGCGGTCCGGTGTCGAGCGAGCCGTCCGCGCCGATGCGCCAGCGCCACCCCGTGGGCGCCTCGCCGAGCACGAGGAGGGCGTCCCCGCGGCGCAGGCCGGAGAGCACCCCGTCCCGGCGCGGGAGTTGAGTGGCGTCCACGACGAACAGGTGGGGCACCTCGCCCTGCACGGCGATCCGGCTGCTGCCCTCGATCAGTCGGAACACCTGCGTGACGTCGGCCGAACCGGCAGCGGGCACACCCGCGTTCGCCGACGCCGCCGCACTGGCGAAGGCCTCCTCCAGGCTGGCCGCGCTGTGCAGCCGCGAGCTGCGCGTCTCGTCGCCGGTGAGGAGTCGGCCGTCGGCCAGCGAGCCCACCAGCGTGACCTGCGCGAGCGCCCCCACGGGACCGGCGAGCGCCTCGAGGACGAGGGCCCGCACCATGCGGTGCACCTCGGCGTCCGGGCCCGTCACCGAGATGGGGCCCGCCGCGCGGGAGAGGTCGACGAGCACCCGGTCGGGGCCGTCGAGGCCCACCGTCACCGTCAGCGCGTACGGCAGGGCGGGCTCGCCGTCGGGGCCCGGCCGGTGCAGATCGTCGGGCGAGATCGTCCAGCGCTCGCCGTCCTCCTCGGCCGCCCAGGGCGCGGGCGCGTCCTGCTGGGCGCCGGCGAGCAGCAGCCCGAGCCGCTTCTCCGAGTAGACGACGGCGTACAGATCGGGCAGCGACCGGCCGGAGCGCAGGCATTCGCCCGTCAGCCGGCGCAGGCCCGCGTCGACGACGTCGAGCGCGGCGCGGCTCGTGACGGCGGCCGAGGCCTTGACGGGCTTCGGCGGTCGGCCCCGCAGCTCCGTGACGATCAGCACCGTCACCGCCGCGATCAGCGCAAGACCCAGCACCGCGGCCAGGACGTACCAGATCATCCACTGACTCCTTGTCACAAAACGGGAGCGGCACGGTCGCTGCGCCGTGCACCCGATGGCCACTACGGGGCCGGCCTGCGGATGGTTCACAGGAAAGTTCCGTGAACCGTCCGCCGACCGGCCCCGTAGTCACGTCAGTGGTACGGGAGCCGTCGACCGCGGCTGCCCACGCCCCCATTCACCCTGGCTGGAGGACGTTTTCGTGTCGTTGATGTTGACCGTGGTCGAGGCGGGTGGTGACGCGTTCGACGTCCACCTCGACGCCGACCCCGACACGCCCATGAGCGCTGTCGCGGAGGCGCTGGCCGGGGCGGGAGGCGTCCACCGGCCCCCGGAGGGCCTCGGCCTGTACGCCGACGACCGGCTGCTGCCCGGGGACCTGCGGCTGCGGGACGCGCCGCTCCAGCACGCCTCCATCGTGGGCCTGGGCCGCCCGGCCGGCACCGCGGCCGCCGAACCGGACGGCCTGGTGGAGGTCCGTGCGGTCGGCGGTCCCGGAGCGGGCGCCGTGCACCGGATCGACATGGGGGAGTACCGGATCGGCCTCGGCCACGACGGCTCCGCCCAGGTCCTGCGCGCCGTCCCCGACCTGCCGTCCGCCGTGCTCACGGTCGGCCCCGGCGGACGCTGCCGGATCGCGCCCGACGCGTCCGTGCCGGGCGACGGCTCGCTCCAGCTGGACCGCGAGAAGGTCACCGAGGCGGTGGCCTGGCCCGTCGGCGCGCAACTCCTCGTCGGCGGCGCCCTGTTGGAGCTCGCGCTCCCGCAGAAGCCGGACGCCGCCGTGCAGGCGTCCGAGGACGGCACCGGCTGGGACTACAACCGGCCACCGCGGCTGCACCCCGCCGAGCGCGCCACCCGCTTCACCCTGCCGTCGCCGCCCGCACCGCTCGCCGCCCGGCCGCTCCCGTGGATCACCGCCGCGGCCCCGATCGTGATGGCCGTCGTGGGTGCGCTGGTCCTCAACCGCACGTCGATGCTGCTGTTCGGGCTGCTGTCCCCGGTCGTGGTCGTCGGCAACTACGTGATGAGCCGCCGCAGCGGCCGCCAGTCCCACTCCGACAGCGTCGCCGAGTTCGAGGAGAAGAAGGCGCGCATCGAGGGCGACGCGAACGAGGCCCTCACGGCCGAACGCACCGCCCGGCGCCGCGGCTTCCCGGACCCGGCCGAGGTCGTCCTCACCGCCGTGGGCCCCCGGCGCCGCCTCTGGGAGCGCCGCGCCACCGACGCCGACTTCCTCGAACTGCGCGTCGGCACCGCCGACATGGACTCCGACGTCGTGCTCCACGACCCGACGAAGGACGAGCACCGCCGCCAGGACCCGTGGACCGCCTACGACGTCCCCGTGACGGTGCCGCTGCGCGAGCACCACGTCCTCGGCATCGCGGGCCAGGGCCCGGGCGCACGCTCCGTGGCCCGCTGGGCCATCGCCCAGGCCGCCGTCCTGCACAGCCCCCGCGACCTCCAGATCCACCTGCTGACCACCGGCGAACAGGGCCGCGACGGCTGGTCCTGGCTGCGCTGGCTGCCGCACGTCCGCAAGAAGTCGGGCGACACCCCGGCCTCCATCGGCTACGGCACCGAGAGCTGCGCCCTCCGCGTCGCCGAACTCACCGCGCTGATCGCCGAACGCGCCACGGCGACGGCGGCCGAACGGCGCGGCAAGCCCGCGGGACCCGACGTGCTCGTCGTCCTCGACGGCGCCCGCAGGCTGCGCTCGCTGCCCGGCGTGACGCAGATCCTGCGCGAGGGCCCGGCCGTCGGCGTCCGCGCGGTCTGCCTCGACGCCGAGGAGCGGCTGCTGCCCGAGGAGTGCCTCGCCGTCGTCGCCGAGGAGCCCGGCGGCACCATCCGGGTGGGCCGCTCCGGCCGTGGCACCGTCACCGGCGTCCGGCCCGACCTGGTCTCCGCCGACTACTGCCGTTCGCTGGCCCGTGCGATGGGCCCGCTGCGCGACCCGGGCGGCGGCGACGAGGAGGCCGCCGTGCTGCCCGCCTCCGCGCGGCTGCTCGACGTCCTCGCCCTCGACCCGCCGCAGGCCGCCGGCATCCGGGGGCGCTGGCTCGCCGGCGGCCGCTCGACCCGCGCGGCGGTCGGCGTCTCCCTCGACGGCCCGTTCCACCTGGACCTGAAGCGCGACGGCCCGCACGGCCTCGTCGCGGGCACCACGGGTTCCGGCAAGTCCGAACTCCTCCAGACCATCGTCGCGTCCCTCGCCGTGGCGAACCGCCCCGACGCGATGACCTTCGTACTGGTCGACTACAAGGGCGGCTCCGCGTTCAAGGACTGCGTGGACCTGCCGCACACCGTCGGCATGGTCACCGACCTCGACGCCCACCTCGTCGAGCGGGCCCTGGTGTCGCTGACGGCCGAACTCACCCGGCGCGAGCACATCCTCGCCGCGGCGGGCGCCAAGGACATCGAGGACTACATCGACCTCCTGGAGCGCGAACCCGGGTCGGGCCGCGACCCGATGCCCCGACTCCTCATCGTCATCGACGAGTTCGCCTCGATGGTCCGCGACCTGCCCGACTTCGTGAAGGGCCTGGTCAACATCGCCCAGCGGGGCCGTTCGCTGGGCATCCACCTGATCCTCGCGACCCAGCGCCCCAGCGGCGTCGTCTCCTCCGAGATCCGCGCCAACACCAACCTGCGTATCGCCCTGCGCGTCACCGACTCCGGCGAGAGCCAGGACGTCATCAACTCCGGTGAGGCCGCCGGGATTTCGCAGAGCAACCCGGGCCGCGCCTACGTCCGCCTCGGCCAGAACTCCCTCGTCCCGTTCCAGTCCGGACGCGTCGGAGGCCGTCGCCCCGGCGCCTCCACGATCTCCCTGCCCGCTCCCTGGGCAGTGGCGGTCGGCTGGGAACACCTCGGCGAGCCGCTCCCGGCGCGCCCCCGCGCCGCCGCCGCGCCCGCCGAGGTCGAGACCGACCTCACCGGGCTCGTCACGGCGATCCGCGCGGCCGACCGGGAGATGGGCATCCCCCGGCAGCACAGCCCCTGGCTCCCTCCGCTGCCCGAGGTCCTCGTCACCCGCGACCTCCCGGCCCCCGCCCCCTCGCACTACGACCTCCAGCCCGTCCCGTACGGCGTCGTGGACCTGCCCGCCCAGCAGGCCAGGCAGCCGCTGGTCATCGACCCGGCGACCCTCGGCCACCTGCACATCGTCGGCTCGCCGCGCCAGGGCAGGTCGCAGGCGCTGCGCACCATCGCCGGTGCCATGGCGCTCGCCCACTCCGCCGACAAGCTGCACATGTACGGCATCGACTGCGGCAACGGCGCGCTGCTGCCCATCGAGGGCCTGCCGCACTGCGGTGCCATCACCCAGCGCACCCAGCCCGACCGCGTCGCCCGGCTGCTGGCCCGCCTCACTAAGGAGCTGACCCGCCGCCAGGAAATGCTCGCCGCGCGCGGCAGCGCCGACCTGCCGGAGCTCCGCCGCGCGCTGCCGGAGGCCGAACGCCCGCCGCACATCGTGCTGTTCATCGACCGCTGGGAGGTCTTCGACAAGCAGCTCGGCGAGTACGACTCCGGGAACCTGCTGACCTCCGTCATGAACCTGCTCCGGGACGGCGCGAGCGTCGGCATCCACCTGCTGATGACCGGTGACCGTGCGCTGTTCTCCAGCCGGGTCAACGGCTCCACCGAGGACAAGCTCGTCCTCAAGCTGAACGAGAAGTCCGAGTACGGGCAGATCGGCATCACCCAGCGCAACGTGCCGGACGAGATCCCGCCGGGCCGCGCCTTCCGCGCCGCCGACAAGGCGGAGGTGCAGATCGCGCTCCTCACGGACAACCCGGAGGGCCAGGCGCAGGCGGGGGCGCTCCACCAGATCGCCGAACACTGCCGGGCGCAGTCGTCTCAACTCCCGGCTGCGACACGCCCGTTCCGTGTCGACACTCTGCCCGACCGGCTCACCTGGGAACAGGCGATCCAGTACGTGCCGCGCCCGCTGCCGTCGCCGCGGTGGGCCATGTCCGGGGTCGGCGGCGACGAACTCGCCGCGGTGGGCCCCGACTTCTCCGTCACGCCGACGTTCATGGTCTCCGGGCCCGCCCGCTCGGGACGCAGCACGGTCCTGTCGACGCTGGCGATGTCGCTGCTCTCGGTCGGCGCGCCCCTCGTCATCGGCGCGCCCTCCAGGTCACCGCTGCGCCGGCTCGCCGGGCGGCCCGGCGTCCTCGCGGTCTACGAGGAGTCCGACATCGACCCCATGGCGCTCGAGCAGGTGCTCGCGTCCGCGCCGAAGGGCGCCGTGGTGATCCTGGACGACGCCGACCTGCTGCTGAAGACGAAGGCCGAGCCCGTCCTCACCCAGATCGCCAAGTCCGGCGCGGAGAACGGCCGCGGCCTGGTGATCGCGGGCCAGACCGACCGCCTCTCCTCCGGCTTCTCCGGCTGGCACACGGAGGCCCGCCGCAACCGCTGCGGCCTGCTCCTGAAGCCGCAGAACATGAGCGACGGCGACCTGATCGGCGTCAAGATCCCCCGCAGCCGCCTGAACGCACCCACCGCCGGGCGGGCGATGCTGCATCTGGGGGACGGGGTGCTGCGGACGGTGCAGGTGCCGGAGACGGTGTTGCCGGCGGCCGAGGGCTGAGGCCCTGCGGCAGGTACGACAGAGGGCCCCGCCGATGAGTTCGGCGGGGCCCTCTGCGGTGTGCGAACCGGGTTCGTTACGGCGCGATCCGCCACCGTTGCACTTCGTCCTCGTGCACGGTGATCCACGTTCCGTCGCCGAGGGCCTTGGCGTCCGGGCCGTCCGGGAACGGGTACCGAATTCGCTGACGAGCGGTCAGGTCCGCCGTGTCGAGCAGGAAATGCTCGGTCTCCTCGGACCACCATTCCTCGCCCACGGCGGCGATGGCGCGGGACGCGTCGACGAATCCGGAGTCGCCCGTGATGTACGACTCCTCAGCCGTCCGCAGGCCTTCCGGGCGCACCTCGGACTCGACCTGCGTAGTCCCGTCGGGGAGGACACCGCGCAGTTGCAGCCAACTGCCGCCGACATCCTGCACCAGCACTCTGTCGTCCTGCGTGGCCGTCACGCGCGCCAAGCCCGATGCGAGTTCCGTGAGGTGCAGGCGGTCGTCCGCGACGTCCACCTTCCAGGAGTGGGCACTGTCCTGGCCCTGCCCCGCGGACAGGAAGAAGGCCGAGACCCGGGCGAAGGGCGCGTCCAAGGTGTAGGAGGCGGAGAACGACGGGAGCGGCGCCTCGTCGAGCACCTTCCCGGTGGCCGATTCGAGGAGGACGCAGCGGTCACCCGGATATTCCCCGGTGCTTCCCGGAGTTCCCGGAACGACGGCGAGCAGCCGCTGCCCGTCCGGGGTCTCCGCACAGGCCCCGCTGCCGATCGGGCCACCGCCCCAGGGGAAGTGCCTGAAGCTCCATTCCACGGCGCCGTCGCGCGAGTGGTACGACACCGAGTCCTGCCGGGACACCGCGACGCCGCCCCTGGTCGGTGTCACGTAGGCGCCCTCGTAGAGATCCGTCAGCGGGACGTGGAGGACGTCGTCGCAGAAGAGCCGCGGCTCGGCGGACGAGCGCAGGGTCCTGACGGACACCAGCTCCGGCGAGCGGGTCACCAGTCGCAGTGTCCCGTCCCGGAACTGCCGGCCGTCGAATTCTCCCCAGGCCTCCGTGATTCCTTCGACGGTCTCCCGACCGACGAGTTGAGGGGCGATCTCCTCGGGCATCTGTGCTTCCCGTTCCTGATGGGGTGGTGCGGGCGCCGCCGTGCGCCCGCGGTGGTCAACCTGGGAATACGAAGTGCCGGACCTTGGTGCCGGCGTCCCGCACGTGAATGGGTCCCTCCACGCGGCCTCCGAATCCCGTGATGAGAGGCTCGCAGATGTCCTCGCACACACTGCGGCTGGCCGCGCCGTGCGTGGGCACCCGCCCGATCCTGTCGAGGAATTCCAGCAGGTTCTCCTCCGCGTGGCCGGCCAGCATCCTCGGCGGAATGTACTGGTCGTTGGGGAGGAACTTGGCTCCGCGGGCCTCGACGAGGTCCCGCTGCGCGGGAGTCAGCTTCGCCTTGCTCGTTCCGCCCACCCAGATGTCACCGGTCCTGTCACGGACCGCGGCGACCGTCTGGCCCG
The DNA here is from genome assembly GCF_026341035.1 of Streptomyces sp. NBC_01016. Classification (GTDB taxonomy): domain Bacteria; phylum Actinomycetota; class Actinomycetes; order Streptomycetales; family Streptomycetaceae; genus Streptomyces. Next base: position 143,605 of record NZ_JAPEOQ010000002.1, read on the forward strand.
ACTGGCCACGCCTGGACAGCACCTTGTTCACGTCGGTGGCCAGGGACTCCAGTTCGTCGCACGGTGCGAGTCCGAGGGCGTCGAACCAGGTGTTGGGGTTGTGCGGATAGGCGCGGGGGTTGGGAGCGGGCTCCAGGCCCAGCGGGTCCGGCGTCGTGTAGCGGGCGGTCTCCGGGTCGTAGTGCCGGAAGTAGTTGTAGTGCAGCCCCGTCTCGGGGTCCTCGTACTGTCCCGGGAAACGCAGCGGTGTGTGGGCGATCGCGTCCCGGTTGCGTGTGGTGACGCCCCACAGGGTGGCGCGGGAGCGCCAGGCGATGCCGCCGCGTTCGTCGACGAGTTCGGTGGGGGTGCCGACGAGGTCGGTGACGATGGCGAAGAAGCGGGAGTCGAACTCGTCCTGGCTCCTCGGCTTCCGCTCCAGCTGCGTGAGCGGGCGGTGGCCGTCGTGGTCCCAGGTGAGGATGACGCCGGTGGTGCTGTCCCGCTGCTCGGCGAGACGCGTCTCGTCCCAGGTGAAGTACACCGCCTCGGCCACCGAACCGTCCTCCGCCATACGGTACTTGGCGGTCCGGCGCCCCATCGGGTCGTACGTGTAGTGCCAGCGGGTGCCGTCGGGGGTGACGCAGGCGAGGAGGTGGTCCTCGGCGTCCCACTCGTAGCGCCAGGTGTCGGGCTTCTTCGACAGGCGGCGCTTCTGCCGCAGCACCATGCGGCCGGCGTCGTCGTACTCGTAGCGGACCGCGCCGGCGGAGAGCAGCCGGGTCTCGGTGTAGGTGCGGGGGCCCCGGGCGTCGGTGCGGTGCGCCTTGTCGGGCCAGTCGGCCTCGGTCTGGTTGCCCGCCCGGTCGTAGGCGTAGGACTCGGTCCAGCCATCGGCGGTGACCGTCAACGGGCGGCCCGCCGGGTCCAGTTCCATCCGTCGGCTGGTCCCCGTCACCTCGTCGGTGACGGAGGTGACGTAGTCGTCCGCCCGGTACGCGTAGGTGCGGGCCCGGACGTCCCCGCCCGGGGCGGCCACCCGCTGTGCGACGGGGCGCCCTGCCGGGTCCCAGGCCGTGGTCAGGGCGACCGGCGATGCGGCGGCGCCCAGGGAGCGGACGAGCTCGTGGCCGAGGAGGTCGTGCGCGAACTCCATCCGGTGGCCGTCGGAGGCCAGGGAGCTGCGGTTGCCCGCCCCGTCGTAGGCGAGTTCGGTGTACGCGCCGGTGGGAGTGGTGCGGGAGGTGCGGCGCCCCATGATGTCGTAGGTGTAGCGGGTGGTGCGGCCGTCGACCGTCTCCGACAGCGGGTTGCCCGTGATGTCCCGCTCGAAGGCGAGCGTGGACGTGGGGGAGGCCGCGCGGACCAGCGCGCCCGCCGCATCGTAGGTGTACTCGGTCCGCACCCCGGCCGCGTCCTTGGCCGTCAGCTGGCTGAGCTCGTTGTACGTGTAGCCGATCTCCTGGCCCAGCGGCGTCGTGCGCGCAGTGACCCGGCCCAACGCGTCGTGGGCGTAACGGATCTCGCGGTTGTCGAAGTCGGTTTCCTTGGTGAGGTTGCCGGCGCTGTCGTAGACGTAGTCCCACTCCAGGCCCTGCGGGTTGGTGACCCGGGTGAGGCGGAGCTGGGCGTCGTAGGCGAAGGTGCACCGGGCGCCGTCGGGCTCGGTACGGGCCGCGAGCCGGTCGAAGTGCGTGTACGCGAAACGGGCGGTGTTGCCCGCGGCGTCGGTGCGCGTGAGGCAGTTGCCCTCGCCGTCCCAGGTGAGACGTTCGGTGCGGCCGTCGGGACCGGTGCGTTCCGCTACGCGGCCCTCGACGGTCCACACGGTGCGGGTGACCGCGCCCAGCGGGTCGGTGAGGGTGACGGGACGACCGAACGCGTCGCGCTCGATCAGGGCGGTTCCGCCGGAGGCGTCGGTCACGGAGAGGGGCAGGCCGGCGCCGTCGTTCTCGTACGCGGCCGCGGCGCCCGCGGCGTCGATCGCGGTCGCGATGGCACCCGCACGGTCATGGGTGAACCGAAGGGCGGCGCCGTTCGGCCCGGTCATGACGGTGGGGTTGCCCCGCTCGTCGTACTCGCACGTCCACGTCGTCCCGTCGTGGCCGGTCGAGGCGAGCGGCAGGTTCAACTCGTTGTACGTCGCCGAGGACCTGCTGCCGTCCGGGAGCTCGACGACCGTGGAGTTGTGCGCCCGGTCGTATTCGTAGCGAGTGGTGTTGCCGAGGGCGTCGGTGCGGGCCAGCAGGTTGTCATAGCGGTCCCACTCGGAGGTGGTGGTGTGGCCCAGGGGGTCCGTCTCACCGACGACTTGGTGGTGGTCGTTGAGCTGGTAGACGGTCGTGGCGCCGCAGGCGTCGGTGTAGTGGGTGCGATTCCCGACGGGGTCGTAGGACCAGCGGGAGGAGAGGTACCCCTCGGGGCCGATGGTCTCGGTGACGCGGTCGGCGTCGTCGTAGACGTACCGGTAGACGGAGCCGTTGCGGTCGGTCCAGGAGGTGATGCGGGACTGGTCGTCGTAGCCGAACACCAGCGCCTTGCGCGAGGAGTTGACGACGTGGGAGAGGTTGCCGTCCGCGTCGTGCTCGTAGGACATGACCTCGACGGGGCCCTCGGGCGTGGAGACCGAGAGGCCGGTGATGAGGCCGGCGATGCAGTGGGCCTGGACGCGGTAGCCGCTGGAGTGGGCCAGTTCGGTGGGGGTGCCGTCCTCCAGTCGGGAGATGGTGACGGTGTTGTCGTTGCGGTCGTGCCAACGGGTCAGCCAGTAGTGGCCGTTCTCGTCGTCGGGGTGATCCGCGAAGGTCTGGACGAGACCCGAGTGGGGGTCGGCGACGCGGTAGGTGACCCGGCCCGTGGCGTCGTCCGTTCCCGCGCAGGTCAGGGGAAGGCGGTCGCCTTCCTCGGGCCACACCGGCTCGTCGGTGTCGGAGGTGGGGAGGCTCGGGTAGGTGAGGATCGAGCCGTCCTCGCGGGCCCATGAGACCCGTCCGCGGTCGTCGATCTCCAGGCGTTCGTCGAGGGTGGAGGCCCAGGACGGGCCGAAGAACTGGCCGTAGCGGTAGGTCGACAGATGCGTACGGGAGATCGTCAGCGGCAGCACGCCGGGCAGCGACAGATCGGTCTGCGGCAGCACCATCTCACCGCTGGCCACATCGACCGGGTCGGTCTTGCAGGTACGGCTGCCCAGACCACGGCCGACGAAGCGGGTGTTGGCCGTCTTGATCGGGACGGTCTTGACGCCCTTGAGGGCCGAACCGATCCCTCCAAGTCCCTTGAGCAGCGCACCGCCGCCCGCGACCAGGCCCACGACGCCGAGGATGATCTCGCCGATGTTCCAGTCGCCGGTCTCCGCCATGATCGACATATTGATGCCCAGTGATGCCGCCCCGGCGACGACGGCACCGATCGTGAGCGCGATACCCAGCCCCTGAAGCCCGGGAATCAGCAGCGCGAGCACGCCCAACACCGCGCTGATGATGGCGAGCGCCTTGCTGAACGCCTTCTTGATCTTGTCCCAGAGGCTGTAGCCGGCGACGGACTCGTCCCGCGCGTCGTCCAGCTTCTGCGCGGCTACGGAGGCGTCCTCCTCGCGCACTTGGCGTGCGTCCTCGGCGAGCATGCGGGCCGCGTCGAGATCGGCCTGCGCGTCATCGGCCTGGGCCTGGGCGCCGGACTGCTTGCTGTGCGCCTCGTCCAGGGCGCGCCGAGTGCTGGCCCGTGCCGCCTTGTCGTCCGGCGGATGCTTCACCCCGTCGAGGTGACTGATGTCGGCACCGGCAGCCCGCACCACGTCGGTGGCGGACTCAAGGCGTTCCTTGGCCTCGCGGCCCTTCTCCAGGGCGTTGTCGGCATTGCGCTGCTGGTCGCGCAGCGAATGCACGTACGTGTCCAGGGCGCCGGCGGCCTGGTCGTACGAACTGTGCAGTTTTCGCACCTGGTTGGCCAGGTCGCCCAGCTTTTCCCGGAGCTTGTCCATCGTCTTGCCCTCGCCGGTCTGATTGTTCTCCAGACCGGAGACGAGAGGCAGGGCATCGCCCGCGTTGTCCGCTACGGAACGGTACTGGCGGGCGAGATCGCCGAGCATGTCCGCATCGCCCGGGGTCGGGTCGTCCGAGAATCCGAAGACATCTTCCCAGTCGGACACCGCAGGCCGAGTCATGGCCATTTCCCACTTTCTTTTGGCCGGTTCCGGGCAGACCGGCAACGGCTATTGCATTCGGTAACGAACGGTCGGGTTTCTTGCTCGCCAAAGGAACTGCGCTTTCTCCTGCGGCACGTCGACGTGCCGTCCACCGCGCTCAGCTCGTCCGCGCCGGTGCAGGTGCACCCCCGCGCAGGGGTGGCACATCGCCCCCGTAGATCTTCACGAGTCCCGTCGACCGGACGACGTGATCGGTCCAGGCCATGTGCCGCCCTCCGGTCGGTACGCGCGATTCAGACATTGGAGGGCCGTTTACCCCAGCTGTAGTGCTCCGAGGTTCCGGGGACCTTACCGTTTCGGAGGTCGTCGGGGCCGTTGTCGGGGCGCACGTTGAAGTGCGGCCCCTGGTTTCCGGGGGTGCCCTTGGGACCGTAAATGTGGCCGGCGCCGTGGTCCTGGATGGCCACCTTTCTGCCGTCGCCGAGCGTGTAGTGGAGCTGGCGGGTCTCGAACGGCTCGCCGTTCTTCAAGACATTTGCGCCCTTACCGTCCGTCATGTTCGGGCGAGTGATGTAGTCGGGCAGCTGATCCTTCTTGATGCCCAGATCCCGCTTGGCCGCCACGAACGCGCCGCGCTTGGTGGGAAGGTGCTGATTCTGAGGGACCGACGAGCAGCTCTCCGGAGCGAGGCCGAGCACGTCGACCCAGGTGTGCGGGTTGTGGACGTACGTGACCGGGTTGTCGGCCGGCGCGAGGCCCAGCGGGTCGGGGGAGGCGTAGCGCGCGGTCTCGGGGTCGTAGTGGCGGAAGTAGTTGTAGTGGAGGCCGGTCTCGGTGTCCTCGTACTGGCCGGGGAAGCGCAGCGGCGTCAGCGCGACGGCGTCCCGGTTGCGGCTGGTGGTGCCCCACAGGGTGGCGCGGGAGCGCCAGGCGATGTCGCCCCGCTCGTCGACCAGTTCGGTGGGGGCGCCCACCAGGTCGGTGACGATCGAGAAGAACCGCGAGTCGTACTCCTCCTGCGTCCTCGGGTCCTGGGTCCGCGGCCTGCGCTCCAGCTGGGTCAGGGGACGGTGGCCCTCGTGGTCCCAGGTGGTGGTGACGCCGGTGGTGCTTTCGGTCTGCTCGGCGAGGCGGGTCTCGTCCCACGTGAAGCGGACCGTCTCCGCCACCGAACCGTCTTCCGCCACGCGGTACTTGGCGGTGCGGCGGCCCATCGGGTCGTACGTGTAGCGCCACTGGGTGCCGTCGGGCGTCATGCACACGGTGAGCCGGTCCTCGGCGTCCCACGTGTAGCGCCAGGTGTCGGGCTTCTTCGACAGGCGGCGCTTCTGGCGCAGCACCATGCGGCCCGCGGCGTCGTACTCGTAGCGCACGCCTCCAGCCGCCTGGACGCGGGTGCCGGTGTAGGTGCGCTCGCCGCGGGCCTCGGTGCGGCCGGCCTTCTCCGGCCACGTCGCCGACGTCTGGTTGCCCGCCTGGTCGTAGGCGTAGGACTCGGTCCAGTTCTCGGCGGTGACCGTCAACGGGCGCCCGGCCGGGTCGAGTTCCATCTGCCGGGTCCGGCCCGTGACGGCCTCCGTCTCGGATGTGAGCAGGTCGTCGCCGCGATAGGTGTAGCGACGGTCGCGCAGCGCCCGGCCGGAGGCGGTGAGGCCGCGGGTGACGGCGCGCCCTGCCAGGTCCCAAGCGGTCGTGGCGGCCACGGTCTCCGCGCCCCAGGCACGTGCCAGCTCCCGGCCGAGCGCGTCGTGGCTGAAGGCCACGCGGTGCCCGTCGATCGAGAGGCCGTCGCGGTTCCCCCGGTCGTCGTAGGTGAGTTCGGTGACGACGCCGGTGGGGGTGGTGCGGGAGGTGCGGCGGCCGAGGACGTCGTAGCCGAACGCGGTGCGGCGGCCGTCCACGGTCTCGGCGAGCACCCGGCCCATGACGTCCCGCTCGAACTCCACCGTCGACTCGGCGGAGGACATCCGGGTGAGCTCCCCGGCCAGGTCGTAGTCGTAGGACGTGACCGTCCCCGCCACGTCCTTGCGCACGAGTTCGCCGACGGAGTTGTACTCGAAGGCGATCTCCTCGCCCAGCGGCGTCGTACGGACGACCGTGCGGCCCGACGCGTCGTGGGCGTAGCCGACCTCACGGTCGTCGAAGTCGGACTCGCGTATCAGGCGGCCCGCCCCGTCGTACGTGTAGTCCCAGGTCAGGCCCTGCGGGTTGGTGACCTGCGTGAGGCGCCGCTCCCGGTCGTAGCCGAAGGTGTGGCGCACCCCGTCGGGCCCGGTGCGGGCCGCGACCAGGTCGAAGTGGGTGTACTCGTAGCGGGTGGTGGCCCCCGCCGGGTTGGTGGCGGAGCAGCAGTTGCCCTCCCCGTCCCACGTCCTGTGCTCGACGCGGCCGTCGGGCCCGGTGCGCTTGGCCAGCAGCCCCTCGACGGTCCACTCGCTGCGCACGACGGCGCCCAGCGGATCGGTGAGGGCGACGATGCGGCCGAAGGCGTCGCGCTCGGCCGTCGTCCTGCTCCCGTCACCCCGGTCGCGGGCCACGGTGAGCCCCGCGGCATCGGTCTCGTACGTGACGACCGCTCCCGTCGGGTCCGTGACGGAGGCGAGGGCCCCGGTGCCGTGCCGGGCCAGCCGGTGGGTGGACCCGTCGGCCGCGATGAAGGCGACGAGGTTGCCCCGCTCGTCGAACTCCTGCCGCGAGACGTCGCCGTCCGGACCCGTCTCCGTGACCGCCAGGTTCAGCTCGTTGTACGCCGTCGTGGACCTGCTGCCGTCCGGGAGCTCGACGACCGTGGAGTTGTGTGCCCGGTCGTATTCGTAGCGGGTGGTGTTGCCGAGGGCGTCGGTGCGGGCCAGCAGGTTGTCGTAGCGGTCCCACTCGGAGGTGGTGGTGTGGCCCAGGGGGTCCGTCTCACCGACGACTTGGTGGTGGTCGTTGAGCTGGTAGATGTGCGTGGCGCCCACGGCGTCCGTGTAGTGCGTGCGCCGCTGCTCGAGGTCGTACGACCAGCTCGAGGAGAGGTACCCCTCGGGGCCGACGGTCTCGGTGATGCGGTTGGCGTCGTCGTAGACGTACCGGTAGGTCGAGTTGTTCCGGTCCGTCCAGGAGGTGAGGCGGTGTTGGTCGTCGTAGCCGAACACCATTGGCTTGCGGGATGAGTTGATGACGTGCGTGAGGTTGCCGTCCGCGTCGTGTTCGTAGGACATGACCTCGACGGGGCCCTCGGGCGTGGCGACCGAGAGGCCGGTGATCAACCCGGCGATGCAGCGGACCTCGACGCGGTAGCCGCCGGAGTGAAGGAGCTCGGTCGGGGTGCCGTCCTCCAGACGGGAGACGGTGACCTCGTTGTCGTTCCGGTCGTGCCAACGGGTCAGCCAGTACAGGCCGTTCTCGTCGTCGGGGTGATCCGCGAAGGTCTGGACGACACCCGTGTGAGGGTCGGTGACGCGGTACGTGACCCGGCCCGTGACGTCGTCCGTTCCCGCGCAGGTCAGCGGCATGCGGTCGCCTTCCTCGGGCCACACCGGCTCGTCGGACTCGGCGTTGGGAAGGCTGGGATAGGTCAGGATCGACCCGTCCTCGCGGGTCCACCACACGTGCCCCCGGTCGTCGATCTCCAGGCGCTCGTCGAGGGTGGAGGCCCAGGAGGGGCCGAAGAACTGGCCGCAGCGGTAGGTCGACAGATGCGTACGGGAGATCGCCAGCGGCAGCACGCCGGGCAGCGACAGATCGGTCTGCGGCAGCACCATCTCACCGCTGGCCACGTCGACCGGGTCGGTCTTGCACTTACGGCTGCCCAGCCCCCGGCCCACGCCACGAGCGTCGCCCGCCTTGGCCGAGGCGGGCTTGACGCCCTTGAGGGCCGACCCGATTCCCTTGATTCCCTTGAGCAGCGCGCCGCCGCCCGCGACCAGGCCCACGACGCCGAGGATGATCTCGCCGATGTCCCAGTCGCCTGTCTCGACCATGATCGAGATATTGATGGCCAGTGACGCGACGCCGGCGACGACGGCGCCGATCGTGAGCGCGATGCCGAGCCCCTGAAGCCCGGGAATCAGCATCGCCAGCACACCCAACACCGCGCTGATGATCGCGAGCGCCTTGCTGAACGCCTTCTTGATCTTGTCCCAGAGGCTGTAGCCGGCGACGGACTCGCCCCGCGCGTCGTCCAACTTCTGCGCCGCTACGGACGCGTCCTCCTCACGCACCTGCCGCGCATCCTCGGCGAGCATGCGGGCCGCGTCGAGATCCGCCTGCGCGTCATCGGCCTGCGCCTGTGCGCCGGACTGCTTGCTGTGCGCCTCGTCCAGGGCGCGCCGGGTGCTGGCCCGTGCCGCCTTGTCGTCCGGCGGATGCTTCTGGCCGTCGAGGTGACTGATGTCGGCAGTGAGCGCACTCACCACATCGGTGGCCGAATCGAGCCGCGCCTTGGCCTCACGCCCCTTCTCCAGGGCGTTGTCGGCGTTGCGCTGCTGATCGCGCAGCGAGTGCACGTACGTGTCCAGGGCGCCGGCCGCCTGGTCGTACGAGCTGTGCAGTTTGCGTACTTGCTCGGCCAGGTCGCCCAGCTTGTCCCGGAGCTTGTCCATCGTCTTGCCCTCGCCGGTCTGGTTGTTCTCCAGACCGGAGACGAGGGGCAGGGCATCGCCCGCGTTGTCCGCTACGGAGCGGTACTGGCGGGCGAGGTCTCCGAGCATGTCCGCATCACCCGGGGTCGGGTCGTCCGAGAACCCGAAGACGTCTTCCCAATCGGACACCGCAGGGCGCGCCATGGCCGCGACCTCACTTTCCCTGTTCTGTTGCGCCCATGGGGCTTGCGTCGGCGGCTTCCGCGGCCGTATCGGACGGGTCACCGAAACGGAGCGACTCCGCGATCGCGTCGAAGACCTCGTAGAACTGTTCCGCCAGATCCACGTTGGGGGTGGAGCTGGCGAGCACCAGATAGTCGTGGCTGTTCGGCACCTGGACCAGGGTGTGCCGGACCGCGGTGGGCACCCGCGTCCCGTTGTAGTCGATGTCCTCGATACGGGAGATCCGCCCGGCCGCCCCGACGTGCGGCAGCTCCACGAACTCCACCTCGCCGGGCGGCAGTCCGCTGCCTTCCGCGTCGGTGCCGAGCTGGACGCCCGCGGCCATGACGAGGTCCGCCAGGTCCTCCGCCTCCTCCTCGGGGACGGAGATCCGCAGCACCACCGTGGTGGCGCTGAGCACCAGCGGGCCGCTGCCCGCACGCAGAATCCTGAGCATGCCCGACGCCCGCAGCGCGCCCTTCGCGTGCGCCTCGCGGGCGATGCGCCGCGTGCTGCGGATCAGCCCGTCCACCTGCTCGCGGGTCAGCTGCGGGGCCTTCTCCACCTGTGCCTCGATACGGCGGCGGATCGACGCGTCCCGGGTGTTCGGGTCGAGGTCGAGGTGCCACCACGAGTCGGGGAACCTCAGGCTGTACTCCGCGGGCGCGGCCGTTTCCGGCCGCTCCGTTCCCGGTTCCGTACCCGGCTCCGTCATGGTGCTTTTCCCTTCCGCGTGACGTTCTTCGCGACGTTCCTCCGTCACGCGTCCTGCTTCTCTTCGTCCAGCGACTTGATGGTCTCGTCGTCGGTCTGCGTGAAGTTCTCGGCGATCGTGTCCGTGTTGTCGGAGAACTTCTTCACGTTGTCGTGAACCCGCTCGTGACCCGCCACCCACGCCTTGTCGAACGCGTCGAGGGCGTCCGCGAGCTTGCTGTCGCCGGCCAGGCTCTTGAAATCCCCGTCGTCGCCGGCGGCGTGGTAGAGCGTCGCGGAGTTGCCGATCAGATCCCCGATGTTCTGGAGCTCCTTGGCGGTGTCCTTCAGATCCTGCACGGGAACGCTGATGCGACCACTCATCGGTGTCTCCTCTCCTGTCCCAGCCGCCCGGCCCCGCCCTCACGGGGAGAGCGGGGCCGGGCGATGCGGGGCGCTTCAGCCGATGGAGCCGGCCGTCTGGTCGTCGGTGTCGACGAACGCGTCGGCGACCTGCTTGATGAACTCGCTGACACCCTGCAGACCCTCGATGGCCTTCTCGGTGCCGTTCTTGTACTCCTCCCAGTACGGGCGGAACTTGCTCTCGGAGCCCGGCGTCGCGTACGCCGCCTCGACCATCTCGTCCATCTTCGTGTTGGCCTCGTGCAGGCTCTGCTGCATGAGTTCCTTCTGGTTCTGCAGCCAGGTGGACGCCTCGCGCATCTCGTCCGGGCTGATCTGAATGTTGCCGCCGGCCATCTCGGTTCCTTCTCTCGTCTCGATTCGCCCGCGGTCCTAGATCCGCGCACACCGGGGTCTACGGGGCACCTGGCCAGGCGGTTCATGGCTGTTGCCGAACGGTGACGAAAGAAGGGGCCGGCAAGCGATCAAGGGGGCCGTTCCACCCTGTGAGCACCTACTGGTCGGCCGCTCGAAAGCTCTGTTAACGTTCCGGCCGGGTTACGGCAACGGGGCTGTTCTCTGGTTCTTTACATTGTGGGAACGGGAACGTGGGAGCACCATGGGCCGCTTGGTGTGGGACAGCCTGACCGATCTGAGACTTCAGCCGGGTGACGGACTCGTATACGAGCGGGTGCTCGACGGCACCCCCTTCGACGTGCCGGCGCTGGCCGCGGAACTGGGCATCACCGACAGCGATGTGACCGAGTCACTGGCGCGGCTGCTGGGTCTCGGCCTGCTGCACCAGGAGGATCCCGACTGCCACCGCTATGCGCCGGTCGGCCCGGAGTCCGCGGCGCTGCTGACCCTGCTGCCGCTGGAGACGGAGCTGCGCAAGCAGACCGAGCTGATCGCGCACGCCCGCCGCGACCTGGAGAGCCTGGCCCCCGTCTACCACAACAGCCTGGCCTGGCGGCAGCGCGCCAAGGGCGTGCAGGTGCTCACGGAACTCCAGGACGTGCGCAACGTGTTGGCCGAGCGCGCCGCCAACTGCCAGGAGGAGGTCCTCACCGCGCAGCCCGGCGGAGGCCGCCGCACCGAGGTCCTCGAGGAGGCGATCGAGCGGGACGAGGCGATGCTGGGCCGGGGCGTACGGATGCGCACGCTCTACCAGCACAGCGCCCGCTTCAGCCTGCCGACGGCCGCCTACGTCGAGCGGATCACCCACAAGGGCGGCGAAGTGCGCACCGCGTCGGCCGAGTTCATGCGGCTGATCGTGTTCGACCGCCGGGTCGCGGTGATCTCCCACGCGGGCAACAACCTGGGCGCGGTGCTCATCGAGGAACCCAGCGTCGTGAACTTCGCCGTGCAGGCCTTCGAGCATGTGTGGTTCAACGCCGATCCGTTCGAGGTCGACACCTCGCGCGAGCGCATGGAAGTGCTGTCGGAGGACGTCGACAAGGCGCTGCTGAGGCTGCTGGCCAGCGGCATGGACGATGCCGCCATCGCCCGCAGGCTGGGTGTCTCGTTACGCACCTGCCAGCGCCGGGTCTCCCGCATCCTCGACGGGCTCGGCGCCCGCAGCCGCTTCCAGGCCGGCTATCTCATCCACAAGCACGGGCTGCTGGCCGAACCCGCCAAGTGACCCTCACAGGCGGTGGTTCGGCTCCCCGAACAGCCGCGGGAAGTGGTCGATGTCCCTGGTGAGGGCCTCGTACAGGTCCGTGGGCCGGGTCCGCAGCGCGTCGGTGTTCCGGTCCCGCAGGTGCCGTGGCAGGGGCAGCGCGCCCGCGGACAGGATGCGGATCGCGCCGTCCCGCGCACGGCCCGGGATCACCGCCGAGCGGGCATGCCGGCTGGCGCTGAACGGGATGTCCAGGGTGCCGTCGGCGAAGGCGGCGGCGATGGCCTCGTGGAGGCCGAGGCGGCTGTCGAGCACCGGCGCCACCAGCGCGTCGACCTCGGCGAGCAGCCACTCCAGTTCCTCGGCGATCCTTGCCTCGTCGAGCCGCCACCCCGCGAGCAGCGGCGAGTTGGCGCGGGCGGCGAGGTGCAGACCGTCGACGATGGCGCGGGTGTCGGGGATGCCGTACGCCTCCTGGTACGTCTTGGTGATCAGCTTGGTCGCGCCGCCGTACCGGGCGACGAGCGCGCCGTAGAGGATGAGGTCCTCGGCGTGCGCGCGCTCGCGCGGGTAGACGCCCATGAACTCGTGCAGCACCGCGTGGACCTCGACGCCGGCCGGCAGATGGCGGGCGGCGAGCAGCGGGATGGCCCGCAGCGCCGCCACGTCCTGCTCGGCGTGGCCGCCCTGCGGGTAGGCGACCGAGATGCAGCGCACCCCCTCGCGGGCGGCGGCGACCGCCTCCAGGACGCTGACGGCGAGACTGACCGAGGGTGGCATCAGGACGGCCGTGAGCGTGCCGAACAGCTCACGGTCCACGACGAGGCCGAGCTCGGCCAGCTCGCCGCAGGCCGCGTCGACCTCGCGCCACGCGGCCAGGGACCGTTCGAGCGGCACGTCCTTGGAGTACGGCAGGTTGTACGAGATGCCGCCGCCCTCGAAGGACGTGATGCCGGCGGCGACGGCCGTGCGGAACAGCGTCCGGGCGTCGGGGGAGCCGTGCCGGACCTCCAGGGGCGCGCGGACCGCCTCGTTGAGCTCGCGGCCGCGCCGCCAGCCGTGCGAGACCAGCGGATAGCCGTTCAGGTCGGCCGGGTTGCGGTCGAGGACCGACCGGGCGTGGTCGAAGCGGCCGAGGCGGGTGTGCGCGTCGATGGTGAGCGACAGGACGTCGGGGGCGGCGTGTCGCTCGATGTCCTTGAGCAGCGTGGACATCTGGGGGTGCGAGCCGACCCCGCAGCGCGGCTGGAGGGCCAGGCGGCCGGCGGCCCTGGCCTCCCGCAGCACGTCGGCGACGGTGGCCTTCCCCAACGCGCCGACGTACGCGACGGATTCGTGGAGCGTCGGGAGTTCGGTGGCGGTCGTCACGAGGCACCCGCCGGCGTCGGGGCCGAAGTCGGTGCCGGAGCCGGAGTCGCGGCCGGGGCCGGCGTCGGGGCCGCCAACTCGTCGAGTACGGCAGGCAGTTCGGACGCGTCGTTCAGTACGCGGTGGACCCCGATGGCGTAGAGCCGCTCGATGTCGGCGGACTGTTTGCGGCTGCCCACGGAGAGGTTGCCGCCCACCAGGACCGGACAGCCGAGCAGGCCCCGGGCGCGCGCCTCGGGGAGGTCCAGCAGATCCTCGTACGCATGGCCGTTGAGGCTGCCGATCAGGACGGCCTCTGCGTCGGGGTGCTCGCGGTGGGCGGCGGCGAACTCGTCGACGGTCGTGCAGGTGCCCAGGTTGATCACCTGGAATCCACGGGCGCGCAGGGTGTGCGCGATGAGCTGGTTGGCCACGGCATGGCTGTCGCTCGCGGCGACGCCGAGGATCACGGTGCGTCTGTGCATGGGGCGGCTCCGGTCGGATCTGGGCGGCTCTCGGACGGGGAGGGTCAGTCGTCGAAGGCGGCGAACAGCTCCCGCCTGCTGACGTCCCGTATCCGTCGTACGTCGAACTCCGCGGGGTCGGCCGCGGACAGCGAGTCGAAGACCAGGTTGATCGCCGGCACCAGGCCCCAGGCGTGGTGGTAGGGCGGCCAGCCGGCGCTGCCCCGGTCGGCGTCGGCCTGGCGGGCGAAGAGGTAGTCGGCCCACTCGCGGGCCGCCGGGCGGCGGTGGTGGAAGTCGTGGACGACGGTGTCGCCGGTCAGGACCAGGTAGCGGCTCGGCAGGTGCACGAAGAGCATGCGGGCGGTCCAGCGCAGCCAGGCGGCGGTGGCCCGCAGCGGCGCGGCTCCGGGGGCGGGGGCCGCCTCACCGATGAAGATGGCGTTGGTGAGGGAACCGAAGTACGCCTTGCCGCGCCGCTCGGTCTGCTCCGGGTGCGGAAAGGTGTGCTTGACGCACAGGCGCAGGGTGTTGCTGAGCTGGAACAGCGGCACGAGCGGCACGAACCAGACGACGAGCAGCGCCGCCCACGTGCCCGTGAGCAGACAGGCGACGGCCGAACCGCCGTACAGCACGGCCGCCGTGAGCCGCTCGGCGCGCGAGGAGCCGTGCCAGAAGGAGCGGGCCCTGGCCACGGCGAACGTGGCGTGGAAGACCGGTGAGAGCAGCTTGCCGAGGGTGCGCCGCCACATCTGCCGGCGGGTCATGCCCGGGTGCAGGTCGAGGCTGATCAGGAAGGCCTGCACGGTGGGGTCGCGCAGCGTCATGTGGTGGGCCGCGTGGTGGTCGCCGACGTGTTCCTCGCTGTAGCGGGCGAAGTGCTGCACGATCAGCAGGCTCGACGTCGCCCGGCCGATCGCCGTGTCCAGCTTTCTGCGGCGGAACATGTTCCGGTGCGAACACTGGTGGTAGACCATCATGCGCAGGTTGCGCATGCCGTGCAGCGTCATCGCCCAGCCCGGCAGCAGCAGGAGCAGCCAACTCCCCGCCAGCGCCCAGCCGGTGACCGAGACGGCGACCCCGGCGAGCATCGAGGCGAGCGCCGCGAAGAGATGGAAGGCGGGCGTCCACCAGCTCAGCGGTGCCTGTCCTGCCAGGGGTCTGCCGGTGAGGAGCGTCAGCGGGTACTGGAGGACACGGGGCACGCGCCCCATGGACTCGCGTACGGGATCGGGGGCGGGCGCCACGGGATCAGGGGCGGGCGCCACGGGTCCGGGGGCCGGCGTGCCGGTTCCCGGTGCGGGTGTGCCGGATCCGGCTGCGTGGTCAGGGGCGGTGAGGTCGGACACGACGGTCATCGGGGACTCCTCCTGGGGCGTCGGGTCGAGCGGTTCGGCCGTCGCGGTGGTCGAGGTCATGCGGGCGCTCCCGCGAAGCCGGGCGCGGCATCGAGCACGGCCCTGGCCAGCGCGTCGCCGTCGCGCAGCGTCACCGAGTCCACGCCGGGGCCGACGCCCGTCGCGGTGGCCCAGTGCACGGACTCGGTGGGGACGCCGTGGGCGAAGCGGCGGGGGTGCGGGCGGCCGGTGGCGTCGACGACGTGGTGCGGGCGGTCGGTGACGTCGAGGCCGCCGGTCTCGTACGAGGTGCCGTCGGCGGACCGCACCCGGAACGGGCGGCAGTGGCCGGCCGACAGCAGGTGCCGCAGCAGCGGATCGGCGGTGCGGCGCAGGTCGGGTGCGGGCAGCCGGGCCTCGAACAGGACGCGGCCCGTGAGCCGGACGCCGGGGACGTCGGACTCCAGGGCGAAGCCCTCCGGGGTGGCCGTCACCCGGGTGCCCGGGCCCGCGACGCGCAGCACGCCCGCCTCGATCAGTGCCGTCAGTTGCTCGACCCGGTGTGCGGAGGGGCCGTCGGACAGGAACGCGCTGAGCGGCGTGTACCAGCGGTCGAGGTCGTCGCGGTGCGAGCGGCCGTCGAGGCCACCGTGGTCCACCGCGAGCCGGATCGTGTCGCGCAGGTCGCGCAGGACGTCGAGGGCCGCCTTCAGCGGGCCGCTGACATTGCCGAGCCGCGCGGCGCGCGCGTCGGCCCGCAGATGGTCGACCAGCCAGTGCGTGAAGTCCTCGTGGGAGCTGAAGTCCCGTGCGCCGTAAGGGCGGTGGACCAGGTCCCAGTTCCAGCGTTCGGCGTCCCGGACGCCCGCCTCCGTCAGCAGCCGGTCCTCGTCGCCGCGCGGCGCCGTGGCGAAACGGGCCGCGAAGGCCCCGGCCTCGGCACGGTGCACCCGGCCCGCCAGCAGCGTCTCGTAGTAGACGGTCTCGACCTCCTTGGCGATCAGCGGCCACAGGTCGGCGCGGAAGTCGAGCCGGTCGCCGCCGCGCAGCCGCTCGATGCGCTCCGGCGTCAGCAGCCGGGGCACATGGTGGCCGTGCGCGCCCTTCTCGTTCCTGCCGTGCGCCCGGTGGGGCACCCCGCGCCGTGAGCCCGCGCAGATCAGCGGCTCCCGTCCGGAGGGCCGGTAGACCAGACCGTCGGCGGTGCGCTCGTAGGTGCCGCCGCGGCCCTCGGTGAACAGGGCCATGTGGTCGAAGAAGTTGAGCCCGAGGCCGCGCAGCAGCACCGGTTCGCCGGGGGCGACGAGCCGGTCGAGGGCGAGGTCGGCGGGGTTGGCGGGTGGTACGTAGACCAGGCCGTGGTCGATGGCGCCGAGGGCGAGTTCCTCCTCGGCGCGGGACAGCCGGGCGGGCACGTGGCCCTGGCTGAGCACCACCGCGTCCAGCCGGTCGAGCAGCGTGCCGTCGTCCAACAGAACTTCCTGGTACGGCGGTTCGGCCGCGTCGTCGACGGCGACGGCCCGCGACCTGTGCACCCGCACCGTCAGCCGCTCGGGGGCCCGGCGCACCACGCGGCCGAAGGCCCACTCCAGGTAGCGGCCGTACAGGGCGCGCGAGGGGTAGCTGTCGGGGCCGAGATCACGCATCTCGGCGAGGGCGGCACCGTCCGCACCGTCTGAGACAGCCCCGTCCGCGTTCGCCCAGTCCGCGTCGGACCAGCCCTCCGCCCCGCTTTCCATGTCGTCCTGCGTGTCGTCGAAGGGGCCCATGACCGTGCGGAAGCGGGCCCATTCGTACAGGCTCGGCCCCGGCTCCTCGGGTCCTTCGACGGGCGTGCCGGCGTCGGTGAACACGGTGACCCGCGAGGCCACGGTGTTCATCAGCAGATGCCGGGACTGGTCCGTGCGCCACACCCGCCCGGCGCCCGGCCGGTCCGGGTCGACGACATGGACCACGATCGGTCCGGCGGGGCGGCGGTCGCGCGCGTTGGCGCACAGCCGCTCCAGCACGGAGAGGCCGCGCGGCCCCGCGCCGACGACACAGATCTCAAGGCGCTCACCTGTCATGGGAGTTGGTCTCCGGAGCGGTGTTCAGGGATACGGTGATGAGGTCCGCCGCCTCCCGTGCGGCGCGCTCGGCGGCCGGGGCGTCGACGCCCGTGGTGATCACGGAGCCGAGCCGGTCCCAGGAGGAGCGCACGTCGGTGACGGTGTCGCCCGGCTTGCGGGTGAGGTCGACGCGGACGACCCCCGGCCGGGCGCGCACGGCGTCGGCGCCGTCGATGCCGGTGATCGTGCCGGGGCGCGGGGCGGTCAGGAAGCGGATCGCCGCCGCCCGTACGGGAGTCGGCGCGGGCCCGGTGTCCTCGCCGAGGAGCGTGGCGATCCAGCGGCCGTGGAGATCGACGTCGTACGCCAGGTCGATCAGGTCCATGATCCGGTCGCCCGGCGGACGTCCGGCGCACTCGATCAGGCGGGGCCCGTCGGCGGTGCGCACCCACTCGGCGTGCAGGATGCCGCTGCCGTATCCGATGGCGTCGACGAACGCCTGCAACTCCCTTGTCCAGGACGGGTCCTGGGCGTGGACGGTGTGTCCCGTCTCGACCGGGCTCGGTCCTTCGAGGGTGTACTTGCGGGTGGCGTTGCAGAAGACGACCCGGCCCTCGTCGACCAGGCCCTCGGTGGAGAACTCCGGCCCGTACAGCCGCTCCTCGGCGAGATAGCGCCAGGTCATGGGCCGCTTGGCGAGCTGGCGTCCCTCGTCGGCGCCGGTGCAGTGGCGCCAGGCCGCCCCGGGGTCGGCCCCTGCGTCGAGCAGCAGTACGCCGAGGCTGGCCTGCCGCCCCGCGGGCTTGACGACACAGGGGCCGCCGGCCGCGAACGCGGCGATGTCCTCGGCGGAGCCGACCTCGCGGAACGCCGGGGTGGGCAGCCCGGCCGCCCGCATCGTCTCGCGCAGCAGCAGCTTGTCGCGCAGTACGGCGGCGGCCTTGGCGCCGGGGCCGGGAAGCCCGAGCTCCTCCGCGGCGCGGGCGGCGGCCACGACGGCGTACTCCAGCCCGGCCACCACCGCATCCACAGGGCCGAAGTCCCGTACGACATCCAGGAATTGCTCGTCCTGCTGATAGCGGCCGAAGCGGACCTCGCCGAGGCAGGGGTGGGCGGCAGCGCGGGCGGCGAGCCCCTTCGCTTCCCACAGGTCGGCCTCCTCGACGAGGACGACACTGCCGGCGGGGCGGCTGTCGTCGAGGGCGGCCAGGACGCCGTCGTTGTAGCCGATGAGCATCAGACGCATGTCAGTGGGCTCCCTTCGGGACGGTACGGACGGCGGCGGCTGCCAGCAGGCCGATGGCGGCGAGCGTGAACCAGTAACCGGAGGTCAGGCCGTGCGCGCCCGCCAGCAGGAACAGCGAGCCGCCCGCGAACGAGCCTGCGGACTCGCCGGTGGCGGTGGCGACCTGGCGCAGGTTGAACACCTCGACGACCGGCCGGTCGCCGTCGAGCCCGGCGAAGGCGGTGGAGACGGTCGGCGAGAACACCGTCTCGGCGAGCGTGAACACCACCAGTGCCCCGAACGCGGTGACCAGGCCGTCGCTGTCCACGCCGAGCAGGACGAAGGACAGGGCGAACACCGCGGTGCCCAGCCGCAGATGACGCATCGGCGACACCCCGCGCGCAAGGTCGCGGTTCATCCACACCGTGACCGGGATCTGAAGGGCGACGACCAGGACGGCGTTGAGCGTGAAGTACCCGGCGCGTACCGCCGTGTTGTCGCTGAGTTCGGCGATGCCGAGGGCCAGGGCCGAGAAGAACTGCGCGTACAGCAGGCTTCCGGCGGCGGCCAGCAGGGACACGCGGCGCACCGCTGGATCGGTGACGACGACCTTCAGCAGCCCCAGCTTCAGCGGGGGCCGGGTGTCGCCGTCGGACAGCCTGAGGCCGCGCGGAACGGTGACCGCGACGGTCGCCGCCGCGGCCGCGTACAGGGCGCCGACCAGGACGAGCAGCAGGCCGTAACGGGCGCCGCCGAACAGCAGGTTGGCGATGACGGGGCCGAGCGCGGCGGAGATGTTCACGGCGACCTGGATCGCCGAGAAGACGGTGGAGCGGTCGGCGGCGGCGTCCAGCGTCACGGCCACGTAGGCCCGTGCGGTGAGCGCGTTGACGCTGATCCCGAACCCGGCGACCACCAGACACAGCACCACCGCCCACATCCCCGGCGCCAACGGCAGCACGGCGAAGGCGGCGGCCGCGAGCAGCAGCCCGCCGACCATGGCCGCCCGCACCGGCGTCCGCTGCAACAGCCCGCCACAGGTCAGCGAACCGGCCCGGACGGCGACGGTCAGCGACAGCAGCGCGGTACCGACCCACCACGCCCCGGCGCCCGGGTCGAGGCGCGGGACGAGGAGGGGGAGGACCGGGAGCAGGGTGAAGTAGCCGAGGTGGGAGAGGAGATAGTCGAGGGTGATGGTGGCGAGAACGCGCCGAACCGGCCCGCGGGCGACGGACGGCTTCGGCGCGGCGACGGTCACGGGGTGCCTCCCGGCAGGGGCGCGTACCCGTCGAGGCGTACGTCGAGCCGGGCCCTCGCCGCGGCGAGTGTCGCGTCGACCGCCGCGAGGTCGGGCCCCGTGGCGACGAGCACGCCGTGCCGTCCCGCGGAGTCGGCGACCTCGGTCAGGACATCGCCCGCGCCGACGAAGAGGTGGGCGGCGACGAGCACCGGGTCCGCGGCGACCGCGTCCCAGCCGGTAACCGACGCGATCCGGCCGGGGCCGAGCACCAGGAAGTCGGAGCCCGCGGCGCCTTGGGCGGCGGGCGGTTCGGCGACCGGGCGGCCCAGCAGGTCGTCCAGCAGGGTGCCGTAGAGCTCGAAGCCGGGCCGGGTCTCCTCCACGAGGGCGTGGATGAAGTCGCCGCCCGGCCGGGCGTGGATCTCGCCCAGCACGATCGCACCGGCGGGCGTGACCCAGAACTCGGCGTGCAGCACCCCGTGGGTGAGCCCGGCCGCGGTCACCGCCGAGGCCACCGCGTCCCGTGCGGCGGCGGCCGTGGCCGCGTCCAGCGGGGCGGGGGTGCGGTGGCCGGTCTCGACGAAGCCGGCGCCGGTGCGCTTGGCGGTCAGGGCGAGGACCCACGGCTTGCCGCCGACCATGACGCCCTCGGCGGAGAACTCAGCGCCCGCCACGAACTCCTCGACCAGGAAAGGCGGTTCGAGGCCCGCGACGGCCGGGCCGAGCCCGGAGTGGTCCCGTACGAGCGAGACGCCCGCGCTGCCCATGCCGTCCCGCGGCTTGACGATCCACGGGCCTTCAGTGGCGGCGAGGAAGCCCGCGGCCTCCTCCTGGCCGGCGGCGACGGCGAACCCGGGCTGCGCGAAACCGGCCTCCCGCAGCACCGCCCTGCACAGGTCCTTCGTACGGACCGTCCGCACCGCCTCCGGGTCGTTGCCCGCCACGCCCAGCGCCCGCGTGAGGTGGGCGACGGCGAGTACGCAGCCCTCCTTGACGGTGACCACGGCGTCGATGCCGGGATGCGCCGCGGCGAACTCCCGGCAGGCCCCCGGGTCCGCGTACTCCAGCGGCAGGTGCGTGTCGGCGGGCATCCGCCACACCCCGGACCCCAGCGCCCGCGCCGTGTCCGCGCCGATCAGCCGGAGCCCGCGGGACCGGGCCTGGGCCGCAAGTCGGGTCAGCTGGTTCTGGCCGTGCGGGGAGGGCGTGGTGGAGCCGACGACCAGGACCGTCGGGGCGGCGTCCGGGGCCCGCCCGGCCGCCGCCGGCCGGGCGCCCTCAGGCGGCGTCGGCATCCGAGATCCCGATCGTGATCGCGGCCTCGGCGGCGTCCAGGGCGGCCTGCACGGCCGCGGCGCTGCCGCCGGTGGCGATGATGACGCCGATGGTGCTCGACATGTAGTCGGCGGGCGGCAGTTGGACCGTCGCGCCCAGCTTCCGCTCGACGACGATGTGCTCGACGCCGGGCACCCGCAACGCGTCGTCGACGCCTTCGACGCTCGCGAGGACGCCGTCGGCGGGAGCGAGCAGCTTGCGGAGTCCCGAGTGGAGAGGAGTGCCCTCAGCGGCCCGTGGGGCCTGGCCCGTCGCGACGCGCACGGTGTTCTCGCAGAACGGGACGCCTGTCGCGAGACCCACCAGGTGCGAGGTGATGAAGTCGCCGCCCACCCGGGCCGCGCACTCCACCATCCGCGCCTTGCCGTCGGGCCCGACCATCGCCTCCAGATGGAAGGCGCAGTCGTCCATGCCGAATCCCTCGGCGACCGCGTGCGTCAGCTCGTGCACGGCGGCCACGGAGGCCTCGGGCAGCGAGGTCGGGAAGGCGTGTCCGGCCTCCAGACGGTAGGGCTCCGTCGTCGTCTTGTCGGTGATGCCGGCGATGTGCACCTGCCCGCCCTGGACCCAGCCCTCGATGCTGTGCTCGGTGCCGGCCAGGAACTGCTCGATGACGATCTCGCCCGCGTGCCCCGTGAAGACGCGGTCCATCTCCGGGCGGACATAGGACGTCAACTGCTCGAAGGCGGGCCGGAGTTCGTCCTCGCCGTGCACCTGGTAGATGCCCTTGCTGCCGTTGCCCGTGGCCGGCTTCAGCACCAGCGGGAAGCCGAGTTCCGCGGCCGCCTTCGCGGTCTCCTCCCAGGTGGTGACGCGGGCGAAGCGCGGCGACAGGTCCGGTCGTACGGAGGTCAGGGCCTGCCGCATCAGGAACTTGTCGCGGGAGATCCGGGCCGCCTCCGTCGAGGCCGCCGGAAGGCCGAGCCCTTGCGCGATCCGGCTGACCGTCTCCACGGCCGCGTCGGACCAGGTGACGACGCCCACGACGTCGAACTCGGCCGTGATGGCCGCGACCGCGGCGTCCACCGCGGCGTCGTCGTAGGTGTCGACCTGGTGGACCGTACGGACGATCTCCGTCGGCAGCCCGGCCGGCGGCGCGTCGGCGATCAGCGCGACGCCGTAGCCGAGGCGATGGGCGGCGTACAGGGCGGAGCGCTGCTCCAGCGGGGTGCGGCGCAGATTGACGTAGACGAGGACCTGCTGCGGCACAGCGGACTCGGAGGACGGCTCAGATGACGGCTCAGAGGACATGGCTCTCCAGAGAGGGGACGGGGCCGGCGATGGAGGTGCGGTGCCAGCGGTGGTCGAAGGAAGTGACCTCGATCGGACGCCCGGCGACGGCGGCCGCGGCGACCCGCTCGGACAACTGGGCCAGGAACCGGGCGACATGGGTGACCCCGACGAGGTCCGCCTGGTCGAAGGGCTCCCCGGTGCAGCGCAGCACGCGCAGGTCGGTGAGGCTCTTGAAGGTGATCTCGTCGGTGATGCGCACCGGTTCGGGGCTGCGCGCCGAGAACCGGATCAGGTTGGCGACGTGCCCGCGGTGGTGCAGGTCGGAGTGGACGGCGAGATCGGGCAGGACGTGCGGGGAGAGGAAGTCGCGGGCCTGCACGGCCGGGTCCTTGGGCAGGTTGCCCGGCATCACGTGCCAGGTGTTGTACTGCATGCGCGCCGACATGGCCCACGCCGAGTCGGCGACCTTCAGCCGGTCGCCGCCGTGCAGCTCGAAGGCGCGGGCCGAGGGGACGACGCAGCAGTAGAAGTCGGGCAGCTCCCAGGAGACGATCTCCGCCCAGTCCCGCCGGCCGAGCGCGTCGATCAGCTTCGGCAGCGAGCGGATGCCCCGGCTCATCGCGAAGTCCGCGCCGAACAGGTCGACGGAGGCGTGCACGGTCGCCTCCACCAGCGCCTCGAACCCGGTCGCGAACCCGCCGCGCGGCGCCTGCAACCAGGCGTCGTCCAGCACGTCGAGTACGCCGGCGAAGTCCCGCCCGGCGCCGGGCAGCAGCTCACCGAGACGCTCACAGACACCCAGCTCGTGCGGACCGGGACGCTCGGCGCGCGGCAGTGCCCGCTCCGACTTGCGGCGGATGGTGGCGTTGATGTCGTAGTGGATGCGCCGCTCGGCCACGAGCCGGGCCCGCGCATCGGCGATCTGCCCGGCAGACGCCAACAGGCTTTCAATGGAGGGAAGTTCGACGCCCGAGAGCCCCGCGTCCGCCAGCTCGTCGATCACAAGCTCAGGAGCAGCCTGCAGATAAACACCCCTGGTCGTACGGAAGTTGTCGGCGACGTTCTCCAGGGACAGCTGTACGCCGTTGAAGCTCTCGACACGGTTGGGGCCGCCCGAGGAGTACGCCAGCCACAGGCACGCGACGACCACCGCCTCGTCATCCGTCCACAACTCCAGCGGCAGCCTGTCGAGATGGTGGAAGAAGCAGTCGGGGTGGGTGGGCAGCAGGCTCTTGCCGGTGAGGTTCTTCTCGTCCTTCAGGTTGGAGAAGACCGAGTCGTCCTTGTAGAGCATCACGGGCGGAACGAGGAAGACGGCCCCGCGAAGTGCGTCGACGGCGGCCGTACGCCCGTCCTGCCCGAGGCGGTCCAACAGGCCCCGGCACTCGGCGACTTCGTGCTCGGTGCGCCGCCGCACGTCGGCGAAGAGCCGCACGTACTCGGCGAGATCGTCCCGGCTCCAGGTGATCCGGGCGGCGACCCCGGTCGCGGCGGCCTCGGCGGGCAGCGACCGGCGCTGGGGCACGGTGACGACGAGCCGGCCCTGCGGGGAGAGGGCGAGGGTAGAGGTGAACGCGGCCTCGGCGCCCGCTCTTTGGGCTTCATCCGGGTCGCTCGTGGCGCGGGCGCGCTCGGGTCCGCCGGGCTCACCGGCGCCGGGAGTGCGGCCGGGCGCGGTCAGCATCCGCACGGCCGCCGTCTCCGCGCGGGTCAGCGACCGCCGGGCTGTGTCGGCGTCGAGCCGGCCGCCGAGCGTGATCAGGATCTCGACCATCTCGCGGGTGCTCGCCGCGCCGCGGGCGGCGGTGAGGGTCTGCTGGAGCAGCCTCGGGAACCCGGCGTCGTCGAGGGTGCGTTCGGGGTGCGGGGACGCCCCGGCCTGCCGGTCGGCCCGGCTCGGACGCTTGCTGCGCCGGGCCTCCTCCATGGCGAGCCGCCGGGCACTCTTGGGCGGGGCGACGGCGGGGGCGTCCGCCGTGGGGTGCGTGATGAGGTCGTCGACCGTGGGGCGTACGACGAGGCCGTCCGTCGGGGCGGGCAGGACGTCAGTTGACGACTGCACGGAACTCCTCCTGTCCCTCGACGTACGTCCACATCGACTGGTCGGTGGGCTGCCAGTTGTCGTCCGGGTAGATGCAGTCGACGGGGCAGGCCTGCACGCACTTGGCGCAGCCGTTGCACAGCTCCGGGATGATCACGACGTCGAGGCCGTGGTTGTAGATCGCGCTGAACTGCGGCGGGCAGGCCCGCATGCACGAGTCGCAGCCGATGCACTCGGCCTGCTCGATACGGCGCGGCGCCTTCTTCCACTCGTCGTTGCGGCGGTGTTCCTTGAGGCGCCGCGAGAAAGTCGTGGCGGGCGGCGGGGCGTCTGTTCCGGTCTCGTCGCTCTGCATCGTTCCGCTTTCCTGAGGAATTCCTCGATGTTCGGGATTCGGTCTTCGATTCCGGTCTTCGGGATTCAGGTGTTCCGGATTTCGGTGTTCCGGATCCCGAGGGGTGCGGCTCAGCCCCACCCGGTGTCGTCGGTGGACGTCGAGACGGAGGCGTTCACCTGCGACGTCACCTGCTCCAGCGCCTGGCTTCGGGCCTCGTCGGAGGTCGGGCAGAGCCCGCCGGAAAGCGTCACGGCGCCCAGGGCGAGCGAGAGGCAGGCGGCGGAGCTGAGGGCGATACGGGAGGTGATGCCGGGGACGGCTCGGGGGGTGGTTCGGGTGCGGCTCGGCATGTGGTGTGTCGCTTTCTGGCATGGCGGACACCGGGACGGCGATATCCCGGGAAAACGCGGTGAGGTGCCCGTTGCGGAAAGAAGCGACCGGCTCGGACGTCACTCATGTTCAGGTCGGCGCGGCGCGAAGAGCAATGCCGGGCGACCGTCCTGATTGCGCCTGTCGTAACGCGACACAGGGGCATTACTCCTGAACCGCGCGAATATGGACATCAGGGACGGCCGTACATTGTCGCCTCTGTCGTACGGGTGCAAGGCTGCCGCTCATGACCGCAGCCGCAACTCCCCAGTCCCAGAGCCGCATTTCGGCCCGGGTCGCCGCCATCTCCGAGTCCGTCACCCTCGCCGTGGACGCCCAGGCCAAGGCGCTCAGGGCCGCCGGACGTCCCGTGATCGTCTTCGGCGCCGGCGAGCCCGACTTCCCCACCCCGGACTACATCGTCGAGGCCGCCGTGACGGCCTGCCGTGACACGGCCAACCACCGCTACACGCCTTCGGCCGGACTGCCGGGGCTGCGCGAGGCCATCGCAGCCAAGACGCTCCGCGACTCCGGCTACGAGGTGGCCCCGTCGCAGGTCCTGGTCACCAACGGCGGCAAGCAGGCCATCTACAACGCCTTCGCCGCGATCCTCGACCCGGGCGACGAGGTCATCGTTCCGGCCCCGTACTGGACGACGTACCCGGAGTCGGTCCGCCTCGCCGGCGGCGTCCCCGTGGACGTCGTCGCCGACGAGGGGGCCGACTACAAGGTCACCGTCGAGCAACTGGAGGCGGCGCGCACGGAGAAGACCAAGGCGCTGCTCTTCGTCTCCCCGTCGAACCCGACCGGCGCTGTGTACAGCGCGGCCGAGGTCGAGGCGATCGGCCGCTGGGCGGTCGAGCACGACCTGTGGGTGCTGACCGACGAGATCTACGAGCATCTGGTGTACGGCGACGCGGAGTTCCACTCCCTGCCCGTGCTGGTCCCCGAACTGCGGGACAAGTGCATCGTGGTGAACGGCCTCGCCAAGACGTACGCGATGACGGGCTGGCGGGTCGGCTGGATCATCGCCCCGCAGGACGTCGTCAAGGCCGCGACGAACCACCAGTCGCATGCCACCTCGAACGTCAACAACGTCGCCCAGGCCGCCGCGATCACCGCCCTCTCCGGCGACCTGTCCGCCGTCGCCACGATGCGCGAGGCCTTCGACCGCCGCCGCAACCTGATCGTCCCGATGCTGAACGAGATCGACGGCGTCGTCTGCCCGATGCCCGAGGGCGCGTTCTACGCCTACCCCTCGGTGAAGGGCGTGCTCGGCAAGGAGATCCGCGGCAAGCGCCCCCGGAGCTCGGTCGAGTTGGCCGCACTCATCCTGGAAGAGGCCGAGGTGGCAGTGGTCCCCGGCGAAGCCTTCGGCACCCCGGGCTACCTCCGCCTCTCCTACGCCCTGGGCGACACCGACCTCACGGAGGGCCTCACCCGCCTCCAGAAGCTCCTCGCGGAGGCGGGGGCCTGACACCACGTGCGGGCGGCGGCCCGTCACCCACCACGAGCCATCGCGAGGCCGTCCGCCCCTGCCTAGTAAGAAGGCCCTACCGGAGTAGGGCCTCTTTTTTTGGGGGCCTTCGGCGGGACTCGAACCTGCGGCCAAGACTGCACCCCTGCCGTCTCATCGATGCCCTGACCTGGTATTTAGACGCAGGCGGGGCGTTCTGATCACCCAGCTCACCGTGTATTTACCGGAGGCTCTTATTCCGGTGGCGAGCCATCCCGTCGGTGCCATCACGACTGGCCAGGTCGAACTAGGACGGTGGCTAGGTTTGCAGCCTCTGGCCCTCGCTATACCGCCAGTTGGTCGGTGGTGGCCGGACAAGAGGGCGTGTGAGCACTGCTATGCATATGCCAGCTCCCGTGTCAAAATCTGTGGACTGTTACGCCGAGACCGTGTGGGGGCGCGTTGTCCGAGTCGTCAGAGCAGTCCGAGGTGACTGCTGTGGAATTGGTCGTCACGGAGCCTCAACCCGATGACTCGGGGGCCAATACATACGATCGCTACGACTGGCAGGCGTCCATGGCAGCCGCGGACGGCCTACAGCTCTATTTGGATGCTCTAGGCGCCAATAAGCGATTGGGCGGAGACGAGGACAGTCGCGTTCTTTGTGAGTACCACGAGGACTGGGTGGCTATGCGGGGAGGGGACGCGGAACTCGTCTCAGCCAAACATAGAGACGCGTCTGTTGACGCGTACCGAACTGTGAAACAACTCGCTGACGAGGGCGGGTTGGCGCACCTTCTTCTGCGGTGGCGGGCGCTGAAGGAGAAACCGACTTGCAGGCTGGCTACTAGTGGTGGCCTTCTTAGCGGTGATCCCCAAGAGTTGGAGGCAGCCGCGAAGTATCTTCGTGGAATTCGCCTATCCGGAGATCAGGTCACACTCGACGGTGATCACGCCGCAATCATCGAAAAGCTTCATTCCGCAATCCACAACTACGGTAGCTCGCACCTACCGTCGGAGTGGCAGCAGGGGAATGAAAGGGAGATATCCATAGATCTCCAACGGCGGGAAGTGGCAAGGTTCCTGTCAATGCTGGACATCCGTCACGGCTTGACGAGGCGGGCAGATATAGCCTTTGTGGCACCTGCGAAGTTCGCGAAACCAATCGTGGACCACCTGGGATACGACGTGCCCTGCGAGTCTATTTGGAATTCCGTATATGGCCTTTTCCGTACTCGCATGCGCACTGCAGGCCCTAGAGTCAATGCAACCATTTCTCCGGTACTTGCTTTCGCAATCGGTTCCGGTACGCCCACTTCACAAGACAGGGAGCGGGAGCTTGCGAGTCGGATAGTGACGATGTTTGACATCGATCTCGCTGTCATGACTGCAGCGGCGAACCCTTCCGCATATGAATCTCTTGGGTCACCGATACGACTCAGTCGATCGGCCATCAAAATGAGAAGAGGGCGTTGCTCTGACAACAGTGTCGAGCGTAGTGAGCAACTTAGAAAGGACTATCAGCGTTATTGGCGGGAGCGTCTGACTGGGGATCCCACAGCTCTCGCTGACCGCGAACGGTTGCGACGTCTGCTTCTCCGGGTCAGCGACAGAGTCGATACCCCGTCCCTGCGCGGGAATGCGGTTTGGGGTCACGATTTTTGGCGACTTCTCCAAGATGAGCTTGATTCGATTCCCGCCGAGAAGATCCCTGCCGGCATGGACCCTGATCTTTTGCTTGGCGGGATCAGTGAGCTCGCCAATGCATGCCAGGTATGGTTCAGTGAACGCTTCGATGTGGCACAGGAATTTGAAAGGCTCCGCGAGGAAAACCGTGGGAGCGCCGCATGAGCACAGCATATGATGACCTGGAGCTCTCGTTACTTCGAGACGACCTGGCTTACCATCAAGCGCGTGTCCTACTTCTTGTTGACGCGGTATCCAAGGCCGCGGGGCACGCTGGGAAACTAGATGGTCTTACGAAGCTGGCCAAGTTGGACTTCCTCCTGCGGTATCCAGCCTTGGCGCCGCAAGTCCTGGACAACCTCCCGGTTTTTGACCCTCGACTCAACCTTTCTCGTGAAGAATTAGCCACTCCCACTGAGGTTGAGGCGCCCATGGTGCGCTACAAATACGGCCCATGGGATGATAGGTATTACACAGTGATTGGCGCGTTGGTTGGTCGAGGCCTCTTGAAATATGCGAGAGGAAGAAAGGGTAGCGTAGCTCTTTCGATGACCAAAGAAGGCCGGCGACTCTCGGACCAGATGGGGAAGAGCCGAGATTGGAAGGCACTGAGCGAGCGCAGTGAGGCAATCGCGACTGCGTCAGCAGGAATGACTGGAAACTCGCTCAAAGACCTTGTCTATCAGAGGCTTGAAAAACTGATGGATCGTCCGCATCGGCAGGTAATCAAATGACCTTGAACTTTCGGATCAACGAACTCTTCCTGTACACCACAGAGGGTCAGGTTCGCTACGAGTTCGGATCTGACCTGACGGTACTTGAGGGGCCCACCGGAGTCGGAAAGACCACTCTCCTGGAACTCATAAAGTACGGGTTTGCGGCGGGAGAAGCGCGACTTGCGCTAGTAGCGACAGCTGCCGTACACGATGTTGCTCTTGACGTCAGCATCGGCAAGGAGCAGTTCCTTATCGTGCGCAGTCTAGACGCGCGCAAGAGTAAGAATGTCCGCGTTACTGACTTGCGCACCGGAGAGAGACTTCCGGACCATTCCGTGGGTGAAGGAGAGTCTAGCTTCAATAGCTTCCTCCTCCAGAAACTTGGATTTCCCGATGACATTCGCGCTGCAGCGCAGAAGAGCAGGAGCAGTAAGCCCGGAAGTCGCGTCACATTCGGCGATATTTTTAAGTACACGTATGTCCCGCAGTATGCAATCAATAGGGACATTGCCGACAGTAGAGATAGTTATTACGAGCCAAAGCGAAAAGCGGTTTTTGAGCTCCTGTTTAGGTTCACGGATTCAGAAATCCTCTCGATGCAATCGGAAGTGAATCTCTTAAACGGCAAGATTGACGTCGCCGCCAAGAACCTGGAAACCATCCGGGAATTCCTTCGTGACAGTAATACTAGCGGTCGCGAGGAGGTGCTCGAAAAGCTCAATGAAGCTAGGTCTGAAGAAGAGATTGCCTCGGAGAATCTGGCTGCGCTGCGCCAGGAACTTGATCCTGTGATCGACCGCCAGACGCAGGCCTATCGGGACCTGCTAACGGATGCAGAGCGCACTTTGTCTGAGGCGCGCGCCTCCGTGTATGACCTTGAGCGGGAGCGCGATGAAATAGTAGTCGAGCGGAAGCGTGTCCAATCCGATCGTTCCCGTCTGGAGCGAATGCGTGATGCCGGTGCCAGGTTGGCGAACATCGAGTTCACTGTATGCCCACGGTGCATGCAATCGTTGAAGAGCCGAGAGGTCGGGGAGGATAAGTGCCGGCTCTGCCTGCAAGTTGACCCAGTTGCTCCCAACCGGGAATCTGACAGCTATGAACTTCAACAGCTGCAGTTGCAGTTGGCTGAGATGGACGCTCAGAATGAGGTGACGCTACAGCAGTTCGAAAGGGCGCAGAGGGCGGTAGCGGAGCGTGAATCGCTGGTTGAGAAACTGACAGCCACGCTTGAGGAGCGTACGGCTCAGCGAGTTACGCCTCGCTTGCAGGCTTTCAGTGATGCCTCTGCCCGGAGAGCTATTGCTCGAACTCGGCAAGAACACTTGGAAAACGCCCTGCAGCAATGGGATCGAGTGGCCGACATTGAGGGAGAGGTAGAGAATCTTCGATCGGACCAGGAACGCCTCAAGGTGAATGTAGCTGCTAGAAAGTCGGCACTTGAGTCACACAAGGCTAATGTGTTGAATGCAATCGAGAGGGAATTCAATAACACGATAAAGGGGTTGAAGATTGCAGCCGTGGAAACTTCTGGATTGGATAAGGAGAGCTATCTACCCATCATTAATGGCAAGGTTTTCACTAAGGCCATGATGAGTGGTGGTGGGTCCATGACGGCTATGCAAATTGCCTACTGGACTTCGTTGATGACGGTTGCCGAGAAGGCGGGTGTGCCGTACCCGTCGATTCTTGTCATCGATGGCCCAAGGCTGGCGTTGGATCCAGCGAGTCCGACCTGTAAGGCCATCTATCAGCGCCTTGTGCGTGGAGTCTCAGATCCTCCGGATGCTGTGCAGTTCATTGTTGCGGACAATGAGATTCCGGCCGAATATCATGGGGATTTCGCTCGGATCGGGTTCGACTACGGGCATGCCACGGTCTCCACGGTCCGCCACCCTGGGCAGGGGCATGTAGCCGTGATTGCTTCCGCCGACGAGTGACGACCGACGTGAATAGAGACTCGTTGGCGCCCCATGCGCCTGGATGGTGCGCAGGCCATGCCTGACTGTCTGGACCAAGTGGTCGGGGCTGGTGAAGGCGATGTTGCTGAGCCAGCCGTGTCGCAGCAGGGGCCAGAGGGTCTGCCGCAGATTTAGGTGACAGGTGTGGTCACGCGGCTTGGAGGGCTGGTGTGGTCCTGACGGTTTCGTACTCGACGGGCGTCAGCCGGCCGAGCGAGGCTTGTCGACGACGGCGGTGGTAGGTCTTCTCGATCCAGGTCACGGTCGCGATCCGCAGTTCCAGACGGGTAACCCACGCGTGGCGGTCCAGGACGTTCTTCTGCAGCAGGCTGAAGAACGACTCCGTGGCCGCGTTGTCGCCTGCCGCACCGGCCCGCCCTATCGAGCCGACCATCCGGTGGCCGCCGAGCGCCCGGACGAACTTCCGCGACTGGAACTGGACGGATTCAGCGACACCGTCACGCCGGGCAACAGCGTTATCCAGGGCCGCGACGGCCAGGCGGGACTTCATCCGCGCGTCGATCGAGTAGCCCACGATCCTCAGGCTGAAGACGTCCTTGGTCGCGCAGAGGTACAACTTCCCTTCTGCTGTGGGATGTTCGGTGATATCGGCGAGCCATAGCCGGTTCGATCCGGCCGCGGTGAAGTCACGCTGGACAAGGTCGTCGTGCACCGGCGGGCCGGTCTTCTTGGTCCGGCCACGTCTCTTGTCGAACACGCTCCACCAGCGGTTGTCCCGGCAGATCCGCCACACGGTCCGGTCCGCCATGACCGACCCCGCGGCGCGGGCCTCGTCGGCCAGGAACCGGTAGCCGAACTCAGGATCGTCGCGGTGGGCGTCGAACAGCGCGTTCGCACGAGCGGCCTGTTCGAACTCGGCCTCGGCCACCGGTTTGTCGAGCCAGCGGTAGTAGGGCTGTCTGGCGAGTTTGAGCACCCGGCACGTCACCGTGACGGGAACCCCGTCCACGGCCAGCTCTTTTACGAGCGGGTAGATCCTTTTCCTGGCAGATGCGCCTGCGACAGATTAGGCCGCAGCCCGGCGCAGGACCTCGTTCTCTTGCTCCAGCAGCTTGATCCGCCGGCGTGCTTCCCGCAGTTCCGCGTTCTCCTGGCTGGTCGTTCCGGGCTTGGTCCCGTCGTCGATATCCGCCCGCCGCATCCACTTCCACAGCGTCATCGCGTGGACACCGAAGTCAGCGGCCACCTGCTCGACCGTCACACCCGGACCGCGGTTGCTGTTGCGAGGAACCGAGTTAGATCCTGCGGCCTGGCCAGAACGCCCATTTTCTACGCCTCGGACTCGGAGGGGTGTGGATCACTTGGCGAGCAGCGCTGAAGAACTTTGTGCGTGCTGCATCGGCGCGGGTTCGCAACCCCGCTAGCTCTTCAATGGCTGCTTCGTTCAGAGGGAATCGGACTTGGCGAACCCTCTGGACTGCCGTCTTCGCGGTGTTGGCGAGGACGACACACGCGGCATCAACGGTGTTGGGACCCAGCAGTTGGACGCGCTCAAGAGGATGGTCGAGGTCACCCTTGATCTGGAGGGACTTGTTCCAGATGCTCTCTTCCGTCGCCTCGATTAGATCGCCCTCGTAGGTGGCTTCCATGTGAGCCCAGTGCTCGTCGTCCGGGGGCACTAGATCGATGAGTTGCAAGACGCTTGCGTCCCAGGCTGCGAGAAGGGCTGTGTACGCATCCTGTCGCTGTCCTCGGAGCCATTGCTCGTGCTCCACTACTGCCTCGTCCCGAACCTGCCAACGCCCGATGGAGACGCCAGCAAGCCCACCCACGACACCTATTAAGGCGGCGATCACGGTCGCCTGCTCTGCAGTCATGCACGAAGTGTGCCGGGTGTTGGCTCCTGTGACACTCGCTTTAGGAGCTCGACCGAGGGGCGGTCGGGTCCGCGCCGACTGCGGAAGTGACAAGCGGATAACGGCGCTGCTGTACACCGCTGTCCGGTGGATGTCGGGGCTCCTGAGCCGTAGCTCTTTGTGGATCGGTCACTGTCAGTCATTCTGGATCTTTGGGATACTTGCGGTATCCGCAAAGCCGAGGGCACTGGCTGAGCTTGCCGAATTGGACCGCTGTACGGACTCGGCAGCTGTGCGAGCCGCAGCTAGATTCCTTCGGGTGGCCAGGGTTTTTGGGTGGGCGCTACCCAGCACTTGCTTGCACTGGGCAAGCGTTGCCTCGTACAGCGGAATGGCGCGCTGTGGGTCGCCCGCCGACAGGTAGGCGGCAGCCAAGTTGTTGCGGCTGGCCAGCGTGTCCGGGTGGGCTACCCCCCGTACCAGTTCGCCTTGGCGAAGCGCCGTCTTGAACAGCGGAATGGCGCGCTGTGGGTCGCCCGCCGACAGGTAGGCGGCAGCCAAGCCGTTGCAGGTGGCCAGTGTGATTGGGTGGACGTTACCTAGTACTTGCTTGCACTGGGCAAGTGTTGCCTCGTGTAGCGGAATGGCTTGCCGCAAGTCCGCCACAGAGTGATAGGCGTCAGCCAGGCTTTTCCGAGTGATCAGGGTGTTTGGGTCAGCGTCACCAAGCACCTGCTCGAACTGGGCAAGCGTGGTCTTCAGCAGCGGAATGGCGCGCTGTGGGTCGCCCACCGACAAGTAGGCGTCAGCCAAGTATTTCCGGCTGGCCAGGGTGTTCGGGTCAGCGTCACCAAGCACCTGTTCGCTCTGGGCAAGCGTGGCCTCCAGCAGCGGAATAGCGTGCTGCCAGTTGCCCGCCCGCAGATACGCGTTAGCCAAGTTGTTCCGGCAGCCCAGCGTGTCTGGGTGGGTTTCACCCAGTACATGCTCATGCTGGGCAAGTGTCTCCTTATACAACGGAATGGCCTGCCGCAGGTCCCCCATTTCTTTGTAAGCGCTAGCCAGAGATTCGCGGCAAGATAGCGTGTCCGGATGGGCGTCCCCCAGAATCTGCTCGTATTGGGCGAGTGTCTCCTTGTATAGCGGAATGGCTCGCCGCAGGTCCCCCGCCGACCGGCGGGCGTTGGCCAAGTTGTTCCGGCTGTTCAGGGTGTTTGGGTGGGTATCGCCCAGTGCGTGCTCGTACTGGGCGAGCGTCGACTCGTGCAACGGAATCGCTCGCTGTAGATCCCCCACCGACATGTAAGCGTTGGCCAAGTTGTTTTGGCAGGCCAGCGTTTCCGGATGGGCGTCCCCCAGAATCTGCTCGTATTGGGCGAGTGTCTCCTTGTATAGCGGAATGGCTCGCCGCAGGTCCCCCGCCGATACGTAGGCGGTAGCCAAGTTATTCCGACCGCCCAGGGTGATTGGGTGGGTATCACCCAGCACTTGCTCGTACTGGGCGAGCGTCGACTCGTGCAACGGAATCGCTCGCTGTAGGTCCCCCACCGACCGGTAGGCGGTAGCCAAGTTGTTCCGGCTCATCAAGGTGTTCGGGTGGGTGTCCCCTAGCGCCTGCACGCATCGGGTGAGTATCGCCTTCAGCAGTGGGATTGCATCGGCATCGAGTCCCTGGTCGTGAAGGTACAGGGCAGCAGCCTGGTAGGTCTCATCTAATTCGGCTGATATGGGGCTGCTATGCGGAGTGGATTCGGCAAGCGCGAGGACGTGTGGGAGGAGTTGCTCCCACTGTGAGGGATGCCCGTATTCGTAGGGTGCAGCTTGTCGGATCAGGCGTTCGGCCTCCTTCCGGCTGACGGGGCGGCCGGCCGTGTCGATGGTGGCCTGGTGGCGCAGCACGTTCCGCACCAGTCGATGGATGCTGATGTTCTGACGGCCAGTGCTGTACGAGATCATGTTGTATGCGCGCAGCACGCCCAACGCCTCGCCCACAGCGAGCGGGTCGGGACTGAACGGGCCGAGCAGCGTGCGGGGAATGTTGTCCGGTGCGAGCCAGACCATGGTGTTGAGGAGTTTGACGGCTAGCGGATTACGGTTTTCGATCGCGCCTATGGTGTAGCGCCAGATCCGGGCGATGGTTCGTTCAGGGGCGATGCCACCTGTTGCCTTGTCCATCACTTGGCCCAGTAAGCCTCGGTAGTCGGCCAGGGAAGTTCCGGTCTCGAAGAGGTAGGCACCAGCTTGCTCTAGCGCCAGGGGCAGGTAGCCGAGTTCGGCAGCGAGGGTTGCAGCGTCCTGGCGCTGTCTCGGCGTGAGCGGCTGCCCGTTTCCGAAGGCGAGGGTGCACAACAACGACACGGCTGTGTCGGCGTCGAGTACGCCCAAGGGGAGAGTTGGGGCGATGGCATGCCAACCGGTTGCGATGCGGCTGGTGGCCAGATGATGCCCATCTGGGAGTGCACCCAGGTAGTGACCTAGGTCATTCGGGTTCTCGACGTTGTCGAATACGAGTAGCCAGCCGGGGTGCCATTGCAGCCACAGGATGGCCCATGCCGCACGTTCTTGTGCTCCCGCGGTTGTGGCCCACTGGGGGCACAACCGCATGGCTAGGGTAGCCAGGCTGGCGATGATCTGCTCGGTGCTGGCGGCGTTGATCCACCAGACGAGCTTGTACGCATGCCGGTGCTTTTGGGCGTAGTGCAAAGCGAGCGTGCTTTTACCGATGCCGCCCAGCCCATGGATTGCCCGTGTGCTGGACGCCTGGGTGATGGTTGTGTCGCCTTGATCAGTCAAGAGGCAGTGCAGCTCAGCGAGTTCGTCGTCGCGTCCCACGAAGACGCCGGATGTAGACCCAGGCAAGTTCCCGGCGCCTGGTGGTGCGTCTATCTCTTGGGCCCAACGCACCGCTTCCGTTGGAAGCATTACCACTTGGGCATTGTCTCCGGTCACGGCTACGCCTACGTTGCCGTTGACAGCGATGGATCGCGGCGCCGTTGCCCGTGGGCCGCCTTGCTCGGGCCGGTGGTCGGTCATGGCTTGATCGTGGTGTTGTCGCCGGTGACGGCGGTGCCGATGGTTTTGGCGGCTATGGACCGTTCACCCGATGCCGTCACGGTCACCGTCTCACCGGCAGCGGGCAGCATCCGCGCCAGTTCGGCCCGCAATTCGGCGTCGTCGCGCAGCGCCCGCTTGAGCTGCTGGCGCAGAGTAGCCGCCGCATCGTCGTCGTCCGGCGCCTCGGCGGCGTCCTGGACGGCGGCTTCCAATTCTGCCTGGCCCTGCTCGTCCCGGCGGCGCCACACCAACTGGAGCATGCGCCGTCCCAGATTCGCTGTACCTTCCACGGCCGCGTTCTCCGCCCGAGTCAACACAGCCGCCCCGTAGGAGCTCACGGCGGACGTCAGGTACGGCCCGGCTTGCTCCACCAACTGCACGATCTCAGTACTCACTCGCTCCCCCGGTGCTCGCTCCCACGGAAAGACCAGGGTAGGAACACCACCGCTCCCGCAGGGGCCAATCGACAAGATGGCGCCCGCAGTTCCCACCGCCAACGGGCGGGGACAACCCACCTCTCCCGGTCAGTACCGTTAGGGCCGGTGGCCGGGCACGCCAGCTTCACCAACCTCTCACTTGTCCCGGCTCCTTGCGGTCTGCCGTAGAGCTTCGGGCCCCGACCTGATCCGGGGCCCTTGCTGCGGATCAGAACGGCGGGGTGCTGGGGTCGAGTGCGTCCATGGCGGCGCGTTCCTCGTCGGTGGCCGTCGCGCGCAGAAATGCGTGGATGTAGTCGACGATGGGGGCGTTCGCCCGCCGGATCTCGGCAGCTTCGGCGATTGTCGGTCTATAACTGACGACCATCGTTGGCACCTGGGTTTCCGGTCACTAGGAGATCCACATGTCGAAGACGCCCCCTCTGGACCGTGCGGCCAAGCGGCGCCTGGCCGTCATACGCCATGTCGAGGAAGTTACCGGGAACGTCGCGATGTCCTGCCGGTGCTTCGGGATCAGCCGGCAGGCGTAGTACGGCTGGTATCGCCGCTACCAGGCCGATGGCATCGACGGTCTGCGTCCCCGGTCCAAGGCACCCAAGCACAGCCCGAACGCGACACACGTCGAAGTGGTCGGGGTGGCCCTGTGTGATCAGCGGACCGTGGGCGCCAGCGAGTCACGGACCGGCGGACCGACGTTCTCCGTCACCGTGATCCGGCCTGTTCGGGGATCCCAACGTGTCGTTGACCTTGTGGTGCGGCATTTCCCGTGTGCACCGTGGCCCGTTGACGGTTGTGGCCCCTTGGGGTGCGACGGGCGGACGTCGGCCCGCAGCCGGTGACGGAGGCTTGGAGGCGGCGGGGCGGCGGCCGACCGGCGCCGCCCCGGTGTGGGGCCTTCGGTTCCTGGGGAACTGATCCCGGAGGCCCGGTAGGGCCCGGTGTGATCGGGGTGGTTCTTGCTGCTGTTTGCGCCTGGTTGGTCTACGGGTGCGGAAGGGTTCTCCCCTCCACGGCTGGATCACGGTGGCGGATCGCGGCGTACCGGCTGGGCCGTTGATGCGCGAGAGCGTCTTTCGGCGGTTGGGTTGGCACTGATCTATGCCACGAGGCCGGACCCGGGGCGCGAGCGGAGCGAGCCTTGATGATGTAGGGAAAGTCTGTTCGTGCTGGCCGATCGGCGCTCTTGCGGGCTTGGTGGACCGCTGCTGCCATGACCGTTGGGACGCTGTCGGGGGTGGTCATGGGCTCGCTCAAGGTTGTGCGTTGGAAGAGGCACGGACACGATCGGTTGTACGTGAACCTGCCGGACGGCACCGCCGTCGCTTGGATGGATTGCCGTACCGGGAAGATTGAGATCTTGGACGAGCGCCACCGGCGTGAGGCCTTGGAGGCGCTCCGTGTGTACCAGGGCTCGCAGCCGCGCCGCGAGCAAGGTCGCCCGGCTGCTAGTACTCCCTCGGCGCCTCGGTTGTCGGCTGCGCCACGACCGAGGGACACGCGAAGGAAGTCGCTGCCCGCTCTGTCTCCGGGAGAGGACCTGGCCGCTAACCGCCCTGGGGCTCGGCTACTTGGCTTGATCGCCGAGCGTGGGCCTACGCGCATGCAGAGGGCCTGGGCTCGCCTCCGGGGCCAGTCGACGGAGTGGGACTCGTGGTTCTCCGGGCTGGAGGGCGAACGTCGTGTCGGAAACGAGCTGCGTCGGCTGGAGAGTTCGGGCTGGCGAGTACTGCACGGAATACCACTTCCGAGCGGTGCTGACATCGATCATTTGCTGATCGGGCCGGGCGGCGTCTTCGCGATCAACACCAAGCACCACGACGGCAAGAACGTGTGGATTGGTGACGAGATGGCTCGGATCGACCATGGTCCTGCGCGGCCCTATGCCCGCGCGAGCAAGGCCGAGGCTCAGCGTGTGCGAGCGGTCTTGGAGCTGTACGTCGACTTTGACGTCCCGGTAGAACCGGCAATCGTCCTGGTGGGCGCCGAAGACGTGGCCAAGGCCGCTACGCAGTTCACCGTGCGTGTCTACCGGGAGCGAGAGGTGTCGTCGCTGGCGCCGCTGGATGGCGTTCTCGCCAAGGAACAGGTCGAGACCCTGTACGAGGTGGCCCGGCGCCGACGCGTGTGGCTGAGCGGCTGATTGCCAAAGTCGCTTGCGCCGTAAGAGGGATGCGACGTGACCAGGGAGTGGTGATCGCGGACTGTCGGCTGGTCGGAAGCTCCGATGCGGTGCGAATCATGCCTACTGCACCGGATACGCCTCGGAGCGCTGCTGAGCTCGCTGGGACTCGGTTTCTTTGGCTCGGAAACCGCTGGTGGAGGTGGGCGATCGGCTGGTCGACGTCGAGGCAGGGGGAGCGGAAGAGGGCCTGGGGCACAGGCCCTACATTTGGTCCGTTACGCCCCGTCGGCGAAGTGGTCGAACTCTCCAGCCTGCACTCCGAGTGCGAAGGCGTTCCACTTCTCCTGCGTTGTGGTGACGACGGTGTCAGGCGAGGAGGCTTCCCGTAGGAACACCAAGTCGCCGTCACCGAAGGCGATTTCGATCCAGGGGCCAGGGCCGGTGGCCTCGTCGGGCGCGGCCCGCTGCCAGATGAGGTCGTCGGGTATGTCTACCGGGAGGCCGTCAGTCACGGCGGGAGGCGTTGCGCTTCACCATGGAGAGGAGCGCGGAGAAGGCGGCGGGAGTGGCGGTGACTATGGATTCGCGGGGGTCGGCGGACTCGGTCAGGAGCACGCGGTCGGTGTCGGCGGCGACGTGGACGCAGGAGTCGCCTTGCGCGCAGTAGGACGACTTCTGCCAGGTGGGCGTGGGCATTTGGGTTCCTTCACAGGCTCTCGGCGACGGTGTGGATGAGGTCTCGTGAGGCTGGCCCGGGCAGGGCGATGGCTTCCATGCGCTCGATCAGGACGCGGTACTTGGTCAGTTGGGCCTCTGCGTCCAGGAAGACGGGCCCGTGCGATTGGTCGAGGTGCACGGTGTCGAGGCTCGGCACGGGGCCGTGCGAGTAGAAGATCGACTGCCCGGATCCGGCGAAGGAACCCGCGCTGAAGGGGAGCACCTGGAGTACAACTCCGGGCCGTTCGCTCATGTCGAGCAGATGGTGAAGTTGCCCCTTGGCGACCGCAGGTCCTCCCAACTGCATGCGCAGCGCGGCCTCATGGATGATCGCGTGGTACGGGGTCGGCTCCTCCTGGAACAGCACTGCCTGCCGCTTGATGCGGAACGAGACGCGATGCTCGATCTCCGGCGGGGTGATGGCGGGAACGTCCTGACGGAAGATTTCGCGTGCGTGCTCGGCGGTCTGGAGCAGCCCGGGGATGTGCACCGTGATGGCCGTGCGCATGCGTCGGG
The DNA here is from genome assembly GCF_026341035.1 of Streptomyces sp. NBC_01016. Lineage (GTDB taxonomy): Bacteria > Actinomycetota > Actinomycetes > Streptomycetales > Streptomycetaceae > Streptomyces. The sequence continues at coordinate 182,689 of NZ_JAPEOQ010000002.1, forward strand.
CGTGGTGCTCCACCTCGGCCAGGTCGAGCAACGCGGCGGGCAGTATGGCCCGGTACTCCTCCCACCAGCCGCGTACGCGCTCGCCGGCCATGCCCGCCAACGCGTCGACCAGCGCGGCGTCCGAGCAGTCGTAGTGACAGGCCAGTGCTCGTACGCGGTCGGGGCTGACGCCCATGCGTCCCGACTCGGTGTTGCTGACCTGGTTCTGCTTCACACCGAGTAGTTGACTTGCCTGAGTGGAGGTCAGACCGGCGCGCTCACGCAGTTTGCGCAGCTCGGAACCGAGGCGTAGCTGACGCCCTGTCGGGTTGCTCCGCACTGAACTCCGCGCCTCCTTGGCGACGCTGTCACCCACAAGGGTGGCACCTAAGGGCTTTTAGCTGTTCTCGATAAGAGTTTATCGCGGCTTCGCTACCTTCAATTCAGGCGCCTCGCCCAGAAGAACCCCGCTCGACGGAGCGACCTGGTCACTGGGCACCGGCCGACGCGATCCACTCGGCCGACAGTCCAACTCGCCCACCGGAAGGGAGACTTCCATGACCACCGTATCCCCGCTTCCGGCCGGCTCCGGCCTGTTCCCGGGCACGTACGCCCTCCAGCTTCCGCACGACCCTCGCGCCCCCGGCATCGCCCGCGCCCTGCTCCGCATGGTCCTTGAAGCGCACGGCAGGGCTGAACTCGTCGAGCCCGCCGAGCTCTTGAGCTCGGAGCTGCTGACCAATGCGCACCTGCACACCACCGGCCCGTACACGCTGCGTCTTGGTCCTGGCGTCGCTGACCCGGGGCGGGTTCGTGTGGCCGTGTGGGACGGTGACCCGAAGATTCCCCCGGGATTCGAGCGGGGCGGGCCGCGCGCTGATGCGTGTGCGGAGGGCGGGCGCGGGCTCTTTCTCGTGCGGGCCTACGCGGATGACTGGGGCGCGTACTCGTTCCCGGACGGGCGGGGCGGGAAGCTGCTGTGGGCCGAGTGTGGGGGCGCGGGCCGGCCGGGCAGCGGCGCGGGGAGTGGGGCCGATCTGTATTGGTGACCGCGGCCTCCACGGCATCCGACCAGGAGGGGTCGTCTGGCCGGATGGCGCAGCGCGAGCCCCGCTCGGGCTCGGACGGCGGCGGGGTGGGCAAGGCGCTTCCGGACGCCGACCTGTCCGGCACCGCCTGAGTCGCCGCCGGGAGACTCCACCGCGTATTTACCGCAGACACCCGCAGACACCCGCAGAAACCCGGTGGCAGCCGGACAGCGCCGGACCCTTCCATGGTCTTCGGGGGAGGGGCCGGCGCTTCCGTACGTTCAAGGGGACCGGCTCTGACCAGCAAAAAAGCCCTACCGGAGTAGGGCCTTTTGAAGGCGCCCCCGGCAGGACTCGAACCTGCGGCCAAGCGCTTAGAAGGCGCCTGCTCTATCCACTGAGCTACGGGGGCCGGTGTGTGGCCGGTGGCTTGGTCGGGGGATGTGGGGTGATCCGTGACCTTGCCGGGGACAAGGATAGGGCTCCCGGGTCCCTGCCCTTGCTGCTTCGCCTCCGCGGCACGATGTGGAGGTTCAGTGAAGCGGTCCCGATAATCGCAGGTAGGTACGAATCCTGCATCGCTTTTGGCTTCATACGCCTCGGGTGTTGTGCACTCGTTATGCCTGCGCCCCCAGTCGCCCCTTCCGTCCCGCTGTGTGCTTCCTGTGCCTTATCGCGTAACTTATCGGCGCGCAGACGAGGTCATATGCTTCATAAAGCGTCCAAAATTGGGCATTCTTCACGTGTGGTGACCTTGGACGTTCGGCCTCAGCTGCTCGACGCAATTACCGCGCTGCGCGACCGTGTCGCCGCCGCGCGCTTTCCGCTCCCGCTTGCGGGGGCGCCACGCGCGCGTGCCAACCGCGGCGAGCTGCTCGCACAACTAGACGACTATTTGGTGCCCCGCCTGCGGGCTCCCGAAGCGCCCTTGCTCGCCGTGGTCGGCGGCTCCACGGGCGCCGGCAAGTCGACCCTGGTGAACTCCCTCGTGGGGCGTGTCGTGAGCGAGGCCGGGGTGCTGCGGCCGACCACACGTACTCCCGTCCTCGTCTGCCATCCGGATGACCATCACTGGTTCTCCGGGATGCGCGTGCTGCCCGACCTCACGCGCGTGTGGATGCCCAAGCAGGCCGATGGCGGGCATGGCGCTCATGGAAGCCATGGCGGGCATAGCGGGCATGGGGGGCATGGCGGGCTCGAAGGAGAAGGGGACGAGGAGGGGGAGCTTGAGCTCGTTTCCGACGAGGAAGAGCGCGTGTTGCGCGTCGAGACCTCGGGGGTGCTGCCGCGCGGGCTCGCGCTGCTCGACGCCCCCGACATCGACTCCCTCGTCGCCGAGAACCGGATGCTCGCCGCACGGCTGATCAGCGCCGCCGACGTGTGGGTCATGGTCACCACCGCCTCCCGGTACGCCGACGCCGTGCCGTGGCGGCTGCTGCGTACCGCCAAGGAGTACGACGCGTCCCTCGTGACCGTGCTCGACCGGGTGCCCCACCAGGTCGTCGCCGAGGTCTCCCGGCAGTACGGCGCGCTGCTCGCCAAGGCCGGGCTCGGCGAGGTGCCGCGGTTCACCGTGCCGGAACTGCCGGAGTCGACCGGCAATGGTGGGCTGCTGCCCGCCACCGCCGTCGCCCCGCTCCGCGCCTGGCTGACCCATCGCGCCCAGGACTCCGACGCCCGCGCCCGCGCCGTCGCCCGCACCGCCCGCGGCACGCTCGACTCGCTGCGCGCCCGGATGCCCGAACTGGCCGCGGCCGTCGCCGCCCAGCACTCCGCCATGGTCCGGCTCACCTCCGCCGTCGAGGACGCCTACGAGACCGAGCACGCGCGCGTACTGGAGCGTTTGCGGAAGGGGGGTGTGCTCTCAGGGAACGCGCTGAAGCACTGGCGGAGTTATCCGGCGGACTGTGGGGCCGGTGAGCTGCTTGATGCGTTGGTGGAGAGTCTCGGCTCGTTGCTGGCGTGTGCGGTGACTGCGGCGGACGAGCGGGTCGATGAGGCCTGGCGTCGCGAACCCGGCTCGCGTGCCAAGGAACTACGTAGGCAGGATCCCGGGTCCGAGACCGCCGAGCAGCGGATCGGGCTGGCCGTACGGCGCTGGCGGCGGGTGCTCGAGGAGTACGCGGAGGAAGAGGCGCGGGCCGCCGCCCAGGCCATGGACGGTTCGCCGCCCGACGCCGAGGCGGTCGCGGCGCTCGTCGCCACCGGCCTGCTCGGCGGGCGCCGGGGCAAGGCCGCCGGCGAGAACCTGGCCGAGCGGATCGGTGCCCAGGGCGCCCTGCGGCTGCGCGATCGCGGTGGAGAGCTCCTGAACGAGTACCTGGACGCCGTGCTCGGCGCGGAACGCGAGCGTCGGCTCGCGCCGCTCGACGCGCTCGACATCACACCCGAATCCCAGGCCGAGTTGATCGCGGCCCTTTCGCTGCTGCAGAAGGAGAGGTGAGGGCGCTGTCCGCCGTCACGGATCAGACCGACCCCAGGGATCCCACCGGTTCCACGAACTCTGCCGATCACACCGGCCCCGCTGATCACACCAGTTGCGTGGATGACTCCGAGCTGACGGATCTCGCGGACAAGCTCGGTGATGCCCCCACAGCCCCCACACCGGAAGCCGCATCAGCCTCCGCGTCCTCCGCGTCCTCCGAAGAGGCTGCCGGGGCCACCCAAGGCGTGGAGATTCCCGAAGGGCGTACGGGGTCCACCCCCTGGGACGACGGTCTCATCGCGCGGCGCGTCGCCAAGCAGGGCGGCGAGGCGGCGGTGCCGGCCGGATCGGGGACGTACGACGGGCAGTTGAAGCAGCGGCTCGACGCGCTGCGGGAGCTCGTCGGGCTCTCGCGCGCCCGGCTCGACGGGACGACCCTCGCCGAGGCCGGGCACGTGCTCGACGAGGCCGCGGCCCGGCGGCGGCTCTCCTCGCGGCACACGGTCGTCGCGATCGCGGGCGCCACCGGAAGCGGCAAGTCGACGCTGTTCAACTCCCTCGCGGGCGTGCCCCTCTCGGAGACCGGGCTGCGCAGGCCCACCACCTCCGCGCCGATCGCGTGCAGCTGGACGGACGGGGCCGCCGGGCTGCTCGACCGGCTCGGGATCCCCGGGCGTGCGCGCAGGCGCCCCGCGCAGGGGCCGCAGGGCGAGGCGGCGCTGGACGGGCTGGTCCTGATCGACCTGCCCGATCACGACTCCGCCGCCCTCGAACACCGTGAGCAGGTCGACCGGGTGCTCGGTCTCGTGGACGCCGTGGTGTGGGTCGTCGACCCCGAGAAGTACGCCGACGCGATGCTCCATGAGCGGTATCTGCGGCCCATGGCGGGGCACGCGGAGGTGATGTTCGTGGTGCTCAACCAGGTCGACCGGCTGCCCGGCGAGGCCGTCGAGCAGGTCCTGGACGATCTGCGGAGGCTTCTCGACGAGGACGGCATCGCGCTCGGCGAGCACGGCGAGCCCGGTGCCACGGTGCTGCCGCTCTCCGCCCTCACCGGTGAGGGCGTGGACGATCTGCGCGACTGCCTCGACCAGGTCACCACCGAACGCCGGGCCGCCGCGCGCCGGATCGGCGCCGACGTCGACGCCGCCGCCGACCATCTCAAGCAGGTGTACGCGACCGGGCGGCAGGGCGGGCTGAGCGAGGAGGCCCGTGAGGAGTTCGCGGACCGGCTCGCCGAGGCCGTCGGCGCGGCCGCCGCGGGCCAGGCGGCCGGGCGGGAGTGGAGCCGGGGCGCCAACCGGGCCTGCGGCACCCCGTGGCTCAGGCTCTGGCGCTGGTACGAGGACCGGCGCGCGGTCGGCTCGACCGTCACGGTCCCCGTGGTCCCTGCCGACGAGGAGGAGGTCACGGCCCGGCAGCGCGTCGAGCACGCGGTGCGGGTGGTCGGCGACGCCGCCGCGAGCGGGCTGCCCGAGGCGTGGGGGCAGGCCGTGCGGGAGGCCGCGACGCGGGGCGGCGAGGGGCTGCCCGAGGCGCTCGACGAGCTGGCGTCCGATGCCGCCTCCGAGCACCTCAAGACGGAGCACGGGGCCGGGCGGCCGCCGCGGCCCGGCTGGTGGCCGGTCGCGGTGTTCGCCCAGGTGGCCATGACGCTGCTGCAAGTTCTGGGGGTGCTGTGGCTGTTGGGGCAGGTCGTCGGGGGCTTCTCGACGAATCTGGGTGTGCCCCTGCTGCTGGTGCTCACGGGGCTCGTGGGTGGGCCGTGCGTGGAGTGGTCGTGCCGGATGGCGGCGAAGGGGCCGGCGCGCCGGTACGGGCAGGAGGCCGAGCGACGGCTCAGGGACGCGGCGGCGGCCTGTGGCAGGGCGCGGGTGCTGGATCCCGTCGCGGCTGAGCTGCTGCGGTACCGGGAGGTGCGGGAGCAGTACGTACGGGTGGCCGGGGGAGTGACCGGGATTTCCACAACCCGCGGGTAGGACACAGGCGTCGGCGGGGATCGCGGCGCCGGGTGCAGTCTGTGATCGCGGCTCGGGAAGGGCTCGGGCCGCGCACGGACGTCCTGGCCGAGAGGGCCGGGCGGGGGTAACGGGAGGGGTTCCGGATGAGCAGCGAGACGATGGTGACCGTGGTGGGGAACGTGGCGACGACACCGGTGTTCCGGGAGTTGCCGACAGGGCCGGTCGCCCGGTTCCGGCTCGCGGCGCACAGCCGCCGCTTCGACCGGGTGCAGAACGTGTGGGTGGACGGGCACACCAATTTCTTCACGGTATGGGCCTGGCGCGGGCTTGGGACGAATGTGCAGAGTTCCCTGGCGCTCGGTGAACCGGTCATGGTGCAGGGCAAGTTGAAGGTGCGCGACGAGGAGCGGGGCGGGCAGCACTGGACGTCGGCGGACATCGAGGCGGTCGCGATCGGGCACGACTTGTCGCGCGGCACCTCCGCGTTCCACCGGACGCAGCAGGTCCGTGCGGAGAGCGCGCCGCGGGGTGATTCTCCGTGGGACGTGGCGAAACCGGGCGAGGTGGGGGCGGGGCCCGAGGTCGGCGACGGCCAAGCGCCGAACGGGCAACCGGCCGACGCCGAGCCGGATTTGGCCGAGCCGCAGCCGGTGGGGTGAGTCTGGCCGAACTGTGGCTTATCGGCTCCCATGTACTGGCGATTTGTCGATAAGCCCAGCTAGGAAACGGTGTTGGCGATAACGATTGCGATTCGGATCGGTTGCCGGAAGGCGGCTCCGGAGATCGCCGAAGATCATTTCCCTAGGATGCCGAGCGTGACTCCTGGGCTCGTCGGGACCTCTGCGCATCAGGTGCAGCGACGGGTCGGGAGTGCAAGGGCCAGCCGAATCACTGTGGTTGGCGTTGATTCTGCCGGCGGGACACCACCCCCCATGTGACACCTGTCCCGCCTGAAGGGAATTACGTGTTTTCTGTGTGCTCACGGACCGCACGGCGTGGACGAGGCGCAGCCCGTCTCGCCGCGGCGGCCCTGATGTCGGGACTCATGGCGACGGGAGCGATATCCGGCGCGGGCGTCGCGCAAGCCGACGACGGTGCGACGGAGCAGAGCGGTGCGAGCGCCACTCTGGCCGGCCTGGAGACGTACGACGCGGCCGTGATCCACGGGGCCGGGAAGGACGAGAAGGTGTCGGCGGGCCTGTTCCGGATGGCCGTCGACGACGGAGGGACCCTCCAGACGTACTGCGTCGACATCCACAACCCGACGCAGCCGGACGCCAAGTACCGCGAGACGTCCTGGGCCGGTACGTCGCTGCACGACAACGTGAACGCGGGGCGCATCCGCTGGATCCTGCAGAACTCGTATCCGCAGGTCAATGATCTCGCCGCGCTCGCCCGCAAGGCGCACGCGGGGAGCCTCACCGAGCAGGAGGCCGCGGCCGGTACCCAGGTCGCGATCTGGCGCTACTCGGACAAGGTCGATGTGGACGCGGTCAGCCCCGCCGCCGAGAAGCTCGCCGACTATCTGCAGCGCAGCGCGCGTGACCTCGCGGAGCCGCAGGCCTCGCTGACCCTGACGCCGCAGGCCGTGTCCGAGCAGCCGGAGGACGAGGCGGCCCCCGCTCGTACGGATACGGAAGCCGGGGGCCGTGCGGATTCGGAAGCCGGGGACTCGGAGGTCGGCAACAGGGTCGGCCCGGTCACGGTGCACACGAACGCAGAGAGCGTCACGGTGATGCCGCCCGTCGAGGCCGCCGCGGGTGGGGTGAAGCTCGTCGACGAGAAGGGCGAGCCCGTCACCACCGCGAAGGACGGCAGCCGGCTCTACTTCGACGTGCCCAAGAAGGCGAAGGAGGGTTCGGCGGAGCTGACCGTGCAGGCGTCGACGACGGTTCCGGTCGGCCGGGCCTTCGCCTCCGACACCAGAAGCCAGACGCAGATCCTCGCGGGCTCCAGCGAGTCCACGGTCTCCGCGACCGCGACGGCGACCTGGGCGAGCGAGGGCGCGGTGCCCGCACTGTCCGCGCGGGAGAACTGCACGAAGGGCGGCGTCGACATCACGGCCGCCAACAGCGGGGACGAGCCGTACACGTTCACGCTCATGGGCACCCGGTACACGATCCCTGCCGGTCAGACGCGGACGGTGACGATACCGCTGCAGGAGGACCAGGCGTACGACTTCACGATCAAGGGGCCGCACGGCTTCGACAAGCGGATACGGGGCGTGCTCGACTGCTCGACGACCTCAGCGGTGGGTTCCACGGCGGGCGGCGGTCTGCGCACCCAGGCGACGACGCAGCCGAGCCCTGCCTCCGTCGGTGGCACGGGCTCCGACGCCGACACGGACCTGGCCGAGACGGGCAGCTCGAACGCGACGCCGATCATCGCGGGCATCGCGGTGCTGCTGGTCCTGATCGGTGGGGCGTCGGTTGTCATGGGGCGCAAGAAGAAGTCGCCGGGCGCCGGCGACGGCGGCAGTGACGGCGAGTAGGCGAGTAACAGTCCCAGCCGGGGTCCCCCTCTCCGGCTGGGTGCGCCCCGCCCCGGCTCGGAATGAGTCCTCCGCAGCCGTGCCACCTGCGCTGTCATCCACATGTCAACGGGATGTGATCACCGCTCCCTAGCGTCAAGTGCGTTGGTTGACCGGGACGTTCACAACCCGAGGGGGATCGCACATGTCGGCATCGACTTCGCACATGTCGAAGAAGAGCAGGGCGGCGGGGGCTGTTCGCGCCGTTGCGGTGGCGGCGGTACTGGCCGCGGGCAGCGCTGTCGCGTTCGCGCCGGCCGCGCACGCGGACGGTGCGGAGCACTACTACATCGAGATCGGCGGCACCGGCCAGACGGAGAACAAGGACGGCTGCCCCAACACCAACTCCTCCTACGATGCCGCGAACGCCGCGTTCGGCCTCGGAGCCAGTGCGATCAAGGTGTGCTACCCGGCCTCCGCGGGCCCGATCATCGGCCCCACCGGCTCACTGATCGATCCGTCCGGGAAGGTCAACCCCGAGGCCCTCACCGCGCCGACCTACGACGCCAGCGTGCAGCTGGGCGTCGAGAGGGGGCTGAAGGCGGCGCAGGACACCCACAACGCGCACCCCGACGCCCAGCTCACGATCACCGGCTACTCCCAGGGCGCCCAGGCGGCGGACGTGGTGCTCCAGAAGATCGCGCAGGGCGACACCGGTGTCCCGCGCTCGCAGGTCGACGGCATGCTCTACGCCGACCCGATGCAGCCCGACACCGGTTTCGGGGCCCGTGTCCCCAAGGGGCTCGGCATCCCCGGCGTGGCCACCACGCCCGGCGCGGGACCGGTGAACTTCGACGGGATTCCGGTCAAGCGGTTCTGCATCGTCGGCGACCCGGTGTGCGACTTGAGGTCCGTCACGAACGCGCCCGGGTACTTCGACGTGCACCCGTTGTATCCGGCGGTCGCCATCCCCAAGAGCCTCAACCAGACCGGCCAGAACGGCGTTCAGTGGCTGAACCAGAACGGAGACCCCGTATAGGGCTCCGGGGGCTCCGGGCTCCGCTCCGGGCTTCAGATCTTCAGGGGCCGAAGGGCTCCTGAGGGAACGGGGGAGCAGGACGGGGGAGGCAGGGACGGGGGGAGTGGTCCGGCCGGTTACCGGCCGGCCGGACCATCCCCGTCCTGTCGCCGTCCCTCTCCCTGTCTTCGGTCTCCCCGTCTTCGGTCTTCCCGTCTTAGGCCTCCCTGTCTTCGGTCTCCCTGTCTTCGGTCTCCTTGTCTTTGGTCGCCGAGATCGTCCAGTACGCGGGAGATTCGCGCCCGGTTGGCGTCGGTGTCGGGGAGGGCGGTGCCGCGTTCGAAGAAGTCGCGGGATCCGGACAGGCCCTCGTCCACGGCCTCGTTCCAGAGCAGCCGGTGCCGTAACGCGATCTCCGGGGCGGTGTCGGTCGCCTCGTCCAGGACGTTGCGCGCCCGGCGCCGCAGGTCGGCGGCCGCCTCCGGGTTGCCCAGGTCCGCCTCGGCCGTGGACAGCCTGTCGAGGGCGGCGGCGTACAGCGGAACATCCCCGAGACGCCGGGCCAGGCTCTCGGCCTTCCCGAGGGTGCCGACGGCCTCGGTGGGCCGCCCGAGGTCGAGTTGGAGCCCGCCGAGGCGGAGCAGGGTCTTGCCGAGGAGTCGGGGGCTGCCCGCCTTCTCGGCCAGGGCGATCGCCTTCAGATAGCGGTCGTACGCCTTGTCGTGCTCGCCGAGCTGATGGTGCATGTCGCCGGCCCGCGTCATGATCGACCCCGTGAGCCAGTCATCGTGCGTCAACTCGCCCGCCAGGCGCAGGACTTCGGCGAAGTGCTCCATGGACTCGGCGATCCGACCCTCCAGATTGGCGAAGGTCCCGAGGCCGGCCGAGGCGCGGGCCTGCTCATGGCGGTCGTCGGCGCGGCGGCTGATGTCCAGCGCCTCGGTGAACCAGGCACGGGCCTCCCGGTACCGGCCCTGGACGCCGTACAGGATGCCGAAGCCGATCCGCAGCGCGGAGTCCATCCGGCGGTCGGTGGCCTGTTCGAGGAGCGGGAGCAGCAGCTCCAGCGCGGTGCGGCACTCGTGGAACCGGCCCTGTCTGGTGAGGTAGTCGACCAGGCCCTCGGCGATCCAGCAGGCCTCGTCGACCCGGCCGACGGCCACCGCCTGGCCGATCACGTCGACCAGTTCACCGCCCGCCTCGTCCAGCCAGGCCGTGGCCTCCTCCCAGCCCGTGAAGGGGCCGGTGCCCTGCGGTCCTGTCGGGGTGGACGACGTTCCCCAGTCGCTGGCGCAGCGGGCGGCGGCGACGTACAGCCGGAACACCCGCTCCCGCGCCGCCGAGGCCTCGTCGGGCGATGCGGCGGCGACGCGGCGGGCGTAGACGGCCACCAGGTCGTGCAGGCGGTAGCGGTCGACGGTCACCCGCTGCGTCAGACTCGCGTCGGCCAGGTTCTCCAGGGCGCGTTCGGCGTCGGGTGGCGTCCAGTCGAGAAGGGCGGCCAGCGTCAGCCGGTCGAGACGCACGGTGGGCGAGAGGCCCAGGACGCGGAAGGCGCGCTGCTCGGCGGCCGGCAGCTGGGCGTAGGAGACCCCGAACGCGGCTTCTACGCTGCGGTCCTCCACGGCGAGTTCGTCGAGGCGGCGCTCGTCGTCGGTCAACCGGGCCGCCAGGGCCTCCACCGCCCAGGGCGGACGGTCCTGGATCCGCGCGCCGACGATCCGCAACGCCAGTGGCAGCCGCCCGCACAAGGTGGCCAGCTCACGCACGGCGGCGCGCTCACGCCCGGAGCCGTCGCCGCCCCCGTCCCCTATGTCTCCTTCCTCTATGTCTCCTTCCTCTATGTCTTCTTCCTCGCGGCCGACGATGCGGGTCAGGAGTTCGGTCGCCTCGCCGATGCCGAGAGGGGACAGCGAGACCCTGCGGTCCACGTCGAGGCCCGTAAGCCGCCGCCGACTCGTCACCATCACCAGCGTGCCGGGGCCCGCGGGCAGCAGGGGACGCACCTGTTCGGCGCGGGCGGCGTCGTCGAGTACGAGGAGCAGCCGGAGGGAAGCGGTGGCCGCCCGCCATGACGCGGCCAGCTCGTCCAGGTCCTCGGAGTCCTGCCCCTCGCCGGCCCCGACCGCCCGTAATAATCGGCGCAGAACGCGTTGCCGCCCGACCGTCCCGCGGTCCTCGCGGTGCCCGTGCAGCTCCACGAACAGGCAGCCGTCGGGGTACCGGTCGCGCAGGGCCCGCGCCGCGCGCACGACCAGCGCGGTCTTCCCGACGCCGGCCATGCCGTCGACCGCCCGGACGGTGACCTCCTGGGCGTCGGCGGGCGCGACGAGCAGCTGGTGCTGGCGCTCGCGGCCGGTGAAGTTGCTTGTGTCGACGGGCAGTTCATACCGTGCGCGGTGCTTGCGGGGAGAGTCGTCGGGACGCGGCTGAGGCACGGTGGGCGGGTTCGGTGTCGCCCGTTCCCGTACCGCGGCGCCGCCGATCGGGGACGGCGGGAACGGATCGTCGCCGCGGAGCACCGCCGCGTGTACCCGTCGGAGTTCGGCGCCCGGCTCCACTCCTTGCTCGTCGACCAGGCGGCGGCGCACGGTCGCGTAGACGTCCAGCGCGTCGGCCTGCCGGTTGGCGGCGTGCAGGGCACGCATGAGCAGGGTGGCCAACGCCTCGTTGTAGGGGTGGGCCGTCGTCAGCGAGAACAGTTCGGCCAGGGCCTCGGCGTGCCGCCCGGAACGGAGCTGGCAGTCGGCCTTCTCCTGCACGGCCGAGAGCCGCTGCTCGCCGAGCCGCAACCGCTCGCCCTCCGCGAAGGGCCCGGGTATCCCGGCCAGGGGCTCACCGCGGAACAGCTCCAACGCACGGGACCACGCGTCCACCGCGCCATCCGGATCCCCGGACTTCTTGGCGGCGTGCCCAGCGGCAACGGCCGCCTCCCACCGCGCCACATCCACATCCACATGCGCACTGCCGGGAGCGAAGCGATACCCGCCGCGCACGGTCTCGATCACGGAGTGCGCTTCCCCGGGGAGATCCAGGCGGCGGCGTAACCGATGCACGTATACGGGGATCACCCTGGTCCCGGTCCCGGGCGGCTCGGTCCCCCACACCCCGTCGAGCAGTTGCTGCCGGCCGACCGTCCTCCCGGGCCGCAACAGCAGCGCGACGAGGAGCGCCTGCTCCCGCACCGGCCCGAGCTCCAGACTGTTGTCGCCGCGCCGGGCCTGGGGCGGCCCGAGCAGAGCGAAGTGAAGGCGCGGGTCCTGCGGGTTCACTTCCGTGGACAACTCGCTCGGAATCGGCACGCGGCGAGACTACCCACGCGTTGAACGCCCCCATCCCGCTCATCCGCCGACCCCCACAAGACCTGCACGCCCCTCCAGAACCTGCGCGCCCCTCGCGACACACAGTGACCGATTTGCTACCAGCCCCCGCCAAGAAAGCCCAGTTCAGGGCCCTGCCCCGATACGGGTTTCCGCCCAGCGGTGGTTGTACGGCAAGATGGGGTGTTTCTCGCTGAACGAGGGCACGAAACAGCCCCTCACCAGCGACTTTCTCGCCAATGAGGGGCCGTGTCAGGCGGCTTGGGCCGTCTCTGGGCCGTCAGCGGGGAGCGGCGGTACGTGCAGAGAGCTCGTCGTCGGTTCATCGCTGGCTGAGCTTTCGACGGCGAGGTCGGTGCGCATCACAGAGCGCATCCTCTCCCACTGATCCCAAAGACGGACGAAGTCTGTCCGTATGTCATTGAAGGATCCGTCAGGGGCGGGATCCCCTTCTTCCAAGCGCATGATCCTCTGGTAGAGCTGAGAAAGCGTCGTTGTCATCTGATCTAGCTCGGCCAGGACTGTTGCTGACGCTATGAGTTGAGCCTCAGCGAAGACTGAGTGGTGGTTGCTTCGAGCTTCCTCAACGAGTTCCCGTGCCTCCGGCGTGACAGTGTCTTTGTGCACGGTCCAGAGGAACTTCATGAGGTGCGTTCGATAGCGTCGAAACGACGCGTTGACCTGTACGTAGCTGCCGCGCCGACGATCCAGTTCAGCTACTTGCTGTTCACGACGCCACTGAGCGTCAGCTACCCGTTGCTCACGCTCGAACTGCTCCGCTTGGACACGAGCAAGGAGACGTTGTGACAGCACGGGAGCGACAAGCGTGCCTGTGACACCAACCACCGCAGCAGCTAACGCTATAAGGGCGCTTCCCATTGATCCCCTCTCTAACTGACAGAGTCACGTCAGTAACAGTCTGCCCGCAGGGGTTGGCTATGGATGTTCGTTCGGCTTGTGAGTTCTTTGGACAACTGGGCGCGCAATGGGCACAACAAAGCCCCTCACCCGCAGGTTTGCTGCCGATGAGGGGCTGCTTCAGGCGACTTGGGTCGTCCTAGGAGTGTCGTGGACGTGACCAGCGGCCCGGTGCATCGCGGAGATGGCCTTGCGGGCGCGTGCCTCGCTGGAGGGCGTCAGATGCGTGTACACGCGGAGCGTGAACCCCGGGTTGCTGTGGCCGAGGTAGAGGCTCAGCGCCTTGATGTTCTCTCCGGCGTCGAGGAGGACCGAAGCGTAGAAGTGCCGCAGGGCGTGCATCCCGTGCTCGCGGGCGGCGTAGCGCTGGCCCTTTTCGGGGACAGGGATGACCCCGCCGGAGGCCAACGCGGGCCTCCAAGTACGGGCGTTGAGGTCTACTCGATCCGGCTCCTGGATGCCCTCGACGGGGCGGGACCGCATGTCCTAAGCCATGACGGCAAGCGGCTGACGCCAGCGCGATAGAACTTTCCCTACTTCATCAAGCCCCGGCTGCGCTCCGCTCCGCCGGGCGCGCTTCCCGGCTCCGCTGCCCTTCGCGCTCATGCCTTCGGCCCGCGCTACGGGCGCTGCGCCGACGCGCGCCCACTCAGTTGGCGCCGCAGGTAATGAAGCGGGCAACCATCCTGCCTATCCGTTGGTCAAAGACGATGCCTCCGGCGGGGGATCGGCCGGCACCGGGAGCCGGGGGAAACGCTGCCGGGTGCGGGTCCGTGGGTGGTTGCGAGGAGCTCCCATCCCGTCCACCGTCGACCCAGGCAAAGCCGAGCAGACGTGGCCCCTGGTGTCCAGGTCGTTCGTACAGTGGCGCGCTCCACCTGGACACCAGGGGCCACGCCCGCTCCACTGCGTGTGGGTCGACGGCGGACGGGATGGGAGCTGGGTGAGTCGTGAGCGGGGCGCCCAGCCTTGCCCTCTTCCCGGACCCTCACCCCGCAAGAAGAGTAAAGCAATAGTCAGGAGGATAGCGAAATGAATGACCCCACCGAGTTGATGCTGGCCGACCTATCGAATTATTACGAACAAGCGGAGGTTTCGAATGCGTTCCTCCGTCTGTACGTGAGTGATCCTCGGTTCGGGCGCGCCTTCGCTAGCCTTCACGAACGGCTAAACGAGCATTTCGAATCCATCAATGACAGGGCGGAGACGACCCACCACTATTGGGCCGAGCAAAGCAGGGAGATGTTCGCGCTCATCAAGGAAATCACGAACTTTCTTGACTCTCTCGATCATGCCGGGATCCAGGTGCACCTCGCGGAGTCCTACGCAGGCGCAATGAAGAGCTGCCAGTCTTGGCTGGTGCGCAGCGGGGGCAGTGCGATTCCGGACGACTTCCAGCAAATCGCAGTTATCAAATACGAGCCGATATTCTCTCGTTCAGACACCGAGATCAAGCTGAAGAAGTCCAGTCAGCGCACCCAGTTGCAGCTGATAGGCGAAGGCTCGTATGCCAAGGTGTTCTCGTTCACTGACCCTGACTACGGAATCAAGTTCGCTGTCAAGCGTGCCAAAAAGGACATGGATGAACGGGATCTTCATCGATTCCAGCAAGAGTTCAAGATCCTCAAGCGTCTTAGGTTCCCGTACGTAGTTGAGGTATTTCAGTACGACGCAACTCGCAATGAATACCTGATGGAGTTTTGTGAATCTACGCTCCGCAAATACATCAAGCAGCGCAACAATAATCTGCCGTTTTCGTCACGGAAGAGAATTGCGCTGCAATTCCTGTATGGCGTCAACTATATCCACAGTCAAGGCCTGCTTCACCGTGATGTCAGCCTCCAAAACGTTCTAGTGAAGACCTTTAATGGTGGGGCGGTCCTTGTGAAGCTGTCGGACTTCGGCCTCGCCAAGGATAAGAACTCCGACTTCACGCGAACAAAGACAGAGATGCGGGGAACCTATCGGGACCCGCTCCTGGCTAACTTCAAGGACTATGGCGTACGTAACGAAATTTACTCGATCGGCTGGGTACTTTCCTACATCTTCACTGGGAGAGAGGCTCTGATGTCTCAGGACGATGCGCCGAGCCAGATCGTGCGGAAATGTGCGGCGCATGATGTTGCCCATCGGTATGGGAGCGTGCGCGAACTAATTGGTGACGTCGAGAGACTGGAATCCACCCCACCGCCCACGGACGCTCCGGCATAGCGCTGAGGGTGGAAGCGCTTCAGCTTGAAACCGACGCGACGCACCGGAGAGAGAAAGATGACAGGCCTGACGGTCAACGAGGCTCGCGAGGGGTGCCGATGACCAACTCCGGGCAGTCCGAAGAATTCAACTTCCCGGCCCTCGTCAATGGCCTCGACTTCCTAGCGAGCGCCGTGGGCTCGTTGTCAGGTGATGAGGGGCCGCCGGGGCCGCGCGATGTCAAGTACGCGGTTCTACACCTCCAAGCCGCAGTCGAGACACTGCTGAAAGCCCGGCTGGAGATACACGACCCCAGACTTGTGTGGACGAAGGTATCGGCGTTCGACAAGCGCAAGCACGAGGCCGGAGACTTCAACAGCTGTAGCGTCAAGATGGCGCTCGAGCGTCTGCACGACACCGTACAAATCGAGAGTGCGATTGATCCGGAGGAGGACAGCCTCAAGGAGCTTGGCAGCCTGCGTAACCGCATCATGCACTTCGGGTGGAGGGACACCGTCGTTGCCGTGCAGGCACGGACCCTACCCGTACTCGATCTATTGGTCGGATTCGTCAACGCCGACCTTCTGCCCTACGTCGACGAGCCGGCCGAGGCGTGGTCCGCCGAGCAGCAGATGGAACAGGTCCGGACCGGATTCAAGCACCTCGCGGACTTCATCGAACTGCGCATGCAAGCCCTGCACAGCCAACTGGCAGGCTATGAGCTCACGACTGCGGCGTGCCGGTCCTGCGGTCAATTCGCCGTCGTGCTCGACGGCGGAGCCTACGACCTCACCTGCCTTCTGTGCGGCCGACAGTACGGCACAGGCAAAGATGCGGCCTGGGAGTTCATCGGTTCTTGTGAGCACATCAGCATCACGGAGGGAGGTGGCGGGCTCAACGGCTGCAACGCTTGTGGGAACTACGCCGTGATCAGCACGCCCACGGCCCACTCCACGGAATCGGAGACATGGATCTGCTTCGCATGCGGGATGATGTTTGATGACGTCTGTGAGTTTTGCGACCAAGCCGCCGATCTCATCGGGGAGATGGGTATGTGTAGCGACTGCTACGAGATTCGGCTCGACAACTTCTGACAGGATATGAGTCGGGGTGACCTCCGCCCGCGCTTAGAGTGCACCTTCGTCGAGATCCTCGTCCTCCGAGGAGCCGCCACGCTCATAACCCGAAACAGAAATGTCGTGGCCGTCAGTAGCCTCCTCGCGCGTCACGCGCATTAGATGGACCAGGGGCGGCCCTTGGAGGCTGCTGACATTGTCGTGTCCTCCGCGCTCTGCGAGATCGTCTCCGAGATCCCTATTAATCGGTAGGGCTGCGAGAGCGGCTAACGGATAGGCGCGTCAGACCTGCGGATGCGTCGAGGTCCACCAGGCGGTGAGGCGGGCGGCCACGTCATCCGCATCGTGGGGTGCGGGTAGGCCGAAGTGGTCTGTGAGCTCGTGGTGGAGGAAATCCCTCAGCTCTGCCCGGTCGGCTCCGCGCTTCAGGCGGGTCAGGATCGGCGTCAGCATGCAGTCGTACTCGTCCTGGACGAGCTCGGCCACGCCGATCGGGTCCCATGCGTTGAGCAGATCTCGGAGGTCGTCCCGTACGTCCGGTGGTGCCATGGCGCCAGGATGGCATGCCGCCAAGTGATCATCCGGTGACGGTTTCTGGGCCGTCCCTGGGCCGTGCGAGGCCGCCCGACGGCGACAAAAGGCGACCGACAGTGACAGCTTCGCTACGACGGGGCTCGCAGAAGCCCCAGCTCAGGCCCACCCACCGATACACGTTTTCGCCCAGCGGTGGCTGTACGGCAAGATGGGGTGTATCTGCCCTCACGCGGTGGAGCCGCAGCACGCGGGCCCCTTACTGCGATACACACTTCGACTGCCGGACGGTTTCTCTTGGCTGAGTTCATCTACTCCATGCGCAAGGCGCGCAAGGCGCACGGCGACAAGGTGATTCTCGACGACGTCACCCTGGACTTTCTTCCTGGAGCGAAGATCGGCGTTGTCGGGCCGAACGGTGCCGGTAAGTCGACTGTCCTGAAGATCATGGCGGGCATCGAGCAGGCGTCGAACGGTGACGCCGTCCTCATGCCCGGCTACAGCGTCAACATCCTGATGCAGGAGCCGAAGCTCGACGAGTCCAAGACCGTTCTGGAGAACGTGCAGGACGGCGCCGCCGAGATCATGGGCAAGCTCAAGCGCTTCAACGAGGTGGCCGAGCTCATGGCCACTGATTACAGCGATGAGCTCATGGAGGAGATGGGCAAGCTCCAGGAGGACCTCGACCACGCCGACGCGTGGGACCTCGACGGTCAGCTGGAGCAGGCCATGGACGCCCTCGGCTGCCCGCCCGGCGACTGGGGTGTCGGCAACCTCTCCGGTGGTGAGAAGCGGCGTGTGGCGCTGTGCAAGCTGCTGATCGAGGCGCCCGACCTGCTGCTTCTCGATGAGCCCACCAACCACCTCGACGCCGAGTCCGTGAACTGGCTGGAGCAGCACCTCGCCCAGTACAAGGGCACCGTCGTGGCCATTACTCACGACCGGTACTTCCTGGACAACGTCGCCGAGTGGATCCTCGAGCTCGACCGCGGCCGCGCCATCCCGTACCAGGGCAACTACTCCACGTACCTGGAGAAGAAGTCCGAGCGCCTCAAGGTCGAGGGCAAGAAGGACGAGAAGCGGCAGAAGCGGCTCAAGGAAGAGCTCGAGTGGGTGCGGTCCAACGCCAAGGGGCGGCAGACCAAGTCCAAGTCGCGTCTTGCCCGGTACGAGGAGATGGCCGCCGAGGCCGACAAGATGCGGAAGCTGGACTTCGAGGAGATCCAGATCCCGCCGGGCCCGCGCCTGGGCAACGTCGTCGTCGAGGTCGAGAACCTCGGCAAGGCGTTCGGCGACAAGGTGCTCATCGATGATCTCTCCTTCACGCTGCCGCGTAACGGGATCGTCGGTGTGATCGGTCCGAACGGTGCCGGTAAGACCACCCTGTTCAAGATGCTGCAGGGCTTCGAGTCGCCGGACTCCGGTTCCATCAAGGTCGGCGACACCGTCAAGATCTCGTACGTCGACCAGAACCGCGCCAACATCGACCCGAAGAAGACTCTTTGGGCCGTGGTGAGTGATGAGCTGGACTACATCAATGTGGGCCAGGTCGAGATGCCGTCGCGGGCGTACGTCTCCGCGTTCGGGTTCAAGGGGCCGGATCAGCAGAAGCCCGCCGGCGTGCTCTCCGGTGGTGAGCGCAACCGGCTCAACCTCGCGCTCACTCTCAAGCAGGGCGGCAACCTGCTGCTTCTTGACGAGCCGACGAACGACCTGGACGTTGAGACCCTGTCCAGCCTTGAGAACGCGCTGCTTGAGTTCCCCGGCTGCGCCGTCGTCGTGTCTCACGACCGGTGGTTCCTCGACCGGGTCGCCACGCACATCCTCGCGTACGAGGGTGAGTCCAAGTGGTTCTGGTTCGAGGGCAACTTCGAGTCCTACGAGAAGAACAAGATCGAGCGGCTCGGCGCCGACGCCGCGCGTCCGCACCGCGCCACCTACAAGAAGCTGACCCGCGGCTGATGGCCCGCCACGTATACGCCTGCCCCCTGCGTTGGGCCGACATGGACGCGTATGGCCACATCAACAATGTGGTCTTCCTCCGGTACTTGGAGGAAGCGCGGATCGATTTCCTGTTTCGGCCCGACAAGGACTTCCAGCAGGGGTCCGTCGTGGCGCGCCATGAGATCGACTACAAGCGGCAGTTGGTGCATCGGCATCGGCCCGTGGACATCGAGCTGTGGGTGAGTGAGATAAAGGCCGCGTCGTTCACGCTGTCGTACGAGGTGAAGGACGAGGACGTCGTGTATGTCCGCGCCTCGACGGTCGTCGTGCCGTTCGACTTCGAGGCGCAGCGGCCGCGCCGGATCACCGCCGATGAGCGGGAGTTCCTGGGCGAGTACCGGGACGACGAAGCGGACCGTTCGGAGGCGCTCGTCGCATGAGTGCGACCGTGTTGTCGTTTGCCGATCCGGGGGAGGCGGCGGATCTCGCCGCCTTCCTCGGCCGGCTGCTGCACTACGACAAGGCGGCCGCCGTGCGGCTGCGGGCGCAGGCCGGTGGGTCGGCGCTCGCGGTGTTCGGCCGGCCGCCCTCGTTCGAGGTGCTGGCCGTGCGTACGGCGCGGCTGCTCAAGCCGTACGAGAACGGGATCGAGGACACCCTCGATGTGACCGTCTCCGCGGGGGAGTTGCTCGACGCCCTCGACGAGGGGACCGCCACCGCCACGGTCCCCGCCGCCGTCACCGGGCCGCCCTGGGCCGGTGTGCTGCCGCCGCTCGGCGGCTGGGAGCGGGTGGCCGGGTTCCCGGACGCCGATGCGCTGCGCGGACTCGTGAAGGCGGCCGTGGCCGAATTCCGGGCGCGGGTCGAGGAGTTGGCGCCGGACGCGCGTACGCGCGGTGAACTCGACCGGATCGGCCACGAGGTCTGGTCGCGGGAGATCGGTACGAGTGGGGCGCCGGTGCGGATCGTGCACGCCGCGGCCTCCCTCGGCTTCCTGCGGGGGGCCGAGGTCGACCTGGTGGCGGCCGGGGCGTGGGTGAGGTTGCGCACCGCGTACGGGTCCGTGGCTGTGCGGCGGGCGTCGTCCACGCTGGGTGGGCTCTCCGTCAGCCCCGTCTGAGGTGCGGCAGAAGCCCCCTCAGCCCGCCGTGTTCACCATCGAGGCCGCCGCGTACGTCAGGTAGTTCCACAGCGTGCGCTCGTGTTCCTCGGAGAGGTTCAGGTCCTCCACCGCCACCCGCATGTGCTTCAGCCACGCGTCGTGTGCCGCGCGGTCCACCTGGAACGGGGCGTGGCGCATCCGCAGGCGCGGGTGGCCGCGGTTGTCGCTGTACGTGCGGGGGCCGCCCCAGTACTGCATCAGGAACAGCGCGAGGCGCTCCTCGGCAGGGCCCAGGTCCTCCTCCGGGTACATGGGGCGCAGCAGCGGGTCCTGTGCGACGCCCTCGTAGAAGCGGTGCACGAGGCGGCGGAACGTCTCCTCGCCACCCACCTGCTCGTAGAACGTCTGCTCCGTAAGCGTGTCGCGTGGGATCTCAGTCACCCCTCCATGCTCTCAGACGCACCGGCCGGGGACCGGGGTCCTAGGACCCCTTCGACTCCGGAGCGGGGGTCGCCGTTTCCCGGTTGCCGCAGGACAGTGGACATATGGGCGCAGAGCACACCCGAGACCTCGAGCAGCTCGCCGAACGGGCGCGGGCCGGGCTCGTGCGCGAGATCGATCACAGCGGTGCCTGGGACGCCGACCCGGACTGGCGGGAGGCCTTCGCGGAAGTGCCGCGGCATCTCTTCGTGCCGTACTACTTCGTCGGCGTGCCCGGAGGCTACGAGCGGCTGTGGGGCGAGCACCCCGACCCGGAGCGGCGCGAGCGCTGGCTGCGTGGCGCCTACGCCGACGAGCCGCTGGCCACCCGGCTGCGGGACGGGGAGCTGGTGTCGTCGAGCAGCCAGCCGTCGCTGATGGCGCGGATGCTCGCGGGCCTGCGGGTACGGGACGGGGACCGGGTCCTGGAGATCGGTGCGGGCACCGGATACAACGCGGCGCTGCTCGCGCACCGGGTCGGTGCGGGGAACGTCACGTCCGTGGACCTCGATCCGGAGGTCGCCGAGTCCGCCCGCACCCATCTCGCCGCCGCCGGATACCGGCCGGCCGTCGTCGCGGGTGACGGGACGCGCGGCTGCCCTGACCGGGCGCCGTACGACCGGATCATGGCGACGTGCGCGCTGCGCTCGGTGCCGGTGGGGTGGCTCGGCCAGTGCGCGGTCGGCGCGCGGATCCTTGCGCCCCTGTCGACCGGGATCGTGGTCCTCGACATGCGGGGTGTGGATGACATGGAGGAGGCGTACGCGGAGGGGCGGTTTTTGCATACCTCCGCGTACTTCATGGCGTTGCGCGGTGGCGGTGACCGGGCGGCGGAGCCGCGGGTCGGGGGGCTGCCGCATCCCGTGCTGCGCGACGAGTTGTTCCGGTTTCTGTTGACGCTGACGTCGGGCCATCTGGACCCGCGGGACGCTCTCGCGTTGTGGGAGCGCGAGGGGCGGCCCGCGCGCGAGCGGTTCGGGGTGACCGTGCGCGGCGACCGTCAGTGGGCCTGGCTGGACGATCCGGGCGGGCCCCACACATGGGAGTTGCCGGGCACCAGCTAGGTGCCCGGCAACGTCCTACGACTGCGTGTACTCAGCCGCGCCGGATCGTGATCGTCGTCCACGCTCCGACGTGCACCCGGTCACCGTCCTGCAGCGGCACGGGGACGAACGGCTGGATCGGTTCGTCGCCGTTGTTGACGGTCGTGCCGTTCGTCGAGTTCTGGTCGACGACCGCCCACGTGCCGTCCGGCTGCTGCACGAGCACCGCGTGCTGGTGCGAGACGCCCGGGTCCTCCGGCGGCACCGACAGGTCGATGTCGGGGGACTCCCCGGTGGAGTGGCGGCGACGGCCGATCGACAGCTGGTTCCCGGTGAGCGGGCGCTGCTGCTCCGGCGAGTACGCGGGCAGGTTGAGCCCCGAGGCCTCGGGGCCGCTGCGCTGCATCATCGCCATGAAGTAGTCGCGGTCGGGGCCGATCGTCGCCGACCACGCCAACGGGCCCTGCGGCTGCTGCGGCGGCTGCTGCTGGAACGGCGGCGGGGTCGTCGAGGGTGCCGACGGGTCCGACGACGGAGGCGGAAGCATCCAGTCGTCCCCGTTCGTCCCACCGGGACCGCCGTGACCACCCGGACCACCGTGACCGCCGTGACCGCCGAACGACGGGTTGGGCGGCGGGGGCGGCGGGCCCTGCGGGTCGTGGTGCTGCGGGAAGCCGGGCGGCGGGGGCTGCATGGGCCCCGGCTGCACGGGCTGCGCCGGACCGGGCGGCGGGCCGGGCTGGCCGTGCGGACCCGGCTGCGCGGGCGGAGCCGGCGCGGGGGCCGGAGCCTGCTGCTGGTGGAAGCCCTGCGGGGCACCGCCACCGGTCTCGTACTGGCCGGAGCCGTCGAAGGACTGCGGGGGCGGCGGCGGGGTCTGACCCGACGGCTCGTTCCCGAACGGGGACGGCGGGATCGGCTCCGCGGGCCGGTTCATCTGCGAGGGCCGCGAGCCCTGGTACTCGTACGGGTCCGGGCCGGGCGGCGGCTGCTGCTGGAAGTGCAGCGCCGGGTTCGGGCCCTGCGGCTCCTGGTGGGGCGGCGGGAAGCCGGGCGCACCGGGGCCGCCCTGGCCGCCCGACGTGGGCAGCGGCGGGTTCGGGGCCGCGGGCGTGTACGACGTCGCCGTGTTCGTGAGGAAGTTCCAGCGGCATTCCTCGCAGAACGGCGCGCCGCCCTCACGCGGCGTACGGCACTGCGGGCACAGTTCGGGCGTACCGGCCCCACCCTGCGGCGCCTGCGGGTAGCCGTAACCGGCGGCCGGGGGTGGCGGAGGGGGCGGGGGCACGGTACCGGCCATGCGGTGACCGCAGACCTCGCACCAGTCGTCGGAACCCGACTGGTGTCCGTTCGGGCAGGTCGGCATGTCGGCGCTTCCCCCTCTCCTTCAAGTGCAAGCAGGGCTTGCCGTAGTGCGTGGGTGGCTATTTCTTGACGCGAACCGTCTTGGTCGACCGGGTCTCGAGAGTCATCTCGTCGGCCTCCGCGACCTTCGCTTTCAATCGAACAGTACCTTCCGCGGCGTCCACCACGTCCACCACCTTCGAAAGCAGCTTGGCCGTATCCGCGTTCCCCGAGAGGGCCGCGAGCTGCACCGCACGGCCCAGCTTCGCGGTCGCCCCGTCCATATCGCCCGACTTTCGGGCGTCAAGTCCCTGTTGGATGACGTCGGCCAGTTCGGCCTGGCCCGTGTAGTGGGCAACCTGCGGGTTGATCGACGTAGAGGCTGCCATGTCGTCCGTCCACACCGCACGGACGAGGCCCTGCGACAGGGTCTGCGCCGAGCCGTCCGGCTGCGGGATCACCAGGGAGACGCGGGCGGCGAGCATCTCCTGGCCGAGATCGGCGTCCGGGACCTGCACGCACACGTGGTAGTCGCGGGACTCGTCGCCCCAGGAGCCGGTGGGGTAGTCGCCGGCCCGTGGGCCCGCCTCGGTGCGGCGCTCCGTCAACTCCTCGACGGTGGGCGCTACTTGCTTCACGAACTTGATCTCGGTGCCGACCGGGGTCCACAGGCGCAGGGCGACGTCCGCGACCTCCTTGCCCATCGCCGTCTCCATCATCTGCGTGAAGTCCTCGGCGAGATGGGCCGGATCGGCAACGATGTCCGCGGTGCCGAGGAGGGCGGAGGCGATTCCTGTGACCTCCTTCACCTCCCAGTCCGTGCCGACGCCACGGGCGTCACAGGTGAAGCGGCCCGCGCCCGCGTCCAGCGCCGCGCGCAGATCCTCCGGCGACTCGTGCTCGTTGCGCCCGTCGGTGAGCAGGATGCCGTGCCTGATCGGCACGTCCGCCGAGGCCAGGAGCCGGTCGGCCAGTTGAAGCCAGGTGCCGATCGCGGTGCCGCCGCCCGCGGAGAGCTTGCGCAGCGCCTGCTTGGCCTGCCCGCGGGTGGTCCGGTCCGCGACGGCGAGGCGGCCCTCGCCCGGGTAGATCTCCTTGGCGATATGGGTGCCGGCGATCACCGCGAAGTGCACGCCGTCGCGCAGCGCGTCGATCGCGGCGGCCGAGGCCTCGCGCGCGCCGCGCATCTTGGTGGGCGGATAGTCCATCGAGCCGGAGCAGTCCACCATCAGCGCGACCGCGGCGTCCGTGCCCTCCCCCGGGACGCTGAACAGATGAGGGGCGCTGACCGCGCCGCCCACCGTGCCGCCCCCGGTGGAGGTCACCGTGACGATCGCGTTGACGTCACGGCCGCCCTCCGGCAGATATTCGTTCTGGTAGACCTCTACGGCGAACTGCGGAACGTGCGATTTCGAGAAATTTGCCATGGCGACATGTCCCCCCTGAACAAGACCATTTGTGCGGCTTTCCCGCGCTACGCCGATCCTGCCCCCGACTGCGGCACAGGGAACGGCAGCACCGCCACTGTTACGTTGTCGTGGCCCCCGCCGTCGAGGGCGTGGCCGACCAGGACCTGGGCGCTGTGCAGCGGATTGCTGGCGGCGTCCGTGGGCAGCACGCGGGCCATCTCGTCGACGGACTCCGCGTAGTTCCACAGCCCGTCGGTGCAGACCACGACCACTCCGGGGCGGTCCGGCTTGAACGACGCGGTGTGCGGCTCCAGTTCGTACGCGTCCGCGCCGAGCCAGCCCGTGATCGCGTGCGCCCGCTCGTCCGCGTACGCCTCCGCCTCGCTCATCAGGCCCGCCGCGACCATCTGCGCGGCCCACGAGTCGTCCTCGGTGAGCCGGGCCGCCGGTGCCTCGCGGTCGTCGGGCACCCAGTAGGCGCGCGAGTCGCCGATCCAGCCGACGATGAGCAGCTCCTTGGTGACGACCGAGGCGACGAAGGTGCACGCCGGCGCGTTCTGGTGCGGCTTGTGCTCGCGGGCCGTCTCGGGCTCGTCCGCAAGGGCGTTGACCGCCTCGGCGGCCACGACGATCGCCTCGTGCATGGCCTGCTGCGGGTGGGTGCCGCGCGGCAGCGCCTCGTGCAGGGCCTCGGTGGCGGCGCGGGACGCGGCGAGCGAGGCGTCGTCGGGCCGGGTCGCCGAGGACACCCCGTCGCAGACCACGGCGAGGACGGCCGCGGAGCCGTCGGGCAGCGCGGCCGAGGAGATCACGAAGGAGTCCTCGTTGCGGTGGTGGCGCAGGCCGCGGTCGCTGACCGCGGCGACCGCGCCCAACTCCTGCTCCATGTGGTCGCGTTCGCGCGGCTGGGCGTGCCCGCAGTTCTCGCAGTAGCCGTCCGGGTCGACGTGCCCGGCGCGGCAGGCCACGCACAGCTTGGTGCCGGCCGGCGGTGTGGCGGCGCCGAGCTCCTCGGGCGTCGCGGTGCGCGGGTCGGGTGCGGCGATCCTGAACTCCTCCTCGGACGGCGGACCGTCGATGCGTACGGCGGCGGGCAGTTCGGAGCCGCCCGAGTCAGTGCCCCGCAGATCGGTCGGCAGGTGCACCGGGGCGGGCAGGTCCGAACTGTCCAGGTCGGGGGCGGCAGGCCACTCGACGGAGGCCGGCTCCTCGACGGAAGCGGGCTCCTCGACGGAGGCGGCAGCGGGCTCTTCGGCGGCATCGCGCCCGGCGTCCTGCGCGCCCGACTGCGGCGGACGCCCGGTCGAGGAAAGGTCGTATCCGCATGCCCCGCAGAAGCGATCGGCCTCCTCCAGAGGCTCCTCGCAGCTGGGACACACTGACATTGCGGCCGCCTTGTGCGTCTGCGACATCCTCACACCCACGTCCGGGGGCGGTAGCGGTTGGCCCGCTCCACCAGTTCGATCCTCTCCTCGCCGCGCTGAGCGAGCCTGGCCAGAGTTCGGTACGAGCGTTCAAGACCGAGGCGGAGGCCGCGCTCGTCCAGATCGCTGCCGAGCACCACCGTGCGCACGGGATCCTGCGGCGGACCGGAACCCTGCCTACCGGAGAGTACCCAGTCCAGAGCCGTGCCGAGCACCTCGGTGGACAACTGCTCGCGGCGCACCGCGTCGAGGCCGAACGAGTCGAGCGCCTCGACCTGTCCCGCGGCGGCCGTCAGGTCGTGCAGCAACGGGTCCCCGTTCGCCCCCTGTGCCGTCCGCCCCCGCAGCCGCGAGCGCACCGCGGCGACCCGCGCCGCCGTGTAGTGGATCGACGACTCGGGCACCGACTCCAGGGTGCGCACCGCGCCGCCCCGGTCACCGGCGGCGAGCTGCACGCGCGCGAGGCCGAACGCCGCGCTGACGTAGCTCGGGTCGGTCGACCACACCAGGCGGTAGTACTCCGCCGCGTTGTCGAGCTGGCCCAGCACCTCCGCGCAGACGCCGAGCGCCAGCTTCGGCGCGGGCTCGCCGGGGAACGCGTCGTATATGGCGTCGAAGGACAGCGCCGCGTTCGTGTGGTCACCGGTCGCGAGCGCCGCGACGCCCCGGTACCAGACCACCCGCCAGTCGTCGGGATGGTCGGTCTCCAGCGCCGCCAAGCCGCGTGCCGCCGAGTCGACTTCGCCCATTTCGAGGCGCGCCCGCAGCTCCCGAAGGCGCAGTTCGAGGGAGTCGGCGGGCGCCGCGTGCAGGGCCGCGATCAGCTCGGCGGGGGCCGAGGCCATCAGGCCCGCGAGGAACCCGGCGTTCGGATCGCCCGGATCGACGCGCGGCACCGGGAGCGCGAGCGCGGTGCCCTGCGCCTGTAGTGGCTTGACGATCTCGGTGGACGACGGCGGCAGGGCGGGCGCGGCGGGCGGCGGGGGCAGCTCGGCCGCCGCCTTTCCCGGGCGCCGGCCGTTCCGTACGCGTACGGGGGTCTCCCGCGCCCCGAGCGGCGACACCTCGCCTTCGAGCAGGCCGAACAGCTCCGTGTCCGTGACCTTCACCTCGGGCCCGAACAGCGTGGAGAGGGCGGGCCGCGGCCGGTTCGTCTGGAGCGCGACGACCTCGCGCAGGACGCCCGTCAGCTGCTCGGCCATCTCCTGCGCGGAGGCGAAGCGGCGGGCAGGGTCCGGGTCGGTGGCGCGCACGAGGAACCGGTAGAACGACTCGTACGTGCGGAAGACCTCGATGTTGTCGGGGTCGGGCAGGGAGTCCACGAACACGTTCGTGTAGCCCTGGAAGTCGAAGGTGAGCAGGGCGAGCGTCCGGGCCACGGTGTAGAGGTCCGAGGCGATGGAGGGCCCCACCTCGGCGACTTCGGGCGCCTGGAAGCCGACGGTCCCGTAGATCGCGCTCTCGTCGTCGTCCATCCTGCGGACCGCGCCCATGTCGATGAGCTTGAGCTGGTCCTCGGTCTGGATCGCGTTGTCGACCTTGAAGTCGCAGTAGAGGAGATTGCGGCTGTGCAGATGGCCGAGCGCTTCGAGCGCCTCGATGCCGTACGCGCACGCCTGCTCCACCGGCAGCGGGTCGCGCCTGCCCTCGGGGGTGCGCCGCTCGTTGGCGATCTCCTTGAGGGACTTGCCGCCCACGTACTCCATGACGATGTATCCGTCCAGGGAGCCGGTGCGCTGGTCGAGGTGCTCGACGAAGTTGTAGATGCGGACGATGTTGGAGTGCTCGATCTCCGCGAGGAAGCGGCGCTCCGAGATCGCGGCGGCCATCGCGTCCTGGTCGCCCGTGTCGAGCAGGCCCTTGAGGACCACCCAGCGGTCCGACACGGCGCGGTCGACGGCGAGATAGACCCAGCCGAGGCCGCCGTGCGCCAGGCAGCCCACGACCTCGTACTGGCCGTGCACGACGTCGCCCGTGGCGAGCTTCGGTACGAAGGAGTACGGGTGGCCGCACTTGGTGCAGAACCCTTCCGTACGGCCCGGCCGCTCGCCCCGCGAACGGCCCACCGGGGCGCCGCAGTCGGACCTCGAACAGAATCGCTTCCGCTCGGGCACTTCGGGGTGCTCCTGCACCATCGCGCGCGGATCGGGCCGCGGCACGTCCGGCACGTTGACCAGGCCGACGCCGAGCCGCGCCCGGCCCGAACCGCTCGCGCCCGCCCCGGAGCTGCGCACCGACACCGAGCGCGACGTCGAACTCCCTGAAAGGGAGCGGGAGAGCCGGCCGGACACCGACCTGCGGGACTGCGAGGAGCGCGCCGACGTCCTGGCCGAGGCCCGCGAACTGGAGCCGGAGCTCTGCGAGCCGCGATGCCCGCCACCGGCGATCCCGGTCGGCTGCGAGGCCACCATGCCGCTCGGCGACACGACCGGGGCGAGCCCGCACATGTCGCAGTACAGCTCGCCGCCGCCCATGTCCTCGTAGGAACCGGTACAGCCGGGCCGCTGGCAGGAGGACGCCGCGGCCACGGGCGCGGGCTGTGGGCGGGCGGCGGGGCGGTGGGTGGGGGCGCTGCCCCCGTAAGTGCCACCGGCCGTCTGCGGTTTCAGGCCGCACGTGTTGCAGTACAGCTCGCCGCCCATGTCTTCGTACGAGCCCGTGCAACCCGCTCTGCCGCACTTCTGTGGCGCCACGCTCACGACTCCCCCCTGGCCGTTCTGTCGGCGGGCGCGGACAGCGTGTCCGCCGCCGCCCGTTGATACCGCAGCACCGCCGCCTCCGCGGCGCGCAGATTGCAGGGCGCGCTCCACAGCATGCGGCGCGCCGCGTCGTACCGCTCCACCAGGAACGGGTCCTCGGCGAAACCGAGCCTGGCCACCTTCGCCTTGTACGCGTCGAGGCGCCCGCGCAGCTCCGCGCGGATCGCCAGCGGGGCCGTCACCGCCGTCAACGACTCGCGGGCGCGCAGCAGTTCGTCCTCCGCCTTCGTCTCAAGCGACTCCAGGAGCGGCGAGAGCCGGTTCCACTGGCCGTGCCTGCGGTACTCGGCCGCCGTCGCCAACTGCTCCTGCAACACCGTCGGCGGACCCGACACCGCGGGCACCTCCGACCCGGCTATCTTCGCGAGCACCTCGCCGCGAGCCGACCTCGCCTCGGCGAGCGTGCGGTCCGCGCGCGACAGCACGTCCCGCAGCCGGCCGAGCCGCACCTCCGCGTCCTGCCGCACGCCGAGCACGGCCTCGATCTCCCGGCGCACGTCCTCCAGGGCGCGGGCCTCCCGGTCGTACGCCGTGGTGTCGGGGCGGCCGCCGCCGGGCGCCGAACTCCCCGCCGCCTTCTGCCAGTACGTGAGCGGGTCCGAGACCACTTCCTCGCGCATCCGGGTCAGCGAGCCGGTGATCCGCTCCAGGTCGTCGCCCGCCGGATGCTCACCGGGGCGCACTCCTACGGAGTGCGCGAGCTGCCGGGTGCGGGCCAGCTCGGCGGCGAGCATGTCGATACGGGCGGGCAGCGCCGACCACACCGCGTCGGCGGCCACCACCATGTCGAGGGACGAGGCGTACAGCGTGTTCATCCGGTCGACGAGCGCCGCGAGCGTGAACTGCTCGGACAGCTTCGCGGGCCCGGTGATCGAGGGCGAGGTGCCGCCCGCGCCGGGGCCCGGCGCGATGGTGACGGACTCGCCGCGCAGCAGCTCCGTCAGCTCCGACAGGTCGCCGCGGCTGGGCAGCCTGCGCCGCGAGCGGATCTCCCGCGCCGTGCGCAACGCGTCCGCGTACGCGTCGAAGTACGCCCACAGCAGCGTGATCTCCTGGTCGGCCGAGGCCCAGCGCTCCTGGGTCGTCCCGGTCAGCCGGGCGCCCTCCAGGAGTCTGCGCCCCGCGTGGTCCTGCAGGGCGAGCAGGGACGTCTCGATCGCTTCGTGCTCCGCGCCGAGCCGGGCCAGGGCACGGTCCACCTCGTCCCGGTCCATCACTGGACCAGCGGGTCCCCCGACGCCCATCGATCACCTCTCGCTTTCCCGAGTCCTCGTCAAGTCCCTGCCGCACCGCTCCGCTTGTCCTGCCGGCTCCTACTGGTACTTCGGCGCGGGCGGCCCCGAAGAGGAGCCGAGCGCCGGCTTCAGCCAGTGGTCGTACGACTTCTGCCAGCCGTCGGACTTGCGGTAGTCCACCAGCACCTGGTTGACCCGGCGCACCAGGTCGTCCGCGCCCTTCTTCATGGCGACGCCGTAGAACTCCTCGGTGTACGGCTCGCCCTTGAGCTCCACCGTCGGGTCCTGCGCGGCCTGGCTCGCGGCGAGCGCGCCGTCGGTGACCACCGCGTCGACCTCGCCGAGCTGGAGCCGCACCAGGCAGTCCAGCTGGTTCGGCACGGTCGTGGAGATGTCGGTGCTCTGCGGGAGACCGCCCTCGTCCACCGGCTTCTTCTTGCCGTCCTCCAGCGACGACGCGGCCGTCGAACCGGTCGCCGCGCAGATCCGCTTGCCCGCGAGCGAGGCCCCGTACCCCTTGATGTCGGAGGTCTTCGGGGCGAGCACCTGCTGGCCGGTCTGGAAGTACGCGGTGGAGAACGCGACGTCCTCGAGGCGGTCGCAGCTGATGGTCATCGTGCGGACCACCATGTCGACGTCGCCGTGCTGGATCGCCGGGATGCGCTCGTTGGTGGGGATGGCGCGGAAGCGGACCGCGTCCCGGTCGCCGAGGATCTTCTCCGCGATCTCGTGCGCGAGATCGATGTCAAAGCCCTCCAACTCGCTGGTCTTCGCCGTGCTGTTGGGGTCGCGGTAGCCCCAGCGGTAGCTGTTCTGGTCGACGCCGACCGAGAGATAGCCGCGGTCCTTGACGGCCTGCACCGCGCTGCCGCTCTCGCTGCCCGAAGGGGAGAGGCTGCGCTCCGGCTCCTTGCCCTTCACCGAGGGGTCGCAGTCGCCCGCCCTGGCCTGCCGGCCGTCGGCGACGCCACCGGACGCGTAGCTCGTCGTGCCGCTGTCGGTGGGGCGCTGTTGCTGGGTCAGCGGGAGCAGCAGCGCGAACACCGCCGTCAGGGCGCATGCCACCGCCATGGCGGCCACGCCGCCCCAGCCGCGCAGAGTCACCTTCCGCACGTTCCTTCGCTCGCTCATCGCCGCACCCCCTCTCACCGGTACTCCGAAAGCCTGCGTCCGATACCGAACACCGCGCCGGCCGCGGCCAGCACCGCCAACACCGCCGCCCCCACGGGCAGTCCGGTCATCGCGTCGAGACCGCCGCTCGCCTTGTCACTGAACTGACGCTGCTCGTGCACGAGGGCCGTGTCCAGATTCTTGTCCACCAGATCGAAGCATTCACCTGTCGGCTTGTCCTTCTTCGAACCGATGATCTTGTCGAGCGCGCCCTGGTAGTTGCCGGAGTCGTCCTGCTCCCGCGCGTCCTGGTGACGCTTGCGCCACTCCTTCATGCTGTCGTTCGCCTTGGTCACGGGCGCGCGGCCCGTGGTGTCGCCCTCGTCGTCGGCGAGCGCGTACGCGGCGTTCAGCTTGCCGGCGAGCGCGGTCATCTCCTGCTGGAAGTCGACGTCGTACTTGTCCTTGGTCTCGCCCTTCACGGACACCGTCTCCGCGCCACGGCTGACCAGCGTCAGGTTCTCGCTGCCCCGCGCCTTCAGGGACGCGATGCTCGCGTCGTGCAACACGTTCAAGGACCGTACGCCATGGTCATAGGACGCACTGAGTCCGCTGCGCGCGACGGTGTGACCGACGACGAGCCACAGCAGCACCACGGTGGCCGCCGCGGTGGCGGCGACGAGCCCCTGGTTGAACACCCGGTTCGTACGCCGGTAGTTGCGCCGCTGTGCCCACGCGAGGCCCGCGAGCGCGAACACGCCGAGGACGATGGCGATCCACGGGTAGGGCGTCGCCGAGTCGTAGTCGTTCCGCAGCCGCTGGTTCTCCGTCTTGTAGAGATCCTCGGCGGCCGGGAGCATCTCGGTCTGCATCTTCTCGTTCGCGTACCGCAGATAGGCGCCGCCCAGCGGGAAGCCCTGCCGGTTGTTGGCCCGGGCCCGCTCGATGAGGCCCTTGTACTGCGGCAGCAGCTTGTTCAGCTCCGCGATCGTCCCGGCAGAACGGGTGCCGGGGTCGGTGCTGGTCGCCGCGGTCACCAGCTTGTCCGCGGCGTTCCTGATGTCGCGCTCGTACCGGTCGCGCACAGCCGCCGGTTCCTGGCCCCCCGCCAGGAAGCCGCTGGACGCCGCCGTGTTGGCGTCGGCGAGCGAGCGGTAGATGTCGGCGGCGTCGGCGCTCAGCGGCTGGCTGGAGTGCAGCACGTCGTCCGCGGCCGCCGAGCGGTCCGTCATCTGCCAGGCCGTCGTCGCGCCGAACGCCACGACGAGCAGCGCGAGGATGGCGCCGATGATGCGCAGCCTGCCGGGCTCGGTCGTGGCCGCGGCCTTCAGCCGGTCCACGCCCTCCGCCCAGGCGGTACGCCGCCGGGGCGGAGGCGCGCCGGGCGGACCGCCCCGCTGCGCCTGTGGTGGCACGCCCGGAATGGACGGCGCGGCGGCGGGACGCTCCGGCGGCGCCACGCTCCCGTTCGACGGGTATGTCACTTCGACCCTCCCCCATGGTCGTACGTCGGTCGCAAGTATCGCTTCCGCGACTGACATCCGCACGGGCATTCGCTGGATCTTGTGCGGAAGCGCTCCGCTGTGGAACACGTGGGGGCGGGGGGTTCGGTTCCCTGGTCGTGTCTGCGGCGACGTGGTCGAGGTCGCGGGGCGCTGCCCCGGACCCCGCGCCTCAATCGCCGGCGGGGCTTGATTGTGGTCGAGTTATGCGTAATACGCCCGCACTCTTGCATGGATCTCCGGAGGAGCTCCCACTGCGTCCAGGCCCAGGAGTGCTGCTCCCAGTACCGGGCGTTCTGTCACCACGCGGGGGATTGCGTGCGGCGCCTTGGTGGACAGCAATATCCGTACGCGGTCGTTGAGTTGGGGGTGTTGGGCTGCCAGGACGCTGCCGCCCAGGAGGACCGGGGCCGGCTCGTCCAGGAGGTCGAGGCGGCGTAGGGCCACTGTTGCCATTGCCACCACCTCGTCGGCCATGCGCTCGACCAGGGAGCGGGCCACCGGGTCGTCGGCCGCCGCCGTGGCGAAGAGGACCGGGGTGAGTTCGTGGCGGCGGAGTGCGGGGATGTGGCCCAGGTGCAGCGCCTCGATCAGGGCGTACATGGAGTCGAGGCCGAAGTGGGCGGGCAGGGCGTGCATCAGGGCCGTGGGCCCGCCGCGGCCGTCCTCCGCGCGTGCGGCGAACCAGATGGCCTCCTCTGCGAGGCCGCCACCGCCGCCCCAGTCGCCGGAGAGCCGGCCGATCGCGGGGAACCGGGCCGTGCGGCCGTCGGGCAGCATCCCCGCGCAGTTGACGCCCGCCCCGCACACGACGGCGACGCCGCGCGGTTCGGCGTCCTCCAGGAGCCCGGCGCGCAGTACGGCGAAGGTGTCGTTGCGTACGTCGACCCGGGATCCCCAGCGGCGTGTGGTGAGGGCTGCCGCCAACTCCCGTTCCTCCACCGGGAGATCGGCATTGGCCAGGCACGCCGACACATGGTCGACGGTGCCCACGCCCGCCTGCGCGAAGGCGCGGTCGACCGCCTCCGCCAGGACGTCCACGGCCGGTGTCACGTTCGCCCGGTGGGGCTGGAACCCGCCGCCGCGGGCCGCGCCGACGACGGTGCCGTCGGCCGCGACCACCGCGACGTCGGTCTTGCTGTTGCCCGCGTCGATGGCGAGGACGGTCATGCCCACGCGAGGTGCTCCCGGTTGTGCGCGATCAGTTCGTCCGTGAGGCGGTCGGCGTATTCGATCTGGCCGATGAGGGGGTGCGCGAGCAGCGCGTTGAAGACGCGGTCCCTGCCGCCCTTGAGGGCCGCCTCCAACGCCAGGTCCTCGTAGGCGGTGACGTTGGCGATGAGGCCCGCGTACAGGGGGTCGAGCTTGGCGACCGGCAGCGGCTTCGCGCCCTTCGCGTCGACGGAGGCCTGTACCTCGATGACGGCGTCGTCGGGGAGGAAGGGGAGAGTGCCGTTGTTGTACGTGTTCACCACCTGGTGCGGGCTGCCGCCGCCACCGAGGAGGGACGCGGCCAGGTCGACCGCCGCCTCGCTGTAGAAGGCGCCGCCCCGCTTCGCGAGCAGCTCCGGCTTCTCGTCGAGCGTCGGGTCGCCGTACAGCTTCAGCAACTCGCTTTCCATCTCCGCCACTTGAGCGGCGCGGGACGGCTTCGTGCGCAGCTCTCGTACGACCGCGTCGTGCTGGTAGTAGTAGCGCAGGTAGTAGGACGGGACGACGCCGAGGCGGTCGACGACCGCGCGCGGCATGTGCAGGTCCTCGGCGATGGCGTCGCCCTGTTCGGCGATCAGGCGCGGCAGGACGTTCTCGCCGTCGGGGCCGCCGAGGCGTACGCCCAGCTCCCACGTCAGGTGGTTGAGGCCGACGTGGTCCAGGTGCACCTCCTGCGGCGTCACGTCCAGGAGCCGGGCGAACTTCCGCTGGAAGCCGATCGCGACGTTGCACAGGCCGACGGCCTTGTGGCCCGCCTGAAGCAGTGCCCGCGTCACGATGCCCACCGGGTTGGTGAAGTCGATGATCCAGGCGTCCGGGTTGGCGCGGCGCACGCGTTCGGCGATGTCGAGGACGACGGGCACGGTCCGCAGCGCCTTCGCGAGGCCGCCGGCGCCGGTCGTCTCCTGGCCGACGCAGCCGCAGTCCAGCGGCCACGTCTCGTCCTGGTTGCGCGCGGCCTGCCCGCCGACGCGCAGTTGGAGGAGGACCGCGTCGGCGTCGGCGACGCCCGCGTCCACGTCGGACGTCGTACGTATGACGCCCGGGTGTCCCTGCTTGGCGAAGATGCGGCGGGCGAGGCCGCCGACCAGTTCGAGGCGGTCCGCGGCCGGGTCGACGAGCACGAGCTCCTCGATCGGCAGCGTGTCCCTCAGCCGCGCGAACCCGTCGATGAGTTCGGGTGTGTAGGTCGATCCTCCGCCGACCACGGCGAGCTTCATAGAAATCCCTTAGCCCTTTACTCCGGTGAGGGTGACGCCTTCGACGAAGGCCTTCTGTGCGAAGAAGAAGACGAGGCAGACCGGCGCCATCACCAGGAGCGTGGCCGCCATCGTCAGGTTCCAGTTGACGCTGTGCGCGGACTTGAAGGACTCAAGGCCGTAACTCAGCGTCCAGGAAGCCGGGTTCTGGGCCGCGTAGATCTGCGGCCCGAAGTAGTCGTTCCAGCAGTAGAAGAACTGGAAGAGGGCGACGGCGGCGATGCCCGGCTTGGCCATCGGCACCACGATCTTCAGCAGCGTGCGCAGCTCGCCGCAGCCGTCGACCTTCGCCGACTCGATGTACTCCTTCGGGATTGTCAGCAGGAACTGACGGAGCAGGAAGATCGAGTACGCGTCGCCGAACGCCATCGGGATGATCAGCGGCCACAGGGTGCCGGAGAGGTGGAACTGCTGCGCCCACACCAGGTACATCGGGATCACGATGACCTGCGGCGGAAGCATCATCGTCGAGATGACGAGGAGCATCGCCGTGCGCCGCCCGCGGAAGCGGAACTTGGCGAGCGCGTACGCGACGGGGATCGCCGAGCACACGGTGAACAGCGTGCCGAGCCCCGCGTACAGCAGCGAGTTCTTCCACCAGTCGAGGAAGCCGTCCGTCTGAAGGACCGCCTTGTAGTTCTCCCAGTGCCAGGAGTCCGGCCACAGGTCGCCGCTCATCGCCTGCCCGTCGCTCATCACGGACGTCAGGAAGACGAACACGAAGGGGAGGACGAAGAGCAGCGCGACCGCGATCGCGATGCTGTGCACGGCGATCCAGTGCAGGATCCGTTGGCGGCGGGCGCGCCGGGCGGCCGGGCCGCTCTCGGGTGCGGGCCCGGTGGTGACGGCGGGGCGCGGCCTCAAGGTCGTAGTGGTCATGTCGATCAGTCCTCCGCCGCGAGCAGACCCGAGCGCTTGCGCATGAGCAGCGAGGTCACGGCCATGGCAATGGCGAACAGGACGAGCGAAAGCACGCACGCCGCGCCGGTGTTGAAGTTCTGGAAGCCCATCGAGTAGACGAGCTGCGGGACGGTGAGCGTCGAGTGGTCGGGATATCCCGGCTGGATGACGGTGCCGGGACCGATCGATACGCCCGACGCGATCTTTCCGGCGACGAGGGCCTGCGTGTAGTACTGCATGGTCTGCACGACGCCCGTCACCACGGCGAACATGACGATCGGGGTGATCGAGGGCCACGTCACGTAGCGGAACTTGGCGAAAGGACCGGCGCCGTCCAGCTCGGCCGCCTCGTACTGCTCCTTCGGTACGTCGAGCAGCGCGGCCATGAAGATGACCATGAGGTCGCCGATGCCCCAGAGGGACAGCAGGACGAGCGAGGGCTTGGCCCAGGTGGGATCGTTGAACCAGTTGGGGCCCTCGATGCCGACCTTGGCGAGGATCTCGTTGACCGGCCCGCTGCCCGGGTTGAGCAGGAAGACGAAGGCGACGGTCGCGGCGACCGGCGGCGCCAGATACGGCAGGTAGAAGGCGGTCCGGAAGAATCCGACGCCACTCTTGATCTTGGTGATGAGCAGCCCGAGCGAGAGTCCGAACACCACGCGCAGCGCCACCATCACCACCACGAGCCACAGCGTGTTCCACAGGGCGGGCCCGAACAGCGGCATGTCCCGGAACACGTACACCCAGTTCCGCAGCCCCACGAAGGTGGGCGCCTTGATCTGGTTGTAGTGCATGAACGAGAAATAGACGGTGGCGAGCAGCGGATAGGCGAAGAAGGCGCTGAATCCGATCAGCCAGGGGGAGAGAAAGCCCACGGTGCGCAGTCTGCGGCGGGCAGGCCTGGAAAGGGTGAGTGCCATACGAGAATGTCCCGTTCCTCAGTTCTGCGACTGCAGGGTGTCGGCGTCGATGAGTTTGTCGAGGCGCCGCAGACCGGCCTTCAGGTCGTGGACCTCGCCGGCCTCCTCGCCGTAACTGAAGTCCTGCAGCTGCGTGATGTACATGCCGCCGTTCGTGGAGGGCGGCATCACCTGGCTGTACTTGTTCTTCGCGATGCCGAGGAAGGTGCGGAATGTCGGATCGGCGTCCAGCTTCGGTGACTTGAGCGCGGCGAACGTGGACGGCACGTTGTGAATGGCGTTGGCGAAACCGACCACCTGATCGGTGTCGGAGGTCAGGAATTTCACCAGCTCCCAGGCCGCGTTCTGGTGCTTGCTGCTGTGCGCGATTCCGGTGACGGTGCCGGTCAGATAGCCGCGCCCGTACGTCTCGGCCTGGTCGTCGGGGACGGGCAGCGGCGCGACGCCCCAGTCGAACTTGGCCTTGGCGTCCTTCAGCATGAGCCCGCGCCATTCACCGTCCATGTGCATGGCCAGCTTGCCGCTGAGGAAGGCGTTCTGGTTCGACATCTCGTCGCCGAACGAGGTCCGGAACTTCTCCAGGGCCCCGTATCCGCCCTGCGCGTCCATCAGCTTCTTCGTCGTCTTGAAGTAGTCGTACGTGTCGGGTTCCTCGGCGAGCCGCGAATTCCCCTTGGCGTCGAAGTACTTGGGCCCCCACTGGCCGAACATCCGGTCCGGGCTGTTCTGGTAGAGCCGGAAGTTCGGCATGAAACCGACGCGCTTGTACGAGGAGTTTTGGGAGGACCCGTCCTTCACGGTGAGCTTCTTCGAGTCGGCGATGAACTCGGACATGGTCCGGGGCGGCCGATCGATGCCCGCCTTCTTGAAGGCGTCCTTGTTGTAGTACATGCCGAAGGCGTCGGCGAGGAGTGGCAGGGCGCACTGGTTGCCGCGATAACTCGTGTAGTCGAGAAGGGACTTGGGGAAGACCTTCGTCTTGTCCATTCCCGTCTTCTTCATGAACGGGTCGAGGTCGACCCACATGCCGGAGTCGCAGTACTGGCCGACGTTGTTCGTGGTGAAGGAGGAGACGACGTCGGGGGCCTCGTCGCCACCGGCCCGCAGGGCCTGATTGGTGGTGGCGTCCGTGACGTTGCCGGTGGCCTGCACCTTGATGTTCGGGTGCAGCTTCTCGAAGCGGGCGATCGACTCGTTGATCGCCTTCACCTCGCCGGGCGCCGACCAGCCGTGCCAGAACTTCAGCGTGACGGGCTTGGTCGGGTCGTCGGCGGCGCTGCCGGTACTCGGATTGGCGCAGCCGGCGAGCAGCAGTCCGGCCGCGGCGAGCCCTACGGGCGCGCGCAGGGGTATGCGCCATCGCGGCATGGCGAACGTCCTTTACGTGTACGGGGGTTGGGGGAGTGTTCCAGTACGTGTACGGGGGTTGGGGGAGTGTTCCAGCGGTCAGGCGTTGCTGGTGTCGAAGACGGTGGCGCGGGCCTGGGTGAGGGCGGTGCGCAGGGCGCCGGTGAGGATGGGGTCGCCGGCGAGGTCGCTGATGCGCAACTGGGGGCGGGGCAGGGCGAGTCCGGTGAGCTGTTCCTCGACGCGGTCGCGCAGGGCGTCGCCGCCGGCCCGGGCGACCTGCCCGGACAGGACGACGAGCTCGGGGTCGACGACGGCGACGACGGCGGCGAGTCCGGTGGCGAGCCGCCGGGCCACCTCGTCGAGGACGTCCTGCTTGTCGAGTGCCTCGGTCAAGTCCTTGACCCCGCCCGCGAGTTCACGCACCGCAGCGGCGGCGACGAGGCTTTGCAGCCCGCCGCCCCCGTCCGAGCGGGCCACGGCGTCGGTGCCGCCGCGCGCCAGGGGAGCCCCCGGCAGCGGCATGTAGCCGATCTCGCCCGCGCCGCCGGTCGCCCCGCGCAGCAGCGTCCCGCCGAGCACGATCGCGGCGCCCACGCCCTCGTCGACGTACGCGAGCACGAAGTCGTCGTGGTCCTGCGCGGCGCCCTCGTACTGCTCGGCGATCGCGGCGAGGTTGACGTCGTTCTCGATGGAGACGGGCGTGCCGAGCACCTGGGCGAGGTCGTCGCGCAGCGTGCGGGAGTGCCAGCCCGGCAGGTGCGGGGCGTAGCGGAGCTGTCCGGTGCCCGGGTCGATGGCGCCGGGGGTGCCGATGACGGTGGCGGTGAGGTCGCCGTGCCCGAGCCCCGCCTGGCGCAGCGCCCCGTCGGTGGCCTCGGCGACGAGCTGGGCGGTGCGGTGCCGCACGTCCTCGCTCACGGCGTGGGCCTCGATGCGGCGGCGGCCGCGTTCGGCGCCGGTGATGTCGGCGACGACGGCGGTGATGCCGGTCGGGTCGGCGGAGAGGGCGGCGACGTGCGCGGCGCCGGGGTCGATCTCGTACAGCAGGGCGTTGGGACCCGGGCGGCCGGTCTGGCTGCCGGTGGTCCGGACGAGCCCGGCGGTTTCGAGGCGGCCGAGGAGCTGCGAGGTCGTCGGCTTGGAGAGGCCGGTCAGCTCACCGATCCGGGTGCGGGTGAGCGGGCCGTGGGCGACGAGGAGGTCGAGCGCGGCGCGGTCGTTCATGGCGCGCAGGACGCTGGGGGTGCCGGGGGTACCGGGGATGCCTGGGTTGGCAGCCATCGTGGGGGACCCGCCTCCTCGCACTGTTAGGAAACTTTCCTATCGGGGTGCGAGGAACGTAAGGCGCGTGTGTGGGGGACGTCAATAGGTGCGGGGCCCCAATAGGGGAGGGCCGCCCAGAGGGAAGGGGCCGCGCACTGTGTGTGCACGGCCCCTTCGGCTCCTCAAGGCAGCTGGGACGACAAAGACCCGGATCGAAGTTCAGGCTGAGATGCCTTCGATCCGGGCCAGGGCCTCGTCCGCGCCGAACGGCTGCAAGTACGGCAGCCAGCACGGATCCCTATGCCCGGTCCCGATGATGCGCCAGGCCAGGCCCGACGGCGGAGCCGGCTTGTGGCGCAGGCGCCAGCCGATCTCCACCAGGTGGCGGTCGGCCTTGGTGTGGTTGCAGCGGCGGCACGACGCCACCACGTTCTCCCAGGCGTGCTGACCCCCGCGGCTGCGCGGGATCACGTGGTCGACGCTGGTTGCGACGCCACCGCAGTACATGCACCGGCCGCCGTCACGGGCGAACAGTGCGCGTCGGGTCAGAGGAACGGGCCCCCGGTAGGGAACCCGGACGAACCGCTTGAGCCGGACGACGCTGGGAGCGGCGACAGTACGTGTTGCGCTGTGCATAAAGGCGCCGGACTCCTCGAGGCACGTGGCCTTGTTCTCGAGAACGAGTACGAGCGCGCGGCGGAGCGGTACGACGCCGAGGGGCTCGTACGACGCGTTGAGGACCAGGACATGCGGCACGGATGCCTCCTTGTACGCCGGCGGCGCGTGGCTCGCGCCGGGACGATCTCCTAGCCAGTCTCCCCTCACGGCTGGTCGTGGCGCCACCATGTCCGCGTAACGGCCTTGGAGTGTTTTCGAGCACACACTCCTTCATTCCCCGCCCGGACCTGGTGAAGACCCTTGGTGCGCCGCGCGGGTTCACGTGACCACTGTCTCTCCGTGGAATGTGACGACGATCCACACACGATGCCCCGTTAGTGTGGTGTTTCTGCCCGCTCCTGTCCCCGAGCTTCGTCCCGAGGCGGGCAGATGGCTACGCCTGGAGGTACCTGCCGTGATCTTGTCCGTCCTGTCGGCCACGGGGACGAGCGACGTCTCGTCCGACCCCGCGAAACCCACACTCAAGGACGCCCAGGAGCAGGCCGGACAGGCCGCCGGCTGGGTCGAGCAGAACTGGTCCACCTGGCTGAGCGTCGGCCTGCGGATTCTGCTGATCGTCGTCATCGCTTTTGTGCTGCGCGCCGTGATACGCCGCACCATCACCAAGTTCGTCGACCGGATGAACCGCAGG
Source organism: Streptomyces sp. NBC_01016 (assembly GCF_026341035.1). Lineage (GTDB taxonomy): Bacteria > Actinomycetota > Actinomycetes > Streptomycetales > Streptomycetaceae > Streptomyces. The sequence goes on from NZ_JAPEOQ010000002.1 coordinate 223,170, forward strand.
AGCGAGGCCGGCGCCACGTCCGCGCTCGGTGGTCTTCTTGTGAACACGGAGCGGCGCCGGCAGCGCTCGGAGGCCATCGGCAGCGTGCTGCGCTCGGTGGCCTCGTTCGTGATCCTGGGCACCGCCGCCCTCATGGTGCTCGGCGCGTTCAAGATCAACCTCGCACCGCTGCTCGCGTCCGCCGGTGTCGCCGGTGTCGCGATCGGTTTCGGTGCGCGCAACCTCGTCACCGACTTCCTCTCCGGCGTCTTCATGATCCTCGAGGACCAGTACGGCGTCGGGGACACGATCGACGCGGGCGTCGCCTCCGGCGAGGTCATCGAGGTCGGCCTGCGCGTGACGAAGCTGCGGGGCGCCGAGGGCGAGATCTGGTACGTGCGCAACGGCGAGGTCAAGCGGATCGGCAACCTCTCCCAGGGCTGGTCCACCGCGGCCGTCGACGTCACCGTCCGCGCCGACGAGGACCTCGACAAGGTCAAGGAGACCCTGACCGAGGTCGCCGAGACCATGAGCAAGTCCGAGCCGTGGAACGAGATGCTGTGGGGCCCGGTCGAGGTGCTCGGCCTGGACAGCGTGCTGCTCGACTCCATGGTGGTGGGAGTCTCCGCCAAGACCATGCCCGGCAAGTCCCTGACCATCTCGCGCGAGCTGCGCTGGCGCATCAAGCGGGCCTTCGACGAGGCGGGCATCCGCATCGTCGGCGGCGTCCCGGCCCAGGTGGACGGCGAGTCCGCCGACCCGTCGGCCGGCGTCTCGGCCCCGTCGGCCTACGCGTCGGCCACGTCCCCGCAGTCCCTTGCGGCGTCGCCGATACCGCCGGCGAATCTGTCGAAGTAGCCAACGGGCCTACGAGGACGGGGGCGCGGGAGAACTTCTCCCGCGCCCCCGTCCTCGTATCCGAAGCCGTCACGCCACCCTGAGCCGCGACGGGTGTGTCGAGCGGTGCAGGAGCGGCAGCGCCGTGGCGGTGGCCAGCAGGCAGGCCGCGCCGACGCCCACCGGGACGAGGAGTGGCAGTGCCCAGGGGACGGACTGCCCCGCGATCCTCGCGTACGCCGTGTGGATCGCCGTGCCGCCGAGTGTCGCGAGGACGAGGGCCGGGGTCAGCGACAGGGCCGTCTCCAGGAGCAGCGCCCGCGTCAGGATCCGGCGCGGCACCCCGGCCGCGACCTGCGCGGCGAGCGCTCGGCGCCGCGAGGACAGTGACTCGGCGGTGCCGACCGCGAGCGCCGCCAGGCTGATCAGCAGGGCGATCAGCACCGCGGTGGCGGTGAGGTTCAGGCCGTACGTGTAGTAGCCGACGTCCTGCGGCACGCCGGTCTCGGCCTCGTTCGCCGCCAGTTGGTCGAGCATCACCTCACGGAGCCCGGCCAGGCCGACCCCGACGACGGTGACCAGGATGACGGCCGCGTGGCTGCGGGCCGCCGACCAAGGGTCCTCCTGCAGTCGGTGCGCGGCCAGCAGCACAGCGGGACGTTCGGTGCGCGGAGCGAACCGCCGCCCGATGAGCCGGGCGGCCGTCCCCGCGACCCAGATGGCGCCCGTCCCGCTCAGCACCACGGCGCCGACCACGAACAGCGGCAGGGACGCGGCCGTACCGGAGCTGCCGCGGACGAGGACCAGGCCCGCGCCGAGCATGACGAGGACGACGGGCAGCAGAAGCCCGAGGAGGAGCCCGGGACCGCGCCCCGCCCCCTCCCGCCGCACGTGCCCCAGCGGCGAGGCGACCCGGCGCAGCGCCACCGCGCTCACCAGGACGCCGAGCACCGGCACCGCGAGCGTCACGACGGCGGCGCCCAGCCATGCGACGGGGTCCACCGCCCGGTCCACGCTCAGCGCGGCCGTCGCGAACCCCGCGTATCCGATGAGCGCCCCCGCCAGGCACGCGAGCCCGGCCTCCAACGCCGCGATCCGCCGCACTTGCTTCGGGCCCGCCCCGGCGAGCCGCAGCCCGGCGAGCCGCCGGTCGCGGTGGACCGCGCCGATCCGGGCGCACTGCCCGAGGAGGCCGAGCACCGGGACGAGGAGCAGGAGCAGCCCGGCGACGACGCCCCGCCGTGTGCCCGGCTGGTCCAACAGGCCGTTCCCATAAGGGAACTGGACCTGGCCGCGCACGCTCGCGAGGGCCACGGCCGCGCACGCGAACCCGGTCGCCGCCGTGGCGCCGAGCGCCGTGAGCACCGCCCGCCGCCGCTCCAGGCGGTCCGCGCCGCGGGTCAGCAGCCAGGCGAGGCGCAGATCGGAGGAGACGCTCATCGGGTCACCGCCGTCGACGGCGCGGACGTGTCCTGCGTCGCTCCGTCCAGCAGCCGCACCTCCCGGTCCGCGTACGCCGCGACCTGCGCCTCGTGCGTCACCAGGACCACGGCCGTGTGCGTCTCCCGGGTCGCGTGGACCAGGGAGGCGAGGACCTGCTCGGTGGCCAGCGAGTCGAGCGCGCCGGTCGGCTCGTCGGCGAAGACGACCTTCGGCTCCGTCACCAACGCCCTTGCCAGGGCCACCCGTTGGGTCTGTCCGCCGCTCATCGCGCCGGGCCGCAGCTCGCGCTGCCCGCGCACGCCGAACCGCTCCAGCCACGCATCGGCCTCCGCCTGCGCCGCGGCGCGCGGTCGTCCCGCGAGCAGCAGCGGCAGCGCCACGTTGTCCAGGGCCGACAACTCCGGGATGAGCTGGCCGAATTGGAGGACGACGCCGAACTCGGTGCGGCGCAGCTCGCTCAGCCGCTCCTCGTCGAACCGGTGCAGGGGTTCGCCCGCGTACGTCACCGTGCCCTCGTCGGGGCGGGCGATGCCGGCCAGGCAGTGCAGCAGCGTCGACTTTCCGCTGCCGCTGGCGCCCGTGACGGCGACGAACTCGCCGGGGCGCACGTCGAAGCCGACGCCGCGCAGCGCCGGAGTCTTTCCGTACGCCTTGGTCAGACCCACGGCGGACAGGAGGGAGGGAGTGCTCATGTTGCAGTGACCTCCGCGGTCAAAGTGGCGAGCCTGGCCGCCGTGGACGCCATCCAGCGCAGGTCGGCGTCGAGGTGGGCCAGGGCGTAGTCGGCGGACAGGACGGTGGTGAGGTCCGCGCCGGGGTCGGTCTTCAGTGCGGTGAGCTCACGCATGCGTGCCATGTGGGCGGCGCGCTGTTCGTGCAGATGGGTGTCCGGGTCGGCGCCCTGCTCCGCGACGAGGATGGAGACGACGACCTTGGCGAAGATCTCGTTGGTGACGTGCGGGGCGGGCGGAGTGATCTCCCGTGTCCAGTCGAGAAGTTGGCGCGACCCGTCGGTCGTCACGCGGTAGAGGGTGCGCTCCGGGCCACCGTCGGAATCGGTGCCCTCGACCTCCACAAGGCCGTCCCGGACCAGGCGCTGGAGTGTCGTGTACACCTGCGCGTACGCGAGCGGGCGGGCCTGCGGGAAACGTTCGTCGTGGCGTCGCTTGAGGTCGTAGCCGTGGCGCGGACCGGAGGCGAGCAGCCCAAGGAGGACATGGCGGGTGCTCATGCGAGGAGTATGTACCGCGTATATGTATCGAGTACATAGTTGCCGCGAGAAGTGCCGGAAGTGGGAAGGTCCGTTCCGGCTCAGCGGCGCGTGCGGTTCACGCGCCGCCGCTCACTTGTGCTCGTCCGCGACCCCGTACGCCCCCACACTCCACAACGAAAACCCGTACTGCGTCGCCCTCTTGTCGCCCACGACCCGCACGAAGCGCACGTCCTTCGCGTCCATGCGGACCGACTCGTGGCCGCCCTGGCCGTCCCGGACGGTTGCCGCCGTGCGCCAGGTGCGGCCGTCGGGGGAGGTCTGGACGCGGTAGTGCCTGGCGTAGGCGTCCTGCCAGTGGAGGGTGACCAGGCCGAGGCGGGTGGGCTTGGCGAGTTCGACCTGCCACCATTCGCCGTTCTTCACGGGGGAGGACCAACGCGTCAACGTCTTGCCGTCGTTGGCGGCCTTCGCCGGGAAGTCCGGGGTCTCGTCCGCCGAGGAGGAGGCCTTGCCGGAGCGGGCCAGGTCGGGGCCCGCCGTGCGGGGGTAGGCGCGGACCGAGAGGGTGCGGGTCTCGTCGCCGAAGGTGAAGGGGATGGAGTACGTGCCCGCGGGGGTGTCCGCGGGAACCGTCACCTCGACGGGTACGTCGACCTTTGTGCCGCGCGGGAGTTCGGACTGGTGCGGGAGGTCGACCTTGATGCCGTGCGGGGCCTTCGTCGTCAGGCGGCCGCGTACGGCGCCCGGGCGCTGCGCCGTCAGGTGGGCCGTCAGTCGCTGGGGTGCGCCGCCGATTTCGGCGTCGGTCTCCGTGCGGGCCAGGGTGACCGAGGCCGCGGGGGAGTCCGCGTACCAGGGGACCACGTGGGTCACCGCGTCGGACGACGCGCCCGTGACGCGTACCGCGTCCGCGCGGGTGTTGTGGGCGTCCAGCTCCGTGAAGCCGCCGTCCGTGAGCGCGCCGATCCGCTTCCAGCCCTCGCCGGGTGCGTGCGCCTCGACCGTGCCCGAGGTGCCGGGGTCGGCGAGGACCGTGACCGTGGACAGAGCGCGGGCGCGCGGGAGTTCGGCCTTCGCGCCCTTCGACGCGTCCGCGCGGTCCGTGCCCGACCAGGAGGCGAACTCCTTCTCGGCCTTCGTCAGGAACGGGTCCAACACCCCCTTGCCGACCGTGACGTTCGACTGCTTCAAGTCCTTGCGGAGGGACGACAGGCGGCGTGCCGCCTTCCATGCCGCCGCCTTGTCGTCGCGGCTCGCCGCCTCCAGCATGTCGACCGCGGCCTCGCCCGCCTGCCCGTAACGGCCCAACTTGTCAGCCCATGGCCGGACTTCGGAGTCGAGTTCCGTGCCGTCGAGGGCCGAAGGCGTGCGGCGCATCTGGGTGAACGCGTCGCGCAGGGCCGCCGCCGTCTTCTTGGTGCTGTCCGCGTCCGTCGTCGTGCGCGCCTTCCGGAACGCCGAGATCAGCGGCTTCAGATACGCCGACTCGTCCGCGCCGAGCACCGACGACGCGTCGTTGCCCGCGAGGGCGGCGAGCGCCTCCTCGGTCTGCTTGTCGCCGTCCGCCAGATCGTCGATCGCCGCCTGCCAGGACTCCTGCGCCCGGTAGTCGCGCGGGTTCCAGGCGTAGTCCGCGGTCGTGAACAGCGGGATGCGGGAGGCAGCGGGCTGCTCCATGGCCGTGGCGAGGACCGCCGCGGAACCGGAGGCCACGGCGGGCTCCCGGCCCATGTACGGGCCCAGGAATATCCGGTCCTGCGCGTAGTCGTTGACCGGGTAGTTGTCCATCGTGAGCAGCTTGTGCCCGCCGCCGAACGCGCCCTGCACGCCCGCCAGTTCGCCACCGGTGATCGTGCGCGGCACCACGCCGACGCCCGTCCACGCGACCTCCACCGCGTCGTCCAGATCGCGGGCGAGCGCCGTCCGGTACTCCGTCGTGCCGTCCTGGTAGTACTCGGTCGGCATCAGGGACAGCGGCCCGGCGCCCGGGTGCCGGGCCGCGAGGTGCTTCGCCACCGCGTTCGCGACCTTCGCCTGCGCCTTCGCCGCGGAGTCGGGACCGGAGCCGAACTCCCGCGCGTCCGACGCGCAGTGCCACTCGCTGTACGACACGTCCTGGAACTGGAGCTGGAAGGCCCGCACCCCGAGCGCCCACATCGCGTCGAGCTTGCGGGTGAGCGCCTTGATGTCGTCCGGCGACGACATGCACATCGCCTGCCCCGGCGCCACGGCCCAGCCGAGCGTCACGTGGTTGGCGCGGGCCCGCTCGGCGAGCCTGCGGAAGTCGGCGCGCTGGTCGGCCGGGTACGGCTCGCGCCAGCGGGCCTGGCGGTACAGGTCGTCGCCGGGCGCGTACAGGTAGCGGTTCTGCTTGGTGCGGCCCATGAAGTCGAGCTGGTCCAGGCGCTGCTCCGTCGTCCACGGAGTGCCGTAGAAACCCTCCGTCAGACCGCGTACGGCCGTGCCCGGCCAGTCCCGTACGACAACCCCCGCGACGGTCCGCCGGTCGATCAGCTGCCGGAACGTCTGCGCCGCGTGGAACAGGCCGTCGTCGCCGATGCCCTCGATGGCGACGGTCGGCGTCCCCGCCGCGCGGCCCACGGCGAGCCGGTAGCCGCCGGACGGCAGATCGCCGCGGGCGCTCGCGCCGAGGCCCCGCAGGGTCGCGTCGAGAGAGCCGGCCCTCCCCTTGCCCGAGTCGGGACGGTAGTCGCCCGCGCCCGTCCTGGCCTGCGGGGACTCGGTGGCGAGCCGCACCACGAGCCGCGCGTCGCGGGGCACGTCGTGCTCGGCGGAGACCTGCCGGACGTCCCGCGCCCCCGCGCCCTTCAGTGCCTTGCGCAGCGCGTCCACGGCGTACGAGTCGGAGCCCGGCGGCACCAGGAGCGTCACCTCGTCCGGGACCGCGACCTCGTCCGCATCGTCCGACGCCTTGAGGGACTGCGGCCGCGGCCACACCGCGGGCAGCTTCGCGTCCGACTTCAGGTCCCCGGTGGTCGTCCCCGGCGTCGGGGGAGCGGCCACGGCCCCCGTGGCCCCGCCCAGCGTCCCGGCGATGACGGCGACCGCGAGGGCAGCCGCCCTCTTCCTGCGCCGGAGCTGCACGGCGTACTCCCTGTGGTTCGAACCTGACTCAAGAGGCACAAGGATAGAAGGGAGGAGGCCGTCGATGGGCGGTAACCGGCCCTACCGACGAGTTGCCTGGTCGAACGGGATTTTTTTCGGCTGTTCAGGCCCTCGGGCAAAGTTCCTTTCGTTGTACACACTGTGACCAGTAACACGTTGTTCGGTGAAAGAGGCCTGAGGTCGTAGCTTCTGGGTAGGTCTTTCGACTCCCGACGCCTTACGACGAAGGAGGCCCCCGTGGCCGCATCAGCACAGCTCCTGCTCTCGGCCCTCTCCAAACAGGCGGACCTCAGCATGATCGACGACGCCGACGTCACCAGCACCTGCTCCTTCGAAGCGCCCCTCACCAGCGAACCCGCCTTCGCGGACTACGCCCCCCTGACTTCCGAGCCGCCCATGACGGACGAGTCCCCCCTCACTTCCGAGCCCACACCCACCGGTCTCGCCGCGGGCTGAGTTCGATGACGCAGGCCCGGATCGCCGCGCTGCACGGAGTGGCCACCTCCTACTCCCCGGCGCCGGGCCGCACCGTCCACGCCTCGGACGCGGCGGTGGCGGCGGCCCTCGCCGCGCTCGGCGTGGACGTGAGCGCGGATCCGGCCGAGCCGCCCGAGCGGCTGCTGCCGCCGACCGTGGTGGTGTGGGCCGACGGCAGCGTCCCGCGTTGGGTGACGGGCCTGCCCGAAGGGGCCGAGCTGCGGCTGCGGCCGGAGGGCGGGGACCGCTTCGACCCCTGGGACCCCGGCACCGCGACCCCGCCAGGCACGCACCGGCTGCGCGTCGGCACACCCGACGGGCGCCGCGCCGAAGCCCATCTGATCGCCGCGCCGCCCACAGCGCCGGCCCCGCCGCCGCGCACCCACGGACTGCTCGTCCAGCTCTACTCGCTGCTCTCCACCCGCTCCTGGGGGATGGGCGACCTCGCGGACCTGGCCGACCTGGCGTCCTGGTCGGCCCGCACCCACGGCACCGGATTCCTCCAGGTCAACCCGCTGCACGCGGCGGTCCCCGCCGGGCCCGACGGCGGCACGGACCCGTCGCCGTACCGCCCCTCCTCGCGCCGCTTCCCCGACCCCGTCCATCTGCGGATCGAGGACATACCCGAGTACGCGTACGTCCCCCAGCACGCCCGGGAGGCCGCCCGGCTGCGCGAGGCGGTGCTCACCCAGGGCGCGCTGATCGACCGGGACGCGGTGTGGGCGCTGAAGCGGACGGCGCTCGAAGCGATCCACGAGGTGCCGCTCACCCCCGGCCGGCGCGCCTCCTACTGGGACTTCCTCGCCGCACAGGGCACGGCCCTGGAGGACCACGCCACGTACTGCGCGCTCGCCGAGCGGTACGGCCCCGACCTGCACACCTGGCCCGCCGCCCTCCAGGACCCGCGCTCGCCGCAGACCGGCCACGCCCGCCGGGAGCTGATGGACCGCGTCGACTTCCACTGCCGGCTCGCCTGGCTCACGGACGGGCAACTCGCCGCCGCCCAGCGTGCGGCGCGCGAGGCGGGCATGCCGATCGGGCTCGTGCACGACCTCGCCGTCGGCGTGCACCCCGGCGGCGCCGACGCGTGGGCGCAGCGCGACGTCTTCGCGCAGGGCATCAGCGTGGGCGCGCCCCCGGACGCCTTCAACGCGCGCGGCCAGGACTGGGGCCTGCCGCCGTGGCGCCCCGACCGCCTCGCGGAGACCGGCTACGCCGCCTTCCGTGACCTACTCCGCAATCTGATGCGGCACGCGGGCGCCATCCGCATCGACCACGTGATGGGCCTGTTCCGGCTCTGGTGGATCCCGGAGGGCCTGCCGCCGACCGAGGGCTGTTACGTCCACTACGACGCCGAGGCCATGCTCGCCGTGCTGCTCCTGGAGGCGTCGCGCTCGGGCACGTACGTCATCGGGGAGGACCTCGGCACCGTCGAGCCGGGCGTGCGCGGGACACTGCACGCGCGCGGGGTGCTCGGCACGTCCGTGCTCTGGTTCGAGCGCGACTGGGAGGGCGACGGACGCCCCGTCCCCGCCGAGGCCTGGCGCACGGACTGCGTCGCCACCGCCACCACCCACGACCTGCCGTCCACCGCCGCCCGCCTGAGCGGCGACGACGTACGGCTGCGCGAGCGGCTCGGCCTGTCGTCGGCGAGCGGGGCGGAGGCGGCGGCCGAGGTGGCGGAGTGGCTCGCCCTGTTCGCCCGGATGGGCCTGTTCGCGCACGGAACGCGGGACGAGGAGGAGGCGGTGCGTGCGGTCCACCGGTTCCTGTGGCGCACGCCCGCCCGGATGACCGGGGTGTGGCTGCCCGACCTGGTGGGCGACCGGCGCCCGCAGAACCTGCCCGGCACCTGGGCCGAGTACCCGAACTGGCGGCTGCCCGTCGCCGACGCCGAGGGCCGGCCCGTCACCCTGGAGGAACTGGCCGCGTCCCCCCGCGCGCACGCCCTGCTCGGCGTGTTCGCGGAGGCGTCCGCGGGAGCCGAAGTCCCCCTTACAGGCCCCCCGGACGCGCGGCCCGTTTAGGCGTTCGCTACGTTGGCACCGTGGACAAGAAGAACGCCCTGCGCGCCGGCGCCCTGGCCTCCGGTACGACGCTGATGATGCTGCTGATGTCGTCCCCCGCGCTCGCGCTCACGCGCGACGACGGCGACGACCCGGGTACCGGCCTGAGCGTGATCGAGACGCTCGGCCTCTACGTGGTGACGCCGATCGTCCTGTTCCTGGTGATCGCAGGACTGGTCTCGCTGGGCGACAAGTCCCGTAAGCAGCCGAAGCAGGGCTGAGGCCCGGCTTCCACACGGTTTCCCCGTCGAGGGCACCCACCGCGTTCTTTCGCGGCGGGTGCCCTCGACGCGTCTGTACGGGCAGGATGGGCGGGTCGATCCGGGCGTCACCGCATCTGGAGGCCTCATGGACAGCACAGGCTCATCCCGCACCACCGGCTCAGTGATCGTGGTCGGCGCGGGCCCGACCGGACTGCTGCTCGCGGGGGACCTCGCCGCCGCGGGCGTCCCCGTCACCCTCGTCGAGCGGCGCCCCCAAGAGATCAGCAACCTCTCCCGCGCCTTCGCCGTGCACGCCCGCACGCTGGAACAGCTCGACGCGCGGGGGCTCGCCGACGAGCTGGAGACGAAGGGCCAACAGCTGCAGCGGCTGCGCCTGTTCGGCAGCCTCGTCCTCGAACTGGCCGATCTGCCCTCGCGCTTCAACCACCTCCTCGTCGTCCCGCAGTACGAGGTCGAGAGGCTCCTGGAGCGGCGGGCCGTCGACGCCGGGGTCGCCTTCGCGTACGAGACCGAGGTGACGGGCCTGGCGCAGGACGCGGACGGCGTCACGCTCCACGTACGCACGCAGGGGGAGTCGAAGGACCTGCGCGCGGCGTACGTCGTCGGCACCGACGGAATGCGCAGCACCGTGCGCACGGCGGTGGGGCTTCCGTTCCCGGGCAAGTCCGTCATCCGCTCGGTCGTCCTCGCCGACGTCCGGCTCGGCGAGCAGCCCGACAACGTGCTCACCGTGAACACGGTCGGCGACGCCTTCGCCTTCATCGCGCCGTTCGGTGACGGCTACTACCGGGTGATCGCCTGGAACCGCGCGCACGACGTGTCGGACGACGCCCCGCTCGACCTCGACGAGATCAAGGAGACCGCCCGGCTCGCCCTCGGCCAGGACTACGGCATGCACGACGCCCGCTGGATGTCCCGCTTCCACAGCGACGAGCGGCAGGCGCCGAAGTACCGCGTGGGCCGGGTGCTGCTGGCCGGGGACGCCGCCCACGTGCACACCCCGGCGGGCGGCCAGGGCATGAACACGGGCCTTCAGGACGCGGCGAACCTCGGCTGGAAACTGGCGGCGGTGGTGGGCGGCCGGGCGACCGAAGAGCTCCTCGACACCTACGAGTCGGAGCGCCACCCCGTCGGTAAGGCGGTGCTGCGCAGCAGCGGCGGCCTGGTCCGCCTCGCGATGGCCAAGCGTCCCTGGACGCTCGCGGCCCGCTCGGTCCTCGCCACGGCCGTGACCCGCGCCCGCCCCGCCCGCACCCGCGCGGTCGGCCAGATCACCGGAATCGGCTTCCGCTACCCGGCCCCCAGGGGCTCCCACCCGCTCGTCGGCAGGCGCGTCCCCGACGTCGCGCTTCAGGGCGGGACCCGGCTCTACGAGGCCCTGCGCGCGGGCGAGTTCGTCCTGATCCTGCCCCAGGGGTCGCCGGACAAGATGGACGGCGTCCAGGTCGCCCACTGGGCGAGCGACCGGCGCACCGCGCTCCTGGTGCGGCCCGACGGATACGCGGCGTGGGCCCGCGACCCGGGTAAGGAAGGGGGAGCGGACGAGGGCGCGGATGAAGGAACCGATGGGGGAGTTAAGTCCACCGACGTCCCCGAGATGTTCGCCGGATACTCATTGCGGTAACGGCAAGTAGCCGAAGACGCGGTCGAGTTGGGGGAGACGGGACATGAAGCGGGTCGAGGCGGTCAGGCGGTGCAACCGGCTGTGGTGGCTGTCCATGGTGGCGATGCACTGGTCGACGATGGTGCACATCGCGGTGTGGACACCGATTCCGGGCATGCTGCCCTGGGCCGCGGCGGGCATGCGCCGCCTCGTGGACCGCGAGCGGGCCCTCGCGGCCGCGTGGTCGGGCATCGCCGTCGAGGCGACACCCGCGCCGACGGCCGGCGGCGAGAAGGAGAGCTTCGGGCCGCTCGCCCGCTACCGCTGGGTGTTCGGGGACGCCCAGCGGTTCCGCGAGTGGCGCTGGACCACGATGTACTCCTTCGTCGGCGGCCTCATCGCCTGCCTGCCCGGCGCGCTCGTCCTCTACGGACTGTGGGGCCTCTTCCTCGCCGTCTTCGGCTCCTACCTGGCGCGGGACGCCGGCTGGGACGGCCTCTGGTACATGTTCGTCCACGTCGAGAACATCCCGACGGGCCTGATGGCGGGTCTGCTCGGCCTCGGCGTCGGCAAGGTCGGCCTGTGGCTCGCGCCCGGCAGCGTCGACTGCCACGCCCGCTTCGTCCGCTCGACGCTCTCCCCGAGTGAGCAGGAGCTGATGGCGGCCCGCATCGCCCACCTGTCCGCGACCCGCACCGACGCCGTGGACACCTCCGCCGCCGAACTGCGCCGTATCGAGCGGGACCTGCACGACGGGGCGCAGGCCCGCCTCGTCGCGATGGGCATGACGCTGGACGCCGCCGAGCACCGCCTGAACGACGACCCGGAAGCCGTCAGGGCCCTCCTCGCGGAGGCCCGCGCCTCCTCGTCCGCCGCGCTCCAGGAGCTGCGCGACCTGGTCCGCGGCATCCACCCGCCGGTCCTCGCCGACCGTGGACTCGCCGACGCCGTACGGTCGTTGGCACTGCTCAGCCCGCTGGCCGCGGAGGTCACGGTCGACCTGCCCGCCCGCCTGGAGGCACCGGTCGAATCGGCGGTCTACTTCGCGGTCGCCGAGACCGTGACGAACGCGGCCAAGCACGCGGAGGCCGAGCGCCTGTGGATCGACATCACCTACGACGCGGGGACCGGGGCCCTGCGCGTCGGCGTCATCGACGACGGCCGCGGCGGCGCGGACCCGGACCGGGGCGGCGGCCTCGCCGGCATCGAGCGGCGGCTCGCCACCTTCGACGGCGTCCTCGCCGTCAACAGTCCGGCCGGTGGCCCGACCCAGATCTCGATGGAGGTGCCGTGCGCGTTGTTGTCGCCGAAGACCACTTCCTGCTGAGGGACGGTCTCGTGCGGCTCCTCGGCGCGTACGGGCACGAGGTCGTCGCCGCCGTGGACAACGGACCTGAGCTGCGCAAGGTCCTCGTCGCCGAGCGTCCCGACGTCGCGATCGTCGACGTACGGCTGCCGCCGGACTTCAGCGACGAGGGCCTGCGCGCGGCCCTCGAAGCCCGCGAACAGGTGCCGGGGCTCCCGGTGTTGCTGCTCTCGCAGTACGTGGAGCCCCTGTACGCACGGGAGTTGCTGGCGGACGGCGCGGGCGCGGTCGGATACGTACTCAAGGACCGGGTCACGAACGGCTCCGAGTTCCTGCGCACCATCCACCAGGTGGCGGGCGGCGGCACGGTGATGGACCCCGAGGTGGTGTCGAAGCTGCTCGCCCGCAAGGTCCGCGACCGGCGGCTCGGCTCCCTGACCGGCCGCGAGCGCGAGGTGCTCGCGCTGCTCGCGCAGGGCAGGTCCAACGCGGGGGTGGCCGAGTCCCTGGTCGTCACGGAGAAGGCCGTCACCAAGCACATCGGCAACATCTTCACCAAGCTCGGCCTGTATCCCGGCGAGAGCGACAACCGGCGGGTGCTGGCGGTGCTGGCGTACCTGGAGGGGTAGCTGGGAGGGGCCAGCTTTAAGGGGCCAGCTTTGAGGGGCATTCGTTCAGTAATTCTGAACGTACGCGGCGAAAAGTTTCGATGGACGTGATGGGTGGGGCGCTGCCACGGTAATGGGGCAACGGAACCCGATCGAGAGAGGCCCCGACCCTGATGGCAGTCCTGGACCGTACCCGTACACCGGTGGAACCGAGCGCGGCGGCGGGCCGCGCGGCCGGCGGGCTCGGCGTCGGCCTCGCGCTCGCCGCGCTCGCGACGGTCGTCTGGTCCGGCAGCTTCGTCACCGCGCGCGGGCTGCACGACAGCGTGCCGCCGATCCAGCACGCGTTCTGGCGCTGGGTGGTGGCGATCGTGGCGGTGGCGCCGTTCGGGGCGCGGGCGGCATGGCGTCAACGGGCGGTGCTGCGGCGGCACTTGGGGTTCGTGGCGCTGGCCTCGCTGCTCGGCATCGCGGTCTACAACACCCTCGTCAACCAGGCCGGCATGACGACCTCCGCCGGCAACATGGGCATGATCATGGCCGCGTCGCCGGTGCTCATGGCGGTGTACGAGCGGATCGGCGGGGCGCGGTTGGGGCCGCGCCGGGTGGCCGGAACGCTGATCGCCTGCGTGGGGGTCGTCCTCCTCGTCAGCAAGGGCTCCCTCACGCCCGACTTCGCACCCGGCGACCTGTGGGTGGTCGTGGCGGCCGTGTGCTTCGGCTCGTACAGCGCGCTGCTGCGCCGCAAGCCGCGCGAACTCGGCGGCGTGGCCTTCCTGTTCGCGACCTTCGTGCTCGGCGCGCTGATGCTGCTGCCCGTGTACGCGGCGAGCGTGGCGGTGCAGGGCGGCTTCGAGGTGCGGGCGGGCACGGCGCTGCCGCTGCTGTACGTGGGAGTGGTGTCGTCGGCGGTCGCCTTCTTCGCGTGGAACAAGGCGATCGCGATGGTGGGGGCGGCGCGAGCGGGGGTCGTGTACTACCTCCAGCCGGTGTGCGTGGCCGCGCTGTCGTACGTCGTCCTCGGGGAGTCGATGGGGTGGGCGCAGGTGGGGTGCATGGCGCTGATCCTGGGCGGGGTGGTGCTGGCGTCGGTCGCCTCGCCGCGGTTTGCCGAACCGGCAACAAGGCGGGGGGCCGGGCGGTCGTAGAGGCAGGATCGAAGGGTGACGTGGAGTTCCCCGGAGCTGGAGGAAACGATGCCCGACCTGCCTGTTCTGCCTGACCTGCCCGGCCTGCCCGAACCGATCCACCGCCTCGTGCCCTCACCGGCGGGCCGCACCCATCTCGTGGAGCAGGGGACGGGGCCGCTCGTCCTGCTCCTGCACGGGTTCCCCGAGTCCTGGTACTCGTGGCGGCGGCAGCTTCCGGCGCTCGCCGCCGCCGGATATCGGGCGGTCGCGATCGACGTACGTGGGTACGGGAGGTCGTCGCGGCCTGACGACATCGCCGCGTACCGGATGCTCGAACTCGTCGAGGACAACGTCGCCGTGGTCCGTGCCCTCGGCGAGGAGTCGGCGGTCGTGATCGGCCACGACTGGGGTGCGAACATCGCCGCCACCTCGGCGCTGGTCCGTCCGGAGGCCTTTCGGGCGGTGGGGCTGCTGAGCGTGCCGTACGCGCCGCGGGGTGGGCCGCGACCCAGTGAGGTGTTCGCGCATATGGGCGGCGGTGAGGAGGAGTTCTACGTCTCGTACTTCCAGGAGCCGGGGCGTGCGGAGGATGAGATCGAGCCGGATGTGCGGGGGTGGCTGGGCGGGATCTACGCCGCGCTCTCCGCGGACACGATGCCGGGGGCGGATGCACCTGACCCGCATTTCGTCGCGCGTGGTGGGCTGATGCGGGACCGGTTCCCCGGGGGTCGGCCCGAGTGGCTGAGCGATGACGAACTCGACGTGTACGCGGGGGAGTTCGAGCGTACGGGGATGGGGGGTGCGCTTGCCCGGTACCGGAACATGGACCGGGACTGGGAGGACCTGGAGGCGTACGACGGTGCGCCGATCGTGCAGCCGTCCTTGTTCATCGGTGGGGGAGGGGACGCCTCGACGACGTGGCTGGCGGAGGCGATTGCCGCGTACCCGAAGACGTTGCCGGGCCTCGCGGGGTCGCACGTTCTGCCCGGGGCGGGGCACTGGCTCCAGCAGGAACGTCCTGTGGAGGTCAACCGTCTGCTCGTGGACTGGCTGACCGCGCTCCGATAGCCACACCGCCCCCCGGCCACGGGGCTCCGCCCCGGCCCCCGCGGGCTCTCGTGCGAGAGGCGGGGCTTGATGGGCTCGGTGCCACGTGGCTTGCGGCCTGCCGTGGCCCAGGCCACGGGGCTCTGCCCCGGACCCCGCGCCTCAAACGCCGGCGGGGCTGGAAATGCCCACCCGCCGCAGGGGCTCGAATTGTCCCGCCCGCCCATGGGTAATCGCCCGGCTCCCGCCCATCTCCCACCCACCCGCCCCCTCCGGGGGCGTCGGCCCGACGGGGTGCCGCCCCGCCTTGGGTAACGCCCACCACGGCTCCCCACCCGCCGCGGTCGGCCGCACGCGCCTTGGGCAATCTGCCGCCTGGGGCGGCAGGGTGGGCAAGGCGGCACCCGGTGCAGGCTGCGCATACGGAGGGCGCCGGCCACGGCACCGTCCCAGAACCCCGGTGCCGCGCAACGAAGGAGCCCCGGTGGGCGGGCTACGGTCGGGGCGTGAGTGCGATGCGTATGGCCCAGGTGGGCGAGGTTATGGAGCGGCGGCAGGTAGCCGTTTATCTGGGGGCGCTGGCGGTCGGCGCCGTGGTCGGGCTCGTCGCGCCCAGCGGCGTTGGGCCCGGGCTGGAGCGTGCCATTAACCCCGTTCTCGCCGCGCTCCTCTACGTGACCTTCCTCCAGGTCCCCGCCGCAGAGCTGCTCCGGTCGCTGCGCGCCGGGCGCTTCCTGGCCGCCGCGCTCACGGTCAACTTCGTCGTCGTGCCGCTCGTCGTCGCCGCCATGTTCATGTTCCTCCCCGACGACCAGGCGGTACGCCTCGGCGTGCTCCTCGTGCTGCTCTGCCCCTGCGTCGACTACGTGATCGTCTTCAGCGGCCTCGCGGGCGGCGCGAGTCAACGGCTGCTCGCGGCGACGCCGTTGCTGCTGCTCGCGCAGATGGTGCTGCTGCCGGGGTATCTGTACCTGTTCATGGGCGCGGGGCTGAGTGACCTCGTCGAGGCGGGGCCGTTCGTCGAGGCGTTCCTCACGCTCATCGTCGTGCCGCTCGCCCTCGCCTGGCTCACCCAGGCGTGGGCCGCCCGCCGCCCGGCCGGGCGGCACTTCTCCGAAGCCGTGGGCATCACGATGGTGCCGCTCATGGCCGCCACGCTGCTGACGGTCGTCGCCTCCCAGATCCCCAAACTGGACGACAACCTCGGGGACGTGGCGCGCGTCGTGCCGTTCTACGTGCTGTTCCTGCTGGTGATGGCGTTCGCGGGCCGCGCCGTGGCCCGCCTCTACCGGCTCGACGTGCCCTCAGGGCGGGCGGTCGTGTTCACCGGCGCCACCCGCAACTCCCTCGTCGTCCTGCCCCTCGCCCTGTCCCTGCCGGACCCGCTGGCCGTCGCCGCGGTGGTCGTCGTCACCCAGACACTGGTCGAGGTCGTCGGCATGGTGGTCTACGTACGGGCCGTCCCGCGGCTGGTCGCCTGAGGCCTCAGTTCCATCAGCGGGAGCATGCGGCCCAGGACCGAGCCCGACGGGATCGCGCCCGCGTGCCGCGCGCCCATCGCCTCGTAGAACGGGACGGCGTTGGGGTCCGCCGCCCAGCTCACCCTCGTGAACCGGGCCTCGCGCGCCGTGTCCCGCACGTGCTCGAAGAGCAGCCGGCCCACCCCTAGGGCCTGTCGTTTGGATCAGGCCGGGCTCGCGGGGTCCGGCACGCACTCCCCCAAGCTCTTAAGGAGCAGGGGGGACCCCCTTCGGCGTTGTCGTCGGTCGACGACGCTCCGCGTCGCCTCCCTCCTCCGCCTTGCGATCGCACGCTTCCCCAAGCTCTCGGCTTCGCTCGAGCAGGGGAGGCCCCACTACCCCGCTCCCTGATCCGGCCTGATCCAAACGACAGGCCCGAGCCCCATCGCGTCGGGGTCCACGAACATCAGGCCCAGCTCGCCCACCGGCGGCGCCCCTTCGAGCGTCACCAGGCCGAGGAGCCGGCCGTCCGCGTCCTCGGCGACGGTCGTACGGCGGCGCGTGACCTCGGACGGGTGCAGCGTCAGCTCGTCCACGCACGCCGCCATGAACACCTCGTCGTAACCCCAGTGCGCCTTCGAGCGCAGCGCGAGGGCCGACAGCCGCTCCGCCTCGTCGGGGCGGGCCGGGCGAAGGCGTGCGGAGGGCGATGTGGGGGTCATGGGGTCAGCGTAGGACGCGGCCGCGAGCGGATACGTTGTGGCGTATGAGCAGCGAGAAGCGAGTGCCGGGGCCCGACCGGTGGGACGTGAAGAAGCTGGTGATCCTGCGCACCCTGCGGGAGTGCGGCACCGTCACCGCCACCGCGCAGACGCTGCTCATGACGCCGTCCGCCGTCTCGCAGCAGCTCACCAACCTCGCCAAGCAGCTCGGCGTGCCGCTCCTCGAGGCGCAGGGCCGGCGGGTGCGGCTGACCGACGCCGCGCAGCTCGTGCTGCGGCACGCGGAGGCCGTGTTCGCCCAACTGGAGCGCGCCGACGCCGAGTTGGCACAGTGGGTGCACGGGGAGACAGGGATGGTGCGGGTCGCCGCGTTCTCCACCGCCGTGCCCGCGCTCGTGGTGCCCGCCGTGCGGCAGCTGCGCTCCGCGCACCCAGGCATCACCGTCCGGGTGCGGGAGGCGGAGGCCGGGCAGGCGTACGAGCTGCTCGCCACCGGCGACGTGGACCTCGCCCTGTCGCTGGCCGCGCACGCGCCGACGCCCCGCGACCCCAAGTTCACGCGGGTGCCGCTGCTCGCCGACCCGCTGGACGTCGCGCTGCCGGTGGGCCATCCGCTGGCGGGCGAGCCGGGCCTGCGGCTCGCCGATCTCGCCGGTGAGCCGTGGATCTTCGGCGGGTCCGGGCCCTGGTCGGAGATCACGACGGCCGCGTGCGAGGCCGCCGGGTTCGTGCCGGAGCAGGCGCACAGCGCGGCCGGGTGGACCGCGATCCTCGCCATGGTCGAGGCCGGGATGGGGGTCGCGCTGGTGCCGCGGATGGCGGCGGCGCGGCGGGACGGCGTCGTGATGTGCCCGCTCGGCGCGGACCGTCCCGTACGGCATGTGGTGGCGGCCGTACGGAAGGGGTCGGAGGAGGGGACGGCGGTGCGCAGGGTCCTGGAAGCGCTGACCGTTCAGCAGAGCTGACACGCCGACCGTTCAGCAGAGCTGACACGCCGACCGTTCAGCAGAACTGAAAGGCCACCTCGAAAACTTTCGATGGACCTGTCGGCTCGTCGCGCGCGACAGTGGGCCCATGACCCAGACGACACCCGCCCAGGACCAGGACCCGCACGCCAACGACGCCGCCCCCTACGGAGGCGGCGACCCGTACGCCGACTACCGCACCTTCGGTGACGCCGACGCCTTCAGCGAGCTCGTCGACCTCGCCGACCGGCGGCTCGGCGGCGGTGTCATCGCCGCGAACGACGAGTTCTTCGCGATGCGCGAGAACCTGCTGCTGCGCGAGCGGGCCGTCTTCGACCCGGAGCACTTCGGGCACAAGGGCAAGGTCATGGACGGCTGGGAGACCCGCAGGCGGCGGGGGACCGCGGACTCCCCGTTCCCGGCTCCGGAGGACCACGACTGGGCCATCGTGCGGCTCGGCGCGCCCGGCGTCGTCCGCGGCGTGATCGTCGACACCGCCCACTTCCGCGGCAACTACCCGCAGAAGGTGAGCATCCAGGCCACGAACGTGCCCGGCGCCCCCGGCCCCGCGGAGCTGCTCGCCGACGACGTGAAGTGGGAGGAGATCGTCCCGAAGAGCCAGGTCAAGGGCCACGCGGCGAACGCCTTCACGATCACCAGCGAGCGCCGCTACACGCACATCCGCGTCTGCCAGCACCCCGACGGCGGCATCGCCCGCCTCCGCGTGCACGGCGAGGTCGTCCCCGACCCCGAGTGGCTCGACCTGCTCGGCACGTTCGACCTGGCGTCGGTGCTCAACGGCGGTTCCTACGAGGACGCGTCCGACAAGTTCTACTCCTCGCCGACGCAGATCATCCTGCCGGGCACCTCGCGCAAGATGGACGACGGCTGGGAGAACCGCCGCCGCCGCGTCCACGGCACCAACGACTGGGTCCGCTTCCGCCTCGCGGCGCAGGGCACCATCCGCGCCGTCGAGATCGACACCGCGTACCTGAAGGGCAACTCGGCGGGCTGGATAGCCCTGAGCGGCCGTGACGGCGAGACCGGCGAGTGGTTCGAGATCATCCCCCGCACCAAGCTGGAGCCCGACACCCTGCACCGCTTCCCGCTCCCGAAGGAGGCCGTGGCCACCCACGTACGCCTCGACGCGTTCCCCGACGGGGGCGTGGCCCGGATGCGCGTGCACGGGTCGCTGACGGAGACGGGCCGCCAGGCGCTGCGCGACCGCTTCACGCAGTAAAAGCCCCGTACGTGCGGGCAGTTGAAGCCCCCGTGCGTACGGGCAGCAACAGCCCCCGTACGTACGGGATTTCACCGCCCGAGGCGGCGCTCCCGGTCGAACCGGCGCAGCACACGCACGATGTGTGCCAGGCCGACGAGGCCGCCGAGCGCCACTGCGTGCGGAGTGACAGGCAGCGTCACCGCGACGGCGACCACCGTCACCGCACCGGCGATCAGCGCGCCGCTCACCAACGCGTAGACGATCTCCACCGTCATCGCGTCCTTCTCCGCCCGCGACTCCCGCCCGGCCCCCATGCGCCCAGTCTCACACGAGTGAGGGCACGGGGGCCGGGCTGCGGTGCTATACGTCCGCGTCCTGTGCCTTCAGCGCACGCTCGACGCCCGCCCGCGACTCCGACACCAGGCGGCGCAGCGCGGCGCTCGGGTCGGCGGACGACAGCCACTCGTCCGTCGCGGCCAGCGTCTCCTGCGAGACCTGGATCGACGGGTACAGGCCGATGGCGATCTGCTGCGCCATCTCGTGGGACCGGGAGTCCCAGACGGACTTCAGCGCCGCGAAGTACTTCTCCGTGTACGGCTCGAGGAGTTCGCGCTGGTCGGTCTGGACGAAGCCGCCGATCACCGCCTCCTGCACCGCGTTCGGCAGCTTGTCCGTCTCGACGACCGAGGCCCACGCCTCCGCCTTGGCCTCGGGGGTCGGCCGCGCCGCGCGGGCGCTGGCGGCGTGCCGCTCACCGGCGGCCGTCCTGTCCCGCTCGTACTCCGAGGCGATCTCCGCCTCGTCGTGGCGCCCGACCGCCGCGAGCCGCTGCACGAACGCCCAGCGCAGCTCGGTGTCGACGGCAAGGCCCTCGATCGTCTGGGAGCCGTCCAACAGGGCCTCAAGAAGGTCGAGTTGCTCCGGCGTGCGGGCGCTCGCCGCGAACGCGCGGGCCCACGCCAGCTGGTGGTCGCTGCCCGCGTCGGCGGTCCGCAGGTGGGTGAGCGCCGCCTCGGTCCAGCGGGTCAGCAGCGCGTCCCGGTGGGCGGGCGCCGCGTACAGGTCGACGGCGAGCTTCACCTGGCGGTGCAGCGACTGCACGACGCCGATGTCGGACTCCTTGCCGACCCCGCTGAGCACCAGGTCCAGGTACGCGCTCGTCGACAGCTCCGCGTCGCGCGTCATGTCCCAGGCGGACGCCCAGCACAGCGCGCGCGGCAGCGAGGCCTCGAAGTCGCCGAGGTGCTGCGTGACGAACGCGAGGGACTCCTCGTCGAGGCGGACCTTCGCGTACGACAGGTCGTCGTCGTTGAGCAGGATCACCGCGGGGCGGCGCTTGCCGACCAGCTGCGCCACCTGCGTCGACTCCGTTGCCGTGACGTCGAGTTCGACGCGCTCGCCGCGCAGCAGCTTGCCGGACTCGTCGTCGAGGTCGTAGAAGCCGATCGCGATGCGGTGCGGCCGCAGCGTCGCCTCGCCCTTGGCGCCCTCGGGCAACGCCGGGGCCTCCTGGCGGACGGCGAAGGAGGTGATGACGCCGTTCGCGTCGGTCTCGATCTCCGGGCGCAGGATGTTGATGCCGGCCGTCTCCAGCCACGCCTTCGACCAGGACTTCAGGTCACGCCCGCTGGTCTCCTCCAGCGCGCCGAGCAGATCGCTCAGCCGCGTGTTCCCGAACGCGTGGCGCTTGAAGTACGCCTGCACGCCCTGGAAGAACTCGTCCATGCCGACGTACGCGACGAGCTGCTTCAGGACGCTCGCGCCCTTCGCGTACGTGATGCCGTCGAAGTTGACGAGCACGTCGTCGAGGTCGCTGATGTCCGCCATGATCGGGTGCGTGGACGGCAGTTGGTCCTGCCGGTACGCCCACGTCTTCATCTGGTTGGCGAACGTCGTCCACGAGTGCGGCCACTTCGAGCCCGGCGCGTACGCCTGGCAGGCGGCCTCGGCGAACGTCGCGAACGACTCGTTCAGCCACAGGTCGTTCCACCACTCCATGGTGACCAGGTCGCCGAACCACATGTGGGCCAGCTCGTGCAGGATCGTCGCGGCCCGCACCTCGTACGCGGCGTCGGTCACCTTCGACCGGAACACGTACTGGTCGCGGATGGTGACGGCACCGGCGTTCTCCATGGCACCCGCGTTGAACTCGGGCACGAACAGCTGGTCGTACTTGGCGAACGGGTACGTGTAGTCGAACTTCTCCTGGAACCAGTCGAAGCCCTGTCGCGTCACCGCGAAGATCTCGTCCGAGTCGAGGAACTCGGCGAGCGAGGGCCGGCAGTAGATCGCCAGCGGCACGCTCTGCCCGGTCTCGGCGTTCTCGTACGAGGAGTGGACGCTGTGGTACGGGCCGACGATCAGCGCCGTGATGTAAGTCGAGATGCGCGGCGTCGGCTCGAAGGCCCAGACGTCGTCCTTCGGCTCGGGCGTCGGCGAGTTGGAGATCACGGTCCAACCGCTGGGCGCCTTCACGGTGAACTGGAAGGTGCCCTTGAGGTCCGGCTGCTCGAACGACGCGAACACGCGCCGGGCGTCCGGAACCTCGAACTGCGTATACAGGTAAGCCTGTTGGTCGACGGGATCGACGAACCGGTGCAGCCCCTCACCCGTGTTCGTGTACGCGCAGTCGGCGACGACCTTCAGCTCGTTCGGCCCCGCCTCCAGGCGCTTCAGCGCGATCCGGGCATCCCGGAACACGGCGGCCACATCCAACGACCGCCCATTGAGCAGCACCTCGTGCACGGCGTCGGCGACGAGATCGATGAACGTCTCGGCGCCCGCCTCCGCGCTGTCGAAGCGCACGGTGGTCACCGACCGGAACGTGCCGCCCTCTTGCGCGCCGGAGAGGTCGAGATCGATCTCGTACGAGTCAACGGTGAGCAGCTTCGCCCGCTGCTGCGCCTCTTCACGGGTCAGATTGGTGCCAGGCACGCGGTCATCTCCTATTAAGCGGTCTACGTTCTACGTTCTACGTTTGTGACGTTTCCGGTCATCCTTCCACGCGGGGTACGCGAAGGCGATGTCCGTTTCCCGCCGGTGAACACGGGCGCCCGGAGCGAGCCTGGAGCCATGACCAGGTACACCGCACTTCCCATCGACCCGACGGCACTCAAGGAACTCCGCGCCACCGACGACGCGGGCCGCGCCATGCGTCCCTTCACCGCGGCCGGTGACGCCTCGGTCGGCTCGCCGCTGCGCTGCTGCCTCCGCCCGGCCCGCGAGGGCGCACGTATCGCCCTCGTCTCGTACGCCCCGCTGCGCCGCTGGGCGGCACGGACGGGCGCGACCCCCGGCGCGTACGACGAGCAGGGCCCGGTCTTCGTGCACGCTGAGGACTGCGGCGGTTACGCACCGGAGGACCGCTACCCCTTCGCTCGACCCGGCGCGCGGCGCACCGTACGGCGCTACGACGTCCGCGGGCACATCGTCGGAGGCGCGCTTCTGGAGATCTCGGAGGAGACGACGGCCGGCTTCGACGCGGCCTTCGACGAGGCGTTCCGTGACCCGAGTGTGGTGCACGTGCACGTACGGGCGCTGGAGTACGGGTGTTACCACTTTGCGGTGCGGCGGCCCTGACCGGCCGCGTCCGTCCGAACCACCTGGCAGGCTCGCTGCCATGGAGATCAGCCTGGATCTGGATCTGCCCGAGGACGACATCGCGTTCATCGACGCGTACGTGGCGTCGAACGGGCTCGCGTCGCGGTCCGCCGCGCTCCGCGCCGCCGTCGAGCTGCTGCGGGCGCGCGTGGCACAGCCCGACGACGTACGCGAAGGGGGCGGTCACCTCGAACGGTGACCGCCCCCTTGGGCTGCGTGCAGCGGCCTACTTGGCCGACAGCTCCTTGGCCACCAGCTCCGCGATCTGCACCGCGTTCAGCGCGGCGCCCTTGCGGAGGTTGTCGTTGGAGATGAACAGCGCCAGGCCGTTCTCCAGCGTCTCGTCGTTGCGGATACGGCCCACGTACGACGGGTCCTTGCCGGCCGCCTGAAGCGGGGTCGGGATGTCGGAGAGCTCGACGCCGTCCGCCTTCGCGAGCAGCTCCGTGGCGCGCTCCGGGCTGATCGGACGGGCGAAGCGGGCGTTGACCTGGAGGGAGTGGCCGGAGAAGACCGGGACACGCACACAGGTGCCGGAGACCTTCAGCTCCGGGATCTCCAGGATCTTGCGGGACTCGTTGCGGAGCTTCTGCTCCTCGTCCGTCTCGTTCAGGCCGTCGTCGACGATCGCGCCGGCCATCGGCAGCACGTTGAAGGCGATGGGGCGCTTGTAGACGTTCGGCTCGGGGAAGTCGACGGCCTCGCCGTCGTGCGTCAGCTTGTCGGCCTCCGCGATGACCTTCTGCGCCTGGCCGTGCAGCTCGGCCACGCCCGCGAGGCCGGAACCGGACACCGCCTGGTACGTGGCGACGGTCAGGGCCTCGAGGCCCGCCTCGTCGTGCAGCGGACGCAGGACCGGCATCGCGGCCATCGTCGTGCAGTTCGGGTTCGCGATGATGCCCTTGGGGCGGTTCGCGATCGCGTGCGGGTTGACCTCGGAGACGACGAGCGGGACCTCGGGGTCCTTGCGCCAGGCCGAGGAGTTGTCGATCACGACGGGGCCCTGGGCGGCGACCTTCTCGGCGAGGGCCTTGGACGTGGCGCCACCTGCGGAGAACAGCACGATGTCGAGCCCGCTGTAGTCGGCCGTCGACGCGTCCTCGATCGTCACACCGTCCAGCACCTTGCCGGCGCTGCGGGCCGAGGCGAACAGGCGCAGCTCGTCGATCGGGAAGTCCCGCTCGACAAGGATCTTGCGCATGACCGTGCCGACCTGACCGGTGGCGCCGACGATTCCGACCTTCACAGGGTCCTCCGAGCTTTCGTGTTTCCGCGCAGCCGGCCATCCGGCCCGGCGGGTGTGTCCATGATGCGTCTGTCCAGGCCCGCCTTGTCCAATCCATTGTCCGTGGTCCGGGACGGTATGGCGCTGGCCACAGTTTCGCCTGAACGTTTCCGTCTTCTCCTGCGTCGTAGGGCGTACGCGGGGAGGGGAGGCGCAGTGCTGCGCAGAAAACCGAGGGGCCGGCCGGACGACCCCCTGGACGCCGCCGTCGAGGACCGGGTGCGGGCCGTGCTGTCGCTCGGCGGGGTGCCGTACGCGGATCTGCCGGACGGCGTGCAGCAGGTGCGCCTGAGGTTGCTGGAGCGGGCCGCGAAGGGGCAGGAGGCGCCCCGCGACGTCTCGGCCTGGGCGGCGGTCGTCGCCTCGAACCTCGCCATGGACTGGCACCGGGCGCGGGCCCGCCAGGCGCGGCTGGGGGAGCGGCTGGCGGCGCTGCGCCAGGAGGACGGAAGGGACGCGGCCGACACGCGCGTGCTGTCGATGGCGGTGGCACAGGGGCTCGACCAGCTGCCGGACGAGCAGCGGCAGGTGGTCGTGCTGCGGTTCTACGCGGATCTGCCGGTGCGGGACATCGCGGCGGAACTGGGTGTGCCCGAGGGCACGGTCAAGAGCCGCCTGCACACGGCGGTGCGGATGCTGCGGGTGCGGCTGCGCGAAGGGGAGGTGGTGTGACATGAACGACGACGCTGCGTCCGACGACCGGCTGCTGATGCTGGCCGTGACCGGGGAGCCACTGCCGGACAACGACCCCGCCGCGGCGGCGGCCGCGGCGGATGTCGCGCTGCTGCGGGAGCAGGTGCGGGGGTTGGGGGATGCGTTGGGGGCCCGCCGGGGGGCGGATCCGGTGGCGGAGTCTGTGCCGCCTGCGCCGGTACGCACGCGTCGGCGCCCGCTGCGGCTCGCCTTCGGGGGGCTCGTCGTGGCCTGCGCTGCCTCTCTCTTCGGCGGGATCGTGTGGCTGGGCGTGAACGCGCCGGGGGGCGGGGGCGACGACGCGGGCTCCGCGGACAGCAAGGCGGTGGCGCCCGACGGGGGCGGGAACGCGAAGTCCGGCTCCCGCGCCGCGATGCGGATCGCCTGCTCGCGGGTGCTGGCGGAGGGGCGGGTGGTCAGTGTCACGCCGCGGGCCGACGGTGACGTGCGGGTCGTCCTCGACGTCGAGCGCTACTACCGGCCTGAACGGTCACCACGGGACGAGCCCACGACGACCGTCACCCTCGACGGTTCGGCCCGCAGGGACCTCAAGCCCGGCACGTACACCCTGATCCGGGTCCCGGTTCACCCCGAGGACGGCCAGGACTGGAAGACGGGCCGGGGCATGGCCGACACCCGCAGGGACATCCTGCGGGCGCTGCCGGAGGCGCGGGGCCTGGACTGCGCCACATAAAGCAGCTTTTTCAGCCCCGCCGGTGTTTGAGGCGCGGGGCTTGGGGCGGCGCCCCATTTCAGCCCCGCCGGCGTTTGAGGCGCGGGGTCCGGGGCGGAGCCCCGAGGCCGTAACGCCGGAAGGGGCGGTCACCCGCAGGTGACCGCCCCCCAGATCTCGCTCAGCCGGAGGCTACGGCGTGACCTTCTCGATCTTTACGCTGCCCGCGCCGGCGACAACACCCCGCTCGTTCAGCAACTGCACCTGCCCGAAGAACTCGCGCCCCTCGGGCGCCGCAGCCGCCGCGACGACCTGCGCGGAGACGGAGGTCGACGCCCCGGTCGCCAGGGACACCGGCTTCGACTCGTCGACCTTCACCGTGCCCAACGAGGGCGCGAAGAAGACGTCGACGTAGTCGTACTCCGTCGAGCCGGACGGCACCGAGTACCCGTCGACCTGCACCGTGTACGTACCGGCGGCCGGCTTCGCGATGCTCACGGACTCCTCGGAGTCACCGTCGGCGGAGGACCCGACAACCGTGCCCGCCGCGTCGAGAACCGTGAGGTCGAGGTCGGCGGCCTGGTCCGAGACGTTGCCGATCGTGACGTCCAGCTTGTCGGCACCCTCGGGGACCTCCACGGTCGACGTCTGCGAGGCGCCGCCCGCGATCGTCGGCCGCGTCGTCTTCGAGGAACCGAGCGCGCCGCCCTTCAGCTTGCCGCCGCTGATGGCCGCGAACTTGTTCGCCACCTTCCACGAGACATCGGCGGGCGTGCCCACCTTCGCCTCGGGCAGCGTCTGCACCGCCGGGTCGAAGTCCGCGCCGAGCACGGCGACGTCCAGCGTGTACGGGTTGTCGAGCACCGGCGACGTACGCCGCGCCTCGACCTCGATCTCCCAGACGCCCGCCTGCGGCGCATCGTACGAACGCAGGTCGGGACGGCAGCCGTTGCCCGAACCGTCCCCGTAGTTCGGGTAGCAGTTCGGCGTCGACGTCGTGTCGACCGGAACGCCGTACGGGTGGATGGAAATGAAGCGCGTCTGGCTCTTGGCGGCGAGCCCGCCCATCCGCACCTCGAGCGACTTCGCGCCCTCCGGCACCGTCACGAAGTACGACTTCACGCCGTTGCGCTGCACCGAACCCTTCGCCTGGTACGTGTACTTGACCGGCGAGGAGACGATGGCCGTCGCCATGATCTGCTGGTCGACGCCCTCGGTCTTCGGGTCGTCGACGCGCAGGATCGCGCTGCGCAGCCCGGCCGACTTCGGCTTCGCCGCGACCTTCACGGTGACCGGCTTGTTCAGCGGCAGCGAGACGGTGCTCGACCCGACGATCGAGAAGGTGTCACCCGAGTTGTTCTTCAGCGACAGCCTGTGCGCCACCGGCTTCGACGAGCCCGACGTACGCGTGACGGTGACCTCGTACGTCTTCTTCTGCCCGGCCTTCAGGCCGCCCTCGCGGTCGTAGATGCCGGTGCCGAAGCCCGGCGTCTTGAGCTGGTCGTCGAGGGCGGTGTCGACGGGCGCCTTCACGGTGTACGTGTGGGCG
Organism: Streptomyces sp. NBC_01016; assembly: GCF_026341035.1. Taxonomy (GTDB): domain Bacteria; phylum Actinomycetota; class Actinomycetes; order Streptomycetales; family Streptomycetaceae; genus Streptomyces. Next base: position 250,398 of record NZ_JAPEOQ010000002.1, read on the forward strand.
CTCGCCTTGTCCTCAATGGAGTCCCAGGCATCGACGATGTCGATGAGGCCGGAGCCCTCCGCGTACGCCTGCTCGCCCGAGATGTGCTTCGCGGTCGAGGTGAGCGCGGTGCGCAGCTTCGCCGGGTTCAGCGACACCTTCTGCTGCTTGGCCGCCGAGATCAGCAGCGCGCTCGCGCCCGCCGCCTGCGGCGAGGCCATCGAGGTGCCCTGGAGCATCGAGTAGCCGGCGGGAAGCGAGTAGCCCGCCTCCGGGGTCGGCGAACCCGGCAGCCAGGTCTGGGTGGAGTTGATGGCGGCGCCGGGGGCCGTGATGAGCGGCGCGAAGCCGCCGTCCTCACGCGGGCCGCGCGAGGAGAACGGCATCATGGCGTATGACTTCTCGACCTTGGAGCCGTAGTTGGCGGCCCAGGTGTCCTTCGAGATGGACGCGCCGACGGACAGCACCTTGTCGGCGAGGCCCGGGTCGCCGATGGTGTTCGCGCCGGGGCCGGAGTTACCGGCCGAGATCACCAGCTGCACGCCGTAGTCGTCGATGAGGCGCGTGTAGAGCAGCGCGCGGGCGTTGGCCCCGTCGTTCAGCGCGGGGAGCCCGCCGATCGACATGTTGACGATGTCGACGCCGCGCTTCGTCACGAGGTCGATCATGCCCTCGGTGAGCGCGACGTTGGTGCAGCCGCCGGTCCAGGTGCAGGCCCGCGAGGAGACCAGCTTGGCGCCGGGCGCGGCACCGTTCATGTTCTTGTTGCCGAACAGGCCGTTGGCCGCGGTGATGCCCGCGACGTGCGTGCCGTGCTCGGACTCGATGACGCCGATGTTGACGAAGTCGGCCTTCTTGCCGACCCAGTCACCGCCGTACGGGTCCATGGGGACGTCCTTGCGGAACTCCACCACGAACGGCTGGCGCTCGACGACGTCGGTGGACGGGTTGTCCTTGCCGAAGTAGCCGACCTGGTGGCCGTCCTTGTACGGCTTCATCGGGGTGTCGTCGGTGAAGTCGCCGTTGTCGTTGAGGTCGACGGTCACCGTCCCCTTGGCGGCGTCGTACAGCACGCCCCACTTGTCGGTGGTGTCGCCGTCCCGGTTCGCGTCGCCCTTGGCGTCGCCGCCGGTCGTGGCGGACTCGGCGAAGGTGGAGATCCCGTACGATCCCGAAGCCGCCTTGTACGTACGGCCGTTGTACGTGAACGTAGGCCCGGTCACGTTGGTGACCATCGGCCGCCACGTCGCGTCGCCGTCCACGATCGGGTCGGTCGCGGTGACCCAGTCGACGATCTTGCGCTCGCCGGTCGTGGTCTTCTGCAGCGCCGGGTGGCCGAGGTCGACACCCGAGTCGAGGATGCCGATGGTGGTGCCGCGGCCGTCCGCCTTCGGGTGCTGCTTCACGAAGTCGACGGCGCCCGTCTCGAAGGACGGGTTGTACGGGTTCTTGGCGGGGGTGTCCTTGCCGGGCCCGCTGTACGAGCCGGTGGCCTTGGCCGCCGAGGCCTTGGCGGACTTGGCGGTGTCGGCGGACGGCGTCGGATCGTCGAGCGCGATCTCCTGGCGCAGATCGATGCCGCGCACGGAGCCGAGCTTCTCGGCGGACCTGATCGCGGAATCGGCGCGGCCCGTCGGCACGGTCGCCCGCACATAGCCGAGCTTGTCGTAGGTGCGGCCCACGGAGCCGCCCTTGACGGCGTCGAGCTGCTTCGCGACCTGCTCGGTCTGCCCGGGAGTGGTCGCGACCATCATGGTCACGTTCTTCGTGCCGTCGGCCTTGGCGTCGGCGAGCAGTTCGGCGTCGTGTGCGCCGAGCTTGTCGCTCGCGGACTTGGGGGCCTGGGTCGGGGCCGGGTCCGCGTCCGCGGCGAAGGCCATGGGTATCGGCCCGGTCGCGGTGAGCGCGGCCGCGAGTCCGGCGGCCGCCGCGAGCCGGGCCGCGCGTCTCGCGCCGGATATGGGAGCGCGTTGGGGATCGGTGGTCATCTGCATCCCTGTACGTAAATGGAGAAAGGAATCCGGATTTCGGTGCCGGATGACCGCTCAGCTTTACGCAAGTGACCACAGTTTGGGGAGAGTTGCCCGGGCCGGGAACTCGCCATGGCGTACTTCCGCCATGCGCCATCACGCCCAAACCGTGACGGGACCGGCAAGGCGCGTAACACCTGCACCAGGGGGCGGATGCCTCTAGCGTCGGGGGATGAACAAAGAGCTGAGGGTGGCGGCCTACGCCGTGTGCGTCAGAGAGGGGCAGGTGTTGCTCGCCCGCTGGATCGCGGGGGACGGAAGCAAACGGTGGACGCTTCCGGGCGGGGGGATGGACCACGGTGAGGACCCCTACGACACGGTGATCCGCGAGGTCGACGAGGAGACCGGCTATGTCGTCGACCCGGTCGTCCTGCTCGGCGTCCACTCCGTGCTGCGACGCTACCCCCGCAAGCTCGGCAAGATGGCGGACTTCCACGGTCTGCGTCTCGTCTACGAAGGGGTGATCACGGGCGGTGCCCTGCGCCACGAGCAGAACGGTTCCACGGACATGGCGGCCTGGCACGACCTCGCCGCGGTCCAGGACCTCCCGCGGGTGGAACTGGTGGACGTGGGCATGGACTTGTGGCGTGACCGGCCGGGGGATGGCCACATCCACCCGTGACGGCTCCCCGTCTCCCGGCCATGGGGCGCTGCCCCGGCCACATCCGCCCATGACGGCCCACCGGTCCCCGGCCACATCCGCTCGTGACGGCCCGCCGGTCCCCGGCCACATCCGCTCGTGACGGCCCGCCGGTCCCCGGCCACATCCGCTCGTGACGGCCCGCCGGTCCCCGGCCACGGGGCTCTGCCCCGGTCCCCGCGCCTCAATCGCCGGCGGGGCTGAAGAGAACGGGGCTCCGCCCCGGACCCTGCGAGTCTCGTCCCGGAGCGGGGCTTGAGTTGTCTCGCCCACTCGCAGGCATTGGCCCGGCTCCCGCCCATCTCCCACCGCCCGCCCCCTCCGGGGGCTTCGGCCCGACGGGGTGCGCCACCGCCTTGGGCGATCCGACGGCAGCCACGGCTGCCCTCCCATGGCGGCCGGCCGTCGCCGTCTTGGGCAATCTGCCGCCTGGGGCGGCAGGGTGGGCAAGGCGGCACCCCGATGCCGCGCACCCATGACGCGGGGCCCGACCCCGGAACGGCCAGCACCGCACACCGGCCCCGGCGAACTCCCGCCCCGGGCCGAAGCGCCCCCGACCACCGGCCGAAGCCCCCGGAGGGGGCGGGAGGGCGGGAGGTAACCGGGCACCGGCGCAGCCGGACAAGGACCGGCGCCGCGCACCCGTCACATCGGCGCCCACCCCGGCAAGGCTCCGGGACCCGGTGCCACGCACCCACCACCACAGGCCCCGGCCCCGGCACAGCCCCAGCGCTGTTACCGGGATGGTCCACCGTGATCGGAAGGCGGCTCGCGGGACGAGCTCCCGCACAACGGCTGGTATTACTGGGGCATGCAGGAAGAGACGGCACGCTCCGCGATCGACACGTTCATCTCCGCGTTCAACGCCTCGGACGACGGCTATGTGACTGCCCTGCTCTCCCAGGCCCTGACCTCGGACGTGGTCTTCTGGGGGCCGTTGGGTCGCAGCGAAGGAATCGCGGCGGTCGAGCGGTTCGTGCTGGACATCCGGCGCCACCCGGCGGGGACCGGCACGATGGTGCGCTGCTCAGCGGTGGACATGCCGGACGAGTGGGCCCGGTACCAGTGGGTCTTCACCACGCCGGATGGAGGCCCCCGCCTGGCGGGAACGGACGTCGTCCATCTGCGGCGGAGCCTCATCGACCAGGTCATCGTCTTTGCGGGGGAGATCAAGCCGTCCGCCTCCTGAGTCGTCCTTCTGTCGCTGTCCCTCTCGTGAACTTGTCCCTTTCGGCACTCCGAGGCTGCGGTTCGCGGTCGGTCAGGCTGCGGCGTTGAGGGGACGTCCGCCCTAGCGGAGGCCCTTCTCGCTGCGGATGCGGACGCGTTCCTTGCGTTGGGCGGCAACTACGTCGGGGCGACGGGCGTTGGCGGTGCGCCGGCGCAGGTAGCGGCGGATGTCGGCGCTGGTGTGGACGGAGAGGTTGTCCAGGATGACGTGGATCGGGGCGCCGTCGGGTCGGGCGGCACGGATCGACTTCAGCGCGGCCAGGGTGTTGGCGGTGCCCTTGCGGCGGCGGTTGACGCCCCACAGTCGGTCGTCGCCCACGGAGCAGCAGCCGTGGAAGCAGGTGACGCCGTGGGTGCGGCGGTAGGTCGCCGGCAGCCGGTTGCCCTGCTTCGCCCAGCAGGAGCCTGCGGTGGGCCGGATCCCCAACGGCCCGAACTGTCACAGCGCTAGGCACGGGGGCCGAAGCCCCCGGAAGGGGCGGGTGGGTGGGAGATGACCGGGCACCGGCGCAGCCGGACAAGGACCGGCGCCGCGCGCCAGTCACCTCAGGCGTCGGTCACGGCGCAGCCCCGCATCCCCGGGCGCCGCGCATCCCTCACGACAGGCGTCGGCCGCGGCACCGCCCCCCACCACCGGTGCCGCGCACTCCTCACGACAGGCGTCGGCCACGTCACCGCCCCCCACCACCGCCCCCGCGCACCGCCCCCCTTCCCCGAAAGATGAACACGGCGTGACCGACAGGGCGCCCACGGCCCACCCCCGCGTGACGATGCGGCACCCCCACGCCCGCCCCTAGATCCACGTACGTGATCGGCGCCACGCGTTGCGTCGCCGTTCACGCGCAGGTCATCCCCACTGCCAACCATCCAGTACGGAGGGGCGGTTCGACCGGACCGGCCCGGCCGTCACTGTCGACGCGTTCGCACTCGGGGAGACCGCGCCATGCCGCGCATACGCTCTGTCACCACAGCCGCCGCAGAGATCGACCGCCGCGCATTCCTGACCGCGACCGGCGCGGTGACCCTCTCTGCCGGTATCGGATACGCCCTCGGACCGGCAGGCGGCACCAACGCCGCCGCCCACCCGGCCGCCGCCGCCCCGGCAAGGGCGATGTCCCGCCAAGCACCCGCCGCCCCACTCGCCCCCTACACCCGCGGCACCACCCTCGCCGCCGTCGCGACCGCCGCCGCGGGCTCCGGCTACCGGCGCCTGGGCGACGGACCGGCCTGGACCCGCGTCGTCCGCACCGAACTCGGCTCCGCCCGCAGCGACCGCGAGGCCAAGCGGAAGCCCCTCGCCGCGTTCGTCCAGTTCACCGACCTCCACCTGGTCGACGTACAACACCCCCTGCGCTACGAGTACTTGAGGTCGCAGACCGCCAGCGCTTGGCGGCCGCAGGAGGCGCTGAGCGTAGCCGGGGCCGTCGCCCTCGTGGAACGGGTGAACGCCCTGCGCGGCGCACCCGTCACCGCCTCGCCGCTGCACTTCGTGATGACGACGGGCGACAACACCGACAACAACGCCCGCTCCGAACTCGACTGGTTCCTCAAAGCGATGAGCGGCGGCCGCATCAGCCCCAACACCGGCGACCCCCGCCACTACGAGGGCGTCCAGAACAGCGGGCTTCCCCTCTACTGGCAGCCGGACGAGGCATTCCGGGACGGCGACAAGCGGGACCACGGCTTCCCCCGCATCCCCGGCTTCCTGGACGCCGCGATCTCCGAACTGCAGAGCCCCGGCCTGAACGTCCCCTGGTACTCCACGGTCGGCAACCACGACTCGCTGCCCGGCGGCTGCTACGCGCCCGCGGACCCGTACTTCGCCGAATTCGCGGTGGGTGACCGCAAGTTGATGGACCTCGACACCGCCACGGGCAAGGCGATCTGGGACAACGTACAGAACGGCGGGGACCCGAAGGGCAAGGCGTTCAAGGAGCTGCTCGTCTCGCACAAGCGGAAGATGCGCCGGGTGACGCCCGACGAGTCGCGCGCCCCGTTCACGCCGGTCGAGTACGTCGCGGCCCACCTCGACCCTGCGCACATGGGGCCGGGCCCGATCGGCCACGGCTACACCCAGGCCAACCTGGCCGACGCGACGCAGCACTACGCGTTCCGGATCTCCGACGACGTCCTCGGCATCAGCCTCGACACCACGGACCCGGCCGGCCACTACGAGGGCTCGATCGGTGCGTCCCAACTGGACTGGCTCAAGGGTGAGTTGAAGGCCGCCGAGCGGCGCGGCGACCACGTCCTCGTCTTCTCCCACCACACCTCCAAGACGATGCGCAACCTCCGCGAGGACCCGGACCGCCGCGGCGAACGGCGGCACGGCGGCGAGGAGTTGACCGCCCTGCTCGCGGCCCACCGCCCCGTCCTCGCCTGGGTGAACGGCCACAGTCACAAGAACGACATCACGCCACATGCGGGCACCGGCGACGGCACCGGCTTCTGGGAGATCTCCACCGCATCCCACGTCGACTTTCCGCAGCTCGCCCGCATCATCGAGGTCGCCGACAACCGCGACGGCACGCTGTCCGTCTTCACGACGCTCATCGAGTCCTCGGCCCCGCACCGCACCGACTTCACGGACCTCACGCAGACGGGTCTTGCCGCCCTCTACCGCGAGCTCTCCTACAACGCGCCCGGCTCACGCGCCACGCTCTCCGGCACCCCGGGCGACCGCAACACCGAACTCGTCCTCCGAAAGGGCTGATTCCGGCTCAACCGGCCGACATCGGCTCAACTCCCGCACCCACCCCCGAAGTCCCTCCGGTCGAACGCGACACCACGGCACGGCAACGGAGGAGACACATGCTGAAGCGCACGGCCCTGCTGGGGGCGGCGACAGTGCTGGCGATCACGACCGGGGCGCTCGCCACTCCGGCCCTCGCATCGGGCCCGGACCGCGACGGCCACCGAGCCACCCAGCGTGCCCTGGATGCCGCCGTACGCGAGGGTGTCCCCGGCGCCACCGCTCAGGTCCGCGGCAACGGCCGTACGTGGAAGGGGACTTCGGGCGTCGGGAACCTCACCACCCACAAGCCGCGCGGCGCCCACGACCACTACCGCGTCGGCTCCGTCACCAAGACGTTCGTCTCCACGGTCCTCCTCCAGCTGGAGGCCGAAGGGGAGCTGGACCTCGACGACACCGTCGAGCACTGGCTGCCCGGCCTCGTCACCGGCGACGGATACGACGCCGATCGCATCACCCTGCGGCATCTGCTCAACCACACCAGCGGCATCGCCGACTACCTGGAGGACGCGCGGTTCAACGAGGCGTACATGACCAAGAACTTCCTCGACCACCGCAACGACACTTTCGCGCCGGAGGAGCTCGTACGCATCGGCGTGCGCAACAAGGCGCGCTTCGACCCGGGAGGCGGCTGGGACTACTCCAACACCAACTACGCGCTCGCCGCCATGGTCATCGAGAAGGCGACCGGCCACGCGTACGGGGACGAGATCGAACACCGCATCATCGAGCCCCTGGGCCTGCGCGCCACGAAGGTCCCCGGCACCGACCCACGCATGCCGCGCCCCGCCTCCCGGGCGTACTCCAAGCTGGGCGACAGCGCCGGGCCGACGTACGACGTCACCGAGTTCAACCCGAGCGGCTCCTTCGGATCCGGCGAGATGATCTCCGACTCCGCCGACCTGAACCGCTTCTACACCGCCCTGGTCCGCGGCGAGTTGCTGCCGCCCGAGCAGATGAAGGAGATGCGGACCACGGCGCCGGGCGGCACCCAGGGACCGGACTCCGCCTACGGCCTCGGCCTGCAGCGCTGGAAGCTGGAGTGCGGCACGGTCGTGTGGGGCCACGGCGGCGGCATCCACGGTTCGTCGTCGCTCGTCCTGACGACGCCCGACGGCAGCCACTCCCTCGCCCTCAACTTCAACGGCGACTGGGCGGGCGACATGACGAAGGTCGCCGAGGCGGAGTTCTGCGGCAAGTAGCCCACCGACTCACCGCGGCAGCACCACGACGTACGCCGCCGGGTCCCGGTCGCCGGAAGCCATCAGCGCGGTCCGCACGATGGCGGCCTGCTGCTCGATCGACTCGCGCAGCTTCTTCGGGGAGATGTGCACGACGGTGATCCCGAGCCGCTCCAGGTGCTCGCGCTTACGGGCGTACTCGCTCCACAGCGCGTCGTCGTCCTGCCGAAGGCCATGGCGCGGCGCCCGGGTGTCCAGCTCGACGGCGACGGAGTGATCGGGCCAGAACGCGTCGACGCCGCCGAGGTGCGGGCCGCCGGGCAGCCGCAGATCCACGTTCCACACGGGGTCGGGCAGCCCGTACTCGCGCACCATCGCGTACAGCCGGTCCTCGGCGATGGTCCGCCCCTCGGCGAGCAGCGAGTCGACGGCGTCGATGACGTGCGGCCTGGTCAGCAGCCGGGCCGCCGACAACTCCCGTACGACGGCGGCCGGTTCGCAGTGCCCGCCCCGTACGGCCTCGGTGAGCAGCCGTCGTACGGCGCCCGCGTCGGACAGCCGGGACACCGCGTCGGCGAGCGCCCTCGGCACGGGGGCGACCGGAACTCCCTTCAGCTGTACGGGAGTCGGCAGGGCGGTGGTCCGGATCAGCCGCGCGAAGGCGGTGGACCGCAACCGCCGGGTGCGCGGGACGAGCACGTCGATGTGGTCGAGCGAGGACAGCGGGGGAGCGGCGGAGAAGCCGTGCAGCGCGAGGGCGGCGAGCCCGGTGACGATGGTGTCGGAGTACGGCGCGCGACCGGGGGCGTGCTGCGTGGGCACCCCGTCCGGGCGCCCGCGCCGCTCGGGGGCCCGCCCCGAGTACATCAGCACGGCGTGCAGCCGCTCCTCGTCGCTGGGCTGGCCGGGGTGCAACAAATACACACCTGGCAGCAACTGTTGCCAGGTCCCACCGGCCCGGCACTGCTCGGACACGGCGGCGGCGCCCACGCCGTGCGCCTTCAGCTGCGCGGCGCTCATCAGCTGCCGCTGGTTCTGGTTGAGGTGGCGCAGGGGGCGGGGCGACAGCGGGGCGGGGGTGTTCTGGTTCATGACCCGCCCATTCCCGCCCAAGAACCCCCCACTAACCGCTGTTACACCCCCGTAGGAAACTCCGGACATCGTCGCCCTAAAGGTGTCCCCACCTCCTGCCGAAAAGACCAGGCGGCACCGGGGGTTACGGCCGCGATTGCCAGCATTCAGTAACACCACTTAAGCCCCGCTCTTGGACGAGAGCCCGCGGGGTCCGGGGCAGAGCCCCGAGGCCGAAACCCCGGGGTACCGCCACCACTCCGACTACCTGCCCGCAGCCCCGTCACACGCCTGCCCCCGCAAGGCCCGCGCCAAGTCGTCCCGCGCCTCAAGCACAAGCCTCCGCAACGCCGGCGCACCCCCCTCATGCCCGGACAGCCACGCGTCCGTCGCATCCAGCGTCGCCTGCGAGTCCTGCAGCCCGGGGAACAGCCCCCGCACCACATCCATCCCGATCTGGATCGACCGCTCTTCCCACACCCGCTCGATCACCGCGAAGTACTTCTCCGCGTACTTCGCGGTGAGCGCCCGCTGCGACGGCTGCTGGAACCCCGAAATGGTCGCCTCCACCAGCGCGTTGCTCAACGCGTCCGACTCCACGACCTGCGCCCAGGCCTGCGCCTTCACGGCCTCCGACGGCCGCGCCGCGAGGCACCGCACCTGGTGCCGCTTGCCGGAGGCGGTGTCGTCCCGCGCCAGTTCCGCCGCCAGTACGCCCTCGTTCGCGACCCCGTACGTCGCGAGCGTCTCCAGGAACGCCCACCGCAGCTCTTGGTCGACGTCGAGCCCGTCGATCTTCGCGCCGCCGGAAACGTCCAACAGCCCCTGGAGCAACTGGAGATCGGCCTCGCTGGAGGCGACCGCTCCGAAGAACCGGGCCCACGTCAGCTGGTGCTGGCTCCCCGGCTCCGCGATCCGCAGCTCCTTGAGCGCGCCCTCGGCGAGCAGCCGGCCACCGGTCTCGCGCCACTCGGGCACCGCGTAGTGCACGAGCGCGGAGCGCGCCCACGCGTGCAGCGTCTGGAGCACCCCGATGTCGGACTCGCGCCCCGCGAACCGCAGCACGAGATCGATGAAGTCACGCGCGGGCATCAACGCGTCCCGCGTCGCGTTCCACAGCGCCGACCAGCACAGGGCCCGCGCCAGCGGGTCGGAGATGTCCCCGAGGTGGTCCCGCAGCGTCGCCAGCGACCCCTCGTCGAACCGGATCTTGCAGTAGGTGAGGTCGTCGTCGTTGACCAGTACGAGCTCGGGAGCCTCGGCCCCGGCCAGCTCGCCCACGACCGTCCGCGGCCCGTCCACGTCGACCTCGGCGCGCGCGTACCGCTCGACGGCGCCGCCTGCCGCACGCCGGTACAGGCCCACGGCCACCCGGTGCGGGCGCAGTTCGGGGTGCGACTCGGCCGCTTCCTGCACCACCGCCAGCTCGGTGATCCGCCCCTCGGCGTTCAACGTGACTTGCGGGGTAAGGGAGTTGACGCCCGCGGTCTGAAGCCAGGACCGCGACCAGGTCGCCAGGTCGCGCCCGCTCGTCTCCTCAAGCGCCGACAGCAGATCGCCCAGTTCGGTGTTCCCGTAGGCGTGCCGCTTGAAGTACCGCCGCGCGCCTTCCAGGAACGCGTCCCGCCCGACGTACGCGACGAGCTGCTTCAGTACGGAGGCGCCCTTGGCGTACGTGATGCCGTCGAAGTTGAGCTTCGCGTCCTCCAGGTCCCGGATGTCGGCCGTGATCGGGTGCGTGCTCGGCAGCTGGTCCGCTCGGTACGCCCACGACTTCCGGTTGTTGGCGAAGGTGATCCAGCCGTCCGTGAACCGCGTCGCCTCCACCATCGAGAACGCGCCCATGAAGTCCGCGAAGGACTCCTTCAGCCACAGGTCGTCCCACCAGCGCATGGTGACGAGGTCGCCGAACCACATGTGGGCCATCTCGTGGAGGATCACGTTCGCGCGCCGCTCGTAGGACGCCTGCGTGACCTTCCCGCGGAAGATGAACTCCTCGCGGAAGGTCACCATCCCCGGGTTCTCCATGGCGCCCAGGTTGTACTCGGGCACGAAGGCCTGGTCGTACTTCCCGAAGGGGTACGGGTAGTCGAAGTGGTCGTGGAAGAAGTCGAGGCCCTGCTTGGTCACCGTGAAGACGTCATCGGCGTCGAAGTACGGGGCGAGCCCCTTGCGGCACATCGCGCCGAGCGGGACGACGAGCTTCGACCCGTCTTCGAAGGTCCGCTCGTAGGAATCCGTCACGTAGTGGTACGGCCCGGCGACGACCGCCGTGATGTACGTCGAGATCGGCTTGGTCTCCGCGAACTGCCAGACGCCGTCGACCAGTTCACCCGTGCCGTTCGACCATGCGGTCCATCCCTCGGGGGCCTGCACGCTGAACCGGTACGGCGCCTTCAGGTCGGGCTGCTCGAAGTTGGCGAACACGCGGCGCGAGTCGGCGGGCTCGTACTGCGTGTAGAGGTACACCTCGCCGTCCTCGGGGTCGACGAAGCGGTGCATGCCTTCACCCGTACGCGAATACGCGCACTGGGCGTCGACCACCAGCTCGTTGTCCTCCGCCAGGTTCTCCAGCTGGATGCGGTTGCCGTCGAACACGGCCGCCGGGTCGAGGTCCTCGCCGTTCAGCGACACGGCCGTCACGGACGGCGCGATCAGGTCGACGAACGTGGCCGCCCCCGCCTCGTTCGACCGGAACCGGATCGTGGTCACGGAACGGAAGGTGCGCGGCCCCTCGCCGGCGAAGTCGCCGACCGCGGAGCGCAGGTCGAGCGCCACCTCGTACCCGTCGACGGACAGCAGACCCGCCCGCTCGCGGGCCTCGTCGCGGGACAGATTCTCACCGGGCACGGCGGCACTCCTTTGTGACGTAACTGTTCAGCCGCCTACGATCCTCGCACGCGGCTCCGACACCGGACATCGGGGAATGGACCGGGCACGGGCCGCGTTGGCGCTGCCGAGACCACCCGGTGAATCTTGAGGAGAACCATGTCCGAGAAGACCCCCGTCGACTTCTGGTTCGACCCCCTGTGCCCCTGGGCCTGGATGACCTCGCGCTGGGTCCTGGAGGTCGAGAAGGTCCGCGACATCAAGGTCCGCTGGCACGTGATGAGCCTCGCGGTGCTCAACGAGCCGCGCCTCGACGAGCTGCCCGAGGAGTACCAGGAGATGATGCGCACCCAGGCCTGGGGCCCGGTCCGTGTCGTCATCGCCGCGCAGCAGGAGCACGGCGCGGAGGTCCTCGGCGACCTCTACACCGCGCTCGGCACCCGTATCCACAACCGCGGCGAGGGCCCCACGAAGGAGGCCGTCGCCGGCGCTCTGGAGGAGGTCGGCCTGCCGGAGTCCCTCCTCGACCACTGGGACGCCACCAAGTACGAGGAAGAGCTCCGCGCCTCGCACAAGGAGGGCATCGACAAGGTCGGCCAGGACGTCGGCACGCCGGTCATCGCGGTGCCGGGAGCCGACGGCAACCAGATCGCCTTCTTCGGCCCGGTCGTCACCCCGGCGCCCAAGGGCGAGGAGGCGGCCAAGCTCTGGGACGGCACGCTCCTCGTCGCCTCGGTCCCGGGCTTCTACGAAATCAAGCGCACGCGCACGGTGGGCCCGATCTTCGACTAGTCGTCGATGCTCGGCGGGAAGCTCCCGCCGCCCCACGTGCGGCCGTGGCGCCGGTAGGTGAGACACCCTTCGGTGTCACATCGCCACGTCGCGTGGATGTCGGCCTCGATCTGTCCCTTGGCAGCCAGGTGTGCCTTCTCGTGGGCCTTGAGGCGACGGAAGGGTCGGGGGCCGCCGTGGCACGTGTCGCAGTGCAGGTTCAAGAACTCCGCTGTCATCCCGCCAAGGTCCCCCGGAATCCCGCACACCAACAGACCCCCGTGAGTCACATCCTCACGGGGGTCCGTCGTTTCCGCCGCCCGCCAACGTGAAGGTTGAGAAGACGATCACGAGGCGGGACGCTTCACAGCATCACGGCACCAGCAGCAGGTTGTACGCCCGCTCCCTCGCGGCCGCGTACCGCTTGGCCACGTCCTGCCAGTTGACGACCCGCCACATCGCTTCGATGAAGTCGACCTTCTGGTTCTTGTACTGCAGGTAGAACGCGTGCTCCCACGCGTCGAAGACGAGGATCGGGGTCGAGCCCTGGCCGACGTTGCCCTGGTGGTCGTAGATCTGCTCGACGATGAGCCGCCCGCTCACCGGCTCGTACGCGAGGACGCCCCAGCCGGAGCCCTGCGTGGTGGCCGCGGCCTTCGTCAGCTGTGCCTTGAACCCGGCGAAGGAGCCGAAGGACTCGGTGAGCGCGTCGGCCAACTCGCCCACGCCGTCCGCCGCGAGCGGCTCGCCGCCACCGTCACCGGTCATGTTGTGCCAGTAGATGCTGTGCAGGATGTGGCCGGAGAGGTGGAAGGCCAGGTTCTTCTCCAGGCCGTTGATCGAGCCCCACTGTTCCTTGTCGCGGGCCTCGGCCAGCTGCTCCAGGGTGTCGTTCGCGCCCTTCACGTACGCCGCGTGGTGCTTGTCGTGGTGCAGCTCGATGATCTGCGGGTTGATGACCGGCTCAAGCGCCGCGTAGTCGTACGGAAGCTCAGGAAGCGTGTACGTGGCCATGTCTCTCCGTGCCCTCCGACTGCTTATTGCAACTCTATTGCAAGTGCAGGCTAACAGCAGGAGTGTCGGGCGCAACGAACGGGGACAGCGAACGGGCGCAACGAAAGGGCCCCCGGACCAAGTGGTCCGGGGGCCCTCCGCGTTGAACTCGGTACGGCTACTTCTTCTCGGCCAGCTTCTGCCGCGCGTACCCGACCGCCGCGAGGATGATCGCCAGTCCGCCAGAGAAGTAAAGCTGGACCCGCGTGTCGTGCTCGCGGGCCATCAGGACGAAGACGGCGACCATGCCGACGAGCGCGATGATCGTGAGGTACGGGTACGCCCACATCTTCACGACCAGCTTCTCCGGCGCCTCGCGCTCCAGCTTGCGGCGCAGCACCAGCTGGGAGACGGCGATGAAGAACCAGACGACGAGGATGATCGCGCCGATGGTGTTGAGCAGCCAGGCGAAGATGTCGTCCGGGCGCCAGTAGCTGAGCAGCACGCACACGAAGCCGAAGACCGCCGACAGCAGGACGGCCACGCGCGGCACACCGTTCGTGACCTTGCCGATGGCCTTCGGGCCCATGCCGCGGGCGACCAGCGAGGCGGCCATGCGGGAGGCGCCGTAGATGTTGGCGTTCATGGCGGAGAGCAGCGCGACGAGGATGACCACGTTCATGATCTGGCCGGCCGCCGGGACGCCCAGGTAGTCGAGCGTGGCGACGTACGGGCCCTTGGTCGGGATCTCCTTCGAGGTCCACGGCAGGAGGACCACGACGACCGCCATCGAGCCGACGTAGAAGAGCGCGATGCGCCACATCGCCGTACGGACCGCCTTCGCGACGCCCTGCACCGGGTGCTCCGACTCGGCGGCGGCGATCGTCACCGTCTCCAGACCGCCGTACGCGAAGACCGACGCGAGCAGGCCGACGATCAACCCCTCCGTGCCGTTCGGCATGAAGCCGCCGTGGCCGGTGAGGTTGGACATGCCGGGGGCGTCGACGTCGGGCAGCACGCCGAGCATGGCGAGGACGCCGATGACGAGGAAGAGCACGATCGCGCCGACCTTGAGCGCGGCGAACCAGAACTCGAACTCGCCGAAGTTCTTCACGGCCGACAGGTTCGTGATCGTGAACAGCAGCATGAACAGGGCGACCCAGGCCCACTCGGGCACGCCCGGCACCCAGCCGTGCACGATGCCCGCCGCGCCGATGCCCTCCAGGCCGACGGCCACACAGAGCAGGAACCAGAACGACCAGCCCGCGGTGAATCCGGCCCACGGCCCGATGCCCCGCTCGGCGTGCACGGAGAACGATCCGGACGCCGGGTACGCGGCCGACATCTCGCCCAGCATGCGCATCACGAGCATGACGAGCGCGCCGGATATCGCGTAGGCGAGGATGATCGACGGGCCCGCGGCGGCGATCGCGGTGCCGGAGCCCACGAAGAGGCCCGCGCCGATCACGCCGCCCAGCGCGATCATGGAAAGATGGCGCTGCTTGAGGCCGTGCGACAGCGACGGCTCGGCCGGCGCCTGCTCGACCGGCCGCGCGTCCGTCCCCTCCGCAGGGGACTGCGCTGAGTTCCGAGACATGGGTGTGCCCTGTTCAGTAGCTGTGACGGTCCTGGCGTAAACGGAACGTAAAACTGCCACAGTCTGGGTGGGCGGCCCGCTCAGAGGGAATAGGTTTCCGGTATACGGACACGACGCTCACACGCCGCAATGATCATGTCGACGTTCGGTGAACGCGTGGACACCGCTCAGGCACGCCGTGCGCGCAACTCCCGGGCGCCCGCGACCGCGAGGACGAGCAGCGTCGCCCCGGTCGACCACATCAACTGCGGCCGCGCCGTGTCGTCGGTCAGCATCAAGCCGAAGACCACGGCCATCGCGGCGATCGCCACCCAGGTCAGCCAGGGGAACGCCCACATCTTCAACACGAGGCGCTCGGGGGCCTCCTGCTCGATGCGTCGCCGCAGGCGCAGTTGCGACACGGCGATCAGCGCCCACACGAACAGCAGTACCGCGCCGACCGAGTTGAGCATGTAGAGGAAGATCGTGTCCGGCCACTCCAGGTTCAGGAGTACGGAGATGAAGCCGAAGGCCACCGAGGCCAGGACCGCGCGGCGCGGCACCCCGCCACCGCTCACCTTCAGCAGCGACTTCGGCGCCTCGTCGCGCTCGGCCAGCGAGAAGATCATGCGGGACGAGCCGTAGAGGTTGGCGTTCAGCGCGGAGAGCAGCGCCACGAACACCACGATGTTCATGATCTGCGCCGCCGACGGCACACCGATCGAGTCGAGCACGGTGACGTACGGGCTGATCCCCGCCTTCTGCTCCGTCCAGGGCAGCACGGTCACGATGACCAGCATCGAACCGACGTAGAAGAACAGGATCCGGAACACCGCGCTGCGCACCGCGCGCGCCACCGAGCGGGCCGGGTCCTCGGACTCGGCGGCCGCGATCGTGACGACCTCCAGGCCGCCGAACGCGAAGACGACCGCGAGGACGCCGGAGACGACGCCCTCCCAGCCGTGCGGCAGGAACCCGCCGTCCCCGGTCAGATGGGTGAGGCCGACCGGATCGGTGTCGGGGAGGATCCCGAAGATCGCGAGGGCGCCGAGCACCAGGAACGCGATGATCGCGAAGACCTTGAGGGCCGCGAACCAGAACTCGAACTCGCCGAAGTTCTTCACCGCCGTCAGGTTGGCGACGGTGAACACGACCATGAAGAGCAGCACCCACGCCCACTGCGGGACGCCCGGCGCCCACCCGTTCGCGATCTGCGCCGCGCCCGTCGCCTCGACGGCGAGCACCACCACGAGCATGAACCAGTAGAGCCATCCGGCAGTGAACCCGGCCCACCGGCCGAGCGCCCGCTCCGCGTGCACCGAGAAGGAACCGGACGCGGGCATCGCGGCGGACATCTCGCCGAGCATCCGCATCACCAGCATCGCGAGTGTGCCCGCGATCAGGTACGAGACGACGATGCCGGGCCCCGCGACCGCGATACCGGCTCCCGAGCCGACGAACAGGCCCGCGCCGATGACCCCGCCGAGGCCGAGCATCGTGAGGTGGCGCTGCTTCAGCCCGGCGGAGAGTGGTTCGTCGTGCATGGGGCTTCAGCCGATCTCGGATGTGCTGGTCGCGCGGGCGTGCGCGGTTTGGCGGGAACCTACAGTCTCCCGTTCAAGCACCTCCGCACGCAAAACGGACTCTCCCAGTGACGAGCATCACCTTGTACGAGGTGTAGGTGCCGTTGTTTGTTCAGAGCCCACCAACACGGCGTGGGCCCCTTTGTCGACCGGCGACCGTGATCGGCCCAACTCCCCTGGGATAGCGTCACAAAGTCCTGCCCTGCCCGACCGCAAGGTCCTCTCACTGAACGCGGAGTCCCCATGAGTACCGCCGCCGCTGTCGCGACCGCCGCCCGTCCGGGCAAGGTCCTGGCCGACCTCCTGCCCGCCTCCCGCACCAAGTCCGCCGTGGCCCTGAAGAGCACGGCGCTTGTCCTCGGCGGCGCCGCCCTCACCGGCATCGCCGCGCAGATCGCGTTCCCGATCCCGGGCTCGCCTGTGCCGGTCACCGGTCAGACCTTCGCCGCGCTGCTCGTCGGCACCGCGCTCGGCGCCCGCCGCGGCTTCCTCGCGCTCGCCGTCTACGCGCTCGCGGGCATGGCCGGCGTGCCGTGGTTCGCGGAGGGCGGCTCGGGTATGGCGACGGCCTCGTTCGGTTACGTCATCGGCCTGATGCTGGCCTCGGCCGCGGTCGGCGCGCTCGCCCGGCGCGGCGCCGACCGCTCGATGCTGCGCACCGCAGGCACGTTCCTGCTCGGCGAGGCCATCGTCTACGCGGTCGGTGTCCCGTACCTGGCCCTGTCCACCGGGATGGGCCTCACGGCCGCTATCGCCGCGGGCCTCACCCCGTTCCTGATCGGCGACGTCCTGAAGGCGGCCCTGGCGATGGGCGCGCTGCCCACCGCCTGGAAGCTCGCCGACAAGTAGTCCGCTGGTGCACCTCTAGTCGGCTAGCGCACCTCGGAGCTGCCGCGGCGGGTCCACCACAGGCCCGCCCCGCCGGCGGCCATCAAGGCCGCGCCGACCGCGCCCAGCGGCAGCGCGGCGTCACCGACGCCGGTCGACGGCAGGTTCTCCTGATCGTTGGCCCCGCCGCTTCCGCCCCCGCCCTCGTCGCCCTTGTCGCCCGCGGGGGCGGCCGGCTCGTTCTCCGTGTTGAGCAGCAGCGGCGTGACGGGCGCGTTCGGCGAGGGGCTCGTCGTGCCGAACGGCACCGGGCCCTGCTGCCAGAACGTCTTCTTCGTGTCCCCGCTCTGCACCGGCAGGCAGATCTTTCCGGTCTTTTTCAGATCGAATGTCGCGGCGACCTTGTACGACTGCGTCTTTCCTGCCTTGAGGTTGTCGATGGGGCAGGAGAATCCGCTGTTGGAGCCCTTCGGCAGCTTGTTCTCCGGAATCGCGGTGCAGTTCGGAACATCCTTCACCACGAGCCCGTCGAACCCCACCACGGCCAGGAATATCCGGCCGCTTCCCTTGCTGCCCTGATTGCTGACGCTCGCGATCAGATTCTGCGTCTCTCCGGTCGAGTTGTCGGCCGAGATCTTCTTCGGCAGTGCCGTGGTCAGCTTCACGCCCGAGGGCGCCGCGTCCACCGCCTTTCCCCCCTCGCCGCTGCCCGGACCAGGCCCGTGGTCCGCGAGCGCGGCGCCCGGCAGCACCATGAACGCCGTCACGGCGCCCGCGCACAGTGTCCCGGCGATTTTGACCTGACGTCGTGAACCCATACTCGTCGTCCCCCTAGGTATTTCCACTTCCCCCAACCGCGGCCGAATTCGCGGCACTTGAAGAGGTACCACAAGATTTCTCCGCACTATGCTGGGGCGGCGGGAAGTGTCGACGTTGTGTGCCGGGGGTGCAGTCGATTGCCTGGAAATACAAGCGGAGGCGTTCAGGGGTTACTGGTGGCGTCCCGCTACCGCCTGGACGAATCCATAGGCCAGGGTGGAATGGGGCGCGTGTGGCGCGCGGTGGACGAAATGCTCGACCGCCGGGTCGCCGTCAAGGAAATGCGCATCGACGGGCTCGACCCCGAGGACGCCCGCACCCGCCGCGAGCGCACGCTGCGCGAGGCCCGCGCCACCGCCCGCATCGACCACCCGGGTGTGGTGCGCGTCTATGACGTCGTCGACGAGGGCGAACGCCTGTGGATCGTCATGGAGCTGGTCGACGGCCGCTCCCTGGAGCAACTCCTCGTCGACGACGGGCCGTTGCCGGCGGACGAGGTCGCGCGGATCGGACTGAGCCTGGCCGGGGCGCTGCGGCAGGTGCACGCGGGCGGCGTGCTGCACCGGGACATCAAGCCCGGCAACGTACTGATGGAGCGCGTGGGGCAGCGCCGCGTCATGCTCACGGACTTCGGCATCGCCGCAATCCAGGACGCCAAGGCGCTCACCATGGTCGGCATGCTGGTCGGCTCGCCCGACTACATGGCCCCGGAGCGGGTCTCGGGCCATCTACAGGGCCCGCCGTCCGACCTCTGGTCGCTGGGGGCGACGCTCTGCGCGGCGCTCGGCGGCAGCTCGCCGTTCTCCCGGGAGACGACCCTCGCGACCCTGCACGCCGTCCTCTACGAGCAGCCGCGCCTGCCGCCCGACGCGGGTCCGCTGGGTCCGCTCCTCGCGGGCCTGCTGGCGAAGGAACCGCAGGACCGCCCCGACGTCGACACGGTGACCGGGGCGCTGGCCCCCACCGAGGCCCCGGAACTCCCGGAGGCGCCGACGCCCGGGACCCGCACCCTCGACATCGGCCTGCGCCGCCCGGAGCCCACACCCGCACCCGCGCCCGCACAGCCTCCGCGCGGGAACCGTCGCAGGACCACGCTCATCGCGACCGGGGGAGTACTGGCCGTGGGCCTCGCGGCGGCCATCGCCCTCACGCTGCCGAACGGGGACCCGCAGGCGGGCGGCTCGACGCCCACGACATCCCGCCCGCCCACCGTCGAGGGCACGTCCCGGCCGCCCACCGAGAGCCTTCCGGCGGGCGCGCGGCAGGAGGCGGGGTACGCGTGGGTGCCGCCGAAGGGCTGGGAGCGGGTGGTGAAGACGGCGTCCGAGGTGCACTACACGTCACCGGACGGCACCCAGGAACTCGTCGCCCAGTCGGCCCTCGCGAAGGACGACCTCCTGGCCACGTGGCAGAAGTCCGAACGCGCCGCCCACCAGGGCCAGGACTACAAAAAGCTCCGCCTGACCCGCACCACGTTCCGCGGCCGCCCCGCGGTGGTCTGGGAGTACCTCTTCACCCTGAAGGGCGCCCGCTGGCACGCGGAACTCCTGGGCTTCGACCGCGGAAACAGGTCCTACCAGGTGGGTACGTGGTACCAGCCCGAGGTGGAGGGGCAGGCGAAGGCAACGTACGAGCGGGTGAAGAAGACGTTCACGCCCCAATCAAGCCCCGCCGGCGATTGAGCCAATCCAGCCCCGCTCTGGTGACGAGAGCCCGCGGGGCCAGGGGGCAGCGCCCCGAGACGCCGACCCCGGACCCCGCAACACTCACGCCTTCGCCCGCTGAACCTTCTCGCGTACGAGCGCGAACCCGACAACGAACGCCGCAACGAGCAGAGAAAGCAGAACCTGCTCCCGCCCGTCCTTGTCCGTCAACATGTACACAAGCACGAACGAGATCATCGCGATCGTCGCCCACGTCAGATACGGGAACAGCCACATCTTGACGACAAGCTTCTCCGGCTGGTCCCGCAGGATCATCCCGCGCATCTTCAACTGCGTGAAACAGATGACGAGCCACACGAACAACGCGACGGCTCCGGAGGAGTTCAGCAGGAAGTTGAAGACGGTGTCCGGCCACTGGTAGTTGAACCAGACCGCGAGGAACCCGAAGACGACGGACCCGAGGATCGCGACCCGCGGCACACCGCGCGACGTGGTCTTCGCGAACGCCTTCGGCGCGTCACCGCGCTGCCCGAGCGAGAAGGCCATACGGGAAGCGGTGTACAGCCCCGAGTTCAGACACGACAGCACCGCGGTCAGCACGATGACGTCCATGACCTGCCCGGCGTGCGGGATGCCGATGGAGTTCAGAGCGGCCACGTAGGACCCCTCCTTGACGATCGACGGATCGTTCCACGGCAGCAGCGTAAGCACGACGAAGATCGAGCCCAGGTAGAAGATGCCGATACGCCAGATCACGGAGTTCGTGGCCCTGGTGACGGCCTTCTGCGGGTCCTCGGACTCACCGGCGGCGAGCGTGACGATCTCGGAGCCCATGAAGGAGAAGACGACCATCAGGACACCGGTGAGGATCGCTCCGGGCCCCTTCGGGAAGAAGCCGCCGGAATCGGTGAGGTGTTGGAGCCCGGACCCCGGGTTGTCGGAGCCGGGCAGCAGCCCGAAGACGGCGAGCAGGCCCACGATCACGAACGCCGCGATCGCGACGACCTTGATCCCGGCGAACCAGAACTCGAACTCCCCGTACGAGCCGACGGCCGCCAGGTTCACGACGGTGAGCACGATCATCACGATCAGCGCCCACCCCCACTGCGGGACGCCCGGTATCCAGCCGTTGAGGATCTTCGCGCCCGCCGTCGCCTCCACGGCGAGCACCACGACCCAGAAGAACCAGTAGAGCCAGCCGATGGAGAAGCCGGCCCAGCGGCCGAGGGCCTGGTCGGCATAGGCGGAGAAGGAGCCGGACGAGGGCCGTGCGGCGGCCATCTCGCCCAGCATCCGCATCACGAAGACGACCATCGCGCCGACGAGGGCGTACGAGACGAGGATGGCGGGTCCTGCGGCCGCGATGCCGGAGCTGGAGCCGACGAACAGACCGGCTCCGATGACACCGCCGATGGCGATCATGGACAGGTGCCGGTTCTTCAGCCCTGCCTTGAGTCCGTCACCGTCGCCGCCGGTGGGCGGCGTACCGGAGGAGGCCCCGGTGGTGGGGGGCGACTGCGTGGTCATGCACTGGGTCCTTACGTTTGCGGTAAACGTGGGTTCGCATTCAACGCACCGGGTCGCCCGTGCGGAAGCTTTGAGTCCGGATTGTTGTCAAGGCCACGACGGGCGCCCCGGCGGGCACCCGGAGGCGGCTACCCGGCGCGCGTCGTGCCACACTCGGACCCATGCGCGTGTACCTCGGCTCGGATCATGCCGGCTACGAACTCAAGAACCACCTGGTCGAATGGCTCAAGGCCCACGGCCACGAGCCCGTCGACTGCGGGCCCCACATCTACGACGCCCAGGACGACTACCCGCCGTTCTGCCTCCGCGCCGCGGAGCGGACGGCCGGGGACCCGGACGCCCTCGGCGTCGTGATCGGCGGCTCCGGCAACGGTGAGCAGATCGCCGCGAACAAGGTGAAGGGCGTCCGTGCGGCCCTCGCCTGGAGCGAGCAGACCGCTGCGCTGGGCCGTGAGCACAACAACGCGAACGTGATCTCCATCGGTGGGCGGATGCACACGGAGGAGGAGGCGACGAAGTTCGTCGAGATCTTCCTGGCGACGCCGTACTCCAACGAGGAGCGCCACCAGCGCCGCATCGACATGCTGTCGGCCTACGAGACGTCCGGCGTCCTCCCCGCGATCCCCGCGCACCACCCGCAGCAGGACTAGCCCCTCCGGGTCCGCACCCGCACCGGGGTTGCGCTCCGGGGCTCCGCCCCGGACCCCGCGGGCTCTCGTCACAAGAGCGGGGCTTGAAATACCAAGCCCCGCCGGCCATTTAAGCCCCTGCGGCGATTGAGCAGCGGGGTATGGGGCAGAGCCCCAAATCAGCCCCGCTCTGGTGACGAGAGCCAGCGGGGTCCGGGGCAGAGCCCCGTGACGTCAACCACGGTTAGCCGAAAGGAACCGGCGTGCCCGAAGGCCACACCATCCACCGCCTGGCCAAGGACCACGCCGAGAAATTCGCCGGCCGCAAGGCCACCGTGACCAGCCCCCAGGGCAAGTTCTCCGACGCGGCAGCGCTCCTCACCGGCCAAGAACTCACCCACACCGAGGCCATCGGCAAGCACCTCTTCCTCGGCTTCGGCGACGAGGGCGCCTGGATCCACATCCACCTCGGCCTCTTCGGCAAGTACACCTTCGGCGCGACCCCCGCCCCGCCCCCCACGGACACCGTCCGCCTGCGCCTCGCGAACGACACCCACTACGCGGACCTCCGCGGCCCCACCACCTGCGCGCTCATCACGGACGCCGAGAAGCAGGCGATACACGACCGCCTCGGCCCGGACCCGCTGCGCCAGGGCGAGGACCCCGCCAGGGCCTACGCCCGGATCTCCCGCAGCCGCACCACCATCGCCGCGCTCCTCATGGACCAGAAGGTGATCGCGGGCGTCGGCAACGTCTACCGCGCCGAGGTCCTCTTCCGCCACGGCATCGACCCGTACACCCCGGGAAAGAGCCTCACCGAGCCCCAACTCCACGCCATCTGGGACGACTTGGTGGCGCTGATGCACGACGGCGTCCGCGCCAACCGCATCGACACCGTCCGCCCCGAGCACACCCCCGAGGCGATGAACCGCGCGCCGCGCGTCGACGACCACGGCGGCGAGGTCTACGTCTACCGGCGCGCGCCACAGCCCTGCCACCTGTGCGGCACCGAGATTCGCACGGCGGAACTGGCGGCCCGCAACCTCTTCTGGTGCCCCACGTGTCAACCGCCCCGTTAGAACCCGTGCGGCAGCCACGGCGCGACGGTCGAGCCGAACGCCACCGACGCCTCCACGAGCGCTCCGGGCCGCAGCTCCCGCACCCGCCCGGCCCCTGCCAGCTCCATCAGTGACACGTCGCCGAGATAGGCCGCGCCCAACTCCCGTACGGACAGGGCGAGATCGGCCGGCTCCTCGGTCCGCTTGCAGGACGCGCCGCCCTTCGCGTCGCCGGTGAGCCGCCAACGCCCCTCGTTCCAGGGGCAGAAGGCGTCCGCCACCTCGAACACGACGTCCACGGGCGTGAGATACGTACGCGCTTCGAGCGCCTCGCCCACCTCCACCAGACGTACGTGCATCGAGTCACGCACCCGTACGCCGCACCGCCGGATGTCGGAGACCAGCGAGAACAGCGGATCGTCCACCGGAAGGTTCCCGCATTCCACGGTCTCCGTCAGATCGATGGAGCACAGGAACCGCCACAGCGCCGCGTACGCCGCGGGCTCGACCGAGGTCACCTCGCGCACCAGGACCCGGTTGCGCTCCACCCCGCCCGCGGAGTCCGGCCGGACCTGGAAACGCGCGAACCCGACCGCCTCCCCGTCGCGTTCGGCCACGACGCACTGGAGCGGCGAGGCCCCGTCCCGCTCCTGCTCCGGGTCGAGCAGCGGCAGCCGCTCCCAGCCGGGCGTCCGGGCGAGCATCCCGGGCCGCGTCCCCACGGTCCGCAGATACACGGACTCGCACCGCTCGGCGCCCTCCGCGACCTCCACGTACCGCAGTCGCACCTGGTCGGCCTCGGCGGGCGCCTCGATCCGTACCTGCCGGGACTCGATGCGCACCGCGGCCTTGCGGGTCCCGACGCCGTAGCCGAACCGCCCGTAGATGACGGGTTCGGACGCCGTGAGGACCGCGAGGGGCTCGCCCCACTCTCGTACGTCGTCGAGTTGACGGCGCATCATCCCGGTCAGAATGCCGCGCCTGCGGTGCGTCGCGGCGACGCTGACCATCGTCACGCCCGCCGCGGTCACGAAGGCCCCGCCGGGCACCGCGACGCGGAACGGGAAGGCGCCCGCGGTGCCCACGCACTCGGCCCCGTCCCAGACTCCGAGCGAGCGGTCGAGGACGGTCAGCTCCCGGTAGAGCCCGCGCTCCTCGGCCGCCTCGGCCACTCCGCCGAAGGCCCGCTCCAGCTTCCCGTACCAGTGGTCCCACTCGCTGTCCCGCAAGGTGCGCAGATCGGTCGCCATACGCCATCCCTACCAGGGCGGGCAGCGGCGGGCGAGGGAATTTACTCCCTGCACCGGGGCTGTACCGGGGCTGACGGGCGTGCCCGGAAAGGGGGACAAGTGGGACCTCCCGTGCACAGGTCCTGACCCGGTGGATAGGGTCCACGAACAATGGCGCTACGACGAGAGCGGCGCGGGCGCAAACAGCGCGCGGAGGCCGATACGTTCCCGGCCCGGTTGAGAATGCGTGTACACCGGGTCCGCACAGCCGTGCGCAAATCCGGAGTGGACTACTTCCGCGGGGACGGCTCGGACTGGATCGCGCTCGTCGGGCTGCTCATCACCATCCCGGTGATCGCCTTCGCCACCATCCTCAATCCGGTGTGGTGCGCGCCCGCCGTCCTCGTCCTGCCGATCGTCGCGGGCGGCCTGCTGCTGCGCCCCGCCAGCCTGCTCGGCCTGTACGCGGCGGCGGCCGCGGCGCTGATCGTGGAATCGTTCCAGCTGGGCCCCTACACGCAGCGCGCGGCCGGGGTCACGCCCGGCACCGTGCTCACGGTCGCGGCCTGCGGGTTCTTCGGCCTGCTCATCGCCCAGTTCCGCAGCCGGGTCGGCGTGCCCTGGCGGCGTGGCGGAACGATGCTCTTCGACCTGCGCGAACGTATCCGCACGCAGAGCCGGCTGCCCAAGCTGCCGCCGGGCTGGCACCGCGAGATGGCGCTGCGCCCTGCGGGCGGCCAGTCGTTCTCCGGCGACTTCGTGGTGGCGGCCCGTACGAACAACGGCCGCACGCTGGAGGTCGTCCTCACGGACGTGTCGGGCAAGGGAATGGACGCGGCCAGCCGGGCCCTGCTGCTGGCCGGCGCCTTCAGCGGCCTGCTCGGCTCGCTGCCGCCGCACGCCTTCCTGCCCGCGGCCAACGGCTATCTGCTCCGCCAGGACTGGGACGAGGGCTTCGCGACGTCGATCCACCTCGTCCTTGACCTGGAGTCCGGGGACTACGAGCTGTACTCGGCGGGCCACCCGCCGGGCCTGCAGCTCAGCGCGGGCACGGGCCGCTGGGAGGAGAAGGCGGCCGAGGGCCCGCTCCTCGGCGTCTACGACGGGGCCGAATTCGACGCCACGAAGGGGACGCTGCGCCCCGGTGACGTGCTGATGCTGTTCACGGACGGCCTCGTCGAGACCTCCGAGCGGGACATCAGCGAGGGCATGGACCGCCTCACCGGGGAAGCCGACCGGTATGTGACCGGCGGCTTCCACGGCGCGGCCTGGCACCTCATCGAGGCGGTGGCCAAGGACGTCAACGACGACCGGGCGCTGCTGCTGATCTGCCGGGACGCGTGAGGGTTTCCCTACCCCGGCGCCCTACACCCCGGCGCCCACCCGTGGCTCATCGAGCACCGGCGCCCGCTCCTTGAGCGGCAGGATCCTGGCCAGCCATTCGGACCGGCCGGCGGCCAGCGGCCCGAGCACCGCGAGCAGCAGCACGTATCCCGCGATGAACGGCGACAGGCGTTCGTCGAGCCCCGCGCCCGCGGCCATCGTGGCGAGGATCAGCGCGAACTCGCCGCGCGCCAGCAACGTGGTCGAGATGTTGGCGGCGGGCCCGCTCCCGAATCCGTAGATCTTCGCGGCCCCGAGTCCCGCAAGCACGTTCATGACGAGCGTCACCGCGACCGCCGCGAGCACGGGCCACAGCACCGTCGGCAGGTCACCGGGGTCGATGGAGAGGCCGAACGCGAAGAAGAAGATCGCGCCGAAGGCGTCCCGCAGCGGGTGCACCAGCTTCATGATCCGCTCGCCGGACGTGGTGGACCCGAGCATCAGGCCGACCATGAACGCCCCGATGGCGTCGGCGACACCGAACCACTCGGAGACCCCGGCCACGAACACCGCCGCACCGAGGAAGGAGATGACGAGGAGTTCGTCGTCCTTGGTGTTGAACAGCTTGCCGACGAGCCGCGTGCCGAAGCGCGCCGCGAGGGCGAGCAGCAGCAGGAACCCGAAGGCCTTGCCGCCGTCGAGCACGGCCGCCGACAGCGAGTCCGCCCCGGACAGGATCGGCTGCAGCGCGGCCAGATACAGGGCGAGGAAGATGTCCTCGACCACGATGATCCCGAGGATCGGCTTGGTCTCGGGGTTCCCGAGCCGGCCCGTGTCGACAAGAACCTTGGTGACGATCGCGGACGACGAGATGCCGAGCACCCCGGCGAGGACCAGAGCTTCGGATGTGCCCCAGCCGAGGGCGAATCCGAAACCGAGGCCGGCGCCGACGTTCAGCGCGAGGTACGTCCCGCCGGCGAGGGCCATCTTGCGGCCACCCGTCTTCAGGTCGTCCATGTGGAACTCGAGGCCGAGATAGAAGAGCAGAAGTACGAGTCCGAGCGCGGAGAGCATCTCCAGGTCGTGCGGGTCGGAGAGCAGCACGACGCCCGGCGTGTGGGGGCCGAGCAGGATCCCGGCCAGGATGAACAGGGGAATGGTGGGGAGGCCTATCCGCCCTCCCAGGCGGGCGAGGACGGCGGCCGCGAGAAAGGCGCCGCCCATGGCGATCAAGGTGTCTGCGTGTCCGATGGGCCCGTTCCTCCTTGGTCTTGAAGCCGTACGTAAAGGTCGATGGGTCGACCAGAGGCTTTGGTCAAGAGAGTGTCAAGAAAACGTCAATACTTAGCTTACCAAAGGACCTGGGGGCCCAGTCCTGAGCCGTGTGAGAGGGTCGGCGGCATGCTCACGCTGACGGAAGTAGAGGCCCTCGCGCGGCAGGCCCACCAAGGCCAGAAGGACAAGGCGGGCCGCCCGTACGCGGAGCATTTGGCGGCCGTGGCCGAGGGCACGCGGGCCAGGGGAGGCAGCGAGGCCCAGGTCGCCGCGGCCTGGCTGCACGACGCGATCGAGGACGACGCGCTCACGGAGGAGTGGCTGGACGCGGCCCCGCTCCCGGCGGAGACGAAGGCGGCCGTCCGCGCGCTGACCAAGCGCAAGGGCGAGCCCCCGGAGGCGTACGCGCGGCGCATCCTCGCCACCCCCGGCGCCCGCCTGGTCAAGGAGGCGGACCTGGCCCACAACGCGGATCCGGGCCGCCTCGCCGTCCTCGACGAGCCGACCCGGAATCGACTGACCCAGAAGTACGCGACGATGCGCGCGCTGCTGGGGCTTTAGGGCCCTGGGCCCTGTACGGGTTACGCCTTACGGCAGGATCGAGTCCACGTAACCGCCGTCCACCCGCAGGGCGCCGCCGGTCGTGGCGCTGGAGAGGTCGGAGGCCAGGTACACCACCATGTTCGCGATCTCCTCGGGCTCGATGAGCCGTTGCAGCAGGGACTGCGGGCGGTGCTCGCGCATGAAGGCGCGCTGCGCCTCGTCCCAGGGCAGGGAGCGGTCGACCAGCTCGTAGACGAAGTCCTCGACGCCGCCCGTGTGGGTGGGACCCGCGATGACGGAGTTGACGGTCACGCCGCTGCCGGCGGCCTGCTTCGCGAAGCCACGGGTCACCGAGAGCAGCGCCGTCTTGGACATCCCGTAGTGGATCATCTCGGCGGGGATCACGATGGCCGAGTCGCTGGCGATGTTCTGGATCCGGCCCCAGCCGCGCTCGGTCATGCCGGGCAGATAGTGGCGGATCAGCCGGACCGCGGACAGCACGTTGACCTCGAAGTAGCGGCGCCACTCGGCGTCGGTGATCTCCAGCGGGTCGGCGGAGCCGAAGATCCCCAGGTTGTTGACCAGGATGTCGATGTGGGGGAGCGCCTCGGCGGCGTCCCGCAGACCGTCCTCCGTGGTGACGTCGGCCGCGACCGGCACCAGATCCGCGGCGGGTACTTCGGCGCGGATGCGGGACACGGCCTCGTCCACGCGCTCCCGCGTCCGTCCGTTGACGCCGACGCGGGCCCCGGACCGGGCCAGGCCCGTCGCGATGGCGGCGCCGATGCCCTGGGTGGATCCGGTGACCAGGGCGGTGCGTCCCGTCAGATCGATCTGCATGAGGCCGGGCTCCTCGTGGTTCGGGTAAGGGTGGGCGGGTCGGTTTCCCGTCCCACCCTTACCCGAACCACGTCAGGCGCGCTGCCTGGCCCGTGCCGTCTCGGTGGCGTCCTTCTTGAACGCCCACGGCATCTTCGGCTCCATGGCGAAACGGAAGGCCCGCTGCACCGGTGGAGTGCACAGGGCGGTGACGACCGCGCCGGCGATGAGCGTGACGGCGACCTCGCCGTACGGAGTGTGGGTCCAGTCCGCGTCGAACCAGCCCCAGAACCGGGAGCCCTTCGCCAGGAACCCGTGCAGCAGATAGCCGTACAGCGTCCCGGCGCCGAGCACCGTGAACCACATCTTGCGGCCCGGCACCCACGCGAAGAAGCACGCGGTGAGCACGATCGAGCAGCCGAACAGGGCGAGCGTCATGACGACGCCGACCCACCACGGGACGCCCAGTTCCTGCGCGCTGTCACGGTGGTAGAACCACACCGACGTCATGCGCGGAGCCGCCCAGTAGGCGAGCAGGAAGGCGCACGCCGCGATCGGCACGGACAGGATCCGCACCTCGCGCCGCCGCACGAGCTGGAAGTGCTCGGGCTTCAGGAACAGGCCGAGCACGAAGAACGGCAGGAACTGCAGTACGCGCTGCAGGTCCAGGTCGTCGCCGATGTCGGGGGAGACCGACGCGAGCACGGCGACGGCGATGGAGAGCGGGATCGGCCAGCGGACGACCTTCCACAGCGGCGTGGTGAGCCGCCAGATGAACAGCGCGACGAGGAACCAGGTCAGAAACCATGGGTCGAGCAGGCTGATCGGATGCGTGGGGTCGTTGTCCGCGTACTTCTTGAAGAGGCTGTACGCGACCTCGAAGATCACATAGGGCACGGCGACGCCGGTGATGAGGCGCCGCAGCCGGTCGGGCCGCATGTCGAAGCTGCGCGAGAAATAGCCGGAGATGATGATGAACGCCGGCATGTGGAACGTGTAGACGATCTCGTACAGCGCTTCGGCGGTACGGCTGCCGTCCGTGAGGGGTTCCCAGGAGTGGCCCATCGCGACGAAGACGATGGCCAGGTATTTGGCGTTGTCGAAGAACGCGTCGCGCTGTTTGGGTTTGGGGGAGTCGGCCGGAGCGGGGGCCGGTTTCTGCTGGGGCCGGGGAGCGGCTTCCGCCGCGGGCCGCGCGGTCGGTGGCAGTGGGGTGCGGTGCGAGCTCTGCGGGTGCAGCGAGTTGGTCACAGGCCCTCCCACCAGGAACTCGGGGAGATCGTGGGGGGCCGCACTGCGCCGGTGGGGATGATGGCAGTGTGGAACATCTGAGGCACCTTAGTGGGGCCCCTGTGATTTCGTAAAACCATCAACTCGATTCCTCCTTGGTGTTTCCAGGTACCCCGTTTGTGCGGAAGTTGACATGGAGTTTGTGCGGTTGTGCTCCATCGCTTTGCCCGCCCCTGGTGAAATGACCGATTCGTCCCGTACGGCTTGGTCAGTAATTGGACATCGCATTTCCTTGATTTTCCTGTGTGCAAACCAAGGGGAAACTGAGAGAAGGCCTGCAGGTCGTGGTGACGGCGGGCGCGTGGGGCGGCCGGGACGATAGAAACGATCAAGCCGAAACCGGCCGGTACGTGGCCGACGATGCGTCACGGGCCGCATAGGGGGGCCGTGTTGGTGGCACGATGGTTCTGGCGGGGGGTGGGGCTGTACCCCCCGGGCCGGGAGAGCGGACCGACCTAGGGTGTGATCAGT
This sequence comes from Streptomyces sp. NBC_01016, assembly GCF_026341035.1. Taxonomy (GTDB): domain Bacteria; phylum Actinomycetota; class Actinomycetes; order Streptomycetales; family Streptomycetaceae; genus Streptomyces. The sequence continues at coordinate 280,508 of NZ_JAPEOQ010000002.1, forward strand.
GTGGCCATTTCGCTGTCAGTGGTGCTGTTGTTGGCGATCGTCCTCGTCGTCCTCATGCGCGGCGGCTCGATCAAGGCGGGACCCGCCATAGTGGCGGTGCTCTTCGGCTTCTTCCTCGCATCGACCGGAATGGCGCCTGCGATCAACAACTTCCTCAACTCGGTCGCGGACAGCATCAGCGCGATCAATTTCTGAGGCGGCGGCCAGGAGGCCCCACGGAGGTCCGCGAAAAAGCCTCCGGCCCGGTCCACGAGAAGTGGATCCGGGCCGGAGGCTTTTTCGCGAGAGCGGGCGACGGGAATCGAACCCGCGTAGCTAGTTTGGAAGACTAGGGCTCTACCATTGAGCTACGCCCGCACGGCTGCACCGCAGGTCGGTGACCGCGGCACGCAGGCATCGTAGCGGGTCGAGGGCGTCGAGTGCACACCCCTTTGTTCGCGGCCCGCAGCGCGGGAGCCGCACTGCCTGCAGGCATGTACCCTACGTGTCGCACCGACGGGGTGTGGCGCAGCTTGGTAGCGCGTCCGCTTTGGGAGCGGAAGGCCGTGGGTTCAAATCCCGCCACCCCGACCAGCGTTCGGGCGCAGGCCGCGAGGCCGCCCCGGGATTCTCCAAGATCGCATTGTGGGTCCGCAGCGGCGTGCCGTTACTATGCAAGCTGCATGCCCGTGTGTCTCTTAAGCCGGGCACGATCCCAGAAGTCAGCCCCCAAGGAGACCCACCGTGAAGAGCGCCGTCGAGACCCTGAACCCGACCCGGGTTCGGCTCAGCATTGAGGTGCCCTTCGAGGAGCTCAAGGACAGCCTCGACGCGGCGTACAAGAAGATCAACCAGCAGGTCACGGTGAAGGGCTTCCGCAAGGGCAAGATCCCGGCCCGCGTCATCGACCAGCGCTTCGGCCGCGGTGCGGTGCTCGAAGAGGCTGTCAACGACGCGCTCCCGAAGTTCTACACCGAGGCCGTCAACGAGGCGGAGCTCAATGTCCTCGGTCAGCCCGAGGTCGACATCACGGACCTGAAGGACGGCGAGACGCTGAACTTCACCGCTGAGGTCGACGTCCGCCCGACGATCGAGATCCCGGACTACTCCGGCATCGAGGTCGAGGTCGACGCCACCGAGGTCACCGAAGAGGACGTCGACAAGGCCGTCGAGCAGCTGCGCGACCGCTTCGCCTCCACCGCGCCGGTCGAGCGCGCCGCCGAGGACGGCGACGTCGTGACGATCGACCTGGAGGCCAAGGTCGAGGGCGAGGTCCTCGAGGACGGCGTCGCCTCCGGTGTCTCGTACACCATCGGCTCGGGCGAGCTCCTCGACGGCATCGACGACGCCGTCAAGGGCCTGGAGGCCGGTGGCGAGGCCACCTTCACCTCCGAGCTCAAGGGCGGCTCCGCCGAGGGCAAGGACGCCGAGGTCACCGTCAAGGTGAGCCAGGTCGCCAAGCGTGAACTGCCGGAGCTGGACGACGAGTTCGCGCAGCTTGCCTCGGAGTTCGACACCCTCGACGAGCTGAAGGCCGACAGCCGCAAGCGCCTCGAGAACCAGAAGCTGAACGACCAGGCCACGCAGGCCCAGGAGCGCGTCCTGGAGAAGCTGCTCGAGCTGGTCGAGGTTCCCGTCCCGGAGAAGCTGCTCGAGGACGAGGTCCAGACCCGCAAGCACAACCTCGAGAACCACCAGCTCGGCCAGATGGGCCTGAACCTCGAGAAGTTCCTCGAGATCCAGGGCAAGACGGTCGAGGAGTTCGACGCCGAGACGAGCGAGCAGGCCGTCAAGGGCATCAAGACGCAGTTCGTCCTCGACGAGCTCGTCAACAAGGAGAAGCTGAACGTCAGCCAGGAGGAGCTCACCGAGCACCTCATGCGCCGCGCCGCTTCCTCCGGCATGTCCCCCGACCAGTTCGCCCAGGCGGTCGTCGAGGGTGGCCAGGTCCCGATGCTGGTCGGCGAGGTCGCCCGCGGAAAGGCCCTTGCCGTGGTCGTCGAGGCCGCCACCGTCAAGGACACCAACGGCGAGGTCGTCGACCTGTCCGACGACGAGGAGGAGACGGAGGAGGCCACCGAGGCCGCCGCCGACTCCACCGAGGCCGCTGAGGCCGAGGACAAGTAAGCGCTCCGCCAGGAACGTGTGAGCAGGCCCCCGGAACCGTGATGGTTCCGGGGGCCTGCTTTTAAGGGGCGCGGGGAACTGCGCGCGCAACCACATCCGGCTCGCAGCCGCGACGACGTCACGCCCTGTGGCCCATGGCGCTCGTCGTGAGTTGCGCGCGCCCACGCGGCGGAGCCGCATATCGACACAGCCCCGCGCCCCTTACGGGGCGCTTCCACCCTGCTCACACGCGAGTGCAACGTACCTGCGCTCACAGCGAACAGTTCCTTCCGCGGGATTCCCCGGAGGGGGCCGCGCGTTAGGGTCCATGAAGAGGAGGGCAGGGGAGTCGCGAGCGTGACCCCCGGCCCCAGCTAAAGACGCGAGACGGCGCGTAGCCGTCAGAGACGAGCAGGTGGATCCGTGACGAATCTGATGCCTTCCGCCGCAGGCGAGCCGTCCATCGGTGGTGGCCTCGGCGACCATGTCTACAACCGGCTGCTCGGCGAGCGCATCGTCTTCCTCGGCCAGCAGGTCGACGACGACATCGCGAACAAGATCACCGCACAGATGCTGCTCCTTGCCGCAGACCCGGACAAGGACATCTTCCTGTACATCAACAGCCCTGGCGGCTCGGTGACGGCCGGCATGGCGATCTACGACACCATGCAGTACATCCCGAACGACGTCGTCACCATCGGCATGGGTATGGCCGCCTCCATGGGGCAGTTCCTGCTGACCGGCGGCTCGGCGGGCAAGCGCTTCGCGCTGCCGCACACCGACATCCTGATGCACCAGGGCTCCGCGGGCATCGGCGGTACCGCGTCGGACGTGAAGATCCAGGCCGAGTACCTGCTGCGCACGAAGAAGCGCATGGCCGAGATCACCGCGCGACACTCGGGCCAGAGCGTCGAGACGATCATCCGTGACGGTGACCGCGACCGCTGGTTCACCACCGAGGAGGCCAAGGAGTACGGCCTCATCGACGAGATCATCACTGCCGCTACGGGCGTTCCGGGCGGCGGCGGCACCGGCGCCTGATCCTCGCGATCACGTCGGCACAGCCAGCCAAGCCCACCTTCACCAGGACGGAACACCGACCATGAACAACTTCCCCGGCAGCGGCCTGTACCAGGGCCCCCAGGTCGACAACCGCTACGTGGTGCCGCGCTTCGTCGAGCGCACCTCGCAGGGTGTGCGCGAGTACGACCCGTACGCGAAGCTCTTCGAGGAGCGCATCATCTTCCTCGGCGTGCAGATCGACGACGCGTCGGCCAACGACGTCATGGCGCAGCTGCTGTGCCTGGAGTCGATGGACCCGGACCGCGACATCTCCATCTACATCAACAGCCCCGGCGGCTCGTTCACGGCCCTCACGGCCATCTACGACACGATGCAGTTCGTGAAGCCGGACATCCAGACGGTCTGCATGGGCCAGGCCGCCTCCGCGGCCGCCGTCCTGCTGGCCGCCGGCACCCCGGGCAAGCGCATGGCGCTGACCAACGCGCGCGTGCTGATCCACCAGCCCTCCGGCGGCACCGGCCGTGAGCAGCTCTCCGACCTGGAGATCGCGGCCAACGAGATCATGCGTATGCGTGCGCAGCTGGAAGACATGCTGGCCAAGCACTCGACGACGCCGATCGAGAAGATCCGCGACGACATCGAGCGCGACAAGATCCTCACGGCCGAGGACGCGCTGGCGTACGGTCTGGTCGACCAGGTCGTCTCGACGCGCAAGATGAACAACGAGGCGATCGCGTAACACGCGCTGTATCGTCTGCCGTCCCCTTGGCAGGGGCCACGTAAAAGTGAACCCTGCCAAGGGGGGCCCGAACGGGGGGCCCGGCAAGGTACCGTCGGATACAGGCACCAGGAGCCGCTGAACGTGGCGTCTCCCAGGCGAAGGGGAAGCACCTCGTGGCACGCATCGGTGACGGCGGCGATCTGCTCAAGTGCTCGTTCTGCGGAAAGAGTCAGAAGCAGGTCAAGAAGCTCATCGCAGGCCCCGGTGTGTACATCTGCGACGAGTGCATCGACCTCTGCAACGAGATCATCGAGGAAGAGCTCGCGGAGACGAGCGAAGTGCGCTGGGAGGAACTGCCCAAGCCGCGCGAGATCTACGAGTTCCTCGAGAGCTACGTCGTAGGACAGGAAGCCGCCAAGAAGGCCCTGTCCGTCGCGGTGTACAACCACTACAAGCGCGTCCAGGCCGGCGAGAACGGCGGGGCGAACGGGCGGGACGACGCGATCGAACTCGCGAAGTCCAACATCCTTCTCCTCGGCCCGACCGGCTCCGGCAAGACGCTCCTCGCACAGACGCTGGCGCGCATGCTCAACGTCCCGTTCGCCATCGCCGACGCGACGGCGCTGACGGAGGCGGGCTACGTCGGCGAGGACGTCGAGAACATTCTGCTCAAGCTGATCCAGGCGGCCGACTACGACGTCAAGAAGGCCGAGACCGGGATCATCTACATCGACGAGATCGACAAGGTCGCCCGCAAGTCGGAGAACCCGTCGATCACGCGTGATGTGAGCGGTGAGGGTGTACAGCAGGCGCTCCTCAAGATCCTTGAGGGGACCAGCGCCTCGGTTCCGCCGCAGGGCGGCCGCAAGCACCCGCACCAGGAGTTCATCCAGATCGACACGACGAACGTGCTGTTCATCGTGGGCGGCGCGTTCTCCGGTCTGGAGAAGATCATCGAGTCGCGGGCGGGCGCCAAGGGCATCGGCTTCGGCGCGACCCTGCACTCCAAGCGCGAGCTCGACGAGAAGGACCAGTTCCAGGAGGTCATGCCGGAGGACCTGGTGAAGTTCGGGATGATCCCGGAGTTCATCGGCCGCCTCCCGGTCATCACCGCGGTCCAGAACCTCGACCGTGAGGCGCTGCTCCAGATCCTCGTCGAGCCGAAGAATGCTCTGGTCAAGCAGTACGAGCGGCTCTTCGAACTCGACGGTGTGGAGCTGGACTTCGAGCGCGAGGCGCTCGAGGCCATCGCCGACCAGGCGATCCTGCGCCGCACCGGCGCGCGAGGGCTGCGCGCCATCATGGAGGAGGTCCTCCAGTCGGTGATGTACGAGGTCCCGTCCCGCAAGGACGTGGCCCGCGTCGTCATCACCGCGGAAGCCGTCCACTCGAACGTGAACCCGACGCTGATCCCGCGGGACGCCCGCGGCGGCGGCAGCGGCGAGCAGAAGTCGGCGTAGCGGCACGCCAGTCGGCAACGCCAGTCGGCACGAGAAGGGCCCCGGTCGGATCTCCGACCGGGGCCCTTCTCATGCGCGTTCCTGCCGTCAGGACTTGACCCGTCAGGACTTGACGCGTACCTCGTTGCGCAGCTTCGCCGTCGTGTCGGCCGCCTCGCTCAGCGGCTGCTCCTTCTTCGAGATGATGGCGCCGCTGTCCGAGTACACGATGTACGTGACCGTGCTGTGGTCACCCCAGATGCACATCGGCATCTTGAAGCTCGACGGCACGCCCGCGGTGGACGAACTGCCGCCGGGCATCTCGTACTTGGCGTTCTGGCACTTCATGACGCCGTTCTTGAAGCCGGCCGGCTCGAACTTCTGGGGCGAGCCCTCGAAGGAGACCTTGGCGCCGCTCGCGCCACCGGCCTCTTCCTGGGACTTCTTCTCCATCTCGGTGAACATCGAGTCGACGACCTTCTCCGGGTCCTCGATCTTGCCGTAGACGCCACCGAAGTTGATCGCCTTGACCGAGGTGCCGGAGCCCGCCTTGTAGCTGGCGTTCACGCTCTTGGGGTCGGTCACGCCCCACTTCTTGGCTTCCTCCAGGTCGCTGTCGCTGAAGGTGCCGCTGCTGGAGGTGTTCGAGCTGCTCTTCTGGTACTCGCCGAGGACCGTGGCCGGGGTCGTCAGCTTGTGCGAGCCGTCGTCCGCCACGGACCCGCCGCCACTGCCGCTGTCACCGCCACCGAAGATGAAGTAGCCCCCCGCCCCGAGAGCCGCCACCACGACCACCGCGCCGATCACGATGCCCAGCACCTTCTTGTTGCCGCCCCCGCCGGTGGGCGGCTGCTGCGGGTACTGGCCGTACGGAGCCTGCTGCGGCTGACCGTAGGGACCCGGCTGCTGGGGCTGGCCGTAACCGCCGGGCGCCTGCTGCGGCGGCTGGCCGTACGGGCCCGGCTGCTGCTGAGGCGGAACGCCCTGGGGTGCCTGTTGGGGCGGCTGCTGCGGGTAACCGTAGCCGGGCTGCGGCGCCTGCGGCGGCTGGCCGTACGGACCCGGCTGCTGCGGCTGACCGTAGGGCCCCGGCGCCCCCGGCTGCTGGCCGTAGGGGCCCGGCTGCTGGGGCGGCTGGTTCCCATAGGGGCCCGGCTGGTTGTGGCTCATTACTGGCGTTCCCTCCCGTTGCTTATGTGCTGCCGACATCCTGACGTACGTAGGTGCGATCCGTTCCACCGGATTCGGTTTCAGTACGAGCTTGTGACCCCTCTAAACTGGCGTGGTGACCGAGAACTCTCAGCAGCAGACGCCAGCGCCCACCTCCGAACTGCCGACCCAGTACGCGCCGGCCGAAGTAGAGGGGCCGCTGTACGAGCGCTGGGTAGAGCGCGGTTACTTCGATGTCGATCCCAAGAGCGAGAAGCCGCCGTACACGATCGTCATCCCGCCGCCGAACGTCACGGGCTCCCTGCACCTGGGCCACGCGTTCGAGCACACGCTGATCGACGCCCTCACGCGCCGCAAGCGCATGCAGGGCTTCGAGACGCTGTGGCAGCCCGGCATGGACCACGCCGGCATCGCCACGCAGAACGTGGTGGAGCGCGAGCTCGCCAAGGAGGGCCTGTCCCGGCACGACCTGGGCCGTGAGGCGTTCGTCGAGCGGGTCTGGCAGTGGAAGGCCGAGTCCGGCGGCCAGATCGCCGGTCAGATGCGCCGCCTGGGCAACGGTGTGGCGTGGAGCCGCGACCGCTTCACCATGGACGAGGGCCTGTCCCGCGCGGTCCAGACCGTCTTCAAGAAGATGTTCGACGACGGGCTGATCTACCGCGCCGAGCGCATCAGCAACTGGTGCCCGCGCTGCCTGACGGCCATCTCGGACATCGAGGTGGACTACCAGGACGACGACGGCGAGCTCGTCTCCATGAAGTACGGCGAGGGCGAGGACACCATCGTCGTCGCGACCACCCGCGCCGAGACGATGCTGGGCGACACCGCGGTCGCCGTGCACCCGGACGACGAGCGGTACGCGCACCTGATCGGCAAGCAGATCAAGCTGCCGCTGACCGGGCGCACGATCCCCGTCGTCGCGGACACGCACGTCGACCCGGAGTTCGGCACCGGCGCCGTCAAGGTCACCCCTGCCCACGACCCGAACGACTTCGCGATCGGCCAGCGCCACGACCTCGAGGCGCTCGAAGTCCTGGACGAGCGCGGCATCATCACCGCCCACGGCCCCTTCGAGGGGCTCGACCGCTTCGAGGCGCGCTCCGCGATCGTCGCCGCGCTGCGGGCCGAGGGCCGCATCGTCGCCGAGAAGCGGCCGTACGTGCACTCGGTCGGGCACTGCTCGCGGTGCAAGACGACGCTGGAGCCGCGGCTCTCGCTGCAGTGGTGGGTGAAGGTCGAGACGCTCGCCAAGGCCGCGGGCGACGCGGTCCGCGACGGCCGGGTGAACATCCACCCCGCCGACCTGTCGCAGCGCTACTTCGACTGGGTCGACAACCTCAACGACTGGTGCATCTCGCGCCAGCTGTGGTGGGGCCATCGCATCCCCGTCTGGCACGGCCCGAACGGCGAGATCGTCTGCGTCGGCCCCGACGAGCAGGCGCCGAGCGGCGAGGGCTGGCACCAGGACACCGACGTCCTGGACACCTGGTTCTCGTCCGGCCTGTGGCCCTTCTCCACGCTGGGCTGGCCGGAGCAGACCGAGGACCTGGCCAAGTTCTATCCGAACTCGGCCCTGGTCACCGGCTACGACCTGATGTTCTTCTGGGTCGCCCGGATGATGATGTTCGGGCTGTACGCGATGGACGGGGAGATTCCCTTCAAGACCATCGCGTTCCACGGCATGGTCCGTGACGAGCACGGCAAGAAGATGTCGAAGTCGTTCGGCAACGCGGTCAACCCGCTGGACTGGATGGACACCTACGGCTCCGACGCGCTGCGGTTCACGCTCGCGCGCGGCGCCAACCCCGGTATCGACGTCCCGATCGGCGAGGACTGGGTCCAGGCGTCCCGCAACTTCGCCAACAAGATCTGGAACGCGACGCGCTTCGCGCTCATGAATGGCGCGACCGTCGAGGGCCTGCTGCCGGAGCCGTCCGAGATGACGGCGACGGACCGCTGGATCCTGTCGCGGCTCAACAAGACGGTCGCCGAGGTCGACGCGTTCTACGACGACTACCAGTTCGCGAAGCTCTCCGACGCGCTCTACCACTTCGCGTGGGACGAGGTCTTCGACTGGTACGTCGAGCTGTCCAAGACGACGTTCATGGCGGGCGGCGAGCCGGCGAAGGTGTCGAGCCGGGTCCTCGGCGAGGTCCTGGACGTCATGCTGCGTCTGCTCCACCCGGTCGTCCCGTTCGTCACCGAGACGCTGTGGACGACGCTCACGGGCGGCGAGTCCGTGGTCATCGCCGACTGGCCGACGGACAGTGGCTTCCGCGACGACGCCGCCGAGCAGGAGATCGCGACGCTCCAGCAGGTCGTCACCGAGGTCCGCCGCTTCAAGGGCGACCAGGGCCTCAAGGCGGGCCAGCGCGTCCCGGCCCGCCTCACCCTGGACGGCACCGCGCTCGCCGCGCACGAGCCGGCGATCCGCCAGCTGCTCAAGCTCCAGCCGGAGGGCGAGGGCTTCACGGCCACCGCCACGCTGCCGGTCGCGGGCGCCGAGGTGGCGCTCGACCTGTCCGGCGCGATCGACGTGGCGGCCGAGCGCAAGCGCCTCGCCAAGGACCTCGCCGCCGCCGAGAAGGACAAGGCGCAGTCCGAGGGCAAGCTGGGCAACGAGGCGTTCCTAGCCAAGGCCCCGGACCACGTGGTCGACAAGATCAAGGGCCGCCTCGCCAAGGCGGACGAGGACATCGCCCGGATCCAGGCCCAGTTGGACCGGCTGCCGCAGGCCTGACCAGCGGCCCACGAAGGCCCCGGAACCCGCTCCAGGGTCCGGGGCCTTCGTGCTGCCCGCCGCTCCGGATCAAGGTAAGAAAGGGAACGTACCGGGCGCAGGCGCGGGGAGAAGGGGCTCCATGCACGACGAGGCCGACGGGCCGGCGACGAGCGGGGCGGCGACGGCCGTCGCGGGCCGTCGCCTCGGCCGTCTCTGGTCGCGCCTGGAGCGCTGGCGCGGCACCCCGCACGCCGTCGACCTCGTCACGGCCGCCGGCTGCTTCGCCCTGATGGGCCTGGACATCCCCGGCCTGGCCAGGGCGGACAACGCGCTCAACGGGACGTCCGCCACGATCGTGCTCGCCCTCGGTGCCGCGACGCTGCTCCTACGTAGGCGCGAGCCGTGGGGGCCCTGGCTGTCGTTCGCCGTCGGGATGGTCTTCCTCGGCTGGCTGCACGATGTGACCCTGATCCAGTTCGCCCTGTACTCCGTGGCCCGCTACCGGGGCCGTAACTCCGGCATCCTCGCCTGTTGCGGCTACCTCGTCTGGGCCTGTGCCGCGTTCGCGCTCTTCGAATGGCCCGCGTACCGGGGCGGCGAGAGCGTCAGCCAGTTCCTCGCCCTCGCCGTGCCCATAGGGGTGCTCGCCACCGGTGTCGGCATCGCCGCGCGCCGCATCGACCTCGTGCGCGCCCTGGAGGTCAAGGGCGCCGAGACCGCGCTGCTCCAGGCCGTGCAGCAGGAGCGCGCCGATGTCGCGGGCGACGTGCACGACTTCGTGGGCCGCGAGCTGACGATGCTCTCGGTGCGGGCGGAGGTGCTGTCGCGGCGGGCCCGCGGCGAGCACTGGGAGCAGGACTTCGACGAGCTGTCCGAGACGGCGCGGCGGGCGCACCTGCTGCTCAACGAGATCGTCGTGCGCCGCGGCAGCGGAGGCGGCGCCCCCACCCCCGGCCTCGACGCGCTGCCCCGGCTCGCCGAGGAGAGCGCGGCGGCCGGCAACGAGGTCGCCGTCGACGTGGACGCCGCCGCCCGCGCCCAGTCCCCGCTGCGCCAGGCCGCGGTCTACCGCGTGGTCCAGGAGTGCCTCACGAACGCCGCGAAACACGCCCCTGGCCAACCGGTGACGGTGACCGTAGCGGTAACAGCGAACCGCCTCCGCGCAACGGTCACGAACCCGCTGCCGACCGATACGCCGACCGTCGCCCCGGTCTCGGCGGGTACCGGCACGGCCGGCATGTCGGAACGCGTCGACTCCTTGGGCGGCACATTCAGGGCGGGCCCGACGGACCAGTCCACGTACGAGGTGGAGGCGGCTTTCCCGGCCAGGACGTAGTGGGTGTCTTTTAGGGGCGCGGGGAACTGCGCAAAAACGCAACCACAGCGAGTCCGCACCCGCCGCACAAACCCGGCCCCACCGGCGACCTACGCCGCAAGCATCCGCTGCAACCCGTCAAAGTCGTCCACACACTTCCCGCACCCCAACGCCACGCTGTCCAGCGGATCGTCCGCCACGAACACCGGAATCCCCGTCGCGGAAGCGATCCGCAGATCAAGCCCCGGCAACAACGCACCCCCACCCGTCAGTACGATCCCGTGCTCCATCACGTCCCCGGACAGCTCCGGCGGGCACTCCTCCAGCGTCGCCTTCACTGCGGTGATCACCGACTCCACGGGCTCGTCCAGCGCGGCCCGCACCTCGCGCACCGTCAGCTCGACCGTCTTCGGCAGGCCCACCACCTTCTCCCGCCCCCGCACGGTGAACGCCCGCATCTCGAACGCGTCCTCACCAGGTACGGGCCACGCCGAGCCGATCGCGACCTTGATGTCCTCGGCCGTGCGCTCGCCGATCAGCAGCCCGTGCTCCTTGCGCACGTAGTCCGTGATCGCCTCGTCGAACCGGTCGCCACCGACCCGCAGCGACTGCGAAGTGACCACGCCGCCCAGCGAGATGACGGCCACCTCGCTCGTGCCGCCGCCGATGTCCACGACCATCGACCCGCGCGGATCGGCGACCGGGAGCCCCGCCCCGATCGCCGCCGCCATCGGCTCCTCGATCAGGTGCACGGCCCTCGCCCCGGCCCGCTGTGCCGCGTGCTCGATGGCCCGCCGCTCCACGGGCGTGACCCCGCTCGGCACGCACACCACCATGCGCGTACGGGGGCGCCGTCCCGGCACCGCCTTGCGGACGAAGTGCCGGATCATCGCCTCGGCCGCCTCGTAGTCGCTGATCACACCGTCCCGCAGCGGCCGGATCGCGGTGATCGACCCCGGCGTGCGCCCGATGGTCTCCTTCGCCTCGCTGCCCACAGCGAGCACTTCACCGTGGCCACCGCCCTTGCCGGAACCCGCCTTCACTGCGACGACGGACGGTTCGTTCAGCACGATCCCCTGACCGCGCACGTAGAGAAGGGTGTTGGCGGTGCCGAGATCGATGCCTATGTCCATGATCAGCAAGTTTGCCGGGCGGAAGGGCGTTCCGGAGGGACCAAGGTCCCGAAACGGACAGGCCTAAAGTCCCGAACCGGGACGTCGGGTGGCGTCGGGCGCGCTGTCGGTGGACCTCCGTAGACTGGCGTGCGTGAGTGACCTCCCCCCGCGCGACAGCAGCGACCCCGGCTTCCCCGACAACCCCGACGACGCCGACCAGTTCGAAGAGATCGTCGGCGAAGAGACCACCCGCGACCCCGACCTCGCGGTGATCGAGGCCGGCAGTCGCACCCTGCGCACCCAGTCGACCCCGCCGCAGGGCGACGGCATTCCGGCCCGCCCGCAGGACCCCGAGGTGGAGAAGGCGCTGCGGGTGGTGGAGACGGAGCTCGCCACCCGCTGGGGCGAGACGAAGCTCGAGCCCTCCGTCGACCGCATCGCGGCGCTGATGGACGTGCTCGGCGAGCCGCAGCGCGCGTACCCCTCGATCCACATCACGGGCACGAACGGCAAGACGTCCACGGCCCGCATGATCGAGGCCCTGCTCACGGCCTTCGACCTGCGCACCGGCCGGTACACCTCGCCGCACGTCCAGTCGATCACCGAGCGGATCAGCCTGGACGGCGCCCCGATCGACCACGAGCGCTTCATCGAGACGTACGACGACATCAAGCCGTACATCGAGATGGTCGACGACCGGCAGGAGTACCGCCTCTCGTTCTTCGAGGTGCTGACCGGCATGGCCTACGCGGCCTTCGCCGACGCCCCGGTGGACGTGGCGGTCGTCGAGGTCGGCATGGGCGGCAGCTGGGACGCGACGAACGTGATCGACGGATCGGTCGCGGTCATCACGCCCATCGACCTCGACCACACCGACCGGCTCGGTGAGACGCCCGGCGAGATCGCCGGCGAGAAGTCCGGGATCATCAAGCAGGACGCCTCCGTGATCATGGCGCAGCAGCCGGTGGACGCGGCGCAGGTGATCCTCAAGAAGGCCGTGGAGACGGACGCGACCGTGGCCCGCGAGGGCCTGGAGTTCGGCGTCGTCCGGCGCGAGGTCGCCGTCGGCGGCCAGTTGGTGACTCTGCGCGGGCTCGGCGGCGAGTACGAGGACATCTTCCTGCCGCTGCACGGCGCGCACCAGGCGCACAACGCGGCGGTGGCGCTCTCCGCCGTCGAGGCGTTCTTCGGCATCGGCTCGCAGCACGCACGCCTGCTCGACATCGACACCATCCGCACCGCGTTCGCCTCGGCCACGTCGCCGGGCCGCCTGGAGGTCGTGCGCCGCTCGCCTACGGTCGTGCTCGACGCCGCGCACAACCCGGCGGGCGCCCGAGTCACCGCCGAGGCGATCGGCGAGGTCTTCGACTTCAGCCGCCTCATCGGTGTCGTGGGCGCCAGCGGCGACAAGAACGTACGGGGGCTCCTCGAGGCCTTCGAGCCGATCTTCGCGGAGGTCGTCGTCACGCAGAATTCCAGCCACCGGGCCATGAACGCCGACGAGTTGGCGGGCATCGCGGTGGAGGTCTTCGGCGACGAGCGCGTCCAGGTCGAGCCGCGCCTCGACGACGCGCTGGAGGCCGCGATCACGCTCGCCGAGGAAGAGGGCGAGTACGCGGGCGGGGGAGTGCTCGTCACCGGTTCCGTGATCACGGTCGGCGAAGCCCGGCTGCTCCTCGGGAAGGGCTGATCGCCGTGCGCATCCTGTGTTCCTCGACGCTGCTCGCCGAGTTCTTCGTCATCGGCTTCGCCGGGCTCGTCGCCATGAAGGAGCCCGACCTGTCGGCCGCCCTGGTGTGGACGGTGAGCGGCGTCGCGATGCTGCTCAGCGTGCTGCTGTGCGGCATGGTGACGCGGCCCGGCGGCGTGCAGCTCGGCTGGGCGCTGCAGATCGCCCTGATCATCAGCGGCTTCTTCGTCCCGGTCATGTTCTTCCTCGGCGCCTGCTTCGCGGGCCTGTGGTGGGCCTCGGTCCACTTCGGCCGCAAGGTCGACGAGGCAAAGGCACGGTGGGCGGCGCAGGCGGAGGCGTAGGAGGGGGCGGTGCCGCCCGCCTGCCAGGGTGATGGTCACGCCCTGTAACCTCGGGCGTCACCGCACATCCAGGCCTACAAGGAGTCCCGCGAATGACCCAGCGCACGCTCGTCCTGCTCAAGCCCGATGCCGTCCGCCGCGGCCTGATCGGCGAGATCATCGGCCGCATCGAGCGCAAGGCCGGCTGGACGATCAGCGCGCTCGAACTGCGCAGCCTGAGCCAGGAGACGCTGGAGGCGCACTACGGCGAGCACAAGGGCAAGCCGTTCTACGAGCCGCTGGTCGACTTCATGTCCTCGGGTCCGGTGGTCGCCCTGGTCGTCGAGGGTGAGCGCGTGATCGAGGGCGTACGCCAGCTGGCCGGTCCGACGGACCCGATCGCCGCCGCGCCCGGTTCGGTCCGTGGTGACTTCGGCAGCATCGTTCGTGAGAACCTGATCCACGCCTCCGACTCCGAGGAGTCGGCGGCGCGCGAGATGAAGCTTTTCTTCCCTGATTTCGCGTAACGGGTCGTCTATCCGGTCTTCTCGCATTCCGGACTTCGGCTCACTCGCGTGAGACACCCGGTGTCCGCTCCATGAGACCGGCGAGTTCGTTTTCTGATGCAGCGTCAGTCACGGAGCGCCACTGACCAGGAGCGGCCCGAGAATTCGGGCCGCTCTTTTGCATATGCGGCCCGATTGGGGGAACGCACTCCTCCGTCGGGACGTCCCCATTAGCGGGGCGGGGACTCCCATGCTGACAATGGCGAAGACCCTCGCGCCGTGATCGTGCAGGCGAGACTACGATGGAGCCTTCACGCCACACCGCGTCCACCTCTCGCCTACCTGACAAGCCATCAAACGCTCCACTTGGGAAGGCCAGACGAATCCTGATGGGGAACTCAATGTCGTTCATCGGCCGTGACATGGCTGTCGACCTCGGGACCGCCAACACGCTGGTGTACGTCAGGGGTCGAGGGATCGTGCTCAATGAGCCGTCCGTGGTCGCTATCAACACCAACACCGGTGGCATCCTCGCGGTCGGCGCCGAAGCCAAGAAGATGATCGGGCGTACGCCGGGCAACATCGTGGCGGTCCGCCCGCTGAAGGACGGCGTGATCGCCGACTTCGAGATCACCGAGCGAATGCTCCGCTACTTCATCCTGAAGGTGCACAAGCGGCGCTACCTCGCCCGGCCTCGCGTCGTCGTCTGCGTGCCGTCCGGCATCACCGGCGTCGAGCGCCGCGCGGTCATCGAGGCCTCTTCGCAGGCCGGTGCCCGCCAGGTGCACATCATCGAGGAGCCCATGGCCGCGGCCATCGGCTCCGGCCTCCCGGTCCACGAGGCCACGGGCAACATGGTGGTGGACATCGGCGGCGGCACCACCGAGGTTGCGGTGATCTCGCTCGGCGGAATCGTCACGGCGCAGTCCATCCGCGTCGCGGGCGACGAGCTGGACAACGCGATCATCCAGCACATCAAGAAGGAGTACTCGCTCCTCCTCGGTGAGCGCACCGCCGAACAGATCAAGATCACGATCGGCTCCGCGTACGACCTCGACTCCGACGAACACACCGAGATCCGCGGCCGCGACCTGGTGTCGGGGCTGCCCAAGACCGTCGTCATCTCGGCGGCGGAAGTCCGCAAGGCGATCGAGGAACCGGTCAACGCGATCGTCGACGCCGTGAAGACCACCCTCGACAAGTGTCCGCCCGAGCTGTCCGGTGACGTAATGGACCGCGGCATCGTTCTCACCGGTGGCGGCGCTCTGCTGCGCGGCCTCGACGAACGGCTGCGCCGTGAGACCGGCATGCCGATCCATATCGCCGAGGACCCGCTGGACAGCGTGGCGCTCGGTTCCGGCAAGTGCGTCGAGGAGTTCGAGGCGCTCCAGCAGGTTCTGGACGCCTCACCGCGCAGATGATGTGAAGTGAAAACGTCCGCCGTACGGGTGCCTGCCACCTCGTGCGGCGGATCGTTGATATATAGGCAAGGCGCACAAGAAATCCTCCCCAGCAGCGCTCGGCACTGCCGGGCACCGCTCGACGCAAACGACAGAGGAAGGCACGGCCGCCGCACGTGAGGGACACACGAGAGAGCCGGCTGCTCCTGGTGCTGCTGATCGCCATCGCGTTCGCGCTGATCACGGTGGACATCCGCGGCGGCGAGGACTCGCCTGTCGACGGTGCCCGACACGCCGCCGCCACGGTCTTCGGCCCGGTGGAGAACGGGGTCTCGGGCGCGGTCGACCCGATCGGCAACGCCATAAGCGCGGTACGCGACTCCGACAAGCGGCACAACCGCATCGGCGAACTGGAGCACGAGAACGCCGCGTTGAAGGCGAAGCTCGGCAGCGGGGACCGCAACCGCAGCAAGGTCCGCCAGCTCGACGCCATGCTGAAGACGGCGGGCGCGGGCCAGTACGGCATCAAGGGCGCCCAGGTCATCGCCATCGGCTCGGCCCAGGGCTTCTCCTGGACCGTGACCATCGACGCCGGCGCCAACGACGGCCTCAAGCGCGACATGACGGTGCTCAACGGTGACGGACTCGTCGGCCGTGTGACCACCGTCGGCCCGAACACCGCCACCGTGCTGCTGGCCAACGACCCGGACTTCACCGTCGGCACCCGCATGGAGAAGTCCGACGAGCTCGGCTTCGCCTCCGGGCAGGGCGACCGCCCGCTGCGCGTCCAACTGCTCAACGGCAAGGCCAAGGTGAGCAAGGGCGAACGGCTCGTCACCTTCGGCTCGCAGGCCGACAAGCCGTTCGTGCCCGGCGTCCCGGTCGGCCGCGTCGTCCGCGTCGACCCCTCCGGCGGCGACCTGACCCGCACCGTCTACGTGAAGCCGTACGTCGGCTTCACCAAGCTCGACGTCGTCGGTGTGGTCGTGCAGGCGCCGCGCACCGACCCGAGGGACACGGTGCTGCCGAAGAAACCCGCCAAGCCCAAGCCGACGCCCACCGTGACCGTGACGGCCACCCCGGGCGCGAACGGCGAGGGCAATGGCGAAGGCAACGCCGCCGGCAATGGCGAGAACGCCGCCGACAACAACGCAGACCAGCAGTAGCAGGAGGAGCAAGGAATCATGCGCTTCAACCGAATGCTGCTGTCCACGGTCCTTGTCGTCGTGGCCCTCGTCCTCCAGGTCTGTGTCCTGGCCCGGCTGCAACTGCCCGGCGCCGTCCCCGACCTGATGCTCCTCACCGTCCTCGGCCTGGCCCTCGTGTACGGGCACGTGGGCGGCGCCTTCGTCGGCTTCGGCGCGGGACTGCTCGCCGACCTCGCCCCGCCCGCCGACCACGCCGCCGGCCGCTACGCCCTCGTGCTCTGCGTCATCGGCTATCTGGCGGGCCTCGCCAAGCCCGAGAACGGCCAGCTGCGTTCGGCCGCAGGACCCATGCTCGTGGTCGTCGGCGCCGCCATCGGCACGACCCTGCTGTACGCGGGTGTGGGCGCGCTCGTCGGCGACACCGCCGCCCGCGACGTCGGCCTCGGCAGCCTCATCTTCACCGCGGCCCTCTACGACCTGCTGCTCGCCCCGTTCGTCGTACCCGGGGTGATGGCGCTCGCCAGACGGGCGGAGAACGATCCGCTGGGCGAGACCTCGGGCAGCTCCGCCAAGGCCGCCGACGTCTCCTCCGGCTGGCTCTCCGGCGGTGGCACAGGCCTGAGCATCGGCGGCAAGAGCGGCGGCCTGCGCATGCGGACGGTCAAGGCGCGCGCCTCCCGCGCGGGCCGCATCAAGGGGGTCAAGCGCCTGTGAGCGCACGGCAGTTGACCGACGACAGCGCAGGCACGCACAGCTTCGGCGTGTACACCTACTCGTACTCGTACACGTCCTCGTACTGAGAGGGGGAGCACGCCACAGTGACCAACATCCCCGAGACGGGCCGGACACCCCGCGTCCAGATCCGCCTCATCATCCTCCAGATCCTCGTCCTCTCCCTCCTGCTCACCCTCGGCGGCCGCCTCTGGTACCTCCAGATCCGCAACGGCGACGAGTACGCCAAGGAGGCGTCCGGGAACCACGTCCAGCAGGTGGTCACGCCCGCCACCCGCGGCTCCATCCTCGACGCCCGCGGCATCCCGCTCGCCGACAACGAGACCCGGCTCGTCGTCTCCGCCTCCCGCACCGACCTGATGAAGATGGACGACGACGGCAAGGCCGTCCTCGCCAAGCTCGCCAAGGTCCTCGGGCTGAAGCCCAAGCAGGTCCAGGAGAAGGTCCGGCTCTGCGACGCGAAGACGCCGCAGCCCTGCTGGAACGGCTCGCCGTACCAGCCGATCCCGATCACCGACGAGGCCACGCCCAAGCAGGCCCTGCAGATCCGCGAGCGCAGCGAGGACTTCCCCGGCATCACCGCGGAGCCCACCGCCGTGCGCCGCTACGCGGGACCCGGCGGCTCCAACACCGCGCAGGTCCTCGGCTATCTCTCCCCGGTCACCGACGCGGAGATCGAGAAGGCCAAGAACTCCGACTCGCCGTACCTGCGCTCCGACCAGGTCGGCCGCAGCGGCCTGGAGCGCACGTACGACAAGGACCTGCGCGGCAAGGCCGGCGTCACCCGCTACGAGGTCGACAACCTCGGCCGCGTCATCGGCCGCGCCGAGAGCGACAAGGCCGAGCCCGGAGCGAACGTCGTCACGTCGATAGACGCCCGCGTGCAGTCCGTCGCCGAGAAGGAGCTGGACGCGGCGATGAAGGCCGCCCGGCACGAGTTCGACAAGAACACCGGCACGAACTACAAGGCCGACGCCGGCTCGGTCGTGGTGATGGAGGCCAAGACCGGCCGCGTCGTCGCCATGGCCTCCAACCCGACGTACGACCCGAACGCCTGGGTCGGCGGCATCTCCGGCAAGGACTACTCCAAGCTCACCGGCAAGAAGTCCAACTACCCGCTGCTGAACCGGGCGATCCAGGGCCAGTCGGCGCCCGGCTCGATCTTCAAGGTCATCTCCAGCACCGCCGCGGTCAACGCCGGCTACCCGTTCAACGGCCGCTACCCGTGCACCAGCTCGTACTCGATCGGCAGCCAGGTCTTCAAGAACTTCGAGTCGGAGAACTTCGGCCCGATCAGCCTCGGCCGCGCCCTCGAGGTCTCCTGCGACACCGTCTTCTACGGCATCGCCCACAAGGAGTGGCAGAAGCTCGGCGGCATCCACCCCAAGGCCGGCGTCAACACCGACGACTCGTTCTACAAGACGGCCCACCAGTTCGGTCTCGGCAAGGAGACCGGCATCGACCTCCCCAACGAGGTCAACGGCCGGGTCCCCGACCGGAAGTGGAAGCAGCAGTACTGGAAGGCCAACAAGGACGCCTGGTGCAAGGGCGGCAAGCGGGACGGCACCTACGTCGAGCGCCTCAACTGGGAGAACTGCCGCCAGGGCAACGTGATGCGCGCCGGTGACGAGGTCAACTACTCCATCGGCCAGGGCGACACGCTCGTCACCCCGATCCAGATGGCCAGGATCTACGGCGCCATCTCCAACGGCGGCACGCTCTACCAGCCCGCGGTCGGCAAGGCCGTGATCAGCCCCGACGGCAAGCAGGTCAGCGAGATCGCGCCGAAGGCGCAGGGCAAGCTGCCCATGACGAAGCAGACCCAGCGCCAC
Organism: Streptomyces sp. NBC_01016; assembly: GCF_026341035.1. Lineage (GTDB taxonomy): Bacteria > Actinomycetota > Actinomycetes > Streptomycetales > Streptomycetaceae > Streptomyces. Next base: position 299,729 of record NZ_JAPEOQ010000002.1, read on the forward strand.
ATCGACCAGGCCCTCGCGGGCGTGGCGACCCGGGGCACCGCCGCCTGGCGCTTCGGCGGCTGGCCGCAGAACAAGATCCCGATGCACGCCAAGACCGGCACGGCCGAGGTCTACGGCAAGCAGACGACGTCGTGGTTCGCGACGTACACGAAGGACTACTCGGTCGTCATGACGATCGCCCAGGGTGGTACGGGTTCCGGAGCCTCGGGCCCCGCCGTCCGCAAGATCTACGACGCGCTCTACGGCGTCGACAACAAGGGCGGCATCAACAAGAAGAAGGCCCTGCTGCCCGAGCCGGAGAAGAGCCTGCCGAAGATCCAGAAGGACGGTTCGATCGACGCCCCGGAGATCAAGCCGTTCCAGCCCGGCAAGGACACGACGCCCGCCCAGCAGGAGCTGGCGGCGACGCTGCCCACCTCCTCGTACGGCAACAGCAGGAGGGACTGACCGGTGGCCGGTAATGGCTTCTCCGTCTCCGGCTACGGGCCGCAGCGTTCCACCATGACGCGGCTCATGGCCCGCGACTCGGTGGTGCGCAGGCTCGACTGGCCGATGCTGCTCTCGGCGATCGCGCTGTCGTTCATCGGCGCCGCGCTCGTCTTCTCGGCCACGCGCAACAGGACCGAGCTCAACCAGGGTGACCCGTACTACTTCCTGTTCCGGCACCTGATGAACACCGGCATCGGCGTCGCGCTGATGGCGGGCACGATCTGGCTCGGGCACCGGACGCTGCGCACGGCGGTGCCGATCCTGTACGGGATCTCCGTCTTCCTCGTGCTCCTCGTCCTCACCCCGCTCGGCGCCACGGTGAACGGGGCGCACGCCTGGATCCTCTTCCCCGGCGGCTTCTCCCTCCAGCCCTCCGAGTTCGTGAAGATCACGATCATCCTGGGCATGGCGATGCTGCTGGCGACCCGCGTCGACGCGGGCGACCGCGAACACCCCGACCACCGCACGGTGTTGCAGGCCCTCGGCCTCGCCGCCGTCCCGATGATGATCGTCATGCTGATGCCGGACCTCGGGTCCGTCATGGTGATGGTGATGATCGTGCTCGGCGTGCTGCTCGCGTCGGGCGCCTCGAACCGGTGGGTGCTCGGGCTCATCGGCGTCGGCGCGGCGGGCGCGGTGGCGGTCTGGAAGCTGGGCGTCCTGGACGACTACCAGATCGCCCGCTTCGCGGCCTTCGCCAACCCCGCGCTCGACCCGGCGGGCGTCGGCTACAACACCAACCAGGCGCGCATCGCGATCGGTTCGGGCGGCCTCTCCGGCGCGGGCCTCTTCCACGGCTCGCAGACCACCGGCCAGTTCGTGCCGGAGCAGCAGACGGACTTCGTGTTCACGGTGGCCGGTGAGGAACTCGGCTTCCTGGGCGCGGGCCTGATCCTGCTGCTGCTCGGCGTGGTGCTGTGGCGGGCGTGCAAGATCGCGCGCGGCACGAGCGAGCTGTACGGCACGATCGTCGCGGCGGGCATCATCGCCTGGTTCGCCTTCCAGGCCTTCGAGAACGTCGGCATGACGCTGGGCATCATGCCGGTGGCGGGCCTCCCGCTCCCGTTCGTGTCGTACGGCGGTTCATCGATGTTCGCGGTGTGGGTGGCGGTCGGGCTGCTGCAATCGATCAAGGTGCAACGTCCGATGTCGGCATGACGAGCCCCTGCGGCGATCGAGCAGCGGGGTCCGGGGCAGCGCCCCGAGACCTTGGCCCCGGTGCCGGTGACGTCTAAATTCGGGTTATGGCGGAGACAAAGCGCGAGATCGAGCGAAAGTACGACGCCCCGACCGACAACTTCCGGCTGCCCGACCTGCTCAAGGTCCCAGGTGTATCGGCCGTCATCGACAAGGGCGTCGTCGAACTCGACGCCGTCTACTACGACACCGAGGACCAGCGCCTCGCCGAGGACAGGATCACCCTGCGCCACCGCAGCGGCGGCGCCGACGCGGGCTGGCACCTGAAACTGCCGGTCTCACTGAGCGAGGGCGTCCGCGACGAGGTGCAGGCCCCGCCGTCCGACACCCTGCCGCGCGCCCTCGCGGGCCTCGTACGCTCCCGGGTCCGCGGCGACGAGCTCATCCCGGTCGTCCGGCTCCGCTCGTCGCGGGACGTGTCCCACCTGACCGACGCCGACGGCTCGCTGCTCGCCGAGGTGTGCGTCGACGCCGTGCGCGCCGAGCGGGCCGACGGGGAGCGGGCCACCGCCTGGACCGAGATCGAGGTCGAACTGGCGGACGGCGCCGACCCGGCCTTCCTCGGCAAGGTCGAGAAGCGGCTGCGCAAGGCGGGCGTCGAGCGGTCCGCCTCCGCGTCGAAGCTGGCCCGCGCCCTGGAGGAGACCGGGGCCGAGCAACGTACGCATCCGGAGACGTCCGCCGGAGCCGGAGCGGAACCGGACACCCCTGACACCCCGGGCCCGGACACCGCGGGCGCCCGCGTCCTCGCCCGCCTCCGCGCCCAGCGCGACGCCCTCGTCGAGCTCGACCCCGCCGTGCGCCGCGATCTGCCGGACTCGGTGCACCAGATGCGCGTGGCCACACGCCGGATGCGCAGCGCGTTCAAGACGTACAAGAAGGTGCTCGACCCGGCCGTCACCGGGTCCGTCGGCGAGGAGCTGAAGTGGCTCGCGGCCGAGCTGGGCATCGACCGGGACCGCGAGGTGCTCACCGAGCGGCTCACCGGGCGGATCGACGCGGTGCCCAGGACGCTGCTGCTCGGCCCGGTCCGTGGCCGGCTGCGGATCTGGGCCGTCGCCCGCCGCCACGGCTCGCGCCGCCACACCGTCGCCGTACTCGACGGCAAGCGGTACATGGCCCTGCTCAACAGCCTGGACGCGCTGCTCGCAGAGCCGCCGCTGCTGCCCGCCGCCGACAAGCCCGCCGCCGAGGTCCTGGCGAAGGCCGCCCGCAAGGACAAGGCCCGCCTCGCCGCCCGCGTCGAGCACGCCCTGTCCCTGGAACCGGGCACGCGCCGCGACGTCGCGCTGCACGAAGCCCGCAAGGCCGCCAAGCGCGCCCGCTACGCCGGGGAGGCGGCGCGGCCCGTCCTCGGCAAGCAGGCGAAGAAGTTCGCCAAGCGCATGAAGGGCGTACAGAGCGTGCTCGGTGATCACCAGGACTCCGTCGTCGCCCGGGAGGCCCTGCGCCAGCTGGGGATCCAGGCGCACGGGGCGGGGGAGACCGCGTTCACGTGGGGCCTGCTGTACGGGCAGGAGCAGGCGGCCGCCGCCGACCGTGAGCGCGAGCTGCCGGGGGTCTGGGCAAGGGCGGAGAGGCGGGAGCTTTCGGCGGGTTAGGCTAGATGGTCACCCCTGTCAGCTCACGAAGGTCAACGGTTATGCCTGCCGATGCCGCCGCCTCGACGGTGGAGTCTGTCTTTCCGCAGCTCGAAGCCTTGCTGCCCCATGTGCAGAAGCCGATTCAGTACGTCGGCGGTGAGCTGAATTCCACGGTCAAGCCGTGGGAGGAGACCGACGTCCGCTGGGCGCTCATGTACCCGGACGCGTACGAGGTCGGCCTGCCCAACCAGGGCGTCATGATCCTGTACGAGGTGCTCAACGAGCGCCAGGGCGTCCTCGCCGAGCGCACGTACAGCGTGTGGCCGGACCTCGAGGAACTGATGCGCAAGCACAAGGTTCCGCAGTTCACGGTCGACTCGCACCGCCCCGTGAAGGCCTTCGACGTCTTCGGGCTCAGCTTCTCCACCGAGCTCGGCTACACGAACATGCTGACCGCGCTCGACCTGGCCGGCATCCCGCTGGAGTCCAAGGACCGCACCGTCGAGGACCCGATCGTCCTCGCGGGCGGCCACGCGGCCTTCAACCCCGAGCCGATCGCCGACTTCATCGACGCCGTGGTCATCGGCGACGGTGAGCAGGCCGTGCTCGACATGACCGAGATCATCCGCGGCTGGAAGGCCGAGGGGCGTCCGGGCGGACGCGAGGAGGTCCTCCTCCGTCTCGCGAAGACCGGGAACATCTACATCCCGGCCTTCTACGACGTCGAGTACCTGCCGGACGGCCGCATCGGCCGCGTCGTGCCGAACAAGTCGGGCGTCCCGTGGCGGGTCAGCAAGCACACCGTCATGGACCTCGACGAGTGGCCGTACCCGAAGCAGCCCCTCGTGCCGCTCGCGGAGACCGTCCACGAGCGGATGTCCGTCGAGATCTTCCGCGGCTGCACCCGCGGCTGCCGTTTCTGCCAGGCCGGCATGATCACGCGCCCCGTGCGGGAGCGAAGCATCACCGGCATCGGCGAGATGGTCGACAAGGGTCTCAAGGCGACCGGCTTCGAAGAGGTCGGCCTGCTCTCGCTGTCCTCCGCGGACCACTCCGAGATCGGTGACGTCGCGAAGGGCCTGGCGGACCGGTACGAGGAGGACAAGATCGGCCTGTCCCTCCCGTCGACCCGCGTGGACGCCTTCAACATCGACCTCGCCAACGAGCTGACGCGCAACGGCCGTCGCTCCGGCCTCACCTTCGCCCCCGAGGGCGGCAGTGAGCGCATGCGCAAGGTCATCAACAAGATGGTCTCCGAAGAGGACCTGATCCGTACGGTCGCGACCGCGTACGGCAACGGCTGGCGCCAGGTGAAGCTGTACTTCATGCTCGGCCTGCCCACCGAGACCGACGAGGACGTCCTGCAGATCGCGGACATGGCGGCCAACGTGATCGCCAAGGGCCGCGAGGTCGCGGGCAACGACATCCGCTGCACGGTGTCGATCGGCGGGTTCGTCCCGAAGCCGCACACCCCGTTCCAGTGGGCGCCGCAGCTCAGCTCCACGGAGACGGACGAGCGCCTGGCCAAGCTCCGCGACAAGATCCGCGGCGACAAGAAGTACGGCCGCTCCATCGGCTTCCGCTACCACGACGGCAAGCCCGGCATCGTCGAGGGACTGCTCTCGCGCGGTGACCGCCGCATCGGCTCCGTCATCCGCGCCGTCTACGAGGACGGCGGCCGCTTCGACGGCTGGCGCGAGTACTTCAGCTACGACCGCTGGATGGCCTGCGCCGCCAAGACGCTGCCCGCGTACGGCGTGGACGTCGACTGGTACACGACGCGTGAGCGCACGTACGAGGAGGTCCTGCCCTGGGACCACCTGGACTCCGGTCTCGACAAGGACTGGCTCTGGGAGGACTGGCAGGACTCGCTCGACGAGACCGAGGTCGACGACTGCCGCTGGACGCCGTGCTTCGACTGCGGCGTCTGCCCGGCGATGGACACGGACATCCAGATCGGCCCGACGGGCAAGAAGCTCCTGCCGCTGACCGTCGTCAAGTAGCGCGCAACCCCGAAGGGGCGGCCGGTTCTCCAACCGGCCGCCCCTTCGCGGTACTTGGGCTACTGTCCGGCGGCGAACCGCATCAGGGCGCGCTCGTCACCCTGCTTGATCTTGCCCGGCGTGTTGATGACCTCCAGCTTCCAGGAGCTGCCCACGCGCATGGCCTTGGCGACCGCGCAGCCGTTGTCGCTGGTCATCAGGCTCGGCCAGATGTCGGCGACCTGCTGCGTGCTGCCGCCCGTCGCGTCGTACACCTTGAAGCTGATGTTGCGGGCCTTCTGGAACGAACTGCCCTTCTTGTACGCGGCGGCCACGAACACGATCGACGTGATCTGCTGCGGAAGGCGCGAGAACTCGACGGTGACCGTCTCGTCGTCACCGTCGCCCTTGCCGGTCTGGTTGTCGCCGCTGTGGATGAGGGCGCCGTTGCCCATCGGGTCCAGTGAGTCGAGGCCGGCCAGGCGCACCGGATCGCCGCCCTGCATCGCGATGGCGATCAGGTCGAGGTCCGTTCCCTGCTTGCGGCGCAGCGCGCCGAGGACGCCTCCGCTGCTGCCGGCGGTGGGGTCCCAGGACACCCCGATGGACAGATGGGTCACTCCGTCCAGGTCGGCGGGGCCGTCTTCCTTCGTCAGCGTGATCATGCGTAATTCCTCCCCCTACAGGTAGAACTGCGGTTTTGCAGACTTCCCCGAAGATACGACGTGCGAATAGGGCGGGCCACGCCGGGCCGCATCCGCGAAGGCGTCGCGAGCGTCTGGAGAGACATGGACTTGGAGAAGCGCCCCCAACCGGCCCCTGAACCGGCCCCCGAAGGCTGCCTTGTTGCCGCGATCCGGCTGCCGCTGCGGATCGTGATGGTCGTCCTCGTGGTGCCCCTGCGCCTCGTGTGGGACGCGCTCGTGGCGGTCGGCCGCTTCGTGGGCAGATGGCTGCTGCTGCCGCTCGCGCGGGCGATCGGATGGGTGCTGTACGGACTCCTTGTGTGGCCGTGCCTGATGCTGTGGCGCTACGTGCTCGCGCCCGTCGGGCGCGGACTGCGGTGGCTCGGGCGGGTGTTGCTGGTCGTCCCCGCGGTGTGGCTGTACGTCCATGTCCTCGCGCCCGTCGGAAGGGCGCTGCGGGACTACGTGTTGGTGCCGATCGGTCGTGGACTCGCCTGGCTCGTACGGGTGTTGGTCGTGGTGCCGCTGCTCGCGGTGTGGCGTTACGTCCTCGTGCCGGTCGGCCGGGTGCTCGGCGTCATCGGGCGCGAGATCTGGGACGCGCTGCGGGTTGCCTGGCGGGTGGCCGGGTATGTGTCCCGTGCCGTCGGCCGGGCGCTGCGGTGGCTGATCGTGGATCCGCTGCGCTGGGTGTACCGCACCGTGCTCACCCCGGTCGGGCACGTCGTGCGCGACTACGTGCTGCGGCCCGTCGCGCGCGTCGCCGCGAGCGTCCGCGCAGCGGCCCGGCAGGCACGGACCGACGTGCGCCGGGTGCTGTTCGGGGCGGCGCCGCGGCCTGAACCGCAGGTCAGCGACCGGCGGGAACCCGGCGGCGCGCAGGGACGTAGTCTTGACAGCAGTACGACCGCACGCACGAAGAACGCATTCATTAAGGACTAGGACACTGGGCAAGCGACAGCCCGTAGGCCCGCCGCCCGCACCCGCGGTGCAGCGCATCCGACTGCGCTACACCAAGCGCGGCCGCCTCCGGTTCACCAGCCACCGTGACTTCCAGCGCGCCTTCGAGCGTGCGCTGCGCCGCGCCGAGGTACCCATGGCGTACTCGGCGGGGTTCACGCCGCACCCGAAGGTGTCCTACGCCAATGCCGCACCCACCGGCACGGGCAGTGAGGCCGAGTACCTGGAGATCGCGCTCACCGCGCCGCGCGACCCCGAGAAGCTCAGGGCTCTCCTCGACGAGTCGATGCCCACGGGCCTCGACATCGTGGACGCCGTCGAGGCCCGCACCTCGGGCCTCGCCGACCGGCTCACCGCCTCCGTGTGGGAGCTGCGGCTCGACGGCGTGAGCGTCGAGGAGGCCGCGCGCGCCGCGGAGGCGTTCCGCGCCGCCGAGACCGTCGAGGTACAGAGGAAGACAAAGAGCGGGATCCGGACGTTCGACGCCCGTGAGGCCGTCGTCAGTCTGGACGCGCTCGAGGTCTCCGACGTTTCGGCTGGTCCGGCTGATAGGCCCAGCGAGTCGGCCTGTGCGATACTGCGGCTGGTTGTTCGGCACGTGACGCCTGCCGTACGACCCGACGACGTCCTGTCCGGTCTTCGCGCCGTGGCCGACCTGGCGCCGCCGGTCCCCGCAGCGGTGACCAGGCTGGCGCAGGGGCTTTTCGACGCAGAGACAGGCACGGTGACCGACCCGCTCGCGCTCGACCGCGAGGCAGACCGGGCCGCCCCACAAAAGGCGGCCGCAGGAACTGCCACCGCGACGGCGCCTGCCGTGGAAGGTCCCGCGTAAGGCGGTCGTCGTAGCGCCGCCCTTGTACTCGGGAGCCATCTGGGTCGGGCAGCGCACCCACCCCAAGGACTTTCGCCAGGCCGTACGTACATCGCGTACCGGAACCGGCGAGAACAGACAGAGAGCCTCCGTGCGGCGCCCGCGCCCCGGACCGGCGGCACCGCGCTCGACATGATGCGCGTGAGCCGCAGACGTCACCGGTCACGGATCAGGCGCGGCGCCCGGAGGCCCGACGGGAGATCCACCCGCATGCCCGAGACCGAAGCCACCAACCCTCAGCTGGACAGCCCCAGCGACACCCTGCCCCCGCGCCGTCGGCGCCGGGCCGCGTCGCGCCCCGCGGGCCCGCCGGTAGCGGCGACCGCAGGCACCGAGGACGCCGCAGTGGCCATACCGGCCACTGCCACCCAGACTCCGGCCGCCGCCGAGGCGCCCGTCGAGACCCCCGAGACTTCCGCGACCGAGGCCCCGGCGCCCGCCGGCCGCCCGCGCCGCCGCGCGACCCGACGCGCCTCCGCGCCCACCGGTGCACCCGCCGAGCAGGCAGAGACGACGACCGTGGTGGCGGAGCCCGCCGAGCCCGTTGCCGAGCCGGAGCCGGCCGCCGCCGAGGAGCCCGCGGCCCCGCGCCGCAGCCGTCGCCGCGCCACCCGCACCGTGTCGACCCCGGACGCCCCGGCCGCCTCCACCGAGGAGCCGCAGGCCGAGGCCGCCGCTGAGCCCGCCGCCGAGCCGGAGCCGGTCGCCGACGAGGGTTCCGGCCCGCGTCGCAGCCGTCGCCGTGCCACTCGTGGCGCCTCCGCGCCCAGCGCGCCCGCCGGTCCGCCCGAGATCTCCGATGCCATCGCCGCCGAGACGACGGAGGCCGAGACCGTGGAGACCCCGGAGTCCGCTGGGAACACCGAGAACGCCGAGAACGCCGAGGACGAGTCGCCGCGCCGCCGGCGCCGCGCCACCCGTAAGGCCGCCGGTGGTTTCGCCGAGCCGAAGGCCACCAGGGCCACCAAGGCTGCGAAGTCCGCCAAGTCCGGATCGAAGCCGGCGCGGGCCGGCCGGGACGAGCAGGCCGACGAGACGCGCCCGAAGCGCGCCTCCGTCGCCACGTTCCAGGCCCCGGTCTTCACCGAGCCGATGTTCCAGACGCCGGAGCGCGCCGCCGCCGCTGCCGCGGCCGAGGCCGCCGTCGAGCAGCAGCCCGAGCCCGAGCCCGAGCCCGCGCCCACGTCCGCGCCCGAGCCCACGCCGGCCGCCGCCGTCGTCGAGGAGGAGCAGGGGCCGCGCCGTCGTCGCCGCCGTCGCGCCTCCGACGAGCAGCCCGCCGCGGCCGAGGCCGCCAAGGACGCCGAGGTCACCGAGCCCGAGCCCGAGACCGAGCCCGAGGTCCAGGACCAGCGGGCCGAGGAGAACGACGAGCAGGACGAGCACGGGGACCGCCCGGCCCGCCGCCGTCGCCGGGGTGGCCGTCGCCGTCGCCGCGGCGAGTCCGGCGACATCGACAACGACGCCGAGAACGACAACGAGTCCGACGACGACGTCGAGCCGGCCGCCGAGGAGTCCGACGACGACCGGTCCGAGTCCGACGAGCAGCGCGACGACTCCGCCGGTTCCGGCGGTTCGAGCAGCAGCCGTCGCCGCCGTCGCCGTCGCCGTCGCGCCGGTGACAACGGCTCCGACGGCGAGCAGCCGACCGACGACCCGGAGCGCACGGTCGTCAAGGTCCGCGAGCCGCGCAAGAAGGAAGAGAAGGCCGAGCGGTCGACGTCCTCGGACGAGGTGCAGTCCATCAAGGGCTCCACGCGTCTGGAGGCCAAGAAGCAGCGCCGCCGCGAGGGCCGGGAGCAGGGGCGCCGCCGCGTCCCGATCATCACCGAGGCCGAGTTCCTGGCGCGCCGCGAGGCCGTCGAGCGCGTCATGGTGGTCCGCCAGCACGGCGAGCGCACCCAGATCGGCGTGCTCGAGGACGACATCCTCGTCGAGCACTACGTCAACAAGGAGCAGTCGACCTCCTACGTCGGCAACGTGTACCTGGGCAAGGTCCAGAACGTGCTGCCGTCGATGGAGGCCGCCTTCATCGACATCGGCAAGGGCCGCAACGCCGTCCTGTACGCCGGTGAGGTCAACTTCGAGGCGCTCGGGATGGCCCACGGGCCGCGCCGCATCGAGACCGCCCTCAAGTCCGGCCAGTCCGTGCTCGTGCAGGTCACCAAGGACCCGATCGGCCACAAGGGCGCCCGCCTGACCAGCCAGGTCTCGCTGCCCGGCCGCTACCTGGTCTACGTGCCCGAGGGCTCGATGACCGGCATCAGCCGCAAGCTGCCCGACACCGAGCGCGCGCGCCTGAAGACCATCCTCAAGAAGATCGTCCCCGAGGACGCGGGCGTCATCGTGCGCACCGCCGCCGAGGGCGCGAGCGAGGACGAGCTGCGCCGCGACGTCGAGCGTCTGCAGGAGCAGTGGGAGGACATCCAGAAGAAGTCCAAGCAGATCTCGACGTCGTCGCCGAGCCTGCTGTACGGCGAGCCGGACATGACCGTCCGCGTCGTGCGCGACATCTTCAACGAGGACTTCTCCAAGGTCATCGTCAGCGGTGACGAGGCGTGGGACACCATCCACGGCTACGTCAACCACGTGGCGCCCGACCTGTCGGACCGGCTGTCCAAGTGGACGTCCGAGGTCGACGTCTTCGCGACGTACCGGATCGACGAGCAGCTCGCCAAGGCGCTCGACCGCAAGGTGTGGCTGCCGTCCGGCGGCTCCCTGGTGATCGACAAGACCGAGGCGATGATCGTCGTCGACGTCAACACCGGTAAGTTCACCGGCCAGGGCGGCAACCTCGAAGAGACCGTGACGAGGAACAACCTCGAAGCGGCCGAGGAGATCGTCCGCCAGCTGCGGCTGCGCGACCTGGGCGGCATCGTCGTCATCGACTTCATCGACATGGTCCTGGAGTCCAACCGGGACCTGGTGCTGCGGCGCCTGCTCGAATGCCTGGGCAGGGACCGTACGAAGCACCAGGTCGCCGAGGTCACCTCGCTCGGCCTGGTCCAGATGACCCGTAAGCGCGTCGGCCAGGGCCTCCTGGAGTCCTTCTCCGAGACCTGCGTGCACTGCAACGGCCGCGGCGTCATCGTGCACATGGAGCAGCCCGCAGCCAATGGCGGCGGTGGCAAGCGCAAGAAGCGCGGCCGCGGCGGCAACGGCGCGGACCACCAGCACGAGACGCACGAGGCTCCGGCCGCGGAGCAGTCCGAGCCCGAGAGCGAGGCCGAGGTCGCCGCGGAGGCGGCCGCCCCGGCGGCGCTGCCCGAGCCGGAGTTCGTTGCGGACGAGGAGCTGTACTCCAGCGCCGCGGAGGCCGAGGCCGCCGCGGGTCGTGGCCGCTCGCGTCGCCGCGCCACGCGCAAGGCGTCGGCCCCGGCCGGTGCCCCGCAGGCGGAGGCGGCCGAGAAGCCGGCGAGGTCCGGCAGGAAGTCGAGGGCCGAGCGGGCCGCGAAGCTGGAGGAGCGGAAGGCCGCTGAGGCCGAGGCTCCGGCGCCCGAGCCGGTCGTCGAGGAGCCGAAGGCCGCCGAGCCGGCCCCGGTCCCCGCGCCCGAGCCCGTGCAGGACGAGGCCCCCGCGCCCCGTCAGCGCCGCCGTGCCACGCGCAAGGCGTCCGCTCCCGCCGGTTCCCCGAAGGCCTCCTCGGAGGAGGCCGCTGCGGTGACCGTCACGGAGCCGGTCAAGGCCGAGCCCGTGGAGGAGCCGAAGGCCGTCGAGCCCGAGGCGCCGAAGGCCGAGGTGACCGAGGCCGCGGCCCCGGCCCGCCCGCGCCGTCGCGCCGTCCGCAAGGCGACCGCCCCGACCACCACCACTGAGGACACGGCCGTCGTGGTCGTCTCTTCGGCCTCGGACGAGGCCGCCGAGGCGCCCGCGCCGGAGGAGGCCGAGGAGGCGCCCGCCGCCAAGAAGGCCGCCCGTAAGACGGCCAAGAAGGCGACGGCGAAGAAGGCCGCCACCAAGAAGACGGCCGCGCCCAAGACGGCTGCCGCCAAGACGGCCGCGACCGACGAAGCCGCGACCGACGAGGCCGCCCCCAAGACGGCTGCCAAGAAGACGGCCGCCAAGAAGGCGACGGCTGCCAAGAAGGCGACCACGGCCAAGAAGGCGACGGCGGCGAAGAAGACCACCGCCAAGAAGACGACGGCCAAGAAGACGACCGCGAAGAAGACCGCGGCGGCCGAGCAGCAGTCGCTGCCGTCCGTCTCGGCCGCGGCCGACTAGGGCCTGTCCGGCGGGTCAGGCCGAATTGGGTGGCCTTGACCCGCCGGTGCCGGTGAGCAGGACCTGGTGCGTGCAGCTGCAAGGCGGAGGATTGAGGCATCGCGGAGCGATGGTGATTGACGACAACGCCGCAGATGTGCGTGCCAGGCCCTGCGTCCCTCGGCATGACCCGCCGGACAGGCCCTAGGGCGTTTCTGATGGCTCTTGGACGGTGTCGCGGAGCCAGATGACGACTGCTGCGACGGCCAGGGTGCCGTTGAAGATGTAGTCGCGCTTGTCGTAACGGCTGGCGACCGCACGGAACTGCTTCCACTTGCTGACGCACCGTTCGGCGGCACTGCGGCGGCGGTACTGGCCTGTGTCGAAGGCCGGAGGCCGGCCGCCGGCCCGGCCCCGCCGCAGACGGTTGCTGCGTTGGTCCTCGGGTTGGGCGATGGTCACCTTGATGTGCCGTCCGCGCAGGTAGGCGCGGGTGTCGCGGCTGGAGTAGGCCTTGTCTCCGCGGAGCCGGTCCGGGCGGGTGCGGGGCCGCCCCGGCCCGCGCCGGGCGATCCGCAGGCACTCCAGTACCGGGACGAGCATGGGGTTGTCGCCCCGCTGGCCGGGCGAGGTCTGCCAGACCAGCGGGCGGGCCCGGTCATCGGCCAGGAAATGGACCTTGCTGGTCAGTCCGCCCCGGGAACGTCCCAGTGCCTCGCGTCCATCGGCCTCCACACGCGCCCCGCCCCCTTTTGCGGGAAGTCACCCGGCGGCCGGTGCCGGGCCCCGGCCGCATGCTGATGAGCCCGGCAGGACGTGGAGTCGATGTTCACCGCCCACTCGGCCTCCTTCGCCGCCGTGCGGGCCAGGGCACCGTCCGGGTCGCTCGCGGCGGCCTCGATCTGCAGCTCTGTCAGGATCCGCTGCCAGGTTCCGTCGGCCGACCAGCGGCGATGGCGCTCATAGACGGTCTGCCACGGCCCGTACCGCTCGGGCAGATCCGGCCACGGCACCCCGGTACGGGCCCGGAACAGTACGCCGTTGATGACTCGGCGGTGATCCGCCCACTGCCCACCCGGGGCACCGTTTCCCGGCAACAGCGACTCGATCTTCTGCCACTGCGCGTCCGTCAGTTCATGGCGTCGCACCATACGACCCGCATGCCCAGCACCCGCACTGATCCACCCACCCAGCAAGAGCCATCAGAAACGACCTAGGGCCTGAGGCTCCGCCTGGACCGAGTGACGACGCCCCGCACAGCGCTGCTGTGCGGGGCGTCGCCGTATGTACGGGCAAGTCGGTCATTGCCGTGGTTTTCGGCGACGTGGGCGACGTGAGAGGTCTCGAAGAGCGCTCGATTCGCCCCCTGCCTCTTGGTGCGCGGCCAACTGCCTGTAAAAATCATGCAGTCATACAGGTGAAGGACATGGGTGGGCGTTGGGGAGACGCGTACTCGTGTCAGGGGAGGGAATGCGATGGCGCACGTGCGTCTCAGAGGCACGGGCAGACACCGTGCCGTGAAGCCGGTCAAGGCCGGACGGCAGATGGTGGCCCTGGCCACCGTGCTCTCGGCGGCGGGAGTGCAGGCGGGGGTCGCCGCGGGAACCGCGCAGGCGGACGAGGCCAGGACCTGGACCGAGGGGCCGATCTTCAACGATCCGCTGGGCACCGCCCAGGAGCAGTACGCCATCCGCACCAGGCTCGTCGAGCTGACGGACGCGGCGCTGCCGGGCTCGACCATCAAGGTCGCCGTGTACCACGTGTGGGAGCAGACGATCGTCGACGCTCTGAAGCGCGCCAGGGACCGCGGCGTACGCGTACAGATCCTGCTCGACTCGACGAGCAAGACGGACCGGCCGGACAACACGGTGTACTCGCAGCTGGTCGCGCTGTTCGGCACCAGCCGCGCCAACCCGTCCTTCGTGTCGCTGTGCCCCACGAACAAGTCCTGCCTCGGCGACCCGAAGTTCGGGAAGTCGATCATGCACAACAAGTTCTGGCTGTTCTCGGCCGTCGAGGGCGCCACGAACGTCGTCGTGCAGACCACGGCGAACTCCACGCCGTCCGCGAGCACGAGGTTCTTCAACGACGCGCTCCAGCTGCCCAACAACCCGGTCCTGTACGGCGCGTACGCGGACTATTTCGACGACATGGTCGTCAAGGACTGGGCGAACTGGGACTACCGCACGGTCAGCAACGGCCACTACAAGGCGTACTTCTTCCCGCGGGCCGGCACCACGAACTCCACGGACACGCTGCACTCGGTGCTCAACAACGTCTCGTGCACCTACAAGGACGCGGCGACCGGCGCCACGAAGAAGACGATCGTGCGCGCTGCGGTCTTCCAGATCACCCGGCAGGCCATCGCCGACAAGCTGGTCTCGCTGAAGAAGGCGGGCTGCACGGTCCAGATCGAGTACGCGACGTCCGACAGCGGCACCTGGAAGTCGATGCACACCACCGGCGCCCCGCCGCTGCGCTGCTACAACGACAACCGGGACCCGCTGAACCCCGGCGGTGCGAAGCTCGGGACGCCGTTCATCATCCACACCAAGTACGTGGCGATCGACGGCATGTACGACGGCGCGCGCAACAAGATCACGTTCACCGGCTCGCAGAACGCCTCGAACCCGGCGCTGCGCGAGAACGACGAGGCGTACGTCAAGATCGACGACGACTCCGTGCACGACACGTACGTGCAGCACTTCAACAAGGTGTGGGGCGTCGCGTACCCGGGGGCCTCGGACAACACGAACCTGTGCAAGGGCGTCAAGGTGCTCCCGCAGGACGGTGAGGTCAAGACCACGTGAGCCCGTCGGTCAGGGGCCGGTTTGCCCTTCTGTGGGGCGCCCCGTAACCTTGACCGTCGGCGTGTCCATCGATGCGCCTTACTCCCGTAAACCTTTTTCCTCCCGGAGTTCCTCGTGAAATCCGGGAGAGGCTGCCTCGTGCGGCTGGACTGCGGGCGTTCCGTTCCGAGCGAAAGAGAGATCCGCGTGTACGCCATCGTGCGCAGCGGTGGTCGTCAGCACAAGGTTGCTGTCGACGACATCGTTGAGATTGACAAGCTTCCCACCGCCAAGGTTGGCGACACCGTAGAGCTCTCTACGCTGCTCGTTGTCGACGGCGACGCCGTGACCAGCGACCCGTGGGTGCTGGCCGGCATCAAGGTCCAGGCCGAGGTCGTGGACCACCACAAGGGCGCGAAGATCGACATCCTTCGCTACAAGAACAAGACCGGCTACCGCCGTCGCCAGGGTCACCGCCAGCAGTACACGGCGATCAAGGTCACCGGTATCCCCACGGCTGCGAAGTAAGGGACTGAGACAAGATGGCACACAAGAAGGGCGCATCGTCCACTCGGAACGGGCGCGATTCCAATGCTCAGCGGCTCGGCGTGAAGCGCTTCGGCGGTCAGGCCGTCAACGCCGGTGAGATCCTGGTCCGCCAGCGCGGCACCCACTTCCACCCGGGCAACGGCGTCGGCCGCGGCAAGGACGACACCCTGTTCGCGCTGGACGCCGGTGCGGTGGAGTTCGGTACTCACCGTGGCCGCAAGGTCGTGAACATCGTCCCGGTCGTCTGAAACGCCTGAGGGCTTTCTGACCTGGATTTTTTCGCGAGGCGGACCTCACTTCCCCATCGGGGAAGCGGGTCCGCCTTTCGCGTGTTGAAGTAGAGACATTTCCGTACGTTTCTGGAGGCACTGAACCATGACCACCTTCGTGGACCGCGTCGAACTTCATGTCGCCGCGGGTAGCGGGGGCCACGGCTGTGCCTCCGTTCACCGGGAGAAGTTCAAGCCGCTCGGCGGCCCGGACGGTGGCAACGGCGGCCGTGGCGGTGACGTGATCCTGGTCGTCGACCAGGACGTCACGACGCTGCTCGACTACCACCACTCGCCGCACCGCAAGGCCACCAACGGTGCGCCCGGCGCGGGCGACAACCGCTCCGGCAAGGACGGCCAGGACCTGGTCCTGCCGGTGCCGGACGGCACGGTCGTCCTCGACAAGCAGGGCAATGTGCTCGCCGACCTCGTCGGCCAGGGCACCACGTACATCGCCGCACAGGGCGGTCGCGGCGGCCTCGGCAACGCGGCGCTCGCCTCGGCCCGCCGGAAGGCGCCCGGCTTCGCGCTGCTCGGTGTGCCGGGCGACGAGGGCGACGTCCAGCTGGAGCTGAAGACCGTCGCGGACGTGGCGCTCGTCGGCTACCCGAGCGCCGGCAAGTCCTCGCTGATCTCGGTGCTCTCCGCCGCCAAGCCGAAGATCGCGGACTACCCGTTCACGACGCTGGTCCCGAACCTCGGCGTGGTGACGGCCGGCTCGACCGTCTACACGATCGCCGACGTCCCGGGCCTCATCCCCGGCGCCAGCCAGGGCAAGGGCCTCGGCCTGGAGTTCCTGCGGCACGTGGAGCGCTGCAGCGTCCTCGTGCACATCCTCGACACGGCGACGCTCGAGTCCGACCGCGACCCGGTCTCCGACCTCGACATCATCGAGGCGGAGCTCAAGGAGTACGGCGCGGGTCTGGAGAACAGGCCGCGCCTCGTCGTCCTCAACAAGATCGACGTGCCCGACGGCCAGGACCTCGCCGACATGGTCCGCCCGGACCTGGAGGAGCGCGGCTACCGCGTCTTCGAGGTCTCCGCCGTCGCCCACAAGGGCCTCAAGGAGCTGTCGTACGCGCTCGCCGAGCTGGTGGCCGAGGGGCGTGCCGCCAAGCCGAAGGACGAGGCGACCCGGGTCGTCATCCGGCCGAAGGCCGTGGACGACGCGGGCTTCACCGTCAAGCGCGAGGACGCCGACGGCGAGCCGCTGTTCCGCGTCCGCGGCGAGAAGCCGGAGCGCTGGGTGCGGCAGACCGACTTCAACAACGACGAGGCCGTCGGCTACCTCGCCGACCGGCTCAGCCGTCTCGGTGTCGAGGACGAGCTGATGAAGGCGGGCGCCAGGCACGGTGACGGCGTCGCGATCGGTCCCGAGGACAACGCGGTCGTCTTCGACTGGGAGCCGACGATGATGGCGGGCGCCGAGATGCTCGGGCGGCGTGGCGAGGACCACCGTATGGAGGCGCCCCGGCCGGCGGCGCAGCGTCGCCGTGACCGGCAGGCGGAGCGGGACGACTCCCAGCAGGAGTACGACGACTTCGAGCCGTTTTAGTCTTTAGTCTTTGGCCTCTGGCGACCGGGACGTTTGGCCTCCGGGGACCGGGGCGTCCGGGCTCCGGGGACCGGGACGTTTGGCCTCCGGTGACCGGGGCGTCCGGGCTCCGGCGACCGGGACGTTAGGCCTCCGGCGACCGGGACATCTGGGCGGGCCGCACCGAAGGGTGCGGTCCGCTTTGTTGTTGGGGTGGGGGTGGGCTGGGGCCTGGTCCGGGTCCAGGTCCGGGGTCGGAGCCAGTGGTGGTGGGTGCATGGCACCGGGGTCCTGGGGCTTTGCCGGGGTGGTTGCCCCTGCGCTCGTCGCGCGGCGCCGGTCTCTCTCCGGCTGCGCCGTTGCCCGGTCATCTCCTACCCTCCCGCCCCTCGCAGGGGTCGGGGCGGAGCCCCGAGGCGTAGGGGACGGGGGCGGCGCACACGCGGAAGGGCCCGGGAGACGTCTCCCGGGCCCCTCCGCACGCGCGCCGCAAAGGCGTTACGCCGTCACCGTGTCCTCCGGCTCCGACTCGGTCGCCGCCTCCGCGGCCTCCGCCTCGGCCGCAGCCTCCTCGACGGAGTCCTCACGGGTCGGCGGTACCTCGTCCTCGCCACGTGCCGCCATCCGCGCACGCCGCTCGTCGGCCTTGGCGCACAGGGCGCGTACGGCGACGTTGAAGCGGTCGATGGACGGCGGGTCCGAGGGGCCGAGGAGGTGCTCCTTCAGGGCCGCGCGGGCCTCGGCGTGGGCGTCCTCCGCCTCGCCGCGGACGACCGCGAGCAGCTCGGGGACCTCCGTGGCCTCGGGCGCGAGGACCGTCGCGGCACGCACGGTCGGGAAACCGGTGCGGAACTCGTCCTCCGTGAGGCCGGACGTGTTGGCCACCGCGTACGGCTTCTCGCTGCTCAGCCAGTCGGAGACGACCGAGGAGACGTCGGAGATGAGGACGTCGGCCGCGTTGAAGCAGGTGAAGATCGCGGGCCGCGCCTGGGTGATGATCAGGTGCTCCCACTCGGGGAACGACGCCCAGTACGCCTCCTCCCACGCCTCGGTCGCCTCGGCCACCGCCGCCGCCCGGTCCCCGTCGGGCCGGCCCTGGAGCATCATCCGCTCCTGCTCGTCCGTGCCCTTGCGGAACTTGGTGGAGGTCAGCTCGTTCAGCGCCTCGGCGCGGCGCTCGAGCTCGACGGCGGCCTCGGGGCCGGGACGCGCGCCGGAGCGGCGGGTGTTGGCCTCCTCGATCATCGCCATGATGCGCTTGTTGGCCTCACCAGCGGCGGGGACCTGCGAACCGGTCATCGGGTGCGGCTTGTAGATCAGCCGGACCTTGGGGTCGGCGAGCAGGTGCCGCACGATGTTCTCGCCGGCCAGGATGACGGACGTGTTGCCCGGGTTGCCGTCCCAACCTTCCCAGGTGGGGGCGTACAGGACCGTCGTGTACTCGCCTGTCGCCGGGCCGTCCGCGAGCTTGATGGGCGCCAGCTGCGGGCGGCCCACCTCGACGACGTCCCGGTCGTCGACGCCGACGTCGGCGAGCTGGTAGCGGTCGCGCGCCGCGGGACCGGCCACCCACACCTCGTCGTACGCCTTCGCGTACGGGTTGCAGGACGAGAGCTTGTCGGACTCGCCGTGGTTGGTGAACGCGTGCTTGATCGTGGGGATGCGCAGGACCTGCGAGGTCTTCGCGGCGTTCGCCGGGTGCAGCAGCATCTTCAGCGTCGAGTTCTCCAGGGAGAACATCGTGGCGACCTTCGGGAAGCAGATGATCGGCACATCGGTGGCGTCGATCTTGTTCACCATGAAGCGCTCGCGCAGCACGATCAGCGGCTTGCCGTCGACCGCGGCGAGCGTGGAGAGCCACATGTTCGCCTGGTACGCGGAGGTGGTGCCGCCGGAGAAGTACATGCCGACGGTCGGCCGGTAATCGGCCAGCCACTTGTCGAGCCACTCCATGACCTTGGCGTCGCTCACCGGACGCTTCTTCGGCAGCAGCCACGTACCGAGGAAGACCGTGCCGAAGAGGAACAGGGCGATCGAGACGCCGATGCCGATGACGCCCCACACGGCGTTGGTCGTCGCCGCGGTGATCACCAGGCCGATGGTGGACGGGATCGCGAAGGTCAGCAGGCGGTGGGCCGCGCGCCGGGCGAGCAGGCGCGGCGGCGACGCGCACAGGTTCAGCGCGGACGCGTCGATGTTGCGCGTGACGATCGGCAGCGTGCGGGAGCGGCGCACCAGGACCGCGGCCGCCTGGCAGGCGAAGTGCAGCAGGTACATCGCGAGCACCATGACCAGCAGCGGAGCCTGCTCGTCGAGCGGGTTGATACCGCTGATGCGCAGCAGACCGACGAAGATCAGCATGTCGCGCAGCAGTTGCCGCACCGTGACGTCGAAGCGGATCTTGCCGAGCAGCGAGAGCAGCCCCGGCTGCTTGTACTGCAGGTAGGTGTCTAGAGCGAGTCCGGCCGCGCTCGCGGCGACGAAGACGGGAACATACGGAACGAGCGCGCTGACGAGCTGGGCCACATAGAGCGCGAACATCGTGAACAGCGCAGAAAGCTGCACGAGGCGGCGCGAGGCACGTCCGGCGGAGGGCACGGGCTGGGCTCCTGGCAGGGGGTCTCGGAGGGTGGGGGGACCGTGGGGGAGGTCCACCTCGCGGAATGCTGACCACTGACCGTATGACTTTCAGTGGCCCCCTAGCAATCCTCCAGGCCTGTAAGCAGGGGAAACAAGGGCAAATGGCGTGAAAGGACAGGGACCAACTCCCTCTCTTGGTTACCCGGCGTCCACGGCCCTGTCCGTACCTCGAAACCCAAGAGCGGTCGAAGGGGCAGGTCACGTACATTGCCAGGCATGTCAGGGGCTACAACTGGGGCAGCGTCGGGGACGTCACGGCAGGGCGTGGCGGATGCCCGCCGGATCGTCGTCAAGGTCGGATCGTCGTCACTCACCACGGCGGCGGGGGGCCTGGACGCCGACCGCGTCGACGCGCTCGTCGACGTCCTGGCGAAGCAGCGCGGAGGCGGGGAGAAGGAGATCGTCCTCGTCTCCTCCGGCGCCATCGCCGCGGGACTCGCCCCACTGGGCCTGACCCGCCGCCCCAAGGACCTCGCCCGCCAGCAGGCCGCGGCGAGCGTCGGACAGGGCCTCCTGGTCGCCCGCTACACCGCTTCCTTCGCGCGCTACGGAGTCCGCGTCGGCCAGGTCCTCCTGACCAGCGACGACATGGCCCGCCGCGCCCACCACCGCAACGCCTCGCGCACCCTCGACCAGCTCCTGGCGATGGGCGCCCTCCCGATCGTCAACGAGAACGACACGGTGGCCACGGACGAGATCCGCTTCGGCGACAACGACCGGCTCGCGGCCCTCGTCGCCCACCTCGTCCACGCCGACCTGCTGGTGCTGCTCTCCGACATCGACGGCCTCTACGACGGCGACCCCGCGAAGCCCGGCAGCTCCCGCATCGCCGAGGTGCGCGGCCCCGCCGACATAGCGCACGTCAAGATCGGCTCCGCCGGGAAGGCGGGCGTCGGCACCGGCGGCATGGTCACCAAGGTCGAGGCCGCCTCGATCGCCGCGGCCGCCGGCATCCCGGTGGTCCTCACCTCTGCCTCGTACGCCGCCGACGCCCTCGCGGCCCGCGACACCGGCACGTACTTCCACCGCACCGGCCGTCGCAGCGCCGACCGCCTGCTGTGGCTGCAGCACGCCTCGACGCCGCAGGGTGCGATCACCCTCGACGACGGTGCCGTACGGGCCGTGGTCGAGGGGCGCAAGTCGCTGTTGCCCGCCGGGATCGCGGCCGTGGAGGGCGAGTTCGGCGCGGGCGACCCGGTCGAGCTGCGCGACGAGCGCGGGCGCGCGGTCGCCCGTGGGCTCGTCAACTTCGACGCCAAGGAGATCCCGCAGCTGATCGGCCGCTCCACGCGTGAGCTGGCCCGCGACCTCGGTCCCGCCTATGAGCGGGAAGTCGTACACAGGGACGACTTGGTCATCCTCCAGGCTTGAAACGGGCCGCGCGCCTTCGAAACCCCCTGTGTGAAAGGCCGAAAGCCTGCCACCCGTGGGGGACCTTCCCCAAAACCGCCCCAAGAAGCTCCGTGTCCTGCTCAACTCTTGAGGCAGGGAGTTCATCCGGGGAAGGTCCGCACGACCATTGCGCAAAGGAGGCCGTCGTGAGACGAGCGCGCCCGGGGGTCGCGTCCAAGGGGCCCCGAGGGTCGGCGGAGCGGGCGCTGACGAGCGTGGCCGCGGGAGACGCGTACGACGAGGAGACCGCGGGGGAGGCCGCCGAGGGGAGGGCCGAGGAGGGCCCCCGCCTGTGGCACGTCACGCTCAGCGTCTCCGGTGCGGAGGCGCCGCTCGCGGAGGTGCGCCGCGGCCTCGAACAGCTCGCGCACGACCACCCCTTCCTGCTGACGAGCCGCTACGCGGTGGACCACGCGGAGATCCGCTACTGGGAAGAGGCCCGCGACCTGCACGACGCGGCGGCGGTGGCCCTGCGCCTGTGGGGCGAACACCGCCGCACGTCGCAGCTCCCGCCCTGGGAAATCGTCGGCCTGGAGGTCATCGACCGCCAGACCTACCACCAACGCATCGCCGAGGGCTACGGCCCCTTGCCGGCCACTCCCGTCGGCGTCCACCCCTTCTGACCAAGGGGCGCGGGGAACTGCGCGCGTAAGCACAGGTGACCCTCACGAGGCGGAAACCCCCACCCCTGTGGCCCAGGCCGTTTTCGGCCACGTCTCACCCCCCGAAACACCCCCTGGACCGCCCCCCGGCCCCCGATATCCTGCGGAGCATGACGCTGCCGCTCACCCCGTACGACTCGATGACCCCGGTCACCCAGACCGCGTACCGCGCGAGGTCCGCCGCCCACGATCTCGCCTCGCTGCCGCGCGCGGAAAAGGACGACGCCCTCGGTGCGATGGCCGACGCACTGGAAGTGCGTACGGCGGAAATCATCGAGGCCAACGCCAAGGACATCGCGCGCGCCCGGGAGGCCGGCACCTCCGAGGCCATCGTCGACCGCCTCACGCTCACCGCGGAGCGGATCCGCGCCATCGCCTCCGATGTGCGCGACGTCATCGCCCTGCCCGACCCGATCGGCACGGTCGTGCGCGGCAACACCCTCCCGAACGGCATCGACCTGCGCCAGGTCCGCGTCCCGCTCGGCGTCGTCGGCATCATCTACGAGGCCCGCCCGAACGTCACGGTCGACGCCGCCGCCCTCTGCCTCAAGTCGGGCAACGCGGTACTCCTGCGCGGCAGTTCATCGGCGTACGAGTCGAACACCGCGCTTGTGCGCGTACTGCGCGACGCCGTCGGTGGTGCAGGACTGCCCGCCGACGCGATCCAGCTCGTGCCCGGCGAGAGCCGTGACTCGGTGACCGAGCTGATGCGGGCCCGCGGCCTCGTCGACGTGCTGATCCCGCGCGGCGGTGCCTCGCTCATCAAGAACGTCGTCGAGAACTCGACCGTCCCCGTGATCGAGACCGGCACCGGCAACTGCCACGTCTACGTGGACGCCGACGCCGACCTCGACATGGCGGTCGACATCCTCGTCAACTCCAAGGCGCACCGCGTCTCCGTGTGCAACGCGGCCGAGACGCTCCTCGTCCACCAGGACATCGCCGACGCGTTCGTGCCGCGCGCCCTCGACGCGCTCGCCGAGGCGGGCGTCACCGTGCACGCGGACCCGCGGATCCTCGCGTACGCCCCGCAGTCGAAGGCTGAGGTCGTCGAGGCGACTCCGGACGACTGGGAGACCGAGTACCTCTCGTACGACATCGCCGCCGCGGTCGTCGACGACATGGAGCGGGCCGTCGAGCACATCCGCCTGTGGTCCTCGGGTCACACCGAGGCCATCGTCACGACCTCGCAGGCGGCCGCCCGCCGCTTCACGCAGCTCGTCGACTCCACGACCGTCGCCGTGAACGCCTCGACGCGGTTCACCGACGGCGGCCAGTTCGGCTTCGGCGCAGAGATCGGCATCTCCACGCAGAAGCTGCACGCCCGCGGACCCATGGGGCTGCCGGAGCTGACGAGCACGAAGTACATCGTCACGGGCGACGGTCACACCCGCTGACATCCGCCGACGCGCACGGTCGCATGTGGTGAATTCCCTTACCGTCTGCCCAAATTGACCCCTTCGGTCTACCCTGGACGGGTGCCGGAGGACGTGGGGGGCTCGCCGTTCCCGGACGGCTGGGAGCCCGACGACGACCACGACCGCGGGGGCTGGGACGAAGAGTTCGCCTCCGTGGTCTTCGACGAGGACTTCATCAAGGCTGCCGAGGTCCATGAGCCCACCGCGGTCGAGCGGCTGCTCGCCGCTGCGCAGGCGCGCGCCGAGGCCCAGGAGGCCGAGTCCCGCAGGACCCGCATCCGGCCGTCGCCCGACGACGAGTTCTACGACGACGTGGACGGGTACGGCCGCGGCGAAGACGGCGAATTCGGCTGCTACGGGGACGAGTCGGACGAGCTGTACGAGGAGGAGCGCGACCGCGAAAGCCGTCCAGCGGGCGGTATCCGCTGGCGCAGGCCCGTCGCCTGGGCGCTCGCCCTGCTGATGGGCATCGGCATGGTCGCCCTCGCCTTCACGGCCGTCTACCGGGGCGCGTCCTCGGGCAGCCAGGACGAGGTCCCGCCGCCCGCGACGACCGAACTGGAGAAGAACGTTCCGGGCTCGCC
Organism: Streptomyces sp. NBC_01016; assembly: GCF_026341035.1. Lineage (GTDB taxonomy): Bacteria > Actinomycetota > Actinomycetes > Streptomycetales > Streptomycetaceae > Streptomyces. Next base: position 323,534 of record NZ_JAPEOQ010000002.1, read on the forward strand.
CTCCGCCTCCGCGGACTACTCGCAACCGGCGGTTTCGGCCGTTCCGCGGACCCCGTGAGGGGGCGCTCGAGGCGCTCGCGCGGGGGTCCGGAAAGTTGACCGTGCACCAGGGCGTTTACCTGGCGTCGGGGAGACCTACCCTGAAGGTATGAGCGGGCCAGGAGACCCACCGGAGGGGACACCGGACAGCGGTCCCGGTAGTGGCGGCAGCGAGGAAGAGTACCGATCCGTCGTGTTCGACGAATCGTTCGTCAAGGCTGCCCGGCTCCAGGAGTTCTCCGCGCAGGAGCGCATCGGCGACCACTCGCCGGCCGTGCGCCGCCTGCCCGTGCTGCGCCGGGGCCTCACACGGCAGGCCGTCATACTCGTCGTCCTGATCGTGGTCGCCTTCGGCACCGCGGTCTACATGGGCGTACGAAGCCCGTACCGGACCACCCCGGTCGCCCGGAACACCGAACCGCTGCGCATGACCGTCATACCCCTGGCCCCGACGGGCCGCGTCCCCGGCTCCGAGTCCGTGCACGAGCTGTACGAGCACAGCCCTGCCGCCCGGTTCAAGCGCGCCGGCCGTGCCATCGCTCTGCCGGACGACCCGAAGGCCACCGCGCACTTCTCCGACAGCCAGGTCGTCACCGCGCTGACGACGGCCAAGGACTACCTCGTCGACTCCTCGCTCGACCCCGACGTGCTCACGCGCGGCGCCGTGCGCCCGGTGCGGATGCTGATCGACCCGCAGCAGCTCCCGCAGTTCGACCAGAGCGTCAACAGGCCGGTCACCGACGGGCGGCACGCGGCCACCGGCTGGCTCGTCCGCTTCGACCCGGCGCAGGCCACCCTCGTCGATTCACGCATCCGCGTCCGCGGCGCGCTGCATGTGGCCGAGACCGACGCGGACACCCTCGAAGTGACCTCGGACCACACGTTCGTCTACGCGCTGCGGCCCACGGCGAAGGCGGCCGACGGCAAGAAGGCCGAGGCCTCCCTCTTCACCGTCCGCCGCTCCATGCACTTCCGCTTCGACCGCCAGGACCTGCGCAACCACCAGACCGAGCTGCTGGTCTCGTACGTCCAGGCGGGCCCGCTCGCCTGCTCGTCCGACTCCGCCGGGTATCTGCATCCGCTGCTCGCGGGCCAGAGCGCGAAGAAGGGCGGCCCGGCCGGCACCGACCCGTACGCGACGGACAGTGCGACCGCGCTGTGCGGCGCGCTCGCGCCGGACGCCCAGCCGCACGTGTAGGGCCTGTCGTTTGGATCAGGCCGGGCTTCGGGGATCAGCGCTCGCCGTTGCCGTTGCCGTTTCCTGTGCTGTCGTCGTCGGTGCCGTGGTTCCCGCTGGCGCCCCCGCCACCCGTGCCGCCGAAGCCGCCGAAGCCGCGCCGCACCCGGCCGCCCAGGTCGCCCGCGCCGCCCGCGATGTCGCTGACCAGCTTCATCAGCGGGTCCTTCGAGGTCTTCACGGAATCCGTGTAGTGCGAGGCCGACTCGCGCCACGAGTCCGTCACCGAGGTGTCCTTGTCCTCGCTGCGGCGCGGGTAGTGACCGTCCATCAGACGCTGGTAGTCGCGGCTCTCCGCCCACTTCTTCAGCTCGGCGGCGCGCACCGTGGTGAACGGGTGCGAGCGCGGCATCACGTTGAGAATCTTCAGCACGGAGTCGCGCAGATCGCCCCCGGCCTCGTACTCCTCGGCCTGCTTGAGGAACGCGTCCACGTTCATCTGGTGCAGGTGGTTGCCGCCCGCGATCTTCATCAGGCCGCGCATCGACGCCTGCAGGTCCTGGCCGACCAGCAACCCGGCGCGGTCCGCGGAGAGTTCGGACTTGCGGAACCACTCGCGCAGCGCCGTCACGATCGCCATGATCGCGAGGTTGCCGAGCGGGATCCACGCGACGCGCAGCGCGAGGCTGGTCAGGAACAGCAGGATCGTCCGGTACACCGAGTGGCCCGACAGCGCGTGGCCCACCTCGTGGCCGACGACGGCCCGCATCTCCTCCTCGTCGAGGAGCTCCACAAGTCCCGTGGTGACGACGATGATCGGCTCGTCCAGGCCGATGCACATCGCGTTCGGCTGCGGGTCCTGATTGACGTACATCGGCGGGACCTTCTCCAGGTCCAGGATGTAACAGGCGTCCCGCAGCATCGTGTTGAGGTGCGCGAACTGCTCGTCGGACACCCGCACCGAGTCCGACAGGAACAGCAGGCGGAGGCTGCGCTCGGGCAGCAGTCCGCTGAGCGCCTTGAAGACCGTGTCGAACCCGCTGAGCTTGCGCAGCGCGACGAGCGCCGAGCGGTCCGCGGGGTGCTCGTACGCCCGCGAGGAGATCCCCGGGAAGCGCCGACGCTGCCTGCTGGGTACGTTCTCGTGCTGCTCGTTCGGTTCGTCGGGCATCCGACTTCCCCCATGTTCCGTGTGTGCGACGTGTCCCGCCGTATCCGGTGTGCCCCCAAGGTGGAGTCCACACTAGGCGGATATACCGTGACGGGGCAGCACACCGAAGGAGCGAACCGTCATGGAGCACATCGATCAGGTCATCAGCGCGGCGTCGGACCAGGGTGCGGGGAACCTGTTGCGCGGCGTGCTGATCGTGGGCGTTCTGGGCGCGGCCTTCCTCGCCTGGTTCTTGTTGCGGGGCTACAAGAGCGACGACTGACCCCACCGCTTACGATGGGTCAGAAGTCTTTATCCCGATCCCACACCGGATAGGTCCTGCTGAAGATGAGCCTCCACAGCACCGCTGCCCAGCTCGCCACTCTCGCTGCCGAGGGCGAGAACGGCGGCAACCACGAAAGCCTCAGCCCCCTCGTGACGGGCGGCGGCGCCTTCATCATCCTGATCCTGCTGCTGTGGATCACCACGCGCTTCAACCGCGACCGCTGACCCGGGCGGAAGCACTGGGAACGGGCCAGTAGGCTCTGCACGCATGGGAGCGCAGGACATGCCTACCGGCCCGGTCAACAGCCCGGCCGGCGGCCCGGATCACGAGTGGGCCTCACCGGCCAAGCGACGCCTCGGCGTCATGGGCGGGACGTTCGACCCGATCCACCACGGACACCTGGTGGCGGCCAGTGAGGTCGCCGCGCAGTTCGACCTCGACGAGGTGGTGTTCGTGCCCACCGGGCAGCCCTGGCAGAAGAGCGCCAAGAGGGTCTCTCCGGCCGAGGACCGCTATCTGATGACGGTCATCGCGACCGCCGAGAACCCGCAGTTCTCGGTGAGCCGCATCGACATCGACCGCGGTGGTCCGACGTACACGACGGACACGCTGCGCGATCTGCGTCAGCTCAACCCCGACGCCGACCTCTTCTTCATCACGGGTGCCGACGCTCTGGGCCAGATCCTCACCTGGCGTTACACCGACGAGCTGTTCTCCCTGTCACACTTCATCGGAGTCACGCGGCCGGGCCACACGCTCGCCGATCCGGGTCTGCCGGAGGGCGGCGTCTCGTTCGTCGAGGTTCCCGCCCTCGCCATCTCGTCCACGGACTGCCGTGACAGGGTCGCCAAGGGTGACCCCATCTGGTACATGGTGCCGGACGGTGTGGTGCGCTATATCGACAAGCGCCAGCTGTACCGAGGCGACTGAACCCTGCACCGCCGAGAGGGGCATCGGTGAACGACCGATACGACGGTTACGACCAGCAGAACTACGAACTGGTCGGCTATGACGAGTTCGGCCAGCCGGTCTACCGGCCGGTCCAACAGGCGCCGTCGTACGAGCAGAACTCAGCGTACGGGTACGGCTACGACTCGTATGCGGGCGGACAGCAGCAGCCGACCGGGCAGCAGCACCAACAGCCCCAGCAGCCCCCTTCGTACGACCCCTACGGCGGGGCGCCGCAGCAGTTCCAGCAACCTCAACAGCAGCCACAGCCGCAGCAGTTCCAACAGTCTCAGCAGGCGCAACAGCCGCAGCAGTTCCAACAGTCGCAGCAGCCCCAGCAAGCTCAGCAGGCCACGGCGTACATCCCGCAGCAGGCCCCGCCGCCCGCGCCGTCGCAGGCCCAGCAGCCCGACCGCGACTACCGCACCGAGCAGTTCGAGTTCGTCGAGGAGCCGGACGAGGACTCCGAAGACGTCATCGACTGGCTGAAGTTCACCGAATCGCGCACCGAGCGGCGCGAGGAGGCGCGGCGCCGCAGCCGCAGCCGGGGCATCGCCCTCGTCGTCGTCCTCGCCCTGTGCCTGGTCGGCGGCGCCGGCTACCTCTGGTACCAGGGCAAGCTGCCGTTCCTGTCGAAGGACGCGGCGAAGGCGGGTGCGGCCTCCGCGGTCGGTCCGCAGAACCGTGACGTCATCGTCGTCCACCTGCACAACACCAAGGGCGGCGGCACGTCCACGGCGCTGCTCGTGAACAACACGACCACGAAGCGGGCCACCTCCGTCCTGCTGCCGAACTCCCTCGCCCTGTCCGACGAGGACGGCACGAGCACCACGCTCGCCAAGTCCGTCGACGAGGACGGCTCCTCCGGAACAAGCGACGGCCTCGACACCCTGCTCGGCACCGACATCCAGGGCACCTGGCGGCTCGACACCCCGTACCTCAACAACCTCGTCGAGCTCGTCGGCAACATCGACGTCACCACGAACGCGACCGTGCCCGACCCCGCCAAGAAGGGCACCGTGCTCGTCCACAAGAGCGCGGACCAGACCCTCAGCGGCCCGGCGGCCGTGGCGTACGCGACGTACCGGGCCAAGGGCGAGCCGCAGACGGCGCAGCTCGAGCGGTTCGGTCAGGTCATGCAGGGCGTGCTGCGCAAGCTGTCGTCCGACCCGCAGGCCGCGACGACGACCGTGCAGACGCTCGCCCAGATCCTCGACCCGTCGCTGACCGAGAAGGACCTCGGCGCCTTCCTCGCCAAGCTCGCCGACCGGGCCAAGGAGGGCGACTACAAGAGCGAGGTGCTGCCGGTGCAGCGCGGCGGCGCCATCTCCCGGTCCACTGCGGACTCGGTGGTCGAGAACGTGCTCGGCGGCACCGTGAAGTCCCCGTCCAGCGGCGACTCGCTGCGCGTCGGCATCGAGAACGCCACGGGGAACAAGGCCCGCACCGAGAAGGCCCGCGTCGCCCTGGTCAACGGCGGCTACACGTTCGTGTCCGGTGGAACCGGAACGGCGATCGCGACCTCCCGGGTGACGTACGCGGACGCCTCGCACAAGAAGGACGCCGTGGAGGTCGCCAAGACCCTGGGCCTGCCGACGTCGGCCGTGACCAAGGGCAAGGCGGCGAGGAACGCGGACGTCTCCGTGGTGCTGGGCCAGAACTACACCGGTCAGTGACCGCCCACCGGTGGCCCGGCGCCCCGCGCGCGTGGGGCCACCGGTAAGGCCGTGAGGCGTGTCGGCGGACCGTGAGACCCTTGGGGTACCCCCCTGAGGGATCTCTCAGGGGATCCAGACCGCCGACGGAAAGCCTTGTAGTGACCGCCACTGACCGTTCCATCGAGCTCATCAACGTCGCCGCGCAGGCGGCCGCAGACAAGCTCGCGCACGACATCATCGCCTACGACGTCAGCGATGTGCTGTCCATCACGGATGCCTTCCTGCTCGCTTCGGCGCCCAACGACCGCCAGGTCAAGTCGATCGTCGACGAGATCGAGGAGAAGCTGAACAAGGAGCTCGGCGCCAAGCCGGTGCGCCGCGAGGGCGACCGTGACGCCCGCTGGATCCTGCTCGACTACGTCGACATCGTCGTCCACGTCCAGCACAGCGAGGAGCGCGTCTTCTACGCCCTGGAGCGGCTGTGGAAGGACTGCCCCGAGATCGACCTGCCCGAGGAGGCCAAGGCCACCCGCGGCAAGGGCGAGGAGCACGCCAAGGAGCGCGAGGCCGCGGCCGAGGAGATGCGTGAGCTCGGTGGTGAGGTGCTGTGACCAGCGCCTCACCTCGGGGGCGGCGCGTCGTCCTGTGGCGGCACGGTCAGACCTCCTGGAACCTGGAGCGCCGTTTCCAGGGCACCACGGACATCGAGCTGACCGAGGACGGCGTCGGCCAGGCCCGCCGCGCGGCCCGGCTGCTCGCCTCCCTGAGGCCGGACGCGATCGTCGCCTCCGACCTCAGGCGGGCCGCGGCGACGGCCGCCGAACTCACCGCGCTCACGGGCCTCGAAGCCACGTACGACGAGGGCCTGCGCGAGACATACGCGGGTGAGTGGCAGGGCCTCACGCACGAGGAGATCATCGCCAGGTACGGCGACCAGTACGCCGCGTGGAAGCGCGGCGAGCCCGTGCGTCGCGGTGGCGGCGAGCTGGAGACCGAGGTCGCCGACCGGGCCGCGCCCGTCGTGCTGCGGCACGCGGACAAGCTGCCCGACGACGGCCTGCTGGTCGTGGTCAGCCACGGCGGCACCATCCGCACCACCATCGGCCGGCTGCTCGGCCTGGAGTCCCACCACTGGGAGGGACTCGGCGGCCTGTCGAACTGCTGCTGGTCCGTCCTCGGCGAGGGCGCCCGCGGCTGGCGTCTGCTGGAGCACAACGCGGGCACGCTGCCGGAACCGGTCCTCGGCGACGACGACTAGGCACCTTCGCAGGGTGCCCGAGTGCCTGCCAGGACCGGCCCCTCGGGCCGCAGGGGCCGGATTTCACTTTCCGGCAGGTCGCAGGCTAAAGTTCTTCTTGTTCGGCCCGCCGGGGGAAAGCCCGGAGGGGGAAGAACGCGAGGGGCTATAGCTCAGTTGGTAGAGCGCCTGCATGGCATGCAGGAGGTCAGGAGTTCGATTCTCCTTAGCTCCACAGGAATCAAAGATCCCGTCCCGTAAGGGGCGGGATTTTTCGTTGCCGATTTTGCGGCAGATTTGAGGCGTCGAGGGCGCCCGGGGCGTATACCTCAGCGGACGTCGTGTCCGGACTGGTACGCGGGCGTCGCTGACCGGGTCGCTTCCGCCGTGGCAGAATCGGACGGCCGGAACGGGGCTGTGTCCGACCGACGAAGGCGGCCCGCTGGGGAGGGAGTGCGCGATGCCCTTGAGCATCAACGAGGAAGCCGATCGCTTCCTCGGCATGGCAGCGATATCCGCCGAGCCCCCGGCCGGTTCCGAAGACGTCCCGTCCCTCGACTGTCCGTCCTGCGGCTCCTCCCACGTCGCGCAGATGCTCGGCGACAACGGCGGGATCTCGTACGTGTGCACGGCCTGCGGCCACAGCTGGAGCTGAGCGGAACACATGGGTGCACACAGGAGGAAGTGCGACTGGTGCGGCAGCGGCACGCCCATCGTGCGGGACATGGAGCCGCTGAACCCCGACTACCAGTACTGGTGCGAGGAATGCGCGCGGGCGCTGATCATAAAAGGCGACCCGATCGAGACGTACCGCGAGCTGGAGGGCGAGCCGATCTACGGCCGGCTCCTGGACGAGCACTGCACGCTCAAGCGCTTCTATTCGTTCGCCAGAGCCTGACCGCGGAGTACGCGAGGAAGGCGCAGGCCACTCCTACGTAGAGCGCCGAAAGCATCGACTCCCCTGCGTTCTGGTGGAGTTCGGGCCGCCCGTCGGTGTGCGGCACCCACCACAGTGCGTAGGTGCAGAACGTCAAGGCCAGGGCGAGCGCGGCCTTTTGGCGGCCCGACTCCCACACGAACAGCGCCAACGGCACGCACCAGACCCAGTGGTGGGACCACGAGACCGGGCTGACCAGGAGCGCCGTCGTCGCGCACGCCACCACCGCCTGGGCCCTGCGCCCGCGCAGCGCCGCCGCGACCGCGACCGCGAGTCCGATTACGGCGGTCACGGCGGCGGCAACTGCCCACCAGGTCCCGGGATCTCCGGTGTGCAGAAGTCGGGCCAGTACGCCGCGCAGCGACTGGTTGCCGGTCTCCTCGGCGTGGCCGGGGCGGTCCGACTCGAAGACCATCCGCGTCCAGAAGTGCCGGGAGTCGTGCGGCAGGACGACGGCCGTCAGGACGGTCACGCAGACGAACGAGCCCACCGCCACGCAGGCCCCGCGCACCCATGGCCGCCAGGCCCCGCCCCGCGCCAACTGCGCGAGTCCCGTGCACAGCAGGAAGACGGCGAACAGCGCGGGCGTCAGTTTGATCGCGGCCGCGATGCCGATCCCCACGCCTGCCCAGCGGTGCCCGGGCCGGCGCGTCAGGTCCCACAGGACGAGCACGGCGAGCAGCAGATTGACCTGCCCGTAGCGCAGCGTCGTCCACACCGGCTCGCACCACACGGCGGCGGCGGCCACCCACAAGGCGTGCTCCACGCGCGCGTGGCGTCGCACGAGACGCAGGGAGAGGTGCACAAGACCGAAGAGGAGGGCGAGGTTCAGGGCGGTCGCGGCGACCTTCATGGTCACCACGTCCAGGTACGTCAGCGGCAGGAACAGCAGCGCGGCGAACGGCGGGTAGGTGGTCGGCAGGCCGGCGTGGGTCGCGCGCATCGCATACAGGTCGCCACCTGTGCGGACCGTCCAGCCCTCCGCCCGGTAGACCATCAGATCGATCATCGAGACGTCGGCCGCGCGCTGGGCGATCACGAAGGCGGCGAACGAGAGCAGGCAGGCCCCGAGCGCTGCCGGTGCGTGGCGGGTGCGGGGCAGGGCGAGCACAGTCACATGAGGGAACACTAGTAGTCGTCAACGGCGACTTTTCCCTACAGAAGGGGGCGGAACGGAAACGATTTGGTGATGCACCCCGGTGACCGTGTAATGTTGGCGACGCCGCCGGGGAGACCGACAGGGAAGCCCCGGAGGACCAAAGCACGGGGCTATAGCTCAGTTGGTAGAGCGCCTGCATGGCATGCAGGAGGTCAGGAGTTCGATTCTCCTTAGCTCCACAGGAACGTGAAGGCGGGCCATCCGATTCGGATGGCCCGCCTTTGTTTGTGTCCACGGGTGTTTGTGTCGACGGGCTATCTCCGGGCGCGGCTGCGGCCGGGCGGGAGCGCGGGGCGCGCCGGCCTCCGGTCCTGCGCGGCCGCCGATGCGTCCTCCTCGATCCGCAGCGCCAGCGCGGGGCAGCGGCGCACGGCCCGTACCGCGTTCGCCTCCGAGTAGCCGGGGACCGCCGCCTCCGCGACCGTCGGGAAGCCGTCGGGTCCCAACTGCAGCAGCTCCGGCACGATGTCCGCGCACAGGCCGTGGCCCCGGCACAGCGTCCAGTCGACGGCGAGCCGCTTGCCGCTCGGCGTCGAGGCCGCCGGCGCCTCTGCGTGCAACGGCAGCACACCGAGCACCGGGCGGCCGCAGCCGGCGCCCAGGACGTGCGCCGCCAGGTCGTCAGTGAACGCCGAGATCGTCGACTCGATGAACGCCGCCGAACCGTCCGGGTGCTTGCACGCCCCGCGCCGCTTCACCGCGTGCGTGACCTCGCGCAGCGCCTCCAGGGCGGTCGGGCCGCCTCCGTTCAGCACGTCCTCGAGGCCGCGCGCCGCCGCGGGCAGCCCCAGGTAGCAGGGCCCGCACTGGCCCGCGCTCTCCGAGGCCAGCCACTGCGCCACCTTCAGGGCCTCGCCGAGCGGGCAGGTGTCAGGACCGATCGGCAGGATCGCCCCGGCGCCCAGGGCGCCGCCCGAGGCCTCCAGGGAGGCGCGGGAGACGATGGCGTCCTGCGCGCCGACCCCGTCCAGCCACTTGCCGTGATAGCCGCCCGTGAGGACGCCCTGGGGAAGCGGGGGAGCGCCCGCGAGTTGGAGTACGTAGCGCAGCGGGACGCCGGACGGCACCTCCAGGACCATCGGGCGGGCGACCGCCCCGGAGAGCGTCAACAGGACCGTGCCGGGCTCGTCGTGCAGGCCCGTGCGGCAGTAGCGCTCGGCCCCCGTGCGGGTCGCGATGGCGAGCTGGGCGAAGGTCTCCGCGTTCGACAGGAGCGTGGGGGCGCCGCCGACGCCGGAGTCGGAGGCGCGGACCTTGCGGCCCGGCGGCATGGGCGGGCCGCCGTCCGCCGAGCGGATCAGGGCCGAGGACTCGCCGGTGACCATGCGCACCGGATTGCGCTGCACGCGTGCGCGCAGTGGTGCGCCCCGACGGTTCGTCAGGCCGCGCTCGGCGAGGGCCGCCTGCATCGACGCCTCGGTGCTGTCACGGGTCACGCCGATGACGAGCGTGCGCGCGCCGATCGCCTCCGCGACGAGCAGGGCGCCGTCCAGGATCAGGTGTGGGGCCCGGTTGATGAGCACGGTGTCCTTGCGGCAGGCGGGCTCGTCCTCGCTGCCGTTGACGACGACGACCGGGCGCACTCCGCGCCGGATCGCCGACTCCGCGACCGCGCGGAGCTTCTTGGCGAAGGGGAAGCCCGCGCCGCCGCGGCCGCGCAGGGATATCGCCTGGGCCAGCTGCGCGAGCTGTTCGCCCGCCATGGGTTCCAGTGGTCCGTGCACCTTCAGGTGCATGTCGAGGTCGAGCCGCTCCACGAGGTCGAACCCCGAAGTGAGCTGGGGAAGTCCGACGACCCGGACTTCCGGGACGTCGGGCAGTGCGGTGTTCACTGCGTGCCTCCGTAGGGCATGGTCCAGGGCTCGCCGGAAGCGGGTGCTTGGTAGGGGCCGGGGAGCGGTTCGGTGGGATCTGGCGCTTCCGTGTAGCCGGGCGCTTCCTTATAGACGTCTTCGTAGGCGCCGCTGTTCATGCCGTCTCCGTAGGAGGCGGGGTAGCCGGGCACGCCTCCGTAGGGGGTGTCGTACGTCGGGTCGTACTGGGAGGGCGGGGCTGGGGCCGGGGGTGGCGGGGAGGGGGCGGGCCAGCGCTCGGTGGGTGCGGCCGGCATGGCGGCCGTGGGGTCCGCGTACTGCTGCAGGTATGGGACCGACTGCGTGGGCAGCTCCTCGCGGGGGAGAGCGGACACCGCGCGGTAGGCGGCCGCGAAGCCGATGTCGGCCTGCGTCGGGGGAGCGGGTTCGAAGGTGGGCTGCGGGGCGGGCTCCGGGCGGGACTGCGGGGCGGCCGGTGCGGGCTCGCTGCGGGGCTGCGGGAGGGGTGACCCGGCCCGCCTGGTGCCGCCCGCGCGCGGTCCGGCGTCCAGGAATTCGAGGATGCGCACCGCCACCTTGCGCCGTACGGCCTGCGGCGACGCCCGAAGGGCGATCGCGCCGGCGACCGCGACCAGGGCCAGGCAGTACAGGACGGTCACGTACGCCTTCGCGGGCCGGCCCGAGTACAGGCCGTGCATGAGGGCGAAGCACCAGGCCGGGTAGGCGAGCATGTGGGTCGCGCGCCAGCGGGTGGCGAGCCGGGCGGGGGAGGCCATGGAGCTGCGCAGCGCGCCCGTGACGCCTGTGGCGATCATGAGGAGTCCGGCGGTCACGCCCAGGCCGATCAGGCCCGCGCTGCCGTTGAAGCCCCCGGAGAACGGGATCAGCGCGCCGAGCAGCGTCACGTGCGAGAGCGCGAGCTTCACGCTGATGTGCAGCAACAGGAAGACGAGCGAGGAGACCGCGGTGATCCGGTGCACGGCCTGCGCGAGCAGCCGCTGCCGTGAGGTGAGGAAGACCCGGTCGGAGGCGACCAGGCCCCAGACGACGGACGAGGTCAGCGAGACCAGGCAGAGCACGCCCGCGCCGAAGTCGAGCGTCGCCCGCACAGCGTCGCTTCCGACGGACACGAGTACGGGCAACAGGAGGACGACTGCCGCGATGAGCAGCCCTGTTCTCCTGCGACGGCCGGCACCGGGTGTGCGTGAACTCCTCGGCGTACGAAGGGAGTTCAGGGGGTGAGGGGTTCGAGGGTTCATGGGGGTGACTCCGAACGGTTCGGCACGGTGGTCCCACGGCCCGCACTCTAGATCGAGGCATACCGGGCAGTACGAGGTTTGAGTTATCTCGCTGTTATCTACGAGATGTTTGGTCTTTGCGTTGTCCCGATAGGGGTCGGTACGCCGAGTAATCCCTGGGGTGGGGTGGGGCACAGGGGAAGCCCGTCGCGGGTCGAGCGAGGGCTGCGGTACCCTGACGCCATGCGTGCCGTACGCCTTCTGCTTAGCGAGCCGCGCTGATCAGTCCCGACCCGCCCCCAGGGCGTGAGGTCGGAATCGGCGCGGCGTCCCCTCCTGTGCGAGGGGCTTTTTCATTTCTGAGCACGGGCCGCTGGCAGACACAATCGATGGAGCTTTGAGGATCATGAGCGAGACGAATTCCGCCGCCGCTTCCGAGGCGGCGGTCGCGCCGCACCGCTACACGGCGGTCATGGCCGCCGACATCGAGGCACGCTGGCAGGACTTCTGGGACGCCGAGGGCACGTACGAGGCGCCGAACCCGAGCGGTGACCTGGCGGGCGACCCGCAGGTCGCGTCGCGGCCCAAGAAGTTCATCATGGACATGTTCCCGTACCCCTCCGGTGCGGGCCTGCACGTCGGCCACCCGCTGGGCTACATCGCCACGGACGTCTTCGCGCGCTTCCAGCGCATGACGGGCCACAACGTGCTGCACACCCTGGGCTTCGACGCGTTCGGCCTGCCCGCCGAGCAGTACGCCGTGCAGACGGGCACCCACCCGCGCGCGTCGACCGAGGCCAATATGGTCAACATGAAGGTCCAGCTGCGCCGGCTGGGCCTGGGCCACGACAAGCGCCGGTCGTTCGCCACGATCGACCCGGAGTACTACAAGTGGACGCAGTGGATCTTCCTGCAGATCTTCAACTCCTGGTACGACGACGACCTGCAGAAGGCCCGTCCGATCGCCGACCTGGTCAAGCAGTTCGAGACCGGTGAGCGTGCCGTTCCCGGCGGCGGCTCCTGGAGCGGGCTGAACGAGGGCGAGCGCGCCGACATCCTGGGCGATTACCGCCTGGCGTACGCCTCCGACGCGCCCGTGAACTGGGCGCCGGGCCTGGGCACCGTCCTGGCCAACGAGGAGGTCACCGCCGACGGCCGCTCCGAGCGCGGCAACTTCCCCGTCTTCAAGTCGAAGCTGCGCCAGTGGAACATGCGCATCACGGCCTACGCGGACCGCCTGATCGACGACCTGGACGGCCTGGACTGGCCCGAGGCGATCAAGCTGCAGCAGCGCAACTGGATCGGCCGCTCCGAGGGTGCGCGTATCGACTTCGCGGTCCCGGACGCCGATGGCTCCGGCAAGGAGAAGATCACCGTCTTCTCCACCCGCCAGGACACTCTGTTCGGCGCCACCTACATGGTGCTGGCCCCCGAGCACGACCTGGTCGAGAAGATCACCCCGGCCGCCTGGCCGGAGGGCACCCACGACGTCTGGACGGGCGGTCACGCGACCCCTGCCGACGCCATCGCCGCCTACCGCAAGCAGGCCGCCGCCAAGTCCGACGTCGAGCGCCAGACCGAGGCCAAGGACAAGACCGGCGTCTTCACGGGCGCGTTCGCGACCAACCCGGTCAGCGGCGAGCAGGTCCCCGTCTTCATCGCCGACTACGTACTGATGGGCTACGGCACCGGCGCGATCATGGCCGTGCCGGCGCACGACAGCCGTGACTTCGCCTTCGCGCGCGCCTTCGAGCTGCCCATGCGCTGCGTGGTCGAGCCGAGCGACGACCGCGGCACCGACCCCTCGACGTGGGACGACGCGTTCGTCGCGGGCGACGCGAAGCTGGTGAACTCCGCGGGCGACGAGGTGAACCTGGACGGCCTGGGCGTCGCCGACGCCAAGGCCCGCATGACCGAGTGGCTGGAGCGCAAGGGCATCGGCTCGGGCACGGTCAACTTCCGGCTGCGCGACTGGCTGTTCAGCCGTCAGCGCTACTGGGGCGAGCCCTTCCCGATCGCCTACGACGAGGACGGCATCGCCCACGCGCTGCCCGAGTCGATGCTGCCGCTGGAGCTGCCCGAGGTCGAGGACTACAGCCCGCGCACCTTCGACCCGGACGACGCCGACACGCGGCCCGAGACGCCGCTGTCGCGCAACGAGGACTGGGTCAACGTCACGCTGGACCTGGGCGACGGCCGTGGGCCGCGCAAGTTCCGCCGCGAGACCAACACCATGCCCAACTGGGCGGGTTCGTGCTGGTACGAGCTGCGTTACCTGGACCCGAACAACAGCGAGAAGCTGGTCGACCCGGAGATCGAGCAGTACTGGATGGGCCCCCGCGAGGGCATGCCCACCGGCGGTGTCGACCTGTACGTAGGCGGCGCCGAGCACGCCGTGCTGCACCTGCTGTACGCGCGCTTCTGGTCGAAGGTGCTGTTCGACCTGGGCCACATCTCGTCGGCCGAGCCGTTCCACAAGCTGTACAACCAGGGCATGATCCAGGCGTACGTCTACCGGGACGCGCGCGGGATCGCCGTACCGGCCGCCGAGGTGGAGGAGCGCGACGGCGCGTACTACTACCAGGGCGAGAAGGTCAGCCGCCTGCTGGGCAAGATGGGCAAGTCCCTGAAGAACGCCGTCACGCCGGACGAGATCTGCGCCGAGTACGGCGCGGACACGCTGCGCCTGTACGAGATGGCGATGGGCCCGCTGGACGTCTCCCGGCCGTGGGACACGCGCGCGGTGGTCGGCCAGTTCCGGCTGCTGCAGCGCCTGTGGCGCAACGTCGTCGACGAGACGACCGGCGAGGTCACCGTCGTCGACGTGCCCGAGGCGGACATCGACGTGGCCACGCTGCGCGCCCTGCACAAGGCGATCGACGGTGTGCGCGGCGACCTGGAGGGCATGCGGTTCAACACGGCGATCGCCAAGGTCACCGAGCTGAACAACCACCTGGTCAAGTCGTACGCGGGAGGCTCGCTGCCGCGTTCCGTGGCCGAGTGCCTGGTGCTGCTGGTCGCGTCGCTGGCCCCGCACGTCGCCGAGGAGCTGTGGCGCAAGCTGGGCCACAGCGAATCCGTCGTCCACCAGGACTTCCCGGTCGCCGACCCGCAGTACGTGGTCGACGAGGCCGTGACCTGCGTCGTCCAGATCAAGGGCAAGGTCAAGGCCCGCCTGGAGGTCTCCCCGGCGATCTCCGACGAGGAGCTGGAGAAGATCGCCCTGGCCGACGAGAAGGTCGTCGCCGCGCTGGACGGCGCCGGCATCCGCAAGGTCATCGTGCGGGCGCCGAAGCTGGTGAACATCGTGCCTGCGTGATCGGGCACATCGCGCCTGCGTGATCGGCACATCGTGCCTGCGTAAGGCGCTCAGGGTTGTTCCCTACGGGCAGGTTGGGGGTTCCGCTGGAACCCTCGGCCTGCCCGCTCCGTTTACGGTGGAGAGACCGGTTGGGCGGGGCGACCTTGAGGAGAGCGCGCTATGGAAGCCGTGCTATTGATCATTGCGCTGATCTTCGTCGCGTTTTTGGCGTTCGGCGGGTACATGACGGTGAAGGCGGTCGGCGCCGCCAAGCGCGGGGTGGACCGCAAGGTCGAGCAGGCGCGGCGGGCGGTGGAGGACACCACACTGCGCGCCAAGAGCTATGTGCAGCCCGGCACGGCAGCCGAGTTGGCGCAGCTGCGGCTGCATCTGCGCACCTCCATGCGGGCCACGCAGGACGCGCTGCACGCGCGCGTGGCCGAGGACGCCTCGCTCAAGGAGTCCCTCGGCCTCTTCGAGCGCCTGAGTGCGCACGGGCACGAGGTGGACGCCGAGCTGAAGCGCCTGGAGAGCGAGCCCGACAAGGGGCAGGTGGCGCGGGTGCTGCCGGAGCTCAGGACGCGCACGGAGCAGATCACGCGGTCGGCCGACGCGCTGCGGCACGCGGCCCGCGACCGGGCCGGCCGGTTCGCGAGCGACGACCTGGACGCGCTGAGTTCGCAGATCGACCTGGAGGCCGGCGCGCTGCGGCACTGGACGACCGAGCCGGGCTCCGGAGCGGGATCTGCGGCAGCACCCGAGCCCGAGCCCGCCTGGCAGGCGCCGGGGACGGACCGCAGGCAGGGGCGCGATCGGGAGCAGAACCGGGCCGCGATCACTCCGCCAGGTGTACGCCCCGTGTATCCGTGGGAGAAGAAACCCCGTCCGGAGAGCACGACTTGATCGCCCGCCGACGCGCGTCGTCCGATGGCCGGGAGGCAGGGGCCGGGCTGCCGCCGGGAGACCGTGGCAGGTAATCTCCGGTGCATGTCCCGCCATGTCGCGATCGTCACCGATTCAACGGCCTACCTGCCGCAGCGGACGATGGAGCGCCACGGCATCACGGCGGTGCCGTTGACCGTGGTCCTGGGTGACCGGGCGCTCGAAGAGGGTACGGAGATCTCCGCCCGCTCGGTCGCGGAGGCGCTGCAGAAGCGCCGGTCGGTGACGACGTCGAGACCCAGCCCGGAGCAGTTCGCCGAGACCTACCGCAAGGTGGCCGAGTCCGGCGCCACCGCCATCGTCTCGCTGCACCTGTCCGCCGAGATCTCCGGGACGTACGACGCCGCGGTGCTGGCCGCGCGCGAGGCCCCGGTCCCGGTACGCGTCGTGGACACCGGAATGGTGGCCATGGCCCTCGGCTTCTGCGCGCTCGCGGCGGCGGAGACGGCCGACGCCGGGGGCACCGTCGACGAGGCGGTGAACGCGGCGGAGAAGCGGGCCTCGGGCACCTCCGCGTACTTCTACGTCGACACGCTGGACTATCTGCGCCGGGGCGGCCGGATCGGCGCCGCGCAGGCGCTGTTCGGGTCCGCGCTCGCGGTCAAGCCGCTGCTCCAGCTCGACGGCGGCCGCATCGAACTCCTGGAAAAGGTCCGCACGTCGTCGAAGGCGATCGCGCGGCTGCAGGAGATCGCGGCCGAGCGGGCGGGCAGCGCGCAGGTGGACGTGGCCGTGCACCATCTGGCCGCGCCGGAGCGGGCGGAGGCGCTCGCGGAGTGGCTGCGCGAGCATGTGCCGGGTCTGGCCGAGCTGCATGTCAGCGAGGTGGGCGCGGTGATCGGGGCGCACACCGGGCCGGGGTTGCTGGGGGCTGTGGTCTCGCCGCGGACGTAGGGCGGTGACTGTTCGGCTGGTCCGGCGGTCGCGTGCGTGCCTGCTTTGTCGGCCGCGTGTTCTCCTGGTCCGTCGGGCGCGTGCGTGCCTGTTCCGTTGGCGGCGTGCTCGCCTGATCCGTCAGTCGCGTGGGTGACAGAGTTATCCACAACTGCCGGGTTGTCCCCGGGAATTGAGCAAGATCCACGTGCCGGTGGCGCGGTGCCTACCGTCTCGTGACATGGAACTTCGATCACGGACACGGACGGCACACGCATCCAGCGGACCGGGGCGCGGCCCCGCATCGGACAGCCGCGCCCGGCAGCGGCACGTGGTGCGGCGGCGCGCGCGGCGCAGGCGCGTCGAGGCGGAGCGGACTCGGGTGCGGGCGGAGGCGCTGTTCGCGCCGCCGGGGGCGTTGGTGGAGCCGGTGCAGGGCTCGGGTTCTGCACAGGGGCAGGCCTCGGGGCTTGCGCAGGACCGGGACCTGGCGCCCTCGCAAGGCCCTGCGCCTGCGCAGGATCAGGGCCCTGCGCCCTCGCGGCGCGAGCGGGCGGCGTTCGCCCTGCGGGACCGGTTGCCGCTGTGGGTGCAGACGCGGTGCGGGGTCGAGCGGCGCGGTGCCCTGGCGCTGGCCGTTCTCGTCGGCGTGGTGGGGCTCTTCGCCGTGCAGCACTTCTGGGCGGGGCGTACGCAGCCGGTGCGGGCGCCCGAGACGGTGCGGGCGGCGGCGCCGCGAGCCGTGGGGCCTCCGGGCGGCGGGGCCTCGCCCGCGGCGGTGGGGCAGGGGCCGGGGTCGGGACCGGGGCTCGTGGCGAGCGGTGCCACCGGGGTCGTCGTGGACGTCAGCGGAAAGGTGCGACGGCCGGGGATCCAGCGACTGCCCGCCGGGGCCCGGGTCGCGGACGCCTTACGGGCGGCAGGTGGGCTGCGCCCCGGTACGGACACCGAGGGGCTCAACAGGGCGCGGCTCCTCGTGGACGGTGAGCAGGTCGTGGTGGGCGCGCCGGCAGCGGCAGCGGCCGCCGCGCCGTCGGGAGCGCCCGTTGGGGCGTCGGCCCCGGCGGGCCCGATCGGCCTCAACACGGCCACCCTGGAACAGCTCGACACCTTGCCGGGCGTCGGCCCCGTACTGGCGCAGCACATCGTCGACTACCGCACGGAGCACGGCGGTTTCCGCTCCGTCGACGAGCTGCGTGAGGTCAATGGCATCGGTGATCGGCGCTTCGAAGATCTGCAGAATGCCGTACGGCCATGAGTCGCCAGGTCGTGAATCGGCCAGTCATACATCGCCCGGTCATGCGGGGTGGCCGGGAGGCGTTGTCCGCGGTGGGGCGGCTCGGTGATGCGCATCCTCGCCAAGAGGGGCCGCTGGACCTGAGGTTGGTGCCGCCCGCGCTCGCGGCGTGGGGCACGGCGGCGCTGATGGTGACCGGTTCGCCGTGGTGGGCGGGGCTCGTGGCGGTGGCGTGTGCGGTCGGTGGGGCGGGGCTGGTGGTCGCTGGGCGTGGTGGGGCCGGGCGCCCGGCGCGGCCCTGGCGTGGTCCGTCGGCGGCGGCGCTGCTCCTGTGCACCGCCGCGGCCGCGGCCTCCGCCGGGCTGCACGGGGCCGACCTGCGGCGCGGTCCCGTGCCCGGGCTCGGGGCCGAATTCGCCCGCGTGGACGTCGAGTTGGAGGTGACCTCCGATCCCCGGCTCACCCGGCCGAGGATCAGCGGGAACCACGCGGCGCCGACGTCGGTGCTGGTGGAGGCGGACGTGGTGCGGGTGACGGGCCCGGACGGGGGCATGGCGCGAACGCGGGCGCCGGTGCTGGTCGTGGTGGGCGGGGGAGGCAAGGGGGACAGCGAAGACAGAGGCGACAGGGAAGGAGGAGGCAGCGGCGAGAGGAGGGAAAGTGGGCCCGCGTCTCCGCCCGCACCCGGCAAGTCGTCGCAGGTGCGCGGCAGTTCATGGCTGTCGGTGCTTCCGAGTACCAGGGTGCGGGTACGCGGGAGTCTCGCGCCGCCGATGGTCGCGGGGGACCGGGTCGCGGCGGTGCTGCGGGTCGGGAGTGGGGAGCGGGCGCGGGTCGTGGGGGCGCCGAGCCGGGCGCAGCGGCTGGCCGGGGTGCTGCGGGCGGGGCTGCGCGAGGCCACCGGCGGGCTCGACGCGGACGCGCGCGCACTGCTTCCCGGGCTCGTCGTCGGCGACACGGCGCGTGTAACTCCGGAGCTGCATGCCGCCTTCGAGGAGACGGATCTGTTGCACCTCATGGCGGTCAGCGGGGCCAACTTCACGATTCTGCTGGCCCTGTTGATCGGCCCGCCCGGCACGGCGCAACGTGTCGAGCGGCGTGGACTCGCGCCCCGGGTCGGTCTGCCGTTGCGGACGACCGCGGTGCTCGGTGGGGCCCTCACGCTCGGCTTCGTGGTGGTGTGCCGGCCCGAGCCGAGCGTGCTGCGGGCGGCGTCGTGCGGGCTGATCGCGCTGCTCGCCGTGGCCACCGGGCGCCGCAGATCCCTCATCCCCGCCCTGGCCACGGCGGTGCTGCTGCTCGTCCTGTACGACCCGTGGCTGGCGCGGAGTTACGGGTTCCTGCTGTCGGTGCTCGCCACAGGTGCGCTGCTGACGCTGGCGCCGCGGTGGAGCGCTGCGCTGCGCGGGTGCGGGGTGCCCGCACGGCTCGCCGAGGGCCTGGGGGCCGCCGCTGCCGCGCAGGCGGTGTGCGCTCCGGTCGTCGCGGTGCTGGCGGCGCGGGTGAGCCTGGTGGCGGTGCCGTGCAATCTGCTCGCGGAGTTCGCGGTCGCGCCCGCGACCGTGCTCGGGTTCGCGGCGCTGGCGATGGCGCCGCTCGCGATGCCGGTGGCGAAGTCCCTTGCCTGGTGCGCCGGTTGGCCCACGGGGTGGATCGCAGACCTCGCCAGGGCCGGGGCCGCCCTGCCCGGTAGCGGGATGGACTGGCCGGGTGGCTGGCGCGGCGGGGCGCTGCTCGCGCTCGGCACGGCGGTTCTCGTGCTCATGGGACGCAGGGCACTCGCGTCGCCGTGGATCTGCGGGGTCTGCGCGCTGCTGCTCGTGCTGGTGATCACGCGGCCCGCACCGCTCGTGCGGGGTGTCACGGGTTGGCCGCCGGCCGGCTGGCGCCTGGCCATGTGCGACGTGGGGCAGGGCGACGCCCTGGTGCTCGCGGCGGGGGCGGGGACCGGGGTGGTGGTGGACGCGGGCCCCGACCCGCTGCTTGTCGACCGGTGCCTGCGCTCACTGGGCGTCACCCGGGTCCCGGCGGTGGTGCTCACGCACTTCCATGCGGACCATGTGGCCGGGCTCGCGGGGGTGTTGCGGGGGAGGGCCGTCGGGCAGATCGAGACGAGCGGGTTCGAGGAGCCGCCGGACCAGGTGGCCTTCGTGCGGAGGGAGGCCGCCCGGCGCGGGGTCCCGGTGGTGCGCGCCGTGGCGGGGGAGCGGCGCAGGGCGGGGCCGCTCGACTGGCAGGTGCTGTGGCCCCCGCCGGACCCGGCCCCGACTCCGGACGGGCCGAACGACGCGAGCGTGACCCTGCTCGTCCGCGTCGCGGGGCTGACCCTGCTGCTCCTCGGCGACCTCGAACCACCGGCGCAGCGCGCCCTGTTGAGAACGCCCGCCGGGGCTCGGCTGCCCCCGGTCGACGTGCTCAAGGTCGCCCATCATGGCTCGGCGTACCAAGATCCGGAGCTGTTGCGCAGGGCCGCGCCCCGCGTCGCGCTGATCTCGGTGGGCCGTGACAACCCGTACGGCCACCCGGCACCCAGCACGCTGGCGGCGCTGCGGGCGCGCGGTGCGGCCGTGCTCAGGACTGACCGGGAGGGGGCGGTCGCGGTCGTGGGAGGGGGCGGTGGGGAGCTCCGGGTGTTCCCGTAGCGCGGCCGATGCTGCCCAGGTGCTGCCCAGGTGCTGCTCAGGACGGTGTTCTTGTCATGTGGGCGCATGTTGCCTCGAAACTACCCACGATGATCGAATGCTTGTCGAATGCAGTAGATCAGGTAGTTGTCCAGGCGTTCTGGGGTGGGTAGGACATGTTCGGCCTCCGATGGAGAAACCGTACTAACCGGTCAGTAGATTCGAGTTCCCTCGGGGGGAGGGCGGTGCCGCCGGGTGCGGGGGTGCTCAGCGGCCGGATCATCGATGCCGTGAGCGAGCCGGTGCGCGGCGCCGAGTTCCAGGTGAACGACGCGATGGGGCGCAAGGTGGTGAGCGGGGGCGTCGACCCGTTCGGCTCGTTCGTGGCGACCGTGCCCGCGGGGGACTACCGGCTCGCCGTGTCGGCCGAGGGGTACGCGCCGTTCCGCGGCGGGGCCACGGTGGTCGAGGGTGCGCAGGCGGCGCTCGGTGACGTGACGCTCCAGGTGTCCGCGCCGCCGCCGCTGCCGAAGCCGGGGGACTGGGAGCTCGAGCCGACGCACTCGTCGATCGGGTTCACGGCGCGGCACATCGGGATGGCGCGGGTCTACGGCCGGTTCAACACGTTCGCCGGTGTGTTGCGGGTGGCCGAGCGGGTCGAGGACTCCGCGATGCATGTCGTCATCGACGCCTCGTCCATCGATACGAACGTCAAGATGCGCGACGACCACCTCAGGTCCGGGGACTTCCTCGACGTCGAGCGCTTCCCGACGCTGGAGTTCTACAGCGACCGCTTCGTGCACAAGGGCGGCAGCCGCTGGGCGATCACCGGGGCGCTCTCGCTGCACGGTGTGACCCGGACGGTCACGCTGGACGCCGAGTACCTGGGCGTGGGCACCGGCATGGAGGGCGAGACCCGGGCCGCCTGTCGCGCGAGCACGGAGCTGCACCGCGACGACTTCACCGTGAGCTGGCAGACCATGCTGGCGCGGGGCATCGCCGTCGTCGGCTCCAGCGTCCGCATCGACCTCGACATACAGGTCGTGCCCAAGGGCTGACCCGCTGACCCCGTGCGGCGCCGCCGCCGGCGTGCCGGAAAATGGTGGCGTGAGCGATGTGAGACACGTACTGGTGCTGCCCGACCGGGACGCCGCAGAGGAGGCCGCGGAGGCGCTCAAGGAGCGCTTCGGGGTGGCCGAGGAACCCCAGCTCGTACGGGACGCGCTGGCCGGTGAGGACGACGCCGAGGACGCGCAGTGGCTGCTGGTCGTGGAGGACGCGACGGAGCGGCTGTCCGCCGATGAGCTGGACGGGTTCGCGGCCGAGTGGGAGGGCTGGCGCGAGGAACCGTAGGGCTGCTGGGTTGGTCGGCCCTGCGCCCCGGACCAGTGAGCCCCACGCCCGGACCAGTGAGCCCTGCGCCAGGACCCGTGAGCCCGGCCCCGGCTTCGTTCAGTAGGGGCGGGCTTGTCAGTGGCGCGTGGGATGCTTGGCGCGATGGCCAGGAAGACTGCAAACGACGAACCGCTCGCTCCTCTCACCGTCGCGGTGGGGCAGGAGGATCTGCTGCTCGACCGCGCGGTGCAGCAGATCGTGGCGGCCGCGCGCGCCGTGGACGCGGACACCGACGTCCGGGACCTCACCTCCGATCAGCTGCAGCCGGGGACGCTGGCCGAGCTGACCAGCCCCTCGCTGTTCGCCGAGCGCAAGGTCGTCGTCGTACGCAATGCGCAGGACCTGTCCGCGGACACGGTCAAGGACGTCAAGGCGTACATCGGCTCGCCCGCCGAGGAGATCACGCTGGTGCTGCTGCACGCCGGTGGCGCCAAGGGGAAGGGCCTGCTGGACGCGGCGCGCAAGGCCGGGGCCAGGGAGGTCGCCTGTCCCAAGATGACGAAGGCCTCGGATCGGCTGGCCTTTGTACGGAGCGAGTTCCGGGCGCTCGGGCGGTCCGCCACCTCCGAGGCTTCCCAGGCGCTCGTCGACTCCATCGGGAGTGATCTGCGGGAGCTGGCTTCCGCGGTGTCGCAGCTCGCCGCCGACGTCGAGGGGACCATCGACGAGGCCGTTGTCGGGCGGTACTACACGGGGCGGGCCGAGGCGTCCAGCTTCACCGTCGCCGACCGGGCCGTGGAGGGGCGGGTGGCCGAGGCGCTGGAGGCGCTGCGGTGGTCGCTCTCGACCGGGGTGGCGCCGGTGATGATCACCAGTGCGTTGGCTCAGGGGGTGCGGGCGATCGGGAAGCTGTCGTCCGCGCGCGGGGGGCGGCCGGCGGATCTTGCGCGGGAGCTGGGGATGCCGCCGTGGAAGATCGATCGGGTGCGGCAGCAGATGCGGGGGTGGACGCCGGACGGGGTCGCTGTCGCGTTGCGGGCGGTGGCTGAGGCCGATGCGGGGGTCAAGGGGGCCGGGGACGATCCGGAGTATGCGTTGGAGAAGGCCGTCGTGACGGTGGCTCGGGCTGCCCGGGCGCGCGGGTAGCGGGTCAGCGCGGCACCGCGGGAAGTCGCCCCCGCCGCCCCTTCCCGTCCCGTCCCTGGGGCTGCGCCCCAGACCCCTGTCGGCCTTCGGCCGTGTCCTCAAACGCCGGACGGGCTGGAATGAAACGCCCGACGGCCTGGAATCGAACGCCGGACGGGCTGGATCGGAACGCACCGATGCCCCGCCCTTGGAAAGGGCGGGGCATCGGGTCAAGCGTTGTGCGAGCCCGCACCCGCGTGGCGAACGCAGATCGCGTGCGGGCTCTTGGGTGTCGGTCGGGGGCGGAGAGAGAGGGCCCGCCCGGGTCCTACCGACGGCAGTTCAGTTCAGGTCAGGCCTGGATGGACGCGACCTTCGAAGCAAGCGCCGACTTCTTGTTGGCGGCCTGGTTCTTGTGGATGACGCCCTTGGAGACGGCCTTGTCGAGCTGACGCGCGGCAACGCGCTGCGCCTCGACGGCCTTCTGGACGTCACCGGAGGCAGCGGCCTCGCGGGCCTTGCGGATCGAGGTCTTGAGGGAGGACTTCACGGCCTTGTTGCGCAGCCGAGCCTTCTCGTTGGTCTTGATCCGCTTGATCTGGGACTTGATGTTCGCCACGAAATGAGCCTTTTCAGGTTCAGGCACGGATCCGCGAAGGTCCCGTACCGGTGATTGTCACTGAGTGCGTGCCTCGGCTTAGAGGGCAAGAGACACAGCTGCCCACGGTATCAGCCGTCATCCAGGCGGCCCAAACCGAGCACAGCGCCCCGCTCATGGGACCATGGAGGCTACGTATTGATCCCAACCGAGGCCGACCTGAGGCAGAAGGCCTCAAGAGACAGGACCCTGCGTGCCCGCGATCCCTAAAAATGTGCCCGAGCCGAGCCGCACCGACCCGGCTCTGATTCGCAACTTCTGCATCATCGCGCACATCGACCACGGCAAGTCGACGCTCGCCGACCGGATGCTCCAGCTGACCGGTGTGGTCGAGCAGCGGCAGATGCGTGCTCAGTATCTCGACCGGATGGACATCGAGCGAGAGCGCGGCATCACGATCAAGTCCCAGGCGGTGCGGCTGCCCTGGGCCCCGATCGAGGGGCCCGACAAGGGCAGTACCCACATCCTCAACATGATCGACACGCCGGGCCACGTGGACTTCACGTACGAGGTCTCGCGCTCGCTCGCGGCCTGTGAGGGCACGATCCTCCTCGTCGACGCGGCGCAGGGCATCGAGGCGCAGACTCTCGCCAACCTCTACCTGGCGATGGAGAACGACCTCAAGATCGTTCCGGTGCTCAACAAGATCGACCTCCCGGCCGCCCAGCCGGAGAAGTTCTCTGAGGAGCTCGCCAACCTCATCGGCTGCGACCCCGACGACGTGCTGAAGGTCTCCGCGAAGACCGGCATGGGCGTCGAGGCGCTGCTCGACAAGGTCGTCGCCGAGGTCCCGCCGCCGGTCGGTGTCGCGGACGCGCCCGCCCGCGCGATGATCTTCGACTCGGTGTACGACTCGTACCGGGGCGTCGTGACGTACGTACGAGTCGTCGACGGCCAGCTCAACAAGCGCGAGCGGATCCGGATGATGTCGACCGGGGCCACGCACGAGCTGCTCGAGATCGGTGTGTCGTCCCCCGAGATGACCCCGGCCGACGGCATCGGCGTCGGCGAGGTGGGCTACATCATCACCGGCGTGAAGGACGTCCGTCAGTCCAAGGTCGGTGACACGATCACCTCCCTGCACAAGGGCGCGACCGAGCCCCTCGGCGGTTACAAGGACCCGAAGCCGATGGTGTTCTCGGGCCTGTACCCGCTGGACGGCTCGGAGTACCCGGACCTGCGCGAGGCCCTCGACAAGCTGCAGCTCAACGACGCCGCACTGGTCTACGAGCCGGAGACCTCGGCCGCGCTCGGCTTCGGCTTCCGCGTCGGCTTCCTGGGGCTTCTGCACCTCGACGTGATCCGTGAGCGCCTCGAGCGCGAGTTCGGGCTCGACCTCATCGCCACCGCCCCCAACGTGGTCTACCGCGTGGACATGGAGGACGGCACCGAGCACACGGTCACCAACCCGAGCGAGTTCCCCGAGGGCAAGATCGACAAGGTCTACGAGCCCGTCGTGCGCGCCACGCTCCTCGCGCCCAGCGAGTTCATCGGCGCGATCATGGAGCTCTGCCAGACCCGCCGCGGCACCCTCCTCGGCATGGACTACCTCTCCGAGGACCGGGTGGAGATCCGCTACACCCTCCCCCTCGCCGAGATCGTCTTCGACTTCTTCGACCAGCTGAAGTCCAAGACCCGCGGTTACGCGTCCCTGGACTACGAGCCCACCGGCGAGCAGGCCTCCGATCTTGTGAAGGTCGACATCCTGCTGCACGGCGACCGCGTCGACGCGTTCTCCGCCGTCACGCACAAGGACGCCGCGTACGCGTACGGGGTGCGCCTGGTCGCCAAGCTGCGGGAGCTCATTCCGCGGCAGGCCTTCGAGATCCCCGTCCAGGCGGCCATCGGCTCCCGGGTCATCTCCCGCGAGACCATCCGCGCCATCCGCAAGGACGTCCTCGCCAAGTGCTACGGCGGTGACATCTCGCGTAAGCGCAAGCTGCTCGAGAAGCAGAAGGAGGGCAAGAAGCGGATGAAGATGGTCGGCTCCGTCGAGGTGCCGCAGGAGGCCTTCATCTCCGTGCTCTCCAGCGACGACGGCGGCGGTTCCAAGACCAAGAAGTAGCCCGCGGAGCTGCCCTTCGGCGGTGGGCCCGGCACGCGTCGCGCGTGGCGGGCCCACCGCTTTTGTGTGGGCCCTGTGAGGGGTGAGGACGTAGGGGTGAGCCCGATGAAGTCGGTGGCCGGAGCCCCTTACGCGGCAGGCGGGTGACCCTTACCCTGATCACTGCCCCATGGTTACTCGCCAGTTAAACAAGCCTCGTATCAACCAGCCGCGCAGTCTGAGACAAGCCGCACTGTCGCGGGCCCCGGAGGACGTCGTGAGCGACACACAGACCTTGATCGAGAACCGTCCGCCCTCCGTGGCGAACCTCTTCCTGGAGCGCGTGACAGCGACACCGGACGCCGAGGCCTACCGCTATCCGGTGCCCTCGGCCACCGGCACGGGCCCCGACGACTGGAAGTCGCTGAGCTGGGCGCAGGCCGCGCAGCGCGTGTACGCCATCGCCGCCGGCCTGGTCGAGCTGGGCGTGGGCCCGCAGGAGCGGGTGGCGCTCGCCTCCTCGACGCGGGTCGAGTGGATCCTGGCCGACCTCGGCATCATGTGCGCGGGCGCGGCGACCACGACCGTGTACCCGCAGACCAACGAGGAGGAGTCGGCGTTCATCCTGTCCGACTCCGATTCCAAGGTGATGGTCGCGGAGGACGCCGCGCAGCTCGCCAAGGCGCGGGCGCGTCGCGCCGAGCTGCCCGAGCTGCGGCACGTCGTGGTGATCGACGCGACCGGGGTCGTGCCCGACGCGGGCGACCCCGACGGCTGGGTGCTCACGCTTGAGGACCTGGAGGCGCGCGGCGCCGCGTACCTGGAGAAGAACCCTGAGGTCGTCAAGGAGCGGGTCGGGGCGATCCAGAAGGACCAGCTCGCCACGCTCATCTACACCTCCGGCACCACCGGGCGGCCCAAGGGCGTCCGGCTCCCGCACGACAACTGGTCGTACATGGCGAAGGCCATCGCGTCGACCGGGCTGGTGAGCGGCGAGGACGTGCAGTACCTGTGGCTGCCGCTCGCGCACGTCTTCGGCAAGGTGCTCACGTCCGGCCAGATCGAGGTCGGGCACGTCACCGCGGTCGACGGCCGCGTCGACAAGATCATCGAGAATCTGCCGATCGTGCAGCCGACGTACATGGCCGCCGTGCCGCGCATCTTCGAGAAGGTCTACAACGGCGTCGCCGCGAAGGCGCGGGCCGGCGGCTCCGCCAAGTACAAGATCTTCCAGTGGGCGGCCGGTGTCGCGCGCGAGTACGCGAAGGTCAGCCAGGACAACTTCCGGCGTACGGGCGTCGCCTCGGTGCCGTTCAAGCTCGCCTCGAAGCACAAGGCCGCCGACCGCCTGGTCTACAGCAAGCTGCGGGAGGCCTTCGGCGGGCGGCTGCGGGCGTGTGTGTCCGGCTCTGCCGCGCTCGCTCCGGAGATCGGCTACTTCTTCGCCGGCGCCGGAGTGCACATCCTGGAGGGCTACGGACTGACCGAGTCCAGCGCCGCCTCCTTCGTGAACCCCGGTGAGGCCTACCGCACCGGCACCGTCGGCAAGCCGCTGCCCGGCACCGAGGTGCGGATCGCGGACGACGGCGAGATCCTGCTGCGCGGCCCCGGCATCATGGAGGGCTACCACGGTCTGCCCGACAAGACCGCCGAGGTCCTGGAGTCCGACGGCTGGTTCCACACGGGCGACATCGGCGAGCTGTCGAACGACGGCTACCTGCGGATCACCGACCGCAAGAAGGACCTCATCAAGACCTCCGGCGGCAAGTACATCGCGCCCGCCGAGGTCGAGGGCCAGTTCAAGGCCGTGTGCCCGTACGTCTCCAACATCCTGGTGCACGGCGCCGACCGGAACTTCTGCACGGCGCTCATCTCGCTCGACGAGCCGTCGATCCTGGAGTGGGCCAAGGAGAACGGCCTCGGCGGCTCCTCCTACGCGGAGGTCGTCGCCGCGCCGCAGACGGTGCAGCTCGTCGAGGGCTACGTGAAGGAGCTCAACGAGGGCCTGCAGCGCTGGCAGACCATCAAGAAGTTCAAGCTCCTGCCGCGCGACCTCGACATCGAGCACGGCGAGCTGACGCCCAGCCTGAAGCTGAAGCGCCCGGTCGTCGAGCGTGAGTACAAGGCGCTCCTCGACGAGATGTACTCCGGGAGCCGCGAGGGCTGACGCCCCGAGGAGACGCCGCGGTCGAAGCGCCTCGGAGTCCCAGGGTCCTTCTGCAAGATTCGCCAGAAGGGCCCTAACCCCGGCGCACCAGCCGCAGCGTCTCCTTCATCTCCCCGATGTCGTGGCGCAGTTCCCGCACATCGGGGTCCTCGTCCTCGGCCAGGCGGCGCTCCATCATCGTCATGCGGGCCGCGAGGTTGTCCAACTGCTGGTGTTCGCGCGCCAAGAGGCGCTGCAGCTGACGGTTCTTGCGGTGCAGGTCGAGGAAGACCGTCACCTTCGCGCGCAGCACCCACGGGTCGAAGGGCTTGGTCAGGTAGTCGGCGGCGCCGGTCGCGTAGCCGCGGAAGGCGTAGCCGGTGTCGGCCTCCGTGCCCGTCAGGAAGATGATCGGGACGTCCTTCGTCTGGTCGAGGCGCTTGATGTTCGTCGCCGTCTCGAAGCCGTCCATGCCGGGCATCCGGATGTCCAGGAGGACGACGGCGAACTGCCTGCGCAGCAGCGCCTTCATCGCCTCCTCGCCCGAACGGGCCCTGACCAGCGGCTCGTTGAGCGGTCCAAGCACGGCTTCGAGGGCGGTCAGGTTGTCCTCCATGTCGTCGACAAGGAGGATGCTGGCCCGATCCGCCGAAGTGGACTCTGCAGTGGTCATGTTGACGGTGCCTCACTCAGTGGTCGCCGGAGTGCCGGAGACCTCGGGGGCGGACGGTTCCGCCTCCTCGGGGGCCAGCAGCTCGCACACGACATTCAGCAACTGGTCGACGTCCACCGGTTTCGGGACGTAATCGTTCGCGCCCTTGGCGATCGACTTCTCGCGGTCGCCGGGCATGGCCTTGGCGGTGAGCGCGACGATGGGAAGACCGGCCCATCGTGGCGTACCGCGGATGACGGAGATCGTCTCGTAGCCGTCCATCTCGGGCATCATGATGTCCATCAGGACGAGTTCGACATCGGGGTGGCTCTCCAGCGTCTCGATGCCCTCGCGGCCGTTCTCCGCGTACAGGACAGGCATGCCGACGCGGCCCAGTACGTGGGTGAGCGCGAAGACGTTGCGGATGTCGTCGTCGACGATCAGGACGCGGCGGCCCGGCAGGACCAGGCCCGGCCTGCCCGTCTTCCACCGCTCCAGCTTCGTCGGCGCCGGCCAGTTGTCCTCCTGTTCCGGCGGCTGCAGGGACGCGTACGTGTCCATGGAGACGCCCTGCTCCGGTACGAGGGCCGACTGCGGCAGGGTGGACGGTTCGTACCCGTCGGGCGGCTCGTGCCCGGGGCAGCGCACGGGGACGTACAGGGTGAAGGTGGAGCCCTCGCCGGGCTCGCTCTCCGCGACGATGTGGCCGCCGAGCAGCGCGGAGATCTCCCGGCTGATGGACAGGCCGAGGCCCGTGCCGCCGTACTTGCGGTTCGTCGTGCCGTCGGCCTGCTGGAACGCCTCGAAGACGACGGCGAGTTTGTCGCGCGGGATGCCGATCCCGGTGTCGGTGACGGCGAAGGCGAGCAGGTCCTCGCTGTCGACCAGCTGGGCCCCTTCGGGGGCCTTGACCAGGCGGACCCGCAGTTCGACGCGGCCCTGCGCGGTGAACTTGATCGCGTTCGACAGAAGGTTGCGCAGGATCTGCTGGAGGCGCTGTTCGTCGGAGAACATCTCGCGCGGCACGTCCTCGCCGACCGACACCTCGAAGGCGAGGCCGCGGTCGAGGGTGATGGGCCGGAAGGTCGCGTGGACGTAATCGAGGACCTTGATGAGGGGGAGCTTCTTGGGGCGTACGTCCATCCGGCCGGCCTCGATCTTCGACAGGTCGAGGATGTCGTTGATGAGCTGGAGCAGGTCCGAGCCGGAGCGGTGGATCGTCGTCGCGAACTGGACCTCCTGGTCGTTGAGATGGCCGTCCGGGTTGTCGGAGAGCAGCCGGGCCAGGATGAGCAGGGAGTTGAGCGGGGTGCGCAGCTCGTGCGACATGTTCGCCAGGAACTCCGACTTGTACTGCGAGGAGGTCGCCAACAGGGCGGCCTTCTCCTCCAGTTGGGCATTCGAGCGCTGCAACTCGGCCTGCTGCCGCTGCATTTCGTTCGACCGGTCCTGGAGCTGGATGGCGAGCCGCTGGGACTCGCCGAGCAGCGACTCCGTACGGGAGTTGGCGATGATGGTGTTGATGGCGACGCCGATGGTGTTCACGAACTGGTCGAAGAACGCCAGGTGGACGTCGGAGAAGCGGGAGAAGGAGGCGAGCTCGATCACACCGAGGAGCGTGTCCTCGAAGAGGATCGGGATGATCACGACCGACGCTGGCGCCGCCTCGCCGAGCCCGCTGTTGATGTTGATGTAGTCCGTCGGCACCTCCTCCACCAGGATCCGCTTCTTCTCCAGCGCCGCCTGCCGTACGAGGCCGTGGACCGGCATCCCGCCCGTGTTGATGACCGAGGCGGAGCCCGAACCGTAACCGGCGATGTACGCAAGTCCCTTGGTGGGTACGGCCATTGGCTGCTGTGAGCCGTCGTCGTCCTCCTCCGCGAGGAAGAACGCGCCGTACTGGGCGTTCACCAGCGGCGTCAGCTCGCGCAGGATCAGGTCGGCGACCTCCATCAGGTCGCGGTGGCCCTGCATCAGGGCGGCGAGGCGGGCCAGGTTCGACTCCAGCCAGTCCTTCGCGCGGGTCGTCTCGCGGAGGTTGGCCACCATCAGGTTGATGTTGTCCTTGAGCTCGGCGACCTCGCCCTGCGTGTCGACCGTGATCGAGCGGGACATGTCGCCCGAGGTCACCGCGGAGGCGACCTCGGCGATGGCGCGGACCTGCGTGGTCAGGTTCAGCGCCAGCTCGTTCACGTTCGTCGTCAGGCGCTTCCACGTGCCGTACACGCCCTCGACCCGTGCTTGCCCGCCGAGTTGGCCCTGGGAGCCGACCTCTCGGGCCACTCGGGTCACCTCGGAGGAGAACGAGGAGAGCGTGTCGACCATCGTGTTGATGGTCGTCTTCAGTTCGAGGATCTCGCCGCGCGCGTCGACGTCGATCTTCTTGGAGAGGTCGCCCTGGGCCACGGCCGTGGCGACCTGCGCGATGTTCCGCACTTGTGAGGTCAGGTTGTCCGCCATGTAGTTGACGTTGTCGGTCAGGTCCTTCCAGACGCCCGACACGCCGTGAACGGTTGCGCGGCCGCCGAGGCGGCCGTCCGTGCCGACCTCGCGGGCGACGCGGGTCACCTCGTCGGCGAAGCCGCGCAGCTGCTCCACCATCGTGTTGACGGTGTCCTTCAGCTCCAGGATCTCGCCGCGCGCGTCGACCGAGATCTTCTTGCCGAGGTCGCCCTGGGCCACGGCCGTCGTGACCTGTGCGATGTTGCGGACCTGGGAGGTCAGGTTCGACGCCATGAAGTTGACGTTGTCGGTGAGGTCCTTCCAGACGCCGGAGACGCCGCGGACCTGGGCCTGGCCGCCGAGGTTGCCCTCGGTGCCGACTTCGCGGGCGACGCGGGTGACCTCGTCGGCGAACGCGGAGAGCTGGTCGACCATCGTGTTGATGGTCGACTTGAGTTCGAGGATCTCGCCCTTCGCCTCGACGGTGATCTTCTTGCCGAGGTCGCCCTGCGCCACCGCCGTCGACACGAGCGCGATGTTGCGCACCTGCGACGTCAGGTTGTCGGCCATGAAGTTGACGTTGTCGGTGAGGTCCTTCCAGACCCCGGAGACGCCGCGGACCTGGGCGCGGCCGCCGAGCTGGCCCTCGGTGCCGACCTCGCGGGCGACGCGGGTGACCTCGTCGGCGAACGCGGAGAGCTGGTCGACCATCGTGTTGATGGTCGACTTCAGCTCAAGGATCTCGCCCTTCGCGTCGACCGTGATCTTCTGGCTCAGGTCGCCGTCCGCCACGGCCGTCGTGACCTGCGCGATGTTGCGGACCTGGGAGGTCAGGTTCGACGCCATGAAGTTGACGTTGTCGGTGAGGTCCTTCCAGACCCCGGAGACGCCGCGGACCTGGGCGCGGCCGCCGAGCTGGCCTTCGGTGCCGACTTCGCGGGCGACGCGGGTGACCTCGTCGGCGAACGCGGAGAGCTGGTCGACCATCGTGTTCACGGTCAGCTTCAGTTCGAGCAGCTCGCCCGTCGCCTCGATCGTGACCGTACGTGTCAGATCGCCCTGGGCCACCGCCGTCGTCACGAGCGCGATGTCCCGCACCTGCGCCGTGAGCCGCGAGGCCATGGTGTTGACCGCCTCGGTCACATCGCGCCAACTCCCGGACAGGCCGGTCACCTTGGCGCGCCCGCCGAGTCTTCCCTCGGTGCCCACCTCACGGGCCACCCGGGTGACCTCGCCGGTGAACAGGGAGAGCTGGTCCACCATCTTGTTGACCGAAC
The DNA here is from genome assembly GCF_026341035.1 of Streptomyces sp. NBC_01016. GTDB lineage: Bacteria > Actinomycetota > Actinomycetes > Streptomycetales > Streptomycetaceae > Streptomyces. The sequence goes on from NZ_JAPEOQ010000002.1 coordinate 355,830, forward strand.
GACCCAACCGCCGCAGGTCGCCCCGGAGTTGGCGGGTGCCGTCGTGCAGGTCGACACGCTGGGTGAGGTCGCCGCCCGCGACCGCCTCGAGCACCCGCGTGGCGTTCGCGGCCGGTGCGACGAGCGCGTCGATTATGGTGTTCACGTCGCCGACCCGGGTCACCCAGGCGCCCTGTCCAGGGCTCGCCTCCAGGCGCTCGTCGAGCCGGCCGTGCCGGGTGATCTCCCGCCGCACCCGCGCCAGTTCGGCGTTGAAGTGCACGCTGCGGTCGGCGAGCTGATTGAATGTCGCGCCGAGCTCGCCGACGATCCCGTCCGCCGCGATCGGTACATGCGCGAACGTGCCGTCCCGGGCAGCCGTCAGCGCGGCCAGTAACGGCCGGAGATCACTCGGGCGGATGGCTTCGTCACCGTAGCCCTTCTGAGGTGCACGCATACCACTGTTCTCACTCATAGCGGCCTACTTAGGTAACTCCACGCTTATGGGCGTGGTCAGTCTGTCACTCTGTCGGTGTCGCCTGAGGCGTCTTTGCCACAACTAACCAGGAGCCGAAACGTGGGTTCCATTCCGATCCAGCGGGAGAGCGCCTTCGGCGCCCCGGACGCGCCTGACCAGGCGACCGGGGTGCCGGTGGCCGCGCGCACGTCGCTGCCCGGAAACCCGCTCGCGCCCGCGGCCGCCCGTCGTTTCCTGCGCGCCGCGTTCGTCGACTGGACCGAACTGCCCGAGCTGTCGGAGTCCCTGACCCTCGACGGGCGGCTCATGGACGACGCGACCGTCGTACTCAGTGAACTCGTCACCAACGCCGTCGTCCACGCCGGCACCGGGGTCGACCTGCTGTGCCGCCTGGAGGGCGCCGCCCCCGACGGGAGCGTCACCGCGGGACTCGTCGTCGAGGTCACCGACCGGCACCCGGCCCGCGCCGTCCGCAACGACCGGGCGTTCCGCTCGCCGGAGATCCCCGAGTACGGCCGCGGACTCCAACTCGTCGCCTCCCTCTCCGAGTTGTGGGGCATCACCTACGGTCACGGTGCCAAGACCGTCTGGGCCCGCATCCCCGCAGACGCCCCGACACCCGCCGCTGAGACTCCCGACACTCCGGCCGGCGTGCGCAGCCTGCAGAGGGGCTTGCGCGCCGCGGAGATCCTGGCGCCCGCGTCCCGGCGCGCCCCCCAGGACCAGGACTGGATCAACCGCGGCGCGCTCTCCTTCCTCGCCGAGGCCTCCGACCTGCTCGCGGGACAGCTCGACGAGGACATGGTCGCCGCGCTCGTCGGCCAGCTCCTCGTGCCGCGGCTCGCCGACTGGTGCGCCGTCTGGTTCTACGAGGAGGAGGGGCGCGGCCTGCCGGGCGTCGTCGAGCACGACATGCGCGGCGCGGACCCGATGCCGCTGCCCCGGCTCGCCCGCGTCTGGCACACCCACGAACACCGCACCGAGGAGCTCCGCGGGCTCCTGGAGAAGGAACCCCCGCGGCTGCCCGACCGGCTCTCCGGCGCCGTCCCCGTGCCCTGGCCCTTCGACGCGCAGAGCAGCCCGGTCACCCAGGACACGGGCTCGGCGCTCGCCTACCGGCTCTCCGCCGGCGGCCGCGCCCTCGGCATCCTGCTGATCGGGCGGGCCGGTCTGCACCGCTTCCCCGACGAGATCACCGGGCTCGTCGAGGACTTCAGCCGGCGCGTCGCCCTCGCCGTCAGCGCGGCCCGCCGCTTCACCCGGCAGGCCACCATCAGCCGCATCCTGCAGCGCGGCCTGCTGCCCACGGTCATGGCCGAGATCCCCGGCGTGGCGAGCGCCCTCGTGTACGAGCCGAAGGAGGCGGGAGGACCCGGCGGCGACTTCTACGACGTGTTCCCGGCCGGCGCCGGACGCTGGTGCTTCGCGCTCGGCGACGTCCAGGGAAAGGGCCCGGAGGCCGCCGTCGTCATCGGGCTCGTACGGCCCTGGCTGCGGCTGCTCGCCCGCGAGGAGTACCAGGTCGCGCAGGTCCTCGACCGGCTCAACCGGCTGCTGCTCGACGACGCGACCGAGGCCTCCGACGCCGCGGCCCGCGCGCTCGCCGCGGCCGACGGCAGGGGCGTGCCACCGGAGGGCTCCACGTCCCGCTTCCTGTCGCTCCTCTACGGAGAGCTGACGCCCACCGAGGACGGCGTGCTGTGCACCATCGCCTCCGCCGGGCATCCGCTGCCGCTGCTCATGCGGCCCGGCGGGGAGGTCGTCGCCGCGGCCACGCCACAGGTGCTGCTCGGCGTCGTCGACGATCCGGACTACACAAGCGAAACGTTTGTGATGCGCACCGGGGACACGCTCCTGGGCGTCACCGACGGGGTGACGGAGCGGCGCCGCGGGGCCCTCCAGTTCGACGACGGGGACGGGCTCGCGCAGGCGCTCGCCGGGTGCGCGGGCCTGACGGCGCCGCTGCTCGTCGAGCGGATCCGGCGGCTCGTGCACGCCTTCGGTGACAGCCCGCCGGACGACGACCTGGCGCTGCTGGTGCTCCAGGCGCAGTGAGGGGGCGGCGTCGCCCACGGGTCGGCGCCGCCCATGGCGATCCGGTCGGTCGCGGAGGCGGGACAATGGGTCCATGCCTTCCGCACTTCCCGACGGTGAGCCCGTGCCCGACGACGGCTCGCTGCCCGCGTCCGCCCTCGCCGGGGCCGGGTCCCGACCCCTCGGCTTCTACCTGCACGTCCCGTACTGCGCCACGCGCTGCGGCTACTGCGACTTCAACACGTACACGGCCACCGAGCTGCGCGGCACGGGCGGCGTACTCGCGTCCCGTGACAACTACGCGGAGACGCTGATCGACGAGGTGCGGCTCGCGCGCAAGGTGCTCGGCGACGACCCGCGCCCGGTCCGGACCGTGTTCGTCGGGGGCGGTACGCCGACGCTGCTGCCGGCCGCCGACCTCGTACGGATGCTGGCGGCGGTCCGCGACGAGTTCGGGCTCGCGGACGACGCGGAGATCACGACCGAGGCGAACCCGGAGTCGGTGGACCCGGCGTACCTGGCGGAGCTGCGGGCAGGCGGCTTCAACCGGATCTCGTTCGGAATGCAGAGCGCCCGGCAGCACGTCCTGAAGGTCCTCGACCGTACGCATACGCCGGGGCGGCCCGAGGCCTGTGTCGCGGAGGCGCGGGCGGCCGGGTTCGAGCACGTGAACCTCGACCTCATCTACGGCACGCCGGGCGAGAGCGACGACGACTGGCGGGCCACGCTGGACGCGGCGCTCGGGGCGGGGCCCGACCACGTTTCGGCCTACGCGCTGATCGTCGAGGAGGGTACGCAGCTCGCGCGGCGGATCCGGCGCGGCGAGGTGCCGATGACCGACGACGACGTGCACGCGGACCGCTATCTGATCGCCGACGAGGTCCTTGGGGCGGCCGGGTTCGACTGGTACGAGGTGTCGAACTGGGCGACGTCCGAGGCCGGGCGCTGCCTCCACAACGAGCTGTACTGGCGCGGAGCCGACTGGTGGGGGGCCGGGCCCGGGGCGCACTCGCACGTGGGCGGGGTGCGGTGGTGGAACGTCAAGCACCCGGGCGCGTACGCGGCGGCGCTCGCGGGTGGGCGCTCGCCGGGGGCCGGTCGGGAACTCCTCGCGGAGGAGGACCGCCGGGTCGAGCGGATTCTCCTTGAGCTACGACTCCGTGACGGATGCCCGATGGAGCTGCTTCGGGCCGACGGCCTCGCGGCGGCGCGGAAGGCGTTGGCGGACGGTCTGCTGGAGGCGGAGCCGTTCGCCGCGGGCCGCGCGGTGCTGACGCTGCGCGGCCGGTTGCTGGCGGACGCGGTGGTCCGGGACCTGGTCGACTGAGGCGCACCCCCACGTAGGTGGGGAAGACGAACTCCTCGGCCGAGTGGACGAACTGATCGACGGGACACCTCCGCGAAGGCGGAGAGCACACAGTCGGCCAGACCCGGTGTGCTTAACGCACTGGAAAGCGTCAGGTCACGGTTACGTGGTCGATCAACTCTTCCACTCTGCCCAAGAGTTCCGGTTCCAGGTCCTTGTAGGAGTGGACCCGGCTCAGGATGTACTGCCACGCCTCGCCCGTGTTCGCCACCCGCCAGCCCAGCGCCCGGCACACGCCCGTCTTCCAGTCCTGACCGCGGGGGACGCGGGGCCATGCCTCGATGCCCACCGATGACGGCTTCACCGCCTCCCAGATGTCGATGTACGGGTGGCCCACGACCAGCGCGTGCTCGCTCGTCACCGATTGGGCGATGTGCCATTCCTTCGTGCCGGGGACCAAGTGGTCGACCAGGACGCCGAGGCGGGCGTCCGGGCCGGGGGCGAAGTCGTCGACGATCGACGGAAGGTCGTCGACGCCCTCCAGGAACTCCACCGCCACGCCCTCGATGCGCAGGTCGTGGCCCCAGACCCGCTCGATGAGCTCGGCGTCGTGCTTGCCCTCCACGTAGATGCGGCCCGCCCGGGCCACCCGTGCGCGGGCGCCGGGGACCGCCACCGAGCCGGACGCGCTCCGGGCGGGGCGAGTCGGGGCGGGCCCCGAGGGGCGTACGAGGGTGACGACCTTGCCGTCGATCATGAAGCCGCGCGGCTCCATCGGGAACACCCGGAGCTTGCCGAAGCGGTCCTCCAAGGTCACCGTCGGACCCTGCGCCGTCTTCTCGACCCGGATCACCGCTCCGCAGAAGCCCGTGGTGACCTCCTCGACGACGAGGTCCGGTTCGGCCGGAACCTCGGGGACCGGCTTGTTCCGCTTCCAGGGGGGAGTCAGGTCGGCAGAGTACTGGCGCATCCGGCAGACGATAAGAGAAGTGCGCAGGCCAGGGCTACGACACGCCGAAACGCGTCGCCAATGTGGCGCGTTGCGCGCGGACGAACTGCGCATTCACCGCCGAACCGTGCCCCGGGACGTACACCGCGTCCTCGCCGCCGAGGTCGAGGAGCCGGTCGAGCGCCGCGGGCCAGTGGCGCGGTGCCGCGTCCGGGCCCGCCTGAGGTTCGCCCGACTCTTCGATCAGGTCGCCGCAGAAGACGATCTCCGGGGACCCCGGAACCAGTACGGCCAGGTCATGGCCGCTGTGCGCAGGGCCGATGTTCGCGAGCAGCACCGTCAGGCCGCCGCCCAGGTCGAGCGTCCACTCGCCGCACACCCGGTGCGGCGGGGTGACGAGGATGTCGACCGCCTCGGTCGCCGCGTCCGGGTCGACACCGTGCCGCACCGCGTCGGCGCGCAGCCCCTCGGCGCCGCGCTCGAAGAGGGCGTCGATGCCCACCGCCCCGTACACCTCGACGCCCGCGAACGCGGCCGTGCCGAGCACGTGGTCGAAGTGCGGGTGCGTCAACGCGACATGGGTCACTCTCCGGTGCGCCCCGAGGAGCGCACGGGCGTCGGCGCGCAGCCGGGCGCCTTCACGGAGTGAGGATCCGGTGTCGATCAAGAGCGCCGCATCTTCACCCACGACGAGGCCACTCGTGCAGTCCAGGCCCGGCAACCGCACCCGCCCCACATTCGGCGCGAGCCCCTCCCAACCCGCCGAGGCCCAATCGATACGCTGCGCGAACTCCATACCTCGACGCTAGCGCCCTTGCCGGGCCCGTACCCACCGGCCGTACACTGACCCGGGGACGATTGGCACTCGCCCACATGGAGTGCCAAAGACAGGATGACCGCAACGGCTGTTTCTGGAGGTGTGCGCCGATGCTCAATGAACGCAGGCTCGAAGTGCTGCGCGCCATCGTCCAGGACTACGTCGGCACCGAGGAGCCCGTCGGCTCCAAGGCGCTCACCGAGCGGCACAAGCTCGGGGTCTCGCCGGCGACCGTGCGCAACGACATGGCAGCCCTGGAGGACGAGGGATTCATCGCCCAGCCGCACACCAGTGCCGGGCGTATCCCCACCGACAAGGGCTACCGCCTGTTCGTCGACAAGCTCACCGCCGTGAAGCCGATGGCCGCGCCCGAGCGGCGCGCCATCCAGAACTTCCTGGACGGCGCCGTCGATCTCGACGACGTCGTCGGACGCACCGTACGGCTGCTCGCGCAGCTGACGCGGCAGGTGGCGATCGTCCAGTACCCGTCCCTGACCCGGTCCACCGTGCGCCATGTCGAGCTGCTCGCGCTCGCACCCGCCCGTCTGATGCTCGTACTGATCACGGACACCGGGCGCGTGGAGCAGCGGATGATCGACTGCCCGGCGCCGTTCGGCGAGTCGTCCCTGGCGGACCTGCGGGCCCGGCTGAACAGCCGCGTCGCGGGCCGCAGGTTCGCCGACGTGCCGCAGCTGGTGCAGGACCTGCCGGACGCCTTCGAGCAGGAGGACCGGGGCACGGTCTCCACGGTGCTCTCCACTCTTCTGGAGACACTCGTCGAGGAGACCGAGGAGCGGCTGATGATCGGCGGAACCGCCAATCTCACTCGCTTCGGACATGATTTTCCCCTCACCATCCGGCCCGTTCTGGAAGCATTGGAGGAGCAGGTCGTGCTCCTCAAGCTCCTTGGCGAGCTGGGAGATTCGGGCATGGCCGTACGGATCGGTCACGAGAACGCCCATGAGGGACTCAACTCCACGTCCGTCGTGTCGGTCGGCTACGGTTCGGGCGGCGAGGCAGTGGCCAAGCTCGGCGTGGTCGGCCCGACCCGCATGGATTACCCGGGAACGATGGGAGCAGTACGCGCAGTGGCACGTTACGTCGGACAGATCCTGGCGGAGTCGTAAGTGGCCACGGACTACTACGCCGTACTAGGCGTGCGCCGCGACGCTTCCCAGGACGAAATCAAGAAGGCCTTCCGAAGGCTGGCGCGTGAGCTTCACCCGGATGTGAATCCGGACCCGAAGACTCAGGAGCGCTTCAAGGAGATCAACGCCGCCTACGAGGTGCTCTCCGACCCGCAGAAGAAGCAGGTCTACGACCTCGGGGGCGACCCCCTGTCGCAGTCCGGTGGAGGCGGGGCCGGTGGCTTCGGCGCCGGTGGGTTCGGGAACTTCTCGGACATCATGGACGCCTTCTTCGGCACGGCGTCGCAGCGCGGGCCCCGGTCCCGTACGCGGCGCGGCCAGGACGCCATGATCCGGCTCGAGATCGAGCTGGACGAGGCGGCCTTCGGCACCACGAAGGACATTCAGGTCGACACGGCTGTGGTCTGTACGACCTGTAGCGGTGAGGGCGCGGCGCCCGGTACCTCGGCGCAGACCTGCGACATGTGTCGCGGGCGCGGTGAGGTCTCGCAGGTGACGCGGTCCTTCCTCGGCCAGGTCATGACCTCGCGGCCGTGCCCGCAGTGCCAGGGATTCGGCACGGTCGTGCCCACTCCGTGCCCGGAGTGCGCGGGCGACGGGCGCATCCGCTCCCGTCGGACCCTGACCGTGAAGATCCCGGCCGGTGTGGACAACGGCACGCGGATCCAGCTCGCGGGCGAGGGCGAGGTCGGCCCCGGTGGCGGCCCCGCCGGTGACCTGTACGTGGAGATCCACGAACTCCCGCACCCGACCTTCCAGCGGCGCGGCGACGATCTGCACTGCACGGTGACCATCCCGATGACGGCGGCGGCCCTCGGCACGAAGGTGCCGCTGGAGACGCTCGACGGCACGGAGGAGGTCGACATCCGGCCGGGCACGCAGTCCGGCCAGTCGGTTCCGCTGCACGGGCGCGGTATCACGCATCTGCGGGGCGGCGGCCGTGGTGACCTCATCGTGCACGTCGAGGTCATGACGCCGCAGAAGTTGGACCCGGAGCAGGAGCGGGTGCTGCGGGAGCTTGCCAAGCTGCGCGGCGAGGAGCGGCCCACGGGGCAGTTCCAGCCGGGCCAGCAGGGGCTCTTCTCCCGCTTGAAGGACGCGTTCAACGGCCGTTGAGTCAGCCGTCGTAGGCAAGGTCGGCCCCCGGTGCGTGGCACCGGGGGCCGACGTGTGTCCACGGTGCGGGGCGCCGGGGGCCGACGTGTGTCCACGGTGCGGGGCGCCGGTGTTCCGGGCCTGTGCCGGGGTCGGCGCCTGTCGTTCTCGTTGCGCGGCACCGGTCGCTGCGCCGGGGGCGGGCCCTGCGTCGTGGGTGCGCTGCGCCGGGGTGCCGGCCGCTGCACCGGGGCCGGGCCCTGCGTTGTGGGTGCGCTGCGCCGGGGTGCCGGCCGCTGCACCGGGGCCGGGCCCAGCGTCATGGGTGCGCGGCACCGGGGTGCCGCCTTGCCCACCCTGCCGCCCCAGGCGGCAGATTGCCCAAGGCGGTGGGCGTCGACCGTAACGGGTGGGGAGCCGCGGGCGGCGGAGGTTGCCCAAGGCGGTGGGCGTCGACCGTAACGGGTGGGGAGCCGCGGGCGGCGGAGATTGCCCAAGGCGGGGCGGCGTCGGCCGCAATGGGTGGGGAGCCGCGGCTGGCGGAGGTTGCCCAAGGCGGTGGCGGCCGAGCGCCTCGGGTGGGGAGCCGTGTCTGTGGCGGATTGCCCAAGGCGGGTGCGGTCGACCGCAGCGGGTGGGGAGCCGTGGCTGGCGCCGGATCGCCCATGGCGGGGCGCCCCTCGCTGTACCGGGCAGGGAGCCGTCGCCGACGCCGGATCGCCCAAGGCCGTGGTGCGGTACACCGTCGGGCCGACGCCCCCGGAGGGGGCGGGTGGGTGGGAGATGGGCGGGAGCCGGGCGATCGCCTGCAGGCGGGCGGGGCAACTCAAGCCCTGCGGCGGGTGGGCATTTCCAGCCCCTGCGGCGTTTGAGCAGCGGGGTCCGGGGCGGAGCCCCGAGGCCGTGACGCCGGTTCGGCGGAATCAGCTTCGCTCTTGGGCGAGAGCCCGCGGGGGCCGGGGTGGCGTCCCGGTCGATTCGGTCGGTCGCGGGTGACATGGCACGATGCGGTCATGTCCTCCGCACTGACCGATCTCTGCCCACTTCCGATCGTGCAGGCCCCCATGGCGGGCGGCGCTTCGCACCCCGCACTGGTCGCCGCCGTGGCCGAGGCGGGCGGGCTCGGGTTTCTCGCCGCCGGGTACAAAACGGCCGACGGGATGTACGAGGAGATCAAACAGGCGCGGGCGCTGACCGCCAGGCCCTTCGGCGTCAACCTCTTCATGCCGCAGACCGAGCACGCGGACCCGGCCACCGTCGAGGTCTACCGCAACCAGCTCTCCGGCGAGGCCACCTGGTACCGCACCCCGCTCGGGGAGACCGACAGCTGCAGCGACGACGGCTACGACGCCAAGCTCGCGATCCTCGTCGACGACCCCGTTCCGCTGGTCACCTTCACCTTCGGCTGCCCCCGGCGCTCGGTCGTACAGGCGTTGCAGCGCGTGGGCACGAAGGTCGGGGTCACCGTCACGTCGGTGGAGGAGGCGCAGGCCGCGCAGGAGGCCGGCGCCGACCTGGTGTGCGTACAGGGGATCGAGGCCGGCGGGCATCAGGGCACGCACCGGGACAACCCCGAGGCCGACGGGAGCGGGTTCGGCCTGCTCTCGCTGATCGTGCAGGTGCGCGAGGCCGTGCAGCTGCCGATCATCGCCGCCGGCGGGATCATGCGCGGCGCGCAGATCGCCGCGGTGCTCGCGGCCGGCGCCGACCTCGCGCAGCTCGGCACCGCGTTCCTGGTCACCCCGGAGTCCGGGGCACCGGAGCCGCACAAGCAGGCCATGACCAACCCGCTGTTCACCCGGACCGAACTGACCCGTGCCTTCTCCGGGCGGCCCGCGCGCGGGCTCGTCAACCGGTTCATGCGTGAGCACGGCCCGTACGCCCCCGCCGCGTACCCGCAGATCCACCACATGACGTCGCCGCTGCGCAAGGCCGCCGCCAAGGCCGGTGACCCGCAGGGCATGGCGCTGTGGGCGGGCCAGGGGCACCGGCTCGCGCGGGAGCTCCCTGCCGGGCAGCTCGTGGAGGTCCTCGCGGCCGAACTCGACGCCGCCAGGGCCGCGTTGACGCAGCGGGGCGCCGCCTGATGACCGCTCCGGTATTCGTCGTCGAGGGGGCCGTCCCCGGCGACCGCGCGTATGTGCTCGACGGGCCCGAGGGGCGCCATGCCGTCTCCGTGAAGCGGCTGCGGGCCGGGGAGACGGTGACGCTCACCGACGGGCTCGGCTCGTGGTGCGAGGCCGTCGTCACCGGCAGCGAGGGCAAGGACCGGCTGCTCGTCGACGCGGGCCCCGTGCACGTGGAGACCGAGGAGCGGCCGCGGATCACCGTCGTACAGGCGCTGCCCAAGGGCGACCGGGGCGAGCTCGCCGTGGAGACCATGACCGAGACCGGCGTCGACGCGATCGTGCCGTGGGCCGCCTCCCGGTGCATCACGCAGTGGCGCGGCGACCGCGGGCTCAAGGCGCTCGGCAAGTGGCGGGCCACCGCGCGCGAGGCCGGGAAGCAGTCGCGGCGCGTGCGGTTTCCGGTCGTCGGGGAGGCCGCGACGACGAAGGAGGTCGCCGCGCTGCTCGCCGGGGCCGACTTCGCGGCGGTGCTGCACGAGGACCGGGACACCCCGAGCGGGGCGCTGGCTTCGGCCGAACTCCCGGACAGCGGTGAGATCGTGCTCGTCGTCGGCCCCGAAGGCGGCGTGTCGCCCGAGGAGTTGACGGTTTTCGAGGAGGCCGGGGCGCGGCCGATGCGGCTCGGGCGGAGCGTCCTGCGCACGTCGACGGCCGGAACGGCGGCGGTGGCGTTGCTGCTGGGACGTACGGGACGGTGGGGGTAGGCACCCGTCACAGGTACCCGTCCGACGGGTGTGTCCACAGTGACTGCAACAGTGGCTGCAACCGCACTACCGAGGCTGTACGTCCACTGGCATTCTGCCGTGCATGCGGGGATCGAGAGGGTTCAGCGGGCTTGTCCTCGTTGCTGCCGTCGTCGCCACGGGCGTCGCGTGTCAGCCGATCGAGGGCGACCTCAATGTGTCCACGGTCGCGATCACCACCGATCAGACGGCCACCGACGAGCTGAACCGGCAGAACGCCAATGTCGCCTGGCTCAGCTGCAACGGCACGTTCAGCAGCAGCTCTCCGTCCGGTAGCGCCACGTCGGGCGAGGTGAAGGTCGAGTGCCGGGGGAAGACCAAGGACGGCAAGGACATCACCGTGGAGGGGTGGGTGTACGGGGTCGTCTCCGGTAAGTGCGTGCGCGGGAAGGTCATCGGGCGTATCGACAACAAGGTGTGGTTCAGCGTCGGCGTGCTCGGCAACTGCGCGGCGAGCGACAGCACTTCGCCACCGCAGGATTCGCAGCAGCCGGCGCCCTCGGAGGACCCGAAGCCGCAGGAGCCGCAACCGGGTGCCACGGGCACGATCACCGAGACCGTCACCGTGACGGCGCCCCCGCCGACTTTCCAGGGCAAGTGATCAGACGGGCTGACGTGGGCGGCGGCCAAATTTAGGCTGGGCCGGGTGACGACTCCTGCGTACCTCCGGTTCCCGCACCTGCACGGCGAGTTGGTGGTCTTCACCGCCGAGGACGACGTGTGGGCCGCGCCCCTCGACGGCGGCCGCGCCTGGCGGGTCAGCGCCGACAACATGCCCGTCGGCAACCCCCGGCTCTCCCCGGACGGCGAGACGGTCGCCTGGACCTCGCGCCGCGACGGAGCGCCGGAGGTGCACATCGCCCCGGTGGCCGGCGGGCCCGCCAAGCGCCTGACGCACTGGGGGAGTTGGACGACCAGTGTGCGCGGCTGGACGTCCGACGGGCGGGTCCTCGCCACCACCACGCACGGCCAGGCCTCGCTGCGCCGCAGCTGGGCGCGGGCCGTTCCGCTGGACGGCGGACCCGCCGAGACCCTGCCGTACGGGCCCGTGGGCGGCGTCGCGTTCGGGCCCGGGTCCCAGGTGCTGCTGCTGTCCGCGCCGATGGGGCGGGAGGCCGCGTGGTGGAAGCGGTACCGGGGCGGCACGGCGGGCAAGTTGTGGATCGACCGGGCTGCCGCGGGCGAGGGCGGGGCAGGGGACTTCGTACGGCTGCACGCCGAGCTCGACGGGAACATCGAGTGCCCCATGTGGGTGGGGGACCGGGTCGCGTTCCTCTCCGACCACGAGGGCGTCGGCGCGCTCTACTCCTCCCTCTCCGACGGGACCGAACTGCGGCGGCACAGCGGCCTTGACGGCTTCTACGCGCGGCACGCCGCCACCGACGGCGAGCGGGTCGTCTACGCGAGCGCCGGTGAACTGTGGGCCGTCGAGGGGCTCGACGAGGGCGTGGAGGCGCGCCGGCTCGACATCCGCCTCGGCGGCCAGCGCGTCGATCTGCAGCCGCGGCCCGTCGACGCCGCGAACTGGTTCGGCGCCGCGTCCCCCGACCACACCGGTCGCGGCAGCGCCGTGAACGTACGCGGCGCCGTGCACTGGGTGACCCACCGTGCGGGCCCCGCCCGCGCGCTCGCCGCCGAACCGGGCGTACGCGCCCGGCTCCCGCACACCTTCCGCGTGGACGGCGAGGAACACGTCGTGTGGGTGACGGACGCCGAGGGCGACGACGCCCTGGAGTTCGCGCCCGCCACCGGGGCCGCGCCGGGCGCCACGCCGCGCAGGCTCGGGGCGGGCCGGCTCGGCCGGGTGCTCGCCCTGACGGTGGCGCCGGACGGCGGCCGGGTCGCCGTCGCCTCGCACGACGGCCGGGTACTGCTCGTCGAGCGGGACAGCGGCGACGTACGGGAGGTGGACCGCAGCGAGGACGGGAACGCCACGGGGCTCGCGTTCTCCCCGGACTCGGCGTGGCTCGCCTGGTCGCACCCCGGCCCGCACGACCTGCGCCAGCTCAAGCTCGCCAACGCCACCGACCTGTCCGTCAGCGAGGCGACCCCGCTGCGCTTCCGGGACTACGCGCCCGCGTTCACGCTCGACGGCAAGCACCTGGCGTTCCTGTCGGCGCGCTCCTTCGACCCGGTCTACGACGAGCACGCCTTCGACCTCGCGTTCGTCAGCGGCTCGCGGCCGCACCTGATCACGCTGGCCGCGACGACCCCGTCCCCGTTCGGGCCGCAGCGGCACGGCCGGGCCTTCGACACCCCCGACAAGGACGAGACGCCCGACAGCGAGGGCGCGCCCGCGACCCGGGTCGACCTGGAGGGCCTGCTCGACCGCATCGTGCCGTTCCCGGTGGAAGCCGCGCGCTACTCCAGGCTGCGCACGGCCAAGGACGGCGTGCTGTGGCTGCGGCACCCGGTGCGCGGCGTGCTCGGCGACTCCCGGGCCGGTCTCGACGCGCCGGAGCCCAAGAACCGCCTGGAGCGCTACGACCTGGCCCAGCAGCGCATCGAGGAGATCGGCGCCGACGCCGACCACTTCGAGGTCACGGGCGACGGCAAGCGGGTGCTGCTGTGGACCGGCGAGGTCCTGAAGGTGGTCCCCAGCGACCGGCGTCCCGCGCACGACGACGACAGCGACACGAACATCACCGTCGACCTGTCCCGGGTCAGCCAGATCGTCGACCCGGCGGCCGAGTGGCGGCAGATGTACGACGAGGCCGGGCGCCTCATGCGGGACAACTTCTGGCGCGCCGACATGAACGGGGTGGACTGGGACGGGGTGTTGGAGCGGTACCGGCCGGTGCTCGACCGGCTCGCCACGCACGACGACCTCGTCGACCTGCTGTGGGAGGTGCAGGGTGAGCTCGGGACCTCGCACGCGTATGTGATCCCGAGGGGCGGGCGGTGGACCTCCGCGCGCCGACAGGGGCTGCTCGGCGCCGACATCTCCCGTCATGAGGACGGCAGTTGGGTCGTCGACCGGGTGCTGCCCTCCGAGACGTCCGACCCGCGCGCCCGTTCCCCGCTCACCGCGCCCGGTGTCGCGGTGCGCGCCGGGGACGCGATCGTGGCGGTGGGCGGGCGGCCGGTCGATCCGGTGACCGGGCCCGCGCCGCTGCTGGTCGGCACCGCCGACAAGCCGGTCGAGCTGACGGTCTCGCCGGCCGGTGGCGGCGATCCGCGGCACGTGATCGTCGTGCCGCTCGACGACGAGGAACCGCTGCGGTACCACGCGTGGGTCGTGGACCGGCGGGCGTACGTCCATGAGCAGTCGGGTGGGCGGCTCGGCTACCTCCACGTCCCGGACATGCAGGCGCCGGGCTGGGCCCAGATCCACCGGGACCTGAGCGTGGAGGTGGCGCGGGAGGGGCTTGTCGTGGACGTCCGGGAGAACCGGGGCGGGCACACGTCGCAGCTCGTCGTGGAGAAGTTGGCGCGGCGCGTCGTGGGCTGGGACGTGCCGCGGGGCAGTCGCCCCTTCACGTATCCGATGGACGCGCCGCGCGGTCCTGTCGTGGCGGTGGCCAACGAGTTCTCCGGCTCGGACGGCGACATCGTCAACGCGGCGATCAAGGCGCTCGGTATCGGGCCCGTCGTGGGTGTACGTACCTGGGGCGGCGTCATCGGCATCGACAGCCGGTACCGGCTCGTCGACGGGACGTTGGTCACGCAGCCGAAGTATGCGACGTGGATGGAGGGTTACGGGTGGGGTCTGGAGAACCACGGGGTGGACCCTGACGTGGAGGTGGTGATGGCTCCCCAGGACGCGGCGGCGGGCCGTGACCCGCAGTTGGACGAGGCGATCCGCATCGCGCTGGCCGCGCTGGTCGAGAACCCGGCCAAGGCCGCGCCCACGCTGCCGCGGGTTTCGGGGGAGTAGTGGTTACGCCCACGGGGCTCCGCCCCGGACCCCGCTGCTCAATCGCCGCAGGGGCTTGAAAGATCGGGGCTCCGCCCCGGACCCCGCTGGCTCTCGTCCAAGAGCAGGGCTTGATGTGGGGCGGAGCCCCGTGGCGTCCACCACGGCGGGGGTGATCGATACGATGCCGACGTACCCACACACCAGCACCGAGGGGACCGAAATGGCCGGGGAACCGCAGGCCGACTGCCTGTTCTGCAAGATTGTCGCGGGGGACGTCCCCGCCACACTGGTCCGCGAGACGGAGTCCACCGTCGCGTTCCGGGACATCAACCCCCAGGCGCCCACCCACGTCCTGGTCATCCCGCGGCTTCACTACACCGACGCCGCCTCCCTCGCCGCCGCCGAACCGGCCATCGCCGCGGACGTGCTGCGCGAGGCCGGCGAGGTCGCCAAGGAAGAGAAGCTGGACAGCTACCGGATCGTGTTCAACACCGGCAGCGGCGCGGGCCAGACCGTCTTCCACGCGCACGCCCACGTCCTCGGCGGCCGCGGCCTGCAGTGGCCCCCCGGATAGCGGCGACAAGGTCCAACGCCCCATGTCCGTAAGGGAATTCGTCGTGCTCGGCACCGCCAGCCAGGTGCCGACCCGGCAGCGCAATCACAACGGCTACCTGCTCCGCTGGGACAGCGAGGGCATCCTCTTCGATCCCGGCGAGGGCACCCAGCGGCAGATGCTGCGCGCCGGCGTGGCCGCGCACGACCTCAATCGGATCTGCGTCACGCACTTCCACGGCGACCACTCCCTCGGCCTCGCGGGCGTCATCCAGCGGATCAACCTCGACCGGGTGCCGCACCCCGTGACCGCGCACTACCCGGCGTCCGGGCAGCGGTTCTTCGACCGGCTGCGGTACTCCACCGCGTACCGGGAGACCGTCGACATCGCGGAGGAGCCGGTGGCCGGGGAGGGCGCGGTGCTCGCGGACACCCCCGCGTACCGCCTCGAAGCCCGTCGCCTTTCGCATCCCGTCGAGGCGTACGGCTACCGCCTCGTCGAGCCCGACGGGCGCCGCATGCTGCCCGAGCGGCTCGCCGCGCACGGCATCAAGGGGCCCGACGTCGGGCGGTTGCAGAAGGAGGGCGCCCTGCGGGGCGTCACGCTCGACGAGGTGAGCGAGGTGCGGCGCGGGCAGCGCGTCGCGTTCGTGATGGACACCCGGCTGTGCGAGGGCGTGGAGGCGCTCGCCGAGGGCTGCGACCTGCTCGTCATCGAGTCGACCTTTCTCGACGAGGATCATCAACTCGCCGGCGATCACGGGCACTTGACTGCCGGGCAGGCCGCCCGCGTCGCGCGTGACGCCGGTGTGCGGCACCTCGTCCTCACCCACTTCAGTCAGCGCTACACCGACCCGGCGGAGTTCGCGCGGCAGGCCCGCGCCACCGGGTTCGACGGGGAGCTGACGGTCGCCCGCGACCTGGACCGCGTCCCCGTACCGAAGCGTCGCTGAGCCAAGGCATCCGGCCCTGCGTACGATGGTCGGATGTCCCTCGCACCACTCGCACGCATCCCCAAAGCAGAGCTTCACCTGCACATCGAAGGCACCCTCGAACCCGAGCTCGCCTTCGAACTCGCCCGGCGCAACGGCATCACGCTGCCGTACGCCGAAACCGAGGAACTGCGGAAGGCGTATCTCTTCGCCGACCTGCAGTCCTTCCTCGATCTCTACTACTCGCTGATGGCCGTCCTCGTCACCGAGGACGACTTCGAGGCGCTCGCAGACGCCTATCTCGCGCGCGCCGCCGAGCAGGGCGTGCGGCACGCCGAGATCTTCTTCGACCCGCAGGCGCACGCGGCGCGGGGCGTGGAGATGGGCACCGTCGTCGAGGGGCTGCACCGGGCGCTCGCGCGCAGCGAGGAGCGGCACGGGATCTCCACCAAGCTGATCCTCTGCTTCCTGCGCGACCAGTCCGCCGAGTCGGCGATGGAGACCCTGGAGGCGGCGAAGCCGTACCTGGACCGCATCGTCGGCGTCGGGCTCGACTCCGCAGAGGTCGGCAACCCCGCGTCCAAGTTCCGTGACGTGTACGAGGCCGCGGGCGGACTCGGCCTGCGCAAGGTCGCGCACGCGGGCGAGGAGGGCGACCCGTCGTACGTGTGGGAGGCCCTGGACATCCTCGGCGTCGAGCGCGTCGACCACGGGCTGCGGTCCCTGGAGGACCCGGAACTGGTGAACCGCCTCGTACGGGACCGGATCCCGCTCACGCTGTGCCCGCTGTCGAACGTGCGGCTGCGCACCATCGACATGCTGGAGGACCACCCGCTGGCCAAGATGATGGACGCGGGCCTGCTGTGCACGGTCAACTCCGACGACCCGTCCTACTTCGGCGGCTACGTCGGCGACACCTTCCACGCCGTCCACGAGGCGCTCGCCCTCGACCACGACCGAGTGCGGGAACTGGCCCGCAACTCGTTCGTGGCGTCGTTCCTCGACGGCAGCGCGGAGGACGAGGCGCGTCGGGCGCGCTACATCGCCGAGGTCGAGGCGTACGAGCTGGACGACATCTCCGGCTGAACCGACGGCCGGAGGTCCTGCACCGACGGCTGGGGCTCCGGCTCCACGCCGTCGGGGCCCACCGCGGTGAACGTCGTGAACGCGGGCGCCTCGACCGTGGGCACCTCGATGTCGAACAGCTCGACCGGCTGCTCCAGCACACCCGACGGCGGCACGATCGCGCCGACCGGGGCACCGCTGTGGCGCCTTGCCGCTCCCGCGAACAGCGGGCGGCCACCGGTGTGCAGGGTCACCGCGGTCAGCGGCACCGCGAGCAGCAGCAGCGCGACGGCGAGCGCCGCGCCCATCACGGGGAAGCCCACCGACTGGGCCAGGAGGCTGCCGGCCAGCGGGCCGAGGGCCGTGCCGAGCGAGGACGCCGAGCCGATGAGGACCGCCCAGCGGCCGCGCGGGTCGAGCGAGGCGGCGAGGCCGAGGACGTACGACAGGACCACCGGGTAGAGGGTGTTCCAGGCGATCTCGCCCGAGGCGAAGGACGCGAGGCCGTCCGCGCGGGCGCTGAGCAGGACGCAGCAGGCGATCGCCGCCGTGCCCGCGCCGATGGGCAGCGCGCGGCCCAGGCGGACGCCGACCGCGCCCGCGCCGATCACGCCGAGCAGCCCGACGCCGAGCGCCACCGCGAAGACCGAGCCGACCGCGACCTCGGACAGGCCCGCCTGTTCGGTGCCGATGCGGCTGCTGACACCCCAGAGCGCGTTCTGCGCCATCGACCAGCACACCAGGGTCACCGCGAGCAGCAGGCCCGAACGGGCGTGGGGGAGCGGTGAGTTGGGGGCAGGGGCCGCGCAGTTGTCCGGGGTGGCAGGGTCCGCGAGGCCGCGCGTGGCGGGCCACACGGCGAGCGCGGCGGCGGCGAGCGCCGCGAACGGCAGGAAGCTGCCCTCGCTGATCCGCGGAATGGTCAGGTAGAGGGCGCACGCGAGCGCGGAGACGCTCAGCAGGCCGAGCGTGGAGGCGCGGTGCGGGTCCTTCTGCGCGGCGATCCCGGTGGCCGCGACGGCCGTCGCCGTACCCGAGCCGAAGCCGCCGACCATCGCACCCGCGACGAGTATCGGGGTGGTGGTGGCGAGGGCGGCGGTGCCGTATCCGACGACGGCGAGGAGCAGTCCGGTCCGGGCGGCGCGGCGGGCGCCGACCCGTTCGACGCGGGCCGCGAGCGTGAGGCCCGCGGCGGCCGAACTCAGCAGCAGCGCACTGCCGATGAGACCGGCCTGGGTGGGAGAGAGCCGCAGGCTGTCGGCGACTCTGCCGACGATGGTGGGCAGGAGATAGGCGGCGAGATAGCCGGCCGTGAAGAGGGCGATGAGCGCGGGCCGGGCGGGGCGGCGGGACACGGGCGTTCCTGAGGACGGGCCTCTTGCCTTGGACGCTGTTTTGGGCAAGGGGGTGCTAAGGCAGGGGAGTTGGGAGCGCGACGTCTTTGCGAACGGGACCGAACCGGGGACGGGGGCGCGGCCAATTTGTATCAAGTCCATGGGGGGTGCACGAAAGCCGGGGCCGTGTGACGCGTGACACATTTGGTTTGGGGGTGGTTCGGCCGGGCAGGAGTGGCGATTTTTGCGCGGTGGGGCGCGATGTGGAGGGGTGCGGCCGGGGCCTGTCGGTGGTGCCGCTCAGCGCCAGTCGGGGACGCCGGAGGTCCCCCGGTGGGCCGTCGCCTCGACCTTCGCGCGGGTCTCGCGCATGACCGCCACGATCCGCTCCTCGTGCTCCGGCGTCAGCCGGACCACCGGCACCGAGCAGCTGATGGCGTCGTGCGCCGGGTCCGCGTAGCGCAGCGCGAAGCCGAAGCCGACGATGCCGTCGACGCCCTCCTCGCGGTCGACCGAGTGGCCGCGCTCGCGGATCGCGGCGAGATCGGCGGCGAGCGCCTCGCGTGTGGCGTGCGTGCGCCTGGTGGACTGCTCGTACGGGCCCGGCGGCAGCTCGTCGTCCGGGCGCTCGGCGAGCAGCGCCTTGCCCAGCGCGCCGATGTGCGCGGGCAGTCGGCGGCCCACGCGGCTGATCGTGCGCAAGTATTCATGCGACTCGCGGGTTGCCAGGTACGCCACGTCGAAGCCGTCGAGCCGCCCCAGGTGGATCGTCTCGCCGAGCGCCTCCGACGCCTCGTCGAGGAACGGGCGCACGGAGCGCACGTACGGATCGGTGTCCAGGTAGCTGGTGCCGGTCAGCAGGGCGCGGATGCCGATGCCGTACAGCGAGCCCGTCACGTCCGTGCGCACCCAGCCGCGCGCGATGAGCGTCTGGAGCAGCGCGTACATGGAGCTGCGCGGCACCACGAGTTCGTCGGCGAGCTCCTGGAGGCGGGCGGGCCGGTCGCCGCGGGAGGCGAGCACGTCGAGCAGATCGACGGTGCGGGCAGCCGACTTCACCTCGCGCACGCCGCGCTGCGGCTCGGTGTCCTGCCGCTGCCCGGCCCTGCTCTCTGCCATGCGCCGATCGTAATCCGGCCGCTTCGTGACAGGTTGATGTCGTCCCCCGTGGTACGCGAACCGGTCGTGCACACTGTCCGAATCCGTACCGATGCAGGGAGCGCGACGTGACCTCCAACCGACCCAGAACGGACCCCCTCGCGGCGCTGCGTACGACGGCCGACCCGCCCTACGACGTCTATCTCACCGGCACGGTCTTCCTCGACATCATCTTCACCGGCCTCGACAGCGCGCCCGTGCGGGGGACGGAGTCGTGGGCGCGCGGCATGGGGTCGAGCCCCGGCGGGATCGCGAACATGGCGACGGCGCTCGCGCGACTCGGCCTGCGCACCTCGCTCGCCGCGGCCTTCGGCGACGACCACTACGGCGAGTACTGCTGGGACGCCCTCGAACGCGGCGAGGGCATCGACCTCAGCTACGCGCGCACCGTGCCGGGCTGGCACTCGCCCGTCACCGTGTCCATGGCGTACGAGGGCGAACGCACGATGGTGAGCCACGGGCACGAGCCACCGCCCGTCGATCCCTCCCGTCTCCCACCACCGCCCTCAACCGAGGCCCTCCGGGCCGCCTTTCCTTTTGCGCCGGACTGTCCGCCGCACGCCAGGGCCGCCGTCGCCTCGCTCGTCCCCGGCGCCGAGGAGCCGTGGGTCGCGACGGCCGCGCGCTCCGGTACGCAGATCTTCGCCGACGTGGGCTGGGACGAGACCGGCCGCTGGGACCTGGCGGCGCTGCCCGGCCTGCGGCACTGCGAGGCGTTCCTGCCGAACGCGCAGGAGGCGATGCGCTACACCTGCACGTCCTGTCCGCGGGAAGCGGCGCACGCGCTGACCGAGCATGTGCCGGTGGCCGTGGTGACGCTCGGCGCGGAGGGCGCGTACGCGGTGGACGGACGCACCGGCGAGACGGCGTCCGTCCCGGCCATCGAGGTCGAGGCCCTCGACCCGACCGGGGCCGGGGACGTCTTCGTCGCCGGCTTCGTCACCGGCACCCTGGCGGGCTGGCCGCTCGCCGACCGCCTCGCCTTCGCCGGCCTCACGGCGGCCCTCTCGGTCCAGGAGTTCGGCGGCTCCCTGTCGGCGCCGGGCTGGTCGGAGATCGCGGCCTGGTGGAAGGAGGTCCGCTCCAACGACCACCAGAGCCGCTGCGCCCTGGACCGCTACGCCTTCATGTCCCCCCTCCTCCCGGACACGTCCCGATCGTGGCCCTTGCGCCGAGCGGTCCCGACGATCGGCTTCGGACGGTCGGCGTAGCGCCTGGAAGGGCCCGGGCGTAAATGTCTTGTCGGGGCGGTGGCAGGCGTGCGAGATTGGCTGCCGCTGCCGTCCGGCGGCCCACCACTTCTCGGACCTCAGGGACTGAAGCCCATGATCTCGGCGACCCGCAGCGGCCGTCGTCCGTACTGAGTTCGCGCCGTACCCCGGTTCGCGGACTCACTCCTCACGGCGGCCCCACGCACACACGTCACCTGTCAGCTGTGCGCTTCTTTCACGTGAGGACACCACCATCACCATGGACATCGACGTCCAGAGCTTCACCGTCGCCCACCTGCGCCGCCGTCCGGAGCCGGTCGAGACGGCCGGGTTCGTGCTCGGGTTCGATCCGGCCACCACCAGCCCGTACGTCAATTACGCGACGCCGGTGCCGGGTGCCGAGCCCACCGCCGCCGATGTGCGCGCGCTCATCGCCGCGTTCCGGGAGCGGGGGCTCACCCCGCGCCTGGAGTTCGCGCCGGGCGCCGCTCCGGAGGCCGCGGCCGCGCTCGACGCCGCCGGGTTCACGGCCGAGGCCGAGCACACGTACCTGGTGTGCACGGCGCAGACGCTCGTCGTACCCGCGCACCCCACCGTCGAGGCCCCGGCCGACGACGGCGACTACCTCGCGCTCGACGCGACGCTCGCCGAGGCGTTCAGCGGGGAGTTCGCCTCGTCGCCCGAAGGGGCCGCGCGGCTGCGGCGCACCGAGGAGAACGGCGGCGCCGTCCGCTTCGTGCGGGCCGACGACGGCACCGTCGCCGGCGGCGCCCTGTGCAGCGCCCCCGCCGCGGGCACCGCCGAACTGGCCGGCGTCGGCACCCGCCCCGACCACCGGGGCCGGGGCATCGCCGGCGCCGTCACCGCCGAACTGGCCCGCGTGCTGCTGCACGAGCGCGGCGCCGCGTCGGTGTGGCTGGAGTACGGCGGGCACGACTCACGCCGCGTGTACGAGCGCGTCGGCTTCCGCCCGCGCGGCACCCGCCGCTACGCCCGCCTGGAGGACTGACGTAATACGGCCGGGGGCCCGACGGGCTCCCGGCCGTATCCGAAACCCGCTCGGCGTTGTCGTACCCGCGCCGTACCCTTGGCGGTGCAGGACAACACCGCAGAAAGTCCCGTACGGGGAGGACGCAAGGGCCACAGGCCCGGCTCATGACGCAGACACCATCCAGCGCCCGCGCACAGTTCACCGTTCCGCCGAAGCACCCCATGGTCGAGGTGCTCGGGTCGGGGGACGCGCTGCTGCGAGTGATCGAGAAGGCCTTCCCGGAGGCCGACATCCACGTCCGGGGCAATGAGATCAGCGCGACCGGGGAGTCGGGGGAAGTCGCCCTCATCCAGCGCCTGTTCGACGAGATGATGCTGGTACTGAGGACAGGGGCACCGATGACCGAGGACGCCGTGGAGCGTTCCATCGCCATGCTGAAGGCCGGCGGGAGCAACGGGCAGGAGACGCCCGCCGAGGTGCTCACGCAGAACATCCTGTCGTCGCGGGGCCGCACGATCCGGCCGAAGACGCTGAACCAGAAGCGGTACGTCGACGCGATCGACAAGAACACGATCGTCTTCGGCATCGGCCCGGCCGGCACCGGCAAGACGTACCTGGCGATGGCCAAGGCGGTCCAGGCCCTGCAGGCCAAGCAGGTCGACCGGATCATCCTGACCCGTCCTGCGGTGGAGGCGGGCGAGCGGCTCGGATTCCTTCCGGGAACGCTGTACGAGAAGATCGACCCGTACCTGCGCCCCCTGTACGACGCGCTGCACGACATGCTCGACCCGGACTCGATCCCGCGTCTGATGGCGGCGGGGACGATCGAGGTGGCGCCGCTGGCCTACATGCGCGGCCGCACCATCAACTCGGCCTTCATCATCCTCGACGAGGCGCAGAACACGACGCCCGAGCAGATGAAGATGTTCCTGACCCGGCTCGGCTTCGACTCGAAGATCGTGATCACGGGTGACGTGACGCAGGTCGACCTGCCGGGCGGCACGAAGAGCGGGCTCAAGCAGGTGCAGGACATCCTGACGGACGTCGAGGACGTGAACTTCTCCCGGCTCACGTCCCAGGACGTGGTGAGGCACAAGCTCGTCGGCCGTATCGTCGACGCGTACGAGAAGTACGACACCGAGCACGGTACGGAGAACGGCACTCACAAGGGCCGTCCCAGAGGGAACCAAGGAAAGTAGTCCAACAGCGCCATGTCGATCGACGTCAACAACGAGTCCGGAACCGAGGTCGACGAGCAGGCGATCCTCGACATCGCCCGCTACGCACTCGCCCGGATGCGGATCCACCCGCTGTCGGAGCTCTCGGTGATCGTCGTCGACGGCGACGCCATGGAGCAGCTGCACGTGCAGTGGATGGACCTGCCGGGGCCGACGGATGTCATGTCGTTCCCGATGGACGAGCTGCGGCCGCCGATGAAGGACGAGGACGAGGCCCCGCAGGGCCTGCTCGGCGACATCGTGCTGTGCCCGGAGGTCGCCAAGCAGCAGGGTGAGGACGCGCCCACGCAGCACTCCATGAACGAGGAGCTCCAGCTCCTCACCGTGCACGGGGTGCTGCACCTGCTCGGGTACGACCACGAGGAGGCCGACGAGAAGGCCGAGATGTTCGGTCTCCAGGCGGGCATCGTGGACGGCTGGCGTGCGGAGAAGGGACTGACGGGGCCGTCGCCGGCGCCGACCGTGTCATGAGCTTTTCGCTGATCGCCGGGGCCGTCGCGCTGGTCGTGATCGCCTGGCTCGCCGCCTGCGCGGAGGCCGGCCTCGCGCGGGTGTCGAGCTTCCGTGCCGAGGAGGCCGTTCGGTCCGGGCGGCGCGGCAGCGCCAAGCTCTCCCAGGTGGCCGCCGACCCGACGCGCTATCTGAACGTGGCGCTCCTGGTGCGCGTCGCCTGCGAGATGGCGGCCGCCTCGCTCGTCACGTACGCGTGCCTGGAGGAGTTCCAGGAGACGTGGCAGGCGCTGCTCGTCGCCATCGGCGTGATGGTGCTGGTGTCGTACGTGGCCGTGGGCGTCTCGCCGCGCACCATCGGCCGCCAGCACCCGCTGAACACCGCGACCGCGGCCGCGTACGTGCTGCTGCCGCTGGCTCGGATCATGGGTCCGATCCCGCCGCTGCTGATCCTCATCGGTAACGCGCTCACCCCCGGCAAGGGCTTCCGGCGCGGCCCCTTCGCCTCCGAGGCCGAGCTGCGGGCCCTGGTCGACCTCGCCGAGAAGGAGTCCCTCATCGAGGACGAGGAGCGCCGCATGGTGCACTCCGTCTTCGAGCTGGGCGACACCCTCGTGCGGGAGGTCATGGTGCCGCGCACCGACCTCGTCGTCATCGAGCGGTACAAGACCATCCGGCAGGCCCTCACCCTCGCCCTGCGGTCCGGTTTCTCGCGGATCCCCGTGGTCGGCGAGAGCGAGGACGACGTCGTGGGTGTCGTGTACCTGAAGGACCTTTCGCGCAAGACGCACATCAACCGGGACGCCGAGACCGAGCTGGTGTCGACCGCCATGCGGCCCGCGACCTTCGTGCCCGACACCAAGAACGCGGGCGATCTGCTGCGCGAGATGCAGCAGCTGCGCACGCACGTCGCCGTCGTGATCGACGAGTACGGCGGCACGGCCGGCATCGTCACGATCGAGGACATCCTCGAGGAGATCGTCGGCGAGATCACCGACGAGTACGACCGCGAGGTGTCCTCCGTGGAGGAGCTCGGCGACGAGCGGTTCCGGGTGACGTCCCGCCTCGACATCGGCGACCTCGGTGAGCTGTACGGCATCGAGGAGTTCGACGACGAGGACGTGGAGACGGTGGGCGGGCTGCTGGCCAAGGCGCTCGGCCGGGTCCCGATCGCCGGGGCCTCGTCCCTGGTCACCCTGCCCGACGGGCGGGCGCTGCGGCTGACCGCGGAGGCCGCGGCGGGCCGCCGGAACAAGATCGTGACCGTGCTCTCGGAGCCCGTCGGTGGCCAGGAGGAGGGCGCCGGATGACCCCGAAGGAGCTGCGCGCGTTCTGCCTGTCGTTCAACGCGGCGGTGGAGGACTTCCCGTTCAGTCCGGAGATCTCCGTGTTCAAGGTGCTGGGCAAGATGTTCGCCCTGTCGTTCCTCGACGCGAGCCCGCTGACCGTGAACCTCAAGTGCGCCCCCGAGGACGCGGTGCGGCTCCGCGGTGAGTACGAGGGCCTCATCGTGCCCGGCTGGCACATGAACAAGCGGCACTGGAACACGGTGACCGTCGAAAGCCCCGACGAGCTCCCGGACCGGCTGGTCCGGGAGCTCATCGAGGACTCGTACGACCTGGTGGTGGCGGGCCTGCCGAAGGCGGAGCGGCTCCGGCTCGACCGGGCCTAGCACCCGCCAGGAGGGCCCTAGGCCTTCCTCGGCCGGGTCTAGACCCTCTTCGACCGCAGGCCCAGCGCCACCAGCGCCGCCGCCACCAGGGTGATCGCCGCGGCGAGCGTGATCACCGTGTGCGCACCGGTCAGCAGGTCCGTGGACGTCGTCGCGAGGACGCCGAGCAGCGGGATGCCGACCGTGATGCCGATCTGCTGGGTCGAGGTGACCAGGCCCGTGGCCAGGCCCTGCTCCTCGTTCGGTACGCCCGAGGTGACCGTGAGGCCGTACGAGATGATCGCGCCCAGGTGGAAGGCGCTGGCCAGCGAGACTCCGGCGGTCGCGAGCCAGACCGAGGCGCCGTCGGTGCCGATCCCCAGGAGCGAGGCGATGAGCACGCCCTGTCCGACGAGCGAGCCGATGAGGGTGCGGCGGGCGCCGAAGCGGCCGACGACCTTCGGCGTGTACGCCCCCGCGACCACCGACAGGACGCCCTGGACGCCGAAGACGAGGCCGGTCTCGAAGGCCGACAGGTGCAGGACCTCCTGGAGGTAGAGGGTCAGCACGAAGACGATCGTCGACATCATCGAGAAGGTGACCAGGCCGCCCAGATTGCCCCACGCGATGGTGCGGCGGCGCAGCATCGGCAGCGACACCAGCGGCTGGGCGCTGCGGGACTCGATGGAGACGAAGGCGGTGAGCAGGGCGAGACCGGCCACCAGCGTGACGAGCACGTCGGCGCGGCCGAAGCCGACCTCCGCCGCCGTGGACAGCGCGTAGATCAGGGCGAGCAGGCCGCCCGTGACCGTGACGGCGCCGGGGATGTCCAGGCGCGGGCGGTCCGGGGTGCGGGACTCGGGCAGCAGTCCGGGTGCGAGCGGCAGCACGAGCACGGCGAACAGGGTCAGCAGGCCCATCGTGGAGCGCCAGCCGAGCGCGTCGGTGAGGACTCCGCCGGCCACCATGCCGACGGTGAAACCGAGGGACATCAGCGTGCCGGAGATGCCGAGCGCCTTGTCGCGCTGCGGGCCCTCAGGGAACGTCGTGGTCAGCAGCGACATCCCGGTCGGCACGATCGCCGCCGCGCCCATGCCTTGCAGCGCGCGGCCCGCGAGGAAGGACGCCGGGTCCCAGGCGAACGTCGCGAGCAGCGAGGCCGCGCCGAACAGGGCGAGCCCTGACAGGAAGATCCGGCGCCGCCCGTACAGGTCGCCGATCCGCCCGAAGAGGAGCAGGAAGCCACCGGACGGCAGGGCGAAGGCGGTCACCGCCCACTGCAGCGCGGACGTGCTCATACCGAGGTCGGGACCGAGCACCGGCAGCGCCACGTTCAGCACGGAGAAGTCGAGCGCCACCATGAACTGGGCGGCGCACAGGACGAAGAGGACGAGCTTGTCGCGGCCCGACAGGCGGGGCGCGGCGGGTCGTTGGGACAGGGGAGCCGTGGAGGTCTCGGTGGAGGTTGCGGTGTCGATCGCCATGGCCAAGAGCTTTCTACGACCGGAATAACCGTGGAGAGTGGGAACTTATGCTGGTGGTCGCACCACCAGACAACCGGGGGAGTCGTACGTGGCCGAGAGCGCAGCGCTCAAGAAGCACCGGCTCAGCGAGTTGCGGGAGTTCCTGATGAGCCGGCGGGCGCGGGTCTCGCCCACCGAGGCGGGCCTGCCCGACGGCGGCGCCCGGCGCCGTACGCCAGGCCTGCGCCGCGAAGAAGTCGCCGTGCTCGCCGGGGTAGGCGCCTCCTGGTACCAGTGGCTGGAGCAGGGCCGGGACATCTCGGTGTCGCCGCAGGTGCTCGACGCCGTGGCCCGCGTCCTGAAGCTGACGAGTGCGGAGCGGCGCCACCTGTACGTGCTCGCGGGGCTCAACCCGCCCGCGTACGAGGTGGATCCGGGCGACCAGCAGATGTGCGACGGGCTGCAGCGGCTCATCGACGCCTGGATGCCGTTCCCGGCGCACATCATGGACGCGTACTACAACTGCGTGATGTACAACGACGCGGCGGCGATCGTCCTCGCGATGCGCCCGGAGAACCGGCAGAACTGCGTCATCGACTTCTTCACCGACTCCCTCTACCGCGCCCGCAGCGAGAGCTGGGAGCAGAACGCGGCGACGGTCGTCGCCCAGTTCCGTGCCGCCTGCTCCGAGTGCCCCGACGACGAGGGCTTCCAGGAGGTCGTCGCCGAACTCAAGGAGGTGAGCCCGGAGTTCGTGGAGCTGTGGGAGCGCCGCGACATCAAGCCGCAGGGGCAGGTCCGCAAGGAGCTCACGCATCCCGTGGCCGGGCTGCTGGTCATGGAGTCGACCGCCATGAAGATCCCCGCGCGGCCGGACCTCACCGTCGTGCTGCACACCCCGATGGCCGAGGCGGACACCGCGGCGAAGCTGGAGTGGCTGGCGTCGCCGGAGGGGCGGCGTGGGGCGATGTACCCCGTCGCAGGGTGAACCCGACCCACTTCCTTATGCTCACCTCATGACTGAGAGCACCGACCTCGGCCCCGAGGACCGCAAGATCGTCACCCTGGCCCGCTCCACGCGTGCCCGCAACGGTGTGCCCGAGGGGGCGGCCGTGCGTGACGAGACGGGGCGCACCTACGTCGCGGGCACCGTCGCCCTCGACTCCCTGAAGCTGAGCGCGCTGCAGACGGCCGTCGCCATGGCGGTGGCGTCCGGGGCGCAGTCCCTGGAGGCGGCGGCCGTCGTCTCCGCGTCCGACGAGCTTCCGGCCGAGGACCTCGCGGCCGTACGTGACCTGGGCGGGGCCGGTACGCCGGTGTTCCTCGCCGGGGGCGACGGTGCGGTGAAGGAGGCGCTGCGGGCGGGCTGAACCCCCTTGCGCGCAACGGCTTTGTGAGCACCCTCACGCCCGCCGCTCACCCGGGCCCGACGGCCCGGTGCGGCGGGCGTCGTGCGTGCGGGCGCGGGGGCCCGGGGAGCGGGCGGCGGGACCAATGACCCGGGGCGCAGGTCCCGGCGGGACGGGACCCCGGGGCGGGACCGAAGGGTGGCGCGGTGGGTCGGGCGGCCCATGGGTCGGGGGCTCGGCGTGGCTCACGGTGGAGTGGTCGCCCGCTGCGGCAGCCGACCGACCGGCCGCCGCACCGGGCGACCTACCACGTCCCCAAACAAAGGTTCTGCTTCGTGTTCTCCGCCGTGCTTCGTCGTCCCTCCGCCGCCCGTATGTCCCGTACTCGTCGTCTTGGCACGGCCGCCGTTCTGGCCGGGGCCAGTGGGGTGATGGTGCTCGCGGGCACCGGCAGCGCTTCGGCGGCCACCGGGGCGTCGGCGTCCCAGTGGCAGTCCGTTGCCCGGTGCGAGGCCAGTGGGAACTGGGCCGCGAACACGGGGAACGGGTTCTCGGGTGGGCTGCAGTTCACGTCGTCCACGTGGGCCGCGTATGGGGGTACGCAGTACGCCGCCTCTGCCCATCAGGCGACGCCGTCGGAGCAGATGGCTGTCGCCAACAAGGTTCTGGCCGAACAGGGGCCGGGGGCGTGGCCGGTCTGCGGCGCGAAGGCGGGCCTTTAAGCCGTACCGGCGTTGCGGTCTCGGGGCTTTGCCCCGGGCCCCGCGCCTCAAACGCCGGCGGGGCTGGAAAGATCGGGGCCCTGCCCCGGACCCCGCTGCTCAATCGCCGCAGGGGCTAGATTTCCGGGCCCGCGCTTGAATGTGCCGGTCGGGCAAAGGACGTCAGATCGCGTCCGGGCCGTGCTCGCCGGTGCGGACGCGGACGACCGTTTCGACCGGGACCGCCCAGACCTTGCCGTCGCCGATCTTCCCGGTCCGTGCGGCCCGCACGATCGCGTCCATCGCGGGTTCGAGGTCCGCGTCCTCGACGACGACCTCGACCCGTACCTTCGGGACCAGGTCGACCTGGTACTCGGCACCCCGGTACACCTCCGTGTGCCCGCGCTGACGGCCGTAGCCGCTCGCCTCGGTCACGGTCAGGCCCATGATGCCCAGCTCCTGGAGCGCGGTCTTGACCTCGTCGAGGCGGAAGGGCTTCACGACCGCGGTGATCAACTTCATGGCGCGACCTTTCGGGCAACGGGAGAGGCGCTCAGGACGCCGTGATCGTACGCACTCTCCGCGTGCGCCGTCTGGTCGAGTCCGGTCATCTCCTCGTCGGCCCCGGCCCGGAAGCCCATCAGCTTGTCGATGGCCTTCCCGATCCCGTACGTGACGAGGAAGGTGTAGGCCGCGACCACCAGCACCGCGAGCAGTTGCTTGCCGAGCTGGCCGAACCCGCCGCCGTACAGCAGGCCCACCTTCGCCGCCGAGCCCGTCATCGCGGACGTCGCGAACAGGCCGATGAGGAGCGTGCCCACCACACCGCCGATGAAGTGCACGCCGACGACGTCGAGGGAGTCGTCGTAGTGGAAGCGCAGCTTCCAGGCGACCGCGTACGAGCAGACGACACCGGCCACGAGCCCGACGACGGCCGCGCCCGGTACGCCGACGACCCCGCAGGCCGGGGTGATCGCGACCAGACCGGCGACCGCGCCCGAGGCCGCGCCGAACGTCGTCGGGTGCCCGTCCCGCCGCTGCTCCACGAACAGCCAGCCCAGCAGCCCCGTGCAGCCCGCGATCAGGGTGTTGAAGAGGGAGGCCGCGGCGACGCCGTTCGCGCCGAGCGCCGAGCCGCCGTTGAAGCCCAGCCAGCCGAACCACAGCAGGCCCGCGCCCATGACCACCATCGGCAGGTTGTGCGGGCGCATCGCGTCCTTCTTGAAGCCGATGCGCGGGCCGAGGACGAGGCAGAGGGCCAGACCCGACGCGCCCGAGGCGATCTCCACGACGAGTCCGCCCGCGAAATCGAGGGCTCCGAGGTGGTTCGCGATCCACCCTCCGGGGCCCCACACCCAGTGCGCCACGGGAACGTATACGAGCAGTGCCCAGACGGGTACGAAGACCAGCCACGCCCCGAATTTCGTACGGTCCGCGACCGCCCCGCTGATCAGCGCCGTGGTGAGGATCGCGAAGGTCAGCTGGAAGGTCGTGAAGAGGAAGGTCGGGACCGTGCCGGTGACGTCGGACGGTCCGATGCCCACCATGCCCGCGTGCTCCAGGCCGCCGATCAGGCCCGCGAAGGCGTCGTCGCCGAAGGCGAGCGAGTAGCCCGCGACCAGCCACACCACCGTCACGAGCGCGATCGACACGAAGCTCATCATCAGCATGTTGAGGACGCTCTTCGTGCGGACCATGCCGCCGTAGAAGAGCGCGAGTCCCGGCGTCATGAGCAGCACGAGGGCGGTGGCGGCGAGCAGCCAGGCGGTGTCGCCGGTATCGAGTGCGGGGGCGGCGAGGGGCACGGTCGAGGCAGGCATGCCGATCAGCGTCATGGGTCCGCGTTTCCGGAACCGCACGTACGGGTTTCCGCCGTGTTTCTTGTTGCCGGGTGGTTACCGGGGCCTCACTGTGCTGCGGCACCCCCGCCATCGGGGACAATGGGCGCCATGAGCGCTCGTACCCAGCCGTCCCAGTCGTCGAATTCCTCGGAGCCCGTGCACCGCGCCGGCTTCGCCTGCTTCGTCGGCCGCCCCAACGCGGGCAAGTCCACCCTCACGAACGCTCTGGTCGGCAAGAAGGTGGCGATCACCGCCGACCAGCCGCAGACCACGCGGCACACCGTGCGCGGCATCGTGCACCGCGAGGACGCGCAGCTGATCCTGGTGGACACCCCCGGCCTGCACAAGCCGCGTACGTTGCTGGGCGAGCGGCTCAACGACGTGGTGCGCACCACGTGGGCCGAGGTCGACGTGATCGGCTTCTGCCTGCCCGCCGACCAGAAGCTCGGCCCCGGTGACAAGTTCATCGCCAAGGAACTCGCGTCGATCAAGAAGACGCCGAAGGTCGCCATCGTCACCAAGACGGACCTCGTCGACAGCAAGACCCTCGCCGAGCAGCTCATCGCCATCGACCAGCTGGGCCGGGAGCTGGGCATCGAGTGGGCGGAGATCGTGCCGGTGTCGGCCGTCGGCGAGTCGCAGGTGGACCTGCTCGCCGATCTGCTGATCCCGATGCTGCCCGAAGGGCCGATGCTCTACCCCGAGGGCGACCTCACGGACGAGCCCGAGCAGGTCATGGTCGCGGAGCTGATCCGCGAGGCCGCGCTCGAGGGCGTACGGGACGAGCTGCCGCACTCCATCGCCGTCGTGGTGGAGGAGATGCTGCCGCGCGAGGACCGGCCCAAGGACAAGCCGCTCCTCGACATCCACGCGTTCGTCTACATCGAGCGGCCCAGCCAGAAGGGCATCATCATCGGCCCGAAGGGCAAGCGCCTCAAGGACGTCGGCATCAAGTCCCGCAAGCAGATCGAGGCACTCCTCGGCACGCCGGTCTACCTGGACCTGCACGTCAAGGTCGCCAAGGACTGGCAGCGGGACCCGCGGCAGCTGCGCAAGCTCGGGTTCTGACCCCCGGCGGCCCGGCTAGGCGGGGTCGCTCGGTGTCAGGTCCTGGAGGCCGATCACCCGCAGCAGTTCCAGGCGCTCGTACGTCTCCGTGCCCGGCCGCGCCGAGTGCACGACGAGCTGCTGGCCGTGGCCGTTGCCGGTCAGCACCTCGCAGTCGAGGTCGAGGACGCCGACCACGGGGTGCACGAAGCGCTTCGGTGACGGCCGGTTCACCACGACGTCGTGCCTGCGCCACATCGACTCGAACTCCCTCGAACCGGCGCGCAGCTCGGTCACGAGCGCGGCCGGACCCGGGTCGTCGGGGCGGGCCGCGGTGACCGCGCGCAGACCCGCCACATGGGCGCGGGCGTGCGGCTCGTGCGCCTCCGGCGGGAACAGGGCCCGGCAGTCCGGCTCCACGAACCAGCGGCGCACCATGTTCTCCCCGACGTGCTCCCCGGTGAGCGCCACCGACATCGGGTTCTGCGCGAGCACCGTGCCCCAGTCGCTCATCACCGACGCCGGCAGGTCGTACAGCCGGTCCAGGATCAGCAGCAGGCCCGGACTGACGTGCTCCGACGAGACCCCGGGCCGCGGCGGCTCCTCGCCCGCCAGATGGAACAGGTGGTCCCGCTCGACGTCGGACAGGCGCAGCGCGCGGGCGAGAGCGGTGAGCATCTGCCGCGATGGGTGCGAGCCACGGCGCTGTTCGAGCCGCGTGTAGTAGTCCGTGGACATCCCGGCGAGCTGCGCCACCTCCTCGCGGCGCAGGCCCGGGGTGCGGCGGCGCGGACCCGCTGTCAGCCCTACGTCGGGCGGGGACAGGCGGGTGCGGGAGCGGCGCAGGAAGTCGGCGAGTTCGGGGCGGTTCACGTATTCAGGATCGCGCGGGTCGGCCGCCGTATCCAGCTCGTATCCAGGGAGTACCGGTCCCTGGATGAACGCGTCTCTCCCGCCGGGCGCCCGGATCTCCCAGGCTTCGGGCAATGGCTACGACATCGAGGAGGCGGCCATGCTGACACTGGTGACGGGTGCGACGGGACAGGTCGGGCGGCGCTTCGTGCCCCGACTGCTGGCGGGCGCGCCGAAGGGGGACCGGGTACGGGTGCTCGTACGGGACGAAGCCCGCGGGGAGCGGTTCGCCGAGCTGGGCGCGGAGGTGGTGGTCGGCGATCTGCGCGACGCCGAGGTGCTGGGCAAGGCGACGAGCGGGGTGGACTCCGTGGTGAACGTCGCGGCGGCGTTCCGCGGGGTGCCGGACGAGGAGGCGCGGGCGGTCAACCGGGACGCGGCGATCGAGCTGGGCCGCGCCGCGGTGGCCTCGGGCGTGCGGAGGTTCGTGCAGGTCAGCACGGGGCTCGTGTACGGGGCCGGTCGGGGGCGGCCGCTCGTGGAGTCGGACGAGACGGTGCCGGGCGGGATCCAGTGGGGTGCGTATCCCGAGTCCAAGTGGGAGGCGGAGCGGGCGCTGCGGGGCCTCGACGGGCTCGACGACCTGCGGATCGCGCGGCTGCCCTTCGTGTACGGGGACGGGGATCCGCATCTCGACAATGTGCTGGAGTGGGCGGTTGCCTGGCCGGCGATGCAGAGGTTGCACATGGGGCATCACGTGGATGTGGCGCAGGGGCTGCGGAGGTTGTTGTACGCGGCCGGGGCGGACGGGGTGTACAACATCGCGGACGACGCGCCGGTGACGACGGTCGACATCCTGGGGATCGGTGGGGTTCCGGTGCCGGCGGAGGCGTACGAGAAGGTGGCGCCGGATCCGTGGCACTCGGTGATGTCCACGGATCGCCTCCGGCACGAGCTGGGGTATCGGCCGGTGTTTCCGTCGGTGTGGGCGGCCCGGGACGCGGGTGTGCTTTAGCCGGACCGGGGTTGCGGACTCGGGGCTCTGCCCCGGACCCCGCTGCTCAATCGCCGCAGGGGCTTTAATCGGCCGAACTCAGGCGCCCTCCTTCAACACCCGTGAGATCAGCCTGCGTTGTTCCTCCGAGAGGTGGGGGTCGGCGCAGTACACGGTCGTGTCGTCGACCGTGATCGTGTAGCTGAAGCCGTCGGGTACGCCGATGGGGGGCGTGGCCCGGCCGGAGGACACCGCCTTCTCGGCCAGGGCGTGCCACTCGTGGGCATCGGACCGGCCCGCCGTGTTCACCTCGGCGTGCCGGTCGATGCCGGCGAATCCGCCCGTGCGTGAGACGTGAATACGCATGGGTCCCTGTCTACTCCTACTGGCGCCTACTGGGTAGGAACGCCGACCTGTTCCCAGGCCTTGAGCACCGACTGGTACTCCTCGCCCTCGTTGTAACGGGACTTCGCGGCCTTCACCGTCGCCTTGGCGAAGTCGACGAAGAGGCAGTCCTGCGCGAGCTCGCCGCCGGTGAGGGTGTCGTACCAGATCTGGCCCGCCCGCTCCCACGCGTTCCCGCCGAGCGCCTCGGCCAGGATGTAGAACGCGTGGTTGGGGATGCCGGAGTTGATGTGCACGCCGCCGTTGTCACGGCCCGTCTTCACGAAGTGGTCCATGTCGGCGGGCTGCGGGTCCTTGCCGAGGACATCGTCGTCATAGGCGGTCCCCGGGGCCTTCATGGAGCGCAGGGCGACGCCCGTGACGCGCGGCGCCAGCAGGCCGGCGCCGATCAGCCAGTCGGCCTCGGAGGCGGACTGGCCCAGCGTGTACTGCTTGATGAGGGAGCCGAAGACGTCGGACATCGACTCGTTGAGCGCGCCCGGCTGACCGAAGTACGTCAGGTTCGCCGTGTACTGCGTGACGCCGTGGGTCAGCTCGTGGCCGATGACGTCGACGGGGATGGTGAAGTCGAGGAAGATCTCGCCGTCACCGTCGCCGAACACCATCTGCTCGCCGTTCCAGAACGCGTTGTTGTACTCCTCGGAGTAGTGCACCGTCGCGTTCAACGGCAGACCGTTGCCGTCGATCGAGTGCCGGGAGAACTTCTCCAGGAACAGCTCGAACGTCGCGCCGAGCCCCGCGTACGCGCGGTTGACGGTCGCGTCCTTGCCCGGCTTGTCCCCCTCGCCGCGCACCTTCCGCCCCGGCAGCTCCGTGTGGTGCCGGGCGTCGTAGATGGTGCGGTGCGGCTTCTGACCGTCGAGGCCCGCGGGCGGGGCGACGGAGGGCGCGCCGATGACGGTCGTCAGCCGGCGCCGCGTGCGCTCGAAGCCGTCGCGCTCGAGGGAGCGGCGGGCCTTGGCGGCGATCGCGGAGTCCTCGGCCTGAGCTGCCTTGTCGAGGATGTGGGGCGGCACGATGGTGCAGAACACGGGCTCGAACCCCTGTGGGTTCCCCGTTGGATTTGCGGTCATGCGAGGCAATCTGGCACCGGGTGATGCCGCTGTCACTACCTGCCACCATGATTAGTGAAATAGAGGTATTGATCACCTCTTACCCGTTACCTGTCCATGGTCCCGCATACTGATACGGGTCTTCGCGTCCGGCGGTACTCGACTAAGGTGCGGTGCATCATGCGTTTCGGGCTGCTTCTCCTTAGCTGCCGCGGCGAGGGCCTGTAGACAAGGTCGGCTCCCTCCCCGCGGAGTTTGGTGTTGCGCCGTCGGCCGCCTTCAAGGCCACCTCCGAGGAGCCCACGCATCATGGCAAACCGTCAGCAGCCCAGCAGCATGCCGATCCACAAGTACGGCCAGTACGACCAGGTCGACATCCCGGACCGCACGTGGCCCGGCAAGCGGATCACCACCGCCCCCCGCTGGCTCTCCACGGACCTGCGCGACGGCAACCAGGCGCTGATCGACCCGATGTCGCCGGCCCGCAAGCGCGCGATGTTCGACCTGCTGGTCAAGATGGGCTACAAGGAGATCGAGGTCGGCTTCCCCGCGTCGGGGCAGACGGACTTCGACTTCGTACGCTCGATCATCGAGGACCCGGCCGCCATCCCGGACGACGTCACGATCTCCGTACTGACCCAGGCCCGTGAGGACCTGATCGAGCGGACCGTGGAGTCCCTGAAGGGCGCCAAGAACGCCACGCTCCACCTGTACAACGCCACGGCGCCGGTCTTCCGCCGCGTCGTCTTCCGCGGCTCCAAGGAAGAGATCAAGCAGATCGCCGTCGACGGCACGCGCCTGGTCATGGAGTACGCGGAGAAGCTGCTGGGCCCGGAGACGAAGTTCGGCTACCAGTACAGCCCCGAGATCTTCACGGACACCGAGCTGGACTTCGCCCTGGAGGTCTGCGAGGCCGTCATGGACGTCTACCAGCCGGGCCCGGACCGCGAGATCATCCTCAACCTGCCCGCCACGGTGGAGCGTTCGACGCCGTCCACGCACGCGGACCGCTTCGAGTGGATGTCCCGCAACCTGTCGCGCCGCGAGTACGTGTGCCTGTCCATCCACCCGCACAACGACCGCGGCACCGCCGTCGCCGCCGCCGAGCTGGGCGTGATGGCGGGCGGCGACCGCGTCGAGGGCTGCCTGTTCGGACAGGGCGAGCGCACCGGCAACGTCGACCTGGTCACCCTGGGCATGAACCTGTTCTCGCAGGGCGTCGACCCGCAGATCGACTTCTCCCACATCGACGAGATCCGTCGCACGTGGGAGTACTGCAACCAGATGGAGGTCCACCCGCGCCACCCGTACGTGGGCGACCTGGTCTACACGTCCTTCTCCGGCTCCCACCAGGACGCCATCAAGAAGGGCTTCGACGCCATGGAGGCCGACGCCAAGGCCAAGGGCGTCACCGTCGACGACATCGAGTGGGCCGTCCCGTACCTGCCGATCGACCCGAAGGACGTCGGCCGCTCCTACGAGGCCGTCATCCGCGTCAACTCGCAGTCCGGCAAGGGCGGCATCGCGTACGTCCTGAAGGACGGGCACAACCTGGACCTGCCGCGCCGTATGCAGGTCGAGTTCTCCAAGGTCATCCAGCAGAAGACGGACGCCGAGGGCGGCGAGGTCACGCCGAAGGACATCTGGAGCGTCTTCCAGGACGAGTACCTGCCCAACCCGGCCAACCCGTGGGGCCGCATCCAGGTCAAGACGGGCCAGACCACGACCGACACGGACGGCGTCGACACGCTGACCGTCGAGGCCGAGGTGGACGGGGAGGAGAAGGTACTGGTCGGCACCGGCAACGGTCCGATCTCCGCGTTCTTCCACGCCCTGCAGGGCATCGGCATCGACGCCCGCCTGCTGGACTACCAGGAGCACACGATGAGCGAGGGCGCCTCCGCGGTCGCCGCCTCGTACATCGAGGTCGCCATCGGGGACAAGGTTCTGTGGGGCATCGGCACCGATGCGAACACGACACGTGCTTCGCTGAAGGCGGTCGTCTCCGCGGTCAACCGCGCGAGCCGCTGACCCGGTTGAGCTGCGCTTTCTCGGCCCCGTGCACCTTTTGTGGGTGCCCGGGGCCGCGTCGTGTCCCGGCCAGGAACGAGAAGTTCCGTGACCTCGGCGTGACCAAGGTACTGACGCCGCATCAACAATGTGGCTAACATCACGCCAACGCCGCGATGATGCGGCGCCACGACGGGAGGTGTGCGACGTGCTGCCGAATCATGGACGCATGGGACTGACCGGGCTCTCGCGGGTGTTCGGGGTGCACACCATATGGACCACCGTGGGCGACGGCGAGTTCTTCTGTCCGGGCTGCGGCGGCGATCGCAACTACCAACGGCGGACCGGGAAACGACGGTTGGTGCTGCTCGGCGTTCCCGTCGTGCCGCGCGGACAGGCGGGGCCCGTCGTCGAATGCGCGGCCTGCGAGGGCCGGTTCGGCACGGACGCGCTCGACCACCCCACCACGCACCGCTTCTCGGCGATGCTGCGGGACGCCGTGCACACGGTGGTGCTCGCGGTGCTCGCGGGCGGTGGCACGTCGCCGCAGGCGCTCGAATGCGCGGTGGGTACGTTGCGGGACGCCGGGTTCGAGGACACCTCCGAGGAACAACTCGCGGCGCTCGTCGAGGCGTTGGTGACCGATGCGGGGCGCGTCGCCGAGCAGTGCGGGACGGGGGCCGGGCTCGCCATAGAGCTGCACGAGGCGCTCGATCCGCTCGCGCAGCATCTCGCTCCGGCGGGGCGGGAGTCGATCCTGCTTCAGGGGGCGCGGATCGCCCTCGCGGACGGGGTGTATTCGGCGGGTGAGCGGGATGTTCTTGGCACGGTGGGCGCGGCTCTTACCTTGTGCACGGATGAGGTCGGAGAGCTGCTGGCTGTCGCTGCTCGTACGCCGAGCTGAGCCTACGTCTCGGGGCTCTGCCCCGGACCCCGCTGCTCAATCGCCGCAGGGGCTCCAAAATGGAGCCCCCGGTTGATACTCCCCGGGGAGTAGTCGGCCGGCCCTGACGCCCGCCGCAGTACCTCCCAACTCGGTCCCTCGGGCGACGTGTTGGGTCCCTCTGGATCGGAATCTGGATGTGTCGGATTTCGGTGTAGAGAGGGGTCAACCCATGAGGCGGATCGCGGTTCCCTGGGGGGTGCTCGCGCTGTGGATCGCCGTGCTTGCCCTCGCGGGGCCCTTCGCCGGCAAGCTCGGCGACGTACAGCACAACCGGGCCGTCGACTACCTGCCCGCGAGCGCCGACTCGACGCAGGTTGCGAAGATCCAGGACCAGTTGCCGGGCGGCGAGACCACCGAGCTGGTGCTCGTGTATCACCGGGACGGCGGGCTCAGTTCCGCCGACCGCGCGGCCGCGTCGGACCAAGTAGCGGACATAGAACGTGAGTTGAATCTTGTACGGGCGCCGGAGGGCGTGCCGTCCAAGAGCGGTGACACCGTGATGTACCCCGTCGCCAGTACGTCCCCCGGGCAGGACGAGAAGGCCCGGGACGCGTTCGTGAACGACGTACGGGACATCGCCCATGACACCGGCGCCGGGATGAGCGTCGACGTCGGCGGGCCCGGGGCGGTGGCCACCGACGCGTCCGAGGTGTACCAGTCGCTCGACGGGCCGCTGCTCTACACCACCGTGGCCGTCGTCGCGCTGCTGCTGATCCTGATCTACCGCAGCCCGTTCCTGTGGCTCGTGCCGCTCGCCGTCGCAGGGGTCGCCGACTTCCTGTCGATGGGCGTCGCGTACGGCCTCAACCAGGCCTTCGGGACCACGATCAGCGGGCAGAGCCAGGGCGTGATGACGATCCTCGTGTTCGGCGCGGGGACCGACTACGCGCTGCTCATCGTGTCCCGGTACCGGGAGGAGCTACGGAGGTTCGAGCGGCCGTACGACGCCATGCGCGCGGCCCTGCGCGGCTGCGGGCCCGCCGTGCTCGCCTCGTCCGCGACCGTCGCCGTAGGGCTGCTGTGCCTGCTCGCGGCCGACCTCAACTCCAGTCGCGGGATGGGCCCGTTGGGGGCCGTCGGCGTGCTGTGCGCGCTCGTCGCCATGCTGACGCTGCTGCCGGCCGTGCTCGTGCTGCTCGGGCGGCGGGTGTTCTGGCCGCTGGTGCCCGCGTTCGGCTCGCGGCCGAAGGAGCGCAGGTCGCTGTTCACGGCGATGGGCTCGTCGGCTGGGCGCAGGCCGCTCACCGTGCTGGGCGTCGGGGCCGTGCTGCTCGGGGCGCTCGCGCTGGGAGCCTTCGCGCTGCCCGGCAGCCTCAAGCAGGAGGACTCCTTCACCGACAAGCCGGACTCGGTCGTCGCGATGCGGACCCTCGCCGATGCCTACCCCGAGGCCAGCAGCCAGCCGATCACCGTCATCGCGCCCACCGGCAAGGCCGCTGAGGCGGTCGCCACCGCGCGCGACACCGACGGAGTCACCGACGTCACGCGCGGGCGCGGTGGCGGCGGCTGGACCGAGATCAACGTGGTCGCGAAGGCCGCGCCGCAGACCGCCGCGGAGACCGCCACCATCGAGGCGCTGCGCGACGGGCTCGACGGGCAGGGGGCCTACGTCGGCGGGCCGAGCGCCGAGCAGCTCGACCTGAAGGACACCAACGCCCGCGACCGGCTCGTCGTCGTGCCGATCGTGCTCGCCGCCGTGCTGCTGATCCTGGTCGCGCTGTTGCGTTCGCTCGTCGCGCCACTGCTGTTGCTCGCCGCCGTGGTCGCGGTGTGGGGAGCGGCGCTCGGCATCGGCGGGCTCGTCTTCGGGCCGCTGTTCGGCTTCGAGGGCACCGACCCGGGGCTCGGGCTGCTGTCCTTCGTCTTCCTCGTCGCCCTCGGTGTGGACTACGGGATCTTCCTGATGCACCGGATGCGGGAGGAGGTGCTCGGCGGGGCGCCGACCGGGGCGGCGGCGCTCACCGCACTGCGGACGACCGGGGCGGTGATCGCGTCGGCGGGCCTGGTGCTCGCGGCCACGTTCGCCGTGCTCACCAGCATGCCGCTGGTCCAACTCGTCGAGCTGGGCTTCGTGATCGCGGTCGGGGTGCTCCTCGACACCTTCCTCGTACGGACGTACCTCGTGACGTCGGCGTCCTACGCGCTCGGCCGGAAGGTGTGGTGGCCGGGGCCGCTGTCCCGGAAGCGGGACGAGGCCGCGCCGCCGTCGGCCCCGGAGCGGGAGTTCGTGCCGGCTCCGTGACCGAAGGACCCGCATCGAACGTGCCTCTCCCTGCCGGAGGGGCACGTTCCTCACCGAAGATGGGGCGGTGGATGTGCCACGTGTTCTCCTGAACGGTCCCGCGCGCCGTGCCGGGCCGCCGGACCCCGGCCGCGTACGGCGCCAGGACGCGCTCCTCGCGGCGGGGCTCGCGCTCGTCGACGCCGGTGTGGCGCTGGCCGTGCCCGTCGCCGACGGGCGTCAACTCACGGCCGTGGGCTGGGCGTTGCTGCTGGGTGCGCACGTGCCGTTGATCTGGCGGCGGAGTGCGCCGCTCGGCTCGTTCCTCGTTCTCATCGCCTTCGTCCTGCCGTACCACGCGATGGACTTCCACCACTCCGCGCCGCTGGCCGCCTCGCTGTTCGGCCTTTTCACCGTCGCCGTGTCCGGGCGGCCGCGGCGTACGGTGCTCGTCGGTGCGTGCGTCGTCGGGCTGATGCTCGCGGTCAAGTTCAGCGCCGGGATGGCCGAGGGCACGGACGCGCTCAGGATCTCCGGGTGGGTCGTCGTCGTGCTGCTGCTCGGTGTGTACGTGCGGGTGCACCGGCAGTACCTCGCCTCGGTCGTCGAGCGGGCCGAGCGGGCGGAGCGGACGAGGGAGGAGGAGGCGCGGCGGCGGGTCGCCGAGGAGCGGTTGCGGGTGGCGCGTGATCTGCACGATCTGCTGGCGCACAGCATCACGTTGGTCGGGGTCCAGACGTCCGTTGCGGCGCATGTCCTGAACGCGGATCCCGGGCGGCTCGACCGGGCCGCCGTCGCCAAGGCGCTCGACGACATCGCCGATACGTGCCGTGCGGCGCGGGGTGAACTCCGGGCGACGTTGGAGGTGTTGAGGTCGCCGGCGGACGATGCGCGTGGGGCTCTGCCGGGGGTGGACGGGATACCGGAGTTGGTGGAGGCGGCGCGGACGTCGGGGGTTTCGGTGCGGTGCGATCTTGAGGCTGCCGTGGTGCCGGTGCCGGCGGCGGTGGGGGCGGCGGCGTACCGGATCGTTCAGGAGGCGTTGACCAACGCGGTGCGGCACGGTGGGGCGGGTCTGTCGGTGTGGGTTGCGCTGCGTGCGGTGCCCGGGGCGGTGGAGGTTTCTGTGGTGGATGACGGAGGCGGGGGTGGTGTGGGTGTGGATGCGGCAGCCGTGCCGGGGTTCGGGTTGGTGGGGATGCGGGAGCGGGCGCGGAGTGTGGGGGGTGTGGTGGAGGCGGGGCCTCGGGCCGCGGGTGGGTTCGAGGTGCGGGCTACGTTGCCGTTGACGTCACGGGGCTCTGCCCCGGACCCCGCTGGCTCTCGTCCCAGAGCGGGGCTTGATTTGCCCGAACCGGCGCAGGGGCAGGAAATGCCGGAACCGGCGCCGGGGCGTGGAGGGGGGAATCGGTGACGGGGATTCGCGTGGTGCTTGCCGACGATCAGACGCTCGTGCGGGCCGCGTTCGCCATGCTCGTGGAGTCCGCTGCCGATATGGATGTGGTGGGGCAGGCCGGGACCGGGCGGGAAGCTGTTGAGGTGGCCAAGGGGGCTCGGGCCGATGTTGTTGTCATGGATGTCCGGATGCCTGATCTCGATGGGATCGAGGCCACCCGGCTGCTCGCCGCCGATGAGGATCTGGCGGGCGTGAAGGTGCTGGTGCTGACCACGTACGACACCGACGAGTACGTGGTCGAGGCCCTGCGCGCCGGGGCCTCCGGGTTCCTCGTGAAGGACACCAGGCCCGCCGAACTCCTCGATGCCATACGGATCGTGGCCGCGGGGGAGGCGCTGCTGTCGCCGGGGCCCACCGCCCGGCTCATCGCCCGTGTGCTGCGCGCCCCGGAGGTGCCCGCGCCGTCGACGGGCGACGCACTCGGGCAGCTGTCGGAGCGCGAGCGCCAGGTGCTCGCGCTCGTCGCGCGTGGGCTCAACAACACCGAGATCGCCGAGGCGCTGGGGCTCAGCCCGCTCACCGCCAAGACCCACGTCAGCCGGATCATGGGCAAGCTGGCCGCGCGGGACCGGGCGCAGTTGGTGATCGCCGCGTACGAGTCGGGGCTGGTGGCCCCGGCGCGCTAAGGACTCAGGCGTGGGCCGTCGGGTGGAGGGGCTGGTACAGGCCCATCTCGCCGCCGCCAGGCAGGCGGAACGACGTGAGGCGGCCCCAGCGCATGTCCTGGACCGGGGACGTGAACTCGACGCCCTTGTCCGTGAGTTCGGTGATCGTACGGTCCACGTCGTCGCACATCAGCGTCAGCTCGTGCTTGGGTGCGTCCTCCGTCGGATGCACCGCGATCTCGGAGGGCGGCGCCGCGAAGATCAGCCAGCCGCCCCCGGCGTCGACGTGCGGGAAGCCGAGGACGTCCCGGAGGAAGGCCCGGTCGGCGTCCGCGTCGGAGGAGTAGAGGATGGTGTGCGCTCCTGTGATCATGCGGGCGAGCGTAGCGGCGCGGGGGCGCGGTCAGCCGGTGTCGACACCGGTTTTCGTGGCCAGGCTGTAGGCGATGCCGTCCGCGGTGTCCATCTCCAGGCCCGCCGCGTACTGCGACTCGTACGCGCTGTCGCCGAGCGTCTCCCGGATGCGGTGCTCCGTGCGGTTCCGCGTGGCCACCAGGTCGGGGGAGCCGAGCTGGGGGCGGCCCAGGCTCTGCCACACGCGCTGGCCGATGCCGAGCAGCCGGGCCGCGCGGCGGGGTTCGCCGAGCGTGCTCAGCGAGGCGGCCAGCGCGTCGATCGCGACGGCGACGCCCACCCGGTCGCGGAACCGGGACTTGCCCGCGATGGTGGTGAGCGCGTGCCGCGCGGCCTCGTCGGGACGGTCCTGGCCGTTCGCCGCGAGGGCCGCCGCCCAGCTGGCCCAGGCGCGCGACCACTGCTCGCCGCGCCGGTCGCACTCGTCGACCAGCTTGGCGGCCACCTCGGCGGCTTCCGTGAACTCGCCCGACATGACGTGGGTGACCGAGCGGCAGGCCGTCGCCACGAACCAGGCGGCCTCATAGGGGCCGGTGTACGTACGGGTGTCCGGGGCTGCGTCGAGGACGTCCGCGGCCTCGGTGAGTCGGCCCATCAGACACAGCGACGTACCTTCCAGATGGGACACAGCCGTCGCCTGGGCCGGCGAGGGCGCGGGCAGCGTGTGCTCGCGGAACAGCCTCGACACCTTCAGGCCCGTCTCCATGTCGCCGCCTGTCATCGCTGCCACCCCCCAGGCCCACAGAGCGAGCAGATACTCGGGCCCTGGCTGCTCGGACAGGGCCAGCGCCGCCTCCGCGTACCGCCGGCCCTCGCGGGCGAACCCGCAGGGGAACCAGAGGATCCACAGGTGCCCGCAGAGCCGCTGCGCGGCCGGTCCGTCGCGGGTCTCCAGGCAGAAGTCGAGCGCCATGCGGAAGTTGGGGTGGTCGGTGACGAGGCGCTCGTACCACTGCTCCTGCTCGCGCCCCATCCAGCCGGCGTCCGCCAGCCGCGCGAGCTCCAGGTGGAAGTCCCGGTGCCTGCGCCGCGCCCCCGTCACCTCCTCGGGTCCGAGCTGCTCCAGCCACGACGCCCCGAACTCGCGGACCGTGTCGAGCATGTCGTAGCGCCCGCCGGGCCTGCGCCGCACCAGTGATTTGGTCACGAGCCCGTCGAGTGCCCCGGGCACCGCGTCCTCGCCGAGCGGCCCGCCGCGGCCCACCGCCCGCGCACCCGCCGGGTCGAAGCCGCCGGTGAACACGGAGAGCCGCGCCCACAGCAGCCGTTCGAGCGGCGTGCACAGTTCGTGGCTCCAGCCGATGGTGGCGCGCAGTGTGCGATGGCGCGGGGGTCCTGTGTGCCCGTCCGACGCGGTCAGCGCGTCGAGGCGGTCGCCGAGCAGGGAGCCGAGTTGTTCCAGGGGGAGTTCGGAGAGCCGGGCCGCG
This sequence comes from Streptomyces sp. NBC_01016, assembly GCF_026341035.1. Classification (GTDB taxonomy): domain Bacteria; phylum Actinomycetota; class Actinomycetes; order Streptomycetales; family Streptomycetaceae; genus Streptomyces. The sequence continues at coordinate 399,732 of NZ_JAPEOQ010000002.1, forward strand.
GCCAGTTCGATCGCCAGCGGGATGCCGTCGAGGTGCCGGCAGACGGCCTCGGCGACGCCCCGCTCGCCGGGCCCGAGCCGGAAGCCGGGGGAGGCGAGCGCGGCCCGGTCGGCGAAGAGCGCGACCGCGTCGCCGGGCCGCTCCTCGTCGCCCTCGGCCGTGACGGGCAGCGGCGCGACCATGAACCGGTTCTCGTCGGCGAGCCCCAGCGGCTGCCTGCTCGTCGCGAGGACGCGAAGGCCGGGCGCGACGTCGAGCAGCTTGCGGACGAGGCGGCCGCAGTCGTCCAGGAGGTGCTCGCACGTGTCGAGCACGAGCAGCACCCGCTTGTCGGCGAGCCACTGGGCGACGACGTCGGTGGCGTCCTCGTTCGAGTTGTCGGCGAGCCGCAGCTCCTCCAGGAGTACGTTGCCGAGCAGCGTCGGGTCGTGCAGCGGGGAGAGCGGCACGAAGCACACCGCGTCCGCCAGGCGCGGGCCCGTGCGCAGGGCCAGGCGGGCGGCGAGTCGCGTCTTGCCGACGCCGCCCACGCCGGTGAGTGTGAGCAGCCGATGGTCGCTCAGCTCCTGCTCCAGGTACGCGAGTTCGGCTTCACGGCCGATGAACTGGGTGGCCTCGACAGGCAGGGTTTCCACGGTCACAGTCTGCTCCGTCCGGCGCGCCGACTCGCCGGGATCGGTCGAGCCGAGCGCCTGCAGCGCCCCCCTTCTCCGGATACCGGACGGAATGCGACGGAGAGTGATCAGTTCCGGTCCGCACCGGTCCTATGCGGTTCAACGGAGCGTGACTGATGGTGTGTTGGTCCATAGTGGGCCGTTCACGCACGCGGGGCGGAGCGGCGAGGTCGAGGTCCGGACATGCTACGAAGTCGGTGGGGAGCCCACGTGCCGTGCGTTGCCCTCCTCTGCCTGTGCGCCGCGCTCGCGGCCTGCGTCGAGGCCTGGCGCCCCGGCCGTCCCGCTGTCGCGGTCCTGCTCATCGGCCCGCTCCTGGCCTGCGCCCGGCTCGGCGTGCGGGCCACGCTCACCACGGCCGCCTGGGCGCTGGCCCTCGCGGTGACGGTGGGTGTCGTCCGGCACGTCGGCGCGGGCCCGCAGGTCGCGGTCGAGTACCTCGTGCTGCTCGTCGGCGGGCTCGCCGCGGTCCACATCGCCCGCCGGGCCGCGGCCCGTTCGGCCCGGCTACGGCTGCTCGACGAAGTCGCGCAGGTGACGCAGGCGGCGCTGCTGCGGCCGGTCGACGCGCGGTTCGGCGACATCGACGTGCACACACGCCACCACTGCGCGGTCGCCTCGGCCACGGTCGGCGGCGACGTCTACGCCGTGGCCAACACCCCGTACGGACTACGGGTGTTCATCGGTGACGTACGGGGGCACGGGCTCGACGCGGTGTGCGTCAACGCGGCGGTCGCCGAAGGGTTCCGGGACCTCGCCTACGTCACCGCGGACCTCACGGAGCTCGCCGTGCGACTCGATGCGCGGATCGCCCCCGTGCTCGGCCCGGAGGACTTCGTCACGGCCGTGTTCGCCGAGTTCGCCCCGGGCGAGGTCAGGCTCGTCAACTGCGGCCATCCGCCGCCGCTGCGGTTGGGCGCCCACCCCAAGGTCCTCACCCCGGTGACCTGTTCGCTGCCCCTGGGCCTCGGCTGTGATCCCACCCAGTCCCGGTACTGGTTGCAGTCCGGTGACCGGTTGCTCCTCTACACGGACGGCCTCGTGGAGGCGCGGAACGCCTCCGGCGCGGAGTTCCCGCTTTTCGACCGGGCGTGCGAGGCGCTGTCGCGTACGTTGCCGTGGGAGGCGCTCGATGGGTTGTACGCGGAGGTGACGGCGCACACGGGTGGGCCGTTGCGGGACGACGTGGCGCTTGTCCTGTGTGAGAGCGGTGTGCCTGCGGCGCGTTCGGCGAATCCGGTCCCCGCTGCTCAATCGCCGCAGGGGCTTTAATGCAACGGACGCGCGTTGATGACCGGCCCCAGGTCCTTCGCCAACGCCGTCGCGAGCGCCCGGAAGATGCGGACCTCCGGGTTGTCGTCGCCAGCCCGTACCGCGAGGTAACTGCTCTCCCACGGCGCGTCGAGCACCGGCACGAACACCGCGCCCGGCCACGCGTAGTACCGCGCGAAGGACCGCAGACCGGACCCCGCCGCCCGTCCGGTCACGACGCCCGTGAGGACCTCCTGCGGGGTGAGCGCGCACTCGGTGCTGCGGCGCCGCGCCCGGTCGTCGAAGTACAGGTAGTCGACGAAGGTGTGCGGCGTGTGCCGGGGCACCCGGAAGAACGGGAGGTCGGCCACGTCCGCGACACCCACCCCGCTCTCCCGCGCATCGACCAGCGGCGACCGCTCGTGCACCACCACGATCCGCTGCTCCGTGGTGAGCACATCGGCGACGACCCGCTCGTCGTCGGGACTCGGCCGCACGAACGCGACGTCGACCCGGTCCTCCAGGAGCGCGGTCACATGCTCCGTGAAGTTCAGCTGCCGGATCTCGACCTTCACCTCGGGGCGAGCCCGCCGGTACGCGTTGATGGCGGCCGGGGTCAGCTCGGCCGAGCCGTGCCCCATGATCCCCACCCGCAGCGGCCGGCCGCCCTCCGGTTCCCGGGCCGTGACCTCCGCCACGTCGTCGAGCGCGGCGTTGGCGGCGGCGAGCAGTACGCGCGCGTGCCCGGCCAGGCGCACCCCGGCGGCGGTCGGCACGACAGGGGTGGCCGTCCGGTCGAAGAGCCGCGCGCCGACCTCGCTCTCAAGGCGTCGTACGTGCTGCGTGACCGCCGGCGGCGACAGGAAGAGCCGCCCCGCGGCCCGCCCGAAGTGCCCCTCTTCGACGACCGCCAGGAACGACGACAGAAGCCGCAGGTCAAGCGCCATACGCCCAGCGTAGGCGCACGCGCGTGCGGGTGACGCACGCCGTTCACGAAACGTGAATGTTCGGCGCGCGCCGAACGGCCTTGGCCGTAGGAATGAGGGCATGACCGCAGCATCTGCCCTCGCGCCCCCGACCTCCATAGCGAAGCCCCACGGCACCCGGGCCGCCTGGATCATGCTCGCCTCCGGCTGGAGCGCCAACCAGTTCTCGGCGCTGCTCGGCCCGTACCACTCCGAGCTCGGCCTGACCTCGTCGGCGGTGACGGGCCTCTTCGCGGTGTACGTCGTCGGCCTGATCCCGGCGCTGCTGATCGCGGGCCCGCTGGCCGACCGGCACGGCCGCCGCCCGGTGGCGCTCGCCGCCCTCGGCCTCAACGTCCTGTCGACCCTGATGCTGATGGCGGGCGCCGTGTGGGGCACCGCGCTGCTGCTGCCCGGCCGCTTCCTGACCGGGATCAGTGCGGGCGCGCTGCTCGCGGCGGGCAGCGCCTGGATCAAGGAACTCTCGCACTCGCCCCGCCTCTCCGGCCTCTACGTCTCGGCGGGCTTCGCCACGGGCGGCCTGGCGGCGGCGCTCATCGCGCAGTGGGCACCGGAGCCGATGGTGACGGCGTACGTGCCGCACGTGGTGCTCGGCGTGGCGGCGGGGCTGCTGGCGCTGACGGCCCCGGAGACGGGCAGGGTTCGTACGAAGGCCTCGACATCCGATGTGGAACCGAACGCCGAACCAACCTCCGCGACAACGGACTTGAGCCCGGACACCGAGGCGCGCTCCCGCTTCCGGCGCAGGGTGCTGCCCGTCGCCCCCTGGGTGTTCGTGGCGCCCACCATCGGCTTCGTCACGCTGCCCGGCGCGATCCACGCGGGCCTGCTGTTCACCGGTGTCGCCACGGCCGTCGTCCCCGGCGTCGGCCTGCTCACCGCGCGCCGCGCCGTCGCCACACCGGTGCCGGGTCTGCTCACGACGGCCGTCGGCGCGGCGGCGGCAGCGACCGCCGCCGCGAGCGGCAGCCGCGTCCTCGCCATGGCCGCCGCGGCGGTCCTCGGCGCGGGCTACGGACTGAGCCTCGCCCACGGCCTGACCCGTACGGCGGCCCTCGCCCCGCCCCACCAACTGGCGCGCTGGACGGCCAAGTTCTGGACGGCGGCGTACCTCGGCATGTTCACCCCGTACGTCCTGACCCTCCTCGGCGACGCGGCACCGACCTGTGAGCTGCTGGCGGCGGTGGCCGTGCTCGCGCTGGTCGTGGCGGTCGTCACGCGGCTGCGGGCGACGGGGGCGCCGGCAGCGCAGGTCGGTCGGGCGTGAGGCAGTAGGCGATGCCGTCGTCGGGGGACATCGCGCGGCCCGCGGCGTACTCCGTCTCGTACGTGGCGTCGCCGATGGCCGTGCGGATCTGGTGCTCCGTCGCGGTGTGGGCCGCGGCCATCTGGGGGGAGCCCAAGTGGGGCCGGCCCAGCGTCTGCCAGATCCGTTGGCCGATGCCGAGCAGCCGGGCGGCCCGTTCGGTGCGGCCGGTGGCCGTGGTGGCGGTGGCCAGGGCCTCGACGGCCATGACGACGTTCAGGCTGTCGTGGAACAGCGATTTGTGCGCGATGACGGTACGGGCGTGGGCGCGGGCCTCCGTGATGCGGCCGAGGGAGAGGGCGGCGAGGGCCCGCACGTAGTACGCGAACCCGCGGATCCAGAGTTCCCCGAGTCGTTCGCACTCCTCCGTGATCTCGGACGCCCGGGCTTCGGCGGTCGCCATGTCCCCACTGCAGAAATGGGCGTACGAGTGGGTGACGCGCAGCATGTACCACGGCACGGACGGCACAGGGAACACACCATGGGGCAGCGGCCGGGACAGTGTCGCGGTGGATTCCGCCGCGGCCTGCTCGTGCTCGCTCCGCAGTACCAGTCCGCCGGTCCGCATGTGTGCCGCCGCGAATCGCGCGACCTCGTCGCCGGTGGCGTCGTAGCAATGTCCCAGCTCGGCCGAGAAGCGCTCCGCCACCGTGACGTCGCCGAGCGCCGTCGCGACGTAGGCGCGCGCCCACAGCGCCTTCGCCCGCTCGGGGCTTGGCTCGCGGCAGAGGTCGAGCGCCAGCTCCAGATAGTGCGCCCCCTCCCGCGTGTGACCGAAGCCCGCCCACATCATCCACAGTGCCCCGCCGATCTCCAGGGCGGTGCGTCCCTCGCCCTGGGCCAGGCAGAACCTCAGTGCCGTACGGAAGTTGGCACGGTCGGTGATCAGACGGGTGTACCAGGACACCTGGTCGGGGCCGACCCACTCGGCGTCCGCCCGGCATGCCAGGTCCCGGTAGAAGTCCCGGTGGCGGAGGCGCGCCTCGTCCTCCTCGCCCAGCTCGTACAGCCAGTGCGCACCGAACTCGCGCACGGTGTCGAGCATGCTGTAGCGCTCGCCGCCCAGGCCGTCGGGGTGCTTGCGCACGAGCGACTTCGTCACGAGCCCCGCGAGCACCTCCGCCACCCGCTCGACCGCCAACGGCCCGCCGCAGCCGATGGTTTGCGCGCCCGCGAGGTCGAAGCCGCCGGTGCACACCGAGAGGCGTGCCCACAGCAGCCGTTCCAGAGGCGTGCACAGCTCGTGGCTCCACCCGATGGTGGTGCGCAGCGTCCGGTGCCGGGGCAGCGTCCGGCCCGCCGTGCCGGACTGCGCGACGAGGGTCTCGAAGCGGTGCTGGAGCCGGTCGTTGAGCTCGTACACCGATTGGTCGGGCAGCTCGGCGAGCTGGGCGGCGGCCAGTTCCACGGCGAGTGGGATGCCGTCGAGGCGGCGGCAGACGGCGGCGGCCGCCATCCGGTCGGTGCCGACCAGGTTGAAGTCGGGGACCGCTTCGGCGGCCCGCTCGGCGAAGAGCGCGACGGCGTCGCCGGCAGCAGGCGCGTCCCCGTCGGTCGTCGGCTCCGGGACCGGCAACGGGTCGACCGCGAAGACCAGTTCACCGGGCACGGCGAGGCCCTGCCGGCTGGTGGTCAGGATCCGCAGCCCCGGCGCCGCGTCGAGCAGCGTGCGTACGAGACGGGCGCAGGCCTCGACGAGGTGCTCGCAGGAGTCGAGGACCAGGAGCAACTCCTTGTCGGCCAGCCACTCGGCGACCAGTTCCTCGGGCAACCGGTTGTGCTGGTCGGCGAGGCGCAGGTCCTCCAGGAATACGTGCCCGAGGAGCGAGGCATCACGCAGCGGCGCGAGGGCGACGAACCGTGCGCCGTCCGCGAGCGTCGGGGCGATGCGCGCTGCCGCCCGCACGGCGAGCCGCGATTTCCCGACGCCGCCCACCCCGGTGAGGGTCACCAGGCGGCTGTCCGCCAACGCCTTCTCGATTCCGTCCAGTTCGTGGACGCGGCCTACGAAGCTCGTGGTCTCGGCAGGTAGGTACCTCGTGGTCGACATGCGCCCTCCACTCTCCGTGTCCACTCCGCAGGCCCGGAAGCAGTCTCCTCCGGTGCGGGGGCGGTGCGGGGCCGACCAGGCCCGTTGGCTACCGGATGGACGCACTTCGGTCATACACGGTCGATGTGTGATCGACTCCGGACAACAGGTCGTGAACGTGCGGTGATTGGGGCATCGTGGCCGACTTGGTACGGCGGGGTGGAGCGTACGGGGGAAGAAAAAGTCAGGAGGCCGCCCATGGCTGAGCAGGACATGGGACGGGGAGGACGACCACGGCCGGCGGAGGTGATCCCGCTGTTGGGATCGGGGGTGCTGGCGGCCGGACCGGGACTCCTCGTACCCGGCTGGCCGCCGATGATCGCTTCCCTGTTGATCGTGCCGCTGCTGGCCGCGCTGCGTCTCGACGCCCGGTGCACGGCGGGCGCGGCCGTACTCGCGATGGTCCTCGCCCTTACCGTGACGGTGGTGCGCGATCTGGTGCTAACGCCGTGGGCCGCCGCCGAGTGTCTGGCACTGCTGATAGGCGGCGCGCTGACCGTACGGCTCGCGATGCGCGACGCGGTGCGCGCGACGGCGCTCTCCCATGCCACGGAGATCGCCCGCGTCGCGGAAGCCGCGATCCTGCGGCCGGTCGACGCACGGGTCGGCGGGATCGCGGTGTGCACGCGGCACCATTGCAGGGTCCCCGGGACCACGGTGGGCGGCGACCTGTACGACGTGGTGCACACCCCGTACGGCACGAGGCTGTTCGTCGGGGACGTACGAGGGCACGGGCTTGACGCGGTACGCATCACGGCGAGCGCGCTGAGCAGCTTCCGTGACCTCGCCTACGTGACACCCGAACTCACGGACCTGGTCCGTGAGTTGGATGTGCGCCTGGCACCCGACCTGGGTGCGGAGGATTTCGTCACGGCGGTGTTCGCCGAGTTCGGGCCGAGCGAGGTCAAGAGCGTCAACTGCGGGCACCCGCCGCCGTTGCGCCTCGGGTCCCCGCCCAAACTCCTCGAACCCCACGTTGCGTGCCGGCCCCTGGGCCTCGGCCCGGAACCGGAGCAGAGCAAGTACTGGCTGCAGCCCGGCGACCGCCTGTTGTTCTACACGGACGGCCTCTCCGAGGCCCGCGACCGGCAGGGCGTCGAGTTCCCGTTGGAGGAGGCGGCCGCCGACGCCGCCTCCTCCACGGTCCGGCCCGACGCCTTCCTGGACACCCTGTACGAGGCGGTGACCACGCACACGGGTGGGCCGCTCAGGGACGACGTAGCCCTGATCCTCTGCGAGGACGTGGGCTCCGCCGGGGGCCGGTTCAGCCCCGGGGCCGCACCGTACCCGTCACAAAGGCGGCCCATGCTGCCGCGCCGATGACGACGACGTGCCCGTCCGTGACCTTTGAGTCGCGGACGGGCACGACCTCTGGGACTCCGTCGGCGACTTCGAGGCAGCTGCCGCCCTCGCCGTTGCTGTAGGTCGACTTGCGCCAGCGGGCCGCGCCCACAAAGTCGTGGGCGACCTCGACGCAGTCGCCGCCGTTGCCGTCGCTGAAGGAGCTCTTGCGCCAGCTGGCGTTGCTCAGGTCGTACTCGCGCATCGTTTGTAGTCCTCAGCCGCCGCGTCGACCATCGCCAGGGATGCCTGCGGCGACAGTGCGGCAACCCTGAGCAGATCGTAAGCCTCCTGCACGTGCTTCACCACTGCCGGATCGTCCAGGAGCGACCCCGAAAACACGGCCTCTGTATAGGCAGTTGGCGGGGCGTCCTCGAACTCCATGAGCTTCACCATCCCGGCCATCAGGGCGTGCGGGCCCGCCGCATTCGGCAGGGCCGTCACCAGGACCTGGCGCTCGCGTGCCGCCGCCGCGATGTGCTCCAGCTGCTCGGCCATGCGCGACGGCCCGCCCACGGGGATGCGCAGCACGTTCTCGTGCAGGATCACCCAGTACTGGGGCCTCGTGGCGTCGTCGAGGATGCGCGCCCGCTCCATGCGCGCGGTGACCTTCTCCTCGACGAACTCGTCCGTGGCGAACGGGTTCGTCGCGAGCGTGACCCCGCGGGCGTAGGCGGGCGTCTGCAACAGGCCGGGCACCAGGGTCGGCGCGAACTCGCAGATCTTCGTGGCCGTCCGCTCCAGTTCGACGACCCGCGCGAAGTAATCCGCATACCGACGGTCGTCGATCAGGCCGCGCCACATCCGCTCGAAAATACCGTCGGATTGCAGCGCCTCGTCAATCCTCTGGGCTACATCCAACTGCGGTTTGCGAATTGCCTGTTCGAACTGGCCGATGTAGCCGCCGGAAACGAATACGCGTAACCCCAACTCCACTTGGGTCAGCCCCGCGTCCTCGCGGCGCCGCTTCAACTCCACGCCGAAGAACTCCCACGCCGCCTGCCGCGAACCCTTGGCCATGGCCAACCCCCATGTGAAGCCACGCAGTTGTAGTGCGCAGACCTCTCCCCACTCTAGGGACGGAACGCCACCGTGGAGGCGCAAAGCGTGAAATCCAATGAGGCAGGGGAGCCACGTGACGGAACAATCGAAGCACGCCGCGCTGTGCGTGGAGGAAGCCGAGGAAATGGTGGAGACATTGCGAGCCGCACTCGCCGGAGCGGGAATTGTGCTGCCCTCGCTCGGCCTCGATCCCGGGTCAATCGCACGGAGTGCCCCGTGTCCCTTGGTGGAATTGGGGCGTTGTCCGGTTGACACGGCGGCCCGGCTCGCCGCCGTAGTCCTCGCAGGGACGGACGACAGGAGCGCTACGCCATGAAACCGCCGATCGGTTCGTACGCGATCGACACGAGCACGGGTCAGGTGGGACGAGTGATGGGGCACGAGGGGCCGTACGTACAGTTGCGGCCCTTCGGGGGCGGGCGTGAGTGGGACTGTCCGCCGGAGGTGCTGCGCGTGGCGTCGACGACGGAGCGGGTGCGGGCCGCGACGGCGTACGAGAACAGAAGAAGCCGGGGTGAGGTCCCCTAGGTCCTACGGCGGGTCGACCACATCAGGGCCGCCGCCACGGCCACGAGCACCGCGAACACCGCCGATACGGCCGTCATCCCGGCCCGCGCGTCCCGCAGGCCGGGTCCTGACACCGCGAAGAACAGCATGCCGAGCAGGGCGACGCCCAGGGAACTCGCCGCCTGCTGAGCCGTGTTGAGCATCCCGGACGCCGCGCCCGCCGTCCCGGGTGTCACCCGTGACAGGGCCGCGCCGATGATCGGCGGCATCAGCAGGCCGTTGCCGAGGCCGTTGAGGAGGAGGGCGGGCGTCAGGGCCCAGGGGGAGATCGCCCCGTCGGACGCGGTGAGCCGGCCCGCGGCGAGGGCCAGGCCGCCCACCACCAGCACCCCGCCCGCCACCGGCCACCGCACCCCGTACCGTGCCGTGAGCCGCCCGCTGAGCAGCGAACCCGTGGTGAACATGACCGCCTGCGGGACGAACACAGCGCCGGCCGTGAGCGGGCTCGCGCCGAGGCCCGCCTGGAGCAGCAGCGCGAGCGTGAACATATAGGCGCCGAAGTAGAGCTGGAAGGCCCCCAGGCCCGCGAGCAGGGTCAGATACGGGCGGTTGCGGAAGAGGGCGGGGTTGAGCACGGGCTCCCCGCCGCGCCCCCGCAGCGCCCGCTGCCACCGCCACGTCGCCCACGCCACGGGGGCGGCCGCCGCCAGGCACACCCACGTCCACACCGGCCACCCCTCGTCCCGGCCGAGCGCCAGCGGCACCAGGAGCAGGGCCAGCGTCGCGGTGACCCCCAGCGCGCCGAGCGCGTCGAACTGCCGACGGGGCCCGGCGACATGGGGCGGCAGCATCCGCCACGCGGCGACCGAGGCCACCACGCCCACGGGAACGTTCACCAGGAACACCGCGCGCCAGCCGAGCCCGAACACGTCCGCTTGCAGGAGTACGCCACCGAGGAGCTGCCCGGCGATCGAGCCGATGCCCGCCACCGCGCCGTTCCAGCCGGTGGCCCGGCCCCGGTGCGCCGCCGGGAAGCGGGCCGTCACCAGCGACAGCACCTGCGGCACCATCACCGCCGCCGAGAGCCCCTGCGCCATCCGCGCCACCACCAGCTCCCCGGCCCCCTGGGCGAGCCCGCACAGCAGCGACGTCACCGTGAACGCCACCATGCCCGCCACGAACGTCCGCCGGTAACCGAACCGGTCCCCGAGCCGGCCGCCCGTGATCAGACCCGCCGCGTACGCGAACGCGTAGCCGGACACGACGAGTTCGAGGGCCGCGTCGCTCGCGCGCAGGTCCGCGCGGAGCGCCTCGGTGGCGACGTTCACGACGAAGAGGTCGAAGCTCCCCATGAACGTGGCGGTGAGGGCGACCGCGAGCATGCGCCGGTCGGCGGGGGAGGGCCCGTCGGAGGCGTCCTCCTGCCCGGGGATGGTGCCGACGGTGGTGCCGATCCGGATGTCAGCCATGAGGGCCATCGGTATCATGGACATTGAATATCCATCAAGTGGATGGAAGGGTAGCCTCGGGTCCCATGAAGTTGTCGCAGGGCGTCGAGTGGGGCGTGCACTGCTGCGTGCTCCTCGTGCAGGCGCCGCCCGGTGCCGCCGTGCGCCGCTCCACGCTCGCCGAGTACTACGGGCTGCCCGAGGCGTACCTCGCCAAGCACCTCAAGTCCCTTGCCGCCGCCGGTGTGCTGACCGCCACATCCGGCCCGCGCGGCGGGTTCCGGCTCGCCCGCGACCCGAAGGACATCACCGTGCTCGACGTGGTGGAGGCGGTCGAGGGCTCCGCGCCCGCCTTCGTCTGCGGCGAGATCCGGCAGCGCGGCGCGTGCGCCATCCCGCCCGAGCGGTGCACCGGTCCGTGCGGAGTGGCGCAGGTCATGTACGACGCGGACCGGGCCTGGCGGGAGTCGCTGCGGGCCGTGACGGTGGCGGACCTGAGCGGGGGGCTGAGCGGGGCGGTGCGCTCGCGCGGGCGCGCATGGCTGGCGGATCCGACCGCACCCCTGCCCCCGTTCCCGCAAACGGGCTCCGTCCGTAAGGGACAATGAGAGGCATGAGCCTGTTCCGCGACGACGATGAGAAGCGCGAGGGCGCGCGATGACTCTCATTCGGGACGACGGAGTCGTGCTGCGCACCCAGAAACTCGGCGAAGCCGACCGCATCATCACGCTGCTCACCCGCAACCACGGCCGCGTGCGCGCCGTCGCCCGCGGTGTGCGGCGCACCAAGTCCAAGTTCGGCGCCCGCCTCGAACCCTTCTCGCACGTGGACGTGCAGTTCTTCGCGCGGGGCAGCGAGTTGATCGGCCGCGGGCTCCCGCTGTGCACGCAGAGCGAGACCATCGCCGCGTACGGCGGCGGCATCGTGACGGACTACGGGCGGTACACGGCCGGCACCGCGATGCTGGAGACGGCGGAACGGTTCACCGACCACGAGGGCGAACCCGCGGTACAGCAGTACCTGCTCCTCGTCGGCGCCCTGCGCACGCTCGCCCGCGGCGAGCACGCGCCGGGCCTCGTGCTCGACGCGTTCCTGCTGCGCTCGCTGGCGGTCAACGGCTACGCACCCACCTTCGGTGACTGCGCGAAGTGCGGAATGCCCGGTCCCAACCGGTTTTTCTCCGTCGGAGCGGGCGGCTCGGTTTGCGTCGACTGCCGGGTACCGGGCAGCGTCGTACCCTCACCGCAGGCCCTCGTCCTGCTCGGTGCGCTGCTCACCGGAGACTGGGAGACGGCGGACACGTGCGAGGCACGGTTCGTCCGGGAGGGCAACGGGCTGGTGTCGGCCTACCTGCACTGGCACCTTGAGCGCGGACTGCGATCGCTGCGCTACGTAGAGAAAAGCTAGCGAGAGCTGGCACTGAGCTAGGGGAGAGGCCCGGAAGATGGCACGTCGCGGAATCCTCGGACGCAACCGCCGTGAGTACACAGCGCCCGAACCGCACCCGTCGGGCGCGCGGCCGCCGAAGATCCCCGGCGAGCTGGTGCCCCAGCACGTGGCGATCGTCATGGACGGCAACGGACGCTGGGCCAAGGACCGCGGCCTGCCGCGCACCGAGGGCCACAAGGTCGGCGCGGAGCGTGTCCTCGACGTGCTCCAGGGCGCCATCGAGATGGGCGTCGGCGCCATCTCCCTGTACGCCTTCTCCACGGAGAACTGGAAGCGCTCGCCCGACGAGGTGCGCTTCCTCATGAACTTCAACCGGGACTTCATCCGCAAGACCCGCGACCAGCTCGACGAGCTCGGTGTGCGGGTGCGCTGGGTGGGGCGCATGCCCAAGCTGTGGAAGTCGGTCGCCAAGGAGCTGGAGATCTCCCAGGAGCAGACCAAGGACAACGACAAGCTGACCTTGTACTTCTGCATGAACTACGGCGGCCGCGCGGAGATCGCCGACGCGGCGCAGGCGCTCGCGGAGGACGTGAAGGCGGGCCGCCTCGACCCGTCCAAGGTCAGCGAGAAGACCTTCGCGAAGTACCTCTACTACGCCGACATGCCCGACGTGGACCTGTTCCTGCGCCCCAGCGGCGAACAGCGCACGTCCAACTACCTTCTGTGGCAGAGCGCGTACGCCGAAATGGTCTTCCAGGACGTCCTGTGGCCGGACTTCGACCGGCGTGACCTGTGGCGCGCGTGCGTCGAGTACGCGTCGCGCGACCGGCGGTTCGGCGGGGCGACGCCGAACGAGGTGCTGCTTCAGCTGGAGGGCGGGCAGTAGGCCACAGCGACCGGGTCCGACCCGCGGCCGAAATCAGCAGCGGTCAAAACCGGTCGAACCCTCCCGCCGCGCACCGCCGCCCCCTACGGTGAGTAACGACCCACTCGGGGTCGACCGGACAAGGGGGGCGGTGGATGGACGTGGCTGTGCGGACGCCGGGCGAGCTGCCCGCGGAGACCACGAGCTTCGTCGGCAGGGCGCCCGAACTCGCCCGGATCAAGGACGTCTTCACCCGCTCGCGCCTGGTCACCCTGACCGGCCCCGGCGGCGTCGGCAAGTCGCGTACGGCGATGCGCTCCGCGCGCGACCAGCTCGGCGACTTCCCCGACGGGGCGTGCGTCGTACCGCTCTCCGGGCTCAGCGACCCCGAACTGCTGCCGCACGCCGTGTGCGGCGCGCTCGGCGTGCCCGAGCAGGGCGGGCGCGGGGTGCACGAGGTGCTCGCCACGCATCTCGCGGGGCGGCGGACGCTGATCGTCCTGGACACCTGCGAGCACCTCGTCGACGCCTGCGCGACGCTCGCCGACGCCCTGCTGAGCGCCGCCCCCGGCCTCCGTCTGATCGCCACCAGCAGGCAGCCCCTCGACATCCCCGGCGAGCAGGTGCTGCCCGTGCCGCCGCTGGCGCTGCCGGAACCGGAAGCGGACAGCCGTCCCGGCGCCGAACTCTCCGACGCGGTCCGGCTGTTCGTGGACCGGGCGGAGTCCGCCGCGCCCGAGTTCGTCCTCACCGACGGCAACCGCGCCGCCGTGCACGCGCTGTGCCGCCGCCTCGACGGCATCCCGCTGGCCATCGAACTCGCCGTCGCCCGGCTGCGGGTGATCTCACCGGAGCAGCTGCTGCGCCGCCTCGACCACCGCTTCCGGCTCCTCACCGGCGGCCGCCGCGTCACCGTGCCGCGCCACCAGACGCTGCGGACGACCATCGACTGGAGCCATGAGCTCTGCACCGACCGGGAGCGGCTGCTCTGGGCGCGGCTCGCCGTGTTCGCCGGCGGGTTCGACCTGGAGGCCGCCGAAGTGGTGTGCGCCGACGCCGAGTTGCCCACGGACGAGGTCTTCGACGCCCTGGTGGGGCTCGTCGACAAGTCCATCGTGCGGCACCTGGAGACCGGAGACGGGTCGCGCTACCGGATGCTCGACACCATCCGCGAGTTCGGCCTGGAACACCTCGTGCCGGCGGAGGAGGAGGCGCGGGCCAGGCGGCGCCACAGGGACTACTACCTGGAGGTCGCCGGACAGTTCGACGCGGAGTGGTTCGGCGACGGTCAACTGCCCTGGGTGCGGCGCCTCGTCGCCGACCACGAGAACCTCCAGGCCGCCATGGAGTACTCGTTCAGCACGCCCGACGAGCCGTACGCGGGACTCCAACTCGCCGTCCGGCTCTGGGGGTACTGGGTCTGCACCGCACTGTTCATCCAGGGCCGGCACTGGATGCGGCGCGGTCTGACCGGATCGAAGAAACCGTCCCCGGAGCGGGTCAAGGCCCTGTGGAGCACCAGCGGTTTCATGGACGTCCAGGGCGAACGACAGGACAACCGGGCCCTGCTCGACGAGGCGAAGGAGATCGCGGAGACCATCGGCGACCGGTCGGGGCTCGCCTGGACGCTGGCGTTCCGCACGTTCAACCGGGTGTTCCTCGGAGACTACGAAGGATGCGAGGAGCAGTACGCCGAGGCCCGCCGGATGATGGCCGAACTGGGCGACGAGTTCGGGATGGTGTCGACCACGTACTACGCCGCGGGCCTGTATGTCCTGTCGGGCCAGGACAGCGACCAGGGCATCCGCCTGTGCGACGAGGCGCTGGAGCGCATGGCCGTGATCCCGGAGGAGCGCTGGGCACGCGGGGTGATCCTGTGGGTCAAGTCCATGGGCCTGTGGATCAGGGGCGATCACGCCGACAGCATCGAGTGCGCACGCGAGGGCATCCGCATCAAGCTCGCCCTGCACGACAGGGTGGGCATCGCCCAACTCCTGGACGCCTTCGCCTGGCGCGCCGCCGAGGAGGGCAAGGCGTCCCGCGTCGCGGTGCTGCACGGCGCCGCCGACCGGCTGTGGGCGCTGTCGGTCCTGACGCCGCGGTTCGCGATACCGCTCCTGAGCGGACTGCACGAGGAGGCGGCCCGGGCGTCCCGGGTGGCGCTGGGGGAGCGGGAGTTCCAGCGGTTCTACCGCGAGGGCGAGGCCCTCAGCACACAGGCGGCGGTCGAGCGGGCGCTGACCGAGGATCTGCCGTCGGCCACCGCGGTACCGACCCCGCGCGCACCGGAGGTGGCCGAGGCGCTCACCCCGCGGGAGCGGGAGGTGGCGTCCCTGGTCGCGGTCGGCCTGACCAACCGGGAGATCGCGGAGCGACTCGTCATCTCCAAGCGCACGGCGGACGCCCACGTCGAGCACATCCTGACCAAGCTCGGGGTCGGGACCCGCACCCAGATCGCCGCCCTGTGCGCATCCGACGGCAAGGACGACGAGGAAGTCGGCGACGCGGCCGGGGCCGGCGACGCGTCGGGGGCCGGCGACGCGGCCGGCGGGTGACTCAGTGCGCGGAGGCAGCCGCCGCGCACTCCGCGCAGGTGCCGAAGATCTCCACCGTGTGGGCCACGTTGACGTAGCCGTGCTCGGAGGCGATCGCCTCCGCCCACTTCTCCACGGCGGGGCCCTCGACCTCGACCGCCTTGCCGCACACCCGGCACACCAGGTGGTGGTGATGGTCACCCGTGGAGCAGCGGCGGTAGACCGCCTCGCCCTCCGAGGTGCGCAGGACATCCACCTCGCCCGCGTCGGCGAGGGACTGCAGCGTGCGGTACACCGTGGTCAGCCCGACGGAGTCGCCCTTGTGCTTGAGGACGTCGTGCAGCTCCTGGGCGCTGCGGAACTCGTCCACCTCGTCGAGCGCCGCCGCCACGGCCGCGCGCTGGCGGGTCGACCTGCCTCGAACCGGGGCTGCCACGGGTTTCTCCTCACATCCCTGCCACGTACGTACGGCCGCCATTGTGCCAGGCGGCGCTGTAGGTGGGTCAGACCTCGGCTGCGGCCTGCTCAGGGATCGGGCACTCGGAGTGCGCCGGGACCGACCGTGCCCTGCGCCGGGCGAGCGGCTTCGAGAGCAGCGCGAGGACGATGAACGCCGCGATGGTCAGCAGCACGATCGTCGCTCCGGGCGGCACGTCCTGGTAGTACGACGTGGCGGTGCCGCCGAGCGTCACCGCGACGCCGAGCGCCACCGAGATCACGAACGTCGCCTTGAAGCTGCGGGTCAGCTGCTGTGCCGCGGCGACCGGCACCACCATCAGGGCGGAGACCAGGAGCAGGCCGACCACGCGCATCGCGACGGTCACCGTGACCGCCGCCGTGATCGCGATCAGCAGGTTCAGGAAGCGCACCGGAAGTCCCGTGACCCGCGCGAACTCCTCGTCCTGGCTCACCGCGAACAGCTGCTTGCGCAGGCCGACCGTCACGAGCACCACGAAGGCCGCGAGCAGGCAGATGGCGAGGACGTCGTCCTCCGACACCGTCGACAGCGAGCCGAAGAGGTACGAGTTGAGATTGGCGTTGGAGCCGCCGGGCGCCAGGTTGATGAACATGACACCGCCCGCCATGCCTCCGTAGAAGAGCATCGCGAGCGCGATGTCGCCGCGCGTCTTCCCGTACCAGCGGATCAACTCCATGATCACGGCGCCGAGTACGGAGACCAGCGTCGCCATCCACACCGGCGAGGTCGAGAGCAGGAAGCCGAGGCCGACGCCCGTCATCGCCACGTGGCCGATGCCGTCGCCCATCAGGGCCTGGCGGCGCTGCACCAGGTAGATGCCGACGGCCGGGGCCGTGATGCCGACGAGGACGGCGGCGAGCAGCGCCCGCTGCATGAAGTCGTAGGAGAGGAGTTCCATCAGCTCAGCAGTCCTGTCCGGATCGGCTCGGCGGCCGCGTGCGTGTGCGGGTGTACGTGGTCGTGTCCGGGCAGCGCGTGCTGGCCGACGGCCTGCGGGGGCGGGCCGTCGTGCAGCACGCAGCCGTCGCGCAGGACGACCGCGCGGTCGATCAGCGGTTCCAGCGGGCCGAGTTCGTGCAGCACGAGGAGGACGGACGCGCCGGCAGCGACCTGCGTGCGCAGCGTCGCCGCGAGGATCTCCTGGCTGGCCAGGTCGACGCCCGCCATCGGCTCGTCCATGATCAGCAGCTCGGGTTCGGCGGCCAGGGCGCGCGCGATGAGCACGCGCTGGTGCTGGCCGCCGGAGAGCGCGTCCACGGAGTCCTTCGCGCGGTCCGCCATCCCGACGAGTTCGAGGGCGCGGGTCACCGCGTCCCGGTCGGCCTTGCGCATCATGCCGAACTTCGCGCGCGACAAGCGGCCGGAGGAGACGACCTCGGACACCGTCGCGGGCACGCCGCCCGCGGCCGTCGTGCGCTGCGGTACGTAGCCGACGCGCGCCCAGTCCTTGAAGCGGCGCCGCGGCGTGCCGAAGATCTCGATCCCGCCGCCGGTGGTCGGGACCTGCCCGATGACGCTGCGGATCGCGGTGGACTTGCCCGAGCCGTTCGCCCCCAGCAGGGCGACGACCTCGCCGCGGTGCACGGTGAGATCGATGCCGCGCAGCACGGGACGCCCGCCGAGCTCGGCGGTCACCTTGCTCAGCGAGATGACGGCTTCCCGTTCACCCATGTCGCCCTCCTTCGAGGTCACTTGGTGCCCAGCGCCTTCTGGAGGGCCGCCAGGTTCGACTCCATGACCGAGATGTAGTCGTCGCCCTTGGACTTGTCGGTGATGCCCTCGATCGGGTCGAGCACATCGGTCTTGAGCTTCGCGTCGCCCGCGAGGGTCCTGGCCGTCTTGTCGCTGACGAGCGTCTCGTAGAAGACGGTGGAGACCCCGTCGGCCTTCGCCGTCTTCTGGAGCGCCTTGACGCGGGCGGCGCTGGGCTCGCTCTCCGGGTCCAGGCCGTTGATGGCCTCCTCGGTGAGGCCGTAGCGCTCGGCGAGGTAGCCGAAGGCGGCGTGCGTGGTGATGAAGGTCGAGGACCTGGTGTCCTTCAGGCCCTTCTCGAACTTGGTGTTCAGCTCGTCGAGGTCGCCGACCAGTGCCTTGGTGTTCTTCTTGTACTCGGCCGCGTGGTCCGGGTCGGCCTTCTCCAGGGCCTTGCCGACGCCCTCGGCGACCTCGGCGTACTTCACCGGGTCGAGCCAGATGTGCGGGTCGGCGGCGTCCGCGTCGTGGGTGTGCTCGCCGTGCTCGTGGTCGTGACCGTCGACCTCGGTGCCGTGCTTCTCAAGGGCGGTCAGGGTGCCGGCGTCGACCTTCGTCTTGATGTCGGACTGGTCGATGGCCTCGTCCACGGAGGGCTGCAGGCCCTTCAGGTAGACGGCGACGTCGGACTCCTCGAGCTGGGCGCGCTGCTTGGCGCTGACCTCCAGGTCGTGCGGCTCCTGGCCGGGCTCCGTCAGGTTCGTGACGTCGACGTGGTCGCCGCCGATCTCCTGGGCGAGGTACTGCATCGGATAGAACGACGCGACGACGCTCAGCTTGCCGTCGCTCCCCTTGTCGTCCGCGGCGGAGCTGCCGCACGCGGTCAGGGCACCGAGGCCGAGGGCGGTGGCGGCGGCGACGGGTATCAGGCGGCGAGGACTGCGGAGCACACGTACGTTCATGACTGTCATTTTCAACAAAACTGGAAACGGTTGTCAACAAGATGTTCGTCGAGGTCTTCGTCACGCTCGGTCCCGCTCTGTCCCGGGAACCGATTTGGTTCGGGGGGTGGGCCCGCCGGTAACCTAAAAGCTTCGCTCCCGGAGCGCGTATCCAGCGCGCTCACCGTCGCCGTAATGAAGAGAGCACCGTGGCCGCCGACAAGATCGAAACCATCGTCAGCCTCAGCAAGCGCCGTGGCTTCGTCTACCCCTGCAGCGAGATCTACGGTGGTCAGCGTGCCGCCTGGGACTACGGGCCGCTGGGCGTGGAGCTGAAGGAGAACCTCAAGCGCCAGTGGTGGCGCTACATGGTCACTTCGCGCGAGGACGTCGTCGGTATCGACTCGTCCGTGATCCTGGCGACCGAGGTCTGGCAGGCCTCCGGCCACGTCGCCACGTTCACCGACCCGCTGACCGAGTGCACCTCGTGCCACAAGCGGTTCCGTGCGGACCACCTTGAAGAGGCGTTCGAGGCGAAGAAGGGCCGGCTCCCCGAGAACGGCCTGGCCGACCTCTCCTGCCCCAACTGTGGCAACAAGGGCACGTTCACCGAGCCCAAGCAGTTCTCCGGCCTGCTCTCCACGCACCTCGGCCCGACGCAGGACAGCGGCTCCGTCGCCTACCTGCGCCCCGAGACCGCGCAGGGCATCTTCACCAACTTCAGCCAGGTGCAGACGACTTCGCGCCGCAAGCCGCCCTTCGGCATCGCGCAGATGGGCAAGTCGTTCCGCAACGAGATCACGCCCGGCAACTTCATCTTCCGCACCCGCGAGTTCGAGCAGATGGAGATGGAGTTCTTCGTCAAGCCCGGTGAGGACGAGGCGTGGCAGGAGTACTGGATGGAGCAGCGCTGGAACTGGTACACGGGCCTCGGCATGCGCGAGGAGAACATGCGCTGGTTCGAGCACCCGAAGGAGAAGCTCTCCCACTACTCGAAGCGCACCGCTGACATCGAGTACCGCTTCAGCTTCGGCGGCAGCGAGTGGGGCGAGCTCGAGGGCGTCGCCAACCGCACCGACTACGACCTGTCCGCGCACTCCAAGGCCTCCGGCCAGGACCTCTCCTACTTCGACCAGGAGAAGGGCGAGCGCTACACGCCGTACGTCATCGAGCCCGCGGCCGGTGTCGGCCGCGCGATGCTCGCGTTCATGATGGACGCGTACCTCGAGGACGAGGCGCCCAACGCCAAGGGCAAGATGGAGAAGCGCACGGTCATGCGCTTCGACCACCGCATCGCCCCGGTGAAGGTCGCGGTCCTCCCGCTGTCCCGCAACCCGGAGCTGTCGCCGAAGGCGAAGGGCCTCGCGCAGGCGCTGCGGCAGAACTGGAACATCGACTTCGACGACGCCGGCGCCATCGGCCGTCGTTACCGTCGCCAGGACGAGATCGGCACGCCGTTCTGCGTCACCGTCGACTTCGACACCCTCGACGACAACGCGGTGACCGTGCGCGAGCGCGACACCATGAAGCAGGAGCGCGTCTCCCTCGACCAGATCGAGGGCTACCTCGCCAGCCGCCTGATCGGCTGCTGACCAGCTCTTCGCGTACGAAACGCCCCGGCCGACCGCTTCCGCGGTGGGCCGGGGCGTTTCGTTTTCGGTCTCAGTCTCTTCGGTCTCGGTCTCAGTCGAACTCGCCGTGCAGCGCCCCGAGTTTGAACGCCTCCCACTCATGGGCGGTGAAGCGCAGGACGAGCCCTCGTGGGTCGGCCGGATTGCGCAGGGCCACCGCGCCGTCGCCGAGCGCGGCGATCTCCACGGGGCCGCCCCGGGTCGGGCCGCCGGGGGCACTCAGCCATTGGGCCTCGGAGATGTCGAGCGCATAGAGCCGCGCTTTCTCTTTCTCCAGTGCGATACCGAACGGAATGCTGTCCGTGGTGCCCGTGCTCATAGTGGCAGGACTCCAGAGTTGACGCTTGAAACAAATGCGTGCCACGCCGAGGATTCGAAGACGACCGCTCCGAACTCCCTATGCTTCGTGTCGCGGATTGCCCGCCGGTCCGATGTGAGTTCGGCGTGCTCGACACATCCATTGGATGCGCCGCTGAACGTACTCTTTCGCCAGACCGCTGACCCGACTTCGACGTGCGAGGCGGTGGGGGCGGAGGTGGGGAGCATCACGGCCCACTTTCTTGCTTGATTCGGTCACTGATGTACAGGCGGGACTGTGCGGGGGACAGCGCGGCGGCCGTCAGGTCGTCCCAGGCCTTCGTGTACATCTCCACGTCGGGGCGCTGCTCAAGGAGCGTGCCGCCGGTCATGTGCTCCAGCCACGCCACCTGCACGGGCGGTTCGCCGCGCATCGTGAAGAGCGTGTACGGAGCGTACTGCGCGAGGGGCAGGGTGATGTCCAATGGCAGCACCTGAATGGTGACATTGGGCAGACCGCTTGCTTCCATCAGGTATTCGAACTGCTCACGGATCAATGCCCGTGGGCCCGGTATGCGGTGCAGTGCGGGCATGTCGATGACCACTCTCAGGCGGAATTCCGCAGGTCCGCCGAGTAGATCCTTGCGCCTCATTCGAGTATTCACAAGGGGTTCGACGCGATCCTCTTCGGCCCCCACGGTGAATATCTCTCGCATATATGCTTCTGTCTGCAAAAGCCCTGGCAGTACCGAAGGTTCAAAGGACCGCACGAGCGAGGAATCCGCCTCGAGGGTGAGGTAGTCGCGCAAGTCGTCGCTCAGCAGCGGCCCTTGGCCCGACCACCAGTCGACCTTGTGGATGTCCCGGGCCAGGCGCTTGAGGTTGGTGCGCTGCCGGTCGTCCTCGACTCCGTACAGATTGAGGAGCGTTGTCAGATCGAGCCGGCGGATGCCCCGTTTTCCCGTCTCGATCTGACTGATCTTCGGCTGCCCGCATTCGAGTGCCAGTGCCGCGTCGTTGACCTTCAGACCGGCTTCGGAGCGCAGTCGTCGCAGCTCGGCACCGAGACGACGGCTCCGCATGGTGGGCATCTCGCTCTGGGGCATGGCCACATGATGTCCCGCGCCTTCAGGCCACACAACTGTCATATGCCTACCCGCTCCATCGGAATGGTGATTCTTACGTAATACTTGCCTAAGGCAGGGTTTCGGTACCAAGATGACGGTCCAACGCCCGTTGTCCACAAGCGAGTTCACTCCCATGGGACCCCCGGAGGGGTAATGCCGGACCAGTCGACGGATGAGATCGATGTGATCGACATGCTCGATCAGCCGTGCTCGATCCGTATGGAGTACAGCCCGCACCGCCTGGAGCAGATTCGCCGGATCGTTGGTGCCCGCCTGCGGTGCTGGGGCCTGCACGGGCTGGTGTACGACACGTCGTTCGTGGTGACCGAGCTGTGCAGCAATGTGCGGCACTGTGACGGCGGCACCTTCGAGTTGGCCATCATCCGAACCGTCGATGGTGTCCGCCTCGAAGTGGCCGACACGTCCCCCGAGCTCGTGGTCATCCCCGTGGAGCCACCGGACTTCCTCGAGCCCGGAGGTCGGGGTCTGTTCCTGGTCTCGGCCTACGCCTCCGCTGTCGGCGTGCGGCCGACGCTCACCGGAAAGGTGGTGTGGGCCGAGCTCGCGCTCAAGGACAGAGACGCGGGCGGGTCCGGCTGACGGAGCCGGCGAGCCGCAGGGTGGCACCCGTGTGCGTCTGTGGGGGTTCAAGCGAATCCTCTGGTCGCGCCGTCCGCGGGACTGCCGGGGTCGACACCGCTGTCGCGGGGGTCCAGGGGTCGACCGCGCCGGGGTCCGGGGCGCTGCTTCCGTTTGGGGCGGAAGTCGGGAGAGCGTGGGGATGATCTGTGATCCAGCCCTCATGCGGAGCGTACGAGGGGCTGCGAAAACTTCACAGTGGCAGCCATGTGGATTCGGTCAGATGTTTGGAGGCATGCATCGGCCGAAGTCAACCTATGGCCAACGGTGTTACTGCTGGTATCGGCCGCTGTCACGGCGAAGTACGCCGAGGACGGGCCTCCTGCTCAGCGCTGAAAACGGCCGCACAGCATGGCCGAGAGTGAATGCACGGTTCCGCCAGGAGAGCCCTCGTCAGTGGGCCGAGATCCCGCGCACGACGAGGGACACCAGCGTGTCGAAGGCGCGCTGCGCGTCCGGGTGCGACCACTCCGGCGCGTACACCGGGTCGTGGAAGTGGGCCGTGGCCTCGAAGACCGCCCGGGCCGTCGCGGGGAGATCCTCGATCTCGAACTCACCCGCGGTCACGCCCTGTTGGAGGATAGCGGTCAACTGGGCCGCCAGTTCGTCGATATGGGCGTGGACCACGCCGCCCTGCTCGTCCGTCAGGACGGAGTATGTGGCGAACAGCTCCGGGTCGTCGCCCGCCTTGTGGCGCTTCGCCTCGAAGAGCGTCGCCAGCCAGTGGCGCAGCTTGCCGGCGGCGGGCTCGTCGGCCGCGACGACCTCGGCGAGCCGCGCCGTCGTCCGGTCCAGCCAGCGCTTGGTGACCGCGCCGCGCAGCTCCGCCTTCGTACGGAAGTGGCGGTACACCGAGCCGTGGCTGACCCCCAGCGCGCGGGCCACGTCGACGACGGTCGCCTTCGCGGGACCGTGCCTGCGCAGCACGTCCTCGGTCGCGGCGAGGATGCGCTCGGGGGTCAGGGTCTCGGGGGCCATGGCTACGAAGTTACCCGGCGCCGATCAGCGCTCGCTGTCGAGGTGTGCCATCTGGGCCGCCGGGTAGCGGTCGCCGGCCGCGGCGTCGGCGGGCACGGCCGCCTCGATGGCGGCGAGGTCGGCGGCGTCCAGGCGCACGTCGAGCGCGCCGAGGGCCTCCGAGAGGCGCTCGCGGGTGCGGGCGCCGATCAGCGGCACGATGTTCTCGCTGCGGGCGGCCACCCACGCGATCGCGATCTGCGCGACGCTCGCGCCCTTCTGCTCGGCGATCTTGCGGAGCTGGTCGACGAGGTCCAGGTTGTGCTGGAGGTTCTCGCCCTGGAAGCGCGGGCTGAAGGCGCGGAAGTCGCCGGCGCCGAGCTTGCGGTCGCGCGTGTAGTGGCCGGAGATCAGGCCGCGGGACAGCACGCCGTACGCGGTGATGCCGATGCCCAGCTCGCGGGTGGCGGGCAGGATCGACTCCTCGATGCCGCGCGAGATGAGCGAGTACTCGATCTGGAGGTCCGAGATCGGGGCCGTGGCGGCGGCCCGGCGGATGGTGTCCGCGCCGACCTCGCTGAGCCCGATGTGGCGTACGTAGCCCTGCTCGACGAGCTCGGCGATGGCGCCGACGGTCTCCTCGATCGGCACCTCGGGGTCGAGGCGTGCGGGCCGGTAGATGTCGATGTGGTCGACGCCGAGGCGCTGCAGCGAGTACGCGGCGAAGTTCTTCACCGCCTCGGGGCGGGCGTCATAGCTGTTCCACGAGCCGTCCGGGCCGCGCAGGGCGCCGAACTTCACGCTGGTCAGCGCGTTCTCCCGGGCAGCGGCGGGGGCCGTGCGCAGGGCCTCGCCGATCAGCATCTCGTTGTGGCCCATCGCGTAGAAGTCGCCGGTGTCGAGGAGCGTGACGCCCGCGTCGAGCGCAGCATGGACGGTGGCGATGGACTCGGCGCGGTCGGCCTCGCCGTACAGCGCGGACATGCCCATGCAGCCGAGGCCGAGGGCGGAGACGTCGGGGCCGGTGGTGCCCAGAGGGCGGGTGTGGAGGGTCATGTCATCCACCATGACATGACAGGTGACAGATTTCAATATCTGTCACCTGTCATTCGGCACCCGGTCGGGCGGACGGGAGCTTGTCGGGCAGGTGGGAGTTCGACGACGGGCCCTAGCGGGCCCGTACCTCGATCTCGTGCACGGAATTGCGTGCCCCCGGTGGCGGCTGGACGCGACCCTGCGTGTCCGTGGCGCGGCTGCGGATGCGGTGCGGGCCGGGGGAGAGGGTGGTGTCCAGGGTGAAACGGGTCCAGGCGTAAGGGAGTTGAGGGGTGGGCTCCAGCTCGGCCGGCCGCCACGGGGTGGCGTCCACGGATACCTCCACGCCCGCCACCGCCGACGTGCTCCACGCCCGGCCCGTCAACTCGACGTCCCCTGACGGGATTTCGTCTCCGTCGTACGGGGCGAGCAGCTTGCTGTTGACGTCGACGTCGCGGACCGGGTGGCCGTCCCGGTTGTAGAGGCGGGTGGTGAAGAGGTGGTCCGGGCGGACGTCCGAGACCACCAGGCGCGTCAGCCACTTCACCGAGTTCGTGCCGAACATGTGCGGCACCACCGCCCGTACGGGGAAGCCGTGTTGCACCGGCAGCGGCGCTCCGTTGAGGGAGTGGGCGAGCAGGACGTCGGAGTGGGCGCGGGCGAGGGGCAGGTCCTTGACGTAGCCGATGCCCTTCTCGTCGGCGAAGTCACCGTGGTCCGCCCCCTCGAACCACACGTGGCGGGCCGCGCCGGTCGGCCGGGCGCGGTCCAGGACGGTGGACAGCGGGACGCCGGTCCACTCCAGGTTCGTCACCGCCCGCGTCGGCACATCCGGCGCGAACGGGCTCCCGAAACACTCGTGGACCGACGTGAGGTGGTGCTGGGGGAGGGCCAGGAGGGCGGGGAGATCCAGGGTCAAGGGGTGTTCCACCAGGCCCTCCACCCGCAACTCCCATTCCGCAGCGTCCAGTTCGGGCGGCGCCCCCAGGTGCGTACGCACGAAGAGGGAGTCGACCGGCGTGACGGTCGAGGGCGGGGTGCGCGGGTCCGGCGGGCGTGGGCTCATGGCAACCAGCATGCCGGGGCCCGCGCCGCGCCGCACGGTCACCGGTCAGGCGATCACGCGCGGCAGACGCAGGCTGAGACCCACCGTCAGGGCCACCGTCGCGAGCTGCACGAGCAGCGTCGTGATCAGGGCGTCGCGCATGCCCTGCGAGGAGGCCAGGGAGAGGAACAGGGTGCCGAGCGTGGCCACGCCCAGGGCCAGGGAGGCCTGTTGGGTCGTCGTCATGACGCCGCTGCCGACGCCCGCCCGCTCCGTCGGCACCTCGGACAGGATGATCCGGAAGATGATGGGCAGTTGGAGCGCCTGGCCCGCCCCGGCGAGTGCCGCGCCGGGCAGCAGCTGGAGCACGCCGAGGTCCGGCCAGGTGCGCCACGCCGCCAGCGCGATCAGTACGATCCCCGCCGCCTGCAACAGGCCGCCCGCGGTGACGACCCGCGTACCCCAGCGGGCCACCAGCCGCGGACCGGCGAGCGATGCCACGAAGAAGACCGCCGCCATCGGGGCCAGGGCGAGGCCGGCCGAGGTCGCGCCGAGCCGCTCGCCCTGTTGCAGCGCCACCGCGATCACGAACATGAACCCGCTGAAGCCGATGGAGAAGGGCACCACCATCATCAACCCCCGGCGCAGCGACACCAGTTGAAGGAGGGACGGCGGAATGAGAGGCGTCTGTCCCGCCCGGTCGGCCCTGCGCTCCACCGCGTAGAACGCGTACGCCAGACCCGGGAACGCCGCGAGCGACATCCACGTCCACAGCGGCCAGCCCGCCGCCCGGCCCTCGGTGAGCGGGGCGAGCAGTGCCATCAGGGCGAGGGCGAGCAGCACCGTGCCGGGCACGTCGACCGGCTCGGGGCGGTCGGAGCGGGTCTCGGGGACCGTACGGACGGCGAGTACGAGGGCCAGCACCACCACCGGCACGTTCACCAGGAACACCGAGCGCCAGCCCGAGCCGAACAGGTCGGCCGAGACGAGTACGCCGCCCAGGACCTGGCCCGCCACCATCGACAGGCCGGCCGTCGCCCCGTACATGCTCATCGCCTTGGCGCGGCGCGTCCCGGCCGTCGTGGCTTGGATCGTTGCGAGTACCTGCGGCAGCATCGCGGCGGACGCGGCACCCTGCGCGACCCGCGCAAGCACCAGCGTCCAGGCCGTCGGGGCGAGCCCGCAGGCCAGCGAGGTGAGACCGAAGGCGGCCATGCCGCCGAGGAAGAGCCGGCGGCGGCCGATCAGATCGCCGAGCCGGCCGCCGAGGACCAGGAGCACGGCGTACGCGATGCCGTAACCGGCGACGACCAGCTCAAGGACCGGCTCGCTCGCGGACAGGTCGCGGCCGATCGTGGGCAGGGCGACGTTCACGATGAAGAAGTCGATGAGGGGCAGGGCCGCGCCGAGCAGCACGGTGAACAGGCCGGGGCCCGAGAGGGAGGTGCCGGTGCCGGATCGCACGGGAGGCGCGATCGGCGGGGACTGCGTGTGGGTGGTCATGGCACTGAGCGTGCGCCGCCGCTCAGACTGGTACCAGAGCCTTCTTATCCTGGTAGAACCTCTACCTGGAAACAGAGTGCGTGGGGCCGCCTCCAAGGTGCAGCCTGGAGACATGACCACCATGGCGCACGAGACGCGGGACGTGCGGGACGAGCAGCCCGGCGAGATCCGGCGGCACGAACTGGCCGGGTTCCTGCGCAGCCGCCGCGAGCGGATCACCCCCGAGGACGTCGGCCTGCCGCGCGGACAGCGCCGCCGCACCCCCGGCCTGCGCCGCGAGGAGGTCGCGCATCTCTCCGCGGTCGGTGTCACCTGGTACACGTGGCTGGAGCAGGCCCGCGACATCCAGGTCTCCGCGCAGGTCCTCGACGCGCTCGCCCGGACGCTGCGGCTCGACGGGAGCGAGCGGGCCCATCTGTTCGGCCTCGCGGGCGCCATCGACCCGACACCGGCGGCGAGTTGCACCACGCTGACGCCCGAACTGCTTGACCTGATGGACCGGTTGGAGCCCGTCCCCGCCTGCGTACAGAACAGCAGGTACGACATCCTCGCCTACAACCGCACGTACGGGATGCTGCTCTGCGACCTCGACGAGATCCCGCCGGAGGACCGCAACTGGATGCTGCTCGCGTTCACGCACGAGGGCTGGCGCTCCGCGATCTCGGACCTCGACAGCGTGCTGCGGATCATGGCGGCCAAGTTCCGCTCCGGCATGGCCGAGCACCTCGGCGAGCCCGCCTGGAAGCTGGTCCTCAAGCGGCTCATCGAGGAGTCGCCCGAGTTCCGCGAGCTGTGGGAGCGGCACGAGGTGGTGCAGTCCGTGCCCAGCAAGGTGAAGCACTTCCACAACCCGTACGTGGGACCGCTCTCCGTCGTCCACACCGACCTGTGGCTCGGCCGGGACTGCGGCGCCCGCATGGTCACGTACACACCGGCGGACGCCGTGAGCGGTGAACGCCTCGAAGCGCTCAGGGAGTTGGCGACCGCCCGGTCATGAGCCCGTGGCCGCCTTCGTGACGGCCGCGTCCTCCGCGTCCTCAAGACGCTCCGCCGTCCGCCGCGCCGTCTCCCGCGCCCAGTGCCCGCTGGTCAGCGCGCCGAGCACCAGGACCGCGAGGCCGCAGCCCGCGATGATCCACCAGCAGGAGCGGCTGGCCTCCACGAAGGCCTTCGCGTACGAGGATCCGGCGACGCCCGACGCGAGCACCGCGCCGATCACCGCGACGCCGAGGGTCTGGCCGATCTGGCGGCTGGTGGAGGCGACCGCCGCCGCGACGCCCGCCTGAGCGCGCGGCATTCCGGAGACCGCCGTGTTGGTGATCGGCGCGTTCACGAAGCCGAAGCCGATGCCGAACAGGACGTAGCCGATGAAGAGCGTCGTGTTCGAGGTCTCCGCGTCGAACGCCGCGAAGAGGATCCCGCTCGCCGTCATCATCACCCCCGCGACGAGGAGGGGCAGGCGCGGGCCGTGGCTGCCGACCAGACGGCCGGAGAGCGGGGCGCACACCAGCGTCATCGCCGCCATCGGCAGCATCCACAGGCCCGCGTGCAGCGCGTCCAGGCCGCGTACGTCCTGGAGGTAGAGCGTCGACAGGAACAGGAAGCCGCCGAGCGACGCGAAGCCGCAGATCGCGATGACGGTGGCCCCGCTGAACGGGGCCGAGTGGAAGAACCGCAGGTCGATGAGGGGTTCGGCGCGCCGGGGCTCGTACAGCAGGATGCCGATGAGCGAGGCGGCGGCGATCGCCGCGAAGACGATGATCCGCACCGAGGTCCAGCCCGCCGAGGGCGCCTCGATGATCGCGTACGTCAGTGAGCCGAGCAGCGCGATGATCAGGAGCTGGCCGACCGGGTCGGGGCGGCGGGCCTTCGGGGCGCGGGACTCGGGGACGTAGCGGATGGTGAGCAGGAGCGCGGCGAGGCCGACCGGCAGGTTGATCCAGAAGATCGAGCGCCAGCCGACGGAGTCCACGAGCAGCCCGCCGACCAGCGGCCCGGCCGCCATGGAGATGCCGACGACGCCGCCCCACACGCCGATGGCGCGGGCCCGCTCGCGCGGGTCGGTGAAGGTGTTCGTGATGATCGACATCGCGACCGGGTTGAGCATCGAGCCGCCGACGGCCTGGAGCATCCGGAACGCGACCAGGGACTCCAGGTTCGGCGCGAGGGAGCAGGCCACCGAGGCGGCCGTGAAGACGATGAGGCCGATCTTGAAGACCTTGCGCCGACCGATCCGGTCGGCGGTCGAACCGGCCAGCATCAGCAGCGCGGCGAGGACCAGCGTGTAGGCGTCGATCGTCCACTGCATGCCCGAGAGCGTGGCGTCGAAGTCCTTCGCCATGGACGGGAGGGCGACGTTCAGGACGGTGTTGTCGAGGCTGACGATCAGCAGGCTCATGCAGCAGATCGCCAGGACGAGCATGCGCCTGCGGTGGGGGAGGGGGGTGGGTGCATCGGGCATGTGTTTGACGGTAGCCCGAGTCGCCACAGACCGGACACGCGAGGTCGTCGGTCGGGGTCAGGCCAGGTTCCGTGGCATGCGTACGCTCAGGGCCGCGAGGCCCAGCAGTCCGGCGGCCTGCACCGCGAGGACGACGGCCAGCGCCGTCCGCATCCCCGCTCCCGGCACCAGCGCCAGGAAGAGCGAGCCGAGCGTGGCCACACCCACCGCGAGGCACGCCTGCTGCACGGTGGCGGCGAGGCCGCTGCCCGCCCCGGCCCGTGCGGCGGGCACGGCGGCCAGCACGATCCGGTAGTAGAGCGGCAGCTGGAGGCCGCCGCCGACCCCGACCAGGGCGAGACCGGGGGCCAGGACCAGCGGAGTGATCCGGTCCCAGGGCACCCACAGCGCGGTCAGCGCCACCGTCGCGAGGCCCGCGATGTGCACGGCGGCGCTCAGCGCCAGCGTCCGCGCGCCGAACCGGGCCGCGAGCCGCGGCGCGAGGACCGAGGCCGCGAACTGGGTCACGCCCATCGGCACCAGCGTCAGGCCCGCCTTCAACGCGCCGTAGTGCAGGCCCTGTTGGAGGGTGACCGCGCTCACGAACATCCAGCTCGCGAACCCGACGAAGACCGGAAGGCCGAGGATCAGCCCGCGCCGCACCGCCGGGGCGGCCACCAGCGAAGGCGGCAGCAGAGGGCTGCCGCCACTGCGCTCGGCCCGCCGCTCGACGGAGACGAAGGCCCAGGTCAGGAACGGCGCGGCCAGCAGCGTGAGCACCGACCACAGCGGCCAGCCCGCCGCCCGGCCCTCGGTCAGCGGGAGCAGCAGCGCGGTCAGCGACGCCGCGAGGAGCACCGTCCCGGCGAGGTCGCCGCGCGCGGGCCGCTCGGCGCGGCTGTCCGGCACGGTGCGTACGGCGAGGAGCAGGGCGGCAGCCGCGACCGGCACGTTCACCAGGAAGACGGCCCGCCACCCGGTCCCGGCGAGGTCGGCGGCGACCAGCACCCCGCCGAGGACCTGCCCGAGCACGACGGAGACGCCGCCCACGGACCCGTACAGGGACACGGCCCTCGCCCTGCGCTCCCCGCTCGTCGTGGCGTGGATGGTGGCGAGGACCTGCGGCAGCATCAGCGCGGACGCGGCGCCCTGCGCGACGCGGGCGGCGACCAGCGCCCACGCGTTCGGTGCGAGACCGCAGGCCAGCGAGGTGAGGCCGAAGGCGACGACGCCGAGCAGGAACAGCCGGCGCCGCCCGAAGGTGTCGCCGAGCCGGCCGCCGAGGACGAGCAGCACGGCGTACGCGACCGCGTAACCGGCCACCACCATCTCCAGGCCCGCGGGGGAGGCGTCGAGATCGCGGGCGATGCTGGGCAGGGCGACGTTCACGATGAAGAAGTCGATCATCGGGAGGGCGGCGCCGATGAGGACGGTGAACAGGCCGATGGGGCCGAGTAGGGGTGCGTCCCGCGTTGGGGGCGTGGTGGCGGGGGCCGGTGGTGCCGATGGTGCCGGTAGTGCGGATGCGGTGCCGGTGGTGGTGGTGCCGAGGGTCGTCATGGGTTGACCATCGCCCGGTGCTCAGCCTGGTACCAGAGTCTCCTCATCCTGTTACAGGCGGTACCTGGCAACCGGATGAGGGCCGGGGCATCCTGGTGGCATGTCGACCCGCCCCGTCTCCGACGACCCCCGAAGGCTGGAACTCGCCGCGTTCCTGCGCAGCCGCCGCGAGCGGATCCAGCCGGAGCGGGCCGGACTGCCGCGCACCGCGCGCCGCCGCACCCCCGGCCTGCGCCGCGAGGAGGTCGCGCACCTCTCGGCGGTCGGCGTCACCTGGTACACGTGGCTGGAACAGGGCCGCGCGATCAACGTCTCGCCCGGCGTCCTCGACGCGATCACCCGCGCCCTCCAGATGGACCCGACCGAGCGCGCCCACGCCTTCGCGCTCGCGGGCACCACCGACCCGCACGCGGAGACCGTCTGCCCGGCCGTCACGCCGACGATGCTGCGCCTCATGGAAGGTCTGTCGCCCTACCCGGCGTCCCTGCAGAACGCCCGCTACGACGTACTCGCCCACAACCCCGCCTACGCCGCGGTCTTCGGCGACCCCGCCGAACTCGCCCCCGACGAGCGCAACTGCATGTGGCTGCTCGCCATGAGCGACCGGTGGCGCGAGCAGTTCCTCGACCGCGACGAGATGCTGCGCGACCTGGCCGCCAAGTACCGCACGTCGATGGCCGAGCATGTCGCCGAACCGGCCTGGAAGGCGCGGGTGGCCCGCCTCCTGGAGCTGTCGGCGGAGTTCCGCGCGATCTGGGAGCGGCACGAGGTCGCGCCGATGGTGCCGCACGTGAAGCGGTACCGGAACCCCGAGGTGGGGCTGCTGCGCCTGGAGCACCGCAACCTGTGGCTGTCGCCGGAGAGCGGCGGGTACCGGCTGGTCGCGTACGTTCCCGCGGACGAGGAGACCGGTGGGCGCCTGGAGAAACTGGCGGCGCCGGCGGCCGTGACGGGCTGAGCGGGGGCGGGGCGGGGGCCGGGCGGGGAGTGAGGGACAGCGGCCGTGACGGGCTGAGCGGGGAGTGAGGGACAATGGATGCTTGCCCCCACCCGTCGTCCGTCCCGGAGAGCCCTGAGATGTCCGCTCTGACCATCGGCCCCCACCTGGTGCAGCCCCCCGTGGTGCTCGCCCCCATGGCGGGGATCACGAACGCGCCGTTCCGCACCCTGTGCCGGGAGTTCTCGGGCGGCAAGGGCCTGTTCGTGAGCGAGATGATCACGACGCGGGCGCTGGTCGAGCGCAACGAGAAGACGATGCAGCTCATCCACTTCGACGAGACCGAGAAGCCTCGCTCGATCCAGCTGTACGGGGTGGACCCGGCGACCGTCGGCAAGGCCGTCCGCATGATCGCGGAGGAGGACCTGGCCGACCACATCGACCTGAACTTCGGCTGCCCGGTTCCGAAGGTGACGCGCAAGGGCGGCGGGTCGGCGCTCCCGTACAAGCGCCCGCTGCTGCGCGCGATCCTGAAGGAAGCCGTGTCGGGGGCGGGCGACATCCCGGTCACGATGAAGATGCGCAAGGGCATCGACGACGACCACATCACGTTCCTCGACGCGGGCCGGATCGCGGTCGAGGAGGGCGTCACGGCGATCGCGCTGCACGGGCGT
Organism: Streptomyces sp. NBC_01016; assembly: GCF_026341035.1. GTDB lineage: Bacteria > Actinomycetota > Actinomycetes > Streptomycetales > Streptomycetaceae > Streptomyces. The sequence goes on from NZ_JAPEOQ010000002.1 coordinate 432,140, forward strand.
ACGGCGGCGGAGCACTACGGCGGCACGGCGGACTGGGACGCGATTGCGCGGTTGAAGGAGCACGTTCCGGAGATCCCTGTCCTCGGCAACGGCGACATCTGGTCGGCGGACGACGCGCTGCGCATGGTGCGCGAGACCGGGGTCGACGGGGTGGTCGTCGGGCGCGGCTGCCTGGGGCGGCCGTGGCTGTTCGCGGATCTGGTGGCGGCGTTCGAGGGGCGCGAGGAGCGGGTCCGGCCGACGCTGCGGGTGGTGGCGGACGCGATGGTGCGCCACGCGACGCTGCTCGGCGAGTGGATCGGCGACGAATCGCGCGGAGTCATCGACTTCCGCAAGCACGTGGCCTGGTACCTGAAGGGTTTCGCGGTCGGCGGCGAGCTCCGCAAGCGCCTCGCGACGACGTCGTCCCTCGGTGAACTCCGGGCGGGGCTGGACGAGTTGGACCTCGACCAGGGTTGGCCCGCGGGTGCGGACGGCCCGCGGGGCCGTACGTCGGGCAACGGACGAGTGGTCCTGCCGGACGGCTGGCTGAACGACCCCAACGACTGCGCGGGCATCTCGGCCGACGCGGAACTGGACACGTCCGGGGGCTGACGGGGTCCTGTTGCCCGGCACCGTCCTCCGGCCACGGGGCTCCGCCCCGGACCCCGCGCCTCAATCGCCGGCGGGGCTGAAAAGATCGGGGCCCTGCCCCGGACCCCGAGTCTCGTCCCAGAGCGGGGCTTTAATTGCCCAGCCGCCGCAGGGGCTTGATGGGGCCGCCACTTCGCGGGGGCGGGGGTCGGCCGAGTGCTGATCGCCTCGTTCCCGCTCATCTCCCACCCACCCGCCCCTCCGGGGGGCGTCGGCCCGACGGGGTGCCGCTCACTCTCGGGGTAGTCCGCCGTCGGCCCCGGCTCCCGACTCGTTGCGGTCGCCGTCCACCGCCTGGGGCGATCTGCTGCCGGTCCCGGCTCCCCACCCGTCCGGTCGGCCGTCACCCGCCTTGGGTAGTCCACCGCCGGCCCCGGCTCCCCACCCCTGGCGGTCGGCGCCCACCGCCTTGGGCAATCTGCCTTCCCCAAGCTCTCCGACAAGCTCCGAGCAGGGGCGACCCCATCGGGCGGCAGGGTGGGCAAGGCGGCACCCCGGTGCGGCGCAACAGCCGACGGGGCCCGGCTCCGGTGCGGCTTCGGGCCTGGTGCGGTTCCGGGGGCACGATGACCTGCCACGCGTGCCCCCTTGGGCCGGAGCCCCCGGAGGGGGCGGGGGGTGGGAGATGGGCGAGGTACGGGGTAAGGGCAAGTAGCAGGTGATCGAGGGAGGCGGACGACCCAGGTGGGCTGGGCGTCAACCGCGATCAGCGGGCGGGGGAGCCACCCCGGTGCAGCTCAAATGCCCGTCGCCGCGCAGCGATTGCTACCGGCGCCCACCCCGGCACCGCCCAACGACCCTGGTGCCGCGCCACAATCCGACCGGCGCCCACCCCGCCCCCGCTAACCCCCCACCGCGCTGAGCAGCGCCAGCGGTGTCGCCGCTGAGCGGGATTCGCGGGTGCAGGCGTGGGGGTAAGGGACCGGCGCCGGGTAGGCCGAGCTTGCGTAGCCTGCGATTACCTCCGGGAGGCGGCCGGCGCAGGCGGTTGATGCCGCGATCAGGCCGGTTGCCACCATCCGCGCCTCGTCGTGCAGCCCGTACCGGGCCAGGCCGAGCGCGATCAGGGCGTTGTCGTGCGGCCACACCGAACCCCGGTGGTAGGAGAGCGGGTGGTACGCGGCCTGGCCGGAGGCCACCGTGCGGACGCCCCAGCCGGAGAAGAAGTCCGGTTCGAGGAGACGACGGCCGACCGCCTCCCCGTACTCCTTGTCCAGCAGGCCCGACCACAGCAAGTGCCCCGCGTCGGAGGCGAGCGCGTCCAGTTGGCGGCCCTCGCCGTCCAGGGCCAGCGCGGGGAACCCCGCCTCCTCCATCCAGAAGTCCCGTACGAAGCGGTCCCGCAGGTCCGACGCCGCCTGCGTCAGCAGATCCGCGTACACCGTGTCGTCCCAGATCGTCCGGGCCAACACCGCCGTCCGCCGAAGCGCGTCGTATGCGTAGCCCTGCGCGCCCGCCGCCATCACGGGGCCCGTCGCCCGGCCGCCGTCGGCCGAGCAGATCGCGCCGGGGGAGTCCTTCCAGTTCTGGTTGGCGAGCCCGCCCCGGTCCGCGCGGTAGACCAGGTAGCCGCGGGACGTGAGGCCGCCGTGGTCGAGCATCCAGCCCACCGCCGCCCGTGCGTGGGACTCCAACCGGCGGGCGAGGGTCACGTCCGCCGTCTGTTCCACGTAGGCCCCGAGAAGGATCAGGAACAGTGGCGTCGCGTCCACCGACCCGTAGTAGCGCCCGTACGGCACCTGCCCGAAGTGCGCCAACTCCCCGTGCCGCACCTCGTGCACGATCTTCCCGGGCTGCGCCACCGCCCCCTCCACCTGCTCGGTCGCCTGCGTCGCGGCCAGCACCGGGAGCGTCGCCGCGGCGAGTTCCGGCCGGTACGGCAGCGCGAAGAGCGAGGTCAGGGCCGCGTCCCGGCCGAGCAGCGTCAGGAACCACGGCACCCCGGCCGCCGGCACCAGATGCCGCTCCCCGTCGGGCCCGGCCGCCGGCACCCGCAGCACCGCCAGATCGGCAAGCCCCCGCGTACAGGCGTCCGCGAGCTCCGGCCACGCCCCCGGCAGCTCGACGCCCTCCGTGAACTCCCTTACGGTCCGGGCAAGTTCGGCCGCCACCGCCGCCGGACTCGTCGCCGCTCCGGCTACCACCGCCGCCCCGGCCGACTCCGCCCCGGCCGACTCCGTCCCCGACGGCCCCGCCACCACCCGCAGCGCCAGCTCCGCTACGCCCTGTCCCGCGAGGTCCAGCGTCCACACGAGGCGGCGTGCCCCGGTTCCCGTCTCCTCCACCGCGTCCGGCGCGGGCTCGCTCGTCACCGTCGTCGACGAGCGCCAGTCGCCCCGCGTGTACGTGAACTCCACGCCGTCGTCCAGGACTTCACGCGTACGCACCGCCCCGGGCTTCTGGTACGTACGGTGGTCGGAGCGCAGCTCGAACTGGTCGGTGAAGTCCGCGTCCACCGTGAGCGCGACGCGTACCGTCGTCGGCACCGGACGGTTCGATACGACCTTCAGGAGCTCCACGAACGAGCCCTCCGTCACCGCCTGTTCGCGGAACAAGGTGTACGCCGACGGCTCCTGGCGCCCGCCGCGCGGCACGAGCACACAGCGGCCGACGCCCTCCTCCTCGTACGACATCGGCATCAGCACCTCGGGCGCCGCCCCGTCGACCGTGAGCTGCCAGCGGCACAGGTGGCGCGCGTCCCGCACGAACAGGCCGTCCGGCGAGAAGCCGCCGCGCACCGCGGTCAGCGCCCCGGACGGGTCGGTCGCCGCGAACGTCCCTCCGTACACCAGGAGTTGCCGCCCCTGCCCGTGTCCGTACCCGTCCGTCATCGTGTCGTCCTCTCGGCCAGCAGATCCAGCGTCAGCGCGGCCGTCCAGCCGAAGCCGCGGGCGCCGCAGCCCGCCCCCGTTCGGGGATCCACGTACTCGGCGAAGTCCGAAGCCCCCGCGACGTCGAGCATGGCGGTGCGCAGCCGCCCGGCCCGCGCGTGCTCGCCGTGCAGCCGCAGGCCGTACTCCAGAAGCCAGTTGGTGTTGAACCAGGCGGGCCCGCGCCAGTAGCGGTGCGGGTCGAAGGCCGCGCCGAGCAGGTCGTAGCTGGGCGCCATCCGTACCTGATCGCCGACGCCGAAGTGCGGTCCGCGCGCCGTCTCCAGGAGCGGCCGCACCACCTCGCGCGGCAGCGTCGGCAGGATCAGCGGCAGCAGCCCGGAGACGCCGTACTCACGGACGAGGCCGCCCCCGCCCCGTAGATCCCGGCAGAAGAACATCCCGGCCCGCGGATCCCACAGCCGCCGAACCAGCGCCGCCGTCAGCCGCTCCGCGCGCGCGTGCCGAGCCGTCCCCCTGGCTCCCAACTCGCAGGCGATCCGGGCCAGCGCGTGCTCGGAGGCCGCGAGCAGGGCGTTGAAGGACGGGTCCTCGACCGCGAACTCCCCGCCCGCGTCCGCGTATTCGGCGTCCCTGTAGTCGGCCGCGAGGCGTACGTACCGTCCGTAGTCGAGATCCGTCGGGCGGTCGTCCGCCGCGCCGTGCTCCAGATCCGCGCGGCGGAACGAGCGTGCCGGGGCGGGGGAGATCCGGTTCAACGGGGCGTCCCAGCAAGGGCTGTTGTCCATGCCCTGCTCCCAGGGGTGGATCACGGAGACGAGGCCCGCGCCGCCGTGGTCGCGGCGGTGGAGGAGATAGCGATGCCAGGCGGCGAGGCCGGGGTACACGCGCGCCAGGAAGCCGCGGGAGCGGGACAGGCCCGGGTCCGCGCGGTGCACCAGCCAGGCGGCCAGCGCGTGCACGGGCGGCTGCACGATGCCGGAGGTCTGCACGGCGGCCGGGGCGCCCGCGGCGCGGCCCGCGGTGGAGGAGCGCCAGAAGTCGGGGCTCGGGAAGTAGGCGTCGAGCGCGACGGCGGGGTTGAAGACGATGTGCGGGATCCGGCCGTCGCCCCACTGCGCGGCAAGAAGCGTCTCCAACTCGCCCTGGGCGCGCAGCGGAGAGACATGACGCAGGCCGATCGCGATGAACGCCGAGTCCCACGACCACTGGTGGGGGTAGAGCGTGCGCGAGGGGACGGTCGAGGTCCCCGTCCAGTTCGCGTCGAGCACGCGCGCGGCGCGGTCCCGTAAGGAGACGCGGGTCCGCGCGGGCCGCAGCGCTCCTCCGCGCCGCTCGGTCGTGTGCTCCACAGGCTTTCCCACACCTCTTCCAACGGGTGTCGGTTACGCGGTTCGCCGCATAGGGTTACGTCTATTTAACACGCAAAACTTAGAATGTAACGCACAGTTGATGAACGCAAGGGGGCCGGACGGCCCGTGAGGGGGCCGGACGGCATGGCGGGGAATCAGGCGAGCGCCGGAGAGCTGCTGCACCTGGTGCGCAGCGGCAGAGCGACCACGCGAGGCGCCCTCCAGGAGGTCACGGGCCTGTCCAGAGCCACGGTCGGCCAGCGGCTCGATCGGCTCTTCCGCGCGGGCTGGCTGCGCGAGGGGACCGCGGGTCCCGTCAACTCCCGGCTCGGCGGCCGCCCTTCGATCCACCTGGAGTTCGATGACGCGCACGCCGTGGTGCTCGCCGCCGACCTCGACACCCGGCACGCCCGCGCCGCCGTCCTGTCCCTGACCGGCGAGGTGCTCGCGGAGCACATGGACACCCTCACCGTCGACGACGGGCCCGAGCGGGTGCTGTCCCAACTCGGCGGCTGGTTCGGCGACTTGCTGCGGAAGGCGGACCGCTCGCCCGACCTGGTGTGCGGGATCGGCCTCGCGGTGCCGGGCCCCGTCGACTTCGCGTCCGGCCGGGTCGTCCAGCCGCCGATGATGCCCGGCTGGGACGGCTACGACATCGTGGGCCGGCTCGCCCGCGCGGCCGCCGAGGGCGCGGGCACCCCGGCGGACGTCCCGGTCCTCGTCGACAACGACGCCAACCTCATGGCGTACGGCGAACAGCGCACCGCCCACCCCGACTGCCGCGCCTTCGCCCTCGTCAAGGTCTCCACCGGCATCGGGGCGGGTGTCGTCGTGGACGGCGCGATCTACCGGGGCATCGACGGCGGCGCGGGCGACATCGGGCACATCCGCGTGCCGGACGGCGCGGACGCGCTGTGCAAGTGCGGCTCGTACGGCTGCCTGGCCGCCGTCGCCAGCGGCCGGGCCGTGGCGCGCCGGCTGACGGAGGCGGGCGTGCCCGCGACGTCCGGCTCCGATGTGCGCGAGCTGCTGGCCGCCGGGCACCCGGAGGCGCTGCGGCTCGCGCGGGAGGCGGGGCACGCCGTCGGCGAGGTCCTCGCGACCGTCGTGACGCTCCTCAACCCCGGCGTTCTCATGATCGCCGGAGATCTGGCCGGAACTGCCTTCCTCACGGGCGTCCGTGAACTCCTGTATCAACGGGCACTGCCGCGCTCGACCGCGCACCTGGACGTGGTCACGTCCCGGCTCGGCGAGCGCTCGGCGCTCATCGGAGCGGGAGCGCTGGTGGTGGAGGAGCTGTACGCCCCCGCGCGGGCCGAGCGGCGGCTGGCGGCGCTGGGCCTGTGACGCGCCCGTTTCGTCCCCGAGAGGCGTCCGCATGCTGGAACGGGAGCGTCCGGGAGCCGCTTCAAACGGCGTGATTCTCGCCACCCCTGATCAGGGTTGCGCTCAAATGAGCGCTTGAAACCCGTCTGCACTTCTCCAAGCCCTGGCACTCAGTGCCACCGTTCGATCATTTACGACCTGAACGCACAAACGAGCAGGGCGCGCTCAAGTGAGCGTTGAGCGGGGTCTACGGGGGTAGTGTCTTCAAGTAATGAACGAAAGGTCGAGAGGGTCACCCCTCGTCCGTCACTTTCGATCTCCTGGCGGACGGGTGGTTACGCCCGTGTGACAGCTGAGTGGACGTACCCACAGGCCTTGGATCTGGGTATGTTCCTCGCCGTCAGGGCAGCCACCGAGCCTCGAGGAGTCGAGACACGTGTCGGAGAACAAGGATCCTCAGGTAGCGAAGTTCGTTTACGACTTCACCGAGGGCAACAAGGACCTCAAGGACCTGCTGGGCGGCAAGGGTGCCAACCTCGCCGAGATGACCAACCTGGGACTTCCCGTCCCGCCCGGCTTCACCGTCACCACCGAGGCCTGCAAGGTCTACCTCGACAGCGGCGAGGAGCCGGTGGCACTCCGTGACGAGGTCTCCGCGCACCTCGACGCGCTCGAGAAGAAGATGGGGAAGAAGCTCGGCCAGGCCGACAACCCCCTTCTGGTGTCGGTCCGTTCGGGCGCCAAGTTCTCCATGCCCGGCATGATGGACACCGTTCTCAACATCGGTCTCTCCGACAAGTCGGTGCAGGGCCTCGCCAAGCAGGCCGGCGACGACCGCTTCGCCTGGGACTCGTACCGCCGCCTCATCCAGATGTTCGGCAAGACCGTCCTCGACATCGACGGCGAGCTCTTCGAGGACGCCCTGGAGAAGGCCAAGGAGGCGAAGAAGGTCTCGGTCGACACCGACCTGGACGCCGCCGACCTCAAGAAGCTCGTCACGCGCTTCAAGAAGATCGTCAAGACCGAGGCCGGACGGGACTTCCCGCAGGACCCGCGCGAGCAGATGGACCTGGCCATAAAGGCCGTCTTCGAGTCGTGGAACACCGACCGCGCCAAGCTGTACCGCCGCCAGGAGCGCATCCCCGGTGACCTGGGCACGGCGGTCAACGTCTGCTCGATGGTCTTCGGCAACCTCGGCGCGGACTCCGGCACGGGCGTCGCGTTCACCCGCGACCCGGCCTCGGGCCACCAGGGCGTGTACGGCGACTACCTGCAGAACGCGCAGGGCGAGGACGTCGTCGCGGGCATCCGCAACACGGTGCCGCTCGCCGAGCTGGAGCAGATCGACAAGAAGTCGTACGACCAGCTCATGCAGATCATGGAGACCTTGGAGAACCACTACAAGGATCTCTGCGACATCGAATTCACCATCGAGCGCGGCCAGTTGTGGATGCTCCAGACCCGCGTCGGCAAGCGCACCGCCGGTGCCGCCTTCCGTATCGCGACGCAGCTCGTCGACCAGGGCCTGATCGACGAGGCCGAGGCGCTCCAGCGCGTCTCCGGCGCGCAGCTCGCGCAGCTGATGTTCCCGCGCTTCGACGACGAGGCGAAGGTCGAGCTGCTCGGCCGCGGCATCGCCGCCTCGCCGGGCGCGGCGGTCGGCAAGGCGGTCTTCGACTCGTACACGGCCATCAAGTGGTCGCGCTCCGGCGAGAAGGTCATCCTGATCCGCCGTGAGACCAACCCCGACGACCTCGACGGCATGATCGCCTGCGAGGGCATCCTCACCTCGCGCGGCGGCAAGACCTCGCACGCCGCCGTCGTCGCCCGCGGCATGGGCAAGACCTGTGTCTGCGGCGCCGAGGACCTCGAGGTCGACACCAAGCGCCGCCGGATGACCATCGGCGAGACCGTGGTCGAGGAGGGCGACGTCGTCTCCATCGACGGCTCCACCGGCAAGGTCTACCTCGGCGAGGTGCCCGTCGTGCCCTCCCCGGTCGTCGAGTACTTCGAGGGCCGGATGCACGCCGGCGCCGACGACGCCGACGAACTCGTGGGCGCCGTGCACCGGATCATGGCCTACGCGGACCGAGTACGCCGCCTGCGCGTACGCGCCAACGCCGACAACGCGGAAGACGCGCTGCGCGCCCGCCGCTTCGGCGCGCAGGGCATCGGCCTGTGCCGCACCGAGCACATGTTCCTCGGTGACCGGCGCGAGCTGGTCGAGAAGCTGATCCTCGCCGACACGGACAGCGAGCGCGAGGACTCCCTCAAGCTGCTCCTCCCGCTCCAGAAGCAGGACTTCGTCGAGCTGTTCGAGGCGATGGACGGCCTCCCGGTCACCGTCCGCCTGCTCGACCCGCCGCTGCACGAGTTCCTGCCGGACATCACCGAGCTCTCGGTCCGCGTCGCGCTCGCCGAGTCCCGCAAGGACAACAACGAGAACGACCTGCGCCTCCTCCAGGCCGTGCACCGGCTGCACGAGCAGAACCCGATGCTGGGCCTGCGCGGCGTCCGTCTCGGCCTCGTCATCCCCGGCCTGTTCACCATGCAGGTCCGCGCCATCGCCGAGGCCGCGGCCGAGCGCAAGGCCGCCAAGGGCGACCCGCGCGCCGAGATCATGATCCCGCTCGTCGGCACCGTCCAGGAGCTGGAGATCGTCCGCGAGGAGGCCGACCAGGTCATCGCGGAGGTCGAGGAGAGCCACGGCGTCAAGCTGAAGCTCGCCATCGGCACCATGATCGAGCTGCCCCGCGCCGCCCTCACGGCCGGGCAGATCGCCGAGGCGGCGCAGTTCTTCTCCTTCGGCACCAACGACCTCACGCAGACGGTCTGGGGCTTCAGCCGCGACGACGTGGAGGCTTCGTTCTTCACCGCGTACCTGGAGAAGGGCATCTTCGGGGTGTCGCCGTTCGAGACGATCGACAAGGACGGCGTCGGCTCGCTCGTGAAGTCCGCCGTCGAGGCGGGACGCGCCACGCGGCCCGACCTCAAGCTCGGCGTCTGCGGCGAGCACGGCGGCGACCCGGAGTCGGTCCACTTCTTCCACGAGGTGGGTCTGGACTACGTCTCCTGCTCCCCGTTCCGCATCCCGGTCGCCCGTCTGGAGGCGGGCCGCGCGGCCTCCACCTCCGCGGGCAGCGACCACCGCTGACCGGGAGTTGAACTCCGGGGCCGCCGCGGGTCCCCGACCCTCACCGATTCGCGGCGGCCCCGGTATCCACGAAAGGGCGGCACCCCTGTGCGGGGGGTGCCGCCCTTTTCGGCGTGTGCGTACCCTTCGGTAACCCCCACTGACGACGTCCCCCCGAAGGAGAGCCGACCCATGAGCGGCTGGAGCGCGACCGACATCCCCGACCAGCAGGGCCGTACGGCGGTGGTCACCGGAGCCAACACCGGCATCGGCTACGTCACCGCACGCGAACTGGCCCGCGCGGGCGCCCACGTGGTCCTGGCCTGCCGCAGCGAGCAGCGGGGCGTCGCGGCCCTGGAGCGTCTGACGTCCGAAGTCCCCGGTGCGCAGGCCGAGTTCGCGCGGCTCGACCTCGGTGACCTCGCCTCGGTACGGGCCTTCGCCGAGGCCCGTGAGGACCGCCCGCTCGACCTCCTGGTCAACAACGCGGGCGTGATGGCCCTCCCGTACGGCCGCACCGTCGACGGCTTCGAGACCCAGTTCGGCGTGAACCACCTGGGGCACTTCGCGCTGACCGGGCTGCTGCTGCCGGGCCTGCTCGCGGCGCCCGCGCCCCGCGTCGTCTCCGTCTCCAGCGGGCTGCACGCCCTCGCCAACATCGACATCGCCGACCTCAACAGCGAGAGGAAGTACGGGCGTTGGGTCGCCTACGGGCGGTCCAAGACGGCCAACCTGCTGTTCGTGCACGAGCTGGCGCGGCAGGTGGAGGCGGCGGGTGCGGGGCTCGTGGCGGCCGCGGCGCACCCCGGCTACGCGGCCACGGAGCTGCAGGCGCGCAGCGCCCGGATGGAGGGCCGCAAGGGCGCGGAACGGTTCTTCGAGGTCGGCAACCGGTTCTTCGGGCAGCCCGCCGAGGACGGAGCGCTGCCGACGCTGCGCGCGGCCACGGCCCCGGACGTACGGCCCGACGACTTCTACGGCCCGCGCGTGATGATGTGGCGCGGCGCCCCCATCAAGTCCTGGCGGGCGTCGTGGACGGTCAACGACGCGGCGGGGGAGCGGCTGTGGGCCGCGTCGGAGCAGCTGACGGGCGTGGACTTCAAGGCGCTTGGCCGATGAGGGCGACAGGCGGGCAGAGCTGATAAAGACGGCGGACCGGCGCCCCCTCCAGCAGGGGCACCGGTCCGCCGTCGGCTATGCGTGCCGGCCTCAGCTGTTGGCGTCGGCCTTGCGGCGGCGCATCACGAACACCGCACCGGCGCCGACCACGACGGCCGCGCCGCCCGCCAGGCCGATCGTCGGCAGGGCGGAGGAGGAGCCGGTGGAGGCGAGGGAGCCGTCCGTGGTGCCGGAGCCGTTGCCCGAGCCGGAGGTGGCGACGGGGGAGGCGCTGCCCTGCGGCTTGGGCTTGTTGCCCTCGCCGGCGGGGGTGTCGGAGTTGCCGGCGCCGACCGGGTTGATCGTGAAGTTGTACGCGACCAAGTCGCCGACGCCGCAGGTGGCGTCCTCGTTGAAGTACGCGCCCACGGCGGCGCTGATGCCGTAGCCGGCAGGTGCCGAGCGGTCGATCGACAGGCGCAGCGGCAGATCGACGTGCGCGCCCGCCTTCACGTTGGTGAACCTACCCGCGTAGTCGTCCGCCGGGACGGACTTCCACTGGCCGCCCTGCTTGGACTTGAGGTGCAGCTTGCTGGTGATGTCCTTGTCGGACTTGTCGCCCGCGCCCACACTCGCGAACGGCAGCACCTCGTCGAGGGTCCGCCCGGTGCCGTTGGTCAGGCGCAGCCGGAAGTCGACCGTGGAGCCGGCGGCGATCTTGGACGGCAGGCCGGGGAGGGTGGCCTTGAGCGCGGCACCTTCCTTGCACTCGGGGTCCGTCGGCTCGTCCGGACCGGGCTGCTCGTCCTTCGCGTCGGCGAGGGCCTTCTCGGCGGCTTCCTTCGTGGCGAGCGCGGCCTTGACGTCCTGCTGGGCCTTGTGGATCTTCCGGGCGATCGCGACCCGGTTGTCGTCGACGGCCGTCCCGGCCGCGGTGACCTTGGCGTCGGCGTCGGTCTTGGCGGTGGCGGCCTTGGCCGCGAGGTCCTTGGCGTCGGTGAGCGCCTTCTCGGCGGCGGCCTTGGCGGCCTCGTCCTCGCCGGCGTTGGCGTCCTTCAGCGCCTGCTCCGCGGCGACAACGGCCGCGTCCGCCTCGTCCTTCGCCTTCGCGGCGGCCTCGGCGTCCTTCTTCGCGTCGGCGAGGGCGACCATGAGCGGGTGCTCCGGGGCCGTCGTGGCGTCGAACTCCTTCTCCAGGGCCTGCTCGGCGGCGACGGCCGCGCGGTACGCCGCTCTCGCCTCCTTCACAGCCTTCTTCAACTTGGCTATGGAGGACTTCTCCTGGGTCTGCACGGCGGACTGGGTCCCGGCGTACGCCGGAGAGACGGACAGCAGCGCCACCGGAGCGGTCACGGCGGCGACTGCGGCTGTCGCGAGAATCTGACGGATCTGCACGGGACGCCCTCTGTTCGGAGTCGGAGTAAGGCGCGTGTAAGCGCTGAGGCCGAGATCCTAAGACGGTTCGAGGGCGCCCGTGCGGGGCTTTCTGTCCCGGTGTAAGCGGTGTTCTGCGCTTACTGGAGTTGAAATATGGACAGATTGTGAAAGTTGCTCTCTATCCCTGCGTTTTCTCTGTGACTGATGTCACGGCCCCGTGCAGGGGGTGTCAACGCACCGCGTACGTCCGGACGGTGACCCCGTCGTCGTCCAGGCAGCGTCCCGTCTCCAGGTCGAACCGCTGCTTCAGCAGGGGCGAGGCCACGAACGGCCGTCCCTCCGCCGAGCCGAGCAGTCCCCGCGAGAGTACGGACGCCCCGGTGAACGGGTCGGTGTTGTCGATCGCGTACACGTGGCCCGCGCGGTCCATGAAGACGGCGGCCTGCCGGTCGTCCGGCAGCAGGACGGCGACCCCGCGCCCCGCGCTCAGGCGGGACGGTTCGCACACGGCCAACAGCTCGCCGTCCACGTCGAGTTGCACGAGAGTGGTCGTCAGTTCAGGAGCGATGGTCATCGGACAGCCAGTCCTTCCAGGGGAATCAGCGGCAGCTCGGGCTTGATCTGGTCGCGCTCGGGCATGAAGCGGACCGTCGGGTCCGGGGTGTCGGGGGCGTTGACGAAGGACACGAAGCGGGCGAGGCGCTCGGGGTCGTCGATGGTCTCGGCCCACTCGTCGCGGTAGTGCGCGACGTGCGCCCGCATCAGGGCTTCGAGCTCGTCGCAGATGCCGAGCGAGTCGTGCACGACGACGTCCCGTACGTGGTCGAGCCCGCCCTCGATCCGCTCCAGCCAGGTCGCGGTGCGCTCCAGGCGGTCGGCGGTGCGGATGTAGAACATCAGGAACCGGTCGATCAGGCGGATCAGCTCGGCGTCGCTCAAGTCCTGGGCGAGCAGGTCGGCGTGACGTGGTGTCATGCCGCCGTTGCCGCCCACGTACAGGTTCCAGCCGTTGGCCGTGGCGATGACGCCGAAGTCCTTCGACTGGGCCTCCGCGCACTCGCGGGCGCACCCGGAGACCGCCGACTTCAGCTTGTGCGGTGCCCGCAGGCCCCGGTAGCGCAGCTCCAGGTCGATCGCCATCCGGACCGAGTCCTGCACCCCGTAACGGCACCAGGTCTGCCCCACGCACGACTTCACGGTCCGCAGCGCCTTGCCGTACGCGTGCCCGGACTCGAAGCCGGCGTCCACCAACTTGGCCCAGATCATCGGCAGTTGGTCGACCCGTGCGCCGAACAGGTCGATGCGCTGGCCGCCCGTGATCTTCGTGTAGAGACCGAAGTCCCGCGCGACCTCCCCGATCACGATCAGCTTCTCGGGGGTGATCTCGCCGCCGGGGATCCGGGGCACGACCGAGTACGAGCCGTTCTTCTGCAGGTTGGCGAGGAAGTGGTCGTTGGTGTCCTGGAGGGCGGCCTGCTCGCCGTCGAGTACGTAGCCGTCCGCGCCGATCGACGGGGCGAGCGAGGCGATGATCGAGCCGACGGTCGGCTTGCAGACCTCGCAGCCCTCGCCGCCGCGCGCACCCTCCCGGCCGTGCTCGTCCAGGAGTTGGGCGTACGTCGTGATCCGCTTGACGCGCACGATCTCGTACAGCTGCTCGCGGGTGTGCTTGAAGCAGCCGCACAGCCCGTCGTCACCGCTCTTCGGCAGCAGCTGGCCGATGAGCTTGACGCAACTCCCGCAGCCGGTACCGGCCTTGGTGCACTTCTTCACCTCGGGCAGCGAGGTGTGCTCGCAGATCGCGCCCTTCGTGACGTTGTGGCAGGAACAGATGACGGCCTCGTCGGGCAGCGCCTCCGGGCCGAGCTGGGCGGGCGCGCCGGCGCCCGCCGGGAGAACCAGCTGCTCGGGGGCGATCGGTGGCACGGTCCCGGTGAGCGCGCGCAGCGTCCCGTACGCCTCCGCGTCGCCGACGAGGATGCCGCCGAGCAGCTCGCCCTCGCCGCCGATCACGAGCTTCTTGTACGTGCCCGAGCGCGAGTCCGAGTAGACGACGTCGAGGCAGCCGTCGGTGGCGCCGTGCGCGTCGCCGAACGAGGCGACGTCGACGCCGAGCAGCTTCAGCTTGGTGGAGAGGTCGGCGCCGGTGAACGACGCGTCCTCGTCGGCGATGGTGTCGGCGACCGCGAGCGCCATCTCGTAGCCGGGGGCCACGAGCCCGTACACCCGGCCGTCCGAGGCCAGCGCGCACTCGCCGATCGCGAAGATGTCGGGGTCGCTGGTGCGGCACCGCTCGTCGACGGTGATGCCGCCGCGCTCGCCCACCGACAGGCCCATGTCGCGGGCGAGTTGGTCGCGGGGGCGGACGCCGGCGGAGAAGACGACGAGATCCGTGGCGAGTTCGCTGCCGTCCGACAGCTTCATGCCGCGCACCGCTGCGTCGGCGTCCGTGACGATCTCCTGGGTGCCGACGCCGGTGTGCACGTCGAGCCCCATGTCGCTGATGGTCTTGAACAGGGCCGCGCCGCCGCCCTCGTCGACCTGCACCGGCATCAGGCGCGGCGCGAACTCGACGATGTGGGTGGCGAGTCCGAGCCCCTGGAGCGCGCCCGCGGCCTCGAGTCCGAGGAGGCCGCCGCCGACCACGGCGCCGACCGTCGCGTTGCTCTTCGCGTACTCCTCGATCGCGTACAGGTCCTCGATCGTCCGGTACACGAAGCAGCCGGTCGCGTCCTTGCCGGGCACCGGCGGGACGAACGGGTACGAGCCGGTGGCCAGCACCAGCGTGTCGTAGGGGACCTTGAGCCCGGAGCGGGCGTGCACGACGCGGGACTCGCGGTCGACGACCACGGCGGGGTCACCGACGTACAGCTCGATGCCGTGCTTCTCGATGAACTCCGGGTCCGTCATGGAGAGTTCCTCGGGCGTGGTGCCCGAGAAGTACGAGGTGAGGTGCACGCGGTCGTAGGCGGGGCGCGGCTCCTCGCACAGGACGACCACGCGGTGCGAGTCCGTGAGCCCGCGCTCGGCGGCGGCCTCGAGGAAACGCTGGCCGACCATGCCGTGGCCGATGAGGACGATCGTGGGCAGTGCCTTGTCGGTCGGCATGTCAGAGGCCTCCGTCGTGGGTGAGCAGGTGCAGCAGAGGCGCGCCGACAGCGTCGTCGGCGGGCAGTGATTCGTCGGACTCCCAGGCGTGCGCGAGCGCGCCGACCGTGGCCAGTTCCCCGATCAGCACCCCGCCGACCAGACGGTCGCCGCGCACGACGACCTTCCGGTACGTGCCGCGGGTGGCGTCGGCGAGCTGCACGACGTCGTCGCCGGGCAGCGCCTCGGTCTCGCCGAACGCGGCGAGGTCCAGCGGCCCGGCCTCGTGCGGGAGGGTGAGCCGGGTCAGGGTGCGGGTGCCGGTGTACCCGGGGTGCGCCGCGTCGGATCCGGTCAGCAGGTCGGCGAGCGCGTCGGCCTGTTCCAGGGCCGGCGTCGCGAGGCCGTAGACGGTGTCGGCGTGCTGGGCGCAGTCGCCGACCGCGCGGATGCGGGGGTCGCTGGTGCGCAGCGCGTCGTCGACGACGATCCCCTTGCGGACGTCGAGCCCCGCGGCCTGCGCGAGACCGGCGCGCGGGCGGACGCCGCAGGCGAGGACGGTGACGTCGGTGCCGAGCACGTAGCCGTCGTGCAGCTCGACGCGGCGCACGTGTCCTTCGACGACGCCGACGCCGCGCACCCGGCACTCGGTGTGGATCTCCACGCCGAGCGCGGTGAGGTGGCGGCGGACGAGTTCGGAGGAGTTCGGGTCGAGCTGGCGCTCCATCAGCCGCTCGGACTGCTGGGTGAGGACCACCTGCGCGCCGCGCCGGGCGAGCGCGCGGGCCGCGGAGACACCGAGGAGGCCGCCGCCGATGACGACGGCGCGGGTGCCATCGGTGACGGCCTCGGACAGTGCCAGGCAGTCGTCCATCGTGCGGAACGCGTGGACGCCGCCCGGCAGTTCGGTGGCATCGGGCGCGAACAGGCCGCGCAGCGGGGGCAGTACCGGGTTCGAGCCGGTGGCGAGGACGAGGGTGTCGTATCCGACCTCGTCCCCGTTCTCGCACTGCACGAGCCGCCGCTCGCGGTCGATCCGGACGGCGCGGGTGCGCAGGTGCGGAACGGTGGCGCGGGGCAGCTCGATGACCTCCGGCGCGTACGTCCCGGCCAGCACCTCCGCGAGCAGCACGCGGTTGTACGGGGCGTGCGTCTCCTCGCCGATCAGCATGGCCCGCTCGCCCAGGCGGTGGGCGATACGGGTCCCGGCGAGGCCGGTGCCGATGACGACGACGCGGCCGGGGCCGGTCGTGGCGTCGTCGTGCTCGTACGGTGCGGTCATGTATCGCAGCGTGCGTGGCGGGTGTTTCTCGGTGGCGTCTCCTTCGTTTCCCACGAGGAACGCTGCGCTCAGCGGGGGGCGGGTGGCGGTGTGAGGGTTCCGTACGGGCGCGGCGGCGGGTCTGTGAGGGGCGTGGTGAGGGTCGTTCGCCGTCGATGGCTTAACCCGTGTTCAGTCCGTCCTCAAGGGCGCCTTAAGGATCGTTCGTACGGCGCTGACCAGCCGAAATCCGGGGTCCGTCGAGCCTAGTGTGCCGGTCGTGACCACCAAGGCCGTCGACCACGAACTCGCCCGCTACCCCGCTCTGGCGTCCTACCGCAGGCAGACCGAGCGGCGCCGCAAGGCCCCGCCGATCCCGCCGCGCCCCCGCAGGGCACCCCGCGTGCGGCCCGCCGCGCCCGCCCGGCTCACCGCGCACCAGCTGCGGGCGGGGATCCGCGCGGGCGCGCTGCTCGTGACCGCCCTGTGGATGGCGCAGGTCCGCCCCTCGGCACGGATCGACGCGCTGTTCACGACCGGCGCCCATCTGACCGGCCTGCTCGCCGGGTACGGAATCCTGGTCATGCTCTTCCTCATGGCCCGGGTGCCCGCCGTCGAGCACGGCATCGGCGCCGACCGGCTCGCCCGCCACCACGCGCGCGGCGGCCGCCACGTCCTCACCCTCTGCGCCGCCCACGTCCTGCTCGCCCTGTGCGGGTACGCGGCGCACACCGGAACCGACCTGGTCGGCACGGTCACCGAGCTGCTCGGCTACCCGGGGCTCGCCGCCGCCGCGGCCGGCACCGCACTGTTCACCGCGGTCGGCGTGAGCAGCGCCCGCGCCGTCCGGCGCCGCGTCGGGCACGGCGCGTGGCAGGGGCTGCACCTGCTGACGTACGTGGCCGCGGCGCTGGCCTTCGCCCACCAGCTCTCCGGCCCCGACATCGCGTCCAGCCCGATCGGCCTCGGCCTGTGGTCGCTGCTGCACGCCACCGTCGCGGTGCTCCTGGTCTGGTATCGGCTGGTCGTGCCGGTGCGGCAGGCGCTGCGGCACCGGCTGCGGATCGTCGACGTACGGCAGGATGGCCCCGGCGTCGCCTCGGTCCTGATGCGCGGCACCGACCTGGGCCTGCTGCGCGCGGAACCGGGCCAGTTCCTGCGCTGGCGGTTCCTGACGCGGCGGCTGTGGCACACGGCGCTGCCGTTCTCCCTGTCCGCGCCGGTCGACGGCGACCACGTCCGGATCACCGTGAAGGCCGTCGGCGACCACACCCGCCGGGTGCGGCGGCTGCGGCCCGGGGTGCGGGTGGTCGCGACCGGACCGTTCGGCGCGCTCACGGCGCACCGCCGCACCCGGCGCAAGGTGCTGTTGCTGGCCGGGGGAGTGGGCATCACGCCGCTGCGGGCGCTGTTCGAGACGCTCCCCGGCGAACCCGGGGACATCACGCTCCTCTACCGCGCGAGCAGCGCCGAACAGCTGGTCCTGCGCGAGGAGTTGGAGTCCATCGCCCGCACCCGCAAGGCGGCCCTGCACTATCTCCTCGGCCCCTCGGGTGCGGCCTTCGACTCCCTCGCCCCGGGGGCCCTGCGCGACCTCGTGCCCGAACTCGCGGACCACGACGTCTACTTGTGCGGCCCGCCCGGCATGACGACGACGGCGACGGCGGCACTGAACAGGGCCGGCGTCCCCGAGAGCCGCATATACGCGGAGTCCTTCACGTACTGACCACGCGACGCCACGCCCAGCCCCGCCCCCTCTCCCGGAGAAGAGAAGACACACCGCCATGGGCCGCCACACCAGACCCACCCGCACCGCACACGCCCCCACCGTCCAGGCCCGTCGCAGGCTCACCGCCGGGCTCGCCTCGGCCAGCGCCGTGGTCGCGGCGTGCCTCGCGCTCACCGTCGAACCGGCGGCGCCCCCGGCCCCCGACCGGGCCGTCCCACATACCGGTACGGAACCCTCAGATCCAGCTCAGCCTTCCAGGGGGCCGTGGGCCGTGCAGGCGGCGGATCCGTAGAGTCCTGATCATGCCTGACATATCCCTGACCACCGTCGTCGTACTGTGCATCGCCGCGCTCGCGGCGGGCTGGGTCGACGCGGTGGTGGGCGGCGGCGGACTGCTCCTGCTCCCGGCCCTTCTCCTCGGTCTGCCGAACTCCGCCGCGGCGGGCCACGCCCTCGGCACCAACAAGGCCGTCGCCATCGTCGGCACCACCGGCGCCGCCGTCACCTACGCCCGCAAGGCCCCCGTCGACGTACGACTCGCCGTCCGCATCGGCACGGCCGCGCTCGTCGGGTCGACCGGCGGGGCGCTGCTCGCGACGGGGATGAGCACGGAGGTCCTCAAGCCGGTCGTGATGGTGGTGCTCGTGGCGGTGGGCGCGTTCGTGATCTTCCGCCCGGCGTTCGGCACGGCGCCGACGGCGATCCCCGCCTCGCCCCGCCGGATCTGGGCCGCCATCGGCTTCGCGGGCCTCGGCATCGGCTTCTACGACGGCCTGATCGGGCCGGGCACCGGCACCTTCCTGGTCCTCGCCCTGACCGCGATCCTCCACCTCGACCTGGTCACCGCCTCCGCCACCGCGAAGATCGTCAACTGCTGCACCAACGCGGGCGCGTTGGCGATGTTCGCCTGGAAGGGCCAGGTGTACTGGCAGCTCGCGGGCCTGATGGCGGTGTTCAACCTGGCGGGCGGCATGGTGGGCGCGCACACCGCGCTGAAGCGGGGCGCCGGGTTCGTGCGCGTGGTGCTGCTGACGGTGGTGTGCGCGCTGGTGGTGAAGATGGCGTACGAGCAGTGGGTGGCGTGAGCCGACTCCCTTTTGGGCGCGGCTACCGGCTGCCCGTCAGGTGCGCGAAGACGACGACGTTCCCCTGGTAGCCCGTCTTGCGTGAGTACGGTCCGCCGCAGGTGATCACCCGGAGTTCGGGGCGGCGGGCCGCGCCGTACACCTTCGCGTCGGGGAAGTGCTTCGCGTCGTACACCTCGACCGCGTCCACCGTGAACACCGCGGCCGAACCGTCCCGCCGCGCCACCTCGATCGTGCGGCCGCGCTTCAGCGAACCCAGGGCGTAGAAGACGGACGGGCCGCGCGCGTTGTCGACGTGGCCCGCGACCACCGCCGTACCCGTCTCGCCGGGCTTGGTGCCCGCCTCGTACCAGCCGGCGAGGTTCTTTTTGCCGGCCGGAGGCACGTCGAGGCTGCCGGAGCGGGTCAGCTCCAGGCCCATCAGCGGGGCGTCGACCTCGATCGACGGGATGCGGACGCGGTCCGGCGGGGACGGTGCCAGGGGAGCGGCGGCCGGTGCTTCGCGGTCCCGGTCGACGCGGGCCTGCGCGGCGGACGGCTGGGGCGGCGGCTGCCCCTCCGCGCCGCTGGCCAGGAGCCAGGCGCCGGCGGCGAGGGCCAGGGTGGTGGCTGCTCCTATGGCGGAGTTCACGCGGTGCGTGGCGCGCGGGCGCGTGCCGGTGCGCTTGGGGTTGCGCATGGGGGCTGGGGTTCCTCGCAGTTCTTCACGGGGCGGTGCTGGTGCTTCGCGGGGTGGTGGCTCAGATGCGGTCGCCGCGTGCCCTGCGGTGCAGCAGCCAGGTGCCGCCCGCGGCGGCCAGCGCCAGCGCCGCCACGCCCGCGGAGGTCCGCGTGGGTTCGGGGCCGAGCGCGCCGCCGACGCCCGTGTTCACGTGGCCCCTGGGGAGCTGGGCCACGGAGGCGCCGGTGCCGGTCACGGAGACGATGAGGTCGCCCGTCACCTCGGGGCCGCTCGCGCACTTCGCGACGATCTCGTACGTTCCCGGCTGCGCGGAGACCGGGATCCGGAAGCGCCCTGTGGCGTTCGAGGCGTTCGGGGTGGCCGGCGCCAGTGTGAAGGTGCCCGCGCCGACCGCGCTGGCGTCACCGGTGGCCGTGTCGCTCCCGCCGCACGCGGTGGTGTCCACCGTGACGCGGTCGCCCGGGGCGGCCGTCGCCGGGTAGACCTCCAGGCCGCCCTGCGCGGCGGTCGCGGGGGCGGCGACGGCGAGCATCGCCGTCGTGGCCGCGGTGGTGAGGAACGCCGCCGCGGTCAGCGGTCGGCCCATGCCCCTGCGCACGCGCATCGTCCAAGCTCCTTCGCGGGCGACGGGCGCGCCCTGCCAAGGTCGAGGTAAGTGCCAGTCGTGGCCGCCCGCCTCCTGATGTGACGTCATGACACCTGCGCAGACAGTACTTCTGACGGCCCGACGGGTACGTTCCAGCAGGTCACCGGGGTGTCCGCCGGAAAGTACCCGAAGGGAGCGGGGAGGCGTGCGACCGGGTGACGGCAGGCGGCGCCCGGGTGATGCCCGGTCAGTTCACCGCCACGGCCGACCAGGTGGCTGCCACGGCCGCGTGCTCCTTGCTGTCCGCCCCGTACAGGTCCTTGGCTGCCTTCAGCGTCGCCGTGCGTGCGCCCTTGTAGTCCGTCGACGACGTCATGTAGATGGTCAGCGCGCGGTACCAGATCTTGCCGAGCTTCTCCTTGCCGATGCCGGTGAGCTTCGACTTGTCGCACGTGGGGCTGTCGTTGTGGACGCCGCCGATCGTCTTCGGGCCGCTGCCCTCCGCGAGCAGATACGCGAAGTGGTTCGCGACGCCGGAGGAGTAGTGCACGTCCAGGCCGGCGACGTCGGAGTTCCAGCAGTCCGCCGACTTGCCGTCGCGGCTCGGCTTGTCCATGAAGCGCAGCGCCGCTGTCTTCGCGCCGGGCTTGACGATCTTCTCGCCGATGAGCCAGTCGCCGGGGTCGGAGGCGTTCTTCGCGTGGAACTCGACGAGCGTGCCGAAGATGTCGGAGGTGGCCTCGTTGAGGCCGCCGGACTCGCCGGAGTAGGTGAGGGCCGCGGTGGAGGAGGTGACGCCGTGGGACATCTCGTGGCCCGTGACGTCGAGGGCGACCAGCGGGCCGAACGTCTTGCCGTCGCCGTCCCCGTACGTCATGCAGAAGCAGTTGTCGTCCCAGAAGGCGTTGTTGTAGTCCTTGCCGTAGTGGACGCGGTTGTACGAGCCCTTGCCGTCGTCGGCTATGCCGATCCGGCCGTGGACGTCCTTGTAGTAGTCCCACGTCTGGTCGGTGCCGTACTGGGCGTCCACGGCGGCCGTGCTCCGGTCCGCGGTCTTTCCGGTGCCCCAGTGGTTGTCGGCGTCCTTGTAGACCTTGGCGGGGGCGCGCTCCAGGCAGATGCCGAGGATGCAGGTGTCGGTCTTGTTGGCGGCGTCGCCGGTGTAAGTGTTGCCGCGGGTGGAGTCGTCGAGCTGGTAGCCGCCGGAGGAGGCGCGGGTGGTGGTGAGGGGGACGGTGCCGGAGTAGAGGGAGCGGCCGTCGCCCGTGGCCGCGGCGGAGGTGGCGGTTTCGAGGCTGTCCCAGGCGTCGATCCCGGCGCCGGTGGTGGCGTCGGTGAGGACGGTGCGGGCCATGGGGTTGCCGAGCGAGTCCTTCGCGGCGGCGGTCGTCCGCCAGGCCAGTTTGGGGCTGCCGTGCAGTGCGTCCACGACGAGTTGCGGCTTGGCCATGAGGCTGTGGAGCACCCTGCCGGGGTTGGCCTCGCGCAGGAGCGTCGTGGCGAGGTCCGCGGCCTTGGGGGCGGAGAGGCGGGGCGTGGTGGTGGGGACGGAGACGCTGCCGGAGACGGCGCGGTCGGTGCCCTCGTACGTGCCGTCCGCGGCCTGGTGCACGACGAAGTCCCCGCCGAGCACGGGGAGTTGACCGTACGTGCGGTCGTAACGGGTGTGCCGGGTCCCGTCGGGGTCGGTGATCACGTCCCGTACGGAGGTGGCCTCGGCGGTGGTGGCGGAGGGGGCCGCGGTCGCCGTGGGGGCGAGGGCGAGGGTGGCGGCGAGGAGGGTGGCCAGGGTGGTGATGCCGGTGGTGAGGCGCGATGTGGTCCGTATGTGTCTCATCAGGCGGCTCCGTGGGGACGGTGAGATGAGCGGCAACTTCCTGACGCTGGTTCAGTTTTAGGCGGTCATGACAAATGGAGTCCATGGATCCGCGGTGTCGGCCCTGTGAAGGACCGGGGTGGCCCGTGCCCCCGCCACGGGGCTCCGCCCCGGCCCCCGCGCCTCAAACGCCGGCGGGGCTGGAAAGACCGGGGCTCCGCCCCGGACCCCGCTCCTCAATCGCCGGAGGGGCTTGATTTGCCCCGCCCATCTCCCACCACCCGCCCCCTCCGGGGGCGTCGGCCCGACGGGGTGCCCGCCCGGGCCAACGTGCCGCGCAGACCTACGGCCGGCCGTCACCGACTTGGGCAATCTGCCGCCTTGGGCGGCAGGGTGGGCAAGGCGGCGCCCGGTGCGGCGCGCCAGGCTACGAGGGCCCCGGCCCCGGCCGACATGGCGAGACCCCGGTGCCGCGCACCACGCACGAGGGCCCCCGCCCCGGCGCAGGTGACAGGAACCCGGTGCCGCGCAACAACGTCACCCCACCCGCTCCACCCGCACCGCACACACCTTGAATTCCGGCATGCGGGACGTGGGGTCGAGCGCCGGGTTCGTCAGGGTGTTGGCCCGCCCCGCCCCCGGCCAGTGGAACGGCATGAAGAGGGTGTCCGGGCGGATCGTGGAGGTGAGGTGGGCCGGAGCCTCGACCCGGCCACGGCGCGACGTCACCGCGACCACGTCCCCCTGCGCGACCCCGATCCGCCCCGCCAGCCGCGGATGCAGCTCCACGAACGCCTCCGGAGCCGCCTTGTTGAGCTCCGGCACGCGCCGCGTCTGGGCCCCGGACTGGTACTGGGCCACGACCCGCCCCGTCGTCAGATACAGCGGATACTCCGCATCCGGCTCCTCCGCCGCGGGCCGATGCGTCACCGGCACGAACCGCGCCCGCCCGTCCTCCGTGGCGAACCGTTCGAGGAAGAGCCGCGGCGTGCCGGGGCCGTCGGCGTCGGCGGCCGCGTCGTCGGAGGAGCACGGCCAGAAGATTCCCTCGCCCTCGGCCAGCCTGTCGTAGCTGATCCCGGAGTAGTCCGCAGGACCGCCCGCCGACGCCCGCCGCAACTCGTCGAACACCTCCCGCGCATCCGTCGGAAAGCCCTTCTCCAGGTCGGGTGCGAGACGGGCCGCGAGTTCCTGGAGGACATAAAGGTCCGTACGCACCCCCGGAGGGGGTGTCAGGGCGCGCTGCCGCAGCAGCACCCGCCCCTCCAGGTTCGTCACCGTGCCGGTCTCCTCGGCCCACTGCGTCACCGGCAGGACCACGTCGGCCAGTTCGGCGGTCTCGGAGAGGACGACATCGGCGACGGCCAGGAAGTCCAGGGAGCGGATCCGGGACTCGATGTGGGCCGCGCGCGGTGCCGAGACCACCGGGTTCGAGCCCATCAGCAGCAGTGCCTGAATGTCTCCGCCCAGCGCGTCGAGCAACTCGTACGCCGACCGCCCAGGGCCCGGCAGCGTGTCCGGGTCCACACCCCAGACCTCCGCCACATGCGCCCGCGCCGCCGGATCCGTGAGCTTGCGGTAGCCGGGCAACTGGTCCGCCTTTTGGCCGTGTTCGCGGCCGCCCTGACCGTTGCCCTGGCCGGTCAGACACCCGTAACCGGAGTACGGCCGGCCCGGCCGCCCCGTCGCGAGCGCCAGGTTGATCCACGCGCCGACCGTGTCCGTGCCCTTGGACTGCTGCTCGGGCCCTCGCGCGGTGAGGACCATCGCCCGCTCGGCCGCCGTGAACATGCCGACCGCCTCGCGCAGTTGGGGCACCGGCACGCCCGTGACCCGCTCCACGTACTCCGGCCAGTGCGCCATCGCCGCCGAACGGGCCTCCTCCCACCCCTGCGTACGGCCGCGTACGTACTCCTCGTCGACCCGGCCCTCCGCGACCACCAGGTGCAGCATCCCGAGCGCGAGCGCCAGGTCCGTGCCGGGGCGGGGCGCCAGGTGCAGGTCCGCCTGGTCCGCGGTGCGGGTGCGGCGGGGGTCGATCACGATCAATGTGCCGCCGTTGGCCTTGAGTTCGCTGAGGTAGCGCAGGGCCGGGGGCATGGTCTCGGCCAGGTTCGAGCCGACCAGGATCACGCAGCCCGTACGCGGAATGTCCTCCAGCGGGAACGGCAGACCCCGGTCCAGGCCGAAGGCCTTCTGCCCGGCGGCCGCGGCCGACGACATGCAGAACCGGCCGTTGTAGTCGATCTGCGACGTGCCGAGCACGATGCGCGCGAACTTGCCGAGCGCGTACGCCTTCTCGTTCGTCAGGCCGCCGCCGCCGAACACGCCGCACGCGTCCGGACCGTGCCCGGTACGCGCGCGTGCCAGACCGTCCGCGACCTTGTCCAGGGCCTCCTCCCAGGTGGCGGGTGTGAGCCGACCGGTGGCGGGGCTGCGGACCAGTGGCTCCGTGAGCCGCACCTGGGAGGAGAGCACGGAGGCGGCGCTCTGGCCCTTGCCGCACAGCGCGCCCTGGTTGACCGGGAACTCCGCGCGACCCTCGACCGTGGGCCCTTCGGTGCCGGGCAGCACGTTCATGCCGCACTGCAGGGCGCAGTACGGGCAGTGGGTGGGCGTCGCCGTGGTGTTGAGCATGCCCCTGAGGGTGCGCCGGGTGTGTTGCCGGTCGGCGCGCCTGGAGGTTACGTAGCCGGAACGAGCATCTCCCGGCCGTCCTACGGACGGCGTGAGGTCGCGCCCAGGGCCTCGCGCACGCCCTGCTCCTCGCGTCCCAGGAAGTGCGGATCAGGACGCACCACCACGTCGAGCGCCGCCTTCGCCGCCGCGAGCGTCTCCCGCGCCCCGCCCGCGTACCAGGTCACGTCGTGCGGTTCGGCGACCCCGATCCCGTACGAGGAGACGCCCGCGGCCTCGCACAGCGCCACCGCGCGCCGCGCGTGGAAGTCCTGGGTGACCAGGACGGCGCGGTCGACGCCGAAGATCTTCTTCGCGCGGACGCAGGAGTCCCAGGTGTCGAAGCCCGCGTAGTCGCTGACGACGGCCCGGGACGGCACCCCGTGGCGGGTCAGGTACGCGCGCATGGCGTCGGGTTCGTCGTACTCCTCGCGGCTGTTGTCGCCCGTGACCAGGAGCACGCGGACCTTTCCGGTGCGGTACAGCTCGGCCGCCGCGTCGAGCCGGTGCGCCAGGTACGGCGAGGGCTCCCCGTTCCACAGGCCCGCACCGAACACCACCGCCACCTCGCCGCGCGGCGCGTCCGCCACCGTCCGCAGCAGGTCCCCGGTCGACACGAACAGCCAGGTCGCCGGCAGCAGCGCCAGCACACAGACAGCCATCACCACCTGCACCGTCCTGCGTTGCGCCCTCCTGGTGCGCGGCAGGCGTGGACGTGGCAGACGCATTCGGGACCCCCGGGGCAGTCGTGGCTCGGTGCTGACAGGAGACGCGCCGCGCGGCCGCGTGGTTGCTCACCGCCGCGCGGCCCGCCCCGTGAACGACCGGCAACCACCCGTCACCGCCCGGCAACAGCCCGGCAACCGGGGACCGGCACGATCTGTTCATGACGGACGAGTCGTACGGCCCCATGGACCACGGCACGACCTACCTCGATCACACAGTCGGCACGGCGGGACTCCTCACCATGATCAGCGACCAGCTCGGCAGCAGACTCAGCCACGTGTCCCCGCTGCGCGGGCACCGGCAGCCGCCCGCCCTCGTGCTCGTGGCGCACGGCAGCCGCGACCCACGGGCCCTGGCCACCGTCTCCGAGCTCGTCGAGCGGATACGCGAGCGACGCCCCGGCCTCACGGTCCGCCTCGGCCACATCGAGCTCAACGAGCCGCTGCTGAGCGACACCCTCGCCGACCTGCCCGCGGGCCGGGCCGTCCTCGTGCCGCTACTCCTCTCCCGCGGCCACCACGTCAAGCACGATCTGCCGCGGGCCGCCGACGCCGCCGGGCACCTGCGCACCCGCGTCGCGGACCCGCTCGGCCCGCACCCGCTGCTCGTCGACGCCCTCCACGACCGGCTCGTCGAGGCCGGCTGGCCCGAGCGGTCCACCGACCGCGATCGCCGCCGCGCCGGAGTCGTCCTCGCCGCCGCCGGATCCCGCGATCCGCACGCCGCCGCCGACGTCCGCCGCACGGCCGCGCTCCTCGCCGACCGCCTCGGCGTCCCCGTCGTCCCCGGCTACGCCTCCGCCACCGCCCCCGACGTCGCCACGGCCGCCCGCTCCCTCGCCGCCCGCGGCCGCGACCGGATCGCCGTCGCCTCGTACTTCACCGCCCCCGGCCGCTTCGCCACGGAGACCGCCGCGGCCGCGCCCGGCATCGCCGCGGCCCCGCTCGGCACCCACCCGGCCCTGGCCCGCCTCGTCCTGCACCGCTACGACCGGGCACCGGCCACGACGGCGTACGCCACGGTGGCGCAGACCGCGTCCGTCTGAGCCGCCGCAGACCCCGGTTGTCGGTGGCTGCCCTTACTGTCAGGACATGGAAGGCAGCGACACATACGACGAGGTGGCGGTCGAGCGCTGGGCCCCCGAGCCCGACAAGCGCCCGGGGCGCACGGCGTTCCAGCGCGACCGGGCCAGGGTGCTGCACTCGTCGGCGCTGCGCCGCCTCGCGGGCAAGACCCAGGTCGTCACGCCGGGCACCCTTGGCCACCACTGGGACGCGAGCCCGCGCACGCGGCTCACGCACTCCCTCGAATGCGCCCAGGTGGGGCGGGAGTTGGGCGCCGCGCTCGGCTGCGACCCCGACCTCGTCGAGACGGCCTGCCTCTCGCACGACCTGGGCCACCCGCCCTTCGGGCACAACGGCGAGCAGGCGCTCAACGAGGTGGCGGAGGACTGCGGCGGCTTCGAGGGGAACGCGCAGTCGCTGCGTCTGCTGACCCGCATCGAGCCCAAGCGCTTCGCGCGCAGCGACAGTTCCGGCCGGCTGACCAGCGTAGGACTCAACCTGACGCGGGCCGCGCTTGACGCCGCGACGAAGTACCCGTGGCCGCGCGGCGAGCACCCCAGTGACCCCGAGTCGCTGAAATTCGGGGTCTACGAGGACGACCGCCCGGTCTTCGACTGGATCAGGAAGACGTCTCCCGGCCGCCGCACCTGCTTCGAGGCGCAGGTCATGGACTGGTCGGACGACGTGGCGTACTCCGTGCACGACCTCGAAGACGGCCTGCACGCGGGGCACTTGGATCCGAACGTGCTGCACGCCGAGCCCGAGCGCGCCGACATCTTCGCCGTCGCCATCGGACGCTACGTTCCCGAGGGCACGGATCCCGCCGAGCTCTCCGCGGCCCTCGACCGCCTCCTCGACCAGGAGTGGTGGCCGCACGGCTACGACGGCACTGCGGTCGCCCAGGCCGGGCTCAAGGACGCGACCAGCCAGCTGATCGGGCGTTTCTGCCTCGCCGCCGAGGGCGCGACACGCGCGAGATACGGCACGGGCCGTTTGACACGGTACGTGGCCGAGCTGGTGGTCCCGCGCGCCGCCCGGTACGAGTGCGCGGTGCTCAAGGCGGTCGCCGACCGGTATGTGATGCAGCGCCCCCAGCAGGAGCGGCTCCGGGCCGACCAGCGCATCGTGGTCGCCGAGTTGGCGCAGGCGCTGGTCGCCCGCGCGCCCGACGGCCTCGACCCGCAGTTCCGCGCCCTCTTCGACGCGGCGCCCGACGACCGCGCGAAGAAGCGGGTGATCGTCGATCAGATCGCCTCCCTGACCGACGCCTCGGCCCGTTCCCTTCACGCGCGGCTTACCGTCGCCGGGCATCATCGAGAGGAAGACGCGACCACTGGGCGTGACGAAAAGATGCCCTGATCGGGCCACGCCCCCTTCCCGCATTACGCTGCGTGCGGGACGCTCGCATATGACGGCATGGCAATGAGGAGGCATCAAGTGGTCGACGCGGACCAGACGTTCGTCATCGTCGGGGGAGGGCTCGCCGGAGCCAAGACCGCCGAGACACTTCGTTCGGAGGGGTTCACCGGGCGGGTGATCCTCATCGGTGACGAACGGGACCACCCGTACGAACGACCGCCCTTGTCGAAGGGCTACCTCCAGGGCAAGGAGGAGCGCGACAGCGTCTTCGTCCACGAACCGGCCTGGTACGCGAGCAACGACATCGAGCTGCACCTCGGCCAGACGGTCACCACGATCGACCGCGCGGAGAAGACCGTGCGGCTCGGCGAGGGCACCGTCGTCCGCTACGACAAGCTGCTGCTCGCCACCGGCGCGGAGCCGCGCCGCCTCGACATCCCCGGCACCCACCTCGCGGGCGTCCACCACCTGCGCCGCCTCGCCCACGCCGAGCGTCTCAAGGGCGTGCTGGCCTCGCTCGGCAGGGACAACGGACACCTGGTGATCGCCGGCGCCGGCTGGATCGGCCTGGAGGTCGCGGCGGCCGCCCGTGAGTACGGTGCGGAGGTCACCATCGTCGAGCCGGAGGCCACGCCGCTGCACTCCGTGCTCGGCCCCGAGGTCGGCCAGATCTTCGCCGAGCTGCACGGCGACCACGGCGTCCGCTTCCACTTCGGCGCCAGGCTCACCGAGATCACCGGCCAGGACGGCATGGTCCTCGCCGCCCTCACCGACGACGGCGAGGAGCACCCGGCGCACGATGTGCTGGCCGCGATCGGCGCCGCCCCGCGCACCGGGCTCGCCGAGGCCGCGGGCCTCGAGCTCGCCGACCGGGCGCACGGCGGCGGCATCGCCGTGGACGCGACGCTGCGCACCTCCGACCCCGACATCTACGCGGCGGGCGACGTGGCGGCGGTCCGGCACCCGCTCTTCGACGACCGGCTGCGCGTCGAGCACTGGGCGAACGCGCTGAACGGCGGGCCGGCCGCGGCCCGCGCCATGCTCGGCAAGGACGTCAGCTACGACCGCGTGCCGTACTTCTTCTCCGACCAGTACGACCTGGGCCTGGAGTACTCGGGCTGGGCGCCCCCGGGCTCGTACGACCAGGTGGTGCTGCGCGGGGACGCGGGCAAGCGCGAGTTCATCGCGTTCTGGCTGAAGGACGGCCAGGTCCTCGCGGGGATGAACGTGAATGTGTGGGACGTCACGGAGCAGATCCAGCGGCTGATCAGGTCCGGGGCCAGGCCCGGGGTCGAGCGCCTTTCGGACCCGTCGGTTCCGCTCGGTGATCTTCTGGACCAGTGAGTTGATCTTCTGGAGCGGTGACAGAAGTGTCAGTGGCGGCCCGTGCTGTGTCTTCTGGGGGCAACCCCCAGACCCCCGGCCGAAAAGACCAGGGGGTACGGGAGTGTCAGTGGGCACCCGTAGAATTGCCGCGTGGCAGGCAGGATCAATGACGAGGACGTGAAGGCGGTTCGGGACGCGGTCCCGATCGACGCCGTGGTGTCCGAGTACCTGCAGCTGCGCAACGCGGGCGGCGGAAACCTCAAGGGTCTGTGCCCGTTCCACGACGAGAAGTCCCCGTCCTTCCAGGTCAGCCCCAGTAAGGGCCTGTTCCACTGCTTCGGCTGCCAGGAGGGCGGCGACACCATCACATTCGTGATGAAGGTCGACCACCTCTCCTTCTCCGAGGTGGTGGAGCGCCTCGCCGGTCAGGCGGGCATCACGCTGCGCTACGAGGAGGGCGGGTACAACCCCACCCACCAGCGCGGCGAGCGCATCCGCCTCGTCGAGGCGCACAAGGTCGCCGCGCAGTTCTACGTCGACCAGCTGGAGTCGCCGGAAGCCGAGATCGGCCGCAAGTTCCTCGCCGAGCGCGGCTTCGACCAGGCCGCGGCCCAGCACTTCGGCGTCGGCTACAGCCCGGCGGGCTGGGACCACCTCACCCGCTTCCTGCGCGGCAAGGGCTTCAGCGACAAGGAGATCCTGCTCTCCGGGCTCTCCCAGGAGGGCCGCCGCGGCCCCATCGACCGGTTCCGCGGCCGCCTGATGTGGCCGATCCGCGACATCGGCGGCGAGGTCGTCGGCTTCGGCGCCCGCCGCCTGCGCGAGGACGACAACGGGCCGAAGTACCTGAACACGCCCGAGACGCCGATCTACCGCAAGTCCCAGGTCCTGTACGGCATCGACCTCGCGAAGAAGGACATCGCCAAGTCCTCCCGCGCGGTCGTCGTCGAGGGGTACACGGACGTGATGGCCTGCCACCTGGCCGGCGTCACCACCGCCATCGCCACCTGTGGCACGGCGTTCGGCGGCGACCACATCAAGATCCTCCGCCGGCTCCTGATGGACAACGGCTCGGCGCGCGTGATCTTCACCTTCGACGGCGACGCGGCGGGCCAGAAGGCCGCCCTGCGCGCCTTCGAGGACGACCAGAAGTTCGCCGCCGAGACGTACATCGCGATCGCGCCGGACAACATGGACCCGTGCGACCTGCGCCTCGCCAAGGGCGACGACGCGGTCGCCGAACTGGCCGAACCCCGCACGCCGCTCTTCGAGTTCGCGCTCCGCCAGATCGTCGCCCGGTACGACCTGGAGACCCCGGCGGGCCGCGCCGCCGCGCTCGACGAGGCGGCGCCCGTCGTCGCCCGCATCAAGAACAGTGCCTCGCAGCACGAGGTCGCGGTCCAGCTCGCCGGGATGCTCGGCATCCTCGACACCCAGTTCGTGGTCAAGCGGGTGGGGCAGCTCGCCCGTTGGGCCCGCGAGCGCGGTGGCCGCGGGCCCGCGCCCGCCTCCGGACGCGGCGGTCCGGGGGCCGACCCCGCTGCCGCCACGGCCCGTCCCTTCGGCGGACCGGCGCTCACCCTGCGCAACCCGGTCTTCACGACCGAACGCGAACTGCTCAAACTCGCCTTGCAGTACCCGCAGTTGGTGTCCCCGGCCTTCGACGCGTACGGGGTCGACGAGTTCACGGCCGACCCGTACGCCGCCGTCCGCCAGGCCGTCATGGACGCGGGCGGCGCCGAGCAGGGCGTCCACGACCCGCAGGAGTACCTGATCGCGGTGCGCGAGGCGGCGCCCGACGACGCGGTGCGGGCGATGGTGACCGAGCTCGCCGTCGAGGCCATCCGCCGCAAGACCGTGGACGAGGCGTACGCGGGGGAGCAGCTGGTGACCGTGCGCAAGCGCGCCGTCGACCGCCGTATCCGGGACGTCCAGGGCACGCTCACCCGCCTCGGCGCGGGCGGCGACCCGCACCAACTGGCCACGGTGCAGAGCGAGTTGTGGGTGCTCCAGCAGTACGGCCAGGCGCTGCGCGAGCGGGGCGCGGAAGCCCTGTAGGTGCCCGCACTCCGATGCGCCGTTTGTGGCTGTTCGGATCCGGGAAAGGCGGGTAACCGTCCAGCACGGTAACCACGCGGTCACGCACCGGACTCAAAAAGTCAACGCACGCCCCTCGTGGCGGCACTGTGTCGTACTCCACACTGGGTTGCGGTGCCTGAGTCCTCGGAGCGCGGCCGGAGCCCGGACAACGGGTCCGACACCCCCGCGGTTCCGCTCATCGCGTACGGGACGGACAGCGGCGAGGCCGTCGTTCCCGCCCCCCTGCCGCACGCCTCAGATGCGATCACTTTGGAGGTCGCCCCCGTGCAGACCCAGACCCTCACCCAGAGCGACAGCACAGCGCAGGCCCTCGCCGAACCCGAAGCCGCGCCCAAGGGTGCCGTGCCGCAGGGCGACGTGCTGGCTTCTGTGCCCTCGCAGAGCCGCGTCGAGCACCATCCCGAGGCCGAGCCGGAAGAACCGGCCGGCCCCCAGGGGTCCGTGGACCCGCCCGAACCGGTGCGCGGCGCCCGCACCGAAAGCGCCAGTCCGTCCTCCGACCTGTTCCGGCAGTATCTGCGCGAGATCGGCCGGATCCCGCTGCTCACCGCGGCCGAGGAAGTGGATCTCGCGCGGCGCGTCGAGGCGGGCCTGTTCGCCGAGGAGAAGCTCGCCCACGCCCCCGACCTCGACTCCCAACTCGCCCTGGACCTCGACAAATTGGTGGTCATGGGCCGGATGGCCAAGCGCCGCCTCATCGAGGCGAACCTGCGCCTGGTCGTCTCCGTCGCCAAGCGGTACGTGGGCCGCGGCCTGACCATGCTCGACCTGGTCCAGGAGGGCAATCTCGGCCTGATCCGCGCGGTCGAGAAGTTCGACTACGCCCGCGGCTACAAGTTCTCGACGTACGCGACCTGGTGGATCCGCCAGGCGATGAGTCGCGCCCTCGCCGACCAGGCGCGCACCATCCGGGTCCCGGTCCACGTCGTCGAGTTGATCAACCGGGTCGTCCGCGTGCAGCGCCGCATGCTGCAGGAGCGCGGTTACGAGCCGACCCCTCAGGAAGTCGCCGTCCACCTCGACCTGACGCACGAGCGGGTCAGCGAAGTGCTGCGCCTCGCCCAGGAGCCGGTGTCCCTCCACGCCCCCGTCGGCGAGGAGGACGATGTGGCGCTCGGCGACCTCATCGAGGACGGCGACGCCACGAGCCCCGTGGAATCGGCGGCGTTCCTCCTGCTGCGCGAACACCTGGAGGCCGTGCTCTCCACGCTCGGCGAGCGCGAACGCAAGGTCGTCCAGCTCCGCTACGGCCTCGCCGACGGCCGCCCCCGCACGCTGGAGGAGATCGGCCGCATCTTCGGCGTCACACGCGAGCGCATCCGCCAGATCGAATCAAAAACCCTGAACAAACTCCGCGACCACGCGTTCGCGGACCAACTGCGGGGCTACCTGGACTAGTTCCACAGCAAGCCCCGTCGGCGGTTCGGCCAATCAAGCCCCGCCGGCGATTGAGGCGCGGGGCCCGGGGCAGAGCCCCGCGACCGCAACCCCGACGGGGCAAGAGATCAGGCGGACCCGGGCGTCAGTCGACCTCGGCGACCGCCTGCGCGAACTGCGCCTCGTACAACCGCTGATACGCCCCATCCGCAGCGACCAGCGCCTCGTGCGAGCCCTGCTCCACGATCGCCCCGTTCTCCATCACGAGAATCGTGTCCGCATCCCGAATCGTCGACAACCGGTGCGCGATCACGAACGACGTCCGGCCGGAGGCCAACCGCGCCATCGCCTTCTGGATCAGCACCTCGGTCCGGGTGTCGACGGAGGAGGTCGCCTCGTCGAGCACGAGGATCACCGGGTCGGACAGGAACGCCCGCGCGATGGTGATCAGCTGCTTCTCACCCGCGCTGACGCCGGTGCCCTCGTCGTCGAGCACGGTGTCGTACCCGTCGGGCAGCGTCCGGATGAACCGGTCGGCGTGCGCGGCCTTCGCCGCCTCCTCGACCTCCTCGCGGGTGACGTCCTTCGGGGCCCCGTACGCGATGTTCTCCGCGATGGTCCCGCCGAACAGCCAGGTGTCCTGGAGCACCATGCCGATCCCGGCGCGCAGCTCCTCCCGCGACATCTTCGCGATGTCGACGCCGTCGAGCGTGATGCGCCCGCCCGTGACCTCGTAGAACCGCAGCAGCAGATTGACGAGGGTCGTCTTGCCCGCGCCCGTCGGCCCGACGATCGCCACCGTGTGACCGGGGTCGGCCGTCAGCGACAGGTCCTCGATGAGCGGCGTGTCCTTCTCGTAGCGGAAGGCCACGTGCTCGAACTCGACGTGCCCGCGCAGGTTGTCCGGCTTCTCGCCGGGCACTGGCTCCGCCGACTGCTCCTCCGCGTCGAGCAGTTCGAAGACGCGCTCGGCCGTAGCGACACCCGACTGCACCAGGTTCGCCATCGACGCGACCTGCGTCAGCGGCATCGAGAACTGGCGCGAGTACTGGATGAAGGCCTGCACATCACCGATGGAGAGCGACCCACTGGCCACCCTCAATCCGCCGACGACAGCGACCAGCACATAGTTCAGGTTCGAGATGAAGAACATCAGCGGCTGCATGATGCCGCTGTTGAACTGCGCCTTGAACGACGCCTCGTACAGCGCGTCGTTCTGTTCGGCGAACAGCTCCGCCGACTCGTCCTGCCGCCCGAACACCTTCACCAGGTTGTGGCCGGTGTACATCTCCTCGATGTGCGCGTTGAGCGCGCCGGTCGCCCGCCACTGCTGCACGAACTGCGGCTGCGACCGCTTGCCGACCTTCGCCGCGACGAACACCGACAGCGGCACCGTGACCAGCGCGACCAGCGCGAGCAGCCAGGAGATCCAGAACATCATCGCGAGCACGCCGATGACGGTCAGCAGCGAGTTGAGCATCTGCCCCATCGTCTGCTGGAGCGTCTGCCCGAGGTTGTCCATGTCGTTGGTCGCCCGGCTCAGTACCTCGCCGCGCTTCTGCTGGTCGTAGTACGACAGCGGCAGTCGCGACAGCTTGCCCTGCAACTCGGCACGGAGCTGCCCCACGGCCAGGTTGATCGTCCGGTTGGCGAGCCGGGTGCCGATCATCATCGTCAGCCCCGCGACGGCGAACACGGCGAGGCCGAGCAGCAGCACCTCACCGATCGCGCCGAAGTCGACGCCCTGTCCCGGCGTGAAGTCGACGCCGCCGAGCATGTCGGCCATGCCGCCGTCACCCTTGGCGCGCAGGCCCTCGAGGACCTGCTCCTTGGTCTGCCCGGCCGGCATCTGCCCGCCGATGATCCCGCCGAACAGCAGATCGGTGGCGTGGCCGAGGATCTTCGGCCCGACCACCGACAGGCCGACGCTGATCACGACGGAGACGAGCACCCCGATCACCGCCGTGCGGTGTGCGGCGAGCCGCTTCAGGAGCCGCTTGCCGGACCCCTTGAAGTCCATCGAACGCGAACCGGGCGCACCGGCCGCCATCCGCCCCATGGGCCCACTCATCAGGCGGCCTCCGCTTCCGTCAGCTGGGAGAGAACGATCTCCCGGTACGTCTCGTTGTCGGCCATCAGCTCGTGATGGCGTCCGGTGCCGACGACGCGGCCCTCGTCGAGCACGATGATCGTGTCGGCGTCGCGGATCGTCGAGACCCGCTGGGCCACGATCACCACGGTCGCCTCGGCGGTCTCCTCGCCGAGCGCCCGGCGCAGCGCCGCGTCGGTCGCGTAGTCGAGCGCGGAGAACGAGTCGTCGAAGAGGTAGATCTCCGGCCGCTGCACCAGCGTGCGCGCGATGGCGAGGCGCTGGCGCTGACCGCCGGAGACGTTGGTGCCGCCCTGGGTAATGGGCGCGTCGAGCCCGCTCTCCAGCTTGCCGACGAACCCCTTGGCCTGCGCCACTTCCAGCGCGTGCCACAGCTCGTCGTCGGTGGCGTCCGGATTGCCGTAGCGCAGGTTCGTGGCGACGGTGCCGGAGAACAGGTACGGCTTCTGCGGCACGAGCCCGACCGTCTTCGCCATCAGTGCCGGGTCGATCCCGCGGACGTCCTCGCCGTCCACGTAGACCGTGCCGGCCGTGGTGTCGTACAGCCGCGGCACGAGGCCGAGGAGCGTCGACTTGCCGCTGCCGGTCGACCCGATGATGGCCGTGGTCTCGCCGGGGCGGGCCGTGATGTCGATGCCGCGCAGGATGGGTTCCTCGGCGCCCGGGTAGCCGAAGTCGGCGCCCCGCAGCTCCAGATGGCCGTGGCGGCGCAGTTCACGCACCGACGCGTCGGGCCGTGGCGGCACCACACTCGAATCGGTGCCGAGCACTTCCTGGATGCGCTCGGCGCACACCTCGGCGCGCGGCATCATCATGAACATGAACGTGGCCATCATCACGCTCATCACGATCTGCATCAGATACGCGAGGAACGCGGTCAGGTCACCGATCTGCATGCCGCCGCTGTCGATGCGGTGCGCGCCGAACCAGACCACGGCGATGGACGCGACGTTCACGATCGTCATCACGAAGGGGAACATCAGTGCCATGATCCGGCCGGTGGCGACCGACACATCGGTCAGATCCCGGTTCGCGGCTCCGAACCGGTCCTTCTCGAAGTCGTCGCGGACGAAGGCGCGGATGACGCGGTTGCCGGTGATCTGCTCGCGCAGCACCCGGTTCACCGTGTCCAGCTTGACCTGCATGGACCGGAACAGCGGCCGCATCTTGCGGATGATCAGCGACAGGACGATCGCCATGACGGGCAGCACGGCGAGCAGCACGCCCGACAGCGGCACGTCCAGGCCGAGCGCCATGACGACGCCGCCGACACACATGATCGGCGCCGAGGCCACCAGCGTGAACGTCATCAGGGCCAGCATCTGGACCTGCTGCACGTCGTTCGTGGTGCGGGTGATCAGCGAAGGAGCGCCGAACTGGCCGACCTCGCGGGCCGAGAAGGACTGCACGCGGTCGAAGATCCCCGCCCGCAGGTCCCGGCCGACGGCCGCGGCGGTCCGGGCGCCGAAGTAGACGGCGCCGGTGTTGCAGACGACCTGGACGACGGTGACGCCCAGCATCAGGGCGCCGAACTCCAGGATGTAGCCGGTGTCGCCGTTCACGACACCGTTGTCAATGATGTCGGCGTTCAGGGTGGGCAGATACAGCGAGGCGCAGGTCTGCAGGAACTGCAGCAGCACCAGCAGCCCGATGGGTTTCTTGTACGGACGGAGATAGGTCCGCAGAAGTTTTATGAGCACGCTCGGTCTCTCGTGGTCGGCGGTCGGGGTGGGAGCGGTGAGCGGGGAGGGGGATCGCCGCGCGCCGTCTGTCACTACGGCGACGCATGGAGCCCTATCGTCCGACACTCCACCCGCGTTACCTCAACCGATTTATCCAAGAGTGCTCAAAGTCCGGCCGCCGCACCGGTGTCAGGCGAACGCGCCGGGGTGGATCTGGTCCCGTACGGCCCGGTACTGCTGCCGCACCGCCTGGCCCACCGGCAGCTCGTCGCCCGCCTCGAAGACCTGCGCGGCCGCGCCCTGCCACTGCGGCAACTGCCCGTTCAGCGCCCACGCGGCCTGTCGCGCCGCGCCGATCGCCGCGTAGTCCGCGGGCTGCGGCACCACGACCTGCGCCCCGAACACGGCCGGCGCCACGCTCTGCACCGCGTGCAGCTCGGCGGCGGCGCCCAGCAGGAACACCCGCCGTATCTCCACGCCACGCCCGCGCAGCACATCCATCGCGTCGGCGAGCCCGCACAGCATGCCCTCGAAGGAGGCCCGCGCCAGATGCTCGGGCTTCATGGACTCTCTTCGCAGCCCGCTCAGCGTCCCCGCGGTGTGCGGCAGATTCGGCGTCTTCTCGCCCTCCAGATAGGGCAGGAGTACGAGTCCGTGGGCGCCCGGCGTCGACTTCATGGCCAGCTCGGACAGCTCCTCCAGGCCTCCGTCGAGCCCCAGCATCTCGACCGTGCCCCGCAGCGCCCGTACGGCGTTCGACGTATGCACGACGGGAAGATGCATTCCGGTCGCGTCGGCGAGCGAGGTGATGGAGCCGCTGGAGTCCACGAGCGCCTCGTGGTGCACGGCCATCACGGAGCCCGATGCCCCGAGCGAGACCACGGCGTCCCCGGACTGCACGCCGAGCCCGAACGCGGCAGCCATCGTCTCCCCGGTCCCGGCCGAGATGACCAGGCCCTCCGGGGTCCGCCCGGCCGCCTCACCGGGGCCGATCACCTCCGGCAGCGCCACCTGGTGCCCGAGCGCAAGCTCCACCAGATCGGGCCGCCACGCGGCGGTCGCCGCCGACCAGTAGCCGGTGCTGGAGGCCCCGCCGCGGTCGGTGGTCCGGCGCGCAGGCCGACCGAGCAGCTGCCACACCAGCCAGTCGTGCGCCTGCATCAGGGCGGCCACCTGCTCCGCGTTCTCCGGCTCGCTGCGCGCAAGCCAGCGCAGCTTGGTCACCGGCAGCGCCGCCTGCGGCACGGTCCCGACGGCCTCGGCCCACGCCTCGCGCGAGCCGAGCCGGTCGATCAGGTCCGCGGCCGCGACCTGCGCCCGCTTGTCCCCGCCGACCAGGGCCGGGCGCACGGTGTTGCCCTGCGCGTCCAGCGGCACCACGGTGTTCTGCTGCGCGGAGACCCCGATGGCCTGCACGCTTTCCAGCAGCCCGCCGCCGGCGGCCTCGCCGAGTGAGAGCAGCCACGCCTGGGGATCCACGTCGGACGGACGTCCGCCGCCTTCCGGTGCCTCCAGCGGGTGCGGGGCGTACCCCTGCCGCAGCACGGCCCCGGTGTCGGCGTCACAAACGACTATGCGCGTAAATTCGGGCGAACTGTCCAGCCCGGCGACTATCCCCATGACTGAAATTCTGCCGTACCGCCGGAGGAATCTGTGCCGTCGGGCTCGCGCCGTGGGGTCCGGGGCGTCAGGTGTTGCTGGTGCCCCAGTCGTCGGTCGCCCCGCCGTCGGCGCTGCCGCCGCGCTCGCGCAGCGTGCGCACCCGGTCGGCGACCGAGTCCGGAACCTTGCTCTCGACCTTCTCGCTCACCGAGTGGAAGGCCTTGCCCGCGACGTTCCGCGTCTGCTGCGCCGCCGTCTCCGCCGTATTGCGCACGGTCGGGTTCTGGGCGATCTCGCGCGCGGACTTCTTCAGCTTCTCGTAGCGCTCGCGACCTGCCCTCGTGCCCAGCACGTAGCCCAGGGCCAGACCTGCGATGAATGTGAGCCGATAGCGCATGGTCGGCCACCCTTTCCGTAGTGAGGCGTCGTGGTCAGTGCGGTCATCGTGGAGCTTGTTGATCACCTGAGGGATACCGATTGGCGGAGCACCCCCCACCTTGCGCTAATGTATGTGTCGCAGCGAGCGCACGCCGCCTGGTGAGTACCCAGGTGGGTTCGTTCGAAGCAACGAGGTCATTCCCCTGTAGCTCAATTGGCAGAGCAGTCGGCTGTTAACCGGCAGGTTACTGGTTCGAGTCCAGTCGGGGGAGCTCGATCTCCTGTAGCTCAATTGGCAGAGCAGCCGGCTGTTAACCGGCAGGTTACTGGTTCGAGTCCAGTCGGGAGAGCTGTGAACAAGTCCCTCCGGAGTCCACTCCGGAGGGCTTTTTCTTGCCTGGTGGAACCGTCCGCGCGCGCGGGGAGTCCTCATGGTCGTGCAGAGCCGGACCATCCGAGGCAGGAGATCGTATGAGCGGCTATGCTGCGGCAGACGGCGCGCACACTTGTACGCGCCACGCTGAGACGGGGCGGTAGCTCAGCCGGTTAGAGCAGCGGACTCATAATCCGTCGGCCGTGGGTTCGAGTCCCACCCGCCCCACCGCAAGTACGCGGCGCAGAAACGATGCGACCAGCTCGTACGTAACCTGATGGCCCGTCACGGAAACCGTGACGGGCCATCTGTCATCCGATGGGCGGGCTCGATGCCCGGGGGCGTGCGCGGTCAGTCGGTCAGGGGGCTCAGAGACATCGGCTGGATCCTGCCCTCCAGCATCTCGCCGAGCCCGCGCACCGCGCACACGTCGGGGCGCTCGGCGATGTGCACCGGGACGCCCGTCGCGGACCGCAGCATCTGGTCGAGGCCGGGCAGCAGGGCGGAGCCGCCGACCATCATGATGCCGCGCTCCGTGAGGTCGGCGACCAGGTCGGGCGGGCAGTCGCGCAGCACCCTGCCGATGCCGTCGAGGACGGCGGTCAGCGGGGTGTGGATCGCGCTGCGCACGGCGGCGGTGTCCACATGTACGGAGCGGGCCAGGCCCGTCGCCACGTCGCGGCCGTGGATCTCGGTCTGCTCCGGGCCCTGCGGGGTGAGGCCGTTGCCGCTCAGGGCGAGTTGCAGGGGGCGTACGGACTGGGACGGCAGCATCAGCGCGTGGTGCTGGCGCAGGTGCTGGACGACCGCGTGGTCGATGGCGTCGCCGCCGACGGGGATCCGGGCGGCCGTCACGATCGAGCCGAGCGAGAGGACCGCGATCTGGGTGGTGGCCGCGCCGCAGACGATGATCATCGTTGCCTCGGGCTGCTCCACCGGGAGGCCGCAGCCGACCGCGGCGGCGATCAGGGTGTCGACCAGTTCCACGCGGCGGGCGCCGAGGCCGATGAGGGTCTCGACGGCCGCGCGCTGGGCCAGCGGGTCCGCGTCGTGCGGGATGGCGGCCGCCGCGCGGAGGCGGGGCTTGCGGCGAAGGGTGCGGCGGAGCTTGTCGCCGAGCAGGTGGCGCAGCATCCGCTGGGCCATCTCGATGTCGACGACCGTGCCGCCGGAGACCGGGCGCACGACGCGGATGTAGTGCGGAGTGCGGCCTGTCATCTTCTCGGCGAACTCGCCGACCGCGATCAGCGCGCCGGTGCGGGTGTTGACCGCCGCCGCGCTGGGCTCATCGACGACGAGGCCCGCGCCTTTCACGTACACGCGGGTGCGCGCGGCACCGAGATCGACGGCGAAGTGGCAGCGGCGCAACTGCTCCAGACTGGCGGTCATGGCAGATCCTCCCGAGAGCGCGGACCGTGGTGGGCTCGCCGGGCGGCGACCCTTCTGGCATCCTGCGGTCGCGCGCGGGAGGGCGCTCGTTGGAGTAGGCCGGGCGGGTCCACAAACGCCGGGGCGCCGCCTCCCGTGGGACGTGGGAGACGGCGCCGCTTCGGTGTCCGACGGTGTTACACCAGCCAGCCGAGGAAGTGGGCGAGGCCGGCGACGATGTCGGTGATGACGTTCATGTGACGCGTTCTCCTAGCGATGATGCAAAGTGCATCGGTGATGCAAAGTGCATATGGGACTTGGGACTTGAGATGTGCATCGCGATGCGGTCGCTACGGTCTGCAGCCCGTTGCTTGCGCACCGTAAGCATCGTTGTTCACGTACGCCCCATGCAAACTCTTCGGCTACGACCACCTGTTCAAGGGAACAACTGCGCCCCTGTTCGTTTTTTGTGTTCGTATTCCGGATGGGCCTCGCGGGTGAATCTCAGGCCTCGTACCAGCGCTGGAGCAGCCCCCAGGTGAACTCCGCCCGCACCTCGCGGGGCGTCCCCGCCTCGTCGGGGGCGTGGAACGCCAGGCCCCAGCGGGTGGGCGCCGAGCCTTCGAGGGGGCGGGCCGGGGCGAAGGCGCGGGCCGCCTCGTCCACCGTGCAGGACCAGGGCGTCAGATCGGCGAGGGTGCGCAGGGCCGGGCCCGGGGTGCCGGGGGTGCGGATCAGCCACTCGTTCCAGATCCCGCCCGTGGGGGCGAGCAGCACCTCGAAGCGCAGGTCGGGCCAGAGCGGCACCGGCCACAGCAGCGCCTCGCACTCCAGGTCGCCGACCTTGCGGAGCAGGGTGCGCTCCGGGGCGCCGAGCACGGACCGGTAGCGGGAGACCGCTGCCTGCGGGTGGCGGGAGTGCAGCTTCGCCTGCCAGCGGCGGTTCGCCTCCCGCATCTCGGCGACGGAGGCACCGAGGTCGGCGCGGGCGGTCTCCACAAGGTCCGGGTTGTGGTCGGCCATGCGGCGCAGCAGGACCAGTTGGAAGTCCAGCGGGGTGAAGGGCTCAGCTGGTGCGGGCATGCGCTCCATGGTGGCGTACGTCGCCGGGGGCCCGCCCGTCCGGAAGGAACAGCACCGAGTTCACGTACCGCGGGCGGCGTCTTGTCGGGGTGAGGGCGCGGCGCAGCAGACCCTGCGAGGCGATGTGGGAGGTGCCGCGCTGATGGGCCGCCAGATCGTAGGAGGGCAGGGGCAGCCAGTCGGTCTCCGGTAGGACCCAGCCCTCGTAGCCCTGGGCGCGGAGATGGGCGACGACCGGGGTGATCGGCTGGATGCGGGTCTCCAGCTCGATGAAGAGGGCGGGCCGGTCGTGGGCGAGCAGGGCCCGGGCGCCGCGCAGGACTCGCAGCTCCGCCCCGTCCACGTCGATCTTGATGAAGTCGACGTCGCGCAGGGCGAGTTCGTCCAGGGTCACGCAGGGCACCTCGCGGCCGGTCGGTGCGTGCAGGTCGTCGCGGCGGACGAGCGAGGACACCCCGCGTTCGCCGCGCTCGTCGTGCGGCGGCTGCCACAGCGGGGCCGTGCCGGGGCGGTCGCTGGCTGCCGCCCGGACGACCCGCACGTTCGCCGGCGCGGACGCGGCGAGCACCCGGGCCAGGTGCGGGACCGGTTCGAGGGTGATCACGCGGCGGGCCCGGTCCGCGAGGCGGTGGGTCCACGGGCCGTACCAGCCGCCGACGTCGACCGCCGTGCCGCAGGCCCCGGCGGCGGGCAGCATGTCGGCGAGCCGGGTCAGCTCGGGCTCGAAGCGCGGGTACAGGGCGCGGGCCGTCGCCGCGGTCAGCCGGGCGGGCAGCCAGGGGGCGATCCGGGCGGCGAGTGTCGTCATGGCAGCGCCCGTTTCGCCTGCTCGGCCCGTTGCAGGAGCTGTTCGTGCTCGCCTTCCGCCACCTGTTCGCCGGACGAAGGGAGGAGCTGCGGGATGCCGTCGACGATGGGGTAACGGCGGTGCAGCCGGGGGTTGTAGAGACTGTCGCCCGTGTTCCCTTCCGGTGCGGGCAGCAGGAGCAGGGGCCCCTTGTCGAGCGGGCAGGCGAGGATCTTGAGCAGCGGGTCGTCAGGGTTCATGCGGGAGCAACTCCCTTGGTTCTTGGTCCGGTTGTGTGGGGGCGTCGTGTTTCGGCATCAGGAGGAGCACGGCGACCGCGAGGGCCGTGCCCGTCAGGCGCAGCGTCAGGCGCACCGGCTCGTGGGGCAGCGACTCGCCGAACGCGAGCGTGCCGAGGACCGCCGTGAACAGGCAGGTCACCGTGGTGCACACCGGGACGATCAGCGAGGCGCGGCAGCGTTGCAGGGCCGCCTGCGACATGACGAGCCCGAACGCGCCCGTGCACATCAGCAGATACGGGTACGGGGACGCGAACAGGGCCGGGATGTCCGGGAGTACGCCCGACACGCCCTTGATGGCGAGCGAGCTGACCCCGTAGAGCAGGCCCACCGCGACCCCGTACTCGACACCCGTGGTCGGGAGCCGGTGGCGGTGCCGCGCGCGGCGTTCCGCGGCGGCGTACAGGGACAGGCCCGCCGCCAGCGAGGGCACGCACACCAGGAGGATGAGGGGCGCGGGGGAGCGGTGCCCCACCGCGTCCGCGTCCTGCTCGAGCGAGAGCACCACCATGAGCAGCGCCGCCAGGATCGCGGCGATGGCGTAGCGCTCGCGGCCCGAGGTGCGTTCGCCGAGGAGCCGGGCCGACAGGAGCAGGAGGATGACCAGACCGGAGACGAAGATTCCCTGGGCCGCGGCGATGGGAAGCGTCCGGTAGACGGCGAGCTGGGCGCCGAAGCCGGAGGCCAGGGCGATGGATCCGGCCAGCCACAGCGGGCTCGTCACCACCTGCCGCAGGAGGTGGGCGGGGCGGCGCACGCTCACTTCGGGCAGCCGGGTGAGGGCCCGCTTCTCCAGGACGAAGCCCACGCTGTAGAGCGTGTTGGCGAGCAGTGCCGCGCCGACTCCCCATGCCACGGCGGGCATCGCCGCTCACGTCCTTCGTGCGTGCAGGAGAAGGATCGAGGCGAGGGACGGGGCCGCGCAGGCGAGCCGGTCGAGGGGGCGCAGCGGGCGGGGCACCCCGTGGAACGGAGCCCCTGCGAGGCGTACGACCTCGAAGCCCGACGCGGCGACGAACTCCCTCAGGGCGCGGGGGGTGTAGAGGCGCAGGTGGCCGACCACTTCGGTGCCCGGCCTGCCGTGGATCGCGCGCAGGCTCACCTCAGAGAAGACGGGCTGTACGCCGGCGAGCAGCAGGGCCCGGTTGTACCAGGCGGCCAGGTTCGGGGTGGACAGCATCAGATGGCCGCCCGGGCGCAGGACGCGGCGGATCTCGTCGAGCGCGGCGTCGGGGTCGACGAGGTGCTCGACGACCTCGGAGAGGAGGACCGCGTCGGCGGACGCGTCCGCGAACGGCAGGCCGTGGCCCGTGAGTTCGCCGCGTACGACCCGGGGAACACGGCGGGCCGCGCGGCGCAGCGCGTCCTGTGACCAGTCGATGCCGATGAGGCGGTGCTCGTCGGGTCCTGGCAGGAGGCGGGCGGTGGTGGCGGCGGCCGTGCCGTCGCCGCAGCCGATGTCCAGGACGGTGGCGCGGCGGGTGCCGGACAGGGCGGTGGCGAGGATGCGGGCCTGGCGGCGGGTGCGGGGGGTGCCGGAGGCCACCGGGACGGCCGGGTTCTCGTAGAAGTCCCTCAAGTCCTTTGGCGGGGCCTCGAGTTCGGGGTGCGTGGTCATGGTGCCTCCTCCTGCGTCGCGTGGAGGTGCTGCTCGAAGAGGTCGCGCAGGCGGGCCCCGTCACCGGGCCCGAGCAGGGTGCGCGACCAGCGCAGGGCCAGGTGCAGCCGGCCCGCCGTGGACGCCGTCGTGAAGGTGAGGCCGCGCGGCATCCGGGCCGGGGCCGAGAACCAGACGGCGCGGGCCTTGCCGCCGTCGCCGAAGTCCAGCGGGTAGGGGACGCGGCCGATGTTGCTGAGCAGGGTGGTCGACGTCCATGGCGCCGCCACCGTGCGCAGGGCGCGGGTGGCGGCGGCGCGCCAGGCCACCGGGGCGTACGGGCTGGTCAACAACGCCGCACCGTGCCCGAGTTGGGGTCTGGGCTGGGACTTGAGGGTCGCGGTGCGGGTGGCCGTGAGACGCAGGAGGGCGGGGGTGTCCTTCTCCAACTCGGCTGGTGTGAGGGCCACTTCCACCAGGCGTGTGCCGTTGCCGATGGGCATCGTCGTGTCGCGCGGGCGGTCGTCCACCGGCATGGT
The DNA here is from genome assembly GCF_026341035.1 of Streptomyces sp. NBC_01016. Taxonomy (GTDB): domain Bacteria; phylum Actinomycetota; class Actinomycetes; order Streptomycetales; family Streptomycetaceae; genus Streptomyces. The sequence continues at coordinate 476,582 of NZ_JAPEOQ010000002.1, forward strand.
GACGCGCAGGGGGCGGCGGGTGTGGTGGGTGCCGTGCTCCTCGTTCCAGTCGGCGATCGTGCGGGCCGTGGCCACCATCAGCTGGTCGTTGACCGTGTACGGGGCGCCCTTCGGGCGGCGGGGCACCGACAGTTCGGTGACCACGAGGCCGTTGCCGGGTCGGGGGTCGGGGGTGCCGGCGGAGACCCGGGCCGGGCGGGACCAGGGGGAGGGCGGGGGCTGCGGGGGGCGTGGGCTCAGGAGCGGGGGAGTGGTGGGCGGCGGGGAGTTGTCGCGGCCGGCGTAGAGCTCCGCTGCGGTGGCGATGACGCGCAGGCAGGCGGGGCCGTCGAGGGCCGTGTGGTTGATGGTGACGAACAGGACGGTGTTCCCGGTCCCGGGGTCCTCCACCGCCTCCAGGCGGATGGGTGGGGAGGCGGTGAGGGGTGGGGCGTCGGCGAGGGAGCGGGTGCGGGCCTCGTGCAGGGCGTTCGGGGTGGGGGCCGGGAAGGAGACGGGGGGTACGTCCGCGGTCTTTGTCAGTTCCCACTCGTAGCGGCTGCTGTACCAGTGGCGGGGGGCCTCGCGCATGAGGATGCGGGGGTGGTGGTGGAGGGCGTCCGTGAAGGCGTGGGTGAGGCGGGTGGCGTCTAGGCGGGCGGTGAGGTGGATCTCGATGTGGACGGTTTCCGGTTCGCGGTCCTGGAGGCAGTGGCGCGAGACTTCGTCGACGGTGGGGAAGGGGATGCGGGTGGGCCGTTTGCCGTGGTTGCCCCGGGCGGGGCGGTCCAGGGTGGTCATGGGGCGCTCCCCGGGGTTGTGGGTTTCTGCGGGAGCGTGGGGGTGCGGTCCGGAGTCGGGTCCGGGGGAGTCGCCCCTTCCTCCCCTTCCCGTCCCGTCGTTGGGGCTGCGCCCCCGGGGGTTGCGGACTCGGGGCTCTGCCCCGGACCCCGCTGGCTCTCGTCCGAAAGGCGGGCTTGATTGGGCAGCGTGAACGTCACCAGTGCTGCGAACAGGGCGATCAGCGCCAGGAGTTGGGCTGCCGTGCTGTAGGCGCCCGCGCCCTCGCGGACCGGTTCTCCCGCGCCTGTTGCTGCCACCGCGCCTGCCGCCGTCATCGCCGCGAATGCGATCGGGATCAGCAGTGCGTGGCGTTTCCAGGCGAGGAGGGCGAGGGCCGGGACCAGGGCCGCCCAGGGGCCCGCGATCACGATGCCGATGGCCGTGAGCAGGGCCGTGCCGATGATCCAGCCGGGGGGTGGTGGTGCGGCCGGGGGCTCCTGTTCCGTGTCCCGCCTGCGCCACAGGCACAGCGCGCCGAGCACCAGGATTGCGGCGCCGGATGCGAACAGGCCCACCTCGTAGGTGCGGGCCGGGGCGTAGGAGAGTTTGACCGTGCCGCTTGAGCCGCCAGGGATCAGCCACGCCTGCTGCCAGCCGTCGAGGCGCAGCGAGCTCAGCTTCTTGCCGTCGAGGGTCGCCTCCCAGCCGTCGTTGGCGTTCTCGTACGTGGTCAGGTACGTCGCCTCGCCCGCGGCGACCTGTACTTCGCGGCGGTCGCCGAGCCAGTCGCGGACCGTGAGGCCGCGGACGGTGGGCGCTGCCTCCGTGGTGGCCGTCGTGTTCGTGAGGGTGATGTCCGTGAGGGCGAGGGGGCCGGCGGGCGAGGTCTTCAGGGTGTGGGGGCCCGCCGGGAGGTCCAGGGTGTCGCCGCACGGTTTCACCGTGATCGGGCGGCGTTCCGTCAGGGCGCGCAGGGTGCCGCTCGCCGAGGTGCGGTGGCGGGTGCCGTCGATCGTGATCGTCGGGCCCTTGCCGCAGGGGAGGCTGAACCTGCGGTCGGGCGTGGGTTGTGCGACGCGGTAGGCGTCGAGGGTCGGGATGTAGGCCTCGGTCAGGCCCACCGGGAGTTGCAGGTCCTTGTCGGCGACCGGGTTGTGGACCTTGAGCGGGGCCGACTTGGTGATGGTGATGTCCAGGCGGTTCGTGGTGATGGGGTCGAAGCGGGCCACGCCGTTCTCGTCGACGCCGGCCACCGCCGCCCCGTCCGGGCTGCTGATCTCGATCTTCTCGGGGCGCGTGGTGAGGCCGCCGGCCCCGGCGAGGACGAGCGTGGAGACGGGCTGCTTGTCCGGCCAGCGCAGGTGGATCGTGGGGTCGTCGCCCGCGATCCAGGCCGTCGTCAGATCGCCGTCGGTGAGGTTGCGGGGCGTGGTGTTCAGGCCCAGCTCCGCCGTGGAGTCGGCGGTCGCCGTCATCTTGCGGCGCTGGTCGGGGGCCAGGTCGTAGAGCAGCTTGTCGAGCGCGGGTCCCGGCGTGGGGGCGGCCTTCGCCTCGACGTCGTACGTGGACTCGCCCGTCGTCGAGAAGACGCGGTTCAGGGAGCGCTCGGTGTCGGTGAGGGTGAGGCCGCCGTCGCTCGTGGCGCGGTGGAAGGAGTACTGGTCGGCCTGCTCGGAGTCGGACGGAAGGCGCAGCGCGCGGGTCGCCCTGACGCCGGGGATGTCGATGGACGTGAATCCGGCGCCGGTGAGCCCGGGGCGGGCGCGCTGCGTGTCGAGGATCGTCACGCGCAGCCAATTCGCGGTGCCCGCCGGGGACTTGATCGCCTGGCGTTTGCCGTTCGGCTGGATGTTGGCCGTCGTGGAGCCCTTGTCCGTCTCGATCCGTACGCGGGTCGGGGCCGCCCGCACGTTGTCCTGCGGCAGCGGTGTCAGATGGATGGTGGCGGGGATCCGTGTCGGCGCGGAGAAGTCGATGCGCGCCCATTCGCCCTTGGCGGAGTCGGGGGCGCCCTCCACCCATGCCGTGTCGGGGTCCTTGTCGAAGGCGTTCACCGGGTCGAACTGGGGGAGGTGGAGCAGCCAGTTGCCGCTGGAGGACGCCGTGACCGAGCGGGCGCCCTGGATGTCCGCCGTCGTCTGATGGGTCATGCCGTCGGTCGGCAGGATCTGCTTCGGCGGCTCGTCCGGGTTCTCGGAGGCGTTCGGGCTGTTGCGTTCCTTCGGTGTGTACGGATACGAGGTGTTGGTGTTGACCAGGCCGAAGCGGGTGTCCGCGCGGCGCAGTCCGTCGGCGGCCACGCGCAGGGCGGGGTTGCCGATGCCCGGGTGGTTGTCGCCGGTCAGGACGGCGGGGCGGTTCAGGAAGGACGGGTCGGCGGAGAGCCGGAGCAGGGCCTCGGGGCCGCCGCTGACCTCCGCCGTGTTCCCGACCGGGAGCAGGCCCGCCTGGCCAGGCCGGTCGGAGTTGTCCCGCGGCGCGTAGATCTCGACGGCGCGGCTGCGCGGGTAGAGGCCCTCGATCTGGATCGGTGTCTTCTCTGCGATGCGGCCGCCCGTGGTGAGTGGGCCGAAGCCGGTGACGCGCTCATAGCCGGACTCGGCCAGGGTGCGCTTGACCGTGGCCGTGGGGACGTAGCCGAACTGGTCGGGGTCGAGGTCGCCGCGGACCACCACGTAGTGCAGGCCGGCTCGGCTCAAGTAGTCCTGAAGTCCCGGTACTTGGGTGCCGCTCATCAGGGCCTGTTCGACGGCGTCCATGGCGCGCCGGTTGCCGCGCGTGCCGAACGGGACGTAGTCGCGCTGCGCCCAGCGGGACTCGGCGAGCACGTCGAGCGGTTGGTCGATGGGGGAGCCCCAGGTGTAGATGCCGTGGGCGGTCGCGGGGACGACCAGGGCGCGGGAGTCGGGCGAGTACTTCTCCAGCCAGTTCGCCGTCGTCTGCCAGTACGTGGGGAGCTTCTGGAACGCACCCGGTTGCAGGATCGAGCCGTTGAGGTACGGCCAGGCGAGGCCCGGCACGATGAGGATCGCGGCGATCAGCGTGGCGTAGCGGCGGGCGCGCACCGGGCGGGCGCCGCGCGGATTGGCGGCCACGCCCACGAGGTGGGCGATGCCGAGCGCGAGGGCGAGGGCGATTCCCGTCTGGAACTTGTAGATGTTGCGGAACGGGGCGAGGCCCCCGTCCAGCCACGACTGCACCGTGTCGTGGAAGGGCGCGCCGAGCGAACCCCCGTATCCCGCAAGGGTGATGAGGGCCGCCGCCATGACCGTGAGCAGCAGCCAGCGGCGCTCCGGGATGTCGCGGCGCGCCAGGCCCGCGAGCCCGATCGCGGCGGCGAGCGCCGAGCAGACGATGACGACCACCGACGTCGCCACGGCCCAGCCCGCGGGCAGCCAGGCGTCGCCCAGATGCAGATACGCCACCCAGTTCCCGGCTCCGCGCAGCGTCTCCGTCGCGGACATGGCCTCGGTCGTGGTCTGTGAACTCTCCACGTAAGGAAGGAAGTTATTGCCGTGGATGCCGAGCAGGACGAGCGGGATCGTCCACCAGGCCGTCGCCAGGACCACCGAGGGGAGCCACCAGATGATCTGGCGGCGCTTGCGGGCGGACGGTGGCCGGGAGAGCAGATACAGGCCCACGGGGAGCAGGGACGCCAGTGTCGAGGACGCGTTCACGCCGCCCATGAACGGGATCAGGAGCGCCGACCGGGTCGCCGAAATGCGGGCTGTCGTACGGGGGTTGGTGAGCGGGAGCAGCACCCACGGCAGGAACGCGCCCGGCAGCGCCGCCGCCGACGTCGAGCCGATGACGATCGTGAACGTCGGCCACAGCGCGTACGCCACCGCACCGAGCAGCCGGCTGCCCGGCGCGCCGATGCCGAGACGCTCGGCCAGGCGCAGGGCGCCCCAGAAGGCGACGGTCACGATGATCGACATCCACAGCCGCTCGGCCAGCCACACCGGGATCTGTAGGAGGTCGGTCAGGCCGTAGTACGGCAGCATCGGGAACGCGTAGCCGATGTACTGGTCGGAGATCCCGCCGAAGCCGGCTCTGTCGTGCCACAGCTCCCCGAGGTCACCGAGGAACTTCCAGGGGTCCTGCGAGACGCCGAGCTTTGTCTCGAACGTGGCACGCCCCGGCTGCACCGCGCAGAACGCGACGAACAACACGGCCCAGAACGCGAACAGCCAGCGGCGCGCACGCGGACCCGGTTCGGGGTCCGGGTGCGTCGCCGCGGCGGGTGGGGCCTGGACCACGGTCGTCATGGACACCGCCTGAGGATGAGGAGAAGGTTCCAGGTGGCGAACTCGCGCACGCCGGGGACCCGCGTGACCGCTTCCGCGAGGAACGGCCAGTAGCGGGAGCGCGCCGCGACGACCGACACGTCGTCGCGGGCGCGCACATGGCGCAGGGTGGGGCCGATGTGGTGGGCGAAGAGGTTCTCGCCGAGGGTGTGCTTGGGTGCCCGGCCGGTACGCCGCAGATAGCGGGCCTGCGCGCGGTCGGCGCCCAGATAGTGCCAGGGCGCCCACTCGTGACCGCCCCACGGGGACAGCCAGTTGGTGAACGCGACGTAGATCAGGCCGCCGGGCCGGGTGACCCGGATCAGCTCGCTGATGAACGTGTCGCGGTCGGCGACGTGCTCCAGGACGTTCGAGGAGAACGTGACGTCCGCCGACGCGTCGGGCAGCGGCAGCAGATAGCCGTCCGCGACCACTGTGCCCGCCGGCGGGTCGGCGCCCAACTCCCCGGTGTCCGGCTCGAAGAGGAGGGCCTGCGCGCCGCGCGCCCGGAACTCGCGCGTGAAGTGCCCGCTGCCGCCGCCCACGTCCACGACGACCTTCCCGGCCACCTTCCCGTACGCCTCCACCTGGTCGGCGGCGTCCCGGGCGAGCAGCGCGTAGCACGTCTCGGGGTCGCGCTGCTCGCGCAGGAACGCCCGGAAGAGCGCGAGCGAGCGGGCCGGCGACGGATCTCTGAAGCCGGCACGCCCCTTGACCCCCGTGGCCGCCGTCACGGCGTCCAGCCCCGCACCGCTTCCGCCGCCACCGCGCCGAACTGCCGCACGGTGTGGGCCCATCGGTAGCCGGAGGCCCGCTCCTGGGCCGCCTTGCCCATCAGTTCGCGGCGGTGCCCGGACAGGGCGAGCGTGCACCAGGCCGCCGCGAAGGCCGACTCGCCGCGCGCGAGCAGCCCGGTGGCGCCGTCCTCGACGGAGTCGCGCACGCCCGGCACGTCGAAGCCGACCGCGGGGGTGCCGCGCGCCGCCGCCTCGGTGATGACCAGGCCCCAGCCCTCGACGGCCGAGGGGTGGAGCAGCAGCCAGGCCTCGCAGAGCAGACGGTGCTTCTCGGCCTCGGAGACATGGCCCGTGAACTCGACGCCCTCGCCCGCCAGTTGGCGCAGGCGCGGCGCCTCGGGGCCGTCCCCGACGATCACGAGCCGGCCGCCCGTCACCGGACGCACCCGTTCCCACAGGCGCAGCAGCAGATCGATCCGCTTGTACTCGACGAGCCGGCCCATCGCCAGGAACAGCGGTTCGGGGGAGCGGTCCGCACTCGGGCCCGGCTCCTCGACGCCGTTCGGCACGAGGCGGATCCGGTCCCGGTCCACGCCGATGGCGTGCAGCGCGTGTGCCGTCGACGGCGAGACGGCCACGAGCAGATTGCGGCGCTGGGCCCCGGACAGCGCCCAGTGCTCAAGTCTTCGGCCGAGGTGGGCCGCGGGTGCGAGTGGTCCGCGCAGCCGCATCCGCCACAGGTCCGTGTGGACGTGGTTGACGAGGCAGAGCGTGGGGCCGCGGTGCCACAGCGGTGCCAGGTACGGCATCCCGTTGCAGACCTCGACGAGCAGATCGCAGTCGCCGACCTGGCGGGCGAAGGCCGAGCGCGCCCGCAGATAGTGGGCGTGCTCCCCGCCGGCGGAGACGACCCGATAGTCGCGGAAGGCCGCGGGGCCGCCGCACAGCAGCGTCACCTGGTGGCCCTGGCGGGTCAGTCCGTCGGCGAGCCGGTCGACCAGGAGCTCGGAGCCGCCCGCGGCCGGATTGCCGAGGTCGCGGTGGGCGAGGAACACGATGCGGCGCGGGTGCGGGGGGTCGGCTTGCGGATGCCGCGCGCCGGGTGGGGCCGACGTGGCGCGCAGCGGGAGGGGCACGTGCTGGGGCATTGGTGCTCCAACTCGTCGGGCGTACGCGGGTGTTCGGGCGTACTTGGGTGTACTGGGAGGTACGGTGCCGAGGCTGTGCGGAGCCTGTGCACGGGGTGGGGAGGGACAGTTTTCGCCCCGCTGTTCGATGCGGCTACTCACCCGCGTGACAAGTTTCGGTCCGTATTTGACTGACGTACCGTCACATCGTGGACGTTTCCAGGGTCGTCGGGGACGTATCGGGATCCGGACGCTCCGACCCTTCCCGCTCCTGCCTGCCACCCCTGCCCCGTACGACGAGTACCAGGCCGGCCGCCACGAGCAGCACACCCAGACCGCCCGCCACCAGCGGCAACGTCGTGCCGATCAGTGTGAGCCGGTCGTTGTCGTCCTGGGCCAGCGCCACCTGGTCGCGCTGCGTGGCCGGGGTGAACGCGATCTTCCGGCTGTCCAGGAGCACGGCCGCGTCCTTGTCCGTGCCGGGTGCGCGCAGCGTCTTGCGCGGACCGATGGCGGCGTACAGGACGCGGCCCGTGCGCTGGTCGACGACGAGCTCGACGCCGTGGTTGGCGTACCACTCCTCGGCGAGGACCTGGCTCTTGCTCGGCTGCCCCACGATCCGGCCCGGCACGAGCCGGGAGCCGGTCCTGGCGGGGGCGACGGTGCCGGTGAACCGGTAGCCCTCGTAGCCCTGCACCTTGGTCACGCCGCTGAAGCGGAGCGGGACCGTCGCGCCGAGCGTGTTGTCCCACCAGGTGTACGTGCGCTTCTCCACGTTGAAGGGGAACTTCAGGTAGGCCTCGCCGCTGAAGGTGGGCTGCTCGCCGCAGCAGTGCACGGCGGCGTTGGTCTTCCGGTCGGTGACCCAGCGCTCCAGGGTCCATTGCAGTGCGTCGTGCGGGTCGCTCGCCGGGAGGGTCTTCGCGGTGTCGACGGACGTCGTCACGTCCCAGACCGCCCGGCCGCTGCGCTCGCTCGCGGCCACGTCGCCGCGGGCCTGCCGGGTGATGGTGAGCTTGCGATCGCGTACGGTCTTGATCTTCTCGGTGTCGAAGTAGCTGCCGGTTCCGGTGAACACGGTCGTCGCGTCGATGTCGATGCTGGTGCGCTCGGCGCGCGGCTCCACGTACCAGGCGAGCAGCCCCGCCAGGACGAGCAGGAACGTGCCGAGACCTGTTGCGACCAGCGAGAACGGTGAGGCTGTACGGCGCATCCGGCACTCCTGGTGGAAGGGCATCCGCGCTCTGTTCGCGGGCGGCCGGTGAGGGCCCTTCTGACGGGTCAGGCTGGATGCGGACGGCGTCCACGTGCGGTGCAGGCGAGCGGGGTCAGATGCGCGTGCCAGGGCCCGCGACTCCAGCAGGATCCGTCAGAAGGGTCCTTTGGGCCGGGAACCGTAGACGTACTCTTGACGAAGTGTCAACGTCCTGTGGAGACTGGGCACTTGAGGCGGACGGCTTGCCGGACGTCGCAATCGCACGGGTGGGGAACGACCTCGATACCCCGATCGGTGAACTCCGGATCGGGCACGGACGAGAGGCTGACCCTGCGATGAACCGACTGCTCGCCGCCGCGCTGTCCGCGGTCACGGGAGCCGCGCTCGCCTTCGCGGCCGCCTTCGGCGTGCTCGCGCTGATCAACGCGACGCCGGACCAGCCCAATACGCCCCTGGTGACCTACGAGACGCCCGGCCAAGGGGGCTGAGCCGGTGCCGGCCACCGCTCGCTCCGCATGGTGCGACGTGCCGCGCCTCCAGGCCAAGCAGTTCGTGGCGCTCGCCCTCGACGAGGCACCCCGGCTCGCCCGGGACATCCTCGACGAGATCCACCGTGAGTTCCCCCAACTGCCCGTCGTGCTCGACGAGTCGGGTGAGGCGGTGGCCCTCGTCGGCATCCGCCGCGCCGTCGAGGACTTCGTGCGCGGCTTCGCCGACGGGGCCGCGGACGGCCTTCCGGAGGGCCAGGCCCCGGCCCTCTTCCAGGAGTTCGGGCGCGGCCAGTCCCTGCACGGCCGCAGCCTCGACTCGCTCCAGGCGATGTACCGGCTCGGCGTGAAGATGGCCTGGCGCCGCCTCGCCGACATCGGGCAGCGGCTGCACATCCCGCCCCCGGCGATGTACGAACTCGCGGAGGCCGGCTACGAGTACCTCGACGGCCTCGTCGACCAGTCGGTCCGCGGCTACGCGGAGGCGGCCGCCCGGCAGGCCGGGGAGCGCCTGCGCCAGCAGCGCAAGCTGATGGACCTGCTCCTCGAAGGGCGGACCGCGGTGCCCCGCGACCCCGTCCAGGCACTCACCGAACGGGCGGCGCGCATCGGGTGGACGGTGCCCGCGCACGTCGCCGTCGGCGTGCTGCTGCGGCCGGCCCGCGACGCGGTCGCCCCCGCCGTCGGGGCCGACGTCCTCCTCGACATGGAGCCGGAGCGGCCCCGGCTCGTCCTTTCCGAACCCGACGCCGCGGGCCGCGCCGATCTGCTGCGCCGCGCCCTGTCCGGCTGGACCGGGGCGATCGGGCCGCCCGTCGCGCCCGCCGACGCGGCGAAGTCGCTGCGCTGGGCCGAGGCCGCGGTCGGCCTCATGGAGCGCGGACTGCTGCCCGACGCCGAAGTGGTGCAGTGCACCCAGCACACCCAGGCCCTCGTCCTGCTCCAGCCCGAGGAGCTCGTCGACGATCTCGCGCGGCGCGCCCTCGAACCCCTCACCCGGTGCGGCCCCGCGCACGCGCGGCGGCTCGCCGAGACCCTGCTCGCCTGGCTGGAGACCCGCGGCGGCGCCCCCGAGGTCGCGGCCCGGCTCGGCGTCCACCCGCAGACCGTCCGCTACCGGCTGCGCCAGATCCGCGAGCTGTGGGGCGACGAGGTCGACGACCCGGACCGCCGCTTCGAGCTGGAACTGGTGCTGCGGGCCCGGCGTCTTCGGGGGGAACTCGGGCCCGTCTGAGCGGACTCGATGACTCTGTGCAGACCGTGTAGCGGGCATGGGATCACCCATTGCCCGGTCAATGCCCCTGTGTTTAGCCTATGTTCGCGATACCGACCGTCTGTTGAAATACCGAACATAGGGAGGGGTCGGTTGTGGGACGCCTCGTACCAGCCGTGACCCGCGCTCTGGACATCCTGGAGCTGTTCCTGGACGGGGACGGCACGCTGTCCGCCCCCGACATCGTCCGCAAGCTACAGCTACCGCGGACCACGGTCCACGAACTGGTCACCACGCTCGCCGCCCGCCAGTACATCGTGCAGGTCCCGGGACAGCCGGGCCGCTACCGCCTCGGCGTGCGCCCGTACCAGCTCGGCAGCCGGTACGCCGAGCAGCTCGACCTCGCCGCCGAGGGGCAGCACGTCGCCCGCGACGTCGCGGAGACCTGCGACGAGACCGTCCACGTGGCGATCCTGGAGGGCACCGACGTCATCTACATCGCGAAGGTCGACTCCACGCACGCCGTGCGCATGGTGTCCGCCGCGGGCCGCCGCCTCCCCGCGCACTGCACGTCGGTCGGCAAGATGCTGCTCGCGTCGCTGTCCGAGGCCGAGCTGACCGCGCGGGTCCCGGACGACGCGGACCTGGTCGCGATGACCGAGAACTCGATCACCGACCCGGCGGCCCTGCGCACCCACCTGGTCGGGGTGCGCGAGCGCGGCATCGCCGTGGAGAGCCGCGAGTCGAACTCGGACGTGTCGTGCGTCGCCGCGCCCGTACGCGACCGCACCAACCGGGTCGTCGCCGCGCTCTCCATCTCCGTACCGATGATCCGCTGGAGCGACGCGCGCGAGGACGAGCTGGCGGGGCTCGCCGCGAAGGGCGCCGCCGATCTCTCCGAGCGCCTCGGCCACCGGGGGGTGACGCGATGAGGATCCGCGTCGAGGAGGCCGTGCGAGCCTCTGCTGAGCTGGGCGAGGGCCCGACCTGGGACCCGGCCACGGGCCGCGTGATCTGGGTGGACATCCTCAACTCCCGCGTGCACACCTACGAGCCGGGCAGCGGCCGCCGCACCGTCCTCGCCACCGAACAGCACGTGGGCGCCGCCAAGCCGCGCGCGGGAGGCGGCCTGGTCGTCAACCTCCGTGACGGAGTGGGCAGTTACGGCCCGGACGGGGCCTTCACGTGGCTGCACCGCGAGCCCGTCCCCGGGCGGCGCGGCAACGACGCGGCGGTGGCCCCCGACGGCGCGCTGTGGGCGGGTTCCATGTCGTACGACGAGACGCCCGGCGGCGGCAACCTGATCCGCGTCGCCCCCGACGGGGCGGTGACCGAGGTCCTCGACGACGTCACGATCTCCAACGGCACCGGCTGGAGCCCCGACGCCGCGCGCATGTACTACGTCGACACCCCGACGGGACGCATCGACGTCTTCGACGTGGACGGTGAACGGATCGGCAAAAGGCGGGAGTTGGCGGTCGTCGAGGAAGGCTCCGGCTCTCCCGACGGCCTCACCGTCGACGCGGACGGCTGCGTGTGGGTGGCCCTGTGGGGCGGGGCGGCGATCCGCCGCTACACCCCCGAGGGGAAGCTCGACCGGGTGCTCCCGCTACCGGTGAGCCGCCCCACGGCCTGTGCCTTCGGCGGCGCGGACCTCAAGGATCTGTACGTGTCGTCGGCGCGGGTCGGCCTCGAAGCGCCGGAGCCGCTCGCGGGGTCCCTGCTGGTGGTGTCGGGAGCCGGACAGGGCTTGGCCCAACCGGCCTTCGGAGGCTGAGAGTTCGGCCGGGCAGTCCGGTGATGCCCTGCGGGGCGTGCGGCGTTCGCGTCGTGCGCCCCCCGCATTTTTTACCTCCATTCCCGTGCGACCCATTGACGCGGAAGCGCTTCGATTTTACGGTCCCGTTCGAAGTTACGAGCGGCATTCGAAATATCGGACGTAGGGAGGGGCCGGTTGTGGGACGACCTGGCCTGAACCGCAGACAACTCCTCGCAGGTGCGAGTGGGTTGGCGGTCGCGGGAAGCCTGGGATTCGCGGCCATGGGCACGGGCGCCGACGCGCTCACCTCTGGCGCGGACACCCGCGTGCGCTACTGGAATCTCTTCAGCGGCGGCGACGGGTACAACATGATCTCGATGCTGAACGACTTCCGTCGGGGGCATCCGGACATCGACGTGAAGGACTCCACGCTCCAGTGGGGCAATCCGTACTACTCCAAGCTCGCGATGACCGCGTCAGGGGACCGCGCCCCCGACCTCGCCGTGATGCACCTCGGAAGGATCCCCGGCTTCGCGCCCGGAACCCTCCTCGATCCCTGGGACGTCGGCCTGCTCGCCAAGTACGGCGTGCGGGAGGAGGACTTCAACCAGGTCCTGTGGAAGCGCGCGACGATCGACGGCAAGCTGTACGGCCTGCCGCTCGACATCCACGTACAGCTCTGCTTCTACCGCAAGGACGTGCTGAAGAAGGCGGGGCTGCTCGACGGCGAAGGACGGATGGTTCCGGTCACCTCCACCGACGAGTGGTTCGACGTGCTGAAGGAGGCCAAGAAGGCGGCCAAGAAGGGTGTGCAGACCCTCGGTCTGAACGTCCAGGACCTCAACATCCAGTGGTGGATGTTCGTCGCCTTCTACACCCAGCTCGGCGGCACCTGGTTCAGCGCCGACCGCACCGAGGTCACCTTCGACACCGACAAGGCGACCCAGGTCCTGGAGTTCCTGCGCAAGCACGTCACCGACGGCTACTCCGCCAAGGGGGCCAAGGGCGCCGAACAGATGGTCAACGGCGCCCCGTTCACCTGGGAGGGCAACTGGTCGGTGCCCGTCTTCGACACCGCGAAGGTGCCGTACGGGGCGACTCCGCTGCCGCCGGTCTTCGGCAAGGAGGCCACCCACGCCGAGTCCCACGCCTTCGTCCTCCCGCACCAGGCGGAGCGCGGCGGCGCTGCCAACGAGGGCGCCCACCAACTGGCCGCGTACATCGTCAAGCACGCCAGGAAGTGGGCCCTCGGCGGCCACATCCCCGCGTACACGCCGACCCTGTCATCGGCCGCGTACCAAAAGATGGAGCCGCAGAGCGAGTACGTGTCCGCGATGAACCACATGGCGACCGAGCCGAAGGCGTGGTTCGCGGGCTCCACCGGACTACTCGGCCAGCGCACCGGCCCGATCGTGATGTCCGCGTCGGCAGGCTCCGCGAGCCCCGAGGCCGCCGCCCGGCGCCTCAAGGGCGCCCTCTCCCAGCTCCTCGCCTCGAAGAACCCGATGGACGGCAGGACCGCCGCCCAGGGAGGTGCGGTCTCATGACGACGACCACCCCGCAGACCGTCATCGCCCCGGCGCCCGCGCGGTCCGCCACCAAGGCCGCCACCGTCCGCCGCCGCAAGCAGGGCTTCCAGCACGGCGGCTGGTTCGTGGCGCCGTTCCTGGCGCTGTTCGGCCTCTTCGTGATCTGGCCGGTGGTGCGCGGCCTGTACCTCTCGTTCACCGACGCCAACATCTCCGGCGAGGGCGCGAGCTTCATCGGCCTCGACAACTACCGCGAGGCACTCCAGGACGACATGCTGTGGGACTCGCTCGGCCACAGCACGTACTTCACGCTCCTGGTCGTGCCCTGCATCACCGTCATGGCGTTCCTGCTCGCGATGCTGGCGCACCACATCGAGCGCGGGAAGTGGCTGTGGCGGCTCTGCTTCTTCCTGCCGTTCCTGCTGCCCTCGACCGTCGCGGGCAATCTGTGGGAATGGCTGTTCAACCCCACCGCGGGCATGGTCAACCATGTCTTCGGCCTGGACACGGCCTGGCTGGCCGACAAGTCCTACTCGATGCTCGCCGTCGTCATCTGCACCCTGTGGTGGACCGCCGGCTTCAGCTTCCTGCTCTACCTCGCCGCCCTCCAGGGCATCCCGGCCCATCTGTACGAGGCCGCCAAGCTGGACGGCGCGAACGCCTGGCACCGGATGGTCCACATCACGCTGCCGATGCTGCGCAACATCACCGGACTCGTCATCGCGCTCCAGATCCTGGCCTCGCTCCAGGTCTTCGACCAGGCGGTCGTGATGTTCGACTTCGGGCCAGGACCCGAGGACAGCACCCGCACCTTCGTGCAGTTCACCCTCGAAGAGGGCTTCACCGCCTACCGCGTGGGCTACGCCTCCGCCACCTCCATCATCTTCTTCGTGATCATCGCGTCCGTCGCGCTCGCGCGGATGTGGCTGCTGCGCAACCGTGAGGAGGGCGCCCGATGACCACCACCGCCCCGCAGATCCGCGTCAAGGCCCGCCGTGGCTGGACCCCGAGCCAGATCGTGCTCACCGCCCTCGGGGTGGCCGTGTCCGCCGTGTTCCTGTCGCCGCTGGTCTGGGCCCTGTTCACGTCGCTGAAGTCGGAGACGGAGGCCGTCGCCTCACCGACGCACTGGCTGCCCGAGAACTGGACCTGGCAGGCCTGGTCCGCCATCTTCGAGACCGGCAACATCACCAACTGGTTCGTCAACTCCGTGGTCGTGTCCGTGTGCGTCACGGCCGTCGTGGTGATGACCAGCGCGCTCGCCGGATACGGGTTCGCGCGCACCGAGTTCAGGGGCAAGGGCGCCCTGATGGGCCTGGTCATGGCGGGCCTCATGATCTCCCCGGCCGTCCTCGGCGTCCCCCTCTTCACCACGGTCCAGCAGATGGGGATGGTCGACACGTACTGGGGCATGATCCTGCCGCAGTGCGCGCCCGCGTCGATGGTCTACATCCTCTACAAGTTCTTCCAGGGCGTCCCGCGGGAACTGGAGGATGCCGCGGCCATCGACGGCGCGGGCCGCTGGCGGATCTTCTTCACCGTCATCCTGCCGCTGTCCCGCCCCTCGCTCGCGGCGGTCGGCATCTTCACCTTCATCAGCTCGTGGAACAACTTCCTGTGGCCGTACATGGTCACCAACAACCCCGACCTGATGACGATGCCCAACGGCATCGCGACCATCATGAACTCCTACGGCATCCAGTGGGCCCAGCTGATGGCCGGCGGCCTCATGGCGAGCCTCCCCCTGATCATCGTCTTCGTCTTCTTCCAGCGACAGATCGTGGCGGGCGTGGCCCATACCGGTCTGGCCGGCCAGTGACCTCCGGCACCTGAAGATCAACCAGTTCGTCGAAAGGAACACCTTGCGCACCGCACGCTTCACTCTCGACCCCGCCTTCACCGTCGCCCAGGTCAACCCCCGGCTCTTCGGCTCGTTCGTGGAGCACCTCGGCCGCTGCGTCTACACCGGCATCTACGAGCCGGGGCACGAGCACGCGGACGAGGCGGGCCTGCGCACCGATGTCCTGGAGCTGGTACGCGAGTTGGGCGTGACGACCATCCGCTACCCCGGCGGCAACTTCGTCTCCGGCTACAAGTGGGAGGACTCGGTCGGCCCTGTCGAGGACCGCCCGGCCCGCCTCGACCTGGCCTGGCGCACCACGGAGCCGAACCGCTTCGGCCTGTCCGAGTACATCGGTTTCCTCCGCAAGCTCGGCCCGCAGGCGGAGCCGATGATGGCGCTCAACCTGGGCACGCGCGGCGTCGCCGAGGCGATCGAACTCCAGGAGTACGCGAATCATCCCGCCGGCACCGCCCTCTCCGACCTCCGCGTCGAGCACGGCGACAAGGACCCCTTCGGCATCCGCCTGTGGTGCCTCGGCAACGAGATGGACGGCCCCTGGCAGACCGGCCACAAGACGGCCGAGGAGTACGGGCGGATCGCGGCGGAGACGGCGCGCGCGATGCGCCAGATCGACCCGGACGTGGAGCTGGTCGCGTGCGGCAGCTCGGGCCAGTCGATGCCGACGTTCGCCGAATGGGAGGCGAAGGTCCTCGCCGAGACATACGACCTCGTCGACCACATATCACTCCATGCCTACTACCAGGAGCACGACGGCGACCGGGACTCCTTCCTCGCCTCCGCGGTCGACATGGAGTCGTTCATCGAGAACGTGGTGGCGACCTGCGACCACGTGGGCGCGCGCCTCAAGTCGTCGAAGAAGATCAACCTCTCCTTCGACGAGTGGAACGTCTGGTACCAGACGCGCTCCCAGTCCGAGGTCGCGGCCCTCGACTGGCCGGAGGCCCCGCGCCTCCTGGAGGACGTCTACACGGTGACGGACGCGGTCGTCTTCGGCTCGCTCCTCATCGCGCTCCTGCGCCACGCGGACCGCGTCACGGTGGCGTGCCTCGCCCAGCTGGTCAACGTCATCGCCCCGATCATGACCGAGCCGGGCGGGCCGGCCTGGCGGCAGACGACGTTCTACCCGTTCGCGGCGGCCTCGAAGTACGGCCGCGGCGAGGTCCTCGACGTCCGCGTCTCGGGCCCCACCCACGACACGCGGCGCCACGGCACGGCCGACCTCCTGCACGCCACGGCGGTCCGCGCCGAGGACGGCACGCTCACCGTCTTCGCGGTGAACCGCAGCCAGACGGAGACGCTGCCCCTGGAAGTCGCCCTGAACGGCCTCGACCTCACACGCATCGTCGAGCACACCGTCCTCTCCGACGCCGACCCGGAGGCCCGCAACACCCTCACGGAGCCGGACCGGGTGGTACCGCACGCGGCGACGGGAACGGTCCTGGAGGACGGCACCCTCAAGGCGGACCTG
This sequence comes from Streptomyces sp. NBC_01016, assembly GCF_026341035.1. Taxonomy (GTDB): domain Bacteria; phylum Actinomycetota; class Actinomycetes; order Streptomycetales; family Streptomycetaceae; genus Streptomyces. The sequence goes on from NZ_JAPEOQ010000002.1 coordinate 493,031, forward strand.
GAACCGCTGTCGTGGAACGTGATCCGGTTGGCGTGACCGGAAGAACGGACTGTGACGCGGAACCACGATATTTCCGTGGTTCCGCGTCACAGTCCTGCGCTTGCGCGACTACACCCTGGAGCCCGCCTCCGATGCGGCCTTCTCTGCGTCGGGTGCGGGCGCCGGTGCCGACGAGCCCGCCACCACCAGAGAGCGCCGCCGCCCCCGCAGCGTGACCGTCACGCCCACCGCCGCGAACGCCGCGCACACCAGCAGCAGCGGCGTTCCCGACACGCCCCACATCGCCAGGCCCGATCCCGCCAGGAGTGTCACCAGGGCCCAGCGCAGGGCCGGGCCGGAGATGCGGGTGGAGAGGAGTGCGCCGGCCACGACGCCCGGGATCGCGCCGATCAGCAGCGTGCCCGCCATGCCGAAGGCGACGTCGCCGAAGATCACGTGGCCGAGGGCCGCCGCCGCGACCACCGGGATGGCCTGCACGAGGTCCGTGCCGACCAGGTGGTTCGCCTTCAGGCGCGGGTGCGCCAGCATCAGCATCACGATGATCAGCGAGCCGGAGCCGACGGACGTCATGCCGACGATGAAGCCGCCGATCAGGCCGATGGTGAGGGTGGCCAGCGGGCGGACTGCCACGTGTGCGTCCTCGGCCTCGGCGGAGCCCGTGCCGCGCCGCGCGTCCAGCCACATCCGGGCCAGCATGCCCACGACCGCCAGGACGAGCGCGCCGCCGATGACGTACTTCACGCGCTCCTGAAGCTGATCTCCGTCACCGAGGAGCTGGAGGGCTAGTGCGCCGAGGACCGCCGCCGGCATCGCCGTCGGCAGCAGCCAGCGCACGATGTCCCAGCGCACGGTTCCCGCCCGCTGGTGCACCGCCGCTCCGAAGGGCTTCATGAAGACGGAGGTGGCCAGGTCGCTGCCGATCGCCGCCGTCGGATTGACGCCGAACAGCATCACCATGATCGGTGTCATCAGCGCGCCGCCGCCCATGCCGGTGAGGCCCACTGCCACACCGACGAGCGCACCCGCGACGACTATCGCCCATGAGAAATCCATGGTCGCGACTGTACGCACCATCCCTATGGGAAAGGTAGGGAAGATCTGTGTATCCCAGATGCTGGAAGATCCGCGGAGGACTCAAGCAAGATCCACCGCACCGCGCGCCGCGAACGTCCACCACAATGAGCGCATGAGGATCTCCGCCCGCGCCGACTACGCCGTACGTGCCTGCCTGGAAATCACCGTTCATGCCGAGGGGGACGGTGTCCCGATCAAGGCAGAGGCCGTCGCCGCGGCGCAGGAGATTCCGCACAAGTTCCTGGAGGGGATCCTCAGCGATCTGCGGCGCGGCTGCATCGTCGTGAGCAAGCGGGGTGGGAACGGGGGGTATCTGCTGGCCCGGCCTGCTGACGAGATCACCGTTGCCGATGTCGTACGTGCCGTGGAGGGGCCCATCGTTTCCGTGCGGGGTGAACGGCCGAACGCGCTCAGTTACACCGGACCCGCCGAACCGCTGCTCCCGCTGTGGGTGGCGCTGCGGGCCAACGTGCGCAAGATCCTGGAGGGCGTCACGCTCGCCGACCTCGCGCACGACCGGCTGCCGGATCCGGTGAAGGAGCTGGCCGAGGACCCCGCCGCCTGGCGCAATCCCTGAGGCTTCCTGAGCTCCCTGAGGCCCCCTGATGCTCCCTGAGGTTCACGTTCCCGTGGTCCGGATGAGGCGGTCGACCGCCGCCGTGCCCGAGCTGTAGGTGGTCCCTCCGATCAGCTCGGGCACGGCGACTCCGTTCCCGCTCCCCATGAGCGACTCCAGGCCGGCCACCAGGCGCAGGACGTCCGGTTGGGGTCGCACCACGAGGCGCAGGAAGCTGCTGGACGATCCGATCTTGTTGCCGCACTCGCGCACCAGGACGCCGTGCTCGGCGAGCAGCCGGTCGCGGACCGCCACGCCGTCGACGCCGTCCGGCAGGCGCACGTAGAGGAAGTTGCCCTGCGAGGGGTAGACGGTGAGCGGGCGCAGGCGTGCCAGGTGCCAGCGCATCTCCTGGCGGTCGCGGGTCACCTGGCGGAGGCTGTCGGCGTACTCCTGGCGGTGCTCGCGGAGCATGAAGACGACCGTCTCCGCGAAGGAGTTGAGGTTCCATTTGGGGAGCGCCGTGCGGACCCGGCCGGCGAGTCCCGGGTTCGCGACCAGGTAGCCGAAGCGCACCCCGTGCAGGCCGAAGTTCTTGCCGAGGCTGCGCAGCACGATCACGTTCGGGCGGAGTACCGCCTCCTGTACGAGGCTGGGGTCCTGCCCGCCGTCGGCGTCGGCGAAGTCGAGGAACGACTCGTCGATGACGATCAGGTCGAGGTGGCGCAGCTCGTCGATGAGGGTGAGCAGAGACCGGCGGGTGAGCAGGCCGCCGTCGGGGTTGTTCGGGTTGCAGACGACGGCGACCCGCGAGCCGCGCGCGTGGATGAACTCCGCGTACGCGGCCGGGTCGAGCGCGAACCCGTCGCGCTCGGGCAGCGGGAACATGTCGACCCGCTTGCCCGTCTCCATGGGCTGGTCCGTCCACCGGCCGAACGTCGGCACCGGCACGGCGAGGGACTCGCGGACCAGCAAGTGGTCGATCCAGGTGATGAGTTCGGTCGAGCCGTTGCCCATCGCCACGGTCGCCGGGTTGAGGCCGAGGACCTGGCACAGCTCGGCGGTGATGTGCTCGGCGCTGCTGGGGTAGTACGTCAGGATCTCGTGCAGCCGGCCGCGCAGCGCGTCCAGCATCGCGGGGGTGGGGAAGTAGGGGTTGCAGGGGATGCAGAAGTCGACGACCCCGCCGCTGTCGCCGCCCGCCCCGGCCCGCGTCAGCTGGCCGTAGGACGGGGAGTGGGCCGTCGAGCCCTGGAACAGCGAGACGACGCTTCCGCTCATCACATGCCTCCCATCGGCCGGGTGGGTGTTCGGGCATGAGTACGGGGGTGTGGCGGGCGGTGTTCAGCGCGTGGGGCGAATGTGACGTGCGTGACGCGGCAATCCCGCTGAGTGTGTGAAGCGGCAACCCCGCTGAGTGCGTGACGCGGTAATCCCCGCCCCGCCCCCGGCAACCCCCGCCCCGCCCGCGGCGACTCACCGGTATGAAGGATGAAACCCCCACGCGAAGAGTGCGCGTCCGCCGTCACGCCCTGCGCAAGCGCCGCCTGATCCCGGTGCTCGCCGCGTCCGCCGCCGTCATGACCGCCTACGCCCTCGTCCCCGCCAGCGCGCAGGCCGCCTACCCCGGCTCGGGCGTGCTCACCGGCGATGTGTCGGTGCACGACCCGTCGATGGTCAAGACGTCGAGCGGCTACGTCGTCTACTCCACGCACAACGGCGTCGAGGCCCGCACCTCCACCGACCGCACGGCGTTCAAGCGCGCGGGCGCCGCCTTCACGACGCTCCCGTCGTGGTGGTCGACGTACAACCCCGACAAGGACGTGTGGGCGCCCGACGTCTCGTACCACGGCGGCAAGTACCTGATGTACTACGCCGTTTCGACCTTCGGTTCGACGCACTCGGCGATCGGCTTCGCGTCCTCGCCGAGCGGACAGCCGGGCACCTGGACCGACCACGGCGTCGTGCACGCCACGACCACGTCCTCCGGGTACAACGCCATCGACCCGAACCTCTTCGTGGACGACGACGGCAAGTGGTGGCTGTCGTTCGGGAGTTGGTCGTCCGGCATCAAGATGATCAGGCTCGACCCGTCGACGGGCAAGCAGTACGCCGCCGACAAGGCGGTGCGGTCACTGGCCGCGCGCCCGAGCGGCACCAAGGCCGTCGAGGGCCCCGCGGTCGTCAAGCACGGCGCGTACTACTACCTCTTCGCCTCGTACGACACCTGCTGTGCCGGCACCTCGTCCACGTACAAGATCAAGGTGGGCAGGGCGAGTTCGCCCACGGGGCCCTACGTCGACAAGAACGGCGTACGCATGACGGAGAACGGCGGCACCGAGGTGCTCGCCACGCACGACAAGTACATCGGGCCCGGCGGCCAGTCCGTGCTCTCCGACTCCGACGGCGATCTGCTCGTCTACCACTACTACGACGGGACGGACGGCGGGACGCCCAAGATGGGCGTCAACCTGCTGAACTGGGGGAGTGGTTGGCCCGTCGCGTACTGAGCCGGACCGGGCATGCGAGTGGCCGGGACCCCGCAGGGCCCCGGCCACTTACATGCTCGGACCGTCGTCAGACGCCGAAGGAGTGCACCGTCGTCGTCCGGTACTTCTCACCCGGACGCAGCACCGTCGACGGGAACTTCGGCTGGTTCGGGGAGTCCGGGAAGTGCTGGGTCTCCAGGGCCAGGCCGTCGCCCTGCCGGTAGGTGCGACCCGACTGGCCGACGAGCGTGCCGTCGAGGAAGTTGCCCGAGTAGAACTGCAGGCCCGGCTGGTCCGTGGCGATCTTCAGGCTGCGGCCGGAGGCCGGATCGCGCAGCGTCGCCACGAGGACCGGCTTCGCGGTGATGCCCTTGTCCAGGGCCCAGTTGTGGTCGAAGCCCTTGGCGAGGATCTGCTGCGGGTGGGCGTCGCGGATGTCGCGGCCGATGGGCTTCGCCTTGCGGAAGTCGAACGGGGTGCCCGCGACCTTCGCCAGCTCACCGGTCGGGATGAGCCCCGCGTCGGTGGGCGTGTAGCGGGAGGCGGCCAGCGTCAGCTCGTGGTCGTAGATCGTGCCGCTGCCCTCGCCCGCGAGGTTGTAGTACGTGTGGTTGGTGAGGTTCACGACGGTCGCCTTGTCCGTCGTCGCCTCGTAGTCGATGCGCCAGTCGCCGCGCGCCGTCAGCGTGTACGTGACGGTCGTCTTCAGCGTGCCGGGGTAGCCCATCTCGCCGTCGACGGACGTGTAGTGCATGTGCAGGCCGACGTCGGAGCCGGAGGTGAAGGGCTCGATGTCCCACACCCGCGTGTTGAAGCCCTTGGCGCCGCCGTGCAGCGAGTTGTCGCCGTCGTTCACGGAGACCTGGTACGCCTTGCCGTCCAGGGTGAACTTCCCCTTGGCGATGCGGTTTCCGTAGCGGCCGATGGTGGCGCCGAAGAACGTGGTGCCCGCCACGTACTCCTCGACGGTGTCGTAGCCGAGGGAGACGTTCACGTACCGGCCGTGCCGGTCCGGGAGTTCGAGCGACTGGACGATGCCGCCGTAGTTCAGGACCTTCAGGCGCGTGCCGCCGTTCTCCAGCGACCAGCGGTAGATCTTCGTGCCGTCGGCGAGCTTGCCGAAGGACTCCTTCACGGGCTTCCTGCCTCCCGACGCGTTCGCGGAGGTGCTCCCCGACGCGTGTGCCGTGCCGCCGAGCGCGGTGGCTGCGACACCGGCCGCCGCGGCGGATGCCATGACCGTACGTCTGCTCAGTTCCATCTGTGCGGCTCCTGAAAGTGAGTAACGAACCGGACTTACTACGAACCGGACTTACTACGAACCGGACTTGCGCTTGTTCCACACGTCGAAGCCGACCGCGGCGAGCAGGGCCAGACCCTTGATCACCGACTGCCAGTCGGAGCCGACGCCGAGCAGGTTCATGCCGTTGTTCAGCACGCCGAGGACGAGACCGCCGATGATCGCGCCGAGGATGGTGCCGACGCCGCCGCTCATCGACGCGCCACCGATGAACGACGCGGCGATCGCCTCGAGTTCGAAGTTGAGCCCCGCCTTCGGCGAGGCCGCGTTCAGCCGGGCGGCGACGACCAGACCCGCCAGGGCCGCGAGCACGCCCATGTTCAGGAAGACATAGAAGGTGACCTTCTTGTCCTTCACGCCGGAGAGCTTCGCCGCCGGCAGATTGCCGCCGATCGCGTAGATGTGCCGGCCGAAGATCGAGTTGCGCATCACATAGCCGTAGCCGACCACCAGGACGCCGAGGACGATCAGGACGATCGGGGTGCCCTTGTAGCTGGAGAGCAGCAGCGTCACGACCGCGATCGCCGCGACGATCGCGATCAGCTTCAGTATGAACAGGTTGAACGGGACGACGTCCAGGGAGAATTCGCGCTGCCGGCGCCGGTCGCGCATCTCCTGCCAGACCACCGCGGCGGCGAGCAGGACGCCGAGCAGCAGGGTGAGGTTGTGGTAGTTGGTGTTCGGTCCTACCGCGGGCAGGAAGCCGTTGCCGAGATCCTGCAGGCCGTCGGGGAACGGGCCGAGCGTCTGCCCCTTGAGCAGGATCTCGGTGAGCCCGCGCCACACCAGCATGCCGGCCAGGGTCACGATGAACGACGGTATGCCGCCGAACGCGATGAGCCAGCCCTGAATCGAACCGGCGATGCCGCCCATCACCAGGCAGAGGATCATGGCGACGGGCCAGGAGATGTCGTGACTGACCGTGAGGACCGCCGCCATCGAGCCGACGAACGCCGTCAACGAGCCGACGGACAGGTCGATATGGCCCGCGATGATGACCAGCATCATGCCGATCGCGAGGATCAGGATGTAGCTGTTCTGCAGCACCAGGTTGGAGACGTTGCGCGGCAGGATCAGGTCGCCGTCGGTCCACACGGCGAAGACGGCGACCAGCAGACCGAGCGCGATCAGCATCCCGTACTGGCGCATATTGCGGCGCATGCCGTCGACGACGAGCTGGAGCAGGCCGCCCCCGGCCGCCCCGCCCTCCTTGCGCGGCGGCGGTGGCGCGTCCGCCGGGACCTTGCTCGTGACGTTCGTGCTCATCGTGCTACCTCTTTGTCCTTCGTCATCAGGCGCATCAGCGATTCCTGCGTCGCCTCGGCGCGCGGCACCTCGCCGGTCAGGCGGCCCGCGGCCATCGTGTAGATGCGGTCGCACATGCCGAGCAGCTCGGGCAGCTCGGAGGAGATGAAGACGACCGCCTTGCCCTCGGCGGCCAGCTTGTCGATGACCGTGTAGATCTCGTACTTGGCGCCGACATCGATGCCACGCGTCGGCTCGTCGAGAATCAGCACATCGGGCCCGGCGAAGATCCACTTGCTGAGGACGACCTTCTGCTGGTTGCCGCCCGACAGCTTGCCCGCCGGCTCGAACACCGTGGGGGCCTTGATGTTCATCGACTTGCGGTAGCCCTCGGCGACCTGCCGCTCCTCGTGCTCGTCGACGATCCCGCGCTTGGCGACCTTGTCCAGGGCGCTCATCGTGATGTTGCGGCCGATGGTGTCGATCAGGTTGAGCCCGTAGTGCTTGCGGTCCTCGGTGACATACGCGATCCCGTGGCCGACGGCGTCGGAGACGTGCCTGGTCCGGATCTCCTTGCCGTCCTTCAGGACCACTCCACCCGCATACCTGCCGTACGTACGCCCGAAGACGTTCATCGCCAGCTCGGTGCGGCCCGCGCCCATCAGACCCGCGATGCCGACGATCTCGCCGCGGCGCACGCTGAGCGAGACGTCGTCGACGACCTTGCGCTCACGGTCGAGGGGGTGGTGCACCGTCCAGTTGCGGATCTCCATGGCGGGCGCCGCGCCCGCCTCCGGCTGGTGCGGGGTGCGCTCGGGGAAGCGGTTGTCCAGGTCGCGGCCGACCATGCCGGAGATGATCCGGTCCTCGGTGGTCTCCGGGGCCCGCACATCGAGGGTCTCGACGGTGCGCCCGTCGCGCAGGATCGTCACCGAGTCGGCGACCTTGCGGATCTCGTTCAGCTTGTGCGAGATGATGATCGAGGTGATGCCCTGATCCTTCAGCTCCAGGATCAGATCGAGGAGCGTGTCGGAGTCCTCGTCGTTCAGGGAGGCCGTCGGCTCGTCCAGGATGAGCAGCTTCACCTCCTTGGCGAGCGCCTTGGCGATCTCCACGAGCTGCTGCTTGCCCACCCCGATGTCCGCGATGCGGGTGTTGGGGTTCTCGTTCAGGCCCACCCGGCGCAGCTGGCGCGTCGCGTGTCCGAGGGTCTCGTGCCAGTTGATGAAGCCGCGGCTCGCGTGCTCGTTGCCGAGGAACATGTTCTCGGCGATCGACAGGAACGGCACGAGCGCCAGCTCCTGGTGGATGATGACGATGCCGCGCGCCTCACTGGCGTTGATGTCCTTGAACTCGCAGTGTTCTCCCTCGAAGAGGATGTCCCCTTCGTAACTTCCGTGCGAGTGGACGCCGGAGAGCACCTTCATGAGGGTGGACTTTCCGGCGCCGTTCTCCCCGCAGATGGCGTGGACCTCGCCGGGGCGGACGCTCAGGGAGACGTCCGACAGCGCCTTGACGCCGGGAAAGGTCTTGACGATCGAGCGCATTTCCAGGACGGGTCCCGCCATGGTCGTGCCCTTCTCTGAGGCGTGGACGGTCTACTTCAGGCCCAGGTCGGACTTGGTGTAGTAACCGCTGTCGATCAGCGTCTTCTGGTAGTTGGTCTTGTCGACGCTGACCGGGGTCAGCAGGTACGAGGGGACGACCTTGGCGCCGTTGTCGTACGTCTTGGTGTCGTTGACCTTCGGCTTCTTGTCGTTGAGCACGTCGTCGACCATGTCCACCGAGACCTCGGCGAGCTTGCGGGTGTCCTTGTAGACGGTCGAGAACTGCTGGCCCGCGATGATCGACTTCACGGAGGCGACCTCGGCGTCCTGCCCGGAGACCACCGGCAACGGCTTCGCCTTCGTGCCGTAGTCGTCGGACTTCAGCGCCGACAGGATGCCGATGGAGATGCCGTCGTACGGCGAGAGCACCGCGTCGACCTTCTCGCTCTTGTACGTGGAGGTGAGGATGTCGTCCATGCGCTTCTGCGCGGTGGCGCCGTCCCAGCGCAGCGTCGTGACCTGGTTGAGCTTGGTCTGCCCCGACTTGACGACCAGCTGCTTCTTGTCGATGTACGGCTTGAGCACCGACATCGCGCCGTTGAAGAAGTACTTGGTGTTGTTGTCGTCGTTGGAACCGGCGAACAGCTCCAGGTTGAACGGGCCCTTCTTGCCGCTGTCGAGGCCCAGCTTCTTGACGATGGCGCCGGCCTGAAGCTGGCCGACCTTCTCGTTGTCGAACGTCGCGTAGTAGTCGACGTTCTTCGAGTCCAGGATCAGGCGGTCGTACGCGATCACCGGAATGTTCGCGTCCTTCGCCTCCTGCAGCACGTTGGTCAGCGACTTGTTGTCGATGGAGGCGACGATCAGCGCCGAGACGCCCTGGGTGATCATGTTCTCGATCTGCGAGACCTGCTGGTCGGGGTCGTCCTCACCGAACGCCAGCTTGGTCTTGTAGCCCTTCGCCTTCAGCGACTTGACCACGTTGTTGCCGTCGGCGATCCACCGCTCGGAGGACTTGGTCGGCATCGCGATGCCGACGGTGGAGCCCTTCGCGCTCTTCTTCTCGTCCTTGCTTCCGCCTTCTCCGCTCTGGCCGCACGCGGACAGGGTGAGCGCGAGGGAGGCTGAGGCGGCTATCGCGGTGAGAACGGCTCGACGGTTTCGCATGGTCATCATCCTTGATGTGTGAGTGCACAAATGCGGGCGGTGCGAAGTCCCTTGCGCGGAGCGCGGGTTGAACGAGTGCAGATGCGTTGGATTCTGCGCGGCCCTGTCCAGTTCTGGGAAGTTCCGTGCCCGGAAAGTTATTGGCCCGTGTCGAACCGGCTCAGCGCTCCCGGCAGCCGCGAGCCCAGCGGCGACATCCCGCCGGCGGCCCCGTGCCGCTCCAGCAGGTCGAGCGCGAGCCGGCCCCGGCGCACCCGCTCGCGGGCGGTGTCCAGGGTGACGTCGCGCAGCTGAGCGCCGTACGGATAGATGGCCGGCGCCTTGGCGAGACCGAACTTCAGGTACAACGGGGCGCCGCGGCGCACCAGTTCGGCGATCTCGTACATCCGGACGTAGCCGCCGAGGTCGTCGGGCGCCTCGACGTACATGTCCATGGGCGCGCCGGAGACCCGCCGAATCTCGGTGAGATGCGCGAGCGTCAGATCACTCGGCACATTCAACGAGTCGGCCCCGAGCCGCTCGTACACGGCGTACGCGGCCGGGTTCACGGGCCCGACGAGCGCGGACACCTTGAGCGTGGTGTCGGCGGGGATGATCCCCTGGCTACGCGCCCGGTGCAGCGTCCACAGCACGCCTTCGTCGGCGACGAGCAGGCACTTCACGCCCAACTCCGTTGCCCGCACGGCGTCCTCGACGCATCCGGCGACGGCGTCGTGCCCACGGGCGCGCAACCCCGCGCCGCCCGAGTCGGTCCGCACGGAGGCGCCGGTGTCCCAGGTGCCGCGCGGCCCGGTGAACAGGCAGAGCTCGATGTCCCTTTCGGCGGTCGCCTCGACCATCTCCTGGATCTCGGTGTCCCGCAGCATCCAGATGCCGCTGCCCTGGCTGATCCGGTGAATGGGCACGTCGAGCCGCGAGGACTCCTTGAGCACGGTGGCGACGGCCTCCGGCCCTTCGACCGACGGAATCTCGGTACGCCAGGTACCACCGTCGGGGAAGGTGTGGGCCGAGGCGTCGGCGAGCTGGTGATCGGGGCCGCTGAGCCCGAGATCGGAGAGAGCGGGTTCGCCGGGTCGGCGGGGTGTGTCGGTCACGGTGTTCCTTTACGAGTACGAGTCGTTCGACATTTCGGACGAGGTTTGGTCGTCTCCAGCCCCGCCGGCGTTTGAGGCGCGGGGTCCGGGGCGGAGCCCCGAGACCTCAACCACGGGGCGCGGAGCGCCGTTTCGGGAAGGGGTGGGATTGGGGAAGAAGGCCCGCCGCAGGCGCAGCCGCCCACGGCTAGGGCCGCAACAACACCTTGCCGACCGTAGGGTCCCCCGCCCCGACCCACTCGATCGCCTCGGCAAACCGCTCCAACGGCACCTGATGCGTCACCAGCGGCAACGGATCGAGCAACCCCGCCCCGAACATCCGCACCGCATGCCCCCACGCATCCGCCGCAGCCCCGAACACGGTCCGCACCTCCAACTGCCGCACCACAAGATCCGTCGGATCAAGCCCCTGCGCCGCCCCGGCCGCCGGAATCCCGGTGAGCACGAGCCGCCCGCCCCGCCGCAGCAACGACGCGGCCGTACGCGCGGCCGAGGCGGACCCGGCAGTCTCGATGACCACGTCGAGATCGTCCGGCAGCACATCCGTACGCAGCCGGAAATCGGTGCCGCCGAACTTCCTTGCCAGAGCCTCCCGTTCGCCCCGCGTCCCGACCACCACCAGCTCCGCCGGCGAGGCCGCCGCGAGGAACTGCACGGCGAACATCCCGAGCGTCCCGGTCCCGACCACCCCGACCCGCTCCCCGGGCCTCGCCTCCGCCTTGATCGCGGCGGCGGCGATGCATGCGGCGGGTTCGAGCAGCGCCGCGGCGGTGAGATCGGCGTCGTCGGGCAGCACATGCAGCAGCCGCGCGGGAAGCGTCAACGTCGTTGCCATGGCGCCCGGTTGGGTGAACCCGGTCTCCTCGTACCCGTCGGTGCACAGCGTCGTCTCACCGGCATGGCACCGCGCGCACACCTGGCAGTTGCGGAACCCCTCGCCGACGACCTTCCGCCCGGCCAGGGACCCCGGCACCCCGTCGCCCACCGCGTCGACCACGCCGGACCACTCGTGCCCCGGCGTCAGCGGGTAACGCACGTACCCCTCGGGCCTGTTGCCCTGGTACACCTCGCGGTCGCTGCCGCAGATCCCGACGGCGTGCACCCGCACCCGCGCCTCGCCGGGGCCGGGCGCCGCGGGCTCGTGCGGCACGACCCGGTGCTTGCCCGGCGCCTCGACGACGACGGCGGAGCTCACGACGCCGCCTTCGGGTCGCGCTTCTCCCAGCCCTCGGCCCACAGGTCGAACCGGGCCTGCTGCTGCGGGAATTCGGCCGCCGCGTCGACATCGAGCTCGACGCCGAGACCCGGCTCGTGGGACAGCTCGAAGTAGCCGTCGACGACCTTCGGCGCGCCCTTCACGACCTTCTTGATCTCGGCGTCCGCGAAGTCGTTGAAGTGCTCGAGAATCTTGAAGTTGGGAGTGGAGAAACCCACCTGAAGAGAAGCGGCAGTCAGTACAGGCCCGCCCACATTGTGCGGAGCGACCAGCATGTAGTGCGTCTCCGCGGTGGCGGCCAGCTTCCGCGTCTCCCAGATGCCGCCGATGTGGCCGACGTCCGGCTGCAGAATGTCGACGGCCTGGCTCTCGAAGAGCTCCCGGAACTCGATCCGGTCGTGGATCCGCTCACCGGTCGCCACCGGCATCTCCACCTTCGCGGCCACCTTCTCCAGCGCCTTGAGGTTCTCCGGCGGCACCGGCTCCTCCAGCCACGCCGGGTTGAACGGAGCCAGGTCGCGGGCGAGCCGGATCGCCGTGGCGGGGGAGAACCGCCCGTGCATCTCCAGCATCAGCTCGGCCTCGGGACCGATGGCGTCGCGCACGGCCTCGATCAACGAGACGGCGTACAGGGACTGTTCGTGGTCGAGCTCGAAGTGCCCGGTGCCGAACGGGTCGATCTTCAGCGCTTTGTACCCGCGCTCCATGACCGTCTGCGCGGCCTTGTGGTAGGCCTCCGGCGTGCGCTCGGTGGTGTACCAGCCGTTCGCGTACGCCTTGACCTTGTCGGTCACCTTGCCGCCGAGCAGCTGCCACACCGGCACGCCTAGGGCCTTGCCCTTGATGTCCCAGCAGGCCATCTCGATCACGGCGATGCCGGACATGACGATCTCGCCGGCCCGGCCGTAGTCGCCGTACTTCATCCTCCGTACGAGGTCCTCGACGGCGAACGGATCGGAGCCGACAATGTGGTTGGCCTGGGCCTCGTGCAAGTAGCCGACGAGTGCGTCGGTGTGGCCCAGCATCCGGGTCTCGCCGACACCGGTGAGTCCTTCGTCGGTGTGCACCTGTACGTAGGTCAGGTTCCGCCACGGAGTCCCGACCACGTGCGTGCTGATTCCCGTGATCCGCAAGGCAGTTGCCCCCTGTGCTGTTCGAAATTTCGTCACACGTTCGAAATGCTGGCGAGACAGTAAGTCGGCCTCAGGGGGCTGTCAATGGGTCTGGACCGGTCTGCGAGTGATCAGTGGCCGGTCGATCGGCGTCGCGTTCCGTGCAGAAGTTTCACAGGACAGGCTTTTTCTCTCACGGGCCCCGCGCCTAGCCTCCATTGCTCATGGACGACTACTGCCATCCGTGCCGCAGACATCTCAACGGGGCCCTGGCCTGCCCGGGGTGCGGCACCCCGGAAGAGGCCGTGCGCGCCTACGGAGAGTCAATCGCCGCACAGGAAGCGGCAGTTGAAGGGGAAGACGCGCACGAGGGGATACCCGCCCGGATCCGCTCCCACCGCCTGTCGCGCTCCCGGCGGCGCGGCCGCACCCTCCTCGCCGCCGCGGGCCTCGCGCTCGCCGTGGGCGGCACCGGATTCGGCGTCGTCGAACTCGGCGGGGAGCCCTCCGGCGACGGCGCCACCACTCAGGCGGCACCGGACACGTCCGCAGCCCCTACGAAGGACACCGACGCGACGTCTCCGTCCGCCACGGCCGGGCGCACCACCCCACCCGCGTCCCGCGCCTCCCGTACGTCGTCGGCCCCCGCCTCGGCGCCGCCGGAGCGCACCCGGACCTCGGGCCCTGTGGACGCCGATGCGACCCACCGGGCGTCGCGCCCCGCCCCGACCACGTCCGAACCCCGCACCTCCGCGAGCTCCCGCCCGACGCCCTCACCCTCCCGTTCGGCCTCCGCCACGGCCACGGCGGAGCCGAGCCCTTCGGAGTCGTGCGAGCGCTTCCTGTGGTGGTGTACGTAGAGCCGGACGGTGTGTGGTGCCGGTGGGCTCAGACCGCCCCGACGTCCGTCCCGAGCATCCGCCGCAACATGTCCCGGAACGCCACCCGCTCCTCCTGCGACAGTCCGGCCAGCGGCTCCCGCGCGAAGTCGAGCGACTCACGCAGGGCCCGCGCGATCCGCCGCCCCTCCGCGGTGGCGGCGGCCACCTTCACCCGGCGGTCGCCCGGCGAGGGCTGCCGCTCCACGAGATCGCGGGCCTCCAGCCGGTCCACGATCCCCGTCACGTTCGACGGCTCGCACTTCAGCCGCTGCGCCACCTGCCGCATCGGCAGCGGTCCGAGGGACAGCAGCCCGAGCACCCGCGCCTGCGCCCCGGTGAGCCCGTGCCGCGAGGCGGCCTCCTCGTACTCCTGGTGGTAGCGCGCGACAATCTCCCCGATCAGCTCGACGACCTCGAGCGTGAGGGGGTCCGTGCGGGGGGAACTCGTTGCGGCCATACGCACCAGCGTACCCAGTTGCTTGACATCATGAAATATTCAGGAGCATTGTTGTTTCAGGTACTGAAGTATTTTTTGCATGCTTCGGCCCACGTGCTTCCGCCCCCTCGACAAAGGATCAGCGCATGACCGCCGACACCCCCCAGATCCCCGCCACCGGCCGCGAGTGGGTCCTGACCAGCCGTCCTGTCGGCTGGCCGAAGCCCGAGGACTTCGAGCTGCGCGAGGCCCCGGTGGCCGAGCCGGGCCCCGGCCAGGTCCTGGTCAAGAACCTGTACGTCTCGGTGGACCCGTACATGCGCGGCCGGATGAGCGCCGCGAAGTCGTACGTGGCCCCGTACGAGCTGGGCAAGGCCATGCAGGGCGGCGCCGTCGGCGTCGTGCTGGCCTCGAACGACGAGGGCGTGTCCGTCGGCGACCACGTGCTGCACTTCTTCGGCTGGCGCGAGTACGCGACGTTCGACGCGAAGCAAGCCGTGAAGGTCGACCCGGACGCCGCGCCCCTGTCCACGTACCTCGGTGTCCTCGGCATGACGGGCCTCACCGCCTACGCGGGCCTGCTGCGCACGCTGGACTTCAAGGAGGGCGACAGCGTCTTCGTCTCCGGCGCGGCCGGTGCGGTCGGCGGCCAGGTCGGTCAGATCGCCAAGCTCAAGGGCGCCTCGCGGGTCATCGGCTCGGCCGGCTCGGACGAGAAGGTCAAGCTGCTCATCGAGGAGTACGGCTTCGACGCCGCCTTCAACTACAAGACGGGCGACGTGCACACCCTCCTGAAGGAGGCCGCTCCCGACGGTGTCGACGTCTACTTCGACAACGTCGGCGGTGACCACCTCGAGGCCGCCATCGCGCGCCTGAACCGCGACGGTCGCATCGCCATCTGCGGCGCGATCTCCGTCTACAACGCCACCGAGCCGGCTCCCGGCCCGCGCAACCTCTCCCGCCTCATCCAGACCCGCGGCCGCATCGAGGGCTTCCTCGTCGGTGACCACTACGACCTGCAGCCGCAGTTCGTGCAGGAGGTCGGCGCGTGGGTCCGCTCCGGCGAGCTGAAGTACCGCGAGACGTTCGTCGAGGGCATCGAGAACAACCTGGAGGCGTTCCTCGGGGTACTGCGCGGCGACAACACGGGCAAGATGGTCGTCAAGCTCTGACGTTCCGCGTTCTTGCCGAGTGGCCCTCGTCCTCTGTGACGGGGGCCACTTTCGTTCCTCCGCGCATTCGATACGCTGCTTCCATCTAACGGATGAAACTTTCCGCATTCTGGAACCAGGGAGTACGACCATGGCCATCACGCAGTCCGACGTCGTCTACACCGCCACCGCCACCGCGGAGAACGGCCGCGACGGCCGCGTCTCCACCAGCGACGGCAAGCTCGACCTCGTCGTCAACCCGCCCAAGGAGCAGGGCGGCTCCGGTGAGGGCACCAACCCCGAGCAGCTCTTCGCGGCCGGCTACAGCGCCTGCTTCCAGGGCGCGCTCGCCGTCGTCGCCCGCCAGGAGGGCGCGGACGTGTCCGGCTCGACCGTCACGGCCAACGTCGGCATCGGCAAGAACGACGACGGCTTCGGCATCATCGTCGAGATCGCCGCGGCGATCCCGAACGTGGACGCGGCCACCGCCAAGTCCCTGATCGAGAAGGCCCACCAGGTCTGCCCGTACTCCAAGGCGACCCGCGGCAACATCACGGTCACGCTCACCGTCTGAGCCTGATCGGCCGGTCTTTTCTGTGGGCCGGGCCCGTCCCGTAAGGTTTGCGCCATGCGTGATCTCGGGGCGGGCTTCGGCTATTTGATGAAGGGGCAGCGTTGGGTTGCCCAGCACGGAAAGCAGTACGGCTGGGGCCTGCTGCCGGGGCTGATCACCCTCGTCCTGTACGCGGCGGCGCTGGTCTGCCTCGGCGTCTGGGGCGGCGACTTCATCTCCTGGTCCACCCCGTTCGCCGACGACTGGACCTCCCCGTGGCAGGGCGTGTTCCGCGGCTTCCTCACGGCGGTCCTCTTCGCCCTCGCCCTGCTCCTCGCGGTGCTCACCTTCACCGCGGTGACCCTGCTGATCGGCCAGCCCTTCTACGAGTCGCTGTCCGAGGAGGTCGACCGGGCCGAGAGCGGTGGCCACGCCCCGGAGTCCGGCCTCTCGCTCATGCGTGAACTGTGGATCTCGGCCCGCGACAGCCTGCGGCTGCTCATGCGCGCCGTGCTCTGGGGGATCCTCCTCTTCGCGCTCGGGTTCATCCCGTTCGTCGGCCAGACCGTGATCCCGGTCATCGGCTTCTTCGTCACCGGCTACTTCCTCACGGAGGAGCTGACGTCGGTGGCGTGGCAGCGCCGCAACCGCGAAGTCCGTGAGCGCCTCGCCGTGTTGCGCTCGCGGCGGGGTCTGGCCTGGGGCTTCGGTACGCCGTTGGCCCTCGCGTTCCTGGTCCCGTTCGTCGCGGTGTTCCTGATGCCCGGTGCGGTGGCCGGCGCGACGCTGATGGTCCGCGAACTGGAGGGTGAATCGGGCGCCCCGGAGCCGGCGCACGCGCAGACCCCGGGCCCCGAGGCGCAGTGGCCGGCCGCTTATGGCCAGGGGCAGGGGCAAGCCCAGGGCCAGGGCGCGCAGTGGCCGGGAGCGCACGGCCAGGGCCAGGGTCAGGGCCAGAACGCGCAGTGGTCGGGGCCGCAGCACGGCCAGGGCTGGACCAACTAGCTCCCACCAGCCAGCCCTCACCGGCTCCGACTAGCTCTCCACGGCGAGCAGTTCCAGGAAGTCGCGCACCGCGCCGGGCATGTCCACGGCCTCCGGGTCGAGCAGCCACTGGTACTGCAGGCCGTCCAGCACCGCGACGAGCAGCGGCGCGGCCCGCTCGGGCGTGAGCCCGCCCGGCAGCCGCTCCCCGTACTCGGCGCGCAGCACCTCGGCCATGGCCCCCCGTACGTCGGCGTAGCGCTGCGTGAAGAACTCCCGCGCCGGGTGCCCCTCGGTCACCGACTCGCCGAGCAGCGCCGAGAAGGTCTGCACGATCGCGGGCCGCATCGCGTTGTACTCGACCAGCGTGCCGAGCAGATCGAGCCGCCACTGGCTGCTGGGCACCGAGTCCCACTGGTCGCGCTCCTCGAGGACGGCGACGAGCAGCGCCTCCTTGGTGGGGAAGTGGTGCAGCAGCCCCTGCTGGGTCAGCCCCACGCGCTCGGCCACCGCCGCCAGGCTCGCGCCCCGGTAACCGCGCTCGGCGATGACGTCGAGCGCGGCCCGCAAGATCTCGGCCCGGCGTTCCTGGCTCCTGGCGGTCCTGGCGCTGCTCATGCGGTCACGGTACGTCACGGCCGTGACGTACCCCGTCCCGTACATAACGGCAAGATAACGAAACCTACCGTTCCACAAGTGACGGGTGCAGGATGGAGCTGCCCAGACTTCGACGAGGAGGTGCCGGCATGGCGCAGCAGGCGGACGACGGTAAGGGGCGGGCCGACCGGGCCCGCGAGGCGGCGGTCGAGGCCGCGCTCGGCAAGCTCGATCTGGACACCAAGGCCCGGCTGCTCGGCGGCCAGGACATGTGGTCGCTGCCCGCGGTCCCCGACATCGGACTGAAGTCCCTCGTCATGTCCGACGGCCCCATCGGCGTGCGCGGAGTGCGCTGGAGCGCCGACGACCCGTCGATCGCGCTGCCGTCACCGACCGCGCTCGGCGCCACCTGGGACCCCGAACTGGCCCGCCGGGCAGGGGTGTTGCTCGCCCAGGAGGCCCGCCGCAAGGGCGTCCACGTGCTGCTCGCCCCGACCGTGAACCTGCACCGCTCCCCGCTCGGCGGCCGCCACTTCGAGACGTACAGCGAGGACCCGTACCTCGCCGGGCTCATGGGCACCGGCTACGTCCAGGGCGTGCAGTCCGGCGGCGTCGGCACGACCATGAAGCACTACGTGGCGAACGACGCCGAGACGGACCGCTTTACGGTGAACAACGTGGTCTCCGAACGGGCCCTGCGCGAGCTGTACTTGGCCCCCTTCGAGGCCATCGTCAAGAACGCCCACCCGTGGGGCGTCATGACCGCCTACAACGCGGTCAACGGCACCTCGATGACCGAACACCGCCACCTCGTCAACGAGATCCTGCGCGGCGAGTGGGGCTTCGACGGCTTCAACGTCTCCGACTGGATGGCCGCCCGCTCCACCGTCGGAGACATCAAGGGCGGCCTGGACGCCGCGATGCCCGGCCCGCTGACGGTGTACGGCCCGGCGCTCGTGGAGGCCGTCCGCTCCGGCGAGGTCGACGAGTCCGAGGTCGACGGGGCCGTACGCAATGTGCTGCGGCTCGCCGCCCGCGTCGGCGCCCTCGAAGGTGCCGAACCCGTCGTCGGTGAGCCGCCGGCGGAGGTCGACGGCGAGGCCCTGGCCCGCGAGATCGCCCACCGCGCCTTCGTTCTCCTGCGCAACTCCGGTGTGCTGCCGCTGAGTTCGGACGCGCGGGTCGCCCTCATCGGGGCCGCCGCGCGCGACGCCCGCGTCCTCGGTGGCGGCTCCGCCACCGTCTTCCCGTCCCGGATCGTCTCGCCGCTCGACGGTTTGACCGCCGCGCTGCCGTCGCTGACCTACAGCGTCGGCGCCGACCCGAGCGACGAACTCGCCGTCGCCGACAAGGGGTTCGCACTCCGCGCCGTCTGCCGCGACGCCGAAGGCGCCGTCCTAGGGGAGGGCACGCTCCCGAACGGCCAGGTCCAGTGGCTCGGCAGCGACCTGCCTGCCGGTGTCACCCACGAGGCCCTGCACAGCATTGAGGTGACCGGCACCTTCACGCCGCGCGAGAGCGGCGACCACGCCTTCGGAACGCGCGGCCTCGGCGCCTTCACCCTCACCGTCGACGGCACCGTCCTGTACGAGGGCGCGCAGGCCATGGGCCCCGAGTCCGACCCCTTCGAGGCGTTCATCGGCGCCCCGGTGGAACGCGGCAAGGTGACGCTGACGCAGGGGCAGCCGGTCGAGGTCTCCCTCCTCCACGCCCTCGACAAGTCCCTCGAGATGCCGCTGCCCGCGGTGATGTTCAGCCTCGTGCACCTCGACCCGCGCCAGGACGCCGACCCCCTGCTCGCCGAGGCCGTCGCCGCCGCGCGTGACGCCGAGGTCGCCGTCGTCGTGGTCGCCACGACGGACCGCGTGGAGTCCGAGGGCTTCGACCGTGCCGACCTCCGACTCCCTGGCCGCCAGGACGAGTTGGTACGCGCGGTGGCCGCCGCCAACCCGAACACCGTGGTGGTCGTCAACTCCGGTTCCCCGGTGGAGATGCCGTGGCGCGAGGACGTCGCCGCCGTGCTGCTGTCGTGGTTCCCCGGCCAGGAGGGCGGCGCCGCCCTCGCCGACGTACTCACCGGAGCCGAGGAACCGGGCGGCCGCCTCCCCACCACGTGGGGCTCGCTGGCCGATGCGCCGGTCACCCAGGTCACTCCGGTGGACGGCCAACTCCCGTACACCGAGGACGTCTTCATCGGCTACCGAGCCTGGGAGAAGTCGGGTGCGGTCCCCGCCTACCCCTTCGGTCACGGCCTCGGCTACACCGACTGGACGTACGAGTCGCTCGAGGTCCACGGCACCACGGCGACGGTCCGCCTCCGCAACACGGGCTCCCGCCCCGGCCGCGAGGTCGTCCAGCTCTACCTGTCCCCTGTGGACCGCGACGAGACCCGCCCCACCCGCTGGCTGGCCGCCTTCACCACGGTCACCGCGGCCCCCGGCGAGACGGTCTCGGCCACCATCGACCTCCCCCGCCGCGCCTTCGAAACCTGGGACGAGACGACGCGGGCGTGGTCCTTGGCCCCCGGACCGTACGAGGTGGCGGCAGGCCGCTCCTTGACCGACACTCGTGTCCGGGCGGTCACCTCCGGGACGTGAGTCCGGGCAATTCAAGCCCCGCCCTTCGGACGAGAGCCAGCGGGGTCCGGGGCAGAGCCCCGAGTCGTCAACCCCGGTTCCCGAACCGATACACCGTCTGCGACCGGTACACGTCCCCCGGCCGCAGCACGGTGGACGGAAACTCCACCCGGTTCG
Source organism: Streptomyces sp. NBC_01016 (assembly GCF_026341035.1). GTDB lineage: Bacteria > Actinomycetota > Actinomycetes > Streptomycetales > Streptomycetaceae > Streptomyces. The sequence continues at coordinate 513,186 of NZ_JAPEOQ010000002.1, forward strand.
GCGAATCCGGAAAGTGCTGCGTCTCCAACGCGATCCCGTCCCCGGCGGCAAACGGCAACGCCGCATCGAACCCGTCCGACGTATACAACTGCACACCCGGCTCAGTCGTCCCCACCACCAACACCCGCCCCGACGCCGGATCGCACAACTCGGCCACCTCCACGGCCTCGCCGCCGACCCCCTTGTCGAGCACATAGTTGTGGTCGTACCCGCCCCCGACCTTCCGGCTCTCCCGGAAATCGAACCGCGTCCCGCCCACATCGACCAGCTCCCCGGTCGGAATGAGCCCGTCGTCGACGGCCGTCACCCGCCCACCGTCGATCCGCAGCTCATGACCGCCCGCGCTCCCGGACGCGGCCCCGCCGAGATTCCAGTACGTGTGATTGGTCAGGTTCACATGCGTCGCCGCATCCGTGACGGCCTCGTACGAGATCCGCAGCGCCCCACCCGCCTCCAACTTGTACGTCACCGAGACCTCGACCCGCCCCGGGAACCCCTCCTCGCCGTGCGGCGACACACGGCTCAGCCGCACCCCGTGCTCCCCGACAGCCTCCGCGTCCCACACCCGCTTGTCGAAGCCGCGCTCACCGCCGTGCAGCGAATTCGGCCCGTTGTTCTGCGCGAGGTGATAGATCCGCTCGTCCAGCGGGAACCGGCCGCCGGCGATCCGGTTCGCGTACCGCCCGACCACCGCGCCCAGATACGGCTCAGGGTGCGTCAGATACCCGTCCAGATCGGCGAACCCGAGCACCACGTCGGCCACGGCGCCGCCCCGGTCGGGCACCTCCACCGACTGCAGGATCCCGCCGTACGTCAGGATGCGTACCCGCACTCCGTCCCGCTCCAGTGTCCAGCGGTGGACGGGCGTGCCGTCGGGGTCGGGCAGGGTGCCGAAGAGTTCGCTGCTCATGATCGCGACCCTACGCCCGCGCGACAGGCCCTGGTTGGGGAGGCTGCTACGGCTGCTCGGCCGTCACCCCGCGGTACGCGAGCGCGGCGATCCTGGCCTGCCCGTTCACGCTCGGGTGGAACCAGTCCCACTCGCTCAACTGCGCCTGCCCGAACTTGTACCCGAACACGGCCCCGCCGTCGTACCGGCACTTCTTGTCCTTTGCGCAGACCTCGCGCAGCACCTCGTTGTACGCCTTCACGCGCGCCTGCACGGAGTCCCGCCGCGCGGTGGCCGCGGAGTTCAGATCGTCCGGATCGGCCAGCATCGAGGCGCAGATGCCGAGCTTCCACACCTGCTTGCCCAGCGGATTCGCCCGCCCCTGCGACCAGAGCCGCTTCAGGTCCGGCACGCTCAGGACGTACACCTGCGCCTTGGGCGCCGTGCGCCGCAACTGGCGCAGGGATTCCTCGAAGTCGGCCCGGAAGTCCGCGACAGGGGTCATTCCGGCGGCCGTAGGGCGGCATGCGTCGTTCGAGCCGGCCATGACCGTCACGAGTTCCGGCTTCTCGGCCGCCGCCAGGCTCATCTGCTCGGGCAGATCGGCCATCCGCGCCCCGGTCCGCGCGTGGTTCCAACTGTGCGTCTTGGCGCGGCTCTCACCGAGCAACCGCACGGCGAGGCTCTTGACCGACCTGTCCGTCCCCGTCGCCCACGACACCTTGGGGCAGTCGGAGAGCACCGAGCACGCGTCGAAGCCGCGCGTGATCGAGTCACCCACCGCGGCAACCGACCGGGGCTTCGTGTCCCACGTGGGAGTGGGCTTCGGCGACGGCTTCGCGGAGCTCGGGGAACCGGCGGGACCGGGGGAGTTGTCACCCGTGGCGTCGCACGCGACGAGCGAGCCGGCTCCGAGCACGGCGGCCGTCACAGCCGCGACAGCGGCCCGAACGGCGAACGGCCGGTCGCCACGGTCGCTACGCTTCCGCATCGGCCCTCCTGCCCTCTCGCTCGCCCTCACCGGCCCTTGCCCGACCCGTCTGACGTCGCCCGCGGGGGCGGGGTTGCCTCCCGCCGGGTGAAAGGTCGGTGTTTGTGAGCCCCGGGACCGACAGTACGTCACACTCCTTGCGCTGCTGCGCGATAGCCTCGCCCCGGGATCCCCGGTCGACCCACTGGGGGCCCGCTGTACCGGTTCCGCTAAATTACTACACGTCAGATGTGTCCCTTTTTGTCTGGACCTTTTCGTTCCGGACGACAAGGGAAGAAGGCTCGGCACGGGCGCGAGGCCGCTGGGGAAGGCGAACCTCGACCCACACTGGAGGTCCCGGTGACGACACGTGGAGTTCTGTACGTGCACTCCGCTCCGCGCGCGCTGTGCCCGCACGTCGAATGGGCGGTCGCGGGCGTACTCGGCGCGCGCGTCAGCCTCGACTGGATCAGGCAGCCCGCGGCGCCGGGCACCTGGAGATCAGAGTTCTCCTGGCGCGCCGAGGCGGGCATCGCGTCCAAGCTGGCCTCCGCGCTGCGCGGTTGGCAGCTGCTGCGCTTCGAGGTGACGGCCGAACCCTGCGCCGCCGCCGAGGGCGAGCGCTACAGCGCCACCCCCGAACTCGGCATCTTCCACGCCATCACCGGCATCCACGGCGACATCCTCATCCCGGAGGACCGCCTGCGCGCCGCACTGACCCGCTCCAAGGCCGGCGAGACGGACCTGGAGGCCGAACTCGCGACCCTCCTCGGCAAGCCCTGGGACGACGAACTGGAGCCTTTCCGCTACGCCGGCGAAGGCGCCCCCGTCAGATGGCTCCACCAGGTGGTGTAATCCCGGCCTTTTCTCGAGGTGGGCGCTGAGGTGAGGGTCGCCCAGTGGGGGGCACGGGGATCTGCTTTTCAGGGGCGCGGGGAACTGCGCAAACCCCCAGCGGATCCGCACCCGTAGACACCAGTCACGCTACACACATACGCACACGAAAAACGGAGTGGGCCCGCCCGGTACCCCAGGGCAGGCCCACTCCCACGTTCAGCGGAGCGTCAGACCGTGCGGAAGGCCAACACCACGTTGTGCCCACCGAAGCCGAACGAGTCGTTCAGCGCGGCGATCCGACCGTCGACGGGCAGCTTGCGCGCCTCGCCACGGACGACGTCGGCGGTGCCCTCGGCCTCCGGGTCGAGGTTCTCGACGTTGATGGTCGGCGGAGCCATGCGGTTGTACAGCGCGAGCACCGACGCCACGGACTCGACGCCACCGGCGCCGCCGAGCAGATGCCCGGTCATCGACTTCGTGCCGGAGACGGCGAAGTGGTCGGCGTCGTCACCGAAGACCTTGCGCAGCGCCTTCAGCTCGGCGATGTCACCGGCGGGCGTCGACGTCGCGTGCGCGTTGACGTGCACGATCTCCGCCGGGTCCAGGTCGGTGTTGTCCAGCAGGTTCTGCAGGGCATGCGCGATGCCGCGGCCCCCCGGCTCCGGCTGCACGATGTCGTGGCTGTCGGCGGAGATACCCTGGCCGACCGCCTCCGCGTAGACGCGGGCGCCGCGCTTGGCGGCGTGCTCGGCCGACTCCAGGATGATGACGCCGGCGCCCTCACCGAGCACGAACCCGTCCCGGGCCGTGTCGTAGGGACGCGACGCACCCTGCGGGTCGTCGTTGTTCTTGGACATCGCCATCATGTTGCCGAACGCGGCGATGGGCAGCGGGTGGATGGCCGCTTCCGTGCCACCGCAGACGACGACGTCGGCGCGGCCGGTGCGGATCATCTCGATGCCGTAGCCGATGGCCTCGGCGCCGGAGGCGCAGGCGGAGACCGGCGTGTGCACACCCGCGCGGGCGTTCACGGCCAGGCCCACGTTGGCCGAAGGGCCGTTGGGCATCAGCATCGGCACGGTGTGCGGGGAGACGCGGCGTACGCCCTTCTCCTTCAGCACGTCGTACTGGTCGAGGAGCGTGGTCACGCCGCCGATGCCAGAAGCGATGACGGCGCCCAGACGGTCGGGGTCGACAGCCGGGTCGTCGCCCGCCTTGTCGGTGAAACCGGCGTCGGCCCAGGCTTCCTTGGCGGCGATCAGCGCGAACTGCGCGGAACGGTCCAGCTTGCGGGCCTGCGGGCGGGGGATGACCTCGCCCGGCTCAACGGCGACCGGCGCCGCGATGCGGACCGCCTGGTCGGCGGCCCACTCCTGCTCAAGGGGCTTGACGCCGGAACGTCCGGCGACGAGGCCCTCCCAGGTGGATGTCGCGTCGCCACCCAGCGGTGTGGTTGCGCCGATACCGGTGACGACCACGGTGCGATTGGTCGAGCTCACAGGAATTCTTTCTCCAACGGATCCGAGGGATTCAGCGGCGCCACCGCCGGGTGGCGGAGCGACTGACCAACTGACTGAGGCTTGTGGCTCAGTTCTGGTGGTCGAGGATGTACTTCGTGGCGTCGCCGACGGTCTTGAGGTTCTTGACGTCGTCGTCCGGGATCTTGACGTCGAAGCGCTCTTCGGCGGCGACGACGACCTCGACCATGGACAGCGAGTCGACGTCCAGGTCATCGGTGAAGGACTTGTCCAGCTGGACGTCCTCGGTGGGGATCCCGGCGATCTCGTTCACGATCTCGGCGAGACCGGCGACGATCTCTTCCTGAGTGGCGGCCATTGTGGCGCTCCTTCGGTGTGTATCCAGAGGGTGTGGCGGCATCCGGTTCGGATCGAAGATCCGCACAGGATGCCTAGGGGAGGGTAACGACCGTGGCGGCGTACACGAGACCCGCCCCGAAGCCGATGACGAGCGCGGTGTCGCCGCTCTTCGCCTCGCCGGTCGCCAGAAGCCGCTCCATAGCGAGCGGAATCGAGGCGGCCGACGTGTTGCCGGTGGTGCGAATGTCACGGGCGACCGTGACGTGCTCCGGCAGTTTCAGAGTCTTCACCATCGAGTCGATGATCCGCTCGTTGGCCTGGTGGGGAATGAAGACATCCAGGTCGTCCGGGTTGATCCCGGCCGCGTCCAGCGCCTGCTGGGCGACCTTCGCCATCTCGAACACGGCCCAGCGGAAGACCGCCTGGCCCTCCTGCGTGATCGCAGGGAACTTGACGTTGCCCTGGGAGTCCAGAGGCAGCTGCGAGACATCACCGATGCGGTACGTGTCCCACGGCACGGTCTGCTTGATGGTGCCGGCCTTGTCGCCCTCGGAGCCCCACACGGTCGGGCCGATCTCGGGCTCCTGGGACGGGCCGACGATCACGGCACCGGCGCCGTCACCGAACAGGAAGGCCGTCGCGCGGTCCTCCAGGTCGGTCAGGTCGGAGAGTCGCTCCACGCCGATGACCAGCACGTACTCCGCGCTGCCCTCGACGATCATGCCCTTGGCGAGCGTGAGGCCGTAGCCGAAGCCGGCGCAGCCCGCGGAGATGTCGAACGCGGCGGCCTTGTCCGTGCCGAGCTTGTCCGCGATCTCCGTCGCGATGGCCGGCGTCTGCGCGAAGTGCGAGACGGTCGACACGACCACGGAGCCGATCTGCTCCGGCCGGATGCCGGCGTTCGCGATGGCCTTGCCGGACGCCTCGACCGACATCATGGCCACGGTCTCCTCGTCACTGGCCCAGTGACGGGTGGAGATGCCGGAGCGCGAGCGGATCCACTCGTCGGACGAGTCGATCTTCTCGAGGATCACCTCGTTCGGCACGACCCGCGTCGGGCGGTAGCCGCCGACGCCGAGGATGCGCGCGTACGGGGCACCCTTGCTGGGCTTGATCTTCGACATGCTGCTCGGATCTCCTTGTCAGGCCGTGGCTGCTGCGGCTACTTCGGCGATCAGGGCGCGGGCTGCGTCGAGGTCGTCGGGGGTCTTCAGGGCGAGAGTCTTGACGCCGGGGAGCGCGCGCTTGGCGATCCCGGTGAGGGTGCCGCCCGGGCACACCTCGATGAGCGCGGTCACACCGAGCTCCTGGAACGTCTCCATGCACAGGTCCCAGCGGACCGGGTTCGCGACCTGGCCGACCAGGCGGGAGACCACCTCGGCGCCGGTCGCGACGGCCTTGCCGTCCTTGTTCGAGACATACGTGACCGTGGGGTCGGCCGGGGCCAGCTCCTTGGCGGCCTCCTCCAGCTTCGTCACGGCCGGGGCCATGTGCCGGGTGTGGAACGCGCCCGCCACCTTCAGCGGCACCACGCGGCGCACCCCCTCGGGCTTGTCGGCCTCGAGGGTGGCCAGCTCCTCCAGCGTGCCGGCGGCCACGATCTGGCCCGCGCCGTTCACATTCGCCGGAGTCAGGCCCAGCTTCTCCAGGTGCGGGACGGTGACCTCGGGGTCGCCGCCGAGCAGCGCCGACATCCCGGTCTCCGTGATCGCCGCGGCCTCCGCCATGGCCAGACCACGCGTGCGCACGAGCTTCAGCGCGGCGGCCTCGTCGAGCACCCCAGCGAACGCCGCGGCGGTGATCTCACCGACGCTGTGCCCCGCCACGGCGCCCGGCGCCACATCGCCGAGCGCGGAGGCCGAGAGTAGCCCGGCCGCGACAAGGAGCGGCTGGGCGACGGCCGTGTCACGGATCGCGTCCGCGTCGGCCTGCGTGCCGTAGTGGGCAAGGTCGAGGCCGATGGCGTCGGACCACGCGGCAACGCGGTCGGCGGCACCGGGGAGTTCGAGCCAGGGAGTCAGGAAGCCGGGCGTCTGGGCGCCTTGGCCGGGAGCGACGAGTACGAGCACTCTCACACTCTCTCTTGGGGACGGGTCGGGCCGCCGGTGGGGACAGGGACGAAGAACCGAAGGGGGAATTGTAGGCCCCCGACAAAAGCCTACGACTGGGGATCGGCCTCGGCCAGACGCCCCAGGATGAGAGCGATGCGCAAGGTGAAGGCCGAGCGGACATCCGAAGGCGACCATCCGGTGACGTCGGTCACACGTCGAAGCCGGTAGCGGACGGTATTCGGATGCACGAAGAGCATCCGGGCCGCGCCCTCCAGACTGCTTGCCTGTTCCAGGTAGACGCTGAGCGTCTCGAGGAGCGCCGAGCCCGCTTCCTCGAGCGGTCTGTAGATCTCCTCCACCAACTGCTCTCGCGCGGCGGGGTCTCCTGCGATCGCGCGCTCCGGAAGTACATCGTCCGCCAGAACGGGACGCGGAGCGTCCTGCCAGGCGCTGCACGCCTTGAGCCCGGCGGCCGCGGCCTGGGCGGACCGCGTGGCGGCCAACAGGTCGGGCACCACGGGCCCGGCGACCACGGCGCCCGCCGCGAACGGGCCGATCAGCGACTTCGCCACGGCCAACGGATTGTCGCTGCCGCCCGCGATCACGACGAGCCGGTTCCCGAGCACCCCGGTCAGGACCTGCAGCTTGGCGTGGCGGGAGGCCCGCCGGATCGCCTCCACCGTCAGCTCGCTGTCCCCGTCGGGCGCCGTGCCGAGCACCACGCACACGTGCTCGGGGGAGTTCCAGCCGAGCGCCGCGGCCCGGCTGACCGCACCCTCGTCGGCCTCCCCGGACAGGACGGCGTTCACCACGAGCGACTCGAGCCGCGCGTCCCAGGCGCCCCGCGCCTCGGCGGCCTGCGCGTACACCTGGGCGGTCGCGAACGCGATCTCCCGTGCGTACACGAGCAGCGCCTCCCGCAGCACGCTCTCGTCGCCGGGCGCCGCCACCTCGTCGATGGCGGACTCCATGACCTCGATCGTCGTCCGTACCATCTCCACGGTCTGGCGCAGCGTGATCGCCCGGGTCAGCTCCCGGGGCGCGGTGCCGAACACATCCGTCGAGATGGCCTGCGGGGCGTCCGGGTGCCGGAACCACTCGGTGAACGCGGCGATACCCGCCTGTGCCACCAGACCGATCCAGGACCGGTTCTCCGGAGGCATCGCCCGGTACCAGGACAACGTCTCGTCCATGCGCGTAATCGCCTGCGCGGCGAGTGCCCCGGACGATTTCTCCAGGCGCTTCAGGGTCGCCGAGTGCGGGTGAGGCTCCGCGGGGCCGCCTCGACGGTCCGCTGGTTCGTTCGCTGAGGGCTGCTCTGATTCCGATTGGGGCACGGGGACAAGACTGCCTTATCGGGACGCCTCAGCGGAGTGGAGGGTCCGAGGTGAGCCCGTCGAACGGCCGGAAACGGGGGCTACCGTGTACCGCGTGATTGATGTACGCCGCTCCGGCGACCGCTATGTCGGCGGCGAACCCGAGGAGGGGATCGAATCCCTCCACGCGTTCTCCTTCGGCCCGCACTACGACCCGGACAACCTGCGCTTCGGTGCGATCCTCGCCTGCAACGAGGAACGCCTCGCGCCGGGCGCCGGCTTCGACGAACACCCCCACAGCCACACGGAGATCGTCACCTGGGTCGTCACCGGTGAGCTCACCCACCGCGACTCATCCGGTCACGAGTCCGTGGTCCGTCCCGGCGATGTGCAGCGCCTCAGCTCCGGCGGGGGCGTCCGCCACGTCGAACGCAACGACGGCGTCGAGCCGCTCACCTTCGTCCAGATGTGGCTCGCCCCCCTCGCCCCGGGCGGTGACCCGGCGTACGAGGTGGTGCACGGCATCGCGGACTCCACCCCCTACGACGTCCCCGCGGCGGGCGCCATGCTGCACGTCCGGCGCCTGGCGGCGGGCGAGCGCGGAGAGGTGCCGGCCGCCCCCCATGTCTACGTCCACGTGGTGCAGGGCGAAGTGCGGCTCGGGGACACGGAGTTGGCCGACGGGGACGCCGCCCGTATCACCGCGGAGACCGACCTCGAGGTGCTGGCGGCGACGGAGGCCCAGCTGCTGATCTGGGAGATGGGCGACTGATTCGCGGCGGGCCGCCCCGCCCCGCGGTCAGACCTCCGCGAGCACCGCGTCGGTGAACGGCGGCCACACCTCGGCCGCCCACGGCCCGAACGCCCGGTCCGTCAGCGCCACAGCGGCCACCCCGGCATCCGGGTCCACCCACAGGAACGTGCCCGACTGCCCGAAGTGCCCGAACGTCCGCGGCGACGACGAACTGCCCGTCCAGTGCGGCGACTTGTGGTCCCGGATCTCGAATCCGAGCCCCCAGTCGTTCGGGTTCTGGTGCCCGTACCCCGGAAGCACACCCTTCGTGCCCGGGTACTGCACGGTCATCGCCTCGGCCACGGTCCGCGGGTCGAGCAGTCGCGGCGCCTGCACCTCGGCGGCGAACCGCACCAGGTCGTCCACCGTCGACACACCGTCCTTGGCGGGCGATCCGTCGAGGGCCGTCCCCGTCATCCCCAGCGGTTCGAGCACGGCCTGGCGCAGGTACTCGCCGAACGGGATGTCCGTCGCCTTCGCGATGTGGTCTCCCAGCACCTCGAAGCCCGCGTTCGAGTACAGCCGCCGGGTGCCCGGCTCCGACGTCGTCTTGTGCTCGTCGAAGGCGAGGCCACTGGTGTGCGCGAGCAGGTGCCGGACGGTCGAGCCCTCGGGGCCCGCCGGCTCCTCCAGCTCGATCGCCCCCTCCTCGTACGCGACCAGCGCCGCGTAGGCCGCGAGCGGCTTGGTGACCGAGGCCAGCGGGAAGCGGTGGGCCGTGGGTCCCCGGGTCCCCAGCACTGTGCCGTCCGCACGGACGACGGCTGCTGCGGCGGTCGGTACCGGCCAGTTCTCGATCAACGCGAGGCTCTGCATGCGTACGAGCCTAATTCCTCGCTGACGGCGTCAGAGCGTCAGCCTCATGGCGGGCGCGGGAGTGCGGGCGAAGCCGAGGGAGGAGTACAGGGGCTCGCCCTCGGCGGAGGCGTGCAGATCGACGCGGCGCACGTCGCGCTCCTTGAACCAGGCCAGCAGCGCCTCCATGCAGGCCCGCGAGTAGCCGCGGCGTCGGTGCGCGGGATCGGTGCAGACATTGAAGACGTGTCCCGCAGTGCCCTCGGGGTTTCCGGGACCGCCCAGGCTGAGGTTGATGGTGCCGGTCGCACAGGCCGCGAGCGTGCCCGGAACGTCCGGTGCCTCGACCACGAATACCGCCAACGGGCCGCCCTCGTCGGCCAGATGGGACCGCAGGACCCGCGCCGTGTACGGCTGCCACTCCAGGTCGTCGCTCGGTCTCATCGAGTCCAGCATGATCTTGCGCAGGCGGACCAGTTCTTCGGCGTCGGCGGGCGTGGCACGGCGTACGGCAGTCATGGCCCGCACCGTAACCGGGCCGTCTTCGAGGTGTCCTCCCTATTTCGTGTGCCGCCCTATTTCCTGTGCCGTGCTTGCCTGGAGTGCACTCCAAGGTTCTAGCGTGGGGGCCATGACGGTGATGGAGACCACGTCCCGCTCCCGCGCGGCGACCCGGAAGACCGACAACTGTGCCTCGGCACCCCACTCACATCCCCGCCCCGAGGGCCAGGACCACTACACGATCAGCGAGGTCGTCGCCCTCACCGGACTGACCGCCCACACCTTGCGCTGGTACGAGCGGATCGGCCTGATGCCCGACGTCGACCGCTCGCACACCGGGCAGCGCCGCTACAGCAACCGTGACCTGGACTGGCTGTCGCTCGTCGGCAAGCTCCGGCTCACCGGGATGCCGGTGGCCGACATGGTGCGCTACGCCGAGCTGGTGCGCCGGGGCGAGGAGACCTTCGACGAGCGCAGGGAGCTCCTGGAAGCGACCCGCCGCGACGTCCTGAACCGGGTGGCGGAGCTGCAGGACACCTTGTCCGTACTGGACTACAAGATCGACTTCTATGCGGGTGCCCGACCGGCGCCGGAGGGGGCTTGAACCGCATGAGCAGCACGGAGCGGACGCAGCGGGCGAGCGAGCAGCGGCGCATTTCCACTGTTGAGTTGGGAAAGAACGGGCCCGTGGTGGGCATTCAGGGCCTCGGCTGCATGGGAATGAGCTGGGCCTATGGACCGACGGACGCCGATGAGGCCAGGGCCACCCTGGAGCGGGCGCTGGAACTCGGCGTCACCTTGTACGACACCGCCGACGCCTACGGTGCCGGTGAGAACGAGAAGTTCCTCTCTCCTTTCGTCAAGGCGCATCGCGACGAGCTCGTCCTCGCGACCAAGTTCGCCATCGGATCCGACCCGAGCGACCCGTACAAGCGCGTCATCAACAACGACCCCGCCTACATCAGGACCTGCATCGACTCCAGCCTCCAACGCCTGGACGTCGACTCGGTCGACCTGTACTACATGCACCGCCGCGACCCGAAGGTGCCGATCGAGGAGACGGTCGGCGCGATGGCCGAACTCGTCGCCGCCGGCAAGGTCAAGCACCTCGGCCTGAGCGAGGTGACCGCCGCCGAACTGCGCGCCGCCCAGGCCGTCCATCCGATCGCGGCCGTCCAGTCCGAGTGGTCGCTGTTCAGCCGCGACATCGAACGCTCGGTCGTGCCCGCCGCCGCCGAACTCGGCGTCGCCCTCGTGCCGTACTCCCCACTCGGGCGTGGCTTCCTCACCGGCGCCTTCGTCTCCGCCGACAAGGAACTCGCCGACGACGACTTCCGCCGCCACCAGCCCCGGTTCACCGGGGACAACGCCGCAGCCAACGCGGCCCTGTTGGAGCCGGTCCGTCAGGTCGCCGACGCCCACGGCGCCTCACTCGGCCAGGTCGCCCTGGCCTGGGTGCAGCAACAGGCGGGAGCCTTCGGCCTCGGCGTCGTCCCGATCCCCGGCACCCGCAAGCGCACGCGCGTCGAGGAGAACACCGCGGCGACCCAGGTCGTGCTCACCGATGAGGAACTGGCGCTCCTCGAGCCCATCGCCGCGAAGGTCTCGGGCGACCGCTACGCGGACATGGCCTTCACGTCGGCGGGCCGCGAGTAGCCGGACCGCCAGGGGAGGGGCGGCAGTGAGGCCCGCGGGGCCTCACGCCAGCCCCAGCGCGAACACCGCGAACCCGGCGGCGAGCAGCCCCGCCAGCGCCCGGCGCCCCCGGCTCACCTGCTTCCACGGTGCCTCGAAGCCCCGCGCATAGCGGCCTATCAGGATGAGCAGAGTCGCGAACAGCGGTAGCCACGCGAGGCGGATCGCTATCCAGGCGAGCGTGTCCGGTGCCGTCGTGAGGCCCGGTATCGCGCTGGCGAACGAGCCGGGTATCGCCGCCGCGAGCAGCGCCGTCTGGTGCCAGCACAGGATGGTCATCGCCGACAGGTTGATGACCACGACCGGTGCCCACAGGGCCGGGCGGCGCAGCAGCTTGGCCAGGCGGTCCCGCACCAGTATCGCGGCGCCGCTCTGTGCGGCCGCAAGGGCGAGGACCAGCAGCGACGGCGGGTGCGAGTTCGTCCGCGCCTCGCCCGGTACCCCGACCATCGACGCCGGGTAGTGGAAGAGCAGCAGCAAGGCCGCGAACAGAGTCGTTCCACCGACGAGCAGCGCCCAGGCCCCCCGCTTTCCGAGTCTCTTCTCGCCCCAGCAGACGCCGAGTTGATAGGCGAACATCCAGCCTGGAAGGAGATTGAGCAGGCTCAGCCACGACGGCATGGCCGAGGAGAAGGGGCCGTACCGGAGGAAGTCGACGACGGCGACCGATCCGATCAGTGGGACCACGGACCAGGCACCGAGCTTGTGCGCCGCCTTGATGCACCACGGTGTGAGCGCGGTGATCACGGTGTAGATGCCGACGAACCACAGGGGCTGTATCACCAGGGTGGAAGCTGTGCGCAACGTCGGCAGGGGTACCCCGAGGGCGTACAGCAAGGGCGCCAGCGCGGCCCACACCGCGGTCACGCCCAGCACGGGACGGCCCAGACGGGCGAGCCTGCCCCGCAGCCAGCCGGCCGTCGACGTGCCACGCTCCCGGGCCCGCCGGAACGACAGGACCGACGCGTATCCGCCGACGAGGAAGAAGACCCCGAGCATCTGCAACACCCAACTGAGGGGCGCGAAGAAGCCGAAGCTGCTCAGCGGGCTCGCATTGTGCAGGGCGCCCTGCGGGTCCAGCGTGAAGCCCGCGAGCAGCCAGTGACCCGCGGGCACGGCGAGCAGGGCCAACGCCCGCAGCCCGTCCACTGCCCGATCCCGGTGGGCCGGGGTCTTCGCTTCGACCGAGGCGATGGCCGAGGACACGGAGGTGCGGAGAGAAGTGGCGGTCATGACGCAGCTCCCGTGGCGATGTCGGCGAAGGCGCGCAGCGAGTCCGTGCCCGGCGCGAAGTAGCCCGTGTGGCCCTGGGCCTGCTCGGCAGGCACCCGGCGGGCTCCGAAGGAGGGGTCGGTCGGGTCGGTGCCGTGTCCCAGACCGAACAGCTCGACGTTCGGCACCTTGCCGATCCAGTCGCTGTCGTCCCGGGCCGCCCACACCCTGGCGCGCGTGTGCAGTTCGGCCACCGTGTCGGCATGCATTCCGGGCGAACCGAGGGCCACAAGGTCCGCAGCGGGAAGCCGGGACGCGGCGAGCCCGCACACCACCGACCCGTAGCTGTGGCAGAAGACGGTCGGCTTCGGGGCGCCGGCCGCGGTGAGGCCCTGCGCGAAGCGGGCCAGCCTGGGGGCTCCCGCTTCGGCGAGCCGGCCCGTGGCCGCATCCGGGCCCAGACCCACCGGAGTGGTGTATCCGGCCCACGCCACCACGGCCGTCCGCCCGGCCGTCGCCCGGTGCAGCGAGCGCGCCATCCCGGCGGGTGTCCCGTACACGTCCCTGGTCCGGTCGAACGTGCCCAGGTCGATATCGGAACCCGGCACGATCACGGAGACATGCCGAGCCGTCTCCAGGTCCCCGTAGACCTCGGCGACCTGGCCACGCCCGCGGGGATCGAAGGCGAGTATCCGGCGGCCTTGCGCGAGCAGTTGGGAGCAGCGGTCGGCGAGCGCACGCGCCGAGGTCCGCTGTTGCTCGGTAAGCGTGCGGTCCTTGGCGTCGGCGCGGGACCTGGCCTGCTCGGCCCGCAGCGACAGCGCGTTCGCCTCGTACCGCAGAGCGATCGGGGCCCCGTCCAGATTGCCGACGACCGACGGGTGTCGCGCGACCAGAGCGTGCTGCTCCGCTGCGCTCAACCCGTGGAAGAAGGCGGCGACTTGAGCAGGCCTTGCTGTCGCGGGGTCAGGCAGTCCGCGGCCCAGCGAATCGTCCGCGCGCCACGAAGCGGTGCCCGGGGGAGGGCCGGTGAGCGGGCGCTGCTCCTGGCCCGATGCCCAACCCGCCGTGCCGGACACGGCGATTGCCGTGAGCGCGGCGGCCGCCACGGCGCGACGGCCGCGTTGTTTCCATGAGCTCAGGCCCATCGCCCGTCTCCCCTTCGTCCAATGGTGTGACGAGGGGAAGGTAGGAGGACGGACGCGGCCGGGACGTCACACTGGGGAGCCAACCAGCCCTTGATACCTGGGTATTGATGACTGATACCGCAGTAGGGGGTCGGACGCCTCAGGAGTGGCGAATCACCGTCCGCCGGGCTCTACGAGACCCGATTCATACGCGAAGATCACGGCCTGCGCCCGGTCGCGCAGGCCCAACTTCGCCAGCACACGGCCGATATGGGTCTTCACCGTCTGCTCGGCCAGCACCAGCTTCTGCGCGATCTCCTGGTTGGACAGTCCGCGCGCGATCAGCTCGAGAACCTCGGACTCACGCGGTGTCAGGGTCTTCAGGAGCGGATCGTGGCTCTTGCGGTTTGCGGGGCGGGTCTTGGCGAAGTCCGCGATGAGACGCTTGGTGACCGTGGGAGCGAGCAGTGCCTCACCGGCCGCGATCACACGCACCGCGGAGATCAGATCGGCCGGTGGCGCGTCCTTGAGCAGAAACCCGGACGCGCCCGCCCGCAGTGCGGCGTACACATAGTCGTCGACGTCGAACGTGGTGAGCATCAGGACCTTCGGCCGGTGCACCACGCCGGGCGGCGGGTCCATCAGTTCCTTGGTTGCGGCCAGCCCGTCCATCTCGGGCATCCGGACATCCATGAGGACGACATCGGGATGCGTGGAGCGGCTCACCTGGACGCCTTCCTTGCCGTCCGGGGCCTCTCCCACGACGTCGATGTCGCTCTGTGCGTTCAACAGCGCGGCGAAACCCGCCCGCACCATGGTCTGGTCGTCGACGATGATCACGCGAATGGTCATGCGTGCCGAATTCCTTTATGCCGTCGGGGAGTCGGGCACGCTCAATGGGAGCCGGGCCGCGACACGGAAACCTCCGTCGGGCAGCGGGCCCACGTCCAGCGTGCCGCCGACCAACCGTACGCGCTCGTTCATCCCTATCAGCCCGTGTCCGGTACCGGCGGTCGATTCGACAGGTGATACCGGTTCCGCGGCCGGCCCGTTGACCACGACCACCAGCAGGGCGTCCCCGTCGAGGCTGATGGAGATCTGAGTCCGGGCACCCGGAGCGTGCCGCACCACGTTCGACAGCGCCTCCTGCACGATGCGGTACGCGGAGAGGTCCACCGCCGGGGACACCTGGGCCAGCTCCACGACGAGAGCCAGCTCCGGATAGGACAGCTCGGCCGGCACCCCGCCTCGTACGGTCGCCTCGACCAGCTGCGGCAGGTGCGCGAGGCCGGGCTGCGGGACCAGGTCGCCCTGCGCCTCTTCGCTGCGCAGGACCGCGAGGAGACGGCGCATCTCGGTCAGTGACGCGCGCGCACCCGTGGCGATCGACTCGAACTCCTCGCGTGCCTCGTCGGGCAGGTCCTGCAGCCGGTAGGGCGCGGAGTCCGCCTGCACGGTGATCACCGACATGTGGTGGGCGACGACGTCGTGCAGCTCGCGCGCGATCCTGGCCCGCTCCTCGAGCAGTGTTCTGCGGGTCCGCTCGGCCTCGCTGATCGTCTCCTGCGCGACGAGCTTGCGTCTGGTCTCGCCGCGCTCCCGCAGCAAAGCGCCCAGGAGCAGCACCCCACCGCTCAGGACGATGAGGAGCACCCCCGTGTCCTGACTGGTGCTGTCGCGGAAGATGCCGACCACGATGCTGGCGGCGACGGTGACCAGCCAGATGTTCACGAGAACGCGACGGCTCTCCCGCAGAGCCAGCGCGATGCACAGCACCACGTAGGCCACGATCATCATGACCGTCCACGGCGAGGGATTGTGGGCGTCCCCCTGAAGCACAGGGATCGCGCCCAGCACGGCCGCGGTGATCATGATGTACCAGGCGGTCAGCGGGCGGCTCACCGCGAGGACCAGGGGAGCGGACTGGGCCACGCCGATCGCAGCGGCCAGTCCGCCGCCGACCCCGTAGTCGTTCGCCAACACCTGGGTCGTGGTCGGGATCAGCGCCGCGGTGAAGCCCAGCGCGAGCAGATAGGGCAACAGCCGCATCCAACGGCGGGGCGCGTGTGCCAGCAGGGGCTCCGACCGGTCGTCGCCCAGGGCCGCGGTGAGTGTCGAACCGGCCCAGGCAATCCGGTCGCCCAGCCCACGCACCGCTCCGGTCATGCGCCGAGAGCCCGCCGGGCCGGAACCGTCGTCCGGCGGGCGGGGCGTTTTCTCGGGAGATGGCGGTGCAGTGCTCATGGCCAGATCAGCGTAGACACCCGGGCCCGGTCGTGCCGTCATACCGGAGTGCTCAACCGCACCCCCTACCCAGGTATGAGGTCACAGCTCGGCGAGCAGCTCGGCCTTCTTCGACGTGAACTCCGCGTCGGTCACCAGACCCGCCTGGTGCAGCTCGCCCAGGTGCCGGATGCGGTCGGCGATGTCCGCGGGATCGCGCCTTCCGGCCCCCGCCGATTCGGTGCACAACGCCCCGCCCTGCGGCGGCGCCGGTCCGGACGCCCGCACGGCCGCCAGCACCGAGGCGGCGAACGGCAGTGACTCGTGCACCGGACCGTAGCCGAGGCCGAAGACGACCGCGGCCGGGTCCTGGTCCGCCTGACCAGGCTGTTCCCCGGAGGCGTCCCGGGGCAGCAGGCGCAGATGGCCCTCGAAGAGTTCGGGCGAGCGCCATTCGATGCCGCTCAGGTCCGAGATCGGGAACGTCTTGTCCCCGGCCTTCCATTTCGCGGAGGACGCTCCGGTCCAGAACCACCGGAAGGCCACCGAGTCTCCGTCGAACGTGGCCTTCCCGTCGTAGGCCTTGAACTGCCGGGGCGCCTCTGGAGGCGCCACCAGATACTTTTCCGGGCGCACGTCTTCGTGGTCGGAGATCTTCGCCCGCAGCTCGTCCGCGTAGTACTCGCCGAGCGTCTCCCGCTCGGCCGGCAGCACGAGGCGGTACGGGTCGCTCCCCTCCTTGAGCTGACCCGCAGCAGCGTCCATCAGGGGGTCCGCGCCCGGCCGCGGCACCGCGTGCAGCACGACGGTCCCGCGTTTTCCAGGCGTCAGGGACACCGCCGCGACCGCTTCCAGGGGGATGCGGCGTTCGCCCAGCGCCTGAAGGAGCTTCGGCGTGCGGATCCCCCGTTCGAAGCGGATGAGCACGGAGTCGGACTCGAACTCCCAGGCGGCATGAAATCCGGCCAGTACGTCACCCATGTGGCTCATCGTAGGCGGAGCGCGCGTCTCCGTCGCCTGTCGTGGCAGACCGCTGTTTCAGCACTTTCTACGCGCGTCAGGCGGAGACGTTCCCGGAGAAACCGTCCAGACAGCCCTGACCTCCGCCGGCGCAGTGCACTGTCTTGTACCCGCCGGTGCCGATGTCGGCGAAGTTGGCGAGGCTCTCGGTGCCCGGCACGAAGTAGCCGGTGTGCCCCTTGGAGTCGCCGGCCGCGAGGACGCGTGCGCCGAAAGCGGAGGAGACGGGGTCCGCTCCGTGACCGAGACCGCCCACCTCCATGTAGGGAATGTCCTGGATCCAGTCGTCCTTGTCGCGCATGGCCCACACGCGCGCGTGCGTGTTCAGGCCCGCCGCGCTCTGGGCGTGCATACCGGGACTGCCCGCCACCGCGATGTCGCTGACCCGCCCCGGCATGTGGTGCGCCGCGACGCCGCACACCACCGAGCCGTAGCTGTGGCAGTACAGGGCGACGGAGGACCGGCCGGGCAGACCGCGCAGCATGGCGTTGAGCCGCACCGCTCCGTCCTCGGCGCGCATCGCCGTGGCGGCGTCCACACCCAGGCCGGCCGGCGCGGTGTAGTCGGCCCACGCGACGACCGCGGTACGCGTGTGCGGACTGGCGCTGCGCTCGGCGCCGTACAGGGAGCGCGCCATGCCCACGGGCGCCGAGTACTGGCGGGACGTGCGCTCGAAGGTGAGCACGTTCGTGTCCACTCCCGGCACCACGACGGACACCCGCTGGGCCTTGTCGAGGTCGCCGAAGACCTCGGCGACCCGGCCGGCGCCCAGAGGGTCGAAGGAGAGGATCTTGCGATCGGGCTTCTCCAGGGACGCGAACCGGTTCATGCGCTTCTTCGCGTCGGCGTGACCGACGGACGACAACCGGTTGTCGTACATGCGCTTGTGCTCGACCTGGCGGGCCTGGTCGAGCGCGATGCGGTTGGCGCGATAGCGCAGCTCTACAGGTGCACCGTTCATATTGCCGACCGCGAGCGGATACCGGGCGGCGAGCTCGCCGCGCTGGTGGGCGCTCAGCGAGCCGAAGAAATGCGCGAGGCGGTTGGGGGAGCCGTCGTGCGCGGGCAGTGCATGTCCGTTTATCCGGCCGTGCTCCCAAGAGGTGAGCGCGGTCTGGAGCGGAGATGTGACGCCTCGCTGATGACGCACCGCGGTCCAGCCGGTGGTGGCCAGCATGACGAACACGACGACCAGCGCAAGCAGTGCGCGCCAGACGTTGAGTTGGGGAGAGGTATCGAAGGAAGTCACTGCGGGACACCCTAGGAGAAGCGCATGCGCCACCGTGAATGAGGTGAGGCGGATCACGTTTCACGTGGTGTATTTGGGTAAAACCGGACGCAGGTGCATTGGTGGCCTCACGCTGTGTCATCCCTGGTCGCGGCGCCATTGTCCGGCCAGTGAAGGCCTCAAGTGATCAAGGTACGACTCGGTGAGCGCGCGGATCGATTCGAGGCTCGCGTCCTCTCCCGCGCCCCACAGGCGTCCGGTCATCCGCATGACGCCACCGAAGGCGGCGACGGCCACACGCGGCCGCGGATCACTGTCCACGTCGAGGCCTTCGCGTTCGGCGACCACGCGCGCGAGTTCCTCTTCCAGTTCGATGGAGCGGCGCAGGTGAACGGCGAGCAGGGAGGGGGTGGATTCGATCATCTGGTAGGTGCGCATGTGGAGTTCGAGCGGGATGAGCTCCTCCACGACGCGACTCATCGCATCCCATGTGCCGAGTACGGTCCGCCGCAGCGCCTCGAACGGGCTTTCCCCCAAGGGGCGTTCACGCAGCGCGGCGACGAAGCGGGACTCCACCGTCTGCTGCACCGCGAGCGCGACCTCCTCCTTGTTCGCGAAATACCGGAAGAACGTGCGCTGGGACACTCCGCAGGCGTCGGCGATCTCGTCGACCGTCGTCCGGTCGAACCCCTGGGTCGTGAAGAGCTCAAGTGCGGTGCGCAGCAAGGCGTTTCGTGTGCGTTGCTTCTTGAGTTCACGCAGGTTGATTCGATCCGTCATGGTTCTCTTTCTTGCCGTTTGTGCAGCTCACCCTAGTGTGAGCGACGTGACAGTCGCTGACTTGTGAAATGATTCGCCAACTGTCAGTGGCTGTCATTAGCCTCGAACACATGACTAGTCAGACCACTGTCGACAAGGCGGATCGGGTTCCGGAGCCCGAGCACGTCCCGGCACCGACCAAGGGGCTGCGCGGTCACCCCTGGTTGACACTTTTCTCCGTCGCGATCGGCGTCATGATGGTCGCCCTCGACGGCACCATCGTCGCGATCGCCAACCCGACTATTAAGAAGGACCTCGGCGCGACCTTCGCCGACGTCCAGTGGATCACCAACGGCTACTTCCTCGCCCTCGCGGTCACGCTGATCACCGCGGGCAAGCTCGGTGACCGATTCGGTCACCGGCAGACGTTCCTCATCGGTGTCGTCGGCTTCGCCGCCGCGTCGGGGGCCATCGGCCTGTCCGACAGCATCGCCTTCGTCGTCACCTTCCGCGTGCTCCAGGGCCTGTTCGGGGCACTGCTCATGCCTGCCGCGCTCGGCCTGCTGCGCGCCACGTTCCCCGCCGAGAAGCTGAACATGGCGATCGGTATCTGGGGCATGGTCATCGGCGCCTCGACCGCCGGCGGGCCGATCGTCGGCGGGCTGCTCGTCGAGCACGTCAGCTGGCAGTCGGTCTTCTTCATCAACGTCCCCATCGGCGTTCTCGCCCTGGCTCTGGGGGTTTTCATCCTCCTGGACCACCGTGCCGAGAACGCGCCGCGGTCCTTCGACATCCTCGGCATCGTGCTGCTGTCCGGCGCGATGTTCTGCCTGGTCTGGGCGCTCATCAAGGCGCCGACCTGGGGCTGGGGCGACGGCATGACCTGGACGTTCATAGCCGGTTCTGTGCTGTGCTTCGTGCTGTTCGCGCTCTGGGAGACCCGCGTCGCCGAACCGCTCATCCCGCTGGCCCTGTTCCGGTCCGTGCCGTTGTCGGCCGGTGTGGTGCTGATGGTGCTGATGGCCATCGCGTTCATGGGCGGACTGTTCTTCGTGACGTTCTACCTCCAGAACGTGCACGGCATGAGCCCGGTCGAGAGCGGAATGCACCTGCTGCCGCTGACCGGCATGATGATCGTCGGCTCTCCGCTGGCGGGGGCGATGATCACGAAGTTCGGTCCCCGTGTCCCGCTCGCCGGTGGCATGACGCTGACCGCCGTCGCCATGTACGGGATGTCCACGCTGGAACCGGGAACGGGCAGCGGGATCATGTCCGTCTGGTTCGCCCTGCTGGGGCTCGGCCTCGCGCCCGTGATGGTCGGAGCGACGGAAGTCATCGTGGGCAACGCCCCGTTGGAGCTCTCCGGCGTGGCCGGCGGCCTCCAGCAGGCCGCGATGCAGATCGGCGGAAGCCTCGGCACCGCCGTGCTCGGCGCCGTCATGGCGTCCAAGGTCGACAGCGATCTCGCCGGGAACTGGACGGGCGCCGGGCTCCCGCCGCTCACGCACGCCCAGCTGGGCCAGGCGTCGGAGGCGGTCCAGGTCGGTGTCGCGCCGGTGCCGCCGGGCGCCCCGCCGGCGCTCGCCGAGAAGATCACGGGCGTTGCGCAGGACACCTTCATCTCGGGCATGAGCATGGCCTGCCTGGTCGCCGCGGGTGTCGCCGTCGTCGCCATCTTCGTCGCGCTGCTCACCAAGCGCGGAGAGAACGCGGAGGCGGGCGCGGGCGCAGCGCACATCTGACGGCCGGCCATCGGGCCGGGTCGCGTGAAATCACCTTTGAGCTGCGCGAAACCGCTCGTACGAGGGAAGCCCCCGGGAACGATCCGGGGGCTTTCGCTTATCAGGGTGACGTCCCTCGACAGCCCTTCCCGGAACCAGAGCTTCCGGGCCAGAGTGTCTGGCAGGCGATCAGTCGCGAACGCAACTGGTCGACACGACACGGGGGTTGAAGCACATGCGTACTTTCATGACCACGGCTGCCGCCGCGACCGCGCTCGCCGCGGTGGCGCTCACTCCGGGCCTCGCCACCGCGGCGGCGCCACCGACCTTGGGCGACTGCGCGGCGGGGGAGCTGTGTCTGTGGGGCAAGAGCGGGTTCAAGGGGTCCCGGCACGCCTATGAGCTGGCCGATATCGACATCGAGAGCTGCATCGCGCTGCCGGAGGGGAGCAGCGCGGCGTCCCTCGCCAACCGCACGGGCCGTCCCGTCACCACCTACCAATCCGCGGTGTGCGCGGAGACCGGCGAGTTCCAGACGTACCCGGGCAGCGGGACGTGGGAGCCCGAATCCCCTTACCGCGCGCGGGCGTTCAAGGTCTGGGAGCAATAAGGGCCCGGCAGGGACAGTCCCGACAGGGACAGTGGAGTACGCGCGCGATAGACCGCGGCAAGCGGGGTACCCGAAGCATCGCCCGAGTCCGGAAGAACCGGAAGCACCGGAAGAACTCAGGGAGTGATGATGGCGGGCTTCGGACACACCACGCGCAAGCACCCCCGCTCACGTGGCCGCGCAGGGTCACGGACCGGGCCGGACCGCGCGTCGCTCGGAATCATCGGCCTCATCTGCGCGATCGTCGGCTTCTTCAGCCTGGGGATCGTGTTCGGACCGGTCGCCGTCGTCTGCGGTTGGCTGGCCATGGGCCGACGCTGGACCGGCACACAGTCGGTACCGGCGCTCATCGCGGTCGTGCTCGGCGCGATCGTCACTCTGCTCGCGGTGGTCTCGCTGGCCTCTGCGGCAGGGCCGCTCGCGGGAGGAGCGTTCTGAGCGCGAGTCGGTAGATGCCGAAGGGCGGCGAGGCCGAGGCTCTCGCCGCCCTTTGCCGAGGCACCGCTCAGGCGGGCACCGCGCACCGCTCAGGCAGACACCGCTCAGGCGTCGCCCCCGGCCGCGCCGGGATCGGCGGCCGCGACATCGAGCAGCTGGTAGCGGTCGATCGCCTGCTTGAGGACCGAGCGGTCGACCTTGCCCTCGCGCGCCAGCTCTGTGAGCACCCCGACCACCACCGATTGGGCGTCGATGTGGAAGAAGCGACGTGCGGCGCCCCGGGTGTCCGCGAAACCGAAACCGTCCGCACCCAGCGACTGGTACGTGCCGGGCACCCACCGCGCGATCTGGTCGGGGACGGCGCGCATCCAGTCGGAGACCGCGACGAACGGCCCCTGCGCGCCGGACAGCTTCTGCGTCACGTAGGGCGTGCGCTGCTCCTCTTCCGGGTGCAGCAGGTTGTGACGCTCCACCTCCACTGCGTCGCGGCGCAGTTCGTTCCACGACGTCGCGGACCAGACGTCGGCCCGTACGTTCCAGTCCTGGGCGAGGATCTGCTGCGCCTCGATCGCCCACGGGACGCCGACGCCCGACGCCAGGATCTGGGCGGGGATCGAGCCCGAAGTCCCGGTGCTGATGCGGTGGATGCCCTTGAGGATGCCCTCGACGTCGACATCGGCCGGCTCAGCGGGGTGCTGGATCGGCTCGTTGTAGACGGTGAGGTAGTAGAAGACGTCCTCGCCCGGCTTGCCGTCGGCGGTCGGTCCGTACATCCGGCGCAGACCGTCCTTGACGATGTACGCGATCTCGTAGGCGTACGCCGGGTCGTAGGCGACGCAGGCGGGGTTGGTCGAGGCGAGCAGCTGCGAGTGCCCGTCCGCGTGCTGGAGACCCTCGCCGGTCAGCGTCGTACGGCCGGCGGTCGCACCGAGGACGAAGCCGCGCGCCAGCTGGTCGCCCATCTGCCAGAACTGGTCGCCGGTGCGCTGGAAACCGAACATCGAGTAGAAGACATAGACCGGGATCAGCGGCTCGCCGTGGGTCGCGTAGGCGGATCCGGCGGCGATCAGCGAGGCCGTGCAGCCCGCTTCCGAGATGCCGTCGTGCAGCATCTGGCCGGTGGCCGACTCCTTGTAGGCGAGCAGGAGTTCACGGTCGACGGACTCGTACTGCTGGCCGAGCGGGTTGTAGATCTTCGCGCTCGGGAAGAAGGAGTCCATGCCGAAGGTGCGGTACTCGTCGGGGGCGATCAGCACGAAGCGCTTGCCGATCTCCTTGTCCCGCATCAGGTCCTTGAGCAGCCGGACGAAGGCCATCGTGGTGGCGATCGACTGCTGCCCGGAGCCCTTCTTGACGCCCGCGTACGCCTTGTCGTCCGGGAGCTGAAGGGGCTTCGCGCGCACGACGCGGGTCGGGACGTACCCGTCCAGCGCCTTGCGGCGGTCGTGCATGTACTGGATCTCCTCGGAGTCCCGGCCGGGGTGGTAGTACGGCGGGGCGCCGCCCTCCAGCTGCGCGTCGGAGATCGGGATGTGCAGCCGGTCGCGGAAGCCCTTGAGGTCGTCGACCGTCAGCTTCTTCATCTGGTGCGTGGCGTTGCGGCCCTCGAAGTTCGGGCCGAGGGTCCAGCCCTTGACCGTCTGCGCCAGGATGACCGTCGGCTGCCCCTTGTGCTCCCTGGCGGCGGTGAACGCGGCGAAGATCTTCTTGTGGTCGTGACCGCCGCGGCCCAGGTGCTGGATCTCCTTGTCGGTCATGTTCTCGACCATCGCGCGCAGGCGGTGGTCGTCGCCGAAGAAGTGTTCGCGGATGTAGTCGCCGGTCTCCGTGGCGTACGTCTGGAACTGGCCGTCGGGCGTTGTGTTCAGCCTGTTGACCAGGACGCCGTCCCGGTCCCGCGCGAGCAGCGGGTCCCAACTGCGGTCCCAGACCAGCTTGATGACGTTCCAGCCGGCGCCGCGGAACTGGGACTCGAGCTCCTGGATGATCTTGCCGTTGCCGCGCACCGGGCCGTCGAGGCGCTGCAGGTTGCAGTTGACGACGAAGGTGAGGTTGTCGAGGCCCTCACGGGCGGCGATGGAGAGCTGGCCCAGCGACTCGGGCTCGTCCATCTCGCCGTCGCCGAGGAAGGCCCACACCTGCGACTTGGAGGTGTCGGCGATGCCGCGGGCCTCCATGTAGCGGTTCATCCGGGCCTGGAAGATCGCGCCGAGCGGGCCGAGGCCCATGGAGACGGTGGGGAACTCCCAGAAGTCCGGCATCAGACGCGGGTGCGGGTACGAGGACAGCCCGTTGGGCGCCTTCGACTTCTCCTGGCGGAAGCCGTCGAGCTGCTCCTCGCTGAGCCGGTCCAGGAGATAGGCGCGGGCGTAGATGCCCGGAGAGGCGTGGCCCTGGAAGAAGACCTGGTCACCGCCGTCGCCCTCGTCCTTGCCGCGGAAGAAGTGGTTGAAGCCCACGTCGTACAGGGAGGCGGAGGAGGCGAAGGTGGCGATGTGACCGCCCACGCCGATGCCGGGCCGCTGGGCGCGGGACACCATCACCGCCGCGTTCCACCGCGTCGCGTTGAGGACCTTGCGCTCGATGTCCTCATTGCCGGGGAAGAACGGCTCGTCCTTGGTGGCGATCGTGTTGATGTAGTCCGTGCTGCGCATCTCGGGCACGGCCACGCGCTTCTCGCGGGCCCGCTCGATCAGCCGGAGCATCAGGTACCGGGCCCGCTCGCGGCCGCGCTCGTCGATTGCGGCGTCAAGGGAGTCGAGCCACTCCTGGGTCTCTTCGGGATCGAAGTCCGGGACCTGGCTGGGGAGACCGCCAATGATGATCGGGTTGCGATCGGATCCGGAAACCACGCTGTTCCTTCACTGTCGGTGATGCCACTGTTCCACTGTCGGGTACGCCGGGTACGCCGTTGTCCATCGTGTACCTCGAATTCGGAATCGTCATCTCTACCGAGAGGTAATTCGAGGTCCGGTCCGTGTCCCACCAGCCGTCGCGCTCAAACCGTCACGATACGCCGATTTCGCTCAGGTGTTCTGTGAGGGGCGACGGACGCCGGTCGCCCTCAGTGCTCGGGCAGTGACGGGCAAAGCTGACAGATCGCTGTGGCATACATCACTGGCCAGCGGGGATCCTTGACAGGAGTTGCGGTGACACAGCCTGGAAAGTCACCGTTTCGGCGGTCTTGACGGCCGGGTACTTGCGCGATCCGTCGCGCACGTGTGGACTACGGCCAATGCTTCGCGCGTACGCGAGGCTGTAGACAACTTCGTAAACACGATCAGGAGGCAATCCGTGAGCGCGACCGCGGACCACGCGGAAACGAACCTTGCCGTAAGGCTTGGTTTCCAGACCGACCAGGTGGTCCAGGAGATCGGCTACGACGACGACGTCGATCAGGAGCTCCGAGAGACCATCGAGGCGGCTATCGGCTCCGAGCTCGTCGACGAGGACTACGACGACGTGGCTGACGCCGTGGTGCTCTGGTTCCGTGATGACGACGGGGACCTTACTGATGCGCTGGTGGATGCCATCGCTTACATGGAGGAGGGCGGGTCCATCCTGCTTCTGACGCCGAAGACCGGCCGCGACGGTTACGTCGAGGCCAGTGAGATCGGCGAGGCCGCCACTACGGCGGGCCTGACCGCGAGCAAGAGCGTCAGCGCGGGTAAGGACTGGACCGCAAGCCGTCTGGCCACACCGAAGGCAGCCGCCAAGAAGCGATAGCAGTCGCGGCGGAACGAGAACCCAGGGCCCCCGCAGGTGCGCCACAGCGCCCGCGGGGGCCCTCACGCATGGTCGGGCGCCCCCGCACCCACCTGCGCGGCGGCGCCCGAACGCGGCCAACTAGGCTGAAGCCACCCGAACAGCCCCACGGAAGGGAAGCTTCACCATGGCGATCGAGGCCGGCACCAAGGCTCCGGAGATCGAGCTCAAGAACCAGCACGGCGAGACCGTGAAGCTCTCGGACTTCCGGGGCGAGAAGAACGTGGTGCTGCTCTTCTACCCGTTCGCCTTCACCGGGGTGTGCACCGGGGAACTGTGCGCGCTGCGTGACGAGTTGCCGAAGTTCGTCAACGACGACGTGCAGCTGCTCGCCGTATCGAACGACTCCCCGTTCTCGCTGCGCGTCTTCGCCGAGCAGGAGGGCCTGGAGTACCCGCTCCTGAGCGACTTCTGGCCGCACGGCGAGGCCTCGCGCGCGTACGGCGTCTTCGACGAGGAGAAGGGCTGCGCGGTGCGCGGCACGTTCATCATCGACAAGGAGGGCGTCGTCCGCTGGACCGTCGTCAACGGCCTGCCGGACGCGCGTGACCTGAACGAGTACGTCAAGGCGATCGACGCCCTGTAGGGCGAGTACCGACGGACGACACCGTGCAGGATCCCTCGCCGGGGCGGGAACCCCTTACTAGGATCCAGACGTTGATCCGATACCAGAGCACTACGGGGGCTCCCCGCCCCTAGAGACCATAGGGAGGATTCGTGGGAGTCAGCCTCAGCAAGGGCGGCAACGTATCGCTGAGCAAGGAGGCCCCTGGCCTCACGGCCGTGGTCGTGGGCCTCGGGTGGGACGTCCGTACCACCACGGGTACGGACTTCGACCTCGACGCCAGCGCCATCCTGACGAACGCCGAGGGCAAGGTCCGCAACGACCAGGACTTCGTGTTCTTCAACAACCTGAAGAGCGCGGACGGCTCGGTCGAGCACACCGGTGACAACACCACCGGTGAGGGCGAGGGCGACGACGAGCAGGTCAAGGTCGACCTCGCCTCGGTTCCGGCCGATGTCGACAAGATCGTGTTCCCGGTGTCGATCTACGACGCCGAGAGCCGTCAGCAGTCCTTCGGCCAGGTGCGCAACGCGTTCATCCGCGTCGTGAACCAGGCGGGCGGCACCGAGATCGCCCGTTACGACCTCTCCGAGGACGCCTCCACCGAGACCGCGATGGTCTTCGGTGAGCTGTACCGCAACGGGGCGGAGTGGAAGTTCCGCGCCGTCGGTCAGGGCTACGCGTCGGGTCTGCGCGGCATCGCGCAGGACTTCGGCGTCAACGTCTGAGCCGAAGCACCGCAGCACGTTCATCCCGTCCGGCGCCGCACCTCCAGTGCGGCGCCGGACGCGCTCGACCACAGCACCACCACACCTCGGGGAGGACCACGATCATGGGCGTCACACTCGCCAAGGGAGGCAATGTCTCCCTCTCCAAGGCCGCACCCAACCTCACACAGATCCTGGTCGGGCTCGGATGGGACGCGCGCTCCACCACCGGAGCCGACTTCGACCTCGACGCCAGCGCACTGCTCTGCAGCGGTGGCCGGGTCATGGGTGACGAGTGGTTCATCTTCTACAACCAGCTCAAGAGCCCCGACGGTTCGGTCGAGCACACGGGGGACAACCTCACCGGTGAGGGCGAGGGCGACGACGAGTCGGTCCTGGTCGACCTCTCCAAGGTGCCGGCCGACTGCGACAAGATCATTTTCCCGGTCTCCATCCATGACGCGGACAACCGCAGCCAGACCTTCGGCCAGGTCAGCAACGCGTTCATCCGTGTCGTGAACCAGGCGGACGGCCAGGAGCTCGCCCGTTATGACCTCTCTGAGGACGCATCCACCGAAACTGCCATGATCTTTGGCGAGGTGTACCGATACGGAGGAGAGTGGAAGTTCCGGGCAGTCGGCCAGGGGTACGCGTCCGGGCTCCGGGGCATCGCTCTAGACTTCGGAGTCAACGTTTCCTAAAGCGTTTTCCTGGTGAGGTTCAAGCTCGGGCGGTTCCGGGGTTTTCCTGCTGGGGGTCCGGGGGTCGTCCCCCGGAAGAATGCAGTGCAAAGCCGTGCGCGGAGCGGGGGAGCCCCGTACAACCAGCACGGGGAAACCCGTACACATGATGGGGTAGCCAGTGGTTCTGAAAACCTTCGGCTGGTCGTTCGCGATCACCGTGCTCGGCTTGATTGCCGCGGTGTTCTACGACGGATGGGAGGCCTTCGGGGTCGTCCTGATCCTCGCGATCCTGGAGATCTCGCTCTCCTTCGACAACGCGGTGGTCAACGCCGGAATCCTGAAGAAGATGAGTGCCTTCTGGCAGAAGATCTTCCTCACGATCGGCGTGCTCATCGCCGTCTTCGGTATGCGGCTGGTCTTCCCTGTCGTGATCGTCGCCATCAGCGCCAAGCTGGGCCCGGTCGAGGCGGTCGACCTCGCGTTCAACCAGCCCGACCGCTATCAGCAGTTGGTCACGGACGCGCACCCGTCCATCGCCGCCTTCGGTGGCATGTTCCTGTTCATGATCTTCCTCGACTTCATCTTCGAGGAGCGCGACATCAAGTGGCTGGGCTGGCTGGAGCGCCCGCTCGCCAAGCTCGGCAAGGTCGACATGCTGTCGGTCTGCATCGCCCTGATCGTGCTGCTCATCGCCTCCATGACCGTCGCGGTCAACGCGCACCAGCACGGCGGCGCCCACGCGGACAAGCAGGCCACCGTGCTGCTCGCGGGTGTCGCGGGCCTCATCACGTACCTCGTCGTGAACGGTCTGTCGGGCTTCTTCGAGCACCGTCTCGAGGAAGAGGAGGAGCGTGAGCACGAGGCCGAGGAGAAGGCCAAGCGCGAGGGCAAGCCGCAGTCGGCGGTCGTGATGGCCGGCAAGGCCGCGTTCTTCATGTTCCTCTACCTCGAGGTCCTGGACGCGTCCTTCTCCTTCGACGGCGTGGTCGGCGCCTTCGCCATCACCAACGACATCGTGATGATGGCCCTCGGCCTCGGTATCGGTGCCATGTACGTCCGTTCGCTCACGGTCTACCTGGTCCGCCAGGGCACCCTGGACGACTACGTGTACCTGGAGCACGGCGCGCACTACGCGATCGGCGCGCTCGCCGTGATCCTTCTGGTCACCATCCAGTACCAGATCAGCGAGCTCATCACGGGCTTCATCGGAGTCGTGCTGATCGCCTGGTCGTTCCTGTCCTCCGTGCGGCGCAACAAGCGCCTCGCGGCGGCCGAGGGCGACTCCGGGAGTTCGGACAAGACCGAGGTGTCATCAGGAGTCTGATTCACGGGTTTGACCCCTGGGGCATTCCTGGAACGCTTTGAGCGGGGCGGTTGTACGAGGACAAGTCCTCAGCGGCCGCCCCGTCGGCATGTACGGCGGCACTTGGGGGCGGTATGTCCTTCTGGGACAGGGTATGGCGCGGGAACTCCGCACAGTTCGAGTTCGATTCGGGCAGCGCGGCGACCAACTCGATCGAACTCACCAAGCGACATCCGGTCGTCTCGCTCTCCAAACAGGGCGCGGCCACCGGCAACCTGCGGGTCAACCTGTCGTGGCGGATGCGGACTTCGGACATCGGCGGCTCCAAGCGGAACAGCCTGGTGCGGCATCCGTTCAGCATGTTCAAGCCCGATGTGGTGCAGGCACACACCCAGTCGATGGTCAATGTGGACCTCGACCTGGGCTGCCTGTACGAGCTGAAGGACGGCACGAAGGGTGTCGTACAACCGCTCGGCAGTTTCTTCGGGGCGCTCAACGAGGCGCCGTACGTGAAGCTCAGCGGTGACGACCGGTTCGGCTCGGCGTCCGGTGAGACGATCTACGTCAATCTCGATCACCGCGACTCCATCAAACGCCTGCTGGTGTTCGTCTACATCTACGACCAGACGCCGGCGTTCGACCGTACGCACGCCCACGTGACGCTGTACCCGAGCAACGGCCCCCGGATCGAGATCAGCCTCGACGAGCGGGCACCGCAGGCCCGCTCGTGCGCCGTGGTCTCCATCGAGAACGTGAAGGGCGACTTCGTCGTACGTCGCGAAGTGCGCTTCGTGTACGGGTTCCAGGCCGAGCTCGACCGGCTGTACGGGTGGGGCCTGCAGTGGGGCCGGGGCTACAAGTCCGTCACTGGCCGATGAACTGAGGCCCCTGCGGCGGGAGCTTGAAGGCCGGGTCGGGCCACGCCGACACCGGCTGCGGGTACCCGTACGCGGGCGGCTGCTGCTGGGTGGCGGCCGCGGGCGGATAGCCGTACGAGGGCGGCTGCTGGGGCGGCAGCGGGAACGACGTCGCCGCGACCGGAGCGGCCTCGGGCATCGGTCCGGGAGCCACGAGGGGCGGCGCGGGCTCGGCGACCGGGGCGGGTGCGGCGGGACCGGGCACGGGCTCGGGCCCGTCGGCGGCATCGGGTTCGGCGGATTCGTCGACCGAGATGCCGAAGTCCGTGGCGAGGCCCACCAGGCCGTCGGAGTAGCCCTCGCCGACCGCGCGCAGCCGCCAGCCGTCACCGCGCCGGTACAGCTCGCCGCAGATCAACGCGGTCTCGGCACCGGTCTCTGGCTTGATATCGAAGTACGCGATCGGCTCGGCGCCCTCGGCCCCGGCGTCGTAGAGGGACAGTCGCAGCGACCGCACGGTCTCGAAAGGAGTGGCGTCCGGGTCCGTGGAGGCCGTCACGAGGATCCGGGTGATCTCCTCGGGAACGCCCGAGAGGTCCGCCTGAACGGTGTCCGTCATGCCGTCCGCGACGCGCTTCTGGCCGAGCCGCCAGACCTTCCCCGAGGGGTGGCGCGGCTGGTTGTAGAAGACGAAGTCCCCGTCGGACCGGACGCGTCCGTCGGCCGTGAGCAGCAGCGCCGAAGCGTCGACGGTCGGCGCGCCCTGCCCCGAGGACCAGCGGAGCACGGCGCGCACCGCCGTGGCGTCGAACGGGACGTTCGCCCCCTTGAGCATCGCGTGCGTCATGCGGTCATCCTGCCTCCCCGCTCCTGGCCGGGACAACGCGGGGTGCAAAGATCGACATCTCTGTGCGCAGGCATCGCCCGCCGCGCGCGAGGCCCGGAAAACAGCACACGACATGCGCCAGTTACCAGAACTTCATTACGGACGGGAACCTTTGACACACCCTTGTACGTACTATTACCGGCCACATCATTTCGGGTGGACCGGCAGTACGGGGGAGTCTTATGCGTCATTTCGGGCACATCGCCCCTGAGGTGCGGGAGCGTCTGTTCCACGAGGAGCCGCGGGACTTCACCGCGGGCTCCCCGCCCCGCATGCTCGCGGCGGCACTCGGGGCGACGCTCTACAGTCCGGCGACCCGCCCCCAGCTCGCGGACGACGTGCTCAAGCAGGCCGGACGCGGCGTCGTCTCCATGGTGCTGTGCCTGGAGGACTCGATACACGACGGCGAGGTGCCGGGCGCCGAGGAGAACCTGGTGCGGCAGTTCGCCGAGCTCGCGGGCCGGGTCGCCGAGGGGGCCGAGCCGCCCCTGCTCTTCATCCGGGTACGGGCCCCGGAGCAGATCACCGATCTCGTGGCACGGCTCGGTAGCTCCGTGGACCTGCTGTCCGGATTCGTGCTGCCCAAGTTCACCGAGGAGCGGGGCGTCCCCTTCCTGGAGGCCCTCACCGCCGCCGAGGCGGCCACCGGACGTCGGCTTTTCGCCATGCCGGTCCTGGAGTCGCCCGACCTGCTGCACCTGGAGACCCGCGGCGAGACGCTGGCCGGCATCGCCCGCGCCGTCGACAAGTACCGCGACCGCGTCCTCGCGCTGCGCCTCGGCGTCACCGACTTCTGCTCGGCGTACGGGCTGCGCAGGCCCGCGGACATGACGGCGTACGACGTCCAGATCGTGGCCTCCGTCATCGGTGACGTGGTCAATCTGCTGGGCCGGGCGGACGGCACCGGGTTCACGGTGACCGGGCCCGTCTGGGAGTACTTCCGCCACCAGGAGCGGATGTTCAAGCCGCAGCTGCGCCGCAGCCCCTTCCTGGAGGGGCGGGCCGACGACCTGCGGCAGGCGCTCATCCAGCACGACATGGACGGGCTGCTGCGCGAGATCGAACTGGACCGGGCCAACGGGCTGCTCGGCAAGACCTGCATCCACCCCACGCACGTGCTGCCCGTGCACGCGCTCTCCGTCGTCAGCCACGAGGAGTACAGCGACGCCCGCGACATATTGCGGCCCGAGCGGGACGGTGGCGGTGTGCTCCGGTCGGCGTACACGAACAAGATGAACGAGGTGAAGCCGCACCGCGCATGGGCGGAGCGGACGCTGCGGCGCGCGGAGGCGTTCGGGGTGGCGCGGGAGGACGTGGGGTTCGTGGAGCTGCTGACGGCCGGGTTGCCGGGATGAGTGACGAGGAGAGTCGGGCTTTCGGGGTGCGTGAATTCGGGGTGCGTGAGGCGAGAGGCAGCGGGAACGTGGTGTGGTCGGGGGAGTGGGTCGCCGAGCGGCTCGGGGTCGGGCTGACGGGTGACCGGGAGCTGTCCGGACTGCTTGGGCTCGCGCTGCGACGCAACCCCAAGCGCGCGCACCTCCTGGTGTCGAACGTGCTGGGCAAGCACGTTCCGCAGCGCCCATCCGTGGTGTGGGGTGCGGGGCGTGAACTCGGCGTCCGCGTAAGGGAACTGCTGGGCGACGAGGCGGCGCGCCGCGCGGTCGTCCTCGGCTACGCCGAGACGGCGACGGGGCTCGGGCACTCGGTCGCCGACGGTCTGGCCCTCGCGACCTATCTGCACTCCACGCGCAGGCCGGTCGAGGGCGTGGCCCGCGCGGGCGGCTTCGAGGAGTCCCACTCGCACGCCACCTCGCACCTGCTGCTGCCCGAGGACCCGCACCTGCTCGCGGGGGACGGCCCGCTGGTCCTCGTCGACGACGAGTTCTCCACGGGGAACACGGTCCTGAACACCATCAGGGCGCTGCACGAACTGCACGCGCGCGAGCACTACGTCATCGTCGCGCTCGTCGACATGCGCTCGCCGGGCGACCAGGGGCGGCTCGAGGAGTTCGCGCGCGACATAGGGGCGCGGGTCGACCTGGTGGTCGCGGCGCGCGGCACGGTGGAGCTGCCGGACGGGGTGCTCGAGAAGGGGCAGGCTCTCGTCGCCGCGCACGAGGGCGGGCAGCTGCCCGCACCCCGCCGGGAGTGCGCCGAGCTGGTGCGCCTCGACGACCTCGGCTGGCCGCGGGGCCTGCCGGACGGCGGACGGCACGGGTTCACACCGGAGCACCGGGAGCGCCTCGAAGCGGCGCTGCCCGACATGGCCGCGCGCCTCGCGCCGCACCTCGGCGACGGACGCGTACTCGTCCTCGGCAACGAGGAGTTGATGTACGCGCCGCTGCGCCTCGCCACCGAGCTGGAGGCGGCGGGCGCCGATGTCGCGTACTCCACCACGACCCGCTCGCCCGTCCTCGCCGTCGACGACCCCGGCTACGCGATCCGCAGCCGCCTCGTCTTCCCGGCGCACGACGCGCCGGCGGACGGGCCGGGAGACCGGTTCGCGTACAACGTCGCGGGGGGCGGCTTCGACACGGTCGTCGTCGTGCTCGACTCGGTGGGCGACACCGCCGAACTCGACTGTCCCGGCGGGCTGTTGGAGCAGGTGGCCGCGCACGCGTCGCGGGTGGTCGTGGCCGTGGTGCCGTCGTACGTTCCCCAGGAAAGGTCCTCCATGCCGTTGCCCGAGCCGCTGCGCGGTCCCGCGTTCTCCTCGTACGCGCCGGACGAGGTGGGGTGGCTGCTCCAGGACCTGTCGGACGTCCAGCTGGAGGCGCCGACCGAGGAGCGCGAGGAGGCCATTCAGGGCGGGGGCGCGCACTACGCGGAGTCGCTGCCCGTCGAGTACCAACCCAGCGCGCAGTACCAGGAGTTGTTCCACGCGGCTCTTGAGGCGTCGGCGGGGCGAATAGCCCACGCGGTGGGCGTGGTCACCGAGACGGTGCTCGCCGAGCGCTCGCCGCGACCGGTCCTTGTGTCGCTCGCGCGCGCGGGAACGCCGGTGGGAGTGCTGATGCGTCGCTGGGCGCTGCGACGGCACGGGCTCGAGCTGCCGCACTACGCGGTGTCGATCGTGCGCGGACGGGGGATCGACGCGAACGCGCTGCGCTGGCTGGCCGCGCACCACGATCCGGCGGATGTGGTGTTCGTGGACGGGTGGACCGGCAAGGGCGCCATCACGCGGGAACTCGCGGCCGCGGTCGCCGAGTTCGAAGGGTTCGACCCGGAGATCGCCGTGCTCGCCGACCCGGGGTCGTGCGTGCGGACGTACGGGACGCGGGAGGACTTCCTCATCCCCTCGGCGTGCCTCAACTCCACGGTGTCCGGGCTGATTTCGCGGACGGTGCTGCGGTCCGACCTGGTCGGGCCCGACGACTTCCACGGGGCGAAGTTCTACTCCGAGCTGGCCGGTTCGGACGTCTCCGGGCGGTTCCTCGATGCGGTGGAGGAGCGGTTCGCGGAGGTCGCCGACGCGGTCGACGCCGAGGCCAAGGAGTTGCAGGGGGTCGATCGGGCGCCCACGTGGGAAGGGTGGGCGGCCGTCGAGCGGATCAGCGAGGAGTACGGGATCCACGACGTGAACCTGGTGAAGCCCGGGGTCGGCGAGACGACGCGGGTGCTGCTGCGGCGGGTGCCGTGGAAGATCCTGGCGCGGGCGGACGCGGGGGCGGACCTCGACCATGTGCGGTTGCTGGCGGAGCAGCGGGGGGTTCCGGTGGAGTTGGTGGACCAACTGCCGTACACCTGCGTCGGGTTGATCCATCCGAAGTTCACGCGCGGGGCGACGGGGACGGACGGCAAGGCGGTGGCGGCCAAGTGACCACGCCCGTTGTCGTCGCGAGTGACCTCGACCGTACGCTCATCTACTCCGCCGGCGCGCTCGGCCTGACGATGCCCGATGCCGAGGCGCCGCGGTTGCTCTGCGTCGAGGTGTACGAGGGCAGGCCCCTGTCGTACGTCACCGAGGACGCCGCCGAGTTGCTGGTCGAGCTGGGGCGGCGCGCGGTGTTCGTGCCCACGACCACGCGGACGCGGGAGCAGTATGCGCGGGTGCGGTTGCCGGGGGCGGCGCCGACGTATGCGATCTGTGCGAACGGTGGGCACCTGCTGGTCGACGGGGTGTCGGACCCGGAGTGGCGGCGTGCGGTCGGGGAGCGGCTCGACTCGGAGTGTGCGCCGCTCGGGGAGGTGCGGGAGCGGATGGTTGCCGCGGCGGATCCGGCGTGGCTGCTGAAGGAGCGGGTCGCGGAGGATCTGTTCGCGTACCTGGTGGTCGACCGGGCGGCGCTGCCGGAGGGGTGGGTCAAGGAGCTCGGGGAGTGGGCCGACGGGGTCGGGTGGGGTGTGTCGCTTCAGGGGCGGAAGGTGTATGCCGTGCCGAAGCCGTTGACCAAGGGGGCGGCGGTTTCGGAGGTTGCGCGGAGGGTTGGGGCGGGGTTGACGTTGGGGGCGGGGGATTCGTTGCTGGATGCGGATTTGCTCCGCGTGGTGGATCGGGGGTGGCGGCCGGGGCACGGTGAACTGGCGGATGTGGGGTGGGTGTCGCCCGGGGTGACGGTGTTGGGGGAGCGGGGGGTTGCTGCGGGGGAGGCGGTGTTGCGGGGGTTTCTCGGGGCGCTGTGAGGTGGGCCTGGGGCGGGGCCGGGGTTTTGAGCTGTGCCGGGGTCGGCGCCCGTCGTGAGGGGTGCGCGGCACCGGGGTTTTTTGAGCTGCGACGGGGTCGGCGCCTGAGGTGATGGGCGCGCTGCACCGGGGTGCCGCCTTGCCCACCCTGCCGCCCAAGGCGGCAGATTGCCCAAGGCGGGTGCGGCCGACCGCAACGGGTGGGGAGCCGTGCTTGCGGCGGATTGCCCAAGGCGGGGCGGCGTCGGCCGTCAGGGGTGGGGAGCCGGAGCTGGTGGCAGATTGGCCAAGGCGCGTGTGGTCGACCGCAACGGGTGGGGAGCTGGGGTTGGCGCGGATTGCCCAAGGCGGGGGCGGCGTCGACCGCCAGGGGTGGGGAGCCGGGGCTGGTGGCGGATCGGCCAAGGCGGTGGCGGTCGACCGCCAGGGGTGGGGAGCCGGGTTGGCGGCGGATTACCCAAGGCGGGGGCGGAGCCGACCGTGAGTAGCCGTAGCCGCAGCCGCAGCCGCAGCCGCAGCCGCAGCCGCAGTCGTGGGCGCAGCCGCAGTCGTGGGCGCTCAGCCGCAGCAGCAGCCGCCTCCGCAGCAGCCGCCGCCTCCGCCAGCCGTGGCGGGTGGGGTGGAGGTTGTGCCGGCTACTGAGACCGTTGAGAGGAGCTTGATCGTGTCCTCGTGGCCCTCGGGGCAGGTGGCCGGGGCGGCGGAGGCGGACATGGGGCGGGACAGTTCGAACGTGGTGGTGCAGCTGCGGCAGCGGTACTCGTAGCGGGGCATGCGCCAAGAGTACGGTCAGGACCGGTCAGTTGGTGTGTGCCTGGCTGTGCCTGGCCTGCCAGTACGGGTTGTTGTGCGGGAGTGATCCGCTCACCCGGCCGTACATGCCGAAGCACATCAGCAGTACGCCGACGACAAAGCTGAACAGCACGTTCTGGATGCGGAACGCCAGGAAGTTGAAGCCGGTGTCCAGCAGGGCCAGGTTCACGAAGCCGCTGAGGATGAACAGGATGCCCAGCGTCATGTTGAGCGTCGACGCGAAGTTGCCGCCGATCACCATGCCGACGAAGAGCAGCAGGCCGACGCAGATGGACAGGACGCTCAGCGCGCCGTTCGTGCTGAGGCCCGCGACGGTGTCCCCGCGGGTGTCGAAGAAGCCGATCTTGTCGATGAGCCCGAGGATCCCGAAGGCCAGCAGAACGAGCCCCATCAGGCCCGCGCCGGTGCGGTACACCTTGCTGAGCCGGTGATCGAGGGGCAGATGCTCGTCGAGCGTGACATGGCGTCGGGCACCGGGACTGGGGTGGAGTACGTGCGTGGACATGATCGCCTCGCCTCCTGGCACGCGGCACGCGGCATGCGGCACGTGTGCACCTGACGTACGTACGTGACTTACGTACCTCAAGGGTCCGCCCGTCACCCGGTGAACGCCAACCTCAGACGCCGCCGCCCCGGTCCTCCCGGATCTGCGTGACCACGCGGGCCACCGTCCGCCGCACGCCCTCCGTCTCGGTCAGGAAGTGCCAGTAGTCGGGGTGGCGCCCCTCCAGGCCCGCGACGGCGCGGTCCAGGCGGGCCACGGAATCGTCGAGGGGTCGGGCGTGCCGCGGGTCCGGCGTGGAGCGGCCCGCCATCGCGAGGCGCTGCGCGTCCCGGATCGCGAACCGGGTGCGGTCGATCTCCGCCCGCGGATCCTTCGCCACCGCGTTCAGCCGCTGCAGGCGGTCGGAGGCCGCCGACACCGACTCGTCCGTCGCGTTCAGCAGGGCACGGACCGTGGACAGCAGCGCCGTCGCGTTCGGCCAGTCCTGGCTCTCGCGGGCCGAACGCGCCTCGGCGAGCTTGGACTCGGCCTGCCGCACGTTCTCCGCGGCCATGTCCGGCACGGACTGGAGGTCCTGCCAGCATGCGACGGTGAACCGGCGCCGCAGCTCGCTGAGCACCGGCTCGACCTGCCCCGCCCGCGTCTGGAGCGCCTGCGCGCGGGTCCGCAGCGAGACGAGCCTGCGGTCGATCTCGGACGCCCGCTCGGGCAGCCGCTCGGCCTCCGCCCGTACCCTCTCGGCATCCCGCGCGACCCGCTCCGCGCGCTCCAGCGTCTCCGGTACGCCGTGCTGCCCCGCCCCCTGGTTCAGCCTGGTCAGCTCGGGGCCGAGCGCGGCGAGCCGGGCCGCCAGGTCGTCGGCCTTCAGGCCCGCCTGCCGTACGGAGTCGAGCGCGGTCGTCGCCGCAAGCAGGGACTGCCGGGCGCGCTCCACGGACGGGGCGAGCCGCGCGAGCTGTGTCTCCGCCTTGCCGAGCAGCGGTCCGATGCCCTGCGCGAAGCGGTCCAGGTCCTGCTTGACCTGCGTCAACTGCTGCTTCGCCTGCGTCAGTTGGGCATGGGCGCGGGAGGCGGCGGACGCCTCCAGGTCGTCCCGGTCCAGGTCGTGCGCGTCGACCGCGGTGATGTACTGCCCGCTGACCTCGTCGATACGGCGGCCGAGCGCCGCGAAGTCGTCGACGGCGCGGCGGGCCGCCGGCGAGTCGTCGACCGCGGTGATCGTCTCTATCGAGATCCGCAGATCCCGCTGGGCGGTGTCCAGCTCGTAGAAGGCGGCGGCCGCATCGTCCTTGGCGGTCTGCGCCTGCGCGCGCTGCGACTCGGCGCGGCCCCCGAACCATCGCCGGGTGCCCCCGGCGTTGAACGCGCCCGTGAGCGCGGCCGTGAGGAGCGGGAGGGGCAGGAGGGTGAGGGTGACGAAGTCCCGGAGCGGGCCTGAGCGGCGGCGGTCCCCGCGAGGGCGTGGATCACGGTCGGGGGACGACGGATGCTGTCGCATGGATGTCGTCGTCGCCGTCACAAACCTCTCCTGTGCTGCCCGTACGGTTCTTAACCGGTGTCCATTCTCCCACCGGTTAAGAACGAATACACGGGCCGGTTAGTTCGCGGTTCGGACCGTGACTTTCCCGTCCTCGGTGCGGGCGGATACCCGGTGGTCACTGTGGGTGTCGCGCGGGACGGAGACATCGACGGCGCCGTCCTGCGTGTCGGTGGTGACGTCGTACGCGGCGGAGCCGGGCAGTCCGAGGGTCAAGGCGCCGTCCTGGGTGGTCGCCTCGACGCGGGCGGGGGCCGTGCGCAGGTCGACCCGGGCGCTGCCGTCCTCGCTGTGGACGGTGACCCGGCGGGCGTCGATGCCGGAGGCGTGCAGGGATCCGTCCTCGCCGGTGAGGCGCAGTGGGCCCGAGGCGCTCTCGACGCGGACCGAGCCGTCGCTCGTCGTGATGTCGAGCCCGTTCTTGAAGTCGCGGGCGTGGACACTGCCGTCGTCGTTGCGGACGGCCACGGCGATGCCGCGCGGCACCTCGATGCGGTGCCGGACCGAGCAGTCGGCGATGAGGCCGTTGCAGTGCAGGCGCAGGGTGAGCCGGTCCTCGTCGGACTGCCATTTCCACGTCGCCTTCGGCGAGGAGCCGACCACGGTGGAGCCCTGGAACCACCGGGTGACCTTCACCTGGTCGCCGTCGCCGGGGACCAGGTCGAGCCGCGAGTCGTCCGAGTCGACCGTGAGCGTCCTGCCGTGCAGGGCGAAGGAGCGGTGCTGGGGCTTCTCGTCGTCGGAGGAGTCGGCCCCGCACGCGGTCGCGAGCGTCGCGACGGCGACCGCGGCTCCGGCGGCGGCCAGGACGCGGACGGTGCGAGGCGAGCGGACTGACATGGTGAACTCCCCGTGTGGAACCCGGTGTTGCGGCACCGACCCGGTGGCCGGCACTCATGAACGTACGGGGGTGGGGATCGCCTCCGGGATGTGGACGGCCACCGGATTCCGAGGGGGGTTAACCCCCGCAGGCGTCGCGGCCGTCACGGGATTGCGGAGCATCGGCACCGGCAAGGTAGTCTGTCCATTCGTCCTGGCCACACGCCGGGATCACGGGCGCGTAGCTCAGGGGTAGAGCGTCTGCCTTACAAGCAGAATGTCGGCGGTTCGAAACCGTCCGCGCCCACCGTGAAGCACGATGAACGAAGGCCCTCAGGCGATCAAGCCCGGGGGCCTTCGTCGTTGCCGGGACCTTCGTCGTTGCCGGGACCTTCGTCGTTCCCGGAGGCGTCGTGTGCGGGCTCGTCGTGCACATGCTTGAGGCGTGCGCGGGCCCGCACCGCGTCGCCGCCCTTCAGCTCGGACCAGTACCGATGGCACGTCACGAAGACGGCCAGTTCCAGCTCGCGCCTGCGGAGTTTCTCCACCTCCGCCTGATCGTCCTCGCTCCAGCCGGGCGAGGCCGCGCGCTCCGTCTTGCGCCAGCCCTGCGTGTCTATGACTGCGTCGTGGGGCTCGACCGACCAGGGGAGCCGCTTGAGCAGGGCCAGGAGCTCGGCCCTGATCTGATGCAGCTCTGCCTGGCCGGCGAGAAGGTCGCCGGGGTAGTCGAAGTCGGAATCATCGGTCGCTGCCACCCGGCAATGGTACGTCTGTTCGAATTCAGGGTGCGAGCAACTTCGGGTACTTCATCGGGTGGTTCACGCGAACGTGTGGTCGATCGGGGGCCCGGCCGTTGGATGCCCGGCCGTGGGGCGATCGCAGGGTGCGGAGCGCTGGCCGGCGGCAGACTGGAGGCATGTGCCGCAGCATCAAGACCCTTCGCCCGCCCGCGCTCCCCGAAGAGGCCACCGGGGACGAGATCAGGGCCGCAGCCCTGCAGTACGTGCGGAAGGTGTCCGGCTTCCGGGCGCCGGCCGCGCACAATCGCGAGGTGTTCGAACGGGCGGTGGACGACATCGCCCGCGCGACCGCCGAGCTGCTCGACGGCCTGGAGGTGCGCGGGGCCGCGCACTCGAAGGACCCGAAGGAGGCGGCTCGGGCCTCTTGAGCCGAAGGCCGAGCGGAGCGGCTCAGGCCTCCTGGGCCGCCGGTACCGGCCTGCGCATCACATACGCCGCCACCGCGCCCGCGCCCACCAGAGCGAGGACCGAGACGACGGTGGAGAGCCAGCTCGCGCCGAGCCACTGCGCGCCGAAGTAGCCGAGCGCCACGCTGTACGCGGCCCAGGCCACGCCCGCGGCGGCCGACCACGGCAGGAACTCGCGGACCCGGCGGTGCGCCGTGCCGGCCGCGAAGGAGACGACCGAGCGGCCCGCGGGCGCGAACCGGGCGATGATCACGAGCAGCCCGCCGCTGGAGCGCGCGAGCGCCCCGCCGAGACGTTCCTGCGCGGTGCTCAGGCGCCGGGAGCGGGCGAGGGCGCGGTCCAGGCGCTCGCCGCCGCGCCAGGCGATCCGGTAGGCGACCAGGTCGCCGAGGACCGAGGCCGTCGCGGCGCAGAGCGTGAGGGCGAGCAGGTCCGGGAGGTCGGGGTGTGGCACGCCGCCGGTGGCGGCAGCGCCGCCCGCGGTCGCGGTGGCCGCGGCGATCACGAGGAAGCCGCTGGGCAGCACGGGCACGAACACGTCGAAGACGACGGAGAGCGCCACGATCGCGTAGATCCACGAACTGTCGGTCAGTGACCCCAGGACACCTTGCAGCACTGTTCGCCTACTCCCGTACGGACCGTTCCGGTGATTTCCGGCCGTTCCTCCCGACAGGAGCGGCTGACATGACAGCTCTACAGCGTACGCCTCAGAAGTGGCTGAAGTGGCGAAAGGGGCACAGTTGTTCCTGATCTCACGTTCCCGCGTGTTCCTGCCGTGATGGGTCGGTCACGTCCCGTACCAAAAAGTCGGTACAGGACGGGTCTGGTGACCCCAAGTGATCGGAGGAAACGGAAATGAAGGCGAAAATCGTGACAGGTGTCCTGGCGGCGGCCGCGCTCGCGGTGACCACCGGCACCGCCGACGCTACGACCAGTTACTGGGTGCGGATGGCGGGGCACTTCTCGCCGCCGAACGCGTTCGTCGCGTCGTCGGCGCTCACGTACGACAAGGTCCTCGTGCCCCCGGCGTCGTCGATCGAGGTGTCGCAGCACGGGACCGACTCGTCCGGCATGACGGTGAGTATGCGGGTGAGAGGGCTCGTGCCGGGCCACAAGTACGGCGCGCACGTGCATCAGAAGTCGTGTGGCGCCGACCCCAAGGCGGCGGGCGGGCACTACCAGAACGTGGTGGACCCGAAGCGGGTGACCGCGGAGAACGAGCTCTGGCTCGACTTCACCGCCGACGCGAAGGGCAATGGCAGCGCGAAGGTGCACAAGTCGTGGGGGCTGCGGCACGGCGGCGCGGGTTCCATCGTGATCCACGACAAGCCGGGCGCGTCGGGGGACCGGGTGGCGTGCTTCTCGGTGCCGTTCACCTCGATCTCCTGAGGTCTTACGTGTAAGTACGCGTACGACGGCGGCCCGCCCTCCACGAGTTCACGTGGGGAGCGGGCCGCCGTTGTACGCGCGGGACCTCAGGCCGGGACGGCCTCGCCGGTCCGTGCCGTGTCCTCGACCCGTTCGCCGCGTCCGGCGAAGAGGCGGTCGAGGCCCAGCGCGCCGGAGCCGGTGAAGACGAGCAGCAGCATCGCCCAGCAGAACAGCACGGAGGCCTCGCCGCCGTTCTGGAGCGGCCACAGCGACTCGGGCTGGTGGACCTTGAAGTACGCGTAGGCCATCGAGCCCGACGCGATGAAGGCGGCGAAGCGGGTGCCGAGGCCGAGCAGCACGAGGCCGCCGCCGACGAGCTGGATCACGGCCGCGTACCAGGCGGGCCAGACGCCGGTCTCGACGCTGCCGCCGCCCATCGCCCCGCCGAGGACGCCGAAGAGCGAAGCGGCGCCGTGGCAGGCGAAGAGCAGGCCTATGACGATGCGGAAGAGGCCGAGAGCGTAGGGCTGGGCGCGGTTGAGACGTCCAGTCATGGTGGGGCTCCTTCGGTCGGTGGGGACGAAACCGAGAGCACCGGCGCGAGGAGCGCCTTCATCGCCGCTGCCGCCACCGGTGTGGGGCGCCAAAGATTAGGGGAACCTAATTAGTGCTTGCAAGTTCAACATCCGGCCATGATCGCCCTCCGGATCGGCTTCCGCTTCGGGCGTGGCGGGGTCCGCGCCGGCCGTGCGCAGGGCGGCGCGGGCCACCGCGTCGGCGTCGGAGAGGGTGACCGAGTCGACCCCCGGACGGGCCCCCGCGGCGGTCACCCAGTGCACCCCCTCGGTGGGCACTCCGAAGGCGAACCGCCGTGTGTGCGACCGGCCTTGACGGTTGATCAGGTGGTACGGGTGGGGCGTGACGTCGAGGCCTCCGGTTTCGTGCCCGTCGACCGTGTGCGGCCGGGCGCCGCCGGTCTTGAGGAGGCGTATCAGCAGGTCGTCGGCGGTCCTGCGGAGGTCGGGCTCGGGCAGCCGGGCCTCGACGAGTGTGGTGACCCTCACGGTCGAACCGGGTACGTCGGGCGAGTGCGCGACGAAACGGCCGTCCCGCACCGTCACCTCCATGCGCGGCCCGACGACGGTCAGGA
The DNA here is from genome assembly GCF_026341035.1 of Streptomyces sp. NBC_01016. GTDB lineage: Bacteria > Actinomycetota > Actinomycetes > Streptomycetales > Streptomycetaceae > Streptomyces. The sequence goes on from NZ_JAPEOQ010000002.1 coordinate 555,982, forward strand.
CGCCGGCCTCGATCAGCGCGGTCAGCTCCTCGATACGTCGCCGGGGTGGCCCGATCGACAGGAACGCGTTGAGCGGGGTGTACCAGCGGTCGAGGTGGTCGCGGCGCGAGACGCCGGTCAGGCCGCCGTGGTCGACGACGAGCCGAAGTTCGTTGCGCAGGTCGCGCAGCACGTCGAGGGCGGCCTTCACCGGGCCTTCCACGTTGCCGAGCGCGGCGTGTGCGGCGTCCTCGCGAAGATGGCCGAGAAGCCAGGCGCGCCATGTGGCGGGAGAGGTGTACGTGCGGCCCGAGGCGGGGCGTGAGACGCGGTCCCAGGACCACAGAAGATCCTCGGAAATCCCGAACTCGCCGAGAACGGCGGCCTCTTGGCGGGAGCGGTGGGGCGCGGCGAGGAAGCGCTCGCGGAAGGAGTCGTCGGTGCGGCGTCGGGTGTCCGTGGCCCGCAGGAGCGTCTCGTAGTAGACCGTTTCGACCTCCTTCGCGACCAGCGGCCATATGTCGGCGAGGAAGTCGGGGGCGTCGCCGGAGTCGGCCCGTTTGCGGAATCCGGCTATCAACTCGGGGGTGAGTACGGCGGGTTGGTGGCGGCCGTACGCGCCCTTGGCGTTGTCGCCGCGCGCCTGGTGGGGGATGCCGCGGCGTGAACCCGCGTACAGGCGGGGCTCGTTGCCCGAGGGGAGGTAGCGCAGGCCGCCGTCCGCCGTGCGTATGTGGCGGCCGCCGCGGCCCTGCGTCAACAGGGCCATGTGGTCGAAGAAGTTGAGGCCGAGGCCGCGCAGGAGGACGGGTTCGCCGGGGGCCAGGGGGCTCAGGTCGAGCTCGGCCGGGTTGGCGGGCGGGAGGTGGCGCAGGCCGTGCCGGCGGGCGTACTCGGTGAGGTCGCGCTCGGCCGGGGCGGGGGCGGTGGGCAGGTGGCCCTGGGTGAGGACGACCGCGTGCAGGCCGGTGAGGCGGTGGCCGTCGGCGAGGGTGAGGGTCTGGAGGCCGTCCGCGGCGCCGGGGGTGTCGGTGCCGGAGGCGTCGTCGAGGCGGACGGCGCGGGTGGCGTGTGGGACGACCTCCACGGACGCCGGGGCGGACGCCACCGTTTCGGCGAACACCCAGCGCAGGTAGCGCCCGTACTGGGCGCGGGTCGGATACGCGTCGGGGGCGAGTGCCGCGTCGTGCCGCAGGGCCCACTCGTACAGGCTCGGGCCCGGGCGGATCGGGCCCGAGCAGTCGACGCTGTCGTCGGTGAACAGGGTGACCTGCGAGGCGACCGTGTTCATGAGGAGTTCCGGAGCCTGGTCCGTGCGCCAGACGGCGCCCGCGCCCGGCGGGTGCGGGTCGATCAGGTGGATCGTGAGCCGGGTTCCGGGCGGGAGGAGCTCGTCCGCCGATGCGGTGAGGCGTTCCAGGACGCTGGTGCCGCGGGGGCCTGCGCCGACGATGGCGAGGGCGAACGTGGGGGGTGCGGGGTGCGTGGGGTGCTCGGGGTGGGGGACGGGCAAGGTGGGACTCCCGAGGCATGTGGGGCTGCTGGGAAGCGGATGGACGGCCTCATCATGCCGGTTCCCTGCCGGGAGTGGTGCGGGCCAGTGGGGGTGTGGTCCGTCTCACCTGGGGTGGGCCGTGTGTCGGTGCGGGTTGGTGCCGGCCGGCCGGGCCTACGTCACGGGGCTCTGCCCCGGGCCCCGCGCCTCAAGCGCCGGCGGGGCTGATTTTGCCGAACCGGCGTTACGGGCTCGGGGCTCTGCCCCGGACCCCGCGCCTCAATCGCCGGCGGGGCTTGATTTGCTCAATCGCCGCCGGGGGCTTGAACTACGTCAGCCTCCGCCGGGGCTTGAAGTACGTCAGCCTCCGCCGGGGCTTGAACTACGTCAGCCTCCGCTTTTCCGCCCGCACCAAGCCCCGGCGTGCGTCCGCCTGGTCGAGGGTCAAGTGGGCGGTGCGGGAGCGGAGGGTCAGGGTCATGAGTTGGTTGCCGAACCAGGGGCCGCCCGTTCGGCGCCAGGCGATGCGTGGTGTGGCCGCGCGGGCGTGGCGGGCGAAGCGGCGGCCGATGATCCGTCCGAAGCGGCTCCAGCCGAAGCGGAAGCCGACGCGTATGGATGCCGGGACGGAGTTGTGCACCGGGGAGCAGGTGAGTTGCAGGACGCGGGCGCTCGGGGCCTCGGCGGTCGCGGGCCAGGTCGGCTCGGCGACGTAGGCGTGGTGGACGTCACCGGAGAGGACCGAGATCGTCGCGGGCGCGGCGGACCCCGAGCCGGCCTCGGCGATCAGGTCCGCGAGCGCGTCGAAGGACTTGGGGAACGCCGCCCAGTGCTCCAGGTCCGCCCTGCGCCGCAGATCCTCCCCGAACCGCGCCCAGCGCGCCCCTCGTTCACCCCGGCACAGCGCCGCGTTCCACCCCTCGGCGTCGTGGATGAGGTGCGGGAGCAGCCAGGGCAGCGACGTACCGATGAGGAGGTGGTCGTACGTGCCGTGGTCCGCGAGGGTCTGTTCGCGCAGCCACTTCGCCTCGCCGGGCGAGAGCATCGCCCGGTGTTGTTCGTCGAGGACGCGGGCCGCCCGGGTGTCCACCATGAGAAGGCGTACGCGGCCGAAGTCGCGGCGGTAGCTCCAGCGGACCGAGTCGGGGTCCGTGTCGGCGCGGGCGGCGAACTCGCGGAGCGCGTCCGTGCCGTCGGGGGTGGCCCGGACGGCCGCGTAGACCGGGTCGGTGGCGAGCGCCGCCGGTGACAGATTGCCTATGTGCTGGTGCACCCAGTACGACATCAGGCCGCTCAGCAGGCGCTCGCGCCACCAGGGGATCTCGCGCATCTCGGCGAGCCAGGAGGCGCTGGTGTTCCAATCGTCGATCAGGTCGTGATCATCGAAGATCATGCAGCTGGGCACCGTGGAGAGCAGCCAGCGGACCTCCGGGTCGAGCCACGACTCGTAGTAGAGGTGCGTGTACTCCTGGTAGTCCGCGACTTCCGTGCCCGGTGGCTCCGACAGGTCGCGGCGGCGGGACAGCCACGCCTGCGTCGCTGGTGAGACCTCGTCCGCGTAGACCTGGTCGCCGAGGAGGACGAGGACGTCGGGGCGCTCGCCGTCCGGGTCCGCGGCGATGCGGGCGGCCAGGGTGTCGAGGGCGTCGGGGCCCACGGGGTCGTGTTCCGCGGCCGGGGGAGCGGCCCAGCGGCAGGAGCCGAAGGTGACGCGGACCGGGGCGTCCGTCTCGTACGCCGGGGTGCGGATGGTGCTGGCCGGGTACGGCGAGTCCGGCAGCGGCCAGACCCCGCCGCCGTCGAGGATCACCTCGTACGTGGTCCGTGTGCCGGGCGTGAGCCCGGTGACCGGGATCAGCGCGTAGTGGTGCCCGTCGACCTGGAACGTGGGCGCGCTGCCCGACGCGCCGTCCGCGCAGCGCACCTCGGCGACGCAGGGCCGACTCGCCTCGACCCACACCGTCGCCGTCTCCTCGTCCACGTACCGCAGCAGTGGTCCAAGGCGCAGCCTCGCCACGTGATCGCCTCCCGCTCGTTCCTCCGACGTTCCGGCCCCGTACGGTACGGAACGTCGGAGGTGGGTGGGGCGGTTCCACCGGCCCTGTTTTCCGCGGGCCCCAGCAGAGACCTCGGCGAAGGCCCCGGCAGAGGCCTCGGCAGAGCCCTCAGCAGCCGCTGAGCCCCGACTGGATCGCGGACTTCTCCGCCGGGTCGACGCTGAGCTTGTAGTAGTGCTTCACCTGGACCCACATCCGCAGATACGTGCAGGTGTACGCGGTGCGCGAGGGCATCCACTCGGCCGGGTCCTGGTCGCCCTTGGACTGGTTGACGTTGTCGGTGACCGCGATGAGCTGCGGCCGGGTGAGGTCGTTGGCGAAGCCCTGGCGCGCGTCGTTGGTCCAGGAGCTGGCGCCCGACTTCCACGCCTCGGACAGCGGGACGATGTGGTCGATGTCCACGTCGCCGGAGGCCGTCCAGGTCGCGCCGTCGTACTCCGAGTACCAACTGCCGGACGTGGCCGCGCAGTCGGAGCCCGTCTGGACGTTCTTTCCGTCGCGCTTGAGGACTTCCTCGCGGGTGTTGCACGCGCCGGACTGGGTGATCCAGTGCGGGAACTTCTCGCGGCTGTAGCCGTCGGAGGAACCTTCCGCCTTCTCCGTCAGCTCGCCGAGGTACGTACGGGCGGTGGCGGCGCTGACAGGGGTGGGCGGGGCGGCCTGGGCGGACGGGGTGGCGAGCAGCAGGGCGAGGGCGGTGACGCCGGTGGCGGCCGCGGCGAACGTGGATCGACGCGCGTAGACCGGGCGTATGCGGCGCGAGGTCGAGGTGGGGCGCATGTGAACTCCCTTGGGGTGGGGTGGAGTTACGTGGGACCTGCCGTGCGGTGTGCTGTGGGGCGCCCGGTGTGGCAGGGTCGCGTCAATATGGTGGCGGGCCGGGAGGTCGATCACAAGTAGGCCCGGCAAAACAGGAGTTGGCGGGGGCCGGGCGCGAAAAAGAACGAGGGGATTTTTCGCCGAGCGCTGATCGGACCGGGGTTCGCGTCCGTACTCTCCGGTGTCCCTTGTTCGCGACTGGAGGCACCATGCGACTCTCGCGCTCCACGGCCGGAAACTTCTTCGTGATCGGCGCGTTGATCGTGACCGTCTCGGCCCTGGCCTATCCGGCCATGCTCGGTGTGCAGAACACGACCACGACGCAGGCGCGCGTCGTCGGCAGCACCCGCTGGGGCCCACTCACCGAGGCCGACCGTGACTTCGTGGTCAAGGTCAGGTCTGCGGGGCTGTGGGAATTCCCCCTGGGCCAGGAGGTGTTGAAGCGCGGAACGACGCCGGAGATGAAGACGGCCGGACAGCACCTCATCGTCGGGCACTCCCTCCTGGACGCCAGCTGCCGCAAGATCTCCCAGGATCTGGGCATCACCCTGCCCAACCAACCCACGCCACAACAACAGCAGTTCGTGGCGACCGTGGAGTCCAAGGGCGGCAAGGAGTTCGACTCCACGGCGTCGAACATCATGCGCGTGACGCACGGGCAGATCTTCCCGGCCATCAGCAATATCCGGGCCACCACCCAGAACTCCGAGATACGGCGGCTCGCGAACGAGGCCAACGACGTCGTGCGCGACCACATGGAGGTCCTGGAGAAGACCGGCCTCGTCAACATGGACCAGGCCCTCGCCGAGCAGACCGGGCCACCGCGGGTCCCGAAGGCGCAGATGACCCCGCCGGTGCCGCAGCCCGGGGTGCCTCAGGTCGCGCTGATCGCGCCGCCGGGGCTGCCGAATCCGTATACGAAGACGTTCCCGTCGTCGCCGCCGACGACGCGGTGAGCGGGGGTTGAGCGGGGGGTGAGCGGGGGCGTCGAGCGGCGGCGCTGAGCTGCGGCGCAGGGGGCGTCGGCGTGGAGAGCGGGGGGCGGGTGGCGATCTCCGGGTGAGTTTTTGTATCGTGGAGAAACAAAGTGGCACCCGCCCGTTCAACCCTGACCAGCGGGCGGGGCCGCCTTGTTTCCCTTCTGCCTCCGCAGCTCTCCGTAGCCCTCCGCAGTCTGGAGCCCGCCGATGTCGGCCACGCCCACTGTTCCCACTGTTCTGAAGGCGCGCGCACTTCTCCTCGACATGGACGGCACGCTCGTCAACTCCGACGCCGTCGTCGAGCGGATCTGGCGCCGCTGGGCAGCCGACCACGGATTCGACGCGGAGTACGTCCTCTCCGTCGCGCACGGCCGCCAGGCCCACGCCACGCTGGCCGAGCTGCTCCCCGAGCGGCCGATGGAGGAGAACTACGCGGACAACGCGCGGATGCTCGCCGAGGAGACCTCTGACGTGGAGGGTGTCGTCGCCGTGCCGGGCGCCCCGCGCTTCCTCGAGTCGCTTGTCGAGGGTGGCGTCGCGCACGCCCTCGTCACCTCGGCCGATCTCGCGCTCTCGACGGCGCGGATGGGGGCGGCGGGGCTCGCGTATCCGGCGGTGCGGGTGACCGCGGAGAACGTGGGGGCCAGCAAGCCCGATCCCGAGGGGTTCCTGAAGGGTGCGGCCGAGTTGGGGGTCGATCCGGCGGATTGCGTCGTCTTCGAGGACTCGGGGGCGGGTATCTCGGCGGGGCGCGCCGCGGGGATGCGGGTTGTGGGGGTTGGGCCGAGGGCCGGGGCGCACGGGGCGACCGTGTGTGTGCCGGATCTTTCGGGCGTACGGGTTGAGGTTCTTGGTCGTGGTGAGGTTGCGCTGCACCTGGGGTGACGGTTTGCCCTGGGCCACAGGTGGCGGCGTAGTCCTCGGATTGCGCCATAGCGTGGCTGGGCGCGCCCCGCGGCGGCAGCCGCAAGTAGACACAGCCCCGCGCCCCTTTTTTGGCTACCCGGCTCCCGGTCCCACTTGGCTAACGGTGGTCCTGGCCCCGTTCACCACCGGTCTCCCTCTCTAGGGCTGTCCGTGTCGGTGGGCCGTATTCGCCTTGCTCGTCGTCCTTGATGCCGCGGGAGAGTTGGTAGGTGGCGAGGGCGGATTCTGTGGGGGTGTCGAAGTCGGCGGTGATTTCGCCTACGTAGATGTTCAACTGCTTGAGGCGCCACTGGAGTTCGGCGACCTCGCGGCCACTGTCGCCCTTGCGCAGTGTCGTCGTGTCCGACGGCCTCGACGACGACGTCGTGCGGGAGGTCGAGGGGGACGGGCTCGGGCTGCGCTTCTTCGAATCCGTCTTGGGCTTCTTGCTGGTCGGGGTGGGCGACGGCGTGACTGTCCGGGAGTGCGTCGGTGAGGGCGAGAGGGACAGGGAGGCCGTCGGCGACGGGGACGCGGAGCGCGTGGTGGAGGGCGCCGAGCGGGACGGGGTGAGTGTCATCGCTGTCGCCGTCGCGGCCGTGTTGTCCGAGGCCGAGGCGCCGTCGTCGCCCGGCGACGTGATCAGCACCGTGACCAGGGTCGCCACGCTCAGCACGGCCGTGACCGCGGAGAGCAGCAGCATCCGGCCGTGCCGGGCCGGCTCGTCCGGTGCAGGGTCGTCGGCGTCATCGCCCGCGGCGTGCGGGGGCGGCGGCGGATACGCGTACGGCTCGGCGGCCCGCGGCGGCGACGGCTGCGAGGGCTCCGAGAGCGAGACATAGGGGCGGACGCGGAGCGGAGCGAAAGCTTCCGGCTCGCAGGCGCAGGACGGTACGCCGTCGGGACCTGCCCCGGCCCCGCACTCCGGACACGTACGACGTTCTTCGCTCACCGCTACGAACCCCCTCCGAGCGCTTCGGCCCCCCGCCGCGCCTCTGCAGCGCATTATGCAGACCCGTAGGACCCGGCCGCAGCCGCCGGTCCCATAAACGCTCGTCAGCACCCGTGTGCACGCAGTGACCGGACGGCGCCGCGGAAAACTTCGCGCGCCGCACGACTCAACAGGCCAAACCTGGTCACACCTACCAGGATGGGAAGTACCAAGCACCCGGCCACGTCCGTGCAGGGCCGGCTTCGGAGGTGGCCATGAGCAGCCAGGACGTCGACACCGTGGGGCCGGGAGACAGTGGTCGCGGAGCTCCCGCCGCACCCAAGGAGAACGCCAAGTCGGGCGGCGTCCTCGTGTCGATCGGCGCGCTGCTGCTCGGCATGCTGCTGGCCTCGCTCGACCAGACGATCGTCTCGACGGCCCTGCCGACCATCGTCAGCGATCTGGGCGGCCTGGAGCACCTGTCCTGGGTCGTCACCGCGTACATGCTCGCCGCGACGGCGGCGACCCCGCTGTGGGGAAAACTCGGTGACCAGTACGGGCGCAAGAAGCTCTTCCAACTGGCCATCATCATCTTCCTGGTGGGGTCCGCGCTGTGCGGACTGTCGCAGAACATGGGGCAGTTGATCGGCTTCCGTGCCCTTCAGGGACTCGGTGGCGGCGGCCTGATGGTGCTGTCCATGGCGATCGTCGGCGACATCGTCTCGCCGCGTGAACGCGGCAAGTACCAGGGGTTGTTCGGTGCCGTCTTCGGTGCGACGAGCGTGCTCGGGCCACTGCTCGGAGGACTGTTCACGGAGCATCTGAGCTGGCGCTGGGTCTTCTACGTCAATCTGCCGATCGGCGTCGTCGCGCTCCTCGTGATCGCCGCGGCCCTGCACATCCCGGTCCGCTCCACCAAGCACCGTATCGACTACCTAGGCACGTTCCTCGTCGCCTCCGTCGCCACCTGCCTCGTCCTGGTCGCCTCGCTCGGCGGCACCACGTGGGCCTGGAGCTCGCCGCAGATCATCGGTCTCGCGGCGCTCGGCGTCGTACTCGCCGTGGCCTTCGTCTTCGTGGAGTTCCGGGCGCAGGAGCCGGTCCTTCCGATGCATCTGTTCCGGGTCAGGACCTTCACCCTCTCCGCGATCATCAGCTTCGTCATCGGCTTCGCGATGTTCGGCGCGATGACGTACCTGCCGACGTTCCTCCAGGTCGTGCAGGGCGTCACGCCGACCATGTCGGGCGTGCACATGCTCCCGATGGTCTTCGGCATCCTGCTGTCGACCACCGTGTCCGGGCAGGTCGTCAGCCGCACCGGGCGCTGGAAGATGTTCCCGGTCGCCGGCACGGCCATCACCCTGATCGGGCTGCTGCTCCTGCACAACATGGACGAGCACACGGCCACCGGCATCATGAGCCTGTACTTCTTCGTCTTCGGCGCGGGCCTCGGCCTCGTCATGCAGGTCCTGGTCCTGATCGTGCAGAACGCCGTCCCGTACGAGGATCTGGGCGTGGCCACATCGGGCGCCACGTTCTTCCGCTCCATCGGCGCCTCGTTCGGTGTGGCGATCTTCGGCACGATCTTCGCGAACCAGCTCGGCAGCAGGCTCGCCGACGCCCTCACCGGACGGCAGCTGCCGCCGGGCGTCACCCCGGACTCGCTCGGCGCCGACCCGCGCGGCATCGCCTCCCTCCCGCCGGACGTGCGGGCGCCGGTCATCCACGCCTACTCCACGTCCATCACCGATGTCTTCCTGTACGCGGTGCCGGTCACGCTGCTCGCCTTCGCGCTCGCGCTGCTGCTGCACGAGGACCCGCTGCGCGGTTCGGTCACCGCGCCCGACGTCACCGAGACGCTCGCCAGCAACCCCGTCGAACGCTCCTCGTACGACGAGGCGGCGCGCGCCCTGTCGACGCTCGGCAGCCGTGAGGGGCGCCGCGAGGTGTACGAGAAGATCACCGCCAAGGCCGGCTACGACCTGCTGCCCGCGGCGAGCTGGCTGGTTCTGCGCACCCATCGCAATGGGTGGGCCGAACCGGGCGTGCTCGCCGAGTACACGGCGATCCCGCTGCCGGTGATCCTCGACGCGGCCCGTCAGGTCGAGGAGCGCCGCCTCGCCGTGCGCGAGGGTCCCGATCTGATCCTCACCGACGAGGGCCGCGTGGTCGCCGAACGCCTCGCGCAGGCCCGCGAGGAGTCCCTCGCCGAGCTGCTCGGCGACTGGTGGGGCCCGGACCGCCCCCGTGACCTCGTCCGGCTGGTGGCCGACCTCAACATGGAGATGTGCGGCTCGGACGGGGAGCGGCCGCATGCGGGCGCGGGGGCGACGCCAGCGACTTCCTGAACCAGTGCTCGGCGTAGATGTCGTCGTTGTGCGGCGCCGTCTCCTCGTAGCCGAGCCGCGCGTACAGGGACCGGGCCTCCACCAGGTCGCTGCGGGTGTCGAGGCGGATCGCGGCGGCGCCGAGCGCGCGGGCCGCGTCCTCGGCGGCGGCCACCAGGAGCGCGGCGCCGCCCTTGCCGCGCAGCTCCTCGCGTACGTAGACGCGCGTGAGCTCGGCCGTGACCGCGTCCACCACCCGTACGCCTGCCGTCCCCGCGGGTTCACCCGCGTACCGCGCGAGCAGCAACTGCCCATGCGGCGGCGCCAGTTCGCTGCCGGACGCGGCGGCGACCCCCCGCTCCAGCTCGGCCGGATCCGTCGCGTGTCCCTTGTGCAGCAGATACCAGCGGTCGCTCACCTCCGTGTAGTACGCGCGCCAGAGCGCGGCCGCTGCGGGGGAGTCGTACGGCTCCGGGGTGACAGTCCACGACATGGTGTTCATGGCACATGGTGAGGCCGGTGGGGTGGGTGGGCGCAACCGGAATACGCCGTGGCCGGTACCGATCTGTTTCAGCACGGCTGCCCTGGCAACTCGACGTGCAACAGCCACAGTTGAGGGAAGGCAGTCATGTCCACAGGCTTGATCATCGCTCTGGTCGTGGTGGGGGTCGTGATCGTGGTCGCGGCCGGGTTCTTCGCCGCGCGGACCACACCCCGTGGCGGGCGCGGGCTGCGGCGCAGGTTCGGGCCCGAGTACGAGCGGGCCGTGGCGCGGCACGACGGCGACACCAAGGCCGCCGAGCGGGAGTTGGCCGAGCGTGTGCGGCGGCACGGTGCGCTGCGCGAGCAGCCGCTGGACCCCGCCGCCCGTGAGCGCTATCTGACGCGCTGGGCCGACGCCCAGGAACGCTTCGTCGAATCCCCGGACGTCGCCGTCGCCGAGGCGGATCTGCTCCTCGCCGAACTGGCGCACGAGCGCGGCTTCCCGGACGGCGGCAGCTACGACGAGCAACTCGACGCGCTCTCCGTCCACCACGGCCCGCACGTGCACGGATACCGGCGCGTGCACCGCGCGGCGCACGCACGCACGGGCAGCGCGGAAGAGAGCAGGGCCGGTACGGAGGAGCTGCGCGAGGCGATGGTCGAGGCGCGGCCGCTCTTCGACGAACTGGTCGGCCCGGACCGCGCGACGCCCCGCGCCCACACCTCGGACCGCCCCGCACACGACCACCGGGACAAGCGGCACGGCGTCTTCAAGGGACGCCTGGCGAAGGGGAGTTGAGAGCCATGACGCACATCGAACGGGCACAGGCGGACGGCGTCGACAAGGGGGTCGCGGTGGATCCTACGGTGGGGCGTGAGACGGATCGCGGGACGGGCCGCCGGATGGGCCGTGAGGTTGATCCCACGGTGGGCCGTGAGGCGGACCCGGCGGTTGATCGCGGGGCGGGCCGTGGGGTGGACCCCGCGGTGGGCCGGCCGGCGGGCCGTGAGGTGGACCCCATGGTGGGGCGTGAGGCGGACCCCGCGGTGGATCGCGGATCGGGCCGCGGGATGGGCCGTGAGGTTGACCCGATGGTGGGCCGTGAGGCGGGCCCCGTGGCGGGTGGCCAGGCCGGTCCCGAGCACGGAACACGTGCCGGGCGGCGCTCCGGCCTCGTCCCGGCGGGCGAGCGCGATGAACTCGAAGGCCGCCTGCGGCACGCGCTCACCGGCTTCGTCGACGAGCCGCGCGCAGCAGTGGAGGAGGCCGACCACGTCCTGGAGGACCTGACGGCCCGGCTCACGGAAACCCTCGCGAGCCACCGCCGCACCCTGCGCACGTCCTGGCAGGGCACCCCGGACGACACGGAACAACTCCGCCAGGCCCTCCGGGATTACCGGGAGACGGCGGAGCGGCTGCTGAGCCTCTGAGGCCTGGCGCCTCGGGGGACCGGTCGCACCGGTCACCCGGGAGCTGCCCGCGGCCCGGTTGCACGGGCCCATCCGGCCCGGTCACCCCGGGGACATCCGGCCCGGCTACCCCGGTCCCGGGCCGGATGCCCGGGACCGGGGTAGCCGGTGGATGAGTCCGGACACAGGGCGGCCCCACCTCTCGGTAGGAGCCTCGGCCGGCCGGCTGGCCCCGGCTCCCGCCGAGGCCGCCCTTCGGGGCGGGAGCCCTCGGAGGGGGCGGGTGGGAGGTGGGCGAGGGCGCCGGCCCACCGCGCCGGAGGTGTTACGCCGACTTGGGGGATGCCTGCTGGACGACCTCGAAGGACCACACCGCGGCGCTGCTCGACGCCGGCTTCGGGCGGTCGCCGCCGCCCTGGTGGGCCGCCTTCATCGGGCCCTCCATCCAGGCCTGGAACGACTCCTCGTCACGCCACCGCGTGTACACCAGGTAGTCGTCAGTTCCTTCGATGGGACGGAGAAGCTCGAACCATTCGAAGCCGTCGGAGTTCTCGACGGCGCCGGCGCGCGATGCGAAGCGCTTCTCCAGGGTTTCCCGCTGCTCGGCGGGAACGGTCAGCACATTAGTTGTTGTCAAGCCATGCACATAGAAAAACCCCCTGCCGCGGGACCGGGGGTGTCTCCGCGACAGGGGGTGTTCGGGGCGGGAGGTCAGTCCTCCCTGGTTACGCGCGCATGGTCTGTGACCACTCGCCTGAAGAGATCATGGCCTGTGCGGCCCGTGTGCTCCAGGCACCACTCTTGGGTCGCATCCTGGGCGTCCTGGGGGCCGGAGCCGGCTCCGCATCCGTCGTGAACGCAGGACGCCTCAAAGACGTACCCGCCCTCCTCCAGGTGCCGGATCGTGTGGTTGACGTAGCGGTACTGACTGCGCATGGTCACTCTTCCGGCGGTGGCGTCTCTTCAGATGCGTCGGAGTCGACCTTCGTTAACCGCTGGCCGCGGGACTCTGCGACCCGGACCACTTCGGTCAGGCACTCCACCAGACGGATACCCGCGTATTCGATCTCAGCGCGCGTCGACAGTGGGTCGGTCAGCGCGCTCTGTGCGGACGCCAGCATCGCCTTCGCTACTTCGATCTGGGACGCCTCCATGGTGTCGGCCATGCGCGAAACGTATCCGTCCGGCGCCGCGTCACTCAGGAACCAGCACGGCTTACCCGTGTCCGTGGTCCAGGGGAGGAGCCGGGGGCGGGCCCTGAGGCTGACGGCCAGGCCCGCGCTCTTCGGTTGGTCGGTGTCCGCTCTCGTGGCTTGCTGATCGACTGGCCTGGTCATCCCCGACTCCTCCGCTTCACCCTCACTGATGGCTCCAGCGTCGGACCGGGGACGATCTGGGACTAGCGGCCTCCTGTAGGCCAACTGTCGGCCAGACTGGGCGTATGAGCCTTGCCATCGGGGCCAACATTCGGCGTCTGCGCACCGCGCGGGAGTGGAGCCAGGCACGCCTGGCGCGCGAAGTGTGCCTAGCTGCCCGCGTCCAGGGAGACCCTGTCGGGCGCCAGGAGGTCAGCCGGTGGGAGACCGGGAAGCGCAAGCCGCGTGAATGGCTCCCGTTCATCGCTGCGGCCCTCGGCGTGCCTGTGGAGGAGCTCCGGACGCCGGCAGCCCCAGCCGAACCTCCGTTGCCGACGCTGGCCGACTTCCTGCCCGAAGGAGACCCGTTGAGCCCTCTGGAAGGCAGCCCTGGGCGCCGGATTGGCATAGGCGAAGTCGGAGACCTACAGCAGCGCGTTCACGGCCTCAGGCTGGCCGATGACGTCCTGGCGGGCGGTGACCTGATCCGGCCAGCGCTTCGTGACCTCCGGCGGGCCGTGAAGCTGTACCGGGAAGGCTCGTTCAGTGGCGACGTGGGGCGCCAACTCCTCCGCCAGATTGGCGAGTTGGCTCAGATCTCCGGCTGGATCGCCAGTGACGCCGGACAGCACGACGAAGCCGAACGCATCTATCGCCTGGGGATCAGCGCGGCCCGCCAGGCGGAGGACTACACGCTGGCGGGGAACATCGCCGGTTCGCTCGCGTATCAGTACGCAAACACTGGCCGTGAAGCCGAAGGCGTGACACTGGCGCAAGCCGCACTGAACGACGCTGGCAGCGACGCACCCCCGAAGGCCCGCGCCCTGTATCTCGACCGCGTGGCCTGGGCCCACACGAAGGCCGGAGGAGTCGAGCACGGGCAGGCGGCCATGCGCGCGCTGGGGGAAGCCGGACAGGCACTCAGTGAAGACGACCCAGGGGCGGAGTCACCCGCGTACCTGTACTGGGTTGACGGCGGGGAACTCCGCGTCATGGAGTCCAGGGTCTACACGGAACTCCACAGGCCGCTACGCGCCGTGCCGTTGCTCCGGGAGGTCCTCGGCGGCTACGACGCGACACACGCCCGCGAACTGGCCCTGTACCTGTCCTGGCTGGCCGTGGCGCTCGCCGACGCTAACGAACCCGAGGAGGCCGCCGCGGTTGCGGAGCGCGTGGTCAGCCTGTCCTCTGACGTTGCGTCGGAGCGGACAGCGGAGCGTGTCCGGGTCGTCCTGCGCCGGCTGAAGGAGTACGCCGAAGTGCCGGAGGTGGCCGCAGTCCTGGCCAACCACCAGGCAGCGTGACGGGCAAGCGCGGTCAGCCACGCGGACAGTGCGGACACACGAAGAAAGGGCCCCCGGCCACTCCCGGACAGGAGCGGACAGAGGCCCTTCAGGGTGGCCGGACAGGCGGGCAGGGTGGCCACGGACGGTCAGAGGTGCGGACAGGCCCGGACGGCTGGCCGGACAGCGGCGGACACGCGGCCAGCGCCGACCGGCCAGGAGTTGGACCAGGCGGACGTCGTCGACCACTGTCCACACTGCCTGACCTGGGCGTCTACCTTCGCTGTCCGTCAACGGTCCGCACGGACCAGACAGGCGGACAGGCGGAGCCAGCGTTCACGGACTGGGCGGTCACGCCACTTGCTGGCGGCGGCCAGGTTCCAGCGGAGGGCGGTCACGTTGGCCAGGGCGGCGGCCACGCCGGGGGACAGGGCGGTCACTCTGGGACGTCCTCCAAGCGGCAGCGAAGGCACGGTGAGCCGGGGGCCATTCCGAAGTCATGGCGTGAGCAGATTGACCAGCCTGGTTCGCTGTCAGACCAGGGGCCGGAGCGCGGGCGCGGATGCTTCGGCGCGGTCCCCGCGGCCAGGGCAAGGGCACGTCGGCGGGCACTCATGTGGGCCACCCAGGGAGGCGGAAGCCAGCGCCGGCCAGCGCCTGGGGAGTCAGGAGGAGGTCCGCCAGGAGGCGCCGGTACTCCGTGATCTGCGCGGCCTGGAGGGTGCCCTTCGACTGGGCGGCTTCCAGGTCAATGACCAGGGCGACAGCGCCAGTCTGGGAGTCGTCGTACAGGTTCGCGGCGGGCCCGGACCAGATGCTGGACCAGCGTTCACGCTGCCAGTCAGCCCAATGTCCACGGTTCGGCGGGACGTCAGGCACGGGAGCGGCGCACTCCGCGGGGAGTTCCACGGCCCTGGGGCCGCCCCACCGGCCGCGCCGGAGGTTCTGTTCGTTGGCCACGGGGGCCTCCAATCGTGGGGTTGTGAGGTGGGGTGCGGGTGACGCAGCGTGATCCTTGCCGGATCTTCGCCCGAGCGGACCAGGCAGAGCGCTCCCCCGCGTTCTTCGTCCCCTAGCCGGCAGGGGGCACCCCCCAGGCCCCTAGGGCCTCTGACCTGCGGAAATGCATACGCAAGCCGCTGGCCTGGGGCTATGTCGAAGAGTGACGGTCGAGAGTTGCGGCGTCGAAGATGTGGGAGACCTAGGCTGATAGGCCGACGTCCGAGCAACGCGCTACGGAGGCACCGTCATCATTCATGAGCGTGACTGCCCGCTGTACTCAGTGCATTGGCTGCGCGAAGCCGTGGCTGCTGTCGGGAACCTGACCCATGAGAACCCTGACTCATTCGCACACCGTGAGAACGCTGAGGCGTTGGCGGACACCCTGGCCCGCTTCGCTGAGCAAGACGACTGGGAGAGCGTCACACTGAAGGACATCGCGGAGCATGCCACCACGATGAACCAGGAGAACTTCAGGGGGAGTTGTACGTGCGGAGCATCCGACCGCCCCTAGGTGGGGTCGCTGAATGCGGCTTCTGACGCGCGGTCCGGGGTCGCAGTAAGGCCGTCGGGTCAGGAGCCGTCAGCGGGCAGTACCAGGCCCGTACGGAGCGACGTAGCGGCGGCATCGTCGTCCACGTCGAACTCCTGGCCTTCGCGGTACTCCTGGCCGTTCAGGATGAGCCGGCGGGCGGCTCCTACGCGGAGTCTCACGGGCGTCTCCGCCGTCGCGAACGCCGGATGCGGGCCCACTCCATGGCGTGAAACAGGCAGCGGTCCAGGGTGCCTGTGGGGACGTCGCAGTGAGGATGCCAGCAGGTGTTCACGGAGCCTCCTTTCAGGAACCTGAAGGGGGCCCAGGTGGCGTCAACTACCTGAGCTCTGAAGGGGGTTGGTCAGCGCTTGTCCAGGTCGAAGCTGTCGAGTCTCGGCCGGTACAGGTAGGCCGCCCGTGCCGACACGGGAAGTGCTGCGATCACGTCAGCGCGCTCAGCGTCGGAGAGGTCGGCCCACTCGCGCTGTGTCCAGCCGATCGGCGGGAACCGGTAGGAAGTCACGCGGCCGCCGCCTCCTGGTCGATGTACTCGACCGCACCGGAGTGGACCAGCGCCGCCGCCTGGTCGGCGTCCAGCTCCAAGACGCTGCCGTTCGTGGTCGACCGAACCGCGACCTTCGGGCCAGGGCCACGAACAGCGCCGTACGACTCGTCAATGACCCTGACTTCAGCGGCTCCACGGTCGACAGGGTTGCCGTAGACGTCGACTGCCAGGCCCCCGGAGGCTTGCGTGGGTGTGGCCTCCTGGCGCTCCACGAAGTCCGTCCGCAGACCCAGCTTTGACCAGTCCGTGACCCAGGAACGGAGGGTCAGCTTCGCGCCGTAGCGCTGCCTGGCCGCGTCGGCCTCCCGCTGGAGCTTGATGTATTCCTCCGCTGCGGTGGCTACGTCCGGCTCCACCAAGGCCGCGATGGCTGGGAGTTCACGGCGGACAGCGGCGACCAAGGCGCGGTCAGCCGTCATGGCCGCGTCTCGGAGGGCCCGCAGTGCGCCGATGATCCGGGGCCGCTTCGTCTCGGCGTCCTCCATGGCGGAGGGGACGCTGAGCGGGTCCTGGCCGTCCACGATCGCAGCGCGGCCAGCCGCTTCGTCCTGGGCGCGGAGCATGTCCCGCCAGTTGGACTGGAGGAGTTCGGCGTGGTCGCTCTCGAAGTCCACGAAAGCGTCGTACGCCTTGTCGCGGTCGTCGACCAGCTTGTGGAGGGACTTCGGGAGGTACTTCTTCGGCGGGACGCCGGTCACGTCGGCGTAGATACCGGCGTCAGAGTTGAAGTCGGGGAGATTGAAGGGGTTGGTCTCAGTCATGAGCGTTGCTCCTTTGTTGGCCAGAGAGGGCGCCAGGCGGTCACGCGAGGGCCTGGCGGGGCCTCCCCTGGTCCTTTGAGGTCGGGGAGGCGAAGAGGAGGTGTTAGGCGGCTTCGTCGCGGAGGTCGATGCCCTCGAAGTAGCTCCAGCCCTTGGGGCCGACGTTCACGCAGCGACGGAACCCAGCGGCCTTCACCAGTCGGATGAAAGAGCCCAGGGGGATTTCCGGGCAGTCGGCGTCCTGAAGGGCCGCAAGGACTGCGCCGTACAGGGCGATTGAGTCCGTGAAGCCGGCAGGGTCAGCGACAGCGACGCGGGGAAGTGCGTAGTCCAGGTTGGCCAGGTGCTCCAGGTCCCTGGGGCGGAGCGCGTCCATCAGCGGGCCGTCTTCGCGTCGTAGAACTGAATGCGGCGCAGGTTCGCCTCCTGGGCCCTGGTCTGGGCGTCAACCAACTTGGCCAGTACCTCCAGGGCGTCCAGATCGATGTCCGTGGAGGCGGTCAGCTTCAAGGCCGTACCAGTGATGAGGTCACGGACGACCGCCCGCTGGACTGTTTCCGGTGACGGCTTGCGCGCTGGCACGTCGGCGGGGGTCGGCTCTGAAGATCGCTGGTCGTCCACGGTGGGCTCCTCGAAGGGGGTGTCAGGCGCCTCACTTGAGACGGCTGGTCACCCCGCAAGGCCCGACCCCGAAGGGACGGACCAAGGGAGTCGGTGTCAGCGCTGGGACCGCATGTCGTCGGTCATCAGACGCCGAAGGTCGTTCAGGACCTGTCGAGTGTTCGGCGCGTAGTCGACTCCCAAGCCGTTAGCCTCAGCGACCGCGACCGCCCAGCGGCTGGCCATCGTGCGGACCGTTGAGAACTGAACCGGGCGTCCGTCCAGGAGCCAGCCGGACGCGTCACGGCGAAGCGTGTACATCGTGAACCGATAGACCCACAGGGCGGCTTCAGCGGCGAGTGTCTGAGACGTCGGAGCGGGCGCCAGGACAGGCTCCACGGTCACCGGCCAGTCCCGCGCCAGCTCCGCCCTGACCGCGTTCACAGCGGCGACAGTGGCGCGCTCACCCCTGGCCCGGAGAGCCATCACGGCCATGTCCTGGATATCCAGCGGATGCGCGTGCTGGCCGTGCTGGCGCCAGCCCTGGGGCGCCTTGCGGAAGCCAGCCGCCGCGATGTCGTTCACGACAGACGTGATCAGAGGTGCGTTCACTGGGTGGCCTCCTGGCGCTGGCGGGCACGGCGGACACGCTGGCGACAGCGCGCGGAACAGATGGTTTTCACGCGGCCCTTTCCGGACCAGGTGACTTCCTGGTCGCATCCGTCGGCCACACAGACGGCCGTGCGCTGGGTGCGTCGGTCGGCCACGTAGCCGGCGCGGGCCTCCGCCAGGTACTGGAGTTCGTCACAGTGGTCCGTGCGGTCGTCCTCCGGGCAGCGGTAGTCGCGGCCGGAGTAGTCCCAGACCGGTTCGCCGCAGTAGCGGCACGGCTGGTCTTCCTTGCGGTGCCCGGCGCGTTCACGCTGGACGCGTTTGTGGCAGCGGGGCGAACACGCCACGGTCTTTTCCCGCCGCTTCCGCCCGTCGGCGTCGTCGGGAAGATCCTTCGTCATGTCGACGCCACAGCCTTGGCAGTGTCTGTCGTCGAAGTCGTGGTAAGGCACGGGTGGTTGGCCTCCAGGGAGTGGCGTCGGACTCCGGCCTGGGAGGGCAGGCGGGAGGGTGCCCGGTACCGCCGGGTGACGGAAGTCGTAAACGAAAAGGCCCCCAGCTCCAGACAGCGGGCCAGACCCCCGACGCCACATCGGAGACTGACCAGCCAGCCGGAGCCGGGGGCCTACGTGCGCCTGTATCAAGCCCAGGCGCTGGGCGGTCAGCGGCAGCGTTCACGGGGAAGTCGAGTGGCGTCGACCCGTGAAGCTGCGAAGTTGGGTGCCCCGGTCCTGGTGGTGATCGAAGACGGACCGGGGCGGGGTGCTGGGCTGGCCCAGCGTCTCGAAGACAGGACGGCCGGAGCCGTCCGCAACCCAGGTGAACAGCCTGGGAAGTTATGGCCCCGGCGCGGTCGCTGACCTGGAGGACTTGTCCATGGTTCGCGCCGGGGTACGAAAAAAGGCCGCTGGTCGCGCTCCGCCTGGCTGCGATTCCAGGGGCGCTGACCAACGGCCAAGCAAGTGGACGGCCTGTGATCGCAGACGGCCGTACGGAGGCGCCGAAGCGGCCTCTACTACTGACCGGTGAGGATGTCCCCTGATCGTTAACGATCGCCGTGGACCAGGCGGCGGCCAGCGGAGGGGGCCAACGAAGTGGAGCTGTCACAGAAGTTGGGACAGGTCAGAGGTTCCTAGTAACCGCCGAGAACTGAAGCTCTATGAGACTTATATTTTTTCTTGGACGTCTACCAAAAAAAGTAACAAATACCAGGTCAGAGGCCATGTCGACTGTCATGGTTCTCCGCTGTCCGCCAACGGCGCCCAGACGTCAGAGGAGCCGTCCCCCGATCTATCCAGGGAACGGCTCCTCTCGGGTCCCGCTGTCAGTCCAGTGCGCCGAACATCCCGTCCAAGGAAGCCAGCGCAACGGCCAGTAGTTCCGCGTCTGGAGCGTCAGGGCGGGCCATCTCCGCCAGGCGCAAGAACGGGCGCAGGAGGGCCAAGTCATCCACGCTGAGACTGTCCATCAGAGCCAGGATCAGCTCTGTACGCGGGACACGCTTCGACCGGGCCGGCCAGGACACGTACGCGTTGTTGTGGGGCGTCCAACGGGCGTGGCCAACCGGCAACAGGCACCCCTCCGCGGCGTCACCGCTCAGGCCGGCGGCCAGGTCCTCCGGCACCGCAGCGTCGCACGTCTCTTCCGAAAGGTTCGCCCAGGTCGTCCCAGCGGCGTTGCGATGGTCGTCCCAGTGGTCGGCGGGCAACACACAGGGCAGGGATCTGGCGCCAATCGGCGGGCGGAGTTCATAGCCCGGCATGTGGGCGTCACAGGTGTGGTTGTCCATCAGGCTGCCACCGCCGACGGGGCGTGGCCGCAGGACCGGCACTCGGCGACCACGGCCGGCATCTCCCACAGGAGGGCGGCCTGGAGGACCTCCAGGCGCTCCACACGTTCACGGAGCCGGGGCGTGTCCTGGCCCCCCAGGATCTGGGCCCAGAGGAGGCTTGCCTGGCGCTGGAGCGCGGCCAGCTCCTGAATGTGGACAGGGGTGTGCTCGGACATAGAATGTCCCTTCCGCTTAAGGGCGGAACGTCGGTCCGGTCTCGTCCGGGAAGATGCAGTCCGGACCGACGTCCAATGAGTGTTGGGGAGTGCGTGAGGCGCGGCCTACTGGTCGGCCACGGCCTCCTCCCGAGACGGCACCGCGTCTCCGTGCTCCGCGTGCTTGCCTTCGTCGTCCGGGGCCTCCGCCCACGTGATCAGTACGCGGTCCTCAGTGTTGGCGTTGCGTCCGCGCCCGATGGACTTTGTGATGCGGATGCGGTCGACGAACAGAGCTATGAAGTCCCGTCGCTCCTGGAGCGTCCAGCCGTCCCATGTCGAGCCAGGGCCGACCGGGTCCATTTCCGGCTCCGTCCACTCCAGCGGAATGGCGATGGTGCCGGGGCCGGAGGACTCCAGCTCACTCACACGTTCCGTCATGCGCTCCTCATGAGCGGTCAGGCGGGTCACCGACTCCACGAACGTCTTCTTGCCTGTCTCGCCTGGGTAGAGGCCCTCTTGGCGGTCCTCGTACAGCGTTGCCAGTGCGGCCTGGACGTGCGTCAGCTCCGCCTTAGCCGCGGCCAGTTCGGCCTGGCGCTCACTGGTGTCCTGCTGCGCCGCGAAGCGTCGGGCCGCCTCGGACAGGAACTCCAGGTCCTCCGGGTCCGACGGGTCCATGGCCTCCAGGCGCGACCAGACGTCACGGGCCACGACGTCGTCAGCCGCGGCCATACTGATGTTCAGGCCTCCGTGTCCTGGGACCAGGCCCGCGCTGGCACGGTTACAGCGGTACATGGTCTTACCGTTCCGTTCGTCCGTGACCATGACGGAGCCGCACACATCACAGAAGAGGATTCCGGCTCCGGCCAGGAGTGAAGGGCGGGATCGGCGGGTCTGGCGAACGACTGGCGTGCGACCGTCCAGGGTGTCCTGGAGGCGCCACCAGTCGTCAGGCTTGACGACTGCTTCATGGGCGGCCATGGGGCGGCCTTCGCCGTCGCGGATGATGGACCGCTTGCCGGCCGTGCCGGGGGCCTCCTTCGTCTTGGCTGTCTTGCCCGTCCACTCGATGGCGTATCCGGCCAGACGGGGGTCCCGGAGGACTCGAAGAACCGTGGTCGACGTCCAGGTGGGAGTCTCCGTCGGCTCCGACTGGGCACGCTTTCGGCGGCTCTTCATGCGCGCTTCGTCGTTGGCGTTCTTCGTCGGCACCTTGGCCTGGTTCAGCTCACGTGCGATCAGTGCGGCGGATTTCCCCTCCGTTGCCCAGGCCACCATCTGGCGGACGTGGGCGGCCTCCTGAGGGTGCGGGATGAGGCGGACGACGTTCAGCTTCCCGCGTTGTACGCGCTCTTTCGTGAAGCCGTACGGGGCCATGCCGGACGTGTGACCGCCTACGTTGCGGATCGTCTCCTTCGCGGCAGTGATGTACTCCGACTTCAGGTCTGATTCCTGCTTAGCCAGGGCCGCGATCAGAGCGAAGATAGCCAGGCCGACCGGTGAGGACGTGTCCAGGAACGGCTCTTCGACGCTGACCAGGATTACGCCGTACTTGTCCAACTCCTGGACGATGGCCAGCGCTTCGAAGACGCCCTGGCGGGTGAGGCGGGAGAGTGCGAAGACGATTACGGCGTCTACGTGGCCGGCGCGGACCGCGGTCATCATCTCTTCGAAGTCCGGCCGCTCCACGTTCGGATCCCAGCCGGAGCGACCGACGTCGGAGAAGTGCCCGGCGTGGGACCAGCCCTTCGCCGTGATCATCGCCATGCATTTGGCGTGCTGCGCTTCGGGGCTGGCTTCGCTCTTGTCGGTCCGGCGCTTGGATTGGCGGGTGTAGTCGACTGCTCGCACGTCATCAAGCGTACGAGCCGCCTGATTCATCGGAGGTGGCGTCATGTGCCTAGCGCATCAGCATCTTTGATCTTGACGATGCTCATGCGTCCATCGTGCCTCAGCGCCCTCTCAGGCCGACTCGCGCCCCGGCCGCGCCTGCCGCCACTCCCATACGAGTTCCTCGATCTCCTCCGCCGTGTACGGCTTCAGGCCGAGCGGCGGGCTGACTCGAAGCTGACTCCGGGCGGTTTGCGTTCGGTCATGAAGCAAGTGTCCCAGAGCGGATCGTGGCGCCATAGGCTGCGAGGGACAACGGGTGACCAAGGCACGACGGTGGTGGGGGTGCGCGGTGCTCGAACTGACCATGGCCACCATGGCGGGTGGCGACGAGGGGGCGACGGCCGCGATGACCATGGCCGAGGCCCGGAGCGAGCCGGGAGCCGTGCTGCGGGTCGGCCGCGACGCGAGCGTGTGCCGGCTCGTGACCCCGGACGACTGGCTGTTCGTTTCGCGGGTGCACCTGGAGTTCCGGTGCGGGCCGGAGGGCGACTGGATCCTGTTCTGGCTGCGCGGCTCGCAGGACGACCCCGCCTCCGAGGTGCGGGTGCGGTTCGGGCCGCAGGAGCAGGGGCACGGTCCCGGTCAGCCCGTCGCGTACGGCGGGGTGGCGACGCTGCCGCGCGGCTCCTCCGGTGAGGTGCTCGTGGTCGACCGGAGCGGGCCGCGCAGCGTGCACGTCGGCTTCTGTCACGAACTCACGTAGGCCAGCGCGAAGCCGTCGTGCCCCTTCGAGCCCACCGTCTGGATCGCCGTCGCGTCCAACCTCGGGTGGTCCGCGAGGAGTTGGAGCGCGGCGCGGGTGCCGACGACGTCGCCTTCCGTGGAGTCGGCGTTCGTCACGCGGCCGCCGCGTACCACGTTGTCGACGACGATCACGCTGCCCGGGTGCGTCATACGCAGCGCCCACTCCAGGTAGCGCGGGTTGTTGACCTTGTCCGCGTCGATGAAGACCAGGTCGAAGTCGGGGCCCTCGGAGGCGAGGCCGGGCAGTGAGTCGAGCGCCGCGCCCACCCGGATCTCGACGACCTTGTCCAGGCCCGCGCGGGCGATGTTGGCGCGGGCGACCTCTGCGTGCCGGGCGCTGTACTCGAGGGTGACCAGCGTTCCGTCGGCGGGGAGCGCGCGGGCCAGCCAGATGGTGCTGTAGCCGCCGAGCGTGCCGATCTCCAGGATCCGGCGGGCGCCCTGGATGCGGGCGATCAGGTTCAGCAGTTTCCCGTTGGTGGCCGAGACGTTGATGCCGGGCAGGCCCGCCGCCTCGCTGTCGGCGAGGGCCGCGGCCAGGGCCTCGTCGGCGGGGGCGAGCAGGTCGCCGAGGTAGGCGTCGACGGCGGCCGCGGACTCGGGCGGACCGGAGTGTGGGTGAGTCGTCATGGCCGTCAGCGTAGGCACGGGAGCGTAGGCACGGGGAAAGGAAAAGCGGGCGGGGCCGGAGCGATGAACATCGCTCCGGCCCCGCCCGCTTGAAGAACTGCGAGTGTTGAAGAACCTCGAAGAACTACGCGTGCGTCACACCGCCGGCGGCGAGCCCGGCAGCGGCTTGCCCGCGGACTCCTTCATGCGCCACACCGCGATACCGCCGATGACGGCCGCGGCCATCATGTAGTACGCCGGGATCATCAGGTTGCCCGTGGCCGCGATGAGGGAGGCCACGACCAGCGGCGTCGTACCACCGAAGATCGAGACGGACAGGTTGAAGCTGACGGCCAGGGAGCCGTAGCGGACCTTCGTGTCGAACAGAGCCGGCAGCGTCGAGGGCATCGACGACGTGAAGGAGACGAGCAGCAGGCCGAGCGCGGCGAGGCCGAGCGCGATCGCCCACGTCGAGCCCTGCTGGATCAGCAGCAGCGCGGGGACGGAGAGCGCCAGAAAGCCCGCGCAGCCGATGCCGATCACCCAGCGGTGGCCGAAGCGGTCGTTGGCGATACCCATCGGGAGCTGCACGACCATCATCAGCAGCATCACGCCGATCAGGATCAGCGTGCCGTGCGTGGCGTCGTAGCTGAGCTCCTCGCTGAGGAACGTCGGCATGTAGGAGAGCAGCATGTAGTCGGTCACGTTGAAGACCAGGACCAGCGCGATGCACAGGAACATCGGCTTCGCGTTGCCGACGAACATCTCCTTCAGCTTCGGCTTCGGGCGGGACTTCTCCTTCGCCTCGGCCTCGTCCGCCAGCTTCTTGAACGCCGGGGTCTCCTCGAGCTTCATCCGGACGTAGAGACCGACCAGGCCGATCGGGCCCGCGACCAGGAACGGGATGCGCCAGCCCCAGCTGTAGAGGTCGTCGGAGGCCATCGTCGTCGTGAGCACCGTCGCGAGCGCGGCACCGGCGACGTAACCGGCATTCGTGCCGAGCTCGAGGAACGAGCCGAAGAAGCCGCGGCGCTTGTCGGGCGCGTACTCGGCGATGAACGTGCAGGCACCGCCGTACTCACCACCGGCCGAGAAGCCCTGCACCATGCGGGCCACGATCAGCAGCACCGGGGCCCAGATGCCGATGGCGCCGTGCGACGGGATCAGGCCGATCGCGAAGGTGCCCGCCGACATCATGATCATGGTGATGGCGAGGACGCGCTGACGGCCGATGCGGTCGCCGAGCGGGCCGAAGAAGGCGCCGCCGATGGGGCGCACGAGGAAGGCGGCGGCGAAGGTGCCGAGCGTGGACAGGACCTGTGCCGTGCTCGATGCCGCGGGGAAGAAGACGTGCCCGAGCGTCGCGGTCAGGTAGCCGTAGACGCCGAAGTCGAACCACTCCATCGCGTTGCCGAGGGCTGCCGCCTTGACCGCGCGCTTGACCAGCGCGGGGTCGGTGGTGGTGGGCTCGGATGAGGTGCGGTCCTTCGTGGGGGCGGAGGACCGGACGGTACTGGGGGCGATGGAAGTGGCGCTGGACACGGGTCCTTCGCCTTCCTTTCGTCGGGGACATGAGCAACGGCCGTTCACGCGGAACGGCCGACGCATCGACCATAGGGGCGCCCGCGCCCGCAACGGGTAGTGTTCAGTTAACTTCCCTCCGTGAGGAAACCCTCTCTGGCCTGGGGAAACGTCAAAGCCTTCGCACGGTGCTGATGCAAATTCTTGTGATCTATGTCAAGGAACCGCACGTGTGAAGGCCGGGACAAAGTGGCCGAAGACACTGCCTACCCGTCAAATTCCGGTGGACAGACAGGTGAAGGAGCAGTTGCCTGCGTCTTATCGGGATGTGCGGTGAATGTCGGTGATCCGGCCGAGTTGAGCGGGAGGTCCGAAAGGCGTGGCGAACGCGGAGCATGGAGGGGCGGCGCCGGGATCCACGGATCCGGTGACGGGGCGGCTCGGCGTGCTGCGCGCCGGCCTGTGGGTGATCGCGGCCGTACTGGGCACGCGTCAACTTGTTGCGGTGCTGAGCGCTCCTCCGGGTGAGCGCCTCACCGATCTGGAGACCTGGATCGGACCCGATGGGGTGCTGCATGTCAGCGGCTCGCTGTACGACGGCCCCGACCGGTTCACCGGCCCGCCGTTCGCGGGTCTCGTCCTCAAGCCGCTCGCGCGCGCGGCCGAGCAAGCGCTGGGCTGGGGCTGGACGTTCGGCTCGCTGGCCCTGGTCGTCGCGCTCGGCGTGGTCGCCGCGCGCGCCCTGCCGCCGCCCGTGTCACGGCGTACGGCACTGTTCGCGGCGCCCGTCGCGATCAGCCTGCTCATGCTGTCGCTGCCGGTGCGCAACGCCTTCACGCTCGGCCAGACCAGCATCCTGCCGGTCCTGCTCGTGCTGCTCGGCTGCTTCGCGGTGCGCGGGCAGACGGCGTCCGGCGTCCTGATCGGCGTCGCCGCCGCGCTCCAGCCGACCGTGCTGCTGTTCGCGCCGCTGCTCTGGTTCACCGGGCGCAGGCGGGCCGCCGCCGCGACGGGCGCCGCCTTCGCCGCCGGCACCGGCATCGCCTGGCTCGCGATGCCGCAGGACTCGTGGACGTACTGGGTGCATCACGTGGCGGGCACCGGTCTCGCCGCCGATCCGGCCGCGACCGCCAACCAGTCACTGCACGGCATGCTGCTGCGCCTCGGCCTCGCCGGGCCGCTGGAGATCGCTCTCTTCCTGGCCCTCGGCGCCGCCGTGGCCGTGCTCGGCCTGCGCCGCTCCATCGCGTACGCGCGCGACGGGCAGCTGCTGCTCGCCGTCGCGGTCACCGGCTGTGTCGCGGTCGCCGTGTCCCCGACGACCTGGCAGCACCAGCTTCTGTGGGTGCTGCTCGCGGTGGTCGGCCGGGTGGGGGCCAAGACCGCCGACCGGGCGGTGTGGCCGGTCGCCGTCGTCCTGGTGATGACGCTGCCGGCCTCCGCGGTACTGCCGCAGCTGCCGGTGCTCGCGCCGCTGCGGGACAACCTCGTGCTGGTCGCGGTGCTCGCCGCGGCCTGCGCCGTCCCCTTCCTGCGGCGCACGGATCCGGCCTTCGGGGCCGCGCGGCCCACCGTCTATACGGAGCCGGTCCCCGCCCGCTGGGCGTGGGTGCCGCTGCTGCCGGTGTGGCGGCGCGCGCTCGCCCGCCCCAACCTGCTGCTCGAACTGCTCCTGATTCGCGTCGGATACTCCGCGTATCAGCAGGTCAGGATCGTCGCGGCGGGGGGCAGGCCGCGTGCCGAGGAGCACGGGGCGCAGGTGCACGCGGTGGAGCGGTTCCTGGGCATCGACATCGAGCACTGGGCGAACCATGCGGTGGTATCGGTCGGATGGCTGCGCAATTTCTTCGACTTTTACTACACGTCCTTTCACTTTGTGGTGCCGCTGACGGTCCTCGCGGTCCTCTACGTGCGCCGCCCCGCGGACTACCGCTGGGCGCGCACCTCCCTCGGTTTCGCGACGGTCCTGGCCCTCGTCGGCTTCTGGCTGTACCCGCTCGCGCCGCCGCGCCTGATGCCCACGCTGGGCTTCATCGACACGGTCCACGGTGTGCAGGACTTCTCCCAGCCGGACTACGGGACGCTCACCGCGGTCACCAACCAGTACGCGGCGATGCCCTCGCTGCACTTCGGCTGGTCCCTGTGGTGCGGCCTCGTCATCGTGGCCCTCGCCCCGAAGTGGTGGATGAAGGCGCTCGGCCTCGTCCACCCCTTGTTCACGGTGTCCGCGATCGTGGCGACGGGGAACCATTGGGTGCTTGATGCGGTGGGCGGGGCGGTGGTGGTGGGGGCCGGGTTCGGGCTTACGTACTTGTTGTCGGGGCCACGGGCGTTTGTGGCGGCGCCGAGGTTGAGGTCTCGGGGCTCCGCCCCGAACCCCGCTGCTCAATCGCCGCAGGGGCTTTAAATGCCCACCTGAAGTTCCTTCACTCCGTTCAGCCACGCCGCGCGCAGTCGTCGGGGGTCGCCCGCAAGACGCAGATCCGGCGCCGCGTCCGCCAGGGCGTTGAAGATCAGGTCGATCTCCAGGATCGCCAGGGACTTGCCGAGGCAGAAGTGCGGTCCGCCGCCGCCGAAGCCGAGGTGCGGATTGGGGTCGCGGGTGATGTCGAAGGTGTCCGGGTTCTCGAAGACCTCCGGGTCGTGATTGGCGGAGGAGTAGAAGATGCCG
Source organism: Streptomyces sp. NBC_01016 (assembly GCF_026341035.1). Taxonomy (GTDB): domain Bacteria; phylum Actinomycetota; class Actinomycetes; order Streptomycetales; family Streptomycetaceae; genus Streptomyces. The sequence goes on from NZ_JAPEOQ010000002.1 coordinate 583,506, forward strand.
ACCCGGTCGCCCGCCTTGATCTTCTGTCCGCCGAGTTCGGTGTCCTGCGTGGCGGTCCGCTGGAAGGAGACGACCGGGGTCGCCCAGCGCACGATCTCCTCGGCCGTGGTGCTCGGGCGCTCCCGCTTGTAGAGCTCCCACTGGTCGGGGTGGGTGAGGAAGGCGTGCATGCCGTGGGTGATGGCGTTGCGGGTCGTCTCGTTGCCGGCGACGGCGAGCAGGATCACGAAGAAGCCGAACTCGTCGGAGGACAGGTTGCCTTCGTCCTCGGCCGCAACCAGCTGGCTCACGATGTCCTTGGCCGGGCACTTCTTGCGGTCGGCCGCGAGGTTCATCGCGTAGCCGACGATCTCCATGGCGGCCTCGGCGCCGATCTCCTCGGTGATCGCGTACTCCGGGTCGTCGTACGCGACCATCTTGTTGGACCAGTCGAAGACCTTGGAGCGGTCCTTCTGCTCGATGCCGATGAGCTCGGCGATGGCCTGCAGCGGCAGCTCGACGGCGACATTCGTGACGAAGTCGAACGAGCCGTCGGGTCCCGCCTGTTGGACCGCCTTGGCGACGATGTCGCCGGCGCGGCTCCGGAGCTTCTCCTCCAGGGACCGGATGGCGCGCGGAGTGAATCCGCGCTGCACTATCTGGCGCACCCGGGTGTGCTCGGGCGGGTCCATGTTCAGCATGATCATCTTCTGTACCTCGATCTGGTCGCGCTCGATCGAGGAGTTGAAGCGGATCACGGCGGTGTTGATGTTGGACGAGTAGATCTCCGGGTGAGTGGAGACGTATTTGACGTCCGCGTGTCGGGTCACGGCCCAGTAGCCGGAGTCGTCGAAGCCGGAGATGCCGGTCTCCTGCTGGATCCAGCGGACCGGTTCGGTCTGCCGGAGTTGGGCGAACTCCGGGTGGGGCACGCGGTGTTGGAGGAGATCGGGGTCGGTGAAGTCGAACCCGTCGGGCAGCGCGGGGCACGGCATGGAGTCACTCCCGTGGTGGTCTGACGCTCCGTCAGTTGTGGCTGTGAAGGTAATAACGGGTTCTAGAAGTAGCAAGGCCCCCGGTCGTGTTGGTTCAGTGCGTTGTGCGTGCACGCCCCTTGCGTACCGGGGGTAAGGGACCCGAGACTGCAAGCAGAACTGGTACGCGTTCTAGTTTCGTGAGCACGAGGTCCGCGAAGTCTGTCCAGTTCTGGTCGTGCTGGTCCGGGAATCCTGGAGAGGACGTAGGTCATGGCAGCCGAGCCCGTCATCGTCGAAGCCGTACGCACCCCGATCGGCAAGCGCGGCGGCGCGCTGGCCAATCTGCATCCCGCCTATCTACTGGGCGAGACCTATCGCGAACTCCTCGGCCGCACCGGTATCCAGCCGGACTGCGTCGAGCAGATCGTCGGCGGCACGGTCACGCACGCGGGCGAGCAGTCCATGAACCCGGCGCGCACGGCCTGGCTCACGATGGGCCTGCCGTACGAGACGGCCGCGACGACGGTCGACTGTCAGTGCGGCTCGTCCCAGCAGGCCTCGCACATGACCGCGAACATGATCGCGGCGGGCGTCATCGACGTGGGCATCTCGTGCGGTGTCGAGGCGATGTCGCGGGTGCCGCTGGGGTCAGGGTCCAAGCACGGGCCCGGAAAGCCGTTCCCCGACGAGTGGAACGTGGACCTGCCCAACCAGTTCGAGGCCGCGGAACGCATCGCGCGCAGGCGGGAGTTGACCCGGGAGAACGTGGACTCGCTCGGCCTCATATCCCAGGAGCGGGCCGCCACCGCCTGGGCCGAGGAGCGCTTCAAACGCGAGACGTTCGCGGTGCAGGTGCCCACCACGGAGGAGGAGCAGGCCGCGGGGCACGGCATGTGGCGGCTCGTCGACCGCGACGAAGGTCTGCGTGACACGAGCATGGAGGGCCTCGCGAAGCTCAAGCCGGTGATGCCGACGGCCGTGCACACGGCGGGCAACTCCTCGCAGATCTCCGACGGGGCCTCGGCCATCATGTGGGCGTCGAAGCGGATGGCGCGGGCGCTCAAGCTGAAGCCGCGGGCGCGGATCGTCGCGCAGGCGTTGGTCGGCGCGGACCCGCACTACCACCTGGACGGGCCGGTCGACGCGACGCGGGCGGTGCTCGGCAAGGCGGGGATGTCCCTGAAGGACATCGACATCGTCGAGATCAACGAGGCGTTCGCGTCGGTGGTGTTGAGCTGGGCGCAGGTCTTCGAGCAGGACCTGGAGAAGGTGAACGTGAACGGCGGCGCGATCGCCCTCGGACACCCGGTGGGGGCGACGGGGGCGCGGCTGATCACGTCGGCGCTGCATGAACTGGAGCGGCGGGACAAGGAGTTCGCGCTCATCACGATGTGTGCGGGTGGGGCGTTGTCGACCGGCACGATCATCCAGCGGCTGTGACGTTCCGGTCGCCTCCGGCGCGGGTGAGCCAATTAAGCCCCCGCGGCGATTGAGCGGTGGGGGCCGGGGCAAAGCCCCGAGGCCGCAACCCACATCGGGGCTGACGTCTCGGGGCTCCGCCCCGGACCCCGCTGCTCAAACGCCGCAGGGGCTTGAATGGCTCAATCGCCGCAGGGGCTTGAAAGGCTCAATCGCCGCGAGGGGATGGCCGGGTCAAACGCCGGAGGCGATCAGTACCAACCGTTGGACTGCCAGTGGTCCCACGCGCCGCAGGCGCTGCCGTAGCGGTCGTTCATGTACTTCACGCCCCACTCGATCTGCGTCTCGGGGTTCGTCTTCCAGTCGCCGCCGGCCGACGCCATCTTGTTGGCGGGCAGCGCCTGGACGAGGCCGTAGGCGCCGGTGGAGGCGTTCGTCGCGTTCGGGTTCCAGCCGCTCTCGTGGGACACGATCTTGTCGAAGCAGCTGAACTGGGCCGAGTTCGAGATCTTCTGCTGGGCGATGGCCTTCGCCGAGCCCGACGTCGACGCGGCCTGGGCCGGGGCCGATGCGAAGAGGAAACCGGTCGTGGCGGCGGCGAGGGTGACGCCGGCGATGGCCTTCTTCGGAGTGGCGATACGGCGCAGGAGCGTGGCGGACAAAACGTGACCTTCCGTGGGGGACGGGGGTGGCAGGGCGTGGTGCCTTGCGGTTCCTCCACAGAAACAAAGACCGACGGGTGGAAGCAATGTTGGCTTTTACTAAGAAAGGTCGGACTTGGTGGACGGTGGGGTAAATGTCCGTTGTGTGACGTAAGGAAGGTGCACCAAGGGACTACGGTCCCGCTTAGTACGTGACGTGGGTCATGTGGGGGGCTTCACGCCCGCGGCTCGTCGAATGTGACCTGGGCCTCGAAGGCGGCCCGCCGGGTGGCCCGGCGCAGCGCCTTGAGGACGGCGCCGCCTGCGACCAGCGTCAGGACGACGGTGAGCGCCGCACGCCCCAGGTCCCAGCCGAGCGAGGTGGCCGCGCAGTACGCGAGGAAGCGGGCCAGGTTCTCGTGCAGCGCGGCGTCCGGCTGGTACGCCACGGAGGAGGCCAGCGCGTTCATGAACGGCCAGCCCGCGAGATTCATGATCGTGCCGTACGCGAACGCGGCCAGGAAGCCGTAGGCGGCGAGCATGAAGCGCTCGGCGCGGCCGCGCAGGGCGTGGGCGCCGGGGAGCAGCCCCGCGCCCATCGTGAACCAGCCCATCGACAGCATCTGGAACGGCATCCAGGGACCCACGCCCCCGGTCAGCAGCGCCGAGGTGAACATGCTGAGCGAGCCGAGGACGAAGCCGAAGCCGGGACCGAGGACCCGGCCGCTCAGGACCATCAGGAAGAACATCGGCTCCAGGCCGGCTGTCCCCGCGCCGATGGGCCGCAGGGCCGCCCCCGCGGCCGCCAGCACACCGAGCATCGCCACCGCCTTGGGGCCCATGCCGGACTCCGAGATCGTGGCCGCGACCACGGCGACCAGCAGCACGAGCAGCGCCGCGAACAGCCAGGGCGCGTCCTGCGCGTGCGCGTTCACCTCGGACCCGGGCCCGGTGATCAGCGGCCAGCCGATGCCGACCACGCCGACCGCGCTCACCAGGAGCAGCGCCGCGATGGAGCGGGGGCCGAGGCGTACGGGGTTCGCGCGGCCCGTGACGGGCGGTGGTGTCGTGGTCCCCGTCATGCCAAGGCCTTCTCTACCTCGGAAACCGTGAGCCAGCGCTGCGGCGCCAGGATCTTCGCGACCTGCGGGGCGAAGGACGGGGACGACGTGACGATGTCGGGGGTGGGGCCGTCCGCCACGATCTCGCCGTCCGCGAGGATCGCCACGCGGTGGGTCAGCTCCGCCGCCAGCTCCACGTCGTGCGTCGCCATGACGATGGCGTGGCCCTCGGCCGCGAGTTTCCGCAGGATCGCGACGAGGCGGGACTTGGCCGCGTAGTCCAGGCCGCGGGTCGGCTCGTCGAGGAGGAGGAGCGGCGGGGCCGCCGTCAGCACGATCGCCAGGGCCAGGGTGAGGCGCTGGCCCTCGGAGAGGTCGCGGGGGTGGGTGTCGTCGGCGATGCCGGGGAGGAGGTCGGTCAGGAGGGTGCGGCAGGTGCCGGGGGTGGCGGACGCGTCCTTGTCCGCGGCTGCGCACTCCGCTGCGACCGTGTCCGCGCAGAGCAGGTCGCGGGGTTCCTGGGGGACGAGGCCCACCTTGCGGATGAGGTCGCGGGGGGTGGTCTTGTGGGGGACGGCTCCGCCGGTCGTGACCGTGCCGGAGGTCGGCTTGATCATGCCGACGAGGGTGGAGAGCAGGGTGGATTTGCCGGCGCCGTTGCGGCCCATCAGAGCGAGCACCTCGCCGGTGGTGACCGTGAGGGTGATGTGGCGGAGGGCTTCGATCCGTCCCCGGCGTACGCCCAGATTCTTGGTTGCGGCCAACGTGGTTGACGTCGCGGGGCTCTGCCCCGGACCCCGCTGGCTCTCGTCCCAAAGCGGGGCTTGATTTGCCCGAGCTTCTCGATCGGCCCCCGGCGTTGATTGCGCGAGCCGGTGTTTCAGGTCGGTCGCCGCGCGCCGCGCATTCCGGACCGTCAAGGGGAGCGGGTCCCAGCCTGCCAAGCGGCCCAGGCCCACCACCGGGGGATACACCGGGGAGACCGCCATGACCTCCGCCGGGGGGCCCACCACCAGTGGCTTGCCCGGGCCCGGGAGCAGTGCCACCTGGTCCGCGTACTGGATGACCCGTTCCAGCCTGTGTTCGGCCATCAGGACTGTGGTGCCCAGGTCGTGGACCAGGCGTTGCAGGACCGAGAGGACCTCTTCCGCCGCTGCCGGGTCGAGGGCGGACGTCGGTTCGTCGAGGACGAGGACCTGGGGGTGCGGGGTGAGGACGGAGCCGATCGCGACGCGCTGCTGCTGGCCGCCGGAGAGCGTGGCGATGGGGCGGTCGCGCAGGTCGGCGAGGCCGAGGAGGTCGAGGGTCTCCTCCACGCGGCGGCGCATGACCGGTGGGGTCAGGCCCAACGACTCCATGCCGTACGCGAGTTCGTCCTCGACCGTGTCCGTCACGAAGTGCGCGAGCGGGTCCTGGCCCACCGTGCCGACGACATCGGCGAGTTCGCGCGGTTTGTGGGTGCGGGTGTCGCGGCCGGCGACGGTGACCCGGCCCGCGAGCGTGCCGCCCGTGAAGTGCGGGACCAGTCCGCTGACCGCTCCGAGGAGCGTGGACTTGCCCACCCCGGACGGGCCCGCGAGGAGCATCAACTCGCCCTCGGGGACGTGGAGATGGATGCCGTCGACGGTGGGGTGCGAGGCACCGTCGTAGGTCACGGAGACGTTCTCGAAGCGGATCATGACGACGCCTCCGTCGGCTTGTCGGGAATCGGCCCGTCGGGAATCGGCTTGTCGGGAATCGGCCTGTCGGGAACGGGTGCGAGGAAGGCCGGGAGCAGGCCGAGCAGGATGCCCGCCGCCGGCCACAGCGGCAGCGCCGGCGCCGCGAGCGGGACCACCGGCGGCTGGAGGGCCGCCGGGTCCTGGGTGCCGGTCCAGATCATGACCGCCGCGGCCGCCGCCCCGGACGCCGCGACCAACCAGGCCCGTACCCCCCACACATCGGGCCGGTAGCGGGTCCGCACCGTGCGCCGGCCGCCGAGCCACAGCCCGCCGAGCGCGGCGGCGACCCCGGCCAGCAGCACCGGGAGCCCGTAACCGGCACCCGACGCGGCGAGCAGCCCGTACGTTCCCGCGCACACCCCGATGAGCCCGCCCAGCGTGAGCGCGGCCGTGGCGCGGCGGACGGCGGGCGGCACCTCGGCGGTGCGGCCGTAGCCGCGCGCGTCCATGGCGGCGGCCAGTGCGACCGAGCGCTCCAACGCGCCCTCCAGGACCGGGAGTCCGACCTGGAGCAGCCCGCGCAGACCGTGGTCCGGGCGGCCGCGCAGGCGTCGCGCCGCCCGCAGCCTGCGGACGTCCGCGACCAGGTTCGGGGCGAACGTCATCGCCACGACGACCGCGACCCCGGCCTCGTACAGCGCGCCCGGCAGCGACTTGAGCAGCCGGGAAGGGGAGGCGAGCGCGTTCGCGGCGCCCACGCAGATGAGGAGGGTGGCCAGCTTCAGGCCGTCGTAGAGCGCGAAGACGAGGCCTTCGAGCGTCACCGGGCCGCCGATTCGCACCCCCTGCGCCCACTCCGGCAGCGGCACCTCGGGCAGCGTGAACAGCAGGTGCGTACCCGGGATCGCCGAGCCGAGCAGCGTCGCGAAGACCAGGCGGATACCGAGCACGGCCAGCGCCAGCTTCACGAACGCCCCGTACGAACGCGCCCACGGCGCCTCGGTGCGGCGCGCCGCCACCACGTACCCGGCGACGCCGATCAGCATCGCGAGCAGCAGCGGGTTCGTGGTGCGGGACGCGGCCGTGCCGAGGCCGAGCGCCCAGATCCACCAGGCGCCCGGGTGCAACGAGTTGGAGCGGTGGGCCCTGGGGGCGCGGAGCTGGGAGGCGGCCATGCGTCAGCGGCGGCGGCGTCGGGCCTGCACGCCGGCCGCGATGCCGAGCACGACGACCACGGCGACACCGGCGATGAGTCCGACCGAGGGGCCGCTGTCCGAACCGGAGTCCTTCGCTGCGGGCTTCTCGGACGCCTTGTCCGGGTCGTTCGACTCCGGGTCCTTCGACGAGGACACCTGATCGCCGCAGCCCGACTTCGGGTACCCGGAGATCGCGCACAGCATCGCGCTGCTGTCGTAGCGCAGCGGCTTCGCGACGGCGGCGAGCGCGTCGGCGCTCGTCGCGCCCTCGGCGACCTGCGCGCACGCGGAGCGCGGCTTAGGCGGGGTCTCGCCGGACGGGGCGTCGGCCGCCGTGCCGGAGTCGATGACGAGCGCGATCCGCTTCTTGCCGTCCTTGGCGGGGGTGTCCTCGCAGACTGCGTCGAAGTCGGCGGCGCCGCGCGGCTGCTTCGCGTCCTTCGAGTCCGCGCTCACCGCGAACCGGAAGCCCTGCACATCACCGTCGTCCGGCTTGCTCTGCGAGGGGCCCGCCGTCGCGTACGTCCATGTGTTCTTGGTGTTCTTGGAGCCGTCCTGCTCCCAGAACGACCAGTACCGGTACCCGGCCGCCTGCGCGGGGGCCACGGTCATGGCGAGGAGCGCGACGAGAGTTGCGATGACCAGCCCGCCGAGCCCGGCCGACCTGCGCGCGGTCACGGCTGCTGCTTCTTGCGGCCGCTGAGCAGGAAACCGGCGCCCACGGCTGCGATGAACATCACGCCGATGATCCACCAGTTGGCGCCGCCACCGCCGTCGTCCTTCTTCTCGTCCGAGTCCGAAGCGGACGACTTCGTGGACGCGGGCTCCGGGCCGGTCTTGTTCAGCGCGCTCACCAGGTCCGTCCCGCCGAAGTCGCGCGGGTCGTTGCCGGTGGCGTGCGCCGCGAAGATCAGCTCGGCGTAGGCGGCGGGTCCTGTCTGCGCGGCCCAGCCCTTCGCGTTCTTCTCCAGCCAGGTGTACGAGTCCTTCGTGGCCTTGACGCCCTCCGCAGCGGCGACGGCGGTGACCGCGTCGGCGGTGTTGCCGTAGTCGGGCTGATCGGTGGCGCCGGCCAGCTGGGACTTCAGGTAGAGGTGGGTGTCGAGCTGGTTCTGGAGGTAGACGGCGCCGTTGTGCGCGATGTCCGCCGCGCTCTTGCCGTCCTCGCAGGTGTACGCGTCCGGGGCCGTGCCCTTGCCGGGCGCGAAGCCGGTGCCGAGGCCGCCGAGCACACCGGCCGCGGTGGCGTCGGCGTTCGCGGCGAGCTTGCCCTTCTTGTCCGGCTGGTAGGCGAGGGCGCCGCCGTCCTTGCCCTTGGAGCAGGGGAGGGCGAGCGACGCGAGGGCGTCGGTGCCGGTCTTGCCCTTGCTCGACTTCACCTCGGACGGCTTCTCGCCGGCCGCGGCGAGGGCGCCGATGGCGACGGACGTGGAGTTCGCGTCGCTGTCCATGCCGAGGCTGTAGCCCCAGCCGCCGTCGGCGTTCTGGCTCTTCTTCAGCCGGTCGACGCCCTTGGCGACCTCGCCGTCACGGCCGCCGACCGCGGCGAGGGCCTGGACGGCGGCCGCGGTGGCGTTGCTGTCGATCTTGGTCTTGGCGTCGCAGGGCTTGGTGGGCTCGGCGCGGAAGGCGGCGAAGCCGCCGTTCTCGCACTGCTGCCCGGCCAGCCAGTCGACGGCCTTCTTGGCGGGCTCGACGCCCACGGTGTCCTGCGCGACGAGCGCGAGGGACTGCCGCCAGACTCCGTCGTACGTGGGGTCGCCCTTGCCGTAGAGGCCCGACGGGACGACCGTCTTCGGCGAGGGGGAGGCACTGTCCGCGCTCGCGGCCTGCGCGCCCATGGCGCCGATGGCGACGGTCGCGGCGACGAGCGCGGCGCTGCGGCGAATGTTCATGGTGGGGCGGGTGCCTCTCCCTGTGGGGAGCGGGGCGGCGCGGCACACGGGGGTACCGGGCGGCTCCGGCTCCGTATTCCTCGACGGTCCTGAGCCGAGCGCGTACGTATGAGGCATTCCGGCTGTCACGGCTGCGGGTCAGCGCCGGATTTGCACCGGCTTCCCCTCGTACGTACGTACTGACGACGCCTTTACTGTACCCGGCGGGGTGGTTCCGGCCCCCCGGGCTCCGCCCCGGCCACCCGCGCCTCAAACGCCGGCGGGGCTGAAAAGATCGGGGCTCTGCCCCGGACCCCGCTGCTCAATCGCCGCAGGGGCTTGAAAGCCGGCGGTGGACATTTCTAGCCCCGCCGGCGATTGAGGCGCGGGGTCCGGGGCGGAGCCCCGAGGCCGTAACGCCGGTGCCGGTGGTCAGCGGACGTCGACCGGGCCGTCGTCGCTTCCGCGCGGAGCGCCCACGTAGGGCTCGACCGCCGAGCCGAACCCGTCCGTCCCGTCACCGGAGAGGTTCTTGCGGACCGAGTCCAGGATGGTGAGGCCCTGGCCGACCAGGCCCGCCGCGATCTCGCCCAGGCCGTCCGCCCCGTTCAGAACGTTGACGTTCGCCCCGGCGAGGCCCGCCGAGGCCTCCTTCACGATCTGCGGGAGCTGGTCGATGAGCATGCGGTCGAGGGCGACACGGTCGTACGACGCCGCCGCCTCCGCCTGGATCTTCATCCGCTCGGCCTCGGCGAGGGCCAGGACACGGATGCGCTCCGCGTCGGCCTGCGCCGGCTTGACGACCTCCGACACCAGCTGCTTCTCCCGCAACTCGGCCTGCCTCATGGCCAGTTCCGTCTGCGCCGCGAGGACCTCCTGCTGGGCGTGGGCGAGCGCGAGCGGGCCCGCCTGGTCGGCCTGCGCCTTCGCCCGGTCGACCTGCGCGTTGTACTCGGCCTGCACGACCGCGGTCTCCCGCGCGTACTCGGCCTGCTTACGGGCCGCCGCCTGCTCCGCCTCGGAGGACGCCTGCGTGGCCTGCGCCTGCGCGATCTGCGCCTGCCGCTGGATGGCGGCCTTGTGCGGGCGCGACATCGCCTCGATGTATCCGGTCTGGCCGTCGTCGATGGACTGGATCTGCAGCGAGTCGACGTGCAGGCCGATCTTCGCCATCTCGGCCTTCGACGTGTCGAGGACCTCCGTGGCGAGCTTCTGCCGCTCGGTCACGATCTCCTCGACCGTCATCGAGCCGATGATCGAGCGCAGATGACCGGCGAAGATGCGGCCGGTGAGGACCGACATCTGGTCCTGGTCGGAGAGAAAGCGCTGACCGGCGTTGACGATCGACTCGTGGTCGTTGCCGACCTTGAAGGCGATCACGGCGCGCACGGTCAGGGCGATGCCCTGCTTGGTCACACACTTCTCGACGACTTCCGCCTCGCTCATCGCGAGCGACAGGAAGCGGGTCTTGCGGAACACGGGGAGCACGAACTTCCCGTGCCCGGTGACGACGCGGAACGGCGCTCCCCCAAGTCCCCGCCTGCCGCCCGAGATCAGCATCGCCTCGTCGGGCGCGGGAACGCGATATCCGAACATGCCTGTACGTCTCCTTAGCGGGCGTCGCCCTCGCCGCCGGAGAGAAGAGGGTCGGACCAGGCCATGACCACGACCTGCCGGCATCCGCGGGACTCGATCACGAGCACGGTGGCGCCCCGCTCCAGGGGCTCGTCCGAGTACGCGAGAAAGGTCTCGGTCCCGCCCCTGACCTGCACCAACACCTCACCCGGACCACCGGCCCCACGTGTGCCGACAACCAGCTTCCCCGTTTGGCCGACCACTGCCTCGTCCGGCGTCATCGGCGGGCGCCCCCTTGTCGTTCCAGCTCTTGCGAGCCCTTGAGGCCAGAACATACGCCTGCGGGGGCGGGCCTTCCATCAGGGCACGGCAAAGATCCTCCCGGGGCGGGAACTTGTCCTAGTGCGGGCTTGCTTGGTACGTCACCGGGTCGCTGCCCGAGACCTGTTCCACCCGGCCCGCCTTCTGGAGACGGCGCAGATGTGCCTCCGCCTCCGACACCGCGATCGTCCGTGACCCGTAAGGGATTTGGGCCCACGGGCGGTTCCACTCCATGCGCTCGGCGAGCTGCCATGGAGTGAGGGGGGAGGAGAGGAGGGTGAGGAGGCCGGTCAGGCGGTCCTCGTGGTGGTCCAGCAACTCGGCCACGCGCGCCGGGGCGTCGGTGAACGTGTGCTGGTGTGCCGGGAGGACCTCCGCCGGGTCGAGCCGTCCCACTCGTTCGAGCGAGTCGAGGTAGTCGCCGAGCGGGTCGGTGACGGTGGCGTCGTCCGGGTCCTCGTACAGGCCGATGTGCGGGGTGATGCCGGGCAGTATGTGGTCGCCGGAGAAGAGGCGGCCGTTGCCCGCGCGGCCCGCGGGGTGTTCCTCTTCCAGGTGCAGGCATACGTGCCCCGGGGTGTGGCCCGGCGTCCAGATCGCGCGCAGCCTGCGGCCCGGCAGGTCGAGCAGGTCACCTGGGGTGATGGTGCGGTCCGGCAACGCGGGGGCGAAGCCCGGCAGTTGGCGCTGCTTGCCGGAGTCGCGGGCCGCGATCAGCGGGGCGATGTGCTCCTCGGGCGCACCGGCCGCGACCAACTTCCGCACCATGTACGCGTACCAGCGCGCCGGCTTGTTCTCCCGGGTGCGACGGACCACCGCCACGTCCGCCTCGTGCATCGCGATCCAGGCGCCGGAGGCCTCACGCATCTTCTCCGACAGGCCGTGGTGGTCCGGGTGGTGATGGGTGATCAGGATGCCGGTCAGTTCCTCGACGCTGGTTCCGCAGGCGGTCAGGCCGGTGGTCAGTGCGTCCCAGGACGTCGGGTCGTCCCAGCCGGTGTCGATCAGGACCGGGCCCGCGTCGGTGTCGACCAGGTAGACGAGGGTGAAGCCGAGCGGGTTGTCGGGGATCGGTACGCGGATGCTGTGCACGCCCCCGCTGTGGTCGGTCACCTGCGTCGCCTCGTCCATCGGTCGCCTTCCGCCGCTCCAGCCGTACTGCCGCCCCTACGAACTGCCGCCACTGTACGGGAACTTGTAGAACTCGTTTCAATGGTCGCCCGGGCGAACCGTATGCGCGAGGGGGTCCGGTCGGGTGTCCGTGTGCGGTGCACCACCCTTCCGGATCGCAACTAGAACTGGTATCAGTTCTGAAACACCGTCAGAAATGTCGTGCGTGAGGATGCCAGCCATGACCGAGCTCGCGCGGTTCGTGTCGGGAGCTGGAATCGGACGTGAGGCATCGTCGACTGTCGTGACGTGAGGATGTCAGCCATGACCGAGCTCTTGGAATACGGACAGCTTTTCATCGGCGGGGAGTTGACCGACCCGCTCGGCAAGGACGTCATCGAGGTGGTCTCGCCGCACACCGGCGAGGTCTTCGGCCGGGTGCCGCATGCCGCGCCGGCCGATGTCGACCGCGCCGTGGCCGTCGCCCGCCGCGCCTTCGAGGACGGCCCCTGGCCGCGGATGAGTCTCGACGAGCGCATCGAGATCATCACGAAGATCAAGGACGCGTTCGCGGTCCGGCACGAGGAGATCGCCCGCGTCATCAGCAGCGAGAACGGCACCCCCTACACCTCGGGCGTCATGGTGCAGGCGCTCGCCGCGATGATGGTCTGGGACTCCGCGATCAACGTCGCCCGCAACTTCACGTACGAGGAGACGCGCGACGGCGCCCTCGGCAAGCTCCTCGTGCGGCGCGAGCCCGTCGGCGTCGTCGCGGCCATCGTCCCGTGGAACGTCCCGCAGTTCACCGCCGCCGCGAAGCTCGCGCCCGCGCTGCTCGCCGGCAACCCGGTGATCCTCAAGACCTCGCCGGAGACGCCGCTCGACGCGTATCTGCTCGCCGAGATAGCCACGGAGGCCGGGCTCCCGGAGGGCGTGCTCTCCATCCTCCCCGCCGACCGCGAGGTCAGCGAGTACCTGGTCGGGCACCCCGGCGTCGACAAGGTCTCCTTCACCGGGTCCGTCGCCGCGGGCAAGCGCGTCATGGAGGTCGCCTCGCGCAACCTCACCCGCGTCACCCTCGAACTCGGCGGCAAGTCCGCGGCCGTCATCCTGGAGGACGCCGACGCGGGCGCCGCCGTTTCCGGGATCGTCCCGTTCGCCTGGATGATCAACGGCCAGGCCTGTGTGGCGCAGACCCGGATCCTCGTCCCGCGCTCGCGCTACGACGAGTTCGCCGACGCGTTCTCCACGGCGGCGTCGGCGTTGAAGATCGGCGACCCGCTCGACCCGGCCACCGAACTCGGCCCGCTCGTGGCCCAGCGCCAGCAGCAGCGCTCCCTCGACTACATCCGCATCGGCCAGCAGGAGGGCGCCAAGATTCTCACCGGCGGCGGGGTCCCTAAGGGCTTCGAGCAGGGCTGGTACGTCGAGCCGACCCTCTTCGGTGACGTCGACAACTCGATGCGGATCGCCCGCGAGGAGATCTTCGGCCCGGTCATCTGCCTGCTCCCGTACGGGGACGAGGCCGAGGCCATCAAGATCGCCAACGACTCCGACTACGGCCTCAGCGGCAGCGTGTGGACCGCCGACACCGCGCACGGCGTCGACATCGCGCGGCAGGTCCGTACGGGCACGTACAGCGTGAACACGTTCAGCCTCGACATGCTCGGGCCGTTCGGCGGCTACAAGAACTCGGGCCTGGGGCGGGAGTTCGGGCCCGAGGGGTACGGGGAGTACTTCGAGCACAAGATGATCCACCTGCCCGCGGGCTACGAGCCGGAGGCGAGCTGAACATGGGTGACCGGTGGCATGTGGAGGTCGACCGGAGCGTGTGCATCGGGTCTGCGATGTGTGTGAACACCGCGCCGGACGGGTTCCGCCTCGACAGCGCGCGGCAGTCGCACCCGGTCGACCCGGAGTCCGACGCCAACGAGAAGATCCTCGCGGCGGCGGAGGGCTGCCCCGTCGAGGCGATCACGCTGGCGCTGGCGGATACGGGGGAGGTCGTCTTTCCGCCGGAGGATTGAATCGCGGCCTGGGCCGTGGTTGCGCCCACGGGGCTCCGCCCCGGACCCCGCTGCTCAATCGCCGCAGGGGCTTGATTTGTCGATCAACCGGCACACCATCTCGATGTCGATTTTGACCTGGGCGATGGAGGCGCGGCCGGAGAGCCACGTGATCAGCGCGGAGTGCCACGTGTGCTCGATGACCCGCACCGCGGACAACTGCTCCGGGGTCGGGTCGTCGAGCTCCATCGCGTCAAGAATGATCGCCGTGGTCTGCCGCGACACCTGGTCCACCGCAGGGCTCACGCTCCGGTCCGCGAAGGTCAGCGCCCGCACCATCGCATCCGCGAGATGCGGCTCCCGCTGCAACGCACGGAAGGCCCGCATGAGCGTCTCGGCCACCCGCTCCGCGGGGGAGTCGCCGGACGGCGGCCGCTTACGGACCGTCGTGTGCATGTGCTGGAGCTGGTCCTGCATCGTGGCGACCAGGAGGTGCACCTTGCTCGGGAAGTAGCGGTACAGCGTGCCGAGCGCGACCTGGGACGATTCGGCGACCTCCCGCATCTGCACCGCGTCGAAGCCACCGCGCGCCGCGAGCTGGGCGCTCGCGTGCAGGATGCGACGGCGCCTGGCCTCCTGACGCTCAGTGAGCGCGGGGCTCGTGCGGGTGGTGGTTCTCGCGTCCGGAGCTGTCATCAGAAAGCTTTCCGTGTCCCGTGGCGCCAGCCGTGGCGTGAATCACCTGATCCACCTCTTACGGCCCGGCTACCAGCCGGTAGATTCGATGCTCTTGAACGATCAAGTCTGAAACTTGTTCTAGATTAGCGTCCCCACGTAGTGTCCACGGGCAAGCAGGAAGAAGGGTGGCCTGGAGTGACCGCGGAGTCGTTGCGTATCGCTCTCCTCACGTACAAAGGCAACCCGTTCTGCGGTGGTCAGGGCGTATACGTCCGGCACCTCTCGCGGGAGCTGGTCCGGCTCGGGCACCGTGTGGAGGTCATCGGCTCCCAGCCGTACCCCGTGCTCGACGAGGGCGAGGACCTCGCGGGTCTCTCGCTGACCGAGCTGCCGAGCCTCGATCTGTACCGCAGCCCCGACCCCTTTCGTACACCCAAGCTCGCCGAGTACCGCGACTGGGTCGACGCTCTTGAAGTCGGAACCATGTGGACCGGCGGTTTCCCCGAGCCGCTGACGTTCTCGTTGCGCGCCCGCCGTCATCTACGGGCGAGACGCGGCGAGTTCGACGTCGTGCACGACAACCAGACGCTCGGGTACGGGCTGTTGGGGGACATCGGCGGCCCGCTCGTCACCACCATCCACCACCCGATCACCGTGGACCGGCAGCTGGAGCTGGACGCCGCCGAGAACTGGCAGCAGCGGATGTCCAAGCGCCGCTGGTACGCGTTCACGCGCATGCAGAAGCGCGTCGCCCGCCGGCTGCCGTCCGTGGTCACCGTCTCCGGCACGTCCCGCGACGAGATCGTCGAGCACCTGGGTGTGCGCCCCGGGCGGATCGACGTCGTGCACATCGGCGCCGACACCGACCTGTTCTCGCCGAATCCGGCCGTGGCGGAGGTGCCGGGCCGGATCGTGACGACCTCCAGCGCCGACGTGCCGCTCAAGGGCCTCGTCTTCCTCGTCGAAGCGCTCGCCAAGGTGCGGGCCGAGCAGCCGGACGCCCATCTGGTCGTGGTCGGCAAGCGGCCCGAGGAGGGCCCTGTCGCGGGGGCCATCGCGCGGTACGGGCTCGAAGGCGCCGTCGAGTTCGTCAAGGGCATCAGCGACCAGGAGCTCGTCGACCTCGTGCGCTCGGCGCAGGTCGCCTGCGTGCCCTCCCTCTACGAGGGTTTCTCGCTGCCCGCCGCCGAGGCCATGGCCACCGGCACCCCGCTCGTCGCCACCACCGGCGGCGCGATCCCCGAGGTCGCAGGCCGCGACGGCGAGACCTGCCTCGCCGTGCCGACCGCCGACCCGGGCGCGCTCGCCGAGTCCCTCGCCCGGCTGCTCGGCGACCGTGAACTGCGCGCCCGGCTCGGCGCGGCAGGCCGCGCCCGCGTCCTGGAACGCTTCACGTGGGCGCGCGCCGCGCAGGGCACCGCAGAGCTCTACCGCGAGGCGATGGAGACCGCTCCCCGGTCGACTCGCCCCATGCGCAACGAAGTTGTCACCGAAACCCCCCAGGAAAGCAGGGCCACGTGCTGACCGTCGACTTCACCCGTTTCCCGCTCGCCGCGGGCGACCGCGTCCTCGATCTCGGGTGCGGGGCCGGACGGCACGCGTTCGAGTGCTACCGGCGCGGGGCGCAGGTCGTCGCCCTCGATCAGAACAAGGACGAGATCGCCGAGGTCGCCAAGTGGTTCGCCGCGATGAAGGAGGCGGGCGAGGCCCCCGCGGGCGCCACCGCGACCGCCATGGAGGGTGACGCGCTCCAACTCCCCTTCCCCGACGAGTCGTTCGACGTCGTCATCATCAGTGAGGTGATGGAGCACATCCCCGACGACAAGGGGGTGCTCGCCGAGATGGTGCGCGTGCTGAAGCCGGGCGGCCGGATCGCGGTCACCGTGCCGCGCTACGGCCCCGAGAAGGTCTGCTGGGCGCTCTCCGACGAGTACCACGAGGTCGAGGGCGGCCACATCCGCATCTACAAGGCCGACGAGCTGCTCGGCCGGATGCGCGAGGCGGGCCTCAAGCCGTACGGCACGCACCACGCGCACGCGCTGCACGCGCCGTACTGGTGGCTCAAGTGCGCCTTCGGCGTCGACAACGACAAGGCGCTGCCGGTGAAGGCGTACCACAAGCTCCTGGTCTGGGACATCATGAAGAAGCCGGCGCTCACCCGGGTCGCCGAGGGGCTCCTCAACCCCGTCGTCGGCAAGAGCTTCGTCGCGTACGCCACGAAGCCGCACCTGCCGAAGGCCGACGGGGCCGCTGAGTGAGCAGCCCTGAGCGGACCGAACTCCTCGTACTCCCCGGCGTGCTGACGGCGGATCAGGCCGCGCAGACCGTCGCCGGGATACTCGCCGTGCAGCGCGCGGACGGGGCCATCCCGTGGTTCCGCGGGCACCACCTCGACCCGTGGGACCACACCGAGGCCGCCATGGCGCTCGACGTGGCCGGCGAGCACGAGGCCGCAGGGCGCGCCTACGAGTGGCTGGCCAGGCACCAGGGTGAGGACGGCTCCTGGTTCGCCGCCTACCGCGACGGCGACCCGGACGACGTGACGGACCACGGGCGCGAGTCCAACTTCGTCGCGTACATCGCCGTGGGCGTCTGGCACCACTATCTCTCCACCGGCGACGACGCCTTCCTCGACCGCATGTGGCCGGCCGTGTGCGCGGCGACGGAGTTCGTGCTCCGCCTCCAGCAGCCCGGTGGCCAGATCGGCTGGAAGCGCGAGCCGGACGGCACGCCCGTCAACGACGCGCTCCTCACCGGCAGTTCGTCCGTCCATCACGCCCTGCGCTGTGCGCTCGCCATCGCCGAACAGCGCGAAGAGCCGCAGCCCGACTGGGAGTTGGCGCTCGGCGCGCTCGGGCACGCCATCCGCAGCCACCCCGAGCGGTTCCTCGACAAGGGCCGCTACTCGATGGACTGGTACTACCCGGTCCTCGGCGGCGCCGTGCGCGGAGCCGAGGCGAAGGCCCGCATCCAGGCCGACTGGGACACGTTCGTCGTGCCCCGCCTCGGAGTGCGCTGCGTGGTCCCCAACCCGTGGGTGACCGGCGGCGAGAGCGCCGAACTCGCCCTCGCGCTCTGGGCGATGGGCGAGTCCGACTGGGCGCTCGAGATCCTCCAGGACATCCAGCACCTGCGCGACCCGAAGACCGGCCTGTACTGGACGGGCTACGTCTTCGACGACAAGGCCATCTGGCCGGAGGAGCTGACCACGTGGACCGCGGGCTCCGTCCTGCTCGCGGTCGCGGCCCTCGGCGGGGACGAGGCCACGTGCTCCGTGTTCGGCGGCGACCTCCTGCCGACCGGCGTCGAGCCGGACTGCTGCCCGGCCGACAGGGACTAGTACCTGTGCAGCCGGTTGGCGATCGCGTGGCCGATGAAGAGGTAGACGACGGCCGCGAGGCCGTAGCCGGCGACGACGCGGGCCCAGTCCGCGTCGAACGTGAAGAGGTCATGGGACCAGCCGGCCAGCCACGCGGACGCGTCGTGGACGATCTGGACCAGGTCGTTGCCGCGGTTCGCGTCCAGTAGGTACATCAGGATCCACAGGCCCAGGATCACGGCCAGTGCATCGGCGACGATCGCCACGGTCCGGGCGGCCTCGTTGGTCCCTCGGTAATGCCGATTCGCAGACATGTTCTTCCGGGTTGCCGCGTCGACCCCGATCAAACCCGTACGGGCTTCCTCAAGTGGCACACGCGCAGCGGCCGGGTGACGCTGCCGCGAGTGCCACTTCAGCCACGGAGGTAGTCGGTGGTAACCCGTTCCCCTCTTCCCCTGCGACGTCTGCTCACGGCCCTGATGCTGTGCGGCGCGCTGCTCGCCGGCGCGACCGCGTGCGGCTCCGACAGCGACTCGGCGTCCGCGACCAAGGCGTCGTCGAGCGCCACCACGAAGGCCGAGAAGCAGAAGTTCGCCAAGACCAGGTTCGCGGCGAACGCGGGGCTCGCGGCGGGTGCCACGTATCAGTGGATCGTGAAGCCGTACCGCGCGGGCAAGTTCAAGGCCGGTGCGGACGGCCGCAGGTTCGCGCTCGTCAAGGCGGGCCTCGCGGGCGCGTTCACGTACAACCGGCTGAAGGCCGCCTCGAAGAACGCCGAGGGCGACCCGACGCTCTCGAAGGCGGTCGGGCCGCTGTCGGCCGGAATCGCGTCGCTGAAGGGTCTGTCGACCAAGCTGCGCAAGGGCGAGGGCCTCGGCGACGTGACCTCCTCCTTCAACGAGGTCATCAGCGGCGTCAAGGACGCGGGCAAGGATGCGGGCGCCGAAGTGACGAACAAGGTCCCGTCGGCCTCGCAACTCACGAAGGGCTCCTAGCGCCCTTCGTGGCCTACGAGTTCAGCTCGGCCAGTACGCGCAGCGTGTGCGGGTCCGGGGACAGGAGCAGCAGGTCCGTCACCGGGCCCTTGCGCCACAACTCCAGCCGCTCCGCGATCCGTTCACGCGGTCCGACGAGCGAGATCTCGTCGGCGAACGCGTCCGGCACGGCGAGCACCGCTTCCTCCCTGCGCCCCTCGGCGAACAGGTCCTGGATGTGCCGGGCTTCGGCCTCGTACCCCATGCGCGCCATGAGATCGGCGTGGAAGTTGCGGGTCGCGTGCCCCATGCCGCCGATGTAGAAGCCGAGCATCGCCTTCACCGGGAGCAGCCCCTCGGCGACGTCGTCACAGACCTTCGCGCGGGCCATGGGCGCGATGGTGAAGTCTTCGGGCAGGTCGGTGAGCGACGCCTCGTACACGTCCGTCCGCTTCGGCGACCAGTACAGAGGCAGCCAGCCGTCCGCGATCCGCGTGGTCTGCGCGATGTTCTTCGGCCCCTCCGCGCCGAGCAGGATCGGCAGATCGGGGCGCAGGGGGTGCGTGATCGGCTTGAGGGCCTTGCCGAGCCCGGTCCCGTCCTCGCCCCGGTACGGATGCGAGTGGAACCGCCCGTCGACCTCGACCGGTCCCTCGCGCCGCAGCACCTGCCGCACGACGTCCACGTACTCGCGGGTGGCCGTCAGCGGGGAGCGGGGGAACGGGCGCCCGTACCAGCCCTCCACGACCTGCGGCCCGGAGAGCCCCATGCCCAGCATCATCCGGCCACCCGACAGATGGTCCAGGGTGAGCGCGTGCATCGCGGTCGTGGTGGGGGAGCGGGCGGCCATCTGCGCGATCGCCGTGCCGAGCCTGATCCGCGAGGTGTGCGCGGCGAACCAGGTGAGCGGGGTGAACGCGTCACTGCCCCAGGACTCCGCCGTCCACACCGATTCGTAGCCCAACTCCTCCGCGTCGCGCACGAGTTGAAGATGATCGGGGTTCGGTCCGCGCCCCCAGTAGCCGAGTGCGATTCCGAGCCGCATGTGCACCCCCATGTCCGAGGCCGTATCTGATGCCCCATCAGTTCAGGCTTTCGGTGCGCGACTGTACGCGAAAGGCCCCCCACCCGGAAGACGGGCGAGGGGCCTCACATGCCATGGACCGGGGTCAGCCGCGCTGGATCCCCGAGGTGTCCTGGAGCACGCCGCGGCGGCCGTCCTGGGTCTGGGCGACGAGGCCGGGGCCCCGCTGCTCGACCGCCAAGTACCAGGTACCGGGCGCCAGTTCCGCGATCTGCGCCTGCGAGCCGTCCTCCGCGAAGAGCGGGCGCGGCACCGGCACGGCGAACCAGAACGGCGAGAAGTCCGCGGCCTGCGGCTGCGCGGCGGCCTGCGGCGCCGGGGCGCCGCCCTGCTGCTGCGGCTGGCCGCCGTACGGCTGCTGCTGGCCGGGACCCGGCTGCTGCGCGCCGTAGGGCTGGTGCTGGCCGGGGCCGCCGGGCTGCTGCTGGGCGCCCGGGTAGCCGTAGCCCTGCTGCGGCTGACCGCCGTACGGCTGCGGCTGCTGCGGGCGCGGGGCGCCGAGGAGGGCGCCCTTGAGGGCCGGGACCAGCGGCGTCGCGATCGCGGCGGCGGCCATGATCAGCGTGGCGACGAGGCTGAGGATGAGGCCGATGCCGGCGGTCGGACCGTCGGACGCGCCGCTGCCCATGTTGTCGATGCCGCCGGCCGGGTCGAAGACGTTGCCGAGCGCCGCCCACGCCGCCAGCACCGTGGCCGCGAGGCCGAACTGGCCGAGGTCGATCCCCGCGACCTTGCGGGGCTGCGCCGTACCGCGGCTGAGCACGATGAGCACGGCACCGATGACGCCCGCGAGCACCACGCTCATGAGAAGCGGGCCGCTCTCCCAGGAATTCGGGAACTCGACGCTGTCGGGCGCCCCGTCGTACGAGTAGATATCGAGGAACGAGGCGATCAACAGCAATACCGCTGCTCCGATCACCACGCCGTCGCCTCGAGTGAGGGAGCGGATATTCACTTCAAGTCCTTCGTCAGTCGTCCGGTCATCGGTGGAGGCGGCGCATAGCGCAGGGGTGGCCCCACATCGTACGGAGGACACTATCGCCCGGGTCCGGGGAGTGTCTGCCGAGATCCATAGGGTGACAGTTACCCGCCGAGGAAACTCATGATTCCCTCAGAGATGCCCTGCGCCGCCTTCTGCCGCCACGCGTCCGAGGTCAGTCGCTCGACGTCCTGCGAGTCCCGCATGTTGCCACACTCGATGAAGACCTTCGGAACCTTGGAGAGGTTGAGTCCTCCCAGGTCACTGCGGGTGTCGAGGCCCGTGCCGCCACCGACGTAGTTCGACGGGGCCTGGCCCGTGGCCTTCACGTAGCGGCCCGCGATCCGCTCGCCGAGGTCGCGCGAGGGCTTCACGATCGGGGTGGTGTCGGCGGCTCCCGCGCGCACGGATGCGGGAAGGATCACATGGAAGCCGCGGTTGCCCTCGCCCGAGCCGTCCGCGTGGACGGAGACGACGGCGTCGGCCTTCGCGGTGTTGCCGATCCTGGCGCGCTCGTCGACGCAGGGGCCCCAGGCGCGATTCCCGTTCTGGGTCAATTGGACGGTCGCGCCCTGCCGTTCAAGGACCGTCCGCATGCGCTTCGCCACGTCCAGCGTGAACCGGGCCTCGGTGTAGCCCGCGTTCGTCGACGTACCGGTGGTGTCGCACTCCTTGGAGCCGTTGCCCACGTTCACCGACCGGTTGATCTCGGTCGTGTGCTGGAAGTTGCCCGGATTGTGGCCGGGGTCGATGACGACGAGCTTGCCCCTGAGGGGGCCGGAGCCGCCGGCGGGCTTGGCGGGCGCCTTGGACGCCTTCGACTTCGACGGCGAGGCGGACCGCTTCTCGGACTTCGACGGCGCTGGACTCGCCGAGGCCTTCCCGCCCTGCGAGCCCTGGGAGTCCTGCGAGTTCTGCGAGTTCTGCGAGGGCGAGACGGTCGAGGACTGGCCGGGCGCGGGCAGCACCTTCGGCGGCTCGCTCTCACCCGGCCCGCTCACGACCTGCCACACCAGCCACGCCGCGAGCGCCGTCGGCACCAGCGCGGCAAAGGCGACGAGCACGGGACGCCCGCTGAAGCGGCGGCGTGGCGATCCGCCACTGCCGTCCCACCCATCGGGATCGAAGCCATCGGGTTCCGGACCTACATACGACACGTTGCTGACCTTAACCGTGGGCTCAGATCCCTGCGCCACTTCGACGCAGGACGCGCAGAGAGTCGCACTCAGAGACCTCGGTGAACGCCCCGGACGCGAGTGCCCGCTGGTACACGCGGTACGGCGCCTGCCCCGTCCACTCGTCGTGCTTCACGGGGAAGACGTCGTGGATGACGAGGTAGCCGCCGTCGGCGACGTGCGGGGCCCAGCCCTCGTAGTCCGCGGTGGCGTGCTCGTCGGTGTGCCCGCCGTCGATGAAGACGAGCCCGAGCGGCCCGCCCCAGGCCTTCGCCACCTGCGGCGACTTCCCGACGAGCGCGACCACGTGGTCCTCCAGGCCCGCCGCGTGCAGCGTGCGCCGGAACGTGGGGAGGGTGTCCATGAGCCCCACCGCCGGGTCCACGGTCTCCGGGTCGTGGAAGTCCCAGCCCGGCTGCTGCTCCTCGCTGCCGCGGTGGTGGTCGACGGTGAGCGCGCTCACCCCGGCCGCGCGTGCGGCGTCGGCGAGCAGGATGGTCGACCGCCCGCAGTACGTCCCGACCTCAAGGAGCGGCAGCCCGAGCGCCCCGGCCTCGACGGCGGCGCCGTACAGCGCGAGTCCCTCACCGCGCGGCATGAATCCCTTGGCGCTCTCGAAGGCGGCGAGGATCTCCGGGGAGGGGGTGTGGCTGTGGCTTGTGATGCTCATGCTGATCACTTTGCCCTACGCGGGCGGGGCCGAGGCCGGAGGGGGGAGGGAACTGTGACGCGTAACCACGACCAAATCGTGGCCACACGTCACAGTCCCCCGCGTGCGGCCCTCAGCACGCCTGCCAGAGCCGCACCATCACCCGCACCCCGAACCGCAGCCCCTCCAACGGCACCCGCTCGTCCACCCCGTGGAACAGACGCCCGTAATCCAGGTCGGCCGGCAGCTTCAGGCCCTTGAAGCCGAAGCAGCGGATGCCGAGGTGGGTGAAGGCCTTGGCGTCGGTGCCGCCCGGGTTGCAGTACGGGACGGGGTGGCCGTCCGGGTCCTCGGCGCGGACGGCGTCGCACATGGCGTCGACGAGGGGGCCGTCGAAGGTCGTCTCCATCGCGATGTCGTGGTTGACCCACTCGCGGGAGACGGAGGGGAGGAGCAACGCGTCGATGGCGTCGAGGAGTTGCTGCTCGTGGCCGGGGAGGAAGCGGGCGTCGACGCGGGCCGTCGCCTTTCCGGGGATCACGTTGGTCTGGTAACCGGCCGTGAACATGGTGGGGTTCGCGGAGTTGCGGAGCACCACCTGCATGAAGTCCGCTACGTGGCCGAGCTTCGCGAGTTCCGTGTCCAGGTCCTCGGCCTCGAAGTCGATCTCCACGCCCTGGAGGTCGGCGGCCTCCTGGAGCAGGGCGCGTACGGGTTCGATGAGGTGGATGGGGAAGGTGTGGCGGCCGATGCGGGTGAGGGACTCGGAGAGGTCCGTGACCGCGTTCTCGGCGTTGGGCGATGAACCGTGGCCGGCACGGCCGTTCGCCGTCAGTTCCATCCAGGCCATGCCGCGCTGGGCGTTCTCGATCGGGTAGAGGCGGCGGGTGTCGTCGAGGGCGTACGAGAATCCGCCGCCCTCGCCGATGGCCTCCGTCACGCCCTCGAAGAGGTCGGGGCGGTGTTCGACCAGCCAGTGCGCGCCGAACTTGCCGCCCGCCTCCTCGTCGGCGAGGAACGCGAGGACCAGGTCGCGGGACGGCTTCGTACCCGTACGCGCGAAGTGGCGGGCGGTGGCCAGCATGACGGCCACCGTGTCCTTCATGTCGATCGCGCCGCGGCCCCAGAGGTAGCCGTCGCGGATCTCGCCGGAGAAGGGCGGGACCTGCCATTCGGTGGCGTCGGCGGGGACGACGTCGAGGTGGCCGTGGACGAGGAGGGCGCCGCGGGTGCGGTCGGTGCCCTCGATGCGGGCGATGACGCTGGAGCGGCCCGGCGCGCTCTCCACGAACTCGGACTCGATGCCGACCTCGGTGAGCTTGTCCTCGACCCAGCGGGCGCAGGCCCGCTCGTCGCTGGTCGGGTTGGACGTGTCGAAGCGGATCAACTCGGCGCAGAGTTCGACTACTTCGCGCTGGGCGTCCTCGGAGGCGAGGACGGCGGAGGTGGCGGGGGTGGTCATGCCGCTCCTACGGGGGTGTGTTCGGCCGCGGCGGGGGGCGTTTCCTCGTCGTCGGTCAGGGTCGTGGTTCCGTACGTCCTGATCCAGCCGAGCAGCCCGAGCACGGTGTAGAGGACGAACGCGGTGGCCAGGGAGTTCAGGGCCGGGATGCCGCCGTCGTAGAACTTGCCGACGCAGAAGGCCGCGGCCCAGATGACCAGGGACGCGGGGACCCAGGTGGGGGAGGTGGCGGGGAGGGTGCCGGCCTCGCGGGTCTCGTCGAGCGGCTTGCGCATCGTGCGGACGACCCAGTACTCGGCGACGACGATGCCGCCGATGGGCGGGATGGCCACGCCGAGGACCGAGAGGAATTCGGTGAAGTGGGTCATGATGCCCACTGCGGAGAGGGCCGTTCCCGCTACGCCGAGGGCGATGGTGACCGCGCCGCGGTGCAGGCGCTTCTTGAAGACGACCTGGAAGAAGTTGACGACGCCGAGCGAGGAGCCGTACAGGTTCCAGTCGTTGATCTTCGCGGTCGACATCAGGACGACGAGGACGCCGAAGACGCCGGACGTGGAGAGCACGATCTGCGAGACCTGGTCGCTCTTGACCATGTGGCCGAGGAGCACGCCGGTCAGGCCGACGATGTACTCGGAGAGGATCATCGAGGACGCCGACTGGAGAAAGACGTGCGCGCCCTTCTTGTTGTAGCGGGTCATCTCCGGGGAGACGATCGCGCCGGTCATGTAGCCGCCCGCGATGGCGGTCGCGGCGACCGAGAGCGGGATGGCCTGGCCGGGCGGCGGGGAGCTGATGAGGTCGCCGATGGAGTGGTCGGAGAGTGCGTCGACGACGGACCAGGCGACCATGGCGAAGAAGAGGGGCGTGACGATCTTCGCCATGACCGCCATGTAGCGGAAGCCGAAGATCACCAGGACGGTGATGGCGAGGCCCGCGACGATGCACCATAGCCACGACGGGCCGCCGACCAGTGACGAGACGCTGTCGCCGAAGATCGTGTTCTGGACGCCGAACCAGCCGACGAGGCTGACGGCGATGACGAAGCTGACCAGCGCCGAACCGTTGCGGCCGAAGCCGACCCAGCGGGTCAGGAGCGGCGTCGCGAGGCCCTCGCGCATGCCCGCCATGCCGATCAGGAAGATGACGACTTCGAGGATGACCGCGCCGAGCGTGAAGGCGAGGAAGGCGTCCCCGAAGGTCATGCCGACGCCGATCGTGGCGCCCAGGGTGAACTGCGAGATGGAGCCGGACTGGGCGAGCCACTGCAACAGCATCGTCCAGAAGCCGAGCCGCTTGTCCTTCGGGACTCTGGACAGCGCGTAGTCGTCGCTGCCCACGCTCTTCTTGGTGGTGGCCATGGCGTCACGACTCCGTAGGTGCGTTGCCGAGGGTCTGCAGGTGGGTGAGCGGGCCGTAGCGGCTCACGAGGGCGTCGAACTCCGCGGCGTCGTGGAAGTCGATGCGCCCGCCCCCGTACGCCTTCGCGGCCTCGACGGCGAACCGGGCCGCGGCCGCGATGTCGGTCTCGTGGCTGGCACCGGTCTGGCAGCCGGGGACCGCCGAGGCCGAGGTGACCGCGAGGCCGACGACCGGGGCGGCGGTCGCCGTGGCCGGCTGAAGGATCGAGTTGATGTGGTGGACGCCGTTACCGTATGGCGTTATGTCCTGCGTTGTCACTGGATAAGTGACCAACGGCTCACCCGTGACGACGGCGAGCAGCTCGCCCAGCTCCTCGCTCACCCGCAGCACCCACCCCTCCTTGACGGTGGGGGACAGGGCGAGGCCCTTGTGGTTGATGATGCGGTTGCCCTTGGTGGTGTCGATGGAGAGCACGGCCTCCATGTCGGCGGTCACCTCGTGGCGGTTCATCGTGGCGATGTCGACGGGCGAGTCCATGAAGGGGACCGGGTCGTGCGGCGCGGTCGGTGCGTCCGGGCAGATGTGGGTGGCGATGACCACATCCCCGTCGAGTACGTCGCCGCGGCGGCGCATGTCGAGGAGCTTCGCGGCGGTGGAGAGCGCGGCGGCGGCGCCGTCCGCGTCGGAGACCAGGCCCGTCATCTCGGGCCGGGCACCGACCCCGCCGAGACGGCCGACGACGCCGAGCGTGCGGGCGTCGCCGCCGCTGGTGCGGCCCTTGGCGCCCGGGATGCGGACGAGGACGAAGTCGGTGGACCCGCGCTCGCCTTCGACGGTGGTGATCTCGGCGCCCGAGCCCTCCGGGCCCGCGACCGAGTCGAGATACGCGACGGCGCGCTTGCCGTCGGCGTCGGGGTCGTCCAGCAGATCGACGACATCGAGGACGTACTTCAGCATGCGGAGTCCCTCTCACTGCTCACTGCGGCGCGCTCACCGCGCTGCGCCCGGTCGCGATTTCCACCGGTACTGACAGCAGATTCCGGATCGGATAGCGTTGTCCGCAAGCATTTCCCGTTATTTGCAATACAGGTCTGGATGGTGAGATGGCGTGCCGGAGATCCCGCTCGACCGGAAGACCCCGGCCGGCGCCCTGCAGACCGTCGACCGGGCCCTCCTCGTGCTGCTCGCGTTCGAGCGGACACGGCCCGACTGGGGCGTGACGGAGGTCGCCGCCGAGTTCGGCTGGGACACGTCGGTCGCGCAGCGGCTGCTCTCGACGCTGGCCGGGCGCGGCTTTCTGGTCTCGGACCCGGTGACGCGGCGCTACCGGATCGGGCCCGCGGTGCTGCGGCTCGGCCGGCTCTGGGAGCGCTCGGGCTCGCTGGAGCTGCTGGCGGGGCCGGTGTTGGAGGAACTGCGGGCGGCGACCGGCGACACGGTCCTGTTCTGCCTGCCCGACAGCTTCCACATGCGGTGCGTCGCGGCGGTCGAGGGGGAGTCGGGGCCGCTGCGCTACTACCCGCTGGTCGGCGAGCTGTACCCGGCGCACGCGGGCGCGACGAGCAAGTCGTACTACGCGTTCCTGCCCGACGACCAGCGCCACCGGCTGTTCCGCGGCCGCCCCATGGCCCGCTTCACGGAGCGCACGGTGACCGACGCGGACGAGCTGGAGCGGGAGTTCCTCCAGGTCAGGGCCCGGGGCTACGCGTGGACGGTCGGCGAGTACGACGCCGGGATCGGCACGGTCGCCGTGCCCGTCTTCCTCGGCCGCGAACCGTACGGGAGCCTCAGCCTCGGCGGCGCGAAGGAGAGCTTCCCGGACGGGCCGGAGGACCGCCTCGACGCACTGCGCAAGGCGGCGCACCTCCTTGAGCGCAGGCTCACGCATCCGCCCCAGCGCACGCGCCGCGGTCGGCCTGCCACCAACTGACCTTTATGCACAGCCTGTTGATTACGCCATGCACAGCTTGTTGATTACGTTGATCGGAGCGACCCCGTCGTGAACCTTCTGCTGCTCTCCAATTCCACCCAGCACGGCCGGGGTTACCTGGAGCACGCGCTCGACACCGTGACCGGCTTCCTGCCGCCGAACGCCCGCCTCGCGTTCGTGCCGTACGCGCTCGCCGACCACGACGCGTACACGGCGAAGGTGCGGGGCGCGCTCGAGGGCGCGGGGATCTCCGTCCACGGCGTCCACGAGGGCGGCGACCCGCTCGCCCAACTGGCGGCGGCAGACGCGGTGTTCATCGGTGGCGGCAACTCGTTCCGGCTGCTGAGCGCGCTGTACCGCACCGGGCTGCGGGACGCGGTGACGAAGGCGGTCCGGGGCGGCCTGCCGTACATGGGTGCCAGCGCCGGCACCAACATGGCCGCGCCCACCCTCCGTACGACCAACGACATGCCGATCGTGCAGCCCCCGTCCTTCGAGACGCTGGGCCTGGTCCCGTTCCAGGTCAACCCGCACTACCTGGACCCGGACCCGTCCTCCACTCACAAGGGCGAGACCCGCGAGCAGCGCCTCACCGAGTTCCTTGAGGAGAACGACGTACCGGTGCTCGGGCTGCGGGAGGGCTCGTGGCTGCGGGTCGCGGGTGCGCGTGCGTCCGTTGAGGGTGCGTATGCGGCGCGGCTGTTCCGGCGGGGGGCCGCTCCGGAGGAGCTGGCGGTGGGGTCGGATGTGTCCGAACTGCTGGGTGTGGAGGCGAAGTTCGACGTGGGGAGCTGAGGCCGCTACGAGATTTCGGCGGCAAAAACGCAGGAGGCGCGGCACGCTGTAGCGTGCCGCGCCTCCTGCGTACAGGGCCTCCCGCAGCCCGACTACCGCCTACCGGACCGTCTCGGCGAGTGCCTCCAGTGCCAGCTCCACCCGCACCGGGCGGTTCTCGCCGTGGTGGGTGACGGCCGAGGCGCGCGGGGCGTGGCCGGAGGCCGTGGTCGCGAGGACGTAGGAGCCGCCCGTCGGGACGTCGAGGGCGAACTCGCCCTCCGTGTCCGTGAGGGCCGAGCCCGCCTGGCGGCCGCGGCGGTCGATCAGGGTGACCTTGGCGCGCGGCACCGGCAGGCCCGCCGGGTCGAGGACGCGGCCGTGGAACTGGGCGGCGAGGGCCTCCTCCACGCGTTCGAGGATCGTGTCCTCCTCGCTGCTGGCGCGCAGCTGGACCGTCGGCTTGCTGCGGCCCGGCAGGCCGAAGGCGAGCAGCACGCCGACCGCGACCGCGCCCGTGGCGATGAGGAAGGAGATCCGGAAGCCGTGCATCGTCGGGACGGCGACGCCGCCGACGTTGTTCGCCGTGTTGGCCAGGACCATGCCGATGACCGCGGAGGACACCGACGTACCGATGGAGCGCATCAGGGTGTTGAGGCCGTTGGCCGCGCCCGTCTCGGACGCGTCCACCGCGCCGATGATCAGCGCGGGGAGGGAGGAGTAGGCGAGGCCGATGCCCGCGCCGACCAGGACCGCGATGATGATGGTCTGCCAGGGGGCGCTCATCAGGCCGATGCCCGCGCCGTAGCCGATCGCGATGATCAGCAGGCCGAGGAGCAGGGTGACCTTCGGGCCGAACGCGGCGGACAGGCGCGCGTAGATGGGCGCCATCAGCATCATCGTCAGGCCGAGCGGTGCCACGCACAGGCCCGCGACGACCATCGACTGGCCGAGGCCGTAGCCCGTCTCCTTCGGGAGCTGGAGCAGCTGGGGCAGGACGAGCGAGATCGCGTAGAAGGCGACGCCGACCATGATCGACGCGAGGTTCGTGAGCAGGACCTCGCGGCGGGCCGTCGTACGCAGGTCGACCAGCGGGGCCTTCAGGCGCAGCTCCATCGCGCCCCAAGCGAGGAGGACGACGAGCGCCGCGGCGAACAGGCCGATCGTCGTGCCCGAGCTCCAGCCCCAGTCACTGCCCTTGGTGATGGGCAGGAGGAAGAGGATGAGGCCGACGGTGAGGCCGATGGCCCCCGCGACGTCGAAGGTGCCCTGTGCGCGCAGCGGGCTCTCGGGGACGAAGAAGACGGTGAGCACCATGGCCACGACGCCGAGGCCCGCCGCGCCGAAGAACAGCGCGTGCCAGTCGGCGTGCTGGGCGACGAGCGCGGCCGCCGGGAGGGCGAGTCCGCCGCCGACGCCGATGGAGGAGGACATCAGGGCCATCGCCGAGCCGAGCTTCTCGCGCGGCAGCATGTCGCGCATCAGGCCGATGCCGAGCGGGATGGCGCCCATCGCGAAGCCCTGGAGCGCGCGGCCCACGATCATGACGAGCAGGTTGTCCGTGAAGCCACAGACCAGGGAACCCAACACCATGATGGCGAGGCTGGTGAGCAGCATCCGGCGCTTGCCGGCCAGGTCGCCGAGGCGGCCCATGATGGGCGTCGAAACGGCGCCCGCGAGGAGGGTCGAGGTCATGACCCAGGTCGCGTTGGAGGGGGCGGTGCTCAGCAGCTCGGGCAGGTCCTTGATCACCGGCACGAGCAGCGTCTGCATGACCGCCACGGTGATGCCGGCGAAGGCGAGGACGGGGACGACGCCGCCTGACGGGCGGGCTTGAGTCGTCGGCTGGGACATGAAGGAAGGCCTCCGGAAGGCGGTCTGGGTCCACATACTGGGACGTGTCGCTGAGGGCGGCGAACGCGCGCCGCCGGGCTCGGGGCGCGCGTTGTGCGATCGGTGTGCGGTCGTGGTGCGGGCAGGTTGTGTGTATGTCGAACCGGTCTGCTGGGGCGACTATTCCGACGGTCGTCGTACGAGCGGAATCCTTTACCTCTTCATTACGTCGCCGTTCGGTGAACGCTTGTTTCTGACTCGGTGTCAGATTTGGTCTTCCGGTCTACTGGAACGTGTTCTACCGTGCGCCGCATGGGCATCGCCATCACGCAGGAACAGCGGGAACTCGCGGACGCCGCGCGCGGTTGGATCGCGCGCGCCGTACCGCCCGACGAGGTGCGCAAGCTGCTCGACGCCCCGGCCGCCCCCGGCCACCGCCCCTCCTACTGGGACGGTCTCGCCGGTCAGGGCCTCCTCGGGGTGCACCTCCCCGAGTCGTACGGCGGCGGGGGCGGGACCCTGCTCGATCTCGCGGTGGTCGTGGAGGAGGCGGGGCGCGCGGCGCTGCCCGGGCCGTTCGTCGGCAGCGTGCTCGCCGCGGAAGTGCTGCGCAGGGCGGGGCGGCGTGAGCTCACCGGCGCGCTCGCCGAAGGGGAGCGGATCGGCGCGGTCGCGTTCGGGCCCGGCGGGCTCAGCGCCGTCGCGGGCCCCGACGGGCTCGTGCTCGACGGCGTGGCGCCGCCCGTCCTCACCGGCGCCGATGCCGACCTGCTGGTCCTCGCGGCGGAGAGCGCCGACGGCGTGGTGTGGTTCGCCGCCGACGCCGAGACCTCCGGCCTCACCGTGCGCGCGCACGAGAGCGGCGACCCCACCCGGCCCACCGCCGAGGTGACGGCGACCGGCGCCGTCGTGCCCGCCGACCGGGTCCTCGCCGTGGACGGCACGCTCGTGCGCGACCTGGCGGGTGTGCTGCTGGCCGCCGACGCCTGCGGCACCGCGGCCTGGGCGCTGCACGCCGCGGCCGAACACGCCAAGGTGCGCGAGCAGTTCGGGCGGCCGATCGGGCAGTTCCAGGGCGTCAAGCACTTGTGCGCGGACATGTTGGTGCGGGTGGAGCAGGCGGCTGCGCTGGCGTGGGATGCGGCGCGGGCGCTCGATGAAGGGGAGGGGGAGGGCGGGAGTGACGGCGCCGGCGAGGACGTGCGCGGGCTTGTCGCCGCGCTCGCCGCGGGGACCGCGCTCGACGCCGCGTACTCCTGCGCCAAGGACTGCATCCAGGTCCTCGGCGGCATCGGCTTCACCTGGGAGCACGACGCCCACCTCTATCTGCGCAGAGCCGTCGTCGCCCGCCAGCTGCTCGGCGCGGGGGACGCGCACCGGCTGCGCGCCGTGCGGCTCGCCGAGTCCGGCGTCCGCCGCGAACTGCGGTTCGCGCTGCCCGCCGAGGCGGACGGGTACCGGGAGGCGGCCCGGGGTGTCATCGAGGGGGCGCGGGGGCTCGACCCGAAGGCCGCGCGGCGGGCCCTCGCGCCCACCGGGTACGCGGCGCCGCACCTGCCGGCCCCGTACGGACTCGGCGCCGGGCCGGTCCAACAGCTCGCCGTGCAGCAGGAGTTGAAGGCGGCCGGGGTGAAGCTCAGCGACCTCGGCATCGCCACGTGGGTCGTGCCCTCCCTCATCTCGTACGGCACCCAGGAGCAGCGCGACCGCCATCTCCCGGCGACCCTGCGCGGCGAGACGCTCTGGTGCCAGCTGTTCTCGGAGCCGGGCGCGGGCTCCGACCTCGCCTCGCTGCGTACGAAGGCGGAGCGGATGCCCGACGGGCGGTGGCGCATCAACGGGCAGAAGGTGTGGACGAGCGCCGCGCAGTGGGCGGACCACGGCATCCTGCTCGCCCGGACCAACCCGGACGCGCCCAAGCACAAGGGCCTCACCTACTTCGTCCTCGACATGAAGAACACCGAGGGCATCGACATCCGGCCGCTGCGCGAGATCACCGGTGACTCCCTCTTCAACGAGGTCTACTTCGACGACGTGGTGCTGCCCGCCGACGCGGTGGTCGGCGAGGTCGACGACGGCTGGCGGGTCGCCCGGCACACGCTCGGCAATGAACGGGTGCACATGGCCGACCAGTTGACGTTCGACACGGGTCTGGAGGCGCTGCTCGCACGGTCGGGCGACCTCGACGGCGCGTACCGGGCCCGCATCGGCGCCCTCGCGGCGGAGGCGCATGCGCTCGGCTGCATCGGACTCCGTACGACCATGCTTCAGGTGGCAGGGGAGGAACCGGGGGCCGGTGCCTCGGTGCGGAAGCTGGTGCAGACGCCGCACCAGCAGAAGGTCGCGGAACTGGCCCTCGAACTCCTCGGCCCGTCGGGGGCGCTTCGTGAGGGGGCGGGAGAGCGGGCGCTCCACGGGTTCCTGCTGTCGCGGTGCCTGACGATCGCGGGTGGGACGACGCAGGTGCAGTTGAATGTGGTGGCGGAGCGGATCCTGGGGTTGCCGAGGGACTGAGGTCACCCGGCGGGGCTCCGCCCCCCACCCCGCTGGCTCTCGTTCGAAAGGCGGGGCTTGAAAGCCGTAGCCTCGCCCCGTGGAACTGAAACACCTCACCGGATTCGTAGCGGTAGCGGAAGAGTTGCACTTCGGGCGGGCCGCGGAGCGGTTGCACATCGCCCAGTCGCCGCTCAGTCAGCAGATCAAGCTGCTGGAGCGCGACCTGGGCGTGAAGCTCTTCGACCGGACCACCCGCACCGTCCGCCTCACCTCCGCCGGGCAGGCGCTCGTGGAGCCGGCCCGGCGGCTGCTCGCGGATGCCTCCGCCGTGCACAGGACGGTGCGGGCCGCGCACCTGGGGGAGGTCGGGAGGGTTTCGGTGGGGTTCGCCGGGGCCAGTAGTTATGCGGCGCTGCCGTTGCTCACCAGAGCTGTCACCTCGCAACTGCCCGGGATCGAGCTCGTGTTGGAGGGGCAGACCTACAGCGGCGAGGCGCTGCGCCGGGTCACCGACGGCACGCTCGACATCGGCTTCGTGGCGCTGCCGGTGCGGCGCGGCATCACCGCCCGCGTCGTCCGCATGGAGCGCCTCGTCCTCGCCCTGCCCGACAGCCACCCCCTCGCGGACCGCGCCGAGGTCCCCGTGCGCGCGCTCGCCGACGAGCCCATCGTCACCTTCCCGCTCTCCCGCGAGTCGGCGGTGCGGGACGCCATGGTGCAGGCGTGCCACGACG
Source organism: Streptomyces sp. NBC_01016 (assembly GCF_026341035.1). Lineage (GTDB taxonomy): Bacteria > Actinomycetota > Actinomycetes > Streptomycetales > Streptomycetaceae > Streptomyces. The sequence continues at coordinate 616,772 of NZ_JAPEOQ010000002.1, forward strand.
CCGGGTTCGCGCCCCGGATCGCGCAGGAGGCCCCGGACTCGTACAACATGCTGGCGCTCGTCGGCGCGGGTGTGGGCGTCGCCGTCGTCGTCGAGTCGGCGCGCAACATCCACCTGGAACATGTGGTGTTCCGGCCGCTGGCCGGGGACGAGGTGCCGGTCCTGCCGATCGCGCTCGGCTGGCGCAGCGGCAACCCGTCGGCGGCGTTGCAGGCGGTGCTGCGGGTGGCACAGGAGGTGCTGCCGACACCGGAGGACGCCCCGGCGGCTTCGGACTCCGGGAGCTGATTGCGCGCGATCGCAGCTCAATCGGACCCGGAATTGGTCTTGGACAGCGCCTAATGCGTGAGGGCAGAGTGATCTGCGTCTCGCGACGGAGCGTGCACGGGCCTCGGTGTCCGCGCCGGACGGGCGGGACCCGCCGCACCGAGAGGACGCTCGCATGCCGCACGACGCCCCCGCCCCGAACGAGGTCCCCGCCGCCGAGTCGGCGGCGCCCGCCCCCGATCCGGCCCCCGATCCGGACCTCGCCCGGGATGCCCGCCGCGCCGGGGTCACCGCGTTCGTCGGCACCACCATCGAGTGGTTCGACTTCTACATCTACGGATCGGCCTCCGCGCTGGTCCTCGGCAAGATCTTCTTCGCCGACGCCTCGCCCGCCGTCGGCACGCTCGCCGCTTTCGCCACGTTCTGGGTCGGCTTCCTCGCCCGCCCCCTCGGCGGACTGATCTTCGGGCACTTCGGTGACAAGTACGGCCGCAAGAAGGCCCTGATCACCACGCTCACCATGATGGGCGGCGCCACCTTCTGCGTCGGGCTGCTGCCTGGCTACGACCGGATAGGCGCCGCCGCGCCGATCCTGCTCGTGCTGCTGCGGATGATCCAGGGTGTCGCGATGGGCGGTGAGTGGGGCGGCGCCGTGCTCATCGCCACCGAATACGCGCCGCCCAACCGGAAGTTGCTGTACGGAGCGTTCGCCCAGCAGGGCTCGCCGGTCGGCAATCTGCTTGCCACGCTCGCCTTCCTCGGCATCGCCCAACTCCCGGACGCGGCCTTCGAGTCGTGGGGGTGGCGGGTGCCGTTCCTGTTCTCGGCGGTGCTTGTTGCTGTTGGGCTCTTCATTCGGTTGAAGCTTGCCGAGACGCCGGAGATGCGGGCCGCGCTCGCCCGCAACAAGCCGGTCAAGCTGCCCATCAAGACCGTGCTGAGTCGCTATCCGCTGCTGGTGTTCCTGGGCGTGCTCGCGGGGACCGCCGGTGTCGCCATCACCTACGTGAAGACGACGTTCGCGTTGTCGTGGGCCACGTCCGACCTGGACTTCGACCGGTCGACGTTCCTCACTGTCATCGCGCTCGCGCTCGTGGTGCAGGTGATTGTGCAGCCCTTCGGTGCGGTGCTGGCGAGCAAGTGGCCTGTGCGCAAGGCCGTGTTGTGGATGCTGATACCTGAATTCGTGGTGCTGCCGGTGATGTTCGTGCTGGTGGGAACGGGCAACTTCTGGCTTGCCGTTCTGGGGATGGGGATCGCGACCTTCCCGCATGCGATGTACTACGCGGCGCTTGCGGGGATCCTTGCGCGCGTCTTCCCGGTCGAAGTCCGGTACACCGGGATGTCGTTGTCGTACCAGCTGTGTACGACGCTCTTCGCGGGGACCGCGCCGATCGTCTCGCAGTACCTCTTGACCTCGTTCGACTCGATCTGGCCGGTTGTTGCGCTTGGGCTGGCGTACACGGGGATCACGCTGGCGGGTGTGCTGCCGTTGTTGGCGCGGACGGGCGAGAACGCCGCGGGTGACCGCGACGCCACGGGGCTCCGCCCCGGACCCCGCTGCTCAATCACCGGCGGGGCTTGAAAGAGCGGGGCTCCGCCCCGGACCCCGCTCCTCAATCACCGGCGGGGCTTGAAAGAGCGGAGCTCCGCCCCGGACCCCGCTCCTCAAACGCCCCTGGAGCTCGAAAGATCGGGGCTCCGCCCCGTGCCCCGCTCCTCAATCGCCGGAGGGGCTTGATTGGCCCCGCACCCCGCTGCTCAATCGCCGCAGGGGCTTGATGTGGACCTGGAGGTTCCATGAACTACGCCGACCGTGATCCCGTCCTGCGTCCCGCCCTCGGGCGTGTGCTGTCCGTCGAGGATCGTGAGCGGGTCGAACCGCTCCTCGTCGAACTCGGTGAACTCGCGGCCGGCGAGCTCGACCGGCAGGCCGCCCTCGCCGACGCCAACCCGCCGCGGCTCGTCCAGTACGCCCCCGACGGCACCCGGATCGACGAGGTCGACTTCCACCCCGCCCACGACAAGGTGGCGGCCATCGCCTACGAGCGCTTCGGCCTCGCCGCGATGTCCCACAGGCCCGGCGTCCTCGGCTGGCCCACCAAGGTCCCGCACACCGTCAAGTACGCGCTGTCCTACCTCTACGTACAGTCCGAGTTCGGCATGGCCTGCCCGCTGTCCATGACCGATTCCGCCGCCCGCATCCTGCGCCTCTTCGACCCCGAGCGGTACGCCGACGAGATAGCGGCTCTCTCCTCCACCGATCCCGAACTCCGGTCCACCGGCGCGATGTTCATGACGGAGAAGCAGGGGGGAACGGACGTAGGGCTGACGGAGACCGTCGCCGCCGAGCAGGGCGACCACTGGACCCTCACCGGCAAGAAGTGGTTCGCCTCCAATCCGTCCGCCGATGTCATCCTCACCCTCGCCCGTGTCCCCGGGCAGGGGGAGGGGACGCGCGGGCTCGGCATGTTCCTCGTGCCGCGGCTGCGCCCCGACGGCACGCGCAACGCCATCCGCATCGACCGGCTCAAGGACAAGCTGGGGTCGCGTTCCATCGCCAGCGGCGAGGTGACACTGGACGAGGCGTACGCGACGCCCGTCGGTCAACTGACCAACGGTTTCCGGCAGATGGCCGAGATGCTCAACGTCTCCCGCCTCTCCAACGCCATGCGCGCCACCGCCCTGATGCGCCGCGCCGTCCGCGAGTCCGTCGACCACACCCGCGTGCGCGAGGTCTTCGGCAAGCCCCTCTTCGACCAGCCGCTCATGCGGGCCACGCTGCTGCCGATGATCCTCGACACGGAGGCCGCCCTGCACCTGGTGCTGGAAGCCGCGGCCCGGCTGAGCGCCGCCGATGACGGTGCCGCCGAAGGTGAAGAGGGTGTCGCCCGCGCGCTGGTCCGCGTCCTCACCCCCCTCGCCAAGCACACCCTGTGCAAGCGCGCCCGCACCGTCACCGGCGAGGCCATGGAGATCCGCGGCGGCAACGGCTACATCGAGGACTGGGTCAACCCGCGCCTCGTCCGCGACGCCCACCTCGGCTCCATCTGGGAGGGTTCCTCGAACGTCATCGCCCTCGACGTCCTGCGCTGCATGCGCCGCCAGAGCGCCCACATCACCCTCGCCGACACCTACGGCGACCGCCCCGCCACCGCCGAGCGCTGGGAGACGCTGCGCAAGAGGGGCGACGAACTCCTCCAACTCCCGCAGGACGAGCAGGAGATGAGGGTCGGCCGGTACGCCGACGAGCTCACCCGCGCCGTCATGGAGACCCTCTTGTACGACCAGGCCGACCACGAGGCCCGTACGTCCGGTGACGGCCGCGCCCTCCTCGTCGCCCGCGCGTACACGGCGCTCGCCGACGACCCGGCCGCGCTGCCCCGCACCGCTCTGGACCACTTCGCCGCGCTGGCCGACGGTGGACAGGTCCCGCTCGCCGATCTCCAGGAGACCCACCGTGCCTGAAACGCGTGACACGCCCGACACGCCTCTGAGCGGCATGAAGGTCGTCGACCTCTCCAAGATCCTCGCGGGTCCGTACGTCACCATGTCGCTCGCCGACCTCGGCGCCGACGTCATCAAGGTCGAGCACCCCGAGGGCGGCGACCCCACCCGCTCCTGGGGCCCGCCCTTCAACGGCCCCGACGCCACCTACTACTTGGCGGCCAACCGCAACAAGCGCTCGGTCGCCCTCGACCTCAAGTCGGAGGCGGGGCAGGACGCCGTGCACCGGATGCTCGCCGGCGCCGACGTCATGGTGGAGAACTTCCGGCCGGGGTCGTCGCTCGCCCGGCTCTTCGACTACAAGGAGCTGAGCGCCCGCTATCCGCGCCTGGTCATCCTGCACATCTCCGCCTTCGGCGACACCGGGCCGCTGCGCGACGAACCCGGCTACGACATGGTGGCGCAGGCGTCGGCCGGACTGATGTCGCTGACCGGTGAGCCGGACGGGCCGCCCGTCAAGGCCGGTTACGCGATGGGCGACCTCGGCGCCGCCCTCTTCGGCCTCATCGGCGTGAACGCGGCCCTCGTCGAACGCGAGCGAACGGGCCGCGGCCAGTACGTCACGACCTCCCTCTACGAGTCCCAACTCGCCCTGCACATCAACTGGGCCACGGGCTACTTCGCGACGGGCGAGCGGCCGGGGCGCCTCGGCTCGGGCCACCCCAGCCTCGTCCCGTACCAGGCGTACCGGGCCGCCGACGGGCACTTCGTGATCGCGGTCGGCAACGACGCGCTCTTCCGGCGCCTCGTGACCGCCCTCGGCCACCCGGAGTGGGCGGACGACGAGCGCTTCGCGAGCAACCGGGACAGGGTGGCGAACCGTACGGCCCTGAACGCCAAGCTGGAGTCGGTCCTCGTCGACGAGTCGGTGGCCCACTGGGTCGGCCTGCTCAAGCCGCTCGGCGTGCCCGTCACGGCCATCCGCACCCTCGACGAGGTCTACGACTGCCCGCAGACGGCGGCCCTCGACATGGTGCAGAAGGTCGACCACCCGGACGTGGGGCCGTTGCAGCAGGTCGCGTTCCCCGTCACGTTCCGCGGCGCCCGCCCGGCGGTGCACTCCGCGCCGCCGACGCTGGGGCAGCACAGCAGGGAGGTGCTGGCCGAACTCGGTTATGGGGAGGGCGAGATCGAGGGTCTGCTGGGTCGCTGAGACCGATCCATGGGGTCACCCTCTTAGGTCAACGCCTGAGGCCCCTTCCGTTGGGCGGCCCACCCTGCCAGTATCTGACGCATCGTCAGTTAATGGCAGGAGGGCTCGCAGCCATGAAGTCGTACATAGTCGGCGTCGGCATGACCAAGTTCGAGAAGCCCGAGACCCGGGACTGGCAGTACTGGGACATGGTGAAGGAGGCGGGAACGGCGGCGCTCGCGGACGCCGGTATCGCGTACGCGGACGTCCAGCAGGCCCCCGTCGGCTACTGCTTCCAGGCCTCGACGGCAGGCCAACGGGCCGCGTACGAACTGGGGTTGACCGGCATCCCCGTCTACAACGTCAACAACAACTGCGCGACGGGTTCGACCGCGCTGATGATGGCGCGGCAGTTCGTCGAGGGCGGGATCAGCGACTGTGTGCTCGCGCTCGGCTTCGAGAAGATGCAGCGCGGCGCGCTGGGCGGCGGCGCCGACGGAGGCGACTTCAAGACGTCGCCCGTCGCCCGCCACTACGGCATCATGGCGGCCCGCCACGGCTTCGAGATGTCGCCGCCCACCGCCCAGATCTTCGGCGACGCCGCGCGCGAGCACATGGAGCGGTACGGCACGACCGAGGCGCAGTTGGCGGCCGTGGGGGCGAAGAACCACCGCCACTCGGTGAACAATCCGTACGCCCAGTTCCAGGACGCGTACTCGGTCGACGAGATCCTCGCCGCCAAGACCATCCACAGCCCGCTGACCAAGTTGCAGTGCTCGCCGACGTCGGACGGGGCGGCCGCGGCGGTCGTGGTCTCCGAACGCTTCGTCGAGGAACGGGACTTGGGCGACAAGGCGGTCGAGATCGCGGCCCAGTCGATGACGACGGACACCGAGGAGTCCTTCGCGTCCGGGTCCTGCATCGACGTCGTCGGACAGCCCATGTCGCGGGACGCGGGCCGCCAGGTCTACGAGGCGTCGGGCCTCGGCATCGAGGACGTGGACGTCGTCGAGCTGCACGACTGCTTCTCCATCAACGAACTCCTCACGTACGAGGCGCTCGGCATGTGCGCGGAGGGCGAGTCCGGCAAGCTCGTCGAGGCGGGCGCGACGACGTACGGCGGGAAGTGGGTGGTGAACCCCTCCGGCGGCCTCATCTCCAAGGGGCACCCGCTGGGCGCGACCGGCATCGCCCAAGCGGCCGAACTGACCTGGCAGTTGAGGGGCGAGGCGGGCGCGCGGCAGGTGGAGGGTGCGCGGGTCGGGCTCGCGCACAACATCGGGCTCGGCGGCGCGGCGGTGGTGACGATGCTGCGGCGGGCGTGAGGCCCGCAGTCGGGATGCCGAAGACTCCTGAAGACGGGGCCTAGGACCGTGGACCTATGCCCGGCGGCCCACGGCGTCTGCGGCGAAATCCGGATGTACGGGGTGCCGGGCGACTGAGACCATGACACGCATGGCCCAGACTCCCCCCGACGCCGCTTCCGCAGCGGCCTCCGACGACGCGATACGTTCCCGTGGCCGCGCGCCCGCCGCCCCGCCCGCCTGGCTGGTGGTGGCCGTGGCCTGCGCCGGGCAGTTCCTCGTCGTCCTCGACGTGTCCGTGGTGAACGTGGCACTGCCGTCGATGCGCGCCGACCTCGGGCTCAGCGCGAGCGGGCTGCAGTGGGTGGTGAACGCGTACTCGATCGCGTTCGCCGGCTTCATGCTCCTCGGCGGCCGGGCGGGGGACCTCTTCGGCCGCAAGCGGATGTTCCTGGTCGGGCTCGGCCTGTTCACGCTGGCGTCGCTCGCGGGCGGGCTCGCGCAGGAGGGCTGGCAGCTGCTGGCGGCGCGGGCGGTGCAGGGCCTCGGTGCGGCGGTTCTGGCGCCCTCTACGTTGACGATCCTCACGTCGGCCGTTCCGGAAGGGGCCGCGCGGGCGCGGGCCATCGCGACGTGGACCGCCGTCGGGGCGGGCGGCGGCGCGGCCGGCGGGCTCGTCGGGGGCGTCCTCACGGAGGGGCTCAACTGGCGCTGGGTGCTTCTGATCAACGTTCCGCTGGGCGCGGTCGTCCTCGCGGCGGCGGCCCGCTGGATCCGGGAGTCCCGCGCGGGCGGCGAGCGCCGGCTGGACCTGCCCGGCGCGGTGCTCGTGACGGCGGGCACGGCGGTCCTCGCGTACGGCATCGTGCAGACGGAGGAGCAGGGCTGGGGCGATGCCGCGACGCTGGTGCCGCTGGGGATCGCGCTGCTGCTGATCGTCGCGTTCCTGGTGGTGGAGGCGCGTACGAGGGTGCCGCTGATGCCCCTCGGCCTGTTCAAGGTGCGGTCGGTGGCGGTCGCGAACGCGGCGATGTTCGTGTGCGGCATGGGCTCGTTCGCCATGTGGTTCTTCATGACGTTGTACGCGCAGAACGTGCTCGGCTACACGCCGATCGAGGCGGGGCTCGCGCTGGTGCCGAGCTCGCTGGCGGTCGTCGCGGGCTCGAAGTTCGCGCCGCGCCTCATGCCGCGCTACGGCGCGCGGAACGTGGCGGCGGTGGGTGTGCTCGTGACCGCGGCCGGATTCCTGTGGCAGTCGACGATGAGCGCGGACGGCGGGTACGTCACGGCCATCATGCTGCCCGGAATCGTGATGATGGCGGGCGCCGGCTGCGCGATGACACCGCTGGCCTCGCTGGCGACGTCGGGCGCCGCGGCGGGTGACGCGGGTCTGGTCTCCGGCCTGGTCAACACGTCGCGGACGCTGGGCGGTTCGCTGGGCCTTGCGATCCTGTCGACGGTGGCGACGAGTCGCGCCGCGGGTTCGGTGGACCCTGTTGCGCTGACCCGGGGGTATGCGGGGGCGTTTGCGGTGGGGGCGGGGATTTTGGTGGTGGCTGCGGTGGTGGTGCTGGCGGGTATGCGGGGCGGGGAACGGTTGGGGCAATCAAGCCCCTGCGGCGATTGAGCAGCGGGGGCCGGGGCGGAGCCCCGAGACGGCAACCCCGTTACAGCCACCCGTTCTCGGAAGCCGCCCGCAACGCCTCCGTCCGATTGCGCGCCCCCGTCTTCCCGATCGCCGCCGACAGGTAGTTGCGCACGGTCGACTCCGACAGATGAAGCTCCCCGGCGATGTCGGAGACGGTCGCCCCGTCCGCCGCCGCCCGCAACGCGTCCGCCTCCCGCGCGGTCAACGGATTCGGCCCAGCGCCCAGCGCCGCCGCGGCCAGCGCCGGATCGACGACCGTCTCGCCGCGCAGCACCGTGCGGATCGCCTCGGCGAGTTCTTCGACCGGGCCGTCCTTGACGAGGAACCCGGCGGCCCCGGCCTCCATCGCCCGGCGCAGATAGCCGGGGCGGCCGAACGTGGTCAGGATCAGGACCCGGCAGTCCGGGACCTCGTCGCGCAGTTCGGCGGCGGCGTCGAGGCCGCTGCGGCCGGGGAGTTCGATGTCGAGGAGTGCGACGTCGGGGCGGTGTTCGAGCGCCGCGTCGACGATGGCGTCGCCCCTGCCGACCTGGGCGACGACGTCGAGGTCCGGTTCGAGCCCGAGGAGCAGCGCGAGCGCACCGCGCATCATGCCCTGGTCCTCCGCGAGCAGAACGCGGATGCTTTTGGCGGGGCGGTGGTCCTGCGGCATGTCCGTCACGGGGGAGAGGCTACGGCCCGCCGTGCGGGGCTGCGCGGTGGCGGGGCCGGGGGTGGTTCCGGGCCGGAGCCCCGTGGCGTGGGGCTGCCAGGTTCGGGCGGAGCCCAGTGGAGCGGGCTGCTCTAGGACGAGACGCCCCGGGGGTCCTGGGAGAGCCCGGAAGAGGGGAGGGGCGCGTCCGTCGTCGGGAGTTCCGCTCGGACCTCGAAGCCGCCCGCAGGGGACTCGCCCGCCTCCAGGGACCCGCCCGCCGCCGCGAGGCGTTCGGTCAGGCCCTTGAGGCCGGTGCCGCCGACGCCGGGTGCGGGGCCCGCCCCGTTGTCCGTGACCCGGAGCCGGACCAGGTCGTCCGCCCCCTCGATCGCACCCTCGATGGTGATCGTGCAGGTCGTCGCCGCGCTGTGCCGGATCGCGTTCGTCACGGCCTCCCGCACCACCCACCCGAGCAACGCCTCCGTCCGCGCCGACAACGGCGGCCCCGACTGCCGTACGACGGGTTCCATCGCGGCCGCCGTGAGGGCCGACCGCGCCCGGTCCAGCTCCGTGGCGAGGCTGCCCTCCCGGTATCCGCTCACCGCCTCGCGGATCTCGGTGAGCGCCTGCCGGCCGACCGCCTCGATGTCGGTGACCTGTTCGAGCGCCGCGTCGATGTCGCGCGGCGCGATACGGCGCGCGGCCTCCGACTTCACCACGATCACCGAAAGCGTGTGGCCGAGCAGATCGTGCAGGTCGCGGGAGAAGCGCAGCCGTTCCTCGGCCACCGCGTTGCGCGCCAGCTCCTCCCGGGTCGCGCGCAGCTCCCGTACGGTCTCGCCGAGCGAGAGGATCGCCGCGGTCACCATCGTCGAAAGGAACGTGGCGTAGCCGACGGTCGCGCCCACGCTCGGGCTCTGCGCACCGGCGATGGCGCCGCCGAGCGAGGAGAGAACGATGGCGACCTTGGCGAGGTGCCGCCCCCGCATCGCCGCCCCGGCCGCGAGCCCCAGCAGCGGGAAGAACGCCACCCAGCTGCTGCCGTACAGACCCGCGAGCGCGCACGTCACGACGGCCATCGCAAGCAGCGCGAGGCGGGTGGAGAGGGCGTCGCGGGTGGCCGGGACGAAGGACCGGAACGACACGTAGATGTAGAGGGAGTTGAAGGTCAGGAGGCCGAGGCCGCCGACCCAGGGGTTCGGGGTGTCGCCCTGGAGGAGGTTCGAGAGCGCCCCGAGGCCGAGGAGCAGCCAGGGCAGCATCGAGTACCCGTTCACCCGTGCGCCGCCGATGCCGGCGACGGGCCAGTCCTGCTTGCCCGCCCGGTCCCGCCTGTCGCACTCCCGGCCGGCCGCCTTCGTCTTCGATGTCATGCCGGAAGCGTACGAAGGGGCACCCAAGGGAGGGCAGATCCGCTTGTCCCCGGATCAGCAGTACAAATGTCACGGCCGCCGCCAGGCGGGCCCCCACCCACACAGCCGCCCCCATCTGACGTAGCGTCAGAAAACCCGTTCGCGACTCTTCCCAAGCCGACCGCACTTGGCTATACATGGGGATCGCCGGAGGAATGAAACAGGTTCTAGAACCAGTACGCGTACTGGTCTCCGGCCCGTGACGACCTCGGTGCGGCCGACGGTGCGGACGGTCGCACCGAGGTCTTGACCAGCCTTAGGAGCGTTAGCCTCTATGCCCATCGACGCCGCGAAGGCCGTAGCCGCCGAGCCCAGGTCCGCCGAGATCACCTGGGACCACAAGGACATCCAGCTCTACCACCTGGGCCTCGGCGCGGGCGTCCCCGCCACCGACCCCGACGAGCTGCGCTACACGCTCGAGTCGAAGCTGCACGTCCTGCCGAGCTTCGCGACCGTCGCGGGCGCCGGCATGGGCGTGGTCGGCGGCCTCTCCGCGCCCGGCATCGACGTGAACCTCGCCCACGTGCTGCACGGCGGCCAGACCATCGAGCTGCACCGCCCCATCCCGGTCAAGGGCAAGGCCACGACCACCTCGCGGGTCGCCGCCGTCTACGACAAGACGAAGGCGGCCGTGCTCGTCCTGCGCAGCGAAGTCGCCGACGCGGACGGCCCGTTGTGGACCAGTGACTCCCAGATCTTCGTACGGGGGGAGGGCGGATTCGGCGGCGACCGCGGGCCCTCCGCACGACTTGACGTCCCCGAGCGCGCCCCCGACCGCACCGTCGAGCGGGCCATCCGCGAGGACCAGGCCCTCCTCTACCGCCTCTCCGGCGACTGGAACCCGCTGCACGCCGACCCGGAGTTCGCCAAGCTGGCCGGCTTCGACAAGCCGATCCTGCACGGCCTGTGCTCGTACGGAATGACGCTGAAGGCGGTCGCGGACACGGCGCTCGGCGGCGACGTCTCCCGCATCACCCGCTACAGCACGCGCTTCGCCGGGATCGTCTTCCCGGGCGAGACGCTGCGCATCCGCATGTGGCAGGAGCCGGGCCGGGTGCAGGTGACGGTCACGGCCGCGGAGCGCGAGGACGCGCCAGTGCTCGCGGACACGCTCGTCGAGCACAACTGACCACCGGTACAACGACGTACGAAGGAGCCGCACGCCATGCGAGCAGCCGTACTGCAGGAGATAGGCCAGGACAAACTCGAGGTGTTCGACGACGTCGAGACGGTCGGCTTCGGACCGGGCAAGGTGCGGGTCCGGCTGCGCGCCACGGGTCTGTGCCACTCCGACGTCTCCGCGATGAACGGGGTGCTGCCGCAGCCGGCCCCGTTCATCCCGGGACACGAGGGCGCGGGCGAGGTCATCGACGTCGGCGACGGCGTCACGAACCTGACCCCCGGCCAGCGGGTCCTCATGTGCTGGCTGCCCGCCTGCGGCACCTGTCCGGCCTGCAAGCGCGGCCAGACCGAGCTCTGTCTCGCCGGGTTCATGAACGCGGGCACCCCCAACTTCAAGCGCCCCGGCGGCGACGTCTTCGGCTTCGCCGGGACCGGCACGTTCACCGAGGAGGTCGTGGTCAACGCGGCCTGCGCCGTGCCGATCCCCGACGACGTGCCCTTCGACATCGCGGCGCTCATCGGCTGCGGCGTCACCACCGGGCTCGGCGCAGCGATCAACACCGCTGATGTGGCGGCCGGTTCGTCCGTCGCCGTCATCGGCTGCGGCGGCGTCGGCATCTCGGCGATCCAGGGCGCGCGGCTCAAGGGCGCGGCGCAGATCGTCGCCGTCGACCCGGTCGAGTCGCGGCGCGAGGCGGCCCTCAAGTTCGGTGCGACGCAGGCGATTTCGCCCGACGAGCTGGCCGACGCCAAGCAGAACATCACCGGCGGCGAGGGCTTCGACTACGTCTTCGAGGTCGTCGGCAAGTCCGCCACCGCCCGCACGGCGTACGACACGACGCGGCGCGGCGGCACGCTCTGCGTCGTCGGCGCCGGCGCCATGGACGACTTCCTTCAACTCAACATGTTCGAGCTGTTCTTCGACGAGAAGAAGATCCTGCCGTCGATGTACGGGGGCGGGGATGTGCTCCAGTCCTACGAGCGGGCGATCGCGCTGTGGCGGGCGGGGCGGATCGACCTGGAGTCGCTGATCACGCACCGGGTGCCGTTGGCGGAGATCAACGAGGCGCTCGACCAGATGCGGACGGGCTCCGCCCTGAGGACGTGCATCGAGCTGTAGCCACCAGCACCGCCGCGGCTCAAAGACCCGAGAGGAAGCCGAAACGTATGTCAACGCCGCTCAACGGCCGCACGGCCATCGTGACCGGAGCCGGCCGCGGCCTCGGCCGTGCCGAGGCCCTCGAACTCGCCCGCCTCGGCGCCAACGTCGTCGTCAACGACTTCGGGCAGCCCGGCCGGGACGGCTCCGGTGACGCTGCCGCCGGGCCCGCCGAACAGGTCGTCGCCGAGATCGAGGCCGCGGGCGGTACCGCCACCGCGCACACCGGTGACGTGGCCGATCACCAACAGGCCCAGGAACTCGTCCAGTTGGCGATCGACACGTACGGCCAACTGGACATCCTCGTCAACAACGCCGGCATCCTGCGCGACCGCATGATCTTCTCGATGACCGAGCAGGAGTGGGACTCGGTCATCCACGTCCACCTCAAGGGGCACTACAACACCAGCCACTTCGCGGCCCGCCACTGGCGCGAGGCCTCGAAGGCCGCCGGTGGTCCCGTGTACGGGCGCATCATCAACACCTCGTCCGAGGCATTCCTCGCGGGCTCGGCCGGTCAGCCCAACTACGCCGCCGCGAAGGGCGGCATCGTGGGGCTCACCACCTCCACCGCGCTCGCCCTCGCCAAGTACGGCGTCACCGCCAACGTCATCTGCCCGCGGGCCCGTACCCGTATGACGGAGGACGTCTTCGCCGGGTTCGCCGAGCCGGAGGACGGGCTCGACCCGCTCGCGCCCGAACACGTCGCCCCGCTCGTCGGCTACCTCGCCTCGCCCGCCGCGGGGAACGTCAACGGCCAGCTGCTCGTGGTGCACGGCGGCATGGTCGCCGTCGTCGACCGGCCCAGGGTGCAGGCGAAGTTCGACACGGCCAAGGACGCGTTCACGTACGAGGAACTCGACGCGGTGCTCACGCCGCACTACAAGGACCGGCCCCCGAACGAGACGTTCGCGGCCGCGGAGGTGCTCGGCCTCAAGCACGGCTGAGCCCGACCGCACACACCACTGAGGGGCCCGGCTTGTGCCGGGCCCCTCAGAGATACGTTTCCTCACATCGAGTGTCGAGCGTTACGCCTCATCGGCGCGCGGCCCACGATGCCGCCCGCGCGGCCTCGACTCCTGGTCGCCGCCCGCCATGGGCGGCGAGGACACCTCGCCGCGGTGCCGACCCGAGCCGCCCCGCGCATGGCGCGCCGCCTCCGAGTCGAACTCGACATCCGTGCCGTTGCCTTCCGCCATCGGAACATTCACCCCGTAAACACGTACAAGATCCTTCAGTTGCAGCCGGGCGAGTCTAACGGTCCGTGGTACGGCCACCGAGGGGCGCCTGCGCCAGTGGGACGGGGCGTGTCGCGGCGGGCTCCGGCGGTGCGGATTCCCCCTTCGGCTCCCGCCGCCGCGGGCCGGGTTCGGGCATGGGGATCCTCGCGAGGCCGCACGGCGCGTCCTCGGTGACGTACGGGAGGGAGAGCACCCCGTCGCGCGAGAAGAAGCCGCTGCCCGCGAGCCAGCCGGCCGGCGCCGCCACCTGGTGCATCCGGCCCTCCGCGGGCCGCCACAGGCCGAGCCACGGGGAGCCGCCCTCCGCGCTCGCCACATGCAGCGCCACCGCGCAGCCCTCCGGCATCAGCGACTGGCCGGGCTGGATGGCGAACGGCGTCAGCTCGCAGTCGGCGAGGCGCAGCGACTCCGGGAAACGGATCGGCAGCGTACTGCCCAACACGCCCCAGCCGAGCCGGAGTTCACCCGGCGTCGGGGCGTCCGAGTGGAGCAGGATCAGGCCGCTGTCGAGATCGGCGAGGAGCAGCCGGTCCTCGCTGTCCTCGGCGATCTGGAGGAGCGGGGAGACCTCGCCGCCCCGGTCCAGATCCACGACCACCGTCTTCACCGGGCCGCCGCCGTCCGCCTCCGAGGGCGCGCGGTCGAGCGCGAGCAGCCGGGCCTCGCGGGACAGCCAGACCCCGCCCGAGCAGCGTCCCGGCACCTCGGCGAGCAGCTCGGGGCCGGAGCCGGCGCCCGCCACCTGCCACACCGCGGTCGACTCCTCGCCGGCCGCCAGCGCGTAGGCACACCGCCCGTCGGGCGCGGGCGGCAGGAGGGTCAGTTCCTCGCACTCCACGGCGCCGAGCGGCACCTCGCCCGTGCCGGGGCCCGTCGGGTAGAGCAGCGAGAACATCTGGCGCCCGGCGGCAGTGCGGTGGATCAGCACCCGGCCGTCGGTCAGGGGCAGCACGGCGGTGCCGGGCTCCTCCGGCTGGGGGCCGGGCAGCGGGACCGCGTACGGCTCGGGTCCGTCCAGGGTCCAGCGCTCGGGAAACCAGGAGTCGGGGCTCGCGCCGTGCCGCGCGAGGCGGGCCGCGTACGTCGAGTCCATCGTGAGCACACATCCGGTGTGCGGCGGTCGTGCCCGAGTCTCCGGCGTGGGTTCCGTGGCCAGGGCCGTCATGGATCAGTCACCTCCGCTTGTTCGGGCCGACGCTAGTTTTCGCACGAACCTCCGTGGCACCTCGCGCCCGCCGTTTCACACGAAAGGTGGGCCGTGCCCCGAATTGGCTGTGAACCGTGAGTGCGGTGTGCTCTCCTGCTGCCTTCTTCCGGGACCGCCGGGCTTGGGGGTGGGGCGGGCGGCGCAGGTAACCTGTGTGCGTGCCCCGTCTGTCTGAAGTAACCACCGCGCTCGAAGCCCTCTGGCCCCCGGCCCTCGCCGAGGGATGGGACGCGGTCGGTACGGTCGCCGGTGATCCGGACGCCGAGGTCAGCCGGGTCCTGTTCGCCGTCGACCCGGTCCAGGAGATCGTCGACGAGGCGGTGAAGCTCGGCGCGGACCTGCTGGTCACGCACCACCCGCTCTACCTGCGCGGTACGACGACGGTGGCGGCCTCCACGTTCAAGGGCCGCGTCGTCCACACGCTGATCAAGAACGACATCGCGCTGCACGTCGCGCACACCAACGCCGACAAGGCCGACCCCGGCGTCTCCGACGCACTCGCGGGCGCCCTCGACGTCCGCGTCGTACGCCCGCTGGTCCCGGACCCCACCGACCCCGCGGGCCGCCGCGGCCTCGGCCGGGTCTGCGAGCTCGAGCACCCGCTGACGCTGCGCGAGCTCGCGGGCCGCGCCGCCGACCGGCTGCCGGCCACCGCGCAGGGCATCCGCGTCGCGGGGGACCTCGACGCGACCGTGCGTACGATCGCCGTGAGCGGTGGCTCCGGCGACAGCCTCTTCGACGATGTGCGTGCGGCGGGCGTCGATGCTTTCCTTACCGCGGACCTGCGCCACCATCCGGTGAGCGAGGCCCGCGAAACCACACCTCTCGCGCTGCTCGACGCGGCGCACTGGGCCACCGAGTGGCCCTGGTGCGAGCTGGCCGCAGCTCAGCTCGACGAGATCTCCGACCGCGAGGGATGGGGCCTGCGGGTCCACGTCTCGAAGACGGTCACCGATCCCTGGACCGCCCACGCGGCGTCCGCCCGCCCGTCGCCCGCCACCACCCCTTCAGCGAGCGCTACGCGCACCCCTTCTGACTCGTCTGTATCTACATTTGGAGCCCCCAACTGAACGCCGCGCCCGCCGACCAGATCCGTCTTCTCGACGTCCAGGACCTGGACACCCGCCTCCAGCAGCTCGCATACAAGAAGCGGTCGCTGCCCGAGCACGCCGAGATCGAGTCGCTGACCAAGGACCTCACGCAGCTGCGCGACCTGCACGTCGCCGCGACGACCGAGGAGAGCGACTGCGCCCGCGAGCAGACCAAGGCCGAGCAGGACGTCGACCAGGTCCGCCAGCGTGCCGCCCGTGACCAGAAGCGCCTCGACTCCGGCGCGGTCACGTCCCCCAAGGACCTGGAGAACCTGCAGCGCGAGATCGCCTCGCTCGCCAAGCGCCAGGGTGACCTGGAGGACGTCGTCCTCGAGGTCATGGAGCGCCGTGAGTCCGCGCAGGAGCGCGCGGGTGAGCTGGCCGAGCGCCTCTCCTCGGTGCAGGCCAAGGCCGACGACGCGACCGCGCGGCGCGACGAGGCGGCTGCCGTCCTCGACGCCGACATCTCCGCCGCCACCAAGGAGCGTGAGGTCGTCGCCGGGTCGATCCCGGAGGACCTGCTGAAGCTGTACGGCAAGCTTCGCGAGAAGGAGGGCGGCGTCGGCGCGGCGAAGCTGTTTCAGCGGCGCTGTGAGGGGTGCCGGCTCGAGCTCAACATCACGGAGCTGAACGAGGTCCGTGCGGCTGCCGCTGACGCGGTGGTGCGGTGTGAGAACTGTCGGCGGATTCTGGTGCGTACTTCGGAGTCGGGGCTGTAGGAATGTTGCGGCCCGACGGCGTTGCGGTCGCGGGGCTCTGCCCCGGACCCCGCTGCTCAATCGCCGCAGGGGCTCAATATGCCCGATCGCCGATGCCCGAGAGGAACATGTGGCGCCCCCTGATCTGAGTCCCCCCGCCACCTTTCTCCTGCTGCGGCACGGGGAGACCGCTCTGACTCCGGAGAAGCGGTTCTCCGGGAGTGGGGGCGGGGACCCCGAGCTGTCCGACGTCGGGTGGCGGCAGGCTGAGTCCGCTGCCGACGCGCTGGCCGCCCGCGGTGACGTCGAGGTGATCGTGGTCTCGCCGCTCGCCCGGTGCCGGCAGACCGCCGAGGTCGTCGCCGCGCGGCTCGGGCTCGACGTGCAGGTCGACGAGGGGCTGCGCGAGACGCACTTCGGGGCGTGGGAGGGGCTCACGTTCAAGGAGGCCGGCGCCCGCTACCCGGACGACCTGAACGCCTGGCTCGCCTCGTCCGACGCCGCCCCGACCGGTGGGGGCGAGAGTTTCGCCGAGGTCGCGGAGCGGGTCGCCGAGGCGCGGGACCGGCTGACCGCCGCGTACCGGGGGCGCACCGCCCTGCTGGTCAGCCATGTGACGCCGATCAAGACGCTGGTGCGGCTCGCGCTCGGCGCGCCCGCCGAGGCGATGTTCCGCATGGAGCTCGCGGCGGCGTCCCTGACCACGGTCGCGTACTACGCGGACGGGAACGCGAGCGTGCGCTGCCTCAACGAGACAGCGCACCTCACATAGTTCAGCCGGTTCAGCGCAGCGACGCCGCCTCGCGGGCCAGGGCCTCCACCCGGTCCCAGTCCTTCGCCGCGATCGCGTCGGCCGGGAGCATCCAACTGCCGCCCACGCAGCCGACGTTCTTCAGCGCCAGGTAGCCGGGCGCGTTGGCCGGGGAGACGCCGCCCGTGGGGCAGAAGCGGGCCTGCGGCAGCGGGCCCGCCAGCGACTTCAGGTACGCGGTGCCGCCCGCGGCCTCCGCCGGGAAGAACTTCATCTCCTGCACGCCGCGCTCGAGCAGCGCCACGACCTCCGACGTCGTGGAGACGCCGGGCAGGAACGGCACGCCCGACTCCTTCATCGCGTCGAGCAGCGTGTCCGTCCAGCCGGGGCTGACCAGGAAGCGGGCGCCCGCGGCCACCGAGTCGGCGACGTTCGCGGGGTTGATCACGGTGCCCGCGCCGACGACGGCGTCCGGGACCTCCGCGGCGATCGCCTTGATCGCGTCGAGCGCGGCGGGCGTACGCAGGGTCACCTCGATGGCGGGGAGGCCGCCCGCGACGAGCGCCCGCGCGAGCGGCACCGCGTCGGCGATGTCCTCCACCACGACGACGGGGACGACGGGGGCGAGATCCAGCACGGAGGCGGAGGCGGCCGAGGTGGCGGCGGCGTCAGAGGAGGAGGTCATGGGGTCATCCTGCCCCGCCCGCAGCAGCATGCGCAAAGGGCGTTGCACATGCTGCAATCACTGGATAGCTGGATCGCCGGGGGCTCAGTGGACCTCGTCCACCAGTACGTCCAGGTTCCACGGCCGCCCGGCCTTCGCGGGCTCCTCGACCTCCACGACGTAACCGAGGTCCCGCAGTACGTCGACGAGCTCGGCGGGTCCGGCCGGCGCGGACCCCGCCATCAGCAGCGACCGGACGATCCGCCCCTTGGTCGCCTTGTTGAAGTGGGAGACGACCTTGCGGGTCGGCGCGTGCAGCACGCGCACCGTCGCCGTCCGCTCCGCGACCTCGCCCTTGGGCTTCCACGCGCTCGCGTACGCCGACGAGCGGAGGTCGAGGACGAGCCCGTCCCCGGCGGCCTCCGGCATCACCTCGGCCATCGGGCCGCGCCAGTACGCCCCGAGCGCGCCGGGGCCCGGCAGCTTCACGCCCATCGAGCACCGGTAGGAGGGGATCCTGTCGGTGACGCCGACCGCGCCCCACAGGCCGGAGAAGACGAGCAGCGACTTCGCCGCCCGCTTCTTCGCGGCCGCGTCGAGGGAGGCCAGGTCCAGGGCGTCGTACAGGACGCCCGTGTAGATCTCGCCGGCCGGGCGCGCGCCCGCCGTGCGCAGCTCCGTGTTCTTGGTGATCTCGCCGCGCAGCCCCTCGCTCAGGCCGAGCACCTCGCGCGCCTTCTCCTCGTCGGCACCGCACAGCTCGACCAGCTCGTCGAGGACCGCCGCCCGCGCCTCGGCGAGCCCCGGCAGCGAGAGCCCCTCCAGCTTCAGCGGCGCCCCGCGTCCGGAAGCGGCCTTACCCTCCGACGGCGGCAACAGCACAAGCACGGGGCACTCCTCAAGCACGTACGGAACAACGGTCGATCGACGCCCCAGCCTACGGCGTGCCGTCCCCGCGACCCGCGCCTACGCTCGTGCCATGCCCCGCCGCCACTTGCGAGTGACCGGCGCGGCACGGGAGCCGCTCGGTGCCGTGCTGCGCGAACTGCGTACGAAGCTGGAGGTGCCCGAGGAGTTCCCGGCCGATGTGGTCGCGGAAGCGGAGCGGGTCGCGGCCGATCCGCCGTGGCTGCCGGACCGCGACGAGACCGCGATCCCGTTCTTCACGATCGACCCGCCGACGTCGACCGATCTCGACCAGGCCATGCACCTGTCCCGGCGCCCCGGCGGCGGCTACCGCGTGCGGTACGCGATCGCCGACGTCGCCGCGTACGTCGCACCCGGCGGCGCCCTCGACCTCGAGGCGCACCGCCGCGTCACCACCCTCTACTTCCCCGACGAGAAGGTCCCGCTGCACCCCACCGTGCTCAGCGAGGGCGCCGCCAGCCTGCTGCCCGACCAGACCTGCCCGGCCGTCCTGTGGACGATCGACCTGGACGCCGACGGGCGCGCCGAGTCCACCGACGTCGTCCGCGCCCTCGTCCGCAGCCGCGCCAAGCTCGACTACGCGGGCGTGCAGAAGGCCATCGACGACGGGAGTGCCGAGGAGCCGGTCGCCCTGCTCAAGGACATCGGGCTGCTGCGCGAACAGCTGGAGGTCGAGCGCGGCGGCATCTCGCTCGACGTGCCCGAGCAGGAGATCGTCGCGAGCGACACCGCGTACGAACTCGCCTACCGGGCCCCGCTGCCCGCCGACTCGTGGAACGCCCAGATCTCGCTGCTCACCGGCATGGCCGCCGCCGACCTGATGCTCGCGGCCGGTACCGGCATCCTGCGCACGCTGCCCGCCGCCCCCGACGGCGCGGTCGGCCGACTGCGCCGCACCGCGCACGCGCTGCACATCGAGTGGCCGCACCACGTCCCCTACTCCGACCTCGTCCGCTCCCTCGACCCGCGCATTCCGCACCAGGCCGCGTTCCTCCAGGAGTGCACGACGCTGCTGCGCGGCGCGGGCTACACGGCCTTCCGCGGCGGCGAGACCCCGGCCCTCGCCACGCACGCCGCCGTCGCCGCGCCCTACACCCACTGCACGGCCCCGCTGCGCCGCCTCGTCGACCGCTACGCGTCCGAGCTGTGCCTGGCCGCGTGCGCAGAACGAGGCGTTCCCGAATGGGTGTTGACGGCGCTTGACGGTCTCCCGAAGGAGATGGCGGACGGTACCCGGCGGGCGAACACCGTGGAGCGCGAGTGCGTCGACATCGTCGAGGCGGCGCTCCTCAGGCACCGGGTCGGCGAGGTCTTCGACGCGGTGGTGGTGGACGTGAAGGACCGCGAACCGACCGCCGGGACCGTGCAGTTGACCGAGCCGGCCGTCGTCGCCCGGGTCGAGGGCGGCACGGCCGCGCTGCCGCTGGGGGAGCGGCTGCGGGTCCGGCTCACGCAGGCGGACCCGGGCTCGACGAAGGTGCTGTTCACGCCGGCGTGAGCCGCTGCTCCAGAGTGCGCGCGAGTCGCTCGGGATCCTCCGCGTGCAACCGCACCAGGCGGATGTCCTGCGGACGCCCGAGGAACGTGAAGTGCCGTACGGGGGCGGCGAGTTCGAGAGTGATGCTGGTCTGGGCGCCGACATCCAGATTCAGCTCGCCCTCGCGCGGCGTGTGCGTGTACTTGTTCTCGCGGCGCACCGAGGCGATCAGCTCCAGCGGTATCCGCAGATCCACATGGGCGGCCCGGCGCACCCGCAGCGCGTCATCGGTGACCACGTGTGGCCGGGTGACGGACGCCGCGTGCAGGCCGAGGACCATCAGCACCGTGTAGACGTCGAGGAACAGGACGACGTGGTGGAGCGTGGGCCAGTCGCGCAGCAGCGCCCACATCCCGACGGACTCGACGACGCACACGAACGTGATGCCGTACATCATCACGGCCTGACCGCGCGCGTACGGAAAGGCGCTCGCCCCGACCGGAACGCCGTGCCGCCGCCGCGCCACCCACCGCAGAAGGCTCACGGCCACCCGCAGCTCGTGCCCGAGGATCCGGCGGACACCGGCGGGGACGCGCAGCGACGTCCGGAGCGCAGTCACGGCGCACCGTCCCCGGCTGCCATCCGCAGGGCGAGGCGGATCACCTCGGCCTGGGCCGGGGTGAAGTCGGAGAGGAAGAGATCCAGTACAGCGGCGCCGTGACCGTCGGGGACGCCGGGCGGCGGCGCGCTCGGCAGCTCCTTCGGCAGGAAGGCGAGCAGGGCGCGGGCCGCCTCCGCCACCCGCGGGTCGTCCGGGTCGGCGTCGGCCAGCGCGTCGAGGCGGGCGTACACGTCGAGTGTCGCCTCCCGCGTCGCCGGGTCGTCGAAGACGGGCACCAGCTCCGCCATCAGCTGTTCGCGGACCTCGGGCGGGGCGGTGGTGTCGATCAGGGCCAGTACTTCACGGTCCTTCGCGGCCATGGGGGACTCCTCGTCCACGGGTTCCAACCCGCCCAGGAAGGCGGTCAGTTCGGGGGAGAGCGGTCCCTCGGCAGGCAGTCGCCCCCGCTCGGCGTCGGACAACAGGGCCCGCAGCCGGTCCCGCCGCTCGTGGATGGCGGCCTCCTGGCGGGCCAGGTCGGCGTCCAGCTCTGCGAGCACCTCGACGAGGTCGCGCCCCGCGTCCTCCGCGAGCACATCCCGCACCTCGGGCAGCCCGAGCCCCAGCTCGGTCAGGCGCCGGATCCGGGCGAGCTCGATGGCGTGCCGCAGCCCGTACTCCCGGTACCCGTTGGCAAGGCGTTCGGGCTCGGGCAGCAGTCCGAGGTGGTGATAGTGCCTGATGGCGCGTGTGGTGACACCGACGATCCGGGCCAGCTCTCCGATCCGCATGACCTCAGTAGAAACGTTGACGCTACGGCAGGGTCAAGCGAGCCGCACGGCAAAGGCTTGACGGCTAACAACGTTAGCCGTAGGGTCTTCCCATGGTTCGGCTAACAACGTTAGCCACGGCGTCGTCGACGCCACCGACTCTCCGGGAGGTCCCGATGAGCACGACAGCACCCGCCACCACCACCGTCACGGGCAAGCCGCTCATGGTCGTCCGGCGCACCGCGTGGCTCGTGAACGCGCTCTTCTGGTCGGCGTTCGCGGTCCTGGAAGCCGTGAACCACGGCTGGCTCGCGGGTCTGTTCGCCGTCGCCTTCTTCCTCGCGCCCGACTTCACGTTCCTGGCCGGCATCGGCGAGACCCGGCCGATGGAGAAGGGTCAACTCCCGCCCCGCGCCGTGCCGTTCTACAACGCGGCCCACCGCGCCCTGGTCCCGCTCGCCCTCATGGCGGCGTACACGGTGCTGCCCATCATCCAGTGGGCGCCGCTCTTCGCGGGCTTCTGCGGCTGGCTCGCCCACATCTCGTACGATCGCGCCTTCGGCTACGGGCTGCGGACCAAGGAGGGCTTCCAGCGTGCCTGACCTGAAGGAAGGGCGGCGGCTCACGCCCCGCGCCACCGAGATCGCGGCCGAGGCCCGCACCCTCCTGGAGGAATCCGGGCCCGACGCCCTCACGATGCGCGCCCTGGCCGACCGCCTCGGCATCAAGGCCCCGTCCCTCTACAAGCACTTCCCCGACAAGCAGGCCGTCGAAGTGGAGCTCGTCGCGCAGATGCTCACGGAGTCGGCGGAGGCCTGCGAGGAGGCGGAGCGCCGGGCCCCGGGCTCCCTCGAAGCCCTCACCGACGCCTACCGCGCCTACGCGCTCGCCCACCCCCACCTCTACTGCCTCTCCACCGAGCGCCCGCTGCCCCGGCACGCGCTGCCCGCCGGCCTGGAGGAGCGCGCGGCGGCCCCCCTGATGCGCACCTGCGCCGACGACGCGGACCTGGCCCGCGCCGCCTGGGCGTTCGCCCACGGCATGGTGATCCTGGAGATCCACGGCCGCTTTCCGGGCGGCGCGGATCTGGCGAGGGCGTGGCGGACGGGGGTGGAGGCGCTGCGGCCGTGACCGTGCGGACGACGCGGCGGACACGGTCCGGGACGGACCACCGGCACGGGTAGCATGGTCGGCACGGCAGACGAGCCGGGCGGGCGGCCGCGTGGGATTCCTTCGGGGGTCTCCCGAGGAACGTCCGGGCTCCACAGGGCAAGGTGGTGGCTAACGGCCACCCGGGGTGACCCGCGGGACAGTGCCACAGAAAACAGACCGCCGGGGACCGCAAGGCCCTCGGTAAGGGTGAAACGGTGGTGTAAGAGACCACCAGCGCCTGAGGTGACTCAGGCGGCTAGGTAAACCCCACCTGGAGCAAGGTCAAGAGGGACCGCCTCTTCGGAGACGGTTCTGCGCGGACGATCGAGGGCTGCCCGCCCGATGTTCGCGGGTAGACCGCAGGAGGCCGGTGGCAACGCCGGTCCTAGATGGATGGCCGTCTCCCCGAGGCCCGCGAGGACCTCGGGTGACAGAACCCGGCGTACAGCCCGACTCGTCTGCCGCTCACACCTCCGACCACGGTCAGAGTGCCGCGCCGTGCGTGGAGCGGATCTGCTGACGGCGGTGGTCCCGTTTCTCCTGACGGCGCTGCTTGCGCTTCTTCGGGGTGTGCTCCGTTTCGTGGTCCTCGTCCGTGGCCTCCTCTGCGGGGGCCTGCTCCACGGGCTCCCGTATCAGGGAGTCGTCGAGGAGGTCCTCCGGCGGGGCCGTGAGGGATGCCGCCCAGTCCGCGGACTCGCGGGTCGCGCCGTTCACCGCGGGGCTCACGCGGATGCGCAGGTCGTCCAGGCCCTCCGCCGGGACGCGGAAGGCGTAGGTCGTGGTGCCGGTGCGGCGGCGGCGCAGTTCGGTGTGCAGGCCGGCGAGGATGTCCTGGTCGGCGTCGTACGTGCGGACGGCCCGGGTATCGCCCGCCCACACCTGGACGCGGGCGGTGAGGCGCATCCGTACGCCGCCCTTCGCGCGGCGCAGCGCGTCGGAGCGCGCCTTGGTGTGCTGCTCGACCGCCCTCGTGTGCGCGGCCTCACTGGAGTAGCCCCTGCGCGGCGCGCGGCGCGGGTGCTCGGCGTGGTGCGCACGCATGGCGCGGCGCACGCCCGGGGCCATGTTCTTCACGCGGACCGTGAAGCTGACGTAGGTGTCACCGTCCTCGTGGTCCCGGTCCAGATAGGTGGGCGAGAAGGTCTCTATCTCGTCGATCGTCACGGCGAGGCCGCTGTCGAGCGTGGTCCACTCGCCCACTTCCAGGGCTGTGTCCGGTTCGGTCGTGTCGGCGTCCGTGGGCATGAGTCCGCCTTTCAAGTGGATAGGGGTTATGTCCAGTATGCGAGTAATGGCTGTGTAAAGAGATGCGGGGCGTATGTGCAGGTGAGGAAGGTGCGGAGAGGGGGAATTGCCTCTTCATTTACGTGCCGCTTACAGCTAGCGTCTGTGAGCATGAGTGAGCACGGCGTCACGGGGGCTGCCACAACCCCGGACACGAACGACATCGACAGCACGGACCCGGTCGGCAGGCTCGACCGGCTGCCCGTAGGGCCGTGGCACCGCCGACTGACCGCGATCGTCGGCATCGGTGCCTTCTTCGACCTCTACGAGGTGTTCCTCGGCGGCGTACTCGCCGCCGCGCTCGCCGAGTCCTGGCAGCTGTCCGGCACCGAGAAGTCGTGGCTGATCGCCTCCGGGTTCCTCGGCATGTTCGTCGGCGCGAATGTGCTGTCCGTGCTCGCCGACCGGTTCGGGCGCCGCAAGATGTTCCTGGTCAACCTGGGGCTCTACTCGCTGTTCTCGCTGGCGTGCGCCTTCGCGCAGGACGCCACCCAGCTCTCCGTGCTCCGCTTCCTCGCCGGGCTCGGCCTCGGCGCCGAACTGGTCCTCGTCGACACGTACTTGGCCGAGTTCCTGCCCCGCAAGGTGCGCGGGCGCTACATCGCCTGGGCCTACACCC
Source organism: Streptomyces sp. NBC_01016 (assembly GCF_026341035.1). Lineage (GTDB taxonomy): Bacteria > Actinomycetota > Actinomycetes > Streptomycetales > Streptomycetaceae > Streptomyces. The sequence continues at coordinate 641,441 of NZ_JAPEOQ010000002.1, forward strand.
TCGGCTTCGTCGGCGTGCCCGTCGCCGCGCTGCTCGGCGCCCGACTCGTGGCCAAGCACGAGCTGTTCGGGGTGGACGGCTGGCGCTGGCTGCTCGTCGGGGGCGCGCTCGGTGCCGCGTTCATCCAGCTCCTGCGGACCCGGCTGCCGGAGTCGCCGCGCTGGCTGGCCTCGCAAGGGCGGACGGCCGAGGCGGACGCGGTCGTGCGGGGCATCGAGGCTCAGGCGGGTGCGGAACCCGCGGCGATTCCGGCTCCGCGCGCCGAGACCGCCGAGTCCGCCGGGACCACCGAAACCCCGGAACCGGCCGCCGCGAAGGTGCCGCTGGGCCAGATGTTCAAGGCCCCGTACGCGCGCCGCACCGTCATGTGGTGGATCTTCCAGATCCTTCAGACCGTCGGCTACTACGGCTTCGGTTCGCTGGCCCCGGTCGTCCTCCAGGCCAAGGGGCACACCGTCACGGAGTCCCTCACCTACGCGGCCCTCAGCTACCTCGGCTACCCGGTGGGCTCGGCGCTGTCCGTGCCGCTGATCGACCGGATCGAGCGGCGCACGCTCATCATCCTGTCGGCGCTCGGGATCGCCGCGTTCGGCCTGGTCTTCGGGTTCGCGGAGGCGTCCTGGCTGATCGTCGGGGCGGGCTTCCTGCTCACCGTCAGCAGCAACGTCTTCTCGAACGCCTTCCACGTCTACCAGACGGAGATCTTCCCGACCGGCATGCGCTCCAGCGCCATCGGCATCGCGTACTCGCTGTCCCGGCTCACCTCGGTCGTGCTGCCGTTCATCGCGATCGACGTGCTCGAGGACCTGGGCGCGGACGCGGTGTTCATCGGTTCGGGCGTGCTGATGCTGATCCTGTGCCTCAACGTACGGATCCTGGGGCCGCGGACGACGGGGCGGAGTCTGGAGTCGATCTGAGGCGGGTCATAGGGCCTGTCGTTTGGATCAGGCCGGGTTCACGTGGGGGCGGGACGCCGCGATGAACTGGTGGATGAGGCCGCGCGACTCGTCGCGTACGACCCGGAGTTCCTCGCGGTCGTCGGCCGTGGGGATGCGGTCGACGGACGCCATCGCCTCCTGGGCGAGCACGGCCAGCGACGGGGCCTCGGTGAGCAGCTCGACGCGGAACATCGCCTCCATCGCCGCCGCCCTCAACCGAAAGGCCTCGCGCCGCAGTTCGTGCACGTCGGCCGTCTCGCCGGGCCGGTCGACGTGCTCGGGGAACCAGCGATCCAGCTGCCCCCGCCGATAGTTGGCGAGCGCCCCGCCGAACGCGCAGTACGCGTCGATGCGTTCTTGGCGGAGCCGTTCCGTGCGCGTGAAGTCCTGGCCGCGGGCGGCCGTGCGGCTCTGCAGTATGTGGCTCAGTGCGGCGCCCAGCAGGGTGCCGAGGACCGCGATGACGCTCGTGATGACGACGACCATGGGGACACCCAACCAGTCACGGCCGTACCGGCACCACCAGAGGTGCCCCGGTCCGCGGGTGCGGCAGCACCTCGACCGGGTGCTGGTACACGTCGCTGAGCAGCGATCCTTCGAGCACCTCGGCCGGCGGGCCGAGCGCCGTGATGCGTCCCTCGTGCAGCACCGCCACCCGGTCGGCGTGCGCGGCGGCCAGGCCCAGGTCGTGCAGGACGACGACCACCGCGTCGCCCGCGGCGGCCCGTTCCCGGCACACCCGCAGAACCAGTTCCTGGTGGCGCAGGTCGAGCGCGGCCGTCGGCTCGTCCAGGAGCAGCAGCCCCGCGCACTGGGCGAGGATCCGGGCAAGCGCCACCCGGGCGCGCTCGCCGCCGGACAGCGCCGAGAAGGGGCGGGCGGTGAAGGCCGCGGTCTCCGTCGCCGCGAGGGCCGCCGCGACCGCCGCGTCGTCCTCGTCCTCGCGTTCCGTGCCCGCCCACGGCGCCCGGCCCATCCGGACGACGTCCGCCACCGGGAACGGGAAGGACAGCGTCGTCGACTGGGGCAACAGGGAGCGGCGCAGCGCGAGTTCGGCCGGTGACCAGGCGTCGGCCGGCCGCCCGTGGACGCGCAGCTCGCCGGAGGCGGCCGAGAGATCCGCCGCCAGGGCCGCCAACAGGGTTGATTTACCGGCTCCGTTGGGCCCGACCAGCGCGAGCACCTCGCCCGCCCGCACGTCCAGGTCGACGCCGGACAGGACCGGCCTGCCGCCCAGGTTCACGTGCAGGGCGCGGGCCTCGGCGACCGTGTCCCCGGCGGCGTACCGCTCGGGCAGGGCGCGGTGGCGCGGGCCCCGCAGCAGCGTGCTCCAACGGCCCTTCATGCCCAGCCTCCTTGCTTACGACGAGTGCGGCGCAGCAGCCAGAAGAAGAACGGGCTGCCGGTCAGCGCGGTGAGCACCCCGATGGGGAGTTCGGCGGGCGCCGCCACCGTACGGGCGGCAAGGTCGGCCGCGACCAGGACGGCGGCGCCGCCGAGGGCGCTGCCCGGGACCAGGAAGCGGTGTCCCGGACCCGCGAGCATCCGCAGCAGGTGCGGAATGACCAGGCCGACGAAGCCGATGACACCGGAGACCGCCACGGCCGCCGCCGTGAGCAGCGCGATGACGAGGATCAGCGTGATCCGGAGCTTCTCGACGTCCACGCCCAGGTGCCGGGCCGGGCGTTCGCCGAGCGACAGCAGGTCCAGTTTCCGGGAGTAGAAGGGCGCGACCAGCAGGCCGACGGCCGCGCAGGGCAGCACCGCGAGCACCTTCGGCCAGGTCGCCTGCGCCAGCGAGCCGAGCTGCCAGAACGTGATCTGGTTGACGGCGGCGGCATCGGCGTAGGAGAGGAACAGGCCGATCAGGGCGCCCGCGAAGGCGTTCACGGCGATGCCCGTGAGGATGAGCGTGACGACCTCCGTGCGGCCGCCCGAGCGGGACATCACGTAGACGATCAGGACCGTCGCGAGGCCCGACGCGAACGCGCAGGCCGTGATGGTCCACGTACCGAAGAAGTTCAGGCCGAGCGCGATGCAGGCCACCGCGCCGACCGCCGCGCCCGACGAGATGCCGATGACGCCGGGCTCGGCGAGCGGGTTGCCGAACACGCCCTGCATGAGCGCGCCCGCGCAGCCGAGCGAGGCGCCGACGAGGAGGGCGAGGACGACGCGGGGCAGGCGCACGTTCCACAGGACGGATTCGCCGACCCGGTCGAGCGAGGCACCTCCCAGGCCGAGCCGGTGCTGCACGGACCCGAGGATGTCCCCCGGCGCGATGCCGTAGGCCCCGATCCCGGCGGAGACCAGGGCCAGGACGACCAGGGCCGAGGCCAGACAGAGCGTCAGAAGGCAGGCTCTGCAGCGCCGTTGTGGGTGCGGCGGACCGTCGGGTGGCGCTCCGGGCGCCGTGGGTTTCGTCACCGTCGCCGCCATGTCACGCGCCGTCCTTCCCGTACAGCTGGTCCACGATCGATCGCAGCACCTGGTCCGTGCGCGGGCCGTAGTTGAGCAGCACGCCGTCGTCGACGGAGACGACCCTGCGGTCGACGCCCGCCGGGGTCTCGGCGACGCCGGGGATCTTCACCAGACCGTCCATGCCTCCGACGGAGTCAAGTCCCTTGGTCATGACGAGAATCGCGTCCGGGGCGGCCTTCGCGAGGGCCTCGCTGGTGATCGCGGTGAAGTCCTTCTTCAGGCCCGATTCCGCGCCCGCGTCGACCGCGCCCGCCGCCTTCAGGAGTGAGGTCGCGCCGGACTCCTTGCCGCCGATGAGGTAGACGGAGGCCGAGCCGCGCAGGTAGAGGAAGGCGACGCGTGGCTTGTCGCCGTGCCGCGCCGGGATGTCCTTCTGCACGGCCGCGATCCGGTCCTGCGACCGCTTCGTCAACTCTCGCCCGGCGGACGGGACTCCGAGTGTTTTCGCGACCTTCTGGATACGGGTGCCGACGTCGTCGAGGCCCTTCGCCGGGTCGATCACGACCACCGGGACGCCCGCGTCGCGGATCTGCTGCATCGCCTCGTCGGGGCCCGAGGTCGTCTCGGCGAGGACCAGGTCCGGCTTGAGCGAGAGGACGTTCTCCGCGGAGACGTCGTGGTTGCGGGTGACCACCGGCAGCTTCTTCACCTGGTCGAACGTGGCCGTGATGTCCCGTGCCACGACCCGCTTCCCGAGCCCGAGGGTGAAGGCGATCTCGCTGAGGCTGCCCGACAGCGGAACGATCCGGTCGGCCCGCTTCACCGTGACCTTCTTGCCGTCGGCCGAGGTGACGGTCGCCGGGAGTTCCGGTTTCGGCGAAGGGGCAAGCGGTTCGAGGCGGTTCGAGGTCGCGGACGCCCTGGCTCCGCCGCCGGAGCTGGTCGCGTCCGTCCCCGTGTTCGTCTTCGTGGAGCCGCCGCCGCAGGCCGTGGCGGCCAGCGCGAGGACGGCGACGAGTACGGAGATCAGCAGGCCGGGCCGTCGGGTGGCGGGCGGGGCGGGAGCGGCTGGCGTCGGCACGCGGGGTCCGTCCTGTCGTGAGCGTAGGGGCTGTTGCAAGCGGAGGGGCTGTTGGCAGAAGCGATCATAGTTTAGGTTAGCCTTACCTAAGTCGCCAGGGCCTGCGTCAGGACCCTGTGGCGTCTGGTGCTGGAGTCCCGGAGGAACCGTCATGATCCGACGCGCACCCCTACGCGTCTTTGCTCTCGCCCTGTTCGCGGGCCTGCTCGCCGCCCTGCTGTCGGCCCCCGGAGCGCACGCCGCGACCCGTACCGTGCAGGGCGGCCGGCTCGACTGGGGTGTGAAGTCGTCCTTCCAGAGCTACATCACTGGGCCCATCGCGAAGGGGAGTTACACCCTGACCGGGGGAGCGGCGACCGTCGGTGCGAGCGGGTTCCGCTTCCACTCGGCCAGCGGCGGCTACGACGGTTCGACCGGCGCCTTCAACTCCTCGTTCTCCGGCGGTGTGCACTTCGTCGGACACAAGAAGGACGACGGTTCGCACGAACTCGACATGACGATCAGCAACCCGTCCGTCCGTATCGCGGGCGGCGGCGGGACGCTCTACGTCGATGTCGTGAGCAAGGCGAAGGGCACCGGGATGGTCACGTCGTCCCGCCAGGTGCCCTTCGCCTCCCTCTCCCTGGGCGGGATCGACATGAAGGGCGACGGCAACGCCGTGACCCTCAACGGCGTTCCTGCCACGCTCACTTCGCAGGGCGCCAAGTCCTTCGCCGGCTACTACACGGCGGGCACCGCGCTCGACCCGGTCAGCCTGTCCGCCGACGTCGAGCCGAAGAAGGACCCCGCGAAGCCTTCCCCCACCGCGACGGCCGGGTCCAAGGAGAAGAAGGCCAAGAAGGACGACACCGACACAGACACCGGCACCGTCCGGGACGGAGCCGTCGACTGGGGCGTGCGCCGCACCTTCCGCGAGTACGTCACCGGGGACATCGCCCAGGGGAAATGGAAGCTCGCCGACGGGGCGCGGGACGGCGGCGCGCTGTTCCGCTTCCCCGGGGGCGAAGGGTCGTACGACAAGAAGAAGCAGACCCTGGACGCCGAGTTCACCGGGTCGGTGCGGTTCACCGGGAAACACGGGCTCGACCTGAGGTTCGCGGACGTGGCCGTCGACGTGGCCGACGGCAAGGGCACGCTGCGCGCCGACGTCACCGGCGACGGCCGCACCCGTAAGGACACCGCACTCGTGACCTTCGACGTCGACGAACTCGCCGCGAAGGACGGGCTCGTACGGGTCGACGAGGCTCCGGCGAAGCTCACCGCCGCCGGGGCGAAGGCCTTCGGTGGCATGTACCGCAAGGGGGTCGCGATGGACCCGGTCTCCCTCGCGGTCGCGCTCGACGCCGACGCCGCACTGCCCGCGCTGCCCGACCTCGGCAGCTCCGCCTCGCCCAGCCCCGCCCACAGCTCCGACGCCCCGAAGGCCAAGTCCGTTTCGGCGGCCGATAGTTCGGGGCTCTCCGGTGGCGCGGTCTCCGGGATCGTCGCCGTCGTGGCCCTCGTGCTCGCCGCCGTCGGATTCCTGGTCCTTCGCTCGCGCCGTTCCCCGCGCCCCTGAACGGGCGCTCCCACTCGAAGAGTTGAGGAAAGAAGCAGATGTCTCGCACAGGCCACCCGATCACCAGACACCCCATAGCCCTCGCCGCCGCGACCGCCGTCGCGCTCGGCGGCGGCGCGCTGAGCCTGCCCGCCTTCGCCGCCGAAAAGGCCGCTCCCGGCGCCGAAAAGGCCGCGCCCAGCATCGAGTTGAAGGACGGAACCCTCGACTGGGGCATCAAGGAGTCCTTCCGCAAGTACGTCACCGGCATCGCCCTCGGGAAGATCGAGGCGACCGACGGGGCCACGCAGGCCGCCGGCAACGGCGCCTTCACCTTCGGCGGCGGCACGGGCACGTACGACACGGCGACGCACGGCACGGACACGAAGTTCAAGGGCGCCGTCCGGTTCGCCTCCACGGCGCACCGCTTCGACATCAAGGTCGCCGACGTGAAGGTGGTGACCTCCGGTACGACCGGTCACATCGACGCCGACGTCACGCTCAACGGCAGCACCCAGAACGACATCGAGTTCGCCACGCTCGACCTGTCCGCCGTGAAGCCGGGCCAGGGTGCGGGCGGCGCCATGACCTTCAAGGACATCCCGGCGACGCTCACCGCCGACGGCGCCAAGGCGTTCAACGGGATGTACGAGGCGGGCACCGCCCTCGACCCGGCGACGCTGACCGTCACCGCGGCCTCCTCCCCGACCTCGCCCGCGCCGACCAAGTCCCCGACGAAGTCGCCGTCCCCGACCGACACGGCCACCACTGAGCCGCGCCCCACGAAGACCGCGACCCCGACCGGCAAGCCGACCACGTCCACGTCGACGGCCCCCGCGGCCGCCGTCTCCGGCGAGATCGTCGACGGCAACCTGGACTGGGGCGTCAAGGAGTCCTTCCGTACGTACATCACCGGGCCGATCGCCAAGGGCAAGGTCGAACTCTCCGGCGGCGCGGGCAAGAACGGCTCGGGATACCGGTTCGGCGACGCGAGCGGCAGCTACGACGCCGACGCCAAGTCGCTGGACGCGAAGTTCGCCGGCAAGGTCCGCTTCCTCGGCCATCAGGAGGGCGGCGAGTACGCCCTCGACCTGCAGTTCAGCGAGCTGCGCGTGACGGCGGAGGGCGGCAGCGGCAAGCTCGTCGCCGACGTCTCCAGCAAGGACCAGGAGACCGGGAAGGTCTCCACGTACGACGGTCTGACCGTGGCCACCCTGAAGCTCGGCTCCGGCGCCCTGACCGCGAAGAACGACGTCGTCGAGGTGGACGGCGCCGCCGCCACCCTCACCGCCGGCGGAGCGAAGGCCTTCGGCGGCTTCTACGAGGCGGGCGCCGCGCTCGACCCGGTCACCGCGGCCGTCTCCCTCGACGAGAACGCCGAACTCCCCACAGGGCCCAACGGCGGTACGAGCGGCGGCACTTCGGGCACCACGGGCGGCACCGGATCGACGACGGGCGGCACCGGTTCCACCACCGGAGGTTCGTTGGCCTCGACCGGTGCCGACGTCCCGGCCGGTCCGCTGGCCGCTGCCGCCGCGCTGATCGCCGCGGCCGGTGCGGGCACGGTGTACGCCACGCGCAGGCGGCGCACGCAGTCCTGACCGCCCGAGCCCGGCCGTCCGTCGCCCGTCAGATCAGCGGCGGGCGGCCGAGCCGCGTCATCCGCCACACCGTCCGCCAGCGCATGGGGCGGCGCTCCCCGGCGGAGGCGCGCAGGCCCTCCGCGAAGCCGCCGGCCCAGGCGCGCAGGCCGCCGAGCGACCTCGTACGCAGCAACGTGATCCCGGTCCACACCGCCAGGTACAGCGGGATCAGCGGGAGGGGGAGGCGGCGGCGGGCCAGCCACACCCGGTTCCGGGCGGTCATCCGGTGGTAGACGGCGTGCCGGGCCGGGGACGTCTTCGGGTGCTGGAGCAGCAGCGACGGCTCGTACAGCACCTTCCAGCCGGCATCCAGCGCCCGCCACGCAAGATCGGTCTCCTCGTGCGTGAAGAAGAAGTCGGCGGGCCAGTCGCCGGTCTCGTCGAGCATCTTCATCGAGAAACCGTGCGCGCCACCGAGAAACGCGGTCACGAGCCCCCGCTTCATCGGATCCTTTGCGCGCAGCCTCGGGACATGGCGGCGCTGGGTCTCACCGAGCTCATCAGCGATGCGGAAGCCGACGACGCCGAGCCTCGGGTCCTCGGCGTACAGGCGCTGAATGGTCGAGAACACGTCGGCGTCGACGAGCAGCCCGTCGTCGTCCAGCTCCACGGCCACGTCCACGTCGCCGAACTCGCGCAGCCGGGCGAGGGCGACGTTGCGGCCGCCGGGGCAGCCGAGGTTCTCGTCCAGCTCGACCGTCGTGACCTCGAACGGGTAGCCGGGATACGCGGGCAGCGGCGTCCCGTTGCCGATCATGACGACGCGGGCCGGCACCGCATCCTGCTTGGCCACCGATTCCAGGAGGGCGTCCACGTCCTTGGGCCGATTGCCCATGGTGACGATGGCCACACCCAGGCGCGGGAGTTCGGTGCTTCGGTGCCTGTCAGTCATGGCGGCGATGGTAGCCGTTCATCTGACGCCCCCTGCCCGTGCGGGGTCCAGACCCTTCAGACCCTTTCGAGCGCCCGGAACGGCTCGGCAGGCAGTTCCACCCGGATCGCGTCGCCGGGGCGGACCTCACCACCCTCCCGTACGACGCTCATGACCCCGGCCTTCCGGACCAGTTCGCCGGTCTTCGGGTCCCGGCCCACGACCCGCTTGAGGAGTCCGTCCTGGAACGCTTCGATCTGCACGCACGGGTTGCGCAGGCCCGTGATCTCGACGACGGCGCCGCCCTCGCCGAAGTGCAGCAGGGTCCCGGTGGGCAGGGAGAGCAGGTCGATGCCGCGCGTGGTGACGTTCTCGCCGAGGTCGCCGGGCCGCACCGCGTGCCCCGCCCCTGCGACCTGCTCGAACAACTCCTCGTGCATCAGGTGCACTTGGCGGAGGTTCGGCTGCGTCGGGTCCTGGGCGACGCGCGAGCGGTGCTTGACGGTGACGCCCGCGTGCACGTCTCCGTCGACGCCGAGCCCCGCGAGCAGCGTGATGCTCTCGCGGTTCGGCTTGGTGAAGGAGTAGGTGCCGTTGCTGCTGACCGCTGTAACGATGCCGTTGTCCACGGCGTCAGCGTAGCCGGGAGAGAATCGCCGCATGCAGCAGGGAACAGTGATGGACGTGGTAGCCGCGGCCGTTGTGCGGGACGGGCGGCTGCTCGTCGTCAGCAAGCAGGCCGCGCCGGACGTCTTCTATCTTCCGGGTGGCAAGCCGGATCCGGGGGAGTGCCCCGAGGAGACGTTGGCGCGCGAGCTGGACGAGGAGCTCGGGGTCGTGCCGGGTGACGTCGAGCGGCTCGCCGTGGTGGAGGACGTGGCGGCGCTTGAGGGCGTGCCGATGCGGATGGTGGTTTTCGGGGCCACGTTGTCCGGTGAGCCGTCGCCTGCGGCGGAGCTGGCCGCGATGAGGTGGACCGACGGGTTGGGCGACGTACGGCTCGCGCCGGCGGTCGGTGGGCAGGTGGTGCCGCTGCTGCGGGAGTTGGGGTGGCTCTGATTTAGCCCCTGCGGCGATTGAGCAGACGGCTCCCCGTCGACACGCCTCGGGGCTCCGCCCCAGCCCCCGCTGCTCAATCGCCGCAGGGGCTAAATTGGCTCAACCGTCGCCGGGACTAGAACGGCCCAGGGAGCGTTCCGCCACCTTCGCCACGTGCGCCCGCAACGCCCCCCGCGGATCCGGCGTAAGCGTGCCGAGGGCGACGAGGGCCGTCACCACCACGTCGCACAGCTCCGACTCCACGTCGCCCCAAGAGTGGCTGACGCCCTTGCGGGGGTTCTGGCCGATCGCGCCGATCACCGCCTCGGAGACCTCGCCGACCTCCTCCGAGAGCTTCAGCATTCGTAGGAGAAGGGCCTCTTGGGGCGGGCGCGCGTTGTTGTCGTCGAGCCAGGCGCGCAGCCGGTCGACCGTCGCCCACAGGTCGTTGTCGTCGTCCGTAGTCACGAGGGACGACGCTATTCCTCTTCCTTCTCGTCCTGGCGCGCGGCCACCTGCTTGTTGCGGGACGCCACCACGGCCACCGCCGCCGCGCCCGCCCCGACGAGCGCCGCCGGCACCATCCAGTGCCGGTTCAGGGCGTGGCCGAGCGCGTGGTCCAGGGAGTAGCGGCCCGGCCCGGTCACCGCGAGGCCCGCCGCGGCGAAGCCGAGGAACGCCGGGTACTCGTAGCCGCCGCTCATCGCGAAGAACCCGTTCGGCGCGTGCACCGCGGCCGCGCCCGCCATGGTCCCGGCGGCGGCCGCCCCGCCCACCGGCGTCGCGAGCCCGAGCGCGAGCAGCACTCCGCCGCCCGCCTCCCCGAGCCCGGCGGCGATGGCGCTCGCCTTGGGCGGGTGGTACCCCATGGCCTCCATGCCGGCGGCCGTGCCGGACACCCCGCCGCCACCGAACCAGCCGAGGAGTTTCTGCGCGCCGTGCGCGGCGAGCACCCCGCCGGTGCCGACGCGCAGCGCGAGCAGCCCCAGGTCGAGGCGCCCGGAGCGGGAATTACGAGATGTACGAAAACGTGAGCAGGTCATGACCTCACCGTCCGGCACTCGTCCGGCCCGCACCTGGTGCGCAGGCCCGTTCGAGTGACAGTAGTGCAGTGGATCAAGCCCGCACATCGGATCGTGGGAGGAGTCGGGGCTGAGCCGGTGCTCAGCCGCGGCCGATGTACGGCATGTTCGTCGCCAGTACCGTCGCGAACTGGACGTTCGCCTCCAGCGGCAGCTCCGCCATGTGCCGCACCGTGCGGCCCACGTCCGCGACGTCCATCACCGGCTCCGCCGACAGCTCCCCGTTCGCCTGCGGAATGCCGCGCTGCATGACCTCGGTCATGTCGGTCGCCGCGTTGCCGATGTCGATCTGGCCGCAGGCGATCCGGTAGGGGCGGCCGTCCAGGGAGAGCGACTTCGTCAGGCCGGTCAGCGCGTGCTTCGTCGTCGTGTACGCGATCGAACGCGGGCGCGGCGCGTGCGCCGAGATGGAGCCGTTGTTGATGATCCGGCCGCCCTGCGGGTCCTGCTCCTTCATCTGCCGGAACGCCGCCTGCGCGCACAGGAACGCCCCGTTGAGGTTCACGTCGACGACCTGCCGCCACGCGTCGTACTCCAGGTCCTCGATGCCCACACCGCCGGGGCCGAACGTGCCCGCGTTGTTGAAGAGCAGGTCGAGGCGGCCGAAGCGGTCCCGGACGGTGGCGAAGAGGGCCGCCACGGCATCGGCGTCCGACACGTCCGCGCGGACCACGAGGGAGTCGGCGTCCGGGGCGAGGGCCGCGGTCGCCTCCAGCGTCTCGGTGCGGCGCCCCGCGAGGGCCACGCGCCAGCCCGCGCGCAGCAGTTCGAGGGCGACGGCCCGGCCGATGCCGGAGCCCGCGCCGGTGATGACGGCGGTGCGCGAAGCGGTGTCGGTCCGGCCTGTTTGCGAAGCGTTCATGGGGCCGCAGCGTACGGGTCGCGCGGACACACGGAGATCATCGATCCGCCATGTGGCTGTTGTGTACGCGACAGTCCACCGTCGTCCCCGGCCACTGCAATAACGCTTCATGCCTCACATACCGCAGCACGCAGCCGAACTCCGTGTCGCTGCCCAGCACTTGGGCCGCAGAAGATTCCTGACCGTCACCGGCGCCGCCGCCGCGCTCGCCTTCGCGACCAACCTCCCGACCGCGGGCACCGCGGCCGCCGCCGAGCTCGACGCCCGGAAGATCAAGAGCGACCCCTTCACGCTCGGCATCGCCTCCGGCGACCCGCTGCCCGACTCCGTGCTGCTGTGGACGCGGCTCGCCCCGTCCCCGTACGAGACCGGCAGCGGCCTGCCCGCCGCCCGCGTCGACGTGGCATGGGAGCTGGCGCTCGACGAGAGGTTCCGGCGCGTGGTGCGGCGCGGCACCACCACCGCGCACCCCGAGTACAACCACACCGTGCACGTCGAGGTCGACAAGCTCGACGCGGGGCGCGTGTACTACTACCGCTTCCGCGTGGGGAGTTGGGTGAGCGACGCGGGCCGCACCCGAACCGCGCCCGCCACCGGCGCGAGGACCTCCGCGCTCACCCTCGCCGCCGTGTCCTGCCAGGCGTACCACGACGGGTACTACACCGCGTACAAGCACCTGGCCCAGGACGACGTCGACGTCGTCTTCCACCTCGGCGACTACCTCTACGAGTACGCCGTCACCTCCGTCGGCGGCGCCCGCAACTACACCGACCGCGTGCTGCCCGACGTCTTCAACCGGGAGACCGTGACGCTGGAGGACTACCGGCTGCGGTACGCCCTCTACAAGAGCGACGAGCACCTGCGCGCCGCGCACGCCGCGCACCCCTTCGTCGTCACCTGGGACGACCACGAGACCGAGAACAACTACGCGGGCGACACCGACGAGAACGGCAACCCGCCCGAGGAGTTCCTGCTGCGCCGCGCCTCCGCGTACCGCGCGTACTGGGAGAACCAGCCGCTGCGCCGCCCCCAGGTGCCGAGCGGCCCCGACATGCGGCTCTACCGGCGGCTGCACTGGGGCCGGCTCGCCCAGTTCGACATCCTCGACACCCGTCAGTACCGCACCGACCAGGCGAACGGCGACGGCTGGAAGGCCCCGACGCCCGAGTCCGAGGCCGCCTCGCAGACGCTGCCCGGCTTCACCCAGGAGCGCTGGCTGACCGACGGCTGGCGGAACTCGCGGGCGCTGTGGAACGTCGTCCCGCAGCAGGTCACCTTCGCCCGCCGCGCCAACCCCGCCGGCGACGGCACGCTCTCCATGGACTCCTGGGACGGCTACCCGGCCTCCCGCGAGCGGATCCTCAAGGGCGCCGAGGCCGCCCGCGTCGAGAACCTGATGGTCCTCACCGGCGACGTCCACGTCTCGTACGCCATGGACATCAAGCGGGACGCCGCCGACCAGGGCTCGCGCACGGTCGGCACCGAGATCGTCACGACGTCGATCACCAGCGGCAAGGACGGCGCCGCGCGGCCCGCCAACTGGGCCGGGTACCTCGACCGCAACCCGCACATGAAGCACTACAACGGTCAACGCGGCTACGTGACCGTGGAGTTGGGGCAGCAGGCGGCGTGGGCCGACTTCAAGACGGTGTCCGCGGTGACCACACCGGGGGCGGCCCTCACCACGGCGGCCTCGTTCGTGACGGCCGCCGGGGAGCCGGGGCTCAAGCCCGCGTAGGGCCCTCAGTACTCGCCGGGATAGCGGACGCCGACCCGTTCCCTGACGGTGTCGAGCGTCCGCATCACGGCGAGCGAACCCTCCAGCGGCACCAGCGGCGACTCCGTGTCGCCCGCCCGGACCCGCCGCATCACCTCGATCGCCTCGTGCCGCATCGAATCGTGCGGCCCGTCCTCCGGCGCCGCCACGAACTCCTCCGGGTCCCGCCCGTCCCGGTGCAGCACGAACCGCTCCGGGGAGAAGAACCCGCCCGGCACGTCGATCCGCCCGGCCGACCCGGTGACCGAAGCGGTCACACCCGTACCGGCGTTGAGCGCGCAGTGCAGCAGCGCGTGGGCGCCGTTGTCCCACGAGAGCAGCATCCCCGTCTGGAGGTCGACGCCCTCCTCGGAGAGCTGCGCGGACGCCGTCACGGCAGTGGGCTCCCCGAGCAGCAGCTGCGCGAACGACACCGGGTACACCCCGAGGTCGAGCAGCGCGCCGCCGCCCTGCGCCGGATCCCGCAGCCGGTGCGAGGGCGGGAAAGGACCGGCGAGACCGAAGTCGGCCTGCACCGTGCGGACTTCACCGATCGCCCCCTCGTCGACGAGCGCCTTCATCCGCCGCACCAGCGGATTGCAGTACATCCACATGGCCTCCATCAGGAACACGCCCCGCGAGCGCGCCAGCGTCACCAGCTCCGCCGCCTCCCGCGCGTTCAGCGCGAACGCCTTCTCGCACAGCACCGCGCGTCCCGCCTCCAGACAGAGCCCGGCCGCCTCCCGGTGCGCTGCGTGCGGCGTCGCGACGTACACGACATCGACGTCCTCGTCCGCGGCGAGCGAGGCCCAGTCGCCGTACGCCCGCTCGATCCCGAAGCGCTCCGCGAACGCCTTCGCGGAGGCCTCCGTGCGCGAGGCCACCGCCACCACCTCGGCATCCGGCAGATCCAGCAGATCGGCCGTGAACGACGCGGCGATCCCGCCCGTCGCGAGGATTCCCCAGCGCACCCGCTTCACCATCGTGCCCACCCACTCCAGATATTGGTCTCGACCGCACCGCCGAGCTGAGAGCATAGGGAATCGCACAGATGGCCGGGAGAGACGAAGGGAAACGAGGGGCAACGGGATGAAGGACAGCGGATGTTCCACCGGGAGCACCATGGGGGAGAACGCGACCGGTGAGGTCCGTGATGCCACCCCGACGCCCGTTCCCAAGGTGGTGGTCGGGGCCGGCGCGAGCCTCCTGGTCACCTTCCTCCTCGGCGGGCTCACCGCCGTACCGCCGCTCTCCATGGACATGTACCTCCCGGCCCTGCCGGAGGTCACGGGCGTCCTGCACACCTCGGCCGCCACCGCCCAGCTCACCCTCACCGCGTGCCTGACCGGCATGGCGCTCGGGCAGCTGGTGGTCGGCCCGATGAGCGACAAGTGGGGCCGGCGCAGACCGCTGATCGTCGGCCTGCTCATCTACATCGTGGCCACCGCGATCTGCGCCTTCGCGCCGAACGCCACCCTCCTCATCGCCTTCCGGCTCCTCCAGGGACTCGCGGGCTCGGCGGGCATCGTGATCGCCCGCGCCGTTGCGCGCGACCTCTACGACGGCGTCGCGATGGCGAGGTTCTTCTCCTCGCTGATGCTGATCTCCGGCATCGCCCCGATCGTGGCCCCGCTCATCGGCGGCCAGATCCTGCGGTTCACCGACTGGCGCGGCGTCTTCATCGTGCTCACCGTCATCGGCATCGCGCTCACCGCCGTCGTGTGGAAGTTCCTGCCGGAGACCCTCGCGCCGGAGCGGCGGCACAGCGGCGGCACCATGGAGGCGCTGCGCACGATGCGCGGCCTGCTCGCCGACCGCGTCTTCCTCGGCTACACGGTCGTCGGCGGCTTCGCGTTCGCGGCGCTCTTCGCCTACGTATCGGCCTCCCCGTTCGTGATCCAGGAGATCTACGGGGCGTCCCCGCAGACGTTCAGCCTCCTCTTCGGGCTCAACTCGATCGGCCTGATCGCCGTCGGCCAGCTCAACGGCAAGGTGCTCGTCGGCCGGGTCAACCTCGACAAGGTGCTCGGCATCGGCCTCACCCTGGTCGTCCTCGCCGCCGCCTTCCTCCTCCTGGCCGCGAGCGGCACCTTCGGAACGCCCGAGGAACTCGGCCTCGCCCCCATCGCCGCCGGCCTCTTCGTCCTCATGGCCTGCATGGCCCTGACCACGCCCAACACCAACGCCCTCGCCCTCATGCGCACCCCGCACGCGGCGGGCTCCGCGTCGGCGCTGCTCGGCACGTCCTCGTTCCTGATCGGCGCGATCGCCTCGCCGCTCGTCGGCATCGCGGGCGAGTACACGGCGGTCCCGATGGCGACGGTCCAGCTCGTCAGCGGCCTGGTGGCGGCGCTCGCCTTCGTGACCCTGTGCCGCCCCTGGCAACAGCGCGCGGCGGGTGAGCAGCGCTGAACGCGCCGAGACTGCGCCACGACACCCCCGAGCGGGCAGGGCTCGACGGGGAGCAGCTCGCCGGGCTCCTCTCCGATGTGCGCCGACTGCCCGAGGGCGCCCGGCCCTGGTGCGCCGGGGTCGTCGTGCTCGCGGGGCGCGGCCCGGTGATCGCGGCGGAGGCGGCGCACGGCTGGGCGGCGCGCTACGCGTCGTACGACGAGGCGACGGACACGGGCATCGAGCTGCCGCCCGAGGCCCGCGTCCCGATGACGGTGGACACCCCCTTCGACCTGGCCTCGCTCACCAAACTCTGCACCTCGATCGCCGCCGTGCAGCAGATCGAGCGCGGCAGACTCGGCATCGACGCGAAGGTCGGCGCGTACGTCCCCGAGTTCAAGGCCGCGGCCCGGGGCGCCATCACAGTCCGCCAGCTCCTCACCCACACCTCGGGCCTGCGCCCCGAACTCCCGCTGTACGACGCCCCGGACGCCGCCGCGCGAACGGCCCTGCTGCGCGCGGAGGCACCGTCCTCACCACCGGGCGACTACCTCTACTCCGACCTGAACATGCTGCTCCTCCAGCACGTCCTCGAACGCGTCACGGACCACCCCCTCGACGTCCTGATCCGCGAGGGCATCACCCGCCCCCTCGGCATGACCGCCACGTCGTACGGGCCGTGCCCGGGCGCCGCCGCCACCGAGGACCAGCGCCGCCCCTGGGCGAAGGCGGAGCGGGGCATGGTGCGCGGCGAGGTGCACGACGAGAACGCCTGGGCGCTCGGCGGCGTGGCCGGTCACGCGGGCCTCTTCTCCACGGCGTACGACCTGGCCGTCCTCTGCCGCACCCTCCTGACCGGCGGCTCCTACGGCACGGCCCGCATCCTCGGCCCCGACTTCGTCGACCTGATGCTGACCCCGCCCGGCCTCGGCTTCCGCCTCGACCAGTCGTGGTTCATGGGCGAACTGGCGGGTCGCGGCGCGGCGGGCCACACCGGTTTCACGGGCACGTCCCTGGTGATCGACCCGGCGACCGACACGTTCCTGGTCCTGCTCGCCAACACCGTGCACCCCCGCCGCCGCGGCCCCGCCAACGGCCCGCGGGTGGCGGCGGCGAACCGGGTGGCGCGGGCCGTGGTCTGACGCGGACCCGTGACCACCGCCACCGCTCCGTAGAATCGTGGGGTGAACGCCCCGCTCCAGTCGGCCTCCGACACCCTCCGGTCCACCCTCGCCGCGCTCCTCGACGGCCTCCCGCCCACGCAGGCGGCGAAGGCCGTCGAGCGGCTCATCGCGAACTACCGGGGGACCACCCCGACCGACGCCCCGATCCTGCGCGAGCGGGCCGACGTCGTGGCGTACGCGGCGTACCGGATGCCGGCCACGTTCGAGGCGGTGCGCTCCGCGCTCGACGCGCTGGACGCCGCGGCCGACTGGCGGCCCGCAGGCCACCTGGACATCGGGGGCGGCACGGGCGCGGCCGTGTGGGCGGCGCAGGACGTGTGGCCGGGGGAGCGGGCCACGACGGTCGTCGACTGGTCGCAGCCCGCACTCGACCTCGGCCGCGAACTGGCCTCACCGCAAAGCGACTTGGCGAATTCGGTGCGCTGGGAACGGGGTCGGATCGGCGCGCACGACACTCCCGAGGCCGACCTCGTCACCGTCTCGTACGTGCTCAAGGAGCTGACCGAGGCCGACCGGGCGGTCGTCGTCGACGCCGCCGCGCGGGCCGCCACCGGCGCCGTGGTGATCATCGAACCCGGCACCCCGGACGGCTACGCCCGCGTCATCGAGGCCCGGGACCGGCTCATCGCCGCCGGATTCCAGGTGGCCGCGCCCTGCCCGCACAGCGCCGCCTGCCCCATCGTGCCCGGCACGGACTGGTGCCACTTCTCGGCCCGGGTCGCCCGCTCCTCCCTCCACCGCCAGGTCAAGGGCGGCTCCCTCGCATACGAGGACGAGAAGTTCGCCTACGTCGCCGCGACCCGCTTCGACCCGACACCCGCCGAGGCCCGCGTGATCCGCAAGCCCCAGACCCGCAAGGGCCAGGTCCTCCTCGACCTCTGCGAGTCGAAGGGGACGCTGACCCGTACGACGGTGACCAAGAAACACGGCGCCGCTTACCGCGAGGCCCGGAACGTTGACTGGGGCGACGAGTGGGCCAACTAAGCCCCTCCGGCGATTGAGCAGGCCTTTTCAGCCCCTCCGGCGATTGAGGAGCGGGGTCCGGGGCAGAGCCCCGGGGTTCAGCGCAGCTCAAGCGTGCAGCACTTCACCGACCCACCCCCCTTCAACAACTCGCCGATATCCACCCCCACCGGCACAAACCCCCGCTCCCGCAGCGGCCCGAACAACCCCACCGCCCCCTGCGGCAGCACCACGTTCCGGCCGTCCGACACCGCGTTGAGGCCGAAGGCCCCCGCATCCTCCTCGGAGGCGATCAGCGCGTCGGGGAACATCCGCCGCAGCACCGCCCGGCTCCCGGGCGAGAACGCCGCCGGGTAGTACATGACGGAGTCGTCCGCGTCGTCCAGGACCGCGAGCGCCGTATCCAGGTGATAGCAGCGCGGGTCCACCAGATCGAGCCCGATCACCGGCCGCCCGAACACCTCCTGCGCCTCCCCGTGCGACAGCGGCGAGGCCCGGAAGCCCCGCCCCGCGAGTACGTACGAGGCGGTGACGGCGAAGTCGCCCTCGCCCTCGTTGACGTGGACGGGCTCGTGGACCTCGGCGTAGCCGTGCGCCCGGAACCACTCCAGGTGCGCGGCGGCCTCGGCCTCCCGTTCCCGGTGCGCGAATTGGGCGCCGAGTACCCGGCCGTCCACCACGGTCGCGCCGTTCGCCGCGAACACCATGTCCGGGAGGCCGGGGCGCGGGTCGAGCAGTTCCACGGTGTGACCGAGCCCGCGGTAGCGATCCCGCAGGACCTCCCACTGGGCGACCGCGAGCGGGACGTCGACGGGTTTCGTCGGGTCCATCCACGGGTTGATCGAGTACGTGACCTTGAAGTGTGCCGGTGGGCACATGAGATAGCGCCGGGGTGTGGCGCGACGTTCGACAAGGCTCGGATTACGCAATGAGGGCTCCTCCGACCGCAGGGCTGGGTGAAGCCCATGGTGCGGTCGGAGGAGCCCTCGGGGCTGTGAACCGAACGGGTGGTTCACAGCCGGCTCTGATCACGACGCGTCG
Source organism: Streptomyces sp. NBC_01016 (assembly GCF_026341035.1). GTDB lineage: Bacteria > Actinomycetota > Actinomycetes > Streptomycetales > Streptomycetaceae > Streptomyces. The sequence continues at coordinate 660,246 of NZ_JAPEOQ010000002.1, forward strand.
TGCGTGCCGTTCTTCTCCTGCAGTTTGCGCAGGAGTTCACGCTTCTGCGCCACGGGGTCGGTGCCTCCGCCGCCGACGCGGCCACCACGGCCGCCGCCGCGCATCGCCTTGCGGGACATGTTGCTGCGGGCGCCACCGACGCCCAGCATGCCGCCTGCTCCACCTCGGGTCATGGTCGTATCTCCTTGGGTCATTGAGCCGCTGCGCCGCAACGATACGTATCGTCTCGTTGCCTGGATGTGCTCCACTGTGAGCGAGACGGTGCGTCTTGTCAAGGCCTCGCAAGACGGAACGTCTCGGCTCGCGCGCTGCTACATTCGAACCATGTCAGACACGAAGAGCCAGTCGGCGAAGAAGGCCGTCCCCGACGCCACCCGCCGCAGCGAACGTTCCCGCCGCGCGATCTACGACGCCGCCCTCGCCCTCGTAGGAGAGATCGGCTACCCGCGCACCACCATCGAGGGCATCGCCGCCCGCGCCGGTGTCGGCAAGCAGACGATCTACCGGTGGTGGGGCTCGAAGGCCGAGGTCCTGATGGAGGCCTTCATCGACCTCGGCGAGCGCAACCAGGAAGCCGCCGCCGAGAAGCACCCGGACTACCCGCTCGACTTCGACTCCCTGCCCGACACCGGCGACATCGAGGCAGACCTCAAGCTGGTGCTGCGCGCCACCGTCGACGAGCTCAAGGACCCCCGCTTCGAGGCCCCGGCCCGCGCGCTCGCCGCCGAGGGACTCGCCAACCGCGACTTCGCCGAGGATTTCGTCGCCAAGCTCCTCATGCCCGGACTCGACCTGTACGCGGCCAGGCTGCGCGCCGCGCAGGAGGCCGGCCAGATCCGCGCCGGGGTCGACCCACTGGTCGCCCGCGACCTCTTCTCAGGCCCGCTCGCCCAGCGCTGGCTGCAGAACACCGGCCCGCTCGACCACGCGTACGCGGACACGATCGTCGAGTACGCCCTCTACGGCATCGGCCCCCGCAACTAGCCGGAGAAGACCCCTCACATACCCCGGATATGGACTGTGGCCACCCGAGGCGCAGGATGGTGGGACACTTTTGGTCCAAGGTTCATCCGGACTCGGCACGACAGCAGTGGCTCGACGGCGATGGTGAGGGGATTGATGGGCGCGGAGCAGGGCCGCCGATTCGGCGGGCGGAGCGGTACCGAGGGGCGCACGACGGGCGGCCTGATCGCACGGTGGCTGAGGGGCGCGCGCGGCCCGAAGGACACCGCGGCCGCCGATGCGGCCCGCGAGGACCTGCTCTTCGCCGCTGCCGCCGCCGGACTGCCGCTGGCTCCGGCCGCGTACCCCTCCGACTACCGATGTTCGTGCAATCGCGTCGGCTGTCCGACCCCCGGCAGGCACCCCGTCTCCTTCGCCTGGCAGACCCAGTCCACGACGGACCGCGCGCAGATCGAGCGCTGGGCGAGGCATCAGCCGCAGGCCAATTTCATCACCGCGACCGGCATGGTCCACGACGTCCTCGACGTTCCGCTGGATGCTGGGCACGAGGCGCTGGAGCGGCTCCTTGCCGCCGGGATCGAGGTCGGGCCCGTCGCCGAGTCCGGCGGTGACCGCATGCTCTTCTTCACGGCGACGCGCGGGACGCCGGACGAGGAGGACGAGTGGTGGCCCTGCGAGCTGGACTGCCATCCCGAGACCATGGACGAGCATCCCGGGCTGCGGTGGCACTGCCGTGGGTCGTACGTTCTGGTGCCGCCGGCGCGGTTGCCCGGTGAGCGGGAGGTGTTCTGGGTGCGGGGTCTGGAGCATCCGCTTCCGGATCCGTTGACGTTGTTGGAAACGTTGACGGATGCGTGTGCGCGGTATGTGGGGGCGGAGGAGCCGGACTACACGTCGGCGTGGCCGTGATCAAGCCCGCATCTGGACGAGAGCCGGCGGGGTCCGGGGCGGAGCCCCGGGACCGCGACAACGGGTGACCGTCAGCTGCCTTCGGCCGTCGTGATGCCCTCCACCCGCGACACCACGTTCACCTTCCCCGAGGACTTCGGCGGGTCGATGGCCGCCTGGCCGGAGACGTAGCCGTACATCGCCGACTGCTTGGGCTCGCCCTTCATCAGCGCCTTCACGTCCTCCCCGATCGTGGGCAGGTTGCTGCCGGGGAACGCGGTCAGCTTCTCGTAGCGGCGGGTCGTGAAGAAGACGAGGGCGCCGCCGTTCTCGGTGCGCAGGGCCACAGGCGCGTAGTTGCCCTCGGTGAGGGGCTCGTCGATGAACTGCGTGGTGAGGCCGGGGCGCGTGTCGATCTTGTCGCGGGTCTGGCGCCAGCGCGTGGTGTGCAGGCCCGGGACGTAGCCGTCCCCGCCCTTCTTGAGGTACTGGATGTACTTCTTGCCCATGTCCTTCGGACGCTGCGCGAGACCCGACTCGTCCGGGTCGACGGCCTCGCCCAGGCCGTCCTTGTCCTGCTTGAACTTGGGGACCGTGCCCTCGCGGAACAGCGACAGGTACGAGACCGCCCACGGCGCGTTCTCGGCGTTGCGGGTGAAGACCATCACCCAGCGGTAGCCGGGCACCCGCTCGGTGTCCGAGTTCGACACGAACCAGCGCGGCCAGCCCGCCTTCTTCGGCACCGTGATCTGCGTGTCGGTGAGCTCCAGCGGCACGTGCTTCGGGTTGCCGTCCGGGTGGAGAGCGCGACCGGCCTTCAGCTTCGCCGCGTCGATCGCACCGAGCGCCCCGGTGACGTACTTCGCGTCGGCGTCGGCGTCGTAGTTCTTCTCCGCCTCGTTGTACGCGTCCACGAAGGTGTCGACGGCGCGCGCCGCCTGCCCCTTCGTGGTCGTCGGGACGATCTCCAACTCGCCGTGCACGGTCACACAGCCGCCGGCGGTGAGGGACAGCACGACCGCGGCCGCAGCCGCCGCGACCGGTCGGCCGAACCTGTTCCTGGCCTCGCTCATGACGTTCGACTCACCTTCCGCTCCCAGCCCCTGCCACGGGCCCGAACCCTACCGGGAAGAGGAGGCCCGCACTGCCGCGACCCTGCGGGAAAACAGTCCGGGAGGCGCGAAGAACAGGGCGAGAGTGGGGACAAGGTAGACGAACCAGACGGTTACCTGCAGAACCGTCGGGTCGGGCTGGAAGTTGAAGACGCCCTTCAGGAGCGTGCCGAGCCAGCCGTCGGGCGCGATCGTGGAACTGATGTCGAACGCCAGGTTGTTGAGGCCGCCGACGAATCCGGCCTCCTGGAGATCGTGGAAGCCGTACGCGAGGACGCCCGCCGCCACGACGACCAGCATCGCGCCGGTCCACGTGAAGAACTTCGCCAGGTTGATGCGGAGCGCGCCCCGGTAGAACAGCCAGCCGAGGAACACCGCCGTGGCGAGCCCGAGCAGCGCGCCGATCACCGGGTCCGTCGTGCCGTTGCTGGTGGCGTGCACCGCCGTCCACACGAACAGCGACGTCTCCAGGCCCTCACGGCCCACCGCGAGGAACGCCGTCACGACCAGCGCCACCGTGCCCATCTGCAGGGCGCTGTCGAGCTTTCCGTGCAGCTCCGTCTTCAGGTGCCGGGCCGTGCGCCGCATCCAGAACACCATCCACGTCACCAGGCCCACGGCGATGATCGACAGCGAACCGCCGAGCGCCTCCTGCGCCTTGAACGTCAGCTCCTGCGAGCCGAACTCCAGGCCCGCGCCGAAGGCGAGGGACACGAGGACGGCGGCCCCGATGCCCGCCCACACCGGCTTCAGGGCGTCCCTGCGCTCCGTCTTCACCAGGTACGCGACGAGGATGCACACGATGAGGCTGGCTTCGAGCCCCTCACGCAGCCCGATCAGGTAGTTGGCGAACATCGCGCCTCACGCCCCCTTCTGCTTCTGCTTCTGCTCGAAGAGGCCGCGGCCCCACCAGTCACTGCCGTCCCGCACCCCCGGCGGCACCGCGAACACCGCCGAACCGACGTGCTGGATGTACTCGTTGAGCGCGTCGGTCGCGAGGCTGCGCTGCACCGGGATGAACCCCTTGCGCATGTCCTTCTGGTACGCGAGGAAGAACAGGCCCGCGTCGAGCCGGCCGAGGCCGTCCGTGCCGTCGGTGAACGAGTAGCCGCGGCGCAGCAGCGTCGCCCCGTGGTTGGAGTCGGGGTGCGCGAGCCGCACGTGCGCGTCCGGCTTCATCGCCTTCAGGAACGGCTCGTCGCGCTCCTTCGCCTTGCCGACCGGAGCGCCCACGCCCTTGTCCCGGCCGAACACGTCCTCCTGCTCCTGAAGCGACGTACGGTCCCAGGTCTCGACGTTCATCCGGATCCGGCGGGCGACCAGATACGAGCCGCCCTTCATCCAGTCGGCACCGTCGCCCGGGGAGTCCACCCACACGTGCTCGGCGAGGCGGTCCTTCTCGGTGCCCGCGATATTGCGGGTGCCGTCCTTGAAGCCCATCAGGTTACGAGGGGTCTGCGCGTCCGGCGTCGTCGACGACGTCTTGCCGAAGCCGAGCTGCGACCAGCGGATGGCGACCTTGCCCATGCCGATCCGGGCGAGATTGCGGATCGCGTGCACGGCGACCTGTGGGTCGTCGGCGCAGGCCTGTACGCACAGATCGCCGCCGCTGCGGGTCCTCTCCAGGTTCTCGCCGGGGAACTTCGGCAGGTCGACGAGCGCCTCCGGGCGCCTGTCGGCGATGCCGAAGGCCTTCCCGTGCTTCTCGAAGAGGGAGGGGCCGAAGCCGATCGTCAGCGTGAGCCGGGACGGCTGAAGTCCCAGCGCCTCGCCCGTGTCGTCCGGCGGCGCCTCGGCGAGCCCGCCGTACGCGCCCTCGCCGACGGTGTGCCCCTCGGTCATCCGCGCGGCGGCCTTCGTCCAGTCCTTCAGGAGCTGCACGAACTCCTCGCGGTCGGCCGTCTTCACGTCGAACGCCGCGAAGTGCAGCCGGTCCTGCACCGCCGTGGCGATCCCGGCCTGGTGCGCGCCGTGGAACGGCACCGCGCCGCCCGCCTCGCCGGCGGGCTGCATGTCCGAGCCGTCGTCGGACCGGGCCAGGGCGACGGCGCCGCCCGCGGCCGCGGCGCCGAGCGCGAGCCCGGCGCCGCCGACGGTGAGCAGGGAACGCCGGGAAGGGGAAGGGGAGTTGGAGGTCTCGTCGTCCGCCATGGCGGCCCTCTCCTCGTGGTGCGTGTGCATGTACTCGGCTACTTGACGATGGCTACTTGACGACCGCGGCGGCCAGCTTGGACAGCGGCTCCGCCAGCGCGTTGACCGCGTCGGACAGCTCCTTCTGCTCCGCCTTGCCGACCTTGTCGTAGGACGTGAACTCGTAACTGCTCTTGTCCTCGCGGTACTTGTCGAGCAGCGTGTCGAGCGCGGCGAACTGCTTGTCCAGCTCCTTGGTCAGCGCGGCGTCGTTCTTCGACGCGACCGGCTTGAGCAGCTCGTACGCCTTCTCGGCGCCCTCGACGTTGGCCTTGAAGTCGACGAGGTCGGTGTGCGAGTAGCGCTCCTCCTCGCCGGTGACCTTGCCGGTGGCGACCTCGTCGAGCAGCTCCTTGGCGCCGTTGGCCATGGAGGTGGGCGTGATCTCCGCCTTGCCGACGCGCTGCTGCCAGTCCTCGAGGTCCTTGTCGAGCCGGTCGGCGAGCCCCTTCTCGGTCTTGCCGATCTTCTTGTCCTTCCACAGCGCCTTCTCCAGGCGGTGCCAGCCGGTCCACTTCTGGCCCTCTTCGAGGCCGTCGGCCCGCACGTCGACCTTCGGGTCGATGTCACCGAAGGACTCGGCGACCGGCTCGGTGCGCTCCCAGCCGATACGGGAGGGGGCGTACGCCTTCTTGGCGGCCGCGAGGTCGCCGTCGCGGACGGCGTCGGTGAACGTCTTCACCTTCGGCAGCGTCTCGTCGGCCTGCGTCTGGGTGTACTGGCGGTAGGCGGCGACGGCGTCGTCGAGTCGCGGGTCCCGCTTCGCCGTGCTCTTCCCGCCGGTCACCTTGACGTCCTGGCGGTGGCCCTTGCCCTTCATGCCGGGGATGCAGGCGATGCGGTAGTCGCCGCTCTTCACCTCGGCGGTGAGGCTGTGCCTGGTGCCGGGGCCGATGTTCTCGCGCTCGGAGACGATCCGGTCGTCCGGGAAGAGGATCTCGACCTCGGTGACCCGGGACCCCTTGTTCTCGACCGCCAACTCCACGTGCCCCGCCGGGAACTGCTTCTTCGAGACCTTGCAGCTGTCGTCGTCGGCGGTCACCTTGATCGAACCGGAACCGGCGCCCTTGGCGTCGCTTTTCTGAGTGCAGCCCGTGACGGCGGTCAGAACGGCGACCGCGGCGACGGCAGTGGAAACGGTGAGTCGGGCGGCGCGCATGCAGGCTCCAAGACGTACAGCAGCAGTACAGGGGGTGCACAGGAACAGGGGGTAACTAAGGCGGACCTAACTTATATGAGGCTTACCTCAGTGCCACCCATGGGCAAGTCAGGGGAGGGTCAAGTGCCGGTCAAGCGCCGGATGTCGCGTGGTTGACTTCCGGCATGAACGAGTACGGCATCGAGTACGACGTGGTGCGTGTCTTCTGCGCCCCCGACGGCGGGGAGGGCAACGCGCTGGGCGTCGTCCGTGACGGCTCCCGCCTGCGCGACCGGGACGAGCGGCAGGCGTTCGCGACCAAATTGGGCTTCAGCGAGACGGTCTTCGTCGACGATCCCGAGCGCGGCGTCATCGACATCTACACGCCGACCGCGCGCCTGCCGTTCGCCGGGCACCCCTGCGTCGGCACGGCCTGGCTGCTCGACGTACCGGAACTCGTCGTGCCCGCGGGTGTCGTCGGGGCGCGCCAGGACGGCGAGTTCAGCTGGGTCGAGGCGCGCGCGGAGTGGGTGACCGGCCGTACGTTGCGGCAGTACGACTCCGTCGCCGAGGTCGACGCGCTGCCGGTTCCTCCGGCGGGGGAGTGGATCTACGCGTGGGCCTGGGAGGACGAGGCGGCGGGCCGGGTCAGGGCCCGCGGCTTCCCCGGCCGCGGCGACGGCATCGTGGAGGACGAGGCGACGGGAGCGGCGGCACTGGCGCTCACCACCCGACTCGACCGCGCCCTCAACATCCGCCAGGGCCGCGGCTCCCAAATCCTGACGGCCCCCCAGCCGGGCGGTTCGGTAGAGGTGGGCGGCCGGGTCCGGCTAGCTTGACGGGTCGGTGGCGGGTGAGCATTTCCAGCCCCGCCGGCGATTGAGGCGCGGGGTCCGGGGCAGAGCCCCGAGGCCGTAACGCCGGTGCCGCGAAACGATCACGCGGCCGACCGAAACTCTTCGCCCAGCCCGCGAAACACCCCCGTATTCAAGGCGAACGCCGCCTTGCACTCGGCGACAACCCGCTGCTTCTCCAACTCATCCACGGCGATCGCATCAAGCAGCTCCCGGTAGTGCCGCTTGAACGCCGCAGGGTTGGAGACGCCCTCAAAAACGTAGAACCGCACGCCGTCCCCCTTGCGCGCGAACCCCCACGTCTTCTCCGCCTTGTCGCGGATGATCTGCCCACCCGAGAGGTCGCCCAGGTAGCGCGTGTAGTGGTGCGCCACATACCCACCCGGCCAGGACGCCGCACACTCCGCGACCCGCTCCGCGTACGCCCGCGTCTGCGGCAGCGCGGACACGGTCTCCCGCCAGTCAGGACCCCGCAGATGTGCGAGGTCGCGCTCCAGCTCGGGTACGCGCAGCAGCTCCGGCTGAATGAACGGCCCGGCCACCGGATCCTCGGCAAGGTGCTTGGCGCCGTCCTCAAGTGCCCGGTAAACGAACCACAGTTGCTCCGTGTACCGCGCGTACGCGTCCACGCCGAGCCGCCCGCCGAGCAGATCACCCATGAACGTCGACGTCTCCGCCTCCGTGTGCTGCTCGTGCGAAGCGGTGCGGATCAGAGTGGAGAACGGGGTGTCCATAAGGGGCCTCCGCCGATGAGTATTAATTAGGTTAGGCTTGCCTAATATTACAGCCTTCCCGACACGCTGTCGGTAAAAACCTACCCGGTTCTCCGATCAGGGGAACGTAAACAGCAGAGCCCGCCCCACAAAGGGGCGGGCTCGATGCGCGAGAGGCGTCGGCTACGGCAGCGTGAGGATCTCCGTGCCGCTCTCCGTGACGACGAGCGTGTGCTCGAACTGGGCGGTCCGCTTGCGGTCCTTCGTGACGACGGTCCAGCCGTCCTCCCACATGTCGTACTCGTACGTGCCGAGCGTGAGCATCGGCTCGATCGTGAACGTCATGCCGGGCTGGATCACGGTCGTGGCCTGCGGGGAGTCGTAATGCGGGATGATCAGGCCGCTGTGGAACGACGAGTTGATGCCGTGCCCGGTGAAGTCGCGCACGACGCCGTACCCGAACCTCTTCGCGTACGACTCGATGACCCGGCCGATGATGTTGATCTGGCGGCCCGGCTTGACGGCCTTGATGGCACGGTCGAGGGACTCACGGGTCCGCTCGACGAGCAGCCTCGACTCCTCGTCGACGTCGCCCACCAGGTACGTGGCGTTGTTGTCGCCGTGCACGCCGCCGATGTACGCGGTGACGTCGAGGTTGACGATGTCGCCGTCCTTGAGGACGGTCGAGTCCGGGATGCCGTGGCAGATGACCTCGTTGACGCTCGTGCACAGCGACTTCTGGAAGCCGCGGTAGCCGAGCGTGGACGGGTACGCGCCGTGGTCGCACATGTACTCGTGCGCGATCCGGTCCAACTCGTCCGTGGTGACACCCGGGGCGATCGCCTTCGCCGCCTCCGCCATGGCCCGCGCGGCGATCCGTCCGGCGATCCGCATCGCCTCGACGGTCTCCGGGGTCTGCACCTCGGGGCCCGTGTACGGGGTCGGCGCGGGCTTGCCGACGTACTCGGGGCGCCGGATGTTCCCGGGCACGGAACGGGTGGGGGAGATCTCCCCCGGAACGAGCAGGGCGGACGACGCCCCCGACTGACCAGACATGCCAGCGAGTGTAACGAGCGCGCGTGGGGGAGCATGGCGGGGACGAGAGGAGCCGCCGTGGCGCTGTTCAAGAAGCGAACCGTCGGAAAGCCGGGCGAGTGGTACTACTGCCTGGAGCACAAGAAGGTCGAGGAGGGGCCGGAGTGCCCCAACAAGGACCGTTTCGGCCCCTACGCCTCCCGCGAGGAGGCCCAACACGCGATGGACACCGCGAAGGAACGAAACCTGGAGTGGGACAACGATCCCAAGTGGAACAAGGAGAGCCCGCAGTAGGACGAGAGCCCGCGGGGTCCGGGGCAGAGCCCCGCGCGGGTGGGCGACACCTCACCACCGCGCGGGCGGCGGCGCCGTCAAGTGATCCGCAAGCCGGGACAACCGATCCCGAAACCCCCGCCGCCCCCGCGGAGCGGCTGCCGCGTTCTCGCCGGCCGCCGCACTGACCAGATGCTGCACCGTGTCGAGATCGAGGTCCGTGTCGCCGGGAACGCTCAGCCCGTCATGGGCCATGGCGTGCAGATCCCCACCGCCGGAGGCCTCCGCGTCGAGCGCCAGGATCGTCGCCCCCGCGCGGCGCGCATCGTGCACCCGCTCGAGGAGAGGAGCGCCCGGCTCGGTCGGCGTGACCACGAGGAGCGTCTCGCCGCGCCGCGCCGCCTCGAGCCGGCCGAGGCCGACGGCCAGATGCGCGGGGTCGTCCGGACGCGCCGCGTGCCGTACGAGGGTGGGGGCCAGCTCGGGCGTCCCGGACCAGGCCGCCTCGTCGACCAGATGGGCCGCCAGATGCCAGGGCTCGTACGTCGGGGAGCCCACGAGGAGGAGCCCGCCACCGTGCGCGGCGACCGAGGAACGCAGCGCCCCGGCGAAGCGGCGGGTGGCGGAGGGCCACTCGGTTCCGGCGAGTACCTCGCGCAGCAATGCTACTCGTACGGCGTCCATGGGGTCGCATGGTGCCTCAAGTGGTCTGCCGGTTCGTCTGGTTCGAGGGAAGTCCGCCCGTACGAGACACATACCCTTGAGTAGGGTCGCTGCATGACCTCTACCGAAAGCAGCCCGAGCGGCCAGAAGGCCCCGGCCAAGGACCCCTGGGACCTCCCCGACGTCTCCGGACTCGTCGTCGGCGTCCTCGGCGGAACCGGACCCCAGGGCAAGGGCCTCGCCTACCGCTTCGCCCGCGCGGGCCAGAAGGTGATCCTCGGCTCCCGCGCCGCCGAGCGCGCGCAGTCCGCCGCCGACGAGCTCGGCCTCGGCATCGAGGGTGCCGACAACGCCGAGTGCGCCCGCCGCAGCGACATCGTGATCGTCGCCGTGCCGTGGGACGGCCACGGCGCCACCCTCGAAGCCCTGCGCGAGGACCTCGCGGGCAAGCTCGTCGTCGACTGCGTCAACCCGCTCGGCTTCGACAAGAAGGGCGCGTACGCCCTGAAGCCGGAGGAGGGGAGCGCGGCGGAACAGGCCGCGGCGCTGCTCCCGGACTCGCGGGTCACCGCCGCCTTCCACCACCTGTCGGCCGTGCTGCTCATCGACCCGGAGGTCGACGAGATCGACACCGACGTGATGGTGCTCGGCGAGGAGCGTGCCGACGTGGAGACGGTCCAGGCGCTCGCCGGCCGCGTCCCCGGTATGCGCGGCATCTTCTCGGGCCGCCTCAGGAACGCCCACCAGGTCGAGTCCCTGGTCGCGAACCTCATCTCGGTGAACCGCCGCTACAAGGCGCACGCGGGACTGCGCGTAACCGACGTATAGGCACGTACGGGGTGCCTTCCGGCGCTCACGGGGCATGGGGGACACTGGTCGGCGTACTACCCGCCGCGCCGCCGTCTGGAGCCGACCCCCATGCCCCGCATCGCACTGTTCTCCCTGGTCGTCTGCGCCCTGGCCGTCGTGGCGGCCGTGGTCTCCTTCGTCGAGGGCAGCTTCCTCGGGATCGTGTGGGTGCTGATCGCGGGTGTCACGTCGAACATGACGTGGTTCTACCTGCGCAAGGCGAAGGCCGAGAAGCAGGCCACGCAGACCCAGGCCGCGCCCACCGCCTGACCTCGCCCACTGCCTGAATCTCGCCTACTGCGTGAACGTCGGGATCTCCGGGGTGCCCTGCCAGAACCGGTAGAACTGCAGACCCCAGTACGTGTCCCACTCGTGCACGCCGAGCGCGGCAAGGACCCAGTCGACCGCGTCGAAGAACCACTGGTTGATCTCCGGGATCCACAGCACGGCGAAAACGGCGAGCATGCCGAACGGCGCGAACGGCTCCACCTGCCGCCGGACCTTCTGCGACAGCCACGGCTCGATCACCCCGTACCCGTCCAGACCCGGTACGGGAAGGAAGTTCAGGATCGCCGCGGTCACCTGGAGCAGGGCGAGGAACCCGAGCGCGTAACGGAAGGTGTCCGGCACCCCGTCCAGCGCGTCCAGCCAGAACGGCGCCGTGCACACGATCGCGAACAGCACGTTCGTCAGCGGTCCCGCCGCCGAGATCAGGCTGTGCCGCCAGCGCCCCCGGATCCGCCCCCGCTCGATGAACACGGCGCCGCCGGGCAGTCCGATCCCGCCCATGATCACGAAGATGACCGGGAGCACGATGCTGAGCAGCGCGTGGGTGTACTTGAGCGGGTTCAGGGTCAGATAGCCCTTCGCGCCGATCGAGATGTCGCCGCTGTGCAGCGCCGTGCGCGCGTGCGCGTACTCGTGCAGACAGAGCGAGACGACCCAGGCGCCCGTCACGAACAGGAACACCGCGAAGCCCGGCTGGGACGCGAAGTCCGTCCACACCGCCCAGCCGGCCACCGCCGTGATCGCGGCGATGCCGAGGAAGACGGGGCTGATCCTGTTGTCGCCGCGGCGTGCGGTGGCGGTGGTCATGGGGTGGAACTCCCGGGGCAGACTGGTCGGCTGGCTCACCGAACGTACTCGCTGTATGCGGGAAACGTGTCGCGGTACTGCGGGAGTTCCGGACAAGGTAGGGGCATGACGAGGTCGAGGCAGGTACCAGGCGCGGTGGTCGAACGGCAGCGGGGAGAATAGGTCCGTGCGCTACCGCATCCTCGGCACCACCCAGGCATTCCGCGACGACGGCACGGCCGTCCCGGTCGGCGGGGCGCGGCTGCGTGCCCTGCTCACGGTGCTCGCGCTGCGGCCCGGCCGCCCCGTACCCGTCGCGTTCCTCGTCGACGAGGTGTGGGGCGAGGAGCCGCCCGCGGACGCGGCGGGTGCGCTGCAGGCGTTGATCGGGCGGCTGCGCAGGGCCCTGGGGGCGGAGGTGATCACCTCGTCCGAGGGCGGCTACCGGCTCGCCGCCGCCGCGGACGACGTCGACCTGTTCCGCTTCGAGCGGCTGACCGCCGACGGGGCGCGGGCCCTCGCGGACGGTGCCCCGGAGAAGGCGCTCGACCTTCTCGACGACGCGCTCGCGTTGTGGCGGGGGCCCGCGCTCGCCGATCTTCCGGACCGGTCGACCGAGACCACGCGGTGGGACACCCGGCACCTCGACGCCCGGCGCGTTCGGCTTGCCGCGTATCTGGCGCTTGGCCGGGCGGATGAGGTGCTGCCGGAGCTGACCTCGCTCTGTGACGCGCATCCGTTGGACGAGCCGTTGCAGGTGCTGCGGCTGCGGGCGTTGCGCTCCGCGGGGCGGGGAGCGGAGGCGCTGGCCGCTTACGAGGGGGTGCGGCGGGGGTTGGCGGACACGTTGGGGGCGGACCCCGGGCCGGAACTCCGAGCGTTGCACGAGGAGTTGCTCACGCCACGGGGCTCCGCCCCGGACCCCGCTGCTCAATCGCCGCAGGGGCTGGATTTGGCCCACCCGCCACAGGGGCTGGACGGTGCGGACGAGTCCGCCGCCTTGGGCAATCTGCCGCCTGGGGCGGCAGGGTGGGCAAGGCGGCCCCCGGCGCAGGCCGCACCCGCTACGGCCCCCGCCCCGGGTAACCTCCGCGCCCGGCTCACCTCGTTCGTCGGGCGCACGGGCGACATCGATGCCATCCGTGCCGATCTGGGCCGCGTGCGGCTGGTCACCCTGCTCGGGCCCGGCGGCGCGGGCAAGACGCGGCTTTCGCAGGAGGTCGCGGAGGGGCTCGGGACCGCCCCGGACGGCGTGTGGCTCGCGGAGTTGGCGCCGGTCAGTGATCCGGCCGCCGTGGCGGAGGCGGTCGTCAGTGCGCTCGGGGCCCGGGAGACCGTGCTGCGCGGCGCCGGCGCCGAAGAGCTTCGCGTCGCGGGGGAGCGGCAGGGCGACGACCCCCTCGTGCGGCTCGTGGAGCACTGCGAGGACCGCCGCCTCCTGCTGATCCTCGACAACTGCGAGCACGTCATCGACGCGGCCGCCGCCCTCGCCGACGACCTCCTCGCCCACTGCCCCGGTGTCACGATCCTGGCGACGAGCCGCGAACCCCTCGGCGTACCGGGCGAGTTGTTGTACCCGGTGGAACCGCTCCCGGAGCCGTACGCGCTGCGGCTGTTCGGTGAGCGTGCCGCCGCCGTGCGCCCCGGCTTCACCGTGGACGAGGCCCCGGACGCGGTGGGCGAGATCTGCCGCCGCCTCGACGGCCTCCCGCTCGCCATCGAACTCGCCGCGGCGCGCCTGCGCATGCTCACGCCCCGCCAGATCGCCGACCGCCTCGACGACCGATTTCGTCTCCTCACCTCCGGCGCCCGCACCGCCCTGCCCCGCCAGCAGACGCTCCGCGCGGTCGTCGACTGGTCGTGGGACCTGCTCGACGAGCCGGAGCGCGCCACTCTCGCCCGCCTCTCCGTGTTCAGCGGCGGCTGCGACCTGTCCGCGGCCGAGTCGGTCTGCGGTCCGGACGCGCTCGACGCCCTGGCCTCCCTCGTCGACAAGTCGCTCGTGGTCGCCGCCCCGGAGGAGGGCAGCGGCGACATGCGCTACCGCCTCCTCGAAACCGTCTCCGAGTACGCGGACGACCGCCTCGACGAGTCCGGGGAGCGCCCCGCCGCCGAGCGCGCCCACCTCACGTACTACCGCGAACTCGCCCGTACCACCGACCCGTTGCTCCGCGGCAGCGGCCAGCGCGCCGCCATCGCCCGGATCGAGCGGGACTACGAGAATCTGCGCACGGCCCTGCGGCACGCGGTCGCGGCGCGTGACGAGCAGGAGGCGTTCAGCCTCGTCCTGTCCCTGTCCTGGTTCTGGCAGATGCGGGACCTGCGCGTCGACGCCCGTACGTGGACGGGGGAGGCCGCGGCGCTCGGCCCCGACCCGTTCGCCGGGCCCGGCAGCCCCGCCCCGCCGCTCTTCGAGCGCTGCACCGACACCCCGCCCCCGCTGACCGGCGAGCTCTTCGAAGAGGCGCGCCGCCAGGTCCATCTGTGCCGGCTCGGCTACATGGACATGGAGATGGACCACTGGCAGACGGAGGTGGGCCAGGACCGGCTGCGCGCCGTCCTCGAGACCTACCGCGCCGACCTCCCGCAGGCCTGCCGCCCGCCCGGGAACATCTGGTACTTCGCCGTCCTGTTGACCGGCGACATGGGCCGGCTTCAGGAGCTCGCCGCGGTGTCCACGCGGACCTGCCGCGAGCTCGGCTACGACTGGGAGCTGGCGCTCGTCCTCCAGATGCGGGCCAACGTGTTCGCCAACCGCAGCGACTGGGCCGAGGAAGGGCTCGCGTACGCCGACGAGTCGCTGGAGCTGTTCAGTCGGCTCGGCGACGAGTGGGGGACGGCCGAGGCGCTGTCCGCGCGCGGTGAGGCGCGCGAGAAGCTCGGCGACTTCGAGGGCTCCGCCGCCGACTACACGCGCGCCCGTGAGGTCGCGCACAGCATGGGCGCCCACTCCCAGGCCGCGATCCTCCAGGTCAGGCTCGGCCAGACGCTCATCGAGCAGGGGAACATCGAGGGGGGCGAGGCGCTGCTGTGGGAGTCGCTGGAGGACGGGCGCCGGCACACCAACGAGTCCAGGCCCGCCGCCCGCCTCTTCCTCGTCTCCCATCTCTCGTTCACCGGCCGCACCGTCGAGGCCCGTGAGCAACTCGCCTTGCTGCGCAGTGAGTTCAGGGTGGCGCAGATCGGGTTCTTCCACGGCATGACCATCGGCATGGAGGCGATGATCGACACCGTCGACGGGCACACCGAGGACGCCGTCGCGAACGTACAGCGCTGCCTCGACATCGCGCGGGACCCGCTGGCCGCGCTCGTCATGCCGCAACTGGTGGGGCTGCATCTGTGCACGGCGGCCCGGGCCATCGTCCAGCGGGGCGGGGAGGGCGACGCGGTGGCCGCCGCGCGGCTCATGGGCGCGGCCGACGCGGCGATGCCCGAGGGCCACAAGCCGGCCGTACTCGAACGCAATTGGCGCGAGGCCGCGGCGGCGGAGACCCGCGAGCTGCTCGACGAGGCGACGTACGAGCGGGCATACGCAGAGGGCGGCGGCCTCTCCTTGGAGGAGGCCACCGCCCTGTTGGACGACTGACGACCGACGCGAATCGACCCGGTCGCCCGGACCCGTTCTGCGCGGGGTCAGCTCTTGGTGGTGAACTTACGGATCGCGATCGGCGCCATGACGGCCGTCAGCACTGCCGTCCACCCGAGGGTCACCCACAGGTCGTGGGCGACCGGGCCGCCGACCATCATTCCGCGGCAGGCGTCCGCGAGGGACGAGATCGGGTTCCAGTCGGTGAAGGCCTGCAGCCAGCCCGGCATCGACTTGGTCGGCGCGAAGATCGACGAGCCGAACTGCAGCGGCATCATCACCAGGAAGCCCATGGCCTGCACGGCCTGCGCGCTCTTCATGACCACGCCGAGCGTCAGGAAGATCCACATGAGGGCGGAGCCGAACAGCGCGGTCAGGCCGATGGCACCGAACAGACCGGCCCAGCTGGTGATGTCGAATCCGACGAGCAGCGCGACGATCATCAGGACCGTGGTGGCGACGAGGAGCCGCAGCATCTCCACGACCACCTTGGCGATGAGCACCGATCCGCGGCCGATGGGCAGGGACCGGAAGCGGTCCATGATGCCCTTCTGGAAGTCCTCGTTGAAGCCGGTGCCGACGCCCTGCGCGATGTTCATGCTCATCATCGCGACCATGCCGGGGATCACGTACTGCACGTACGCGTCCTGGCCGCCGCCCATCGCGGAGCCGATCGAGCCGCCGAATACGTACACGAACAGGAGCGTGAAGACGATCGGCATCAGGACCGCGTCCATCATCGACTCCGGGTCGTTGCGGATCCACAGCAGATTGCGGCGGATCAGCGCGCCCGTGTGACGCAGATGGCCACTCAGGCCGATCTTGGGGTCGGCCTCGACGGTGATCGTGGGGGCCGCAGGGGGAGCGGCAAGGGTGGTGGCACTCATACGGCGGCCTCCTCGAGTTCGGGCCTGGCGTCCTCCGGAGCGGAGGCCTTGTGGCCGGTGATGGACAGGAACACCTCGTCCAGGCTGGGCAGTTCGGTGGTGATGGAGCCGATCGTGATGCCCCGCGCGGTGACCGCGCCGACCACGGCGGTGAGCTGCTCGTCGCTGAGTACGGGGACCAGGACGGACCCGGAGTGGGTGTCCACGGTGGTGGTGGCGAGGCCCGTGAGCCCCATGTCGTCTATCGCGTGCGCCAGCGGGCGCAGCTCCAGCTCGTCGGCCGGTCGGATCCGCAGGGTGCGGCCGCCGACCCTCGCCTTGAGCTCGTCGATGCCGCCACGCGCGATGACCTTGCCGTGGTCGACGACGGTGAGCTCGGAGGCCAGCTCCTCGGCCTCGTCCATGTACTGGGTGGTGAGCAGGACGGTGACGCCGTCGCGCACCATGTTCTGGACCTCTTCCCACACCTCGTTACGCGTACGGGGGTCGAGGCCGGTCGTCGGCTCGTCCAGGTAGAGGACGTGCGGGCGGCCGATCATCGACGCCGCGAGGTCGAGGCGGCGGCGCATACCGCCGGAGTACGTCTTCGCGGGGCGGCCGGCGGCGTCCGTGAGCGAGAAGCGCTCCAGCAGGGCGTCGGCGCGGGCCTTGGCGTCCTTCCTGGACAGGTCGAGCAGCCGCCCGATCATGTACAGGTTCTCCCGGCCGGAGATCTTCTCGTCGACCGAGGCGTACTGGCCGGTGAGGCCGATCACGCGGCGCAGCTGGCGGGGCTGGCGCACCGCGTCGTAGCCCGCCACGATCGCCGTGCCGGCGTCGGGGGTGATGAGGGTGGAGAGGCAGCGGACGAGGGTGGTCTTGCCGGCGCCGTTCGGACCGAGGACACCCATGACGGTGCCCTCGTGTACGTCCAGGTCCACGCCGTCCAGGGCCTTGGTCGCGCCGTAGTGCTTGACCAGTCCCCTCACGGATACGGCGACCGGTCGGTCGCTCAGGGAGTTCTTGTCGATTCGCGTCATGCCCTCAAGGTGTCAGCCCCCACCGACAACCCACCGACACCCGACCGACAACGGGTGGCTGCCGCCGATACGGTGCCGACAGGGGGGGCGGGTTGGTGGTGGACGCCTACGGCACTGGCAGGCGGCACCGCTCCTTCTCTGACTGCGCCGGTCCCCGCCCATCTCTCATTTCGGCGGGGCGGCGCTTGGGCGCGGGCCAATGCCGGGTCAGGCGTCCGCGGTACGAGTACGCGGCACCGTCCCTCCTCCGGCTGTGCCGGTCCTTGGTCATCTCCCGCCGCCCGCCCCCTCCGGGGGCTTCGGCCCGTCCGGGGCGGGGGCGGTGCCGGGGTCGGCGCCTTCGGTCATGGGTGCGCGGCACCGGGGGCCGCCTTGCCCACGGTGCCGCCCTGGGCGGCAGATTGCCCAAGTCGGGGCGGCGGCACCCCGTGAGGCGGACGTTCCGGTGGGGTGGGGCAAATCGAGTTGCCCGAGGCGGGGTGGCGGCACCTTGTGAGGCGGACGTGCCGGAGGGGCGGTGCGGCACAGTCCCTTCTGCGGCTGTGCCGGTCCTCGCTCATCTCCCGCCGCCCGCCCCCTCCGGGGGCTTCGGCCGGGCCGGGGGTGGTGCCGGGGTCGGTGCCTGTCGTGATGGGTGTGCGGTGCCGTGGGCCGCCTTGCCCACCCTGCCGCCCCAGGCGGCAGATTGCCCAAGTCGGGGCGGCGGCACCCCGTGAGGCGGACGTTCCGGTGGGGTGGGGCAAATCGAGTTGCCCGAGGCGGGGTGGCGGCAGCCTGTGAGGCCGAGGTTCCGGAGGGGCGGGCAAATCAAGTTGCCCGAGGTGGGGCGGCGGCACCCTGTGAGGCCACGTCCCGGAGGGGCGGGCAAATCAAGTTGCCCAAGATGGGGCGGCGGCGCCCCGTGAGGCTCACGTCCCGGAAGGGCGGCGCAAATCAAGCCCCGCTTTGGGACGAGACTCGCGGGGTCCGGGGCGGAGCCCCGTGGGCGCAACTTCGCCGGGGCCGGGGGAGCGGTCCCGGTGGAGGCCCGGCAGCGCGTGGCCGACGCCCCCGGAGGGGGCGGGTGGGTGGGAGATGAGCGGAGGAAAGGAGGCAGGCACGGAAAGGAGGCAGGCACGGAGGGGAGAAGAGAACGAAGAGTCGCCCAGCGGCGAGAAACCGCCCGGCGCCCCGGGACGCCGTCACTTCCCGCGGCCCCGTTCGCCCCGGCCTCCGCAGACCTCCCACCCCGGACGGCCCCCGTAGCCCCTGCGCCACCGCCCGGCGCTGCCCGACGCCGCCCCCGCGCCACTGCCCGACGCCGCCCCTGCGCCACCGCCCGGAACTGCCCTGCGCCGCCCCAGTGCCACTGCCCGACGCCGCCCCGCACCACCGCCCGGCGCCGCCCCCGCGCCACCACCCGCGGCGCCGCCCCCACCCCCCCGGTCACCCGCGGAGCACAGCGCGGCCCGCCGATGGGGGAAGTTCGGCGGGCCGCGGTCGTACCGGGTTGGCTCAGTGGACGGAGTGCTCCTCCTGAGGGAACGTTCCGCCGATGACGTCCTCCGCAAACGCCTTCGCCGCGTCGGACATCACGCCCCGCAGATCCGCGTACTGCTTCACGAAGCGCGGCATCTTCCCGCCGGTGAGGCCGAGCGCGTCCGTCCAGACCAGGACCTGCGCGTCCGTACCGGCCCCGGCCCCGATGCCGACGGTCGGGATGTGCAGGGTGCGCGTCACCTCGGCCGCGAGCTCCGCCGGAACCAGCTCCAGGACGACCGCGAACGCCCCCGCGTCCTGGACGGCCTTGGCATCGCGCAGCAACTGCTGCGCCGCCTCCTCGCCGCGCCCCTGGACCCGGTAGCCCTGCGTGTTGACCGACTGTGGAGTCAGTCCGATGTGCGCCATGACCGGGATCCCGGCGTCGACGAGCAGCTTGATCTGGTCGTGCGAGCGCTCGCCGCCCTCCAGCTTCACCGCCCCGACCCCGGCCTCCTTCACCAGCCGCATCGCCGAGCGCAGCGCTTGCGTCGGCCCTTCCTGGTAGGACCCGAAGGGCAGGTCGCCGACGATCAGCGCGCGGGACGTGCCGCGTACCACCGCCGCCGAGAGCAGCACCATCTGGTCGAGGGTGACCGGCACCGTCGTCTCGTACCCGAGGTGACAGTTGCCCGCCGAATCGCCGACCAGCATCACGGGGATGCCTGCCTCGTCGAAGACCGACGCCGTCATCGCGTCGTACGCGGTGAGCATGGGCCACTTCTCGCCCCGCTCCTTGGCGAGGCCGATGTCCCGGACCGTGACCCGCCGCGAGCCCTTGCCCCCGTACAGCACGGTGGACTTCTGGGCGTTCTGCGCGCTCTGGTCGTTCGATGCCTGCTGGGCCTGCTGGGCCTGCTGGATGTTCTGGGTCTTCTGGGTGTTCTGGGCAGCCGAAAGCTCTGTGGGTTGCGTCATCGCAACGGCTCCTTCATGTCGTCTCGAGGCGCCCTGACGGCGTCCCCGGATCGCCTCCATGGTGGCACCGCGTGCCGCCCCCGCGCCAGGCCCCATCCCGATCCCGCGCCAGGCCCCCACCGAACCCGTGCCCCGTCCACGTAAAGCCTCGGCAAGGCTTTCCCCGAGACTTTAAATACGAGACGGTTCCGTATCGGAATTGGTCTAGGGTCGTTCGCATGACCACTCCTGACGCCCCTCAGGACTCCCAGGGTTCCCAGGACTTCCGGGACTCCCAGGGGTCCCGCGTACCCGAGTCCGTGCACCGCCGTCGATGGGTGATCCTCGGCGTGCTCATGCTGAGCCTGCTGATCGTCGTCCTCGACAACTCGATCCTGAACGTCGCGATCAAGACGATCTCGACCCCCGAGCCCATCGGCATCGGCGCCTCGCAGAGCGAGCTCGAGTGGGCCATCAACGCGTACACGCTCGTCTTCGCGGGCCTGCTGTTCACGGCGGGACTGCTCGGCGACCGCATCGGCCGCAAGAAGGTCCTCATCGGCGGCCTCGTCGTCTTCGGCCTCGGCTCCGCGCTCGCCGCGGAGTCCGGCACGCCGGTCCAACTCATCGCGTTCCGCGCGGTGATGGGACTCGGCGCGGCCTTCGTCATGCCGGCCACGCTCGCCGTCCTGATGAACGTCTTCGAGCGGGACGAGCAGCCGAAGGCCATCGGCATCTGGGCCGGCGGCGTCGGGCTCGCCATCGCGATCGGGCCGATCACCGGGGGACTGCTCCTCGACCACTTCTGGTGGGGCTCGGTCTTCCTCGTGAACGTGCCGATCGTGATCATCGCCATCGTGCTGATGCTCGCGCTCGTGCCGGACTCCAGGGACCCGAAACCCGGCCGGGTCGACCTCGTCGGCGTCGTGCTGTCCGTCGTCGGTCTCGTGCTGCTCGTCTACGGGATCATCAAGGGCGGCGACGAGGGCGACTTCACCAGCCCCCAGGTGCTCGCCACCATCGCCGCGGGCCTCGCCGTCCTGGTCGCCTTCGTGCTCTACGAGAAGCGCAGCGACCACCCGTCGTTCGACATCAACTACTTCAAGGACAAGGTGTTCTCGGCCGCCATGGCCGGCATCGCGCTCGTCTTCTTCGCGATGATGGGCGTCACGTTCTTCGCGTCCTTCTACATCCAGAGCGTGCGCGGTTACTCGCCGTTGCAGACCGGCGCGTTCCTGCTGCCGCTCGCCGCCGCCCAGTTGATCTTCGCGCCGCGCGCCCGGCTCGTCGTCGACCGGCTCGGCGTGCGCGTCACCACGACCGGGGGCCTGGTGCTGCTCGCGGCCATGCTCGCCGCGTTCACCCTGCTCGACGAGGACAGCCCGATGTGGATCATGGAGGTCATCTTCTTCTTCATGGGCACGGGCATGGCCCACGTCATGACGCCGACCAGCGTCGTCATCATGCAGTCGCTGCCGCGCGAGAAGGCGGGTTCGGCCTCCGCGCTCAGCAACACCTTCCGTCAGGTCGGCGGCGCGCTCGGTATCGCCGTGCTCGGCTCGGTGCTGTCCACCGCGTACAAGAACGGGATCGAGGACCAGCTGCTGCCGCTGCCCGCCGGACTCCGGGACGCCGCGGGCGCGTCCATCGAGGCCACGCTCGGTGTCGCCGAGAAGCTCGGGCCGCGCGGCGAGGCGCTGGTGGGCGCGGCCAATGACTCCTTCGTGAACGCCATGCACATCACCGCGCTGTGCGGTGCGGGCGTCGCCGTGCTCAGCGCCGTCCTCACCGGCCTGTTCCTGCCGCGCAAGCCCAAGGATCCGCCGGCCGGGCAGAGCGGCGAGCAGCCGGAGAAGGTCGGCGCGGGCCACTGATCCGCCACTGACCTGCTGGTTGAGAGAATGCGCCGGGGCCCGCCACAGCGGCGGGGCCCGGGGCGCGGCGAAAGGCGGAGCGCGGTGGACGCGGGCACGGAACGGGCCGAGGGGCAGACGCGGCGGCGAAGGATCCCCGGGGCCCCGGCGCCTGCCGCCCCCGCGCGCGGCCGTCCGCGCAGCGAGGCCGTCGAGCAGGCGATCATCGAGGGCGTCATCCAACTCCTCGAACAGGGCGTGCCGCTCACCGAGCTGTCCATCGAGCGGATCGCCCGCACCGCAGGCGTCGGCAAGGCCACCATCTACCGGCGCTGGAGCGGCAAGGAGGCACTCTTCGTCGACGTCGTCGCCTCCATCGAGGAACCGGACTCCGAACTGCCCGGCACCTCGATGCGCGACGACCTCGTCCGGATCCTCGAGCACATGCGCAGGCGCGGCCTCAGCATGCGCACCTCCGCCCTGCTGCACAACGTCCTCGCGCAGATGAAGACCCTGCCGAGGCTCTGGGACGCGTACCACGAGCTCGTCGTGGACCCGCGGCGGCGCGCGACGCACGACGTGGTGCGGCGCGGGGTCGCCGACGGGGAGCTGCCGGCCGGTACGGACGTCGAGTTCGCCGCGGATCTGTTCACCGGGCCGATGCTGTTGCGCACGGTCATGCGGTCCGACGCGCCGCTGGCGGAGGACCTGGCCGAGCGGATCGTCGATACGGTGCTGGCGGGGTTGCGCGCCGGTCACTGACGCCGGGCATCCGTGCCGGGTGTCGATGTCAGGTGGCCGATGTGCGGGTTTCGTCACAGCGTCCCTTCCGGGCCGGTCGTACGGAACTCAGCACGCCACCGCGTACGTCACCGTGGTCGTAGAGACGTTGACGTCCGCGCTCGGCAGCGCGGGCGTGACGGAACGGAAAGCCGCTGCTCATCGCCTACTGTTTGGCGGGGGCAGCGGGCACGGCAGGCAGTGAGGCGACGACGGCATGGCGCAGGCGTACAAGGGCGGCGACAGCAGCGGAACCGGGACCACCGGACCCGGGGCCCGGTTCCGGCGTCAGGGCGGCCGACCGCTGGGCGACCGGGGTTACTGGCGGCGCGGCATCGTCCTCGCGGTGCTCGCGATCCTGCTGGCGCTCGTCATGGTGCTGCACGCGCAGATCCCCAACACCGTCGGCAACCTCGGCTCCCTGATCGAGACGTTCCTGCCGTGGCTGGGTGTCTTCATTCCGGTGCTGCTCGTCCTGGGCCTCGTACGGAGGTCGGCGACCGCGGTGATCGCGGTGCTGGCCCCGGCGATCGTCTGGTTCAACCTGTTCGGTGGGCTGCTCACCGACAAGACGGGCAGCGGCGGCGATCTGACCGTCGTCACGCACAACGTGAACGCGGAGAACTCCGATCCGGCGGGCACCGCGAAGGACGTCGCCGCGTCCGGCGCGCAGGTCATCGCGCTGGAGGAGGTGACGGCGCAGGCGCTGCCGTCGTACCAGGATGCGCTCGCGAAGGCCTACCCCTACCACACGGTCCAGGGCACGGTCGGGCTGTGGAGCAAGTACCCGCTCTCCGGCACCCAGGCCGTCGACATCAAGCTGGGCTGGACGCGGGCGCTGCGCACGACCGTCGCGACGCCGCAGGGCAAGGTCGCGGTGTACGTCGCCCATATGCCGTCGGTGCGCGTGAAGCTCAACTCCGGGTTCACCGCCAGCCAGCGCGACAAGAGCGCGGACGCGCTCGGCGAGGCGATCGCCGACGAGCCGATCGAGAAGGTCGTCCTCCTCGGCGACCTGAACGGCACCATGAACGACCGCGCCCTGAACGGGGTCACCGCGCAGATGCGGTCCACGCAGGGCGCGGCGGGCAGCGGCTTCGGGTTCAGCTGGCCGGCCGCGTTCCCGATGGCGCGCATCGACCAGATCATGGTCAAGGGTGTGGAGCCGGTCACGTCGTGGACGCTGCCGGCGACCGGGAGCGACCATCTGCCGATCGCGGCGCGCGTGGACTTGTGACGTTCAGCGGTTCGCCGCTCGTCACGGCGCCTTAACCTCACGGAATAGTCGATGGGCGAGACTTTGTTCCGTACGTAAACTTACGTACCTACCTCCCCCTCGCTACCCGAAAGTTCCTTCATGCCCCTCGCCCTGCTCGCGCTCGCCGTGGGCGCCTTCGGCATCGGCACGACCGAGTTCGTCATCATGGGCCTGCTGCCCAATGTCGCCGACGACCTGCACATATCGATCCCGGATGCCGGACACCTCGTCTCCGCGTACGCGCTCGGTGTGGTCATCGGCGCGCCGCTGCTCGCCGCGGTCACCGCGCGGATGCCGCGCCGCCGCGTCCTCATCGGCCTGATGGCGCTGTTCGTCGTCGGCAACGCGGTCTCGGCGGCGGCCCCCGACTACCACTCGCTCATGCTCGCCCGCTTCGTGAGCGGGCTGCCGCACGGGGCGTTCTTCGGCGTCGGCGCGGTGGTGGCGACGTCCCTCGTCGCGCCGGAACGCAAGGCCCGCTCGGTCTCGCTCATGTTCCTCGGCCTGACCATCGCCAACGTCGTCGGCGTGCCCGCCGCGACGGCGATGGGGCAGCAGCTGGGCTGGCGCGCCACGTTCCTCGCGGTCAGCGCGATCGGGCTCGTCGCGATCGCGGCGCTGCTTGCGCTGGTCCCGGCGGACCACGGCCACGGCGAGACGGCCGCGGGTCTGCGAGGCGAACTGCGCGCCCTGAAGTCCCTCCCGGTCTGGCTCGCGCTCGGCACGACGGTCGCCGGCTTCGGCGCGCTCTTCGCCGCGTACAGCTACATCACGCCGATGCTCACCGACGCGGCGGGCTTCGCGGACGCGTCCGTGACCCTGCTGCTCGCGCTCTTCGGCCTCGGCGCCACCATCGGCAACCTCATGGGCGGCCGCCTCGCGGACCACTCCCTGCGCCGCACGCTGTTCGGCGGCCTGACCTCACTGGCCGTGGTCCTCGCCCTCTTCCCCCTCCTGATGCGTACGGAGTGGAGCGCGGCGCTCGCGGTCTTCCTCCTCGGCATGGCGGCGTTCACGACGGGCTCCCCGCTCCAGCTGATCGTGATGGAGAAGGCCTCCGCGGCCCCCTCCCTCGCCTCGTCCGCCAACCAGGCAGCCTTCAACCTGGCCAACGCCGGCGGCGCCTGGATCGGCGGCCTCACCCTCGCCGCCGGCTTCGCCGTAACCTCCCCGGCCCTCGCAGGCGCAGCCCTCGCCGTCCTCGGCGTGGCCGTCGCCTCGCTCGCGTACGCGGTGGACCGCGGCCGCGCCACGGCCACACCGGGTCGTTTGGTGGCCTCCCATGTCCCGACGGAGCAGGAGACGGTGCGGCGCTGACAGGCGCCGCCAACGGCGCGGCTGAGGGGCGGGACACAGGCGTGTGTCCCGCCCCTCAGTCATGTGCGGTGGTCAGTGCCGGTAGCCCAGGACCGTCATCATGCCCGCCTCCGAGTGGTACACGTTGTGGCAGTGGAGCATCCACAGGCCGGGGTTGTCCGCGTCGAAGTCGGCCGTCAGGGTGCGGTTCGGGAGGACGATCGCCGTGTCCTTGCGGGGGCCGTTCGGCAGGGAGAACGTGTGGCCGTGCAGGTGGACCGGGTGCCACATCGACGTCGAGTTGGCGAAGACCAGGCGGACCCGCTCGCCCGCGCGCACCGGGTAGCGCTCGTCCGGGTCGTACGGCTTCTTGTTGAACGCCCAGTCGTACTTGGCCATCCCGCCGGTCAGCCGGAGCCTGATCGTGCGGTCCGGCTTGCGGGAGGGGAGGGCCACCGAGTCGGCCGGGCGGAGCTTGTCCGCCGTGAGGAGGCGGCCGTCCAGTTCCTTGGGGCGTACGGACGGGGCCGGTGTCGAACCCGAGCCCGAGTCCGTGCGCAGTACCGCAAGGCCCGACGCCTTCTTGCCTTCCGCGAGCGCCGTCAGCGGGAACACCCCGTCGCCCGCCGTGACCAGCACGTCGTACCGCTCGCCCATCCCGAGCAGCAGCGCCTCCGTCTTCGCGTGCCGCACCGGGAAGCCGTCCGTGTGCGTCACCGTCATCTCGTGGCCGCCGAGCGCGACGCGGAACGCCGTGTCACCGCCCGCGTTGACGAACCGGATCCGGATTCGGTCGCCGGGGCGGGCCTTGAACGATGAAGGGGCCGCGGGCGTACGGCCGTTGACGAGGTAGTGCGGGTACTTCACGTCACCCGCGTCGCCGCCCAGGAGGTCGCTCTTCGCGCCCATCATCATGCGGGACGGCCCCTTCATCGAGGGGCCCTCCATCGAGGGTGCGGGGGACGACTCCCCGGAGTGCATCGACGTGCCCTCCATCCCCGGCATGTCGTGGCCGGAGTGGCCGCCGTCCGAACTGCCGGAGCCGTCCCCGTGGTCCATCCCCGAGCGCAGCTCCTTCAGCACCGCGTCCGGCGTCGAGCCGGCCACCCCGTCGACCCAGTCGTCGAGGACGACCACCCACTCCTTGTCGTAGGAGAGGGGTTCCCTCGGGTCCTCCACGATCAGTGGCGCGTACAGGCCGCGGTCCTGCTGCGTGCCCGAGTGCGGGTGGAACCAGTACGTGCCGGGGTGCGCGACCTTGAAGCGGTACGTGAAGTCGGCGCCGGGTGCCACGGACTTCTGGGTCAGGCCCGGTACGCCGTCCATGTCGTTGCGCAGCGCGATGCCGTGCCAGTGCATCGACGTGGGCTCGGGGAGGTGGTTGGCGAGGGTGAGGGCGAGGGTGTCGCCGGCCGTGACCCTGACCTCCTTGCCGGGCAGATCGCCGCCGTACGACCAGGACTTGACGGTGCGGCCGCCCAGGTCGAGCCGGGTCGCGGCGGCCGTGAGCCGGACCTCGCGGACCCGGCCGCCCCCAGAGCGCTTCCGTTCGGCGGCGGCGACTTCCTCGCCCGCCGGGTCGACGTAGCCGCCGCCGGATGCGGATCCGGACGCGCCGTGGCCGTTGTGGCCGGGCGAAGCGCCGGGGGAGCAGGCGGCCAGGGCTCCTGTGCCGGCGGCGGCGATCGCCGCCCCAAGCAAGGTGCGCCGGGCCGGGGCATGCGGAAGGGACTGCTTGCGCATGGGTGAGTACCTCAACTGTCGGTAACTGTCGGTGTTGATGGGTGTGGTGCGATTCAGGCGCGCGAAACCGTGCGCAGGCCTAAATGCGCAGCACCGACAGCCGGGAGAGGAGTCCTCGGGGAGGTGGCGGGTTGGGTCGCTGGGCGAAGGAGAGTCCGCGGGCGCGCGGTCCCGGAGCCGCCGCCACGAGCAGCGGGCGCAGCACCGCCGCCGTCAGCAACAGCAGCGTGAACGAGCCGAGCACCGCCAGGCATACGTTCAGCGGATCCATGCCGCCGTGGCCGGGGGAGTCGGGGCGCTCGTGAACCGTGGCGGCGGAGCCGTGCGGGGAACCGAGCTCGGCCATCGCGACGTGCGCGCTCCCCATCGGCATCGCCCCGTCGCGCCCCGCCGAATGCCCCGACGGATGCCCCGACGGATGCCCCGACGGATGCCCCAACGTATGCATCACCACGATCCCGAAGAGCAGCGCCGCGAACAGCAGCAACCGCTGCCACCGCCCCGTGCCGCTCCTCGTCCTCGCCATGCCCGCACCCTACCCCCTACCGGTATCCCGCGACGTGCGCCCTCCCCGCCCCGAGCCGATCATGAGCCCATGACGACAACGGACAATTCGGGGCACGGGGAATCGGTGGAATCGGTCGCGCCGGACGACGGCACCCGCCGGCAGTTCATTTCCTGGGTCACCCTCGGCCTGATGACCACGGCCTCCGTCGCCAGCCTGCGGCCCTCGCCCTCCATGGCGCTGTACGGACTCGCCGCGGTCTTCCTCTACCTGCTCCCGGCCGTCGTCTTCCTGCTGCCCACCGCCCTCGTCGGCGCCGAACTGGCCTCCGGCTGGACCGGCGGCATCTACCGCTGGGTCAGCGAGGCGCTCGGCAAGCCGCTCGGGTTCATCGCCGTGTGGTGCCAGTTCGCCATGACCATCGCGTACTACCCGAGCCTGCTCGCCTACGTGGCGTCCACCTTCGCGTACGTCATCCACCCGAGCCTCGCCGAGAACGGCCTGTACGTCGCGATCTGCATCGTCGTCCTGTACTGGGCCGGTGTGTACGTGAGTTCGCGCGGGACGAAGACCATCGCCGGCCTGTCGTCCCTCGGGCTCATCATCGGCACGCTCATCCCCGGCGTCGTGCTCGTCGTGCTCGGGATCGTCTTCCTCGGGCAGGGCAACCCGTCCGCCGCCCCCATGGACTCGAGCCACTGGCTGCCGCCGTGGACGGGCCTCGCCAGCCTCGTGCTCATCGTCAACAACTTCCTGTCCTACGCGGGCATGGAGATGAACGGTGTGCACGTGTCGTCGCTGCGCAGCCCGCGCGCCGAGTACCCGCGCTCGATCTTCCTCGCCACCGGACTCGTACTCCTGATCTTCATCCTGCCCGCCCTCGCGATCAGCTGGGTCATGCCCGCGAAGCAACTCAGCCTGACCGCAGGCCTTATGCAGGCGTTCCAGGCGTTCTTCGACCACTTCGGGGTCGGCTGGATGACGAGGATCGTCGGCGTGATGCTGGTGTGCGCGGCGCTCGGCGGCATGCTGACGTGGCTCGCGGGGCCGGCCAAGGGGCTCGTGCTGCTGTCCCGGCAGGAGGGGTATCTGCCGCCGGTCCTACAGAAGTTCAACAAGTACGGCGTGCCGCAGAACGTGATGATCGCCCAGGGCGTGCTCACGACGCTCATCGGCGTCCTCTACGCGTTCAGCGACAACGTCTCCAGCCAGTACTGGATGTTCTCCGTCATCACGATCCAGATCTATCTGGTCGCGTATCTGCTGATGTTCGTGGCCGTGGTGCGGCTGCGGCGCTCGCAGCCGGACGTGCCGCGCGGCTTCGTCGTCCCGGCCGTCACCGCCGTCGCGGGCATCGGGTTCGTGGCCTCGGTGCTCGCGCTCGTGATCGGCTTCGTACCGCCGGACCAGTACGACACCGGGCCGCTGTGGCGCTATCTGCTGATCGTCGGTGGCGGTCTGCTCGTCCTCGGCGTCGCGGCGCCGGTCGCGTTCCTCAAGTTCCGCAAGCCGAGCTGGATCCACCCGGACCACCGCGACCCGGCGATCGGCTCGGAGTCCTGAGCCCCGGCGGCGAGGTGAGCGCCCACCCGCCGCCGGGACGTCCTTCGGTCAGCGGCGGTACGAGTTCACGTAACCCGGAGCCGGCGAGCCGACCCCCGTCACGTCGTCATAGCCCCTGACTGCCTTCAGCGAGGCGTCCTTGCCGAGGCTGCGCACCGAGGTGAGCAGGCCCTCCGACGCGTCGTAGCTGTTCGCGAAGTCGACGCGCGCCACGGCGAGGTCCTTGCCCTTGGGCTGGTCCACCACGTCGTGGTACTTGGCCGAACCGTACCGGTCGTAGATCGCCGGGTTGGCGAAGCCGAGCGGCTTGCCGCCGCCGGTCTGCTGCGCGAGCGCCTGCACACCGGCGACCACGGGCGCGGCGAGCGAGGTGCCGCCGATGCGGTACTCGTCGTAGCCCTGCGTGCCGTCGGGCAGCGTCTGCGTCTGGCCCACCAGGAAGCCGGTGTTCGGGTCGGCGATGGCGGAGATGTCCGGGACGACGCGGTGCGTGCCGCCGTTCGCCTTCGCCAGCGCGTCCGGCACGACGCCCTTCTGGTAGTCGGGCTGGGCGACCGTCTTGCTGGTGCCGCCGCCCGCGCCCGAGTTGTACGCGCCCGGGAAGTCGGTCCAACTCTTGCCGTCCGCCGCCAAGTTGGACTTCAGCGTGCCCCAGCCGGTCTCCCACTGGTACTTGTCGCCCTTGCCGACGGCGAGCGAGGTGCCGCCGACCGCCGTCACCCACGCCGAGTTGGCGGGCGTGTCGACCTGCTTCGTACCCGTCGACGCGACGTTGTCGCCGTTGTCGCCGGAGGAGAAGTAGAAGCCGATGCCCTCGACGGCGCCCAGCTGGAACACCTGGTCGTACGCGGCGGCCAGCTCGGGGGTCTGGTTGGCCTCGATGTCGCCCCAGGAGTTGGAGACGATGTCGGCGAGGTGGTCGTCGACGACCTTGCCGAGCGAGTCGAGCAGATCGTCGTCGTAGCAGGAGGCCGCGCCCACGTACGTGATGTCGGCGGCCGGGGCCATCGCGTGCACGGCCTCGACGTCGAGGGTCTCCTCGCCGTACCAGCCGGCCGCGTCGCACTCCTCGGTCTTCGTGTACGTCTTCGGCAGCACCTGCTTCAACTGCCGTGTGTTGTACGGCGCGTCACCGTGCTTCTTCGCGTACGTCGCCGCGTCCTTGGCGATGGTCGGCGAGGCGTACGCGTCGGTGATCGCGACCTTCACACCCTTGCCGGTCGCCTTGCCGGCGCCGTACGCGGCGCGCAGCTGCTTGCCGGTGTAGCCCTTCGGGGCGTACGGGACCTTGGTGCCGTACGCGTCCGGGAGCGTGGTCGCGGTCTTGGATCCGTAGTACGTGGAGAACGGGCCCGCGTTGCGGAACACGGCGCTCGGCGGCGGCAGCTCGTCCTGCTTCGTCGCCTTGTGCGGGGCGCTGTCCAGGCCGGTCACCGTGAGCACGGCGCCGTCGAGGGATGCGGGCACGGAGGCGGCGCCGGACGGGGCGCGGTAGGTGTGCCCGCCCTTGGTGTAGTCGTGCAGCTGGGTGCCGAAGGCCTTCTCGATGGCGGCCACGTCGCCCGACACGGAGAGGTAGTGCGTGGTGGAGCCGGTCACGGTCAGGCCTGCGGACTTCAGCCAGGCCGTGACCTCGGATATCTGCTCTTTCGTCGCCCCGAAGCGGCTGCGCGCCTCCTTGGCGCTCAGATACTTCTGGTACTGCGCGGACGACGGGTCGGCCACGGACTTCGCGTACGAGGCGAGGCCCTTCGCGTCCCGGCCGGCGAGGTAGACGCGCGCGCCGACCTTGCCGCTGTCCGTGGTGTCGCCCTTGTCGGCGGCGCCGGTGGCCCACAGCGGCTTGGTGCCGGAGAGGGTGTCGCGGCTCGGCTGGGCGTGGGCGGGCGCGGCGAGGGCGAGGGCGCCGGCGAGCAGCGGAAGGGTGGCCGCGATGCTCAGGCCTGCCCGGGTGCGGCGTGTGCCGCGGTTGGATCTCATGTGGTCCCCCCTGGATAGAGGTGCTGGAGACGCCGAGGTGCATGTGTAATGCACACGAAGAAAAGCCCACTCTTGCCAACAACCGTTCACGCGGGGGAAATGAGACGATCAAGAAGACGTCAAGTCGGCTCAACTACGGTCGCGATAGGCCGATTTGGGCGCATCAGGGGGCGGTCCGCCGCCCGTCGTGCGGTGCCGCGTCGGCCGCCGGGTGGCACGGCCCGGAAGGCGGGCACTATGACCCTGGGGTGTTCGACAGGCACTATGAACACATCACCGGCCGGTCAGTGACGATCAAGGTCGGCAACGCGTCGGAAACGGTCGTGTGGTGGGATGTGACCAGGCCCTCTGGGCGGCGTGGGAGCAGCAGGCCTGACCAGCAAGGATGGGTGGAAGCGAGAGATGGACAAGCAGCAGGAATTCGTGCTCCGTACCCTTGAGGAGCGCGACATCCGGTTCGTACGTCTGTGGTTCACGGACGTGCTGGGCTTCCTCAAGTCGGTGGCCGTGGCTCCGGCCGAGCTGGAACAGGCGTTCGACGAGGGTATCGGCTTCGACGGCTCGGCGATCGAGGGCTTCGCCCGGGTCTACGAGTCCGACATGATCGCCAAGCCGGATCCGGGCACCTTCCAGGTCCTGCCGTGGCGGGCGGAGGCCCCCGGCACGGCGCGCATGTTCTGCGACATCCTGATGCCCGACGGCTCGCCGTCCTTCGCCGACCCGCGCTACGTCCTGAAGCGGGCCCTGGCCAAGACCTCGGACCTCGGCTTCACCTTCTACACCCACCCCGAGATCGAGTTCTTCCTGCTCAAGGACAAGCCGCTGGACGGCACCCGCCCGGTGCCCGCGGACACCTCCGGCTACTTCGACCACACCCCGCAGAACGTGGGCATGGACTTCCGCCGCCAGGCGATCACCATGCTCGAGTCGATGGGCATCTCGGTCGAGTTCAGCCACCACGAGGGTGCGCCGGGCCAGCAGGAGATCGATCTCCGCTACGCGGACGCGCTCTCCACGGCGGACAACATCATGACGTTCCGCCTGGTCATGAAGCAGGTGGCGCTGGAGCAGGGCGTCCAGGCCACCTTCATGCCGAAGCCGTTCTCGGAACACCCGGGCAGCGGCATGCACACGCACTTGTCGTTGTTCGAGGGCGACAGGAACGCCTTCTACGAGTCGGGCTCCGAGTACCAGCTCTCCAAGGTCGGCCGCTCCTTCATCGCGGGCCTGCTGAAGCACGCCGCCGAGATCTCCGCGGTCACCAACCAGTGGGTGAACTCCTACAAGCGCATCTGGGGCGGCTCGGAGCGCACGGCGGGCGCCGGCGGCGAGGCCCCGTCCTACATCTGCTGGGGCCACAACAACCGCTCGGCCCTCATCCGCGTACCGATGTACAAGCCCGGCAAGACGGGCTCGGCCCGCGTCGAGGTCCGCTCCATCGACTCGGGCGCGAACCCCTACCTCACCTACGCGGTCCTCCTCGCGGCCGGCCTCAAGGGCATCGAAGAGGGCTACGAACTCCCTCCGGGCGCCGACGACGACGTCTGGGCCCTCTCCGACGCGGAACGCCGCGCGATGGGCATCGAGCCGCTTCCCCAGAACCTCGGCGAGGCGATCACCCTGATGGAACGCTCAGAACTGGTCGCGGAAACCCTCGGCGAACACGTCTACGACTTCTTCCTCCGGAACAAGAAGCAGGAGTGGGAGGAGTACCGCAGCGAGGTCACGGCGTTCGAGCTGCGGAAGAACTTGCCGGTGCTGTAGGGCGCCGTACTGCACCACGACGAACGGGCCGGGGTTTCCCCCGGCCCGTTCGTTCTGCCTTGTCGGCCCGCTGTGTCAGGAGCGCTTGCAGAGGCGGTAGATGCCGTACGAGATGCCGAGGATGATGTCGACGACCGCCCACAGGGCGAGGACCAGGACCAGGCCGATGGCGGTGCCCACGTCGCCGGCGTCCTTGCAGGTCTGGGCGTCGAGGGTGCCGCAGTCGCCGGAACCGCCGCTGTTCGCGCCCGCGATCATCCACACCAGGAACAGGGCCTGGACCGCCAGGAAGAACCAGAGGAAGACGCGGCGCTTCTTCTTGGGCCGGTCGGCCGGGGCTTCCTGCTGCGGCGGGACCGGGGCCTGCGGCTGGGGGCGTGGTCGAACGTCCTGAGGTCGTGGCGGCTACAGGGTGTCCCGCAGCGGCACAGCGGAGCGTTTGCGGTATTCCTGGATGGCCCAGCCGTTGCCGTCCGGGTCCGTGAAGTGCATGAAGGTGCCGCCGTCGTCGGGGGCGTACTGGATCGGTTCCGAGACGTCGAGGCCGCGGGAGCGGAGCTCTTCGTGGGCCGCCTTGATGTCGGTGACGCACAGTTGCATGCCGTGGTACGTGCCGGGGGTCGCCGTGCCCGTGGGGCTCGGGATGCCGGAGGCGAGGGCGATCGAGCAGCCGGATCCCGGGGGCGTGAGCTGGACGATGCGGGCGCCCGGCATCACTTCGGCGTCGATGTCGCAGTGGAAGCCGACCTTGTCGACGTAGAAGGCCTTGGCGCGGTCGATGTCCGAGACCGGGATGGTGAGCACTTCCAGGGTCATGTCCATGGACGTAACGGTAGGGGTGAATTGTCGGTTCCGGCCCACCGGCGCCGGGTGGTCACTCGAATTGCCAGCGGGTCTGGGTGAACTCCTCGCCCTTGCCGAAGCCGAAGACCGTGCTCGGGGTGACTGAGAAGACGAGCGAGGGGCCTTCTTGGCCTTGGAATGCGCCGTCGGTGCGGACCTCGAAGTGCCAGGCCGGGCCGTATTTCTCCTCCCAGGCCTTGGCGAGGGCGTGCAGGCGTTCCGGCTCCGTGACTCGTGTCGCCGGACCCTCCACCACCACGTCGAAGCCCGCCGCCCAGGTGTTCGTGCCGGTGGTGAGGACGACGTGCGGGTTCTCGGCGAGGTTGAGTGACTTGCGTTCGTGCGCGCCGGTCGTGAAGTGGAGGGCTCCGTCCTGCCAGAGGGCGAGGAGGGGTGTGACGTGGGGGCGGCCGTCGGGGCGCACCGTGGAGATCCAGAAGAGTTCGGCGCCGGTCAGTAGCTTTTCGGCTGCCGCCCACGAGGTGGGTTCGGCGCCGGGGGAGCTGTAGCGCGGGTCGATCGACGTGTGCGGCGTGCCGGTGCGGGCGTCGTGCGGCATCGTGGGCGGTCCTCTCCGTGTACGGGGCCACTCGTACACGAGTGGGGACCTGCCGCGGTCGCACAACTCATCGGCGCAGCCCGGAGCGCAGTAGGCTCAAGGCCACCGTTGATCGAACAGGAGGCCGGGCAATGACGTCGGTGCCGCACGAAGGGGGAGGGTGGACGGGCGGCCGCAGAAGCAGCACCTTCACCCGGCTGCTGCGACTCGGCTTCACCGATCCGTCCACCGCCGAGCGACTGCTCGACGCCCCCGCCCTGTCCGCCGTGCGCTCCGACCCGCTGCTCCTGGACGCGCTCGGCGGCGCCGCCGACCCGGACCTGGCGCTCCTCGGCCTCGTCCGGCTGGTCGAGGCGCAGGAGGACGAGACGGCGCGGCGCGAGCTGCTCGACACGCTCGTCGCGGCGAAGCCGCTGCGCGACCGACTGCTCGGCGTGCTCGGCTCCTCCGAGGCGCTCGCCGACCACCTGGCCCGGCACTCCAAGGACTGGCGGGCCCTCGTCACGTACGAGTCGGGCGATCTGCACCCCGGCGTGGAGGAATTCGAGCAGGGGCTCGCCGAGGCCACCGACGAGGTGTCGCTGCGCGTCGCCTACCGGCGCTGCCTGCTGTCCATCGCCGCCCGCGACGTGTGCGGCACGACCGACATCACCGAGACCGCCGCCGAACTCGCCGACCTGGCGACGGCGACGCTGCGCGCGGCCCTCGCCATCGCCCGCGCGGCGTCTCCCGCCGACGCCACGCTGTGCCGGCTCTCCGTGATCGCGATGGGCAAGTGCGGTGGCCATGAGCTGAATTACGTATCCGATGTCGACGTCATCTTCGTCGGGGAGCCCGCCGACGGGGCCGCCGACGAGGGGAAGGCGATCCAGGCCGCCACCCGGCTCGCCTCGCACATGATGCGGATCTGCTCCGACACGACGGTCGAGGGCACCATCTGGCCCGTCGACGCCAATCTGCGGCCGGAAGGGCGCAACGGCCCGCTCGTACGCACCCTGTCCTCGCACCTCGCCTACTACCAGCGCTGGGCCAAGACCTGGGAGTTCCAGGCGCTGCTCAAGGCCCGCCCGGTCGCCGGCGACCTGGAACTCGGCGAGGAGTACGTCGCAGCCGTGTCGCCGATGGTGTGGCAGGTGTCCGAGCGGGACAACTTCGTGCCCGACGTGCAGAAGATGCGCAAGCGGGTCGTGGCCAACATCCCGCCGGGGGAGAAGGACCGGGAGCTGAAGCTCGGGCCCGGCGGTCTGCGCGACGTCGAATTCGCCGTCCAGCTGCTGCAGTTGGTGCACGGCCGCTCGGACTCCGCGCTGCGCAGCAGTACGACCCTGAAGGCGCTCGCCGCACTCGCCGACGGCGGATACGTGGGCCGGGTCGACGCCGTGCAGCTCGACGACGCCTACCGCTTCCTGCGCACCCTCGAACACCGCATCCAGCTCTACAAGTTGCGGCGCACCCACCTGGTGCCGGAGGACGATGCCGACCTGCGCCGCATCGGCCGCTCGATGGGCATGCGCACCGAACCCATCACGGACCTCAAGCGGGCCTGGCGGCGGCACACATCCGTCGTCCGCCGACTGCACGAGAAGCTGTTCTACCGGCCGCTGCTCGACGCCGTCGCCCAACTCGCCCCCGGCGAGACCAGGTTGCGCGCCGACGCCGCCCGCGAGCGCCTCGTCGCACTCGGCTACGCCGACCCGAGCGCCGCGATGCGCCACCTGGAGGCGCTGGCCTCCGGCGTCAGCCGCAAGGCCGCCATCCAGCGGACGCTGCTCCCGGTGCTGCTCGGCTGGTTCGCGGATTCGGCGGACCCCGACGCGGGGCTCCTCAACTTCCGCAACGTGTCGGACGCGTTGGGCAAGACGCCCTGGTATCTGCGGCTGCTGCGCGACGAGGGCGCGGCCGCCGAGAACCTGGCGCGGATCCTGTCCGCAGGGCGCCTCGCGCCCGACCTCCTCATGCGCGCCCCCGAATCGGTGGCGCTGCTCGGCGACGAGCGGGGCCTGGAGCCGCGCGGGCACGCCCAGTTGGAGCAGGAGGCGCTCGCGGCGGTGCGGCGCGCGGACACCGGTGAGCAGGCGGTCACCTCGGCGCGCGCGGTGCGCCGCCGCGAGCTGCTGCGCACGGCGGCCGCCGACATCATCGCCTCGTACGGCACCGAGGACACGCCCGCGGTCGCCGACCAGGGTGCCCTGGTGGACCAAGTGGGCTCCGCCGTATCGGACTTGACGGCCGCCACGCTCGCCGGGACGCTGCGCGCCGTGGTCCGCGACGGCTGGGGCGACACCCTGCCCACCCGCTTCGCCGTCATCGCCATGGGTCGCTTCGGCGGGCACGAGCTGAGCTACGGCTCCGACGCCGACGTGCTGTTCGTGCACGAACCCCGCGAGGGCGTCGACGACCACGAGGCCGCGCAGGCCGCCAACAAGGTCGTCTCCGAGATGCGCCGGCTCCTCGCCCTGCCGAGCGCCGATCCGCCGCTGCTCATCGACGCGGACCTGCGCCCCGAGGGCAAGTCGGGCCCGCTGGTGCGCACGCTCAAGTCCTACGAGGCGTACTACCGCCGCTGGTCCCTGGTCTGGGAGTCACAGGCGCTGCTGCGGGCCCAATACGTGGCCGGGGACGAGGAGTTGGGTCGGTCGTTCATCGACCTGATCGACCCGCTGCGCTACCCCGCCGAAGGCCTCGGCGACGACGCCGTACTGGAGATCCGCCGCCTCAAGGCCCGCATGGAGTCGGAGCGGATGCCGCGCGGCGCCGACCCCACGCTCCACACAAAACTGGGCCGCGGGGGCCTGTCCGACGTCGAATGGACGGTGCAGCTGCTCCAGCTGAGGCACGGCTGGGTGGAACCGGGTCTGCGGACGACCCGCACCCGCGAGGCCCTCGCCGCCGCGTGCGCCGCCGAACTGATCCCCACCGAGGACGCGGCGATCCTCGACGAGGCGTGGGTCCTTGCCGCGCGCGTGCGCAACGCGGTGATGCTGGTGCGGGGCAGGCCCGGCGACACGTTTCCCTCGGACGGGCGTGAACTCGGCGCGGTCGGGCGGTACTTGGGGTACGACCCCGGGCACGTCGGGGACATGCTCGACGACTATCGGCGTACGACGCGGCGGGCGCGGGCCGTGATGGAGGAGCGGTTCTACGGCGGGTGACGGTGCCGGGTGCCGGGCGCCGCGTGGCGGGGGCGTGGCGGGGCCGTGGTGGGGGCCTCGCGTAGCGCCTGCCCGGCGCCGGGGTGCCGCCTTGCCCACCCTGCCGCCCCTGGCGGCAGATTGCCCAAGGCGGCGGGGCCCAGTGGCGGAGCGGACGGCTCGGTTACGCCACCTTCGCCGACGTCGTCTCCGACAGCCACGGCAGACCCGAAGGCCCCCGGTGGGCGAGCGCCATCGCCGCGGCCGTCCGCTCGTCGTCGGGGGCATGCTTGCGCTGGAGCGCGCCGAAGGGGTGGGCGTCGTCGCCCGGAGCCGCCACCCTCGCGCCTGCCGCGCCCTTGCGTACCGCTGCCGTTGCCGTTGACCGTGCCATGAAACCGGCCCTCCGTCCGTACCGTCGAGGTCTGGACCTCCGACGATCCCCTCGGACGGGCCGCGACGGCAGATGCCATCGGTCGTGAACCCGCGGGACGAAGGTCCCGACGCCCTACGCGACCCCTACACGGGCCCTACGCGTCCAGCAGCACCCGGCACCGCGCCACGAACCCGGTGAGCGCCAGCTCGAACGCCGCGTCCGTGCGCCCCTCGAGTCCGGCGCCCAGGGCTCGTTCGAGCAACGGGGTCAGGCCCTCCTCCGTCGGCTCCCACATCGTGTCGGGCGCCGCCATGTCCAGCGCCGAACCGAGCACCATGTTGTCCAGGGCAATGATCACCGGCATCACGTCCGGCAGCGCGAACCCCGCGTCGAGCAGCAGCGCCACCGCCAGCTCGTACTGCGCGAGGACCCGGGGCGCCCGCACCGGGTGGGTCGTCAGGAGCGGGATCGCCTTGGGGTGCGCGGCGAACGCGGCACGGTAGGAGCGGGCCCACCCGGCGATCGCCTCGTCCCACGGGAGGCCCGAGGTCAGCGGCGTCTCGTCGATCGCGGAGCAGATCCGCTCGCGCAGCAGCTCCACGATGCCGTCGCGGCCCTCCACGTGGTGGTAGAGCGAACCCGCCTGCACGCCGAGCCTGCGCGCCACCTGCGGGACGCTGAACTCGCCGTTCTCGTCGACGATGCCGAGCGCCGCCGTGGTGATCCGCTCCCGGTCGAGGAGGGGTGTGCGCGGCCGCCCCATCCAGGTCCCTCCTCAGTGGCTCCACAAAATCGGGTCTTCCCGTATGCCCAACGGGAGGCTACATTGCGAAAACCGAAAGCCTTTAGATTTACGCCCGTCCGCCGCAGTGCGGGCCGTCCTCCAGAGGGGCTTCCTGCCGCATGCCCGTGACCTCCCCGAAGACGAAGACGCAAACGAAGACGAGGACGAAGACCGCACCGCCGAGCGCGCCGACCGGCCTTCGCACAGGCACCCTCGGCACCTCCGACATCGCGTTCTTCGTGATCTCCGCCGCCGCCCCGCTCACCGTCATGGCGGGCGTCGCGCCCATCGCCATCTCCCTCGGCGGCGTCGGAGCGCCCGCCGGATACCTGCTCGCCGGCATCACCCTCGCCGTCTTCGCCATCGGCTTCACCACGATGAGCCGCCACGTCACCGGCGGCGGCGCCTTCTACTCGTACATCGCGCAGGGCCTCGGCAAACCGGCCGGAATCGGGGCGGCGCTGCTCGCGATGGTCGGCTACAACGGCATGGAGATCGGCGTCTACGGGCTCCTCGGCTCGGCGACCCAGGACACCGTGCACTCCCTGTTCGGCGCGGACGTGCCCTGGCTGCCGGTCTCCCTCGTGGGCCTGGTCCTGATCTGGTACGGCGGCTTCCGCTCGATCGACTTCGGCGCCAAGCTCCTCGGCGTCCTGCTGGTCGCGGAGACGGGCATCCTGATCCTGCTCGCGGGCGGCGTGCTCCTCAAGGGCGGCGCGCACGGCCTGTCCCTGGCCTCCTTCGCGCCCGGCAACGTCCTCGTGCCCGGCACGGCCGCCGTCCTCGCCTTCGCGTTCGCCGCGTTCACCGGGTTCGAGTCGACCGTCATCTATCGGCGCGAGGCCCGCGACCCGGACCGCACCGTGCCCCGCGCCACGTACATCGCGGTCGCGTTCCTCGGCCTCTTCTACGCGTTCACCGTCTGGATCGCCATCCAGTCCTTCGGCGACGCGGCCGTCGTCAAGGCGGCCGGCAGCGACCCGGCGAACCTCTTCTTCACCGCGATCACCACGTTCGTCGGTGGCTGGGCGGCGGACCTGATGCACGTCTTCATCGTCACCAGCGTCATCGCCTCGCTCCTCGCCTTCCACAACGCGATCAACCGGTACGCCCTCGCCCTCGCCGACGAGGGCGTCCTGCCGCGCGCCGTCGCCCGCATCCACCCCAAGCACCGTTCCCCGTACGTCGCCGGGCTCGCGCAGACGGTGCTCGGCGCGGTCGTCGTGCTCGGCTTCTGGGCGGCCGGGGCGGACCCGTACGACCAGCTCCTCCTGTGGGTCAACACCCCTGGAATGCTGGGCCTGA
Organism: Streptomyces sp. NBC_01016; assembly: GCF_026341035.1. Taxonomy (GTDB): domain Bacteria; phylum Actinomycetota; class Actinomycetes; order Streptomycetales; family Streptomycetaceae; genus Streptomyces. The sequence goes on from NZ_JAPEOQ010000002.1 coordinate 699,645, forward strand.
TGGCCCTTCAACTCCTCGCGGCGCTCGCGGTCCCGTTCTTCTTCCGACGGATCACGCACCAGGAGGGCGCGCTGCGGACGGTCGTCGCCCCGGTCGTCGCGACGCTGCTCCTGGCGGTGGCGATCGGGCTGGTCGCCACACACATCGACCTGTTCACGGGCGCGTCCCCCTTGGTCAACTGGATCCTCCTGGCAGTGGCCCCGGCAGTCTTCGTCCTGGGCCTGGCCCTGGCATGGCGTCTACGCCGCTCCCGCCCGGAGGTCTACGCCCGTTTCGGCAATTAGGGGCGCGGGGCTGTGTCGATTTGCGGCTCCGCCGCGGGGCGCAAACCCGGCCACAGCAAGAACCGCACTCGCCGACGCGACAGTAGTCGGCACCCGCAACAGCGCGACCAGAAACGGAGTCACCCGCACCATGCCATCCGCCGACCTCCTCCTCACCAACACCCACATCCGCACCCTCGACCCCACCCGGCCGGAGGCAACCGCCCTGGCCGTGGCCGGAGGCCGTATCGCGGCGGTCGGTGACACGGACGAACTCGTACGGGACTGGCAGGGCCCCGGCACCGAACGGCTCGACCTCGCCGGCGCCCACGTGATGCCCGGCCTCGTCGACTCCCACAGTCACCCCGTCTGGGGCCTGGAGATGGCGACCGGCGTCGATCTCAGCGGCGTACAGGACCTCGACGCACTCCGGGCCGCCCTGCGCACAGCAGACCGGCTCGGCGGGTGGGTCGTCGGGTGGGGGCTCGACCACAACGCCTTCGAGGGGCGGCCCATCCACCGCGAGCTGATCGAGGACGTGCTCGGCGGCGCGCCCGCCTTCCTGCGGCTGTACGACGGCCACTCCGCGCTGGTCAGCGGCGCCGCCCTGGACGCCGCCGGGATCACCGGGCCGCGGTCGTTCGACCAGCGGGCCGAGGTCGTCTGCGACGGCGAGGGGCGGCCCACCGGGTACCTCGTCGAGCACGCCGCCATGGACCTGGTGTACGAGGTCGCGCCCCGGGCCTCGGACCAGGACCGCCGCGCCGGACTCGTCGAGCTGCTGAGCACGATGGCCGCCACCGGCCTTACCGGAGCGCACGTCATGGACGGGTCTGGGCTCGACCTGCTCGCCGCCGTGGAGGAGGAGACGGATCTGCCGCTGCGGCTCACCGTCTCGCCCTGGTGCATGCCGGGGGTGGACGAGGCCGGGCTCGACGAGCTCGTCGAGTTGCAGAAGCGGGGTGGGCGGCGCTGGACGGTCGGCGGCGTCAAGTTCTTCATGGACGGCACCGTCGAGGGCGGCACCGCCTGGCTGGAGCACGCCGACTGCCACGGCCAGGGCACCGACGCGTTCTGGCCGGACCCGGCCGCGTACAGCGAGGCCGTACGTCACCTGCACGCGGCCGGTGTGCGCACCGCGACGCACGCCATCGGCGACGCCGCCGTCCGGCACGCCCTCGACACCATCGAGGCGCTCGGGGAGAGCGGCCGGGGCGCGCACCGGATCGAGCACATCGAGTCCGTGCCCGACGACACGATCCCGCGGTTCGCCGCGCTCGGCGTCGCCGCGTCGATGCAGCCGCCGCACACCGCGTACACGAAGGGCGACCACAGCGACGAGTGGTCCAAGCGGCTCGGCGACGCGCGCGCCGCCCGCGCCTGGCGCACCCGTGACCTGCGGGACGCGGGCGCCGTCCTCGCGCTCGGCTCGGACTGGCCGATCGCCCACTACGACGCCCGGAAGGTGCTCGCCATGGCGCGCGTGCCGGAGGGCGCGGCCGGGCCCGCACAGGGGCTCACCGGCCTCGAAGCGCTGGAGGGCGTCACCTCGCACGCGGCGATCGCCGCGGGTCGGGCGGCGGAAGGCGGCCGGATCGCGGTCGGCCTGCGCGCGGACCTCACCGTGCTCGGCCTCGACCCGGTCACCGCCCCCGCGGACGAGGTCGCCGAGGCCCCCGTCGTCCTCACCGTGACGGACGGCCGGATCACGCACCGGGGCGCCTGAGCCCAGAGGAACGGGGGCGCTCGACGCCCCCGTTCCCTACGCCTTGACCGGCACCAGTGGTGGTGCCACAAGACGCGGCAGCGCATACGGCAGCGCCCCGTACCAGGCCCGCGCCACCGCGAACCCGAACGCCAGGCACAGCACGCCGCCCACCGCGTCCAGCCAGAAGTGGTTCGCGGTCGCCACGATGACCACCAGGGTCAGCGCCGGGTACGCGAGCCCGAGGACCCGCACCCACGGCACCGAGGCGAGCGCGAAGATCGTCATGCCGCACCACAGCGACCAGCCGATGTGCATCGACGGCATCGCCGCGTACTGGTTCGACATGTTCTTCAGGTTGCCCGAGGCCATCGAGCCCCAGGTCTGGTGCACCGCGACGGTGTCGACGAAACCGCCGCCGCTCATCAGCCGCGGCGGCGCCAGCGGATAGAAGTAATAACCGACGAGGGCGACCGCCGTCGTCGCGAACAGCGCGAGACGGGTCGCCGCGTAGCGGCCGGGATGGCAGCGGAACAGCCACACCAGGACGCCCAGCGTGATGACGAAGTGCAGTGTCGCGTAGTAGTAGTTCATGCCGACGATGAGCCAACTCACCGAATTCGCGGCATGGTTGACTGCCTGCTCGACGGCGATACCGAGGCTGTGCTCGGCCCGCCAGATCCAGTCGGCATTGCGCAGCGCCTGTGCCTTCTGCTCCGGGACCGCGTTGCGGATCAGGGAGTACGTGTAGTAACTCACCGCGATCAGCAGGATCTCGAACCAGAGTCGCGGACGCCGCGGCGCCCGAAGGCGACGCCCCGCGCGGTCTTCCGCGATGGGTGACGGTGTGGCCCCTTTTCGGCCTTCACGTGTCGTCACGGTCGTTTCACCCATAGGCACAGAGTCTGCCAGATTCCGACCCCCCGACCGATCATCCCTTGGGCGGGTCACGGGCGCACCCGCTACGCCCTACGGACGAGGCCGAACCCCTACGGACACCGCTGCTGACGCGGCCGTGGACCCCCGCACCACCAGCTCCGGCATGAACACGAATTCGCTCGGCGGCGCGGGCGTGCCGCCCACCTCTTCGAGCAGCGTGTGCACCGCCGCCTGACCCATCGCGTGCACCGGCTTGCGGATCGTGGTCAGCGGCGGATCGGTGAACGCGATCAGCGGAGAGTCGTCGAAACCGACCACGGAGACGTCCTTCGGCACGTCCATGCCGCGCTCGCGCACCGCCCTGATCGCGCCGAGCGCCATCATGTCGCTCGCGCAGACCACCGCGGTGCAGCCCCGGTCGAGCAGCGCGGAGGTCGCGGCCTGCCCACCCTCCAGGGTGTAGAGGGAGTGCTGCACGAAGTCGTGCTCGATCTGGTCCTCGGGCAGGTCGAGCCGCTCCGCCATCGTGCGTACGAAGCCCTCGATCTTCCGCTGTACGGGGACGAAGCGGCGCGGACCCACGGCCAGGCCGATGCGGGTGTGGCCGAGCGAGAGCAGATGCGTCACAGCGAGCCGGGACGCGGCCCGGTCGTCCGGCGAGATGAAGGGCGCCGCGACCGCCGGCGCGTACCCGTCGACGAGTACGAAGGGGACACCCTGGCCGCGGAGACGTTCATAGCGCTGCGGGTCGGCGGTGGTGTCGGCGTGCAGCCCGGAGACGTAGATGATGCCGCTGACGTCGCGGTCGACGAGCATCTCCGTGAGCTCGTCCTCGGTGGAGCCGCCGGGGGTCTGGGTGGCCAGGACGGGCGTGTAACCCTGCCTGGTCAGGGCCTGCACCACGACCTGGGCGAGCGCGGGGAAGATCGGGTTCTCGAGTTCCGGGGTGATCAGTCCTACGAGGCCCGCGCTGCGCTGCTTGAGGCGCACGGGGCGCTCGTAGCCGAGCACGTCGAGGGCGGCGAGGACGGACTGGCGGGTGGCCGCGGCGACCCCCGCCTTCCCGTTGAGCACACGGCTGACGGTCGCTTCGCTGACCCCCGCCTGTGCTGCGATGTCGGCAAGGCGTGCGGTCACGGGACGCGACCTTACCCGTCACTCGCCGCATTGCCCACCGAACGGGAAGTACCGGGCGGGTAAGCCGGGTTGGGCCACCGCCACCCGGAACGGTGAACCGGACGAAGGGCAGGTCGCGGAGGGGTTGTCCGGCGGTAGTTTGTTCCGGCGAGCCGAGGGTCCTTCTGACGGGTCGGGCTGGATGCGGGTGGCCGCACACGTTCGGTGTCGGCGAGCGGGGCCCGGTGCGTGCCGGACCCCGCGACTCCGGCAAGATCCGTCGGAAGGGCCCTAGGGGGGCCCGCGCCGCTCCGTTTCCCCCGAGGGGCCTGCTCGTGAACGACAAGGTTCAGAGACCTGGGGCCGACGTCGGATGCACCGTCCTGGTGGTCGACGACAGTGCCGCCAGTCGGTATGCGCTGGGCGCCGTCCTGAGCCGGGCGGGTCATGTCGTCGTCCCGGTCGGCTCCGCTGGCGAGGCCCTCGTCGAGCTCGACGTGCGGCTGCGCGCGGGGGAGTTGCCCGATGTGGCGCTCGTGGACGTGGGCCTTCCCGACCTCAGCGGGTTCGAGCTGTGCCGCAGGGTCAAGGCGCTGCCCTCGCTCGCCGGGATCCCCGTCGTGCACTTCTCCGCCCGCCCCTCCGCGCCCGCGGACCGCTGCCGGGCGCTCGACGCGGGCGGCGAGGCGTATCTGACGGTGCCCGCCGAACCGGAGGAGATCCGCGCCGTGGTGCGTGCCGCGATCCGCGGGGCCCGCGAACTCACCGACACCCAGGCCCAGTTCGACCACCTCACGATGCTCTCCCGGGTCGTCCGCGACGTGCAGGGAGCCCGCGACCTCGCCGAACTCGCCCGGACGGCGGCCGCCGCGACGGCCCGGCTCACCGGGGGCGACGCCGCCGTGTTCGTCCTCGGGGACCGCGGCGCGGTGCACACGGGCCTGTGCCGGAGCGCGGCGGCGCCCGCAGGGCCCGACGCCGCGGCGCGCGAGCGGGCCGTCGAGCTGGTGCGGCGGATCAGCTGCAGGCCCGGCGGCGTGCGCACCACGCTGCGGCCCGGGGCCGCGTGGCCGCAGGCGTACTTCGGGCCCGGCGGCGCCCGGCTCACCCTCTCCCGCACCCGCGACGGCCGGCTCCCCGTGTGTCTGGCCACGCCCGACTTCACCGACCCGGACGGCAGGACGGGGCCGCTCGTCGCCCAGCTCGCCCGCGCCATCGCGCTCGCCGCGGAACCCCTCGTCATGTACGAGCAGGAGCGGCATGTCGCCCACACGCTGCAACACAACTTCCTGCCCGCCGTGTTGCCCGCCTTCGCCGGCCTGGAGGTCGGCTTCCGCTACGAGCCCGCCTCCCAGGAGGCCGAGATGGGCGGCGACTTCTACGCGGCGCTGCCCACCCCCGAGGGCGTGCTCGTCGGCGTCGGCGACGTCGTGGGGCACTCGCTCGACGCGGCCACGGTGATGGTCGAGCTCCGGCACGCGCTGCGCGCCTACTGCCTGGAGGACCCGCACCCCGACCGCTTGGCGACCCGCCTCGACCGGTTGCTCCAGCACTACCACCCGCAGCTCACCGCCACGCTGTGCCTCGCCCTCGTCGACCCCGCGACGGGCCGTACGAGGGTGGCCAACGCGGGGCACATCCCGCCGCTGATCGTGCCGGTCGGCGGCGCGGCCCGGTACGCGGACGCGGCGGGGCCGTTGCTCGGGATCGGCCTGCCGCATCCCGAACCCACCGTGCTCGACCTCGCCCCCGGTGCCCGCCTCCTCATGGTCACCGACGGCCTCATCGAGACCCGCGGCATCGATCTGTCCGTGTCCCTGGAGGAACTGCGCCGCGCCGCCACGGGTGCGCCTGCCGCGCCCGATGACCTGTGCGATGCGCTTCTCGCGCAGTTCGGGCGTGACAGGGCGGACGACATCGCGCTGTTGGCGGTGCGGCGGGTTTCGGGGTGAGCGGGTGGCGGGGTGGCGGGGTGGCCGGGTGTTGGGCGGTGCGGCGCGCTTCGCGGTGACGGGTGGGGCGGGTGCCGGGTGCCGGGTGCCGGGTGTTCGGCGGTGTGGCGTGCTTCGCGGTGAGCGGGTGGCGGATGTCGGGTGGTGCGGTGCGCTCCGGGGCGACCGGCGGTGCGGCGTGCTCCGTGGTGTCCGGCGGTGCGGTGCGGTCCGCGGTGTCCGGGTGTCGGGGTGTTCGGTGGTGCGGCGTGCTTCGTGGTGTTCGGCGGTGCGGTCCGCGGTGTCCGGCGGTGCGTCCGCTGGGCGGGACGTGATTGTGCGGTCGGGCGCTTCCGGGTGAAGGTTGGCGCCGACACGCGTGTGCGCACGCACCACGACACCTCGGAGGGCCCCATGCCGCAGATCACCGTCGACCACTCCGCGGACCTCGACGACCGCCTCGACCGGGCCGGGCTCGCCGCGGCCGTGCACCAGGCGGCCGTCGACATCGTGGCTGCGCGCATCCCCGCGTGCAAGACGCGGTTCCGCGAGGTCGGGACCACGGTGGTCGGGGACGGTCCCGCTTCCCTCGTGCACGTGGAGATCGCGCTGTTGGCGGGGCGTACGGAGGAGGCGAAGACGGCGCTCGCCGAGGCGGTTCTGGCGGCGCTTCCGGCGCACGTCAAGGAGCCGGCGGGCGTGCATCTCTCTGCCGAGGTGCGGGACTTGGACCCGACGTACCGCTCGGCCGTCGCCGACTGACGCGGCAGTTCCCCCTACGCCACGGGGCTCCGCCCCGGCCCCCGCGCCTCAAGCGCCGGCGGGGCTGATGGTGCGGAACCGGCGTTACGGGCCCGGGGTCTTGGCTGGACCCCGCGCCTTGAGCGCCGGCGGGGCTGAATGCGCCGAACCGGCGTTACGGCCTCGGGGCTCCGCCCCGGACCCCGCGGGCTCCCGTCCAAGAGCGGGGCTGGAAATACCCACCCGCCGCGGGGGGTCGCATTGTCCCGCCCGCGGGCAATCGCCCGGCCCCCCCGCCCATCTCCCACCCACCCGCCCCCTCCGGGGGCGTCGGCCCGACGGGGTGCCGCACCACGCCTTGGGCGATCCGGCGCCGGCCACGGCTCCCCACCCGTTGCGGTCGACGCCGCCCCGCCTTGGGTAACGCCAACCCCGACTCCCCACCCGTTGCGGTCGACGCCGCCCGCCTTGGGTAACGCCCACCACGGCTCCCCCCACTGCGGTCGACCGCACGCGCCATGGGTAATCTGCCGCCCGGCACGGCCCCCACCCGTTGCGGTCGGCCGCCACCGCCTTGGGCAATCCGCCGCAAGCACGGCTCCCCACCGATTACGGTCGACGCCCGCCGACTTGGGGTAACGCCAACCCTGGCTCCCCACCCGTGACGGTCGACCGCACCCGCCTTGGGTAATCCGCCGCCCGGCACGGCCCCCACCTGTTGCGGTCGGCCGCCACCGCCTTGGGCAATCCGCCGCAGGCACGGCTCCGCACCCGCTGCGGTCGAGGCCGTCCCGCCCTGGGCAATCCGCCGCAGGCACAGCTCCCCACCCGTCGCGGCCGACACCGCCCCCGCCTTGGGCAATCTGCCGCCTGGGGCGGCAGGGTGGGCAAGGCGGCACCCGGTGCCGCGTACCTCTTACGACGGGCCCCGCCCTGGCAGAGCGACCCGGCCCCGGGCGGCCGAAGCCCCCGGAGGGGGCGGGCGGGTGGGAGATGACCGGGCACCGGCGCAGCCGGACAAGGACCGATGCCGCGCGCCGAGCGCAGGGGCGCCCACCCCGGCAATGCCCCAAGACCCGGTGCCGCGCACCCCTTGCGACGGGCCCCGCCCCGGCACAGCGCCCGGGCCCCGGGCGGCCGAAGCCCCCGGAGGGGGCGGGCGGGTGGGAGATGAGCGGGCACCGGCACAGCCGGAAAGGGACCGGTGCCGCGCGCTGAGCACAAGGGCGCACCCCGGCAAAGCCCCAAGACCCGGTGCCGCGCACCCAGGACGGGAGGCGTCGACTACGGCACGGTGAGACCCCGGTGCCGCGTAATGGTGGGGACGACGTCGACCACGGCACGGTCAGACCCCGGTGCCGCGCACCCAGGACAGGAGGCGTCGACCACGGCACGGTCAGACCCCGGTGCCGCGCACCCAGGACGGACGACGCCGACCACGGCACGGTCAGACCCCGATGCCGCGCCGCGATGAGGTTGGGGCTCAGCCCGCCGCCGCGGGGACCCCGGGGGACGGCGCCAGTGCCGCGAGGCGGGTGATGAGGGCCGCGAAGGGTCCGTCCACCGGCTCGTCCGCGAGGATGTGGCGGAGGAGGCCCGCCATCTCCTCGTCGTACGCCGCGCTCACCGCGGCCAGCGCCGCGAAGTCGTGGACGAGCTGGAGCTGAAGCTCCGCCCGGGGGATACGGCGCCCGTCCAACCAGATCAGCGCCGTCGACTCGGCGAGCGAGATCCAGGAGCGGACGACGAGTTCGAGGCGCGCGGAGGGCGCCGCCACCCGCAGATGCGCGAGGATCTGGACGTACGCCGCCTGCCGGACGGAGTCGATCAGCGCGTTCGTCGCCGACGCGGTGCTCATTGAGCAGGCTCCGCCCGCGGGGACGGCAGGACCACCCCGCATCAGCGCGGAGAACCCCGGCCCGTGCTCGTCCACGAAGTCGAAGTAGCGCCCCATCACGCGCAGCAGCCGCGCCCCGAGCGGCCCCTCCTGCGGCTCCTCGAACCGCTCGGCCAGATCCTGCGCCGCCCGCCTCAACGCGGCCTCGTACAGGCTGAGTTTGCCCGGGAAGTAGTGGTAGACCAGCGGCCGCGAAATGCCCGCGGCGGCCGCTATCTCGTCGATGGAGACCTCGTCGGGGGAGCGGTTGCTGAACAGTTCGAGTGCGACCCCGATCAACTGTTGCCGCCGCTCCTCGACTCCCATCCTGCGCCGCACCCCGGTAGTCATGCCGAACACTCTACCGAGCGATTCCGGCCTGCCAACCGCCCCCCGGTCACCGCCCCCGCCCTCCCGCACTAGAGGTCGAGAACCAGACGCTCGCCCCGGGCCCGCGAAACGCAGATCAGCATCGAGTCCGCGCGCTCGGCATCCGTGAGCAACTCGTCGCGATGCTCGATCTCCCCTTCCAGGACGCGCTGTTGGCACGTTCCGCAGAAGCCCTGCTCGCAGGAGTACGCGATCGCGGGCACCGCCGAGCGGATCGCCGCGAGCACCGTCGTGTCGGCGGAGACGTCCACCACTTTGCCGCTGCGCCGCAGCTCGACCTCGAACGGGCCGTTGCCCTCGGCCGAATTGCGTGGCGTGAACCGTTCGCTGTGCAGCGTGCAGTGCTCGGGGAGGGCGGCTTCCACCGCCGCCATCAGGCCCTCGGGTCCGCAGCAGTACACGGCCGTGCCGGGCGCGGTGTCCGCGAGCGCGGCGGCGAGGTCGGGCCGCCCGTCCTCGTCCTCCGCCACGACCGTGACCCGGCCCGCGACCTCGCCGCCCAGCTTCTCCACGTCCTCCACGAACGGCATCGAGGCCCGCGACCTGCCCCCGTACAGCAGCCTCCAGTCGGCGCCCCGCGCCGCGGCCTCCCGCAGCATCGGCAGGATCGGGGTGATGCCGATGCCGCCCGCGACGAACACGTACGCGGGCGCCTCCGCGTCGAGCGGGAAGCGGTTGCGCGGCCCGCGCACCTCGACCTCCATGCCGTCCCGCACCTGCTCGTGCACCTCGCTCGACCCGCCGCGCCCGCCCTCGTCCGCCGGGACGATCCGCGTGGCGACGGTGTACGACGACGTGTCCTCGGGATCGCCGCACAGCGAGTACTGCCGTACGAGCCCGGAGGGGAGCACGAGGTCGAGGTGTGCGCCCGGTCGCCATACGGGCAAGTCACGTCCCTCCAGGCGGAGTTGTACGACGCCCTCGGCGATCTCTTCGTGTCGCGTGACGAGCAGGTTCAGCGCGCGGGCCCGCGGCCGTCCCGACGTCGGCTCCTCCAGCGCGGGCAGCGGCCACAGGGGCGAGCGCTGCACGCGCCGCCGCATGGCCCGGCGCACGACGTACGCGGCTCCGGCGACGACCACGGCCTTGCGCAGCGTACGGCCGTTCATCGGGCGGCTCCCTGTCGTGCGGCCTCCCGGGCCTCGGCCGCGGTCGCGGCGGGTGACGAGGCGAGATAGGCGACGGCCTGCTCGGTGTCGCCCTCCTGGTCGGGGTGGTAACTCCGGCTCAAATAGCGGGGGATGGACCGCGCCATGGCCCCGGGCGTCGGCAGCACCCCCCGCTTGCCGCTGCGGTAGAAGTCCTTCCAGGTGGCCTTGCCGTCGAGCAGCGTCGGGTCGTTCTCCATGAAGAACCGCGCGCCGCGCTGCCACAGGAAGACGAGCGCGGTGAAGGCGGTGGCCCAGGTGCGCACCCGGCGCCGGTAGCTGCCGTCGAGGTGCTCGAACAGCTCGAAGGCCACCGCCCGGTGCTCGACCTCCTCCGCGCCGTGCCAGCGCAGCAGGTCCAGCATCGTGGGGTCGGCGCCGCGCCGGTCCAGCTCCTCGGCGTTCAGTACCCAGTTGCCGAGGAACGCCGTGTAGTGCTCGATCGCCGCGATCAGCGCGACCCGCTCCATCAGCCACCACTGCCGCGCCTTGCCAGGCGGCAGCGTCCGGTCGCCCAGCAACTTCTCGAAGAACCAGTCGACTTGGGCGGTGTACGGCGTCGGGTCGAGCCCCTGCTCCCGCAGATGCGGCAGCACCTCGTCGTGCGCCTGCGAGTGCATGGCCTCCTGGCCGATGAACCCGATGACGTCCTCACGCAGCCGCTCGTCCGTGATGTACGGCAGCACCTGCTTGTAGACGTGCACGAACCAGCGTTCGCCTGCCGGCAGCAGGAGGTGCAGGACGTTGATGGTGTGCGTGCTGAACGGGTCGTCCGGCAACCAGTGCAACGGGGTCCTGTCCCAGGCGAACGACACCTGGCGTGCCTTCAACGGGACGCGCGTATTAGACATGGCGTCAATGTACTGACGGGTAGGGCGAGTGGACACCCCTCGTGCGCGACTTTCTTTACGTGATCGTCAGCAAGCGACGCTGCCTCCGGGGCAGAGCCCCACGACGTGAGCTACCTCAAGGGCTGAACCTTGGCCCCCCGAGCCGTCCGCCCCGACAACGACACGTCCGCGCCCCGCGCAACCCGCACCGCCAGCATCCGCCCGGAGGCCGACCGCCCGGACGCGGACACCGAGTTCACCCCCGCACTGCCCGCGGCAACCAGGTACCACGCCCCCTCCCGCGACTTCCACCGCACACCCGCAAGCACCTGCGGATCACGCGACCCGCACGCGGGTGACGACTGCGACTTCGCCGCGACGACCGCCGCGTCCGCCCCCGGCGCCCGGAACAGCGCGAGGGTGCGCGGCCCGCCGCCCCGCCACGTGTCGGCCCGCGTGCACCACCACTCGGCCGTCCCGTTCGACTCCGGCAGGGCCTGGCGCGCGTACGCCCAGGAGTTGACCGAGCGCACCCCGTGCGAGCGCGCCGCCGCGAGCGAGCACGCGGTCGTCGCCCAGTCCGCGGGCCGCGCCTCGCGGGGCTCGGCGGGGCTGCCGGACGTGAGGTGCGCGGGGACGAGCTCGCCGAGGTCGGTGGTGAGCCGGGTGCCGGTCGAGTCGGTGAGTGCGAGCGCGTTCCACGACGTGCAGGACGTCGCGAGCGCCGGGCTCGGGAACGGCGCCGTCACGCCGTCCTTCGTACGCGACAGGGCCCGCGCCCCCGCGGACGGCTTCAGGAGGTCGCGGGTGGCGGCCCCGGCCACCCAAGGGGCGGTCAGATAGCGGACGTTGCCGTCGGCCCGGTCCATCACCACGGCGCTCGACTGCGCGTCCGCCGCCCCGTCGACCCGCGCGAAGTCGAGCGCGGCGCCGCTCGTGCCGTTCTTCGGCTCGGCGTAGCGCACGATGCGCAACCCGTCGTAGAACAGCACCACACGGGCCTGGTCGAGCTCGCCCGCGTACAGCAGCTGCGGCGGTCCGGGCGGTGCGCCCGCCGGGGTGCCCGGTGTCGCCGAGACCTTCACGGAGCCGCCGGGCCGCGCCCACACGGCGAGCGCCCGGCGCAGCAGCTCCTTGTCCCCGGTGAGCGAGCCGCGCGCGGGCCACACCGAGAAGTCGGTGCGGGCCGACGTCTTCCACGTGTCCGGCGCGACCTTGTGCAGCTTGGCCGGGTTCAGGGCCGCCTGGCCCGCCGGGTTCTTCGCGTACGGCGGGGCCGCCGCGCCGTCCGGGGCCCAGCCCTCGCCCGGCAGCCCGAGCAGCGCCCCGCACACGAGGGTCGCCGCGACCGCCGCGATCGCCGCCTTCAGGTGCTGGCGGCGCCGCATCAGATCGGTGGGCCGCGCGTGCAGGGAGCACGGGTCGAACTCGGGGGACTCCAGGAGCTCCGTGCAGAACCCGGCGTCGGCCGCGAGGCCGCGCGCCTCGGCGAGGGCCGCGGCAGCGTCCTCCTGCGTGCAACCCGCCTCGGTGAGGACCGCGCGGACGGCGGCGTCGTCGAGACGCTCCAGGCCGCGCAGCACATACGCCGCGCGGGCGGGGCCGCTCAGCGCGGAAAGCTGCTGATCCAGGGCGAGTTCATCGGCGCCGCCCGACTTCGGGAACAGCCTGAGACCCCACACCTGCGGCAGCAGCGGCGGCAGTTGCGCCCGCTTGGGCCAGGCCGTGCGCCGCAGCGGCAGCCCGGCCTCAAGGGCGCTGCGCAGCACCTTCAGGCGTACGTAGGCGAAGCCGGGGTCGCCGGTGCGGCCCGCGGAGTCGCGCTGGGCCGGGATCGGCGCGGGCGCGTCCGCGGTGCGGCCGCGGGGGAGGGCCCGCTGGACGACCGAGTGGGCGGTCAGCACGCGGCGGTTGCGGCCGAGGCCCGGCGGCAGCACGAGGTAGGCGAGCCGTACCAGTCGTGGGTAGTGCTCGACCAGGGCGGCCTCGGCCTGCTCGACGTCGATGACGGCGGCCGGCGCTGCGGACGGGGGCGTTGATTGCTGCTGCACCTTTGACTGCACGTTCAGCTGAACGAGCGAATCGTGGGATGGTCACAGCCGTCACTCCCTGCACGGGCCTATTCGGACACGACCAGCGCCTTCGCGTAGTTCGCCATCGACCGCTGGTATCGGGGCAGATGGGGCGCCAGCGCGCCGAGCACCAGGGCGAGGCCCTCCCTGTCGCGGCCGAGACTCGACAGGCACAGGGCCAGGCACGCCCGCACCGCGTCGTCCAACTCGTCGCCAGGAGCGGTCAATTCCGGTTCGAGCAGCGCGACGCCCTCCTCCGGACGCCCCATGTTCCGCAGTGAGCTGGCCAGTTGAATCCTCGTACGGCGGCCCCGGTAGCCGCTCAGGCCGAGGCGCAGCGCCTCCTGGTACAGCGGGACCGCCTTGTCGGAGTGGCCGGTCGAGTCGAAGGCCGAGGCCCGCTCGAACGGGGCGACGGGACTGTCGGCCGGCAGCTCCGCGACGAGCCCGTCGATGAGCGCGCGGAACTCGCCCGCGCCGGCCTCGTCGTAGGTGTCGATCGTCGCCCACGCGGCCGCGATCCGCTCTTCCCAGTCACTGCTCTCGGTGCTCACCGGGGCACTCTCACACAGCGGCGCCCCGGTGTCACCGGAGTTACGTGGATCGGATCAGCTCAGCTTCCACCCGCTGAACTCCACCGTGCCCCGCGTCCCGTTCCCGCCGTTCGTCGCGCTCATGAACATGCCCACGTCCTGCGTGGCCGCGGGCTTCGGCGCCGGCACGGTCGCGACCGTCCGCCACGTGGCGCCGTCGTCCGTCGAGCACTCCCCGGTGTACGAGTCGCCCGCCCGGGACAGCCGCAGCAGCACCGGCGCCTTGATCCCGGTGATCCGCTTGTACGTGTCGAGGGTGCCGTCCCCGTTGCTGTCGTAGGAGAGGACTACGCCGTTGGCGGGCGTGACCGACAGGTTCGCGAAGCCCAAGGCCCCCGAGCCGCCGATCGAGTTGCTCACCATGATCCCGGCGCGCGCCCACGGGCCCGTCACCTCTTGCGTGTCCACCCGCACCACGGCCGACGAACCGTCCCTGAACGCGTTCGCGCGGTACAGCGCGCCGAACTCCGCGGTGCCCTTCCACAGGTCGGCGCCGCCGCCGTCGATCGCGAACCGCTCGTCGAGCTGCCCGAAGACCGCCGCGTTGTTGCTGTACGTACGCCAGATGTCGGCCGGCGGCCCGGCCTCGAACAGCGTGCCCTTGTGGACGTGGGTGACCCGCTTCTCGCCGGCCGGACCGTACTGGACCTCGATCGTGTACGGGAGCGGGCGCAGCGGCTTGTCGAGCGGGGTGCCGGGCGCGCTCGCCTGCCAGGTCACCGTGCCCTCTCCGGCCGGTGCCACGCCTGGCAGGGATGTGGAGCCCGTGGGTTCGGCGTCGATGCCCTTGAGCTCGAAGTCGACGCGGCCCGTCGCACGCAGCCCGTTGACATTGCGGAACGTGGCCACCACGCGCGCGTGCCCGCCCGGCGGGAAGGCGGACGGCTCGGCGGCGACCGTCACGGAGCCCTGGTACGGGGCGCGCGCGAGGACGTCACGGACCTGCGACGCCGTCCGGTACGGATCTCCGTACGCCCGCAGCGGATAGTCCTTGCGCTCGCGCGTCCACGGCTCCTCGAACGCGAACCAGTCGACCTTCGCGGGCTCCCGGCCCGCGGCCAGCGCGTCGGACAGCTCGTCGAGCCACTTCTGCCAGCGCGGCAGATAGAAGTCGGCGATCAGGCCCTGCCAGTCGCGGTTGGCGTACTCGTGGAGATTGCCCGGATCGGACGTGGCCCGGTCGCCCCACACCGTGATCAGCGCCTTCGCGCAGCGCTCGAACTCGGCGCGCTCGGCGTCGTTCGTGGCGAGGTTGCGGGCGTCCTGGACCCAAGGGCCGAGCAGGAACGCCGAGTTGGTGCCCGTCACGTGGTCCGAGAGCCGCATCAGCTTCAGCCACAGCGTCGACAGCGCCTTGAAGGTGGCGCGGTCCTTGTCCGCGTACGCCGCCTTCAGCTGCGGCAGGAGCTGGCGGCTGCGGTGCGCGAGGGCCTGCCGCGTCACGTCCACCAGGTCGTACTTGTAGGCCGCGCTGCCCCGCAACTTCCCGCCCACACCGAGGAGTCCGGCGAGCGCCGCGTCGAAGCGGCCCGGGTCGTAGGTGAGGGCGCGTGGCGCGAAGTAGGAGGCGCGGTCGGCCGAGAGGTCGGGACGGGCCGCGAAGAGCGATTCGTGCGGGTCCGAGCGCTCGACCGCCTTGTGCTGGTACGCCGTGTCGTGGAGTGCCTGCCAGGCGGCGCGGGCGCTCTTGTCGCGGCGCCCGTAGCGGAAGTCGGCGTACGAGGCGAACCAGTCCGCCCGGTCCAACTTCCCGTCCATCCAGGCGAGTTCGGACCACAGCTCGAACGCCGCCGGGTCCCGGTCGGTGCCCTCCGGCATGTACGCCGTACCGGCCAGCGCGCTGTTCGCCTTGTCGCGCCACGCGAAGAACTTCTGCTCCCAGATGTGCGCGCGGGCCCCGATCGTCGTACGGCCACCGAAGTTGGGGATCGTGCCGAACGTGTACGGGGTGCCGCCCCAGTCCTTCTCGCGGTCCGTGACGGAGGTGAACCGGTCGGACACCCCGTCCACGATCAGCATCTTCTTCTTGTCGATCGCGTCGATCAGCTCGGGCAGCGGGTTCGCCTCCCACCCGAGGATCACCCACGTCGCCCCCGGCCGGTTCTTCTGGAGCGCCGCCTCGACACCGCGCGCCGCGTCCGGGACCGGCACATCACCCGCCGTGCCGCCCTCGTGCAGCAGGTCCATCTTGAAGGCGCCGATCTCACCGAACAGGTCCTTCTGGTGCCCGTAGAACGACTCCGCCACCTGGGCGAAGGACGCGGTGCGCGGGTCGAGCCAGTCGGGGCGCTCGAAGCCGTGCCACACCCCTTGAGGCACGACGTGCGCGTCCCCGCCGTTGCGCGCCACGAACTCCTTCGGCACGTGCCCGTAGTAGCCGGGCATCACCGGTCTCATGCCGAGCGCGCGCAGCCGGTCGACGATTCTTCGCCCCAACTCGGCCCGCCGCTCGATGAGTTCGGGCGAGAGCGGACCACCGTACGAGGAGAGGTTCTGCAGCAGCCACCACGGCTGGTGGGACGGGGCGGGCAGCCAGGACCGCGCCTCCTCGTCGCTGTAGCCGAAGTCCTTCAGGACGCGGTGGTAGACGGCCTCCATGCCCGCGATGACCAGCACCTCGTTGCAGCCGTGCAGCGCGAGGATGTCGATCTCGCGCTCCCAGTACGACCAGTCGGCGAAGGGTGCCGTATAGCCGTCGTTGGTGTCGTTGAGCGCGAAGCGGTGGGGGAGCGGGGTGCTGCGCTCCAGCGTTTTCGAGGGGGCCGGGAGGCGGTCCGGCAGGTCGAGCTGGGAGCCGTTCCAGGCGATGTGCGCCCCGCACTCGTACTTCAGAAAACAGTGGACCCCGGCGAGCAGCGTCGCCGGGGTCGTCGCGTACACCGTGATGCGGCCCTGCGTCCCGGTCACCCGGAAACGGTCCTCCGTGCCGCTCGCGGCCATCAGTCTGAGACGGAACTGGTCCGCGTGGTGCGGCAGTTGACGGTTGAGTGTCGCGCGCGCCTCAGCCGTATCAAGAACGGGCACCTTCCCCGCGGCAGTCGGCCGCGGAGCCGCCTGGGCGGCCGGGGCACCGGCCCCCAGGGCCGTGCCGAGGCCGATGGCGGCCGTCGTGCCGAGAACAGTGCGTCGCGATGGTGCGGACATACGTGTACCCCCCTTGCGTCGCGGTTGGTGCGGCGCACGGTAGCAACGGAACGTACGGGACAGGAGAACGCAATGAGGAAGATGCTGGTGGCGGCGGCCGTACTGCTCGCGGCCGCGACCGGATGCGGCGCGGGCGGCTCCGACGGGGCCCCGAAGGGCGACACGCCGAAGATCCCCCGTACGGCCTCCGGAAGCCTGGAACACCTGGCGAAGGAGGCGGGCTGCCGCCCCGACATCCAGACCGACGCGGCCGACATCCGGCAGGCCAACTGCGGTGCGGGAGGCGGCCGTTACATCCTCGCCACCTTCACCACCGACAAGGGCCAGGCCCAGTGGTTCGACCAGGCCAACGACTACGGCGGCGTCTACCTCGTCGGACCCAAGTGGATCGCGGTCGGCGGCGCCGCACAGCTCACGAAGCTGCGCGGCCGGCTCGGCGGGACCCTGGAGAAGCCCGCCTCGCACCACACGGGGAGTAGTGGTGGTGGGGGTCACGAGGCGGGGTAGCTCTCCGGGTACGAGGGTCGCCGCTGAACCGGCCGCGCAGCGGCCGGGGTGGGGCGATCGCTCAGGTGCAGCGATCGCCCTTGTTGATGCAGTCCACGACCTTCTGCATGGTCGCGTCGTCGAAGACGTTGATGAAGTCGTCATGATCCGTGATCGGCTTGTGCAGCTGCTCGGGGAAGCCGTCCACGGCGAACGGGTTCTTCACCTGTCCGTTCTCGATGGTCGGCGTCTGCACGTCGTACACCAGGCGCATCTTCAGCTGCGGGATGGCCTTGAAATTCTGCGGGCAGTTGCCGGCCTGGTCGGCGAATGCCACGTGAGTGCGATGGTTGGCACTGTCGATGTTCTGCCCGTCCCAGCAGCTCTGGAACGCGAAGCTGCGCACCACCTTGCTGCCGTCGGGGCACAGCGGGTACTTGTCCGTCAGCTGGCGGTCCTCGAAGCCGGTGCAGCTCCAGTGCGCGTTCGCGTTCGCCGTTCCGTTGGTGAACGCCTTGGCGTCACCGGTGATGATGCGCAGGAACTTCGGCATCGCGACGACGTCGCTCTGCGGGCTCCCGGCGAACTTGATGCTCGCCTTCTGGGCCTGGAGGACCTTGCCGACGTTGCCTTCCTTGCCGCCGCCGTCCTTGTCGGCGTCGAAGTCCTCCGTGCCGTCCTGAAGGCGCAGCACCGGCCAGTAGTACGTCGACTTGTCGCCCTGGTTCTGGCAGGTGGTGTCGGCGTTCGCCAGGTCGTCGTTGCTGGAGAAGGCGTCGTTGTCCTGGTTGCCCACGTAGTCGTGCAGGTGGTGTGCGCCGTTGGTCACGCCGGGCGCCACGATGATGTTGTCGGTGTTGAACTTCTTGTTGTCGTTCACGCCGCAGCGGGTCGTGAAGGTGCCGGTGGAGGCGTTGTCGCCGTTCTGGGGCTTCTGGACGTTGGGCTGGACTTTGGTGATGTCGGCGAAGTCGGCGGCCAAGGGGCCGTTGCCGGCCTGTCCGCCGTTGCCCTGCTGTTGGTCGTCGCCTCCCTGGTCACCTCCGGCCTGGTCACCGCCGCCCTGGTCCGAGCCGTCGCCCTGCCCGTCCGGGGGCTGCTGTTCGCCCTCCTGGGGCTGGGCCGTGCACTCGGCCATGTCGTTCATGCCGTCGGGGGCCTGTCCGCCGCGGCGCTCCATCTCCAGGCGGATGCGCTCGAGGATGGCGCCCCGGTTCTTCTTCAGCGGTTCCATGATGCTGTTCTGTACGAACCGCGGGTCCCGCGCGGCCGCGTCCCGCGTCGTGGAGAGCCGCTTGTAGGCCTGCGTGATCTGGGTGTCCAGGGTGGCGAGTTCACCGTCGACCTTGTCGCGGGCGCCGCCCGGTACGTCGGACAGCTGTGCGCCGACGTCCGGACAGTCGATGGTGGCCACTTGTTGCGTCTGCTGTGTCTGTTGCGTCCCGCTGCCCGCGTCCTGCCCGTCGGCCGAGTTCTCGTGGGCCGACGCGTACACGTTGACCGCGACCAGCCCACCTCCGCCCAGGAGCAGTGCGGCCGACGCGATGGTCATGCGCGTCGCCAGCGTTGAGCGCCGTTTCCGTGAGGTGCGTCCCATGGGACTACGTACGCAACGGGGGCCGACCCTGTTCAATCGGCCCCCGGAATTCACCTCAACTGCCGGTGGGTGGCGTGTACTTGTAGCCGACGCGGCGCACCGTACGGATGGTGTCCCGGTGCTCGGCACCCAGCTTCCGGCGCAGCCGGGCGACGTGGACGTCGACGGTGCGGCCGTCGCCCACATGCCCGTATCCCCACACGGTGTGGACGAGGGTGTCGCGGGTGTGCACGCGGTGCGGGTGCCCGACGAGATGGGCGAGCAGCTCGAACTCCAGGTAGGTGAGGTCGAGTTGGCGGCCCGCGACGTGCACCGTGCGGCAGGCGGTGTCGACGGAGATGAGCGGGTCGGTCAGCAGGGCAGAAGCCATGGTCAACTCTTTTCGCGCGAGAGGACGTCGGGGAGCGGGACGTACGTCATGCGCGCGGGCCGAAGGCCGGGGCGGCCGGGGCAACGGCTTTAGAGGGCCCGCGCGTTCCTCACGCGGCGACACACACGGTCGAAGTCGTGGTGCTGGCGGGACGGCCAGAACGGCTCGAGGTCGTGCCGACGACCCCACGAGCTGCTGTTCCGGTAAAGACTGGCCATGCCCTCATTGAAACAGATGCGTCACGCGAACGAGAGGGCGCCCACACAATGTGGACACCCTCCCGAAGCGGATGGCCGGATTCGGACCCGGCCGGCGCCGTCAGACCTGGCCGGCCTTGTCGAGCGCGGTGCAGCAGGTGTCGACGAGCAGCCGCGTCACGACGTACGGGTCGACGTTGGCGTTCGGGCGGCGGTCCTCGATGTAGCCCTTGCGGTCCCGCTCGACCTGCCAGGGGATGCGGACCGAGGCGCCGCGGTCGGAGACGCCGTACTTGTACTCGTCCCACGGGGCGGTCTCGTGCAGACCGGTGAGGCGGTCGTCGATGCCGGCGCCGTAGTTCTTCACGTGGTCGAGTGGCTTGGAGCCCTCGCCGAGCGATTCGCACGCGGTGATGATCGCGTCGTAGCCCTCGCGCATCGCCTTCGTGGAGAAGTTGGTGTGCGCACCCGCGCCGTTCCAGTCGCCCTTGACCGGCTTGGGGTCGAGGGTCGCGGAGACGTTGAAGTCCTCGGCGGTGCGGTAGAGCAGCCAGCGGGCGATCCACAGCTCGTCGGAGACCTGGAGCGGACCCACGGGGCCGACCTGGAACTCCCACTGGCCGGGCATGACCTCGGCGTTGATGCCGGAGATGGCGAGACCGGCGTCCAGGCAGTGCTCGAGGTGCTTCTCGACGATGTCACGGCCGAAGATCTCGTCCGCGCCGACGCCGCAGTAGTAGCCGCCCTGCGCGGCGGGGAAGCCGCCGACCGGGAAGCCGAGCGGGCGGTCGCCCTCGAAGAAGGTGTACTCCTGCTCGATGCCGAAGATCGGCTCCTGCGAGCCGAACTTCTCCTCGACCTCGGCGAGTGCGGCACGCGTGTTGGAGTAGTGCGGCGTCATGTCGATGTTCAGGACCTCGCACATGACGAGGATGTCGTCGCCGCCGCGGATCGGGTCCGGGTACTGGGCGACGGGGCGGAGCACGAGGTCGGAGGCGTGGCCCTCGGCCTGGTTGGTGGAGGAGCCGTCGAAGCCCCAGACCGGAAGCGTGTCCAGGCCCTGCGGCTGACCCCCGATTATCTTGGTCTTCGAACGGAGCTTGGCCGTCGGCTGGGTGCCGTCGATCCAGATGTACTCAGCCTTGAAGGTCACGGGGCCACTTCCTCATTCACGCGGGTCTCGAACTGCCGGGAACTCTGTCACCAGGGGGTTTCTCGGCCGTTGCTCGTTTGTGAACCCCGTGTTACCTGAGCGGTGCGGGGCGGGAAGTGGCCCGGGGCCCTGTATGCGATGTGCCGCCTGCGGTGGGTGGGGCTAGCGCCGCGTCATCGCCTCGCGCACCGACTCCTCGCTGCGGCCCACGACCGCCGTGCCGTCCTCGGCCGTGATGATCGGGCGCTGGATCAGCTTCGGGTGGGCGGCGAGCGCCTCGATCCACTGCTCACGGCTGTCCGCGTCGCGCGCCCAGCCCTTCAGGCCGACCTCCTTCGCGTCGGCCTCCTGGGTGCGGGTGATGTCCCACGGCTCGAGGCCGAGCCGGCCGAGCACGGCGCGGATCTCGTCGGGCGTCGGCACGTCCTCCAGGTAGCGGCGCACCGTGTAGTCGGCGCCCTCCGCGTCGAGCAGGGTGAGCGCGCTGCGGCACTTCGAGCAGGCCGGGTTGATCCAGATCTCCATGGGGTCAACGGTACGCGAGTGAAGCCGTGCGTCGACCCTCAACTGGGCTCTGGCCAGCGGCTTTTGTCAGTGGTCGGCGGTAGAATAGAAGCAGTGTTCGAGGGCTACGGGGGCTCTCGGACGTTCGCGACAGGAGGATGCCTGTGCCCGCTGCCGCCGCTCCGCTGCTGTTCGATCTGCCGTACACACCACTCGCGAAGAGGCCGCTCCCCGCGGGGCGCCCCCGCGACTGGTACATCACCCACAACCGCCGCCTGAAGGCCATGCGCCTGGCGATAGCCCTGCTCGACTCCGGCGTCTACCTCCCCAACCAGGCCCACAACCGCAGGATCCGCGCCACGGCCGAACACGTCGGCATCCACCCGCCATCGGACACGACGTGCCACATGGTGCGGGCGCTGATGCGTTACAGCCGGTGACCCTTTTTAGCCCCGCAGGGGGCACCTCCCAGCGTTAGCTGGGGGAGATTGAGGCGCGGGGTTCGGGGCAGAGCCCCGCGACCTCGGCCTCGTCGCCGCCTGCGCTCACATCGACGCCAACTCCTTCTCCAACGGCGTACGAAACCGCGGCGTGACCCGCGTCCCACCCAGCCACGACGCGAGGCGCGCCGCCTCCGCGGCAACCGCCTGTTCAGCGGCCCGCCCACCCGACGCATCCAACAACCGCCACACCACTTCGCCACCCGCACCCTGCCCCCACCCACCCACGATCCGCCCGCCCCACCACACCGTGGGCCCGATGTTCCCGCTGCCGTCGAAGAGCGCGGGGCGCAGCTCCGGTGGGCAGTACCAGTCGCGCTCCTGCCACCCCATCGACGTAGGGTCGAGGCCCGGCAGCAGCGCCGCCCAAGGCTCCAAGTCACCATCAGGAGCGTCTACTTGGTCCGCCAGCACGTACCCCGTGCCACCGCCGTCCAGGGACACCGTCACCGCCCCCACCGCGGCCAGCGCCTTACGTACATCGGTGACCTTCCACCCCGTCCACCACTTGAGGTCCCCCTCCGTGGCGGGCCCGCACACCCCCAGCCACAGCCGGAGCAGCTCCGCCTGCGCCTCGGCGACCGGCAGCTCCGGATGCGGCGGCGCGACCGCCCACCGGAACTGCGTCGAGGTCCACGAGCCGAGCGGCCGGCCCCGTACGACCCGCCCCTCCACCCCGAGCACCCGCATGAGCCGCGACGACACGGTCTGCTCGGCCTCGTAGCTCTTGCCCCTGCCGTACGTGAACTGCTCCCTCAACCGCGGCTCGTCCGCCGCGAGTTCGGTCACCGTCGCCTCCCCGCGCCGCTCGAGCGCGGCCAGCGCCGACGCCTCCACCTCCGCCAGCCACTCGGGCGTGAGGCGCCCGTCGCTGCCGCCCGCGATGTCCTTGAGCAGTCCGGCCCGCGCCTTCGCCGCCACCGCGAGCCCGGTCGACGCGTGCACCGTCGCCGCCAGCTCCGCCGGGAACGTGAACACCGTGTGCCGCATCCCGTGCATCCGCACCAGGCTGCGGTCCTCGTACAGCGCCCGCTCGACGTCGGCGACCGTCCCGGAAGGCTCCGCGAGCCGCGCCCCCACCGCCAGATACACGGTCGCCGGATCCGTGCCGTGCAGCGCCACGAGCGAGCGC
The DNA here is from genome assembly GCF_026341035.1 of Streptomyces sp. NBC_01016. Lineage (GTDB taxonomy): Bacteria > Actinomycetota > Actinomycetes > Streptomycetales > Streptomycetaceae > Streptomyces. Next base: position 722,272 of record NZ_JAPEOQ010000002.1, read on the forward strand.
GCGATGTCCTCGGCGCGGTCCGCACGCGCCGAGGGGGCGAGGCGGTGCGCGCGGGCGAGCCGCACGCGCCGCTCGTCGTCACCGATGTGCCGCACGGTCCCTGTGCTCTTCGTGTTCATGCGGCACATCCTGCCTGCCGCGGTGCCGCGAAGGTCACCTGTTTGCCCCCCTTGGCATGCGCCCCGACCCTGCCCCAACGTTGACTGAGGCAACCTGCAGTGGTGGTCGAGCGGAGGAGTCGGCGATGGCGGACGTACGACGAGGCGCACGAGGCTCACGAGGCGTACGGGCGGTGGGCGCGGCCCTGTGCGTGGCGGCCCTGACCGTGGCCGCGGCCGGCTGCTCCGACGACGGCGATGGCCCTTCCAGCGCCGCGTCGAAGGCCGCCTCCGCCGCCTCCTCGGCCGCGTCCAGGGGTGCGGACGTGGTGGCGTCGGCGACCGCGGAGGCGCAGCAGAAGTTCAACGACTTCAAGGACGGCGTCGACGCCAAGGGCGACGTGAAGCTCGGCGACGTGAAATCCGACGGCGACCGCACCACGGTCCCGGTCACCGTCAGCAACGGCGCGTCGGACACCAAGTCGTACGTCGTCCAGGTCGGCTTCAGGAACGGCGACGACAAGCTGGTGGACACCGTCGTGCTCAACGTGAACGATGTGCAGGGCGGCGACTCCAAGGACGCGACCGCCCGCAGCACCCACTCCCTCGACGGTGACATCACCGCCGAGGTCTCCCGCGCCCTGCGTCATTGACCGAAGGGGCGCCCGCCATGAGCAGCCCCGCCGAACGCGCCGACCAGGGCAGACGGGCCCGCAAGCACAGCCCCCGCTCCTCGCACGGCCCGTGGATCCCGTCCGCCGACCGCCCCGACCCCGTCGTCACCCTGGAACGGCAGGGCGCCGACCGGCTCCGCGACCTGCTGCCCATCCGCTACGGGCGGATGGCGGCGAGCCCGTTCGCCTTCCTGCGCGGCGCCGCCGCCGTGATGACCGACGACCTCGCGGCGACACCCCACACGGGCCTCACCGTCCAACTCTGCGGCGACGCCCACCTGTTGAACTTCGGCCTGTTCGCCGCGCCGGACCGCGCCCTGCTCTTCGACCTCAACGACTTCGACGAGACGTACCCGGGCCCCTTCGAATGGGACGTCAAACGCCTCGCCGCCTCCATAGCCGTCGCCGCCCGCGACAACGGCCACTCCGACAAGCACGCCCACCTCGCCGCCCTCGGCTCCGTCACCGCGTACCGCACCAATATGCGCCGCCTGGCCCCGCTCGGTGAGCTCGCCGTCTGGTACGAGCGCATCGACGCCCATGCGCTGCTCCCGCTCATCCGCTCCGGACGCCACCGCCGCCGCGCCGAGCACACCCTCGCCCAGGCCACCCGCCGTACCAGCCTGCACGCCCTCGGCAAGCTCACCGAGACCACCCCCGAAGGCCGCCGCCGCATCGCGTACGACCCGCCGCTCCTCGAGCCGGCCGGGGTCTCCGACGCCGCGGCCGTCCGCAAAATGTTCGGCGACTACCGCTCCACGCTCGCCGAGGAACGCCGCAGGCTGCTCGACCGCTACCGCTTCGTCGACGCGGCCCGCAAGGTCGTCGGCGTCGGCAGCGTCGGCACCCGCTGCTTCATCGTGCTGCTCGCCGGACGCGACGCGGACGACCCGCTGTTCCTCCAGATCAAGGAGGCCACCCGGTCCGTCATCGAGGACCACATCCCGAACCACGGCCCGTACATCCATCCAGGCCACCGCGTCGTGTCGGGACAGCGCCTCCTCCAGGCGGCGGGCGACATCTTCCTCGGCTGGATGACGGGACCGCAGGGCCGCTCCTTCTACTGGCGTCAACTGCGCGACATGAAGGGCTCCGCCGACGTCAACGTCATGCCGCCCGACGAACTCCTCGCCTACGCCCGGCTGTGCGGCGCCGCCCTCGCCCGGGCGCACGCCCGCTCCGGAGACCGCGTCGCCCTCGCGGCCTACCTCGGCGGCAAGGACGTCTTCGACCGTGCGGTCGCCGCGTTCGCGATGCATTACGCCGAGCAGACCGACCGGGACCACGCGGTGCTGCGGTCCGCGATTTCGGCGGGAGTGTTGACGGCGGCGCCCGGCGCCTGACGGCCGCCCGCCCCCCCCCGTATCCGTAGCCGCAGGCCCGTCGGGAGTTTAGGGTCAATACTGTGCCGTCACCGATCAGTGCCGACCGTACCCACGACAGCTTCAACATCGTCGCAGTTGCCGCGTCCGCGGGTGGCATCCATGCCCTTGTCACCGTTCTCGGCGGGCTCGGGGCCGACCTGCCCGTGCCGGTCCTCGTCGTCCAGCACATGGACCCGCACCACCGCACCGTGCTCGCGGAGATCCTCGACCGCCGCACCGGCCTGCACGTCAAACTCGCCGAAGAGGGCGAGCAGGCTCGGCCCGGCACCGTCCACATCGCGCCGCCCAACCGTCACCTCCTCGTGGACCGGGACGGCACCCTCGGCCTCTCCCTGGGGGACCGGGTGCACTTCCTGCGGCCGTCCGCCGACCCGCTCTTCGAATCCGTCGCCGACGCCTACGGGGCCCGTGCCGTCGCCGTCGTCCTGAGCGGCACGGGCAACGACGGCGCCAAGGGCGTGGACGCCGTGAAGGCGCGGGGCGGTACCGTGATCGCGCAGGACCCGGAGACCGCGGAGTTCAGGGGCATGCCGGAGGCGGCGGTGGGTACGGGGGCGGCGGACTTCGTGCTACCTCTGGAGGAAATCTCCGCGGCGATCCGCGGACTCGTCGACATCAAGAGGCAGTAGGTAGGACGGACCATGAGCGAGGCGCCGCGCGACGCGGAGACCGACGAGGAACTGGAGGAACTGCTCCGGTTCCTGCGGGACGCCCGCGGCTTCGACTTCACCGGATACAAGCGCACTTCCCTGGGGCGCCGCATCCGCAAGCGGATGAGCGACGTGGGCATCGACTCGTACGCCGACTACCGCGACCAGTTGGAGACGAACGCCGACGAGTTCAGCGCCCTCTTCAACACCATCCTGATCAACGTCACGTCCATCTTCCGGGACGCGGACGCCTGGACGTATCTGCAGCACGAGGTGGTCCCCGAGCTCCTGGCCCAGCTCGGCCCGGAGGAGGAGATCCGGGTGTGGAGCGCGGGCTGCTCCAGCGGCGAGGAGGCGTACTCCCTCGCGATCATGTTCGCGGAGGCGCTCGGCCTTGAGGAGGCCCTCAACCGCGTCAAGATCTACGGTACGGACGTCGACGACGAGGCGCTGCGCGACGCCCGCTCGGGCCTCTACCCGGCCAAGTCCCTGGAGTCGCTCAGCGCCGAACTGCGCGAGAGGTACTTCGAGCAGAACGGCTCGCAGTTCAGCTTCCGCTCCGATCTGCGCCGCCGTGTCATCTTCGGCCGCCACGACATCACCCGTGACGCCCCCATCTCCCGCCTCGACCTGCTGGTCTGCCGCAACGCCCTGATGTATTTCAACGTCGAGGCGCAGACGCAGATCGTCGACCGGTTCCACTTCGCGCTGCGCGAGGGCGGCTTCCTCTTCCTCGGCAAGGCCGAGATGCTGCTCAACGACGCGGACCGGTTCGACGTCATCAGCATGCGCCAGCGCATCTTCCGCCGCCGCCCGGGCGGAGCGACGACGACCTACCAGCCGGCCCCGGTGAAGCTGCGCGGCAGCCAGCCCGGGGAGACGCAGAGCCTGGCCCGCAACCGCCAGCTGCGCGACCTGGTCCTCGACGCCTCGCCCGGCGCCGCCCTCGCCGTGGACCCCGAGGGCATCGTCGTCCTCATCAACAACCACGCGCGCGTGCAGTTCGCCCTCACCACGAACGACATCGGCCGCCCCTTCCGGGACCTCGAGATCTCCTACCGGCCCGTCGAGCTGCGTTCACTGATCGACCAGGCCACGCACGAGCGCCGCACGCTGCGGGTCAACGGGGCGCAGCGCCGGGTCGGCGAGGACGTCCAGTACTTCGACATCGTCGTCCAGCCGCTGATCGGCGTCGGGGGAGTACCGGCGGCCACCCACATCTCGTTCACCGACGTGACCGTGGCCACCCAGCTCAAGGCCGAGGTCAAGCGCGTACGTGAGGACCTGGAGACGGCCTACGAGGAACTCCAGTCCACGAACGAGGAGTTGGAGACGACCAACGAGGAGCTCCAGTCCTCCATCGAGGAGCTGGAGACGACCAACGAGGAACTCCAGTCCACGAACGAGGAGTTGGAGACCACCAACGAGGAACTCCAGTCCGGCAACGAGGAACTGGAGACGATGAACGAGGAAATGCGGATCCGCAGCGACGAGCTCGACGAGACCCGCGCCTTCCTGGAAGGGGTCCTCACCTCCATCGCGGCCGCCATCGTCGTCCTCGACAAGAGCCTCAGGGTCAAGAGCTGGAACCGGGGCGCGAGCGACCTGTGGGGGCTGCGCCAGGACGAGGCGGTGGAAGAGCCCTTCTTCGACCTCGACTTCGGGCTGCCCACCCGGCCGCTGCGGGAGGCCGTGGAGGAGTGCATCAGGACCAGCAGCCGCGGCGAGCCGGTGATGATCGCCGCCGTGAACCGCCTCGGCCGCAGCATCAACTGCACCGTGAACTGCAGCCCGTTCGGCGGGCACCACGGCGGCGTCGTGCTGCTGATGGAGGAGGACGGCCGGAGCAACGGAGCCTCCTGATCCGTTCCCTGGGCGTACGCTGAGGGCATGACCCTCGGGGGGAGCTCGGCGGAACAGGCGGCAGCCGTTTGGCAGCGAGCGGCCCGCGCTTGTGAACGCGCCGACCGCGAGCTGAGCCTTGCCCGCAGGTATGCGAACTTGGCCGAGGAGAGCGGCGGCGACCTCCATGCCCGCCTGGCGCACATCCACCGGACGAGCGCGAGGCGGCACGAGGTGGCCGCGGAGCTCCTGGAATCCCATGCCCGACGTGCCGCCAGCTGGGCGGCCACGGGAGGGCGGCCCCCGCTGTTCATGACGGGGGTCGCGGAGGCCTGCGGGACCGAGAGTGCCGCGATCACCCTCGTCGACCTCGAGCGGAACCAGATCGCGACCGCCTCGTCGGACGGCCCCTCGCGCGCCGCGCAGGACCTGGAGTACATCCTCGGCGAGGGGCCGGCGCGTGATGCGGTGCAAGGCCGCTGCGCGGTCGTCGCCTCGGGGGACGTGCTGACGGACCGCTGGCCAGGGTACGGTCCCGCGGCCGAGGGGCTCGGAATCGGCCATGTCCTCGCCGTTCCCCTGCGGTCCGCCGACAGCTGCATCGGCGCTCTGGCCGCCTTCGGTGTGCGCGCGGACGCCACGTCCACCGCGACCATCACACAGGTCGCAGATTCTCTGACCCGCAACGTTTTCCTGGGCGCGGATGCGGTACCCGGCCTGTTCGGAGGAATCGACTACCGCGCCGAGGTCCACCAGGCCGCGGGCATGGTGGCCGTCCAGCTCGGCTGTCGCATACCGGACGCGCTGGAACTGGTCAAAGCACGCGCCTTCGGGGACAGTCGTCCCATCGGCGACGTCGCTCAGGATATCGTCCAGGGACGACTCCAACTCGGCTGAGAGGTCTCCACCGTGACACTGCGAGAGCAGGAAGTCGCCGCGGTATTTGCCGAGTTGACGGGCGGAGCTGCTCGCGACCCCCTTGACACACAGACCCTGCTGGCCACCCTCGCCGAAGGGGGCAGGCGACTGTTCCATGCGCGCGGGGCTCTGGTGGCGTACGTGCCCGGCGGCCGCACGCCCCTCCTCACCGACGGCACGGATCCCTCGCTCGGCGCCCTCGCGGCCGATGCCGCCCGCTGGGGGGAGGGCGCGGGCTACGACGCCCGTACGACGGGCTGTGCCCTCGTGGACGTCGATGTGACCACGCACTCCGCGCAGCTGCGCTGGCCGCGCTGGTCCGTCCGGGCCCAGGCTCTCGGCTTCGGCCGGGCGACCGCGCTTCCGCTGCACGGCAGGGACGAGGAGATCGGCGCACTGGTGCTGTTCACCGCGGCGGACAAGCCGCTGGACGAGGAGGCCCTCGCTCTGGTCCGGCTCTTCGCCGAGGTCGCGGGGCACACCCTCACGCTGCAGCGCGAACTGAACGAAACCCAGGTCCTCGCGGGCCAGTTGGAGCACGCGCTGTCCAGCCGGGTCGTCGTGGAGCAGGCCAAGGGCATCCTGGCCGCCCGGCACGGACTGTCACTGGACGAGGCGTTCTCCGGCCTGCGGGGCTACGCGCGCTCCCACCGGCGCAAGCTGGCCGACGTGGCCCGCGAGGTCACCGAGGGCCGACTGCCCGAACTCCTCGCCCAGTGACCGACGCCTAAGCCGACGCCGGCGCCTCTGCCTTCGACTGGCTCTTCTGCAGCATCTCGCGCAGCGCCTCCTCGTCGTCGTTGCTCAGCGAGGTCTGCACCAGCTGACCGCCGTACGTGGCGATCTCGGGCACGACCTTGTCCTTGGCGGCCTGCTTGACGAGGACGAACAGCGCGGCGGCGCCGGGCTTCAGGTTCTGGCTGAGTTCCTTCATGAAGTTGTCGTTGATCCCGGTGTCCGTGACGGCCCCGCCGGCGGCTCCTGCCGCGGCGCCCACGGCGGCCCCCAGGAACGGCACGAGGAAGAGCATGCCGATGACGCTCCCCCACAGCGCGCCGCCCGTGGCGCCCATCGTGGTGTGGTTCACGGCCTGGTGCAGCTTGATCTTCCCGTCGGACTCCCGACGCTCGACGACGACGATGTCCTCGAGTTCGACGAGGTGCTCCTTGGACATCTCCAGAAGCCGGTTGCGGACCTGGTCGGCGGTGGCGAGGTCGTTATAGGCGACGACGAACAGATTGCTCATGACGGCACTCCTCCGAGGCTTGTCAGCGTGTGCGACTTGCCCGAGTTTAAGGCGTTTACCCGTTTCCCGCCCGGCGAGCTTCCCCCCACCCCCGACATGACCCACCCCCCCGAAACGCCCGAGGGCCCGGCCTCCCTGATGGGGAAGACCGGGCCCTCGACGACGAGCGCGTCCGGGGTTACGGGACGGCTTAGATGTCGAAGTACAGCTCGAACTCGTGCGGGTGCGGGCGCAGCTGGATCGGGGCGATCTCGTTCGTGCGCTTGTAGTCGATCCACGTCTCGATCAGGTCGGACGTGAAGACGCCGCCGGCCTGCAGGTACTCGTTGTCCGCCTCCAGGGCGTCGAGGACCGCGGGGAGCGAGGTCGGGACCTGCTGGACGTTGGCGTGCTCCTCGGGAGCCAGCTCGTACAGGTCCTTGTCGATCGGCTCGGCCGGCTCGATCTTGTTCTTGACGCCGTCGAGGCCGGCCATCAGGAGCGCCGAGAAGGCGAGGTACGGGTTCGAGGACGGGTCCGGCGCGCGGAACTCGACGCGCTTGGCCTTCGGGTTCGAGCCCGTGATCGGGATACGCATGGCCGCGGAGCGGTTGCGCTGCGAGTAGACCATGTTGACCGGCGCCTCGAAGCCCGGGACCAGGCGGTGGTACGAGTTCACCGTCGGGTTCGTGAAGGCGAGGAGGGACGGGGCGTGCTTGAGGATGCCGCCGATGTAGTAGCGCGCCATGTCCGAGAGGCCCGCGTAGCCCTGCTCGTCGTAGAAGAGCGGGGAACCGCCCTGCCACAGCGACTGGTGGACGTGCATGCCCGAGCCGTTGTCACCGAAGATCGGCTTCGGCATGAAGGTCGCGGTCTTGTTGTTGCGCCACGCGACGTTCTTCACGATGTACTTGAAGAGCATCAGGTCGTCGGCCGCGGCGAGCAGCGTGTTGAACTTGTAGTTGATCTCGGCCTGGCCGGCGGTGCCGACCTCGTGGTGCTGGCGCTCGACCTGCAGGCCGTTCTTGTCCAGCTCCAGGGAGATCTCGGCGCGCAGGTCGGCGAAGTGGTCGACCGGCGGGGCCGGGAAGTAACCGCCCTTGTAACGGACCTTGTAGCCGCGGTTGTTCTCGACGGCGCCGGTGTTCCAGGCGCCCGCCTCGGAGTCGATCTCGTAGAGCGAGCGGTTCGCGGAGGTCTCGAAGCGGACCGAGTCGAAGACGTAGAACTCGGCCTCGGGGCCGAAGTACGCCGTGTCGGCGATGCCGGTGGAGGCGAGGTACGCCTCGGCCTTCTTCGCCACGTTGCGCGGGTCACGGGAGTACTGCTCGCCCGTGATCGGGTCGTGGATGAAGAAGTTGACGTTCAGCGTCTTGTCGCGGCGGAAGGGGTCCACGCGGGCGGTGGAGAGGTCCGCGCGCAGCGCCATGTCGGACTCGTGGATGGCCTGGAAGCCGCGGATGGAGGAGCCGTCGAAGGCGAGCTCCTCGTCCGGGTCGAACGCCGCAGCCGGCACCGTGAAGTGCTGCATCACACCCGGCAGGTCGCAGAAGCGGACGTCGACGAACTTGACGTCCTCGTCCGCGAGGAACTTCTTGGCGTCATCGGCGTTCTGGAACATCCAACTCCTCCTACTCCCACCCGGGGAGGGGCGGGGTTGCAGCTCTTGGCAGCTCGATCGCGCGACCAGTGCGGTGGCACACGCTGGGACCCGACCATAGGCAGACGTGATTTCTCAAGCATGACCCATTTGTTTCGCCCAAGTTAACCGGAGCAGGGGTCGGGACCGCATCAGGAGAGCGGCGCAGTACCGTTGACGCGTGGACAACAGGGAAGCAATGGGATCGTGGCTGTCCGGGCCTCGTGAGGCCATGGAACAGGCGGGTGCCGACTTCGGCTACCGCGGTGAACAGCTCGGCCTGCCCGAGCACGGACCCGGCTCCATCGCGCGCCCCGGCCGCCGCATCGGAGCCCTCGTCGTCGACTGGGCGCTGTGCATGCTGATCGCATACGGCCTGGTCACGCACGGCTACAACCAGGCGACGGGGAACTGGGCGCTGCTCATCTTCTTCGCACTCAGCGTGCTCACGGTCGGCACCATCGGCTGCACGCCCGGGAAGCGCCTCTTCGGTCTGCGGGTCGTCTCGGAGGCCGGCGGGCGCATCGGAATCGGCCGGGTGCTGGCCCGCTCGGTGCTGCTGTGCGTCGCCATCCCGGCGCTGATCTGGGACCGCGACGGCCGCGGCCTGCACGACCGCGTCGCGAAGGCGGTGCAGGTCCGCAGTTAGGGGCGCGGGGAACTGCGCGAACGGGGCCACAGCGACACGCGAGCCGCACCGCGATCGGCACAGGCACCAGCCCACGCGGAAACGTAGGAGAGGCGGGCCGGAACCATCAGGTTCCGGCCCGCCTCGTTCGCGTAGAAGCAGCGGAGCGTGTCAGCGGGCCCGGCCGCCGCCGCCCTTGGGCATCTTCATCCCCTTGGGCATCGGACCCTTCGGCAGCGGCATGTTCGACATGAGGTCGCCCATCGCCTTCAGCCGGTCGTTGGTCGCGGTCACCTGGGGGCCTGTCAGTACGCGCGGCAGCTTGAGCATCGTCGTACGGAGCTTCTTCAGCGGAACCGTTCCCTCGGGTCCCTGGCTCGTGCCCACCACGAAGTCGTGGACCGGGACGTCGGAGACGATGCGGGCCATCTTCTTCTTCTCGGCCGCGAGGAGCGACTTCACCCGGTTCGGGTTGCCCTCCGCGACGAGCACGATGCCGGCCTTGCCGACCGCGCGGTGCACCACGTCCTGGCTGCGGTTCATGGCGACCGCGGGGGTCGTCGTCCAACCACGTCCGATGTTGTCGAGCACGGCCGCGGCCGCGCCGGGCTGTCCCTCCATCTGCCCGAAGGCGGCCTTCTCGGCTCGGCGCCCGAAGATGATCGCCATCGCGAGGAAAGCGAGCAGGAGGCCGAGAATTCCGAGGTAGATGGGGTGACCGATCAAGAAGCCGATCGCGAGGAGGACACCGAAGGTGACGATTCCCACACCCGCGAGAACGAGACCGATCTTGGTGTCGACCCTGCGGGTCATCTTGTAGGTCTGAGCGATCTGCTTGAGCCGCCCGGTGTTAGCAGCGTCCGCTGCAGTTTCCTTCCTCGCCATGTCTTGAAGTCTACGTGGCCGGTGAAGCGGGTAGAACCCGCGTCGGCCCCCGAGATCTCTCAGCCCCGGGCCGCGACGGCCTCCAGGACGCGCTGCGCCTCGACACGGTCCTTGGCGCGGCGGCGGTCCTCCAGGACCGAGGTCCAGGCATTGCGGCGAGCGGTGCGCTGGCCGCTGCTCATGAGCAGCGACTCGACGGCGCGCAGTGCGTCGGTGACGGTCGGGATGGCGGTGGCGCGGACGGGCGCGGCCTGCATGGTTGAGGTCCCCCCTCGAAGGGTGATCACGGCTGTGGCACGGGATGTACGGGGCGTGATTCCAGAGTCACTGATTGGTGTTACCAGGGCGTGACCGGACGGTCAAACACCAATGAAGCCTTGACGCTCGCGCCGCAAACGCAGACGCGGCCCTGACGGTGCCCCCAGCTGCGGGGATCGTCAGGACCGCGTCATACCGGCCACTACCGATCAGTAGCCTCTTGTGCCTGAATTCACACGGCTTGCGAGGCCGTGTACGAGCCTCCCCGCTGCGGAGCAGCTGATTGACGCTGCTCCTTGGCCATCTGGAACAGCCGGCCCGCGCGGTACGAGGAACGGACCAGCGGGCCCGACATGACGCCGGAGAAACCGATCTGCTCGGCCTCGTCCTTCAGCTCCACGAACTCCTGCGGCTTGACCCAGCGCTCCACGGGGTGGTGCCGCACGGAGGGGCGCAGGTACTGCGTGATGGTGACCAGCTCGCAGCCGGCGTCGTGCAGCTGGCGCAGCGCCTCGCTGATCTCCTCGCGGGTCTCGCCCATGCCGAGGATCAGGTTCGACTTGGTGACCAGGCCGAAGTCGCGGGCCTCGGTGATGACCTTCAGCGAACGGTCGTAGCGGAAGCCCGGACGGATCCGCTTGAAGATCCGCGGGACCGTCTCGACGTTGTGCGCGAAGACCTCGGGGCGGGAGGAGAAGACCTCGGCCAGCTGCTCCGGGTTCGCGTTGAAGTCGGGGGCGAGGAGCTCGACCTTGGTGCGGCCGTCGGCGCGGTTGGTGGTCTGGCGGTGGATCTGCCGGACCGTTTCCGCGTACAGCCAGGCGCCGCCGTCCTCCAGGTCGTCGCGGGCGACGCCGGTGATCGTGGCGTAGTTCAGGTCCATCGTGACGACGGACTCGCCGACGCGGCGCGGCTCGTCACGGTCGAGCGGCTCGGGCTTGCCGGTGTCGATCTGACAGAAGTCGCAGCGCCGGGTGCACTGGTCACCGCCGATGAGGAAGGTGGCCTCGCGGTCCTCCCAGCACTCGTAGATGTTGGGGCAGCCCGCCTCCTGGCAGACCGTGTGCAGGCCCTCGGACTTCACGAGGTTCTGCATCTTCGTGTATTCGGGACCCATTTTCGCCCGGGTCTTGATCCACTCGGGCTTGCGCTCGATGGGGGTCTGAGCGTTACGGACCTCCAGGCGCAGCATCTTGCGTCCGTCGGGTGCGACTGCGGACACGACCGGCTCCCTAAAGCTTTGATTCCTCGGCGTACATCAGGGTACGCCCGTGATGTTCATGGCCCTTACGGGTGGCCAACCGGCGGCCTGCGGGGTGCATTCCCCGTATGGACCAGACCGAGGCCTTGTGCGGGCTAGACCGAGGCCTTCTCGACGGCGCGCGGCTCGAGGTGCGCGTTCCCCAGGACGTCCTGCAGATGCCTCTCGGCGATCGGCAGCACCTCGTCCATCGTGACCTCGCGCCCGAGCTCGTACGAGAGGGAGGTGACGCCCGCGTCGCGGATGCCGCAGGGGATGATCTTGTCGAAGTTCGACGTGTCCGGATTCACGTTCAGCGCGAAGCCGTGCATCGTGACGCCCTTGGCGACGCGGATGCCCATGGCGCAGATCTTGCGGTCCTCGTGCCGCTGGCCCGCATTCGAGGGCGCGTACTCGGGGCCGACGAGGCGGTGGTCGAACTCCTCGTCCTCGCTGCTGAGCCGCGGATTGAAGTCCAGGGACAGGCCGCCGTGCTCGCTGAGGGTCGTGCGCTCCTCGATCGGGTCGCCGAGCACCCAGACGCCCGCGCGGCCCTCGACCCGGGCAGCCTCGATGCCGAACTCGGCGCAGACCGCGATCATCGCGTCCTCCAGGCGGCGCAGATGCGCGACCACGTCCACGGGGCGCGGAAGTTTCTGGATCGGGTAGCCGACGAGCTGACCCGGGCCGTGCCAGGTGATCTTGCCGCCGCGGTCCACGTCGATGACCGGAGTGCCGTCGAGCGGGCGCTCCTCGGGGGCGGTGCGACGGCCGGCCGTGTAGACGGGCGGGTGCTCCAGGAGCAGACAGGTGTCGGGCACCTCGTCGGCGAAGCGAGCGGCGTGCACACGGCGCTGCTCGTCCCAGGCGACCTGGTAATCGACCATGTCCGCACCGAATCCCATGCGGACGAACCGGAACTCACTCACGGCAAGTGCCTCCCTAAGAACCTTCACCGTGCATATAACGCGCCCGGAGCAACTGTACGGCTCCCGGATTACGGCTCAGCCGTCCACCCCTCGCGCGGTTTGTCACACGATCGGATGAAGGAGGGGTTCGGCTCGGCTGATTGGGGGACGCCGTGTGCGCTCCGTGATAATTTCAGCGCCGTCCGTGAGCGGGAGCCGGTCACGGCGCACGCCGTTCCATGAGGGAGCAGCGACTAAAGGGGGGCACTCAATGGCCCCCCTTTACCGCTTCCAAGGGCCCGGAAGGCAAACGCACAGCATGACGGAACGACCTCCGCAGCGCACCCCGAACCGCCAGCTCGCCGCGCTCATCGCGGAGGCCGGTTTCTCCAACGCGGGCCTCGCGCGCCGCGTGGACCAGCTAGGGCTCGAACACGGGCTTGACCTGCGCTACGACAAGACATCCGTGACCCGGTGGCTGCGCGGACAGCAGCCCAGAGGGACGACACCCGCGCTCATCGCCGAGGTGTTCACACGCCGCCTCGGCCGCCGCCTCTCCGCACAGGACCTCGGGCTCGACGCGTGTGCGCCCGTGTACGCGGGTCTGGAGTTCGCGGCATCGCCCGAGGAGGCCGTCGACATCGTCAGCGGTCTGTGGCGCAAGGACTCCGGCAGCCACGCCGAACTCCGCAAGATCGCGTTCACCCCGGCGGGGCTCGTCGTGCCCAGCCGCGACTGGCTGATCGGTCGCGCCGACGACCGGGTGGCCCACGGTGAGCAGTTGCAGCGGGTGCCGGTGCAGGGGCGGCCCGGCGTGGCGCTGGAGGCGGTGGGCGCCGCCGTGCCGAGGCAGCGGGGGCAGACCGATCGCGGGCCCGGGCACCGGGTGACGAGCGGGGACATCGCGGCGCTGCGCTCCGTGGGCGAGCTGTTCCGCGCGCTCGACCACGCGTACGGGGGCGGGCACGCGCGGCAGGCCCTCGTGCGGTACCTGGAGCACGAGGCCGAGCCGATGCTGCGCGGGGCGTACGGGGAGCAGCACGGGCGGCGGCTGTTCTGCGCCGTCGCCGATCTGACCCGGCTCGCGGGCTGGACCTCGTACGACATCGCGGCGCACGGTCTTGCCCAGCGGTACTTCGTGCAGGCGCTGCGGCTCTCGCAGGCCGCGGGGGACCGGATGTACGGGTCGTACGTGCTGGTCACCATGAGCCGGCAGGCCGTCTACCTCGGGCACGGGCGGGAGGCGGTGCAGCTCGCGCGGGTGGCGCAGCAGGGCGTGGGGGCTTCGGCGCCGCCCGCGGTGCAGGCGCTGCTGCACGCCGTGGAGGCGCGCGGGCACGGGGTGCTCGGCGAGGTGCGGGCGTGCACGGCGTCGCTGGTGCGGGCCGAGCGGGCGCTCGGGGCGGTGCGGCCGGGGGACGAGGTGCCGCCGTGGGCGCGGTTCTTCGACGAGGCGCAGTTGGCGGACGAGTTCGGGCACTGTCACAGGGACCTGCAGCAGTACCGGGCCGCGGCGCAGCATGCGGAGCGGTCGCTGCAGTTGCGGGCGCCGGGGTTCGCGCGCAGCCGGCTCTTCTGCCGGGTGGTGCTGGCGTCGGCGCGGCTGGGTCTCGGCGAGCTGGACTCGGCGTGCGCGCTCGGGGCGGAGGCGGCGTCGGCCGCGGCGGACATGCGGTCGGTGCGGGCGCATGAGTATGTGCGGGAGTTCGAGAGGCGGTTGGAGCCGTATCGCGATGCGGGGCCCGTCCGGGGGTATCGGGAGAGGGTTGCGGCGTTGGGGTGAGGTTGGTGGGGGTGGTCCGGGGGTCGGGGTCTGCTGCGCGGCGTCGGGGTCGGGGGCGTGGCCGGGTCACCCCCGGAGGGTGGGGGCGCCCGCCCCCGGAGTTGGGCCACGGAGGCGGGCGCGGTATGAGGGGTCAGGCGGCGTTGGGGATCGGGGGTGCGTTGGGGGCGGGGATGCCCAGGTCCGTCAGGAGCGCGTGGGTCGCTCGGCGGGCCGAGTGGAGGGCGCCCTGCACCGTGCCGGCGTCCCGGTGGTCCCCGCACACGTACAGGCCGTCGAGGAGGCGGACCGGGCGGCGCGGGTCGTGCGGGGGCGGCATCGCCGGTACGGCGTGGGGGTCGTGGTGCACGGCCAGGGTTTCCCAGTCGGCGGTCGACGTGCCGTAGAGGGCGCCGAGTTGGGTGCGGAGTTCGCGGTCCGTGGGAGGTGGGCCGAGGACCGTCGAGGAGACGAGGGCGCGGCCCGCCGGGGCTCTCGTGGGGTCCACCTGGCTGATCACCGACGTATGCGCGACCGGGCCGAGCCGGTCCGCGTCGAGCAGCAGCGCGGGTTCGGCGAGTGGCGGCTCGGGCACGGCGTGGTGCACGACCGTGACCTCGTGGAAGGCGGGGACGCGCAGGCCGGGGAGGAGTTCGGCGGCGTCGTGCGCGCCGGTTGCCAACACCACGGCGCGGCAAGGGAGTTGGCCGAGTTCGGTCGTCGTGACCGAGGTCGTGGCGACCGCCGTGGCCCGTACGCCGGTGTGGACCGTGCCGGGCGGCAGGCCCGCCGCGAGCAGCTCCGGCAGCGCGTCGGCGCCGCCCTCCGGCACGGCGAGCCGGCCCGCCGCGTACGCGTGCAGGGCGAGGTCGGCGCACCGGCTGGAGGTGCGGAGGTCCGGGTCGCAGAGCAGGGCCGAGAGCAGGGGGCGTACGAAACCGTGGAGGGTCGGGGGTGGCAGGCCTCGGGTCAAGAGGGCTTGGGCGGTGGGGAGTTCGGGGCGGGCGAGGAGGCGGGACGGCTCGGTCGCCGCGAGCCGGGACAGGGATGCGCCCAGGCGCGCGTGGTCGAGCGGGCTGCCGATGGTGGGGCGCGTGCCGCGCGGACTCCGGGGGGCGCTCGCCAAGGCGCGTGCCGTGTTGAGTGCGCCCCTTGTGCGCCGGGGGCCGGTGGGTTCGCCCGCCCGGTGGCGCAGCCCGCCGCTGTGTACGAGCGCGCCGGGGGAGAAGCGGCGCAGGGCGAGGGGAGCGAGGGCGGGGTTGCGGCGCAGTTCGGGGTACGAGGTGCACAGCGGCCGGCCGGTCCGGTCGAGGCGGAACCCGTCGACCTTCTCGGTGGACATGCGGCCGCCGATGCCCGTGGCGGCCTCCAGGACCAGCGGGCGCAGGCCCGCCCTGGCCAGGTGCCGTGCCGCCGCGAGTCCCGCGACCCCGGCGCCCACGACGACGATGGCTCCCGAGCTTTCGTCTGCAGGATCGAGCACGGCGTGCCTCCGGCGGGTCGGGTGGCTGGCGTCCGGGGGCTCATGCCCTCAACGCGCCCTCGGGATACCTGAGTTCGGGGACCAGGGAACTCGAGCGTAGGCGCGGCGCACGCGCCGGGCAGTCGCGCGTGGGGGCGGCACGGGGGCACGACGGTCGCACGCCCCTGCGCCCCCGTGCGCGACGCGTCCCGCGGCCGTACGACACGTCTCCCGCGGGCCGGTCACCGGACGGTCCCCGCCGTCAGTCACCCGCCGCCAAATGCCGCAACCCGCGGATCGCCAAAGATGCCGGGGAGTTCGGGCCTGAGGTGGGGGCGTTCGTCGTGGACCAGAGTTCCAGGGCCACTCGGATCGCGTCGGTCGCCGCGGCTGCGGTCAGGCGGGTTTCCAGGGGGTCCGCATCGGGGCCCGCGAGGTGGGTCACCACCGGGAGGAGCTTCTCCTCCGACTCCTGGTTGACCCGGTACCAAACGGCGCGCAGCGCCGGGTCGTCCTGGGCCGCGCGCAGCAGCGTCCGGGTGCCCTGAAGCGCCTCCTCCGCCGCCTCGTCCGGAGGCGAGAGCGTCGCCGCCGCGGCCGATTCGAGGGCCTGCGGCAGCGGCGTGCCCGGCTCCGTCGCGGCCAGCAGCTCGCGCCAGCGGTCGCCGCCGGACGCGAGCAGCGGGCCCACCGCGTCCTGCTTGTTGCGGAAGTAGCGGTAGAAGGTGCGCAGCGCGACTCCGGCGCCGCGCGCGATCTCCTCGGCCGTGGTGCCGTCGGGGCCCTTCTCGGTGAACAGCTCCATCGCCGCGCGGGCGATGTCGAGCTGGGTCGCCGCTTTGCGGCGTTCGGTCAGTGAGGGCTGCGCAGGCGACGGAGAGGGCGTTCTGGGCTCGTTCACCCGACGAAGCGTAACCGCATCGGGAATTAACTGGCACGAAACGCCGTTATGGCAAAACGTGCCACCGAAGCGTACGGTGGCCGGCGTGCGAGGACGCACACAGGAACGCAAGGAGTCGTCATGAACCGCCCCAACCGCCCCAACAACCTGAAGCACCTGACTCGTTACGAAGGGCGTCGTGCGCTGGTCACCGGTGGCGGATCCGGCATCGGTCAGGCCACCGTGCTGCGCATGCTGGCGGAGGGTGGCCGGGTCGTCGCGGCCGATGTCAGCGAGGCCGGTCTCGAGGACACCGTCACCAAGGCCGGCGCCGACGCCGAGCGCCTCACCACCGTCGTCGTGAACATCGCCGACGAGGCGTCCGTGCGCGACGCCGTGGCCGGGGCCGTGCAGGCGCTGGGCGGCCTCGACGTACTCGTCAACGCCGCCGGTATCCTGCGCTCCTCGCACACCGAGAAGACCACGCTCGCCGAGTTCAACCAGGTGCTCGCGGTCAATCTCACCGGCACCTTCCTCATGATCCGCGAGGCGATACCGGCGCTGCTCCGGGGCGAGGGCCCCGCCGTCGTCAACTTCAGCTCCACGTCCGCGATGTTCGCCCACCCGTACATGGCGGCGTACGCGGCGAGCAAGGGCGGCATCCAGTCCATGACGCACGCGCTGGCCGCCGAGTACAGCAAGCAGGGCATCCGGTTCACCGCCGTGCAGCCCGGCTCCATCGCGTCCGGCATGACCGACGGTTCCGGCGAGAGCAGGCAGAGCCAGGGCCCCGGCCTGCCCGAGGACACCGACTGGAGCCTCTTCGCGAAGCTGTCGCCCTCACTGGGTGCGGGCTTCGCCGGGCCCGAGTCCGTGGCCGGCGTCGTCGCGATGCTCGCCTCCGATGACGGGAAGTTCATCACCGGTACGGAGATCCGTATCGATGGCGGCACCCACTACTGAGCCGTCGCACGGATGGGCCGCGATACGGATGAGTCGCGATACGGATGGGCCGCTATACGGAGACGCGGAAGCGGTGCCGGTACGCCGTCGGTGTCGTGTCGAGCTGTCGGCGGAACGCCCGCACCAGCGTGTCCGTCGTGCCGAAACCGCAGGTGGAGGCGATGCGGTCGAGTGTGTCGTCGGACGATTCGAGTCGCTGGCGGGCCCGCTCGACGCGCGCCGACTCGACGTACGCGCTCGGTGTCGTGCCCAGTTCGGACTTGAAGATCCGGGTGAGCTGGCGCTCGCTGACGTGGGCGTGCCCGGCCAGGTCCGCGACGGTGAGCGGCTCTCCGAGATGCCGGGTGATGTGCTGACGCAGGTCCTCCACGCGCCGCGTCGTGGAGGCCTGTGCCAGCGGCACGCTGAACTGGCTCTGGCCGCTCGGCCGCTTCAGATACATCACCAGCTGCCGCGCCACCCGCAGCGCCGTCGGCTCGCCGAGGTCGTCGGCGACCAGGGCGAGGGACAGGTCGAGGCAGGAGCTGATGCCGGCCCCGGTCCAGATGTCCCCCTCGCGGATGAAGATCGGGTCGGGGTCGACGTCGATCTCCGGGTGCTCATCGGCGAGTTGGCGCGCGGTCGACCAGTGGGTGGTGGCGCGCCTGCCGTCGAGCAGCCCGGCCGCCGCGAGCAGATGCGCCCCGACGCAGACGGACGCGACCCGGCGGGCCCGCCCTGCGAGCGTGCGCACCCGGTCGACCACCGCGGGCTCCGCAAGGGCGCGCACCCCGCGCTCGGGGTCGGCCTCGACCGAGCCGGGCACGAGGAGGGTGTCGATGCTCAGGCGGGCCGCGTCGTCGAAGGTGACGTCGGGCAGGACGCGTACGCCCGCGGAGGTGGTGACCGGGTCCAGGGTCTCGGCGGCGAGCAGGACCCGGTAGGTGGCGTCCCCCTCGCGGCGTACCAGCGCGAACACCTCGGGCGGGCCCGTGACGTCGAGTGTGTCGACGCCTTCGAAGAGCACGATGACGACGAGTCGTTCGGTGGCGCTCCCGCCGCTCACGGTGGGCCCCTCTCCCTGGCTGTGTCCGAATCTGCATGTTAGCCGTCATTGCCGACATGGCGGCGCCGCTCGTAGCGTTTCAGGCATGCCAACAACGACTCTGCGCACCCTCAACGGCCTCGACGAGACGCCCGCCTCGCTCGCCGACGCGACGCTGATCCTGGTCGACTACCAGAACACCTACACCCGCGGCGTGATGGAGCTGGAGGGCTGGCGGACCGCCCTCGACAACGCCGTCGAACTCCTCGCCCGGGCCCGCGCGGCGGGCTCGACGATCGTCCACGTCCAGCACGACGGCGGCGAGGGCTCCGCGTACGACATCCGCGCCGAGATCGGGGAGATCCACCCGGACGTGGCGCCCGTCGAGGGCGAGGCCGTGGTGGTCAAGCCGGCCCCGGACTCCTTCGTCGGCACCGACCTGGGCGAGCGCGTCGACGCCGCGGGCCACAAGGACGTCATCGTGATCGGGTTCATGTCGCACATGTGCGTGCAGTTCACCGCGCAGGGCGCGTTCCTGCGCGGCAACCGGCCCACCGTGGTCGCCGACGCCTGCGCCACGCGGCCCCTGACCTCGGTCGGCGGTGTCGAGGTGCCTGCCGAGCAGCTGCACCTCGGGGCGATGGCGACGATCACCGACCTGTACGGAGTCGTCGTCCCGACCGGGAAGTCGCTGAGCTGACCTCCGCACGACCAGGAGACAGGCCCTAGGAAGAGACCAGCGCCCCCGTGTCCACCGCCGTCGTCGCCGACGCCGCCCGCTGCGCGTCGGACGACACCTCGTCCGCCGTCAGCACGTAGCCCGTCCCGTCGTCCGTCGTGGACCGGGCGAACACCACTCCGTACACCTCGCCGTCCGTGTCGAGGAGCGGGCCGCCGGAGTTGCCGGGCAGGACCGTGGAGCGGATCGAGTAGATGTCGCGCGTGACGTTTCCGGAGCCGTAGATGTCCTGGCCCGCCGCCTTGATCGTGTCGTCGACGGTGGCGGCCTGGAGGTCGAGGCCGCCGTCCTGCGGATAGCCCGCGACCACGGCGGCGTCGCCGCGCCCGGCCGAGTCGTCGAAGCGGAGGGACGGGGCGTCGAGCCCGGGAACGTAGAGGACCGCCACGTCCTTGTCGGGGTCGAAGAGGACGACCTTCGCCTCGTACGCGTGGCCCGTGCCGCCCACCCGCACCGTCGGGTCGTCGATGCCCGCGACCACGTGCGCGTTGGTCATGACGTGCTCGGAGCTGTACACGAAGCCGCTGCCCTCGCGGCCCTGGGTGCCGGACGCGCCCTGCACCTTGACGCTGCTGCGCTGGGCCGCGCCGGTCGCCTTCGCCGTCACGTTGTCCCCGGACGGCTTGGCCACCTTGGCGGGCGGCTCGCTCGCGAACGGGTCGAAGACCTGCGGGAAGCCCGCCGAGGTGAGCGCCCCTGTGGCCTGCGAGAACCAGGACGGGGTCGTCGACGGCATGGAGTGCTGCACCGCGCCGAGCACCGAGGAGTTCCGGATCGCCTGGTTGAGGACCGTGGAGGACGAGGCGACGAGGACGCTGCCCGCCACCCACGCCACCACCAGGACGGCCACCGCGGTCGCCGCGCCACCGCCCACCCCGTCGGCCACGCGCAGCGGGCCCGGCGCGTGCGACATCCCGCCGCGCACCCGAGCCGCGAGTAGCCCGGCGAGCCCGTGCCCGGCGACCGCCGGTACGAGCACCGTGAGGACGGCGACGATCGTGGCCGAAGTGGTGCCCGGCGTGACCGTCTCCATCAGGAACGGCAGCAGCCAGACGCCGACGGCCGCACCGCCCACGAACCCGGCCAGCGAGACGCAGCCCGCGAGCAGTCCGCGCCGGTAGCCGGACACGGCGTAGGCGAGGGCCACCACGAGCAGCAGCACGTCGAGTATGTGGAGGTCCATACCGGTAAGAAACGCCCGGGTGCCCCCGATGGTTCCACCACCTGGCCCACTGTGGCTGACCGCACAGGCCGCGCCGGGCCCAGGGTGGGAGGCGTGCACCTCGTACGGAGAAAGTTGCGCTGGCTGCCCGGAGCCCTGGCCCTCGGGCTCCTTCTGCTGTGTGCCGCGGCGGTCGACCGGCCAGGGCCCGAGCGCTTCGCGGCCACGGCCCGCGGCGAGCTGCCGGCCTCCGCCGCGGTGTCGGCGAAGCGGGTCGCGCCCGTGGGCAGCCGCATGGGCGGCCGGGTACCGGCGGAGCGCCCCCGGATCGTGCCGCGCTCGCGCTGGCTCGCGGGAGCCGAGGCGTACCACCGCGACCCGGTCCGCTACGGCGACCGCGTCAAGGCCGTCTTCCTGCACCACACCGACTCGCCGAACGACTACGACTGCGCGGACTCGCCGCGCATCATCCGCTACCTGTACGCGGGCCAGGCGGGCAGCGGCGCCTCGGGCGGCAAGGAGTGGGACGACATCGGCTACAACTTCCTCGTCGACCGCTGCGGCACCGTCTACGAGGGGCGCGCGGGCGGCACAGGCCGGCCCGTTGTCGGCGCCCACACGCAGGGCTTCAACCGGGACACGGCGGGCATCGCCGCGATCGGCACGTTCACCGAGGGCACCCCGGTGCCGAAGGCGATGACCGACGCGATCGCCGCCGTCTCCGCCTGGAAGCTGGGCCTCTCCGGGATCGACCCGCGCTCGCACGTGCGCCTGGTGTCCAGCAACGACCTGGCCCGCTTCAGGACGGGCACGGCCCACAAGTTCTTCGCGGTCTCCGGGCACCGCGACGGCTACGAGACGTTCTGCCCCGGCCTCGCCCTGATGGGGAAGCTGCCCGAGATCAGGGAGCGGGCCGCGGCGCTGCAAAAACGGCGCTAGCGCCCCGGCTCCAGCCCGGCCCGGCCCTACGCGGGCTTGAGCGTGCCGCCGCCCTCCAGCTGGTACTTCTTCCCGTGCAGGTCCGGGCTCGACGCCTTGTCGTACGTCACCGTGTGACCGTTGCCCACGATCACGTCGGAGACCTTCGCCCCGTCGGCCAGCTTCAGGCCCTTCAGCGCCGAGTCCCCGGACACGGACCACTGCGTCCTGGGGCCGAGCGTCAGCGACGCCGCTCCCACGATCTTGCCGTCCAGGTCGGTGGAGCCTGTCAGGTCGAGGGTGGCGGAGGAGCCCTTCGTCACGGCCACGCTGCCCTTCAGCTTTTCGCCGTTCGCACGGAACGTCGCCGTGCCCTTGTCCGTGACCCGCAGCAGCTTGCCGTCCTTCGTCTTCACGTCGGCGCCACCGCTCAACTCGATGTCGGCGTCGGCCTGTTGGACCGCGAAGATGTCACCGTCGGAGGCCTGGACCGCCCCGCCGGTCATCCGGTACGAGGTGTCGCCGTCGCCGCGCAGCACCACACCGCCCGCCGCCGCGGACGCCCGGACGTCCTTCAGGGACAGCGAACCCCCGGCCTCCACGGTGAACGCCTCCGAGTTGGCCAGGTCGAACAGCGTCTGCGACAAGGAGACGTCGCCCGCCGTCTGCACGCCCGGCGACCCGCAGCCCGCCGAGGTCATCGTGCCGCCGGACACCGTGACCTTCCCGCCGCCGGGCCCCACGGCCACCGGCGCCGCCTGCGCGGCCGCCGTGTCGATCTCCACGTACGTCAGGCCGAGGGTGCCACCGTGCGCGGCCGCCACGCCGTGCGCGGAGGCGCCGTGCGTCCTGATGCCGCCCGAGCTGAGCGTGGCCTTCGCGTCCTTGCCCGCGGCGAACACCCCGATCGAGCCCTTGTCCTGGGTGGACATCCGGCCGCCGGACATCGTGAGCGTCCCCCCGTCGCGGGCGAGCGCGGCCGCGTTGAGGCCGTGCCCGTCGGACGCGGTGAGGGACGAGGTGCCGCCATGCTTGATGATCTTCGCGTCGCGCGTCGTCAGCTTCCCGGAACCGGACACGAGCAGCGCGGACTCGTCGCGCTCCGTCGTCTTGAACTCCTTGTGCGACTTCGCCTTCACGGTCTTGTCGTCGACCGTGTACGCGGCCTTCGCGCGCGGCTTCGCGTCCGGGCCCTTGTCGTCGGCCGGCCGGTCCGTCACACAGCGGGCGCCGCTCGCCGTCGCGGCGGGTGAGGCCGTGGGCGGCGGATTGGTCGCCCCGTCGTCGTCGGAACAGGCGGACAACGTGGAGACGGCGAGCGGCAGCAGCAGTACGGAGGCGGTGACCGCGGTTCGGCGGTGTCCCTGGCGGCGCGGGAGTCCCGGGTTCTTCATGCGCCTACGTTCACACCTCACGCCTCGCGAGGCACGTCCGGGGTCCGCGTGGCGCCGGGAGCGGACACGAGAGGGGCGAAGACGAGCAGCGTCAGGTCGTCCCTGACCGATCCCGCGAACCGGATGACGTCCCGCCACACCGCGTCCGTGAGCCCGGCCGGATCCTCGCCCGCGAACTGCGGAAGCCGGTCGGCGAGCGGATAGAAGTCCCCGACCCGGTTCCGCGCCTCCGTCACCCCGTCCGTCGGGGCGATCAGCCGGTCCCCGGGCCGCAGTTCGACCGTGAGGCGCTCGGGCGGCGCGACCTCCGCGAGGCCGAGACCGAGCGGCGCCCCCGACGGCACGTCCAGCTCGGTCACCCGCCCGTCGCGCAGCAGCAGTGGATGCGGGTGGCCGCAGCTGATGACGTGCACGACGGGCGCCTCGCCGGGGGAGGGGTCGGGGAATTCGAGCAGCACCGCCGTCGCGAACAGCTCCGCGTGCTCGTCCTCCGCCGTGTCCACCACGAGCCGCCGGTCGAGACGCGCCGCCACGCCCTCCAGGTCCGGCTGGTCGAGCACCGCCTCCCGGAACGCGCCGAGCAGCCCCGCGACCGTGCCCACTGCCGACAGACCGTGCCCCTGTACGTCGCCGACGACAGCGCGCACGCCGGTCGGGCCCTTGCGCACGTCGAAGAGGTCGCCGCCGACCAGGGCGCCGCGGTGCGCAGCCCGGTACAGGCCCGCGCAGCACACGGCGCCGACCCGCTCGGGCAGTGGCGGCAGCACCGCGAACTGGGCGGCCTCCGCGACCGTGCGCACCGTGACCAGCTGCTCGTCCCTGCGCCTGCGGACCAGGGCGATCGCCGTGCTGAGCACGGCGACGAGACCCACCGTCAGTACGTCACTGTCGCCGGGGCGCCCGAAGCCGGTGCGAGGCAGTTCGAGGAGCAGGAGGACGAAGCCGCCGTACAGGGCCGTGGCCACGGGACCGTACGACAGTGCGGCGAGCGGGGGGATGGCCGCGAGCGGGAACGCGAGCTCGAACCGGTATCCCGTTGGGGCCTGAAGCGCGTACAGGACCACGAGCAGAGCGATCGGCAGCCACCGCAACCAGCGCGGCGGCGGCGCACCGCGCAGCCAGGCGCGCTCCGCCTCGTCCCTGCGGCGCGCCACGGGCCAGGTCATGCCGGCTTCGGCTCCCTTCGCGACGGACGTTCCACCTCACCCTGCTACGAGTCGGGGCCCGTCGCACGCCGTGACCGCGCCGTGACTGCGCCGCGCCGGGCGGGCTACAGGGGCTGTCCCATCAGCACGTCGTCCACGTACGACCCGTCGAGCAGGAACTCCCCGGGCAGCACGCCCTCGATGACGAAGCCCTCCGCCTCGTAGAGCTTCCGGGCCGGGGTGTTGTGGCCGAGGACGCGCAGCGTGATCCGGCGCGCGCCCTGCCGCCGTGCCAGCTCGATCGCGCCCCGCACCAGGGCCCGGCCGGCGCCGCGCCCGCGGGCCGCGTCGGCGACAGCGAGCCCCATGATCTGCCGTACGTGCGCGTTCGCCTCCAGGGGCGTGGGGAGGCCGAGGCGGATGTAGCCGACGAGCACGCCGTCGAGCTCGGCGACGAGGTGGTCGCGTGGGCCGAAACGCTCGTTGAAGAACGGCGAAGGGGCCGGGTCGAGAGCCGTCACCGCGTGCAGATGCGACCAGGTGTCCCGGTCGAGGCGGTCGAGCGCGGGCGCGTCCTCGGGGACGGCGAAACGTATGTGGGCCACGGAGTCCTCGGGGGCTGACATGCGGCCGACTGTACGACGGGCAGGATGGGTCCCATGACACGTTTCGCGGTGGCGGGCGCATCCGGACTGACCGGCTCGGCCCTGGTGCGGTCCCTGACGGACGACGGGCACGACGTGGTGCGCCTGGTGCGGCGCGCCCCACGGGCGGCGGACGAGGCCCGCTGGGATCCGAAGGAGGGTTACGTCGACACGTCCCGGCTCGCCGGCTGCGAGGCGATCGTCAACCTCGCGGGGGCGGGGGTCGGCGACCATCGGTGGACGGCCGCGTACAAGCGGGAGATCCGCGACAGCCGGGTCCTCGGTACGCAGACGCTCGCGCGGGCAGCGGCCGGGCTGGACACGCCGCCGCGGGTCTTCCTCAATGGCAGCGCGGTCGGCTACTACGGCGACACGGGCAGCCGCACGGTCGACGAGACGGCTCCGGCGGGCGACGGTTTCCTGCCCTCGCTGTGCGTCGAGTGGGAGGCGGCGGCCGCGCCCGCGCACCAGGTGGGCATCCGTACGGTGTTCGCCCGCACCGGTCTTGTCGTCGCGCGGGGCGGTGGGGCCTGGGGCAAGCTCTTCCCGCTGTTCAAGGCGGGGCTCGGTGGGCGGATGGGGGACGGTCGGCAGTACTGGTCGTACATCGCGCTCGACGATCATGTGGCGGCGCTGCGGCACCTTTTGGATGCGGGTGACGTGGCCGGTCCGGTGAACCTGACGGCGCCGCAGCCGGCGACGAACCGGGAGGTGACGGAGGCGATGGGGCGGGTTCTGCGGAGGCCTGCGGTGCTGCCGGTTCCGTCCTTCGCGCTCCGGGTGGTCCTCGGGGAGATGGCGGGTGACGTTCTTGGGTCCACCCGGGCCGTGCCCACGCGGTTGCTGGAATCCGGTTTCGAGTTCGCCCACCCCGGAGTGGACCAGGCGATCCACGCGGCGTGAGCCGGACGGGGCCCCTACGCCCCGGGGCTCCGCCCCGGACCCCGCGCCTCAAACGCCGGCGGGGCTGGATTTGCCCCGCCCACCTCCCACCACCCGCCCCCTCCGGGGGCGTCGGCGCCACGGTGCCGCGCAACGGAAACGGGTGGCCCCGGCCCCGGCGCGGATGTCAGCCGAAGCGGGCCGTCAGGCGGGGGTACGTACGGGCCATCACCCCGTCGTCCTCGAAGTCCAGAGGCGTGCCCTCCGGCTCCGGGGGCGCGGGGGCGAGGCCCAGGTCCGGTGCGACCACCCCGGTCAGCTGCTCGTACGCCTCGTCCGCCGCGAAGCCGATCTCCTCGCCGTCCCCGTCGACCTCCTCGTCGAAGTCGTCCAGGAGTTCCGCCAGCGAATCCGGATCGTGCAGCGCCCCCTCGAACATCTCCCGGCCCTGGCCGATCAGCCAGCACCGGAAGTAGTCGAAGGCGTCGTCGCTCGCCCCGTCCAGCAGGACCCACGCCGCGCCCCATAGGTCCCATCGGTACGCCCGGTTGTACCGGGACTCGAAGTGCCGGGCGAAGTCGAGCACGAAATCCGGATCGGACCGCAGCAGCCGTTCGACGAGCAGCTCGGCGTGGTCCTCGGGGTCGCCACCCGCGGCCTCACGCGTACTGTCCACGATCTCCCAGAACTCGGTCTCGTCCATCACGGGACCAGCATCGGCCCTGTACCGATGGGGCGCACGCCGAGCGCGGGAGCTGCTCCACTTCGTTATGCATGCACATGCCCACGGCACGCCCGCGACGCCCCCGCGCGGCGTGGCACCCGTCAGCCGTACCACTCCCGCATCCGCCGCGCGGCCAGCGCGAACCGCTCCCGCAGCGCCGCCGGAGCCACCACCTCCGCCTCCGGCCCGAGCGCCATGAGCTGCGTGTACGCCACGTCCTCCGACTCGACCGGCAGGGTCACCGTCACCCGCCCCTCCGCGTCCGCGTCCCCCGCCGACTCCAGCGCCTCGCGCGCGGACGCCGGATCGGTGGCGTACGGCAGTTGACGTACCCCCGAGGGCGTGAGCCGGACGACGACCTCCGACCGCAGCAGTGCCCGCGCGAACTGCGCCGCCCGCTCCTCCCAGAACGCGGGCAGGTCGAACGCGTCCTCCCCCTCGACCCTCGCGAACCGCTCCTCGCCCGGCTCCACCGCCGTGAACCGGTCGACCCGGTACACCCGGAAGGCGTCCGCCCCGCGCACCGCCGCCGCCAGGTACCAGACGCCCGCCTTGAGCACGAGCCCGTACGGCTCCAACTCCCGCTCCACGTCCTCCGACTGCCCCAGTGAAGTGCGGCGGTAGCGGACTCGCACCACTCGGTCCTCCCACACCGCCTCCGCGATCGCGGGCAGCAGCTCGGGCGTCTGCGGCTCCTGGAACCAGCCAGGCGCGTCCAGATGGAAGCGCTGCGCCGCCGTCCGCGGCGCGTCCCGCAAGGAGGGCAGCAGGGCCGCCGACACCTTCAGGTGCGCCGCTGACGCCGCGTCCTCCAGGCCCATCTCGCGCAGCGCTCCCGGCACCCCCGACAGGAACAGCGCCTCCGCCTCGCCGCGCGCGAGCCCCGTGAGCCGCGTCCGGTACCCGCCGATCAGCCGGTACCCGCCGGCCCGCCCACGGTCCGCGTACACCGGAACCCCGGCCTCCGACAACGCCTGCGCGTCCCGCGTCACCGTCCGCTCGGACACCTCGAGCTCGCGCGCCAGCTCGGCCGCGGTCATGGACGGCCGGGACTGGAGCAACAGCACCATCTTGATCAGGCGGGCAGCACGCATACGGCCATCATGAACCGCCCCACTGACAACGGGACCCGCTCAAGCGGCGAAGCGCATCACCGAGAACGCCGCGCCCTGCGGGTCCGCGAGCATCGCGAACCGGCCGGGCTCGATCGTCGTCGGCTGCACCAGGACCTGCCCCGACAGCTCCACGCAGCGCTCCGCCACGGCGTCCGGATCGTCCACGGCCACGTACAGGTTCCAGTACGAGGGCACCTCGGGAGGGAACTCACCGGTCGACATATCGACCATGCCGCCGAACGCCTCGTCGGCGACGGTCCAGTTCGTGTAGGCGCCGTTCCGCTCGGTGCCCCAGCCGAGCACCGACTGGTAGAAGTCGACGGAGCCCGCGCCGTCCCGGGTGAGCAGCTCGAACCAGCAGAAGCTGCTCGGCACGTTCACCGCCTGGAAACCGGCGTGCTCCTGCGGCTCCCACAGGCCGAACACGGCGCCCGCCCGGTCCTGACAGACCGCGAGCCTGCCCTCTTCGGGGACGCCGATCGGGCCGGAGACGACCCGGCCGCCGTTGCCGCTCACGCGCGCGGTGACCGCGTCGATGCCGCTGGACTGGAAGTACGGCAGCCAGGCGGCGGGCTGTCCGGGGCGCAGCACCGGGCCGACCCCGGCCACCTTCGGTCCGTCCGGGCTGTCGAGCGCGAACGTGCCGTGGCCGCCGACCGTGGGGTCGTCGGACGAGCGCGTACGCCAGCCGAACAGGGCCTCGTAGAAGTACCGGGCCGCCTCCGGGTCGGTGCTCGACAGGTCCGCCCAGCAGGGAGCGGAGGGGGTCTTGGAGATCTTCACGGAACAGCGCCTCCCGCGGACGGCCTTCGCCACGACGCGTCCATTCACGCACGCGTGCCCCGTCCCGGCAATCGGGACGGGGCACGCACAGCCCGTGCTTCGAAGAAGCAGGCGGAGAACTACAGGCCGTAGCGCTCGCGCGCCTCCTTCACGGCCGTCGCCTTGACCTCGCCGCGGCGGGCGAGCTGGGCGAGGGACGCGACGACGATCGACTCGGCGTCGACGCCGAAGTGGCGGCGGGCGTCCTCACGGGTGTCCGAGAGGCCGAAGCCGTCGGCGCCCAGCGAGGTGTAGTCCTGCTCGACCCACTGCGCGATCTGGTCGGGGACCTGGCGCATGTAGTCGGACACGGCCAGGACCGGGCCCTCGGCGCCGGCAAGCGCCTGGCGGACGAACGGCACCCGCTCCTCGCCGTTCAGCAGCGCCTCGTCGGCCTCCAGGGCGTCGCGGCGCAGCTCGGTCCAGGACGTCGCGGACCACACGTCGGCGGCCACGCCCCAGTCCTCGGCGAGCAGCTGCTGCGCCTTGAGCGTCCAGTGGATCGCCGTACCGGAACCGATGAGGTTGATGCGCGGGGCGTTCGCGGCCGCCACGTCCACACCCGCGGTCTCCGCCGTGTTGAAGCGGTAGAGGCCCTTGATGATGGCCTCGTCGAGACCCTCCACGGCCGGCTTCGCGGGCTGCGGCATCGGCTCGTTGTAGACCGTCAGGTAGTAGAAGACGTCCTGGTCCTCACCCGGCTTGGCCTCGCCGTACATGCGGCGCAGGCCCTCCTTCATGATGACCGCGATCTCGTAGGCGAACGCCGGGTCGTAGGAGAGAGCCGCCGGGTTGGTGGCCGCGATCATCGGCGAGTGGCCGTCCGCGTGCTGCAGACCCTCACCGGTGAGCGTGGTGCGGCCGGCCGTGGCGCCGACGACGAAGCCGCGGCCCATCTGGTCGGCGAGCTGCCAGAACTGGTCGCCCGTGCGCTGCCAGCCGAACATCGAGTAGAAGATGTACAGCGGGATCATCTGCTCGCCGTGCGTCGAGTACGACGTGGCGGCGGCGATGAAGTCCGCGAGCGAACCGGCCTCGTTGATCCCCTCGTTGAGGATCTGGCCGGACTCGGACTCCTTGTAGTACATGAGCTGGTCGCGGTCGACCGGGTCGTACGTCTGGCCCTTGGGCGAGTACAGACCGAGCGACGGGAACAGCGACTCCATGCCGAAGGTGCGCGCCTCGTCGGGGATGATCGGCACCCAGCGCTTGCCGGACGTCTTGTCCCGTACGAGGTCCTTGAGGAGCCGTACGAGCGCCATCGTCGAGGCGACGGTCTGCGTGCCGGAGCCCTTGTCGAACGACGCGAACGCCTTGTCCGCGGGCGCGGGCAGCGGCGCGAGCGGCTGCGTACGGCGGGCCGGGGCGGGACCGCCGAGGGCGGCGCGACGCTCGGCGAGGTAGCGCAGCTCGGGGGAGCCCTCCGCGGGACGGGCGTACGGGACGACGCCGTCCTCGAAGAGGCTGTCCGGGATCGGCAGGTCAAGGAGGTCACGCATCCCCTTGAACTCGTCGATCGTCAGCTTCTTCATCTGGTGGTTGGCGTTCTTGGACTCGAAGCCCTTGCCGAGCGTGAAGCCCTTCACCGTCTGGGTGAGGATCACGGTCGGCTTGCCCTTGTGCTCGACGGCCGCCTTGTACGCCGCGTACACCTTGCGGGGCTCGTGGCCGCCGCGGGAGGTGTGGAAGCACTCGGAGATCTTGTCGTCGGACAGGACCTTGGCGAGCTCGATGAGCGCCGGGTCGGTGCCGAAGAAGTTCTCGCGGATGTAGGCGACGTCGCGCGTCTGGTACGTCTGGAACTGGGCGTCCGGGACCTCGCGCAGGCGGCGAAGCAGGGCGCCGGTGGTGTCGAGCTGGAAGAGCTCGTCCCAGGCGTTGCCCCACATGGATTTGATGACGTTCCAGCCGGAGCCGAGGAACTGGGCCTCGAGCTCCTGCACCACGCGGAAGTTCGGGCGGACCGGGCCGTCCAGGCGCTGCAGGTTGCAGTTGATGACGAAGGTCAGGTTGTCCAGACCCTCGCGGGCGGCGAGCGTGAGCGCCGAGGTCGACTCGGGCTCGTCCATCTCGCCGTCGCCGAGGAACGCCCAGACGTGCGAGTTCGAGGTGTCCTTGATGTTGCGCGCCGTCAGGTAGCGGTTGAACCGCGCCTGGTAGACGGCCGACAGCGGGCCGAGGCCCATGGACACCGTCGGGAACTCCCACAGCCAGGGAAGACGACGGGGGTGCGGGTACGACGGCAGGCCGTTGCCGCCGGCCTCGCGGCGGAAGTTGTCGAGCTGCTGCTCGGACAGACGGCCGTCGAGGAACGCGCGGGCGTAGATGCCGGGGGAGGCGTGGCCCTGGATGTAGAGCTGGTCGCCCGAGCCGTCGCCCTCCTTGCCGCGGAAGAAGTGGTTGAAGCCGGTCTCGTACAGCCAGGCGGCCGAGGCGAAGGTGGCGATGTGGCCGCCGACGCCGTGCTTCGAGCCACGGGTCACCATCGCGGCCGCGTTCCAGCGGTTGTACGCGGTGATCTTGGCTTCCATCTCCTCGTCGCCGGGGAACTCCGGCTCGGCGGCGGTGGGGATGGAGTTGACGTAGTCCGTCTCAAGAAGCTTCGGCAGCGCCAGGCCGCCCGCCTCGGCGCCTTCCAGGGTGCGCCGCATCAGGTACGCGGCACGGTGTGGCCCGGCCGCCTTGGTGACGGCGTCCAGGGAGGCCCGCCATTCGGCGGTCTCCTCGGGGTCACGGTCCGGGAGCTGGTCGAGCTCGCTCGGCTGGATGCGCATGGGGTCGGTCATAGTCGCCGCACGCCTTCCTGAGTCGAAGGGGGTGGGGTGGGGGTGCCCTTTGTCTTTGGCAGGACAGGGCGAGGTCCCGGTACGGAGTCGTTATGCGACGCCGTCGCGTGGCCCGTCGGCGACTGTAACTCCCTGATCGATGATCGATCAAAGGATTCACCCGCAAAATCTCTTCAGATCGAGAAAGTCGGCACAGAGTGTCGGCGGTTTTTCTTGATCAGGGCACGGAGTGCCTGGTCAGAGAAGCGGACGGTGACCCCTCATGCGCGGGGCGCACATCCCAGTACGTGGGCCTTGACCAAGGCCGCGATCTCCGGGTCCCGCCGCCGGAACGCGGCTACCAGATCGGCGTGCTCCTCCGCGTACGACTGCTGCACCGTGCCCAGCCAGCGGATGGACAGCGCGGTGAAGACCTCGATGCCGAGCCCCTCCCAGGTGTGGAACAGCACGGAGTTGTCCGCGGCCCGCACCAGCTCCCGGTGGAAGGCGACCGTGTGCCGCACCTGGGCGGTCCCGTCCGCCTCCTGGTCGGCCCTGTAGAGCGCCTCTACGTGGGGTTCAAGGGCCGAGCAGTCGTCGGCGAGCCGCTCGGCCGCCAGCTCGGCCGCGATGGCCTCCAGGCCCGCCCTGACGGGGTAGGACTCCTCCAGGTCGGCCGCGGAGAGGTTCCGTACGCGCACGCCCTTGTTCGGCGCCGACTCGATGAGCCGCAGCGACTCCAGCTCCCGCAGCGCCTCCCGCACCGGGGTCTGGGAGACCTCAAGCTCGGTCGCGATCCGGCGCTCCACGATGCGCTCGCCCGGCTTCCAGCGGCCGCTGACGATCCCCTCGACGATGTGCTCGCGGATCTGATCGCGAAGCGAGTGGACGACGGGCGCGGTCATGGGGGCTCCTTGGCAGGGTGGACCCGGTGGGTCGGCGGGGATCCTTAGACAATACGGCCGCTGCCCTGGCCGGACGTGGTACGGCCGCGCATGCGACGGGTGATGCCGGTTACAGAGAGCGTTTGTCGGGGGCGGGCTACAGAAGGGGGTGCCCGCCCGGGCGTGCGGCTACGCACGCGCGCGTACGACGGCGCCCCCGACCGGAAGGTTCCGGTCGGGGGCGCCGTCGTGCACCTGCTGTCTTTACAGACCGCGTGCTGTCTTTACAGACCGAGCTCGGCGGTGAACTCGCCGGCCTCGAGGATCTGCTTGACCGTCGTCAGGTAGCGGGCGGCGTCCGCGCCGTCCACCAGACGGTGGTCGTAGGAGAGCGTCACGTACGTCATGTCACGGACGGCGATCGTGTCACCGAGCTCCGGGTCGGAGATGACGACCGGGCGCTTGACCGTGGCGCCGATGCCCAGGATGGCGACCTGGTTCGGCGGGACGATGACGGTGTCGAAGAGGGCGCCGCGCGATCCCGTGTTGGAGATCGTGAAGGTCGCGCCGGACAGGTCGTCCGGGGCGATCTTGTTCGTGCGGACCTTGTCGGCCAGCTCGGCGGTCTTCTTGGCGATGCCCGCGATGTTGAGGTCACCCGCGCCCTTGATGACCGGGGTCATCAGGCCCTTCTCCGAGTCGACGGCGATGCCGACGTTCTCGGAGTCGAAGTAGGTGATGGTGCCCTCGTCGTAGTTCAGGCGCGCGTTGATGACCGGGTGGGCCTTCAGCGCCTGGACGGCGGCCTTGACGAAGAACGGCATCGGGGAGAGCTTGACGCCCTCGCGAGCGGCAAAGCCGTTCTTGGCCTTGTTGCGCAGCTTCATCAGCTTGGTGATGTCGACCTCGATGACCGAGGACAGCTGAGCCTGCTCCTGCAGCGCCTTGTGCATGTTGTCCGCGATGGCCTTGCGGATGCGCGGCAGCTTGACCGTCTGACCACGGAGCGGCGAAGCCTCCAGGGTCGGGGCGGCCTTGGCGGCGGCCGGGGCGGCAGCGGCCGGAGCCTGGGCCTTGGCGGCCTCGGCAGCGGCGGTGACGTCCTGCTTGCGGATGCGGCCACCGACGCCGGTGCCCTTGACCGTGGACAGGTCGACGCCGTGCTCGGAGGCGAGCTTGCGCACCAGCGGGGTCACGTACGCGCCCTCGTCGGCCGGGGTGGCCGGCGCGGCGGGGGTGGCCGGGGCGGACGGGGCGACCGGGGCCGGAGCGGCCGGCGCGGGGGCCGGAGCAGCGGGGGCGGCGGGCGCGGCCGGGGCGGCGGGAGCCGCGGGGGCGGCCGGAGCCGGAGCCGGCTCGGGGGCCGGGGCCGGAGCGGCGGCCGGAGCGGCCGGAGCCGGGGTCTCGGCGGCGGCCGGGGCGGCACCCGGGGCACCGATGACGGCGAGCTTGGCGCCGACCTCGGCGGTCTCGTCCTCGGCGACGGTGATCTCCAGGAGAACGCCGGCGACGGGGGAGGGGATCTCGGTGTCGACCTTGTCGGTCGAGACCTCGAGCAGCGGCTCGTCCTCCGCGACCTCCTCGCCGACCTCCTTCAGCCAGCGGGTGACGGTGCCCTCGGTGACCGACTCGCCCAGCGCGGGCAGCACGACGTCGGTACCGGAGGCGCCACCGGCCGGGGCGGCGGGGGCGGCAGCGGGGGCCGGCTCGGCGGCGGGGGCCGGAGCCTCCTGGGCCGGGGCGGGCTCGGCGGCCGGGGCCTCGGCGGCGGCCGGGGCGGGCGCGGCGGCCTCGGCACCGGAACCGTCGTCGATGACGGCCAGCTCGGCGCCGACCTCGACGGTCTCGTCCTCGGCGACCTTGATGGAGGCAAGCACGCCGGCGGCGGGCGAGGGGATCTCGGTGTCGACCTTGTCGGTCGAGACCTCCAGCAGCGGCTCGTCGACCTCGACGCGCTCGCCCTCGGCCTTCAGCCAGCGGGTGACAGTGCCCTCGGTGACGCTCTCACCGAGCGCCGGAAGGGATACGGAAACCGGCATGGTTTCGGTTGCTCCTTAACGATGTGCAATGCGCGGCAACGCAGTGCGGAAGTCTGTGGTGGTCGGTCGTCGCGCCCCAGGTGCGACAGGGGCGTGGCTCAGTCGTGCGAGTGCAGCGGCTTGCCCGCGAGGGCCAGGTGGGCCTCGCCGAGCGCCTCGTTCTGCGTCGGGTGCGCGTGCACGAGCTGGGCGACCTCGGCGGGCAGCGCTTCCCAGTTGTAGATCAGCTGGGCTTCGCCGACCTGCTCGCCCATGCGGTCGCCGACCATGTGGACGCCGACCACGGCACCGTCCTTGACCTGCACGAGCTTGATCTCGCCCGTGGTCTTCAGGATCTTGGACTTACCGTTGCCCGCAAGGTTGTACTTCAGAGCGACGACCTTGTCCGCACCGTAGATCTCCTTGGCCTTGGCCTCGGTGATACCGACGGAGGCGACCTCCGGGTGGCAGTAGGTCACGCGCGGCACGCCGTCGTAGTCGACCGGAACCGGGTTCAGGCCGGCCAGACGCTCCGCCACCAGCATGCCCTCGGCGAAGCCGACGTGCGCGAGCTGGAGGGTCGGGACCAGGTCACCGACGGCCGAGACGGTCGGCACGTTGGTCTGCATGTACTCGTCGACGAGGACGTAGCCACGGTCCATGGCGACGCCCTGCTCCT
The DNA here is from genome assembly GCF_026341035.1 of Streptomyces sp. NBC_01016. Lineage (GTDB taxonomy): Bacteria > Actinomycetota > Actinomycetes > Streptomycetales > Streptomycetaceae > Streptomyces. The sequence goes on from NZ_JAPEOQ010000002.1 coordinate 756,604, forward strand.
CGTAGCCGAGGCCCTGGGAGACCGGGCCGCGACCGATGGCGACGAGGAGGACCTCGGCGTCGAAGGTCTTGCCGTCGGCGAGGGTCACGCGGACGCCGTCCTGCGTGTACTCGGCCTTCTCGAAGAAGGTGCCGAGGTTGAACTTGATGCCGCGCTTGCGGAAGGCGCGCTCCAGGATCTTGGAGCTGTTCTCGTCCTCGACCGGGACGAGGTGCTTGAGGCCCTCGACGACCGTGACGTCGGTGCCGAAGGACTTCCACGCCGAGGCGAACTCGACGCCGATGACGCCGCCGCCCAGGACGATCGCGGACTCCGGGACGCGGTCCAGCTTCAGCGCGTGGTCCGAGGAGATGATGCGGTTGCCGTCGATCTCCAGGCCCGGCAGCGACTTCGGCACGGAGCCGGTCGCGAGGAGGACATGGCGGCCCTGGACACGCTGGCCGTTGACGTCGACGGACGTCGGGGAGGAGAGCTTGCCCTCGCCCTCGATGTACGTCACCTTGCGCGAGGCCACGAGGCCCTGCAGGCCCTTGTACAGGCCGGAGATCACGTCGTCCTTGTACTTGTGGACGGCGTTGATGTCGATGCCCTCGAAGGTGGCCTTGACACCGAACTGCTCGCTCTCGCGCGCCTGGTCCGCGATCTCACCGGCGTGCAGCAGAGCCTTCGTGGGGATGCAGCCGTTGTGCAGGCACGTGCCGCCGAGCTTGTTCTTCTCGATCAGGGCGACGTCCAGGCCCAGCTGCGCTCCGCGCAGGGCCGCGGCGTAACCGCCACTGCCACCGCCGAGGATCACTAGGTCGAAAACGGTGCTGGCGTCGTTCGCCACGTCACGTCCTCCATGCATGTGCGCCGTACGCCGGTCTCCGACGACCGGGCGGCGGGGTGTTCGGCCGCTCGTTCTTCGGCCCTGGGTGAGGGCCCTGTCCTGCCGTACCCCATCCTCGCACTTGTCGGCGGGAGTCGGGACGTCGGGCTGGGGGGTGAGACGGCTGTTACACCGGAAACAGCTGTGACGAGCGGGGACAAACACGCAGATTTCGTTCAAAGCGAACAGCCCCCGGGGTCGTGCACCCGGGGGCTGTTCAGCGCTTATGCAGCGATTGCGCGGTGTGTGCGGGGCCTCAGCCGAGGTCGCCCGCCGCCGTCCGCTCCGCGAGACGGACCAGCGTGCGGACCGCGGAACCGGTGCCGCCCTTCGGCGTGTAGCCGAACGGGGCCGACTCGTTGAAGGCCGGGCCCGCGATGTCGAGGTGGGCCCACGTGATGCCCTCGCCGACGAACTCCTGGAGGAACAGGCCGGCGACCAGGCCGCCGCCCATCCGCTCGCCCATGTTGGCGATGTCGGCGGTGGACGAGTCCATGCCCTTGCGCAGGTCGGCCGGGAGCGGCATCGGCCAGGCCGGCTCGCCGACCTCCTCGGCGGCCTCGTGGATCGAGCCGCGGAAGGCGTCGTCGTTGGCCATGATGCCGAAGGTGCGGGCGCCGAGCGCCAGCATCATCGCGCCGGTCAGCGTCGCGACGTCGACGATCGCGTCCGGAGTCTCCTCGGAGGCCTTGGCGATGGCGTCGGCGAGGACGAGGCGGCCCTCGGCGTCGGTGTTCAGCACCTCGACCGTCTTGCCCGAGTACATGCGCAGCACGTCGCCGGGGCGGGTGGCCGAGCCCGACGGCATGTTCTCGGCGAGCGCCAGCCAGCCGGTGACGTTCACCTCGAGGCCGAGCCGCGCGGCGGCGACGACGGCGGCGAACACGGCGGCGGCGCCGGCCATGTCGCACTTCATCGTCTCGTTGTGACCGGCGGGCTTCAGCGAGATGCCGCCCGAGTCGTACGTGATGCCCTTGCCGACGAAGGCGAGGTGCTTCTTCGCCTTGGAGCTCTTGTACGAGAGCTTCACCAGGCGCGGGGCCGAGGCGGAACCGGCGCCGACGCCGAGGATGCCGCCGTAGCCGCCCTTCTCCAGGGCCTTCTCGTCGAGCACCTGCACCTTGATGCCGTGCTCCTTGGCCGCGGCCTGGGCGACGGCGGCGAAGGACTCCGGGTTCAGGTCGTTCGGCGGGGTGTTGATCAGGTCGCGGGCGCGGTTGAGCTCCTCGGCCAGGGCGAGGGCGCGCTCGACGGCCGCCTTGTACGCCTTGTCGCGGGGCTTGCCGCCGAGGATCGCGACCTCGGCGAGCGGGGCCCGGCCGTTCTTCTTCGCGTCCTTCGGGGCCTTGGCGTCCTTGGCTTCCCGGGCGGACTCCTTGTACGCGTCGAAGGAGTACGCGCCGAGCAGCGCGCCCTCCGCGATCGCGCCGACGTCCTCGGCGTCGTCGACCGGCAGCGCGAACGCGGCCTTCTTCGAACCGGCCAGGGCGCGGGCCGCGACACCGGCGGCGCGGCGCAGCGCCTCGCTGTCGTACGCGCCGTCCTTCTCGGGCTCGCCGCCGAGACCGACCGCCAGCACGAGCGGCGCCTTGAGGCCGGACGGCGCCGGGAGCTTGGTCACCTCGCCCTCGCCGCCACTGGCGCCGAGGGTCTCCAGGACGGAACCGAGCTTTCCGTCGTACGCCTTGTCCACGGCTTCCGCGCCGTGCGCGACGACCGGGCCCTTGTCGCCCTTCACGACGCCGACGACGATCGCGTCGGCGCGCAGGCCGGTCGCCGCGGCGGTGCTGAGAGTCAGAGCAGTCACGGTGGTGAGGTCCCTCTTTCATCGGGTGAACCCCGGCTTCTTCGCCGGGGCCGGGGGTAGTTGGCCCGCCCGGGGCCGAGCCTACGCCCGTCGTTCTTGGGGTGCTTCGTCCAGGTGCGCCCCGCCGCTGGGGCGCTGCCCCCTGCGGGGCTTGAACGGCTCAGCCCAGTGCCAGGATCACCAGTGTCGCCGTGGCCGCTGTTTCGGCGAGTGCGCCGAAGACGTCGCCGGTTACGCCTCCGAATCGGGAGACGCAGCGGCGTGACAGGAGTTCGGCGGCGGCGCAGCCCAGGACGACGGCCAGGGCGGCCTGGACCGAGAGGGCGGCGGTCACCGCGACCACCACGGCCCCCGTGATCAGCGCCGCCCGCCGCGACACCGTCTCCGCGACCGCCGCGCCGAGGCCCTCGGGGCGGGCGGCCGGTACGCCGGTGCGGGAGGCGAAGGTCAGGGCGAGGCGCGCGGTCACCGCGGAGACGGTCGCGGCGAGGGCGCCGCGCCACCACGACTGCCCGAACTGGTCGGCCAGGACGGCGACTTGGGCGAGCAGTGCCAGGACGAGCGTGACCACGCCGAAGGGGCCGATGTCCGACTGCTTCATGATCCGCAGCGCGTCGTCGGCGGGCTTCCCGCTGCCCAGGCCGTCGGCGACGTCCGCGAGCCCGTCGAGGTGCAGTCCCCGGGTCAGCGCGGCCGGCACCGCGACGGCGGCGACGGCGGCGAGGAGCGCGTCCGCCCCGAGGAACGTCAACGCCACGCCGACCGCGGCCGCGGCGAGGCCGACGACCAGACCGGCGAGCGGCGCGCAGAGCATCCCGATCCGGGCGGCCGCACGGTCCCAGCGGGTGACCTTCACCCGAAGAACGGTGAGCGTCCCAAACGCAAAACGCATGCCGTCGGGAAGGGAGGCGGGGGAGGTTGTCGCAGACACCGCTGGAGCGTACCCGGCGCTGTGACCAGGCCTTTGGGTGGGCAATTCCAGCTCCTGCGGCGGGTGGGCATTTCCAGCCCTGCGGCGTTTGAGCAGCGGGGTCCGGGGCGGAGCCCCGATCTTTTCAGCCCCGCCGGCGGCTGGACCAATCAAGCCCCTGCGACGGCTGGACCAATCAAGCCCCTGCGACAGGTAGGTCAATCCAGCCCTGCGGCGGGTGGGCCAATCCAGCCCCGCCGGCGATTGAGGCGCGGGGTCCGGGGCAGAGCCCCGTGGCGTGGGGCCGGGGGGCCGCCCCTTACGCCTCCTGGTCGGCCGGCTCCGCCGCACCCGCCCCCTCCGGCAGCTCCGCCGCACCCGCACCCTCCGGCAGCTCCGCCGCCAAGGCGGCCGCCGCCTGGACCAGCGGAAGCGCAAGAAGCGCCCCCGCGCCGCCGCCCACCCGGACGTCCTGGTCGAGGAGTACGTCCATGGCCATGCGGTCGAGCGCCTTCGCCTGGGCCGGTTCGCCGCTGGCGTGGGCGGCCAGCCACCAGTCGGGGGCGCGGAACGCGACGCGCTGGCCGACGAGCGCGCAGGCCGCGGAGACCACGCCGTCCAGGAGCACGGGCGTACGCCGCACCGCGCACTGGAGCAGGAAGCCGGTCGCCGCCGCGAGGTCGGCGCCGCCCACCGTGGCGAGGAGCTGGAGCTGGTCGCCGAGGACGGGGCGGGCCCGGCGCAGCGCGTCACGGACCGCCGCGCACTTGCGCATCCAGGCGAGGTCGTCGATGGGGTCGCCGCCGCGGCCCGTCACCACGGACGCGTCCGTGCCGCACAGCGCGGCGATCAGCGTGGCCGCCGCCGTCGTGCCACCGACGCTGATGTCGCCGAGGACGACGAGGTCCGTACCGGAGTCGGCCTCCTCGTCGGCGACCGCCATGCCCGCGCGGAACGCGGCCTCCGCCTCTTCGAGGGTGAGCGCGTCCTCGGTGTCGATGCACCCCGAGCCGCGCCGCACGCGCCGGTCGTCGACGGTCTTGGGCAGCTCGTCGGGCTCGCAGTCGAGGGAGACGTCGACGACGCGCACGCCGACGCCGAGCCGGCGCGCGAGCACCGCGCCCGCGGAGGCGCCCTCGACGACCTCCCGTACGAGGCCGGCCGCGCTGCCCGCGGGCCGCTTCGACACATCGAGTCCGGCCACGCCGTGGTCACCCGCGAAGAGGACCACGCGCGGCCGCGCGACCGGTCGTACGGGCACCGCGCCCTGGGCGGCGCTCAGCCACTCGCCCAGTTCGTCGAGGCGGCCGAGGGCGCCCGGCGGCACGGCGAAGCGGGCCCTGCGCTCCTCGGCGTCGCGGCGGGTGCCGCCGTCGGGGCGCTCGATCAGATCGGTGAAGTCGTCGAGGTTCAGCGAGCTCATTCGCCGAACAGTACCGGCCGTCGCGAGGGTCTGGCCCCAGCTGCACCCTCCGTCACAGGACACCGATGGGTGCGTCCGTCCGGCGGACGCCGACGACGGGCGGTGAGTCGCCTCCGGGGTGTCATGAACTGCTCGGAGATGATCGGTTGCGTTCATGTTCGCGTCGAATTGTCATATCTCGCGCGCTCGTTGCGGCAACGCAGACCATGACTGCCATGACTGGAGGCCTCACCTTGACCGCCCCCGCCACCCCCCAGGCCGTCGCCGAGCGCCGCCCCGCCTACCTCACCGAACTCGCCCAGGGCACCGAACGCTTCCACGAGCCACGCCGCCCCGACTGCCCCTGGTGCGGCAGCACCCGGCTGCGCACCCGCCTGCGCACCACCGACCTCCTCCAGCACAAGCCCGGCAGCTTCACCCTCGTCCAGTGCGGTTCCTGCGCCCACTCGTTCCAGAACCCCCGCCTCACCTCCGAGGGCCTGGACTTCTACTACCGGGACTTCTGCGAGGGCCGCTACGCCGACCAGGCCGAATGGATCTTCCGCGCGCGCACCTCAACGCATCGCGACCGGTCCCGCGCCCGCGCCCTCGCCGCGTTCATCGAACCGGAGAGCTGGCTCGACATCGGCACCGGCCAGGGCCACTTCCCCGCGGTGGCCCAAGAGGTCCTGCCGTACACGGCCTTCGACGGCCTCGACAGCGGCGAAGGCGTCGAGGAGGGCCGCAGGGCGGGCCGCGTCGAGCGGGCCCACCAGGGCCTGTTCACCGATCTCGCCCCCGGCCTCGAGGGCGGCTACGACGCGCTGAGCATGTTCCATTACCTGGGCCGCTCCCGCGATCCGCGCGAGGAACTGAAGGCCGCGCACCGTGTGCTGCGCCCCGGCGGGCATCTGATGATCGAGCTCCCCGACCCCGAGAGCCGCTTCGCGAAGCTGCTCGGGAAGTGGTGGATCTCGTACTTCCAGCCGCAGCACCTGCATCTGATCCCGCTCGCCAACCTCCGCGCCGAACTGCGCGCCCTCGGCTACACGGTCGTCGCCGTCGACCGCAGCGAGCCCCACGTCCCGCTGGATCTCGCGGCAGGACTCGCCCTGTTCGCGGGCCGGCACCTGCCCGACGCCGACGACCCGTGGCGCACCAAGGCCCCCGGCGGGGCCCAGCGCATCCTGCGCAAGGTCCTCATGTACGCCGTCGCACCCGCGTTCCTCGCCGCCTGCGCGGCCGACCGGGTCCTCGCGCCGCTGGCCCGCCGCACCCGCTTCTCCAACGCCTACCGGGTGATCGCGCGCCGCGACCCGGACGCGTAGGAGAAACGGGTCCGGGTCAGCCGCGCAGCGCGAGCGGCTGACCCGCGACGACGAGCAGCACGTGCTCGCACTCGGACGCGAACGCCGCGTTCAGACGGCCGAGTTCGTCCCGGTAGCGGCGCCCCGACGCAGTCGCGGGCACGATCCCCGACCCCACCTCGTTCGAGACGGCGACGACGGTGCGCCGGGAGCGCCGCACCGCGTCGACCAGCTCGGCCACCCGCTCCCGCAGCGCCTTCTCGCCGCCGCCCGCCCACTCGGCGTCGTCCCAGGCCCCGACCTCGTCCATCGCGTACGTCAGCCACAGCGACAGACAGTCGACGAGCAGCGGAGCGGCATCCTCGGGATCGTCGAGCAGCGGCACGAGATCGCAAGTCTCGGCCGTCCGCCAGGACCCCGGGCGCCGCTCCCGGTGCGCGGCCACCCGCTGCGCCCACTCCGTGTCCCCGCCGCGCGTCCCGCCGGTCGCCACGTACAGCACATCGGGGAACGCCTCCAGGCGCCGCTCCGCCTCCACCGACTTCCCGGAGCGCGCCCCGCCGAGCACCAGCGTCCTGCGCGGCACATCGGGCACGTCCTCGTACGTGCCGACGTCCAGGGTCGTGCCGTCCGGCACGGCCCGCGCGCCCGCGGCCGCGAGCCGCCGCGCGAGCTCGGAGCCCGGGAAGACGTCGTGGTCCAGATGGACGGCGAGGACATCGGTGGTCGGGCCGATCGCACCCGCTGAGCGCAGCCGGGCGAGCGCGTCGGGGCGGCCGACGACATCGGCGAGGACCATCTCGTACGGCGCCCGCGCCTCTTCGAAGCCCGCGGGCGCGGTGCCCGGCGGGAGATAGAGCAGCCGCTCGCCCTCGGGCCCCGTCACCTCGTAGCCGGTGCCCGGAGCGTCCAGGGCAAGCGCCCGCACCCGGTGCCCGGTGAGCAGCGCGAGCTCCCGGCCGTCCGGCACCCGGCCGGGCTGCGGGAGCCCCGCGGGCACCTCGACCGCGGGCCCGTCGTGCGGATGCGAGAGCAGCACCTGCCGTACGCCGCCGAGGCTGTGCCCCGAACGGGCCGCGGCGAACGCGGCCCCGGGCGTCAGGTCGAGCAGCAGCGTTCCGTCGATCAGGACCGCCGTCGCGGCACGGGCGTCGCGGCCGAGCGCGGTCGCGCAGGCGGCGCAAGGGCAGTCGGGGCGGGGCAGCCCGTCGGGGCCGCCGGTGCCGAGCAGTGTCAGTTCCACAGGAAGATCCTCCCGCGCCCCCTTGATCGACGCTCGCCCGGATAGGCTTCCGGGGACATCGGATATCCGTAACCGGGAGGCTGACATGGCGGCGTGGACGTGGCGGTTCGAGAAGTCCGACGGGACGGAGGTGGCTCCCGCGGTACAGCCCGAGGAGTTCACCACGCAGGGGGACGCCGAGTCCTGGATCGGCGAGTACTGGAAGCAACTCGCGGACGGCGGCGCCGACCAGGTCACGCTCAGCGAGGACGACAAGGTCATCTACGGCCCGATGAGCCTCCACGCGGAGGACACGTCGGCTACTGCGGCCCCTGCCGACGACTGACCCTTCAAGCCCCGCCGGCGGCTGAGCTTTTCAAGCCCCGCCGGCGATTGAGGCGCGGGGTATGGGGCAGAGCCCCAAATCAAGCCCCTGCGGCGATTGAGCAGCGGGGTCCGGGGCGGAGCCCCGCGACCTCAACCACATCCGCCGAACTGAGGTCGGCCGAGGCAGAACCCTCGGTCGACCTCAGCCACGCACCCCGCACAAATGCAGAAGCGCCGCCACCCGACGGTACGGGTCGGACCGACCGGCCTTCTCCTCCGCGGCGAGCAACGTCTGCAACTCCCCGTGCTCCGGCGCCCCCGCGCCATCCGCGGCCTGATCCGTGAAGACCCGCACCCCGTACCACGCATGCAGCGGCGCCCCGATCCCGGCAAGCGTCTCCGTGAGCGCATCGAGCCGGTCGGCCCTGACATCGAGCCCGAGCCGGTTCGTGTACTTCACCGACTCGAACGCGGCGAGGGCACCGATCCAGTCACCGGCGAGCCCCGGCCGCATCGCGAGCGCGTCCCCGTTGCGCACCACGAGCGAGAGCAGGCCGCCCGGCGCCAACATCCGGGCGAGGCCCGCGAGCAGCGCGTCGGGATCGTCGACGTACATCAGGACGCCGTGACAGAGCACGACGTCGAAACTGCCCGGCAGGAAGTGCACACCGGTGTCCATGCCGTTGCCCTGCACGAGGCGGACCCGGTCACGGACCCCCGCGGGCTCCGCGGCGAGCGCCCGGCCCGCCACGGCGACCATCTCCGGATCCTGCTCCACGCCGGTCACCTTGTGCCCGGCGCGGGCGAGGCGCAGGGCCTGCGTGCCCTGGCCCATCCCCACGTCGAGCACCCGCAGCCGCTGGCCGACGGGGAACCGCGCGGCCAGCTGCTCGTCGAGCTGCCTGGCCACGAGCTCCTGCCGCACGATGTTGCGAAGTCCGCCGAGCTTGTCCAGCCAGGAGTGCACAGCATCGCCGGCGAAAGCCTCTGTGCTGTCCGTGCTCAGGGCCGCTCTCCGCGCTTGACCTGCGGCTTCGGCAGGCGCAGTCGCTTCATCTGCAGCGTGCGCATCAGCGCGTACGCGACGGCGCCCTTGCGGCGCTCGTTCGGGAACTTCTGCGCGAGGATCTTCTTCAGGCGGAAACCGGTCACGGCCGAGTCGACGACGATCGCGACGATCACGAACAGCCACAGCAGCAGCGCGATGTTCTGCAGCGAACCGACGCGGATCATGCTCAGGACGAGGATGACCACCGCCATCGGCAGGAAGTACTCGGCGATCGCGAAGCGCGAGTCGACGAAGTCGCGCGCGAACTTGCGCACCGGGCCCTTGTCACGGGCCGGCAGGTAACGCTCGTCGCCGTTGGCCAGCGCCTCGCGCTGGCGCTGCATCGCGGTGCGGCGCTCGTCGCGCGAGCGGGTGCGGGCCTCCTTCGGCGACATCTTGGTGTTGGCCACGCTGCGGCGCTGCGTCTGGGCCGCGCTGCGCTTCGGCGTGGGGCGGCCCTTGGGCGCCTGGGGGTCTCTGGGCTGCTGGGACTGGGTCACCTTGGCCTGCGCGGCCTGGGCCTTGTCGTCCTTGGATCGGCTACGGAACACAATCGCCAGGGTACGTGGTGGTCATGCATCGACCACAGGGCAGTGGGGAACGATCCGGCAACGTCCCGCGTCCTGTCGTCAGGGGTCATCTACTCCTTGCGCCGGAGCGGGGCCGGAAGCAGTCGTCCTCGGGGATGAGCGCATCCGTACCTGAACAGTGCGGTAATAGAGGCAGGACCCGTACTGTGGTTTCTGTCGCAGTGCTGGAGCTGGACCAACGCTGGATCTGTCAGAAGGGGGCGCGCGAAGCCCATGAGCGGTGTCATGAAGCGTATGGGGATGATCTTCCGCGCGAAGGCGAACAAGGCCCTTGATCGGGCCGAGGACCCGCGCGAGACCCTCGATTACTCGTACCAGAAGCAGCTTGAGCTGCTCCAGAAGGTACGCAGGGGGGTCGCGGACGTGGCGACGTCCCGCAAGCGCCTGGAACTGCAGCTCGGTCAGCTCCAGTCCCAGTCGTCCAAGCTCGAGGACCAGGGCCGCAAGGCGCTCGCGCTCGGCCGGGAGGATCTGGCCCGTGAGGCCCTGTCCCGCCGTGCCGCGCTCCAGCAGCAGGTCACGGACCTGGAGACGCAGCACCAGACGTTGCAGGGCGAGGAGGAGAAGCTCACTCTCGCGGCGCAGCGGCTGCAGGCGAAGGTCGACGCCTTCCGTACGAAGAAGGAGACGATCAAGGCCACGTACACCGCGGCGCAGGCGCAGACCCGGATCGGGGAGGCGTTCTCCGGCATCTCCGAGGAGATGGGCGACGTCGGCATGGCGATCCAGCGTGCCGAGGACAAGACGGCCCAGCTGCAGGCGCGGGCCGGCGCCATCGACGAACTGCTCGCCTCCGGCGCGCTCGACGACTCGTCCGGTCTCGCCAAGGACGACATCCAGAGCGAGCTGGACCGGCTCTCCGGTGGTACGGATGTAGAGCTGGAGCTGCAGCGCATGAAGGCGGAGCTGTCCGGTGGCTCGTCCTCGTCGCAGCAGGCGCTCGAGGGCGGACAGGAGCAGGCTCAGCCTTCGCAAGCGCAGCCCCAGGACACCCCGCGCTTCGACAAGCAGTAGTGCCTGTACTGCCTGTAGAGCGGTAGAGCTGTAGTGCCTTGAGGAGGCCGACATGATCGTCCGGATCATGGGGGAGGGCCAGGTGGAGTTGGCGGACGACCACTTCACCGAACTCAACAAGCTCGACGACGAACTCCTCGCGGAGATGGAGAGCGGTGACGAGGCGGGCTTCCGCCGTACGCTCGCCGCTCTCCTGGACGCGGTCCGCCGCTTGGGCGCTCCGCTGCCGGACGACGCCCTGGAGCCGTCGGAGCTGATCCTGCCGGCGGCGGACGCCACGTTGGCGGAGGTCCGCGACATGCTCAGCGACGACGGCCTGATCCCGGGGTAGTTACGACGCCGCGGGAGCCTGCGGCGCCGCGGAGCGCCGGAACCTCACGGGTCCGGTGTGCCTCATCGGAACCTCACTGGCCCCGGTTCGCCTCGCCGCCCCTTGGCGCGGGGTCCCTCGCTCATGGCCTGGACGTTCCGCCGTCGGCTTGGCGGCCACCGACGCTGCGGCCCCTACGCTGCGGGCCCCTCGCCGATGGCGCTGCGATTTCCTTCACCCGTTTTCCGGCCCGTTTCCCCGTCAATCTCCCACCCACCCGCCCCCTCCGGCTGCCCGCGGCCCGGCCCGGCTTTCCGCCTGTGAGGGCGAGGCGCGGGCACCACTTCGGCCGCCCGCCGCCCGTGCCCGGATCCCCACCCGTGACGCCACCCGTGACGGCCAGGCTCGGGCGCCAGTTCGGTTGCTCGGCCGCCCGGCCCGGCCCCCTCCCGTGAGAACGAGGCGCGGGCGGGGCTTCGGCCGCTCGCTGCCCGGCCAGGTTTCCCTCCCGTGAGGGCGAGCCGCGGGCGCCGCTTCGGCCGCTCTGCCGCCGGGCACGACCTTCCTGCCGAGGCGGTGAGGCCTGCCCCGACTTGGGTAATCCGCCGGCTTGGGCGGCAGGGTGGGCGAGCCGGCTCACGGTGCCGCGTGCCCGATACGGCAGGCGCCCGCCCCTGGGACCGGAGGGTGGGCTGTGGGCGGGTAATCGGCGCGGCGGACAAGGACCGTCACGGCGCACTGCACACCGAAGCCATCACCCCGTTGGCGCCGCAACGAAACCGACCGGCGAGCCCCAACGCCCCGGCTCAGCGCAGCACTTGCGGCAGGCGCCGGCCACGGCGTACGCAGGGATCCGGGGCCGGAGCCCCCGGAGGGGGCGGGTGGGTGGGAGATGAGCGAGGGCGCCGCGGGGGCAGGACAAGGCCGACGTACCCGTGGGGTTCGCGCCGGGTGGCCGCCGAACGTCGACGCCGCGTGGCCAGGGCTGCGTCGAGCACGGCGACGTTCGGCGCGGCGATGGTCTGAGGCCTGGCCTCGGTCGAGGCGCCACCCCGGTGCCGCGTAAGGCTGACTGGGGCCGTCGGCCCGGTGCGGGGCAGGTCGCACGGTGCCGGGGTGGCAGGGTCGGGGCGTACCCGTGGGGTTCGCGCCGGGTGGTGGCCGAACCCCGGCGTCGCGTGATCAGGGTGGCTGCGTCGAGCTCGGTGACGTTCGGTGTGGCGATGGCCTGAGAGCGACCGGCGAGCCCCAACGCCCCGGCTCAGCGCAGCACTTGCGGTAGGCGCCGGCCGCGATGTACCCGGGGATCCGGTGGGCCGAAGCCCCTGGGAGATGGGCGAGGGCGCCGCGGGGGCAGGGTCGGGGCGTGCCTGTGGGGTTCGCGCCGGGTGGTGCCGACCCCCGATGCCGCGTGATCAGGGCGGCCGCCCCGAGCCCGGCGACGTTCGGCGTGGCGATGGCCTGAGGCCTGGCCCCGGTCGAGGCGCCACCCCGGTGTCGCGCAAGGCTGACCGCGGCCACCGGACCGGTGCGGGCAGGTCGCACGGCCCCGCGCAGCGATCGCGGGAGGCGTCGACCCCGGCACGGCTCAGGCCCCCCGGCTGCCGCACCCCCGACACCCGGTTCCGCCGGCAGGCGAGCGCGCTACCGTGAACCCGGTGAACCGCTTCGTACGGTGGGCCAGGACGCATCCGCTGGCCCTGGACGCCACCCTCGCGCTCGGCGTCCTCCTCTGCATGGTCGCCGGCTCCTTCGTCGACCCGCACGGCCCGGAGGGAACGTACGCCTGGGGCGCCAGAACCCCGAACGTGCTCAGCCTCGTCCTGATGCTGCTCGGCGCCGCCGCCCTCGTGTTCCGCCGCCGCGCCCCCCTCTGCGTACTCGCGGCGACCTCCGCCGTCTCCGTCGTCGAACTGGTCACAGGCGACCCCCGCGCCCCCGTCGTGATGTCCGCGGTCGTCGCCCTCTTCACGGTCGCCGCCACCATGGACCGCCCCACCACCTGGCGCGTCGGCCTCGCCTCGATGGCGCTGCTGACCGGCGTCGCCATGTTCGCGGGACCGCTGCCCTGGTACTCCCAGGAGAATCTGGGGATCTTCGCGTGGACCGGCATGGCCGCGGCCGCGGGTGACGCGGTCCGCTCCCGCCGCGCCTTCGTCACCGCGATCAGGGAGCGCGCCGAACGCGCCGAACGCACCCGCGAGGAGGAGGCCCGGCGCCGCGTCGCCGAGGAGCGGCTGCGCATCGCCCGCGATCTGCACGACGTCGTCGCCCACCACATCGCGCTGGTCAATGTGCAGGCCGGCGTCGCCGCACACGTCATGGACCGGCGGCCCGACCAGGCCAAGGAGGCCCTCGGTCACGTCCGCGAGGCCAGCCGCTCCGCGCTCAATGAACTCCGCGCCACCGTCGGCCTGTTGAGGCAGACCGGGGACCCGGAGGCGCCCACCGAGCCCGCCCCGGGACTCGACCGGCTCGACGACCTCGTCGACACCTTCCGGCACGCGGGCCTGCCCGTGGAGGTGGCCCGCGCGAAGGAGGCCCCCGCCCTGCCCGCCGCCGTCGACCTCGCCGCCTTCCGCGTCGTGCAGGAAGCGCTGACGAACGTACAGAAGCACGCGGGCCCCGACGCCAAGGCCGAGGTCAGCGTCGTGCGCGTGGGACCGAACGTGGAGGTCACCATCCTCGACAACGGCCCCGGCGCCACGGCCGCTTACGGCGACTACCCGAGCGACCCCGACGCGGCGGCAGAGCGCGACAGGCACGGCGGCCACGGCCTCCTCGGCATGCGCGAACGCGTCACCGCGCTCGGCGGCACCCTCACCGCGGGACCGCGCTACGGCGGCGGTTTCCGCGTCCATGCGATCCTTCCGACCAAGGCCCGCACCAGCGGCGCCGCCCCCGCCGAAGGCACCGACACCTCCGAGGACGCCACCACATGACCAGCGCAACGATCAGGGTCCTGCTGGCCGACGACCAGGCCCTGCTGCGCAGCGCCTTCCGTGTGCTCGTCGACTCCGAACCCGACATGGAGGTGGTGGGGGAGGCGTCCGACGGCGCCGAGGCCGTCCGGCTCGCCCGCTCCGAGCGCCCCGACGTCGTGCTCATGGACATCCGGATGCCCGGCACCGACGGCCTCGCCGCCACCCGCGAGATCAGCGCCGACCCGGAGCTCGGCCACGTACACGTCGTGATGCTGACGACGTTCGAGGTCGACGAGTACGTGGTGCAGTCGCTGCGGGCCGGCGCCTCCGGCTTCCTCGGCAAGGGCGCCGAGCCCGACGAACTACTGGGCGCCGTGCGGATCGCGGCCGCGGGCGACGCCCTGCTCTCGCCCCTCGCGACCAAGGGTCTGATCGCCAAGTTCCTCGCGCAGGGGGACGGTTACGAGGAGGGGGCCCGCCCCACGGACGGCAGCGCCGAGCGGCTCGGCGCGCTCACCGGGCGCGAGCGCGAGGTCCTCGTCCAGGTCGCGGGCGGCCACTCCAACGACGAGATCGCCGAGCGCCTCGAGGTCAGCCCGCTCACCGTGAAGACCCACGTCAACCGTGCCATGGCCAAGCTGGGCGCCCGCGATCGCGCCCAACTCGTCGTCATCGCGTACGAATCGGGCCTGGTACGTCCAAGGGTGGAGTGACCCTGACGGGCGCGTACTACGGGCGCAGTAGGTGACGGACAAGAACGGGACCTGGGAGCGACGAATCGGGTCGCACGCATGACCGAGGGTGGACCGTGGGCCCCACGCGTGACACCGCACCGGTTGTCATGGCCCGGCCCTCATCTTCCGCTCACGTCCCACGGAGACCCGATCCATGTCCTGGCTGTCGAGATTCAGCCTCGCCCAACGCGCCCTCATCGGGCTGATTTCGATCATCGCGATCGTCTTCGGCGCGATCGCGATCCCTCAACTCAAGCAGCAGCTGCTGCCCTCGATCGAACTGCCCATGGTCTCCGTCATCGCCCCCTACCAGGGCGCGTCCCCGGACGTGGTGGAGAAGCAGGTCGTCGAGCCTCTTGAGAACTCCATCGACGCGGTCGACGGAATCACCGGCGTCACGTCGACGGCCAGCGAGGGCAACGCCCTGGTGATGGCCCAGTTCGACTACGGCTCGGACGGCAGCAAGCAGCTCGTCGCCGACGTCCAGCAGGCGGTCAACCGGGCCCGCGCCCAGCTGCCCGAGGACGTCGACCCGCAGGTCGTGGCCGGCTCGACCGACGACATCCCGACCGTCGTCCTCGCCGTCACCTCCGACAAGGACCAGCAGGCGCTCGCCGACCAGCTCGACAAGTCCGTCGTGCCGACGCTGAAGGACATCGACGGCGTCTCCCAGGTGACGGTGGACGGCGTCCGCGACCTTCAGGTCGACATCACGCCCAGCGACCGGAAGATGGCCGCGGCCGGGGTGAACCCCCAGACCCTCGCCGAGTCCCTGAAGGCCGGCGGCGCCACCATGCCCGCGGGCTCGCTCGACGAGGCGGGCAAGAACCGCACGGTCCAGGTCGGCGGCGGCTTCACGTCCCTGAAGCAGCTCCAGGACCTGATGATCACGGGTGAGGGCGTCAAGAAGCCCGTACGCCTCGGTGCCATCGCCACGGTGAAGCAGCAGCCGTCCACGGCCGATTCGATCACCCGCACCGACGGCGAGCCCAGCCTGTCGCTCGCGGTCACCATGGACCAGGACGGCTCCGCGGTCGCCATCTCCAAGGCCGTCAAGGACAAACTGCCGCAGCTCCGTGACGACCTCGGCTCCGGCGCCGACGTCACCGTCGTCAGCGACCAGGGCCCGGCGGTCTCGAAGTCCATCTCGGGCCTGACCACGGAGGGCGCGCTCGGCCTGCTCTTCGCGGTCATCGTGATCCTGATCTTCCTGGCCTCGCTGCGCTCGACGCTCGTGACGGCGGTCTCCATCCCGCTGTCCGTGGTCCTCGCGCTGATCGTCCTGTGGACCGGCGACCTGTCGCTCAACATGCTCACGCTCGGCGCGCTGACCATCGCGATCGGCCGCGTCGTCGACGACTCGATCGTCGTCCTGGAGAACATCAAGCGCCATCTCGGCTACGGCGAGGAACGCAGGGAGGCGATCCTCAAGGCGGTCCGCGAGGTCGCGGGCGCGGTGACGTCCTCGACCCTCACGACCGTGGCGGTCTTCCTGCCGATCGGCCTGGTCGGCGGCATGGTGGGCGAGCTGTTCGGCTCGTTCTCCATCACGGTGACGGCGGCGCTGCTTGCTTCTCTGCTGGTGTCGTTGACGGTCGTCCCGGTCCTCTCCTTCTGGTTCCTGCGTCCGCCCAAGGCGGCCCGCGGCGTCGACCCGGAGGAGGCCCGGCGCAAGGCCGAGGAGAAGGAGGCGCGCTCCTGGCTGCAGCGGATCTACGTTCCCGTGCTGCGGTTCGCGACGCGTCGCCGGTTCACCTCGCTGCTGATCGCGGTGGTCGTGCTCGTCGGCACGTTCGGCATGGCGCCGATGCTCAAGACGAACTTCTTCGACCAGGGCGACCAGGAAGTCCTCTCCATCAAGCAGGAGTTGCAGCCCGGCACCAGCCTGTCGGCGACCGACGCCTCCGCGAAGAAGATCGAGAAGATGCTCTCGGGCATCGACGAGATCGAGGACTACCAGGTCACCATCGGCTCCTCCGGCTTCATGGCGGCCTTCGGCGGCGGCACCGACACCAACCAGGCGTCGTACCAGGTGAAGCTGAAGGACAGCTCGACGTACGAGGCCACGCAGAAGCGCATCGAGCGCGAGCTCGGACAGCTCTCCGGCGTGGGTACGACGACGATCGCGGCCGGTGACGGCTTCGGCAGCCAGGACCTGTCCGTGGTCGTGAAGGCCTCCGACGGCACCGTCCTTGACAAGGCCTCCGAGCAGGTCCGCGACGCGGTCGCCGGGCTCGACGACGTCACCGACGTCTCCAGCGACCTGTCGCAGTCGGTGCCGCGGATCTCGGTGAAGGCCAACTCCAAGGCGGCCGCCGCCGGTTTCAACGACACCACGCTCGGCGCCGCCGTCACCCAGGCGGTGCGCGGCACCACCAGCGGCAAGGCGACGATCGACGACACCGAGCGCGACATCGTCGTGAAGTCGGCGAAGCCGGCCACCACCATGGCCGAGCTGAAGAAGCTGCCGATGGGCCCCGGCGGTGTCACCCTCGGGGACATCGCCACCGTGAAGACGGTCGACGGTCCTGTCTCGATGACCCGGATCGACGGCGCCCGCGCGGCGACGATCACGGCGAAGCCGGACGGCGACAACACGGGCGCGGTCAGCGCCGACCTTCAGACGAAGCTCTCTTCGCTGGACCTGCCGAAGGGCGCCACGGCGACCATCGGCGGCGTCAGCGAGGACCAGGACGACGCGTTCAAGAACCTGGGCCTGGCGATGCTCGCGGCGATCGCGATCGTCTTCATGCTCCTGGTGGCGACGTTCCGTTCGCTGGCCCAGCCGCTGATCCTGCTGGTCTCCATCCCGTTCGCGGCCACGGGCGCGATCGGTCTGCTGGTCGCCACCGGCACGGCGATGGGCGTCCCGGCGATGATCGGCATGCTGATGCTCATCGGCATCGTGGTCACCAACGCGATCGTCCTGATCGACCTGATCAACCAGTACCGGGCCCAGGGCCTGGGCGTGGTGGAGGCGGTCGTCGAGGGCGGCAGGCACCGGCTGCGGCCGATCCTGATGACGGCCCTGGCGACGATCTTCGCCCTGCTCCCGATGGCGCTCGGCGTCACCGGCGAGGGCGGGTTCATCGCGCAGCCGCTGGCCGTGGTCGTGATCGGCGGTCTGATCTCGTCGACGCTGCTGACGCTGCTTCTCGTGCCGACGCTTTACGCGATGCTGGAGCTCCGCAAGGAGCGGCGGGCGGCGAAGCGGGCGGCGAAGAAGGGTGACGGGGGCGGGGTCCCGCCCCAGTCGCCGTCGCAGGACGCCGAACCGGAGCCGGCCGGCGTGTGACCGAATCAAGGCCGGAAGCGGGGCGGGCGCCTGATGAAGCGCTCGCCCCGCGCCGGGGTGCCGCCTTGCCCACCCTGCCGCCCCAGGCGGCAGATTGCCCAAGGCGGCAGGGCTTGACCGCGGCAGATCGCCCAAGGCGGCGGATTACGCCTACGGCAGCGCCAGCATCCGCTCGAGGGCGAGCTTGGCGAATTGTTCCGTTTCGCGGTCGACCTCGATGCGGTTGACCAGCTGGCCGTCCGCCAAGGACTCCAGCGTCCAGACCAGGTGCGGCAGGTCGATCCGGTTCATGGTCGAGCAGAAGCAGACCGTCTTGTCGAGGAAGACGACCTCCTTGTCCTCGGAGGCGAACCGGTTCGCGAGGCGGCGTACGAGGTTCAGCTCCGTGCCGATGGCCCACTTCGACCCGGCCGGCGCCGCCTCCAGCGCCTTGATGATGTACTCGGTCGACCCGACGTAGTCCGCCGCGGCCACGACCTCGTTCTTGCACTCGGGGTGCACGAGGACGTTCACCCCGGGGATGCGCGCCCGCACGTCCTCCACCGACTCCAGCGAGAAGCGCCCGTGCACGGAGCAGTGCCCGCGCCACAGGATCATCTTCGCGGCCCGCAGCTCCTCGACGCTCAGACCGCCGTTCGGCTTGTGCGGGTTGTAGACGACACAGTCGTCGAGCGACATGCCGAGGTCACGCACCGCGGTGTTCCGACCGAGGTGCTGGTCGGGCAGGAAGAGGACCTTCTCACCCTGCTCGAACGCCCAGTTCAGCGCGCGCTCGGCATTGCTGGACGTACAGATCGTGCCGCCGTGCTTGCCCGTGAACGCCTTGATGTCCGCGGAGGAGTTCATGTACGAGACGGGGACCACGGACTCGGCGATGCCGGCCTCGGTCAGCACGTCCCAGCACTCGGCGACCTGCTCGGCCGTCGCCATGTCCGCCATGGAGCAGCCGGCGGCGAGGTCGGGCAGGACCACCTTCTGGTCGTCGCCGGTGAGGATGTCGGCCGACTCGGCCATGAAGTGCACACCGCAGAACACGATGTACTCGGCCTCGGGCCGGGCCGCCGCGTCCCGCGCCAGCTTGAAGGAGTCCCCGGTCACGTCGGCGAACTGGATGACCTCGTCGCGCTGGTAGTGGTGTCCGAGCACGAACACCTTGTCTCCGAGCTTTTCCTTGGCCGCGCGCGCCCGCTCCACCAGGTCCGGGTCGGACGGTGAGGGCAGGTCGCCGGGGCACTCCACGCCGCGCTCGCTCTTGGGGTCGGCCTCGCGGCCGAGCAGCAGGAGCGCCAGAGGCGTGGGGGAAACATCCAGGTCAACGGGGGCCTGGGGGGACTGGGCCGTGGTCACGTCACGCACCCTTTCTTCGCTCTGCTCGACTTTTCGTCGATTTGACGTTATCTATCATACGTGCTTCACGTCAGTTTGACGATGGCAATGTCGTCGATGTGACGCAATCCGCCGGGCCCGGGCCGTGCCCCGTCGGCGCACGGTGTGCGAGCATGAAGAGAAGAAGTGCGAAACCCGGAATGGATCCGGGCCTTTGCCGGTTGCAATGGTCGGCAAGCAGTCTCCGAACAACCCGGGAGAGATGTAGATGTCCGTATCGGACGAGACCACCACCGTCAGCGACGGCATCATCCTCAGCGACGAAGCCGCCTCCAAGGTCAAGGCTCTGCTCGACCAGGAAGGCCGTGACGACCTGGCCCTGCGTGTGGCTGTTCAGCCCGGCGGCTGCTCCGGCCTGCGCTACCAGCTCTTCTTCGACGAGCGCTCGCTCGACGGCGATGTCGTGAAGGACTTCGGTGGCGTGAAGGTCGTCACCGACCGCATGTCGGCCCCGTACCTGGGCGGCGCCTCCATCGACTTCGTCGACACCATCGAGAAGCAGGGCTTCACGATCGACAACCCGAACGCCACGGGCTCCTGCGCCTGCGGCGACTCGTTCAGCTAAGCCGTACAGCTGTAACGCGCGAAGGGGCGGCCCCCGCGGGGGCCGCCCCTTCGGCATTGCTCCGGGCGCTCAGCCGCGGGGCGCGGGCTCGACCCCGCCGGGCGCGTTCTTCTGTGCGGGCCGCACGGTGGCCCCGTCGGCCGCCATCACCTTCCGCTCGCCCAGCGGCTCGTCCAGCGTCACCGGCAACGTATAGAACTTCGCCAGCTCGATGCAGACGGTGCCCTTCTTCTGCGTCTCGGTGACCTTCACGCTCACGCGGCCCCCGGACTCGCTCGCCGACGCCGTGTACTTCGCGCACACCCCGCCCGTGAAGTGCAGGGTCAGGGTCCTGCCCTTGGCGCTGTAGCCCTGGACGTGCACGGTGCGGGTGTCACCGCCCGCCTTGTCGGAGGGCTCGGAGGGCTCGGAGGGCTTCGAGGGATCCGATGGCGTGGGCTTCGTGCTCGGCTGTGAACTCTTCGGCGACGCAAGGTACTTGGGCTCCACCGCCGGATACGTCACCGTGAACGCGGCGTCCGACCCGCTCGGCCGCACCTCGAACAGCCATGACGGCACCAGCGCCTGCCGCCCCGCGACGGTGTGCGCGGCGAGCCCGAACGTCGCCTCGGTGACGGCGACCGTGGACGGCTTGGGCGGCGCCGAAGCGCAGTCCGCGTCCTTGTCCTCGCCCAGCGGCACCGGACTCGCGCACCCACCGACGGACACCCGGCCCCCGGCCGCCGCCCCGTTCATCCGCTCAAGGGCCTCGCGCGCCCCCACCGTCGGATACGTGTCACCCTTGGTCGGCGCCTTCAACTGGCCGCTTCCGCCCACCACTTGACCGTCCGAACCGACCTGGATCCCGGTCGACCAGCCGTACGTCGGCAGCCCGCCGACCGCCGGGTCGGCGTTCACCACACGGCTGGCGCCCATGAGTTGCCCTGCATCCAGCTTGGCGTCGTCCTGGCCGAGGGCCTTCAGGAGTGGAGCGGCGGCCTTCTTCGCGGCGGCCTCGCTGACCGCGTCCTTGGAACTGCCCCCGCCCGTCGGGTCCGAACACTTCGCCACGCCACCGCACTTGCTGCCGGCGGACGGCGCGTACCTGGAGTACGTCCAGGTCCCCGGCGCCTTCCGGCTCACCTGCAACGAGGGCCCCGAACCGTCCTTCGCCGGACCCACCTTCCAGGCGTCACCCGACCGTTGCATCTTCCCCGGTACGTCGAGGGCCTCGGCGAGCGTGCCGGCCTCGGCGGCGGTCACCTCGCCGCGGGCCCGGTACACGGGCGCCTTTCCGGGGCCCGCCGGGAGATCACCGGTCGCCTTGTAGCGGGTGCCGTTCGGGTCGGGCTCGCCGGGCGCGATGCCGGGCGGCGCCGTGCCGGAGGAGGGGGCGGCGTCGGAGTAGCCGTCCAGGGCGAGCGGCGGGGGAGTGCCCGGGCCGGTGTCGCCGGGTCGGCCCGACCCCTCGTCCTCGGACCCGCCCATCGCGTTCGCCGCCAGATACGCGCCGCCGCCACCGGCCAGCAGGGCGGCCGCCGCGACCGACACGACAGCCGCCGTGCGCCGTCGCGGGAGCCGGTCCCGCGTCCGCTCTTCGCTGCTCACCGCATCGCTCCTTCTCACCGGGGACACCGATGGGACGGGGCGGGCGGACGCGCGGTTCCCTTCCGGAAGCCGTCAGTCGCCTGTCAGTCGCCGAAACCGGCCATGGAGTCGATCAGCCGCGCGGACGACTCGGGCACGACGACCCCGTGAATTCCGGAGGGGCCGGGCGCGGCGCCGGGCCGCTCGACCTCCCACGGCGCCGGCGGTGTCACCCAGTGCGGGAGCATCCGGACGCAGTCACCGCGCAGCGCCGCGAGATCGTCCTGGACCATGCCTGACGCGTCGTAGGTCATGACGGCACGGTAGCCCTGAGGTGACATCCGAAGAAAGACCCGCTATCGGGCATTTTCCATACTTCAGCCCGCGCACCCCGAGCGGGTAGCGTGAAGCGTCAACTCCTCCCCTTATTCAGGAAGCGTGCTCACGCCGTGCGAATCGCAGTCACCGGCTCCATCGCCACTGACCACCTGATGACCTTCCCCGGCCGTTTCGCCGACCAGCTCGTCGCGGACCAGCTGCACACGGTCTCCCTCTCCTTCCTCGTCGACGCCCTCGACGTACGACGTGGAGGCGTCGGCCCCAACATCGCCTTCGGTATGGGGCAGCTCGGCACGAACCCGATCCTGGTCGGCGCCGCCGGCTCGGACTTCGACGAGTACCGCGCCTGGCTGGACCGCCACGGCGTGGACACGGAGTCCGTCCGGATCTCCGAGACCCTGCAGACGGCCCGTTTCGTGTGCACCACGGACGCGGACCACAACCAGATCGGCTCCTTCTACACGGGGGCCATGAGCGAGGCCCGGCTCATCGAGCTGAAGACCGTCGCGGACCGCGTCGACGGTCTCGACCTGGTCCTCATCGGCGCGGACGACCCGGAGGCGATGCTCCGACACACGGAGGAGTGCCGAAGCCGGTCGATCCCGTTCGCCGCCGACTTCTCGCAGCAGATCGCGCGCATGGAGGGCGAGGAGATCCGGACGCTCCTCGACGGCGCCACGTACCTCTTCTCCAACGAGTACGAGAAGGGACTCATCGAGTCCAAGACCGGCTGGACCGAAGCCGAGATCCTCGGCAAGGTCGGCCACCGCGTCACCACGCTCGGCGCGCGCGGTGTCCGCATCGAGAAGGCCGGCGAGGACCCGCTCGAGGTCGGCGTCCCGCAGGAGGAGGCCAAGGTCGACCCGACGGGCGTCGGCGACGCGTTCCGCGCGGGCTTCCTGTCCGGCCTCGCCTGGGGCGTCTCGCACGAGTGCGCGGCGCAGGTCGGATGCATGCTCGCGACGCTGGTCATCGAGACGCTCGGCACCCAGGAGTACGAGTTGCGGCGGGCGCCGTTCATGGACCGGTTCCGGAAGCAGTACGGGGACGTGGCCGCGGGGGAGGTCGAGGCTCACCTGGGCTGACGCCTCGGTCGGGACCGCGGCCGTTGCTGCTCTCGTGCCGAGTAGCGCGGCTGCGGTCTGTTCGTGGCCGGGTTTGCGCCCACGCGGCGGAGCCGCATATCGACACAGCCCCGCGCCCCTGGGCTACACGGTCCTGCGCACCACGTATGTCGCGCCCCCAGCAGTCCGGGGTTCTGCTCGTACGTACTCGTGGCCTTGGGTGTAGCACCATGCGGGGATGTCGATCGCGGCCACCTCGTCGTCCGCGAGGACGGTCACCGTGCCGCCCACCCGCACCCCGCCGATCGCCCTGCCGAGTTCGATGACCGGCTGGGGGCAGGTCAGGCCCAGCGCGTCGACGGTCACCGCATCGGCCGTGCCCTCCGCACCGGCGACCGGCGCGCCCAGCTTCTCCCGTACGTCGCCCACCACACCTGGCAGCACGTCGAGGAACCGCTCGACCTCGGCGGCCTCCGTGCCCAACGGCAGCGACACCCGTGCGTTCCCCTCGCTCACCACGCCCATCGCACGCAGCACATGGCTGGGCGTCAGCGTGCTGCTCGTACAGGACGACCCGGACGAAACGGAGAAACCGGCACGGTCGAGCCCGTGCAGCAGGCTCTCCCCGTCGACGTACAGACAGGAGAACGTCACCAGGTGCGGCAGCCGTCGCACCGGATCCCCGACGACCTCCACGTCCGACAGCAGCTCCGGCACCCGGGTCCGGATCCGCTCCGTCAACTCCCTGAGCCGCGCCGCCTCCTCGGCGGCCTCCGCCCGGACGGCCCGGAGCGACGCGGCCGCGGCCACGATGCCCGGAATGTTCTCGAAACCGGCGGCGCGCCCCGACTCCCGCTCGTCGGCGGGCCCTTGAGGGGCGAACCGCGTCCCCTTCCGTACGACGAGCAGACCGACCCCGGCCGGCCCACCCCACTTGTGCGCACTCCCGGCGAGCACCGACCAGTCACCCGCCACCGGCCCCCAGGTCAGGGACTGCGCGGCATCCACGAACAACGGAACTCCAGCAGCCCGGCACGCCTCGGCCACCTCCGCGACCGGCTGCTCGGTCCCCACCTCATGGTTGGCGGACTGCAGGCAGGCGAGCGCGGTGTCCTCGCGCAGCGCATCCCGGAACGCCTCGACGGTGACGCGCCCTTCGCGCCCCACCCCGACCTGAGTCACCGACCCGCCGAGGTTTTCGTGTGCTGCCGCCGAATGGAGCACGGCCGAATGTTCGACAGCTGACACGACCAGGTGCTTTCCGGCGCGCCGCCGCCCGGCGAGTGCCCCCGCGATCCCGTCGTGCACGGCTCGCGTCCCCGACGACGTGAACACGAGCTCATCAACACGACACCCCACGGCCTCGGCGGCCGCCTCCCGCGCGGCGTCAAGCAACAGCCGCGCCCGTCGTCCTTCCCGGTACAAACGGGACGGATCAGCCCAGCCCTCATCAAGCGAGGCCTGCAACGCCTGCCGCGCGACGGAATGAAGAGGAGCAGCCGAAGCAACATCGAAGTACGCCACGCCGCAACGCTAAGGGGCGCCGGGGCGAAGTCGCCCCTCAGGGCCGCGGACCCGTGACACCACCGGCTCCACCGCGGGGCACACCTAGACAGGCCGGACCGGCCAGCCCCACCTCCCTCCAGGGGCGCGGGGAACTGCGCACGCCAACCACGCCTGACCCCCACCCGCCGGAGGGGCCGGCCCCCGCCTCCCTCCAGGGGCGCGGGGAACTGCGCACCCCAGCCACGCCGGACCGCCACTGGCCGGAGCGGCCAAGCCCCACCTCCCTCCAGGGGCGCGGGGAACTGCGCAACCCCAGCCACGACTGACCCCCACCCACCGGAGCAGCCAAGCCCCACCTCCGAAGGCCACCCCCCCCCGACCCCCCGTCAGAAACCCTCAAACGCGGCCCGATCCCACCCTTCGGAGTGACCCGCGGCGCGTTAGGCACCCTCCCCGCGCAACCCCAAATAGCGTCCAGTAGGGTTTGGTCCGCATAAACATCCAAACCCCTGCCCGTGTGCCAGGGCGGCGAGCGACCAGCGAGATGGCGGCCGTAGCCAACCAAAGAGCGCGGGCGAGACTCTCGGGAAGGCGCTACGTGAGTCCCAACGGCTCCGACCGCTCGTCGCGGCGCCCGATGCGGCGGAAGCTGCCGCAGGTGCTGACTGCGGGCCTGATCCTGGTAACCGCTACCGGTTGCACATACAAGGACTTCCCTCGTCTTGGTATGCCCACCCCGGTGACGGAGGAGGCCCCTAGGATCCTCTCCCTCTGGCAGGGCTCGTGGGCGGCAGCGCTCGCCACGGGCGTGCTGGTGTGGGGGCTGATCCTGTGGAGTGTCATCTTCCACCGGCGCAGCCGCACCAAGATCGAGGTTCCAACTCAGACGCGGTACAACATGCCGCTCGAGGCGCTGTACACGGTTGTTCCGCTGATCATCGTGTCGGTCCTCTTCTACTTCACCGCGCGCGACGAGTCGAAGCTTCTGAAGCTCGACGACAAGCCCGCGCACACCGTCAACGTGGTCGGCTACCAGTGGAGCTGGGGCTTCAACTACGTCGAGAACGTGCCGGGTGTCGACGGTGACGCCAAGACCTCCAAGGAGCTCTCGGCGATTCCGAAGCGCTTCAAGGAGGACTTCCCGGCGAACGCCGGTGGTGTCTACGAGGTCGGTACTCCTGGCGAGCGGAACCCGCAGACCAACAACCCCGGCCCGACCCTCTGGCTCCCCAAGGGCGAGAAGGTCCGCTTCGTTCTGACTTCGCGTGACGTCATCCACTCCTTCTGGGTGGTGCCGTTCCTCATGAAGCAGGACGTCATCCCGGGCCACACCAACTCCTTCGAGGTGACCCCCAACAAGGAGGGGACCTTCCTGGGCAAGTGCGCCGAGCTTTGCGGCGTCGACCACTCCAGGATGCTGTTCAACGTGAAGGTCGTCTCTCCTGAGCGTTACCAGCAGCACCTCAAGGACCTCGCCAAGAAGGGGCAGACCGGTTACGTCCCGGCTGGCATCGCCCAGACGGACCACGAGAAGGACCGGGAGACGAAGAACCTGTGAGCATCCTCAACGAACCCCAGGGTGCCGCGGCAGCAAGCGACTCGTACGAGAACGAGCTGCCGGCCCGGCCCAAGAGCCCCGGCGCGACGGTGATCAAGTGGCTCACCACCACTGACCACAAGACCATCGGCACGCTGTATCTGGTCACGTCGTTCGCGTTCTTCTGCATCGGCGGCGTCCTGGCGCTCTTCATGCGCGCCGAACTGGCTCGTCCCGGCACGCAGATCATGTCGAACGAGCAGTTCAACCAGGCGTTCACGATGCACGGCACGATCATGCTGCTGATGTTCGCGACGCCACTGTTCTCCGGCTTCGCGAACTGGATCATGCCGCTCCAGATCGGCGCCCCCGACGTCGCGTTCCCGCGGCTGAACATGTTCGCCTACTGGCTGTACCTGTTCGGCTCGCTGATCGCGGTGGGTGGCTTCATCACCCCGCAGGGCGCCGCCGACTTCGGCTGGTTCGCCTACAGCCCGCTGTCGGACGCGGTCCGTTCGCCGGGCATCGGCGCCGACATGTGGATCATGGGTCTGGCCTTCTCCGGCTTCGGCACGATCCTCGGCTCGGTCAACTTCATCACCACGATCATCTGCATGCGCGCTCCTGGCATGACGATGTTCCGCATGCCGATCTTCGTGTGGAACGTGCTGCTGACCGGTGTGCTGGTCCTGCTGGCCTTCCCGGTGCTGGCCGCCGCGCTGTTCGCCCTGGAGGCGGACCGTAAGTTCGGTGCCCATGTATTCGACGCCAGTAATGGCGGGGCATTGCTATGGCAACACCTCTTCTGGTTCTTCGGACACCCAGAGGTGTACATCATCGCCCTACCATTCTTCGGAATTATTTCCGAAGTGATCCCGGTCTTCTCGCGCAAGCCGATGTTCGGCTACTCCGGCCTCATCGGTGCGACGATCGCGATCGCCGGCCTCTCCGTGACGGTGTGGGCGCACCACATGTACGTCACCGGCGGTGTGTTGCTTCCGTTCTTCTCCTTCATGACGTTCCTCATCGCCGTCCCAACAGGCGTGAAGTTCTTCAACTGGATCGGAACGATGTGGAAGGGCTCGCTGTCCTTCGAGACACCGATGCTCTGGACGATCGGCTTCCTGATCACCTTCACCTTCGGTGGTCTGACCGGCGTCATCCTGGCGGCCCCGCCGCTGGACTTCCACGTCTCGGACTCGTACTTCGTGGTGGCGCACTTCCACTACGTGGTGTTCGGCACCGTCGTGTTCGCGATGTTCGCCGGCTTCCACTTCTGGTGGCCGAAGATGACCGGCAAGATGCTCGACGAGCGTCTCGGCAAGATCACCTTCTGGACGCTGTTCATCGGCTTCCACGGCACGTTCCTGGTGCAGCACTGGCTGGGCGTCGAGGGCATGCCGCGTCGTTACGCGGACTACCTCGCGGCCGACGGCTTCACCGCGCTGAACACGATCTCGACGATCTCCTCGTTCCTGCTCGGCCTGTCGATCCTGCCGTTCCTCTACAACGTCTGGAAGACCGCCAAGTACGGCAAGAAGGTCGAGGTCGACGACCCGTGGGGTTACGGCCGTTCGCTGGAGTGGGCGACGTCCTGCCCGCCGCCGCGGCACAACTTCCTCACGCTGCCGCGCATCCGTTCGGAATCCCCGGCGTTCGATCTGCACCACCCGGAGATCGCCGCCCTGGACCAGCTTGAGAACGCCGGTCACGGCGACAAGGCCCTTGCTAAGGAGGCCGGCAAGTGAAGGTCCAAGGCAAGATGTTCATCTGGCTGAGCCTCTTCGTCCTGATCATGGCCGGTGTCTACGGCGTGTGGTCGAAGGAGCCGGCCGGTACGACGGCGCTCTTCCTGGCGTTCGGCCTGTGCATCATGGTCGGCTACTACCTGGCCTTCACGGCCCGGCGTGTCGACACCGGTGCCCAGGACAACAAGGAGGCCGACGTCGCGGACGACGCCGGCGAGGTGGGCTTCTTCAGCCCGCACTCCTGGCAGCCGCTCGCGCTCGGGGTCGGTGGCGCGCTCGCGTTCCTGGCCGTGGCCATCGGCTGGTGGCTGCTGTACTTCTCGGCCCCGATCATCATGTTCGGCCTGTGGGGCTGGGTCTTCGAGTACTACCGCGGCGAGAACCAGAACCAGTGAGCTGCGGCTGACCGGTACTGAACTTCCGTAACCGACGGGCCCGGACACTCCTGATGGAGTGTCCGGGCCCGTCGGTGTGTTGTCTGTTGCCCCGTGCGGCTCACTCGCCGCGCTGGACCGGGAGTTCCTTCTTACGGTGAGGTCATGAACCACTCACCGCGTATCCGTACGGTTCTGGGCTGCACCGTGCTGGTGGCCGCACTCGGTGCGAGCACAGCGGCATGCGGCAACTCCTCCCACCCGCTCTCCGCCAAGCCGTACGACGCGGCGAGCCAGATCTCCTTCAGCGGTCCCGCGGGCAGCGCCAAGAAGGCGGACCCGGACAAGCCGCTGGAGGTCACCGCCCAGGGCGACGAGTCCCGCATCACCGACGTCACCGCCCAGGACGCCATGGGCCGCTATGTCGCGGGCGAACTCTCCGCCGACGGCACGAGATGGCACACCACCGCCCCGCTGACCGCGGACACCCGCTACACGGTCCGGGTGAGCACCGAGGACGAGGACGGCGGACCCGGCCGCAAGGTCCTGGGCTTCGACACCGGCCACCCGGGCAAGGAGAAGGCCCTCAAGGTCACGTTCGGCCCGCAGAAGGGCACCTACGGCGTCGGACAGCCGATCACCGCCGAACTCAACAAGCCCGTCCGGGACGAGAAGTCCCGCGCGCTGGTGGAGCGCTCCCTGCAGGTCGACTCCAAGCCCGCCGTGGACGGCTCCTGGTACTGGGTGGACAGCACCGAACTGCACTACCGCCCCAAGGGGTACTGGCCCACACAGGCGAAAATCACCGCCTCCAGCAGGCTGGAGGGCGTGAAGATCCGGGACGGTCTGTGGGGCGGCAGTTCCAAGCCGCTGACCATCAGCACGGGCGACCGCATCGTGGCCGTCACCGACGCCGGCTCGCACTCCATGACGGTCTACCGCAACGGCAAGGAGATCAACTCCATCCCGGTCACCACCGGCAAGGCCGGCTACGAGACCCGAAACGGCGTCAAGGTGGTGCTCGGCAAGGAGTACTACGTACGGATGCGGGGCGAGACGATCGGCATCTCCGAGGGCTCCTCGGACTCGTACGACCTGCCCGTGTACTACGCGACCCGCGTCACCTGGAGCGGCGAGTACGTGCACGCCGCGCCCTGGTCGGTCGGCGCGCAGGGCTCAGCGAACGTCAGCCACGGCTGCACCGGCATGAGCACCAACAACGCCGCCTGGTTCTTCGACACCGTGCGCCAGGGCGACATCGTGAAGGTCGTCAACAGCTACGGCTCGGAAATGGACCCGTTCGGGAACGGGTTCGGCGACTGGAACGTCAGCTGGAAGAAGTGGAAGGCGGGCAGCGCCCTCACGAAGAAGGCCGACAAGCCCGACCCGGCCCTCCAGGCACGGCTCAGCCCTCAGGTCTGAGACCGCCCGGCAGGATCAGCGGTGTGACTTCCGACTCCCGTACGCCATCGGTGTACGGGAGTCGGCGCGTGCGGGAGCCGACGGCAGCCGGTCCGTGCGGGCGCCTCAGGCGCCGACAGCGAGCCGGGAGCGCAGCAGGGAGGCCAGCGCCTCGGCGAACTCCACGGGCTCCACAGGGAGCGTCACAGCCGCCTCCGCGCGGCTCCACGTCGCCAGCCACGCGTCCTGCGGGCGGCCGATCAGGAGCAGCACCGGCGGGCAGTGGAAGATCTCGTCCTTGATCTGCCGGCACACGCCCATGCCGCCCGCGGGAGCGGCCTCGCCGTCGAGCACGCAGACGTCGATCCCGCCGCGGTCCAGCTCCTTCATGACGGCCGGAAGCGTCGCGCATTCGATGAACTGCACCTCGGGGGTGTCGGACGCGGGCCGTCGGCCTGTCGCGAGGCGCACCTGCTCGCGCGTGTTGGCGTCGTCGCTGTAGACCAGAACCGTCGCGGTCGACTGCATCGTTCCTCCGAGGCGTTGTCGGTCGGTGGAGCCCAAGAACGTAACTGCGCGGAGCCTACTCCTCCCGACACCCCGTCAACACCGGTTCGCACGCGGCTCCGATGGGCCATTTGGGCTGGACACACCACCCAGACACTCCGAACGGCACCCCCCGGAGTGAGGGCGAGATAAGCGACCGACATAATGTCGGTCGTGGCGACAGCAACGACAGTAGAAACCGGGC
Source organism: Streptomyces sp. NBC_01016 (assembly GCF_026341035.1). Taxonomy (GTDB): domain Bacteria; phylum Actinomycetota; class Actinomycetes; order Streptomycetales; family Streptomycetaceae; genus Streptomyces. The sequence continues at coordinate 786,599 of NZ_JAPEOQ010000002.1, forward strand.
ACGCGCACCCGTCGGTCAATCGACCGAACCTCACCAGCGTCGGAACCATCATCTGGCTGAGTTCCGAGCTGATGTTCTTCGCGGCCCTCTTCGCGATGTACTTCACCCTGCGATCGGTGACCGGGCCGGATCACTGGAAGGAAATGGCGCATGCGCTGAATCTTCCGTTCTCCGCGACGAACACCACGATCCTGGTGCTCTCCTCACTCACGTGCCAGATGGGCGTGTTCGCCGCTGAGCGCGGCGACGTGAAGAAGCTCCGTTCGTGGTTCATCGTCACCTTCATCATGGGTGCGATCTTCATCGGCGGTCAGGTCTACGAGTACACCGAGCTGGTCAAGAAGGATGGGCTCTCGCTCTCCTCCGACCCGTACGGCTCGGTGTTCTACCTGACCACCGGCTTCCACGGCATGCACGTGACAGGTGGCCTCATCGCCTTCCTGTTCGTCCTCGGCAGGACGTACGCGGCCCGGAAGTTCACCCATCATCAGGCGACAGCCGCCATCGTCGTGTCCTATTACTGGCACTTCGTGGACGTCGTCTGGATCGGCCTCTTCGCCACGATCTACCTGATCAAGTAGTTCGACGATCACAGCATCGGGCGAAGTACCCGACACATTTCCGCAGCACCGACGCAGAAGATCCTGACACCGGGGTAATCCGTGAAAAAGCTCTCCGCACGACGACGCCATCCGCTGGCGGCGGTCGTCGTCCTACTCCTCGCGCTGGCGGCCACCGGGGGGCTGTACGCCGCGTTCGCACCCGCGGACAAGGCGCAGGCCGATGAAACCGCCCAGTCCCTCGCCATCGACGAGGGCAAGAAGCTCTTCTCCGTAGGCTGCGCCAGCTGCCACGGAACCGGCGGTCAGGGCACCTCCGACGGGCCGAGCCTCGTGGGTGTCGGCTCCGCCGCCGTCGACTTCCAGGTCGGTACCGGCCGTATGCCGGCCCAGCAGCCGGGCGCGCAGGTCCCGAAGAAGAAGGTCATCTACTCGCAGGCCGAGATCGACCAGCTCGCGGCGTACATCGCGTCGCTGGGTGCCGGTCCGGTCACGCCGACCGCCAAGGACTACAGCGCCAACGGCGCGGACATCGCCAAGGGTGGCGAGCTGTTCCGCACCAACTGCGCGCAGTGCCACAACTTCACTGGTGAGGGTGGCGCGCTGACACACGGCAAGTTCGCACCGAGCCTCGAGGGTGTCGCCCCGAAGCACATCTACGAGGCCATGCAGACCGGCCCGCAGAACATGCCGTCGTTCCCGGACACGACGATGACCAAGCAGAACAAGAAGGACATCATCGCGTACCTCGACGCGGTCAACGGTGACAAGACCGAGAGCCCTGGCGGACTCAAGCTGGGCGGGCTCGGCCCGGTCAGTGAGGGCCTGTTCGCCTGGATCTTCGGTCTTGGCGGTCTGATCGCCGTCGCCATCTGGGTTGCCGCTCGGACCGCAAAGGCCAAGAAGTCATGAGTAGCCAAGACATTCCAGAAGAGAACCTGCCCACTGAGCAGGACGCCGAGGAGCACGGCTCGGTCGCGGTGAAGGACGAGCCCTTCACCGACCCGGGTCTGCCGCCCCACGAGCACCGGATCCAGGACCTCGACGAGCGGGCCGCCAAGCGGTCCGAGCGCGTCGTTGCCTTCCTGTTCATGGTGTCGATGCTGGCCACGGTCGGCTTCATCGCCTCGTACGTCACCATCGACGTCGACACGAGCATCTACGTCTTCCCGATCGGGCACATCAGCGCGCTCAACTTCGCGCTCGGCCTGACCCTGGGCGTGGCCCTGTTCTGCATCGGCGCGGGCGCGGTCCACTGGGCCCGCACCCTGATGTCCGACGAAGAGGTCATCCAGGAGCGGCACCCGATCGAGGCGGAGCCCGAGGTCAAGGCGAAGGTCCTGCAGGACTTCGCCGACGGTGCCCGCGAGTCGCAGTTCGGCCGGCGCAAGCTGATCCGCAACACCCTGTTCGGTGCGCTCGCGCTGGTGCCCCTTTCCGGTGTGGTCCTGCTTCGTGACCTCGGGCCGCTGCCCGAGAAGAAGCTGCGCACCACGTCGTGGAAGAAGGGCCTGACCCTCGTCAACATGAACACGAACGAGCCGCTGCGTCCTTCGGACATCGCGGTCGGCTCGCTCACCTTCGCCAAGCCCGAGGGCCTGGAGGAGCACGACGAGGAATTCCAGACGAAGATCGCCAAGGACGCCCTGATGCTCGTCCGGATCCAGCCGGAGAACATCAAGGACAAGCAGGAACTCGAGTGGTCCCACGAGGGCATCGTGGCCTACTCGAAGATCTGCACCCACGTCGGTTGCCCGATCTCGCTGTACGAGCAGCAGACGCACCACGCGCTGTGCCCGTGCCACCAGTCCACCTTCGACCTCTCCGACGGCGCCCGGGTGATCTTCGGTCCTGCCGGTCACGCGCTGCCGCAGCTGCGCATCGGCGTCAACGAAGAGGGTCACCTCGAGGCGCTGAGCGAATTCGCTGAGCCCGTCGGTCCTGCCTTCTGGGAGCGCGGATGAGTACTACGACCACGAACGACGCGCCTGCGCGCGAGAAGGCACCGGCCGGCGAGCGCGTTGCCGACTGGGCCGACGGACGTCTGGGGATCTACTCCCTGGCCAAGTCCAACATGCGCAAGATCTTTCCGGACCACTGGTCCTTCATGCTCGGCGAGATCTGCATGTACAGCTTCATCATCATCATCCTCACGGGTGTGTATCTGACGCTGTTCTTCCACCCGTCGATGAACGAGGTCACCTACGACGGCAGCTACGTCCCGCTCCAGGGGCAGCTGATGTCGGAGGCCTTCAACTCGACCATGCACATCTCCTTCGATGTGCGCGGTGGCCTGCTGATCCGTCAGATCCACCACTGGGCCGCGCTGATCTTCCTCGCGGGCATGTTCGTGCACATGATGCGCGTGTTCTTCACGGGTGCGTTCCGCAAGCCGCGTGAGGTCAACTGGGTCTTCGGCTTCCTGCTGTTCGTCCTGGGCATGTTCACCGGTTTCACCGGTTACTCGCTCCCGGACGACCTGCTCTCCGGCACCGGTGTCCGCTTCATGGAGGGCGCGATCCTGTCCGTGCCGATCGTCGGCACGTACATGTCGTTCTTCCTGTTCGGCGGAGAGTTCCCCGGCGGCGACTTCGTCGCGCGGTTCTACTCGATCCACATCCTGCTGTTGCCGGGCATCATGCTCGGCCTGATGGCGGCGCACCTGATCCTGGTCTTCTACCACAAGCACACGCAGTTCGCGGGTGCCGGAAAGACCAACAAGAACGTCGTGGGCATGCCGCTGCTGCCGGTCTACATGGCCAAGGCGGGTGGCTTCTTCTTCCTGGTCTTCGGCGTCATCGCGGTGATCGCCGCGATCGCGACGATCAACCCGATCTGGGCCATCGGACCGTACCGGCCCGACCAGGTGTCCACCGGTGCACAGCCCGACTGGTACATGGGCTTCTCCGAAGGCCTGATTCGAGTGATGCCGGGCTGGGAGATCGACTTCTGGGGTCATACGCTCGTCCTGGGCGTGGCCATCCCGCTGGTCGTGGTCTTCCCGCTGGTCCTGGTCGCGATCGCGGTCTACCCGTTCATCGAGTCCTGGGTCACCGGCGACAAGCGCGAGCACCACATCCTGGACCGCCCGCGCAACGCTCCGACGCGTACGGCCTTCGGTGTCGCGTGGATCACCTGGTACATGGTGCTGCTCATCGGTGGTGGTAACGACCTCTGGGCCACGCACTTCCACCTGTCGATCAATGCGATCACCTGGTTCGTCCGGATCGCGTTCTTCGTCGGACCGGTCATCGCCTTCATCGTCACCAAGCGGATCTGCCTCGGCCTCCAGCGCCGCGACAAGGACAAGGTGCTGCACGGACGCGAGTCCGGCATCATCAAGCGCCTGCCGCACGGTGAGTTCGTCGAGGTGCACGAGCCGCTCGACCAGGAGGCCCTGCACACGCTCACGGCGCACGAGCAGTACGCGCCGGTCGAGCTCGGCCCGTCGGTCGACGAGAACGGTGTCGAGCGCAAGGTCACGCGGCTGCAGAAGCTGCGTGGCAAGCTCTCGCGCGGTTACTACGGGGAGAACAACCAGATCCCGAAGCCGACCGCCGAGGAGTACAAGGAGATCACCAGCGGCCACGGCCACCACTGATCTCTGAATCGTCGCTGTAAGCCACCGCGGGAGCCCTCGTCCAGTGCCTGGACGGGGGCTCTTTGCGGTCCCGGGACCTGGATAGGGTGGGGTCGGCACCACCCTCAACTCACAGATGCACACAGGAGCGGCCATGAGCGCTTTGAACCCCGCTGGAGGCAACACCGCGGCGGGCCGTTCCTGGCCCGCCGTCCTGAACGGCCTGCTCGAAGGCCGTGACCAGAGCGCCGACGACACCGCGTGGGCGATGGACCGGATCATGCGGGGCGAGGCGACCGACGCGCAGATCGCCGGGTTCGCGGTGGCGCTGCGCGCCAAGGGCGAGACCGTGCAGGAGATCACCGGTCTCGTACGCGGCATGTACGAGCACGCCAACGTGATCGAGGTGCCCGGCGAGACCGTCGACATCGTCGGCACCGGCGGCGACGGCGCGAAGACCGTCAACATCTCCACGATGTCGGCGATCGTCATCGCGGGCACCGGCGCCAAGGTCGTCAAGCACGGCAACCGTGCCGCCTCCTCCGCCTCGGGCTCCTCCGACGTACTGGAGAAGCTCGGCGTCAATCTCGACCTGTCGCCGAAGCGGGTGCCCGAGGTCGCCGAGGAAGCCGGCATCACGTTCTGCTTCGCCATAAAGTTCCACCCCGCGCTGCGCTACGCGGGCGCCGCGCGCGGCCAGCTCGGCATCCGCACGGTCTTCAACCTGCTGGGCCCGCTGACCAACCCGGCCAAGGTGAAGGCGCAGGCCGTCGGCGTCGCCGATGCCCGGATGGCGCCGATCGTGGCCGGGGTCTTCGCCGAGCGCGGCAACTCCTCCCTGGTGTTCCGCGGCGACGACGGGCTCGACGAGCTGACCACCACGGGAACGTCGCGCGTGTGGGTGGTGCGGGACGGCGCCGTGCGCGAGGAGTCCTTCGACCCGCGCGACGTCGGCATCGACATCGTGCCCATCGAGGCGCTGCGCGGCGGCGACCCCTCGTACAACGCGGAGGTCGCCCTGCGCCTCCTCGACGGCGAGCAGGGGCCGGTGCGCGACGCGGTGCTGCTGAACTCGGCGGCGGCGCTGGTGGCCGTGCGGCCCGGTGAGGGCACGCTCGTCGAGCAGATCCGGGCCGGCATGGACCGGGCGGCCGAGTCGATCGACTCCGGCGCCGCGAAGGCCGCCCTTGAGCGGTGGGTGGCGGCCAGCAACCGCTGAGCACGCGTCAGATGTGACGCAGGGCGCAGTCCGGATTTTGGACTGCGCCCTTGCCGTATCCGAGACGTGTGGCAGGATGCTTTTCAAGGTCATGAGTGACAGCGCGGTGATATTTCACTGTAGAAGGCCCCAGCCCGCTGTCCGGCAACCCTCCGTCCGTGGCGGGGTGCCCTGGGTGAAGACCAGGCCGTGCGCAGCAAGGCGTGTGGCAAGCGCGGGCCCCTCGACATCGGTGAATGTCACAGCCCTGGGGTCCTGGTCCTCAAGGGAGCAGTCTCGTGAGCAAGCGAATGCGATAGGGCGTTTCGGCCCCGCCTCCGCGTACCCGTTTCATCTTTCTTTCCATGCTGTCGAGCCACATGGTTCTGGTTCCGGCATGGTCAATTCGCTTATCGCGCCAGGGAGTTCACCCATGTCTGTTTCCGTCGACGCCGCCGCTTGTACCGAGACCATCGCCCCGCTTCAGGTCCTCGGCCGGGACGTCACCGTGCCGCTCGTCCACGGCGGCGAGGTCACGTACGCCGCCCTCGACTACGCCGCCAGCGCGCCCGCCCTCCAGCGGGTCTGGGACGACGTCGCCGCCTACGCGCCGTACTACGGGAGCGTGCACCGCGGCGCCGGGTACCTGTCGCAGCTGTCGACGGACCTGTTCGAGAACTCCCGGGTTGCCGTCGCCGAGTTCCTCGGCTGCCGCGAGGACGACCAGGTCGTCTTCACCCGGTCCACCACCGACTCGCTCAACCTGCTCGCCGCCGCGCTGCCCGCCGGCTGCGAGGTGTTCGTCTTCGAGACCGAGCACCACGCGTCGCTGCTGCCGTGGCGCGACGCCCGCGTGACGTACCTGAACGCGCCGCGCACCCCCGGCGAGGCCGTCGCCACCCTGGAGCGCGCCCTCGCCGACCGGGACCCCTACGGTCCGGCCCTCGTCTGCGTCACCGGTGCCTCCAACGTCACCGGTGAGCTCTGGCCGGTGCGCGAGCTCGCGGCGGCCGCTCACGCGCACGGTGCCCGCATCGTGCTCGACGCCGCGCAGCTCGCGCCCCACCACCCGGTCTCCGTCCAGGACCTGGACGTCGACTGGGTCGCCTTCTCCGGGCACAAGCTGTACGCCCCGTTCGGCTCGGGTGTCCTCGCCGGCCGCTCCGACTGGCTGAAGGAGGCCGAGCCGTACCTCGCCGGTGGTGGCGCGTCCAAGAAGGTCGCGCGCCGCACGGACGGTGGTGTGGACGTCGAGTGGCACGCCACCGCCGCCCGCCACGAGGCCGGTTCGCCGAACGTCATCGGCGTCTACTCCATCGCCTCCGCCTGCAAGGCGCTCACCGAGGCCGGGTTCGACAACCTCGTCGCCCGCGAGCAGTACCTGATCCGCAAGGTCCAGGACGGTCTCGCCGAGGTGCCCGAGGTGAAGGTGCTGTCCCTGTTCGGGGACGACGCTCCGCGTGTGGGCGTGCTGTCCTTCGTCGTCGACGGCTGGAACTCCTCGCACTTCGCCGCCGCGCTCTCCGCCGAGTACGGGATCGGGGTCCGTGACGGCCTGTTCTGCGCCCACCCGCTGGTGCGCACGCTGCTCGGTTCCGACCCGCAGCAGCAGGGCGAGTGCGGCGCCCCGGAGGCCGCGCCGGGCGAGAAGTCGCTCAACGCCATCCGCGTCAGCTTCGGCGCCGGCACGCCGGACGAGCACGTGGAGCGTTTCGTGGCCGCCGTGAAGGAGCTCGTGCAGGACGGCGCGCGGTGGAACTACCGCACCGAGGACGGGCGTTGCGTGCCGGACACGGCGAGCGCCTGATCCGGCTCGGGGGTCGCCCGGTCCGGCTGAGGGGCCGTACGGAGTCGGCTGCCGAGGACGACCATCCGTAGGGCCCGCTCGGTGGCGTCCGTGAGGAACTCGCCGCCGCGGCCCAGGCCGGCCGCCGGCTGTTCGGCCTGCGTGGGCGTCGCGCCCTTCTGCGGGGCGAAGACGCGGGTGACGCCGCGCTCCCCGCACAGGACGTTGAACGGATTGCACGCCACCCGGATCTCGGTCTCCTTCAGACGGGGCTCTTCTCGTGCGGAGGCGCTACGCGTCGAGGCCGATCGCGAACGCCGCCTCCAGGTCGTGCTGCGAGTACGTACGGAACGCGACGTGCGTGTCCGTGCCCTCGACGCCCTGGATCTTGCTGATCTTCCCGGGGATGACGTCCGCCAGATCGTCGTGGCGGGCGACCCGGACCATGGCGATCAGGTCGTAGGTACCGGTGACGGAGAAGACCTCGCTCACGTTGTCCAGAGCCGCGATCGACTCGGCGATCTCGGGGATCCGGTCCACGCTGGTCTTGATGAGCACGATCGCGGTGATCACGGCTGGCTGTCTCCCTCGGTGGCCGTGGCATGGGTCGCCTCAACTCTAGCCCGCCCCCTGTACCTCACCCACGCGTAGAGGAACCCGACGGAGAACCCCACGAGGTGCGCCAGATACGCCACCCCCGGCCCCTGGCTGTCCTGCCCCGCCGCCACCCACTGCAGCGACACCCAGAACGGCAGCACCACCCACGCCGGAAACCGCAGCGGCAGAAACAGGAGGAAGGGGAACAGGCTCGTCACGCGGGCTTCGGGGAACAAGAAGAGGAACGCGCCGAGGACCGCCGAGATCGCCCCCGACGCGCCGACCAGGCTCTGGTCGGAATCGGTGTGCGCGAGCGTGTACCCGAGCAGCGCCACATAGCCGCTGACCCCATAGAACAGGGCGTACGAGAGGCGGCCCATGTGTTCCTCGACCATTGCCCCGAAGACGTAGAGGAAGAGCATGTTGCCCAGCAGGTGCAGCCAACTGCCGTGCACGAACAAGGCCGTGAGAGGGGTGAGCAGGGCCGCTGGTGAACCGTCGAACAATTCGTCGGGGACCACTCCCCAGCGCTCGAAGTAGGCGCTCTGCGCGGCGAGCAGCTGGTCCCCGGTGCCGTATCCGGGGTTGAGACCCGAGGCCGGGGACAGTACGAAGACCACGCAGCAGACCGCGATGATGCTGTACGTGACCGGAGCCGGGTGACCTCTGAGGAATGCGGTCAGCCTGTCGATCGCGGAGCGCCCATTGCCGATCATGGACAGAGCATGACGCAAGGCGGGGAGCGGGCGGCGTACGGCAGGCCGTAGGGTTACGGGCAATAAAGCAGCACCACGCAATCCGTATGCATCCGGAAGAAGGCACCACTCGATGACGGTTCCCCTGCCGACCGCCACCACCCGCTGGCGCTGCACCCTGTGCGGCAATCTGACGCGTTTCGACGTCACGCGGTCCTCAAAGGTCGTCGAGTACGTCCACCTGGACCTGGCCGGTGAGCCGAAGGTGGAGGAGCGCGAGGTGGTCAGTGAGACCATCGAGTCGGTGCGCTGTCGTTGGTGCAACGCGGTGGATCAGGTGGAACTGGTGGACAGGCCGGGCGCCGACTCCTGAGGAGCGGCTCCACAGCGACATTGGGGTGACGGATGGTGGAGAGCACAGGCGGGGAGGCCGGGGAGGGCGGCGCCGCCGAGGTGCTCGACCGACCGCTGCCCGAAGGGGTACGACGACGGGTCGTGCAGATCGCGTCGGACGGCTTCGGCGGTCTGACGGTGGGTGAACTTCCGGCGCAATTGCGGCAGTATGCCCGGTTCACCCCGACCCGGCGGATGAAGTTCGCCGGCAACGCGATGGCCGCGGCTCTGGAGAGCGACCCGCTGTTCCGGCAGCGGATCGGGGAGCGCCTGCGGGACGCGCAGCCCGAGCTCGCGGCCGCCCTGGAGGCGGGCTCCCCGCCGCCCGCGGCCGATCCGCTCGACGTGGCGGCGGCCGCCTATGTGCTGCGGCCCGTCGGCTGGGTGAAGCTCGTCGCCGCCGCGGGCGAGGACGCGGAGCGGGCCGACGCCGAGCGCGCCGACGACGAGACCCGCGCCGAACTGGAGCGGCTGCGCGCCGAGCTGGCCGAGGCCAGGGCCCACACCAGGACCGAGGCGGAGCGGCTCCGCTCGGAGCTCGACGCCGCCAAGCGCGAGGTCGCCTCCGTGGAGCGCAAGCTGCGGGCCGCTCTCAGTGACGTGAAGCGCGGCGAGGCCGCCGTGCGCAAGGCGAAGGCCGAGACCGACGCGGTGCGCGCCGAGGGGCAGGCCCAGGTGTCCGCCGCGGAGAGCGAGTCGCGCCGGCTCAAATCGCGGCTCGGCGAGGCGGAGTCGGCCCTCGAGTCCTCCCGCAGGGCGGCCCGCGAGGGCCGCAGCATCGAGGACATGCGGGTGCGGCTGCTGCTCGACACGGTCCTGGACGCGGCCCAGGGGCTGCGCAGGGAGCTCGCGTTGCCGCCGGTGTCCTCGCGGCCCGCCGACTCCGTGGACGCCGTCGAGCCGGGCAGGATGACGCCGAAGGACATCGCGGCGCGCGCCCTGCACGAGCACGACCCGGCGATCCTCGACCAGTTGCTGGCGCTTCCGCAGGCCCACCTCGTGGTCGACGGCTACAACGTCACGAAGACCGGGTATCCGACGATGCCCCTGGAGAAGCAGCGGCTGCGCCTGCTCGGTTCGCTCTCGCAGCTCGCGGCGCAGACCGGGGCCGAGGTGACCTGTGTCTTCGACGGGGCCGAACTCGCCGCGCCCGTACTGCTCGCGCCGCCGCGCGGAGTGCGGGTGCTGTTCTCCAAACCGGGGGTCACGGCGGACGAGCTGATCCGTCAGCTCGTGCGCGCCGAGCCGTCGGGCCGCCCCGTCATCGTCGTGTCGACCGACCGGGAGGTCGCGGACGGCATCGCGAAGGCGGGGGCACGCCCGGTCGCCTCCGTGGTGCTCCTGAAACGACTCTCGCACGGCTGACGTTCGACCAAAAGGGGCCCCGAGTTACCTATGTCACACGCGCAACATCCGTGTCGAATGCCCGAATTGGCGAAACCTTCACGCAACGTAGCGTCAAGCGGACATCACTGCATGTGAGTTGAGTGCAAAGAATGCAGCGAGTGACGGAGTTTTTTCTCTGAGGGATTTGAACTGATCACGAAGAGGTCACTAGGGTCGGCTCGAACCTCCGCTCGGGTGATCACCTAAAAGGGGTGACGGTGGAGGGACACCGCCCGCCGGCGCATCGGTAGGCGGCTGGAGGAAGAAGGAGCTCGCCTTCGTGGCGTCCCACCGTCGACCCAAGCAGCCGAGCCGCACCCGCGTGACCGTGCTCACCGCGACCGCCGCCGCTGCCGTGGCCCTTACTTCTCAGGCCGCCAACGCCGCACCGAAGCCCAGCAAGAGCGAAGTCAAGGCCAAGGTCGACAAGCTCTACGAAGAGGCCGGTCTCGCGACCGACCACTACAACGGGGCCAAGGAGAAGCAGAAGAAGCTCGAGTCGGAGATCGGCGATCTCCAGGACAAGGTCGCCCGCGGCCAGGACGACCTCAACGAGCTGCGCTCCGGCCTCGGCACGCTCGCCGGGCAGCAGTACCGCTCCGGTGGCATCGACCCCTCGGTCCAGCTCTTCCTCTCCTCGGACCCGGACAGCTACCTCGACAAGGCCTCCACGCTCGACTCGCTCAGCGCCCAGCAGCTCGAGTCGCTCAAGAAGGTCCAGGAGAAGCAGCGCACGCTCGCCCAGGAGCGCGCAGAGGCCTCCCAGAAGCTCAAGGACCTCGCCGACACGCGCACCGAGCTCGGCAAGAAGAAGGATCAGGTCCAGGGCAAGCTCGCGGAGGCCCGCAAGCTGCTCAACACGCTGACCGCCGAGCAGCGGGCCAAGATGGCCGCCGAGCAGGAGCGCGCCAGCCGCGACTCCGCCAGCCGTGTCGACCTCGGCGACGCGCTGCCCGCCTCGGGCCGCGCCTCCGCCGCCCTGTCCGCGGCCGCCAGCCAGATCGGCAAGCCGTACGTCTCCGGCGGCTCGGGCCCCAACTCCTACGACTGCTCGGGCCTGACCCAGTGGGCGTACAACCAGGCCGGTGTCTCCATAACCCGGACCACGTACACGCAGATCGGTGAGGGCACCGAGGTGGCCAGGAGCCAGCTCAAGCCCGGTGACCTGGTCTTCTTCAACAACACCGAGCACGTGGGCCTGTACGCGGGCAACGGTCAGGTCCTGCACGCCCCGCACCCCGGTGCCAGCGTGCGCTACGAGTCGATGGACACGGTCGGTCCCTACCAGACCGCCCGCCGCATCTGACCGTCGCGGCCGAAGCGGGCCCTTCCGGCGGACTCGCTGGAGGGCCCGCTTTCCACTTCCCAACGTGCCCTGGAAACGCGCCCGTTCGGGCGAATTCCACGGACCCGCGCTGACCCCTGCGCCCCGCCCATGACCTGCGTCAGAGGCGGGGCGCCGCGCTGCGTGTCCCCTGAACGGTCTTTGGTCAGGCGGTAGTCGCCCGACTACTGTCGGCGCGCATTCCCCCGATCACGGGGGTCCGTCAGCGGAAGGGGAGCGGCAACCCGTGGGTTCTCATCGCCGTATCTCGCACTCTCGGCACTCGGGCCTCGACCGGAGTACGCGAGCGACTGTTCTGGGCGTGGCCGCGGCCTCCGCGGCAGCGGCCCTCGGCGCAGCACCCGCGGGCGCGGCGCCGCAGGACAGGCCCGCCGCCGGCAAGGCCGCGGTGGACCGCCTGTACGAGCAGGCCGAGGAGGCCACCGAGGCGTTCAACCGGGCCGACGAGCGCACGGACAAGCTCCGCAAGGAACTCGCCGACACTCAGGACCAGGTGGCCCGCGGGCAGGAGCGGATCAACGCGATGCGGCGCGCGCTCGGCGTGGTGGCCGGCGCCCAGTACCGGTCCGGCGGCATGGACCCCTCGCTCGCCCTGATGCTCTCCTCCGACCCGGACGGCTACCTCGACAAGGCCGGCACGCTCGACCGGATCGGCGCGCGGCACGCGGGCGAGCTGGTCGAACTGCGGGGCGCCCAGCGCAATCTGGACCAGCGCAGGGCCGAGGCGCGGTCCGAGCTCGCCGAGCTGGAGGCCGCCCGCAAGGCCGTCAGGCAGCACAAGCAGACCGTGGAGAAGAAGCTGGCCAAGGCGCGGCAGCTGCTCAACGCGATGCCGAGCGGGGAGCGGGCCGCGTACGACCGGGCCTCGCGTGGCGGCGCCCGCCCCGATCTGGCCGGTGCGGGGCCCGCCTCCTCCGACCGCGCTGCCGCCGCGCTCGCCGCCGCCAAGTCGGCGCTCGGCAAGCCGTACGTCTGGGGCTCCACGGGGCCCTCCGGCTTCGACTGCTCGGGCCTGATGCAGTGGTCGTACGGGCAGGCGGGCGTCGGTCTGCCGCGCACCTCGCAGGCGCAGCGGTACGCGGGCCGCCAGGTCCCGCTCTCCCAGGCGCAGCCCGGCGACCTCGTGGCGTACGGCTCCGACGCCCACCACATCGGCATCTACGCGGGCAACGGCCAGGTGATCCACGCGCCGCACCCGGGCGCCCCGGTGCGCTACGACCCGGTCGGCATGATGCCCGTCTCATCCGTGACCCGCGTCTGACGCCTCCCGCGGGACTTAGGGCCCTTCTGACGGATCTTGCCGGTGAGCGGGCCCTGGCACGCACATCTGCTGCGTTGTCGTCGGTTGCCAACGCTCCGCGTTGACGCCCTCCTCCGCCTTGCAGCTGCACGCACCAGCCCCCGCTCACCGGCACCGAACATGACAGCCGACCACGTCCAGCCTGATCCGTCAGAAGGACCCTAGCCGTACGATCGACAAGATGGCTGGTCGAGGGCGTGCGGTGGGCAGGGCGGGGAGTGCGGTGGCACTGGGCGCCCTGCTCGTAGGGCTTTCCGCGCTCTCTGGGTGCGGCAAGGACGCGGGGCCGAAGGGTGCCGACGCGTCCGCCGTGCAGCGGGTGCTCGACCAGCGGGCGCACGCCGTCGTCACCCGGGACGGGCCCGCCTACCGGTCGACGGGCAGCGCGGAGCCCGGCCTGCTCGACGACCTCTCCGAGGTCCCGCTCGACTCCTGGCAGTACAAGCTCACCCACCTGAAGCGCTCCGGATCCCGCGCCACCGCCACCGCCGAACTGCGCTACCGCATCGACGGCTACGACAAGGCGCCCGTCGTCGCCGAGCGCAGGCTGACGCTCGGCCACGGCGACGACGGCTGGTACGTCACCGGGGACCGGCCCGGGAAGAAGGCGGGCGAACAGCTGTGGGAGCAGGGGGAGGTGGCCGCGGTGAAGGGCTCGCACAGCCTGGTGCTCGGGGTCGGCAAACCGCGCTCCGAACTGCGCTCGTACGCGAAGCTCGCCGACGAGGCGGTGCCCTCGGTGCAGCGTGCATGGGGCGGCGACTGGGCGCGCCGGGTCGTCGTTCTGGTGCCCGAGTCCCTCGACGAGATGGGCGAGTTGCTGGGCTCGCCCGCCGCCGGCTACCAGGGGATCGCGGCCGTCACGACGGGTGAGGCGGGCGGTCCCAGCACGGCGCCCGCGGACCGGGTGATCCTCAACCCCGAGGCGTACGGCGTGCTCGGCGAGGTCGGCAAGCAGGTCGTCCTCACCCACGAGACCGCCCACGTCGCCACCCGCCGCGCGACGTCCGCCGCGACCCCGCTGTGGCTCTCCGAGGGGTACGCGGACTGGGCGGGCTACCGCGAGAGCGACCGCACACCGGGCCAGGCGGCGCCCGAACTGCGCCGCGCGGTCGAGCAGAGCGCGGCGCCGGCACGGCTCCCCGACGACAAGGACTTCGGCTTCTCCGGCGACTCCGCCAAGCTCGCCCGCGCGTACGAGAGCGGCTGGTTGGCCTGCCGGATGATCGCGGACCGCTGGGGCGAGGCGAAGCTCAACGCGTTCTACAAGGCGGTCGGCGGCCACAAGCAGCGGGAAGGGGCCGTCGACGGCGCGCTGCGGCAGGCCCTCGGCATCGACGAGCAGGAGTTCGTGGCGCAGTGGCGGGAGTACGTGCGGTCCGAGCTGGGCTGATTTTTGGGCCCTAGGGCGTCGGTACCGCGTTGTCGCGCGAGGTCGGGGTGGGCGCGGGGGCGTGCTCGGCGCGCCGGGGTTCGGTCACCGTGGCGCGCCACAGCCGGCGGCAGGCGCTGAGGGAGGCCACGACCAGCAGGCCGTTGCGTACGAGGAGGAGGGTGACGCCGATCGGGTCGCTGGCGACCACGTTGCCGAAGTAGAGCGGGAACTCCAGGAACGTCACGAAGGTCGCCGCGAGCACCAGCCACACCGGCAGCGTCATCCGGCTGTCGCGGAAGAGGAGACAGACCGCGGCGACGCCCACCAGCCACACCATGTACTGCGGGCTGATCACGCGGCTCGTCGTCGTGAACAGCAGCACCGCCGTCAGGCCCGCGTCGGCGAGCGTCGCGGGCTGCCAGGCGCGCGCCTTGAACCGCCACAGCAGCAGCCAGCCGAACGCGAGCGCCGTGAGCACCTGCGCCAGGGTGCTCACCACGTCCACGTACGGGCCGAGGAACTCCACCGAGCCGTAGTTCAGCTGCACCGTGCCGTTCCAGCCGAACTGGCGCGCCACGTGGAAGACGAGTGAGCCGAGGGACTCCACCTCGGTGCCGCGGTTCTTCTGGAACGTGAGGAAGGCGAGCGCGCCCGGCATCGCGAGCGTGAAGGCGACGAGCAGCCCGGCCGCCGTCAGGACCGCCGTGCCCCACGTCTGCCGGGTGGCCCGGCCGCGCCGCGTGCCGAGCAGCAGCAGCGCGGGCCACACCTTGATCATCGCGCCGATCGCCGCGAAGACGCCCGCGGCCCGCGGATGCCGGGCCGCCGCGAGCAGTGACGCGATCGCGACGGCCGTCACCATCACGTCGTAGCGCGCGTAGACGGTCTGTCCGAGCAGCGGCAGCCCGATGACCCACACCCAGGTGCCGCGCCGCGATCCGCCCCGCCGTTCGGAGACGTAGAGGAGCATCAGCAGGACGACGGCGTCCGCCAGGAACGCGAGCAGGAAGAAGGCGGAGGCGTACTCCAGGAAGGGCAGCAGCGCGGGGGAGAGGATCGCCATCGCGGCGGCCGGCGGGTACTGCCACGTGACGTCGTCCAGAGGGAACGTTCCGGTGCGCAGCACGTCGAACCAGCCCTGGTAAATCACGTGGACGTCGCTGGTGACGTCGGGACCTGGAACAACGATCACCTTGAAGACGCACAGCAGAAGCAGCGCGCGGGTCAGTACCCAGGTGACCAGGAGCCCGGCGGGCGTTCGCGTCTTCATTCGATACATGATGCCGGGAAGTCCTGTGGCCTGGCCATGGACCCCCGCGGCGCGGCGGCCACCGCCGGGCGCGTTCGGTACTGTCGGCGGTGATGCGCCAGACACCGAAGACACTGCTCGTGACCAACGACTTCCCGCCGCGCCCCGGTGGGATCCAGGCGTTCCTGCACAACATGGCGCTGCGCCTGGATCCGGAGCGGCTCGTCGTCTACGCCTCGACGTGGAAGCGCACCCGCGAGGGCATCGAGGCCACGGCGGCCTTCGACGCCGAGCAGCCGTTCACCGTGGTGCGCGACAACACGACGATGCTGCTGCCGACCCCGCGCGTGACCAAGCGCGCGGCGGGGCTGCTGCGGGCGCACGGCTGTACGTCGGTGTGGTTCGGGGCGGCGGCGCCGCTCGGCCTGATGGCGCCCGCGCTGCGCAGGGCGGGCGCCTCACGCATCGTCGCGACGACGCACGGGCACGAGGCGGGCTGGGCCCAACTCCCCGCTTCCCGGCAGCTGTTGCGGCGGATCGGGGAGGGCACGGACACGATCACGTATCTCGGTGAGTACACGCGCTCGCGCATCGCGGCGGCGCTCACGCCCGCGGCGGCGGAGCGGATGGAGCAGCTTCCGCCGGGGGTCGACGAGAAGACGTTCCACCCGGGGTCGGGTGGGGATGTCGTACGGGCGCGGCTCGGGCTCACGGACCGGCCGGTGGTGGTGTGCGTCTCGCGCTTGGTGCCCCGCAAGGGCCAGGACACCTTGATCCTCGCCATGCCGAAGATCCTGGCGGCCGTGCCGGACGCGGTGCTGCTGATCGTGGGCGGCGGGCCGTACGAGAAGGACCTGCGCAAGCTGGCTGCCGAGACCGGGGTCGCGGACTCGGTGCGCTTCACGGGGTCCGTGCCGTGGGAGGAGCTGCCCGCGCACTACGGGGCGGGGGACGTGTTCGCGATGCCGTGCCGTACGCGGCGGGGCGGGCTCGACGTGGAAGGCCTCGGCATCGTCTACCTGGAGGCCTCCGCGACCGGGCTCCCGGTCGTCTCCGGCGACTCGGGCGGCGCGCCGGACGCGGTGCTCGACGGTGAGACGGGGTGGGTCGTCCGTGGCGGCTCGGAAGCGGAGTCCGCGGACCGCATCGTGACGCTCCTCCAGGACCCGGAACTCCGCCGCCGGATGGGCGAGCGGGGCCGCGAATGGGTCGAGGAGAAGTGGCGCTGGGATTTGCTGGCGGAGCGGTTGCGGGGGTTGTTGTAACCGGTTCGTGGCGGGGCCGTGGTTCCTGTTGCGCGGTACCGGGGGTTGGGTGGCGCGGTCCCGTTGTGCGGCAGCGGAGGTGCAGGGCTGTGCCGTGCCGTGACCGACGCTCGTCGTGAGGGGTTCGCGGTACCGGGGGTGCGGGGCTGTGGCGTGGCCGACGTCTGAGGTGACTGGCGCGCGGCGCCGGTCCTTGTCCGGCTGCGCCGTTGCGTGGTCATCTCCCGCCCGCCCGCCCCCTCCGGGGGCTTCGGCCTCCCGGGGCCCGGAGCCTCGCCGGGGCGGTGCCTGTCCTGATGGCTCTGCAGCACCGGGGGTTCGGGAACCCACTGTGGTTGGCGCCTGCCGTTTCTATTGCGCGGCACCGGGGGGCCGCCTTGCCCACCCTGCCGCCCCAGGCGGCAGATTGCCCAAGGCGGTTGCGGCCGGGTGCCGCGACGGGGAGCCGTGCTTGCGGCCACTCACCCGAGGCGGGGCGGCACGCTCAGGCGTGGCACCTCAAGGACCGTGGCGGGTGGGCACCTCAAGCCCCGGCGGCGGGTGCGGTACCCGTGAGGCCGACGCCCCCGGAGGGGGCGGGTGGGTGGGAGATGGGCGGGGGCAGGGCCATCGCCTGCGGGGAGGCGGGCAAAATCAAGCGCGCCGTGGGGTGAGACCCGCGGGGTTCAGGGCGGAGCCCCATGGCTGCAACGCCGGTTCTGCGGATCAAACTCGCCCTGGGACGGGAGCCTGCGGGGTTCGGGGCGAAGTCCCGTGGCCGCAATGCCGGTTCCGGGAAATCGAGCTCGCCCTGGGACGGGGACCAGAGAGGTCCGGGGCGGAGCCTCGTTTTTCCAGCCCCGCCGGCGATCGAGGCGCGGGGGCCGGGGCGGAGCCCCGAGGCGTGGGGAGCGGTCGGCCGAAACGCAACATCCGCCGCAACGCACAACCGGGCCGAGACGCAATCCGCCGCGACGCACAACTCGACCCAAACGCAACATCCGCCGCACCGCACACCAACGCGCCGCGACGGATGCCACCCGGTACCGCTAGCCGCGGTAGATCGCCTCGACCTCGTCCGCGTAATCCTTCGCCACGACATTCCGCTTCAGCTTCAGCGAAGGCGTCAGGTGTCCCGACTCCTCGGTGAACTGGGCGCCCAGGATGCGGAACTTGCGTACCGACTCCGCCTTGGACACCGCCGCGTTGCCGTCGTCCACGGCCGCCTGGATCGTGGCCAGCAGGTCGGGGTCGTTCTGCAGCGACGCCACCGTCGAGCCCACCGGCTTGTCGTGGTCCGCGGCCCACTTGCCGAGGAACTCCTCGTCGATGGTGACGAGCGCGCCGACGAACGGGCGGCCGTCGCCGACGACCATGCACTCGGCGACGAGCGCGTGCGCCCGGATCCGGTCCTCGATGACGGCTGGGGCGACGTTCTTGCCGCCCGCCGTCACGATGATTTCCTTCTTGCGGCCGGTGATGCGGAGGTAGCCGTCCTCGTCCAGCGTGCCGATGTCGCCGGTGTGGAACCAGCCGTCGGCCAGGGCCTCTTCGGTGGCGCCCTGGTTGTTCCAGTAGCCGGTGAAGAGGTGCTCGCCGTGCAGCAGCACCTCGCCGTCGTCGGCGATCCGGACCACGGACCCCGGCAGCGGCTGGCCGACCGTGCCGATCTTCTGGCGGTCCCACGGGTTGAACGCCGTGGCCGCGCAGGACTCGGTGAGGCCGTAGCCCTCCAGGACCGTGAAGCCGATGCCGCGGAAGAAGTGGCCGAGCCGCTCGCCGAGCGGCGCGCCGCCCGAGATCGCGTACTCGCCGCGCCCGCCGAGGACGGCGCGCAGCTTGCCGTAGACGAGCTTGTCGAACGTCTTGTACTTGAGCTTCAGGGCCAGCGACGGGCCGTTCGGCGTGTCCAGCGCGCGGCTGTACTCGATCGCCGTGTCGGCGGCCTTGTCGAAGATCCTGCCCTTGCCGTCGGCCTGCGCCTTGGCCCGCGCCGAGTTGTAGACCTTCTCGAAGACGCGCGGCACGCCCAGGATCAACGTAGGCCTGAACGCGGCCAGTTCATCGGTGAGGTGCTTGATGTCGGGGGCGTGGCCCAGCTTGATCGGGGCCATCAGCGAGGCGACCTCGACAAGGCGGCCGAAGACGTGCGCCACCGGAAGGAAGAGCAGCACGGAGCACTCGCCCGTACGGAACAGGGGGCCGAGGCGCGCCACGATGTTGCCGCACTCCGCGAAGAAGCTGCGGTGCGTGAGGACACAGCCCTTGGGGCGGCCGGTGGTGCCCGAGGTGTAGACGATGGTCGCCGGGTCGTCGGCCTTCGCGATGGCGCTGCGGTCGTCGACCATGCCGTCGGAGAGCTCGGCACCGGCGCGGTACAGCTCGTCGAGGCCCCCGCCGTCGATCTGCCAGACGTGCCGCAGCTCGGGCAGCCGGTCGTGCACGGAGGCGACGGCCGCGGCGTGCGCGTCCAGCTCGACGAGGATGCCGACCGCGCCCGAGTCGCCGAGGATCCACTGGATCTGCTCGGGCGAGCTCGTCTCGTAGACCGGGACGGTGATCGCGCCCGCGCTCCAGATCGCGAAGTCGAGCAGCGTCCACTCGTAGCGGGTGCGCGACATGAGCGCGATGCGGTCGCCGGCCTGCACGCCGGACGCGATCAGGCCCTTGGCGGCCGCGCGCACCTCGGCGAGGAACTGGACGGACGTGACGTCCTGCCACGTGCCGCCGACCTTTCGGCCGATCACGGCGACGTCCGGGTGCTGCGCGGCGTTTCTGCGAACGATGTCGGTCAGATTGCCGTCCGCGGGGACCTCGTACAAAGCGGGAAGGCTGAACTCGCGCAAGACTGCTGCTCCTCGTAGGGCGCCGGCGCCACTCTTCTGTGATGCGTCGGTGCGGTCCAAGATCGGGCAGGTGCACAGTGCATCAATGAATTGTCCGCTCCAACTCGGCGGCGCTCATTGTTTGAACTGAACACGACTGGACTGCCCGGACGTTACCCATCGGTACTGCTTCTTCGATAGGGGGGTCGGACCAGATGTTCGCTGCGTCACACGCCGCCGCGACTGTTCTCGCACCCTAGTCCAGAAGCCGACCGACTTGGAAGTAACCGCAGGTCCGGCCGCCTCTACCCATTCTGGGACCCATCGTCCTAGGGTGATCGGCATGCGCGTACATGTGGTCAGCGATGTGCACGGAAACTCCACCGACCTCGCACGAGCGGGAGACGGCGCCGATGCCGTCATCTGCCTTGGTGACCTGGTGTTGTTCCTTGATTACGCAAATCATGCGCGCGGCATTTTCCCCGAATTGTTCGGAGTCGAGAACGCGGACCGCATCGTTGAACTGCGCACCGCCCGTCGCTTCGAGGAGGCGCGTGCCTTCGGAGCGGAGCTCTGGGCGGGCATAGACCGTGTGCCGGCCATCGAAAAAGCGGTGAGGAAGCAGTACGCGGAGATGTTCGCGGCGTTCCCCACACCGACGTATGCGACCTACGGCAATGTCGATATGCCGAAACTCTGGAGTGAGTACGCCGCCCCCGGCACGACCGTGCTCGACGGGGAGCGCGTCGAGATCGGCGGCTGGGTCTTCGGCTTCGTCGGGGGCGGGCTCCGCACGCCGATGCGCACGCCGTACGAGATCGACGACGAGGAGTACGCCGCGAAGATCGAGGCCGTGGGCGAGGTCGACGTGCTGTGCACGCACATCCCGCCGGAGGTTCCCGACCTCGTCTACGACACCGTGGCGCGGCGGTTCGAGCGCGGCAGCCGCGCCCTCCTCGAGGCGATTCGCCGGACCCGGCCCCGGTACTCGCTCTTCGGCCACGTCCACCAGCCGCTCGCGCGACGGATGCGGATCGGGTCCACGGAATGCGTGAATGTCGGCCACTTCGCGGGGTCGGGCAGGCCCTGGGCACTGGAGTGGTGACAGCGACAGCGCATGCGCGCGATAGCCTTCACGGGACACACACGCAGGCAGGCACGGCGCACCCAGACCGGTATCCGGAGGAGCCACGGCGATGGCGGAACACACCAGCTCGAGCATCACGATCGAGGCGGCCCCTGCCGATGTCATGGGGGTGATCGCCGACTTCGCCCGCTACCCGGACTGGACGGGTGAGGTGAAAGAGGCGGAGGT
The DNA here is from genome assembly GCF_026341035.1 of Streptomyces sp. NBC_01016. Lineage (GTDB taxonomy): Bacteria > Actinomycetota > Actinomycetes > Streptomycetales > Streptomycetaceae > Streptomyces. The sequence continues at coordinate 807,447 of NZ_JAPEOQ010000002.1, forward strand.
CATCGCCGAGGACGGGGCCGGCCGCGCCGAACAGGTCCGGCTCGTCATGGACGCCGGGGCGATCAAGGACGACCAGACGCTCAAGTACACCTGGGCCGGCGAGAACGAGGTCTCCTGGACCCTCGTGAAGTCCCAGATGCTGCGCTCCCTCGACGGCTCGTACGTGCTGAAGCCGGCGGGCGAGGGGACCGAGGTCACGTACTCCCTCACGGTCGACGTGAAGATCCCCATGCTCGGCATGATCAAGCGCAAGGCCGAGAAGGTCATCATCGACCGCGCGCTGGCGGGCCTGAAGAAGCGGGTGGAGTCGGGCAGTTAGAGCCCCGCAGGGGGCACCTCCCAGCGTGAGCCGGGGGAGATTGAGGCGCGGGGTCCGGGGCAGAGCCCCGAGACCTCGCCCCCGGTTCCGGGCAGCAGACAACGGTGGCCGGAACCACAGGTAGCCTCACACTCCATGCGCACCCTCCTCGTCACCGGCCCCGGCGGCGCCGGCCGCACCACTGTCGCCGCCGCCACCGCCCAACGGGCCGCCCGGCAAGGGGTGCGTACGAGGCTGATCACCGCGGACCCGGTCGCCGAGCTGACGGACGTCGACGTCGTCCGTCTCACCCCGGCCGACGACTTCCGCCGCGACCTCCTCGCCCTCCAGGACCGCGCCGCCTCCGGCCTCGAGTTCCTCGGCGCCGCCCGGCTCGACGCGGACGAGGTCACACCCCTCCCCGGCAGCGAGGAGCTCGCGCTGCTCCGCGCCCTGCGGGACAGCGCCGAAGGGCCGTACGACCTGCTCGTCGTCGACCTGCCGCCCGCGCCCCGCGCCATCGACACGCTCGCCCTGCCCGAGCAGCTCCGCCGCTATCTGCGCCGCCTGCTCCCCGCGGAGCGGCAGGCCGCGCGCGCCCTGCGCCCCGTGCTCGGCCGGCTCGCCGGGGTGCCGATGCCCGGGCAGTGGCTGTACGAGTCCGCCGCCCGCTGGGACGCCGAACTCGCCGCCGCGCAGGCCGTGATCGAGGCCGCCACCACCCGCGTACGACTCGTCGCCGAGCCCACCCGGGCCGCCGCCGAGACCCTGCGCACCACCCGCACCGGCCTTGCCCTGTACGGGCTCGACGTCGAGTCGGTCGTCGCCAACCGCGTGCTGCCCGACGGCTCCACCGACCCGTGGCTCGCCGACGCAGCCGCCCGCCAGCGCAAGGTCGTCGCCGAGTGGCCCGGCGCGCACGAGCTGCCCCACCTGGGCCGCGACCCGCGCCCCGGGGACCTGGACGTACCGGTGCCCGCGACCCTGCCGGGCCCCCGTACCCCGTGGCCCGTGGAGGACCGGCTCGGAGAGGACGGCGTCCTGGTGTGGCGGATACCGCTGCCCGGGGCCGTCCGCGAGGAGCTGAGCCTGATGCGGCGCGGCGACGAACTGGTCGTCGGCGCGGGCCCGTTCCGGCGTATCGTCCCGCTGCCCTCCGCGCCCCGCCGCTGCACCGTGGCGGGTGCGGGGCTCGTCGACGGCGAGCTCCGGGTCCGCTTTGCCCCCGATCCGGATCTGTGGCCGCAGACCCGGTGAACGGGGCGCACCCGTTCGGGTAACGTCGAAGGGGTAACCGGTCCAGCTCTCCGCAGGAGTCAGCCGTCATGAGCGACGCCACCGAGCAACCCGCCCAGCAGGTCGACGCCGACGCCTGGGAGAAGGCGTGCGCCGAGGATCTCGAGGAGGAGCGGGCCCGCCGCAGGGCCGAGTACGGGCCGCCGCCCGGATCCGCGGCCGAGGAGCTGAAGAAGCTCGTCGACGCCGTCACCGACAAGCTCTCGTCCGTGCAGGCCCCGTTCCTCGGCCCGGTCGCCCAGGGCACCGCGGAGCAGGTCGCCAAGCAGGCCGTACGGCAGGCCCGCTCCGTCATCGAGCCGGTCATCGACCGGAACGCGGACGTGTTCGACCACCTGGCCGCCGCGGGCAACGAACTGCTCGCCGCGTACCGCTCCGCGGTCGAGGGCCAGGAGCGCCGCTGGACCCAGCGCACCCAGGAGCCGGCCCCACCGAAGGACGCCGAGGATCCCAAGGGCCCCGAGGACGAAGGCCCCGGTGGAGAGCACATCGACCTGGACTGAGCCGGGGGCCGGGCCCCTGCTCGGTTAGGGTGGGCCCTAGCGGGGCTCGACCGAACTGAGGGATTCATGGGACTCACCATCGGCGTCGATATCGGCGGCACGAAGATTGCGGCCGGCGTGGTCGACGAGGAGGGCAACATCCTCTCCACGTTCAAGGTGCCGACGCCTTCCACGCCTGACGGGATCGTCGACGCGATCGCCTCGGCCGTGGAAGGTGCCAGGGCCGGGCACGAGATCGTGGGCGTGGGCATCGGTGCGGCCGGCTACGTCAACCGTCAGCGCTCCACCGTGTACTTCGCGCCGAACATCGACTGGCGTCAGGAACCGCTGAAGGAGAAGGTCGAAGCGCGCGTCAAGCTGCCCGTGATCGTCGAGAACGACGCGAACGCGGCCGCCTGGGGCGAGTACAAGTTCGGCGCGGGCAAGGGCCACCGCAACGTCATCTGCATCACCCTCGGCACCGGCCTCGGCGGCGGCGTCATCATCGGCAACAAGCTGCGCCGCGGCCACTTCGGCGTAGCTGCCGAGTTCGGCCACATCCGCATGGTGCCGGACGGCCTGCTGTGCGGCTGCGGCTCGCAGGGCTGCTGGGAGCAGTACGCGTCGGGCCGCGCGCTCGTCCGCTACGCGAAGCAGCGGGCGAACGCGACGCCGGAGAACGCCTCGTACCTGCTCTCGCTCGGCGACGGCAGCCCCGAGGGCATCGAGGGCAAGCACATCTCCTCGGCCGCCCGCGAGGGCGACCCGGTGGCCGTCGACTCGTACCGCGAGCTGGCCCGCTGGGCCGGCGCGGGCCTGGCCGACCTGGCCTCGCTGTTCGACCCGTCGGCGTTCATCGTCGGCGGCGGCCTCTCGGACGAGGGCGAGCTGGTCCTCGACCCGATCCGCAAGTCGTACAAGCGGTGGCTGGTCGGCGGCAACTGGCGGCCTGTGGCCGACGTGATCGCGGCCGAGCTGGGCAACAAGGCGGGCATGGTCGGCGCCGCCGACCTGGCGCGGGAGCCCGACCCCGTCATGTGACGTACATACGCACCTGGTGCCCGTCGTTCCCCGTGGGGGCGGCGGGCACCGGCGTATCTTGATCTTCATGGACTCCGGCTCGCTCCCCGAAGAACGCACCGAACTTCCCAAGTCCCTTACGGAAGCGGACGGTTCGGCCGTCATTCGCGTCCTCAGCTACAACATCCGCTCGATGCGCGACAGCCCCGTCGCCCTCGCCCGCGTGATGAAGGCCTGCGCCCCGGACCTCGTACTGATCCAGGAGGCGCCCCGTTTCTTCCGCTGGCGCAAGCAGCTCGCCCGGCTCGCCCGCGCGGCCGACCTGGTGATCCTCTCCGGGGGCGGCAGCGCCGCCGGGCCCGCGCTGCTCTGCTCGCTGCGCGCCACCGTCGAGCGCACCGAGGACGTACTGCTGCCGCTCACGCCGGGACTGCACCGGCGCGGCTTCGCGACCGCCGTCGTGCGGTTCGGGGACGCGCGGCTCGGTGTCGTCAGCTGCCATCTGAGTCTGCAGAAGGACGAGCGGTACGCGCAGGGCGGGATGCTCCTCGACCGGGTCGCCGGTATGGGGGTGGAGCACGCCGTCGTGGGCGGCGATCTCAACGAGCGGCCCGGCGGGCGCACCTTCCGGCGCCTCGCGCGCACCCTGAACGACGCCTGGGCGACCCGGCCCTGGGGCGGCGAGTACACCTCGACGCCGGCCGATCCCCATCAGCGTATCGACGCGATCCTCGCCACGAAGGGCATCGAGGTGCTGGGGTGCGGGGTGCCGGACTTCCTGGACCGGGACGAGCTGAGGGCGGCCACCGACCATCTGCCGGTGCTCGCCGCCCTCCGCGTTCCTGCCACGTAGGTGTCTCAACGGTGCGTTCTAGACCACGGCGCCGCGGCCCGGGTCGTCGCCGTCCTCGTCGTCGCCCGGAGACATCCGAGCGACGAGCGTGCCGAAGCCGCCGAGGAAGCCGCCGATGCACAGCGTCGCCAGCCACCACGTCATGTCCCAGCCCAGCAGCACCGCGAGGAGCAGCAGGATCGGGCCGCCGACCACCGCGAGCCAGGCGAACCTGGCCGTGACGTCGCCCTCCGGCAGCGGGGGCGGCTCGGGCGGGACGAAGTGGCCCTCGTCGGCGCCGCCGAAGTCGTCGTCCGAGGGCGCGGGCGGCGCGTGGTCGCGTGGTCCTGGAGTGGAAGCGATGCCCGGGGCGAAGGAGACCGAGGAGCCGAGCGGACCCTGCTTGCCCCGGTCCTGGTCCCGGTCCTGACCCTGGTCCTGGTCCTGGTCCTGGTCCTGGGCGTCCTTCTCCGTGGTGCTCCGCTGCGCGTCCGACGGCGGCTTCGGCGCATCGTTGGTCTCCGGTTCGAGCAGCGCCAGGTCCTCCACCGACTTGAACGGCTTGGCGCCCGGCGGGTCCGGCGGCTCCTCCCCGTAACCGGCGACGATCGCCGCCCACGCCGCGTCCTCGTCGCTCGGCAGCAGGGGATCGCGCGACTGCCCGCCGGTCTCCTCCTGGTCGTGCGGCTCCGAGCTGTCCGGCCGCTCGGACCCGCCCCGCTCCTGCTCAGTCACCGGTGCTCGTCCCTTCCACGCCCTCGCTGGGGATCTTGCCGACTTCGGGAGCGAGCCGGTCGAAGAACGCGTAGCTCTCCTCGAAGATCCGGTCCGCGTCATGGTCCAACGTCGCCACGTGGTAGCTCTGTTCCAGCAGGATCTCCGTGACGTCCGTGGACGAGACGCGGCCGAGCACCCGCGCCGAGTCGGCGGGCGGCACCACATGGTCGTGCACGCTGTGCAGCACCACCAGGGGCTGCGTCACCTGCGGCAGTTCACGGTCCACGATCCGGAAGAAGATGCGCAGCTGGTGCGCCGCGTGCAGCGGAACCCGGGGGTAGCCGACCTCGTCCGCGCCCTCCTTGGCGATGTCGCTGGTGATGCCCTTGACCGTGCTCACGAAGTGCCGGGCGACCGGGAGCGCGTACGCGGACAGGCCGTGCACCTTGTTGCCCGGGTTCACCAGGACGAGGCCCGCGATCCGGTCCCCGTGCTTGGCCGCGAGGCGCAGGGCGAGCGCGCCGCCCATCGACAGGCCGCACACGAAGACGTGGGAGCAGCGGTCGGTGAGCTCGCGCAGGGCGCGGTCCACCTCCGCGTACCAGTCCTGCCAGGCGGTGACGGACAGGTCCTCCCAGCGCGTGCCGTGGCCCGGCAGCAGCGGGAGCGAGACGGTCAGCCCGCGCTCGGCGAGGTACTCGGCCCAGGGCCGCAGCGACTGGGGCGATCCGGTGAATCCGTGACAGAGGAGGACGCCGACCTCGCCACCGTCGTGGCGGTACGGCTCGGCTCCAGGAAGGACCGGCACCTTCGGTCTCCTGTTCATGGCAGAGAAACGGTGGACGGACGTGCAGGGGAACGAGCTGACGAGCAACAGCGACGTGAACCTCACGGTACGCGACCGGACTGACACCGACCAGGGTCGTCGGGCCCCGGGGCGGCCCCGCGGGTTAAGGTCGGATCCTCGGACTGGTCCCGGTACGAGGTCCGGGCACGAGGGAAGGCAGTGGGTTGATCTACGGCGCAATGAAGGTGGCCATCGGAGGGCCGCTGAAGCTCGGTTTCCGGCCGTGGGTGGAGGGCCTCGAGAACATCCCCGCCGAGGGCCCCGCGATTCTCGCCAGCAATCACCTCTCGTTCTCCGACTCGTTCTTCCTTCCCGCCGTCCTCGACCGCAAGGTCACCTTCATCGCGAAGGCCGAGTACTTCACCACCCCCGGGGTCAAGGGAAAGATGACGGCCGCCTTCTTCAAGGGCGTCGGCCAGCTGCCCGTGGACCGCTCCGGTTCGCGGGGCGCCGGCGAGGCCGCCATCAAGAGCGGCATCGAGGTCCTGGAGCGCGGCGAGCTGTTCGGCATCTACCCGGAGGGGACGCGTTCCCCCGACGGCCGCCTCTACAGGGGCAAGCCGGGCGGCCTCGCGCGCGTGGCGCTGTCCACCGGCGCCCCCGTCATCCCCGTCGCCATGATCGACACGGAGAAGATCCAGCCTCCTGGCAAGGTGATGCCCAAGCTGATGCGCCCGGGCATCCGCATCGGCAAGCCCCTCGACTTCAGCCGCTATCACGGCATGGAGAGCGACCGCTTCGTCCTGAGGGCTGTCACCGACGAGGTCATGTACGAGATCATGAAGCTTTCCGGCCAGGAGTACGTCGACGTGTACGCGACGGCCGCCAAGCGGCAGATCGCGGACGCGGAGAAGGCGGCCAAGGCCGAGAGGGAAGCGGCGAAGAAGGCGTTGGAGAAGGAACGGGACGGCTCCTAGCCGCGTCGTCCCAAGGAGGGCGCAGGAGCAGAAGTACCCGGAAGTGCCAACGGGGGGACAGGGGACATGGGGAACGCGGTCGGGCGCGAGCGGGTCGTGCGGATGTCGGTCGAGCAGCCGCTGTGGCGCGCGCTCACCGGGTACCGCCTGCTGACCCTCGTCTACGCGATCGGGCTGTTCGCCTCCTCGTACGAGGTGTACGAGCGCCCGTGGGTCGGCGCCGGCTACTTCGCGGTCCTCGCGGTGTGGACGCTGGCGACGCTGCCGCAGGTGTCGGGCGCCCGGCGCTGCACCAAGCGGTTCCTCACCGCCGACCTGACGATCGCGGTCGCCGGCATCCTGCTCTCGCCGGTCGCCGGGCACGAGCGGGCCGTCACCGGGGGCTCCACGCTGCCGTCGATCTGGACGGCGGGCGCCGTCCTCGCCTGGGCGCTCAAGGGCGGCTGGCGGTGGGCGGCCGGAGCGTCCCTGCTCATCGGCGTCGCCAATGTGCTGCAGCGCGGCGACATCACCCGCGGCCTCATCCACAGCGTCCTTCTGGTCTGCATCGCCTCCATCGCGATCGGCTACGTCGTGGAGGTGGCCCGCGCGTCCGAGCGCACCCTCGCCCGCGCCCTGGAGATCGAGGCGACGACGCGCGAGCGGGAGCGCCTCGCCCGCGACATCCACGACAGCGTGCTGCAGGTCCTCGCGATGGTGCAGCGCCGCGGCACCGCCCTGGGCGGTGAGGCGGCGGAGCTCGGCCGGATGGCGGGCGAGCAGGAGGTCGCGCTGCGCACGCTGGTCGCCGGGGGCCTCGTACCCGCCTCGCGTGCGTCCGAGGACGCGGAGGACGGCGCCGTCGTACGCACCGTGCTGGAGCCGGCGGAACCGGCCGAGGACGAGGGCGCGGGCCCGCGCGATCTGCGCCCCCTCCTTGCCGGGCACGCCGGTGGACACATCACTTTCTCGGAGCCGGGCGCCCCGGTGCCGATGCGGCCCGCCGCGGCCCGCGAACTGGCCGCCGCTGTCAGTGCCGCCCTGGACAATGTCCGTCTGCACGCGGGCGCGGACGCCAGCGCGTGGATCCTCGTCGAGGACGAGTCGGACGCGGTGATCGTGACGGTGCGGGACGACGGCCCCGGCATCCCGGAGGGCCGCCTCGCGCAAGCCGAGGGCGAGGGCCGGCTCGGTGTCGCCCTGTCGATCCGGGGCCGGCTGCGCGACATCGGCGGCACCGCCGAGCTGATCTCGGTCCCCGGCCAGGGCACCGAGGTCGAACTGCGCGTACCGAAGAAGTAGCGAAAGCGGCCCGTACGGGCCACGGGGGAAGGCAGGACCGGAGAGATGAGCGAACCGAACGGATCCATCAAGGTCATGGTGGTCGACGACCACCCGATGTGGCGCGACGCCGTCGCCCGCGACCTGGGCGCGGCCGGCTTCGAGGTCGTCGCCACGGCGGGCGACGGCGAGCAGGCGGTGCGCCGCGCGCAGGCCGCGGGGCCCGACGTCCTCGTCCTCGACCTGAACCTGCCGGCCAAGCCCGGCGTCCAGGTCTGCAAGGAACTCGTCGGCGCCGACCCCCGCCTGCGCGTCCTCGTGCTGTCCGCGAGCGGTGAGCACGCCGACGTACTGGAGGCGGTGAAGTCCGGTGCCACCGGCTATCTGCTCAAGTCGGCCTCCACGGACGAGCTGATCGACGCGGTGGGGCGCACCGCCGTCGGCGACCCCGTGTTCACGCCGGGCCTCGCGGGCCTCGTCCTCGGTGAGTACCGGCGGCTCGCATCGGACCCGTCCCCGGCCGGTGACGCCGACGAGTCGGGCGCCGCCCCGCAGCTCACGGACCGGGAGACCGAGGTGCTGCGCCTCGTCGCGAAGGGCCTGAGCTACAAGCAGATCGCCGAGCGCCTGGTCATCTCGCACCGCACGGTCCAGAACCACGTACAGAACACCCTCGGCAAACTCCAGCTGCACAACCGCGTGGAACTCGTCCGGTACGCGATCGAGCGAGGTCTGGACGACGACTGACCCCGCGCGGGAGAGTGGCCCCCAACCACTCGCCGTGACAAGGGAGTTACGCCATGAGGGTCGGAGTGCTGACCGGAGGCGGTGACTGCCCCGGACTGAACGCTGTCATCCGGGGCATCGTGCGCAAGGGCGTGCAGGAGTACGACTACGACTTCGTAGGGTTCCGGGACGGCTGGCGCGGCCCCCTGGAGAACGACACCGTCCCTCTCGACATCCCCGCGGTGCGCGGCATCCTGCCCCGCGGCGGCACCGTGCTCGGCTCCTCGCGGACCAACCCCCTCCAGGCGGAGGACGGCATCCGCCGCGTCAAGGAGAACCTCGCCAAGCAGGAGGTCGGGGCCCTCATCGTGATCGGCGGCGAGGACACCCTCGGCGTCGCGGCCCGGCTCGCGGACGAGTACGGCATCAAGGTCGTCGGCGTACCGAAGACCATCGACAACGACCTCTCCGGCACGGACTACACCTTCGGTTTCAACACGGCCGTCGGCATCGCCACGGAGGCCATCGACCGGCTGCACACCACCGCCGAGTCCCATATGCGGGTCCTCGTTGTCGAGGTCATGGGCCGGCACGCGGGCTGGATCGCGCTGCACTCCGGCCTCGCCGGCGGGGCCAACGTCATCCTCATCCCCGAGCAGCGCTTCGACGTCGAGCAGGTCTGCTCCTGGGTCACCTCCCGCTTCCGCTCCTCGTACGCCCCGATCGTGGTCGTCGCCGAGGGGGCGATGCCGCGCGACGGCGACATGGTGCTGAAGGACGAGTCCCTGGACTCCTTCGGGCACGTGCGCCTCTCCGGCGTGGGGGAGTGGCTGGCGAAACAGATCGAGAAGCGGACGGGCAAGGAGGCGCGGACGACGGTTCTCGGCCATGTGCAGCGGGGCGGCACGCCGTCCGCGTTCGACCGCTGGCTGGCCACGCGCTTCGGTCTGCACGCGATCGAGGCGGTGCGGGACGGGGACTTCGGGAAGATGGTGGCGCTGCGGGGGACGGACATCGTGCGGGTGCCCATCGCCGATGCCACGGCCCGCCTGAAAACGGTGGACCCGGCCCTGTACGAAGAGGTCGGCGTGTTCTTCGGGTAGGCGTCTTCAGGGGCGCGGGGAACTGCGCAACCGATCCACGGCTCCGTGTGCCGTACGGAAAGGCCGTACATACACTCCCTCTATGGAGATCCTCGCATTCGGCGTGCAATCCGACGAAAAGCCTCTGATCGAGAAGGCCTTCGAAGGGCACCACGACGTCCGCTGCCTCGACGTCTTCCTCAACGAGGACACCGCACCGATCGCGGCCGGCTACGAGATCGTCTCCACCAGCGTCAACGCCACCCTCAACCACCGCGTGCTGCAGACCCTCGCGGCCGGCGGCACGCAGCTGATCGCCCAGCGCTCCACGGGCTTCAACAACATCGACCTACAGGTCGCCGAGCGGCTCGGCCTGACCGTGTCCCGCGTCTCGTACTACTCGCCGTACTCGGTCGCCGAGTTCGCCTGGACCCTCGCGATGGCCGTCAACCGCCGCATCGTCCGCGCCAGCACCCGCACCCGCGACTTCGACTTCCGCCTCGACGGGCTGATGGGCCGCGATCTGCGGGGCCGCACCGTCGGCGTGCTCGGCACCGGAAAGATCGGCGAGGCCTTCACCAGGATCGCGCACGGCTTCGGCATGAACCTGCTCGGCTGGGACGTCGCCGAGAACCCGAACTGCACGGCCCTCGGCATGAAGTACGTCGACAAGGAGCAGCTGTTCGCCGAGGCCGACGTCGTCAGCCTGCACGTACCGCTGCTGCCCGCCACCGAGCACATCGTGGACGCCGCCGCGCTGCGCGCCATGAAGGACGACGCGATCCTGATCAACTCCAGCCGCGGCGGCCTCATCGACACGAAGGCCCTGGTCACGGAGCTCCGCGAGGGCCGCTTCGCGGGCGTCGGCCTCGACGTGTACGAGGCCGAGGCGGGCCTGTTCTTCCTCGACAAGTCCCTCGACGTCGTCGAGGACGACACCCTGGCCCGCCTCGTCACGTTCCCGAACGTCCTGGTCACGTCCCACCAGGCGTACTACACCGTGGACGCGGTCGGACAGATCATCGAGACCACGGTGCAGAACGTCCTCGACTATCAGGCCGGGCGCCGCTCCGAGAACGTGCTGGTCCCCGCAGAGGCGCCGTCGACCAGCTGAGCCAGCAGCTCCCGTACGATCCCTGCGCCGCGCAGCGAAAGCACCGACTCCGGGTGGAACTGGACGCCCCCGAAGGAGGGCCCGCGCAGCGCGTGCACCTCACCCGTCGCCCGGTCCCGGCTGATCTCCACGCCGTGCGCCGCCAGTTCGGTCGCCGCCGCGTCGTCGCAGGACGCCACGAAGCTGTTGTAGAACCCGACCTTCTCGGTCCGCCCGAACACCTCGACGTCGGTCTGCGCGCCCTGGTACGGCACCTCCTTGCGGACGATCTCCAGGCCCAGCTCCGCCGCGATCAGCTCGTGCCCGAGGCAGACGCCGAGCACGCCGTGCTCGTGCGTGCGGATCACGTCGGCGGTCAGTGAGCGCAGGAAGCGCATCTTCGGGTCGGTCAGGTCGGAGGGGTTGCCGGGGCCGGGGCCCAGCACGACCGGGCCCTCGTGTGCGAGCACCGCCTCCCGCAGGCCCTTCTCGTCGTAGCGCCGCACCGTCACGTCGAGCCCCGTCGAGCGCAGCACGTGCGCCAGCATCGCGGTGAAGGTGTCCTCGCCGTCGACGACGAGCGCGTGCCCGGAAAGCTCGTTCTCGCGCTTCTGCATCCGCAGCCAGAACGGCGCGAGCGCCGACCTGCGCCCGTCGAGCGCCGCCCGCACCCGCGGGTCGTCGGCGAGCGCGGGCCGCGTGCTCTCGGCACGCGGGCGTGCGGGGCGCACGCCCAGCGCGGCCAGCACGCCCGCCGCCTTCGCGTGCGTCTCCGCGACCTCGCTCGCCGGGTCGGAGCCGCGCACGAGGGTCGCGCCGACCGGGACGCGGAGCTGCCCGGAGGCGTCGATGTCGGCGGTGCGGATCAGAATGGGGGAGTCGAGCGTCTGCGCCCCGCCCGCGTCCCTGCCGACGAGCGCGAGCGCGCCCGCGTAGTAGCCGCGGCCGCCGACCTCGTGCCGCTCGATGACGCGGCACGCGTTCTGCACGGGCGAGCCGGTGACGGTGGCCGCGAACATCGTCTCCTTGAGTACGTCCCGCACATCGAGGGTCGACTTCCCCCGCAGCTCGTACTCGGTGTGCGCGAGGTGCGCCATCTCCTTGAGCCGCGGACCGACGACGACACCGCCCATGTCGCCGACGGTGCACATCATCTTGAGCTCCTCGTCGACGACCATCGACAGCTCCTCGATCTCCTTGCCGTCGGCGAGGAAGTCCAGCAGGTGCTCGGGCGTCGGGCCCTCGGCCGGGTAGCGGTACGTGCCGCTGATCGGGTTCATGACGACGGTGCCGCCGGACATCCGGACGTGCACCTCGGGGCTCGCGCCCACCAGCGTCCGGTCCCCGGTGTGCACGACGAACGTCCAGTACGCGCCCCGCTCCCCGTCGAGCAGCCGCCGGAACAGCGCGAGGGCGTCGGCCCGCGAGAATCCCGCGATCTCACCCTCGTACGTCCTGCGGATCACGAAGTTCGCGCCCTCGCCCTGCCCGATCTCCTCGCGCAGCACCCGGCCCACGATGTCGGCGTATGCGTCGTCGTCGACGTCGAAGCCGCCGTCGCTGACCTGGACGTCGTGCCGCGGAAGCTGTTCGAGGGCCTCGGCGAGCGGGATTTCGTACGACTCCTCGGGGGTGAGGACCGTGAGCGGGGTGCCGTCGTCGCGGACGTCGAAGCCGCGTTCCCTGATCTGCCGGAAGGGGACGAGGGCGAGCCCTTCGGGGATGTCGGCGAGGCGTTCGTACTCGGCGACCGGGCCGGTCAGGACCTCGACCGTGTCGTGCTCGCGGCCAGGGGTGCGGCGGCGCAGAAGCGCGAAGGGGCGGTCGCCCGTGAGCAGTGAGTCGAGCATGAGGGTGTTCCTTCCAGAGACTGTCGGGAGTCGTTCGGGAGGAACAGCCGGTGTCGTAAAACACTGAAGGCCGCCCCTCGGGCGGCCTTCGCGGTTTCAGGTACGCGCAGTCAGTGGGCCGCCGGATGTGCGGTCCACCACCAGGTGCGGTGCAGAAGTTGCGCGAACATGAGCGTCACCGTACCCGATGCCCGCGCGTGGGGCTCAGACGTGTCGCGTCCGTCTCAAAAGATGAGCGGGGGGATGGACGGGCGGCATGACCCCGTAATGTTTACGAGGTGACCGTGAACGCTAAGACCAGCGCAAGCGCTGGCAACACCTGGCGAGACCTGCCCGCGGCGCAGCAGCCCGAGTACCCCGATGCCGAGGCTCTGCGCGATGTGATCGCGGACCTCGAGTCGTATCCGCCGCTCGTCTTTGCCGGCGAGTGCGACCAGCTGCGCAACCGCCTGGCGGCCGTCGCCAAGGGAGAGGCGTTCCTGCTCCAGGGTGGCGACTGCGCCGAGGCCTTCGACGCCGTCTCCGCCGACCACATCCGGAACAAGCTGAAGACCCTGCTCCAGATGGGCGCCGTGCTGACGTACGCCGCCTCGGTGCCGGTGGTGAAGGTCGGCCGGATCGCCGGTCAGTACTCCAAGCCGCGCTCCAAGGGCACCGAGACCCGCGACGGCGTCACGCTGCCGACCTACCGCGGCGACTCCGTCAACGGCTTCGAGTTCAACGAGGCGGCCCGGATCCCGGACCCCGAGCGCCTGAAGCAGATGTACCACGCGTCCGCTTCGACGCTGAACCTCGTGCGCGCCTTCACCACGGGCGGCTACGCGGACCTGCGCCAGGTGCACGCCTGGAACCAGGACTTCGTGAAGTCGTCCCCGTCGGGCCAGCGCTACGAGAAGCTCGCCCGCGAGATCGACAACGCGCTGAACTTCATGCGCGCCTGCGGCACCGACCCGGCCGAGTTCCAGACGGTCGAGTTCTACGCCTCCCACGAGGCGCTGCTGCTCGACTACGAGTCGGCGCTGACCCGCGTGGACTCGCGTACGGGCAATCTGTACGACGTCTCGGGCCACATGGTCTGGATCGGCGAGCGCACGCGTCAGCTCGACCACGCGCACGTCGAGTTCGCCTCGAAGATCCGCAACCCGATCGGGATCAAGCTCGGCCCGACGACGACGGCCGAGGACGCGCTGCAGTACATCGAGCGCCTCGACCCCGACCGCGAGCCCGGCCGGCTGACCTTCATCGTCCGCATGGGCGCCGACAAGGTCCGCGACAAGCTGCCCGAGCTGGTGGAGAAGGTCACGGCGTCCGGCGCGCAGGTCGCCTGGATCACCGACCCGATGCACGGCAACACGTACGAGGCGGCCTCCGGTCACAAGACCCGGCGCTTCGACGACGTGCTCGACGAGGTCAAGGGCTTCTTCGAGGTCCACAAGGCGCTCGGCACGCACCCGGGCGGCATCCACGTCGAGCTCACCGGTGACGACGTCACCGAGTGCGTGGGCGGCGGCGACGAGATCTTCGTCGACGATCTGCACCAGCGCTACGAGACGGCCTGCGACCCGCGCCTCAACCGCAGCCAGTCGCTCGACCTGGCGTTCCTGGTGGCGGAGATGTACCGCGACCAGTGACGGCCATTGACCGTGGGTAACGCCGTGGGGCGCGGATCACAAGGATCCGCGCCCCACGGCACTTTTGTGCTTCCGGTCGGCCGGGTAAGGTTAGGTTAGCCTCACCGATCAATCGGGACGGCGCTGCCTATGAGTCCCGACGACGGTCCGACCGGGAGGTGAACCGCGTGTTCGTCTGCAACTGCTTCGGTGTCACCGAGGCGCAGGTCAAGAAGCACGCGGAGGACGGTGCCTGCACCCCCCGCCAGATAGCGTCGGCCTGCAAGGCCGGCACCGACTGCGGTTCCTGCGTCCGCCGGATCCAGGCACTGCTCGGCCGGAGCGCGTGCCCCCGCAGGGAGCTTGTCGAGCAGGGCGACTCGGCCGTTGCCCTCGCGCCGCAGGCCGAGTCGGCGGAACTGCCGGAAGCGGCCTAGCTCTAGCTCTCCGGCTGCTCGATGAGCTGCGCGATGTACAGCGCCTCACCCAGCTTCTCCACCAGCTCCAGCTGCGTGTCCAGGTAGTCGATGTGGTGCTCCTCGTCCTCGAGGATCGACTCAAAAAGGTTCGCAGACGTGATGTCGCCCTTGCCGCGCATCACCTCGATGCCCCGCTTCAGACGGTCGATCGCCTCGACCTCGACCTGCCGGTCCGCCTGGAACATCTCGGTGACCGTCTGGCCGACCCGGACGTGGAAGAGCCGCTGGTAGTTCGGCAGGCCGTCCAGGAACAGGATCCGGTCGGTCAGCACCTCCGCGTGCTTCATCTCGTCGAACGACTCGGAGCGTGTGTACTTCGCGAGCTTCGTCCAGCCGAAGTTGTCCTGCATCTTCGCGTGCAGGAAGTACTGATTGATGGCCGTGAGTTCGGCCGTCAGCTGCTCGTTGAGAAACTCGATGACCTCGGGGTCGCCCTGCATCGCAGAGGCTCCTTCCAAGCGGTTACTGGGCAGGTTTCGCGCATCCTTGCACCGGCACACGAGTGCGTCCAGTAAGTGCACGCTTAGTAGGAGTTGCCCGAATCAACGGTCGTGGCAGGTCCGGGCGGAGTGGGCGTGGTCACGTCCACTGCTCCAGGTCTGTCAGGATGGAGGCATGGGTCATCCGGTGGGTCGCGAGTCTGGGGGAGCAGTGCAGCCGGAGCTTCCACCGGGGCAGCGTCTGCAGCGCGGCTGGCCCGTCACGCACTACGGCCCGGTGCCCAAGTTCCGGCCCGAGCGCTGGGAGTTCAGGGTCTTCGGCGCGACCGCCGACGGTGACAAGCACTGCTGGAACCACGAAGAGTTCGCGGCGCTGCCGTACGGGACCGTGGTCGGCGATCTGCACTGCGTCACGAAGTTCAGCATGCTGGCCGCCGAATGGGGCGGCGTACGCGCCTCCACGATCCTGGAGCTCGCCCCTCCCGGGCCCGATGTCACCCATGTGATGGTGTGGGCCGAATACGGATTCTCGTCCAACCTGCGGCTGTCCGACTTCGCGTCCGAGCGGGCCATTTTCGCCACGCACAAGGACGGCGAACTGCTCACCGCGGAGCACGGTTTCCCGCTGCGCCTCGTGGTGCCCCACCTGTACGCCTGGAAGGGCCCGAAGTGGGTGCGCGGCGTCGAGTACATGACGGCGGACCGGCGCGGATTCTGGGAGGAGCGCGGGTACCACAACGTGGGCGACCCGTGGCGTGAGCAGCGGTACTCGTACCAGGAGGGGCCCGGGGAAGGGCCCGAGTTCTAGGCCTCTCGCCAGGCTTCCGGTACCCCCTGGGGGTCAGTGGTACTGGTGCACCACCGCGTGGCCCTTGCCGCGGCCGATCATCCAGCGGTTGACCGGGGTCGTCACCACGAAGGCGATCGCCGGCGAAGCGGCGAGCGCGACCCGGAACGCCGACATGAAGTCGGCGCCGGGCCGTGCGTGCTCCGCGCAGCGTGAGCGATTGACGTCCTCGTTGACGTCAGGCGCTGCGCAACCCCTGCAGTCGGGCCACGTCGGCCGCGTGCCCCTCCTTGCCGCCGGGTGTCTCGATGACCAGGGGAACGTTCTCGGTCGCGGGGTGGGCCAGCAGCTCGCGGAACGGGTCCTCGCCGATGTGACCGGAGCCGATGTTCTCGTGCCGGTCCTTGTGGGCACCCACGACGTCCTTGGAGTCGTTGGCGTGGATCAGCTTGAGGCGGCCCTCGCCGACCGTGTCCACGAGCAGGTCGAGGGTCTGCTTCATGCCGGCCGGGCCCGTGAGGTCGTGGCCCGCCGCGAAGATGTGGCAGGTGTCGAGGCAGACGCCCAGCTTGGGGTGGCGGTCGAGGACGTCGAAGTACGGGCCGAAGTCCCAGGTGCGCGAGCACAGCGAGGCGCCCTGGCCCGCGGTCGACTCCAGGAGCAGGAACGGGTCGTCGTCGTGGGTCAGCTCGTCGAGCAGCGGCAGCATGCGCTCGCGGACCTGCGCGAGGGCGACCTCACGCTCCCGGCCGCCGGTCGCGGAGCCGGTGTGCACGACGACGCCGAGGGCGCCGATCGCGCGGGCCCGGCGCAGCGAGTGGCGCAGGGAGTCCACGGACTTGTCCACGGTCGCCTCGGTGTGCGAGCCGAAGTTGATCAGGTACGGGGCGTGGACGTACGCCGGGATGTTCTCGGCGGCGCACTGGGCGCGGAAGTCCTCGTCCTGCTTGGGATTGCCGGGCGGAGTGGCCCAGCCGCGGGGGTTGGCCACGAAGACCTGGACGGTTTCGGCCTTGAGGTCACGGGCGTAGGAGAGGCCTACGGACGCGAGGCCGCCGGCCACGGGAACGTGACCGCCGATCGGGTTGCGGATGCTGCTGTTCACCCGGCCCAGGGTGTCATGCGTGTTCGAACGCCCGGGGCCGGGCCGCCGCTACCGGATGGTGATCGTGATGCTGGAGCCCTTCGGGGCCTCGTCGCCGCCCTCCACCGACTGGCTCTTGACGGTGTCACCGAACAGGCCGAGCAGCCCGCGGTTCTCCTCCGCCTCGAAGCCCGCCGCGCTGAGCTGAGTCTTCGCCTCGTCGACCTTCAGACCTGTGACATCGGGGACCTCGACCATGACGGGACCCTTGGAGATCGTCAGGGTCACCGTGTCGCCCTCGGCGAGCTGCTTGCCCTCCGCGGGCGACTGCCGGGCGATACTGCCCTTGTCCTCTTCGGAGTTGACCCGTTTCGTGGAGATCTCGGCCTTCAGGCCCGCGTCCTCCAGGTCGGCGATGGCGTCCTGCTCGGACTCGCCCGTGACGTCGGGGACGTCGATGGGGGAGCCCTTGGAGACGACCAGGGCGACGGCGGAACCGGCCTTGCGCGTCTTGCCCGCGCCGGGGTCCGTGCTGATCACCGAGCCCTTGGCGATCTGGTCGCTGAACTTCCTGGTGGTCATGCCCGGTTCGAGATCGCGCTTCTTGAGATCGCTCTTCGCCTTGTCCAGCGGGGTGCCGCTGAGGTTGGGGACCTTCACGGTCTTCGCGCCCCTGGACACGGTCAGGTCCACCGTCCCGCCGTTGCGGATGCGGTCGCCGGAACCCGGGTCGCTGTCCATGACGGTGCCGCGCTTGTACGTGTCGCTGTACGCGCGGTTGACCGTGCCCCTCTCCAGGCCCGCGTCGGAAAGGCGCTTCTCGGCCTGCGTCTGCGTCTGGTTGAGGACGGACGGGACCTTCGTGAACTGGCCGGAGTTGATGTACCAGACGCCGGTGCCGAGGCCGAGGACCAGCAGGACCGCCGCGAGGATCGCGAGGGTGCGGCGCTGCGGGCCGCGACCGCGACCGCTGCCGTGCGCCGGCCCGGGGGCCGTGGGAGGCAGGGGCGGCGGCATCTCCAGGCGGCTCGTCCGGTTGAGCCGCGCCTGGTCCGCGGAGTCCGTGGGCAGCGGCAGCTGTACGGACGTGCCCAGCGCGCGCGGGATCACGCTCGTACGGTCGTCGGCCCCCACGTACTCCGTGTCGAGCGCCTGCGGCGGCACCGCGTCCAGCTGGACGTCGGTGAGCGTCGACCGGGCGCCCCTGGCCTGCCCGAGGAGCGCCACGGCGTCGTACGGGCGCACCTCGGGGGTGCGCGCCGTCGCCGACGCGACCAGTTCGTCGAGCTCGAAGGGGAGGCCGGGGACCGCCGCCGAGGGCGGGGGCACGTCCTCGTGGAGGTGCTTGTAGAGGATCTGGGCGGGGGACTCGCCCGCGTGCGGCTTACTGCCCGTGAGCATTTCGTAGAGCACGACACCGCACGCGTAGACGTCGACGCTCGGTGTCGCCGTGCCGTTCTCGATCTGCTCGGGCGCCAGGTACGAGACCGTGCCGAGGACCGCGCCCGTCGTGTTCGTGACCGTGTCCACCGCGCGGACCAGGCCGAAGTCCGCCACCTTGACCCGGCCGTCGTCCCCTATCAGGACGTTCTCCGGCTTCATGTCGCGGTGCACGAAGCCGGCGCGGTGGGCCGCTCCCAGCGCGGCGAGGACCGGCTCCAGGATGTCGAGGGCGGCGCGCGGCCGCAGTGCGCCCCGGTCGCGCAGCACGTCGCGCAGGGTGCAGCCGGCGACGTACTCCATCGCCAGATACACGTACGGGCCGTCGGTGCCCTGGTCGTACACCCCCACGACGTTGGGGTGCGAGAGGCGGGCCACCGACTTGGCCTCGCGGATGAAACGGTCGACGAACGAGACGTCGGCGGCCAGCGAGGGGTGCATCACCTTGAGCGCGAGCACGCGGTCGAGGCGGGTGTCCACGGCCCGGTAGACCGTGGCCATCCCGCCGACCGCGATGCGTGCGTCGACGCGGTACCGGCCGTCGAGCACGTGCCCGAGCAACGGGTCCTGAAGGGTCGTGTCCACGCAGGCGAGTGTACGAGGAGTGACCGACAGGCAGGCCGCGTGCTGCCGGACTGGGCCCGTCCTGCAGCACAGCTGTGACCGGTGTCGCCGTGCGCCCGCGTCAGAAGGCGGGGCGCTCCGGGTCGAGCCGCGCCCGCCCCTCCATGGGCGAGGACGCCTCCGCGAAATGGCGCTTGGGGATGCGCCCCGCGCGGTACGCGAGCCGACCCGCCTCCACCGCGTGCCGCATGCCCTCGGCCATCAGGACCGGCTCCTGCGCGCGGGTCACCGCCGAGGCGAGCATCACACCGGCGCAGCCGAGTTCCATGGCGAGTGTCACATCGGAGGCCGTGCCCGCGCCCGCGTCCAGGATCACCGGCACGCGCGCGTGCTCGGTGATCAGCTGGAAGTTGTGCGGGTTGCGGATGCCGAGCCCGGAGCCGATGGGGGAGCCGAGCGGCATGATCGCCGCGCAACCCACGTCCTCCAGCTTGCGGGCCAGGACCGGGTCGTCGTTCGTGTAAGGCAGGACCGTGAAGCCGTCGTCCACCAGCGTCTCCGCGGCGTCGAGCAGCTCGATCGGATCGGGCAGCAGGGTGCGCTCGTCGGCGATGACCTCGAGCTTCACCAGGTCCGTGCCGAGCGCCTCGCGCGCGAGGCGGGCCGTCAGGACGGCCTCTCCCGCGGTGAAGCAGCCGGCCGTGTTCGGCAGCACCCGGATGCTCAGCTTCTCCAGGACGGAGAGCACCGAGCCGTGCACGCCCGCGTCCACGCGGCGCATCGCCACGGTGGTGAGTTCGGTTCCGGAGGCCATCAGGGCGCGCTCCAGGACGTCGAGGCTGGGCGCCCCGCCCGTGCCCATGATCAGACGCGAGGAGTACGCGTCGCCCCCGAGGGCGAAAGTGTCGTCGGCCACGGACGGTTCAGCCTCCTTGTACGGCCGTGAGGACCTCGACGCGGTCTCCGTCGGAGAGCGCCGTGGCGGGCCATTGCGTGCGGGGGACGACGATTTCGTTGAGGGCGGCGGCGACGCCCTTGGGGGCGGTGGTGAGCGTGGTGACCAGGAGGTCGAGCGTGGTGCCCGCGACCACCGTGCGTGGCTCGCCGTTGATGTGGACCTTCATGCGGGCTGCTCCAAGAGGGCGGTGCCGAAGCGTTGCGGTGTGAACGGGCGGGCCTCTTCCGGGAGTTCACCCGTGGTCAGGGCGTGCGCCATGGTGTCGCCGGTGATCGGCGTCAGGAGCACGCCGTTGCGGTAGTGGCCGGTGGCGAGGAGGAGGCCGGGCAGGACGGTCGGCCCCAGCAGCGGGGCGTTGTCGGGGGAGCCGGGGCGCAGACCCGCGCGGGTCTCGGTGAGCGGGAGTTCGGTGATGCCGGGGACGAGTTCGTGGGCGTCCCGCAGGAGTTCGTAGACGCCTCCCGCGGTGACCGTGGTGTCCCAGCCGAGCTCGTTGCTGGTCGCGCCCACGACGAGTTCGCCGTTGACGCGCGGCACCAGGTAGATGTGGCTGCCGCGCACGACCGCGCGGACCGTGCGGCTGAGGAAGGGCGCGTACCGCTTCGGCACCGTCAGGCGCAGCACCTCGCCCTTCACGGGGCGGACCGGCGGCAGCACCGCGTCGGGCACCCCCGCGAGCTGCCCGCTGCGGCTGCCCGCCGCCAGCACGACCTGGTCCGCGGCGAGTTCGGTGCCGTCGGCGAGGACCGCGCCGCGCGCCCGGTCGCGGACGACACAGAGCCTTTCGGTCCACGACCGGTGGAAGGTCACGCCGGAGCGCTCACAGGCCGCCACGAGGGCGCTCGCGAGCCTTCTCGGGTCGATCTGGTGGTCCCCGTCGACGCGCAGTCCGCCGCGCACTCCCGGGGCGAGCATCGGTTCGAGGCGGCGGCAGTCGCGGCCCGAGAGCCACTCGGATTCGAGCCCCGACTTCGTTTGCAGCGCGTGCAGTTCGCGCAGGTGGGCGCGGTCGTCGGCGTCGAGCGCGACCGCGAGCGTGCCGCACGCGCGGTAGCCGAGGTCCTGCCCGGTGGCCTCGGACAGCTCGGCCGCGAAGTCCGGGTAGCGGCGCGCGGAGGCGAGGTTCAGGCCGAGCAACGTCTGCTCGCCGTGGTGGAGTTCGGTGACGGCGGCCAGCATTCCGGCCGCCACCTGGGCGGCCCCGCCGCCGGGTTCGGGGTCCGCGACCGCGACGGAGAGACCGCGCTGCGCGGCCCGCCAAGCGGTGACGAGACCGATGATGCCGCCACCGACGACGAGGACGTCGCAGGTGTGCGAATGAACGGATGGCGTCGACGACATGGGCGTCAAGCCCCTCCCTTCGCCGGTATGACCCGGATCAGGTTCGTACGGTCGAAGGCCGCTCCAGCCTCCCTCTCAGCCCGCTGCGTACGGGCTCCCGCGAGTGCTCTACGTTGGCCACCCTAGCCGTTCACCATGGCCTCCAGTAAGGGAGTCTCAGCCCGTGGCCCGTTCTCTCGACGGTCTTGTTCTGTCCCCCGTTGTCGACCAGGCACCGGGGCAGGTGGGTACGCGGACCCGCTTCACGTACCGGGAGAGGGACGGCCGGATTTCGGCCGCCTACGTAGGCGGCGATGTCGTGGAGGGGCACCTTGTGGGCACGCGCTCAGGGGACGGGATCGACTTCCGCTACGTACAGCTGAAGACCGACGGAACGACCTCCTCCGGGCACTGCGTCTCGACCGTGTCCGAGCTCCCGGACGGCCGGGTGCGCCTCGACGAGACCTGGGAGTGGGAGTCGCAGCCGGGCAGCGGCACCAGCGTGGTCGAGGAGCTCCCCGGCCGGGCGTGAGCGCCGCGGCGCCGCCCTTCTCTTGATCGCTAAACCGCCGGCACATGTGCAGGACGTCACGGCGCGGGAGTGGCCCGCACCGCTGACTGACGAAAGATCAGGTGCCTAAGGTTGATCCCGTGAGTGAGCAGCGGAGCGGGAGCGGAGCGCCTTCGGGGCAGCGGAACGTCGTCATCGTGGGCGCGGGCATGGCCGGTGTGCAGACGGCGGTGGCGCTGCGCGAACAGGGCTTCGCCGGCGCGGTCACGCTGCTGGGCGCCGAACCCCATCAGCCGTACGACCGGCCTCCGCTGTCCAAGGCGGTGCTGCTCGGCAAGGCCGAGGGCTCGGCCTTCGACGTGGACTTCGAGGCGCTCGGCGTCTCCCTGGAGCTGGGCCGCGAGGTGACCGGGCTGCGGCCCGGCGACCACGAGCTCGACACGGCCGAGGGCCCGGTCCCGTACGACGTACTGGTCGTGGCGACCGGCGCCGAGCCCGTCCAGCTGCCGGGCACGCGATCCGCCCCCGGAGTGCACCTGCTGCGCACGCTCGACGACGCCGAGCGGCTGCGGCCCGTCCTCGCGGAGCAGCACGACGTGGTGGTCGTGGGCGCCGGCTGGATCGGCGCCGAGTTCGCCACCGCGGCCCGTGAGGCCGGCTGCCGGGTCACGGTGGTGGAGGCCGCGGAACGGCCGCTGACCGGGGCGCTGCCCGCCGAGATCGCCGCCCCCATGGCGGCCTGGTACGCCGACGCCGGAGCCCAGCTGCGCACCAACGCGCGCGTGGAGAGCGTCGAGCCGGGCGTCGTGGTCCTCGACGACGGCACGCGGCTGCCCGCGGGAGCCGTCGTCGTCGGCATCGGCGCCCGCCCCGCCACCCGCTGGCTGGCCGGCTCCGGCATCGAGCTCGGCGCCCACCGCGAGGTCCTCGCGGACGACGGGCTGCGCACGTCCGTGCCCGACGTGTACGCGGTGGGGGACTGCTCCTCGTTCCCCTCGGGGCGCTACGGGGAGCGCCTCATGGTCCACCACTGGGACAACGCGCTGCAGGGGCCGCGCACGGTGGCGGCGAACATCGTCGGCGAGACCCCGGCGGTGTACGACCCGGTGCCCTATTTCTGGTCCGAGCAGTTCGGCCGGTTCGTGCAGTACGCCGGGCACCACGCGGGCGCCGACACGACGGTGTGGCGCGGCGACCCCGCCGGCGCCGCCTGGTCGGTGTGCTGGCTGCGTGGCGGCGCCCTGGTGGCGGTCCTCGCCGTCGGCAAGCCGCGTGACCTGGCCCAAGGGCGCAAGCTCATCCAGGCGGAGACCGCGCTCGACCCGGAGCTCCTCGCGGATCCGGCCCGCCCGCTGAAGTCCGCGGTGACGTCCAAGGCGTGACAGAACGTGACGGAAGGGGCGAAACGGGAGTAGCCGTGGCCCATCCGCACCGGCCCGGCTTCCGAGTGTCAGTCCGGGATGGCAGGCTTGTCCTGTGACCGAGATTGACGCAAAGATCGATGCTCTTGTCCCTGCCTGGCTCACCCTCCCCGACATCGCGGAACAGCTCGATGTCGAGGTGACGCGTGTGCGACAGCTGGTCAAGGAAGGCCAGCTGATCGCCGTGCGCCGCGGTGAGAACAGGGCGCTGCACGTGCCCGACGCCTTCATCGACGGCGACAAGATCGTCAAGGGGCTCGTCGGCCTCCTGACGGTTCTGAGGGACGACGGCTTCAGCGACGAAGAGATGCTGGAGTGGCTCTTCACCCCCGACCCGAGCCTGCCGGGCACGCCCGCGCAGGCCTTGAGCGAGAATCGCGGCACGGAGGTGAAGCGCCGCGCCCAGGCGCTCGCCGTCTGACCTGACAACTGTCCGGCGTGCGCACCGCGAGCCTCGTGGTGCGCACGCCACCGACATCGCACGACCCACGGGGGGACTTCATGGCGGAATCGTCCAAGCGCGCGCTGCTCGCCGATGCGCGGCTCTACCTGTGCACCGACGCGCGCAGGCGCCAGGGTGATCTGCCGGAGTTCCTCGACGCCGTGCTGGCCGGCGGCGTCGACATCGTGCAGCTGCGCGACAAGGGCATGGAGGCCGGCGAGGAGCTGGAGCACCTCCAGGTGTTCGCCGATGCGGCCCGCCGCCACGGCAAGCTGCTCGCGGTCAACGACCGCGCGGACGTCGCCCACGCGATCCGCTCGGACGTGCTGCACCTGGGCCAGGGCGACCTGCCGGTCCCCGCGGCCCGCGCCGTCCTCGGCGAGGACGTGCTCATCGGCCGCTCCACGCACGCCGAGGACGAGGCCGCCGCGGCCGCCGTCCAGGAGGGCGTGGACTACTTCTGCACGGGCCCCTGCTGGCCGACCCCGACCAAGCCCGGGCGGTACGCCCCCGGCCTGGACCTGGTGCGTTACACGGCGGGTCTGGACACGGACCGCCCCTGGTTCGCGATCGGCGGCATCGACCTCACGAACCTGGACGAGGTGCTGGAGGCCGGCGCCCGCAGAGCCGTCGTCGTCCGGGCCATCACGGAGGCCGACGATCCGGCGGCCGCGGCAGCCGAGTTCGCGAAGCGCCTGCGTGCCGTCTGACCCGCGCGGTCCCGAAGGAATCCGCCAGTAACGGCCGTCCTGGTGGCCTGTCCGCAAGGTGGACGGGGATTAGGGGCTTTGGATATCCGTCAGTAACCTGCCCGTATGGCCCTAGGTACCGCTTCCACCAGGACTGATCGTGCCCGCACCGTGCGCGACATGCTCGCGCCCGGCAAGACGGCTTTCTCGTTCGAGTTCTCCGCGCCGAAGACCCCGAAGGGCGAGCGCAACCTGTGGAACGCCCTGCGCAGGGTAGAGGCGGTCTCGCCCGACTTCGTCTCCGTGACGTACGGCGCGGGCGGCTCCACGCGCGCGGGCACCGTCAAGGAGACCCAGCAGATCGTCGCCGACACGACGCTGACGCCGGTGGCCCACATCACCGCCGTCGAGCATTCGGTCGCCGAACTGCGCAACATCATCGGCCAGTACGCCGACGCCGGTATCCGGAACATGCTCGCGGTCCGTGGCGACCCGCCCGGCGACCCCATGGGTGACTGGATCTCGCACCCCGAAGGCCTCACGTACGCGGCCGAACTCGTTGAATTGATCAAGGAGTCCGGGGACTTCTGCGTCGGTGTCGCCGCATTCCCCGCGATGCACCCGCGCTCGGCGGACTGGGACTCCGACGTGCGGCACTTCGTCGACAAGTGCCGCGCGGGCGCCGATTACGCGATCACGCAGATGTTCTTCTACCCGGAGGAGTACCTGCGGCTGCGCGACAAGGTCGCCGCGGCCGGCTGCGAGACGCCGATCATCCCGGAATGCATGCCGGTGACGAGCGTGCGCATGCTCGAACGCCTGCCCAAGTTGAGCAACGCGGACTTCCCTCCGGAGTTGAAAGAGCGAATCCTCACAGCAAAAGACGATCCAGCCGCTGTACGCTCCATTGGCATCGAGTTCGCTACGGAGTTTTGCGCCAAGCTGCTTGACGAGGGAGTGCCGGGTCTGCACTTCATTACGCTCAACAACTCCACGGCGACGTTGGAGATCTACGAGAACCTGGGCCTGCACCAAGAGCGGGGCTGACTTCGCCGTACCCACCAGGGCTACGGCCGTACGAGAGGGGCGTACATGGGCTGGGCGGTCCTCTATGTCGCGTTCGGACTGGTGGCACTGTGGCTCCTCGGTGAGGTCCTGCTGCAGTACAAGGCGCGGCTGCGCTGGCGGCTGCTGGCCTTCGGCGGCTTCCTCGGAGTCGTGATCGGTGTCCTTATTCCTTCGGTGTACGTCATCGGGGTCGGGGCCATCGCGTTCGCGATCGGGCAGACGTACGTCACGCTGTCGTTCCGCCGCGGGTTCGCCGCGGGCTGGTCCCTCAAGGGCGTGCCGGGTGTTCCCGGCATCGACCGGGGGCGGCGCTCCGAGAAGGAGCTGCACCAGGACCCGACGCTCCAGGTCTCGGACCTGGAGTACGAGCAGGCGCCGCAGGAGTACGCGCCGGTCCCCGAATACGCGCCGGTCCCGGAGTCGGCGGCCGAGAGCACGGCCGTGTACGCCCCGGAGCCGATGCCCGACGACACCAGCCAGTACGGCGTCTATCAGGACTCGCCGTACGCCCAGACCGCCCAGGCGGCGCACGGGATGCAGGACTACGGCTACGACGCCGGGGCCTACGGCTACGACCAGCAGAGCTACGGCTACGACCCGGCTCAGCAGCCGTACGCCGCCCCGTACTCGGACCCGTACATCGGGACGCAGACCTACCCGGCGCAGCCCCAGTACGGCGACCCGTACGCCGCCGGGCAGGGCTACGCCGACCCGTACGCGCCGGCCGCGGGCTACGGCGGGGAGACACCTCCCGGCGGCGTCTGGGTGCCGCAGCAGCGCAACAACGACGGGCAGCAGACCTACGGCGGTGAACTGCCGCCCGAGCAGCAGTACCCGACGTACCCGCAGCACGACCCGAACACCGGGTACGACAACAACGGGTACAACGAGCAGCAGTACAGGTACTGAGCCAAGTACCGGACCTGGTACCGGACCTGGTACTGAACGCGGAGCCCCGAGCAGCCTGAGGCGCTCGGGGCTCTTTGCGGGCTACCGCAGTTCACGCAGGCGCCCATGGAGCGGAACGCAGGCGCCCATGGCTCACTGCGAGCCCTGGAAGTCCGGCCCCTCCACGATCAGGCCCGCCACCAGCGCGCCGGACATGCCCGCGTGCGGCAGGCCGCCGCCCGGGTGGGACCAGCCGCCCACGGTCGTCAGACCGGGCAGGGCCGTGGTGTTCGGCGCGTGCAGCAGCTCGCCGCCCGCCGCCGCGAGCGCGGGGGCGGGCACGGCGCCGCCCTCGGCCCCGGTGGCCTCTGCGATGTCCTGCGGGGTGCGCACCTCGTGCCACAGCAGCCGCTCGCGCAGGTCGGGCACCGCACGCTCGGCCGCCGCGAGGACCCGCTCCACGTCGGCCTCGCCCACGCGCGCGTGCGACGGAACCGTCACCGTGAGCGTCACCGCCTCGTGCTCGGCGTCCGGCACCGCCGTCGCCTCATCGGTGCGCAGCACCGCCACCGTCGGTCTCGAAGGCGCCGCGCCGCCTTCGAAGAGCCAGGCCAACTCGGCGTCCCGGTCCGCCCCGTGCACGACCGTGCGGTGCGGGGTGGCCGTCGGCCGGGCCCCGCGCAGCGCGAGGTGCACGGTCAGCCGGCTCGGCCACGCCGACTCGCGCTGGGCCGGCCCCTCGGCGCGCACGGGCCGACCCGGAAGCAGCCCGCCGAGCACGCCCGGGGCGACGCCCGCCACCACGAACTCGGCTTCCTCCACCGTGCCGTCGGCCAGTTCCACACCGGCCGCGCGCCCGTCCTTCTCCACGATCCGGGTGACGGCCGAGCCGAATCTGAACTCGACCTTCCGCTTCAGGCAGCGCGCGTGCACGGCGTCCGCGAGGGCCCGCATTCCGCCGGTCACCGCCCATGTCCCGAACGTCTGCTCCATGTAGGGCAGCACGGCCGCGCTCGCAGGGGCCGTACGGGGATCGAGACCGCTCGCCAGCGCGTACTGCTCAAGGAGCGCCACGAGGCGCGGCTCCCCGCCCAGCTCGAGCGCACCGATCTCGGCGAGCGTCGCCGCCGCGCGGTCCTTGCGAAGGACCCGCTTGTGCACTACCGCGGGGTACGGCTCGCGGTCGGCCAGCACCTGCCAGTTCGGCCACAGCGGCTCTTCGAGCAGCGGGCGCCGCGAGCGGTCCCAGGCCTCCCGCGCGCGGTTCATGAACGCCGACCAGCGCCCGCCCGCGCCCTGACCGATCGCCGCGTCCAGCGCCTCGGCGACGCCAGCCCGCCGCGCGTTCGGCAGGTCCGTCGTCGTGCCGTCCGCGAAGACATGCCGCACTGCGGGCTCGATCTGGGTGAGGCCGACGAGATCCTCCAGCGGCTCCTTGCCGGTCTTGATGAACAAGTCCCGGTGGACCGCGGGCAGATGGAGCAGCCCCGGGCCCGTGTCGAACGCGAAGCCGTCGCGCTCGATGCGGCCCAGTGACCCGCCGTACGTCGACGCGCGCTCGAAGACCACCGGTCGGTGGCCCGCGACGGCCAGCCGAGCGGCGGCCGCCATGGCGCCCATCCCCGCGCCGATCACCGCAATTCGTGCCATGCCAGGGACCTTATCCGCCACCACTGACAACACCGCCGCCAGGTCGCGGCGGCCGGTGGACCGCTGAGTGCGGGCACGCAGTGCGCCTGGGCCTGAGCGCGGACGTCTGAGTATCCGTACCTAGTCGGGGAGATGAGTAGATACGCGGATGGGTCCGGACCTGCGCAGACGGAAGAGTGGAGACCACGGAGAGGGGCACGGATGCGGCACCGCCGACACGGGGCGGCGGAACGGATCGAGTGCCTCTTGCCGCTCCTCTCGCCCGCAAGGGCGGGAGTGAGCACGGGGGACCCTGGAGGGAGACCTAACGGGGGTCCAACGGGGGAAACGGGGGATCCACGGGGGAACAACGGGGATCCACGGGGGATGCGCCGGTCCGGTGAGGCCTGAGAACGACCACAGGCCCTGCCGGACCGGCGCTTCATTTGTGCCGGCGGCCCCGGCCCGGCAGCTGTGCCTCAGGCCTTGCCCGTCAGCGGCTGCCCGCCGCCCACCCGCCCCTGGAGCAGCAGCGAGAGCGCGCCGTGGACATCGTCCAGCGAGCGCTCGGGCTGGAACGCCTGCCAGTCCAGGGCGGCCACGAGGACCATGCCCACGAGGGCCGCCGCCGTGAGCGGCACATCGATCTCCTCGCTCAGCTCACCGCTCTCCACCGCGGCCCGCAGAACGTCCTCGACCACGGCCACCGTCTCGTTGCGGACCACGGCGAGCGTGGACTGCCAGGCACGGTTGGTGCGCCACAGCTCGGCGACGTAGAGCTGGGTGAAGGCCGGGTACTGGTCGATGAACTCGAGACCCGCACGGATCATCGCGTCCAGGGCGTCGACCTTGCTGCCGCCGTTCTCGTCCGACTTCTGCGCCGCCTCCCGGAGGGAGGCGGAGAGGAGCCCGACGCCGTGCCGCAGCAGCTCCTCGAAGAGGACCGACTTGCTGGCGAAGTTGTAGTAGACCGTGCCCTTCGCGACCCCGGCCCGCTCGGCGATCTCGTCGACCGTGGTGGCGGAGAAGCCCTGTTCCGCGATGAGCGTGACCGCGGCCTCGTAGAGCTTCTGCCGGGTGGCCTGGCGCCGTGTGCTGCTTTCCATGCCCCTGATTCTCACAGGAGCCGATGTGGGTGCGCTCACAGGCTCAGCTCCGGGTGCAGTCGGTCCAGCGTCCACACCTGCTTGCGCCGGGCCGTCCACGCCGTGAGGGCGAGCGCGCCCACCGTGAACGCCGTGAGCACCACGCAGGCCTGCCACACGGGCCCGAGCCCGCCGCCGGAGATCAGTCGCCGCAGGGCCTCGACGACGTAACTCATCGGCAGGAACGGGTGCAGCGCGTTGAAGAAGCCGGGGCTCGTCTGCACCGGATAGGTGCCGCCCGCCGACGTCAGCTGCAGCATCAGGAAGGCGAGCACAAGGATGCGGCCCGCCGCCCCGAAGCGCGCGTTCAGCCACTGCACGATCGCCGCGAAGCACGCCGTGACCAGGAACAGGAAGCCGACGGTTCCCGCCGCGTGCAGCATCTGCAGCCCAAGTGCCCAGTGCAGTACGGACATCAGGGCCGCCACCTGTAGGAACCCGAGCGCGGCCACGGGCAGCCAGCCCGCGAACGCCACCCTCCAGGACGAGGAGCCGGCTGCGAGGGCGCGCCGGTTCATCGGCTGGATCAACATGTAGGCGACCATCGCGCCCACCCACAGGGAGAGCGGGATGAAGTAGGGCGCGAAGCCCGTCCCGTAGTTGGGCGCCTTGTGCAGCGACTGGGAGGCCAGCTGGACGGGGTCGGCCATCACCCCGGTGCGCTGGTCGCGGTCCTTCTTGTCGTAGTCGGGGATCTTCTGCACGCCGTCGTGCAGTCCGCCGGCGAGCTTGCCCGAGCCGTCGGCCAGCTGGAACATTCCGCCGTTCAGGTCGTTCGCGCCGGTCTTCAACTCGCCGACCCCGGAGTTGAGTTCGGCCGATCCGGACTGCGCCGTGCCGAGCCCCGTGTGCAGCTTCTGGGCGCCCGCGGCGACCTGGCCCGCCCCGTCGTTGAGCTTGTTGATCTGGGCGACCGCGTTGTCGAGGTCCTTGTCGAGCGTCGGGGCGTTCTTGGCCAGGGCCTCGGACTGCTCCTGGAGCGTCGCCAGGTGGCTGTCCATCTGGCCGAGGTTCCCGTGCTCGTCCTGGATGAGCGTGTTCAGGTCGTCGGAGATCGTGGCGACGTCGTTCGCGGCCGTCTTGGCCTTCTTCAGGTCCGGGCAGGCGGGATCGTCGATCACCGCCTTCTCGCAGCGCCTTTCGTAGACGGCGTCCAGGGCGTCGGAGCCCGCGTGCGCGCCCGTACGTGCGGTGGGGGCGATCCTCACCAGGTCGTCCAGGTTGTGCCGGACGCCCGCCGCGGAGTCGGCGACGAGCCGCGCCGTGTCGGCGATCGCCTTCTTGTTGCCCTTCAGGAAGGGGCGTACCTGATCGGCGGCGCCGTTCACCTTGTCGGCGAGCTGTTGCGTGCCGTCGGAGACCTGTCGGGAGCCCGATTCCAGGTCACCGGCTCCGGTGGTGAGCTTGGTCAGGCCGCTCTCCAGGTCGCCGCTGCCCTTCTTGGCGTCCTTCAGGCCGTCGGCCAGGTCCTTCGAGCCCTTCTTGGCCTTGCCGATGCCACCCTCGAGCTGGTCCGCGCCCTTGGCCGCCTTCTGCGTCGCGTCATGGATGTCCGAGAAGGACACGAAGATCTTGTCGAGGAACGAGCGCGACGCGTTGCTCGACGCCGCGGAGCGCACCTCGGAGAAGACCGTCCGGGAGATCTGCCCGACGATGTAGTTGTTCGCGTCGTTCGTGCGCACCTGGAGGGCGCCGGTCTCGGGCGACTCACCCGAACTCGACGCGATGCGCTTGCTGAAGTCCTTCGGCATGGTCAGCGACAGGTAGTACGTGCCGTCCTCCAGGCCCTTCTTGGCCTGCGCGGAGTCGACCTCGTGCCACTGGAAGGTGTCGCTGTCGTACAGCCCCTTGGTGATGTCGTCGCCCGCGGTGACCTTCTTGCCGGCGGCCGTCGCCCCCTGGTCGTCGTTGACGAGCGCCACGGGGATCTTGTCGAGCTTGCCGTACGGGTCCCAGAAGGACCACAGGTACAGCGCCCCGTAGAGCAGCGGCAGCAGCAGAAGCGCGACGAGTGCGGCACGCGGCAGCTTTCCCCTGCCGAAGCGCCTGAGTTCAAGCGCGGCGAGCTTCGGCGAGCGCATCGGCCGTCTCCTTCGCGGTGTCGTTCGTGGTGTTCACCGGAGCGGTCGATACGACGACCGCCCCTTCGGGGGCCTCGCTGCACACGGCGACAACCGTCGTGCCCGCGTCGGCCACGGTCCGCAACTGGGCCCAGATCTCGGCCCGCTCGGCGTCCGCGAGCTTCAGGTCGGTGTCGTCGACGCCGATCAGGCGGGGCCGGGAGATGAGCGCGAGTGCCAGGGACAGGCGCAGCGCTTCGAGGCGCTCCAGGTCGCGCACGGAGGTGCGGGAGCCCTTCGGCAGCGTCTCGGTGTCGAGCCCCGCGGCGGCGAGCGCGGCGTCGATGCGCAGGCTCGCCTCGGCCCGCCGCTCGGCGGGCGTGCGCAGCAGCCCGCGGAGCGTTCCGTCGAACCTCCGCTGCAGCAGCGCCTGTTCGCGCAGGTGCTCGGCCACGGTCAGGGCGGGGTCGAGCTCCGTCACGCCGGGGACGTGCGCGAGCGCGCTCATCCTGCGTACGGCGGTCAGCTGCTTCGGCAGCCGCATCCCGCCGACCCGCGCCGTGCCCTCGCTCGGCTTCATCCGCCCGGTCAGCGCGAGCAGCAGGCAGGTGCGCCCGCTGCCGGAGGGGCCCTCGATCGCGACGAGCGAGCCCGCCGCCGCGTCGACGTCGATGCCCCGGAAGGCCCAGCCCCGCGGCCCCTTCAGGCCGAACTCCGTGGCGGCCACCGAGGCTCCGGCCGTCGCCCCGTGCTCGTCCGCGCTCGTCGCCCCGCTTGCCGGGCCGTCCATGGTTCCCCCTGGGCACCTCTTTGAACTGACTGGTCAGTGCAAAAGTTAGCCCGAACTTCCGATCGAAGCAAAATGCCTGGTCAGGGCCGATTGTCAGTGGCGTACCCCACGATGGACACATACGGCCACAGCGCCGTCACACAGACGACAGGAGGTTCGTCATGGCTGGACACGAGGCACCCACCGCAGCTGCCACCCGCCGCCGCGGCGCCACCGGCCCTGCCCCCTCACCCACCGGACCGGCGAGCGACATCCACCCGGTGCTCCGCCGGGCCGGTGCTCCGCCCGCCGCCCTCGATCTGCTCGCCCAGGCCCGCGCCGGACTCGACGAGGCGTCCGTGCTCGAGACTTCGAACGAGCGGTACGCCACGGCCCATCTCGCCGCGCTGCGCACCGCCGCCGCCGTGCTCGCGGCGCGCGGCAGGCCCGAGTCCACGCCAAGGCGCCGCGCCAAGATCCGCAGCGCGTGGGAAGTGCTCCCCGAGATAGCCCCCGAGCTGGCGGAGTGGAGCATCCTGTTCGCCTCGGGCGCCACCAAGCGGGCCCGCGCGGAGGCGGGCATCCGCGACGCGGCCACCGCACGCGACGCCGACGACCTGCTGCGTGACGTGGCGATGTTCCTGCGCCTGGTCGAGCGCGCGCTCGTGCTGCAGCCGGTGCTGCCCCAGCCCCGGCGGGAGGGGGACGAGCGCGCGAGCCCGGGAAAGGTGCAGGACGCGGGGTAGCGGGCCGGCGGCGCACGGATGGCATGGGTGCAGGGCCGCGCCCATTAGGGTGGAGGCGCCCGAACCAGTACTTGCTCCGCCGCCGGTCGGAGCCGCCCCGAGGAGTCACCTGCCGTGTCGGATCACCACCCTCGAACCACGTCACCGCGCTCCGACTCCTCGCGGCCCCGCGCCTCCCTCCGTACCGCCGTGGTCTGGGACGTCCTCCAGGACGCCCTCGACCGGCGCGCCAAGTCGGCGGGGAGCGAGGCCCACGGCGTTCTCGATGTACTCGACACCGGGGGCGGCAGCGGCAACTTCGCGGTGCCGGTCGCCCAGCTGGGCCACCGCGTCACCGTCGTCGACCCGAGCCCGAACGCGCTGTTCGCCCTGGAGCGCAGGGCGGCGGAGGCCGGTGTCGCCGACCGGGTGCGCGGCGTCCAGGGCGATGTCTCGGGCCTGTTCGACGTCGTCGAGCGCGACGGATACGACGCGGTCCTGTGCCACGGCGTCCTCGAGTACGTGGAGGAGCCCGCGGAGGGCGTGCGCAACGCCGTGGGCGCCCTGCGCTCCGGCGGCGTGCTCAGCCTGCTCGCCGCGGGCCTCGGCGGCGCCGTCATCGCGCGGGCCCTCGCGGGGCACTTCAAGGAGGCCAGGCATGCGCTCGACGACCCGGCCGGCCGCTGGGGCGAGGGCGACCCGGTGCCGCGCCGCTTCACGGCCGAGCAGCTCACGGAGCTCCTCGTCGGGGCCGGAGTGGACGTCGGCGCGGTGCACGGTGTGCGGGTCTTCGCGGACCTCGTCCCGGGCGTCCTCGTGGACACCGAGCCGAGCGCGCAGCGGGAGCTGCTGAAGCTCGAGGCGGCCGCCGCGGAGCTGCCCGCCTTCCATGCCGTGGCCACGCAACTGCACGTGCTCGGTGAGAAGCGAGTGGCCGAAGAGGGCTGACCGGGCCGACCGGTGGCCGGGCGCTGCCGCTGATCAGCGGCGCAGCGTTTGATGGAGTACGCCACAGGCCCCCCGATCGGGCGCTCGGCGCCGTATGATCTGAGGTGACGGTCCGGCATGACGGGTCGGCCTCCGGGGCATGTCGCCCTGTGAGCCGGGACGCCGTGTCGTGGTCGGCAATGGCGAAGTTGGCGTAGAGGGGCGGGTTTCACGGGGGCGATTCCCTGCCTATCCTGAAGGGGACCCCCGGTCGCCCCGGCGACTGCACGATGAGGAGGACTCCGTGCCGCTCTCGGAGCACGAGCAGCGCATGCTCGAGCAGATGGAGCGAGCGCTGTACGCCGAAGATCCCAAGTTCGCGACAGCGCTTGAGGGAAGCGGGCTGCGTACATACACCCGACGTCGGGTCTACCAGGCAGTCGTGGGCTTCCTGGTGGGTATCGCGCTCCTCATGGCAGGAATGGTCGCGCAGCAGATCTGGATCAGCGTGGTGGGGTTCCTCGTCATGCTGGGGTGTGCCGTGCTCGCCGTCACCGGCTGGCGCAAGGCCCCCAAACCAGGCGAGCAGCCGGCGGCCGGATCCGCGGGAACCGCGCCGGGCGCGCCGGCGACGCGACGGCAGGGCAAACAGAAGCGCTCCATGATGGACCGCATCGAGCAGCGCTGGCAGCGCCGCCGGGACGAGCAGGGTGGCGGCGGCCGCTAGGAGCAGGCCGTCGGCATACGAGTGTGAAGGGTGACCGCGTCGTGCGGTCACCCTTTCTGCGTAACAAGCCTCTCTGGTTGTAACAAGCCTTCTGGCCGTGGGGGACCGGCCCGGCTGTCGTGGGCCGGCCCCGCCGTGGGGGCCGGCCCCGCTCAGCCTTCCTGGCGGGTCGGTCGCGTCGGCCGGGTGAACCGGCCGCGCACGCTCAGGGTGAACGACTCCCAGCGCCGCGCCGCCGCCCACACCACCCGGACGGTCGAGCGGGGCGCGAACGTCGCCCGGAGCCGGGTCGACCGGCTCGATTTCGCGTGCAGATCGTCGTGCAGGCGGCGCACGTCCTCGCCCAGACCCGACGCGGGCCGGGGCCGGGGCGCGTACAGGACCTGCTCCACCGCCGCGGCCACCCGGTGCACGCTGTCGGCCGCATCGGGCTCTAGCTCACCGATCCGGACGATGCGGGCCGCCGCCGTCCGCGGGGTCTGCGAGTCGTCCGGCGCGATGCCGTGGTCCCACGCCGTGTCCGTGACCTCGCGCCAGGCGGCCAGGGTGCGCCCGGCGGCATCGGCGTCCGTGCGGCCCGCCGAACCGAGCCGCAGTGCCCGGACCCGCCTGCGCCACAGCATCGGCAGCAGCGGCACCGCGACGACCAGCAGCGCGATCAGGGCCACCACGGCGATCGTGCCGAACGGCGGCCCGTCGTCCGGCGAGCCGCCCACGACCGCAGGCGCGGTGCTGGCGCAGCTGCCCTCCTTGCGCTGGGCCACCGAGCAGCTCTCGGACGTCGAGGGCTCCGGGGCCGAGGGCGTGGCGGAGGCGGACTCGCTGGGCGCCGCCGGATTGCTGGGGCTGCCCGCCGGGTTGTTCTCGACCGTGTAGTCCGGGGCCGTGCCGCGGTTGGGCGTGGGCTCGAAGCGGGTCCAGCCGACGCCCTCGAAGTACAGCTCGGGCCAGGCGTGCGCGTCGCGCAGGCCCACCGAGTACTTCCCCTCACCCGCGGGTACGCCCGGCGTGAAGCCGACCGCGACACGGGCCGGGATGCCCAGCGTGCGCGCCATGGCGGCCATCGAGAAGGAGAAGTGGACGCAGAAGCCCTCCTTCTGCCTCAGGAACCGGGCGATCGCGGCGGAACCGCTGCCGGCCCGCACCTCCGTGTTGTACGTGAACCCGCCGCTGACCGCGAAGTAGTCCTGCAGCTTCACCGCACGCTCGTAGTTGTTCGACGCGCCCTCGGTGATCTTGAGCGCGGTCGTGCGGACCACGTCCGGAAGCGAGGCGGGCACCTTGGTGAACTCGCGGACCATGTCGCCGGGCGGCTCGCCCGCGGCGGCGAGCTGCTGCGGTGTCGGCCGCACGATCAGGCTGTCGACGGTGTACGTCTTCCCGCGCGTGGTCTGCCCGTGGTCGCCCACCAGCGTCCGGCCGACCCGCTCGAACCGCCAGCGCCCGTCGATCCCCACCTGCGTCGCCGGATAGGGCATCGGCAGCCAGTCCTGCGCGTACCAGTCGGCCGCCGAGATCGACGTCCGCACCTGGGTCCTGCGCACGTCGGCGCCCAGACCCGGCGGATCCGGCAGGGGGGACGGCACGTCGTCGATGCTGCGCACCGAGGGGCGCCAGGTCGTGCCGTCGAACTCGTCGAGCGCCACGATCCGCAGATACATGTCGGACGTCTCGTCCGTGTTCGTCCGGTACGTCATCACCTCCCGGTCCTCCGGCTGGTTCAGGCTGTTCTGCAGCGAGACCAGCGGGTTGACCGCGGAGATCGTGCCGCCACCCCCGGCCCCGCCGCGCACACCCTTGCCGGACGGGCCGAGGAGCCCGCCGTCCAGGGCGGGCAGGGCGAGCGGCACCACCAGGGCGATCCCCAGGGCGACGGCGCCGATCCGGCGGCCGGTGCGGACCGGGGCCAGGGCGCCGCCCCCGCCGCCCTCCTGCACGGGCGTGGACCCGCCGGGCGTCCGCCCGGCGCCGCCGAACACGCGGCCCCACTGGGAGAGCCGGTCGCGCCCCTCCGCGAGCAGCAGCAGGAGGTAGCCGGCGGCCGCGAGCAGGAACCACAGCCAGCCGGCGCCGCCTTCGGAGAGCCCGGCGGCGACCGAGTACAGGGCGAGCAGCGGCAGCCCGGCCGGGGCCGCGCTGCGGAACGTCACTGCGAGGGCGTCCACGAAAAGACCGATCACCAGCGCGCCGCCCACCAGCATCAGCCGGATGCCGTCGGTCAGCGGCGCCGGTATGGCGTACTGCCCCACGTCCTCGCCGCCCGCCTGGAGCAGCACGCCGAAGTGCCGGAAGGCCTCGGGGCCCGGCAGGACCGTGGCGATCGCCTGGTCGCGGGCGAAGAGGACGGTGAGCAGCAGCAGCGACACGAGGGCCTGCGCCGCCACGGTCAGCGGGCGGGCGAGCGGCACCCGGCGGGCGAGCGCGCCCACCGCGGCCTGGATCACCAGCAGGATCGCGGTCTGCAACAGCCAGGTGGACCGGTCGACCAGCGGGAGCAGCGCGCACGAGGCCAGGAACGTGGCCAGCGTGGCGCAGATCGACAGGCGGGCGCCGCCGCTCATGACCAACCCCCTGAAGTGTTCGGGGAACGCGGGGGACCGGCCGGCGCGGACAGTCCGGTACGCTCCCGGTCCGCCTGCCGCCAGAGCTCCTCGAGGGAGGCGCCGTGCGGCACGGCCACCGCGGTCCAGCCCGCTTCCTGCAGCATCCGCAGCCGCTCGGTGCAGCGCTCCGAGACCGGCGCACCGGGCCCCTGGGTCCAGGAGTCGCTGTCCAGGACGAAGGCGAGCGCGCCACCGCTGCGGCGGCGCATCTTGGCGACGACGGAGGCCTGTTCCTCGTCCAGATCGCCGAGGAAGGCCACCAGAAGTCCTTCGTTGCCGCCGCGCAGCACGTCGTACGCGGCGGAGAGCGTGCCGCTGTCGGAGTGGTCGACGACGGCGAGCGTGTCCATCATCAGGCCTGCCGCGTCGGCCGACTCCTGGCTCGCGCCCGCGAAGCCGTCGGTGCCCTCGCCCGGCACCGCGTTGCCCGTGTCCGTCAACAGGCGGACGGAGAAGCCGCGTTCGAGCATGTGCACCAGGGCGGAGGCCGTGGCGGACACCGCCCACTCGAAGGCCGAGTCGGGTCCGGCGCCCTGGAAGGCGGGCGCGCGGGTGTCGAGCAGCACGGTGCAGCGGGCCCGCTGCGGCTGCTCCTCGCGGCGCACCATCAGCTCGCCGTAGCGCGCGGTCAAGCGCCAGTGGACGCGGCGCAGATCGTCCCCGTACCGGTAGCCGCGCGGGATCACGTCGTCCTCGCCGGCCAGCGCGAGCGAGCGCTGCCGCCCGTCCCCGTACCCCTTGGCCTCACCGGTGAGCCGCACCGGAGGCAGCGCCGTCACGCGCGGGATCACCGTCAGGCTGTCGTACGTCGAGAAGGACCGGGTCAGTTCGCACATGCCGAAGGGGTCGCTCAGGCGCAGCTGCAGCGGGCCGAGCGGATAGCGGCCGCGCAGGTCGGAGCGGACCCGGTAGGACACCTCGCGGCGGCCCCCCGCCTCGACCCGGTCGAGGACGAACCGGGGCCGCGGCCCGAGCACGTACGGCACCCGGTCCTGGAGCATCAGCAGGCCTGTCGGCAGCCGGGAGATGTTGTCCATGCGCAGGTGCACGCGTGCCTCGGAACCCGCCGGTAGGCGCGCGGGGGAGAGCTTGCGGCTGCCCGCGACCCGGTAGCGGGTGCGGTACAGGACGCCCGCGCACACCAGCGGCAGCGCCGCGAGCAGCAGACCGACCCGGAGCAGATCGCTCTGCCCGAGGACGTACGCGCAGATCCCCGCCGCGATGCCGGCGGCAAGGAACGAACGGCCGCGCGTGGTGAGTCCGGCGAGGGCGGTGCGCAGACCGCTCTTGTCGCCGACGTTCTTGCCCGCGCCACCGTCCGTGAATCCGCCCCCCGGATCCGGCGCGTAGCTCCCGACCTGTCCCCCCGGTGTCATCACAGCCTCCGCGGACCGGGCGGCTGCTGGCCGTACAGCGGGGGCGTCGTCGAGTCGTAGGTCTGCGCGGCGCGGGGCTCCGCGGCCGGGACCGGGGTGCGCTGCAGGATGTCGAGGACGACCTGCTCGGCGGTGCGCCGGTTCAACTGGGCCTGGGCGGTGGGCAGCAGACGGTGCGCCAGGACCGCCACGGCCAGCGTCTGCACGTCGTCGGGCAGCGCGTACTCGCGGCCCGCGAGGGCCGCGGCGGCCTTGGCCGCGCGCACCAGGTGCAGCGTCGCGCGCGGGGATGCGCCGAGTCTGAGGTCGGGATGCGTGCGCGTGGCGGTGACCAGGTCCACCGCGTAGCGCCGTACGGCGTCGGCGACATGGACCGTGCGCACGGCGTCGATGAGCTTCACGATCTCGTGCGCGTGCGCCACCGGCTGCAGGTCGTCCAGCGGGTTCACGCCGCCGTGCACGTCCAGCATCTGCAGCTCGGCCTCCGGGCTCGGATAGCCGATGGAGACGCGGGCCATGAAGCGGTCGCGCTGGGCCTCGGGCAGTGGGTAGGTGCCCTCCATCTCGACCGGGTTCTGGGTGGCCACCACCATGAAGGGGCTGGGCAGTTCGTAGGTCGTCCCGTCGATGGTGACCTGGCGCTCCTCCAGGGACTCCAGGAGCGCGGACTGCGTCTTCGGGGACGCGCGGTTGATCTCGTCCCCGATCACGATCTGCGCGAAGATCGCGCCCGGCTTGAACTCGAAGTCCCGCCGCTGCTGGTCCCAGATGGACACCCCGGTGATGTCCGAGGGCAGCAGGTCGGGCGTGAACTGGATGCGGCGCACCGAGCAGTCGATGGACCGCGCGAGCGCCTTCGCCAGCATCGTCTTGCCGACGCCCGGAACATCCTCGATGAGCAGATGCCCCTCGGCGAGCAGCACGGTCAGCGAGAGTCGTACGACCTCTGGCTTGCCCTCGATCACAGCCTCCACCGACCCGCGCACACGCTCCGCGGTGGTGGTCAGATCAGTGAGGCTCGCTCGATCGTCATAGGTCGTCACCCAGCCCTCCTCGGCCCGTACTTTCCGGGCCGACGCGCAACGACGCGAACCGGCCCACCCCGATACACGGACAGCGCGCACGAGATGTTCGCCGCTCGTGCGGATGTCACACACGCATTCTTGTTGGCGTTACCGGTTCGTGTCACTCGCCTGTGGACAACTGGCCGCGATATGTCAGGCCTTGGAGTCATTTGAGAGGAAGGTCGACCGCGATCGGGCGGGGTGTCAGGCCGGTTCGATCTCCCGCAGCAGGCCCGTCTTCACGTCGAAGACAAAGCCGCGCACGTCGTCGGTGTGCAGCAGGAACGGGGAGGTGCGCACCTTCTGGATGGACTGGCGCACGTCCTGGTCGACATTGCGGAAGCCCTCGACGGCCCAGGTGGGGCGCTGGCCGACCTCCATCTCCAGGTCGGTCCTGAAGTCCTCGGTCAGGCCTTCGAGGCCGCAGTTGCTGTGGTGGATGAGGACCACGCTGCGGGTGCCGAGCGCGCGCTGGCTGACGGTCAGGGAGCGGATCACGTCGTCGGTGACGACGCCGCCCGCGTTGCGGATCGTGTGGCAGTCGCCGAGTTCGAGGCCGAGGGCGGCGTGCAGGTCGAGGCGGGCGTCCATGCACGCGACGATCGCGACCTGCAGCACCGGGCGCGCGTCCATGCCCGGGTCGGAGAACGCCGCGGCGTACTGCCCGTTCGCTTCGACGAGGCGGTCGGTCACGCTGCCGTCGGCGGGTATGGCGCCTTCGGAGGGGGCTCCAGAGGGGAGGTGAGCAGAAGTCGTCATGACTATGACGGTAGCCGTCACGCCTGGTCCGGGCCCGCTGTGAGAGCGGACAAAGAACGTCATTGAGCCTTGTTGTGAGCGAGCCCACAGCAGGGCCGCGACCTCGGCCGCTCGGGTGAATTCACCCGATTCGCGCGTCCGGGTCGTCGTGGCCGCGACGCGCAGTCCGCTTCATCGACCGGTTGATTGACCGGGGGGCACCGTGGACTAAAGTGACGCCGACCCCAGATAACCACGCAACGATGCAACACGGAGATCCCGGCACTGCCGCCCTGGCACCTGTCGGAACGCTCCCCGCGTGCGCGGCGCGTACGTACGGCTCGGCCTCCTCCCGCTCCGGTCGGCCGGCGTCACTTCCCCGGCGCCGACGGACCACTTCCCCTTCACGAGCGGGCGGGGACCCGGCAGTGCGTACGCCCCCACGCCGGACCTGAGAGGGACCCTTGAGCCAGCGACACGTTCCGGTCATGCTCCAACGCTGCTTGGACGTGTTGGCTCCGGCACTCGCCCAGCCGGGAGCGGCCGTCGTCGACTGCACGCTCGGCCTCGGCGGGCACAGCGAAGCGCTGCTCTCCACGTTCCCCTCCTGCCGCCTCGTCGCGCTCGACCGCGACAAGGAAGCGCTGCGGCTGTCCGGCGAGCGGCTCGCGCCCTTCGGCGACCGGGCCACCCTTGTGCACGCCGTCTACGACGAACTGCCCGAAGTCCTCGACCGGTTGGACATCCCGAAGGTGCAGGGCGTCCTGTTCGACCTCGGCGTCTCCTCCATGCAGCTCGACGAGGCCGACCGCGGTTTCGCGTACGCGCAGGACGCGCCGCTCGACATGCGCATGGACCAGTCGGCCGGGATGAGCGCCGCCGAGGTGCTCAACACGTACCCGCCGGGTGAACTGGTGCGGATTCTCCGCCAGTACGGCGAGGAGAAGCAGGCCAAGCGCATTGTTTCGGCCATTGTGCGCGAGCGCGAGAAGGAGCCGTTCAGCAACAGCGCCCGGCTCGTCGAGCTGATCCGCGACTCCCTGCCGCAGGCCGCCAAGCGCACCGGCGGCAACCCGGCCAAGCGCACCTTCCAGGCCCTGCGCATCGAGGTCAACGGCGAACTGAGCGTGCTCGAGCGGGCGATCCCGGGGGCCGTGAAGTCGCTCGCGGTCGGCGGCCGGATCGCCGTCCTGTCGTACCACTCGCTCGAGGACCGCCTGGTCAAGCAGGTGTTCGCGGCCGGAGCCGGCAATACGGCGCCGCCCGGACTGCCCATCGTCCCCGAGCAGTACCAGCCCCGGCTCACGCTGCTCACGCGTGGCGCCGAACTCCCCACGGAGGAAGAGGTCGCGGAGAACCGCCGCGCCGCTCCGGCACGGCTGCGGGGTGCGCAGCGCATCCGCGAGGATGTCGAGGGGTGACGGCCGAGTGACGTACGCGCGCGTGGAGGGGTGGTCATGAGCGCCAGCAGTGGCTCGAAAGGTTCGCTGCGCGGCAGGGCCGCCCGCCTTGCGCGGCTGCTCCCGCTCGGCCCGTCCGGCGGCACGCAAGCCGCACGCACCCCGTTCGTCCTCCTCGTCGTGCTGCTCCTCGGCGGCGGGCTGATCACGCTCCTGATGCTGAACTCCTCGCTCAACGAGGGCTCGTTCCAGCTCACCAAGCTCAAGAAGCAGACCACCGAGCTCACCGACGACGAGCAGGAACTCCAGCGCGACGTCGACTCCTACTCGGCGCCCGACGCCCTGCTGCGGCGCGCCCGCGGGCTCGGCATGGTGCCTGGCGGGGACCCCGTGTTCCTTGAGCCGAACGGCACCGTCAAGGGCAGGCCGAGCCCTGCGGCCGGGCCGCCCGCCCCGCCCCGCGTCGAGCCGACGAAGGCGCCGGTGGCCGCAAGCGCGAGTGCCTCGCCCTCCACGAGCCCGTCCCCATCGGCCAGCACCTCTCCTTCCGCCAGTCCGTCCGAGTCGGCGAGTCCGAACTCCTCGGTCGAGCCTTCCCCTTCGAGCACCGGCAGGTGACGCCATGACCGACAGG
Organism: Streptomyces sp. NBC_01016; assembly: GCF_026341035.1. Taxonomy (GTDB): domain Bacteria; phylum Actinomycetota; class Actinomycetes; order Streptomycetales; family Streptomycetaceae; genus Streptomyces. Next base: position 849,365 of record NZ_JAPEOQ010000002.1, read on the forward strand.
GAGCCCCCGCGCCGCCGCGTGCCAGGACCCGCGCGCCCGCCGCGCACCGGACGGCCCGCGCCCAAGCCCGCGCCGAAGGGGGCGGCCAAGCGCACCGCCAGGCCCGCGCCGAAGGCCGGGTCCAAGGCCGCGCAGCAGGGCCGCCCGGCCGCGCGCCGCCCGCGCCCCGCCCCGCCGAAGCCGAAGGCGCCCTCCAGGCTCCGTCTGGGCAGCCCCAGGCCGCGCCTGCGCATGGTGAGCCTGGGTCTCACGCTGGTCCTGATGGTCTTCGTCGTCCGCCTCTTCCAGGTGCAGGGCGTGGACGCCAGCGCGTACGCGGCGAAGGCCTCGCTGAACCGGTACGTCAGCCACTCCATCGCCGCCGAGCGCGGCGGCATCACGGACCGCAGCGGCGTCGAGCTCGCCGCGAGCGTGGACGCGTACGACATCACCGCCGACCCGACGCTCTTCACGAAGAAGGCCACCAAGGTCGACGACGCGCCGGAGCAGGCGGCGGCGCTCCTGTCGCCGATCATCGGGGTCGACGCGGCCGAGCTGACCAAGAAGCTGAAGACGAAGAACACGCGGTACGTGCGGCTCGCCCCGCGGCAGACGCCGCAGGTCTGGAAGCAGATCAAGGACCTCAGGACCACGCTGAACGAGAAGGCGAACGCCGCGGGCCGCGAGGCGAGCGTGCTCTCCGGCGTGGTCGCCGATCCCAGCAGCAAGCGCGTCTACCCGAACGGCGACCTCGCCGCGGGCGTCCTCGGCTGGGTCAACGCCGACGGCAAGGGCGGCGGCGGCGTGGAGCAGCAGCTCGACAAGGAGCTCGCGGGCAAGGCCGGAAAGATCCGCTACGCCCAGTCCGGCGGCCAGCAGGTGCCGACCGCGGGCAGCACCGAAAAGCCCGCGGTCCCCGGCTCGAACGTCGAGCTGACCATCGACCGAGACATCCAGTGGGCCGCGCAGAACGCGATCGACGAGCAGGTCAAGGAGTCGAAGGCGGACCGCGGCTACGTGATAGTGCAGGACACCAAGACCGGTGAGGTCCTGGCCATGGCGAACGCGCCGGGCTTCGACCCGAACGACCTGGCGGACGCGAAGGCCTCGGCCCTCGGCAACGCCGCGCTCCAGGACGCGTACGAGCCGGGCTCCACCGCCAAGGTCATGTCGATGGCGGCCGTCCTCGAGGAGAACGCGGCCACGCCGGGGACCCATGTCACCGTGCCCAACCGGCTGCACCGCGGCGACCGGCTCTTCCAGGACGACGTCGACCACCCGACCTGGCACCTCACGCTCAACGGCGTGCTCGCCAAGTCCAGCAACATCGGCACCATCCTGGCGACGGGCCAGCTCGGCAAGACGCAGCCGGCGGCCAACAAGACGCTCTACTCGTACCTGCGGAAGTTCGGCATCGGCAGGGAGAGCGGCCTCGGCACCCCCGGTGAGACGTCCGGCATCCTCGCGCCCGCCGACAAGTGGTCGACCTCGCAGCAGTACACGATCCCGTTCGGCCAGGGCTTCTCGATCAACGCGATGCAGGCCGCCTCCGTGTACTCGACCATCGCCAACGACGGCGTACGGGTCGAGCCGAGCCTCGTCCGCGGCACCAAGGGCCCCGACGGGCGGTTCACGCCCGCGGCGAAGCCCAAGGAGACCCGCGTCGTCAGCAAGAAGACGGCGAAGACCGTCGCGCAGATGCTGGAGTCCGTGGTCGACGACGAAGAGGGCACGGGTGCGAAGGCGCGCATCCCGGGCTACCGCGTCGCGGGCAAGACGGGCACGGCCAACCGCGTGGATCCGGCCACCGGCCGCTACAAGGGCTACACGTCGTCGTTCGCCGGCTTCGCGCCCGCCGACAAGCCGCGCGTCACGGTCTACTGCGCGATCCAGAACGCCACCAAGGGCGGCTACTTCGGCGGCCAGATCTGTGGCCCGATCTACAAGAAGGTCATGGAGTTCGCCCTGAAGTCGCTTCAGGCCCCGCCCACGGGCAACAAGCCGGCCCGGCTGCCCGTGACGTTCGAGCCCTGACGCATTCCAGCCAGGACGGGCCGTGACCATGATCACTTACTAGCCGTGAGGGCGCCGTGACTGCCATCACCTCCGATCCGGGGAACCGCCCCGCGCCACGCCCCTCGCTTCGCCCGGCGGGGGGTGGGCCCGGTACGCTCACGCCGTGCCACACGCTGATCAGTCCCAAACCACCCAGAAGGGCGCACCCGTGACATACCCCGGGCCGCCGCGACCGGCTGAGGTCTCCGCCACATCCCTCGCGGAACTCGCCGATCAACTGGGTGTCTCCACGCCCAGGGCCGTAGCAGAGATCACCGGCATCACCCATGACTCCCGTGCGGTGCGCCCCGGCGATCTGTACGCCGCGCTGCCCGGAGCCCGCGCGCACGGCGCCGACTTCGCCGCGCAGGCCGCCTCGCTCGGCGCCGTCGCGGCGCTGACCGACCCGGCCGGCTGGGAGCGCGTCTCCGAGGCCGGCCTGGTGCCGCTCGTCGTGGACAACCCGCGCAGCCGGATGGGCGAGCTGGCCGCCACGATCTACGGCCACCCCGGCAAGGACCTGCTCCAGATCGGCATCACCGGTACTTCGGGCAAGACCACCACCGCGTATCTCATCGAGGGCGGTCTCAAGACGGTCCGCAGCACCGGCCTCATCGGCACGGTCGAGATGCGGATCGGCGACGAGCGGATCAAGTCCGAGCGCACCACTCCGGAAGCCACCGATCTCCAGGCGCTGTTCGCGGTCATGCGTGAGCGCGGCACCGACGCCGTCGCCATGGAGGTCTCCAGCCACGCCCTCGTGCTGGGCCGGGTGGACGGCTGCGTCTTCGACGTGGCGGTCTTCAACAACCTGAGCCCGGAGCACATGGAGTTCCACTCCGACATGGAGGACTACTTCCAGGCGAAGGCGAAGCTGTTCACGCGGGCCCGCAGCAAACAGGGCGTCGTGAACTTCGACGACGAGTACGGGCGCCGGCTCATCGACGAGTCCGAGGTCCCGGTCGTCTCCTTCTCCGCCGAGGGCCACCCGGACGCCGACTGGCGCGCCGAGGACGTCGAAGTCGGCCCCTTCGACTCGACGTTGACCGTCGTCGGCCCCAAGGGCGAGCGGATCACCGCCAAGGCGCCGCTGGCGGGCCCCTTCAACGTCGCGAACACCCTCGCCGCGATCGTCACCCTCGCCGTCGCCGGGATCGACCCGCAGACCGCGGCCGACGGCGTCGCCGCCGTACCCGGCGTGCCCGGCCGCCTGGAGCGCGTGGAGGCCGGCCAGAAGTACCTCGCCGTCGTCGACTACGCGCACAAGACCGACGCCGTGGAGTCCGTCCTTCGGGCGCTGCGCAAGGTCACAGAGAACAAGCTGCACATCGTGCTCGGCTGCGGCGGCGACCGCGACAAGACCAAGCGGATGCCGATGGGCGCGGCCGCGGCGCGATTCGCCGACACGGCCATCCTCACCGCCGACAACCCGCGCTCCGAGGACCCCCTCGCGATCCTCGCCACGATGCTCGCGGGCGCCGCCGACGTGCCGGCCCACGAGCGGGGCGACGTCGCCGTGTTCGAGGACCGGGCCGCCGCCATCGCCGCCGCCGTGGCGCGCGCCGAGCCCGGCGACACGGTGCTCATCGCGGGCAAGGGCCACGAGCAGGGCCAGGACATCGCCGGTGTGGTCCGCCCGTTCGACGACCGCAAGGTGCTCCGCGCGTCCATCGAGGCGGCCGCAGCCACCGTCGACCACCAGAAAACCCAGGGATGAAGTTGTGATCGCCCTCTCCCTCGCCGAGATCGCCTCAGCCGTCGGCGGGCAGACGTACGACATACCGGACCCGCAGGTCCGGGTCACCGGGCCGGTCGTCATCGACTCGCGCAAGGTCGAGCCGGGAAGCCTGTTCGCCGCCTTCGTGGGCGAGCGGGTCGACGGCCACGACTACGCGCGCGAGGTCGTCGACAAGGGAGCCGTCGCCGTGCTGGCGTCGCGCCCGGTCGGTGCCCCCGCCATCGTCGTCGACGACGTCCAGGCGGCGCTCGGTGCGCTCGCCCGGCACGTGGTCGCCCGCCTCGGCGCCACCCTTGTGGGCCTCACCGGCTCGGCCGGCAAGACCAGCACCAAGGACCTGATCGCCCAGGTACTGCGCCGCAAGGCCGACACGGTCTTCACGCCCGGCTCGTTCAACAACGAGATCGGACTGCCGCTGACCGCACTCACCGCCACCGACGAGACGCAGTTCCTCGTCCTGGAGATGGGCGCCCGCGGCATCGGCCACATCACGTACCTGACGGGCCTTACGCCCCCGAAGGTCGGAGTCGTCCTGAACGTCGGGACCGCGCACATCGGCGAGTTCGGCGGCCGCGAGCAGATCGCGGTGGCGAAGGGCGAGCTGGTGGAGTCCCTTCCCGCCGACGGCACCGCGATCCTCAACGCGGACGACCCGCTGGTGCGCGCCATGGCCTCGCGCACGAAGGCGAAGGTGCTGTTCTTCGGAGAGGCCGCCGGCGCCGACGTACGCGCCGAGAATGTCCGGCTCACGGAGACCGGACAGCCCGCCTTTAGCCTGCACACACCCTCCGGGTGCAGCGACGTGACCTTGCGCCTGTACGGTGAGCACCACGTGTCGAACGCGCTCGCCGCGGCCGCCGTCGCCCATGACCTTGGCATGTCCGTGGAGGAGATCGCCCTCGCGCTCTCCGAGGCGGGCAACCTGTCCCGCTGGCGGATGGAGGTCACCGAGCGCTCGGACGGCGTCACGATCGTCAACGACGCCTACAACGCGAACCCCGAGTCCATGCGAGCGGCGCTGCGCGCGCTGGTGGCCATGGGCAGGGGGCGCCGGACGTGGGCGGTGCTCGGGCAGATGGCCGAGCTCGGCGACGAGTCGCTGACCGAGCACGACGCCGTCGGACGGCTCGCCGTCCGGCTCAACGTCAGCAAGCTCGTTGCAGTCGGGGGCAGGGAAGCGTCCTGGATGCAACTGGGCGCCTATAACGAGGGTTCGTGGGGTGAGGAGTCGGTGCACGTGTCCGACGCACAGGCGGCGATCGACCTGCTGCGCAGCGAGCTGCGCCCGGGAGATGTCGTGCTCGTGAAGGCATCCAGGTCGGTGGGTCTGGAGAGCGTGGCACAGGCGCTGCTCGCGGACGTGCAGGGTGGGGTTGATGCCTGATGATGAAGCAGATCCTGTTCGCGGGCGTCATCGGTCTCTTCCTGACGCTTGCCGGAACGCCGCTGCTGATCAAGCTCCTTGCGCGCAAGGGCTACGGCCAGTTCATCCGTGACGACGGCCCGCGCGAGCACCACAGCAAGCGCGGCACGCCGACCATGGGTGGTATCGCCTTCATTCTGGCGACCCTCATCGCGTACTTCCTCAGCAAGCTGATCACCGGTGCCGCGCCGACCCTGTCGGGTCTGCTCGTGCTCGGCCTGATGGCGGGCATGGGTCTCGTCGGCTTCCTCGACGACTACATCAAGATCGTCAAGCGGCGTTCGCTCGGCCTCAGAGCCAAGGCCAAGATGGCCGGACAGCTGATCGTCGGTATCGCCTTCGCGGTGATCTCACTCCAGTTCGCGGATGTGCGCGGCAATACGCCCGCATCCACCAAGCTCTCCTTCGTGGAGGACTTCGGCTGGTCGATCGGCCCGGTCCTGTTCGTGGTCTGGGCGCTGTTCATGATCCTCGCGATGTCGAACGGCGTGAACCTGACGGACGGCCTCGACGGCCTCGCCACCGGCGCCTCCGTGATGGTCTTCGGTGCGTACACCTTCATCGGTGTCTGGCAGTTCCAGGAGTCCTGCGCCAACGCGCAGACCCTCACCAACCCAGGTGCGTGTTTCGAGGTCAGAGACCCACTCGACCTGGCGGTGGTCGCATCGGCCTTGATGGGCGCCTGTTTCGGCTTCCTGTGGTGGAACACCTCGCCCGCCAAGATCTTCATGGGTGACACGGGCTCGCTGGCCCTCGGCGGCGCCCTCGCGGGCCTCGCCATCTGCTCCCGCACGGAGCTCCTGATCGCGCTCCTGGGTGGCCTGTTCGTCCTGATCACCATGTCCGTCGTGATCCAGGTCGGCTCCTTCAAGATGACCGGCAAGCGCGTCTTCAAGATGGCGCCACTCCAGCACCACTTCGAACTCAAGGGGTGGTCCGAAGTCCTTGTGGTGGTCCGGTTCTGGATCATCCAGGGCATGTGCGTGATCGTCGGACTCGGCCTCTTCTACGCAGGATGGGCAGCCAAGAAGTGACCTCCCCCTGGGACGGCAAGAACATCACCGTTGCCGGTCTCGGTGTGAGCGGCATCAGTGCCGCCCGCGCCCTGGCCGGCTTCGGCGCGTCGGTGACCGTCGTGGACGGTGGCGACAGCGAGGCGCACCGCGAAAAGGCCGCTCTTCTTAAAGAAGCGGGGATTTCCGTACAGCTCGGGGACTCGACCACGCTGCCCGAGGGCACCGAACTCGTCGTCACCTCGCCCGGCTGGAAGCCCTCCTCGCCGCTGTTCGCGGAGGCCGCGGCGGCCGGCGTCGACGTCGTCGGCGACGTCGAGATCGCCTGGCGGCTGCGCGGCCCGGACGCCGCGCCCTGGCTCGCGATCACCGGCACCAACGGCAAGACCACGACGACGCAGATGCTCGCGTCGATCCTGGACGCGGCGGGCCTGCGCACGGCCGCCGTCGGCAACATCGGTACGCCGATCATCGACGTCGTCCTCGAAGGCGACGACGCCTACGACGTGTTCGCCGTCGAGCTCTCCTCGTACCAGCTGCACTGGGCGCCCTCCCTGCGCGCCCACTCCGGCGCCGTCCTGAACCTCGCACCCGACCACCTCGACTGGCACGGCTCCATGGAGGCGTACGCCGCCGACAAGGGCCGCATCTTCGAGGGCAACCAGGTCGCCTGCGTCTACAACGTCGCGGACAAGGCGACCGAGGACCTGGTCGTCGAGGCCGACGTCGACGAGGGCTGCCGCGCCATCGGCTTCACCCTCGGCACCCCCGGCCCCTCCGAACTCGGCGTCGTGGACGGCATCCTGGTCGACCGCGCCTTCGTCGAGAACCGGCAGAAGAACGCCCAGGAACTCGCCGAGGTCACCGACGTCAACCCGCCGGCCCCGCACAACATCGCCAACGCGCTCGCCGCGGCGGCCCTCGCCCGCGCCTTCGGCGTCGAGCCCCAGGCCGTACGCGAGGGACTGCGGAACTTCCGCCCCGACGCCCACCGCATCGAGCACGTCGCCGACGTGGACGGCGTCGCGTACGTGGACGACTCCAAGGCGACCAACACCCATGCCACCCAGGCGTCGTTGGCCTCGTACGAGTCCATCGTGTGGATCGCGGGCGGGCTCGCCAAGGGCGCGACCTTCGACGAGCTGGTGACGGGCGCGGCGAAGCGGCTGCGCGGTGTCGTCCTGATCGGCGCGGACCGGGCCCTGATCCGGGAAGCCCTGCAGCGACACGCCCCGGAAGTACCGGTCGTCGACCTCGACCGGACCGACACTGGGGCGATGTCGGCGGCGGTCCAGGAGGCCGCGCGGCTCGCCCGCACGGGGGATACCGTGCTGATGGCCCCGGCCTGCGCGTCGATGGACATGTTCACGAACTACAACAAGCGTGGCGAGGCGTTCGCGGAAGCGGTCCGCGAACTGGGCGCCACCAGCGTCTGACGGGGCTCGAGAGGGCGCCCGGTGACGCCGGGCACCCTTCGGGAGGGGAACGTGGCAGCGCAGACGTACGGCTCATCGGTGGGGGACGGTCATGGCCGGTAGCAGTCCTCCCCGCACGACCGGGCGCCCCGCCGCACCGCCGCGGAGGACCAGCAAGGTCTACCGGGCCCGGGTCAACCCCGTGCACCGCCTGTACGCCCAGGCCAAGCGCGCCTGGGACCGGCCGCTCACGGCGTACTACCTGATCATCGGTGCCGCGCTGCTGCTCACGGTCCTCGGCCTGGTCATGGTCTACTCGGCCTCGATGATCACGGCCCTGCAGATGGGCCTGTCCAGCTCGTACTTCTTCCGCAAGCAGTTCGTCGCGGCCGTCATCGGCGGCGTCCTGCTGCTGGTCGCGATGCGGATGCCGGTGAAGCTGCACCGGGCGCTCGCCTACCCGATCCTCGCCGTCAGCGTCTTCCTCATGGTCCTCGTGCAGGTGCCGGGGATAGGGGTGTCGATCAACGGCAACCAGAACTGGATCTCGCTCGGCGGCCCCTTCATGCTGCAGCCCAGCGAGTTCGGGAAGCTGGCGCTGATCCTGTGGGGCGCCGATCTGCTGGCGCGCAAGCACGACAAGCGGCTGCTGACCCAGTGGAAGCACATGCTGGTGCCGCTCGTTCCGGTGGCCTTCATGCTGCTCGGGCTGATCATGCTCGGCGGCGACATGGGCACCGCGATCCTGCTGACCGCGATCCTTTTCGGCCTGCTGTGGACGGCCGGGGCGCCGACGCGGCTCTTCGTGGGCGTGCTCTCGGTGGCCGCCATGATCGGCCTGCTCCTCATCAAGACCAGCCCGAACCGCATGGCCCGCCTCGCCTGCCTGGGCAGCGCCGATGCAGGGCCCGGCGACATGTGCTGGCAGGGACTGCACGGGATCTACGCCCTGGCCTCCGGCGGACTCTTCGGTTCCGGCCTCGGGGCGAGTGTGGAAAAATGGGGACAACTTCCCGAAGCGCACACCGACTTCATCTTCGCCATCACCGGTGAGGAACTGGGCCTGGCGGGGACGCTGTCGGTGCTCGCCCTGTTCGCGGCTCTAGGCTATGCGGGTATCCGCGTGGCCGGACGCACGGAGGACCCCTTCGTTCGCTATGCCGCGGGAGGCGTGACGACGTGGATCACGGCACAGGCCGTGGTCAACATCGGTGCGGTGCTCGGCCTGCTGCCGATCGCCGGAGTCCCGCTCCCGCTGTTCTCGTACGGGGGGTCCGCGCTGCTTCCGACCATGTTCGCCGTGGGGCTGCTGATCGCGTTCGCGCGGGACGAGCCGGCGGCGCGGGCTGCCCTCGCCATGCGGCGGAGCCCGGGAGTCCGGGGGATGAGATGGAACACGATGCGACGGCGCGCCTCGGCGCGTCCGTCCAGAGAGCGGTGAATTTCGGTGCATGTCGTACTCGCCGGTGGGGGGACCGCCGGCCACATCGAGCCGGCGCTCGCCCTCGCGGACGCCCTGCGCAGGCAGGACCCGACCGTGGGCATCACGGCCCTGGGCACGGAACGCGGCCTTGAGACCCGTCTCGTACCGGAGCGCGGCTACGACCTGGCGCTGATCCCCGCCGTACCGCTGCCGCGCAAGCCCACGCCCGAACTGATCACGGTTCCCGGCCGGCTGCGCGGCACCATCAAGGCGGCCGAGCAGGTCATGGAGCGCACCAAGGCGGACGCGGTCGTCGGCTTCGGTGGCTACGTGGCGCTGCCCGGCTATCTCGCGGCCAAGCGGCTCGGCGTGCCGATCGTGGTGCACGAGGCCAACGCGCGGCCCGGCCTGGCCAACAAGATCGGTTCGCGGTACGCGGCGCAGGTCGCGGTCTCCTCGCCCGACAGCAAGCTGCGCAACTCGCGCTACATCGGCATCCCGCTGCGCCGCACCATCGCCCTGCTCGACCGGGCGCAGAAGCGGCCCGAGGCGCGCGCCGCGTTCGGCCTCGACCCGAACCTGCCGACGCTGCTCGTCTCCGGCGGCTCCCAGGGTGCCCGCCACCTGAACGAGGTCGTCACGCGCGTCGCGCCGCTCCTCCAGCGGTCCGGCATCCAGGTGCTGCACGTGGTCGGCCCCAAGAACGAACTGCCGCAGGTCCAGCAGATGCCGGGGATGCCCCCTTACATCCCGGTACCGTACGTGGACCGGATGGACCTCGCGTACGCCGCGGCCGACATGATGCTCTGCCGCGCGGGCGCGATGACCGTCGCCGAGCTCTCCGCCGTCGGACTCCCGGCCGCCTACGTCCCGCTGCCCATCGGCAACGGCGAACAGCGGCTGAACGCCCAGCCGGTGGTCAAGGCCGGCGGCGGCCTGCTGGTCGACGACGCGGAACTGACCCCCGAGTGGGTCCAGGCCAATGTCCTGCCCGTGCTCGCCGACCCGCACCGGCTGTACGAGATGTCCCGCGCGGCCGCCGAGTTCGGCCGCAGGGACGCCGACGACCTGCTCGTCGGGATGGTGTACGAGGCGATCAACTCGCGTCGTTAGCGAGTGGACGAATGTAAGGCAGGGGACAGTGGCCGGACCCACCACGACCGATCGCGAACAAGAGTCGTCCGAGGCGTCCGAGCCGCCCCCCGCCGCGGGATGGGTGCGCATGCCGAGCGTGCGCACCCTTGTCGTGGCCGGAGTGCTGCTCGTGCTGCTCGGCGCGGGCGGCACCTGGCTGCTGTACGGCTCGCCGTGGCTGCGCGTGGAGCGCGTCAAGCCCTCCGGCACCCGGGTCCTGACGCCGTCTCAGGTCCGGGACGCGGCCGCCGTACCGGTCGGCGCCCCGCTGGTCTCCGTCGACACGGACGCCATTGAGGACCGGCTGCGCCGGAAATTGCCCCGAATTGACTCGGTTGATGTGGTCCGTTCATGGCCGCACGGAATCGGGTTGAAAGTGACGGAGCGCAAGCCGGTCCTGATTGTCGAAGACGGCAGAAATTCAGACAAGTTCGTCGAAGTAGACCGTGAAGGCGTTCGGTTCGCGACGGTCGACAAGCCCCTGAAGCACGTTCCCCGCCTGGAATTGACGCCGGATCAGGGGCGCGCCGAAGCGAGTCTGCGGCGCTTCGGCCCCAACCGGCTGGTACGGGAAGCGGTGCGGGTCGCCGGGCAGCTTCCGAAGTCGGTCGCGCGTGACACGCGGACCGTCAAGGTCCGTTCGTACGACGCCATCTCGCTGGAGCTGACCGGAGAGCGGACCGTCGACTGGGGGAGTGCCGAGCAGGGTGACACGAAGGCACGCACTCTCACCGCACTCATGAAAGCCGAGCCGAAGGGCAGGCACTTGGACGTGAGTGTTCCCACGGCCCCTGCCGCGTCCGGGAGTTGACGCACATTGATGCAGGCCAGCACCCTGGTTGGGCATCGACATGGCTGATCACATAGGGTGAAAAGAAAAACGGGAGGTTCGGCGTGTTCGTTGAACGGGCGCCACTTGTCGACTTAGTGTCAGGTTCGGAAGAGTCCAGGAAACAGACACACTGGTAACCCTAAACTTCAGCGTTAGGGTTCGGGTCGGCAGTCGACTAGTAGTCAACTAGTAGTCCGGACCGCCCCAATTCGGCATCAGTCGTCGCACCGTAGAACGCGAGGCGGCGACACGTAACTCGAGGCGAGAGGCCTTCGACGTGGCAGCACCGCAGAACTACCTCGCAGTCATCAAAGTCATCGGTGTCGGCGGCGGTGGTGTCAATGCCATCAACCGGATGATCGAGGTCGGTCTCAAGGGCGTCGAGTTCATCGCCATCAACACCGATGCGCAAGCCCTGTTGATGAGCGACGCGGACGTCAAGCTCGACGTCGGCCGTGAACTCACCCGCGGACTCGGCGCCGGAGCCAATCCGGGCGTCGGACGCAAGGCGGCCGAGGACCACCGCGAGGAGATCGAGGAGGTCCTCAAGGGGGCCGACATGGTCTTCGTCACCGCCGGTGAAGGTGGCGGCACCGGCACCGGCGGCGCACCCGTCGTGGCCAACATCGCGCGCTCGCTGGGCGCCCTCACGATCGGTGTGGTCACACGGCCGTTCACCTTCGAGGGTCGGCGCCGGGCGAACCAGGCGGAGGACGGCATCGCCGAGCTCCGCGAAGAGGTCGACACCCTCATCGTCATTCCGAACGACCGGCTCCTGTCCATCTCGGACCGGCAGGTCTCCGTCCTCGACGCCTTCAAGTCGGCGGACCAGGTCCTGCTCTCCGGTGTCCAGGGCATCACCGACCTCATCACCACCCCGGGGCTCATCAACCTCGACTTCGCGGACGTGAAGTCCGTGATGTCCGAGGCGGGTTCGGCCCTGATGGGCATCGGCTCCGCCCGCGGCGACGATCGCGCGGTGGCGGCGGCCGAGATGGCGATCTCCTCGCCACTCCTCGAGGCGTCCATCGACGGCGCCCGCGGCGTACTGCTCTCCATCTCCGGCGGCTCGGACCTCGGTCTCTTCGAGATCAACGAGGCCGCGCAGCTGGTCAGCGAGGCGGCCCACCCCGAGGCGAACATCATCTTCGGCGCCGTCATCGACGACGCGCTCGGCGACGAGGTGCGGGTCACCGTCATCGCCGCCGGCTTCGACGGCGGGCAGCCGCCGAACAAGCGGGACAATGTGGTCGGTTCGTCGACCGCGAAGCGTGAGGAGTCGGCGGCGCCGCCGCGGCCTTCGACGCCGGCCCCCGAGCCCGCGCGTCCGGCCTTCGGCAACCTCGGCAGCGTCACCCAGCGCGAGGAGTCCCAGCCGCAGACGCCGACCCCGCCGGCCGAGGCGCCCGCCCCGGTGAACGAGGCCCCGGCGGCCCCGGCCACCGCCCCGCAGGTTCCGCGGCCGTCCTACCCGGACAGCCAGGCCGAGGAGCTCGACGTGCCGGACTTCCTCAAGTGATCACGTGTTTCTGAACGTGATCGTGGAGCAGGTCGGATCACCGCAGTGACAGGACAACATCACACAGTGTCTTCCGAGAGTGGCGCGCACTTCGCCTTCACCGACCGGTGGGGCGGGGTGAGCGCCGCTCCGTACGAGGAGCTCAATCTCGGCGGCGCGGTCGGCGACGACTCCGAAGCCGTGCTGCGCAACCGGGAGCTGGCCGCGGAGACGCTCGGTCTCGAGGCCTCCCGTGTCGTGTGGATGAACCAGGTGCACGGCCCCGACGTGACGGTGGTGGACGGGCCCTGGCCCACCGAAGCCGACATTCCGTGCGTCGACGGCCTCGTCACCACGCGGCGCGGACTCGCGCTCGCCGTGCTGACGGCGGACTGCACCCCCGTTCTTCTCGCCGACCCGGTCGCCGGGGTCGTAGCCGCCGCGCACGCGGGACGCCCCGGCATGGTCGCCGGGGTGGTGCCGGCTGCGGTCCGGGCGATGGTGGAGCGGGGCGCCGAGCCGGCCCGGATCATCGCCCGTACGGGACCCGCGGTCTGCGGGCGCTGTTACGAGGTGCCGGCCGAGATGCGGGCCGAGGTCGCGGCGGTGGAACCGGCGGCGTACGCCGAGACCAGCTGGGGCACCCCGGCCGTCGACGTGACCGCGGGTGTGCATGCCCAGCTGGAGCGGCTCGGGGTGCGTGACCGGGAGCGGTCGCCGGTGTGCACACTTGAGTCGCACGATCACTTCTCGTACCGCCGCGACAAGGCCACCGGCCGACTCGCCGGCTATGTCTGGCTGGACTGAGACGACATGACGAACCTTCAGGAACGTACGGCAGAGCTCGCCGCGAACCTGGCCACGGTGGAGGAACGTATCACCACGGCCTGTGCGGCGGCCGGGCGCAAGCGGGACGACGTGACCCTCATCGTGGTCACCAAGACCTACCCCGCGAGCGATGTACGGATCCTGTCCGGGCTCGGGGTGCGGCACGTGGCGGAGAACCGGGACCAGGACGCGGCGCCCAAGGCCGCGGAATGCTCGGATCTGCCGCTTACTTGGCACTTTGTCGGTCAGCTTCAGACCAACAAGGTCCGTTCCGTGGCGAGTTACGCCGGTCTGGTGCAGTCCGTCGACCGGGGCAAGCTCGTCACGGCGCTCTCCAAGGAGGCCGTGCGGGCCGAGCGTGAACTGGGTTGTCTGATCCAGGTCGCGCTCGACGCCGGCGCGGACGGCCGGGGGGAGCGCGGGGGTATCGGCCCCGGCGGAGTGGAGGAGTTGGCCGCGCGCGTGGCCGAGGCTCCGGGGTTGCGGCTCGACGGACTGATGACCGTCGCGCCGCTCACCGGGGACTACGCGGGGCGGCAACAGGCGGCGTTCGAGCGGCTCATGGATTTGTCGACTGCCGTGCGCGCGGCCCATCCGGCTGCGAACATGGTCTCGGCAGGGATGAGTTCGGACCTCGAGCAGGCTGTGGCGGCCGGAGCGACACATGTGCGCGTCGGTACGGCGGTCCTCGGTGTCCGACCCCGGCTCGGGTAACGTCGCGAAGAAGTCGGACCACAGCAGAAAATATGGTCATTCTCGCTGATGGGCGGGGAGGCCACGTGGATCGCGGGCACTTTGGTTGACGTCAGCCGATCCACCACAGAGCGGAGGACTCAGAGAATGGCCGGCGCGATGCGCAAGATGGCGGTCTACCTCGGCCTCGTGGAGGACGATGGGTACGACGGCCGGGGATTCGACCCCGATGACGACTTCGAGCCCGAACTCGACCCGGAGCCCGAGCGTGACCGTCGACGGCACGAGCCGTCGCATCAGTCACACAACTCCCATGCCGCGACGGATGTGGAGGAATCGGTCAGAGTGGTGCAGCCCCCGGCGCAGCGTGAACCGGTGCGCCAACCTGCTTCGCTTGCCGCTGAATCCGGACGTCCCGCACGAATCGCCCCCGTGGCATCCATCACACCTGAACGTCAGAGCCTGGAGAAGAACGCACCGGTGATCATGCCCAAGGTCGTGTCCGAGCGGGAGCCCTACCGCATCACCACATTGCACCCCCGGACCTACAACGAGGCCCGTACCATCGGGGAACACTTCCGTGAGGGCACTCCGGTGATCATGAATCTGACGGAGATGGACGACACCGATGCGAAGCGACTTGTCGACTTTGCCGCCGGTCTTGTGTTCGGTCTTCACGGGAGCATCGAGCGAGTGACACAGAAGGTGTTCCTGTTGTCGCCTGCTAACGTCGATGTCACGGCGGAGGACAAGGCCCGTATCGCAGAGGGCGGGTTCTTCAACCAGAGCTGAGACGCAGCAAAGTACGACGGCTAGCTACCAACTAGTCACAAGGCACGAGTAACAGGGGAGAGGGAACCGCCGACATGGGCGTGGTTTTTGATGTGGTCTACATCGCGCTGATGTGTTTCCTCATCGTGCTGATCTTCCGGCTGGTCATGGACTACGTCTTCCAGTTCGCCCGCTCGTGGCAACCCGGCAAGGCGATGGTGGTCGTTCTGGAGGCCACCTACACTGTCACTGATCCGCCGCTCAAGCTTCTGCGGCGGGTCATTCCGCCGCTGCGTCTCGGGGGCGTGGCGCTCGACCTGTCCTTCTTCGTACTGATGATCATCGTCTACATCCTGATCTCCGTCGTGAGCCGGCTGTGAGCACGATGTCAACTACGGTCTTGCCGAATGCCGACGACAACGTTGAGGTGAAGAGATGCCGTTGACCCCCGAGGACGTGCGGAACAAGCAGTTCACGACCGTCCGCCTCCGAGAAGGCTATGACGAGGACGAGGTCGATGCCTTCCTCGATGAGGTCGAAGCCGAACTGACCCGTCTTCTCCGAGAAAACGAAGACCTGCGGGCGAAACTAGCCGCAGCCACCCGCGCCGCTGCGCAGAACCAGCAGCAGGGCGGGATGCGCAAGGGTCCCGGCGGTCCTGGTGGCCCCGGTGGACCTGGCGGTCCCGGTGGACCCGAGGGTGGTCCGCAGGACCAGCAGCAGGGTCCCCCGCAGGGCATGCGAGGCCCGGGCGCCCCGGTGCCCGCTGGTATATCGGGCCCGCCGCAGCAGCAGATGGGCGGCCCCATGGGCGGCCCGCCCCAGCTGCCGAGCGGTGCCCCGCAGCTGCCGGCCGGTCCTGGTGGACACGGTCCGCAGGGTGGCCCGCAGGGTCCCGGCCCGATGGGCCAGGGGCCGATGGGCCAGCAGCCGCAGCTGGGCGGCCCGATGGGCGGTCCCATGGGCGGCCACGGTGGCCCGCAGCTGCCGCAGCCCGGTCAGGGCCCCGGTGGCGACAGCGCCGCCCGTGTCCTCTCGCTGGCCCAGCAGACCGCCGACCAGGCGATCGCCGAGGCCCGCTCCGAGGCGAACAAGATCGTCGGCGAGGCGCGCAGCCGTGCCGAGGGTCTTGAGCGTGACGCCCGTGCCAAGGCCGATGCCCTGGAGCGGGACGCGCAGGAGAAGCACCGCGTAGCGATGGGCTCCCTGGAGTCCGCCCGCGCCACGCTGGAGCGCAAGGTCGAGGACCTGCGCGGCTTCGAGCGCGAGTACCGCACGCGTCTGAAGTCGTACCTGGAGTCGCAGCTGCGCCAGCTGGAGACCCAGGCCGACGACTCGCTGGCTCCGCCGCGTACGCCGGCGACCGCGAGCCTGCCGCCGTCCCCGGCGCCTTCCATGGCTCCGGCCGGTGCGGGTGCGCCGTCCTACGGTGGTGGCAACCAGTCGATGGGCGGTGGCAACCAGCAGAACGGCGGTCCGTCGTACGGCGGCGGCCAGCAGCAGATGTCGCCCGCGATGACGCAGCCGATGGCTCCGGTGCGGCCCCAGGGCCCGTCGCCGATGGGGCAGGCGCCCTCGCCGATGCGTGGGTTCCTCATCGACGAGGACGACAACTGAGCGGCGCGTTTGCTTGTAGCGCCAGGTAGTAGCTAGGCGTCGGCATTCATTCAGGCCTTGGCCCGGATCGTTTCTGCGATCCGGGCCAAGGCCTTTTTGCTGGCCGCTGGGGGTGGGCGTTCCGGTCGGCGTTCTGGTGTACGTAGGGGGTACGAAACGCCGAAGGGCCGTCTCGACAGAAACGTTTCTGGCGAGGCGGCCCTTGGGTCGTGGATCGTGACGGTCGGCCGTTCCTCCGGCCTCGGGGCTCTGCCCCGGACCCCGCTGCTCAATCGCCGCAGGGGCTTGAAAAAGCGATCGCCGGGCGGGCTTGATTTATCAAGCCCGCCCGGCGATTGAGGGCAAGGGGGTCCGGGGGCGGAGCCCCCGGGGTGCAACCCCGGTGCGGCTAGACCTTGCGGAGGTGGAACGTCAGGCTCAGGCCCTCGTCCGTGAAGGCGGAGCCGTACGTGTCGTCCGCCTCGGACTGGGCGAAGTCCGTGGCGAGGACCTCGTCGGCGATCAGGCCCGCGTGCTCGGTCAGGGCCGAGATCACCGCCGGGTCCGTGGACGTCCAGCGCAGGGCGATCCGGTCCGCCACGTCCAGGCCGCTGTTCTTGCGGGCCTCCTGGATCAGGCGGATCGCGTCACGGGCCAGGCCCGCCTGCCGCAGCTCCTCCGTGAGTTCGAGGTCGAGCGCCACCGTGGCGCCGGAGTCCGAGGCCACGGACCAGCCCTCGCGCGGCGTCTCCGTGATGATGACCTCATCCGGGGCGAGGTCGATCTTCTCGCCGTCGACCTCAACCGAGGCGTTGCCCTCGCGCAGGGCCAGGGACAGCGCCGCCGCGTCCGCGTTCGCGACCGCCTTCGCCACGTCCTGGACGCGCTTGCCGAACCGCTTGCCGAGTGCACGGAAGTTCGCCTTGGCGGTGGTGTCCACCAGGCTGCCGCCGACCTCCGAGAGCGAGGCCAGGGAGGAGACGTTCAGCTCCTCCGTGATCTGGTCCTGGAGCTCGGGGGAGAGGCCGGCGAAGCCCGTCGCCGCGACCAGCGCGCGCGAGAGCGGCTGGCGGGTCTTGACGCCCGACTCCGCGCGCGTGGCGCGACCGAGCTCCACGAGCCGGCGGACCAGCGCCATCTGCGTCGACAGCTCGGGGTCGATCGCCGCGCGGTCGGCCTCGGGCCACGAGGACAGGTGCACCGACTCCGGGGCGTCCGGGGTGACCGGCACGACCAGGTCCTGCCACACGCGCTCCGCGATGAACGGCGTGAGCGGCGCCATCAGCTGAGTGATCGTCACCACCACGTCGTGCAGGGTGCGAAGGGCAGCCTTGTCGCCCTGCCAGAAGCGGCGGCGCGAGCGACGCACGTACCAGTTGGAGAGGTCGTCGACGAACGCCGAGAGCAACTTGCCGGCGCGCTGGGTGTCGTACGCCTCGAGGGCCGTGGTGACCTCGTCCGTGAGCTGGTGCAGCTCGGACAGCAGCCAGCGGTCGAGCACCGTGCGGTCGGCCGGGGCCGGGTCCGCCTCGCTGGGCGCCCACTGCGACGTACGCGCGTACAGGGCCTGGAAGGCGACCGTGTTCCAGTACGTGAGGAGCGTCTTGCGGACGACCTCCTGGATGGTGCCGTGGCCGACGCGGCGGGCCGCCCACGGGGAGCCGCCGGCCGCCATGAACCAGCGCACCGCGTCGGCGCCGTGACGGTCCATCAGCGGGATCGGGTCCAGCGTGTTGCCCAGGTGCTTGGACATCTTGCGGCCGTCCTCGGCGAGGATGTGGCCGAGGCAGACCACGTTCTCGTACGAGGACTTGTCGAAGACCAGCGTGCCGATCGCCATCAGCGTGTAGAACCAGCCGCGCGTCTGGTCGATGGCCTCGGAGATGAACTGCGCCGGGTAGCGGGACTCGAAGAGTTCCTTGTTCTTGTACGGGTAGCCCCACTGCGCGAACGGCATGGAACCCGAGTCGTACCAGGCGTCGATGACCTCGGGCACGCGCACCGCCGTCTGCGTACAGCCCTCATGGGTGCACGTGAACGTGACGTCGTCGATGTACGGGCGGTGCGGGTCGAGGGACGACTGGTCCGTGCCGGTCAGCCGCGAGAGCTCCTCGCGCGAGCCGACGCAGGTGAGGTGGTTCTCCTCGCAGCGCCAGATCGGCAGCGGGGTGCCCCAGTAGCGGTTGCGGGACAGCGCCCAGTCGATGTTGTTCTGCAGCCAGTCGCCGAAGCGGCCGTTCTTGACGGTCTCCGGGAACCAGTTGGTCTTCTCGTTCTCCTGAAGGAGACGGTCCTTGATGGCCGTGGTGCGGATGTACCAGGACGGCTGCGCGTAGTAGAGCAGCGCCGTGTGGCAGCGCCAGCAGTGCGGGTAGCTGTGCTCGTACGGGATGTGCTTGAAGAGCAGGCCGCGGTTCTGAAGATCCTCGGTCAGCTGTTCGTCGGCCTTCTTGAAGAAGACGCCGCCCACGAGGGGGACCTCGGGGGAGAAGGTGCCGTCGGGCAGCACCGGGTTCACGACCGGCATGCCGTACGAGCGGCAGACCTTGAGGTCGTCGTCACCGAAGGCCGGGGCCTGGTGGACGAGGCCGGTGCCGTCCTCGGTCGTCACGTAGTCGGCGTTGACGACGTAGTGCGCCTCCGCACCGTCGGCCGGGAACTCTACGAGTTCGAAAGGACGTTGGTACTTCCAGCGCTCCATCTCGGCGCCGGTGAAGGACTCGCCGGTCGTCTCCCAGCCCTCGCCGAGCGCCTTCTCGACGAGCGGCTCGGCGACGACGAGCTTCTCCTCGCCGTTCGTGGCGACGACGTACGTCACGTCGGGGTGCGCGGCGACGGCCGTGTTGGACACCAGGGTCCACGGGGTCGTCGTCCAGATCAGGAGAGCGGCCTGGCCCGCCAGCGGACCGGAGGTGAGCGGCAAACGGACATAGACCGAGGGGTCCACGACCGTCTCGTAGCCCTGGGCCAGCTCGTGGTCCGACAGACCGGTGCCGCAGCGCGGGCACCAGGGAGCGACACGGTGGTCCTGGACCAGCAGGCCCTTGTTGAAGATCTCCTTCAGCGACCACCAGACCGAGTCGACGTACTCCGGGTTCATCGTCCGGTACGCGTCTTCGAGGTCGACCCAGTAACCCATGCGGGTCGTCAGGTCGGAGAAGGCGTCGGTGTGCCGGGTCACGGACTCGCGGCACTTGGCGTTGAACTCGGCGATGCCGTACGCCTCGATGTCCTTCTTGCCGCTGAAGCCGAGCTCCTTCTCGACCGCCAGCTCCACCGGGAGGCCGTGACAGTCCCAGCCCGCCTTACGGGCCACGTGGTAGCCGCGCATCGTACGGAACCGGGGGAACACGTCCTTGAAGACGCGGGCCTCGATGTGGTGGGCGCCCGGCATGCCGTTGGCCGTGGGCGGGCCCTCGTAGAACACCCACTCGGGGCGCCCCTCGGACTGCTCCAGGGTCTTGGCGAAGATCTTCTGCTCGTCCCAGAAGTCGAGCACCGCGTGCTCGAGGGCGGGCAGGTCGACCTGGGCGGGCACCTGGCGGTACTGCGTCATCAGTCTTCCTCCGGCGGATCTGCCTTCTTCCGTCGGAGGGACGAGAGGCTGCTGCGCCGTGTGCGGCGCGCTCCCGCGGTACCACCCTCCTTGGCCCGCCGGGGCGTGGTGCGCTCCGGTGAGCCCCCTCATTGGGGTCGCGATACCGGGTCTACTGGCCGCGCCTTGCGGGCTGCGGTGTTCTTCCGGCGGCTCCGGGGTGATCTTCGCGTCGCGCTCGCCGCCGGGCTTCCACCGTCCCCGGTTCGCTCTTGGCTGCGTACGCCGCTACTCGGCCCCATCCACGCTTTTCGCTCCGCCCAGTGTACGGCGCCCGGGAGGGGGCGGCAGACCGGTTTTCGCGGGGGCCCGGGAGGGCGGGGTGCGGGTGCGTCCGGTGACCCGAATGGCCATACGCCGGCTGTCCGATCCTGGGTGGTCACCCGGCGGGCCGGGGGCGGCCGTGAGAGCGGCGGATTACCAAGCGGGGAGCTGGGCACAACGCTTGCAGGTTCCTCGCGGGTCGGTCACGAGGCCGTCACGCGGGGGCGGGTCCCGTGGTGCGCCCCGTTGCCGCGGGCCTGGAGTCGATTTATCGTCCCAGCACGATTCGCGAGCAAGATCACAAATTGTGAAGGGGCCGCGACCATGGTGGCGAAGAAGACCGCCGATCAGCAGTCGGAGTCCGGCAGAACCACGGGCGCGGCGGCCTCCGGCGGTGCCGGGAAGGACGCGGCCGGGGCGAAGGCGTCGACGACGCCTGAGCCGAAGGAGACGCCCACCGGCAAGAAGAAGTCGTCCGCCGCATCGCACACGACGACCCGCAAGCAGACGACTGCGAAGACCACGCCTACGAAGGCGGCACCGGAGAAGGCCACGACCAAGAAGGCGGCGCCGACGAAGAGCGCGACCAAGAGCGTGACCAAGAAGACGGCCGCGACCAAGAAGGCGGCTGCGGGCAAGGCAGAGGCCGAGGTCGAGGCCGGGGCCGAGGAGAGCGCGGCTCCGGCGGCGGCCGGGGCCGAAGCCGAGGCCGCGGACGCCAAGAAGGCCGCAGCCAAGAAGAAGACCGCGGCCAAGGCCACCGCAGCCGCGAAAGCGGAGGGCAAGGACCCGGGGGCCGGGAAGACGGGTGCGCACGCCGAGGAGACGGGGGAGAAGGCGGACGGCGTCGGCCCGGCGGGCGGACGCAAGGGCGCGAAGAAGACGGTCGCCTCCGCGACCGAGGACGCGGCCGAGGCCGCGAAGCAGACGGGAGCCACGACAGTGGTTGCGAAGAAGACTCAGGGCACGGCCACGGCGACCAAGAAGCCTGGCGCGGTTCCCAAGGCGCGCGGCACCGCCGAACCCGGCGAGCTGGCCGTCCGTCCGGGCGAGGACCCCTGGACCCCGGAGGAGGCCGAGGAGGCGCGCGCCGAGCTGCAGACCGAGGTGCTGCGGCTCGGGCACGAGATCGCCGCCGCAGAGGAGGGCCTCGCTGGGCTGATGCGCGACTCCGGGGACGGGGCCGGCGACGACGACGCCGACACCGGCACCAAGAACATCACCCGCGAGCACGAGATGTCCCTCGCGGCCAACGCGCGGGAGATGCTGCTCCAGACCGAGCGGGCCCTGGAGCGCCTGGACGCGGGCACGTACGGGCTCTGCGAGAACTGCGGGAACCCGATCGGGAAGGCGCGCATGCAGGCGTTCCCGCGCGCGACCCTGTGCGTCGAGTGCAAGCAGAAGCAGGAGCGCCGCAACTGAGCGACCGCCGCGCCCGCACAAGCGACCGCCGCGCCCGCGCCCGCACTTGGGCCACCGGCCCATGGGGGCGCGGCTCCGCGTGCCGTACTCTCGTCCTCAGTCAGGTACTAGGTTGAGGGACTCACGTGGCAGAGGCGGAGCGCATCATCGGTACGCCGGATTCCCCGGACGCGGGGGCAGCCGAGCCGGAGCGGCCCGATGAGGTCGACGAGCAGGTCCAGGACCGGCCCAAGGGCAGGCGGCGGATCGCCGTGCTGTTCGTCGTGGCCGCGCTCGCGTACGTCCTGGACCTGGGCAGCAAGCTGATCGTGGTGGCGAAGCTCGAGCACCGCGACGCCATCCACATCATCGGTGACTGGCTGCAGCTCGAGGTGATCAGGAACCCGGGCGCCGCCTGGGGCATCGGCGAGGCCTTCACGATCATCTTCACCCTGATCGCGGCCGCCGTGATCGTCGTGATCGCACGGCTCGCCCGGAAGCTCTACAGCACACCTTGGGCGATCGCCCTCGGCCTGCTGCTCGGCGGGGCGCTCGGCAACCTCACGGACCGCATCTTCCGGGCGCCGGGCGTCTTCGAGGGCGCCGTGGTGGACTTCATCGCGCCGAAGCACTACCCGGTGTTCAACCTCGCCGACTCGGCGATCGTGTGCGGCGGCATCCTGATCGTCCTGCTGTCCTTCCGCGGCATCGACCCCGACGGGTCCGTCCACAAGGACTGAGGCAAGGACTGGGGCGCGGGGCCCGAGGCGCACAAAGACCGAGGTCACGGGGCTCGTGTGCGGGAGTGTCGGTGCGCTCCTGCATACTCGATGCGTGAGCACGATTCCCGAGGTCCGCACCCTGCCCGTACCCGACGGCCTGGAGGGCGAGCGCGTAGACGCCGCCATCTCGCGCATGTTCGGCTTCTCCCGCACCAAGGCCGCCGAGCTCGCCGCCGCCGGAAAGGTCGCGGTGGACGGCTCGGTCGTGGGCAAGTCAGAGCGGGTGCACGGCGGCGCCTGGATGGAAGTGGAGATGCCGCAGGCGCCCGCTCCCGTACAGATCGTCGCCGAGCCCGTCGAGGGCATGGAGATCGTGCACGACGACGACGACATCGTCGTGATCATGAAGCCCGTGGGGGTCGCCGCCCACCCCAGCCCCGGCTGGACCGGGACGACGGTGATTGGTGGCCTCGCCGCCGCCGGGTACCGGATCTCGACGTCCGGCGCCGCGGAGCGCCAGGGCATCGTCCACCGGCTCGACGTGGGCACGTCGGGTCTGATGGTCGTCGCCAAGTCGGAGCGGGCGTACACGTCGCTGAAGCGCCAGTTCAAGGAGCGCGTCCCGGACAAGCGCTACAACGCGCTGGTGCAGGGCCACCCCGACCCCATGAGCGGCACCATCGACGCCCCCATCGGGCGCCACCCGAACCACGACTACAAGTGGGCCGTGATCGCCGAGGGCAAGCCGTCGGTCACGCACTACGACCTCATCGAGGCCTTCCGCGCCGCCTCGCTCCTCGACATCAAGCTGGAGACGGGGCGTACCCACCAGATCCGCGTGCACATGTCGGCGCACCGGCACCCGTGCGTGGGCGACCTGACGTACGGCGCGGACCCCACGATCGCGAAGCGGCTCGGTCTCACGCGGCAGTGGCTGCACGCGGTGCGGCTCGGCTTCGAGCACCCGTCGGACGGTCGGTGGGTCGAGTTCGAGAGCGACTACCCGGAGGATCTGCAGACGGCTCTGGACAGGGTCAGGGCGGAGAGCGAGTGAGCACCCCCCTTCCCGTGTATGTGACCCGTGTCGCGGAGGACGAAGTGGACCGGCAGGCCTGCTTCGCCGTCCGCAAGGAGGTCTTCGTCGTCGAACAGGGCGTGCCCGAGGACATCGAGTACGACGCGTACGACGCCGGGGCGGTGCACGTCCTGGCCGTCCGGCAGGACGGGGAGCCGCTCGGTACTGGCCGCCTGCTGACGGGCGAGGCCGCCGCCGTGAAGAACGGCGGGGCGGCGGACGTCGGCGCTCTCGGGCGGCTCGCCGTGACGAAGGCGGCGCGCGGCCTCGGTGTCGGTGCCGCGCTGGTGCGGGCCATCGAGGACGCGGCCCGCGCGCGCGGGCTCGCCGCCGTGGACCTGCACGCGCAGACGCACGCGCTGGGGTTCTACGAGCGCCTGGGATACGTCGCGTACGGGCCGGAGTTCCTCGACGCCGGCATCGACCACCGTGCGATGCGGAAGACGCTCGGCTAGACAGCGGCGGTATCCCGGCGGCCCGGCACCGTGGTCACCGGGCCCCGATAAGACCGGTTTGATCCGATGCGCGTGGCACCCTTGAGGCCGGAACGCACATGATCGTCGAGTCTGGTCGGAGCCCCCGGTGGATCAATTGGCCCTGCTGTTCGTGCTGTTGCTCGGGGCCGTGCTGACCGTCCCCCTCGGCGACCGGCTCGGCCTGCCCTCCCCGGTCCTGATGACCCTGCTCGGCATCGCCCTGGCGCTGATCCAGGCGGTGCCGAATGTCGACATCAACCCGGATCTGATCCTCCCGCTCGTGCTGCCACCGCTGCTCTACGCGGCCGTGCACCGCACGTCCTGGCGCCAGTTCGCGGCCAATAAACGGCCGATCTTCCTGCTCGCCGTCGCCCTGGTATTCGTCACCACGGCCGCGGTCGCCTTCACCGCCGACGCCATCGTGCCGGGCCTGCCGGTCGCCGCGGCCGTCGCGCTCGGCGCCCTTGTGGCGCCGCCCGACCCGGTCGCCGCGACCGCCGTCGCGGGCCAACTCGGCCTGCCCCGGCGCATGGTGTCGATCCTGGAGGGCGAGGGCCTGTTCAACGACGTGACCGCGATCGTGCTCTACCACGTCGCGATCGCCGCCGCCGTCAGCGGCACCTTCTCGCTGCCGCGCGCCGCGCTCGACCTGGTCCTGTCCGCGGTCGTCGCCATCGCCGTCGGCTGGGGGCTCGGCTGGGTCGCCAACAAGCTCATCAGCTA
Source organism: Streptomyces sp. NBC_01016 (assembly GCF_026341035.1). Taxonomy (GTDB): domain Bacteria; phylum Actinomycetota; class Actinomycetes; order Streptomycetales; family Streptomycetaceae; genus Streptomyces. The sequence goes on from NZ_JAPEOQ010000002.1 coordinate 874,019, forward strand.
CCTCGGCGACGCCACGCTCCAGATCGGGCTCACGCTCCTGATCCCGTACGCCTCGTACGTACTCGCCGAAGAGCTCAAGGGCTCGGGCGTGCTCGCGGTTCTGACCACGGCCATGTTCCTGGCCGAGCACGCCTTCGACGCCGACGACGTGCTGACGCGGCTCACCGGGCGGGCCTTCTGGGACGTCGTGGACACCCTCGTCACGGGCGTCGCGTTCGGCCTCATCGGCCTGGAGGTGCACAACGTCGTCAGGACCGCGGAGGGCCGCTGGGGCGAGATGTTCGGCTGGGCGGGCGCGGTCGTCGGGGTCGTCATCGTCGTACGGCTGCTGTGGCTGTTGCCGATGACGTGGGTGACACGGCGGATGCACATGCGGCGCGACGTCGACGAGGACATTCCGGTCAGCTGGCGCGAGACGGTCGTCATGTGGTGGGCCGGAATGCGCGGTGTGGCCTCGGTGGCGCTGGCCCTCGCCATCCCGCTGACCATGGACAACGGTTCGCCCTTCCCGGAGCGGGACGAGATCGTCTTCCTCGCGTTCGGGGTGATCATGGCGACCCTGGTGCTGCAGGGCCTGAGCCTGCCGTGGCTGGTGCGCAAGCTCGGGGTGCGCAGCGACGACACCGCCGAGCGGGAGTTCGAGCGGCAGCTCGCGCTGCGGGCCGCGAAGGCGGCGAAGCGGCGGCTCAAGGAGATCGAGGAGGTCGAGGAGCTGCCGGAGGAGGTGCAGGAGCAGATGGTGCGCCGCGCCTACGACATCGGCCTGCGCATCAACCCGGAGATCGGCGCGGACGAGCGGCGCGAGAAGCAGACCAAGCGGGTCGCCCGGATCAAGCGGATCCGCCGGATCCAGGCGGAGATGATGTCGGCGGCCCGGCACGAGGTCCTCGCGGCCCGCAGCGAACCGGGCTCCGACCCGGAGGTGGTCGACCGGGTGCTCAGGAAACTGGATGTGCGCAGTCTGCGTTAGAGATTGTCCTGTGGCCGGTGTGGCGTTCTAGGCTCGTGCGTATGGCACGCAACGTGATAATCACCGGAGGCGGTACGGGAATCGGGCTCGCGGCGGCGAAGGCCTTCGCCGCGGAGGGGGACCGGGTACTGCTGGTCGGGCGGCGGATCGAGGTCCTGGAGAAGGCCGATGTGCCCGGTGCGATGAGGTATCCGGCCGACCTCGGCACGGTCGAAGGGGCGCGCGGCGCCGCCGACTTCGCGCTCGAGGCGTTCGAGGGCACGGTCGACGTGATGGTGCACAGCGCCGGCGGGATCGGCGGCCGGTCGCTCCCGGCGCCGGAGGGGACCGATCCGCTCGACGCCGTCGCCCACGACTGGAACGCCAACTTCCGTATCAATACGCTCACTTCGGTCCTGCTGACCGAGGCGCTGCGTGAGCACCTCGCCTCGCCGGGCGGCCGGGTCGTGTTCCTGTCCTCCATCGCCGCGCTGCGCGGCTCGGGTTCGGGCTCGTACGGCGGCTCCAAGGCGGCCCTGCACCCGTACACGTACGACCTCGCCAAGGCCCTCGGCCCGCGCGGCATCACCGTGAACACCATCGCGCCCGGCTACATCGAGGACACCGAGTTCTTCGGGCCCTCGATGCCCGAGGCGGACTACCGGCGCCGGGTCGACGCCATCCCGACCGGCCGCGCCGGGACGCCCGAGGACATCGCGGCCACCGTGCTGTGGCTGGCGTCGCCGGGCGGCGGCCATGTCACCGGGCAGATCGTCCAGGTCAACGGCGGGGAGTGCCTGGGGCGTTAGCCTCTGCCGGTGCGGGGCGCCCGGCCGTTGCGGCTGAGCACGTGCTCCGGCAGGGAGTCCGCCTCGTCCGGGGCGACCAGGGCCGTCGCCGTGTTGATCCGCGGCAGCGCGTACGGGTGCTGATCGGTCAGCCAGCGCACGAGCTGCTCGCGGACCGTGACCCGCACCGTCCAGATGTCGTCCGCGTCCTTGGCGGTGACCAGGGCGCGGACCTGGAGCGTGCTGGGCGTCGTGTCGGTGACGGCGAGGCCCCAGTCGCGGCCGTCCCAGGCGGCGCACTCGCGCAGGATGTCGTGCAGCTTCTCGCGCATCTCGGGCACGGGCGCGCTGTGGTCGAGGTGGAAGAAGACGGTGCCGGTCATCTGGGCACCGCCGCGCGACCAGTTCTCGAACGGCTTCGACGTGAAGTACGAGACCGGCATGGTGATGCGCCGCTCGTCCCAGGTGCGTACGGCGAGGAAGGTGAGGGTGATCTCCTCGACCGTGCCCCACTCGCCGTCCACGACCACGGTGTCGCCTATCCGCACCATGTCGCCGAACGCGATCTGGAGCCCCGCGAAGAGGTTGCCGAGCGTGGACTGCGCGGCGACACCGGCGACGATGCCGAGGAGTCCCGCCGAGGCCAGCAGCGAGGCGCCGGCCGCCCGGAAGGACGGGAACGTCAGGAGCATCGCGGCCACCGCGACCACGCCGACGACCGCGATGACGACGCGCTGGATCAGGGTGACCTGGGTGCGTACACGGCGGACCCGGGCCGGATCGCGCTGGGCGTTGGCGTAGCGGGCGTACGACGACTCGACGACGGCGGAGGAGATCCGGACGGCGAGCCAGGCGGTGGCGCCGATCAGGACCAGGTTGAGCGTTTCTCCAACTGTGCCGCCGTGTTCCTTCGCGACGCCCGTCTGGTCGTACGAGCCCCGCAGCAGCGCCGCGCAGAGCACGAGCTGGAGCGGCAGCCGGCAGCGGCGCAGCAGTCCCCACAGCGGCGTCTCGTGGTGGCGCTGGTCGGTGCGGAGCAGCAACCGGTCGACCGCCCACCCCACCAACAGCGTGAGCACGACCGAGCCACCAATGACGATCAGTGGACGCAGTACGTTCTCCATGCCACGACGGTAACCGGGATCGGGCGCGCCCAACCTGCGGGGGCCCTGGCACCATGGAGCCCATGAACATCATGCTTTTCCATTCGGCGTTCGGCCTGCGGCCCGCCGTCGAGGCCGCTGCCGACCGGCTGCGGGCCGCCGGGCACGAGGTGTGGACCCCTGATCTCTTCGAGGGCCGCACCTTCGACAGCGTCGAGGAGGGCATGGCCTTCAAGGACGAGATCGGCAAGGACGAGCTGCTCAAGCGCGCCGTCCTGGCGGCCGCGCCCTACTCCGACCGCGGTCTCGTCTACGCCGGGTTCTCGTTCGGCGCCGCGACCGCGCAGACCCTCGCCCTCGGCGACGACAAGGCGAAGGGGCTGCTGCTCCTGCACGGCACGTCCGACATCGCGGAGGGCGTCACCGTGGACGAGCTCCCGGTCCAGCTGCACGTCGCCGAGCCCGACCCCTTCGAGACGGACGACTGGCTGACCGCCTGGTACCTGCAGATGGGGCGCGCGGGGGCCGACGTGGAGGTCTACCGGTACGCCGGGGCGGGCCACCTCTACACCGACCCCGACCTGCCGGACTTCGACGAGGAGGCCGCCGAGGCCACCTGGCGGGTGGCGCTCGGCTTCCTCGAAACGCTGTAGGCGGCGCTTTTACGCGACGGGGGAGAGTCCGCTTTACGCGACGGGGGAGTCCGCCCGCTCGACCTTCTGGGTGCCGGTGAGGGTGCGGTACGAGCGCTGCCAGGCCGACGTCGCGCTCTGGTCCGCGCGGTCGGAGATCACGTAGAAGTCCATCTGTGTGCGCTCGGCCGTGACGTCCAGGACGCCGTACCCGTGGCGGTCCATGTCCAGCCAGCGCACGTGCCGGTTGGCCGCCTTGATGGCGCCCTCGGCGACCGTGGAGAGCGTGTCCGGGGCGACGTGCAGGATGTCGTCCAGGTTGTCGGAGGTCACGGACGTGACCACGAACTCCGTCGCGGCGGAGGGGGACAGCGGATACGTCGCCGCCTTGACCGGCACGTCGTTGGCCCACGCCATGTGGATGTCGCCGGTCAGGAAGACGGTGTCGCGGACGGCGTGCTCGCGCAGGTGGGAGATGAGCTCGGCGCGGTCGTGGGTATAGCCGTCCCACTGGTCGACATTGATCGCCAGGCCCTCCTTCGGAAGGCCGAGCAGCTCGGCCAGCGGGCCCGCGATGTGGGCGGGCAGCGAACCGAAGGCGACCGGCGAGATCATCACTGAGGTGCCGACCAGCTTCCAGCGCGCGTCCGAGGCGGTGAGGCCGGACTTCAGCCAGTCGAGCTGGGCGCGGCCGGTGATCGTACGCTCCGGGGAGTCCACCGCTCCGTTGCCGACGCTCGACTGCTCCGAGCGGAACGAGCGCAGGTCGAGCAGGTGGAGGTCGGCCAGGTTGCCGAAGCGCAGGCGGCGGAAGACCGTGCCCGCGGTGGACGGGCGGACCGGCATCCACTCGAAGTAGGCCTGCTTCGCGGCCTGTTGGCGGGCCTGCCAGGAGCCCTCGGTGTCCGGCGTGTGGTTCTCCGCGCCGCCCGACCAGGCGTCGTTGGCGAACTCGTGGTCGTCCCAGATCGCGATCAGCGGGTGCACGGCCTGCATCGCCTGTACGTCGGGGTCGGTCTTGGTCTGGCCGTGCCGGGTGCGGTAGTCGGCGAGCGAGACGATCTCGTGGGTCGGCCGGTGCTCGCGGACGGTGTAATCGGCGGTCGGGTACTCGCCCGTCTTGTACTCGTAGAGGTAGTCGCCGAGGTGCAGGACCGCGTCCAGGTCGCTGCGGGCGGCCAGGTGCCGGTACGAGGAGTAGTAGCCGGCCTCCCAGTTGGCGCAGGAGACGACGCCGAAGCGCAGGCCGTCGGGGGACGCGTCGGCGGCGGGGGTGGTGCGGGTGCGGCCCACGGGTGAGTGGGCGGTGTCCACGGAGAAGCGGAAGTAATAGGCGGTCGCCGGGCGCAGGCCCCTTACATCGGCCTTGACCGTGTGGTCGGAGGCGGCGCTCGCGATCACGGTTCCCCGGCCGACGATCTGACGGAAGGCCTTGTCCTCTGCTATCTCCCACGCCACCCGCACATCGGGGCCCTTGCCGGAGCCGGGCACCGCGTCGGCGGCCGGCGTCATGCGCGTCCACAGCAGGACCCCGTCGGGCAGCGGGTCGCCGGACGCGACGCCGTGCAGGAAGGCGGGGGCTTCGGCGGCGTGGGCGGGGGCAGCGGCGGCGAGCGGTCCGGCGAGCGCGGCACCCGCGGCCGCGGCCTTGACGACCGTACGGCGGCTCGGGGCGCTCGCCGTGCTCGGCGTGGGTCTGGGAACGGATTGATGAAGTCGACTGGTCACAGCCGGTCAGACTACTGACTGGTAGATACAGAGAACGGGCGAACCCGAAAGGTTCGCCCGCTCTTCGTCTGTGCTTGGACCCGACGTCAGCTCTTGAGGACGTCAGCCCTTGAGAACGTCAGCCCTTGAGGGCCTTCTCCGTCGCGGTCTTGTACTCGGCCACGGTCATCGGAGCGTTCTGGCCGTCCGAACCGGTCAGCTTCTTGCCGTCCACGACCAGGCTCGGGGTGCCGGTGACGTCGTCCTTGTTGGTGTCGAACGACTTGGACATCTTCATGGCCCAGTCGTCGTACGTACCGTCCGTGACGGCCTTCTGGAACGCCTTGTTGCCCTTGAGCGAGTCCACGGTGTCGGCGATCTTGATCAGGTAGTCGTCGTCCTTGAACTTGTCGTCGCTCTCCTCGGGGTGGAACTTCGCCGAGTAGAGCGCCGTCTTGTAGTCGAGGAAGGCGTCCTGGCTCACGTTGAGGGCCGCGCCGAGCGCGCTCAGCGCGTTCTTCGAGCCCTCGCCGTTGGTGCCGACGTCGCCCTTGGCCGCGCTGTCGCCGTCGAGGAACGTGCCGCCGATGTATTGGATCTTGAACTTGCCGGCCTCGACGTCCTTGTGGAGCTGCGGGCCGACCGTCTGCTCGAAGGAGGCGCAGACCGGGCAGCGCGAGTCCTCGTAGATCTTCATGGTCTTCTTGGCACTGGACTTGCCGATGACGACGGTCGTGCCGTCCTTGCCCGAGGTGTTCGCGGGCGCCTTCACGGCGGAGGACTTGGCGTCCATCGCCGTCTCCCAGTGGGAGGGCTTGTTGGCCTGCATCACCGCGTAGCCGACGCCGCCGGCTATCGCGAGGACCGCGACGATGGAGACGCCGACGATCGCCTGCCGCTTCGTCTTCTCCCGCTTGGCCTGGCGCTCGCGTTCGACGCGCAGCCGCTCACGGGCCGCGGTCTTCGCTTCCTGGGTGTTGCGCTTGCTCATGGTTGTGCTCCGTAGGTGAGTGACATGCGTATGGGGGACTGCCGTGCCGGAGCCCGAGCCGGACGGTGGCTCAGGCGGCGGGGCACGGCGGCCCGCGCCGTCCTACGGAGTGCACCCAGAGCCGGGTGCGGGAGGCCGGTACGCGCGTGGCGGGGCGCGGAAGGCGGACGGTGGGCTCGCGCCGGACGGTGACCGCGGCGAACGCGATGAGCAGCGGCCGGAACGCGAAGGCGGCCACCGCGCGCAGCAGTTGGGCCAGGGCCTGCTCACCGCGGCGCAGCCAGGCGGCCGCGAGCAGGCCGACGGCGACGTGCGCGCCGAGGAGCAGCCAGGAGGCCGCCGGGTCGGTGTGCGCGAAGAGGGCCGCGGCCCGCTCCGTGCTGCCGCCTGTCATCCGGGCCAGCGGTGTGCCCACGTTCCCCGCGCACAGCACGTCGAAGCCGAACTGGCGCAGTGGGCCCGCGACGGGGCCGCCCGCCCGGCCGTAACAGACGTGCTGGCCGGTCGTGAAGACCGTGTCGGCGGCCAGTTCCAGCGGGACGAGCAGGGCCGCGATCCGGCCGAAGCCGCGCTCGCGTCCTGCCAGCGCGTACGCGATCACGAAGACGGCCGCGGTGATCGCGGCGACCGTCGTGAGGGGTAGCGGGGCCCGGGACAGCAGCACGTGCGACGCGGCGGACAGCGTCACGGCGCAGGCCGTGAACAGCGCCGCGCGCATCACTCGTAGCTGGGTCCCGGATATGTCGTCCATCGCGGCAGAGTGTGCCATGGCTTCCTGTAAGCGATGCCTAAAGGGGGCCGATTCACAGCACCTTTCACAGCCCCGGGATCCGGCCGTTGCGGAACAGGTCCACGAAGATCTGGTGGTCCGCACGCGCGCGTGCCCCGTAGGAGTGCGCGAAGTCGACCAGCAGGGGCGCGAAGCCTTCCTCGTCGGCGGCGATCGCCGCGTCGATGGCGCGCTCCGTGGAGAACGGGACGAGCGACTCGCCGGACTGGTCGTCCGCCGCCGCGTGCATCGTCGCCGTGGCCCGGCCGAGGTCGGCGACGACCGCCGCGATCTCCTCGTACTCGTCGATGTCGCCCCAGTCCAGGTCCACCGCGTACGGCGAGATCTCGGCGACCAGCTGCCCGGCCCCGTCGAGCTCCGTCCAGCCCAGCCACGGGTCGGCGTGCGCCTGCAGGGCGCGCTGCGAGATGACCGTGCGGTGGCCCTCGTGCTGGAAGTACTCGCGGACCGCCGGGTCGGTGATGTGCCGCGAGACGGCCGGGGTCTGGGCCTGCTTCATATAGATCACGACATCGTTCTCGAGGGCGTCGCTGTTGCCCTCCAGGAGGATGTTGTACGAGGGGAGGCCCGCGGAGCCGATACCGATGCCGCGGCGCCCGACCACGTCCTTCACCCGGTACGAGTCGGGGCGGGACAGGGAGGCCTCCGGCAGCGTCTCCAGGTACCCGTCGAACGCCGCGAGCACCTTGTAGCGCGTCGCCGCGTCCAGCTCGATGCTGCCGCCGCCCTCGGCGAAGCGGCGCTCGAACTCGCGGATCTCCGTCATGGACTCGAGCAGGCCGAAACGGGTCAGCGAGCGGGCGTCGCGCAGCGCCTCCAGGAGGGGGCCCTCGGCCGTGTCCAGCGTGAAGGGCGGCACCTCGTCGCTCTTGGCGCCGGTCGCCAGCGCGTGGATGCGCTCGCGGTAGGCCGCCGCGTACGTGCGCACGAGGTCCGTGATCTGCTCGTCGCTCAGCGCCTTCGAGTAGCCGACCAGCGCCATGGAGGCGGCGAAGCGCTTGAGGTCCCAGGTGAAGGGGCCCACGTACGCCTCGTCGAAGTCGTTCACGTTGAAGATCAGCCGGCCCGTGGAGTCCATGTACGTGCCGAAGTTCTCCGCGTGCAGGTCGCCGTGGATCCACACCCGGCTGGTGCGCTCGTCCAGGTACGGCCCGCCGTGCTGCTCGCGCTCCACGTCCCCGTAGAACAGGCAGGCCGTGCCCCGGTAGAACGCGAAGGCCGAGGCCGCCATCTTGCGGAATTTGACCCGGAAGGCCGCGGGGTCGGCGGCGAGGAGCTCGCCGAACGCGGTGTCGAAGACGGAGAGAATCTGCTCGCCGCGCTGCTCAGCGGTGGGCTGCGGTTCCGACATCGCTGGGTGCCTCCTGGTGCGGGGTGGGGCGGGATCTGCGGTACGCGGTGCTGATGCGTGGGACAGATGTTCTGTTCGGTCCAACGCACGACCGTACTCCGGAGTGCCCGCCGGTTGTCAGTGACCGGTCGTAGACTTCCAAGCTGTCCCCCAGGCCCGCCCGTCACCCGACCGCCACCCCTCAACGAGGCGCTGCGCGCCGCCCCTTTTGAATCGTGTTTTCCTTTGGAGGCCCCCACCGTGTCCAAGCCGCCCTTCACGCACCTGCATGTGCACACCCAGTACTCGCTTCTGGACGGTGCGGCGCGGCTCAATGACATGTTCAAGGCCGCCGGCGACATGGGCATGACGCACATCGCGATGTCCGACCACGGCAACCTGCACGGGGCGTACGACTTCTTCCACACCGCGGAGAAGGCGGGCATCACGCCGATCATCGGCATCGAGGCCTACGTCGCCCCGGAGTCCCGGCGCAACAAGCGGAAGGTCCAGTGGGGGCAGCCGCACCAGAAGCGCGACGACGTCTCCGGTTCCGGTGGTTACACCCACAAGACGATGTGGGCGGCGAACAGCACGGGGCTGCACAACCTGTTCAAGCTGTCGTCGGACGCGTACGCCGAGGGCTGGCTGCAGAAGTGGCCGCGCATGGACAAGGAGACGCTCTCCCAGTGGAGCGAGGGCATCATCGCCTCCACCGGCTGCCCCTCCGGTGAGCTGCAGACCCGCCTGCGCCTCGGCCAGTTCGACGAGGCGGTCAAGGCGGCGGCCGAGTACCAGGACATCTTCGGCAAGGACCGGTACTTCCTGGAGCTGATGGACCACGGCATCGACATCGAGCACCGGGTCCGCGAGGACCTCCTGCGGGTCGGCAAGAAGGTCGGCATCCCGCCCCTGGTGACGAACGACTCGCACTACACGTACGCGAACGAGGCGACGGCGCACGACGCGCTGCTGTGCATCCAGACCGGCAAGAACCTCTCCGACCCGGACCGCTTCCGGTTCAACGGCACGGGCTACTACCTGAAGTCGACGGACGAGATGTACGCCATCGACTCCTCGGACGCCTGGCAGGAGGGCTGCCGCAACACGCTGCTCGTGGCCGAGCAGATCGACACGACCGGCATGTTCGAGAAGCGCGACCTCATGCCGAAGTTCGACATCCCGGAAGGCTTCACGGAGATCACCTGGTTCCAGGAGGAGGTCCGGGTCGGCATGAACCGCCGCTACCCGGGCGGCGTCCCCGAGGACCGCCAGAAGCAGGTCGAGTACGAGATGGACATCATCATCCAGATGGGGTTCCCGGGGTACTTCCTGGTCGTCGCCGACTTCATCATGTGGGCCAAGAACAACGGCATCGCGGTGGGTCCGGGCCGTGGTTCCGCGGCCGGTTCGATCGTCGCGTACGCCATGGGCATCACCGACCTCGACCCGATCACGCACGGGCTGATCTTCGAGCGGTTCCTCAACCCCGAGCGCGTCTCCATGCCCGATGTCGACATCGACTTCGACGAGCGCAGGCGCGTCGAAGTGATCAGGTACGTGACCGAGAAGTACGGCGCCGACAAGGTCGCCATGATCGGCACCTACGGCAAGATCAAGGCCAAGAACGCGATCAAGGACTCCGCGCGCGTGCTCGGCTACCCGTACGCGATGGGCGACCGCCTCACCAAGGCGATGCCCGCTGACGTCCTCGGCAAGGGCATCGACCTCTCCGGCATCACCGACTCCCAGCACCCGCGCTACAGCGAGGCCGGCGAGATCCGGGGGATGTACGAGAACGAGCCGGACGTCAAGAAGGTCATCGACACCGCCAAGGGCGTCGAGGGTCTGGTCCGGCAGATGGGTGTGCACGCGGCCGGCGTGATCATGTCCAGCGAGCCGATCGTCGACCACGCCCCGCTGTGGACCCGGCACACCGACGGCGTGACGATCACGCAGTGGGACTACCCGCAGTGCGAGTCGCTCGGCCTCCTGAAGATGGACTTCCTGGGGCTGCGCAACCTGACGATCATGGACGACGCCGTCAAGATGGTGCGTTCCAACAAGGGCATCGACCTGGAGATGCTCGATCTCCCGCTGGACGACCCGAAGACCTTCGAACTGCTCTGCCGCGGTGACACGCTCGGTGTGTTCCAGTTCGACGGCGGCCCGATGCGTTCGCTGCTGCGCCAGATGCAGCCCGACAACTTCGAGGACATTTCCGCCGTCTCGGCCCTGTACCGGCCGGGCCCGATGGGCATGAACTCGCACATCAACTACGCGGAGCGCAAGAACGGCCGGCAGGAGATCACGCCGATCCACAAGGAGCTCGAAGAGCCCCTGAAGGAGACGCTCGGCCTGACCTACGGCCTGATCGTGTACCAGGAGCAGGTGCAGAAGGCCGCGCAGATCGTCGCCGGCTACTCGCTCGGCGAGGCCGACGTGCTGCGCCGCGTGATGGGCAAGAAGAAGCCCGAGGAACTGGCGAAGAACTTCGTCCTCTTCCAGGAGGGCGCGAAGAAGAAGGGCTTCTCCGACGCGGCGATCCAGGCCCTGTGGGACGTCCTGGTCCCGTTCGCGGGCTACGCGTTCAACAAGGCGCACTCCTCCGCGTACGGCCTGGTCACCTACTGGACCGCGTACCTGAAGGCGAACTACCCCGCCGAGTACATGGCCGCGCTGCTCACCTCGGTCAAGGACGACAAGGACAAGTCGGCCGTCTACCTCAACGAGTGCCGGCGCATGAAGATCAAGGTCCTCCCGCCGGACGTGAACGAGTCGGTGCACAACTTCGCCGCCCAGGGCGACGACGTGATCCTCTTCGGCCTGGAGGCGGTCCGCAACGTCGGGTCGAACGTGGTGGAGTCGATCGTCCGGGCCCGCAAGGCGAAGGGGAAGTTCACCTCGTTCCCCGACTACCTGGACAAGATCGAGGCCGCCGCCTGCAACAAGCGGACGACGGAATCGCTGATCAAGGCCGGCGCCTTCGACGCGATGAACCACACCCGCAAGGGCCTCACCGCCCAGTACGAGCCGATGATCGACAACGTCGTGGCGGTGAAGCGCAAGGAGGCCGAGGGACAGTTCGACCTCTTCGGCGGCATGGGCGAGGGGGAGAGCGACGAGCCGGGCTTCGGCCTCGACGTCGAGTTCTCCACCGACGAGTGGGACAAGACGTACCTGCTCGCCCAGGAGCGCGAGATGCTCGGCCTGTACGTCTCCGACCACCCGCTCTTCGGCCTGGAGCATGTGCTCTCCGACAAGGCGGACGCGGGCATCGGCCAGCTCACCGGCGGTGACTTCGGGGACGGTGCGGTCGTCACGGTCGGCGGCATCATCTCGGGCCTCCAGCGCAAGATGACCAAGCAGGGCAACGCCTGGGCGATCGCGACCGTCGAGGACCTCGCCGGTTCCATCGAGTGCATGTTCTTCCCGGCGACGTACCAGCTGGTGTCCACGCAGCTCGTCGAGGACGCCGTGGTGTTCGTGAAGGGCCGCCTCGACAAGCGGGAGGACGTGCCGCGCCTGGTCGCCATGGAGATGCAGGTCCCCGACCTGTCGAACGCGGGGACCAACGCGCCGGTGACCCTCACGATCCCGGCCCTGAAGGTGACCCCGCCGATGATCAGCCGACTCGGCGAGATCCTCACCAACCACCGCGGCGACAGCGAGGTGCGGATCAAGCTCCAGGGGCCGCGCAAGACCACGGTGCTGCGGCTCGACCGGCACCGGGTGAAGCCCGACCCGGCGCTGTACGGCGACCTGAAGGTGCTGCTCGGTCCTTCCTGCCTGGCAGGTTGACCCCGCCGAGACACGCGCGAGGGGCGCACCCGGACTTCCGGGTGCGCCCCTCGCTTTGTGCCAACTGCCTTACGAGGCGCCTCAGTTGTGACCGAAGCGGCGCTCGCGGTGCTTGCGGGCCACGTCGCCCGGAGTCGCCTCCACGGCCGACTTGGCCTGGGCCTCCATGGCCGAGGACCGGGCCTGCTCGTCCGGCTGAGCGGCCTGGGCCGCCTTCTGCTGATGGCGGTTCTGCTTACGGTTCTTGGCCATGGTGATCTGCCTCCTGCGGGGGATCTAGGGGCCAGGGCCGGCTTCAGATTCACACAGTCGGAGGAAGAACGCATTTCGGGGTATTACCGTTCGTAACGGGTGATCTTCGCGGGGTGGACACCCCGAGTTCACGGCTTCCGCCACGCCGAAGATCCAGTTCGGGCCGTTAACCCCACCGCGGTCGGGCAGACTCGAAGGAAACCCGAAGCGAAGCCGCGGGAGCCGTCCCGTGGAGCGTGTCCGGACTGCTGGCAGGTCGGCTGAAAGAGGGTGGATCGCGTGGATCGTTGCATCGTTCTGGTGGATGCCGGATATCTGCTGGGGGCCGCGGCGAGCCTGCTCGCGGGCGAGCCGTCCCGCTCCCGGATTCATGTCGACCATGCCGCCCTCATCCAGGGACTGCGCGAGCGCGCCGAGGCCGAGACCGGGCGGGATCTGCTGCGCATCTACTGGTTCGACGGGGCGCCGGACCGGGTGCCGCAGCCCGAGCACCGGCGGCTGCGGGTGATGCCGCGGGTCACCGTCCGGCTCGGCGCGCTGACCCGGTCCGACGGGCGGTGGGCACAGAAGGGCGTCGACGCGGCGATGCACGCCGAGCTGACCGAGCTGGCCCGCAATCGTGCCTGCTCGGACATTGTGCTCGTGACCGGGGACGGGGATCTGCTGCCCGGCATGATGGCCGCCAAGGAGCACGGCGTCGCCGTCCACCTGTGGGCGGTGCAGGCCGCCGACGGCGACTACAACCAGTCCGAGGACCTGGTCGCGGAGGCCGACGAGCGGCGGGTGCTCGACCGGTCCTGGATCACCAAGGCCGTACGCGCCAAGGAGCTCGGCGGGATCTGCGCCCCGCCGCCCGTGCCGCGCCCGGAGATCGCCGCGATCCTGTCCGCGCCGCTGCCCGAGTCGGCGCTCTCCTCCGCGGGGCGTTCCGTGGAGGAGCCCGGGGGCGCGGCGCCCGTGCAGCATGCGCCTGCCGGGCACGGGGAGAACGGTGCGGGGGCTTCGCAGGCGTCGGAGGAGGACCGGGCCGGCGGTGGCAAGGGTGTGCCCACGCCCAAGGACCTCGCCGCGCTGCGCGGGCCGGGGGCGCAGGTCGCGCAGCATCCCGCGAACGCGACGCTGCGGTGGTCGTCCGACAAGGGGTGGGTCGAGCGGCCCGGGGGCGGTGGGGAGCCGGCCGATGTGGCGTCCTTGCCGACGCTGGCGCAGCTCACCACGGCGGAGCAGCGGTGGGCAGACCGCGAGGAGGACATCACCGCGGTCGGCGGGGATCCGTACGAGGTCGGGCAGGTGTTCGCGCGGCGGTGGCGGGAGCGGTTGGGGGAGCAGGCGGAGTTGCAGAAGCTGTCGACCATGTATCCGCGGGTGCCGCACCGGATCGACGGTGAGTTGTTGCGGTACGCGGCGCGGTTCGGGTTGCTTGCGCACAAGGACGACCAGATCGACGAGCACGACCGGTATGCGATCCGGGCGGGGTTCTGGCGGGAGATCGACGTCCGGACGGCGGAACACGCGGCTGCGGCCGAGTAGGCGGGCGGGTTGGCGGGGCGGAGCCCCGTGGCGTAGGTGCGGGGGAGCCGGGTGTACGGCAGGCGTGGGAAATGTCCCGCCCCGCGTGCAATCGTGAACGCCGGACCCCGTAGGCTCCTTCCTCGTGAGTATGCGCACCGATGCCGTCGCCCCTCAGCGTCACGGGGGCGCTGTGGTGTGCGCGGTGCGGGGGCTCCGTAAGACGTATCCCGCCTCGCGCGGGCGCCGTGGTGTGCCCGGTACGCCGGAGTTGCGGGCCACGGACGACGTACACCTCGACATCCGGCGCGGGGAGATCTTCGGGCTCCTCGGGCCGAACGGGGCCGGCAAATCCACCCTCGTACGGCAGCTGACCGGGCTGATGCGCCCCGACGCGGGAAGCGTCGAGATCCTCGGCCACGACATCGTGCGGCACCCCGAGCGCGCCTCCCGGATCCTCGCCTACCTCGGGCAGGAGTCGACCGCGCTGGACGAGTTGACCGTCGCGCTGGCCGCCGAGACCACCGGGCGCCTGCGGGGGCTCCCGCTCAAGGACGCCCGGGCCGCGCGCGACGACGTACTCGACGAGCTGGGGCTCACCCCGCTCGCCTCGCGACCGATCAAGAAGCTGTCCGGCGGGCAGCGGCGGCTCGCCTGTTTCGCGTCCGCGCTCGTCGGCGAGCGGCCGCTGCTCGTGCTCGACGAGCCGACCACCGGCATGGACCCCGTCGCCCGGCGCGCCGTCTGGGGCGCCGTCGACCGGCGGCGGGCCGAGCGCGGCACGACCGTACTGCTCGTCACCCACAATGTGATCGAGGCCGAGACCGTGCTCGACCGGGTGGCCGTGCTCGACCAGGGCCGCGTCATCGCCTGCGACACCCCCGCGGGCCTCAAGGAACGTGTCGCCGGCGAGGTGCGCGTGGAACTCGTGTGGCGGGAGAAAGCTCCGATGGAGCTCGACGAGGTGGCGCGGCTGCGCCCACACGCCGTGGAATCGGGGCGGCGCTGGTCGCTGCGGCTCGAACCGGACGCGGCCCGCTCCGCCGTCGCCGCCGTCACCGGCGGCCCGGCCTTCGACTTCCTGGACGACTTCACGCTCGCGACGCCGAGCCTGGAGGACGTGTACCTGGCGCTCGGCGGGAGCCGCAGCGGTGTGAAGGGCCTGGTGAAGGCATGAGCGTCGTTCCCACCGCTCCCGCGGTCGCCTCCGCGCCCGCGCGCCCCGCGCCCGCGCCGGGCCCCGCCGAGGAGGCGCTCGCGCCCCGCGCCCGCTTCCTGCCCGCGCTCGCCGCCGTCTACCGGGCGCAGCTCAGCCGGGCCCGCGTGGCCCGGATCCCGCTGCTGTTCGTGGCGACGTTCCAGAGCATCGGCATCATGATCCTGATGCGCGGCGTCGTCGAGCAGGGCGGCCGTGAGGCGCAGGCCGTGGTGGCCGGGTCCGCGGTGCTCGTCGTCGCGTTCGTCGCGCTGAACCTGCTCGCCCAGTACTTCGGGCAGCTGCGGGCGGCCGGCGGGCTCGACCACTACGCGACGCTGCCGGTGCCGCCCGCTTCCGTGGTGCTCGGCGCCGCGGGGGCGTACGCCTCGTTCACCGTGCCGGGGACCGTGGTCACCGCAGTCGTCGGCTGTCTGATGTTCCAGCTGCCGCTCGCCCACCTGTGGGTGCTCGCCGCGGTGATCCCGCTGGCGGGCGCCGCCCTCGCGGGCCTCGGTGCCGCGCTCGGCCTGCTCGCGCCCCGGCCCGAACTGGCCACGCTGCTCGGTCAGTTGGGCATGTCCGCGGCGCTGCTGCTCGGCGTGCTTCCGGCCGACCGGATGCCGGAGTTCGTGCAGTGGGCGCGGGACCTGCTCCCGTCGACGTACGGGGTCGAGGCGTTCGCGCGTACCTTCGCCGCGCACCCCGACTGGGGCGTGGTCCTGCTCGACCTGGGCGTCTGCGCGGTCGTCGGCGTCGCCTCGCTGGCCGTGGCCACGTGGGCCTACCGTCGGGCCGCCGTCCGCTAGGGCCTGTCCGGAGTTCCCCCGCGGCGTCACAACGCTGGGCACGTACGCTCGCCGCGTTGCCGAAACGCCCGAATAGCTCCGCTATGAGGGCGTTCCGGCGCCTTGCGATCGCACGCACCCAGCGCCGCTCCTTGCTCCACGGGGGAACTCCGGACAGGCCCTGACGCGCCGCACAGCGACGCCTGGCACGATGGCAGGGTGACCGCACCGCTGACACCGCCACCCCATCAGCCCCCGCACAACAACGGGCACAGCAACCCCTGGCAGGCCCCCGACCCCATGACAGGACATCTGCCGCCCGCGCCCCAGGCCCCCCAGGAGGACGGTCCCGGGCTCCGGGCCGAACTGCGCGAGGCCGCCGTCGTGACGGTCGGCGTCGCGGTGGTGGGGCTCGCGCTCGGCGCGCTGTGGCTGTGGCTCGCGCCCAGGGTCCCACTGGTCTCGGACGCGTCGGCGGTCTACCTCAAGGACACCGAGGGCGAGCAGGCCATCGGCATCGACGGAACGTTCACCCTGCTCGGGCTCGCGTTCGGCGTCGTCACCGGTGCGGCTGTCTTCCTGTGGCGCAGGCGCGGGGGCGTTCCCCTGGTTGTGGGGTTGGCCCTGGGCAGTCTGCTCGGTGGCGTGCTCGCCTGGCGGTTCGGCGTCTGGCTCGGGCCTGCGCAGAACGTTGCGGCGCATGCGAAGGCCGTTGGCAAGGGGGTGGTGTTCGATGCGCCCCTGGAGTTGAACGCCAAGGGCGCGTTGCTTGCGTGGCCGCTGGCCGCGTTGGTCGTGCATCTCGGACTGACCGGGTTGTTCGGGCCGCGGGACCCGGATCCGTATTTCGCGACGCCGTACGGGACGCAGGGTGACGGCTCCGCCGCGCCCACGGCCCCGTAACCCACGGAGTCAGTCGTGCCGCGCGGGAGGCACGGTGACGTGCTCCGCCGCTGATCCCTCCTCGGCCAGATAATCGCTCGGCCCCTCCTTGTCCACCAGGCGGCTGAGCCGGGTCGGGATGTTGAAGCCGATCAGGACGATCACCAGCAGCGTGAGGGCGGACGTCAGGATCGCCAGGGACTGGCCGAGTGACATGCCCGAGGCCAGCCGTGCGCCGAGCACTGGGGCGACCGCGCCGCCGAGGGCTCCCACGTTGTACGTGAAGCCGAGGGACGCCGCGCGGGTCTCGGTCGGGAAGTGGCCCGCGATGTACTTGGGGAGCAGGCCCGAGATGCCCTGCATGCACGCGAGCATGCAGAACAGCAGGATGCCGAGCCCCACCGGGCTGTCGTGGACCGCGAACACCGGGAAGACGAAGGCGAGGCCGACGATCAGCGTCACCGCGTACGCGCGCCGCGTGCCGAACCGGTCGCCGATGAAGCCCGCCACGACGCAGCCGACCGCCGTGCCGAAGCCCGCCCAGAAGAGGGCGTCGGTGACCTCGGAGGGGGAGTAGCCCAGCTCGGTCTTCAGGTACGTCGGCAGCAGCGCCTGCACCGGCCAGCTGTACAGGAACGCGCAGAACACGGTCACCGTCAGCGCCACGTACAGCAGCCAGCGCTTGCGGCCGCCCAGCTGGACCGTGAAGGCCAGCAGGCAGGCCGCCGCCACCACGGACAGTAGCGGCACCGCGCCCCCGCCGAGCGGCGTGAACACCGCGAACAGGGCGCCCGTCGCCACCACCACGAGCACCGTGTTGATCGTCGCGAGGCGGCGCGTGGCGAACAGCGGGCGGAACGGGTTGGGCCGTTCACCGGCGTCCGCCACCTGCTCCTGCCACTCCTCCGCCTCGGGCAGCGCCCGCCGCACCCACAGCGCGATCGCCACGGGGAAGAGCCCGATGTAGAACAGCCAGCGCCACCCGTGGCCCGGGACCACGAGCTCGTACACCTCGGCCGCGAGGACGCCGCCGAGCGAGAAGCCGGAGATCAGGAAGCCGGACGCGCGGTTGCGCAGCTTCGCGGGCCAGCTCTCCAGGACGTACGTGGCGCTCGCGCTGTACTCACCGGCCATGCCCATGCCGATCAGCAGGCGCGCGGTGAACAGGCTCGTGTAGTCCCACGCGAAACCGCAGGCGAACGTGCCGAACGAATAGAGCACGATCGAGACGACCATCGCCACCTTGCGGCCGAAGCGGTCGCCGAGCGCGCCGAGGACCGCGCCGCCCAGCCAGCGCGTGATGAACGCGCCGGAGACCAGGCTCGCCTGCTCGACCGACGACAGGCCGAAGTCGTCGCCGATCTCGGTCAGTACGAGGGTGATCAGGACGAAGTCGAAACCGTCGAGGAAGTAGCCGATCCAGGCGGCGAAGAAGGACTTCCACCGGGCGGGGCCGATGTCGGAGTACCAGCGGCCGGAGGCGGCCGCGGGGGTGGTGCCAGGAGTCATCGTCGAATCCAGGGTGCGACAGGTGAGGCGGGGAGGTGGAGGGTCAGGCGGGCAGCAGGCCGGCCTCGACCAGGTGGCGGCGGACGTACGCGAACTCGGCCTCGCCGAGCGGGATCTGCGGCGCGGCCGTGGCGGGGCAGTCGATGACGCCCTGGAGGTGGACGGCGGCCTTGAACGCGCCGAGCGCGGAGGACGAGCCGCCCATGACGGCCGGGTCGCCGGCGTCCGTGATCGCGAACAGTGCGGCGAGCCGGTTCTGCTCGGTGCGGGCCGCGTCCCAGTCGCCGGCGCGGGCGGCTTCGTAGAGCCGGACATAGCCATGTGCGTCTACGTTGCCGAGGCCCGGGACGACGCCGTCGACGCCCGCGAGGAGGGCGCCGTCCACGGTCAGTTCGGCGCCCGTGAACACCGAGAACGTGGGGGCCGCGGCGCGCAGCGGGGCGAGCAGGCGGCGCAGGGAGCCCTCGTCGCCGCTGGAGTCCTTGAGGCCCGCGAGGGTGCCGTCGGCGGCCAGTTCGAGGATCGTGTCGTGGCCGAGCTTGCTGTGCACGGCGACCGGGATGTCGTACGCGAACAGGGGCAGGTCCGCGCCGGAGCGCAGCCGCCGGAAGTGGTTCGCGATCTCGGCCGGGTGGGTGCGCGTGTAGAACGGCGCGGTCGCCACGAGCGCGTCGGCGCCCGCCTTCACGGCGTCCTGGGCCCGCTCCAGGACCCGGGCCGTCGTCGTCTCGATGACGCCGGCGAGGACCGGGACCCGGCCCCCTGCCGCGTCGACGGCGGCCTCCAGGGCGGTGCGGCGCTGGGCGTCCGTGAGGTAGGCCGTCTCGCCGCTGGAGCCCAGCATGAAGAGGCCGTGCACCCCGGCGCCGATGAGGTGCTCGGCGAGCCGCCGCACCGACGCGACGTCCACCTCGCCCTCTGCGGTGAGCGGGGTGATCAGCGGCGGAACGACGCCCCGGAAGGGAGCGGGGAGCGGGGCTCGGAGAGTCATGGCGGTGGACTCCAGGGTTAACTGATGGTGTACGGAGATGGGACGTAGGATGTCCTACGTCCTGGAGGTGACAGTGCTCCACCGTCGAGCACACTGTCAAGGGTTCGAAGAATCCGGCAGAGCACGGGAAAGATCACAGGAGGGGCCTGAATGCGAGCGCTGGTCGCGGACGACGCGCAGCAGAAGATCAAGGAATTCATCGTCGAGGGCGGTCTCGGCCCCGGCGATCCGCTGCCGACCGAGACCGAGCTGATGGAGCGGTTCTCGGTCAGCCGCAACTCGCTGCGCGAGGCCCTGAAGTCGCTGCAGGCCAAGCACATCGTGGAGATCCGGCGCGGCTTCGGGACGTACGTCGGGTCGATGTCGCTGGAGCCGCTGATCGACGGGCTCGCGTTCCGCACCGTCGTCGGGCACCGCAGGGGCGAGGACAGCCTGCTCGAACTGCTGCAGATGCGGGAGGCGTTGGAGGCGGGCCTGATGAGCAGCCTCGTGGGCCGGCTCGGCAAGGCGGAGCTCGATGTGCTCGACGGGCTCGTACGGCGGATGCACGAGGAGGTCGCCGGGGGCGGGGCGATCGACGCCGCGACCGACCGGGAGTTCCATCTCGCGCTGTACGGGCCGCTGGCGAACCGGCTGCTCAGCGAGTTGCTCGACGCGTTCTGGAGCGCCTTTCACCAGTCGCGGGCGCAGGACATCGGGCGCGCCCCCGAGGACGCGGACGGCGCGGAGCTGGCCCGGATGCACGGCCGGATCGTCGACGCCGTGCGGGCCGGGGACGCGGAGGCCGCGGAGGCCGCCGTGCATTCGCACTTCGACGACATCCGCGGCCGGTTGAGCGCGCGCTGACCGTGAGAGCCCCTGGCTCCTAGGCGGGCCGGTGCCCGTGGTTGGCCTTGCCCTTTTTGATCCGCCACTTCCGCTTGCGCGTCTTCTTCGACATGTTCAGGTGCTTAGTCGAAGAAGCGGGGCGCGTCGAGGGGTCACGCACGTCCGACGGGAGCGAGCACGGCATCCGTGAGCGCCGCCAAGTCCCTTGGCGCCAGCTCGACTTCGAGCCCGCGACGCCCCGCCGAGACACAGATCGTGTCGTGCTTCTCGGCGGAGGAGTCGATGACCGTGCGCAGCTTCTTGCGCTGCCCGAGCGGCGAGATGCCACCGCGTACGTACCCGGTCGTGCGCTCCGCGAGCGCCGGGTCGGCCATGGTGGCGCGCTTGCCGCCGACCGCCGCCGCGAGCGCCTTCAGGTCGAGCTGGCCCGCCACCGGCACGACGCCGACGACGAGCGCGCCGTCCACGTCCGCGACGAGCGTCTTGAACACCCGGTCCGGGGACACGCCCATCGCCTCCGCGGCCTCCTCGCCGTACGAGGCGTGCGCGGGGTCGTGCTCGTAGGAATGCACCGTGAAGGAGGCGCCCGCCGTGGTCAGGGCGACGGTCGCGGGAGTGCCTCCGGCGTGGTTCTGCTTCTTGGCCTTCTTCGCCAACGTGCCGCTTCCCTAAATGAGTTGAGTGACGTCAGTTGAGGCTGGTCGACTGCCGGGTGAGCTCCGTCGCCGGCAGCGACGGCAGATGGCGGATGATCGCCGTCTCCGCGCGCAGCAGCGTCAGCTCCTCGCGCAGCCGGGACGCCACGTCCTCGGCCTCCAGCAGATGCTGCTTCGTCGGTACGTCGAGGACCGCGGCCGCCGCGACCAGATACGACACCACCGACGGCTCGTCCGGCAGCTCCGCGCCCGTCGTCAGCGAGCGCTCACGGGCACCCGCGAGGCGCTTCTGGTACGAGCGGAACGCGCGCAGCACGCCCTCCGCGAGGGCGCCCGCCTCCTCGCCGTCCTCCTCGGGCAGCTCCTCCACCTCGACCGTCAGATACGGGCCCGAGGCGTCGACCGAGTGCAGCTTCACCCGGCGCGTGCCCGTGGCCAGCACCTCGTAGCTGCCGTCCGCGCGCTCCCTGATCGTCGCGGCGTCCGCGATGCAGCCGACGGCGTGGAAGGACGTGATGGGGTCGTCGCCGAAGCCCGCGGCCGGGCCCGTGCCCGCCTCCTTCGTGGTCACCTCGTCGGGCATACCGGACGAGGTGGGCGCGACCTCGTGGCCGTCGCGGATCGCGACGACCACGAACTGGCGGGGCTCGTCAGAGGTGGACGGTTCGGTGTCGGGCTCCGACGAATCGTCGGGCGACGCCTTCAACAGATCGCGCATCATGGCGCGATAGCGCTCCTCGAACACGTTCAGCGGGAGCACGAGTCCCGGGAACAGCACCGAGTTGAGCGGGAACAGCGGAAGTCGGACGGTGGTCACGTCGGTCAAGCGTAATGGTCGTCGGAGCGGAGCGGTCCGCCGCGCAGCGGCATCGTCGCCGCGACTTCGAGCCGGACCTGTCCGCGCAGCTCCATGAAATGGCCCAGCGGGTCGTCCGTGAGCCGGTCCCAGGGGAACGACGTCGCGTACGGGCCGATGAGCCGCAGCTGCTCGAGGGCGTCCTCCCAGCGTTCGAGTTCGACCAGTACGCAGGTCAGCAGATTGCGCACCTCGGCGGGCCACGGGTCCGCGGGCTCGTACGAGCGGGAGAGCTCCACGGCGAGGTCGACGGCGGCGTCCAGGCGGGCGCGGGGGATGCCGCTGCGCGGGGCGCCGGACGTCAGATACGCGAGGGCCGCGCGGGCCGGGAGCGCCTGGAGGAGCGAGCCCGGCAGGGCGTCCTGCGCGGCGCGCTCCGCGAAGTCGAAGCACTCGCGGTGCGAGCCGTACCAGGCGGCCGACAGATAGCGCAGGGCCGCGACGTGGCAGCCGTAGTGGTGCGGGGAGCGGCGCACCGCCCGCGCCCACAGCTGCTCGAACTCGGTGTGCGGGGCGTTGGTGCCGCGGGCGTGGTCCAGGGCGATGCGCCAGGGGACCGGGTCGCGGGGGTCGGACTCGGCCGCGGCCAGGATCAGCGGGGTGACCTCGCGCAGGAGCTCGGCGTGGGCGGGCGCGGCGAGGGCGCGGGTGACGGCGAGTTCGGCCTTGACCAGGAGCAGGTCGGGGTCGTGCGGCGAGGCCTCCTGCCAGTTCTCGAACCACTCGGGGCGGGCGGCGGCGAACGCGGCGAGGCGTTGCACGCCGCGGTCCCGGTTCTCCCACTCGGCGGCTTCGCGGGTGAGGGCGAGGGCCTTCGCGGCGGGGCCGTGGTCGCCGCGGCCGGCCGCGACGAGGGCCGGGGCGAGGCGGTCGTCCGGGGCGTCGAGGAGGAGGTCCTCGTCCGGGGGGAGGCCGATGCCCAGGGAGGTGGTGTGGCGGAGCATGCGGGTGGTGCGGATGAGGGCGCGCAGGAATGGCACGGGGCCTCCTTCTGCGCGGGACGTGGGGCATGGGTGCGGGTCGCGGTGGGTTGACGGTTGGGGCGGGTGGAAGGTTGCACGGGGTGGGGTGGTTCTTTGCCGCGTCTTGGCCGGGGGCCGGGCGGGGTGCTGTGTGCGCGGCAACGGAGATGACGTCGCGGGCTCTGCCCCGGACCCCGCGCCTCAATCGCCGGCGGGGCTTGATATGCCAGCGCCGCTTGATCAGCTTCTGCGGAGCAGTCGCGTTGCGCCCGCTGCCACCGTCGTCGCCAGGATCCAGCCCAGGAGGACCAGGATCGCCGAGGCCCACTGCCAGGGGCCGCGGAGTTGCCAGCTGCCGGCCTGGCCGAGGTCGATGACGGGGAGGAGGAGGTCGAGGGTGAAGAGGGCCGGGTCCCAGACCGGGCCCTCGCCGGGCTTGATGCGGGGGTGCGGGGCCTGGGAGAAGGCGACCGTGCTGAGCGCCCAGACGATCGCCATCCACAGCGCGGCCCGGCCGGGGCGGTACCCGTACGCCACCGTCCAGTCCTGGACGTAGCCCCACACCTTCGCCGCGATCGGCAGCGTCTCGCGGCGCCTGCGCTGCTTGGCGAGCAGCACCGCACGCGCGTCGGAGTCCTCGCCGCTGTTGCGCAGCACGGTGGCCAGCTGCTCGTACGGCTCCGGGCTGTACTCGGGTGTCGCGTCGGCGAGCCAGTCGAGGCGGCGGGCGAGGGGGAAGGGGCCGGACGCGATGAGGTTCTCGTACTGGAACCCGCCGAGGCGGAGCTGGCCGGGGCCCGGCCAGCTGGTCGATCTGTCGACCAGGTTCGTCGCCCGCGCGCCGGACAGCACGATCCGGCCGCGCTTCGGCTTGTCGCAGAGGAAGCGCAGTTCCGGGGTCTGGACGCGGCGCATGGAGACCTCCTGCTCGTTCTCCATCGTGAAGCGCGCCGAGTCCAGGTCGAGCGCGTCGCCGAACCGGCCGTCGTCGAGCCGCACCCCGCCCACGCACTCGAAGCGCTGCACGCGGGTGCCGCGGGCGGGCGTCATGCCGCCGTTGAGGAGCGGGCCGCCGAGCGCGGCGGGGCCGAGGTACAGGGTCCGCTCGACCGACATCTGCGGAGCGTTCAGGGCCCAGCGGCCCCGGCTGCTGTTCAGCCTGGCGCCGCGCAGCGACAGCGAGACGCCGACCGTCGCGCTGCGCAGTCTCAGCTCGCCGTGCGTCTCGAGCAGTTCGGCCTGGAGATCCTGGCCGATCGTGAGCCCGTCCGCCATGATCGACTTCCCGCGCCGGTCGCTGAACACGACGGCCTGGTTGAGCAGCAGGTCCGTCCCTATGTGCGCGTCCGTGAGCCGGATCCCCTTGTGGAAACGGCAGCGGGCGAGGTGCAGATCGCCCTCCGTGTGCACCCGGGCGCCCTCCAGGCGGGGCACCGAGCAGCCGATGAGCCGCACCGTCGTGAAGTGCGCCTCCGGGAGGAGCACCTCCTTCTCGAAGCGGCAGCCCTTCATCTCCAGGTACGGGACGACGTTGCCGCCCGCGAGGTCGAAGACGTCCGTGATCTGTACGCCCTGGAGCTTGAGCGAGGAGACCCGCCCGTCGAGCGCCGGCGGGCCGTCGAGCAGCAGCCACGCCACGATGCGCGCCCGCACGCTGCGCTCCGGGCCCCAGGGGTGGCCGCCGTGCGGATCGTCCCGCCCGCTGTCCCCGGTGCGCAGGTCGTAGACGCTTCCGTTGCGGAACGCCTGCCACATCCCCACCTCGGTGGCGGTCAGCCCGTCCGGCACGTCCCCGTTGCCGTTGCCGGTCGTCCCCTCGACCACGTCTGTTCTGCCTCCCCCGTGACACCCGCTGGTTCGTACAACTGTTCATGCCCGCTGTGTGACCGTCTGAACACTTGCGGTGACGCCGCCCTGCGGGTATCAGCCACTGATACAGGGCGCCGAGCGTAAACCCGCGTCTGAGAGAATTGTTCTGTGATCTCTCGAATCGATCTGCGCGGCGCCGCCCTCCCCGAGGGTCAGGCCCTGCGCTCGCTGCTGCCCCGAGCCGACTTCGATGTCTCGGCCGCCCTGGAGAAGGTGCGTCCGATCTGCGAGGCCGTGCATCATCGTGGCGACGCGGCGCTGATCGAGTACGGAGAGAAATTCGACGGAGTGAAGCTGGAAGCCGTACGGGTTCCGGCCGAGGCCATCGACAAGGCGCTCGCCGATCTCGACCCCGCCGTGCGCGCCGCCCTGGAGGAGTCCATCCGCCGGGCCCGCATCGTCCACCGCGAGCAGCGCCGCAGCAGCCACACGACGCAGGTCGTGCCGGGCGGCTCCGTCACCGAGAAGTGGGTGCCGGTCGAGCGCGTCGGCCTGTACGCGCCAGGCGGCCGGTCCGTCTACCCGTCGTCCGTGATCATGAACGCCGTACCGGCGCAGGAGGCGGGCGTCGAGTCGATCGCGCTCGCGTCCCCGCCGCAGAAGGAATTCGGCGGCCTTCCGCACCCGACGATCCTCGCTGCCTGCGCGCTGCTCGGCGTCGACGAGGTGTACGCGGTCGGCGGCGCCCAGGCCGTCGCCATGTACGCGTACGGCACGGAGTCCTGCGCCCCGGCGAACATGGTGACCGGCCCCGGCAACATCTGGGTGGCCGCCGCCAAGCGCTACTTCACGGGACGCATCGGCATCGACGCCGAGGCGGGCCCGACCGAGATCGCGGTCCTCGCGGACTCCACCGCCGACCCGGTGCACGTCGCCTCCGACCTGATCAGCCAGGCCGAGCACGACCCGCTGGCGGCCGCCGTCCTCGTCACGGACAGCGAGGAACTCGCCGCTGCCGTGGAGCAGGAGCTGGAGCCGCAGGTCGCCGCCACCAAGCACGTCGAGGACCGGATCGTGCCCGCCCTCAAGGGGCGGCAGTCCGCGGTCGTGCTCGTCGACTCGCTCGACGACGGCCTCAAGGTCGTCGACGCGTACGGGGCCGAGCACCTGGAGATCCAGACCGCCGACGCCTCCGCCGTGGCCCAGCGGGTCAAGAACGCGGGCGCGATCTTCGTCGGCCCGTGGGCGCCCGTCTCCCTCGGGGACTACGCCGCCGGGTCCAACCACGTGCTGCCGACGGGCGGCTGCGCCTGCCACTCGTCCGGCCTCTCCGTCCAGTCCTTCCTGCGCGGCATCCACATCGTCGACTACACGAAGGACGCCCTCGCCGAGGTCGCGGCCACCGTGGTGACGCTCGCCGACGCAGAGGACCTGCCCGCGCACGGCGCGGCGATCAAGGCCCGTTTCGGGTGGAAGGTGCCGCAGAGCAAGTGACCAGGATCGACGATCTTCCCGTACGCGAGGAACTGCGCGGCAAGTCCCCTTACGGTGCACCGCAGTTGGACGTCGCCGTCCGGCTGAACACGAACGAGAACCCGTACCCGCTGCCCGAGCCCCTCGTGCAGCGGATCGCCGAGCGCGTCGCCGACGCGGCCCGCGAGCTCAACCGCTACCCGGACCGGGACGCGGTCGAGCTGCGCACGGAACTCGCCAGGTACCTGACCCGTACGACCGGCTACGAGGTCGGCTACGAGCAGGTGTGGGCGGCCAACGGGTCGAACGAGGTGCTCCAGCAGCTCCTCCAGGCCTTCGGCGGCCCCGGCCGGCTGGCGCTCGGCTTCGAGCCCTCGTACTCGATGCACCCGCTGCTCGCCCGCGGCACCAACACCGGCTGGGTGAGCGCCCCGCGCCGCGACGACTTCTCGCTCGACGTACCGGCCGCAGTCGAGGCAATCCGGACGCACAAGCCGCACGTCGTCTTCATCACCAGCCCCAACAACCCCACCGGCAACGCGGTCGCGGCCGAGGACGTCCTCGCGCTGTACGAGGCCGCCGGGCGGGACGCGATGGTGATCGTCGACGAGGCGTACACCGAGTTCAGCCACGGCACCTCGCTGCTGTCGCTCCTCGAGGGCCGCCCGAACCTCGTCATCTCGCGGACGATGTCCAAGGCCTTCGGCGCGGCCGGCCTTCGGCTCGGCTACCTCGCCGCCGACCCGGCCGTGGTCGACGCCGTCCAACTGGTGCGTCTGCCCTACCACTTGTCGGCCGTGAACCAGGCGACGGCGCTCGCCGCCCTGGAGTACACCGACACGCTGCTCCAGTACGTGCAGCAGCTGAAGACCGAACGCGACCGTGTCGTCCGGGAGTTGGAGGGGCTCGGCTTCGATGTCACCGTCGCCGACGCCAACTTCATCCAGTTCGGCGTCTTCGAGGACCCGCACGCCGTGTGGCAGTTCATCCTCGACCGCGGCGTCCTGATCCGTGACAACGGAGTCCCGGGACGCCTGCGGGTGACCGTCGGCACCCCCGAAGAGAACGACGCGTTCCTGGACGCGGCTCGCGAAGTGAAGAAGGACCGAATGAACAGTCAGGAGCGGGGCGCATGAGCCGCGTAGGACGTGTTGAACGTACGACCAAGGAGACCTCGGTCCTCGTCGAGATCGACCTCGACGGCACCGGCAAGGTCAATGTCGCGACCGGGGTCGGCTTCTACGACCACATGCTCGACCAGCTCGGCAAGCACGGCCTGTTCGACCTCACGGTGAAGACCGAGGGCGACCTGCACATCGACTCGCACCACACCATCGAGGACACCGCCCTCGCCCTCGGCGCCGCCTTCAAGCAGGCGCTCGGCGACAAGGTCGGCATCTACCGGTTCGGCAACTGCACCGTCCCGCTCGACGAGTCGCTCGCCCAGGTGACGGTCGACCTGTCAGGACGCCCGTACCTCGTGCACACCGAGCCCGAGAAGCTGGCGCCGATGATCGGCGAGTACGACACGACGATGACCCGGCACATCCTGGAGTCCTTCGTCGCGCAGGCCCAGATCGCGCTGCACGTCCACGTCCCGTACGGGCGCAACGCGCACCACATCGTGGAGTGCCAGTTCAAGGCCCTCGCGCGCGCCCTGCGCTACGCCAGCGAGATCGACCCGCGCGCGGCCGCCGCCGGGATCCTGCCCTCCACGAAGGGCGCGCTGTGAGCGGCCTGTCCGCAGTACTGATCTTCGTCGGCCTCTTCCTCGCCGGCGGCGCCTGGTCCTTCCACAAGCAAGGACTGCCCAAGAGCGTCGTGGTGCTGATGGGCATCGGTTCCGCGATGTGCCTCGTCGCCGGAATCCTGCGGATGGAGTGGCTCTACTGATGTCGGCCGACAACACCAAGAGCGTCGTCGTCTTCGACTACGGCTTCGGCAACGTGCGCTCCGCCGAGCGCGCCCTCGCCCGCGCGGGCGCCGACGTCGAGATCACCCGCGACTTCGACAGGGCCATGAACGCCGACGGGCTGCTCGTGCCCGGCGTCGGCGCGTTCGCCGCCTGCATGAACGGTCTGAAGGAGGCGCGCGGCGACTGGATCGTCGGCCGCCGCCTCGCCGGCGGCCGCCCCGTGATGGGCATCTGCGTCGGCATGCAGATCCTGTTCGCGCGCGGCATCGAGCACGGCGTGGAGGCCGAGGGCCTCGACGAGTGGCCCGGCGTCGTCGAACCGCTGAAGGCCGACGTCGTCCCGCACATGGGCTGGAACACCGTGGACGCGCCGGGGGACTCCCAGCTGTTCGCGGGCGTCGACACCGACGAGCGCTACTACTTCGTGCACTCGTACGCCGTGCAGAACTGGGAGCTCGAAGTCCACAACCCCTCCATGCGTGCGCCCAAGGTCACCTGGTCCACGCACGGTGGCCCGTTCGTCGCCGCCGTCGAGAACGGCGCGCTGTGGGCGACGCAGTTCCACCCCGAGAAGTCCGGCGACGCCGGAGCGCAGCTGCTGAAGAACTGGATCTCCGTACTGTGACCGTGAACCCCCTGGGCAACAAGCTCGAACTCCTCCCCGCCGTCGACGTCCGCGACGGCCAGGCCGTTCGCCTCGTGCACGGCGAGTCCGGCACCGAGACCTCCTACGGCTCCCCGCTGGAGGCGGCCCTCGCCTGGCAGCGCTCCGGCGCCGAGTGGCTGCACCTGGTCGACCTCGACGCCGCGTTCGGCACCGGCGACAACCGCGCCCTGATCTCCGAGGTCGCCAAGGCCATGGACATCAAGGTGGAGCTGTCCGGCGGCATCCGCGACGACGACTCGCTCGCCGCCGCCCTCGCCACCGGCGCCACCCGCGTCAACATCGGCACCGCCGCCCTGGAGGACCCCGAGTGGGTCGCCAAGATCATCGCCGAGCACGGCGACAAGATCGCGGTCGGCCTGGACGTCCGCGGCACGACGCTGCGCGGCCGCGGCTGGACCCGCGACGGCGGCGACCTGTACGAGACGCTGGAGCGCCTCAACAACGAGGGTTGCGCCCGGTACGTCGTCACGGACATCGCCAAGGACGGCACGCTGCAGGGCCCGAACCTGGAGCTGCTCCGCAACGTCTGCGCGGCCACCGACCGCCCGGTCGTCGCCTCCGGCGGCGTCTCGTCCCTCGACGACCTGCGCGAGATCGCGTCCCTTGTCCCGCTCGGCGTCGAGGGCTCCATCGTCGGCAAGGCGCTCTACGCCAAGGCGTTCACGCTGGAGGAGGCGCTGGAGGCGGTCTCCGTATGACGCTCGCCGTCCGAGTCATCCCCTGCCTCGACGTGGACAACGGCCGCGTCGTCAAGGGAGTCAACTTCCAGAACCTGCGCGACGCGGGCGACCCCGTCGAGATGGCGAAGGTCTACGACGCCGAGGGCGCCGACGAGTTGACCTTCCTGGACATCACCGCGTCCTCCGGCAACCGCGAGACCACGTACGACGTGGTGCGCCGCACCGCGGAGCAGGTCTTCATCCCGCTCACCGTCGGCGGCGGCGTGCGCACCGCCGAGGACGTGGACAAGCTGCTCCGCGCCGGCGCGGACAAGGTGGGGGTCAACACCGCCGCCATCGCCCGCCCGGACCTCATCCGGGAGATCGCCGAGCGCTTCGGCCGCCAGGTGCTCGTCCTGTCCGTGGACGCGCGCCGCACGGAATCCGGCTCCTTCGAGGTGACGACGCACGGCGGGCGCAAGTCGGCCGGCATCGACGCCGTCGAATGGGCGCACCAGGCCGCCGAGTTGGGCGCGGGCGAGATCCTGCTCAACTCGATGGACGCCGACGGCACCAAGGACGGCTACGACATCGAGATGATCGAGGCCGTCCGGAAGCACGTGTCGGTGCCGGTCATCGCGTCGGGCGGTGCGGGCAGGCTGGAGCACTTCCCGCCGGCCGTCGCCGCGGGTGCGGACGCGGTGCTCGCCGCGTCCGTCTTCCACTTCGGCGACCTCCGCATCGGTGAGGTCAAGGGCGCGCTGCGCGAGGCGGGTCACCCCGTCCGCTGACGGAGGGGGCGACTGCCCGACTGCCGTACGAGACCGGTGACTTCTCCGCGAGACCGGTGATTTCGCCGATGCGGGTGAGGCGGAACCGGCGCCACCGTGGTCGCTGTCAGTGACCACGGCGGCGCCCTCGGGACGGGCTCCGCCCTTCCGAGAGGAACCCGTCATCGTGCAGCAGCACAGAAGTGCGGCGCCCCCCGTGCACGCCGGGCGAGCCGTGAACAAGTTCCGGACCCGCCTGATCCGTACGGGACTTGCCACCCTGCTGGCCCTCGGCGGCCTCGCCACCCAGCAGGCCCTGACCGCCGAGGCGGCCGAGAACCCCTACGAGCGCGGCCCCGCCCCGACCGTCTCCAGCATCGAGGCCTCGCGCGGCTCCTACTCCGTCTCGCAGGCCAACGTGTCCTCGCTGAGTGTGAGCGGCTTCGGCGGCGGCACCATCTACTATCCGTCGTCGACGGCGGACGGCACGTTCGGCGCCGTCGTGATCTCGCCGGGCTACACGGCGTACCAGTCGTCCATCGCCTGGCTGGGCCCGCGCCTCGCCTCGCAGGGCTTCGTCGTCTTCACGATCGACACCAACACCACGCTCGACCAGCCGGACAGCCGGGGCCGCCAACTCCTGTCCGCCCTCGACTACTTGACCCAGCAGAGCTCGGTGCGCACCCGCATCGACACGAGCCGGCTCGGCGTCATGGGCCACTCCATGGGCGGCGGCGGCACCCTCGAAGCGGCCAAGAGCCGTCCTTCGCTCCAGGCCGCGATACCCCTCACCGGCTGGAACACCGACAAGAGCTGGCCCGAGATCAAGACCCCGACGCTCGTGGTGGGCGCGGACGGTGACACCATCGCGCCGGTCGCCACGCACTCCGAACCGTTCTACGGAAGCCTGCCGAGCTCGCTCGACAAGGCGTACCTGGAGCTGCGCGGGGCCACGCACTTCACGCCCAACTCGTCCAACACCACGATCGCGAAGTACAGCATCTCGTGGCTCAAGCGCTTCATCGACAACGACACCCGGTACGAGCAGTTCCTCTGCCCGCTGCCGGCCTCCAGCCTCACGATCGCGGAGTACCGGGGCAACTGCCCGCACACGTCGTGACGTTGTGATGTCGTGACGTTGTGATGTCGTGGCGTCGCGAGGTTCTGACGTCATGAGGTTCCGACGTTCTGTGCGGTGGCACAGGACGCCAATGCGCCGGTTGGGTTTCCTCCCAACCGGCGCTGTGCGTGCGGTGGTTCGCCACTAGCGTGCGGCAAGTGAGCGGAAGAACCGTGCTGTTGCTTGCGGCCGCCGCGTACGAGAGCGACCCCGAGGGGGCCGGCGTCGACGCGGGGCTCGTGCTGCGGGCCGCCGCGGCGGCCGGGCTCGGCGCGGACGCCCTGGACGCGGCCGAGCGGGCGGGCCTGAGGCGCGATCCGGACGGCCGGCTGCGGCTGCCGGGGCGGCGCAGGCTCTACGAGGCCGTGCAGCCGGAGCGGCGCAGGGCAGCGCACCGGTTGCTCGCCGCCGCGGCGACGGGGGAGCGGCAGCGGTCGGCGGGGCTGCTGCACCGGTCGCTCGGTGCGGCCTACCCGGACCCGGGGCTCGGCGCGGAACTGGCAGCGGCGGAGGGCGCGCCCCACGGGGAACGCTGCACGGCGCTCGCCCACGCGGCAGGACTCGCCGAGGACCCCGCGGTCCGCGCCGAGTGGCTGGTCGCGGCGGCGGACCACGCGAGGCTGGCGGGCCGCCCGCACCGTGTGCGTGAACTCCTGCACCAGGTGGGCGAGTTCGGCGACTTGGCGGGCCTTGAGGCCGTACGGGGCCGCGCCGCTCTGATCCGGGGCCTGCTGGCGCTGCGCGACGGTCCCGTGGCGGACGCCCGTGAATCCCTGTTGCTGGCGGCCCGCCTCTGTGCACAGCCGGCCGCCCTCGAAGCGCGCCTCGGTGCGGCGGAGGCGTCCTGGGCGCTGGGGGACTCGGCGGGGTACCGGGAGGCGGTCGAGCACGGCGGTCGTGCGCGACCGGCGGACTCCGCTCTCGACTACCGGGTCGGCATGGCAGCGTCCCTCGGGGAGCGGGCCGGGGTGGGGCGGGTCGCGTTGCGGCGGGTCGTGGCGCGGTCCGCCGGGGAGCGGGAACCGGGGGTGCTGCTGCGGGCCGGGGCCGCCGCGCTCGTCGCCGGGGACGTGGACGCGGCCTGCCGTCTCGGCAGCCGTGCGCTCGCGGCCGCGCGGGACCGGGACGCGGGGGCCGAACTGCCGCGCGCCCTGGAGCTGCTCGCCTACGGTGAGCTGCGCTCCGGGCGGCACGTACGGGCTCGCGCCCATGCCGAGGAGGGGGTGCGGACCGCGCTCGCGGCGGGGCAGCGCAACGTGCTCGCGCATCAGCACGCCGTCCTCGCCCTTGTCGCCTCGCTCGACCGTGACGTCGACACCGTCGCCCGGCATGCCGCTGCCGCGCAGCACGTTGCCGATCGGCACGGGCTGGTGCAGGCCGCGACGCTCGCCCAATGGGCTTTGGCCCGCGCGGACTTGGCGCGAGGCGACGCTGCGCGTGCGGCCGCCCGGCTCGGGCCGCTCATCGGCGCCGGCCCGCGGCGGGGGCACTTCGGCATCCGGATGCTGGCCGTGCCCTGCCTGGTGGAGGCGGCGGTGCTCGCGGGGGAGCCGGGTGGGGCGCAGGCCGCGGTCGGTGAGTTCACGGTGTGGGTCGAACGCGGCCACGACCCGCTTGCTCCGGCACAACTAGCGCGCTGTCAAGCCCTGTTGGCGATCGGTGATCCGGTAACAGCCGAGTCCCGCTTCGAGGAGTCCCTGGCTCGGTACGAGCGGACGGGCGGCGACTTCGAGCGGGCCCGGACCCTTGCCCTGTACGGCAAGTGGTTGCGCCGCACGCGCCGTCCTGCGCGGGCCCGTGCGTTGCTGCGTGACGCCCTGGTCGCCTTCGAACGGTGCGGGGCGACGGTCTGGGCGGTGCAGGTGGCGGCTGAGTTGCGTGCCACGGGCGAGTCCCCCGACGACAGTGAACCACCGGGCAGACTTGCCGAGTTGACGCCTCAGCAGTTGCGCATCGCGCGCCGCGTCGCGAAGGGCGACACCAACCGTGAGGTCGCCCGCCGACTCTCGGTGAGTCCCCGCACGGTGGACCACCACCTCCGCAACGTCTTCGACCGCCTCGGAGTCCGCTCCCGCGTGGAACTGGCCCGCCTGGTGGATCGCACGGAGTCGTCGGCGCGCCCCTGAGCGTGCCGCGACTGGGTCCGGTGGCCGGCCCCCGAGTAACTGTTGCGCGGCGCCGGGGTCTTACCGTGCCGTGGTCGGCGCCTCCCGTCCTGGTTGCGGGGCACCGGGTCTTGGGGCTGTGCCGGGGTGGGCGCCCTTGTGTTCGGCGTGCGGCACCGGTCCTTGTCCGGCTGTGCCGGGGTGGGTGCCCTTGCGCTCGGCGCGCGGCATCGGTGCCTTTCCGGCTGTGCCGGTGCCCGGTCATCTCCCGCCCTCCCGCCCCCTCCGGGGGCTTTGGCCCGTCCGGGGCCCGGCTGCTGTGCTGGGGGCGGGGCCTGTCGTAGCTGTTGCGCGGCACCGGGTCTTGGGGCTTTGCCGGGGTGGGCGCCCTTGCGCTCAGCGCGCGGCATCGGTCCTTGTCCGGCTGTGCCGGTGCCTGCTCATCTCCCGCCCGCCCGCCCCCTCCGGGGGCTTCGGCCTGCCCGGGGCCCGGTTGCTGTGCCGGGGTCGGGGCCTGTCGTGACAGGTGCGCTGCACCGGGGTGCCGCCTTGCCCACCCTGCCGCCCCAGGCGGCAGATTGCCCAAGGCGGGGCGGCGTCGGCCGCTTCGGGTGGGAGCCGTGCCGGGCGGCAGATTGCCCAAGGCGGGTGCGGTCGACCGAAGGGGGTGGGGAGCCGTGGTGGGCGTTGCCCAACGCGGGGCGGCGCCGGCCGACAGGGGTGGGGAGCCGGAGCTGGCGGCATTTGTCCAGGCGGGGGCAGTGCCGGATGACAGGGGTGGGGAGCCGTGGTTGGAGGGGGTTGCCCAAGGTGGTGGCGGTCGACCGTCACGGGTAGGGAGCCGGGGTTGGCGGCGGATCGCCCAAGTCGGCGACGGCGGACCGCAATGGGTGGGTGCCGTGCCGATGGCGCTTGCCGTGACGGGGTCGGGCCGACGCCCCCGGAGGGGGCGGGTGGGTGGGAGATGGGCGGGGAGGTCGGTATTTTTGATCCCAGCGCCGCTTGAGCATCGGGTATTTGAAGCCCCTGCGGCGATTGAGCTGCGGGGTGTGGGGCGGAGCCCCAGTCTTTGAGCCCGGCTGGCGTTTGAGGCGCGGGGCGCGCGGGGCGGGGCCCGGACTTTCAGCCCCTGCGCCGCTTGAGCAGCGGGGTCCGGGGCGGAGCCCCGATCTTTGGGCCCCGCTGGCGCTTGAGGCGCGGGGGTCAGGCGGAACCCTGACCTTCCCAGCCCTACCGGTGCTTGAGGCGCAGGGGTTGGCCGGAGCCCCGATCTTTGAGCCCCGCCGGCGTTTGAGGCGCGGGGTCCGGGGTGGAGCCCCGTGGCGTGAGGGCGGTCGACCGCCTCCGTGGAGGTTCCCGCAACCCCGGTACCCGCCCCCACCCACCTGCACGTTTGCCGAGAGGGCTGGAGACCGACCAGACGGTATGTCATTCTGCGGACTCGTGAGCCGAGCCGTGGAGGACCACCATGCCCGCGCATCTCGTACGTCCCCGACCACACCCACGGACCGGCGCCGGATCGGACGCGGTCGCCGTGCTGCGCCGCGCCGCACGCCCGCTCCTCGGTCAACTCCCCGCGCTCACCGACCGGTTGACGGCGGAGCTGTACGAGCAGGAGCCGGCCTACCGCGCCGCACTGGAGGCCGACCCCGGCGACGTACGCGCGGAGATCCACCGCTCGCTCGGGCACAGCGTCGCCTCCCTGCTCGACCCTCCGCGCAACCGGGACGCCGCCCGCGCCTGCACCGCCCGGATCGGCGCCGCCCGCGCTGCCCGCGGGTTTCCGCTCGACGCCGTGTCGCACGCCTTCCGGCTCGGCGGCGCCCTGGTCTGGCAGGCGCTCGTCGACGAGGTGACCCTGCGGCATCCCGAGGATGCGCATCTGCTGGTGCATCTTGCCGTCGATGTGTGGAACTTCGTCGATGAACATTGCACGCACGTCGCCGAGTCGTATCGGCGTGCCGAGCGCGAGCTCACCTGGCGGCGTGAGAACCGGCGCCGCCTGATGGCCGCCGCCCTCCTCGACGGCGCCACCCGCATCGCCGACCTGCCCGACGCCGCAGCCGCACTCGACCTGCCCGAACGCGGCCGGTACGCGGTGCTGATCGCCGTCGGCGGCAGCCGGGGCGCGCCCCGGCCCACCCTGCCGCACGGCGTACGGGCCGTGTGGCACACGGCCGACGGGACCGAACGCGCCATCGTCGATCTGGGTGGACTGGGCGCGGCTCAACTCGCCGTCGCGCTAAGGGAGTTTTGCCACCGCAAGCCCGGCCTGCGCGTCGGCATCAGTCCCGCCGTCGAAGGGCTCGCCGCGGTGGGCGGCGCCCGGCGGCTCGCCGAGACCGCGCTGCGCATCTGCCCGGAGGGCGGCGGCACCGTACTCCTGGACGAGCAGCTGCCCGCCGCGCTCGTCGCCGCCGCGCCCGAACTCGGCCGGATCCTCGCCGACCGGGTGCTCGGCCCCCTGCTCGCCCTGCCCCCGACCGACCGGACCCTGCTGCTCGACACACTGACGGCCTGGCTGGACTGCGACGGCTCCGCGCAGCGCGCCGCCACCCGCCTCTACTGCCACCGCAACACGGTCCTGAACCGGCTGCGCCGCTGCGAACAGCTCACGGGCCGGAGCCTCGCCCGCCCCGCCGACCTCGTCGAACTGGGGCTGGCGCTGCACGCCCTGCCCCACACCGGCACACCCGCTATAGACCGAGCGCCTTCGTCTCCGTGAGCCGGTCGATGGCCGACTTCTCGCCGTCCATCTCCACGTCCGCCGCCTCCTGCCGGCCGAACGCGAACATCACCAGCTCCGCGGGCGCGCCCGTGACCGTGACCACGGGGGCGCCGCGGTGCGCCACCGCCGTCTGGCCGTCGGGGCGGCGCAGCACCAGGCCGACGGGCGCCTTGCGGCCCATCACCCGCGCCATCCGCTCCAGGCGCGACCACAGGACGTCGGCGAAGACCGGGTCGAGCTCGCGCGGCGTCCAGTCGGGCTGCGCACGGCGCACGTCCTCGGTGTGGATGTAGAACTCGATCGCGTTCGACGCCTCGTCGATCTGCTTGAGGGAGAAGGGCGAGAAGCGCGGCGGACCGGTGCGGATCAGCTGGATCAGCTCTTCGTACGGCTTCTCCGCGAACTCGGCCTGCACCCGCTCCAGGCGGGACGCGAGCTGTTTGACGAGGATCCCGCCCGCGGCGTCCGGGCGGCGCTCGCGCACCACCACGTGCGCCGCGAGGTCCCGGGTGTTCCAGCCCTCACAGAGGGTGGGGGCGTCCGGGCCCGACGCCTCCAACAGGTCGGCGAGCAGAAGTCGTTCACGCTTGGCATGGGTCGACATGTCGCCAGCCTACGACCGCCCGCGCCGCACCGGACAGTGGACGTTCGACTCGGCGCGGCACAATGGTCCGTATGACCAGCTCGCCCGTACCCAGCAGCAGCCTCGACCCCGCCATCGCCGCCCGCCTCAAGCGCAGCGCCGACGGCCTGGTCCCCGCCATCGCCCAGCAGTACGACACCGGCGAGGTGCTCATGCTCGGCTGGATGGACGACGAGGCGCTGCACCGCACCCTGACCACCGGCCGCTGCACGTACTGGTCGCGCAGCCGCCAGGAGTACTGGGTCAAGGGCGACACCTCGGGCCACTTCCAGCACGTGAAGTCGGTCGCCCTCGACTGCGACGCCGACACCGTGCTCGTCAAGGTCGACCAGGTGGGCGCCGCCTGTCACACCGGCGCCCGCACCTGCTTCGACCGCGACGAGCTGCCGGTCAGCGACAGCGCAGCGTGATCTCCTGACGGTCCCGGAAGACGATCCGGGCCGGGTCCCCCGCCACCGGGGACCCGTCGACCTCGGCCGTGCACTGGGGGCGCACGCCCCACTCCGTGAGGAGCTGTCCGAGCGTGAAGTCCTGCCACTGGGCCGACTCCACGTGCACGGTGCCGGTCGTGTCGTGCGTGTGCAGCGGGCTGAAGCGGGGCTTCTTGCCGGAGCGGTCGATGCCGATGTCGGCGGGGACGGTCACCTGGCGGCCGCCCGCGTACACGGTGAGGTGGGGGTGGATGTGCATGGTCAGCTTCTCGGAGTCGAGCATCTCCAGGCCCGCGGCCTCGACCCGCGCCTCGACCTCGCCGGGCGGGGGCGCGGCCCAGTCGCCGGGGGCGGGAGCGGCGCCGGTCAGCGCGGTCACGGCGACGGCGGCGAGGGCGACACCGGACAGGGCGCTCGCCATGCGTGCGTTTTTGTAGCTCTTGGTCTTCGTCACCGCTCCCTTCTAGCGGGGCGCCGTCCACCCCTCGACCAGGCGCGCGGGGCGTCCCCCCGACGGAAGTAGGCTCCTGCCATGGACCTCGAGACCTTCCGCAAGCTCGCGACCGACCGCCGAGTGATCCCCGTCAGCCGCAAGCTCCTCGCGGACGGCGACACGCCCGTCGGCCTGTACCGCAAGCTCGCCGCCGAGCGGCCCGGCACGTTCCTCCTGGAGTCCGCGGAGAACGGCCGCTCCTGGTCCCGCTATTCGTTCGTCGGCGTGCGCTCCGCCGGCACGCTGACCGAGCGCGACGGGCAGGCCCACTGGCTGGGCACGCCGCCCGTCGGCGTCCCGGTCGACGGCGACCCGCTCGCCGCCCTGCGCGCCACCGTCCAGACGCTGCACACCCCGCGCTACGAGGGTCTGCCCCCGTTCACCGGCGGCATGGTCGGCTACCTCGGGTACGACATCGTGCGCCGCCTGGAGAAGGTCGGCCCGGGGGAGCGGGACGACCTCAAGCTGCCCGAGCTGACGATGCTGCTCACCAGCGATCTCGCCGTGCTCGACCACTGGGACGGCTCGGTGCTGCTGATCGCCAACGCGATCAACCACAACGACCTGGAGACCGGCGTCGACGAGGCCTACGCCGACGCCGTCGCCCGCCTCGACGCCATGGAGGCCGACCTCTCCAAGCCGGTCGAGTCCGCCCCCGCCGCGCTCCCGCCGTCCGAGCTCCCGGAGTTCACGGCGCTGTGGGGCGGCAAGCAGTACCAGGACGCCGTCGAGGACATCAAGGAGCGCATCCGCGCGGGCGAGGCCTTCCAGGTCGTCCCGTCCCAGCGCTTCGAAACCCCTTGCACCGCAAGCGCGTTGGACGTCTACCGGGTGCTGCGGGCCACGAACCCGTCCCCGTACATGTACCTCTTCCGCTTCGACGGATTCGACGTCGTCGGCTCCTCGCCGGAGGCCCTCGTCAAGGTCGAGGAGGGGCGCGCCATGGTGCACCCGATCGCCGGGACCCGGCCGCGCGGCGCGACCCCGCAGGAGGACCACGACCTCGCGGAGGAGCTGCTCGGCGACCCCAAGGAGCGCGCCGAGCACCTGATGCTCGTCGACCTCGGGCGCAACGACCTGGGGCGGGTCTGCGAGCCCGGCTCCGTCGAGGTCGTCGACTTCATGTCCATCGAGAAGTACTCGCACGTCATGCACATCGTCTCGACCGTGACGGGAACCGTCGCCGAGGGGCACACCGCCTTCGACGTACTGACCTCCTGCTTCCCGGCCGGCACCCTGTCCGGCGCCCCCAAGCCGCGCGCGCTGCAGATCATCGACGAGCTGGAGCCGTCACGCCGCGGCGTCTACGGCGGCTGTGTCGGCTATCTCGACTTCGCGGGCGACTCCGACACCGCCATCGCCATCCGCACCGCGCTGCTGCGCGAGGGGACCGCGTATGTGCAGGCGGGCGCGGGTGTCGTCGCCGACTCCGACCCGGTCGCCGAGGACACCGAGTGCCGCAACAAGGCGGCGGCGGTGCTGCGCGCCGTGCACACGGCGAACCGACTGTGAGGCATCGGACGCTGTGAAGTGACGCACGACTCCGGCCCCCGGGTCACGTAAACCCGTACAGACAGGCGATAGTGGAGTACGTGACTGCTGTACCGCACCCCCGTAACGATGCCGCCGAGCCGGCCGAGCCGGCTGCTTCCTCGCCGAATGGCCGGCGCAGCCTCGCCGTCGCCCTGCTCTGCGGGGCCGCGGGAGCCGCGATCGCCCTGCTCGCCTCCCGGCAGGAGTGGTGCTCGGGCGTCGCCGCCGTCGCCGGCGGCAAGCTGCCGCTGACCGCCGAGGGCAGCGACGTCACGGGCGTGCCCGCGGCCCTCGCCATAGTGGGCCTCGCCGCGCTCGTCGCCGTCTTCGCGGTCCGCAAGGTCGGCCGCGTCCTGGTCGCCCTCCTGCTCGCGCTCAGCGGCGCGGGCGCCGTCGCCGCCGCCGTGCTCGGCGCGCGTGACAGCGCCGCGCTCGACGAGAAGGCGGCGCAGGCCGCGGGGGACGCCTCCGCCACCATCCACGCGCTCAGCAACACCGCATGGCCGTACGTCTCCGCGGCCGGCGGCGCACTCATCCTGATCGCCGGGATCCTCGCCGTGATCTACGGCGCGGCCTGGCCGTCGATGGGCGGCCGCTACGAGCGCTCCGGCGCCCCGCGGACCCGCCGCGCCAAGGCCGTGGACCCGGACCGCCCCGAGGAGCTCTGGAAGGCCCTCGACCGCGGCGAGGACCCGACCGGCGCATAGGTCCTGGACCAGGTCCTGGACGTAGGCCCGGACCCCGCGTTCCGAGCTGGTGCGCGGGTGCGGGACAATAGATAGGAACGTCGTACGTCATGCGTACGCATAGGCCATAAGCAACGAGGAGCAAGCCATGGCGGACAGCAGCCACGGACACACCCCGGCCGCCTGGACCGGTGTCATCATCGCCTTCATCGGTTTCTGTGTCGCGGGCGCCTTCATGGTGATCGGCAACGTCGCCGGTTTCTGGGTCGGCATGGCCCTGCTGGCGATCGCCGCGGTCGCCGGCGGCCTGATGAGCGCCATGGGCATGGGCAAGCCGAAGCGTGCCGAGCTGCAGCTCAAGTCCACCGGGGCGGCGCGGCCCGCGGGCTCGGAGGCCTGAGTCCTCGCACATACCCGCGAAAGGGGTGGAACGGCCGACCGACCGGCCGTCCCGCCCCTTTCGTGTTTTCCGGGGAGCGGTCCCGGGCCCGCGGATGCAGAATTCACGGGTGACCGTGGAGATGTCGGAGCAGACCGAGAAGACCGAGAAGACCCCCCGTTCCGGCGCTCTGCGCCGACTCGCCGTCCCGCTCGGCGTGCTCGGCGGTGTCGCCCTCGCCTTCGCCTATGTGGGCGCCGTCGACCCCAATGAGCCCGGCCACTACCCGGCCTGCCCGTTCCTCCAGCTCACGGGCGCCTACTGCCCCGGCTGCGGCGGGCTGCGCAGTGCCCACGCGGTCGCGCACGGGGATCTCGCGGGCGCGTTCGGGGCCAATGCCCTCGCCGTCGTCG
Organism: Streptomyces sp. NBC_01016; assembly: GCF_026341035.1. Classification (GTDB taxonomy): domain Bacteria; phylum Actinomycetota; class Actinomycetes; order Streptomycetales; family Streptomycetaceae; genus Streptomyces. The sequence goes on from NZ_JAPEOQ010000002.1 coordinate 914,362, forward strand.
GCTACGCGCTGTTCGCGGTGATCTGGACGGTGTGGGCGGTGCGGGCGGCCCGCGGCAGGGCCGTGAGCCTCGCGCTGGGCCGCGTACAGCTGTGGATCGTCGGCGGGGTCGTGCTCGCCTTCACCGTTGTCCGGAACCTGCCCTTCGGTGGCTTCCTAACCCCTTGATCAACTGCGTTTGTCCAGGTAGTGGGACCGGCGTCAACCGGATGCGGGACCTTCGCCCATTGACGGATACCATTCACAAGGACCAGATGAACACCCAGGGGATGCCCGGAAAGGAGTCCGCTCGCGTGAGTGTGCTCGACGAGATCATCGACGGAGTCCGTGCCGACCTTGCGGAGCGGCAGGCGCGCGTCAGCCTCGACGAGCTCAAGGAGCGCGCGGCGAAGGCTCGCCCGGCCAAGGACGGGGTTGCCGCGCTCAAGGGCGACGGCGTCAAGGTGATCTGCGAGGTCAAGCGGTCCAGCCCCTCCAAGGGCGCGCTCGCCGCGATCGCCGACCCTGCCGCCCTCGCCGCCGACTACGAGGCGGGCGGCGCGGCCGTCATCTCCGTACTCACCGAGCAGCGCCGTTTCGGCGGCTCGCTCGCCGACCTGGAGGCCGTCCGCGCCAAGGTCGACATCCCGATCCTGCGCAAGGACTTCATCGTCACGTCGTACCAGCTGTGGGAGGCCCGCGCGTACGGCGCCGACCTCGCGCTGCTGATCGTCGCCGCCCTGGAGCAGCCCGCCCTGGAGTCCCTCATCGAGCGCGCCGTCTCCATCGGCCTCACGCCGCTCGTCGAGGCGCACGACGAGGACGAGGTGGAGCGCGCGATCGACGCCGGGGCCAAGATCATCGGCATCAACACCCGCAACCTCAAGGACCTTTCGGTCGACCGCGGCACCTTCGAGCGCGTCGCCCCGGACATCCCGGACCACATCGTCAAGGTGGCCGAGTCCGGCGTGCGCGGCCCGCACGACCTGATCGCGTACGCCAACGCGGGCGCGGACGCCGTCCTCGTCGGCGAGTCCCTGGTGACCGGCCGTGACCCGAAGTCCGCCGTCGCCGACCTCGTCGCCGCCGGCGCCCACCCCGCCCTGCGGCACGGACGGTAAACTCTCCGCCATGGCCATTGCCTCCCGCCTCGCTCCCGGTTGCCGCCCCCGCGGCTGCCGGGCTCCGGCGCGCCGTGTGCGCGGCAGGCGGGTCAGGTACCACATCGGCGCGGAGCCGGGCCAGATCAACGGCATGCGATGGCGAGGCGCCCTTTAGGGGCGCGGGTTTCTCCTGACAGGCGGCCACCTCACAGTCGGCCACTGGACAGACGGCCACCTCACAGGCGGCCACCGCCACGCGGGCGCGTGCGTCATCGCAGCCCGCGGTCGAGTACGTACCTTTGGCCCCATCAAGGGGCGCGGGACCGTGCCTGACAGCGACCACCCACGCCCCCACGGCGACCAGTCACCACCCAACTCACCGTGAGGGTTACGCATGCCCAGCGAGTACTTCATTCCCGACCCCGAGGGTCAGATCCCGAGCGCCGAGGGCTACTTCGGCGCGTTCGGCGGCAAGTTCATCCCGGAGGCCCTCGTCGCCGCCGTGGACGAGGTCGCCGTCGAGTACGACAAGGCCAAGAACGACCCGGAGTTCGCCCGCGAGCTCGACGACCTCCTCGTCAACTACACCGGCCGCCCCAGCAGCCTCACCGAGGTGCCCCGGTTCGCCGAGCACGCCGGTGGCGCCCGGATCTTCCTCAAGCGCGAGGACCTGAACCACACCGGCTCGCACAAGATCAACAACGTCCTTGGCCAGGCCCTGCTCACCAAGCGGATGGGCAAGACCCGCGTCATCGCGGAGACTGGCGCGGGCCAGCACGGCGTCGCGACGGCCACCGCCTGCGCGCTGTTCGGCCTCGAGTGCACCATCTACATGGGCGAGATCGACACCCAGCGCCAGGCCCTGAACGTGGCCCGCATGCGCATGCTGGGCGCCGAGGTCATCGCCGTGAAGTCCGGCAGCCGCACCCTCAAGGACGCCATCAACGAGGCGTTCCGCGACTGGGTCGCCAACGTCGACCGCACGCACTACCTCTTCGGCACGGTCGCGGGACCGCACCCGTTCCCCGCGATGGTCCGCGACTTCCACCGCGTCATCGGCGTCGAGGCCCGCCGCCAGATCCTGGAGCGGGCAGGACGACTCCCGGACGCCGCGATCGCCTGCGTCGGCGGCGGCTCCAACGCCATCGGCCTGTTCCACGCGTTCATCCCGGACGCCGACGTCCGCCTGATCGGCTGCGAGCCGGCCGGACACGGCATCGAGACCGGCGAGCACGCGGCGACGCTCAGCGCGGGCGAGCCCGGCATCCTGCACGGCTCCCGCTCCTACGTCCTCCAGGACGAGGAGGGCCAGATCACCGAGCCGTACTCGATCTCGGCGGGCCTGGACTACCCGGGCATCGGCCCCGAGCACGCCTACCTGAAGGACTCGGGCCGCGGCGAGTACCGCGCGGTCACCGACGACGCCGCCATGCAGGCGCTGCGCCTCCTGTCGCAGAGCGAGGGCATCATCCCGGCCATCGAGTCGGCGCACGCGCTCGCGGGCGCGCTGGAGGTCGGCAAGGAGCTGGGCAAGGACGGGCTGATCATCGTCAACCTGTCCGGGCGCGGCGACAAGGACATGGACACCGCGGCCCGCTACTTCGGCCTCTACGACACGGACGCGGCCGTCGCCGCGGACGCCGAGGGCGAGCAGGCCGAGATCGAGGGGGATGCCAAGTGAGCGGCAACGTACAGCTGTTGAACGACACCCTGGCCGGTGCCAGGGCCGAGGGCCGCTCCGCCCTCATCGCCTACCTGCCCGCCGGGTTCCCGACCGTCGACGGCGGCATCGAGGCGATCAAGGCCGCCTTCGACGGCGGCGCCGACGTGGTCGAGGTGGGCCTGCCGCACTCCGACCCGGTGCTCGACGGACCGGTCATCCAGACCGCCGACGACATCGCGCTGCGCGGCGGCCTGAAGATCAAGGACGTCATGCGCACCGTGCGCGAGGCGCACGAGACCACCGGCAAGCCGGTCCTCGTCATGACGTACTGGAACCCCATCGACCGCTACGGCATCGAGCGGTTCACCGCCGAGCTCGCCGAGGCGGGCGGCGCGGGCTGCATCCTGCCGGACCTGCCGGTGCAGGAGTCCGCGGTGTGGCGCGAGCACGCGGACAAGCACGGTCTCGCGACCGTCTTCGTCGTCGCGCCCAGCAGCAAGGACGAGCGCCTCGCCACCATCACGGCCGCCGGTTCGGGCTTCGTGTACGCGGCGTCCCTGATGGGCGTCACCGGCACCCGCGAGTCCGTCGGCAACCAGGCCAAGGAACTCGTCGAGCGCACCAAGGCCACGACCGACCTTCCCGTGTGCGTGGGCCTCGGCGTCTCCAACGCGACGCAGGCCAAGGAGGTCGCGGGCTTCGCGGACGGGGTCATCGTCGGCTCGGCGTTCGTGAAGCGGATGCTGGACGCCCCGGACGAGAAGGCCGGACTCGAAGCGGTGCGCGCCCTCGCCGGTGAACTCGCCGCGGGCGTACGGGCCAAGGCCTAGTAACCACCCCGTAGTAACAGGGAGTTACGTCACCCATACGGATGGAAACCGGACCGGGAAGGCACGCTCGTGCCTTCCCGGTTCGTTGGCGCTGGTGTGAGCGAGAAGAACCGAGAGGGAAAGCGCGCGGCCCGCGAACGCCTTGCCGCCGAGCGCCAGAAGCAGAAGTCCGCTGAGAAGCGGCGCAGGACCTTGATCGTGGGCGCCACCGTGGTGTGCGTGCTCGGCCTGGCCGCGGTGATCGGGGTGGTCGCCGCGAATTCGGGCGACGACAGTTCCAGTGATGCCGGGCCGGTGGTCGCGCCCAAGGGCGCCACCGGCAAGGACAAGCTGGCGATCCCGGCGGGCGAGGACACCGCGAAGTCGACGCTCACGGTCTGGGAGGACTTCCGCTGTCCCGCCTGCAAGAGCTTCGAGGACGCGTACCGGTCGACGATCCATGAGCTGGAGGACTCCGGTGAGCTGAAGGTCGAGTACCACCTCGTCACGCTCATCGACTCGAACCTGAAGGGCACCGGCTCCCTGCGCGCGGCCAACGCGGCGGGCTGCGCCCAGGACGCCGGGAAGTTCCGCGACTACCACGACGTGCTGTTCGAGAACCAGCCGGAGGAGACCGACGACGCCTTCGCGAACAACGACAAGCTGATCGAGCTCGCGGGCAAGGTCGACGGCCTGGACACGTCGACGTTCAAGTCGTGTGTGAACGACGGCAAGCACGACAGCTGGGTGAACAAGTCGTACAAGGCGTTCCAGGACGCGGGCCACTCGGGCACGCCGACCGTGCTGCTCAACGGCAAGAACATCCTGGAGGACCAGAGCCTGACCCCGGCCAAGTTCAAGAAGATGGTCGAGGCCGCGAACAAGTAGTCGGAGCCGTTACTCAGCCGTTGCCGGGCTGCCCGCCGTGCGCGCGGCCCGGCACGGTAGCGTCGGACCTGCCATGGAACTTGCCTTCATTCCCAGCCCCGAGCGCGGAGTGGTCTATCTCGGACCCATTCCGCTGCGCGGCTACGCGTTCTGCATCATCATCGGCGTCTTCGTGGCCGTCTGGCTCGGCAACCGCCGCTGGGTCGCCCGCGGCGGGCGGCCCGGCACGGTCGCCGACATCGCCGTGTGGGCGGTGCCCTTCGGCCTGGTCGGCGGTCGCCTCTACCACGTGATCACGGACTACCAGCTGTACTTCAGCGAGGGCCGTGACTGGGTGGACGCCTTCAAGGTCTGGGAGGGAGGCCTCGGAATCTGGGGCGCCATCGCGCTCGGCGCGGTCGGCGCCTGGATCGGGGCCCGCCGCCGCGGCGTCCCGCTGCCGGCCTATGCCGACGCGATCGCGCCCGGTATCGCCCTCGCCCAGGCCATCGGCCGCTGGGGCAACTGGTTCAACCAGGAGCTGTACGGCCGGGCCACCGATGTGCCCTGGGCCCTCAAGATCACCTCGGACACGGACGGGCGGGTGCCGGGCACGTACCACCCGACGTTCCTGTACGAGTCGCTGTGGTGCATCGGCGTCGCGCTGCTTGTCATCTGGGCCGACCGGAAGTTCAAGCTCGGGCACGGGCGGGCGTTCGCGCTGTACGTCGCGTCGTACTGCGTGGGCCGGTTCTGGATCGAGTACATGCGCGTGGACGACGCGCACCACATCCTCGGCCTGCGGCTCAACGACTGGACGGCGCTGGGTGTCTTCGTCCTCGCGGTGATCTACATGGTGGTGTCCTCGAAGAAGCGTCCCGGACGCGAGGAGGTCGTCGAGCCGGGGGTCTCCGACGGTTCGGCGGACGAGAGCGACGGTGACGGTGACAGCGCCGTCGAGGACGACGTCGACCTCACGAAGAGCGAGGCGAAGAGCGAGGCGAAGAAGACCTGACGGTCTTCGGCTGTACGTCCATGGGGCGCCGGACCAGTTGGTTCGGCGCCCTTTGCTTGTGCCTGATGTCCTAGAGCGCGCTCGATGACGGGCTCGATCGGGCCAGCCTCAGCGTTCTGCGCGCGGCCGCGACCACTGCCGCGTCGACGAAGCGGCCGTCCGGGAGGGCCAGGGCGCCCGCCTCCGTGGCCGCCGCGCACACGATTTCCTCGGCCGCCCGCACCTCCGCCTCGGTCGGGCGGAAGGCCTCCTCGATCACCGGGAGCTGGCGGGGGTGGATCGCCGTGCGGCCGAGGAAGCCCAGGGCGCGGCCCTCGGCGCAGGACCGGGCCAGGCCCTCCGTGTCGCGGACGTCCGGGTAGACGGACTGCGGCGGTGGCGGCAATTGGGCCGCACGGGCCGCCACGACGGCCCGGCCGCGCACCCACGCGAGGCCCGCCGCGTCCGTGACGCCGAGGTCGGCGCGGAGATCCGCCTCGCCGAGCGCGATGCCGTGCACGGCGTGGTGCGCGGCGATGTCATAGGCGTGCTCGACGCCCGTCGCCGACTCCAACAGGGCGTACAGGGGCGGCACTTCGACCGCCCAGTCCTGTACGCGGGTCAGGTCCGCGGGGCCGCCCACCTTCGGCAGGCGCAGCGCGTCGAGGCCGGGGAGCGGGGTGAGGCGGCGTACCTCCTGCTCGGCGAGCGGCCCGTCCAGCGCGTTGACGCGGACGTGCACCGGGGTCTTGTGCTTGTCGGCGAGGAGCTCGACGGTGGCGTCGAGCGCGTACGCCTTGCGGTCGGGGGCGACCGCGTCCTCCAGGTCGACCAGGACGACGTCGGCGCCCGAACCGAGCGCCTTGGTGACGACGTCGGGGCGGTCCCCGGGCACGTAAAGCCAGGTCAGGAACGTCTTTTCCAGCGACTCGCTCATACCGCACCAGCCTCCCGCAAGGACACGATGTCCGCCTGCGACAGGCCGAGGCCGTCCAGGATCTCGTCGGTGTCCGAGCCGTGCGGGCGGCCCGTCCACTGGATGGAGCCGGGGGTCTCGGAGAGGCGGAAGAGGACGTTCTGCATCTTGACCGTGCCGAGGTCCGGGTCGGGGAGCTCGGTGATCGAGTCGAGGGCCTGGTACTGCTCGTCGGCCAGGACGTCGCGGATGTCGTAGATCGGGGCGATGGCGGCCTCCGCCTTTTCGAAGGCCGCGACCACCTCGTCGCGGGTGTGGGAGCCGATCCAGCCGCCGACGGCCGCGTCGAGTTCGTCGGCGTGCTGCGCGCGGCCCGAGCCCGTCGCGAACCACTCCTCGTCGATGAACTCGGGCCGTCCCACCAGGTGCATCACACGCTCCGCGATCGACTGCGCGGACGTCGACACCGCGACCCACTTCTCGTCGCGGGTGCGGTACGTGTTGCGCGGGGCGTTGTTCGTCGAACGGTTGCCGGTGCGCGGCTGGACGTAGCCGAGCTGGTCGTACCAGGTGGCCTGCGGGCCGAGGATCGACAGCATCGGCTCGATGATCGCCATGTCGACGACCTGGCCGCGGCCCGTCGTGTCGCGTCCGCGCAGCGCCGCCATGATCGCGTACGAGGTGGCGAGCGCGGCGATGGAGTCGGCGAGGCCGAACGGCGGGAGGGTCGGCGGCCCGTCGGGCTGTCCGGTGATCGCGGCGAAACCGCTCATCGCCTCCGCGAGCGTGCCGAATCCGGGGCGGCGCGCGTACGGGCCGAACTGTCCGAAGCCGGTGACGCGGGCGAGTACCAGGCGCGGGTTGGTGGCGCTCAGCTCGTCCCAGCCGAGGTGCCACTTCTCCAGGGTGCCGGGGCGGAAGTTCTCGATGACGACGTCGGACTCGGCGACCAGCTTGAGGAGGATCTCGCGGCCGCCGGGCGATGACAGGTCGAGGGTGAGGTTCTTCTTGTTGCGGCCGAGGGTCTTCCACCAGAGGCCGACGCCGTCCTTCGACGGGCCGTGGCCGCGGGAGGGGTCGGGCCTGCGGGGGTGCTCCACCTTGATGACCTCGGCGCCGAAGTCGCCGAGCATCGTGGCGCAGATCGGCCCGGCGAAGAGGGTGGCGAGATCGAGGACGCGCAGGCCGGTCAACGGGCCCTTGGAAGTGTCCTGTTGAGGGTTCGTCATGTGCGGGCCTCCAGGGTGAGCCGGGCCAGTTCGTCGAAGCCGATGCCGTCGAAGCCGGCGACGGAGGTCGACAGGCGGTTCTTCAGCGGATGCGTCCAGCGGTCGCCGAGCGCTTCGGGGTGACCGGCGAGCAGGCCCGCGATCGAGCCGGCGGTCGCGCCGTTGGAGTCGGTGTCCCAGCCGCCGGACACCGCGCGGCAGATGGAGCCCTCGAAGTCGCCGTCGGCGTGGGTGAGGGCGGCTGCGAGGAGGGCCGCGTTGGGGAGGACGTGGACCCAGTGGTGGTCGGCGTAGGCGGCGTGCAGCTCGTCGACGACGGTGTCGAAGTCCGGGTGTTTCGCTGCCAGTTCGATGCCGAGGTTGATGGCTTGGGCGTAGCGCGAGTGCGGTGGTACGACGGCGAGACCGGATCGGAGCGCGGTGTGTACGTCGGCCGTGCCCGTAGCGGCGGTGGCGATGGTGGCGGCCGTGAACATCGCGCCGTACACGCCGTTCGCCGTGTGTGTGAGAACGGCGTCCCGATGGGCGAGACGGGACGCGAGGGCCGGGTCGCCGGGGGCGATCCAGCCGAAGACGTCGGCGCGGATCTGGGCGCCGATCCATTCGCGGAAGGGGTTGCGGTGGGTCGCCGTGTGCGGGGGTTCGAGGCCGGTGAGGAGGTTGCGGTAGGCGATGCGTTCGGCGGTGAAGGTGCGGCCCGCGGGGAGCTCGTCGAGCCAGAGCTTGGCGACGTCGGCCGTGGTGAAGTCGGTTCCGTGGCGCTGGATCAACAGCAGGGCGAGGAGGGGGTAGTTGAGGTCGTCGTCCTCCGGCATGCCGTTGATGTTTTCGGCGAGGGAGGTGGGGGCGCTGCGGCGGTTCCACGGGTAGCGGGTGGCGAGCTCCGGGTCCAGGCCGGCCTCCGTGAACCAGCCGCTCAGCGGCCAGTTCCCGGTGGACCGGGCGATGGCCCGGATGCCCTCGAGCGGGAGCTTTTCCACGGGTTTGCCGAGGAGGCAGCCGACGGCTCGGCCGAGCCAGGCGGCGTGGAGGCGATCCCCCACCCCGCCCCTTCCCGAAAGTCCTGCCGGACGGGCCGCCTCAATCGCCGGCGGGGCTGGATATTCAGCCCCTCCGGCGTTTGAGGAGCGGGGGTCTGGGGGCGGAGCCCCCAGTTTCGGGAAGGGGCGGGGTGGGGGAGAGTCCTTCGTTGCGGATTCGATCGACGTCAGGTCCGTCGGCTCCGGAAGGGGGGAGGTCAGCGTCGCGAGTTCGTCGAGCAAGTGCTCGGCCAGGGCGCGTAGTTCGGGTGACGCCGGGACGGCGGACGCGCCGGCGCGGTCCGGCGCCAGGTGACCGCCCGCCGCCACCCAGCGGTCCCGCACCGAGGACGCGTCCCGGCCGTCCTGCGCCGCCTGGCGCAACTCATGGCCGATCAGATCCTCGGGCTGCACCCAGGTGACGCGGAGCATCACAGCCCCGCCACCGCCGCGAACGCGGCATCGTGATCCCGGCGCCGGTCCAGATCCTTCGCGTACACCTCACGCGTGACCCGCGCGAGCGAGGCCGCGGGACCGTGCAGGTCCAGCTTGCTGGCCCGCGCGATCTCGGCGCTCCACTCCTTGGGCACGGCCCCCTCCCCGTACAGCGCGCCGACGATCGCCCCGCTCATCGTGGCGATCGAGTCGCAGTCGCGGCCGTAGTTGACCGAGCCGAGCACGGTGTGCCGGAAGTCGCCGCGGCCGACCAGGAGCATGCCGAGGGCGACCGGGAGTTCCTCGATGGCGTGCAGGCGGGAGGGGCGGCGGGCGCCGAGCGAGGGCTTGCGGTACTCGGGGCCGACCGTGTCGAAGGGGGTGACCGCCTCGCGTAGCGGCTTCAGTGCGTCCTCGAAGTCGTCGTAGCGGGCGGCCACTTCGCAGACCGCCTCGATCGCCGACCGCGTGCCGTCCTTGGCGAGGGCGAGGGCGTCCTCGACCACCGACTCCGGCGTCGCGCCCGGCTTGTACGCCGCCGCGACCGCCGCCGCGAAGACGCCTGCCGCCTCGCGGCCGTACGAGCTCTGGTGGGCCCCGGCGACGTCGAGTGCCTCTTCGTACGCCTTCAGCGGGTTGCCCGCGTTGACCGCGCCGACGGGGGCCATGTACATCGACGCGCCGCAGTTCACGATGTTGCCGACGCCCGCCTCGCGCGGGTCCACGTGCCCGTAGTGGATGCGCGCGACGATCCACTTCTCGGCGAGGAAGAGGCGCTGGAGGGGGAGGGCCTCCGCTTCGAGTTCCGGGATCCAGCGGGGAGTTGTGATGAGGTCGGGGACCAGGTGGTCGGCGACCGCGTACGCGTCGAGGTGGTCGCGGACCTTCTCGTAGACGCGGATCAGCGCGTGCGTCATGAGGGTGTCGTCGGTGACGTGGCCGTCGCCCTTGTGGTACGGCGCGATGGGCCGCGCCGTCTTCCAGTCGTCCTTGTAGAACGGCTCCACGATGCCGCGGACCCGGCCGCCGTGCCGCTCCGCGATGGCCTCCGGTGTCCAGCCCTCGACCGGGCCGCCGAGCGCGTCGCCCACGGCCGCGCCGACCAGGGCGCCGGTGGTGCGGTCTTCCAAGCTCATGCTGAAGTTCCTTCCGCTGCAAGGGAGTTCGAGGTGGTGCGGGCGAGCCGGTCGGCCAGGGTGGTCAGCTCGGTTCCCGCGAGTTGCGGCAGCGCGCAGCCCGCGAGGATGTCGCAGGCGTCCCGCCAGGTGTGCGGCAGCGCGTCCGCGCCGCCGATCGCGCCGGTGAGGGCGCCGGTCAGGGCCGGCGCCGAGTCGGCGACGCGGGACAGGCAGGCCGCGGTGGGTACGGCCTCGGTGACCGATCCTGCGGCGGCCGTCGCCATGGCGAGCGCCACCGGGACGGTCTCGGCCGCAGCGATGCCGTAGCTGTAGACGTGGTCGACGATCTCGTGTTCCAGGACGGGGACCAGCGCGAACGCGTTGCCGGGCTGTCCTGGGCGGGCCGCCGCGGCGGCGCGTCCGAGCTCTACGGCCCTGTGGGCGTTGCGGTGGATCTCGGTGCCGGCGGGGAGTTGGGCGAGTGCGGCGTCCACGCAGGCGTCGACGTCCGCGCCGCCGAGTGCGGTGGCGACGGCCGCCGCCATCGCGCGGGCGCCGTGCACGCCGTCGCCGTCCTGGGTGTAGCGGGCGTCGAACTCGGCGAGTTCCGCGGCGAGTTCGGGCTGGCCGGGGTGGACGACCGCGAGGACCGCGGCGCGGACGCAGGCGGCGTCGTCGAAGTAGTGCGGGTTGTCGTGGCCGGTGGCGGGTGGGCGCAGGCCCGCGGCGAGGTTGCCGAGGCCGGCGCGTACGGAGATGCGGGCGCGCAGCGGGATGTCGGCGGATTCGATCTCGTCGGCGCGGGCCGCTGCCGCGGCGATCTCGTCGGAGAGGGTGTTCCACGCGAGGGAGAGGGAGGAGCGGACGCGGTGGTCGGGTGGGAGGTCGCCGAGGCCGTGGGCGTAGGCGGCGAGGACGGCGTGTGCGGTGAACGCGGCCCATTCGGCGTCGTCCGACGGGCCGAGGCGGAGGGGTTCCGGGGGTTGGTTCAGGGCGATGGGGACGGGGAGGGTGGTGGTGGCGTTCTGCTCCGCGAAGGTGTCCAGTTCGCGGGTGAGGCGTCTCGTCCAGTCCGGGAGCCGTGCCGCGCGGTGTCGCCCCGAGGGCCACCCGGCCGCGTCCCCTGCGGCGATTCCGAGGAGCAGCCCCTCGATACGGTCGGCGCCGGTGGCGGCGGATGCGGTTGCGGTCGCGGGGCGCTGCCCCGGACCCCGCTGCTCAATCGCCGCAGGGGCTTGAATGTCCGGACCTGCGCTTGAGTGCGCCGCAGACGCTTGATTGGCGGATGTTGCCCCGCTCGCGGGGCTCTGCCCCGGGCCCCGCTGCTCAATCGCCGCAGGGGCTTGATTATCCGGACCTGCGCTTGGGTGCGCCGCAGACGCTTGAATGTCCGGGCCTGCGCTTGGGCGTGCCGCAGGGGCTTGATTGGGGGACGTGGTCCCGTTCCCGGGGCGGAGCTCCGAGGTGTGGTCGGCGGTCATGCCACCGCCCCCTCGCGGTCCGGCGGAGGTGGGGTCAAGCGGTCGGCCACGTCCAGGACGTGGCGGCCTGCCATGGAGGGGAGGCAGCTGCCGCGGACCGGGCCGATCGCCGTCGCCCAGTGCGAGGGGATCGCCGATTCGCCGCACAGGGCACCGGCCAGCGCACCCGCCACCGCCGCCGTCGTATCCGCGTCGCGGCCCATGTTGACCGCCGTGAGGACCGATTCGCGGAAGTCGCCGCGGGCCACCGCGAACGCGCCGAACGCGAGGCCGACCGCCTCGGGGGCGAGGTCCGTCCACGGGTAGCCGCCGATGACGACGGCCTTGCGGACCGCCCGCTCCATGGAGAGCTGCGTGCCGTCCGGGTCGCGGCGCGCGCGCCGCGCCGTGGAGACCGCGCGGTGCAGGGAGCGCCCCGTCCACGAGTCCTCGGGGACGACCGAGAGCGCCGCCTGGACCACCGCGTCCGGGTTGTGGCTCACCATCGCTGCTGCCACACCCGCCGCGACCGCGCGGCCGCCGTGGATGCCCTCCCCGTCGTGCGACACCGTGCCGTCGATCGACACCAGGCGGGCCGCCTCCGCGGGGCGGCCCGCCGCGTACACCCCGAAGGGCGCCGCGCGCATCGCGAGGCCGTCGCTCCAGGCGTGCCGGTGCTGGGCGGAGATGGGGGCGGCGAGACCCCGGCGGAGGTTTTCGAGGGTGCCGCGTTCGCTGAAGCCGGCTCCCTTGAAGGGGCCCTCGTCGCGGTCGGCGATCCACGTGTGCCAGGCCTTCTCCACGTGCCCGATGGTGAGGCCCGCGCCGTGCTCGGCGAGGAGCAGGCCCGAGAAGATCGCGTACTCCGTGTCGTCCGTGCCGGCCGGGTCGGCGGACACGAACCCCTCGATGCGGCCCCAGCGTTCGCGGATCTGGGACGGCTTCATGTTCTCCGCGGGCGCGCCGAGCGCGTCACCGACGGCGAGGCCGAGGAGCGCCCCGCGGGCGCGGTCCCGCAGGGAGATCGCGGCCGCGGGGGGCGGGTGCGGAACGGTACGGAGTCTGCGTGGCTGTGCCGGCCCCTCCGAGGAAGGCCCCTCCGAGGAAAGCCCCTCCGAAGGAGGTCCCTCCGAGGGAGGGTCCGGTTCGACGCTGACGCTCATGGTGTGTTCGTGCTCATCTCTGGGGTTGTGCTGGTGGTGCGAGTGGTGGTGCTCAGCGTTGGTAGCGGTTCAGAATCAGATTGCCGTCGTCCGCCAGGCGCTTGCGCAGCTCTGTTACGCCGAACGCGCCGTTGTAGTACTCCTGGAAGGCCGGAGTGGCGATCTTGTCCTTCCACTCGGCGTAGCCCCGCACCCCGAGCACCGGGGACGGGCGCAGCGAGGCGGCCATCTCGGAGCCGGTCTTCCAGCCGTACTTGTCGGTGGTCAGGGACGGGTCCTTGAGTGCCTCGCGGCTGGTGGGCAACAGCCAGTCGCCGCGCGCCAGTTGTACCTGGTGGTCGGCCTGTGTGAGGTAGGCGATGAACTGGGCCGCCGCCTTCTTGTGCTTGCTGTCCTCGGAGACGGACAGGGTCTGCGGGGCGACGCCCTGGGCCAGGCCGCCGGAGCCGGAGGGCATCGGCAGGACGGTCCAGTCGAAGCCCTTGGGGGCCTGCTGCTGGACCTGCTGCCGGAACGAGAAGTTGAGCGGCAGCATCGCGTACTTGCCCGCGAAGAAGCCGGGCAGCGTGTCGGAACCGGCCATGCCGAGCGCCGATTTGGGCGCACTGTGCGCCTTGTTGACCTGCCGGTTGATCAGTCGTGCGACGGCCGAGTCGGCGGCGCCGTAGCGGATCTCGTTCTTGCCGTCCTTGTCCTTGTAGAAAAGCTTGCCGCCGGTGGAAAGGGCGAGGTTCACGGACTGGGTGACGGGCTCCTTCATCGACCAGGCGACGCCGTACTGCTCAGGCTTGCCGTCCTTGTTCCTGTCGCGCGTGAGCTTCTTGCTCGCACGCTCGAACTCGGCCCAGGACCAAGGGTGTTGGACCGTGGGTGTACGTACGCCCGACTGCTTCAGGAGCTTCTTGTTCACGACGAGTACGCGCGGCTCCTGGAGGAACGGGATGCCGTAGATCTTCTTCCCGTACGTCGTCGTGGCCCAGGACGCCTTCGGGATGTCCGCGCGCAGCGACTTCGGCAGGTAGGGGCTCAGGTCGGCGAGGTAGCCGCCGTGCCCGAAGTCGGTGAGGTCGGAGGCGTCGTCGTGGAAGATGTCCGGCGCCTTGCCGCCCTCGAAGGAGGTCAGCATCTGGTCGTGGATGCTGTCCCAGACGCCCTGGACGTACTTGACCTTGACCTTGGAGTGGGTGTCGTTCCACTTCGCGACCAGGGCCTTGTTCGCCTCGATGGACTCCTTCTGCCAGGCGAGGCTGAGGAATTCGAGGGTGACCGTGCCGTTCGCCGAATCGGAGTCCGAGTCGGACCCGGAGCAGCCGGCGAGCAGCGCGAGGGAGAGGGAGGCCGCGGCCGCCGCGAGGATCCTGCTGCGCATCAGCCCTTCACCGCCCCGCTGAGCATGCCGCCGACGAGCCGCCGCTGGAGCAGCGCGAAGAAGACGAGGCTGGGGATCGTGGCGAGGACCGAGGCCGCGGCGAGCGGGCCCAGGTCGGCGACGCCCTCGGCGCCGAGGAAGCGGGTGAGGATGACCGACATCGTCTGGTTCTCCGGGGACTTGAGGAGGACGAGGGCGAAGAAGAACTCGTTCCAGGCGGTCACGAAGCTGAACATCAGCGTGGCCACCAGGCCGGGCGCGAGGAGCGGAAGGACCACGCTGGTCAGCGTGCGCAGCCGGCCCGCGCCGTCCACCGCCGCGGCCTCCTCCAGGGAGCGCGGCACCGACTTCACGTAGCCCTGGAGCATCCAGAGCGAGAAGGGCAGGTTCCAGACGACGTAGACGATGATCAGGCCGAAGAGGCTGTCGATCAGCCGCAGGTTCTTCAGGACGAGGAACAGCGGGATGATGATCAGCACGAACGGGAACATCTGGCTGACCAGGATCCAGCCCGTGCCCGCCTGGCTGACCCGGGACCTGTACCGGACCATGACGTACGAGGCCGGGACCGCGATCGCCACCGAGATCACGGAGGCGCTGACCGCGACGACCAGGCTGTTGAGCGCCGAGTGCAGCAGCGGCTGCGCGTCGAACGCGGCGCGGTAGTTGTCCAGGCTCGGATGCTGCGGCAGCCAGCTCGGGTCGATCGCGCCCAGCTCCTGCGGGGACTTGAAGGACGTCGAGATCAGCCACAGGAACGGGAAGGCCAGGAAGATCATGTAGCAGAGCAGCGCCACGTACTGGCCTGCTCGGCCCGCGACCCGGGGGAGTGTCGTACTCGCGCTCATGCCGCCGCCTCCACGTCTTCCTTCAGCTTCTTACGGAGGAACAGCGTCAGCAGCACCGCGATCACCGCGACCATCGCAAGGCCCATCGCGGCGGCGTACCCGAACTGCCCGTATTTGAAGGCCTCTTCGTACGCGAACAGCATCGGGAGCCGCGTCTTCCCGCCGGGCCCGCCCTGCGTCAGTACGTAGACCAGGCCGAAGGAGTTGAAGTTCCAGATGAAGTTGAGCGCGGTGATGGCGATGACCACCGGCTTCAGGGCCGGCCAGGTCACGGCCGTGAACCGGCGCCACATCCCCGCGCCATCGATCTGCGCGGCTTCACGCAACTCGACCGGCACGTTCTGCAGTCCGGCGAGGAGCACCACCGTCGTCTGCGGCATGCCCGCCCAGACGCCCACGACGATCACGGCGGGCAGCGCGTACGACAGGTCCGCGAGCCAGTCGACGTTCTCGTGGATCAGGCCGAGCTGGGTCAGCGTCTTGTTGAGGATGCCCGCGTCCGAGTGGTAGACGAGCCGCCACATGATGCCGACGACGACCTCGGGCATCGCCCACGGGACCAGCGCCAGGGTGCGGGCCATCCAGCGGAAACGCAGATTCTGGTTGAGCAGCAGCGCGAGGCCGAGCGCGAAGACGAACTGCAGTGCCGTCACGGACACCGCCCAGACCAGGCCGATCCGGAACGACTCCCAGAACAGCGAGTCGTGGCGCAGGTCGAGGAAGTTGTCCAGGCCGATGAACTGCGTGGGAGCGGTCCGTCCCGCCTGCGAGTCGGTGAACGCGAGCGACAGGCCGTACAGGAGCGGGACCACGCTGAGTATCAGAATCGGGATCAGCGCGGGCATCAGCAGGAACCACGCGCCCCGGTCCAGGCCGAGCGCTCGCTTGCGCTGACCCGGCGTGCGGGGTGGTGGTGTGCCGCGGCTGCCGGGGACGGCGTTGTCCCGGGGCGCGGTGAGACTCATGGGAATCCTCGATGTCTCAACTGTCGGGCGCCGCCCGGCCCGTGGAGGCGCGGACGACGAGGCGGGGAGGGGCGGTGGTGGAGCGGGGAGCGGGGTTCTCTGCGGTGCTTCCGGGGGCTTCCGGGGCGGCGAGGCGGTGCAGCAGCAGTTCGGCGGCGCGTCGCCCGCGCTCGGTGGAGCCCAGGTCGACGCTGGTCAGCGGGGGCCAGCCGGCCTGCGCGAGCACGCTGTCGTCCATCCCCGCGACCGCGACGTCCTCGGGTATCCGCAGGCCTCGGGCGTGCAGGGCGCGGGCGGCGCCGAGGGCCAGCTGGTCGTTGGCGCCGAAGACCGCGTCGGGCCGCAGGTCGAGGAGCGACTCGGCGGCCGCGGCCCCGGACTCGATGCCGAAGTCCGTGTGCACGACGAGCTCCGGGTCGTATACGAGGCCGCAGTCCGCGAGGGCCTTGCGGAAGCCCTCGCCGCGCTTGCGGCCGGGGACCGTGTCGGCGGGGCCGTTGACGAAGGCGATGCGGCGCCGGCCCGTCTCGTACAGATGACGCACCGCGAGCGCGACGCCCTCGACGGAGTCGGCGCGCACGCTGTCGACGGGGACGCCGCTGGGCAGTGAGCCGATGACGACGACGGGGCCCGAGGCCGAGCGCAGCGCGTCCACGTGGGCGTCCGTGATGCGGATGGGGCACAGGATGAGGCCGTCGCTGGTGCGGTCGCCGAGGCTGCGGAGCACGGCGAGTTCGTCCTCGGCGACGGCGTCCGTGGAGTGCAGGAGGAGGCGGTACCCGGCGGCCTTCGCGACGGACTGGATGGCGCGGACCATCGCCACATAGACCGGGTTGCCGATGTCGGGCATCGCGAAGGTGAGCTGGCGGGTGCGGCCGTCCTTGAGGGAGCGGGCCACCGCGTTCGGCACATAGCCGAGTTCGGCGGCGGCGCGCTCGACCTTCTCGACGGTCGCGGGGCGGGCCCCGATCCCGTTCAGCACGCGGGAGACGGACGCGATGGAGACCCCCGCGCGCTCGGCGATGGAGATGATCGTCGGCTGACCGCCACCGGTCGCCGCCGCCGTCGCCTGCGTCGTGGTCCTCGGCACCGCGCCTGCTCCCTTCGCCGTCATGCTGTCGCCGTCATGCTGTAAACGTTTCCCGCTTCTGTAAACGTTTACGGATGTTGCGTCCTTGTTTCCCTGCCCGTCAACGCACCCATCATGTGATCCACCTCACGGGCTAGTCCGGGAAGGTGGAGGTCAGCGTGTTGCGCAGGGCGCAAAACCGCAGGTAAGTACGGCCTTCCTTGCTGGCAGGGCCGATTTTTCGCGCGTACTTTCGGACTCGTCAACGGCAGCTCGCAAACGGCAGTCGGTAGTCAGCAGTCACAGGGGAGCGGGGTCCACGAGCATGACCATCATCGAGACCGGGGCGGATCTGCACGACGCCCACCGGGACAACCACACCCACCGCGATGTCAACGGTGGCTGGCTGCGGCCCGCGGTCTTCGGCGCGATGGACGGGCTCGTCTCCAACTTCGCGCTCATGGCCGGCGTCGCGGGCGGCGCCGTCTCGCAGCAGACGATCATCATCACCGGCCTGTCGGGCCTCGCCGCCGGAGCCTTCTCCATGGCCGCGGGCGAGTACACCTCCGTCGCCTCCCAGCGCGAGCTGGTCGAGGCCGAACTCGACGTCGAGCGGCGCGAGTTGCGCAAGCACCCGGCCGACGAGGAGAAGGAGCTCGCCGAGCTGTACGTCTCCCGTGGCGTCGAGTCGAAGCTTGCGCACGAGGTCGCCGCGCAGCTGTCGCGGGATCCCGAGCAGGCCCTGGAGATACATGCGCGGGAGGAGCTGGGCATCGACCCCGGCGATCTTCCCTCGCCGACGGTCGCCGCCGTCTCGTCCTTCGGGTCGTTCGCGCTCGGCGCCCTGATCCCGGTGCTGCCCTATCTGCTCGGGGCGAGCGCGCTGTGGCCCGCCGTGCTGCTCGCGCTCCTCGGACTCTTCGCGTGCGGGGCCGTCGTGGCCAAGGTGACGGCGCGTTCCTGGTGGTTCAGCGGATTGCGGCAGTTGGTCCTCGGTGGTGCCGCGGCGGGTGTGACGTATCTCCTGGGGAGCATCTTCGGCACTTTTGCTGGTTGACGGGTCGCGGCCGTGGCCTGAAGATGCCTATACAGCGCCTTGCATAAGTAGTCGTTACCGCGCGGTTTCGATTGCGAGACCACGGGGCATGAGCCGTAAGCGCTGGGGGCAATGAGGCCCGCGGCGCACGCCAGCACCACCCCGGCCCTCGGTCATCGATCTGCCCGGCCAGGCCTCTCCCGCCGCCACCCGCGGTGTCCGCATGTTGGAACGCAGTATCCGGTTCCCGAGAACCGCTCCATCATGTAACTTGCACGAAATTTTTGAGTTGCACTTCTCCGCAGAGGGCCAACGTCGTCCCTCGGCACGTACCTTGCCACGACGACGACGGGAGAGCCGATGCGTACCTCGCGCCAGCCGTCCCAGCATTCCAACAGCGGCCAGACCTGGTCGCACATGGATGCTCGCCCTGCTGCCCAGGGCATGTACGACCCGCGAAATGAGCACGACGCCTGTGGCGTCGGGTTCGTGGCCACCCTCACCGGCGAGGCGAGCCACACGCTGGTCGAGCAGGCGCTGACCGTCCTGCGAAACCTGGAACACCGCGGTGCCACCGGCTCCGAGCCCGACTCGGGCGACGGCGCGGGCATCCTGTCCCAGGTTCCGGACGCCTTCCTGCGCGAGGTGGTCGACTTCGACCTCCCCGAGGCCGGTTCGTACGCTGTCGGTATCGCCTTCCTGCCCGAGGAGGGCACCGAGGAGTTCGTCTCGCGGATCGAGACGATCGCCGCCGAAGAGGGCCTGAACGTCCTCGGCTGGCGCGAGGTCCCGGTCGCCCCGCAGCTCCTCGGCGCCACCGCCCGCTCGACGATGCCGGCGTTCCGCCAGGTCTTCGTCGCGGACGGCACCTCCAAGGACATCGCGCTCGACCGCAAGGCGTTCGTGCTGCGCAAGCGCGCCGAGCGCGAGGCCGACGTGTACTTCCCGTCGCTCTCCGCGCGCACGATCGTCTACAAGGGCATGCTGACCACCGGCCAGCTTGAGCCCTTCTTCCCGGACCTGTCCGACCGCCGCTTCGCTTCCGCGATCGCGCTCGTGCACTCCCGGTTCTCCACGAACACGTTCCCGTCGTGGCCGCTCGCGCACCCGTACCGCTTCGTCGCGCACAACGGTGAGATCAACACCGTCAAGGGCAACCGCAACTGGATGCGTGCCCGTGAGTCGCAGCTCGGCTCCGAGCTGTTCGGAGACTCGGACAACCTCGAGCGGACCTTCCCCGTCTGTACGCCGGACGCCTCCGACTCCGCCTCCTTCGACGAGGTCCTTGAGCTGCTGCACCTCGGTGGCCGTTCGCTGCCGCACAGCGTCCTGATGATGATCCCGGAGGCCTGGGAGAACCACGCCTCCATGGACCCGGCCCGGCGCGCCTTCTACCAGTACCACTCCAACCTGATGGAGCCCTGGGACGGCCCGGCCTGCGTCACCTTCACCGACGGCACCCAGGTCGGCGCCGTTCTCGACCGCAACGGTCTGCGTCCCGGCCGCTACTGGGTCACCGACGAAGGACTCGTCGTCCTCGGCTCCGAGGTCGGCGTCCTCGACATCGACCCGGCCAAGGTCGTCAAGAAGGGCCGCCTGCAGCCCGGCCGGATGTTCCTCGTGGACACCGCCGAGCACCGCATCATCGAGGACGAGGAGATCAAGAACGCTCTCGCCTCCGAGCACCCCTACGAGGAGTGGCTCGAGGCCGGCGAGATCGAGCTCTCCGACCTCCCCGAGCGCGAGCACATCGTGCACACGCACGCCTCCGTCACGCGCCGCCAGCAGACCTTCGGCTACACCGAGGAAGAGCTCCGCATCCTCGTCGCGCCGATGGCCAAGGCCGGCGCCGAGCCGATCGGCTCGATGGGCACGGACACCCCGATCGCGGCGCTCTCCGCCCGCCCGCGGCTGCTGTTCGACTACTTCACGCAGCTGTTCGCGCAGGTCACGAACCCGCCGCTGGACGCGATCCGCGAGGAGCTCGTCACCTCGCTGCGCTCCCCGCTGGGCCCCGGCAGCAACCTGCTCGAGCCCACGGCCGCCACGTGCCGCGCGGTCACCCTGCCCTTCCCGGTGATCGACAACGATGAGCTCGCGAAGCTCATCCACATCAACGCCGACGGCGACATGCCCGGCATGAAGGCCGTCACCCTGTCCGGCCTGTACCGGGTGCACGGCGGTGGCGACTCGCTCGCCGCCCGGATCGACGAGATCTGCGCCGAGGCCGACGCCGCCCTCGAGGCCGGCGCCCGCCTGATCGTGCTCTCCGACCGGCACTCCGACGCCGAGCACGCGCCGATCCCGTCGCTGCTGCTCACCGCGGCCGTCCACCACCACCTCATCCGTACGAAGAAGCGCACCCAGGTGGGCCTCCTCGTCGAGGCCGGTGACGTGCGCGAGGTCCACCACGTCGCCCTGCTCATCGGTTTCGGTGCCGCGGCGGTCAACCCGTACCTCGCCATGGAGTCGGTCGAGGACCTGGTCCGCGCCGGCACGTTCCTCAAGGACATAGAGGCCGAGGACGCGATCAGGAACCTGATCTACGCGCTCGGCAAGGGCGTCCTCAAGGTCATGTCCAAGATGGGCATCTCGACCGTCGCCTCCTACCGCGGCGCCCAGGTCTTCGAGGCCGTCGGCCTCGACGAGGCCTTCGTCGAGAAGTACTTCAACGGCACCACCACCAAGATCGGCGGCGCCGACCTGCGCGTCATCGCCGAGGAGGTCGCCGCCCGGCACGCCAAGGCGTACCCCGCCTCCGGCATCGCGCCCGCGCACCGCGCGCTCGACATCGGCGGCGAGTACCAGTGGCGCCGCGAGGGCGAGCCTCACCTGTTCGACCCGGAGACGGTCTTCCGCCTCCAGCACGCCACGCGCTCGGGCAGCTACGACATCTTCAAGAAGTACACGGACCGCGTGAACGAGCAGTCCGAGCGGCTCATGACGCTGCGCGGCCTGTTCGGCTTCAAGGCCGAGGGCCGCGAGCCGATCTCCATCGACGAGGTCGAGCCGGCCTCCGAGATCGTCAAGCGGTTCTCGACCGGCGCCATGTCGTACGGCTCCATCTCCATGGAGGCGCACGAGACCCTCGCCATCGCCATGAACCAGCTGGGCGGCAAGTCCAACACCGGTGAGGGCGGCGAGGACCCGGAGCGCCTGTACGACCCGGCGCGCCGCTCGTCGATCAAGCAGGTGGCCTCCGGCCGCTTCGGTGTGACCTCCGAGTACCTGGTCAACTCCGACGACATCCAGATCAAGATGGCCCAGGGCGCCAAGCCCGGTGAGGGCGGCCAGCTGCCCGGCCACAAGGTCTACCCGTGGGTCGCCAAGACGCGTCACTCGACGCCGGGCGTGGGCCTCATCTCCCCGCCGCCGCACCACGACATCTACTCCATCGAGGACCTGGCTCAGCTGATCCACGACCTCAAGAACGCCAACCCGCAGGCCCGCATCCACGTGAAGCTGGTCTCCGAGGTCGGCGTGGGTACGGTCGCGGCCGGTGTGTCGAAGGCGCACGCGGACGTCGTCCTGATCTCGGGTCACGACGGCGGCACGGGCGCCTCGCCGCTCACGTCGCTGAAGCACGCCGGTGGTCCCTGGGAGCTCGGCCTCGCCGAGACCCAGCAGACGCTGCTGCTCAACGGCCTGCGCGACCGCATCGTCGTGCAGACCGACGGCCAGCTGAAGACCGGCCGCGACGTGCTGATCGCCGCGCTGCTCGGCGCCGAGGAGTTCGGTTTCGCGACCGCGCCGCTCGTCGTCTCCGGCTGCGTCATGATGCGCGTCTGCCACCTGGACACCTGCCCGGTCGGCATCGCCACGCAGAACCCGACGCTGCGCGAGCGGTTCTCCGGCAAGGCCGAGTACATCGTCAACTTCTTCAAGTTCATCGCCGAAGAGGTCCGCGAGCTGCTCGCCGAGATGGGCTTCCGCTCCATCGAGGAGGCCGTCGGCCACGCCGAACTCCTCGACACCGAGCAGGCCGTGAACCACTGGAAGGCGCAGGGCCTCGACCTGGAGCCGCTGTTCCACGTGCCGGACCTGCCCGAGGGCGCCGTCCGTCACCGGATCATCGAGCAGGACCACGGCCTGGAGAAGGCGCTCGACAACGAGCTGATCAAGCTCGCCGCCGACGCCCTCGCCGCCAACGACCAGACGGACGCCCAGCCGGTGCGCGCCCGGGTCGCCATCCGCAACATCAACCGCACGGTCGGCACCATGCTCGGCCACGAGGTGACGAAGAAGTTCGGTGGCGCGGGCCTGCCCGACGACACCATCGACATCACCTTCACGGGCTCCGCCGGCCAGTCCTTCGGCGCCTTCGTGCCGCGCGGTGTCACGCTCCGTCTCGAAGGCGACGCCAACGACTACGTCGGCAAGGGCCTCTCCGGTGGCCGCGTCATCGTCCGCCCGGACCGCGGCGCCGACCACCTCGCCGAGTACTCGACGATCGCCGGCAACACCATCGCGTACGGCGCGACGGGCGGCGAACTGTTCCTCCGCGGCCGCACCGGCGAGCGCTTCTGCGTCCGCAACTCCGGTGCCACGGTCGTCTCGGAGGGCGTGGGCGACCACGGCTGCGAGTACATGACCGGCGGCCACGCGGTGATCCTCGGCGAGACGGGCCGCAACTTCGCGGCCGGTATGTCGGGCGGCATCGCGTACGTCATCGACATGAAGCTCGCCGACGTGAACGCCGGTAACCAGTCCGCGGTCGAGCCCCTCGACGACACCGACAAGCAGTGGCTGCACGACGTGGTGCGCCGCCACGCCGAGGAGACCGGCTCGACGGTGGCCGAGAAGCTCCTCGTCGACTGGGACGCCTCGGTGGCCCGGTTCACGAAGATCATCCCCAGCACGTACAAGGCAGTGCTCGCCGCCAAGGACGCCGCCGAGCGAGACGGTCTCTCGGAGACCGAGATCACCGAGAAGATGATGGAGGCGGCGACCAATGGCTGATCCCAAGGGCTTTCTCAACCACGGGCGCGAAGTCGCCCAGACCCGCCCGGTCGACGAGCGCGTCAAGGACTGGAACGAGGTCTACGTTCCCGGGTCCCTGCTCCCCATCATCAGCAAGCAGGCGTCCCGCTGCATGGACTGCGGCATCCCGTTCTGTCACAACGGCTGCCCGCTGGGGAACCTGATCCCCGAGTGGAACGACTACGCGTACCGCGAGGACTGGTCGGCCGCGCAGGAGCGCCTGCACGCGACCAACAACTTCCCGGAGTTCACCGGTCGCCTCTGCCCGGCGCCCTGTGAGTCGGCGTGCGTGCTCGGCATCAACCAGCCGGCCGTGACCATCAAGAACGTCGAGGTCTCGATCATCGACCAGGCGTGGGACCGGGGCGACGTCGCCCCGCAGATCCCCGAGCGCCTGTCGGGCAAGACCGTCGCCGTCATCGGCTCGGGCCCGGCAGGTCTCGCCGCCGCCCAGCAGCTGACGCGGGCCGGCCACACGGTCGCCGTCTACGAGCGCGCCGACCGCATCGGCGGCCTGCTCCGCTACGGCATCCCCGAGTTCAAGATGGAGAAGCGCCACATCAACCGCCGCATCGAGCAGATGCGCGCGGAGGGCACCAAGTTCCGCACCGGCGTGGAGGTCGGCCGCGACATCGACGCCGCGGGCCTGCGCAAGCGCTACGACGCCGTCGTCGTGGCCGCGGGTGCGACCGTGTCGCGTGATCTCCCGGTCCCCGGCCGCGAGTTGAACGGCATCCACTACGCGATGGAGTACCTGCCCCTCTCCAACAAGGTGCAGGAGGGCGACTACGTCCAGCCGCCCATCACCGCCGAGGGCAAGCACGTCGTCGTGATCGGCGGCGGTGACACCGGCGCCGACTGCGTGGGCACCGCCCACCGCCAGGGCGCCGCCTCGGTGACGCAGCTGGAGATCATGCCGCGCCCGAACGACGACCGGAACACGACCACGCAGCCGTGGCCGACGTTCCCGATGCTCTACAAGGTCACCTCGGCCCACGAGGAGGGCGGCGAGCGCATTTACTCTGCGGGCACCACCCACTTCGAGGGCGACGAGGACGGCAACGTCCAGTGGCTGCACCTCGCCGAGGTCGAGTTCGTCGACGGCAAGCTCGTCAACAAGCCCGGCACCGAGCGCAAGATCCCGGCGCAGCTGGTCACCCTCGCGATGGGCTTCACGGGCACGGACCAGGAGAACGGCCTGGTCTCGCAGTTCGGCCTCGACCTCGACGCGCGCGGCAACGTCGCCCGCGACGACGAGTTCCAGACGAACGTCCCGGGTGTGTTCGTGGCGGGCGACGCCGGCCGCGGCCAGTCCCTCATCGTGTGGGCCATCGCGGAGGGCCGCTCGGCCGCCCGCGGCGTGGACCGCTTCCTGACCGGGGTGTCGGAGCTGCACGCTCCGATCCGCCCGACGGACCGCGCGCTGGCCGTGTAACGGTCCGCCGCTGAAACGTCCCGTACAACGGCGTACGGAACTGAGCGCGACGCTCGCCCTATAAAGTCCCCGACCGGACGCTGGGCGGGCGTCGCGGTGCGTTCGGGGGCTTCGGGCTCGGTCGCGTCAGTCGATGTGGAACGTCTCGCCGTACACCTTCCACGTCAGCGGAGTCTTCAGGGACAGGTTCCCGTCGTAGAGGAACTGGCGCTGCGCCGTGTCGATGCGGGTGGTGTCGCGGTCGGGGTTCTTGGACTTCATGGCCTTGCGGCGCAGGTCGAGGAAGATGTCGAGGTAGTTCTTCTCGCTGCCGCCCTGCGACGGGGTGTCGGCCTCCTTGAGGGCGGCCTCGCGCAGTCCGTAGAAGCCGTTCGGGCTTGTGCCGGGGCCGTGCAGGACCATCGCGTCGTAGTAGACGAACTGGCCGAGCGTGCCGAGGCCGTCGAGCTTGGCGAGGCGGACCGCGGGGTCGAAGTAGCCGCGGTCGCGCTCCTTCTCCTGGATGTCCCGGAAGGCCTTGTGCGTGGCCTCCTGCTTCCACGCCGCGGTGAAGCCGGGGTCGAGGCCCTTGTGGGAGTCCGTGCCGTCGACCTTGCGCAGGGCGGGGAGGTAGCGGGCGAGGCCGTTGTCCGGGTGGGTCTTGGTGTAGCGCTCGACCAGGGTCAGCAGGTCGTGGGTGCCGGTGCAGAAGCCGATGATGCCGGCCGTGTAGCCCTGGCCGTCGTCGATGTCCTCGATGTAGCCGTACTGGCCACGCCAGTTGAGGGTCGAGTTCTCGGCGCTGGCGACGATCTGCTGGGCCAGGTCCTTCTTCTGCGGGGCGGCGAGGCCGGGAGGCAGGCTCGCGATCACCTTGTCGTCGGCCTTGCGCTCCGCTTCCGACTGGTTGCCGGGGCGGGCCGGGGCGGAGGTGGTGGGGCGTGGGCCCGCGCCGTCCTGCTTGTCGTCCGGTGACAGGAGGTAGACGGCGGCGGTGGCGAGGGGGGCCACGGCGACGAAGGAGAGGAGCAGGCAGCCTGCGCGTTTCATGCGGCACACATTAAGCGAGTGTCTGTGCGACTTGGCGACCGGTGCCCGTTCCTGACCCGGCACGGGTCCTACGCCACGGGGCTCCGCCCCGGCCCCCGCTGCTCAAGCGCCGCAGGGGCTTGATGTGCATCGGCCCCACGTAGGGCCGGTCCGCCTTGGCCCACGCCGCGGGGCTCTGCCCCGGGCCCCGCGCCTCAATCGCCGGCGGGGCTGGTTTTGCCGGACCGGCGTTACGGATTCGGGGCTCCGCCCCGGGCCCCGCTGCTCAAACGCCGCAGGGGCTTGATTTGCCCACCCGCAGGCAATCGCCCGGCTCCCGCCCATCTCCCACCCACCCGCCCCCTCCGGGGGCGTCGGCCCGACGGGGTGCCGGCGCCGTCTTGGGCGATTCGGCGCCGTCCGCGGCTCCCCATCCGTCGCGGTCGACGTCGCCCCGTCTTGGGCAACCTCCGCCAACCGCTGCGGTCGACGCCGCCACGGCCATGGGCAATCCGCCGCAGGCACGGCTCCCCACCCGCTGCGGTCGACCGCACCCGCCTTGGGTAATCCGCCGCAGGCACGGCTCCCCACCCGTTGCGGTCGACCGCACCCGCCTTGGGCAATCTGCCGCCTGGGGCGGCAGGGTGGGCAAGGCGGCGCCCCGGTGCGGCGCAACCAGGACGGGAGGCGCCGGCCACGGCACGGGTTATGCCACGATCCGCGCGCGGCACGCGGACGGTGTGGCCCATGCGTCCCGGAGTGGGCGGGCCTTGCGGAGCCACAGGGACAGGTCCAGCTCCTCCGTGTAGCCCACGGCGCCGTGGAGTTGGAGGGCTGCGCGGGCTGCCGCGTAGGCCGCCTCGCCCGTTGAGAGCTTCGCCGCTGCGATGTCGGACGGGGACATCGTGAGTGCCGCTCCGAACAGCAGCGGGCGTGCGAACTCCAGGCCCACCAGCGCGTCCGCGAGGCGGTGCTTGACCGCCTGGAACGAGCCGACCGGGACGCCGAACTGCTCGCGCTGCCGGACGTAGTCGACCGTACGGCGGAGTAGTTCCAGGCCCACGCCGAGCGCCTGCGCCGCCGTCAGAAGTGACGCCATGTCCGACGCCTCCCGCACCTTCGCGCCACGCGCCACGACCTCGCCCCCTTCGGGCACGAACAGGCGCCGCGCGGGGTCGGCCGACTCCCGCAGCGGTCCGTGCCCGGCGGCCAGCCGTATCGCGTCACCGTCCACCATGAAGACGGCGTCCGCCGCGTCCGCGTCCAGCGCGTAGGGACCGGAGGGCAGGGTGGCCACCACCTCTCCCGCCGCGATCCGCGGCAGCCACTCCTTCGCGGCCTCCGTACCGTTCAGCAACGTCGCCACCGCCGCCGTCTCGACCACAGGACCCGGCACCGCGTGCCGCCCCAACTCCACGTACGACAACGCCAGTTCCACGGGAAGCGGGCCCACCCCCTCGTACGCCTCCGGCACCGCGAGCGCGAACACGCCCGCCTCCGCGAGCCGCCCCCACAGCGCCCGCCCGGGCCCCGCGTCGCCGCCCGCCCACGCGCGGACCACCGACGGGGTGTCCGCCGCCGTGAGCATCCGGTCGAGCGTGCGGCCGAACTCGGCCTGCTCCGCGTCCAGGAGGAACCTCATCAGCGGCGTCCCTTCGGCAGGCCGAGCAGCCGCTCGGCGATGATGTCGCGCTGGATCTCGTTCGTACCGGCGTAGATGGGCCCCGCGAGCGAGAAGGTGTAGCCCTCGGCCCACTCGCCGTCCGCCAACTCTCCGTCGGCGCCGAGAAGTTCGAGCGCCGTCTCGTGCAGCGCGATGTCGTACTCCGACCAGAACACCTTGTTCAGGCTCGACTCCGCCCCTATCTGCTCACCCGCCGCGAACCGCGACGCGTTGCCGTACGTGAACAGCTGGTACGCGCGCGCCCCCACCACCGCGTCCGCCACCCGGTCCCGCACCGCCGGGTCCGCGCCGCGCTCCCGCCACAGCTCGAGCAGCCGGTCCGCGGAGGCGAGGAAGCGGCCGGGGGAGCGGAGCATGAGCCCCCGCTCGTTCCCCGTCGTCGACATCGCGATGCGCCAGCCCTTGCCGACCTCCCCGATCACGTCCTCGTCGGGCACGAACACGTCGTCCAGGAACAGCTCGGCGAAGGCCGGCTTGCCGTCGATGCGGCCGATCGGCCGGACCGTGACACCCGGCGCGCGCAGGTCGAACATCAAGTACGTGAGCCCGTGATGAGGCCT
This sequence comes from Streptomyces sp. NBC_01016, assembly GCF_026341035.1. Taxonomy (GTDB): domain Bacteria; phylum Actinomycetota; class Actinomycetes; order Streptomycetales; family Streptomycetaceae; genus Streptomyces. The sequence continues at coordinate 942,070 of NZ_JAPEOQ010000002.1, forward strand.
GTCCGCCTCCGGGTCCGTACGGAAGATGCCGAACGCCCGGTCAGCGAACGCCGCACGCGACGACCACGTCTTCTGCCCGCGCAGCAGCCACCCGCCGTCCGTGCGCACCGCCCGCGACCGCAGCGCCGCCAGGTCGGAACCCGCCTCCGGCTCCGACCAGGCCTGCGCCCAGATCACCTCACCGCTCGCCATCGACGGCAGCACGCGCGCCCGCTGCTCGTCCGTGGCGTGGTCGAAGAGCGTGGGCGCGAGGAGGTTGATGCCGTTCTGTGAGACGCGGCCCGGCGCCCCCGCCGCGTAGTACTCCTCCTCGAAGATCAGCCACTTGAAGATGTCGACGCCGCGGCCCCCGAACTCCTCGGGCCACGAGACGACCGACCAGCGGTCCGCGGACATCTCGGCCTCCCACGCGCGGTGCGCGGCGAAGCCCTCGGCCGTTTCCAGGGAGGGCGGCGGCTCGGCCGGAACGTGCTCGGCGAGCCACGCCCGCGCCTCCTCGCGGAACGCGTCCTGATCCGGGGTGAACTCCAGGTTCATCGGGCGCCCGCCTCCTTCATGGCGTGGACGTCCATGCCGCCCAGGGAGTCCGCCGCCGTCTCCGCGTTGTGCGCGTGCGCCAGGTGGTGCAGGCCGAAGACGGAGTCCATGCCCGCGTGCAGGCCCTGGAGATCCTCCGCCTGGTTCACCGCGCGCTTGGTCAGCGCGAGCCCGAGCCGCGGCATCTCACCCACCCGGTCCGCCAAGTCGCGCGTGGCGGCGGCCAGTTCGTCCCGGGGCGCCACCCGGTTGACCATCCCCACCTCGTACGCCCTGCGCGCGCTCATCCGCTCGCCCGTGAACAGGAACTCCTTGGCGATCCGCGGCGGCATCACCCACGGGTGCGCGAAGTACTCGACGCCCGGTATCCCCATCCGGACGACAGGGTCGGCGAAGAACGCGTCCTCGCTCGCCACGATCAGGTCGCACACCCAGGCCAGCATCAACCCGCCCGCCACGCACGCCCCTTGCACCGAGGCGATCACCGGCTTCGGCAGCTCGCGCCAGCGCCTGCACATGCCCAGGTACACCTCCGACTCGCGGGCGAACCGCGACTCGGCGCCCCGCTTGTCGGAGTGGTCCCACCACAGCCCGGCCCGCCGCTCGAACGGCAGATGCGCGTCCCGCTCCGGCGTCCCGATGTCGTGCCCCGCCGAGAAGTGCTCGCCCGCGCCCGCGAGCACGATCACCTTCACGGCCTCGTCCTCGGCGGCCCGGTAGAAGGCGGAGTCCAGGGCGTACGTCATCGCCGAGTTCTGGGCGTTGCGGTACTTCGGGCGGTTCATCGTCACGTGGGCGACCCGGCCCCTGACCTCGTACAGGACGGGAGTGCCGGGACCGGTGTCGGGTCCGGTCTCGGCGGCGTGCGCTGCGGGCATCGGAATCATCCTTCCCTAACAAGTGTTTGGTAGGTTAGCTTATGGGCGTGGACAGCGTCGAGGCCTTCCCTGCCGAAAGAGGTGCGCGTATGAGTTCCGTCGCCCCTGACTACGTGCCCGGGCATCAACTGCTCGACGGGCGCGGCGCCGTCATCACCGCGGCCGCAGGCGCCGGCATCGGCGGCGCCACCGCGCGCCGCTTCCTGGAGGAGGGCGCCCGCGTCGTCATCAGCGACGCGCACGCACGCCGACTGAAGGAGAGCGAAGCGGCCCTCGCCGCCGAGTTCGGCGCCGACCGGGTCTCCGCGCAAGCCTGCGACGTCACCGACGAGGAGCAGGTGCAGGCACTCTTCGCGCACGCCGCGGAGCGGCACGGCAGGCTCGACATAGTCGTCAACAACGCGGGCCTCGGCGGCACTTCGGCGCTCGTCGACATGAGCGACGAGCAGTGGACGAAGGTCCTGGACGTCACCCTGAACGGGACGTTCCGGTGCGTCCGGGCCGCCCTGCGCGCCTTCCGCGACACCGGCCGCGGCGGCGTGATCGTCAACAACGCGTCCGTCATCGGCTGGCGCGCCCAGGCCGGACAGGCGCACTACGCCGCAGCGAAGGCCGGCGTGATGGCCCTGACCAGGACCGCCGCGATAGAGGCCGCCGAGTACGGGGTGCGGGTCAACGCGGTGGCGCCCAGCCTCGCCATGCACCCGCACCTGGCGAAGGTCACCTCGGAGGAACTGCTCGCCGAGCTGACCGAGAAGGAGGCCTTCGGCCGGTACGCACAGCCCTGGGAGGTGGCCAACGTGATGGTCTTCCTCGCCTCCGGCTACTCCTCGTACATGACCGGCGAAACCGTCTCCGTCAGCAGCCAGCGCGCATGAGCCCCACGCCCGAGCGGCGCCAAGAGCTCCTCGCCGCGGCGGCCGGGGTCTTCGCGGCGCAGGGCTACGACGCCACCACCGTGCGCCGGATCGCCGACGCCGCGGGGATGCTCGCGGGCAGCCTCTACTACCACTTCGACTCCAAGGACTCGATCGTCGAGGAGATCCTCCGCGGTTTCCTCGACGAGCTGTGGGGCCGCTACGACACCGTGCTCGCCGCCGGACACGGGCCGCGCGAGACGATGCGGGCCCTGGTCACCGAGTCGTTCCGGGAGATCGACCGGCACGGGCCCGCCGTCGCCATCTACCAGAAGGAGTCGAAGGCGCTCGCGGCCAGGGAGCGGTTCGCGTTCCTCGCCGCGTCGCAGCGCAAGTTCGAGCAGACCTGGCTGACCACCCTCCAAGAAGGCGTGGCGGCCGGGGCGTTCCGCGCCGACCTCGACATCCGCCTCACCTACCGGTTCGTACGCGACACCGTGTGGGTCGCCGCGTCCTGGTACCGGCCGGGCGGCCGGCACAGCCCCGAGGAGATCGCCCGCGAGTACCTCGCGATGGTGCTCGACGGGATAGCCCAACCCCACCACCCTTAGAAGAGACTGGAGTTGATGCGTCATGGCCGAGGCCTACATCGTCGATGCGGTCCGTACGCCCGTCGGGCGGCGCAAGGGCGGGCTCAGCGCCGTCCACCCCGCCGACCTGGGCGCCCATGTCCTGAAGGAGCTCGTCGCGCGCACCGGGGTCGACCCGGCCGCCGTCGAGGACGTCGTCTTCGGCTGCCTCGACACCGTCGGCCCGCAGGCCGGCGACATCGCCCGCACCTGCTGGCTCGCCGCGGGGCTTCCCGAGGAGGTGCCGGGCGTCACGGTCGACCGGCAGTGCGGCTCCTCCCAGCAGGCCATCCACTTCGCGGCGCAGGGCGTGCTTTCCGGGACGCAGGACCTCGTCGTCGCGGGCGGCACGCAGAACATGTCGATGATCCCGATCGCCTTCGCCTCCCGGCAGGCCGCCGAACCGCTCGGCCTCACCGAGGGCCCCTTCCTCGGCAGCGAGGGCTGGCGCGCCCGCTACGGCGACGCGCCCGTCAACCAGTTCCACGGCGCCGAACTCATCGCCGAGAAGTGGGGCATCACGCGGCAGGACCAGGAGGAGTGGGCGCTGCGCTCCCACCAGCGGGCGCTGCGCGCGATCGACGAGGGCCGGTTCGCGAAGGAGTCCGTCGCCTACGGGGACGTCACCGCCGACGAGGGGCCGCGCCGGGACACGACCCTGGAGAAGATGGCGGGCCTGAATCCGGTCGTCGAGGGCGGCACCATCACCGCCGCCTGCTCCTCGCAGGTCTCCGACGGAGCGGCGGCCCTGCTGATCGCCTCCGAACAGGCCGTACGGGAACACGGGCTGACGCCCCGGGCCCGCATCCACCACCTCTCCGTACGCGGCGAGGACCCCATCCGGATGCTGTCCGCGCCCATCCCGGCGACCGCGTACGCGCTGAAGAAGACCGGCCTGACCATGGACGACATCGACCTCGTCGAGATCAACGAGGCGTTCGCTCCGGTCGTCCTCGCCTGGCTCAAGGAGACCGGCACCGACCCCGAGAAGGTCAACGTCAACGGCGGCGCGATCGCCCTCGGCCACCCCCTCGGCGCCACCGGCAGCAAGCTGATGACGACCCTGCTGCACGAACTGGAGCGCACCGGCGGCCGGTTCGGCCTCCAGACGATGTGCGAGGGCGGCGGCCAGGCCAACGTCACGATCATCGAGCGCCTGTGACGAGCCCCCGTCGTACGACGACGAGTGAGCGGCATGGACAACTGGCCGGGAAGGTCGCCCTCGTGACCGGCGCGGCCCGCGGCATGGGGGAGGCCATCACCCGCGAACTCGTGGCGCGCGGGACACGGGTCGTGCTCGGGGACGTCCTCGTGGCCGAAGGAGAGAAGGTCGCCGATGATCTCGGTGACGCCGCGCGGTTCGTGAGACTCGATGTCACCGAAGCGGCTTCCTGGGCGCACGCCGTCGACGTCGCCGTCCGTACGTACGGGCAGCTCGACATCCTCGTCAACAACGCCGCCATCTACACGACGTCCCCCATCGTCGACGAGGATCCGGCCCAGCTGGAGCGGATCCTCAAGGTCGACCTCGTCGGCCCGTTCCTGGGCGTCCAGGCCGTCGTCCCCGCCATGCGGGCGGGGGAGCGGGGCGGCGCGATCGTCAACATCTCCTCGCAGGCCGGCGTCCAGGGCATCTGGGGGCACGGCTCGTACGGCGCCGCGAAGTGGGGGCTGCGCGGGCTGAGCCGCACCGCCGCCCTCGAACTCGGCGGCGACGGCATCCGCGTCAACGCCGTCTTCCCCGGCGCCATCGACACGGCGATGACCGCCCACCTCGGCACCACCGAGCACCCGGCCGCCGCGCTCGGCCGCATCGGCCGGCCCGAGGAGGTCGCCCGGCTCGTCGCCTTCCTCGCCTCCGACGACGCCTCCTACCTCACCGGCGCCGAAGTCTCCGCCGATGGCGGCGCGTCGGCCGGACGGATGCCCCGGTCATGACGATCCGCCCGTGCCGATGGGGTGATGGGCGGGGACCACTTCGCCCGGCGACCCCGATGCCCGGGACAATGGGCCCGTGCCTACGAAGTCAACGAAGCCCGCGAAGCCCGCGAAGAAGAAGTCCCAGTCGACGAACGCCGCGCCCGAGCGGCGCGGCGAGCTCCTGCACACCGCGGCCGAGGTCTTCGCCGAGCAGGGCTACAACGCCACGACGGTCCGCAAGATCGCCGACCACGCGGGCATGCTCGCCGGCAGCCTCTACTACCACTTCGACTCCAAGGAATCGATGCTGGAGGAGATCCTGCGCGGCTTCCTCGACGAGCTGTGGTCCGGCTACGACACCGTGCTCGACGACGCACTCGGGCCGAGGGAGACGCTGGAGGCGCTGGTCACCGAGTCCTTCCGGGAGATCGACCGGCACCGCGCCGCCGTCGCCATCTACCAGCGGGAGTCCCAGCAGCTCGTCGCGCAGGAACGCTTCGCGTTCCTCGCCGAGTCGCAGCGCAGGTTCGAGAAGACCTGGCTGACCACCCTGGAGCGCGGCGTCGCCGACCAGGTCTTCCGCGCCGACCTCGACATCCGCCTCACCTACCGGTTCGTACGCGACACCGTGTGGGTCGCGGCGTCCTGGTACCGGCCCGGCGGGAGGCACAGTCCGGAGGAGATCGCGCGCCAGTATCTGTCGATGGTCCTGGACGGGATCGCGGTCCGGTGACGTCGCATGCTAAGATTCACGACGTTGCAGTTTTGGTACCCATAGACTTTATGTGCGCCTGACGGGAATGTTCCTCAGGCGCATTATTGTTTTCCCGGGAAATTTCCTGGTTTCCGGCGTTCACCTGGGCGTTATTGGAATGGGGACTGCTACCTGTTCTTAAGGAGAACGACATGGCCACCGGTATCGTTAAGTGGTTCAACTCGGAAAAGGGCTTCGGCTTCATCGAGCAGGACGGCGGCGGCGCCGACGTCTTCGCCCACTACTCGAACATCGCCACCTCGGGCTTCCGTGAGCTCCAGGAGGGCCAGAAGGTGACGTTCGACGTCACGCAGGGCCAGAAGGGCCCGCAGGCGGAGAACATCCTCCCCGCCTGATCTCGCTCGTAGATCACTCGACACCGCCGGGCTGACCGGCGGGTGTCGGATCGAGCATCACCGGGCCGGGGCCCGCACCGCTATGGTGCGGGCCCCGGTTCCTGCTGTCCCGTCCCGGAAGGCATCGCCGCATGGCCAGTTCTGCCCGCCCGTCCCGCCGCCCCCGTCCCGCAGCCGGGCAGCGCCGCGCCCCCGAGCAGCGCCGCAGGCAACAGTCCGCGCCGCCGAGCGAATTCACCATGCCGGAGAACACCACTCCCGCGCTGCCCGCGGTGGACAGCTTCGCCGAGCTCGACATGCCGGCCGCCCTTCTGAAGACGCTGGGTGAGCAGGGCGTCACGGAGCCGTTCCCCATCCAGGCCGCGACGCTCCCGAACTCGCTCGCCGGACGGGACCTCCTCGGCCGCGGCCGCACCGGCTCCGGCAAGACCCTCGCCTTCGGCCTCCCGCTGCTCACCCACACGACCGGCGCCAAGGCCGAGCCGAAGTCCCCTCTCGCGCTCGTCCTCGTCCCCACCCGTGAGCTCGCCCAGCAGGTCACCGACGCCCTCACCCCGTACGCCACCGCGCTGAAGCTGCGCCTCGCGACCGTCGTCGGCGGCATGTCGATCTCCCGCCAGGCCGGCGCGCTGCGCCGCGGCGCCGAGGTCGTCGTCGCCACCCCCGGGCGCCTCAAGGACCTCATCGAGCGCGGCGACTGCGTGCTCGGCTCGGTGCGCACGACGGTGCTCGACGAGGCCGACCAGATGGCCGACATGGGCTTCATGCCGCAGGTCACCGCGCTCCTGAAGCAGGTCGAGCGGGGCGGCCAGACGATGCTGTTCTCCGCGACGCTCGACAAGAACGTGGACCGGCTCGTCAAGCAGTTCCTCAGCGACCCCGTCGTGCACTCCGTCGACCCGTCCGCGGGCGCGGTGACGACGATGGAGCACCACGTCCTGCACCTCGCCGACGAGACCGACAAGAAGGCCGTCACCGCGCGCATCGCCGCCCGCGAAGGCCGCGTCATCCTCTTCGTCGACACCAAGCGCTCCGCCGACCGGCTCGCCAAGCGGCTTCTCGCCGCCGGCGTGTACGCGGCTCCGCTGCACGGCGGCCGCAGCCAGCCGCAGCGCAACCGCACCCTGGAGCAGTTCAAGGACGGCCGGGTCACCGCGCTCGTCGCCACGAACGTCGCGGCGCGCGGCATCCACGTCGACGACCTCGGCCTCGTCGTCAACGTCGACCCGCCCACCGAGCACAAGGACTACCTGCACCGCGGCGGCCGCACCGCCCGCGCCGGCGAGTCCGGCAGCGTCGTCACCCTGGTCCTGCCCGAGCAGAAGCGCGATGTGCAGCGCCTGATGCGGGACGCCAAGATCCAGCCGCGTACGACGCAGGTCCGCTCCACGGACGAGGCACTGACGGAGATCACCGGCGCGCGCGAGCCGTCCGGTGTCGCCGTGGCCATCGCCGTGCCGGAGCCGGCCGCTCCCGCCGCCGCGGCCAAGCCGCGCCGCTCCCGCCGCTCCCGCGGCGGGAGCGGCAATGGCGGCGGCAACGGCCGCGCCGCGGGCACCGGTGCGGGTCGCGCCGCGGGCGCCGAGGGCCAGCGCACGAACTCGGGTGGCGCGGCCGGTGGCCGCCGCCGCTCCGGATCCGCCAACGGCGGCGCGGCCTCGTCCGGCTCCGGCGGCAACCGCCGAGGCCGCGGCCCCCGCGGCCCGCGCCAGCAGGCGGCGTAACCACATCAAGCGCCTCCGGCGTTTGAGGAGCGGGGCCCGACAATCCAAGCTCCGTGGTCTTCGTCCCGCGCGGGAGCAGCAGTCCGGCGGGGATCGGCATTTTTAGCCCCGCCGGCGATTGAGGCGCGGGGTCCGGGGCAGAGCCCCGCGGCCTCCGCCCCGCAGCGGCGCAACACGTCACTCCACCAGCCGCGCCCGCAGCATCCCCACCGCGCGGCGATCCACGCCAAGCCCCTCGGTAACGTACCGACGCATCCCGCCGAAGGCGTACCGCACCTGCTCACGCGCCGCGTCCAGATACTCCATGCGCACCTCCTGGACGGGGATCAACAGGTCGGGGTCCCGCATCAGCCCCGCCTGCCGCAGCCCCTCCCGCACCTCGGCGTCATGCGCGGAGCGAAACGCGTTCGACGCCAAGTAGTCGCGCTCCACGGCCCGTTGGTCCACGCCGAGCAGGCTCAGCAGCACGTACGTCATCCAGCCCGTGCGGTCCTTCCCTGACGTGCAGTGGTACAGCAGCGCGCCACGACCGCCGTACGCCGCGTCCCGGAGCGTCTCCCCGAACCGCGCACGGTTGGCCGCGTCGTTCACGAACATCCGGTACGTGGCGCGCATCGCCGCGGCAGCCTTGCCGTTCCCGAGCAACTCCTGCTGCACCGCCGGGTCTTTCGAACCGATCGCGGCCATCAGCTGCTCGTACTGGCCGCCGTCGGATACGGACCGCGCGGTCACCGTAAGGCCTGCTGGCAGCCGGTCGGCGCCGTCCGTGCGCACCTCGAACGGCACCCGGAAGTCGACCACTTCGGCGAGCCGCAGGCCGTCGACCCGCGCCACGTCCGCGTCGGTGAGATCGCTCAGCGCGTCGGCCCGGTAGACGAGCCCGTACCGGACCCGGCCGCGGCCTCGCGCCCGGTAGCCGCCGATGTCCCGGACGTTCACCGCGCCCTTGAGGGGGATCTGCCGGATGCCACCGGTGGCCGGACGGCCCTGCGTCGCCGCGGCGACCGGGGCCGCGGCGAGCGCCGTGACCGTGCCGAGCGCGGCGCCGAGCGCCCGGCGCCGCGAGAGCGCCGCCGCTGCGTACGTGTTCCCTGTTCCGTGCGCGTGCCCTGTTCTGTACGTGCGCGGCATACATGAACTCCCTTGCGGAGGCGGGCCGTTGTCGTGCCCGGTCAGGGTGGGGTGGGGAGGGACTCCAGCGTCTTACGGGCCTCGGTCATCACGCGGTCGACCAGCTCCGCGCAGCTGGGCAGGTCCTCTATGAGGCCCGCGACCTGGCCCGAGGCCATGACGCCCAGGTCGGTGCGGCCCTCGACCATGGAGGCCTTCAGGAGCATCGGGGTGTTCGCGGCCAGCAGCACCTGGCTCCACGTGAGGTCCTTGCCGTGCTTCATGGCGAGGCCGTCCCGCACCATCTGCGGCCAGCTCAGGCCCGAGAGCTTCTTGAAGCCCGTGGCACGACGCACGGCGTGCAGCAACGCGCGCGTACGCCCCGCGTTCTCCAGGGAGTCGACCAGTTCCGAGCGCAGCATGCGGTGCGGAAGGCCGTCCACCGCCGTCGTCACCGTGACGTCCTTGACGCTCGCCGCCAGATACTTCGCCTTCACCGCGTCCGGCACCGTCGAGTCCGACGTCAGCAGGAAACGCGTCCCCATGGCGACCCCGGCCGCCCCGTAGGCGAGCGCGGCGACCAGGCCCCGGCCGTCGCGGAAGCCGCCCGCCCCGACCACCGGGATGTCGACGGCGTCCACCACCTGCGGCAGCAGCACCGACGTCGCCACCTCGCCGGTGTGCCCGCCGCCCTCGCCGCCCTGCACGATCACCGCGTCCGCGCCCCACGCCGCGACCTTCTCGGCGTGCCGGCGCGCCCCGATCGAGGGGATCACGACGGCGCCCGCGTCCTTCAGTTCGGCGATCAGCTCGCGCGAGGGGGCCAGCGCGAACGAGGCGACCTTCACGCCCTCGTCGACGATCACCTTGACCCGCTCGCGCGCGTCCCCCGCGTCGGCCCGCAGGTTCACCCCGAAGGGCTGGTCCGTGCGCGACTTCACCTCGCGTACGGCGGAGCGCAGCTGGTCGAGCGTCATGGTGGCGGACGCGAGGATGCCGAGCGCCCCCGCGTTCGCCGCCGCCGACACCAGGCGAGGCCCCGCGACCCATCCCATGCCGGTCTGCACGATGGGGTGGCGCACGCCGGTGAGCCGGGTCAGGGGCGTCGGGATCGTGAACGCGGCGGAGGCCGGGGCCGGTTCGGAAGGCGGCGTGGGTGGCGTCATACCGGCTTGACCTCCCGGTCCCGCGTCGCCTTCGGGTCGATGACCTCCCGGATCAGCCGCAGCTCCGCGGCCGTGGGCTCCCGCGTGCGCGGCACCTCGCCGCCCTCCGGGAGCACCAGTGCGAACCCCGTCGCCTCCTGGACCTCCTCCACCGTGACGCCCGGATGCACGGAGACCAGCCGCATCGCGTGGTCCTCGGTGTCGAAGTCCAGGACGGCCAGATTCGTGACGACACGGGGGATGCGGTGGAACCGCGTCGCCGAAGGGCCCGCCGCGGCCGCGCTGTCATAGCCCACCCCGCTGATCATGTCGACCTTCTCGACGAAGACCCGGCGGCTGTGCTTGGGGACCCAGTAACTCACCGGATTGTTCAGCGTGTTGACCGGGGCGCCGCGCACCCCGAGGAGCTGCCGGTCGGGCCGCTCCCAGTCGCCGATGCACGAGATGTTCTGGTTGCCGAACCGGTCGATCTGGCTCGCGCCCATCATCACGTGCCGCTTCCCGCCGGTGACCATCGTCAGATGCTGCCGGTACGGGAGCCAGCCCTCCGCCGCGCCGTCGAGCCCGACCACCATCGCCTCGCCGTCGGTCAGCAGCAGGCCGGGGGAGAAGGTGCGCTTGGCCAGGCGCGCCCCCACGGACGGGATCAGTCCCATCGGGCTCGCCAGCACCTCCCCGTTGTCCCGCCAGGCCTCGGCGCACGCGATCACGCAGTACTCGGCGCGGGACACATCCGTAGCGGTGACACTGCTGGTGACGCTCACTTCTGCTCCTCGTGCCAGGCCTGGACGGCGGACTGGTACTGCTTCTCGTCACCGCCGGGCGGCAGGAACCGCTCGGCGAACTCGGGCCAGGGCGTGCTCGCGTACAGCTTCTGGAACGCCTCGTCGCGGCCGTAATCGGGCACGCAGGACGTGAAGTGCGCCCCGTTCGGCGTCTCCACGACACCCGTCACGGAATGCCGCTTGACCAGCAGCGTCTGCGGCACGGTGTCCGCCCCGAAGCCGTCGACCAACTGCTCGCACGACACGTACGCGCTGTCCGCCGCCTCGCAGAACAGATCGTCGAAGTACGGGTCAGGGCCCAGGTACTGGCCGTTGCCCGCGCGGTCCGCCCGGTTCACGTGCACCAGAGCAGCGTCGAGGCGCAGCGCCGGCATCGCCACGAACGTCTCCCCGTCCTCGTACGGCGAAGTCACCGTCCGCAGGCCCGGGTTGACCCGCATGACGTCCGAGCCGATCCCGGCCCGCACGGGCAGGAACGGCATCCGGTTCGCCGCCGCGTGCAGCCCCCACATGAACATCGCCTCGTCGATCTCCATCAGCTCGAACGCGCCGTTTTGGCGCGCCGCCCTGAAGTTCGGCTCGAGCGGGATGGAGTCGAGCGTCGCGAACGCCGCGACCAGCTTGCGGATCTTCCCGGCGGCCGCGAGCAGCCCGACGTCCGGGCCCCCGTACGAGACGACGGTCAGGTCCGTGACATCGCTGCGCAGCAACGCCCGCACCAGCGCCATGGGTTTGCGGCGCGAGCCCCAGCCGCCGATGCCGATCGTCATGCCACTGCGCAGCCGCCCGACCACCTCGTCGGGCGTCATGCTCTTGTCCGGTGTGGTCATCGCTCGGTCTCCTGTCCGAAGGTGTCGCGGACCCGGTCGGCGACCCCGCTCAGGTTCGCCTCGAAGGTGAAGCCCTGCTCGAAGCGGTAGCTGCGGTGCACGTCGACCGGGTCGATCCCGTTGAGCGCGGACTTGGCGAGGCGGAGCAGATAGCCGTCCTTGCGGGCGATGTCGCGGGCCAGCTCCAGGGCCGCCTCGCGCAGCTGCCCCCTCGGCACGACCTGCCACACCGACCCGTGCGCCTGCAGTTCGGCGGCCGTGGCCGTACGGGATGTATAGAACAGTGCGCGCATCAGGTGCTGCGGGACGAGGCGGGACAGGTGCGTGGCCGCGCCGAGCGCGCCACGGTCCAGCTCGGGCAGGCCGAACGTCGCGTCGTCGCTCGCCACGATCGCGTCCGCGTTCCCCACGAGTCCGATGCCGCCGCCCAGGCAGAACCCGGCGACCGCCGCGATCACCGGGACCTCGCACTGGTACACCGCCGAAAACGCCTCGTAGCAGCCGCGGTTGGCGCCGAGAAGCGCGCTGTGGCCGCCGCCCGCCGCAGCCGTCTCGCGCTGCATCTCCTTGATGTCCACCCCCGCGTTGAACCCACGGGAGGTCTCGGCCGCGGTCAGCACGACGCAGCGCACATCGGGATCGCGGCCCGCGGCGCGCACGGCGTCCGCCAGGTCGTACCAGCCCTGCACCGGCAGCGCGTTGACGGGCGGGAAGTCGACCGTGACGACGGCGATGCCCTTTTCGGGTGAGGAGGTGGAGACACCCATGGCGTTCAGCTACCTTTCCACCTAACGTTTGTTTGGTACGTCGATGACGGTAGCAGGCGGCGAGGGGGAGCGGAATGGGGCGGGCAGCGGTCGGCGCAAGTGGACCCGAAAGGGTCGGGAAGGGGTCCGGGATGGATCTGAGCGGTCGGGTCGTCGTCGTCACCGGCGGCACGAGAGGAGTGGGCGCCGGGATCGCCGGGGCCTTCGCGCGGGCCGGGGCGCGAGTGATCATCTGCGCCCGCAGACCGCCCGAAGAGCCGCTGGACGGCTGCGAGTTCATACCGGTCGACCTGCGGGACGCGGCGGCCGTGGAGGAGCTGTTCGCGGGCCTAGACCGGGTGGACGTGCTGGTGAACAACGCGGGGGGCACGCCGTACCGCCCGCTCGCCGAGGCGGACGCGGTCCGGCACGCGCGCGTGCTCGAGCTGAATCTGACGGCGGCGCTGACCGCGTCCCTGGCCGCCCGCGAGAAGCTCGACGCCGCGCGCGGCTCGATCGTGATGATCGGCAGCGTCAGCGGCAGTCGCCCCTCGCCGGGCAGCGCGGCGTACGGGGCGGCGAAGGCGGGCCTGGAGCACCTCGCGCGGTCCATGGCCGTGGAGTGGGCGCCCCGAATACGGGTGAACACCCTGGTGCTCGGCATGGTCCGTACCGAACTGAGCGAACTGCACTACGGCGATGAGGCGGGCATCGCCGCGGTGGGCGCGACCGTGCCCATGGGGCGCCTGGCCGAGCCGCGCGAGGTCGGCGACGCCGCCGTGTTCCTGGCGTCGGACGCCGCCTCGTACATCACCGGGGCGAGCCTGCTGATGCACGGCGGCGGCGAGCTCCCCGCGTTCCTGGACGCGGCAACTGCCAACAAGGAGGCGTGAGATGACGGATGCGAAGCCGGTCGGCGAAGACGGTGGAGCCGGTGGCGGAGGCCTGTGCGCGGGGCGGGTGGTCGCCGTCACGGGAGCGGGCCGCGGACTCGGACGCGCGCACGCCCTCGCGTACGCGGCCGAGGGCGCGAAGGTCGTCGTGAACGACCTGGGGGTGGGCCTGGACGGCGCCCCCGCCCCGGACAGCCCGGCGGCCCAAGTCGTCCAGGAGATACGGGCATCCGGCGGCGAGGCCGTGGCGCACGGCGGGGACATAGCGACCTCCGAAGGTGCCGCCTCGCTCGTCGCGGCGGCCGTCGACACCTTCGGGCGCCTCGACACACTGGTGAACAACGCCGGGTTCCTGCGCGACCGGATGCTTGTCAACCTCGACGAGGACGACTGGGACGCCGTGATGCGGGTCCACCTCAAGGGTCACTTCCTGCCGCTCAAGCACGCCGCCGCGTACTGGCGGGCGGAGTCGAAGGCCGGACGCACACCGGCGGCCCGGGTCGTCAACACGTCCTCCGGAGCGGGCTTGTTGGGGTCCGTCGGGCAGGGCAACTACAGCGCGGCGAAGGCCGGGATCCTCGGCCTGACCCTGGTCGCGGCCGCCGAGATGGGGCGCTACGGCGTGCAGGTCAACGCGATAGCACCGGCCGCCCGCACCCGGATGACCGAGGCGACGTTCGCCGAGACCATGGCGGCACCCGGGTCCGGAGCCTTCGACGCGATGGCGCCGGAGAACGTGTCGCCGCTGGTCGTATGGCTCGGCTCGGGGGCCGCGGCGGACGGCGTGACCGGGCGGGTCTTCGAGGTGGAGGCGGGCCGGATCACCGTGATGGAGGGCTGGCGGCCGGGCCCGACCGTCGACAAGGAGGAGCGGTGGACGCCGGTGGGCGCGGGGGACGTGGCCCGTGAGCTGCTGGCGCGCGCGGCCGTGCCGGGGGGTGTGTACGGGGCGTCGTGACGCTCGCGAGGCGGTTCGGCGGTTCGGCGGGGGAGTTCGGCCACGCACTCTCCCGCCGCAGCGCCGTAGCCGCCTTCTGGAGGCGCGTCTTCAAGAGGCGCGCGGTGCGCCTACGTGTCGCACTCCCACACCGTCCGGCACAGCGCGCACCGCGCCCGCACCCGGCCCCGCACCGGCACCCGGATCCGCTGATGACACGTCGGGCACGCGAACGCCACCCGCAGCCCACCACCCCGCCGCGACGCCCCGTCGCCGTCGGCCGCGGCCGAGAACGTGTAGGGGCTCGCCGGGTCGAGCCCGCGCGGCCCATGGTCCTGCGCGTACCGGCGGTCCTTCGCATAACGCCGCCGCCCCGCCCACCCCGCCGCGGTCATCGGCGGCTGCCGCTCGTCCCGCCGCGCCTGCTCAAGACCCCGCTCGTACGCCGAGTACGCCTGCGGACTCGTGAACCACGTCTCCGGCCCCTCACCGAAGACGAGGGACCGCTTCGCGAGCACGTACCCGAACTCCTCGGGCGTCAGATAGCCCAGCTTCTGCGAGGACGCCGCATCCTCCCGGAAGGCGTCCAGCAACAGCCAGCCCGCACCCAGATACGTGGCCGCCGTATCGGTCAGGATCTCGTTGTCCCGCGTCCCCGGCAGCGACAGGTCAAGACGGTGCAGATACACATGCATGATCTCGTGGGCGAGCGCCGCGCCGATGTCCCGGCGATGCGTACGGAACCGGTCGTTCAACTCGATGAAGTACTCGGGGCCCGCCGCCAGTTCCACGCTCGCCGCATGCCGCATCTCCCGGAAACTCACGATCATCCGCGCGTCCGGGAGCCGATAGTGCCGCACCAGCTCACGCGCCACCCGCTGCACACCCAGATACAGATCGTCGACGTCACTGAACGCCACATCGACCGGGGCGACACTCGACGAGAACGTGTGCACCGAGTCGTAGGAGAGCCGCTTGTAGAGCGCGGTGATCGCCGACCGCACCGTCTCCAGATGTGGATAGCCGTGCACCACCGGTCCGCCGTCCGCCACGCGCGCACCCCCTGGGTCCGCCGGGCCGGTACCCGGCGCCTCCAGAGTACGGCCATTAATCCAAGACCTGCCGCCCCTTTGTCCATGGGCTCTCCCGCCCCGCCCGGCGCATCGTGATCGACACGCCAAGCCGCCGTGAGAAGGAGTGCGCCGTGCCCGAGCAGCCCCAAGGCCAGCCGTCGGAGAACTCGGAGAGTTCGAGGGGCGAGGAGGTGGAGCCGGGCCGCCCCGGCCGGCCGGCCCGACCCGGCAGCGACCCGCGGGACGCGACGCCCGGCCCCAGCCGCAGATCCCTCGTCGCCGCCGGGGCGGTCGGCGGGGCCGGTGCCGCACTCGGCCTCGCCCTGACCGGCACGGCCCGCGCCGCGACCCCCACGGCCCCGGCCACCGCGACCGCCGCCGACGGAGCGGTCATCCGCTCCCGGGGCCTCGACGTCCGCGTCAGTACCGCCTTCCCCCTCGTCGTCTCCTACACCGACCGCGCCACCGGCGCCGTCCTGCACGCACAGCCCGACCCGGTCACGACGCTCCTGATCGACGGCGCCGAGCACACCCCGAAGGTGACGTGCACGCCCGCCGCCGACCGCGCCGACTACCGCCTCACTCTGACCGGCGGCACCACCATCGACGTCCGTATCGCCGTCGAGGGGCACCAGGTCGACTGGCGCGTCACGAAGATCAGTGACACGGCGCAACTGCGCGTCGGCACCCTCCAGTTCCCCGGCCTCGCCCTGCTGTCCGTCCGCAGCGACCAGCCCGGCGCCGCCCTCCTCGCCGCCACCGTGCAGCTCGACAAGGCCAAGAGCGGCGACACCCTCGTCACCCCGACCACCGACAGCGCCGCCCAGGCGCCCACCGGTTGCGCCTACGCCGTCGTCGCCCACGACAGGCTCGGCGGCGCGATCGAGACCAACACCAGCTACGACAAGCCCGACGGCGCCGCCGGAACCACCTGGGAGAACGGCCGCCTGTGGCGCGAGACCGTGCGCCGCGAAGGCCACACCGCCGCCCGACTCGCCCCCGGCCAGTGGACACACCGCGCCGCCACCGCCCCGGTCGACGCCACCGAACCCCTCCCGTACGCGACGGTCGTCGTGACGGGCGACCGGAACGGCGACGGCAAGGTCGACTGGCAGGACGCCGCCATCGCCTTCCGCGACATCGCCCACACCCCGCGCGGCGCCGACGAGCAGCATCTGCGGGTCGTCCCGCACATCCCGTTCAACTTCGCGTCACAGGCCACCAACCCGTTCCTCGCGACCCTCGACAACGTCAAACGGATCCACCTGGCCACCGACGGGCTGCGCCAGTACACCCTCCTCAAGGGCTACCAGTCCGAGGGCCACGACTCCGCGCACCCCGACTACGCCGGGAACTACAACGCGCGCGCGGGCGGCCTCGACGATCTCAACACCCTGGTCCGCGAGGGCAAGAAGTGGAACAGCGACTTCGCCGTCCACGTGAACGCCACCGAGTCCTACCCCGTCGCGAACGCCTTCTCCGAGAAACTCGTCGACAAGAGCGACGAGCAGTGGGACTGGCTCGACCAGAGCTACCGCATCGACCAGCGCCGCGACCTCGTCTCCGGCGACATCGTGGGGCGCTTCGCCGACCTGCGCCGCGACACCGACGACGGCCTCAACACCCTCTACATCGACGTGTTCCGGGAGTCCGGCTGGACCTCCGACCGCCTCCAGCGCGCCTTCCGCGACCAGGGCTGGAACGTCACGTCCGAATGGGGCCACGGGTTCGAGAGGTCCTCGCTCTGGTCGCACTGGGCCACCGAGACCGACTACGGCCCCGACACCTCGCGCGGCATCAACTCGAAGCTGATCCGCTTCATCCGCCACCACCAGAAGGACGTCTTCGCCGACAAGTGGCCCACCCTCCTCGGCGTCGCCCGCATGGGCAACTTCGAGGGCTGGACCGGCAAGACCGACTGGACGGACTTCTACCGCCTCATCTGGACGCACTCGCTGCCCGCCAAGTACCTCCAGGCGCAGCCGATCAAGACCTGGGGCGAGCACGAGATCACGTTCTCCGGCGCCACGAAGACGAGCGTCACCGACGCCTCCGGCGCCCGCCGCATCACCACCGACGGCCGCCTCGTCTACGACGCCGGCACCTATCTGCTGCCCTGGGAACCGCGCAGAGCCACCGACCCGACGAAGCTGTACCACTACAACCCGCAGGGCGGCAGCACCAGTTGGCGGCTCCCGCGTGCGTGGGAGAGCAGGTCCAAGGTGGCCCTGTACCGGCTCACCGACCAGGGCCGCGTCTTCGACTCGTACGTCACCGTGTCCGGCGGAAAGGTGACGCTGAAGGCCGACGCCGACCGGCCCTACGTCCTCTACCGCGACCGCACCGACCTCGACCGCACGCCCGACTGGGGCCAGGGCACCCCGTTGCGCGACCCGGGCTTCAACTCCGGTTCCCTGAAGGGCTGGACGGTCACCGGGCCCGCCTCCGTCGAGCGCAGCGACCTCGGCGACCACGAACTCGTCATCGGCCCCGGCGCCGCCGCCACCGTCTCTCAGCGCCTGACCCGGCTCGCCCCCGGCAGCTACGCCGCGTCCGTGCAGGTCGAGGTCGGCGCCAAGGCGGGGGAGCGGCGCACGGCCACCCTGGAGGTGCGCACCGTCGACGGAGTGACCGCCGCGAACCGCACCGACACCTCCACCGCCGGCAACCACGTGGCCGCCGACCGCAAGCACGACACCCGCTTCCAGCGGATGACCACGTACTTCACCGTCCCGTCCGGCGGCGGCCCCGTCACCCTCGCCCTGCGCGCCGCGGCCGGTTCGGCGCGGGTCCGTTTCGACAATGTACGCATCGTGAAGGCGCCCGCACCGAACCTGCCCGCCGGAACCGTGGCCCACGAGGACTTTGAACACGTCCCCCAGGGCTGGGGCCCCTTCGTGAAGGGCGACGCGGGAGGCTCCACCGACCCGCGCACCCACATCGCCCAGCGGCACGCGCCGTACACCCAGCGCGGCTGGAACGGGAAGGCGATCGACGACGTCGTCGACGGCACCCAGTCCCTCAAGTCGCGCGGCGAGAACACCGGCCTCGTCTACCGCACCGTCCCGCACACGGCCCGCTTCGAGCCCGGCAAGCGGTACCGGGTCTCCTTCCGCTACGAGAACGAGAAGGCCGGCCAGTACGCCTGGATCACCGCGGCCGACAGCCCGGAGGCCAAGGAACTGTCCCGCGAGGACCTGCCCGTGGCCACCCAACCCGCGACGCTCACCTACGAGTTCACCGCACCGGACAAGGGGGAGGCCTGGGTGGGCCTGCGCAAGACGGGCGACGACGGCACCGCCGAGTTCGCCCTGGACGCCTTCGAGGTCACCGAGATCGTCTGAGCCGAGATCGTCTGAACCGAGATCGCCTGAACCGAGATCGCCTGAGGCGGATCGCCTGAGGCGCCGAGGCAGGCCCCGGGGTACGCCCCCGGGGCCCGCCCGCGTCAACGCAACACGACCCGCGGCTCCCCGGCCCGATCGAGCTCCAGCACCCACACCTCGTTCACGCCCTCGCGCAGCACCGGACCCGGCACATACAGAGCGTCCTGCGGTCCAGCCGACCAGTAGCGGCCCAGACAGAACCCGTTCACCCACACGAACCCCCGCCCCCAGCCCGGCAGTTCGAGCGCCGCGTCCCCGGCCCCCGACACCTGGAACGACCCCCGGTACAGGCCCCGCCCCTCGCCCTCGGCCGCCGCGGACGGCAGCCCGGCAACCCCGGAAGCCGTGAACGCGTCCAGGCGCAGCCCACGGGCCCGCACCCCGTGCAGGAACTGCCGCTCGTGCAGCAGCCCGCCCGTGATCCCCTTCGACTCACCCGTGCGCGGCCCGTAGTTGACCCGCCCCAGGGACTCCACCCACAGCTCCACGCGCGCGTGCCCCGCAACCGGCTCGGCCAGGGCGGGCTCCTCCTCCGTGAGCACCCCGGCCCGCTCCCCGTCGACGTACACGAGAGCCAGATCCCGCAGCCCGCGCGCCCGCAGCGGATACGGCTGCCGAGGCCCCGGCACCGTCACCGCGTACCGCGCCAGGCCACGGTCCACGTCGAGGTCCTCGAACGACGGCGGCACCGCGTACTCCGCCTCAGGACCGCCCAGCGCCTCCAACACCCCGTCCAGGGACGTGAACGCCGTCAGATGGGCCGTGACCGGACCCGCGAGGGCCTGGGGCTGCGGCGGCACCTCGGGCAACGGTCCCTCCGCATACGCGGCGAGCACCTCCCGGAACAGCCAGAACTTCTCCGTGGGGCGGCCGAACTCGTCGATCGGGGCGTCGTAGTCGTACGACGTGACATCCGGCTCCAGCGGCCCTTCGTGCAGCTCGCCGCCACCCCGGTTCGCGCCCGCCCAACCCCCGAAACTCGTCCCGCCGTGCGCCATGTACAGATTCACCGACGCCCCGCACTCCAGGATCTCCCGCAGCGCCTGCGCAGCCTCCCGCGGATCCCGCACGACGTGCTTCGCACCCCAGTGGTCGAACCAGCCGCACCAGAACTCCATGCACATCAAAGGCCCCGTGGCCTGGTGCCTACGTAGCGCCTCGAAGGCCTCACGCGCGCGGGAGCCGAAGTTCACCGTCGCCAGCACCCCAGGAACCGAACCCCCGCTCAGCATGTGGTCCTCGGGCCCGTCCGACGTGAACAGCGGCACCGTCACCCCGAGCCCCACCAAAAGATCGGCAAGAGCCCGCAGATAACGGTGGTCCGAGCCATAACTGCCGTACTCGTTCTCCACCTGAACCATCAGCACAGGGCCGCCCCGGTCGACCTGCCGCTCCACGATCTGCGGCAGCAGCACCCCGAACCAGCGCTCCACCGCCGCCATGAACTCCGCGTCCCCGGTCCGCACCCGCGCCCCCGGCCGCCCCGTCACCCAGTGCGGAAGCCCCCCGTTCTCCCACTCCGCGCAGATGTACGGCCCCGGCCGCACGATCACCCACAGCCCCTCCCGCCGCGCCGCATCCAGGAAGCGCCCCACCGCCGCCACGTCGCGCACCTCACCGGGGCGCGGCTCGTGCAGATTCCACGGCACGTACGTCTCCACACAGTTCAGGCCCATCGCCCGCAGCATCCGCAGCCGGTGCGCCCACTGCTCCTCGTGCACCCGGAAGTAGTGCAAGGCCCCCGACAGCAGCCGCACCGGCCGCCCGTCCACCTCGAAGCCGTCCCCGCCCACCCGGAAATCCGTCATCACGTGCTCCTCTTTGCCCGATGGGCGCGGCACCCACCGGCCGCCACCCTCACCTCTGGCGGCCGACGGGGTCCATGGACAAAGATCGGCCGGTGTTGGACGGGGACGCCCGCACGCACCACCACGGGAGGGGACAAATGCCCACGTACCACACCTGGATGCGGTACTTCACGCCCAGCCCGGCCCACCACCGCCTCGGCCTCGTCTGCCTCGGCGTCGGACTCCAGCACGGGCCACTGCCCACCGTCGGACCCCGCACCCTCGACCACCACGTCGCCGTCGTCGTCACCGCGGGCAGCGGCTGGTACCAGGACACCGAAGGACCCCGCCGCACCGTCACCGCACCCGCCCTGATCTGGCTCGCACCCGGCCGCCCCCACCACTACGGAGCCGACCCCGACACCGGCTGGGACGAGTGCTTCGTCGACTTCACCGGGCCCGCCACCACCACCTACACCGAACTCGGCTACATCGAACCCGACCGCCCCGTCGTCCCCCTCTCCGACGCCGCCCAGGCCCGCGCCGCCGTCGGCCGCATCGCCCGCGCCGCCCGCCGCGGCAACCCGCTCCTCGAAGTGGAGACCGGCGCCGCCGTCCACGAACTCCTCGTCGCCCTGCGCCGCGCCCGCGCCGACCTGGCCCCCGACGGCCACCCCGTCCTCCAGGCCCTCGCCCGCGACGCCTTCCAGCCCCTCTCCGTCGCCGCACACGCCGCACGGCACGGCATGACCCCCGCCGAACTGCGCACCGCCGTCCGCCGCGGCGCCGGCTGCAGCCCCAAGGACTACCTCCTCGGCATCCGCCTCGGCCGCGCCAAGGAACTCCTCGCCGCCACCGAACTCCCCGTCGCCGCCGTCGCCCGCCGCGTCGGCTACGACGACCCCGCCTACTTCTCCCGCCTGTTCACCCGCCGCGTCGGCACCGCACCCGTCCGCTTCCGCGAACAACAGGGCCGCGCCGTGCCCGGCGGCTGGTCCGACAAGATCCCCGACCCCGACGACCCACCCATGCTCCACGTAGGCTGATCCGTCATGACCACCAGCAAGCCGAACGAGGTCGACCCGGCCGTGCGCGCCGAGCTCGCCCGCCTGCGCGACAGCATCGACAACATCGACGCCGCCGTCGTCCACATGCTCGCCGAGCGCTTCAAATGCACCCAGCAGGTCGGCCACCTCAAGGCCCACCACGACCTGCCCCCGGCGGACCCGGCCCGCGAATCCCGCCAGATCGAACGCCTGCGCCAACTCGCGGAGAACGCCAAACTCGACCCGGCCTTCGCCGAAAAATTCCTCAACTTCATCATCAGCGAGGTCATCCGCCACCACGAACTCATCGCGGAGGACACGAAACGGTGACCCATTTAAGCCCCTGCGGCGATTGAGCAGCGGGGTCCGGGGCGGAGCCCCGATCTTTCCAGCCCCGCCGGCGTTTGAGGCGCGGGGTCCGGGGCGGAGCCCCGAGGCCGCAACCCCGTCGAACCGCCACATGATCCACCCTGTCCCGATGTCAGTGGCATGCGGCAGCATTACCGCATGCCCGTACTGACGCGCAGCGAAGCGCAGACCCGAGCCCAGCTCATCGACGTCGAGCGATACACCGTCGACCTCGACCTCACCGTCGGGGACGACACCTTCGACTCCCGCACCGCGATCCGCTTCACCGCGCACACCGCGGGCGACACCTTCGTCGAGCTCAAGCCCGCCACCCTGCGCTCCGCCACCCTCGACGGGCAGCCCCTCGACCCCGCCGCCCTCACCGACAACCGGCTCCCGCTCACCGGCCTCACCGAAGGCGCCCACGAGCTGCGCATCGACACCTCCATGCGCTACTCGCACACCGGCGAGGGCATGCACCGCTTCACTGACCCCACCGACGGCGAGACGTACACGTACACGCAGCTGTTCATGGAAGACGTGCAGCGCGTCTTCGCCGCCTTCGACCAGCCCGACCTGAAGGCGACCTTCGACCTCACCGTCACCGCCCCCGAAGGCTGGACCGTCCTCGCCAACGGCACCACCGAACACGTGGGGGAGGGCCGCTGGCAGGCCGCCACCACCCCCCTCCTCTCCACCTACCTGGTGGCCGTCGCCGCAGGTCCCTGGCACTCCATCCGCACCGAACACCGCGGCCTCCCCTTCGGCCTGCACTGCCGCCGCTCCCTCGCACCCCACCTCGACGCCGACGCCGACGAAATCCTTGACGTCACGCGCGCGTGCTTCGACCGCTACCACGAGAAGTTCGAGGAGCCCTACCCCTTCGACTCCTACGACCAGGCCTTCGTCCCCGAGTTCAACGCCGGAGCCATGGAGAACCCCGGCCTCGTCACCTTCCGCGACGAGTTCGTGTACCGCTCCGCCGTCACCGACACCGAGCGACAGACCCGCGCCATGGTCATCGCCCACGAGATGGCCCACATGTGGTTCGGCGACCTCGTCACCCTCAAGTGGTGGGACGACATCTGGCTGAACGAGTCGTTCGCCGAGTACATGGGCTACCAGACCCTCACCGAGGCCACCCGCTTCACCGACACCTGGATCGACTTCGGTGTCGCCCGCAAAACCTGGGGATACGACGCCGACCAGCGGCCCTCCACCCACCCCGTCGCCCCCGAATCCGTGCCCGACACGGCCTCCGCACTCCTCAACTTCGACGGGATCTCCTACGCCAAGGGCGCCTCCGCGCTGCGCCAACTCGTCACCTGGCTCGGCGAGAAGGACTTCCTCGCCGGCATCAACACCCACTTCAAGCGCCACAAATTCGGCAACGCCACCCTCGCCGACTTCATCGAGTCCCTCGCCTCCGGCACCGAACGCGACGTGCACGCCTGGGCCGACACGTGGCTGCGCACCACCGGCGTCGACACCCTCACCACGTCGGTGACCGAGAACGACGGCGCCTGGAGCCTCGCCGTCGACCGACAGGGCAGCCGCCCCCACCGCATCGCCATCGGCCTGTACGACCACGCTCCCGCCGACGCGCGCGGATTCGTCCTGCGCGAACGCCTCGACGTGGAAGTCCCCTTCGCTGGAGGGGAGTTGACGTTCGGCGGCCGACGCCCCGCCCTGATCGTCCCCAACGACCAGGACCTCACCTACACCAAGGTCCGCCTCGACACCGCGTCCGAGGAAGCCGCCCTGCGCGGCCTGTCCGGCATCCCCGACGCCCTCACCCGCACCATCGTGTGGACCACACTGCGCGACATGGTCCGCGACGGCGCACTCGCACCCGCCAGCTACCTGGAGACGGTCGCCGCCCACCTCCCCGAGGAGAGCGACCTCGCCCTCGTCCAGGGCGTCCTCGCCTTCGCCCACACCCAGGTCGCCGACCGCTACACCGACCCCGCAGAGCGGCCCGAGGCACTCGGCCTCATCACCACCCTGTGCGAGGACCTCGTACGCCGCACCGAGGACGGCAGCCACCCAGGGCTCCGCCTCACCGCCGTACGCCACCTCATCGACGCCGCCCGGCACGCCGACGTCATCCGCGACTGGTACGACTCCGGGGCCGTCCCCGGCGGACCCGAACTCGACCCCGAACTGCGCTGGCGCATCCTCGGCCGGCTCAGCGTCCTCGGCGCCGTCGACGAAGCCGTCATCGAGGCCGAACTCGCCCACGACCCCAGCGCCTCGGGGCAAGAAGGCGCAGCCCGCTGCCGCGCCGCGCTGCCCGACCCGCAGACCAAGGCGGAGGCGTGGTCCGCGATGTTCACGACGAACCCCTCGGACGACCTGTCCAACTACCTCTTCATCGCCACCGCACAGGGCTTCTGGCAGCCCGAACAAGCCGACCTCCTGCGGGGCTACGTCCCCCGCTACTTCACCGACGCCACCGCGCTCGCCGCGCGCCGCGGCCCCGCGATCGCCGAGGCGGCGGGCCGCCACGCGTTCCCCGTCTACGCCATCGACCCGGACACGCTCCGCGTGGGCGAGCAGCACGCGGCGGACGCCACCCCCGCCTTGCGCCGCAAACTCTCCGACCAACTGGACGACCTGCGCCGGGCGTTGAAGGTGCGCGGGGCGTAGGGGCGGGTCACCGGGGCCGGGGCCCTCGGAACGGGTGCGCGGCACCGGCGCTTTGCCCCGTGCCGGGGCCGGGCATCGGGAACCGGGGTTTCGGGATATCGCCGGGGACGGCACCTGGGGGAGGGCGAAGGGCGCAGCGGGCGCACAGCCCCCGGTGCTCCCGCATGCCTTCCCCGCCCATCTCCCACCCACCCGCCCCCTCCGGGGGCGTCGGCCGCGCGGGGTGACGGACGTTTCCGCTGGTCGTTGTACTGGTCACGCCACACCGGGGTGTGAACGCAGCGCCGTGGCCGACGCCCGCCGTCCTTGTTGCCCGGCACCGTGGTTCCGGCATTGCCGTGGTCGGCGCCTAGGAAATGAGCGCGCGGCACCGTGCGCCGCCTTGCCCACCCTGCCGCCCCAGGCGGCAGATTGCCCAATGCGGTGACGGCCCACCGCCACGGGTGGGGATCCGTGCTCGGCGTCGGATTGCCCAGGCGGTGGCGGGGTGGTCTTCGTCGTCACGGGCGGGAAGCCGTGGTCGGAGGTGGGAGGTGGACTGCCAGGCGGCGCGGAGGCCGACCTGATCAAGCCTGTCCGGCGTTTGAGGACAAGTCCGCAGGGCGACGGGACCTGGCGCGCAGCCCTCAGGACCCAACCCCGGTGAGGGCCCACGGGAGCCGGGCCCCGGACGGTCCGGAGTCCTGGACGGTCCGGAGCCCCGGACTGACCGGAGCCCGAGACGAGCCGTAACCCCCGGAGGGCCCCGTGGGAGATGAGCGGGAAACAGGCCAAGCGGCACATGACCCAAGACGGAACGACGACCCCCAGCCCCGCGCGGCGGATTCACCCCTGCCGACCCCCGCCGACCCCACCCGGCGCAAGCCACCTCCTCCGCACCACCCCCGGACGGGCCTAGGGCCCTTCTGACGGATCTTGCTGGAGTCGCGGGCCCTGGCACGCCCATCTGCGGCGTTGTCGTCGGTTGCCAACGCTCCGCGTTGACGCCCTCCTCCGCCTTGCAGCTGCACGCACCAGCCCCCGCTCACCGGCACCGAACATTCACGGCCGCCCGCATCCAGCCTGATCCGTCAGAAGGGCCCTAGCACAGGCCCCCCACCCCCGCCCCCACCCATACCCCTTTCGGGTCAGCTTCGTAGGTACGGCGGACGCATC
The DNA here is from genome assembly GCF_026341035.1 of Streptomyces sp. NBC_01016. GTDB lineage: Bacteria > Actinomycetota > Actinomycetes > Streptomycetales > Streptomycetaceae > Streptomyces. The sequence goes on from NZ_JAPEOQ010000002.1 coordinate 967,636, forward strand.
AGCAGGCAAAAGGCAAGCTGAGGCATCACGTACGCCAACCACGCAAAGGACCCGTATGCGCAGCACGCCGCCCCTCGCCGGAGGTACCCAAGGCCCCGACGCCCTGCGGCCGTTGCTCACCACCGTCCTCGACGCCCTGCACAAGGGAGCAGCACACCGGGGCGGCCCACTCCCGGCGGGCGGACCCGAGGCCGTCACGGCGCAACTCCACCACGACGTAGGGGAGTTGCTGCCCGTCCACGGCGCCGGAGCCGAAGAGGCGCTGCGCACCCTCGTCACCGCCCTCGCCGAAGGCGCCGCCGACCCCGCCGACCCGTTGTGCGCCGCCCACCTGCACTGCCCGCCACTCGCCGTCGCCACCGCCGCCGACCTCGCCGCGAGCGCGCTCAACCCCTCCATGGACTCCTGGGACCAGGCCCCCGCCGCCTCCGCCCTGGAAGCCCTCGTCACCACGACCCTCGCCCACGAGGTCTACGGCCCAGGCGCCCCCGCCTCACGCGAGCAGGCCGCACCCGCACCCACACGCGAGCACACCACCCCCACCCCCACCACACCCACCCACCCCACCCCCACCCCCGACGCCCTCGTCACCACCGGCGGCACCGAAGCCAACCAGCTCGCCGTCCTCCTCGCCCGTGAGGCCGCCGCCCCCGGCGAACCCGTCCGCCTCCTCGTCGGGGCCAACGCCCACCACAGCCTCGCCCGCGCCGCCTGGCTCCTCGGGCTCCCCGAACCGGTCACCGTGCCCGCCCCCGCCGGCACCCTCGACCCCGCCGCCCTCGACGAGGCACTCACCGCACTCCCGGGACCCAAACTCGTCGCCGCCACCGCAGGTACCACCGACGCAGGCCTCATCGACCCGCTCCCAGAAATCGCCGACATCTGCGAGCGGCACGGCGCCCGCCTCCACATCGACGCCGCCTACGGCGCAGGCGCCCTCTTCAGCCCCCGCGAAGCTCCCAAGCTGAACGGCCTCGCCCGCGCCCACACCGTCGCCCTCGACCTGCACAAACTCGGCTGGCAACCCGTCGCCGCCGGCGTCCTCGCCGTACGCGACATCGCCGAAACCGGCGCGCTCGGCCACCAGGCCGACTACCTCAACGCCGACGACGACACCGAAGCCGGGCTCCCCGACCTCCTCGGCCGCTCCCTGCGCACCACCCGCCGGCCCGACGTCCTCAAAACGGCCGTCACCTTCAAAGCCCTCGGCCGCACCGGACTCGCCGCCCTCGTCGACGACGTCACCGCGCTCGCCCACCACCTGGCCCAACTCATCGACGCACACCCGCACTTCGAGCTCTACGACACCCCCACCCTCACCGCCGTCCTGTTCCGGCCCACCGGCGCCACCGACGAAGCCATCGCCGCGATCCGCCGCACCCTGCTCACCGAAGGCCGCGCCGTCCTCGGCCGCGCCCGCATGGACGGAAAGCTCCACCTCAAAGCCACCCTGCTCAACCCGCACGCCACCCCCGAAGACCTCACCGCCCTCCTGGAACTGGTGGAAGGACACACGCCGCGATGACAGCCGCGCCCACCCCCAACCCCGCAACACGACCCACCGAAGAACCCCGCGACCTCGTCGGCATCGGCATCGGCCCCTTCAACCTCTCCCTCGCGGCCCTCGCCCACCCCCTCACCGAACTCGACACCGCCTTCTACGAACAGCGCCCCGCCTTCCACTGGCACCCCGGCCTGCTCATCGAAGGCGCCACGCTCCAAGTCCCGTTCCTCGCCGACCTGGTGACCCTTGCCGACCCCACCAGCCACTGGAGCTTCCTCAACTACCTCAAGACCCGCGAGCGCCTCTTCCCCTTCTACTTCGCCGAGCGCTTCCACATCCAGCGCGCCGAATACGACGCCTACTGCCGCTGGGTCAGCGAGAACCTCCCCGGACTCCACTTCTCCCACCAGGTCGACGCCGTCCGCTGGAACACCGAACGCGCCCTGTTCGAAGTCGACTTCACCCAACTCGACGCCGAAGGCGAAGCCGAAGCCCTCGGCCGCACCTACACCAAGAACGTCGCCATCGGCGTCGGCACCGCCCCCTACGTACCCGAACCCCTCAGGCCCCTCGAAGAAGCACCCACCGTCCCCGTCGTCCACTCCGCCGACTACCTCACCCACCGCGACCGCCTGCTCGCAGCCGAACACATCACCGTCGTCGGCAGCGGACAGTCCGGAGCCGAGATCTTCCTCGACCTCCTGCGCGCCCGCCCCGCCGGCCACGAGAAGATCACCTGGCTCGCCCGCACCGACGCGTTCGCACCCATGGAGTACAGCAAGCTCGGCCTCGAACACTTCACCCCCGACTACAGCCACTACTTCCACCACCTGCCCGAGGCAGAACGCGACCGCCTCGTACCCGCCCAATGGCAGCTCCACAAAGGCATCGACGCCGACACCATCACCGCCATCCACGAAGAGCTCTACCAGCGCACCCTGAACGGCGGCTGGCCCGACGCCACCCTCACCCCCGGCGTCAGCATCCGCACCGCCGGACGCGTCGCCACCACCAAGGTCGAACTCCACCTCGAACACCGCCAACAGGGCACCCGATCCCGCCTCACCACCGACGCCGTCGTCCTCGCCACCGGCTACAAGGAACGCCCCCTCAGCGGCATGCTCACCGGCCTCGACCCCTACCTGCGCCGCGACCACTCCGAACGCCCCCGCATCGACGACCAGTTCCGCCTCGTCCTCGACGACCGCGTCCAAGGCTCCGTCTACGTCCAGAACGCCGAACGCCACACCCACGGCGTCGGCGCCCCCGACCTCGGACTCGCCGCCTGGCGCAGCGCCACCATCCTCAACTCGCTGACCGGCAAGGACCCCTACCCGCAGCCCCGGCGCACCGCCTTCACCACCTTCGGCCTCACCGGACACGAAAACCGCGCCCCCCTGCCCGGACAACAGACAAGGGAACGCGGCACCATGGTCAAACTCCAGGACTGACCGCCGGACGGCTACAGCTCACTGCGCGAACACCGGCGTCCCGTCCCGCGTCAACTTCCAATCCACCGAAGCGAAGTCCGCCGTGTCGAGGACGCCCTTCGCCGTCACCCACTCAGCGATCCGCGTCCGGATCTCCGTCGACTCCGACCACAGCTCCTTCGCCGACGCCACATGCGGGAACGCGCCGCCACCGTTCGCCCGATAGTTGTTCACCGCGAACACGAACTGCGCCGCGTCATCCAGATCCTTGCCGTCGAACTTCACGTTCTTGATCCGGGAACCCGCCGCCTGCGCGATATCGATGTCGTACGTCAACCCCGACACATAGTCGTAGTTGTAGTCCGGCCGATTGCCCGCGTTCGTCAGCTTGTCCACATCCACCGCCGCGCCCGCCGCCGTCTGCACGAAGTACTCCGCCGAATACTCCAGATACGCCCGCACCTGCGCACCCGTCAGCAACTTCGCCACCAGCGTGTTGTCGTACACATACAGGCTCGACAGATCCCGGATGGTGACGTCCCCCGCCGGAATCTCCGACGTACGCGAGAACGGCGACGCCTGTGACAGGACCGGCAGCGACGCGTACTCCGTCGACGCCAACGCCTTCGTCACCACATCCGCCTGCACCTTGTTGATCAGATCGATGATCGGTGCATCCTTGTACCGGGCATCAACCGTCGTCAGCGCCTGCTTCGCCGTCCCCACGACCTGATTGACGTACTCCACCACCGTCTCGTGCTGCTCCCGCAGCAGCTTCGAGATCTCCGGATCGTCCGCCACCGCATTCGTGTTCCGCAGCGACGCCTTCACCGACTCGACGGTCCAACGACCCTTCTCCCAGACCAGATCGAAGTCGAACAGCGCCAACCGCTCGGCAAAACACAGAGGTTCGGAGAGAACGACCGTCTTCCCGGTCTTCTCGTTCGCCACCAGCTGCTGCTCGATCTCGACGTGCGCGTGCCCCACCAGAATCGCGTCGACCCCCGGCACCTGCTTCGCGACATTCGCCGCCGCGTTCTCCACATACGGCACCTGATCCCCGTACGAGGACTGCCCCGACGCCCCCGAATGCGCCGACACGATCACCACATCCGCGCCCATCGACCGCAGCTTCGGCACCCACTTCGCCGCCTGCTCCTCAAGCCCCGGGAACTTCAACACGCCCTGCACATACGCCTTGTCCCAGATCGCGATCCCCGGATTCGTCAGCCCCAGAACCGCGACCTTCACATCCTTGCCGTGCGGAGTACGCAGCCGCTTCATGAAGTACGGAGGAAACGCCGGCTTCTCCGTCTTCGCATCCACCGCATTCGCACCCAGCAGCGGAAACTCACACTGCGACTCGAACTTCCTGAGCGTCTCGATGCCGTAGTTGAACTCGTGATTGCCCAACGCCACCGCGTCGTACCCGATCGCGTTCATCGCCCGCGCCATCGGATGCACCGGACCACCGGCCGCCGTGATCGGATCGACCTTCGCGTAGTAGTACGTCAACGGGGTGCCCTGAATCGTGTCCCCGGCGTCGATGAGAAGGGTGTTCCCTCGGCCCCTCTCCGCACGCACCTGATCCACCAACGTCGAAACCCGCGCCAGGCCCTGCGCGTTGCCCGCCGCATCCACGTAGTCGGCGTTCTTGAAGTAGTCCCAGTTGAAGACGTGACCGTGCAGATCCGTCGTCCCCATCACCGTGAACGCGTACCGCTTCTGCTTCTTCGGCTTCCTCTGCTGCGCCGCCACGGCCGGCGAGGCCACGGCACCGGTCAGCGCGACACCCGCACCGGTCGCGGCTGATCTCTCCAGAAAGGACCTGCGGTTCAACGGCATCGAAGCTCTCCTCAGTCACGGAACGTGCGAACCCGAACGAACAGTTGCAACGCGCGTAGATTCTGGCGCAGAACCCACAACCCGCAACAGCCCCAACAGGTTTCGTTTCGATGACCAACCGCCGACCCCGCCCAGTGACAAGGTGGGCGCATGACCAACGACCACCCCACCGCCACCCCCAACGCACCGCGCATAGCGGTACGCGGAGAAGCCCACATCGAAGCCGAACCCGAACTCGCCCGCATCGGCATCACCGTCACCGCCCGCGGCACCGACCGCCGCACCGCCCTCGAAGACCTCACCCACCGCAACACCCACGTACTCGACCTCATCAAGGGATACGGAGACGCCGTCGACACAACCGCCACCGGCGCCCTCTCCATCACCCCCGAACTCACCAAACGCGGCCGCGGCGAACGCATCCGCACCTACCACGGCCGCGTCCACATCACCGCCGACCTCACCGACTTCACCGCACTCGGCGAACTCACCACCCGCCTCGCCGACCTCGACCTCACCAGCGTCGAAGGCCCCTGGTGGTCCCTGCGCCCCACCTCACCCGTACACGCCCAAGCAAGGCAACAAGCCGTACGCGAAGCCGTCCAACGCGCCCGCGAATACGCCGAAGCCCTCGACACCACCCTCGCCGCACTCATCGACATCGCCGACATCGGCGCCGACGACCCCACCATGTCCGACCGCGCCATGCCCCGCGCCATGATGCGCACGGCCGCCTTCGCAGGCGCCGAACCCGAACCCGCCCCCGCACTCGACCTCGAACCCCAACGCCAACGCGTACGGGCCCAGGTCAACGCCCGCTTTACGATGCACCCACCGACACTCTGAGCCACTCCGCCGCTCATCAGAGCGCAGTGTCGCCCAAATTCAAGCCTTGTCAATAGCCCTTCACGCAAAGGTCGTTGAGTAGTCATGACCGACCAAATCTCTACCCGTCGGTAAGGTTTAGGCTCGAAAGTATGCGCCGAGCAAAGATCGTCTGCACCCTGGGCCCCGCCACCGACTCGTACGAGCAGATCAAGGCACTCGTCGAAGCCGGAATGGACGTAGCCCGCTTCAACCTCAGCCACGGCACCTACGCCGAACACGAGGAGCGCTACCAGCGCGTGCGAAAGGCCTCCGACGAGACCGGCCGCAGCGTCGGAATCCTCGCCGACCTTCAAGGCCCGAAGATCCGACTCGGCCGATTCAGCGAAGGACCCGTACTACTCGAACGCGGCGACGAGTTCACCATCACCGTCGAAAGCGGCATCCAAGGCGACCGCCAAACCTGCGGCACCACCTACGACGGCCTCGCCCAAGACGTCACCACCGGCGAACGCATCCTCGTCGACGACGGCAAAGTCACCCTCGAAGTCACCGCAGTCGACGGACCCCGCGTCCGCACCCGCGTCATCGAAGGCGGCATGGTCTCCGACCACAAGGGCCTCAACCTCCCCGGAGTCGCCGTCTCCGTCCCCGCCCTCTCCGACAAGGACGAAGCCGACCTCCGCTGGGCCCTGCGCACCGGAGCCGACATCATCGCGCTCTCCTTCGTCCGCAGCGGCCGCGACATCGAAGACGTCCACCGCATCATGACCGAAGAAGGCCGCCACCTCCCCGTCATCGCCAAGGTGGAAAAGCCCCAAGCCGTCGACAACATCGACGACATCGTCGCCGCATTCGACGGCATCATGGTCGCCCGCGGCGACCTCGGCGTCGAAATGCCCCTCGAACAAGTCCCGATCGTCCAAAAGCGCGCCATCAAACTCGCCAAGCGCAACGCCAAGCCCGTCATCGTCGCAACCCAAATGCTCGACTCGATGATCGACAACTCCCGCCCCACCAGGGCGGAAGCGAGCGACGTGGCAAACGCCGTCATCGACGGCACCGACGCCGTCATGCTTTCCGGTGAAACCAGCGTCGGCAAATACGCGATCGAAACCGTCAAGGTCATGGGCCGCATCGTCACCGCAGCCGAAGAAGACATCCTCGCCAAGGGCCTCCCGCCCCTCACCGAACGCAACAAGCCGCGCACCCAAGGCGGAGCAGTCGCCCGCGCCGCAGCCGAAATGGGCGACTTCCTCGGCGCGAAATTCCTGGTGGCCTTCACCCAGTCCGGCGACACCGTCCGCCGCCTCTCCCGCTACCGCTCCCCGATCCCCCTGCTCGCCTTCACCCCGCAGGCAGCAACGCGGTCGCAGCTCAACCTCACGTGGGGCGTAGAGACGTTCCTCGGCCCGCACGTCGACTCCACCGACGCGATGGTCGCCCAGGTCGACGAACAACTCCTGAAGATCGGCCGCTGCAAAAAGGGCGACACCGTCGTCATCACGGCCGGCTCCCCTCCCGGCGTCCCCGGCTCCACGAACCTCGTCCGCATCCACCACATCGGCGAGGACGACAGCCCCAAGTAGCAGGCAGTTGTACGTAATTGGGGCCGCGACCCATCGACAAGGGTGCGGCCCCTACGCATGATCCTGGGCATGAACCCCGTACATGCCCAGGACGACTACGGGGCCCCGATTACGAGGCCACGACTACGGGGTCACGATCGCGAAATTCGGATCCGGCTTCTCCACCACGCCCAGCAACTTCTGCAACAGCGACGCATCACCCGACACCTCGATGTCCCCCAGCCCCTTCCCGCCCAACAAGGCGAGCAACTGCGGCTTGGTCATGGACAGCGTCACACCCGCACCGCTGTCGGCCTTGTCATCGCTCTTGTACGTCAACACACCGTTCTGCAACGTCAGGTGATAGACGACACCCAGCGCCGGGAAGCTCCAGTCCATCCTGATCTTCAGATCCCACGCCTTGGGCCCATTGATCCGGATCGCGACCGAGTCGATCAGCTGGTCGATGCTCAGCGCCATCATCATCGTCGGACTCACCGACGTCGACCTACCGGGCGTGACCCCGTCCGTCAGCTCCATCGCACCCGTGAGATAGAAGTTCCGCCACACCGCGTTCTCGGTCGCGTACCCCAACTTCGTGTAAATCGCCGCCAGTTCAGTCTTGGCCGCCTTGTGCTCCGGATCCGCGAACACGACATGATTGAGCAGCGTCGCCGCGAACCGCAGATCCCCGTCCCTCACGAACCCCTTCGCCTTCGCGACCGTCGCAGTCCGCCCACCCAGGGCCTTCACGTACCGCTTCGCCTCATCGACCGGCGTGTGCTCCCAGAGATGGGCCGGATTGGCGTCGAACCAGCCCATGTAACGCTGATAGATGCCCTTCACGTTGTGGCTCAGCGAACCGTAATAACCGCGGTTCGCCCACACGTTCAGCGCGGGCGGCAGCTGAATCTCCTCCGCGATCTCCCTACCGGTCATCCCGATATTGATCATCCGAAGCGTCTGATCATGCATGTACGCATACAAGTCCCGCTGCACCGCCAGCAGTTCGGAGATCTCCTCACCACCCCACGTCGGCCAATGATGCGACGCGAACGCCACATCCACCCGACCGGCGAACAGATCGATCGACTCGTTCAGGTAATGCGCCCACTCACGGGCATCCCGCACCTGCGCACCACGCAGAGTGATGATGTTGTGCATCGTGTGCGTCGCGTTCTCCGCCATACACACCGCACGCAGATCAGGGAAGACGAAGTTCATCTCGGCCGGCGCCTCGGTCCCCGGCGTCATCTGAAACTCGATCCGCACCCCGTCGAACGTCTCGACCTGCCCGGTCTTGGTGATGCTTTTGGTGGGCGGGATGAGCCCGACAGTCCCGAGCGATACGTTCTGCCCGAGGCCGCAACCGATCTGCCCCTTGGCCGACTTGGGCAGCTGCGCGCCGTACATGTACGAGGAACGGCGCGTCATCGCCGTACCCGCGTACACGTTCTCCGAGACCGCGTGCTCCAGGAACCCTTCGGGCGCGACGACCGGAACATCGGCCGAGGCCCCGTCCGGCAGAATTCCGTACGCGCCACCGAAGTGATCGACGTGCGGGTGCGTGTAGATCAGCGCCGTGACCTTCTTGTCCGCGGCGTCACGGTGGTCCCGGTACAGCTTCAGTGCGGCGGCGGCCGTCTCGGCGGAGATCAGCGGGTCGATGACGATGAGCCCCGTGTCGCCCTCGACGATCGTCATGTTCGACAGGTCGAGCCCACGGACCTGGTAGATCCGGTCGGTGACCTTGTACAGCCCCTGCTTGCTGACGAGCTGCGACTGCCGCCACAAGCTCTTGCTCGCGGTCTTGGACGCGCCTTCCTTGAGGAAGTCGTACCCGTCGGCGTCCCAGACGACCTTGCCGTCCGCGTTCTTGATCACGCCCGGGGTGAGCGCCGCGATGAAGCCCTTGTCGGCGTTGGTGAAGTCGGTGTCGTCGTCGTAGTTCAAGTCGCCCTCGTCCGTCGCGCTGATGCTGTTCCCTGAGGCCTGGCCGCCGCCGGGTCTGTGTGCGGCAAACGCGGACTCCGGGCTCACGGCAACGGCAGCCGCAGCGGCACTTGCCGCGGCCGCGACGAAGCGGCGCCGGTTGATCGGGCTCATGCGTACCTCTTCGGGCGGGTGGTGGGTGTGAACCCGAACTTCCGTTGAGGCGGGTGGGGTGGTCAAGGGTTCCTGGGGGAATTGGGGCAGGTCCCAGGGGGTGGGTGGGGCGGGTGTGACGGGTCCTATTGCGGGGTCAGTACTTGGGGCCTACGTGGGTGTCCATGAGGGCGACGTCCGCTTTGCGGGCGACCGAGATGTTGTACGGGTTCCCGTGCCGCGTGCAGTGCGTCCACGCGACGCCGAGCCGGTCGAGGGTGTCGGTGTACAGCTGCCGGATGCAGTCCGACTTGTTGGTGAAGAAGTACCGCGGGTACTCGTAGCGCTTGCGCTCACCACCGACGAGCCGCGTCGTCCAGTTCGTGATCCGGCACCCGTCGGAGTGGATGAGCCCCCGGACGAACTCCCACGGGTGGGCATCGACGATCTCCTGCTGCCAGGAGGCGAGCGTGATCTTGCGGTCGTGCTTCTTGCCGGGGCCGTGCTGGGGGAAGAGGCAGGGGAGGTGCTTCGAGTACACCTTGACGTTGTGGCAGCCGGTCCGCTGTACGCGGCAGACGCTGTTGTCCGGGAGGACGGCCCGCATCGCCCGTTCCGTCTCGTCCGCGATGCCCGGCCAGGCGTCGGCGCAGGTGATCATCAGGTTGGGGACGCGGTGCCCCGAGTAGTGGCTGATGTGGCCGTCGCCCAGGTACTGGCCCAGCAGGTACGAGTACGCGGCCGCGTCCAGCGGCCGACCGTCACAGCGCGGGCAGGTCGGATCGTGTGAGCCGGGGCATTCACCCCGTTTCGCTCGGTCCATGTGGAGCCAGTACGAGACTGTGCCGAGAGGGACGGCGAGGCTGCGCGCCACGTCTGCGTTCTTGGCGCCGTCCCTGAGCAGTGTGAGCGCCCGCTGTCGTACGGCTGTTCCGTGATAGTTCATGTGAGCACAGTGCGTGACGGCCGGTGACGCCATGCAGCAAAAAGCGGATGTTCACGAGAACGTGAACATCCGCTTCTAGCGAAGTGCCCGGTGTGGGATTCGAACCCACATGCCCGTAGGCACGGTGGTTTGAGCACCGCGAGTCTGACCAGTTCCTCCAACCGGGCGGGCTGTCGAACTGTCGGGAAGTGTACCGGGTCATCGGAGGCAGTCGCAGCTAGGTAGGCTCTAGGGGCAGCCCCTAGCCTGCCCAAACAAGGAGCGCCCCCGTGACCGCCCCCGAGACGCCCGAGCCCGTAGACGCAGTCGACGACGACAAGTCGCACGTCCCGCCGCTGACGACCCGCGTCGTCATCGCCGAGGACGAGGCCCTCATCCGCCTCGACCTCAAAGAGATGCTCGAGGAAGAGGGCTACTCCGTCGTGGGCGAGGCCGGCGACGGCGAGCAGGCCGTTGAGCTGGCCCGTGAGCACAAGCCCGACCTGGTGATCCTGGACGTGAAGATGCCGAAGATGGACGGCATCAGCGCGGCGGAGAAGATCGCCGGTGAGTCGATTGCCCCTGTTCTGATGCTGACCGCGTTCTCGCAGCGCGATCTGGTGGAGCGTGCGCGCGACGCCGGTGCGATGGCGTATCTGGTGAAGCCGTTCAGTAAGAGTGACGTCGTCCCGGCGATCGAGATGGCCGTGTCGCGCTTCACGGAGCTGAAGACGCTGGAGAACGAGGTCGCGGATCTTACGCAGCGTCTTGAGACGCGGAAGCTGGTGGACCGGGCGAAGTCGGTTCTTCAGACGGAGTACGGGCTCACCGAACCCGCCGCGTTCCGTTGGATTCAGAAGACGTCGATGGATCGCCGGTTGTCGATGCAGCAGGTGGCCGAGGCGGTCATTCAGGATGCCGAGGAGAAGAAGGCGTCGAAGGGCTGACGTAACCCGTCACGTGTATGAGGCCCGCGCCCCGAACCTGGAGCGCGGGCCTCAGCCACATCCACGTAAAGCACGTAAAGCCATCAGTCCTCGCCGAGGTAGGCCTTCCGTACGGATTCGTCGTGCAGCAGGTCTTCGCCGCTGCCGGAGAGGACGATGGAGCCGACTTCCATCACGTGTCCTTGGTCGGCGAGTGACAGCGCCGCTTGGGCGTTCTGCTCGACCAACAAGATGGTCGTGCCTTGGGCCTTGAGTTCCGAGATCGTCGACATGATCTTCTGCATCATGATCGGTGAGAGGCCCATGGACGGTTCGTCGAGCATCAGCAGCTTGGGTTGGGACATCAACGCCCGTCCCATTGCCAGCATTTGCTGCTCGCCGCCGGACAGCGTTCCCGCCGCCTGCTTCCTTCGCTCGCCGAGGATCGGGAACAGCTCGTAGGCCCGCTGCATGTCCTTTTCGACGGCCGCCTGGTCGCGGCGGAGGAACGCGCCGAGTTGGAGGTTCTCCGCGATGGTGAGGCGGGGGAAGATGCGGCGGCCTTCGGGGGAGTGGGCCAGCCCCATCGCGACGATCTTGTGCGCGGGTACGGACGCCAAGGGTTCCCCGGCGAAGCTGATCTTGCCGGCCGAGGGTTTCAGCAGTCCGGAGAGGGTGCGCAGCGTGGTGGTCTTGCCGGCGCCGTTGGTGCCGATCAGGGTGACGACCTGGCCTTCTTCGACGCTGAAGGTGATGCCTTTGACGGCTTCGATCTTGCCGTAGGCGACCTTGAGGTCCTCGACCTCGAGCAGTGCGGTCACTGGTCGTTTCCTTCCCCGCCGGCCTGGGCTTCCGCGGCCTGGACTTCTTCGATCGCGGTGTCTTCGGGGGCGCCTTCGAAGGGGGTGCCGAGGTAGGCGGCGATGACGCGTTCGTCGCCCTGGACTTCTTCGCTGGTGCCTTCGACGAGTTTTTCGCCTTGGACGAGTACGGCGACGCGGTCGCAGAGGTTGAAGATGAAGCGCATGTCGTGCTCGATGACGAGGACGGCGATGCCCATGTCGCGGATGGCGACGACCAACTCTTCGGTGGCGCGGGTCTCTTGGGGGTTCATGCCGGCCGTGGGCTCGTCCAGGAGAAGGAGACCCGGTTCGCTGGCCAGTGCCCTCGCGATTTCGAGCTTGCGCTGTTCTCCGTAGGGGAGGTTGCGGGCGAGGTGGTCGCGTTTGTGGGAGAGGCCGATGAAGTCGAGGAGTTCCATGGCGCGTTCTTCGCTGCCGCGTTCGGCTTTGCGGAAGCCGGGGCCGCGGAGGAGGGCCGACCACAGGCCTTCTTTGGTCCGTGTGTGGCGACCCACCAGCACGTTTTCGAGGACGGTCATGTTGGCGAAGAGGCGGATGTTCTGGAAGGTGCGGGCGACGCCTGCCTGGGTGACGAGGTGGGGTTGGGGCGGCAGGGTGTTGCCCTGGAAGGAGACTTTGCCTTCGGTGGGGACGTAGAGGCCGGTGAGGCAGTTGAAGAAGGTGGTTTTTCCGGCGCCGTTGGGGCCGATGAGGCCGACGATTTCGCCTTGGTCGACGTGGAGGTCGACGCCTCGTACTGCGGTGAGGCCGCCGAAGCGCATGGTGACGCCGCTTGCCTGGAGCACCGTGTTGGTCGTCGCTGTGGTCATGGTGGTCACGCTCCGGCCTTGGTGGGTGCCGTACCGGCGCCGGTGAGGCTTGTTTGTTCGGGGACGTCGAGTTGGCCGGTGTCGTGGAATTCGAGTTGCCGGCGTTTGTCGGCGACGAGGCCTTCGGGGCGGAAGCGCATGAGGAGGATCAACGCGATGCCGAAGAGGAGGAGTTGGTAGTCGCCGATGAATTGGAGTTTCGCCGGGATGAGGTAGAGCAGGGCCGCGCCGATGAGGGGGCCGCTGACGGTTCCCATGCCGCCGAGGATGACTGCGGCGAGCAGGAACGCGGAGTTCGGTGGTGCGTTCTCGACGAATTTGTACTGGTCGGGGGTGACCGAGTATTGGACGTGGGCCTGGACGCTGCCGGCCATGCCTGCGAGGGAGGCGCCGAGGGCGAAGGCGAGGAGTTTGAGGCGGAAGGCGTTGATGCCCATGGCGCGGGCGGCTGTTTCGTCTTCGCGGATGGCGACCCAGGCGCGGCCGATGCGGCTGGCGCTGGCGCGGCGGAAGACGGTCACGACGATGATCGTGAAGAACAGCATCAGTAGGTAGTAGTTGGCGAAGCGGCCGAGGTCGACGCCGAGGACGGTGTGGGTTTCGCCGAGGTCGAAGCCGAAGATTTTGAGGTCGGGGATGTTGGGGATGCCGTTGGGGCCGTTGGTGACGTCGGGTCCTGAGTCGCCGTCGAGGTTGTTCATGGTGATGCGGAAGATTTCGCCGAAGCCGAGGGTGACGATGGCGAGGTAGTCGCCTCGGAGGCGGAGGGTGGGTGCTCCGATGGCGATGCCGAAGACGAGTGAGGCTGCGGCGCCGGTGAGTACGGCGGCCCAGAAGGGGAAGTGGACGCCGATGGTGGAGTCGGGGCTGCCGGAGACGAGGGCTGCGGCGTAGGCGCCGACGCCGAGGAAGGCGACGTAGCCGAGGTCGAGGAGTCCTGCGAGGCCGACGACGACGTTGAGGCCGAGGGCGACGGTGGCGAAGACGAGGATGTTGGCGGCGACGTTGGTGTAGGTGTCGTTGGTCTGGGTGAAGGGGAAGGCTGCTGCGGCGACGAAGGCGGCGGTGAGGCTGATGTTGCGGTGTTTGTTGGTGAGGCCGGTGATGCGGGCGAGGAGGCCGGCTTTGGCGAGGCCTGCTGCGCCGAAGGAGACGAGGATGAGGTAGCCGACGAAGAGTTCGCCGTATTCGGTGTCGATGCCGTACGTGAAGACGTAGAGGCCGATGCCGAAGGCGACGGCGATGAGGAGGATTTCGGCCCACGCGGGGAGCTTGATGGTGCTGGGGCGTGGGGCCGGGGCTTTGAGGGCGGCCCGGAAGCGGCGCCAGGGGTTGGTGGCTTCGGGGTCGGGGGTGTCGGCGGGGAGGCCGAGGGCGAGGAGGGTGGTGGCGAGGGCGACGATGCCCGCGATCCAGGCTCCGGGTTCGAGGTTGGCGGTGCCGCCGAGTTTCGCGGAGATGGCGCCCATGGTGTAGCCGGTGGTGCCGAGGGTGCCGAGGGCGAGGAGGAGGGTGGGGGCGGTGGTGCCGCCGGGGGTGAGCCATTGGAGGCCGCGGGTGCCGAGTCCGGAGAGGGCGAGCAGCAGGGTGAGGAGTGCGCCGACGAGGGTGAGGACTTGGAGTCCGCCGGGGTAGCCGGTGACGGTGAGGTCGCCGGGGAATTCGTCTGTCCAGGTCCAGGCGAGGAAGGTGCTGGCGAGGGTGAGGAGGGCTCCGGCGGCGGTGCCGTAGCGGGCTGCTTTTTCGGGGAGCGGGAGGGCGGCGGTCTTGGCGCCGGCTGTGGCTGTGTTTGTCGTCATGGTGGTCACGCCCTGTCCGAGACGCGTTCGCCGAGTAGGCCTTGGGGCCTCAGCAGGAGGACGAGGATGAGGAGGGCGAAGGCCCAGACGTCCTTCCAGGCTCCGCCGCCGAAGAGTTCCATGCCGGGGATGTCGCCGATGTAGGCGGTGGCGAGGGCTTCGGCGAGGCCGAGGGTGAGGCCGCCGATCATGGCGCCGTAGATGTTGCCGATGCCGCCGAGTACGGCTGCGGTGAAGGCTTTGAGGCCGGCGATGAAGCCCATTTTGAAGCCGACTTGGCCGTATTTGAGGCCGTAGGCCATGGCGGCGACGGCTGCGAAGGCGCCGCCGATGGCGAAGGCGGTGACGACGATGCGGTCGGTGTTGATGCCCATGAGCTTGGCGGTGTCGGGGTCTTGGGAGGTGGCTTGCATGGCGCGGCCTGTGCGGGTTTTGGCGACGAAGTAGGCGAGGCCGGCCATGCAGATGGGGGCGGCGATGATGAGGAAGAGGTCGCCGCGCTGGAGGGTGATGGCGCCGAGGTCGATGGGCCCGCCCTCGAACTGGGGGAAGGTGCGGTCGGCCTTGGCGTCGGGGTAGAAGGCCCAGACGGCTTGCTGGAGGGCGATGGAGAGGCCGATGGCGGTGATGAGCGGGGCGAGGCGTGGGGCGTTTCTGAGGGGCCGGTAGGCGAAACGTTCCGCGCCGACGGCGATGAGGACGGAGCAGGCGATGCCCATCAGGAGCATGAGGGGCAGGGCGACGATGAGTGATGTTCCGCCGGGGAGCAAGAGCCACATGGTGAGGGCGCCGAAGCCGCCGATCATGTAGATCTCGCCGTGGGCGAAGTTGATGAGCTGGATGATGCCGTAGACCATGGTGTAGCCGACGGCTATGAGGCCGTACAGGGCTCCGAGGATCAGGCCGTTGACCAGCTGTTGCGGCAGATCGTGCACCGCTGGGCCTCCGTGGGTGGTGGTGTCGAGTACAGGTGCGCGGGGGGCTGTTGGTGGGCCCCCCGCGCTTGCTGCGGTACTGGGGGAGCGTCCGGGGTGCCGGGCGCTCCCTTCGCGTTACTGCGCTTCCAGCTCGCCGGTCTTGACCGGGGTGTGCTCGCCGCCCTTGACCTGGTAGACGGTCAGGGTGCGGTTGGTGGTGTCGCCGTACTTGTCGAAGGAGACCTGTCCTGTGACGCCGTTGAAGGAGACCTTCTGGGTGGCTTCGCTGATCTTCTTGCGGGCTTCCTTGGGGTCGCTGGGAAGCTTGCCGTCGTTGTCGGCCATGACCTGCTTGACGGCCTGGATGATGGTCCAGGCGGCGTCGTAGGAGAGGGCGCCGTAGGTCTCGTAGGGCTCGTCGTAGCCTGCGGCCTTGTAGTCGGCGATGAACTTCTTGGCGGTGTCGAGCTTCGCGGGCGGGGCGCCGACGGAGGTGGCGAAGTCGCCTTCGGCGGCCTTGCCTGCGAGCTTGGTGTAGTCGGCGCTCTGGAGGGCGTCGCCGCCGATGACGGGGATCTTGGCTCCGGCGTCCTTGATCTGCTTGGACAGGGGCGCGCCGGCCGGGTATTCGCCGCCGTAGTAGACGAAGTCGGCCTTGGAGTTCTTGATCTTCGTGGCGATGGCGCCGAAGTCGCGGTCGTCGGGGTTGATGTGGTCGGTGGTGATGACCTTGCCGCCGAGCTTGGTGAATTCCTGGCGGAAGGTGCGGGCGAGGCCTGCTCCGTAGGTCTTCTTGTCGTCGACGGAGTAGACGGTCTTCAACTTGAGGGTGTTGTACGCGTATTGGGCGGCGTAGGGGCCCTGCAGCGCGTCGGTGGTCGCGGTGCGGAAGTATGTGTCGAACTGGCGCGCCTTCTTGGTCGCGTACTTGGCGCCCTGGGTGAGTTCGGGCGCGGTGTTCGCGGGGGAGACCTGGACCAGGTTGGCGGAGGCGAAGGTCTTCTGCATCGACTGGGCGACGCTGGAGTTCAGCGGGCCCACGACGCCGAGGACGTCGTCCTCGCCGACGAGTTTCGTGGCGTTCTGTCCGCCGGTGGAGGGGTTGGCGACGTCGTCGAGCGGCTGGGTCTTGAAGGTGACGCCGTTGACTTCTTTGTTCTTGTTGGCGGTCTTCGCGGCCAGGTCGACGGAGTTCTTGATGCCGATACCGATGGCCGAGAGGTCGCCGCTGAGCGGGGCGTCGACGCCGATGACCACGGTGGTGTTGTCTCCGCCGCTGGACTTCTTGTCGTCGTCGCGCGAACCGCAGGCGGTGAGCGTGAGTGCTCCGGTGGTGAGCACGGAAGTGAGTATGAGCAAAGAACGGTGTCGCACGATCATTCCTCTCCCTGGCGCGGTCCCCTGGTCCAGGGGCCGTGTGTCTCGCCGGGCCGTACGGAGTGGTACAGGGGCCGTGCAAGTGGAGCGCCCGGCGGCGCGGTGACTGGCCGTGACTATAAGCGCAGGTGGCGGGGTGGAGCGTGGGTGCGGAAGAGGCTGTGACGTTCTTGTTATGCCGGGCGTCCCGGCTGGGCGGGGCGGACCAAGATCACCTCAAGTCCCGTCGTGGAGCGGGGTGTTCTCAAGATCGACATGGTCGGGTACGCCCCGTGTGCGTCGACAGGGCTACGCGGTGCGACGTTCGCATTGCTTCGTTGCGGCAGAGGTAACCGAGTGTTACCGCTGTGTGAGTTCGGTGCGAGGTTCTTTGCAGCGGGCGCGCAGCAGGGTGAGCAGGTCGTGCGGATAGCGCTCGACGAAGATGAAGCTGTGCAGTTCTCTGGCCCGCCGGTTGGTGAGCGTGAGGTCCAGGTAGGTCATGTCGAGGGCGCGGGGCAGGGGTCGGGTGGCGCCGGGGTGGGGCCGCTCGGGGCGGGGGAGTAGGAGGGTGCCCGCGGCGGCGGTCACGGCGAGGAGTCCGGCGAGGAGGCGGCGCCTGCGCGGGGGCTGTGCGGTCCAACGGTCGTACGGGCGCGGGGAGTCGGCGCCGAAGACGTCGGTGGGGTGCGGCGCGCGGGGGTGGCGGTCGGCCGCCGGTTCGTGCGGCTCGACGGGCCCGATGCCGGTCATGCTCGACGGTAGGGCGGAGGGGGTGGGTCCGCCAATGGTGGGGCGGGGTGGGGGAGTTGGAGCGGGTCCGTTGATGTCGGTACAGGGTGCGTGAGTTGGAGCGGCTCTGTCGGTGTCGGTACAGGGTGCGTGAGTTGGAGCGGCTCCGGCGGTGGCGGTACAGGACGCGTGAGTCGGGGACGCCCCCTGGCCGGACAGGGCGTGGCGCGATGGAATGCCTCACGTCACCTCCCGTCCCATGAGTGAACTCCTGAACGCGCCCTTGGAGGCACGATGGTGAGATCCACCGGTAAGAGACGCTTCGGCCTGGCCCTGGTGTGTGCGCTGGTGGCGGCCGTGGCCGCCCCGTCCGCGTATGCCGTGCAACCCTCCGCCGGGCAGGCGGAGTTGAAGATCAAGGATCGTGAGACGCAGCCCGTCTTCTCGCGCGCGGACGCCGTGCTGCAGAAGGTCGACGTCCAGACGGAGGCCGACAGTGACGGCGACGGTAAGCGCGACACCGTGCGCATGCGGATCCTGCGGCCCAAGGAGACGGAGACGGCGGGCCTGAAGGTCGCCACGATCGTCGAGGCGAGCCCGTACTGGGCGGGTGGTAACGATGTCCCGAACCATGTCGTCGACCTGGACGAGGACGGGCTTCCGGAGTCGGGCGGAAAGTTCCAACAGGCTCCGGACAAGGCAGGGTTGACGGGACCGGCCGTGGCGTACGGCGGGTACTACGACAACTACTTCCTGCCGCGCGGCTACGCCGTGGCCGAGGTCGACAGCCTCGGTACCGGCGACTCCACCGGCTGTCCGACCTCGGGTGGCCGCAACGAGACGCTGGGCGCGAAGGCCGCGATCGACTGGCTGAACGGCCGCGCCAAGGGCTGGGACACGGAGGGCGACCCGATCCGCGCGGACTGGTCGACCGGTGACTCCGCCATGATGGGCATCTCCTACAACGGCACGCTGCCGACCGCGGTCGCCAGTACGGGAGTTGAAGGCCTGAAGGCGATCGTGCCGATCTCCGGGATCTCCTCCTGGTACGACTACTACCGCGCGAACGGCGGTGTCGTGGCGCCCGGCACGTACCAGGGCGAGGACACCGACGTGCTCGCCAGGTACGTGTACTCGCGGGCCGACCGGGAGATCTGCAAGCCGGTGCTCGACTCGCTGGAGCGTGATCAGGACCGGGCGACCGGTGACTGGTCGCCGTACTGGCAGGAGCGCGACTATCTGAAGGACGCGGGCCGGATCAAGGCGGCGACGTTCGTCGTGCACGGCCTCAACGACTGGAACGTGAAGACGAAGAACGCGGGCCAGTTGTGGGAGGCGCTGAAGAAGAACCATGTGCCGCGCAAGCTGTGGCTGCACCAGGCCGGGCACGCCAATCCGATGCCGCTGCGCATGGAGGAGTGGCTGAGCCAGGTCCACCACTGGTTCGACCACTATCTGTACGGCATCGACAACGGCGTCACGAAGGAGCCCAGGGTCGACGTCGAGCAGGCCGACTTCAGCTGGAAGCAGCAGAGTGACTGGCCGGCGGCCGGTACGCGCTCGACGACGCTTCGGATGCGCGCCGACGGCACGCTGGGGAGCAAGGCGGGCCCGAAGCGTGTGCAGTCGCTGACGGACGCGGGCCGGACGGTCGCCGCGGAGAAGCTGGTGACGTCGCCGGACGACGCGAACCCGAACCGGCTCGCGTACACGACGGGGGCGCTCGACAAGGACGTCCGGCTCAATGGCGTGCCCGAGGTCGATGTGCGGGCCTCGCTGGCCGGTACGTCGCCGTACGTGACCGCGCTGCTCGTCGACTACGGGCGGGACACCCGCGCCACCTCCGGCACGGTCACCGACACCTCGCAGCAGGTCTGCTACGGCGAGGGCGTGCCGGGCCTCGCCGGTGAGACGGGGTGCGCGTACCGCTCGAAGCACCGCACCGAGACGGCCGACTACAAGATCGTGACGCGGGGCTGGCTCGATGCCCGCAACCGGGTGTCGTACGCGCGTCAGTCGAAGGTCGTCGAGGGCCGCGAGTACCGGCTGAAGTGGGACATGCAGCCCGAGGACTATGTCTTCAAGGCGGGGCACCGGCTCGGTGTCGTCCTGATCTCCACCGATTACGACTACACGCTGCGCTATCCGGCGGGCACGAGGATGACCGTGCGCGCCGGGGACAGTGCGGTGACGCTGCCGGTGGCGCCGACCGCCAAGCGGTAGGCGTCCGGCTGTCCTCCGCTGTGCGGTGGGTGCTCCGGTGCTTCCTCCGTTATGGGGTGGGCGCGTCCGGGGCTTCCTCCGCTATGCGGTGGGCGCGTCCGGGACTTCCTTGAGCATGCAGGTCAGGCGGGCCGAGCAGACCCGTCTGTCCTGCTCGTCGGTGATGACGATCTCGTACGTCGCCGTGGAGCGGCCGCGGTGCAGCGGGGTGGCGACGCCGGTGACGAGGCCGGAGCGGGCGCTGCGGTGGTGCGTGCAGTTCAGGTCGACGCCGACGGCGATCCTGCCGCTGCCGCCGTGCAGCATCGCGCCGACGGAGCCGAGGGTCTCGGCGAGCACGGCGGAGGCGCCGCCGTGCAGCAGCCCGTAGGGCTGGGTGTTGCCCTCGACGGGCATGGTGCCGACGACGCGCTCGGCCGAGGCCTCCTTCATCTCGATGCCCATGCGCGTGCCGAGGTGTCCGGCGGAGAACAGGGCGACGAGGTCGATGCCGAGTGCCGCGTACTCGTCGATGACCTCTTGCGGGAACTGCGTGTGGTTCTGCTCGCCCATGGCGCCCGGCTCCGTTCGTCGTGCCTTGCTTGAGTCGTCTACGTGGCTTGAGTCGTCCGCGTGGGCGTCTTGAGCCGCCCACGCGGCTGAGCAAACGCTCAGTCGGTCCTGGATTGTTCCAGGCGGATCACGACGGACTTGCTCGCGGGTGTGTTGCTGGTGTCGGCGGTGGCGTCCAGCGGCACCAGCACGTTCGTCTCCGGGTAGTAGGCGGCCGCGCAGCCGCGGGCCGTCGGGTAGTGCACGACGCGGAAGCCGGGCGCGCGCCGCTCGACGCCGTCGCTCCACTCGCTCACGAGGTCCACGTAGGAGCCCTCGGCGAGGTCGAGGTCCTTGGCGTCGTCGGCGTTGACGAGGACGACGCGGCGGCCGTTCTTGATGCCGCGGTAGCGGTCGTCGAGGCCGTAGATCGTGGTGTTGTACTGGTCGTGGGAGCGCAGCGTCTGCAGGAGCAGGCGGCCCTCGGGTACGCGCGGGTACTCGACGGGCGCGGCCGTGAAGTTGGCCTTGCCGGTGGTGGTGGGGAAGCGGCGCTCGTCGCGCGGGGCGTGCGGGAGCGCGAACCCGTTCGGATCGGCGACCTTCTTGTTGAAGTCCTCGAAGCCGGGGACCACGCGCGCGATGCGGTCGCGGACCGTCGCGTAGTCCTTCTCGAACTCCTCCCAGGGCGTGGCCGATTCGGCGCCGAGGACGCGGCGGGCGAGGCGGGCGACGATGGCCGGTTCGGACAGCAGGTGCGGGCTCGCCGGGTCGAGGCGGCCGCGGGAGGCGTGGACCATGCCCATGGAGTCCTCGACGGTGACGAACTGCTCGCCGCTGCCCTGGAGGTCGCGCTCGGTGCGGCCGAGGGTGGGCAGGATGAGGGCGCGGGCGCCGGTGACGGTGTGCGAGCGGTTCAGCTTCGTGGAGACGTGGACGGTGAGGCGGGCGCGGCGCATCGCCGACTCGGTGACGTCCGTGTCGGGTGAGGCCGAGACGAAGTTGCCGCCCATCGCGAAGAAGACCTTGGCCTGGCCGTCGCGCAGGGCGCGGATGGCGCGCACGACGTCGAAGCCGTGCTCGCGCGGCGGGGCGAAGCCGAACTCCTTCTCCAGGGCGTCGAGGAACGCGGGCGCGGGGCGCTCGAAGATGCCCATGGTGCGGTCGCCCTGCACATTGGAGTGGCCGCGGACGGGGCACACGCCGGCACCGGGCCTTCCGATGTTGCCGCGCAGCAGCAGGAAGTTGACTACTTCGCGGATCGTCGGCACGGAGTGCTTGTGCTGGGTGAGGCCCATGGCCCAGCACACGACGGTGCGCTTGGAGGCGAGGACCATCTCCAGGGTGCGCTCGATGTCGGCGCGGGACAGGCCGGTCGCCGCGAGCGTCTCGTCCCAGTCGGCGGCGCGGGCGGCCGCGGCGAACTCCTCGTAGCCGTGGGTGTGTTCGGCGATGAAGGCGTCGTCGGTGGCGCCTCCAGTGTCGAGGATCATCTTGTTGAGGAGGCGGAAGAGGGCCTGGTCGCCGCCGAGGCGGATCTGCAGGAACAGATCGTTGAGCGCGGCGCCCTTGGTCATCCCCTTCGGGGTCTGCGGGTTCTTGAACTTCTCGAGCCCCGCCTCCGGCAGCGGGTTGATCGAGATGATCTTCGCGCCGCCGGCCTTCGCCTTCTCCAGGGCGGAGAGCATGCGCGGATGGTTCGTGCCCGGGTTCTGCCCGGCGACGATGATCAGATCCGACTTGTAGAGGTCCTCCAGGAGGACGCTGCCCTTGCCGATGCCGATGGTCTCCGTGAGCGCGGAACCGGACGACTCGTGGCACATGTTCGAGCAGTCGGGCAGGTTGTTCGTGCCGAACTCGCGGGCGAACAACTGGTAGAGGAACGCCGCCTCGTTGCTGGTGCGCCCCGATGTGTAGAAGACGGCCTCGTCGGGGGAGGCGAGCGCTTCGAGTTCCTTGCCGATGATGTCGAAGGCGCGCTCCCACGAGACGGGCTCGTAGTGGGTGCCGCCCTCGTCCGGACCCCCTCCTTCCAGAAGCATGGGGTGGGTGAGCCGGCCCTGCTGGCCCAGCCAGTACCCGGAGCGCGTCGCGAGGTCCTTGACCGGGTGCGCGGCGAAGAACTCCGGCGTCACGCGGCGCAGCGTGGCCTCCTCGGCGACCGCCTTCGCCCCGTTCTCACAGAACTCCGCCGCGTGCCGGTGCTCCGGCTCGGGCCAGGCGCAGCCGGGGCAGTCGAAGCCGTCCTTCTGGTTGACGCGCAGCAGCGTCAGCGCGGTCCGCTTCACGCCCATCTGCTCGCGGGCCATCTTGAGCGAGTGCTTCACGGCGGGGAGCCCGGCGGCATGGTGCTGCGGCGCCGCGACCTGCGGCGCGTCCTGTACCGGGTCGGATGCGGGCGGCTTGCTTGCCATGGTTCGGCTCCCCTTTGAGCAGGTCCTGCGATGCTGCGATGCCGTGCTGTGAGCTACGTCTCCGATCTTCGCACGGGGGTGTGACAACGCCGGTGGCGGTCCGAGGTGGAGTCAGGAGGGGCATCGCGCAGCGATTCTTTGCAAGGGCGGGGGTGGGAGACGGGCGGGCTGTCAGTGGGGCGTGGCAGGATCGTGGGCGTGGCAGAGAAAGCAGCAGCGAAGACGGCGAAGAAGACGGTGGATCCGGTGGCGAAGGCAGCAGACAGCAGCTCGGGCGGGCGCCCCCGCCTGATGCTCATGGACGGGCACTCGCTGGCGTACCGGGCATTCTTCGCGCTGCCCGCGGAGAACTTCACGACGGCGACGGGGCAGCCGACGAACGCGATCTATGGTTTCGCGTCGATGCTGGCGAACACGCTGCGCGACGAGGAGCCCACGCACTTCGCGGTGGCGTTCGACGTGTCCCGCAAGACGTGGCGCTCCGAGGAGTTCACCGAGTACAAGGCGAACAGGTCGAAGACGCCGGACGAGTTCAAGGGCCAGGTCGAGCTGATCGGCGAGCTGCTCGACGCGATGCACACGCCGCGCTTCGCGGTCGACGGCTTCGAGGCCGACGACGTCATCGCGACGCTCGCCACGCAGGCCGAGGCCGCGGGCTTCGAGGTGCTCATCGTCACCGGCGACCGGGACTCGTTCCAGCTGGTCTCGGAGAACGTGACGGTGCTGTACCCCACCAAGGGCGTCTCCGAGCTCACGCGTTTCACGCCGGAGAAGGTCGAGGAGAAGTACGGGCTCACGCCGGCCCAGTACCCGGACTTCGCGGCGCTTCGCGGCGACCCGTCGGACAACCTGCCGGGCATCCCCGGAGTCGGCGAGAAGACGGCCGCGAAGTGGATCAACCAGTTCGGTTCGTTCGCGGAGTTGGTCGAGCGCGCCGAGGAGGTCAAGGGCAAGGCGGGGCAGAACTTCCGGGACCACATCGAGGCCGTGAAGCTGAACCGGCGCCTCACCGAGATGGTGCGTGACGTCGAGCTGCCGAAGACGGTCACCGACCTGGGGCGCGAGGCGTACGACCGTACGGCGATCGCGATGATCCTGGACACGCTGGAGATCCGTAACCCGTCGCTGCGCGAGCGCCTGTTCGCCGTCGACCCGGGGGCCGAGGAGGCCGAGGAGACCCCGGCGGAGCCGGGCGTCGAGCTCGACGGGAAGGTCCTTGCGTCGGGCGAGGTCGCCCCGTGGCTGGCCGAGCACGGCAAGGCCGTCCTGGGCCTCGCGTCCGTCGACACCTGGTCGCTGGGTACGGGCTCGGTCACCGAGGTCGCGCTGGCCGCCGCCGGGGGAGAGGCTGCCTGGTTCGACCCGTCGACGCTGGACGAGGGCGACGAGAAGGCCTTCGCCGCGTGGCTCGCCGACGCGAAGAAGCCGAAGGTGCTGCACAACGCCAAGTCCGTGATGCGGGTCTTCGCCGAGCACGGCTGGAGCGTCGACGGCATCACCATGGACACGGCGCTCGCCGCGTACCTGGTCAAGCCGGGCCGCCGCTCCTTCGCGCTCGACGCGCTGTCCCTGGAGTATCTGGGCCGCGAGCTGGCCCCGGCCGGCGCGGCCGACGGTCAACTCGCGTTCGGTACCGACGAGGACGACCAGGCGGAGGCCGACGCCCTCATGGTGCAGGCCCGCGCGATCCTCGACCTGGGCGAGGCCTTCGGCACGCGCCTGGGCGAGGTCGGCGCGGCCGATCTGCTCACCGACATCGAGCTGCCCACGTCCACGCTCCTCGCGCGCCTGGAGCGGCACGGCATCGCCGCCGACCGCGCCCACCTGGAGTCGATGGAGCAGATGTTCGCGGGCGCCGTGCAGCAGGCGGTGAAGGAGGCTCACGACGCCGTCGGGCACGAGTTCAACCTCGGCTCCCCCAAGCAGCTCCAGGCCGTCTTCTTCGAGGAACTCGACCTTCCGAAGACGAAGAAGACCAAGACCGGGTACACGACGGACGCCGACGCGCTCGCCTGGCTGGCCACGCAGACCGACCACGAACTCCCCGTGATCATGCTGCGCCACCGTGAGCAGGCCAAGCTCCGCGTCACCGTCGAGGGCCTGATCAAGACGATCGCGGCGGACGGCCGCATCCACACCACGTTCAACCAGACGGTGGCGGCGACGGGACGACTGTCGTCGACCGACCCGAACCTGCAGAACATTCCGGTCCGCACCGACGAGGGCCGCGCGATCCGTCGCGGCTTCGTCGTCGGGGAGGGCTACGAGTCGCTGATGACGGCCGACTACAGCCAGATCGAACTGCGCGTCATGGCGCACCTGTCGGAGGACGAGGGCCTCCTGGAGGCGTTCAACTCCGGCGAGGACCTGCACACGACGGTGGCCTCGCAGGTCTTCGGAGTGGAGCGGGACGCGGTCGACGCGGAGATGCGCCGCAAGATCAAGGCGATGTCGTACGGGCTCGCGTACGGCCTCTCCGCCTTCGGCCTCTCCGGCCAGCTGGGCATCGACCCGGGCGAGGCGCGCGGCCTGATGGACACGTACTTCGAGCGGTTCGGCGGGGTGCGGGACTACCTGCGGCGGGCCGTCGACGAGGCGCGCGCCACCGGGTACACGGAGACGATGCTGGGGCGCCGCCGCTACCTGCCCGACCTGAACTCGGACAACCGGCAGCGCCGCGAGATGGCCGAGCGGATGGCGCTCAACGCGCCGATCCAGGGCACCGCCGCGGACATCGTGAAGATCGCGATGCTGAACGTGGACAAGGCGCTCACGGAGGCGAAGCTCAAGTCGCGGATGCTGCTTCAGGTCCACGACGAAATCGTGCTTGAGATCGCCCCCGGTGAGGCCGCTGCGGCGGAGGAGCTGGTGCGGCGTGAGATGGCGGGGGCGGTTGAGCTGCGCGCTCCGCTGGATGTGTCGGTGGGGCTTGGTGCGGACTGGGAGTCTGCGGCGCATTAGCCTCCGGCGGTCGGGTGTGGGTTGCGTTGTCGCGGCCCGCGCCCGGCTCACGTCACGGGGCTCCGCCCCGGACCCCGCGCCTCAATCGCCGGCGGGGCTAGAGGTGCGCGGCCTGACGTGGCTCACCAGTGCGTACAGCACCACCCCCACGCCGAGGCCCGCCCCCGCGCCGAAGCACAGCGCCGGGATGATCTCCCACGGTTGCCAGGTGAGTCCCGCCCCGTCGACGTACGACAGCCAGTTCGCCACCCGCAACGCGCCCGCGACACAGGCGCAGCCCGCGATCAGGGTCCACGCCAGCCACCGCTCGCCGGGGGACGGTGCCGGGCCCGTCTCGGCGGGGGTGGCGCCCCGTACCGCCCACCACGCGAACGCGGCGAGTACGGCGAGGGCGGCGGCCGAACCGGCGTACTGGACGTACCAGTAGAGCGGCGACCCGACGAACGTCTCGCCGAGGACGGGGAAGAGGCGCAGGCCCCAGCGGCCCGGGTGCGTGAAGGCGTCCCACACGACGTGCGTCGTGGCGCCGAGCGCCGCGGAGACGTACCACCACAGCGGCCACCATCCCGTACGCCGCCGAGAAGGCCGGAGCACCGCCCCCACCCGGCCCCGCACCCGCCCCGGTACGAGCCCGAGCACCGGCTCCCGGATCAGCGCCCACAAGGCCACCAGCGCGAGCGCGAGCCCCACGTCCACGGTGAAC
The DNA here is from genome assembly GCF_026341035.1 of Streptomyces sp. NBC_01016. GTDB lineage: Bacteria > Actinomycetota > Actinomycetes > Streptomycetales > Streptomycetaceae > Streptomyces. The sequence goes on from NZ_JAPEOQ010000002.1 coordinate 994,052, forward strand.
ACACCCGTGAACGAGTGCGTGAACGAGCCGAATCCCATCGCCCCCGGCAGCACGCCCGCCGCGTAGTACGTGAGGTCGGGCGCGAACGACCCGGCGACGAGCAGCGCGGGAACGAGCGGACCGCGCCCCGAGCCGTCCCGCCGCACAAAAGGCAGCACAGCCGCTGCATGGCTGATGGTGAACGGCACATGGCCCCCTGTCGTCCCGTACGTGCAAGCGTGGAATCGTACGGCAGCCGTTGTGGCGCAATCGTTCAATACCGGGCACGAACGGGTGTCTGTGCGGCGGAAGTTGTCGTAGGGTCGGCGGGATCCGTGCGCTGGGGAGCGTGGCGGGTCGGTAAAGGCGACAAGGGGAGGGCTCGCGGAATGGCGGCGGTATTCGGCAGGCGACTGCGCAGAGGAGTCATGACGGCCGCGGTCGCCGCCGCGGCGGTGGCGGCCCTGTCCGCGTCCCAGGCACCCGGAGTGAGCCCTCCGCACCCGGACGGCGGCAGTTCCGCGGCGGACCGCTCCGGCGACACTCCGCCGGACTCGGCGACGGACCCGGACTACTACAGCGACCTGCCCTCGCTGGACAGCCCCACCGACGACCCGACCACCTCGCCCGGCACGGGCGGGAAGGGCGGCGACGACTCCGGCATACCCGCGACCGTCCTCGACGCCTACAAGAAGGCTGCATCCGAGATAGGCACCACGAAGCCCGGCTGCAATCTGGACTGGCAACTGCTCGCCGCGATCGGAAAGGTCGAGTCGGGCCAGGCCCGCGGCGGCGACGTCGACGCGGACGGCACCACGCTCCACGCGATCCTCGGCCCGCCCCTGAACGGCAACGGCTTCGCGAAGATCACCGACACCGACGGCGGCTCCTACGACGGCGACACCACCCACGACCGGGCGGTGGGCCCCATGCAGTTCATCCCCTCCACGTGGGAGTGGGCCGGCCGCGACGGCAACGGCGACGGCAAGAAGGACCCGAACAACGTCTACGACGCCGCCCTCGCCGCGGGCCACTATCTGTGCCGCGCCGACCGCGACCTGTCGAACGCCTTGGATCTCAACAAGGCGATCCTCAGCTACAACAACTCCTCGGACTACCTCGCCACCGTCCTGAAGTGGCTGGAGTTCTACCGCAAGAACTCCCACTCGGTCCCCGACGGCACCGGCGTGCTGCCCAGGCACCCGAGCGGCGGCGCGAGCACGTCGCCGAGCCCCACCGGCCGCCCGTCGGACTCGCCGACCACGAAGAACCCGTCCAAGCCCCCGTCCGGCGGCGGTTCGACGTCTCCCGGCGGCTCGACGAGCCCCGGTGGCGGTTCGACCACGCCCGGCGGGAACACCGGCGGTGGCGGCTCGGAGAGCCCGGGCGGGACCACTCCGCCGCCCACCACCAGCCCCACCGCGTCCGTCACCAAGCTCGCCGACGCGGGCACCGGCACCCTCGCCGCGTTGCAGGACGACTCCTTCAGCGCGCGGGTCAAGGTGAAGGCGAAGAACGCGGCGGGCTCCGCCGTCGGCTCCGCGAAGATCCGCTTCGCGATCGTCGGCGCCACGGACGCCACGTTCTCCGGCGGCGCCACCAGTGCCACCGTCACCACGAACAGCTCGGGCGTGGCCACCGCACCGGCGCTCAAGGCGGGGAAGAAGACCGGCCAGTTCAAGGTCAGCACCACCGTCGTCGGCCGCAATGTGAGCGGCCCCGCCCACACGGCGACGGTCACCGCGCGCGCCGACAAGCTGGAGCGGGCCGACGCCGACGCGCTGACCTGCGAGGCGGGCGGCACCTTCGCCAAGGCCGTCGAGCTGAAGGCCACATACAAGGGCGCCGCGGCCGACAAGGTCGCCGCTTCCGCGACCCTCATCACGTCCAAGGAGGACGCGACCGAGGCGGACAAGGGCCCCTACTTCAAGGACGCGGACGGCAAGACGATCCGCACCCTCAAGGGCCTGAAGGCCGACGCCGACGGACACTTCACGCTGCCGAAGCTGTACGCGGACGACACGGCCGGCACGTTCCTGCTGCGCGTCACCACGACGGGCGGCGCGACGCTCGACGTCGAACTGAAGGTGACCGCGCCCGCTTCCTCGTAACACCTGCCGCACGGCCCCGAGTTGAGCCCCCGACCGGACACCGGTCGGGGGCTCAACTACGTCCCGTACAACGTGTTCTCATTCCCGCTCCGCGTTGCTACGGTGCACCGACCCAGAGGCCTGACGCCTCATCAGATTCCGTGTGCCGCAAGGCTGCAGGGAGGTCGGACATGCGTGCTCTCGTCGCCGCGGCGATCGGTCTCGCCGCGGCGCTCGCCCTGGTCCTCACCATGACCGCGGTCGGTGCCCCGCCGGGCGAGACATCCCCGAAACCACTGCTGCACTCCGTGCCCAAACACCCGTAAGAGCCCGTGCCACGACCGTAGTTGAGGAGGGCCGCCGCGATGCGCCGCAAGGCCAGCCTGATCCTGCTCGCCTTCGCCGTGTTCTTCACGGCGATGTCCCCGCTGATGCGCTGGTACGCGTTCCCGCGCCTCGCGAAGATCCCGCCGAGCCAGTACCAGACGATGGTCCTGGAGGCGAAGAACGCGACCCTCGTCGACTACGGGACCATGAAGGAGAAGAAGGTCCCCAAGCTCAGCATCGTGCAGACCCTCAAGGGCAACGTCGAGGCGTCGAACAAGGTGGAGGAGTCCGCCGGGCGCGATGTCGTCGTCTGGGACGGCCTCACCTACGTAGTGGGGCCCGACGGCAAGATGGTCTCCCAGATCCCCGAGCGCTACATCTTCGACGCCCACAGCTCGGCGCCCGTGCACGCCAAGGGCGAATCGGTCGACGGCGACGCGGTCAAGCGCGAGGGCATCGAGTTCAAGTGGCCCTTCCTGACGGAGCGGCGCGACTACGAGTACTTCGACGCGCGCGCCCGCGTCACCCGCCCCATCCACTACAAGGGCACCCAGAAGTTCCACGGCCTGGACGTCTACTACTTCGAGCAGACGATCCCGTGGACAAAGGTCCCCTTCCCCAAGAAGCTCCCCGTCAAGGGCATCACCCCGGAGTCCGTCGCCAAGACCGGCACCAAGATGTACTACACGACGGTCCGCAAGTTCTGGGTCGACCCGACGACCGGCGCCCCCGTGTACGGGGAGGAGATCCACAAGGAGGAGATGCGCGGCGGCACGCTGCTCGCGAGCGACCCCGACAAGAAGATCACCGCGTTTGCCGGCCACGTCAAGATGCGCCCCGACTTCACCGAGTCGACGGTCGACCTGGTCAAGTCCCAGCGCGTCCTCGTCCTCCTGCTCACGTCCTACCTGCCGTGGGGCTTCCTCACCCTCGGCGTGGTGCTGCTCGCGCTGTCGCTGTGGCTGGAGGCGCGCAGCCGGCGCCCCGGCGAGCCGGAAGACGCGCCGGTGACCGAGCCGGAGCCCGACCCGGTCAGCGTCTGAGGCGGGCGTTCGTGTGCCGCGTGGGCTCGGCCGCCGCCGGGTCCTCCGGCCACGGATGCTTGGGGTAGCGGCCGCGCAGATCGGCCCGCACGGAGCGGTAGCCGTCGCCCCAGAACGAGGCCAGGTCCGCGGTGACGGCAGCGGGCCGCCCGGCCGGCGACAACAGGTGTACGAGCACGGGGACCCCGGCCACCCGCGGTGTCTCCCGCAGCCCGAACATCTCCTGCAACTTCACCGCCAGTACCGGCTGTTCGGGATCGGAGTAGTCGAGCCGCACCCGCGAGCCGCTGGGCACCCCGAGGCGCTCCGGCGCCAGTTCGTCCAGGCGCGCCGCCTGGCCGCCCGCCCACGGCAGCAGCCGCCGCAGCGCCTCCCCGGCGTCGATCCGCCCGAGGTCCGCCCGGCGCCGCGTCGCGCTCAACTCCGGCTCCAGCCACTCGTCCACGCGCGCGTGCAGCGCATCGTCGCTCACGTCCGGCCACGGATCCCCGACGTGCCGCCGCAGAAACGCCAGCCGCTCCCGCAGCGCCACGGCGTCCTTGCTCCACCGCAGCAGCCCGAGCCCTTCGCGCCGCAACCCTTCGAGCAGAGCGTCCCGTACGAGGCCGGGGGCGGGGTTCTTGAGCGGCCGTACGGCGAGTTCGACGGCGCCGAGCCGGGTGACGTGCCGGGCCACCAACTCGCCGCCCGCCCACGCCACTTCGTCGCCCTCGTGCAGCAGCGACGCGGCGGCCCGTCGGGCGACCTCCTCGTCCACGACCGCGCCGAGCCGCACGCGCGCGTGCCCGGCCCCCACGGGCCGGTCGGCGACGGCGACGGCAACCCACTCGGCGTCCCGCAGAGCGGACCCGTCGGGGACGTCGGCGCGGGTCCCGGAAACCATGAGGAACGAGCCGCCGACGCGCCGGGCAACCCGCTCGGGAAAGGCGAGCGCGGCGACGACTCCGGCGACGTGATCGTCGCTACCGGAACCTTCCGGTGCGGCGTTTCGCGTGGGTGGGTGGGGCGTCTCCCGCGCCGAAGGCGCGGACTCCGAGACCAGACGGGCCAGCCGTCGAACCTCACGCGCCCACCGCCCGGCATACGCGTCCCGCCCCCGCCGAGCGGCCCGCAACGCCCCGCCAAGATCATCCCCGTACTCCCGCGGCGGCTCCTCGCTCAGCAGCGCGACCACCTCGGCCGCCCGCTGCGCGCCCACCACGGGAGCCGCGTCTACAAGGGCACGCCCCAGCCGCGGATGCACCCCGAGCCGAGCCAACCGCCCACCCCGCTCGGTGGCTCGCCCGGATTCCCCCTCGACCGCACCCACCACGGCCAGAGTGGCCCGCGCCGCCGCCATCGCCCCGCCGGGAGGAGCGTCGAGCAGCGCGAGCCCCGACGCGTCCGGGTCGCCCCAGCACGCCACCTGAAGCGCGAACGCCGTCAGGTCCGCCACCTTGATCTCGGGGGAGGGGAAGCGGGGAAGACGCCCGTCCTCCGCCTCCTCCCAGCACCGGTACACCACACCCGGCGCCTCACGCCCGGCCCGTCCCGCCCGCTGTGTCCCGGCCGCACGGGAAGCCCGTACGGTCGTCAGCGCGCTCAACCCGCGCGCGTGGTCCACCCGCGGCTCCCGCGCGAGCCCCGCGTCCACGACGACCCGCACCCCCGGCACGGTCAACGACGACTCGGCGACGGCCGTGGCGAGCACGACCCGCCGCCGCGCACCCGCCGACAGCACCGCGTCCTGCACGGCGGCCGGCGCCCGCCCGTGCACCTGCAGCACGTCCACCTCGCCCAGGGCGCCCAACTGCCCGGCCACCCGCGCGATCTCCCCGACGCCCGGCAGAAAACACAGCACGTCGCCGTCCCGCTCGGCGAGCGCACGCCGCACCACGGACGCCACATGCGTGAGCAGCGCCGGGTCCACCCGCATCCCGTGCGGCGGCCGCACCGGACGCGCGGGCGGCGCCCACACCACGTCCACCGGGTACGAGACGCCCTCGGCCTCGACGACCGGGGCGCCCCCGAGCAGCGAGGCCCACCCCTCGGCGTCCGTCGTCGCGGACGCCGCGACCAGCTTCAGCTCCGGCCGCAGCGCCTCACGTACGTCCCACAGAAAGGCGGCCACGGTGTCCGCGTCCAGGTGCCGCTCGTGCACCTCGTCGAGCATCACGGCATCGACGCCGCTCAACTCCTGGTCCCGCTGCAGCCGTTGCAGCAGTACGCCCGTCGTGACCACCTCGACGCGGGTGCGCGGCCCGACGACGCGCTCGCCGCGCACCGTGTAGCCGACCCGCTCCCCGACCTTCTCGCCGAGCAGCCACGCCATCCGCCGCGCCGCCGCCCGCGCCGCGATCCGCCGCGGCTCGGCGACCACCACACGACGTACGGGAGCGCCCTCGTCGAGCAGCCCGGCCAGCACCAGCGGTACGAGGGTCGTCTTGCCGGTGCCGGGCGGCGCCACGAGCACCGCGGCCCCGTCCGCGTCGAGAGCGGACGTCAGCGCGGGCAGCGCGGACCGTACGGGGAGGGCTTGCAGCGCCTCGTCACGAACAGAAGAGGGGGAGGAGGGAGCGGTCACCCCCTCAGTCTCTCCCCCAGCCTCCGGCCGGGGGCGACCCCTACTCGCTACTCGCTTCGCTCACACACGAAGATCGACGTTCCCGGGATCAGGTTCCCGCGCAGCGGCGACCAGCCGCCCCACTCCTGCGTGTTCCACTCGGGCCACTCCGGCTCCACGAGGTCGACGAGCCGGAAGCCGCCCGCCACCACGTCCCGCACCCGGTCCCCGATGGTCCGGTGGTGCTCGACGTACACGGCCCGCCCCTCCTCGTCCTGCTCCACATAAGGAGTGCGGTCGAAGTAAGAGGCGGCGACGGACAGGCCCTCGGGGCCCGGCTCGTCGGGGAACGCCCAGCGGATCGGGTGCGTGACGGAGAAGACGAACCGCCCGCCGGGCCGCAGCACGCGGTGCACCTCGCGCATCACCTGCACCTGGTCCGCGATGAAGGGGAGCGCCCCGTACGCGGAGCAGGCCAGGTCGAAGGAGCCGTCCTTGAAGGGGAGCACCCCGGCGTCCGCCTCCACGAGCGGCACCTTGCCGCCGTCGATGCGCAGCGCGTGCTGGAGCTGGCGGTGCGAGAGGTCGAGGGCGACGGGGCGCGCGCCCTGGGCGAGCAGCCAGCGCGAGCACTGCGCGGCGCCCGCCCCGATCTCCAGGACGTCCTTGCCCGCGAGGTCGTCGAGCGGGCCGAGCAGCTCGGCCTCCATCTCGTCGAGCCCCTCGGGGCACCACACGAAACGGTCGTCGCCGAGGAACGTGCCGTGCTCCACCTGGTAGTCGTCCGCGTTCCTGTCCCACCAGCCGCGGTTGGCCCGCGAGCTCTCCGTGGTGTCCGCGTCCCGCCGGGTCGCCGTCGAGTCGTCGTCGACCGTCGAGGGGGAGTCGTGCGCTTCCATTGGTCCGGACTCTTGGATGATCGGCTCCCTCGTAATAATGTGCCGCTCTGCGATGCCAGTGGCCTTGTGAGACAGGTTTTGTGCCGGGTATGCGGCGATCCGCCCCGGGTGTGCGCCTTCGCGCATTGACCCTGTCCGGCTGCCCCCGTATGCTACAAGTTGCGCTGCGGGCCTGCGCACCTCGGACATAGCAGGCTGTGCTCGCATCTGTTGCATGTCCCCTCGGTTGTCGAGGCGCCACCGGTTTCCTCACGGAACTCCGGATTCGGCGCTTCCAAGGCTGTCCGGCTTCTTCAGAGCGAAACGGGCTCCCGGCGTAGCAGTACCCCCCGACTTTCAATGTCCGCCGGAGCCCTTTCCCACATGACGAGCAGCACCGAGACCACCGCCACCACCCCGCAGGTTGCGGTCAACGACATCGGTAACGAGGAAGCATTCCTCGCCGCCATCGACGAGACGATCAAGTACTTCAACGATGGCGACATCGTCGACGGCGTCATCGTCAAGGTTGACCGGGACGAGGTTCTCCTCGACATCGGTTACAAGACCGAAGGTGTCATCCCGAGCCGAGAGCTTTCGATCAAGCACGACGTCGACCCGAACGAGGTCGTGGCCGTCGGCGACGAGATCGAGGCCCTGGTTCTCCAGAAGGAGGACAAGGAAGGCCGTCTGATCCTGTCCAAGAAGCGTGCTCAGTACGAGCGCGCCTGGGGCACGATCGAGAAGATCAAGGAAGAGGACGGGATCGTCACCGGTACCGTCATCGAGGTCGTCAAGGGTGGTCTCATCCTCGACATCGGCCTCCGTGGCTTCCTGCCGGCCTCCCTCGTCGAGATGCGCCGCGTCCGCGACCTTCAGCCTTACGTGGGCAAGGAGCTCGAGGCGAAGATCATCGAGCTGGACAAGAACCGCAACAACGTGGTCCTGTCCCGCCGTGCCTGGCTCGAGCAGACCCAGTCCGAGGTCCGCCAGACGTTCCTCACCACCCTGCAGAAGGGTCAGGTCCGCTCCGGCGTCGTTTCCTCGATCGTCAACTTCGGTGCCTTCGTGGACCTGGGTGGCGTCGACGGTCTCGTCCACGTCTCCGAGCTCTCCTGGAAGCACATCGACCACCCGTCCGAGGTTGTCGAGGTCGGCCAGGAAGTCACCGTCGAGGTCCTCGACGTCGACATGGACCGCGAGCGTGTCTCCCTGTCGCTGAAGGCGACGCAGGAAGACCCGTGGCAGCAGTTCGCCCGTACGCACCAGATCGGCCAGGTCGTTCCCGGCAAGGTCACGAAGCTGGTTCCGTTCGGTGCGTTCGTCCGCGTCGACGAGGGCATCGAGGGTCTGGTCCACATCTCCGAGCTGGCCGAGCGCCACGTGGAGATCCCGGAGCAGGTCGTCCAGGTCAACGACGAGATCTTCGTCAAGGTCATCGACATCGACCTCGAGCGTCGTCGCATCAGCCTCTCGCTGAAGCAGGCCAACGAGGCCTTCGGCGCCGACCCGTCGGTCGTCGAGTTCGACCCGACCCTGTACGGCATGGCCGCGTCCTACGACGACCAGGGCAACTACATCTACCCCGAGGGCTTCGACCCCGAGACCAACGACTGGCTCGAGGGCTTCGACACCCAGCGCGAGGCTTGGGAGGGCCAGTACGCCGAGGCGCAGCAGCGCTTCGAGCAGCACCAGGCCCAGGTCATCAAGTCCCGCGAGGCCGACGCTCAGGCCGAGGCCGAGGGTGCTGCGGCTCCCGCCGGTGCTGCGGCTCCGGCCGCCTCCGGTGGCAGCGGCGGCGGTGGCGGCGGTTCGTACTCCTCGGAGACGGCCGACAACTCCGGCGCGCTCGCCTCGGACGAGGCGCTTGCCGCGCTTCGCGAGAAGCTGGCGGGTGGCCAGAGCTGAAACGCTCTGCGCTAGCAGGTAGTTAGCGGTTGGGTCGCACCTTTTGGTGCGGCCCAACCGTTTTTTTGTGCCCTGGGCCACAGAGGGGGGGCCTTGTCCGCTGTGCGGCGTAGGGCGTGGTTGCGCGCGCAGTTCCCCGCGCCCCTGGGCTACCTGCCCCCTGGCTCAAGAGAAACGTGGCGGATACACGAGGTGGGGGCGGGGTGTAACAGGGCGTTGGCACGATCCCCGGGTCGTTCTTGATCGAGTGCGGTCCGAGGGGAGCTGGGCATCGTGGCGGCAGCACAGGCAAAGGTCGGTGGCAGTAGTCGGCGGGCGTTTTTGCGGAACGTGGGGGTCAGTGGGGGTGCCGGGGCCATGTTCGCCACCATGGGGGCGCTGGGACTCGCGCCCACCGCGCAGGCGGCGGAGCGTGAACTGCCTTATCGGGCGCCGCGGTCGGGGGACTTCTCGCTGAGCGGGCGTGGCGCCGCGAAAGTCGTGATCGTGGGTGGCGGCATCGCCGGGCTCGCCACCGCGTACGAGCTGGGCAAGGCCGGCTACGACTGTACGGTCCTGGAGGCCAGGGGCCGGACCGGTGGCCGCAACTTCACGGTGCGGGGCGGCGATTCGACCGTCGACACGTACGGGAACAAGCAGACCGCCCGGTTCAGCGACGGGCAGTACATGAACGCGGGTCCGGCGAGACTTCCGCAGTGGATGGTCACCCTGGATTACTGTCGTGAACTCGGCGTACCCATCGAGGTGTTCACGAATACGAATGCCGATGCCTATCTGTACAACGAAGGCGCCGGGATGACGAAGCCCGTGCGGTATCGGACCGCCAAGGCCGACGTCTATGGGTATGTGAGTGAGTTGCTCGCGAAGGCTTCCGACAAGGGGGCGCTGGACAAGGAGCTGACCGCTGCCGACCAGGATCGGCTCGTGGAGTTCCTGAAGGACTTCGGGTCGCTGGGGGACAAGCTCACCTACGAAGGGTGCGACCGGCGCGGGTACTCCACCGTGCCCGCCGCGACCGGGACGCCGGGCACGGTCCTCGGGGACGTACCGTCCGCGTCCGACGTGTTCGCCAGTGGGGTCGGGCGCTACTTCTCCTTCGAATTCGGCTACGACCAGGCCATGTTGATGTTCCAGCCGGTCGGCGGGATGGATCAGATACCGAAGGCGCTGACGAAGGCGATCGGCGCGGAGCGGATACGTACCGGGGCCGTCGTCGGGAAGATCACGGACAAGGGGGACGGGGTTTCCGTCACGTATACGCAGGGCGGGCGGACCCGGGTCGTCGAGGCGGACTACTGCGTGGGCGCGCTGCCGCCCAACATCCTCGCCAAGATCCCGCACAACCTCGGCTCCGGCGTACAGAGCGCCCTGCAGGCCATCACGCCGCAGTCCGCGGGGAAGATCGGCCTGGAGTACCGGAGCCGGTGGTGGGAGACCGACCACCGGATCTACGGCGGCATCACCGAGACCGATATGGACCTCAGCCACATCTGGCACCCGTCGTACGGGTTCCACGGCGAGCGCGGCCTCATGATCGGCTACTACAACTACGACACCGACGCCGACAAGTACGCGAAGCTCAGCCCCGCGGCGCGCGAGGCGCGGGCCGTCGCGCAGGGCGTGAAGATCTACGGCGAGAAGTACCGGACCGAGCTGGCGACCTCGTTCTCGCACCACTGGCGGCAGACCCCGCACCTGGAGGCCGCCTGGCACGACACCCCCGGCGGGCCCGACGACCCCCGCTACAAGCCGCTCAACGAACCGACGGGCCGCGTCTACTTCGCCGGCGACTGGCTCAGCTACACGGACGCCTGGCAGCACGGGGCGTTCACCTCGGCCAGGCGGGCGGTCGGCAAGCTGCACGCGCGCGTGATGGCCAACTGACGCGCTGCTTATGTTCGTAAGAGGCTGCTGAGAATGGGTGCGGGCGGGAATGCCCGCACCCGTTCCGTGCGTTCTTGTGGTGGAACACGAGGAGGAGCGGTCACTGTGCTTGATCCGCAGGAACTGTATTCATGGGAGCCGAAGGGGCTCGCCGCCGTGGACATGGCGCTTGCCCAGGAGTCGGCCGGACTGGTCATGCTCTACCACTTCGACGGCTACATCGACGCCGGTGAGACCGGCGACCAGATCGTCGAGCGGCTCATCGACTCGCTGCCGCACCAGGTGGTGGCCCGCTTCGACCACGACCGGCTCGTGGACTACCGGGCCCGCCGCCCGCTGCTCACGTTCCGCCGCGACCGGTGGACCGAGTACGAGGTGCCGGTGCTCGAGGTGCGGCTCGTGCAGGATGCGACGGGTGCGCCGTTCCTGCTGCTCGCCGGGCCCGAGCCGGACGTCGAGTGGGAGCGTTTCGCGGCCGCGGTGCGGCAGATCGCGGAGCGGCTCGGGGTGCGCCTCGCGGTGAACTTCCACGGGATCCCGATGGGCGTCCCGCACACCCGCCCCGTCGGCCTCACGCCGCACGGCAACCGCACCGACCTGGTGCCGGGGCACGCCAGCCCGTTCGACGAGGCGCAGGTGCCGGGCAGCGCCGCGGCCCTCGTCGAGTACCGCCTCATGGAGGCCGGGTACGACGTCCTCGGCGTCGCCGCGCACGTCCCGCACTACATCGCCCGCTCCGCGTACCCGGACGCCGCGCTGACCGTCCTGGAGGCGATCACGGCGGCGACCGGCATGGTGCTGCCGGGCGTCGCGCACGGGCTGCGCACGGACGCGCACCGTACGCAGACGGAGATCGACCGGCAGGTGCAGGAGGGCGACGAGGAGCTGGTCTCCCTGGTCCAGGGCCTTGAGCACCAGTACGACGCGTCCGCGGGAGCTGACCAGCGGGGCAACATGCTGGCGGAGCCGTTGGACATCCCGTCGGCGGACGAGATCGGCCAGGAGTTCGAGAAGTTCCTGGCGGAACGCGAAGGCGACGCCTGATCACAGGCTCTAAGCTTCCGCTTATGTTGAAGGTGGGGCTGACCGGCGGAATCGGTGCCGGCAAGAGTGAGGTGTCACGGCTGCTCGTGGAGCGGGGGGCCGTGCTGATCGACGCCGACAAGATCGCGCGGGAGGTCGTCGAGCCCGGGACCGAGGGGCTCGCGGCCGTCGTCGAGGCGTTCGGTAGCGAGGTGCTCGCCCCGGACGGGAGCCTGGACCGGCCGAAGCTCGGCTCGGTCGTGTTCGCGGACTCCGACAAGCTGGCCACCCTCAACAAGATCGTGCACCCGCTGGTCGGCACCCGCTCCGCCGAGCTCGAGGCCACCGCGGGCCCCGACTCCGTCGTCGTCCACGACGTGCCACTGCTCACGGAGAACGGGCTGGCCCCGCTCTACGACCTGGTGATCGTCGTCGACGCGAGCACCGGGACCCAGCTCGACCGCCTCACCCGGCTTCGCGGCATGAGCGAGGAGGACGCGCGGGCCCGGATGTCCGCGCAGGCCACCCGCGAGAAGCGGCTGGAGATCGCGGACATCGTGATCGACAACGACGTACCGCTGGAGCGATTGCGGGAGCGGGCCGACGAGGTCTGGGCGGAGCTGGCGCGCCGGGCGCGTGCCGCGACCGCGTGATCGTTCTCGCCGCCTGCACCGCGCTCGGCGGCCTGGTGGCGCTGGTCGCGGGCGCGTACGGACTGCAGCGGAGCCGTCGCGTGCAGGACTCGGGGAACATCGCGCAGGCCCTGGTCAAACCGCCGCAGCCGGGGTCCGAGCGGCCGCTGCTCCAGTTCGAGACGGGCGACGGGCAGGTCGTGGAGGTCGTCTCTCCGGTGCCGCCCAGCAAGCGGCGGCCGCTGCCCGCCGGCGGTGTCGTCAGCGTCGCGTACGACACCGAGGACCCGCGCGAGACCGTGCTGCTCGGTGGCGAACGGCCCGGCGTGGATCGGGCCTTCATGATCGCCGGCGCCCTTCTCGTGCTCGTGGGCATGGTGCTCACGGTGTCCCTGAGCCGCTCGCGCTGATCGCGCCGCGTGTTCCGGGCACGTGTTCTCTGTAGGGGCCGCGGGCAGGAATAGCCCCTACGGTCCATGGTGTTGACCATGTCGACACCAGGAGGAGGTTCGTCGTGCCCGATGCCACCCCGGAGACGCACGTCATCGACTATCGCGCCGCCGAGCAGCTCTTGGCCGCGCGCGATCCGCGCGGAGCGGTGAAGCTCCTGGACGACGTGCTCGCCCTCTATCCGGAGCACACGGCGGCCCGGCTGCTGAGGGCCCGCGCGTTCTTCGCCGCCGCGCAACTGCGGGCGGCCGAGCTGGAGTTCACGATCGTCCTGGAGCGCGAGCCGGACAACGCGTTCGCGCATTTCGCGCTGGCCAGGACGTACGAGCGGTGGTCGCGCCCGAAGCAGGCCCGGCGACACTTCCGCCTCGCCGCCGCGCTCGACCCGCAGCCGGACTACCTGGCGGCGGCGCGCTTCGACGACTGAGGGCCGCCAGGGCCCTACCGGGGCTTGCGGTACGGCGGAACGTCCCGGCCCGGTTGGTAGTGCGGGCCCTGGCGGATGTGCCGAAGGATCATGAACAGATCGACCGTCGTGATCAGCCACAGGATTCCGCAGGCCAGCGCCCACCCCGGACGGTGCGCGAGCAGGAACGCGACGGTCCCGAAGACCGTCCACACGAGCCCGAACAGCGCGAGGCCGAGCCGTAGGCGCAGCGGGCTGCGGGCGGTGACCGGTTCGTCACCGGTGCGGACGAAGCGCGGCGGGTGTGGCGGGGGCGTCGGGCGCATGGTCACCATCCCCTCGGGGTGCTGCACCTCCCAGCATGCCACTCACGGGTGAAGCGGCGTAGGGCGGGAACGGCGCCCGCGGGCGGTTCGTTGGCTCTGCATGGGTCTTGAGATGCGTACGGGATATGAGGGCACGGGGCCGGGCGCGATCACGCCGGACGGCTGTGCCGTGGAGCTCTACTCGCGGCTCGTGGTCGAGGACGAGCCGGATGTCGTCGCGGGCGCCGTGCCCGCAGGCGCGACTCTGCTGGAACTCGGCTGTGGGGTCGGCCGCGTGACGCACCCGCTCGTCGAGCGGGGCTTTCGGGTGACGGCGGTGGACGAGTCGTCGGAGATGCTGGAGCGGGTCCGGGGTGCGCGCACGGTGCGCGGCTCCATCGAGAGCCTCGACCTCGGCGAGACGTTCGACGCGGTGCTGCTCGGGTCCATCCTCGTCCACACCGGGGACGCGGAGGTGCGGGCGGGGATGCTCGCCACGTGCAGGCGCCATGTCGCCGACGACGGCTGCGTGTTGATCCAGCGCGAGCGGCCGGGGGCGCACGAGGGGCTGCCGCGTGAGGTGACCGGGCCGGGCGGTGGGTTCACGATCCGCAAGCTCCACTCGGAGCCGGTCGGCGACGGCGTGCGGTCGGTGAAGGTCGAGTACGTGTTCCCTGATGCGGTGTGGACGCAGACGTATCGGGCCCGTCCGCTCACCCCGGAGGAGTTCGAACAGGCGCTGGCGCAGGCGGACTTGAAGGTCGACCGGGTGCTGACGGAGGACGGGTCCTGGGTGCGGGCGGTGCCGGTGTGACGGGGCGGGGCGTCGGTGGGGCTCGGGCGTCACTTCCACGTCACGGGGCTCCGCCCCGGGCCCCGCTCCTCAATCGCCGGAGGGGCTTGATACGGCTCAATCGCCGCAGGGGTATGAAGTGGCTCAAGTTCCGGAGGTGGAGGCTTAGTTCGTGCCGCCCTGGCCGAAGATGTCGCGTAGGCGTTCCAGCTCCCTGCGGTCGCGCTTTGTTGGGCGGCCCGTGCCGCGGTCGCGGATGCCGATCGGGGTGATCACCTCGCGCGGGGGCGGCGGCGGGGAGTTGTCGACGTAGGCCTCGGCGGCGACCGGTGCCCCGACCCGCTTGCGGATGAGGCGTTTGACCTCGACCAGGCGCTCGTGCTCGCCGGGCCGGCGCACCCGCACCTCGTCGCCGATGCGCAGCGCGTGGGCGGGCTTGACGCTCGTCCCGTTGACCTTGACGTGCCCGCCCTTGCAGGCGGCGGCGCCCGCCGAGCGCGTCTTGACCAGGCGTACCGCCCAGATCCAGCTGTCGACCCGCACGCTCCCGCCGCCGCCCGACCCGTCCGGCGCCTGTGGTGTCCCCGGTGTCTGCGATGCCATGCGTCCGACGATAGTCCCGCGTGGGCCGCGCCCCGAACCCGTTGTCGTGACCCTCGGCGAGCCCCGGCCGAACCGCCCCCGCCCAGACCGGATAATCCCGGCGAAAGGAGCGTAATCGACAGCGAGGGGTGCACAAGACATGGACGGCACGGATGCCATCGACCCGACCGGCGACCCGCGGGCCGCGGTCGACCGACTGATGGACGGGCTGCGGTCCGACCTGGAGCGGCTGGCCGCCATCCCCTCCGTCGCTTTCCCCGGCTACCCGGAGGAGCCGGTGCGCGAGGCGCACGACCTGCTCGTCGGGCTGCTGCGGGACGCGGGCGTGGAGCACGTCGAGACCCTCGACCTGCCCGACACCGCGCCGGTGATCTTCGGCGAGATCCCGCCGCCCACGCCCGACGCCCCGACCGTCCTGCTCTACTCCCACTACGACGTGCAGCCGCCCGGCGACGAGAGCTTGTGGAAGTCGCCGCCCTTCGAGCCGACCGCGATCGAGGGCGGGCTGCGGGCCCGTGGCATCGCCGACGACAAGTCGAACGTCATCGCGCATCTGGGCATGCTGCGGGCCTTCGGCGGCCGACCGCCCGTCGGCGTCAAGATCGTGTTCGAGGGGCAGGAGGAGTACGGCAGTCCCTTCGACGGCTATCCGCCGACCGACCCCGAGCGGTTCGCCTGTGACGCCATGGTCATCGCCGATCTCGGCAATCTCCGGCCCGGCACTCCCACCCTCACCACCGGCCTGCGCGGCGCCGCCGAGGTCACCGTCGAGGTCCGTACGCTCGAAGAGGCCCGCCACAGCGGCGAGTTCGGCGGCGCGGCCCCCGACGCCCTGCTCGTCCTCCTCAAGGCCCTGTCCACGCTGCACGACGTGCACGGGGACGTCGCCGTCGAGGGGCTGCGCCGCGACCCGTGGACCGGCGCCGGCTACACCGACGAGGAGTTCCGCGAGCTCGCCGGCGTTGAGGAGGGCCTCCCGCTGCTCGGCAGCGGCACCCTCGGCGAACGCCTCTGGCGCGGCCCCGCGATCACCGTCATCGGCCTGGACGCGCCGAGCGTGGCGGGCGCCGCCTCGGCCGTCGTCCCACACGCCCGCGCCAAGCTGAACCTGCGCTTCCATCCCCAGCAGGACCCGCGCGAGGCCCAGGACCTCCTCGTACGGCATCTGCGCTCCCTGCGGCCCTTCGGCGTCGCGCTCACCGTCACCCCCGGCGACACCGGGCCCGGATACGAGGCGGACACCGGCGGCCCCGCCTACCGCGCCGCCCGCGCCGCGCTCAAGGAGGCGTGGGGCGCCGACGCCTCGTACGTCGCGACCGGCGGCTCCATCCCGCTGGTCAGCGGCCTCGCGCAGGCCGCGCCGAACGCCGAGGTACTGCTCTTCGGCGCGCAGGACAACCTCTGCAATCTGCACGCCCCCAACGAACGCGTCCTGTTCTCCGAACTGCACGCCACGGTCGTCGCGATGTGCGCGTTCGTACGCGAGTACGCGGCCGACTTCCGGAGCGGCTCATGAGCACCGCCGACACCACCGAGGCCCCCGAACAGCCCCCGGCCAAAAGGAAGTTCACCTTCCCCAGTGCCCTCACCGTCCTCGCCGTCGTCACGATCGCGATCTGGCTGCTCGCGTTCCTGATCCCGTCGGGGGAGTACGACAGGAACCGTGAGGGCGCGCCCGTCGAGGGCACGTATCAGCGCGTCGACTCCGGGCAGTCCTTCGTCGACCGTCTCAACGACCTGTTCCTCGCCCCGGTCAACGGCCTCTACGGCATCCAGGACCCGAAGACCGCCCTCGTCTCGCCCGACAACTCCGGTGATCTGTACGGCAGTGCGGGCGTCTTCCTCTTCGTGCTCGCCATCGGCGCGTTCATCACCGTCGTCTTCGCGACCGGCGCCCTCGACCGCGGCATCGGCCGCCTCGCCCACCGGCTTCGCGAACGCGGGGCGCTGCTCATCGCGGGCGTCATGGCCGTCTTCTCCGTCCTCGGCACGGTCGAGGGCTTCGCCGAGGAGACGCTCGGCTTCTACGGCCTGATCGTGCCGCTGATGCTGGCGCTCGGCTACGACCGGATGACGGCGGTCGGCGCGATCATCCTCGGTGCGGGCGTCGGCGTGCTGTGCTCGACGGTCAACCCGTTCGCGACCGGCGTCGCCTCCTCGGCCGCCGACATTTCACTGGGCGACGGCATCGCGCTGCGGTTCGCGATGTGGATCGTGCTGACCGGGGTCACCATCGCGTACGTCATCCGCTACGCGAAGCGGGTGCGGAGCGACCCGGCACGCTCGGTCTCGGGTTTCCTGCCGGGGGACCGGGACCTCGACGAGACGGCCACCGAGGCGGCCGATGTGCCCGAACTGACCGGCCTGCACAAGGGAGTTCTGGTCGCCACGGCGCTGGTCTTCGCCTTCATGATCTTCTCGGTGGTGCCCTGGGCGAGCGCCCTGACCGGAGACGCGGACGCGGCCCCGTACGGCTTCGAACTCGACTGGTCCTTCCCGCAGTTGGCGGCGCTGTTCCTCGTCGCGGCCGTGCTCGTGGGGATCGTCGCGCGGATGGGGGAGCAGAAGCTCAGCTCGACGATCGTCCAGGGCGCCGCCGACTTCGTGTCGCCCGCGCTCGTCATCCTGCTGGCCCGCGGCGTCACCGTGATCATGAACAACTCGAAGATCACGGACACGGTGCTGCACGCGATCGAGGGCGTCGTGAAGGGCACCTCGTCCGGCGTCTTCGCGATCATCGTCTTCCTCGTGAATCTGCCGCTCGCCTTCCTCATCCCGTCCACGTCCGGGCACGCCACGCTCGCCATGCCGATCCTCGCGCCGCTCGCCGACTTCGCGGACGTCTCGCGCGCGGTCGTCGTCACGGCGTGGCAGGCGGCCAGCGGCTGGATGAACCTGTGGGTGCCGACGACCGCCGTCACCATCGGCGGCGTGGCCCTCGCCAAGGTCGGCTACGACAAGTACCTGCGGTTCGTGTGGC
This sequence comes from Streptomyces sp. NBC_01016, assembly GCF_026341035.1. Taxonomy (GTDB): domain Bacteria; phylum Actinomycetota; class Actinomycetes; order Streptomycetales; family Streptomycetaceae; genus Streptomyces. Next base: position 1,011,895 of record NZ_JAPEOQ010000002.1, read on the forward strand.
CGCTGCTGGCCATCCTGTTCGTGCTGATCTGCGCGTTCGTGGCGCTGGGGGCCGCGTTCACGTAGCCCTGTCGTCGGGTGCATGGACGGTCTCGGTGAACTCGACGAGCGGATCAGCGGCTGCCGGGCCTGCCCGCGGCTCGTCGAGTGGCGCGAGGAGGTCGCGCGCACCAAGCGCGCCGCCTTCGCCGACTGGACGTACTGGGGGCGCCCGGTGCCCGGCTTCGGGCCGCACGACGCGCCGCTCCTGATCGTCGGCCTCGCGCCCGCCGCGCACGGCGCCAACCGGACGGGCCGGGCCGGGGGTCTGGGGGCGTCCCCCAGTAGAAGCAGCCACGGGGGACCGGTCGGGCGACGTCCTCTACCGGGCCCTGTACGACATCGGGCTCGCGTCCCGGCCGGACGCCGTGAGCGCCGACGACGGGCTGACCCTGCACGGCGTCCGCATCACGTCGCCCGTGCACTGCGCGCCACCCGCCAACAAGCCGACCCCGGCCGAACGCGACACCTGCCGCCCCTGGCTCGTCCAGGAGCTGAACCTGCTGCGGCCCACCCTGCGCGCGGTCGTCGTGCTCGGCGCGTTCGGCTGGCAGGCGGCGCTGCCGGCCTTCGCCGAGGCGGGCTGGGCGGTGCCGCGCCCGCGCCCCACCTTCGCCCACGGCACTCGCGTCGACCTCGAAGGGACTGGAGGGACTGAGGGGGCTGAGGGCATCGAGAGGCTCTCCCTCTTCGGCTGCTTCCACGTGAGCCAGCGCAACACTTTCACCGGCCGGCTCACCCCGGAGATGCTGCGCGGCGTGCTGCGGGACGCGGCGCGCGCCGCCGGGCTCCACCCGTTCGGCCCAACTCCGCAGGCTGAGAGCCCGCCCGCTTCCTAGCGTGGCCGTGTGGCAGCACAGACAGCGCAGGAGACGACGTCCAAGCCGCCCGCGGCGGCCTACCGCAACCTCATCGTGGCGACCGTGGGTTTCGCGCTCACGTTCTGGGCGTGGAACCTCATCGCCCCGCTCGGCAGTGCCTTCGGCGAGTCCCTGGGGCTCAGCTCGTTCGAGCAGTCCTTCCTGGTCGCGGTGCCGGTGATCGTCGGCTCGCTGGGCCGGATCCCGGTCGGCGCCCTGACCGACAAGTTCGGCGCCAAGATGATGTTCCCGCTGGTCACAGCGGCGACGATCATCCCCGTGCTGCTTGTGACGGTGGCCAGGGACTCGTATCTGGCCATGATCCTGGTCGGTTTCCTGCTGGGCCTCGGCGGCACCACGTTCGCCATCGGGGTCCCGCTGGTGAACTCCTGGTTCCCGCCCGCCAAGCGCGGCGCTGCGGTCGGCATCTTCGGCATGGGCATGGGCGGCACGGCGCTGTCCGGCTACCTCACGCCCCGCATCGCCAAGCACGGCGAGAACCTGCCGTTCTACGTCGTCGCGATCGCGCTCGCCGCGTTCGTGGTGATCGCCTGGTTCCTCATCAGCGACCACCCCGGCCGCACCATCCCGACGACCTCGCTCGGCCAGCGCCTCGGCGAGGCCGGGAAGCTGAAGGTGACCTGGGAGCTGTCGGCGCTCTACGCGATCGGCTTCGGCGGCATCGTCGCGTACGGCACGTATCTGCCCACGTACCTGAAGACCTGGTACGACCTCGACCCCGTCGACGCGGGCACCAAGGCCGCCGGGTTCGCCCTCGTCACCGTGATCTTCCGGCCGATCGGCGGCTGGCTCTCCGACCGGGTCCACCCGGCGGTCGTCACCGCCTGGGCGCTCGCCGTCGTCGCGATCTTCGCCATCGTGCAGGCCTTCAACCCGCATCTGGCCCCGGGCGGCACGCTCGACATGCTCGTCATGGGCGCGGGCCTCGGCACAGCGAGCGGCGCCGTCTTCGCCCTGGTCGCACAGGTCACCCCACCGTCCCAGGTCGGCTCGGTCACCGGCATCGTCGGCGCCATCGGCGGCCTCGGCGGCTTCGTCCCGCCGCTGGTCATGGGCGCGATCTACAGCGCGCAGAACTCGTACTCCATCGGCTTCATGCTGCTGTCCGACCTGGCACTCGCCGGCTGTGTGTACGCGTACGGGCGGATGCGCAGCATCAAGGTCCATTAACTCGGAGGCGGTGCGCGGCGGACGGGTAGTAGGTTCGCCGGATGCCTCTGTATCCGCCGCTCGAACCCTATGCCCAGGGCCTGTTGGACGTGGGTGACGGCAATCGGATCCACTGGGAGACCTGTGGCAATCCGCGGGGCAGGCCCGCCGTCGTGCTGCACGGCGGGCCCGGGTCCGGGGCCGCGCCCTTCACCCGGCGCCTGTTCGACCCGGAGCGCTACCGGATCGTGCTGCTCGACCAGCGCGGCGCGGGCCGCTCCACACCGCCGGCGAGCGCGTACGACACCGACATGAGCGTCAATACGCTGCCGAAGCTGATCGCCGACCTGGAACTGCTCCGCGCCCACCTCGGCATCGAGCGCTGGCTGGTGTGGGGCGTGTCCTTCGGGTCCGTCCTGGCCCTGCGGTACGCGCAGACGCACCGGGACGCCGTCTCCGGACTCGTTCTGACGGGTCTGGCGACGGGCAGCCAGGAAGAAGTCGACTTGTTGACGCGGGGCCTCGGCGCGGTGTTCCCGGAGGCGTTCGCCGCGTTCCTCGACGGGCTGCCCGAGGGGGAGCGGGACGGTGACCTCGCGGCCGCGTACAACCGGCTCCTGGAGTCGCCCGACCCGGCCGTGCGCGAGCGGGCGGCGCTCGCCTGGACCGACTGGGAGACGGCGTGCGTCTCGCAGCCGCCCCGCTCCGTGCCCCGCTACCAGGACCCGGACTTCCGGTACGGCTTCGCGCGTACCGTCACGCACTACTTCTCCCGCAACCACTTCCTGGACGGGCCCGACACGGTGCTGCGCGATCTGCCGCTGCTCAAGGGGGTCCCGGCGGTGGTGGTGCAGGGGAAGGTGGACCTGGGCAATCTGCTCGGCATCCCGTGGCGGCTCGCGCAGGCCTGGCCGGACGCCGAGCTGATCGTCGTGGACGACGTGGGGCACAACGCGGGCGCGCCCGGCATCACCGATGAACTGGTCGCGGCCCTGGACGGGTTCGGCGGGCCGGGCGACCGGTTCGCCGGGCCGGACAGGCTCAGCGGGAGCGGCGCCGCCTGACGCGCTCGCCCTGCGCCTCGATGAACTGCAGCTCCAGGGCGATCGGGGCGGGCGCGAGACCGGGCCCTCCGGCCTCCGCCCACGCCAGGACCTCGTCGGTCGCGTCGTCGCCCATGGACCAGCCGATCCACGTGGCCTTCCCGCCACGGGCGCGCCCCTGGGCGGAGGGCTGGAGGACGACGACGTTCGCCTGGTCGCACGGCCCCAGGCAGTCGACGACCCGCACGGCGAACCGCCCCTGCGAGGCCCGCACCGCCGCCTGCCAGCGCTCCAGCTGCCAGTCGTGGTCGTAGCCGGGGTACTTGCGGGCGTCGCCGCAGCAGCAGCCCCGGCACACGACGAGGGTGCAGGGGCGGGTGCGGGCGGCGCCGATGAGGGTGGTGGTGCGCACGGGCTCGAGTACTCCTGCTGCTACGCGGTGGGGTCGTCGTCGAAGAGATGACGCACGGTGAAGTGGTAGTTGGTGCGGACGTGCGTGAGGGCGACCGCCCGCGCCCGCTCGGCGTCGCCGCCGGCCATCGCCTCGTACAACTCCCGGTGCTCGACGAGCTGTTGGGCCCATTCCTCGGCGCGCCGGGTGAGCCAGCGCAGCCGACCGCCGACGGGCTGCATCACGGACACGATGAGCTCGTTGCGCGCCATCTCCAACAGCCGGTCGTGGAAACGGGAGTTGACGTCCGTGTTGGTCTCGGCGTCGCCCTCGCGCGTGGCGCGCGTGGCCCGTTCGAGCAGCCCTTCCAGCTCCTTGAGGTCGTCCGGGGTGGCCCGCTCGGCCGCGAGTCCGGCGGCGTAGACCTCCAAGGCCTCGCGCAGCTCGTACAGTTCGGTGACATCGGTGCGGGTCAGGGTGCGCACGACGGCCCTGCGGGGCGTCTCGTACGTCACGAAGCCCTCGGCGAGCAGCGCCCGGATCGCCTCGCGGACGGGGACCCGGGACACGCCGAAGCGCTCGGCGAGCTCCCGCTCGACGAGCCGGTCGCCGGGCCGCCGGTGCCCGCCGATGATGTCCTCGCGCAAGGCCGTGAGCACGCGCTCGCGCACCGCGCCCAGGGGCTCCACCGATCCTGCCGTCGTCATGGGTCCATCTTCGTCGATGTCCCCGAGGGGCAGGGGAAGCGGGGTGGATTTACGGAGATGTAACCGCGCGGACATGGCCGGGCGGTGTCGGCAGCGGGACCATCGCGCGGTATTGGTATACCAAACCTTCTTGCCGGAGGAGCGCCATGTCCGTGGCCGAGCCAGTGCATTCCCAGTCCATCACCCCCGTGCCGCCCGATCCGCGCCTGACCAACGAGGACCTGGCGCCGGCCCGCGAGCGCAAGTGGAAGGTCTACGACCTCTTCGCCCTGTGGATGTCCGACGTCCACAACCTCGGCAACTACACGTTCGCGGCAGGCCTGTTGGTGCTCGGCCTCAACGCCTGGCAGGTCTTCACCGCACTGCTCATCGGCTTCGTCCTGATCTACATCGGCTGCAACGCGATGGGCCGCATCGGCCAGCGCCACGGCGTCCCGTTCCCGGTCGTCAGCCGGATCAGCTTCGGCGTCTGGGGAGCGAACATCCCGGCGCTCGTCCGGGCCGTGATCGCCATCATGTGGTACGGAATCCAGACGTACCTGGCCTCGGTGGCGGTGAACGTGATGGTGCTGGCGGCGTTCCCCGGCACGAAGTCATGGACGGAACACTCGTTCCTCGGCCTGCACGCGCTGGGCTGGGCCTCCTTCCTCACCCTGTGGCTGATCCAGTCCCTGATCATCACGCGCGGCATGGAGTCGGTCCGCAAGTTCCAGGACTTCTGCGGACCCGCGATCTGGGTGGTGATGCTCGCCCTCGCGATCTGGATCTGGGCGAAGGCGGGCTGGACGATCTCGCTCACGTCGACACCGCACCCGGTCTCCACGGGCGAACAATTCCGCCAGTGGTTCGGCGCGATCGGCCTGATCCTCGCCACGTACGGCACCCTGATGCTCAACTTCTGCGACTTCTCCCGCTTCGCGCCGGACTACCGGACCGTGCGGCGCGGCAACTTCTGGGGCCTGCCGGTCAACTCAACTGCCTTTGTGGTGCTGTCCGTTGTGGTGACGGCGGGCAGCGTCGAGGTCTTCGGCGAGGCGATCACCGACCCCGCGATGCTGGTGGCGAGGATCGGCAACACCTGGGTCCTGGTCTTCGGCGCCCTGACCTTCGCGATCGCCACGATGGGCGTGAACATCGTCGCCAACTTCGTCTCCCCGGCCTACGACTTGGCGAACGTCTGGCCGCAGAAGATCACGTTCAAGGTGGGCGGCGCGATCTCGACGGTGCTGGCCCTCCTGGTCACGCCATGGAACCTGTACTCGAACCCGGACGTCGTGAACTACTTCCTGGGCGGCCTCGGCGCGTTCCTGGGCCCGCTCTTCGGCATCCTGATGCTCGACTACTTCTGGGTGAAGCGGGGCCGGGTGGACACGGAGGCACTCTTCGACGCGCGGCCGGGCTCCCGCTACTACTACCGGCACGGCGTGAACCCGAAGGCCCTGGCGGCATTCGTACCGTCCGCGTCGCTGGCCGTGGTCCTCGCCCTTGTCCCGTACTTCGACTCGGTGGCGGCGTATTCGTGGTTCATCGGGACGGCGGTGGGGGCGGGGGTGTACGGGGTGGTGTGCCGGCGGGAGCGGGCCGAGTCGGCCGCACTGGCGGCCTGACGCCGGAGCCTTCGCTCGCTTAGCGTGGCCGCATGACCGCCGAATCCGTCACCGATGACGTCTTCCTCGACCGCCTCGCAGACCGGCTCGACGCCCTGCCCGGGGTGCACGCCGTGACGCTGGGCGGGTCGCGGGCGCAAGGGACGCACACCGCCGCGAGCGACTGGGACACCGCCGTGTACTACCGGGGGAGCGAGGGGCTGTTCGAGCCCCGGCACCTGCGGGACGTCGGGTGGGAGGGGGAGGTCTCCGAGATCGGTGGCTGGGGCGGGGGCGTCTTCAACGGTGGTGCCTGGCTCAGCGTCGACGGGCGGCGCGTCGATGTGCACTACCGGGATCTCGATGTCGTCGAGCACGAGCTGGCCGAGGCCGAGGCAGGGCGGTTCCACTGGGAGCCGTTGATGTTCCACCTCGCCGGAATCCCGTCGTATCTCGTCGTCGCCGAGCTCGCCGTCAACCGGGTGCTGCGCGGCGAGACACCCAGGCCCGACGGGTACCCCGCCGCCCTGCGCAAGGCGGCCCCCGAAGTGTGGTGGGGGCGCGCCTCGATCACCCTCGATTACGCGAAGGGGAACAGCGTGCCCCTCGGCGCGCGCACCGAGGTTCTCGGGGCCGTGGCCAGTGCCGCGATGCAGGCCGGTCACGCGGTGCTCGCCGCGCGCGGGGAGTGGGTGACCAACGAGAAGCGGCTGCTGGAGCGGGCCGGGCTGCGGGGAATCGACCGGGTGGTCGGGGACCCGGCGCTCGGCCTCGAAGAACTCGTGGACCGGGCGCGGGAGCTGATGGCGCGGGCCGTCGCCGAGGCTCAGCAGGCCTGAGGGCCGAGCGCGTACGTGCGGATGTCACGCCACCCCGTTCCCGCGCCATCCGTCACGATCAGCTTCACCGACTCCACGCGCGCGTGCAGCGGCAGCGCCGTCGTGAACTCCGTCTCCGGGATGTCGTCCGTGCCCGCGCCGCTCGCCAGCGTGAGGTGGGGGTCCAAGCCCTCGTCGCCGAAGATGCCCCGGTACGGCACCGCCTCCGGCCAGCGTTCCCGTACCGACTTCGTCAGGGCGCGGAGGGGGTCGTCCGGGGCCGGGGGCAGATAGAGGACGCCCGGCCAGCGGCGTACCGCGGTGAAGCCGAGCGCGATCTGTGGGGTGGCAGCGAACAGGGCGCGCAGGTCGGCGTCCGCCTCCGGCGTGATCCGGTCCAGCGGGAGGAACGGGTAGAGGAGCGTGACGTGGGCCCTCGACGGCGTGCGGACCAGGGCGTCCGCCTCCGGGACGTGGATGGTCAAGGCCGTGTCGCCGGGAAGATCCGGCCAGCCGCCATGGTTCTCAGGAGTACGTCGCGTGGGCACGGTCAAGTGTCACATTCCGGAAACCTCGCTGTTTCCTCCTCTCCAACAACTCCGCTTACGCTTGAGAAACCAGTTCAGGCTGGCCGACGGCGCCCGGCACCCTCCGTGTTCGTACGACAGGAGTCTGCTCACCGTCATGCGCCGCCCCCATTCGCTCCCGCCCTGGCTGAGTCACGCCCTGCGCGCCCAGCGCGCTCCCGTGCCCTGGCCCGCCGTCGTGCGCGGGGCCCTGGCCGGCGGGCCGCTGCTGCTCGTCGCCGTCGCCGCCGGGCGGCCTTCCAGTGGGGTGCTGCTCGCGCTCGGGGCGATGCTCGCCGGGGTCAACGACCGGCCGGGTCCGCGGCTCGCCGCCGTCTCGCGGCTCGGCGGGCCCGCGCTCGCCGGTGCTCTGGGGATGACCGTCGGCAGTTTCATCGGCGGTGCGCTGCCGACCGGAGCGCTCATCGCCTGCCTCTTCGCCGTGCTCGGGCTCGTGGGCGGCGCCTTCAGTGCCGTCGGGCCCGTCTCGTCCTCCGCCGGGACCCAGTTCCTCGTCACCGTCGCCATAGGCGCCGGGATGCCGCTTCCGGAGCCCGCCTGGCAGCGCGCGCTGCTGTTCGCCGGGGGCGCCGCGTGGCTGATCCTGCTGCGACTGCTGCTGCCCTCTCCCGTACGTACGAAGGGGCTCGGCTACCTCTACGACGGTGAGCGTGCCGCCGTCGCCTCCGTGTACGAGGCCGTGGCCCGGCTGCTCGACGCCGTCGGCGGACCCGAGGCCCAGGCCCGACGCGTCGCGCTGACCGCCGCCCTCGACCAGGCGCAGGACGCCCTGCGGCCCGGCCGCTCGGCGGCCACCCGGCGCCTGCGCCGCCAGTACTCCGCCGCCCTCCCGCTCGCCGAGGCCGCCACCGCGCTCGCCTGGACCGGGGAGCCGGTGCCCGCGCGGGCCGGGGAGGGTCCGCGCCGGCTCGCCGCCGCCGTGCGGACCGGGGATGCGCCCGGCGCGCTGCCCGCTCCCGCCCGCGCCGGCGCGGGTCTTCGCGCCCTCGACGAGGCGCTGCTGCGGGCCGCCGAGGCCTTCGACGGGGCCGCTGTCCACCTGCCGTCGGGCCGGCGGCGCGCGTCCGTGCGCGGAGTGCTGCGCAGGGTGGCCGGTCCCGCAGGCCGCGAGTACGGCGTCCGGGTCGGGCTCTCCTTCGGCGCCAGCGCCGCCGTCGCCCAGGCCCTGCACCCGCTGCACTGGTACTGGCTGCCCGCCACCGCCGTCTTTCTCGTGAAGCCGGACCTCGGACCGCTCGCCTCGCGCGCGCTGTGCCGGGCCGCCGGGACCATCGCGGGCGCGGTCCTCTTCGCGGGGCTCGCCGCCGTGCTGCCGCAGCCCCTCGGGCTCGTCGCGCTCGTCGCCGCCTGCGGGGCGCTGATCCCCGTCGCCACCCGGCACTTCGCCGCGCAGACCGCCGTCGTCACCGTTCTCGTACTGTCCCTGGTGATGGTGGGCGGGGAGCCGCAGGCATCCTGGGGCCGGATCACCGAGACGCTGCTCGCCTGCGCCATCGTGCTGGTCGCCGGGCATCTGCCGCTGCCGGGCGGGCACCGCGGCGGCGGGGTGCGGGTGCGGCTCGACGTCGCGCACGACGCCGCCCACGCCTACGTACGGCATGTGCTGAGCGAATCCCAGCAAGGAGCCAAGGGCGCCGGGGGAGCGGAGGGCGTCGACCGGCACGGGCGGTGGGCGCTGCGGCGCGAGGCGTACCGGACGCTCGCGCAGGCGCGGGCCGCCGTCGACCTCGCCGCCGCCGAACTGCCGGTGCTCGCGCGGCACTCGGACGGCTCGCGGCAGGTGACCGTCGTACTGGAGCGGCTCGTCGACGCGACGACCGCGTGCGCGGTGCAGGTGGACGACACCGGGCGGGTGCCCGAGCAGCACGCGCGCAGGATCGACGTGCTGCTCGCGGAACTCGCCGCGTAACGGGGAGTTCAGGGGCGCAGACAGGGGGTTCAGGGGCGCAGGTCGACCCATACGGGGGCGTGGTCGGACCCCGGCGCGTCCCGCCGCTCGGCCGGATCGTCGCTCACCGACGGCAGCTCCTCGAGCTCGGCGTCGGACTGCTCCCGGGACGGGCCGGTGCCCGCGCGGACGACGTGGCCGAGCAGTTCGTGCGAGACGAAGACGTGGTCGATCAGCTCGCGGCGGCCCTCGTGCACCCGCGAGTACCGCCGCTCCTCGGGGATCAGCGGCGCCACGTTCCACAGCCGCCGCGCGTCGCCCTTGTCGGGGTGGTCGAAGCCGGGCGTGCCGATCTCGGAGCCGGGCGGGCCCTGCAGGATCTGGGTGGTCGAGGCGGCCACCTCGTCGTTGAAGTCGCCCATGAGAGCGACACGTACGCCCTGGCCGCCCGCCCCGATGAGGGTGTCCGCGAAGGTGCGCACGGTGGCCGCCTCCGCCGCCCGCCGTTGCAGCGCGTACGCCGCGTAGCGCGCCCGCTCACCCTCGTCGCGCGGGAAGAACCTGCCGCCCGGATACCCGAGCAGCTTCGACTTGAGGTGGCAGACGGCAGCCGTGAGCCACGTCGCCCGCGTCGAGAAGTGCACGGCGAGCACGCCCCGCCCCATCCGGTCCGCGGTCCTGCCCGTGTCGTCGACCTGCACCGGGCGCAGGCCTGCGGGGAACTCGGCCGTGTCCCCGACCACGTTCATGAACACGCTGGTGAGGAAGCCGACCCGGATCCCGCGCTCGTCCGGGTACTCGGACAGCAGCACCCGGTACCGGCCGTCGAGCAGCTGCACCAGATCGTCGAGCGCCGCCGGGTCGCCGACCTCCTGCACGCCGAGCAGGGTGGGGCTCAGGCTCTTCAGGGTGGCGGCCAGCGAGGCCAGTTTCGCCTCGTACGCGGCCTTGTCGCGCGGGCCGTAGGGGCCGCCGGGGCGGTAGAGGTTCTCCAGGTTCCAGGTACCGACGAGCATGGTGTGCTCCGTCCTAGGGCCGGCCCGGAAGGGCCGGGGCGGCCAGCGTGCCAGCGGCTCCGCCGGGAGGACAGCGCTCCTTCAGGAATCAGGGCCGCTTCCGGGGAATCAGGGCCGCTTCCAGAAAATCGGGACCGCTGCCAGAGAACCAGGGCCGCTTCCGGGAAATCAGGACCACTTCAAAAAACTTTCGCCGAAGCGATGAGTTCCGCACAGCCCTCCGGTCACCCCTCCGAGAGACACGACCCGAGGAGGAAGCATGGGGCTGCCGAAGGTGGTCACGCGCGAGGAATGGCGCGCCGCGCGCGAGGAGCTGCTCGCCCTGGAGAAGGCGGCGACCCGGGCGCGGGACGAACTGAACACGCGGCGCCGCGAGTTGCCCATGGTCGAGATCGACAAGTCGTACGTCTTCGAGGGCCCGGACGGGAAGTCGGAGCTGCTCGACCTGTTCGAGGGGCGTCCACAACTCGTCGTCTACCACTTCATGTTCGCGCCCGACTGGGACGCGGGCTGCCCCAGCTGCTCCGGATTCCTCGACCAGATCGGGCACCTGGCGCATCTGCGGGCCCGCGGCACGGAGTTCGTGGCGGTGTCGCGCGCGCCGTTCACCCGGATCCTGCCGTTCAAGGCGCGGATGGGCTGGACGGTGCCCTGGTACTCGTCCCATCTCAGCGATTTCAACCAGGACTTCGGCGCCACGTTCACGGGTGAGGACGGCACCCTCCAGGAGCAGCCCGTGATCAGCTGCTTCCTGCGCGAGGGGGAGCGGGTCTTCCACACGTACTCGACGTTCGCCCGCGGCATGGACCACATCGGGTTCACCACGAACTTCCTGGACCTCACCGCCCTGGGCCGTCAGGAGGAGTGGGAGAAGCCGGAGGGGCGCGCGTCGGCTCTCGGGGCCCCTGCGGGCAGTGCGCGCGTGCGCTACCACGACGAATACGTCGACTGAGGACGAATACGTCGACCGAAGACGTCGACCGAGCGACCTGACCTCGTATCAACTCGGTGTCATTATCGTCACGTTGCGAGCCGGGAGTGCCCCTGTCAGCGTTCTCCCTCATGAAGCGCCCGGACGCGTGGGGCGCCGTACATCGGCACGATCACGGGGGCAGGGACGAACGATGGTGAATGGACGAGTGGTTCTGCAACGATTCCCGGCAGGCGGGCCCCGCGGCTCCTGGCCCGCGGAGGAGTACGCGAACCGGCGCCGCCAGGAGGGCCAACCGGCCGAGGTGATCATGGACTTGGCGACGGACGCGTTCCTGGTGATCGTGCGGGAGCCGGTGGCCGATCTCGTGGGCTGACGTCGTCGCGGGAAGAGTGCGTTACGAAGCGCCGACCGACCGCGACCACACCGGTGTGGTCCCCGTGACCCGGCACAGTGCGAGATACAGCGGAATCGGCGGCGTGTACGGCACCGAACCCTCCGGACGGTGCACCAGGGCGGGTGCCCGCGGCACGTCCGGCACCAGGGCGCCCGCCGTGTAGCGCGCGGGCGCGGGCCACTCCAGGGACACGTCGGAGTCCGAGGGCACGAGCCACCACCAGTGCGCCCCGTCCGCGTAGACACAGCCCATCCGCGGCAGGCGCTTCGCCATCGCCCGGCCGAACTCCTCGGGCACCGCGACGGCGTCGCAGCCGAGCGGCGCGGTCATGCCCGCGGGCACACTGAGCCGCACGGGAGGCGCGCAGCCCGGACGCGGAGTCTCCGCCTGCTCCGGACGCCGGGGGCGACGCCTCCGGGCCAGTCCGGCCAGCGAGTTCAAGTGCATCGTCCGCTTGCCCGTTGTCACCACGCCCATCCGATCCTGTTTCGCACGTTCGTCGTTCCTCCGCCCGCCGTCCGACAGGGGCGGGCGTTCACCAAGCCCATCCGGCGCCGTCCGATGCGCCGGGGACGGGGCCGGGCGGCTGCGGCTCCCGCTCGTCGCGGGGCAGTTCGGCCCAGACGAGGAGGCCGGGCCCGGTCTCCTGGGCGCCCCACGCCGTGGCGACCGCGGCCACGAGGAGCAGTCCTCTGCCGTGCTCCTCCTCGGGCGCGACGCGGCCCACGCGGGCGTCGCCGGGTATGCACCCCTCGTCCCGGACCGCTATACGCAGCCGGTCACCGGAGTCGTCGCGCAGCTCGCGCAGTTCGCAGTGGATGCGCCGGCTCGCGGTGTGCACGATCGCGTTCGTGACCAGTTCGGACACGACAAGGGCCGCCGCGTCACAGGTGTCCTCGCACGCGCCCCACGCACTGAGGTGGGTACGCGTCACGCGCCGGGCCTGAGCGGCGGAGCCCGGGTGGGGAGCCAGTTCGAAACTGCTGCGACGGGCAGCCGACGGGTGGGCCCCTGTCGGGGTACCCGAACGGTCACCGAGCGTAGTTTCGCCGACTTCTGTTCCTAAAGGCGCAGACGGAGTCACGCTTGCCACTATCTCCCCGCCATGAACACTTGGCAAGGGCCACTCTGAAAAGTGCAGAGTGGCGTATGCCGTGTGGAGTGGGCATGGCAGACTGCTCGCAACAGCGCGCCACACGGCCCCCATCGGGGGTGAATCGCAGGGAAACGGCCGGTGAGGGACGTCTTTCGGACCTTTTCCCGCGATGAAAAGTGGCGGGATTCAGACATCGGGACTACTGGGAGGTAGGGGGCGTGAGCGAACCTCGGTCCGCGCCGACGGTCGGCCAGGTCGTTCTCGGCCGCCGACTGCAGGACCTTCGCGAGGGCGCCGGGCTCAAGCGCGAGGAGGCCGCGAAAGTACTCCGCGTGACCGCCGCGACGATCCGCCGCATGGAAACCGCCGAGGTCTCCCTGCGCATCCCCTACGTCCAGCTGCTCCTCAAGGCCTACGGCGTCGCCGACGACGAGACCACGTCCTTCGTGCAACTCGCGGAGGAGGCGAACAAGCCGGGCTGGTGGCAGCGCTACCACGACATCCTGCCCGGCTGGTTCTCCATGTACGTGAGCCTGGAGGGCGCGGCCCGGCTCATCAGGTCGTACGACCCGCACTTCGTGCCCGGCCTGCTCCAGACCGAGGACTACGCGCGCGGGGTGTTCACGTCCGGGGCGATAGGCCGCGCTGTCGCCGACGACCCGGACGTGGTCGAGCGGCATGTCGCCCTGCGGATGCAGCGCCAGGCCCTGCTCACCCGCGAGGACGCGCCCCGCCTGTGGGTCGTGATGGACGAGACCGCCCTGCGCCGCCCCGTCGGCGACATGGACGTGATGCGCGCCCAGATCGACCGGCTGCTCGAGGCGATGGAGCTGCCGAACGTGACGCTTCAGGTCGCGGAGTTCGCCGCGGGCCCGCACCCGGGCACGTACGGACCCTTCGTCCTGTTCCGATTTGCCATGTCAGAACTGCCGGACATGGTCTACAGCGAGTACCTGACAGGCGCCGTCTATCTCGACGCGCGCCCCGAGGTGGCCACCCACCTGGAAGTCATGGACCGCATGGCGGCGCATGCCGCGACGGCGCAACGCACAAAGGAGATCCTCCGCGATCTCCGCAAGGAGCTGTGAATGGACTCGATCAAGGACCGAATACGCGGCGTCGACGGCGAGCCGATCTACAACGGCATGCCCGCGCGCGAGCTCGGCAGCGAAGGCTGGCACAAGCCGTGGAGCGGCGGCAACGGAGGCAACTGCCTCGAAGCCATGAAGCTGGCCGACGGGCGCGTCGCCGTACGTCAGTCCTCGGACCCGGACGGGCCCGCGCTGATCTACACCATCGGTGAGATCACCGCGTTCATCGAAGGGGCGAAGTCGGGGGCCGCGGACTTTCTGCTGTCGTGACGCGCCACGGATCGCCCGCGTTCGGGTGGGCGATTCGGGCCACTCAGACGGTCATCGGGCGGTCGTGCGCCCCGATCGGCTCCGGCAATTGCGTCCGCCCCGTCAGCCAGCGGTCGACCGCGGCGGCCGCCGCCCTTCCCTCGGCGATCGCCCACACCACGAGCGAGGCGCCGCGCCCCGCGTCACCAGCGACGAACACGCCCGGCACATTCGTCGCGAAGGCGGCATCGCGCGCGAGACGGCCCCGCTCGTCGACGTCGAGGCCCAACTGGTCGATGAGGCCACCGGGTTGACGCTCGGGCCCATGAAAGCCGAGCGCGAGCAGCACCAGATCGGCGGGCAGTGTCCGCTCCGTTCCCGGCAGCGGCCGGCGCGCCGCGTCCACCTCCTCGAGGCGCAGCGCACGAACATGTCCCGCGGCGTCCCCTGTGAGGCGCAGCGTGGAGGCGGCGAAGAGCCGGGCGTCCGCGTCGGCCGCCGGGGCCGTGCGCAGCTCACCGGCCTCCTCGTGCGCGGCGGAGAGCCGGTACAGCTTCGGGTACGTCGGCCAGGGCTCGACGTCCTCGTCGCGCGTGTCGTCCGGCCTGTCGTAGATGTCCAACTGCGTGACGGACGCGGCCCGTTCACGGACCGCCGTGCCCAGGCAGTCGGCGCCGGTGTCGCCGCCGCCGACGATGACGACGTGTTTGCCGGTGGCGGTGAGCGGTGACTCCTGGGTGTCCTGTGCCTGCTGGGTGTCCTGGGGTGTGCGCTTCGCTTTCTCGTACGTGCGGTTGGCCCACGGCAGGTACTCCATCGCCTGCTCGACGCCTGCCAACTCGCGCCCAGGAACGTCGAGTTCGCGCCATTTTGTCGCCCCGGTCGCGATGATCACGGCGTCGTAGCGGGACCGCAGGTCGGCGGCTTCGAGGTCCCGGCCGATCTCCGTCGACGTACGGAACCGCACACCCTCCTTGGTCAACTGGTCGAGGCGGCGGTCCAGATGGTGCTTCTCCATCTTGAACGCGGGGATCCCGTAGCGCAGCAGTCCGCCCGGCCGGTCGTCCCGCTCGTACACGGCGACGGTGTGCCCGGCCCGCGTCAGCTGCTGCGCGGCCGCGAGCCCGGCGGGGCCCGAGCCGATGACGGCGACGGTCCGCCCGCTGTGCCGGTCGGGCGGCTGTGCGGACACGAAGCCCTCGTCCCAGGCCCGGTCGGCGATGGCGACCTCTACGTTCTTGATGGTCACAGGAGAAGGAGGGGCGGCCCGTAGGGCCTCGGTTGAGGGTGGTGGTGGGAGACGGGTGGGATGATTGATGGCGAGGACGCAGCCCGCCTCGCACGGGGCAGGGCACAGGCGGCCGGTGAACTCCGGGAAGTTGTTCGTGGCGTGCAGGCGCTCGCTCGCCGCCTGCCAGTCGTCCCGCGAGACCAGGTCGTTCCACTCGGGGATCAGGTTCCCCAGCGGGCACGCCTCGTGGCAGAACGGGATCCCGCAGTCCATGCAGCGGTCGGCCTGCGCTTCGATGATCGGCAGCAGGCCGCCGGGGACGTACACCTCGTCCCAGTCGCGGACCCGCTCCCCGACGGCGCGGCGCGGCGCATCCCGCCGGGGCGTGGTGAGGAAGCCCTTGGGGTCGGCCATGGCCGTCTCCCTACGCCGTGACTGCTGGCTCTGGCTTTGGCTCTTTTCGTCACGATACGTCGGGTGGGCGCGGGGCGCCCCAGCTCATGCCGCCCCGGCTCAGGTCAGGGCTCACGTCAGGGCCAGCACGAACAGGCCCGAGGCGGCGGCGCCTGTCGCGGCCCGTACGTGGTTCCATCGCACCCACTCGGCGAGATACGTCCGCCACTGCGCGGCGCTGCTCTCGGACTCCTCGTCGCCGGAGAGGCCGGCGAGAGCAGCGTTGCGCGGCACGTTCGCCAGCACCGTCACGCCGAAGGTGCCCGCCAGATACAGCGCGCAGCCGAGCAGCAGCTCGACGGTGCCGGCCTCGGGCCAGAGCACGAACGTCACGACCGCGATCACCGCGCACAGCACTGCGGCGCCGAGAAAGACGACCATGAACGGCGGCGCGAGGGCGGCGATATTGATGGCGTTCATCGCGGCGATCGCCTGCGCGGCGGGCAGCGCGCCAAGACCGCGCATCACGAACGTGGAGAACGCGATGAACACCCCTGAACTCACCCCGCACCAGACCGCCCCCAGCACGACCAGCGCGAAATACGGACCTTCGATCATGAGCCCCCCTAACAAGAGGGATCATGCCGCAGTTTGTCGGTTGTGGACAGTGATTTCACGATTACATTGAGCGAACGGTGCCGGTTGTGGCGGTTTCGTGGAGTGCCGTGAGAGCGGTGGAGCTGTCGAGGGTGGCGGGGGTGCCGGTGGCGTACGGGTCGGGAGCGGTGGATGGGGCGGGAGTGGGCCCCTGCCACCCGTCCAGTACCGCCGCCACGGCCTCGGTCACCCGGGACCGCGCCTCCCTCCGGGGCACGCCCTCCATCAGCAGCCGGTCGTAGGGCGTGTCCACATGGCGCACGGCGGCCCGCACCGCGGCCGCACCCTCCGAAAGCGCCCGCCCCGCCGCACTCCGGCCCACCCGCCCGCTCCCGCGCGCCCCGGCATGCGCGGCGATCGCCGCCGCCCGGTCCTCGGGGCAACCGGGAAACAGCCGCCGGATCCGCGCCGCGAACTCCGCCACGAACACCGCGTCCTGCGCCGCCCGCCGCGCCGCGTCCCGCGCCCGCCGCCGGGCCCGCGCCTCCGCGTCGGCCAGGCAGCGCGCCTCGGCCCGCGCGAGCGCCTGCTCCTCGATGAGCACGCCCTGTCGCTCGTACCGCCCGCGCCGCCGATGGAAGCGCACGACGACGGCCGAGAGCGCGCTCTCCTCGCGTGCCCTGCGGGTCAGCGCCGTGTCCCCGCGCGGCAGAAACACGAGGTGTCCCAGGTCGGCGCAGTCCAGACAGCGGGGCTGCCCGCCCTCCAGGGTCAGGAGCCGGAGCGGCCCCCGACGGCAGGCGCCGCACCGCTTGCGCTTGACCGACTGGAAGACGAGGGGACTGCGCGCGACGGCCGGTGCGGGGGTGGTGTGCGTGGCCTGCGGCGGGGCGGCGCTGGTCGGCGGTGGGGCGGCTCGGGGCAGTGGTGGGGTGGCTCTGGTCATACGGGCGTGATGCCCGCCCGGGCGTGCCCTGCATCATGGAGTGCGTGCGACTTGAAGCGATCACCTGGGAACGGCTCGGCGACACCCTCGCCGAGCGGCTGCTCGACCTGAAGCCGGCCGACGGCGGCCCGTGGGTGAAGGTCGCCCTCGACGGGGCGCCGGCCGCCCGCCCCGGCGAGCTCGCGGCGCTCGTCTCCGAAGCCCTGCGCGTCCGCGGCCGGTCTTCGCTCACGGTCGGCGCGGAGGGTTTTCTGCGCCCGGCCTCGCTCCGGTTCGAGTACGGGCACCAGGACGTCGAGGCGTACTACAGCGGCTGGTTCGACACGGGCGCCCTGTGGCGCGAGGTGTTCGGACCGCTCGAACCGGACGGCACGGGCCGCGTCCTGCCCGACCTGTGGGACCCGGTCGCGGACCGCGCGACCCGCAGCGGATACGTCCAACTCCCGCCCGGCGGAGTGCTGTTGATGCACGGCCCCCTCCTCCTGCACCACTGGTTCCCCTTCGATCTGACCATTCACGTGAGCCTGTCGCAGGGCGCGCTGCGACGACGTACCGCCGAGTCCGAGCAGTGGACGCTCCCGGCCTTCGAGCGCTACGACTCCGAGACGGACCCCGCGGCGAGCGCCGACGTCGTCATCCGCGCGGACGACCCGCGCCACCCGGCGTGGAGCGGGTGACTGTCCCGCGCGGTGCGGCCGTGGGGCCCGTGCGGCCCTGTGCGCGTGCGGTTCCGCGGCTCACAGCCAGCCGTTGCGCTTGAATCCCCGGTAGACGACGAAACAGATCACGGCGATGACGGACATCATCAGCGGATAGCCGAACCGCCAGTGCAGCTCCGGCATGTTCTCGAAGTTCATGCCGTAGACGCCGCAGCCCATCGTCGGCACGGCCACGATGGCGGCCCACGCCGTGATCTTGCGCATGTCCTCGTTCTGCGCGACCGTCACCTGCGCCAGATGCGCCTGGAGGATCGAGTTGAGCAGTTCGTCGAAGGACGCTATCTGTTCCGCCGCCCGCAGCAAGTGGTCCGACACGTCGCGGAAGTACGCCTGTATCTCCGGCGGCACGGCGGGGAAGGGGCGCCCCGAGAGTTCCTGTATCGGCCGGGTCAGCGGCACCACGGCCCGCTTCAACTCGAGCAGCTCGCGCTTGAGTTGATAGATCCTGCCGGGGTCGGCCTTCGCTCCGTTCGGCGCGAAGACGTCCGCCTCGACCTCGTCGATGTCCGCCTGGACCTCGTCGATCACCGTCAGGTAGTCGTCGACGACGTTGTCCGCGATCGCGTGCAGCACCGCCGCCGGGCCCTTGGCCAGCTGCTCCGTGTCCGCCTCGATGCGCTCGCGCACGGGGCCGAGGGAGCCGTGCCGGCCGTGCCGCACCGTGATGACGAAGTCCTGGCCGAGGAACACCATGATCTCGCCGGTGTCCACGACCTCGCTGGTCGCGGTGAGCTCCGCGTGGTCGACGTAGCAGACCGTCTTCAGGACCGCGAAGAGCGTCTGCCCGTACCGCTCCACCTTGGGGCGCTGGTGCGCGTGCACCGCGTCCTCCACGGCCAAGGGGTGCAGGTCGAACATCTCGGCGATGTCCGCGAACTCCAGCTCCGACGGCTCGTGCAGCCCCAGCCAGACGAATCCGTCCGCCGCCTTGCGCACCGCGCGCACCGACTCGACGAGATCGCTGCCGCCCGACTCGCGCACGCCGTCCCGATAGGTCACGCAGTTGACCACCGCGGAGCCCAGCGGCGAGCGCGCCGGGTGGCTCAGGTCGACCTTGGGCGTCCGCCTCGCGAGCCGCGCGACCTTGCGCAGGCTGCCCACCCTGCGCAGACCGCCGACCTTCCGCAGATTGCCCGCCATCGACATGCTCGGCCCCTCCCGTTTCCCATCCGCTTTCCATCGCGATTCCGTCGCGAAGATGACTTGGTGGGCCAGTCTGCCAGCGGTCACCGACAGTGCGTCCACCCCTGTGGGAACGGAAGGCTCCGCTCCGCTGCGCAATGTCCCGTATCCAACGATTGGGCTGAGATGATCGGTTCATGATGCGATCAGGCGAGCACGCGTACCTCCTCGACAACCAGCAGCCGGAGGCGGGGCGGCGCTTCGACGCCTTCTCGGTCCTCTTCGACCCCACGACGTTCCGGCACATCGAGCGTCTCGGTATCGGTTCCGGCTGGCGCTGTTGGGAGGTCGGGGCCGGTGGTACGTCGGTGGTCTCGTGGCTCGCGCGGAAGGTCGGGCCGACCGGGCGGGTCCTCGCCACCGACATCGACACGTCCTGGCAGACCGCCACGCCGCGGACGCCCGTCGAGGTGCGGCGCCACGACATCGGTGTCGACGAGCCGCCCGCGGAGAGTTTCGATCTGGTGCACGCGCGGCTCGTCCTGGTCCATGTCCCGGACCGGGAGCGGGCGTTGGCGTCGATGATCCGTGCGCTTCGCCCCGGCGGGCGGCTGCTCATCGAGGATGCCGACCCGGCGCTTCAGCCCCTGCTCTGCCCGGACGAGGCGGGGCCCGCGCAGGAGCTGGCCAACCGCCTTCGGCACGGCTTCCGTTCCTTGCTGGCTGAGCGTGGCGCCGACCTGTCGTACGGCCGCAAGCTGCCGGGGCTGCTGCGTGCGGCGGGCCTGCGGCAGGTCGAGGCGGACGCGTACTTTCCGCTGGCGTCACCGGCCTGTACGGCGCTGGAGACGGCGACGGTCGGGCAGATCCGCGAGCAGCTCGTGACGGCGGGCCTGGCAACGGACGCCGAGATCGACCAGCATCTGGCGAACGTGGCCGAGGGCACGATGGACCTGGCGACGGCGCCGCTGATCTCGGCGTGGGGCAAGAGGTAGGCGCGCTCGCCTCCGGCGGGGCCTGGACCGATCCGCCGCGATACGGCTCCTTGCCTGTTGCGGCGGATCGCCTTACGCCCAGGGGCTCCGCCTGTTGCGCCCGACCGCCCTACGCCACGGGGCTCCGCCCCGGACCCCGCGCCTCAATCGCCGGCGGGGCTGGAAAGATCGGGGCTCCGCCCCGGGCCCCGCGCCTCAATCGCCGGTGGGGCTTGATTTGCCCCGCCCCCCGGCAGGCAATGGCCCGGCTCCCGCCCATCTCCCACCACCCGCCCCCTCCGGGGGCGTCGGCCCGACGGGGCCGCACCACGCCTTGGGCAACCTCCGCCAGCCGCGACTCCCCGCCCGCTGCGGTCGACGCCTCCCCGCCTTGGGTAACGCCCACTACGGCTCCCCACCCGCTGCGGTCGGCCGCCCCCGCCTTGGGCAATCTGCCGCCTTGGGCGGCAGGGTGGGCAAGGCGGCGCCCCGGTGCCGCGCAACCAGAACGACAGGCGCCGGCCCCGGCAAAGCGTCGAACCCCGGTGCCGCGCGTCGGCCACCGTGGGCGTCCGCCCCGATACAGCTCAACGACCCCGGTACCGCGCAGCAGTCACGCGGGGCCCGGCCCGACGGCCGGTTACCGCCCAGGTGGCCTCCCGCCCACCACTCCCACCGCCACCGCCCCGGCCCGGCACCCCTCGTCCACGGACTCCCGCCACCCCGCACCCCGGAGCCGCGCAGCGAGGACCGTTCCGGTGAAGGCGTCGCCCGCCCCCGTGGAATCGCGCACCACCACCCCCGCCGCGGCGCCCACCCGCTCGCGGACCACCCCGCCCCGCGCCACACACGCCCCCGCCGCCCCCGCCTTCACCACCACCACGGGAAACCGCCCGCTCAACTTCGCCGCCGCCCCCTCCGCCCCCGGCTCCCCGCTCAGCAACACCGCCTCGTCCCGGCTCGGCACCAGCACATCCACCCCGTCGACCAGCGCAAGGAACCGCTCGACCCCGAGCTCCCGCAGGAACCCGGTCGACGCCGGATCCAGACTCACCGGCACACCACGCGCGCGTGCATCGGCCACGGCTGCGGACACCAACTCCCGCCCGGTGGCGGAGAAGCACAGGTACCCGGACAGATGGAGCAGCTCGACCCCGTCGAGCAACGCCGGCGACCAGTCCTCGGGCCCCACCCGCACCGAAGCCCCACCGTCCGCCAAGAACGTCCGCTCACCCCCGGCACCCGCGTCCACCAGACAGATCACCGCCCCGGTCGGCGCCTCCGCGTCCACCACGAGCCGCGGCCGCACCCCGCACCGTACGAGCTCCTCCTCGTGCCACCGCGCGGAATCCACGCCGACCCGCCCGAGCAGCACCACATCCCGGCAGCCCTGGTACGCCGCCCAGCACGCCACATTGGCCCCGGCGCCACCCGGCACCGTACGGATCGAGGCCGCCGTGTCCGTGCCCGTCGCAAGCGGCCCACGATGCCGCGCGACGACATCCGTCACGACGTCGCCGACCACCAGCAACGCCCCGCCGCCGGCCCCCGTCACACCGCGGCCCAGGCCACCGCGACGCGCGCGGCGAGCCGCACGTTCCCGCGCACGGCCGCCAGGTTGGCCTCCAAGGACGCACCCTTCGTCAGCCGCGCCAAGTAGTCGAGCAAGAAGGGCGTCACGGCCTGCCCGCCGACGCCCTGCCGCTCGCACTCCCGCAACCCGCTCTCCAGCACGCGCGCGTGCAACGCCGGATCCAACTGCTCCGCTTCCGGTACGGGATTGGCGAGGATCAACGCCGAATCGCCGGCGGCCAGGTCGTCCTGGGCGCGCATCACAGCCGCCACCTCACCCGGAGAGCGCAGTGTCCAGTCCACCGGCTCGCCCGAGTCGGCGAGATAGAAGCCGGGGAAGCGCTCGGTCCGATAGCCCGCCACGGACACCCCCAGGGTCTCCAGGCGCTGCAACGTCGCGGGCACGTCCAGAATCGACTTCACACCGGCGCACACCACGGTGATCCGGGTCCGCGCGAGCAGACCCAGGTCCGCCGACTCGTCCTGCGTCTGCGTCCACCCCCGGTGCACCCCGCCGAGCCCACCCGTGGCGAACACCCGCACCCCGGCCCGCGACGCGAGCAGCGCCGTCGCCGAGACGGTCGTCGCGCCGCTCGCGCCCGTCGCCACCGCCGGTGGGAGATCGCGGTGGCTGAGCTTGCGGATCGCGTCGTCGTTCGCCACCCGCTCCAACTGCTGCTTGTCCAGGCCGACATGCGGCCGCCCGTCGAGCACCGCGATCGTCGCGGGCACCGCGCCCTCGTCGCGTACGGCCTTCTCCAGTTCGTGCGCGACCCGCAGATTGCGCGGTCTCGGCAGCCCGTGCGCGATGATCGTCGACTCGAGGGCCACCACCGGGCGCCCCGCCCCGACCGCGTCCCGCACCTCCTCCGAAACGATCAACATGCCTCCGCCTCCGGTCAGTTGACTGTCACCTCTGACATCTTCCCCCGCTCCACTGACATCCCTGGCGGACGCGCGTCGCCCCCAAACGCTCCATGAACCGGAAAGTGGGCCCCACGCGCGCGTGGAGCCCACTTTCCTCGGCCGACCGACCTCGGACCGACCTCAGACCCGGCCTCAGACCGGTCGGGCGCCGCTCAACACACCGTGCGGATCGAGGACGTACTTACGGCTCGCGCCCTGGTCGAACTCCGCGTAACCGCGCGGCGCGTCCTCGATGCCGATGACGGTCGCGTTGACGGCCTTCGCGATGTGCACGCGCTCGTGCAGGATCGCCATCATCAGGCCCCGGTTGTACTGCATCACCGGGCACTGCCCCGTCGTGAGCTGGTGGCTCTTCGCCCAGCCGAGGCCGAGCCGCACCTTCAGCGTTCCGGTGCGTGCGTCCTGGTCGACGCCGCCCGGATCGTCGGTGACGTACAGGCCCGGGATGCCGAGCGCGCCGCCGGCCGCCGTGAGCCCCATCAGGGAGTTGAGGACCGTGGCCGGCGCCTCGGGCGCGTCCGGACCGTGTGCGCGGGCCTCGAAGCCGACCGCGTCCACGGCCGCGTCCACCTCGGGGACGCCGAGGATCTCGGCGACCTGCTCCTCCACCGTGCCGCGCGTGAGGTCGACCGTCTCGCAGCCGAAACTCCGTGCCTGCGCGAGCCGTTCGGCGTTCATGTCCCCGACGATCACGACGGCCGCGCCGAGCAGCTGCGCCGATGCCGCCGCCGCGAGCCCGACGGGCCCGGCCCCGGCCACGTACACGGTCGAACCGACCTTCGTGCCCGCCGTCACCGCGCCGTGGAATCCGGTCGGGAAGATGTCGGAGAGCATGGTCAGGTCGAGGAGCTTCTCGCGCGCCTGGTCGGCGTCGGGGAAGCGCAGCGCGTTGAAGTCCGCGTAGGGGATCATGGCGTACTCGGCCTGACCGCCGACCCAGCCGCCCATGTCGACGTAGCCGTAAGCCGCCCCGGGGCGTGCCGGGTTGACGTTCAGGCAGATGCCGGTCTTGCGCTCCTTGCAGTTGCGGCACCGCCCGCAGGCGATGTTGAACGGCACGGAGACGATGTCCCCGACGTCCAGGAACTCGACGTCCGGGCCCTTCTCCACGATCTCGCCGGTGATCTCGTGCCCCAGGACGAGGCCCTCGGGCGCCGTGGTGCGGCCGCGCACCATGTGCTGGTCACTGCCGCAGATGTTGGTGGCGAGGACCTTGAGGATCACGCCGTGCCGACAGGTCCGGCCCACGTTCGCCGACGCCACCCCCGGCCCGTCCTTCAGCTCGAGCGTCGGGTGCTCGATGGTCCTGACCTCCACCGCTCCCGGCTTGAGATATGCGACTGCCCTGTTTCCGCTCATGCCTGATCGCCGTCCCTTCGGCTCCGTGACTCGCTCTGCGGGATGCTCCGGCTGTGCGCATGGCGGAGTCTGCTACCGAAACGGCGTTCTGAGGAGCCCTCCGGGACGGGTTGTTGAAGCCTCGACGAGCCGTCCAGTCGGCGGGGCCCGTACGGCACAGGCCGTCCAGTGAGAGGAGGGGCGCAGGTCATCTACGGTGACTGGCCATGACCACGAACGATCGACCCGCAACCGCCCTCGGCTCCTTCGCCGTCCACGTCCCGGACGTGGACCTCGAACCCGAGCCTCTCGACCCCGCCCAG
This sequence comes from Streptomyces sp. NBC_01016, assembly GCF_026341035.1. Lineage (GTDB taxonomy): Bacteria > Actinomycetota > Actinomycetes > Streptomycetales > Streptomycetaceae > Streptomyces. Next base: position 1,035,905 of record NZ_JAPEOQ010000002.1, read on the forward strand.
ATCGCCTCCGGCGCCCCCGAGGTGACCGGAAAGGTGCTGTGGGAGTCGGCCGACGGCAAGCAGCTGCGCGGCATCTGGCAGATCACGCCCGGCGTGGTCACCGACACCGAGGCGAACGAGCTGTTCGTGGTCGTCAGCGGCCGCGCCACCGTCGCGGTCGAGGGCGGCGAGAGCCTGGAGCTCGGCCCCGGCACGGCCGCCGTGCTGCGCGAGGGCGACCGGACGACGTGGACCGTGCACGAGACGCTGCGCAAGGCGTACCACATCACCCTGAGCTGACCCGCGTACGAACGTCCCCTCCCGCTACGGGTGTTGGGTCCCGCTACGGGTGTCGGGCCCGCCGCGTGAACAGGGCCAACGCCCCGAGCGGGAGCAGCAGGCACGCCGCGGCCAGGTTCAGCCACGCGTAGCTCGCCGTCGCCATCACGAGGCCCGCCGCCGCGCCGCCGATGCCCGCCGACAGGCTCATCGTCAGATCGGAGAGCCCCTGCGCGGCGGCCTGCGCGGCCTGCGGCACGGAGTCGGTGAGCAGCGCGGAGCCCGCGACGAGCCCGGCCGACCAGCCGAGCCCCAGCAGGAACAGGGCCGCCGCGCTCTGCCCGTGGTGCCCGCCCGCGGTCCCGGCGAGCAGCGCCGCGCACGCGAGCAGGCCCACCGCGAGCCCGATCACCGTGAGACGCCCGAACTTGTCGGCGAGACGGCCCATCACCGGCGAGAACGCGTACATGCCCGCGATGTGCCCACTGATGACGAGCCCGATCAACTCGATGCCCGCGCCGTGGTGTTCGAGGTCCACCGGGGTCATCGACATGACGGACACCATCGCCGTGTGCGACACCGCCACGGTCACCAGCGCGAGCCGGGCGCGCGGGGACGCGGACACGGCCGCGAACCCCGCCCGTATGGAGCGCGCGGCAGGCGACTGATCCTCGGCGGGAGCCAGGGATCGCGCGGTCAATAGCGGGTCGGGGCGCAGCAGTACGTGCACCACGGCCGCCGATATCAGGAACACCCCGGCCGCCCAGACGAACGGCCCGGCCTCCGCCGGTATGCCGAGTCCGGAGACGCTGCGGCCCGCGGGCGCCGCTATGTTCGGGCCGAGGACGGCGCCGATGGTGGTGGCCCAGACGACGGTCGAGATGGCGCGGGCCCGCCGGTCGGGCTCGGCCAGGTCGGCCGCCGCGTACCGGGCCTGGAGGTTGGCGGACGAGGCCGCGCCGAATCCCATCAGGCCGATGAGCAGCAGCGGAAAGCTCCCGATCGCCGCGGCGACGACGGTGACCACGGCCCCCAGCGTGCCGATCAGATAGGCCAGTACGAGACCGGCCCGCCGTCCGCGCGCGTTCATCAGCGCGGCCAACGGCACCGACAGGACCGCGGTCCCGGCGACGCTCGCCGTGGACGCGAGGCCGGAGAGCGCCTCGTCCCCGCTGACCTTCTTGGCGAGCACGGCGGCCAGCGCGATCCCGGTGGCGGTCCCGAGCCCGCCCAGTATCTGCGAGGCGACGAGCACCCGCTGCGTACGCTGCTGCACCGGCCCGACCCCCGGCCCAGGCCCCGGTTCCGCGGCCTTCGGCCGATCGAGCCGCCCCTCATCCGTGCTCAACGCACACCCCCGCCCCGATCAACCCGCGGACTGCAGGCATCCGCCCCACCCCGGGACCGTCTCAGAACAACGGCTCGGGCAACACCCCTTCCAGCGCGAGCAACTTCCGCTTCGTCTCGAGTCCGCCCCCGAAGCCGCCGATCCCGCCGTCGCGCTCCACGACCCGGTGGCACGGCACCACGACCGGCAGCGGATTCGACCCCATCGCCAGGCCCACGGCCTGCGCGGCTCCGGGCTGTCCGACCCGGTGGGCCAGATCCCCGTACCCGACGACCGCCCCGTACGGCACCCCGGCGAACAGCTCGCGCAGCACCTCCCGGTTGAACCCGGAGATCAGTGACCAGTCGAGCGGCACATCGAACTCGCGTCGACGGCCGCCGAAGTACTCCGCGAACTGCCGTATCGCCTCGGCGAGCAGGGGAGATTCGGGCGCCTCGACGGGCTCGGTCCCGAGTCGGGAGCCGAGCCGGTCGAGTGCCTTGTCCCGCACCGCGTCGGTGGCGTGGAAGACCACGTTCACCAGACCGGCGTCCGTCGCGGCGAGCAGCAGCGGGCCGATGTCACTGCGCACGACGGCCCACACGGCCTGCCGCGGCGCGGCGGGAGTGGTCTCGCTTGGTCCAGTGGCGTTCATGCCGACCACGGTACGGCCGGGCACTGACAACGCCCGGCGGGTCAGCCGCCGACGGCCGCCCGCACCACGTCAGGGGCGTTGCTGATGATTCCGTCGACGCCGAAGCCGGCCACCTGCTGCGCGGTCTTCGCGTCGTTGACGGTCCAGGTGTAGGACTCGAGCGGCTTGCCGTGCGGGCCCTTGAGCGCGTGCACCGCCTTGACGTAGTCCGCCGAGATCGTCGTGTGCGAGGGGTTGATCTGGTCGGCGAACTTCGCGTACGCGGGAAGCTCGGACACGGCGGGTGTGCCGAGGAAGCCCGTCTTGATGTCCGGGCGCCGCGCGTGCAGGGTCCGCATGCTGTCCGCGTTGAAGCTCTGGATGATCAGCCGGTGCTTGACGTCCCAGGAGTCCAGCCAGCCGTCCCTGCGCAACTCGCGCAGGATCTGGCCCTCGATGCCCGGGTACAGCTCGGGCGACTTGATCTCCATGAGCAGCTTCTGATGGTTGCGGTCGACGCGCCGCAGGTACTCGTGGAGCGTCGGGATCCGGGCGCCCGTGTACTCGACGCCCTTCCAGCTGCCCGCGTCCAGCTTGGCGATCTCGTTCGAGGTGAAGTCCGCCACGTTCCACGGGGAGCGGTCGGGATAGACCTGCTCGACGTTGGTGGTGCGGGCCAGCGTGGTGTCGTGGAGGACGACCAGGGCGCCGTCCTTGGTGCGCTGCACATCGTTCTCGACCCAGGTGATACCCAGGGCGTGCGCCCTGTCGATGGCTGCCAGGGTGTTCTCGGGGGCGTAGGCGGAGGCCCCGCGGTGGGCGACGACCGCGGTTCTGTTGTGTGCGGGGGCGGCTTGTGCGGCGGTCGGCAGGACCAGGACACCGATGACGACGGAGCCCGCCACTGAGGTCAGAGCGGCTGCTGCGCGTGCGTGCACGTGTGCTCCTCATACGTCGTGGGATCACGGACTGTACGAGATTGACAGCTGAGAGCGAACGAAAAGTAGGCGCAGGATGGTCACGAGTTGAATGGAGTCACTCAAGTGCGGTCGACCCCCGTGTCGTGCGGCCGGTTTCTTTGCCGGAAAATCGTTCGGACGTTCCCGTGTGCGCTTTAATCTCTGCCTCACCCGCGGTCGCTCCGGCCGCCGCGCGCGAAGGGACGAGCTGCACATCTCACGGAAATCCAGGCGGAAGGGCTGTCACGCATGCAGGGCTCGGTGGACGGCTTCAGTTACGGGCTCGTCACCCCGGTGGTGGCGTATCTCATGGCCTGCCTCGGAGGGGCCCTGGGACTGCGCTGCACCACCAGATCCCTGCTCGTCGCCAACACCTGGCGGGTCGGATGGCTCGCGCTGGGCTCCGCGGCGATCGGCTCCGGGATCTGGACCATGCACTTCATCGCGATGATGGGCTTCAGCGTGGAGGGCATGCCGATCCGTTACGACCCGCTGACGACGTTCGCGAGCCTCGGCCTGGCCATCCTGATGGTCGGCATTGGCGTCTTCATCGTCGGCTACAAGGGCGCGACCGGCACCGCTCTGTTCACCGGAGGCACCATCACGGGCCTCGGAGTGGCATCGATGCACTACCTGGGAATGGCTGGAATGCGCCTTCACGGGACAATCAGTTACAACACGTTCACCGTGGCAGCCTCAGTGGTGATCGCCATGGCGGCCTCGACCGCCGCCCTGTGGGCGGCCGTCCAGGTACGGGGCATCATGTGGAGCCTCGGCGCCAGCATGGTCATGGGGCTCGCCGTATCGGGGATGCACTACATGGCGATGGCGGGAGTCAGCGTCCACGCGCACACCGATGCCGCCGGTTCCCTCGGAGGGGACCCGGCCACCGCCATCCTCGCCCCCATGCTGATCGGCCCGCTGAGCTTCCTGCTCCTGGCCGGGGTGGTCGTCGTCTTCGACCCGATGCTGGTCACGGGCCGCCCCGACTGGCGTGACAGCCGAGCGGCGAAGGACCGGCTCGGGACCCCCGCGCCGGCCGCCTCGCGCCTGCGCCGCCCCCTCGGGCGATCGGCTTCGCGCGCACCGCAGGACTAGTGACCCGGGGCCCCTGAAGGGCGGGCCCGACAGTGGTTCGGGCCCGGTTGTCAGTGGTGGGTCGTACGGTTGATTCCATGCGGCCCGTATCCAAGATCGAACGCACGGTGGCACCCTTCGAGGTCGTCAGCCCGTACCAGCCCAGCGGTGACCAGCCCGCGGCCATCGCCGAGCTGGAGAAGCGCGTGACGGGAGGCGAGAAGGACGTCGTCCTGCTCGGCGCGACCGGCACCGGCAAGTCCGCCACCACGGCGTGGATGATCGAGAAGCTCCAGCGCCCCACGCTCGTGATGGCGCCGAACAAGACGCTGGCCGCCCAGCTGGCCAACGAGTTCCGCGAGCTGCTTCCGAACAACGCGGTCGAGTACTTCGTCTCGTACTACGACTACTACCAACCCGAGGCGTACGTGCCGCAGTCGGACACGTACATCGAGAAGGACTCCTCGATCAACGAGGAGGTGGAGCGCCTGCGCCACTCCGCGACGAACTCGCTGCTGACCCGCAGGGACGTCGTCGTGGTCGCCTCCGTCTCCTGCATCTACGGCCTCGGTACTCCGCAGGAGTACGTGGACCGCATGGTCTCCCTGAAGGTCGGGGACGAGCTCGACCGGGACGACCTGCTGCGCCGCTTCGTGGACATCCAGTACACGCGCAACGACGTGGCGTTCCAGCGCGGCACGTTCCGGGTGCGCGGCGACACCATCGAGATCTTCCCCGTCTACGAAGAGCTCGCGGTCCGCATCGAGATGTTCGGCGACGAGATCGAGTCGCTCTCCACCCTCCACCCCCTCACCGGCGAGGTCATCAGCGACGACGACTCGCTGTACATCTTCCCGGCGACCCACTACGTGGCCGGCCCCGAGCGCCTGGAGCGCGCGGCCAACGACATCGAGAAGGAGCTGGAGGAGCGCCTCGCCGAGCTCGAGAAGCAGGGCAAGATGCTCGAGGCCCAGCGCCTTCGCATGCGCACCACGTACGACCTCGAGATGCTCCGCCAGATCGGCTCCTGCTCCGGCGTGGAGAACTACTCGATGCACTTCGACGGCCGTGAGCCCGGCTCCCCGCCGAACACGCTGCTCGACTACTTCCCGGACGACTTCCTGCTCGTCATCGACGAGTCGCACGTCACCGTGCCGCAGATCGGCGCCATGTACGAGGGCGACGCCTCCCGTAAGCGCACGCTCGTGGACCACGGGTTCCGGCTGCCGTCCGCGCTCGACAACCGCCCGCTGAAGTGGGAGGAGTTCCAGGAGCGCATCGGCCAGACCGTCTACCTGTCCGCGACCCCCGGCAAGTACGAGCTCGCGCGCGCGGACGGCTACGTCGAGCAGATCATCCGCCCCACCGGCCTCGTCGACCCGGAAGTCGTCGTGAAGCCCACCGAGGGCCAGATCGACGACCTGGTGCACGAGATCCGTATGCGCACGGAGAAGGACGAGCGCGTCCTGGTCACCACGCTCACCAAGAAGATGGCCGAGGACCTCACGGACTACTTCATCGAGCTCGGCATCCAGGTGCGCTACCTGCACAGCGACGTCGACACGCTCCGCCGTGTCGAGCTGCTGCGCGAGCTGCGCGCGGGCGAGTTCGACGTCCTGGTCGGCATCAACCTGCTGCGTGAGGGCCTCGACCTGCCCGAGGTCTCCCTGGTCGCGATCCTCGACGCCGACAAGGAGGGTTTCCTGCGCTCCGGCACGTCGCTGATCCAGACGATCGGCCGCGCGGCGCGAAACGTCTCGGGCCAGGTCCACATGTACGCCGACAAGATCACCCCGGCGATGGAGAAGGCCATCGACGAGACCAACCGCCGCCGGGAGAAGCAGGTCGCGTACAACGAGGCGAACGGGATCGACCCCCAGCCCCTCCGTAAGAAGATCAACGACATCGTGGCGTCCATCGCGCGCGAGGACGTCGACACGGAGGCACTGCTCGGCAGCGGCTACCGCAAGGGCGGCAAGGACGGAAAGGGAGCCAAGACCCCCGTCTCCGCGGCCGGCAAGGCGGACAAGGCACCGGCCAAGAAGAAGCGCGGCAAGGCGGACGAGACGGTTCCCACCGACCGTCCCGCGGCCGAGCTGTCCGAGCAGATCGAGGAGATGACCGAGCGGATGCGGGCCGCCGCCGCGGACCTGCAGTTCGAGGTCGCGGCACGGCTGCGCGACGAGGTGTCGGAGATGAAGAAGGAACTGCGGCAGATGAAGGAGGCAGGCATCGCCTGACCTGCCACGACGGGCGGGGTGCCGGGGGTGTGTTGCAGGACCGCCACAAAACCCCGCCCGTGGTAGCGGCGTTGTCAGTGCCGCCCTCTAGGGTTTGGACCAGGGCCTGATCCAAACGACAGGCCCTCACCGTGCATATGGCGCGGCAACAGGGGACGGTTCGAGAGGGGACAGCGCGTGGGCATCGACTTGACCAAGGGTCAGGCCATCAGCCTGGAGAAGCAGGGCGGGGGAACCCTCACCGCGGTACGGATGGGACTCGGCTGGCAGGCGGCCCCTCGGCGCGGCCTGTTCGGCACCCGCACGCGCGAGATCGACCTCGACGCGTCAGCGGTTCTCTTCGCCGACAAGCAGCCTGTCGACGTGGTCTTCTTCCGCCACCTCGTCAGCGACGACGGCTCGGTGCGGCACACCGGTGACAACCTGGTCGGCGGCGCGGGACAGGGCGGCGACGACGAGTCGATCGTCGTCGACCTGCAGCGTGTCCCGGTCCATATCGACCAGATCATCTTCACGGTCAACTCCTTCACGGGGCAGACCTTCCAGGAGGTGCAGAACGCGTTCTGCCGCCTGGTCGACGAGACGAACGGGCAGGAGCTCGCCCGCTACACGCTCGACGGCGGCGGCAAGTACACGGCGCAGATCATGGCGAAGGTGCACCGTGCGGGCCCCGGCTGGAAGATGACAGCCCTGGGCGAGGCGGCCAACGGCCGTACGTTCCAGGACCTGATGCCCTCGATCCTGCCCAGCCTGTAGCGGACCCACGATGGCGGCCGAACTGGTGAGGGGCCAGAACCACCCCCTCACCCAGACCCGTCTGGAGATCCGGGTGTCGGCCGGCCACCCGGTCGTCGCGGGCGCCACGCTCGCCGACGACCGGGGCGCCGTGCGGGGCGCGGACCGGATCGCCCACCCCGGCGCGCCCGCGCTGCCGGGCCTCGAAGTCCCGCGCCAGGCCGCGGCCGACCACCGCCTGGCCGTCGACCTGGACGCGCTGCCGCAGGACGTGCACCGCGTCACCGTGCTGCTCGCGCTGCCCGTGAGCGACGCCGGTCCGGCACGGTTCGGCGCCGCGGCGGCCCCGTTCGTCGCCGTCAGGGGGCCGGACGGCGCGGAGGAAGCCAGCTACACGATCACCGACCTCGACACGGAGTCGGCCGTCGTCGCCCTGGAGCTCTACCGCAGGCACGGCGCCTGGAAGGTGCGCGCCGTGGGCCAGGGCTATGCCGAGGGCCTCGCCGGGCTCCTCGCCGACCAGGGCCTGCCGGACGCGCAGGCCCTCGCGGGCTCCATCCATGACGCCGTCGCCCGTGGCCGCGACCGCGCGGTGGCGCCCCCGCCGCGTACCTCGGAGACCGTGGACGAGGCCCACGCGAGTGGATCCCACGTCCGCGCGGCAGCCACCGCGGGCCACGCCTCCGGCGCCCTGCCCCCGGCCGCCCCCGCGACCGTGCCCACCGCGGCACCGGACGACCCCATCGACTACACGCACCCCGCCCGCCGGGAACCCGTACCGTCCGCGCCGGCGCAGCAGCCCGCGACGCCGGTCGCCGGGGACGCGGCGGGCTGGTCTCTGGAGGAGCGGCTCTACAACCAGGTGTGGGGCATGTTCGAGGACCTGGCCCGCACCACGGCCGCGTACCGCAGCGCCGTCGACTTCGCGGACTCCCGCCTGGAGCGCGAGCTCGACGGGCTCCTCGCCGACTCCGCCGATCCACGCGGCCGCCTCGACGGCCGGGGCGACGCCGCGCGCGAGGCCGCCCGCGCCAGGCACGGCGCCCTGGTCGACCGGGCCAGGGAAGCGCTCGACCGGGACCTGGCGCAGCTCGCCGCCGAGGGTGAGGTCGTCGAGCCCGCCCTCCCGGCGGCGTACGCGGGCTGGGGCAGCCCCTGCTGGCACGCCTACCGCAGCCCCGTGGAGAGCCCCATGGCCGTCCGTCTCGGGGAGCTGAGCCTGCCCGAGAGCGAGAGCGCGGGGCTGCGCATCCCGATGCTCGTACGGCTGCCGCTGGAGCGCGGACTGTGGATCGACGCGGGGCCGTCCGCCGCCGACGGCCTCGCCGACGCCGACGCACTACGCGCGCGTGCCGCCCACACCGCCGTCCTCCATGCGGCCCGGCTGCTTGCGGCCTACCCGGCGGGCGAGCTCAGCGTGCACGTCATCGACCCGGCGGGCACCGCTGCGGGCGCGCTCGCCCCGCTCGTGGACGCGGGCGTGCTCGCCGGTCCGCCGGCCAGGGGAGCGGCGGGCGTCGCGGACACGCTGACCCGGCTGACCGAGCGCGTGGACCTCGTACAGATGGCGGCCCGGGCGGGCGCGGCCGACGCGCTGCCACCGGACTTGGACGTCGCCGAGCAGCTCCTGGTCGTGCACGACTTTCCGCACGGCTTCGACGACCGGGACATCAACCGGCTGCGCTACCTCGCGGACGAGGGGCCGCCGGTCGGCGTGCACCTGATGGTCGTGGCCGACCGGGAGGACGCCGCCGAGTACGGACCGCTGCTCGACCCGCTGTGGCGCGCGCTGCTGCGCCTGACGCCCGTGCCCGACGGACACCTCGCCGACCCCTGGGTGGGCCACGCATGGACGTACGAGCCGTCGACGGTCCCGCCGGGCAGCGGAATCCTGCGGCAGGTGCTCGCGGAGGTGACGAAAGCCCGTCGACAGATGGGCCTCTGACCTGCGAACTTGGTGACTACTTTACCTTCCCCTTTACCTTTCATGGGTGTTTCTAGTACGCTCCTTGACGCGGAGGGGAGTACTCCAACGCGGCGTTCCCGTCAGTACGGACGACAGGCCAGAAGGCGGTCGATCCCGGGGCGCCGGCCCGAGACGCGCCAAGGCGCTCGGGTGGAAGAGACCTCCGGCAGCGACGACGCTGATCAGTAGCCGTACGACGCCGGAGGCGCAGTAGTGGACGTATCAATGACTGTGTGGGTGCTGACCGTTCTCGGTCTGTGCGCCCTCATTGCGGTCGACTTCTTCATCGGGCGAAAGCCCCACGACGTATCGATCAAGGAAGCGGGCATCTGGACCATCGTCTGGATCGTGCTCGCCGCGCTGTTCGGCGTCGGCGTGATGATCTGGGGGAGCAGCCAGGCCGGCGGTGAGTTCTTCGCGGGCTTCATCACGGAGAAGTCGCTCAGTGTCGACAACCTCTTCGTCTTCATCCTGATCATGGCGAAGTTCTCGGTCCCGACCCACCTGCAGCAGCGTGTGCTCCTGTTCGGTGTGCTCATCGCCCTGGTTCTGCGAGCGATCTTCATCGCGGCGGGCGCGGCGGTCATCGCCAACTTCTCGTGGGTCTTCTACATCTTCGGTGCCTTCCTCATCTACACCGCCTGGAAGCTCATCAAGGAGGCGATGTCCGACGAGGAAGAGGAGGACTGGGACGAGAACCGCGTCCTGAAGTCGATCGAGAAGAAGTTCGGTGTCGCGGACCAGTACCACGGCACGAAGCTCTTCATCCGGCAGCACGGCAAGAAGGTCATGACGCCGCTCCTGGTCGTCATGCTCGCCATCGGTATGACCGACGTGCTGTTCGCGATGGACTCGATCCCGGCGATCTTCGGCCTGACCCAGGACCCGTACATCGTCTTCACGGCGAACGCGTTCGCGCTGATGGGCCTGCGCCAGCTGTACTTCCTCATCGGTGGTCTGCTCAGGAAGCTGGTCCACCTCAGCTACGGCCTGTCGGTGATCCTCGCCTTCATCGGCGTGAAGCTGGTCCTGCACGCGCTGCACGAGTCCGGGGTGCACGTACCGGAGATCTCCATCCCGGTCTCGCTCTCCGTCATCTGCGGCGTCCTGATCATCACGACGATCACCAGCCTCATCGCCTCGAAGAAGCAGGCCGAGAGGGACGCGGCCGAAGAGGCTCAGAAGGACAGCATCGAGGCCTGACGGCGTCGAGCGTAGGAATTACCAGCACCGGGAGCGGTGCGCGGCCGATTGCCGCGTGCCCCTCCCGGTGCTTCGTTGTGTCCTGAGCGCGTCCCGCAGGGGCGCGAGGGCACGACGGGGGAGGCCCCCATGAAGTTCGTCCAGATCATCGACTTCGAGTCCCAGCGGTTCGGCGAGATGCGGGAGCTGCTCGAGTCGTTCGAGCAGCAGATGAAGGGCGTATCGGGCGGCCCCACGCACCGCATGATGCTCAAGGACCGGGACACCACGGGCCGCTATCTCGCGGTCATCGAGTTCGAGTCCTACGAGGACGCGATGCGCAGCAACGAGCGCCCCGAGGTGGCCGAGCTCAACCAGCGCCTCTCGGCCCTGTGCACCCGCCCGCCGGCCTTCATCAACTGCGACCTCAAGGACATCCGCGAACTCAAGTGACCTATGTTCCCGGGGCCCGGGGCCCGTCTGCCGCTGCCACCGCCGGAGTCGCGCCCCCGCCGCGCCACCGGCACCATCGATGAATGATCACCAGAGTGCGGGCGCTGAGTACGCAGTGGACCGTGGTGGTGCCACTGATCGCGATCGTGCTGCTCGCGTTCACCTGGGGGCGCGAGCTGCCGGGTGCCGTGGTCGCCGTCGTCGCGGTGGTCCTCGCGGCCTCCGTGCTCGCTGCCGTGCACCACGCGGAGGTCGTCGCCCACCGGGTCGGTGAACCCTTCGGTTCGCTCGTGCTCGCGGTGGCCGTGACGATCATCGAGGTGGCACTGATCGTCACTTTGATGGCCGACGGCGGGGCCAAGAGCTCCACACTCGCCCGCGACACCGTGTTCGCCGCCGTCATGATCACCTGCAACGGCATCGTCGGCGTCAGCCTGCTCGCGGCCGCGCTGCGGCACCGCGTGGCGATCTTCCAGTCCGAGGGCACCGGGGGAGCCCTCGCCACCGTGGCCACGCTCGCGACGCTCTGCCTGGTCCTGCCGACCTTCACCACCAGCAAGCTCGGACCGGAGTTCTCCACCTCCCAGCTGGTCTTCTCGGCCGTCGCCGCGCTCGTCCTGTACGGGCTCTTCGTCGCGACGCAGACCGTGCGCCACCGCGACTACTTCCTGCCGATCACCAAGCACGGCGAGGTGATCGACGCCGATGACCACGCCGACGTACCGAGCACCCGGACCGCCCTGTTCAGCCTCGGCCTGCTCGGGCTCGCCCTGGTCGCCGTCGTCGGACTCACCAAGGGCGTCTCGAAGACGATCGAGCAGGGGGTGGAGGCGGCGGGCATGCCGCAGGCGGTGGTCGGAGTGATCATCGCGCTGCTCGTGCTGCTGCCCGAGACGATCGCGGCGCTGCGCGCGGCTCGCAGGGACCGCGTGCAGACCAGCCTCAACCTCGCGCTCGGCTCGTCCATGGCCAGCATCGGCCTCACGGTGCCGGCCGTCGCCATCGCCTCGTACTGGCTGACGGGGCCGCTCGTCCTCGGGCTCGGCGCCACCCACATGGTGCTGCTCGCGCTGACCATGGTGGTCGCGACCCTCACCATCGTTCCGGGCCGTGCCACACCGCTGCAGGGCGGCGTCCATCTGGTGATCCTCGCCGCGTACATCGAGCTCGCCGTCACGCCCTGACCGCCCTGCACCCACCGCCCTTCGGGCGGTAGTGGCGCCGTGATAGACCCTCAAGGAGCAAACGCTCTTCTACGGAGGTCCCTCGTGCCGCGCACGCTCGCCAACGCCCCGATCATGGTTCTCAACGGTCCGAACCTGAACCTGCTCGGCAAGCGCCAGCCTGAGATCTACGGCCGCGACACCCTCGCCGACGTCGAGGCACTGTGCGTGAAGGCGGCTGCCGCGCACGGCGCCACCGTGGACTTCCGGCAGTCCAACCACGAGGGCGAGCTCGTCGACTGGATCCATGAGGCGCGCGAGAACCACGTGGGCGTCGTCATCAACCCGGCCGCCTACTCGCACACCTCCGTGGCGATCCTGGACGCGCTCAACACCTGTGACGGCATGCCGGTGGTGGAGGTCCACATCTCCAACATCCACCAGCGCGAGGAGTTCCGGCACCACTCCTACGTATCGCTGCGCGCCGACGGCGTGATCGCCGGATGCGGCGTGCAGGGATACGCGTTCGGCGTCGAGCGGGTGGCGGCGCTCGCCGCACCGGGGACGGCGCAGGCGTAAAACGCCGCTACAGGGCGGGCCGCGGCGAAACGGCCCGCCTACAAGTCACCAGCCCCGCTCGCGCCACTCCTGGAGGTGGGGACGTTCGGCGCCCAGCGTCGTGTCGCCCCCGTGGCCGGGGTAGACCCATGTCTCGTCCGGCAGCGTGCCGAAGATCTTCGTCTCCACGTCGTCGATGAGGCTCGCGAAGGCCTCGGGGTCCTTCCACGTGTTGCCCACGCCACCCGGGAACAGGCAGTCACCGGTGAAGACGTGCGGGTGGCCGTGCGGGTCGTCGTAGACCAGGGCGATCGAACCGGGCGTGTGGCCGACCAGGTGGCGGGCCGTGAGCGTGATCCGACCGAACTCGATCGTGTCCCCGTCGGCGACGGCGACGTCCGTCGCCACCGGGATCCCCTCGACGTCCTCGCGCCCCGCGTACGTGCGCGCGCCGGTCGCCTCGACGACCTCCTGGAGGGCCTGCCAGTGGTCGCCGTGCCGGTGCGTGGTGACGACGGCCCCGATGCCGTCCTCGCCGATGAGGTGCCGCAGCGTCTCCGGCTCGTTGGCCGCGTCGATCAGGAGCTGCTGATCGGTCGCGCGGCAGCGCAACAAGTAGGCGTTGTTGTCCATCGGCCCGACCGCGACCTTGGAGATCATCAGGTCCTGCAACTCGTGCACATCCGCCGGGCCGCCGACCTTCACCGCTCCGCTGTACGTCATGGATTCAGCCTATAGCGGGGGCAGGGGCGGCAGGGAGCCCCGGTCGACGGTGAGGGCGCCGCCGTCTCTGCGGCCCGCGAGCCAGCCCAGGAGGTCCGCCTGGCGGCCCCGGATGACGATGCCGAGTGGGACGGGAGCGTCGGCCTTGATCTCCTCAAGGGTGAGCGCCTGAACGGCCCCCGTGGAGATCATCCGGCCGTCGTCCTGCTTGATCAGCAGGGGCGGCAGGCCGGGGTGGTCGCGGAACCGCTTCGCGAGGAAGTTGATCTCCCGCTGGGTGAACTCGGCGGAGAGGTCCTCCAGTTCGTATCCGATCCCGAGGTCCACGTGGTGCAGCTCGACCTCGATCCAGCGCCGGAACGGCACGTTCGAGGCGAGATCCTTCACACCGTTGCGCAGCTCCACCGTGCGGGCCCAGTCGGCGTCCTCGGCCCCCAGACGCTGGAAGCGCTCGGCGCTGTCCTGTACGTCGCCGAGCTGCTCGCGCAGTCCGCGCGGGGCGTCCCGGTCGATGTCGGCGTCGCGGGAGCGGGCGCTCTCGTACATGGGGCGGCCCTCGAGGACGTTGACGAGCGCGTCCGCGTTACGGGCGAGGTGGGCGAGAACGTGCCCGCGGCTCCACCCCGGAAGCCGTGACGGCTCGGTCACAGTGGAGTTGTCCAGGGTGCCGACCGCGGCGAGCAGCCGGTCGGTCGCTTCGCGTACTGACGCCAGGTCGCGCACATGATCACTCATGGCGCCGACGATAGCCCCGCCACACGTTCGGGTGAAGGTGGCCTACGAAGGCCTACGATCCGCGTGAATCGAATGTACGTGCTATATGGTCGAGGGCGGCGTCGGGCATGCTGGAAGTTCTGGTGGGTCGAGTTTGTTACCACCCAGGGAATCCGACCGGCGTTGTCAGTGGCTCCCTCTAGTCTTCGAAGGACAGTCTTCTCAGGGCTGCTCCGCCTCGATCGTGGCGTGAGCGCCCTTGAGAGTCAGACCTCGAGAGACGGGGGCCCGCCCCTGTCACTTGTCTCTCAAGAAAGGTGCGGACCGGCGTGGCCGACCGTCTCATCGTCCGTGGCGCGCGCGAGCACAATCTTCGGAATGTCTCGCTCGACCTCCCGCGCGACTCCCTCATCGTCTTCACCGGTCTGTCGGGCTCCGGTAAGTCCTCCCTCGCGTTCGACACGATCTTCGCCGAGGGGCAGCGCCGGTACGTCGAGTCGCTGTCCTCGTACGCCCGCCAGTTCCTCGGCCAGATGGACAAGCCGGACGTCGACTTCATCGAGGGCCTCTCCCCGGCCGTCTCGATCGACCAGAAGTCCACGTCGCGCAACCCGCGCTCCACGGTCGGCACCATCACCGAGGTCTACGACTACCTGCGCCTGCTCTTCGCGCGCGTCGGCAAGCCGCACTGCCCGGAGTGCGGCCGGCCCATCGCCCGCCAGTCGCCGCAGGCCATCGTCGACAAGGTCCTCGAGCTGCCCGAGGGCAGCCGCTTCCAGGTCCTGTCGCCGCTCGTGCGCGAGCGCAAGGGCGAGTTCGTCGACCTCTTCAGCGACCTGCAGACCAAGGGCTACTCCCGCGCGCGCGTGGACGGGCAGACGATCCAGCTGTCCGAGCCGCCGACGCTGAAGAAGCAGGAGAAGCACACGATCGAGGTGGTCGTCGACCGCCTCACCGTGAAGAGCTCCGCCAAGCGCCGCCTGACCGACTCCGTGGAGACCGCGCTCGGCCTCTCCGGCGGCATGGTCGTGCTCGACTTCGTCGACCTCCCCGAGGACGACCCGGAGCGCGAGCGCATGTACTCGGAGCACCTGTACTGCACGTACGACGACCTGTCCTTCGAGGAGCTGGAGCCGCGCTCCTTCTCCTTCAACTCGCCCTTCGGCGCCTGCCCCGACTGCACCGGCATCGGTACGCGCATGGAGGTCGACCCCGAGCTGATCGTCCCCGACGAGGACAAGTCGCTCGACGAGGGTGCCATCCACCCGTGGTCGCACGGGCACACGAAGGACTACTTCGGCCGCCTCATCGGCGCCCTCGCGGACGCGCTCGGCTTCCGTACGGACATCCCCTTCGCCGGCCTCCCGCAGCGCGCCAAGAAGGCGCTCCTGAACGGGCACAAGACGCAGATCGAGGTCCGCTACCGCAACCGGTACGGGCGCGAGCGCCGCTACACGACGCCCTTCGAGGGCGCCGTCCCGTTCGTGAAGCGCCGGCACAGCGAGGCCGAGTCGGACGCGAGCCGCGAGCGCTTCGAGGGCTACATGCGCGAGGTGCCCTGCCCGACCTGTGAGGGCACACGACTGAAGCCGCTGATCCTGGCCGTCACGGTCATGGGGAAGTCGATCGCCGAGGTCTCGGCGATGTCCATCAGCGACTGCGCCGACTTCCTGAGCGAGCTGAAGCTGAACGCGCGCGACAAGAAGATCGCCGAGCGCGTCCTGAAGGAGGTCAACGAGCGGCTGCGCTTCCTGGTCGACGTCGGCCTCGACTATCTGTCGCTCAACCGCGCGGCGGGCACCCTCTCCGGCGGCGAGGCCCAGCGCATCCGGCTCGCCACGCAGATCGGATCCGGCCTCGTCGGCGTCCTGTACGTGCTCGACGAGCCGTCCATCGGTCTGCACCAGCGCGACAACCACCGGCTCATCGAGACGCTCGTCCGGCTCCGCGACATGGGCAACACGCTCATCGTGGTCGAGCACGACGAGGACACGATCAAGGTCGCCGACTGGATCGTCGACATCGGCCCCGGCGCGGGCGAGCACGGCGGCAAGGTCGTGCACAGCGGTCCGTTGAAGGAGCTGCTGGCTAACCCCGAGTCGATGACCGGCCAGTACCTGGCGGGCAAGAAGGCCATCGCGATGCCGGACATCCGGCGGCCCGTGGACCCGGGACGCCGCCTCACCGTGCACGGCGCCAAGGAGAACAACCTCCGGGACATCGACGTGTCGTTCCCGCTGGGCGTCCTCACGGCCGTCACCGGCGTCTCCGGATCCGGCAAGTCGACGCTGGTGAACGACATCCTGTACACGCACCTGGCAAGGGAGTTGAACGGGGCGCGCTCCGTTCCCGGCCGGCACACGCGCGTGGACGGCGACGACCTCGTCGACAAGGTCGTGCACGTCGACCAGTCGCCCATCGGCCGCACCCCGCGGTCGAACCCGGCGACGTACACCGGAGTCTTCGACAACGTCCGCAAGCTGTTCGCCGAGACGACCGAGGCGAAGGTCCGCGGCTACCTGCCGGGGCGCTTCTCCTTCAACGTCAAGGGCGGCCGCTGCGAGAACTGCTCGGGCGACGGCACGATCAAGATCGAGATGAACTTCCTGCCGGACGTGTACGTCCCGTGCGAGGTCTGCCACGGTGCGCGCTACAACCGGGAAACCCTTGAGGTCCACTACAAGGGCAAGTCCATCTCCGAGGTCCTGGACATGCCGATCGAGGAGGCGCTGAGCTTCTTCGAGGCCGTCCCGGCGATCGCCCGGCACCTCAGGACGCTCAACGACGTGGGCCTCGGCTACGTCCGGCTCGGGCAGCCCGCGCCGACGCTCTCCGGTGGTGAGGCGCAGCGCGTGAAGCTCGCCAGTGAGCTGCAGAAGCGTTCCACGGGCCGCACGGTGTACGTGCTCGACGAGCCGACGACCGGTCTGCACTTCGAGGACATCAGCAAGCTCATCACGGTGCTCTCGGGCCTCGTCGACAAGGGCAACACGGTCATCGTCATCGAGCACAACCTCGACGTGATCAAGACCGCCGACTGGATCGTCGACATGGGCCCCGAGGGTGGCAGCGGCGGTGGTCTCGTCGTCGCGGAGGGCACTCCGGAGGAGGTCGCGGCCGTCCCGACGAGCCACACCGGCAAGTTCCTGCGCGATGTCCTCGGCGCCGACCGGGTCAGCGACGCGGCCGTGCCCGCGGCGCGCCCCCGTAAGGCGGCGAAGAAGACCGTGGCGGCGACGAAGGCGCCCGCCAAGAAGACGGCCACGGCGAAGGCGGCCGCCGCCAAGACGACGACCAAGTCGACCGCCAAGACGGCCACCAAGACCGCCAAGACGGCCGCGAAGAAGCCCGCCGCCAAGAAGGCGACCGGGAAGGCCCGCAAGGCCTGACAGAGGTCCGGCCCCGCCGGTGGACGAGCGACGGCGCCCCGTGGGAACTCCCCACGGGGCGCCGCGCGTTCAGTACTCGGCCGGTCCTCACCAGGCGAGACCCTGACCCTCGTCAGGCGGGACCCCGGTCCTCACCAGGCAGGACCCACCAGTTCGGTGGCGTAGGGCGGCTCCGCGCCCGCCCGTGAGCAGGTGACCGCCGCCGCCCGCGCGGCGAACCGCAGCAGCCGGGACCAGTCGTCGCCGCCGAGCCCGGCGATCCCGGCGGGGGAGAGGGCGTCCTGGCGCGAAAGCCCGTGCAGCAGCGCGGCGTTGACGGTGTCACCGGCGCCGATCGTGTCCACGACGTCGACCCGCTCGCCCGGCACCGAGTACTCGCCCCCGTCCCGCGTGAGCGCGGTGAGCCCCTCCCCGCCGCGCGTGATCACCACGGCGGCGGGCCCCGCGGCCAGCCACTCCTGCGGGGTGCCGCCCAGCCACTCGGCGTCCTCCTCTGAGAGCTTCAGCAGCGTCGTCGACGCGAGCCAGCTCTTGAAGCGGGCCCGGTAGGCGTCCGCGTCCGGGATCAGGCCGGCCCGGATGTTCGGGTCGAGCGCCGTGCACAGGCCCTGCGCGGCGGCCGAGCGCATCACGTCCTCATACGCGGTGGCGCCCGGTTCGAGCGCCAGCGAGCAGGTGCCGAACGACACCGCGCGCGTGCCCGCCGGTAGTGCCTCGGGCACCGTGAAGAGCCGGTCGGCGGTCCCCTCCACGTAGAAGGAGTACCCGGCGGAGCCGTCGGCCCCGATCGAGGCCACGGCGAGCGTCGTCGGCTCGTCGCCCCGCTGCACCGGGGACACATCCACCCCGGCCGTCCGCAGGCCGCCGAGCAGGGCCTCCCCGAAGGCGTCCCGCGACACCCGCGAGCAGAACGCCACGGACGAGCCGAGGCGGCCGAGTGCCACCGCCGTGTTGTACGGGCCGCCGCCGAGCCGCGGGGCGAGGGCGGGCAGCTCGGTGACGGGTCCGCCGTCGGTGGGCACGCCCTGTGGGACGAGGTCGATCAGTGCCTCTCCGGCGACGACAATCACGGTGCTTCCTTTCGGGCGGGCGGGCGTGCGGCGGGTGTGGTGGGGCCCGCTGTTCACGTCGACGCTAGAGCCTCACGCCGGGCGCGGCACCCGCCTCACGCGAACCGGGCAGGCACGCCGCGGACCCGGGCACGTACGCCCTGCATCCGGGCACGATCCACTCCCGGACCCAGTACTCCCAGTCCCATCACACCCGGCCCCAGCACTTCCGGCTCCTCACTCCCAATCCCACCCGATGCCCACAAGGCCCGCCCGCACCTGCGGCTCCACCATGTGCACCGACCGGTGGGGGCCGCTCAGGGCGAGTTCGTGGCGGCCGTCGCGCGGGCCCGCGGCCGACCGCTGGACGAAGCGGTGGCAGCGCACGGGCAGCGTGTCGTCCGCGAACCGGACCTGGAGCGCGTACTGCCCTCCGGCGGAGCCGAACCCGCGGACGTACTCGGTGGCGGACCTGGCCGTCCCGTCCTCGAAGCCGTACTGGAACATATGGGTGTCGCCGGCCCGCAGCCGCGCGTCGAAGAGCAGCTCCGCGACCAGGACGCCCGTCCCGTCGTCCCAACGCACCCGCCCCGTACGGCAGTTCTCCATGGCGTACACCGCCACATCCGCCGGGGAACACCCCGGGGCGCCATGGTGGATGGCCATATAACGGTCCACGCCGTCGCGGTGCGCCCGCACGATCTGCTGCGAGTCCCTGCCCTGGAGCTGCCGGTGCGCGCCGATCCGCACCCGCTCGTGGTGCCCGACGGTGTGCAGCCCGCCGTCCAGCGGGGTCTCCAGCTCCGCGAGCAGCCGCTCGACGGCCCCGGACGCCTCGATGAGCGACCGGTACGAGCGGGTCGCCGGGCGCTTGGGCACGGCCGCTTCGGGAACCGGGCCGAGCAGCCGGATCAGCGATTCCTCGGGCAGTTCGAGGATCTCCTCCAGGGCGCGCACCGCCCGCATCGACTCCGGACGCTGTGGCCGCCGCGCGCCCTGCTGCCAGTAACTCAGGCTGGTGAGGCCGATGGTGACGCCTCGGCGGGCCAGATGGTGCCGTACGCGGTGCAGCGGCAGTTGCCGGGCGATGATCGCGGCCCGCAGGGCGCTGTGGAACGGGCCGGAGCGCAGGGCTCCCGCCAGGTCCGGTGCCTGTGCCGCGTTCACTTGTCGTTCGCCGAGCCGCATCCGGGCCTCCTGCTTGTGCGCGCTGCGCCCGCGGGCCGCCACTGGGAACAAGTCACCCGGCATTGAAGCGTGCCGCCCAGCCCCCGACAAGACTTCGGGGTGCCCGGCGCCACCGCCGCCGGGCACCCCGAACTGTCACACACCGCCAGTAGGGTGTCTGACATGGCCGACCCCTCCAGCTACCGCCCCAAGCCGGGACAGATCCCCGACTCTCCAGGGGTGTACAGGTTCCGCGACGAGCACCGCCGGGTGATCTACGTCGGGAAGGCGAAAAGCCTGCGCCAGCGCCTGGCGAACTACTTCCAGGACCTGGCGAACCTGCACCCCCGTACGCGCACGATGGTCACCACGGCCGCGTCCGTGGAGTGGACGGTGGTGTCCACGGAGGTCGAGGCGCTGCAGCTGGAGTACTCCTGGATCAAGGAGTACGACCCCCGGTTCAACGTCAAGTACCGCGACGACAAGAGCTACCCGTACCTCGCGGTGACGATGAACGAGGACTTCCCGCGGGTCCAGGTGATGCGCGGCCAGAAGAAGAAGGGCGTGCGCTACTTCGGTCCGTACGGGCACGCGTGGGCGATCCGCGACACCGTGGACCTGCTCCTGCGCGTCTTCCCGGTACGCACCTGCTCCAAGGGCGTGTTCAAGAACGCGGAGCGCACCGGCCGCCCCTGCCTGCTGGGCTACATCGGCAAGTGCTCGGCGCCCTGTGTGGGCCGCGTCACGCCCGACGAGCACCGCGAACTGGCCGAGGAATTCTGCGACTTCATGGCGGGGCGTACGGGGACGTACATCCGGCGCCTGGAGAAGGACATGGCCGCGGCCGCCGACGAGATGGAGTACGAGCGGGCGGCCCGCCTGCGCGACGACGTCGAGGCGCTCAAGAAGGCCATGGAGAAGAGCGCGGTCGTCCTCACCGACGCCACCGACGCCGACCTGATCGCCCTGGCCGAGGACGAGCTGGAGGCGGCCGTCCAGATCTTCCATGTGCGCGGCGGACGCGTGCGCGGCCAGCGCGGCTGGGTCACCGACAAGGTCGAGGCGGTCACCAGCGGTGACCTCGTCGAGCACGCGTTGCAGCAGCTCTACGGGGAGGAGACCGGGGACGCCGTCCCCAAGGAGGTCCTCGTCCCCGCGCTGCCCGACCCCCTGGAGCCCGTCCAGGCCTGGCTCACGGAGCGCCGCGGGGCGAACGTGTCGCTGCGTATCCCGCAGCGGGGCGACAAGAAGGCGCTCATGGAGACGGTCCACAGGAACGCGCAGCAGTCGCTCGTCCTGCACAAGACGAAGCGCGCCTCCGACCTCACCACGCGCTCGCGCGCGCTGGAGGAGATCGCCGGCGCCCTCGACCTGGACGGCGCTCCGCTGCGGATCGAGTGCTACGACATCTCGCACCTCCAGGGTGACGACGTCGTGGCCTCCATGGTCGTCTTCGAGGACGGTCTTGCCCGCAAGAGCGAGTACCGCCGCTTCGAGATCAAGGGCTTCGAGGGACAGGACGACGTCCGTTCCATGCACGAGGTCATCACCCGCCGCTTCAAGCGCTACCTTGCCGCTCAGGAGAAGTCCCGCGACTGGTCCGACGAGGAGCCGGACGCGGGCGAGGAGACGGTGGTCGAGGAGTCGCGCCTCACGGAGGAGGACGGCCGGCCCAAGAAGTTCGCCTACCCGCCGCAGCTCGTGGTGGTCGACGGCGGCCAGCCGCAGGTCGCGGCGGCCAAGCGGGCCCTGGACGAGCTCGGCATCGACGACATCGCGGTGTGCGGCCTCGCCAAGCGCCTCGAAGAGGTCTGGGTGCCGGACGAGGAGGACCCGGTCGTCCTTCCCCGGACCAGCGAAGGGCTCTATCTGCTCCAGCGCGTCCGCGACGAGGCGCACCGCTTCGCGATCACCTACCAGCGCAGCAAGCGGGCCAAGCGCTTCAGGGCGGGCCCGCTGGACGATGTGCAGGGGCTCGGGGACTCGCGCAAGCAGGCACTGCTCAAGCACTTCGGGTCGGTGAAGCGGCTGCGGGCCGCCACCATCGACCAGATCTGCGAGGTCCCCGGCATAGGCCGCAAGACGGCCGAGGCCATCGTGGTGGCCTTCGCCAAGGCCGCACCCGCTGCGCCCGCGGTGAACACGGCCACCGGAGAGATCATGGAAGACGAGGACGGCACGACGGACGTGCCGACCGGCGGGGACCCCGTCAGCGCGGGTGCCCCGGAAGAACGACGGGGGCAGGAGTCATGAGCGAGCAGGACCACGAGAGCAGCGACACCAGCGACACCAGCGGCACGCCAGAGGGCCCCGCAGCACAGGAACAGCCGCAACCACAGCACGGAGCACAAGTGAGCACGGGCACCGGATCAGGGACAGAACCAGGTACGGAACCAGGCGCGGGCACGGGCGCGGACTCGGACACCGCCACGGGCGCGGACTCGGACACCGGAGCGGGAGCCGGCAAGACCGCCGAGGCGCCGGGTGTCCCCGACGCCGCCATCCCCGAGCTCGTGATCATCTCCGGGATGTCCGGCGCGGGCCGCTCCACGGCAGCGAAGTGCCTGGAGGACCTCGGCTGGTTCGTCGTCGACAACCTGCCGCCCGCACTGATCCCCACCATGGTGGAGCTCGGCGCCCGCTCGCAGGGCAACGTGGCGCGGATCGCGGTCGTCGTCGACGTACGGGGACGGCGCTTCTTCGACAACCTCCGGCAGTCCCTCGCGGACCTGGAGGCCAAGCACGTCACGCGGCGCATCGTCTTCCTGGAGTCCTCCGACGAGGCCCTGGTGCGCCGCTTCGAGTCCGTGCGCCGTCCGCACCCCCTCCAGGGCGACGGCCGCATCGTCGACGGCATCGACGCCGAGCGCGAGCTGCTGCGCGAGCTGCGGGGCGACGCGGACCTGGTCATCGACACCTCCAGCCTCAATGTCCACGAACTGCGCGCCAAGATGGACGCCCAGTTCGCCGGCGACGAGGAGCCCGAGCTGCGGGCCACCGTCATGTCGTTCGGCTTCAAGTACGGCCTGCCGGTCGACGCCGACCTCGTGGTCGACATGCGCTTCCTGCCGAACCCGCACTGGGTCCCCGAGCTGCGCCCCTTCACCGGGCTCAACGAAGAGGTCTCGAACTACGTCTTCTCGCAGCCCAGCGCCAAGGAGTTCCTCGACCGCTATACCGAGCTGCTCCAGCTGATCGCCGCGGGCTACCGCCGTGAGGGCAAGCGCTACGTGACGATCGCCGTCGGCTGTACGGGCGGCAAGCACCGCTCCGTCGCGACGTCGGAGAAGCTCGCCGCCCGCCTCGCCGCGCAGGGCGTGGAGACCGTGGTCGTCCACCGCGACATGGGACGGGAATGACGGGACGTACCCTGCGGCTCACCAGCAGGATCCGCCGCAGGACCTCGCCGGTGAAGCCGGGCAAGGGCGCCACCCCGAAGGTGGTGGCCCTGGGCGGCGGCATGGGCCTGTCGGCGTCCCTGGCCGCGCTGCGCCGCATCACGAACAACCTCACGGCCGTCGTCACGGTCGCCGACGACGGGGGCTCCAGTGGCCGCCTGCGCGACGAACTGGGCGTGCTGCCGCCCGGTGACCTGCGCAAGGCCCTCGCGGCCCTGTGCGGGGACGACGACTGGGGCCAGACCTGGGCCCGCGTCATCCAGCACCGCTTCCAGTCCAAGGGCGAGCTGCACGAGCACGCGGTCGGCAATCTGCTGATCGTCGCCCTGTGGGAGCAGCTCGGCGATCATGTGCAGGCCCTGGACCTGGTCGGCAAGCTGCTCGGCGCGCAGGGCCGTGTGCTGCCCATGTCCGCCGTCCCGCTGGAACTCCAGGCACTGGTGAAGGGGCACGATCCGACACGCCCGGACGACATCGAGACCGTGCGCGGTCAGGCGACGGTCGCGCTCACCCGCGGCGAGGTCCAGTCCGTCCACGTGGTGCCGCGCGATCCGCCGGCCGTCCCGGAGGCGGTCGCCGCGGTGCTCGACGCGGACTGGGTGGTGCTGGGCCCGGGCTCCTGGTTCTCCTCCGTGATTCCGCATCTGCTGGTCCCGGAGCTGCTCGACGCGCTGGTCGAGACGAAGGCCCGCAAGGTCCTCTCGCTGAACCTCGCGCCGCAACCCGGAGAAACTGAGGGGTTCTCCCCGCAGCGTCATTTGGAAGTTTTGGGACGACACGCACCTAAACTCGCCCTGGACGTGGTGCTGGCCGACGAGGCCGCCGTGCCCGACCGCGAAGAGCTCATCGACTCCGCCAAGGAGCGTTTCGGTGCCGCGGTCGAGCTGGCGCCGGTGGCCAGGCCCGACGGCACTCCGAGGCACGACCCGGAGCTGTTGGCCGCCGCGTACGACCGTATTTTTCGGATGCATGGAAGGATCGGCCCATGGCGATGACGGCAGCGGTGAAGGACGAGATCTCCCGGCTTCCCGTCACCCGGACCTGCTGCAGGAAGGCCGAGGTCTCGGCCATTCTGCGGTTTGCGGGCGGCCTTCACCTGGTGAGCGGCCGCATCGTGATCGAGGCGGAGCTGGACACCGCGATGGCCGCACGGCGGCTCAAGCGGGACATTCTCGAGATCTTCGGGCACAGCTCGGAGCTGATCGTGATGGCGCCCGGCGGGCTGCGCCGCGGCTCGCGGTTCGTTGTACGAGTGGTGGCGGGCGGCGACCAGCTGGCCCGCCAGACGGGCCTGGTGGACGGCCGCGGCCGTCCGATCCGGGGCCTGCCGCCGCAGGTGGTCTCGGGGGCCACCTGTGACGCGGAGGCGGCCTGGCGCGGCGCTTTCCTGGCGCACGGCTCGCTCACCGAGCCGGGGCGCTCCAGCTCGCTCGAGGTGACGTGCCCGGGCCCGGAGGCGGCGCTCGCCCTGGTCGGCGCCGCCCGCAGGCTGCAGATCGCGAGCAAGGCCCGTGAGGTGCGCGGCGTGGACCGCGTGGTGGTGCGCGACGGCGACGCGATCGGCGCGCTCCTCACCCGCATGGGAGCGCACGAGTCGGTGCTCGCCTGGGAGGAGCGGCGGATGCGCCGCGAGGTCCGCGCCACGGCGAACCGCCTCGCGAACTTCGACGACGCGAACCTGCGCCGCTCGGCCCGCGCCGCGGTCGCGGCCGGCGCCCGGGTGCAGCGCGCCCTGGAGATCCTCGCCGACGACGTGCCCGAGCACCTCGCCGCCGCGGGCCGCCTGCGCATGGACCACAAGCAGGCCTCCCTGGAAGAGCTGGGCGCGCTCGCGGACCCGCCGCTGACCAAGGACGCCGTCGCGGGCCGCATTCGCCGCCTGCTGGCCATGGCGGACAAGCGGGCCCAGGACCTCGGCATCCCCGGCACGGAGTCCAACATCACGGAGGACATGGCGGAGGAGATGACGGAGGAGATGGCGGAGAGCCTCGCGCAGAACATGGTGGGCTGATCCGCACGACAACATGGTGAGCTGATCCGCACGACAGCTCCGAAAAGCCGGTGGCGGCGCCCGATCCCGGGCGCCGCCACCGGCTTTTCCGCGTCCGCGAACGGGAGTTGAGGCCCCCTTGACTTGACCATGAACTGTCACGATTCTGACGCTTGTTCGCTTCTGCGGCATCACGCCACAACCGTGGCAGACAACTGCAAGGGGGGCTCATGCGTCGAAGAGCAGGAAGAGCGGGACGAAGAGCGAGATCGATCCTCGCTGTCGGAGCGCTTGTTCTGGGGGTGGGAGGCGCCGCACTGGCACCCGTCGCCTACGCGGACAACGGCCCGGCGAAGGACAGTCCAGGCGCGGACGCCGTCAAGGTGTTCCGCGCCGACGTGTCGAAGGAGCAGATACCGCTGCTCCTCCAGGCCGGCCAGGACGGCCACGAACTCGGCGAGCAGGCGCCCGACAAGGGCACTTCGAAGGTCGAGGTCTACCTCACCGACAAGCAGGCAGACGGCCTTCGTAAGAAGGGCGTCGAGCTCACCGAGCACAAGCTGACCGCCAAGGCCACGTCCCGCGTGAAGGCCGCCGGTGACGGCGTCTTCCGCCCGTACAGCGGCACGGGCGGCCTCCAGGAGGAGATCCTCCGCACCGGCCAGGAGCACCCCGACCTCACCAAGGTCGTCTCCATCGGCAAGACGCTCCAGGGCCAGGACATCCTCGCGCTCAAGCTCAGCAAGGGCGCCAAGAAGGTCAAGGACGGCGCGAAGCCGTCCGTGCTCTACATGTCGAACCAGCACGCGCGCGAGTGGATCACCCCGGAGATGACCCGCCGCCTGATGCACCACTACGTGGACAACTACTCCAAGGACGCGCGCATCAAGAAGCTCGTCGACTCCACGGAGATGTGGTTCGTCCTCTCCGCCAACCCCGACGGCTACGACTGGACGTTCAAGGACGCCGCCAACCGCCAGTGGCGCAAGAACATGCGCGACAACAACGGCGACGGCAAGTACACCACCGGCGACGGCGTCGACCTCAACCGCAACTTCGCCTACAAGTGGGGCTACGACGACGAGGGTTCGTCCCCCGAACCCGCCAACCAGACCTACCGTGGCGCGAGCCCGAACTCCGAGCCGGAGACCAAGGCCGTCGACGCCTTCGAGAAGCGCGTCGGCTTCGACTACGCCATCAACTACCACTCGGCCGCCGAGCTGCTGCTCTACGGAGTGGGCTGGCAGGTCGCCACACCGACCCCGGACGACGTGCTCTACAAGGCGCTCGCCGGCACCCCGGAGAAGTCCGCGATCCCCGGCTACCACCCGCAGGTCTCCTCGGAGCTGTACACGACGAACGGCGAGGCCGACGGGCACGCGGGCAACGTCAACGGCGTCTCGATGTTCACGCCGGAGATGAGCACCTGCCAGACCGCGTCGAACGTCGACCCCAATGACGCGTGGAACGCCGCCGACTGCGCGTCGGTCTTCACGTTCCCGGACGACGAGAAGCTCATCCAGGCCGAGTTCCAGAAGAACATCCCCTTCGCGATGTCGGTCGCCGAGACCGCCTCGCACCCGGACCAGCCGTCGTCCTCGGTCGGCATGGAGGCGCCCGACTTCACCCCGGCGAAGTTCACGACTTCGTACGCCCGCGGTGGCGACCAGGAAGTCTCCGTGACCGCGCGGAAGTCCGTGTCCGACAAGGAGCTGAACTACCGCGTCAATGGCGGCCGTTCGCACGATGAGAAATTGCGCGCCTGGAAGGGCGGCGAGACCTACGGCGGCGAAGACAATCTGCACTTCGACGCCTATAGGGCGGAGGTCGAGGACGCCGATGTCGGCGACAAGGTAGAGGTGTGGTTCACGGGACGGACGAAATCCGGAAAGCGCACAAGTAGCGAGCACTTCACCTACAGCGTCGCCGCACGCGACAAGGGCGACACTCTTGTCGTCGCGGAGAACGACGCCGCAGGTGTGCAATCGGCCGCCTACGTAGCTGCGCTCAAGGCTGCGGGCCACTCCGCGGCCGTCTGGAACGTCGCGAAGCAGGGCGCTCCCGACCCCCTCGCCGTCCTCGGCCACTTCAAGGCGGTCGTCCACTACACGAGCGCCGACCGTCCGGCCCTCGCCACTCAACTCGCCATACGCGACTACCTGAACGAGGGCGGCAAGCTCGTCGAGGCCGGCGAGAAGGCGGGCGGCTCCGTCGACATCGGCGACACCACGACGAACGACTTCAGCCAGTACTACCTGGGCGCCTACTCGCGTACGGCCGCCCCTGTGGCGACCCGATTCGACGGCTCCGGCGCCCTCGAAGGCATCGCCGCGTCCCTCGGCGACGCCCCCGGCAACCCGCTGAACGGCGCGGGCCTGTACGAGGCGACCTCCGCGACCCTGCCGAAGTTCAAGAGTGCGGGAGCCGGCCAGTACGAGGGTGCGGGCATGGCGGCCGCCGTCCACACGGACGACGCGTACAAGCGTCTGACCCGCACCGTCGACCTCACCGGGGTCACCGCGGCCCAGCAGCCGTCCCTGCGGATGCAACTCCTGTGGGACACCGAACCGGGCTACGACCACGTGCTCCTGGAGGCGCACACGACCGGTGCGGAGGACTGGACGACCCTGCCGGACAAGGACGGTCTGACCTCGAACAAGGTGCCCACCGAGTGCGAGGCCGGCTTCTTCCTGGAGGACCACCCGGCGCTCACCCGCTACCTGACACCGGGCGGCGCCGCCTGCGGCAACACCGGTACCTCCGGGCAGTGGAACAGCCTCACCGGCTCCTCGGACGACTGGAAGACGGTCACGTACGACCTGAGCGCCTACGCCGGCAAGTCCGTCGAGGTGTCCCTGAGTTACGTGAGTGACCCCGGCACCGGCGGCGAGGGCGTGCGCGCCGACAACGCCTCCGTCGTCATCGGGGGACAGGCCACCGACACCGAGGGCTTCGAGACGTCCCTGGGCGTCTGGAGCGTCCCCGGACCGCCCGCGGGCAGCCCGCCCGCCGTGAAGGACTGGGCGCTCGCCAAGGACCTGTTCACGACCTACGGGGCGATCAGCACGCCGGACACCGTGCTCCTCGGATTCGGTCTGGAACACGTCACCGCGACAGCCGACAGAAATGCGCTCATCAGAAAGGCCCTGCGCTCAATTAGCGACTGATCGGGGTCTGAATTACCCCCGAAATACACGGCGACCCGTACGTTACTCACGAGTACGGGTCGCTGTGTCCTGCATGGAGTCGCTCGATGTCACCCCGAGCGCTTATGGGAGGTAGGGTCGGAGGCGGTCGGGGACATCCCAAATAAATCTCGCCGGCGTCGATACTCCGGCGTACCAACGAGGAGATCGGTTCGTGACGATCCGCGTAGGCATCAACGGCTTTGGCCGCATCGGTCGCAATTATTTCCGCGCCCTTCTTGACCAGGGTGCAGACATCGAGATCGTTGCTGTCAACGACCTGGGTGACACCGCGACCACCGCACACCTTCTGAAGTACGACACCATCCTGGGCCGCCTCAAGGCCGAGGTGTCGCACACCGAGGACACCATCACGGTCGACGGCCACACCATCAAGGTGCTGTCCGAGCGCAACCCCTCCGACATCCCGTGGGGCCAGCTCGGTGTCGACATCGTGATCGAGTCCACGGGCATCTTCACGAAGAAGGCCGACGCCGAGAAGCACATCGCCGGCGGCGCCAAGAAGGTCCTCATCTCGGCTCCGGCCAAGGACGAGGACATCACCATCGTGATGGGCGTCAACCAGGACCAGTACGACCCGGCGAACCACCACGTCATCTCGAACGCGTCGTGCACCACCAACTGTGTGGCGCCGATGGCGAAGGTTCTCGACGAGAACTTCGGCATCAACCGTGGCCTGATGACGACGGTTCACGCGTACACGAACGACCAGCGGATCCTGGACTTCCCGCACAGCGACCTGCGTCGCGCGCGTGCCGCCGCGGAGAACATCATTCCGACCACGACGGGCGCCGCCAAGGCCACCGCTCTGGTCCTGCCGCAGCTCAAGGGCAAGCTCGACGGCATCGCGATGCGCGTCCCGGTCCCGACCGGCTCGGCCACCGACCTGGTCGTGGAGCTGCAGCGCGAGACCACCAAGGAAGAGGTCAACGCCGCGTTCAAGAAGGCCGCGGACGGCGAGCTCAAGGGCATCCTGTACTACACCGAGGACCCGATCGTGTCCTCGGACATCGTCGGCGAGCCGGCCTCCTGCACCTTCGACTCCTCCCTGACCATGGTCCAGGAGGGCAACTCGGTGAAGATCCTCGGCTGGTACGACAACGAGTGGGGCTACTCCAACCGTCTCGTCGACCTCACGGTCTTCGTCGGCGGCCAGCTCTGAACCTCTAAGGTTCTGGAGCAGCAAGGCACTCAGATGTGAGCGAAGGGTCCGGACCCGCGCGATGCCGCGCGACAGTCCGGACCCTTCGCGCGTCAGCCGCCACGGTTCAGCCTTCGAGGCTCGCCCTCTCAAGAACGTGCACGACCAGCCCTCTCAAGGAGCCCATCCATGAAGACGATTGAGGAACTTCTCGCCGAAGGGGTCGACGGGAAGCGGGTGTTCGTCCGCGCCGACCTCAACGTGCCGCTGGCCGACGGCCTCATCACCGACGACGGCCGCATCCGCGCCGTCCTGCCCACCGTCAAGGCCCTGGCCGACGCGGGCGCCAAGGTGATCGTCGCCTCCCACCTGGGCCGTCCGAAGGGCGCCCCGGACCCGCAGTTCTCCCTGCTGCCCGCCGCCGAGCGCCTCGGCGAACTGCTCGGCAAGCCGGTCGCCTTCGCCCAGGACACGGTCGGCCCCGCGGCCAACGAGGCCGTGGACGGCCTGGAGCCCGGCCAGGTCGCCGTCATCGAGAACCTGCGCTTCAACGCCGGCGAGACGAGCAAGGACGACGCAGAGCGCGGCGACTTCGCCGAGCAGCTCGCGAACCTTGCCGACGTCTACGTAGGCGACGGTTTCGGCGCCGTGCACCGCAAGCACGCCTCCGTGTATGACCTGCCGAAGCGGCTTCCGCACTACGCCGGGTTCCTCATCGCCACCGAGGTCGGCGTCCTCAAGAAGCTCACCGACGACGTCAAGCGCCCCTACGTGGTCGCGCTCGGCGGCGCCAAGGTCTCCGACAAGCTGGCCGTCATCGACCAGCTGCTCGGCAAGGCCGACCGCCTCCTCATCGGCGGCGGCATGGCGTACACCTTCCTCAAGGCCAAGGGCTACGAGGTCGGCATCTCGCTCCTCCAGGAGGACCAGCTCCCGACCGTCACCGAGTACATGGAGCGCGCCGAGAAGAACGGCGTGGAGCTCGTGCTCCCGGTCGACGTCCTGGTCTCGGGCGAGTTCCCGGACCTCAAGACCAAGGCCCCGGCCAACCCCACCACCGTCGCCGCGGACGCCATCCCGGCCGACCAGGAGGGCCTGGACATCGGCCCCGAGACCCGCAAGCTGTACGCCTCGAAGCTCGTCGACGCCGAGACCGTGTTCTGGAACGGCCCGATGGGCGTCTTCGAGCACCCCGACTACGCCGAGGGCACCAAGGCGGTCGCCCAGGCCCTCATCGACGCTCCCGGCTTCACCGTCGTGGGTGGCGGAGACTCCGCCGCGGCGGTCCGTACGCTGGGCTTCGACGAGAAGGCATTCGGCCACATCTCGACCGGCGGTGGCGCCTCCCTCGAGTACCTCGAGGGCAAGACGCTGCCCGGTCTCGCCGCACTGGAGGACTGACCCCGCATGACTGCTCCCGTACAGGGCCGCACGCCGCTGATGGCGGGCAACTGGAAGATGAACCTCAACCACCTCGAGGCCATCGCGCACGTCCAGAAGCTCGCCTTCGCTCTCGCGGACAAGGACTACGACTCCGTCGAGGTCGCCGTCCTTCCGCCGTTCACCGACCTGCGCTCCGTGCAGACGCTGGTCGACGGCGACAAGCTCAAGATCAAGTACGGCGCCCAGGACCTCTCGGCGCACGACTCCGGCGCGTACACCGGTGAGATCTCCGGCCCGATGCTCGCCAAGCTCAAGTGCACCTTCGTGGCGATCGGCCACTCGGAGCGCCGGCAGTACCACGACGAGACCGACGAGATCGTCAACGGCAAGGTGAAGGCCGCGTACAAGCACGGCCTGACGCCGATCCTGTGCGTCGGTGAGGAGCTGGACGTCCGCGAGGCGGGCAACCACGTCTCCCACACGCTCGGCCAGGTCGAGGGCGGCCTCAAGGACCTGCCCGCCGAGCAGGCCGAGACCATCGTCATCGCGTACGAGCCCGTGTGGGCCATCGGCACCGGCAAGGTGTGCGGCGCCGACGACGCGCAGGAGGTCTGCGCGGCGATCCGCGGCAAGCTCGCCGAGCTGTACTCGCAGGACGTCGCCGACAAGGTCCGCATCCAGTACGGCGGCTCGGTGAAGTCCGGCAACGTCGCGGAGATCATGTCCAAGCCCGACATCGACGGCGCGCTGATCGGCGGCGCCTCGCTGGACGCCGACGAGTTCGTCAAGATCGTTCGCTTCCACGAGCAGTGACACGAGCAGCGAGTAGGCGCTAGCCGCCATACGTCGTACCCTGGCGGGGCCGTAGCTCTATACCGAGCTTCGGCCCCGTCGTCCGAAAAGTTCCGAGGAAGTTGGTCCAGCCGTGGTTATGGGGTTCTCGATCGCCCTGATCGTCTTCAGCCTGCTGCTGATGCTCCTGGTGCTCATGCACAAGGGAAAGGGTGGCGGCCTCTCCGACATGTTCGGTGGCGGCATGCAGTCCTCGGTCGGTGGCTCCTCGGTCGCCGAGCGGAACCTCGACCGGATCACGATCGTGATCGGTCTCCTGTGGTTCGCGTGCATCGTGGTGCTCGGCATTCTGATGAAGATCAACAGGTAATTTTTGGGCCCCGGTCCTTCGGGCCGGCCCGTCACAACCGCATATCTCCCACGTAAAGCCCCATGTTCGGTACGCGCTCAACAACGCGGCCTATCATGGGGCTTGCGTCTGGGGAGCGATGTAACTCCAAGCACTGGACGCGCGTTGGGCCTTACGTAGACTGAGGCGCTCCGCGGCGAAGCGCGAACGCCGACACGCTTCGCGGCACCATCACGCAGGGAGTTACGACCGTGGCAAGTGGCAACGCGATCCGAGGAAGTCGGGTCGGGGCGGGGCCGATGGGCGAGGCCGAGCGCGGCGAGTCCGCGCCGCGCCTGCGCATCTCCTTCTGGTGCTCGAACGGGCACGAGACGCAGCCGAGCTTCGCCTCCGACGCGCAGGTGCCGGAGACCTGGGACTGTCCGCGCTGCGGCTTCCCTGCCGGGCAGGACCGGGACAGCCCGCCGGCCCCGCCGCGTACGGAGCCGTACAAGACGCATCTGGCCTACGTGCGCGAGCGGCGCAGCGACGCGGACGGCGAGGCCATCCTCGCCGAGGCGCTCGCGAAACTGCGGGGCGAGATCTGACCGGCCGAAAAGGGCCGGGCACTTGAGAAGGTGCCCGGCCCTTTCTCGTACCTCTTTCGTGTGGCCGCGGAAAGGCCCGATTCACCCTGATCAATTAGGTTGGACGGGAGCAGCGGGGCACCGTACGTACGCAGGTACGAGAGAAGGCTGAAGTTCGAGATGAACGCGTCCGACAAGCAGACAGCACTCACCCAGACGCCCGAATGGCAGGCGCTCGTCAAGCACCGGGAGCAGCTGGGCGACGTACAGCTGCGGGAGTTGTTCGAGGCCGATCCCGCGCGCGGGTCCGACTGGACGCTGCGGGTCGGTGACCTGCACGTCGACTACTCCAAGCACCTGGTCGCCGACGAGACGCTGCGGCTGCTGCGCGAGCTGGCCGCCGCGACCGATGTGTTCGGCCTGCGCGACGCCATGTTCCGTGGCGACAAGATCAATACGACCGAGGACCGCGCCGTCCTGCACACCGCGCTGCGCGCCCCGCGGGACGCCGTGATCGAGGTCGACGGCGAGAACGTGGTGCCGGGCGTGCACGCCGTGCTCGACAAGATGGCCGCCTTCGCCGACCGCGTCAGGTCGGGGGAGTGGACCGGGCACACCGGCAAGCGGATCAGGAACGTCGTCAACATCGGCATCGGCGGCTCCGACCTCGGGCCCGCGATGGCGTACGAGGTGCTGCGCTCCTTCGCCGACCGCGACCTCACCGTCCGCTTCGTGTCGAACGTCGACGGGGCCGATCTGCACGAGGCCGTACGGGACCTGGACCCGGCCGAGACGCTGTTCGTCATCGCCTCGAAGACCTTCACCACCATCGAGACGATCACCAACGCGACGTCCGCGCGCGACTGGCTGCTCACCGAGCTGAGGGCCAGTCAGGAAGCCGTCGCCAAGCACTTCGTGGCGCTTTCGACGAACGCCGAGAAGGTGTCGGAGTTCGGCATCGACACGGACAACATGTTCGAGTTCTGGGACTGGGTCGGCGGACGTTATTCGTATGACTCCGCGATTGGCCTGGCGCTGATGATCGCGATCGGTCCCGACCGCTTCCGCGAGATGCTCGACGGATTCCACCTCGTCGACGAGCACTTCCGCACGGCGCCCGCCGAGTCCAACGTCCCTCTGCTGATGGGCCTGTTGGGCATCTGGTACGGCAACTTCCACGACGCCCAGTCGCACGCCGTGCTGCCGTACTCGCACTACCTCTCCAAGTTCACGGCGTACCTCCAGCAGCTCGACATGGAGTCGAACGGCAAGTACGTGCAGAGGAACGGCGAGGAGGTCGGCTGGCAGACCGGCCCCGTGGTGTGGGGCACGCCGGGCACGAACGGGCAGCACGCGTACTACCAACTCATCCACCAGGGAACGAAGTTGATCCCGGCGGACTTCATCGGCTTCGCCGAGCCCGTCGCCGATCTGCTGCCGGGGCTCGTCGCCCAGCACGACCTCCTCATGGCCAACTTCTTCGCGCAGACCCAGGCGCTCGCGTTCGGCAAGACGCCCGACGAGGTGCGCGCCGAGGGGGTGCCCGAGGAGCTGGTGCCGCACAAGACGTTCAAGGGCAACCACCCGACGACCACGATCTTCGCGAAGGACCTCACGCCGTCCGTGCTCGGGCAGTTGGTCGCCCTCTACGAGCACAAGGTGTTCGTGCAGGGCGCCGTCTGGAACATCGACTCCTTCGACCAGTGGGGCGTCGAACTCGGCAAGGTGCTCGCCAAGCGCGTGGAGCCGGCGCTCACCGAGGGCGAGGACGTACCGGGGCTCGACACGTCGACGCAGGCGCTGGTCGCGAAGTACCGGGAGCTGCGGGGTCGTTAATCATTATTGGGGTGCGCAAAGTCCTTCCGGCGGGTGAGACTGCCCGTCCGTGACCCTGCCGGGAGGCACCCTGTGGATCAGCTCATGTCGGCGCTCGCCGACCCCGAACGACTCAGGCTTTACGCGCGCATCGTCCTCGACGACCTGCCGCCGCGCGAGGCCGACTCCCCGGTGGCCCGCAAGCACCTCGGCAAGCTGATCGGCGCCGGCCTCGTCGAGCGCCTCGACGACGGCTCGTTGCGGGCGGGACCCGAAGTCTTCCGCCGCCACAGGACCCCCGAGCCCACCACGGGCGTTCCGCGTCACCTCACGGGATTCTTCTCCCGGGGCAGGCTGACGGCCATACCGGTACGGCCCGCCGTCCGCCATGAACTCCTGGTGCACCTCACGGGCACCCTCTTCGACGCCGAGCGCACCTACAGCGAGCGCGAGGTCAACGAGGCGCTGCGTACGGTCCACGACGACACGGCGGCGCTGCGCCGCTACTGCGTCACGGACGGCCTCCTCGTACGGGAGAACGACGGTTCCGACTACCGGGTGCCGCAGTACGCGTAAGGCCCCACTTCTTAAAGAAGCGGGGCCTTCGACTACGTAAGCCGCTGTGACGAGCAGCCGTTGTTACGAGACGGCCGGCGGATACAGCTCCGGCGGCAGCTGCGACGCCGCGGCCGCGTCCAGCAGCCACAGCGTGCGCGAGCGGCCGTACGCCCCCGCGGCAGGGGCCTGGATCTCGCCCGCGCCGGACAGCGCGATCGCCGCGGCCTTCGCCTTGTCCTCGCCCGCGGCCAGCAGCCACACCTCGCGCGCGGCCCGGATCGCCGGGAGCGTGAGCGTGGTGCGGGTGGGCGGGGGCTTGGGGGCTCCGTGCACGCCGACGACCGTGCGCTCCGTCTCGCGGACCGCCGGAAGCTCGGGGAAGAGCGACGCGACGTGCGTGTCCGGGCCGACGCCGAGCATCAGGACGTCGAAGGTCGGCACGGGGCCGTGGTCCTCGGGGCCCGCGGCGTTCGCGAGCTCGGCCGCGTACGCCTCGGCAGCGGCCTCCACCTCGAAGGGCCCGTCCGACGCGGGCATGGGGTGCACGCGCGCGGGGTCGAGCGGCACCGCGTCGAGCAGCGCCTCCTTCGCCTGCGTGTAGTTGCGCTCGGGGTCGCCGTCCGGCAGGAAGCGCTCGTCACCCCACCACAGGTCGAGCCTGCCCCAGTCGATCGCGTCCCGGGCGGGCGCCGTCTTCAGCGCGGCCAGCAGGCCGTTGCCGTTGCGGCCGCCCGTCAGGACGACGGAGGCGGAGCCGCGGGCGGACTGGGCGTCGACGATCTTGGTGATCAGCCGGGCCGCGGCCGCCTGCGCCATCAGCTCCTTGTCGCGGTGGACGACGAGTTGGGGTGCTGCACTCACTTGTCTGCGCTCACTTCGTCGTTGCCTTCTTGGCCGGAGCCTTTTTGGCAGGGGCCTTCTTGGCCGGTGCCTTCTTCGCGGCCGCCTTCTGGGCGGACGCCGCCGCCGGAGCGGCCGAGGCTGCCGACGACACCGACTCCGGCACCGTCTTCTGGTCCTCGGGCTCGCCCAGCCGGTCCACGCCGAACCGCAGCGCGGCCGCGTACGTGTCGTCCGGGTCGAGCCGGCGCAGCTCCTCCGCGATCAGCTCGGACGTCTCGCGGCGCTTGAGCGCGACCGCGCGGTCCGGCTGGCCCTGGATGGAGAGCGTGGCGAGGGTGCCGTCGGCCCGGTCGAGGACGATCGGGCCGCAGGTGGACTCCAGGCGTACGCCGGTGAGCCCGGGCCCCGCCGACAGGCTGCGCCGCACCGGGACGTCGAGCCGGTCCGCGAGCCACATCGCGAGCAGCTCGCAGCTCGGGTTGAACTCCTCGCCCTCGACCTCGACCGAGGTGACGTCGCAGGTCACCTGGTCGAGCGCGGCGGCCAGCATCGAGCGCCACGGCGTGATCCGGGTCCACGACAGATCGGTGTCCCCGGGGGCGTAGGACTCGGCCCTGGCCTCCAGCTCGTGAACCGGCTGCTCGGCCGCGTACGTGTCCGTGACGCGGCGCTGGGCCAGGGCGCCCAGCGGGTCGTTCGCGGGGTCCAGCGGCGCGTCCACGGGCCACCACACCACCGTCGGGGCGTCCGGCAGCAGCAGCGGCAGGACGACCGACTGGGCGTGGTTGATGACCTCGCCGTACAGGCGCAGGACGACGGTCTCGCCGGTGCCCGCCTCGGCGCCCACGCGAACCTCGGCGTCGAGCCGGGACTTCGTACGGTCGCGAGGGGAGCGCGAGACGCGCTTGATGACCACGAGGGTGCGCGAGGGGTGCTCGCGCGAGGCCTCGTTGGCGGCCTTCAGGGCGTCGTAGGCGTTCTCCTCGTCGGTGACGATGACGAGGGTCAGCACCATGCCGACGGCGGGGGTGCCGATCGCCCGGCGCCCCTTCACGAGGGCCTTGTTGATCTTGCTGGACGTGGTGTCCGTCAGGTCGATCTTCATGGGCGCCGCCAGCTCCGTCCGTCTCGTGCGAGCATTTCGTCCGCCTCGGCGGGCCCCCACGTGCCGGACGGGTACTGCGCGGGCTTGCCGTGCTTGTCCCAGTAGCCCTCGATCGGGTCGAGGATGTTCCAGGACAGCTCGACCTCCTCCGTGCGCGGGAAGAGGTTGGCGTCGCCCAACAGGACGTCCAGGATGAGCCGTTCGTACGCCTCGGGGCTCGACTCGGTGAAGGACTCGCCGTAGGCGAAGTCCATCGAGACGTCCCGGATCTCCATCGACGTGCCCGGCACCTTCGAGCCGAAGCGGACCGTGATGCCCTCGTCCGGCTGGACGCGGATCACGATCGCGTTCTGCCCCAGCTCCTCCGTCGCCGTGTGGTCGAAGGGGGAGTGCGGCGCCCGCTGGAAGACGACGGCGATCTCGGTGACGCGACGCCCAAGACGCTTACCGGTCCGCAGATAGAAGGGCACGCCCGCCCAACGGCGGTTGTCCACCTCCAACTTGACGGCCGCGTAGGTGTCGGTCTTCGACTTCGGGTCGATGCCGTCTTCCTGGAGGTAGCCGACGGCCTTCTCGCCGCCCTGCCACCCGGCCGCGTACTGCGCGAACACCGTGTCCTTGCCGATGTCCTTCGGCAGCTTCACGGCGCCCAGCACCTTGGCCTTCTCGGCGACGAGCGCGTCCGCGTCGAAGGAGGCGGGCTCCTCCATGGCGGTCAGCGCCATCAGCTGGAGCAGGTGGTTCTGGATGACGTCACGGGCGGCGCCGATGCCGTCGTAGTAGCCGGCGCGGCCGCCGATGCCGATGTCCTCGGCCATCGTGATCTGGATGTGGTCGACGTACGACCGGTTCCAGATCGGCTCGAACATCTGGTTGGCGAAGCGCAGCGCCAGGATGTTCTGGACGGTCTCCTTGCCGAGGTAGTGGTCGATCCGGAACACCTGGTCCGGGTCGAACACCTCGTGCACGATCGCGTTGAGGTCCTGGGCGGAGGCGAGGTCGTGGCCGAAGGGCTTCTCGATGACGGCGCGCCGCCAGGAGCCGTCGGGCGCGTCCGCGAGGCCGTGCTTCTTCAGCTGCTGGACCACGTTCGGGAAGAACTTGGGGGGTACGGAGAGGTAGAACGCGAAGTTGCCGCCCGTGCCCTGCGACTTGTCCAGGTCGTTGATGGTCGACTTGAGGTTCTCGAACGCGTCGTCGTCGTCGAAGTTGCCCTGGACGAAGCGCATCCCCTGGATGAGCTGCTGCCAGACCTCCTCGCGAAACGGCGTGCGCGCGTGCTGCTTGACCGCGTCGTGCACTTCCTGCGCGAAGTCCTCGTCCTGCCACTCGCGACGGGCGAACCCGATGAGCGAGAAGCCGGGCGGGAGGAGACCCCGGTTCGCCAGGTCGTAAACAGCGGGCATCAGCTTCTTACGTGACAAATCGCCCGTAACGCCGAAAATCACCAGGCCCGACGGCCCCGCGATGCGCGGGAGCCGTCGGTCGGCGGCGTCACGGAGCGGATTGTTGTTCGCTCCGTGTGCGGTCAAGGGATCAGCCCTCCGAGGGGGCGAGGCGCTTGAGCTCCGCCTCGGTCGACTTCAGCAGGTCGTTCCAGGCCGCCTCGAACTTCTCGACGCCCTCGTCCTCCAGGAGCTGCACGACCTCGTCGTACGAGATCCCCAGCTTCTCGACGGCCTCGATCTCCTTGCGGGACTGGTCGTACGTGCCCGCGATCGTGTTGCCGGTGATCTGGCCGTGGTCGGCCGTCGCCTCCAGGGTGGCCTCCGGCATGGTGTTCACCGTGCCGGGAGCGACCAGGTCGTCGACGTACAGGGTGTCCTTGTACGCCTTGTCCTTGACGCCGGTCGAGGCCCACAGCGGACGCTGCTTGTTGGCCTGCGCCTTGTCGAGCGCGGCCCAGCGGTCGCTGCCGAACACCTCTTCGTACGCCTCGTAGGCGAGCCGGGCGTTGGCGAGGGCGGCCTTGCCGCGCGCCGCCTTGGCGTCGTCCGTGCCGAGGGCGTCGATCCGCTTGTCGATCTCGGCGTCCACGCGGGACACGAAGAACGAGGCGACCGAGTGGATCGTCGACAGGTCCAGGCCCTTGGCCTTCGCCTTCTCCAGGCCGGCGAGGTAGGCGTCCATGACCTCGCGGTAGCGCTCGAGGGAGAAGATCAGCGTGACGTTGACGCTGATGCCGTTGCCGATCGTCTCGGTGATCGCGGGCAGGCCCGCCTTGGTCGCCGGGATCTTGATCAGCGTGTTCGGCCGGTCCACCAGCCACGCGAGCTGGCGGGCCTCGGCGACCGTCGCCTTGGTGTTGTGCGCCAGGCGCGGGTCGACCTCGATCGACACGCGGCCGTCCTGGCCGCCCGTCGCGTCGAAGTCCGGGCGCAGGATGTCGGCGGCGTCACGGACGTCCGCCGTCGTGATCATGCGGATCGCCTCTTCGACGGTGACCTTGCGGGCGGCGAGGTCGGCGAGCTGCTGCTCGTAACCGTCACCGCTGGAGATCGCCTTCTGGAAGATCGACGGGTTGGTGGTGACGCCCACGACGTGCTGCTCGTCGATCAGTTCGGCGAGGTTGCCGGACGTGATCCGCTTGCGCGACAGGTCGTCCAGCCAGATCGCGACGCCTTCTTCGGAGAGGCGCTTGAGTGCGTCTGTCATGGAAATTGCATCTCCTACAGGTCGTGTATGGGCGTCAGCGCTTGGCCGCGGCGAGAGATTCCTTGGCCTTGGCTGCCACGTTCTCCGCGGTGAAGCCGAACTCCTTGAAGAGGACCTTGCCGTCGGCGGACGCGCCGAAGTGCTCCAGCGAAACGATGCGACCGGCGTCACCGACGAAGCGGTGCCAGGTCAGACCGATCCCGGCCTCGACGGCGACGCGCGCCTTCACGGCGGGCGGCAGGACGCTGTCCCGGTACCCCTGCTCCTGCTCGTCGAACCACTCGACACACGGCATCGAGACGACGCGGGTGGCGATGCCCTCGGCCTCCAGCTGCTCGCGGGCCTCGACGGCCACGTGCACCTCGGAGCCGGTGGCGATCAGGATCAGGTCCGGCGTGGCCTTGGAGGCCTCGACGAGGACGTAGCCGCCCTTGACGGTGTCCTCGTTGGCCTCGTACGTCGGCACACCCTGGCGGGTCAGCGACAGGCCGTGCGGGTGCGAGACCTCGTACTCCTTCTTGCCGCGCTTGAGGATCTCGCGCCAGGCGATCGCCGTCTCGTTGGCGTCCGCGGGGCGGACGACGTTGAGGCCGGGGATGGCGCGCAGCGACGCGAGGTGCTCGACGGGCTGGTGCGTCGGGCCGTCCTCACCGAGACCGACGGAGTCGTGCGTCCACACGTAGGTGACGGGCAGCGACATGAGGGCCGACAGGCGCACGGCGTTGCGCATGTAGTCGGAGAACACCAGGAAGGTGCCGCCGTAGATGCGCGTGTGGCCGTGCAGCGCGATGCCGTTCATCTCCGCGGCCATCGAGTGCTCACGGATACCGAAGTGGATCGTGCGGCCGTACGGGTCGGCCTCCGGCAGCGGGTTCCCGGCGGGCAGGAATGACGACGTCTTGTCGATCGTCGTGTTGTTCGAGCCCGCGAGGTCGGCGGAGCCGCCCCACAGCTCGGGGATCACAGCGCCGAGCGCCTGCAGCACCTTGCCGGAGGCGGCACGGGTGGCGACGCCCTTGCCGGTCTCGAAGACAGGGAGCTTCTCCTCCCAGCCGGCCGGCAGCTCGCCCGCGTTGATGCGGTCGAACTCGGCGGCCCGCTCCGGGTTGGCGTTGCGCCACTCGGCGAGCTGCTTGCTCCACTCGGCCTTCGCCTGCGCGCCGCGCTCCAGGGCGCCGCGCGTGTGGCTGATGACCTCGTCGGAGACCTCGAAGGACTTCTCCGGGTCGAAGCCGAGGACGCGCTTGGTGGCGGCCACCTCGTCGTCGCCGAGCGCCGAGCCGTGCGCGGCCTCGGTGTTCTGCGCGTTCGGGGCGGGCCAGGCGATGATCGAGCGCAGGGCGATGAAGGACGGCTTGTCCGTCACGGCCTTGGCGGCCTCGATGGCGTTGTGGACGGCCTCGGGGTCGAGGTCGCCGTCGGCCTTCGGCTCGACGCGCTGGACGTGCCAGCCGTAGGCCTCGTAGCGCTTGCAGGTGTCCTCGGAGACCGCGGTCTCGGTGTCGCCCTCGATCGAGATGTGGTTGTCGTCCCACAGCAGGATCAGGTTGCCGAGCTGCTGGTGCCCGGCCATGGACGACGCCTCGGAGGAGATGCCCTCCTGAAGGCAGCCGTCACCGGCGATCGCGTAGATGTAGTGGTCGAAGGGGCTCTCGCCCGCAGCGGCCTCGGGGTCGAACAGGCCGCGCTCGTAGCGGGCGGCCATGGCCATGCCCACCGCGTTGGCGACACCCTGGCCGAGCGGCCCCGTGGTGGTCTCCACACCGGTGGTGTGCCCGTACTCCGGGTGGCCCGGCGTCTTGGAGCCCCAGGTACGGAACGCCTTCAGGTCGTCCAGCTCCAGGCCGAAGCCGGCCAGGTAGAGCTGGATGTAAAGGGTCAGGGACGAGTGACCCGCGGACAGGACGAAACGGTCCCGCCCGACCCAGTCGGCGTCCGCCGGGTCGTGCCGCATCACCTTCTGGAAGAGGGTGTACGCGGCCGGGGCCAGGCTCATCGCCGTACCGGGATGGCCGTTGCCGACCTTCTGTACGGCGTCGGCGGCCAGGACGCGAGCGGTGTCCACGGCCCGCTGGTCCACATCGGTCCACTCGAAGTCTGTGGTGGTCGGCTTGGTGCTCACCCTGGGTCAGGGCTCCTCTCCACATGTCTCATGCCGGTGACGTCTGTCACCAGCCGTTGTCGAGCCTACCCTCGCTTGAACGTGCTTTTTTTCGAGTCATTCCAGACTGCCGGGAGTCTGTCGGATCCGCCTCCTGACGCGGATCGACGCGCTTTCGACACGTGAATACGCGGCCGCTCAGATGGGGGCTCATCCGTGGTCGGAATTGCTCATCCGGAGAGGCCTCCAATGAGGGGCTCGAAGGGGCGTTACGGCATGCGGGCCAACACGACCCACCCCCACGAAGGGCTGGGTATGGGCAACGTCTAGAGTGGCGTGGTACGCGCGAGCCTTTACCGGGACTTCACATCAAGTGGTCCGCATCGGGGGCTCGCTGGAGTCTCTGTCAGGGGTGTGCGTGACGGCCGTCGAATCCCGTCCACCGGGAGCGCTCGGGACGAGCAACACGAGCAGCAGCCGGGGTCAGCGGCCGTTCGGGGCCCGAGTCAAGGCATTCGTGGCGCTGACCAAGCCGCGAATTATCGAACTGCTTCTCATCACCACGGTTCCGGTGATGTTTCTTGCCGAACAGGGTGTGCCCGACCTTCGGCTCGTGCTGATCACCTGCCTCGGCGGTTACCTTTCCGCGGGCGGTGCCAACGCCCTGAACATGTGGTACGACCGCGATATCGACGCCCTCATGGAGCGCACGTCGCAGCGTCCGCTGGTCACCGGCATGGTCAGCCCGAACGAGTGCCTGGCGTTCGGTATCGCCCTCGCGGTGATCTCGACGCTGCTGTTCGGCTTCGCGGTGAACTGGCTGTCCGCCTGGCTGTCCCTGGGCGCACTGCTCTTCTACGTAGTCGTCTACACGATGATCCTGAAGCGTCGTACGGCGCAGAACATCGTGTGGGGCGGCATCGCGGGCTGTCTGCCCGTCCTCATCGGCTGGTCGTCGGTCACGAACTCCATGTCGTGGGCGCCGGTCATCCTCTTCGGGGTCATGTTCTTCTGGACGCCGCCGCACTACTGGCCGCTCTCCATGAAGGTGAAGGACGACTACGCGCGCGCGGGCGTTCCGATGCTTCCGGTCCTCGCCTCCAACAAGGTCGTGGCCAGGCAGATCGTCGCCTACAGCTGGGTGATGGTGGCGGTCTCGCTGCTGCTCCAGCCGCTCGGCTACACGGGCTGGTTCTACACGGCGGTCGCGCTGCTCGCCGGCGGGTTCTGGCTGTGGGAGGCGCACGGTCTGCAGAACCGCGCCAAGGCCGAGGTCACGGGCGGGAAGCTCAAGGAGATGCGGCTGTTCCACTGGTCCATCACCTATGTGTCGCTGGTGTTCGTGGCGATCGCGGTGGATCCGTTCCTGCGCTGAACTTCATAAGAAGTCCTCGATAAGTGGGGTGCGTGGCCCAGGCCACGCACCCCACTTATCGCTTGTTTGACTACTCGTCGGTAGCATCCTGTCCATGGCAGAGACTCAGACGATTGAGGCGCCCCGCAAGGCAGCCAAGGACGAGCGCCGGGCGGCCAAGCTGGCCCAGCAGATCGGCGCGTTCGCCAAGGCGCACGGCGGTGCCGAGGGACAGCTCGCGTACATCGGTGAGCACGGCACGCGCATCGTGCTCGTCGGCGAGGACGGCGGCTGGGGCGACCTGGTGGCGTCGACGTACGAGGTCGCGCAGAAGGCCGTCGAGAAGGCGGGCATCACCGTCCACGAGGACTTCGACGGCGACTTCGCCGCCAAGGTCGAGACGGGCCCGTACGAATGGAAGCGGATGGCGGGCATCCAGCTCGGCGGCTGAATCGGGCGTTTGTGCGGCTCCGATGTCGAGCAACACCAAACACCCGTTCACCCGTTAGGACTGTAGGAGCACGGTCCACATACGGGGAGCCCGGATGATCGAAACGCCGTCCCTCGTGGATCAGTACTGCCATGGGGTGCTGCGTACGGAGCTGGGCCTCGGGACTTTCGAGGCCCACCTCGGCCGGGGTGAGGGGCCGCCCGCTCCCGGCACCACCTTCTTCGACACCCAGACCGGGTTCGCGGTGCGCCGCTGGTGCCCGCCGCTGCTCGGTCTGGAACCCCACTGTCCGCCCGCCCGCTATCTGGCCAGGCGCCGCGAGCTGGGCGTCGTCGAGGCGGGGCGCAGGCTGCTGCGCGGCAGCGGCATCACCACATATCTCGTGGACACGGGTCTCGCCGACGATCTGACCGGGCCCGCCGAGCTGGCCTCCGCAGCCCTGAGCGAGGCCCACGAGATCGTCCGCCTCGAACTCCTCGCGGAGCAGGTCGCGGACACCTCGGGGACCGTCGACTCCTTCCTCGCCAACCTCGCCGAATCGGTGCACGCCGCGTCCTCCGGCGCGGTCGCCTTCACCTCGGTCGCCGGCGTACGCCACGGGCTCGCGCTCGAGCCGCAGCCGCCGGGACCCGGCGAGGTGCGCGACGCGGCGGGGCGGTGGCTGGCGGGGCGGCAGGTCGGCGGCGCCCTCAGGGACCCGGTGCTGCTGCGGCACCTGCTGTGGGTCGCGGTCGCATCGGGGCGCCCGCTGCAACTGCGCTGGGGGGACCTCGACCACACGGATCCGGTGGCGCTCGCCGAGTTCGCCCGCGCCACGGCGGGGCTCGGCACGGACGTGGTGCTGCTGCACGGCTACCCGTACCACCGCCACGCGGCGCATCTGGCGGGCGTCTTCCCGCACGTCTACGCGGACCTGGGTCCTGCGCTCGCCCGTACGGGGGCGCGGGCGGCGGGGCTGCTCGCGGAGTTCCTGGAGCTGGCGCCGTTCGGGAAGCTGCTGTTCTCGACCGGGGCGCAGGGGCTGCCCGAGCTGCATGTCGTGGGCGCGCGGCTGTTCCGGCAGGCGCTCGGGCGGGTGCTCGG
Organism: Streptomyces sp. NBC_01016; assembly: GCF_026341035.1. Taxonomy (GTDB): domain Bacteria; phylum Actinomycetota; class Actinomycetes; order Streptomycetales; family Streptomycetaceae; genus Streptomyces. The sequence continues at coordinate 1,080,289 of NZ_JAPEOQ010000002.1, forward strand.
GGAGTGGGTCGCCGACGGGGCGTGGTCGCTGAGCGACGCGCAGCGGGTCGCCGGGATGATCGCGTCGGGGACGGCGCGGAGGGTGTACGGGCTCGGAGCTGCCTGAGCGTTCCCGAACCCGTACGGGGGCGTCAGACCGCCGAGAGTTCCTGGCCCGGCTTCGACAGGAGATCCGGCTCCGGCACCGGGCGTTCGCGCAGCGAGAGCACCACGCGCACCACCCCGATCCACACCAGCGCCGAGCCCAGCATGTGCAGGCCGACCAGGATCTCCGGCAGGTCCGTGAAGTACTGGACGTAGCCGATGACGCCCTGCGCGAGCAGGATCAGGAACAGGTCGCGGGTGCGGTGCAGCGGGCCCTTGGGGGCGTCGACCGCCTTCAGGACGAACCACAGAGCGAAGGTCAGCGTCACCACGATCCAGGCCAGGACCGCGTGCACCTTCGCGACCGTCTCCCAGTCCAGCGGCATCCGGTGGACGTCGCTGGAGTCGCCCGCGTGCGGGCCCGCGCCGGTCACCACCGTGCCGACGAGGATCAGCAGCGCCGCCGCCGCGACCAGGGCCCAGACCAGCTGCTTGATGGCCTTGCCGACCAGCGGGCGCGGCTCGGAGTCGCCCTCACGGGTGCGCTGCCACATCACGACGGCGACCGTGAGCAGGGTGGTGGTCAGGACGAAGTGGGCCGCCACCGTGTACGGGTTGAGGCCGACCAGGACGACGATGCCGCCGAGCACCGCGTTGCCCATCACGATCCAGAACTGGGCCCAGCCGAGCCGGGTCACCGTGCGCCGCCACGGCTTCTGCGAGCGGGCGGCGATGATCGCCCAGCCGACCGCGGCGCACAGCACGTAGGTGAGCATGCGGTTGCCGAACTCGATGGCTCCGTGGAAGCCCATCTCGCTCGTCGCGGTCAGCGACTGGTCGGTGCACTTGGGCCAGGTCGGGCAGCCGAGGCCCGAGCCGGTCAGGCGCACGGCGCCGCCGGTGCAGACGATGAGCACCGTCATGACGACGGCGGACATGGCCGCGCGCTGGACGGTCCGCTGAGTGGGAGTCCAGTACTCGGCGATGAAGGCGAGCGGATTGCGCAGCGCCCGCGCGGCGTCGGTGGGGGTCAGCTTTGGCACGGGCCCATCGTAGGCGGCCGCTTGTGCACGGCTTCACGAGGGGGACGTAACTGGGCCATCTGTGACGCAAGTTACGCTCCCGCGGGCCTGCCGCGCGCTCACTCCCAGCGGAAGAAGCGCCCCGCCGCGCCCAGCCCCACGACCGCCCAGACGGCCAGGATCCCCAGGTCGCCCCACGGCATCGCCGCACCGTGCTGCAGCACGTCCCGCAGGCCGTCGGAGAGCGCCGAGATGGGCAGCAGGCCGAGGACCGACTGGGCCGCGTCGGGGAACTTGTCGAGCGGCACGATGACGCCGCCGCCGACCAGGAGGAGCAGAAAGACGAGGTTCGCCGCGGCCAGCGTGGCCTCCGCCTTGAGCGTGCCCGCCATCAGGAGACCGAGGCCGGAGAACGCCGCCGTGCCGAGCACCAGGAGGAGGAGAACGGCGAACGGGTTCCCGTGCGGGGACCAGCCGAGCGCGAACGCGATGACCGTGAGGAGGACGACCTGGAGCACCTCGGTGACCAGAACCGAGAGCGTCTTCGCCGTCATCAGCCCCCAGCGCGGCAGCGGCGAGGCGCCGAGCCGCTTGAGGACGCCGTAGCGCCGCTCGAAGCCGGTGGCGATGGCCTGGCCGGTGAAGGCCGTGGACATCACGGCCAGCGCCAGGATGCCGGGGGCGAGGAAGTCGACGGCCTTGCCGGAACCCGTGTCGACGATGTCGACCGCCGAGAACAGCACGAGCAGCAGCGTCGGGATGACGACCGTGAGCAGCAGCTGTTCGCCGTTGCGCAGCAGCATCTTCGTCTCGAGCGCGGCCTGGGTCGCGATCATGCGGGGGAGCGGGGCGGCTCCGGGGCTCGGTGCGTACGTACCGGTGCCGCGCTGGGTCTCGGTGGCGCTCATCGGCGCAGCTCCATTCGTGCTCATCAGCGCAGTTCCCGCCCGGTCATTTCCAGGAATACGTCTTCGAGGGTGTGCCGCTCGACGGAGATCTTCTCCGGCATCACGCCGTGCTGGGCGCACCAGGAGGTGACCGTCGCGAGGAGCTGGGGGTCGACCTTGCCGCTGACGCGGTAGGAGCCGGGGGTGAGCTCGACGGCCGCGGCGTCGGCGGGCAGGGCCTTGAGGAGCGAGGCCACGTCGAGCCCAGGACGCCCGGAGAAGCGGAGCGTGTTCTCGGCGCCGCCCTTGCACAGCTGCTCGGGGGAGCCCTGCGTGATGACCTTGCCGGCGTCGACGATCGCCACGTCGTCGGCGAGCTGCTCCGCCTCGTCCATGTAGTGCGTGGTGAGGATGACGGAGACGCCGTCGGCGCGCAGGTCCCGCACCAGGTCCCAGGTGGCGTGCCGGGCCTGCGGGTCGAGGCCCGCGGTCGGCTCGTCGAGGAAGACGAGCTCGGGCCGGCCCACGACGGCCATGGCGAGCGCGAGCCGCTGCTGCTGGCCGCCGGACAGGCGCCGGTAGGTGGTGCGGCCGCAGCTGCCGAGTCCCAGGCGCTCGATGAGGGCGTCCACATCGAGCGGACGGGCGTGCAGCTTGGCGATGTGGCGGAGCATTTCGTCGGCGCGGGCGCCGGAGTAGACGCCGCCGGACTGCAGCATGACGCCGATCCGGGGGCGCAGCGCGGAGGCCTGCTTGACCGGGTCGAGGCCGAGGACCCGGACGGTGCCGGAGTCCGGCCTGCGGTAGCCCTCGCAGGTCTCGATCGTGGTGGTCTTGCCCGCGCCGTTGGGGCCGAGGACGGCCGTGATGCCGGGGGCCGCCGTGAGGTCGAGGCCGTCGACCGCGGTCTTGGATCCGTACCGCTTCACCAGACCGGTGATGTGGACGACTGGCTCACTTCGCATGGTGGGCAAGTCTAGGGACGCGGCGCGGCTCCCGGACGCGCGGGGCGCAAGAAGGCCGCGGACCGGTCAAACGGCGGCGGGGCGGTGCGCGGGCAGCCACTTCTCCGCGTAGGCCACGGCGTCCGCGAGCGGGAAGAAGCGGGCCTCGGCGGCGCCGACGCGGCCGCGGACGACCGGGGCGTCGCGCTCGAAGGCGGCGCCCAGCTCGTCGAACCGGTCGGAGTCGATAGCCACCTCGCGCACGTGTTCCCAGCCGTGGGGCCCCGGCCGCCCGGCGTCCTCGTGGCCGCCCGGGACGCGGTACTCGGCCAGGTGGAAGCCCGTACACGCCTCGTATTCGGCGCCCAGGAGCAGCACGCGCGCGTGCAGCTCCTCCAGGCGTGCCAGCGGGCTGTGCTCGCCGAGCCGGCAGTCGACCGCGTGCCCCTCGGTCACCGTGGCGGCGCACGGTCCGAGCGCCGCGAAGGACGTCTGCGGGTGCGCGCTGCGCAGGGCCCCCGGCCAGGTCCGTACGGCCTCCGGGACGACGCCGACGCCCCGCGTGGGTGTGCTCGCCGGGTCGTACGCGGGCATGGTCGCCCGGATCGTCTCCCACCACGCGCGCGGGACCGGCGGGCGGCTCCACTCGGCCGGGTCCGAGATGTCCGCGGACTGCGTCGGTACGACGAGGGTGCCCTCGGTACCGAGCGCGTCGAGGAGGGCGCGGACGACCGCGACGGCTCCGCCGTTCACCCAGCCGAGGCTGCTGAGGGAGGTGTGGACGAGGAGGGTGTCGCCCGATCGGACGCCGAGCGCCCTCAGATCCGCCGTGAGGGACGCCTGCGTGACGAGTGGGCCGGTCGGGAGGGGTGTGGGCATGGAGAGAGTGTCCTCGCGGGGGCGTCCGGGCGCCACGGAATTAGTCGGCGTGGGCCTTTCCCGCATGAGCGTCCCGCTTTCCCGCATGACCGTTCCGATAGGCGGTCCGACCTGCGTTCCGATCGATCAAAGATCGTTTCCGCAGGTCACGGCACGTAATGACTTAGGTTTACCTAAGTGATGTACGGCACCGAGCGGCGATCACCGCCGCGCTTGTCAGGGTCTGAGGAATTACGCAACAATGGCGTTGTGAAAAACGTTGGCGAGGTCCCTGAGGAGCTCACGACCGGGGAGCGGTCCACCCGCAACCGTGTCGCGCGCTCCATCCTGGACCACGGCCCGTCCACCGTCGCCGAGCTGGCAGCGCGCCTCGGCCTCACCCAGGCCGCCGTACGCCGCCACCTCGACGCACTGGGAGCGGACAAGGTCGTGGAGCCCAGGGACCAGCGTGTCTACGGGGCCCGCACCCGCGGTCGCCCCGCCAAGGTGTTCGCGCTGACCGACTGCGGCCGGGACGCCTTCGACCAGTCCTACGACAAGCTCGCCGCGGAAGCGCTCCGCTGGATCAAGGAGCAGGCCGGCGGCGACGAGGCGCTCGTCTCCTTCGCCCGCGCACGGATCGCCGCACAGGCCGGTCCCTACAAGGCGGCGATCGAGGCGGCAGCCCCCGAAGAGCGCGCCCAGGCCCTGGCGAGGGCCTTGAGCGCGGACGGGTACGCTGCTACGGCGCGTAGCGCACCGGTCGGTGAGCAGCTCTGCCAGCACCACTGCCCAGTCGCCCACGTGGCCGAGCAGTTCCCGCAGCTGTGCGAGGCGGAGACGGAAATGTTCTCCCAGCTGCTCGGTACTCACGTACAGCGACTGGCCACCATCGCCCATGGCGACGGGGTCTGCACGACGTTCATCCCCAAGAACACCCCCAACACGACCACCAACGCATCTGCAAGCACGGCCGGGAGGAACCCCGCATGACTCTCCCCATCGAGGAGACTGCCCACCCTGAGCTCGACGGCCTGGGCAAGTACGAATACGGCTGGGCGGACTCGGACGCGGCCGGCGCCTCTGCCAAGCGCGGTATCAACGAGGACGTCGTCAAGGACATCTCCGCCAAGAAGTCCGAGCCGGAGTGGATGACCAAGCTCCGTCTCAAGGGCCTGAAGCTGTTCGGCAAGAAGCCCATGCCGAACTGGGGCTCGGACCTGTCGGGCATCGACTTCGACAACATCAAGTACTTCGTGCGCTCCACGGAGAAGCAGGCGGAGTCCTGGGAGGACCTGCCCGAGGACATCAAGAACACGTACGACAAGCTCGGCATCCCCGAGGCGGAGAAGCAGCGCCTCGTCGCCGGTGTCGCGGCCCAGTACGAGTCCGAGGTCGTGTACCACCAGATCCGTGAGGACCTGGAGGAGCAGGGTGTCATCTTCATGGACACCGACACGGCCCTCAAGGAGCACCCGGAGCTCTTCAAGGAGTACTTCGGCACCGTCATCCCGGTCGGCGACAACAAGTTCGCGTCGCTGAACACCGCCGTGTGGTCGGGTGGCTCCTTCATCTACGTGCCGAAGGGCGTGCACGTCGAGATCCCGCTCCAGGCCTACTTCCGTATCAACACGGAGAACATGGGCCAGTTCGAGCGGACGCTGATCATCGTCGACGAGGACGCCTACGTCCACTACGTCGAGGGCTGCACCGCGCCGATCTACAAGTCGGACTCGCTGCACTCCGCGGTCGTCGAGATCATCGTCAAGAAGGGCGCCCGCTGCCGCTACACGACCATCCAGAACTGGTCGAACAACGTCTACAACCTGGTCACCAAGCGCGCCGTGGCGTACGAGGGCGCGACCATGGAGTGGATCGACGGCAACATCGGCTCCAAGGTCACCATGAAGTACCCGGCCGTCTACCTGATGGGCGAGCACGCCAAGGGTGAGACGCTGTCCATCGCCTTCGCGGGCGAGGGCCAGCACCAGGACGCCGGTTCCAAGATGGTCCACATGGCGCCGAACACGTCGTCCAACATCGTCTCGAAGTCCGTGGCGCGCGGCGGCGGTCGTACGTCGTACCGCGGTCTCGTCGAGATCGGTGAGGGCGCCCACGGCTCGAAGTCCAACGTGCTGTGCGACGCGCTGCTCGTCGACACGATCTCGCGCTCCGACACGTACCCGTACGTCGACGTCCGCGAGGACGACGTGTCCATGGGCCACGAGGCGACCGTCTCCCGTGTCTCCGAGGACCAGCTCTTCTACCTGATGAGCCGAGGCATGAGCGAGTTCGAGGCCATGGCGATGATCGTGCGCGGCTTCGTCGAGCCGATCGCCAAGGAGCTGCCCATGGAGTACGCGCTCGAGCTCAACCGGCTGATCGAGCTCCAGATGGAGGGCGCGGTCGGTTAAGACCCCTTCAGGGTCGCCAACTGCCGCTCCCATCAAGCCACTTACGTACGTAACGAAAGCGAGCACTACGACAGCCATGGCTGAGGCTCAGAACATCCCGGCGGGGTCGACGACCACCGGAAACATCGCGGTCGCCGCCGAGTCGACCGTCGCCACGCGCATGAGCGCGCCCCCCTCCTACGACGTGCAGGACTTCGCGGTCCCGCACGGCCGTGAGGAGGAGTGGCGGTTCACGCCGCTGGAGCGGCTGCGCGGGCTGCACGACGGCACCGCCACCGCGACCGGCACCGGCGTGAAGGTCGACGTCCAGGCCCCGGCCGGCGTCACCGTCGAGTCGGTCGGCCGCGACGACGCCCGCGTCGGCAAGGCCGGCAAGCCCGTCGACCGGGTCGCCGCTCAGGCGTACTCCGCGTTCGAGCAGGCGTCGGTCGTCTCCGTGCCCAAGGAGACCGTCCTCGACGAGCCGATCCGGATCGCCGTGCACGGCGAGGGCGGCGTCGCCTACGGCCACCAGGTCATCGAGCTGGGTGCCTTCGCCGAGGCCGTCGTCGTCATCGACCACACCGGTGACGCGGTGCTCGCCGCCAACGTCGACTTCCTGCTCGGCGACGGCGCGAAGCTGACCGTCGTATCCGTGCAGGACTGGGACGACAAGGCCGTGCACGTGGCGCAGCACAACGCGCTCGTCGGCCGCGACGCCTCCTTCAAGTCGGTCGTCGTCACCTTTGGTGGCGACGTCGTCCGCCTGCACCCGCGCGTGAACTACGCGTCCACGGGCGGCGAGGCCGAGCTCTTCGGCCTGTACTTCACGGACGCGGGCCAGCACCAGGAGCACCGCCTCCTGGTCGACCACGCCACCCCGCACTGCAAGTCCAACGTCGTCTACAAGGGCGCGCTCCAGGGCGACAACGCGCACGCCGTGTGGATCGGTGACGTCCTCATCGAGGCCGCCGCCGAGGGCACGGACACGTACGAGCTGAACCGCAACCTGGTCCTCACGGACGGCGCGCGGGTCGACTCGGTGCCGAACCTCGAGATCGAGACCGGCGAGATCGTCGGCGCGGGCCACGCCTCGGCGACCGGCCGCTTCGACGACGAGCAGCTCTTCTACCTGATGGCCCGCGGCATCCCGGCCGACGAGGCGCGCCGCCTCGTGGTCGGCGGCTTCTTCGCCGAACTGGTCCAGCAGATCGGTGTCCCGGACATCGAGGAGCGTCTGCTCGAGAAGATCGCGGCCGAGCTGGAGGCCACGGTCTGATGGCCTTCGTACGCGCCTGTGACCTCAGCGAGCTGGAGAGCGACACCCCCATGCGGGTCGAGCTCGACGGCACGCCGGTCTCGGTCGTCCGCACCGAGGGCGAGGTGTTCGCGATCAACGACATCTGCTCGCACGCGAACGTCTCGCTCTCCGAGGGCGAGGTGGAGGACTGCCAGATCGAGTGCTGGCTGCACGGCTCCGCCTTCGACCTGCGCACCGGCAAGCCGTCCGGCCTTCCCGCCACGCGCCCCGTCCCCGTTTACCCCGTACAGATCGAAGGGGGCAACGTCCTCGTCGACGTCACCGCCTCCCTCACCCAGGAGTCCTGAGACACCCATGGCTACGCTTGAAATCCGAGACCTGCACGTCACCGTCGAGGCCGACAACGCCACGAAGGAGATCCTCAAGGGCGTCGACCTCACCGTGAAGCAGGGCGAGACGCACGCCATCATGGGCCCGAACGGCTCCGGCAAGTCGACCCTCGCCTACTCCATCGCGGGTCACCCCAAGTACACGATCACGCAGGGCACCGTCACCCTCGACGGCGAGGACGTCCTCGAGATGTCCGTCGACGAGCGCGCCCGCGCCGGCATGTTCCTCGCCATGCAGTACCCGGTCGAGGTCCCCGGCGTCTCCGTCTCCAACTTCCTGCGCTCCTCGGCCACCGCGATCCGCGGCGAGGCCCCGAAGCTGCGCACGTGGGTGAAGGAGGTCAAGGGCGCGATGGAGACCCTCCAGATGGACCCGGCCTTCGCCGAGCGCAACGTGAACGAGGGATTCTCCGGCGGTGAGAAGAAGCGCCACGAGATCCTCCAGATGGAGCTCCTCAAGCCGAAGATCGCGATCCTCGACGAGACCGACTCCGGCCTCGACGTCGACGCCCTGCGCCAGGTCTCGGACGGCGTCAACCGCGTCCGTGAGACCGGCGAGGTCGGCACGCTGCTGATCACGCACTACACGCGCATCCTGCGCTACATCAAGCCGGACTTCGTGCACGTCTTCTCGGCGGGCCGCATCGTCGAGTCCGGCGGCCCCGAGCTGGCCGACACCCTCGAGGCCGAGGGCTACGAGAAGTACACGAAGGGTGGCGTATCTGCGTGACACAGCTGCCGGGCCTCCTTGATACAGAGGCGATCCGCAAGGACTTCCCGATCCTCGACCGGGTGCTTCACGATGACAAGAAGCTCGTGTACCTGGACAACGCGGCGACCTCGCAGACGCCGCGCCAGGTCCTCGACGCCATCGACGAGTACTACACACAGCACAACGCGAACGTCCACCGTGGCGTCCACGTGCTCGCCGAGGAGGCCACGGCGCTGTACGAGGGCGCGCGCGACAAGGTCGCCGCGTTCATCAACGCGCCGAGCCGCGACGAGGTCGTCTTCACGAAGAACGCCTCGGAGTCGCTCAACCTCGTTGCCAACATGCTGGGTTGGGCCGACGAGCCGTACAAGGTCGATCACGAGACCGAGATCGTGATCACGGAGATGGAGCACCACTCCAACATCGTTCCGTGGCAGTTGCTCGCGCAGCGCACCGGCGCGAAGCTGAAGTGGTTCGGTCTGACGGACGACGGCCGTCTCGACCTGAGCAACATCAACGAGATCATCACCGAGAAGACGAAGATCGTCTCCTTCGTGCTCGTGTCGAACATCCTCGGCACCCACAACCCGGTCGAGGCCATCGTGCGCCGCGCCCAGGAAGTCGGCGCCCTGGTCTGCATCGACGCCTCGCAGGCCGCGCCGCACATGCCGCTCGACGTGCAGGCGCTGCAGGCCGACTTCGTCGCCTTCACGGGCCACAAGATGTGCGGCCCGACCGGCATCGGCGTGCTCTGGGGCCGGCAGGAACTCCTCGAGGACCTGCCGCCGTTCCTCGGTGGCGGCGAGATGATCGAGACCGTGTCGATGCACTCGTCGACCTACGCTCCGGCGCCGCACAAGTTCGAGGCCGGTACGCCGCCGATCTCGCAGGCCATCGCCCTCGGTGCGGCGATCGACTACCTGAACTCGATCGGCATGGACAAGATCCTCGCCCACGAGCACGCGCTGACCGAGTACGCGGTCAAGCGCCTCCAGGAAGTCCCCGACCTGAAGATCATCGGCCCCACCACGGCCGAGGATCGCGGCGCGGCGATCTCCTTCACGCTCGGCGACATCCACCCGCACGACGTGGGCCAGGTTCTCGACGAGCTGGGCATCGCGGTCCGGGTCGGCCACCACTGCGCGCGGCCGGTCTGCCTGCGGTACGGAATTCCTGCGACCACGCGAGCGTCGTTCTATCTGTACTCCACGCCCGGCGAGATCGACGCTCTGGTCGACGGCCTGGAGCACGTACGGAACTTCTTCGGTTAAGGGCTGGGGACAGTGAAGCTGGATTCGATGTACCAGGAAGTCATCCTGGACCACTACAAGCACCCGCACGGCCGGGGCTTGCGGGACGGCGACGCCGAGGTGCACCACGTCAACCCGACGTGCGGCGACGAGATCACGCTCCGCGTGAAGTACGACGGCGAGAAGATCGCGGACGTGTCGTACGAGGGTCAGGGCTGCTCCATCAGCCAGGCCTCGGCCTCCGTCCTCAACGACCTGCTGGTCGGCAAGGAACTGTCGGACGCGCGGAAGATCCAGGCGACGTTCCTGGAGCTGATGCAGTCCAAGGGGCAGCTGGAGCCGGACGACGACATGGAGGAGATCCTGGAGGACGCGGTCGCGTTCGCCGGTGTCTCCAAGTACCCGGCCCGAGTCAAGTGCGCCCTCCTGAGCTGGATGGCGTGGAAGGACGCGACGGCTCAAGCCTTCGCGGAGGAGGCGAAGACAGCATGAGTGACAGCACGGCAGTGGAGATGAAGCCGGCCTCCGAGGAGGAGGTCCGCGAGGCGCTGTACGACGTCGTCGACCCCGAGCTGGGCATCGACGTCGTCAACCTGGGCCTGATCTACGGCATCCACGTCGACGACGCGAACATCGCGACGATCGACATGACGCTGACGTCGGCGGCCTGTCCGCTCACCGACGTCATCGAGGACCAGGCGAAGTCCGCGACCGACGGCATCGTCAACGAGCTGCGGATCAACTGGGTCTGGATGCCGCCGTGGGGTCCGGACAAGATCACGGACGACGGCCGCGAGCAGCTCAGGGCGCTGGGCTTCAACGTGTGAGCTGATCAAGCCCCTCCGGCGATTGAAGAGCCGGGGCTCTGCCCCGGACCCCGCTCCTCAATCGCCGGAGGGGCTTTTTTGTCGGCACCGTTATGTACACTCGTACACATGGGATACGTGCTGCTGGCCGGCGCCATAGCCGCCGAGGTGGGGGCCACCACCGCCATGAAGTACAGCGAGGGGTTCAGCAGGCTCTGGCCCTCGCTGGTCACCGTCGCGGGCTACATCGTCGCGTTCGCGCTGCTCGCGCAGACGCTGAAGACCGTGCAGATCGGTACCGCCTACGCGATCTGGGCGGGCGCCGGCACCGCCGTCATCGCCGCGATCGGCATGCTGTTCCTGGGGGAGGGGCTGACGCTCGCCAAGGTCGGCGGGATCGTCCTCGTCATCGGCGGGGTCGTGCTGCTCAATCTGGGCGGGGCGCACTGATGGCGCCGCGCCGCTACGACCCCGAGCGCCGCCAGCGGATCATCGACGCCGCGATCCGGGTCGTCGGGTCGAAGGGGATCGGCGGGCTCAGCCACCGCACCGTCGCCCGCGAGGCCGACGTGCCGCTCGGCTCCACCACGTACCACTTCAAGACCCTGGACGAGCTGATGGTGGCCGCGCTGCGGCAGACCAATGAGGGCTTCGCGAAGGTCGTCGCGGCGCACGGCGGGCTCCAGGACCCCGGCAGCGACCTCCCGCACGAGCTCGCCGAGGTGCTCGGCGAGTGGCTGGCCGGGGACCGGGACGGCGTGGAGCTGGAGTACGAGCTGTATCTGGCGGCGCTGCGCAGGCCCGCCCTGCGGCCCGTCGCCGCCGAGTGGTGCGAGGAGCTCGCCGAGCTCGTCGCCCGGCGCACCGACCCGGTCACCGCGCGGGCGCTCGTCGCGCTGATGGACGGCATCTCGCTCCAAGTGCTGCTGACCGGCGGCGAGTACGACGCCGGGTACACGCGGGAGATGCTGGCGCGGCTGATTCGGTGACACAGGGGCGGTCGGGCGGCCGGCGCCCGGCACGTGAGACGGGGGCCAGGACCGGTTAGCCTCCGCGGGCCGGTGCCGATTAGGTTTGGGGCATGACCGACACCTCACCTTCCCCCGCAGGTCCCCGCTCCACCGGCGCCGTCGCCGCCGGCCTCGCCACCGTCACCACCGACGGCACCGTTCTCGACACCTGGTTCCCCGCGCCCGAGCTCGTCGCCGAGCCCGGCCCGGCCGGGACCGAGAAGCTCTCCGCCGAGAAGGCCGTGGAGCTGCTCGGTGAGGGCGCGGCGAAGGCGATCGGCCCCGACGCCCGCCGTGGCGTGGAGATCGTCGCGGTACGCACGGTCATCGGGTCCATCGACGACAAGCCGCTCGACGCGCACGACGTGTACCTGCGTCTGCACCTGCTCTCGCACCGCCTGGTCAAGCCGCACGGCGTGAACCTGGACGGCCAGTTCGCCTTCCTCGCCAACGTCGCCTGGACCTCGCTCGGCCCGGTCGCCGTCGACGACGTCGAGAAGGTGCGCCTGAACGCCCGCGCGGAGGGCCTGCACCTCTCCGTCACCTCGATCGACAAGTTCCCGCGCATGACGGACTACGTCGCCCCGAAGGGCGTGCGCATCGCCGACGCCGACCGCGTCCGCCTGGGTGCGCACCTCGCCGAGGGCACCACGGTCATGCACGAGGGCTTCGTGAACTTCAACGCCGGCACGCTCGGTACGTCGATGGTCGAGGGCCGCATCTCCGCCGGCGTCGTCGTCGGCGACGGCTCGGACATCGGCGGCGGCGCCTCCACCATGGGCACGCTCTCCGGTGGCGGCAACGTCCGCATCGTCATCGGCGAGCGCTGCCTCGTCGGCGCCGAGGCCGGCGTCGGCATCGCCCTCGGCGACGAGTGCGTCGTCGAGGCGGGTCTGTACGTCACGGCCGGCACCCGCGTCACGATGCCCGACGGCCAGGTCGTCAAGGCCCGCGAGCTCTCCGGCGCCTCCAACATCCTCTTCCGCCGCAACTCGGTGACGGGCACGGTCGAGGCCCGCCCGAACAACGCGGTGTGGGGCGGCCTCAACGAGGTGCTGCACAGCCACAACTGATCATCGACGGCCGTGACCTGCGGCAGCCGGTACAGGCGAGCGCCCTTCCGTGGTTCACGGGAGGGCGCTCGTGTGTCCGCACGCGTGTGTCCCCGGAGGGTGTCAGGCGGTCCGGCCGAGGTGGCGGCCGCGCAGGGCCTGGAGGGTGGCGCCCAGGGCCAGGGACTGGAGCAGGGCGCTCACGGCCAGGCCGATGGCGAGGAGCCAGACGGGGGCGTCCAGGCCCCCGACCGCGCCCATGATCCCCATCATGATGAGGGAGGTGGGGGCGGTGAGGAAGAAGGGCCAGACGCCGACGAAGCCGGGGTCCGAGGAGAAGAGCACGACACCGGCCGTGAACACGACGGACGCACCGACGAGTCCCAGGTAGATCGCCGACGCCGGGTTGGTGACGGTCAGGCGCAGAAGAGTGCGGGCGTTCATCGGTCTCCCCGTGGGTGCTGCAGCGGGTGCTGCCGTGCTCGGTCTCTCTCCATGGTCGCCCCGGGGCGCGACGTCGGCATGAGTATCCGTACCTGGTTCGGGGAGGCGGGGAGCTCACTGCTCGGTCTGCTCGGCCGGCTACACCCAGGGCTGCCATGTCTTGCTGCGTGCCATGTCAGTCAGTTGCTCCGTCGTGAGCGGGGGAGTGGCGGTGCTCGCGGGGCCCTTCTTTGCGTCGGCGGCGTTGGCGGTGGTCAGCACCACGCGGGTGCCGTCCTTGCGCAGCAGGTCGGCGGTGCGCTCCACGAGGTCGCCGTGGCGTTCCTGGTACGTGATCAGGACCGAGCCGTCGGAGAGGTTGCGGGCGGCGCAGCCGGACAGGGTGGCGTCGGACGCGGTCCGGGCGGCGCAGGAGTAGAACGTGCGCAGCTCGGCGCGGGTGGCGGGGCGTATGTTCTTGCCGTCGTTCTTGTTCTCCTCCTTGGCGCGCTGCGCCGCATCCGACTTGTCGGGTGCCGCCTTCCCGCTCTTGTCCTGCCGGCCGTCCGTGGAGCGGGCCGCCTTGCGGGCCGCATCCTTGGTGAGTCCGTCGGCGCCGGTCAGCTGGAAGTTGCCCTGCACGTCGACGGTGACCTCGGCGCCGTCCAGCAGCAGCCGGCCGCCCGCGGCGGGCCGTGCCTGGTCGTCGTTACCGTCCCACCAGTGGGCTCCCGTCGCCTCGCCCTCCGGCAGCAGGTCGCGCAGCTCGGTGACGGCCTCCTTCCCGGTCAGCGCCGTCTTGCCCGGCGGCGCCCCCGTCGCGGCGGCGGCCGGCGCGAACTCGGGGATGGTCACACCGCCCGCCTGGGCCGGTGCCCGGTTCGGGGCGCCCCAGGACACGACCACCACCGCGGCCAGCGCGCTCGCGCAGGCCACGGTGCCCGCGCCCCACAGCGCCCTGCGGCGGGCGCGCATCCGTCGGCCCCGGGCCAGTCCACCGGCCACCAGGGTGTCGGTGGAGACGGGCGCATCTTCCGCGTAGCCGTCCAGGAGGGCACCGAGGCGGCGCTCGAACTCCGTTTCCTCGCCCGACAGTTGGTCTACCTGGTTCCTCACGTCCCCCTCGGCCCGGTGGTGTCCCGGCCGCTCCACTCGCTTCATGGCTGCTCCCTACCTACTTCCCCGTGAGGATGTCGTGCTGGCCCGCCAGGGTGCCGCGCAGGATCTTCAGCGCCCGCATGCTGCGGATGCGCACATTGCCCTCGCTCAGGCCCAGTTCGGCGGCGGTCTGGGCGACGCTGCGGTCCTCCCAGTAGCGCAGGACGACCACGGCCCGGTCCTGCGGCGGAAGCTGTGCCAGTGCGTTCACCAGCGTCAGCCGCAGGGCCGGGTCGCGAGCGCCCGACACTTGCTCCGGCAGCTCGCCCACCGGCTTCTCGTATGTCCGATGCAGCCGGACATACGAGAGGTAGGTGCGCATCAGCATCGCGCGCACATACGCCGGCGGGTGGTCGGCCTTGCGTACGCGCCGCCAGGACACGAACACCTTGCCCAGAGTCGTCTGCACCAGGTCCTCGGCGAGATGATGGTCCCCGCAGACCAGCAGCGCGGCCCGGAACAGGCTCGGGCTGACGGTCCGCATGAACTCCTCGATCTCCTCGGTCCGGTGCGCTGATCCGCGCATCTGTGTCCCCTCCCGACCGTGCGTACGCTCCACACTGATGACGCCTTGGCACGGCCGTCGCGTTACACCCTCAGGACGCCGAATTTCGCTGTGCTCGAACGCGATCGGGGCCTTCGGACCGGTCTGGTCCGAAGGCCCCGAGCAGCGCCGCTGTTTCGCGGGTTCAGCGCCGCAGCGCCTCCGCCGGCTGGATACGCGCCGCCCGCCACGCCGGATACAGGCCCGCCACCACGCCGGTCACCAGCCCGATGACGGGTGCCGAAGCCACCGTCGACGTGTGCAGCACCGGCGTCCAGTCCCGGGCGATGGCGACCCCGACGACGGTCAGGGTGCCGAGGCTCGTCCCGATCAGCCCGCCCAGCGCGCCCATCGCCCCGGACTCGGCGAGGAACTGCGCCGTGATGTGCCCGCCACGGGCCCCCAGGGCGCGGCGCAGCCCGATCTCGCCGGTGCGCTCAAGGACCGCCACCAGCGTCGTGTTGGCGATGCCCACGGCGCCGATGACCAGGCAGATCGCGGCCAGTAGCAGGAACAGTTGCTGCAGGTCGTCCGTCACGTTGCCGCGCAGGGTGCGCGGGTCGGGCGGCGGGACCGACTTGAAGTACTCGGGGTGGTCGGGGCGCAGGGCCGTCGCGGCGAGGTGGGCGACCTGGCGGGCCGCGCCCATCTTCGTGGAGATGAGCATCTTGGCCCCACCGGACTCCGGCTCGCCCCAGGTCTTCAGCGCGGTCGAGCGCGGGACGACGACCGAGAGCAGCAGGTCCGCCTTGCGCTCCACATCGTCGATGATGCCGACGACGGTGAACGGCTGGTCCCCGATGAACAGCGCGGGCCGGGTCTCCAGGGTGGTGATGCCGAGCCGTCTGGCCATCCCGGCGCCGATCACCACGACGGGCTGGGCGGTCTTCTCCGCGTACTCGTCGTAGATCCGCCCTTGGGCCATGTGCGGCACCGCCGCCTCGATGACCCCGGGCGACGCGGCGACGATGCCCGCCCGCTCGCCGTCCGCCGCGTCGCCGACGGGCGAGGAGCGGACGGTGGCGTCGGTGCCACGGGTGTCCACCGTCCAGTACACGCCCGCGTGTTCGACCCCGGAGAGCCGCTCGATCCGCGCGTCGGCGTCCTTGGGGAAGGCGAGGTGGACGAACTCGTTCTGCTCGATGCCCACGTCGTCGACGTTGACCTCTGTCGCGGTCAGCGCGTTGAACCGGGAGTCGATCTGCGAGGACGTCGTCGCCGTGAGGCCGAGGATCGCCACGAACGTGCCGACACCGAGGACGGTGCCGAGCGCGGTGAGGGCGGAGCGGGCCGGGCGCTGGAGCACACCGGCCAGGGACTCGCCGAGCAGATCGCGGGGGTTGAGCACGGAGGGCTCGACGGCGGGGTCACGGCGCCGGCGGCCCGGCCACCGCAGGGCGGGGCGCCGGCCGGTGCCGCGGCGGCCGCTCATACCGCCACCTGCTCGCGCAGGACACCGTCGCGGATGGCCACCGTACGGGCGCCGCGCGCCGCCACCGCCGGGTCGTGCGTGATGACGAGGACCGTCATCCCCGAGCGGTGCAGCTCTTCGAGGAGGACGAGGACCGACTCGGCGTTCTTGCTGTCGAGGTTGCCGGTCGGCTCGTCGCACAGCAGCAGGGAGGGCCGCGACACCAGGGCGCGGGCGATCGCCACCCGCTGGCGCTCACCGCCGGACAGCCGGGTCGGCGCCGCGTCCAGGCGGTGGCCGAGCCCGACCTGCTCCAGCGCCTCGCGGGCGCGGCCCGCGCGTTCACCGCGCGGGGTGTCGTTGTAGACCATGGCCAGCTGCACGTTCTCCCGGGCGCTGCGGTGCGGCAGCAGATGGAAGGACTGGAAGACGAATCCGATGCGGCGTCCGCGCAGCGCGGTGCGGTCGCCGTCGCGCAGCGCGCCGGTGTCGATGCCGTCGAGCAGGTACCGCCCCTCGGTCGGCGCGTCGAGCAGCCCCGCGATGTTCAGGAACGTCGACTTGCCGGACCCGGACGGGCCGACCACGGTCACGAACTCCCCTTGCTCGATACGCAGTTCACAGGGAAGCAGGGCGGGCACCGGCGGCGGACCCGGATAGGTCAGGGCGACCCGCTGGAACTCGATGACGGGCGGCCGCGCCGCTCCTTCGTCGACGCTCACCCGGCGTCCCCCGAGCCGGACCGGATACCGGTGACGACCTGGTCGCCCTCGCCGAGCGCCGCGCCGTCCACCGCCCTGACCTCCACATAACCGTCGCCGTTGGTGCCGGTGCGGACCGCGACCCTGCGCTGCTTGCCGCCGGACGTGACGACGGTGACGACCGTGCCGCCGTCCGACGCGGCGGAAACGGCGGAGACCGGCACGACGAGCGCCTCCCCCTCGGTGGACGCCGCCTCGACGGTGAGCCGTACGTCCTGGCCCACGGCGCCCGAGGCGAGCGGGGTGTCCGGCGCCACGACCATTCGGTAGCCCTGGGTCGCGGACTGCTGACCGGAGCCCGCCTCGCCGCCGCCACCCGCTGTCGATGCGGCGGAGCCGTCGTCGGACTGCTCGGCCGCTTCGGGGGTGTCCGCCACCGACCGCACCTCGGCCCGCGTCGTCTTACCCGTCTGCTCCTGCAGGATCTCCGCCTTCTGCCCCGTCCTGACCAGGCCCTTCTGGGCTTCCTGGAGATAGCCGTCCACCACGAGGCGTCCCGCGGAAAGCGTCATCACCTTGCCCGTGACCGCCGAGCCGAGGACCGCGGACACACTGTCCACCCGCGCAGGGAACCCCGACAGATACACCACCTCCGAGGCCGGGAGCATGGGTCCCGCCTCGGCCTGCGCCTTGCCCAGCCGGGTGCGGGCCCGCTGAAGGTCCTGGTCCGCGCGGTCCGCGGCCCGCCGGGTCTCCTGTGTCGCGTGCGCGGCACGGGCGTCCTCGGCGTCCTGCGCCGTCCGCTCCGCGGCGGTCACGGCGTCCTGCGCCTCCTGCACGGCGGTCGCGCCGTCGGTCTGCGCGGAGACCGGGTCGTAGCCGATGGAGGTGTAGAAGGCGGCCAGGGCGTGGCGGGTGCCGGAGCCGAACGTGCCGCGCGCGTCCGGGTTCGACGCATGACCCAACTGGGCGAGTGCGGACTGGAGTTGGGCCACGTCGTCACCGGTCGCCCCGGACTTCAGGTCCCGGTAGACCGGCACCTTCCCCTTGAGGGCGAACACCGGGCGCCCGGAGATCTCGGCGATCACCTGCCCGGCCACGACCTTGGAGCCGACCGGCTTGGGTGCCTTGGTGACGACGGAGCGGCTCGTGCCCGCGGTGCCCGCCGCCCCCGACACCGTGACGTCCACGGACTGCCCTGCCGCCACCGTGCCGCGCAGCACGACGGAGTCCTTCAGCACCCGCTTCTCCACGGGCGCGGTCAGCACCCCCTGGTGCGGGGCCTTGGCCTCGGCCGCGACCTGCGCGGGGGACCGCACCACCAGCGACGCGGCGACGCCCGCGCCGGTCAGCACCAGCGCGCCGCCCGCGACGAGGGCCACGACCCGGCGCCGACGCCCGAGCCCGGCGTCCCCGCCCGGGCTGTCGGCCGTCGGTACGTCGCCGCGCCGCCGCCGGCCGCGCCCAGCGCGCGGAGGACGGTCGACGGGCGCCGTGTCCTCGACCGGCAGGGTGTCCTCGCCCGGCATGTCGGCGGCGCCGCGGGCGCTGCGGGCCTCGGATTCGATCATCGTGTCTCTCCAGGCCGGTGGCGTCCGGCGCTCGTCGTCTGGTGGCCGTCAGGTCCCGGTGCGCACTTCACACGTCGTGGACGCCGCGAAGTGCCCGCCGCGTTACGCGACTTGGGCCGCCAGCTTCAACTGCTTGTCGAGCCGCTTCTTCACGTCGTTCAGCGCCTCGGCGTTCTGCTCGATCATCTGCTTCTGGTAGGCGACGTCGACGGAGTACCAGACGCCCAGCACGTTGTTCTTCTGCTTGCAGGCGACGTCGGCGGAGGCGACCTGCTGCTCACGAGGGGTGGCGGTGGTCGTCTTCTGCCACTGGGGGTCGTCGCCGGCCTTCATCGGGTCGGCGTAGGCGTACCCCTTCTGCTTCATGCAGGCCGACCACTTGGTGAACACCGCCCGGACCCGCTTGTCGTTGTACGACTTGGCCCAGCTGTCGGTGTTGACCTTCACCACGACGGGCGCGTCCCCGAAGCCCTGCGCGGAGGTGGCGCCCAGCTTGCGGTTGGCCTCCCCGATGCAGCCGCCGGCCGGGACCTTCTTGCCGTTGATGTCCTGACCGCCCTTGGCCTCGGTCGAACCCGGCTTGACGTTCGCGTCGTTGGTGCCGGTCAGGGCCGTGGTCGCGGCCGGAGGCAGTTTCACCGGGGCCGGCTTGACGACCTTCTTCTCCGAGCCCGCGGGCTTGTAACCGTGCACGGCCACGTCGTCGGCGTCCGTCATTCCGTACCGGAACTGCGTGATGCTCTTGGGCTGGAACATCTTCTGCGCCTTCTGGTCCGCGTAGGTGAACCCGAAGTTCTGCATGCAGTCCTGGCGGAGCGTCACGACCGCGTTGTTCAGCTGGTCGGTCTGGTCCTTCGTGTACATGTACGCCTCGATGGGCAGCGACTTGTCCGTCGTGGAGGCCAGCTTGGGCGCGGCGGAGGCGCTGGGTACGGAGGCGGTGTCGACGGAGCCACCCGAACCGGAGGAGGAGTCGCAGCCGGCCACGGCCAGCACAGTGGCGATGCCGCCGAAGGCGATCAGAGACAGGGGAAGAGGGCGCCTGCGCATGGTGATGCTCATCCTTCAGGTGACGTTGGTTCTCTCGGGTGGGGGAGGGCCACTGGCTAGACTGCGAAGCGGGGTGTGCTGCCCAGCTGCATTGGGCAGCACACCCCTTCTTTTCTTCGTTAGACGCCTTGCGAACCGCGAAGCGTTACAGACGCGGCGTTCCGATGAACTCGGGTCGGCCTAGTAGAACTTGCCCGACGCGTTCTCGTTCTTGAGCGTCGTGTTCAGGTTGGCCTGGCCGCCGGCGCCGATGGGCTGGGAAGCACCCGAGTAGTTGCTGTTGTAGTACATGCGGATGCCGTTGTAGAAGTCCCAGTTGTCCACCGAGGCGACGTTGTTCTTCACCGGGAGGCCGGCACCGGCGCTGCCGGAGGCGCTGGCGCTGAAGTAGTAGTTGGCGTAGTTGGAGATGTTGAAGTACTGCCGGTAGAAGGCACCGGAGTAGTTGCTGTTGTAGTAGAGGCACGCGTAACCGCTCGTGCAGCTCTCGGCGGCGTTCGCCGTACCGGCGGTGGACAGCGCGGTGCCGAGACCCGCGAGGGTGACGGCGCCGGCCAGGGCCAGCCTTCTGACACGCATGGACATGTCCTTTCGTGGGAACGGCGGTGTTCGGAATTTCAACTGCCGTTCGGATTACGGTCGTTGGCGCCACCCGGATTGGTCTCGCGATCACCCAGGCGGCGCCAGGCAGGAATGTAAGGGCCTGGTCATCGCCGGAACAACGGAGTTGATCTCGGTGGCTTGAACCAGCTCTTCCCGCCCTTCGCCGGCCCGCCGATCACGCACCGCTACCCCGTTCTTCACGCAGGGGTGGCGCGGCACGGCACGGAAACGCGCCGCCGGGGATCACGTGGCCAGCACGAAAGACGCACACGAAGGGCACATCTCTCCGGTGAGGGGTGGTGCCCGCCTCATGTGCGTCGCGACGGAGCGCGATCACCGGAAGGTACTGAAATAGACAGGAAAGTCGTGGTTTTCCGCTGAAGTGGAACTGTGTCCTCTCATTCGGATGTCCCCGTTCCATCCGCCACAATCGAGCGAAAACAGGCGCACCGCGGAACAGATGTTGGCCGATCTCTTCCCCTTGGGGAGGCATAGCGGCCCGGGGTCGCACACGTCATCACGGGTGACAGCGGGAACAGCCGGGGGATCCCGGGGGGAAGAGAAGGTGGCGATGGATGCCGTACGGGATGCGGGTGCGGAGAGGTTCAGGGAGTTCGTGGCGGGGCGGTCGTCCGCGTTGTTGAAGACCGCCGTGCTGCTCAGTGGTGGCGATCGGCACGCGGGCGAGGATCTGCTGCAGAGCGCGCTGATCAAGGTGGCCGGGAGATGGGACCGGATCGAGGACCCGGAGGCGTATGTGCGCCAGGTCCTCTACCGGCAGCAGATCAGCCGGTGGCGGCTGAAGTGGCCGAAGCGGGAGGTCAGTTACGGAAGTGTGCCGGACGGGGCCGCGGGGAGCGACGGGGCGGCCGAGGCCGAACTGCGCGTCGTCCTGCGGGCCGCGCTCGCCCGGCTCACCGCGCGGCAGCGCACCGTGCTCGTGCTCCGGTACTTCGAGGACCTGCCGGAGGGCGATGTCGCCCGGGTGCTCGGCATCTCCGTGGGCACCGTGCGTTCCACCACCCACCGGGCGCTCGCCAAGCTGCGCGGGCTCGCCCCCGAACTGGCACAGGACGGCGACGACCTGCCGCCGTCCTCCCGTGACTACGCCCCGGTGGAGGTGCGCCCGTGAACGTCGACGTCATGCTCAAGGAGGCGCTGCGCGAGCAGGCCGACAGCGTCGGGCCCGCGCCCGGCGACCTCGCCGACCGGGTCCTGGCGGCACGGCGCAGGCGCCGGACCGGTACGGCCGTGGGTGCGTTCGTGGCCGCGACCGCGGTGGTCGTCGCCGCGGTGGTGGTGCCGCGGATGGACGACGCGGAGGACGCCCCGCCCGCGGACGTGATCGGCTCCGCCGACGTCGTCGCGCACCCGGACCAGTCGCCGCCCAAGGACGCCATCGCGGCGGGGCGCACGGCGCTCGCCTCGTTCGTCACGTACAAGTCGGTCAAGTTCGCCGACGGGGACGGCCGGTTGACCCGCACGTACGGGGTGCTCGACCCGACGACCAAGACCTACCGGAAGACCACCGCGTGGTCCTGGCTGACCGTCGCCCCGGGGCTGCGTACCGCCGCCGTCCTGGAGAAGAAGCTGCCCGCGAAGCGGGTCGGCATCCTCGACCTGGCGACGAACAAGGTGACGCGCTGGATCCCGGTGCCGCAGGGGGCCGCCGGGGCCGCGTTCTCGGCGGACGGCGGCAAGCTCGTCGTCACGACGTACAAGACCGATCCGGACCATCTCTACAAGGACCGGCCGATGAACGACGGCAGCGGTCCGGACGAGCCGAGCGTCGGACATCCGTCCAGGACCGGGTTCTCGATCGTCGACCTGGACAGCGGGAAGGGGAAGTGGGCCGCGGCGCCGCAGAAGGGCGACGAGTTCGACCACAACGCCCGTGAGGACTTCCAGTTCTCGCCCGACGGCGACCTGGTGGTCACGACCTCGATCACGAACGGTGGCCCGCAGGCCTACGCCCTCGACGGCAAGCAGGTGCCGACGCCCGCGAAGCTGCGGCACTGGCTGATGTACTCCGAGTCGGGGCTCTCGCCGAACGGGAAGCTCGCCGGAGGGGACTTCGCGGGCAAGGGCGACAAGATCGCCGTCGCCGTGAACGACGCGCGGACCGGCAAGCTCGTCGACAGGCTGCCCGCGCAGCAGCTGCTCGCCTGGGCCGACGACAAGCGGCTCATCGCCTGGGGCTGCGACCCCAAGAAGTGCGGCGGCAAGGGCGAGTTCCACAACCAGCTGCTGTTGGTGACGGTCGGCAGCGACAAGGTCGTCCAGCTGAGCGACTTCCGCAAGGCGTCGGCCGACTATCCGGGGCGCTGGGAGCCCCAGTTCGCGACACGCTGAGCGACCTGCGCCATCAGGACGCGCTGAGCGCCCTGACCCTTCAGGACGCGCCGAGCAGCTTCTCGAGCGCCGCCCGCAGCCCGTCGGTCGCCTCCTGGCCGGCGGGCCGCAGCGGCGCGCGGACCGGGCCGCCGAGGAGGGCCTTCGCGGTGACCGCTCCCGGCAGGCCCGCGTTCATCATCAACTGGGTGAGGTGGATGGTGAGTTGTTGGCGGCGCGCGGCCTCCGCCGTGTCGCCCGCGTCGTACGCGTCGATGATGGCGCGGAAGGCGGCGGGCGCCACGTTCGCCACCGTCGATACGTAGCCCGCGCCGCCCAGTGCGTACAGCGCCAGGACGTATTCGTCGCAGCCCGTGTAGTACGCCAAGTCCGTTTCGGACATGACCCGTTGGGTGCCGAGAAGGTCGTACGCGCAATCCTTCACGGCGACGATCCGGGGGTGGCCCGCGAGCCGGACCATCGTGTCCGGCTCGATGCGGGTGCCGGTGCGGCCGGGGATGTCGTACAGCATCAGGGGGAGGCCCGTGGCGTCGGCGATCGAGCGGAAGTGCGCCTCGATCGCGTCCTGCGGCGGACGGCTGTAGTACGGGGTGACCACCAACAGGCCGTCGGCACCCGCTTGTTGGGCCTGATGGGCGAGATCGACGGTGTGGCGGGTGTCGGACGTGCCGATGCCGGCGACGACCTTCGCGCGGCCGTCGACCGCCTCGCGCACCGCCCGTACGAGGTCCGCCTTCTCCGCGTCCGTCGTGGTCGGCGACTCCCCGGTCGTGCCGGAGAGGACGAGGCCCTCGCAGCCCTCGGTGACCAGCTGGTCGGCCAACTTCTGGGCGGCGCCCAGGTCGAGCGTCCCCGTCCGTGTGAAGGGCGTGACCATGGCACACAGGGCGCGGTTGAAGGGGGAGGGATGTGGGGTTGCGTCCGTCATGAGGGGAGTGTCGGCCCGGGCGCGATGTAGCTCCACTTAATTCTGCTACGAGGTGGTGCCAAGCACTGCTGAAGAGTCGACGTGGAAGCGGAACGCCGGGGCTTGAATTCGACACCCGACATCCGTTTTGGCTGAGATGTGTGCTTCAGGTGGTACGGCAGGAACCCGATGAACTGCATGGAAGATGCTGGTCTGTTCGCGAGGTGCGTGTGGTGCGAGACGTGGTGATGGCGCTTGCCGCGCCCGCGGTGATGTGTGCGAGTGGGGTCTACGCGGCCTGCGCCGTGTGGTGGCGGCGCCGGCGCCCGGCGCCCGAGCCCTGGTCGCAGGCAGGGTTGAGACTCGCGGGGGAGCGGGTGGTGGCCGTGGCCGAGGCCGTGGTGGCCGACGAGCATGCCCTGCTCGTACAGGATGCCGAACGCGCTGGTGCCAAATCGGGTCGTATGCGCCACCATGAGAGGCCGGTGACCGGCAACCGGATCGCCGAAGGCCGTTCAGGGGAGGCACCATGAGGCTCGGCAAAGCACTCGCCACCGGAATCGCCGAAGAAGCGCCGCAGGAGACCGAGCGGCCCGAAGTGGACGACAAGGCTCAGGAGTTGGTGGCCGAAGCCGCCGTGCGCGAAGCCGTACCGGAGCCCGCCGAGGTCCCGGCCGCGCGATGAGGCTGCGGCTCCCTCAGGAGCGCCCGACGGAGCCGCCCACCGGTTATAAAATCGCCCACCCCGTGATCGACGCGGACGGTGGGAGCGCCGGATTTCTGGGTGTCTCGCTCGGCGCCGCCGCGCCCTACAAGGTGCTCGACGAGGCGCGCTGCGTGTACGGGCGGCGCCATCGCGCACCGCACCGGCGCTGCGACTGCGGATTCCACTGCGTACACGAACGCCGGGGCGCGCAAGGGATGTTGGTGCAGGCGGAGTACCGCAGAGCGGCGCTGCTCGAAGTCTCCGTCCTCGGGCCCTACATCCGGTTCGAGCGCGGTTTCCGCTACGGGCGCCAGCGGGTGTGCTCCGCCACCATCGGCCCGTGCCCGTGCGGCGCCGAGGCGGCGGTGCTCGCCGACGCCGGGTGGGGGCGTGCAGGGCGGCTGGTGCTGGAGGGCGCCTGCGCGGGGTGCGTGGGCGGGCGGCCGCGCTGGACCCTGGAGGCGTTCGCCCGGCTCGCGGGCGACGGGCTGCGGGTGCGCGCCGCACCGGGCGCGGGGCCGCAGGGGGTCGCTCCCGGGATGCCCGAACTGGCCGCGGAGGCGGCACTGCTCCAGGCTCGACTCGACTGGTTCCAGGGGCAGTTGGCTCGCCTGGGGCGGGCGATGGGAGGCGGTGGGTAGTCGCGCGGGGGCGGGGTCGGGCGACCTGTGGGACCGTGAGTTCATGCGACGAAGGCGGCGGTCATGAGCGGGTCCCGGGCCGGCGCGAAGCCGTTCGAGATCCCCCGCGAGTTCGAGGTCGACGTCGGCCCCCAGCAGCTGTGGGACGCCGTCACCATGGGGGCCGGCGGCTGGCTGTGGCCCATGGAGTACGTGCCCAAGGAGGGCGGCGAGGGCCCCTTCCGCTCCGTGCTGACCGTGTGGGACCCGCCGCGCCGGCTCACCGTCCGCACCGACGACCCGGCCGCCCTGCCTCCAGGTCAGCCGCTCAACCAGATCGACTGGGCCATCGAGCCGCGCGACGGCGGCAGCCGCTCCCGGGTCCACTACGTCCACAGCGGCGTCTTCACCGAGAACTGGGACGACCTCTACGACGGCGCCGACAAGCACACCGACTTCTACCTGCACACGCTGCGCCAGTACGTGACGCACTTCGCGGGCCGCCCGATCGCCTTCGCCACGGTCGACGGGCCCCGCAGCTCCGCGAACCGCGAGGCGCTCACCGCCGTCGGCCGCGCGCTCGACCTGCCCGCCGATGCGACGGAGGGCGCGCGGGTCCGCGTCCAGGGCCCGGAAGGACAGGCCCTGGACGCCGTGCTCGACTACCGCAACGCCTACTTCCTCGGGCTGCGCACCGAGGACGCCCTGTACCGCTTCTTCGGGCGCGGCCACTGGGGCGCCCCCGTCGGCGTCAGCGTGCACGACTTCGCGCCGGACGCGGACGCGGGGCGGAACGAGGTCGAGTGGGGCGACTGGCTGGCACAGATCTTCGCGTGACGGCCCGACCCACCTGGGCCGCCTGGGGCGCAGGCCCCGTACCCCTCAGGGGCGGAAGCGCAGCACCTGCGGGTCGTGGTCGCTGATCTGGTCGTGGAACTCGCTGTTGATGTGCACGCTGTCGTACGCGAACGCGTCCTTCGCCACGATCGACGGGCTGATCAGGATCTGGTCGAGGACCTGGCTGTTGCCCTGGTAGTCATACGTATAACGCTCGTGCTTCGGCAGGCTCTTGATCGCCGACCAGAGCGCGCCGCCGGCCTCCAGGCGCTGCGTCGTGCCGGAGAACTCGAAGTCGTTGATGTCGCCGAGCGTGATCACGTCCGCGTTGCGCTGCGCCTTCAGGATGTCCTTGGCGAAGGCGTTCACCGCCGTCGCCTGCGCGTGCCGCTGCGTCTCGGAGGAGCGCGCGGGCGGCTGGTACTGGGAGGTCAGGCCCTGATCGCCGCCCTTGGACGCGAAGTGGTTGGCGATCACGAAGACGGGCTTGCCGCGGAACGTGAACTCGCCGGCCAGCGGCTTGCGGCTGTTCGCCCACGCGGCGTCGCCCGGCGCCACGCGGCCGGGCGACGCGGTGAGTGCCGCCTTGCCGTTCTTGCTGGTCACGCCCACCGGCGTGGTGGCGTCGCCGCCGGGGCGGTCGGTGAAGGACACGCGGTCCGGGTTGAACAGGAAGGCCTGGCGGATGTTGCCGCCCGGCTCGCCGCCGTCCTTGTTGTTCTCCGGGTCGATCGACCGCCAGTCGTAGCGGGGCCCGCCCGCGGCGACGATCGCGTCGATCAGCTTGCCCATCGTCGCGTCGGCGGCGACCGTCCCGTCGTTCTTCGCGCCGTTGTTGTCCTGGATCTCCTCCAGGGACACGATGTCGGGCGAGCGGAGGTGGTCGACGATCGCGGCCGCGTGCGCGTCGAAGGTGGCGTCGGACGGGTCGAGGTTCTCCACGTTGTACGTCGCCACGGCCAGCTCGCCCGGCTTCTGCGCGCGGGTCGTCTCGCGCTGGGGTCCTGACTGCTTCAGGTTGCCCAACTCCCGTGCCACCAGCGTGTATCCGCCGTACTGGTTGAAGTCGAGCGGGCCCCCGGTGGCGCCGGTCAGGGTGTCGCCGACGTCGGCCACCGGGAAGTCGTCGATCGCCCCGAGCGACTGGATCTGAAGGCGTCCGCCGTTCTGGTCCTCGTACGAGGAGTAGCGGGTGCCACCGCGCTTCGTACGGTTCTCGTGCGGCTTCACCGTGACCCACAGCTCGCCGTACGCGTCGGACGCGGTGACGACCCGGGAGGAGCCGACGCGGACGTTCTGGCCCTCCAGGGACTCGTAGTAGTCGAGGGCGTACGCCCTGGGGCGCAGCGGCAGCTTGTCGATCGAGCCGTTCGCCGCCGGGTCGCCCTTCGGCGCGTACGCGTCCGGGACCGACTTGTCGCTGATCGTGGTGACCGGCACCGGGTTGCCCGACGAGTTCACGGTCACGGTCGGCTTCGTCAGCTCGGTGAGCGACTGGTTGCCGGAGGAGGCGCCGCCGGGCACGTACTCGGAGACCGTTCCGGAGACGGTGACGG
Organism: Streptomyces sp. NBC_01016; assembly: GCF_026341035.1. GTDB lineage: Bacteria > Actinomycetota > Actinomycetes > Streptomycetales > Streptomycetaceae > Streptomyces. Next base: position 1,107,396 of record NZ_JAPEOQ010000002.1, read on the forward strand.
CGTCTCCGGCCTTCACGGTGGGAGTGGAACTCGTGAAGACGAAGACACCCTCGCTGGTGGCCGGGTCGGCGTCGGGGCTTGTGTCCTGGAACCAGAAGCCGCGGGACGAGCCGTACGTTCTGACGCCCGTCACCACCCCCGTCACGCCTGTGACCTGCTGTCCGGCGAGCGGGGATATGCGGGTGGCGCCCTGGATGTCGTGGATGGCGACGTCGGCGGCCGCGGCCGGGTGGGCGGGGAGCGTGGCGAGGGTGCCGGACACCGCCGCGCAGGCGACGGTCAGCGCGGCGAGGCGCGAGCGGGAGAACGGGTGGGACGTCGAATGGGACAACGGATCCTCCGGGGACGTGCGGCCGGCGGGGTGCCGGGACGTGGTGGCGGAGCGGGGGCCGCGGGGCGGGGCGCGTCGTGGGCGCCGTACGCCCTCGTGTACTTCTACGCGCGTCAATTTCCGTCCTGCGCGCGCGAGTTGTCAAGGTTTCGCGGGTGTCGGGGACGTTAGGGGAAGTCGACCGGTCAGTGAACCCGGCAGCATGGGTGCAAATCCGTCTAGGCTGGGCGGTCGCAACGTAGGCCTCATGTACGTCCCCCTAGGAGAACCAGCCGATGTCAGACAGCTCCCCCCTGCCGCCGGTGCGGCTGCCCGCCGAAGCGGAGCTGGCGCGGGACGCCCTTGCCACCCCCCTCCTGTCCCGCGCGGTGAAGCTCGCCCGCTGGGCCGGCCCCGAGACCCGGGTCGGCGCGGGCGGAGAACTCGTCGAGGAGCAGCTGCCCGCCGCCGCGGCCGAGCTGGCGCTCACCGACGACGAGGACGGCGCCGCGTACGCGAGCGAGGCCTGGCGCATCGCCGTCGACACCGGCCTCGTGGAGATCGTCGACGAGGAGGAGGGCACCGTCACGGTCGGCGAGGAGCTCGGCACGCTCACCTCGGGCGGCCCCTCCGACGTGCTCACGCTGTGGCTGGGCGCGCTCGACACCGTGCTCGCCGACGCCAGTGTGCCCGACCTCGACGACCTGGTCGGAGCCATGGAGGAGGGCGGAGAGATCGACTTCTCGCAGCTCGACTGGGACCCCGAGGCGGAGTCCGAGTTCCTGGAGGGCGTGCTCGGCAATCTGTATCTGCTGACCGTCAGCGAGGGCGGCGCAGGCGAGGAGGCCGTGCCGCTGCCCGCGCTCGCCGCGTCGATGATCGTGCCCGACGACATGGGCGAGCCGACGGACGACGTCCTTGAGCAGGTCTCGGACGCGATGATGCGGCTCGACGACCAGTTCCGGCTGCTCGACCCGATCGGCCTCGTGGAGTTCCAGCCGGTCGACGAGGCGCTCATGGCGGACGCCGAGGAGCCGGTGGCCGAGCCGGTCGACGACGGTGACGTCTCCCGTTACGGGATGGTGCGGCTCACGCCTCTCGGCCTGTACGGGGTCCGGGCGCGGATGCTCGAAGCCGGTCTGGACGCCCCGGCCGTCGGCGACCTCGCCGACAAGGGCGCCGACGCGCTGCTCGACGGCACCGCCGCGTTTCCGCAGGCCGCGGCGCAGGTCGAGATCGAGGGGTGGCTCGCGCGGCGCGAACCGCTGGGCGCGGCGCGGGAGTTGCTGGGTGCGGCGCGTGGGGCCGACGAGTGGGGGCCGCTGCGGCGGCTGCGGTGTCAGCAGGCGCTGTCGCTGGTCGGCGCGGAGGCCGAGCCGGCGCTGCGGGAGGTCCTCGACGATGCGGAGCTGGGTGGGCTAGCCCGGGTGTGGCTGGCCGAGCACGGGTTCGCGGATGTGCCGGCGCCGTCGCAGGACCTGGTGTTCTGGCTGACCGTCGACACGATCGCTGCGCAGCTTTCGGTGGAAGGTAACTCGGACGAGCTGCAGGCGTTGGTGGAGGGGCTTGCGGCGCAGCACAGTGGGTTTTTCTCGGCGGCGTGGCGGGTTGAGCATCCCGCTACCGCGGATGTGTTGGAGGCGATGGGCCGGTTGCATCCCGACAAGAAGGTGGCCAAGGAAGCGCGTAAGGCGGCGTTCAAGGCTCGGTCCGCCAACGGAAGTTGAGGGGGCGTCACCCCGGGCCCGCAACGGTGTTGCGGACCCGGGGCTCTGCCCCGGACCCCGCTGGCTCTCGTTTGAAAGGCGGGGCTTCAGTGGGTCAGCACAGATACCGCGTCGTGTGCTTGAACGACGATGACGCGCCGTCGAAGCCGTACGTGCCGCGGTACGACGGTGGGTTCTGGAATTCGCCGACCACGGTGATCGTGGAGGCGCAGGAACCCTGGTCCGAGCGCTTCGCGTCCAGGCGGATGGTGTCGCCGATGAAGCCGCCCGTGATGTCCCACGGGGCGCCGCAGATGCCGGACGTGATCTGGCCGCCGGTCACCACGAAGGGGTGCGTGTTCGGGTTTACCTTCGCGGTGATGGCGAAGGTGACCGAGCCGTTGTTCAGCTCCAGCTTGCAGTCGACCGTGAGGGCCTCCGCAGAGACGTCGCGCTGCGCGGCGAACGCCTCGTCGCGCGTCTTGACCTCCGCGCCCTGCGGGTTGTGGAAGCGGTGCTCCCCGCGGGTCTGGCCCTTGCCCTTGCGTGCCTGAGTACTCATCACGTCACCTCCTATGCCAGCTGCTCGGAGATCTCCACACGCAGCAGCGCGCGGACGTTCTCGATGTGGTTCTCGACCGTGACCGTCGACGAACCGGCGAACAGCAGGCCGACCGCCACGTTGTCGTAGGACGTGACCAGGGATCCGGAGTCGCCGCCGGCCGACATGACCGTGGTGAGGATCTGGTCCTTGAAGCGGGCCGTGCCCGCCGTGCCGTAGTTGACGTCGACCGTGGCGTCGACCGAGATGATCCGGCCGAAGGACACGTTCGTCGTGCGGCCCGTCTTCTTCACGAGGTCGCCGACCGCGACGTTCGCCTTGCGGCGCCAGGCGCGCGGCGCGCCGCTGAAGTACTGCTCGCGCGTGGCGTCCTGGAACGGGACCTCGCCGAGCGCCGCGTCGACCACGTTGTTCTGGCGCTCCAGCGGGGTCTGCGGGGCGAACTGGATGGTGATGAAGCGGGACAGCGTGGCGATGCGGTCCGCGGGGTCCGTGCCGCCGTCGAACCGGCCGGGCTGCACGATGGCGCTGCCCAGTTGGGCCCGGTTGGAGTCGGCGAGGACGTGGTTGTTGGAGAGGATGTAGAACTTCGCCGGGGTGCCGAGCCCGGGTCCCGGCGGGTCCACCGTGGCGCCCCGCAGGAAGTCGTAGACCACGCTGCCGAGGGTGCCCGCGGTGATGGACACGTTGCCGACCGAGAAGCCGGAGGGGCACGGCCGCATGCGGCGTACGAGCTGCTGCGGTTCGAAGGTTCCCAGGCCGCCAAGGTCTTCGAGCAGGGGCTGGCCGGCGCCGGAGAACTGCTGGGAGATACCGCCGTCGGGGCCGTACGTGACCTCTTCGGAGCGGGCTCCGGAGGGGCGGCTCTGCCGGCGCTGGGCGGAGATGTGGCCGACGGCCACGATGTCGGTCGGGGTGCCGTCGTCCATCTGACGCGGAATCACATCCCGCTCGGGCAACAGCGATTCGGGCACCTTCTGGGTCACGAAGACGAGAACGGCCTCCTCGCCCGTCGGCTCGCCGTTCTGCCATTTCACGCCGTGGCCGAAGCCGACCACATTGGCAAGGGGCGCCTCGCGCCGCAGGAAGTCACTGGTCGCTTGCTGCCGGGAGCTGTCGCTGAGCTGTCCTCCGGCGGGTCCGCGCATCAATTCGGGCTGGCGCACGCCAGACCACCTCTTCTTCCCCTGACTTTCACTGAAGTGCGGGGGTTACCTCACAACTCGTCATCCTGCGCGCGCACTTCGCCGATCGCGAGCACGCGCACCGGTACCCCGTCGAGTGCTGTGGGGATGACATCCTCCGCACGGAGCCGGTCGCGGGGCACTTTGCGGGTCACGAAGACGACGATGACGTCCTCGCCCGAGTGCTCGTCCTTCCCGGTCCCGACTCCGGTGACATGGGCCAGCTTCATCAGCCGGCTCTCATGGAGGCCGCGTGCCTGTCGTACGTCCATCGGCTCGCCACCCCCTCGGTGGGTGATGCGGGCAGGAGACTCTCTGCTCCAGTCTGTCTATTGCCGCACGGCAGTCCGGTCAAGGCGTTCTGCGTGAAATCTTGGGTTTGGGTGCGTGATGCACCTGTTGACCTTCTTTACGAAGATTCTCACGTACGCAGGTACGAAGCGCCGTTCAGGTCGAGGACGGTGCCGGAGGCCCACTGTGCGGCCGGTGAGGCGAGCCACAGGACGGAGTCGGCGATCTCCTCGGCCGAGGCCACGCGGCCGAACGGGCTCTGCGCGCGCACCTCGTCGGTCAGCCGGTGCGCCACCCGCTCCGTCTCGATGAAGCCGGGTGCCACCGACGCCACCCCGATCCCGTGCGGCGCGAGCGCCACCGCGAGGGACTGGCCGAGCGCGTGCACGGCGGCCTTCGTCGCCCCGTACGCCGGGTGGTCGGGCTCGCCCTTGAACGCGCCGCGCGAGCCGATGTTGACGATCCGGCCCGCCGTGCCCTGCCCGATCATGCGCTGCGCGGCGAGGTGACTGAGGTTCGCGGTGCCGAGCAGGTTCACGGAGACATGGCTCTGCCACAGCCGGGTCCACTCCTCGTACGGGGTGGTGGCCGGCGGGTGCGGCAGGTTCACGGCCGCGTTGTTGACCAGGACGTCGAGGCCGCCGAGGCCCTCGGCCGCCCGCTCGGCGACGGACGCCGCGCCCTCGGGGGCGGAGATGTCGCCGCCGACGAGGACGTGCCCCTCCCCGGCGAGCGAGTCGAGCGTGGCCTGCGCCTCGTCCTCCCGCGAGCCGTAGTGCACCGCCACCCGGTCGCCGTTGGCCGCGAAGGCGCGGGCGAGGGCCCGGCCGAGGCCGCGCGAGGCCCCGGAGACAAGGACGCGGCGGCCGGACGGCGGAAGGTTCACGGAATTCACGGAAGTCATGGAGGTGGGCCCCTTGGCGTTGGACGGTGTTCAACCGCCGTTTATACGCGAGCGAGAACGTATGGCCGAAAACAGGGCCCGTTCACTCTCATCGATCATTACGGGAGACAGCCAGCATGTCGCTCACTCGCAGGGACTTCACCAGACGATCCGCGGCCACCGGCGCCGGTATCGCACTCGCCGGGTCCGTCGGCTCCCTGGCCACCGCGCCGAACGCCCTCGCGGCCACCGACGACGCGGACGTCGACGTACTCAAGGGCAAGGACAAGGGCGTCGGCTACGGCCCGCTGGTCGACGACCCCGACGGCATCCTCGCGCTGCCCGAGGGCTTCTCGTACAAGGTCATCACGTACTGCGGGAAGACCAAGCTGGAGTCCGGCGAGTTCACGCCCTCCAACCACGACGGCACCGCCACCTTCGCGGGCCCGCGCGGCGCCACGCTGCTCGTCAACAACCACGAGCTGGCGGGCGCCCGCGCCGACTGGCCGCACCCGGTGCCGCTGACCGAGGGCCTCGTCTACGACCCGATGGCGGCCGGCGGCTGCACCGTCGTCGAGGTGCGCCGCGGCGGCGAGGTCGCCGAGTGGGTCGGCATCGCGGGCACCGCCACCAACTGCGCGGGCGGGCACACCCCGTGGAACACCTGGCTGACCTGCGAGGAGACCGAGGACAAGGCCGGTAAGAACGGCTTCACCAAGGACCACGGCTACGTCTTCGAGGTCGACCCGGCGGACCACCGGGCCAACCGCGCGCCCAAGCCCATCAAGGCGTTCGGCCGGTACGCCCACGAGGCCGTCGTCATCGACCCCAAGCGCGGCCACGCCTACCTCACCGAGGACGCCTCCGGCCCCAACGGTCTGCTCTACCGCTGGGTTCCGCCGAAGGGCTTCGAGCACGGCCGCGGCAAGCTGCGCACCCTCGCGGACGACGCGGGCGTGCTGCAGGCGACCCGGTGCTTCGACTCGGGCGGCCGCTTCGTCGACGACCTGTCCCGCGCCACGAAGCTCGGCACGACGTACGGCGTCGACTGGGTCGACGTCCCCGACCGCGACGCCAAGTCGGTGTCCACGCGCAAGCAGTTCAAGGACGGCGAGATCACCCGCGCCCGCAAGCTCGAGGGCATGTGGTGGGGTGACGGCGGCGCCTACGTCGTCTCCTCGTACGCCCGCGAGGAGAGCCCCGTCGCGCACGACGGCCAGGTCTGGTTCTACGACCCCAAGCGCCGCACCCTCACCCTGAAGGTGCTGCTCGGCGTCAACCCGGACCCGTCGAAGGACGGCGCCCTCGACGGCCCGGACAACATCACCGTCTCCCCGTACGGCGGTCTGGTCATCTCCGAGGACGGCGAGGGCATCCAGCACCTGTTCGGGGCGACCGAGCGGGGCCGTACGTACCCGATCGCGCGCAACGACCTCAACATCGGCACCGAGACGGAGCCGGAGTACAGCGAGATGACGGGCGTGACCTTCTCGCCCGACGGCTCGACCCTCTACGCCAACATCCAGAACCCCGGCATCATGCTGGCGATCAAGGGCCCCTGGAAGCGTCAGCGCTGAGCGGTCACTGGAGCGGGTCCACCGGCGGCGCCTCGCGCTCGGAGGCGATCCGGTGGACCCGCCCCCGCACCGCGTACCAGCCGATCGTCAGGCACACCGCGATCGGGATCAGCATCAGCACCGTGTTGCGGCCCGCACCGTCCTTGTCGAACCACATCATCACGATCACGGCGAGCAGGAACGCGATCGTCGTGAGCTCGATCCACGGCGAGGCCCACAGCCGGAACGCGGGCCGGTGCACGACGCCCTCCCGGGCACGCCGCACGAACACCAGGTGACAGAGCATGATCATGCACCAGGTGGAGATGACGCCGAGCGAGGAGATGTTCGTGACGATCGCGAACGCGTCCTCCGGCAGCCACGCGTTGAGCGCGACCCCGAACATCGCCACCGTCGCCGTCAGCAGGATCCCGCCGTACGGGACGTGGCTGCCGCTCATCCGGGCCGTGAACGAAGGGGCCGAGCCCGCCATCGACATCGAGCGCAGGATGCGGCCCGTGGTGTAGAGCCCGGAGTTGAGCGAGGACATCGCGGCGGTCAGCACCACCAGGTTCATGATCCCGCCGGCCGACGGCACCCCGATCTTCGACAGAACCGTCACGAAGGGGCTCTCGCCCGCCGAGTACGCCGTCCAGGGCAGCAGCAGCGTCAGCATCACGACCGAGCCGACGTAGAAGATGCCGACACGCCACATGATCGAGTTCACGGCCTTCGGCACGACCTTCTCCGGCTCCGCGGTCTCGCCTGCCGTCACACCGACCATCTCGACCGCCGCGTACGCGAAGACCACGGTCTGCGTGATGAGGACGACCGGCATGACGCCCAGCGGGAAGAATCCGCCGTTGTCGCTGATGAGCGAGATGCCGGGGTCGTAGTTCCCGTCCACGGGCTTGCCCGTCACCAGGAAGAAGATCCCGATCAGCAGGAACAGCACCAGGGCCGCCACCTTCACGATGGCGAACCAGAACTCCATCTCACCGAAGCTCTTCACGGAGATGAGGTTGATGGTCAGCACGATCGCGAGGGCGACCGCGGCCAGCACCCACTGCGGGATCGTCGTGAACATCGACCAGTAGTGCACGTACAGGGCGACGGCGGTGATGTCCGCCATCCCGGCCGAGGACCAGTTCAGTACGTACATCCAGCCGGCCACGAACGCGCCCCGCTCGCCGAGGAACTCGCGCGCGTAGCTCACGAAGGAGCCGGAGGAGGGCCGGTGCACGACCAGTTCGCCCAGGGCCCGCACCACGAAGAAGGCGAACACGCCGCAGATCGCATAGGCGAACGCGAGGGCGGGTCCCGCCTTGGCGAGGTTGCCGCCGGCACCGAGGAAGAGGCCCGTGCCGATCGCCCCACCGATCGCGATCATGCTGATGTGCCGGGGCTTGAGGCTCTTGCTGTACCCGAGGTCACCGGCGTCGGTGACCCCCTCGGCGGTGGTCGGGTCGTCCAGATGGGGGTCTTCACCCGCCGGTCCGGTTTGGTGGCCTTTGTGCATGTTCACGAGGGGCACTCTCGCAAATTGACCGCCCGGCGTCGCAGCTACGCGCCGCAGGCGTGCGGGAGGGAGAAAAGTCCTCTGCGAAAGTCCCGGGTAAGGGAACGGTAAAGCGGGGTCGATCGTTACCCCAGGCATGACCGCAATGACTCCCGGCTCGAACATCCCGCTCGCCGTGCAGCGCGTGACGGTGGACGTCACGGCGCCCGTGCGGCTCGACGTATCGGGCCTGCTGCTCACCGCCGACGGCAAGGTGCGCTCGGACGACGACTTCATCTTCTACAACCAGCCCTCGGGGCCCGGTGTGACGTACACATCGGGCGGTGGCAGCGCCCCGGACTCCATCACGGTGGACACGGCCGCCGTCCCGCCGGGCATCGAGAAGATCGTCGTCACCGCGAGCCCGGACGCCGAGGGCCAGTCGTTCCAGGGCGTCGAGCCGACGGCCACGATCCGTGGCGCGGACGACGGCTCGGTCCTCGCCACGTTCACGCCGCCCCAGCTCGGCGCGGAGACGGCGCTGGTGGTCATGGAGGTGTACCTGAGGAACGGCGCGTGGAAGGCACGCGCGGTGGGCCAGGGGTATGCGAACGGGCTTGCGGGTATCGCCACGGACTTCGGTGTCTCGGTGGAGGAGCCGGCGACCCCCGCCGCGGCTCCGGCCCCGCAGGCTCCGCCCGCCCCGCCGGCCGCGATGCCCGCGCCGACGACGCCGCCGCTCGACCCGCGGACGGCCCCGCCCGCGCCGGCCGCAGCGCCCGCCGCTGCCGCCGCGCCCGCCCCGGCGCCCGGCTCCGGCAAGATCAACCTCGACAAGGGCCGCGTCTCCCTCCAGAAGAATCAGACGGTGTCCCTGGTCAAGGGCGGCAAGCCGCTGCTCTCCCAGGTCAAGATGGGCCTCGGCTGGGAGCCCGCCTACCGGGGCAAGGACATCGACCTGGACGCGTCGGTCATCGCGTACGGGCCGCAGCGCAACCACGTCGACAGCTGCTACTTCGGCAAGCTCTCGATCGTGGGCGGCGCGATCAAGCACTCCGGCGACAACCTCACGGGCGAGGGCGGCGGTGACGACGAGGTGATCGTCGTGGACCTGGGCCGCATCCCGCAGGAGGTCACGGGCCTGGTCTTCACGGTGAACTCGTTCACGGGCCAGAAGTTCACCGAGGTCGCCAAGGCGTACTGCCGCCTCATCGACGCGGCGAGCGGCGAGGAGCTGGTCCGCTTCGACCTCACGAACGCCGAGGCGCAGACGGGCGTGATGATGGCGAAGCTCATCAAGCAGTTCTCCGGCGAGTGGGAGATGACGGCGATCGGTGAGTTCGTGAAGTCACGGACGGTGCGCGGGATGGTGAAGCCCGCGGCGAAGTCGCTGTAGGAGGCGCGGGGGCTGTTGTGAACATCAACCGTTCACCCGTATGGCGGCGCCCGGCGAATTCGGCCGGGCCGTGCCCTGCGGCCCTGCACGGGGCCGCAAAGGCACTCCCACCAGGTGTTACGGCTACGCCCAGTGAAGCCCCTTGTTGCGAACTCCCCGGGTCCGGCGCGGGATGGACCTGAGGCACATGGCCCACGCGGCGGCCACCAGCCGCCTCCATGTCCCGAAGGGAGTGATCACGCATGACGCAGAGCGAGATCAACAACCCGGATGCCCTTGTCGGGCTCACCGCCTACGACCGCACTGGGGAAAAGATCGGCAGCGTCGAGCGGGTCTACCTGGATGACAGGACCGGCAACGCCGACTGGGTGACGGTCAAGACCGGCCTCTTCGGTATGAAGGAGACCTTCGTGCCGTTGAGCGGGGCCACGCACGACAGTGACCGGCTCAACGTGCGGTACACGAAGGAAGCGGTCAAGGACGCCCCGCGGGTCGACGCCGACCAGCACCTCGACGAGGACGAGAAGAGCGAGCTGTACGCGCACTACGGCATGACGCGCCCCGCCGCGGGCGCCGCCGGCACCCAGCCCCAGCGGCCGGGTCAGGCGGACACCGGCCGGATGGGCGCGGCAGGCACGGCGGGCGCCGCGGGCGCGGCCGGTGCCATGGGCGCCGGAGCCGGTGCCCGGTCGGACGCCGGGCGGCACGCGGGTGCCGCGGCGCGGGAGCCGGCCATGCGTTCCGGTCCCGACGCCGAAGGCGACCGCAAGGCCGACGAGATGATCCGCTCCGAGGAGCGCCTGCGCGTGGGCGTCGAGGAGCAGGAGGTCGGCCACGCGCACCTGCGCAAGACGGTGGAGACGGAGAACGTCACCACGTCGGTGCCGGTGTCCCACGAGGAGGTCCGCGTCGTGCGCGAACCGATCCGTGAGGGCGACGGCGCGAAGGCCACGATCGGAGAGGCGGAGACCGAGGTGACGCTGCACGCGGAGCGTGCGGTCGTCCGCAAGGAGACCGTCCCGGTCGAGCGTGTCCGGCTGGAGACCGAGAAGGTCACGGAGACGAAGGAGATCTCCGACACCGTCCGCAAGGAGAAGATCGAGTACGACAACCCGAAGGACGACGGCATGCCCGGTGAGGGCAAGGGGCGTCGCGGACCGCGACACTGACGGCCGCAGGTAGCGGGCGGGCCCGGCCGAGAGGCGGGCCCGCACTGCCGTGCGTCAGGGCACCACGACGATCTTCCGGCCCACGCCCGAGGCGAACTGGTCCAGTGCTCCCGGGTAGTTGTCGAGCGGCAGGCGGTCGCTGATGAACACGGACGGGTCCAGGACGCCGCCCGCGAAGAGCTCCGCCGCCCGCTCGTAGCTGTGCAGGACCGCCATCGAGCCGGTGATGGTGATCTCCTGGTTGTAGATGCGGTACGGGTCGATCGTCACGCGCGTCGCGTAGTCCGCCACGCCGAACTGGAGGAACGTGCCGGCCTTGGCGACGCGGCCGAGGCCGTCCTGGATCGCCGCCGCGTTGCCGGTCGCGTCGATGACGACGTCCCAGCCGGTGGGGCGGTCCAGCTCGTCCGGGTTCGCCGCCGACGCCGAGACGCCGAGGCGCTGGGCCGTCTTGAGGCGGTCCGCGTTGAGGTCCACCACGTCGACGCTCGCCGCGCCGGTCCGCTTGGCCAGCTCCAGCATCATCAGGCCCATCGTGCCCGAGCCGTAGATCAGCACGTGCGAGCCGAGCCGCGACTGCAGGACGTCGTAGCCGCGCACCGCGCAGGAAAGCGGCTCGATGAGCGCCGCGTCCTGGGTCGCTACGTGATCGGGGAGCGGGACACAGTTGGCGACAGGGGCGACCGCGTACTGCGCGGCCCCGCCCGCCGTCGACACCCCGATCGCCGCCCACCGCTCGCACAGATTGCCCCGCCCGGCCCGGCAGTAGCGGCACTCGTGACAGTGCAGGGAGGGGTCGACGGCCACCCGGTCGCCCACCCTCAACTCCGTGACGTCACGCCCCACTTCGGCGATCGTGCCCGCGAACTCGTGGCCCGGCACCACCGGAAGTGTGGGGGCGAACTCGCCCTGCAGGATGTGCAGATCGGTGCCGCAGAGCCCGCAGGCGGCGACCTCGACGATCACGTCGCGGGGGCCCGGTGTCGGGTCCGGCACCTCGCCGACGACGACTTTGCCCACCGATTCGACGATCGCGGCCTTCATGTGCAACCTCCAAGACACGTACGGATGTTGTTCAATTCCCCGTTCGATCCCCCGTTCACTTCACCGCTCCGAGGGACAGGCCCTGGACGAGCTTGTCCTGGGCGGCGAACCCTGCCGCGAGCACCGGCAGGGAGATCACGAGGGACGCGGCGCACACCTTCGCCAGGAACAGGCCCTGGCTGGTGATGAAGCCGGTCAGGAAGACGGGTGCGGTCTGGGCGACGACGCCGGTCAGCACCCGCGCGAAGAGGAGTTCGTTCCAGGAGAAGATGAAGCAGATCAGGGCCGTCGCCGCGATGCCAGGCAGGGCGATCGGCGCCACCACCCGCGTCAGGACCGTCGGCAGGCGCGCCCCGTCGATCTGCGCCGCTTCGATCACCGCGACCGGCACCTCCGCCAGGAACGACTGCATCATCCACACCGCGATCGGCAGGTTCATCGACGTATAGAGGATGACCAGGAGCCAGATGTTGTCGAGGAAGCCGGTGTTCTTCGCGAAGAGGTAGATCGGGAGCAGGCCCGCCACCACCGGCAGCATCTTCGTGGAGAGGAAGAAGAACAGGACGTCGGTCCACTTGCGGACCCGGCGGATCGACAGCGCGTACGCCGCCGGGAGCGCGAGCACCAGCACGAGCGCCGTCGCGACGAGCGAGGCCACCGTCGAGTTGATGAGCGCGGGCCAGGGGCTCGCGCCGCCGTCCGCGCCGAAGAAGTCGCGGTAGCCGTCGAGGGTGAGGGAGGCGGCGAAGGAGGGCGGGTTGGTGGCCGCGTCCGACTCCGAGTGGAAGGACGTCAGCGCCATCCAGGCGATCGGCAGGAAGAAGAGGATGCCGGCCAGCCAGGCGAGCAGCCCAAGTCCCTTGCCGCGCAGGAAAGTTGAGAACGTCATCAGCGTGACACCTCCTCACGGAACAGCGACGACACGACGCGCAGCGCGAACGTCGCGATGATGATCGAGCCGATGACGACCAGGACGCCGGCCGCCGAGGCGAGACCGTTCTCGTGGGCCTGGTAGAAGGACTGGTAGACGGTGTACGGCAGGTTGGCCGTGCCGAGGCCGCCGGACGTGATGGTGAAGACGGCGTCGAAGTTCTGCACGATGTAGATCGAGCCGAGCAGCGCGCCCAGCTCCAGGTATCTGCGCAGATGCGGCAGCGTGAGATGGCGGAAGATCTGCCAGGGACCCGCGCCGTCCACGCGGGCGGCCTCGATCTGCTCGGCGGAGCGCGACTGGAGCCCCGCGAGCAGGATCAGCATCATGAACGGCGTCCACTGCCAGACGAGGGAGAGCTCCACCGCGAGCAGCGGGGTGTTCGAGATCCAGTCGGGCTGGGGGCCGCCCACGTAGTGCAACAGGCCGTTGAGCAGCCCGTATTCGGGGTTGTAGAGGACGTGCTTCCACAGCAGGGCCGCGGCGACCGGGACGATCAGGAACGGCGCGATCAGCAGCGTACGGACCAGGCCGCGGCCCTTGAACCGCCGGTCGAGCAGCAGCGCGAGGCACAGCCCGAGCACCAGGCTCGCCACGACCACCGACACCGTCAGGACGATCGTGGTCAGGACGGACTTGCGCAGGTCCGGGTCGGTGAGGACCTCGGAGTAGTTGCCGAGTCCGGTGAACTGGCGGGCGTCCGGGTACAGCGCGTTCCAGTCGAAGAACGAGATCACGAGCGTGGCCACGAAGGGGAGTTGGGTGACCACGACCATGAAGACCAGGGCGGGGAGCAGCGGCGCGCGGGTAGCCCACGCGCGCAGCTTGCTCGGGGTGTTCGGGGCGACCGGCGGGTGGGTGGCGCGAGGTGCCGGAGCGGTGGTCGTGGTCATCGGCCCTCGTACTCCTTCGCGATCTCGGCGGCGAGCTTCTGGGACTTGGCCAGGGCCGAGTCGACCGACTGGCGTCCGGCGACGGCCGCGCTGATCTCCTGCGAGACCTTGGTGCCGAGGTCGGTGAACTCGGGGATGCCGACGAACTGGATGCCGGGCGCGGGCCGCGGCTGCACGCCCGGGTCGCGCGGCCGGGCGCCCTCGATGGCGGCCTGCGTCTGGGCCTGGAAGGGGGCCGCCTCCTTGCGGTACTGCGGGATCTCGTACGTGGAGGCGCGCTTGCCCGCGGGCACGTTGGCCCAGCCGAACTTCTCGCCGACGAGCTTCTCGTACTCCTTGCCGGACGCCCAGGAGATGAACTTCCAGGCCTTGTCCGGGTTGGCGGACGCCTTTTGCAGGCCCCAGGCCCAGGTGTAGAGCCAGCCGCTCGACTTCGTCTTCTCGACGGGCGCCGCCACGTAGCCGATCTTGCCCTTGACCGGGGACTTGGACGCTTCGAGGGAGCCCGCCGCGGAGGTCGCGTCGTACCACATGGCGGTCTTGCCCTGGGTGAGGTTGTTGAGGCACTCGGCGAAGCCGGCCTGGGCGGCGCCGGACTCACCGTGCTTGCGGACAAGATCGACGTAGAACTTGGTGGCGTCCTTGAAGCCCTTGTCGTCGAGGCGGGCCTTCCAGTCCTTGTCGAACCAGGTGCCGCCGAAGGTGTTCACGACGGTGGTCAGCGGCGCCATCGACTCGCCCCAGCCGGGCAGCCCGCGCAGGCAGATGCCCTTCATGCCCTTCTCGGCGCCGTCGACCTTCGCCGAGAGGTCCGCGACCTGCTGCCAGGTCGGGTGCTCCGGCATCTTCAGGCCCTTCTTGGCGAAGACGTCCTTGCGGTACATCAGGAAGGACGACTCGCCGTAGAACGGTTCGCCATACAGCTTCCCGTCGTCGCCGGTGAGGGACTCGCGCATGGGGGCGAGGATGTCCTTCTGGTCGAAGCCCTTGTCCTTGCCGACGTACGGGCCGAGCGAGCGCAGCCAGCCGTTGCGGGCGTAGATCGGGATCTCGTAGTTGGAGAGGGTCGCGACGTCGTACTGGCCCGCCTGATTGGCGAAGTCCTGGCTGATCTTGTCGCGGACGTCGTTCTCCGGCAGCACCGTGAAGTTCACCTTGATGCCGGTCTCCCGCGTGAAATGGCGGGCGGTGAGCTTCTGCAACTCGACCATCTGCGGGTTGTTGACCATCAGGACGTTGAGGGAGTCACCGCCCGTGCCGAGCCCGCCGGCGCCGGCCCAGCAGCCGGACAGGAGGGGGGTGAGCAGCGTCCCTGCGGCGGCCATCACGAGCAGGGGGCCCGGTGGCCTGCGTCGGCTCTGGGTTCGCATCGATGCTCCTGGACGTAAGGGATGGAGGGGATTTACCGGGATGAAGCGGTACGTCGACGGGTGTGCGGAACCCGCCCCCGTACCGGTGGAGTCGTGGGTGGATCAGACGCGGATGACCTGAGGCCCCATCAGTGAGTAGCGGTGGGCCTCGGACGCGGGCAGCTGGGTGCTGGTGACGATCGTCTCCAGGGCGCCCACCGGGGCGAAGCGGCAGAAGCTGGTCGCGCCGAACTTGGTGTGCACGCCCGTGAAGACGGTGCGCCGCGCCGCCCGGACGGCCTGCGATTTCACCTCGCTGACGGCCGGGTCGGGGGTGGTCAGGCCGTGGTCGCGGGAGATGCCGTTGGCGCCGATGTAGGCGAGGTCGACGACGAAGCCGGCGAGCATCTTCGACGTCCAGTGGTCCACGGTCGCGAGCGTGCCCGCGCGGACCCGGCCGCCGAGCAGCAGCACGGTCGTGTTGTCGTTCTCGGCGAGCGCGCCCGCGGTCGCGAGGGAGGCGGTGACGACGGTCAACGGCCGCTCGCGCGGCAGCGCTTCGGCGATCAGCTGCGGCGTGAAACCCTCGTCGACGAAGACCGTCTCGGCGTCGCCGAGCAGATCCGCGGCGGCCGCCGCGATCCGCCGCTTCTCCGGCACGTGCATCGTCGTGCGGAACGCCAGCGTCGTCTCGAACCCGGCGCTCTCCACCGGATACGCCCCGCCGTGCGTGCGCCGCACCAGGCCGTGGTCCTCCAGGGCCCGCAGGTCCCGGCGCACGGTCTCCTTCGCGACACCGAGTGCGGCCGCGAGCTCCGTGACGTCGACGGAGCCGGAGTGCCGCGCCGCCCGCACGATCTCACGCTGTCGTTCCTCCGCGCTCATGCCCGCCGACCTCCTCCGTACCCGACACTGCCCGTTCGGGCCCGGAAGGACCCGTACCGGAAGTTGTACCGGGGGTACACCGAGGTGAACAGGCCTGGAGCGGGCCCGATGCCGCCCGTTCCTGCCCGTTTCGCGGGGCGCGCGGTCCGGCGCGGACCTGCGGGGGAGCGGGGGATCATGTGGGTTCGGGCGGGGCGGATGCCCGAACAAGGCGGCGGGCGGGCCCGTTCGGTGCCCGCCCGCCTGGAAGTGCCGTGCTCGGTCGTGCTCAGTACGGCCAGATCGGCGGGTCGTTGACGAAGCGGCCGCCCATGTACTGGTGCGCCGGGTTGTCGTCGCTGAGCGGGCCGTACTCGGCCAGCAGCTTCTCCGCGTACGCCTCCGAGTTGTCCTGCGGCTCGTAGCCGAGGGCGCGGGCGCTCGAAAGGTCCCACCACAGGCGGGTGTTGGCGGACGAGCCGTAGGCGACGGTGTGGCCGACCTTCTCGGCGGTCAGCGCCGCGTCGAAGAGGCGGGCGCCGTCCGCGGGGCTCATCCACACCGACATCATGCGGACGTCCGTGGGCTCCTTGAAGCAGGAGCCGATGCGCACGGAGACCGTCTCGATGCCGTGCTGGTCCCAGTAGAACTGGGCGAGGTCCTCGCCGAACGACTTCGACAGGCCGTAGTACGTGTCGGGGCGGCGCAGCGTCTCGACCGGGACCAGCGGCGCGCCGTCCTCCACGTGCGGGCGCGGCGTGTAGCCGATCGCGTGGTTGGAGGAGGCGAAGACGATGCGCGGGGCCGTGCCGTCCTCGCGGGACGCGGCCTCTTCCCGCACGGCCTCGTAGAGGTGGTACGTGCCCTTGATGTTCGAGTCGAGGATCTTCTCGAACGTCGACTCCAGGCTGATCCCGGCGAGGTGCAGCACGCCGTCGACGCCGTGCACCGCCTCGCGCAGCGCGTCCGTGTCGTTGAGGTCGGCGACGATCGCGTCGGGCGCGTCCTCGACGGGGCGCACGTCGAGCAGGCGAAGCTCGTAGCCGTACTGGGGCAGCAGCTCCCGCATCAGGGTGCCGAGTCCGCCGGCCGCGCCGGTGAGCAGGATGGTGCGGGAACGGGAAGGGACTGGCATGCGTGTGATCTCCGGTTGCGTGAGCGGCATTCACATTCATGGATGCGGGACAACGCTATGAAGCCCTGCAGTGCCAGTCAAGAGGCGTGCGTACCTTGTGAGTTCGCGTCTTTTGTGTGCTTGACCGGCCCCTGAAGGGCGTCCTACCGTGGTGTTGTTCAGAAATGTAAACGCGGATCACAAATGTGCACATCGTGCGATGTGTGCGCTCAGGGAGAGCTCGTGACCTCAGCCCCTCTCGCCGCTCGCCTCAGCATTCCCAGCGGGCCGCTGTTCTTCCCCGTCACCGCCTACGGGTCCGACGGGGCCGTGGACCTCGACACCTACCGCACCCATGTCCGGCGCGGCGTCGAGGCCGGGGCCGCCGCCGTGTTCGCCTGCTGCGGCACCGGGGAGTTCCACGCCCTCACGCCCGAGGAGTTCGAGGACTGCGTCGCGGCCGCGGTCGAGGCGACGGCGGGCCGGGTACCCGTCGTCGCGGGCGCCGGATACGGCACCGCACTCGCGGTCCGGTACGCGCGCGCGGCCGAACGGGCGGGCGCGGACGGCCTGTTGGCGATGCCTCCGTATCTCGTCGTCGCAGGACAGGAGGGGCTGCTGCGGCACTACACCGAGCTGGCCGACGCGACCTCCCTCGACACCATCGTCTACCAGCGCGACAACGCCGTCTTCACTCCTGAAACCGTCGTCGCGCTCTCCCGCCACCCCAAGGTGATCGGGCTCAAAGACGGGCTCGGCGACCTGGACCTGATGCAGCGGATCGTGAGCGCCGTACGGACGGAGGGGCCGGCGGAATTCCTCTACTTCAACGGTCTGCCCACCGCCGAACTCACCGGCCTCGCCTACCGCGGCATCGGCGTCACCCTCTACTCCTCCGCCGCCTTCGCCTTCGCGCCCGAGCTCGCGCAGGCCTTTCACAAGGCGCTGAACGCGGGCGACGACAGCACGGTGAACCGGCTCATCGACGGCTTCTACCGGCCCCTCGTCGAACTCCGCAACCAGGGGCGGGGGTACGCGGTCTCCCTCGTGAAGGCGGGTGTACGGCTCAGCGGACTCGATGTCGGCGGGGTGCGGCCGCCGCTGCACGAGCCGCGCGCGGAACACATCGAGCGGCTCGTCGAACTCATCGAGCAGGGCGCCAAGTTGGTGGAAGGAGCCGACGCATGAGGACATCCACCTTCGTCTACCCCTGGGACGTCAACGGCGACCCGGACGCCGCCCGCCGCATCGCCGACCTCGGCGTCCAGCAGGTCACCCTCGCCGCCGCGTACCACTCCACGCGCGCGCTGACGCCCCGCCATCCGCGCCACCGCATCGTGACGGCGGAGCACGCGGCCGTGCTGTACCCCGTCGACCAACAGCGGTGGCAGGGACGGGAGCTGACGCCGTACGGGGCCGGAGACTGGGCCCCCGGCGACGCCTACGGAGAGGCCGCCGAGGCCCTCGCGGGCGCCGGTCTCGACGTCCACACATGGGTCGTGCTCGCCCACAACTCCCGGATGGGCGACGAGCATCCGGGCACCTCCGTCGTCAACGCCTACGGAGACCGCTACCCGTGGGCGCCGTGCATCGCGCAGCCCGCCACGCGCGCGTACCTCGTCGACCTGGCGGCGGAGGCTGCGGCGCGCCCCGGCGCGCGCGGCACCGAACTCGAATCGCTCGGCTGGTACGGCCTCGCGCATCTGCACGCCCACGACAAGATCGGCGGCGTCGGTCTCGGTGAGGCCGGGCAGTACCTGATGTCGCTGTGCTTCTGCGAATCCTGCCGCGAGGGCTACGGGCAACACGGCCTGGATCCCGTGCAGTTGGCGGTGTCCGTTCGGTCGGCCCTGGATCCCGTATGGCGGGGGAGAGTGACGGACGACGGCTGGGTGACGGTCGAGAAGCTGCTCGGCGCCGAGACCGCGGCCGCCACGCGCGCGTACCGCGACACCACGGCCCGCACCCTCCAGGAAGCGGCCGTGGCGGCGGTACGGGCCGCGGCCCCCGCAGACTTCCAGGTGCTGCTGCACGCCGACCCGGTCTCGTACCACTGCGGCGCCAACGCCGGCGTCGACCCGGAGCACATCCTCTCCGTCGCCGACGGCGTCGTCGTGCCCTGCACGGGCGGTGCGGGCATGGTGCGCCCGTTCGCGGAGCAGGGCAGGGGCGTCGTCGCAGCGAACTTCACCGTCGTACGCGGCATGGGCGGCAGCCCGGACGCGCTCGCGGAGGACGCCCGGGCCGCGCGTGACCTGGGTGCGACGCAGCTGCGGCTGTACCACGCGGGGCTTGCGTCGGACGGGGACCTGGAAGCGGTGGCGGGGGCGCTCGCGGGGCTCTGACGGGCGGTGGCGGCCGGTAGTGGCAGGCGGTCGGCGGCAGGCATTCGGCGGCGAAGTGCGGCGGAGGATCAACTTCCGCAAGATTCATGGAAGTTGTGTGAACTTCTTTCGTCGGAAGCGTTGACGAAACAGGGCCGTGCTTCTAGCTTCAACGCGTCGTACTTCGTACGTCATATATGAGACGCGATACGCCATACGAGAGGCCCGCATGACCTCTGTGCCCACGCCGATCCCCTCCCGTACCCAGTACGTCCTGGAGGAGATCAAGCACCGCATCCTGACGGGGCGGCTGCGACCCGGCCAGGCCCTGGTGGAGACCGATGTCGCCGCCCAGTTCGGGGTCTCCAAGACCCCGGTGCGCGAGGCGCTCAAGACCCTCGCCGGGACCGGACTCGTCGTGATGAGCCAGTACAAGGGCGTCACGGTGCGCATGGTGGACGCCGACATGGCCCGCGAGGTCTACGACGTGCGGCTGCTGCTCGAGCCGGAGGCGCTGCGCCGCACCGTGTGCCGCCGCGCCTCCCTCGACGCCGCCCGCGACGCGCTGCACAGCGCCGCCACCGCGAGCGACACGGCTCAACGCTCCCTCGCCAACCGGGAGTTCCACCGCGCCCTGTACCTCCCGTGCGGCAACCCGCTGCTCGGCAGGATGCTCGACGAGGTCCGCGACCAGGCCGCCCTGGTGTCCGCGGTGGCGTGGGCCGCCGACCCCTCGTGGGACCGGGAGGCCGCCGAGCACCGGGAGATCCTGGAGCTCGCCCTCGCCGGTGACGCCCAGGGGGCCTCGCGCGCGCTGCGTGACCACATCGCGTCGTTCGTCCAACGGGCCTTCCCCGAAGCGCGGGAGGACCGGGAAGAAGAGGGTGAGCACCACTCATGACCATCCCCACGTTCTCCGCTCCGTACGAGCAGGGGAGACCCCACTCGCCGGCCGTGTTCGAGACCCAGCGCGCCGCGCTAGCCGATGTGGTCGCGATCCCGGTGACCCCGTTCGCCGAGGACGGCTCCGTCGACGAAGTGCAGTACAAGGCCCTGCTGCGGCGCCTGCTCGACGCCGGCGTGCGCACCCTCACGCCGAACGGGAACACCGGCGAGTTCTACGCCCTCACCCCCGAAGAGCGCCGCCTCGTCACGGAGTTGACCCTCGCCGAGGTGGGGGAGCGGGGCGTCGTCCTGGTCGGCGTCGGGCACGACGTGCCGACCGCGATCGAGGCCGCCCGGCACGCCCGTGAGCACGGCGCCCACATGGTGATGGTCCACCAGCCCGTGCACCCGTACGTCTCCGAGGTCGGCTGGGTCGACTACCACCGGGCGATCGCGCGGGCCGTGCCCGAGCTCGGCGTCGTCCCGTACCTCAGGAACGCGGCGCTCCCCGGCGCCCGGCTCGCCGAACTCGGCGCGGCCTGCCCGAACGTGATCGGCGTGAAGTACGCGGTGCCGGACGCCTCGCGCTTCGCCGGCTTCGCCCGGGACGCGGGCCTCGACCGGTTCGTCTGGGTGGCCGGGCTCGCCGAGCCGTACGCGCCCTCCTACTTCTCCGCGGGTGCCACCGGCTTCACCTCGGGACTCGTGAACGTCGCGCCGAGCGTCTCGCTGTCGATGATCGAAGCGCTTCGATCGGGCGACTACGCCGCCGCCATGAAGGTGTGGGAGCAGATCCGCCGCTTCGAGGAACTGCGCGGCGCCGACGCCTCCGCCAACAACGTCACCGTCGTCAAGGAGGCCCTGGCCTCCCTCGGCCTGTGCCGCCGCGACGTCCGTCCGCCGAGCAAGGAGCTGCCGGAGGCGGCGCGCGCCGAGGTCGCCGAGATCGCCGCGGGGTGGTCCATATGAGTACCGACCGGAGAGGGCCCGACGACCGGAGGCTGAGCCCCGAACAGCTCCGCTCCCACCAGTGGTACGGCACCGAGGGGCAGCTGCGCACCTGGTCGCACAACGCCCGGATGCGCCAACTCGGCTACGAGGGCGAGGAGTACGAGGGCCGCCCCGTCGTCGCCGTGCTCAACACCTGGTCCGACATCAACCCCTGCCACGTACACCTGCGGGAGCGGGCGGAGGCCGTGAAGCGGGGCGTGTGGCAGGCGGGCGGCTTCCCGCTCGAATTCCCCGTCTCCACGCTCTCGGAGACGTACCAGAAGCCGACCCCGATGCTCTACCGCAACCTGCTCGCCATGGAGACCGAGGAGCTGCTGCGCTCCTACCCGGTCGACGCGGCGGTGCTGCTCGGCGGCTGCGACAAGTCGACCCCCGCCCTGCTCATGGGCGCGGCGTCCGCCGACGTGCCGGCGGTCTTCGTGCCGGCCGGGCCGATGCTGCCGGGCCACTGGCGCGGCGAGACCCTCGGCTCCGGCACCGACATGTGGAAGTACTGGGACGAGCACCGCGCGGGCAACCTCACCGACTGCGAACTGCGGGAACTCCAGGGCGGGTTGGCGAGGTCACCGGGCCACTGCATGACCATGGGGACCGCGTCCACCATGACCGCGGCGGCCGAGGTCCTCGGCATGACGCTGCCGGGCGCCTCCTCGATCCCGGCCGTCGACTCCGCGCACGAGCGGATGGCCGCGGCCTCCGGGCGGCGCGCCGTCGACCTCGCCTGGACCGCGCTCAGGCCCTCCGAGATCCTCACTCCCGAGGCCTTCGAGGACGCCGTCACCACGGTGCTCGGGCTCGGTGGCTCCACCAACGCCGTCATCCACCTCATCGCCATGGCCGGGCGGGCCGGAGTGCCGCTGAGCCTCGACGACTTCGACCGCGTCGCGCGCACCGTTCCCGTGCTCGCGAACGTGCGGCCGGGCGGACAGACGTATCTGATGGAGGACTTCTACTTCGCCGGCGGCCTGCCCGCGTTCCTCTCCCGGATCACCGACCTGCTGCACCTCGAACGGGCCACGGTCAACGGGCGGTTGGGCGAGCAGATCGAGGGCGTCGAGGTCCACAACGACGACGTGATCCGCACCCGTACGAACCCGGTCGCGGCCGAGGGCGGCGTCGCCGTCCTGCGCGGAAACCTCTGCCCCGACGGCGCTGTCATCAAGCACATCGCCGCCGAGCCGCGGCTGCTCAAGCACACCGGCACGGCCGTGGTCTTCGACGACTACAAGACCAT
Source organism: Streptomyces sp. NBC_01016 (assembly GCF_026341035.1). Lineage (GTDB taxonomy): Bacteria > Actinomycetota > Actinomycetes > Streptomycetales > Streptomycetaceae > Streptomyces. Next base: position 1,129,600 of record NZ_JAPEOQ010000002.1, read on the forward strand.
GCAGCGCACCATCAACGACCCGGAGTTGGGCATCACCGCCGACAGCGTGCTGGTGCTGCGCGGCTCGGGGCCCAAGGGTGGGCCCGGCATGCCCGAGTACGGGATGCTGCCCATCCCCGACCATCTGCTCAAGCAGGGCGTGCGCGACATGGTGCGGCTCTCCGACGCCAGGATGAGCGGCACGAGTTACGGGGCGTGTGTCCTGCACATCGCCCCCGAGTCGCACGTCGGGGGACCGCTCGCGCTGGTCCGCAGCGGGGACACCATCACGCTCGACGTCGCCGCCCGCTCTCTCCAACTCGACGTGAGCGACGACGAGTTGGAGCGCCGCAGGAGCGACTGGACGCCGCCCGTCGAGCGTCACGAGCGCGGCTACGGCGTGCTCTACAACGAGCAGATCACCCAGGCCGACACCGGCTGCGACTTCGCCTTCCTGGCGGGGCCCGGCACGGTCGCGGACCCGTACGCGAGCTGAGTCACCGACACCTCGAACATCGTTTGCGAAGCGCTTCGATGTGTGGGTCGTGCAAGCGCTTTCTATGGCCTGCGAAGAAGCAAGAAAAGCAAGAGAACCAACGAAGCACCGACCTGAGCCACCGAGAACGGAGTTCCCGTCATGGCCCAAGCCGCAGCCGTGGCCAAAGCACCGGGGGGCGCCTCGCCGCCCCGGCGCCGCAAGTCAGCCACCCCGCGCAGGCTCCCTTATCTGCTGATCGCGCCCGCCGGGCTGCTGATGCTGGGCTTCATCGCGTATCCCGTCATCAGCGTCTTCTACTACAGCGTGCAGCACTTCAACCCGACCAAGCCGTGGCGCAACGGGTTCGCGGGACTCGACAACTTCGTCACCGCGTTCACCAACGACCCGGACTTCTGGCGGACATTGGGCTTCAGCCTCCAATGGGTCGTCGTCCAAGTGGTGCTGCAACTACTGCTCGGCCTCGGGCTCGCGCTCGTGGTCAACCAGACGTTCGTCGGCCGCGGCATGGCTCGCGCGCTCGTCTTCTCGCCGTGGGCCGTCTCCGGCGTGCTGACCTCCGCCGTCTGGATGCTGCTCTACAACTCCCAGACGGGCATCACGCGTTACCTCGCCGACATGGGCATCGGAACGTACGGGACCTCATGGCTCTCGGACACCGCGACCGTCTTCCCCGCCGTCGTCACCGCCGAACTCTGGCGCGGCGTCCCCTTCTTCGCGATCCTCATCCTCGCTGACCTGCAGTCCGTGTCGAAGGACCTGTACGAGGCGGCCGAGGTCGACGGGGCGAGCCGGCTCCGCCAGTTCTTCCACATCACGCTGCCGCACCTCAAGGACGCGATCATCCTGTCCACGCTGCTGCGCGCGGTGTGGGAGTTCAACAACGTCGACCTGCTCTACACCCTCACCGGCGGCGGACCCGCGGGTGAGACGACCACTCTGCCGCTGCGCATCGCCTCCATCGCCGTCGACAGCCACGACTTCGGCTACGCGTCCGCGCTGACGTCCATCGCCTTCGTGATCCTCCTGTTCTGCTCGATGATCTATCTCCGCCTGAGCAAGTTCGGGGGCGAGGACAAGTGACCGTCAAGGAAGCCGAATTGACCGCCACCACGACCGCGCCCGCCACCACGACGGGCGGCGGCAGGCACCGCGCCGCCCTCCGCCCCTCCAAGAAGGACCGCGGGCCCTCCTGGGAGGACGTGCCGCGCTGGCAGATCTATGTCCCGCTCGGCGTCTATCTCCTCTTCACGCTCATCCCGTTCTACTGGATGCTGCTGTTCGCGTTCCGGCCCGCCGGATCCACGTCCCTCGTGCCGTGGCCGCTCACCTTCGAGCACTTCGACAAGGTGTGGAACGAGCGGTCGTTCGCGATCTTCTTCCAGAACAGCCTGCTCGTCGGCCTCGCCTCGATGCTGATGACGACGGTGGTGGCGCTGGCCGGCGGCTACGCGCTCGCCCGCTTCAAGTTCCGGATCAAGCAGGGCTTCATGCTCGCGCTGCTGTGCTCGCAGTTCATTCCGGGCGCCCTGATGCTGGTCCCGCTGTTCCAGATCTTCGCCAACCTGCGGCTGATCAACTCGCTCGGCAGCGTCATCATCGCCGAGACCGTCTTCCAGCTGCCGCTCACGATGATCCTCATCAGCGGCTTCATCAAGAACGTGCCGTACACGCTCGAAGAGGCCGCCTGGGTCGACGGCTGCGGACGCTTCCGCGCCTTCTGCGCCGTCGTCCTCCCTCTTCTGCGACCGGGTCTTATCGCGGTCGGTTCCTTCGCCTTCGTGCACAGCTGGAACCACTTCCTGTTCGCCCTCATGTTCCTCTCCAACCAGGACAAGCAGACGATCCCGGTCGGCCTCGCCACGCTCATGGGCGCCGACTCCGTCGACCTGGGCGCGCTCGCCGCCGGCGGCGTCGTGGCCGCGCTGCCCGTCGTGATCGTTTTCGCATTCATTCAGAAATGGCTCGTCACGGGGTTCAGCGCGGGGGCGGTGAAGGGATGACAAGCACTATGAAGATCAAGCCGATCATGCAGACACGCAACAGCAGCACGGAGCACGAGCCCGTTCCCGTCGTCCTCGCGGGCGCGCGCGGACACGGGCGCTGGCACCTGAACAACCTGCGCAACCTCGCGGAAGCGGGGCGGGTGAAGCTGGCCGGAGTGTGCGAGCTGCGGCCGCTGGACGCGGCGGAGCTCGAAGGATTCGATGCCGGGGGCGTCGTGCAGTCCGCCGACTTCGGGGAGCTGCTCGACCGCACCGGCGCCCGGATCGCGATCATCTGCACCCCGATCCCCACGCACACGGATCTGGCCCTGGTGGCCGCCGAGCGGGGTGTGCACCTGCTCCTGGAGAAGCCGCCCGCGCCGTCATATACGGAATACGAGCGGATGGCGGCCGGGGTTGCCGCGGCGGGGATCGCCTGCCAGGTCGGCTTCCAGTCGCTCGGCTCGCACGCGGTGTCCCATGTACGAGATCTCGTACGCGACGGCGTCATCGGTGAGCCCCTCGGCATCGGCGCCGCCGGAGCCTGGGCCCGCGACGAGGCCTACTACCGGCGCGCCCCCTGGGCCGGGCGCCGCCGCCTGGACGACGGCAGCGGTACGGGCCGCACGGTCGACGTCGTCGACGGCGTGCTCACCAACCCCCTCGCCCACGCCGTCGCCACCTCCCTCGCCCTCGACGGCGCGACCGGTGGCGACGACCTCACCGCGATCCGCACCGAGCTGTACCGCGCCAACGACATCGAGGCCGACGACACCTCGTACGTCGAGCTGACCACCCGCACCGGATCGCGCGTCACCGTCGCCGCGACCCTGTGCGCCGAGCTGCCCGACGAGCCGTACGTGATCGTGCACGGCAGTCAGGGCCGAATCACGTTCTGGTACAAGCAGGACCGCGTCCTCGTGCAGCGCGCGGGCCACGGCCCGGAGGAGACTGTGCACGGGCGCACCGACCTGCTGGCGAACCTCGTCGAGCACCTCGCCACCGACAGGGAGACGCCGCTGCTCGTGCCACCCGCGTCGACCGGCGCGTTCATGCGCGTCGTCGAGGCGATCCGGCGCGCACCCGCCCCGCTGGCGCTGCCCGCGGACGCGTGGAGCGCGGTGCCCGCCGACCGGCCCGACACCGTACGACGGGTGGTGCACGGCGCCGACGGACTCGTCGCCGCGAGCGCCGACGGACTCACCGGCTTCGCTGGGCTCGGCGCGTCCTGGGCCCGCTCCGGAGCGGAGGCCTCGTCATGACCCGAACCATGCACGGTCTTGTCACCGCCCCGCTGACACTGAGCTGCGCGGGCCGCCCCGTCGCCCGCTACGAGATCCGCCCCGACGTCGAACGGCGCCTCTCGCCGCGCCCCTTCCTGCATCCGGTGACCACGCTCGCCGGCACCCCGGTCACCGAGTCCGCGCCCGCCGACCACCTGCACCACCTCGGGGTGGGCGTCGCCGTGCCGGACGTCGCGGGGCGCAACTTCTGGGGCGGGCGCACCTACGTCGAGGGCCGGGGGCCGACCGAGCTCGACAACCACGGCGAGCAGCGGCACCGAGAGTTCAAGCTGTGCGACCCGGACGGGTTCGTGCAGGACCTGGACTGGATCACGGACGACTGCCTGCCGCTCCTGCGCGAGCGCCGCACCGTGGCCGTCTCCCAACTGGCCGACGACGCCTGGGCATTGGACTTCACGTTCTCGCTCACCAACCCGTCGGACGACGCGCTGAGCATCGGCAGCCCGGCGACCAACGGCCGCCCCGGCGCCGCGTACGGAGGCTTCTTCTGGCGGGCGCCGAAGGAGGCCGCGGCCCCGGCCGTGTTCACCGCGGACGGTGCGGGCGAGTCCGCGGTCCACGGCCGCCCCGCCGACTGGCTTGCCATGGCGGGCGACGGCTGGACCCTCGTCTTCGCGGGCGCCACCGCCGAGACCCGCCGCGACCCCTGGTTCGTCCGCACCGACGAGTACCCGGGCGTCGGCTCCTCGCTCGCCTCCGCCGACCGACTGCCCATCGGCCCCGGTGACACCGCCGTACGCCGCGTGGTCACGGTCGTCGCCGACGGCACGCTCGACCGGAAGCGGGCCACGACGCTCGTCCGCAAGGCGGTGGCCGCATGAACCGCGCGCCGGGCAGAACCGGTGACCTGGGCGACGGCACGTACCGCAACCCCGTGCTCGCCGCCGACTGGTCCGACCCCGACGTGGTCCGCGTCGGTGACGACTTCTACCTGACCGCGTCCAGCTTCGGCCGCGTCCCCGGGCTGCCGCTGCTGCACTCCCGCGACCTCGTCAACTGGACGCTCGTCGGGCACGCCCTCGACCGGCTCGAACCCGCCGAGGCGTTCACCACCCCGCGCCACGACTGCGGCGTGTGGGCGCCGTCGATCCGCCACCACGACGACCGCTTCTGGATCGTCTGGGGCGACCCCGACCACGGCATCTACCAGATCAACTCGCCGTCGATCGAGGGCCCTTGGACGGCACCCCACCTGCTCAAGGCGGGCAAGGGCCTCATCGACGCCTGCCCGCTGTGGGACGAGGAGACCGGCGAGGCGTACCTCGTGCACGCCTACGCGAAGTCCCGCGCCGGCATCAAGAACCGCCTCACCGGACACCGCATGGCGCCCGACGGCAGCGAACTCCTCGACGAGGGAACGGTGTTGATCGACGGGGACCGCATCCCTGGCTGGTTCACCCTTGAGGGCCCCAAGGTCTACCGGCACGACGGCTGGTACTGGATCTTCGCCCCGGCGGGCAGCGTGGAGACCGGCTGGCAGGGCGCCTTCCGCTCCCGCTCGTTCTTCGGCCCCTACGAGGAGCGGGTCGTGCTCGAACAGGGCGACACCGACGTCAACGGCCCCCACCAGGGTCCATGGGTGCGCACGGCGGCCGGTGAGGACTGGTTCCTGCACTTCCAGCAGCGCGGCCCGTACGGGCGGGTGGTGCACCTGCAGCCGATGCGCTGGGACGCCTCCGGGTGGCCGGTGATCGGCGACGACGGCGCCCCCGTCGACGTACACGAGAAGCCCGCGCTGCCGCTGTGTCCGGCGGAGGCGCCCGCGACGGACGACACGTTTCCCGGCGGGCGCTTCGGGCCGCAGTGGCAGTGGACGGCCAACTCCGAGTCGGACTGGACGAGTTCGCACGACGGAGACGGACTGCGGCTTGCCTGTGTGCGCTCCGCCGACGGGGTGCGCGACCTGCGCCGTGTACCGCATCTGCTGACCCAGCGGCTGCCGCTCCTGCCGAGCCGGCTGGAGGTCGACCTGCGGCTCGACGCCACAACTCCCGGTGCCCGAGCCGGACTTGTGGTGCTCGGCGACGCGTACTCCTGGATCGGCCTCGAACGCGGGGCGGACGGAGCGGCCCACGTGGTGCACCGGTTCGCCGAGACCACCGCCGACGCGGAACGGGACGCGGCCCATCCCCGCGCGGCGCCCGACGCGACGGCGCGGCTGCGCGTCGACATCGCCGACGGGGCCCGCTGCCGCTTCTTCGTCGACACCGGAGACGGCTTCCGGCGCTCGGGCCAGGTGTTCGCCGCGCAGCCCTGGCGCTGGGTCGGCGCCCTGCTCGGCCTGTTCGCGGCGGCACCACTTGGCGGTCAGGCCGCCGGCGCCGCCCGGTTCACGCACTTTCGCAGCACCACCCTCCAGTTGGATCCAGAAGAAGAGAGCCGATCATGACCATCAGCGCACGCAGAGGAACCCGCAGCGGCATCCGCAGATCCGCACTGCGCACCGGCACGGCCGTCGCCATCGGCACCGTCCTCGCCCTGACCGCCACCGCCTGCGGCGACGACGGCAGCGGGTCCGGCGGCGACAAGGGGGACGAGGGCTCGGGCAAGGGCGAGATCACCTTCTGGGACAACAACACGGCCGTGCGCCGCGACGTCTGGATGGAGGTCATCAAGGACTTCGAGAAGAAGTACCCGAACATCAAGGTCAAGTACGTCGGCATCCCCGCCGAGAACGTGCAGTCCAAGTACGACACCGCCATCCAGGGCGGCGGCCTGCCCGACGTCGGCGGCGTGGGCACCGCGATGCTCGCCGGTGTCGCCGCGCAGGGCGCACTCGAACCGCTCGACGAGCGCATAGCGACGAGCCCGCTCAACGGGAAGCTCAACGACGCCTTCATGGAGTCGGTGAAGTCCGCGGGCGCCGGGGACAAGCTCTACGAGCTGCCGACCTCCGCCAACAACGGTGTCCTCTACTACCGCACCGACCTGTTCAAGAAGGCGGGCCTCGGCGCGCCGACGACCTGGGACAAGTTCTTCGAGGCGGCGTCCAAGCTCACCAACACCGGTAAGAACGAGTTCGGTTACACCATCCGCGGCGGCGAGGGCTCCATCGCGCAGGCCCTCGACGCGTCGTACGGGCAGAGCGGCATCACGTCGTTCTGGGACGCGAACAACACGAAGACCACGGTCAACGACCCCAAGAACGTCGCCGCGCTGCAGAAGTACGCCGACCTCTACAAGAAGGCGACGCCGTCCGCCGACGTCAACAACGACTTCACAAAGATGGTCGCGCAGTACGACAGCGGCAAGATCGGCATGCTGAGCCACAACCTCGGCTCGTACGGCGACCACGTGAAGGCCTTCGGCACCAAGTTCCGCGGCATCCCCAACCCGACGGGCCCGGACGGCACCCGCGTCCAGGTCTCCAACCCGGTGGACGGGCTCGGCCTGTTCAAGGCGAGCAAGAACAAGAAGGCCGCCTGGAAGTTCATGGAGTTCGCCGCCTCGCACGCGGAGAACAGCAAGTGGAACGAGTCGGCCAAGCAGATCCCGGCCAACACCGAGGCCGCCAAGGACGACTGGGTGCAGGAGTCCGAGCCGACGAAGCTCGCCGCCGAGGCCCTGCAGTCCGGCACCACCAAGATCGTGCAGCTGCCGTACTACCTGCCCGACTGGAACACCATCTCCAAGGCCGACAACGAGGACGACTTCCAAAAGGTCATGCTCGGCAAGATGACGGCCAAGGCCTTCCTGGACTCGCTCGCCGACCAGCTCAACAAGGCGCAGGCCGAGTGGAAGCAGCAGGCCAACTAGCCGCCGCTGCACGTCCGTTCACCTCTGACAGGGTCGGCTGCGGGACGCCCCGTGCCCCGCGGCTCCCGCCGCCGACCCCACCACACCCCCCTCACCACCCATCACCTTCATGAAGCACGCCCATGAAAGGACGGCACATCGACGTGTCGACCACCCGAAGAACCCCCCGAATAACCACCCGCAGAGCCACCCTGGCCGCCCTCGCGGCCCTGCCCCTCGCGGCGGCCCTCGCGTCTCCCGCGCCGGCGGCCACCGCCCGGCACGACCGGCGGACCCTCTTCATCGCGGGCGACTCCACCGCCGCCCAGAAGTACCTCGACGCCAAGCCCGAGACCGGCTGGGGCATGGCCCTCCCGTTCTTCCTCTCCGACCGCGTCCGGGTCGCCAACCACGCGGTCAACGGCCGCAGTTCGAAGAGCTTCGTCGACGAGGGCCGCCTCGACACGATCCTCGCCGCCATCCGCCCCGGCGACCTCCTCCTGATCCAGTTCGCGCACAACGACGAGAAGAGCGCCGACCCCACGCGCTACACCGAGCCCTGGTCGACGTACCAGGAGTATCTGCAGCTGTACGTCGACGGGGCGCGGGCCAAGGGCGCCCGCCCGGTGCTCGCCACCGCCGTCGAGCGCAGAAAGTTCGACGCGAGCGGCAACTCCCTGCCCACCCACGGCGACTACCCGGCGGCGATGCGCGCCCTCGCCGAGCAGGAGGGCGTCGCGCTGCTCGACATCCAGGCGCTGTCCCTCGCCCTGTGGCAGAAGCTCGGCGTCGACGAGACGCAGACGTACTTCAACTGGACGGCCACGGAGCAGGACAACACGCACTTCAATCCGCCCGGAGCGATTGCCGTGGCCCGCCTCGCCGCCACCGAGCTGCTCGACCGCAAGGTGCTCGCGCACCGCGACGTGCGCCGCGTCGGAGACGAGATCGACGAGCTGGACCCGGCGTGGCAGTCGCGCCTGTCCTGGCTCGCCGGGACCACCCCCGCCTGACTTCCCTCAACCAGTGCGCCAGGAGCCGTAGATGAGATCCAGCAAGACATACGCGTTCGTCGCCGCCGGTGTCGCCGGCTGCACCGCCGTCGTCCTCGCCATGACCGGCACGGTCGCCTCCGCAGGCGCCGCCGAGCCCCACGGACACGGGCACGACCCCGCCCGGCAGACCCTCGCGAAGGGCGACGGCTGGGGCTCGGCCACCACCGGCACCACGGGCGGCGCCACCGCCGACGCCGCACACGTCTACACCGTCACCACCTGGGCCGGGCTGAAGGCCGCCTTCGCCGCGGGCGGCACAGCGCCGAAGATCATCAAGGTCAAGGGCACTCTCGACGCGGACGGCGCGACCTGCGCGGACTTCGCCGCCGACGGCTACGACCTCGACCAGTACCTCGCCGATTACGACCCGGCCACCTGGGGCTACGACAAGGAGGTGACCGGCGAGCAGGAGGACCTGCGCGCCGCGTCGGCCGCCGCCCAGGCCAAGGCCATCAAGGCGGACGTGCCCGCCAACACCACGATCATCGGCGTCGGCAGGAACCCCGGCATCGTCGGCGGCAGCCTCCAGATCAACGGCGTCGACAACGTCATCGTGCGCGGCCTCACCCTGGAGTCCCCGCTCGACTGCTTCCCGCAGTGGGACCCGACGGACGGCGACACCGGCAACTGGAACTCCGAGTACGACTCGGCCGTCGTCTACAACTCCACGCACGTCTGGCTGGACCACAACGAGTTCACCGACGGCGACCACCCGGACTCCACGCTGCCCAGCTACTACGGCCGCATCTACCAGCAGCACGACGGCGAGCTCGACGTCGTCAAGGGCGCGGACTACGTGACCGCCTCCTGGAACGTCTTCGCCGACCACGACAAGACCCTGATGATCGGCAACAGCGACGGCGCGGCCGCCACGGACCGCGGCAAGCTGCGCGTGACGCTGCACCACAACCTCTTCAAGAACCTCGTCGAGCGGGCCCCGCGCGTCCGCTTCGGGCAGGTCGACGTCTACAACAACTCGTATGTGGGCAACGCCGATTACGCGTACTCGTTCGGCATCGGCTTCGAATCGCAGCTCTACGCGGAGAAGAACGCGTTCACGCTGCCGAAGGGGACCGGGGCGGGCGCCGTCCTGCACCGCTGGAACGACTATCCGCTGACGATCACCGGCAACCAGGTCAACGGCAAACCGGCCGACCTCGTGTCCGCCTACAACGCGACCCACGCGGACGCCCCCCTCCGCGAAGGCGCGGGCTGGAAGCCGACGCTCCGCAAGGACGTCGACCCGGTGAAGTCGGTGCCGCGGGTGGTCGCGCGGGGCGCCGGTCCGGCCAATTGAGCCCCGCCGGCGATTGAGGCGCGGGGTCCGGGGCGGAGCCCCGAGACGTGCTCCTCAATCGCCGGCCAACCCCTCCCAGGAGCCGCCCCATGCCCACCCGCCTCGCCAGACGCACCTTCCTCGCCGGCACGGCACTCGCCCTGACCGCCACCACCACCCCGGCCCACGCCACACCGAATCGTCGACACCCCTTCGGCCGCTACGGCTCGCCGAGGGCCCGCCTCACCCCGACCACCCTCTACGTACATCCCCGCGGCGCCGGCGACTTCACCACCGTCCAAGCCGCCGCATCCGCCGCAACGGACTCCGGCCACACCCTGGTGATCGCCCCCGGCACCTACCGGGAAACGGTCACCGTCCCGGCCACGGCCACCGGCACGACCTGGATCGGCGCCTCCGGCGACCCCCGCGACACGGTCATCGTGTACGACAACGCCGCCGGCACCCCGAAGCCCGACGGCTCCGGCACATACGGCACCACCGGAAGCGCCACCGTCACCCTGCGCCCCGACGGCTTCACCGCGCACCACCTCACCTTCGCCAACGACTGGCTGCGCGCGGACCACCCGGAGATCACCGGGACCCAGGCCGTCGCGGTCAAGGTGATGGGGGACCGCTCGGCGTTCCTGTCGTGCCGGTTTCTCGGCCACCAGGACACCCTGTACGCCGACTCGTCCGCGCTCACCGCCTTCGCTCGCCAGTACTTCCGCGACTGCTACGCCGAGGGCGACGTCGACTTCGTCTTCGGGCGCGGCACGGCGGTCTTCGAGCGCTGCCACTTCCGGACGCTCGACCGCACCGACCTGGGCTCGGCGCCGTACGGCTTCGTGTTCGCGCCGTCCACGGCGGGCGCCAACCCGCGCGGCTTCCTGGTGAGCCGCGCCCGGATCGACTCCACGGCCCCGGACGCGTACTACAAGCTGGCCCGCCCCTGGGTGCCCAGCTCCGACACGACGGCCAGGCCCGCCCTCGTCGTCCGCGAATCCCGGCTCGGCCGTGGCATCGACGCGGCGGCGCCCTACACGAACATGTCGGACGGCTTCCCCTGGCAGAACCAGCGGTTCGCGGAGTACCGGAACACAGGCCCCGGCGCCGCCCGATCCGTTCCGGAGAACCGGCCGCAACTGACGCGCGCACAGGCCGAGTCGGCGACCCGCGCCGCCTACCTGGGCGACTGGGAGCCGGAGGAGGGCAAGCGCCGATGATCCGCCGCCGTACGCTGCTCGCCGCCGCCTCGAGCGCCCTCGCCGCGTCCACCGTCGCCGCCGCCCGGCCCCGCCCTCATCCGCGCACACTGCACGTCAGGCGCGGCGACTCGGTGCAGGCGGCCGTGGACTCGGTGGACGGGCCGGGCCGCACCATCGTCGTGCACCCGGGAACATACCGCGGAGTCGTCCAAGTCCCCGCTACCGCACGAGACGTGACCATACGAGGTGTCGAGGGCGCCGACCCCCGCGACACCGTCATCGTGTACGACAACGCCAACGGGACGCAGAAGCCCGACGGCTCCGGAACCTACGGCACGGCCGGCTCCGCCACCTTCAGTTCCGCCGCGCCCGGCCTCACCGTCCGCGGCCTCACCCTCGCCAACGACTGGCTGCGCGCCGACCACCCGGAGATCACGGGCACCCAGGCCGTCGCCGCGTATGTGACGGGCGACCGGACCCTCTTCGAGGACGTGCGCCTCCTCGGCCACCAGGACACGCTCTTCGCCGACACCACCACGCTGGATGCCTTCGACCGGCAGTACTTTCGCGACTGCTACGTCGAAGGAGACGTCGACTTCGTCTTCGGGCGCGGCACGGCCGTCTTCGAGCGCTGCCACTTCCGCACCCTCGCGCGCGACGTCGACTTCACCCCGAAGGGCATGGTCTTCGCCCCGGCCACGGCCCGCGCCAACCCGCACGGATTCCTGGCCGTGAGCTGCCGCTTCACCTCCGGCGCCGAGGACGCCGCGTACAAACTGGCGAGGCCGTGGGTGCCCTCGTACGAGACGACGGCCCGGCCCTCCCTCGTCGTACGGGACTCGTGGCTCGGCCCCGGCATCGACCCGGCCGCGCCGTACACCAACATGCGGGACGCGTATCCCTGGCAGAGCATGCGGTTCGCCGAGTACGCCAACTCCGGTCCGGGCGCCGCGATCTCGGTTCCGGAGAACCGCCCGCAGCTCACCGCGGGGCAGGCCGCCTCGCACACCCGGAAGACCTACCTCGGTGACTGGAGGCCGTATGCGTGAGGTTCCGATGGGGCGCCGCCGGTTCGTGACCGGGGCCGCGGCGGCGACGCTCGCCACCACCGCAGGGGCGGGCGGAGCCGGCGAGGCGCAGGCCGCCGAACTCGTCGGCGGCAACCTGCCGGACTTCCACCCACTCCTCAAGCGCGAGCTCGACTACCCATTGGCGTGGGGGAATTCACCGGTCCGGGACTTCGGAGCATGGCGGCGGGCCGCACGCGCCAAGGTCGAGGAACTGCTCCTCGTCGACCGGCAGGACGACGTTCCGTACGCGCCGCGCTTCGGCGAGGCCTCCCAAGGCGACGGATTCACCCGCCAGTTGGTCGACGTCTCCCTCACCCGCTACGAGCGGGTGCGGGGCGCCCTGCTCACCCCGGCCGGCCGGGGTCCCTTCCCGGCCGTGCTGCTCCTGCACGACCACGGCGCCAAGTTCGACATCGGAAGGGAGAAGTTCGTCCGCCCCTGGTACGACGACACCCGCCTCGCCTCCGCGCGGGCCTGGGCCGAGAAGTACTTCACCGGCCGCTTCGTCGGCGACGAACTCGCGCGCCGCGGCTACGTCGTGCTCTGCCTCGACGCGTACGGCTGGGGCGACCGCGGACCCGTCACGTACGAGGAACAGCAGGCCCTGGCCAGTAACTTCTACAACCTCGGCTCGTCACTGGCCGGGCTCGTGGCCCGCGAGGACGCCCGCGCCGCCGCCTTCCTCTCCGGGCTCGACCGCGTCGACAGGCACCGCGTGGCCGCCGTCGGATTCTCCATGGGCGGCTACCGCGCCTGGCAGACGGCCGCGCTCAGCGACGCCGTCGCGGCCGCCGTGAGCGTGTGCTGGATGACCGGCCTGAAGGAAATGATGGTGCCCGGCAACAACACCCTGCGCGGTCAGTCCTCGTACTACATGCTCCACCCGGGGCTCGCCCGGCACCTCGACATCCCCGACGTCGCGAGCATCGCCGCGCCCCGGCCGATGTACTTCCTCGACGGCGCGGACGACACGCTGTTCACCGCCGAGGGCGTCGAGGCGGCGTACGACGGGATGCGCGCGGTGTGGCGCTCCCGGAACGCGGACGACCGGTTGCGGACGGAGACGTGGCCGGGGCTCGGGCATGTCTTCGTGGAGCCGATGCAGGAGGCGGTCTTCGGCTGGCTCGACGACGTGCTGTAGCCGCCCGTCGGCCGAGGTGCCACAACGCGCAGGTTCAGCCCAGATGCCACAACGCGTAGGTGACGAACAGCAGCACCAGACCCGCGAGGGTCAACGCGGCGCCCAGGACGCGGAGGTAGCCCACCGGGGCCAGGCCGCGGACGTCGAACGCCCAGCTCAGACCGGCCGCCATGGCGATGAGGCCGCCCACGGCGAAGAGGCCGAGGAGCACCGGTGAGGTGGCGCGGTCGCCGGCGGCGAGGGGGAGGAGACTCGTCGGGGTCACGGTCACGGTGGGAGCCCGCATTCTGTGGGTCGAAGCGCTTCCTCCGACCCTAGAAGGGCCCCCTTCAAGGCACGGTCAACAAGGCGCCATGCAGGAGCAATGGTGCGGCCATATCGGCGTCGGGTATCGATCGGGTAAAGCCGGTCGCGGGACTCATGTGATGCGCGTAGACATGCATTCACCTGCACGGAGTCCCCCCGACCCCGACGGTTGCCACAGCCGTCACGGCCAGAATTGGATCACGTCACCGATGCGTAAGCGCCATCTCGCCGCCGCCACAGCGACGGTCGCTTCCCTCGTACTCGCCGGCGTCGTCACCGCCGGCTCCGCCGACGCGGGCGGAGCGAACGACAAGTCCACCGCGGAGCCGCACAACATCGGCCTCCTCACCAAGGAGATCGACTCCTACTACGGCGCGCAGCAGGACGCCGACGGCGTCTGGCAGGCCTCGCCCGACAGCCCGTACGCCCAGGACCTCGCCCGCATCGAGAAGGGCGCGAAGCGGCAGATCGCCGCGGCGGCGAAGAAGCACCACGGCAAGGGCGACAGGCCCGCGATCGTCTTCGACATCGACGACACGCTGCTGCTCAGCCTCGACTACGAGAAGAAGACCAACTACGTCTACAACGACGCCAGTTGGAAGGAATACGTGGGCAAGGCGAACCGCCCCGCCGTCTTCGGCACGCCCGCGCTCATCCGCTACGCCGAGTCCAAGGGCGTCGAGGTCTTCTACAACTCGGGGCTCGGTGAGACGCAGCGCTCCGCCGCCGTGGAGAACCTGAAGAAGGTCGGCATCGACGTCAACCTCGACGCGGACCACGTCTTCCTCAAGGACAAGGCCGACCCGCCCGCGTACCTGGCCGACTGCGCCACGGCCGCCGCCTGGAACTGCACGACGGTGCAGTACAAGGCGGGGACGCGGAAGCACATCGAGTCCCGTGGCTACGACATCGTCGGCAACTTCGGCGACCAGTACTCGGACCTGGAGGGCGGCTACGCGGACAGGACGTACAAGCTCCCGAACCCGACGTACTACGTGGACTGACGTCGGTGGGGCCGTGGGACGTGGCCGCCGCCGGGCGGCCACGTCCCACGGACGCTCGGTCAGTCGTACGTCAGGTCGGAGGCCGTGTACCGGCAGTACGTGCCGTCGGGGCCGCTGCCCAGCTCCTTGGGCTCGGCGCCGGTGTTGTTGCCCTCGTACCGGACGCACGGCTTGATCTTCTTGCTGCTGTCGCCGTGGATGCGCACGTTGCGCAGGGCCGCCGTGTCGCCGTAGTTCGAGTTGATGCCGACGAGCGACTTGCCCGGCGCCGTCACGTCGACGTCGTTGATGGTGATGTTGCGGTTCTTGTACTGCGTCGAGCAGTTGCCGCAGGAGCGGACCAGCTTGCCGAAGTCGGAGACCTGGAACTTGGTGACGACGAGCTTGCCCGCGCCGTTGAACTGGAACACCTTGTCGTCGGCCTTCTTCGCGCCGCCGCCGTACACCGTGTAGACGGAGCCGGACGACGAGCCCTTGAAGGTGGCCGCGTCCTCGCCGACGTCCTCCCACCACACGTTCTGGAGCGTGCAACTGCCCGCACAGTGCACGCCGTCGGCGGCCGGGGAGCCGATGATCACGTTCTTGAGGGTGGCGCCGTCCTTCAGGTTGAAGATCGGGTCCTGGCCCTCTTCCTGCCCGTCGCCGCCGAGGTCCCCGGAGCCGTAGTGGCGCTTGAGCCCGCCGTCGTACGTGCCCGAGACGGAGATCGAGCTGCTGACGGCCTTGGTGCCGGTGGCCGTCGGCCAGGCAGAGGCGGCCCCCGCCGTACCGAGCATGCCGCTCGCCATGAGAGCGCCCCCGGTGAGCGTGAGCGCACCGAGCCCTCCGAGCAGGGCTCTGCGACGGGTGGTGCGGCGGCGATGAGTGTGTCCTGATGTGTTGGTCATGCCCTTCAGTGGTCACCGACCGAAAAAGGGTTGCCGCGCAATGTCAGCCCCGCCGGCGTTTGAGGCGCGGGGTCCGGGGCGGAGCCCCGAGTCGTCACCCCCGGCGTCCCGAAACCGGAGCGAAGTCCCCATCCACGGAGACCCGTTGGCCTCCACCCGTCCGCCCGGTCACCACATAGTCGTCGTCCCCCGCGTCCCGCCCGCCCTCGGCGTGGTTGTACTGACCGGCGAACACATGCTCACCCACCGGCACGGAACGCCCCGGCCTCAGCACCCACCGGTACACGAGGAACCCGTCCCGCTCGGTGACGGACTCCGTGAAGTCGCCGGCGGGCAGGGAGCTCCAGTGGCCCGTGCTGTTGACCTTCCCGGTCTGCGCCACCCGCAACTCGACCGTAAGACCGGCGAGTTGGCTCTTTGTCTTGAACGTGACGTTGGACTGGGCCCAGTAGGCGTTGGAGCCGGGGTCCACCGAACCGTCCGCCCACAGCGGGTTGCCGCCGCGGGGCGTCTGCGTCGGTGACACGGCGACCTGCTGCTGCCGCGGCGCCGGATCGGGGCGCAGCGCCGAGCCGACCGCGAAGCCGCCCACGGCGAGCGCCCCCACGACACCCGCGGTGATCCCGGCGACCCGCACCCAGCCCACCGCGGGCCGCCGCTCGGGCTCGTCCGTGGCGGATTGCTCGTGCATGCCGCGCTCGACGCGGGCGAGCATCCGCGCACGGTCGGGCCGGTGCGCGTCGGCGGCCTCGCGCAGCTGCTGCCGAAGGTGCTCCTCGCTCATCCACGCCCTCCTTCCGTGGCATCGAGTGCGGCGCCGACCGAGCGTACGTGCCCGGGCGTCCGGCCGTTCAGTTCGCCGTGTCCCAGTCGTCGTTCCAGCTCGGCCATGCCCTTCGAGGTCTGGCTCTTCACCGTACCGACCGAGACGCCGAGCGTGAGCGCGGTGTCCTTCTCCGAGAGGTCGAAGGCGTGCCGGAGCACCACGCAGGCCCGCTTGCGGAACGGGAGTTCGCGCAGTGCGTCCTGCATGTCGACGACCGCCGGCACGTCGGGCCCCTCGGTGCGGTCCTGTCGGCCGGACCAGAAGAGGGCCACGCGCCGCCGCTCGCGCACCGCGCTGCGGATCCGGGTGCGCGCGAGGTTGGCGACGACGCCGCGCGCGTACGCGACCGGGTGCTCGGCGTCCCGCACCCGGTCCCAGCGGTGCCAGAGCGCGAGCAGGGCGTCCGCCGCGAGGTCGTCCGCGGCATCCGCCTCTCCCGTCAACAGGTGGGCGAGGCGGGCGAGTTCACGGTGGTGCCGTTCGAAGAAGGCATGAAACTCGGCGGAAGCGGAATCGTCCCGGGTGTCCACAACCGTGCTCACGCGATCCCTCCCTCACAGTGGCGGCCCGATGGGGGAGGCGTGAGCGTACCAGCGTTGTGTACGAAGCACCGAAGGGTGTCCGTGATACCGGACACCCTTCGGTGGAACTGTGATTGATGAGTCGTCAGTTCTTCAGTGCCGCCTCCATCATCGCCTTGGCGACAGGACCCGCGAGGCCACTGCCGCTGACCTCGGAGCGGGCCGCGTCCGACTGCTCGACGAGCACCGCCACGGCGACCTGCTTGCCGGTCGAGTCGTCCTTCGCGTAGGAGGTGAACCAGGCGTACGGGGTCTCGCTGTTGTTCTCGCCGTGCTGCGCCGTACCGGTCTTGCCGCCGACCGTCGCGCCGTCCATCTGCGCGACCGTGGCGGTGCCCTTGGAGACCACGGTCTGCATCGCGGACTGCAGCTGCGAGGCGGTCGACTCGCTGATCACGCGGGTGTCGTCGCCGTCCTCGAAGGACTTGACCGCGTCGCCGTCGGCGTCCGTCACCTGCGACACCATGTGCGGGGACGCCTGCTCGCCACCGTTGGCGATGGTCGCGGAGACCATCGCGATCTGGAGCGGCGTGGCCGTCACGTCGAACTGGCCGATGCCGGACAGAGCCGTCTGAGCGTCGTCCATCTTCGACGGATAGTTGCTCTTGGCGGCCCGCACAGGAACGTCCGTCTTCTCGTCGTTGAAGCCGAACTTCTCGGCCATCGCCTTGACCTTGTCCTGGCCCAGTTCGTCGGCGAGCTTTCCGAAGACGGTGTTGCAGGAGTACTGCAGCGCCGTGCGGACCGAGGCGTTCTCGCAGGGCATCGAGGTGGTCTCGTTCTTCAGGTACGTAGCTGTACCCGGCAGCTTGTACGGGTTCGGCGTGTTCGTCTTCTGGTCGATCGACGAGACCAGGCCGTCCTCGAGCGCCGCCGCGGCGACCACCAGCTTGAACGTCGAGCCGGGCGGCAGCGCCTGCTTGAGCGCCCGGTTCGTGGTCGGCGTTTCCTTGTCCTTGGCGAGCTTCTTCCACGCCGCGGCGTCCGAGGAACCGGAACCGCTGATCTTCGACGGGTCGAAGGACGGCGTCGACACCATGCCGAGGACCTTGCCGGAGTCCGGGTCGATGGCGACGGCGGCGCCCTTCTTGTCGCCGAGCGCGCTGTACGCGGCCTTCTGCACGCCCGGGTCGATCGTCGTGATCACGTCACCCGGGTCGCTGCTCTTGCCGGTGAGCGTGTCCAGCGGACTCTTCAGCTGCGTGTCGGTGCCGTCGAGCACGCCCTGGTAGATCCCCTCGAGCTGGGTGGCTCCGTACACCTGTGAGGTGTAGCCGGTCACCGCCGAGTACAGCGAACCGTCCGTGTAGGTCCGCTTGTACTTCAGGTCGCTGGATTCGCCCGTCTTCTTCGAGCCGGTCACCGCCTTTCCGCCCACGATGATGTCGCCGAGCGGATTCGCGTACTGCGAGATCGTCTTCCGTCGGTTGTCGTCGCTGTTGGCGAGGGCCTGGCCGTCGTAGAACTGCACCCAGGTCGCCCTGATCAACAGGGCGAACACGAGGAGCAGCGTGAAGACGGAGGCGCGCCTGATCGTCTTGTTCATTGCGTACGAAAAGACGAGTGGCCCGGCGCAATTCGTTCCTGACCGTGCGATTTCTCACCGTACGTTCATGTGGAGAACCGGCCGGCCGGGCCGGTCATGTGGGGAACGGGGGGGGGCGGGCCAGTCATGTGGGGAACCGGACGGCCGGCCCGGTCAGTCGAGCCGCAGCACGACCTCTTCGATCTCCTCGCCCCGCGCGTGCGCGAAGCCCCGGTCGTGCCCGGTGACGACGAACCCGCACTTCTCCAGGACGCGGATCGAGCCCTTGTTGTCGGCGGCGGCACGGGCGTGCAGGGGACGCTCGGTGACCTCCGCGAGCAGCGCCCGCAGCGCCGCCGTCGCCACGCCGCGACCCCAGTGCGCGCGGTCGATCCAGTACGTGATCTCCAGCTCGCCGGGTTCGCCGTAGACCGCCGCGCTGCCGGCCACGGCGCCGTCGAGCAGCACGGTCCGTACGACGTACTGCTCGCGGATCCGGTGCCAGTGCGCTTCGAACAGGTCCCGGTCCGCCGACTTCGGCGAGACGAACGCGGCCGTGCGCATCGACTCGGGGTCGTTGTGCTGACGGAAGAGGGCCGGCAGGTCGCCGGGGAGGACAGGGCGCAGGGCCAGGTCCATCAGAGCCTCCGCGTCGCCAGGGTCAGCCGGTCGCGGGCGTCGAACAGCGCGTCCTTGACCATCTGCTCGTGGGCGGGCGTGAGGCGCGCCACCGGGACCGAGCAGGAGATCGCGTCACGGGCCGGGGTGCGGTACGGGATCGCCACGCCGAAGCAGCGCAGGCCCAGCGTGTTCTCCTCGCGGTCGACCGCGAAGCCCTGCTCCCGGATCTGGTGCAGCTCCTCGATGAGCTTCTCGCGGTCGGTGATCGTGTGCTCGGTCAGCGACGGGAGCGTCTCCGGGAGCAGCTTGCGGACCTGCTCGTCGGTGTGGGTGGCGAGCAGCGCCTTGCCGAGCGACGTGGAGTGCGCGGGCAGCCGGCGGCCGACGCGGGTGAAGGGGCGAAGGTAGTGCTGCGACTGGCGGGTGGCGAGGTAGACGACGTTCGTGCCGTCGAGCCGGGCCAGGTGGATGGTCTCCGTCGTGTCGTCGGAGAGGCGGTCGAGGGTGGGGCGGGCCGACGCCACGACCTCGTCTCCGTCGATGTACGAGGTGCCGACGAGGAGGGCGCGGACGCCGATGCCGTACCGCGTGCCGGTCGCGTCCGTCTCCACCCAGCCGAGGTCGACGAGCGTGCGCAGCAGCATGTAGAGGCTGGACTTCGGGTACCCGACGGCCTCCTGGACCGCGGCAAGGGAGTGCATCCCGGGGCGGCCCGCGAAGTACTCGAGCAATTCCACGGTCCGCACCGCGGACTTGACCTGTCCGCCGCCTGCCGCGGCCCCCGTCTCGTCTGCCGACATCGCCCTTGACCCCTTCGTTCGACGAGAAATAGTCTCGGTGAGTAGTTCATCATCAGAGACAGCGTTCAGTATATCGAACGATCCTCGTTGCTCACCCTGGTGCGCGGCGAGAAAAGCTGGAGGAATGTGCCGTGGCAGCAACACCAGTCTGGAGTGTCGACCCCCGAACCGGGAAGCAGCGGGAGCAGGTCGCGGACGAGGCCACGGCGCAGGAAGTGGACGAGGCGGTGCGCGCCGCGCAGGCCGCCCGTGCCGCCCTCGCCGACCGTGCCGTCCGCGCCGCGTTCCTGCGCACCGCGGCCGACCGCCTGGAAGAGGCCAAGGACCACCTCGTCGAGGCGGCGGACGCGGAGACCGCGCTCGGCCCGGTCCGGCTCACCGGTGAACTCACCCGCAGCTGCTTCCAGTTGAGGAAGTTCGCGGAGATCGTCGACGAGGGCGCCTTCCTCGGCGTCGTCATCGACCACCCGGACGACACGGCGACGCCGCCCATCCCGGACCTGCGTCGCTACAAGATCCCGCTGGGCGTCGTTGCGGTCTACGCCGCCTCGAACTTCCCGTTCGCCTTCTCCGTGCCCGGCGGCGACACGTCGAGCGCCCTCGCGGCCGGCTGCCCGGTCGTCGTCAAGGCGCACCCCGACCACCCGGCCACCTCCGAGCTGGTCGCCTCCATCATCCGCCGGGCCGCCGCCGAGCACGGCATCCCGGAGGGCGTGCTCGGCCTCGTGCACGGCTTCGACGCGGGCGTCGAGCTGGTCAAGCACCCGCTGGTGTCCGCGGCCGGCTTCACCGGTTCCGTACGCGGTGGGCGCGCGCTCTTCGACGCCGCTTCCTCGCGTCCGGTGCCGATCCCGTTCCACGGTGAGCTGGGCTCGCTGAACCCGGTCGTGATCACCGAGGCCGCGGCCGCCGAGCGCGCCGACCAGATCGGCACGGGGCTCGCCGGTTCGATGACGCTGGGCGTCGGCCAGTTCTGCGTGAAGCCGGGCCTCGTCTTCGCGCCGAAGGGCGAGGCGGGCGACACGCTCGTCAAGTCCCTCACGGCCGCCGTCAGTGACACCGCCTCCGGCGTGCTGCTCGACCACCGCATGCGCGACAACTTCATCGCCGGTGTCGCCGAGCGGGCCGAACTCCCGGACGTGGACGCCCCGGTGACCCCCGGCGCGGGCAGCGAGCACACGGTGGCGCCCGGCTTCCTCACGGTTCCGGCCACGCGCCTCGCGACCGAGGGCGGCGCGCACGACCTCCTCCTGGAGGAGTGCTTCGGCCCGGTCACGGTCGTCGCCCGCTACGAGACGGCCGACGAGATCACGGCGGTCCTGAACCGTCTCCCCGGCAACCTGACGGCCACCGTCCAGCTGTCCTCGTCCGAGGCCGCCGGCGAGGGCCGCGGCGCGGAGATCCTCGCCGAGCTGACGCCCATCGCGGGCCGTGTCCTCGTCAACGGCTGGCCGACCGGTGTCGCGGTCGCGCCCGCGCAGCACCACGGCGGCCCGTACCCGGCGACGACGTCGACGTCCACGTCGGTGGGCGGCACCGCGATCGAGCGCTGGCTGCGCCCGGTCTCGTACCAGACGACGCCGGAGGCGCTCCTGCCGCAGGAGCTGCGCGACGACAACCCGCTGGGGCTGCCGCGCCGCTTCAACGGCCGCCTGGAGAACTGAGGCTCCGACCGGACGGGGCCCGCGGGCCCCTGCGAGACTGGCGGCATGGATCTCGAAATACCGCCCCTGCCCTTCCCGTTGCGCACGTACGGACCCGACGGCCACTGGTCGTACGAGGACGGGGTGCTCACCGGGTGGGCGGGGCCCCGCCAGGACCGCTTCGTGCCGCCGACGGGGTCCTCGCTCGAACCGGCGTCGGACGCGCCGCGCCTCCTCGGGGCTCCCGACGGGGACTTCCAGCTGATCGCCCGCGTCACGGTCGGCTTCGCCGCGGCCTTCGACGCGGGGGTGCTCTACGTTCATGTGGGCGACCGGGAGTGGGCGAAGCTCTGCTTCGAGCGGTCCCCGGACGAGCCCACCATCTGTACGGTCGTCACCCGCGGCCACTCCGACGACTCGAACGCGTTCGTGGTGCCGGGCTCCTCGGTCTGGCTCCGCGTCAGCCGCACGGGCTCGGCGTTCGCGTTCCACGCCTCGACCGACGGTTCGACGTGGACGTTCATCCGCATCTTCTCCCTGGGCGACGAGAAGTCCGCGTCGGCGGCCCTGATCGGCTTCCTGGCCCAGTCCCCGGTGGGCGAGGGCTGCGTGGTCACGTACGACCACATCGAGTTCCGCCCGACGTGGCCGAGGGGCCTCCGCGACGGGTCCTGACCGGGGGGTTCGGCGGGGTGGGGGTGTCCGGTGGGGGGCCTCGGTCGGTTACCTGTTTGGGGTGGCTGTGGCTGTTGGCCTCGGTCGGCTACCTGTTTGGGGTGGCTGAGGCTGTTGGCCTCGACCGGTGACCCGCTTGATGTGGCTGATGCCCCCGGCCTGGTGCGGCTACCCGCTTGAGGTAGCCAACGGCCTCGGCCCGCTCGACCTGCGCCGTGGCCCAGCCCCGTTCCTCGCCTACCTCCCACCCTCCCGCCCCCTCCGGGGGCTTCGGCCCGGATGCGTTCGGCCCGGGTGGGCGCGGTCCGGTTGGTCCGGGCCGGGGCCTGGCGCGGACGCCGTTCCAGATGGGCGACGGCGCCGACTGACCGCTCCGGAGACGACTGTCGGCCCCGACCGGTCAACTGCCTCTCGGCTCGCGTGGCCTGCGGCTTGGCTTGGCCTGGTCCCGTTCCTTGCTCATCTCCGACCCACCCGTCCCCTTCGGGGGCTTCGGCCCGGATGCGTTCGGGGCCCGGGGGTCCGGAGGTCCGGGTGGTGAGGGTGGTCCGGGCCGAGGTCTGGCGCGGACGCCGTTCCAGGTGGGCAGTCGCCCCGGCCGTCCGCCCCGGGGCGACTGCCCACCCCGACCGGTCAACCGCCTCTCGGCTTGTGTGGCCTGCGACTTGGCTAGGCCGGCTTCCGTTCCTCGCTCATCTCCCATCCACCCGCCCCCTTAGGGGCCCGGGTGGCACCGCCCGGTTGGCCCGGTCCGGATGGGGCCGTCCGGGGGCCATGCCGGAGTCTGGCTCGGCCCCCGTTTCAGAAAAGCGACGGTGCCGGTAGGCCGCCCCGGGGACGGCTGTCGGCCCCGACCGGTCACCCGCTTCTCGGCTTCGCGTGGGCTGCGGCTTGGCTTGGCCTGGTCCCGTTCGTTACTCATCTCCGACCCACCCGTCCCCTTCGGGGGCTTCGGTCCGGGTGGCCTCGCCGGAGTCTGGGCCGGCCCCCGTTGCAGAAGGGCGACGGCGTCGGCAGGCCACCCGGGGACGGCTGTCGGCCCCGACCGGTCATCCGCCTCTCGGCTTCGCGTGGCCTGGCTTGGCTCGGCCCGACTCCCGTTCCGCGCTCACCTCTCACCCACCCGCCCCTCCGGGGGTTTCGGCCCTACGGGCTCGCCGTGGATGGGGGCTGAGGCGGACGGGGACGGGCCCGGTTGGTCCGGGCCGTTGCCTGCTGTGGCTGCCCGCTCGATGTGGCCGACGGTCCCGGCCTCGCGAGGCCGGACGCCACGGGCAACTGTCCACCCCGCCCGGTCACGCCCTTGGGCGGGGCTGTGGATCGGCCGGTTCCCCTCCTCGCTCAGGGGCTTCGGTCCTGCCGCGGAGTGCCCGCTCCTGATAGTCGGCGTCCCTTGCCGCGCGTGCCTGCGGTGTGGGCGCCAGGCGGGGGAGCGCGTTGGGCTTCGGCCCGGGGGCGCCGGGCCCGCGCACTCCGACCGACGCCCCCGGAGGGGGCGGGTGGGTGGGAGATGGGCGAGGAAGGGAGCGGAGGACTGACGGGGTGCACGACCGGGGCGGCTCGCACGGTGCCGTGAGGCGTCTGCCGCCGCTACCGCTGGCCGACCGTTCCCGTTCCCGTCCCCGTCCCCGTCCCCGTCCCCGTTCCCGTCCCCGTTCCCGTCCCCGGTCCCGGTCCCGTTCCGGGAAACCGGCCGCGCGGGGAGGTTGGGGTGCTCCCGACCTGGGCGGTTTGCACGGTGCCGTGGGGGCGCCTGCCGGTCGGTACCGCTTGCCGACCGTGGCGGCTGGCCCTACGCGGGCAACAAGCTGCAGCCCTACCTGGGCGATGGCCCCCGCCCGGCCTGCGCGACAGACCGCCGCCCGCCGCCTGCGCAACAGCCCGCTGCCCGGCGCCTGGGCAAACAGGCCCCGCCCCACCTGGGCAACAACCCCCACCTGGGCAACAACACGGACGCCCCCTTGGGACGTAAAGGCGCTCCCCGGGGCTGGTCAGGCACTACCTCTAGCGCTATCCCCCAAGGGCCGGACGGCCCCCGTCGTCCCACCCACCCGTACAAAAACACGCCGCCCAACCCCACCCCGGTGAAACCCGGAGGTCATCGCCCCGCGTCCTTCGGAGCATGATCCGTACCGCCGTCGCCGCCGACGCCCCCGTTCTCGCCGCCCTGCACCGCAGAGCCCGTGCCACGTACTACCGGGAAGGGTTCCCGGACGAGGGGGACCCGAGCGCGTGGGTCGAGCGGTGGGCGGTGGCCATAGCCCGGCCGCACGGGCACGTACTCGTCTGTGTCAGGGACGGCGTCGTCGTCGGGCTCGCCTCCTTCCGGCGGCCCGACGAGGCCCCGGCCGACACGGCCGTGCTGTACCAGTTCCAGGTGGACCCCGACCACTGGAGCCGCGGCATCGGCACGGAGCTGCACGCCGCCTGCGTCGAGCAGTGGCGGGTCGACGACGTCGCCGAGGTCCATCTCATCGTGCACGGGGACAACACCCGCGCCCAGGCCTTCTACGCCCGGCACGGCTGGGTCGACGAGGGGCCGGAGGGCAGCGGGAGCACACACCGCCGGATGCGGCTCACGCCCGGCAGGGAATGACCGGAGGGACCATCCGGTTATAGCGGAACGCAGGGACACACTCCTGCGCAGCCGTAAGCAGCCGTAAGCAGCCGTAAGCAGCCGTAAGCAGCCGTAACCCGTAACCCGCACACCCGCACACCCGCACCGCCCCCCGTACACGCTCCGTACCCCGGAACGAGAGACCGAGAGAACCTCCATGCGCGTCGAGATCTGGACCGACATCAACTGCCCGTTCTGCTACATCGGCAAGGCCCGCTTCGAGGAGGCGCTCGACGGGTTCGCGCACAAGGACGACGTAGAGGTCGTGCACCGGTCCTTCGAGCTCGACCCGAACGCCAAGCCGGGGGAGACCGGCCTCGTGGTCCCGTACATCGCCAAGAAGTACGGCATCAGCGAGGACCAGGCCGCCGCCAACGAGCAGGGCCTCGGGCAGCAGGCCGGCGCCCTCGGCCTGCCGTACCTCACCGAGGGCCGCGACTTCGGCAACAGCTTCGACCTGCACCGGCTGCTCCACCTCGCCAAGGACAAGGGCGTACAGGACGCGATGATCGACGCCCTGTACCGGGGCAACTTCGCCGAGGAGTCCTCCGTCTTCGGCGACGAGGAGACCGTCGTGCGGCTCGCCGTCGAGGCCGGTCTCGACGAGGGCGAGGTCCGGACGATGCTCGCCGACCCCGACGCGTACGCGGACGCGGTGCGCGCCGACGAGCGCGAAGCCGCGGAGCTCGGCGCGAACGGCGTGCCGTTCTTCGTGCTCGACCGCAAGTTCGGCGTCTCCGGCGCCCAGCCCGCCGAGGTGTTCACGCAGGCGCTGACCCAGGCGTGGGCCGACCGTTCCCCGCTCACCGTCATCGACAGCGCGGACGGCGGCGACGCCTGCGGCCCCGACGGCTGCGCGGTGCCGCAGGCCTGAACCACCCAGCACTCGGCCCCCGCCACGCACCCACCCGACCTGCGCACATAAGCAGCGCTTAGGCGTACTCCGTAATTATTCGCAATGGACGGGTAGTTGGTGGCGGGGCACAGTGGGTGCCATGGAGACTTCCGGTGAGCACCAGGCCCAGGTCAAGGCCCAAGCCAAGGCCCAAGCCAAGGCCCCGGCCACAGCCCAGGTCCTCGACGCGGAGCTTGTCCGCGCGCAGTACACCCCCGCCACCACCTACCTGAACACCGCGAGTTCCGGACTGCTCCCGGTGCGGGCCGGGGAGGCGATGCGGGCCGCGATCACCGACATGACCGAGGGCCGTTCCCCGGACTCGCTCTTCGCCGACGTCGAGGAGGCCCGGGCGGCCTTCGCGCGGATCGTCGGCGTGCCCGTGAGCCGGGTCGCGACCGGCGGGTCCGTCGCCGTCTACAGCGGCCTGATCGCCTCGTCCCTGCCCGCCGGGGCCGAAGTCCTCACGGCGGAGGGCGACTTCAGCTCCACCGTCAACCCCTTCCACGTACGCGGCGACCTCAAGGTCCGCGCCGTGCCGCTCGACGCGCTGCCCGACGCCGTACGCTCCGGTACCGCGCTCGTCGCGGTGAGCGCGGCCCAGTCGGCCGACGGCAGGGTCGCCGACGTGCCCGCACTGCGCGCCGCCACCCGCACGCACGGCGCCCGGCTCTACGTCGACGTCTCGCAGGCGGCGGGCTGGTACCCGGTCGCCGCACAGGCGGCCGACGCCGACTATCTGGCCTCCGTCGGCTTCAAATGGTTGACCTGCCCGCGCGGCGCCGTCTTCTTCGTGGGGCCGCGGGACCCCGAGGGCTTCGACGCGCTCACGCCGGTCTTCGGCGGCTGGGTCTCGGGGGAGAACCCCTGGGACAGCTGCTACGGGCCCGTCACCGAACCCGCCCGCTCGGCCCGCCGGTTCGACGAGACCCAGAGCCTCGTCGCGTACACAGGGGCCCGCCAGTCCCTCGCCCTGATCGAGGAGTTGGGCCCGGAGGCGATCCACGCCCACGACCTGGCGCTCGCGGACCGGTTCCGCGCGGGCCTCGCGCGGCTCGGGCACGAGCCGGTGCGCTCGCCCGGCTCCCCGATCGTGTCGGTCCCCGAACTCGGCGTGAAGCAAGTCGAATTGCAGCGCGCAGGCATCGAACTCTCCAACAGAGCAGGGAACTTGCGGGCTTCATTCCACCTCTACAACACGCCCGCCGACGTCGACCGCCTCCTCGACGCGCTCTCCTCGTGAAGCGACGCGCTCTCCTCGTGAAGTCCGGCCGGACCCTGGCGCCCGGCTCCCCAGGACGCTAGGAAGGCACTAGGCCCTGCCGCCGGACTCCCGTCCGCGGACAGGACCCGGAGGTGGTGGTGCCGGTGGCCCGTACGGGTGCGTACGACCCCAAGGAACGGGTCGCGGACGACGCCGACCTGCACCGACGTCTCGTCTACGGTGACGAGGCCGCGCTCTCCGAGGCGTACGACGTGTACAGCGGGCTCGTCCGTGGCGTCGCCGTGCGTGTGACCCGCTCGGCGGGGGCGGCGGACGACGTGGCACAGGAGGTCTTCGCGCATCTGTGGGCGCGGCCCTATGCCTTCGACGCGCAGCGCGGCTCGCTCCGTACCTGGCTGAGCATGCTGGCGCACCGCCGCGCCGTCGACTGGGTGCGCAGCGAGGCCCGGCACCGCAAGGCCGTCACCGCGGACGACGCGGCGCTGCACGCCATCCCGGCCCCCGATCCGGGGCCCGACGAGCGGGTCGTCGACCGTGAGCGTTCGCTGCTCCTTCATTCGGCCCTGGCTCAACTCCCGCTGCATCAGCGGCAGGTGGTGCATCTGGCGTACTTCGCGGGCCGGACGTACCGTCAGGCGGCGGTGGAACTCGGCATCCCGGAAGGGACCGCCAAGACCCGCCTGCGCACGGCACTGCACCGCCTGGCCGAAACCCTGGCGGACCCGGCGGAGCCGGGCTACGAGGCCCATGAAAGGGGTGCCTGATGGCCACGGACGCGCGCGACCACGCGACAGTGAGCGAACTCCTGGGCGCCTGGGCCCTTCAGGCCCTCCCGGCCGACGAACAGCGCGCCGTACCCGCCCACTTGGCGGACTGCGAGGAGTGCGCCGCCGAGGCCGAAAGGCTGAGGGCGACGGTACGGACCCTGAACGGTCCGAACGGACACGGGACGAACGGACACGGGACGAACGAACACGGGACGAACGAACACGGGACGAACGGGAACGAGAACGGGACCGGAGTCGGAATCGGGGCGAACGGGCACGGCGCGGCCGGAGTGCCGCAGGACGACGCGGCAGGGCACCCGCCGCTCCGGATCGACACCGGACCGCTCGCCGCGGCCCTGGCCCGCCGCCCGCCCGCACCCCGTGCCGCCCCCACCACCGCCCCGCACGCCCAGCCCTACGCGGCCACCGTCGCCGCCCTCCAGGCGCTGCTCGCCGAGGCGGACGACGCATGGTCCACGGAGGTGGTCCACGGCTGGACGGTGCGCGACACGGTCGCGCACCTCATCGCGGCCGACGAGCCGCTGGCCGTCCACCTGGGGCTGCCGGCCCACGAACCGCCCGCCGACGCGGCGGGCGACGGCGACTGGCGCACGGTCTGGGAGGCCCGCACCCGAACGGTCATCGCCCACGAACACGCGCGTGACCCGCACGCCACCGTCGCCGTCTGGCACGCCCGGGCCGCCGAGCTGCTCGCCGCTCCGGCCGCCCGCGACCCCGAACTCGCCGCGCAGGCCGCTACGTTGATGGGGGCGCGGCTGCCCGTCGCCGAGCACTATCTGGTCCGCGCCTTCGAGACGTGGATCCACGGTTACGACATCGGCCGCGCCCTGGACCGCCCCGTGCCCCCGCCGCCCGCCGGTCATCTGTGGCAGCTGGTCCGGCTGGCCGTGCGGATCCTCGGCCAGGCGCTCGGCCCCAAGGCCCCGCCCGTCGCCCTCACCGTCACGGACGCGAGCCGCACCACGGAGTGGATCCTCGGCTCCGAGGACGAACCGGTGCGGGCCGAACTCGCCCTGGACCCGGTCGACTTCTGCCTCCTCATCGGCGGCCGCACCACCCCCGACGCCCTCCCGCCGGGCACCGGCGACCCGACGGCGGCCCGCACCCTCCTGGACCGGGCGGCCCGACTGGCCTGGCTGTGACGAACCGGGCGCCCGCAGGGCGCAGTCCCGTCCGGCACAGGCCCACCGAGCACAGGCCCACCTGCCGCAGGCCCATCGGCCCCTGAGTAACCCCTACGGGCACTCCTCCGCCCCGGCCTCCGCGCACAGATTGCCCTCGACGACGCCCAGTAGCCGCGCGAACTCCGCCCGGTCCCGCTCGGAGAGCCCCGCAAGGGTCTGCTCCTCCAGTGCTCCCCACACCCCGGCCACGTCCTCCAGGAGCCCGCAGCTGCGGTCCGTGGCCTCGACGAGGGACGCGCGGCGGTCGCCCGGGTCGGGGGTGCGGCGCACGTGCCCGGACTGTTCCAGGCGCTGCAGCATCTTCGTGACCGTGGACGGATCCAGGTCGAGCGTCTTGATCAGCTCGGACTGACGCACGGGCCCCTTGTCCCACAGGTGCATCATCACGAACTCCTGCCCCGGATAGAGGCCGAGCCCGCGCAACCGCTGCCCGGCGGCGATCCGGTGCAGCCGGGCGACGCGGGAGAGGGCCAGGCTGACGGGGCCGCTGCGGGCGGCGACCGGGATCTGACCGGTACAGGCGGGGTCGTCGGCGGTGGGGGACATGAGGGCTCCTTTCGGCTTGTCCGCAACATTACCTTGGCCGGCCAACTAATGAGCTACAGTGAAGTCGGCTCAATTGCTTGGCCGACCAATGTTTTATTGCCGCCTTGTGTCGCCTACGTGTCGTCCTCTTGTCGACCTGTGTCGCATCCCGTTGAACGGAGTAGCCATGACCACCGCTTTCGACCCCATCGACCTCCCCGGCACCCGCCTGGCCAACCGCATAGCCATGGCCCCCATGACCCGCAGCCGGGCCGGCGACGGCGGCACAGCCACCGCCCTGACCGCCGAGTACTACGCGCAGCGCGCCTCCGCGGGGCTCATCGTCACGGAGGGAATCCAGCCATCGGCCGTGGGTCAGGGTTACGCCTGGACGCCGGGCCTGCACACCGCGGAGCAGGTCGCCTCCTGGCGCCCGGTCACCGACGCCGTGCACGCCGAGGGCGGCAAGATCTTCGCCCAGGTCATGCACGCGGGCCGGATCGGCCACCCGTCGCTGCAGCCGGACGGCGGCGCTCCGGTCGCCCCGTCCGCCGTCGCCCCGGAGGGCCAGGCCTTCACGAACGAGGGCTTCCAGGACTTCACCACCCCGCGCGAGCTCACCTCGGACGAGGTCCGCGCGACCGTGGCCGACTTCGCCGAGGCCGCCCGCGGCGCCGTCGCGGCCGGCTTCGACGGCGTCGAACTGCACGGGGCCAACGGCTACTTGATCCACCAGTTCCTGTCGCCCGGCACGAATCTGCGCACCGACGAGTGGGGCGGCAGCGTCGCGAACCGGATCCGGTTCGCCGTCGAGGCGGTCAAGGCCGTCGCCGACGCCATCGGCGCCGAGCGCACCGCCATCCGCCTGTCGCCCGGAAACCCGTACAACTCCATGGGGGACCACGACACGGTCGAGACCTACACCGCGCTCGTCGACGCCCTGGAACCGCTGGGCCTCGCCTACCTGCACGTACTGGAGGTGGGCGAGCAGAGCCGCGAGGTGACCGTCGATCTGCGCAAGCGGTTCAGCGGACCCTTCGTGCTCAACGCGCACACCGATGGCCCCACCGACCACAGGGCCCTCGGTCTGGTCGAGGAGGGAGTCGCCGACATCCTCAGCTTCGGCGCCCTCTTCCTCGCCAACCCGGACCTGCCGGCCCGCCTCAGGAGCGAGGGCCCGTACAACGCCCCGGACCCGGCGACCTTCTTCGGCGGCACGGAGAAGGGCTACACGGACTACCCGGCCCGGTAATACCCGTAACAGCAGTTGGGGCGGGACCGATCACGGTCCCGCCCCAACTCGTGCGCCTACGAGGATCACTTCACCGGAGTGAAGTCCCGCGCCCCGATGAACTCGGGTCGCCTTACCGGCGCCGCGAACGGATCCACCGCCGTGTTCTCCACGCTGTTGAACACGATGAACACGTTCGAGCGCGGGTACGGGGTGATGTTGTCGCCGGAGCCGTGCATGGCGTTGCAGTCGAACCAGGTCGCCGAGCCGGACTTGCCGGTGAACAGCTTGATGCCGTGTGCGTCGGCGAACTTGCCGAGGGCCTCGTCCGAGGGCAGGCCCGCGTCCTGCATCTGCAGCGACTTCTTGTAGTTGTCCTTCGGCGTCTCACCCGCGCAGCCGAGGAACGTCTTGTGCGAGCCGGGCATGATCATGAGCCCGCCGTTGGTGTCGTAGTTCTCCGTCAGCGCGATGGAGACGGACACCGTCCGCATGTTCGGCAGGCCGTCCTCGGCGTGCCAGGTCTCGAAGTCCGAGTGCCAATAGAAGCCCCGTGCCCCGAAACCGGGCTTGACGTTGATCCGCGACTGGTGGACGTAGACGTCCGAGCCGAGGATCTGACGGGCCCGACCCACGATGCGTTCGTCCCGCACCAGGTTGGCGAAGACCTCGCTGATCTTGTGGATCTCGAAGACCGAGCGGATCTCCTGCGACTGCTTCTCGACGATGGAACGCTCGTCGGCGCGCATCGCAGGATGGGTCACCAGACGGTCCAACTCGGCCTGGTAGGTGCCGATCTCGTCCGGGCCGATCAGCTCGTCGATGGCGAGGAAGCCGTCCCGCTCGAAGGAAGCGAGGTCCGACTGGCGAATCGGCCCTCGCGCTCCCTCCGCCGACCAGACGACCGGGTCGACACGCGGCGTGGCCACCTCGGAGGCGCCTCGCGTCGGGTACAGGTCCGTGATGTCGGGTGCGGTCGTCATCGGGATCAGGCCTCCTCGTCCTCTGTCAGCAGCGGGTAGACGCCGTTCTCGTCGTGGTCCTCCCGTCCGGTCACCGGAGGGTTGAACACGCAGACGCAGCGGAAGTCGGTCTTCGGGCGCATGGTGTGCTTCTCATGACCGTCCAGGAGATACATCGTCCCCGGCTCGATCCAATGCGTCTCACCGGTCTCCCGGTTGGTGAGCTCGGCCTCGCCCTCCACGCACAGCACGGCCTCGATGTGGTTGGCGTACCACATGTCGGTCTCGGTGCCCGCGTAGAGGATCGTCTCGTGCAGAGAGAAGCCGACCTTCTCCTTCGCAAGCACGATGCGCTTGCTCTCCCAGGTGCCGGTCGCCGACTTCACGTGCCGGTCGGTGTTCTCTATCTCCTTGAACGAACGGACAATCACGGTGAGTTGCTGCCTTTCCTCGTAACTTTGTGGTGCGTGTCAGACGGTCTCGCGCACGGCTCGGGTGAGCGTGCGCAGCCCCTCGTCCAGCTCCTCCGGCGTGATCGTCAGTGCCGGAAGCAGCTTGACGACCTCACTGTCGGGGCCGGAGGTCTCGATGAGCAGGCCCAGCTCGAAGGCCCGCTTGGCGACCTTGTTGGCACGGTCCTTGTCACGGAACTCGATGCCCCAGACCATGCCGCGGCCGCGGTACTCGACGATCTCTTCGTGGTACTCCGTGCGCAGGGCGGCGAGGACCTCGTCGATCTGCTCGCCGCGCTCCAGGGTCTGCTTCTCCATGGCCGCGCCGTCGGTCCAGTACGTCTCCAGGGCAGCGGCGGCCGTCACGAACGCGGGGTTGTTGCCGCGGAACGTGCCGTTGTGCTCGCCCGGCTCCCAGACGTCGAGCTCCGCCTTGAACATGCACAGGGACATGGGCATCCCGTACCCACTGATGGACTTCGAAACGGTCACGATGTCCGGCGTGATGCCCGCCTCCTCGAAGGAGAAGAAGGCACCGGTGCGGCCGCAGCCCATCTGGATGTCGTCCACGATGAGGAGCATGTCCCAACGTTCGCAGACATCCGCCAGTTTGCGCAGCCACTCGGCGCGGGCGACATTGATGCCACCCTCGCCCTGGACCGTCTCGACGATCACGGCGGCCGGCGTGTTCAGGCCGGAGCCGGAGTCCTCCAGGAGGCGCTCGAACCAGATGAAGTCCGGCGTCTGCCCGTCGAGGTAGTTGTCGAACGGCATCGGCGTGCCGTGCACCAGCGGGATGCCGGCGCCCGCGCGCTTGAACGCGTTGCCGGTCACCGCGAGCGAGCCGAGCGACATGCCGTGGAAGGCGTTGGTGAAGGACACGATCGACTCGCGGCCCTTGACCTTGCGCGCCAGCTTCAGCGCGGACTCGACGGCGTTGGTGCCCGTCGGGCCCGGGAACATGACCTTGTAGGGCAGGTCGCGCGGGCGCAGGATGATGTTCTGGAAGGACTCCAGGAAGTTGCGCTTCGCCGAGGTCGACATGTCGAGCCCGTGCACGACGCTGTCGCGCTCCAGGTAGTCGATCAGGGCGCGTTTCAGGACCGGGTTGTTGTGGCCGTAGTTGAGCGATCCGGCACCGGCGAAGAAGTCGAGGTACTCGTGGCCGTCCTCGTCGTACATACGGCTGCCCTGGGCCCGATCGAAGACGGTGGGCCAGCTGCGGCAGTAGCTGCGCACCTCCGACTCAAGGGTCTCGAAGACGCTCAGGTCCGGCTGGGTGATGGTCACAGCAAAAACTCCTCTAGGGAGGGGAGATGAGGGGGGTTCGGGATGAGTGGGGTCGAGGGCGCGCTCAGGCCAGTGGGCCTATGCGGTACAGCTCCTCGGGCAGGTGCCCGTCGTCAGGGAACAGGCCCGCGTCGAACAGCACCGTGCGGGCTACACCGACGCGGTGCCGGCGGGCGAACGAGGTGAACAGGGCCTGGGACGCGGCGTTGTCGGGCGTGATGGTGGTCTCGAGGGTGGTGACCGGACGCGCCGCCGCGACCCGCGCGGCCAGCCCGTCGAGCAGCGCGGCCGCCAGGCCGCGCCCACGCTGCGCAGCGTCCACGGCGACCTGCCACACCACGAGGATGTCGGGTCGGTCGGGACGTACGTAACCGGTGATGAAACCGGCCACCTCGCCCTTCTCGTCGCGGGCGATCACCGACGTGGCGGCGAAGTCGCGACACCACAGCAGGTAGCTGTAGGAGGAGTTGAGGTCGAGCACCTTCGAGTCGCGGGCGATACGCCAGATCGCGGCACCGTCGGCCACCTCGGGGTGGTCGATCTTCAGTCCGTCGGGGACCGGGGCCACTTCGGCGACTTCCAGGAATTGCGCTTGTGCGGCGGTCATGCAAATTGAATTTACCGAGCAATTTCCGGGATTGCACCCGCGGAAGGGGTTACGTAACGAGGGCTTCTGTGTTATCGCGCGCAGGTGAGCGCGCGCACGAAATCGCGGCGGTATGTCCCGGTTTGAGCCGGACAAAACGGGCGTATCTAAATTCGTGTGGAGTACGTCACAGCGTCGTAATCGCTACGAGACGAGTCCGAATTACGTCGGTTCCCGTTGACGAAACCTGAGTGTTTACGGTGCGGGAAAGCGGGCAGAAGCAGAACAGGAAGCCTCGCCGGATGGCTCTGATAAAACGCGGGACAATTCTGTCTGAACAATTTCTCGATAAAAACAAAGGCGCCGCCCCGAAAAGGGCGACGCCTAGTGGTGAGTGCGCGGGTTCGCGCGCCGGGGCGCTTATTCCCAGGCGGCCGCGACCGCCTTTCGCGCCCCTTCCAGATCGACCTCGAACCCGGCCTCGGCGAGCGCCCCGCCGAGTGCGGCGAGCGAGGACTGCACGACGCCGCGGGTCGCCTGCGGACCGTAGTGGTTGACCCGGATCATCTCCTGAGCGAGCGCGCCACCACCCGCGACCAGCGGCAGGACCGGGTCCACGGCCAGCGCCTTCGCCACCAGCTCACGGGCGTCCGTACCGGCCGGCGCGCGCAGTGTAGTGGCGACAGGGGCGGCGTCCCGGGCTTCGTGGACGTATGGCTCAAGTCCACCGCCCAGCGCGAGCGTTCCGGCGCGCGTGGCGGCCGCGGCCGAGGCGTGCCGCGCCATCAGGGCGTCCAGGCCCTCGCCCTCGATGCGCTCCACGCACGCCTCCAGGGCGAGCATCTCCAGCTGCGCCGGAGCATGCAGCAGCGCCTTGCGGCCGCCGTCCACCCACCGCTGCTTCCAGTCGAGGAGCGAGAGGTAGGAGTGGCGCGGCGCGTTCGGGTTGGCGGCCATCCGCTCCCAGGCCCGCGCGCTCACCGACACGGCCGAGACACCGGCCGGACCGCCCATCGCCTTCTGCGCGCCGATCACGCACAGGTCCACGCCCCAGGCGTCCGGGAGTACCGGCTCGGCGGCGATCGACGCGACGGCGTCCAGGTAGAACAACGCACCGTGCTTGCGCACCACTTCACCGATCTCGGCGACCGGGTTGGTGTTGCCGGTCGCGGCCTCCGCGTGCACCAGGGACACGAAGTCGATCTCGGGGTGCTCGGCGAGCGCCTGCCCGACCTGCTCGGCGGTGACGGCCGTGTGGAAGGGCACCGCCAGGTCGTGCACGGTGGCGCCGCAGTCGCGCAGCCAGTCGCCGAAGGCCTGCCCGTACGGGCCGGTGATCACGTTCAGCGCCACCGTGCCGGGGCCCGCGGCGGCACGGATCGCGCCCTCCAGCGGAAGCAGCGCCTCACCCTGCATGATCACGACGTTCTGCGAGGTGTCCATCAGCCGGGCCACGCGGTCCTCGATGGAGGCGAAATGCTCGGCGCTCAACGGGGCCAGGTCGAGAAACGGATGCGTCACGGTGGTGCTCTCTTCGCTCACGGGTTCGTACGGGTGCCGGTGTCGAGCGTACCCACCGCCTCATAGGCTGCGCGCATGAGTATTGGCGGGGTACTGCACGTGAAGGGACGGGTCCTCGTCGGGCCCGACGACGTACGCGACGAACTGTGGGTGGTGGACGGCCGGATCGCATACGACCGGCCCGTGACGGCGGGCCCCGACGTCACCACGGTCGAGGGCTGGGCGCTGCCGGGCCTGGTCGACGCGCACTGCCACGTCGGGCTCGGCACACACGGCCCCGTCGACGCCGAGACCGCCGAGAAGCAGGCCCTGACCGACCGCGACCACGGCACGCTGCTGCTGCGCGACGCGGGCTCCCCCTCCGACACCCGCTGGGTCGACGACCGCGAGGATCTGCCGCGCATCATCCGCGCCGGCCGCCACATCGCCCGCACGCGTCGTTACATTCGCAATTTCGCGCACGAGATCGAGCCCGATGAGCTCGTCGCGTACGTCGCCCAGGAGGCGCGGCGTGGCGACGGCTGGGTCAAGCTCGTCGGCGACTGGATCGACCGGGGGACGGGCGACCTCGGCGCCTGCTGGCCGCGCGACGCGGTCGAGGCGGCGATCGCCGAGGCGCACCGCCTGGGCGCCCGCGTCACGGCCCACTGCTTCGCGGAGGACTCGCTGCGCGATCTCGTCGAGGCGGGCATCGACTGCATCGAGCACGCCACGGGCCTGACCGACGACACCATCCCGCTCTTCGCGGAGCGCGGCGTGGCGATCGTCCCGACCCTCGTGAACATCGCCACGTTCCCGCAGCTCGCGGCGGGCGGCGAGAGCAAGTTCCCCGACTGGTCGGCCCACATGCGCCGCCTGTACGACCGCCGCTACGACACCGTCCGCAATGCCTACGACGCCGGGATCCCGGTCTACGTCGGCACGGACGCGGGCGGCTCCCTCGCGCACGGCCTGGTCGCGGGCGAGGTCGAGGAGCTGGTGCGGGCCGGCATCCCGCCCGTCGAGGCGCTCGCGGCGACGGCGTGGGGCGCGCGCTCCTGGCTCGGCCGCCCCGGCCTGGAGGAGGGCGCGCCCGCGGACCTCGTGGTCTACGGGTCCGATCCGCGCGACGACGTACGGGTGTTGGCGGCGCCGCGCAGGATCGTGCTGCGGGGCAACGTGGTGGGTTGACGCAGCGTTACTCCCGCGCCCCGGGGCTCGTTGCACACCACTTGGCGGCGCCCGCGCGGTCAACCCGCGTACGAGCGGCGCATCGACAGTACGAGCGACCTGTGGGCGACAGCGGTGGGGCGGATGGGAACGCGCGAGCCCGAAGATTCGAAGACGTGCGCGGAAACGCCCCGTTGGGGTGAACTCACGCCTCGGTGCTGACCGTTCACTCTCAGTGCGTAAAGATTCCCTCAACGATGACCAGCCGGGACCGTCCCGTCCCGGCGCTGTCCCGGTTCAGCTCTCTATGGGGGTCCCACCAGCATGCCCAGCTCCACCCTGACCACCGTCCTGCGCACGCCCGCCCGTCGCGTCGCCGCGACCGCCGCCGTCACCGCGCTCGCCCTCGGCCCCACCGTGCTCGCGACCGCGGGCCCGGCCGCGGCCACCGAGCACAGCGGCGGCAAGGCCGGCGCGGTCGTGCTCCGCACAGGACTCGACGTATCCCTCCTCAACAAGACCGTGAACGTCCCGCTCAAGGTCTCGCTGAACGAGGTGCAGGCGCCCAAGAGCGCCGACCAGACCGCGCTGACCGCCCAGCTGGACGGGGTCGACGGCGGACAGCCGTTCAGCGTGCTGCGCGCC
The DNA here is from genome assembly GCF_026341035.1 of Streptomyces sp. NBC_01016. Taxonomy (GTDB): domain Bacteria; phylum Actinomycetota; class Actinomycetes; order Streptomycetales; family Streptomycetaceae; genus Streptomyces. The sequence continues at coordinate 1,166,787 of NZ_JAPEOQ010000002.1, forward strand.
GACGTGGCGCGGACGAAGGCCACGGTCGAGGGCGACACGGCGGAGGGCTTCACGGAGCTCGCCCACGCCAAGGTCCACGTCCCGGGCCTTCCGCTGCTCTCCCTGATCGAGGTCGGCCAGGTGACGTCCAAGGCGACGTGCGTGGCGGGCGAGAAGCCGGTCGCCGAGTCGAACCTGCTGGGCGGCGTCACCGTCCTCGGCAAGAAGATCACGCTGTCGACCGGCGGCACGACGTCCATCAAGGTCCCGGGGGTCGGCGAGGTGACGCTCGGCCTCTCCAACCGGTCCACGACGGACACCACGGCGGCGGCATCCGCCCTCCAACTCAAGGTGCACGTCAACCCGTTGAACCTCAACGTGGCGGAGGTCGACGGCGAGGTCACGCTCGCGGAGGCCACGTGCGAGACGCCGAAGGCGGCGGAGGCGCCGGCGCCCAAGCCGAAGCCGGAGCCTCAGGGTGAGAAGGCCGACACCCCGGTCCAGAAGACGCAGGCGCAGCCGGCGGCCGACAAGCAGGACCTCGCGGAGACGGGTGGCAACGAGATGACTCCGTACATCGCGGGCGGCGCGATCGTGCTGCTTGCCGCCGGCGGTGGAGCGGTGGCGATGGCCCGCCGGGGCCGCAGCCGGGCGTAACTGTTCGGGCCGCCTGCGGCACTTTCAGCCCCTGCGGCGATTGAGCAGCGGGGTATGGGGCGGAGCCCCAATCTTTTCGCCCCTCCGGCGCTGAGGTCACGGGGCTCCGCCCCGGACCCCGCTCCTCAATCGCCGGAGGGGCTGGAATTGCCGCAGCGGCGAACGGTCCCGGGGCCCTGCCCCGAGGCGAGCACGTCGCGCAGCGCCTCCACGAAGCACCCGCTCGTCGCCCGGTCCCGGACCGCGAGGCGGACCCAGTCCGGGCCGAGGCCCGGGAAGGTGTCGCCGCGACGCACCGCGAAACCGATACCCCGCAACCGCTCCCGCACGGAACCCGCGCCCGGGATCCGCACCAGGACGAACGGGCCCTCCGCGGGCCCGGCCACCGACACCCCGTACGACGCCAACCCCCGCAGCAGGCCCACCAGATACTCCCGGTCCGCCGCGACGGCAACCGCCGCGTCCGCCGCCTCCGCCACCCCGCGGGCGGACACGCACGCCTGCGCGGCGACGAGCGCGGGCGAGGACACCGGCCACAACGGCTGCGCTTGCTCAAGCGCCGCCACCACCTCCGGCTCCGCCATCACATACCCGACCCGCAGCCCGGCAAGGCCCCACGTCTTCGTCAGGCTCCGCAGGACGATGAGCCCCGGCACGTCCGTCCGCCCCGCCAGGGACTCGCGCTCGCCCGGCACGGCGTCCATGAACGCCTCGTCGACCACCAGGAACCGTCCCGGGCGCGCCAGCCGGGTCAGCGCGTCCGCCGGGTGCAGCACGGAGGTCGGGTTCGTGGGGTTGCCGACGACCACCAGATCCGCGTCGTGCGGCACGAGCGCCGGATCGAGCCGGAACCCGTCCTCCTCCCGCAGCAGCACCCGCCCCACCGCGTGCCCGGCATCCTCCAACGCCGCCTCGGGCTCGGTGAATTGAGGGTGTACGACCACAGGCCTGCGCACCCGCAGCGCCCGCGCGAGCAGCACGAACGCCTCCGCCGCCCCGGCCGTGAGCAGCACCCGCTCCACCGGCACCCCGTGGTGCGCCGCCACCGCGGCCCGCGCGGCCCGCCCGTCCGGATACGCCGCGAGCCCTTCCAGGGACCCGGCGATGTGCTCCCGCAGCCAGGACGGCGGCGTGCCCGTGCGCACGTTCACCGCGAGATCCGTCAACTTCTCGCCGTCGTCGCGGACTTCGGCGTCCCCGTGGTGCCGTAGATCGGGCCCGCCGATCGGGGCCGCCACGTCCGGGGCGGCCGCGCAACGCACGTCCACCTCCGGATGCGCCGCGGCCCACCCCACGGCCTGCGCGTGGAGCCGCTGCGCGGGCAGGGTTCCGTAGGGCAGCACGACGACCCGCCGCGCGCCGAGCGCCGCACACCGGTCGAGCCCCGCGGGCACGTCGGGCGCCGCCGACACATACGCCGGTTCCACGCCCGCGTAGCCGCTGCCCTCCCACAACAGCCGTGCGGCGGCGGCGAGTTCGGCGTTGGCCGCGGAGTCGGCCGAGCCGGCCCCGACGAGCAGCACGGTCACATCGGCCCGGTCGCGCGGTGTGCGGGGGCCGCCGCCCAGAACGTCGTCGAGCCGTTGCTCCAGGGCGGCGAGCAGGGCCGGGGGAGGGGTGTGCATGGGGACGGGCTCCTTGCGGGGAGGTCGAGAGGGGGAATCCAGGAGGAGGGAGAAGCAGGGCCGGTCCCTACCCCGGCCGCGCCACCGCACACGTCACCCGGCCCGGACCCCCGCCCGCCCCGGCCGACGTCCGCTTCGGGACGAGCAGTTCACCGCCCCGTACGAGCGCGGCGGCCTCGGCGACCGACGGGGTGCCCACCGCGTCGCGGGCCCGCGCGGACGGATGCGGCACGGGAACGGCGGCGAGCCGCTCGGCGTCGTACGTCTCCAGGGGCACGCCCAGCGCCTCTGCCGCCGCGACGATGCCGGGCTCCCGGCCCTTGGCGTCGACCGTCGCGAGCGCCAGGACGTCCGTCGCGCCCGCCTCGGCCAGCGCGGCCCGGACGAGCCCGAGAACTTCGTCCGCCGGGGCGCCGGACCGGGCCCCGACACCGACGACCACGCCCCGCAGGATGTGCGCGGAGGCCCCCGGATGGGTTAGCAAGGGGCCATGGCCGTGATCGTGGCGCTGAGCGCCTTCTTGATGACTTTGGTCGGCGGCTGGACCGCGCAGCGGGTCACCGACCGGCGCCACCTGGTGCTCGGCCTCGCCGGTGGCCTGATGCTCGGCGTGGTCGGCCTCGACCTGCTGCCCGAGGCACTGGAAGCGGCGGGCGGCGAGGTGTTCGGGGTGCCGGCGGCGCTGCTGCTGTTCGTGGCCGGATTCCTCGGGGCGCACATCATGGAGCACCTGCTGGCCCGCCGCCAGGCCGCCCACGGGGCGGAGGAAGGGGCGTCGGGCGGCCGGGCCCCCGAGGTGGGGATCACGGCGGCGTCCGCGATGGTCGGGCACAGCCTGATGGACGGCATGGCGATCGGCGCCGCCTTCCAGATCGGCGGCGGCATGGGCACCGCCGTGGCGCTCGCCGTGATCGCCCACGACTTCGCCGACGGCTTCAACACGTACACGATCACCCGGCTCTACGGGAACGCCCGCCGCAAGGCGTTGATCATGCTGTTCGCGGACGCCGCGGCGCCGGTCGTGGGCGCCGCGTCCACGCTCCTGTTCACCATTCCGGAGCAATTGCTCGGCGGCTATCTCGGCTTCTTCGGCGGCGTGCTGCTCTACCTGGCCGCCGCCGAGATCCTTCCCGAGGCCCACCACGAGCACCCGGCCCGCTCGACGCTGCTGTGCACCGTCGCGGGCGCGGCCTTCATCTGGCTCGTGGTGGGGCTCGCGGGGTGACCCGTTCACCGTGCGCCGCTCCACTGGACCAGGCGGTGCGCGATGTCCGGCAGCGCCGCCCAGTGCGTGTGCAGATAGCTGGCGTGCACGCCGCCCTGTACGAAGCCCTCGACGCGCGGCGTCGGCAGCCGCATGCCCCAGGCGGGCGTGGGCCCCGCGCCCGGCTTGAGCACGGTCCGGTGGAACTCGTGGCCGCGCAGCCGGGCCCCTGCCGGGGTGAGCGGGCTGTCGGTCAGGGCCACGGCGTCCCGGTAGCCGAGGGTGAGGCGGCCGGACATCTTCGCGTCCGCGTCGAGCACCCCGCACATCGGCCGGCCGTCGAGCGAGCGGGAGAGGTAGAGCAGGCCCGCGCACTCGGCGATCACGGGGGCGCCGCCGCGGGCCAGCTCGGCCACGGCCTTGCGGAGCTGTTCGTTGGCGGAGAGCTCGGGGGCGTAGACCTCGGGGAAGCCGCCACCGATGACGATCGCCGCGGTGTCCTCCGGGAGGGCCTCGTCGTGCAGCGGGTCGAACGTGACGACGTCGGCGCCGGCCGCGCGGAGGAGTTCCGTGTGCTCGGTGTACGAGAAGGTGAACGCGGCACCACCCGCGACCGCCACGACGGGCCTGTCCCGCATCGCGGCGGCCTCCGGAAGGCTCCACGCCTCCGTCGCCAGCGGCGGGGCCGTGCGGGCCAGGGCCAGCAACCCCTCCAGGTCACACCCCTCCCGCACCATCGCGGCAGCGGCCCGGACCGAGTCCACCGCCTCCGTGCTGCGCTCGGCCACCGGGACCAGGCCCAAGTGGCGTGACGGCGTGGCTACTTGGGGGGTGCGGCGCAGGGACCCGAACACCGGGACGCCGACCTCCTCCATGGCCTCGCGCAGCAGCTCCTCGTGGCGGTCGGAGCCGACCTTGTTGAGGATGACGCCCGCGAGGCGCACCTCGGGGTCGAAGGAGGCGAAGCCGTGCACGAGCGCCGCCACCGACCGCGACTGCGAGGAGGCGTCGACGACGAGTACGACGGGAGCCTTGAGCAGCTTCGCGACGTGCGCCGTCGAGGCCAGCTCGCCCTCTCCCGACGCACCGTCGAACAGGCCCATCACGCCTTCCACGACGGCGAGTTCGCACCCCGCCGAGCCGTGCGCGAACAGCGGGGCGACGAGCTCGGGCCCGCACATGTACGCGTCGAGGTTCCGCCCGGGACGCCCGGTCGCGAGCGCGTGATAGCCGGGGTCGATGTAGTCGGGCCCCACCTTGTGCGGCGACACGGCGAGCCCGCGCTCGGCGAACGCCGCCATCAGGCCCGTCGCCACGGTCGTCTTGCCGGTGCCGGAGGCGGGCGCGGCGACCACCAGGCGGGGAACGTCGACTACCACTCGATGCCCCGCTGGCCCTTCTGGCCCTCGTCCATCGGGTGCTTCACCTTCGACATGTCGGTGACGAGATCCGCGAACTCGACCAGCTTCTCAGGGGCGTTGCGGCCGGTGATGACAACATGCTGCTGCCCGGGACGGTTCCGCAGCGTCTCGATGACGTCGTCCACGTCGATCCAGCCCCAGTGCATCGGGTAGGCGAACTCGTCGAGCACGTACAGCCTGTACGTCTCGGCGGCCAGGTCCCGCTTGACCTGCTCCCAGCCCTCGCGCGCCTTCTCCTCGTTGTCGGCCTGATCGTCGCGCTGCACCCACGACCAGCCCTCGCCCATCTTGTGCCAGGCCACGGTGCCGCCCTCGCCGCTCGCGCCGAGCGTCTTGAGCGCGTTCTCCTCGCCGACCTTCCACTTCGCCGACTTGACGAACTGGAACACCCCGATCGGCCAGCCCTGGTTCCAGGCGCGCAGCGCGAGCCCGAACGCGGCCGTCGACTTTCCCTTGCCGATGCCGGTGTGCACGAACACCAGTGGACGGTTGCGACGCTGACGTGTCGTCAGCCCGTCGTTCGGTACGACACTCGGCTGTCCCTGCGGCATTTAAGCGGCCCTCCTGATGGTGTTCTGCGTTCCAGTGACGTCCTTCACGAGCCCGGCGATCGAGTCCGCCCGCAGCTCGTCCAGCGTGACGGCGGTGCCGCCCAGCCGACCCGCGAGTTCGGTGGCGAGCCCGAGCCGCACCATGCCGGTCTCGCAGTCGACGACGACGCTCGCCGTCCCCTCGGCCGCGTGCAGCCCGGCCGCGCGGCCCGCCAGCTGCACGGGCTCGGGGCCGCCGGTCGCCCGCCCGTCGGTCACGACGACCATCAGCGGCCGCCGCGCCGGATCCCGCAACCGCTCCACGCGCAGCACCTCGTGCGCCTTGAGCAGACCGGCCGCCAGCGGGGTGCGCCCGCCGGTCGGCAGCGACTCGAGGCGGCTCGCCGCCGCGTCCACGCTCGACGTGGGCGGCAGGGCGACCTCGGCCGCCGACTTCCGGAAGGTCACGAGCCCCACCTTGTCCCGCCGCTGGTACGCGTCGAGCAGCAGCGAAAGCACGGCGCCCTTCACGGCGGTCATCCGCTGCCGCGCCGCCATCGATCCCGAGGCGTCGACCACGAACAGGACGAGATTCCCCTCGCGCCCCTCGCGGGTCGCCTGCCGCAGGTCGTCGCGGCGTACGACGAGCCCCCGGCCCGAACGGCCGCGCGCCCGCTGGTGCGGGGCCGCGGCCTGCACGGTCGCCGCCAGGTGCAGCTTCGTCAGGGCGCCACGGGGCCGCGTCGCCCCTGTGGTGCGGCCGTGCTCGGTACGCGCCCGGGACCGCCGCCCCGAGGCTCCCTCACCGAGGCCGGGAACGCTCAGCATCTTCGTACGAAAGGGCTCGCCGGCCGACACGGGCTTCTGCTCGGGGGCTCCGCCGCCGGACGCGGGGGCGGCGGCGGGCTCCTCGGGGGAGTCCTCCCGGTCGTCGTCACCGGCCGGAGCGTCGTCCTGCGGGTCCTTGGTCTCCTGCGGGGCGTCGTGCGGCCCGTCCTGCGGCGGCACGCCACCACCGGGGCCGCCACCGTCGGGCCCCCCGTCGGGATCGTCGTCCCCGTCTCCGTCGCCCTCGGAGTTCCCTTCAGGCTCGTCCTCGGGTGCGAACTCGTCCAGGGTCTCGTCGAGCTTGTCCTCGTCGAGACCCGGCGCGTCGAAGGGGTTCCGGCGCCTGCGGTGCGGGAGCGCGAGCAGCGCGGCCTGCCGCACGTCCTCCGCCAGCACGTCGGTGCGCCCCGCCCAGGCGGCGAGCGCGGTGGCGGTGCGCGCCATCACGATGTCGGCGCGCATGCCGTCCACCTCGAAGGCCGCGCACGTCGCCGCGATCTGCGTCAACGCCCGGTCACCGAGCCGTACTTGGGGGAGCAGTTCACGCGCGGCGACAATCTTGGCCCGTACTTCGGCCTCGTCCTCGGCCCACCGCCCGGCGAACTCCTCCGGGTGGTCGTCGTAGGCGAGCCGCCGCTTGACGACCTCCACCCGCTGCTCCGGCTCACGCGAAGCCGCGACCTCCACGGTCAGCCCGAACCGGTCGAGCAACTGCGGCCGCAGCTCGCCCTCTTCGGGATTCATCGTCCCAACGAGCAGAAAACGCGCGGCATGCCGCACGGAGACACCCTCACGCTCTACGTAGGAGGCCCCCATGGCAGCAGCATCAAGCAGCAGATCAACGAGATGGTCATGCAGCAGATTCACTTCATCCACATACAGAATCCCGCGATGGGCGTCGGCAAGCAGCCCCGGCTCGAAGGCCTTCACGCCCTCGGAGAGCGCCCGCTCGATGTCGAGCGCGCCCACGAGCCGGTCCTCGGAGGCCCCGACGGGCAACTCGACCATGCGCGCGCCGCGTTGAGCACCAGGCGTCTCGGCGTGCGGCCCGTCCGGGCACTGCGGATCCGGCCCCGCCGGATCACACGAGAACCGACACCCGGCGACGACATCGACATCCGGCATCAACGCGGAGAGCGCCCGCACGGCGGTGGACTTGGCAGTCCCCTTCTCCCCACGCACGAGCACACCGCCGACGGCGGGCGACACAGCATTCAACAACAGAGCAAGCCGCAGATCGTCCTGCCCGACGACAGCGGTGAACGGAAAGGGGGTAGGCATCAGCCAACAACCTCCAGCGAGTAAAACGTGTCCAGGGGCACGATCAGGGGCGCGGGGAACTGCGCAATCTTTTGGGGGGCAAGGGGGCGCAGCCCCCAGGGACGGGACGGGAAGGGGCGGCGGGGGCGACTCCCATCACGGCGCCCCGGGCGGCACAAACGGCAACCCCCCAGGCGCACCCCCCTCGATCAACCGCCACAACGCATCCGTATCGGCATGCCGCTCAATCAGATCCCCGAGCCGATCAAGCTGCTCCTCCCGCAACGCCTCGAACGACGTATCCGCCGCCGGAACGAACCGTCGACCGGCCCCCGCCGCGACCTCCCGAAGGAACGCCCGCCGAAACCCGTCCGCCTCAAGCGACCCGTGCCAGTGCGTCCCCCACACGGAACCAACCCGGCACCCGTCCAAGAACGCCTCGCCGCCCCGCACATCGGCGACCCCGTGATGGATCTCGTACCCCTCGACGTACTCCCCGAGCGCCTCCCCGACCGGCCGCGCAAGCGTCTTCTCGGCCTCGAACCGCACCCGTACGGGAAGCAGCCCGAGCCCGTCCACGACGCCGGCCCGCGACTCGACCTCGTCCTCGATCGTTTCGCCGAGCACCTGGAACCCACCGCAAATACCGAGCACCGGACGCCCCTCGGCGGCCCGCCGCGCGAGCGCGTCCGCGAGCCCGCGCTCGCGCAACCACTCCAGCGCCCGCACCGTCCCCCGCGTCCCCGGCACCACGACCAGATCCGCGTCGACGAGCTCCTCGGCCCGGTCCACGAACCGCACGACGACACCGGGCTCGGCGGCCAGCGCGTCCACATCGGTGAAGTTCGACATCAGCGGCACCGCACACACGGCGACCCGCAGCACGTCCTCACCCACGGGCGGCGCCACGACCGACTCCCGTACGGCCCCCCGCAGGGACACCCGGAGCCCGTCCTCCTCGTCGATCCCGAGCCCGTGCTGGAACGGCAGCACGCCGTAAGTGTCGCGCCCCGTAAGGGACTTGAGCATGTCGAGCCCCGGCTCCAACAGGCTCACGTCACCCCGGAACTTGTTCACCAGATACCCGGCAAGGAGCTCCTGGTCCTCAGGCGCCAGCAGCGCAGTCGTCCCGAAGAAGGACGCGAACACCCCGCCCCGGTCGATGTCCCCCACGACAAGCACCGGCAGCCGCGCCGCCCGCGCAAGCCCCATGTTCACGATGTCGGTCCGCCGCAGATTGATCTCGGCGGGCGACCCGGCGCCCTCACAGATCACGGCGTCATGGGTGGCCCGCAGCTCCTCCAGGCACCCCACCACGGTGTCGAGCAGCGCCGCCTGCCGCCCCCCGTGCAGCCTTTCCCCGGGGGACGACCCCCCAGACCCCCCGAAGAACCCGCGCGCACTCAGCTCGCCCACGGGCTTCCCCATGAGCACGACCTGGCTGCTGCGGTCACTGCCGGGCTTGAGCAGCACCGGATTCATCAGCGCGCTCGGCTCGGCCCGCGCGGCCTGCGCCTGCATCGCCTGCGCGCGCCCGATCTCGGCGCCCTCCCTGGTCACGAACGAGTTCAGGGACATGTTCTGCCCCTTGAACGGCGCGACCTTCACACCTTGGCGCGCCAGCCACCGGCAGATCCCGGCGGTGACGACACTCTTGCCCGCGTCGGAGGTGGTCCCCGCGACGAGCAGCCCTCCGCCCGTCATCGCCGCCCCCGCGCTCGTATCCGTCGCGCACCCACACAGACTCGCGCACCCACACAGACTCCCAACGCCAACAGAGACACCCGCCGCGACAAGCGCACGGCCCGATCCACATCACGCACCTCGACCGCGCGCCCCGGCGCGTTCAGCACCGGCCGGTGCTCGACCCGGCCGCCGTACGCCAAGGTCCCGCCGAGCCGCACCCCGAGCGCCCCCGCGAAGGAGGACTCGACGACGCCGGCGTTCGGACTGGGGTGGCGCCGCGCGTCCGCCCGCCACGCGTCGAGCGCCTGCCGGGGGCGGCCGCCGGCGAGGACCGCGAGGGCGCCGGTGAGGCGCGCCCCCGGCCAGCCGGCCACGTCGTCGAGGCGGGCCGAGGCCCAGCCGAACCGCCGGTACTTCACGGACTTGTGCCCGACCATCGCGTCGAGCGTGTTCACGGCGCGGAAGGCGACCAGGCCCGGCACCCCGCCGAGCGCGCCCCACACGAGCGCGCCCACGACGGCGTCGGAGGTGTTCTCGGCGACGGACTCGACGACGCCGCGGGCGATCCCGTCGGCGTCGAGCCCCTGCGGATCACGGCCGCACAGCCGGGGCAGCAGCTCCCGCGCGCGCTCCACGTCCCCGGCCTCAAGCGCGTCCCCTACGCCGCGTGCCTCCCGGCCCAGCGAGGTGCCACCGACGACGGCCCAAGTGGCTGCGGCCGTCAACGCGACGGAGGCGACGGGGGAGCGACGTACGAGACGGGACGCGAGGGCCGCGCCACCGGCGGCGCCACCGGCACACACCACGGTGTGCAGGGCGCCCACTCCACGGTGGTCCCGCCAGAGCCCGCGCTCGACGGCCGCGGCTGCGCGTCCGAAGCCGGCGACGGGGTGCCCACGGCGCGGATCGCCGAGAAGAAGGTCAGCGAAGATTCCGGCGGCGGCACCGCACGCATACACGCGCTCGTGCCGCCAAGTGCCGCGCGGGGCGAGCATGGCGGTAGGTGTCCTCACTCAGGGTGTCCACGCCCTGGTTCGACGAGACCGGCAGCAAGAGTTCCTGGCTCACCCCTTTGGAGAAGGGGGTTCACAGTGGCGGGACCGCGCCGGATTCGCACCGGCTTCCTCAGCTGCTGCCGTATATGGCGGGGGAAGTCCACCACGCTCCGAGTTGGCACGTCAACTTGCTGTTGATCACGCAAGCGGGGTGCGGGACGTCGCGTCCCGCACCCCGCTCACGTATGACTGCGTATCAGGCCACGATCAGATAGATCCCGTAGGCCACGGCCGCCGCGCACAGTGCGAAGCAGGCATACGCCCCGGACGTCGCGACCGCCGCCGAGCCACCGTCACGCGCCGCCGACTCCCGCTTGGAGAGGCCCACGATGCCGAGGGTGAACAGGCCGACGAGGGCCACGGTGATGACGAGAGAGACACCGAAGACGGAGCCGAGGGCCGCCCAGTCGATCTTCATTCCTGTCCTGCTTCCTTCTGCGCTACAGCGTGACGCCGGCGGGGCGCGCGGGGTCGCTCACCGCACCGGCCTTCGGCTGGGCGGGTATTTTCGCCTCCGGCTCGACCGTCTCGACCGTGCCCACCGGCGGCGGGGAGACCGAGGCGATCGCGGTCGTCACGACACCCGGGGCCTCCTGCGCGGGGGCGGTGTGCGGCTCGTCCGCCGTGACGTTGGTGTGGTCGATGGAGTTGCGGCGCGACAGCTTCCAGATGATCGCCGAGCCGGTCACGAGCAGCGCGGCGGTGAGGCCGATGCCCCACGGGCCCTGCTTGGTCAGGAACTCGGCGCCCGCGCCCACGAGGCCCGCGGCCGGCAGGGTCAGACCCCACGCCACGAACATCCGGGTGGCGGTGGACCAGTGGACGACGCCGCCCTTGCGGCCGAGGCCCGCACCCATCACACCGCCGGAGCAGACCTGCGTGGTGGAGAGGGAGAAGCCCAGGTGGGAGGAGGCGAGGATCGCGGTCGCCGCACTGGTCTGCGCCGCGAAGCCCTGCTGAGGCGCGAGCTCGGTGAGGCCCTTTCCCATGGTGCGGATGATGCGCCAGCCGCCCAGGTAGGTGCCCAGCGCGATGGCCATACCGGCCGAGACGATGACCCACAGCGGCGGGTCGGCGTCGTGCCCGAGCACACCGCCGGTGATCAGGGCGAGGGTGATGATGCCCATCGTCTTCTGCGCGTCGTTCGTGCCGTGCGCGAGGGAGACGAGACCTGCGGAGGCGATCTGCCCGGCGCGGTAGCCCTTGGCGGTCGCCTTCTGGTCGGTCTTCTTGCTGATCCGGTACGTGAGGCGGGTGGCCAGCATCGAGGCGATGCCGGCGACGAGCGGCGCGGCCACCGCGGGCAGCAGCACCTTGGTGACGACCGTGCCGCCGTTGACCGAGGACCAGCCCATCGACATGACCGCGGCGCCGATGAGGCCACCGAACAGGGCGTGCGAGGAGCTGGACGGCAGGCCGAGCAGCCAGGTCAGCAGATTCCAGAGGATGGCGCCTACCAGCGCCGCGAAGATGACCTCTGTCTTGAGGCCGTCCTCATTGATGATGCCGCCGGAGATCGTCTTCGCGACTTCGACGGAGAGGAACGCTCCGACGAGGTTCAGCACGGCGGACATGGCCACCGCCGTCTTCGGCTTGAGAGCGCCAGTCGAGATGGTCGTCGCCATCGCGTTGGCGGTGTCGTGGAAACCGTTGGTGAAATCAAAGACCAGCGCGGTAACGATCACGATCGCTAGGAGCAGCGTGATGTGTTCCATTTACCCAGGCTTCGGTTGGACGTCAGTGGTTCTTTGGAACGTAAAGAGCCCGAGTGAACGGAAGATGAACTGGGCCGGGCGCCCCGGTGACCCGATCCGGAGGGGTCCTGCTCGGCTTGTCACGAGGCGGCGCCGCCGGTTCCGGTTCGAGGTCGCCACGGCCCCGGAACCAAGGGCTCCGGGGGTCTTCGGCCGGGCCTTTCGACTACCCCTTCGCGAACCGCTTGAGCTGGGCCATCGAGCCGTTGAAGAGATTCTGGTCACCCGGCAGCCGGCCGCTGTCGGCGTACTGCCAGAACGTCCAGTAGGTCCAGCCTGCCGGTAGTGCGCCGGCGCGCTCGTCGTACCGGGCGAGCCACAACGCATGGTTGGCGGCGAAGGCCCGGCTGTTGCCGGTGCACTGCTTCCACCATCGCGCGTTGGTGTAGATGACCGGACGGCGCCCGGTGCTGCGGACGATCTCGTTGCTGAAGGAGCTGATCCAGGACACCAGCGTCGACTTCCGCAGCCCGTAGCAGGGGTGCTTGCCCTTGCCGTACGGGTTGTACTCAATGTCGAGCGCGGGCGGCAGCGTCCAGCCGTCGCGCCGCCAGGCCCCGCCGTTGCGTACGAAGTACGAGGCCTGTGCCTTGCCGGAGGACTTCTGCGGCAGCGCGAAGTGGTAGGCGCCGCGGACGATGCCCGCGTTGCGGGCGCCCTTGTACTGCCGGGAGAAGTAGGGGCTCCGGTAGTTCGTGGACTCGGTCGCCTTGACGTAGACGAACCGGGCGCCCTTGTTCTTCGCCTTCTGCCAGTTCACGTTCTTCTGGTGCGACGAGACGTCGTGCCCGCGCGGCTTGTCCGCGCCCTGGGCCGGCAGCTCCGCGAGCAGGGTGCCGCCGATGGTCAGTGCGGCGACGGACGTGAGTGCGGCGGCGCGGCGGCGACGCGAGGACGCTGTGCGGCTGCGAGCCATGGTGACCCCCGAAAGTGACGACGTACATGACAAATCCCCAGGGAACTCCCAGAGAGTAGCGAGAGATCATCAATTACCCGTCCAAGGTCGGCCAGATAACACCAGAGGGTGATCAATGCCCATATGGGGGATTCCGGAGGGTCGGACTCCACACCCATCCGCTCCGGCTGCCGCGCCAAGAGGCTGGCAGGATGCGCGCCATGACACAGCTTCAGGAACTCGACGAGGCATGGCAGGAACTGGTGCTGACGGCCCGTCGGACGGTGGCCGACGGCCTGGTCGTCGGGACCTCGGGCAATGTCTCGGTGCGGGTGCGCGGGGACGAAGGCGACCTGGTCCTCGTCACGCCGACCGGCGTCCCGTACGAGGATCTCGGCCCGGACGATCTCGTCGCCTTCGGCCTCGACGGGGAGCGGCGGGTCGGCACCCTGAAGCCGACCAGCGAGCTCCCCATGCACCTCGCGGTCTATCGGCACACCGACGCCCGCGCCGTCGTGCACACCCACGCCGTGCATGCCACCGCGGTCTCCACGCTCGTGGCCGAGCTCCCGCCCGTGCACTACATGACGGCGGCGCTCGGCGGCCCCGTCCGGGTCGCCCCCTACGCCACGTACGGAACACAGGAGTTGGCCGAGAACATGCTGCGCGCCCTCGCCGGGCGCACGGGTTGCCTACTTCAGAACCACGGCGCCCTCACATACGGAGACACCCTCGCCGCTGCCTACGACCGCACAGCCCAACTGGAGTGGATGTGCCGCCTGTGGCTCACCGCCCACTCCGTCCCCGGCCTGACCCCGTCGCTGCTGACCGGAGAGCAGTTGCGCGAGGTGGGGGAGCGGCTGAGCGGGTACGGACAGCAGGGTGCGCGGTGACCGGTCCGCGCTGTTTGCGTCACTCGTACCCGTCGCCCCACTGGCCGGGGCGGGCGCGGGCCAGGACACTGGACGGGTGCGCACCGCCAAAGCGACGGCCGCTGCCGTCACCGCCGTCCTAGGGGCCTCGGCCGCCGCGATCGCCGCGGGCCGTCTGGCCAGCGACGCAGCGCTCAAGGCGCCCGCAGGCCGCCCGCTGCCCACCGAACCCCGACTCACCGTGCACGCCACCGCCGCGGGCCAGGTCACCCTGACCCGCGACCTGGCCTCGCTGCGCCCCGGCAGGTACGGGTTGCAGGGCGACGGCTACCACGCGGTGGTCGGTCCGGTCGTCGAATCGGCCACGACCTCCGCCGATACCGTCGTACGCCGCTTGGAGCGGGTCACCCACGGCACCCTGGAGCCCGGCGCCAAGGCCTGGCTCACGCCCCAGGTGCACATCGGTGACCCCAAGGCCGCGCTCGGCCTGGACCACGCCGACGTCGACGTGCCCGGGGAACTCGGCGCGCTGCCCGCCTGGTTCGTGCCCGGCACCCGGGACACGTGGGTGATCGCCGTGCACGGCCTCGGCACCACCCGCGAACACCCCATGAACCTCATGGAGTTCCTGCACCACCACCAGTTCCCTGTGCTCGACCTCGCCTACCGCGGCGACCTCGGCGCGCCCCGCTCTCCGGACGGCCTCGGCCACCTCGGCGAGACGGAGTGGCGCGACCTGGACGCGGCGATCCGCTACGCCGTGCGCTACGGCGCCCGGGACGTCATCGTGCTCGGCTGGTCGACGGGCGCCGCGATGGCCCTGCACGCGGCGGCCCACTCGGCGCTGCGCGACCGCGTCAAGGGCCTCGTCCTGGACTCGCCGGTGCTCAGCTGGGAGGCGACGCTGCGCGCCCTGGCCCGGGCCCGCCGCACCCCGGGCCCGCTGCTCCCGCTCGCGGTCCGCGCCGCCCAGGGCCGCACCGGCCTGCGCGGCGACCGCCTCTCGGAGGCCGCGGACCCGCACGCCCTCAAGGTCCCCACGCTCCTGATCCACGGCCCCGGCGACGAGGTGTCCCCGTGGGCGCTCTCCCGCCGGCTCGCGGACCACCGCCCGGACCTGGTCACCCTCCACGAGGTGGACGAGGCCCCGCACAACGCGATGTGGAACGCGGACGCGAAGGGCTACGAGGAGGCGTTGAGAAGGTTCCTGACGCCGTTGATGTAGCGGCTCCACAGGGCGCCCGTTTGGGAATTGGCAGGGTCAACCGAGAGACTGCCCTTCGTGACGTCCCGTACCCCGCGCGACTCCCGGCTCCGACTCGTCAGCCCGCGCCGCCAGCCCCTGGCCGCCCCGACCCCGCGGCCGGTCGCCGCACGCCGTCCCGCACCCCGCCCACCGGAGGGCACCCCACCGCCCGCGGAGCTCGCCCGCGCCGCGCGCCGCGACCTCGCCGCGGCGGTCCGCGTGGCCCGCTGGGCGGACACCAGGATCGGCCCCGGCAACAACATGGCCGCCCGCGACGGCAAGGGCACCCTCTCCGACGTGACCGCCCTGCGCGCCGCGGAAGAGCTCGGGCTGACGGTCGATCAGGTCCGCGCGGACTGGGACACGGCCCGCCTCGCCGGACTCGTCGAGGTGCACGGAGCCAGCGCCCGGCCCGGCTGGCGGCTGCGCGCCTGGGACCGCGACGACACCGCCGTTCTGCGCGGCTGGGTCGCCCTGTTCGACGCCTGGTCGCTGGTCCACCCGGCGCCCGAGGAGGTCGGCCCCGCCGCGGTGGCCGAGGTCGTCGAGGCGATGCCGCAGTTGCTGAGCTTCCTTCAGCTGATGGCGGACCGGGTCGCCGCGGCCCAGCTCCTCGACCTGCTCGACCAGCGCGTCACGGAACTGCGCACGGAACGCTGCGAGATCCCCTACGTCCCGCCCGTCGCCCACCACCGCCCTTCGGACGAGGCGCTGCGCGCCGCCCCTGCTGATTCGGAACCGACGCCCCCGCAGGACACCCCGCTCCGCCCGCTGCTCGACTGGTCCCTGCAAGGCCTCGCCGCCGTGGGCGCGCTCACGTACGACGACGGGCACGCCACCCTCACCCCGCTGGGCAGCTGGGCGGTGTGGGTCAAGCTGGAGCAGATCTGCGTCGCAGCCCAGTCGCCCGCGGGCAACATCGAGGTGTCCGCCGAGGACATGCTGCGCGGCTGCGCGCGGCTGCGCCCGAAGGCCGCACGCGACGAGTACCGGGCCTGGCTCGCCGCCCGCGACATCGGCACCGCCGTCACCGACCTCCTTGACGCCGCCCGCGGCGAGGACGCCCTGCTGCGCGGCCTCGCCTTCGAGGCGCTGCGGGTCGTCGGCGCCCCCGCAGAGCCCGAGGTCCGCCGCGCCGCCGACGACCCGCACCTGCGGCCCTACGTCCTGCTGTGGCTCGCCGAGTACGAGGGCGCCGACCCCGAGGACGTGCACACGGTGCTCAGCCGCGAGGAGGCGACCTGGCTGTGGGTGGACACCGCCGCAGCCGTCGCCGACCACGGCGAAGCCCCCCTCCTCGTACGGCACTTGGAGGCCGCGGTGCAGCCGACCGTGCCCGCGCTGATCGAGGAGGTGCGCGCCGTCGGGCACCCGCGCACGGTGCAGGTGCTCGTCGCGCTCGCCGCCGCGCACCCCGACCCGGCCCTCGCGAAGGCGGTCCGCAGGGCGGCCTTCCAGGTGCACACCGGCGGCGTGTAGGACGTCAGCGGCCCGGTCTCACCGGAAGGTGTTGCACTGGGCCATGTCGCCGCTCTCGAAGCCCCGGTAGAACCACTGCTGGCGCTGCTGGGCCGAGCCGTGCGTCCACGTCTCGGGCGTCACCTGCCCCTGGTACCGCTCCTGGATCCGGTCGTCGCCGACCGCCGCGGCCGCGTCCAGGCCGTCCCGGATGTCCGCGTCGGTCAGGCTCGTGATCAGCGGCCGGCCCGTGGACTCGGTGGGCGTCTTCGTCGCGTGCCGCGCCCACACGCCCCCGTAGCAGTCCGCCTGCAGCTCGACCTTCACCGCGTTGCTGTTCTCGCCCGTGCGCCCGTCCTGGGCGCGCGTCAGCGTGCCCATCAGGTTCTGCACGTGGTGCCCGTACTCGTGCGCCACGACGTACGCCTGCGCGAAGGGCCCGCCGCTCGAACCGAACTTGGTGCGCAGCTCGTCGAAGAAGCCGAGGTCGAGATAGACCCGCCGGTCGCCGGGGCAGTAGAACGGCCCGACCGACGAGGTCGCCGAGCCGCACGCGGTGGCGACCTGGTTGGTGAAGAACACCGTCGACGCGGGCGTGTACGTGGCGTTCCTGCGCCCGAATTCCGCGCCCCAGAAGTCCTGCACGCTGTTGACCACGGCGACCGTCCGGCAGTCCTGCCTGCTGTTCGCGTCCGAGCCCGTCCGGCACTGCTCCTGGACCTGCGCCTCGCTGGACATCGTCGCCACAGGGGCACTGGTGTCCTCGGCGGAGAGCCCGAACTGGTCCGTGCCGAAGAGCAGCCCGAGGACGAGCGCGATCACACCCGCGAAGCCGCCCCCCATGGCCGCCTTGCCGCCCGGAAGCCGGCTGCCGCGCACGTCCTGGACCTCCGATGTGTCCAGACGCGCGTCGTCGTCGAACTGCATGCGCACCGCCTTCTCGCCGGTCATCGACCCCCTCATCCTGTTACGTCCCTGGTCAGAGAGGTCGGATCCGAGGGCCGAACGGGGGACACGCACACCTGGGAAAAGAGCTTGCACGTCACCGGTAAACTGGTTCGTATGACGTTCCTTCTCTGGGTGCATTAGCGGCGCTGATTGGCCCCCCGCCCTGTCAACCAGCCGTTAATCCTGTCCTGGAGTACCTCCCTTGATCACCGCATCCGGCATCGAACTGCGCGCGGGCGCGCGCATGCTCATCGAGAACGCCAATTTCCGTATCGCCAAGGGCGACCGCATCGGTCTGGTCGGCCGCAATGGAGCGGGCAAGACGACCCTCACGAAGTGCCTGGCCGGCGAGGGCATCCCGGCCGGCGGCACCATCAGCCGCTCCGGCGAGGTCGGCTACCTCCCGCAGGACCCGCGCACCGGCGACCTCGACGTGCTGGCCCGCGACCGCATCCTCTCCGCCCGCGGTCTGGACACCCTGATCCGCAAGATGCGCGAGAACGAGCAGCGCATCGCGAACGGCTCGGGCGCCACGCAGGCCAAGGCGCTGCGGCAGTACGAGCGCCAGGAGACGGAGTTCCTCACCAAGGGCGGATACGCCGCCGAGGCCGAGGCCGCCACCATCGCCGCAGCCCTGAACCTCCCGGACCGTGTGCTCGGCCAGCCCCTGCACACGCTCTCGGGTGGTCAGCGGCGCCGTATCGAACTGGCCCGCATCCTCTTCTCGGACGCGGACACCCTGCTCCTCGACGAGCCCACGAACCACCTGGACGCGGACTCGATCGTCTGGCTGCGCGACTACCTCAGGACGTACAGCGGCGGCTTCATCGTCATCTCCCACGACGTCGAACTCATGGAGACGGTCGTCAACAAGGTCTTCTACCTGGACGCCAACCGCTCCCAGATCGACGTCTACAACATGGGCTGGAAGCTCTACCAGCAGCAGCGCGAGGACGACGAGAAGCGCCGCAAGCGCGAGCGTCAGAACGCCGAGAAGAAGGCCGCGACGCTGAACGCGCAGGCCGACAAGATGCGTGCCAAGGCGACCAAGACCGTCGCCGCGCAGAACATGGCCAAGCGCGCCGACAAGCTCCTCGCGGGCCTCGAAGAGGTCCGCCAGTCCGACAAGGTCGCCAAGCTGCGCTTCCCCGAGCCCTCGCCGTGCGGCAAGACGCCGCTCATGGCCGAGGGCCTGTCGAAGTCGTACGGCTCCCTGGAGATCTTCACGGACGTCGACCTGGCCATCGACAAGGGCTCGCGCGTCGTCATCCTCGGCCTCAACGGCGCGGGCAAGACGACCCTGCTCAAGCTCCTCGGCGGCGCGGAGAAGCCCGACACGGGGCAGGTCATCGAGGGCCACGGCCTCAAGCTCGGCTACTACGCGCAGGAGCACGAGACCCTCGACCCGGAGCGCACGGTCCTGGAGAACATGCGCACCGCGGCCCCCGACCTCGACCTGATCCAGGTCCGCAAGACGCTCGGCTCGTTCCTGTTCTCCGGTGACGACGTCGACAAGCCGGCCGGGGTCCTGTCCGGCGGCGAGAAGACCCGTCTCGCGCTCGCCACGCTCGTCGTGTCGTCCGCGAACGTGCTGCTCCTCGACGAGCCCACGAACAACCTCGACCCGGCCAGCCGCGAGGAGATCCTCGGCGCGCTGCGCACCTACAAGGGCGCCGTCGTCCTCGTCACGCACGACGAGGGCGCCGTCGAGGCCCTCCAGCCGGAGCGGATCATTCTGCTTCCGGACGGAATCGAGGACCTGTGGGGCCAGACGTACGCGGATCTCGTGGCCCTCGCATGATCAACTCGGTGATCACCGGGTGGTCGACTCGGTGATCACCGGGTGATCCACTCGGTGGGCACCGGTTGATCCATTGAATGATCCACTCCGTCTGGATCATTCGGCCGATCCGTGATCCTTCATCTGGGTGAGATCTCCTCGTACCCAGGTGTGTCGTGCACGGAATTCGGGGCCTCGTCGTGCATGGCGCCCTTGCGGCGCCTGGGCCGTGGCTGACCTGCCAGTTCTGTCGCGCAGGCGTTTTCCGGGGCCGCGAAAACCCGCCGGAATTCTCGATTCCACTCGTGTGGATCCCCGTCGCGCCCGTAATTGAGGGTCTATGGACCTTGCCGAATGGGTGGCCAGGAAGCCCGCAAGGGGTGATCATGGGAAATCCAGAGCGCACTTCCCACGAGGAGGCACGGGTGGCCGAGACTCTGAAGAAGGGCAGCCGGGTAACCGGCGCCGCGCGCGACAAGCTCGCGGCAGACCTGAAGAAGAAGTACGACTCCGGTGCGAGTATTCGGGCATTGGCCGAGGAAACCGGTCGCTCGTATGGCTTTGTGCACCGGATGCTGAGCGAATCCGGGGTCACGCTGCGGGGACGCGGCGGGGCCACGCGAGGCAAGAACAAGGCCACGTCGGCCTGACCCTCGCAGGGCTCGCCCAGCTCACTGGCTCCAACTGACCACCCGGTCGGTCCGCTGTCCGGCCGGGTGGTTACTGTGCAGTCACTTACGTCTCGTGCGACTACGTGCCGTACGGCTGCGCAGACCCGGAGGTCCAGATGAACCTGCCCGCACCGCTGCTCGACAAGGACGGCGTCCGGCTCACCGTCGACGATGCGATCGCCACGGTCAGCCTGACCAACCCGGACAAGCGCAACGCCCAGAGTCCCGCTCTGTGGCGGGCGTTGGGCGAGGCCGGGCGTGCTCTGCCGGGGTCCGTGCGGGTCGTCGTGGTGCGCGGTGAGGGCAAGTCCTTCTCCGCGGGCCTCGACCGTCAGGCCTTCACGCCCGAGGGCTTCGACGGTGAGCCGTCCTTCCTCGACCTGGCGCGCGGCGACGACGACGTCCTCGACGCGACGATCGCCGAGTACCAGGACGCGTTCACCTGGCTGCGGCGCAGCGACATCCTGTCCGTCGCCGCGGTGCAGGGGCATGCCATCGGGGCCGGGTTCCAGCTCGCCCTCTCCTGCGATCTGCGCGTCGTCGCCGACGACGTGCAGTTCTCCATGCGCGAGACCAGCCTCGGCCTGGTGCCGGACCTGACGGGCACGCATCCGCTCGTCTCGCTGGTCGGATACGCGCGCGCCCTCGAAATCTGCGTCACCGGCCGCTACGTCCACGCCGACGAGGCCGTCCGCAGCGGCCTGGCCAACGTGTCCGTCCCCGCGGCCGAGCTCACGGACGCGACCCAGGACCTGGTCGCGGCCCTCGTCGCAGCGCCCCGCGACGCCGTGATCGAGACGAAGGCACTGCTCCAGGGAGCGTCCGACCGCAC
This sequence comes from Streptomyces sp. NBC_01016, assembly GCF_026341035.1. Taxonomy (GTDB): domain Bacteria; phylum Actinomycetota; class Actinomycetes; order Streptomycetales; family Streptomycetaceae; genus Streptomyces. Next base: position 1,187,488 of record NZ_JAPEOQ010000002.1, read on the forward strand.
CCTCGACGACCAGCGCACCGCGGAGCGCGCGGCCCAGGGCCGCCGCCTCCGGGACCTGGCGGGTCTCGGCGACTGAGAGCCACTTCAGCCCGTCCGACGTCTACTGACGCCACTTCAGCCCGCCCGCCGCCTTTCAGCCCGTCCGGCGCCTTTCAGCCCGTCCGGCGTTTGAGGACAGGGGGTCTGGGGGCGCAGCCCCCAGGGACGGGACGGGAAGGGGCGGCGGGGGCGATCTACGTCGTGAGCTCCGTGACCAGCACCGCAACGGTCGGATTGTTCGGAAGCGCCCTGGCCACGGCCGCCCGGACGGCCCCGGTCACCTCGATCGCCCGCGCGTCCGCGGACACCCCCAACTCCACGCGTACGTGACGGCGGGGGAGGGACGCCTCGCCGGAGTGGTCCTCGATGTGGACCGCGCGACCGAGACCACCGAGCGCCCCGGTCAACCGCGTCACCCCCGGCACCCCGAGCACCGCCTCCGCCACCCGATCCGCGTCCCCGGAGGCGCCCGCCGACTTCGGAGCGGGCGCCGGCTCCGGCTCATCCGAGGCACCGGGATCCGCGTCCGCCACCTGATCGGCCTCATCGAGCAGCGCCGTGACCTGGAGGTCGACCTCCGCCACCACCAGGCCGACCCGATCCGCCGCCCCCGCGAGCGCCTCCCTCAGCCGATCGGCGGCAACCGGCAGCGGTTCCTCCGCCGTCGCCGCACAGTCCGCCGTGAGCCGCAAAGGCCCCGGCGGCAGCGCGCTCGGTGGGGCCGGCACCGCGGGCTCCTCCGCCGCGTCGGGGTCGGCGAGCCCGAGACGCAGGGCGCCGAGACGTACGCCGCGCACCCCTTGTACCGCACGGCGCAGCGCCTGTGTCGCCGCCGGTTCCGTGATCCACGCACCGTCACCGGGCCCGCCGAGCGGCAGCAGCCTGCCGAGCCCCAGCTGCGTACGCACTGCCTGTGTCCATCGATCAGCCGTCATTGCCCCAGGCTGCCCCATAGCGGGCGCGCCTTCGGGTAACCGCACTTAATGTGGGCAAAAGAAAGCAGCACCCCACCGAGATCCCACCTCACCGAGGGGACGGCCCGATGAGTGACACCGCGCAGAAGCCGGGCGAGACGCCCGGTTCGACCGCAGCCAGGACCAATGTGACCAAGCGGGGCAGTGGCGACCCCGCCAGCAGGGGACGGACCACCATCGCCGACGGCGTCGTCGAGAAGATCGCGGGTCTCGCGGCGCGCGACGTCGACGGCGTCCACGCCATGGGCAGCGGCATCTCCCGCACGTTCGGCGCGGTGCGCGACCGGGTTCCCGGCGGCACCAAGTCCGTGTCGCGCGGGGTGAAGGCCGAGGTCGGCGAGGTGCAGACGGCGCTCGATCTGGAGATCGTCGTCGAGTACGGCGTGTCGATCGCGGACACCGCGCGCGCCGTCAGGGAGAACGTGATCGTCGCCGTCGAGCGCATGACCGGGCTCGAGGTCGTCGAGGTCAACATCGCCGTCAGCGACGTGAAGCTGCCGGACGAGGAGGACGAAGAGCCGGAGTCACGACTCCAATGAGATCTGTGGGCGTAGCTACGGGCTTCCCTAGGAGGAGCGCACGATGAATCTGGCCGTGGTCGGCATGATCGCCGGCATGGCCCTCGGATTCGCCGGATACTTCGGCGGCTTCGGGGCCTTCCTGCTGGTGGCGGCGCTCGGCGCCATCGGTTTCGTCGCGGGCAGGTTCCTGGAAGGGGACCTGGAAGTCGGCGAGTTCTTCCGTTCGCGCGGCGATCGGCGGGGGTGACCGATGGCGGCACAGGTCGCGCCGGCCGAGCGCGGCGCGACCCGGATCGCCGACCGGGTCGTCGCGAAGATCGCCGCGCACGCGGCACGAGAGGCACTCGACCGGATCCCCGAGGACGGGGCGGCGCCGGGCGCCACGGTCACCGTACGACAGGACAGCGCGCGGGTCCGGATCAGCCTTGAGCTGGAGTACCCGACGGACATCGGCCGCCAGTGCGGTGCCGTGCGTCGTCAAGTGTCCCAGCGGGTAAGGGAGTTGGCGGGAATGGAAGTGCCCGAGGTGGCCGTCCAGGTCGAGCGGCTGCACTCGGCGCACACCCGTGGAACGGACCGGGGGAGGATCCGATGAGCGAACCCACCCGGCCGATTCCGGTGGTCGAGCGGGAGGAGAGCGAGCTCGACCAGTCGGCGTCCGCCGCTTCGTACGAGCCGCACCCCACGCTGGACAGCGAACAGAAGGCGAGCCGTTTCTGGTCGGGGCGGCGCGTCCCCGCCGCGATCGTGGCCCTGGTGATTCTGGCCGCCGCGGGACTGCTGCTCTACGACGTGGCAGCGGTGCGGGCGGGGCACGGGTCCATGCAGTGGCGGCGGACGCTCGCCGACGAGCTCTCCACGCGGACCCTCGACGACACCGCCGTCCTCATCGGCGCGGGCGTCGCGGCCGCGCTCGGCCTGTGGCTGATCGTGCTCGCGGCGACGCCGGGACTGCGCGCCCTGCTGCCGATGCGCCGTACACATCCGGAGGTTCGCGCGGTGCTGCACCGCGACGCCGCCGCGATGGTGCTGCGCGACCGGGCCATGGAGGTGGCGGGCGTGCAGTCCGCACGGGTCCGCATGAAGCGCCGCAAGGTGGACGTGCGGGCGCTCTCGCACTTCCGTGAACTCGACGACGTACGGGCCGACTTGGACGCCACACTCGGCGACGGGATCAAGCAGCTCGGGCTCGGCAAGGCCCCCGGCCTGTCCGTGCGTGTCGCACGGCCGGGGAAGAAAGGGTGAGCGGCGTGCTCAGGACCGTCAACCGGATCGTGCTCGGGTTGCTCGGGCTCGTCCTCGTAGTCGGCGGCGGCTCGGTGCTCGCCGTCGGGCTCGGGGTGAAGCCGCCGTCGTGGTGGATCCACGACGGCCCGGACGACGTGCTGGTCAGCGATGCCGACCGGGCGCGCTGGCACGACGAGGGCTGGTTCTGGCCGACGGTGATCGCCGTGCTCGGCGTCGTCGTGCTGCTCGCCCTGTGGTGGCTGGTGGCCCAGCTGCGGCGCCGCAGGCTCGCCGAGGTGCTGGTCGACAGCGGCGACGGCGAGGGGGCGCTGCTGCGGGGCCGGGCCCTGGAGAACGTCCTCGTGAGCGGTGCGGAGTCCCTGGACGGGGTCGACCGGGCCCATGTGCGGTTGACCGGCCGCCGCTCCACTCCGCAGGCCCGCGCGACCCTCACCCTGGAGCCGCACGCGGTTCCCGGCGAGGCGCTCCGGCTGCTGAGCCAGGACTCCCTGAGGCAGGCGAGGGAATCGGCGGGCCTGGAGGAACTCCCGACGGAGGTCCGCCTGCGGGCGGTCAAGCACCGTGCGGAACGGGTGAGTTGAGCCGGTTTCGAGCCCGCCCAGCGTTTGAGAACGAGCACATTTCGAGCCCGTCCGGCGATTGACGCCGGGCGGGCTCGATTTCATTTCAGAATCCGTGCCGGAAGCCGCCGTCCACCGGCAGCATCACACCGGTGAGGTACGACGCGGCGGGTGACAGGAAGAACGCCGCCGCCCGCCCGAACTCCTCCGGAGTTCCGTACCGACGCAGCGGGATACGGGACTCCTGCGCCGTCCGCGCCGCCTCCGGATCCGCCGCCATCCCGTCCAGCTCGCGCACCCGATCCGTGTCGATGCGCGCGGGCAGCAGCCCCACGACGCGGATGCCCCGCGGCCCCAGCTCGTTCGCGAGGGACTTGGCGAAACCGGCGAGCCCGGGACGAAGGCCGTTCGAGATGGTCAGCCCGGGGATCGGCTCGTGCACCGAGCCGGACAGCACGAACCCGATGACCCCGCCCTCGTCCAGCTGCGCCGCGGCCGCCCGCGCGAGCCGCACCGCCCCGAGAAACACGGACTCGAACGCGGCCGTCCACTGCTCGTCCGTGTTGTCGGCGACAAAGCCGGGCGCGGGCCCGCCGACGCTCACCAGAATCCCGTCGAAGCCGCCGAACTGCTCGCGGGCCGCCCCGATGAGGCGCTCGGCGACGTCCGGGTCGGCGTTGTCGGCGGCGACGCCGTACGCGTTCGGCCCGAGCTCGGCCGCCGCCTCCTTGGCCTTCTGGTCGTCGCGCCCGCTGATGACGACCTTGGCGCCGTCGGCGACCAGCTCGCGCGCGGCCGCGTTGCCGAGGCCCCGCGTCGCGCCGGTGACTACGTACACACGGTTCTTCAGTCCAAGATCCATGGCCCTATCCTCCCTCTCCCTCGTCCGCCGCGCCGAACAGGGTCAGTGCCGTGCCCACGAGGCCGATATGGCTGAACGCCTGCGGAAAATTACCGAGCAGCCGGCCCGCCGCGGGGTCGTACTCCTCGGCGAGCAGCCCCACGTCGTTGCAGAGCGCCACGAGCCGTTCGAACAGCTCGCGCGCCTCCTTCGTGCGCCCCGTCATGTGCAGCGCGTCCGCGAGCCAGAACGAGCAGACCAGGAAGGCGCCCTCCTGGCCCGGAAGCCCGTCGACGCCGGACTCGTCCGCGCTGTAGCGGTGCACGAGACCGTCGTACGACAGCTCGTCGCGGACCGCGTCGACCGTGCCGCGCACGCGCGGGTCGTCCGGTGGCAGAAATCCCACGCGCGGGATGAGCAGCAGCGCGGCGTCCAGTTCGGACGAGCCGTAGAACTGGGTGAACGTGCCGCGCTCCGCGTCGTAGCCGCGCTCGCACACCTCCCGGTGGACGGCGTCGCGCAGCTTGCGCAGCCGGTCGATGTCGCCGGGCAGCCGCGGGTCGTCCTCCATGGCGCGCACGGTGCGGTCGACGGCGACCCACACCATCACCTTCGAGTGCACGAAGTGCCGGCGCGGCCCGCGCACCTCCCACAGCCCTTCGTCGGGCTCGCGCCACGTCTCCTCCAGGAAGTCGAGCAGCGCCAACTGCAGCCGCCAGGCGTGCGGCCCGGCCTCAAGGCCCTCGCGGCGGGCGAGCGCGAGGGAGTCGACGACCTCGCCGTACACGTCCAGCTGGAGCTGGTGCGCGGCGTCGTTGCCCGCGCGCACGGGGCGGGAGCCGTGGTAGCCGTCCAGCCAGTCGAGCTCCTGCTCGGGAAGGCGCCGCTCGCCCGCGAGTCCGTACATGATCTGCAGGTCGGCCGGATCGCCGGCGGCGGCCCGCAGCAGCCAGTCGCGCCAGGCCTCGGCCTCGTCGAGATAGCCGGCCGAGAGCAGCGCGCCGAGCGTCAGGGTCGAATCGCGCAGCCAGCAGTACCGGTAGTCCCAGTTCCGTACGCCGCCGATCTCCTCGGGCAGCGAGGAGGTGGGGGCGGCCACGATGCCGCCGGTCGGCGCGAAGATGAGGGCCTTCAGCGTGAGGAGGGAGCGGAGCACGGCCTCCCGATGCGGGCCTTCGTAGCGGCAGCGGTCCGCCCACGCCTGCCAGTCCTCCAGGCTGTGCCGCAGCGACTCGTGCGGGTCGACCGGCTGCGGGCGCTGCTCGTGCGAGGGGTGCCAGGTCAGGACGAAGGCGACGGTCTCGCCGGCCTCGACCGTGAACTCAGAGTGGGTGCCGAAGTCCTCGCCCCACGTGTGGACGTGCGGTTCGCTGCGCAGCCATGCGGAGTCCGGGCCCGCGACGGCGACCCGGTGCCCGTCGACGCGGCGCATCCACGGCACGACGGAGCCGTAGTCGAAGCGCAGGCGCAGCGTGCCGCGCAGGGTGACGCGTCCGCTGAGGCCCTCGACGATGCGGACGACGTCCGGGGCCCGGTCGCGCTGCGGCATGAAGTCGGTGACGCGGACGCTGCCGTCCGGCGTCTCCCACTCGGTGTCGAGCACGAGGGAGCCGGGGCGGTACGCGCGCGTGGTGCAGTGTTCGGCCCCTTTGGGCGCGAGCCGCCAGTGGCCGTTCTCCTCGCTGCCGAGCAGCGCGGCGAAACAGGCGGGGGAGTCGAAGTGGGGCAGGCACAGCCAGTCGATCGACCCGTCCCTGCCGACGAGTGCGGCGGTCTGGTGGTCACCGATGAGGGCGTAATCCTCGATATGTGGGCGCACACGCCATGGGTTCCCCGTCATCGGCCCGGGGTTGCATCACATTTCGGGTGGGCCACATTTTGGGGGCCCCGCGCGGCGCCCGGTCAGGCGACGGCGGCCGGCGTCTCGGCCTCGGACGTGGCTGTCTCTTCCTTGCGACGCCGCTCCCGCAGCTCGCGCCGCACCAGCACCACCCAGCCCACGGGCACCGCGGCGGCGAACAGCCACCACTGGATCGCGTACGCGTAGTTCAGCGCGGAGTCCTCCTTGCCGGGGGCTCCGACCAGCTCGGGGGTTCCGCTCTTCGATTCGGGCGCGGTCTGGGCGACGTAGCCGCCGAGCACCGTCCTGCCGAGGCGCTCGGCCTCCTGCTTGCTGTTGATCAGCATGACCTGCCGGGCGGGCAGGTCCTTGATGTCCTTGATGCCGCTGGCCGCGGTCGTCTCATTGGGCATCAGACGGCCGGTGACGGTGGTCTCGCCGCGCGGCGGGGCGGGGACCTTCGGGAAGGAGGTCTGCGCCCCGTTCGCCGGGATCCAGCCGCGGTTGATCAGCAGGACCTTGCCGTCGTTCAGGACGAACGGGGTCAGGACGTGGTAGCCGACCTCTTCGTTGGCGTTGACGCGGCGCCGCACCACGAGCTCGTCGTCGGTGTCGAAGCGCCCCTTCGCGGTCACCGAGCGGTACCGCTCGTGGCTGTTGACGACGTGTCCGGGGGACGCCAGGTCCTCCACGGGTACGGGCTTCGCGTTGAGCGCGTCCGTGACCAGCTGGTTCCTGGCGTCGCGCTCCTCGTAGCGGTGCATCTGCCAGATGCCCAGCCGGATCATCGTGGGGATGAGGACGAGGGCGACCAGGGTGAGGATCACCCACTGCCGGGTCAACAGGAAGCGGTACACCCCATGACCGTACAGCGGCGGGCATGGGGTGCTTTCAGTGGGGTGTGCCCGATTGTGGCGGGCGTGTGCCGAAGGGTTCAGACGTTGTCGACGATGCCCACCTTCCCCTCCGCGCGGGAGCAGTGCGCCCCGCAGAACCAGTGCCCGTCGACCTCGACGCCCTGCCCGATGATGCGGCACCGGCAGTGCTCGCAGATCGGCGCCATGCGATGGATGGCGCAGCTGAAGCAGTCGAAGACGTGGACCGCTCCCTGGGCATGGACCTCGAAGGACATGCCGTAGTCGTTTCCGCAGACTTCACAACGTGCCATGCGCCACAGGGTGGGTGTCCGAAGCGGCGCCGGGCGAGCGGTGACGGGGCGAGTCGCCCCGCGTTCACCCGTCTGCCAGGACCGGTGGCCTCCGCGAGTGGCCCCCGCGTGTGGCCTACGAGCCGTCCGCCGGTGCCACGTCCTGCAACAGCTGTCCGAACGCCGCCTCGTCCATGACCGGCGTCCCGAACTGCTTCGCCTTCACGACCTTCGAGGTGTACGAGTCCGGGTCATTGGTCACGAGGAGGCTGGTGAGCCGGGACAGGCTCGTCGCCACATGGAGGCCCGCGTCGACGGCCCGGTCCTCCAGGAGCTCACGGTCGACCGAAGTGTCCCCGGAGAACGCCACCCGCATGCCCTGCTTGAGCGGCTTGTCCGGCTCGTAGCGGCCCGGGTTCGGGTACGGGCAGGCGGGGCGCTTGCGCGAGGCGCGCCAGGTGCCCCCGCCGCCTCCCCGGTAGGAGGAGGACCCGGGCTGACGCGGCACCGACCCCTCCGCCCACTCGGTGAGCGGGCGGCATTCGAGCAGCGGAAGCCGCACATTGTCCGCCGCGGCCGTGCGCAGGCTCGGGCGGAACGCCTCCGCGAGCACGCGCGCGTCGTCCAGCGCGTTGTGCGCGTGCTCCTGTACGACGCCGAAGTGCGCCGCGAGGGACTCCAGCTTGTGGTTGGGCAGCGGCAGGCCCAGCTCCTTGGAGAGCGCGATGGTGCACAGGCGCTGGCGGACCGGAGCGGTGCGCTCCGCACGCGCGTACTCGCGGGCGATCATCGACCAGTCGAAGACCGCGTTGTGCGCGACCAGGACGCGGTTGTCCAGGCGCGCGGCGAACTCCTCGGCGATGTCCGCGAACAGCGGGGCGGCCGTCAGCACGTCCGTCGTCAGGCCGTGGATCCACACGGGTCCTGGGTCGCGCTGCGGGTTGACCAGCGTGTACCAGTGGTCCTCGACATCGCCCCGCGCGTCCAGGCGGTAGACGGCGGCGGAGATGATCCGGTCGTCCCGGGACAGGCCGGTGGTCTCCACGTCGACGACCGCGTATCCCTGCGGATACGCGGCCGGCCAGGAGGCTGCGGACGCTGCGGTCGGATGGTCTTCGAGCATGGTCCCAGAGGATACGGGCCGTGACTGACACTCCGGTCGCCGCCTGCCCCGCAAGCCGTGTCGCGGATCACCTCACGGCTCAAGTGGGCGGGTCCAGGAGCGACTTCACCAGGGCGCGTACCGAAGTTGTGAAGATCCGCTCCGGGTCGGCGGGCGCGGCGAGCGCGCGGGCCAGCACCCGGTCCTCCTCCGCCGTGCCCGCGCCCCAGAGTTCCTCCTCGCGCGGGTGCTGCGCCGGGGCGCGCTCCCTGTTCCGCTCCACGAGGACGTGGCCGACGACCTGGAAGAGGACCGCGCGCACGGCCTCGGCGGCGGGCGCCCCGCGCAGTCCCGCGGCGTGCACCTCGTGCACCAGCGCCTGCTGTGCGGGCAGGAACATCCGCTCGGTGAGGCCGCGTTCATGGACCATCGCGATCAGATGCGGGTGGGCGCGCAGCCGGCGGCGCAGTGTGCGGGCGACGGAGAGGACGCGGTCCTGTGGCGTGGCCCCGCGGGGCCGGAAGCCGCCGAGGTCGGCGACGGTCCGCTCCACGAGGGCGTCGAGCAGGGACTCGCGGTTGCCGACGTGCCAGTAGATCGACGTGACGGCCGTGCCCAGTTCGGCCGCGAGCTTGCGCATGGTGAGCGCCTGCGGGCCGTGCTGCTTGACGAGACCGGCGGCGACCGCGACGACCTCCTCGCGGGTGAGCGGCGCGCGTGCCGTCATGCCTCGCCCTCCCCGTCTCCCGCGGTCTGTCGTGTCATCGACCGGCCGGTGCATGTGTCTTTACCCTTCATCGCCTCCGGTGTAACTGTGTTACAGGCGCCTCGCGAACGACCGAACGACCCCCATCACGTCTCGTACGAAGGGTGGTACGACATGGCACGCGTACGGTACGGAGCGCGCAGTGAGGCGGAGATCGCCGCTTCGCGCTCGGCGAGCAGCAAACTTCCCGACATCTGGTCCACCGGTGTGGTGGCCGTGTGGGAATCCGATCCGGACGCGGTGGCCGCGGTGCTGCCGCCGCCGCTGAAGCCCACGGGCCGGCCCCTCGTGCGGGCCAACATCAGCAAGGTCGACCTGCCGGGCTATCCGCTCGGCGCGGGCTCGGTGGCCGTCGCCGCCGAGCACGGTGGAGTGCAGGGCTGGTATCCGCTCGTCATGCCGATGACGCACGAGCGGGCGCTGATCGGCGGGCGCGAGGTCTTCGGCGAACCGAAGAAGCTCGGCGAGGTCACGGTGGAGCGCGAAGGGCTCGTCGTGAAGGCGGCGCTCGCGCGGCACGGCATCGCGTTCGTCGAGGTGCGCGGCGCGGTGAGCGAGAGCCTGCCGCTGCCCGAGCCGTCACAGAAGACCGACTTCTACTTCAAGTTCCTTCCAGGAGTGGACGGTTCGGGCTTCGACGCGGAGCCGGTCCTTGTGCACTGCCTGCGCAACGAGAAGGTCAGGAAGCTGGAGCGGATCACCGGGGACATCGTCCTGCGGGAGTCCATGTACGACCCGATCGCCGACCTTCCTGTGCGCTCCCTGGTGGAGATCACCATCGGCGAGAAGACCACCGACCAGAAGGGCAAGGTCGTCGAGCGGGTCAGCGCCGAGGCCCTGCTCCCGTACATCCACCAGCGCTACGACGACCCGCAGCAGATCCACGACGGCCCGCCCGAGGGGAGCGCCTGACATGGAGCTGCGTGAGGGACAAGTAGCCGTCGTCACGGGCGCGGCGAGCGGGATCGGGCTCGCCATGGCGCGGCGGTTCGCGGCGGACGGCCTGAAGGTCGTCCTCGCCGACGTCGAGAAGGGCGCCCTGGAGACGGCCGCCGCCGAACTGCGCGACACCGGGGCCACCGTGCACGCGCGCGTGGTCGACGTCGGCGAGCGCGAGCAGGTCATGGACCTGGCGGCGGACACGTACGCGACGTTCGGCGCCTGCCATGTGCTGTGCAACAACGCGGGTGTCGGCTCGGGCGCCGAGGGCCGCATGTGGCAGCACGAACCGAACGACTGGAAGTGGGCGTTCAACGTCAACGTGTGGGGTGTCTTCCACGGCATCCAGGCCTTCGTGCCGCGCATGATCGAGGGCGGCGAGCCCGGCCACATCGTCAACACGTCCTCCGGGGACGGCGGCATCGCGCCGCTGCCGACGGCGTCCGTGTACGCGGTGACGAAGGCGGCCGTCGTGACCATGGCCGAGTCGCTGTACGCGCATCTGAAGGCGGAGCACGCGCGCGTGGGCGCGTCCGTGCTGTTCCCCGGGCCCCACATGTTGCGCACGGGCCTGTGGGAGTCGCACCGTAACCGGCCCGACCGGTTCGCGAAGGAGCGTCCCCGTAAGACGCCCTACCGCAGCCTCGACCAGTGGGAGGCCGCCATGAAGGAGGCCGGGAACGAGATCGCGTTCACACCCGTGGAGGAGGTCGCCGACTTCGTCGCGGAAGGCATCGCGGCGGACCGGTTCTGGCTGCTTCCCGAGAGCGAGCACAGCGACAAGCAGATCCGGGGGCGGTCGCAGTCGATGCTGGACCGGGCGAACCCGGCGTATCTGGAGAGCTTCATTCTCGACTGAGTCCGAATTCTCGACTGAGTCCGAGTGACCTTCCCTTAAGGAGGGACGCACGATGAGCAATCAGGACCACCAGGACCCCTATCTGATCATCTCCTCCGACTGCCACGCCGGGCTGCCCACCGAGGAGTACCGGCCCTACCTGGACAGCCGTTTCCACCGCGACTTCGACGAGTTCCTCGGCGAGCGGGACAAGCGCCGCGAGGAGGCGACCCGGCTCGGCATCCGCAACGACGCGTTCGCCGCCAAGTGGTTCGAGGACAACGAAGAGGGCCTGCGCGGCGGCTGGGACTCCGCGCAGCGTCTCAAGGAGCTCGACGGCGACGGGGTGGCCGCAGAGGTCGTCTTCCCCGACGCGGACGCCGTGGACAGCCAGACGGCGGCGCCCTTCGGTGTCGGCCTGGGCCTCTCCGGCGACCAGGACCCCGAGCTCGGCATGGCGGGCGCGCAGGCACACAACCGCTGGCTCGCCGAGTTCGTCGGGCAGAACCCCGAACGGCACTGCGGCGTCGCCCTGTTGCCCGTCACCGCGGACCCGGACAAGGTCGTCGCCGAGATCCACCGCGCCAAGGAGTCGGGGCTCGGCGCCCTGATGATCCCCTCCATGTGGGTCGACCAGGACCCGTACCACGCGCGCCGCTACGACCCCGTGTGGGCGGCGGCGGCCGAGTGCGAGATGCCGGTGGTGACGCACTCGGGGGCGGCTCCGCGGCACGAGTACGGAGACCATCTCGGCATCTACGTAAGCGAAGTGACGTGGTGGCCGGCCAGGCCGCTCTGGTTCCTGCTGTGGTCGGGCGCCTTCGAGCGGCATCCGGGGCTGAAGTTCGGTGTCGCCGAGTCCGGCTGCTGGTGGCTGCCGAACCTGCTGTGGTTCATGGACCGCCTCTACCTGGGCGCGCACGGCGGCAAGAAGCTGTCCCCGTTCGCCGAGCTGAAGCGCTCCCCGGCGGAGTATCTGGACCGGCAGGTCTTCGTCTGCGCCACCAACACCAAGCGCCGCGAACTCGCCCAGCGCTATGAGATCGGCGTCGACAACATCCTGTGGGGCAGCGACTTCCCGCACCCCGAAGGGACGTGGCCCGACACGCGCGCGTGGTTGCAGAAGACCTTCCACGACATCCCGGTCTCCGAGACCCGGCGGATGCTCGGCCTGTCCGCCGCCGAGGTGTTCGGCTTCGACACCGCCAAGCTGGCGCCGCTCGCGGCCCGCATCGGCCCGACACCGGCCGACCTCGGCCAAGACGCCGACCAGAGCGCCGTGGAGGCGTCCTGGGCGCGCTCGCGCGAGGTGGGCAGGCACTGGCTGACCGAGCACGACTTCCCGAACATCGGGGTGACCCCATGAGCCCTACGCACCCTTCCGACGACCGGTACACCGTCATCTCCGCGGACTGCCACGCGGGCGCCGATCTCCTCGACTACAAGCCGTACTTGGAGGCGCGGCACCACGACGCGTTCGACGCGTGGGCGGCCGGCTACGTGAACCCGTACGCGGACCTGCTCGCCGACACCGCCGACCGGAACTGGAACTCCGAGAGGCGCGTCGAGGAGCTGGAGCGGGACGGCATCGTCGCCGAGGTCGTCTTCCCGAACACCATCCCGCCGTTCTTCCCGTCGGCCTCGCTCATGGCGCCCGCGCCCACGCGTGAGGAGTTCGAGCAGCGCTGGGCGGGGCTGCGGGCCCACAACCGGTGGCTGGCGGACTTCTGCGCCGCCGCCCCCGGCCGCAGGGCGGGCGTCTTCCAGATCCTCCTCAACGACGTCGACGAGGCCGTCAAGGAGATTCGCTGGGGGGCCGAAGCGGGTCTGAAGGGCGGCCTGTTGCTGCCCGGTACGCCGCCGGGCTCGGGCCTCCCGGAGCTCTACTCGTCGACGTACGACCCGATCTGGCGGACCTGCGCCGAGCTCGGCGTCCCGGTCAACCACCACGCGGGTTCGGCGTCCCCGCCGCTCGGCGAGGAACCGGCCGCCCGCGCGGTCTTCATGGTCGAGACGACGTGGTTCTCGCACCGCGCCCTGTGGCACCTCGTCTTCGGCGGCGCCTTCCGTAAGCACCCCGACCTGAGGCTCGTCCTCACGGAGCAGGGCTCGGGCTGGATCCCCGGCGTCCTGGACATGCTGGACTACTACCACGCGCGCCTGGTCAGGGCGGCCACGAAGGCCAACACGGCCGAGGCCAAGTTCGGTGCGGGGCTTGCCGATTCGATGGGCAAGGGCCCCTCTACTGTGTGGCGCGAGAACTGCTACGTAGGCGCGAGTTTCATGCGCCCCCACGAAGTGCCCCTACGGGACCGGATCGGCCTCGACAAGATCATGTGGGGCAGCGACTACCCGCACGACGAGGGCACGCACCCGTACACGCGCGAGGGCCTGCGCATCGCCTACGCGGGGCTCCCGAAGGACGAGATCGCCGCGATGGTCGGCGGCAACGCGGCCCGGGTCTACGGGTTCGACCTCGGCCTCCTCGATCCCATCGCGGCCCGCGTGGGCCCCACGGTCGCGGAGATCGACGAACCGCTCAAGGAGCCGCCCGCGGACGCGACGAGCCCGGTGTTCGCGCCAGGGGCGTCGGTACGCGTGTGGTGACGCGCCGGGCGGCATGCTCACCGCGTGACGGAACCCGGAGCGCAGTCCACCCATGACGAGTCCCACGGCGGCGCGCTCGGCTCGCGACTCAACTGGCTGCGCGCCGCCGTGCTCGCGATGGCCGTCACGTATGCGGCGGGTTCTTTGTTGGGTGCGGCCGGAGTTTGACCCTTTACCGGGGGTAATACTTGTCAGTAACTACCTCTAGCCGGGGCGCCTTGCACGCCCTTACGGTGCACGCATGCCGTCCCCGAACCTGCCCGATGCCGTGCTGTGGTCGATCCCCGCCTTCGTGCTGCTCACGATCGTGGAGATCATCAGCGTCCGGATCCACCCCGACGAGGATGCCGCCGGCTACGAGACCAAGGACGCGGCGACCAGCGTCACCATGGGGCTCGGAAGCCTGGTCTTCGACTTCCTGTGGAAGATCCCGATCGTCGCCATCTACACGGCGGTCTACGAACTGACGCCGCTGCACGTGCCCGTCCTGTGGTGGACGATCCCGCTGATGCTGCTCGGCCAGGACTTCTTCTACTACTGGTCGCACCGCGGGCACCACGTGATCCGCATCCTGTGGGCGTGCCACGTGGTGCACCACTCCAGCCGCAGTTTCAACCTCACCACGGCGCTGCGGCAGCCCTGGACGAGCCTGACCGTGTGGCCGTTCTACCTGCCGCTCATCGCGTTGGGCGTGCACCCGGCGGCGCTCGCGTTCTGCTCCTCGGTCAACCTCGTGTACCAGTTCTGGATCCACACGGAGCGCATCGACAAGATGTGGCGTCCCTTCGAGTTCGTCTTCAACACGCCCTCCCACCACCGCGTCCACCACGCCTCCCAAGGCGGCTACCTGGATCGGAACTTCGGCGGGATCCTCATCGTCTGGGACCGGCTCTTCGGGTCGTGGGTGGCGGAGGTCGAGCGCCCCGAGTTCGGGCTCACCAAGAACATCGGCACGTACAACCCGCTGCGCGTCGCCACCCACGAGTACGCGGCCATCGCCAAGGACTTGAGGGCCGCGACCGGTTGGCGTGAGCGGGCCGGGAGGGTCTTCCGGGGGCCGGGGTGGAAGCCGGAGCCCGTCGGCGCCACGAACGCCCCGCAGAAGGTCACCGAGGGCGCCGCGTGAGGCCTGCCGCCCCGATGTGGCGCGCCGCGTTCTTCGTGGCGTGCGCCGCCGACCTCGTCGCGCTGCTCGCGGGCGCGGAAGGCGCGCACGTCGTCCTCAAGCCCCTGCTCATGCCGCTGCTCGCGGCCTACGTGATCGCGTGCCGCGGCCCCCGGCTGCTGTGCGCCGCCCTGCTGCTCGGGTGGTGCGGCGACGTGCTGCTGCTGTTCGACCAGGACACCGTGTTCCTCGCCGGGATGGGCGCCTTCGCCGTCGGGCACGTCTGCTATCTGGTGCTGTTCAAGCGGCAGGGGACGGTACGCGCGCGTGGTGCGCTGCTCGGGGCCGCCTACGGCGTCGCGCTCGTCGTGACGGTGGCCGCCCTGTGGCCCGATCTGCCGGCGGACATGCGCGTACCCGTCGCCGCGTACAGCGTGCTGCTGACCTGTATGGCGTTCGCGTCCTCCCGGCTCGGGGTGGCGGCGGGCGTCGGCGGCGCGCTGTTCCTGCTCTCGGACTCGCTCATCGCCACGGGCATCGCCGACTGGCCCGCCCTGCCGCGCCCCGACTTCTGGGTCATGGGCACCTACGTAGCGGCGCAGTACCTGCTCGCCCGTGGCGTGCTCGGGGAGCGGGCCACGGCCCCTTCGGCGTACCGTGAAGGACGCGTCGAAACCCGGCGCATCGCTCACTGACCTGCATCGATTGCGGGACCTGCACGAAGGAACAGCCCATGCGCGCCACCACCATCCACGCCCCGTACGACATGCGCGTGGAGGACGTTCCGGACGCCGCCGTCGCGCTGCCCACGGACGCCGTGGTGCGTGTCCTGCGCGCCTGCATCTGCGGCAGCGACCTCTGGGCCTACCGGGGCGAGGCCGCGCGGCAGCCCGGGCAGCGCATCGGGCACGAGTTCCTCGGCATCGTCGAGGAGACCGGCTCCGAGGTGTCCGTCTTCAAGCGCGGAGACCTGGTCGTCGCGCCCTTCATGTGGTCGGACGGGGTGTGCGACTACTGCCGCGAAGGCCTGACCACGTCCTGCGAGCACGGCGGATTCTGGGGCGCGGTCGGCCACGACGGAGGCCAGGGCGAGGCCGTGCGCGTCCCGTACGCCGACGGCACGCTCGTCGCGCTGCCCGCCGAGGCCGCCTCCGACGAGCGTCTGCTGACCGCCCTCCTGACGCTGTCCGACGTGCTGGGCACCGGCCACCACGCGGCGCTCGGCGCGGGCGTGCGCAAGGGCTCGACCGTCGCCGTCGTCGGGGACGGCGCCGTGGGCCTGTGCGGGGTCCTCGCGGCCCACCGGCTCGGCGCCGAGCGGATCATCGCGCTCGGCCGCCACCAGGTACGTACGGACATCGCGCGGAGCTTCGGCGCCACGGACGTCGTCGCGGAGCGCGGTGAGGCGGCGGTCGCGGCGGTCCGCGAACTCACCGGCGGGCAGGGCGCGCACTCCGTCATCGAAGCCGTCGGCACCGAGCAGTCCATGAACACCGCCGTGAACATCACCCGCGACGGCGGCGCCATCGGCTTCGTCGGCGTCCCGCACGGCAGCGGCAGCGGAGTCGACCTGCGCGTCATGTTCGACCACAACATCGCGCTGCGCGGCGGCGTCGCCCCCGTCCGCACGTACATCCCCGACCTGCTGCCCGACGTCCTGGACGGGACCATCGACCCGTCGCCCGTCTTCGACATGACGGTCGACATCGAGGGCGTGCCCGGTGGTTACAAGGCGATGGACGAGCGCACCGCCCTCAAGGTGATGGTCACCAACTAGGGCCTGTACGGGGCGCCTCTACGGAGGCGCCGGCTCACCAGCGGATCGGCACCGGCAACGCCGTCAGCGCCGCCGACACCGCCACCACGACCGCCAGGACCACGACCTCCGCACGCGCGGGCGCGTAGGCGTTCGTGCGGTCAGGGGCGCGGCGCAGCCGCAGCCGCGCCACCAGGGCGAGGGCCGCGACGACGGCGACGAGGAGCACCTTCGCGAGCAGCACGCGCCCGTAGGCCGTCGTCGTCAGCTGGTCGACGACCGTGCTCGGCGGCATCCTGCGCAGCGTGCTGCACACACCCGTCGCGGTGATGGCCGCGAGCAGTACCGCGGCCACGCGCGCGTAGAGGCCGAGCAGCGCCGTGCCCGCCTCCGGGGCGGTCGTGCGCCAGGCGTGCGTCGTGCGCAGTACGTACAGCAGTCCGCCCACCCACAGGGCGGCGCAGACCAGATGGACCAGGGTGAGACCCGAGCCGAGCAGCGCGCTGTCCTCGGCCGCGGGGTGCGCCCGCAGCGCCTCCGCCACGGCCACGGCGGCCAGCGGGAGGAGCGCCGTCGTGGGACGCCGCCAGCGGGCGCACAGGGCCGCGAGCAGAAAGCCGTTGACCTCCACGAGCGCGAGCGTGCCGTCACGTGTGCCGCCCAGGCCGCCGATGTCCAACGCCGCGACGCTGTGCGGGATCAGATTCCCGGAGGCCACCACGGAGGCGAGCCCGAGCGCTGCCGCGAACCCCGCCCACGGCGCGTACGCCGACCAGGTGCGGGGCGGCTCCCGCATCGGGTCCACCCTGCGCGCGAGGAACCCGGCGAACACCTCGCCCGCCTGGACGCACAACGCCGCGAACAGGACCGTGCGCAGGAGCGCGATCACGCCGACGCCGGGCGCCGACGCCTCACCGGTGCCGTCGAGCGCGGCGCGCGGTCCGAGCATCGGGATCAGTGCGGCCACGGCCACGAGTACGAGCAGGGCGACGGCGCGCCCCGCGCCGGGTCTGCGCAGGGAGACATCGGCCCCGACGGAAACGGGCGCCTCGGTGGGCGGCGGTATGGAACTCACCACTGGATCTTCACCAGGCGGCACGGATCCCGGCAAGCGCAGACCAACAAGTGGGTCATACGGGTCCGGACCAGGTGCGGCCGGGTCCGGTGCTGCGCTGCGTCGGTTCACGTCTACGTAGGACGCGATTTCGCGGCCCCGCGGTTCACCCCGCCGGCAGCCACCCGGCCTCGTCCGTGCCCCAGTACCCCGGAGGGCGCGCCCAGTTCGCCGGTCCGCCGTCGAACGACAGGGGCGGCAGGGCGTGCCGCAGGCGCCCGACCGGGCTGTCCGCCTCGGTCAGCCAGGCGGCCGGATCGTCCGCCTCGTACGGCTCCGCGCGCTCGTCATACCCACTCGGGCTCGGGCGCGCCCCCTGCACGAGCCAGGCCGCCGTCTGCGCGAGCGCCAGCCGCACCACCCGCGAACCGCCCTGCGCCGTCTGCTCGGTGAGCGCGCGCAGCACCGCCGCCGCGAGCAGATAGCCCGTACCGTGGTCGAGCGCCTGCGCGGGCAGCGCCCCGGGGCGCTCGGGGGAGCCCTCCGTCGCCGCGATGCCCGCCGCCACCTGGACGAGGCTGTCGAAGCCGCGCCGCCCGTTCCACGGCCCGTACCCGCCCCAGGCCGACAGCGCCGCCACCACGAGCCCGGGCCGCCGCTCGGCGAGCGCCTCCGGAGCGAGCCCGAACCGGTCGAGCGCGCCCGGCCGGTACCCCGTGACCACCACGTCCGCGTCCGCGAGCAGTTCGTCGAACGTGCGCCGGTCCGCCCCGTCCGTCAGGTCGAGCCGGGTCGAGCGCTTGCCGAAACCGGTGTCGGCGTGCGCGTCCGCCGCCTCGGGCAGCTGCGGCGTGTCCACCCGCAGCACGTCCGCGCCGAGCAGCGCCAGGGTGCGCGTGGCGACAGGACCCGCGATGACGCGGGTGAGGTCGAGGACCCGGATCCCGGCCGCGGGCGAGAGCACCCCGCGCGACAGCGCCCTGGCCGGCGCCGCGTCGACCCGGTCGAGTGCCAAGAGCGGACGGGCCGCCACCTGAGCGCCTTGCGGATGCGCGGCCCACTCCTCGGGCGTGCGCAGCGCGACGGCCAGGCCTCCGGCCGCGTAGACCGTCTCCTCGACCTCGAGCGCGGAGCGCTCCGCGAGCAGCGGCGCCACCTCGTCCACGGTCGCGTCCATGCCGACCCCGAGGGCCGCGCACAGCCGCGCCCGGTGGTGCGGATAGTTCGCGTGGGTGCGCAGCCAGCCGTCCCGCGTGCGCCAGAAGCGCGACAGCGGCGCGAAGTTGACCGGCACGCGCCCGTCGATCAACAGGTGCCGCTCGCTGGTGAACGCGGTGGCCACCGCGCCGTCGTCGACCCGCACCCGTATGGCGCCGAGGGAGTGCCTCGCGCGCGTGGCGGCCAGTTCGGCGGCGGCGAGGGAGCAGCAGCCGACGACGGCTCTTGCCAGGTCGACGGCGGGGAGGCGGGCGGGCAGCGCACCCGCGCGCGTGCGGTACGAAATGCGGGCGAGCAGGGCGGGGTCGCCGCCGAGCGCCGCCCACGCGGCCCGGGTGTCGACCGGCAGATGGGGCGCATGTGTCATGTCCGCACTATCGCGCAGCACCTGGCCCCGGCACACGGGCGGCACACACAGGGGACGGGTGGCGTGCGCCACCCGTCCCCTGCCCGCCTCACATGTTCCGTACGGCGTACGTCACTTGACGGCCTTCAGCGCGTCGACGATCCCGTACCCGTAGAAGCCGTTGCGCCGCTCGGGGCCCTCGCAGACCGCGTCGACCGTGCCGTCGCCGTCCCCGTCGTACGCGGTCGGGCACGGCTCCTTGTCGGCCTGCGCCTTCATCAGGGACTGGAGCTGCGCCGGAGTGGCCTTCGGATGCGTCGACTTGAGGAGCGCGGCGACGCCCGCGGCGTGCGGCGAGGCCATCGACGTGCCCTGCAGCCAGCCGTACTGGTTGCCCGGCAGCGTGGACAGGATGCGGCCGTCCTTCGACGGGGTGTCGGCCGGCTTCTGGTACTTGTCGCCGCCCGGCGCCGCGATGTCGATGACACCGTTGCCGTACGTCGAGTAGTACGACTTGGCCTTGTTCACGCCCGTCGCGCTCACCGTGACGACACCCGGCAGCTGGGTCGGGATGTCGAAGCAGGTGTGCGGGTCGATCGTGCGGTTCACCGGCGTCGAGTCGTCGGGGCTCGAGTCGTCCACGATCGCGTCGGAGTCGAGGTCGTGGTTGGAGTTGCCCGCCGACGCCAGGTTCAGGGTGCCCTTCTTCTGGGCGTACAGCTGGGCCCGGTTGACCGCGTCGACGATGGCCCGCTGGTCGGGGTCGTCCATGCAGTTGTAGAGCCAAGGGTCCACGTAATAGCTGTTGTTGGTGACCTCGATGCCGTGGTCGGCGGCGAACACGAAGGCGCAGACCACGCTCTCCGGGTAGAACAGCTCGCTGACCGGGTCGGCCACCTTGATGCCCGCGACCTTCACGCCCGGGGCGACACCGGCGACGCCGATCCCGTTGCGCGCGGCCGCGATCTCACCGGCGACGTGCGTGCCGTGGTAGTGGTCCGGGTTCGCGGGCCGCCAGGCGCCCGGCGAGGTGTCCGCCTTGCCGCCGACACAGTTCGCGGACTGCGAGGCGGAGAAGTTCGGGGCGAGGTCGGGGTGGGTGTCGTCCACGCCGGTGTCGATGACGCCGACGGTGACCTTCTTGCTGCCGGGGTTGATCTTCGCGGCCTTGTCGGCGCCCATCGCCCGCAGGTCCCACTGGTCGGCCTCGAGCGGCTCCTGGGCGGAAGTGGCCTGCGCGGCAACGGACTTGGCGTCCGCCTTCGACAGCTTCTGGACGGCGCCCTCCTCGGTGGTGCCGGCCGCGCTGAACGGCGCGGTGCGGGTCGCGCCCGCCGTGGCCACCCCCTTGGCCGCGCGTACCTGCTTGCCGAAGTCGGGGTTCGAGGAGTGCACGACGAAGACGCCGATCTTCGCGTACGTCTCGACTATGGAGCCGTCCGCCGCGGTTATCGCCTTGGTCACCGAGGAGATCGTGCGGGCATCGGTGCCGCGCGTGTTCACCACGTACGCGAGTGAGGAGGCCGAACTGGTCGCCACCGAGGGCGAGTCGGCGACGGGAGTCGCCGACGCGGACGGCAGGAAACCGAAGGAGGCCGTCAGCGCGATACCGACCGGCAGGGCGAGCGCCAGGCGGCGCCGGGACGACAGGCGTCCGGCGGGCAGGCGTCTGGAAGGCAGATGAGCCATGGGGTCTCCACATCATCCGTCGTTTATGGAAATGCCCGGTACACGAGTGGGTTCCGGGCAGGTACATGACGCGTGGTGCGGTGTGAACGTATCCCTGGTTGCCGCAGGTCATCAACGAGTTCCGAAAGAAACAAGGCGAGTTGAACCGCGTCGACCGTGCTCCCGTGCCGTTGTGCAGGGGGTCGGGGAGCTCTACCATCGCGACCCGGCCCACGTGATCCAGATCACGTTGAGGTTTGAGAGACAGCACCCCCATTGCGAGGAGAGTCCGTGGCCACCGACGCACCAACACCGCAGCAGGGCAGCCCGCACGACGGGCCCGCGCTGCCCTCCACCGAGAAGTTCATCGAGGTGCAGGAGGGCGCGGAGTTCGGTGAACTGCGCCGCGCGCACCGCTCGTTCGCCTTCCCGCTGACCGTCGCCTTCATCGCCTGGTACCTCCTGTACGTGCTGCTGTCGAACTACGCGGGCGACTTCATGGGCACCAAGGTGTTCGGCAACATCAATGTCGCCCTCATCCTCGGGCTCGCCCAGTTCCTCACCACGTTCCTCATCGCCTGGTGGTACTCGCGGTACTCCGCCGCGAAGCTCGACCCCAAGGCCGAGGCCATCAAGTCCCGTCTGGAGGGCGGCGCATGAGCCCCGCACTGCACGTACTCGCCGCCGGTGAGGCCAGCGAGCACCGGCCGCTGATCATCAGCCTGTTCGCGGTGTTCGTCCTCGCGACCCTCGTCATCACCGTCTGGGCCGGCCGCCAGACCAAGAGCGCGTCCGACTTCTACGCGGGCGGCCGCCAGTTCACCGCCTTCCAGAACGGACTCGCGGTCTCCGGCGACTACATGTCCGCCGCGTCGTTCCTCGGCATCGCGGGCGCCATCGCCCTCTTCGGTTACGACGGCTTCCTCTACTCGATCGGCTTCCTGGTCGCCTGGCTCGTCGCGCTCCTCCTGGTCGCCGAACCGCTGCGCAACTCCGGCCGCTACACGATGGGCGACGTGCTCGCCTACCGGATGCGCCAGCGCCCGGTCCGCACGGCGGCCGGCACCTCGACGATCGTCGTCTCGATCTTCTACCTGCTCGCGCAGATGGCGGGTGCGGGCGTCCTCGTCTCGCTGCTGCTCGGCATCACCTCGGACGCGGGCAAGATCGGCATCGTCGCGCTCGTCGGCGTCCTGATGATCGTGTACGTCACCATCGGCGGCATGAAGGGCACCACCTGGGTGCAGATGGTCAAGGCGGTGCTCCTGATCGCGGGCACGATCCTGCTCACCTTCCTGGTGCTCCTGAAGTTCGACTTCAACGTCTCGGACCTGCTCGGCACGGCCTCCGAAACCAGCGGCAAGGGATCGGCGTTCCTGGAGCCCGGCCTCAAGTACGGCATCACCGCCACGTCGAAGATCGACTTCATCTCGCTCGGCATTGCGCTCGTGCTCGGCACGGCGGGCCTGCCGCACATCCTGATCCGCTTCTACACGGTGCCGACCGCCAAGGCGGCCCGTAAGTCGGTCAACTGGGCTATCGGCATCATCGGCGCCTTCTACCTGATGACGATCGCGCTCGGCTTCGGCGCGGCCGCGCTCATCAAACCGGAGGAGATCATCGCCTCCAACCCGGCGGGCAACACGGCGGCGCCACTGCTGGCGCTCCATTTGGGCGGCGTCGACTCCAGCTGGGGCGCGATCCTGCTCGCCTCGATCTCTGCGGTCGCCTTCGCCACGATCCTCGCGGTCGTCGCGGGCCTCACCCTCGCCTCGTCCTCCTCGTTCGCGCACGACATCTACGCGAACGTCATCAAGAAGGGGCAGGCCACCGAGAAGCAGGAGATGAAGGCGGCCCGCTGGGCCACCGTCTTCATCGGCATCGTCTCGATCGCCCTGGGCGCGCTCGCCCGCGACCTGAACGTGGCGGGTCTGGTGGCCCTGGCCTTCGCCGTCGCGGCCTCGGCGAACCTGCCGACGATCCTGTACTCGCTCTTCTGGAAGCGGTTCAACACCAGCGGCGCGCTGTGGTCGATCTACGGCGGCCTGTTCACTGCGGTCTTCCTGGTCCTCTTCTCGCCCGTCGTCTCGGGCAACCCGAAGACCTCCATGTTCAAGGGCATCGACTTCCACTGGTTCCCGCTGGAGAACCCCGGCATCATCTCGATCCCGGTCGGCTTCCTGCTGGGCGTCCTCGGTACGTACATCGGCAAGGAGAAGGCCGACAAGGGCAAGTACGCGGAGCTCGAGGTCCGCTCCCTGACGGGCACCGGAGCCCACTGACCCGCTCTGTTCCCCGTGTGCCGTGCCCCGCGTCGTAGATCCCTACGACGCGGGGCACGGCACACTCGTCGGTTTGCAGGCCTGCCGCTGTCATACCTGTCACGTAGGCTCGGGATCAGTAGGGAAAGAACACGCCGAGGGAGGGGGCCCACGTGCTCATCGACACATACGGCCGAGTGGCAACCGACCTGCGGGTCTCGCTGACCGACCGGTGCAATCTGCGGTGTACGTACTGCATGCCCGAGGAGGGCCTGCAGTGGCTGTCCAAGCCCGACCTGCTGACCGATGACGAGATCGTCCGCCTCATCCGCATCGCGGTTACCGACCTCGGCATCACCGACGTCCGCTTCACCGGCGGCGAGCCCCTGCTCAGGCCCGGTCTGGTCGGCATCGTCGAGCGGGTCGCGGCCCTGGAGCACCGCCCGAAGATGTCCCTGACGACGAACGGGATCGGGCTGAAGCGCACGGCGCAGGCGCTCAAGGAGGCGGGCCTCGACCGGGTCAACGTCTCGCTGGACACGCTCCGCCCCGACGTCTTCAAGACCCTGACCCGGCGCAACCGGCACAAGGACGTCATCGAGGGCCTCGAAGCGGCGCGCGACGCGGGCCTGACCCCGGTGAAGGTCAACTCCGTCCTGATGCCGGGGCTGAACGAGGACGAGGCCCCCGACCTCCTCGCCTGGGCCGTCGAGCACGACTACGAGCTGCGGTTCATCGAGCAGATGCCGCTCGACGCCCAGCACGGCTGGAAGCGCGAGGGCATGATCACCGCGGGCGACATCCTCACCTCGCTGCGTACGCGCTTCGAGCTCACCGAGGAAGGGGACGGTGAGCGGGGCTCCGCGCCGGCCGAGCGCTGGATCGTGGACGGCGGGCCGCACCGCGTCGGCGTCATCGCCTCGGTGACCCGCCCGTTCTGCTCGGCCTGCGACCGCACGCGGCTCACGGCGGACGGCCAGGTCCGCACCTGCCTGTTCGCCACGGAGGAGACGGATCTGCGGGCAGCCCTGCGCTCCGACATGCCGGACGAGGAGCTGGCCGCCATATGGAAGCGCGCCATGTGGGGCAAGAAGGCGGGCTCGGGTCTCGACGACCCGTCGTTCCTTCAGCCGGACCGCCCGATGTCGGCGATCGGCGGCTGAGGGGGGGGCGAGGGCCGAGGCCTCAGCCCTCGGTCCCGCTCTCGTTCTCGTTCTCGTTCTCGGAGGCGTCCCACTCCGCCAGCGCCACGACATCCTTCAGGAACCCGCGCAGGTCGAGGAACTTGGTCAGGTGCTCGCGGTGCTCGTCGCACGCCAGCCACGTCTTGCGGCGCTCCGGAGTGTGCAGCTTCGGGTTGTTCCACGCGAGCACCCACACCGCGTCGGCGCGACAGCCCTTGGCCGAGCACTGGGGAGTTTCGGGCGACGGTCCGGAGAGGTTCGCGAGGTTCACGCGTCAACCTTAAACGCCCTGGAACGCGCCCCGAAAAGGCCCTTGGAAGACCCCGGAAACGGCGACAGAAATGGCGACGCCGAGCAGCCACGGGGGGAGCTGCCCGGCGTCGGTCCGTCGCTCCGACGGGGGATGCGGAGCGCTCACGCAGTATGTCACGGGGGACCCGCTGCCCGGCACCGGAACAACATGATTGATCTGAGCTTTTCTTGAGCTTTGTCGACCGATTGTGCACCCGGGTCGGACCTCGCTCAGACCCGGTCCTCCGGGGCGGATTCCGCGGCGTCGGCGGCCGGTACCGGCGAGATCATGGGGCGCGAGGGCGCGGGCACGAAGGTCGACGGAAGCGAGGGGGCGTTCTCCCGGCCCGCGTTGGCGAAGACCACGGCGACGTAGGGGAGGAGTACGCCGAGCACCAGCGTCACGATGGCGACGTGGCGCTCCACGTTCCACAGCACTGCGGTGAGGATCACGGAAATGGTGCGGACGGACATCGAGATGATGTAACGGCGCTGCCGGCCGCGGATGTCGTCGGCGAGCCCTTGCCGGGCGCCCGTGATCCGGAAAACCTCGGCCCCACCGTTGTCCTTGCGCTTCCGCATCACACTCCACCACCCGCCAGCTAGCCGGCATCTCCCCGGACCGGACTGCGTCCACGGTACGCCCGGTATGCGTCGGCTACGAGACCGGGGGCGGGCCCGACCTGGGGGCGTGGCCTGCGCAGTACCACGTACGGAGCTGTCCGACATGCGCCGTATGGCGTACGCGGTGACACTGATCGCGTGGGTGGCCGTTCGGCATCCCGCACCGCGCGAGGAGGCGACGACATGAGCTGGTTGTGGGCGATCATCGTGGGCCTGGTGCTCGGTCTGATCGCAAAGGCGATCCTGCCCGGCAAACAGCAGATCCCGCTGTGGCTGACGGTGGTCTTCGGCATCATCGGCAGCGTCCTGGGCAACTGGGCGGCCACAGGGATGGGCGTCAACGACACCGGCGGCATCGACTGGATCCGCCACCTGCTGCAGTTGATCGGAGCGGTGGTCGTGGTCGGCGTGGGCGACCGCTTGTGGGTGGCGCTGCGCGGGAACAAGAGCAAGGCCTAGACGCGCGAGTGCCCCGCACCCCGAGAGGGGTGCGGGGCACTCGCGCGTCTAGGCCTTGCTCTTGACCTCCACGGCCGCGAGGTTCTTCTTGCCGCGCCGCAGCACCAGCCAACGCCCGTGCAGCAGCTCGTCCGCGCCCGGTACGAAGTCCTCGGCGGCGACCTTGACGTTGTTCACGTACGCGCCGCCCTCCTTCACGGTGCGGCGCGCGGCCGACTTGCTGGCGACGAGGCCGACCTCGGCGAACAGGTCGACGACCGGGCCGAGCTCGGCGACCTCGGCCTTCGGCAGCTCGGAGAGCGCCGCGGCGAGGGTGGCCTCGTCCAGGTCCGCCAGGTTCCCGTCGCCCTGACCGAACAGCGCCTTCGACGCGGAGATCACGGCGGCCGTCTGGTCGGCGCCGTGCACCAGCGTCGTCAGCTCCTCGGCAAGCGCGCGCTGCGCGGCACGCGCCTGCGGCCGCTCCTCGGTCTGCTTCTCCAGCTCTTCGAGCTCCTCGCGGGACTTGAAGGACAGGATCCGCATGTACGTCGAGATGTCCCGGTCGTCCACGTTCAGCCAGAACTGGTAGAACGCGTACGGCGTCGTCATCTCCGGGTCGAGCCAGACGGCGCCGCCCTCGGTCTTGCCGAACTTGGTGCCGTCGGCCTTCACCATCAGCGGCGTCGCCACGCAGTGCGCCACCGCGTCCGGCTCCAGGCGGTGGATCAGGTCGAGCCCGGCCGTGAGGTTGCCCCACTGGTCGGAGCCGCCCTGCTGGAGCGTGCAGCCGTAGCGGCGGTACAGCTCCAGGAAGTCCATGCCCTGGAGCAGCTGGTAGCTGAACTCGGTGTAGCTGATGCCCTCCTGGGACTCCAGGCGGCGGGCCACGGAGTCCTTGGTCAGCATCTTGTTGACCCGGAAGTGTTTGCCGATGTCACGCAGGAACTCGATCGCGGACATCCCGGCGGTCCAGTCCAGGTTGTTCACCATCGTCGCCGCGTTCTCGCCCTCGAAGTCGAGGAACGGCTCGATCTGCGAGCGGAGCCGGGAGACCCACTGGGCGATCGTCTCCGGGTCGTTCAGCGTGCGCTCCGCCGTCGGGCGCGGGTCGCCGATCTGGCCCGTGGCCCCGCCCACCAGGGCGAGCGGGCGCAGGCCCGCGTGCTGGAGCCGGCGCATGGTGAGGACCTGCACCAGGTGTCCGACGTGCAGGGAGGCCGCGGTCGGGTCGAAGCCGCAATAGAACGTGACCGGACCGTCCGCGAGCGCCTTGCGCAGTGCGTCCTCGTCAGTGGACTGGGCCCACAGGCCACGCCACTTCAGCTCGTCGACGATGTCGGTCACGGTTCTTGGTCTCCTTGAACAGGTCTGCTGGAACCCTGCCAGTCTATGGGCGCCCACCGACAGCGCCGTACCGAGTTGTCCGGGACGGCTCAGACGCCCTGGCTGACCGAGCTCATGTTGAAGTCCGGCACCCGCAGCGCGGGCATCGCGGCCCTGGTGAACCAGTCGCCCCACTCCCTGGGCAGCGTCTTTTCCGTGCGCCCCGCCTCCGTGGCCCGGCCGAGCAGGCCGATCGGCGACTCGTTGAACCGGAAGTTGTTCACCTCGCCCACGACCTCGCCGTTCTCCACGAGGTACACGCCGTCGCGGGTGAGGCCGGTGAGCAGCAGCGTCGCCGGGTCGACCTCGCGGATGTACCAGAGGCAGGTGAGCAGCAGCCCGCGCTCGGTACCGGCCACCATCTCGTCGAGGGACTTCGCGCCGCCGCCGTCGAGGATCAGGTTGTCGATGGCGGGCGCGACGGGGTGCCCGGTGAGCGCGGCGCTGTGCCGGGTCGTCGTGAGGTGCTTGAGCTCTCCCCGGGAGATCCAGTCGGTGGCGCCGACCGGCAGCCCGTTGTCGAACACCGAAGACGCGTCGCTGGAGGCGTGCGCGAGGACGAACGGGGCCGATTCGAGCCCCGGCTCCCGAGGGTCGCTGCGCAGGGTCAGCGGCAGCTCGCTGAGCCGCTCGCCCACCCGCGTACCGCCGCCCGGCTTCGAGAACACGGTGCGGCCCTCGGTCGCGTCCCGCGCCCCCGACGACCACATCTGGTAGATCAGCAGGTCCGCCACGGCGGTCGGCGGCAGCAGCGTCTCGTAGCGCCCGGCGGGCAGGTCGATACGCCGCTGGGCCCACCCGAGCCGGGTCGCGAGCTCCGCGTCCATCGCCGCCGGGTCGACGTCCTTGAAGTCCCGCGTCGAGCGCCCCGCCCACGCGGACCGCCTGCGGCCGTGCGACTTGGCGTTCAGCTCAAGCGTCCCGTTGGGCTGGTCGTGACGCAGCCGCAGCCCCGCCGACGTACCGAGATAGCTGCTGGTCAGCTCGTGGTTGGCGAAGCCGTACAGCTCCCGGCCGCCCGCCCTGGCCCGCGCGAACGCCTCGCCGAGCGCCGGCGCGAAGTCCGCGAAGACGGCGGACGAGGTCTCGGCGGGCGCGTCCGTGAAGTCGGGGGAGTGCGCCACGTCGCCGACCAGCGGCTGCGCGTCCTCGGCGGGCCCCGCCTTGGCCGCGGCCTCCTCGGCGGCGCGCACCAGCGACTCCAGGTCGTCCGCGGTCACGGCCGACCGGGACACGACGCCGGACGCCGTGCCCTCCTTGCCGTCGACCGTCGCGACGACGGTGAGGGTGCGCCCGCGCGTGACGCCGTTCGTGGTGAGCGCGTTGCCCGCCCAGCGCAGATTGGCGGTGGACGTCTCGTCGGCGATGACCACGCAGCCGTCGGCCCGCGACAGCTCGAGGGCGCGCTCGACGATCTCGTACGGCTTGGTCCCGGGCGTACGGGGGCTCATCGACCGGCCTCCTGCGTGGTGTTGAGGATGTTGACGCCCTTGAAGAGGGCCGATGGGCAGCCGTGCGAGACGGAGGCGACCTGGCCCGGCTGGGCCTTGCCGCAGTTGAAGGCGCCGCCGAGTACGTACGTCTGCGGGCCGCCGACCGCCGCCATGGAGCCCCAGAAGTCGGTCGTCGTCGCCTGGTACGCGAAGTCCCGCACCTGCCCGGCCAGCTTCCCGCCCCGGATCGCGTACGCGCGCTGCGCCGTGAACTGGAAGTTGTAGCGCTGCATGTCGATCGACCACGACCGGTCGCCCACGAGGTAGAGCCCCCGGTCGACCCCCGCGATCAGGTCGTCCGTCGCGAGCCCGCCCGGATCCGGCTGGAGCGACACGTTCGCCATCCGCTGCACGGGGACGTGCCCGGGGGAGTCCGCGTAGGCACACCCGTTGGAGCGCTCGAAGCCGGTCAACTTGGCGATGCGGCGGTCGAGTTGATAGCCGGCGAGGGTCCCGTCCCTCACCAGGTCCCAGGACTGTCCCGCCACGCCCTCGTCGTCGTACCCGATGGTGGCGAGCCCGTGCTCGGCCGTCCGGTCACCGGTCACGTTCATGATCTCGGAGCCGTACTTGAGCTTCCCGAGCTGGTCGAAGGTGGCGAAAGAGGTGCCCGCGTACGCCGCCTCGTAGCCGAGCGCGCGGTCCAGCTCGGTGGCGTGCCCGATCGACTCGTGGATGGTCAGCCACAGGTTGGACGGGTCCACGACCAGGTCGTACGCGCCCGCCTTGACGCTCGGCGCGCGCATCTTCTCGGCGAGCAGCTCGGGGATCTCGGCGAGCTCCCGGTCCCAGTCCCAGCCGGTCCCGGTGAGGTACTCCCAGCCGCGCCCCACCGGCGGCGCGATCGTGCGCATCGAGTCGAACTCGCCGCTGGAGTCGTCCACGGCGACCGCCGTCAGCTCCGGGTGCAGCCGCACGCGCTGCTGCGTCGTGACGGTCCCCGCCGTGTCCGCGTAGAACTTGTTCTCGTGGACGCAGTACAGAGAGGCGTCCACGTGGGACACCCCGTCCGCCGAGAGCAGCCGCGCGCTCCAGTCGGCGAGCAGCCCGGCCCGCTCCTCCTCCGGGACGGTGAAGGGGTCGACCTCGTACGAGGAGATCCAGGTCTTGTCCGCGTGCACCGGCTCATCGGCCAGCTCCACGCGCTCGTCGGACCCGGCCGCCTTGATCACCTGCGCGCTCAGCTTCGCCATCGCCACGGCCTGCGAGGCCACCTTCGCCGCGCCGCCCATCGTCAGATCGACACCGGAGGCGAACCCCCAGGTCCCGCCGTGCACCACGCGTACCGCATAGCCCAGGTCCGTACTGTCGGAGGAACCCGAGGGCCTCGCGTCCCGCAGCCGCACGGACGCGCCGCGCACCCGCTCGAGCCGGAAGTCCGCGTGGTCCGCTCCCAGCGCGCGTGCGCGCGCGAGGGCGGCGTCGGCGAGTGCCCTCAGGGGCAGTGCGAGGAACGACTGATCGATCTCGTGGGCCATGGGCGGCTTCCCCTTCTGTCGCGGCGCAGTGCGTGTGAGTGAACCACGACACGTGCTGTCTGTGGGAACCCCACAGACAGCACCCCCTCGCCCTGTCGCCCCCGGATTCGGCACCCGGTGCCGGGGCCGGATAGGTTCAAGGCGTACCTGACCGCCGAAACGAAAGGGTGATCCGTTGAGCCGCTCGGTTCTCGTCACCGGGGGAAACCGGGGCATCGGCCTCGCCATCGCCCGCGCCTACCTGGAGCAGGGCGACAAGGTGGCCTTCACCTACCGCTCCGGAGAGCCCCCCAAGGAGCTCGTCGA
This sequence comes from Streptomyces sp. NBC_01016, assembly GCF_026341035.1. Classification (GTDB taxonomy): domain Bacteria; phylum Actinomycetota; class Actinomycetes; order Streptomycetales; family Streptomycetaceae; genus Streptomyces. The sequence goes on from NZ_JAPEOQ010000002.1 coordinate 1,217,518, forward strand.
CGCCGGCGCTCTCGGCGTCCGCTGCGACATCACGGACTCCCAGCAGGTGGACGCCGCCTACAAGGAGATCGAGGAGAAGCACGGCAACGTCGAGGTCCTCGTCGCCAACGCGGGCGTCACCAAGGATCAGCTCCTCATGCGCATGTCCGAGGAGGACTTCACGTCCGTCCTCGACACCAACCTCACCGGCACCTTCCGGGTCGTGAAGCGTGCCAACCGCGGCATGCTGCGCGCCAAGAAGGGCCGCGTCGTGCTGATCTCCTCCGTGGTCGGCCTGCTCGGCTCGGCGGGGCAGGCGAACTACGCCGCTTCGAAGGCGGGTCTGGTCGGCTTCGCGCGCTCCCTCGCCCGTGAGCTCGGGTCGCGCAACATCACCTTCAACGTCGTCGCCCCCGGTTTTGTCGACACCGACATGACCCAGGCGCTCACCGACGAGCAGCGCAAGGGCATCGTGTCGCAGGTGCCGCTCGGCCGGTACGCGCAGGTCGAGGAGATCGCCGGAGTGGTGAAGTTCCTGACCTCCGACGACGCCGCGTACATCACTGGAGCCGTCATCCCGGTTGACGGCGGACTGGGAATGGGTCACTGACACCATGGCTGGAATCCTCGAGGGCAAGAAGATCCTCATCACCGGTGTGCTGATGGAGTCCTCCATCGCCTTCCACACCGCGAAGCTGGCCCAGGAGCAGGGTGCGGAGATCATCCTCACCGCCTGGCCGCGGCCGACGCTCACCGAGCGCATCGCCAAGAAGCTGCCGGAGCCCGACAAGGTCAAGGTCCTGGAGCTCGACGTCTCGAACGACGAGCACCTCGCCCGCCTGGAGGGCCAGGTCCGCGAGCAGCTCGGCGGCCGCCTCGACGGCATCGTGCACTCCATCGGCTTCGCGCCGCAGGACGCGCTCGGCGGCAACTTCCTGAACACGCCGTTCGAGTCCGTGTCCACCGCCATGCACGTCTCCGCCTTCTCCCTGAAGTCGCTGACGATGGCGCTGCTGCCGCTGATGAACGAAGGCGGCTCCGTCGTCGGCCTCACCTTCGACGCGCAGTTCGCGTGGCCGCAGTACGACTGGATGGGCCCGGCCAAGGCCGCTCTCGAGGCGACGAACCGCTACATGGCGCGTTACCTGGGCGAGCAGAACATCCGCTGCAACCTGATCTCGGCGGGCCCGATCGGCTCCATGGCCGCGAAGTCGATCCCCGGCTTCAGCGAGCTGGCGTCGGTGTGGGACAACCGCTCCCCGCTGGAGTGGAAGCTCGAGGACCCGGAGCCGGCGGGCAAGGGCATCGTCGCGCTGCTCTCGGACTGGTTCCCGAAGACGACGGGCGAGATCGTGCACGTCGACGGCGGTCTGCACGCCATCGGGGCCTGACACCTAGCTCACTCGTTCGGCCCACCGGCCGGGCGGGCCGTAGGGACCTCCGCGCACGCTGGTGCGAGGAGGTCCCTACGTGCGTCTGCACCCCCGTTTCACCGCCGCCGTCGTCCTGTTGCTCTCGCTGCCGTACGTCGCCGCGTGCGCGCAGGCGCAGGGGGCGACGGCCGAAAAGGGCGGCCACGCGCGCGTGGCCGAGAAGAAGCGGGAGCATTTCGGCGCGGACTGCCGGATCGACATCGACCGGGATCTCGTGAGCGCGACCTGTCACAACCCGTATCCCACGATCGACCGAGTCGCCCTGCACATCGAGTGCGACGAGTGGTGGGACATCGACACCGATTCACGCCCGAAGGCGGTGTTCCCGGCCGAGACCCTGCGGCTGGACGGGCGGTGCTGGAAGAACGTGCGGACCGCGTGGGTCAGTCACCGGAAGCCGGCGCGGTGAGCCGGCCGGGGCGGCAGTCGAACGGATAGCGCGCGGCCTCCTTGGCGGCGGCCTCGGCATCGCCCACCCGGATCGCGTCGACGAGCGTCGTGTGGTCCATGTGGTTCTCCGCGGTGAGCCGCTCGCCGACGTCCTCGCGCAGCCAGTCCCGCATGACCTCGCCGAGGTCCGCGTACATCGCCGTCAGTACGTCGTTGTGGGACGCGGCCACCACGGCCAGGTGGAACGTCGCGTCCGCCGACACGAACGCCTCCGTGTCCCCGGACGACCAGGCCTCCTCGCGCCGCACGAGCAGCGCGTCGAGCTGCTTCAGGTCGCGCTCGGTGCGCCGCTCCGCAGCGAACTTCGCCGCGCTCGACTCCAGCGTGGCGCGCAGCTCGGCGATGTCCTGCGGGGCGGCCTCCGCGAACCGCCGCTGCATGACGCCCGCCAGCTCACTCGTCGCCACGACGTACGTGCCCGAGCCCTGCCGGATGTCAAGCAGGCCGTTGTGCGCGAGGGCGCGCACCGCCTCCCGCACCGTGTTCCTGGCCACACCCAGCTGTTCCACGAGCTCGGGCTCCGTCGGGATGCGGGAGCCCACCGGCCACTCGCCCGAGGAGATCTGGGCGCGCAGGGCGGAGATGACCTGCTCGGACAGGGCCGAGCGCTGGGGCGAGGTCAGCGGCATGACATTCCTTCGTGCAGGCGGAGGTCGTACGGTAGCGAACCGATTGGACAACCAATCATCCCATGATTCTAAGATGGGTCTCATGGCTAGTGAGGAAACCCCGACGATGGCACCACCGAGCGCCGCCCCCGAGACCCCCGTGCAGGCCGAGAAGCCCGCCCCGCGCGCGTGGGTGGTCCGGCTGGTCGTGGTCGGCATCGTGCTCGCCGCGGTGAACCTGCGGCCCGCCATCACCAGCCTCGGCGCCCTCCTCGAAGAGGTCCGCGACGGGCTCGGGATGAGCGGCAGCGTCGCCGGCCTGCTCACCTCCGTGCCGCCGCTCTGCTTCGCGATCTTCGGCGTGATGGCGCCCCGGCTCGCCAGGCGCTTCGGCCCGAGCGCCGTCGTCTGCGCCGGCATGTTCGCCATCGCCGCGGGCCTCGTCGTCCGCCCGTTCACCGGCGGCACCGCCGGCTTCCTCGTGGCCAGCGCGCTCGGCCTGATGGGCATCGCCGTCAGCAACGTGCTGATGCCGGTCATCGTCAAGCGCTGGTTCCCCGACAAGGTCGGCACCATGACCGGCCTGTACTCGATGGCCCTCGCGCTCGGCACCTCCACCGCGGCCGCCGCGACGGTGCCGGTGACCTCGGCGCTCGGCGGGAACTGGAAGGCCGGGCTCGCGGTGTGGGCGGTGCTCGCCGTCGCGGCGGCGCTGGCCTGGTTGCCGCTCGTGGGCAAGAAGGACACGTCCACCCTGGCGGCCGCCGCCTCACCCGCCGCCGAGTCCGCCGCGGCCTCCGAAGGAAGCGGTCTGCGCATCGCCCGCAGCCGTACCGCCTGGGCGCTCGCCGTCTTCTTCGGGCTCCAGGCCACGGCCGCGTACATCACGATGGGTTGGATGGCGCAGATCTTCCGCGACTCGGGGGTCTCCGCGTCCACCGCGGGCATACTGCTCGCCGTCACCATGGCGATGGGCATCCCGCTCGGCTTCGTCATCCCGCGGATGGCCGCCCGGCTGCCCAGCCAGGGGCCGATGGTGATCGCCCTCGGCCTGTGCGGTCTCGCCGGTTACGCGGGCCTGTACTTCGCCCCGGCCTCCGGCGCCTGGGCGTGGGCGGTGCTGCTCGGCATCTCCAACTGCGCCTTCCCGCTGGCGCTCACCATGGTCGGGATGCGTGCCCGCACGGGCGTGGGTGTCGCCAAGCTGTCCGCCTTCGCGCAGTCCACCGGCTACCTGATCTCGATCCCCGGGCCGCTGCTCGTCGGCGTCCTCAACCAGCACAGCGGCGGCTGGGGCGTCCCGATCGCGTTCATGGCCGCACTGATGGTGCCGCAGATCGTGGTGGGCGTGTTCGCGGGCCGCAACCGCACCGTCGAGGACGAGGCGGGCGACACGACCAAGGCCGCCCCGGCGTCCTGAGGGACGGGGACAGGTGCGACACTTGGCGCATGTCGCCTGTGCTCGAGCCGAATCCCCAGAACGGCCAGAAGAAGCTGCTCCTCGTGCTCGGCGCGATGCTGGCCGTCACCGTCGTCGTCGGCATCATCGCGTCCATCGCCGCACCGTAGGGCGGGGCCGCGGGGGCAGGGTGGGGTTAACTCCACCATCCCCTAGGGGGCCAGTGTCAGGGTGAAGTGGGTGGATCACCGGATGGGCCCGAGGCCCCCGGTTCCGTAGCTTCGAAGTGTCGCCGAGAGAGTCGGCGCACCGGACGAAGCGCCACCCACGGAACACGGCCCCCGGAGGCAGCAGCCATGTCGATGTCAGCCCCCACACACACCCGGCCCGACGTGGCAGCCACGGGTCGCGTCGACGTCCGGCTGCCGTGGTGGGCGATCGTGCTCCCGGCCGTGGCCTTCGTGGCACTGCTCCTGCTGATCCTCAACCCGGCCGACGCCCAGGCCGTCGCGGGTGAACCGAGCCTGGTCGACATCCTGGGCCGCGCGAAGGACCTGGTGCTCCGCTAGGGCCTGATCCAAACGACAGGCCCCAGGGCCCATACAGGGCCGTTCACTCGTGCCGGGTGACCCCGTCAACTCCCTGCGCCCGGCCGAGGGTTTCATGCGAAGCTGGGACACATGAGCGTCGCAGAACCCCGCAGGATTGTCCTTTTCCGGCATGCCAAGGCGGACTGGCCGCAGGTCTCCGATCATGAGCGGCCGCTCGCCGAGCGGGGGCGCAGGGACGCCCCCGTCGCCGGCCGCAAGCTGGCCGACGCAGGCATCTCCTTCGACCTGGCCCTGTGCTCGACCGCCACGCGTACCCGTGAGACCTGGAAGCTCGCCGTGCAGGAGATGCCGGAGCGACCGAAGACCGTGTACGAGGAGCGGATCTACGAAGCATCGCCCGGCGAACTGATCGCCGTGCTGAACGAGACCCCCGACGACGTGCACAATGCCGTACTGATCGGCCACAACCCCGGTGTGCAGGCCCTCTCCGAGATCCTCGCCGCGGACGCCGACGAAGACGCCCGGCAGCGGCTGGACCGACGTGGCTTCCCGACCGCCGCGTTCTCCGTGCTCACGTTCACCGGACCGTGGAAGAGCCTGGAGCCCGGCACCGCCACGCTCGTCGACTACTGGGCGCCGAGCGAGTAACCGCCACCGCCCGTCCTTCATACGTACGACGTGGGGCCCGGTACCGACGACCGGTATCGGGCCCCACGCACGACGTCCTAAGCGCTCTAAGCGCCCTGCGCGTCCGCGGCCTCGACCTCTTCGCGCGTGACGCCCAGCAGGTACAGCACCGTGTCGAGGAACGGTACGTTCACCGCGGTGTGCGCGGCCTCGCGCACGACCGGCTTGGCGTTGAAGGCGACGCCGAGCCCGGCCGCGTTCAGCATGTCCAGGTCGTTCGCGCCGTCACCGATCGCCACGGTCTGCTCGAGCGGCACCCCGGCCTCGGTGGCGAACCGCCGCAGCAGGCGCGCCTTGCCCGCGCGGTCCACGATCTCGCCCGTGACCCTGCCGGTCAGCTTCCCGTCGACGATCTCCAGGGTGTTCGCCTGGGCGAAGTCGAGCCCGAGGCGCTCCTTCAGATCGTCCGTGACCTGCGTGAATCCGCCGGACACGACGCCCACTTGGTAACCGAGGCGCTTGAGCGTACGGATCAGGGTGCGCGCGCCCGATGTCAGCCGGACCTCGCTGCGCACCTTCTCCACGACCGAGGCGTCGAGGCCCGCGAGCAGCGCCACGCGCGCGTGCAGCGACTGCTCGAAGTCGAGTTCGCCGCGCATCGCCGCCGCCGTCACCTCGGCGACCTTGTCCTCGCAGCCCGCGTGCGCCGCGAACAGCTCGATCACCTCGTCCTGGATGAGCGTCGAGTCGACGTCCATCACGACGAGCCGCTGCGCGCGCCGGTGCAGCCCGGCCGAGACGACCGCCACGTCCACGCCCAGCTTCGCCGCCTCGGTGGCGAGGGCCGTGCGCAGCTGCTCGGTCGGGGTGCCGGACACCGCGAACTCGACTGCCGTCACGGGGTACTTCGCGAGCCGGAAGATACGGTCGATGTTGCCACCGGTGCCGGTGATGGCGGCCGCTATCGACGCGGCCGACTCGGCGGTGAGCGGGTGACCGAGGACGGTGACGTGGGAGCGTCCGGTGCCGCGCGGACGGTTGTCGCCGATGCCGGAGATGATCTCCGCCTGCATCTTCATCGACTCGGCCCAGCTGTGGACGGTCGACCGGAGATCCCCCTCGAGCCCGGCCGGCGGCTGGGTCACCAGGGCACACAGGACGATGCGGCCGCGCGTGACGACCTGCTCGATGTCGACGACATCCACTGAGTAGGCGGCGAGGGTGTCGAAGAGCCCGGCGGTGATGCCGGGCCGGTCCTTGCCGAAGATCTTGACCAGGAGAGTGGGGACATCCGCCGGAACGTCCACGGGAGGGGCATCAGCGGTGGGCTGGGGCTGCGAAGCGCTCATGATGGCGCCTACGTTATCGGTCCTGTGTACGGCCCCCGCAATCACGCCCACTATGTAGGCCCCTGCCCTTCAAACCCCGCTTGTGGACGAGAGCCCGCGGGGTCCGGGGCAGAGGCCCCGCGACCGCTCCACGGCCCCCGTCACGGGTCGTACGGCCGCAGATACGGATTCGTATCGGGGTTGGCGGGCCGATACGGGCTACTGGGCCGATACGGCCCCGCCGCCCCCACTGTCCCGTCCCCCGGCGGAGCCGCCCGCGCCGCCCCGGTCACATACGCCAGCACCGCGCCCAGCGCCCCCGCCCCCGCCCCCCACGCCGCCCCGAGCAGCACCGCCATCCCGATCTGCCCGTGCAGTTCGATCCCCGCCCCGAACGCGTCGAAGCCGAGGACCGAGAGCGAGGCCCCCGCCGACACCCCGGTGAGCCACACAAGGAGCGGCAGCGCGAGCGCCGTCACGCCCCCCAGTCGCAACGCGCACCGCCCCGCGAACCCCAGGACGCCCTTCGTCACGGGTGAGCGCACGGCCGTCAGCACCCCGGCGAGCAGCATCATCACGGCCGCCGCGACGCCCAACAGCCACACCCTGCCGTCGAGTTCCGCGAGCCGCCCCAGCGTCATCGGCTCGTCGGACGACACCCTGAGCAGCTCGTCCAGCGGATCCGGCAGCAGCTTCGCGAGCTCACCCGTGGCCTTGCCGTCCCAGGGCACGAAGAGGCCGAGGGGGATGCCGAGCCACACCCCGTTGGGCGCCCCGAGCAGCGCGGCGCCCGCGATCCGCTTCGGATGGTCGTCGCCGATCGCCGCGTACGCCGCCGCTGCCAGGCCCGCGACGACCGCCATCAGCAGCACCGCCACGAGCGCCGAAGCGGCCGGGCGGACCGTCCGGTTCAGCGGGGCGAGCACGCGCGGCAGCGGAGTGCGCCGCGACGCGAGCAGGGCGATCACCAGAACACCCACGACGAACGCCGCGGCGCCGAGCAACGAAGGGACCGTCTCCACGGTGAACCCGACGGAGGCCTTCGCGTCGACCAGGTCGCCGATCCGGTCGGGCAGCGCGTCACCGATCCCGCCCGGCAGCTTGTCCGCTATGCCCCCCGGAAGTTTGTCCCCGCCGCCCGGAATCTTGTCGAGCCCCAGCTGCGAGCCGTCGATCGTGATGACGTCGTGACCGGCCCAGGCGAGGCCGCCCATCATCGCCACGAAGAGCGCCACCACGGTGCCCGCGCGCGCGAGGAGTTCGCCGGGCGCCACCTCAACTCCGGCCGCGCGCAGGGAGCGTAGAAAGAACCAGCTGATTGCGAGCGCGCCCACCAGACCCACACCGAGCGGCGCGATGTCGATCGCGGCGTCCGCCTGCGCGCCCTCGATTCCGAAGGCCGAGACGTCCCCGGAAGGCGTCACACGGCCGCCCGCCGCGAGCGCCACCACGGCGGCCGTCATCGGCCCGAGCGAAGCGGCCGTATCCGCCTCCAGCAAGTGCAGGCCGAGCGCCGCGACTCCGGCCATCGCGATGAACGCCCAGCTCACCGCGGCCACGGCGGACAGCAGGACATCGCCGACGGGCAGGCGCGCGCGCCGCTTCGCATCTTGGCCGCTGTCCGCCAAGGCCATCAAGGACCCCCCGATCCGCCCCGCCTCGCCCCCTGAGATCCCAGTTGCTCATGATCCGTGGGGAGTTGTGGGCTCTTACCACTCTCCGGGGCCGCATCCGTACCGTCAACGGGGCGGGAGCCAAGGGGTGTGCGGGAGGTACGAACGGGCTTCGCGCAAGGCCCGCCTTTCGGTCACGGAGGGCTTCCTGAAATAGTTCCTCACGATGTTCGACATCCCTAGACTCCCCATGTCGGGGGAAAAACTCGGGGGACAACTCAGTGGGGCATGGAGTGCCTGATCTCGTACTGGAATTGAATGGCAGGACCTGGACGCTCGACGCGTCCAGGCCGTACACCCTCGGACGTGATCCGCAGGGTGACATCGTGCTCGACGACGCCCGGGTGTCCTGGCGTCACGCCACGATCAGCTGGGGCGGCCGCAGTTGGGTCATCGAGGACCACGGCTCGACCAACGGCACCTTCGTGCAGGGGCAGCGGATCCACCAGATGGAGATCGGCCCCGGTTCGTCCGTGCACCTGGGCAACTCCACCGACGGCCCGTGCCTGAACGCGCAGGGCAGCGCCCGCGCCGCCGCCGTTGCCACGCCGCACCAGGCGCAGCAGCAGGCCGCGGGCCTCGCGCAGCAGCCGTCACCACAGCAGTACCAGCAGCAGCCGAGCTGGTCCCAACAGGCGTCCCAACAGGCGCCCCAGCAGCGCGAGGCGCCACGGCAGCAACAGCCGCCGCAGGCGCAGTGGGTGCCGCAGCAGCAGGGCGCCGGCGGGGTCGCGGGGGCCCCGCCCGTGTACGGCGACCGCAGCCCCACCACGTTCCACCAGCTGTCGCTCGGCCGCGTCATGCGCATCGGCCGCTCCCTGGAGAACGAGCTGGTGGTCTCGGACCTCCAGGTCTCGCGCCTGCACGCCGAGTTCCACGCGTCGCCCGACGGCCGCTTCGAGATCCACGACCTCGGCTCGCACAACGGCACGTACGTCAACGGCCAGCCGATCCCCAAGGGCGGCACGACCCTCCTTGGGCCGAACGACATCGTGGGCGTGGGCCACTCCACGTTCCGCCTGGTCGGCGACAGGCTCGAGGAGTTCGTCGACACCGGTGACGTCTCCTTCTCCGCGCGCCATCTGACGGTCACCGTCGAAGGCGGCAAGCAGATCCTCAAGGACGTCTCGTTCGGCGTCCCGGAGAAGTCGCTGATCGCCGTCATCGGCCCGTCGGGCTCCGGCAAGTCGACGCTCCTGAAGGCGCTCACGGGCTACCGTCCGGCCAACGAGGGCGACGTCCTCTACGACAACCGGAACCTCTACAAGCAGTTCGCCGAGCTGCGCCAGCGCATCGGTCTGGTCCCGCAGGACGACATCCTGCACAAGGAGCTGACCGTCAAGAAGGCGCTCAAGTACGCCGCCAAGCTGCGCTTCCCCGCGGACACCAGCGAGCAGGAGCGCCAGCAGCGCATCGACGAGGTGCTGCGCGAGCTCAAGCTGGACATCCACAAGGAGAAGAAGGTCACCTCCCTCTCCGGTGGCCAGCGCAAGCGCGTGTCGGTGGCCCTGGAGCTGCTGACCAAGCCGTCGCTGATCTTCCTGGACGAGCCGACCTCCGGCCTCGACCCGGGCATGGACCGCGACGTCATGCAGCTGCTTCGCGGTCTCTCCGACGACGGGCGCACGGTCCTCGTGGTCACCCACTCGGTGGCCGAGCTGGCGCTCTGCGACAAGCTCCTTGTGATGGGTCCTGGCGGCGCCGTCGCCTACTTCGGCCCGCCGGAGGAGGCGCTCAACTTCTTCGGCTACAAGACGTGGGCCGACGTGTTCTCGGCGTTCGAGAACTACCGCGACTACGACTGGGCGGGCCGCTGGAAGGGCTCGCAGCACTACCAGATGTACGCGGCCGACATCGACGCCGTCGCCGCGCAGTCGGATCCGGTGGCGCCGCCCTCCGCGATCAAACCGCCCAAGACGCAGCCCTGGGGCTCCCAGCTGTTCACGCTGATCCGCCGCTATGTGTCGGTGATCGCCTCCGACCGGGGCTTCCTCGGCCTGATGGTGATCCTGCCCGCGGTCCTCGGCCTCGTCTCGGTGGTCATCCCGGCCGACTTCGGCCTGGGCCCGCCCAAGCCACCGGCCAAGTTCAACGGGGACGCCGGCACGATCATGCTGATCATCGCGGTCGGCATGTGCTTCTCCGCGGCGGCCAACTCGGTCCGCGAGCTGATCAAGGAGCGGGTCATCTATGAGCGAGAACGGGCCACCGGCCTGTCCCGCTCCGCGTACCTGATGTCCAAGGTCATCGTCCTCGGCGTGATCACGGCGTTCCAGGGCGTCATCATCTGCGCCATCGGCTTCATCCCGCGCGAGCTGCCGAAGGAAGGCCTCGTGCTGCCGCCGGCCGCCGAGCTGTGCATCTCGATCATCGCGCTCGGCTTCGCGTCGATGATGTTCGGCCTGGTGATCTCCGCGCTGGTGAAGACGTCCGAGAAGACGATGCCGCTGCTGGTCATGTTCGCGATCGTCCAGGTCGTGTTCACCGGTGTGCTCTTCCAGATCTACGGCACCGTGGGCCTCGAGCAGTTCGCCTGGCTGATGCCGTCCCGCTGGGCGGTGGGCGCCGCGGGCGCCACTCTGGACCTCAGCAAGCTGATGCCACCGTGGGACCCGCAGAACCCGAACGACCTCGACCCGCTGTGGGAGCACTCGGTCACCCAGTGGGGCATCAACCTCACGGTCCTGATCGTGCTCGCCGTCGTCTGCGGCTTCGCCGTCGCGCGCCTGCTGCGCCGGCACGAGCCCGAGGTCATGCGCAAGTAGGAGAGTCCGTAGGGACACACGAAGGGCGGCACCCTGTGGGTGCCGCCCTTCGTGCCGTGGGGGTTCAGCGTGTGCCGGACCTGGAGGTCCCGACTACAGGAATCAGTACGCGCTGTCCACGTTGTCGATGGAGCCGTACTTGTCGGCCGCGTAGTTGGCCGCGGCCACGAGGTTGGCGACCGGGTCGGTCAGGCTGTTGGCGGTGCCGTCGACGTGGTACGTGTCGAAGGTCGGCTGGATGACCTGCAGCAGGCCCTTGGAGGGCGTGCCGTTCTGGGCGTTGACGTCCGTGCCGTTGACCGCGTTCGGGTTGCCGCCCGACTCACGCATGATGTTGCGGTGCAGGCCGTCGTACGAACCCGGAATGCCCTTGTCCTTCATGATGGCGAGGGATTCCTTGATCCAGCCGTCCAGGTTGTTGGCGTAGACCGGCTTGCGGGCGGCGGCACGCGCGGCGGCCTGCTTGGCCTCGCGCTCCTTCTTCGCCTGCGCCTCGGCCTTCGCCTTGGCCTCGGCCTGGGCCTTCTTCTCGGCCTCGGCCTTCTTCTTCGCCTCGGCCTCCTTGCGGGCCTTCGCCTTCGCCTCGGCCTGCTTGGCCTTCTCGCTGGCGGCGGCCTGCTGGTCGGTGACGCTGGCGTGGACGTCCTTGATCTGCTTCGCACCGGCGTCGGTAGTGAACGCGACCGGGGCGGCGGCGACCGTCTCGTCCTTCGCCTGGGCCTGGGTGTCCTGACCCGGAACCAGCGTCACCGCGAGGGCGGCGGCGCCGAGAGCGGCGACACCGGCGAGCGAGAACTTGTGGGTGCGGGTCAGCTGACTATGGCCGGCGTTGGCGTGCTTGGACATGAGATGGGGACCTCTCTAAGAACGGAAGTCGCTCGCGGGCCGGGGGACCGGACGGTCGTGTTTGGGACACGAACGCCGCGGGTAGGACCCCGCGGCGCCGAACAACGATGGACATTCTTAGCGGCCGCAAAATGCCGAGGCAAAGGTGTGACCTACGAACCCGGGTAGTGGGCCGGGGAGGCGCAAAAAGGGGCAAGAAGTCAATGTCCGACTTCCTGCCCCAGTGCAGCAACGGACCAAAGTCCCTTACTCATCCACTACGGACCTTCGTACGTGACGTGGGCCCTATGCGCGGCGTCACACGCGCCCCCTCCCGAACTCACTCGTGGTTGCCACTGCAACGCACAGCGTGAGGCCTCTCCTCCGGCAGGATGAGGTGCACGTCGCCGAACTCGTGCCAGAGGTAGCGCCCCCTCAGCGCCTCCTCATACGCACGGTCCACAGCGGCCCGCCCCGCCACCGCCTCCAGCATCAGAAGGTGGGAGGCCTCCGGCTCGTGCAGCCCCGTCAGCAGCCCGTCCACCACCCGCACCCCGCGCTCGGGCGTCACGACGAGATCCGTCCAGCCACGCGCCGCCCGTACGGCCCCGTCGCCGTCGACGGCGGACTCGACGGCCCGCACGGCAGTGGTCCCGACGGCGATGACGTGCTGCCCCGCGGCCCTCGCGGCGTTGATCAGGCGGGCCGACGCCTCGGGCACCTCGAAACGCTCCGCATAAGGAGGCTCGTGCGACTCGGCGGACGCCACCCCCGTATGCAGCGTGATCGGCGCGAACTGCACCCCCCGGCTCACGAGCCGCGACACGATCGACTCCGTGAAGGGCCGCGCGGCACTCGGCATCTCCGCGCTGCCCGCCCCCGCGACGTACGGCAGCGCGAACACCGTCTGGTAGGCGGCCAGCGGCTGATCCCGCTCCGTGTAGGAGTAGCGGATGGGCCGCCCGCGCCGGCCGAGCAGCGCGAGCACGTCCCCGGTCGCCCGCACCCACCACAGCCGCTCGCTCCCGGCCGCCAGCGGCTCCTCATAGGTGAGGCGTACGTCGCCGGGGAGCGCGACCACGGACCCCGGGGGCCCTCCGGCGCGCGGCAGCGTCGTGCCCCGGTCGTCCGGGTCCCGCAGCTCGACCGCCCAGCGCCCGTCGTCGCCGCGCGTCGAGAAATGCACGACTACACGCGCGTGCCCCACCGTCCCGTCCACGGCGGCCGCCAACGTAGGAGACGTATTGACGACGAGCAGATCCCCGGCCCGCAGCACGGACGGCAGCTCGGGGAAGCGGTGATGGGCGGCATCGGTGCCGCGCGACACCAGAAGGCGTACGGACGATCTGTCCCGGCCGGGCCCCCGCTGCTCGGCCGGGACCCGCGCCGACAGCTCCTCGGGCACCCGCAGCGCGAGCGCCATCACGCCTCCAGGAGGGACGGGGCCGAGTAGCGCCCGCTCGCGGGGCGCCGGTCAAGGAGGCTCAGGAAGGCGGGGACCACGTCCTCGGGGCGCGGCACCTCGCTCAGATCCTCGTCCGGCTCGGCCGCCGCCAGCATGTCCGTCCGCATCCCGCCCGGATCGACCGCCCACACGCGCAGGCCCGGCTCCTCCACCGCGAGCACGGCCACGAGCTGGTCGAGGGCCGCCTTCGTCGACCCGTAGCCGCCCCAGGTCGGATACGCCTCCGTGGCCGCGTCCGAACTCATGCTGATCACCGTCCCGGCCGGCGCTTCGCGCAGCAGCGGCAGCGCCTCCTGGAGCAGACCGAGCGGCGCCACCACATTGACCTCCAGCGCCGACCTGAAGTCGTCCAGCGAGTGACGGCCGAGCGGCACCAGGGGCTCGGCGCCCAGCACGCTCGCGTTGTTCACCAGCAGATCGAGCCCGCCCAGCTCCCATGCCGCGGCGATCAGCTCCACCCGGTGCCCGCCGTCCGCGACATCGCCCGGCACGGCCGTCACCGCCCCACCGTGCTTGCGCAGCCGCTCCGCCACGTCCTCCAGCGGCCCGGCGGAGCGCGCGTCCAGGACCAGGTCCCAGCCCCGCTCGGCCAGAGCCGTCGCCAACGCCCTGCCGAACCCCCGCGAAGCCCCCGTGATGATCGCTACCGTCATGACAACCGTCCCCTTGAGTACGTCACCGTTGTGCGTCGTGTCCTCAACGTAGGAACGCGGCGGCCCTCGGCACCTCGTACGCGAGCAGCAACAACGCAGGGCCCTTCGCCCTACGCCGACCGACCTAGGCGGAGGGCGCCATGGGTCCGATCCGGCTGTCACACCCCGCCGGTACGGTGAGGCCATGAGTCAGGGTCCACGTACAGGCTTGGCCGCGGTGAGTGCCGCGCTCCTCGCCATGAGCAGGCATCTCGAGGTGCGCGACGTCCTCAAGACGATCGTCGCCTCGGCCCGCGAGCTGCTCGACGCCGAGTACGCGGCGCTCGGAGTGCCGGACGACCACGGGGGCTTCGCCCAGTTCGTCGTCGACGGCGTCAGCGAGGAACAGTGGAAGGCCATCGGCCCGCTGCCGCGCCAGCACGGCATCCTCGCCGCGATGCTGCACGACGCGAAGACGGAGCGCCTCGCCGACGTCCGCGAGGACCCCCGCTTCGAGGGCTGGCCCTCCGCCCACCCGGACATGTCCGACTTCCTCGGCCTGCCCATCAAGGACGGCGAGGAGACGATCGGCGCGCTCTTCCTGGCCAACAAGAACTGCCCCAAGCCGCAAGGCGGTTGCGGCTTCACGCAGGACGACGAGGAACTGCTCGGGATCCTCGCCCAGCACGCGGCCATCGCGCTCACGAACGCCCGCCTCTACGAGCGCAGCCGCGAGCTCACCATCGCCGAGGAGCGCTCCCGGATCGCCCACGAACTGCACGACGCGGTGAGCCAGAAGCTCTTCTCGCTGCGCCTCACCGCACAGGCCGCGGCGACCCTGATGGACCGTGACCCGGAGCGCGCCAAGGGGGAGTTGGGCCACGTGGCGGAGCTCGCGGCGGAAGCCGCGGACGAACTGCGCGCCGCCGTCGTCGAGTTGCGCCCCGCGGCGCTCGACGAGGACGGCCTGGTCGCCACCCTCCGCACCCAGATCCAGGTGCTCGACCGCGCCCACGCGGCGCACCTCACCTTCACCACCAGCGGCATAAAGGCGCTGCCCGCCGCCCAGGAGGAGGCGATGCTGCGCGTCGCCCAAGAGGCGCTGCACAACGCGCTGCGCCACTCCGGAGCCGAGAAGATCCGGGTCTCGCTCGACAAGCGAGGCCAGGGCGCCGTGCTGCGCGTCACCGACGACGGGGCGGGCTTCGACCCGAAGGCGATCCGCAGCGCGGGCCGCCACCTGGGCCTCGTCTCCATGCGCGACCGGTCCAGCGGGGTCGGCGGCAGACTCACAGTGGAATCGGAGCCCGGCAAGGGCACCACGATCGAGATGGAGGTCCCCGGTGGCTGACCAGATCAAGGTACTGCTGGTCGACGATCACCAGGTCGTCCGCCGGGGCCTGCGCACCTTCCTGGAGGTGCAGGGCGACATCGAGGTCGTCGGCGAGGCGGCGGACGGCGCCGAAGGAGTCGCCCGCACCGAGGAGTTGAAGCCCGACGTCGTCCTGATGGACGTCAAGATGCCGGTGATGGACGGAGTCGACGCCCTGCGCCGGCTCCGCGAACTCGACAATCCCGCCAAGGTGTTGATCGTCACCAGCTTCACCGAGCGGCGCACCGTCGTCCCCGCCCTGCGCGCGGGGGCAGCCGGTTACGTCTACAAGGACGTGGACCCCGACGCCCTGGCCGGCGCCATCCGTTCCGTCCACGCGGGCCACATCCTGCTGCAACCCGAGGTCGCTGGTGCCCTGTTGGCCCAGGAGGAGACCAACAGCGGGCAGGGGAGGGGCGGTTCCCTCACGGAGCGCGAGCGCGAGGTGCTCGGCCTGATCGCCGACGGCCGCTCGAACCGGGAGATCGCCCGCGCCCTCGTCCTCTCCGAGAAAACGGTGAAGACCCATGTCTCGAACATCCTGATGAAGCTCGACCTGGCGGACCGTACCCAGGCCGCCCTGTGGGCCGTGCGACACGGCGCCGCGGGCTGAGGCACGGCGTAGCGGGCCGAGTCCCGGGCTGAGGGGCACGCGCGGGCGCACGGACGCGACGGCAACACGGAGCGTCGCACTCCGTTCTGGAATTCATACCGTCGTGTGGATGTCCCCCGGACGGCGTATCCCTTCCGGCGGTGGCGCGTTCTCCAATGCGTGCTGCGGCGGTCATGTCGCGGCGACCGCTGAGGAGGATCCAGAAGTGAAGAACCTGAAGAAGGCCGCGGCCGTCACCCTCGTGGCCGGCGGCCTTGTCGCCGCCGGTGCGGGCCTCGCCTCCGCCACCGACGGTGCGCAGGCCCACGGCCACGCCGTGAAGTCCCCGGGCGTCGGCTCGGGCAACCTGATCCAGGCCCCGGTCCACATCCCGGTGAACGCCGTGGGCAACACCGTCTCGGTGATCGGCGCGCTCAACCCGGCGTTCGCGAACGACGGCTACAACGGCTGACGTGTGCTCAGGGTTCGCCGGCCCCCGGGGTTTTCCCCGCGGGGCCGGTCCGCGTTTTGGGGCGGCTCCCCTGTTCGATAGCGCGGCTGGTCGATTCGTCGGCCTATTGATCCAATCGGGCGGATCGGGCGTTCACCCCGTGTCCACCACGCGCCCCACGCGTTTCTCAGCGTGCGACCCCGCGGCTGGGGTCGGACCGCAATATCTGGAGGAACGCTTCTCATGAACATCGCCAAGAAGGCCGCCGTGGCCGTCGCCGTCGCCGGTATTGCCGCGAGTGCCTCCGCCGGTGCCGCCTTTGCCGACTCGAGCGCCGACGGCGTGGCCGCGAACTCCCCGGGCGTCGGCTCGGGCAACAACGTGGGCGTTCCGGTTCACGTCCCGGTGAACGTCGACGGCAACTCCGTCAACGTCATCGGCCTGCTGAACCCGGCGTTCGGCAACACCGCGGCGAACAACTGAGGTTCGCTGCCCCCGAGGCACAGGAAGGCCCCCACGGACCCGGTCCGTGGGGGCCTTCCCTCGTTCCCGGCCCTGCGCTCAGCCCCGCTCCCGCTCCTCCACGAACGCGTTGTACGCGGCCACCTGCGCGCGCCGGGCCGTCCGCTCCACCGGGCGCAGCGCGAGCGCCCGCGCCCCCATCTCCGACGCGCTCACCGCGCCCCCGTGCCCGCTCTCGTACGCCACGGAGATCAGCAGCCCCACCCGCTGCGCCAGCTCGAGCACCCGCACCGCCCGCCCCGGATACCCCGGAGCCAGCGCCTCGCGCCCCCGCTCGGCCCGCGCCCGGTACGCGTCCACGGCGGCCTCGGACACCGGCCCCGACCCGGCCACGTCCAGCCGCGTCAGCACCTCGGTCGCGTCCCGCAGCGCCTCCGCCAGCTCCCGCTCCGCCTCGCCGAGCGAGGGCACATCCGCCGGCGGCGCCTCCCGCACCGGCAGGCAGTGCCACGTCACCGAGACGTGCAGATCGCCCTCGGGGCCGACCTCGTAGACGTCGGGAACGAGCCCGAGCGCGGCGCCGTGACAGACCACCGCCTCCTCGGCCTCCAGGGCCCGCGCGTTGAACTCCGGCGGCCCGCTGAGCCCCAGGGGATGGCCCGGCGCGGGCAGCGCCACGCGCAGCCCGCCGACGCCGAGCGCCCGCAGGCGGCCGAGCGCCAGCGTCAGGCCGACGGGCCCGTCCTCGCCCGGAAGCCCCGCCACACGGTGCGATGTGTCCTCGGCGACAATCGCGAGCGCCGCGTCATCGGGCGCGACAAATCCGCCAAGAAGGGCATTTCCCCAGGCCGCCAGGCGTCCGGAGCGTGGTTCAGTGAGCATGCGCCCCACCTTAGAAGCCCGCAAAGCTGCCAAAAGCCCGACCGATGGAATGGACCGTGGGGGCGGTGGCGTAAGTTTTCCCTGGGGGCCGTGCCGAGCAGGAACTATGCGAAGGCATGACGGACGCGGCGAACAGACGAGACTGCAATGGGAGACAACGCGCTCATGAGCGATGTACTGGAGCTGGAGGACGTATCCGTGGTCCGCGAGGGCCGGGCTCTGGTGGACCAGGTCTCCTGGTCGGTGAAGGAGGGGGAGCGCTGGGTCATCCTCGGACCGAACGGCGCGGGCAAGACCACCCTCCTGAACGTCGCCTCGAGCTACCTCTACCCGAGCAGCGGCACCGCCACGATCCTCGGTGAGACCCTCGGCAAGCCCGGCACGGACGTCTTCGAACTGCGCCCGCGCATCGGCGTCGCCGGTATCGCGCTCGCCGACAAGCTGCCCAAGCGGCAGACCGTCCTGCAGACCGTGCTCACCGCCGCGTACGGCATGACGGCCGGCTGGCAGGAGGAGTACGAGGAGATGGACGAGCGGCGCGCCCGCGCGTTCCTCGACCGGCTCGGCATGAGCGAGTACCTGGACCGCAAGTTCGGGACGCTCTCCGAAGGAGAGCGCAAGCGCACGCTGATCGCCCGCGCCCTGATGACCGACCCCGAGCTGCTGCTCCTCGACGAGCCCGCGGCGGGCCTCGACCTCGGCGGCCGCGAGGACCTGGTGCGCCGCCTCGGCCGCCTCGCCCGCGACCCGATCGCCCCCTCGATGATCATGGTGACGCACCACGTCGAGGAGATCGCCCCCGGCTTCACGCACGTCCTGATGATCCGCCAGGGCCAGATCCTTGCCGCCGGCCCGATCGAGCTCGAGCTCACCTCCCGCAATCTCTCCAAGTGCTTCGGCCTCCCGCTGGTCGTCGAGGAGAACAACGGCCGCTGGACCGCCACCGGCCTGCCCCTCAGCTGACCCTTCGCGCTCCCGCGCAGGCCGGACGTCCCCTGTCCGCGCGGGAGTTGCGGATCTACCATGGCCATGTGGCAGACATCGACGCATGGGTGTGGTGGCTGATCGGGGCGGCCGCACTGGGAATCCCGCTCGTCCTCACCGCCATGCCCGAGCTGGGCATGCTGGCCGTCGGCGCCGTGGCGGGCGCCGTCACGGCAGGCCTCGGCGGCGGTGCCGTCCTCCAAGTGGTGGTCTTCGCCGCCGTGTCGTGCGCCCTCATCGTGGTCGTACGCCCCATCGCCAGGCGCCAGCGCGCGGAACCACCCCAACTGGCCACCGGCGTGGACGCCTTGAAGGGCAAACAGGCCGTCGTCGTCGAGCGCGTCGACGGACAGGAGGGCGGCCGGATCAAGCTGGGCGGCGAGATCTGGTCGGCCCGCGCCCTCGACGCCGACGCGGCGTTCGAGCCTGGCCGGCAGGTCGACGTGATCGACATCGAAGGCGCCACCGCGATCGTCATGTGAACCGACAGGTGATCCGAACCAGCCCCGCCACGTGGGCAGTTCTGACACACTCGACTGCGCAAGACCTCATGATCTTCCGGCGCGAGGGCGCCGGGACCACGACGGTACGAACGGTACGAGGGGCACGGGAGACTCGATGTCAGCGATCATCATCGTCCTGATCATTCTGGTGGTGTTGGTCTTCATCGCGCTGATCAAGACCATCCAGGTCATCCCGCAGGCGAGCGCTGCCATCGTCGAGCGCTTCGGCCGCTACACACGCACGCTGAACGCGGGCCTGAACATCGTCGTCCCGTTCATCGACTCGATCCGCAACCGCATCGACCTCCGCGAGCAGGTCGTGCCGTTCCCGCCGCAACCGGTGATCACCCAGGACAACCTGGTCGTCAACATCGACACCGTCATCTACTACCAGGTGACGGACGCGAGGGCGGCCACGTACGAGGTCGCCAGCTACATCCAGGCCATCGAGCAGCTCACGGTCACCACCCTGCGAAACATCATCGGTGGCATGGACCTGGAGCGGACCCTCACCTCCCGCGAGGAGATCAACGCGGCGCTGCGCGGCGTCCTCGACGAGGCCACCGGCAAGTGGGGCATCCGCGTCAACCGCGTCGAGCTCAAGGCGATCGAGCCGCCCACCTCCATCCAGGACTCGATGGAGAAGCAGATGCGCGCCGACCGTGACAAGCGCGCCGCGATCCTCACCGCCGAAGGTATCCGCCAGTCCCAGATCCTCACCGCCGAAGGTGAGAAGCAGTCCGCGATCCTCAGGGCCGAGGGTGAGGCGAAGGCCGCGGCCCTGCGCGCGGAGGGTGAGGCCCAGGCCATCCGTACGGTCTTCGAGTCCATCCACGCCGGAGACCCGGACCAGAAGCTGCTCTCGTACCAGTACCTGCAGATGCTCCCGAAGATCGCCGAGGGCGACGCCAACAAGCTCTGGATCGTCCCCAGCGAGATCGGCGACGCCCTCAAGGGCCTCTCGGGCGCGTTCGGCAACTTCGGCGGCTCCATGCCGGGCGCCAGCGACGCGAAGACACCGCCGGTCATGCCGACGCCGCCCCAGCCGCGCCGCGAGCAGCCGCCGATCGACTAGTCATCGAGCAGTACGTCGAACAACGCGAGGGCCCGCCGACCATCAGGTCGGCGGGCCCTCGCGTCATGTCCCTACGCGGCGGTCTGCGCCAGCCACTCCGGCAGTCCGGCCCGCCCGCCGGCACCGAGCGACAGCAGCATCGCATCGGCGGGAGTCGGCTCGAACGGCTGCCGCAGCAGCGGCATCCCCGCCTGCTCGGGCGTCCGGTTCGCCTTGCGGTGATTGTCGGCGGCGCAGGACGCCACCGTGTTCAGCCACGAATCAGCACCGCCGTGCGACCGTGGCACCACGTGGTCGACGGTCGTCGCCCGCTTGCCGCAGTACGCGCACCGGTGCTGATCCCGAATGAGTACGCCCCGCCTGGACCACGGCGCGCGTCTTCGGAACGGCACCCGGACATACCTGCACAGCCTGATCACCCGGGGCACCGGAATATCGATCGCGGCACCACGCATGCGCAGCTCGGGGTGGACCTGCTCAACGACGGCCTTGTCCTGCAGCACCAACACGACGGCTCGATTGAGCGTCACCGTGGAGAGCGGCTCGAAGCTCGCGTTCAGCACCAGTGTGTCCCGCACCCTGCCCACCTCCCGTACACATACGCACCGGATCACCCCTCGGCGTCCGTGCGTCAACTCTGGCCGTGCACGCCGAGATGGACAACGCAATATCTGTAGCCCCAGGCAGAAAAAATGCCCGCCCCTGATCAATTCCATGACCAGAGGCGGGCAAACGTTCCATGAACGCTGAGGTTTGGCTCAGCCCTCGGCGGGCGCCCCGTACTCGGCGATGACCTGGGCCCGGGCGATCGTGTGGAACCGCAGGTTGAACCCGACGAAGGCCGGCGTGCCATCGGAGTCCGGGCCGAGCTTCTCCTGGTCGACCGCGTACACGGTGAACACATAACGGTGGGCGGGGTCCCCGGGAGGCGGCGCGGCGCCCCCGAATTCCTTCGTCCCATAGTCGTTGCGCACCTGCACGGCGCCCTCGGGAAGCCCCTCGAACTTGCCGCTGCCGGCACCCACCGGCAGTTCGGTCACCGAGGCCGGGATGTCGAACACGCTCCAGTGCCAGAACCCGCTGCCGGTCGGCGCGTCCGGGTCGAAGCACGACACGGCGAAGCTCTTGGTCTCCGCCGGGAAGCCCTCCCAGCGCAGGTGCGGCGAGGTGTTGCCGGCCGCGTACACCTGCGCGTCGTCCAGCGTCCCGCCCGGCTCGAAGTCCTGGCTCACGACGGTGAACGACGGCACCTGCGGATGAAAGTCATGAGGAAGCGAAGCCCTCTGGGGCTGCTCGGTCACAACGACACCTCCTGGATCTACGGAAACTCTGGTTCCACAGAGTCTGTCGACCCTGCTCCTGAAACCCTAGAACCAGTTCCGCTTGCTGCCGACCTCGGACAGCCACTGGTGCAGATACGCGGACCAGTCCGTGCCCTGGAAGTCCTGGTGCCCGACGACGAACGACCGGAACGTGTCGCTGCCCTCGCTGAACAGCCCCGGCTTCTTGTCCATCTCCAGTACGACGTCCATCTCCCGGTCGTCGGCCACGAAGCTCAACTCCACCTGGTTGAGCCCCCGGTACTGCTGCGGCGGGTGGAACTCGATCTCCTGGTAGAACGGCAGCTTCTGTCGCGTACCCCGGATGTGGCCGCGCTCCATGTCCGCGCTCTTGAACCGGAAGCCGATGCGGATGAAGGCGTCGAGAAGCGCCTGCTGGGACGGCAGGGGGTGCACATTGATCGGGTCGAGGTCACCCGAGTCGATGGCCCGGGCGATCTCCAGCTCGGTCGTCACCCCGATGTTCATGCCGCGCAGCTGCTGCCCGTCGATCATCGTGACGGGCGTCTCCCACGGGATCTCAAGCCCGAACGGAACGGCGTGCACGGCCTGCGCCTTGAGCTCGAACGCGCCCCCGAGCCGCACCTTGGTGAACTCGATGTCCTGCTTCGTCTCCTGGTCGTTCCCCTCGACCTCGACCCGCGCCTGCAGACCGACCGAAAGGCCCTCGATCTCCTGGTCGACGGACCCGCCCTGGATCCGCACCTCACCCTGAACGACACCACCGGGCACGACATTGACCTCGGTGAGCACCGTCTCCACGGACGCCCCGCCCGCGCCCAGACTCGCCAACAGCCGCTTGAACCCCATGCCTCGATCTCCTCCGTGTGCGAACCACTGCTGATACTGCTCACTACATACGCGGGACAGCTGCGCCCGGTTCCGCGAGCGCCTGTCCCGACCGCTCCACTACCCTCGGAGGGCATGATCGCGGCCCCTGACCGTACGCCCCTTGTACGCGAGTTCTTCGACCGACCTGTACTGGACGTCGCCCCCGACCTACTCGGACGCACGCTGGTCCGATCCACTCCGGACGGACCGATCGAGCTCCGCCTCACAGAGGTCGAGGCCTACGACGGCGCGAACGACCCCGGGTCCCACGCATACAGAGGCCGAACCGCCCGCAACAGCGTGATGTTCGGGCGCCCCGGACACGTATACGTCTACTTCACCTACGGCATGTGGCACTGCATGAACCTGGTCTGCGGTGAGGAGGGCAGGGCGAGCGCCGTGCTGCTCCGCGCCGGCGAGATCATCGAGGGCGCCGAACTGGCCCGCAAACGTCGACTATCGGCCCGGAACGACAAGGAACTGGCCAAAGGCCCGGCCCGCATGGCCACGGCCCTCGGCGTGGACCGATCCCTGGACGGCACCGACGCCTGCGCCCGAACGGACTCCCCGCTGAGAGTCCTGCACGGCACCCCCGTCCCCGCTGACCAGGTACGCAACGGTCCACGCACCGGAGTGTCCGGCGAGGGCGGCGTCCACCCCTGGCGCTTCTGGGTCGCCAACGACCCGACGGTGAGCCCTTATCGGGCCCATACGCCCCGCCGCCGCACAACTTGACGCACCCCTACGGGATCCGTAATGTGGCCCGAGCCGCTGAAGCCGGATCAGGCGCTCAGTCAACCTCCGGAAGCGGCCAAACCACTCATTACGACTTCCCTCGGCGGGGTCTTTTCGGCGTGCTCGCATGCCGAAATTCGAACCCGCGAAACTCGATTATGAGTTGCCGGGAGATTCGGCTAATGTGGTGGACACGCCGAAAGGCAAAGGCCCTCCAACGGCCACCGAAAATGAAATCCGAACCGGAAACGGAACGGAAAACGGATCTGGTAGAGTTGGAAACGCAAAACAGCAAGACCGAAGGGAAGCGCCCGGAGGAAAGCCCGAGAGGGTGAGTACAAAGGAAGCGTCCGTTCCTTGAGAACTCAACAGCGTGCCAAAAATCAACGCCAGATATGTTGATACCCCGTCTCCAGCATCTGCTGGGGCGAGGTTCCTTTGAAAAGTCCTGCAGGCCTTATGGCTGGCAGGCGCACAGCGAGGACGCTGTGAACGGTCGGATTATTCCTCCGACTGTTCCGCTCTCGTGGTGTCACCCCGATTACGGGGAAACATTCACGGAGAGTTTGATCCTGGCTCAGGACGAACGCTGGCGGCGTGCTTAACACATGCAAGTCGAACGATGAAGCCCTTCGGGGTGGATTAGTGGCGAACGGGTGAGTAACACGTGGGCAATCTGCCCTTCACTCTGGGACAAGCCTTGGAAACGAGGTCTAATACCGGATAACACTCCCATTCTCCTGGATGGGGGTTAAAAGCTCCGGCGGTGAAGGATGAGCCCGCGGCCTATCAGCTTGTTGGTGAGGTAATGGCTCACCAAGGCGACGACGGGTAGCCGGCCTGAGAGGGCGACCGGCCACACTGGGACTGAGACACGGCCCAGACTCCTACGGGAGGCAGCAGTGGGGAATATTGCACAATGGGCGAAAGCCTGATGCAGCGACGCCGCGTGAGGGATGACGGCCTTCGGGTTGTAAACCTCTTTCAGCAGGGAAGAAGCGAAAGTGACGGTACCTGCAGAAGAAGCGCCGGCTAACTACGTGCCAGCAGCCGCGGTAATACGTAGGGCGCAAGCGTTGTCCGGAATTATTGGGCGTAAAGAGCTCGTAGGCGGCTTGTCACGTCGATTGTGAAAGCTCGGGGCTTAACCCCGAGTCTGCAGTCGATACGGGCTAGCTAGAGTGTGGTAGGGGAGATCGGAATTCCTGGTGTAGCGGTGAAATGCGCAGATATCAGGAGGAACACCGGTGGCGAAGGCGGATCTCTGGGCCATTACTGACGCTGAGGAGCGAAAGCGTGGGGAGCGAACAGGATTAGATACCCTGGTAGTCCACGCCGTAAACGGTGGGCACTAGGTGTGGGCAACATTCCACGTTGTCCGCGCCGCAGCTAACGCATTAAGTGCCCCGCCTGGGGAGTACGGCCGCAAGGCTAAAACTCAAAGGAATTGACGGGGGCCCGCACAAGCAGCGGAGCATGTGGCTTAATTCGACGCAACGCGAAGAACCTTACCAAGGCTTGACATACACCGGAAACGTCTGGAGACAGGCGCCCCCTTGTGGTCGGTGTACAGGTGGTGCATGGCTGTCGTCAGCTCGTGTCGTGAGATGTTGGGTTAAGTCCCGCAACGAGCGCAACCCTTGTTCTGTGTTGCCAGCATGCCCTTCGGGGTGATGGGGACTCACAGGAGACCGCCGGGGTCAACTCGGAGGAAGGTGGGGACGACGTCAAGTCATCATGCCCCTTATGTCTTGGGCTGCACACGTGCTACAATGGCCGATACAATGAGCTGCGATACCGCAAGGTGGAGCGAATCTCAAAAAGTCGGTCTCAGTTCGGATTGGGGTCTGCAACTCGACCCCATGAAGTTGGAGTTGCTAGTAATCGCAGATCAGCATTGCTGCGGTGAATACGTTCCCGGGCCTTGTACACACCGCCCGTCACGTCACGAAAGTCGGTAACACCCGAAGCCGGTGGCCCAACCCCTTGTGGGAGGGAGCTGTCGAAGGTGGGACTGGCGATTGGGACGAAGTCGTAACAAGGTAGCCGTACCGGAAGGTGCGGCTGGATCACCTCCTTTCTAAGGAGCATCTAGGCCGCCAGACTTTGTTTGGTGGTCCAGGGCCATTACGTCGGCAAATGTTCGACGGTGGTTGCTCATGGGTGGAACGTTGATTATTCGGCACCGTCAGTCATCTCGGGCTGCAAGTACTGCTCTTCGGAGCGTGGAAAGCTGATCACGAGTGGCGAGGGTGTCGGGCACGCTGTTGGGTGTCTGAAGGTACGGCCGTAACGGTCGCCTTCAGTGCCGGCCCCGGTAAAAATCCGCTTCGGTGGGTTGTGACGGGTGGTTGGTCGTTGTTTGAGAACTGCACAGTGGACGCGAGCATCTGTGGCCAAGTTTTTAAGGGCGCACGGTGGATGCCTTGGCACCAGGAACCGATGAAGGACGTGGGAGGCCACGATAGTCCCCGGGGAGTCGTCAACCAGGCTTTGATCCGGGGGTTTCCGAATGGGGAAACCCGGCAGTCGTCATGGGCTGTCACCCGCTGCTGAATATATAGGCAGTGTGGAGGGAACGCGGGGAAGTGAAACATCTCAGTACCCGCAGGAAGAGAAAACAACCGTGATTCCGGGAGTAGTGGCGAGCGAAACTGGATGAGGCCAAACCGTATACGTGTGAGACCCGGCAGGGGTTGCGTGTGCGGGGTTGTGGGATCTCTCTTTTACGGTCTGCCGGCCGTGAGACGAGTAAGAAACCGTTGATGTAGGCGAAGGACATGCGAAAGGTCCGGCGTAGAGGGTAAGACCCCCGTAGTCGAAACATTAACGGCTCGTTTGAGAGACACCCAAGTAGCACGGGGCCCGAGAAATCCTGTGTGAATCTGGCGGGACCACCCGTTAAGCCTAAATATTCCCTGGTGACCGATAGCGGATAGTACCGTGAGGGAATGGTGAAAAGTACCGCGGGAGCGGAGTGAAATAGTACCTGAAACCGTGTGCCTACAAGCCGTGGGAGCGTCGCGCATTGAGTTTACTCAATGCGTCGTGACTGCGTGCCTTTTGAAGAATGAGCCTGCGAGTTTGCGGTGTGTTGCGAGGTTAACCCGTGTGGGGAAGCCGTAGCGAAAGCGAGTCCGAATAGGGCGATTTAGTAGCGCGCTCAAGACCCGAAGCGGAGTGATCTAGCCATGGGCAGGTTGAAGCGGAGGTAAGACTTCGTGGAGGACCGAACCCACCAGGGTTGAAAACCTGGGGGATGACCTGTGGTTAGGGGTGAAAGGCCAATCAAACTCCGTGATAGCTGGTTCTCCCCGAAATGCATTTAGGTGCAGCGTCGTGTGTTTCTTGCCGGAGGTAGAGCACTGGATAGGCGATGGGCCCTACCGGGTTACTGACCTTAGCCAAACTCCGAATGCCGGTAAGTGAGAGCACGGCAGTGAGACTGTGGGGGATAAGCTCCATGGTCGAGAGGGAAACAGCCCAGAGCATCGACTAAGGCCCCTAAGCGTACGCTAAGTGGGAAAGGATGTGGAGTCGCAGAGACAACCAGGAGGTTGGCTTAGAAGCAGCCACCCTTGAAAGAGTGCGTAATAGCTCACTGGTCAAGTGATTCCGCGCCGACAATGTAGCGGGGCTCAAGCGTACCGCCGAAGTCGTGTCATTGCAGCTATAGGGCCAACGCCCGCTGTGATGGGTAGGGGAGCGTCGTGTGCCGGGTGAAGCAGCACCGGAAGGTAGTTGTGGACGGTTCACGAGTGAGAATGCAGGCATGAGTAGCGATACACACGTGAGAAACGTGTGCGCCGATTGACTAAGGGTTCCTGGGTCAAGCTGATCTGCCCAGGGTAAGTCGGGACCTAAGGCGAGGCCGACAGGCGTAGTCGATGGATAACCGGTTGATATTCCGGTACCCGCTGTGACGCGAAAGACATCGAATCCAGTGATGCTAAGGCCGTGAAGCCGTTCCGGACCCTTCGGGGAATGGAAAGTGGTGGAGCCGCCGGCCCAAGCTGGTAGTAGGTGAGCGATGGGGTGACGCAGGAAGGTAGTCCAGCCCGGGCGATGGTAGTCCCGGGGTAAGGGTGTAGGGCGCTGTCCAGGTAAATCCGGACAGCTTGTGCCTGAGACCTGATGCCGAGCCGATTGTGGTGAAGTGGATGATCCTATGCTGTCGAGAAAAGCCTCTAGCGAGTTTCATGGCGGCCCGTACCCTAAACCGACTCAGGTGGTCAGGTAGAGAATACCGAGGCGTTCGGGTGAACTATGGTTAAGGAACTCGGCAAAATGCCCCCGTAACTTCGGGAGAAGGGGGGCCATTCCTGGTGATTGGACTTGCTCCATGAGCTGGGGGTGGCCGCAGAGACCAGCGAGAAGCGACTGTTTACTAAAAACACAGGTCCGTGCGAAGCCGTAAGGCGATGTATACGGACTGACGCCTGCCCGGTGCTGGAACGTTAAGGGGACCGGTTAGTCACATTTCGGTGTGGCGAAGCTGAGAACTTAAGCGCCAGTAAACGGCGGTGGTAACTATAACCATCCTAAGGTAGCGAAATTCCTTGTCGGGTAAGTTCCGACCTGCACGAATGGCGTAACGACTTCTCGACTGTCTCAACCATAGGCCCGGTGAAATTGCACTACGAGTAAAGATGCTCGTTTCGCGCAGAAGGACGGAAAGACCCCGGGACCTTTACTATAGTTTGATATTGGTGTTCGGTTCGGCTTGTGTAGGATAGGTGGGAGACTTTGAAGCGGCCACGCCAGTGGTTGTGGAGTCGTCGTTGAAATACCACTCTGGTCGTGCTGGATGTCTAACCTGGGTCCGTGATCCGGATCAGGGACAGTGTCTGATGGGTAGTTTAACTGGGGCGGTTGCCTCCCAAAGAGTAACGGAGGCGCCCAAAGGTTCCCTCAGCCTGGTTGGTAATCAGGTGTTGAGTGTAAGTGCACAAGGGAGCTTGACTGTGAGACCGACGGGTCGAGCAGGGACGAAAGTCGGGACTAGTGATCCGGCGGTGGCTTGTGGAAGCGCCGTCGCTCAACGGATAAAAGGTACCCCGGGGATAACAGGCTGATCTTCCCCAAGAGTCCATATCGACGGGATGGTTTGGCACCTCGATGTCGGCTCGTCGCATCCTGGGGCTGGAGTCGGTCCCAAGGGTTGGGCTGTTCGCCCATTAAAGCGGTACGCGAGCTGGGTTTAGAACGTCGTGAGACAGTTCGGTCCCTATCCTCTGTGCGCGTAGGAATATTGAGAAGGGCTGTCCCTAGTACGAGAGGACCGGGACGGACGAACCTCTGGTGTGCCAGTTGTCCTGCCAAGGGCATGGCTGGTTGGCTACGTTCGGAAAGGATAACCGCTGAAAGCATCTAAGCGGGAAGCCTGCTTCGAGATGAGTATTCCCACCCCCTTTGAGGGGTTAAGGCTCCCAGTAGACGACTGGGTTGATAGGCCGGATCTGGAAGCACCGCAAGGTGTGGAGGTGACCGGTACTAATAGGCCGAGGGCTTGTCCTCAGTTGCTCGCGTCCACTGTGTTGTTCCCAGACAACGAACAGTTGTGCGGGCTGAACAGTTTCACTTATCAATTGAAAAGTGTGCTAGTTCGCCGCCCTGTTCACATGTCCCTTTTGAGGGATGTCTGAAAGGGTTTCGGTGGTCATAGCGTGAGGGAAACGCCCGGTTACATTCCGAACCCGGAAGCTAAGCCTCACAGCGCCGATGGTACTGCAGGGGGGACCCTGTGGGAGAGTAGGACGCCGCCGAACTATTTTTGAGAGGACCCTTGGTCCCGGCACACATGCTGGGACCAAGGGTCCTTTTTGTATTTCCAGAGCTTTTCTCGGAGCGCGCCGGCACCCCGGTTGCGCGAGAATGACTGCGGTACCGAAGACAGGAGTCAACCGATGGCCACCAACTCTCCCGATGAGCGTCCGGAGCGCGATCAGCGCCGACGGGACAGTGGTGACCGGGGGGATCGGGGCGGGTTCCGCGGCAACAGCGGGGCCCCGCGTCGGGACCGTCGGGATGGCGACCGGGAGCGTCCGCCCTTCCGGCGTGACGACCGGCGTGATGACCGTTCGTTCGGTGATCGGGACCGTGACCGTGGGCCGCGTCGTGATGACCGGCGGGACGACAATCGCGGTGGTGGCTTCCGTCGCGATGACCGTCGGGACGACACGCGTCGTGATGACAACCGTGGCGGCGGCTTCCGGCGCGACGACCGTGACCGTGGGCCGCGTCGTGACGATCGGCGCGACGACAACCGTGGCGGTGGGTTCCGTCGGGACGACCGTCGGGACGACACGCGTCGTGATGACAACCGTGGCGGCGGCTTCCGCCGTGACGATCGGCGTGATGACAACCGTGGTGGCGGCTTCCGTCGTGACGATCGGGACCGTGGGCCGCGTCGCGATGACCGGCGTGACGACAATCGCGGTGGTGGCTTCCGTCGCGATGACCGTCGGGACGACACCCGTCGCGATGACAATCGCGGTGGCGGCTTCCGGCGCGACGACCGTGACCGTGGGCCGCGTCGTGACGATCGTCGCGATGACAACCGTGGCGGTGGGTTCCGGCGGGACGACCGTCGGGACGACACCCGTCGCGATGACAACCGTGGCGGCGGCTTCCACCGTGACGACCGTCGCGATGACCGTTCGTTCGGTGATCGGGACCGTGACCGTGGGCCGCGTCGTGATGACCGTCGCGATGACAACCGCGGTGGTGGCTTCCGGCGCGATGACCGTCGCGATGACAACCGTGGCGGTGGGTTCCGGCGCGATGACCGTCGGGACGACAACCGTCGTGATGACAATCGCGGTGGCGGCTTCCGGCGCGACGACCGGGACCGTGACCGTGGGCCGCGTCGTGATGACCGGCGCGATGACAACCGCGGTGGTGGCTTCCGGCGCGATGACCGGGGCGGGCGTCCCGGTGGGTTCCGTGGGCGCGACGACCGGCGTGACGACGGGCGGGACAACCGCCGCGACGACCGCCGTGACGACCGGCGTGGTGGGCCCCGGGTCCGGGACGACCGGGAGCGGGACCGTGAGCCGATCAAGCGGCTGCCGATCCCGGACGACGTCTCCGGTGCCGAGCTCGACAAGAGCGTGCAGCAGGAGCTTCAGTCCCTGCCGCGGGGGCTCGCCGAGGATGTCGCCATGAACCTCGTGATGGTGGCGCGGCTGATCGACGAGGACCCGGAGCGCGCGTACGCGTACTCCAGGATCGCGCTGCGTCTCGCGTCGCGCGTCGCCGCCGTGCGGGAGGCCGCTGGCTTCGCCGCGTACGGGACCCAGAAGTACAGCGAGGCGCTCGCCGAGTTCCGGGCCGCGCGGCGGATGACCGGGAGCGCGGAGCTGTGGCCGCTCATGGCCGACTGCGAGCGTGGGCTCGGGCGTCCCGAGAAGGCGCTGGACATGGCCGGCGCCCCCGAGGTGTCGAAGCTGGACAAGGCCGGACAGGTCGAGATGCGGCTCGTGGCCGCCGGTGCGCGACGGGACATGGGGCAGCTGGACGCCGCCATCGTGACCCTGCAGAGCCCCGAGCTCGCCTCGAACGCCACGCAGCCGTGGACCGCGCGTCTGCGCTACGCGTACGCCGACGCACTGCTGGAGGCCGGGCGCGAGGACGACGCGCGGGAGTGGTTCGCCAAGGCCGTCGAGTCCGACAAGGACGGCAGCACGGACGCGTCCGACCGGCTCGCCGAGTTGGACGGTGTCGAGTTCGTGGACGCCTTTGACGACAGTGCCGAGGACGGCGCCCCGGCGCCTCAGGACGACAGCGACGCCGACAGCGACGGCGACAACGCCGGTGTCGAGCGTGAAGAGCGCGACGAGCGGTAGAGCGTGACATGAAGAACGGGCGGGCTCCCTGAGGGAGCCCGCCCGTTCGTCGTTGTCGGCCGTCGTTCTCAGTCGTCCGTCAGTGTGCGCAGTACCAGGCCCGTGGCCGGCTTCGGGCCGAACGACGTGGACTTGCGGGGCATCGTCACGCCCTGGCGGGCCAGCTCGCGGACGACCTCCTCGCGGACCGGGTGCATCAGGACCGCCGTGCCGCCGTCGTGGCGCGCCTTGTCGACCGTCGCCTGCGTGTCGTGGATGTACGTGACGTCGGCGGGGGAGTCCTCCGGGATGCCCCAGACGTCACCGAGGAGCGTGGAGTGCAGCACCGTGGCGTCGAGGGTGCGCCAGGCCTCGGGGCGATCGGCCGGAATCGTACGGTCCAGGAGCGCCGGGTCGGGGCGGTCCAGGAGGTGGTACGTGTCCTCGGTGCCGGTGAGGAGGAAGGCGTTGCCGTGGGACGCCGCCTTCGCCAGGGCTTCCATCGCGTGCGGGAGCGGGCCGGCGACCTCGCGTACGCGGAAGTGCGGGCCGGCCGCCGCCAGTGCCCGGTCGAGGGGGAGGCGGCCCAGCAGGCGGTGGATGGCGCGGACCCGGAGGGGGTAGCGGGCCGTGTCGACCAGGAGGACGAGGCCGTAGTCCCAGGGGGTGCGGCCCGGCGAGCTGTGTTCGGTGCGCAGACGCAGGTAGGTGGCCCAGCGGTGGTGGCCGTCCGCGATCAACGCCTGGTGGGTGGCGAGACCGTCCTGGACCTGGCGCTGGTCGGCGGGGTCGGTGAGCGCCCAGAGGCGGTGGCTGTAGCCGTCCTCGGTGGTCGTGGCGAGGAGCGGGGCGTGCTGGACCGTGCGCTCGATGACGGCGGTGGCGCCGGTCGCGTTGCCGTTGCCCCGGTAGGTCAGCAGGAGCGGTTCGAGGTTCGCGGCCGTCGTGCGCATCAGCCCCGCCCGGTCCTCGACCACATGCGGCATGACGTCCTCGTGGGGGAGGACCACACCCTCCGAGGCCTCGGAGAGGTGGAGGGCGCCGATGATGCCGCGCTGCAGCATGTCGCCGTTGCGCTGCTCGTATACGTAGAAGGCTGGTTCGGCGTCGGGGGCGAGGACGCCTTCGGCGAGCCAGCGGTGCAGGGTGGCGGCCGCCAGTTCGTTGCGGGTCCGGGGCTCCACGGCCTGCGGCAGGATCAGGCGGACGATGTTGTGCGGGTCCGCGTTCTCCAGGTGCAGCAGACCGTCAGGCCGTACGACTACGTCGTACGGGGGCGAGGTCACGGCGGCGAGGCTGCCGACCTGTTCGGGGACGTAGCGGACGCCCCTGAACGGGATCAGATCCAGGCCGTTGGTGCCCGACTGTGCCGTGCGACCTGCAGTGTTCATCCCCGCATCGTACGAGTGTCAGTGCCGTGAGGGATGATCGGGGGAGTGGGATCGACCGAGGAGAGATGCGGAATGAGCCAGGGCCACAGTGCGAGCGGGACGGCCGACAGTGGGGCCCGGCTGCGGCCCGGTGGTAGCGCGCGGGAACTGAGCGAGGCATATGACACGGCGCTGCTGGATCTCGACGGGGTCGTGTACGCGGGCGGGCAGGCCATCGCGCATGCCGTCGAGTCGCTGGCCGTGGCGCGCGACGGCGGGATGGGGCTCGCGTACGTCACGAACAACGCGCTGCGCACGCCGGACGCCGTGGCCGAGCATCTGACCGAGCTCGGGATCCCGACCGGGGCCGCCGATGTCATCACGTCGGCGCAGGCCGTCGCGCGGCTCATCAGCGAGCAAGTGCCCGAAGGGGCGCGGGTGTTGGTGATCGGGGGCGAAGGACTGCGGGTGGCCCTGCGTGAGCGGGGGCTCGTGCCGGTGGACTCCGCCGACGAGGATCTGGCCGCGGTGGTGCAGGGGTACGGCGGGCCGGACATGGCGTGGGGGCGGTTCGCCGAGGCCTGTTACGGGATCGCGCGCGGTGTGCCGTGGTTCGCCTCCAATACGGACCTGACGATTCCGAGTGCGCGCGGGATCGCGCCGGGGAACGGGGCGGCGGTCGAGGTCGTCCGGATCGCGACGGGTGCCGAGCCGCAGATCGCGGGGAAGCCGTTGCCCCCGATGCACCGCGAGACGATTCTGCGGACCGGCGCGAAGACCCCGCTGGTGGTGGGCGACCGGCTCGACACGGACATCGAGGGGGCGTTCAACGGGGGCGTGGATTCGCTGCTCGTACTGACCGGCGTCACCGATGCCGCGCAGCTGCTCGCCGCGCCGCCGCAGCACCGGCCCACGTATGTGGATGTGGATCTGCGGGGCCTGCTCACCGGGCAGCCGGAGGTCGAGGAGGTTCAGGGCGGCGACGGCGGGTTCCGGTGCGGGGGCTGGACCGCGCTCGCCGGGGACGGGGAGCTGCGCCTCGAGGGGGACGGTGAGGCGATCGACGGGCTGCGGGCGTTGTGTGCGGCGGCGTGGAGTGCGGCCGGGGACGGGGTTTGCGAGCTGGATACGGGGAAGGCGGTGGCACGGTTGGGGCTTTAGCGCGCCCGCGCTTCGGAGCCGCGACGGGGTTGGGGCTGGACGTGTGCTCGCCCCGCACCGGGGTGCCGCCTTGCCCACCCTGCCGCCCCTGGCGGCAGATTGCCCAAGGCGGCGGCGCCCCGCCTTGCCTGCCCTGGCGGCAGGGCGCCCAAGGCGGGTGGGACCGTGATGTCGTGGAGTTGCAGGGTAGGCTAACCTAACTTCGTGTTGGTCGACAGTCCTCCCGAAGCCAGCGCGGTGACCGCTCCCGCGCCCCCCGACCGTCGTGCGGTGATACGTACCGTCGGGCTGCTCGCGTCTGTCCTGGTGCTGGTGGCCGTCCTTGTGGCGAGCATCGCCGTGGGCGCCAAACCGCTCTCCCTGGACCAGGTGTGGCACGGCCTGTTCCAGGACACCGGGAACTACGCGGACGTGGTCGTCGGTGAGAGGGTGTCGCGCACCCTGCTCGGCCTGCTGGCCGGAATCGCGCTCGGCCTCGCCGGCGCCGTCCTGCAGGCGCTGACCCGCAACCCCCTCGCCGACCCCGGCATCCTCGGCATCAACATGGGGGCGTCGGCCGCCGTCGTCTCCGCCATCAGCTTCTTCGGGGTGACCTCGCTCACCGGCTACGTATGGTTCGCCTTCGCGGGCGCCGCCGCCGTGGGTGTCCTCGTCTACGCGCTCGGCGGCACCCGCAACGCGACGCCCGTGCGGCTCGCGCTCGCCGGTACCGCGATCAACGCGGCGCTCTCCGGCTATCTCTACGCGGTGATGATCACCGACGACATGGCCCTCAACCGGATGCGGTTCTGGCAGGTCGGCTCGCTGGCCACGTCCACTATGCACACCATCGAGCAGGTGTGGCCGTTCATCGCCGTCGGCGCCGTCCTCGCGCTGCTGCTCTCCCGCCCGCTCAACGCCATGGCCATGGGCGACGACACCGCCCGCGCGCTCGGCGCCCACCTCGGCCGCACCCGCGCCCTGAGCATGGTCGCCGCGACACTGCTGTGCGGCGCGGCCACCGCGGCCTGCGGCCCGATCGCCTTCGTCGGCCTGATGGTGCCGCACATGGTCCGCTCGTTCACCGGCCCCGACATGCGCTGGATCATGCCGTACGCGGCGGTCCTCTCGCCCGTCCTGCTGCTCGGCGCCGACGTCATCGGCCGGATCGTGGCCCGCCCGTCCGAGCTCCAGGTCGGCATCGTCACGGCCGTCATCGGCGCGCCGGTCTTCATCGTGCTCGTACGTCGCCGAAGGATGGCCCAGCTGTGACCGCGACCGAGACCCGTACCAAGAAGGCCGGGACCAAGAAGACGGGGACCAAGGCGATACGCACCCCGGGCGGCCTCTCCGTCCGGCTCGACGTCCGATCACTCGTCGTCGTGGCGATCCTCCTCGTGGCGGCGCTCGCCGCGAGCGTCTTCCTCATCGGCACCGGCGACTTCCCGATCCCGGTCTCCGACGTGCTGCGCACCCTCGTGGGCAATGGCGACGCCGGCCAGGAATTCATCATCAACGACCTGCGGCTTCCGCGGGTCCTCGTCGGCCTGCTCGTCGGCGCCTCGCTCGGCCTGTCCGGCGCGCTCTTCCAGTCCGTCTCCCGCAACCCGCTGGGCAGCCCGGACGTGCTCGGCCTCGGGCAGGGCTCGACCGCGGGCGCGCTCGTGATGATCGTGATCTTCGGGGGCGGCGCGGGGCAGGTCGCGATCGGCGCGCTCGTCGGCGGACTCGTCACCGGGGTCGCGATCTACGTCCTCGCGTGGAAGCGGGGCGTGCACGGCTACCGGCTCGTCCTCGTCGGCATCGGCGTCTCCGCGTTCGTGACCGCGATCAACGGCTATCTGCTCACGAAGGCCGACTTCGTGGACGCCGCCCGCGCGACCGTGTGGATGACCGGCTCGCTCAACGGCCGCGACTGGACGCAGGTCTGGCCGCTGCTGATCATGTTCGTCGTGCTGATCCCGATCGTCGCCGCGTCCGCGCGTCCGCTGCGGATGCTGGAGATGGGCGACGACGCGGCGGGCGGCCTCGGCGTGCGTGTCGAGCGCACCCGGCTGCTGCTGCTCACGGCCTCCGTCGTACTGACGGCCGCTGCCACCGCGGCCGCCGGCCCGGTCACCTTCGTGGCGCTGACCGCGCCGCAGATCGCCCGCCGGCTGACCAAGTCGCCGGGGCCGAACCTGGCGGCGTCGACGATCCTGGGCGCGGCCCTGCTGATCGTCGCCGACCTGGTCTCGCAGCGGGCGTTCGGCGCCGACCAGCTGCCCGTCGGCGTGGTCACCGGCGTCGTCGGCGGCATCTATCTTCTGTGGCTGCTGGTCACTGAGCGGAAGGCGGGGCGGATATGACCTCGCGCGGCCCGCACATCCCTCGTACGAACCAAAGGAGCACCGCAGTGAACAGGCTGATAGCCGACGACGTGACCCTCGGATACGACCAGCGCGTCATCGCCGAGAAGCTGTCGGTGGAGATCCCCGACAACTCCTTCACGGTGATTGTCGGCCCGAACGCCTGTGGTAAGTCCACGCTGCTTCGTGCCCTGTCGCGGATGCTCAAGCCGAGCGCGGGCCGCGTCCTGCTCGACGGCAGCGTCATCCAGTCGATGCCCGCCAAGAAGGTCGCCAAGACGCTCGGCCTGCTGCCGCAGTCGTCGGTGGCGCCCGACGGCATCACCGTCGGCGACCTCGTGGCCCGCGGCCGTTACCCGCACCAGGGACTGCTGCGCCAGTGGTCGCCCGACGACGAGCGGATCGTCCAGGAGTCGATGGGCTCCACCGGCGTCGCCGAGCTCGCCGAGCGGTACGTCGACGAGCTCTCCGGCGGCCAGCGCCAGCGTGTGTGGATCGCGATGGCGCTCGCCCAGCAGACGCCGCTGCTGCTGCTCGACGAGCCGACGACGTACCTCGACATCCAGCACCAGATCGACGTCCTCGACCTCTGCGCCGAGCTGCACGAGGAGCAGGGGCGCACGCTCGTCGCCGTCCTGCACGACCTCAACCACGCGGCCCGCTACGCCACCCACCTCATCGCCCTGCGCGACGGCGCGGTGATCGCGGAGGGCGCGCCCAAGGACATCGTCACGGCCGAGCTCGTCGAGCAGCTCTTCGGCATGAAGTGCCAGGTCATCGACGACCCGGAGACGGGGACCCCGCTGGTGGTGCCGGCCGCGCGGCACGCGCGCCGCAAGGAGACCGCTACAGCAGCGTCCTGAGCCTGAGCAGATCGCGGAACGAGGCCTCGAGCTTCACGCGTCCGGCCGCCCACGCCTTCGCGAAGTTCAGCTCGCCGTCGACCATCGACACCAGGTCGTCGCCGGTCATCGCGAGCCGGATCTGCGCCTTCTCGGCGGGCGGCCCGGGGCGCGTGTCGAGGACCTCGATCCGGCCGTCCTTGAGTCGGCCGGAAAACGTCACGTCGAGGTCGGTGATCCGGCAGCTCAGCGAGCGGTCCAGGGCCGCGGCCGTGCGCACGTCCCCGTCGGCCCCCGCCATGTTGTCCGAGAGTTTGTCGAGCGCCGCCCGGCACTCCTCAGTCGTCGCCATCGTGATCGACGGTACACCGGCGCTTCGGGGTAGCGTCGGGGCATGAGCGAGACGCCCACCGAGCCCACCGACGTGCCGGAACCCGCGCGGGAACCGGCAGCGGAACCCTCGTACGACCCCGCGGCCCCCGCCCCGCTCGGCATCGGGCGCACCCCCACGGGCACCCCCGAGGTGGACGCGTCGCTGGAACGGCTCGGCGATGTGGACCACCTCGCCGCGGACGGGCACGCCGAGGTGTACGAGGATGTACATCAGGGGCTGCGGAACGCGCTGACCGCGCTGGACGCACGTCCCCCGTCCCCGTCTACGTATGACAACAGGAGCTGAACCACCGTGGCAGGTGTGGCACGTCGCCGCCTCGACGCCGAACTCGTCAACCGCAAGCTGGCGCGTTCGCGCGAGCACGCGAGCCAGCTGATCGCCGCGGGCCGGGTCAGCGTCGCCAGGATCGTCGCGACCAAGCCCGCGACGCAGGTCAACGAGGGCGTGTCCATCGTCGTCGCGGCCGACGACAGCGACCCCGAGTACGTCTCGCGTGGCGGGCACAAGCTCGCGGGCGCGCTGGAGGCGTTCGGTCCGCAGGGGCTCGACGTCAAGGGGCGCAGGGCACTGGACGCGGGTGCGTCCACCGGTGGCTTCACCGATGTGCTGCTGCGGGCCGGCGTCGCGCATGTCGTCGCCGTCGACGTCGGCTACGGGCAGCTCGCGTGGTCACTGCAGAGCGATGAACGCGTCACCGTCAAGGACCGTACGAACGTACGCGAATTGACGCTGGAGGCGATCGATGACGTACCCGTGGACATCGTGGTCGGGGACCTGTCCTTCATCCCGCTCGGCCTTGTGCTGCCCGCCCTCGTGCGGTGCGCGGCTCCGGAGGCGGATCTCGTGATGATGGTCAAGCCGCAGTTCGAGGTGGGCAAGGAGCGGCTCGGCAGCGGGGGCGTCGTGCGCAGCCCCGAACTGCGGGCCGAGGCGGTGCGGGGGGTCGCCGAGCAGGCATGGAAGCTCGGGTACGGCGTGCGCGGCGTGACCGCGAGCCCCCTGCCGGGACCGTCCGGGAACGTCGAGTACTTTCTGTGGCTGCGTGCCGGGGCGGATCAGCTCGACCCGGCCGACGTAGATCGCGCAGTGGCGGAGGGGCCGCGTTGACACAGACCCGAGTTCGTACGGTTTTCCTGCTCGCCCACACGGGGCGGCCCGCTGCGATCCGCAGCGCCGAACTCGTCGTACAGGGGCTGCTGCGCAGCGGCCTCGGCGTGCGGGTACT
Organism: Streptomyces sp. NBC_01016; assembly: GCF_026341035.1. GTDB lineage: Bacteria > Actinomycetota > Actinomycetes > Streptomycetales > Streptomycetaceae > Streptomyces. Next base: position 1,255,625 of record NZ_JAPEOQ010000002.1, read on the forward strand.
GGAGTCCGAGGCCGAGGACCTGCCGCTGCCCGACTCCGTGGAAACGGTGAAGGAGGCCACGCCGGCCTGTCTCGACGGCTGTGAGCTGCTCATCGTGCTCGGCGGGGACGGGACGCTGCTGCGCGGCGCCGAGTTCGCGCGGGCGTCCGGGGTGCCGATGCTCGGGGTGAACCTGGGCCGCGTCGGCTTCCTCGCGGAGGCGGAGCGCGACGACCTGGACAAGGTTGTCGACCGCGTCGTCACCAAGGAGTACGAGGTCGAGGAGCGCATGACGATCGACGTCGCCGTGCACCGCAACGGCGACGTCGTGCACCGGGACTGGGCGCTCAACGAGGCGGCCGTCCAGAAGATCGAGCCCGAGCGGATGCTGGAGGTCGTGCTCGAGATCGACGGCCGGCCCGTCACGGGATTCGGCTGCGACGGCATCGTGTGCGCGACCCCGACCGGGTCCACGGCCTACGCGTTCTCCGCCGGCGGGCCCGTGGTGTGGCCCGAGGTCGAGGCGCTGCTCATGGTGCCGATCAGCGCGCACGCCCTGTTCGCCAAGCCGCTCATCACGTCGCCGGACTCCGTGCTCGCCGTCGAGGTGCAGCAGCACACGCCGCACGGCGTGCTGTGGTGCGACGGCCGGCGGACCGTGGAGCTGCCGCCGGGCGCGCGGATCGAGGTGCGCCGGGGCGAGGTGCCGGTCCGGCTGGCCAGGCTGCACCACGCGGTGTTCACCGACCGGCTCGTGGCCAAGTTCGCGCTCCCGGTCGCCGGGTGGCGCGGCGCCCCGCACTGACCGGCACGTTCGAGTGACGGCGGCGTGAAGGTTTGTCGCCGTAACGGCCCTCCTACCTGCGGAATCGGGGTAGGGGGCCGGGGTCCGTCGCACGGACGGCCTTCGACCTCGTAAGGTCAGAGGCGTGTTGGAGGAGATGCGGATACGGTCGCTCGGAGTCATCGACGACGCCGTGGTCGAGCTTTCGCCCGGCTTCACGGCGGTCACCGGTGAGACGGGCGCGGGCAAGACCATGGTCGTCACCAGTCTCGGCTTGCTGCTGGGCGGGAGGGCCGACCCCGCGCTCGTACGGATCGGCGCGAAGAACGCCGTGGTCGAGGGGCGCATCGCCGTGCCCGCCGACTCGGGCGCGCGCGAGCGGGCCGAGGAGGCCGGGGCCGAGCTCGAGGACGGGGTGCTGCTGCTCAGCCGCACCGTGTCCGCCGAGGGGCGCTCCCGGGCGCACCTGGGCGGGCGGTCCGTGCCGGTGGGTGTGCTGGGTGAGCTGGCCGACGAACTGGTGGCCGTGCACGGCCAGACCGACCAGCAGGGACTGTTGAAGCTCGGCCGGCAGCGGCAGGCGCTCGACCGGTACGCGGGGGACGCCGTCGCGGCGCCGCTCGCCAAGTACGGAGCCGTATACAAGCGGCTGAGGGCCGTCGGCACCGAGCTGGAGGAGATCACCACGCGCGCCCGTGAGCGGGCGCAGGAGGCGGATCTGCTGCGCTTCGGGCTCGAAGAGATCGGCGCCGTGGAGCCCAGGGCCGGCGAGGACGTGGAGCTGGCCGAGGAGGCCTCCCGGCTGGGCCACGCGGAGGCGCTGGCCTCGGCGGCGGCCGCCGCGCACGCCGCGCTCGCAGGGAACCCCGAGGACCCGGAGGGCGTCGACGCGCAGACGCTGGTCGGCGGTGCGCACCGGGCCCTGGAGGCCGTGCGCTCCCACGACTCGTCGCTCGGCACGCTCGCGGAGCGGATCGGCGAGGTGCAGATCCTGCTCACCGATGTCGCCGCCGAACTCGCGGGCTACGCGGACGACTTGGACGCCGACCCGCTGCGGCTCTCCGCGGTGGAGGAGCGGCGGGCGGCGCTCACGGCGCTCACCCGCAAGTACGGCGAGGACGTGACGGCGGTGCTGGCCTGGGCCGAGACGAGCGCCGCGCGCCTTCTCGAGCTCGACGGCGACGACGAGCGGATCGGCGAGCTGACCGCGGAGCGCGAGTCGCTCCGCGGCGAACTGGGCGTACTGGCGCAGGAACTGACCCACGCGCGCGTGGAGGCGGCCGACCGCTTCGCGGCCGCGGTGACCGAGGAACTCTCCTCGCTCGCGATGCCGCACGCCCGGGTCTCCTTCGACATTCGGCATACCGAGACGGACGCCGCCGACGGCGTCGAGGTCGACGGGCGGAACGTGGTGTGCGGGCCCAGTGGTGTCGACGAGGTCGAGCTGCTGCTCGCCCCGCACCCCGGCGCGCCGCCCCGGCCCATCGCGAAGGGCGCGTCCGGCGGTGAGCTGTCGCGCGTGATGCTCGCCGTGGAGGTCGTCTTCGCGGGCAACGATCCGGTACCTACGTATCTCTTCGACGAGGTCGACGCGGGCGTGGGCGGCAAGGCCGCCGTCGAGATCGGCAGGCGCCTCGCCAAGCTCGCCAGGTCGGCGCAGGTCGTGGTCGTCACGCACCTGCCGCAGGTCGCCGCGTTCGCCGACCGGCAGCTCCTGGTCGAGAAGACCCACGACGGGTCCGTGACGAGTTCCGGGGTGACGGTGCTCGAAGGCGAGGACCGGGTGCGGGAGTTGTCGCGGATGTTGGCGGGTCAGGAGGACTCGGAGACGGCGCGGGCGCATGCGGAGGAGTTGTTGGCGGCGGCGAGGTCGGACGCGTGACGGGTTTGTTGCGGGTGGGCGTCCGCCGGTCGCGGGGCTCCGCCCCGGACCCCGCGCCTCAATCGCCGGCGGGGCTTGAATGGGGCTCTGCCCCGGGCCCCGCGCCTCAATCGTCGGCGGGGCTTGATTGGGGCTCCGCCCCGGACCCCGCGCCTCAAACGCCGGCGGGGCTGATTGCCGCCGCAGGTGTCACCCGTGGTGCGCTCAGTCTTTTGCGGCGCGTGAAGCCCGACGGTGTCGGGGAGCGGAAGAACTACGCGGGGCGGATCGTCGATCTGTGTCCGGGGCCCGCCGCCACGGTGGGAGTCGCGGCAGGTGCGCTCGTCGCGGCGGAGCCGGGCGCGCGCGGCGCCGCAGTGCTCGCCACGCTCGTGGCCGGGGCCTGCGGTGGATACGACGACGTGGCGGGGGCCGGTGATCCGCGGCGCGGCTTCCGGGCCCATCTGGGTGCGCTGCGGGACGGCGAACTCACCAGCGGCGCCGTGAAGTTGTTCGGGATCTCGGCGGCGGGGCTCGTCGCGGGCGGGCTGCTCAAGGAGCGGTTTGTCGACAAGGCGCTCGCCGGCGTCGTCATCGCGGGCACCGCGCACCTCGTCAACCTCGTCGACGTACGACCGGGGCGCGCGGCCCAAGTGACCCTCGCCCTGGGCGCTCCCGGTCTGTTGCGCGGCCCGCTCGCCGCCGCGCCGATGGGCGCCGCCGCCGCGGTGCTGCCCGACGATCTCGCCGAGCGCGGGATGCTCGGCGACGCGGGCGCGCACGCGCTCGGTGCCGCCGTCGGCGTCGCCATCGTCGCGGGGAACGGGCGGCCCGGCCTGGTGGCGCACGCCGCCGGGCTCGTCGCGGCGGCCGTGTACGGGGACCGGGTGAGCGCGCTGGCCCAGCGTCCGCTTACGTAAGCATCGGGCCTCTCAACTCACCCATGCGAGTGGTCCGGTGTGCCGTGTTGCCCATGCTCTGGCGGTGAGGGAGGGCGACCGGTGCCGGAACGTCGGTACGGGCTGGCATCCTGGGGGACCGACGGTATACGTATCCCTGAGCCCGTACTCTCCGTATACCTAACCCCTTCCGTACCTACCGAGTTCGCCGACACCCCTCAGGAGCCCGGCCGCGTGAGCCACCCCAGCAGCCCGTCAGCGCACGGACAGCCGACGCTGCGCACTGTGCAGGTGCTGGGCGGCGGCAGTGCGGGCAGCAGCGCCCATGTCCGGTCCCTGACCTCGGGGTTGGTGGCCCGAGGGGTGCGGGTCACGGTGTGCGCGCCGATGGCGGCCGAGCGGGCGTACGGGTTCGAGGACGCGGGCGCCCATCACCTTCCGGTGCCGCGCCGCAGCGACCCGGCGTCCGTCGCCGCGCTCCGCGTCGCCTGCACCGACGCCGACCTCGTGCACGCGCACGGGCTGCACGCCGGGCTGCGCGCCGCCCTCGCGCTCAGCGGCCGCCGCGTCCCGCTCGTCGTCACCTGGCACACCCGCTCGTACGCCGAGGGGGCCCGCGCCCACCTGCTGCGCGCGCTGGAGCGGCGCGTGGCCAGGGCGGCGGCCGTCGTCCTCGGCACCTCCTCCGACCTGGTGGACCGGGCGCGGGCGCGCGGCGCGCGGGACGCCCGGCTCGCCGCGGTGTCCTTCCCCGCGCCGCGCGGACCGCTCCCGGAGGGCGAGGAGGCCGAGCGCATCCGCAGCAAGACGCGGGCCGAACTCGGCTGCGTGGACCGGCCGTTGCTGATGGCCGTCGGCAGCCTGGAGCGGCACCGCGGCTACGACGTACTGCTCGACGCCGCGCACGCGCTGCTCAGGCTCGACCCCGCGCCGCTGCTGGTGATCGCGGGGGAGGGGCCCGAGCGGCCCGCCCTCCAGCGGCGCATCGAGGCCGAGGGCCTGCCGGTGCGGCTCGCGGGGCGTCGCGACGACGTCGCGGAACTGCTGCACTCCGCCGATGTCGCGGTGCTGCCCAGCAGTTGGGAGTCCCGCTCGCTGCTCGCGCAGGAGGCGCTGCACGCGCGCGTACCCCTCGTGGCGACGGATGTCGGCGGCATGGCCGAACTGGTCGGCGACGGCGCGGAGTTGGTCCCCTACGGAGACGCACCCGCGCTCGCCCGCTCCGTGGAGCGGCTCCTCACCGATCCCCTGCGGCGGGACCAACTCAAGGAGCGCGGCGCCGCGCAGGCGGCGTCCTGGCCGACCGAGGACGCGACGGTCGCCCAAGTGCTGAGCGTCTATGACGAGTTGACGGGCTATCACTAGAAGCCCCGGGCGCTGCCGCGGAGGCTAGGGCGTGGCCGAGGTGTGTCGCCGTGCGCGCAGTGCCAGGCTCAGTGCGAGCACCGTCTGCGGATCGTCCAGGTCCGTGCCGAGCAACTCGCCTATCCGCGCGAGGCGGTTGTAGAGCGTCTGCCGGTTCAGATGGAGTTCGCGCGCCGTCTCCGCCTTGCGGCCCGCGTGCGCCAGATAGGTCTGGAGCGTGGGCAGCAGCGGCGGCTTCGCCCGTCGGTCGTGCTCCTGCAGCGGGCCGATCGCCCGCTCCACGAACGCCGCCAGGGCGTCCTCGTCGCGGCGGGACAGCCGCCACAGCAGCAGGTCGATGTCGAGGCGCCGCGCGTCGAACCACGGCCGGTCGTCCAGGCCCTGCGCCGCCGTCGCCGTCTCCGCCGCGTGCCGCAGTCCTGCCGCCGCCGCGGCCCAGCCGCCCGCCCCGCCGACCACCACGACCGGCGGCAGCCCGCCCGCCCGCTGCATCCCGGCCCGCGCCACGCCCGCCCGCAGCGCCGCCGCGACCCGGTCAGCGACCGCCGCGCGCTCCGAGTCCGAGCGGAGCCCGAGCAGCAGCGGCACCCGCCCCTCCACGGGGCGCACGCCAAGCAGCACCGGCACCCCGACCGAGGCCAGCTCCTCCGACACGGCCCGCGCGAGCACCGCCCAGCCGCCGCCCGGCGAGAGGCCCATCGGCGTTTCCGGCGTCCCCGGCAGCCTCATCACCACGGGCAGCAGCGGACCGCTCCCGGTCGGCTTGAAGCCGAGGACGCGGGCCTGCGCCGGGGCGTCGTCCGGCGTGATCCGGCCCTCCGCGAGGTCGGTGAGGAAGTCGCCGCGTCCGCGCGCGGCCAGCTCCTCCTCCTGGCGGGCCTGCATCAGCACCACGGCGAGCGACCCGGCGGCCCGTTCGGCGGCGATCCGGTGCACGGGCGCGAGCGTCCCCGACACGGGCAGCAGCACGAGCCTGGCCCGCACGGACCCGGCTCCCGGGCCGCCGCCCGGCACGTCCACGAGGACGGCCCCGCCCGGCGGCTCGTCCTGGTGCGTGCCGCGCATGCCCTCCCACACCTGGAGCGGATCGGTGATGTCGTCGTCGGCCCCGGCCGCGTAGAGCAGCTGGCCGTCGGCGGTCTCGAGGAAGACCGGGTTCCCGCTGAACTCGGCCAGAATTCGCAGGACTTGAGGGACCCCGCCGCCACCAAGCAGCGCGTCCGTGCAGCGCCGGTGCACCTCCTCCGCCCGCTGCAGCAGCGCGTAGTGCCCGTTGACGATCTCGGTGTGGATCTCCTCCGTCACCGTCACGAACGGCACCTCGCGGTGCAGCTGCACCAGCGGAAGGCCCGCCGCCCGCGCCGTCTCCACGAGGGCCGCGGGCAGCCGCGCGAACCGCTGACCCAGCTCGATGACGAGCGCCGCGATGCCCCGCTCGGCCAGCTTGCGCACGAAGGCGCGCTGTTCGGCGGGGCGCGTCCCGACCCCGTAGCCCGTGGTCAGCAGCAGTTCGCCGCCCTTGAGCAGCGACGCGATGTTCGGCACCTCGCCGGCGTGCACCCAGCGCACGGTCCGCTGCAAACGCTCCCCGCCCGCCACCACCTCGGGAAGACCGCTGCGCAGCCCCGGCAGTTCCAGGGCGCGCCGCACGGTGATGCCACCGGGCGAGGAGAAGGCGGAGAACTCGGGCGAGGTGCTGTCCATGACACGGACGCTACCGGCGCACACGCCCGCGCAACATCTCCGCCCCCGCCCGTCGCCCCGCGCTAGCCGCCGTACGCGCCCGAAGCCGTCAGCCGCAGCGCCGTGTCGATCAGCGGCACGTGGCTGAACGCCTGCGGGAAGTTGCCCACCTGGCGCTGCAGCCGCGGGTCCCACTCCTCGGCGAGCAGGCCCAGATCGTTGCGCAGGGCCAGCAGCTTCTCGAAGAGCTTGCGGGCCTCGTCGACCCGGCCGATCATCGCGAGGTCGTCCGCCATCCAGAACGAGCAGGCGAGGAACGCCCCCTCATCACCGGGCAGTCCGTCCACGCTGCCGTCCTCGCTGTCCGTCGGGTACCGCAGGATGAAGCCGTCCGGCGTCGACAGCTCCCGCTGGATCGCCTCGATGGTGCCGATGACGCGCTTGTCGTCGGGCGGCAGGAAGCCCATCTGCGGAATCAGCAGAAGCGACGCGTCCAGCTCCTTGCTGCCGTACGACTGCGTGAAGGTGTTGCGCTCCTTGTCGTAACCCTTCTCGCAGACGTCCCTGTGGATGTCGTCGCGCAGGTCGCGCCACTTCTCCAGCGGGCCGTCGGCGTCCCCGGACTCGATGAGCTTGATGGTGCGGTCCACGGCGACCCACGCCATGACCTTCGAGTGCACGAAGTGCCGGCGCGGACCGCGCACCTCCCAGATGCCCTCGTCCGGCTCGTCCCAGTGGCCTTCGAGATAGCGGATCAGCTTCAACTGCAGCAGCGACGCGTAGTCGTTCCTCGCGAGACCCGTCATGTGCGCCAGGTGCAGCGCCTCGGTGACCTCGCCGTACACGTCGAGCTGGAGCTGGTGCGCCGCCCCGTTCCCGACCCGGACGGGGCCCGAGTTCTCGTATCCGGGCAGCCAGTCCAGCTCCGCCTCGCCGAGCTCCCGCTCGCCCGCGATGCCGTACATGATCTGCAGGTTCTCCGGGTCCCCTGCAACCGCCCGCAGCAGCCACTCGCGCCAGGCCCGTGCCTCCTCCCGGTACCCGGTGCGCAGCAGGGACGAGAGGGTGATCGCCGCGTCCCGCAGCCACGTGTAGCGGTAGTCCCAGTTCCGTACGCCGCCGATCTCCTCGGGCAGCGAGGTCGTCGGCGCGGCGACGATGCCGCCGGTCGGCGCGTAGGTCAGGGCCTTGAGGGTGATGAGCGAGCGGACGACGGCCTCGCGGTACGGGCCGTGGTACGTGCAGTGCTCCACCCACTCCCGCCAGAACTGCTCCGTCGCCGCCAGGGCGCCCTGGGGGTCCGGCAGCGGGGGCTGCTGGTGGTGCGAGGGCTGCCACTGGATCGTGAAGGCGACCCGGTCACCGGGCGCCACCGTGAAGTCCGAGTACGTCGTGAGGTTCTTGCCGTACGTCTCGGTCTCCGAGTCCAGCCATACGGAGTCGGGCCCGGCCACGGCGACCGTACGACCGTCCACCTTGTGCACCCACGGAGTGATCCGGCCGTAGCTGAAGCGCATGCGCAGCGTCGAGCGCATCGGCACGCGCCCGCTCACGCCCTCCACGATCCGGGTCAGTTGGGGTGCGCCGTCGCGCGGCGGCATGAAGTCGGTGACCCGCACCGTGCCGCGCGGCGTGTCCCACTCCGACTCCAGCACCAGCGAGTCGCCGCGGTATCCGCGCCGCGCCGCTCTCGGCGGGTCGGTATCGGACGCATGGGCGGGACCCAGGCGCCAGAAGCCGTGGTCCTCGGTGCCGAGCAGCCCGGCGAAAATGGCATGCGAGTCGAAGCGGGGCAGGCACAGCCAGTCCACTGTGCCGTCCCGGCAGACCAGGGCGGCGGTCTGCATGTCTCCGATGAGTGCGTAATCCTCGATGCGCCCGGCCACGTGCATCTCCAGTCGAACGGCCACGGTTGGAGGGAAAAGTTGGAGCGAAGAGTTGGGGGTGGTGGGGGGATGAGACGACGGATCGTGTTCTTCCGTTGATACGCCGTCTGGATACGTCGTTGTCAAACGATCTGACGAGCCGGTTGTTCCGGGTGGGGCGTGGCGAACGGACGGAGTGCTCCGGTGAACGGTGGGGGACGGGCGGGGGTGTTGCCGTCGTGACGCCGTATTCCGTTGTGACTCGCCAGCCGAGTGTCCGAGCAGGATACGACGCGCTCAAGTGATCCGCGTGCCGCTCAGTACATCGGGTTTCGGCCGTACGAGTGAGTGCCCGGGCCTTGTCCCACCTGCGTGGTGGGCTGTGCGCGGAGCGTGGCCGGAAGCAGCCTCCTCCCGTCGCTGATACCCTGGTAGCCCGTGAGCCGGTGGTCATAGAACCCCCGAACCGCAGCGACGGCGCCTCCCGAAAACCAGGGCGAGCGCGTCGGCACGCACCCCCACGACCGCGACCACGGGAGCCCCCTCTTGGCCATGCAGCCGAAATCTTCGACGACCAAGCACATCTTCGTCACTGGGGGTGTCGCCTCGTCCCTCGGTAAGGGCCTCACCGCCTCCAGCCTCGGCATGCTGCTCAAGGCCCGTGGCCTCCGTGTCGTCATGCAGAAGCTCGACCCGTACCTGAACGTCGACCCGGGCACGATGAACCCCTTCCAGCACGGCGAGGTGTTCGTCACCAACGACGGCGCCGAGACCGACCTGGACATCGGCCACTACGAGCGCTTCCTCGACATCGACTTCGACGGCTCGGCCAACGTGACCACCGGCCAGGTGTACTCGCAGGTCATCGCCAAGGAGCGGCGCGGCGAGTACCTGGGCGACACCGTCCAGGTCATCCCGCACATCACGAACGAGATCAAGCACCGCATCCGCCGCATGGCGACGGACGAGGTCGACGTCGTGATCACCGAGGTCGGTGGCACCGTCGGCGACATCGAGTCGCTGCCGTTCCTGGAGACGGTCCGCCAGGTCCGCCACGAGGTCGGCCGCGACAATGTGCTGGTCGTCCACATTTCCCTCCTGCCGTACATCGGCCCGTCGGGTGAGTTGAAGACGAAGCCGACCCAGCACTCGGTTGCGGCTCTGCGCAATATCGGTATCCAGCCGGACGCCATCGTGCTGCGCTGCGACCGTGAGGTCCCGACCGCGATCAAGCGCAAGATCAGCCTGATGTGCGACGTCGACGAGGCCGCGGTCGTCGCCTGCCCCGACGCCCCCTCGATCTACGACATCCCGAAGGTCGTGCACAGCGAGGGCCTGGACGCGTACGCCGTCCGCAAGCTCGACCTGCCGTTCCGCGACGTGGACTGGACGCAGTGGGACGACCTGCTCGGCCGCGTCCACAAGCCGGACCACGAGATCGTCATGGCGCTGGTCGGCAAGTACATCGACCTGCCCGACGCCTACCTGTCGGTGACCGAGGCGCTGCGCGCCGGCGGTTTCGCCAACCGGGCCAAGGTCAAGATCAAGTGGGTCACGTCGGACGACTGCAAGACGCCGGCCGGCGCGAAGAAGACGCTCGCTGACGTCGACGCGATCTGCATCCCCGGTGGCTTCGGCGACCGCGGCGTGTCCGGCAAGGTCGGCGCGATCCAGTTCGCCCGCGAGAACAAGATCCCGCTGCTCGGTCTCTGCCTGGGCCTGCAGTGCACGGTGATCGAGGCCGCGCGGAACCTGGCCGACATCCCGGACGCCAACTCCACGGAGTTCGACGCTGCCACCGCCCACCCGGTCATCTCGACCATGGCCGAGCAGCTCGACATCGTCGCCGGTGAGGGCGACATGGGCGGCACCATGCGGCTCGGCATGTACCCGGCGAAGCTCGCCGAGGGCTCCATCGTGCGCGAGGTGTACGACAACAAGGAGTACGTCGAGGAGCGCCACCGTCACCGCTACGAGGTGAACAACGCGTACCGCGCCGAGCTGGAGAAGAAGGCGGGCCTGCAGTTCTCCGGCCTGTCTCCCGACGGCAAGCTCGTCGAGTACGTCGAGTACCCGCGTGAGGTCCACCCCTACCTGGTCGCCACGCAGGCGCACCCGGAGCTGCGCTCGCGTCCGACGCGCCCGCACCCGCTGTTCGCCGGTCTGGTGAAGGCGGCCGTGGAGCGCAAGGTCGCTGCCGCGAAGGGTGGCTCGGCCGGTTCCGCGGGGGCCAAGAAGGCCAAGTAAGGGCTCTGCGGGGCCTGTAACACAAGCGATGTACGGTAACCGGGGTGTACGCCTTTTGCGGCGTGCGCCCCGGTTTCTTATGAGTACAGCTCATGCGTACGTAGGAGGGCTTTCGGTATGACGGCCAACACGCCGCTCGTGGACACCGCCGAGGAGTGGGAGGTCCGGGCGACCGACACCCCCTTCGTCGGGAACAAGACCTCCGTACGCACGGACGACGTCGTGATGCCGGACGGCTCCGTCGCCCGGCGCGACTACCAGGTGCACCCCGGTTCGGTGGCCGTGGTGGCCCTCGACGACCAGGACCGGGTGCTCCTCCTCAAGCAGTACCGGCACCCCGTGAGCATGAAGCTCTGGGAGATCCCGGCGGGTCTGCTGGACATCCCCGGTGAGAACCCGCTGCACGCGGCGCAGCGCGAGCTGTACGAGGAGGCGCACGTCAAGGCCGAGGACTGGCGGGTCCTCACCGACGTCTACACGACGCCGGGCGGCTGCTCCGAGGCCGTGCGCATCTTCCTCGCGCGGGACCTCTCCGAGGCGGAGGGTGAGCGGTTCGAGGTGGAGGAGGAAGAGGCGGACATGGAGTTCGCCCGCGTTCCTCTGGCCGAGCTGGTCCGGGGTGTGCTCGCGGGCGAGCTGCACAACAACTGCCTTGTGGTGGGCGCGCTTTCGCTGGCCGCTGCTTTGGCGGGCGATGGCCTCGACGCCCTCCGCCCGGCGTTGGCGGAGTGGCCGGCGCGCCCGTTCGAGGCGTGACACCTACGGCGTAGCCCTGTCCGGGGCGGGGTGCACTTCAAGTCTCTGCGGCGATTGGGCGGCGGGGCCGGGGTGGGGCCCTGCGGTACTGGTTTCGCGGCACCGGGGTGCCGCCTTGCCCACCCTGCCGCCCCAGGCGGCAGATTGCCCAAGGCGGCTGGCGGTACCCCGTCGGGCCGACGCCCCCGGAGGGGGCGGGGGGTGGGAGATGGGCGGGGGCCGGGCGATTGCCTGCGGGCGGGACAATTCGAGCCCTGCGGCGGGTGGGCATTTCCAGCCCCGCTCTTGGGCGGGAGCCCGCGGGGTCCGGGGCGGAGCCCCGAGGCCGTAACGCCGGTTCGGCGAAATCAGCCCCGCCGGCGCTTGAGGCACGGCGCCCCGGGGGCGTAACCCCGTTGTAGGTCACATCATCCGCTGATCCGATCAGGGGATATGTGCGCGCCGCCCGCCAGGGGCACCCTCACCCCCTCAACTAGGCTCGGGATCGCCCCCTGCCGACCCCCGGAGGGGATGGGTGAGACGGAGCGTGGCCCGTGACGGATCAGGCGGTCGAGTCGGACGACGTGACGGAGGTCGAGTCGGCCCCCGGACGGTCCCGCAAGCGGCGTCGCACCCGTCGGGGGCAGGAGGTGGCGGAGCGTCAGTTTCTGGGGCGTAAAAGGGAGTTGTCGCAGCTCCGGTCCGACATCGAGCGGGCCGGGCTCGACACGCTCTCCGGGCGGAAGGCGCCTCGTGCGCGGGTGCTGCTCATCGCCGGGCGCCCGGGCACGGGGCGTACCGCCCTCGCCGAAGAGCTGTTGCGGGAGGTCCGCGAGCAGTACCCCGACGGCACCCTGCGGACCCGCCTCACCGCCCCCGACGGCACCCCCGTCCCCACCGAACGCGTCCTGCGCGACCTGCTGGACGCCCTCGAACTGCCCGCCCCACCCGGTGAGAACGCCGACGACCTCTCCGAGCGGCTGCGCGAAGGACTCGCGGTGCGCCGCGTGGTGCTGCTGCTCGACGACGCGGGCAGCGCCGAGCAGGTCGACCCGCTGCTCCCCGACACCCCGGACTGCCTCGCCGTGGCCGTCGCCGAAGGGCCGTTGACCGGCATCCCGGATGTACGGCCCTGCACGCTCGGCGGCCTCGACACCAAGGCCGCGCTCGAACTCCTCACCCGGCACACCGGTTCGGTCCGCGTCACCTGCGACCCGCGCTCGGCCGAGTCTCTGGTGGAGCTGTGCGGCGCCGGACCCGCCGCCCTGGAGATCGCAGGCGGCTGGCTCGCCGCGCGCCCCAAGGAATCCGTCGCCGACCTGGCGAAGCAGCTGCACGCCCTGGAGCCCGACGGGTCCGCTCTCGCCCGCGTCTTCCGGTTCTCCTACGAATCGTTGCCGGGGCCCGCCGCCCGGATACTGCGCTACCTGTGCCTCGCCCCGGAGGGATATGTCGACCCGCACACCGCGTCGGCGCTCGCCGGCTGCTCGGTCGCGGCGGCCCACTCCACCCTCGACGCCTTTGTCACCCTCGGCCTGGTCCGCGGAGTGGACTCCGAGCTGCCGCAGTACGAGGTGCCCGGCTGCCTCGCGCCGTTCCTGCGCGGCCTCACCGAGACGGTCGACCGGCCGGGCGAGGTGCAGCTGGCCCGCGCCCGGATGCTGGAGCGGACCGTGCGGCTGCTCACTTCGTGCCGCGCCGTCACCGAACCCTTCGACTCCCCGGCCCGCAAGAAGCTCGCGGGCCTGCCGAGCGCCCTGCGCTTCGCCGACCGGGAGGCTGCCGCCGAGTGGCTGCGCGCGCGGCAGCCCGCGCTGCTCGCCGCGGCCCGACTGGCCGTCGCCGACGGGGAGTTGGACACGCTGGCCCGGCGCCTCATGGCCGCTCTCGTACGGGCGATCGTGGCGCACCGGGGGACCGAGGACGCCGCGCCCGAGCTGTACGGGATCCACCGGCTCGTGCTCGATGTCGCCGAGCGCCGGAACCTGCCGAGGGAGAAGGCCGCGGCCCTGCTCAACCTCGCCGACCTCGACGCGCAGACCGGCCGCACGCACGAGGCACTGGCCCGCTACCGGGCCGCTCTCGACGCCGGGCGCGCCGCACAGGACCCGTACGCGACGGGCCGCGCGATGGAATCCGTAGGCGGCGCCTACCAGTCGCTCGGGGACTGGCAGCGGGCCGCCGACTGGTACGGAAGGGCCCTCGCCCAGCGCCTCACGCGCGGCGAGCGGGCCGACGCCGCGCGCCTTCATGGACGTATCGCGGGAGTCCACACGTACGCGGGCCGCTACGGCGAGGCGCAGCGGTCCCTGCGCTCGGCCGTCGCCGGGTACCGCAAGGAGGGCGATGTGCCCGCGCAGGCGCGGGCGTTGAGCGAATTGGCGCGGGTGCTCGAATACGCAGGGCGGCCCGAGGAGTCGCTGCACACCTGCCAGGAGGCGATCGAGTGGGCGCGCCAGGCGAAGGACGCACGGCTGCAGGCCGCGCTCCAGCTGCGCCTCGCCGACACCCTCGACCGGCTCGGCGACCCCGCCGCGGCCAAGCTGCACCGGGGTGCGGCCGAGCGCATGCTGGGAGAGGAGCTCACCGGCTCCGACGGAGCGGAAGCAAACCCTTCGGAACAAGCCGCTAACACCTGCGAAATCCGTAGCGCATCCGCTGAAGATTGATGCATCGAAAGGCTAGACAGCTCAATAACCTTCATTAGACTGGCTCTGCCGCGGTCATCCGTGGCGTCTCCGGTGCGTCCCGTGGTGTGCCGGTATGTAGTGCATTGCCCGTTTAATCCCTGAGCCAAGGACCGTGATCGACGATGAAGGTCGGCATCCCCCGCGAGGTCAAGAACAACGAGTTCCGGGTGGCCATCACCCCTGCCGGCGTCCATGAGCTGGTACGCCACGGCCACCAGGTCTTCGTCGAGCAGAACGCCGGTGTGGGTTCCTCGATCACGGACGCCGAGTACGTCTCGGCCGGCGCGCAGATCCTCGGCACCGCCGACGAGGTCTGGGCCACGGCGGACCTGCTGCTGAAGGTCAAGGAGCCGATCGCGGAGGAGTACCACCGCCTCCGCAAGGACCAGACGCTCTTCACGTACCTGCACCTGGCCGCGTCCAAGGAGTGCACGGACGCGCTCCTGGAGTCGGGCACGACCGCCATCGCGTACGAGACGGTCGAGACCGCGAACCGCCAGCTGCCGCTGCTCGCCCCGATGTCCGAGGTCGCGGGCCGCCTCGCCCCGCAGGTCGGCGCCTACCACCTGCTGGCCGCCAACGGCGGCCGCGGCGTGCTGCCCGGCGGCGTGCCCGGCGTGCACGCGGGCAAGGCCGTCGTCATCGGCGGCGGCGTCTCCGGCTGGAACGCCGCGACGATCGCCATCGGCATGGGCTTCCACGTGACCCTGCTCGACCGTGACATCAACAAGCTCAAGGAAGCCGACAAGATCTTCGGTACGAAGATCCAGACGGTCATGTCGAACGCCTTCGAGCTGGAGAAGGCCTGCCTCGACGCCGACCTCGTCATCGGCGCCGTCCTCATCCCGGGCGCCAAGGCGCCGAAGCTGGTCACCAACGAGCTGGTGTCCCGTATGAAGCCCGGAAGTGTCCTTGTCGACATCGCGATCGACCAGGGTGGCTGCTTCGAGGACTCGCACGCGACCACGCACGCCGAGCCGACCTTCAAGGTGCACAATTCGGTCTTCTACTGCGTCGCCAACATGCCCGGCGCGGTCCCGAACACCTCGACGTACGCGCTGACCAACGCGACGCTCCCGTACATCGTGGAGCTCGCCAACCGCGGCTGGGCCGAGGCCCTGCGCCGCGACGCGGCCCTTGCCCTGGGCCTCAACACCCATGACGGCAAGGTTGTTTACAAGGAGGTCGCGGAGGCGCACGGCCTCGAGCACCTCGACCTTGAGAGCCTCCTCGGCTGACCCATCTCGCGGGCGACGTCAACAAAAGTCGTCAATCTCACGCCTACGGCCGGACCTTGTGAGGGGTCCGGCCGTACGTGTAATGGATCGGTACGGGTCCGGACATGGTCAACTCGCCGCGAACGTAACCCTTTACCCGATTCGCGAGGCGACGAAATGCACCGAAGAGCCGTCGTACGCCCTTGACATGAGGGTGTTTCGTTACCGACACATCGGGCCGGGTCCGGCGGATTGTGTTGCTGCGGACCGGTGACACGCCATAGAGTCGCCAACCGTCGGCATGGTGCCACGCTGACCTATCGATAAATGTTCCTGGTCATATCCAAGGAGGTAAGACGACTTGTGAATGAGTCGACATTTACTCCCGGAGGTGGCCAGCCAGGCGGACAGGTTCCCGCGGGGCTTCAGGCTGTCGGCCCCGTCGCTGTGCGTACCTTCGCTGCCCACCAGAGCAGTTATCAGGGCATCCCCCAGCAGACGCCGACGCAGACAGCAGACCAGAGCATGGATGGCCATCACGTGAACGCCATGGCCGGCGACCGAAGTGGCGACACACAAAGCCACTTCGCCGACTACGACACCCTGCCCGAGGGGTCGTTCTACGACCCCGACGCCGAGTACGAGCCCGACCCCGAGTACGCGGCCACGCTCGCCCCCGACGCTGCCCGCCAGCGCCGCGAGCGCGTCGGTCCCACCGGGCGTCCGTTGCCGTACTTCCCGATTCCAGGACCGCTGACCGACCACGGCCCGGCGAAGATCATCGCGATGTGCAACCAGAAGGGCGGCGTCGGCAAGACCACGTCGACCATCAACCTGGGTGCCGCGCTCGCCGAGTACGGGCGCCGGGTCCTGCTCGTCGACTTCGACCCGCAGGGTGCCCTGTCGGTCGGCCTCGGCGTGAACCCGATGGAGCTCGACCTCACGGTCTACAACCTGCTCATGGAGCGGGGGATGGCCGCGGACGAGGTCCTGCTGAAGACCGCCGTTCCGAACATGGACCTGCTCCCCAGCAATATCGACTTGTCCGCTGCCGAGGTGCAGTTGGTCAGCGAGGTGGCGCGCGAGTCCACGTTGCAGCGGGCGCTCAAGCCGCTGATGGCCGACTACGACTACATCGTGATCGACTGTCAGCCGTCCTTGGGGTTGCTGACCGTCAACGCGCTGACCGCGGCTCACAAGGTCATCGTCCCGCTGGAGTGCGAGTTCTTCGCGCTGCGTGGTGTGGCCCTGCTGACCGAGACGATCGAGAAGGTCCAGGAGCGGCTCAACCCGGACCTGGAGCTCGACGGGATCCTCGCCACGATGTACGACTCGCGGACCGTGCACAGCCGTGAGGTGCTCGCGCGCGTGGTCGAGGCGTTCGACGACAACGTCTACCACACGGTGATCGGCAGAACCGTTCGCTTCCCGGAGACCACGGTCGCCGGTGAGCCGATCACGACGTACGCCTCGAACTCGGTCGGTGCCGCGGCCTATCGCCAGCTCGCCAGGGAGGTGCTCGCCCGGTGTCACGCCGAGTGAGTCTGCCGGGGGCCGACGAACTGTTCCGTACGACCGGGGGCATGGGGCTGCAGGCGTCGTCGCCGAGGCGCTCGGCGAACGGGGAGGCGCGGGTTCCCTCGCCTGCCGGGGAGAGCGACGAGGCGGCCGCGGCCTCCGAGGGTGACGCGGAGACGGCTCCCGCATCCTCCGGTTCCGGTGAGCACTCCGCCGCCGAGGCCGAGTCGGACGCCGGGTCGCGGACCCGGGCCGCTGCCGCGGAAGGCGCGGAGAAGGCGGCTCGCAGGGCCTCTGGCGGGGCGCAGGAAGGTTCCGGTGGGCGGGGTTCTGCCGCGGCGCGGAAGCGGGCGCGGGCGGCCAATCGGCGGCCCAGTGGGCGTGAGCGGCACGACGAGAAGATCACCGTGTACGTGTCCGCCGAGGAGCTGATGGACCTCGAGCACGCGCGGCTCGTGCTGCGTGGTGAGCACGGGCTCGCGGTCGACCGGGGGCGCATTGTGCGTGAGGCGGTTGCCGTGGTGCTGGCCGACCTTGAGTCCCGTGGGGACGCGAGCATTCTTGTGCGTCGGCTACGGGGGCGCTAGCCCCTGGCCGGGTAGCGTCCTGCGTTGATGTCCGTGAACGAATCGTCTGTGCCGTCGCCGCCGCCCGATCGTCGGCGTGCGCTCGGCCGTGGTGCGCTCTCCTCGCCGGAGGCGGAGCCGGAGCCGGTCGAGCCTGAACCGGGGTCGGCGCCGTCGGAACCTTCGGCCGGAGCCGGGGGCCGCCTTGCCCACCCTGCCGCCCAAGGCGGCAGATTGCCCAAGGCGGCGGAGCCGGATGTAGAGGCTGACGTTGATGACGGGAAGTTCAAGGTTCGGCTGGATAATTTTGAGGGGCCGTTCGATCTTCTGCTGCAGCTGATCTCCAAGCACAAGCTCGATGTCACCGAGGTCGCGCTGTCCAAGGTCACCGATGAGTTCATGGCCCACATCCGGGCCATGGGGACCGACTGGGATCTTGATCAGACGACGGAGTTCCTTGTCGTCGCCGCGACGCTGCTCGATCTGAAGGCCGCCCGCCTGCTGCCCACTGCCGAGGTGGAGGACGAGGCCGATCTGGCCCTCCTGGAGGCGCGGGACCTGCTGTTCGCGCGGCTCCTGCAGTACCGCGCGTACAAGCAGATCGCCGACATCTTCAGCGGGCGGATGGAGGACGAGGTGCGGCGGTATCCGCGGACCGTCGGGCTCGAGCCGCACCACGCCGAGCTGCTGCCCGACGTCGTCATCAACATCGGGGCCGAGGGCTTCGCCAAGCTGGCCGTGAAGGCCATGCAGCCCAAGCCCGAGCCGCAGGTGTACGTCGAGCACATCCACGCGCCGCTGGTGAGCGTGCAGGAGCAGGCGCAGTTCGTCGTCGCCAGGTTGAAAGAGGTCGGTGAGGCCCGGTTCCGGGAGCTTGTCGCCGACACCGACGACACCCTCACCGTCGTCGCCCGGTTCCTCGCGCTGCTCGAGCTGTACCGGGAGAAGGCCGTCGGCCTTGAGCAGGAGACCCCGCTGGGCGAGCTGATCGTGCGCTGGACCGGGGGAGAGGGCGGGACCGAGCCCGTGGTGACGGACGAGTTCGACCGGGCGCCCGAGGTGCCTGACCAACCCGACCAGAAGGAGGCTGCCACGTGAGCGAGCCGGACCCCGGTGGCGTGGCGGAGCTCGAGCTCAAGCCCGCCCTGGAAGCCGTACTCATGGTGGTCGACGAGCCGGCCACCGAGGAGCACCTGGCCAAGATCCTGCAGCGGCCCAGGAGGGCCGTGAGCGACTCGCTGCGGGAGCTGGCCGACGAGTACCGCGTGCAGGGGCGCGGTTTCGAGCTGCGGCTCGTGGCGGGCGGCTGGCGGTTCTACACCCGGCCGGAGTACGCCGCGGCCGTCGAGGGCTTCGTGCTGGACGGGCAGGTGGCGAGGCTCACCCAGGCGGCCCTGGAGACCCTCGCCGTCGTCGCGTACCGGCAGCCGGTCAGCCGTTCCCGGGTCTCCGCGGTGCGCGGAGTGAACTGTGACGGGGTCATGAGGACCCTGTTGCAGAGGGGTCTGGTGGAGGAGGCGGGCGCGGAACCCGAAACAGGTGCGATCCTGTATAGGACGACGAACTACTTCCTGGAGCGGATGGGCCTGCGTGGCCTGGACGAGCTGCCGGAACTCGCGCCCTTCCTCCCCGAGGCGGACGCGATCGAGGGCGATACGCAGGAAGGGGTCCCGTCGTTCGACCCGGACGCACCCGATGCGCCGGGTGTCGGGGAAGTACACGACTAGACGGAACTTTGATGCGAAGCAGTAGCGGCAGGAACAGCAGCGGAAACAACGGCGGGAGCCGTGGTGGCAACAGCAGCGGCCGCGGCGGGAACAGCGGGGGCCGCGGTAACCAGCGCGGCGCCGGCAACAACCGCGACGACAGGCGCGGCGGCGACAACCGCGGCGACAACCGCGCGGACAAGCGCGACGACAAGCGTGACGACAGGCCCGCCCGCCCGAAGCGGCCGCGTCCCGAGGAGCGGCTCTACGACGTAGGGCCGAACCCCTCCAGGGAGGGTTCGAAGTCGGGCCGCGGCGCCTCCGCGCGCGGCGGTGCCAAGGGCGGCCCCAAGCGCGGGCAGCAGCAGTCGGGCGGCCGTGGCCGCACGGCTCCCTCGCGTTCGCGTGAGTACGAGACGCGGACCGAGGAGCGCAACCGCGAGCGGTACGCGGGCAAGCCGGAGGTCAAGCTCCCGAAGACCTTCCCCGGCGCGGAGCAGGAGGGCGAGCGGCTGCAGAAGGTGCTCGCGCGCGCCGGTTACGGTTCGCGGCGTGCCTGCGAGGAGCTGGTCGACGAGTCCCGTGTCGAGGTCAACGGCGAGATCGTGGTCGAGCAGGGCCTCCGTGTCGACACGGAGAAGGACGAGATCAAGGTCGACGGTCTGACCGTGGCCACGCAGTCGTACCAGTTCTTCGCGCTGAACAAGCCGGTCGGTGTCGTCTCCACCATGGAGGACAACGAAGGGCGTCAGTGCCTCGGGGACTACACGAACAACCGTGAGACGCGGCTGTTCCACGTCGGGCGGCTCGACACCGAGACCGAGGGCGTCATCCTGCTCACCAACCACGGTGAGCTGGCCCACCGCCTCACGCACCCGAAGTACGGCGTGAAGAAGGTGTACCTCGCGCACCTCGTCGGCCCGATCCCGCGTGACCTGGGCAAGCGGCTCAAGGACGGCATCGAGCTGGAGGACGGGTACGCGCGCGCGGACCACTTCCGCATCGTCGAGCAGACCGGCAAGAACTACCTGGTCGAGGTCACCCTCCACGAGGGCCGCAAGCACATCGTGCGGCGGATGCTGGCCGAGGCCGGCTTCCCGGTCGACAAGCTGGTGCGGGTCGCCTTCGGGCCGATCACGCTCGGCGACCAGAAGTCGGGCTGGCTGCGGCGTCTTTCGAACACCGAGGTCGGCATGCTGATGCAGGAGGTCGACCTGTAGGTCGGCCCGCGGGCGTTCACGCCCGGGTCTTGTGTGCGGTGACCCCCTCCTTTTAGAGTCTGTTGGACCAATAAGGGAGGGGGTCTCCGCATGTCCGACAACAGCCCCGTGGCGGGCTACGACAAGTACGCCTACGAGCCCTTCGCCGTCACCGTCGACCTGGCCGTGTTCACGCTCCGGTCGGGGCGGCTGCACATCCTGCTCGTCGAGCGCGGTCACGATCCGTACGCCGGGCGCTGGGCGCTGCCCGGCGGGTTCCTGGAGCCGCACGAGTCCGCGGAGGGCGCGGCACGGCGCGAGCTCGCCGAGGAGACCGGGCTCGCCGATGTCGCAGGCCTGCATCTGGAACAGCTGCGTACGTACAGCGAACCGGGGCGCGATCCCCGGATGCGGGTGGTCTCCGTCGCGTTCGCCGCGCTCGTGCCGGACGCCCCGCAGGCGCACGGCGGCGGGGACGCGGCGCGGGCCGACTGGCTGCCGTACGGGACGCAGGGCCCGCTCGCCTTCGACCACGACCGGATCCTCGCCGACGCGCACGACCGGGTCGGCGGAAAGCTGGAGTACACCTGCCTGGCCACAGCCTTCTGCCCGCGCGAGTTCACGCTCGGCGAGCTGCGGCAGGTCTACGAGGTGGTGTGGGGGACCGACCTCGACCCGGCGAACTTCCGGCGCAAGGTGCTCGCGACGCCCGGCTTCGTCGAGCAGGTCCCCGGCGCGTCCCGGCTCACCGGAGGGCGCGGCAAGCCCGCGGCGCTGTACCGGGCCGGAGACGCCACGTCCCTGCACCCACCGCTGCTGCGCCCCGCGCACGAGCCCTCGGAAAGGTCCCGCCGATGACGACCAGCCGCCCTGCCACCGGATCGCTGCTCGGCCTCGCCCTCGGGGACGCGCTCGGCTACCCGACCGAGTTCAGCGACGTACCCGCCATCCTCGACAAGCACGGGCCCTGGCGGGGGATGGAGCTGTCAGGACACCCCGTCGCGTACATCACGGACGACACGCAGATGGCGCTCGCCGTGGCGCGGGCGCTGCGCACCGGTACGGGGAGCGGGACGCTCGGGCCGGAGGGCTTCGCGCGGCCGCTGCGCGCGGAGTTCGTCGACTGGTACCGCTCGCCCGACAACAACCGCGCGCCCGGCAACACCTGCCTGCGCGCGTGCGGACTGCTCGAGACCGGGAGCCGGTCCTGGCAGGAGGCCAGCCAGATCCATTCCAAGGGCTGCGGCGCCAATATGCGCGTCACGCCGCTCGGGCTCGCCCCCGGGCTGAGCGACGAACAGCGGGCGGGCGGTGCCCAGTTGCAGGCGGGCCTCACGCACGGCCACCCCACGGGCCTCGCCGCCGCCGACCTCACCGCACACGCCGTACGCCTCCTCGCCGAGGGCGCCGAGCCGACCGGGCTCGTCGGGATGCTGCGCTCGTACGCGTACGAGAACCGCGAGACGTACCACGAGGCCTGGCTCGGCGACCTGTGGCGGCGCGGCGACGCCCCCACGCCGCAGCAGTTCATCGCCCAGGGCTGGGACGAGTGCCTCGGCGTGCTCGACCGGCTGCGGGACGCGCTGCGTGAGCCGTCCCCCGAGACCGACCCCTGCCTGGCCACGGGAGCCGGCTGGATCGCGGAGGAGGCCCTGGCCACGGCTCTGCTGTGTTTCCTGATGTTCGTGGGCGAACCGGTCCTGGCCCTGCGCCGCGCCGCGTGCACCTCCGGCGACTCGGACTCGATCGCGGCCCTGGCAGGCGCCTTCGCCGGCGCCCACCTCGGCGCCGACGCGTGGCCCGCGGACTGGGTGGAGCGCATCGAGCACCGGGACGAGCTGCTGGGGTTCGGGGCGGAGTGGGACGTGGCGTAATTCGGTGGGGTGGCGCGGGGGAGTCGGCGAGCATGACGGGATGACGCCGCACGACAGGGCCTAGTGGTCCGGCTGCGTCTCCAGGGCTGAGGTCCGGCGCGTGCGGATGAGGAAGTCCTCGACCCGGGCGCGGTCCGGCTCCGTGGGGAGTGGGGTGTGGGACGCCGCCTCCTCCGCCTCGGCCGCCAGGCGTGTCATGCGGCGGTCCACCTCCGGCCAGGGCATCTCGCCGTGCTTCACCGCGAGCAGCGACTCGCGGTCCGGGCCCACGTCGATCGTCAGCTTTCCCGTGCGCAGCAGGTCGCGGCAGGAGGTCAGGAGGCGGAGCAGGTGCATGGCGTGCTTCCAGCGCGGGGCGCCGTGCGTGCGGACGTCCGCCTCCAGCTTCTTGCGCTGACCCGCCGCGTACCGGGCGAACGTCTCGTGCGCCCGGCGGGAGAGGAACGCCTCGCGCAGGGACAGGAGTTCGCGGCCCGTGTCCGTGATGTGCTCGACCAGCGGGGAGTTGAGGCACTCCAGGATGTTCGGGTTGGCGCGCAGCGCGAGTTCGCAGAAGCGCTCCAGCTCCCACGAGAACTGCTCCTCGGCCGGACCATCGACGTGCGTCGGCGGCTTCTCGAAGCGCCAGAAGAGCGGCGTCGGGGCCAGGTACACGCCACGGCGGTCCGTGTCGCTCGCGTCCGTGGCCAGGCCGAAGGCGCGGGAGCCCATGACGCAGGAGTAGATGGTGTGGTCGCGCACCAGGTCTTGCGGGTTCATGCCCGGAGCGTAGGACGCCCGTCAGGCCAGCGTGATCGAATTTCCGGTGACCTTGATCTGGCGGGCTCCGAGGGGGCTCCGGGCCGGGCCGTTCGCCACCGAGGCGTCGGCGACCTTGAACTTCGAGCCGTGGCACGGGCAGTTGATGGTGCCGTCGGAGACGTCCTTGACCGTGCAGCCCTGGTGCGTGCACACCGCGGTGAACGCCTTGAAGTCGCCCTTGGCGGGCTGCGTCACCACGACCTTGTCGTCGGGGAAGACCTTGCCGCCGCCGACCGGGATGTCGGACGTCTTCGCCAACTCGTCGCCGGCGGGCGGCTGTTCGGGCTCGCCGGAGGAGGGCTTGGCGGAGTCGTCCGCCCCCTCGGAGCCCTCCGGTGCCTCGGATTCCTCCGGCGCTTCGGAGGACGGCGCCTGGTCGTCGCTTCCGCCGCCCTGGTCCTCGTCCCCGTACTTGCTGCAGCCCACCGCGAGCGCGCCCGCGCCGCCCGCGATCAGGACGCTCCTGCGTGATGTGATGGTGCGCTTCATGTCGTCACTCCCACGGTCCGGAAGAACCACAGTGCAGACGTCAACCAGAGCAGCGTCAGCACCGCGAACGCAAGACCGCCCACCACCGGCAGCAGCCAGCCCGGCAGCCGCTCGGTGCGCAGCAGCAGCATCTTGGCGCTGAACGCGCCGAAGAAGAAGCAGCCCAGGAGCGAGTGCCACATGACCCGCGTCGAGTACGTCTGGTAGCCGAGCGCGTAGAGGCAGTGCACCGCCACCGGCACCGCGAGCAGGAACGCGATCCGGCCCGACCAGCGGTGCAGCGCAGGCGCCCAGGACGGGCCGCCCAGCTTCCCGTACACCATGAACGCCGAGACGATCTGGACGAGCGCGAAGGCGAAGGCCGCCGTCCCCAGCCAGGACTTCACCGCGCTCGTGCTGGAGAAGCCGGCGAGGTTGAACGCCGTGCCCGCCGGGTCGTGCACCTTGCCGTACGCGCCGAGCGCCACGGCCACCGCCGCCGCGACGAGCGCGGGGACCAGGTAGCGGGCCGCGGACGGCCGGCGGTGGTCGGGGTTCGGGAAGCTCTGGGTGGCGGCGTTCGGGTCGACGGTCATGGGAACCCTCTCTGAACCCTCTACATGCTCCTCAAGGGACGACCGGGCGGGCCGTCAGACTGTCGCCGTCGACCGTCACCGCCCCCGAATCCGGGTCGATGGGCGGCGCGGCGGACGGCTTGTCGTCACGGCGCACGATGCCCACCTGGCGGCCGTCGGGCAGCACGATCCAGCCGCCGTCGATCTCCGCGCCGCGCACTTCGGTGGTCGCCCGGTACAGACCGGACGGCTTGACGGCCTTCTTCGCCGTGAAGCCGTAGGGGCGCTTCTCGACGGTCGTGGTGCCGCGCACCCGGTCGCCGGTGAGCCTGCCGTCCAGCTTCGCGCCGTGCTTGCCGGAGAGCTTCATCTCGCCGTTGTCCTCGACGTTCCCCTTCAGCCACGACTCCTTGGTACGGCCGTCGCAGAAGTAGGCGATCGCCTTGTCGCCGCGGATGGATATGGAGATCGCGGACGAGTCGTCGTCGGTGCGGCCCGCGTAGCTCGTCTTGGCGCGGGCCGTCCGCGTCGGGCTGGCCTTCGAGGGCGACGCCGACGGTTCGGCCGAGGCCGAAGCCGAGCCCGAGCCCGAGGGTGAGGTGGAGGGCGCGGGCGATGCCGTCGCGGCGGGAGCCTCCCCGTACGACGAAGTGCCCTCGCCCGTCGTCGCGTTGAGCGACAACACGAACAGGCCGAGGGCCAGTCCGGCGAGCAGTGTGTACAACGGCCCGGAGCGCTTCATGGCCGAGCCTCCCCCCGAGGCGGCAGCGGTACCGCTCCATGCAAGCAGCTCCGGCCGGGTGGCGACAGGGGGCGGTTCGGGTGACATTGAGGTGGTCCGGGTTTCCTCACAGGTGAATGTCCCGAAAGGCGCGTGGCCATGGCCGGTAACGATCTCGGCAGTCTGCTCGGCGGTCTCCTCGGCGGGGGCGGCCAGAGCGGGGGGTCCGGCGGCGGGAACATCCTCGGTTCGCTCCTGGGCGGGCTGCTCGGAGGGGGCGCGGGCGGGGCGGGCACGAGCGGCATGGGTACGAGCGCCGGGTCCAACCCCTTGGGCGGCCTCCTCGAGATGATCACGAAGTCCGGTCTGGTCGACAAGGGCCAGCTCGACTCGTGGGTCGGCACGGGCGACAACCAGGCGCTCAGCCCCGAGCAGGTCAAGCAGGCCGTGCCCGACGAGACCCTCGACAGGGTCGCGGGAGAGGCCGGCGTCAGCCGCGACGAGGCGGCCGCGCAGGTGGCGCGGGAACTGCCGCAGGTCGTCGACAAGCTCACCCCGGAAGGCCAGGTGCCGTCGTCCGGGTCCCTGGAGGACCTCATCAAGCAGCAGAAGCTCTGAATCGAGCATCTGATCAAGCAGCAGAAGCTCTGACGCGGCGGCGGACCCCCGCGGCGTCCGTCTCGGCAGACGGGCGCCGCGCACCCGCGCCTCCCGCCTTGATTACGCTGGTCTCCTATCCAATTGCGCGTACGTGGAAAAGGGGCAGTGACGTGGCGGTACGAGCGGTCCGGGGCGCCGTCCAACTCGAACGGGACGAGGCCGGCCACATGGACGAGCAGGTGAGCGAGCTGCTCACGGCCGTCCTTGAGCGCAACGAGCTGACCGCCGACGACCTGATCTCGATCTGGTTCACGGCCACCCCCGATCTGCACTCCGACTTCCCGGCGGCCGCCGCCCGCAAGCTCGGCATCGTCGACGTGCCCCTGATCTGCGCGCAGGAACTCGACATCGCCGGCGCCCTGCCGCGCGTCGTCCGGATCCTCGCGCACATCGAGACCGAGCGGACCAAGGCCGAGGTCGCGCACGTCTACCTCGGTGCCGCGGCCACCCTCCGCAAGGACATCGCCCAGTGAGAACCGCACTCGTCATCGGCACCGGCCTGATCGGCACCTCCGCCGCCCTGGCCCTCGCCTCGCGCGGCGTCACCGTGCACCTCGCCGACCACGACCCCGGGCAGGCCCGCACCGCCGCCGCGCTCGGCGCCGGGACCGACGAGGCGCCCGAGGGGCCCGTCGACCTGTGCATCGTCGCCGTGCCGCCCGCGCACGTCGCCGCTTCGCTCGCCGACGCGATGCGCCGCGGCCTGGCCCGTGCCTACATCGACGTCGCCAGCGTCAAGGGCGGCCCGCGCCGCGAGCTCGAGGAACTGGGCCTCGACCTCACCCCGTACATCGGTACGCACCCGATGTCGGGCCGTGAGCGCAGCGGCCCGCTCGCGGCCGACGCCGACCTCTTCGAGGGGCGGCCGTGGGTGCTGACCCCGACCCGTGACACGGACACCGAGGTCCTGAACCTGGCCCTGGAACTGGTCGCCCTGTGCCGGGCCGTCCCGGTCGTGATGGACTCCGACGCCCACGACCGGGCCGTCGCGCTCGTCTCGCACATGCCGCACCTGGTCTCCAGCATGGTCGCGGCCCGCCTGGAGAACGCCGAGGAGGCCGCCGTACGGCTGTGCGGGCAGGGCATCCGCGACGTGACGCGGATCGCGGCCTCGGACCCGCGGATGTGGATCGACATCCTCTCCGCGAACCCGGGCCCCGTCGCCGATCTGCTCTCCGCCGTCGCGGGCGACCTGGAGGAGACGGTGCAGGCCCTGCGCCACCTCCAGTCCTCCGACGACGCCAAGCGCCGCGAGGGCGTGGACGGCGTCGAGACGATGCTGCGGCGCGGCAACACGGGCCAGTCGAGGGTCCCCGGCAAGCACGGCGCGGCCCCGGCGGCGTACGAGATCGTGGCCGTTCTCATCTCCGACCAGCCGGGCGAGCTGGCCCGGATCTTCTCCGACGCGGGCGCCGCGGGCGTCAACATCGAGGACGTCCGGATCGAGCACGCGACCGGGCAGCAGGCCGGTTTCGTCCAGCTCATGGTGCAGCCGGCGCAGGCGCCGAAACTGACCGCCGCGCTGCGCGAGCGCGGCTGGGCGATGCGTCAGTAGCAGTGTCGGCAGGGGCGCCGGTGGAGGTACGTAAGAAGGGGTCTTCCAGAGCCAGTAACCTTGTGCGGGGCGCTTCCGCGCCTCGTACCCATGCCCCCGTGCACTGAGAAAGGTGTCCGTCACCTATGGAAACCGCCGCGACCGCCGCCGCAGCAGTGATCGTCGCCATCGACGGACCCTCCGGCACGGGCAAGTCGAGCACCTCCAAGGCCGTCGCCGCCCAGCTCGGCCTGAGCTACCTGGACACCGGCGCCCAGTACCGGGCGATCACCTGGTGGATGGTGACCAACGGCATCGACCTGGACGACCCGTCCGCGATCGCCGCCGTCGCCGGCAAGGCCGACATCGTCTCCGGCACCGACCCGGGCGCCCCCACCATCACGGTGGACGGCACGGACGTCGCCGCCCCGATCCGCACCGGCGAGGTCACCTCGAAGGTCAGCGCCGTCAGCGCCGTCCCGGAGGTGCGCGCCCGGATCACCGAGCTGCAGCGCACCATCGCGCTCGGCGCCGAGAAGGGCATCGTCGTCGAGGGCCGTGACATCGGTACGACCGTGCTGCCCGACGCCGACCTGAAGATCTTCCTCACCGCCTCGCCCGAGGCCCGCGCCGCCCGCCGCTCCGGCGAGCTCAAGGGCTCCGACGTGAAGGCCACGCAGGAGGCGCTCGTCGCCCGCGACAAGGCCGACTCCAGCCGCAAGACGTCGCCGCTGGCCAAGGCCGACGACGCCGTCGAGGTCGACACGAGCGACCTCACGCTGCAGCAGGTCATCGAGTGCGTTGTCACCCTGGTCGAGGAGAAGCGAGCCTCCAAGTGACGGAAGCGCCCTCCGAGCGAGGCGCCGAAGTAGGTCGGCGCATCGGCGTCGGCCTCATGTACGGGCTGTGGAAGCCGCGGGTCCTGGGATCCTGGCGGGTCCCGGCGGCCGGACCGGTGATCCTCGCGGTGAACCACTCCCACAACATCGACGGCCCCATGGTCATGGGCGTCGCCCCGCGTCCGACGCACTTCCTGATCAAGCAGGAGGCGTTCGTCGGACCGCTCGGCCCCTTCCTCGACGGGATCGGGCAGGTGAAGGTCGACCGCACCAGCGCCGACCGCACCGCCATCACGCGGGCGCTCGGCGTCCTCGCCGACGGCGGCGTCCTCGGCATCTTCCCGGAGGGCACGCGGGGCGACGGCGACTTCGCGTCGCTGCGGGCCGGACTCGCGTACTTCGCGGTGCGCAGCGGGGCGCCGATCGTTCCGGTCGCCGTCCTGGGAAGCACGGAGCGCCCGGGACGGTTGATAAAGAAGCTGCCCCCGCTCAGGAGCCGCGTCGACGTCGTCTTCGGCGACCCCTTCGACGCGGGCGACGGGAGCGGGCGGCGTACCCGCAAGGCGCTCGACGAAGCCACCGTGCGCATCCAGGAGCGGCTCAGCGGCCACCTGGACCATGCCAGGCGCCTGACCGGGCGCTGAGCGAGACTTTCAGTAGTGGAACGCGGTACACGAAACGGCGGTCCACCGATCACCACGAATGAACGACGAGGTACGGACTTCATGAACGACCAGATCCAGCCCGAGGGATCCCCGGAACACGAGCACGGGGAGCTCGGCGACGCTGAGTACGCGGAGTTCATGGAGCTCGCCGCGGAGGAGGGCTTCGACGTCGAGGACGTCGATGGCGCGCTCGACGCGGCGGGCCACGGTCCGCTGCCCGTCCTCGCCGTCGTCGGCCGCCCGAATGTCGGCAAGTCGACCCTGGTGAACCGCATCATCGGGCGCCGCGAGGCCGTCGTCGAGGACAAGCCCGGCGTCACCCGTGACCGCGTCACGTACGAGGCCGAGTGGGCGGGCCGCCGCTTCAAGGTCGTCGACACCGGCGGCTGGGAGCAGGACGTGCTCGGCATCGACGCGTCCGTGGCCGCGCAGGCCGAGTACGCGATCGAGGCCTCCGACGCCGTCGTCTTCGTCGTCGACGCCAAGGTCGGCGTCACCGACACCGACGAGGCCGTCGTGCGCCTGCTGCGCAAGGCCAACAAGCCCGTCGTGCTCTGCGCCAACAAGGTCGACGGCCCGAGCGGCGAGGCGGACGCCTCGTACCTGTGGTCCCTCGGCATCGGCGAGCCGCACCCCGTCTCCTCGCTGCACGGCCGCGGCACCGGCGACATGCTCGACGCCGTCCTGGAGGCGCTGCCGGAGGCCCCGCAGCAGCAGTTCGGCGGCGCCGGGCTCGGCGGACCGCGCCGGATCGCGCTGATCGGCCGCCCGAACGTCGGCAAGTCCTCGCTCCTGAACAAGGTGGCCGACGAGGACCGCGTCGTCGTCAACGAGCTGGCGGGCACCACCCGCGACCCGGTCGACGAGCTGATCGAACTCGGCGGCGTCACCTGGAAGTTCGTCGACACGGCGGGCATCCGCAAGCGCGTCCACCTGCAGCAGGGCGCCGACTACTACGCCTCGCTGCGCACCGCCGCCGCCGTGGAGAAGGCGGAGGTCGCGGTCATCCTGATCGACGCCTCCGAGTCGATCTCCATCCAGGACCAGCGGATCGTGACGATGGCGGTCGAGGCGGGCCGCGCGATCGTCCTCGCGTTCAACAAGTGGGACACCCTCGACGAGGAGCGTCGCTACTACCTGGAGCGCGAGATCGAGACCGAGCTCGCCCAGGTCGCCTGGGCGCCCCGGGTGAACGTGTCGGCGCGCACGGGCCGGCACATGGAGAAGCTGGTTCCCGCGATCGAGACGGCCCTCGACGGCTGGGAGACGCGAGTCCCGACGGGCCGGCTCAACGCCTTCCTCGGCGAGCTCGTGGCCTCCCACCCGCACCCGGTCCGCGGCGGCAAGCAGCCCCGCATCCTGTTCGGCACGCAGGCCGCCTCCAAGCCGCCCCGGTTCGTGCTCTTCTCCTCCGGCTTCATCGAGCACGGCTACCGCCGCTTCGTGGAGCGCCGCCTGCGCGAGGAGTTCGGCTTCGAGGGCACGCCGATCCAGATCTCCGTACGCGTGCGTGAGAAGCGCGGCAGGAAGAAGTAGGCAGCCTCTTTAGGAGGTCGCTCGGACGGACGCCGCCGGTGGAGACATCCACTCGGCGGCGTTTTTCTGTGCGGGCGCGGGAGGTCAGTGCTCCCGGCGCGGACCCGGCGGCAGCGCCGCGGGGTAGTGCCGTCCCGTGGTGTGCTGCGGCGGGTACGGCTGCCAGCGCGGCGGATGGTGCGGGCGCGGGCCGTGCAGTGGGTCGAAGCCCCTGAACCCCAGGTCCTCCTCGCCGCTGCGGTCGCCGGGCAGCGTCCGGAAGGACCGGCTGTACTCCGCGTACAGGGCGTCGTAGATGGGGGTCACCGAGGGGCCGCCCCCCGCGTGGCCACCTCCGGAATGACCGCCCGGCTGGTCCGCCGCGGGACGCATCGACGGGATGGGGTTCTGATACGGCTGGTGCCGTCGGGACGAAGGGGTGGAACCGGGCGCGGGGGATGAGGTGGGGTCGTATGGGTGCACGTATGTGCCAACGAACCGGGCCCCCGACGGATGCGCCCTTGGCCTGCGCTGTTGCGGGCTGTCAGCGGTGTGACCGGCGCATTCGTGGGGGCCCGTGCGGTGTCGCCGGGGTGGCTCAGGTGCCGGCGAGCGGCATGGCGGCGGCCACCAGGCGGCCGTTCGCCGCGGCCTTGTCGAGGGCCTGACGGAGCAGGTCCTCACGCGGCTGGTGGCCGATCGAGCCGGAGGAGGCGGCGAAGACGAGCACCGTCTGCGTCTTGTTCGCCGCGGTCCGCCAGCCCTCCGTCACCAGGAGCGGTTGGTGCGCCTGCCACCAGGCGACCTGGCCGGGGGAGCCGCCGGTACCGGGCTGCAGGATCGCGTGCAGCTGGCCCATGGCGAGCAGCACCGACCAGCCGCCGAGGACCGAGGGGACCGCGTCCAGCGTGGTGGCCGGCATGAAGCCCTGCTCGATCAGGAGCGGCAGGAAGTCGTCCCCGTCCGTGGTCGTGCCGGGGCGGGCGATGGGGCCGGTCGGCTCGACGACGAGGGCGGGGTGCGTCGTGTCACCGATCAGCACGAGGCCGCTGGTCACTCCGAGCACGGCCTGCGATGCCGCGGCCGGGGTGCCGCCGTCCGGCCGGTCGGCGGCGTCCTGCCCGCCGCCGATGGACTGCACGGCGCCCTGCAGCTGGTCCTCGGCGACCTGGACGACCTGCGAGGGCAGGCAGGTGGCATGGGCGAAGGCGAGCACGGCGGTCTCGTCGCCGACGAACAGGACGGTGCTGGTCGGCTGCTGCTGCGAGTCGCCGGGCGTGCGACAGGAGGTGCAGTCGTAACTGCCGGGGGCGTTGTCACCGGCCATCAGCCGGTCGGCTTCTTCGTCGCCGATCTCGGCGCGTACGTCGTTGCTGACGTCGAGCAAGCGAGGCACGGGGACTCCTCAGGGATCTGTTGGACCGATCGGGGTGATCGGCCGCGGTCAGGCGAGTGCTTATGAAGGGACAACGGATGATCTGTGTCCTCGGTCACGCCCGGATCGGAACGGAATCACCTCATCCGGCGCACACCGTGAACGACCGCCCGGAATCCGTCACTCCCCGCCAACTTGTTGGTTTTCCAAGGAAGTTGGACCGGTGAGCTGAGTCACAGATCGCCAGGACGACAGGTCGACAAATACTGAAATCACTGTATGTATCGGTTGGCCGAAAATCGCCGGTACCCGGGGTAACGGCGAACTGGCCTGGCGGGACGAGCCGTTGGTTGCCGTGGCCCTCTTGCGCTGCCTAGATTCCACCGCCGTCCGCAACGAGCAGTCCACGAGAGGGATTCTCATGTCCGCGCCGAACCGTATGGCTCGCACGACAGCGGTCTTCACCGGGGTGGCCCTCGCCGCCCCGCTCGGTCTCCTCGCCCTCGCCGGCCCCGCCCAAGCGGCGGACGGTGGCGTCTGGGACCGCATCGCACGCTGCGAGAGCGGTGGCAACTGGCAGATCAACACCGGGAACGGCTACTACGGAGGGCTTCAGTTCTCGGCAGGCACCTGGCGTGCGTACGGCGGCGGTGCGTACGCCGCGACGGCCGACCGGGCCAGCAGGGGGCAGCAGATCGCTGTCGCCACCAGGGTGCAGCGTGCGCAGGGATGGGGCGCATGGCCCACATGTTCGGCACGGGCCGGGGCGTACGGCGGCGCCCCGGGCGCCCAGTCGGCGCCCAAGGCCGTGCCCAAGGCGGCGCCCAAGGCCGCCCCGAAGGCCGCGCCCGAGGCGGCTCCCCGGGCCGCGCAGAAGCAGCGCGGTTCCGGCCACACGAACCGCGGCGCCGCCCGCGGTGGCGGCTACGTCGTCCGCAGCGGCGACACCCTCGGCAGCATCGCCGCGGCCCACGGCACCAGCTGGCAGCGCCTGTACGCCGCGAACCAGTCGGTGGTCGGGGGTGACCCCGACCTGATCATGCCGGGGCAGCGGCTGCGCCTCGCCTGACCGCACATGCGCCGCGTGGCCCCACCCGGTCCGCCGACCGGGTGGGGCCACGCGGCGGGCACGGCGCGGCACGACGGGTGGCCGCACACCGGCTGCCTAGCGTCCGCGCTATGGACGTGACCGCTACGTTTCCGAAGGCGCACGGCCCGCGGCGGTGGGCGGCGGCCCTGCTGGGCGTGCTGCTCGCACTGGCCGCGCTGCCGGCCCTCGACGCCAGGGCGGATGCCGCCGAACCGTACGACTGTGCCAAGACCGAGTGGCCGTGGTCCTGCCTCGCGGAGTGCGAGAGCGGCAACGACTGGGACGAGAACACCGGCAACTCCTTCTACGGGGGGCTTCAGTTCCAGCAGTCCACGTGGGAGGAGCACGGCGGCCTGAAGTACGCGCCGCGCGCCGACCTCGCGACCCGTGCCGAGCAGATCAAGGTCGCGGAGGAGGTGCTGCGCACCCAGGGCTGGGAGGCGTGGCCGGTCTGCTCCAAGCGGTACGGGCTCAAGGGCCGCGTCCATGTGGTGCAGCGCGGCGACACGCTGTCGTCCATCGCGCGGCGCTTCAAGGTGGAGGGCGGTGCGCAGGCGCTCTACAAGGCCAACCGCTACGTGATCGGGTCGCACCCGGACCGGCTGGAGGAGGGGGCGACGTTGGTCATTCCCGAGCCGGGGAAGTCGTCGGGCTGATCGGGTCCGGTCGGCGCGGTGGGGTCTCGGTGGCTTCGCCGCGGAACACGACCGTGCCGCGGCCGAGTTCGTAGACGATCACCGTCGCCTCGTTCGTAGTCCCGCGCAGGCCGGGCGGCAGGCGTTGCTCGGCGAGCACCACGCAGGCGTCGAGTTCGCGCAGGAGGGCGTACGTGCGGGTGGCGACCGGCGGGGCCATGCCCTGGGTGGGTTCGTCGACGAGGACGACGCGGGCGGGGGCGAGCAGGGCGCGGGAGACGGCGAGCATCCGCTGCTCACCGCCGGAGAGGGCGCCGGCGCGGCGGGCGAGGAGGGGGCGCAGCTCGGGGTAGGCGTCGAGGGCGGCGTCGAAGTCCCGTTTGGTTGCTGCTTTGGTTGCTGCTCTGTTTGTCGCTTTGTTTGCTGCCAGTCGGAGGTTCTCGGCGACGGTGAGGTCGGCGAAGACGGCCTGCCGGTCGGGTACGAAACGCAGGCCCGCCGCGGCGCGGGCGTGGGCGGTGTGCCGGGTGACGTCGACTCCGTCCCACACGACGGACCCTGCGGCGAGCCGTACGGTGCCGGCGAGGGCGCGCAGGGCGGTGGTGCGACCGGAGCCGTTCGGCCCGAGCAGCACGGTGAGCGCGTGGGCGGGGGCGGTGAGGGTGACGCCGTGAAGGGCCTCCAAGGGGCCGTAGCGGACGCGGGCGTCGCGCAGTTGGATGCCGGCGTCGGCACCGGTGCCGGGCGTCATGAGGGCTCCGGGGTGCGGTCGAGGACGGAGTCCGGCGCGCCGGACTCCACGATGCGGCCCGCCGCCATCACGTGGACGGTGTCCGCGAGTTCGGCGACGAGGTCCAGATCGTGTTCGACGACGAGCACGGCGACGCCGTCGGCGGCGAGCGCCCTCAGTAGCCGGGCGAGGGCTGTGACCTCTGCGGGGTCGAGGCCTGCGGTCGGTTCGTCGAGCAGCAGCACGTGCGGGTCGCCGGCCAGTGCGCGGGCCAGCTCGACGCGGCGCAGCGTGCCCGTGGGGAGGCCGCGCGTCTCCTGCTCGCCTCGCAGCCCGAACAGGCGCGTCATCCGTTCCGTGGCTGCCGGGTCCCGTACGCGGCCCTGTTCGGCGCCGATCCGGATGTTCTCGGCCACGGTCAACGAGGGGAAGACGACGAGCTCTTGGAAGGTCTGTGCGATGCCGAGTCTGGTCCGGGCGTGTGCCGGCAGCCGGGTCACGTCGCGTTGTCCGAGCCGGACCCGGCCGGTGTCGGGGCGGACGGTTCCGGCGAGGCAGTGGAACAGGGTGCTCTTTCCGGCGCCGTTGGGACCCACGACGGCGGTGACGCTGCCGCTGGGGAGCCGGATGCGTACGTCCTGGAGGGCGGGGTGGGGGCCGTAGGTGACGGTGAGGTGGGTGGCGGTGAGTGTGGCGGGTGCCGGTCTCGTTGCGGTCGTCCGTACCCACGTCACGGGGCTCCGCCCCGGACCCCGCTGCTCAATCGCCGCAGGGGCTTGAAATGCCGCGGGGGCTTGAAAGGCCTGCTCAAACGCCGCAGGGGCTTTAAATGCCAGCGTCTCCCGGGCCGCCGCCCCCCGCCCGGTCAGACGGCCACGGCCTCGACCCCAGCCCCGTACGCCCAACCCCCGTCCCACCAGCACCGCCAGTACCCCGATGGCCAGTGCTGCCACGCCGCCGCGGGCTCCCGCGTCCAGGCCCACCAAGAGGCCCGCGCCGAGCAGTGCGGCGAAGGGGCTGTCCGCGCCGAGTACCACTATCGCCGCGAACCACAGCAGGCCGCGTATCGGGTCGTACGCCGACGGGTCGAAGGAGTGCAGGCCGAACGTCAGCAGGCCGCCTCCCAGTGCCGCGAGGCCCGCCCCCACCACGAACACCGCGACCTTCAGGGCCGGCACCCCGACCCCCGCCGCCGACGCGCCCGCCTCGTGGTCCCGGACCGCCGCGAGCGCCCGGCCAACCCGTCCCCGTCGCAGGCCTGCCACGACCATCAACGCCCCAGCGAGGAGCGCGAGTTCGAGTATGTAGAACACTCGGTCGTCGTCGAAGCCCGCGGGGCGCGGTGGCGTGAGGCCCGACGTCGCGTACGGCTGCGCGAACACGAATCGGCTCACCCCGACCCCCACCGCGAACGTCGCCAGAGCCAGCGCGAGGCCGTGTCGACGGATCGCGGGCGCGGCGGTCAGGAGGCCCAGTGGGGCCACCAGCAGAACCGCCACCAAGAGGGCTGCCAGTCCCGGGAGTTGGGGGAGGCCCGGGAACCTCCCCGTCGCCAGCAATGTGGCGAACAGGGCGCCCAAGCCCGCGAATGCGCCTTGGCCCAGGGCTAGTTGGCCGGCTCTTCCCGTCACTACCACCAGCGACAGCAGGATCAATGCCAGCGCCGGGACCTGGATCGACGTTCGCAGGTCCGAACCCGCGAAACCGAGCGGCAGCAGGAACAGCACCCCCGCCACCAGCCACGCCTCCCGCGGAGCGGCCCGCGTCCGGCGCGTCACCGCCGTCGGCAACGCCCCCTTCCCGCCCACCCCCGGCAGCGCGAGCGCCGCGACCAGCAGCGCCACCACGAACAGGTTCGCCCCCACCGCCTGGACGAGCGGCTCGGTCCACCCGCGCGGATGCAGCCGCGTCAACTGGCTCTGCGCGACCCCGATCGCGAGCGCCGCCCCCACCGCCACCCCGAGCCGCCGCATGCCCGCCGCGACCGCCACCGCCACGACCTCCATCACCAGCAACGGCAGACCGTAGGGGTCGAGGCGTACGTAGGGGGCCAGGAGTACGCCCGTCAGGCCCGCGGTGAACGTGCCGAACGCCCAGCCCGCCGCCGCGACCCGGTCCGCGTCGATCCCGCCGAGCACGGCCAGCGGACGGTTGTCGACGACCGCCCGCAGCTCACCCCCGAACCGTGTCCAGCGCGTCACCGCCCACACCGCGACCCCGATCGCGCAGGCCACCGCGAGCTGCCCCCACGGCTCCCCGGGGAGCAGCCGCGGCGCGTCCTCCTGCGCTCCCGTGCCCCACAGCAGTGCCGCGGCCCCGACGAGGAGGACGAAGACGCCGATCGAGGCGACCAGGGTGCGCGCCGGATCGCCGCCCGACACG
This sequence comes from Streptomyces sp. NBC_01016, assembly GCF_026341035.1. GTDB lineage: Bacteria > Actinomycetota > Actinomycetes > Streptomycetales > Streptomycetaceae > Streptomyces. Next base: position 1,291,803 of record NZ_JAPEOQ010000002.1, read on the forward strand.
GCCAGCGGCCTGAACACCCAGCGTTCCAGGGCGAGTCCGAACCCCGGCGCCACCACCAGGAGCACCAGCGCCGCGGCCGCCCACAGCGGCACCTCCCACACCACCACCAACTGCCGCAGCAGATAAGCGCAGAGCATCGCGATCGCGCCGTGCGCGAAGTTGAGGACGCCCGTCGCCCGGTAGGTGACGATCAGGCCGATCCCGGTGAGCGCCGCCGCCGCTCCCACCGAGAGTCCGGCGAGCGTGAGGTCGTACGTGAGGGACGACACGACCCGGACTCCTCAACTCCCGTTGGGTGGTTCGCAGATGGGGCACGGAACCAGGCCCGCCTCCGCGATGGCACCCGCGTCCGCCGGGACCGCCCGCGGCTTGCCCTCGACGAGCGGGCAGTCGGCGCGGTGCCACAGCGTGCCGCCCGGCATCGTCAGCAGCCGGCCGCTGGAGGCGGCCAGGGGTGCGGGATCCAGGGTGTCGGGCGCCGGGTCGGCCGTGACCAGCAGCTCGTAGAGGCGCTCCACGCGCGACGTCGCGAGTGTGTTCCTGCCGTACGTGAGGAGCACCGCGCCCGCGATGATCAGGGCCGCGCCCGGCACCGTGCAGGAGGCCAGATAGGGGAGCTGGCGCTCGGCGAAGCGTTCGCCCGACATGCCGTACCAGCCGACCACGCAGAGCGCCGCCCCGACGGCGAGCGCCGCGAGCCCCGCCCACAGGGCCGGGTGCACAGAACGTAGTCGGGCAGTCCGCATCGCCGGCCCCCACTGGTGTGCGCGTGTGTCTGGTCTTGTCCGCCGATCGCTTGCACTATGCCTTCTGGAGTCCAACTCGGAAAGCTCCGGGGACAGTTGGCCGATCACTCTGATCCAGTCGGCCCGCCCCCGGACCGACACCCGGCGGTGAGCCTGATGGTTTTCGGGAGCACACCTCGCACACTCCGCACACCTCGCGCGACTCGCGGACGGGGCCCGGCGCTCGCGCTCGCCCTGGCCCTGGTTCTCGGCCCCGCCCTGGCGGCCTGCGGCGACGACAGCGGCGGTGACGACAGCGCCCCGCCGACGCCGAGCTCGAAGCCGACCACGAGCAAGGAGCCCACGAACGCGGAGCCCACGAGCAAGGAGCCCTCGTCGGAGCGGCCCGGTGGGAGCGGGCCCGCCGACCGGGCCGCCGCCGAGAAGGAGATCAAGGCCAACTGGAAGAAGTTCTTCGACCCGAAGGTGTCGATGGAGGAGAAGGAGGCCGTCCTGGAGAACGGAGCCAAGATGCGCCCGGTCCTGAAGGGCTTCAGCGGCGACAAGCGCGGAAGCCAGGTGGAGGCCACCGTCACCAAGGTCGGCTTCACCTCGGGGAGCGAGGCGGACGTGACGTACGCACTCGCCCTCAAGGGCGCGACGGTGCTGCCCGACGCCAAGGGGACGTCCGTCGAGCAGGGCGGCACCTGGAAGGTGTCCGTCAACACCCTGTGCGCGCTGGTGCAGCTGAGCGGGAATGCGTCGCCGGGCCCTGGCTGCTGAGGCCCTCGTCGCGGGGCTGGCCCTGGTGGCCGTCGCGGCCTGCGGGTCCCGGCTGCCGGAGAGCGACTTCGAGGACCGCTCCGCGCCCGCGCCACGCTCCACCGCGCCCCTCCACGTCGGCATCATCACCAGCGCCACCAGCCCCGTCGGCGGCGCCACCTTCACCGACACCCGCGACGGTGCACAGGCGTACTTCCGGAACCTGAATCGGCAGGGCGGCATTCAGGGGCGCCGCGTCGAGGTGCACCTGTGCGACGACGGCGGCAGCGGCGTCGGCAACACGTCCTGCGTGCACAAGCTGGTCGACGAGCAGAAGGTCGTCGCCCTGGTGGCCACCACGGCGCTGGACTACGCGGGCGCGGAACGCGTCTCCCATGCGCGCGTGCCCGACATCGGCGGCCAGCCGATCGGCGCCGCCTACGACACCTACCCGCACCTGTACGGGATCTACGGCAGCCTCGCGCCGAGGAACGGGACGCCGGGCTGGGACGGGAAGCTGTACGGCGGCACCGAGGTCTACCGCTACTTCAAGCGCGAGCACGGCGCCCGCACCGCCGCCGTCGTCTCCTACAACCAGGCCGCTTCGGCCGCGTACGCCCGCCTGGTGACCCGCGGACTCAAGGCCGAGGGCTACCGCGTCGTCACCGAGCAGCTCGACTTCGCGCTGCCCAACTTCCGGGCCGCGGCCGCCGACCTCAAGGACGAGAAGGTCGACCTCGTCTTCGACGCCGTCGACGCGCACGGCAACGCACGGCTCTGCGAGGCCATGGACCAGGTCGGCGCCCGCGTCACCGCGAAGGTCACGAACGTACAGAACTGGACCTCGTCCGTCCGGTCCGCCTACAAGGACGCGCCGCACTGCCGCGCCTCCCTGTGGGCCACCGGCGCGAGCCGCAACTACGAGGACACCGGGCACCCCGCCGTACGCGCCTTCCGCGACGCCACGAAGCATCTGAGGACGCACTCGCAGTGGCTGTTGGAGGGCTGGGCCGCCGCGATGTGGTTCACGGACGCCGTCCGCTCCTGCCGGACGGTCACGCGTGCGTGCGTCGACCGTTTCATGGAGCGCGGAGTACGGTACTCGGCCGATGGCCTGCTGCTTCCCGTGACATTCGCGAGGCTCGCGGAGCCGCCGAGAACTCGAGAGACGTGCCTGTCGGTCGCGAGATGGACCGACACAAAGGGCTGGGTCACCCAGAACGGTGGTATGACGCACACCTGTTCTGACGTCCCGCAGCTCTCCTACCAGCCATGATGTGACCCCAGATGGGTGATTTGGCCAGTTGGTTCCCGAAAACAGCTACCAATTCCGCATCTGTTCAGGAACAACATGATGATGAGGAACAACCCTCGCCAGGCCATCTCCGTCTAACTACCCGGTAGGCGGAGAAGACGGACTGTTCAGACAGATACGAGGGCGCATGCAGATTTCTTTCCTGATTCACAATGCGTACGGGATCGGAGGGACGATCCGCACCACGTACAACCTTGCCAGCGCGCTTGCCGACCACCACGACGTGGAGGTCGTATCCGTCTTCCGGCACCGGGACGAACCGGTGTTCGCGCCGGACCCGCGCGTGCGGGTCCGACACCTGGTCGACCTGCGCAAGGGCGCCGCGGGGTACGAGGGCGACGACCCGGAGTTCCAGCTGCCCGCCACGGTCTTCCCGCGCAGCGAGGGGCGCTACGAGCAGTACAGCGCGCTCACCGACCGGCGGATCGCCGAACACCTGGGCTCCCTGGACGCCGACGTCGTCGTCGGCACCCGGCCCGGGCTCAATGTGCACCTCGCCCGTGACACCAGGCGCGGAGTGCTGCGCGTCGGCCAGGAGCACCTCACCCTCGGCACGCACTCCACCGAGCTCCGCCGAGAACTGCGCGGCAGCTACCCGCGCCTCGACGCGCTGACCACGACCACCGAGGCCGACGCCTTCGCCTACCGCGAGCAGCTGCGCCTCCCGGGCGTGCGCATAGAGGCGATGCCCAACCCGGTTCCGCAGCCCGGCATCGCGCCCGCCGACGGCAGCGGCAAGTGGGTCGTGGCGGCCGGCAGGCTCGCGCCCGTGAAGCGCTACGACCTGCTGGTGCGCGCCTTCGACCAGGTGCGCGCCGAGCGGCCCGACTGGCGCCTGCGCATCTACGGGGGCGGCAAGCAGAAGGACAAGCTGCGCACGCTCATCGACGAGCTCGGCCTCTACAACCACGTGTACCTCATGGGGCCCGCCCACCCCATAGAGCCGGAGTGGGCGAAAGGTTCCCTCGCCGCGGTGACGTCGAGGTTCGAGTCCTTCGGCATGACGATCGTCGAGGCGATGCGCTGCGGTCTGCCGGTGGTCGCCACCGACTGCCCGCACGGCCCCGGCGAGATCATCGACAACGGTGTCGACGGCCGGCTCGTCAAGGTCGGCAGCGTCGATGCCATCTCCGGCGGCCTGCTCGAACTCATCAACAACGACACCCTGCGCCAGGAGATGAGCGCCCGCGCCCTCAGGGGTTCCGAGCGCTTCGACCCGGCGCGGATCGCCCAGCGCTACGAGGACCTGTTCGCCTCGCTCACCGGCCGCGGCTCCCTCGGGCTGCTGCACCGGGCCCGCGGCTCGCTCCTCGGCGGCGCCTACGCGGTGCGCGACGCCCTCCGGCCGCAGCGGAAGGGACATCCCGTATGACCGCCCCCACGGCTCCGCCACCGCCGTGCCCCGAAGACAGCGACAGGAGCGTCCGCATGCCGCCCCGAGCCGACTGCATCGCCGACTCAGCCGGCGGGCTCACCTTCGACGTCACCGACCACGGTTCGCCCGACCCGGCGCACCTGCTGCTCGTCGACCGGGCCTCGGGACACACGGTGCGGCTGCCGCTGACGCCGACCGGCGAGGGGCGGCTGCGCGCGTCGCTGCCGATAAGCGTCTCCCTCGCCGAGGGCCGCTGGGACGCGTACGCGCAGGTCTCGGGGGACGAGCCGGTGCGGCTCATGCCGGGCGTCAACGACCTGCGCTCACTGGTGGACCGGGCGCCCAGTGGCTCGCGCGGCTACGTCGCCGTACGCATCCCGTACGCCACCAAGCACGGCAACCTCACTGTGCGCAGCTGGCTGCGGGCGCCGCACGCGGAGGCCGGTGAACTGCTCATCGCCGACGGCGAGCTGACCGTGCACGGGCGGGTCTACGGCGCCGACTTCACGGCGAAGGCGTACGCGGAGATCCGCTCCCGCGCGGTGCGCGGCCCCGTGCTCCGCGGCGAACTGGACTGGGACGGGCCGCGGTTCACGCTCCGCATCGGCTACGACGAGCTGCGCGAGGGCCGTTGGGACCTGTGGCTGCGGCCCGCGGGGGACGACGGTCCGCAGGTGCGGCTCGCCCGGCTGCTCGACGACATCGCCGACAAGAAGCCGATCTTCACGTACCCGGTGACGCGGGTGACCGTCCAGGGTCGCGGCGAACTGGCCGCGGAGGCCTACTACACGGGGGCCAACGACCTTTCCGTGCAGGTGAGTTCGGTCCAGAGCTAGGACCCGGTGGGCCCTAGTCCTTCTCCTTCTGCCCGGACTCCAGCGGCCGGTTCTCGAAGGCCGCGAACTCCGGGTGGTGCAGGTCGAACGCCGGGGACTCCGAGCGGATCCTCGGCAGCGTGACGAAGTTGTGGCGCGGCGGCGGGCAGGCCGTCGCCCACTCCAGGGACCTGCCGTACCCCCACGGGTCGTCGACCTCGACCTTCACCCCGTACTTCGTCGTCCTCCAGACGTTGTAGAGGAACGGCAGTGTGGAGAGGCCGAGCAGGAACGCGCCGATCGACGAGAGGGTGTTCAGCGCCGTGAAGCCGTCCGCCGCCAGGTAGTCCGCGTACCGGCGCGGCATGCCCTCCGCGCCCAGCCAGTGCTGGACCAGGAACGTCGTGTGGAAGCCGACGAACAGCGTCCAGAAGTGGATCTTGCCGAGCCGCTCGTCGAGCATTTTCCCCGTCAGCTTCGGCCACCAGAAGTAGAAGCCGGCGAAGGTCGCGAAGACGACCGTGCCGAACACCACGTAGTGGAAGTGCGCCACCACGAAGTACGAGTCGGTGACATGGAAGTCCATCGGTGGCGAGGCGAGGATGACGCCGGTCAGGCCGCCGAAGAGGAACGTGGTCAGGAAGCCGATCGACCACAGCATCGGCGTCTCGAAGGACAGCGAGCCCTTCAGCATCGTCCCGGTCCAGTTGAAGAACTTCACGCCCGTGGGCACCGCGATCAGGAACGACATGAACGAGAAGAAGGGCAGCAGCACCCCGCCGGTGGCGAACATGTGGTGCGCCCACACGACCACCGACAGGCCCGTGATCGCCATCGTCGCGCCGACCAGCATCGAGTAGCCCCAGATCGGCTTGCGGCTGAAGACCGGCAGGATCTCGCTGATGATCCCGAAGAAGGGCAGCGCGATGATGTAGACCTCCGGATGCCCGAAGAACCAGAAGAGGTGCTGCCACAGCAGCGCGCCCCCGTACTGGGCCTCGAACACCACGGACCCAAACCGGCGGTCCGCCTCCAGGCAGAGCAGCGCGGCCGCGAGCACCGGGAACGCGAGCAGCACCAGGATCGACGTGAACAGCGTGTTCCACGTGAAGATCGGCATCCGGAACATCGTCATGCCGGGCGCCCGCATCCCGATGATCGTGGTCAGGAAGTTCACCGAGCCGAGGATCGTGCCGAACCCGGCGAGCGCGAGCCCCATGATCCACAGGTCGGCGCCGATGCCGGGGGAGCGGGTCAGGCTGTTCAGCGGCGCGTACGCGAACCAGCCGAAGTCCGCGGCCCCGCCCGGCACGATGAGCGAGCCGAGCACGATCAGGCCGCCGAAGGCGAACAGCCAGTACGAGAGCATGTTCAGGCGCGGGAACGCGACGTCCGGCGAGCCGATCTGCAGCGGCATGATCTCGTTGGCGAAGCCGGCGAAGGTCGGCGTCGCGAACAGCAGCAGCATGATCGTGCCGTGCATCGTGAACAGCTGGTTGTACTCCTCGTTGGAGAGCATCTGCATGCCCGGACGGGCCAGTTCGGCCCGCATGAGCAGGGCCATCACCCCGCCGATGAGGAAGAAGCAGAACGACGTGACCAGGTAGAGGTGGCCGATCTTCTTGTGGTCGGTCGTGGTCAGCCAGTCCACGACGACCCGGCCCGGACGTCGCTCGCGCGCGGCCCCCACCGTCGCAGGCCCGGCCTGCACCCCGGTCGTACCCATCGCTTGCCCCCTCGCTGCTCTGCTGCGCGCCTCGGGCCTGCTGCGGACTCAGGCCATGATGCTCGCGCGGCCCCCGTGGCGACAGAGGGCGTACCGCTGTTTCTGGCATGAACAGACAATTCCCGGACGGCCTCAACTCGCCCGTGCCGCCGTCGGATTCGGAATGCCCGGGGAATTGTGCAAAAGCGTGCAGGGCTCGTGGAGGCGGCCCGGCGGAGGCTTTTAGGCGGACCGCGATAATTCGATAGGGCCGGGTGTTACGGGTGAAAGTAAGGAGCAAGTAAGAGACAAGGAACGCCCGATCGTGTGAGGAACTCCTAAGAAACAACTGTCGTGATCTTGTGACAAAAGCGTGACCCGCGGCCTACCGTGGCCGCATGGCACCCATCCCCACCCCGCCGGCGGAACCACAGGACAATCCGGACGCGTACGTCGGGCTCGACGCGCCCAGTGCCGAGTCACAGGCAGGCGCGCGTGGCTGGTCGACCGTCAGGCAGCTGCCGCCGGGCGCGATCATCACCATGGAGTACCTGGCCGGGCGGCTCAACTTCGAGGTCACCGAGGGAAAGGTGACGCGCTGCTGGAAGGGCTGAGGCCCCCTGAGTGGCCGCCTGAAGGCCCCTGAAGCGTGCGAAGGCCCCCGAACCTGCAAGAGGTTCGGGGGCCTTCGTGGTGCGGGGCTTGGCTGTGCGTACCGGGCCCCGCCGTCTGTGGGCGCGCTCGTCTATGGGCGCGCTCAGGACACCGTTCTCGTCGACGGCGTCCCGCGCGTGAGTCTCTCCGTGTTCGGTCGGCGGCTGCCTGCCGGGGTGATCGGTGTGCGCTCGCCGCGCGGGGTGTGCGGGCCCTGTGGGAGCAGCTGGCGGCTCGATCTGGTGGCCCCGGCGGACTCGCGTGTGCGGGCGGCCGTGGTCAGCGCCGGGACCGGAACCGGCTCGGACTCCGGCTGTGGCAGCCGGGCGCCGGAGCGGCGGCCGAGCAGACGGTCACGCCAGGAGAGGATCCAGGCCTCCGCGCGGGCCACCAGCGGCTCGCACCAGGGCAGCGCGAGCAGGATGAGCAGGCCCGCGGCCCAGCCGAGCAGCACGTCGCTCAGCCAGTGCGTACCGAGATAGACCGTGGTCAGGCCGACGCTCAGGGAGATCACCGCGGAGACCGCGGACAGCCAGCGCCTGGCCCGCGGGGTGGAGGCGAGGTAGGCGAGGATGCCCCAGGTCACCACCGCGTTCGCGGTGTGGCCCGAAGGAAATATGTCGCCGCCCTGCCACATCTCGCTCGACCCGATGGTCGTCGCGTAGTGCGGGCCGGCGCGGCCCATGCCGTACTTGGCGGCGCCCACCGTCACGTTGAGCAGCAGCAGCGAAGTGCCGAACATCAGCAGCGGGCGCAGCGTGTGCTGCCGCCACGAACGCCAGCCCAGCCACGACATCACCATCACGGCCGTCGGGCCGCGCTGGCCGAGGACGACCCAGTAGTCGAGGAAGGCGTGGATGTCCGGCCACTGCTGGTACGGCCGGAAGAACATGACCTGCCAGTCGACAGCGACCAGCCACGACGTGGTGAGCACCGCCACCACGATCGTGAGGTAGAAGGACAGGGTCAGCCCGAAGAGCACGACCCGGTGCCGGCTCATGTGGGGCATGTCCACATGGGTCGGTCGTTCGGGCTCGCGATCGAGCCTGGCGAAGACCCGCTCCACACGGCGGGTCAGGTTTCGTTCGGTACGCACCCAATCGACGCTACAGCGACCGGCAGGTGGACAAGAACGAATCAGGGGCTTTGTGATGACGATGTGATGTGGGATTGATCTCAGGTGGCCGAATATTCCCACGATTTCAGCCACCCGGAAGGAAAGATTCCTGAATTCAAAGATCGTTTCCGGGGCCCATTATATGACGCTTATGAATGCGTTCATCTGATGCCCGTGCGGAATTGGCCGTTCACTCACCGCTCATGGCGGCCCGGACCCGTTCAACCAGAACGCTCCGTAGACCGCCGACAACGCTGCGAGACCGCCGACCACCCATGCCGACCTGCCCGTACGCCACCGGGCGAGCGCCACCGCGAGCGGCAGCAGCAGCGGGAACGCGGGCAGCAGCAGCCGCGGCTTCGAGCCGAAGTACCCCGAGGCGCACAGCGCGAGCACGACCACGATGCCCGTGTAGACGAGCACCGGCACGGGCTGGCGCTGCCGCACCCCGGCGACGTACAGCCAGATCACCAGCGCGACCCCGACGATCAGACCGATCCCGGCCAGCGCGCCCAGCGGCGACGTGAACTGGTCGGCGACGAACCCGGCGAAGGCCGCGCCCCCGTCGAAGCCGTTGCCCCACTGCGCCTGCACGTCGAGATAGCCGAAGAGCCCGCCACCGGTCCGCTGCCCGACCCACAGCACGTACGCCGCCGCACCCGCCGGCGCGAGCAGCACCCCGAGCACGAGCCGCCACGGTGCCCGCCGCTCCTTCGCGATCCACAGCGCCGCCGCCACCCACACCGCCACCACGACGGCCGCCCCGATCGGCCGGGTCAGACCCGCGAGCGCGGCCAGCAGTCCCGCGCTCACCCAGTGCTGTCGCAGCACCGCGTACAGTCCCCACGCCGCGAGCGCCGTGAACAGCGCCTCGCTGTACGCCATCGACGCCACGATCCCGACGGGCAGCGCACCCCACAGCACGGCGAGCCAGATCCCGGCCGCCCGCCCGTGCAGCAGATCCCCGACGGCGAAGATCCCCCACGCCGCCGCCAGCGAGGCCAGCAGGCTCACCACGAGGCCCGCGTCCGCGTACGACAGCGGACTGACCGCCGAGACGAAACGTTCGAGCCACGGAAGCAGCGGAAAGAACGCGAGGTTCGAGTGCACGGTGCCGTCGGGCAGCGTCACCGACCAGCCGTAGCCGTGCTCGGCGATCCGCGTGTACCAGAGCGAGTCCCAGCGGGCCGTGAGCAGTGTGTGCGCGCTCTTGCCCGTCGCCGCGCTCCACACCGCGAGCACCAGCAGGCCGAGCGCCCGCACCGCGGCGTATCCGAGCAGGGCGGGCGCGGCATGCCGCGGCGAGGGTCGATGTCGTTGGTCCACTTCCGTCACGGCCCCGATTATCGGCATCCGCCCCCTGCGCCTCGCCAGCAGGCCCCTTTCCCGCGAGTGGTGCACGCCACACCCGCTCGCGGGGGCCTTGAGAGGTCCGCCACGTGTCATTGGCGAGAACTCGCGTACGCTGACGGCTTACTCGCCTTATCGCCGCGGGGCCGGGAGACCGCTCCTCCCGAGCCGGAACCAGGACAAGGCCAATGGCCTCCCCAGTCCTGGGAACCGCCGAACGCGAGGAACACTGGGAGGTACGTACATGTCCGGGACGAACACGGCCTCCGGGCGCGCACTCGGGCGCCTGGCCGCCATGGGAACCCGACCCCACCGCTGGGTCGTCCTCGTCGTCCTGTGCACAAGTCTGCTTCTGGTCGCCCTCGACTCGACCATCCTCTACGTCGCGCTGCCCGCGGTCACCGAGGACCTCAAGCCCACCTCCGTCGAGCTCCTGTGGATCGGCGACGCGTACCCGTTGGTGTGCGCCTCGCTGCTGATCCTGTTCGGCACGCTGGGCGACAGAGTCGGCCGCCGCAAGATCCTGCTGCTCGGCTACGGCCTGTTCGGCGCGGCCTCCGCGCTCGCCGTGTTCTCCGACACCGCGCAGGTGCTCATCGTGGCCCGCGCGATCCTCGGCATCGGCGGCGCGATGATCATGCCCGCGACGCTCTCGATCCTGCGCGACGTCTTCCCCGACCGGCACGAGCGGGCCGTCGCGATCGGCGTGTGGACCGCGGTCGCCGCGGTCGGCGCCGCCACCGGGCCCGTACTCGGCGGCTTCCTCGTCGAGCACTTCTGGTGGGGCTCCGTCTTCCTCATCAACATCCCGCTGATGCTGATCATGCTGCCGCTGTGCCGGGTCCTCGTGCCCGAGTCCAAGGGCCGCAGCGACGGTCCGTGGGACCTGTTCGGCGCGCTGCTCGCCGCGCTCGGCGTGCTCGGTGTCGTCTACGGCATCAAGGAACTCGGCACCAAGCGCGATCTGCTCGACGCCGAGGCGGTGCTGCCGTTCGTCGTCGGCGTCGTGCTGCTCTTCTTCTTCGTGCGCCGCCAGCGCCGCCGCGAGCACCCGCTCATCGACATGAAGCTGTTCTCGCGGGTCGCGTTCTCCACGTCCGTCGGCTGCATCGTCATCGCGATGCTCGCCCTCGTCGGCCTCGAACTGATCGCGGTCCAGTACCTCCAGCTGGTGCTCGGCCTCAGCCCGCTCGAGACCGGCCTGCGGATGCTGCCGCTGACCTTCGCCGCGATGACCGCGGGCGTCCTGGGCTCGGCGAACCTGCGCCGCTTCGGGCCGCGCGCCATGGTCGCGTCCGGCTTCGCGCTCACCGCCTGTGCGGTGCTGATGCTCTGCGCGATGGGCCAGCAGGACCAGCCGTGGCTGCTCGGCTTCGGCTTCGTCCTGCTCGGCTTCGGCTTCCAGACCACGCTGTTCGGGGCCTACGAGTCGATGCTCACGGAGGCGCCCGCGGACGACGCGGGCGGTGCGGCCGCGATCGGCGAGACCTCGTACCAGCTGGGCGCCGGCATGGGTATCGCGCTGCTCGGCTCCGTGATGAACGCGGCGTACGCGCCCGGGCTCGGCCATGTGCCGGGGGTCTCCGACGGCACGTCGACCGCCGCGGGGCACTCGCTGGGGGAGGCGTACCAGATCGCTGCGCAGCTCGGTGGCGCGGCGGGGGACGCAGTGCGGGAGGCCGCGCGCGCCGCGTTCGTGCACGGTCTGCACGTCACGCTGGTCGTCAGCGCGGTGCTGCTGTTCCTCGGGGCGGTCGCCGCGCTGCGACTGCCGAAGCGGATGGAGTGCGAGGAGGCGGACGAGGCGCCCGCGGCGGACGACGCGGACGTGGCGGCGCCGCGGCGGGCTTCGTCACCGGCGGAGTCTTCGGCGTCCTCGGCCGCGTGACGTGCGGTCCGGGGGAGGCCCCCGAACCGCTCAGCTCTGATTGAAGAAACCGTCCGTCGGTTCCTTGGTGTCACGGCCGGAGACGATCTGCGTGTCCGCGGGGCTCAGCAGGAACACCCGCGTCGCGACCCGGTCGATCGAACCCCGGAGCCCGAAGATCAGGCCCGCGGCGAAGTCCACCACGCGCTTGGCGTCGGACGCCTCCATCGCCGTGAGGTTGATGATGACCGGAACCCCGTCCCGGAACATCTCCCCGATGCGGCGCGCGTCCCGGAAGCTGTCCGGGGTCACCGTGCCGATCCGGCGGCCCTTCTCCTGGGCCTCCTCGGAGGCGACCTTCACGCGCGGGTCCGTGACCCAGGCTGCGTCGCCGGCGGTGGCGGGCTCGGGCCCCTCGTCGTAGTCGTCGTCGTAGTAACGCTCTTCATCGTTGTCGTCGACGAGGCCAAGCCAGGCACTCGCCTTGCGCACCGATCCCATGGACGCCTCCTCTCACAGCGGTTCCTCTGCGTTCCGCATGTCGTGCATCCCCAATGTTCGTCCATGATGCAGACGTGACGCCAAGGGGATAGCCGCCGCGCGGGGCTTTCGTGACGGTACTGGTGCACAGTCTGCGCTTGTTCATGCCGGAGTTCCCAAGGGTTGTACGGGACACGGCTGCTGATGGTGAGTGAAATATGATTCTTCACGGCGTATGGGTGACCTTCGGTGCGTACGGGTGAACGGGAAGGTCGCGCAAGGGCTCGATACGATGCCGTCGTCGCGCGGTCCAGGTGACGGGCCGTCATTCGGCGTACGGGGGAGTCTTCTTGTTCGGCATGGTCCGGCCCTGCTCTCATCGGCTCGGTGAGAGCCTCAAAACCCAGTGGATGGCCCACCTCTGCGGGCTCTGTCTGGCACTGCGCGGCGACCACGGGCAGTTCGCCCGTGTCGTCACCAACTACGACGGTTTGCTCATCTCCGTCCTGACGGAGGCTCAGAGCGAGCGGTCCGGTGCGGCCGGTGGTTGGCGGCGGCAGGCCGGGCCCTGTCCGCTGCGGGGCATGCGCGGCGCGTCCGTCGCGCAGGGCGAGGGGGCGCGGCTCGCCGCCGCGGTCTCCCTGGTGCTCGCGTCGGCGAAGGTGCGCGATCACGTCGACGACCGGGACGGTCTTTTCGCGCGCAGGCCGGTGGCCGTGGCCGCGCGGCGGGTCGCCGCGAGCTGGGGAAGGGCCGGTGCCCGTACCGGATCTGACGTCGGGTTCGACACGGCGGTCCTGCTCGACGCCGTCGAGCGGCAGGCCGGGATCGAGGCGCTCGCCGGGCCCGGCGGCTCCGTCCTGGCCGTGACCGAGCCGACCGAGACCGCGACCGCCGCCGCCTTCGCGCACACGGCGATGCTGGCCGGGCGGCCGGGGAACGCCGAGCCGCTCGCCGAGGTGGGCCGGTTGTTCGGGCGGCTCGCGCATCTGCTGGACGCCGTCGAGGACCAGGACGCCGATGCCGCGGCCGGCGCCTGGAACCCGCTGTCCGCCACCGGCACGTCGCTCGCCGAGGCGCGGCGCCTCGCCGACGACGCCCTGCACGGCATCCGGCTCGCGCTGCGCGACGTCGACTTCGTGGACGGCAAGCTGGCGCATCTGCTGCTCGCGCACGAGCTGGGGCGCTCGGTGGACCGGGCGTTCGGGGCCGAGGCGCATGCGCATGGGCATGGAGCGCATGGGGGCCACGAGGCGTACGGGTCCGGGAATCCGTACGGCGGCGGCGATGCCCATGGCGGCGGGAATCCTTACGGCGGTGGCAACCCCTACGGCGGCGATCCGAACGGCGTCGGCGGACCAGGCGGATCCGGAGGCCCGGGTGGTCCCGGCGGGCCCGGTGGCCCGGGTGGCGGTGATTTCTTCGGGAAGTCGCCGAAGCCGGGGAAGCGGGGGCTGCTCGCCGGGTGCGCCGTCGCGATCGGGCTCTGCTGCACCTGCAAGGTGTGCTGCGCCGAGGAGTACGAGGGCGCGTGGTCCCGGAAGAAGCGCGAGGGCTGCTGCCGGAACTGCGACGGACCCGATTGTTGCGACTGCTGTGATTGCTGCTCGTGCTGTGACTGCGGGCTGTGACGGCGGGCTGTGGCCGTGGATTCTGACTGCGGGCTGTGAGGCGCTGGCCCTGTATACGGGCCGGGGTGGTCCGAACGTGTGGTGCGGGGTCACCTGCACGCCTCCGGAAAGCCTGTTTCGGTGGTGTAAAACAACCACCTGATGAGGTGACCGGGGCCGGTGAGGGCTCGTTGGCCCGGCGCGGAAGCACCGTTTCCGCACCGTCAACTCGCCCCCTCCATAAGGCATTTCAGTGGACCTCGTCTCGTCGGTGACGGCATCCGTCACCGCCTCATCCCGACCCAGAACCATCCGCACACGACTCCTGCGCATCCTCGCCCTGGCCACGGCCGTGCTCCTCACCCTGCTCGGCTTCTTCGCGGCCGAGCAGATCTCCGGCTACCGCAACGCCGCGGCGACCGCCGCCGACGCCCGGCTCGAGGTCACCCTCCAGGGGCTCGTCCACGAGCTCCAGAAGGAGCGCGGCCTCACCACCGGATACGTCGGCGGGGTACGGCAGTTCAGCGCCAAGCTGCCCGCCCAGCGCAAGTCGACCGACACCGCGCGCGTCGCCCTTCAGGACGCGCTCGACGAGCGGGGCACCTCCGCGGCCGCGTCCGACGCGCTCGGGCGGCTCGACTCGCTCGCCGGGATCCGCAAGGGCGCGGACGACGGCTCCGGGCAGGTGAAGCCCACCTTCGACTACTTCACGCACACCATCGCCGAGCTCGTGGGGCTCGGCCGGGCCCTCGACGACGTGGCCGACGGGCCGCTGCGCGACTCCTACCAGTCGCTCCAAACCCTGGGCTCCGCCAAGGAGTTCATGGGGCAGGAGCGGGCCATCGTGCTCGGCTCGGTGCGGGCCGGCGGGCACTTCCGCGGCGACGACTACAGCGCCTTCATGGAGATCCGCTCCGGCCGGCTCGCCGCGCTCGACACCTTCCCGCGCACCGCGACGGACGCGCAGGAACGCCGCCTGGACGCGGCGCTCGCCACACCCGACGCCGAGCGGGCCCTCGGCTACGAGTCGACCGCCGTGCACGGTGCGGGCAGGCTCAGTCCCCGCGACGTACCGCCCTCGGCCTGGTGGGACACGATGACGTCGACCATCAACGGGCTGCGGGACGTGCAGGTCTCCATCGGGGCCGACGTCGAGAACAGGGCCGCGCAGCTGGAGAGTTCGGCCCAGCGCGACCTGCTGCTGTTCGTGCTTCTCGCGCTCGCCGTCATCGCCGCCCTCGGCGCGCTCGCCTACGACTGTGTACGCTCCGTGTCCGCGCCGCTCACCGGGCTCGCCCGGGAGGCGCGCGAGGTGGCGGGGGCGCGGCTGCCGCAGGCCGTCGCCGCCGTGCAGACGGCTGGCGACGCCTCGCCCGAACCGCCCGCGCCGCTCGCCCTGGACGCCCGCGCGGGCGCCGAGGTGCGGGAGGTCGCCGACGCCTTCGACCGGGTGCAGAGCGCCGCCTTCGACCTCGCCACCGAGCAGGCCGTGTTGCGCAGGAACGCCACCGACTCGCTGGTCAGCCTCGGGCGGCGGAACCAGAACCTGGTGCGCCGTCAGATCAGCTTCATCAACAAGCTGGAGCACGAGGACGCCGACCCCGACACCCTCGCCAACCTCTTCGAACTCGACCACCTGGCCACCCGTATGCGCCGCAACGCCGAGTCCCTGCTCGTCCTCGCGGGCGAGTCGAGCCCGCGCACCTGGTCGACGCCGCTGTCCGTCACGGACGTGCTGCGGGCCTCGCTGTCCGAGGTGGAGGAGTACCGGCGGGTCACGCTGCGGCGCGTCGAGCCCGCCCACATCTCCGGCTCGGTCGTCGCCGAACTCTCGCACCTGCTGGCCGAGTTGGTGGAGAACGCGCTCAGCTTCTCGCCGCCGGACTCCGACGTCGAGATCGAGGGGCGGCGCACCAGCGAGGGCTATCTCGTCGCCATCGTCGACCACGGGCTCGGCATGGACACCCGGGCCCTCGCCGAGGCCAACGTACGACTCTCCGGGAACGCCAGCTTCATGGCCGAACCCACCCGGTTCCTCGGCCACTTCGTGGTCGGCGCGCTCGCCCGCAAGTGCGGGATCGAGGTGCGGCTCGGCGAGGCGCCCGCCGCCGGTGTGGTGGCCCGGGTACTGGTGCCCGCGGGGCTGCTCACGGAGGCCAGGCCCAAGGTCGGGAAGGCCGAGATCGCCGACATGAGCGGGAAGGCCGGGAAGTCCGAGGAGTCGGCCGTGCGGCCCGCCACGCTGCCCGCCCCTCGCAAGGAGGCCCGGACGCCGGTCGCCGCGGGAGTCGAGGCCAAGTCCCGTACGAAGCCCGCTGGTTCGGCGTCCTCCGCCTCCCGCACCCGCAACGGGCTGGTCAAACGGCCGCAGCGCAGCGCCATCTCCAAGGCCGTGCACGAGACGGCCCCGCCGCCGTCGTCGCCCGCGCCCGAAGGCCCCGCCGCGGAGCGCACCCCCGATGGCGTGTCCGGGATGCTGTCGGGCCTGCGCAGCGCCCATATGCGCGGCTCCATCAGCGTCGAGAAGGAGCGCGCCGCCACGCAGAAGAAGGCCGCCGTGCAGGAGAACACCGAGGCCGGGGACGGCGCCGAAGGGCAGGACGACACCAAGTGACCACCGTCGACACGCGGGGCGACTCGCAGACCTTCAACTGGCTGCTCGCCAACTTCGTCCGCTCCACCGACGGTGTGCGCGATGCCGTCGCCGTCTCCTCCGACGGGCTGCTCATCGCGGTGTCGGACGGGCTCGACCGCACCGAGGCGGACCGGCTCGCCGCCATCGTGTCGGGCCTTTCCAGCCTCGCCCGCAGCGCCTCGAAGCGGTACAGCTTCGACGGCGTGAAACTCATCATGATCGAGATGGGGCGCGGCTTCCTGCTCGTCTCGGCGATCCGCGACGGCAGCTGCCTCGGCGTGCTCGCCGACAGCAGCGGTGAACTCGGGCTCGTGGGCTACGAGATGGCCGTCCTCGCCGAACGGGCGGGAGACCTCCTCACGCCGACGCTCATCGCCGACCTACGGGAGACGCTGCCGCGATGAGCGAACCATCCGAAGTGCCGGACGAGGGGCAGTTCGTCCGTCCCTTCATCATCACCGGTGGGCGCTCCCTGCCCGCGCAGTCCGATCTGCGCCTGGAGACCCTCGTGGTCGCGCTCGACGCGGCGGAGGGGGCCGCGCCGCTCGCGTTCGAGCACCAGCGCATCGTGACGCTGTGTCAGGAACCCACGACCGTCGCGCAGGTCGCGGAGGCGGTGGGGGTTCCGCTCGGAGTCGCCAAGGTGCTCGTGGCCGACCTCGTCGTCGGCGGTCGCCTGTCGTGTTCGCAACCCGCGGAGCTGCCGCTCCACACCCTCGAAAGGATCAGGGACCATGTCAGGGCGCTCTGAACGCATCGCCCCGCTGGCCGTGAAGATCGTGGTCAGCGGTGGGCTCGGCGTCGGCAAGACCACGCTCATCGGGGCGGTCTCCGAGATCGAACCGCTGGACACCGAGGCCTCCATCACGCAGGTCTCCGTGGGCGTCGACTCGCTCGACGGGGTCGAGGACAAGACGACGACCACGGTCGCCCTCGACTTCGGCCGCATCACGCTCGATCCGACGCTCGCGCTGTATCTGTTCGGCACACCCGGGCAGGACCGGTTCTCGTTCCTCTGGGACGACCTGGTGGAGGGCGCCCTCGGGACCGTGGTGCTCGTCGACACCCGGCGGATCGAGGACTGCTTCCCCGCGCTCGACTACTTCGAGGCGCAGGGGGCGCCGTTCGTGCTCGCCGTGAACCGGTTCGAGGGCGCGGAACGGTTCGAACTGGCCGAGATTCGTGAGGCGTTGGGCATCGGCGACGAGGTGCCGGTCATCGAGTGCGACGCCCGGACCCGGGCGTCCGTACGCGATGTGCTCGGCGCGCTGATGGACCAGGTGATCGGGGTGCGCACGCGGCCACGGCGGGTGCCTGCGCTGTCCCGTTGACCCGGAACGCCCCCGCCCCGCACTTCCTCCAGCGGGGCGGGGGCGTATTGCGGAGATCCGGCGGAAGTCCAAAAGGCGCTCTTGTGCAGGCAGTTGAGCGGGCGAATACTCCCGTTCAGCGATTGTCAGGAGCACGACGTGTCCGGAATCCGGATCCTCGCCGTGCGCCTGGCTGCGCCTCACGGGCCCCATCCCCACGAGGGCCCCCGACTTCCCTATGGGAGGAACGAGCAGTGAGGATCAAGCGCAGTACCCCCCGCAGCGGCAGAGCCAGATCGACCCGGCTGATCGCCGTCGGTTCCGGTCTCCTCGCCGTGGCAGCTTTCGCGATTCCCTCCGCCAACGCGTCCGACACAGCGAACACGTTCAGCGCAGCGGAACTCACGCAGACCCGCGACGCGGTGCGCTCCGCCGATGTCGCCGGCACCGCGTGGGCCGTCGACGCCAAGACCAAACAGGTCGTCGTCACCGTCGACAGCACGGTCTCGCAGGCCGAGATCAACAAGATCCAGAAGGAAGCGGGTGACACCGCGGGCGCACTCAAGATCGAGCGCACGGCGGGCACCTTCAAGAAGCTGGTGTCCGGCGGCGACGCCATCTACGCGAGCAGCTGGCGCTGCTCACTCGGCTTCAACGTCAAGAACAGCGCAGGGGCCTACTACTTCCTGACCGCCGGGCACTGCACCGACGGCGCCGGGACCTGGTGGTCCAACTCCGGTCACACCACGACCGTCGGCAGCACCACCGGGTCCAGCTTCCCCGGCAACGACTACGGCATCGTCAAGTACGCGAGCAGTTCCCCCGCTCCTCCCGGCACCGTCGGCAGCGTGGACATCACGCGTGCCGCCACGCCGTCCGTGGGCACCACCGTCACCCGCCGCGGCTCCACCACCGGCATCCACAGCGGCCGGGTCACCGCCCTCAACGCCACCGTGAACTACGGCGGCGGCGACATCGTCTCCGGCCTCATCCAGACCACGGTCTGCGCCGAGCCCGGCGACTCCGGCGGCCCGCTGTACGGCGGCTCCACCGCCTACGGCCTCACCTCCGGCGGCAGCGGCAACTGCTCCTCCGGCGGCACCACGTTCTTCCAGCCGGTGACCGAGGCACTCAGCGCGTACGGCGTGAGCGTCTACTGATCCGACCGCTCCACCTCGCGTCACGTTCGGCAGCCGCAGCCAGCAGCAGGAGCCCCCGTCCGGCCATTTCGGCCGGGCGGGGGCTCTCCCTGTGTGCGGGCTCTCCCTATGTGTCCCTTACGGGGCTACCGTCGAAGTACACGCCTTTTGCGCCCACTTCGGACCCTGGGGGACCGTGAGATGGTCGAGGAACTGGTGACGGCGGGAGTGGCCGTCTTATGCGCCGGCGGGGTCTACGTGATGTCCGCGGCGCGGGTCGTCAAACAGTACGAGCGCGGGGTGGTGTTCCGGCTCGGCCGGCTCACCCGGTCGGTGCGCGGGCCGGGGTTCACGATGGTCGTGCCGTTCGTGGACCGGCTCCGTAAGGTCAACATGCAGATCGTGACGATGCCGGTGCCCGCGCAGGACGGCATCACGCGGGACAACGTGACGGTGCGGGTGGACGCCGTCATCTACTTCAAGGTGGTCGACGCGGCCGAGGCCGTGGTGCAGGTCGAGGACTACCGGTTCGCCGTCTCGCAGATGGCGCAGACGTCGCTGCGCTCCATCATCGGCAAGAGTGATCTCGACGATCTCTTGTCGAATCGCGAAAAGCTCAACCAGGGCCTGGAGTTGATGATCGACAGCCCGGCCGTCGGCTGGGGTGTGCAGATCGACCGGGTCGAGATCAAGGACGTGTCGCTGCCGGAGACCATGAAGCGGTCGATGGCCCGGCAGGCCGAGGCCGACCGTGAACGGCGGGCCCGCGTCATCAACGCCGACGCCGAGCTGCAGGCCTCGAAGAAGCTGGCCCAGGCCGCCGAGGTGATGTCCGACCAGCCGGCCGCGCTCCAACTCCGGCTGCTGCAGACCGTGGTGGCGGTCGCCGCCGAGAAGAACTCGACGCTGGTGCTGCCGTTCCCGGTCGAGCTCCTTCGCTTCCTGGAGCGGGCCACGCCCGGAGACGCGGCGCACGCGGCGAAGGCGGCCGTCACCCAACTCGCCGAGGGGGCACTGCCGGGGCTCACCGAGACACCGGCACCCACGCCCGTGTTCGAGAAGAAGAGCGCGGCGGGCACCCCCGAGCCCGTGGTCAACGGTGAGCAAGCAGGGGCGAAATCCGGACAGGACTAGACCTCGCCCTCCGCTCATCCGCGGGTGCACGGTGTGTTTGCAGTGGGGATCGACGTGCGGCGCGGGGGCGCACCCAAGTGGTGAAGGGCGTACGACGTTTGGCGAACGCGCGTCCGGAAGTCGACCTTGTGTGCTCCCTGTGACGGTCGGGATAGTGGGCCCGTCAGCCTCACGGATCCGGTCCGTCCCCACTCGAACCGGTATCCCAACCCCCCACAGGAGGACGTGAGTTGAAGCACCGACGCATACCCAAGCGGCGCGCCGCAGTGGTCGGAGCGGGAATCTTCGCCCTGGCCGCAGCGGGCATCACCTTCCAGACTGCGAACGCCAGCACCGACGCACCCGACCTGGTGGCCCAGAAACTCTCGATCGCCAAGGCCGGAACTCTCGCCTCGAGCCTGACCAAGGACCTGGGCGAGGAATCGGCGGGCAGCTACTACGACGCCAAGACCAAGCAGCTCGTCGTCAATGTCCTGAACGACGAGGCCGCGCAGACGGCGCAGGCCGCCGGCGCGAAGGCCAGAGTCGTCCAGAACTCGCTGGCCGAGCTCAAGGGCGCACGGACGACCCTGAAGCAGGACGCGACCATCCCGGGCACGTCCTGGGCCGTCGACCCCGCCACCAACAAGGTCGTCGTCACCGCCGACCGCACGGTCAAGGGCTCCGACTGGAACCAGCTCACCGGAGTCGTCGAGAAGCTCGGCGGCAAGGCCGAACTCAAGCGCAGCCAGGGCGAGTTCAAGCCGTTCATCGCGGGCGGCGACGCCATCTCCGGTGGTGGCGGCCGCTGTTCCCTCGGCTTCAACGTGACCAAGGGCGGCGAGCCGTTCTTCCTCACGGCGGGCCACTGCACCGAGTCGATCTCCACGTGGTCGGACTCCAGCGGCCAGGAGATCGGCACGAACGCCGACTCCCAGTTCCCGGACAACGACTTCGGGCTCGTGAAGTACTCGGCCGACGTCGACCACCCCAGCGAGGTCAACCTCTACAACGGCTCCGCGCAGCAGATCACCAAGGCGGCGGAAGCCACCGTGGGCATGAAGGTGACCCGCTCCGGCTCCACCACGCAGGTGCACGACGGCACGGTGAAGGGCCTGGACGCCACCGTGAACTACGGCAACGGCGACATCGTCAACGGCCTCATCCAGACCGATGTCTGCGCCGAGCCCGGTGACAGCGGCGGCTCGCTCTTCTCGGGCGACTCGGCGGTCGGCCTCACCTCCGGCGGCAGCGGCGACTGCACGTCGGGCGGCGAGACCTTCTTCCAGCCGGTGACGGAAGCGCTCTCCGCCACGGGCACGGAAATCGGCTGACCGGCACGTTTGTACCCCGCCCCCGGGAAACCGGGGGCGGGGCTTTTTTCGTGGCCGAAGGCCGAGACGTACAGGGCGCCCGAGCGGCTGCAGGACATCGCGAAGATGCCCGGCCTGTCGGCGGCCACTCCCGAGGAGGGCGTGGAGTCGTACGCGAAGGCGGTCGAGGAACTGCGCGAGCGGTGCGGGATCGTCACGATTCGGCGGGCTCCGTCGCGGCCGCCGTCCGCACACCCCGCCGCTTCTCGCGCAGGCCCGACACGATCAGTGTCGCGGCGATGCCCACCACCGCCCACGCGGACAGGACGAGCAGGGACTGAGTGAGGTCGTTGCCCTTGAAGTAGGCGATGGAGCGGGCCGCCCAGGTGCCCGCGCCCGGCGGCAGCCAGGGGCCGATCGCCTGCCAGAACGGCGGCAGCATCGGCAGCGGGAAGGCGCCGCCCGCGCTCGGGTTGCCCGCGACGACGATCAGCAGCACCGCGAGACCGATGCCGACGACGCCGGTGAGTTCCTCCAGGGCGAGCGTGATCGCGCCGACCGCGAGGGTGATCAGGGCGCCGAGCCCGGCCAGGCCCCAGAAGGATCCTGGCAGCGCGCCCAGGATCGAGTCGCCGATGATCAGCGAGCCGCCGATGCCGCCCACGATCGAGAAGACCGCGAGCGAGCCGAGCCGGATGGCGGCGCGCTGCGGGCTCGCCGGCTTGGACCCGGCGCTGATCGACATGATCGAGGCGCACAGATAGCCGCCGACGCACCAGCCGACGACGAGGTAGAAGGCCGAGAGGCCGTCGAAGTCCTGCACCGATGCCGGCGCCACGTCGACGGTCTTCACCGTGCGCTGCTGCTGGGCGTCGATCGTGGTGGCCAGCCCCTCCAGCGCGGACGCCAGAACGGTGCCGCCGCCGGACGCGACGTAGAGGGTGTCCTGCGCGCCCTTCGCGTGGAACACCAGGGCGCCGTCGATCTCCCGGTTCAGGACCTGCTCGCGCGCCGTCTTCGCGTCCTTGACCACCCGCGCGTCGAGCGGGGACCCCTGCAGCTTGTCCAGCTGCTGCGCGAGCTGCTTCGCCGCCGCGGGCTGCGGCGCGACGACGCCGAACGCGACGTCCTTCGGCTTCGGATTGTGCAGCGCGCCCACGTACGAGGTGATGAACAGGAGCTGGAGAGCCAGGACACCGATGACGAGGAGCGCGGCTCTGGGTGTGACGGCGTTCTTGAACTCTTCGGCGAACTTCATGCCTCAACGCTCGGGTGAGGCCCCGGCTCATGCAGTCGGGGAGGGCCGAACGGGTGGGTGGCGGGTTCCTGGGCGGTGGCTCCCGGGTGGCGGTTTCGACTCGCACAAGTATTCGAACATGGTTTACGGTGAGGGCATCGGCCCTGATGAGGCTGGTGTGACAGGTCGGATAGAGGGGGGAGTAGTGGCGAGGTGGTTCGGATGCGGGGTTTTACGCATCTGCACACCGCCTCAGGCTTCTCCCTGCGGTACGGGGCCTCGCACCCGGACGCGCTCGCCGAGCGGGCCGCCGCGCGCGGCCTCGACGCGCTCGCCCTGACCGACCGGGACACCCTCGGCGGCGCCGTCCGCTTCGCCAAGGCCGCGAGCCGGGCCGGCATCCGGCCGCTGTTCGGGGTGGACCTCGCCGTGGCCGCGCCGGTCGAGGCGGCCGAGCGCACCGAACGGCGGCGCGCACCGGCCAGGGGCGGCGCGTTCGTCGACGAGACGGCGCAGCGTGTGGCGTTCCTCGCCCGGGACGGCGCGGACGGCTGGGCCGAACTGTGCCGGCTCGTCACCGCGGCGCACCGGGATGTCACCGCCGTTTCCGGACAGGGCCGCCGCCCGCTGCTGCCCTGGGACGCGCTCGGCGAAGAGGGCGCGGAGCACGTTTTCGTACTGCTCGGCCCCGACTCGGACGTCGGCCGCGCGCTCGCCGCCGGTCGCCCGGACCGCGCGGCCCGGCTGCTCGCGCCCTGGCGGGAGCGGTACGGGAGCGCGGCGCTGCGGATCGAGGTCGTCTCCCACGGCCTGAGCGGCACCGGACCCGGCTCGCTGCGGCATGCCGCCCGCGCCCTCGGGTTCGCGGCGGACCAGGGGATCGCCCCCGTACTCAGCAACGCCGTCCGCTACGCCGACGCCGGACAGGGGCCGGTCGCGGACGTGCTTGACTCCGCGCGCCGCCTGGTGCCGATCGACCCGCGCGGCACGCTCGACAGCGGCGAGCGGTGGCTCAAGCCCGCGGGGGACATGGCGGCCATCGCCCTGAAGGTGACCGAGGCCGCCGGATACCGCGAGAACACCGCGCGCCGCCTCCTCACCGTCACCGAGGAGACCGCCCAGGCCTGCCGTGTCGACCCCGAGGACGACCTGGGGCTCGGCCGGGTGCACTTCCCCGAACCTGACCTCGTCGGCGCCGCCCGGCGCACTCCCGACCGGGTCCTTCGCTCGCGCTGCGATGCCGCGATGCTGGCCCGCCGCTACGACTACAAGCGCCGGTACTGGGAGCGCCTGGAGGACGAGCTGGGTCTCATCGAACGGCAGGGCTACGCCTCGTACTTCCTCACCGTCGCCCAAGTGGTGTCCGACACGCGGGAGTTGGGCATCCGGGTCGCCGCGCGCGGCTCCGGCGCCGGCTCGCTGGTCAACCATCTGCTCGGCATCGCCACCGCCGACCCGGTCGAACACGGACTCCTCATGGAGCGCTTCCTGTCCGAGCAGCGCATGGAGCTGCCCGACATCGACATCGACGTGGAGTCCGCCCGCCGCCTGGAGGTCTACCGGGCGATCCTGGACCGCTTCGGGCCCGAGCGGGTGGCGACCGTGTCCATGCCGGAGACCTACCGGGTCCGCCATGCCGTACGAGATGTGGGCCTCGCTCTCGGCATGGAGCCGGCCGAGGTGGACCGGCTCGCCAAGTCCTTCCCGCACATCCGCGCCCGCGACGCCCGCTCCGCGCTCCAGGAGCTGCCGGAGCTGCGCGGCATCGACCCGGAGGCGTATGGGGGGAGCAGGATGTGGGACCTGGTCGAGGCGCTCGACGCGCTGCCGCGCGGGATCGCCATGCACCCGTGCGGGGTGCTGCTCTCCGACACGACCCTGTTGGGCCGCACCCCGGTCGTGCCGACCAGCACCGAGGGCTTTCCCATGTCCCAGTTCGACAAGGAGGACGTGGAGGACCTCGGGCTGCTCAAGCTCGACGTGCTCGGGGTGCGGATGCAGTCCGCGATGGCGCACTCGGTGGGGGAGATCGAGCGGGTGACCGGCCGGCGTATCGAACTCGACGACCCGGAACAGGTGCCGCCGGGCGACCCGAAGACGTATCAACTCATCAAGTCCTCCCAGACCTTGGGCTGCTTCCAGACCGAGTCGCCGGGGCAGCGCGATCTGCTCGCGCGGCTGCTGCCCGAGACCTTCCACGACCTGGTCGTGGACATCTCGCTGTTCCGTCCCGGGCCGGTCGCGGCCAACATGGTCGACCCGTTCATCAAGGCGCGGCACGGCAAGCAGGCGCCCGCGTACCCGCATCCGGATCTGAAGGACGCGCTGGAGGAGACGTGCGGCGTGGTCGTCTTCCACGAGCAGATCATCCGGATCCTGCACGTGATGACCGGGTGCAGCCTCGCCTTCGGCGACTACACGCGGCGGGCGCTCTCGAAGGCGGACCAGGTCGGGCGGGTGCGGACCTGGTTCGGGCGGCAGGCGCGGGGGCGCGGATACGCGGAGGAGGTCGTCGAACGGACCTGGGAGATCATCGAGGCGTTCGGTGCGTACGGGTTCTGCAAGGCGCACGCCGTCGCGTTCGCCGTGCCGTCGTACCAGTCGGCGTGGCTGAAGGCGCACCATCCGGCCGCGTTCTACGCGGGGCTGCTCACGCACGACCCCGGCATGTACCCGAAGCGGCTGCTGCTCGCGGACGCGCGGCGGTGGGGGGTGCCGGTGCTGCCGCTCGATGTGAACGCGTCGGACCCGGCTTATCGAATCGAACTGGTGTCTGATGGTGGGGATGGTTCCGGCCGTCTCGGCGGTTTCGTTCACGGGATCCGGCTTGCGCTCGACGATGTGCGCGGCATGAGCGAGGCCGAGGCGGAGCGGATCGTCGCGGGGCGCCCCTACGTCTCGCTCCAGGATTTCCTCTCCCGCGCCCGCCCGTCCCGGCCGGTCGCCGAACGACTCGCGCAGGTCGGTGCGTTGGACGCTTTTGGTCGCAACCGGCGGGACCTGATGCTGCACATCGCCGAGTCGCAGCGGAGCGGGCGGGGCGGTGCGCAGGGGCAGTTGGCGCTCGGCGAGACCGACGCGGCCCCCGACACGGTCGCCCCCGCCCAGCTGCCCGACCTCGACGACGTCGAACGGCTCGGCGCCGAGCTCGGCGTGCTCGGCATGGACACCTCGCGCCATCTCCTGGGCGACCACCGGGAGTTGCTCGACGAGCTGGGGGTGGCCTCCGCGCACCGGCTGAAGGATCTGCCGCATGGGCAGGTGGTCCTGGTCGCCGGCGCGAAGGGCGCCGTGCAGACGCCGCCGGTCCGCTCCGGCAAGCGCGTCATCTTCACGACGCTCGACGACACCTCGGGCCTTGTCGACTGCGCGTTCTTCGAGGACAGCCACGACGCGAGCGCGCACACCGTCTTCCACTCCTGGCTGCTGCTCGTACGCGGCGTGGTGCAGCGCAGGGGCGGCGGCAGCGGCAAGGCGCTGTCGGTCACCGGGTCCGCCGCCTGGGACCTGGCCGAACTGGCCGAACTGCGCCGCACGGGCGGCCTGTCCGCGGTGACGGACCGGCTCACCGCGGAGCGCCCCGCGACGGACACGGCGGTGGACGGCCGCAGTATCCGCCTGGAGACGGGATACGACCTGCATCCCTGGGCGGACCTTCAGCCGCCCGGCGAACCCGTCAAGCAGAGCCGCAAGTTGTGGCATCAGAGTCCGGGGAGCGCGGGATGACGCGGACGACGCGAGGAAGTGAGGAAGCGGTGCCGACGCAGATCCTGTACGTCCACTTCCACGACCTGGTGGACGAGCAGCTCTACCTCCATCTGCTCTCCCTGCTGGCCGAGTTCACGCCCCTCGTGCAGGCGCTGCCGCCGGACGCGGCGCTCGCCGATGTCACGGGCAGCCTGCGCTACTTCGGCACGGACGCCCCGGCTCTGGCCGAGCGGATCCGGGCCCGTACGGGGGGCCTGTACGGCCTCCGCTCGACCATCGGCGTCGCCGCGAACCCGATGCTGGCCCGCATGGTCGCCGCCGACGGCCCGCCCTCGGCGGTCCGCGAACTGCCCGACGACCTCGACATGGTCACCGCCTTCCTCGCGCACAAACCGGCCGCCGCCCTGCACGGCGTGGGGCCCGCGACCGCCCGCACCCTGTCCTCGTACGGCCTCGACAGCGTCGGCAGGATCGCCGCCGCGCCGCTCGGCACTCTGCAGCGGATCCTCGGCGCCGCCGCGGGGCGCCGACTGTACGACGCGGCCCGCGGCCTCGACCCGACACCGGTGGTCCCGGCGGCCCCGGCCCGCTCGATCCGCGTCGAACACGACTTCCCGCAGGACGAGTTGGACCGCGACCGGCAGCGCGCCGCACTGCTCGCCCTCACCGACCGGCTCGGCCTGCGGCTGCGCGCCGAGGAGCAGACGACCCGCTCCCTCACCCTCACCGTCCGCTACGTGGACCGCAGCGCGACCACGCGTACCCGCGCCCTGCGTGAGGCGTCCGCCCACACCCCGACGCTGACCTCACTCGCGTACGAACTCCACGACCGGCTCGGGTTGCAGCGGGCCCGGGTCCGCTCCATCGCCCTGCGCGCCGACCGCCTGGTCCCGGCCGAACTGGCCTCCCGGCAGCTCCTGTTCGACCCGACCGACGAGCGGGACCGCCGCATCGAGGACGCGGTCGACCGCGCCCGAAGAAAATTCGGCCCGACCGCGATCCGCCCGGCCGCGGCGCCACCGCACGCGGCCTGACCGGACGGCGCTACCGGGCCCACGGCGGAGCGATACGCGTCCCGTCCGCCAGCTCCGCCTCAAGACCCACCGACGTCGTCACCCACATCGTCGCCGGCTCGTCCGCCGGGTTCTCCACCCCGAGCGTCGTGCCCGCGTTCACGATCGCGGTGTCGCCCGGCGCGAGGGTGTGCGGGGCGCCGTCGAGGGAGAGTCGCAGGGTGCCGGTCAGCAGGTGGAGGATCTCCTCGCGGGAGACCGTGTGTGCGGGCCCTTTCGTGCCCGCGGGGATCTCGCCCCGCCAGGCGCACAGCTCCTCGCTGCCGGTGGCGGGGGTGGCGTACGAGACGAAGCGGACGCCGTGCAGTTCGTGGACGACGGCCTCCGAGGCGCGGATCACCGGCATGGCTTCTCCTTCATGGCTTGTCTTGACGGCTCTTCTTGCACGATGGCCAAGCGGCTTGTCTTGCGGGATGGTCAAGCCGCTTGACCATATAGTCAGGCTGCTTGACCATCTCGTCAAGGGTGTTTGAATGGCCGCGTGCAGAACGCCGAAGCCCTGAGCCTGACCTCCGCCCTGCTCGCCGCCGCGAGCGAGCTGACGCGACGTATCCACGAAGGGGTCGTGGCCAGGGGGTTCGGCGACATCCGGCCCGCCCACGGCTTCGCCTTCGTACGGCTCTCCTATGGGGACGCCACCGCCACGGAACTCGCCGCCCACCTCGGTGTGACCAAGCAGGCCGCGAGTCAGCTCGTCGACGAGCTGGTGCGCAAGGGGTACGCCGAGCGGCGGCCCCACCCGCAGGACGCGCGGGCCCGGCTCGTCGTGCTGACCGGGCGCGGGTGGGACTGTACTCGGGCCGCCGAAGAGGCCGCCGCCGAAGCGGTGCGGCCCTGGGTGGAGCGGCTCGGGGAGGGGGAGGCTCACGCGCTCGCGGAGCGGTTGCTCGCCATTGCGCCCAACGGGCCGATCCGGCCCATCTGGTGACGGTCCGTCCGATCCACGCATGAGGACCGCCGCCTCCCGAAGGACAGGGAGGCGGCGGTCCGGTCGGTGGTGCTGCGGTCAGCGGCCGTGGCGGCCCGTCGCCGTCGCGCGGCGGCGCATCGAGGCGAACAGGCCCGCCGCGCCGATCGCCAGGGCGGCCGCGCCACCCATCGCGATGTACGGGGTGGTGGAGTCGCCGCCCGTCTCCGCGAGGTTCTGCGAACCACCCTGCGCGGCGGGGGAGTTGGCGTCGGCGGCGGGCGCGGCCGACTCGTGGGTCTTGTGGGTGTCGTCGCCCATGTCCATGCCGCTGTGGTCGACCGTCGACTTGTCGGCGTCCGCCGCGATCTGCTCGTCCGAGGGCGTCGTCGCCTCCTTCGTCGTGGCGGAGGCGGTGGACGCGCCGCCGTACGTCACGTCCGAGCAGGAGTAGAACGCCTCCGGGCTGTCCGAACGCTGCCAGATGCCGTAGATCAGCTGGCGGCCCGTGCGGTCCGGGAGCTTTCCGGAGAACGTGTAGTAGCCGCCCGATGCCGTCGGGTCCGTCTTCGTCGCGACCGGGTTCGCCAGGTCTAGGTCGGACCACTTCAGCGGCTTCGACGGGTCGTAGCTCTGCTTCGTCATGTAGAGGTCGAAGGTGCCCTTGTGCTGGGCGGTCACCTTGTACTTGAAGGTGTACGAGCCCGCCGAGACCTTCGTCGCCGGCCAGTCGTCGCGGGCCAGGTCCATGCCCTTGAACTCGTCGGAGTTCGCAGAGCACAGCTTGCCGTCGGGGATGTTCTCCTGGGACTTGCCGCCGGCCTCGCCGTCACGGATGCCGTTCCAGTCGTACAGGGCCTGCGGGCCGCCCTCGGCGACCGCCGCCTTGCACGCCGCCGACGTGGGGCTCTCGGCGCCCTCCGCGTAACAGGCGGCGACCCGGCTGGCCGGATCGCCGAGCGTGCCGTGCGCTGCCGCGGGCGTAGCGGACAGGGCGGTGAGGGCGAGGGGGATCGCTCCGACCGTGGTGAGCGCGGCGAGCTTGCGACGGCTTGCGGGCATGGGGGTACTCCTTGATCGAGTGCATTGGGGGGTGCGGCAAGGAAGTTAGCCCGAAAAAACGCGCTGTTCGGCCCTTGGGAGCGCTCCGAGTGGATCTTTATGGCCCCCTTAAGACGCCCCTCAGACTCCGCTCAGGACACCCACGCGTACCGCCCTCGGGGCGCCCATGCGTCCCGCCTCAGGACACCCACCGATACCGCCGCTCCGGCCGCCCCGTCCCGCCGTACCGGAGCGTCACCCGCGCCCGCCCCGTCCCCGCGAAGAACTCCAGGTACCGGCGCGCGCTCACCCGCGACAGCGAGCCCGCCTCCTGGGCGCACTCCGTCGCCGACAGGCCGTCCGGGTGGGCGCGCAGCGTCTGCTCCACCAGGTCCGCGGTGTGTGCGGCGAGGCCCTTCGGCAGTTCCCGCGAACCCGGCGGGCGGGCGCCGAAGATCTGGTCGACGTCCTCCTGACGCGCCTCGTCCAGGTCGTCGAGGCGGGTCCGCAGCGCCGCCACATGCCTCAACTGCTCCTGCAACGCGGCCTGGTTGAACGGCTTGATCAGATAGTGCAGCGCCCCCGCCCGCAGCGCCGCCCGCACCACCTCCGCGTCCCGCGCCGCCGTGATGAACAGCGCGTCCACCGCGGTACGGGCCGGATCCCGCTCCTCCGCGGCCCGCAGCGTCCGCAACACCTCGATGCCGTCCATGTCCGGCAAGTACACGTCCAGGAGCACCAGATCGGGCCGCAGCGACTCCGCGGCACGCAGCGCCTCCGCGCCGCTGTGTGCCACCCCGGCCACCACGAACCCGTCCATCGCGGACACGTACCGGCTGTGCAGCTTCGCAACCATGAAGTCGTCGTCCACGATCAAGACCTTGATCAAGACCTTTGTCACTGGCGCAGAGTAGGTGCGCGACCACAAGGACCACAACGTCCGTTGCTTGCGGAAGGGAGACAGCTTGTTAACGCGTGGGCAACATGTGGGCCACCTCACAACCAGCCCGCCGTCAAAACGATCCCAAGAAGTAGGTGGCACACGTGCGCCTGCGCACACCCCTCGCCCTGCTCGGGGCCGCGCTGCTCGTCCTGGTGGGGCCGCCGCTGCTCACCACGGGCAGCGGCGCCGACACCGGCACCCAGATCCCCGGCCTGCGCCTCATGGTCCCCAACACCCCCGGCGGCGGCTACGACATCACGGCGCGCACCGCCGCCAAGAACGCCGAGGACGCCGAACTCACCCACAACGTCGAGGTGTTCAACCTGCCAGGCGCCGGCGGCACCGTCGGCCTCACCCGCCTCGTCGGCGAACACGGCAACGGAAAACTCGCGATGTCCATGGGCCTCGGCGTCGTAGGAGCCGCCCGCTCCAACCACTCCCCGAAGACCCTCGCCGACACCACACCCATCGCCCGGCTCACCGAGGAGCCCGATGTCGTCGTGGTCGCGAAGGACTCCCCGTACAAGAACATCAAGCAGCTCATCGACGCCTGGAAGAAGAACCCCGGCAAGCTGCCCGTCGGAGGCGGCTCCTCGCCCGGCGGCCCCGACCACCTGGCGCCCATGCTGATGGCGCGCGCCGCCGGCATCCAGCCGAAGAAGGTCAACTACGTCCCGTTCGACGGCGGCGGCGAACTCCTCGCCTCCATCCTCGGCAACAAGGTCGCCTTCGGCGTCTCCGGCGTCGGCGAGTACCTGGACCAGATCAAGAGCGGCGAACTGCGCCTCCTCGCCGTCACGGGACCCGAACGCGCCGCCGGCCTCGACGGGCCCACGCTCAAGGAGTCCGGCTACGACGTGAACTTCACCAACTGGCGCGGCATCGTCGCCCCGCCCGGCCTGTCCGGCACCCAGCGCGACAAACTCACCAACCTGGTACGGAAGTTGCACGCTTCCAAGGAGTGGAAGAAGTCGCTGAAGACGAACGGCTGGGACGACGCCTTCCTCGTCGGCGACGACTTCGGGACGTTCCTCGACGCCGAGGACAAGCGGGTCGTGTCCGTACTGAAGGAGCTGGGCCTGTGAATCCGGTAGAGCCCGTGACCGCCACCGAATCCCGCCCGGACGAGGCCACGCGCACGTCCTGGCTGCGCGAACACTCCGAACTCGGCGTCTGCGTCCTGCTGTTGGCGCTCGGCCTGCTCGTCCTCACCGACGCGCTCACCATGAACGTCGACATCGCCCAGCGCGGCCCCGTCGGCCCGAAGACCGTGCCGATCGTCGTCGGCATCGGGCTGCTCGCCGTCGCCGTCCTGCTCGCCGTCGACGTACTGCGCGGCGGCAGGGGAGAGGCCGAGGCCGGCGAGGACGTCGACCTGTCCGAACCCGCCGACTGGCGCACCGTGCTGCTGCTCGCGGGCGTCTTCCTCGCCACCGCCGTGCTCATCGAACCGCTCGGCTTCCCGCTCGCGGGCGCGCTGCTGTTCTGGGGCGCGGCGTACGCGCTCGGCAGCCGCCACCTCACCCGCGACCCCCTGATCGCCGCCGGGCTCTCCCTCCTCACCTTCGTCCTCTTCAACAACCTACTCGGCGTCCCCCTGCCGGGCGGCCCCCTGATGGAGGTGCTGTGACCCCATGAACGCCCTCAACTCCCTCCTCGACGGCTTCGGTACGGCCCTCACCCCCATCAACCTCCTCTGGGCGGCGATAGGCGTCCTGCTCGGCACGGCCATCGGCGTCCTGCCCGGCATCGGCCCCGCGATGGCGGTCGCCCTGCTGCTCCCGGTGACGTACGGACTCGAACCCACCGGCGCGTTCATCATGTTCGCGGGCATCTACTACGGCGCCATGTTCGGCGGCTCGACGACCTCGATCCTCCTCAACACCCCGGGCGAGAGCGCCGCCGTGGTCGCCGCCATGGAGGGCAACCCCATGGCGAAGTCCGGACGCGGCGCGCAGGCCCTCGCGGCCGCCGCCATCGGACACTTCGCCGGCGGCATGATCGGCACGATCCTGCTGGTCGCCCTCGCCCCGAAGGTCGCCTCGCTCGCCGTCGACATCGGCGCACCCGACTACTTCGCCATCATGGTCCTCGCGTTCATCGCGGTGACCTCGGTGCTCGGCTCCTCCCGCGTACGAGGACTGGCGTCCCTGTTGATCGGTCTCACGCTCGGCCTGGTCGGGTTGGACCAGATGACCGGCCAACAGCGGCTCACCTTCGGCTCGTTGCAGCTCGCCGACGGCATCGACGTCGTCATCGTCGCGGTCGGCCTCTTCGCCATCGGCGAGGCCCTGTGGGTGGCCGCCCATCTGCGCCGCACGAGCGGCGAGGCGATCCCGGTCGGCCGCCCCTGGCTCGGCACCTCCGACGTGAAACGCACCTGGAAGTCCTGGCTGCGCGGCCCGCTCATCGGCTTCCCGTTCGGCGCGATCCCCGCGGGCGGCGCCGAGATCCCCACGTTCCTCTCCTACGTCACCGAGAAGCGCCTGTCCAAGCACAAGGACGAGTGGGGCAAGGGCGCCATCGAAGGCGTCGCCGGACCCGAATCGGCATCCTCGGCATCGGCCGCCGGCACCCTGGTCTCGATGCTGACGCTCGGCCTCCCGACCACGGCGGTCGCCGCGGTCATGCTCGCCGCCTTCCAGCAGTACGGCATCCAGCCCGGCCCGCTCCTCTTCGAACGCGAACCGGAACTGGTCTGGGGCCTCATCGCATCCCTCTTCGTCGGCATGGTGCTGCTCCTGGCGCTCAACCTGCCCCTGGCCCCCGTCTGGGCGAAGCTGCTGCGCATCCCCCGCCCGTACCTCTACGCCGGCATCCTCTTCTTCGCCGCGGTCGGCGCGTACGCGGTCGGCGGCGAGTCCATCGACCTCGTCATCCTGCTGGTCATCGGCCTCATCGGCTTCGGCATGCGCCGCTACGGACTGCCCGTGCTGCCCGCCGTCATCGGCGTCATCCTCGGCCCGAACGCCGAGCAACAGCTGCGCCGCGCCCTCCAGATCAGCGACGGCAGCGTCAGCGGTCTGGTCAACACGCCGTTCTCCGTGACGGTCTACGCGGTCGTCCTGCTCATCGTGGCGTGGCCGCTGCTGAAGAAGTTGGTGGTGCGCGGGAAGGGTAGTGACGTAGACAGGACGGCATGACCAACGAGAGCCGAGAACTCGCGATCCGCCGGGCAACGGACGCGGACGTGCCCGCCGTCAAGGCGGTCACGGACGCGGCGTACCACCACTACATCGAGCGCATCGGCGTCGTGCCCGCTCCCATGGAGGCCGACCACGCGGCGAACGTGGCGGCGGGCCGGGTGTACGTCACCGGGGAACCGGACGTGCTCGGCCTGGTGGTCGTCGAGGCCCGCCCCGACCACCTCTTCCTCGACAGCATCGCGGTCCACTCCGACGCCCACGGGCAGGGGGTGGGCCGCCGTCTGCTCACCTTCGTGGAGGAGCATGCGCGTGCTCTTGGGTTGTTCGAGGTGCGGCTGTACACGAACGCACTCATGTGGGAGAACCAGGAGCTGTATCCGCGCTACGGATACGAGGTCGTGGAGCGCCGCGCGGACGGCCCCTACGACCGCGTCCACTACCGCAAGCGACTGGGGCCGTCCTGACGGATCAGGGTCTCGGGTCTCAGCAGCATCCGTCCGGCCCCGCTCACTCGTCCGGCCACCACGTCTTGCGGACGTCCTTGCGCACTTCGGGGCGGTCCTGCTTCATGTCGGCCGCATCTTCGCGCAGCCGGCGCGTGATGGTGCTCGCTCCGGTCGGCTTGTGCATGGTCACTCGGCGCATGGTGCCTCCTGTACCTGCCTACACGCGTTCCAACGTTGCGTCGTTGTAGACCTTTTCCCGGAGCGTGGCCCTTCGAAGCGCAATTGTCAGTGGCGGATGTCACGGTGGGGCCATGACGACATATGGGGGAACGTCCGAAGGCGCGATCGACTGGGACGCGATGGCGGGGGAGTTCGACGACGAACCCGACCATGGGCTGCGGGATCCCGAGGTGCGTGCCGCCTGGGCCGAGAGGCTTGCCGGGTGGCTGCCGGAGGAGGCCGGTGACGTGGTCGACATCGGCTGCGGGACGGGGAGTATGTCACTCCTCGCGGCCGAGCGGGGGCATCGGGTGACCGGAGTGGACAGTGCGCCGGGAATGCTGGAACTAGCCCGGCGCAAGCTCGTGGGGCGTGACGCGGAGTTTCTGCTCGGGGACGCGGCGGAGCCGCCGGTGGCGGCGGGGGCGTACGACGTGGTGTTCGCACGGCATGTGTTGTGGATGCTGCCCGATGTCGCCGCCGTGCTGGGGCGGTGGGTTTCGCTGCTGCGGCCCGGTGGGCGGCTCGTGCTGGTGGAGGGGGTGTGGGGTGAGGTGAGGCCGGCCGGGATACCTGGGGTGCGGCTGGCCGACGCGCTCGCGCCGCTCGTCGCGGACGTCCGGCGGGAGCCGCTGGCGGGGGACGCGCGGCTGTGGGGGCGGGAGGTCGCGGACGAGCGGTACGCGGTGGTTGCTGTTATGTGAGCGGTTGGCGGGCGAGCAGGGCGGTGAACCCGCCCTGCTTGGCGAGGCGTTCGAGGTCGTCCAGGGCCCGCGTCGCCGCCTGTGCGGCGGCCGGGTCCCGGTCGGTGAGGCCGCTGTCGGCGAACTCGTCCTCGTCCAGGCGGATCACCTGGCTGCCGTCCGCCGACACCCACAGGTCGAGGTCGAGGTCCTCGGAGCGGATGTCGCCGTCGTCCGTGCGCACGGCGGGGCGGGTGATGTCGCAGTACCAGCCCTTGAGGGAGCCGTCCGCCGCGCGGACCTCCTTCACCGCGTACCAGCGGTCACGCCAGTAGTGCTCGGTGAAGACGTCGCCGGGGGCGAACTGGACGAAGCCGAAGTCGCGTACGCCGTCGCCCGCCCAGGGGCCGCGGACCGTGATGCGGGTGCCGTCGTCGTGGAGGAGGTCCACCGGGTAACTGATCTTTGTGCGGCCCGCTTTGATCAGGTGTACGTGGGGGGCGTTGTCAGTGGGGGAGGCTGAGGGTGAGGGTGCGGACATGGCGGATCTCCGTCGTGTCGAGGGTGTAGCCGAACCATTTGTTGATCGCGAGCATCGGTTCGTTGCCGGCGTCGTTGCCCGTGTACGCCACGGTGATGCCGGCCGTGCGGGACCGGTGCAGGGAGTCGTTCTTGGCGAGCTTGGCGAGGCCGCGGCCGCGGAAGGCGCGGGCTGTGCCGGTCATGCCCGAGAGGTAGCGCCCTTCGCCGTCGGTGAGGGCCGCGGTGAAGGCTGCCGGGGTGCCGTCCACGACTGCGACCGTCGTCAGGTCGTGGTTGAGGAGGGGCTGGTGCCAGGTGTCGCGCAACCACTGGTCGTAATCGGTGAGTTCGGCCTGGATGTCGCCCGGTTCGTCGCTGGTGGCCTCCGCGTCCAGGTGGAAGAGGGGGCGCGGGTCCGCCGCGTAGTCGGAGGCGGTGCGCAACTCCACGTTCGGCGGAGGGAGTTGGCGGGGTGGGAGGGTGTCGGCCGTGAGGTCGAGGCGGAGGAAGTGGGCGCTGCGGCTTGCGCGGTAGCCGCGGGCGGCGGCCCAGGCGAGATTGCGCGGGGCGTCCAGGGCCCAGCAGTGCACCTCCGTGGCGCCGTGCTGGGCGAGATGCTCCTCCGCCGTGCGCAGGAGGAGGGTGCCGGCGCCGCGGCCCGTGTGCTCCGGGTGAACGTATACGTTCGCGTAGCCCTGGCCCGGCTCCGGGCTGTCGTACGCGACGCCCACCTGCGCCGTGCCGATCACCTCGCCGTCGCCGGTCTGCGCGAGCAACTGGCGGTAGTGGGCGTCGGGGTGGGCGTTTGCGGCGGCGTACGCGACGGAGGCCGGGGTCGCGAGCATGGCGGGGAGGCAGGCGCGGCGGATCCGGGCGAAGGCCTCGGTGTCGGCCGGACGGTCGAGGTGCAGCGCGCGCACGATCACGGTCATGGGGGCGCACGCTACGCGCCGCGCGCCACCGGGTGCCTCCTATTTTTCGGTGCTGCGGGAGAATCGACCGCGTGACCTTGAAGATCCGCATTGACGACAGTGCCGCGCCCTACGAGCAGGTGCGGGCCCAGATCTCCGAGCTCGCCCGGTCGGGGGTGCTGCCCGTCGGGTATCGGCTGCCCACGGTCCGCGGGCTCGCCGAGGAGCTCGGCCTCGCCGCGAACACGGTGGCCAAGGCGTACCGGGCCCTCGAGACGGACGGGGTGATCGAGACGCGGGGGCGCAACGGCACGCTTATCGCGTCCGCTGGGGATGCGGCGGAGCGGGAGGCGTCGTCGGCGGCGCAGGCTTACGCGGAGCGGGTCCGGCGGCTGGGGCTGTCGGAGGACGCGGCCCTCTCCGCGGCCCGGGACGCGGTGCGCGCGGCATACGCGTAGGCGGGGCCGGGCCACTCGTAGCGGTGCGCGGCACCGGGGTGCCGCCTTGCCCACCCTGCCGCCCAAGGCGGCAGATTGCCCAAGGCGGAGCGGTACCTCGAGCCCCGGGGCGTAAGGGGACCAGGGGCTACAGGTACAGGCCCGCTTCCGTTCCGCCCCGCTGGTCCGGGACCGATGTCGGAGACACCCCGCGGCGCAGCGCGTACAGCTCCGCCAGGGTCGCGCCCTCGCGGCCCACGCCCTCGTCCGTGCCGAGCCAGTCCGTGGCCTCGTGGCGGGTCAAGGGGGAGACCTCGATGCGGGCCAGGCAGCGGCCGGGGCGGACCACCGCGGGGTGGAGGCGTTCCAGGTCTTCGTTGGTGGTGACGCCGACAAGGACGTTGCGCCCTTGGCCCAGCAGGCCGTCGGTCAAATTCAGCAACCGCGACAACGCCTGGCCCGCCGTGTGTTTCGCCTCGCCGCGGATCAGTTCGTCGCAGTCCTCCAGGAGGAGCAGGCGCCAACGCCCGTTCGCCGAGCCGTCGTCCTCGCCGATCGCGATGTCCATCAGATAGCCGACGTCCGAGAAGAGCCGCTCGGGGTCGAGGACGCAGTCGACCTGACACCAGTCACGCCACGAGCGGGCCAGGGTGCGCAGGGCGGACGTCTTGCCCGTGCCCGGCGGGCCGTGCAGGAGGAGCAGGCGGCCCGCGATGTCCTCGGGGCGCGTCTTCATCAGCTCGTCCATCGCCTCGGCGACCGGCGCCGTGTAGTTGGGGCGCACCTCCTCCCAGGTGCCGGCCGAGATCTGGCGCGTCGTGCGGTGCGGGCCGCGGCGCGGGGACACGTACCAGAAGCCCATCGCCACGTTCTCCGGCTGCGGCTCCGGCTCGTCGGCCGCACCGTCCGTGGCCTGCCCCAGGACCTTCTCCGCCAGCTCCGCCGTCGTCGCCGTCACGGTGACGTCCGCGCCCCTGCTCCACCGGGAGATGAGCAGCGTCCACCCGTCGCCCTCGGCGAGCGTCGCGCTGCGGTCCTCGTCGCGCGCGGAACGCAGCACCCGGGCGTTCGGCGGCAGCAGTGTCGCGGCGGTGCGCACCCGGTCGATGTTCATCGCGTGCGAGTAGGGCTGCTCGCCCGTGGCGAAGCGGCCGAGGAACAGCGCGTCGACGACGTCGGAGGGCGAGTCGCTGTCGTCGACGCCCAGCCGGACCGGCAGCGCGTCGAAAGGGTTCGCAGACATGCCGCCATGATCCGGCACGAACGGGTCTCCCGCAGGCAATTTCCGCAGCGTGCCCCGGCCTCGTACCGGCCGCCACGCGCACCCCGGCCGTCGAACCTCGTTACGAGTCCGTGGCAGCGGAGCTGGTCCTTCCGCCAACTCCCCTCGTTACCCTTGTCCTTGATGGGACGTCATGGGTGGGAATCGGGGGCGCGGCGATGGCGACTCATCGCCCTGCTCGGCGTGGGCATGGCCGTACTGGCGCTGGTGCTGACCGTGATCAACACGCTTCCGGACGGCAAACAGAGCACCGCGGGCACCACCACGGACGGTGACAGGGTGCACGGCACGCCCGGTGCGCCGCCGAAGGAGCTGGGTCCGCAGGTCGGTTGGGGGTTCACGCACACGCAGTTCTCCGCCGACGAGGGCTCGTCCGCAGCGACCGAGCGCGCGGAGAAGCTGCTGGGGGAGCGGCCGATGCCGCAGAACCAGCACATCATGGGCTGGGGCGCGAGCAACCCGGAGCCGGTGAAGGGGCGTTACCAGTTCGAGGAGATGGACCGGCGGATCGACTTCATCCGCAAGTCCGGCGGTACACCCGTGGTCACGCTCTGCTGCGCGCCCGACTGGATGAAGGGCGGCAAGGCCGGCGTCGGCAACACGGACTGGAGCCAGGCCAGCCTGGAGACCGCGCCGTCCCCCGAGCACTACAAGGACTACGCGAACCTCGCGGCGACGGTCGCCAAGCGGTACCCGTACGTACGGCACTTCATCGTCTGGAACGAGTTCAAGGGCTTCTGGAACGACGGCAAGGGCCGCTGGGACTACGAGGGGTACACGAAGCTCTACAACCTCGTCTACAAGGCCCTGAAAAAGGTCGACAGAGACATCATGGTCGGCGGGCCCTATCTCGTCATGGACAGTCACCATCCCCAGCAGACCGACGGCACCTCCGACGAGGTCAAGGGCGCCTGGGGGCGGATGGACCAGCGGATCGTCGACGCCTTCGACTACTGGAACAAGAACAAGGCGGGCGCCGACTTCGTCGTCGTCGACGGGTCCAGTTATACGAACGACGACGAGATGCTGCCGGACGAGTTCGCCGCCACCGACAAGTTCACCGACGTCAGCGAGTGGATCGAGCGGGAGACCGACGGGCTGCCGCTGTGGTGGGCCGAGTACTACGTGGAGCCCGCCGACAGCAGGGACGAGCGGCAGGGCTGGAGCGAGCCGCACCGCGTCGCCGTGCAGGCCTCCGGGATGATCGCGATGGTGATGGGCGGGGCGACGTCCGGCTTCTACTGGAACCCCGAGGACGAGAAGGGCGCGGGCTGCGCCGGCTGTCTGTGGCGGCCGACCGACCGTGCCTCCGGCGGCGGCGCGCTGCCGATGTACGGCCTGGTGTCGCGGTTCAACGAGGAGTTCGGGCCCGGCACGAAGTTCGAGAAGGTGTCGGTGGCCAAGGACGACGTGCCGAACGTGCGGGTGCTCGCCGACGACAAGACCGTGCTCGTCGTGAACACGCTGAAGCGGCCGATCAACGCGAAGATCGACGGCAAGCGGTTCGAGATGCGGGGCTACGAGGTGAAGTGGCTGCGGCGGTAGTGCCGCCACAGCCACTTCAGCCCCTGCGCGCCGTCAGTTCAGACCCGTCCTCAGTTCAGGCCCATGGTGATGAACCGCTGGATCAGCGACGCGAGCACCACCGCGAGCAGCGGCAGCGAGAACCAGAACGTGCTCTGCAACCACTGGAGTTGACGCACGCTCGGCCGCAGCGCGACCCGGACCACCTCGCGCGCCGTGAGCAGCACGATCAGGGCGGCCGCCGCGAGCGCGCCCACCAGCGACCACGGCGTCCAGGTGATCTGCGGCCCGATCGGCCCCGGCTCGGCCTTCGCGACCGGGCCCGGCGGTTCCTTGCGGAGCTGGTACATGGTCACGTCCGCGTTGACGTAGACCTTCTTCAGCTCCTCGCGCCGGTCCAGGTTCTCGACGAGGCGCGTGGGCCAGGCCTTGGAGTAGCCGACGTCCATCTGGAGATAGACGACCTGACTCTTGTTGAGCATGAGGTACGAGTTGGGGCCCGCGTCCTTGAGTGCCTTGACGAGGGAGCCGACGAGCACCGGGTCGACGGGCGCGAGCGTCGGCACGTACTGGACCTTCTCCATGTCGCGGGCGCCCCACGGCAGCGAAGGCGTCACGTTCTCGACGGTGTCGTTGCTCATCCACAGGAGGCGGACCGTCGGGTCGTCGTGGGCGTAGACGTAGTCCATCGCCGCGACCTCGCCCGGCCGGATCCGCTCGAACGGCTCGTTGCCCCAACGGGCCACCAGGAAGCCGCCCATGAGCACCAGGCCCGCCATGAGCGCGGCCAGCGGGGCGAGGCTGATGCGGTCCTTGTCGCGTTCCTTCGCCGTGACGCCGGTGCGCGGGAACAGCGCGAGGCCTGCGAGGAGCGCGACGCCGGGCAGGGCGAACATGAAGACCCTGAGCGCCATCTCGCCGCCGTAGGACTGCATGCCGAAGCCCAGGAACGGCACGAAGGCCAGCACGAGCAGCGAGCGCTCGCGGTACTTCCAGTCGCGGCGCCGCCACCAGCCCCAGCAGGCGAACGCAAGGACGGAGCCGGCGAGCAGCACGCGCGTGTAGAGGACGAGCTTGTGGGACGAACTGCCGTCCTGGATACGGCCGGAGACCGAGGACGTCACATTGCCGCCGACGCCTCCGATGCCGCCGAAGAGGTCGTTGAAGTGCCCCGACCAGTACGGCTCGGCGAGGAAGCCCAGCCAGACGACGACGATGACGCCGAACAGCAGCGGCAGGCCGCGCAGTTCGGACCTGCCGACCACGACCAGGACCGCGAGGACGCCCAGCATCACGAACGGGGTCAGCTGGTGCGCCGGGACCGTCGCCGCGAACAGGGCGATCAGGACGACGAGCAGCACCGCGCGCTGCCGTCTGTCGGTCGGCGCGACCTCGGTCTCCCCGGGGCGCCGCTTCGACCACAGCATCCGGGGCGCCCGGAAGTAGACCAGCAGGATCGCCACGAAGACCAGATAGAGGAGATACGTGAAGCCCTGCGGCGAGAAGTAGTCCTGGCCCACCCAGCCGCTCAGGACGAAGATCCAGACACCGGTCCACTTGGCACGCCAGCTCGCCCGCACGGAGCGCAGCAGCAGGAACATCGGTGCCAGGTAGAGGAGTTGGATGGCCGTCGGCCACCAGCGAATGACCTCGGTCAGATCGTTGACGCCGCAGGCCTTCGCGAGGAACGCGGCCGCGGCGAAGAAGCCGGGCCAGCTCCAGCGGGCGTCCAGGTCGGGGACCGCGGAGCCGGTGCGGTCGATGTAGTCCATGAAGCCCAGGTGCTGCCAGGCCGTCGCGAACCGCGGCTCCGCCTCGATGACGGCGGGCAGCGCGTGCAGGGACACGACCGTGGCGAGAAGCGTGAGCAACAGCAGGCGCTTGTGCGGCCGTTCGAGCCACAGGAGCGAGGCGAAGACGCCGATGAGCAGGGCCGCGCCGAGCAGCGTCACGGGGGGCAGGACGGAGATCAGTCCGAGCCCGCCCATCCGGTCCAGATCGGCCTCGCCCATCCCGAGGACGGGCCCCCAGTAGAGCCCGATGGCCGCCACGAGCAGCAGCGCGAGGACGACGACGGTGGGGGTGAGCCGCGTCCGCTCCGCCGGCTGGGCGGGGCGTGCCGGGGCGGCCGGATCCGGATCCGAGTTCGGCTCGGCGGTCGGTCCGGAGCCGGAGCCGGGTTCGGACTCGAGATCGGACTCGAAGTCGGATTCGAAGTCGGATTCGGGATCAAATTCGGTTTCGGTGTCGAAGGCCAGGTCGACGGCCTCCGGATACGGGTCGGGAAGGACGGTCGAGTCGTCCTCCCCGCGGATGTCGCTCGACGCCTGCGAGGCGGAGGCGGCAGCGGAGGCAGGGACGGATGCGGAGGCGGCGGCGGACGGGGAGGGCGGCATGGTCACCCACGTGGGCCTGCGCGTGCCGGCCGGCGGTGTCACCGGGCCCGGGCGGATGTCGGGCCGGCGCTCCTGGTGGTCCAGGTTCAGCTGCACCGCGAGCTGCAGCGTGTCCGAGTCCATCGCGTCCCGCAGCGCCCACTTGGGGCCGTCCTTCGTGGCCGGCTCCATCTTCGGCGTGCCGAGGTCGGCCAGGTCGCCGTCGCGCGGCGCGTCCTCGGGCGGCGCCGTGGCGGGCGCGGCGCGCACCACGCGCCACAGCTTCGGCGCGGCGATCGCCACGATCACGGCGAGCGAGGAGATCTCGGCGACACCCGCGCCGGTGAGCCCCATCCGGGGCAGGAGCAGCAGCGTGAGACCGAGCACGAGCAGGCACAACAGGCCCTGGAGCCAGGCGAGTCCGGAGGTGCGGCTCTGCGCGCGCAGCAC
The DNA here is from genome assembly GCF_026341035.1 of Streptomyces sp. NBC_01016. GTDB lineage: Bacteria > Actinomycetota > Actinomycetes > Streptomycetales > Streptomycetaceae > Streptomyces. The sequence goes on from NZ_JAPEOQ010000002.1 coordinate 1,333,992, forward strand.
CGCGAAGTACGTCTCCATGACCACCCGCAGCGCCGCCCCGACCGCGAACCAGCGCAGCAGCGGGGTCGCCGCGTCCGCGTAGGCGGCGCCGAAGACGTGCAGCACGAACGGCGCGAGGATGAAGAGCAGGGCGCAGATCGGGAGCATGATGCGGGCCATGCGGCGCAGCGCGGCCCGGGTGTTGGCGGCGAGCTGCGCCGGATCGTGCGAACCCTCCACGGTCAGCGAGGCACCCATGTTGATGGCCAGCAGGTTGACCGTGCCGCCGATGGTGGTCGCGATGTAGAAGTACGCGTTGTCCGCCGAGCTGACCTGCGAGGCGATGAGCACCGGCACCAGGTAGACGACGGCGAGCGAGAACAGCGAACCCGTGTAGTCGCCCGCGAGGAACCGGCCCATCTCGCGCAGCGACGGCGGTTCCGCCTTGCTGTCCGTGGCCGCGATGTGCCGCGGCACGAGCCGCCGGAACACGAGCAGGCCCAGCGGAACCACCGAGAACGCGATCGCGACGACCCACGACACGAACACCCCGGTCGCCGCGAACGACGCCGCGAACGCGACGAGCAGCCCCAACTTCACCAGCGAGAACACCGTGTTGCCCACCGGCACCCACAGCGCGCTGCGCAGCCCGGTGAGCACCCCGTCCTGCAGCGTGAGCAGCGACCAGGCGATGACGGCGGCGATGAACCCGAGCCCGTTCAGCGTCCCGTGCAGGAAGCTGTACGAGGGTCCCCACACGTCGAGCGTGAGCAGGAAGATCAGCGCGGCGAACGCGACGGCGACCGAACTCCCCGCGTACGTACGGAAGATGAACCGGCCGGTGGCGCGCCCCGCGACCGGGATGAAGCGGGCGAGGGCCCCGGTCAGCGTCACGGCGGTGAGGCCCGCGAGGAACTTCATCGCCGCGATCGCCGCCGAGCCCTGACCGACCGCGTCCGCCGTGTAGTAGTGCGCGGCGGCCAGCCAGAAGCCGACGCCGAGCACGCCGGATATGCCGGTGTTCAGCATCAGCGCATAGGCGTTCCGGAACAGCTGGCTCCCGCCCCCCGACCCGCCCATGCCGTTTTCTGTGCCCTTCTTGCCGCGCCCTATGCCGGGCAGCCTGAGCCGGCGTCCTGAGAGGGCCGGGGATCCGGCGTCGGTCGTGGTGGCCGGGTCGGCCTTGGCGCGGGTGGTCGTCGTGTCAGACACGGGTACGTGGGCCCTTCTGGCGGAGCGGGCCGGGCAGCAGGGCGGTCGCCTTGCGGCGGGCCTGCCGGGCTCTGCGGACCACGGCGTACCCCTTGGTGAGGGCACGGTCCCTGGCGAAGGTGCGGCCGATGGCACGGCCGTCGATGAGCCGCTCGAACTCGGTGACGTCGGTCGAGCGGCGCACGGTGATCCGCCGCAGGGCGTAGGGGCCCTGGGGCCGCCGGGCCAGCGCGTTGCCGACGGCGAGCGACTGGGCGAACCCGGCCGCGCGCACCGCCTGCCGCACCCGCCGGTCGGAATGCCCGTACGGATACGCGAAGGAGACCGGCGCCGGGCCCAGCTCACCGGCGACGATCTCCCGGCAGCGCAGCAGCTCGAACTCCAGGTCCGTGTCGTCGAGTTGGTCGAGCTGCGGATGCGTGTGGCTGTGCCCGCCGATCTCCATACCCTGCCCGGCGAGCGCCCGCACCTGGGGCCAGTCGAGCATCGCGTCGAGCCCGCCCCCGGTGTCGTACGCGCCGCGCAGCCACCCCGTCGAGATGAACAGGGTGGATGCGAAGCCGTGCTTGGCGAGGCTGGGCAGGGCGTGCGTGTGCACGCCCTCGTAGCCGTCGTCGAAGGTGATCAGGACGGGCCGGTCCGGGAGCGCCCGGCCGCCGCCGCGCCAGATCCCGGCGAGTTCGGCGGTGGTCAGCGGCGTGCAGCCGTGATCGGCGAGCAGTTCCATCTGCTCGGCGAACTGGGCTGGTGACACCGACAGTTGACGGGTCTCGGGGTTCGGGTCGGGAGAGACGGCGTGGTACATGAGGATCGGCACGGACCCGCCGTAGGACCACCGCTGCTGGGCGCTCACGCCGCCGTCTCCGTTCTCCCGACTTCCTTCGCGGGCGCGTCGATCTCCGCCACGGTGAATGTCGCGCCCGCGCCGCGCGCCCGCCAGCTGCCGAGCGCATAGCCCCCGGCCGCCGCCAGCACCCCGGCCACGATCGCCCCGGCGCGGCCCGCGCCCCCGGCCCGACCCAGCGCGAAGTCCCGTACGCCGCGCGCCGCTCCGACCGGCAGCACCCGCGTCGAATAGGCGCGCTCGGTCTCAAGTCCCTTGCCCGCGCCGACACTTCGGGCGACCAGCGCCTTGGACAGGCCTTCGGCGTAGGCGCGCGTACGGAAGTAGGCGAAGCGTTCACGGCCGGCCGGCACCCGGTGGTGGATGACGGCCCGGTCGTCGATCAGGAGCACCGCGTCCGGTCTCGCCCGCGTGATCCGGATGCACAGCTCCGTCTCCTCGCAGCCCAGCGGGCGCTTGTCGCCGTCCCGGCCGATGCCGGTCGCGAAGCCGCCCGCGATGTCGAAGGCGCCGCGCCGGAACGAGGCGTTGCCACCGAGCACGTTGCGCACCTCGACCTTGCCGCGCGGCAGGCCCTTGTACGAGCAGCCCACCACCCAGTCGAACTCCTCAGGGAACCAGCGGGGCCTGCGCCCCGAGGCCCAGATCGGCTCGGTGTGCCCGCCGACCGCGAGGACGCGCGGGTCGGCGTATCCGGCGGCGAACCAGTGCAGCCAGTCCCGCTCGGCGACGGCGTCGTCGTCGAGGAACGCGACGATGTCGCCGCGCGCGGCGGCGATCCCGGTGTTGCGCCCGGCGGAAAGACCCCGAGGCCCCGCGTTCGCCAGCACCTCGACGCCCTGCTCGCCGTCGAACTCCTTGGTGAGGCGGTCGAGGAGGGCCGGGTTGTGGTCGACGACGAGGAGCGTCTCCAGGGCGGCGTACGACTGTGCGCGCACGGAGTCGACTGCGGCGAGGATGTCGCTCCAACGGTCTTCGGTGTACACGCAGATGACGACGGACGCCGTCATCTGCGTGCCGTGTCGCTCCGTCAAGACCCGTCCCCCCGCACGAGGGTGAGCTTCGATGCGGTCTGCCTGCTGCGCAGGGCGCGACGGTTCGAGCGCTCCTTCATGATGACCTTGAGTACGCGCAGGCCGTCCCGGACGGCGCGCAGGTTGCTGGCGCCGTGGATGCGCAGGTACTCGTGGCTCGGTATCTCCTGGACCTTCAGGCCGGCCTTGACGACCCGGATGTTCATCAGGGTCTCCACCTCGAACCCGGTGCAGTCGAGGTCGATGTCGTCGAGGCAGTGCCGCCAGAACGCGTTGTACCCGTAGCAGAGGTCGGTGTAGCGGGCGCCGAACTTGGCGTTGACCGCCGAGCACAGCGCCCAGTTGCCGAGCTTGCGGATGGGCGTCATGTCGTCCGTGCCGCCGCCGTTGGCGAACCGCGAGCCCTTGGCGAAGTCGGCGCCGGAGACGAGCGCGGAGACGTAGGAGACGATCTCCTGGCCGTCGGCGGAGCCGTCCGCGTCGACCATGACGATGATGTCGCCGCTGCAGGCCGTGAAGCCGGTGATCAGGGCATCCCCCTTGCCCTTTCCGCGCTGCGGTACGACCACGACTTCCGGCCACAATTCCCTGGCCACTTCCACGGTGTTGTCGGTGGAATTTCCGTCCACCAGAACGACTTCGTGGATCCAGTCGGGAAGAGTCTTGAAGACGTACGGAAGATTTTCCGCCTCGTTCATGGCCGGAATGACCACGCTGACCCGCGGCGCGATCGCCAGGTGCGTGGAGATGGCCCGGTAACGGGCGGGAATTCTGCCTTCCGGCGATGTCCCCTCGGGTATCACTGGAGGCACAACGGAACTGCTCATGAGTCTGGTCCCTCTCGTCCGGTGGACCGCCCGCCCCCGGGCGGTCCGGCTTCGTGTCCGGTTCGAAAGGGGGGTTCTCACTCACGGCCGTGCCGGAAGACCTCTCCGTACAGGCCGGGTGAGCTGGCATTGCACACCGGTTTGTCGGACCGGTCGCGCGGCACGCGACCCGGCTCCCCCGGACGCCGGAGCGAGCGGGCTCACCGGAACGCGGCACCCCCCTGCCGCGCCCCGCCCCGGACCTTCGCGACCTCGGTCCCTCCCCTAGATCGCATTTCGTGCTGGTCCGATGCGGGTGGATGTACGACGGTATTGATGATTGAGACTGTATGGCAAGACCTGGAACGAGGCCTCACGTTTTTATTGTTTTGGCCATTTCCTTAACTTCCGTCCCCTCTTAGTGGATTTTCCCGATCCGTTTGCGAATCTCCTGGGCCGCGCCCCCACGCAGCTGTCGGATGATCCATTGCAAAAGAAAAGCGGAAGCGCTGAGTACCGCCACGGCGATCACTCCGCCGTCCACCGACCAGCGGTGCACGGCGAGCATGCCCTGGGCGACCAGCATGACGACCGCGATCGCGCCGGCCACCGAGGTGAGCGCCCGGGCCCACGGATCGAGCCCGCGCAGGGCGGCCGCGAACGCGACGCCGGGCGCGGCGAGCAGGAAGAGGAGCGCGAGTGGTCCGCGCAGCGGGGATCCGGCGTGCGAGAGCGCGAGAACGAGACCCGCGCCTCCCGCGACGACGCCCGCCCCCGCGAGCAGCTGAAGGCCGTCCGATGAAGACGGCTTGATGCCGATGGTCTGCATTGGCGACTTTGCCCCCCGACGCGCCGGATGCCGGGCTTCAATGTGGCGCAGTCCCGGGCCTGCGTCAAGGAGGCCACAGGGACAACTCCGGAGCCCTGCGGTCCAGTTGGTCGGCGCTCTACGGGCGTAGCGTCGATGAGCTGAGGGTATGTCATATCCCTGGCATGAACCTGCAACGCGAGCGGGCGGCAGAGACCCTGCTGATCCTGCTAAAGGGAGGTTCCATGAGATCTTTCCGGATTGCGGCCCACGTCTCCTCTTTCGTCCTTGCCGCGGTGGCAGCCCTGACCGGGGCCACAGCCGCGCAAGCCGCCGACTCCGCAGCCGCCACGGGCTATGTGGCCCTCGGCGACTCCTACTCCTCCGGCGTCGGCGCCGGCAGCTACGACGCCGACAGCGGCGCCTGCAAGCGCTCCACGAAGGCGTACCCGGCCTTGTGGGCAGCGGCCCACTCACCCTCAAGCTTTAATTTCACCGCGTGCTCGGGTGCTCGTACGGGTGATGTCATCGCCAACCAGCTCGGCCCGCTCGGCGCGGGGACCGGGCTCGTGTCCATCTCGATCGGCGGCAATGACGCGGGCTTCGCCGACGTCATGACGACCTGTGTCCTGTACTCCGAGTCCACCTGCGTGAAGCGCGTCAACGAGGCTCGTGCGTACGTCACTTCGACCCTGCCGAGCAAGCTCTCCGACGTCTACTCGGCGATCAGCACCAAGGCGCCCGCCGCCCACGTGGTGGTGCTCGGCTACCCCCGCTTCTACAAGCTCAGCGGCACCTGCGTGGCGGGCCTCTCCGAGAACGAGCGCTCGGCCATCAATGGCGCCGCGGACCTCCTCAACTCCACCATCAAGGAGAACGCCGCGACCAGGGGCTTCGCCTTCGGCGATGTGACCAGCACGTTTACCGGGCACGAGATCTGCTCCGGCGCCGCGTGGCTGCACAGCGTCAACTGGGCGAACATCGGCGAGTCGTACCACCCCACGGCCGCCGGGCAGTCGGGCGGCTACCTGCCCGTGTTCGCCTCCGCCGCGTAGCCGGATCCCGGTCCGCGGACCTCGGTGCGCGGACCTCAGTACGTGGGTGAACCGGTGGTGGCCCCGCTCGTCGGGGTCACCACCTTGCACGTGATCGCGTACGAGACGTAGTTGGACGTCACCGCCACCGGGCTGCGCACCTCGACACCGATCTGCCCGCGCAGCGTCCCGCCCTCCTCGTAGTGAGTCTGCGTGGTGGTGACCGTACGGGCCTTGTTCGCGGCGCCCTTGGGGACGATCAGCGTCTTCCAGCCGGGGTCCGAGGCCTCGCCGCCCCGCACCACCCAGCGGTACTGCACGGAGGCGGGTGCGCGGCCCACCGTGATCGTCGCGGCGAAGGCCGGGGCCGCGGCGGCCGGCGGCGGGCACGGGCCCGAGTAACTGCGGCGCACCGCGCGGACGTTGACCTTGACGGACTGGGCCGGGGTGGTCGTGTGGCCGCCGCTGCCGGAACCGCCGTCGCCGCCGTTCCCCCCGTTGGTGGAACCGCTATTGCTGCTGCCGCCGTTGTCGCCGGTGGTGCCGCCGCCGGTGTCGCCCCCGCTGCCGCCGTTGTTGTCGCCCGTGGTGCCCCCGCTGTTGCCGCTGTTGCCGCCCCCGGACGTGCCGCCGCCGTTGTTCGCGTTCCCGCCCGGGTCCGCGTCGCGGTTGAGCATGGCGTACGTGAGTCCCCCGATGGCAAGGAGGAGGACCACGATGCCCGCGATCATGGCCCTCGACGCGCGGCGCGGGTAGCGGGAGTCGGGCTCCGCGCGGACCGGGGCCGTGGTGGCCGTCTGCGGGGCGCCCATCGGGAGCGGAGTCAGGGGAGGGACGGGCGTGTGCGCCTGCTGCGACGTCATCGTCGGCTGCGAGGCGAGCGGGGAGGCCTGCACCGGGCCCGCGCGCAGGGTGCCGCCCGAACCGACGATGCGCAGGTTCTGCTCGGCCTCGGACGCCGGGGTCCGCTCGGCCGGATCCTTGCGCAGCAGCCCCTCGATCACGGGCGCCAGCGGCCCCGCGCGGTGCGGCGGCGGCAACTCCTCGTCCACGATGGCCCGCAGCGTGCTGAGCGGGGTGTCCTGGCGGAACGGCGAGTGCCCCTCCACGGACGCGTACAGCAGCACTCCGAGCGACCACAGGTCCGACTCGGGCCCCGGGGTTCGCCCCAACGCCCTTTCCGGGGCGAGGAATTCGGGCGATCCGATGACCTCGCCCGTCATGGTGAGTGCCTGCGTCCCCTCGACCATGGCGATGCCGAAGTCGGTGAGCACCACCCTGCCCTCGTTCGACAGGAGTACGTTGCCGGGCTTCACGTCGCGGTGCAGCACGCCCGCCTCGTGGGCGGCGCGCAGCGCGGCGAGCACCTCGGCGCCGATGTGCGCGGCGTAGGCCGGGGGCATCGGGCCCTCCGCGTCCAACTGCTCGGCGAGCGAGACGCCGCGGACCAACTCCATGACGATCCAAGGGCGTTGTTCCTCGGTGGCCACGTCGTAGACCGTCACGACGTTGCGGTGCGTGATCCGCGCCGAGGCCCACGCCTCCCGCTCCAGGCGCGCGTACATCCGCTGCACCTCGGCGTCCGGGAGCCCGGCGGGCGCGCGCACCTCCTTCACGGCGACCTCGCGCCCGAGCACCTCGTCGCGGGCCCGCCACACGGTGCCCATGCCGCCCTCGCCGAGGGGGTCGAGCAGCCGGTACCTTCCGGCGACCACACGCTCAACCACGGGCGCCCCCATTCGTGGGAAGACAAGCAAGCGTGACACGACAAGTCTGAACAAAAGTAGCTCAACCGAGCGCTGTTGCGGCCCCCCTGAACACCAATCCGCAGCCGAGGGCCACCACGACGAAGGCCGAACCGAACGGCACCGCGCGGCTCAGGCCGCGGCGTACGAACGCGGCGAGCGGGCCGCGCCCGGGCCGCGGCAGATCCGCGAGGGACTGCGCGATCCGGCCGCCGATGCGCACCACCGTGAAGCCGACCGCGGTGAGGGTGAGCGCGAGTCCGGCACCGTAGCCGAACACGAGTAACAGGCCGAACCACGCCTTGCCGAGCGCGGAGGCGCCGACGAGCACGACGACGGCCGAGGGGCTGGGGACGAGGCCTCCGGCGAATCCGAGGAACAGGGTTCCACGGAGGGTGGGTTGAGGCATCGGGTGCGGGTGCGGGTGCGGGTGCGGGTGCGGGTGGGGATGCGGATGCGCGTGGCCGTGATCGTGCCCGTGCCCGTGGTCATGCGTGTGCTCGTGCTCATGCCCGTGCTCATGGTCATGGGCGTGTGTGTGCGCCCGTACCGCCGTGCGGTAGCGCCACGCCCTGCGGAGGAGACCCACCCCCGCGGCCGTGACGAGCACACCGCTCGCCAGGCCCAGCCAGGCGATCACCGAGGGCGCGGCCGCGGAGCCGGCCGTGACGAGGATGCCCAGGGCGATCACGCCGAGCGTGTGCGTGACCGTCACCGACGCGGCGAGCGGCAGCACGTCCCGGAGCCTTGCCCGGCTGCGGGCCGCGGCGGCCGCCGCCATCAGGGTCTTCCCGTGTCCTGGCGCGAGCGCGTGCAGCGCGCCGAGGACCATCGCGATGCCGAGGGCCAATGCCCCGAATCCGGGGCCGAGTTCGTGCCGTGACACGAGTCCTGTGAGGGCCTCGGTCCAGCGGTCGGCGCCGCGGGGGAGCACCTCGGAGCCGGCCGGACGTCCGCGGTCGGCGTCGGCCGCGCCGCCCGCCGCCGGGGCCGCCGGGCCGCCGGGCACGGCCGTGACCGAGGCCGCGACCCGGTCGGGCGGCGAGGACAGCAGGTCCTTCGGGTAGCGCGTCAGCCGGTCCGAGATCGACGTGGCGGGCACGTTCGAGGCCTTCAGTGTCATCCGGTCGCCGCGCGCCGTGATCTCCCGCCAGCCCGGGCCCTTGGCGACGCCGGTGCGCAGCTCGACGCGCACCTTCTCGCCGTGTGTCTCGCCCTGCTTCTCGCGCAGCGGCGCGGTGAACGCGCACTCCACGCGCAGCGTCTTGAGTCCCGCCTGGCCGGGGCGCAGGCGTGCGTCGGCCGTACGCACCTCAAGGGCGGCCCGACGCCCGTCGACGTCGGCCTTGGCACTCCGCGCGGCACTCGCGCAGCGTTCCTTCGCCCACACCGCCCGCCCCCGCTCGTCGAGTTCGGGCCGCACCTGCTGCGTCGGGATCTCCGCCAGGTCCTCCACGTGGTCGACGCGCAGGGCGTCGCGGCCGACGAGCAGCCCGTCGTAGTGGTTGACGGTGAAGTTGCCGAGCGGGTGCGCGGCCGCCCCCGGGGCGCCGGCCAGGAGGAGCCCGACCGTGGCGGCGCCGAGAGCCGTGGGCAGCGCGACGTACCGCTTCCAGCGCCTCATCGTCCCGCCTCCTTCCCCGTGGCCCCGGCCAGTGCCGCCCGCGCCGCCTTCGCGCCCAGCGGCGAGAAGGCGGGGTTGCGGTCCAGCGCCTCGCGCAGCAGCTCGCGGCCCTCGGCCCGGTCGCCCGCGGCCAGTTCGATCACGCCCCGGTGGTAGAGGAACGCGGCCTCGCCGAATCCGGTGGCCGTGGCCCGCCGCGCGTACGGCAGCGCCTCCTTGTCGCGCCCGGCCGCGTGCAGCGCCCAGGCGAGCGCGTCCGCCGTGTGCACGGTGTGCCGGCGCTGCCACTCGGCGCGCGCCGCCTTGAGGCCCGCGGCCCGGTCGCCGTGCTCCGTGGAGGCGAGCGCCGTGTCCAGGTCGACGTCGACGCCGCCCGCCCGCGCGAGCCGCAGCCAGGTGCCGACGAGGGCGTACTGGCGCTTCGCCGCCCTGTCGTCGCCGCGCGCCTCGTAGAGCTCGCCGAGCTCCACCAGCGCGGTCGGCAGCGGGGCGCGCGCGACGACGGTCTTCAGGTCACGGATCGCGCCCGCCGTGTTCCCGCTCGCGGCCCGCGCCCTGCCGCGCCCCTCCAGGGCGGCGACCGCGGCCGGGTCCGCGCGCAGCGCCGTCGCGTAGTGGCGCAGAGAGTCCTTGTACTGGCCCTGGCGCCAGGCGAGTTGGCCGAGTGCGGTGGCCACGTACGAGACGTCGCCGGGCGCCGTGGCGCCGGCGAGCGCCCGGTCCAGGACCTTGCGCGCCGTCGTGACGTCGCCGCGCAGCTCATGTACGTATGCGAAGCGGGTGAAGCTCGGGATGCCGGGGCGGCGCGAGTCCGCGACGTCGGACGCCTTCAACGCGCCCTTGTAGTCGCCGAGTTCGACGAGCGCGTCGACGCGGAGCGCCAGTGCCGCCTCGCCGTAGGGGTTGACCTTCAGGGCCTTGCGCGCGAGCCGCAGCGCCCCGTCGAAGTCGTGCCGGGCCGCGGCGAGCGCGGCCTGCCCGGCGAGCGCCGGGTCGTTGCCGGGGCGCAGCTTCAGGGAGCGGGCCAGGGCGCGCTCGGCCTGGGGGTAGCGGGACGGGTCCGCGCTCACCCGCGCCTGCTCGACGTACGCCGTGCCGAGCGACGCCCACGACGCGTGGTCCCTGGGCTGGGCCTTCAGGTGCTTCTGCAGCTGGGACACGCCCCGGTCGAGGTCGCCGGAGGCGAGCCGGGCCGGAGCCGGGTTCGGGGCGGTGCCCGTGGTCACGGCCTTCGGCGGGGAGCCGTCGTCGGCGACCAGGGCGCCCGCGGTGAGGGCGAGGGCGAGCGCGGCGCCCAGGGCGAGCAGCCGCCCGAGCCCCGACGCCCCGATCCCCTTGCCGGACAAGGCCTGCATGCGCGCTCCTAGGGACGATTTCCGAGAGACGAAGAGGTGACGACGTGACGAGGTGACGAGGTGAGGTGACGAGGTGAAGAGACGAAGCGGTGAAGAGACAAAGAGACGAGTGGAAGGCGCGGCCCGCGGTGGGGAGGATCAGGCACGCGGGCCGCGCCGGTCGGTGGGTTGCCTGGGACGACCAGAAACGCTCAGCCGGAGAACGGCGGACCGAAGCCCGCGCGCCGCCTGCTCCGGCTGCGCCACCACACGAGCGCGGTGCCGATCAGCAGGAAGCCGGCGCCGGCCGCCGCGAGGGAGGCCGTCACGAGCGTGTCGTCGTCGCCGGAGTCCGAGGACACCGAGCTGCCGGTGAGCTGGTCGCGGACCTCGGTGTCGCTCTGCGTCTTGTTCTTGGCGAGCGGCCCGCGCGAGCCCTCCGTGGGCAGCGCCACGTACGGGAAGGTCGACTCGAACTTCTTGTCGTTGGCGTCGACGGCGTCGCCCAGGTCGTTCTTCTTGCCGAGGAGTTCGCCCTCGACGACCTGGAGCTCGGCGTCCACGACGTCGTCGGAGAGCCGACGCCCGTTCGGGAAGCCCGCCTTGTCGCCCTCGAGGACACCGAGACGCTTCGGTGAACTCGTCGGCGGTATCGACGTGTTGAGGCGCAACATCTCCGAGGGGCGCACGCCCGGCGGCTGGTTGAGGCCCTTCACGCCCTTCAGGAAGACGTCCACCAGATCGTTGCGCGGCGTCTTCGGAGCCTTGATCTTGTAGATCGACTCGATCAGCTTGGGCAGTTCGGGCTCGGTCACGAACGGCAGGAACTGGCTGTCGTTCCACGGCGAGGACGCGTTGAAGCGGTCCTTGACCTTCTGCGGGTTCACCACTTCGTTGACCAGCGGGCTGCCGAGCCTGGACACCTGCGTCCAGTCGCCCTTCGCATCCTTGCGCGAGGTCGTCGACCACACGCCGATGGTCGGCTGGTCCTTCGACTCCGTCAGGAACGCGGTGGGCACCTGGAGGGCGACCGTGTTCACGTTGTAGCCCTTGAGCGTGTCCCGGCCGACCTCCGAGAGGTTCCCGCCGTACAGCAGGTCGAAGACGCGCAGGTCGAGGAAGAACGGGTCGTCGGCCTGGCCCACGTACGAGGTGACGCCGCCGCCGACCTTCTTGACCGCCTGGTCGCGCAGCGTCTTGTAGTCGGGCATCGACGCCTTGCCGACGTTCGACGGCGCCACCGGGGCATCGTCGGCGATCTTCGACTTGGACACGATCTTCTGGTCCTTCAGGCGCAGCAGATCGATGTCGTAGGTCTGCGTGACGTTGAGGTTCGGGTCGTCGAGGCTCTTCACCGGGCCGGTGTTGTAGAGGAACGTGTTCCCGTTCTTGGTGTGGGTCTTGAACGTCCACCGGTACAGCAGATCGCCCTGCGCGTCGCCGTCGCTGTCGATGTGCACGTCGTAATGGGCGTCTTCGGGGAACGGGTAGAAGTTCGGGCCGCCCGCGGGCTCCTCGAAGGGGGTCCAGTTGGCCACCAGGGTCGTGGTGTCCGGCTTGTCGGGGCTCACGAACGCGTACACGTCGGTGTTGTCGTACTGGGGCTGGCCCGAGATCAGGGGGGCCTCGCGGTGGCTGGAGGCCTCGGCCCGCTGCGGGCCGAGGCCCGTCGCGCCGGCGGCCGCGACACCGCCCGCGGCGAGGCCGCCGCAGACCAGGAGCGCCAGGCCCTGTCGCCGGCGCCGCATGCGTGCGCGGGGTGCGCCGCGTGCCATGTCTGGGCTTTCCGAAGCCGATGCTTTCGATGGCTTCGCTGACTGAGAGGTCATGGGTCCGTCCTCACGCGGTCCGTGCACGAAGTGCGGTTGACGCCAAGCCATTCGGCGCACCGCGCCCGGCGGATTGGTCGTCCGCGGATCGATGCGTCGCGGATTGCCGCGCGGTGGGCCCGCGTTCCGCGCCCGTCCGCCCGTACTTCCTTCACGAAACTTCGCGGCGCCCCCGATCCGGACCGGGCCCGGCCGCGAACCACGTAGTGGGGGCGGCGCGGCACCGGGCCGCGCCGCCGGGCGGGAGGGGAACCGATGCGGGCGGACAAGTTGCTGCCATTGGTCGGGCAGGGGGACGTGCGGGCGTACGAGGAGCTGTACGAGCTGGTGTCGGGCGCGGTGTACGGGCTCGTGCTCCGGGTGCTGCGGGACCCCGCCCAGTCCGAGGAGGTCGCCCAGGAGGTGTTCCTCGAACTGTGGCGCGACGCCGCCCGCTTCGACCCGCGCCGGGGCACCGCGATGGCCTGGGTGCTCACCCACGCCCACCGCAGAGCGGTCGACCGGGTGCGCAGCGCCCGCGCGTCCAGGGAGCGCGAGGAGCGCGCCGCGAGCCGCTGGCACCGCACCGCCTTCGACGAGGTCGCCGAGCAGGTCGAGACCAACCTGGACCGCGAGTGGGTCCGCCGCTGCCTCGCAGGGCTCACCGAACTCCAGCGCCGCTCCGTGACCCTCGCCTACTACGAGGGGTACACCTACCGGGAGGTCGCGCAGCGCCTCTCCGTTCCGCTCGGCACCGTCAAGACGCGGATGCGCGACGGTCTCACGCGGCTGCGCGCCTGCCTGGGGGACGCCGCATGAACGACCGCATCCCGAAGAGCCACAGGGGCCTCTGGGGCCCGCGGGCCCACTCCCTCGCCGCGCCCTACGCCCTTGACGCCCTGGAAGACCGCGAACGGGCCCGGTTCGAGCGGCACTTGACGCGCTGCGAGTCCTGCGCCGACGAGGTGCGCGCGCTGACGGAGAGCTCGGTGCGGCTCGCCTGCTCGGCCTCCGTGGCCCCGCCCGCCGAGCTGCGCGAGCGGGTGCTGACCGCCGTACAGGTCACGGCCCAGGTTCCCGCGGCCCAGGCCCCCGCGGCGGACCGGCCCCGCACCGCGCCACGCGCGCGTGGGCTCCTCGTTCCGCTCGGCGTGGCCACGGGGGCAGGCGCGCTCACCGTGGCCGCGCTCTTCGCCGTACAGCTGGAGCGCACCTCGGACCAACTCGACGAGCAGCGGGCCGCCGCGCGCGAGGTGGCGGCGGTGCTCGCGGCTCCGGACGCCAGCGCGGTCCGCGCGGACGGGCTGAATGTCGTCGCTTCGCCGGAGCGGGGCAGCGCGGTGATCACTGTCACAGGTCTCGAAGCGCCGCCCCGCGGCAAGGCCCACCAGTTGTGGCTGATGGAGCCCTCGGCGCCGCCGCGCTCCCTCGGTGTGCTGCCCGAGGACGGCTCCGACACGCCGGTGGTGGCCACCGGCTTGACTCCGGACGCCTCCTCACTCGCTGTCACGACGGAGCCGGACGGCGGTTCTGAGCGCCCCTCAGGAGCCCCACTTGTCCAACTCGCCCTGGAATCGGTCGGATTCGGAGAGTGATCGCTTTCGAACCGTCAACCCCCTTACGGGGGAGGTGAATACTGCGACCGGGATACACGAGTGTCGCGCTGGGGCGATAGGGTTAACCTGCCCGGGCTGGGTGCCCTCGTACGGGTGGGGAGTGACATGGAACAGATAACAGTGCGCAGCAGGCCGCGAGTGCCTGCGATCACCTGCGGGAACAGTGCGACCAGTTCGCGCCTTGACCGCCATCTCTCGGTGCTCGGCGGTCCTGCCGTCCCGCAGCGCGAGACGGTGGAGGCGACGTCGCTGATGCGCGAGCTGACCACGCGTGACACGGCGCACAAGCGCAGCGACAGCCGCGCACGGATGCGGAGGGTCTCGCTCTTCGCGCCACTGCGGCGGCTTCGCCGCTCGCTTTTCGGCGGTCACTAGACAGCGGCCGCTCCAGCGACAGACAAGGCCCGTATCGCGCCTCCGCGCCGTCCGGTGTATCGCCGCGCATCACAGCGACCGTCATCCCCACGGCACGCGGCGGACACTCCGGCAAGGAGGACGATGCGGGCCTTTGTCGTGCCGACTTGTCGGCACATCGCGTAACGCCCTTGTCACGCACAGATGTTGACGGGGCAACCTCAAGGGTCCACTGTGGCGCGTGATCGTCGATGGCAGTTACAGCTACACCCACCTCACCCCCGGGAGGTACGCGTGTGTGACCTGCACGACCACCACGAGCACGAGCTGCCCGAGTCCACGCCCGGACCGCAGATCAGCAGACGCCGCATCATGCAGATGCTCGGCGCCGCCGGAGTGACCACCGCGGCGATGACCGCCCAGGCGGACCCGGCGATGGCCGCCGCGGTGGACGCCTCGGACGCGGCCCCGCTCGAATACAAGGCGCCCGAAGGCCTCGCGGAGGACAGTCCGGCCAAGACCGCCGCCCTCGGCTGGATCGGCGCCAACAGCTCCCGCATCACGGGCCTGAACGAGGAGATCTGGGAGCACGCCGAGCTGTCGCTGCGCGAGTGGAACTCCTCGCTCGCCGAGGCCGGCTTCCTCGAACGGGCCGGATTCGACGTGAAGTTCGGGACCGCCGGCTTCCCGACCGCGTTCACCGCGACCTACTCCTACGGCAGCGGCGGCCCGGTGCTCGGGTTCAGCGGCGAGTACGACGCGCTGCCCGGCCTCTCGCAGAACAAGGGCGTCGGACACCACGACCCGCGCGAGTACATCCACGACCCGTTCGCCCCGAGCTACGGCCCGGGACACGGCTGCGGGCACAGCGCGCTCGGCACGGCGGCCGCCGCCGCGGCGGCAGCGGTCGCGCAGGCCGCCAAGCAGCACAAGCTCCCGGTCACCGTGAAGTTCTTCGGCTCCACCGCCGAGGAGACCCTGATCGGCAAGACGTACGCGGTCAGCAAGGGCGTGTACGAGGGCCTCGACGCCTTCCTCGACTGGCACCCCTCCACCGCCAACGCCACCGGCTGGGGCACCAGCAACGCCATGACCGCCGTGACCTTCACGTTCCTCGGCGTCGCGGGACACGGCGGCACCCCGCTCGGGAACAAGTCCGCGCTCGACGCCGCCGTGATGATGGCGACCATGTCGGAGTTCCTGCGCGAGGAGAACATGGCGCCCTCCGCCCGGCTGCACTGGGTGATCAACAACGGCGGCGACATCCCCAACGTCACCCCGGAGATCGCCGAGATCAGCTACTACGTGCGTGAGGGCAGCACCGCCCGCGTCCAGGTGCTGCTCGACAAGGTGATCGCGATCTCCGAGGCCGCCGCCAAGGCCTCGCAGACCACGGTGCGGCACCGCATCACCTCCGCCTGCTGGAACCAGCTGCCCTCCAAGTCCTTCGCGGAGCTGCTGCACGACAACATGCGGCAGATCGGCCCGCCGAAATTCAGCGCGGAAGCACACCAGTTGGCGAAGGATCTGCAGAAGTCGCTCGGGCTTCCCGAGGCCGGAATGCACGACAAGGTGGGTGAACTCAAGCCGCCGGACCCGGTGTTCCTCGGTGGCGGCTCGACCGACGTCGCGGACATCAGCTGGAACGTGCCGACCGTGTCGATGGGTTCGGCGCTCGCCCCCATCGGCACGAAGATGCACACCTGGTCCACCGCGGCCTGCGCCGCCGCGGCCCCCGGGCAGGCGGCCGTGCTCGCCGCCGCGAAGTATCTGGCGGCCACGGCGGTCGACCTGATCACCCAGCCGGAGCGGCTCAAGGCGATCAAGGACGAGTTCAAGGACCGCACGAAGGACGTCGAGTGGAAGACGGCGATCCCGGACGGCTATGAGCCGCCCATGTACGAGCCGCCGGCGTGGTTCCAGAAGAAGACCGGGCAGAAGTGGCCGCCGAGCAACATCACGTGGCCGCCGAAGCGGGTCGTGTCCCAGGAGAAGTTCTCCTCGCTGGGACCGGCCCTGGAGCCGCAGAAGTAGCCCTCACCGTAAGGATGTTCACCGTCCGCCGCGTGTGTAGCGGCGGACGGCGAGCGGCACGCACACCGCGAGCAGCACCGCGCACCAGGCCAGTGAGCCCGCCACCGGATGCGCCACGGGCCAGGCAGCGCCGTGCGGCACCGGCGCGTTGCCGAACAGCTCGCGCACGGCCGTGGCCACCGCGCTGATCGGGTTCCACTCGGCGAGGGTGCGCACCCACCCCGGCATCCCGTCGGTCGGGATGTACGCGTTCGACAGCAGCGGCAGCATGAAGGTGGCGCCGCCCAACTGCCCCGCCGCCTCCTCGCTCTGCGAGGCGAGCCCGAGCAGGATCCCGACCCACGTCGCGGCGAACCGGAAGAGCAGGAGCAGCCCGAACGCGCCGAGCGCCGCAGGCAGCCCGCCCTCGATCCGCCAGCCCATCGCGAGCCCCACGAGCACGAGCGGCACCAGGCCGACCGCCGTCGTCAGCAGATCGGCGACCGCCTGCCCGAGCGGCACCGCCGCCCGGCTCATCGGCAGCGTACGGAAGCGGTCCATCACGCCCCGGTGCGAGTCCTGGGCGGCGCCGAACATCCCGGTCATGATCCCGTTCGCCGCGGTCGCCACGAGCATGCCCGGCACCAGGAACGCCCGGTAGTCCGAGCCCGGCATGGCGAGCGCGGAGCCGAAGACGTAGCCGAAGAACAGCAGGAACACGATCGGCATGGTCTGCGTCATGATCAGGATGGCCGGGGCGTGCCGGACGCGCTGGAGGTGCCGGCCGAGCATGGCCGTGCCGTCGTAGAGGATGGCGGTGCTCATGCGGCGACCTCCTGGGTCCCTGTGGGGGCGCGATCGGTGACGGTGAGGCGCAGGAACACCTCGTCGAGCGTGGGCGGACGCAGCGTCGCGTCGAGCAACGGGACGCCGGACGCGTCGAGTTCGCGTACGACGCGGGGGAGCGTGACGGCAGGGTCGAGGACGACGGCGCCCACGGTGCGGCGCTCCGCGTCCAACCGGGGCCGGGTGCCGGTGAGTTGGTCGAGTACGACGGCCGCCGCGTGCAGCGCCTGCTCGCCCGCCTCCTCGGCCACGACGACCTCCGCGTAGTGGCCGATCTGCGCCTTGAGCTCGGCGGGCGTGCCCGAGTGGGCGGCGCGGCCCTCGTCGATCAGCACGATGTCGTCGGCGAGCTGGTCGGCCTCCTCCAGGTACTGCGTGGTCAGGACGACGGTCGTGCCCTCGTAGGACAGCTCGCGCACGGCCTCCCAGATGCCGTTCCTGCTGTGCGGGTCGAGGCCGGTGGTCGGCTCGTCGAGGAAGAGCACGGCGGGGCGGGTGATCAGGCTCGCGGCCAGGTCGAGGCGGCGGCGCATGCCACCGGAGTACGTACGGGCCGTGCGGTCGGCGGCTTCGGTCAGATCGAAGCGCTCGATCAGCTCGTCGGCGCGGGCCCGGGCGCCCGGCGCGCGCAGCAGGCGGGCGAACAGGCGGAGGTTCTCGCGGCCCGTGAGGTCGCCGTCGACCGACGCGTACTGGCCGGTGACGCCGATGCGGCGGCGGACGGAGTGCGGGGCGGCGGTGATGTCGTGCCCGGCGACACGCGCGGTGCCCGCGTCGGGGCGGAGCAGCGTCGTGAGCAGCCGGACCGCGGTGGTCTTGCCGGCCCCGTTCGGCCCGAGCAGACCGCACACCGTGCCCTCGCGCACCGCCAGATCAAGGCCGCGCACGGCATGCACGGCCTTCGGCCCCTTGCCGAAGTGCTTCTCCAGACCTTCACTAAGTACAGCGTACGTAGAAGTCATGCCGCCACCGTAGCGCACTACGTACGGTGTACGTAACTAGGATGGTGCGCGAGGTGATGATCAATGGCGGGCCGAGCGGCCGAACCCGAAGTGATCTGGGCGCGCCCCGAGCGCGCCGGGCGGGGGCCGAGGCCTGCGCACAGCAGGGCCGACGTCGCGGCGACGGCGGTCCGCGTCGCCGACGCCGAGGGCATCGACGCGGTGTCCATGCGGAAGATCGCCGGTGAGCTGGGCATGGGCACGATGTCGCTGTACAACTACGTGCCGCGCAAGGAGGACCTGTACGAGCTGATGGTCGACGCCGTCAGCTCCGAGTACACGTTCTCGGAGCCGAGCGGTGACTGGCGGGCGGACATCCTCGGCCTCGCCCGGCAGTCGCGGGCGCTGATGCACCGGCATCCGTGGCTGCCGGGGCTGATGTCACCGGTCTACGGCTTCAGCCCGAACGCGCTCGCGTACCTGGAGTACTGCCTGACCTGCCTCGACCCGCTCGACCTGCCGTACGGCACGAAGATGGAGCTGGTCGCGGCGGTGACGAGCGTGGTCACGACGTACGTCGCCAACGAGATCGCGACGGCCGAGCGGACGCGCTCCCTACCGTGGAGCGCAGAGCAGGAACAGGCGGTACGGATCGCCTACTTGGGCGGGCAGGTGGCCTCGGGCCGGTACCCGCGCCTCGCGGCGTCGTTCGCCGAGGACGCGGGCCCGATCGACCTGGAGGCGGTGTTCGAGCGGGCGCTGAGGAGGACGTTGGAGGGGTTCGCGGCGGGGTGAGCGCGCCCGCCGGGCGGCCTGGGAGGCGGGCGAACAGGTCGCCCGCGCCCGCTTCCTGACAGCCCGGGCCGACGGCCGGCCGGATACTCGCGCTCTAATGCCGGGAGCGTTCGCCCCCGAGATCTCCCGAGTTTCACAGGATCGCGAACTGGCCTCCCGGGCCCTCCTCCTGGTGGTCGAGAACCGAGGCGGGGCGGTGGGCGGAGTCCGGGACCGGGAGGACGCGGGCCCGTTCCAGGTCCTTCGTCGTCATCGGGTCCGCGATGGCGGCCTCGCGCAACTCGTCCTGCTGCGGGCCGAGTTCCGCGAGGAGCGTCAGGACCGTGATGAGTTCCAGGAGTTGTGACGTCCACGGCTGCGGCCAGGTGGTCGGGCGCAGGGCCGCGAGCGTGCCGGCCTCGGCGGGTGCGGTGCGGCGCGCGAACCACTGCTCCAGGACCCCGACCCCGCTGACGTGGAAGTCCCAGGCCGCCGCGGGGACCGGGGAGATACGTCCGTCGCCGGCGACCAGGGCCTCCTCCTCGCGGTCGTAGAGGAGCTCCGTGGGCCGGGCAGGCAACGGGGAGCGCACATACGGGCGGCGGCCGCCCGGCAGCTTGGGGCGGTCGGCATCCGTGCCGCGCCGCTCCAACCACAGGACGCGGCGCCCGAGTTCGACCCCGCGTTCCCACACGTCCGCGTCGTCCGGCAGCGGCACGCGGATGTCGGGGGAGCCGTCGCGGGCGCCCGCCACCAGGATCCACGCGAACAGATCGGCCGCCGTCACCTCCTGGTCGTACGCGCCGGAGAGGTGGGTGAGCAGGCCCGGCGCCACGTTCGGCTCCGTGCCACCGGGGCGGCGGTACAGCGGGCGGATGCGGCCGGGGCGTCCGGCGGGGGAGCGGCCCTCCGGGAGGACGGCGGACGCGAGCAGCGCGGGGCCGCCGGCGTCGGGCACGTACCCCTGCTCGACGAGGAACAACTGCCGCTCGTCCGCGACCCGCCACAGCTCGGGGCGCGCCGCGTCGAGCAGCCGCTGGTCGGGGATGAGCCACTGCTCGTCGAACGGGCCGTGCAGCAGCGGTACGGGGTCCGGGCAGGGCCCCTCGGCGTGCGCGAGCGGCTCCGTGCCGGTGCGTTGGCCGGGGAGCTGGGCGGCGGCGGTGTGCAGGGTGCGGGTGCGTGAGGGTTCGAGGAGCGCCTCGCGCTCGGCTGGTTCGGCGCGCACGAAGGCGTTCCAACGGGCCTTCAGGGACGCGGCGTCCGGAGCGACCGGCCAGCCGCGTCCCGTACGCAGCGGTGCCACGGACCACGGCATGAGGTCCGCGAGCCCGATGGCCTCGGTGAGCGGGTCGTTCGTCACGACCGGCATGGTACGTCTCCCCCTTTCGCGGCAACGGTGTTGCGGTCGCGGGGCTCCGCCCCGGACCCCGCGCCTCAAACGCCGGCGGGGCTGAATTGGTCAATCCGCGTCCAACGTCACCGTGAACGAGAACCGGTCCCCCCGGTAATGGATCACCGCCACATCCAACACCCTGCCCTCCTCGTCGTACGTGACACCCGTGTAGTGCAGGATCGGACTGAGCAGCGGCACTTCGAGGAGCCGCGCCGTCTCCGGATCCGCGAGCCGCGCCTGCACCGAGTCCGTGATCCGGCTGATCCGCACGCCGACCACGTCCCGCAGCACCTTCGTCATCGGCCATCGCTCCAGGTCCGCGAGGTCCACGCGGGCGCCGAGGTCCGGACGGAGGTAGTTGCGGGCGTGGTTCGTCGGTTCGCCGGTCTTCTCGTCGAAGCGCAGCCGGTGGTACGTGGGGACGGCCCCGACCCCCGGGAAGTACTCGGCGAAGGCCACGGGGACCGGCACCGTGTCGTGGTCGAGCAGCCGTGTCGTCATGCCGGACTGCTGCGCGACGATCGCGTCGACCGAGCCCAACAGGCGCACCGGCGCGCCCTGTTGGGCATCCGGCTCGATGAACGTGCCGCGGCGCCGGTGCCGCGTGATGAGTCCCTCGTCCTCCAGTTCCTTCAGCGCCTGACGCATGGTGAGCACGGAGACCCCGTAGTGCCCCGCGAGTTGCTCCTCGGTGGGCAGGCGCAGTGGGTCCTGCGGCGATCTTCCAAGTATCGAGGCGCGCAGGGACTGCGACACCTGATACCAGAGCGGCAATTTGCGGTTCAGGACGATCGAGTCCGGGGCGAATGACGTCACGGGTTATCCGTACCGGTCGTCGGGGGAGTGGTGCAATGCGGCGGCCATGGGGTCTATCCGCGGAAGTGGCGCTCCAGGCCACGCCACACGTCGTCGTAGCCGCGCTGCAGATGCCCGGCGGTCGAGGCCTGCGGGGCGAGGGTGACGGGCCAGCGCGTCTCGAACATGAAGGCCAGGCCGTCGTCGACCTTCTGCGGCTTGAGGTCGGCCGCGCTCGCCTTGTCGAACGTGTCCCGGTCAGGACCGTGCGCCGACATCATGTTGTGCAGCGAGCCGCCGCCCGGCACGAAGCCCTCGGCCTTCGCGTCGTAGGCGCCCTCGATGAGCCCCATGTACTCGCTCATCACGTTCCGGTGGAAGTACGGCGGCCGGAACGTGTCCTCGCCCACCAGCCAGCGCGGCGCGAAGACGACGAAGTCGACGCCCGCGAGCCCCGGGGTGTCGGACGGCGACGTGAGCACCGTGAAGATCGACGGGTCCGGGTGGTCGTACGAGATGGTCCCGATGACGTTGAAGCGGCGCAGGTCGTATACGTACGGGACGTGGTTGCCGTGCCAGGCGACGACGTCGAGCGGGGAGTGGTCGTAGGCCGCGGACCAGAGGTTCCCGCAGAACTTGTTGACGACCTCGACGGGGCGGTCGACATCGTCCTCGAACGCGGCGACCGGCGCCCTGAAGTCCCGTGCGTTCGCCAGGCCGTTGGCGCCGATAGGCCCGAGGTCGGGCAGTTGGAACGGGGCGCCGTAGTTCTCGCACACGTACCCGCGTGCGGACTCGTCGAGGAGCTCGACCCGGAATCGCACGCCGCGCGGGATCAGTGCGACCTCGCCCGGCTCGGCGGCGAGCACCCCGAACTCCGTGCGCAGCAGCAGTCCGCCGTGCTCGGGGACGATCAGCAGTTCACCGTCCGCGTCGCTGAACACCCGGTCGTTCATGGGGGAGTTGGCGTGGTACAGGTGCACGGCCATGCCGGTGCGCTGCGTCGCGTCGCCGTTGCCGCCCAGCGTCCACAGGCCGGCCAGCCAGTCCGTGCCGGGTGCCGGCTCGGGCAGCGGGTTCCAGCGACGGCGGTTGGGGTCGGGGGCGGTCTCGGTGAACGGGGCCGTGCGCACCCCGCCGTTGTCGACACGGCTGAACTCCGGGTGCGCCGCCGACGGGCGGATCCGGTACAGCCACGAGCGGCGGTTGTGCGCCCGCGGCTCGGTGAAGGCGGTGCCGCTGAGCTGCTCCGCGTATAGGCCGAGCGGCGCGCTCTGCGGCGAGTTGCGCCCCTCGGGCAGGGCCCCCGGCACGGCCTCGGACCCGTGCTCGTTCCCGAAGCCGGAGAGGTAGGTCAGCCCCTCGGCGGTCTTGCGTACGTCCCCGCTCATCATCGCTCCCTGGTCAATGATTCCTATGCAACACCGTAGGATTCGCGGGTGGGCGGCGCAAGACCATCACCGTCCGTCGTATGGCTGACGCGTGGCGGTACCAGCGGCCGAGGGGAGGCCCGCGAGCGTCCTCCCCGCGAGGGATCCGCCGAACGCCAACGGTCCTCTACCGTCCCGAACATGCCCAGCCTTCCTGCTCTCCGCGCGGCCGCCGCGGCGCTGCTGACCTGCGCCCTGCTCGCCGGAGCCGTGGGCTGCGGGGCCGATGACAACGGACCGCGAGATGCCGGGGAGGTCCTCTCGCGCACCGACGCCGCGGGCCGTCACTACCGCCAGGTCCCGGTGGAGGGCGCACCCGAGATCGGCCTGATCGTGAAGCCGCAGACGGGCCCCGAGGGCGGCTGGGAGGTCCGCATCTGGGTACGCCGCTTCCGCCTCAGCCCCCACGGCACCCCGGCCCGGGCCGTCGAGCGCCGCGGCTACGCCCGGCTCTACCTCGACGGCCGCTGCCTCGCCCGGCTGCGCGCCGTCGACTACCGCCTCCCCGGCACCCGCCTGCACCGCGGCACCCACCACCTCACCGCCCGCCTCTACGCCGACGACCACACGGTGTGGGCGGTCGCGGACAAGCCCGTCCAGGCCACCGCGGACCTGACCGCGTCACCGTAGTCTGGCCTTCATGGAGCATCCAACGCCCCTGCGCCGCAAGCCCGTTCAGCGGCGCAGCGCCGAGCGTCTGACCCGGATTCTCGACGCCTGTGCCGAACTTCTCGACGAGACGGGCTACGACGAGCTGAGCACCCGCGCCGTCGCGCACCGCGCCGAGGTCCCCATCGGCTCGGTCTACCGCTTCTTCGGCAACAAGCGGGCCCTGGTCGACGCGCTGGCCGAGCGCAATCTCGACCGGTACGTGCGGCGGGTCACCGCGCGCCTCAGGGACGTCCCCACCGGCGACTGGCGGGCCGCGATGGACGCGGTGCTCGACGAGTACCTCGCGATGAAGCGCACGGCGCCGGGCTTCTCCCTGGTCGACTTCGGCACCCAGCTCCCCGTGGGCGCCCCGGACGCCGACCCCAACCACCGCGTCGCCGACACCCTCACGGACCTCCTCGCCCCACGCCTCGACCGCACCCCGGACCCCGCGCTGCGCCGCGCGTTCCTGGTCGCCGTCGAATCCGCCGACGCCCTGGTCCGGCTCGCGTTCCGCATCGACCCGGAGCGCGGGGACGCGGCGGTGATCGGGGAGGTGCGGGAGCTGCTGCGGGCGTACCTGGCGCGCGTGCTCGACTGACGCCTTTCGCGCAGCACGCGGGTGAACCGCTCGTGACCTGGAGTTTTGCGCTTATTGCTCGCGTGTCAACGTCTTGTTAACGATTGTTCGGCCCACCTAGCGTCGCGCTGGCTGCCTCCCCCACGGCGGCTGTTCGAAGGCGAACGTAGACGTGAGAAGGCCCCTCCCCATGCTGACCATCCTCGGTTTCGGCATGATCGCCACCTTCCTGGTGCTGATCATGATGAAAAAGGTGTCGCCCATCGCGGCGCTCGTGCTCATCCCGGCGCTGTTCTGCGTCCTGGTGGGCAAGGGAGCGCACCTCGGTGAGTACGTCCTCGCGGGCGTGGGTGATCTCGCGCCCACCGCCGCCATGCTGATGTTCGCGATCGTCTACTTCGGCGTGATGATCGACGTCGGCCTCTTCGACCCGATCGTGCGCGGCATCCTGAAGTTCGCGAAGGCCGACCCCGTCCGCATCGTCGTCGGCACGGCCCTGCTCGCCGCGATCGTCTCGCTCGACGGCGACGGCTCCACCACCTTCATGATCACCGTCTCGGCGATGTACCCGCTGTACAAGCGCCTGAAGATGAGCCTCATCGTGATGACGGGTGTCGCCGCGACCGCCAACGGCGTGATGAACACGCTGCCTTGGGGCGGCCCGACGGCCCGCGCCGCCACCGCCCTGAAGGTGGACGCCAGCGACATCTTCGTGCCGATGATCCCGGCGCTCGGCGTGGGACTGCTCTTCGTGTTCGCCCTCTCGTACGTGCTCGGGCGCCGGGAGCGCAAGCGGCTCGGCCATCTCTCCCTGGACGAGGACCTCACGGTCACCGAGACCGTCGAGGAGAAGGTGCTCGTCGGCGCCGGGAGCGGCAACAAGGGGACCGGCGCGGGCGCCGGCGGCGGATCCGCCTCCACCCCCTCGTACGAGAACGACGAGGGCGAGACGTTCTCCGGGCTCGACCCGAACCGGGCCACCCTGCGCCCCAAGCTCTACTGGTTCAACGCCGTGCTCACGGTGGTGCTCCTAGCCTCCATGATCATGGAGCTGCTGCCGATCCCGGTGCTGTTCATGCTCGGCGCCGCGCTCGCGCTCTCGGTCAACTACCCGAACATGACCGACCAGAAGGCCCGGATCGGCGCACACGCCGAGAACGTCCTCAACGTCGCGGGCATGGTCTTCGCCGCCGCCGTCTTCACGGGCGTGCTGCAGGGCACCGGCATGGTCGACCACATGGCGAAGTGGGTCGTGGGCGGCATCCCGGACTGGATGGGCCCGCACATGGCACTCGTCACCGGCGTGCTGTCCATCCCGTTCACGTACTTCATGTCCAACGACGGCTTCTACTTCGGCATCCTGCCGGTGCTCGCCGAGGCCGGGAACGCGCACGGCGTCTCGACCCTCGAGATCGCCCGCGCCTCGCTCGCCGGACAGCCGCTGCACATGTCGAGCCCGCTGGTCCCGGCGGTCTACGTGCTCGTGGGCATGGCTAAGGTCGAGTTCGGCGACCACACCAAGTTCACCGTGAAATGGGCGGCGTTGACCGCGCTGGTCGTCCTCGGCGCGGGTCTGCTGTTCGGAATCGTGTGACCGATGAATCCCGAGAACTGATGAATCCCGAGAGTCGATGAGTGCCGAGACCCGATGAGTTCCAAGAGCCGATGAGTGCCGAGACCCGATGAATCCTGTGACCTCATGAGCCGTGCCTGGCTGCTCCGCCTCGTCATCGCCTTCAGCTTCGCGCAGGGGGCGGTGTCGATGGCGCGGCCCGCGGTCTCCTACCGGGCCCTCGCGCTCGGCGCCGACGAGCGTGCCGTCGGCGTCATCGCGGGGGTCTACGCGCTGCTCCCGCTGTTCGCCGCCGTGCCGCTCGGCCGGCGCACGGACCACGGCCGGTGCGCGCCGCTGCTCCCGGTGGGCGTCGTCCTCATCGCGGGCGGGTGCGCGATGAGCGGACTCGCGAACAGCCTGGTGTCGATGGCCGCCTGGAGCGGTGTCATGGGGCTCGGGCATCTGTGCTTCGTCATCGGCGCCCAGTCGATCGTGGCCCGGCAGTCCGCGCCCGAGGACCAGGACCGGAACTTCGGCCACTTCACCATCGGCGCCTCCCTCGGCCAGCTCGTCGGGCCGATCGCCGCCGGAGCCCTGATCGACGGCCACGACATGGTAGGTACGAGTGCGCTCGCGCTCCTCGTGTCGGCGGGCGTCTGCGCGCTGGCCGTGACCTCGCTGTGGCGCATCGAGTCCCGTCGTACGCAGCCGGGTTCGCGCACGAAGGAGGCCTCCCGGGTCCCCGTGCACCGCATCCTGCGCACCCGCGGCGTGCCCGGCGGCATCTTCATCAGCCTCGCCGTCCTGTCGGCCACCGACATCCTCACGGCGTATCTGCCGGTGGTCGGCGAGCACCGGGGGATCGCGCCGTCCGTGGTCGGCGTGCTGCTGAGCCTGCGCGCGGGGGCGACGGTCGCCTGCCGCCTGGTCATGACCCCGCTCATCAACTGGCTCGGCAGGACGGCCCTGATCGCCACCACGTGCCTGCTCGCGGCGGTGCTGTGCGCGGGCATCGCGCTGCCCGTGCCGGTGTGGGCGCTCGGCGCGATGCTGATCGTGCTCGGCTTCTGCCTCGGGGTGGGCCAGCCGCTCTCCATGACCACGGTCGTCCAGGCCGCCCCTGCCGAGGCCCGCTCCACCGCCCTGGCGCTCCGGCTGACCGGCAACCGCCTCGGCCAGGTCGCGGCGCCCGCGTCGGCGGGCCTGATCGCGGGCGTGGCCGGGACGGCGGCGCCGTTCGTGATGCTGGGCGGGCTGCTGTTCGTGGCCGCCGGGCTCGGGGTCCGGGGCGGCGACAGGCGCGGCTCCGTGCGGGCGAGGACACGGGCTCCGCGCCTCCGTCGACGCGAGAAGGATCACCAGCGGCACTGAGCCTCCACCCCGGTACCCCCTGGACCCCAGAAACTAGCGACGCTAGTTTGGATCGGCACGTACGTGACATCCCGCACTCGCTCAGGGAGTTGTGCTCATCATGGTCCGCGCCGCTGTACTGCCCGCCGTCGGCTCCCCGCTGGAGATCGCCGACATCGACCTGCCCGAACCGGGGCCCGGCCAGGTCCGGGTGCGGCTGGCCGCCGCCGGTGTCTGCCACTCCGACCTGTCCCTGACCAACGGCACCATGCGGGTCCCGGTCCCCGCGGTCCTCGGCCACGAGGGCGCGGGCACCGTCGTCTCCGTCGGCGACGGCGTCACGCACGTGGCCCCCGGTGACGGCGTCGTCCTCAACTGGGCGCCCTCCTGCGGCAGCTGCCACGCCTGCACGCTCGGCGAGGTGTGGCTGTGCGCCAACGCCCTCACGGGCGCCGCCAACATCCACGCGAAGCGCGCGTCCGACGGCAGTGACCTCCATCCCGGCCTGAACGTCGCCGCGTTCGCTGAGGAGACGGTCGTCGCCGCGAACTGCGTGCTGCCGGTGCCGGACGGCGTCCCGCTCATCGACGCGGCCCTGCTCGGCTGCGCCGTGCTCACCGGCTACGGCGCCGTGCACCACTCCGCCCGCGTACGGGAGGGGGAGACCGTCGCGGTGTACGGCGTCGGCGGCGTCGGCCTCGCCACGCTCCAGGCCGCGCGCATCGCGGGCGCCTCGAAGATCATCGCGGTCGACGTCTCCCCGGAGAAGGAGGCGCTGGCGCGCGCGGCGGGCGCCACGGACTACGTGATCGCCTCCGAGACGACCGCGCGCGAGATCCGCGGGCTCACGGACAAGCAGGGCGTCGACGTGGCCGTGGAGTGCGTCGGCCGTGCCGTCACGATCCGTACCGCCTGGGAGTCCACCCGGCGCGGCGGCCGCACCACCGTCGTCGGCATCGGCGGCAAGGACCAGCAGGTCACCTTCAACGCCCTGGAGATCTTCCACTGGGGCCGCACGCTGTCCGGCTGCGTCTACGGCAACTGCGACCCGGCCCAGGACCTCCCGGTGCTCGCCGAGCACATCCGCGAGGGCCGCCTCGACCTGAGCACGCTCGTGACCGAGCGGATCGCGCTGGACGGGATCCCGGCGGCGTTCGACAACATGGTGGCGGGCAAGGGCGGCCGGGCGCTCGTCGTGTTTTAGCGATGCGGCGGTTTTGGCGATGCCCCGGTCTTGGCGTTGCTCCGGTTTTGGCGATGCCGCGGCCGATGAGTTCCCGGCTGGCGTCCGGTCTGTAGGAGGAGAAGCCTGATACAGGCCGGCACCGCGCCGGATCGGGAACCAGGAGGCCCACCATGCCCGCCACCGCTCAGAAGATCCGCCCCTGTCTGTGGTTCGACGGCAAGGCCGAGGAAGCCGTCGACTTCTACATGTCGCTCTTCCCCGGTTCCGACTCCGAGATCCTGGAGGTCCAGCGCTGGGGCAAGGAGGGGCCCGGTGTGCCCGGCTCCGTCCTCACCATGGAGTTCCGGCTCGCGGGCAACGAGTACCAGGCGCTGAACGGCGGCCCCGAGTTCAAGTTCAACGAAGCGGTCTCGCTCTCCGTCGACTGCGCCGACCAGGCCGAGGTCGACCGGCTGTGGGAGCGGATCACGGCGGACGGCGGCGAGGGCGGGCCGTGCGGCTGGTGCAAGGACAAGTTCGGGCTGTCCTGGCAGATCGTTCCGCGCCGGCTCGTCGAACTCCTCGCCGACCCGGACGAGGCGCGGGCCGCGAGGGTGCTGGCCGCGATGATGAAGATGGGCAAACTGGACGTCGCCGCGCTCGAGTCGGCTTAAAGGATCGGGGCTCCGCCCCGTACCCCGCGCCTCAAACGCCGGCGGGGCTGGATATGCCGATCCCCAGCGGGGTCCGGGGCGGAGCCCCGAGAGCGTCACCACGGACCCCGCGAGACGGAACACTCAGGCCGCCCCCGGTGACACCAACCGGGGGAACGACCTCGCCGCGACCAGGAACACCAACGTCGTCAGTGCGAACGGCCACGTGAACATGTGGCCGCCCACCGGCGCCGCCAACGCCCCGAACGCAGGCGCGCACACCGTCGCGGCGACCGCCCCCGCCACGGCATACGGCACCGTACGCCGCGTGCCCTCGAGGAACACCCCGCAGAGCGCGAGCGCGACCAGCACCGCGTTGTACGCGGACGTGCCGTCGGCCAGCTGCGCGGCGGGCTCGCCGAGGGCCCACGCGGTCGCCATGCCCGCGACGTTCCCGAGGCAGGCCACGCCCGCGACCCGCGGCCCGGCCACCAGCAGCCCGGCGAGCACCAGGGCCCCCGCGTACCACTGCGGCATCAGGAAGATCTGGCCGAATCCGGCGAAGAACCCCCGTACGGCTTCGTCGAGTTGGAGTCCTGTCCTGGCCCCGGACACCGCCTGCGGGAACGCGGCGATGCCGCCCCCGCCGGTCCACACCCGCGCGAACCCGGGCGCGGCCAGCGTGATGACGCTCGCCACGAGGCAGAACGGCAGCGTCAGGGCGGGCAGCCCCCACGCCCCGAGGGCCCGCCCCGCGGCGGCGGTGGCCACGGTCGCGGCGGCGCAGCCGAGCAGGGCCACGAGCACCGAGGACAGCTGGTCGGGGTTGAGGAAGACGGCACAACTCACGCCCACGAGGCAGGCGTTGAAGCCCTCCATGCCGAGCGTGAGCCGCTCCTTCTCCACGCCGAGCAGCGCCGCGACCAGCGTGCCGACGGCCGCGCCCCCGACCCCGTAGAGCCCGTACTCCCACCCGGCGGAGAACAGGGCCGCGGCGAACAGCGCGCCGGTGAGCGCGCGCGGCAGGAACGTCACCTGCCCGATCCCGCGCAGCACGCGCAGCGCGAACTGTCTACAGTCGGTTGCCCAACTCTGCCCGATTTCCTGGTGAATCGCGGCATCCACCGTCTGCGCCATGCGCCGCTCCCGTGTTACGAAGATGTTTCCCGGCCCGGCGAATGTACGCTACAGCTACTTCCGGGGAAGATCCCGGGCGGGGGCGGGAACGCGCCACGGCGCCCGCTCAGCGCAGCGCCGCCACTCCCAGCTCGGCCCGCAGCGCCCGCTCCCCGGCCCCGGTCACCCGCACCGCCCGCTCGGAGCCGACCCGCTCGACCCAGCCGGCCGCGAAGGCGTGGGCGCACAGCGCGGCGCCCGCCCGTCCGGCGAGGTGGAGACGGCGCTCCGTCCAGTCGAGGCAGCCGCGCGTCAGCGGCCGCCGCGGTCCGGGCTCCAGCGGCGCCCCGAGCGCCCGGAACCAGCCGTGCCCGGCGTCGGTGAGTGCGAAGGTGGAGGGGGCGGGGGAGTCGCCGGATCCGCCCAATCCGCCCGATGCGCCCAATCCGCCGGATTCGGCGTCGGCCCGCAGCAGCCCCCGCTCGACCATCGCGTCGGTGACCGTGATCCCGAGCCGGCCCGCCAGGTGGTCGTAACAGGTCCGCCCGCGGGCCATCGCCGTCCGCGCCGACGCGGCCCGCAGTGTCGGAGGCCGCTCGCCGCCGTCCGGCACGGCGTACCCGGCGAGGCCCTCCAGGAGCTGCGCGACCTGCGCGTCGGCGAGCCGCAGATACCGGTGGCGGCCCTGCCGCTCCTCGGCGAGCAGCCCGCCCGCGACGAGCTTGCCGAGGTGCTCGCTCGCGGTCGACGCCGCGACGCCCGCGTGCCGCGCCAGCTCGCCCGCCGTCCACGCCCGGCCGTCGAGCAGCGCGAGCAGGCAGGCGGCCCGCGTCTCGTCGGCGATCAGCGAGGCGAGGGCGGCGAGGCGCGGAGCGCCGGGTTCCTTCGAGGCGGCCATGCGTCAAGGATGACCCCGGCACGCTTCGGCGGCCGCCGATACGTCAGCGGTCGGTGGCTGCCGATACGTCAGCGGTCGATGGCTGCCGATACGTCAGCGGCCGGTGGGCTGCCGAAATATCAGTGCGTCCCCGCCGCCACCTGCTCGTACTGCACCGCGAGCCCGTCGAGCAGCGCCGTGAGCCCCGTCTCGAAGGCCCGGTCGTCGACGATCTCCTGTCGCTCGGCGAGCAGATGCGCCTGGCCGAGGTGCGGATAGTCGGCGGGGTCGTACGCCGCCTCGTCGTCGGGGAAGCCGCCCGCGAACGAGCCGAGCGCGGATCCCGTCACGAAGTACCGCATGAGCGCGCCGATGGACGTGGCCTGCGGCGGCGGCCACCCGGCGTCGACCATCGAGCCGAACACCGCGTCGGCGAGCCGCAGTCCGGCCGGGCGGCGGCCGGGGCCCTGCGCGAGCACCGGGACGATGTTCGGGTGCGCGCGCAGCGCCGCCCGGTAGGAGACGGCCCAGTCGTGCAGCGCGGTGCGCCAGTCCCGCCCGTCGTCCGTGTCGAACATCGACAGGTCGACCTGCGCGCTCACCGAGTCGGCGACCGCCTCCAGGATCTGGTCCTTCGTGCGGAAGTGGTTGTACAGGGAGGGCCCGCTCACCCCGAGCTCGGCGGCGAGCCGACGCGTCGAGACGGCGGCGAGGCCCTCGGTGTCGACGAGGGCGCGGGCCGCGTCGACGATGCGATCTCTGCTCAGGAGGGGCTTGCGCGGTCGGGCCATGCGGCACATAGTAGGGCTGCAAGCCAAAAACTAGCAGTGCTAATTAACTGCTTTACGATTCGATTCACGCGGGAGTGGCCATGAACCTGGAGCTGAGCGAGGAGCAGACGGCGGTGCGCCGGCTCGCCAAGGACTTCGTGGACCGCGAGATCGCGCCGAACGTGGTGGCGTGGGACCGGTCCGAGGAGGTCGACCGGGGCATCGTCAAGAAGCTCGGCGAGGTCGGCTTCCTGGGCCTGACCATCGACGAGGAGTACGGCGGCTCGGGCGGCGACCACCTCGCGTACACGCTGGTCACGGAGGAGCTGGGGCGCGGGGACTCGTCGGTGCGCGGCATCGTCTCGGTCTCCCTCGGCCTGGTCACCAAGCCGATCCAGCAGTGGGCGAGCGAGGAGCAGAAGCGGCACTGGATCCCGAGGCTGACCGCCGGCGAGGCGCTCGGCTGCTTCGGTCTCACGGAGCCGGGCCACGGCTCGAACCCGGCCGACCTCCAGACGCGTGCCGTCCGCGACGGTGACGACTACGTGATCAACGGCACCAAGATCTTCATCACCAACGGCACGTGGGCCGATGTCGTCCTTCTCTTTGCCCGCACCAACGACACCCCGGGCCACAAGGGCATCTCCGCCTTCCTGGTCCCGACCGACACCCCGGGCCTGACCCGCAACACCATCCACGGCAAGCTCGGCCTGCGCGGCCAGACCACGGCCGAGCTGGTCCTGGAGGACGTCCGCGTGCCGGCTTCCGCGCTGATGGGCCCGGAGGGCAAGGGCTTCTCGATCGCCATGTCCGCGCTCGCCAAGGGCCGGATGTCGGTGGCCGCAGGCTGCGTGGGCATAGCCCAGGCCGCCCTCGACGCGGCCGTCGGATACGCGGGCGAGCGCGAGCAGTTCGGCAAGTCCATCGCCTCGTACCAGCTGGTGCAGGAGCTGATCTCGGACATCTCCGTCGACGTGGACGCGGCCCGGCTGCTTACCTGGCGCGTCGCCGATCTCATCGACCGCGGCGAGGACTTCGCGACGGCGGCGTCCAAGGCGAAGCTGTTCGCGTCCGAGGCGGCGGTCCGCGCGGCGAACAACGCCCTCCAGGTCTTCGGCGGCTACGGCTACATCGACGAGTACCCCGTCGGCAAGCTGCTGCGCGACGCCCGCGTCATGACCCTCTACGAGGGCACGAGCCAGATCCAGAAGCTGATCATCGGCCGCGCGCTGACGGGTGTCTCGGCGTTCTGAGTACGCAGTTGAGTACGGGAGCGGATGGGGCCACGACCCCATCCGCTCCATGCTGTGCGGCATGAGTGACACACCGGTCAAGCAGCAGAACACCGTGGCCTTCTACGGACAGGCCGTCGCATCCTTCGTCGTCGCTCTCACCGCGACGGCCATCGGCATCTACAGCCTCGACGTCAGCGGCTGGATCCGCGCGTTCCTGGCGATCGCCGTCCTCTACCTCACGACCTCGGCGTTCACACTGGCCAAGGTGATCAGGGACCGCCAGGAGGCGGGCCAGATCGTGAGCCGCGTCGACCAGGCCCGCCTGGAGAAGATCCTGGCGGACCACGACCCGTTCAAACCGGTGGTGTGACGGGGGCAGCGTGACGGGGTCAGGAAGACGCCGGAGCGGACAGCAGTTTCGGGACGTCCAGGGCGCCGCCCGCCTCCGCGAACTCCCTTTCCACCGCTGCCCGTAGGGATGCGTCCGCGAGATGGTCCGCGGCCGTGCGGGCCAGTGCCGCCGCGCCGTCGAGGACCGCCCGGTCGGCCTCCGCGCCCCGCGCGCACGCCGCGAAGTCGGCGGTGTGCAGGGCCGTTCCGGCCGGGGCGACGGACAGCATGGGATGGATGGCCGGGATGCGGACGCTGACGTTGCCCAGGTCCGTGGAGCCGCGGGCGGAGTCCGGCGCGGCGCTGCCGGGCAGCACCGTGCGGCCCCGGCTCGTCAGGTGCTGGGCGAAACGCGCCGCGAGGACGTCGTTGTGCCGGACGGGGACACAGGGCGGGCAGTCGTCCCAGCGGGTGGTGACGGTCGTGCCGGTCATCGCCGCGGCGCCCTCGAAGATCCGCTGGACCCGGTCGGAGAGCTCCGCAAGCGACTCCACAGTGGCGGCCCGCAGATAGAAATGGGCCGCCGCGCGCTCGGGCACGACGTTGGGGCGCGAGCCGCCGTCGGTGATCACGCCGTGCACCCGGTCGTCCGGGAGGATGTGCTGACGCAGCGCGGCGACCCCCTGGTAGGCGGCGACCACCGCGTCCAGGGCGTTGCGGCCCATGAACGGTGCGGCGGAGGCGTGGGCGGCGAGCCCCGTGTACTCGACGACCACCTCGCGAAGGCCGAGGAAGGGCGCGTCGGAGAGGTCGGGCCCCGACGAGGGGTGGATCATCACGGCGGCGTCGATCCCGTCGAACGCCCCGGCGCGGGCGAGGAGTTCCTTGCCGGTGCCGTTCTCCTCGGCGGGCGTGCCGAGCAGCACAGCCGTGCCGCCGGTCCGCTCCAGGACGGGGACCAGCGCGAGGAAGGCGCCGACGGCCGCGGCGCAGATGATGTGGTGACCGCAGCCGTGACCGATGCCGGGCAGCGCGTCGTACTCGGCCAGCACCGCCACGGTCGGCCCGCTGCCCGAACCGGCTGAAGCCCGCAGGGCCGTGGGCAGTCCGTGCACCCCGACCTGTGCCGTGACGCCGTGGGCTCGCAGCAGATCGGCGACGCGGGCCACGGCGCGATGCTCCTCGAAGCCCGGCTCGGGGTCCGCGTGCAGGGCGTGGCCGAGGCCGAGCAACTCCGCGCCGAGGTCCTCGACTTCGGCGTCGATCCGGGCGTACACCTCGGGGCCCGCCCCCTCGTACGGGGAGGACCAGGCGGGCGCCGAGGCGGCGGCGTCGGCCGCTCGCCGGGCGATCCGCTCGAGATGGGCGCGCCCGGAGTCACTCGCGGCGGGAGCGGCGGGAGATGTGGTGGTGTCGGTCATCGGGCCTCCTGCGGCACGGTGTCGGCGACGGGCGGGGTGGACGGGGTGGAATCAGGTGCGACGGAATCAGGTGCGGCGGAATCCGATGCGGTCATCCGCCGGTGGAGGGCCACGCAGCCGATGCTGACCAGCGCCATCACGATGAACAGGACTGCCACAGGGGTCCAGGAGGCGCCCGAGGAACCGGCCATCCACTGCGCCAGGGGCGGCACCGCGCCGCCGCCGATCAGGCCGGCGATCTGGTACCCGAGCGAGAGCCCCGTGTAGCGCACGCGCGGCGGGAACCACTCGGTGACCATCGTGCCGACGGTGGCGTACGCGATGGTGCTGGCGAGCATGCCGAGCCCCATGCCCGCCCACAGGCCCACGAGGGTGTGCGATCCGGCGAGCCAGAACATCGGGAACGCCACGACCAGATGGGCCGCCATCCCGACGAGCGTGACGCGCCGGACGCCGAACCGGTCGCCCAGCAGCGCGGTGAGCGGGGTGAAGACGATCACCACGACCGAGGCGAACATCCCCGCGGCCGACGTCTGCGCCTCCGTGAAGCCCAACTGGGACACGGCGTAGGCCGACATGAACGTGACGATCACGTAGAAGCCGCCGACGGTGACGAGGAAGGCTCCGGTGGCGAGCAGCCAGGTCCGCCACGAACTGCGCGCGACGTCGAGGACGGGCAGCTTGCCTGCGGCCCCGTCCGCCTCCCGCTCCTCGCGCAGCGCCTCCTTGATCTCCGGCGCCTCTTCCAGGCGGCTGCGGATGATCAGGCCGGTGACCACGAGCACGCTCGACAGCAGGAAGGGGATGCGCCAGGTCCAGGCGAGCAGCGCGTCGTGGCCCGGCAGCGAGGCGAGGGTGAAGACCCCGGTGGCGAGGAAGAAGCCGAGGCCGTCGCCGACTTGGGGGAAGGAGCCGTACAGCGCCTTGCGGTGCGGTGGTGCGTTCTCCACCGCGTAGAGGACCGCGCCACCCCATTCGCCGCCGACCGCGAGCGACTGCAGGACGCGGATGATCAGCAGCAGTACGGGGGCGAGCGCCCCGGCCACCGCGTAGCCGGGCAGCAGCCCGATCAGGAACGTGGACGCGCCCATCAGGAGCAGGGAGCCGATGAGGGCGTGCTTGCGCCCGTAGCGGTCGCCTATGTGCCCGAAGAGGAGCGCGCCGAGCGGCCGGCCGAGGGAGCCCACGGCGAGGGTGGCGAAGGAGCTGAGCACGCCGAGCGCGGGGCTCATCTCGGGGAAGAACAACTTGGGGAAGACCAGGGCGGCGGCGGTGCCGTAGATGGCGAAGTCGTACCACTCGACAGTGGTGCCGATCAGTGTGGCGGTGGCGATGCGCAACGGGCTGCGCCCGCCGTCGACTTCGGGCGGGGCGTCCGCGTCCGCGGTTGGTCGGGCTGGGGGAGTCGTCATGGACCGGGGCTCCTTCTGAGGGCAGGACGGCGGGCCCGCGGGGGGCGCGCGGGGCGGGGACGGCCGACCGGGGAACAGGGCCAAGGACTATGGATTCGATTGGACCCATAAAGTGGTACCGGGACGCTACGAGCGGCGGAGAAGCCCTGTCAATAGGGTCCGCACCGAATCCAATAAGGCTTTGGGGCGGGCGAGTTCGCGTCCGGAGGCCATCCGATGGCGACGAGGACGACCGGGAGGACGCGTGGTGAAGGCGGAAGCCGGGAGCGGGACCGACGGCGCGGGCGCGGGGGCGCGCCACCCCGATCCGCTGGAGCGGCCGGGGCAGCGCAGGCCCTCGCGCGACATGGTCACCGAGATCCTGCGCAAGCGCATCGCCCTGGGCGGCTTCGCGCCGGGCAGCAGGCTGCCGGCCGAGCGCGAGCTCGCCGCGTCGCTTGGCGTCGGGCGCAACACCGTCCGCCAGGCGGTGCGCAGGCTCGCCGAGGAGGGCCTCGTGGTCACCACGCTCGGCCGTTCCGGCGGGACACGGGTGCGCCCCGCCCCGGCGGTGGAGGGCGAACGGGCCGCCGTGGCCGCCGACTTCAGGGCCACCATCCGCGACTACATGGAGTACCGGACGGCGGTCGAACCGTTCGCGGCCGCGCTCGCGGCGCGGCGCGGCTCCACCGCCGACCGGCGGGCCCTGGTGCGGATGCTCGACGAGGAGGTCGCCGACCTCGCCGCCTATCACCAGGTCGACTCGCGCTTCCACCTGGCGGTCGCCGCCGCGGCCGGCAACGAGGTCCTCGGCGAGGCGGTGGAACGGGCCCGCGCCGAGATGTTCGTCCGCGGCAACGCGCTCTGGTTGGACTGCGACTGGACCCTCGTCTACCCGCCGGACCGGGACCTCTCGCGGGTGTTCTGCGAGGAGCACCGGGCCATCGCGCTCGCCGTCCTGGCCGGTGACGCGGAGACCGCGGAGGCCCGGATGCGCGAGCACCTGGAGGACTCCGGCCGGCAATTCCTCGCGCTGCTCGACCACTTCGAGGCGAACGGCGGGAGCTGACGGCCCCCCGAGGGGGGCGAACTCGTTGACCAGCGACGCGGGTTGTGGTTAGCCTCCGAAATGGGTCCGGCCGAGTCCAAATAGCGAACCGTGCCCACCGGGAACCCCCGGCACCCGCGTCCCTGGAGGTACGGCACCTTGCACAGCCATGACGAAGCCCTCGCCCGCACGGTCCTCGACCACGTCGAGCAGCGGCTGCGCCTCGACCCGGCGCCGCTCGGCAGGCTCGGTGACGCGGCCGAACTCGAAGCCGCCCTCAAGGGCGCCCTGGGCGACGGACCGACCGCCCCGGACGACGTGCTGCGGCTGTTCACCGACCACATAGAACCGACCGTCGTCTCCTGCGACAGCCCGGGCTTCCTCTCGTTCATCCCCGGCGCCCCGACCAAGGCCGCCGCCCTCTTCGACATGGTGCTGTCCGCCTCCTCGCTGCACGGCGTCTCCTGGCTGGAGGCGTCCGGCGCCGTCGCCGCCGAGAACCAGGTGCTGCGGCTGCTCGCCGATCTCGCGGGGATGCCGGGCGGGGCGGGCGGCTGCTTCGTCAGCGGTGGGTCCGCGGGCAACCTGTCCGGACTCCTGGTGGCCAGGGACACCGCCCGTACGGCCGAAGGGAGCCCCGTGGAGCGGCCCCGGATCGCGGTCAGCGACCAGGCCCATTCGTCGATCGGCAGCACGTTGCGGATCATGGGCGTCGAGGCGCTCGTGGTGCCCACCGACGACCACCGGCTGACCGGCGACGCGGTGCGCGCCGCGCTCGCGGCCGACGGCGACCCCGAGAGCGTGGTCGCCGTCGTCGGCACCGCCGGCACCACCAACGCCGGCATCATCGACGACCTCGCGGGCATCGCCGACGCGGCCCGCGACCACGGCCTGTGGTTCCACGTCGACGCGGCCTACGGCGGCGGCGCCCTGTTCTCGCCGCGGCTGCGCGAGCGGTTCGCCGGCATCGAGCACGCCGACTCCCTCGTCATCGACCCGCACAAGTGGCTGTTCACGCCGTTCGACTGCGGCGCGATCCTGTACCGCAACCCCGCCCTGGCCCGCGCCGTCCACACCCAGGACGCCTCCTACCTGGACTGCATCCACACCGACGCCCCGCAGGAATGGAACCCGAGCGACTACGCGTACCACCTCACGCGCCGCCCCCGCGGCCTCCCGCTCTGGTTCTCGCTCGCCGTGCACGGCACGGAGGCCTACCGGGAGGCCGTCGAGGCGGGTCGGCGGCTCGCCGAGGAGAGCGCCGAACTGATCCGCGCCACGGACGGCCTGGAACTGCTGCGCGAGCCCGAACTCTCGGTCGTGCTGCTGCGCCGCACCGGCTGGGGGCCCGCGGACTACGACGCCTGGTCGCGCCGGCTCCTCGAACGGCAGATCGCCTTCGTGGTGCCGACGGTGTGGGAGGGCGAGACGGTGGCCCGCTTCGCCTTCCTCCACCCGGACCTCGGCCTGGACACGGTGCGTACGATCCTGGCCGACATGGTGGGGGACATGACGGCGGACATGACGGCGGACGCCGGATGAATCGCGTCCCGTTCCCGGAAACCGGGCTCTAAGCGCTCGCTCACCCCGGAGGGTAGGGTGTGGCACCAGCCCCACGGGAGGATGTGAGTGCAGCGATGACGCAGGACGAGCGCGGTGCGGACGAGGCCATGGACGAGATGCCGTGGGCCGATGTCACACCCGACGCGGCCCGGCGGCTGCTCGTCGCGGCGGTGCAGGCGTTCGCCGAGCGCGGCTACCACGCGACCACGACCCGCGACATCGCGAGCCGCGCCGGTATGAGCCCGGCCGCGCTCTACATCCACTACAAGACCAAGGAAGAGCTGCTCCTCAGGATCAGCCGGATCGGCCACGACAAGGCCCTGGCGATCCTGCGCCGTGCGGTCGAGAGCGAGGGCACGGCCGCCGAGCGGCTCGCCGAGGCCGTCCGGACCTTCGTCCGCTGGCACGCGGGGCACCACATGACCGCGCGCGTCGTCCAGTACGAGCTGGACTCGCTGGGCGAGGAGAACCGGCCCGAGATCGTGGCGCTGCGCCGGCAGAGCGACGCC
Source organism: Streptomyces sp. NBC_01016 (assembly GCF_026341035.1). Lineage (GTDB taxonomy): Bacteria > Actinomycetota > Actinomycetes > Streptomycetales > Streptomycetaceae > Streptomyces. Next base: position 1,372,599 of record NZ_JAPEOQ010000002.1, read on the forward strand.
TCGGTGCGGGAGATCATCAACGACGGTGTGAAGGCCGGGGAGTTCGATGTCCCCGACGTGCCGGGCACGACCGTCGCGATCCTCTCCCTCTGCATCGACGTCGCCCGTTGGTTCAACGCGGAGGGCCCCCGCACGCCGGACGAGGTCGGCGCTCTCTACGCCGACCTCGTGCTGCGCATGGTGAGCGCCCAGAGGTAGCTCAGAGGTAGTAGCGGGACACCGACTCCGCGACGCACACCGGCTTGTCGCCGCCCTCACGCTCCACGCTGAACGCCACGGTGACCTGTACGCCGCCGGCCACGTCCGCCACATCCGTGACCTTCGCGGTGGCGCGCAGTCGCGAGCCCACCGGGACGGGGGCGGGGAAACGGACCTTGTTCGTCCCGTAGTTGACGCCCATCTTCATGCCCTCGACCGTCATCAGCTGCGGGCCGAAGAGGGGCAGCAGCGACAGGGTGAGGTAGCCGTGCGCGATGGTCGTCTTGAACGGACCCTCCTTCGCGCGCTCCGGGTCGACGTGGATCCACTGGTGGTCGCCCGTGGCCTCGGCGAACCGGTCGATGCGGCTCTGCTCGATCTCGACCCAGTCGCTGTACCCGAGCTGCTCGCCGACGGCGCCCTTCAGGTCGTCGACGTCCTTGAAAACGCGCGGCTCCGCCATGTTCAACAGCCTCCGTGTCGATATGCCTAAGCGCTTGCTCAGCGCCCTCCGCATGCTAACAATGCAGCCCGCTTTATCAAGCCCCTCTCCGGAACGAGAGGCAGCGGGGTCCGGGGCGGAGCCCCGCGGCCTCAGCCCCGGCGCGGGCCGAACGGAACACCCGTACCCTCAAGCTCGTGCCACAGATTCCGGAGAAGATCCACGAGCTCACCGTCGGCCAGGTGTCGGCGCGCAGCGGCGCCGCCGTCTCCGCGCTCCACTTCTACGAGTCCAAGGGCCTGATCACCAGCCGCCGCACCTCCGGCAACCAGCGCCGTTACTGCCGTGACACCCTGCGCCGCGTCGCCTTCATCCGGGCCGCCCAGCGCGTCGGCATCCCGCTCGCCACGATCCGCGACGCGCTCGCCGAACTCCCCGAGGAGCGCACCCCGAACCGGGACGACTGGGCGCGCCTCTCGGAGGTCTGGCGGTCCGAACTGGAGGAACGGATCAAGCAATTGGGGCGGCTGCGGGATCACCTGACCGACTGCATCGGCTGTGGCTGCCTGTCCCTGGAGACCTGTGTCCTGTCCAACCCGGACGACGTCTTCGGCGAGCGCCTCACGGGCTCCCGTCTGATGGGGGAGCGCCGGGAGCGTCCCGCGGAGGCGTGAGCCTCGGGCCGAGCGCCCGGAAGACCGCGCTGAGCACGACCGCCGCGATCGCCCCGGCCGCGACCCCGCTGCCGAACAGGGTGCGGGCCCACGTCGGCAGCTCCGCGTACATCTCCGGAGACACGATCGGCAGCATGCCGATCACGAGGGCGAGCGCGATGACGACGCTGTCGGTTCCGTGCGAGAGGTCCGTACGGGAGAGCATTCCGAAGCCCATGACCGCGATCACCGCGTAGATGACGAGGCCCGCGGCGCCGACCACCGGCTCCGGGATCGCCGCGAGCACACGGGTCAGCGGCGTGATCAGCCCGCACAGGATCAGCAGCACACCGGCCGCCGCCGTCACGAACCGGCTGCGTACGCGCGTGAGTTGGACGATGCCGATGTTCTCGGCGCTGGTCACCATCAGCGACGTACCGAAGAGCCCGGAGACGAGCGAGACGAGCGCGTCGGCGCGGGCGATGCGCGGCACGTCGCGGCCCGCGTCGGGGGTGCGGCCCACGGCCTCGCTGTTGAGGACCGTCTGCCCGGTGGCCTCGGCGAGCGAGGCGAGGGCGAAGACCAGGAGCGGGATGGCGGCGAGCAGGTCGAAGTGCGGGGCACCGTACGGGAAGGGGTCGGGCAGCGCGAAGGTGCCGCCGTGCGCCACCTCGAGGTCGGTGCCCATGAGCGCGGCGATCACCGTGCCGCAGACCAGGCCGAGCAGCACCGCCATCTGCCGCCACACACCCCGCAGCACGAGGAAGAACACCGCGATCACGCCGAGCGTCGCGAAGCCGAGGCCCGGACCGGAGGCGACCATGGGCGCGGTCACCTTGATCATGTTGATGCCGATGAGGACGACCGTCGTGCCCATCACCAGGGGCGGGAACAGCCGGACCAGACGTCCGTAGAAGGGGAGTACGCAGAGCAGGAACGCGGCCGCGACCAGGACGGAGCCCGAGGCCGTCGCCGGGCCGTACTCCTGCGCGATCTGCAGGAAGATCGCCACCGCGGCGCCGCCCGGCAGCATCAGGAACGGCAGCCGGGCGCCCACCCGCAGCGCCGCCACCCCGAGCGACTGGAGCAGCGCGCCCACGCCGCACAGCACGAGGGTCGCGCTGAGCAGCGAGGCCGTCTGCGTCGTCGACAGCTTCAGCGTCGTCGCGATGAGGATGACGGAGGAGACGGGCGCGGCCACGCCCGCAAGCACGTGCTGGCAGGCGAGGGGGACGAGGCGCTTGAGAGGCAGCCGCTCGTCGACCGGTGCGACCGGTGGTGCGGCGGTCGCGGTCACCGGTTCAGCCACGGCAGCTCGGCCGCGGAGTAACGGTAGGCGCGGAACACGGCGTTGGGCTCCGACGGGAACAGCTTGCGGACCTCTTCCTCGGAGTAGCCGCCGAAGAACGGGACGATGTACTCCCAGCACAGGTAGCCGTCGGCCGTGACCTCGAAGAGGCGGCCCGCGGGGGAGTCGGTGACCAGGGTGTTGCCGTTCGGGAGGCGCTGGGCGCTGCCCATGAACGGCGCGAAGAACGACTCGCGCGCCGGGTCGTGGTACTCCCACGCGATCTTGCCGCTGGAGCGCTCGATCTCGATGACGCGGCTGAACGGCACGTCCCAGTGCGGCCGGAAGACGCCGTTGTCGAAGACGAGGAAGTTGCCGTTCTCCAGCTCGGTCGGGCAGTGCTGCTGCGAGACGACGCCCGGCTCCGAACGCCAGATGATGTCGCCGGTGGCACGCTCGATGACGACGACGGCCGACACGGAGCGGAAGCTGGCGAGGATGTTCCCGTCGGCGAGCGGCAGCACGCTGTTGATGAGCGGGTAGTGCTCGCGGGCGTAGTCCGGGTGCAGCGGAAAGTCCTCGCGGCCGAGGCGCTCGGAGACCTTCCACTCCCAGGTCGTGTTCCCCTCGGCGTCGACCTCCACGATCGTGTCCGCCCAGATCGTGTCTCCGTCGGGGCCGCTCGCCTCGGAGCCGGGCACGCCACCGCGCACGGCGGCGGCCGCGTCACCGGTCAGGGCTTCGAGCGCCGTGTAGAGGATCCGGCCGTCGCCGTAGTGGTGGGCGTCGTGGTGCTGAAGCGGGTCGCGGTGCTCGCGCAGCACCGTGCCGTCCGGGGTGATCTCCTGCATGAGGCCGCCGCGGTACTTGTGCCACATGGGGAAGAGAGCGGGCTCGTCGGGCAGTACGCCGTTGTAGGCGAGGTTCCCGTTCGCGAGGATCCGCGCGTGCCGGCCGGGGCGGTTCGGCAGGTTCCACTGGTGGACGACCTCGCCGTGCAGGTCGATCAGGTACACCTCGCCGGTGCCGGTCAGCGGGGCGAAGAGCGTGTAACCCCGGTACGCGGCGTCCTCGTCGAGGGCGAGGAGTCCGGTGCCGCGGCGGCGGCGCTGGTTCTGGTCGACACGAGCCATGGAGGCACTCCATCCAGTGGTGACGTCAGTGGTTGTCGTCAGTACTTGTCATCGGTGGTTAACTTTTTTAAGTACTGGTTAAGTAGTTAACCACGGCGGTAGGGTGCCGGGGAACAGGGGCCGAAGCGAGAGGGCGTTACAAGTTCATGAACGTGGGACCGGGCATTCGACGCAGGCGCCGCGGCCTGGAGCTGACCCTCGCCGAGGTGGCCCGCCGCGCCGGGGTCTCCGTCCCGTTCCTCAGTCAGGTCGAGAACGGGCGCTCGCGCCCCAGCATGGGCTCGCTGCAGCGCATCGCCGACGCCCTCGACACCACCGCCGTCGAACTCCTCGCGTCCGCAGAGCCGCCCCGCCCGGTCGACGTGGTGCGCGCGGCGGAGAAGCCCGCGATGGCCGACGGCGCGCGCCCGCTCGTCCGGGGCGAACAGCGGCTGCACGCCCTGGAGTTCACCGGCGACCACGACTGGGACCGGGTCTTCCGGCACGCGGGGGACGAGGTCATGTACGTCGCCGACGGCTCGATCGAGACCGAGGTCGACGACACCCACTACGTCCTGGAGCGCGGCGACACGCTGTACTGCGCCGCCGGACTCGCCCACCGCTGGCGCCCGTTGGAGCCGGGGACGCGGGTCCTCATCGTCGGCGTCGCCGCACCGTAGTCCGCACGGGAGTCCGCAACACCCCTTGTCGGTGGCCGTGGTTGGCGCGACCATGCGTCGCACACGTCAGACGGGGGAGGCCGAACGGCATGGCAGTGGCGATCACTTCACTCAAGTACGAGTCCGCCCGCACGGGACCGCAATCACTGGTCTACGACAACGACGGCTACCACCTGGTGCGCTTCCCGTACGCGGCGGCCGAGGAGTCGTACGACCCGTGGACCATGCACGATCCGGCGGGCGGCGGCGGCTCGTCGAGGTACCCGGACGCCCGCTCGGGGCTGATATGGCCCAGCCACAACGGCTGGGGCACGCTGTCCGCCCTCGTCTTCTGGGACGCGGACACCCGCGCGTCCGAGTACCGCGCCCGCTTCGTGCGCGACCCGCTGCGCCTCTCCACCGGCTACGACTCCACCGCCACCACGGACATCTCGCCCACGGGCGGCGGCCAGTACCGCTCGTACACCTGGCAGATGTTCGTGCACCCCGGCACCCCGCTCGGCTTCAAGGTCTCGGCCCGCTCCGGGGACACCGCGCTGAAGGTGCCGATCACGCTGGCCGAGTTCAAGCTGGCGATCCAGACGGATGTGATCACGCCCTGACGCGGGCGGCGGCGAGGCCGAGGGGCGCGGTCGAGGGGTGTTTTCCCACTCGTCCGCCACGCGCGCCCCACGCCTCGTAGAGTCGCCACCGTGATTGAGAACGAGGCTCCGGATTCGCACCTGCCCATGCTCGCGACACCGCAGGCCGAGCGGCTCCGGTCGCTCGTCGCCGAGAGCGTGCGGGCGCGATTCGGGGCGGAAGCCGGGGCGGAAGCCGGGGCGGAAGCGGGCCTCGCCCTCGTCGGTGACGCGGTCGAGCGCGACGGTCACCTCTTCCCGCTGGCGAACCTGGCGCTGCGGTGCGCGGAGGCGCCCGAGGCCGACTGGCCCGCGCTCGTCGACGCCCACTTCGCGGCGCTTGCGGACGCCTCGCGGGGTGGCGAGGACGCCGAGGAACTGCTCGCGGGGACGTGTCTGCGGCTCGTGCCCGCGGACGCCGCCGGCCCGGCGGCGCCGGTGCACGCGCGCGAGGTCGCCGAAGGGCTGCGCCTCGCGCTCGCGCTCGACGGGCCGGACTCCGTACGCCTGTTGACCGAGGAGGACGTGGCGCGGGCCGGCGCCGACGCGCTGTGGGGCGCCGCGCAGCGCGCCCTGATCCGGGCGCCGATGCGGCACGAGGAGGTCCGGCTCGACGGGCACCCCGTCCTCTACTCCGTGTACGGCGACGCGCACTCCGTGGCGACCAAGGCCGTCGTGCTGCCCGAGGTCGTCGCGGAGGTCACCGGGCGCCGGATGCCGGACGCGGGCGCCCTCGTCGCCGTGCCCACCCGGCACCTGCTCGCCTTCCACCCGATCGTCGACGGGAGCGCGGCCGACGCCCTGAACGACCTTGCCACGTACGCCGTCCGGGCCCACGACGAAGGCCCGGGGCCGCTCTCGCCCCGCGTCTACTGGTGGCACGACGGGCGCCTCACCTCGCTCACCGACGTCGACGACGCGGCCCGCACCGTCGAACAGCGCCCGCCGCGCGAACTCGTCGACGTGATGCAGGCGCTGCGCGCGCTCGACCGGGCGGGCCGGCTCGCCTCCGACGGGCCGCCCGCGCCCGACGCCGAGCCGGAGTCCTTCGACGCCGCGCTCGTCCACGCCCTCGCGCACGCGGAGAGCGACCCCGACGCCGCCCGCGTCGAGACGTGGGACGCCTGGGTCGCGGCGCAGCAGCGCGGATGCGCCCTGTTCGCGCACGGAAAGGATGGTGAACCCCCGGTGGACGACGTGGAGTTGGAGGCAGGGGGAGCAGGGGGAGACCCCGCCCGCGCCTGGCTCGACGCCTTCTACCTCACCCTCGTCACCCGCGACCGCGAGCGCACCACACGCCTGTGCCAGGTGCCGCTCGAGACACTGCGCGGCAGCGCTCCGGTGGACGACTACGTGCCGCACTGGATCGACGTTCTCCAGAGCCACTGGCTGCGCCGCCCCGTCGACGACGTGGTGGACCGGCTCGTCACCACCATCAAGGCCTCGCACCCCGACACCGCGACGCTCGCGCCGAAGGACTTCCTCAACCTCGTCGACTACCAGCCCGTCGCGCTGTTCCACCGGCTGCTCACGCACGACCACGAGGCCTTCGGCGAGGCGCTCGCGGAATCCCTTGTGCAGCACGCCGGTTACTGGGGCGATTCGGGGGCGCCGCGCGCCCGCGTGGCGCTCGGCCCGCTCGCACTCGCGTGCCTCGCGTACGACATGGACTTCCCCGTCCGCACCGATCTGCCGTACCTACCGCGGTACTTGCTCAACCGGCAGCGCCTGGAAGGCGCGGCAAGCTAGGGCCTGTCGTTTGGATCAGGGGGTGCGCCGAACTCGGGGCCGCACCCCCGTCGCGCTGTACGTCACCTGGTTCCGGCGGGCCGGCCTACGCGGAGACAAGCAGCCGCGCCAGCCTGGCCTCCGCCAGTGCCATGGGGGTGAGGACGGGCCGCGGCACGACGATGCCGCAGTGGGTGCACACGGGGCCCGACGAGGGTTCGTGCGCCAGATCGTGCTGCCAGACCAGGCAGCTGCCCGTGCACACCGGGCAGCACGCGCCAGGGTCGCGCTCAAGTGCCGTGATGAGCCTGCGCAGCACTTCGGCCAGCGGCTCGGCGGGATGCACGGAAGGGTCGTCGCACCAGGCGACTCCGAAGCCTCCCCAGGTCAGCCGGTGCCAGTCGTCCACGCTGCCCGGGCTTCGAAGTCCGTCGTGCTTCTCCTTGCGCCTGCGCTCCGCGAAGGCGACTTCGTACGCGAGCCAGACGGCCCGCGCCTCCTCAAGCTCCTCCAGCGCCGCGACGAGGCGGGCCGGATCGGGGGAGCGGTCCTCGGGGTCGAACCCCGCCCGGGAGCAGAGGTGGTCCCAGGTTGCTCGGTGCCCGTAAGGGGCAAATCTCTCAAGGCACTTGCGCAGTGAATAGCGCCGCAGTGCCAGATCGCTCAGCGGATCGCGCACCTGTCTCGCCAGACTTCGGAATCCGGCCATCGCCCTGCACCTCCGTCACACGTACGTCGGCGTCGCCGCAGCCATGAAGCGACGTCGCCGAGTAGACGTATCGACACGCGATTCGGATCCCTTTGAAGGCCACTGAGTCCCATCCGATTTCCGATGGGGCCCATCACCGTCACCTTCTGAGGCCGGGGAGTACCCGAGTGACCCCTGTTGCTTTCCGAAAACGTGACGCATGTTCATCTTCTGTCCTTGGCTAACCGTCGGTAACCTCCGGCGCCATGGGAAGCCTTATGGGAAGCCTTACGAAGAGAGTTACGGCCCTGGCGGCACTTGTGCTCACCGCCGGACTGCTCTCGCCGACGTCGACCGCGACCGCCGCCGACGAACCGACCCCGGCCGCCGACTACTGCAAGGGCCAGTGCGCGGACATCCTGCCGCCCGGAGCGAACGGCAGCGCCACACTCGCCCAGATCCTCGGCAACAAATTGCTGGGCACCCAGCCTCCGCACGCCGACGATCAGCTCGGTCCCTATGACGCGCTGTCGTCCGGGTATCCGTCCCTCACCGACGACACACTCACGAACTTCTTCAACGATTCCTCCTTCGGTGTCAAGGACGATCAAGTCGGTTCCGTCACCCGTCCCCGCGAGGATGTGACGATCACCCGTGACAAGAAGAACGGCGTACCCCACATCAAAGGTTCCTCGCGCTACGGAACAGAATTCGGGGCCGGCTTCGCCGCAGGTCAGGACCGCCTCTGGTTGATCGACCTGTTCCGTCACATCGGCCGCGGCGAATTGACGTCGTTCGCGGGCGGCGCCCTCGCGAACCGGGGTCTGGAGCAGGAGTTCTGGCCGCAGGCCCCGTACACCGAAAAGGATCTCGAACAGCAGGTCGAGTCCATCAAGGAGACCGGCGGGGCCCGCGGCAAGCAGGCCATGGACGACGCGCAGGCCTATATCGACGGCCTCAACGCCTATCGGGAGAAGTCGAAGAGCGGCCGCTACTTCCCCGGTGAGTACGTGCTCACCGGCAAGGTCGACGCGATCACGAACGTGGGCGAGATCCAGCCGTTCAAGGTGACCGACATGATCGCGCTGGCTTCCGTGGTCGGCGGACTCTTCGGCAACGGCGGCGGCGGAGAGGTCGACGCGGCCCTGTCGCTGCTCAAGGCGCAGGACAAGTACGGCGTCCAGAAGGGCACCGAGGTCTGGGAGGCCTTCCGCGGCCGCGAGGACCCCGAGGCCGTCACCACGATCCACGACGGCACCCGCTTCCCGTACGGCGAGAAGCCGGAGAACGCGCGCGGGGAGGCGCTCCCCGACAAGGGCTCGGTGGAGAAGGAGCCCCTCGTGTACGACAAGGAGGGCTCGGCGGCGGAGTCGGCGGCGGCCAAGAGGGACCCCGTCAAGGCACCCGCCAAGCTCAAGCCGCTCCAGGGCATGAACGACGACGGCGTGCTGCCTTCCGATCTGTTCACGCAGTCGGCGTCCAAGAAGGGCATGTCGAACGCCCTCCTCGTCTCCGGCAAGCACTCCGCTTCCGGCAACCCGGTCGCCGTGTTCGGCCCGCAGACCGGCTACTTCGCGCCGCAGCTGCTGATGATGCAGGAGCTCCAGGGCCCCGGCATCAGCGCGCGCGGCGTCTCCTTCGCCGGCGTCGGCATGTACGTCCAGCTCGGCCGCGGCCAGGACTACGCGTGGTCCGCGACCTCGGCGACCCAGGACATCACCGACACGTACGCGGTCCCGCTGTGCGAGCCCGACGGCTCCGCGCCCACCAGGCAGTCGACCTCGTACCTGTACCGGGGCACCTGCACGCCCATGGAGAAGCTGGAGAAGAAGAACGCCTGGAAGCCGACGATCGCCGACTCCACGGCCGCCGGCTCCTACCGGATGCAGGTCTTCCGTACGAAGTACGGGATCGTCAGCCACCGCGCCACCGTGGACGGAAAACCCGTCGCCTACACGGCACTTCGCTCCACGTACCGCCACGAGGCCGACTCGATCATCGGCTTCCAGATGCTGAACGACCCGACCTACGTCAAGGACGCCGCGTCGTTCCAGAAGGCGGCCCAGCACATCAACTACGCGTTCAACTGGTTCTACGCCGACTCCCGCGACATCGCGTACTACAACAGCGGCACCAACCCGGTGCGCGCCAAGGACGTCGACATGTCGCTGCCGGTGCGGGGCGAACAGGCCTATGAGTGGAAGGACTTCGACCCGGCGAACAACACGTCCGCCGTGACGCCCCCGTCCCAGCACCCGAACTCGGTCGACCAGGACTACTACGTCTCCTGGAACAACAAGCAGGCCAAGGGCTTCTCGTCACCCAACTTCAGCATGGGCGCGGTCCACCGCGCCGACCTGCTGAACGACCGGGTGAAGAAGCTCACCGAGCGGGGCGGCGTCACCCGGGCCGCGCTCACCCGGGCCATGGAGGAGGCCGCCGTCACGGACCTGCGCGGCGAGCAGGTGCTGCCGGAGATGCTCAAGGTCATCCGCAGCAAGCCGCTCGGCGACCTCGACAACCCGCAACTGACCAAGGCCGTGCAGCAGTTGGAGGCATGGGAGAAGGCGGGCGCCCAGCGCAACCAGACGTCCGCCGGATCCAAGACGTACGCGCATCCCGACGCCGTACGGATCATGGACGCCTGGTGGCCGCTGATGGTCGAGGCCGAGTTCAAGCCCGGCCTCGGCGACGAGCTCTACAAGTCCCTCACCGCACAACTGACCGTCGACGAGGCGCCGTCCGCCGGACACGGGCCGACCGGCTCGCACGCCGGATCGTCCTTCCAGTACGGCTGGTGGGGCTACGCCGACAAGGACCTCAGGTCGGTGCTCGGCGAGCCGGTGAAGGGGAAGCTCGGCGCCACGTACTGCGGCTCCGGCGACCTCTCGGCCTGCCGGGACGTCCTCCTCGCCACGCTGGCCGAGGCCGCCGCCAAGCCCGCCACCGAGGTGTACCCCGGTGACGACACCTGCAAGGCGGGCGAGCAGTGGTGCGCCGACAGCATCGGACACCGCGCCGTCGGCGGCATCACGCACCGCAACATCCAGTGGCAGAACCGGCCCACGTACCAGCAGGTCGTGGAGTTCCCGGCACACCGCGAGTGAACCGGGGCGGGGCGGGCACCCCTAGGGCACCCGCAGGGCGACCTACGTCGTGACCCGCCCCGCACCGAGCACCACCCGCGCCAACTCGGCGTGGCAGATGTCGCTGTGGGCCCCCGAAGGCGGGGGCCCATTGCGCACCACCTGCGCCGCGTCCACGCTCACACAGCCCGCGCCCGGCACCCCGGCCCGCAGCACGTCCGCCAGCGTGAAGCGCACGGCGCCGTCGACGTCCTGGAAGCCGTCGTGCCCGAGCGCGCCCCAGCGCTCGCCGAGATCGACCAGCGTCCTGTCGTCGCCCGCAAGCCGCGAGGCCAGCGGGTACATCACGCTCAGCGCCGTGTCGTGCCGCGAGAAGCACGCCACCAGCGGCCCGTCCACCCGCGCCTGCCGCCCCTTCAGCGCGCCCCGGCCGGCGAACACGTAGTGCGAGAAGGCTCCCTGAAGGAGCGTCACGGACTTCACGTTGCGGACGCCCTTCGGCATCCCGGCGAGCGCGAAAGAGACGAGCCGCGCGCCGAAGCTGTGCCCCACCAGGTGCACGCGCACCTTCGGCGCCTCCTCGGCGAGCCGCCCGAGCGCAGGGCCGAGCCCGGCCTTGCCGACCTTTCCCGCCCGCCGCTTCATCGCGAAATACGTGGCCTGGCGCAGCAGTTCGTGCGCACCCTTCCACGCCTTGGCGAGCCCGCCGGGCAGCCGGAAGGCCTCCGCCGCGCCCGGGCCCGCCGCCGTCTCCAGGGCCGCCGCGAACTCCAGGCACATCGCCCGGGTGTCCTCGTGGAGCATCGCGGGCGTGCTGTGCGGCCCGCCGTCCTCCGAGGTGTCGGAGCCGGACACCGAGGGCCCGACCCCGACCAACTGCCGTACGAGACCACCGAACTCGTCGAAGGCGGACGCCGCGTCCGACTGCTCCTCCAGGCGCCGCGCCAGCAGGTCCACGACGGGCCCACTGCGTGGGAAGGCCTCGGCGAGCCCCTGCCGGGTGCCCTTGTCGAGCGTGGTCCGCGGGACGGTGGCGGCCGTGGTCGAGTCGGCGGCCGACCGGTCGAAGTCCGGGATCTGCTCGTCCGTGAACCGCATGGACGGCCACAGGACGCCCACGTAGCCGAGGGAGGCGCCGGGCGCCAGGCCGGGGAACGGCGCGAAGAAGCGGTCGTACAGGCGGATCGCGATGGAGCGGCTGTTGTTCCAGCCGTGCGCGAAGACCACCAGATCGCGCACCTGGCGCGCTTCGCGCAGGAGCGTGGCGAGCTGCCGGGGGTCCGGATCGCCGTCGGCGTCGAACCTCAGCTCCCAGTAGGGCCGTACGTGGACTTCAGGTGCTTGACGTGCCTTGGGTGCGGACATGGCGAACCCCCGTGGTAGGCGTCGTGCGGCAACGCGTGCCGCGCATCGTCCCGCCGTACCCGGGGGTTGGCCAGATGTTCCGCCGTCAATTGACGGACGTATCAATCAAGTTGACGCTCCCGTGTCTCCGGAAGGGCCAGCACGCACAGCAGTGACACGACCGCCATGGCGCTGACGTACCAGCCCACCGACGAAGAGCCGAGCGCGCTCTGCAGTCGCGTCGCGATGAGCGGGGAGACGGCGCCGCCGAGGACGCCACCCAGGTTGTACGCGAAGGAGGCGCCGGAGTAGCGCACCTTCGCCCCGAACAGCTCCGGCAGATACGCGCCCATCGGCCCGTACACCACGCCCATGCAGAACAGGGCGCCGCCGAGCGCGAGGGCGATGAGCACCGGCTTCTCGGTGTCCATCAGCGGGAACAGGGCCAGGCCCCACACGATGGCGAGGCTCGAACCGATGAGCACCATCTTGCGGCGGCCGCGACCGTCGGAGCGGGTCGCCGCGAGCCAGGTGCCGGCCGCGAGGAACAGGCACGCCACCAGGGACACGGCGAGCATCGTGGAGCGCGGGATGCCGAGCGTCGTCGTGCCGTAGGCGAGGCAGTACGTCGTGGCCGTGTAGAAGAGCCCGTACGCGATGATCATGCCGCCCGCGCCGAGCAGGATCTCCTTCGGGTGCCGCTTGAAGACCTCCAACGCCGGTGCCCTGCTGGCCTCCTGCTCCGCCATCACCTTGGCGAAGACCGGTGTCTCGCTGATCTTCAGGCGGACGAACAGGCCGACCGCCACGAGGAGGAACGACAGCAGGAACGGGATGCGCCAGCCCCACGACTTGAAGGCGTCGTCCGAGAGGGACTCGGAAAGCAGCCAGAAGATGCCGGTGGCGGCGAAGAAGCCTACGGACGGGCCGAGTTGGGGGAACGCGGCGAACAACCCGCGTTTGCCGCGCGGCGCGTGCTCCACGGCGAGCAGCGCGGCCCCGCCCCACTCGCCGCCGAGGCCGACGCCCTGGAGGAACCGGAGCAGCACGAGAAGGATCGGCGCCCACAGGCCGAGGGTGCTGTACCCGGGCAGCAGGCCGACGAAGGCCGTCGACAGGCCCATCAGGAGCAGCGAGGCCACCAGCACCGACTTGCGGCCGATCCGGTCGCCGAAGTGGCCGAAGATCAGCGAGCCGATCGGGCGGGCCGCGAACGCGACGGCGTACGTCGAGAACGAGGCGAGGGTGGCGTTGATCGGGGTGAGGTTCGGGAAGAACGCGGCGTTCAGGACGAGCGCGGCGGCCGTTCCGTAGACGTAGAAGTCGTAGAACTCGATGGCCGTGCCGATGAAGCTGGCCACGGCCACGCGGCGCAGGCTCTCCGGCTGAGCCTGCGCCGGTTCCGCCTCGGCGAGGTCTTCCCTGGTTGAGTCGTCTTTGAGCACGACCGAACTGTCGTTGTCCGTGTACCGTCCAGTCAATATCTCGGAATGCCCGTCCCGGATCCCGAGATGACGATCACTCGGCGGTTACTTGTACGTGAGGTACTTGCGCCGTACGCCCCGGAATGCGGCCAGCTCCTGCTGCCACGCCCCGACGATCTCGTCCGTGGACGCGCCCGCGTCGACCATCGTGCGCACCCGCGTGGACCCGGTGAGCCGGTCGATCGCGTTGTCGGGACGCCAACCGAAGTCCTTCCAGGCCTTCTTGGCCGTCACCAGGAGGCCGATGCCGGTGCGTACCGGCTCGAACGCCTCGCGGTCGTCGACGTGGATCTGGACGCCGCCGATCGTCTTGCCCTGGAACTTGGAGAACGTCGGCGCGAAGTACGCCTCCCTGAAGTGCACGCCGGGCAGGGCGAGTTCATTGGCGGCCGCCGCCCAGCTCGCGTCGATGCCCTCGGCACCGAGCAGTTCGAAGGGGCGGGTGGTGCCGCGGCCCTCGGAGAGCAGGGTGCCCTCGAACATGCAGGTGCCGGAGTAGACGAGGGCCGTGTCGGGCGTCGGCATATTGGGGCTCGGCGGCACCCAGGGCAGGCCGGAGGCGTCGTAGAAGTCCCGCCGCTTCCAGCCGCTCATCAGCACCGTCTCCAGCTCGACGGGGTGCTCCAGGTACTCGGCGTTGAACAGGCGGGCCAGCTCGGTGACCGTCATGCCGTGCGCCTGCGCGATCTCGCGGCGGCCCACGAAGCTCGCGAACTTCCGGTCGAGGATGGGCCCGTAGGCGTTCCGTCCGGTGACCGGGTTCGGGCGGTCGAGGACCACGAACTTCTTGTCCGCGAGCTGGGCCGCCTCCATGCAGTCGTAGAGCGTCCAGATGTACGTGTAGAAGCGCGCGCCCACGTCCTGGATGTCGAAGACGATCGTGTCGACGCCGGACTCCGTGAAGATGTCGGCGAGCGCCTGACCGCTCTTCAAGTACGTGTCGTAGACCGGAAGTTTGGTCGCCGGGTCCTCGGTCTTCCCCTCGGAGCCGCCCGCCTGCGCGGTGCCGCGGAAGCCGTGCTCGGGCCCGAACACCGCCCTGAGGTCGACCTGTTCGTCGGCGTGCATCACGTCGACGATGTGCCGTACGTCGCGGGTGACGCCGGTCGGATTGGTGACCATGCCGACCTTCTGGCCCGCGAGCAGCGCGTAGCCGCTGTCCACCAGGCGCTCGAAGCCGGTGCGAAGGCGGGGACCACCGATGCCGGGGCCGCCGGCTCCGACGCTGCCGGGGGCGGCGCTCGCCGCTGCGCCGCCGACGCCCAGGCCACCCGCGACGCCCGCACTCGCCGCGAGCAGCCCTCGTCTCGACACGTTCATGGGTGAACCTCCGTGATCTTGGGGACTGGCGTGGCCCTGCACGCTAGTCGCGGAATCCCCGCTGCGGAACGAACCGACACCCTGAAGCCCTTTCGCAGCGACATACCGACTGGTTAGTCTGCCCGGCAGGCCGGAGCTTTCGGGGAGCTTTCGAAGGAGATCGATGGTGCACGATTCGCAGGGACAGTCCGCTTCGATCTACGAGGCCAGGCCCTGGCTGGGCGTCCTCAACGACGCGCAGAAGGCCCCGATCAGCCCGGCCGCCACCGTCGTGCACGCCTTCGCCGACGCGGTGCGCCGCGCCCCGGACCGCGCGGCCCTCGCCTACTTCGACGGCCGCCTCTCGTACGCCGACGTGGACGCGCTCTCCGACTCCGTGGCCGGTCATCTCGCCGCCCGCGGCCTGGAGCGCGGCGACCGCGTCGCGATCATGCTGCAGAACTCGCCGCACTTCGTGCTCGCGCTGCTCGGTGCGTTCAAGGCGGGCGCGGTCGTGGTCCCGGTGAACCCGATGTACAAGGCGGGGGAGGTGCGGCACGTCCTGCACGACGCCGAGGTGACCGGGCTCGTCTGCTCGGACCGGGCCTGGGAGTCGTATCTGCGCGAGACGGCGGCCGACTCTCCCGTACGCATCGCCCTGACCGCCTGCGAGCTGGACCTCCAGATGCGGGGCGACGAGCGGGTGCTGAACTTCGAGCGGGTCGAACCGGGGGCGTCGGACGCCGACGACCTCGTCGCGGTCGCGCACGCGGGGCACAAGGCACCGGCCGACCGCGACCTGTCCGGCGACGACATCGCGTTGATCAGCTATACGTCGGGCACCAGCGGCACCCCGAAGGGCGCCACCAACCTGCACCGCAACATCACCTTCAACGCGGAGCGCCAGCGCACGGGCCTCGGCCTGCCCGAAGGAGCCGTCTACTTCGCGCTCGCGCCGCTGTTCCACATCACCGGCATGGTCTGCGAGCTCGTCGCCTCCTTCGCCAACGCGGGCACCCTCGCGCTCGCCTACCGCTTCGAGCCGGGCGTCGTCCTCGACGCGTTCACCGAGCACCGGCCCGCGTACACGGTCGGCCCCTCGACGGCCTTCATGGCGCTCGGCGCGCAGCCGCAGGCGACGCGTGAGCACTTCGCGTCGTTCCACTCGATCTCGTCGGGCGGCGCGCCCGTGCCGCCCGCCCTGGTGGAGAAGTTCCGCGCCGCCTTCGGCCCGTACATCCACAACGGCTACGGCCTGACCGAGTGCACGGCGCCCTGCGCGTCCGTGCCGCCGGGCGTCGAGGCGCCCGTCGACCCGGCGTCGGGGACGCTCGCGGTGGGCGTGCCGGGGCCCGACGCGGTGGTCCGCATCGTCGACGACCACGGGAACGACGTGCCCTTCGGGGAGCAGGGCGAGATCGCGGTGCGCGGCCCGCAGGTCGTGCCCGGCTACTGGCGCCGTCCGGAGGCGACGGAAGAGGGCTTCCCCGACGGTGAGTTGCGCACCGGCGACATCGGCTTCATGGACGAGGCCGGCTGGCTGTACGTCGTCGACCGCAAGAAGGACATGATCAACGCGTCCGGGTTCAAGGTGTGGCCCCGCGAGGTCGAGGACGTCCTCTACGGCCACCCCGCCGTGCGCGAGGCGGCGGTCGTCGGCATCCCCGACGCGTACCGGGGCGAGAGCGTGAAGGCCTACGTGAGCCTGCGCCCCGGGGCGGAGGCGAGCCCCGAGGACCTGTCCGCGTACTGCAAGGAGCGCCTCGCCGCGTACAAGTACCCGCGCGAGGTCGAGGTCCTGGGCGAGCTCCCGAAGACGGCGAGCGGCAAGATCCTGCGCAGGGAGCTGCGGCAGTGAGGCCGTGACGCAGGTGGCGGGCGGCGAGTGGACGGCGAGCGGCCGGCGAGTGGGAAGATCCTCCGGCGGGAACCGCGTTCCCGTCAGTACGAGGCTCAGGCCGAGAACTACGGAAAGGCAGGTGGCGGCAGTGCCCAGGACGACCGACGGCGACGGCACGCCCGTCCCGCAACGACTCCTCGCGGCCGCCACCCGGCTCTTCGCCGACCGCGGCTACGACCGCACGTCGGTGCAGGAGATCGTGGAGGCGGCGGGTGTCACGAAGGGCGCCCTCTACCACTACTTCGGCTCGAAGGACGATCTGCTGCACGAGGTGTACGCGCGCGTGCTGCGCCTCCAGCAGGAGCGGCTCGACGCGTTCGCGGACCGGGACGAGCCGGTCGAGAAGCGGCTGCGGGCCGCCGCCGCGGACGTGGTCGTCACGACGATCGACAACCTCGACGACGCGTCGATCTTCTTCCGCTCCATGCACCATCTGAGCCCGGAGAAGAACAAGCAGGTACGGGCCGAGCGGCGCCGCTACCACGAGCGCTTCCGGGCGCTGATCGAAGAGGGCCAGAAGACCGGAGTCTTCACGACCGAGACGCCGGCCGACCTGGTGGTCGACTACCACTTCGGCTCGATCCACCATCTGTCCACGTGGTACCGCCCCGACGGCCCGCTGACCCCGCAGCAACTGGCCGACCAACTGGCGGACCTGCTGCTGCGGGCGCTGCGACCGTAGGGCACGGGGCCCGCCGGCTCAGCCCTCCTTGAGGGTGTTCAGGCCGTGGGTGATGAAGACCGGGACCAGCTCGCCGATGCGGTCGAAGCCCGCGCCCACGGTCTGGCCGAGCGTGTAGCGGTAGTGGATGCCCTCAAGGATCACGGCGAGCTTGAACCAGGCGAACGCCGTGTACCAGGCGATCGCCGACACATCGCGGCCCGACCGCTCGGCATAGCGCTCGATCAGCTCGGCGGGGGAGGGGTGGCCGGGCGCCGAAGCGGTCGTGGAGATGGGCGAGTCGGGCATGTCGAGCTGCGCGCTGTACATCGCCAGCAGACCCACGTCGGTGAGCGGGTCGCCGAGCGTCGACATCTCCCAGTCCAGGATCGCCTTGATCCGGTCGACCCCGTCGGCGTCCTGGCGCACCAGCACGTTGTCGAGCCGGTAGTCGCCGTGCACGATCGTCGGCGCGGGCGAGGTCGGCAGCTCACGGCCGAGCGCCGCCTGAAGCTCGTCGATCCCGGGGAGCTCGCGGTTGCGGGACGCGTCCAGCTGCTTGCCCCAGCGGCGCAGCTGCCGGTCGAGGAAGCCCTCGGGCCGGCCGAAGTCGCCGAGCCCGACCGCGGCGGGGTCCACCGCATGCAGATCGACCAGCGTGTCCACGAGGCCGAGCACCGCGGCGCGCGTGCGCTCGGGCCCGAGCGGGGCCAGCTCGTCGGAGGTCCGGTACGGCGTCCCGTCCACGAACTCCATGACGTAGAACGGCGACCCGATGACATCCTCGTCCTCGCACAGCAGCACCGGCTCCGGCACCGGCACGTTCGTGGAGTGCAGCCCCGCGATCACCCGGTGCTCGCGCTTCATGTCGTGCGCGGTCGCGAGCACATGCCCCAGCGGCGGCCTGCGCACCACCCACTTCGTGGCGCCGTCGCTCACCTGGTAGGTCAGGTTCGAGCGCCCGCCCTCGATGAGCCGCCCGGTCAGCGGCCCGGTGACCAGGCCGGGGCGCTCCCGGTCGAGGTGGGCGCGCAGCTGGTCGAGATCGAGGCCTGGGGGATGGCTCATTGCGGTCCTCCGAGAATCCGGGCAGCGAATCCGGGCAGCGTCCGGGGCTACTTCCGCCAACAGTGCGCCCCATCATGCCGACCAGTCGGTATGGCGTCCAGGGCCTCTCGGAAACGTGATCGTTCTTACGGGGCCGTGCCGCGCGGGCAACGGATCGCCGCCGCGCAGGCAACGGTGCCGTGCCCGCGCGGGCAGACGGAAGGGCCCGACGGAACACGCCGAGCCCTTCCCTCCACCTCCTCCGCGCGAGCGGATCAGTGGTCGTCCCAGTGCCCCTCGTGCGCGGCGTGCCGGTGGCCGTCGTGGAGGTAGTCGACGTGGTCGCCGTGGGTGACCGCCTCATGGCCGCAGTCCGCGCCGTGCCGGTGCTCGTGCCCCTCGTGCGCGACGTGCCCCGTCGGCTCGCACTCGTCCCAGTGCCCGCCGTGCTGGGCGTGCAGATGCCCGTCGTGCGCGTAGTCGACGTGGTCCCCGTGCGGCACCTCCTGGTGACCGCAGGACGGGCCGTGCGTGTGCTCGTGAACGGGGTGTTCCTGGTGGAGGGTGGTCATGACGCTCACCTTCGGTGACGGACGGCCTGGCTGACCCTCACAGGCTAGTCCGGAATGCCCCATATTCTCGGCTATGGGAGCCTCCGGCCATGAAGGCGATCAGTTACCGCTCGTACGGCGGCCCCGAAGTCCTCGAATACGGCGAGATCCGCGACCCCAAGGTCGGGCCCGACTCGGTCCTGGTGAAGGTGCGGGCCGCCGCCGTGAACCCCGTGGACCGGCACTGCCGCGCCGGGCACCTGGACGCGCTGCTCGACCCCGTCTTCCCGGTGATCCCCGGCTGGGACGTGTCGGGCGTGGTGGTCCAACCCGGCGTCGCCGTCACCGAGTTCGCGCCGGGCGACGAGGTCATCGGCTACGTACGCGAGGACTTCCTGTCCCGCGGCACCTTCGCCGAGTACGTGGCCGCGCCCGTGCGCACCCTCGCCCGCAAGCCCCGCAACCTCACCTTCGAGGAGGCGGCAGGCCTTCCGCTCGCCGGACTCACCGCGCTCCAGGTGCTGACCGGCGGCCTGGAGGTGCAGGAGGGCGACGTGGTCCTCGTGCACGCGGCGGCCGGCGGCGTCGGCTCGTTCGCGGTCCAGATCGCCCGGCACTTCGGCGCGCGCGTCATCGGCACCGCGAGCGAGCGCAACCACGACTACGTACGGGAACTCGGTGGCGAACCGGTCACCTACGGGGACGGCCTCGCCGAACGGGTCCGGGCGCTCGCCCCGGAGGGCGTCGACGCGGCGTTCGACACGGTGGGCGGCGAGACGCTCCGGGTCTCCGCCGAACTGCTGGCCCCCGGCGGCCGGCTCGCCTCCATCGCCGACGGCGACGTGGTCGGGCTCGGCGGCCGCTACTGCTGGGTGCGCCCGGACGCCGTCGACCTCGCCCGCCTCACGGCGCTCGCCGAGGCCGACGTGGTGACGGTCCACGTCGACGAGACACTCCCGCTGGAGCAGGCGGCGCGTGCCCACGAGTTGAGCGAGTCGGGCCGCACGCGCGGGAAAGTGGTGGTCACGGTCGACTGGGACGAGTGACCCCGCTCCCTCATGTACTGGGACGAGTGACCTCGCGCCCTCAGGCCTCGCGCCCTCACGCGATGAGCACCGCCGCGCACAGCGTGATCGCCACCGTGCAGAGCGCGGCGGCCGCCGCCTGCCGCCGGGTCATCACGGGCGGCGCGGCCTCGTTCCGGGCGAGCCCGGTGATCCGCTGGTGGGCTACCGCCACGAAGCCGAGCCACAGCACGAGACACAGCGCCGTGGCCACGAACCGCGTGGGCCCGACGCCACTGTTCAGCGTCGCCTTCACCGCGAGCACCGCGGCGACCGTGCCCGACAGCGTCGTACGCCGCCACGCGAGCCGCGTCCGCGCGGGCTGAAGGCCGGGGTCGCGCACGGGACCGCCCGCCTCGCTCACCCCTCCCACCCCACGAACACGATGACGACCATGGCCACCGAGACGAGCGCCACCACCACGCCGAGCACCGCGGGGAACTTCGACACCGGCAGGTCCTCGCCGCGCCGCATCGCCAGCTCGCAGCGCACCCAGTGCCCCACGGCCCGCAGCGAGCACAGCGCGCCCGCCGCGAGCAGCGCCAGCGCGAGCCCGACGCGCCAGCCCCAGCGCAGGTCCGGCAGGAACTGGTCCACGGCGAAACCGCCACCGATCAGCGCGAGCGCGGTGCGCACCCACGCCAGGAAGGTGCGCTCGTTGGCGAGCGAGAAGCGGTAGTCGGGAGTGTCACCCTCGTCTCTGATCCGTTCCGGCACGAACCAGAGACGGATACTGCGTACAAATTCGATCACTCGCGGCACATTACCCGTGCGCTTTCCACCGCTCGTACGCCGCGAGCCCGTCGGGCGTCCAGTCCCACTCGCCGATCCGCCGCTCCAGCTCTTCGGGGCTCAGGAAGGCGTGCCAGTCGATCTCCTCGACCTGCGGGCGCACCGGCAGGTCGAAGGTGACCTCGTAGACGTACGACCACCAGGACTGGCCGGCATCGCCCTCGTACAGGAACTTGAACAGCGGGGTGGGCTGCGGGAGTCCGCTCACCCCCAGCTCCTCCTCCGCCTCGCGCAGCGCCGCCTCGTCGTACGTCTCGCCGGCGCCGACCACGCCGCCGACGAACATGTCGTAGTGGGAGGGGAAGACGAGCTTGGTGGGGGTGCGGCGGTGCACGAAGATGTCGCCGGCCGGGTTCCTGGCGAGGATGAAGGCGCACCGGTGGCGCAGGTTCTTCGCGTAGGCCTCGCCGCGCGGTGACCGGCCGATGACGTGGTCGTGCTCGTCGACGATGTCGAGGATCTCCTCGGCCGGGTTCACTGCGGCGGGGGTCTCTTCGGTGCGGTTCTCTTCGGTGGGATTCACTTCGGCGGGGTTCATGCCCCGCAGGTTAGAGGGGCGCTCCCACCCGGTCCCGTCCGGTCGCGGCGGCGCCCGGCATCGCGGGGTGCAGCCCGAGCAGGACGACGCCCGCCACGATCCCGGCCAGGCCCACCGCCTCCCACGCGAGCGCCCCCGTGTCCATCCGCAACTGGTCGCCCAGGAAGCCCACGCCGCACACGATCCCGGCCAGCGGCTGCGCCGCGGTGAGCGCGGGCAGCGACCTCCGCAGCGGCGCCGTCTCGAACGCGCTCTGCACCAGGACGAGCCCCGTGACCCCCAGCACCGCCACCGCGTACGGCTGCCAGCCGGTGAACAGCTCGGGCCAGCCGCCCGCGGCGAACCGCTGCCCGCTCACCCGCGTCAACGCGTCCTGCACCCCGTACAGCAGACCCGCCGCCACCGCGAGCAGCGCGGGGCCCGCGCTCAGCCGGGAGCGCTTGGCGAGGGCCGCGAGGAACAGCGCCCCGCCGACCATCACGCCGATGATCAGCCAGTGCCGCAGCGGATCGGTGACCGCGCTGCCGCCGTGCGGCTGACCGGCCACGATGAACGCCGTGACACCGCCCGCGAGCAGCAACAGCCCGCCCCAGCCCTGCCGGCCGAGCGGCGATCTCGTCTGACGGCGCGACAGCAGCAGGGCGAAGAGGAGGTTCGTGGCGAGCAGCGGCTCGACGAGGGTCACCTCGCCCAGGCCGAGGGCCATCGCGCCCAGCACCATCCCGCACACCATCAGGCCGATCCCGCCGAGCCAGCGCGGCACGCGCACCAGGTCGAGCAGCAGCCGGGGTGAGAGGAAGTCGCTGAGCGGGGCCCGCACCGCCGCGTTCTGCTGGAGGACGAAACCGATGCCCAGACAGAACGCCGCGCTCACGGAGAGGACGAGGACGACAACCGACACGCTGACGACGATAGCGGCCCGCGCGGCCACCCGCGCGCGAGCGACCGCCGCCTCCTTACGACCTCCTTCCGCTTGTCCGAACTCACCTGCTGGTTCGACGAGTTGGTGAGGTGCGTCACGGGCTGCCCTTGACGCGGACGCCTCCGTACCGGTTTGCTGTGCTTGATCATCGTCTTGCCGTCCATCTCACCCACATCTGAACAGTCGTAAGGACCCCGCCGCGGTGCCCCCACCTCCGCCTCCGCTCGGGCGCTCCCGCAAGAAGCCCGCGCACACCCCTCCCTTCGGCGACCCCGCACTCGACGACGCCGAACTCGTCGCGGCCCGCTCCGCGCTCGCCCGCGGCCGCTGGACCGAGGTCAGATCCCTGCTCCGCGCCACCGGTTCCGACTGGGACCTGCGCGGCCACCGGGTCCTTGGCCTCGCGGGCGAACCCACGGCCCGGGTCTGGGCCCGCGACTGGCTGCTCGCCGAACCCGACTCCACGGACGCGGTCGTCCTGCTCGCCTGCGCGGGCGTGCTGCGCGCCGTCGAGGGCCGCGGCCGCCCCGAGAAGGCGCGCGCGGCATGCGTGGAGGCGTCGGAGCTCGTGCCCGACGACCCGACGCCCCTGCTCGGACTCATGCTCCTGGAGCGGGAGTTGGGCAGCGAGGAGGACGTCGTGCGGCTCTTCGACGAGGTGCGGCTGCGGCATCCCGGGCATCACCACGCACACCACCTGATGGTCGCGCGGCTCGCCGAGCGGCGCGCCGACGTCGGGCAGGACCCGCTGCACGAGGTGTACGACTTCGCGTCCTGGGCGTCCGAACAGGTCACGCAGGACTCGCCGTTGGCGCTGCTCCCGGTCGTCGCGCACGCCGAGCGCTATCGGGTGCTCGCGCGCGCGGGTGTGCTCGCCGACGACCCGAAGGCGTCCGGGCACTGGTCGGGGCGGCGCGCCCGGCTCGTGCTGAAGGCCGCGTTCGACTGGTGGTTGGAGTGGGGCGCCGCGCGCGACCGGCCAGGCGCCTCGCACCCGCGCGGCCGCATCGACCTCAACTACCTTGCGCACGCGAAGTACTGCGAGGGCCGCCCCGCAGAGGCGGCCGCCCTGTTCCACCGGATCGGCCGGCACAGCACGCCGTACCCCTGGTCGTATCCCGACCGGGACCCGTACGAAGCGTTCCGGGTCGCGCGCAGCGCCGCGCTCGGCTCGGCGTAGAGCACGGACGCAGAGCAGCCAACAACCAAGCCCCACCGCACCCCACTTCACCCCACCTCACTTCACTGCACGAAGGAAGGGACGCCCCCAATGAGCGCGAGCGAGCGACCGCCCGAGGCCACGGCGGATCCGGCCATTCACACGTATCTGGGCGAGACGAGCGCGCTGCGCGCCGGGCGGCTCGGTACGGCGGGGCTGCTGCTCTCCGTGCTCGCCGCGACCGGCCCGCTGATGGTCGTCGCGGGCGTCATGCCGACGACGTTCGCGGTGATGGGAGTGGTCGGCATGCCGCTGCTCTTCCTCCTCCTCGGCGTCGTGCTCGCGCTCTTCAGCGTCGGCTACGCGGAGTTGAGCCGGCACGTGCACAACGCCGGTGCGTTCTACGCGTACATCGCCCGTGGCCTCGGCCCGACCGCCGGCGCGGCGGCGGCCCTCGTCGCGCTCGTCGCCTACAGCTCGCTCCAGGTCGGCATCTTCGGCCTGTTCGGCTACGAGGTCGCGGGCCTCGCCGATCAGTATCTGAGCCTCGAACTGGCGTGGTGGATACCGGCGTTGGTGGCCGTACTCGCCGTTGGCGCGCTCGGCCTGCTGAAGATCGACGTGAACGCGAAGGTCCTCGGCGTGCTGCTGCTGATCGAGGTCGCCGTGGTGGTCGTCTTCGACATCGCGGCCATCGGCGACCCCGGCGCCCAGGGCCTGTCCCTGCACGCCTTCAACCCGGAGACCCTCTCGGGCGTCGGGCTCGGCACGGCGCTGTGCTTCTGCATCGCCGCGTTCACCGGCTTCGAGCAGGCCCCCGTGTACGCGGAGGAGACCAGCAGGCCGCACGTCCTGGTGCCGCGCGTGATGTTCTTCGCGGTCGGCGGCGTCGCCCTGTTCTTCGCGTTCAGCTCGTGGGCGATGACGGTGGCGACGGGGCCCTCGGGCATCGTGGGCGCGGCGCAGAAGCAGTCGGCGGGCCTTCTCTTCGGCCTGACGGAGGACCGGCTGGGCGGCGCGTTCACGGACGTCGTCCATGTCCTGTTCGTGACGGGCATGTTCGCGGCGCTGCTCAGCTTCCACAACGTGGTGGCGCGGTACGCGTTCGCGATGGGGCGCGAGGGGCTGCTGCCCGCCGGGTTCGGGCGGACGAACACGGCGACCGGCGCGCCCGGCAAGAGCTCGGTGCTGCAGTCGGTGATCTCGCTGATCGCGGTCGTCGGCTTCGCGATCGCCGACGACGGCCCGTTCGGCGACCCGACGGCGCCGGTCCTGCACCTGTTCACCTGGGGCGGCAACGTGGGCGCGCTCGGCGTCATCCTCCTCATGGCCACGGCGTCCCTCGCCGTCATCGTGTTCTTCGCGCGCCGCGGGGCCGCGGCCGCGCAGGCCTGGCGCCTCGTGGCGTCCGGCGTGGCGGGCGTCGCCCTCCTGGTGATCGCCGGCTACACGGTCAAGGACTTCGACGTCCTGGTCGGCTCGGGCCCGAACTCCCCACTCAACTGGATCCTCCCCGGCATCATCGCCCTGGCCGCACTGGCGGGCACGACATACGGCCTGCTCCTCCGCCGCCGAAACCCCCAGGCCCACGCCCGCATCGGCCTGGGCAACGAGGCCTTCCAGCTGGACCAACGTTCAAGCGCTTCCGGCGGCTGAGCATTTCAAGCCCTGCGGGGGTTGAGCGACGGGGCCGCTGAACCCCGTATTTCAAGCCCCGCCTTTCGAACGAGAGCCAGCGGGGTCCGGGGCGGAGCCCCGCGAGCGCAACCACAAGTGACGAAACCCTGACGGCGGGCCGTAACCCCTGGTACCCGTCCCCCAAACGGTGCTGCAATCGAGACGTGAAACCGAACCAAGGTCCACCGGTAGGCCGACGCCTAGTCCTCGGCATGCTGGGCGCAGGCGCGCTCACCGTGGCCGCGGCCCCCGCCCTCCAACACGCCTTCGAGCGCGTCGCCCAGAAGGACCCCACCGGCCTCACGGGCGTACTGCCCAACGGCGGCGGCTTCCGCTACTACTCGGTCGCCGCCTCCGTCCCCCACAAGAGCGCGGACACCTACCGCCTCAAGGTCGACGGCCTGGTCGACCACCCGTCGACGTACACCCTCCCCGAACTGAGGGCGCTGCCCCAGACCCGCCTCGTCCGCGACGTCCAGTGCGTCACGGGCTGGCGGGTCCCGCACACGCCCTTCGAAGGCGTACGGCTCTCGCGGATCCTGGACGCCGCGGGGGTGCGCCCCTCCGCGAAAGCCGTACGTCTGACCTGCTTCGACGGCACGTACAGCGAGAGCCTCACGCTCCGACAGGCGCGCCGCGCCGACGTACTGGTGGCGCTGCGCATGCAGGACAAGGACCTGAGCCACGCGCACGGCGGCCCGGTACGCCTCTACGCCGCCCCCATGTACTTCTACAAGTCGGCGAAGTGGCTCTCCGGGATCACCGTCACCGACGACGTACAGCCGGGTTACTGGGAGGAGCGCGGCTACGACATCGACGCCTGGGTCGGCCGCTCGAACGGACGCGACGATGAGCCCACGAACTGAACAACTCACGGCCACCGTCCGCCGGTTCACGCGCGCCGAACGCTGGGTGCACCGCGCCACGGCCGCCCTGATGGGTGTGTGCGTCGTGACGGCCGCCTGCCTCTACGTTCCGCAGCTCGCCGAACTCGTCGGCCGCCGCGACCTCGTGGTCACGCTGCACGAGTGGTCGGGCCTGCTGCTGCCGGTGCCGTTCCTGGTGGGCCTCGTCTCCCGCGCCTTCCGCGCGGACCTGGGCCGGCTCAACCGGTTCGGCCCCCACGACAAGGCGTGGCTCCGCGCCGTTCTGCACCGGCGCCCCGGCCACCGCCCGGCGGGCAAGTTCAACGCCGGGCAGAAACTGTGGGCGGCCTGGCTCGCCGGCGCCGTCCTGGTGATGCTCGGCACGGGCCTGCTCATGTGGTTCACGCACCTCGCCCCGCTCACCGTGCGCACCGGCAGCACCTTCGTGCACGACTGGCTGGCGCTGGCCCTCGGTGTCGTGCTCGCCGGGCACATCGGCATGGCGGTCGGCGACCCCGAGGCGCGCAAGGGCCTGCGTACGGGATTCGTGGACCGGGACTGGGCCGCGCGGGAGCACGGCGAGTGGCTCGACGAGCCCTGACCGTGCCGTGCAAAACCGTGCCATGCGAAGAGGGCGCCCCCGCCGACCGGCGGGGACGCCCTCTTCGCATGCTCGGGCAGTCGGTCCTCGGCTAGATCACCAAGGACAGCAGCAGCACCAGCGCACCGGCGACCACGGAGATGATGGTCTCCATGAGCGACCAGGTCTTGACGGTCTGGCCGACGGTGAGCCCGAAGTACTCCTTGACCAGCCAGAAACCGGCGTCGTTGACGTGGCTGAAGAACAGCGAACCCGCGCCGATCACCAGGACGAGCAGCGCCGTGTGGGTGTCGGTCATGTCGGCCGCGAGGGGCGCGACGAGACCGGCGGCGGAGACCGTGGCGACCGTCGCCGAACCCGTGGCGACGCGGATGACGACCGCGATGAGCCAGGCGAGCAGCAGCGTCGGGAGCCCCCAGTCCTTGGAGATCTCCATGATCATCTCGCCGACACCGGAGTCGACCAGGGTGCCCTTGAAGCCACCGCCCGCGCCCACGATGAGCAGCACGCCCGCGATCGGGCCGAGGGACTTCTCGGTGGTGGAGAGGACCTTGCCCTTGGTGAAGCCGGCCGGGCGGCCGAGGGTGAACATGGCGACGACGACGGCCGCGAGCAGCGCGATCATCGGGTTGCCGACCACGTCGAAGACGCGCTGGACGGTGGCGTCCGGGTTGTCCACGATGACGTCGACCAGGGCCTTGGACAGCATCATCACGACGGGCAGCAGGATCGTCGCCACGGAGGCGCCGAAGCTCGGACGCTTCTCCAGGTCGTCGGAGGCGCGCGCCGGGATCATCTTGTCGGGGGCCTGGACGTCGACCCACTTGGCCGCGTACTTCGAGAAGACCGGGCCCGCGATGACGACCGTCGGGATGGCGACGAGGATGCCGAGCGCGAGCGTGAGCCCGAGGTTGGCGTCGACCGCGTCGATCGCGACGAGCGGGCCGGGGTGCGGCGGGATCAGGCCGTGCATGACGGACAGACCGGCGAGGGCCGGGATGCCGATCCGCATCAGCGAGTAGTTGCCGCGCTTGGCGACCATCAGGACGACGGGGATCAGCAGGACGATGCCGACCTCGAAGAAGAGCGGCAGGCCGATCACGGCCGCGATGAGCACCATGGCCCACGGCATGGCCTTGCCGCCGGACTTGCCGGCCTTGGCGAGGATCGTGTCGACGATCTGGTCGGCGCCGCCGGAGTCGGCGAGCAGCTTGCCGAGGATCGCGCCGAGCGCGATCAGTACGCCGACGCCGGCGACGGTGTCACCGAGTCCGGCGCTGAAGCTCTCGATCACCTTGTCCAGCGGTGCACCGGCGAACGCGCCGAGCGCGAGCGAGCCGATGGTCAGCGCCAGGAAGGCGTGCATCTTGAACTTGGTGATGAGAAGGACGATGACGGCGATTCCCGCGAGCACGGCGATCCCGAGCTGGGCATGGCCCGCGGACGTGATCGGCTCGACGGTGTCCGCTGCCAGCATCTCGACGCTGAGTCTGGTCACGGTCTTATCCCTTGAACGAGTGGGGGGAGGGGGAGAACTTGCCGGTGTGGGGGGTTACGCGGTCGCGGCGGGGGAGTCGAGCCCGGCCAGGGCCGCGGTGGCCCGGTCGGCGATCTCCTCGGGCGATCCCGCGACATCGACGGCCACGCCCGCCTCGTCCGCCGCGAGCGGCTGGAGCGTGGCGAACTGCGAGTCGAGGAGCGAGGTGGGCATGAAGTGCCCCTCGCGATGCCCCATCCGGTCCTCGATCAGCTCGCGCGAGCCGGTGAGGTGGACGAAGACGGCGCCGGGGGCCTCGGCCCGCAGGCGGTCGCGGTAGCTGCGCTTGAGGGCGGAGCTGGAGACGACCCCGCCGAGTCCCGCGCGGCTGTGCGCCCAGCGGCCGATGGCGTCGAGCCAGGGCCAGCGGTCCTCGTCCGTCAGGGGGGTGCCGGCCGACATCTTGTCGATGTTGGCCTGGGGGTGGAAGTCGTCGCCCTCGGCGTAGGGAACGCCGAGTCGTTCGGCGAGCAGGGGACCGATCGTTGTCTTGCCGGTTCCTGCCACGCCCATGACCACGACGACGTGGGGGGTGCTCATCGGGTACTGCCTCGCTTCGCTGTCTTCGTCGACATCGCTGTGACACCACACTGAAACCCAATAGGTCTGATTAATTCAAGGGGGTGTGACATATAAGTCAGACCATTGGGCTCGGGGCTAGGGTTGTCCCATGACCACAATGGGCCGGGGCCTGCATGCCCGCGTACTGGAAAGCCTCGGTCCCGCGATCACTGCGGGCGAGTACCCCGCGGGCAGCGTGTTGCGTACGGATGAACTCGCGCAGCGCTTCGAGGTGTCCCGCTCGGTCATGCGGGAGGCGGTGCGCGTCCTGGAGTCGATGCACCTCGTGGCCTCGCGGCGCCGGGTCGGCGTGACGGTGCGGCCCGCCGAGGAGTGGAACGTCTACGACCCGCAGGTCATCCGCTGGCGCCTCGCGGGCGCCGACCGCCCCCGCCAGCTGCGTTCGTTGACGGTGCTCCGCTCGGCGGTCGAGCCGGTCGCCGCGGGTCTGGCCGCGCGGGCCGCGAGCGCGCAGCAGTGCGCGGCGCTGACCGAGTGCGCGCTCGGCATGGTGGCGACGTCACGGGGCCAGCAGCTGGAGGCGTACCTCGGCCACGACATCGAGTTCCACCGGATCGTCCTGAACGCGTCGGGCAACGAGATGTTCGCCCACCTGGGTGACCTGGTGGCGGAGGTCCTCGCGGGCCGCACCCACCACCAGGTCATGTTCGAGGACCCGGACCCGGCGGCGGTCAGCCTGCACGTCAAGGTCGCGGAGGCGGTACGGGAGGGGAACGCGCAGCGCGCGGAGGAACTCACGCGCGAGATCGCGGTGGGCGCGCTGCACGAGCTGGACATCCTGGCACCCTGAACTCCCGTGCCAGGCCTGGCAGTTACTCGATGAAGTCCCCGTCGACGTACACCCACGCCCCGTCCACCCGGGAGAACCGACTGCGCTCGTGCAGCTCGCCGCCCTTGTAGCGGGCGCGGAAGGTGACGGTGCCGTGCTGATGAAACGCGGACCCGTCGACCGCCTCCACAATCTCAAGCCCGGTCCACCGCGGCGCGTCACCGAAGTCAATGCCCGGCGGCCGCGTGTCCGGGTGCCAGGTCCGCATCAGATACGCCCCGTCCTGCCGCACGAAGGCGGCGTACCGCGACCGCATGAGCGCCTCGGCGGAGGGCGCCGCCGCGTCACCACGGTGGTAGCGACCGCAGCAGTTCTCGTAGGGGGAGGGGAGCCCGCAGGGGCAGGTGGGGGTGTGACGTGACATCCCCTCATTCTGCCAATGGTTCAAGCCTCGGCAGCGATCGAATGGATCAGGCCTCGGCGGCGATCGAGCAAATTAAGCCCCGCCGGCGATTGAGGCGCGGGGTCCGGGGCAGAGCCCCGAGTCGTCAACCACGGCCGACCGCCCCGAACCTCGACGTCACACCTGCTCCGCCCGAAACCCCGCCGGCGAAGCCCCCACGTGTTGCTGGAAGAACTTCGAAAAGTTCGCCGAGTCCGCAAACCCGACCGCAACCCCGATCCGCCCCACCGGCAACTCCGTATGCGCAAGCATCCGCTTGGCCTCCAGAATCACCCGCCGATCGATGAACGCCTTCGGGGTGAGCCCCGTCGCCGCCCGCACCGCACGGACCAGCGTCCGCCGCGAGTACCCCAACTCATCCGCGTACGCACTCACGCTGTGGTTGGACGTGAACCCGTGCTCGACCGCCGTACGGAACCGCGAGAACGCAGAGGCCACAGCGTCCTGCTGCGGCTTCCCGTCCTCCGCCTCCGCCGCGGCCTGCGCCGACACATGGGCCACGCGCAGCATCAGGGCCGTCAGGGTGTGCCGCAGCACCGACGTGTGCAGGCTCAGCGGCAGCGTGACCGTGTCCAGGTACTCGCGCCGCAACTGCTCCAATGAGGCGTCCAGTGCGGCGAGTTGGTGCGGGTCGGGGTGCAGCAGCGGCGGCCGGTCGTAGCGGTAGAGCCCCGTCGCCTCGACGATCGCCCGCGGCAGAAAGCCCGGCTGCATGGTCAACGCCGTGCCGACATACGCGTCGTCCGCGGAGAACCCGTGCACCTGCCCCGGCCGGATCCACAGGATGTCCCCGGCCCCCACCTCGTACTCGGTGAAGTCGATCATGTGGCGGACGGGGCCCTCGCGGAAGAACAGCAGGACGTGGAAGTCGATGCGGTGCACGCGCCGCGACAGCCCGACGCCACCCGCCCATGGACCCTCGGAGCCCATCGGCCCGACCTGTATCCCGACGCCGGACAGGCTCGCGCTCGGGTCGAACGGATAGGTGCGGATGTGCGCCGCCGTTCCCAGATGTGCGCTCGTCTGTGAGGGGTCCTGCTCCGTCATCCACTTTCCTTGACTTCGACCGATGTGTGTGTCCCATTTTCACCGAACGCTGGCACGGGGGCACCTGTCGAGCGAAAAGTATGACCTTTACATTCGTAGGTGGTTCGACCTGGGACTTTGGTCCCGGTCGGGCGGTGCCTTTTGGTACCTCGGCAGGACAACGGATGTGAAGGAAGCTGGACAGATGAGCACGCAGACACCGGACGGACTCGACCCCTTCGAGAAGCCCTTCGAGTGGACCGAACGCGACCAGCGTGCCGTCGACACCGCGCGCCTCCTGGCGGCGGACTCGGTGCAGAAGGTCGGCAACGGACACCCCGGCACCGCCATGAGCCTGGCCCCGGCCGCGTACACCATCTTCCAGAAGGCCATGCGGCACGACCCGGCCGACCCGGAGTGGACCGGCCGCGACCGCTTCGTCCTGTCGCCCGGCCACACCAGCCTCACCCTCTACACCCAGCTCTTCCTCTCCGGTTACGAGCTGGAGCTCGACGACCTGAAGGCGTTCCGCACCCAGGGTTCGAAGACGCCGGGCCACCCCGAGTACGGCCACACCGCCGGTGTCGAGACCACGACCGGTCCGCTCGGCCAGGGTGTCGCCAACGCCGTGGGCATGGCGATGGCCGCCCGCTACGAGCGCGGCCTGTTCGACCCCGAGGCCGCCGAGGGTGCCTCCCCCTTCGACCACACCATCTGGGCGATCGTCTCCGACGGCGACCTGGAGGAGGGGGTCTCGGCCGAGGCCTCGTCCCTCGCGGGCCACCAGAAGCTCGGCAACCTCGTCTTCGTCTACGACGACAACCACATCTCCATCGAGGGCGACACCGCGACCGCCTTCTCCGAGGACGTCCTGAAGCGCTACGAGGCGTACGGCTGGCACGTGCAGCGCGTCACGCCCACCGCCGAGGGCGACGTCGACCCGAAGGCCCTGTACGAGGCGCTCGCCGCCGCCAAGGCCGTCACCGACAAGCCGTCCATCATCGCGATGCGCACGATCATCGCCTGGCCGGCCCCGACCGCGAAGAACACCGAGGCCTCGCACGGCTCCGCGCTCGGCGCCGAGGAGATCGCCGCCACCAAGCGCGTCCTCGGCTTCGACCCCGAGCAGTCCTTCATCGTCGAGGACGAGGTCATCGCCCACACCCGTGGCGCCCTCGACCGCGGCGCCGAGGCGCACGCCGCCTGGGACAAGCAGCTCGCCGAGTGGCGGAACACCAACCCCGAGCGCTCCGCGACCCTCGACCGCGTGCTCGCGGGCCGCCTCCCCGAGGGCTGGGAGGACGCCCTGCCGTCCTTCGAGACCGGCACGAAGGTCGCCACGCGCGCCGCGTCCGGCAAGGTCCTCCAGGCCCTCGGCCCGGTCGTCCCCGAGCTGTGGGGCGGCTCCGCCGACCTCGCCGGCTCCAACAACACGACGATCGACAAGACCAGCTCCTTCCTCCCGAAGGGCAACCCGCTGGCCGAGGCCGACCCGTACGGCCGCACCGTGCACTTCGGCATCCGCGAGTTCTCGATGGCCGCCGAGATGAACGGCATCGCGCTGCACGGCAACACCCGCATCTACGGCGGCACCTTCCTGGTGTTCTCCGACTACATGCGCAACGCCGTCCGCATGTCGGCCCTCATGCAGCTCCCGGTCACCTACGTCTGGACCCACGACTCCATCGGTCTCGGTGAGGACGGCCCGACCCACCAGCCCGTCGAGCACCTCGCCGCGCTGCGCGCCATCCCGGGCCTGAACGTGATCCGCCCGGCCGACGCCAACGAGACCGCCATCGCCTGGCGCGAGATCCTCAAGCGCGGCACCGAGAAGCCGGCCCCGCACGGCCTGGCGCTCTCCCGTCAGGGCCTGCCGACGTACGAGGCCAACGAGGACGCGGCCAAGGGTGGCTACGTCCTGGTCGAGGCCTCGAAGGGCACCCCGGACGTCGTCCTGATCGCCACCGGCTCCGAGGTTCAGCTCGCCGTCGCCGCCCGTGAGCAGCTGGAGGCCGAGGGCGTCGCCACCCGCGTCGTGTCGATGCCGTCCGTCGAGTGGTTCGAGGAGCAGGACGCCGAGTACCGCGCCGCCGTCCTGCCGCCGTCGGTGAAGGCCCGCGTGGCGGTCGAGGCCGGCATCGGTCTGACCTGGTACCGCTACGTCGGTGACGCCGGTCGCATCGTCTCCCTGGAGCACTTCGGCGCCTCCGCCGACGCGGGCACGCTCTTCGCCGAGTTCGGCTTCACCGCCGAGAACGTCGCCGACAAGGCCCGCGCCTCTTTGAAGGAAGCACGAGCTCTCGCCGCCGCCCGCGCCTGACCCTCACACACTGAGAAACACCACCCCGTACGCCCGAAAGAAGATGAAGCAGAACATGAGCAACGCCGTCGCACCCCTCAAGTCGCTGTCCGACGAAGGCGTTTCCATCTGGCTGGACGACCTGTCCCGCACCCGCATCGAGTCCGGCAACCTCGCCGAGCTCATCGCGGCCCAGCACGTCGTGGGCGTCACCACGAACCCCTCGATCTTCCAGGCCGCCATCGGCAAGGGCGAGGGCTACGAGGAGCAGCTCGCCGACCTGGCCGTCCGCAAGGTCACCGTCGACGAGGCCGTCCGCATGATGACCACGCAGGACGTGCGCGCCGCAGCCGACATCCTGCGCCCGGTCTACGACGCCACGCAGGGCCGTGACGGCCGCGTCTCCATCGAGGTCGACCCGCGCCTGGCGCACAACACCGAGGCCACCATCGCCGAGGCCAAGCAGCTCGCCTGGCTCGTCGACCGCCCCAACGTGATGATCAAGATCCCGGCGACCCTCGCGGGCCTCCCGGCCATCACCGAGGTCATCGGCCTCGGCATCTCGGTCAACGTCACGCTGATCTTCTCCCTCGACCGCTACAAGGCCGTCATGGACGCCTACCTGGCCGGCCTGGAGAAGGCCCACGAGCGCGGCATCGACCTCGCCACGATCCACTCGGTCGCCTCCTTCTTCGTCTCCCGCGTCGACGCCGAGATCGACAAGCGCCTCGACAAGATCGGCACGGACGAGTCCGCTTCGGCGAAGGGCAAGGCGGCGCTCGCCAACGCGCGTCTCGCCTACGAGGCGTTCGAGCAGGCCTTCGGTACCGAGCGCGCCACCAAGCTGGAGGCCGCGGGCGCCAACAAGCAGCGCCCGCTGTGGGCCTCCACCGGCGTCAAGGACCCCGCGTACAAGGACACCCTGTACGTCGACGAGCTGGTCGCACCCGGCACCGTCAACACCATGCCCGAGGGCACCCTGAAGGCGACCGCCGACCACGGCGAGATCACCGGTGACACCATCACCGGCCGCTACGAGCAGGCCCGCGCCGAGCTGGCCGCCGTCGACGCGCTCGGCATCTCCCTCGACGAGGTCACCCAGCAGCTCGAGGACGAGGCCGTCGCCAAGTTCGAGATCGCCTGGAACGACCTGCTCTCCACCGTCTCCTCCCGCCTGACGGAGGCTGAGTCCAAGTGAGCTCCACCGCTTGGCAGAACCCGCTGAGGGACCCCCGCGACCGCCGTCTGCCGCGCGTCGCGGGCCCCTCCGGGCTCGTCATCTTCGGCGTCACGGGCGACCTGTCCCGCAAGAAGCTGATGCCGGCCGTCTACGACCTCGCCAACCGCGGCCTGCTGCCGCCGGGCTTCTCGCTCCTCGGCTTCGCCCGCCGCGAGTGGGAGGACCAGGACTTCGCGCAGGTCGTCCACGACTCGGTCAAGGAGCACGCCCGCACCCCCTTCCGCGAGGAGGTCTGGCAGCAGCTCGCCGACGGCATGCGCTTCATCCCCGGCGACTTCGACGACGACACCGCGTTCAAGCAGCTGCGCGAGTCCGTCGACGAGCTCGACGAGAAGCGCGGCACCAGCGGCAACTACGCGTTCTACCTCTCCGTACCGCCGAAGTTCTTCCCCAAGGTCGTGCAGCAGCTCAAGAAGCACGGCCTCGCGGACGCGCCCGAGGGCTCCTGGCGGCGCGCCGTCATCGAGAAGCCGTTCGGCCACGACATGGAGTCGGCACGCGACCTGAACGCGATCGTGCACGACGTGTTCTCGCCCGAGCAGGTCTTCCGCATCGACCACTACCTCGGCAAGGAGACCGTCCAGAACATCCTGGCGCTCCGCTTCGCCAACCAGATGTACGAGCCCATCTGGAACCGGTCGTACGTCGACCACGTGCAGATCACGATGGCCGAGGACATCGGCATCGGTGGCCGCGCCGGCTACTACGACGGCATCGGCGCCGCCCGCGACGTCATCCAGAACCACCTGCTCCAGCTGCTCGCCCTCACGGCGATGGAGGAGCCGGCCGCGTTCGACGCCGAGTCGCTGGTCAACGAGAAGCTCAAGGTCCTCAAGTCCGTACGGCTGCCCGACGACCTGGAGAAGTCCACGGTCCGCGCGCAGTACGCGGCCGGCTGGCAGGGCGGCGAGAAGGTCCCCGGCTACCTCCAGGAAGACGGCATCGACCGGGCGTCGAAGACCGACACCTACGCGGCCGTGAAGCTGGGCATCGACAACCGCCGCTGGGCGGGCGTCCCGTTCTATCTGCGCACCGGCAAGCGCCTCGGCCGCCGCGTCACCGAGATCGCCGTCGTCTTCCAGCGCGCCCCGCACTCCCCGTTCGACCACACCGCCACCGAGGAACTCGGCCAGAACGCGATCGTCATCCGCGTTCAGCCGGACGAGGGCATGACGGTGCGCTTCGGATCCAAGGTGCCGGGTACGTCGATGGAGATCCGCGACGTGTCCATGGACTTCGCTTACGGCGAGTCGTTCACCGAGTCCAGCCCGGAAGCGTACGAGCGGCTGATCCTGGACGTGTTGCTGGGCGACGCCAACCTCTTCCCGCGCACGGAAGAGGTCGAGGAGTCCTGGCGCATCCTCGACCCCATCGAGGAGAACTGGGACAAGGTCGGCAGGCCCGCCCAGTACGCCTCGGGCAGCTGGGGCCCGAAGGAAGCGGACGAGATGCTCGCACGAGACGGACGGAGCTGGCGCAGGCCATGAGGATCGACCTGACCGACACCACGGCAAGCAAGGTCAACAAGGCGCTCGTCGAAGGGCGCCGCGCCATCGGGACCCCCGCCGTGGGCATGGTCCTGACGATGGTCATCGTCACGGACGAGGAGAACGCGTACGACGCGACGAAGGCCGCCCAGGAGGCGTCCCGCGAGCACCCCTCGCGCACCCTCGTCGTCATCCGGCGCACCAAGCGCCTGGCCCGCGAACGCCACGGCAACCGGCTCGACGCCGAGGTCCGCCTCGGCTCCGAGGCCGGCACCGGCGAGACCGTGGTGCTGCGCCTGTACGGCGAGGTCGGCAAGCACGCCGACTCCGTCGTCCTGCCGCTGCTGCTGCCCGACGCCCCGGTCGTCGTGTGGTGGCCCGTGGACGCGCCGGAGAACCCCGCCAAGGACCCGCTGGGCGCGCTCGCCCAGCGCCGGATCACCGACGCGTACGCCGTCGAGGACCCGGTCGCCGCGCTCGCCCAGCGCTCGAAGTCCTACGCGCCCGGCGACACCGACCTGGCCTGGACCCGGCTCACCCCGTGGCGCTCCATGCTGGCCGCCGCGCTCGACCAGGCCCGCGCCGAGATCGTCTCCGCGGCCGTCGAGTCCGAGGCCGACAACCCCAGCGCCGAACTGCTCGCGCGCTGGCTCGGCGCCCGGCTCGGCGTCAAGGTCGAGCGGGTCACCACGGACGGCCCCGTCGTCACCGCGGTCCGCCTCGGCACGCCGGCCGGCGAGATCCGCATCGACCGCCCCGAAGGACCGCTCGCCAAGCTGACCCTCCCCGGCCAGCCCGAGCGCACCCTCGCCCTCAAGGTCCGCTCCACCGCCGAGCTGATCGCGGAGGAACTCCGCCGCCTCGACGCCGACGAGATGTACGCCGTGGCCCTGCAGGCAGCCGCCCACGGCAAAGTCACCAAGGAGTCCGTTCAACATGCCTGACACCGCCCCCTTCCTCACCCGCCGCCCGCAGTGGACGGCCCTTGAGGACCACCGCGCGAAGTTCAACGGCACGCACCTGCGCGATCTGTTCGCGAAGGACGCGGCCCGTGCCGAGCGCTACACGCTCGACGTCGGTGACCTGCACATCGACTACTCCAAGCACCTGATCACGGACGAGACCCTCGCCCTGCTCCAGGAACTGGCCACCGCCACCGACGTGTTCGGGCAGCGCGACGCCATGTTCCGCGGCGAGAAGATCAACACGACCGAGGACCGCGCCGTGCTGCACACGGCCCTGCGCGCCCCGGCCGACGCCGTGGTCGAGGTCGACGGCGAGAACGTCGTGCCGAAGGTGCACGAGGTCCTCGGCCAGATGGCCGCCTTCGCGGACAAGATCCGTTCGGGCGAGTGGACCGGCCACACCGGCAAGGCGATCAAGAACGTCGTCAACGTCGGCATCGGCGGCTCGGACCTCGGCCCGGCCATGGCGTACGAGGCGCTGCGCCCGTTCACCGCCCGCGACCTGACGTTCCGCTTCGTGTCGAACGTCGACGGCGCCGACCTGCACGAGGCCGTCCGCGACCTCGACCCGGCCGAGACGCTGTTCATCATCGCGTCCAAGACCTTCACGACGATCGAGACGATCACCAACGCGAAGGCGGCGCGCTCCTGGCTGCTGGCGGCGCTGGGTGACGACGCGGCGGTCGCGAAGCACTTCGTCGCCCTGTCGACGAACGCCGAGAAGGTCTCCGAGTTCGGCATCGACACGGCCAACATGTTCGCGTTCTGGGACTGGGTCGGCGGCCGCTACTCCTTCGACTCGGCCATCGGCCTCTCGCTGATGATCGCGATCGGCCCGGACGCCTTCCGCGAGCTGCTCGACGGCTTCCGCCTGGTCGACGACCACTTCCGCACGGCCCCGGCCGAGGCGAACGCGCCGCTGCTGCTCGGCCTCCTCGGCGTCTGGTACGGCAACTTCCACAGCGCCCAGTCGCACGCGGTGCTGCCGTACTCGCACTACCTCTCCAAGTTCACCGCGTACCTCCAGCAGCTCGACATGGAGTCCAACGGCAAGTCCGTGGACCGCCAGGGCCGCGGCGTGGAGTGGCAGACGGGCCCCGTCGTCTGGGGCACCCCCGGCACCAACGGGCAGCACGCCTACTACCAGCTCATCCACCAGGGCACGAAGCTGATCCCGGCGGACCTCATCGGCTTCGCGAAGCCGGTCGACGAGCTGTCCGACACCCTCGCGGACCAGCACGACCTGCTGATGGCCAATCTGTTCGCGCAGGGCCAGGCCCTCGCCTTCGGCAAGACCGCCGAGGAGGTGCGCGCCGAGGGCGTCGCCGAGGAGCAGGTCGCCCACCGCACGTTCAAGGGCAACCACCCGACGACGACGATCCTCGCGCGCGAGCTGACCCCGTCGGTCCTCGGCCAGCTCATCGCCCTCTACGAGCAGAAGGTCTTCGTCCAGGGCGCCATCTGGAACATCGACTCCTTCGACCAGTGGGGCGTCGAGCTCGGCAAGGTCCTCGCCAAGCGCGTGGAGCCGGCCCTCACCGAAGGTGCCGAGGTCCCCGGCCTGGACGCCTCGACGCAGTCCCTGGTCGGCACGTACCGCGCGCTGCGCGGCCGCAAGTAGCCCGCAACCAGCCTCAAACAGCCTCAACTAGCACTGAAGGTAAGTGAACTGACATGCAGCTCGGTCTCATCGGTCTCGGCAAGATGGGCGGCAACATGCGCGAGCGCATCCGCCGCGCCGGCCACACCGTCATCGGCTACGACCGCAACCCCGAGGTCTCCGACGTCGCCTCCCTCCAGGAGCTCGTCGAGAAGCTCGAGGGCCCGCGCGTGGTCTGGGTGATGGTTCCGGCCGGCGCCGCCACCCAGTCGACCGTCGACGAGCTCGGCGACCTGCTCTCCGAGGGCGACATCGTCGTCGACGGCGGCAACTCCCGCTGGACCGACGACGAGAAGCACGCCGAGGAGCTCGCCGCCAAGGGCATCGGCTTCGTCGACGCCGGTGTCTCCGGTGGTGTGTGGGGCCTGGAGAACGGCTACGCGCTCATGGTCGGCGGCTCCGAGGAGAACGTCGCCAAGGTCAAGCCGGTCTTCGACGCCCTCAAGCCCGAGGGTGACTTCGGCTACGTCCACGCGGGCAAGGTCGGCGCGGGCCACTTCTCCAAGATGGTCCACAACGGCATCGAGTACGCGATGATGCAGGCCTACGCCGAGGGCTGGGAGCTCCTGGAGAAGGTCGACTCCGTGGACAACGTCCGCGAGGTCTTCCGCTCCTGGCAGGAGGGCACGGTCATCCGTTCCTGGCTGCTCGACCTCGCGGTCAACGCGCTGGACGAGGACACGCACCTCGACAAGCTGCGCGGCTTCGCCGCCGACTCCGGCGAGGGCCGCTGGACCGTCGAGGCGGCCATCGACAACTCCGTGCCGCTGCCGGCGATCACCGCGTCGCTCTTCGCGCGCTTCACCTCCCGCCAGGAGGACTCGCCGCAGATGAAGATGATCGCGGCGCTGCGCAACCAGTTCGGCGGCCACGCCGTCGAGTCCAAGTAGGCGCCACACACGAAGCCCGCCGGACCTCGCGGTCCGGCGGGCTTTTTGGTGCGTCTACCGGTCGGCGTTGCGCCAGACCTTCGCGTCCAGGGTGACGTTCTTGCCCTCCGTCTTGCCCCGGAGCGTCAGCAGCCCGACGTCCCCCGAGCCGGCGTCCAGGCACAGGCGCTGCCCCACCGGCAGGTCGTAGACCCAGTAGGAGTCCTTGGCCGCATGCGCGTTGCGGCACGCTTCGCGGGTGGCCGGCTGCCCGGCGGGGAGCAGCGCGAGCGAACTCCCCGAGGTGGTGCCGGGCGCCAGCACCGCGCCGTTGCTGTAGACGGCGTAGGTCAGATCCTCGGTCGACTGCCCGTCGTCCGGCTTGGCCCGCACCGGATCGTCCGCGAGATACAGGTCCTGGCTGTCCGTCATCACGATGCCGTTGTACGTCGACGGGAGCGGGGGCGCCGAGGTCGGGGGCCCGCTCGTGGGGTCCGTCGGGGGAGCGGAGGTGGGGTCCGCGGCCGAGCCCGAAGGGGCGGGCGCCGCGCCCGACTTGGACGCTTTCGGCGACTTCGAGGCGCTCGGGGAGGCGGACTTCGACGCGGACGCCGACTTCGACGCGGAGCGCGTCGCCTCGGGGTGGCCGGAGGCCGCAGGACCTGCCGCTCCGTCGGCCTGCCGGCCGCCGGGCACGAAATACAGCGTGGCGGCCGCGCCGCACGCGACCAGCACGACCCCGGCGGCCGCCATCAGCCAGGCACGGGAGCGCCTGCGTCGGGGCTCGGTGCTCACAGCGGCGGTCTCGGCGCCCAGAGGTGCGACGGGAGAGGGGCTGTCGGGGGCCGTCGCCGGATGGCCCTGCTGCCCCTGCCCGGCGGTCGGTTCCTGGGAAAACGCGACGGGCGGTCCGAACACACCGGCGGGGGCGGCGCTCCCGGGCGTCTCGTCGGGACCCGTGGCACCGCGCGGCGGCGTCGCGTGACCCGTCGGCTCCGCCCCGGTCACCCGGGCCCCCTCGGCACGCGCCGCGATCCCCTCGGCGAGCTCACCCGGAAGCCAGGCGTCCGTCGCGGGCCCGGGACCACCGGGCAACGACTCACGGATCACCTGGACCGTCTCGATGACCTCCCGCACCGTCGGCCGGTCATCGGCCGGCTTGCTGAGGCAGCGGGCTATCAACTCCCGCAGGGCGTCCGGGACCTTGGACAGATCCGGCTCCTCGTGCACGACCCGGTACAGCACCGCGTGCGGATCGCCCTCCCCGTACGCGGTGCTCCCGGTGGCGGCGAACACCGCGGTCTGGCCGAGCGCGAACACATCGGCCGAGCCGCTCGCGGAGCCGCCGAGCACCTGCTCCGGAGCCATGTACGCGACCGTGCCCACGGCCGACCCGCTGCGCGTCACGGACGTCGCGTCCGCCGCCCGCGCCACACCGAAGTCGATGACGCGGGGCCCGTCGGAGGCCAGCAGCACGTTCGACGGCTTCAGGTCGCGGTGCACGATCCCCGCGTCGTGCACCGCCTGGAGCGCCTCCGCGATCCCGGCCGTCATCCGCAGCACCGTGTCCACCGGCAGCGGCCCGTGCTCGCGCACCGCCTCCGCGAGCGAGGGCCCGGGCACGTACGCGGTCGCGCACCACGGCACCGGGCTCTCAGTGTCACTGTCGACGACCGGCGCCGTGTAGAGCCCGTGCACCTTGCTCGCCGCGGCGACCTCGGTACGGAATCTGCGGCGGAACTCGGGGTCCTCGGCCAGCTCGGGTCTGATCACCTTGACCGCGACGGCCCGGCCGCCCGGCGTGTGCGACAGATAGACGCGCCCCATGCCACCGGAGCCGAGCCCCGCGACCAGGCGGTATCCGCCGGCCGTCCGCGGATCCTTGTCGTCCAGCGGACGGAAACCGCCGTTGCCGGGCTCCCTGTTCGCCCACACGTCCCGCTGCACCCCCAGGTTGCGTCGAAGGTCCATTGCATCACGTGACGCAACGCACCCCTCCGTCGGTGCCGGGCAACGCAAAAGACCCCAGAATCATCTGGGGTCTTTCTCTGTGTCCGAGGGGGGACTTGAACCCCCACGCCCGATAAAGGGCACTAGCACCTCAAGCTAGCGCGTCTGCCATTCCGCCACCCGGACAAGGTGTCTGCCGCCTGTGTGCGGGGCGTTTCCCGCGGCGACACAGAGAACATTACCAGGGATTCGGAGTGCCTCGATCAGCCCCCCGGCCCGGTGCCCCCGCCTGTGAACGGCACGTGACGAGAGGCGCCCGGCCTTGGGTCCGGGGGCCGGGGGAGAGAGGATGAGAGGTATCCACGGCAAGAGAGGAACCAGCGTGAGCGAGCCGAGCACGGGCAGGGCGGTCTCCGGACAGGACGAGGTCGTCGACCTCTGCCGCGAACTGATCCAGATCGACACCAGTAACTACGGCGACCACTCGGGCCCGGGCGAGCGCAAGGCCGCCGAGTGGACGGCGGAGAAGCTCGCCGAGGTCGGCCTCGAGCCGAAGATCTTCGAGTCCCACCCGGGCCGCGCCTCCACGGTCGCCCGGATCGAGGGCGAGGACCCGTCGCGGCCCGCCCTCCTCATCCACGGCCACACCGACGTCGTCCCGGCGAACGCGGCGGACTGGACCCACCACCCGTTCTCCGGCGAGATCGCCGACGGCTGTGTCTGGGGCCGCGGCGCCGTCGACATGAAGGACATGGACGCGATGACCCTCGCGGTCGTCCGCGACCGGCTGCGCACCGGCCGCAAGCCCCCGCGCGACATCGTCCTCGCCTTCCTCGCCGACGAGGAGGCCGGCGGCGTCTTCGGCGCCCGCCACCTGGTGCGCAACCACCCGGACCTCTTCGAGGGCGTCACCGAGGCGATCAGCGAGGTCGGCGGCTTCTCCTTCACGGTGAACGAGCAGCGCAGGCTCTACCTCGTCCAGACCGCAGAGAAGGGCATGCACTGGATGAAGCTGTCCGTGGCCGGCACCGCCGGGCACGGCTCCATGAT
The DNA here is from genome assembly GCF_026341035.1 of Streptomyces sp. NBC_01016. GTDB lineage: Bacteria > Actinomycetota > Actinomycetes > Streptomycetales > Streptomycetaceae > Streptomyces. The sequence continues at coordinate 1,414,896 of NZ_JAPEOQ010000002.1, forward strand.
CCACCGGGACAACGCGATCACCGAGCTGTCCGAGGCCGTCGCGCGCCTCGGCCGCCACAAGTTCCCGGTCCGCGTCACCAAGACGCTCCGGCACTTCCTCGACGAACTCGGCGACGCCCTCGGCACCGAGCTCGACCCGGAGGACATGGAGGAGACCATCGCCAAGCTCGGCGGCATCGCCAAGCTGATCGGCGCCACGCTCTCCAACACCGCGAACCCCACGCAGCTGAACGCCGGTTACAAGGTCAACGTGATCCCCGGCGAGGCCACGGCCAACGTCGACGGCCGCTTCCTGCCCGGCCACGAGGACGAGTTCCTCGCCGACCTCGACCGGATCCTCGGCCCGAAGGTCAAGCGTTCGGACGTGCACGCGGACAAGGCCGTCGAGACCACCTTCGACGGGGCGCTCGTCGAGGCCATGAAGACCTCGATCGAGGCCGAGGACCCGATCGGCAAGGCCATCCCGTACATGCTCTCCGGCGGCACCGATGCCAAGTCCTTCGTGGAGCTCGGCATCCGCAACTTCGGCTTCGCGCCGCTGCAGCTGCCGCCCGAGCTGGACTTCGCCGGCATGTTCCACGGCGTCGACGAGCGGGTGCCGGTGGACGGCCTCAAGTTCGGTGTGCGGGTCCTGGACCGCTTCATCGACGCGTCCTGACGTCAACCCGGCACAAGGTCGGAAATCGTTCGCACGTGCGCAATGGACCGGAAAGAGTGAAAGGCGCCGTACGCTCGTAGCCCCATCAGTTCTTCCTCGTTACAGGGAGTGCAGTCCGCGGCTGGGACTGCATTGCCAACTAGGAGGAATAATGCTCAAGAAGGTCATCGCCGCTGCGGCTGCCACTGGTGGTCTGGTTCTCGCGGGTGCGGGCATGGCCGTCGCCGACTCCGGCGCGCAGGGTGCTGCCACGCAGTCCCCCGGCGTCGTTTCGGGCAACGTCATCCAGGTCCCGGTCCACGTGCCGGTGAACGTGTGCGGCAACACGGTCTCTGTGATCGGGCTGCTGAACCCTGCCTTCGGTAACACCTGCGCCAACGACTGACACGTTGTTGTGCCTCACCCCTTGAGGGTTTGAGCCCACGGCCCCGGAGTGCGAGCCATGCACTCCGGGGCCGACGGGTTGGACACGGTTCCAGGGCAAGACTTAATAAGGCAAGGCAGGGAAACCTATGCGACAGGTCATGCGGAAGGGCCTGATCACCGTGGCGGCCGCGTCCGGCGTACTCGCCGTCACCGGTGGCTACGCGCACGCGGACTCGAGTGCGAACGGGAGCTCGTCGGACTCGCCGGGCGTCCTGTCCGGCAACTCCGTCGAGGCGCCCGTGGACGTCCCGGTGAACGTCTGCGGCAACACGATCAACGTCGTCGGACTGCTCAACCCGGCGTCGGGCAACGACTGCGGCGGCTCGGGCGGCGGCGACAAGGCCGGCGACCAGTCCTCGGACGGCGGCGCGCAGACCGGAGGGAACACCAGCGACTCGCCCGGTGTCGGCTCCGGCAACCACGTGTCGGTCCCGATTCACGTGCCGGTGAACGGGTGCGGGAACTCCATCGGCGCCGGCTCGGTCGGCAACGGGACGACCGGCAACGGCTGCTCCGACGACGGCGGGGGCGGCGGCACCACCACGCCCCCGGTGGACTCGAACACCCCGCCCTCGCGCGCCGGGGACCCGCAAGGCTCCTCGGAGCACTCGGGCGGGGCCAACGTTCCGGGCACGCAGACCGTCGACATGCCCAAGGGCGAGTCCCAGCTCGGGCAGACGGGCAGCCCGAGGGCGGCGGCCGGCGAGCTCGCGGAGACCGGCAGCTCCGTGCCGATCGGCGCGGTCATTCCGCTCGCCGGCGGCGCGCTGCTCGCGGGCGCGCTGCTCTACCGGCGGGCGAACGCTGCGGCGTGACATCAGGCACTACGAAAACGGAGCGGGCCCCGCACGGACGGGGCCCGCTCCGTTTTCGATTCCTGCCCGAGGGGCTCGGCCTGCCCTCAGGTCACCATGTGGCCCGCACCTGGCGGATGATCCGTCGGCGCAGGCGCACGCGGCGACTGCCGTCGCGGCGCAGGCTCAATCGGTCCAACTCCCAGTGTCCGTACTCTGCATGGTCCGTCAGCAGACGTGTCGCGTCCTTGCGGGAGACCCCGCGCGGTACGTACACGTCGACGAATTCGTATTCCGGCATCGCATCTATTGTGCGGGCAGCGGCCCGGTACGGATAGCGTCTGCACTATGTCTGATGCTGCGCAGCCCACCGCTGCCGAGGTACGCGCCGCCGCCGAGGCGGTCAAGGCTGCGCTCGACGTCCACTTGGCGGCGGTCGAGCGCCGGTCGGGAGAAGACGATCCGGCCGTCTACGAAGCGTTCAACGAACTCGCCGCCGCGGCCGAGGAGTACGACGAGCTCCTCTACGACCGCTACGACGAGGTCACCCCCTTCGAGATCCCCGGCAGCGAGGACTCGCTGCCGCCGTACGCGGGACCGGAGGAGCCGAACGCGCTGAGCGTGCTGATCCGACGCGACTACGCCGTGGTCGAGCCGCAGCGTCTCCTCGCCCAGGCCGGGCGGGTCGCCGACCTGGAGGCGGAGCCGGACGCGGAGACGGCGAACGGGGCGGGCAGCAGTGTGCACGCCGCGCTCGGCGTCCTCTTCGGCGAGTTCGAGCCCGATGAAATCGCCTCCCGGCACAAGGAGTTCGGCCTGGAGGAGGGCGACTCCACGCTCTGGGTCACGGCATCGGACGACTCCACGGATCCCGGTGAGTGGCTGGAGGCCCCCTTCGAGCAGGTCGACCCGCAGCGGGTCGTGTGCCGCTTCGATGTGAGCGCGGTCTTCGACGACGACGAGTTCGACCCCGACGAGCCCTCCGGGCCGGACGCGCCCCTGGAGGACCCGGACCGCTGACATCCGCCGGAGCGGTGCCCCACGCCACGGGGCTCCGCCCCGGACCCCGCGCCTCAAACGCCGGCGGGGCTGGAAGGATCGGGGCTCTGCCCCGGACCCCGCGAGCTCTCGTCCGAAGAGCGGGCTGGATTCGCGGGGCTTGATTTACGGCTGCGGTACCTGGGCAGCGACCAAGCCTCGCAGTCGTGTGGTGCGTGGCTTGGCTGCGATCTCCGATACGGCTCGCGGGAGGGCCGTGTCCGCGCCGTGGACCACCGAGAGGTGCCGCTCGCCGCGGCCGAAGGCCGTATAGACCCAGGGGCGACTGAGCGCCTGCGTGGCATCGCCGGGGAGCACGACCACGGCCGCGGGCCACCGGACCCCGACGGCCTGATGTCCGGTCACGGCCCACCCGTGCCGCACGGCCCCCTGCTCCACCTGCTCCTTCGGTACGAGGACGGGGGCGCCGTCGCACTCGAGCCGCAGGCCCTCCGCGTCGGCCCCGACGACCACGCCGGACCGGATCCGCCCGCGCCCGGTCACGTACACCGCCCGGTCACCGGGGTCGAAGCCCCCGAACCGCCCGGGCCCCGGGTTGAGCCGCTCCTTCAGCGCCACGTTCAACGCCCGCGTCCCCGCGGCGCCCCCGTGCCCCGGCGTGATCACCTGCGTCTGCTCGGCCGGCACCCCGATCGCCCGCGGCACCGAGTCCGCGACGAGCTGCACGGTGCGGTGGATCGCCTCGGCCGGGTCCCGCACCGGAACGATCACCACCTCCTTGCCGGGCGCCTCCACCTGGTTCAGCTCACCGATGCCGATACCGGAGACCAGCTCGCCGATCGGTCCGAAGTCCGGCGTGCGGGAGGCGATGCGCGGACAGATCTCCGCCGCGGCGACGTCCGCGAAGACCCGGCCCGGGCCCGCCGACCACAGCGTCCCCGGGTCTCCGCTGAGCACCAGGCACGTCCCGTCGGCAAGCAGTTCCACGAGCATCGCGGCGTCGCCCACGTCCAACTGCGGCGCGTCCAGGACGACCAGGACGTCGAGGGCGAACGCCCCGTCCCGGTCGAGCCCGGGGCCCTCCGCCTGCGCGAGCAGACCCGCGACGGTCGCGGTGGCCGTCTCGGGCGCGTCCGGGCCGAGGAGCTCGGCGGCCCGGCGGCGGCCGTCCGCACCGTGCGCGGCGACGCACACCCGCAGGCCCAGCTTGCCCGCGGCGGCCGCCGCGGCGATCGGCTCGGCACGGGCCGCCTCGCCGCCGGTGTGCAGGACGAGGCGGTGCGCGGCGATCGCCCGGATCAACTCGGCCGTCGTGCCGCGCTCGGCCGCGGCGGCCTCCTCCAGTCCTGCGGTGGCCGAACCCTCCTCCTTGGGCGCGGCGTTGAGCAGTCGGGCCAGCCCGTCGGCGAGGCTCTCCTCGGCGAGCGCGTACCGCTCAAGACCGACCAGGACGCGTACCGGCCGCTCCGCCTCTTCCTCCTCGCCGTCCTCCTCGGCGGCGGGCGCGGGGATCGGCGCGTCCTCCAGGGGGTCGTGGAAGATCAGCGCGTCGCCCTCCGCGACGGCGCTCTGCACGGCCTCCTCCGCATCGGGCACCCCTTGCTTGCCGAGCGCCTCGGCGAGCACCGACAGGTCGAGGGCCGTGTGCCCGGCGTTCGCGGCCTGCTCGAGCAGCCATACGGTGACGGCGCGGCCCCGCCGCTCGTCGTCGGGCCCGCACTCCGCGCCGAGCAGCGCCCGCGCGAACCCGTCGGCCTGCTCGGGGCGCACCCCGCTCACCCGCAGCAACTGCCAAGGATCCGCGCGCAGTTCGTCGCCCGCGCCCTCGCCCAGGGCCGCGGCGGCCGCACCGGCCAGCGATTCGGGAGCCCCGCCCTCGGCGAGCACGGCCCGCACCGAGTCGACGGATTCCGGGTCGGCGCCGGCCTGAACGGTGGCCTGCGGCCTGCGCACGGGTTCGGCGGGGGCGGCGGCCGGGGCGTCCTGCCGCGGCTCGGGCCGCGCGAGCACGGGGGCGGCGGCCGGCTTCTCCCCGCTCTCCACCGCGCGCACGGCGGCCAGCAGGTCGGCGGCGGTCCCGCTCAGCTTCGTCCCGGCGTCGATCGGCCCTTCCTTGGCGGCCTTCCGCTCCGCGATCCGCTCCCGGAACTCCCGCTGAGCCGCCAACTCGGCCTCGGCCTCGGACACGTCGGCGCCCTTCTCGGCACCATCCTTCGAAGAGGCTTCCGCGTCGTCCGCGTCGTCCGCGTCGTCCTCGGCCTCCGCGTCGACCTCGTCCGGCGTCGCCCCCGCGTCGGCGGCCTCCGCCCCTTCGGCGCTGTCCTCCGCGCCGTCGGCCCGGCCCGCCAAGTGCTCGGCGTCGTCGGCCCCGGCCGCCGCGGCTTCGGGTTCGCGATCCGTCCCGGCCGCCGCCTCGGCGTCGTCGGTCCCGGCCTCTGAGGCGGCAGCCCCGGCCCCGGCGCCGTCCGCCGACACCGGCTCCGCCTCCGCGCTCGCGGCGGCAGCCGGATCCGTGTCGGGGCGGGCCCCTGACTCGTTCTCCGCGGCAGCGGACTCCGTACTCACAACGTGCTCCAGTCCTGATCGGGATAGCGGTGCACGGGCGCCGACACATCGTCGAGCGCCTGGCAGATCTCGTCAGGAAGACTAAGGGCCTCCACTGACAATGCCTCCGTGAGCTGCTGCGCGTTGCGCGCGCCGACGATCGGCGCGGCCACTCCCGGCCGGTCCCTGACCCACGCGAGGGCCACCTGCAGCGGCGTCACGGCGAGCCCGTCCGCCGCCGTCGCGACCGCGGCCACGATGTGTCCTGCCGCCTCGTCGAGGTACGGCTCGACGAACGGCGCCATGTGGTCCGAGCCGCCCCGCGAGTCGGTCGGGGTGCCGGAGCGGTACTTGCCGGTCAGCACCCCGCGGCCCAGCGGCGACGAGGGCAGCAGGCCCATACCGAGGTCCAGCGCCGCCGGCAGCACCTCGCGCTCCACGCCCCGCTGCAGCAGCGAGTACTCCATCTGCGTACTGGCGAGACGCGTGCGCGTGCCGGGCGCGGCGAGCTGCCACGTACCGGCCTTGGCCAGCTGCCAGCCGCAGAAGTTCGAGACGCCCGCGTAGCGCGCACGCCCGCTGCTGACCGCGATGTCGAGGGCCTGGAGCGTCTCGTCGAGCGGGGTCCCGGGGTCGTACGCGTGCACCTGCCACAGGTCGACGTACTCCGTGCCGAGCCGGGCGAGCGAGGCGTCGAGCGCGGAGAGCAGGTGCCCGCGCGAGCCGTCGAAGCGCCGGTCGGGATCGGGCACGCTGCCCGCCTTCGTGGAGATGACCAGATCGCGCCGCGGCACCAGGCCCTCGATGAGCCGGCCGAGCAGATACTCCGACTCCCCGTCCCCGTACACGTCGGCCGTGTCGACGAGCGTGCCGCCCGCTTCCCAGAAGGCCTTCATCAGGTCGGCGGCGTCGTGCTCGTCGGTGTCCCGGCCCCACAGGAGGGTGCCGAGTCCGATCCGGGACACACGCAGGCCGGTGCGGCCGAGATGCCTCTGCTCCATGGGCGCTGAGGTTACTGGCCGAAGGTCAGGAACGGGGCCCCTGTGGATATCTGTCGCCGGGGTCGCCGGGTTAGGGTGCCGGGCGAGGCACCTTACCCATGGGTAATTCACTGGAACCGGCAAGGCGTTAAGGGGATGTGGTCAATGAAGCTCGGCATCAACCTCGGCTATTGGGGCGCGGGGATGGACGCGGACAACCTGGCCGTCGCGAAGGAGGCCGACCAGCTCGGTTACTCGGTGTGCTGGGCCGCCGAGGCCTACGGTTCCGACGCCGCCACGGTCCTCGCGTACGTCGCCGCGCAGACGGAGCGGATCGACGTCGGCTCGGCCATCTTCCAGATCCCGGCCCGCCAGCCCACGATGACGGCGATGACGGCCGCGACCCTCGACTCGCTGTCCGGGGGCCGCTTCCGGCTCGGCCTCGGTGTCTCCGGGCCGCAGGTCTCCGAGGGCTGGTACGGGGTCAAGTTCGACAAGCCACTGGCGCGCACCCGCGAGTACGTCGAGATCATCCGCAAGGCCATGAGCCGCGAGCGGGTCTCCCACGACGGTGCGCACTGGACGCTCCCGCTGCCGGACGGGCCCGGCAAGCCGCTGAAGCTGATCGTGCACCCCGAGCGCGAGCAGATTCCGCTCTACATCGCGGCGATCGGCCCGAAGAACCTGGAGCAGACCGGCGAGATCGCCGACGGCGCCCTGCTGATCTTCCCGGCTGCCGAGCACCTGGAGGAGACCGCGCTCCAGCACATCCGGGCGGGCCGCGAGAAGGCCGGCAAGACCATGGAGGGCTTCGACGTCTGTCCGACGGTTCCGCTCGCGCTTGGTGGGTCCGACGAGGCTTCCGTGAGCACGCTCGCCGACATGTTCCGGCCGTACACCGCGCTCTACGTGGGCGGCATGGGAAGCCGTAAGCAGAACTTCTACAACCAGCTCGCGCAGCGCATGGGGTACGAGAAGGAGGCCGCCGAGATCCAGGACAAGTACCTGGCCGGCGACAAGGAGGGCGCGGCCGCGGCGATCCCGCAGCAGCTCATCGACTCCACCACGCTGCTGGGATCCGTGGACCGGATCGCCGACCGGATGCGGGCCTACGCCGAGGCCGGTGTCACCACGCTGACCATCAACCCGGCCGGGCTCACGCTCGACGACCGCCTGGCCTCGTTGCGCGCGGGTATCGAGGCGATGGAGCGCGCCGGGCTGGCGTAAGGATCCAGGAACGTTCTTCTGCGGCCGTGGTGGGGGCTCGGGGGGTCTTCCCCGCCACGGCCGACGCCTTGCACAACGCGCCACGAGGGGCCTGGTTACGGCTCGTCCCGCGCCCCGTGTCCTCCGTTCGGACGAGTTGACCCGCATATCTGTTGCCCTGCCTCATGTCCCGCATTTGACTCGGACTTTGCAGTACTGCGGAGTCGGGTGCGGCGAGGTGGAGGTTGCGGATGCTGTCGGCCAAGAGTCTGTTCCAGGAGATCATCGACAACGACGAGTCGTTCCGGCTGTTCTGCTCCATCGCGGCGAGCGGTGAGTCCCAGGGCGGCTGGGAGAACGGGCGGATCGCCGCGCTGGTCCCCGAGAGTGAGCGCGGCCTCGCCCCCAAGATCGCGCGGCACGGTGCGGACGAGGACAAGCACGGGCGGATTTTCAACGCCCTCATGAAGAAGCGCGGTCTGGAGCCGGCGCCCGTCCCCGCCGAGGCCGACTACACGATGCTTCTGGAGAAGCACGGGATCGGGCTCGCGCACGACCAGCTGCGGCGCGACGAGCGGCTCTCCGTGCAGGAGATCGTCACGTACCTGGCGCACAGCCGCGTCACCGAGCAGCGGGCCTCCGAGCAGATGGTGATGCTCCGCAAGCACTTCGCCGACGACCCCGACCTCGGCCGCGCCGTCAAGATGATCTCCAACGACGAGGACAACCATCTCGCGTACTGCCACGAGGAGTTGCTGCGTTTCGCGTACGCGGGTCACGGCCGTACCATCCAGCGCATCCTGCGCGAGTGCGCCATGGCGGAGATCGCCGTCTACCGGGACGTCAGCCTCGCCGTCATGGACCACATGGGCCGCGTCCTGGGCTGGTCGAAGCCGAAGGCCGCTGCGCTTGCTGCGGGGATCCACGGCGTGTACGCGTACGAGCGCCTGGGCGGCTGGCGGCGGATGGTGTCGTTGGGGATGCCGGAGCGGCGGGATGCGTTGGGCGGTCCCGCGGCCACGTCGGTCGAGTTCGCCTGAGCCCGAGCCGCTTCAGAGCCACCCGCGGCGCTTGAACATGCGGAACAGCAGGAGTTCCAGGCCGGCCATCAGCGCGATCACCGCGGGGTACGCCCACACCCAGTGCAGTTCCGGCATGTGGTCGAAGTTCATGCCGTAGACGCCCGCGATCATCGTGGGCACCGCGGCCATCGCCGCCCACGCGGAGATCTTCCGCATGTCGTCGTTCTGCCGCACGCTCATCTGCGCCAGGTGCGCGGACAGGATGTCCGACACGAGGCGGTCCAGGCCGTCCACGGACTCGTTGACCCGCGTCAGGTGGTCGTTCACGTCGCGGAAGAACGGCCGCGCCTCCTCGTGCACGAACGGCACGGCGGCGAGGCCCCACGGTCCGACCCCGGCGAGCCGGTCCAGCGGCATCGTCAACGGCCCGGTCGCGCGCCGGAATTCGAGGATCTGGCGCTTGAAGGTGTAGATCCGCTCGGCGGTGTCACGGGTGCCGCCGCCCTGCGGGGAGAAGACCTCCGTCTCCAGCTCCTCCAGGTCGGTCTGCAGCTCGGCCGCGACCTCCAGGTAGTGGTCCACCGTGGCGTCCGCGACCGAGTACAGGACCGCCGTCGGCCCCTGCTTGAGGAACTCCGGCTCGGCCTCAAGACGCTGTCGTACGGCCTTCAGGGGCGCGCCCTCGCCGTGCCGCACGGTCACCACGAACGAGTCGCCCAGGAACAGCATCAGCTCGCCCGAGGACACCTTGTCGCTCTTCGGCTCGTACACGACCGGCTTGAGGACCACGAACAGGGAGTCGTCGTAGATCTCCAGCTTGGGCCGCTGGTGCGCCTTCAGGGCGTCCTCCACGGCCAGCGGGTGGAGGCCGAACTCCTGGCTGACCCGGTCGAACTCGTCCTCGGTCGCCTCGTGCAGCCCGATCCACACGAATGCGTCGCCCGTCGAGCGCGCCTCGTCGAGGGCGTCGGAGAAGTCGGCGGGCCGCTCCGTGCGACGCCCGTCCCGGTAGATGGCGCAGTCGACGATCACGAAGTGAATTCTTCCCAGTACCCGGCACTGCCGCACGTCGTCGTATGCCTAGGGTGGGGCACATGCCCACGCTGATCCTTGTCCGGCACGGACGTTCCACCGCCAATACCGCGGGAGTGCTCGCCGGGTGGACGCCCGGTGTGGCGCTCGACGAGCGCGGCGCCGCGCAGGCCGCGCGGCTGCCCGAGCGGCTTGCGGACCTGCCCCTCGCCGAGATCGTCGCCAGCCCGCTGCAGCGCTGCCGGGAGACCGTCGCGCCGCTGCTCGCCGCGCGGCCGGAACTGACCCTGCGCACCGAGGACCGCATCGGCGAGTGCGACTACGGGGACTGGTCCGGCCGCAAGCTCGCCGAGCTGTCCGACGAGCCGCTGATGCAGGTCGTGCAGCAGCACCCGACGGCCGCCGCGTTCCCCGGCGGGGAGTCGATGCGGCAGATGCAGCACCGGGCCGCCGAGGCGGTACGTGAGTGGAACGCGCGCGTGGAGCGCGAGCACGGCGAGGACGCCGCCTATGTGATGTGTTCGCACGGCGACATCATCAAGTCCCTTGTCGCGGACGCCATCGGGCTGCATCTGGACCTCTTTCAGCGCATCTCCGTAGAGCCGTGTTCCATCACGGCGATCCGTTACACACGGCTGCGCCCCTTTCTCGTACGCCTCGGAGACACCGGGGACTTCGCGTCCCTGGCACCGCGCGAGGAGCCGGGGGAGCCGGACGCACCGGTCGGGGGCGGCGCGGGCGCACCGTGATCGTCGGCCGCAGTAGGGTGAAGCAGCCGTCAGCACGGTCAACCCGGTCGGCCCTGACCGGTTCCAGCCAGTCGATTTCGATCCCATGGAGATCAGGACGTGTCCCGTCAGGTGTTCCTCTACGACCCTCCGGAGCGGTTTGTGGCCGGTACGGTCGGGCTCCCCGGGCGCCGCACCTTCTTTCTGCAGGCCACGGCAGGACCCCGGGTCACCAGCGTGGCCCTGGAGAAGACCCAGGTGGCCGCGCTCGCCGAGCGCATGGACGAACTGCTCGACGAGGTCGTGCGGCGTACCGGGGGCAATGCCCCGGTGCCCGCCGTGGCCCCCAGCGAGATCTCCGACACCGCGCCGCTGGAGGCGCCCGTGGAGGAGGAGTTCCGCGTCGGCACGATGGCGCTCGCGTGGGACGGCGACGAACAGCGCATGATCGTCGAGGCGCAGGCACTCGTCGAGCTGGACGCCGAGTCCGAGGAGGACCTGGCGGAGGCCGAGGAGCAGCTTCTCCAGGACGAGGAGAACGGCCCGCCGATGCTCCGCGTCCGCCTCACAGGGAACCAGGCCCGCGCCTTCGCCAAGCGGGCCCTGGACGTCGTGAACGCGGGCCGCCCGCCGTGCCCGCTGTGCAGCCTGCCGCTCGACCCGGAGGGACACGTATGTCCGCGCCAGAACGGATACCGGCGGGACGCGTGAGCGACCGGGACCTGCTCACCTTCGGTGAGCTGAACGTCGAGGGACAGATCCGCGAGGCGTCGAACGCGGTGCTGGTGTGCACGGTCACCCACGAGGGCCGCGAGGCCACCTGCGTCTACAAGCCGGTACGCGGCGAGCGCCCGCTGTGGGACTTCCCCGACGGGAACCTGGCGCGGCGCGAGGTCGCCGCGTACGAGGTCTCCGAGGCGCTCGGCTGGGGCCTCGTGCCGCCGACGGTGCTGCGCGACGGGCCGTACGGCGAGGGCATGGTCCAGCTGTGGATCGACACCCCGGAAGAGGTGGACGAGGGCGACGGGCTGCTCGCCCTCGTCGACGGTGAGGAGCCGGGGGAGGGCTGGAAGGCCATCGGGTTCGCCGAGGTCGGAGAGGGCCGCACGGCGCTGCTGGTGCACGCCGACGACACCCGTCTGCGCCGGCTCTCCGTGCTCGACGCCGTGATCAACAACGGTGACCGCAAGGGCGGGCATCTGCTCGTCGACGCCGAGGGGCACCTGTTCGGCATCGATCACGGTGTGACGTTCAACGCCGAGGACAAGCTGCGCACGCTGCTGTGGGGCTGGGCGGGGGAGCCGCTGACCGAGGAGGCGACCGGGGCCCTGGAGGCGCTGCGGGCGTCCCTGGGGGCGGGCGAGCGGCTCGCTGAGCGGCTCGGTGATCTGATCACGCCGGCCGAACTGGAAGCCGTACGGGAGCGGGTCGCGGACCTCCTCAAGACCGGTCGGCACCGGGAGCCGGGCGGGGACTGGCCCGCGATTCCCTGGCCGCCCGTCTGAAAATCGCCGCTCCTAGCGCGCCCGGCATGATCACGCAAGAGGGCGAGTTCGGCCATTACGCCTGGTCCGGTTCGTATGTGGAAGCAGCGTCCGGTTACGCTCGATGCATGCATGCCTGGCCCGCTTCTGAGGTCCCCGCCCTGCCCGGCAAGGGCCGCGACCTCCGGATCCACGACACCGCGACCGGTGGGCTCGTCACCCTTGACCCCGGTCCCGTCGCCCGTATCTACGTCTGCGGCATCACGCCGTACGACGCGACCCACATGGGTCACGCGGCGACCTACAACGCGTTCGACCTCGTGCAGCGCGTGTGGCTCGACACCAAGCGGCAGGTTCACTACGTCCAGAACGTGACGGACGTCGACGATCCTCTGCTGGAGCGGGCCGTGCGTGACGGCATCGAGTGGGACGGCCTCGCCGAGCGCGAGACCGCCCTCTTCCGTGAGGACATGACCGCCCTGCGGATGCTGCCGCCGCAGCACTACATAGGCGCCGTCGAGGCGATACCCGGCATCGTGCCGCTCGTCGAACGACTGCGTGACTCCGGTGCCGCCTACGAGCTCGAGGGCGACACCTACTTCTCCGTGGACGCCGACCCGCACTTCGGGTCCGTCTCGAACCTCGACGCCGCAGCGATGCGGCTGCTCTCCGCCGAGCGCGGGGGCGACCCGGACCGTCCGGGCAAGAAGAACCCGCTCGACCCGATGCTGTGGATGGCCGCCCGCGAGGGCGAGCCCAGCTGGGACGGCGGCTCGCTCGGCCAGGGGCGCCCCGGCTGGCACATCGAGTGTGTCGCCATCGCCCTCGACCACCTCGGCATGGGCTTCGACGTCCAGGGCGGCGGCTCCGACCTGGCCTTCCCGCACCACGAGATGGGTGCCTCGCACGCCCAGGCGCTCACCGGCGAGTTCCCGATGGCCAAGGCGTACGTGCACGCCGGCATGGTCGCGCTCGACGGCGAGAAGATGTCCAAGTCCAAGGGCAACCTGGTGTTCGTCTCCGCGCTGCGCCGCGAGGGTGTCGACCCCGCCGCCATCCGGCTCGCGCTCCTCGACCACCACTACCGCTCCGACTGGGAGTGGACGGACCAGGTGCTCGCCGACGCGGTGGCCCGTCTCGACCGCTGGCGCGCCGCCGTCTCCCGCCCCGACGGCCCGTCCGCCGAGGCGCTCGTCGAGGAGATCCGCGAGGCGCTCGCCGACGACCTGGACGCACCCACCGCGCTGATCGCCGTCGACCGCTGGGCCGAGGCCCAGTCGACCGATGGTGGCACGGACGAGGGCGCCCCCGGCGTCGTATCGCGTGCCGTGGACGCCCTGCTGGGCGTAGCGCTGTAGTCCCACCAGACAACAACCAAGAGGGCGCCTCCCTGTGCACGGGGAGGCGCCCCTTTTCGTGTGTGCCTTTCACCTTCCCGTCAGATGCGCTGGACGCGCACGCTGCGCAGGACGAGCGGCGTGCCCGTGTCCCAGATGCCGACGACCTGGTGGCCGAACGCGAAGGCCTCCTGGACCTCGTCGTGGGCCTGCGGGGTCGGGTTGTTGAGGACCCGGAACTGGTTGTTGATGCGCAGGAAGATCTGCCGCGGCTGACCCGGGAGCGGCTGCACGATGTCGATGTAGCCGTTCGCCACACCGGAGGCGAGTGCCTGCTGCTCGATCTGCTGCTGGGCCTGCTGGTGCGCGGCCTGCTGGACCTGCTGCAGATGCTGTTGCACCTGCTGCTCGATCTGCTGTGCCTGCTGGTCCTGCTGCTGGCCTTGCTGCTGCTGACCGTACTGCTGTTGCCCGTACTGCTGCTGGCCCTGCTGCATCTGCTGGCCGAAGGGCTGCTGTTGCTGCTGCCCGCCGAGCTGCTGGAGCAGTTGCTGGTACGGCTGCTGCTGGCCGAGCTGCTGGAGCTGCTGCTGGAGCTGCTGGACGAGCTGCTCCTGGCCCTGACCACCCTGGCCCTGACCGCTCATGCCCGGCTGCTGCTGACCGTACGACTGCTGGCCCATGCCGTGCTGTTGCTGCTGGTAGGGCGAGGTGCTCGGGAACTGCTGACCCTGCTGGCCCATTTGGGGGGTGATGCTCATGCGGGTGCCACCTTCCATCAATGGTTGGTTGCGTTGCCTCTCAGCCCGTGACGACCAGGCCGACGACCTCGTCGTCCGAGAACCACACACGTACGTCGGGCCGTCCCCCTGCGAAGGCGGTGTGCACCGCCTGGCGGGTCTCGGGGGACGGATTGTTCAGATTGCGCCAGGAGCCCGCCACGAACAGGCGTAGCCGAGGCGGGAGTTCGGGCGGATACGGGATCAGCTCGTCCCAGTACCGCTCGGCCTGGCCCGAACCGACCGTCGAGGGAAGCAGGTTGGTGACCGCTCCCTTGATGTCGGGCCGGTTGCCGATCCGCTGCGAGGCGGGCCGGCCGGGGGCGTCCTGCTGTGGTGAGCCGGTCGCCCGGAGTACCTCGCGCGCCCGCTGCGAGGTCATCGGGCGCTGACCGCCTGCCTTGAGCATTCCTTGGAGGGCGGTCAGCGCGCCGACGACCACCGGGGAGGCGGACGAGGTGCCTGAGAAGGTGTCGGTGTACCAGGCGATCTCCTCGGTGCCGCCCTGAAGATCGCCGGGCTTGTTCCAGGAGCCGCCGGTGGTGGTGACCTCGCGGCCCCAGCCCTGGGCGTCCACGCGGGCACCGTAGTTGGAGAACGAGAGGCGCGAGCGGTCCGGGCCGTGGTCGCGGCCGTGGGTGCCGGGTGGCGGGGCGCCCGCGCCGACGAGGACCGCGTCCGAGGAGCGGTTCGACGGGTTGAACGGGTTGTGCCACCACGTCGGGAACTCGTCGGGCCGCCGCTCGTACACGGCGTCGTCGAGGGACTCGGACCCGTTGCCCGCCGCGCCCACGACCACGATGCCCTTCGCCGTCGCGTACTTGATGGCCGCGAAGTCGTCGGGCCACCACTCCAGGGCGATGTAGCCGCGCTGGTCGTCGCGCGGTTCGAAGTCGAACCGCGGCCCCGGGCGGTGCAGTTCGATGAGGATGACGTCGCCGGCGCTCAGCCGGTCGGCCGCCGCGTGGATCGCCGCCGCCGTGCCCACGCCCTGGAAGGACGCGGCCGCCGTCACGGCCTCCGGCACGATGCCGGTGATGCCGCGATCGTTGCGGTCGCCGCCGATCACGCCGAGGACCGCGGTGCCGTGATTGCGCCAGGCCACGTCCGAGATCGGCGTGCCGACCACGATGCCGGCGAGCTTCGCCGACAGGTCCTCGTGCCCCAACTGCCAGGCGCCCTCGACGTCGATGACGGTGACGCCCTCGCCGCTGCCGCCGAGCCGCCGCCACGCCCACTGTGCGTCGATGCCGGCGGGCGCGGGGCCCAAGTAGCCCTGGCGGCCCGTGTAGTCGGGCGTCGCGGCCGTCTTCTCCTTCTGCCGCCGCGCCTCGTCGAAGTTCTCCGGGGACGACGCGCGCGCCGCGGGTACCGCGCCGGGCTTCACGTACGCCGTGTCGATCTCCGGGAGGGCCGCGATCCGCGACCGCAGCTCCTGCGCCCGCTCGGCCCCGCCGCGCACCCGGTAGAACAGCGCCAGGTCCGGGACGTCGGCCGCGGGTGCCTCGCCGACTTCCTGTACCCGCTCCTCGCTGCCGAACAGCGGTTCAAGAGCGAGTTGTTCGTCTCCGAGGAACATGTTCAGCGCCGATACGTCGGCGCCCGCCGCGGAGCGCACACCGTCGGTCTGAACGCGCAGGCGGGCCTCCGGGCGCGCCACAACGATCAGTTCCTCTTCCGCCCCGCGATAGGTGAAACCGGATCCCTCCGGCCCCGGCCCGGCCGCTCCCGGCCCCTGCGCCGGGCTTGCGTGCTGGTCGGTCATCGGTCCACAGCTCCCCTCGCCACATCAGGTCGTACGGGTCTGCTTGTGCCGTGTGTTTCCTTGCGGCTCGTCGGGGCTCACCCTGCTACGCCGACGCCCGCCCGTCCACCCCCCTGCCGACCAACTGCGTTTGAAAACAAGTTGAATGGGGAACCCCCTGCAACTGCCATCAATTCGGCCGGAAACAACTGTCACGCCGCAAACCGGCCAGATTCGGGGCGCGGGCGCGGGTGCGGGTGCGGGCACGACGGAGGGCGGGGCGCTCGGCGCCCCGCCCTCCGGTCACTTCGTGCTGCGGCTACTCGTCGCCGTCGTCGCCCTCGGGGCGCGGCGGCTTCGGCGGCCTGGTCCGGCCGCTGGGGTTGTCGCGCAGGTGCGAGGAGCCGTCGCCGCCGTCCGTCGCGTGACCGCCCGGCTCGGCGTCCGGATCGCGGCGCTGCAAGTAGCGCTCGAACTCGCGGGCGATGGCCTCGCCGGAGGCCTCGGGCAGCTCCGCGGTGTCGCGGGCCTCCTCAAGGGACTGCACGTACTCGGCGACCTCGCTGTCCTCGGCCGCCAGCTGGTCCACGCCCAACTGCCAGGCCCGCGCGTCCTCGGCCAGGTCGCCCAGCGGGATGCGCAGGTCGATCAGGTCCTCAAGACGGTTCAGGAGGGCCAGCGTCGCCTTCGGGTTCGGAGGCTGCGACACATAGTGCGGAACGGCCGCCCACAGCGAGACCGCGGGGACGCCCGCGTGCGTGCAGGCCTCCTGGAGGATGCCGACGATGCCCGTCGGACCCTCGTACTTGGTCTCCTCCAGGTTCATCCGCGAGGCCAGGTCCGCGTCCGACGTGACACCGCTGACCGGAACGGGCCGGGTGTGCGGGGTGTCGCCGAGCAGCGCGCCGAGGACGACGACGAGTTCGACGCCCAGCTCGTGCGCGAAGCCGAGCAGCTCGTTGCAGAACGAGCGCCAGCGCATGGACGGCTCGATGCCCCGGACCAAAACCAGGTCGCGCGGCTTGTCCCCGCCGATACGGATCACCGAGAGCCGAGTCGTCGGCCATGTGATCTTTCGCACGCCGGCGTCGACGAACACGGTCGGGCGGTTGACCTGGAAGTCGTAGTAGTCCTCGGCGTCCAGCGCCGCGAACACCTCGCCCTTCCACTCCTTGTCGAGATGCGCGACCGCGGTGGAGGCGGCGTCGCCGGCATCGTTCCAGCCCTCGAACGCGGCCACCATGACCGGGTCGACCAGCTCGGGAACCCCCTCGAGCTCGATCACCCAGTGCCTCCTTCCGACGTGCCCTCGCGTACCTGCCCACCTTACGGCGTCGGCGGGGGCCCTCCGCAGCCCCCTTGTGGGCGCGGACTGCCCCCAACACTGCCCCACGGTGGAGTGGTCCACTCCACCGTGGGGCAGTCGTCAGGTCCGCGCGAGCCGCGCCGCGTCGGGTTCGGCGGCCGGTGCCTCGCGGATCGGCCTGACCAGCAGCCATGCCCCGCACACCAGGGTCAGCGCCTGGGCCCCGGCGAGCAGGGTGAATCCGGCGCCGAAGCCGTGGCCGCCGCTCGCCGCGATGGCCACGCCCATGAGGGTCGGCATGAACGCCGACACGAGGTTGCCGACCCCGTTCACGACCCCGTAGGCGCTGCCGACGAAGTGGGCGGGCGCGCAGTGCTGGACGAGGGTGGGGATGGCGGGGCCCTGTAGGCCCCAGAAGGCGCCGGCCAGAATCAGGCCGGTGGCCGCGGCCCCGTCGCTGTCCGCGCCCGCGACGAGCAGCACACACACGGCGGTGCCGGTCGAGCCCACCACGAACGGCAGCGCGAGCAGCCGCCGCGGCAGCCGGTCGAGCAGCAGCCCGCCCAGGAACCCGGACACCAGCGACATCAGGAACGGCAGGGCGGAGACGATCCCCATCGCGGAGAGGGAGAAGTGCCGCTCGTGCAGCAGATACGAGGGCAGCCAGGCGCTCGACCCCCACAGATACGCGAGCGTGGCGATCTCGATGACCAGGATGGGCGCCAGGCGCGGCATGCGCAGCGCGCCCTTCAGCGTGGCCCCGAAGCCAGGCCGCTCGGCGCCGCGCACGCCACGTCCTCGTACGCACAGCAGGATCAGCGGCAGGCCGATCACCGCGTTCAGCGCCGCGAGGGCGAGGAACGAGGTGTGCCAGTCGAAACGGTAGACGAGGTACGTGATCAGGGGGAGGCCCGCGGCCGTGCCGAGGGACACCCCCATCGAGCTGACCGCGTTCGGGCGGCCCGCTTCGTGCGGCGCGCCCCGTGCGGCGCGAGTGCGGGTACTTCAAGCCCGCGAGGCGGCGGGTGCGGGCACATTAAGCCCCTGCGGCGATTGAGCAGCGGGGTCCGGGGCAGAGCCCCGTGGCCGCAACGCCGTCGGGGTGGGGGTCGACCGTGGGCGCTGCCCCGACGGGGTGCCGCCTTGCCCACCCTGCCGCCCCAGGCGGCGGACTGCCCAAGGCGGTGGCGCCCCAAGGTGGTGGAGCCCCAAGGCCGTGGCGGTCACGTGGACGCCTGGGCCTCTGCGGCCGAGTGGTACATGCGGCGGAGCCGGACCACGCCGAGGTCGTGCTGGTACAGGTTCTCCTGCTGGTCGGCGTCGGCCGGCATGGCCTCCAGCATCTCCCGGTCCTGCTCCAGGACCTCCCAGTGCCGCTTCTCGATGAGCGTCTTGTAGAGGAAGCGCCAGGTGTCGCGCTGCCAGCCCTGGACCTTGCGGTAGCGCCAGAAGAAGACGGCGCAGCGCCCCTCGTCGACCGGGCGCACCATGCCGACGATGCCGAACGGGCCGCCGGGGCCCGCGGACGGCGGGTAGGGGATCGACAGGTCGACCCAGTCCACGCCCGTACGGCACAGCTCGACCCAGTCGAAGTTCACCCCCCGCTGGTCGGTCTTCTCGAAGAAGTAGCCGCGGTCGGTCTCCCGGATGCGGAACTTGGCGGTGGTGTCACCGTCGAACATGGTGTGTGAGTCGTGGTGCAGGAACTGGCCGTGCATCGGGTCGAGCAGGTTCTCGACGCCGTAGCGCCACGGCACGTTCCACTCCGCGTAGCAGAGGATCGCGTCGGTGTCGGGGTCGGTCAGCGGCTCGGGGAGCGTCAACTCGGCCGGTTCCGGGTGCTGTTCGTCGCCGAAGTAGGCGAGTACGGCGCCGGACACCTCGCGCACGGGAAGCGACGTGACGAGCTTCTTGCCCTCCAGGTTGCAGCCGGGCAGGCCGGGCACGGAGGAGACGGTGCCGTCGGTCTCGATCTCGATGCCGTGGTACCAGCAGGCCACCCGGTCGCCCAGGTGTTTCCCGAGGGAGAGCGGGGCGCCGCGGTGCGGACAGCGGTCGGCGAGCATGCTCAGGGTGCCGTCGGAGCGGCGGAACAGCAGCCACTGCTCGCCGAGGACGGTGACCTTGCGCATCGCGCCGGGCGCGACGAAGGAGGAGGGGACGACGGGGTGCCACTGGTTGCGCAGGCCGGTCGCGTAGATCTTGTCGGCGGTCAGAGCCATGGGTGTGTCACGCTCCCAGTCGGTGCATCTCGGCGCGGAAGGATTCCTCGGTCCACGGCGCCCCGTCGGGGGCGTGGACCTGACGGGCGTTCAGCCCGCTCACGACGTCGGTGAGTTCGTGGCCGACCTTGGTGAAGACCTCTTCGAGGGTGGCCGCCAGCTTGAACTCGTAGGGGCTCGGCTCGTGGTCGCGGGACTGGTGGACCTCCAGGTACGGCCAGTCGGTGGTGGTCTCGGTGGTGCTGCTCATGGGTGTCTCCTACGTCTTCAGGAGGTTCAGGAGGTTCAGGAGGTTCAGGTGGGGCTTACAGGTCCAGTACGAGGCGGGAGCCGGCGGCGCAGCGCGAGACGCAGATCATCATCGAGGCGCTCGCGGCGTGCTCGGCCTCCGACAGGAGGAAGTCGCGGTGTTCGGGGGCGCCTTCGATGACGCGGGTCTCGCAGGAGCCGCAGATGCCGTCGCGGCACGAGCTGGTGACGTCGATGCCCGCGGTCTCGGCGGCCTCCAGGATCGAGGTGTCGGCGCCGACGGTGAGGGTCTGCCCCGAGGTGCGGCACTCGACCTCGAACTGGCCGTCGTCCTCGGACCGTTCGGCGACGGGTGCGGCGAACCTTTCGAGGCGCAGTCGGTCGCCGGGGCAGCGCTCCTCGACGGCGGCGAGCAGCGGCTCGGGCCCGCAGGAGTAGATGAGGGCCCCTTCGGGCAGCCCGGCGAGCGTCGCGTCCAGGTCGATGTGCCCCTGCTCGTCCTGCGGCACGAGGGTCAAGTCACCTCCCAGAGCAGCCAGTTCTTCGGTGAACGCCATCGAGGCACGCCCCCGGCCGCCGTACACCATGCGCCAGTCGGCGCCGCGCCGGGCCGCCTCCCTGGCCATCGCGAGGATCGGCGTGACACCGATGCCGCCGGCGATGAACACGTACGCGGGGGCGTCCTCCAGGGCGAAGTGGTTGCGCGGCTCGGACACGGTGACCTGCTGGCCGGGGCGCAGCTTGGTGTGCACGTGGCGCGAACCACCGCGCGAGGACGGCTCGTTGAGCACACCGATGCGGTACGTGCCGCAGTCGGACGGGTCGCCGCACAGGCTGTACTGGCGCACCTGCCCGCCGACGTGCACGTCGAGGTGCGCGCCAGGCGCCCAAGCGGGGAGTGGCTTGCCGAGCTGGTCGGCGGGCCGGGTCAGCTCGACGGACAGGACGCCGTCGGCCTCCCAGGTCATCCGCCGGACCAGCAGGTCCAGGAGACGGTCGTCGGTCATGGTGGTCTCCTTACGCGCCGGGGATCTTCACGGGCGGGGTGAACGGGTTCTTCATCGGGCCGAGCGAGGCGAGGTCGACCTCGACGAGCGTCGGCCCCTCGGCGCCGACGGCCTGCTCGATCACCGGGCGTGCGTGCTCGGCGTCGGCGATCCGGAGGTACGGCAACCCGCAGGCACGGGCGAGGAGTTCGAAGTCCGGGGTGGCGAGGTCGACGCCGGAGCGGCGCTCGCTGTAGCGGTCCTGCATATTGCGCAGCACGCCGTAGCCGCCGTCGTTGAAGACCAGGACGGTCAGGCGGGGGCGTTCCTGGGCGACGGTGAGCAGCTCGCCGAGGTGCACGGCGAGGCCGCCGTCGCCCGCGATGACGACGGTGGGCCGCTCGGGGTCGGCGAGCGCGGCTCCGATGCCCATGCCGAGGCCCTGCCCGATGCCGCCGCCGCGCGGGAAGACGTTGGAGCGCGGGTCGTACATCTCCAGGAGCCGGTTGCCCCAGCTGCTGGACGGGATGGTGACGTCGCGGGCGACGACGGCGTCGCGCGGCAGCACGGCGCGCAGTCCGTCGCAGATGGCGGCCTGGGGGCCGATGTTGTCGTGGAGCGTGGCGCGTACCTCGGCGCGTACGTCCTTGATTCGCTGGGTCCACGACGGCTCGGCGGGGCGGGCGTGCGGGAGCAGGGCGGCCAGGGCGTCTACGGCGTCGGCGTGCAGGGTGTGCGCGGCCGGGTAGACGCGGCCGAGGGCGGCGGCGTCGACGTCGATCTGGATGTGGCGGTCGGCGTCGGGGAGTTGGAGCCCGTAGTCGGCGGTCTCGTTGGAGCGGAAGTGCGTGCCGATGGTCAGCAGAACGTCCGCGTCGGCGAGCAGGGCCCGCCCGGCGGGGGTGGTGGCGAAGTTGCCGATGACCTGCGGGTGGTCCTCGGGGACCGCGCCGCGCCCGGAGTTGGAGGTGAGCAGCCCGGCGCCGGTCGCCTCGACGAGCGCGGTGAGCTCGGCGCCCGCGCGGGTGGCACCGCCGCCGGCCCAGATGAGGGGGCGCTCGGCGGAGGCCAACAGGGCGGCTGCGGAGGCCAGTTGGGCGGCATCGATAGCGGTGGTGACCTGCTCGACGTCCTCGGGAGCGTCCGTCTGCGCCGCGTACTGAAGGTCGATCGGCCACTCCACGCTCGCCGGGCCGCCGGGTGCGGCGAGCGCGGCGCGGGCGGCGGCGCGCAGGACGGTGCCCGCCTCCTCGGTGGAGCAGACGGTGGCGGCGTACGCCGAGACCGCGTCGAGCATGCCGAGCTGGTTCTTCGTCTCGTGGATGAACCCGCGTCCGCTGCCCAGGAATTCGGCCTCGACCTGGCCGGTGACGTGCAGCACGGACGTGCCGGAGGCGAGCGCCTCGATCAGCGACCCGGCCGCGTTGCCCGCACCCGTCCCGGTCGAGGTGAGCGCGCAGCCGATGCCTCCGCGGGCACGGCCGTACGCGTCGGCGGCGTTCACGGCGCTCGCCTCGTGCCGCACCGGTACGAAGCGCAGCTCGCGGTCGACGGCCTCGACCAGCGGCAGGTTGTGCACGGACACGATGCCGAAGACGGTGTCGACGCCGAGTTCCTTCAGGACGGCGACGAGGAGGTCACCGCCGTTGGTGTACTGCATGTGAACTCCTCAGAGGATGCCGCGGCCGACGCCGCCGCAGACGTCGATGGCGGTCCCGGTGATGTACGAGGCGCGTGGCGAGAGCAGCGCGACGATCGCGTAAGCGACCTCCTCGGCGCGGCCGAGCCGGCCGAGCGAGACGCCGCGGTCGGCGGCCAGTTCCGCCTGCCAGTCCTCGTAACTCATCCCGGAGTCCGCGGCGGCGTGCCGGCGCGTCCACTGCCCGGTGTCGATGAGGCCGAGGCAGACCGAGTTGACCCGGATGCCATCCGAAGCCAGCTCCTGGGAAAGGGACTTGGAGAGGTTGAGGATGCCGGCGCGGGCGGCGCTCGTCGTGATCAGCCGCGGCTCGGGCTGCTTGGCGAGCACCGCGTTGACGTTGACGACGGAGGCCGCTTCGGACGCCCGCAGATACTCCCGCGCCGCCTGGAGCGGATTCAGCACGCCCGCGAACTTCAGCTCCAGCTCGTCGCGCCAGTCGTCCTCGGTCGTGTCGTCGAGGCGCTTCATGCGGGACTGGCCGGCGTTGTTGACCAGTCCGTCGATGCGCCCGTCGAAGGCCTGCGCGGACGCCGCCACGAAGCCGCGTACGGCGTCGGCGTCGCGCACGTCGCAGGTGGCGGTGAAGAGGCGCTCGTGGGTGCCGAGCTTCTTCAGGCGGTCGGCGTCGCGCCCGCAGGTGGCGACGTTCGCGCCTTCGTCGAGGAGGGCGCGGACCGTGGCCAGGCCGACGCCCGAGCTGCCTCCGGTGACCACATAGGTCCGGTCGGCGAGGCCCAGATCCATAACTCAGTTCTCCAGTACGGAAGTTGGGTGTTGGGTCAGTTCATGGTGAATCCGCCGTTGACGGCGATCACCTGTCCGGTCAGATAGCGGGACTCCTCGGAGAGGAGGAAGGACGCGAACCCGGTCAGGTCGTCGGGCTGCTGCGGCCGGGAGATCGCCCGGTTCGCGGCGTAGAGACCGTGCCGCTCCTCCGGGACCGTCTCGGTCGCCTCGCATTCGGTGAGGCCCGGCGCCAGCGCGTTCACGGTGATGCCGCGCTCGCCGAGCTCCCGGGCCATCGCGCGGGTGAGGGCGATGACCGCGCCCTTCGACGTGATGTAGTGCGCGAGCCGGGGCGAACCGTAAAGGGCGGCGTCCGAGGCGATGTTGACGATGCGTCCGGTCGGGCCGAACAGCGGGTGCAGCGCCTTGGACACCAGCCAGGGGCCGCGCGCGTTCACCGTCATCAGGCGGTCCCAGGCCTCGATGTCGATGTCCTGGAACTCCTTGCCGCCGACGCCGTTGGCGAGGGCCGCGTTGTTGACGAGACCGTAGAGCCCGCCCAAGTCACGTACGAACGAGGCGAGTTCCTCGACGGACGCCGGGTCCGCCACGTCGCAGCGTGCGAAGTGCGCGTCGTGCCCCTCGCTCCGCAGCTCCTCGGCCGCGCGGGCGCCGCGCTCCGGGTCGAGCTCGGCGAGGACGACCCGGAAGCCGTCCGCGCCGGCCCGGCGGGCCATGGCCAGTCCCAGACCACGGCCCGCCCCGGTCACGACGACCGTGCGCGCGTCACGCGAGTCAGTCACGGGTGACGCCGTGCATCGGCGAGTACTCGGGGTACGAGGGCACCTGCGGCTTCTGCGTGCCGATGACCACGCAGAACAGGGCGTCGGTGTCGCCCTCGTTCTTCAGCGAGCGGGTCACACCGGCGGGCACCACGATCATGTCGCGGTAGCCGAGGGTGCGGTACTCGACCTCGTCCGGGCCGCGGTGGACGCCGACGCGAACCTCGCCCTCCAGGACGAAGAAGGCCTCCTCCACGTCGTGGTGGGTGTGGGCCGGGCCCTCGGCGCCGGGCGGAAGCAGCATGTTGGAGAAGGTGAAGCCGCCGGACGGCAGGATGCGGCTGTCGCCCTCGTGGTTGCCGGTGGCGCCGGAGCCGACGTAGCGGATCTGGCCGCGGCGGTACTGCTTGCCCGCCTTCTCCTGGAAGGAGAGCGTGTCGAAGTCGGCGACGCGGGACTCCTTCGACGCGATCAGCGAGTCGGTGTACGTGCCGAGGTCGCCGCCGTTGTCGTACTCGGTGGTGGTCAGAGGCATGGTGTGAGCCTTTCGGGGTGCGTCAGCGGGTGACGATGTGCAGGTGGGACAGGACCCAGGCGTTGAACCGCTCGGGCTGTTCCTGGTTGGCGAGGTGACCGGCGTCCTTGACGATCACGTAGGCCGTCTTGTGCAGGCCGCCGGCGATGACCTGGGAGGCCTCGACGCCGGTGACCTTGTCGCGGTCGCCGCAGATCACGAGCGTGGGCGCGGAGACGGCGGACAGTTCGGGGCGCAGGTCGGCGCCGGCCATGGCCTCGGCGGCGTACCCGTAGCCGGGCAGTCGCACGGAGGAGGCCATGGTGTCGACGACCCGCTCGACGAGTTCGGTGGGCGCGAGGTCCGAGACGAGGCGCGGCCCGCGCTTCTCGGCGAACGCGCGCGGCCCGGCCTCCGCCAGCTCCGCGGCGCGCGCCCGCATCCCGGCCGCCTTCGCCTCGTCGGTGCCGGAGCCCGCGCTGGAGTCGGCGACGATCAGCGAGTCGACGAGGTCGGGGTGACGGGTCGCGAGCCGCAGCGCGATGACACCGCCCCACGAGACACCGAGGACGTGCGCCGACGGGCCGTACGAGCGGATCAGCTCCGCCGCGGCGTCCGCGAATCCGTCGAGGTCCAACGGCCCTTCCGGGTCGGGGGACTTGGCGTATCCGGGCGCGTCCCAGGCGATGACCCGGGCGTGCGGGGCGAGCCCTTCGAGCTGCGGCGCGAACGCGGCCGACGAGGAGCCGATGCCGTGCAGGCACAGCAGCAGCGGACCTTCGTCGCCCGCCTCTTCGACATGTATGCCGGTCACAGGATCTGCCCCGAGCGCCCGGCGAGCGCGGCCACCGACCGCAGCACCGCGTACGGCACGACCTGGCTGGTCGCCGGGTTGCCCGGGTCGGGCCGGTGCGCGACCTCGAAGCGGTACGCGCCGTGCTCCCCGGACGCCTCGATGACGTGCCGGGTGCGGGTGGCCCCCGGATCGGCGACGACCTCGACCCGCACAGCGTCCAGGTCGCCGACGGCGAGGGCGACCGAGGCGGCCACGTTCGTCGACTTGGGGAACTTCACCGGCACGTCGCGCGCCGTGCCCGACATGACCTCGACGGGTCCGGTCGCCGAGCGCATGCGCCCCAGCAACTCCTCGTCCATCCAAGGCTGTTCGAGGGTGGAGGGAAGCTTCGTGGTGGTGAGCCGGACGTCCTCGATCGGCCCCAGGGCCCGCACGGCCTGGAGCAGATCGAGGCCGCCGACCGCGCCGCCCGTGAAGTACACCCGGCCGGGACCGGCGTCGAGCAGCCGCTTGGCGAGCTCGTCGTCGGTGAGGGCCCCGGTCGAGGCCACGAGCAGATCGGTGCCGGAGGTGAGGACGTGCTCGCCCCACTCCCGTACGACGCCTTGACCTGCCGCCTCGACGATCAGGTCGCACAAGTCGATGGCCTCGTCGAAGGTCACCTGCGGCGCGGGCGCCGCCTCGCCGAGCGGCCGGTTGTCGACGATGCACGTCAACTCGGCTCCCTGGACGTCGCCTTGGGCGAGCGCCGTGCCGACGACGCGGCCGATGGCGCCCCAGCCGACGAGTCCGACCTTCAGCGTGCTCATTTCTGTGCTCCTTCCGGAATGACCGGTGACTCCGGCGAACCGGCCATGTGACAGCGGATCTCCTTCGACGGCGCCCCCGCCGTGCCCCACAGATCGGACAGCTCCGGCACCCGCCGCCACACCTTGGCGATCCACCGGTCCTCGACGATCTGCGCGACCTCGGACGTGTACTCGCAGACGAGCCCGGTCGGGTCGGTGAAGTAGGAGAAGGTGTTGTTGCCCGGCCCGTGCCGCCCAGGACCCCACTTCGGGACGATCCCGTGGTGCCGGAGCCGCCCGAGCCCGCGCATGAAGTGGTCGACCGAACTCATCTCGTACGCCACGTGGTTGAGGGACACCCACTCGGCCTGGTTGAACGCGATGCAGTGGTGGTCGGCGTTGCAGCGCAGGAACGCCATCTGGTGCTCGGACCAGTCGGACACACGCAGGCCGAGGACGTCGCAGTAGAAGGCGACGGCGGCGTCGATGTCGGGGGTGTTGAGGACGGTGTGCGTGACGCCGACCGGCACGGCCGTGTCCTGCCCGCGCGGCGCCACCGCCCAGGTCTCGGCGGACAGCTCGACGAGCCGGCCCTCGTGGTCGTGGAACCGGAGGCCGTAGCCGCCACCTACCTGGTCGAGCGGTCCAGGCCCCGCGACCGGCACGATCCCGCGGGCCTCCAGGCGGCGCGCCGCCTCGTCGATCTCGGCGGGGGTGGTGACGGCGAACACGAGGCGGCCGAGGCCGGTGCGGTCGGAGCGGGTGAGCTGGAGGGCGTGGTGCTGCTCGCCGGTGCCGCGCAGCCAGCTCGCGCTGTGCTCGGACTCGACGACCTCAAGGCCCCAGGCCTCCTCGTAGAAGTCGGTGGCCTCGGCGAAGGAGGGGGTGAGCAGTTCGACGGAGCGCAGCGCGCGCAGCCGGGCGATCGGGGGGTGGGACATCTCAGGAACTCCTGGATCGTGGTCAGTTGGCCCAGGGGAGCGGGGCTTCGGACGTGCCCCAGTACAGGGACTTCTGGCGTTGGTAGGCGCGGATGGCGTCACGCCCCTTCTCGGTGCCGAGGCCGCTGTCCTTCATCCCGCTGAACGGGGTGGACGCGCTGAACTGCTTGTACGTGTTGATCCACACGGTGCCCGCGTCGATCCGGCGGGCCAGGTTCCAGGCGGCGCGGTGGTCGCGGGTCCAGATCCCGCAGGCCAGGCCGTACACGGAGTCGTTGGCCTGGCGGACGAGGTCGTCCTCGTCGTCGTAGGGGAGGACCACCAGGACCGGGCCGAAGATCTCCTCCTGGCAGGTGCGGGAGTCGTTCGGCAGTCCGGCGAGGACGGTGGGCAGGTAGTACGCGCCGTTCTCGTACGCGGGGCCCTCGGGCGCGGCGCCGCCGCACAGCACCTCGGCGCCTTCGGAGCGGGCGAGGTCGACGTAGGCGGCGACCGAGTCCCGGTGCTTCTGGTGCACGAGCGGACCGACCTGGGTGTCGGGATCGGTCCCGGGCCCGACGCGCAACTTCCCTACCCGCGAGACGAGTTCATCGACAAACGACTCGTACAGCGACGCGTGGACGAACAGTCGCGAACCCGCGATGCAGGACTGCCCGCTGGACGAGAAGATCCCGAACATCACGCCCGCGAGGGCCTGTTCGACGTCCGCGTCGGCCCGCACGATCGTCGGCGACTTGCCGCCCAGTTCGAGGGAGGCGGGGATCAGCTTGCGCGCGGCGATCTCGGCGATGGAACGGCCGGTCTCCGTGCCGCCCGTGAACCCGATCCGGCCGACGAGGGGATGCCGTACGACGGCGTCGCCGACGACCCGTCCGCTGCCCGGGAGTACGGACAACAGGGCGGTGGGCAGGCCGAGTTCGGCGAGGGCGCGGGTAATGATCCGCCCGAGCTTCAGTGAGACCAGCGGGGTCCAGGCGGCCGGCTTGAGCAGCACCGCGTTCCCGGCGGCCAGGGCGGGCGCGATCTTCTGCGCGTCGCTGGCGACCGGGGAGTTCCACGGGTTGATCGCCCCGACGACGCCGATCGGCTCGTGCACGCTCATCGTGACGTACGGGCCGCGCGAGGGCGTGATCGCCTCCTCGGCGGTCTCCAGGGTCGCGGCCAGGTACCGGAAGGTGCCGGCCGCGCTGAGCGCGAGCGCTTTCGTCTCGGTGAGGGTCTTGCCGGTGTCGGCGGTCTGCGTCGCGGCCAGCTCGTCGGCGGCCTCCTCGGTCAGCTCCGCGATCCGGTACAGGAGCCGGGCCCGCTGGTGGGGGAGAAGCTCGCGCCAGGCCGGGTCCGCCGCGGCCGCTGCCGCCGCCCGCGCGGCCTCGTCGACGTCCTCGGCGGACGCGGTGTGCAGCGTGGCGAGCACCTGGCCGGTGGCGGGGTTCACGGTGTCCAGCGGAGCGCCGCCGCCGCGTCGCCACTGGCCCGCGACGAGGATTTCGGTGGGGTGGTGGGACACGGCGGAGCCTCCGGCGTACGGGAGTTGACTTGCTGAAGTGCTAGAAAGCTAAGCGCTTAAATGTTTTCCCGCAAGACCCTGCCGCCGGAAGCTTCGTGCTTCTCATGACTTCAGATGCCTAAGCGCCTAACCATTGACCGCTAAGGAGTTGGCTTCTACTGTCGCCGCAATCCCCTCGTGTTCGCGTGCTCGCGGAAGGACCCCTCCATGACGACTGTGGCCGGTAAAGCCGGAGAATCCGGCAAGCAGGGCCTCGGCTCGATCGCGGCCAGACTCGAACGGCTGCCGCACTCCCGCTGGCACGTCAAGGTGCGCTTCCTGATCGGCGCCGTGACGTTCTTCGAGGCCTTCGACCAGCTCCTGGCCGCCTCCGCGCTGCCCGTCCTCATCAAGGACTGGCACCTGAGCACGGGGCAGGCGACCTTCGCGGTCACCACGGGATCCGTCGGCATGCTGTTCGGCGCGCTGGTCGCCGGGTGGCTGGGGGACCGGATCGGCAGGGTGCGCACGGTGGCCCTGGGCGTCGCGATCACCGGCGTCGCCAGCCTCGCGGTCGCCATGGCGAACGGGATCGAGCTGTTCTCGCTCTTCCGGTTCGTCCAGGGGCTCGGCATCGGCGGCGTCGTCCCGGTCGCGGCCACGTACATCAACGAGATCTCCCGCTCCGACAAGCGCGGCCGCTTCGTCCTGCTCTACGAGATGATCTTCCCGGCCGGACTCGCGGCGGCCAGCCTCGTCGCGGTGTGGGTCGTGCCGAACCTGGGCTGGCGCGCGATGTTCGTACTCGGCGCGCTGCCTGTCCTGATCGCGGTGGCGCTGCCCAAGCAGGTCGCCGAGTCGCCGCGGTGGCTGCTCTCGCAGGGGCGTCTGGAGGAGGCCGAGCAGGTCATCGCCCGGATCGAGGGCGAGGTCGAGCGGGCCGTCGGCGAACCGCTGCCGGAGCCCGGTCCCGCGCCCGTGGCGGAGACCGGGCGCGGCCGGCTGCGGGACCTGTTCACCGGCCGCTATCTGCGACGCACCGCCGTCCTGTCCGGGCTGTGGTTCGTCGCGTACTACGTCAACCACGGCATCTCGACGTGGCTGCCCTCGCTCTACACCAAGAACTTCGGCCTCGACCTGACGACCGCGCTGGTCTACACGCTGCTCAGCAACATCACCGGCCTGGTCGGCACCTTCGTCGTCGCGCTCCTCATCGACCGGATCGGCCGCCGCCCCGCCCTGGTCGCCGCGCTCGGCGGCACGGCGCTCACCCTCGGGATCCTGGCCCTGGTCGGGGTCACGTCGGGGATCCAGGTCGCGCTGTTCGCGTCCTGCACGACGTTCTTCGTCTACGCGATCAACGCGGGCCTCTATCTCTACTCGCCGGAGCTGTACCCGACGCGGAACCGGGCCACCGGCGCGGCCTTCGGCGGCCTGTGGAACCGGCTCGGCGTCATCCTCGGCCCGATCACGGTCGGCGCGATCATCGGCTCGGGCGGCGGACTCGGCCTGGTCTTCGCCCAGTTGGCGGCCGTGGCGATGGTGGGCGCGGTGATCGCCCTGTTCGCGGTGGAGACGAAGGGGAAGACGCTGGAAGAGCTCAACTCGTAACGGAGGGTGGGGGTGTCGCGGCGTCGGAGGCAGGTGCCCCCGGCGCCGCCGTCGCGTGAGCGCCCGATGTCACGCGGGGTCCGGCGGGTCCGCGAGGGTCGCGCCCAACACCCCCATCAGTACCCGCAGTTGGCGCCGCTCGTCCACCCCGAGCCCGTCGAGCAGCTCCCGCTCGGCCGCCGTACGTTCCTCGGCCACCCGGTCGACCAGCTCCCGCCCCGCCCCGCTGAGGCGCAGGTACACGATCCGCCGGTCCCGGTCGTCCCGCTCCCGCTCGATGAGCCCGGCCCGCTCCAGTCGGTCCGCGTGCTGGGTCATCCCGCCGGCCCGGACCGCGCCCGCCGCCGCCAGCTCGCCCATGGTGCGGCGGTGCGGGGCCGGGGCGCGGCTCAGCTCGGCGAGCACCTCGAAGGCGGCGAGGCCGATGCCGTGCCGCTTGACGGCACGGCCGATCAGGGTGCGGTAGCGGTCGGCGCAGTCGGTGAGGGCGGCGAAGGCGCGGGTGTCGGCGTCGGTGGCGGGGGAGTCCTCGGGGCGCGTCGGCCCGGCGGCGCCCGCCGCGGGCGTGCCGATGGCCGCGGCCAGTACGTCCGCGAGCAGCGGCTCCAGGTCGGCCGTCGGCACCGAGCGGGCCGGCTCGTGCGCGAACAGGTAGCGCTCCATGATGACGCCGAACAGGACGCTGCGGATCATGCCGATCCTGGCCGTCGCCTCGGGGCTCTCGCCGAGTACGCCCCGCAGGGGCCCGGTCACCAGCCGTTCCAGGAGCTCGCTCAACTGCTGTGCGCTGGGCGGGTGGTTGAGCGCCGAGCGGATCAGCGCGGCCAGCGGGTCCTCGGCGGAGAGGCGGTCCCAGCGGTCGAGGTAGGAGTGGGCGAGGGCCCCCGGGAGGCCGGCCGGATCGTTGCCCGCCTCGTCGAGCAGGGCGGCCGTGACGCCGGTCCCCTCGCCGACGACGGCGCGGAAGAGGCCGTCCTTGGACCCGAAGTACGACATCACGAGGCCGGGCGTCACGCCGGCCTCGGTGGCGATCGCCCGGATGCCGACGCCTTGGTATCCGTGGGCCGCGAACAGCCGCCGGGCCGCTTCGAGCACGGCCCTCCGGTTCCCCGCGGGGTCGTGGGAGCGGCCGCGCCGCCTCTCCTGCGTCTCGTGCTGTCCGTCCACGGCGCAACAGTAGTCGAGCCGATGGGCTGGCAAGCTTCTGCACGACCGTTCAAAACGGTAACCGTTGAAAACACTGGTTTGAACGGACCTATCGCTGCCTCTTGCCAAGAAGGTACTTCAGCATCAATCATTTCAGGCCTTAGGTACATGGCTCCAGGTGCATGGCCTTGGACGCATGGCGCCTTAGGTACATGGCCTGAGGTGCACCCGTACCCGCTCTACCGATCCGAGAGGCCTGGTGGCAGACGGCTTGAAACCCACACCCTTCGACTACAGCGCGCCGCACTCCGTCCCGGAGGCGCTCGCGCTGCTCGCCGACGAGGACCGCGAGCCCAAGGTGGTGGCCGGCGGCCAGTCGCTGATCCCGATGCTGAGCATGCGGCTCGCCCGCCCCGGGCTCCTCGTCGACATCACGCGCATCCCCGGCCTCGGTGACCTCTCCGTCGACGCGTCGGGCGCGCTGCGCATCGGCGCCGCCGTCCGTCAGTCCGCCGCGGCCGCCGACCCCCGGCTCCGCGAAGGCTGGCCGCTGCTCGCCGCCGCGATCGGTCACATCGGACACCCGCAGATCCGGGCCCGCGGCACCGTCTGCGGCAGCCTCGTCCACCACGACCCGGCCGCCGAACTCCCCACCGCCGCCGTGGCGTTGGACGCCCGTTTCGTCATCGCGGGGCCGGCGGGGGAGCGCACCGTCGCGGCCGAGGAGTTCTTCGTCGCCACCTTCCAGACCGCCGTGGAACCGGACGAACTCCTCACCGAGGTCGTGTTCCCGGCCCGCCGCGGCGGCTGGGCCTTCGAGGAACTCGCCCGCCGGCACGGCGACTTCGCCACGGTCGGCGTCGCCGTCCTCCTCGAACGCTCGGGCCCCGCCGTGAGCACCGCCCGCGTCGTCTTCTGCGGCGTCGGCCCCACCCCGGTCCGGCTGCCCGCCGCCGAAGCGGCGCTGACCCGCACCGACGCGGGGCCGGCCGCCCAAGACGCCGCCCGCGAAGCCGCCCTCGCGCACCTCGACCCGTCCGACGACGTCCACGCCACGGCCGCGTACCGCCGCGAGGCCGCCGCCCACCTCCTCGCCCGCGCCTGCACCACCGCATGGGAGCGCACCCGATGACCGCCACGACACCCACGCCCGCCGCCACTCCCAAGGCCGTGCGGACGCCGCCGCTCGCCGAACCCTCCGGCTGGCACGAGGTCCGCCTCACCGTGAACGGCGAACCCGTCACCGCCCAGGTCGAATCCCGGCTGCTGCTCAGCGACTTCCTGCGCGACCGGCTCCGGCTCACCGGTACGCACGTCGGCTGCGAGCACGGCGTGTGCGGCGCCTGCACCGTCCTGGTCGACGGCACGCCCGTCCGCTCCTGCCTCACGCTCGCCGTGCAGTGCGAAGGCGCCGAACTGCGCACCGTCGAGGGCCTGGCCCGGCCGGACGCGCCGCTCACCCCGGTGCAGGAGGCCTTCCACGCGTGCCACGGCATGCAGTGCGGGTTCTGCACCCCCGGCTTCCTCATGACGGCGACGGCCCTGACCGAACAGGGCGAGCGGCCGGGCGACACCGAGGTCGCCGACGCGCTCAGCGGCCACCTGTGCCGCTGCACCGGCTACCGCAACATCCGCCGCGCGCTGTCCCGTGCCCTCGACGAGACGTACGAGGTCGAAAGTGACACCGCCACCGCCACCGCCATCACCACCTCCACCGACGCACAGCGAGGGAAGTGACCCGCATGCCCGCCCCCTGGATCGGCCGCCCCGTTCCCCGCGTCGAGGACGACCGCCTGCTGCGCGGCAACGGCCGCTACGTCGACGACATCGAGCTGCCCGGCGCCGCCGAGGCCGCCGTCCTGCGCAGCCCGCACGCCCACGCCCGCATCGAGTCGGTCGACGTGACCGCCGCGCTCGACGCCCCGGGCGTCCTCGCCGTGTGGACGGGCGCCGACGTCGCCCACCTCGCGCCACTCCTGAACAAGGAGGAGCTGCGCACCCCGCCCCGCCTCGCCGAACTCCTCGCCCCGCGCGTCGCCGTGACCCCGATGCCGCTGCTCGCCACCGACAAGGTCCGCTACGTCGGCGAGCCCGTCGCCATCGTCTTCGCCGACAGCCGCTACCTCGCCGAGGACGCCCTCGAACGCGTCGACGTCCGCTACGCGCCGCTGCCCGTCCTCGTCGACCCGGACCGCGCCCTCGCGGACGGCGCCCCGCTGCTCCACGAGGACCTGCCGGACAACACGGCGGTGGCCGTCGCCACCCAAGTGGGCGACCCGGACGCCGCGTTCGCCGCCGCGCACACCGTCATCAGCGAGGAGTTCCGGGCCCACCGCTACGTCGCCTCGCCCATCGAGACCCGCGCAGTCGCCGCCCGCGTCGACCCCTACAGCGGAGGCCTCACCGTCTGGTCCAACACCCAGACCCCGCACCGTGTCCGCGAGTCCATCGCCACCACCCTCGGCCTCGACGCCGAATCCGTCCGTGTCATCGCCACCGACGTCGGCGGCGGCTTCGGCCAGAAGGGCATCCTCTACGTAGAGGAAATGCTGATCCCTTACGCGGCAGGCAAGTTGGGCCGCCCCGTAGTCTGGCGCGAGGACCGCAACGAGAACCTCACCGCCGCCTCGCACGCCCGCGAGCAGATCCACCGCATCGAACTCGCCGCCGACGCCGACGGCAGACTCCTCGCCGTACGCGACCGCATCACCGTCAACTTCGGCGCGTACAACATGACCGGCCTGGTCGTCCCGTACAACTCGCTGTGCCACCTCCTCGGCCCCTACCGGATCCCGAACGTCGACATCGACGTCCTCGGCGTCCTCACCAACACCGCATTCGCCACGCCCTACCGGGGTGCGGGGCGCCCCGAGACGGTGTTCGCGATGGAGCGGGCCATGGACCGGCTCGCCGCACAACTCGGGCTCGAACCGGCCGAGTTGAGAGCCCGCAACCTCATCGGCCCCGACGACATGCCGTACACGACCGGTCTCGTCGACCGCTCCGGAAACCCTCAGTCGTACGACTCCGGTGACTTCCCCGAACTGCTGCGCCGCGCCCGCGCCAAGGTGGACACCACTCGCCGTGCACCGCGCGACGGCAAGCACATCGGCGTCGGCTACGCCATGTACATCGAGGCCACCGGGCTCGGGCCGTTCGAGACCGCGCGCATCGACATCGCCCCCAGCGGCCGCGTCAAACTCGCCATCGGTGCGCCCTCGCAGGGCCAGGGCCACCGCACCTCCATGGCGCAGATCGCCGCCGACGCGCTCGGCGTCCCGCTGGACATCATCGACGTGGTGGGCGGGGACACCGACAAGACCCCCTTCGGCGTCGGCACCATCGCCAGCCGCGCCCTCGTCAACGCGGGCAACGCGACCCACCGGGCCGGGAAACTCGTACGCGAAAAGGCCCTCGACCTCGCCGCCCGCCGACTCGGCGTCCCGGTCGCCGAACTCACCCTCACCGACGGTGTGTTCACCACCAGGACGCCCGACGGGCCCACCCTCACCCTCGCCGAACTCGCGGGGCGCGCCCCGCTCCCCGGCAACCCCGAACCCACCGACGGCCGACACGGCACCGAACTCAGCGAGACCGTCCACTTCCGCCCGCCAGGCTTCGCCGTCGCCAGCGGAGCGCACGCCGCCGTCGTCGAAGTCGACGAGCACACCGGCGAGTTGGAGATCCTCCAGTACGTCGTCGTCCACGACGCCGGTGTCATCGTCAACCCGCTCATCGCCGAGGGCCAGGTCACCGGCGGCATCGCCCAGGGCATCGGCGGCGCCCTCTACGAGGAGATGATCTACGGCCCCGACGGCCAGCCCCGCACCGGCACGTACATGGACTACCTCGTCCCCACCTCCTCCGAGATCCCCGACCTCGACATGGACGAGATCCACTCGCCGAGCCCCATGAACGACCTCGGAGTGAAGGGCCTCGGCGAGGGCGGCGCCATCGCTCCGCAGGCCGTTCTCGCGAACGCCGTCGAGGACGCGCTGCGCCCCTTCGGCATCGTGGTCCGCCGCGGCCCGCTCTCGCCCAGCCGCATCCGCGACCTGCTGCGCGACGCTCCCGCCGCCACTCACTGACCCACGACCGGAAGAAAGAACCCCGCCATGCAACTCGACCACACCTTCACCGTCCCGGCCGCGCCCGACGACGCCTGGAAGCTCTTCCACGACCTCGGCCGCGTGGCCCCCTGCATGCCCGGCGCCGTCCTCGACACCCTCGACGGCGACACCTTCACCGGCCGCGTGAAGGTCAAGGTCGGCGCGGTGCAGATGAGTTACCGGGGCGAGGGCACCGTGGCCCGCGACGAGGCCACCCGCACCATGCGGCTCGGCCTCAGCGGCAGCGAGACCCGCGGCGCGGGCACGGCCTCCGCGACCGTCACGGCGGAACTCGTCGCCGACCCCGCCGGCACCCGCGTCCGGGTCCGCACCGACCTCGACATCACCGGCAGGCCCGCCCAGTTCGGGCGCGGCATCATGACCGAGGTCGGCGACCGCATCGTCGGCCAATTCGCCGACCGTCTCGCGGAGTTGATGTCCGGTCCGCAGATGGAGTCCGCCGCACCGGCGGCCCTCGCCGCACCGGCGGTCCCCGCCGAACCGGAGGCCGTCGACCTCGGCGCCGCCGCCCTGCCCGTACTCCTGAAGAAGGCCGTCGTTCCGGCCGCCGCCGCACTCGCGGCGGTGATACTGGTCGGCGTGATCGGCAGGCGCCGCCGCGCGGCCCGCTGACGGCCGGGGCGCCGTCCGCCCCTACCGTGATCGCTTCAGGGGTAGAATTTTCAGGGGCGTAACAATTCGCGCCCGCCCGTGAGACGTGCGAGGGGACGGGGATGGCCGAGCGGAAGGCGAAGCGGCACGACGCCGTGACACAGATCGTGGCGGACTGGGCGCGGGAGCGGCCCGAGCTCGACACAGGACCGCTGGAGGTGCTGGCCCGCCTGCACCGCTCGTTCCTGCGCTACAACACCAAGCTCAACGCGTCGATCGAGCGGCACGGCCTGTCCGTCGCCGGCTTCGACGTGCTGACCGCGCTGCGTCGTGCGGGCAAGCCGTACCGGCTCACCGCAGGGCAGCTCGCCGACTCGGGGCTCGTCTCGTCCGCCGGGGTCACCCTGCGCATGGACCGCCTGGAGAAGGACGGCCTGATAGTCCGCGAGCGGGACGCCGAGGACCGCCGGGTCGTCTACTCCCGGCTCACCGACACCGGACTCGCCAAGGTGGACGAGGTGTTCACCGACCACCTGGCCAACGAGGAGCGCATGCTCGCCGCCATCACCCCAGCCGAACGCCGCCAACTCGCCCGCCTCCTGGGCAAGTTGGAGTTTTCGATCCTGGACGCGGACGACGACAGCTAGAGCCCCGCAACCCCGGCGCCGCGCAAGCGAAAGGGGCGGCACCCCCCGTGGGAGCCGCCCCTTCCGCCTGTCCGGGGACTACTTCTTGTCGAGCACGTCCTGCACCTTCGCGCGCACGTCATCCGTGGCCAGGCCGCGGATCGTCAGCGTCGTACGACGGCGCAGCACATCGTCCTGCGTCTCGGCCCACTCGTGGTCACGCGCGTACACGACCTGCGCCCAGATCTCCGGCGCGTCCGGGTGCACCCGCTCGGCGAGCTCCGGGTTCTCGTTGGCGAGCCGGGCGATGTCGAAGGACAGCGAACCGTAGTGCGTCGCCAGGTGCTTGGCGGTGTCGGCGCCCATCCGCGGACCGGGCGCCGGGCTGTCGACGAGGAGGCGGTGCGCGACGGCGCGCGGGTTGGCGACACCGGGGAGCGGCAGCTTCTTCGGCAGCTCGCTGATCCGCTCGAAGTCGTCACCGAGCGGGTGCCCCGGCAGCGCCTCCAGCTTCTGCATGACCGTGCGGCCGATGTGCCGGAACGTCGTCCACTTGCCGCCCGCGACGGACAGCATGCCGCCCTTGCCCTCGGAGACGACCGTCTCGCGCTTGGCCTTCGACGTGTCGCCGGGGCCACCGGGCAGCACCCGCAGACCGGCGAAGGAGTACGTGATCAGGTCCCGCTTCAGCTGCTGGTCGCGCACGGAGAATGCGGCCTCGTCGAGGATCTGGTCGATGTCCTTCTCGTTGACCGAGACGTCCGCCGGGTCACCCTCGTACTCCTCGTCGGTCGTACCGAGCAGCAGCATGTCCTCCCAGGGGAGGGCGAAGGTGATGCGGTACTTGTCGATGGGGGTCGCGAGCGCGGCCTTCCACGGCGAGGTCCGCTTGAGGACCAGGTGGGCACCCTTCGACAGCCGGATCGAGGGCGCCGAGTTCGGGTCCTCCATCTTGCGCAGGTGGTCGACCCAGGGGCCCGTCGCGTTCAGCACCAGGCGGGCGTTGACCCCGAACTCGTCACCGCTCGTACGGTCCTTGAGCTCGGCGCCGGTGACCCGGCCGTTCGTGAAGCGCAGCCCGGTGACCTCGGAGTGGTTCAGGACGACGGCGCCCGCGTCGACGGCCGCGCGGACCGTCATCAGCGCCATCCGCGCGTCGTTCATCTGGTCGTCGCCGTACACGGCAACGGCCTTGAGGTTCTCCGTACGCAGCTCGGGAACGTCCTGCTGCGCCTTCGACGGGCTCAGAAGGTGCCCCACACCATCACCGAACGCGGACAGCGCGCTGTACGCGAAGACACCCGCGCCCAGCTTGGCCGCGCCGTGCGGGCCGCCCTTGTAGACGGGCAGGTAGAAGGTCAGGGGGTTGGCGAGGTGCGGGGCCACATTGCGGGACACCGCACGCCGCTCGAAGTGGTTCTCCGCGACCAGCTTCACCGCACCGGTCTGCAGGTAGCGCAGACCGCCGTGGAGCAGCTTGGAAGACGCGGAGGACGTGGCGCCGGCGAAGTCGCCGGCGTCGACCAGGGCCACCCTGAGACCGGACTGCGCCGCATGCCAGGCAGTGGAGATGCCCAGGATGCCGCCGCCGATGACCAGGAGGTCGTACGTCGCCTTGGAAAGCTGCTCGCGGGTCTCGGCGCGGCTCGGGTTGGAACCGGCGACCGGGTGCGTTCCGAGGGCAGGCACGGTCTGCAGGGTGGACTGGGTAGTCATCGTGGGGTCTTACTCCTCGACAGAGCTGTCTTCGAGCCAGCCCATGGACCGTTCGACGGCCTTGAGCCAGCTCTTGTACTCACGGTCGCGGGTGTCCGCGTCCATGCGGGGGGTCCACTCGGCGGCCCGGCGCCAGTTGGCGCGGAGCTCGTCGGTGTTGGACCAGAAGCCGACGGCGAGACCGGCGGCGTAGGCGGCGCCGAGGCAGGTCGTCTCGGCGACCATCGGGCGCACCACCGGCGCGTCCAGGAAGTCCGAGAGGGTCTGCATCAGCAGGTTGTTGGAGGTCATGCCGCCGTCGACCTTGAGGGCCGTGAGCTCGACGCCGGAGTCCTTCGTCATGGCGTCGCTGATCTCACGGGTCTGCCAGGCCGTGGCCTCCAGGACGGCGCGCGCGATGTGCGCCTTGGTGACGTACCGGGTCAGGCCGGTGATCACACCGCGGGCGTCGGGGCGCCAGTACGGGGCGAACAGGCCGGAGAAGGCGGGCACGAAGTACGCGCCACCGTTGTCCTCGACGCTGGAGGCCAGCGTCTCGATCTCGGCGGCCGACTTGATCAGGCCCATCTGGTCGCGCATCCATTGCACCAGGGAGCCCGTGACGGCGATCGAGCCCTCGAGCGCGTAGACCGGCTTCTGGTCGCCGATCTGGTAGCCGACCGTGGTCAGCAGCCCGGAGTACGAGTTGATGGCCTTGTCCGCGGTGTTCATCAGCATGAAGGTGCCGGTGCCGTACGTGGACTTGGCCTCGCCCTCGGCGAAACAGGTCTGGCCGAACAGGGCCGCCTGCTGGTCGCCGAGCGCCGAGGCGACCGGGATGCCGCCGAGCAGGTCGCCCAGCTTGCCGCCGGTGACCTCGCCGTAGACCTCGGCGGAGGAGTGGATCTCCGGGAGCATCGACATCGGGACGCCGATGGAGGAACAGATGCGCTCGTCCCACTCCATCTCGTGCAGGTTCATCAGCATCGTGCGGGAGGCGTTGGTGACGTCGGTGAAGTGCTTGCCGCCGTTGACACCGCCCGTCAGGTTCCAGATGACCCAGGTGTCCATGGTGCCGAAGAGGATGTCGCCGCGCTCCGCGCGCTCGCGCAGGCCCTCGACGTTGTCGAGCAGCCAGCGGGCCTTCGGGCCGGCGAAGTACGAGGCCAGCGGCAGGCCGGTCTCGCGGCGGAAGCGGTCCTGGCCGACGTTGCGACCGAGCTCCTTGCACAGGGCGTCGGTGCGGGTGTCCTGCCAGACGATGGCGTTGTGGACGGGCTCACCGGTGTTCTTGTCCCAGAGCAGCGTCGTCTCGCGCTGGTTGGTGATGCCGATGGCCTTGATGTCGTCGCGGGTGATGCCGGCCTTGGTGACGGCTGCGGCGACGACCTCCTGGACGTTGGCCCAGATCTCGTTCGCGTCGTGCTCGACCCAGCCCGGCTTCGGGAAGATCTGCTCGTGCTCCTTCTGGTCGACGGAGACGATCCGGCCGTCCTTGTCGAACACGATGCAGCGGCTGGACGTGGTGCCCTGGTCGATCGCCGCGATGAAGGGGCCGGTGGTGTGTGCGTCGGTCACGGTGTGCTCCTCGTCGTACGTAAGTGGTCGGTCTCGGCGGCGTCGCTCAGAACAGCTTGTAGATGAAGCCGGCGAGGGCACCGCCGATGAGCGGGCCGACCACCGGCACCCAGGCGTACGACCAGTCCGAGCCACCCTTGTTGGGCAGCGGGAGGAGCGCGTGCACGATGCGCGGGCCGAGGTCACGGACGGGGTTGATGGCGTAGCCGGTCGGACCACCGAGGGAGAGACCGATGCTCACCACGACGAGCGCGGTGATGAGGGCGCCGAGGACGCCCAGGCCGTTGCCGTCGTCGTTGAGGCCCTGCGTGAGGATCGCCAGGACGAGCACGACCGTGGCGATGATCTCCGTCATGAGGTTCTGCGCCAGGTTCCGGATCTCCGGACCGGTGGAGAAGACGCCGAGCACGGGGCCCGCCTCGGGGGCGGCCTTCGGGTCGACCATGCCCTCGTCGCCGTCCGTGCCGTTGTGCGCGGCGAGAACCTCGCGGTCGGTCAGGTGGGCGTGGAACTGCCCGTAGTAGGCCAGCCAGACCAGCACCGCGCCGATCATGGCGCCGAAGAGCTGG
Organism: Streptomyces sp. NBC_01016; assembly: GCF_026341035.1. Lineage (GTDB taxonomy): Bacteria > Actinomycetota > Actinomycetes > Streptomycetales > Streptomycetaceae > Streptomyces. The sequence goes on from NZ_JAPEOQ010000002.1 coordinate 1,455,073, forward strand.
GAGACCAGGTAGAGCGGTACGTCGCTCCACTTGGTGCCGCCCTCGATGGCGAGGCCGACGGTGACGGCGGGGTTGAGGTGGGCGCCGGAGACGCCGCCCACCATGTAGGCACCGGTCAGAACCGCGAAGCCCCAGCCGAACGCGACGGCGACCCAGCCGGCGTTGAACGCCTTGGAGCGCTTGAAAGTGACGGCGGCGCACACGCCACCGCCGAGCAAAACGAGTACGGCGGTACCGATGGTCTCGCCGAGGAAGATGTCGTGGCTGGACACCCGCGACTCCTTTGTCCTTCGTCCAGGGGAAAACCCGAGTAACGAACCTCCCGGGTCCCTTTCCGGTGGTCCGAGCCCTCAGGCGAGGGTCGGGTCCGGTCTGGCCTGTTCACACTCTAACGCGTATTGCCGGTAGGTGTTCGACAATGCCGACCGATGGACGCGAGTCTCGCTCTGCGGGTCTTGGCTCGTCAAGGGATCTTTTATCGATTGCGCGATCGTTATTGATCGCCTGCGGTGATCGGCCCGCCGTTGTGGGGCGACAGGCCGGTGGGGCGTTCAACGATGGTCACTCGGATCGGTGCGGCCTGCACCTTGAGCCCCGGTGGGCGTGCCTCAGAAGCGGCTTGCGCCCAGATCGCGGGAGACGGCGCGGGCGCAGTCGCGGACGGCCGCGATCAGCTCGGGGCGCAGCGCCCCCGGCTCACCGTCCTTGCAGACCCGCTCCACCGCACCAGTGATGCCCACCGCACCCACCGGCATCCGGTGCCGGTCGTGGATCGGGGCCGCGACCGAGGCCACGCCCTCCCAGGTCTCCTCGACATCGGCGGCGTACCCGCGCGCACGGGTGAGATCGAACACCGCCTCCAGGTCGGCGGAGTCGCACACCGTGCGCGCCGTGAAGCCCTTGCGCTCGGCCTCCAGGGCCTCGCTGTGCGCCACCGGGTCGTACGCGGAGAGCACCTTGCCCAGGGCCGTGGAGTGCAGCGGGTGCATCGCGCCCACCTCAAGGACCTGCCGGCTGTCGTCGGGCCGGAAGACGTGGTGCACGATCAGCACGCCCTGCTGGTGCAGCACACCGAGGTAGACCGCCTCGCCGCTGGAGCGGGCCAGGTCGTCCGTCCACACCAGGGCGCGCGCCCGCAGCTCGTGCACGTCCAGGTAGCTGTTGCCCAGGCGCAGCAGCTCGGCGCCCAACTGGTAGCGCCCCGAGGCGGAGTCCTGCTCCACGAAACCCTCGGCCTGCAAGGTACGCAGGATGCCGTGTGCCGTGCCCTTGGCGAGGCCGAGCGCGGCGGCGATGTCCGAGAGGCCGAGCCGCCGCTCGCCGCCCGCGAGCAACCGGAGCATGGCCGCGGCCCGTTCGAGCGACTGGATGTTGCGTGCCATCGCAGTCCCTTCCTCCCTCGGTTCTTCTCGCTGGCAGGTCGCTGGCTGGAGTCGCCAAGCAACGTTCGGCAATGCTGAACAGTATCGGTCGTTGCCGACCTCCGGCGAGCGCGGCGTGCGCCAATATTTCCATCGGATGCTTCCGGCCACGACACGCGCACGCCGTTCCGGCTTGTGGACGTCCCCGCGACGGGACCATCGTCCCCGTTACCCTGACCGGGTGCGCCTCCGGGAGTGGAGCCGCAAAGCCGACAGCCGTCGCACCTCTGGGAGAACTTTCATGGCCTCGTTGCCAACGCCCGCATCCGATCCCCGCGCCCGTGTGGACGCCCTCCGAGAAGCCCTCGCCACCCGCGTCGTGGTGGCCGACGGAGCGATGGGCACCATGCTGCAGGCGCAGGACCCGACCCTGGAGGACTTCGAGAACCTCGAGGGCTGCAACGAGATCCTCAACCTGACCCGGCCCGACATCGTGCGCTCCGTGCACGAGGAGTACTACGCCGTGGGCGTGGACTGCGTCGAGACGAACACCTTCGGCGCGAACCACACGGCCGCCACCGAGTACGACATCGCCCACCGCATCCACGAGCTGTCCGAGTCGGGCGCCCGCCTCGCCCGCGAGGTCGCCGACGAGTTCGCGGCCAAGGACGGCCGGCAGCGCTGGGTGCTCGGCTCCATCGGCCCCGGCACCAAGCTGCCCTCGCTCGGCCACATCGACTACGCCACGATCCGCGACGGCTACCAGAAGAACGCCGAGGGCCTGCTCGCGGGCGGCGCCGACGCGCTGATCGTCGAGACCACGCAGGACCTGCTGCAGACCAAGTCCAGCCTCATCGGCGCCCGCCGGGCGATGGACGCGCTCGGTGTCTCGGTCCCGCTGGTGTGCTCGCTCGCCTTCGAGACGACCGGCGTGATGCTGCTCGGCTCGGAGATCGGCGCCGCGCTCACCGCCCTCGAACCGCTCGGCATCGACCTCATCGGCCTCAACTGCTCCACGGGCCCCGCCGAGATGAGCGAGCACCTGCGCTATCTCGCCCGCCACTCGACGACGCCGCTGATGTGCATGCCGAACGCCGGCCTGCCCGTCCTCACGAGCGACGGCGCGCACTTCCCGCTGACCCCGCCGGAGATGGCCGACGCCCACGAGACGTTCGTCCGCGACTTCGGCCTCCAGCTGATCGGCGGCTGCTGCGGCTCGACGCCCGAGCACCTGCGCCAGGTCGTCGAGCGCGTCCGCGGCACCGAGCCGACGCCCCGCACCCCGCAGCCCGAGCCGGGCGCCGCCTCGCTCTACCAGACGGTGCCGTTCCGCCAGGACACCGCGTACATGGCGATCGGCGAGCGCACCAACGCCAACGGCTCGAAGAAGTTCCGCGAGGCCATGCTCGAGGCCCGCTGGGACGACTGCGTGGAGATGGCCCGCGACCAGATCCGCGAGGGCGCGCACATGCTCGACCTGTGCGTCGACTACGTGGGCCGCGACGGCGTCGCCGACATGCAGGAGCTGGCCGGCCGCTTCGCCACCGCCTCGACGCTGCCGATCGTGCTGGACTCGACCGAGGTCCCTGTGATCCGGGCCGGCCTGGAGAAGCTCGGTGGCCGCGCGGTCATCAACTCCGTGAACTACGAGGACGGGGACGGCCCCGAGTCCCGCTTCGCGAAGGTCACCAAGCTGGCCCAGGAGCACGGCGCCGCGCTGATCGCGCTGACCATCGACGAGGAGGGCCAGGCCCGCACCCCCGAGCACAAGGTCCAGATCGCCGAGCGGCTGATCGACGACCTCACCGGGAACTGGGGCATCCTCGAGTCCGACATCCTCATCGACTGCCTGACGTTCACGATCTGCACCGGTCAGGAGGAGTCCCGGGGAGACGGCATCGCCACCATCGAGGCGATCCGTGAACTCAAGCGCCGCCACCCGGACGTCCAGACGACGCTGGGTCTGTCGAACATCTCGTTCGGCCTCAACCCGGCCGCCCGCATCCTCCTCAACTCGGTCTTCCTCGACGAGTGCGTGAAGGCGGGCCTGGACTCGGCGATCGTGCACGCCTCCAAGATCCTGCCGATCGCGCGGTTCGACGAGGAGCAGGTGCAGACCGCCCTCGACCTGATCCACGACCGCCGCGCGGAGGGCTACGACCCGCTGCAGAAGCTGATGGCGCTCTTCGAGGGCGCCACCACGAAGTCGCTGAAGGCCGGCAGGGCCGAGGAACTGGCGGCGCTGCCGCTGGAGGAGCGCTTGCAGCGGCGCATCATCGACGGCGAGAAGAACGGCCTGGAGGCCGACCTCGAAGACGCCCTTGAGACCCGGCCCGCCCTGGACATCGTCAACGACACCCTCCTGGAGGGCATGAAGGTCGTCGGCGAACTGTTCGGATCCGGCCAGATGCAGCTGCCGTTCGTGCTCCAGTCCGCCGAGGTCATGAAGAACGCGGTGGCCTACCTGGAGCCGCACATGGAGAAGTCCGACTCGGAGGGCAAGGGCACCATCGTCCTCGCCACCGTGCGCGGCGACGTCCATGACATCGGCAAGAACCTCGTCGACATCATCCTGTCCAACAACGGCTACAACGTGGTCAACCTGGGCATCAAGCAGCCCGTCTCCGCGATCCTCGACGCGGCCGCCGAGCACCGGGCCGACGTCATCGGCATGTCGGGTCTCCTGGTCAAGTCGACCGTGATCATGAAGGAGAACCTGGAGGAGCTCAACCAGCGCAAGATGGCCGCCGACTTCCCGGTGATCCTCGGCGGAGCCGCCCTCACCCGCGCGTACGTCGAGCAGGACCTGCACGAGATCTACGAGGGCGAAGTCCGCTACGCCCGCGACGCGTTCGAGGGCCTGCGCCTGATGGACGCGCTCATCGCGGTCAAGCGCGGCGTGCCCGGCGCGACCCTGCCGGAGCTGAAGCAGCGCCGCGTCCCGAAGCGCGACGTGGTGGTCGAGGAGACGCCCGACGAGGGCCCCGTGCGCTCCGACGTCGCCGTCGACAACCCGGTGCCCGAGCCGCCGTTCCGGGGCACCCGCGTCATCAAGGGCATCCAGCTCAAGGAGTACGCGTCCTGGCTCGACGAGGGCGCCCTCTTCAAGGGCCAGTGGGGCCTGCGCCAGGCGCGCAGCGGCGACGGACCCTCGTACGAGGAGCTGGTGGAGTCCGAGGGCAGGCCGCGGCTTCGCGGCTGGCTCGACAAGCTGCACACGGACAACATGCTCGAAGCGGCCGTCGTGCACGGCTACTTCCCGTGCGTGTCCAAGGGCGAGGACCTGATCATCCTGGACGACGCGGGCAACGAGCGGACCCGGTTCACCTTCCCGCGCCAGCGCCGCGGCCGCCGCCTGTGTCTCGCGGACTACTTCCGCCCGGAGGAGTCCGGCGAGACGGACGTGGTCGGCCTCCAGGTCGTCACGGTCGGCTCGCGGATCGGCGAGGAGACGGCGAAGCTGTTCGCGTCCGACTCCTACCGCGACTACCTCGAACTGCACGGTCTGTCCGTGCAGTTGGCGGAGGCCCTCGCCGAGTACTGGCACGCCCGGACCCGAGCCGAGCTGGGCTTCGCCGGCGAGGACCCGGCCGAGATGGAGGACATGTTCGCCCTGAAGTACCGGGGCGCCCGCTTCTCCCTCGGCTACGGTGCCTGCCCGAACCTGGAGGACCGCGCGAAGATCGCGGAACTCCTGGAGCCGGAGCGGATCGGCGTCCAGCTCAGCGAGGAGTTCCAGCTCCACCCCGAGCAGTCCACGGACGCGATCGTCATCCACCACCCCGAGGCGAAGTACTTCAACGCGCGGTAATTGCGACCAGCCGTACACTGGTCGGTCCAGCGCAGGCCGGTTGCCCTTGTGTTCGAAAGGGGGCAACCGGCCTCTTCGTCCCTCATGGAGGTGTACGGATGACCAGTACGGTCCCCGCACTCGGTACCCGAACGGCCGAAGGCTCCACGCTTCAGGCCGTGCTCCTCGACATGGACGGAACACTCGTCGACACCGAGGGATTCTGGTGGGACGCCGAGGTGGCCGTCTTCGCCGAACTCGGCCACGCCCTCCACGACTCCTGGCGCCATGTCGTCGTCGGCGGGCCCATGACCCGCAGCGCCGGCTTCCTCATCGAGGCCACCGGCGCGGACATCACCCTGCCCGAGCTGACCGTGCTGCTCAACGACGGCTTCGAGAAGCGCATCAGCAGTTCCCTGCCGCTGATGCCGGGGGCCGCGAGACTCCTCGCCGAACTCGCCGCGCACGACGTGCCGGCGGCGCTCGTCTCCGCCTCCCACCGGCGCATCATCGACCGCGTCCTGGACTCGCTCGGACCGGCCAACTTCCGCCTCACCATCGCCGGTGACGAGGTCTCACGGACCAAGCCGCACCCCGACCCGTACCTCCTCGCGGCCGCGGGCCTCGGCGCCGAGCCCGCCCGCTGCGCCGTCATCGAGGACACCGCCACCGGCGTCACCTCGGCCGAGGCGGCGGGCTGCCAGGTCGTCGCCGTGCCGTCCGTGTCGCCGATCGAGCCCGCGCCCCGGCGCACCGTCGTCCGCTCCCTGGAACACGTCAACGTGCCTTTCCTGCAGGGGCTCATGACGTCCTGAAGTCCGCGGGGTGGCTGAATCTGTGCGTACGACAGGCTCGTTACGGGTGTGACCTTTCCCACTTGTCCGAGGGTCGACAGCTTGCCGGGTACATGCTGTGCGGCCGCTTTCCGTGCGGCGGGCGGTGCCCTTGTGTCCCGATTGGCCACCCCATGCGACGAACCTTCCTCCTGAGGTGTTTTCGGTGCGTCCACGCCTGATTCCACAGCGTGATGAAAGGTCGGATCCCGCGCCCGCGAACCGTGGCGGCACGCCCATTAATGTCGTCGCGAGAACATCGCCGTACCCTCCCGTCGCCCACGCGTCCCACCCCTTTCGCCGGGCCGGCGGGTTCAACAGCTCTGGAGAACTTCGAGCATGAACCGCAAGACTTTGGTGCTGCCGGTCGTCATCGGCCTGCTTGCCCCCGTGCTCGCCGCGTGCGGCGGCTCCGACAGCGGGGACGCGGGCGGCGATGCGATCAAGGTCGGCACCACGGACCGGTTCATCGCCTCCGGGAAGGTACCCGCGCCGTTCGACCCGGCGTACGCCTACGACACCGGGTCCTGGAACGTGCTGCGCCAGACCGTGCAGACGCTCATGGCGATGCCGCGCAGCGGCAGCGGCGAACCCGTGCCCGAGGCCGCGCAGAGCTGCATATTCTCCGACAGCGGCAGCGAGCGCTACGCCTGCAAGCTGCGCAAGGACCTCAAGTTCGCCGACGGCAAGCCGATCACCGCGGCCGATGTGAAGTACTCCATCGACCGCGTCAGGAACATCAAGAGCGACAGCGGCTCCTACGGTCTGCTCTCCTCGATCGACACCATCGAGACGCAGGGCGACCGCGAGGTCATCTTCCACCTCAAGTCCCCGGACGCCACGTTCCCGTACAAGCTGGCCACGCCCTCCGCCGGCATCGTCGACCCCGACGAGTACCCGAAGAACAAGCTGCGCAAGGGCTTCGAGGTGAACGGCTCCGGCCCGTACACCCTGAAGGCCACCGTCAAGAACGACGCCGTCGTCAGGACCGTCTTCACCAAGAACCCCAACTACAAGGGTCAGTTGAAGCCGAAGAACGACAAGGTGGAGCTGGACTCCTTCACCAGCGCCGGCGCCATGGGCAAGGCGCTGGAAAAGGGCAACATCGACATGATGACGCGCACCATGTCGCCGGAGCAGATCAAGAAGTACTCCGACAGCGCGCCCAAGAACGTCAACCTGGTCGAGATGCCCGGCATGGAGATCCGCTACCTCGGCTTCGACACCAAGGCGACCACCGTCAGGGACAAGGCCGTCCGGCAGGCCATGGCGCAGCTCGTGGACCGCGGCGAGATCGCCTCCGACGTGTACGGCAACGGCGCCGAGCCGCTGTACTCGCTCGTGCCCAGCGGCATCACGGGCCACCAGAACTCGTTCTTCAACAAGTACGGCAACCCGAGCAGGACCAAGGCCGCATCGATCCTGCAGCAGGCCGGCATCAGCACGCCCGTCAAGCTCACGCTGCACTACACGAGCGACCACTACGGGCCGGCCACCAAGAAGGAGTTCGAGGTCCTTCAGAAGCAGCTGAACGCCAGCGGTCTGTTCCACGTCGACATCAAGGGCGACGTCTGGGACACCTACCGCGACGCCCAGCTCAAGGGGAAGTACGACGTCTACGGCCTCGGCTGGTTCCCCGACTTCCCGGACGCCGACAACTTCCTCGCGCCGTTCCTCGACAAGGACAACTTCCTGGCGTCCCCGTACACCAACAGCAGCATCCGCGGTGACCTGATCCCGGCCGAGCGCCGCGAGGCCGACCGGCTCACCGCGTCCAAGCCCATCCAGCAGATCCAGAACCTCGTCGCCGACGACGTGCCCGTCCTCCCGCTGTGGCAGGGCAAGCAGTACGTCGCCGCCCGCGACGACATCACCGGGGTGGAGTGGGCGCTGTCCGCCTCCTCGATCCTCCAGCTGTGGGAGCTGGGCCGCGGCGTCAGCGGCTGAGCCCACCCCGGGGCCGGTCCACTGGCGGGCCGGCCCCTGCCCGTCCGCTCGACCGACGACAAGGCACGTACGTGAGAATGCGCAACCAGTGGCTGGTCATGCCCCTCGGCGCGGGACTCGCCGCGGCACTCCTGACCGGCTGTGGCTCTGACGAGAGCGACTCCGCCGACGACGGCAACGCCGTGGTCATGGGAATGTCCGACGACATCCAGGCCACCGACCCGGCCTCCGGCTACGACCCCGGCTCGTGGCTGCTGTTCAACAACGTCTTCCAGTCGCTGCTCAGCTTCCCCAAGGGAGGCACCGAGCCGCAGCCGGAAGCCGCCAAGGAGTGCCACTTCAGCGACAGCGCGACCAAGGTCTATACGTGCACGCTGCGCGAGGGGCTGAAGTTCAGCAATGGTCACGCGCTCACGTCGAAGGACGTCAAGTTCTCCTTCGACCGCATGATGCGGATCAACGACGAGGCCGGCCCCGCGATCATGTTCCCGATGCTGGACAAGGTCGAGACCCCGGACGCCAGGACCGTCACCTTCAGGCTCAAGTCCGCCGACGCGACCTTCCCCAGCAAGATCGCCTCGGGCGCCGGATCGATCGTCGACCACACCGCGTACCCCGCGGACAAGCTGCGTAACGACGGCAAGGCCGTCGGCTCGGGCCCCTACAAGCTCGACTCCTTCGGCAAGAAGCAGGCCGATTTCTCGGTCAACGCCAAGTACGAGGGCACCGCCAAGGTCAAGAACCAGGGCGTCACCATGAAGTTCTTCCACGGTGACCAGGCGGGCCTGAAGAAGTCGCTGCTCGCCGGGAATCTCGACCTCGCCTACCGCGGTCTTGCCGCCAAGGACGTCGCCGACATCGAGAAGTCCGGCACCAAGAACCTGGACGTCATCGAGGGCACGAGCGCCGAGGTCCAGCACCTCGTCTTCAACATGGACGACCCGGTCGCAGGCAAGATCGGCGTCCGCAAGGCGATGGCCTACCTCATCGACCGCGACGCCCTCATCGACGACGTGTACGACCAGACCGCGACGTCGCTGTACTCGATCATTCCGGCGGGCATCACCGGCCACAACACCGCCTTCTTCGACAAGTACGGGGCCCGCCCCTCGAAGAGCAGGGCGGCCGCCGCGCTGCGCGCCGACGGCGTCAACACGCCGGTCAAGCTCACGCTCTGGTCCACGCCCGCGCGCTACGGTCCCGCCACCGACGCCGAGTTGAAGACCATCGCCAAGCAGCTCAACGCGAGTGGCCTGTTCGACGCCGACGTGAAGTCCGTCGAATTCGCCCAGTACGAGCGGGACATCAAGTCCGGCAAGTACGGCGTCTACGTCAAGGGCTGGGTGCCCGACTACCCGGACCCGGACAACTTCACCCAGCCGTTCTTCGGCAAGGGCAACGTCCTGGACAACCGCTACGACAACAGCACCATCACCGGCAGGATCATCCCGGAGACCGGCGCCCAGAGCGACCGCTCCGGAACGGTCCCGCGCTACGAGCAGCTGCAGAACATCGTCGCCGACCAGCTGCCCATCCTGCCGGTCTGGCAGGCCAAGCAGTACGCCGTCGCCAAGTCCGACGTGTACGGCCTGGAGAACTGCCTCGACGCGTCGACCGTCTTCCGGTTCTGGGAGATCAGCAAGGGCTGATGAGCCCCGTACGCACACGAAGGCGGCGGTCACCGTGATGGTGACCGCCGCCTTCGCTGGTACTGCCTACTGCGCGCCCGGGCGGACCAATCCGCTCTCGTACGCGTACACGGCCGCCTGCACCCGGTCGCGCAGGCCCAGCTTCGTCAGCACATGGCCGACATGAGTCTTCACCGTCGTCTCGCTCACGAACAGGTCGGCGGCGATCTCGGCGTTGGACAGGCCGCGCGCGACGAGCTTCAACACCTCCACCTCCCGCTCCGTGAGGGTGTGCAGGGTGTCCGGGACCGGCTCGTCCCCGGACGGAAGATGGTCCGCGTACTTGTCGAGCAGACGACGCGTGATGCTGGGCGCCAGCATCGCCTCGCCGGCCGCCACCACCCGGATCGCCTGCACCAGCTCGCCCGCGGGCGCGTCCTTCAGCAGGAAGCCACTGGCCCCCGCCTTCAACGCCTCCACCACGTACTCGTCGAGATCGAACGTGGTCAGGACCAGGACCTTCGCCGGGCCGTCCTTGCCGGGGCCCGAGATCTGCCGGGTCGCCTCCACACCGTCCATCCGCGGCATCCGGATGTCCATCAGGACCACATCGGGCTGCAGGGCACGCACCTGGTCGAGCGCCTGCAGACCGTCCCCGGCCTCGCCGACCACCGCGATGTCCTGCTCGGCCTCCAGGATCATGCGAAAGCCCGTACGCAGCAGCGGCTGGTCATCGACCAGTAGGACGCGGATGGCCACGAAACTCTCCTTTGATCCTTCGACAGACCCGGCGGCCCATTCTGCCCTGCTATGCCTGCGGGAGGTCCTCCGCCCCGGCCCGGGGCGCCGAGATGATCTGCAGCGGGTACGGCGGGGGAGTGCCGCCGAACTCCGGGCACACCGCCTGGTGGTCGCACCAGCCGCACAGCTTCGTGGGCCTCGGCCGCCAGTCGCCCGTCTCCGTCGCCTGCTGGATCGCCTCCCACAACGCGAGCAGCTTCTGCTCCACCCGCTCCAGATCCGCCTCCACCGGGTCGTACGTCACCACGTCCCCACTGCCCAGATACACGAGCTGAAGGCGGCGCGGCACGACCCCCTTCAGGCGCCACACCACAAGGGCGTAGAACTTCATCTGGAACAGCGCGCCCTCCGCGTACTGGGGGCGCGGCGCCTTGCCCGTCTTGTAGTCGACGATGCGCACCTCGCCCGTCGGCGCCACGTCCACCCGGTCGATGATCCCGCGCAGCTTCAGACCCGACTCCAACTCGGCCTGCACGAAGAGCTCCCGCTCCACGGGCTCGAGCCGCGTCGGATCCTCCAGCGTGAACCACCGCTCCACGAGGCGCTCCACATCGCCGAGCCAGCGCGCCATCCGCTCGCCCGCGGCCTCCTCGCCCTCGCCGGCGTCGGCGAACAGCTCGGCCAGCTCCGGCTTCGACTCCCGAAGGCGCTCCCACTGGCCGGGGATCAGCGCCGTGGCCCGCGGCGCCGTCCGCTCGTCCGCGGGCGCGTCGAAGAGCCGCTCCAGGACGGCATGGACCAGCGTGCCCCGCGTCGCCGCCTCGCTCGGCTTCTCCGGCAACTTGTCGATCACCCGGAACCGGTACAGCAGCGGGCACTGCATGAAGTCGCTCGCGCGCGACGGCGAGAGCGACCCCGGCGGGGCGGCCGCCGGCCGCGCGGGGGCCTGATCGGTGCTGGTCTCCATGCCGTACGACGATACGGGGCCGCACTGACAGTCAGGCACCTGCACGCGGGCCGCGTCTTGCGTAGCGTGGCGCGGGGGAGTCGACGGGGGCCCGTCGACACTGTCCGCATACCATCGACGCCAGAACGTCCCGCCGGGCGGCGGGAAACGCTTCGAACGAGGGGACCGAGGGATCACCGTGGACGAGAGCGGCCAGCCGCAGTCCGGCACCGGGGAGGCGACGTCGCCCCGACCTCCGGCCGCGGTCGAGCCGGACGCGACCGAAGCCCGCGCAACCAGTGGGGCCCAGGATCCGGGAGAAGCCGAAACGCCGCAGGACCAGGGGGAGCGCGGGACCGGCACGGAACCGCAGGACGCGGTTGCCGGGCAGCCGGAGAGCGCGGCAGCGCAGCAGCCGGCCGACGCGGAACCGGACAGCGCGGCGCCGCAACAGACCCCCGACGCCCCGCAGTCCACCGGCACTCCGCAGACTCCTGGCCCGCAGACTCCCGGCACCCCGCAGGCCGACCCCACCCCGGCCACGGACTCCACGCCCCAGTCGCAGGACACGCCGCCCGCGCACCCCTACGACCGCCACCCCGAGCGCGCCACCGCCACCTCCGGCAAACGCAAGGGCGCCATCAAGGGCCCCACCAAGCGCCCCGAACCACGCGGCGGACTGCTCATGGGCCGCCCCTTCGGCGTCCCGGTGTACGTCGCCCCCAGCTGGTTCCTCGTGGCGGCACTGATCACCTGGGTGTTCGGCGGCCAACTCGACCGCGTGCTGCCCGAACTCGGCGCCGCCCGCTACCTGGTCTCCCTCTTCTTCGCCGTCGCCTTCTACGCCTCCGTACTCATCCACGAACTCGCCCACACCGTCGTCGCGCTGCGCTACAAGCTCCCGGTGCGCCGCATCCAGCTGCAGTTCTTCGGCGGCGTCTCCGAGATCGAGAAGGAGTCCGAGACCCCCGGCCGCGAATTCATGCTCGCCTTCGTGGGCCCCCTGCTCTCCCTCGTCCTCTCCGGCGTCTTCTATGCGGCGATGCGGGTCGTCGAACCCGGCACCGTCCCCGGCGTGCTCCTCGCGGGCCTGATGATCTCCAACGTGATCGTCGCCGCGTTCAACCTCCTGCCGGGACTGCCCCTCGACGGCGGCCGCATGCTCCGCGCCGTCGTCTGGAAGCTCACCGGCAAGCCCATGAGCGGCACCATCGCCGCCGCCTGGGTCGGCCGCGCCCTCGCCGTCACCGTCCTCATCGGCCTGCCGCTGCTCACCCAGTCCGGCGCCCTCGGCGAAGGCGCCGAAGAAGCCGGCGGCATGGACACCCTCATGGACGCGCTGCTGGCCGCCATCCTCGCCGCGATCATCTGGACCGGCGCCGGCAACAGCCTGCGCATGGCCCGGCTGCGCGAACACCTCCCCGACCTGCGAGCCCGCACCCTCACCCGCCGCGCCGTCCCCGTCGAGAGCGAAACCCCGCTCTCCGAAGCCCTGCGCCGGGCGAACGAGGCGGGCGCCCGCGCCCTCGTCGTCGTCGACGCCGACGGCGACCCCCACTCCCTCGTCCGCGAGGCCGCCATCGTCGGCATCCCCGAACACCGCCGCCCCTGGGTCCCCGTCAGCGGCCTCGCCCAGGACCTCACCGACGGCATGCGCGTCTCCGCCGAACTCGCCGGCGAAGAACTCCTCGACACCCTCCGCGAGACCCCCGCCACCGAATACCTCGTGGTCGAGGAGAACGGCGCCATCTACGGAGTCCTCTCCGCGGCCGACGTGGAACGCGCCTTCGTCAAGGCCATGGCCCGCCCTTCGTAGACGTCGCAGTAGACGTCGCACGAGCCGTGTGGTCGGCGTCCCCCGCCAAGCCCGGTAGGCTGTTCACATGTCCGAACCGACCGGTGCCGCCCGCAGGCGCGGGCCCTTCACGGTCGGGGACCAGGTACAGCTGACCGACCCCAAGGGCCGCCACTACACGTTCACGCTCGAAGAGGGAAAGAACTTCCACACCCACAAGGGTTCCTTCCCGCACGACGAGCTGATCGGCGCACCCGAGGGCAGCGTTGTCCGCACCACCGGAAACGTCGCCTACCTCGCGCTGCGCCCCCTGCTCCCCGACTACGTCCTGTCCATGCCCCGCGGCGCCGCCGTGGTCTACCCCAAGGACGCGGGGCAGATCCTCGCCTTCGCCGACATCTTCCCCGGCGCCCGCGTCGTGGAAGCGGGTGTGGGCTCCGGCTCGCTCAGCAGCTTCCTGCTGCGCGCCATCGGCGACCAAGGCATGCTGCACTCCTACGAGCGCCGCGAGGACTTCGCCGAGATCGCCAAGGGCAACGTCGAGCGCTACTTCGGCGGACCGCACCCCGCCTGGCAGCTCACCGTCGGCGACCTCCAGGACAACCTGTCCGACGGTGACGTGGACCGCGTCATCCTCGACATGCTCGCCCCCTGGGAGTGCCTGGACGTCGTCAAGAAGGCGCTCGTCCCCGGCGGCATCCTGTGCTGCTACGTGGCCACCACCACGCAGCTCGCCCGCACCGTCGAGTCCATCCGCGAGATCGGCTGCTTCAACGAGCCGACCTCCTGGGAGTCGATGATCCGCAACTGGCACGTGGAGGGCCTCGCCGTCCGCCCCGACCACCGGATGATCGGCCACACCGGCTTCCTGCTCACCGCCCGCCGCCTCGCGGACGGCGTCGAGCCGCCCATGCGCCGCCGCCGCCCCGCCAAGGGCGCCTACGGCGAGGACTACGACGGCCCCAACGCCGCAGGCGGCAACCGGGGCCGCTGAGCCACCGGGCCGAGTCACCGAAAACGTACAACCGCACAACGCGACAGCGCCGCCGCTGAGTTCCCCCGCACCCACGGGAACTCTGCGGCGGCGCTTGTTCGTTGGCGTAACGGCAGCAACAGGACCAGATATCACCGAGAGAAAGAACGGACCCCACCGTTCCCGCGCACTGTGACGTATGGCACGATGCTGGCCACCCCCACCGGCACAGCCCTCACAGGAGACGCTCCTCGTGCAGCAATCCGCCGTCCCGGAACTGGCGCACACCACCACACGACCCATCCACTGGCTGGCCACCGCGGCCGCCCTCGCCGCCGTCGTCGCGGTCTCCGGCTTCCTCAAGCCCGATTCCGCCACCGCGGCCCAGGCCGACCAGGAGTCACCCGCGAGCAAGCCCGCGGCCGTGGCCCCGCCCGACCCCGCCGCCGTGCACTTCCCGCTCGACTGCGGGCCCGTCAAGACCGCCGTCGTCAAGAAGGCCGCCGGGGACCTGGACGGCGACGGACGCCCGGAGACGGTCGCCGTCGTCCGCTGCGACGCCGGCGTCGGCACCCCGCCCAGCGGCATCTACGTCGTGACACAGCCCGCAGGAGCCAAGCCCCGCGTCGTCGCCACGCTCGTCACACCGAAGGACAACTACTCGGCGACCATGCTCGCCATACAGGACGGATCGGTCCTCGCCGACCTGGACGGTTACTCCTCGGACGCCGTGCCCCGATACCGCCCGGACGTCCACGAGAAGGCCAAGTGGCAGTGGAAGGGCGGGGCGTTCGTCCGCTCCACGCCCTCCGAGGCCCGAGCCGCCTGACACCGCACGCAAGGGGCCCCGTCCGCCGGATCACCGGCGGACGGGGCCCACATGTTTACGCAGAGCTACCGAATTTTACTCAGCGTCAGGGCCGTAGATCTCGACCCTGTCCGAAACCCGGCGCACATGGATGCAGTCGCCCGGACACTCCTTCGCCGACGCCACCACATCCGTGAAAAGCGGAAGCGGCACGGGCGTTGACGCACCCACGTCCTGCAACAGCTCGTCGTCCGTGCTCTTCACATACGCGAGACCGTCGATGTCCAGCTCGAAGACCTCCGGAGCGTACTGCGCGCAGATCCCGTCCCCGGTGCACAGATCCTGGTCGATCCACACCTCCAGCGGAACGCCGCTGTCGGTCTCGGATCCGGCCTCTTGCCGCACGGTCATGTCTCCTGCCGTTTCCTGCGTCGCGGCCGCCGAAAAGCTCCTTCAGAGGAGCAAGTCGGGCCAAGCCTGACGGGTGTTGAACGCTTCGACCCTACAACCGGCCGCTTTCCGATGTTGTTGGGTGGGTATTCCCCTGGCGTGAGGGAGAGCGCAAGGGTGAAGATCGGACACACCCCATCGTCTTTTTGATCTAGGGGTTTCAATCGACACCCGCCCAGGTAGGGTCTGGAAGCGTCCAGCTCCCCTTGGAGGAGGTGAGGACCGTGGCAGCCCACGACGACGACATCAACCGCGGCATCCGCCCGGGACGAGGGTCCGAAGACCCTGCCGGGCAGGTTGCCTATCTCGAGCAGGAAATCGCCGTCCTGCGGCGCAAGCTCGCCGACTCTCCGCGGCACACGAGGATTCTCGAAGAGCGGATCGTCGAACTGCAGACCAACCTGGCCGGCGTGTCCGCCCAGAACGAGCGGCTCGCAGGCACACTCCGAGAGGCCCGCGACCAAATCGTGGCCCTCAAGGAAGAAGTCGACCGGCTGGCACAACCACCGGCAGGCTTCGGGGTTTTCCTCTCGGCAAACGAGGACGGCACCGCCGACATCTTCACCGGCGGCCGCAAACTCCGTGTGAATGTGAGTCCAAGCGTCGAACTCGAAGAGCTTCGGCGCGGCCAGGAACTCATGCTCAACGAAGCGCTCAACGTGGTCGAGGCCATGGAGTTCGAGAGCGTCGGCGACATCGTCACCCTCAAGGAAATCCTCGAGGACGGCGATCGAGCCCTCGTGGTCGGGCACACCGACGAGGAACGGGTGGTACGGCTCGCCGAGCCGTTGCTGGACGTCACCATCCGCCCCGGCGACGCCCTGCTGCTCGAACCCCGATCCGGCTATGTCTACGAAGTCGTACCGAAGAGCGAAGTAGAGGAACTCGTCCTCGAAGAGGTCCCGGACATCGGCTACGAGCAGATCGGCGGCCTGGGCAACCAGATCGAACTGATCCGCGACGCGGTCGAGCTCCCCTACCTCTACCCGGACCTCTACAGGGAGCACGAACTGCGGCCGCCCAAGGGCGTCCTGCTGTACGGGCCCCCCGGATGCGGTAAGACCCTGATCGCCAAGGCAGTGGCAAACTCCCTCGCCAAGAAGGTCGCGGAAGTGACCGGAGTGGCCCAGGGCAAGAGCTACTTCCTCAACATCAAGGGTCCCGAACTTCTCAACAAGTACGTCGGTGAGACCGAGCGGCAGATCCGCCTCGTCTTCCAGCGTGCTCGTGAGAAGGCCAGCGAGGGCACGCCCGTCATCGTCTTCTTCGACGAGATGGAGTCCCTGTTCCGCACCCGTGGCTCCGGCGTCAGCTCGGACGTGGAGAACACCATCGTCCCGCAGCTGCTCGCCGAGATCGACGGCGTCGAAGGCCTGCAGAACGTGGTCGTGATCGGCGCCTCCAACCGCGAGGACATGATCGACCCGGCCATCCTGCGGCCCGGACGACTCGACGTGAAGATCAAGATCGAGCGCCCGGACGCCGAAGCGGCCAAGGACATCTTCGGCAAGTACCTCACCCAACGCCTCCCGCTGCACCTCGACGACCTCGACGAGCACAGCAGCGACCGGGCAGCCACCGTCCACGCCATGATCCAGACGGCCGTGGAGCACATGTACGCCGAAACCGAGGAAAACCGCTTCCTCGAGGTGACGTACGCAAATGGCGACAAGGAAGTCCTCTACTTCAAGGACTTCAACTCCGGCGCAATGATCGAAAACATCGTCGGCCGCGCCAAGAAGATGGCCATCAAGGCCTTCCTCGAGCAGAACCAGAAGGGACTCAGGGTCTCCCACCTCCTGCAGGCTTGCATCGACGAGTTCAAGGAGAACGAGGACCTGCCCAACACCACCAACCCGGACGACTGGGCCCGAATCTCCGGTAAGAAGGGTGAGCGGATCGTCTACATCCGCACCCTCG
Source organism: Streptomyces sp. NBC_01016 (assembly GCF_026341035.1). Lineage (GTDB taxonomy): Bacteria > Actinomycetota > Actinomycetes > Streptomycetales > Streptomycetaceae > Streptomyces. The sequence continues at coordinate 1,472,265 of NZ_JAPEOQ010000002.1, forward strand.
TCACCGGAAAGCAGGGCGCGGACACCGGACGCTCCATCGACACGGTGGCGAACACCGGTCAGTACCTGTAAAAGACAGGGTGGCTGCGGGTGCCCCAACCGGGTACCCGCAGCCGACCTGTTTTGCGGCAGCACTCCGCGGCACACGACAGGAACCGACCACGCGACCACCCGCTCGAAGCCGGAGCGAATCCAATGACGCAAATGATCTCCCCACCAGCGCAAAGGCGTTCTAGGCTCTTCCATGCCGCCGGGTCGCGCAGTGCGGGGACGGGCACCGCACACGCACCGGAGAACCAGCGGTACTTGAGCGGCGCCCCCGACCGAGGGCGCTGCCGGGCAAGGAGGGCCGCATGACCGTACGGCGAGTAATGGGCATCGAGACGGAATACGGGATCTCAGTCCCCGGCCACCCCAACGCCAATGCCATGCTCACCTCGTCCCAGATCGTCAATGCCTACGCGGCGGCGATGCACCGGGCCCGCAGGGCCCGCTGGGACTTCGAGGAAGAGAACCCGCTGCGCGACGCCCGAGGCTTCGACCTCGCCCGTGAGGCCGCCGACTCCAGCCAGCTCACCGACGAGGACATCGGTCTGGCCAACGTCATCCTCACCAACGGCGCGCGCCTCTACGTGGACCACGCACACCCCGAATACAGCTCACCCGAGGTCACCAACCCCTGGGACGCCGTGCTCTGGGACAAGGCCGGCGAGCGCATCATGGCCGAAGCCGCCGACCGGGCGGCCCAGCTCCCCGGCGCCCAGCCCATCCACCTCTACAAGAACAACACCGACAACAAGGGCGCCTCCTACGGGACGCACGAGAACTACCTGATGAAGCGGGAGACCCCCTTCTCGGACATCGTGCGCCACCTGACCCCGTTCTTCGTCTCACGCCAGGTCGTGACAGGGGCCGGCCGCGTCGGCCTCGGCCAGGACGGCCACGAGCACGGCTTCCAGCTCAGCCAGCGCGCGGACTACTTCGAGGTCGAGGTGGGCCTCGAGACCACCCTCAAGCGCCCCATCATCAACACGCGCGACGAGCCGCATTCGGACGCCGAGAAGTACCGCCGCCTGCACGTGATCATCGGCGACGCCAACCTCTCGGAGATCTCCACCTATCTCAAGCTCGGCACGACGTCACTCGTTCTGTCCATGATCGAAGACGGTTTCATCGCGGTCGACCTGGCCGTGGACCAGCCGGTCCGCACCCTCCACCAGGTCTCCCACGACTCGTCCCTCCAGCATTTGATCACGCTCCGTAGTGGCCGCACACTCACCGCGGTCCAGCTCCAGATGGAGTACTTCGAACTCGCCAGGAAGTACGTGGAGGAGCGCTTCGGCGCCGACGCGGACGACCAGACCAAGGACGTCCTGGCCCGCTGGGAGGACGTACTGGGGCGCCTGGAGTCCGACCCCATGAGCCTGTCCGGCGAGCTCGACTGGGTCACGAAGCTCGAGCTCATGCAGGGCTACCGGCGCCGCGACAACCTCGAATGGGACGCCGCCAAGCTGCACCTGCTGGACCTCCAGTACGCCGACGTACGCGCCGAGAAGGGGCTCTACAACCGTCTGGCGGCGCGCGGCAAGATGAAGCGCCTCCTGGACGAGTCGGCGGTCGAGAACGCCCGTACGAAGCCGCCTGAGGACACCCGGGCGTACTTCCGCGGACGCTGCCTCGAGCAGTACGCGGACGACGTCGCGGCGGCCTCCTGGGACTCGGTCATCTTCGACCTCCCGGGCCGGGACTCGCTCCAGCGTGTCCCCACCCTGGAACCCCTTCGCGGAACGCGGAACCACGTGAAGGAGCTGCTTGACAGGTGCCGCACGGCCGAGGATCTGGTCCGGGTGCTGTCCGGGCAGTGACCGGCGCCCGATCCGCCGATGATCAATCACCGATCCGGGGCTGAAAAGTCGGTGGCAGGGGAATCACAGAGGTGGGTCCCGCACGTTGAGGAAAGTGCGGGGCCGATGTCAGAGCCGACGCGTAGGGTTCTGATCACGAACGACCTGAGCGAACCACGTCGTCCACGGCGTGGATGTCGAACCGAGCGGGGTGAGCTGGACATGGCAACCAAGGACACCGGCGGCGGGCAGCAGAAGGCGACGCGCTCCACCGAGGAGGTCGAGGAGCAGGAGGTCGACGAACAGTCGACCGAGGACCTCAAGGAGCGCCAGGAGAAGCTGAGCGACGACGTCGACTCGGTTCTGGACGAGATCGACGACGTTCTCGAGGAGAACGCAGAGGACTTCGTGAGGTCCTTTGTGCAAAAGGGCGGCGAGTAGGCGAAGCGTCGCGTGCGGTGCGGTGCGCCCACACCGTGCGCGGCCTTTGCGGAACGTCCTCGCCGTACATGTGGATCACTGCCACGAGACGGGTAGGGTCCGAGTCGTACTGTGCTTCAACTGCAATTCGGCCCTCGGCAAGTTGGGAGACGATCCCGACACCACACGTCGGGCCATCGCCTACTTGGAAGGAAACGCGTGGAAGCCAACCCTCGTAGCACCGGGCGTCTACCGGCTGCCTTCCTGACGCCTGGATCGTCGTCGTTCATGGACTTCCTGTCGGAGCACCAGCCCGAAATCCTGCCGGGCAACCGGCAGTTGCCGCCGACGCAGGGCGTCATCGAGGCCCCGCACGGCACGACCATCGTGGCCACCACGTTCCCCGGCGGCGTCGTACTCGCCGGTGACCGCCGGGCCACGATGGGGAACGTGATCGCGCAGCGCGACATCGAGAAGGTCTTCCCGGCGGACGAGTACTCGGCCGTCGGCATCGCCGGCACCGCCGGTCTGGCCGTCGAGATGGTGAAGCTCTTCCAGTTGGAGCTGGAGCACTTCGAGAAGGTCGAGGGTGCGCAGCTGTCGTTGGAGGGCAAGGCGAACCGGTTGTCGACCATGATCCGGTCGAATCTGGGGATGGCCATGCAGGGTCTGGCCGTCGTGCCGCTGTTCGCCGGGTACGACGTGGATCGCGAGAAGGGCCGGATCTTCTCGTACGACGTCACGGGTGGCCGCAGCGAGGAGCACGGTTTCGCGGCGACCGGTTCCGGTTCGGTGTTCGCGCGTGGGGCGATGAAGAAGCTCTACCGCGACGACCTGTCGGAGGAGGAGGCGACGACGCTGGTCGTGCAGGCTCTGTACGACGCGGCGGACGACGACTCGGCGACGGGTGGTCCCGACATGGCGCGGCGGATCTTCCCGATCGTCACGGTGATCTCGGACGAGGGCTTCCGTCGGCTGTCGGACGACGAGTCCTCGGGTATCGCCCGGTCGATCCTGGAGCGGCGTATGGAGCTGCCGGACGGTCCGCGGGCCGCTCTGCTCTAGCCGGCCGACTCCCTCTTGGTTGCCTACTCATCGAGCCACTGACAGAAAGGGACGGATAGCCGGTGTCGACGCCGTTCTATGTCTCACCCCAGCAGGCGATGGCCGACCGCGCGGAGTACGCGCGCAAGGGCATCGCTCGCGGTCGCAGCCTTGTCGTGCTGCAGTACGCCGATGGCATCGTGTTCGTCGGCGAGAACCCGTCCCGTGCTCTGCACAAGTTCAGCGAGATCTATGACCGGATCGGCTTCGCGGCCGCCGGTAAGTACAACGAGTACGAGAACCTTCGGATCGGTGGCGTGCGCTACGCGGATCTGCGCGGTTACACGTACGACCGTGATGATGTGACGGCTCGTGGTCTGGCGAATGTGTATGCGCAGACGCTGGGCACGATCTTCTCCAGCGCGGGGGAGAAGCCGTACGAGGTGGAGTTGGTGGTCGCCGAGGTCGGTCAGTCGGCCGAGGGCGACCAGATCTACCGGCTTCCGCACGACGGGTCGATCGTCGACGAGCACGGCTCGGTGGCGGTCGGTGGCAGTGCGGAGCAGATCAGCAATTATCTGGATCAGCAGCACCGTGACGGCATGACGCTGTCGGAGGCGTTGAAGCTGGCGGTGACGGCGCTGTCCCGGGACACCAATGGGGGCGAGCGGGAGATTCCCGCGGAGCGCCTTGAGGTGGCGGTCCTGGACCGTACGCGGCCGCAGCAGCGGAAGTTCAAGCGGATCGTGGGGCGGCAGCTGGAGCGGCTGCTCACGGCCGAGGGGGCTGCCGCGACGACGGAGGCCGAGTCGGATGCGGTGTCCGACGACGAGGGTCCTTCAGAGGGCAAGTAGCAGCCCGTAGCGCGTCGTGTGCCCCGGCCGGTTGTCGAACCGGCCGGGGCACACGTGTGTCAGGGGCGGGGCGCGGCCGGTCCCGTGGAGCCGCGCACGATCAGTTCGACCGGGAGCGGGGTGGTCTCGGCTTCACGGTCGTCGAGGACGGCGAGGAGTGCGCGCATGCCGTGTGCGCCGACCTCCTCGGCGGGCAGGCGCACGGTGGTGAGTTCGGGTTCGATCGCGGTGGCGAGGGTGAGGTCGTCGAAGCCGGTGATGGACAGGTCGTCGGGGACGCGCAGGCCCAGGCGGCGGGCGGCTTTGTAGGCGCCGGCGGCCAGTTTGTCGTCGTCGCAGACGATGGCGGTGGGTTCGACGAGGCCGGAGGTGCGCAGCGCCGTTTCGGTGGCGGTGACGGCGTCCTCGACGGTGAGGGCGGAGCGGATGGTGCGCACGGTGGTGTCCGGCAACTGCGCGGTGCGGGCGGCGAGTTCGCGGGCGCGGACGTCGAAGGTCCAGGACTGGACGGCGGAGGCGAGGTGCAAGAAGTTGCGGTGGCCGTGGGCGATGAGGTGGTCGGTGATCTGCCGGATGCCGTCGGCGAGGTCGAGGTTGACGGTGGTGGCGCCGGGGCTGCCCGTGGGGTCGCTGTCGAGCATGACGAGGGGGATGGGCGGGGTGTCGTCGCCGCGCAGGGCGGTGAGGGCGTCGGCGGCCATGGAGGAGGCGAGGATGCCGTCGAGCGCGGCGCGGGCGGAGGGGAAGGGGTCGCGGGCGGGGCCGATGCCGTCGGGTGAGGGGTAGAGGACGACGCCGAAGTCGTGCTGTACGGCGACGCGGGCCGCTCCTGTGTAGACCCCGGCGAAGAACTCGTTGGTGAGTGCGGGGACGACGAGGAGGGCGGTGCGGGTGCGGCCGGTGCGGAGGTTGCGGGCCGCGAGGTTGGGCCGGTAGCCGAGGTGCTCCGCTGTGGTGCGCACGCGTTCGGCGGTGGTCTCGGAGACTCGGCCGCGCCATTTGCCGCCCATGACGAGCGAGACGGCGGCCTGGGAGACGCCGGCCGCGCGGGCGACGTCTCTGCTGGTGGGGCGGGCGGTCGTGGTGCCGTCCTGGCCGCTGGTCACTGGTGCCTCCGTAGGTGTCGTCCAGGGTGCCCGACGTTAGCGGGTGGCTCTGTCCGCCGGGCACGTGGTACGTATAACGCCGGGACGTTATACGTAAAACTTCAGGGCGGGGGCGGGGCGATGGCCGCGGGGTATGCGGAGATCCTCAGGGCGCGGCACGCGATGCGGCTGCTCACGGGGACCCTGGTGGGCAGGCTGCCGAACGCGACGGCCCCGATCGCCGTCGTGCTGTTCATCCGGGCCGAGGGCGGCACGTACAGCCTGGCGGGCGCGCTCGCGGCGGTGTACGGGGTGGCGAACGCGATCGGGCAGCCGCTCCTCGGGCGCCTCGTCGACCTGCGGGGCCAGCCGAAGGTGCAGCTGCCGGCGGCGGTCCTGTCGGGACTCGCCATGACGCTCTTCGCGTTCGTCGGGATGGACTCGCTGCCGTTGGCGTACGCGGCGATGGCCTTGGCCGGACTGTTCACGCCGCCGCTGGAGGGCGGCCTGCGGGCGCTGTGGCCCAGCGTGCTGGCGCGCGAGGAGCAGGTGCACACGGCGTACGCGATGGACGCGATCGCGCAGGAAGTCATGTTCACCGTCGGGCCGTTGCTGGTGACGTTGTGCGTGTCGCTGTGGTCGGCGCAGGCCGCGCTCGTGGTGCTCAACGTGATCGGTGTGCTCGGTGCGCTCTCCGTGGTGCTGTCGAAGCCCTCGCGCGCGTGGCGTTCGGCTCCGCGCGAGGCGCACTGGCTGGGCGCGTTGCGTTCGCCGGGGCTGCTGGTGCTGCTCGTCGCCTTCCTGTTCATCGGGACCGCGCTCGGTTCGATCACCGTGGCGGCGATGTCGTACGCGGAGGTCCGGGGCGGCGATGCCGTGTACGGCTGGTTGATGGCGGCGATCGGGATGGGTGCGCTGGTGGGCGGCAGTGTCTACGGGGCCCGTCAGTGGAGTGGTGCTCCGGAGCGGCGACTTCGGTGGCTGGTGGCGCTGCTGGCGTTGTTCTACGTGCCGTTGGTCCTGATGCCGGGGCCGGTCGCGATGGTGGCCCTGATGGTGGTGGCGGGGGTGTTCCTGGCGCCGTGCATCGCGTGCGCGTTCATCGTCGTGGACCGGCACGCACCGCCCGGCACGGTCACGGAGGCTTTCTCGTGGCTCGTGACGACGTTCATGGTCGGCTCCAGCGTGGGAACTGCCGTGGCGGGCCCGGTCGTCGAGTGGGCCGGTACGCGGTGGGGCTTCGCCGTTCCGGCCGTCACTGGCACGCTTGCACTGGTCGTACTGCTTTCAACGGCTCGGGTCCTGGTGGAGCCGCGCACGTCCGGGCGTGTCGCGCGCTCGTCGGAAAATGATCCAAACCGTGCCGTCGAACCCCGTTTCAGCTCGGGGGATCGGGCGTAATGTTCAGTCATGGACCGCCGCATTTTCGGGCTGGAGAACGAGTACGGCGTCACGTGTACGTTCAGGGGACAGCGGCGCCTGTCTCCTGACGAGGTGGCGCGGTACCTCTTCCGCCGTGTCGTGTCATGGGGCCGCAGCAGCAATGTCTTTCTGCGGAACGGCGCCCGCCTTTACCTCGATGTCGGGTCGCATCCGGAATACGCAACTCCCGAATGCGACAACGTGACCGAGTTGGTCACGCACGACAAGGCGGGCGAGCGCATTCTGGAAGGCCTGCTCGTCGACGCCGAACGCCGCCTGCACGAGGAGGGAATCGCAGGCGACGTATACCTGTTCAAGAACAACACCGACTCGGCGGGTAACTCCTACGGCTGCCATGAGAACTACTTGGTGGCGCGGCACGGGGAGTTCTCGCGGCTCGCGGACATTCTCATCCCCTTCCTGGTCACAAGGCAGTTGCTGTGCGGCGCGGGCAAGGTGCTGCAGACTCCGCGCGGTGCCGTGTACTGCGTGAGCCAGCGTGCCGAGCACATCTGGGAGGGCGTCAGCTCCGCGACGACGCGTTCCCGGCCGATCATCAACACCAGGGACGAACCGCACGCGGACGCCGAGCGCTATCGCCGTCTGCACGTCATCGTCGGCGACTCGAACATGTCGGAGACGACGATGCTGCTGAAGGTCGGAGCCACCGACCTCGTGCTGCGCATGATCGAGGCGGGCACGGTGATGCGCGACCTCACCCTGGAGAACCCGATCCGGGCGATCCGCGAGGTGAGTCACGACATCACGGGTCGCCGCAAGGTGCGGCTCGCCAGTGGCCGTGAGGCCTCGGCCCTCGAGGTGCAGCGCGAGTACTACGAGAAGGCCGTGGACTTCTGCGAGCGCAGGGGCATCCGCAGCGGCACCGTGGAGCAGGTTCTGGAGCTGTGGGGTCGCACGCTCGACGCCATCGAGTCCGAGGACCTGGACCGGGTGGGCACCGAGATCGACTGGGTCATGAAGTACCAGCTCATCGAGCGCTATCGCGCGAAGCACAACATGACGATGTCGCACCCGAGGGTCGCGCAGATAGACCTCGCGTATCACGACATCCACCGGCAGCGCGGTCTCTACTACCTCCTGGAGAAGAAGGGCCAGGCCAAGCGGATCTGCAACGATCTGAAGATCTTCGAGGGCAAGTCGGTGCCGCCGCAGACCACGCGCGCGCGGTTGCGCGGTGACTTCATTCGCCGTGCCCAGGAGCAGCGCCGTGACTTCACGGTCGACTGGGTGCACCTGAAGTTGAACGATCAGGCGCAGCGCACGGTGCTGTGCAAGGACCCGTTCCGCAGTGTGGACGATCGAGTGGAGAAGTTGATCGCCGGTATGTGATCGCCGGTAGGTATGCGCACACGCTGAGCAATCCGGCCAGGGGCCTCGTACGAATCATTCGTACGAGGCCCCTGGCCGTCCCTTGGAATGTCGGGGCGAAGGCCTAGAGTGGCCGGACCATATTCGAGCGACTTGAGGACCACTGTGCGACGCCGACTTGCAGCACTACTGATCGTGCCGGCACTGGCGCTGACCGCGACGGCCTGCGGCAGTGACGACAGCAAGAAGGATTCGGCGGACAAGGCGGACTCGTCGTCCTCCTCGCCGAAGGCAGCCGCGGTACCGAAGGCGGTCGACAGCGCGAACCCGATGCCGAAGGTCTCGGGCGCGTACGGCAAGCAGGCGAAGATCTCGCTGCCGAAGGGTGACCCGAGCGACAAGTTCGTCGTGCACAACGTGTCCGAGGGCGACGGCCCGACGGTGAAGAAGAACGACCTGGTGTCGATGAACTTCACCGGCAAGGTCTGGAAGGGCGGCAAGGACCTCGGTTCCACGTACGGCTCGCAGGGCGGTGGCGACCAGATGGTGACCGCCGGCGCCGAGGGTCAGCTCCCGGCGTTCTCGCAGGCCGTGCTCGGGCAGAAGGAGGGCAGCCGGGTCCTCGTCGTGGCGCCGCCGGCCGCGGGCTTCGGCAGCCAGGGCAACCAGCAGGTGGGCATCAAGGGCACGGACACGCTCGTCTTCGCCCTGGACGTCGGCAAGGTCATCCCGAAGAAGGTCGAGGGCAAGCAGGCCTCGATCCCGTCGAACCTGCCGCAGATCCAGGCCGACAAGGAAGAGCCGGCGACGATCTCGATCCCGAAGAGCGACCCGCCGAAGGACCTGGTGGACAAGGTCCTGATCCAGGGCAAGGGTGCCGAGGTCAAGAAGGGCCAGACGGTCACCATGCAGTACAGCGGTGCCGCCTGGAAGATCAACGAGGGCAAGAAGAAGGCCGCGCTGTTCGACTCGTCCTGGAAGAGCGGCCAGCCGTTCACGACGCCGATCGGCGGCGGTCAGGTCATCAAGGGCTGGGACAACGGGCTTGTCGGCAAGCACGTCGGTGACCGGGTGCTCCTGGTGATCCCGCCGGACCAGGCGTACGGCAAGAAGGCGCAGGGCAAGACGCTGCCGGCCAACTCGACGCTGGTCTTCACGGTCGACATCCTCGCCGCGCACTGAGCCCGCGCACCAAGCCCGCGCACTGAGCGCACCGAGCCACAGAAGATGGCAGACTGTCCCGGTTGCAGAGCAGTCGACAAGCAGGAGCACTTCACGTGAACATCGACAAGCCCGAGGTCGACTTCCCGATCGGTGACGCACCGGCGGACCTCCAGATCGAGGAACTCTGGGAGGGCGACGGCGCCGAGGCCAAGGCCGGCGACTTCGTGAAGGTCCACTACGTGGGCGTGTCCTTCTCCACCGGCGAGGAGTTCGACGCCTCCTGGAACCGGGGCAACCCGCTGGAGTTCCAGCTCGGTGCCGGTCAGGTCATCGCGGGCTGGGACAAGGGCGTGCAGGGCATGAAGGTCGGCGGTCGTCGTCGGCTGACCATCCCGGCGCACCTCGCGTACGGCGACCGTGGCGCCGGTGGCGGCCGCATCGCCCCCGGCGAGACGCTGATCTTCGTGTGTGACCTGATGGGCGTCTGAGTCAGTCACACTCCGACCGCAAGCGGTCAACCGAAGGCCCATGCCTCCTGGCATGGGCCTTCGGCTTTTGCCAGGACACGCCCGAGCGGTACGGTCGTCCGTCGGGAGTCACCTTCAGGAAAGGGCGTCGATGGCGATTGCCAAGGCCGAGCGGCTGATGAATCTGGCGCTGTGTCTGCTCGGGACGCGGCGTCCGCTCAGCAAGCGTGAGCTGCGTGGCTCCATCGAGGCCTACCTCGAAGCGGGCAGCGACGATTCCTTCAACCGGATGTTCGAGCGCGACAAGGACGATCTGCGCGAACTCGGCCTGGTCATCGAGACCGTGGAGAACCTGGACGGCGAGGTCGGCTATCTGGCCGGCCGCGACAGCAACCGCCTGCCGCCCGTCACGCTCGACGCCGAGGAGGCCGCCGCCCTCGGCCTCGCCGCGAAGGTCTGGCAGCAGGCCCGCCTCGCCGGTGCCGCGAGCGGCGCCCTGCAGAAGCTGCGCGCGGCCGGGATGCCCGAAGAGATGGACCCGTACGAGAGCCATGGCGCGCTCGAACCCAGGATCCCGGTGCACGAGGCGTCCTTCGAGCCGCTGATGCTGGCCTGCCGCGACCGGCGCCCCGTCGTCTTCGACTACCGCAAGGCCACGGCCGCCCGGCCCGGGCAGCGGCACGTCGAGCCGTGGGCCCTGGAGTGCTGGCGCGGCCATTGGTACCTCGCGGGCTGGGACCGCGACCGGCAGGCCGAGCGCGTCTTCCGGCTGTCGCGGATCACCGGCAAGGTGCGCTCGCGGGCGGGACAGTTCAAGGTGCCGGTGCCGGATGTGGTGACCGTGCGGGAGACCGTCGCGAGCTGGGCGGGGGAGACCGCCGACCGCTCCGCGCTGATCAAGCTCCGCGCGGGTGCCGGCTTCCCGCTGCGCTCCAAGGCCGCCTCCGTGCGTGAGCTCGGCGACGGCTGGGACGAGGTGGAGATCCCGTACGGGCACGGGCTCGACGCCTGGCTGGTGGAGTTCGGCCCGGACGTGGTGGTGCTGGAGCCCGCCGAGCTGCGGGCCGATGTCGTGGACCGGCTGCGCGCCGTGGCCAAGGGCTGAGGGGGAGTACGTACAAGCATGGCTTCCAACGCCATTGACCAGACCCGGCGGATGTTGTCCCTGGTGACGTATCTGCGTGAGCGCCCCGGCGCGCGCGTGGAGGATGTCGCGCGGGCCTTCGGCATCACCGAGGACGAGCTGATCTCCGACCTGGACGTGCTGCCGCTGTGCGGCACGAGCTTCCGGGGCGGCGATCTGCTTGACATCGACACCGACGGCGACCGCATCTGGTGGCACAACCCGGACGATGTCGCCGAGCCGCTGCGGATCGCTGCCGACGAGGCGACCGCGCTGTTGGTGGCCGCTCGCGCGGTGGCCACGCTGCCCGGGCTGCGTGAGAGCGACCGTCTCGCACTGCTGCGGGCGACCGCGAAGCTGGAGACCGCGGCCGGTGAGGTGGCCGGTGCGAGTGCGCGCCTGAGCGTCACCTTCGAGTCGGAGGGCGGCGTCTTCGCGGATGTCGACCGGGCGATCTCGGAGCGGCGTCGGCTGTGGATCCGCTACTACTCGCCCGCGCGTGACGAGGTCACCGAGCGGGAGATCGACCCGATCCGGCTCGTGAGCGTGGGCCACACCTACGTAGAGGCGTGGTGTCGTCGGTCGGAGGCGCGGCGGACGTTCCGGCTCGACCGGGTCGCCGAGATCAAGGTGCTGGACGAGCCGTCGGCGCCGCCGCAGGTCGAACTGCGGGACCTGTCCGAGGGGCTTGTGCAGCCCGCGGCCGAGGACCCCGAGGTGGTCATCGAGGTCGGGCCCGGCGGGCGCTGGGTCGCCGAGTACTACCCGCACGACAGCGCCGAGGAGTTGCCGGACGGCGGGCTGCGGATCACGCTGCGCACGCCGGACCCGTCCTCGCTGCGCAGGCTCGCGCTGCGGCTCGGCCGGGACGGGCACATCGTGTCGCCCGCCGAGCTGGCGACCAGTGCGCAGGCCGCGGCGCGCGAGGCGCTCGTGGCGTACGACGGGGCGGCGTGAGGGAGTTGGACGCGCCCCCGGGTTCCCGGCGACGTATCACGACGTACGGTGCACAACGGACAAATGGTGTGAGGTGTGTGACATGACTGGTGTGGCCGGTTTCACTGGCATTGCCGAAATGCCCGCCACGGCGACCACCGTGGCGCCCGTCGTCTTCAGGGCCGGCTGCCCCGACTGTCGCGCACGCTTCGAACTGGCCGCCTCGGCGATCCGGTTGGCGATCGGGGCCAGCAGTCGCACCACGTTCTACTCGTTCACCTGCCCCGAGTGCGAGACCTCGGTGCGCAAGCCCGCCGGTGAGCGCATCATCGAACTCCTCACCGGTGGCGGGGTGCGCACGCTGCGCCTCCACCAGACCGTCTAGGCTCGGCGCATGTTCTGGGCGATGCTGGCGGTTGCTGTGGGTTTCGTGGGGCTCGCCGTGCTGGCGGTCCTCGCGGTGCGGGTCTTCGTCGAGGCGCAGCGCCTCAGCCGTCAAGTGGCCGACACCACGCAGCGGATCAACAGCGCGGCGGAGGATCTCGAGCGGGCCGCCGTAGGTGTCGCGAAGGCCGGCGGCGACGTGGTCTGACGCCCCGTCGGCGTCCTCGGCGGAAGCGTGGAAAGCGCTTTATCGCCGCGGCCTGTCCCGTTGTCGGGGTCGGCGGGTACGCTCCCTTTGGCGGTCCGGTAGTGAGGCGCGGTCCGCAATTGGGAGGACGCACGGGCATTGCCTCGTGTTTACCCCCACGGGATACGATCGCTGCCAGCACGGTGGTCGGACAACAGTCCGAGGTCCGATCGGTACCGGCAGCCCCGCCCCTGCCGCCTCAGTGAGAAGGTAAACGGATATGTTCGGAAGGCTCGGTGCACCCGAGATCATCCTGATCCTCGTAGTGGTCATTCTGCTGTTCGGCGCGAAGAAGCTTCCCGACATGGCGCGTTCGCTGGGCAAGTCGGCCCGCATCCTCAAGAGCGAGGCCAAGGCCATGAAGAGCGAGGGCGGCGACAAGTCGGCTGCTCCCTCGGACCCGCCGCAGGACGCCGCGACGCCTCCGGCGCAGCGCACCATCAAGGCGGCCCCCGGTGACGTGGACGGCTCGCGTCCTGTGAACGAGCAGACGAACCAGACGACCAAGAGCTGATCGAAGGCCGCCCCTGCCATGGCGGCCTGCCGCACGAGATGAGGACGTGGGTTGCTCAAGCCTGCCCGCAAAGAGGAGAAGGATCCCGAGGGGCGGATGCCGCTCGCGGAGCACCTGCGTGAGCTCCGCAACCGGCTCGCGAAGGCGCTCCTGGCCGTCGTCGCGATCACCGTCGTCGCCGCGTTCTTCTACAACGACATCATCAACCTGATCACCCGGCCGATCCTCGACTCGGTCGGCTGTGAGCAGTCGTTCTCAGAGCTGGCCAGGTCCACGTCGGACAAGCCCTGCGCCCAGATCACCCTCAATGGTCTGCTCACCCCCTTCACGCTGGCGCTGAAGGTGTCGCTGATGGCCGGTGTCGTGGCTGCCTCCCCGGTCTGGCTGTTCCAGCTCTGGGGCTTCGTGGCACCCGGACTGCACCGGCACGAGAAGAAGTACGCGTACGCGTTCGTGGGCACGGGTGCCCCGCTCTTCATCGCCGGCGCCTACTTCGCCTACTCGGTGCTGCCGACGACGGCGAAGGTCCTCATCGAGTTCACTCCGGGCAACGCCCAGAACCTGCTGCCGCTCGACGACCTGCTCGACCTCGTGCTGCGCATGGTGCTCGTCTTCGGCCTCGCCTTCGAGCTGCCGCTGCTGCTCATCTTCCTCAACCTGATCGGGGCGATCACCGGCAGGCGGATGCTCGGCTGGTGGCGCGCGATGATCATGGGCATCACGGTGTTCGCCGCCGTCGCGACGCCGAGCACGGACCCGCTGACGATGCTGGCGCTCGCCGGTCCCATCTGGATCCTCTACTTCGCAGCGGTGTGCTTCTCGCTCCTCAACGACCGGCGCAGGCGGCTGAGCGAGGCCGCGGGGCCCGATGACGACGAGGCCTCCGAGCTCGACCTGACGCCGGAGGACATCGGCGAGATCGAGTCCGTCCCGGCGAGCCGGGCGCTCCCGGAGCAGGCGACGTCCGACGGGGCGTCGCGACCGGAGCGGGTCAACGGTTACGACGATGTGACCTGAGGTAACTCCAGTTCGGGCCGGGGCACTTGTTAGTGTCCGCCCGTGAGCAGTGAGATCACCCTCTTCGTCAATCCCACCGCGGGACGCGGCCGGGGCGCACGTGCTGCGCAGCCGGCCGCTTCCGCTTTGCGGGCAGCCGGTTTCCAGGTGCGCACCGTCGTCGGCGAGGACGCCGACGACGCCCTTGCACGCGCGCGTGAAGCGGTGGCGGAGGGGACCGGGGCGCTGGTGGCCGTCGGCGGGGACGGCCTCGTGAACCTCGCGCTGCAGGCCGTCGCAGGGACCGACACACCGCTCGGGATCGTCGCCGTCGGCACAGGCAACGACTTCGCCCGCGCCCTCGGGCTTCCGATACGTGACCCGGCCACGGCCGGGAGACTCGTCGCCGACGCGCTGAAGGGCTCGGGGACCCACGAGATCGACCTCGGCCGGATCGGTGACCACTGGTTCGGCACCGTGCTCGCCTCCGGCTTCGACTCCCGCGTCAACGACCGCGGCAACCGGATGCGGCTCCCGCTCGGCCGCTTCAAGTACGACCTGGCGATCGCGCTGGAACTGGCCACCTTCAAGGCCGTGCCGTTCAAGCTGACCCTCGACGACGGCTCCGTACGCGAGGTCGCGGCGACCCTGATCGCCGTCGGCAACGGGACCTCGTACGGGGGCGGCATGCGGATCTGCGCGGAGGCCGACATGAGTGACGGGCTGTTCGACGTGACCGTGGTCGGGGACTGCTCCCGTACGACCCTGCTGAAGGTGTTCCCGCGGGTCTACAAGGGGACCCACCTCGACCACCCGGCGGTGAGCGTGTACCGGGCCGCGCGTGTCGAGCTGGCCGCAGAGGGCATCACGGGATACGCGGACGGGGAGCCGGTCGGCGCGTTGCCGCTGGTCGCGCGGTGCGTGCCAGGGGCGGTGCGGATCCTCACCGGAGGCCTTACCGGATAATGATCGTCCGATGTCAGTGGTCGTCGGTAGGCTGGAAAGCACGATGACAGAGGACCTCTCCCCGGCCGAGCGGTATGCGGCAGCCCGTCAGCGGGCCGCCGAGCAGGCCACCGCGCTCGCGGACTTCCGCGAGATGTACGACTTCGGCCTCGACCCCTTCCAGATCGAGGCGTGCCAGGCGCTGGAGGCGGGCAAGGGCGTCCTGGTCGCGGCGCCCACCGGCTCCGGCAAGACGATCGTCGGCGAGTTCGCCGTGCACCTTGCCCTGCAACAGGGCAAGAAGTGTTTCTACACGACACCCATCAAGGCGCTGTCGAACCAGAAGTACCAGGACCTCTCGAAGCGCTACGGCGCGGACAAGGTCGGCCTGCTCACGGGCGACAACAGTGTGAACAGTGACGCGCCGGTGGTCGTGATGACCACCGAAGTGCTGCGCAACATGCTGTACGCGGGTTCGCAGTCGCTCCTCGGGCTCGGCTACGTGGTCATGGACGAGGTGCACTACCTCTCCGACCGCTTCCGTGGCGCCGTCTGGGAAGAGGTGATCATTCACCTCCAGCAGTCCGTGACACTCGTCTCCCTGTCGGCGACGGTGTCGAACGCGGAGGAGTTCGGCGACTGGCTCGACACCGTGCGCGGCGACACCGAGGTGATCGTCTCCGAGCACCGGCCCGTGCCGCTGTTCCAGCACGTGCTCGCCGGGCGCCGGATGTACGACCTCTTCGAGGAGGGCGAGGGCAGCAAGAAGGCGGTCAACCCCGACCTGACGCGGATGGCGCGCATGGAGGCCAGCCGCCCCTCGTACCAGGACCGCAGGCGCGGCCGGCACATGCGCGAGGCCGACAGGGAGCGGGAGCGCAGGCAGCGCTCCCGGATCTGGACGCCGGGCCGCCCCGAGGTCATCGAGCGCCTCGACAACGAGGGGCTGCTGCCCGCCATCACGTTCATCTTCAGCCGGGCCGCCTGCGAGGCCGCCGTCCAGCAGTGCCTGTACGCGGGCCTCAGGCTCAACGACGAGGACGCGCGGGCCGAGGTCCGTTCGATAGTCGAGGAGCGCACGGCGGCCATTCCCGACGAGGATCTGCACGTCCTGGGCTACTTCGAGTGGCTCGAAGGCCTCGAGCGCGGCATCGCCGCGCACCACGCGGGCATGCTGCCGACCTTCAAGGAGGTCGTCGAGGAGCTGTTCGTGCGCGGCCTGGTGAGGGCCGTGTTCGCGACGGAGACGCTCGCGCTCGGCATCAACATGCCTGCCAGGTCGGTGGTGTTGGAGAAGCTCGTCAAGTGGAACGGCGAGCAGCACGCGGACATCACGCCCGGCGAGTACACACAGCTCACCGGCCGTGCCGGGCGGCGGGGTATCGATGTCGAGGGCCACGCCGTGGTGCTGTGGCAGCGCGGCTTCAGCCCCGAGTACCTGGCGGGGCTCGCGGGCACGCGCACGTACCCGCTCAAGTCGAGCTTCCGGCCGTCGTACAACATGGCGGTGAACCTGGTGGAGCAGTTCGGCCGCCACCGGTCGAGGGAGCTGCTCGAGACCTCCTTCGCCCAGTTCCAGGCGGACCGCTCGGTCGTGGGCATCTCGCGGCAGGTGCAGAAGAACGAGGAGGGGCTCGAGGGCTACAAGGAGTCCATGACCTGCCACCTCGGGGACTTCGATGAGTACGCCCGGCTGCGGCGCGAACTCAAGGACCGCGAGACCGAGTTGGCCAAGCAGGGCGCCGCGCAGCGGCGCGTGCAGGCGGCGGCCGCGCTCGAGAAGCTGAAGCCCGGTGACGTCATCCACGTGCCGACGGGGAAGTTCGCGGGCCTCGCGCTCGTGCTCGACCCGGGCATCCCGGCCGGCCGGTCCAACGGGCATCGCGGCTTCGAGCACCACGACGGGCCGAGACCGCTGGTGCTGACCGCCGAGCGCCAGGTCAAGCGGCTCGCCTCGATCGACTTCCCGGTGCCCGTGGAGGCGCTGGATCGGATGCGCATCCCGAAGTCGTTCAACCCGCGCTCGCCGCAGTCCCGGCGCGACCTCGCCTCCGCGCTGCGCACCAAGGCCGGCCACATCGTGCCGGACCGGCACAAGAAGAAGGGCCGCTCGCAGGCGGCGGACGACCGGGAGATCACGCGGCTGCGGGCCGAGCTGCGGGCGCATCCGTGCCACGGCTGCTCCGACCGCGAGGACCACGCACGGTGGGCCGAGCGCTACTACCGCCTCAAGCGGGACACCGGGCAGCTGGAGCGGCGGATCGAGGGGCGCACCAACACGATCGCGCGGACCTTCGACCGCATCGTCAAGCTGCTCACCGAAATGGACTATCTGCGCGGCGACGAGGTGACCGAGCACGGCAAGCGGCTCGCCCGCCTCTACGGCGAGCTGGACCTGCTCGCCAGTGAGTGCCTGCGGGACGGCGTCTGGGAGGACCTGAGCCCGGCCGAACTCGCGGCGTGCGTCTCGGCGTTGGTGTTCGAGGCGCGGGTCGCGGACGACGCGCTCGCGCCCAAGCTGCCCGCGGGCAGGGCCAAGGCGGCGCTCGGCGAGATGGTGCGGATCTGGGGGCGGCTCGACGCCCTGGAGGAGGAGTTCCGGATCAACCAGGCGGAGGGTGTCGGTCAGCGCGAGCCCGACCTCGGCTTCGCCTGGATCGCGTACCAGTGGGCCTCCGGCAAGGGCCTCGACGAGGTGCTGCGGGAGGCCGAGATGCCGGCCGGCGACTTCGTGCGCTGGTGCAAGCAGGTCATCGACGTGCTGGGGCAGATCGCGGCGGCCGCACCGACGGAGGGCTCCACGGTGGGGCGCAACGCGCGAAAGGCCGTGGACGCCGTGCGGCGGGGCGTCGTGGCCTACTCGTCCGTCGGCTAGCGCGGCGGTCAAGGCCCGACGGGGTTTCACACAGTTCCCCGCGTCCCTCACAGGGGCGCGGGGAACTGTGCGTTCGCGCGCGTGGACGCCATTGCTCCACGTGTGCGAATCGCGACCGAGCGTGTAAATGGAGCGAGTGTATTCCTGTCATGGGGCCGATTTCAGGGCCTTGCTGAATATGACCCGGCGATGATCCGGTCGGACTAAGCTCGCTCACAGCGCACCGAGTTGAGATGGATTCGGCCGCTTGTTCCCTTCTGCGCCGAAGCTTCCCGAAACGGCGCAATTGAAGCGTGACGAACCATCCCGAATCTCCGACGTTCCCAGACCCGACCGTTCAGAGGGCATACATGGTGAGTGTTCAATCGCCTCCCGGTGGCCGAGAAGTCCCCTATCTGCGCGTGCTGTTGCTGCCCGCCATGGTCATGGCGGCCGCCACCGGAGCGGCCGCCGCCCTGGTCGCGGAGCCCGCTCGGGCGGCCGTCGCCCTGTGCGGCGCGCTCGGCATGCTCCTCGTGCTCGCCGTCTCCGCCGAAGCGGTCCGCCGCGGCCGCGTCAACAGGGCACAGCGCGCCCAATACACCCGGCACGTAGCCGAATTGGAAGCCCATATAGCCGCTCAGGAGCACCGCACGATGCGGGTGGCCAAGGAGGTCTTCCCGCACGCCCTGTACCGGATGGCGAGCGGTGACAGGCCGCACGACGCCGTCCGCAACACCTGCGACTCCGAGCCCGCCTTCCGCGATGTCACGCCGGGCGAGCGCGAGTTGATGAGCATGGCCCTCAAGGAGATCGACAACGAGATCACGATGCGGGACGCGGCGCAGCGCGCCTTCGTCTCCGTCGCCCGTCGCGTCCAGGCCATCGTGCACAAGCAGGCAGAGGAACTCCGCGAGATGGAGGAGGACCACGGCCGCAACCCCGAGGTCTTCGACGACCTGCTGCGCGTCGACCACGGCACGGCGCTGATCGGCCGACTCGCCGACTCCGTCACCGTCCTCGGCGGCGCCCGCCCCGGGCGGCAGTGGCCCAAGCCCGTCAAGCTCTACAGCGTGCTGCGCGGCGCCATGTCGCGCATCCTCGAGTACCCGCGCATCGACCTGCACGCCATCTGCGACGTGGCCATCAGGGGCGTCTCGGTCGAGCCCGTCATCCACGCCTGTGCCGAACTCCTCGACAACGCGACCCGCTACTCGCCGCCGACGACCCGCGTGCACGTCACCGCGGTCGAGGTGCAGACCGGCATCGCCATCGAGATCGAGGACGGCGGCGTCAGCCTCAGCGAGGACCAGCGCCGCAAGACCGAGGCGATGCTGGACAAGGCCAAGGCCGGCTACGACCTCAACGACCTCGGCGAGAACCCGCGGCTCGGTCTCGCGATCGTGGGCCGGCTCTGCGCGATGTACGACATGCAGATCTCGCTGCGCCAGTCCGCGTACGGCGGCGTGCGCGCGGTGCTCGTCGTGCCGCGCGCCATGATGAGCACCCAGTACGCCCCGGGCCTCGCCCACGGCATCGGCGCCTCCGCCGTGCCCCGCGTCGACCACAAGGGCGTACCGGTCAAGGAGGAGCCGCGGCTGAAGAAGACGCGCCGCCCCACCACGGGACCGCGTCCCGTCACGGGCCCGCGCCCTTCCGCCCCGCTCGTCGCCGCGATGGAGGACGACGTTCCCGTGGTCACGGAATGGCGGCCCAACGGCCTGCCGCAGCGGCGCAGGAAGTACGACACGAAGGTCATCGAGGACCAGATCATCGTGACGCCCCGCAACCCGGACCTCTCGATGCCGCCGTCCGCGGCGGAGCCCGCCCCGGCGGCGTACGGGAATCCGGCACCGGCCGCCGCCCCACCCGGGCAGCCGGACCAGCACGGCGGGGCCGAACAGCCCGAACCCGGCCTGTGGGTCGAGGCGTTCATGAACGGACTGAAGCCCGAGGGGGGCCAGGCCGAGGCGGCCGACGCGGTGGGGGAGACCGCGCAGGACCCGGGGGGTTCGGCCAAGCCGCATGACGACGCGTACAACCAGCAGGTCGACGAGGGAGACCACCAGTGATCCAGCAAAGGGCCAATTTCGACTGGATGCTCAAGGAGCTCGCCGAGTGCGTGCCCAATGTGAAGCAGGTGGTCGTGCTCTCCTCGGACGGGCTGCGCATCGCCCGCTACGGCGGTGATCCGGACGCCGCCGACCGGATCGCCGCCGCCTGTGCGGGACTTCAGTCCCTGGCCTCCGCCGTCGCCACGGAGATCCCGGAGAGCAGCGGCAAGATGAACATGGTCATCATCGAGGTCGACGGCGGCTTCTTCTATCTGATGGCCGCGGGCAAGGGCGCGTATCTCGCCGTGCTCGCCGACCAGTTCGTCGACGCGGGCCTCGTCAGCCACCAGATGCGCGATCTCGTCATCCGGATCGGCGCGCATCTGACGAGCCCGCCACGGCGCAACGGCCAGACCGTATGACGCACCGTCCTCCCGAACCCCCGTTCAGGGAACCGCCGCCGAAACGGGAGCGGCGGGCGCAGCAGGGCGACGGAAAGCCCGACCCGGAGCGTCTCTACGTCATCACGGGCGGCACCGACGGAAGCGACCGCGCGCCGCTCGACCTGGTGTCCCTGATCGTGGCACGCGGCGATCCGCCGCCGGCCTCGCCGCCCGAGCAGGCCTCCGTCATCCGCCTGTGCAAGACGCCCTTGTCGACGGCTGAGATCTCGGCCTACCTCCAACTGCCGTTCAGCGTGGTCACCGTGCTGCTCGGCGAACTTCTCGCGGCCGAGCTGGTGCAGGCGCGCGCGCCCGTGATCCGAGGCGCGGTCGCGGACCGTTCCCTTCTCGAAGCGGTGATGCATGGACTACAGAAGCTCTGACAGCACGGCCGGGGACACCGCGATGAGCGTGCACATTCCGGGGCCCCGGGCCGAGGAACGACTGCCCGACACCGTCACGTCCGCCGTCAAGATCGTCATCGTGGGCGGCTTCGGCGTCGGCAAGACCACCATGGTCGGCTCCGTCAGCGAGATCCGGCCGCTCACCACCGAAGAGACCATGACGCAGGCGGGCATCGGCGTCGACGACAACTACGGTTCGGAGACCAAAACCGCCACGACCGTGGCCATGGACTTCGGCCGGATCGGCATCACCGAGGAACTCGTCCTGTACCTCTTCGGCACGCCGGGGCAGGAGCGGTTCTGGTTCCTGTGGAACGGCCTGTTCGAGGGCGCTCTCGGCGCCGTCGTGCTCGTCGACACCCGCCGCCTCGAAGTCAGCTTCGACGTGATCGGGCGGCTCGAGGAGCGCGGAGTGCCGTTCGTGATCGCCAACAACACGTTCCCCGACGGGCCGCGCTACCCCACGGAGGAGCTGCGCAAGGCCCTCGACCTGGACCCCCACGTCCCCATCGTCGAGTGCGACGTACGCCGCAGGGCGTCGAGCCGCGAGGTGCTGCTCACGCTGATGCGATTCCTGCACGAGATGGCGCTGCACCACGCCTGATCCTGCACGAGATGGCGCTGCACCACGCCTGAGTGCCGCTCGACCGAATTCTGTTGACCACACCGACCGGAGCGAACCCGTGACGTCACCCTCCCAACCCCCGCAGTCGCCAGCCGGATTCGACGCCCCCGGAGACTCCGCGCTCGCGCCGCCGCCCGGCTGCCCCGCACACGCCTTCGGCCCCGACGGCCTTCGCCGGCTCTACGGCCCCGAGGCCGACGCGGACCTCGCCGGTGTCTACGAGAAACTCCGCGCCGAGTACGGCCCGGTCGCCCCGGCGCTCATCCACGAGGACGTCCCCATGTGGACGGTCCTCGGGCACAGCGAGAACCTCCAGATGGTGAGCACCACGGCCCTGTTCAACCGGGACTCCCGGAACTGGACCGCCGTCAGGGACGGCACCGTCAAGCCCACGCACCCGCTCGCCCCGGTCTTCACCTGGCAGCCCATGTGCGCGATGGAGGAGGGCGCCGAGCATCTGCGGCTGCGCAGCGCGGTCAACGACGCCGTCGAGACCGTCGAGCACCGTGATCTGCGCCGCGCCATCAACCGGGCCACGCAGGAGATCATCAACCGGTTCTCCGAGCGCGGCCGCTGCGAGGTCGTCAGCGAGTTCGCCGAGCATCTCCCGATGATGGTGATGCTGGAGCTGCTCGGCGCACCCGAGGCCTACAGCGAGCGCATCGTGCAGGCCACGCGCGACCTGCTCAAGGGTGGCGAGACGGCCATCGCGTGCAACGAGTACCTGATGGGGATCCTGACGGACCTCGCCGTGCGGCGTCGCGCCGAGCCGCTCGAGGAGGACTTCACCAGCACCCTCATCACCTCCCCCTCCGCGCTCAGCGACGACGAGGTCGCGCAGACTCTGCGGCTCATCCTCATCGCCACGTACGAGGGTTCGGCCAACCTCATGGTGAACGTGCTGCGCGTGGTGCTCACCGACCCCCGGTTCCGCGCGCGACTCAACGGCGGGCAGATGACCGTGCCGGAGGCGGTCGAGCAGTCGCTGTGGGACGAGCCGCCGTTCAGCGCCAACGTCGGCTACTTCGCCAAGGCGGACACGGAGCTGGGCGGGCAGCGCATCCGCGCCGGGGACGGCCTGATCTTCGGCATCCAGCCGGGCAACGCGGACCCGAGGGTGCGCCCCGAACCCGGCGCTCACATGCAGGGCAACCGCTCGCACCTCGCGTTCGGCGGCGGCCCGCACGAGTGCCCCGGGCAGGACATCGGGCGCGCCCTTGCGGAGATCGGGGTCGACGCGTTCCTGATGCGCCTGCCCGACGCCGAACTCGAGATTCCAGAGAGCGATTTGAGGTGGGTCTCGACGATCATGGGGCGGCATCTGGTGGAGCTGCCGGTGGACTTCACGCCGCGTCCGCCGCAGGACGTGAAGTCCCAGCCGGGCAAGCTGCCTTCGCAGCGGCCGGACTGGAAGATCTCCTCGGGCCTGCCGCCCACGATGCCGTCGGGCGCGATGCCGCCGGTGACGACGCCCGAGGCCGCGCCCGCCGCGCCGGCTGCTCCCGACCCGGCCGCGCAGCCGTCGCACCCGCACGCCCACCCGCACCGGCAGACGCCGGCCAGGCTCGGCGCCTGGCAGCGCTTCCTGCGTTGGTGGCGCGGCGAGTGATCAGGTGGGCGCGGTGAACGGACCGGTCGGCCAGGTGAATGAGCCGGCCGGCGCAGTGGATGAGCCGGTTGCCTAACCCGGCCCCTGCTCCCACTCCTCGTACGAGGTCCAGGCCGTGAGCTCCCTCCGGCTCACGAAGCGGTGCTCGCGGCCGCTCACCGGGTCCGTGAACTCCAGGGTCCGGGAGAGGAGTTGGAGGGGGCGCCGGAAGTCGTCGTCCGCAGCCCGGTCGGCGACCTCCGGGAAGAGCGGGTCGCCGAGGATCGGCAGGCCGACGCGGTTCATATGGACGCGCAGCTGGTGCGTGCGGCCGGTGTGCGGGGTGAGGCGGTACAGCGCCATGTCCCCCTTGCGCTCGGCGAGTTCGATGCGGCTCTCGGCGTTCGGCTCACCGCCCGGCACCTCGAACGCGGCGAGCCGGCCGGGCACCTTCTCGATCCGGCCGCGCAGGGTCACGGGGAGCTCCACCCCCGGGTCGTACGCGGCCACGGCCTCGTACTCCTTGGTGACCCGGCGGTCGCGGAAGAGGGTCTGGTAGTGGCCGCGCTCCTCGGGCCGCACCACGAACAGGACGAGCCCGGCCGTGAGCCGGTCGAGGCGGTGGGCCGGGCTCAGCCGCTCGATGCCGAGGTCGCGGCGGAGCCGGGCGAGCGCGGTCTCGGTGACATGGCTGCCGCGCGGTGTCGTGGCGAGGAAATGCGGCTTGTCGGCGACCACGATGTGCTCGTCGCGGTACACGACCTCGACGGGGAACGGCACGGGGACCTCGGGCGCGAGCTCCCGGTGGAACCACACGGTGCCGCCCACCTCGTAAGGGCTGTCGGCGGTGACCGGACGCCCGTCCGCGGTCACGAACGCCCTCTGCGCGATCATCCGGTCGATCACCGTGTCCTCGGCGGGGAGCCGGTGCACGAGGTGGTCCCGGACGGTGCGCCCCGGGCCGCCCTCCGGCATCCGCACGCGGACGGCGTCGATGCCTTGGCGCTGCGGGAGCGGGGAGGGCGGCGGGGCGGGGCGCTTGCGTCTTCTCACAGAGGGAAAGGGTACGGCGGCCGGGGCGCAGGATCAGGCCTCCTGCTCGGCCTCCACCTGCGCGTTCCAGTCGCGCTTCGAGGCCTGCCAGCCGTCCTCGTTGTGCCCGAGGCGCCAGTAGCCGGAGATCGACAGGTCCTCGCGCGGGATCGCGCGGTCGATCCGCAGGTGCCGGCGCAGCTCCTTCACGAAGCCCGCCTCGCCGTGCACGAACGCGTGCGGGCGGCCCTCGGGGAAGTCGAGCCCGGTCACCGCGGAGATGAGCGCCTGCCCGACCGGGCGGCCCGCGCGGTGCAGCCAGGTGACCTCGACGGGCGAGTCGATCTTCTGCTCCTCCTCGGGGCCCTCGACCTCGATGAAGGCGTGTGCCCGCGTGCCCTCGGGCAGCGCTTCGAGGGCGGCGGCGATCGCCGGCAGCGCGCTCTCGTCACCGGCGATGAGGTGCCAGTCCGCCGTGGTGTCGGGGTGGTAGGCGCCGCCGGGGCCCATCATGTGGATGGTCTCGCCCCCTTCGACGCCCGCGGCCCAGGGCCCGGCCAGGCCCTGGTCGCCGTGCACCACGAAGTCGAGCGTCAGCTCAAGAGTCTTCGGGTCCCAGTAGCGCACCGTGTACGTACGCGTCACGGGCCACTGGTCGCGGGGCAGCTCCTCGCGGATCCTGGCCACGTCGAAGGGCTCTTCGTAGGTCACCCCGGCCGGCGCGAAGAGCAACTTCACGTAGTGGTCGGTGTGTTCGAGCTCTTGCGGGAAGTCCGCGAGCCCCTCACCGCCGAGCACCACCCGTCGCATGTGGGGCGTGATGCTCTCGGCGCGCACGACCTGCGCGGAGCGGGCCTTGCGGGGCGGGCGTGCGGGGCGCTCGGCCATGGGCGGTCTCCCTGGATTCACAGTTAGTTAGGTATACCTAAGCTAACACCTCATTCTGAGAGGGTGGTGAGGAGGCGCTGCAAAGAACCTCCCAAGCCCCAGCGGGCCGCCAACTCGTCGAGGGTCGCGGCATCGTGCGGCTCACGCGGCAGGGCCGTGTCCACCTCAGGCAGCGGTACGTCGCCGGCGACGAGCACCACCGTCGGCGCCACCGCCAGATACGGGCGCGCCTCGTCGAGCCGCCTGCGCTGCGTCGGCGTCAGCTTCGACTTCGGGTCGTCGACGGCCGCCATGATCCCGGCCAGGTCCCCGTACTGCGCGAGCAGCTTCGCCGCCGTCTTCTCGCCGATGCCGGGCACGCCCGGCAGCCCGTCGCTCGGATCGCCGCGCAGCAGCGCCATGTCCGCATAGCCGGATCCGTCCACCCCGTACTTCTCGCGGAGCAGGTCCTCGTCCGTCACCTGCAGCGTGCCGACGCCCTTCAGCGGGTACAGCACGCGGCGCTCCAACTTGTCGTCGACCAGCTGGAAGAGGTCGCGGTCGCCGGTGACGATGTCGACCGGCCCCTCGGCCCGCCCCGTGAACGTACCGATCACGTCGTCCGCCTCGTACCCCTCGACGCCCACGCGCGCGATGCCCACCGCGTCGAGCACGGCCTCGATGATCGGGACCTGCGGGGAGAGGGTGTCGGGGATCTCCTCCTCATCCGGCGAGCCGGCCGCCGTCTCCTCGGCGACGCGGTGCGCCTTGTACGAGGGGATGAGGTCGACGCGCCACTGGGGGCGCCAGTCCGCGTCCATGCACGCCACCAGATGGGTGGGGCGGTGGTCGTGCACGAGGCGGGTGATGAATTCGAGGAGCCCGCGCACCGCGTTCACCGGGGTGCCGTCCGGGGCCTTCACCGAGTCCGGCACCCCGAAGTAGGCCCGGAAGTACAGAGATGCGGTGTCGAGCAGCATCAGGCGCCGGTCCGCCGATCCTGTCGTGGATGTCGTCTGGGTCACGTTCGCATCATGCCGCACCCCACTGACAGTCACCGACCGTAAGTACGTGATCAGCGTGAGTGAACACACTGTGAACTGGGTAACTTCCCCGTTTGTTTCAGATAAACGGGGGCAAGCGCAGCCACGGAGCGGTGCCGGTACGTACTTCAACTATTGAGGTCGACCGGTCAAGCGGACAGATCCGTATCGCTCTACGGCCCGCCGGCGGGGGAGGCGGGCCGTGTTGTTTCGACCCGAGAGGTGTATGTGTCCAGGCTTGAAGCCGAAGACCTGTACAAGGTGTTCGGCAGACGACCCGATGAGGCTGTGGAGAAACTCCGCAGTGGTGCAGACCGTGAGGAGCTGCGCTCCGAAGGAACCACCGCCGCCGTGATCGACGCGTCGTTCACGGTGGAGTCCGGCCAGATCTTCGTCGTCATGGGTCTGTCGGGATCCGGTAAGTCCACGCTCCTGCGGATGCTGAACGGACTCCTGGAGCCCACCGCGGGACACGTGCGCTTCGACGGTCAGGACCTGACGACGCTGGCTCCCAAGGACCTGCGCGAGGTGCGCTCCCGCAAGATCAGCATGGTGTTCCAGCACTTCGCGCTGTTCCCGCACCGCTCCGTGATGGAGAACGCGGGCTACGGCCTTGAGGTGCAGGGCGTTCCGCGTGCGGAGCGCGAGGAGCGGGCGATCGAGGCGTTGCGTCTGGCCGGTCTGGAGGGGTGGGAGAAGTCTTTCCCCGACGAGCTGTCCGGCGGTATGCAGCAGCGTGTGGGCCTGGCCCGCGCGCTCGCGACCGACGCCGATCTGCTGCTGATGGACGAGTCGTTCAGTGCGCTCGACCCGCTGATCCGGCGCGACATGCAGGACCAGCTTCTTGAGCTGCAGAAGACGCTGAAGAAGACGATCGTCTTCATCACGCACGATCTGAACGAGGCCATGCGTCTGGGCGACAACATCGCGGTGATGCGCGATGGTCGTATTGTCCAGATCGGTTCGGCCGAGGACATTCTCGTCACGCCGGCCAACGATTACGTGGCCTCCTTCACGCAGGACGTCGACCGTTCCCGTGTGCTGAGCGCGCGGGCGATCATGGCCGACGCGGAAGACGGCTACGACATGGCCGACGCCCCGGCGAGGGTCCACGAGGACGCGCCGATCGTCGAGCTCTTCACGCCGTGCTCGACGAGCGAGATACCCGTCGCCGTCGTCAATGACGAGGGCGAACTCCAGGGTGTGGTCCCGCGCGAGCGGCTGCTGGCCGTGCTCGGTGAGCCGATGAAGACCGTCGAGAACGGTACGAACGGTGAGGCCACCGGCCTCACGAAGGACAAGAAGGACGCCGTCCCGTCGCAGCGTGGCGAGGGCGACGAGCCGGCGGAGAAGGTGAATGCCGGTGCCTAGGATCCCCTTTGGTGACTGGGTCAACAGCATCGTCCAGTGGATGCTGACCCATCTCGACTGGCTGTTCGGCTTCTTCGAGAGCATCTTCAACGGTGTCTACAACGGCCTGAGCGACGTGCTTCAGGCGCCCGAGCCGCTGCTGCTCGCGGGCATCTTCGCCGTCATCGCGTTCTGGCTGCGCGGCACGCTCGGCGGTGTACTGACCTTCATCGGGTTCTGGTTCATCCAGAACCTGGAGCTGTGGGACGACGCGATGCTCACGCTGTCGCTCGTCCTGGTGTCCACGATCATCGCGCTCATCATCGGTGTGCCGCTCGGTATCTGGGCGGCGCGTTCGAACCGGATCAGCAATCTGTTCCGTCCGGTCCTCGACCTGATGCAGACGCTGCCGGCGATGGTCTACCTGATCCCCGCCATTCTGTTCTTCGGCTCGGGTGCCCCGGCCGGTATCGTCGCGACGCTGATCTTCGCGGTGCCGCCGGGCGTGCGCATGACCGAGCTGGGCATCCGGCAGGTCGACAAGGAACTGGTCGAGGCCGCCGACGCGTTCGGCACCAAGCCCAGCAACACGCTGTTCCGCGTGCAGCTGCCGCTCGCTCTCCCGACGATCATGGCGGGCGTCAACCAGGTCATCATGCTGGGCCTGTCGATGGCCGCCATCGCGGGCATGGTCGGCACCGGCGGTCTCGGTGGCGCGGTCAACGAGGCCATCGGTCAGCTGAACGTGGGTCTGGGTGCCGAGGCCGGCATCTCGATCGTGATCCTGGCGGTCTACCTGGACCGCATGACCAGCTCGCTCGGCCAGCAGGTCTCCCCGCTCGGCCGCCGCGCGCTCAACAAGCTGCGGTCCGCGCAGGGCCTGAAGATCTGGTCGTACCGTCCCCGCCCGGCGGTCGCCGTGGTCGGTGTCGTCGTCCTCGCGCTCGTCGCGGGCGGCATGGGCATGTTCGGGCAGAACAGCGGTGGGGCCACCCCGACCGCCGCGTCCACGAACGTGGGCCAGGGCAAGAAGATCTCCATCGGCTACATCCCGTGGGACGAGGGCGTCGCCTCCACGTTCCTGTGGAAGGAGATCCTCGAGCAGCGCGGCTTCGACGTCGAGACCAAGCAGTTCGACGCCGGCCCCCTCTACACCTCGCTCGCCGACGGCAGTGTCGACTTCCAGACCGACTCCTGGCTGCCGACGACGCACGCCCAGTACTGGAAGAAGTACGGCAAGGACCTCGAGGACCTGGGCTCCTGGTACGGGCCCACCTCCCTCGAACTGGCGGTGCCTTCGTACATGAAGGACATCAAGTCCATGGAGGACCTGAAGGGCCAGGCTGACAAGTTCGGTGGCAAGATCACCGGCATCGAGGCCAGCGCCGGTGAGATGGGGCTGCTCAAGAGCAAGGTGCTCAAGGAGTACGGCCTCGACAAGGACTACAAGGTCGTCGACAGCTCGACGCCGGCGATGCTGGCGCAGCTGAAGCGCGCGTACGCGGCGAAGAAGCCGATCGTCGTGCCGCTGTGGTCGCCGCACTGGGCGTACAACGACTACAAGCTCACCAAGCTCAAGGACCCGAAGGGTGCCTGGGGCAAGGGTGACGGGGTGCACTCGCTGGCTCGCAAGGGCTTCGGCAAGGAGTTCCCCGAGGTCAACAAGTGGGTCAAGAACTTCAAGATGAGCGAGAAGCAGCTCACCAGTCTTGAGGCCGAGATCAACAAGGTCGGCAAGGGCAAGCAGCCCGAGGCCGTCAAGGCGTGGCTGAAGAAGAACCCCGGCTTCGTCAACAAGGTCGCCCCGGTCAAGCAGGGCGCTCCGGCCGAGGCCAAGCGCCCGGTGAACGTGGCCTGGTTCCCCTGGGACGAGGACGTCGCGGTCACGCACCTCTGGAAGCACGTTCTGGAGAAGAAGGGCTACAAGCTCAACCTGAAGCAGATGGACGTCGGCCCGGTCTACACCGGCCTCGCCAGCGGTGACCTGGACGTCAACTTCGACGCCTGGCTCCCGCACGCGCAGTCCAACTACTGGGACAAGAACAAGAACAACCTCAAGGACCTGGGCAGCTGGTACAGCCCGACGTCCCTCGAGGTCTCCGTTCCGTCCTACGTGAAGGGCATCAAGTCCTACGAGGACCTCAAGGGCAAGGCGTCGAAGTTCGACGGCAAGATCATCGGTATCGAGGCCGGTACCGGCGAGATGAGCCTGCTGAAGAACGACGTGCTCCCGGCCTACGGCCTGGACAAGGAGTACAAGGTCGTCGACGGCTCCACGCCGGCGATGCTGGCGCAGCTCAAGCGCGCGTACGCCAAGAAGGAGCCGATCGCGGTCGTGCTCTGGTCCCCGCACTGGGCGTACAGCGACTACAAGCTGACCAAGCTCAAGGACACGAAGAAGGCCTGGGGCCCGGGTGACAAGATCCGGACCATCTCCAACAAGGAGTTCCCCAGCAAGTACCCGCAGCTCACGAAGTGGTTCAAGAACTTCAAGATGAGCGAGGGCGAGCTGGCGGGCCTGGAGTCCGAGATCAAGAAGCAGGGTCAGGGGCACGAGGAGGCGGCCGTCTCCAAGTGGCTCGAGACGCACCAGGACGTCGAGAAGCGGATGACCGCTTCCTGACCACTTTCTGAGGCGTGACCGATCGTGAGGGGCGGGTTCCCGAGAGGGAGCCCGCCCCTCACGGCGTTTCCGGCGCTCACATGAAACCGCGGGGTGAACATGCGTAGGGTGCAATCAAACGAATCGGGCGCATGAAGAACCGGGCGCGTGAAGAACCGGGCGCGTGAAGAACCGGGCGCATGAAGAACCGGGTGCATGAACAGGGAAACGCACAGGGCGACCGGCAGGAGGGAGCGGAAGTCATGGACGAACACAAGGAATCACTTCGCGTGGGCGCGGCCGTCCGACGCCGCCGCCGCTCCCTCGAACTGACCCTTTCGGCCGTCGCCGAGCGCAGCGGCCTGTCGGTGCCGTTCCTCAGCCAGGTCGAGAACGAGCGGGCGCGGCCCAGCCGCCGCTCCCTGGAGAAGGTCGCCGACGCGCTGGGCACCACCGCCGTCGAGCTCCTCGCCGCCGCCGACCCGGCCCACACCGTGGACCTGGTGCGCGCGGACGACACGGACGTGTCCGACCGCCAGGGCGGCACGGACTTCGTCGTACGGTCCCTGGTCCGCGGCCACCACCAGATGCACGCCCAGGAGTTCGTCGGCGACCACGACCCGGGCCGCGAGTTCCAGCTCCGCAACGACGTGCTGATGCATGTGACGGAGGGCGCCGTCGAGGTCGAGGCGGAGGGACGCGCGTACCGCCTCTTCCGCGGTGACACGCTGTACCTGACCGGTGGCGTGCGGCACCGGTGGCGGGCGACCGTGCCGGACGCGCGGGTGGTCGTCGTGGCGGTCGCCGAGCACATCGACGCGGTCGACGAGCCGGGCCCGAAGTAGGGTCTGTCGTTTGGATCAGGCCGGATCAGGGAGCGGGGGCCGGTGCGTGCGATCGCAAGGCGGAGGAGGGAGTCGACGCGGAGCGTCGGCAACCGACGACAACGCCGCGAGCGTGCGTGCCGGCCCCCGCGAGCCCGGCCTGATCCAAACGACAGACCCTGGGCCCGCCGTGCGTGTCGTCTCGCTTGTGCCGTCCCTGACGGAGGCGGTCGCCGTGACGCTGCCCGGGGTGCTCGTCGGCGCGACCGACTGGTGCACCCATCCGGCGGACCTCGACGTGGCCCGGATCGGCGGCACCAAGAACCCCGACGTGCGAGCGGTCGTCGCGCTGCGTCCGGACCTGGTCGTCGCCAACGAGGAGGAGAACCGGCCGGGCGACCTCGCCGACCTGCGTGCGGCGGGCGTCGAGGTGCTGGTCACCGAGGTACGTGAACTGCCGCAGGCGGTACGTGAGTTGGACCGGCTGCTGCGGGCGTGCGGGGCGGTGACGCGGCCGCGGTGGCTGGACGAGGCGGAGGCCGCCTGGAGTCAACTGGCCGTGCCCGAACGCCGGTTGACGGCCGTCGTGCCGATCTGGCGGCGGCCGTGGATGGTGCTCGGCCGGGACACCTTCGCGGGCGATCTCCTGGCCCGGCTCGGCGTCGACAACGTGTACGCGGGCCACGCCGAGCGCTATCCGCGCATCGCGCTCGACGAACTCCGCGACCGGAACCCGGACGTCGTGATCCTCCCGGACGAGCCGTACCGCTTCACGGCGGACGACGGCCCGGAGTGCTTCGATGGGCCGACCGCGCTGGTCGGCGGGCGCCATCTCACCTGGTACGGGCCGTCGTTGGCGCAGGCGGCGGTGGAGCTCAGCGCGGCGCTGCGAGCAGCCGTCCGCTGAGCAGGCCGCGTGCCGTGTGGACCGCGGCGACCGCCCAGACCGCCACCAACCCCACGTAGAGGACGACCGCGAGGCCGTCGAACACGGCGAGGCCCGTGTGCTTGCCCAGGCCCTCCGCGCCGGTCACGCAGGTGCCGACGGGGAAGGTGAACGCCCACCACGTCATCGCGAAGCCCATGCCCCGGCGGCGCGCCCGCAGGGCCATCGCGAGGGCGAGCGCCAGCCACAGCAGCGCGAAACCCATCACCGGGACCCCGTACAGGACGGCGAACGCGGTGAAACCGTGCGCGTACGAGGCGGGGAGCACGCCGCCCGCGACGTCCGCGAACTTGTTGGCGGCCGTCGTCGACTGGCCGAGCGGGCCCAGCACGAGGAACAGCGTCGGGGTCAGCAGCAGCGGCAGCGGGCCCGCCGTGACGAGCCGCGCGAAGATCACCGGCAGCATGACCAGGGTCGCCAGCAGGCTCAGTCCGAACATGGCGTAGCAGGCGAACAGCAGGGTCTGCTGCGCCTGACCGGCAGGCAGGTGCGGCAGCAGCAGAGGTCCCACGGCCGCGGACACCATCGGCGCGACGACCGGCAGCAGCCACACCGGCGAGGCCTCCTGGGCGGCGATGCGATGGCGCACCACCATCAGATACGGGATGGTGACCGCCGCGGCGAGCCCGATGACGGTGCCCACCGTGAACAGCACCGTGTCCACGGCGACGGCCGCTTCGAGGCCGATCCAGTCCTGTCCCACGAGGATCGTGCCCGCGCCCACCGCGAGGAGCGCCATCGAGAGGCAGCCGTAGAACGGTGCGGCCGTCGGGTCGAGCAGCTGTTCCCTGGCCCGGTCGCGGTGGTGCGTCCAGTGCAGCGCGCGGGCGCCGAGGAGGACGAGGAGCAGCACGAACGACAGGGCCCACACGGCTGTGAGGGCGGTGCGCAGGCCCGGGAACCGCACGGGCAGCGTGGCGCCGGCGTTGGCGATGATCGCGGTGCCCATGACGGCGGCGTACCAGTTGGGGCCGAGCTGCCGGACGGCGGCGCGGACGCCGGTCAGGGGAAGGGGGAGGGGACGGGGCGCGGGGTGGGCGGCAGTGACCATGGTTCTACGATCACGCCGGTCGACGGCCCCTAGTAGGGATGACCTCGCTATGAGCGCATAACCTGGCCTTATGAGCCAGGAGGACACAGGGATCACGGGGCACGCGCCGGACGCGGGGCTGGCACACCGCGTGCCCGAACTCGGCGCGCTGCAGCTGCTCCTCGCGGTGGCCCGCCTCGGCAGCCTCGGCGCGGCCGCCCGCGCCCTCGGCATCACGCAGCCCGCCGCGAGCAGCCGGATCCGGTCGATGGAGCGGCAGCTCGGGCTCGCCCTCGTCGACCGCTCGCCGCGCGGCTCCCGGCTCACCGACAGTGGGGCGCTCGTCACGGACTGGGCCCGGCCCATCGTGGAGGCGGCCGAGCAGTTCGATGCGGGGGCGTCCGCGCTGCGGGACCGGCGCGATTCGCGGCTGCGGGTGGCGGCGAGCATGACGATCGCCGAGTATCTGCTGCCGCGCTGGCTGATCGCGCTGCGCGCCGAGCGGCCCGACACGGCGGTGTCGCTGCTGGCCGGGAACTCGACGGCGGTCGCGGAGCGGCTGCTCGGTGGTGAGGCGGACCTCGGGTTCGTGGAGGGGCGCACGGTCCCTGCGGGGCTCGACTCGGCGGTCATCGCGCACGACCGGCTGGTCGTGGTGACGGCGCCGGGGCATCCGTGGGCGCGGCGCCGCAAGCCGCTGGCCGCGGGGGAGCTGGCCGTCACCCCGCTCATTCTGCGGGAGGAGGGGTCGGGGACGCGGCAGGTCCTTGACGCGGCGTTGGGTGGGTTGGCGCGGCCGTTGATCGAGCTGTCGTCGACGACCGCGGTGAAGTCGGCGGCGGTGAGTGGGGCGGGGCCCTCCGTGTTGAGTGAGTTGGCGGTGGGGGAGGAGTTGGGGGCGCGGCGGCTCGTGGAGATTCCGTTGGAGGGGGCGGAGTTGAGGCGGGAGTTGAGGGCGGTGTGGCCGACGGGGCACCGTCCGGTGGGGCCTGCGCGGGACCTGCTGTCGCTGACCCGGTCTGGGTGAGGCGGCGGGTGGGTGTGGCGGGCGGTGTGGCGGGCTGCGACGGGGGTGCGGTCGCGGGGCTCTGCCCCGGACCCCGCGCCTCAATCGCCGGCGGGGCTGGAAAGATCGGGGCTCTGCCCCGGACCTCGCGGGCTCTCGTCCAAGAGCGGGGCTTGATTTGGGGCTCTGCCCCGGGCCCCGCTGCTTGATGGCCGCAGGGCTTGAAAGATCGGGGCTCTGCCCCGGACCCCGCTGCTCAATCGCCGCAGGGGCTTTAATTGCCCAGCCGCCGCTGCTTGGTCGTCGCAGGGGCTTGAATGGGGCACTCGCCGCCGAGGCCGCTGGTTGTGGGCCGTCGCCGTCGAGACCGCTTGGATGGGGCGCTCATCGTCGAGACCGATTGGATGGGGCGCTCGCCGGCGAGGCCGCTTGATGCGGGCCGTCGCCGTCGAGAGCGCTTGATGGGGTCTCCCCGTGCTGAGCGAGACTCGGCGAAATCGGGTGGCGGTGGGGTGGGTGGTGGCGGGAGTATCGGGGCATGGAGTCAGTGCCCTCTGCCGCCGGTGTGCGTACTCCCTGGAGTGCGCTCCCCGGCCCTGTTCGGCGTGGTGTCGAGGAGGTGCTCGGGGCCGGTGTCGTGGAAGCCGTGACGCAGGGTGGGGGGTTTTCGCCCGGGGTTGCTGTGCGGGTCGTGCTTGACGATGGGCGGCGGGCGTTCGTCAAGGCTGTCAGTGCCGAGGTGAATCCGGTCAGTCCCCGGTTTCATCGGCGGGAGGCGCGGAACGCTGCCGCGCTGCCGGTCGGGGTGCCCGCTCCGCGGCTGCTCGGTGCCTACGACGACGGGACCTGGGTCGCCCTCGCCTTCGAGGACGTGGCGGGGCGCCAGCCTCATGTGCCGTGGCGGGACGGGGAGTTGGGGAGGGTTCTGGACGCTGTGGGTGAGCTGGCCCGGGTTCTCACGCCCGCCCCGTTCCCCGCGCGTGCCGTCGGTGACGAGCTCGGCGCGGGCTTCAACGGCTGGCGGGTGCTGCTCGACCAGGGGCGGACGGCGGACGCGGGACTCGATCCGTGGGCCGTCCGTAATGTCGAGTGGCTCGCCGAACTCGCCGCGCCCTGGGGCACTTTCGCGTCCGGTGACACGCTCGCGCACGCCGATCTGCGGGCCGACAACATGCTGCTCACGCCGGGCGGCGTGGTCTTCGTCGACTGGCCGCACGCCATGCGCGCCGCCCCCTGGTTCGACCTGCTGATCATGCTGCCGTGCGTACGGGCGCAGGGCGGGCCCGAGCCCGAGGGGGTCTTCGCGGGGCATCCGCTGGGGCGCGCGGCCGATCCGGAAGGTGTCACCCGGACGCTCGCCGCGCTCGCCGGGTTCTTCCTGGAGCACGCGGCCCGGCCCGCGCCGCCCGGCCTGCCCACGCTCCGGCCCTTCCAGCGCGCGCAGGGCGACGCCGCCCTGGCCTGGTTGCTGACCCGGCTCAGAAACCGTGCGGCGTACCCGCGGCCCGTACCAGACCTTCCGTGACCCGGGCGTCCTCGCCCATCTCGGGGTGCCACTGCACGCCCATCACCCAGGACATGCCGGGGAGTTCGACCGCCTCCACCGTGCCGTCGTCCGCGTGGGCCGAGGCGACCAGGCCCCTGCCGAGGCGGTCGACCGCCTGGTGGTGGTAGGTCGGGACCTCGGTGGGCTCGGGGACGAGGTCGCCGTAGCGGGTGCCCGGCAGCGGAGTGACGGTGTGGGTGCCGAAGGTACCGATCTCCTTCACGTGGCCCTCGATGTGCTGCGTGAGCGTGCCGCCGAGGGCGACGTTGAGGAGCTGCATGCCGCGGCAGATGCCGAGCAGCGGCGTGCCGGACGTCAACGCGGCCCGGATCAGGGCGAGTTCCCACGTGTCCCGCTCCCCGGCGGCCGGCCCCGTGCGCGGGTCGCGCTCCGCGCCGTACCGGACCGGGTCCACGTCGGGGCCGCCCGCCACGATCACCCCGTCGAGCCGGGCCACCACCGACGGCGCGTGCTTCGGGTCGTCCGGGGGCGTCATCGCGGCGAGCCCGCCGGATTGCTGCACGAGCCGGGGGTAGCCGATGGGCAGCAGCGCCGCGGGCAGCTCCCAGATGCCCCAACTGGCCCTGTCCTCCAGGTAGGTGCTGATGCCGATCAGCGGCCTGCTCACCATGGTGTCGCGCTCCCCGATGCCGTTCCCCGATGCCGTACGTACCGAGCACCCGAGCGTACGAGATCACGACGCACGCCACCGGGGCGTTCAGCATGCGGGCAGCGCCACCGGGGCAGTGTCCTCTCGGCGTGCCCCGTGGCTGCTTCCCAGGTGGCGGCCCGGCGATTACGTTGTGGTTCCGGTTGACCTGAGGAGGATCTTCCCGTGGCAGACCGACCGTCCCCGCTGACCGTGGAGGAGCTGCACGCCCTCGTCGGAAGCGGAGAGATCGACACCGTGGTCCTGGCGTTCCCCGATATGCAGGGCCGCCTCCAGGGCAAACGCTTCGCCGCCCGCTTCTTTCTCGACGAGGTCCTCGAGCACGGCACGGAGGGCTGCAACTACCTGCTCGCCGTCGACACCGAGATGAACACCGTCGACGGCTACGCGATGTCGTCCTGGGACCGCGGCTACGGCGACTTCGCCATGCACCCCGACCTGTCCACCCTGCGCCGCGTCCCGTGGAACGCAGGCACGGCCATGCTCACCGCCGACCTCGCCTGGGACGACGGCTCCCCGGTCGTCGCCGCGCCCCGACAGATACTGCGCCGCCAACTGGAGCGCCTCACCGATCTTGGGCTCACCGCCCAGGTCGGCACCGAACTCGAGTTCATCGTCTTCAAGGACACGTACGAGCAGGCCTGGGACGCGAACTACCGGGCCCTCACGCCGGCCAATCAGTACAACATCGACTACTCCGTCCTCGGCACCGGGCGCATCGAGCCGCTGCTGCGCCGCATCCGCAACGAGATGGCGGGCGCGGGCCTCACGGTCGAGTCCGCCAAGGGGGAGTGCAACCCCGGGCAGCACGAGATCGTCTTCCGCTACGACGAGGCCCTCACCACCTGCGACCAGCACGCGATCTACAAGACCGGCGCCAAGGAGATCGCCGCGCAGGAGGGCTGCTCGCTCACCTTCATGGCGAAGTACAACGAGCGCGAGGGCAACTCCTGCCACATCCACCTGTCGCTCGCCGACGCCGACGGCACGAACGTCATGGCGGAGCCCGGCGGGCACGGCATGTCGGAGCTCATGCGGCACTTCCTCGCCGGGCAGCTCGCCGCGCTGCGCGACTTCTCCCTGCTCTACGCGCCGAACATCAACTCCTACAAGCGGTTCCAGCCGGGTTCCTTCGCGCCGACCGCCGTCGCCTGGGGCCACGACAACCGCACCTGCGCGCTGCGCGTCGTCGGCCACGGCCGCTCCACCCGCTTCGAGAACCGGCTCCCCGGCGGGGACGTCAACCCGTATCTCGCGGTGGCCGGGCTCGTCGCGGCGGGCCTGTACGGGGTCGAGAACAAGCTGGAGCTCCCCGAGGCCTGCGCGGGCAACGCCTACACCGCCGACTACGCGCACGTCCCCGCCACCCTGCGCGAGGCCGCCGAGCTCTGGGAGAACAGCCCGATCGCCAAGGCCGCCTTCGGCGACGAGGTCGTCGCCCACTACCGCAACATGGCGCGCGTCGAGCTCGACGCGTACGACGCCGCCGTGACCGACTGGGAACTCCGTCGGGGATTCGAGAGGCTGTGAAAGGGAGCGCCTTGCTGCACGTACTGAACCCGGCCACGGAAGAGCTCGTGGCCACCGTCGAGTCCGCCACCCGCGAGGACGTCGACACCGCCGTCGTCCGCGCCACCGGCGCGCAGCGCGCCTGGGCGGCGGTCGCCCCCGCCGACCGGGCCCGCCTACTGCGCCGCTTCGCCGCAGCCGTCGACCAACACCTCGAAGAACTCGCCCAGTTGGAGGTCCGCGAGGCCGGACACCTCATCGGCAACGCCCGCTGGGAGGCCGGCAACGTACGCGATCTGCTGGAGTACGCGTCCGGGGGCGTCGAGCGGCTGACCGGGCGGCAGATCCCGGTGGCGGGCGGCCTCGACGTCACCCTCCTCGAACCGCTCGGCGTCGTCGGTGTCATCGCGCCGTGGAACTTCCCGATGCCGATCGCCGCCTGGGGCGCGGCCCCGGCCCTCGCGGCGGGCAACGCGGTGCTCCTCAAGCCCGCGGAGACCACCCCGCTGACCGCCCTGCGGCTCGCCGAACTCGCCCTGGAGGCCGGGCTTCCCGAGGGTCTCTTCCAGGTGCTCCCGGGGGAGGGTCCTGTCGCCGGGGACGCCCTCGTCGAGCATCCGGGCGTGGCCAAGATCGTGTTCACCGGCTCCGCCCGCGTCGGCAAGCAGGTCATGGCCAAGTGCGCGGACCGCGTCAAGCGCGTGACCCTCGAACTCGGCGGCAAGAGCCCGAACATCGTCTTCGCCGACGCGGACGTCGAGGCCGCCGCCCTCGCCACCCCCATGTCGTTCCTCGACAACTCAGGGCAGGACTGCTGCGCCCGCACTCGCATCCTCGTACAGCGGTCCGTGTACGAGCGGTACCTGGAGCTGCTCGCCCCGGCCGTGGAGTCGGTCGTGGTCGGCGACCCTTCCGACGAGAAGACAGAGATGGGTCCGCTCATCTCCAAGTCCCAGCTGGCGCGCGTGCGTTCGTACGTTCCGGCGGGCGCGTCCGCGATCAGGGGCGCGTGCCCCGAGGGGGCGGGCTTCTGGTTCCCGCCCACCGTCCTCACCGACACCGCTCCCGACGCGCCCGCCGCCGTCGACGAGGTCTTCGGCCCGGTCGCCGTCGTCCTCCCCTTCGAGGACGAGGCGGACGCCGTGCGCCTCGCCAACGCCACCGATTACGGCCTCTCCGGTTCGATCTGGACCCGCGACGTGGGCCGCGCCCTGCGGGTGTCCGGGGCCGTCCGTGCCGGGAACCTGTCGGTCAACTCGCATGCCAGCGTGCGCTATTCGACCCCGTTCGGCGGCTACAAGCAGTCCGGGTTCGGCCGTGAACTCGGTCCCGACGCCCTCGCCGCGTTCACCGAGACCAAGAACGTCTTCATCAGCACGGAGGCCTGAACAGCTTATGAGCGAAGAGATCATCTGCCGCCGCCTCGTCGGCCGCACCGCCGTCATCACCGGCGCCGGCAGCGGCATCGGCCTCGCCACCGCGCGGCGGCTCGCCTCCGAGGGCGCGCACGTCGTCTGCGGAGACATCGACGAGAGTGCGGGCAAGAAGGCGGCCGAGGACGTCGGCGGGACCTTCGTCCAGGTCGACGTCACCGACGCCGAGCAGGTCGAGGCGCTGTTCAGGACCGCGTACGACACCTACGGCAGCGTCGACATCGCCTTCAACAACGCGGGCATCTCGCCGCCGGACGACGACTCGATCCTGGACACGGGCCTGGAGGCCTGGAAGCGGGTCCAGGAGGTCAACCTGACCTCCGTGTACCTGTGCTGCAAGGCGGCCCTCCCGTACATGCGGCGCCAGGGCCGCGGCTCCATCATCAACACGGCGTCGTTCGTGGCCCGGATGGGCGCCGCCACCTCGCAGATCTCGTACACCGCGTCCAAGGGCGGCGTCCTCGCCATGTCCCGCGAGCTGGGCGTGCAGTTCGCGCGTGAGGGCATCCGGGTCAACGCCCTGTGCCCAGGCCCGGTCAACACCCCGCTGCTGCAGGAGCTGTTCGCCAAGGACCCGGAGCGGGCGGCGCGCCGACTCGTGCACATTCCGGTCGGCCGGTTCGCGGAGGCGACGGAGATCGCGGCGGCCGTCGCCTTCCTCGCCAGCGACGACGCGGCATTCGTGAACGCCACCGACTTCCTGGTCGACGGCGGGATCTCAGGCGCGTACGTGACACCGGTGTGAGAACCCTGTGAGCAACGCGCTCACGCGTGTACGGTCCACTCACATGCGTAACAGACATGTTGCCGCGTGGACCTCGGTCGCGGCCGCCGCCCTCATGGCGGCCGCGAGCCTGACCACTCCTGCGGCCGCCGCCACGTCCGCACAGCCCGCCGGCTCCGCCGCCAAGTGCCCCCAGCTGTCGACGAAGTTGCCCTGGTACGGCCAGAACAGGGCCAAGCTCCAGCGCATGATCGACGAACGGGGAATCTGCGGCGGACACAAGGGCCCGCGTCCCGTCGCCGCGTTCGACTGGGACAACACCGTCGCCAAGAACGACGTCACCGACGCGACCATCGCCTGGTCGCTCAAGCACGACAAGATCCTGCGGCCCGCGAGCTGGAAGAAGACCAGCAAGTGGATGACCGCCGACGCCGACAAGGCGCTCACCGCCGCCTGCGGCACGGACGTCCCGGTGGGCGCCCCGCTGCCCACTTCCACGGACACCGACTGCACGGACGAGATCTTCAACATCCGTGAGTCCGGCAAGACGATGAGCGGCGCCGCCGCCTTCGCGGGCGAGTGGAACCACCGCCGCACCGTGCCCCAGTACGCCTGGGTGCCGCAGCTGTTCGCGGGCCACACGGTCCCCGAACTGGAGGCGTACGCCTCCGCGGCCCGCGCCGAGGCCCTCGCCGCGCCCGTCGGCTCCACGCAGAAGCTGGGCACGCACACCATCCCCGGCTACGTGCGCTATTACGACCAGCAGCGCGACCTGATCCGTACGCTGCAGCGGGCCGGCTTCGACGTCTACATCGTGTCCGCCGGGTCCGAGCCGGTGACCGAGGTGTGGTCGCAGGGCGTCGGCATCGACCGCAAGCACACCATCGCGATCCGCTCGATCCTCGACCGCAAGGGCCGCATCACCACGTACAACGAGGGCTGCGGCGGCGTCGGGGTGAACCAGGGCGAGGCCATCCCGTACATCGACGGCAAGCGGTGCTGGATCAACCAGGACATCTTCCACATCAAGGGGAAGTCGGCCTGGGAGAAGCAGCGCTGGAACAAGCGCATCGCGCTCGGCGGCGGTGACGCCGACACCGACGTGACCTTCGTCGGCGACGCGACCGGCGCGCACCTCGTCCTCAACCGCAACAAGCCCGAGATCATGTGCCGGGCCTACGACAACGCCGACGGACGCTGGGTCGCCAACCCGATGTTCATCGAGCCGCTGCCGCAGAAGACGGGCACGTACCCGTGCTCCACGGCCGGGTACAACAAGCCGGAGGGCGGCTTCGGGCCGCTGCTCAGGGACGACGGTTCGGTCGTCCCCGACCAGGTCGACTCGATCTTCTGAGCCCTACGTCGGTGGGTGAGGGCTAGTCGGTGGGTGAGGGCTACAGGAACGCGTAGCCCTCGCCCCGGTACGTCGGCACCGTCTCCACGATCCGGTCGCCGGACACCAGGTGCAGCGTCTCGAACCGCTCGCACAGCTCCCCGGCCTTCGCGTGCCGGAACCACACCTTGTCCCCGATGAGTAGATCGTCGGCGGCAGAGCCGAGCAGCGGCGTCTGTACTTCGCCGGGACCCTCCTGCGCGTCGTAGCGCAGCCCCTCCGGCAGATACGGCACCGGCAGCCGGTCGGCGCCCGCCGCGCCGGAGGCCGGATAGCCGCCGCCGAGCACGGTGACGACACCGACGCCCGGCCTGCGCACCACGGGCTGCGCGAACAGCGCGGCCGGACGGCCCGTGAACGACGTGTAGTTGTCGAAGAGCCGTGGCACGTAAAGGCCGGAGCCCGCGGCGATCTCGGTCACCGCCGCCTCCGCCGCCGTGTGCTGCACGCTCCCCGTGCCGCCCCCGTTCACGAACTCCAGGTCGGGCGCCACGGACCGCACCGCACGCACCACTTCCGCCCGCCGCACCGCCAGCTCCTTGCGGGCCGCGGCCTGCATGAGGCGGATCGCCCGCGAGCGCACCGGCCGCCCCGCGAGCGAGTCCCCCACGCCCGCCACATGACCCTCGTACGCCATGATCCCCGCGAGCCGGAAGCCCGGACGGCGGGTCACGACGCGGGCCAGGTCGGCGAGTTGGGAGGGCGTACGCAGGGGGGACCTGAGCGCGCCGACCCGGACCCGGCCGCCGAGCGCCCGCCACGAGGTGTCCAGCTCCACGCAGACCCGGATCTCCTCGCGGCCCCCGTCCCGCGCGCCCTCGATGAGCCGCAACTGGGCCGGGTCGTCGACCATCACGGTCACGGCCGCCGCCAGCTTCGGATCGTGCGCGAGCTCCGCGAAGCCGGAGCGGTCGGCCGAGGGATAGGCGAGGAGCACGTCGTCGAACCCGGACCGCGCGAGCCACAGCGACTCGGCGAGGGTGAACGACATGATCCCGGCGAAGCCCGGCCTCGCGAGCACCCGTTCCAACAGGGCGCGGGAGCGCACGGACTTGCTGGCGACGCGGATCGGCTTTCCGGCGGCCCGGCGCACCAGGTCGTCGGCGTTGGCGTCGAACGCGTCCAGGTCCACGATCGCCAGTGGGGCGTCGAGATGAGCGGTGGCCCGGTCGTACCGGGCCCGATCGGCGGCGCGCGGTGTCATGGCCGAAGCCTGCCAGACAGGATTACCGCAGGGTAGGGGGACGGATGGTGATGGATCGGTCGATCCCGTGTGCGGAGTACGCGTTGGCCTGGTCGGGCCCGTTAGAGTGACGCGCACGTTGGCTTGAGAAGACGGGGGAGGCATGAGTACGGAAGCCCGACGCGTCCCTCCGCGCCCCACGACGCCGCCTCCCTCCACCCAACTTCCCCCCACGGCCCCACCGTTGCCCCCCACACCCCCGCAGCCGGACCCGACCGCGCCGTCGCCCCGCACGTCGTCGCCGTCCTCGTCCGCCACGCCGCCGCCTCCGGCCCCCTCGTCCCGCCTCCCCGACGGGCCGCCGCCGGCCGAGCCCGCCAAGAGCTCCGGCGCGCCGCTGCCGCCCGCCAGGAGTTCGGGTGCGCCCCTGCCGCCAGCCCGGAGTTCGGGTGCGCCGTTGCCGCCTGCCAAGGGCTCCGGTGCGCCGTTGCCGCCCGCGCGTGTTCCCGGTCCGCCGCCCGCGCCCGCCGCGCCTCCCGGCCCGCCGCCCCCGCCTGCCGCCGCTCCCTCGGCTCCCGGTGCGCCGAAGGAAACCCCGGTCGAATCCACCACCCGGCTGCGCCCCGTGCCGCCCGCGCCGGTGGCGTCGCCCGGCACGCCTGGACGGCCGCCTGTCACGCCCGGACCGCCGCCCATACCCCCGGCGCCGCCCCAGCCGCCGCGCCGCCCCGTCGGTGCCGTCGACCTCACCCCCCACCCGGACACCGCCGGACGGCCCTTCGTGCGGTTCGCGCGACCGGACCACTACGACGACAGCACCACGCTCCTGCGCCCCGTCGGCCGCCGCCTCAAGCCACGGACCGCGGCCATCGCGGCCTGCCTCGTGCTCGGCCTCGGCCTGATCGGCGGCGCCACGACGGGCTCCCTGCTCACCGGCGACGACAGCGGCCCGCCCTCCGTGCAGACCGCGTACCGCGAGGCGGGCCAGCTCTGGCACGGCGTCCCCGTCGACCAGCTGTTCCCGCGCACGCTCAAGGGCGAAGGCGCGGGCCCCGGCCGCGCCGACCGCACCTGGACGCGGATCGCGGTCGCCCCCGATGCGACCTGCGCGGACGCCTTCGACCCGCTGCTGCACAAGGCGCTGCGCCCGGCCGGCTGCCTGCGCCTGCTGCGCGCCACCTACACCGACGCCACACAGAGCAGCGTCACCACGGTCGGCCTGATGTTCACCAAGGCCGACGCGGAGGCCACCCAGGCGCTGCGCTCCCGCTTCACGGAGCAGGGCCTGGACCGGCGCGACGACCTCATGCCCCGGCCCTACGCCGCCAAGGGCACCCTCGCCGCCGGCTTCGGCGACCGCCAGCGCGCGTCCTGGGCGATCAACGTCCTGACCGACGCCCCCGTCGTCGTCTACGCGGTCTCCGGCTTCGCCGACGGCCGCACCGTCAGCGAGCCGCAACCCGCCGCCGACGCCATGAAGTCCGGTGCCACCAGCGCCCCCGCCCAGGCGGGACTCGGCCACGACGCGCAGGGCGTCGCCGACCGGATAGAACGCGACCTGCGCAAGACGGTCAAGAAGGCCGCGGACCGGGACACGGAGCAGTAGCCATGAACCGCCAGCACAAGATCGCCGCGATCGGCACCGCGGCCCTCCTCACGCTGCTCCCCGCCACCGCCGCCCACGCCGACTCGGTCCGCTCCCAGCAGTGGGGCCTCACCGCGCTGCACACCGACGAGGCCTGGGAGACGACCCGCGGCAAGGGCGTCACGGTCGCCGTCCTGGACACGGGCGTCGACGACGAGCACCCGGACCTCAAGGGCAGCGTGCTGCCCGGCAAGGACCTCGTCGGCTTCGGCGCCGGGCGCGGCGACCGCCCCTGGGCCCGGCACGGCACCGCGATGGCCGGGGTCATCGCGGGCCACGGACACGGCAAGGACGACGGCGACGGCGTCATGGGCGTGGCACCCGAGGCGAAGATCCTGCCGGTCCGGGTGATCCTGGAGGACGGCGACCCGTCCCGCGCCAAGGCCAGGGAGAGCCGTGGCAACGCGCTCTCCGAGGGCATCCGCTGGGCCGCCGACCACGGCGCCGACGTCATCAACCTGTCCCTCGGCGACGACTCGAA
Source organism: Streptomyces sp. NBC_01016 (assembly GCF_026341035.1). Classification (GTDB taxonomy): domain Bacteria; phylum Actinomycetota; class Actinomycetes; order Streptomycetales; family Streptomycetaceae; genus Streptomyces. The sequence goes on from NZ_JAPEOQ010000002.1 coordinate 1,516,290, forward strand.
CACCGCCCACCCCGAGGCGAGCGAGGACGCGGCCGTCCAGTACGCGCTGAAGAAGGGCGTCTCCGTCGTCGCCTCCGCGGGCAACGGCGGCGAGCAGGGCGACCACGCCTCCTACCCGGCCGCGTACCCCGGCGTCATCACCGCCACGGCCGTCGACTCGACCGGCACCCGCGCCTCGTTCTCCACCCGCCGCTGGTACGCCTCCGTCGCCGCGCCCGGCCGGGGCATCGTCACGGCCGACCCCGACCGCAAGTACTACTCGGCGTGGGGGACGAGCGCCGCCTCCGCGTTCGTGTCCGGAGCCGTCGCCCTGGTCCGCGGCGCGCACCCCGGCCTGAGCCCCGCGCAGATCAAGAAGCTCATGGAGGACACGGCCGACGATCCCCCCTCCGGCGGCCGCGACGACTCCCGCGGCTTCGGCCTCGTCGACCCGGCCGCCGCGATCACCGCCGGCGCGAAGCTGAAGCCGCAGCGCCTGACCTCGGCCTCGTACGGCGAGAAGTACTTCGGCCCGGGCCCCGACGACGACTCGGCCGGCTCCCTCTCCACCTGGGTGGGCGTGCTCGCGGGCACCGTCGGGGTACTGCTGCTCGGCGCGGCCGGCTACCTGTGGCGCGGCCACCGCCTCACGCGCCGCCGCTGACCACCGGCACGGCGGCCTTCGCCACGTCCTCGACGAGATCGATGCCCGCGGCCTTGGTGGCGCTGCCGTTGGAGACGACGGCCACCAGGTACCGCTGCCCGTCCACGGTGACCTGCCCGATGCTGTTGATGTCCCACAGTCCCGTGGTGCTGCGCTGCAGCCACCCGTTCTTCAGCGCGGCGCCGCCGCCCCCGGCCGCGGACACGCCCCACGCCTGATCGCTCTCCACGTTCCCCATGAGCTCCTGGACGTACGACCGCGATTCCTTGCTCAGGGCGAGATCGTCACCGACCCCGAACACCTGCTTGAGCAGGGTGAGTTGATCGTCGGCGGTGGTCTGCGTGAGCCCCCACAGCTCCCCGTCGCCCCCGCTGGTCCCGGTGAGCCCGAGCCGCTCGTTCGCCGCGTCGAGCCCGTCGGCCCGGCCCAGCTCGTCCCAGAGCGCGGTCGTCGCGTCGTTGTCGCTGCTCTCGATCATCGCGGTGGCGTACGTCCGCTCCTGCGCGGTCAGCGCCCGCCCCTCGTCCTGCGCCCGCAGCAGCAGCGTGGCGAGGACGTCGACCTTCATGATGCTCGCGGTGTCGTACGTCCCGTCCCCGGACGCGTACGAGGCGCTCGTCCCGTCGGTCTCGTTCAGGACGGTGACGGAGACCTCGCCGTCGTGCCCCTGAGCGGCCTCCTTCACCGCCTTGGCCAGCTCGGCGTCCCTGTCCACGGTTGCACTCTCCTTCGGCGCCGAAGCGGCGTGCGAGACGAGGGCGGCCGCGGTGTGCGGCTGCGTCTGCGCATAGACCGTAGTGCCGGCGATCGCGGCGGCGAGCACCACCGAGGTGACGGCGGCGTAGACGCGGGGACGCCGACGGGACGGATGGGGCTCTGCGGAACGGTGGGACATGCCGCGATGCTCCGTCGCCGCCCTGTGTGCTCCATGAGTCGCGGCTCAGGGTCCGCTGAGAATCTGTCCTCAGCCGCTCGGTAGGCTCGGTGAACGTGGCGAACAAGAACATTCCCGACCCCGGCTTCTCCGACGACGACGGTACGGCGGACCCGCACCTGACCGAGGCCCTGGCCGCGTGGTCGCGGGACCGCACGGCCCACGGCCCGGTCCTGGCGGCGCTCAAGGACACCCGGCTGCTCGTCCCCATCGTCGCGGTGCTCGGCGAGGTGGAGGAGGACGAGAACGGACTTCGCCGTGAGAAGACGAGCGACATGGCGGTCCCGACCCTGAAGGCGGCGGGCCGCAAGGCGCTCCCGGCCTTCACCTCGACCGAGTCGCTCGCCCTGTGGGACCCCGAGGCCCGCCCGGTGGCCGTCCCGCTGCACCAGGCGCTCCAGGCCGCCGCCCACGAGAAGGCCGACACCGTCGTCCTGGACGTCGCGGGCCCCGTCCCGTACGAGCTGACGGGCCCGGCCCTGTACGCCCTCGCGGAGGGCCGCACCGACGCCGACCCGCTCGCCGACCCCGCCGTCAGGGATGCGGCGCGCGCGGCGGTCGCAGCCGAGCCGGCCGTGGCCCGCGCCTACCTGGGCCCCGGCCAGGCGGACGGCACGCTGGCCCTGGTCCTCGACGCGAACGCCGACGTCCAGGCCACGGCCCAGGCCCTCGCCGGCCGCATCGCCGCCGACGAAACACTGAGGGCCCGCCTGGTGCGCGGCCTCGATCTGGCACTCCTGCCGACCGAGGCGACGCCGCCGGGCGAGCCCCTCTACGTACGTCAGTGATTTCGGCTACGTCCTACGTATGTAGGGCGTAGCCCTTTGATGCTCAGCCGTACACGGCGCCCGTGTACTTCTCGCCCGGGCCCTTGCCCGGCTCGTCCGGCACGACCGAGGCCTCGCGGAACGCGAGCTGCAGCGACTTCAGGCCGTCACGCAGGGGAGCGGCGTGGAAGGAGCTGATCTCCGTCGCACTGCCGTCGAGCAGGCCGGCCAGGGCGTGGATCAGCTTCCGCGCCTCGTCGAGGTCCTTGTGGGCGTCGCCCTCCTCGGTGAGGCCGAGCTTCACCGCGGCGGCACTCATCAGGTTCACCGCGACCGTCACGATGACTTCTACGGCGGGAACCTCGGCGATGTCGCGGGTCAGCGCGTCGTAGTCGGGGTTGTCGGTTGCGGGGGTCGCGTCACTCATGGGCCCCACGATATGTCGCGCGCACCCGATTGGGCGCACCCCCCAAGTCCTGCTAACCTTGTGTAACGACCGGCCGGACACACGTCCTCGCGGATGAAGTGGCCGGCCCACAAGTGGAGGCTCCGATCTCCCACCTGACCGTCCGACCAGGGCGGTGGGTCACCGGTCAGACGGTCACCGTCGTTCCGTACGGACGACGGAACCGTCCGAGTCTGCGCCCCGCGGTTCACCGTGGTGGTGCTCCGGTAATTCTTGGAGCCCTGCCTGTGTACCGGCCGGGGCATTTTTTGTGTTTCGGCACGGTTGGTACTTACGTCACAAACGTACGCGGCGGTCCGCCAGGCCGTCGTGTGGTGCTACCGAGGAGGATCCATCAGCGCCGAGCCCCGCATCAACGACCGGATTCGCGTTCCCGAAGTGCGACTTGTCGGTCCAAGCGGCGAGCAGGTCGGGATTGTTCCGCTTGCCAAGGCCCTTGAGCTTGCTCAGGAGTACGACCTCGACCTGGTCGAGGTGGCGGCGAACGCCCGTCCGCCCGTATGCAAGCTCATGGACTACGGGAAGTTCAAGTACGAGTCGGCCATGAAGGCCCGTGAGGCGCGCAAGAACCAGGCGCACACGGTCATCAAGGAGATGAAGCTCCGGCCGAAGATCGACCCGCACGACTATGACACCAAGAAGGGTCACGTCGTCCGGTTCCTCAAGCAGGGCGACAAGGTCAAGATCACGATCATGTTCCGTGGTCGCGAGCAGTCCCGTCCGGAGCTCGGCTTCCGGCTGCTGCAGCGTCTCGCGAACGACGTTCAGGACCTCGGGTTCATCGAGTCGAACCCGAAGCAGGACGGCCGAAACATGATCATGGTTCTCGGTCCGCACAAGAAGAAGACCGAGGCGATGGCCGAGGCCCGCGAGGCGCAGGCCGCCCGCAAGGCCGACGCGAAGGCCAACCCCGGCAAGTCGCAGAACCTTGCCGAGGACCAGGCCGACGAGGCCGACGAGGACGTCGTCGAGGCAGCTGCGGAAACCCCCGCCGAGGCTCCGGCCGAGGCATGATCCGTGCGGCGCACAGCCCGTGCGTCACGGATACCAACTGACACAACTGACGTTCCATCACGGCCGGTTCGCGCCCAGCACGGACCGGCCGGGAGCGCCACTGACGAGGAGAGAACGGCGCCATGCCGAAGAACAAGTCGCACAGCGGTGCCAGCAAGCGCTTCAAGATCACCGGCTCCGGCAAGGTGATGCGTGAGCGCGCCGGCAAGCGCCACCTGCTCGAGCACAAGTCGTCCCGCGTGACGCGTCGCCTCACCGGCAACGCCGAGATGGCCCCGGGCGACGCCGCGAAGATCAAGAAGCTTCTCGGCAAGTGATGTACGGGCGTCTGCACGCCCTGTACGTCAGCTAGACCGGGACCCATTCGAATTCGGGCCGGGTGACAACAACCCCGGCCCCGCTACAAGGAGTTAACAGTGGCACGCGTCAAGCGCGCGGTGAACGCGCACAAGAAGCGTCGGGCGATCCTCGAGCAGGCCAGCGGCTACCGCGGTCAGCGTTCGCGCCTGTACCGCAAGGCGAAGGAGCAGGTCACCCACTCCCTCGTCTACAACTACAACGACCGCAAGAAGCGCAAGGGCGACTTCCGTCAGCTGTGGATCCAGCGCATCAACGCCGCTGCCCGCCAGAACGGCATGACGTACAACCGCCTCATCCAGGGTCTGAAGGCCGCCAACATCGAGGTGGACCGCAAGATGCTGGCCGAGCTGGCCGTGAACGACATCAACGCGTTCGCCGCCCTCGTCGAGGTTGCGCAGAAGGCGCTGCCGGCTGACGTGAACGCGCCCAAGGCTGCGTGAACGCTCCGCTGAGCTGCATGTGACGTGGGACCCGCAAGCCGGTTGGCTTGCGGGTCCCACGTTGTTCGGGGCCGTTCGTTCTGTGTCCCGTATGTTGGCCGGCTGCCGGTTTGCGTGTGGTTTGCGCAGTTCCCCGCGCCCCTGAAGGGGCCACCGGCCCCCGGTGCCGCGCCCCCTGGCTCAGGCCCCGACCCCGTCACCATCCCGAAGGTTTCCCGCATGGTTGCAACGCCCGAGTTGATCTCTTCCAAGTCGCCCCGCGTGAGCGCCGCGCGGCGTCTCGCCAAGCGGAACTTCCGGGGGAAGGAGCGGCTGTTTCTGGCCGAGGGGCCGCAGGCTGTGCGGGAGGGTGCCGCGCACGGTGGGCTCGTCGAGATGTTCGCGACCGTGGAGGCCGCCGAGCGGTACGCCGACATCGTCGGGGAGGCCAGGGACGCGGGCGCCCGCGTGCACCTCGCCGAAGAGGACGTCATCGCCGACATCTCCACCACCGTCACCCCGCAGGGCCTCGTGGGGGTGTGCCGGTTCCTGGACACGCCGTTCGAGGAGATCCTCGCCGCGCGGCCCAAGCTCGTCGCCGTCCTCGCGCACGTGCGTGACCCCGGGAACGCCGGAACCGTGCTCCGGTGCGCCGACGCCGCGGGCGCCGAGGCCGTCGTGCTGACCGACGCCTCCGTGGACCTCTACAACCCGAAGGCCGTCCGTGCCTCCGTGGGGTCGCTGTTCCACTTGCCCGTCGCCGTGGGCGTACCCGTCGAGGAGGCCGTCGCCGGGCTCAAGGAGGCCGGCGTCCGGATTCTCGCCGCCGACGGAGCGGGCGAGGACGACCTCGACGCCGAGCTGGACCAGGGGACCATGGGCGCCGCGACCGCCTGGGTGTTCGGCAACGAGGCCTGGGGCCTGCCGGAGGAGACCCGCGCACTCGCCGACGCCGTCGTGCGCGTGCCCATCCACGGCAAGGCCGAGAGCCTCAACCTCGCGACGGCGGCCGCCGTTTGCCTGTACGCCTCCGCGCGTGCGCAGCGTGCCCCCGGAGGGTGCCGCTCCGTCACTCCCGGCTAGTAGGGTGACTCTTCCGGATCGACCGCCGGGAGGGGGAGCGCGGGAGATGAGCGTCGTCAACGGCAGCGGCTCACGCGGCCTGACCGGGCCCGACGCGTCCGGTCCCGACGGACTCGCGACGCTCGGCGTGCACCCCGACGACCTGCCCGACGGCCTCGTCGTCGCGGACGAGCGCGGCCGCGTCATCTGCTTCAACGCCGCCGCGGAGCGCATCACCGCGGTCCGCGCGGGCACCGCGCTGGACGCGCCGCTCGAGCGCGTTCTCCCGTTGGAGGACCTCGAGGGCCGGCGCTGGTGGCAGCTCACCGATCCGTACGGCGGCCTCGCCATCCGGGGCGGGCAGCCCGAGCGGAACCTGCTGCTTCCGGGCGGCCGGGAAGTGCTGGTCACCGCGCGTTACGTGCGCACCCGGCCGACCGGGCCCGTGCGCCGCGTCGTCGTGTCGCTGCGGGACACCGAGGCCCGGCAGCGTACCGAACGCAGCCACGCCGAGCTGATCGCCACCGTCGCCCACGAGCTGCGCTCCCCGCTGACCTCGGTCAAGGGCTTCACCGCGACGCTGCTCGCCAAGTGGGAGCGATTCACCGACGAGCAGAAGCGGCTGATGCTGGAGACGGTCGACGCCGATGCGAACCGGGTGACCCGGCTCATCGCCGAGCTGCTCGACATCTCCCGCATCGACTCCGGGCGGCTCGAACTGCGGCGTCAGCCCGTCGACATCGCGGCCGCCGTCTCCCGGCACATCCAGGCGCACGTCGCCTCGGGGCAGTCGGCCGACCGGTTCCTGCTGCGCGTCGAGCATCCGCTGCCCGACCCGTGGGCCGACCCGGACAAGGTCGACCAGGTCCTGAGCAACTTGCTGGAAAACGCCGTGCGTCATGGCGAGGGAACCGTCACCATTGACGTCGAGCCAACCCGGCCCACCGGCACGTCGGTCACCGTGAGCGACGAGGGCCCCGGCATCCCGGAGGAGTCCATGAACCGCGTCTTCACCCGCTTCTGGCGGGGCAGCAAGCGCGGCGGCACGGGCCTCGGGCTGTACATCGTCAAGGGCATCGTCGAAGCCCACGGCGGGACGATCACCGTGGGGCGGGCGCCCGGTGGCGGCGCCGAGTTCCGATTTACGTTGCCCGTGGCGACGCCGGCCTATCTCACCAGCTGACCGGCCAGGCACCACGGGCGCAGTCACCCACCTCACCCCCGTTAGACTCGTCCTTTGGCACGTTTGCGTCCCCGCCACTCGACGGCCGTCGAACGCGTCTGCGGGACCATCAGCCACGCCAATCGGAAGCACGGGAAGAGATGTCGGCACCGAACAAGTCGTACGACCCTGTCGAGGTCGAGGCACTGAAACCGGAAGAGATCGAGCGCGTCCAGGGGGAGGCGCTCGCCGCCTTCGCCGCCGCGGACTCGCTCGAGGCGCTTCAGGAGGCCAAGGTCGCGCACACCGGCGGCACCTCGCCGCTGGCGCTCGCCAACCGCGAGATCGGCGCGCTGCCGCCGCAGGCCAAGGCCGCGGCGGGCAAGCTCGTCGGGCAGGCCCGCGCCGCCGTCGGCCGGGGCCTCGCCGCCCGCCAGGCCGAGCTGGAGGCCGAGCGCGACGCGCGCGTCCTGGTCGAGGAGGCCGTGGACGTCACGCTGCCCCACGACCGCGAGCAGGCCGGCGCCCGGCACCCGCTCACCACGCTCTCCGAGCGCATCGAGGACGTCTTCGTGGCCATGGGCTACGAGGTCGCCGAGGGCCCGGAGATCGAGGCCGAGTGGTTCAACTTCGACGCGCTCAACATCGGCCCTGACCACCCCGCCCGCGGCACCCAGGACACCTTCTTCGTCCAGGGCGCCAAGGAGGCAGGGGGTGCGGACGAGGCCGGTCTCGTGCTGCGCACGCACACCTCGCCCGTGCAGATCCGCTCGATGCTGGACCGCGAGCCGCCGGTCTACGTGATCTGCCCCGGCCGCGTGTACCGCTCCGACGAGCTGGACGCCACGCACACCCCCGTCTTCAACCAGGTCGAGCTCCTCGCCATCGACGAGGGCCTGACCATGGCGGACCTCAAGGGCACCCTCGACCACATGGTCCAGGCGCTCTTCGGCCAGGGCATGAAGACGCGGCTGCGCCCGAACTTCTTCCCGTTCACCGAGCCGTCCGCCGAGATGGACATGGTCTGCTACGTGTGCCGCGGCGAGTCCGTCGGCAACGCGGACCGCCCCTGCCGCACCTGCTCCTCCGAGGGCTGGATCGAGCTGGGCGGCTGCGGCATGGTCAACCCGAAGGTGCTCGTCGCCTGCGGTGTGGACCCCGAGAAGTACAGCGGATTCGCCTTCGGGTTCGGCATCGAACGGATGCTGATGTTCCGCCACAACGTCGAAGACATGCGAGACATGGTCGAGGGTGACGTCCGCTTCACCCGGCCGTTCGGGATGGAGATCTGATGCGTATCCCGCTTTCCTGGCTGCGGGAGTACGTCGATCTCCCCGCCTCCGAGACCGGCCGCGACGTGCAGGCCAAGCTCGTGTCCGCAGGGCTCGAGGTCGAGACGGTCGAGCAGCTCGGCGCAGGCCTCAAGGGCCCCCTCGTCGTCGGTCAGGTCAAGACCATCGAGGAGTTGGAGGGCTTCAAGAAGCCCATCCGCTTCTGCACCGTCGACGTCGGTCAGGCCAACGGCACCGGTGAGCCGCAGGAGATCGTCTGCGGCGCCCGGAACTTCGCCGTCGGCGACAAGGTCGTCGTGGTCCTGCCGGGCGCCGTGCTGCCCGGCGACTTCGCGATCGCCGCGCGCAAGACGTACGGCAAGACCTCGCACGGCATGATCTGCTCCACCGACGAGCTCGGCATGGGCGACGACGGCACGCACGGCATCATCGTGCTGCCGCCGGAGCACGAGGTCGGCACCGACGCCATCGAGTTGCTCGAACTGGTCGACGAGGTGCTGGACATCGCGGTGACCGCCAACCGCGGCGACTGCCTGTCCATCCGCGGTGTCGCCCGCGAGGCCGCCATCGCCTACGGTCTGCCGCTGCGCGACCCGGCCCTCCTCGACGTGCCGACGCCGAACGCCGACGGCTACCCGGTGCAGATCACCGACCGCCTCGGCTGCGACCGCTTCACCGCGCGCACCGTCGCCGGGCTCTCGCCCGACTACCGCTCCCCGATCTGGCTCCAGCGCCGCCTGCAGAAGGTCGGCATGCGCCCGATCTCGCTCGCCGTCGACGTCACGAACTACGTGATGATGGAGCTCGGCCAGCCGCTGCACGCCTACGACCGCTCGCTCGTGCAGGGCGCGATCGGCGTCCGCCGCGCCGAGCAGGGCGAGCAGCTCACCACCCTCGACGGCACCAAGCGCAAGCTCGACGCCGAGGACCTGGTCATCACCGACGAGCGCGGCCCGATCGGCCTCGCCGGCGTGATGGGCGGCGCCAACACGGAGATCGCGGACCACGAGGAGACGGCCGGCACCACGGACGTCGTCATCGAGGCCGCGCACTTCGACGCCGTCTCCATCGCCCGCACCGCGCGCCGCCACAAGCTGTCCTCCGAGGCGTCCAAGCGCTTCGAGCGCGGCGTCGACCCGGAGGCCGCTTCGGCCGCCGCCCAGCGCGCCGTCGACCTGCTCGTGCTGCTCGCGGGCGGCAAGGCCGAGCCGGGTGTCACCGAGGTCGTCGCCCCGTCCGGGCCGCACACCATCACCGTCCCGGCCGACCACCCGGACAAGGTGGCGGGCGTGTCGTACGGCCGCGAGACCGTGGTGCGCCGCCTCCAGCAGGTCGGCTGCGACGCGTACGGGCAGGACGTCCTGACGGTCACCGTGCCGTCCTGGCGCCCCGACCTCGTGGACCCGAACGACCTCGCCGAAGAGGTCATCCGCCTGGAGGGCTACGAGAACCTGCCCTCCACGCTGCCGAAGCCCCCGGCGGGCCGTGGCCTGACCGCGCGCCAGCGCCTGCACCGCCGTGTCGGCCGCGCGCTGGCCGGTGCCGGGTACGTCGAGGCGCTCAACTACCCGTTCCTGGGCGAGGGCGTCTTCGACCAGCTCGGCCTGGAGGCGGACGACGCCCGCCGCAAGGTCGTCAAGCTGATCAACCCGCTCAACGACGAGGAGCCCGCGCTCCGTACGACGCTGCTGCCGGGGCTGCTGAACGCGCTGCGCCGCAACGACGGCCGCGGCAGCCACGACCTGGCGCTCTTCGAGACCGGCCTGGTGTTCCGGCCGACCGGTGAGGAGACCGCCCCGGTCCGCCTCCCCGTCGACCGCCGCCCGACCGACGAGGAGATCGCCGGTCTGGACGCCGCGCTGCCCGAGCAGCCGCGCCGTGCCGCCGTCGTCCTCGCGGGCGCCCGCGAGCAGGCCGGCTGGTGGGGCAAGGGCCGTCCGGCCGACTGGGCCGACGCCATCGAGGCCGCGCGCACCCTCGCCCGCGAGGCGCACGCGGAGCTCACGGTCCGTGCCGACCGGCACGAGCCGTGGCACCCCGGCCGCTGCGCCGCCCTGTACGTCGACATCGACGGCACGGAGACGCTCGTCGGCCACGCCGGTGAGCTGCACCCGCGCGTCGTCAAGGCGCTGAGCCTGCCCGAGCGCACCTGCGCGATGGAGCTGGACCTCGACGTCCTGGAGCGGGCCGGCACCGGCCTGCTGGAGGCGCCGCGGATCTCCACGTTCCCCGTCGCCACGCAGGACGTCGCGCTCATCGTCGACAAGACCGTCCCGGCCGCCGAGGTCGAGAAGGCGCTGCGCGAGGGCGCCGGTGAACTCCTGGAGTCCATCCGCCTGTTCGACGTGTACGAGAACGCGGAGCAGCTCGGCGACGACAAGAAGTCGCTCGCCTACGCGCTGTGCTTCCGGGCCGGCGACCGCACGCTGAAGGCCGACGAGGCGTCGGCCGCCCGCGACGCCGCGGTGGCGCTCGCCGCCGAGCGTACGGGCGCGGTGCTGCGCGGCGCGTAACAGCGCCGGCGCGTGACAGCGCGCACAGCCGCAGCTGAGGGGTGTATCCGGGAGACCGGGTGCACCCCTCACTCATTCGAGTGAGGATTCTCGATGATCCGGTCCGGAACGGGGAGACGGTCGACAGAATCATTGCGGTCGCCCGGCCTGATCCAAACGACAGACCCTAGGGGGCCGTCGGCATGATCCGTATCAAGACCAAGGCGCCCACGGGACTCGAACCGAGGCGTGCCCGGCGCACGTTGATGCTGGGCCTGCCGACCGTGTGGGGCGCGGTCGCCATGACGTACAAGTTCGTCTGCCCGCTCGCGCAGTTGGACGGGTTAGGCGCGCGGATCGCGACCAGCGCCGTCTTCTTCGCCGTCGGCACCGGGCTGATATTGCGCGTGCGCCACACCCTGATGCGGGAGTTGAGCGAGGCGCGGGCCGTCGCGGACGCCGCGCAGTCCGCGCTGCTGCGCCCGCTGCCGTCCCGGCTCGACGGTCTCGCGCTCGCCGCAGGACAGCTCTCCGCCGACCGCGGCGCCAGCATCGGCGGCGACCTGTACGACGTCGTCGCCACCGACCACGGCGTCCGCGTGGTCATGGGCGACGTACGAGGGCACGGGATCGCGGCGCTCGGCACCGTCGGCGCCGTCCTCGGCAGCTTTCGCGAGGCCGCGCACGACGAGGACGAACTCGGGGCGCTGCTGCGGCGGTTGGAGCGCGCGCACGCCCGCTATCTGCGCCAGCGCGCCCGGGAGGAGCATCCCGCCGCCGGGGGAGGGGAGCCGGAGAACCCGGTCGCGGAGGAGTTCGTGACGGTGCTGCTCCTGGAGATCCGGCGGGACGGCGCGGTGCACGCCCTCAACTGCGGTCACCCGTGGCCGTATCTGCTGCGTCCCGGCGCCGTGCGCTGCGTGGAGCCGATGAGCGGTGGCGATCCGATGCCGCCGCTCGGCCCGTTCCCGCTGCCCGCCGAGCTGCCGCCCGTGCGCTGCGGGCGGATCAGGCCCGGCGAGGGGCTCCTGCTGCACACCGACGGCATCGAGGACGCCCGCGATCACCAGGGCCGGTTCTTCCCGCTGCGGTCCACGCTCGACGGGGCCCTGCGCCGCGGCCCCATCATGCCCCAGGCCGTCATCCACGCCGTCTACACCCGGCTCCTGTGCCACGCCGGCGGCCGGCTCTGCGACGACGCCGCGCTGCTCGTGCTGCGCAACGACCGGAGCCGGGTGCCCGCCCAGCACGCCGGTCCCGTCGTGTGCACCGCCCACAAGGTGCTCTGAGCTTCCGGCCGTTCACGACCGTACGAGGCCGGGGGCCGCGTCGTCCGCCCGTCGCGGAGTGTGTCGGGCAGGCGAACGGGCGGACGACGCGGGTTCGGGCCGCCGCGCTGTACGAGGGGGAGCCGACGGCCCGGCCGGCCTCTTGCGAGGCAGTTCAGTCAAGCGGGTACCAACCAGCCACAACAGCGCGCACACGCCACGGACTTGGGCATTCCGATCACACCCCGTGTGAACACGCCTCGACTAGGCTGGCGGCACCGGGCCAATGGCGGGCAACGGAGGCTCTCGATGCAGCCCAACACCCTGCTCGACGCGATTCTCGACGAGGCCGGAATCTCCCATGCGGGACTCGCGGCACATGTGAACCAGGTGGGCAAGGCGCGCGGCCTCGCCCTCCGCTACGAACACACGGCGGTCGCCCGCTGGCTGAAGGGCCAGCGGCCGCGCGGCCAGGTGCCCGACCTGATCTGCGAAGTGCTGGCGGCGCGGCTTCAGCGGCACGTCACCCTCGACGACATCGGCCTCGGCGTCTCCTGCGAGCCCGCCACGGCGCACGTGACGACGCTGTCCGGCTTCGTGGAGCGGGCCACCGCTCTGTGGCGCTCCGACGAGCAGCAGCGCCGGCACATCCTGGACGCGCCCGCGGTCACCGGCACGCCGGCCGTCATGCCGGTGTGGGAGTGGGAGAACCCGCCCGAGGACAATGATGTCTCGCGCGGCGGCCGCCACCCGGTCAGCGTCGCCGACCTGGAGATGATGCGCTCGGCCCGCGCCCACTACGAGCAGATGTACCGCAAGGCGGGCGGCATCGCGACGCGCAGCCGCATCGTCGGCTTCCTCAACAGCGAGGCGGCGCCCCTCCTGCGCGGCAGCTACACCGACGACACGGGCCGCCAACTGCACCGCGCCACGGGCGGTTTGGTGGCCATCGCCGGCATCTGCGCGTACGACTCCGACGCGCACGGGCTCGCGCAGCGCTACTTCCACCAGGCGCTGCGGCTCGCAAAGGCCAGCGCGGACAGGGGACTTGGGGCGTACGTCATCGCGCTGCTCGTCAACCAGTCGCTGCACATGCGCGACTACCGGCAGGCCGTCGCCTTCGCGGAGGCCGCGCTGCGCGCCGCGGGGCGGCACATCACGCCCGCGCTCGCGTCCGATCTGTACGCGATGCAGGCGAAGGCGTACGCACACCTCGGTGACGGCACGAGTGCCCTGGAGTGCATCCGGCGTGCCGAGTCCGCCGCCGATCGCATCCGGCGCGGACACGAGCCGGACGAGACCGGTTACGTGCAGCCGGGATTCGTCAACGTACAGGTGGCGGAGGCCCTGTTGAGCCTCGGGGACTACGCGGCCGCCAAGGAGCACGCGCAGGAGGCGGTGCACACTCCGGCGCACGATCGGGGACGTGTGCACCGGCTCGCGGTGCTCAGCCAGATCCAGCTCAGACAGGGGAACGCGGAACAGGCCGTGGCCACCGCCGTGGAAATGGCCGAGACCGCTCGGGGCATGGAGTCGCAGCGCTTGCGCGACAGACTCAGGGCCGTCCGCGAACACCTCGTGCGCAGCGGATGCGCAGGTACGGCCGAGGCCGCCGAACTCATCGATGGAGCGCTGCGCGTACCACTGTGAGCCTTTACGCGGGGAGCCCGCGGACGCCACTGCTGCGATATTGCCAGCAACTCGGCGGAAGGTGGCAGAACCGTGCAGTGGACGAAACAGAACGAACAAACTGTGTATGCAAACCGATGGTTCAGCGTCAACCTGGCAGACGTCGCTCTGCCGGACGGCCGACACCTCGATCACTTCGTGATACGCCTGCGCGCCGTGGCTGTCGCCACGATCGTCAATGAGGCGCACGAGGTGCTCCTGCTGTGGCGGCACCGCTTCATCACCGACAGCTGGGGCTGGGAACTCGCCGCGGGTGTCGTCGAGGACGGGGAGGACATCGCGTACGCGGCGGCAAGGGAATTGGAGGAGGAGACCGGCTGGCGGCCGGGACCGCTGCGGCACCTGATGAGCGTCGAACCGTCCAACGGCCTCACGGACGCCCGGCACCACATCTACTGGACCGACGAGGGAACGTACATCGGCCACCCCCAGGACGATTTCGAGTCGGACCGCAGGGAATGGGTCCCGCTCAAACTCGTCCCCGACATGATCGCTCGCGGAGAGGTCCCGGCCGCCAACATGGCGGCGGCACTACTTCTCCTGCACCACCACAGCCTCGGCTAGCACCCTTCGGGGGCTAGTGTCCGAGGGCCTGCCACACCGTGATGGCCAACGCGCCGACCGAGGTCAGCGCGGCCACCGTGGGCAACGGCCAGCGAGTGTTCTCGAGCGCGCTGAGCCGGGTACTGAGATCGTCCTGATCCTTGGCGGTCTGGTCGTCGCGGTGTGTGTGCAGGGCCAGTTGACCGTCGATGCGGGTCAGTTGAACCTCGAAAACCCGTCGTAACTCTGCGAGTTCTTCCGGGACCACGGGATTATCCGGGTCGGTGGTCACGAGTTGGCTCCTTTCTCGATCGTGGCATCAGTCGTGTCTTCACTGATGTACAGACCGGAGTCAACTCGCCTGGTGGACGCGGCGGGAGCGTGTGCGAACGGCATATGCGGGTCAGTTGCGCACTCCCCGTGCGAACGCAGTGGGCCCGGTGCTCCGAAGAACACCGGGCCCACTTGCGGATTACGCTGCGTGGTCAGGCGTAGGTGTAGAAGCCCGAACCGCTCTTGCGGCCGAGCCGACCGGCGTCGACCATCCGCTGCAGCAGCGGGGGAGCGGCGTACAGCGGCTCCTTGTACTCGTCGTACATCGAGTCCGCGATGGAGACGATGGTGTCGAGGCCGATCAGGTCGGAGAGCTTGAGCGGGCCCATCGGGTGGGCGCAGCCGAGCTCCATCCCGTTGTCGATGTCCTCGCGGCTCGCGATGCCCGACTCGAACATCCGGATGGAGGAGAGCAGATACGGCACGAGCAGCGCGTTCACCACGAAGCCCGAGCGGTCCTGGGCGCGGATCGCGTGCTTGCCGAGGATCTTCTCCACCATGACCTGGGCGCGGCTGATCGTGCCCTCGGACGTGGTGAGCGCCGGGATCAGCTCGACGAGCTTCTGCACCGGCGCCGGGTTGAAGAAGTGGATGCCGACCACGTGGTCCGGGCGGGACGTCGCCACGGCCAGCTTCACCAGCGGGATGGAGGAGGTGTTCGACGCGAGGATCGCGTCGGACCGGGTCACGACCTGGTCGAGGACCTGGAAGATCTCCGTCTTCACCTGCTCGTTCTCGACGACCGCCTCGATGACGAGGTCGCGGTCGGAGAACTCACCGAGGTCCGTGGTGAACGTGAGGCGCTCCTGCGTCTCGGCCAGCTCCTCCTCGGTGATCTTGCCGCGCGAGGCCGCCTTCGAGAGGGAGCTCAGCAGCCGCGTGCGCCCGTACTCCAGGGCCTCGCCGGTGGTCTCGGCCACCTTCACGTCGAGTCCCGCACGGGCGCAGACCTCCGCGATTCCGGCGCCCATCTGGCCGCAACCCACCACGCCGACGCGTTGGATGTCACTCAAGGGGTCCGTCACCTCGTGCCTTTCGCTCTTCGTCCGGAGATCACCGATACCAGGGGCACGGTGTCTCGCCGGGGGCTTCCGGATCCGCACGTTACCCCGTAGACATGAGTGGGGTGGAGCCCGGGTTAACGGCTGTTCATGCCGTCAACACCGTGTCACACGAGGTTGGGGGGAACCTATGGGACGTATCTCACGTATTTCGCGGCGCGGGTTCACGCTCGGGGCGGTCCTCGCGCTGACCGCGGCGACGGCGGCGGACGCCGCCGCCTCGGGGCCGGTGCGGCCGCTGCGGCGGGAGCTGCGGGGCATGTGGCTGGCCACGGTGGCCAACCGGGACTGGCCCTCGCGGGCGGGTCTGGGCGCCGCCGAGCAGCGTGCCGAACTGATCGCGCACCTGGACACGGCCGTTCGCCGCCGGCTCAACGCCGTGATCTTCCAGATCCGGCCGACCGCGGACGCCCTGTGGCCGTCCGAGCACGAGCCGTGGTCCGCCGTCCTCACCGGAACGCAGGGGCAGGACCCCGGCTGGGACCCGCTGGGCACGGCGGTGGCCGAGGCGCACGCGCGGGGCCTGGAGCTGCACGCCTGGTGCAATCCGTACCGGATCGCCAACCACACGGACCCGAGTCGGCTGATCCCCACCCATCCGGCGCGGCTGCACCCCGAGTGGGTCGTCCCCTACGGCGGCAAGCTCTACTACAACCCGGGTCTGCCGGAGGTCCGCCGCTTCGTCGTGGACGCGATGCTGGACGCGGTCGAGAAGTACCCCGTGGACGCCGTGCACTTCGACGACTACTTCTACCCGTATCCCGTCGCGGGCCAGACCTTCGACGACGACGCGGCCTACGCCACGTACGGCGGCGGCTTCCCGGACCGGGCGGCCTGGCGGCGTGACAACATCGACCGGCTGATCCGGGAGATGGCGGCGCGCATCAGGAAGACCCGGCCGCGGACCCGGTTCGGCATCAGCCCCTTCGGGGTGTGGCGCAACAAGGCCACCGACCCGAAGGGTTCGGACACCACGGCCGGCGTGCAGACCTACGACGACCTGCACGCGGACACCCGTAAGTGGGTGCGCGAGCGGTGGATCGACTATGTGGTGCCCCAGGTGTACTGGAACATCGGCTTCGCGGCCGCCGACTACGCGAAGCTCGTGCCGTGGTGGGCCCGGGTCGTACGGGGCACGGGCGTGCGCCTCTACATAGGCGAGGCGCTCTACAAGGCGGGCGATCCGGCGCAGCCCGCCGCCTGGCAGGACCCCGCCGAGCTGTCCCGCCACCTCACGTTGGCGGACCGCTTCCCGGAGGTGCGCGGGCACGTGTTCTTCTCGGCCAAGGAGGTCGGGCAGGACAGGAACGGCGCGATGGTCCGCGTGGTGGCGGACCACTACAGCTGACCGACAGGCCCTACGCCGGGGTCAGGCCTTCTTCGTGGCCGAGTGCTTTGTGGCCGGGTGCCGGACGACCGCGTCCGGGCCCGGCGACATGATCGCCTCGTGGCCGTCCGCGAACCGCACGCGGAACGGTGGATCGCCGTCCGCGCCCAGCACTTCGATGATCTGTGCCACCCGGTCGTGCTGCCCGACGATCCGGCCGTGCACCAGGAGCTGGTCCCCTACGGTTGCGCGCATCAGGAGTGACCTCCTCAACGTGCCGTTGCGTTGCGGCAAGTGTACGGCGGCACACGGAAGTTGGACCCGTCCTCAGCCACGCGCGCGTTGGGTGGCCGCGATGCACAGCAGCACCGCCGCCGCGGTGAGCGGCGCCGCGACCGGCAGCGCCTCGCCGAGCAGGGCGACCGACCAGACGAGGGTCAACAGCGGCTGCGCGAGCTGGAGTTGGCTCGCCTTCGGGATACCGATCAGTGCCATGCCCTTGTACCAGACGACCAGGCCGAGGAACTGCGAGCCGACCGCCACCCACAGCAGCCCGGCCACGGCGTGCCCGGTCAGATGCACCGGCTCGTACGGGAGGGAGATCGCCGCGCCCGCCACCGCGAGGGGGAGGCACGGGACGAGCGCCCACGCGATGACCTGCCAGCCCGGCATCACGGACGCGAGCCGGCCGCCCTCGGTGTAACTCGCCGCGCAGATCAGCAGCGCCCCGAACAGGAGCAGGTCGGCCCGGGTGAGGGCGCCGCCGCTCTGCTGCACCGTGAACGCGATGACCGCCGCCGCGCCCACGCACGCGGCGATCCAGAACGTGCGCGAGGGGCGGGACCCGGTGCGTATCGACGAGAAGACGGCCGTGGTCAGCGGCAGCAGGCCGACCACCACCGCGGAGTGCGCGGTCGTCGCCGTCTCCAGCGCGAGCGTGGTGAGCAGCGGGAAGCCGACCACCACTCCGGCGGCGACGACGGCGAGGCCCGCCCAGTGCCGCCGGTCGGGGACGCGGACGCGCAGGGCCAGCAGACAGGCGCCCGCGACGAGCGCGGCCAAGGCGCAGCGCACGCTGATCAGCGAATAGGGGCCGAAGCCCTCGAGGCCCCAGGCCGTGGCGGGGAAGGTGAGCGAGAAGGACGTGACGCCGATGGCGGCGAGCAGGGTTCCTGCGAGCCTGCCCGGCCGGACCTCGGGCGCGGGCGGGGCGGCCGCGGCGGTCGGCCGCTCGGCAACTGCTACCCGGTCCGGCTCGATAGCGCTATTCTGTGCTCTCATGCAACAGAGTAGCAGCGTGGGCGAACTGGCGAAACAGCTCCGATCCGAGCTGAACCGCTACTCGCCGGGTGAAAAGCTGCCGTCGAGCCGCGTCCTCGTCGACCGCTTCAAGGTGAGTCCGGTGACGGTCTCCCGCGCGCTCGCCCAGCTCGCCGCCGAGGGCCTCGTCGTCACCCGCCCCGGCGCCGGCGCCTACCGGGCCGAGGCGCGGGCCTCGGCCGGGCCCGTCGGCGACACCTCCTGGCAGGAGGTCGCGCTGAGCGCCGACGCCGCGACGGAGGTCGTGCCGCGCGCGGTCGACGCGGCGGGCGTCCTCGTGACGCTCTCGCCGCCGCCACCCGGCGTCATCGAGCTCAACACCGGCTATCTGCACCCGGTCCTGCAGCCGGGCGCCGCCATGTCCGCCGCCCTCGCGCGCGCCGGACGGCGCCCCGGGGCCTGGGCCAAGCCGCCCGTCGACGGCCTGCCCGAACTGCGTGAGTGGTTCGCGCGCGGCATCGGCGGGGCGATCTCCGCCTCGGACGTACTGATCACGTTCGGCGGGCAGTCGGCGCTCACCACCGCGCTGCGCGCACTCGCGCCGCCCGGCGCCCCCGTCCTCGTCGAATCGCCCACGTATCCGGGCATGTTGGCGATCGCGCGGGCGGCGGGGCTCCGGCCGGTGCCGGTGCCTGTGGACCGCGACGGCGTGCGCCCCGAACTCCTCGCGCAGGCCTTCAGGGCGACCGGCGCCAGGCTCTTCGTGTGCCAGCCGCTGTTCCAGAACCCGACGGGGGCGGTGCTCTCCGCCGACCGCCGCCCCGAGGTGCTGCGGATCGCGCGGGAGGCCGGGGCGTTCATCGTCGAGGACGACTTCGTGCGCCGGCTCGTCCACGAGGACGCGGGGCCGCTGCCCCGGCCCCTCGCGTCCGACGACCCCGACGGCGTCGTCGTCCACGTCTGCTCGCTCACCAAGGCGACGTCGCCGAGCCTGCGCATCGGCTGCCTCGCCGCCCGCGGGCCCGTCCTCGAACGGCTGCGCGCGATCCAGGTCGTCGACCACCTCTTCGTCCCGCGGCCCCTCCAGGAGGCCACGCTCGAACTCGTCGGCTCCCCGGCCTGGCCGCGCCATCTGCGCACCCTGGCGGGGGTGTTGAGGGGGCGCCGCGACATCCTGGCGGCCGCGATCATCGCGGACCTCCCCGCGCTCGACCTCACGCACATCCCGGCCGGCGGCTACCACCTGTGGCTGCGCCTGCCGGAGGGCAGCGACGAGGCGGCGCTGGTCGCGGGCGCCCTGCGCGCGGGCGTCGCGGTCGCCCCGGGCCGCCCGTACTTCTCGGCCGAACCCCCGGCGCCGCACATCCGGCTGAGCTTCGTGGGCGTCGCGACGACCGCCGAGCTCACCGAGGGCGTACGCCGCCTGAAGGCGGCCTGCGCGGAGCTCCTGCCCCCGAATTCCCTCGACGCACCCGCGTCCGACCTGTGAGGATCCCCGCATGACCAGCTCACTGCCCGACGGCTACGAGATATCCACGGACCCCGCCCGCATCGACACGGACCGCGTCCACGCGTGGCTCTCCGGGGACGCGTACTGGGCACTGGGCCGCCCGCGCGCCCAGCAGGACAAGGCGCTCGCCGGCTCCCTCAACTTCGGTGTGTACGACGCCGCTTCGGGCGAACAGGTCGCCTACGCGCGCGTGGTCACGGACGAGGCCACGTTCGCCTGGCTCTGCGACGTGTACGTCGACCGCTCGGTACGCGGCAAGGGCATCGGCAAGGCGATGGTGACGACGATCCGCGACCACCTGAAGCCGTTGGGCATCCGCCGCATCCTCCTGGCGACGCAGGACGCGCACGGGGTGTACGAGGAGGTGGGCTTCAAGCCCTTGGAGCACCCGGACCAGTGGATGGCGTTGTACTTCGTTTAGAGCAAGCCCTTGCGCCGATAGTCCGTTGTGAGCAGCAGATCCTTGGCGGGCCCCTTCACCCGCCACACGGTCCGCCACCGCTCCGCGTCGTACACGGTGAACTCGCCCCGGTAGAGGTCGGCCGAACACGGGTGGTCGGCGACGTGGTGGCCGGTCCGCAGGTCCAGGTCATGGAAGAACCGCCCGTCGGCGAACCGCACGACGGCCGTGCCGGCCTCCTCGCCCGGCAGGTACCGGAGCGTGCGCTCGGCGGGCCGGGCAACCCCGTGCCACTCGAACGTCCCGGACTCGAAGTGCAGCAGGCCGTCCCCCTCGGCCGTGAAGCCGGTCGTCCCGGCGAACGTCCCCGTCGCGTCCGCCGCGAGGTCCCGTACCGTCCGCTCGACCCGCCAGCTCCCCGCCAGGAACGCCAACACGTCGGAAACCGGCCAGAGTTCACTCGTCACGCACACCACTCCCGCTCACCTCTGCGCGAACCGTTGACGCGCGTACCGCTGCTTCCTATGTTGCCGTTCGCAGTTTAGGACGCCGTACGAAACCCCGAACAATCCGAGGGAGTGCGCATGACGCGTGGACGACGCAGAGGCTGGAGACTGGGGCTCGGGGCGGCGGTGGGCTCCCTGCTGGTGGGCACGGCCGTACTGCCGTCATCGGCTGCCGGGGCCGATACGAAGGCCGACGCCACCGACTACTCCGTCACCGTCGACCCGAGCCGCTCGGGCGCGGCCATCGACGACACGATGTACGGCGTCTTCTTCGAGGACATCAACCGGGCCGCCGACGGTGGGCTCTACGCCGAGCTCGTACAGAACAGGTCCTTCGAGTACTCCACCGCCGACAACGCCGCGTACACCCCGCTCACCGCGTGGAAGACGAGCGGCACGGCGAAGGTCGCCGACGACGACGGGAGACTCAACGCGCGCAACCGCAACTACCTCTCCCTGGCCGCCGGTTCGAGCGCCACCAACTCCGGCTACGGCACCGGCTACACCCTCAAGAAGGGCGCCACGTACGACTTCTCGGTCTGGGCACGCGGCGAATCCGAGCTCACCGTGACCCTCGGCGACGCCGACGGCGCCCTCGCCACGCCGCGCAAGGTACGGACGCGCGGCGGCTGGGCGAAGTACACGGCGACGTTCACGCCGCGCCAGGACACCACCACGGGCCGCCTCACCGTCGCCACCACCAAGGACGCCGCGCTCGACATGGTGTCGCTGTTCCCGCGCGACACCTACAAGGGACACAAGAACGGCCTGCGCAAGGACCTCGCCCAGAAGGTCGCCGACCTCAAGCCCGGCTTCGTTCGCTTCCCCGGTGGCTGCCTCGTCAACACCGGCTCCATGAAGGGGTACGACGAGGCCTCCGGCTACGAGCGCAAGCGTTCGTACCAGTGGAAGGACACGGTCGGCCCGGTCGAACAGCGCGCCACCAACTCCAACTTCTGGGGATACAACCAGAGTTACGGTCTCGGCTACTACGAGTACTTCCAGTTCGCCGAGGACATCGGCGCGATGCCGCTGCCCGTCCTCCCGGCCCTCGTCACCGGCTGCGGCCAGAACAAGGCCACCGACGACGACGCGCTCCTGAAGCGGCACATCCAGGACACACTCGACCTCATCGAGTTCGCCAACGGCCCGGCCAGCAGCAAGTGGGGCAAGCTCCGCGCCGAGATGGGCCACCCGAAGCCCTTCCACCTCACGCACCTCGAGGTCGGCAACGAGGAGAACCTTCCCGAGGAGTTCTTCGCCCGCTTCAAACAGTTCCGCGCCGCCATCGAGGCCAAGTACCCGGACGTCACGGTCATCTCCAACTCCGGCCCCGACGACAGCGGTTCGACCTTCGACACGGCGTGGAAGCTCAACAAGGACGCCAAGGTCGACATGGTCGACGAGCACTACTACAACAGCCCGCAGTGGTTCCTCCAGAACAACGACCGCTACGACTCCTACGACCGGCAGGGCCCCAAGGTCTTCCTCGGTGAGTACGCCTCGCTCGGCAACCAGTGGTCCAACGCCATGTCCGAGGCCTCCTACATGACGGGCCTCGAACGCAACGCGGACGTGGTCAAACTGGCCTCGTACGCCCCGCTGTTCGCCCGCACGGACACCGTGCAGTGGAAGCCCGACATGATCTGGTTCGACGACCAGAAGTCATGGGGTTCGGCCGACTACGAGGTGCAGAAGCTCTTCATGCGCAACGTCGGCGACCGCGTCGTCCCCTCGAAGGCCACCGCCACCCCGTCGACCCTGGAGCCGATCACCGGCGCCGTGGGCCTCTCCACCTGGGCGACCAGCGCCGCGTACGACGACGTCAAGGTCACGGACGCCGACGGGAAGACGCTGCTGAGCGACGACTTCAGCGGTGACGCCGCCGGGTGGACCGGTACCGGCAGCGGGAGTTGGGGCGTCCAGGACGGGCAGTACGTGCAGTCCGACGAGGTCGCGGAGAACACCCTGGTCACGGCGGGCGACCCGAGCTGGCAGAACTACGACCTGCATGTGAAGGCCACCAAGAAGTCCGGCAAGGAGGGCTTCCTCGTCGCCTTCGGCGTCAAGGACACCGGGAACTACTACTGGTGGAACCTGGGCGGCTGGAACAACACCCAGTCGGCCGTCGAACAGGCCGTGAACGGCGGCAAGTCGACGCTCATGTCCAAGGCCGGATCGATCGAGACCGGCCGCGCCTACGACGTCGACATCAAGGTGCGCGGCCGCCAGGTGACGCTGTACCTCGACGGCCAGGAGTGGGGCTCCTTCAAGGACGACAAGCCGGCCGAGCCGTTCCGCCAGGTCGTGACCAAGGACAAGAAGACCGGCGACCTGATCGTCAAGGTCGTCAACGCGCAGGACTCCGCGGCCCGTACGAAGGTCGACCTCGGCGGCGCCGACGTCGCGGACTCGGCGGCGGTGACGACGCTGACCGCGGCGCCCGACGCCGAGAACACGGCGACCGACCGGCCCGTGAAGCCGGTGACGTCGACCTTCGACGGCGTCAGCGACAGGTTCACGTACACGTTTCCGGGGAACTCGGTGACGTTCCTGAGGATCAAGAAGGGCTCCTGAGGATCAAGAAGGGCTGAGCCCTCCCGATCCCGAGGTGAAGGGACGCGCGCGGTGCCCGGCGGCCAGGAGGGGAGCTGCCGGGAGCCCCGTCGCCGCGCGCGTCACCCTCGCCGTACAGGACGCGTCCCCGCACTCGCAGGAGAACGCGACCTCCCTGTCGCCGGGCTCCCCGTCCGCCCAGGGGCGGCCGAAGTACCCGGCGATCTGGGCGACCACGGCCTCGTTGGCCTCACGGAGCAGGGCGCGGCGCTCATCGGCCGCCCCCGCGTGCGGCCCCTCGGCGAGCGGGCCGGCCCAGAGCCGGGCGACCTCCTCCGTGGTGTCCGCGCTGCCGTCGACGCTCAGGAAGGGCGCGCCGGACTCCCGTACCTCTTCCGCGATCTCCTGGGCCAGGCGGCGGTACAGGGCCAGCGGGCCGGGCCCCAACTCCCGTTCCGCAAGCCGCTTTTCGAGCAGCTCGGGGGTCGGTAGCAGCCACAGTGCGGCCCGGCCGGGGAGGGCCCGGGCGACACCGGGCGTGATCGTCGTGCCCTCGGCCACCGTCAGTGGGGCCGGGGGCAGCGCCCGTACATCGTCGACGACCATCGGGCCGCGCTCGCGGTGCAGTGACATCGCGAGGAGCTCGCCCACGGGTCTCGCCCAGCGCTCGTCGGGCGGCAGCGTCTCGAAGCGGACGGCCGCCTCGTCGCGCGCCGCGAGCGCCCGGTCGCGGTGCGCCCACGTGCGCGTATCGGCGTGATATCTGCGCAGGCCGTGCCGCCGCGCGAGGCGCTCGGCGACCGTCGACTTGCCGGCGCCTGGCGCGCCGCCCAGCCACAGGACGTGCGTCACGCGCTCAGCCGTTCACGAACTTCATGCTGCCCGCGTCGTAGCGGTCACCGGCCACCTCGCCCGCCGGGGCCGCCGCGTCGATCGCGGCCAGCTCGTCCGCCGACAGCTCCAGTGTCGCCGCCGCCACGTTCTCCTCCAGGTACTTCTGGCGGCGCGTGCCGGGGATCGGCACCACGTCGTCGCCCTGGTGCTGCACCCAGGCGAGCGCCAACTGGCCCGCCGTGACGCCCTTCTGGGCCGCCAACTCCTCCAGGCGCGCGACGATCGCGAGATTGCGCTCCAGGTTCCCGTCCGTGAAGCGCGGCTGGGAGCGGCGCACATCGCCCTCCTTGAACTGCTCCGTCGACTTGTAGGCGCCGGTGAGGAAGCCGCGCCCCAGCGGCGAGAACGGCACGAGCCCGATGCCCAGCTCCCGGCACACCGGCAGGATCTCCGCCTCCAGGTCGCGCGTCCACAGCGAGAACTCGCTTTGCAGCGCCGCGATGGGATGCGTCGCGTACGCCTTGCGCAGCGTGTCCGCGCCCGCCTCCGAGAGGCCGAGGTGGCGCACCTTGCCCTCCTTCACCAGCTCCGCCATGGCGCCCACAGTCTCCTCGATGGGCACGTTTTGGTCGACGCGGTGCAGGTAGTACAGGTCGATGTGGTCGACGCCGAGCCGGCGCAACGAGGCCTCGCAGGCCTGGCGTACGTACGCGGCGTCGCCGCGGATCTCGACGGGCTCCCCGAGCTTGTTGGCGAAGCCGAACTTCGTGGCGAGGACGGCCTGTTCGCGGCGGCCCGGCGCGGCGAGGGCGCGGCCGATCAGCTCCTCGTTGTGCCCGGTTCCGTAGAAGTCCGAGGTGTCGAGCAGGGTGACACCGAGGTCGAGGGCGCGGTGGATCGTGCCGATCGACTGCTCGTCGTCGGACGGGCCGAAGCCGTGGCTCATGCCCATGCAGCCGAGGCCCTGCGCGGAGACGGTGAGCGCGCCCAGGCGGCGAGTGGGAAGGTTCGACATGGGGTGCTGCCTCCTGTGGTGGTGCCGGTGCCGGATGCGCTCGACGGTATGACCTGGAGCGCACTCCAGGGCAAGCGCTGCGCCTCCGGGTACGCTGCGCGCGCCGGGCACACCGGCGAGTGACTAGGGGGAGTGGTCGTGAGCGCAGCGCGGATCCGGTGCAGAGGGACGGCGGTGTGCGCCGCTTTCGTGGCCTCCTTGCTGGCCGTCGCGGGGTGCGGGACGCCCGGCGGGCAGGCGAAGGCGCCCTCCCCGTCGAAGACCCAAAAGGCGGAACTCTCCTGGAAGTTCGAGCACATCGCGGACTTCAACGGTGAGCTGACCGACGTCGCGGTCCTCGCCGAGGACGACATCTGGGCGACCGGTGCCGAGAACGACGGCAACTACGCGTCCCTGCTCCTGCACTACGACGGCGAGCGATGGAGCCGCGAGCCCCTGCCCGACGCGCTCGGCGACGGTGAGGGCTACCCGCCCATGCTCGAAGAGGTCGGCGACAAGGCCCTGTGGATGCGGTCGATGCCGCGCCAGGAAGGCGTTCCACAGGCGGACGCGGCGGCGGCCAAGTGGGCACAGTGGGACGGCACCCGCTGGTCCCCGGTGCCGAACCCGCCGCCCGGTGCGGCGGGAAACCTCCACGCCACGTCCCCCGACGACATCTGGACGCTCACCGGCGAGCAGACCGCCGCCCACTGGGACGGCACGCGCTGGACCACGACCCGGCTCCCGTACAAGGTGGGCGACCTGGCCGTCGCGGGCCCCGACGACGTCTGGGCGGTCGGCAGCCGCTCCACCGGACCCGGCACCGGGACCGTGCACGGCGAGCCGTACGACCAGCCCGCCTCCACGCACTGGGACGGCACGTCCTGGAAGCCGGTGGACACGCCCCGGGCCCGCTTCGAGGAGCCGATCCCGCCCGAACCCGTAGCGGGCCTGAACAAGGTCTTCGCACTCGAAGACGGGCAGGTGCGCGCGTACGGCACCAACTCCTTCAACCACGGCGAGGTCGAGCCCGAACCGGAGGACCAGTACATCCGGCTGCGCTGGGACGGCGCGAAGTGGGCCGACCAGGACCCGGCCCCCGGCCAGTGCGAGCTGCGGATCCCGGTCGGCCAGGAAAAGGGCGGCCTCTTCCTCGACGGCAACTGGTACCTGACCGACGACAACCGCTGCGTGAAGATCAAACGCGAGCGACTGCCCCTGTCGACCGGCGCCCGCAAGGCCTCGAACCAGATGCTGTGGCTGAAGGAGATCCACCGGATCCCGGGCACCGACGAATGGATCGGCGCCGGAAAGGTGGAGGTCATGCAGAGCGGCGACCCGTTCGGCGCGCCCGTCGTCGTACGCCTGGAGCGCGGCTGAGCCGCAGGCTTCGGCTCCCACGGCCGCCAGGGGGCGATCACACCACTCGTTGCATAAACGTGCACAGAGACGTATAGTCATGCCATCCAAGAGGAGGGTTCCATGGCGGTACGCGCAGCAGTGGCGGGAGCGAGTGGATATGCGGGCGGCGAAGTGCTGCGCCTGCTGCTCGCCCACCCGGAGGTGGAGATCGGCGCCCTGACGGGCAACTCGAACGCGGGGCAGCGCCTGGGCGCGCTCCAGCCCCACCTCTTCCCGCTCGCCGACCGAGTCCTCCAGGAGACCACGACGGAGGTGCTCGCGGGGCACGACGTCGTCTTCCTGGCGCTGCCGCACGGGCAGTCCGCCGCCGTCGCCGAGCAGCTCGGCCCGGACGTCCTCGTCGTCGACATGGGCGCCGACTTCCGGCTGAAGGACGCCGCCGACTGGGAGACGTTCTACGGCTCGCCGCACGCCGGCACGTGGCCGTACGGCCTTCCCGAACTGCCGGGTGGCCGCGCCGTGCTGGAGGGGTCCAAGCGCATCGCGGTGCCCGGTTGCTACCCGACGGCCGTCTCGCTCGCCCTCGTCCCCGCGTACGCGGCGGGGCTCGTGGAGAGCGAGGCCGTGATCGTCGCCTCGTCCGGCACCTCCGGCGCGGGCAAGGCGGCCAAGCCGCACCTGCTCGGCAGCGAGGTCATGGGGAACATGTCGCCGTACGGGGTGGGCGGCGGTCACCGGCACACCCCCGAGATGATCCAGAACTTCAGCGCCGCGGCGGGGGAGCGGGTCTCCGTCTCCTTCACGCCGACGCTCGCGCCGATGCCCCGCGGCATCCTCGCCACGTGCAGCGCCAAGGCGAAGCCCGGCGTCACCTCCGAGCAGGTGCGGGCCGCGTACGAGAAGGCGTACGGCGAGGAGCCGTTCGTCAATCTGCTGCCCGAGGGCCAGTGGCCGCAGACGGCCGCCGTGTACGGGTCGAACGCGGCGCAGATCCAGGTCGCGTACGACGAAGCCGCGGGCCGCGTCATCGTCATCAGCGCGATCGACAACCTGACCAAGGGCACCGCCGGCGGTGCCATCCAATCCATGAACATCGCCCTCGGTCTCGACGAGACCACCGGGCTCTCGACGATCGGAGTCGCGCCGTGAGTGTGACGGCAGCCAAGGGATTCCAGGCCGCGGGCATCGCCGCCGGAATCAAGAACAGCGGGAACCCGGACCTGGCCCTCGTGGTCAACCGCGGCCCCCGCCTGGCGGCCGCGGGCGTCTTCACCTCCAACCGCGTCAAGGCCGCCCCGGTCCTCTGGTCCGAGCAGGTCCTCAAGGGCGGCCTCGTCTCCGCCGTCGTCCTCAACTCCGGTGGCGCCAACGCCTGCACAGGCCCCAAGGGCTTCCAGGACACGCACGCGACGGCCGAGAAGGTCGCCGAGGTCCTCGAGGTGAACGCGGGAGAGGTCGCCGTCGCGTCGACGGGCCTCATCGGCGAGCTGCTGCCCATGGACAAGGTGCTGCCCGGCGTGGACAAGGCCGCGGCCCAGCTCTCCGAGCACGGCGGCGAGAAGGCCGCCATCGCCATCAAGACCACCGACAGCGTGCACAAGACGGCGGTGCACCAGGGCGAGGGCTGGACCGTCGGCGGCATGGCGAAGGGCGCCGGCATGCTGGCCCCCGGCCTCGCCACCATGCTGGTCGTCCTCACCACGGACGCCGCCCTCGACAGCGAGGTCCTGGACAAGGCGCTGCGCGACGCCACCCGCGTCACCTTCGACCGGGTCGACTCCGACGGCTGCATGTCGACGAACGACACGGTGCTGCTGCTCGCCTCCGGCGCCGCCGAAGTCACCCCGGAGTACGAGGAGTTCGCCCAGGCCGTCCGCCTCGTCTGCGACGACCTCGGCCGACAGCTCATCGGTGACGCCGAGGGTGCCAGCAAGGACATCAAGGTCGAGGTGATCAACGCCGCGAGCGAGGACGAGGCCGTCGAGGTGGGCCGCTCCATCGCCCGGAACAACCTCCTCAAGTGCGCCATCCACGGCGAGGACCCCAACTGGGGCCGGGTCCTTTCCGCGATCGGCACCACGAAGGCCACCTTCGAGCCGGACGAGCTGAACGTCGCGATCAACGGCGTGTGGGTCTGCAAGAACGGCGGCGTCGGCGAGGACCGCGACAAGGTCGACATGCGCTACCGGGAGGTCGTCGTCACCGCCGACCTCGCCGCGGGCACCGAGACCGCGACGATCTGGACCAACGACCTGACAGCCGACTACGTCCACGAGAACAGCGCGTACTCCTCATGAGCGAGACGAAAGAGACCAAGTCGACCGGAGCGCGGAAGCACACCGCGCTCCCCAAGGCCCAGACGCTCATCGAGGCGCTGCCCTGGCTGACCCGGCACCACGGCAAGACCGTCGTCATCAAGTTCGGCGGCAACGCCATGATCGACGAGGAGCTGAAGGCCGCGTTCGCGCAGGACGTCGTCTTCCTGCACCACGCGGGGCTCAAGCCCGTCGTGGTGCACGGCGGCGGCCCGCAGATCAGCAGGGCGCTGGACCGGCACGGCATCGTCAGCGAGTTCAAGGCGGGCCTCCGGGTCACCACCGAGGACGCCATGGACGTCGTACGGATGGTGCTCGCCGGGCAGGTGCAGCGCGAGCTGGTCGGCCTGCTCAACCAGCACGGACCGCTCGCCGTCGGCATCACCGGCGAGGACGCGCACACCATCACCGCCACCAAGCACCAGCCCCGCATCGAGGGCGAGCTGGTCGACATCGGCCGGGTCGGCGAGATCACCGAGATCGACACCGGCGCCATCGAGGCCCTGCTCGCCGACGGCCGGATCCCGGTCGTCTCCTCGATCGCCCGTTCCCAGGACGATTCGCATGTCTACAACGTCAATGCTGATACGGCGGCTGCGGCACTCGCTGCTGCGCTGGACGCCGAGACGCTGATGGTGCTGACCGACGTCGAGGGCCTCTACGAGGACTGGCCCCACTCCGACGAGGTCATCAGCCGGCTCACCGCCACCGAACTCGAGAAGCTGCTCCCGGAGCTGGCGAGCGGCATGGTCCCGAAGATGGAGGGCTGCCTGCACGCCGTGCGCAACGGCGTGCACACCGCCCGCGTCATCGACGGGCGGGTCCAGCACTCGATCCTGCTGGAGATCTTCACCGACGAAGGCATCGGCACGATGGTCATCGCCGACAAAGAGGGCGACAACAAGGGGGAGAGCAACTCGTGACTGATAACCAGGAGTTGACGGAGCGCTGGCAGGGCGCCCTGATGAACAACTACGGCACCCCGAGGCTGCCGCTGGTCAAGGGCGCGGGCGCCAAGCTGTGGGACGCCGACGGCAAGGAGTACCTGGACTTCGTCGGCGGCATCGCGGTCAACGCGCTCGGCCACGCCCACCCGGCGATCGTCGAAGCGGTCTCCACGCAGATCGCCTCCCTCGGCCACGTCTCGAACCTCTTCGTCGCCGAGCCGCCCGTCGCGCTCGCCGAGCGCCTCCTCCAGCTCTTCGGCCGGGACGGCGCGGTCTTCTTCTGCAACTCGGGCGCCGAGGCCAACGAGGGCGCGTTCAAGATCGGCCGACTCACGGGCCGGACGCACATGGTCGCCACGACCGGCGGCTTCCACGGCCGCACCATGGGCTCCCTCTCGCTGACCGGCCAGGCCGGCAAGCAGGACGGCTTCACCCCGCTCCCCGGCGACGTCACACACGTCCCGTACGGAGACGTGGAAGCGCTCAAGGCGGCCGTCACGGAGGACACAGCCTTCGTCATCATCGAACCGATCCAGGGGGAGAACGGCGTCGTGGTGCCGCCCGCCGGCTACCTCAAGGCGGCCCGCGAGATCACCCGGGCCACCGGCACCCTGCTCGTGCTCGACGAGGTGCAGACCGGCGTCGGCAGGACCGGGCACTGGTTCGCGTACCAGGCGGATGAGGGCATCGAGCCCGACGTCGTCACGCTCGCCAAGGGCCTCGGCGGCGGCCTTCCGCTCGGCGCGACGGTGGCCTTCGGCGAGACGGCGAAGCTCCTCAAGCCCGGCCAGCACGGCACGACGTTCGGCGGCAACCCCGTCGCCTGCGCGGCCGGCCTCGCGGTCCTCGACACCATCGCGGGCGAGGGCCTCCTGGAGAACACCAAGGCGGTCGGCGAGCGCATCAAGTCCGGCGTCGAGGCCCTCGGCCACCCGCTGGTCGGCCATGTCAGGGGCGAGGGCCTGCTGCTGGGTATCGTGCTCACCGGGCCGCGCGCACCGCAGGTGCAGCAGGCGGCCCAGGACGCGGGCTTCCTGGTGAACGCGCCCGCACCCGACGTCGTCCGGCTCATGCCGCCGCTGAACCTGAGCGACGCCGAGGCGGACGCGTTCCTCGCGGCGCTGCCCGCCGTACTGGACACGGCATCGGCCGACGCGGAAGGGCGATCCTGAGGAGAATGGGACGACGATGAGCAGCAAAGCGGAGAGAGACGTATCCGCGGCCACGAACCTGGCGCACGCGGCGTCGGCCGTACCGCAGACCCGCGCCGCGCGGCACCGCCGGATAGTGGACATCCTCAACCGCCAACCCGTGCGCTCCCAGAGCCAGTTGGCGAAGCTGCTGTCCGACGACGGGCTCACGGTCACACAGGCGACGCTCTCCCGCGACCTGGACGAGCTGGGCGCGGTCAAGATCCGGAACACCGGTGGTGAGCTGATCTACGCCGTGCCCAGCGAGGGCGGCTTCCGCACCCCGCAGGCCCCGCTCGGCGAATCGGCCAAGGAGGAGCGGATGCGCCGCCTGGCCGGCGAGCTGCTCATCTCGGCGGAGGCCTCGGCGAACCTGGTGGTGCTCCGCACCCCACCGGGCGCGGCCCAGTTCCTGGCCTCGGCCATCGACCAGGCCGAACTCCACGTCATCCTCGGCACGATCGCGGGCGACGACACGGTGATGCTGATCAGCCGCGACCCGGCAGGCGGCCAGTCCCTGGCAGACCACATGCTCCGCGTGGCCCAGAACGACCACTAATCCCAGCCCCGCCGGCGTTTGAGGCGCGGGGTCCGGGGCGGAGCCCCGGTCTTCGGGAAGGGGCGGGTTGGGGGAGAGTAAACCCTCAGCCCAGCCCCAACTCCCGCGCCGGGCCCTCCCCAAGAAACGCCACCAGCTCCTCCACGGTGGGCCCGGTGGCCGGCCCCCGCCGCGTCACCGCCAACGCCGCCGCCGCATTGGCCCCCCGCGCAGCATCCACCGCGTCGACGCCCCGCCCCAGCAACGCCAAGAACGCACCCACATGCGCATCCCCGGCCCCATTGCTGTCCACGGCATCAACGGGGAAACCAGGCACATGCACCACGTCCCCCGCCCCCGGCGAAGCCAACCAACACCCGTCCTTGTCGGCCCGCACCAACACCCCCGCCCCATCCCGCAACCGCCCCCGCAAGGCGGCCGCCGCCTCCCGCGGATCGGCACCCCCGGCCAGGATCCCGGCCTCGCGCGCATTGCAGCTCAGCCAGTCCGTACGGGCAAGAACCGGTTCGAGGACCTCGGCCGGAATGTCCGCCACCAGCGGCGCCGGATCGAAACAGACCCGTACGTCATCGGGGAGACCCGCCACCATCTGCGCGAGCAACGGCCCGTTGACCTCCATGACAAGCCCGTACCCGGACACCTGCACCAGGTCACCGCCGCGCACGGCTCCGCCGATCGCCGCCGCCTCGCCCGGCGTCATCCGCGCGTCGACGCCGAAACTGGTCACGAACGTCCGCTCACCGCCCCCGTCGACGAGCGCGACACAGAACCCGGTGTCGCCGTCCGTCCGCACCGGAAGTACCGTCCCGATACCCTCCGCGGCGAGCGCGGAGCGCACCAACTCCCCATAGGGACCGGTGCCATGAAGCCCCGCGTACACCGCTTCGGCGCCCAGCCGCCGCGCCGCCGTGAGCGTATTGAAGCCGCCGCCCGCGTACAGCTCCGTACGCGTACCGATGACATCGCCACCCCGCTCCGGGAGGGCGGGTACGTCGATGACGAGATCGGCGATGACGTTCCCGGCGAGAACGACACGGGAGTCGGCGGTCATCGTGTGGCCTCCTTGAAAGCGGCGGAATCGGTGTCGGCGGAGTCGAGGGTCACCTTCGTGCGGCGCCCGAGCAGCGCGTACAGCACACCGCCCACGACGATCGCGACGAGCCAGCCGAGCCCGTTGGTGCCGAGCCAGGACCCGGCCAGCGGGCCCTTGAACCACACGTCGTCCGCGCTGGTCGAGGCCGTGGTGAACAGCAGCCCGGCCACGATCGCCACCACCCACGCGACGACGGCGGGCAGATGGAAACCGCCGGTGTACCAGTAGCGGCTGGTGCGGCCGGTGTTCATCACGGCCTCGGTGTCGTAACTCCGGCCCCGGGCCATGTCGACGACGATGACCCCGATCCATGCCGAGATCGGCACGGCGAGCAGCGTAAGGAACGTACTGAACGGGCCGTAGAAGTCGCCCGCGATCAGCATGAAGTAGACGCCGCCGAGGAACATCAGGGCGACATCCACGCAGACCGCCCAGGCCCGCGGCACCCGCAGACCGAGCGTGATCATCGTCAACCCGGCCGAGTACGTGGACAGGTGATTGGACATCAGCAGCCCGCCGAACGCCGCGATCAGATACGGCACGGCCATCCACGACGGCAGCATCGCGTTGATCGCCGCGACCGGATCGGACGACGTCGCGAGCGTCGGATCGCCCGCCGTGAGCAGCGAGCCCAGCGAGATCAGCAGCACCAGCGGGATGCCCGCGCCGAACGCGGAGGCCTGCACGAGCCGCCCGCCCGGGATGGACCGCGGCAGGTAACGGGCGTAGTCCGCACCGGCGTTGGCCCAGCCGATGCCGGTGCCCGCGGCGATGAAGCCGATGCCCCCGATGACACCGCTGAGCGGTCCGGCCGGGGCGTCGAGGACCTTCGACCAGTCGACGGTCGCGACGAGGAAGCCCATCACGACCAGGTTCAGGATCCCGAAGGCCACCGTCGCCCACTTGTTGATCCACATGATCGTGGCGTGCCCGAGCCCACTGATCAGCAGCGTGCAGGCGATGAAGACCAGCAGACAGATCAGGGTGAGGACGGTGCCCTGGCCGAACCCGAAGAGCGTGTTGAGCAGAGCGAGCAGCGCGTACGCCGCCGTGGTCGTGGTGATCGTCTCCCAGCCGACCCGGCTGAGCCAGCTGATCAGCGTGGGCCCGTGGTTGCCGCGCTGGCCGAACACCGCGCGCGACAGGGTCAGGGCGGGCGCGCCGCCCTTCTTGCCGGCCAGGCTGAGAGCGCCGACCAGCGCGAAGGAGCCCACCGAGCCGACGACCGCGACGATCACGGCCTGCCAGATGTTCAGGCCGCGGAAGGCGACGAGCGTCGCGCCGAGCGGCAGCCCGAGGATCGAGATGTTGGCGGCGAACCACGTCCAGAACATCTGGCTCGCGTGGCCGTGCCGCTCGCTGTCGGGGACCGGTTCGATCCCCCGGGTCTCCACGGTGCCGACGCGGTCGTTCTTCGTTGAATCGGCCATGGCGGAACCTCCTTGCTCTTGCTCGGTGCGGACGGGGTGAGGTCCGTCAGCGGTTGGTCCGGTAGGTGAGCAGCTGCCTCGTCAGCGGCTCCAGGTCGAGCCCGTTGACCTCGCGCAGGGTGCGTACGGCGTCGGCGGGCAGGGCGGTGAGGCCGTGCAGGGAACCGGCGATCGCGCCGGCGATCGCGGCGATCGTGTCGCTGTCGCCGCCGAGGTTCGCCGCGAGGAGCGTGGACCGCCACGGGTCGCCGCCGGTCAGCGCGAGCACCGCGAACGCCGCGGGGACCGACTCCTGGCTGGCGACGCTGGTGCCGATGAGCGCGACGACACGGTCGAGCGCGGCGGTCTCGTCGAGGCCCGCGACCAGCTCGCGCACCGAGGCGATCCGCGCCGAGATGCTGGCGCCCGCGACCCAGTGACCGCGCCGGGCACCGGCCTCGGAGGCGGCGATCGCGGCGTCGAAGACGTCATCGAGGGTGCCGCCCGCGACACCGGTGGAGACGGCCGCGGCGACGGCCGCCGCGCCCGCGATACCGATGTTCGTGTCGTGCGTGACCTGGCAGGACTCGACGACCCGGTCCAGGAAGGGCTCGGTGTCGTCGGGGCCGTAGGAGTAGGCGATGCCGACTGGCGCGACGCGCATGGCGGAGCCGTTCGTCGTGCCGTACTTTCCGGCCTCCTTGGGGTCGGCGCCCCGGTCCACGGCGTCGAGCGCCGCCTTGGTCGAGGGGCCCAGCAGGTCGAACGACCCCTTGGCCTTCATCTCCCGCTCCCAGGACAGGAGTTCCTCGGCGAACCGCAGCGGGTCGACGTGCCCGCCGCCCTCCACGATCAGCCGCGCCACGATGACGGCCTGGTCGGTGTCGTCCGTGACGGACCCGGCAGGCATCCCGGCACTGACCGGGTTGTCGGGCTGGGCGGGCTCGAAGCCGCTCAGCGTGCCGTAGACGCGGACGACGTCCTCACGGGACATGACCTGGGTCGGCATGCCGAGCGCGTCGCCGAGCGCGAGCCCGTAGAAGGCACCGGCGGCGCGGTCGAAGAGGGCGGGATCGGGGGTGGTACTCACGGTTGGCCTCCTCGGCCGGTACGTACGTGCAGTTGGAACCGGGACGGGTCGAGCAGGCTCGTGACCTGCTCGACCACGCCCCCGTCCGCGTCGCGGAACACCTGGGCGACGCGGAGGAAGGAATCACCGGGGGAGCGGCGCAGGGCCGCGGCGTCGGCGTCGTCGAGTCCGGCGACGGCGATGTGCGCGTCACTGGAGTCGCGGACCCGGCCCGCCGCGGCGAGCGTCTGGTCCAGGGAGCCGCCGTCGAGCCCGCGCTC
Organism: Streptomyces sp. NBC_01016; assembly: GCF_026341035.1. Lineage (GTDB taxonomy): Bacteria > Actinomycetota > Actinomycetes > Streptomycetales > Streptomycetaceae > Streptomyces. The sequence goes on from NZ_JAPEOQ010000002.1 coordinate 1,551,407, forward strand.
GACCAGATCGGCCAGCGGCCCGACGGCGGGCACCCGGCTGAACTCCAGCGAGACACCGTGCCCGTCGGACAGCCGGCGTACGCGGTCGAGGGCGATGAACTCCGGGCTCTCCAGGCCGAGTTCGGCGGCGAGCGCCACATCCTGTATCCGCTCGAAGCGCAGGGTCTGCGTCGTCAGCTCGGTGCCCTGGGCGGCCAGCGCCCTGGTCCAGCCGAGATGCTGGTCGAGCGGGGCGCCGTCGAACGTGACGATCGACCCGATGCCGGCGTGCGTCTCGATGAGTCCCTGTTCGCCAAGGACGCCGAGAGCCTGCCGCACGGTCGTCCGGCTGACCCCGAAGCGCTCCCGCAGCGCGTGCTCACCGGGCAGCTTGCTGCCGTCGGCGTGGACGCCCGTACGGATCTCCTCGGCGAGGACGTGGGCGACGCGGTGATGCTTGTGAACCTGTCCAGGCATGTCTAGAAGGTAGACACGAAGAAGCCGACCTGTCTACACCTGTCCAGTCATCTTTTCGGATACCTGGCCGGTGTCGACTTGGTCGGCTTCTTCGATGCGCTCCGGTGCCGGGGGCCTACTTCTTCTCGGCGGCCCTCGCCCGGTACGACATCCACGCCGCGACCAGCGCGCCCGACACGTTGTGCCAGACCGAGAACACGGCGGCGGGCAGCGCGGCCAGGGGGCTGAAGTGGGCCGTGGCGAGGGAGGCCGCGAGGCCCGAGTTCTGCATGCCGACCTCGAAGGCCATGGCGCGCGACGCGGGCTTGCCGAGCCGGCCGAGCTTTCCGGCGCCGTAGCCGAGCGCGAGGCCGAGGCCGTTGTGCAGCACCACCGCGACCATGACGAGGGCGGCGGCCGACTTGATGGCGTCGGCGCTTCCCGCCACCACCACGGCCACGATCACGGCGATGGTCAGCGCGGACAGCCACGGCAGCACCTTGAGCAGCCGGTCGACGTACCGGCCGAGCACGAGCCGCACGACCAGGCCCGCGATCACCGGGAGCAGCACGGTCTTCAGGATGTCCGTCATCATCGAGCCGGCGTCCACCGGCAGGTACGCCCCCGCGAGCAGCAGCGTCAGCGGCGGCGTGATCAGCGGCGCGAGCACGGTGGAGACGGTCGCCACGGACACCGAAAGGGCGACGTCGCCGCGCGCCAGATACGTCACGACGTTGGACGCGGTGCCGCTGGGCGCGCAGCCGACGAGGATGACACCGGCCGCCAACTGCGGGGACAGGCCGAGCGCGTGGGCGATCGCCCAGCCGAGCCCCGGCATGATCACGTAGTGCGCGACGAGCCCGAGCCCTACGGCCCACGGCCGCTGCGCGACGCCCTTGAAGTCCGTGAGGGTCATGGTGAGGCCCATGCAGAACATCACGACGCCCAGCAGGTAGGGCACGTTGGTGCCCCAGCCGGCGAACGTGCCGGGGGAGGCGAGCCCCCAGGCGCCCGCGACGAGGACGAGCACGGGGAAGACGGTGACCGCGAGCCGGGCGGCGCGGTCGGTGGCCCCGCTCTCCACGGCCGTCCCGGCTGCGGGCCCGGCCTCGGCCTCGTCGGCGGTCTCCGCTGCGGGGGAGTCGGGGGACGTCTGTTCGGATTCGCTTCGCACCGGGCGATGCAACGCCTCGGCGGCGAATCCGCGCAACCCCGTCTCGTTATGTGGTCCCTACACGAGAGCCGGTACCGGCATGGGTGCCCATGTCCGTATACGTATCAGTACCGGATGATTGAGGTCTCAGTACCGGGGGATTGCCGTCTCAGTACCGGGTGATGGCCGTCGCCCCGCCCGCCGTCCCGATCGCGATGTGCGGGGACCGCTCGGGGTGCGCCCAGGTCAGGATCCGGCGCATGGCGTCCTTTGGTACGGACACGCAACCGGCCGTGGCCCCGCGCCCGTTGACGTGCAGGAAGATTCCGGCTCCGCGGCCGTGCACGGGACGGTAGTAGTTGAAGCCGACCACGAGCGCGTGCGCGTACTGCGTCGCGTAGTCGGCGAGGCGCTCGGACTCGGCGGCGCGGCAGTCGCGGGGGCGCGGCTCGGTCCAGCGGTTGTACGAGCGGGAGGCGTTGTCCTGGCACCACCAGGAGTCGCGGTGCACGCGCCGGTACGTCGTCCGGGTCCCCTCGGGTGCCGCCTTGACGCCGAACGCGAAGGGCAGGTCGTAGAGGCCGGTCGGCGTCGTGTTGGTGCCCTGCTTGCGCTTGCTCCCCGCCACGAGCCCCTTCGCCCCGAAGCGCGCGGGCGCCGAACCGGCCTTCACCCAGCGGCCGTTCGCGCCCCGGTCCCACCAGGTGACGGTGCCGGTGGTCGAGGACGTGCGGGGCGCCTGCGCGGTGATCAGCTGGCGACCGCCGCCCGTGTCCGCCATGCGGGCGGGCAGCGGGTCGGCGGCGGCGGAGGTGGAGGGGGCCGCACCGAGGGCGGCGCAGGCGGCGACGGCGGTGGCGATACCTGCTCGAATAGGGCGCATGGGTCAGAACGTAGCGGGCGGCAGCGGCAACGGCAGCCCGGGCAGTCCGTCCAGGCTCTTCGCGATGTACTCCTTCTTCTGGAAGTACGCGTCGAGCCCCGCGTCGTCCTCGCGCTCGAAGCGCCTGCCGTGCAGGTCGCGGTCCTCGTCGTACGTCATGAAGGGCACGGCGTAGCCGCAGGTGTCGCGGATGTGTTCGGCGTGCACGACGATGATCGCGCGCAGCCCGTTGCGGGTCGGGTCGATGTCGGGGAAGTGGCCGAGCAGCTCGGCGAAGCGGGGGTCGTCGCGGAACACGGGCTCGCCGCGGCCGTGCACCCGGACGATGTTGGGCGGTCCCTGGAACGCGCACCACATCAGCGTGATCCGGCCGTTCTCGCGCAGGTGGGCGATGGTCTCCGCGTTGGAACCGGCGAAGTCCAGGTAGCCGACGGTCCGTTCGTCGAGCACGGCGAACGAGCCCTTGAGGCCCTTGGGGGAGAGGTTGACCGTACCGTCGTCGGAGAGCGGGGCGGTCGCGGTGAAGAAGACCGGCTGGTCCTCGATGAACGTGCGCAGCCGGCCGTCTATGCGCTCATGACTTTTTCCCATACCGGGATGATGCCCGGTGCACGCTTCCTTCGTAGAAGGTTCCGTACGGCGAGATGTCCGCCGGCTCCGCACCGGCAGTCCGGGGCACGATTGACGAATCATGCAGGACCCTGCATAATCATGCACAACGACAAACGCACCGGCATTCAGATCCACCGGCCCGAGGAGCAGAGCACGTGAGCAGCAACACCGGCGATGTCCGCCTCTGGGGCGGCCGGTTCGCCGACGGCCCGGCCGAGGCCCTGGCGAAACTCTCCGCCTCCGTCCACTTCGACTGGCGCCTCGCCCCGTACGACATCGCGGGCTCCCGTGCCCACGCGCGCGTGCTCAACAAGGCGGGACTGCTCACCGAGGACGAGCTGACCCGCATGATCGCCGGCCTCGACGAGCTGGAGACGGACGTCGCGGACGGCTCCTTCGTCGGCACGATCGCCGACGAGGACGTGCACACCGCCCTCGAGCGCGGCCTCCTCGAGCGCCTCGGCCCGGACCTCGGCGGCAAGCTGCGCGCGGGCCGCTCGCGCAACGACCAGGTGGCGACGCTCTTCCGGATGTACCTGCGCGACGAGGCCCGCGCCATCGGTGGCCTGATCGCCGACCTCCAGGAGGCCCTCGTCGGGCTCGCGGAGGCGCACTCCGACGTCGCGATGCCGGGTCGTACGCACCTCCAGCACGCCCAGCCGGTGCTCTTCGCCCACCACGTCCTGGCGCACGTCCAGTCCCTGTCCCGGGACGCGGAGCGGCTGCGCCAGTGGGACGAGCGGACGGCCGTCTCGCCGTACGGCTCCGGAGCCCTGGCGGGCAGCAGCCTCGGCCTCGACCCGGAGGCGGTGGCGCGGGACCTCGGTTTCGAGCACGGCAGCTCCGCCAACTCCATCGACGGCACGGCCTCTCGTGACTTCGTCGCCGAGTTCACCTTCATCACCGCGATGATCGGCGTGAACCTCTCGCGGATCGCCGAGGAGATCATCCTGTGGAACACGAAGGAGTTCTCCTTCGTCACGCTCCACGACGCCTTCTCCACCGGCTCGTCGATCATGCCGCAGAAGAAGAACCCGGACATCGCGGAGCTGGCGCGCGGCAAGTCGGGCCGCCTCATCGGCAACCTCACGGGCCTGATGGCGACGCTCAAGGCGCTCCCGCTCGCGTACAACCGTGACCTCCAGGAGGACAAGGAGCCGGTCTTCGACTCCTGCGACCAGTTGGCTCTGCTGCTCCCGGCGTTCACCGGCATGCTGGCCACGCTCACGGTCAACCGGGAGCGCATGGAGGAGCTGGCCCCGGCCGGCTTCTCGCTCGCCACGGACATCGCCGAGTGGCTCGTGAAGCAGGGCGTGCCGTTCCGTGTCGCGCACGATGTCGCGGGCGAGTGCGTCAAGGTCGCCGAGTCGGAGGGCAAGGAGCTCGACGGCCTCACCGACGAGCAGTTCGCCAAGATCTCCGAGCACCTCAAGCCCGAGGTCCGCTCGGTGCTCAACGTTCCGGGCGCCCTGGCCTCCCGCTCGGGCCGCGGTGGCACGGCGCCGAGCGCGGTCGCCGTCCAGCTCGCCGAGGTCAAGCAGGACCTGACGGTGCAGCGCACCTGGGCCGACGCCAAGAAGTAGGCCCTCGCGGGTACCGAGAAGGGCCCGGTTCGTCCATCCGTGGACGAACCGGGCCCTTCGGCGTGTACGCGTATGTGTACGGGCGGGGCGTCAGCGGCGCGCCCGCGCCCCGCCTCCGTAGCTCGACAGGTCGAGCAGCAGACCGAAGACGATGACCACCCAGCCGATCCCGCCGACACCGACCACGGGGGCGTACGCGAGGACGTACCCCAAGGTCGTCCACGGCAGCAGGACCAGGCCGATGAGCGGCAGCAGAACGCCAGTGAAGGCGCGGTCCACGAGGTTGGTGAACAGCCACGTGATGACCAGGGCCACCCGTGGCCCGATGGCGGCCATCGCCGCGAAGATGCAGCACCCCATGCCGGTACCTCCAGAGAGTCGGACGTCCCGACAGTCGTAACACTGCGTCAGGGCACCGGCTACTGGAGTACCGGCCAGGCGTGACGGCCTCCCCTCGCATGGCCGCCTCTCGAATCGATGAGACATTCATGTCTCATGTGACGTACTCTTGTCTCATGACAGTCGATCGCGCTCAGGTACTGCACAGCGCTGCCGCCCTGCTGACCCGCAGGTCCACGGCCACCATGGACGAGGTGGCGCGGGCCGCCGGCATCAGCCGCGCGACGCTGCACCGCCAGTTCGCGGGCCGGGACGCGCTGGTCCGCGCGCTGGAGGCGCTCGGCATCGCCGAGTGCGAGTCGGCGCTCGACCGTGCCCGGCTCGACGAGGGGCCGGCCGCGGACGCGCTGCGGCGCCTCATCCGCGAGGTCGAGCCGTCGGCGCCGCTCCTCGCCTTCCTCGTCACGGAGAACCAGCTCTTCGAGGGGGAGCAGCAGCACGAGGGCTGGGCCCACCTGGACTCCCGCATAGAGGCACTGTTCCGGCGCGGACAGGAGACGGGCGAGTTCCGGATCGATCTGACACCCGCCTGGCTGACCGAGGCGCTCTACGGCCTCATCGGCAGCGGTGCCTGGGCCGTACAGGACGGCCGCGTCGCGGCGAAGGACTTCCAATTCATGATCGTCGAGCTGCTGCTCGGCGGCGCACTTCGGAGAGTGGAACCATGACCAGCACACCACAGCGCACCCCTGCGGCGGAGGTGGTGGAGTCCCGTCCCGCGCGGTGGCTCGCCCTCTCCGTCCTCGTGCTGGCCGTGCTGCTCGTCGCCGTGGACGCGACCGTCCTCGGCCTCGCGACCCCGTACATCAGCGAGGACCTGAAGCCCTCCGGCACGCAGCTGCTCTGGATCGGTGACGTCTACTCGTTCGTCATCGCCGGCCTGCTGGTGTCGATGGGCAGCCTCGGCGACCGCATCGGCCGCAAGAAGCTGCTCCTTGTGGGAGCGGTCGCCTTCGGCGCGGTCTCGGTGCTCAACGCGTACGCGACGACGCCCGAGATGATGATCCTGGCGCGCGCCCTGCTGGGTGTCGCGGGCGCGACCCTGATGCCGTCCACGCTGGCGCTGATCCGCAACATCTTCCACGACCCGCGCGAGCGTTCGCTGGCCATCGGCATCTGGGGTGCCATGGCCTCGGCGGGCGCGGCGGTCGGTCCTGTCGTCGGCGGGTTCCTGCTCGAGCACTTCTGGTGGGGCTCGGTCTTCCTGATCAACCTGCCGGTGATGGCGATTCTGGTGATCGTCGGCGCGAAGCTCATTCCCGAGTCGAAGAACCCGGTGCCGGGTCCGTGGGACCTGCTGAGCGTGGTGCTGTCCCTCGTCGGCATGATCGGCGTCGTCTACGCGGTGAAGGAGGCGGCCGCGCACGGCTTCGGCCTCGGTGTGGGCGCGTCGGCGGTGGTCGGCGTGGCGGCGCTCGTGTGGTTCGTACGCCGCCAACTCACGCTCCAGGCGCCGCTGTTGAACATGCACCTGTTCCGCAACCGCGGCTTCTCGGGCGCGGTCCTGGCCGACCTGCTGACGATCCTCGGGCTCGCGGGCCTGGTCTTCTTCCTCTCCCAGTTCCTGCAACTGGTGCAGGGGCGTGCGCCGTTCGAGGCGGGGCTCGCCGAACTCCCCGCCGCGGTGGGAGCGGTGGCGGCCGGTCTGGTCGCCGGTACGGTGGCGAGGCGCTTCTCCGTACGTTCCGTGGTCGCGGGCGGGCTCGCGGCGGTGGGCCTGGCCCTCGCCGCGCTCACCACGCTGAGCCAGTCGACCGGGTATCCGCTGCTGGGCGTGGTGCTGCTCGTCGTCGGTGTCGGCGCGGGCTTCTCGTTCACGGTGACGGCCGACGTGATCCTCTCCAGCGTGCCCAAGGAGCAGGCGGGTGCGGCGTCGGCGGTGTCCGAGACGGCGTACGAACTCGGTACGGCGCTCGGTATCGCGCTGCTCGGCTCGATCGTGACCGGCGTCTACTCGGGGTTCACGGTTCCGGCGGGTACGCCGGAGGACGTCGCGGTGGCGGCGCACGACTCGCTCGGCGGGGCGGTCGAGGCGTCGGCCGGCCTCCCGGCGGCCCAGGGCGAGGCCCTCCTCAACGGCGCACAGTCCGCCTTCGTGGACGGCCTCCAGGTAGCGGCGGGCATCGGCGCGGCGGTCCTGCTGGCGACGTCGGTGGCGGCATGGTTCCTCCTCCGCGGCCAACGCCTGGAACAGTAACCGGATTTCAAGCCCCTGCGGCGATTGAGCAGCGGGGTCCGGGGCGGAGCCCCGCGAGCGGAGGCCGGTGCCGCAGCAAAAGACCCGGTCGACCGGAAAGCTCCGGTCGACCGGGTCCACACACCCGTAAAAAGGACTACGCCGCCTTGGCCTTCGAGGCGTACATGTCTACGTACTCCTGGCCGGACAGCCGCATCACCTCGGTCATGACCGAGTCCGTCACGGCCCGCAGGACGTACCGGTCACGCCCCATCCCGTCGTAGCGGGAGAACTCCATCGGCTCGCCGAACCGCACGGTCACCTTCCCCGGCCGCGGAATCCCCGCACCCCCGGGCTGCAACTTGTCCGTGCCGATCATGGCAAAGGGGACGACGGGCGCACCCGTCATCAACGTCAGCCGGGCGATACCGGTCCGGCCGCGGTACAGGCGGCCGTCGGGGGAGCGCGTGCCCTCGGGGTAGATCCCGAAGATGTTGCCCTCCTCCAGGATCCGGCGGCCGGTCATCAGCGCGGCCACACCGCCGTTCGCCCCGTCGCGGTCGACCGGGATCATGCCGACCCCGGTGAAGAACCACGCCATGAGGCGGCCCTTGAGGGACTTGCCGGTGACGTACTCGTCCTTGCCGATGAAGAAGACCTGCCGGTCACAGACGAGCGGCAGCAGCATCGAGTCGATGAACGTCAGGTGGTTGCCCGCCAGAATGACGGGACCGCTCCCCGGGATCTTCTCTGCGCCTTCCACACGCAGGCGGAACATCAGGCGCATGATCGGACCGAGCACTGCCTTGATGAGCGCGAAGCGGGACAACGAGCCCTCCGATGTCAAGGAATGAGCAGGGATGGGTACCTGGTTTGGACTGAGGAGTCTGTGCAGGTGAGGACGATACTCGCGGACGAGTACCCGTTGCACATCGGGTTCACCGACTGGATACGTGGAGTTGACCGAAGTTTGCGCCCCGTTGATGCCCCGGTAACGCCCGGACGCCATGCCGCATCACCCTGACGTTCCGTCCAGGGTCTCCCACTCGTCACTTCCCCACGCCTACGATCGGTCTCGCTTTGACAGGTGCAAGGCAGTACTTGGTGGGAGGAGTTCTTCATGGGGAACAAGGGGAACGAGAAGTCACAGGCCGCACAGGGGGAGCAGCAGCCGCGCGGCATCGCGGCGCTCGGCCGGCGCTCGTTGCTCGGCGCCGCGGTCCTCGGCGCGGGAGTCACGGCACTCGGAGCGTCCGGAACGGCGAGAGCCGCCGACAGAGAAAGTGGCGCGAATAACATGAACAAGGGTCTCGCGGGCCTCCCCGTGCCCACGGTCATCGCGCACCGCGGCACCAGTGGCTACCGGCCGGAGCACACCCTCGGCTCGTACCAGCTGGCGCTCGACATGGGCGCGCACATCATCGAGGCCGGCGACCTCTGCCCGACCAAGGACGGGCATCTCGTATGCCGTCACGAACCGGAAATCGGGGGCACGACCAATGTGTCGGCCCACCCCGAGTTCGCCGACCGCAAGACGACGAAGAGCCTCGACGGGGTGGCCACCACCGGCTGGTTCACCGAGGACTTCACGCTCGCCGAACTGAAGACGCTGCGGGCCAAGGAGCGCATCCCGGGCACCCGCCAGCACAACACGCTCTACGACGGCCGCTGGGAGATCCCCACCTTCGAGGAGGTCCTGCGCTGGCGCGCCGAGCAGAGCAAGAAGCTCGGCCGCGAGGTGTGGATCTACCCGGAGCTCAAGCACCCCACCTACTTCCGCAAGCAGAACCTCGCCCTGGAGGAGCGCGTCGCCAAGGTGCTGCGGGCGCACAAGCTGAACAGGCGCAACTCGCCCGTCATCATCCAGTCGTTCGAGCCGACGAGCATCCAGCGCATGAACAAGCTGGTCGACAACCCGCTGGCCGTCCTCCTGTCCACGGCGAACTCGCGCCCGTACGACTTCGTGGACACCGGCGACCCGCGCACCGTCGCCGACCTGATCACGCCCAAGGGGCTCGCGGAGATCGCGAAGTACGCGAACGGCATCGGCCCGACGCTCGACCTGATCATCCCGAAGGACTCGTCGGGCAAGCTGACCCAGCCCACGACCCTGGTCAGGGACGCGCACAAGGCGGGCCTCGTCCTGCACCCGTACACGATGCGCAACGAGAACACCTTCCTGCCGGCCGACTTCAAGAAGGGCACCGACCCGAACGCGTACGGCGACGCGTTCGGCGCCTTCAAGGCGTACTACGAGACCGGTATCGACGGCGTCTTCTCGGACAACTGCGACACGGCGCTCCTCGCCCGCGAGGACTTCGTCAACGGGTGACCCCCCGGCGTCAACGGGTGGCCCCCGGGCGCCGGTTGGAGTGAGACCCGGCCGCCCCGGCAACCGGCCGCCGGGGCGGCCCCGTCCCGCCGTACATGACGTACGACACCGTGATCGAGCCTCTGCGCCCCCTCCTCGCGGCCGAGGTCCGTGCCGAACTCCCGGGCGCGGCCGGCGACCCGGGCGACCTCGAACAGGCCGTCTGGGTCCGCCTCCTGGAACACCTCGGCACCCAGGGCGCACCGGCCGACCCCGCCGCCTGGCTCCGCGAGGCGGTCCGCGCCGAGGCCCGCCTCCAACGGAGTACGGAACTGCGCGAACTTCCGTACGGCCTGCGGCCCGCCGCCGATCCGGCCGCCGTCGACCCCGAATGCCGCGCGCTCGCCCGCGAACGCGACCGGGCGCTGCGCAGTGCGGTGCGCCGGCTGCCCGGCCGCTGTCGGCGCCTCATCGATGCGCTGCTGTCCCCGCAAGACCTCACTTACCGTGAGATCGCGGGCGAGTTGGGTATCTCACAGGGCAGCCTTGGGCCGGAACGTTCCAGATGTCTGGGATGCCTGCGCAGAATCCTGCCCACCGAGGTTGCGCTCACGGCTCGCCGGGGAAAAGGGTGAAGGACAACCGGCGGAACAGGTGAGCGGGAGGCATGCACACATGGGCATGAGCGTGACCATCTCTGCGGCGACCGAAACGGATGCCGAACAGATCCTCAAGCTGCAGTACCTCTGCTACCAGAGCGAGGCACAGCTCTACGGGGACTACTCGATCGAGCCGCTCACACAGTCCCTGACCTCGATCAGGGCCGAACTCGGCAGCGGCACCGTGCTCGTGGCGCGCCTCGGCGACGAGGTGGTGGCGTCCGTGCGCGGCACGGTCGACGCCGACGGCACGGCGCACATCAACAAGCTGATCGTCCACCCGCGCATGCAGCGGCACGGCCTGGGCGGCCGGCTGCTCGCCTCCGTGGAGGCGAAGTTGGGGGCGACGGGCACGGCCAAGCGCTTCCAGCTGTTCACCGGCCACCGCAGCGACCACAACCTGCGCCTGTACCGCCAGCACGGCTACGCGGCCGTGTCCACGCAGCGGGTCGACGACCGCCTCACCGTGGTCACGCTGGCCAAGGACACCGAGACCGCGGGCGCCGCGGCGAACGCGTTCGTGGCGAGCGCCTGAGGGTCAGCCCTCCGGCTGCTGCCGCTGCAGCACACCCTTGCGCAGCCAGTACATCGCGCTCAGCGGCAGCAGCACCGGGATGAACAGATAGCCCATCCCGAAGTCCGACCACACGGTCGCGTCCGGGAACGCGGACGGCTCCACCAGCGTCCACGTACCGACGATCAGCACGCCCGCCAACTCCAGGGCGCAGCACACGAATGCGGCCCGCCGAGCCTTGTCCCCGCCACGCACCAGCGAGTACGTGATGAAGGCGTACACGAGCCCCGCCACCGCCGACAGCGAGTACGCCAGCGGCGCCTTGTCGAACTCGGTGGAGATCTGCACCGCCGAGCGCGACACGGCCCCGACGACCATCACGCCGTACAGCCACACGAGCAGCATGCCGGGTCCGCTGATGAGGCGGCTCCGCTTGTTGTCCTTCTCTTCAGCGGTCACAGCCACCTCAGCCTCCCCAGATGTCAAAGAGCCGCACCTCGAGGACGGCGAGCACCACGCCGCCCGCGGCGACCGTCACCGAACCCCAGCGGGTCCGCTCGGCGAGCGACATGAAGCCCGCGGCCGGAACGCAGGCGAATGCCCCGATGAGATACGCGACGAAGATCGTCGTGCCCTGGTCCGGCTTCTCGCCACGCGCGAGCTGCACGATCCCGACCACCAGCTGCACCAGCGCGAGCACCGACACCACGGCCATGCCGATGAAGTGCCAGTCCTTGGTCGGCTGGTCGCGATACGCGGCGAAACCGCACCAGGCCGCGAGCGCCAGCGCGGCGAGACCCGTCACCAGGGTCAGGACATCAAGCATGGCCGTGAGCCTATTACGGGCCAAAAGACCCGATGCGCTCGACCCCGGGGTGACCCGTACCCTCGGGACATATGAAGATCACCGCTGACGCCCTGCTGTTCGACAACGACGGAACCCTGCTCTCGTCGATGGAGTCGGTGTACCGCTGCTGGACCCGCTGGGCCGAGGAGTACGGGATCACCGCCGAGGCCTTCGCCGCCGTCGAGCTGCACGGCCGCCCCGCCGCCGAGATCGCGGCCGACCTGCTGCCCGCCGAGAAGGTCCCGGGCGCCGTCGCCCGCATCGAGGAGCTCGAGGTCGAGGACGTGCCCAACGGCGGCACCCACGTCCTGCCCGGCACGCTCGACCTGCTCACCTCGCTCCCCGACGAGCGCTGGGCCGTCGTCACCTCCGCCACCCGCCGCCTCGCCGAGGCCCGCCTCGCGGCCGTCGGGATCAGGACGCCGCTGCTGATCGCCGCGGACGACATCACGCACGGCAAGCCCAACCCCGAGCCGTTCCTGCTCGCCGCAGGAAAGCTGGGTGTGGACCCGGAGCGCTGCGTCGTCTTCGAGGACGCCCCGGCCGGTCTCACCGCCGGCCGCGTCGGCGGCATGAAGACCGTGGCGTTGACCACAACGCACGAGGCGGACGAGCTCTCCGCCGACGTCGTGGTGAAGGACCTCTCCGCGGTGTCCGCGCAGGTCACGGACGCGGGCGTGGAGATCTCCGCCGAGCTCTGACCCCACCTGGAACACCGGCCCCTGCTGTCCGCATAGCGGACGGCAGGGGTCTCTCGCGTCCTCACGTCTGCTTTACTTGCCGACATGACCACGACGAGCAGCCGCACCCTTGCGACCGAGGCGACCATGACGCCCGGTGCTGCTTGTATGTGTCGAATGTGCGCCTTCTGAGGGCCCCCATCACGCCTGTTCTCGCGCCCCGAAGCGAGACCCGCGCGCCCCTTTCCGTAGGGAGTGACTCCGCAGGGAGAAACCGTCCCCCTACGTGACCGGGTCCGCCCCGCGCACAGCTTCTCCGCACCGGTTCAGCCGCCTCTGTGAGACCTGTCGCGCGCCCGGAAACTCAAGCCAAGTTCCCGAACGAATGCCCCGTGCCCGGCGCCACCCGTGCCGCGCACTCGACAGCTACGGAAACCCACGTGATCACCACCAAGGGCCTCACCAAGGTCTACCGCTCGCGCGGCCGAGAGGTCACCGCCCTCGACGGCGTCGATCTGCACGTGCGCGAAGGCGAGGTGTACGGCGTCATCGGACAGTCCGGCGCCGGCAAGTCCTCGCTGATCCGCTGCGTGAACCTGCTGGAGCGTCCGACCTCCGGCACCGTGACCGTCGCAGGACAGGACCTCACCGCCCTCGTCGGCCGCGGCTCGCGCGCAGGCAAGGAACTGCGCGAGGCGCGCAGCCGTATCGGCATGGTCTTCCAGCACTTCAACCTGCTGTCCTCGCGCACCGTGCAGGACAACATCGAGCTGCCGCTGGAGATCCTCGGCAAGTCGGGCAAGGAACGCTCCACCAAGGCGCTGGAACTGCTCGACCTGGTCGGCCTCGCCGACAAGGCCAAGTCCTACCCGGCCCAGCTCTCCGGCGGCCAGAAGCAGCGCGTCGGCATCGCCCGCGCGCTCGCCGGCGACCCGAAGGTGCTGCTCTCCGACGAGGCGACCAGCGCCCTCGACCCGGAGACCACCCGCTCGATCCTCCAGCTCCTGCGCGACCTCAACCGGCAGCTCGGCCTGACCGTGCTGCTCATCACGCACGAGATGGACGTCGTCAAGACCGTCTGCGACTCCGCCGCCCTCATGGAGCGCGGGCAGATCGTCGAGTCCGGCACCGTCAGCGAGCTCCTCGCGACGCCCGGCTCCGAACTCGCCTCCGCGCTCTTCCCGGTCAGCGGCGAGGCCTCCGGCGACGACCGCACCGTCATCGACGTCACCTTCCACGGCGAGTCGACGACCCAGCCGGTCATCTCGCAGCTCTCCCGCACCTACAACGTCGACATCTCGATCCTCGGCGCCGCGATGGACACCGTCGCGGGCAAGCAGGTCGGCCGCATGCGCATCGAACTGCCCGGCCGCTACGACGACAACGTCGTGCCGATCGGCTTCCTGCGCGAACAGGGCCTCCAGGTCGACGTCCAGGGCACCGCGCCCGCCGCTCTGCTGAAGGAAGGTGTCACCAAGTGACCTGGTCGGAGATGCAGCCGCTGCTGTCCCAGGCGTGTTGGGACACCTTCTACATGGTCGGCTGGTCCACGCTGATCGCGATCATCGTCGGCCTGCCGCTCGGTGTGCTCCTCGTCCTCACGGACCGCGGCGGACTGCTGCAGAACGCGTTGGTGAACAAGGTCATCGGGCAGGTCGTGAACATCGTCCGCTCGATGCCCTTCATCATCCTGATGGTCGCCCTGATGGGCTTCACGCGCGCGGTCGTCGGCACCACCATCGGCCGCGAGGCCGCCATCGTGCCGCTGGCCATCGGCGCCATCCCGTTCTTCGCGCGGCTCGTCGAGACGTCCGTGCGCGAGGTCGACGGTGGCCTGATCGAGGCCGTGCAGTCGATGGGCGGCAACACCTGGACCGTCGTACGCAAGGTCCTCGTGCCCGAGTCGCTGCCCTCGCTGATCTCGGCGACCACCACGACGATCGTCGCGCTCATCGGCTACTCGGCCATGGCCGGCACGGTCGGCGCGGGCGGCCTCGGCGACATCGCGATCCGCTACGGCTACCAGCGCTTCGAGGCCAACCTGATGTGGATCACGGTGGCGATCCTCGCCGTCGTCATCTCGCTCATCCAGTTCGCGGGCGACAGCGGCGCCCGGGTCCTGCACCGCCGCGCGGGCAAGGGCGGCGACCCGGTCCGCTTCCGCGCGCTCCTCGGCTTCCTGCCCGGCGGCCCGGCCGCCGCGGACGCCGAGACCCGCTGAACCCGAGCTTCTTTACGACAGAGCTGACTCCCGCCTCACCCGGCGGGGTGCACCACCCATGGAGAAAGGCACTTTTCGTGCGTAACACCACCAAGATCACCGCAGCTGTCCTCGCCACCGGCGCCCTCACCCTGGGTCTGACGGCCTGTGGATCCGGCAACGACGATGCAGGCTCCAAGGCCAAGGCCTCCGACCCGCTGGTCGTCGCCGCGACTCCCGTCCCGCACGCCGAGATTCTGAACTACATCAAGAAGAACCTGGCGAAGAAGGCAGGCCTCAAGCTCGAGGTCAAGGAGTTCACCGACTACGTCACGCCGAACAACGCCACCGAGGACGGTTCGGTCGACGCCAACTACTTCCAGACCACGCCCTACCTGGAAGACTTCAACAAGAAGAACGGCACGCACCTCAAGTCGGTCGCCACCGTTCACCTGGAGCCGCTCGGCCTCTACTCCCAGAAGGCCAAGAAGATCGACGGCATCAAGAAGGGCGGCACCGTCGCCCTCCCGAACGACGCCGACAACGAGAGCCGCGCCCTGCGCTTCCTCGCCGCCAATGACCTGATCACCCTCAAGAAGGGCTCGGAGTCCACCGCGACCCCGCAGGACATCGCGAAGAACCCGAAGGACCTCCAGTTCAAGGAGGTCGAGGCGGCGCAGACCCCGCGCTCCCTCAAGGACGTCGACGCCGCGGTGATCAACGGCAATTACGCCATCGGTGCCGACCTCAACCCGGGCAAGGACGCCCTCGCCCTGGAGTCCACGAAGAACAACGAGTACAACAACGTGCTCGCCATCAAGGACGGCAACCAGGACGACCCGCGCGTCAAGAAGCTCGCGAAGCTCCTGACGTCGCCCGAGGTGAAGAAGTTCATCGAGACCAAGTACAAGGGCTCGGTGCTCCCCTCCTTCTGATGCGTACGTATACGATTCCCGCCGCCGTGATCGCCGGGGCACTCGTCCTCGGCCTCACGGCCTGCGGCAGCGACAAGGCGGACGCGAGCGAGAAGCTGGTCGTCGGGGCCACCCCGACCCCGGCCGGTGAAGTCCTCACGTACGTACAGAAGAAGCTGGCCAAGAAGGCCGGACTCGACCTGGAGATCAAGGAGTTCACGGACTACGTCCTGCCGAACACCGCGCTCCAGCAGGGCGAGCTCGACGCCAACCTGTTCCAGCACACGCCGTACTTGAAGGACTTCAACAAGTCCAAGGGCACGACGCTCACGCCGGTCACCCAGGTCTATCTGCCGCCGCTCGGCTTCTTCTCCAAGAAGACGAAGGACGTCACGAAGCTGCGCGACGGGGCGACCGTCGCGCTGCCGAACGACATCACCAATGAAGGCAGGGCGCTCGAACTCCTCGCCTCCCAGGGCGTGATCGGGCTCAAGAAGGGCGCCGGCCTGAACGCGACGCCCAAGGATGTCGCGAAGAACCCCAAGGGCCTGAAGTTCAAGGAGCTCGAAGCGGCCCAGCTGCCCCGCTCGTTGGACGACGTCGACGTGGCCGCGGTCAACAACAACTTCGCGATGGACGCGGGACTGAACCTCAAGAAGGACGCCATCCTTCTGGAGTCGGTCCAGGACAACCCGTACAACAACATTCTCGCCGTCAAGAAGGGCGACGAGGACGACCCGCGGGTCAAGAAGCTGGCGAAGCTGCTGACTTCACCCGAGGTCAAGAAGTTCATCGAGACCAAGTACAAGGGTTCGGTGCTCCCCGTCTGAGGGACCCGATCGACGCCCTTCCATGGGGGCCGCTCCTGGCAACAGGGGCGGCCCCCATGTGCAGTTACGTGCCTTCATGCTGCATGCTGGGCAGTTCACGAGGCCCGACGCGAAGGTAGAAGGCCAACGAAGGTTACGGAGCGGCGCATGACGAACACCTTCCCCGAGATCTCCATCAGCACGGAGCGCTTGGTGCTGCGTCCGCTCGACGAGGACGACGTACCCGCGCTCACGGAGATGATGAACGACGAGCTGGTCACCGCCTGGACCTCGGTGCCGCAGCCGTTCACGGAGGAGGGTGCCCGCCGCTGGATCGCCGAGGGCGTGCCGAGGCGGCGGGCGCGCGGCGCCGGACTCGACCTCGCCGTCACCGAGTTCCTCACCCAGCGGCTCGTCGGCACCATCCGGCTCACCCACACCAACTGGCACGTGCGGTCCACCGAGCTCTCGTACATCGTCGCCCCCTGGGCGCGCGGCGAGGGCTACGCGTCCGAGGCCGCGCTCGCCACGGCCCAGTGGCTCTTCCGCAACCAGCACCTGGAGCGCATCGAACTGCGCACCGCCGCCGACAACACCGCGGCCCAGCAGGTCGCCCAGAAGATCGGCTGCATCAGCGAGGGCGTACTGCGCAACGCGTGCATAGCGCGTACGCGCACCGAGGACGGCGGCCTGGCCGAGGCCCGTACGGACTTCATCGTGTGGAGCCTGCTGCCCGAGGACCTCGAGGGCGTCACCGAGCAACTGGCGGAGGCCGGGGGTTTCACCGCCTTCTCGGACTGGAACTGACCTCACGGGCGATGGACAGTCCGGGCAGGTACGCTCACGGTGCCCCGATCCCGGCGGCACCCCCGACCTCCGTGCCGCATGGGCACGTACGTACCCGAGCACACCCAGGAGACTGACGACGATGGCCGACCGGGTCACGGTGATCGGCTGGGACGGTTCGCCGCTGACGGACGCGGCCCGCTCAGCACTCGGCGCGGCCACGCTCGTGGCGGGCGCCGCGCACCACCTGGCGCTGCCCGAGGTGCCCGAGCGCGCCGAGCGCGTCCGGCTCGGCAGCGTGGCCCTCGCCGCCCGCCGCATCGCGGGCCACCGCGGCACGGCCGTCGTGCTCGCGGACGGCGACCCCGGCTTCTTCGGCGTCGTACGCACCCTGCGCGCGCCCCAGTACGGCCTCGAGGTCGAGGTCGTGCCCGCCGTGTCCTCGGTCGCCCAGGCGTTCGCCCGCGCGGGCATGCCATGGGACGACGCACAGGTGGTCGTCGCACACCGCCGCACCCTGCGACGCGCGGTGAATGTGTGCCGCGCCCACACGAAGGTCGCCGTCCTCACCTCACCGGGCGCCGGCCCCGCCGAACTGGGCCTGCTCCTTGAGGGCGTCCATCGCACCTTCGTCATCTGCGAGGAACTCGGCACCGACCGCGAACAGGTCACCGTCGTCACCTCCGACAAGGCCGCCGACCACGCGTGGCGCGACCCCAATGTCGTCATCGTCATCGGGGGACCGGTCACCGGCGCCCCCACGAGCGGCAACTGGCTGGCAGGCGGCGACCCCGACGCGGGACCGCGCGGCTGGGCGCTGCCCGCCGAGGAGTACGCGGGACCGTTCGGCGAGGGCGAGACCGAACAGCTGCGCGCCGCCCAACTCGCCCGCCTGGGCCCGCGCGCGGGCGACCTCGTGTGGGACATCGGCTGCGGCAGCGGGGCGTTCACGACGGAGGCCGGGCGGTTCGGCGCCGCCGTCATCGCCGTCGACCGGGACGCCGACGCCTGCGCCCGCACCCTCGCCGTCGCCCGCCGCTTCGGCATCCAGGTCCAGATCGTCCACGGCACCGCACCGCACGTCCTCGAAGACCTCCCGGAGCCCGACGTCGTCCGCGTCGGCGGCGGGGGAGCGGCCGTCGTCTCGGCCGTCGCGGACCGGCGCCCCGCCCGCATCGTCACGCACGCCGCGACACGCGATGCCGCCGAACTCATCGGCAGGGACCTGACGGAGCACGGATACGACGTCGAGTGCGCCCTCCTGCAATCCGTCGAACTGGACACTCGCGCCTGGACGGAGAAGGAGCGGACCGTGGGGTTCCTCCTCTCGGGGCGGCTTCCCGTCCGCCACCCGTGACCCGGGCGCCGCGCCGCGCGCGGTAGGCTGGCCGATCGTTGTACCGCACCGGGACGTTCGGCTCTTCGTACGCCAATGTCCCGAAAACGCACCACTTTTGAGGTGCGTGTGGTACGGCAGCGACCGGAGGACGCGCAACGTGGCGCAGTCCACAGAAGGCCATGGTCGAACTACGTTCCGTGGCCGCGGTCCGACCGGGACAATGCCTGTTGTCCGGAGCGGTTCGTGCCGCGCGGCGCGTGCGCTCGTTCTTGTTGACGGGCGGTCGAAGCGTCGCCCCGGACAGCGAAACAGTGATGCATGAAGGTGCTCGCAGTTCCGGCGGACGGCCGGGGGCGGCCAGGAAGTTCTCATTCGATGGGCGAGGGGTAGGCATGACCGACACCGGTCAAGTTCCGGGCGAAGGGCTGCCGGAGGACGCAGGTACGGCGGAGCCGCCGGGCGTTCCCGCACCCGGCGCGTACACCTACCTCGATCCCGCAGACGCCACGGCCGAGGACGACGAGATCCTCCTGATGCCCGGTTCGCAGGGCGCCTGGGGACAGCAGGCCACGGACCACAGCCAGGGACAGGGCCAGCAGTACGCCCAGCCCCAGGCCCAGTCCCAGCCCCGTCGTCCGCTGCACATGGGACCGGCCGTCCCGGACACCAACGGCAGCCCCGTCCGCTCGCTCGCCGACCGCGGCCCCGCCCAGCAGAACCCGATGCCGACCCGCCAGTCGGGCCCGCCCACCACCGGCCCGGAGTACCTGGACATCCCGCCGCAGGGCGCGGCCCCGTGGCAGCCGGCCCAGTCGCAGCAACAGGCAACCCCCGCAGAAACGGTCGCTCCGCAGTACGCGCAGCCCGAAACGCCCGCGCACGCCCAGGAGTTCGCCCAGGTCGGCGCCGAGTCGATGCCGGTCGGCGCGTATGCGGGCCAGGCCCCGTACGCCGCGCACGAGCAGGGCCAGGGCGGCTACGACTACCCGCAGCAGCAGGACTACGCCCCGCACGGGTACGCCCAGCAGCCCGCCGCGGACCAGACGCTCGGCCAGTTCGTCCCGGTGGACGGCATCGTCCCCACGACCCCGCACCTGGCCCCCACCCCGCCGCAGGCGATGGTGGTCCCGCCGCTCCCGGAGGAGCAGGAGGGCGTCGCCGCCGAGCAGGGTGTGGCGGAGCAGTACGCCGGCGTCGGTGAGCAGGTCGTCGCTCAGCAGCAGGCCGATGTGGACGAGCAGTACGCCGCGTACGCCGCGTCCGGCCAACAGGGCATCGCCGACCAGCAGGCCGCTGCCGCGCATGAGGTCGGGGCCGATCAGCAGGGCGCCGGCGCGCAGGCGGTGGCAGCCGGTCAGCAGGACGCGACCGGCCGCCAGGCAGCAGCCGGTCAGCAGGGTGCCGTGGGGCCGCAGGACGCCGCCGGGCAGCAGCCGGGCGAACCCGGCCCGCAGGCTGGTGCCGAGCACGAGGCCATGGCCGATCAGCAGGGCACCGGCGCGCAGGAGACCGGCACCGGTCAGCAGAGCGCTGCCGCGCAGCATGCTGCTGAGCAGGGTGCCGCGGAACCGCACGCCGCTGCCGAGCACGCGGGCGGGGCCGCCCAGCAGGACGTTGCCGCCCAGTACGCCGCTGCCGAACAGGGCGCCGTCGGCCAGCAGGCTGTCGTGGGCCGGCAGGCGGGCACCGGTCCGGAAGGCGTGGCCGGCTCGCAGGGCACGGCCGAGCAGCAGCCGGGCGTCGGTGAGCAGGGCGACGCCGGTCAGCAGGATGCGATCGGTCAGCACGGCGTCACCGGCGAGCAGCCTGCTCCCGGTACGCCGGGCGCGGTCGACCAACAGGACGCTGCGGGCCAGTGGGACGTGGTCGACCACCAGACCGCCACTGGGCAGCATGCCGTCGGAGACCCGCAGGGTGCGGCGGACCAACAGGCCCCTGCCGACCAGGAATCCCTGGCCGAGGAAGCCCCGGGCGCCCACGATGTCGTGACCGACTCGCAGGACCTGCACGGCCAGGCTGAATCGCAGCCCGCCGAGCCGGCCACTGCCGGACAGCAGGCCGTCGGCGACCAGTCGGCGGTGGGCGACGAGCAGGTCTCCGCCGCCCAGCAAGCCGTGGGCGGCCACGCAGTCGTGATCGACCCGCAGGCCGCCGCCGATCAGGCTGCCGCTGGTCGGGCCGCCGGTGACCAGTCGGCGATTGCCGACCAGCAGGTCTCCGCCGACCACCACGCTGTGGCCGACCACCACGCTGTGGCCGACCAGCAGGCCGTCCCCGGCCAGCAGAGCATTGCCCAGCCGCAGGCCACAGCCACCCCCCAGGCCGTTATCGATCCGCAGGACCCGCACGCCATGGCCAATCAGCAGTCCGCCGAACAGGCACCCACGGGCGACGAGGCGGCCGCCCCCGCGCTCATCGCGGAGCCCGTCGTCGCACACCCCGGCACGGCGCAGGGCCCCGAGTCCGCCGAGATCCCCCCGGAGGGGGCCGCGAGCGTTCCCGCTCCGCGCGAAGGCGACTCCGGCGCGATCCCGCTGCCCGAGTCCGCCCACCCCGAGGACCCCGCGGAGCAGACCGTCGCGCCCGCCGAGCTGACGGGCGAGCCCGAACACCTGGCGCCGGAGCCCGAGGCCGCCGAGCCGCACCCCGCCGCTCCCGCCTACGACGACGCCGAGCGCGAAGCCGTCCTGCGCGTCATGCGCGAACGCCGCGACATCCGCAACGGCTTCCGCAGCGACCCGATCCCGCACGAGGTGCTGCTGCGCGTCCTGGAGGCGGCCCACACGGCGCCGTCCGTGGGCCACTCGCAGCCCTGGGACTTCGTGGTCATCCGCTCGGCGGACACCCGCCGCGCGATGCACGAACTGGCGATGCGCCAGAAGGACGCGTACGCCAAGTCCCTGCCCAAGGGCCGCGCGAAGCAGTTCAAGGAACTGAAGATCGAGGCCATCCTCGACACCCCGGTGAACATCGTCGTCACCGCCGACCCGACCCGCGGCGGCCGCCACACGCTGGGCCGTCACACGCAGCCGCAGATGGCCCCGTACTCCTCCGCGCTCGCGGTCGAGAACCTGTGGCTCGCGGCCCGCGCCGAGGGCCTCGGCGTCGGCTGGGTCAGCTTCTTCGACGAGCGCGAGATGGTCCGCTCCCTCGGCCTGCCGGAGCACCTGGAGGTCGTGGCCTACCTCTGCGTCGGCTACGTCGACGAGTTCCCGGAGGAGCCGGAGCTGATGCAGGCCGGCTGGTCCAAGCGCCGCCCGCTGTCGTGGGTCGTGCACGAGGAGACGTACGGCCGCCGCGCCCTGCCCGGCGAGGACCCGCACGACCTGCTCGCGGAGACCGTCTCCAACATCCGCCCGCTGGACGCCAAGGCGCTCGGCGAGGCGTGGGAGCGGCAGAAGCGGATGACGAAGCCGCCGGGCGCACTCGGCATGCTGGAGATCATCTCCGCCCAGCTGTCCGGCCTGTCCCGCGTGTGCCCGCCGCCGATCCCGGAGCCCGCGGCCGTCGCGATCTTCGCGGGCGACCACGGTGTGCACGCCCAGGGCGTCACCCCGTGGCCGCAGGAGGTCACCGGCCAGATGGTCGCCAACTTCCTGGGCGGCGGCGCGGTCTGCAACGCGTTCGCGAGCCAGGTCGGCGCCGAGGTCTGCGTGATCGACGTCGGCGTGGCCGGTGAACTCCCGGCCACACCGGGCCTGTTGCCCCGCAAGGTGCGTGCCGGCACCGCCGACATGACGACCGGTCCCGCCCTGACCCGCGAAGAGGTCAAGGAGGCCATCGAGGTCGGCATCGAGACGGCCCGCGACCTCGTGGCCGCCGGCAACAAGGCGCTGCTCACCGGCGAGATGGGCATCGCGAACACGACGGCGTCCGCGGCCCTCATCTCGGTCTACACCGAGGTCGACCCCTCCGAGGTCACCGGCCGCGGAACCGGTATCAACGACGAGACGCACGCCCGCAAGGTCGAGGTCGTGCGCCGCGCGCTGGACCTGCACAAGCCCGACCCGGCCGACCCGCTCGGTGTCCTCGCGGCGGTCGGCGGCCTGGAGCACGCGGCCATGGTCGGCCTCCTCCTCGGCGGCGCGTCCCTGCGCACCCCGGTCATCCTCGACGGTGTCAGCGCCGGCGCGGCCGCCCTGGTCGCCCGCGCCATCGCCCCCGAGGTGCTCGCCGCGTGCATCGCGGGCCACCGCAGCGCCGAGCCCGGCCACGTAGCGGCCCTGAACAAGCTGGGCCTGCGCCCCCTGGTCGACCTCGACCTCCGCCTCGGCGAGGGCACGGGCGCCCTCCTGGCCCTCCCGATCGTCCAGAGCGCGGCCCGCGCCATGCACGAGGTCGCCACGTTCGACTCGGCCGGGGTCACAGAGAAGTAGCCCCCACCCCGCCCCTTCCCGAAACCGGGGGCTACGCCCCCGGACCCCCTCGCCTCAATCGCCGGCGGGGCTTGATCATCAAGCCCCGCCGGCGATTGAGGCGGCCTGTCCGGCAGGACTTTCGGGAAGGGGCGGGGTGGGGGAAACCTCCCCGTCACGCCCACGACGTACGCTCACACCAAACCCGCCGCACGCCAGAGGACACCGCATGCCCGCCGCCGACCACCCCGCCTACCCCGTAGGCCTCCGCCTCACCGGCCGCCGAGTCGTCGTCCTGGGCGGCGGCCAGGTGGCCCAGCGCAGGCTCCCCGCCCTGATCGCCGCGGGCGCGCACATCACCCTGATCTCCCCCTCCGCGACCCCTTCGGTCGAGGCGATGGCGGACGCCGGTGAGATCACCTGGACCCGGCGCCGCTACGAGCGGGGCGACCTCGCCGACACCTGGTACGCCCTGGTCGCCACCAGCGACCGCCCGACGAACGACGCGGCCTCGCAGGAGGCGGAGGAGACCCGCACCTGGTGCGTCCGCTCCGACGACGCCGACGAGGCGACCGCCTGGACCCCGGCGACGGGCCGCGCGGACGGCGTGACCGTCGCCGTCCTGACGACCTCGGCCGCGGACCGCGACCCCCGCCGCACCGCCGCGGTCCGCGACGCGATCGTCGAGGCCCTGCACGACGGCACCGTCGCCGTGCAGCGCGACCACAAGCCGGGCGTGGCCCTGGTCGGCGGTGGCCCCGGCGACCCGGACCTGATCACGGTGCGCGGCCGCCGCCTCCTCGCCGAGGCCGACGTCGTGATCGCCGACCGCCTCGGCCCGCGCGACCTCCTCGACGAACTCCCGCCGCACGTCGAGGTGATCGACGCCGCGAAGATCCCGTACGGCCGCCAGATGGTCCAGGAGGCCATCAACCAGGCCCTGATCGACCACGCCAAGCAGGGCAAGGCCGTGGTCCGCCTCAAGGGCGGCGACCCGTTCGTCTTCGGCCGCGGCATGGAGGAGGCCCAGGCGCTGGCCGCCGAGGGCATCCCGGTCACGGTCGTCCCCGGCATCTCCAGCTCGATCTCGGTCCCCGGCGCCGTCGGCATCCCGGTCACCCACCGCGGCGTCGCCCACGAGTTCACCGTCGTCAGCGGCCACGTGGCGCCGGACGACGAGCGTTCCCTGGTCGACTGGGCGGCGATGGCGAAGCTGACCGGCACGCTCGTGATCCTCATGGGAGTCGACAAGATCGCAAAGATCGCCGAGGCCCTCGTCTCGTACGGCAAGGCCCCGGAGACCCCCGTCGCCCTCGTGCAGGAAGGCACGACGGCGGCCCAGCGCCGCGTCGACGCCACCCTCGCGACGGTCGGCGAAAAGGTCGTCTCCGAAGGGGTCAGGCCCCCGGCCGTCATCGTGATCGGCGACGTGGTGAACGAGAACCCGCACAAGCAACAGAAGTAACCAGCGGTAACACAACTCGTTCCGAGCCGTTGGCACCACACCCAGAACAAGGCAGTATCGACCCGTGGCTGAAGCTGAATCCCGAGGGCTCATCACCATCGATGACCCCGACGACCCGCGCCTGTCCGACTACACGGGCCTGACCGACGTAGAACTGCGTCGCAAACGCGAACCGGCCGAGGGCCTGTTCATCGCCGAGGGCGAGAAGGTCATCCGGCGCGCCAAGCTCGCCGGGTACGAGATGCGCTCGATGCTGCTGTCCGCGAAGTGGGTCGACGTCATGCGCGACGTCATCGACGAGGTCCCGGCCCCGGTCTACGCGGTCGCGCCGGACCTCGCCGAGCAGGTCACCGGCTACCACGTGCACCGCGGCGCCCTCGCGTCCATGCAGCGCAAGCCGCTCCCCACAGCGGATGAACTGCTCACCACCGCTCGCCGCGTGGTCGTCATGGAGTCGGTCAACGACCACACCAACATCGGCGCGATCTTCCGCAGCGCCGCCGCGCTCGGCATGGACGCGGTCCTGCTCTCCCCGGACTGCGCCGACCCGCTCTACCGCCGCTCCGTGAAGGTCTCCATGGGCGCCGTCTTCTCGGTGCCGTACGCGCGTCTGGACGCCTGGCCGAAGTCCCTGGAGACGGTCCGCGACGCCGGCTTCGAACTCCTCGCGCTGACCCCGGCCGAGCAGGCCAAGTCCCTTGACGAGGTGGCGCCGCACCGCATGGACCGCGTCGCGCTGATGCTCGGCGCGGAGGGCGACGGCCTGTCGACCAAGGCCCTGATGGCGGCGGACGAATGGGTCCGCATCCCGATGGCCCACGGAGTCGACTCGCTCAACGTGGGCGCGGCGGCCGCCGTCGCGTTCTACGCAGTGGCGACGGGCCGCCCCGAACTCTGACGGTCAGCCTTCGGAAGGGCTCTGCGCGCTTTCCGGAAGCGGCAGCGCCCGCGCGGACGTCGTCTTCTGTACGCCGCTGTCACCGAGGCCGCGCGTCGGCCCCTGGCAGCCCTGCGCCGCCGCGATCGCCAGCGCCACGAGCAGCGTCACGACGACGAACACGAAGAGCCGCTGCCGCAGCAGCCGCGGATTCGCGGGCCGCAGCTTCTTGCCGCTGCCCGTGCCGTTCGTCCGCGGAGCCGGGCGCCCCGCACCACTGCGCGGCCCCGACCTGCTGTTGCCAGAACGGCTGTTCGTGTTCCGGCCGGGCGCCGACCCGTGGTTGCTCCTGCCGTTGCTGGGCCGCGACGTCGGAGTCCCCGGCTGCGTACGCCGCTGGGTGCGCTGCCCCTCGTGGGTGTCGGAGAGCCGTCCGGTCGGACGGTCCTGCTCGGCGGTGCGCGGCGCGGGCGGGCGCGGCTCCGCGACGATGCCCTGCGCCTCACGGGCCGCGATCTCCTTGAGCCGCAGCGACAGTTGCAGCGTGCTGGGCCGCTCCTCCGGGTCCTTCGCGAGGCACGCGCGCAGCAGCGGCGCGAGCGCGTCCGGCACCCCGGCCAGCTGCGCCTCCTCGTGCACCACCCGGTAGAGCATGACCTCGGAACTGCCGTGCCCGAAGGGCGAGTCGCCCATGGCCGTGTACGCGAGCGTGGCCCCCAGGGCGAACACATCGGTCGCGGGGGTCACGGTGGCGCCCCGCACCTGCTCGGGCGCGAGGAAGCCGGGGGAGCCGACGGCGGTGCCCACGTGCGTCAGCGTCGAGGCGCCGGTCGCCCACGCGATACCGAAGTCGATGATCCGCGGCCCCTTCGGGGACAGCAGGATGTTCGACGGCTTGAGATCCCGGTGGACCACGCCCGCCTCATGAACGGCGACGAGCCCCTCCGACAGCGCGGCGCCCACGGCGGCCACGTCCGATGCGGCCAGCGGGCCCTCCTCGGCGACCTTGTCGTGCAGCGAGGGACCCGGCACGTACTGCGTCGCGAACCACGGCCGCTCCGCCTCCAGATCGGCGGCGACGAGCCGGGCCGTGCAGCCGCCGCGGATCCGCCGAGCGGCGGACACCTCGCGCGCGAACCGCGACCTGAACTCCTGGTCCTCCGCAAGATCCGGCCTGATCACCTTGAGCGCGACCCGCTGGCCACGCCGGTCGGACCCGAGATAGACCACGCCCATCCCGCCGGCCCCGAGGCGTCTGTGAAGCCTGAACGAGCCGACGACGCGCGGGTCCTCGCGCCTGAGGCGCATCATCGCCATGTTCATCCCCGCTGCTGCCCGGTCCGTCTGACGAGCCACAGCTTACGTTTTCGCGCACGGCGGCGCGCAAAGGCCGCGCCCTCGCGGCCGATTCGATTGTCAGTGCCCGGTGGGAAACTTGAAGGGTGGTCAGGGCGCGCGGGAGCGGGGCGGCTTGCCGCGGGCCCGCGGGCCAACAGGGCGGCGTTAAAGGGGGATTGGACCCATGAAGGGTGACCGGGTCGAGATAGTCGTGGATGCCGGGGACACGACGCGTACGTACGAGGTGACGGCCGGCCGGGCGGGCCGCAGGGTGGAGACGGCGGTGCGCAGAGGGGTGGTGGAAGTGAGCGAAGTCACCCGATCCGGATCCGTGGTGCGCACCGCGCGCTTCATGGCCACCAGGGTGCTCGCCCTGGTAGAACACCCGGTCCCGCGCGAGGAGCCCGCCGAGCGTGAGGCCCGCATCGGCCGCCCCCTGGGGGATGACCCCGAGGCCTAGGTCCTCGTCTCCACCCAGGGGAGTACGCCGACCGGAGGTGGTCATCCTCGGGGAGGCCCGGCAATCGGTACGAGGGCATGACGTCCCGGGCGCCCGCCACTCATAGATTTGAGGTCAAGCGGCGGGTGCAGCACTCGTCCCCCGAGGTCAGGCACTCGCCGCTTGCCAAAGATTCAAGAACTCATGAGGCGAAGAAACTCGTGAGACGCAAGAACTCAAGAGACGCAAGAACTCAAGATTTCGACCGGGGAGAGGACCATGGCGGACACAGCACCGCGGACGACAGCGTTCCGCACAGCGGCCCGCAGGGCGGGTCTTTTCGGTGGCCCCGCGACCGAGCGCCGGCATCCGCTGGTGGCCGCGGCCATGGTTCTCCCTCTAGCGGCCCTTCTCGTCGTCGTATTCGGCGGCTGGGACGCGATGGTCACACAGGCGTCGTCCGTGGGCGTGATGCTGGGGCGCTGAGCGGCGCTCCCAGGCCCGGATGAGCGGTCCGGGCGGGGACATCCGGCCATGAAACCCCGTGGGGACGGGGGTGCGGCGGACGGCACAAATGCTGCGCGCAGCTGGGGAGCTGCGCGCAGCATTATTTTGTGCCCGCCGCACCCGTAGGCTGCGGCCGTGACCACGCTCATCGTTCCCGCGCTGAGGGCCGAGGCCCGGGGTGCGGCCCATCCGTCGGGGATCGCCTGCGTCTGCGGCGCCACGACCCTCGCCGACCGCCCCGACGCCACGGTGGTCCGGCACGGCGACACCGTCGCCAAGGCGCACGCCCCCGACACCGACCCGGCCGAGCTGGACCTGCGCCTGGCCGTGGCCGACCACCCGGCCCTGTCCGGCGTGCTGCTGCGCCCGCTGCGCCCGGCGGCGACCGCCCTGGACGACCGGCTCGTCACGTTCTGGCCGCACGGCACCCCCGTGGACCCGGATCACCCGGAAGACGCCCCCTGGGAGGCCGTGGGCGCCCTTCTCGCCCGCCTGCACTGCACGCCGGCGCACGAACTCCCGCCCGCGCTGCCGCCCATGCGTGGCCCGCTCAAGGCGGCCAGTGCCGTGGCCCGCCTCCGGGCCTCGGCCCCCGACCACCGGGCCGCACGGCCGATTCTCGACGCCTGGCGCACCCTGCCGCCCTGGGCCCGCGCCGAAGCCCCGTACGCGCACGCGAGCACCCTGTGCCACGGTGATCTGCACCTCGGCCAGCTGGTCCGCCACCCCGCCGACTCGGACGACTCCGCCGACAGCGACGCATGGACGCTGATCGACGTCGACGACCTCGGAATCGGCGACCCCGCCTGGGACTTGGCCCGCCCCGCCGCCTGGTTCGCCTGCGGTCTGCTCTCCGCCGAGGACTGGACCCGCTTCCTCGGCGCGTACCAACGCACAGGCGGCGCAAAGGAACTGGGCGTCCCCGACCCCTGGCCCGCCCTGGACGTACCGGCCCGCGCCCTCACCGTGCAGACCGCCGCGCTCGCCGTCGCGAAGGCCACGGACGCGGGCCGCGCGCTCGACGAGGTGGAGGAATCCGTCATCGACGCGTGCGCCCGAATGGCGTCGGTGCCGCCGCAGTTCGAGGACGAACCGGCCAAGTAGGGTGCGGGGGACGGAAGCCGGGAAGCGTTCCGGCGAAGCAGCACCGAACGGCGAGGAGTTGAGCCGAGCATGCAGTGTCCGAAGTGTCACGCACCGATGCACACGTACAACCGCAATGGCGTCCAGATCGAGCAGTGCAGCGGGTGCCGCGGGATATTCCTGGACTACGGCGAGCTGGAGTCGCTGACCCGCATGGAGTCGCAGTGGCAGCAGCAGGCCCCGCCGCCCCCGCCCGCCCCGCAGGGCTACCCGGCCCCGGCGGCCCCGGCGTGGGGAGCTCCGCAGCACGGCGGTCACCACGGTGGGCACCACGGCCATCACGGTCACCACAACCGTGGCTTCGGCCGGATGCTGTTCTCCTCCTGAGGCGCTGAGCGGCTCTTCGCGAGAAGAGCCGCCCCACTCGCCCCAGAGCTGTTCGAGCCGTTCGACACGAAGAAGCCCCCGGCCACGAGGACCGGGGGCTTCTTGCTGGTGCGCGATACTGGGATTGAACCAGTGACCTCTTCCGTGTCAGGGAAGCGCTCTCCCGCTGAGCTAATCGCGCGGGAACCCACAGGGGGCAGTGGACGATACTGGGATTGAACCAGTGACCTCTTCCGTGTCAGGGAAGCGCTCTCCCGCTGAGCTAATCGTCCGGGATGGAAGCCTTGCGGCCTCAGTGCGCGATACTGGGATTGAACCAGTGACCTCTTCCGTGTCAGGGAAGCGCTCTCCCGCTGAGCTAATCGCGCTTGGAGGTGGAGACGGGATTTGAACCCGTGTAGACGGCTTTGCAGGCCGTTGCCTCGCCTCTCGGCCACTCCACCAGGAGCGTAGGGGTTCGGGAAGATCCCCCACATCCTGAGCGAACGACCGGGTTCGAACCGGCGACCTCAACCTTGGCAAGGTTGCGCTCTACCAACTGAGCTACGTTCGCGTGTCTTTCCGGTCCGCTTGCGCGTCCCGGCGACGTGTTGAACTCTAGCGGATTCCTGGGGGAGGTCCAAAACGCGTTTGCGCAGCGTGCTGCGGTGCGACCGACGAAGGTCCTGCTCAGGTGGGCCCGTCGTCATCAGCCATAGACTCGAAGGTGTGCACGACCTCCCTGCTCTGGCCCGCTTCGGCGGGCTCGTCGCGACCGATCTGCGCGACGTCACCAGCGATCCCGCGGCCCTCGACTCCACCGGGTTCTGGGCCGTCTGTGCCGATTTCGAGGGCCGCCTCGTCTGCGCCCGCTTCGGACACGTGCGCGAGGAAGTGGTGCCCGCGCCGCGGCCCGGCTCCTGGCCCGGACCTGCGCCTATGGACTGGACGTCGTCGCTCGACCACGCCGCGTACACGGACGGTGTGCGGCGCATCCGCGCGCACATCGAGACCGGTGAGGTCTACCAGGCCAACCTCTGCCGCGTGCTGTCCGCGCCGATATCCCCGGGCGCCGATGTGGACGCCCTCACCGCCCTCCTCGCGCGCGGGAACCCGGCGCCGTACGCGGGCACCATCCGGCTTCCGGACCACGGCGTGGAGGTCGCGACGGCCTCGCCCGAGCTGTTCCTGCGCAGGGACGGCCGGTTGGTCGAGTCCGGGCCGATCAAGGGGACCGGGCGCACCGAGGCGGACCTCCTCGACAAGGACCACGCCGAGAACGTGATGATCGTCGACCTGGTCCGCAACGACCTGGGGGTCGTCTGCGCCACCGGAAGCGTGACCGTGCCCGAACTGTGTGTGGTCGAGAAGCACCCGGGCCTCGTCCACCTCGTCTCCACCGTGCGCGGCGAGCTGCCCGAGGCGGCCGGCTGGCCGGAACTGCTCGACGCCGCGTTCCCGCCCGGCTCCGTCACCGGCGCCCCGAAGTCCAGCGCCCTGCGGATCATCGACGAGCTGGAGACGGCGCCGCGCGGCCCCTATTGCGGGGGCATCGGCTGGGTGGACGCGGACCGGGGGAGTGGGGAACTGGCCGTCGGGATCCGTACGTTCTGGATCGACCGCGGCCCGGACGGCGACTTCCTGCGCTTCGGTACCGGGGCCGGGATCACCTGGGGCTCGGACCCGGAGCGCGAGTGGCGGGAGACCGAGCTGAAGGCGGCGCGGCTGCTGGAGGTAGCGTCGGGAAGGTACACGGACGCCTAGCCAACGGGGTCCGGGCAAGCTGGAGGGAACGTAGTGAAGATCTGGCTCGACGGTCGGCTGCAGGACACCGAGGAGGCGCGCGTCTCCGTCTTCGATCACGGGCTCACCGTGGGCGACGGCATCTTCGAGACGGTGAAGGCTGCCGAAGGCAAGCCGTTCGCCCTCACCCGCCACCTCGACCGGCTCGCCCGCTCGGCCCGCGGGCTCGGCCTGCCCGAGCCCGACCTCGACGAGGTGCGCCGCGCCTGCGCCGCCGTCCTCGAGGCCAACCCGATGGCCCTCGGCCGGCTGCGCATCACCCACACCGGCGGCCTCTCGCCGCTCGGCTCCGACCGCGGCGACCATGGCGCCACGCTCGTCGTCGCCCTCGGCGAGGTCAAGCGGCGCCCCGACACCACCTCCGTGATCACCGTCCCCTGGACCCGCAACGAGCGCGGCGCCCTCGCGGGCCTGAAGACCACCTCGTACGCGGAGAACGTCGTCGCCCTGGCCCGCGCACACGAACACGGCGCGTCCGAGGCCCTGTTCGCGAACACGGTGGGGCAGCTGTGCGAGGGCACGGGCTCCAACGTCTTCGTCGTCCTGGACGGCGAGATCCACACGCCGCCGCTCGCCGCGGGCCCGCTGGCCGGCATCACGCGCGCCCTCGCCGTCGAATGGACCGGCGCCAAGGAGACGGACCTGCCGCTGTCCGTGCTCTCGGAGGCCGACGAAGTGTTCCTGACGTCGACGCTGCGCGACATCCAGGCCGTGCACCGCGTCGACGACCGGAACCTGTCCGACGCACCTGGCCCCGTCACGGCCAAGGCGATGCGCGTGTGGGAAGAGCGGGCAGCAGAGCGCCTGGACCCGTAAAGCCCTTGCCGCTTCGGGGGTGCGGATGGGTACAACACCCGTGATGACCACGACCCTGCGGCCGACCGAGCCGCTCCAGCGAACCCCCGACGGCTCGCGCTCCCGCCACTACGCGGTATGCGTGAACAGCCGCCCCGTCGGCACCCTGCACCTCGCCACGCACCCGGTCTTCGGCCCGTCCGTCGCCCAGGTCCTGGACCTGCGGATCGACGAGAAGGACCGGGGGCGCGGGCGTGCCACCGTCGCCGCGCTCGCCGCCGAGGAGGTCGCCCGCTCCTGGAACTGCCGCCGCGTCGAGGTGGCCGTCCCCGCCGACGCGCAGGGCATGCTCCGCCTCGCGGGCGCCCTCGGCTACGTGGAGCGCAACCGCAACATGACGAAGGCCCTGCCCGAACAGCCGCCCGCCCTGCCCGGAGGCAGCGTGGGCCGGCGCATGACGGAGGCCGAGTACGGGCCGTGGCTCGCGCACACCAAGACGGGGTACGCGCGCACCTGGGTCGAGCGCGGCGCCACCGAGGAAGAGGCGCGTCAGAAGGCGGAGCGCGATCACGCCGCGCTGCTCCCGGAGGGCGTCGCCACCCCGGACGTCCTGCTCAGCGTGCTGGAGCACGACTCCGAGCGGGTCGGAACGCTGTGGGTGGCGCAGCGCCCCGACGGGGCGTTCGTCTTCGACGTCGAGGTGTCGGCCGAGCACCGGGGGCGTGGCCACGGGCGCTCGCTGATGCTGCTCGCCGAGGCGGACTCGATCGCCGCGGGCGCCACCCGGATCGGCCTCAACGTCTTCGCACGCAACGCGACCGCGCAGTGCCTGTACGACTCGCTCGGCTACGAGCCGACCGGTCACTACCTCTACAAGCAGCTGCTGTGACAGCCGCTGTGAGGGTCAGGCCTGCTCGGCGAGCAGCCGGTCCGCGATCGCCTCGATCCGCTCGCGCAGCCCCTCCTGGCTCTTGCCGCCGTGCAGCAGCTCCCCGCCGATCTCGTACGTGGGCGTGCCGGTCACGCCGATGACCTTGCCCTCGGCCTGGTCGGCGTCGACGATCAGGATGTGCCGGCCGTCGACGAGCGCGGTGTCGAACTCCTCGGCGTCCAGGCCGAGTTCGCCCGCCACCGCGACGAGGAACGCCTCGCCCTTGCGGTCGAACTCCTCGACCCGCCCGAGTACGGCCTCCACGTACGGCCACCCCTTGCCCTGCGCGAACGCCTCCTCGGCGGCCTGCGCACCGGCGAAGGAGTGCTTGTGCTTCTCGAGCGGGAAGTGCCGCAGGCGCAGCTCGACGCGGTCGCCGTAGCGCTCGCGCAGCGCGCGGAGGTCGTCCAGGGCCGAGCGGCAGTCGGGGCACTGCAGCTCGCACCACATGTCAAGGATGGGGTTCGGGGCGTTCATGGGTGCCAGTCTTCCAGGACCGTCCGCCGGGCCCAACCTGGACCTGCGGAGGAGCCCCGACCCCGAGATGTCCCCCAGATGTGGCCGAGGTGGGCCCCGGGCGTGGCCCGCGGACCCCAAGGCGGTGCAGGATGGGAGGAGGGGGAAGCGCCCCACGATGTCCGAACTCGGGAGGACCGGATGATTGCCGAGACCGTGTGTTCCGCCGTTGCCGTGGCGGGCCTGGGCATCGCCGGGGTTCTCGCCTTCCGAAAGCGGTTCCTCAAAGCCGCTCGTGCCGTCGCCTACGCCCTCGTACCGCTGGGCCTGGTGATGACGGGCGCGGTGGAGTGGGCTGTGGACACGGCGTTCAGCCCGACCGCCTGGGCCGGCTTCGGTGTGCTCGGCGCCGCCTGGCTGATGTTCATGGGGACGCGGGCCGTCGAGCGGCGCCGCTCCGGCCGCCCCGCCAAGGAGCGCGAGGCCGCCATCGCTCCCGCGGCGTCCGCGCCCTCGCTCGGCGAGAGCCGGCGCCCCACGCCCGCGGCGCAGCCGAAGCAGGCGAAGCCGACGAAGGCCGAGCCCTCGGAGGACTTCAGCGACATCGAGGCGATCCTCAAGAAGCACGGCATCTGACAGCAGCACGGCATCCGACCGAAGCACGGCATCTGACGCCAACCGGCGCCCGCGGCCCGCTGTCACGGGTTCCCGCCAACTACCCCTCGAAAGTGGTCGGTTGAGTGCCCGCCACCCGATAAGTGCGCCATCATCACGACGAGATGCTGGACACACCGCAGCTGCCCGACCAGCTGGACGCCGACCAGGGGCAGGCGCCCCACAGCGAGCCCGCGCCGCCCGTGCCCGTACGAACCGAGAAGCGGACAGAGAAGCGGACCGAGAGCCCGCGAGGCTGCCTCTTCGCGCTCTCCCAACCCCCGCTGATGATCTTCCTGGGGGTGATCGGCAGCCTGCTCCTGATGGCCGCGCTGCACGACCTGCTCCTGCTGTGAACGGATTCAGCCCGTGGCTTCCTTGCGGCGCGCCCGGTACGCCGCGACATGCAGCCGGTTCCCGCACGTACGGCTGTCGCAGTAGCGGCGCGAACGGTTGCGGGACAGGTCGACGAACGCGAACCGGCAGTCGGGCGCCTCGCAGCGCCGCAGCCGCTCCTGCTCCCCGGCGACCACGAAGAACGCCAGGGCCATCCCGCAGTCGGCCGCCAGGTGGTCGGCGACGGAGGCGCCGGGCGCGAAGTAGTGCATGTGCCAGTCGTAGCCGTCGTGGTCCGTCAGGCGGGGAGTGGTGCCCGCCTCCGCGACCAGCTCGTTGATCACTGCCGCCGCCGCCCGCTGGTCACTCGCCGCGAACACGGCCGAGAAGCGGTCACGCACCGCACGCACCGAGTGGAGATCATTTTCGGCGATCACGCCGACATCGCTGACATCGTTCCTTCGTACGAAATCCGTCAGCGCGGCCAGACTCTCGAGCCCGTCCGCCTTCGCCTCGCCGTCCGGTGTCGTGTTCACCAGATCGACCACGGTGTCGAGCGCGCACCGGGTGTCGTGGGTGATCAGCACGATTCGCTCCATGGCCTGGGGTAGGGCTCCCGCCCGCCGATGCCGCACGAGCCTAGTACCTGCGGGCCACCAGGAACGCACCTGCGCCGCCACCGTGGAAACTCCCACGGCGACGGCGCAGCTGTATGCCGTATGCGGTTGTCCCGACCGTGATGCCGTGCCGTTCCCCGAGTGGACGGCACGGCATGCTCTCGCGCTGCTCACGCCGACCGGGTGCCGGCGCGGGCCTCCTCGTTCCGCGGCGCTAGTTTTCCGCGAGGATGTGCGACAGCTCCTGGTCGAGGTCGAAATGGCGGTGTTCCGTGCCGGGTGGCACGGCGGCGTCCGTTCGCTTGAGGAACGACTCCAGGGCCCGCGCCGGGGCCTCGAGCAGAGCCTCGCCCTCGGGAGAGCTCAGGGCGATGCAGACAACGCCCTGACCGTGGCTACGGGACGGCCAGACTCGGACGTCTCCGGTGCCGGTAGGCCGATGAAGGCCTTCGGCGAGGAGGTCGCGGGCAAACACCCATTCGACTGTCTCCTCGGCTCCGGTGTGGAAGGTGGCGTGCACGGCATAGGGATCGGCCGTGTCATACCGCAGACCTGCGGGAACGGGCAGTGAGGACTCGCTCGACACAACGAGGCGCAGGTGCAGCTCGCAGCTGACCGTGGTGTTCATAAGCGCCAGGGCCTTTCGCTCAGTGTGCGCTCGGGGATTCGCACGTCGGCGAAATCGACATGCCACCTACGGTGCCGTTGTAAACCCCTCTGAGTGTTTTGAGTGTCTTTAGGTAGCTCGTACGGCCGAGTCTTATCTGCGGGAGAACGCCCATTCCGGTGACGCGAAAGAGTCGGGTAGGTTTGAGCGTATGAATACGGGGAGTGACAAGGGGGCCAAGGAGCCCGAGGCGCCCGAGACGGCCGATGCGGCCTCCGGGGCCGGTGCCGACGGTGCGGCTTCCGAGGAGAAGCCGCTCGGGTCGCGGGCGCCGGGGTTCATCCAGGCCAGGCGGACGCTGCATCTGAGCTGGCAGGTCGGCGTCTTCATCGTGGGGCTCGCGGTCGTCGTGGGCGGCGTGATCATGCTGCCGCTGCCGGGGCCCGGCTGGCTGGTGATCTTCGGCGGCATGGCGATCTGGGCGACCGAGTTCGTCTGGGCGCAGCTGGTCCTGCGCTGGACGAAGCGGAAGGTCACGGAGGCGACGCAGCGCGCGCTCGACCCGAGGGTGCGGCGGCGGAACATCATCCTGACCACGATCGGCGTCGTGATCATCGCCGTGCTCGGCGGGGTCTACGTATGGAAGTTCGGGCTCGAGATGCCGTGGAACATCAAGCAGTGACCGCAGGCGGCGCAGAGTGGTCCCAGGCACCCGCTGACATGGGGTAATGTTCTTCCTGCGCCCGGGCGATTAGCTCAGTGGGAGAGCGCTTCGTTCACACCGAAGAGGTCACTGGTTCGAACCCAGTATCGCCCACCCGGACCGACGGCCCCGGAGACATCGAGTCTCCGGGGCCGTCGGCGTTTTTCGTGGCCGACCTGGGCGTTCGAAGCGCTTCCGCTCAAATCTTTGTCCGAACTGTTGACGCACCCCCCACCCGTCTCTACTTTTGCTCGGCAAGCGCTTACCTAAAACGATTCAATGCACGGGTGGAGGGGCTAACTGTGCCTATGAACAGGGATCTTGGTCGAAGAGGCGTGCTGAAGGTGGCCGGGGCTTCGGTCGCGGCGCTCGGGCTGACCGCGGCCGGGTGCGGTGGTGACGGTGGGTCAGGAGATGCGGGGAACGCGGACGGTCCGGCGACCCTGCGGTTCGCCTGGTGGGGCGGCGAACCGCGCGCCGTGAAAATCAAGAAGGCGATCGCGCTCTTCGAGAAGAAGAACCCGAAGATCAAAATCAAGCCGGAATTCACCGATTACCAAGCATTCTGGGAGAAGTTCCAGACGCAGGCCTCGGGCGGAAATCCTCCGGATGTATTCCTCAACTCCGTTGCCTTCCTTGCGAAGTACGACAAGCGCGGAGTTCTGCTCGACCTCAAGTCCCAGGTGGACGCCGGGAATCTGAGCCTGAAGAACTTCCGCGGCGGCGTCGAGACGGCCGGCCAGGTATCCGGAGGCAAGCAGGTCGCGGTTCCGGTAGGCGCCAACACCATGTCGCTCGTCATCGACAAGAAGGCCTGGGACAAGGCGGGCGTGGAACCGAAGTTCGGCTGGACCTGGGACGAGTACTTCACGTCGCTCCAGACCATCCAGGACAAGCTGAAGATCGCGGGCGACACGGGCTACGCGGGGGTCATGTACCTCTACGACCTGTATCTCCGTCAGAACGGCAAGGCGTTCTTCAAGGACGGCAAACTCGGCTTCGCCCAGGACGATCTGACGCAGTGGTGGTCGGACTACTACAAGCGCGTGAAGTCCGGGATCGTCGCAGACCCCAAGAAGATCGAGCAGGTCAAGCCGAAGTCCGGGCTCTCGGCCGGGCTCGCGGGCGCCGAGTTCACCTGGGACAACTTCTCGGTGCGCTACGAGGGCGAGGGCGACTCCGACTACGCGCTCGCGCCGATCCCGACGACCGACGGCAAGGACACCGGCCAGTACCTCGGCTCGCTGATGCTGTCGATCTCCACCAAGTGCGAGGCCCAGGCGCAGGCCGCCAAGTTCATCGACTTCATGGTCCACGACCCCGAGGTCGGCAAGGTCATGGGCTACGACATGGGTGTGCTCGCCACCGACGATCAGTTCGAGGCGTACAAGCCGGGCGCGGAGACCGACAAGGCGGTCGCCGAGGCCAACAAGGGCATCGCCGCGTACGAGAGCGATGTCGAGAAGGCCGGCGTGCTCGGCAAGATCACGCCGCACCCGTCGGGCGCGGATGTCGTCGAGGCCGCGTTCCTGCGCATCGCCGGTGACGTCGCCAACGCCAAGCAGAAGGTCCCGGCAGCGGTGAAGCAGTTCTTCAGCGAGGCCGAGGCAGCCTTCCAGGCCTGACAGCCCCTACGTTTCCGAGGGGAAACAGCACCATGTCGCTCGTCAAGGACGCCACAGTCCTGGCCGAAGAGGTGAACGTTGTCCGACCCGTCGCACAAAAGCGGCGGGGACGGCGCGACAACCTCGCCGGCTATCTGTTCATGTCGCCGTGGCTCGCGGGGTTCCTGCTGCTCACGGCGGGGCCGATGATCGCCTCGCTCTACTACGCGTTCACGGACTACAACCTGTTCGCGGCGCCGAAGTGGATCGGGTTCGACAACTTCACGGCCATGTTCGACGACCCGCGCTGGCAGAAGTCCGTGCAGGTCACGCTCAAGTACGTGGTCATCGGCACCCCGTTGAAGCTGCTGCTCGCGCTCGGCGTCGCGCTGCTGCTCAACCAGAGCCGCCGCGGCCAGGGGCTGTACCGGGCCGCGTTCTACGCGCCGTCGCTGATCGGCGCCAGCGTCTCGGTCGGCTTCGTCTGGCGGGCGCTGTTCTCCGACAACGCCGTCGTCGACAAGGGTCTTGGCTCCCTAGGCCTGAACCTCGGTGGCTGGATCGGCGACCCGGACATGATCCTCTACTCGCTGGTGGCGCTCACCGTCTGGCAGTTCGGCGCGCCCATGGTCATCTTCCTGGCCGGCCTCAAACAGGTGCCGCGCGAGCTGTACGAGGCCGCCGCCGTCGACGGGGCGGGACCGCTGCGCCGGTTCTGGAACATCACCCTGCCGATGATCTCTCCGGTGCTCTTCTTCAACGTCCTGCTGGAGTCGATCCACTCGTTCCAGATCTTCGGCTCCGCGTACGTCGTCTCCAACACGTTCTGCGGACCGGCCGACGCCACCCTCGTCTACACCTGCTACCTGTACCAAAAGGGCTTCCAGCAGTCCCAGATGGGCTTCGCATCCGCCATGGCCTGGATGCTGCTGCTGGCGGTCGCGCTCGTCACCGTCGTCCTGTTCTGGTCCCAGAAGAAGTGGGTGCACTACGAGGAGGACGTCAAGTGACCACGCTGACACCCGAGTTGAAGAGTGGCGCCAACCCGCGCAAGCGCACAGGATCCCTCGTCTGGCACGTCTTCGCGATCACCGTGCTCTGCGTCGTCCTCTATCCGGTCGTCTGGGTGATCGGCGCCGCCTTCAAGCCCGGCAAGAAGATCGTCGGCTCGCTCGACCTCTTCCCCGCCGACCCGATCCTCGACAACGTCAAGGGCCTCGCCGACGGCATCGCGGGCATCTCCATCAGCACGTTCTTCACCAACTCGCTGTTCTACGCGGGCATGGCCGTCGTCGGCGTCGTCATCTCCAGCTCGCTCACCGCGTACGCCTTCGCGAAGATCCCCTTCCGCGGGCGGAAGCTGCTCTTCGCGTTGATGATCGGCACACTGCTGCTGCCGTACCACGTGCTGCTCATCCCGCAGTACGTGATGTTCCAGAAGCTGGAGCTCATCAACACGTACGTGCCGCTCCTCGCGGGGAAGTTCCTGGCGACGGAGGCGTTCTTCGTCTTCCTCATGGTGCAGTTCATGCGCGGGCTTCCACGGGAACTGGACGAGGCGGCGCGGCTCGACGGCTGCGGCCATCTGCGGATCTACTGGTCGATCGTGCTGCCGCTGTGCCGGCCCGCCCTGATCACCAGCGCGATCTTCACGTTCATCAACGCCTGGAACGACTTCATGGGCCCGCTGATCTACCTCAACGAGCCCTCCAAATACACCGTCTCGCTCGGCCTGATGATGTTCCGCGACCAGCAGGGCATCTCCGACTACGGCGGTCAGATCGCCATGGCGATGATGGCGCTCATCCCGGTCATCGCCTTCTTCATGGCCTTCCAGCGGTATCTGATCGACGGCATGGCCACGTCGGGGCTCAAGTGAGGGCCGCGGCCCGGAGCGCCGCACGTAGCGGCGCGCGCGTCGAGTCGCGGCGGCGCGTCGGGTTCTCCGTCTTCGCCGAGTGTCTGCTCACCGGGGTGTGGATCGCGCTCGCGTCCGTACCGGTCGTCACCGCCCCGGCCGCCTTCGCCGCGGGGGCCCGGCATCTGCGCCGCCGGATCGGTGAACAGAGCGGCGGATGGCGGGAGTTCGCGGCCGACGTCCGTGTCGCGGCGCGCCGCGGCTGGCTCGTCGGACTCGCCGGGGTGGTCGCCTGGCTCGCCGTCTGGATCGACCTGCGGGTGGCTCGGGCCGGGCTCCCGGGTGGTCAACTCGCCGCGGCCGTCGGCATCTTCGCGCTCATCGCGGGTGCCGTGACCGTGCTGCGGGCCGCCGCCGTCTGGGAGCCGGGCCGGTCCTGGCGGTCGCTGCTCGGCGACGCCGTCCGGCGCACCGTAGGGGCACCCGGCGGGTCCCTGCTCCTGGTGTGCGGGATCGCGCTCGTGATCCTCAGCGCGGAGTTCCTCGCGCCGCTCGCGGTCCCGGTGCTCGGCATCCTCGCCGCGGCGGCGGTCGCGGTGGAGGAACGCGGCCGCGCCCGCTGAACCGGCGTTATACGTAGAACGCATTCCCGTCATACGTATAACGCGAATCCGTCATACGTAACACCCCCTCAACCCCCTTCTCGTACAGCACGTTTGGCATGCACGGAAAGGAACGACGATGTCCCCCATTCCCCGCAGGTCCCTCCTCAAGGCCGCCGCGGTCGCCGGCGCCGCCGCGCAGTTCAGCTGGGCGCTCGGCGGCAAGGAGGCGAAGGCCGCGCCGGCCGCCGCACCCGCAGAGGCCGACCCGGTCACGCTCGGCTGGCTGGAGGACGGCGGGCTCGGCGCGGCCCCCGGCTCCACCGTCGGCGTGCCCTGGCCCAAGGGCGCGTACGAGAAGGGGCAGGAGTTCGCCCTCACCACCGAGGACGGCAAGCAGGTCCCCGTCCAGACCTGGCCGCTCGCCCAGTGGCCCGACGGCTCGCTGAAGTGGACCGCGCACGCCGTGGGCCCCGGCGCCGGAAACGGGAAGCTCTCGCTGAAGGCGGGGAGCGCCGCGGCGCCCGACAAGAAGGTGAGCGTCTCGACGAGCGGCGGAGTCGTCACCGTCGACACCGGCGTCGTCGTCGCGAAGCTCGGCAAGAGCGGATCGAGCCTGGTCAAGTCCGTCACCCGCGGCTCCACCGAGATCGCCAAGGACGGCCGGCTCGTCCTCCTGCGCCAGGGCGAGATCGAGGACGGCGACCAGGGCACGCAGAAGTACGAGCGGTTCGAGTCCGTCATCGAGGAGACGAAGGTCGAGCAGGAGGGTCCGGTCCGCGCCGTCGTCCGCATCGACGGCAAGCACCGCAAGGGCAGCCGGAGTTGGCTCCCGTTCTCCATCCGGTTCTACTTCTACGCGGGCGCCGAATCGTTCCGCATGGTGCACACCATCACGTACGACGGCACCCAGGAGCCCGGCAAGGCCTCCGGGGACTTCATCCGCGGGCTCGGCGTCCGGTTCACCGTGCCGATGCGCGACAAGGCGTACGACCGGCACATCCGGATCGGCGGCGAGGGCACCGGCATGCTGCGGGAGGCGGTCCAGGGCATCACGGGACTGCGCCGTGACCCGGGAGCTGCCGTGCAGGCGGCGCAGTTCGCCGGCGAGAAGCTGCCCGACCCCTCGACCTGGGACCAGCGGGTCACGACCCGCCTCCAGTACATCCCCGAGTGGGGCGACTACTCCCTCTCCCAGCTGTCCGCGGACGGCTTCACCCTCAAGAAGCGCACGAAGAAGGGGCACGGCTGGATCGGCGCCGGCGGTGGCCGCCGGGCCAGCGGATTCGGCTACGTCGGCGGTGCGAGCGGCGGACTCTCCTTCGGGCTCCGCGACTTCTGGGAGAAGCACCCGGCCGGCCTCGACATCCGAGGCGCGCAGACCGACGAGGCCGAGGTCACCCTCTGGCTCTGGTCGCCCGAGGCGCAGCCCATGGACCTGCGCTTCTACCACGACGGCATGGGCCAGGACACGTACGCGGAGCAGCTCGAAGGCCTCAACATCACGTACGAGGACTACGAACCCGAGTTCGGCACCCCCTACGGCATCGCCCGCACCAGCGAGCTGATGTTCTGGGCGAACGACGCGACACCGAAGCCCGAGGCGTTCGCCCAGCAGGTAGAGGCCGTGCGCGTGCTGCCGCAGCTGGCCGCCCCGCCCAAGCAGCTGATCAAGTCGAAGGTCCTCGGACCCGGCCTCTACTCCGAGCCCGACCGCTCCACCCCCGCCAAGGCCAAGATCGAGGACCACCTCGACTTCCTCTTCACCTACTACAAGGACCAGGTGGAGATGCGCCGTTGGTACGGCTTCTGGGACTACGGCGATGTGATGCACTCCTACGACCCGGCGCGCCACCAGTGGCGCTACGACGTCGGCGGCTACGCGTGGGACAACTCCGAGCTGTCGCCGGACATCTGGCTCTGGTTCGCGTATCTGCGCTCGGGCCGCGCCGACATCTTCCGCTTCGCCGAGGCCATGACCCGGCACACCGGCGAGGTCGACGTCTACCACCTCGGCAAGTGGGCAGGCCTCGGCACCCGGCACGGCGTCCAGCACTACGCCGACTCCGCGAAGCAGCAGCGCATCGCCAACACCACGTACCGCCGCTACTACTACTTCCTCACCGGCGACGAGCGCGTCGGCGACCTCATGCACGCCAACGTCGACTCCGACGAGACGTTCCTCGTGCTCGACCCGCAGCGCAAGGTCCGCCCCGACCCGGACTACAAGCCCGACCCGCACGCCCTGTCCATCGGCTTCGGCACCGACTGGAGCGGGCTCGTCTCCGCCTGGCTCACCGAGTGGGAGCGGCGCGGGCCCAAGTGGGAGAAGGCCAAGGCGAGAGTCCTGTCGACGATGGAGACGATCGCCGCGCAGCCGAACGGATTCGTGCAGGGCAGCGGGCTCTACGACCTCGACACCGGCAAGTTCGCGATCGCCGACAAGGCCGTCGTCGGCGTCTCCCACCTGTCGGCGGTCTTCGGCCTCAACGAGCTGTGCGCGGAGCTGATCGACCAGGTCGACATGCCGAAGTTCGAAGAGGCGT
The DNA here is from genome assembly GCF_026341035.1 of Streptomyces sp. NBC_01016. GTDB lineage: Bacteria > Actinomycetota > Actinomycetes > Streptomycetales > Streptomycetaceae > Streptomyces. The sequence continues at coordinate 1,593,649 of NZ_JAPEOQ010000002.1, forward strand.
ACTACGACTACTGCCGCTACTTCAACGCCACGAAGGCGGAACAGAAGGCGCGGTACGGCTCGGACTTCGGCTCGCTCATCCTCTTCCAGGGCCACTCCCGGCTCGACGCCTACGCCGCCGTGCGCACCGGCGACGACAAGCTGGCCAAGCGCGCCTGGGAGAAGTTCTTCAAGAGCGACGGCTACACCGAGGCGTCGCCCTGGAAGACCGAGAAGGTCGACGGGCCCGTCACGCTCGTCGCAGGCACCGAGGCGAACTGGGTCTACACCAACGACACGGCCCTGTACGGGCTCGCCGCCATCGAGAACCTGGCGCTTGTCGGGGACAAGATGCCCTGATCCCGGCAGAATCGGGTCATGGACCGCAGCCGTCGCGACTGGACCCATTACCGCTTTCGCAGTGTGTGGGAACTGCCCGCCCCGCCGGGCGCCGTGTACGCGGTGCTCGAGCGGGCCGAGGAGTATCCGCGGTGGTGGCCCCAGGTCCGCTCGGTGACGCCGCTGGACGGGAGCGCGACCAGCGGCGTCGCCGTCTTCCGGTCCTTTCTTCCCTACGAGCTGCACGTCACGGCGCGCGAGGCGCGTCGTGACCCGGCCGCGGGGACCCTGCAGATCGCGATGACCGGGGACCTGGAGGGCTGGGCGCGCTGGACGCTGACGCCGCTGCCCGGAGGCGGCACCCGTGCCGTCTACGACCAGGAGGTCGAGGTGAGCAAGCCGCTGATGCGCCGGTTCGCGCTGCCCGGCCGTCCGGTGTTCCTGGCCAACCACGCGTGGATGATGCGCGGCGGGCGGAGGGGGCTTGCCGCCCATCTGCAACCGGTTTGAACACAGGGCGCCGCGACCTGTATTGTTCAACGCGTTCCCGGGCGATTAGCTCAGTGGGAGAGCGCTTCGTTCACACCGAAGAGGTCACTGGTTCGAACCCAGTATCGCCCACCCGGAGAATGACCGGTCCGCCGTACAGGCGGGCCGGTTTTTCGTTGTGCCGGTTTTCGTTGTGCCGTACGGCACCGGTGGGTGAGGTGTCGTTTCTGCCTTCGGGGCCCCGACGGGGGAACGATCAGGCTGCCGCCGGAAGTTCCGGGCGCAGCGGCCACGCCGGGTCCACCGTCTCCGGGTTGCCGCTGCGGGCGAACCAGGCCTGCAGGCCGCGGGCCTGCGCCGCGTGCCAGACCGCCTGCAGGGTGTGCAGCTCGGCGGGGGAGAGGCGCTCCAGGCGGGACGCGAACCTGCGGCCCACCTCCCGCACCAGGTCGAGGGACGCCTGCGCGTCCGCCGCCGCGTCGTGCGCGTCCGCCAGCTCCACCTCGTAGTGCGCGCACAGATCCGTCAGCGTGCGACGGCCCTTGCGGTAGCGGTCCAGGTGCTTGTCCAGGACACGCGGGTCGATCACGCACAGGGACGCGGTCGCCAAGTAGAGGGAGAGCGACGAGGCCCGGTGCCGCTTCAACTCGCGGTCCAGCAGCGTCAGATCGAACGGGGCGTTCATCACGACCAGCGGGCGGCCCGCCGCGGCCTGCTCGGCGAGTGCCCGCCCGACCTCCTCCATCACGGGCGCCGGCCAGCGCCCGTTGAGCTGCAGATGCTCGTCGGTAAGGCCGTGCACCTCGGTGGCACCCGGCGGCACCGGCACCCCGGGGTTCACCAACCAGCGTGATACCCGTGGGCGCGTTCCCGCCGCGTCCTGCACCACGATCGCGGCGGACACAATGCGATCGTTCTCCACGTCCACGCCGGTCGTCTCGGTGTCGAAGGCGGCCAGTGGACCCTCGTACCAGCACGTCATGATCTCTCAACTCCTGGTTCCCGCGCGGCAGATGACGTCCCGTCGACGTGTGGTCCCTGCCCCAAGCGGTGATACCCGCGCTGTTTGCGTCGTACGCCGAGCGGTGACAACACAGGTACGAGTCATGGCAGTTCAGCGGGGTGCCATCGGCGTGAACCCGCATTCCCGGAAGGTCAGTCGGCCCATGGCGCTCGCGCGGCCCGAACGAGGCGGGCTGCTGCCCGAGCGGATCGCACCGCCGCGCGGCACACTCGCCACCACCGCCTGCATGGAGACCCTGCAGGTGGGCTATCTGCATGCCGTGGCCGCCGCCGCGGGGTGCTCGCTCTCGCAGCCCTTTCCGGACAACGGCATCGACTGGCACGTCAGCCACAGCTCGCCCGGGCATGCGATCGACGACGAAGTCACCATCAAGGTGCAGCTCAAGGCGACGTACCAGGTCGCGCCCGATCCGCCGGGTCCCTCCTTCGCCTTCACGCTCGACAACGCGCACCTGGAGAAGCTCGCCCGCACCCCGGTCTCGGTGCACAAGATCCTCGTCGTGATGCTCGTGCCGCGCTCCCAGGACGACTGGCTGCGGGCCGCCCACGACCGGCTCGACCTGCGGCACTGCTGCTACTGGATGAACCTCGCCGGACACCCGGTCACCGGGCGGCGCAGGACCACCGTGCGCGTCCCGACGGCGCGGATCTTCGACGACCGCGCGCTCTGCGAGATCATGGCCAGGGTGGGCGCGGGTGGACGGCCCTGACGGTCCAACTCGGCCTGGGCCGAAGGGAGTTGTGTGATGCAGCATCGCCCGATCGAGGAACCACTGCGCCCGCTCGGCGCGGGCCGCGGCCACCCCGTCGACCTCGTCGGGCCCGATCCGGGGCAGGTCGACCCCGCGGTGCTCGGCGCCCTGCTCGACCGGCACGGCTGGCGGCGGCGCGGCGGGGCCGCCGGGAGGTACGCGCGCTGGACGCTGCCGGGGGGCGGGGGCCGGACCAGCCTGCTCGTGCCGGAGAGCCGGGCCTTCCCGGACAGCGAGGAACTGCTCGGCGAGGCGATCGTCGCCCTCGAACGCAGCGGTACGCCGTCCGCGCGGGAGGTGCTGGTCTCGCTCGCCGTGCCGAGTGACGAGATCCGCTGGACGCGCGATGTTCCGGCGGGGCCCGCGGGCGCCTCGTCCTGGCCCGCCGAGGAGCAACTGCGGGGCGCGGCACGGCAGATGCTGCTCGCGGGCGCCCTCGCCGCGCGGGGCCGCGCCGGGTACTACGGGGCGAGGCATCGGCGGCCCGCGGCCGCGGCCCTGGAGAACGTACTGGTGCAGACGGCGTCCGGCGGGCGCCGTCTCACCGCGTTCGTGCCCGTGGCCACGGGGCGGGCGCTCGCCGTACGGCTGCACCAGGCGCTGTACGCGGTGCGCGAGGCCATCGACTACCGGCGGGCCACCGGCGGCATGGACGCGTTCGACGGCGCGGTCGAGGCGGGCGTCAGCCATGAGCTGACCGAGGCGCTCGTCGCGCTGGTGCGCGGCACCGAGGGCGCGCGCGTCGGCGTGGCCTGGGCGCCCGCCGCCGGGGTGCCCGAGGAGTGCACGGACGGCGACGCCCCCGTCGAGTTCTCACCCGGTGACCTCGACGTGCTGCGCGAGGCCGGCGCCCGCTTTCTGTACGCCGAACCCGCCGTCTCCGTCCGCGTCACCGGCACTGTCGTCCGCATGCGCAGGACGGGGCCGCGCGGCGCGGGCACGGTGCGGATGCGGGTGCTCGCGGGCGTCGAGGTGCCGCACGTACGGATGACGCTGGACGAGGAGGCGTACCGGATCGCAGGGCACGCGCACCTGGTGGGCCTGCCGATCCGCGTGCACGGGCGCCTGGAGAGCCGGGGCGGATTCCGCCGCCTCACCGGGGCGACCGGAGTCGTCCCCGTACAGGTGGAAGAGGCCGAGCGGGACCGGATGATGAAGTCGCTCCAGGAGAACCTGGACTTCTTCGAGGAGGCCTGCGCGGGGGAGGAGTAGGGCTTGATCCGTCGGAAGGCCCCCAGCCGCCCGGGTCAGCTGCTGGACCGGTGCGCGTACAGGTCTCTGAGCAGGGCGATCTCCGCGCCGTGGTGCAGCATCTCGCGGTTGATGTGGAGGACGAGCCGCGCCATCGGATCCTTGGCGAACTCGCCCTCCGCCGGGCCGCACGGGCGGGCGAGGCCCTCCTCGCCGAGGCTGCGCACGCCGTCGGCCCACTGCGCGTACGCCGCGTCGAGCCGGTCGAGGGCGTCCGCCGCCGTCCCCGGATACACGTACGACTCGTAGTCGACGGGCGCCGCCCCGAAGTGCGACGCGTTCCGCGCGCCGAGCACGCCCACCAGAATGTGGCCGAGGCGCCAGGCGATCGTCGTCACCGGCGCGGGAACCGGCTCCGGGTACGCGAAGTCGATCGTGAGCTCGCCGGAGCCGACCTGCATGGGGGCGGTGCCGGTGCCGCGCGGGCGGACGTTCCAGCAGTCCGCCACCGGTTCCCAGAAGTACTCGTCGTCGCTGAGCCCCGCCAGGCGGTCGCGGAGCTGGTGACGCCAGTGCCAGTCGAGCTGGTCGGCGAGGAGCGGGTTCCAGTCGAGTGTCATACGTCTCACGCTAGAGCCCGGCACTGACAGTCGCCTCATGCGCGCGACCGGTGACGGGCCCGTCGCCCGGTTAACCGTTTCGCGAGCGGCCCTGGTGACTCGGTACGATCGTTGCTGCGCGCGTCACAGGTAATGGCGCGGCGTTCCATCTTCAGGTAGGAGAAGTCCGGTGTCTGACGTCCGTGTGGCCATCCAACGCGATTCCGAGCGGGAAGAGCGCGTGGTGACGACGGGCACTACGGCCGCCGAGCTCTTCCCCGGCGAGCGCAGCATCGTCGCGGTGCGCGTGGCCGGAGAGCTGAAGGACCTCGCGTACGAGGTCGTCGACGGCGAGACCGTCGAGCCCGTGGAGATTGCCTCCGAGGACGGCCTGAACATCCTGCGGCACTCGACCGCGCACGTCATGGCGCAGGCCGTGCAGGAGCTGTTCCCCGAGGCCAAGCTCGGCATCGGCCCGCCCATCAAGGACGGCTTCTACTACGACTTCGACGTCAAGGAGCCGTTCACCCCCGAGGACATCAAGCGCATCGAGAAGAAGATGCAGGAGATCCAGAAGCGGGGGCAGCGCTTCTCGCGCCGCGTCACCACTGACGCGGACGCGGCGGTCGAGCTGGCCGACGAGCCGTACAAGCTGGAGCTCATCGGCCTCAAGGGCAACGCGGCGCAGGCCGCCGACGGCGCGGACGCCGAGGTGGGCGGCGGCGAGCTGACCATCTACGACAACCTCGACGCCAAGACCGGCGAGCTGTGCTGGAAGGACCTCTGCCGAGGCCCGCACCTGCCGACCACCCGCGTCATCCCCGCGTTCAAGCTGATGCGCTCGGCCGCCGCCTACTGGCGGGGCAGCGAGAAGAACCCGCAGCTCCAGCGCATCTACGGCACCGCGTGGCCGTCGAAGGACGAGCTGAAGGCGTACCTGGAGTTCCTCGCCGAGGCCGAGAAGCGCGACCACCGCAAGCTCGGCGCCGAGCTCGACCTGTTCTCCTTCCCGGACGAGCTGGGCCCGGGCCTCGCGGTCTTCCACCCCAAGGGCGGCGTGATCCGCAAGGTCATGGAGGACTACTCGCGGCGCCGCCACGAGGCCTCCGGCTACGAGTTCGTGAACACCCCGCACATCTCGAAGGAAGCACTCTTCGAGACCTCGGGTCACCTGCCGCACTACGCGGAGGGCATGTTCCCGCCCATCCAGTTCGACGAGCAGAACTACCGCCTCAAGGCGATGAACTGCCCGATGCACAACCTGATCTTCAAGTCCCGCGGGCGTTCCTACCGTGAACTGCCGCTGCGGCTCTTCGAGTTCGGCACCGTGTACCGCTACGAGAAGTCGGGCGTCGTGCACGGCCTGACCCGCTCGCGCGGCTTCACGCAGGACGACTCGCACATCTACTGCACCAAGGACCAGATGGCGGAGGAGCTCGACAAGCTCCTCACCTTCGTCCTCGACCTGCTGCGCGACTACGGCCTGACCGAGTTCGAGCTGGAGCTGTCCACCCGCGACGACTCCGACAAGTTCATCGGCACGGACGAGGACTGGGCCGAGGCCACCGAGGCGCTGCGCACCGCGGCCGAGAAGCAGGGTCTTCCCCTGGTGCCCGACCCGGGCGGCGCCGCGTACTACGGCCCGAAGATCTCCGTGCAGGCCAAGGACGCCATCGGCCGCTCCTGGCAGATGTCGACCCTCCAGGTCGACTTCAACCAGCCCAAGCGGTTCGGCCTCGAGTACACCGCGGCGGACGGCTCGCGCCAGCAGCCCGTCATGCTGCACCGCGCCCTCTTCGGCTCGATCGAGCGGTTCTTCGGCGTGCTCCTGGAGCACTACGCGGGTGCGTTCCCGGCGTGGCTCGCCCCGGTCCAGGCCGTCGGCATCCCGATCGGCGACGGCCACGTGACGTACCTGGAGGAGTTCGCCGAGAAGGCGCGCGCCCAGGGCCTGCGCGTCGAGGTCGACAAGTCCTCGGACCGCATGCAGAAGAAGATCCGCAACCAGCAGAAGGCCAAGGTGCCCTTCATGGTCATCGCGGGCGACGAGGACATGAACGCCGGTTCGGTGTCCTTCCGTTACCGCGACGGCTCGCAGGAGAACGGCATCCCGGTCGACGAGGCCATCGCGAAGATCGCGAAGGTCGTCGAGGAGCGGGCGCAGGTCTGATCCCTCAGTCCGTACGGTGTGAGGCCTCCGGGGAGTTCCCCGGGGGCCTTTCGCCTTCCCGCACCGTCTCCCGTTCCCCTTCCCGCGCGAACACCTGCAGCAGCCACGAGGAGAACGAACCCGTGACCGCGCCGAGCAGAGCAAGGCCGCAGGCCATCACGCCCACCGCCACCAGCCGGCCGATCGGGGTCACCGGCGCCAGGTCGCCGTAGCCCACGGTCGACAGCGTCGTGCACGTGAACCACACCGCGTCGCCGTAGGTGCGAATGTCCGCGCCGGGCGCCGCGTGCTCCTGCTGGTACAGGGCCAGCGACGCGGCGAAGCCGAGCAGCGTCACCGACAGGCCCGCGTACGCGATCACGCGCGCGTGCAGCGAGAGCCGCGGCTCGTTCTGCCGGCGCTGCACCGCCTCGTAGGTCTGCACGATCCGTACCGGGCGCAGCAGCGGAAGCAGCAGGACCAGCGTGTCCAGCCAGTGCGTGCGGATGAAGCGCGGCCAGCGTTGTCCGCTCAGGTGCCAACGGGCCACGTAGTCGACGAGGAACACCGCCCACGCGGCGAGGGCGAGCGCCAAGCACAGGGTCTGCACGGCGCCGGGCAGGCCGTGGCCCAGGACCAGGACCGCGTACGCGGCGAGGAAGACGAGCGAGGCCACCGCCAGGACGACGCCGTTGTGCCGTTCCCAGCGGGCGAGTGGGGTGTCGGTCATCCCGACAGCATCGCCCGCGCCGACCTGGGGCGGTACCCGCCGACACGCCTCCGTGAGGTGACGCAATATGCTGCATTGCATGACGAGTGAGCCGGAGCAGCAGGTCGGTCCAGTGGGTGAGCCGGACGGATTCGGGCGTCTGTGGACCCCGCACCGCATCGCGTACATCCAGGGCGAGGGCAAACCGAGCGGCCCCGGGGCCGACGACGGCTGTCCCTTCTGCGCGGCTCCCGGCCAGTCCGACGAGGACGCGCTGATCGTGGCCCGCGGCGAACACGTCTTCGCGATCCTCAACCTGTACCCGTACAACGGCGGGCACATGATGGTGCTGCCCTACCGGCATGTCGCCGACTACACCGACCTCGACCTGAACGAGACCGCCGAGCTCGCCGACTTCACCAAGCGCGCCATGGCCGCACTGCGCTCCGCCTCGGGCGCGCACGGCTTCAACATCGGCATGAACCAGGGCGCGGTCGCGGGCGCCGGCATCGCGGCCCATCTGCACCAGCACATCGTTCCGCGCTGGGGCGGCGACACCAACTTCATGCCGGTCGTCGGCCACACCAAGGTGCTGCCGCAGATGCTCGCCGACACACGCACCGCCCTGGCGAAGGCCTGGCCGAGCGAGTGAACGCGCGGCCTGGGGCCCCTTTGGGCCCCGGCCTGATCCGTCAGTAGGGGCCCTACGCGTCGTACGTGTGGGCCCTACGCGTCGTACGTGTCCGCCTTGCCTGGTGACGGGTCCTGGACCGCGCCACTGAGGAAGCCCGAGCGGGCGCCGAACTTCTCGGTGTCCACGCCGTTCTCATCGAGCACCCTGATGGCCGCCGCGTGCACCACGCGCAGTACGGGCGTTGCCGTGCGCAGCGCGTCGTCCGCCATGAAGCGGTGCCGCCACGGCTGGTCCGCCCAGGCGTGGCGCAGGCCGAACGGCTCGGGCAGCACGAGCTTGCCGCCGAGGTGGTCGAGGAGCGGCGGATACCAGGTGAAGGGCGCGCGGACCGCGATCCGGACCGACTCGTCCGAGGTGACCAGCGGGAGCGTCTTCTCCGTGGTCTCCCAGAACCGTATGGCCTTGGAGACCTCCTTCTTCCTCGGCTCGGGCTTCGACGTGAACAGGGAGTGCACCGGACCGAGCGCGTGCCCGGTCACTTCTATCCGCAGCGTCTGGTGCAACACCGTCACCGTGATCAGCATCGTGATCACCAACTGGCCGTCCCAGAGCGTGAACTGGACGCCCAGGTAGTGGCGGCTGCCGCCGCCGAACTGCTGCTCGTTGCAGATCCGCTCTATCTCGTGCGTCCTGGTCTCGAACGCATCCACGTTCACGCCCGAGGGACGGGTCACGCTCTTCGCGTTCTCACCGACCGGCGAGACGATCCAGTGCTTCACCGAAGGCGTGGGGAAGCCGCCCGTATGGATGGGCTTGCGCTCCAGGAGGCGGAGTTGGTCGTGGATCGCGCGGATCACGTCCCAGCTGCGGAACGGGTGGATGTCCTTGCCGGGCTCCTTGGACACCAGGTCCTCGGCCAGCTGCCAGCCGCCCCAGCGCGTGCCCATGCCCAGGATGCCCTTGGGCCCCGCGTAGAACACGGAGTTCGACGCCTGCTCAGCGGTCAACTTGGCCAGATTCTGCCGCAGTTGCTCGGCCGCCGTCTCGCCGGGGCTGCCGGGAACGGCCTCCGGGATCTTCGCGCCGATCCCGCCGCCGGACAGCAGCCCGCCCCACCGGTCCCGCAGGTCCCGCGCGGTGCGCTCGCAGATCCGCCGCGCCCACAGGCCGCCGATCACGGGCGCCACGAACGAGGCCCGCAGATACCAGGTCCAGCCGCTGCTGGACGGAAGCTGGACGAGCACGACGATGACGGCGACGAACACGACGGCCAGCACCGCCATGGTGAGGGCGGACCGGCCGCGCGCCTCGCGCTCGCGCTTCTTGGCCTCGCGCTTCTCCTTGGCGCCCTTGCCCTCGGCCTCCTTGAGCTCCTTCTCGGCCTGGGCGACCCGGATGGTGTCCCTGCGGCGGATCTCGAACGCGGTCACCCAGAGCAGGAAACCGGGCAGGAACAGGAAGCCGAACACCACCGTCACCAGCGTGAGCAGGCTGTCGCGCTGGCGCCGGATCCGATTGGCCGCGAGGCAGTGCTCCACGACGACCTGCGGTTCCGTGCCGAACGACTGGATGAGCGGCTTGCGCGCGCCGCCCAGCATCCGCACCTGCACCGCCCGCGCGAAGGCCTCACCGAGGTTCGGCGCGAAAAGTGACCACATCCCCCTCTTCACCTGGGACTTGTGCCACTCGTTGTTGGTCTCCTCGATCTTCACCGCCGGGTCGTCCCGGTACGCGGCCGAGGCGATGGCGAACGTCGCGGCGGTCTGGCCCGCGGAACCCTGCAGCGGGATCTGCGCGCCCGGTCGGAAGTCGAATACTCCGTCGGCCGAAGCCGGCTTCATCGTGTCCGCCACTGCCACCCCCATCACCGCACGCCGTCGCTGCGGCTTTTCCCGACTTGCCCGCCCCGCACACCTGTTGGGCGCGCCGTCGGCCGGATCCGGCTGATCTTCGACCAGCGTAGCGGCCGCCACCGACACCGGCCCCGAGGAACGGGAAGCCGGTGCCGGTGCGCGCTCCGGGGCCGACTACGGGACGTCCTGGGCCTGTTCGCGGATCCGCTCGCTCAACTGGGCCGGCATCGGCTCGTGCCGGGCGTACGCACGGCTGAAGCGCGCGGTGCCGTGCGACAGTGAGCGCAGGTCCACCGCGTACCGGCCGATCTCGATCTCCGGCACCTCGGCCCGGATCAACGTCCTCCCGCCCGACGCCTGTTCGGTGCCGACGACGCGGCCGCGCCGACCGGACAGATCGCTCATCATGGTTCCCACATAGTCGTCGCCGACGAGGACCTCGACCTCGGCCACCGGCTCCAGGAGATGGATCCGCGCATCGGCAGCCGCCTCGCGCAGCGCGAGCGCCCCCGCCGTCTGGAACGCCGCGTCGGACGAGTCCACCGAGTGCGCCTTGCCGTCGAGCAGCGTCACTCGCACGTCGATGAGTGGATATCCGGCCGCGACGCCCTTCGCCGCCTGCGCCCGCACGCCCTTCTCCACGGACGGGATGAACTGCCGGGGCACCGCGCCGCCGACGACCTTGTCCACGAACTCGATGCCCGAGCCGCCGGGCAGCGGCTCCACCTCGATCTCGCAGATCGCGTACTGGCCGTGACCGCCGGACTGCTTCACGTGCCGGCCGCGCCCCGCCGACTTGCCCGCGAACGTCTCCCGGAGGGAGACCTTGTGCGGGATGACGTCGACCTGCACCCCGTACCGGCTGCGCAGCCGTTCCAGGGCGACGTCCGCGTGCGCCTCGCCGAGGCACCACAGCACCACCTGGTGCGTGTTCTGGTTGTGTTCCAGGCGCATCGTCGGGTCCTCGGCGACCAGGCGTGAGAGACCTTGCGAGAGCTTGTCCTCGTCGGCCTTGCTGTGCGCCTGGATGGCCAGCGGCAGCAGCGGGTCGGGCATCTCCCAGGGCGACATGAGCAGCGGCGCCTCCTTCGCCGAGAGCGTGTCCCCGGTCTCCGCCCGGCTCAGCTTCGCGACGCACGCCAGATCGCCGGCGATGCATTGGGTCAGCGTGCGCTGCTGTTTCCCGAAGGGGGCCGAGAGCGCGCCGATCCGTTCGTCCGCCTCGTGCAGGGCCCGGGCCTCGTGCCCGTGGTCGGAGAGCCCGTGGCCCGACACGTGCACCGTCTCGTCGGGCCGCAGGGTGCCGGAGAAGACGCGGACGAGCGAGACCCGCCCCACGTACGGGTCGGACGCGGTCTTCACGACCTCCGCCACCAGCGGCCCTTCCGGGTCGCAGGCGTGGATGTCGAGCTCCTTCCCGTCGCGCCCGCGCACATCGGGAGCGGCCCGCTCCAAGGGGGTCGGGAAGCCGCCGGTGATCAGATCGAGGAGTTCGACGGTGCCGATGCCCTGCCGTGCGCCCTCCGCCGCCGGGGCCGCCGCGAGGACCGGGTGGAAGACGCCGCGCGCGACGGCCCGCTCCAGGTCGTCGATGAGCGTCTTGACGTCGATCTCCTCGCCGCCCAGATAGCGGTCCATGAGGGTCTCGTCCTCGCTCTCCGAGATGATCCCCTCGATGAGCCGGTTGCGGGCCTCCTCGATCAACGAGGCCTGGTCGGCGCCCGGTTCCGACTCCTTGCGTTCGCCCGACGCGTAGTCGAAGAGGCGCTGCGAGAGCAGCCCGATCAGGCCCGTCACGGGCGCGTGCCCGTCCGGCGCCTGTTCGCCGCGCAGCGGGAGGTACAGGGGGAGCACGGCGTCCGGGTCGTCGCCACCGAAGATCTCGGCGCAGGTCCGCGTCATGTCCTCGAAGTCGGCGCGCGCCGCCTCCAGGTGCGTGATCACGATGGCCCGCGGCATGCCGACCGCCGCGCATTCCTCCCACACCATGCGTGTCGCGCCCGCCATCGTCTCGGGCCCGTCGGCCGCCGAGACGATGAAAAGGGCCGCGTCCGCAGCTCGCAGACCGGCCCTCAACTCCCCGACGAAATCCGCGTAGCCGGGGGTGTCCAGGAGATTGATCTTGAATCCGTCCCACTCCAACGGGACGAGCGAGAGCTGGACCGAGCGCTGCTGGCGATGCTCGATCTCGTCGTAGTCCGAGACGCTGGTGCCGTCCTCGACGCGCCCGGCCCTGTTCACCGCCCCCGCGGTCAGTGCGAGGGCCTCCACCAGGGTGGTCTTGCCCGATCCGCTGTGGCCGACCAGCACCACATTCCGTACGGACGCGGGATGGTCGGCCGTCGCTGCCCTGCCGGCGGCTCCGGGGTGTCCGTTGCTCTTGTCGCCCATGCCTTGCCTCCCGGTTGCTTGCTGCTCGGTGAGGTGGTCCCAGGTCCTTGTCGGCCTATGGGCGCGGACACGCGAATCCGCGTGCGGAGGCGGCTTCGGCGACGCCCGCGGTGTCTTCGAGCTTTCCACTCGGGTCACTGTGCGTCCATACGTCGTACCGGATCGCACGCCCACGCGTGCGGCCCGTCGGCGGTTCGCACGTGTGCGTGGCTACGATGGGCCAGCCGGTGGCCAGAGGGGCCGCGCGGCCACCGACCATCGGGAAGGCCATGCTGAACAAGTACGCGCGTGCATTCTTCACGCGTGTCCTCACACCGTTCGCCGCGTTTCTCATCCGCCGCGGAGTCAGCCCCGACGCGGTCACGCTCCTGGGCACCGCCGGAGTCGTGGCCGGTGCGCTGGTCTTCTATCCGCGCGGTGAGTTCTTCTGGGGAACCGTCGTCATCACGCTGTTCGTGTTCTCGGACCTCGTGGACGGCAATATGGCGCGCCAGCTGGGCCGCTCCAGCCGCTGGGGCGCCTTCCTGGACTCCACGCTCGACCGTGTCGCGGACAGCGCCATCTTCGGCGGCCTCGCGCTCTGGTACGCGGGTGGGGGCGACGACAACGTCCTGTGCGCCGTGTCGATCTTCTGCCTCGCCAGCGGCCAGGTCGTGTCCTACACGAAGGCACGCGGCGAATCGATCGGCCTGCCCGTCGCCGTGAACGGTCTCGTGGAGCGTGCCGAGCGGCTCGTCATCTCGCTCGTCGCCGCGGGCTTCGCCGGGCTGCACAAGTTCGGCGTACCCGGCATCCAGTACCTGCTGCCGGTCGCCCTGTGGATCGTCGCCGTGGGCAGCCTCGTCACGCTGATCCAGCGCGTCGTCACGGTGCGTCGCGAGTCCGCGGAGGCCGACGCGGCGGCAGCCCAGGAGGGGGCCACCTCGTGAGCGGGACGCAGGAACGGATCACCGACGCGCTGTACGGGCTCGGCTGGGCGACCGTCAAGAAGCTTCCCGAGCCGGTGGCACAGCGCCTCGGCCGCACGATCGCCGACGCCGCCTGGAAGAAGCGCGGCAAGGGCGTGCGGCAGCTGGAGGCCAACCTCGCGCGCGTGGTGCCCGACGCCACACCCGAGCGCCTGCAACAGCTGTCCAAGAAGAACATGCGCTCGTACCTGCGCTACTGGATGGAGTCCTTCCGGCTCCCCGCGTGGAGCAAGGAGCGCATCCGGGAGGGCGTCTCGATCAAGGACATCGACTACCTCACCGAGGGCCTCGACTCCGGTAAGGGCGTCGTCCTCGCGCTGCCCCACATGGGCAATTACGACCTGGCGGGCGCCTGGGTCACCACCAAGCTGGACACCCCGTTCACGACCGTCGCCGAGCGGCTCAAGCCGGAGACCCTGTACGACCGTTTCGTCGCCTACAGGGAGGGCCTCGGCATGGAGGTGCTGCCGCACACGGGCGGCGCCGCCTTCGGGACGCTCGCACGGCGGCTGCGTGCGGGCGGCCTGGTCTGCCTGGTCGCGGACCGGGACCTCTCGACCTCCGGTGTGGAGGTCAAGTTCTTCGGCGAGACGACCCGGATGCCCGCGGGGCCCGCGATGCTCGCCCAGCAGACCGGCGCGCTGCTGCTCCCGGTCACCCTCTGGTACGACGACTCGCCCATCATGCGGGGGCGCGTCCACCCACCCGTCGACGTGCCGGAGACAGGTACGCGGGCCGAGAAGACGTCTGTCATGACGCAGGCGCTGGCCGATGCCTTCGCCACAGGGATCGCGGACCATCCGGAGGACTGGCACATGCTGCAGCGCTTGTGGCTCGCCGACCTCGACAATTTCGAAGAGAGGCCGGCGTGAGAATCGGAATCGTCTGCCCGTACTCCTGGGACGTGCCGGGCGGCGTCCAGTTCCACATCCGCGATCTGGCGGAGCACCTCATCCGCCTGGGGCACGAGGTGTCCGTCCTCGCGCCCGCGGACGACGAGACCCCGCTGCCGCCGTACGTCGTGTCGGCGGGCCGCGCGGTTCCCGTGCCGTACAACGGCTCGGTGGCGCGCCTGAACTTCGGCTTCCTGAGCGCCGCGCGCGTGCGCAGGTGGCTGCACGACGGCACGTTCGACGTGATCCACATCCACGAACCGGCGTCCCCGTCGCTCGGCCTCCTGACGTGCTGGGCCGCACAGGGCCCGATCGTCGCGACCTTCCACACGTCCAACCCGCGCTCGCGCGCGATGATCGCCGCGTACCCGATCCTGCAGCCCGCCCTGGAGAAGATCAACGCGCGCATCGCGGTGAGCGAGTACGCGCGCCGCACCCTGGTCGAGCACCTGGGCGGCGACGCGGTCGTCATCCCGAACGGCGTCGACGTGGACTTCTTCGCCCGCGCCGAGCCCAAGCCCGAGTGGCAGACAGAAGGGGCGCGAAGCTCGGTTGAGGGCGGTGGTGGGAGACGGGCGGGAGGCACGATCGGCTTCATCGGCCGCATCGACGAGCCCCGCAAGGGCCTTCCGGTGCTCATGAAGGCGCTGCCCAAGATCCTCGCGGAGCGCCCGCAGACCCGGCTCCTGGTCGCGGGGCGGGGCGACGAGGACGAGGCGGTGGCCTCCCTGCCCAAGGAGATGCGCGACCGCGTCGAGTTCCTCGGCATGGTCAGCGACGAGGACAAGGCGCGCCTCCTGGCGAGCGTCGACGTGTACGTCGCGCCCAACACCGGGGGCGAGAGCTTCGGCATCATCCTGGTGGAGGCGATGTCGGCGGGCGCGCCCGTGCTCGCCTCCGACCTGGACGCCTTCGCCCAGGTCCTCGACCAGGGCGCCGCCGGCGAACTCTTCACCAACGAGGACGCGGACACCCTCTCCGTCGCCGCCCTGCGCCTCCTGGGCGACCCGGACCGCCGCGCCGAACTACGCGCGCGTGGCAGCAAGCACGTCCGCCGCTTCGACTGGTCCACGGTCGCCGCGGACATCCTCTCGGTCTACGAGACGGTGACCCAGGGCGCGGCCGCGGTGGCGGCGGACGAGCGGACGGGCCTTAGGGCGCGCTTCGGCTTGGCGCGGGACTGACGCCCGCCGCGACCCCGGTAGCCTTGCCGCCCGTGACCGTCACCCTCATCTGGATCGCCGTAGCCCTCTTCGCGATCGGGCTCTACCTGAGCTGGACCGCAGGAAGGCTCGACCGCCTGCACGCCCGTATCGACGCGGCCCGCGCCGCCCTCGACGCCCAACTCCTGCGCCGGGCCTCGGTCGCGCAGGAACTGGCCACGTCGGGCGTGCTCGACCCGGCCGCGTCGATCGTGCTGTACGAGGCGGCACACGCCGCGCGTCAGGCCGAGGAGGAGCAGCGCGAGGTCGCGGAGAGCGAGCTCAGCCAGGCGCTCAGGGCGATCTTCAACGAGCCCGACCAGGTCGAGGTGATCCGCGCGGCCCCCGGCGGCGAGGAGGCCGCAGAGGAGCTCGCCCAGGCGGTCCGCCGCGTCCCCATGGCCCGCCGCTTCCACAACGACGCCGTACGCGCCGCCCGCGCGCTGCGCCGCCACCGCACGGTCCGCTGGTTCCGGCTCGCCGGGCACGCCCCGTTCCCGCTGGCCTTCGAGATGGACGACGAGGCGCCGGTGGCGCTGGCCGACCGTGCCACCAACTAGCTCCACCAACCAGATCCACCAGAACTAGATCCACTGGATCCCGGGCCAAAAGGAGCCACCGGCTACCCATTGGCCCTTGTAGTGGCCTGCTGTCCAGAGGTTTGCTCGGTGCTGCAAAAGCCTTCTTCACCGAGTCGAGGTCACCCGTGTCCACTTCTGAAAACACCGCCACCGGCACCGCCCGCGTCAAGCGAGGCATGGCCGAGCAGCTCAAGGGCGGCGTCATCATGGACGTCGTCACGCCCGAGCAGGCGAAGATCGCCGAGGACGCCGGCGCCGTCGCGGTGATGGCCCTGGAGCGGGTGCCGGCCGACATCCGCAAGGACGGCGGCGTGGCCCGGATGTCCGACCCGGACATGATCGAGGGCATCATCGGCGCCGTCTCGATCCCGGTGATGGCCAAGTCCCGCATCGGCCACTTCGTCGAGGCCCAGGTGCTCCAGTCGCTCGGCGTCGACTACATCGACGAGTCCGAGGTCCTGACCCCGGCCGACGAGGTCAACCACAGCGACAAGTTCGCGTTCACGACCCCGTTCGTCTGTGGCGCCACGAACCTGGGCGAGGCCCTGCGCCGCATCGCCGAGGGCGCCGCGATGATCCGCTCCAAGGGCGAGGCCGGCACCGGCAACGTCGTGGAGGCCGTGCGCCACCTGCGCCAGATCAAGAACGAGATCGCCAAGCTGCGCGGCTTCGACAACAACGAGCTGTACGCCGCCGCCAAGGACCTGCGCGCACCGTACGAGCTGGTCAAGGAGGTCTCCGAGCTGGGCAAGCTGCCGGTGGTCCTCTTCTCCGCCGGTGGCGTCGCCACCCCGGCCGACGCCGCGCTGATGCGCCAGCTCGGCGCCGAGGGCGTCTTCGTCGGCTCGGGCATCTTCAAGTCCGGCGACCCGGCCAAGCGCGCCGCCGCCATCGTGAAGGCCACCACCTTCTTCGACGACCCGAAGATCGTCGCGGAGGCGTCCCGCAACCTCGGCGAGGCCATGGTCGGCATCAACTGCGACACGCTGCCCGAGGGCGAGCGCTACGCGAACCGGGGCTGGTGATGACCACTCCCGTGGTCGGAGTGCTCGCTCTCCAGGGCGACGTGCGGGAGCACCTCGTCGCCCTGGCCACGGCCGACGCCGTGGCGAGGCCCGTGCGGCGCCCCGAGGAACTGGCCGAGGTCGACGGGCTCGTCATCCCCGGCGGCGAGTCGACCACCATGTCGAAGCTGGCCAACCTCTTCGGCCTGATGGAGCCCCTTCGCGCGCGCGTGCGTGACGGTCTTCCGATCTACGGGACGTGCGCGGGCCTGATCATGCTCGCCGACAAGATCCTCGACCCGCGCTCGGGCCAGGAGACCATCGGCGGCATCGACATGATCGTGCGGCGCAACGCCTTCGGACGGCAGAACGAGTCCTTCGAAGCGGCTGTCGACGTCCGGGGCGTCGAGGGGGATCCTGTAGAGGGCGTCTTCATCCGGGCTCCATGGGTGGAGTCCGTGGGCGCCGAGGTGGAGGTGCTCGCCGAGCACGAGGGGCACATCGTGGCCGTGCGCCAGGGCGACGCTCTCGCGACGTCCTTCCACCCCGAACTCACGGGAGACCACCGGATCCATGCCCTGTTCGTGGATATGGTGCGGGCGAAGGACGCTCCGGGTTCCTTGTAGGATCTCTGGCGTTCGTAAATTGGTTACGCGAAGGAGACAGGCAGATGTCCGGCCACTCTAAATGGGCTACGACGAAGCACAAGAAGGCCGTGGTTGACGCCAAGCGCGGCAAGCTCTTCGCGAAGCTGATCAAGAACATCGAGGTTGCGGCGCGCTCCGGCGGCATCGACCCCGATGGAAACCCGACGCTTGTCGACGCCATCCAGAAGGCCAAGAAGAGCTCGGTCCCGAACAAGAACATCGACTCCGCGGTCAAGCGCGGCGGCGGCCTCGAGGCCGGCGGCGCCGACTACGAGACGATCATGTACGAGGGCTACGGGCCGAACGGTGTCGCGGTGCTCATCGAGTGCCTCACCGACAACCGCAACCGTGCCGCCTCCGACGTGCGCGTCGCCATGACCCGCAACGGCGGCTCGATGGCCGACCCCGGTTCGGTCTCGTACCTCTTCAACCGCAAGGGCGTCGTGGTCGTCACCAAGGGCGAGCTGTCCGAGGACGACGTCCTGGGCGCCGTGCTCGACGCGGGCGCCGAGGAGGTCAACGACCTGGGCGAGTCCTTCGAGGTGCTCTCCGAGGCCACCGACCTGGTCGCGGTGCGCACCGCGCTGCAGGAGGCCGGGATCGACTACGACTCGGCGGACGCCAACTTCGTCCCGACCATGCAGGTCGAGCTGGACGAGGAGGGCGCGCGCAAGATCTTCAAGCTGATCGACGCGCTCGAGGACAGCGACGACGTGCAGAACGTCTTCGCCAACTTCGACGTCTCCGACGAGGTCATGGAGAAGGTCGACGCCTGACGTGACATCAGCGGCGGGCCGATGGGACACACCCCGTCGGCCCGCCGCTTTGTCAGTGGCACCCGATAGCCTGCACAAACAGGCGATCGAAGGTTGGGGGCAGGCGTGCGTGTTCTCGGGGTGGACCCGGGTCTCACCCGGTGCGGTGTCGGCGTGGTCGAGGGGATCGCGGGACGGCCGCTGACGATGCGCGGCGTCGGTGTCGTACGGACGCCCGCGGACGCCGAGTTGGGGCACCGCCTCGTCGCCATCGAGCAGGGCATCGAGCAGTGGCTCGACGAGCACCGGCCCGAAGTCCTCGCCGTGGAGCGGGTGTTCAGCCAGCACAACGTCAGTACGGTGATGGGCACCGCCCAGGCAAGCGCCGTCGCCATGCTGTGCGCCTCGCGCCGCGGCATCCCCGTGGCGCTGCACACGCCCAGCGAGGTCAAGGCCGCCGTCACCGGCACGGGCCGTGCCGACAAGGCACAGGTGGGCGCCATGGTGACGCGCCTGCTGAGGCTCGACGCCCCGCCCAAGCCTGCCGACGCCGCCGACGCCCTCGCCCTCGCCATCTGTCACATCTGGCGGGCCCCCGCGCAGAACCGACTCCAGCAGGCCGTGGCACAGCACGCGGCCCAGGCGCCCAGGACCCCCCGAGCCACCCGCGCTTCTCACGCACCGAAAGGCCGTACCGCATGATCGCCTTCGTCAGCGGCCCCGTCGCCGCCCTCGCCCCCGACGCCGCGGTGGTCGAGGTGGGCGGTGTCGGTATGGCCCTCCAGTGCACGCCGAACACGCTGTCCACGCTGCGTATCGGCCAGCAGGCCAAGCTCGCCACCTCCCTCGTCGTGCGCGAGGACTCGCTCACGCTCTACGGCTTCGCGGACGACGACGAGAAGCAGACGTTCGAGCTGCTGCAGACGGCGAGCGGCGTCGGCCCGCGCCTGGCGCAGGCGATGCTCGCCGTGCACAGCCCGGACGCGCTGCGCAGAGCCGTCTCCACAGGTGACGAGAAGTCGCTCACGGCCGTCCCCGGTATCGGTAAGAAGGGCGCCCAGAAGCTGCTCCTGGAGCTGAAGGACCGGCTCGGCGAGCCCCTCGGCACGGGCGGCCCGGCCATCGGCAAGGCAGTCAACAGCGGCTGGCGCGAGCAGCTGCACGCCGCGCTCATCGGCCTCGGCTACGCGACCCGCGAGGCCGACGAGGCGGTCGACGCGGTCGCCCCGCAGGCCGAGGCCGCGGAGGGCACGCCGCAGGTCGGCCAGCTCCTGAAGGCGGCCCTGCAGAGTCTCAACCGCACCCGTTAGCCCCGCCGCCCCGACCGGGCATCCGAAGCCGACCGCCCCTCCCAATCCGTAACGCGAGGCACCACACATGAACTGGGACGAGACCGCCGAAGACGCCGCGACGCCGCAGGCCGACCGGCTCGTCGGTGCGTCGGCCGACCATGAGGACCAGGCCGTAGAGGCGGCCCTGCGCCCCAAGGACCTGGGCGAGTTCATCGGCCAGGAGAAGGTCAGGGAGCAGCTCGACCTGGTCCTGCGCGCCGCCCGCGCGCGCGGCGCCACCGCCGACCACGTCCTGCTCTCCGGCGCCCCCGGCCTCGGCAAGACCACCCTCTCCATGATCATCGCGGCCGAGATGGGCGCCCCGATCCGCATCACCTCCGGCCCCGCGATCCAGCACGCGGGCGACCTCGCGGCGATCCTCTCCTCGCTCCAGGAGGGCGAGGTCCTCTTCCTCGACGAGATCCACCGGATGTCGCGGCCCGCCGAGGAAATGCTCTACATGGCGATGGAGGACTTCCGGGTCGACGTCATCGTTGGCAAGGGCCCGGGCGCCACCGCCATCCCGCTGGAGCTGCCGCCCTTCACCCTCGTCGGCGCGACCACGCGCGCGGGGCTGCTGCCGCCGCCGCTGCGCGACCGCTTCGGCTTCACCGCGCACATGGAGTTCTACGGGCCACCGGAACTCGAGCGAGTGATCCACCGCTCGGCAAGCCTCCTCGATGTGGAGATCGACACAGCGGGCGCCGCCGAGATCGCCGGTCGCTCCCGCGGCACGCCCCGTATCGCCAACCGCCTGCTGCGCCGCGTCCGCGACTATGCGCAGGTCAAGGCGGACGGACAGATCAACAGGGACATCGCGTCCGCGGCCCTCGGCGTCTACGAGGTGGACGGCCGCGGCCTCGACCGCCTGGACCGCGCCGTGCTTGAAGCCCTGCTCAAGCTGTTCAGTGGTGGGCCCGTGGGACTTTCGACACTCGCCGTCGCCGTGGGGGAGGAGCGTGAGACGGTGGAAGAGGTCGCCGAGCCCTTCCTCGTCAGAGAGGGACTCCTGGCGCGCACCCCCCGGGGGCGCGTGGCGACTCCCGCCGCGTGGGCCCATCTCGGACTCACCGCACCCCAAGGGAGACCTGGGGCAGGCGGACAACAAGACCTCTTCGGGGCATGACGGCGCGCGTGCTCGCCGGGGCTGGAACCCCGGTGCCATGCTGAGCGTTGTTCCCACAGTGCGGACTCGCTTAGACTCCGCCGACGTCGCCTTTACAGCGGCGTAATACCCCATCATCGATGCGGCCGCATCTCGACGCGGCCGAATGAAGGAAGTTCCTACCCGTGAGTCCTGTGACCCTCCTCCCGTTCATTGTGCTCATCGGGGCCATGTTCCTGATGACCCGGTCTGCCAAGAAGAAGCAGAAGCAAGCCGCGGACATGCGCAATGAGATGCAGCCCGGTTCCGGCGTCCGCACGATCGGGGGCATGTACGCCACGGTCAAGGAGGTCCACGACGACGCGGTCCTCCTCGACGCCGGCCCCGGGGTCCACCTCATGTTCGCGAAGAACGCCATCGGTGCCGTGCTCACCGATGACGAGTACAACCGCATCGTCCACGGCGAGGAAGTCGTTGGTGATGACGAGCTGACCAATGACGCCGTCGTGCCGGACGACGCGTCCTCCCTCACCGAGACCGACGCTGACGACTCGCGCATCGACCTCGGCAAGAAGGACGAGGCCGCCGAGGACGTCGAGGCCGAGAAGGCCGAGCCGGCCGAGAAGGCCGAGAAGGCCGACGACGTCGAGGTGAAGAAGACCGACGGCGAGTCCGACGCGAAGTAGTACGGCCGGAACCGTGGGGCGTCCGCTCGATGTGCCCCGCGGTTCCTGTTCGTGCGTGACCCGCGCGGACTCTCGACCATTTCATGGCCGTCCGGGCACCCAACCCCGATGCCGGGCGGATGGAGAGGGAGTACGAGAAGGTGGCCACACCTAAGAAGAGCCGAGGGGCAGGTGCCCCGTCGAAGCCGGGGCGCGCCCTGGGCCTGATCGTGATCATCATGGTCGCGCTCGTCGGGGGGATGTTCGCCTCCGGCACGTTCACCCCGCGCCTTGGCATCGACCTCGCGGGCGGCACCAGCATCACGCTGGAGGCCAAGAACGAGCCGGGCAAGCCCAACGCGATCAACAAGACCAACATGGACACGGCGGCGGACATCATCAACCGCCGTGTCAACGGCATGGGTGTCTCCGAGGCCGAGGTCCAGACGCAGGGCAAGAGCAACATCATCGTCAACATCCCGCGAGGGACGAACGAGAAGCAGGCTCGCGAGCAGGTCGGTACGACCGCGCAGCTCTACTTCCGTCCGGTGCTCACGATGACCTCCGGCCAGCCGGCCGGCAAGGGTGACAAGTCGGCCACCCCGTCCCCGAGCGCCTCTACGGGTGGCAAGGCGACCGACAAGGCCACCGGCTCGGACAAGGCGACCGACAAGTCGACGGCCACGCCGACCCCGAGCGCCACGACGCAGGGCCGCGCCGTCACCGACAGCCTCAAGGCCGACGCGACGCCGAGCGCCTCCGCGAAGACCGGCGACGACGCGCAGGCCACCCCGAGCGCCAGCACCGACCCGGCGACCGCCGCGCTGCAGAAGAAGTTCATGCAGCTCGACTGCACGGACAAGGCCGCCCGCACCAAGATCAACGAGGGCGCGAAGTCCTCCGACCCGATCATTGCCTGCGGTCAGAGCCAGGGGCAGTGGCAGAAGTACGTCCTCGGCCCGTCCGAGGTGGGCGGCAAGGACGTCAAGAAGTCCCAGGCGACCATCAACCAGCAGAACGGCCAGTGGGTCGTGAACATGGAGTTCACGGGCACGGGCTCGAAGAAGTTCGCCGCGACGACCAGCAAGCTCAAGAGCCAGCAGTCGCCGATGAACCAGTTCGCCATCGTGCTCGACGGCGACGTGGTCTCCGCCCCCAGCGTCAGCTCCACCCTGAGCCAGAACGCCGAGATCTCCGGCTCCTTCACCCAGGAGTCCGCCCAGGACCTCGCGAACGTGCTGTCCTACGGCGCCCTGCCGCTGACCTTCCACGAGCAGAGCGTCACCTCGGTGACCGCCGCGCTCGGCGGTGAGCAGCTCAACGCCGGTCTGATCGCGGGCGCCATCGGCCTCGCGCTGGTCATCATCTACCTGGTGGTCTACTACCGCGGCCTGTCGCTCGTCGCCCTGGCCTCGCTGCTGACCTCCGGCATCCTCACGTACACCCTCATGACGCTGCTCGGCCCGGCCATCGGCTTCGCGCTGAACCTGCCGGCCGTCTGTGGTGCCATCGTGGCCATCGGTATCACCGCGGACTCGTTCATCGTGTACTTCGAGCGGATCCGGGACGAGATCAGAGAGGGACGCACCGTGCGTCCCGCCGTGGAGCGCGCCTGGCCGCGGGCCCGGCGCACGATCCTGGTCTCCGACTTCGTGTCGTTCCTCGCGGCCGCGGTGCTCTACATCGTGACCGTCGGCAAGGTGCAGGGCTTCGCGTTCACGCTCGGCCTGACCACCCTGCTCGACATCGTCGTGGTCTTCCTCTTCACGAAGCCGCTGATGACGCTCCTGGCACGCACCAAGTTCTTCACGAGCGGGCACAAGTGGTCCGGCCTCGACCCGAAGCGCCTCGGCGTGCAGCCCCCGCTGCGTCGCACCCGCCGCGCCACCCGCCCTGTCGACCCGAAGGAGGCGTGAGATGTCGAAGCTGGGCAATCTCGGCGCCAAGCTGTATCGCGGTGATGTCGGGTACGACTTCATCGGGAAGCGCAAGATCTGGTACGGCGTCTCGATCCTGATCACCATCACGGCCATCCTCGGCCTGACGGTGCGCGGCCTGAACATGGGCATCGAGTTCGAGGGCGGCGCGATCTTCACGACGCCCAAGACCAGCGTCTCGGCCCAGAAGGCCGAGGAGTACGCCACGGAGGCCTCCGGCCACGAGGCGCTCGTCCAGGAGCTCGGCTCGGGCGGTCTGCGCATCCAGGTCGCGGGCGTCGACACCGCCAAGTCGGACCAGATCAAGGCCGAGCTGTCCAAGGACATGGACATCAAGGCCGACGACATCAACGCCGACCTGGTGGGCCCCAGCTGGGGCGCCTCGATCGCCAACAAGGCATGGCAGGGCCTGGCCATCTTCATGGTCCTGGTCGTGATCTATCTGGCGATCGCCTTCGAGTGGCGGATGGCGCTCGCGGCACTCGTCGCGCTCATCCACGACATCACGATCACCGTCGGGATCTACGCGCTGGTGGGCTTCGAGGTCACCCAGGGCACGGTGATCGGTCTGTTGACCATCCTTGGTTATTCGCTCTATGACACGGTCGTCGTCTTCGACTCGCTCAAGGAACAGACGAAGGGTCTCGAGAAGCAGACCCGCTGGACGTACAGCGAGGTCGCCAACCGGTCGATCAACAGCACCCTGGTCCGCTCGATCAACACCACGGTCGTGGCGCTCCTCCCGGTCGGCGGTCTGCTGTTCATCGGCGGCGGCTTCCTCGGCGCGGGCATGCTGAACGACATCTCGCTGTCGCTCTTCGTGGGCCTCGCCGCCGGTGCGTACTCGTCGATCTTCATCGCCACTCCGCTGGTCGCCGACCTCAAGGAGCGCGACCCGAAGATGAAGGCGCTCAAGAAGCGGGTGCTCGCCAAGCGGGCCGCCGCCGCGGCGAAGGCCGAGTCGCCCGTCGTGGGCCACCAGGCCGACGGCGGTCTGGACACGGAAGCCGAGGAGCCGCAGGACGCCGCCCCCGCGGGCGCCGGCCCCGCCGCCGCGGGTCCGCGCAACCAGCCGGCCCGCAACCGCGGCCGCGGCCGACCCTCGGGCAAGCGCCGCTGACCCGGACCTTCACGGTCGTCACAAGGGCGCCAGGAGCCTTCGAGGCCCTGGCGCCCTTGGCGTTTCCGCACAGCGGCGACTGCTAGGGTTGGCGGTCGCCGCAAAGCGGTCGAACCTCCAGGAAAAACTCTTCACATACTCGCTGAGGTGCAGAAATGACCGACATCAAGGAGCTGCTCCTCAGCCGCATCCGCGATGTGCAGGACTATCCGGAGCCCGGCGTCCTGTTCAAGGACATCACCCCGCTGCTCGCGGACCCGGCGGCCTTCACGGCCCTCACCGACACGCTCGCCGAGCTCTGTGTCCGCAACGGGGCCACGAAGATCGTCGGCCTGGAGGCGCGCGGCTTCATCCTGGGCGCCCCCGTCGCGATCCGCGCGGGCCTCGGCTTCATCCCCGTACGCAAGGCGGGCAAGCTCCCCGGTGCGACGCTCGCGCAGTCGTACGACCTGGAGTACGGCTCCGCCGAGATCGAGGTGCACGCCGAGGACCTCGGCTCCGACGACCGCGTCATGGTGATCGACGACGTGCTGGCCACCGGCGGCACCGCCGAGGCCGCGGTGCACCTGATCCGCCGTGCCGGCGCCGAGGTCGCGGGCTGCGCCGTCCTCATGGAGCTGGGTTTTCTGCCGGGCCGCGCGCGACTCGAATCCGCGCTTCGGGGCGCGCCGCTCGACGCCCTGCTCGTGGTGTAAAGCCGCAGTTCACAGCCTTGGCGGCGGGCCCGGAGGAATCCGGTGCCCGCCTCTGGTGTTTCACCAGTACGAAGGCGTCACCTCGGCCCGGGGCGAGCCGAGGACGCCGGATCGATACCATGGGCTCTCCGGGACCTGAACGGGGGACCCGTCGCGCACGAGGAGCGCCGTTGCCAGACGAGGCCAAGCCACTTTCCGCCGCCACGCATGACGAACAGGCCACTGCCGCCGCGGCTCCTTCCCGCACGCCCGAGAAGGACGCGAAGACGGCGAAGCCTGCGCCGCCGAGCGGCACGGCGGCGGAGCAGCCGCGCACCAAGCCCCCTACCAACCAGCCGCGCCCCACATCCCCGCCGGCGATCCGCGCGGCCTCGAACCAGCCGGCCGCGCGCTCCGGCTCCTCCAACCGCGTCCGCGCCCGCCTGGCCCGCCTCGGCGTGCAGCGCTCGAACCCGTACAACCCGGTCCTGGAGCCGCTGCTGCGGATAGTGCGCAGCAACGACCCGAAGATCGAGACGTCCACGCTGCGCCAGGTCGAGCGCGCCTACCAGGTCGCCGAGCGCTGGCACCGCGGCCAGAAGCGCAAGAGCGGCGACCCGTACATCACGCACCCGCTCGCCGTGACGACGATCCTCGCCGAGCTCGGCATGGACCCGGCGACGCTGATGGCGGGCCTGCTGCACGACACGGTCGAGGACACCGAGTACGGCCTGGACACCCTCAAGCGCGACTTCGGCGACCAGGTGGCGCTGCTGGTCGACGGCGTGACCAAGCTGGACAAGGTCAAGTTCGGCGAGGCCGCGCAGGCCGAGACCGTGCGCAAGATGGTCGTCGCGATGGCCAAGGACCCGCGTGTCCTCGTCATCAAGCTCGCCGACCGCCTGCACAACATGCGCACCATGCGCTACCTCAAGCGCGAGAAGCAGGAGAAGAAGGCCCGCGAGACGCTGGAGATCTACGCTCCGCTGGCGCACCGCCTGGGCATGAACACCATCAAGTGGGAGCTGGAGGACCTCGCCTTCGCGATCCTCTACCCCAAGATGTACGACGAGATCGTGCGGCTCGTGGCCGAGCGCGCGCCCAAGCGCGACGAGTACCTGGCCATAGTGACCGACGAGGTGCAGTCGGACCTGCGCGCGGCCCGCATCAAGGCGACCGTCACAGGCCGCCCGAAGCACTACTACAGCGTCTACCAGAAGATGATCGTCCGCGGCCGTGACTTCGCGGAGATCTACGACCTGGTGGGCATCCGCGTCCTCGTCGACACGGTCCGCGACTGCTACGCGGCACTGGGCACGGTCCACGCCCGCTGGAACCCGGTTCCGGGGCGGTTCAAGGACTACATCGCGATGCCCAAGTTCAACATGTACCAGTCGCTGCACACGACGGTCATCGGCCCCAACGGCAAGCCCGTCGAGCTCCAGATCCGTACGTTCGACATGCACCGCCGCGCCGAGTACGGCATCGCCGCGCACTGGAAGTACAAGCAGGAGGCCGTCGCAGGCGCCTCCAAGGTGCGCACCGACGCGCCCAAGTCGTCCGGCAAGGGCGGCAAGGACGATCACCTCAACGACATGGCGTGGCTGCGCCAGTTGCTCGACTGGCAGAAGGAGACGGAGGATCCCGGGGAGTTCCTGGAGTCGCTCCGCTTCGACCTCTCGCGCAACGAGGTCTTCGTCTTCACGCCGAAGGGCGACGTCATAGCGCTCCCGGCCGGGGCGACGCCGGTGGACTTCTCGTACGCGGTACACACGGAGGTCGGCCACCGGACCATAGGAGCACGCGTCAACGGACGCCTCGTGCCCCTCGAATCCACGCTGGACAACGGCGACCTGGTGGAGGTCTTCACCTCCAAGGCGCAGGGCGCGGGCCCGTCCCGCGACTGGCTCGGCTTCGTGAAGTCGCCGCGTGCGCGCAACAAGATCCGGGCCTGGTTCTCCAAGGAGCGCCGCGAGGAGGCCATCGAGCAGGGCAAGGACGCCATCGCGCGCGCCATGCGCAAGCAGAACCTGCCGATCCAGCGGATTCTCACCGGCGACTCGCTCGTGACGCTCGCGCACGAGATGCGCTACCCGGACATCTCGTCCCTGTACGCCGCCATAGGCGAGGGCCACGTCACGGCGCAGTCCGTCGTGCAGAAGCTCGTGCAGGCCCTCGGCGGCGAGGAGGCGGCCAACGAGGACATCGCGGAGAGCGCACCGCCCTCGCGCGGCCGTTCCAAGCGCCGCTCGAACGCCGACCCGGGCGTCGTGGTCAAGGGCGTCGACGACGTCTGGGTGAAGCTGGCGCGCTGCTGCACGCCGGTGCCCGGTGACCCGATCATCGGCTTCGTCACGCGCGGCAGCGGCGTATCGGTTCACCGCAGCGACTGCGTCAACGTGGACTCGCTGTCCCGCGAGCCGGAGCGCATCCTCGAGGTCGAGTGGGCGCCCACGCAGTCGTCCGTCTTCCTGGTCGCCATACAGGTCGAGGCCCTCGACCGCTCGCGGCTCCTGTCCGACGTGACCCGGGTCCTGTCGGACCAGCACGTGAACATCCTGTCCGCGGCGGTACAGACGTCCCGCGACCGGGTGGCCACATCCCGCTTCACGTTCGAAATGGGCGACCCGAAGCACCTGGGCCACGTCCTCAAGGCGGTCCGCGGAGTCGAGGGCGTGTACGACGTGTACCGGGTGACGTCGGCGCGGCGGCCGTAAATCCAGACCTGTGGCCGGAGGGGGCAATTCAAGCCCTGCGGCCGGGTGAGCAAATCAAGCCCCTGCGGCGATTGAGCAGCGGGGTCCGGGGCAGAGCCCCGTGGCATGGGAACGGCCCCCGAGCACAGTGCTCGGGGGCCGTCCACGTTCCGGCCGCAGTGGAGGCTCAGCCTCCGAACTCGTGCAACCCCTTGACCGCCTGGTCCAACAACGCCTGGCGCCCGTCAAGCTCCTTCTGGAGCTTGTCCGCCTTCGCGTTGTTGCCCTGCGCCCGCGCCTGCTCGACCTGCCCGCTCAGCTTGTCGACCGCCGCCTGCAGCTGGCCGGTAAGGCCCTCCGCACGGGCACGCGCCTCCGGGTTCGTACGGCGCCACTCCGCTTCCTCGGACTCCTGGAGGGCACGCTCCACGGTGTGCATCCGGCCCTCGACCTTCGGGCGGGCGTCCCGCGGTACGTGACCGATGGCCTCCCACCGCTCGTTGATCGAGCGGAACGCGGCGCGCGCCGACTTCAGGTCCTCGATCGGCAGCAGCTTCTCGGCCTCGTCGGCGAGCGCCTCCTTGTGCTTGAGGTTCTCGCCCTGCTCGGCGTCGCGCTCGGCGAACACCGAGCTGCGGGCCGCGAAGAAGACGTCCTGGGCGCCGCGGAAGCGGTTCCACAGGTCGTCCTCGTGCTCGCGCTGCGCGCGCCCCGCGGCCTTCCAGTCCGACATCAGGTCGCGGTAGCGGGCCGCCGTGGCGCCCCAGTCCGTCGAGTTCGACAGCGACTCGGCCTCCGCGACCAGCTTCTCCTTGGTCTTGCGGGCGTCCTCGCGCTGCGCGTCCAGCGACGCGAAGTGGGCCTTGCGGCGCTTGGAGAACGCCGAGCGGGCGTGCGAGAAGCGGTGCCACAGCTCGTCGTCCGACTTGCGGTCGAGGCGCGGCAGACCCTTCCAGGTGTCCACCAGCGCACGCAGCCGCTCGCCGGCCGCCCGCCACTGCTCGGACTGGGCCAGCTCCTCCGCCTCGACGACCAGCGCCTCCTTGGAGTGCCGCGCCTCGTCGGACTGCTTGGCCTTCTGGACCTTGCGCTCCTCGCGGCGGGCCTCGACGCTCTCCACCAGCTTGTCGAGCCGCTTGCCGAGCGCTTCCAGGTCGCCGATCGCGTGGGCGTCCGTGACCTGCTCGCGCAGGTGCTCGATCGCCGTCATGGCGTCCTTGGCCGACAGGTCGGTCGTCTTCACCCGGCGTTCGAGGAGCCCGATCTCGACGACCAGGCCGTCGTACTTGCGCTTGAAGTAGGCCAGGGCCTCGTCAGGAGACCCCGCCTTCCACGAACCGACCTCTCGCTCGCTGCCGTCGGCCGTACGCACGTACACGGTCCCCGTCTCATCGACGCGGCCCCACGGGTCGCTGCTCACAGCGCCTCCTCCACATGATGCCTGCGCGGGGCGTCCCGCCCCGGGGCATCGTCCACAGTTTCCTGGCGGGCCCGGCCCGCCCTCCACAACGCGGCTCGAATCCGCGCCGCTCGAAGCCAATCTAGGCGACCGGCCACCCCACTGTCCGCACTCAGCGCGGCTCAATTCCGTGCCTACACGCGCGTGGGGTGGCCCTTTGGCCTCACTTCTTGGTGACCGTCGCCTTGCTGACCTTGACGGCCTCCTTCGGCGCCCCGTCCTCCGAGCCGCCGGTGACGCCCTTCGCCGCGACGCCCTGGACGACCTTGAGGCCCTTCGCGTCCATCGTGCCGACGGGCGTGTACGTAGGCGTCAGCTTGCTGTCCTTGTAGACGAGGAAGAACTGGCTGCCGCCGGAGTCGGGCTGCCCGGTGTTCGCCATCGCGACCGTGCCCGCCTTGTAGGTCACCGAGCCGTCCTTGGCCGGCTTGCCGAGCCCGCCCAGGTTCTCGTCGGGGACCGTGTAGCCGGGGCCGCCCGCGCCGGTGCCCTCCGGGTCGCCGCACTGCAGGACGTAGATGCCCTTGGTGGTGAGGCGGTGGCACTTCGTACCGTCGAAGAAGCCCTTGTCCGCGAGGTGCTTGAACGAGTTCACGGTGTGCGGGGTCTTCGCCGCGTCCATGGCGACGGTGATGTCACCGGCGCTCGTCTTGAAGGCCATGTCGTACTTGGCCTTCTTGTCGATCGCCATCTTGGGTTCGGACGCCTTCTTGCTCGCCGAGGGCGACGGGCTGGGCTTCGCGCCCGAGGTGTCCTTCGCACTGTCACCGCTGAAGGCCCCGGCGGCGTACGCGCCGCCCGTGCCGAGGACGGCCACCGCGAGCACGGCGGCGATCACGGTGTTGCGGGTGCGTGCCTTGCGTCGAGCGGACTCGCGCCGCTGCTGCTGGCGGAGGAACTTCTCCCGGGCGAGCTGACGCTGCCGCTGATCCTTGGTGACCACCGGGTCTTCTCCTCGTACGTCTCGTGACCTTCATGGGCCCCTGCTGGTGCCCCGTACCGTATATGGGTTCGCTGTGGAATCGGCCGCGCCGGTAGGCTCTGATCCGCCGCATTCCGTTTCGACGACACACGAAGGACGAACGTGCTGATTGCCGGGTTCCCCGCCGGGGCCTGGGGCACCAACTGTTATCTGGTTGCCCCCGCCGCGGGTGAGGAGTGCGTGATCATCGACCCCGGCCACCAGGCCGCTCAGGGAGTCGAGGAAGCGCTCAAGAAGCACCGCCTCAAGCCGGTGGCGGTCGTCCTCACGCACGGGCACATCGACCATGTCGCCTCGGTCGTCCCGGTCTGCGGGGCGCACGACGTCCCGGCCTGGATCCACCCCGAGGACCGCTACATGATGAGCGACCCGGAGAAGGGCATCGGCCGCTCCATCGGCATGCCGCTGATGGGCGAGCTGTCCGTGGGGGAGCCGGACGACGTGCGGGAGCTGTCCGACGGCGCGCGGCTGAAGCTCGCCGGGCTCGACTTCGGCGTCGCGCACGCGCCGGGCCATACCAAGGGGTCGGTGACCTTCCAGATGCCCGAGGCGGCGGACATCCCGTCCGTCTTCTTCTCGGGCGATCTGCTCTTCGCCGGCTCCATCGGACGCACCGACCTTCCCGGTGGCTCCATGGACGACATGCTCGAATCGCTGGGCCGTGTGTGCCTGCCGCTCGACGACTCGACCGTGGTGCTGTCCGGACACGGCTCCCAGACGACCATCGGCCAGGAGCGCGCCACCAACCCGTATCTGCGGCAGGTGGCCGCCGGCCAGGGATCCTCCACCGAGGCTCCCCGACGAGGAATGTGACGAGAAACCTCCCGTGAGTACCTTCCAGGCCCCCAAGGGCACGTACGACCTGCTTCCGCCGGACTCCGCGACGTATCTCGCGGTCCGCGAGGCGATCTCCGCCCCGCTGCGGAACTCCGGCTACGGCTACATCGAGACGCCCGGCTTCGAGAACGTCGAGCTCTTCGCGCGCGGTGTCGGCGAGTCCACGGACATCGTCACCAAGGAGATGTACGCCTTCGAGACCAAGGGCGGCGACAGGCTCGCGCTGCGCCCCGAGGGCACCGCGTCCGTGCTGCGTGCCGCCCTGGAGGCCAACCTCCACAAGGCGGGCAACCTCCCGGTCAAGCTCTGGTACTCGGGCTCGTACTACCGCTACGAGCGCCCCCAGAAGGGCCGTTACCGGCACTTCTCCCAGGTGGGCGCCGAGGCGATCGGTGCCGAGGACCCGGCCCTGGACGCCGAGTTGATCATCCTGGCCGACCAGGCGTACCGCTCGCTCGGCCTGCGCAACTTCCGCATCCTGCTCAACTCGCTCGGCGACAAGGAGTGCCGTCCCGTCTACCGGGAGGCGCTCCAGACGTTCCTGCGCGGCCTCGACCTCGACGAGGACACGCTGCGCCGCGCCGACATCAACCCGCTGCGCGTCCTCGACGACAAGCGGCCCGACGTGCAGAAGCAGCTCACGGACGCGCCGCTGCTGCGCGACTACCTGTGCGACGCGTGCAAGGCGTACCACGAGCAGGTGCGCGAGCTGCTGACCGCCGAGGGCGTCGCCTTCGAGGACGACGAGAAGCTGGTCCGCGGTCTCGACTACTACACCCGTACGACCTTCGAGTTCGTCCACGACGGACTCGGCTCGCAGTCCGCGGTCGGCGGCGGCGGCCGCTACGACGGCCTGTCCGAGATGATCGGCGGCCCCTCGCTGCCGTCGGTCGGCTGGGCGCTCGGCGTGGACCGTACGGTCCTGGCTCTGGAGGCGGAGGGCGTCGCGCTCCAACTCCCGTCCAGCACCAGCGTGTTCGCGGTGCCGCTCGGCGACGAGGCGCGGCGCGTGCTGTTCGCCAAGGTGACCGAGCTGCGCAAGGCCGGGATTTCGGCGGACTTCTCGTTCGGCGGCAAGGGCCTCAAGGGCGCCATGAAGAATGCCAACCGGTCGGGCGCGCGGTTCACGCTCGTCGCCGGTGAGCGGGACCTGGCCGAGGGCGTCGTGCAGCTCAAGGACATGGAGTCGGGCGAGCAGGACGCCGTCGCGGTCGACGAGATCGTGAACGTGCTCACCGCGAAGCTGAAGTAGGCAGATTTTGCACACCTGATGTTCGAGGCCCCGGAACACGCTTCCGGGGCCTCGAACATTTTCGCCCCCGAGGGCGTACATGCTTATGCCCAACGAACGGTGGACACAGGGGCCGGTGCGGCAGAATGAGGGCGACCGCAGCACACCCACTCGCGTACTCACCTACGGATCGGCGTGATGAGCAAGACGACCACAGCAAGCGACACCGTCTCCCGTGACACCGGAGCCGATCCCGCACCGCGCTCCGTCGGCGGCAGCCGAGCCTTCGGGCTGCTCCTGGTGATCACCGGGGCGGCCGGACTGCTCGCCTCGTGGATCATCACGCTCGACAAGCTCAAGCTGGCCGAGGACCCGAACTTCACGCCGGGCTGCTCCCTGAACCCGGTCATCTCCTGCGGCAACATCATGAAGAGCGAGCAGGCGACGGCGTTCGGCTTCCCGAACCCGTGGCTCGGCCTCGTCACCTACGCCATCGTGATCGGCGTCGGCATGAGCCTGCTGGCCAATGCGAGATTCCCGCGCTGGTACTGGCTGACCTTCAACTTCGGCTGCCTCTTCGGCGTCGGATTCGTGACCTGGCTGCAGTTCCAGTCCCTGTACCGGATCAACGCGCTGTGCCTGTGGTGCTGCCTGGCCTGGGTCGCCACGATCCTGATGTTCTGGTACGTCACGTCGTCCAACATCCGCAACGGCTTCCTGCCGGCGCCGCGCCCGGTCAGGACGTTCTTCGAGGACTTCACCTGGGCGCTGCCGGTGCTGCACATCGGGGTCATCGCCGTGCTGATCTTCACGCGCTGGGGCTCCTCGCTCTGGGCCTGAGGGGCCCGTGCCCGCGGCGTTGTCAGTGGCGTGACTTAGGGTTTTGATCGTGGAAGCCGACCTGTTCACCGCCGCAGCCGAAGAGCGCCAGGAGAAGGACCCGTCCGCGAGCCCCCTGGCCGTCCGGATGCGCCCGCGCGTCCTCGACGAGGTCGTCGGCCAGCAGCACCTGCTCAAGCAGGGCTCGCCGCTGCGCCGACTGGTCGGCGACGGCGGGTCAGGACCCGCGGGCGCCTCCTCGGTGATCCTCTGGGGCCCGCCCGGCATCGGCAAGACCACGCTCGCGTACGTGGTGTCCAAGGCGACGAACAAGCGGTTCGTGGAGCTGTCCGCGATCACCGCGGGCGTCAAGGAAGTGCGCGCCGTCATCGAGGGCGCCCGCCGCGCGCTGGGCGCCCACGGCAAGGACACGGTTCTCTTCCTCGACGAGATCCACCGCTTCAGCAAGGCCCAGCAGGACTCGCTGCTGCCCGCCGTGGAGAACCGCTGGGTGACGCTGATCGCGGCGACCACGGAGAACCCGTACTTCTCGGTGATCTCCCCGCTGCTGTCCCGCTCCCTGCTGCTCACCCTCGAATCGCTCACCGACGACGACCTGCGCGGACTGCTCGCGCGTGCGCTCACCGAGGAGCGCGGTCTCGGCGGCGCGGTGACGCTCGCGGAGGACGCCGAGGAGCACATCCTGCGGGTGGCCGGCGGCGACGCCCGGCGTGCGCTGACCGCCCTGGAGGCGGCGGCCGGAGCGGCCATCGCCAAGGGCGAGGAGACCATCACCCTCGAAAGCGTCGAGGAGTCGGTGAACCGCGCGGCGGTGACCTACGACCGGGACGGGGACCAGCACTACGACGTGGCGAGCGCCCTCATCAAGTCCATCCGCGGCTCGGACGTGGACGCGGCGCTGCACTATCTGGCCCGCATGATCGAGGCCGGTGAGGACCCCCGCTTCATCGCCCGTCGCCTGATGATCTCCGCGAGCGAGGACATCGGCCTCGCGGATCCGACGGCGCTGCCGACCGCCGTCGCCGCCGCCCAGGCCGTCGCGATGATCGGCTTCCCGGAGGCGGCGCTCACCCTGAGCCACGCGACGATCGCCCTCGCCCTGGCCCCGAAGTCGAACGCGGCCACGACGGCGATCGGCGCCGCCATGGAGGACGTACGCAAGGGCCTGGCAGGACCCGTGCCGCCGCACCTGCGCGACGGGCACTACAAGGGCGCCGCCAAGCTGGGCCACGCGCAGGGCTACGTGTATCCGCACGACGTGCCCGGCGGCATCGCCGCCCAGCAGTACGCGCCGGACGCGATAGCGGGCCGCCGCTACTACCAGCCGACGCGCTACGGGGCGGAGGCCCGGTACGCGGACGTGGTGGAGCGGGTCCGCGAGCGGCTCGGGGGCCCTGGCGGCGAGGGGTCCGACTGATCCGGTAGACTGCCCCGAAGTGCTGTGTCCCGTGCCCGGGATCCCGAAAGGGAAACCGGCACCACCAGAGCGGGACATCAAGCCGGATCCCCCGAACCGTGTGTTCTCCGCACGGCACAGGAGATCCAGGAGCGTCGCGCACCGTCGAAGGTGTCGCGGGCAGCCCACCACCAGCCCGGCCCGCAAGGGCCCGGGGCCCGGTCGGTGGGCCACTCGCGTGCTGCACGTATGTGCCCAGACCTGGGAGCGGCTGCCCTGCCGTCCGCAAGGACAGCGGTGGGGTTTCCCGGGCTGCGGATTGCGACCTCCCCGAACCCTGGTGAAGCCGTATTCGCATCAGAAACACGAGGTGTTTGGTTCATGCCGAACCAGTCCCGCCCCAAGGTCAAGAAGTCGCGTGCCCTCGGCATTGCGCTGACCCCGAAGGCCGTCAAGTACTTCGAGGCCCGCCCCTACCCGCCGGGCGAGCACGGCCGCGGCCGCAAGCAGAACTCGGACTACAAGGTCCGTCTGCTCGAGAAGCAGCGTCTGCGCGCCCAGTACGACCTGAGCGAGAAGCAGATGGCCCGCGCCTACGACCGCGCGAAGAAGGCCGAAGGCAAGACCGGCGAGGCCCTGGTCATCGAGCTCGAGCGTCGTCTCGACGCCCTGGTTCTCCGTTCGGGCATCGCCCGCACGATCTACCAGGCCCGTCAGATGGTCGGCCACGGCCACATCGAGGTCAACGGTGGCAAGGTCGACAAGCCGTCGTTCCGTGTCCGTCCCGACGACGTCGTGATGGTCCGCGAGCGCAGCCGCAACAAGCCGCTGTTCCAGGTCGCGCGTGAGGGTGGCTTCGCCCCCGACGGCGAGACCCCGCGTTACCTCCAGGTGAACCTGAAGGCTCTGGCCTTCCGCCTGGACCGTGACCCGAACCGCAAGGAGATCCCCGTGATCTGCGACGAGCAGCTCGTCGTCGAGTACTACGCCCGCTGATCTCCCTCACCGGAGTCTCCCTCACGGGAGTGCGGACGTAGTCTCACCTGCGTTTCATCCCGCCGTCTCGCCACCCTTCCAGGTGTGCGAGGCGGCGGGTTCGCGTTTCTCCCGGGCCGGTTCCGCGGGGCGGGCCGGATGCGGGACCGTCGCGGCCGGGCGGTGCCACCGACCGCGGCTCAGTGCGCGTGCCACCGCCTCGTCGTGCTCCAACTGCTCGCCCGAGCACGCAAGTTCGGCGAACCGGGCGTCGTCGAGCGCCTGCCGTGCCTGCGTCTCGCACCGCTTGTGCGGCGTGCTGTAGTGGGCCGAGCCGAACAGTGGCAGCCCCACGGAGGTCCACATCCGGGCGGCCGCCCCCTGCAGCACCGCAGCCTCGGCGGCGTCCCCCTCCTCGACCGTGATCAGGGCGAGCAGTTCCATCGACAGCACCGTGCCCAGCAGATCGTGGAACTCGTGGTGGATGGCCAGGCACTCGTCGAGCAGCCGGCGCGCCTGCGCGTAACGACCCTCCGTCCACTGCGCGTACGCCAGCACATAGAGCGCGTACGCGAGGGTCCAGCGCTCCCCGTGGTCCTCGGACACCTGTCGTACGTCCGTGCACAGCGCCACGGCCTCCGCCAGGTCGCCCTGGAAGGCGAGCGCCATCGCCAGCTCGACCTGGCCCATCAGCACGTTGCTGTTGAGCTCGCCGATCTCCCGGTAACTGGACAGCGCGGTGCGCAGCAGGTCCTCGGCGCGCGGCAGGTCGTCGGTGACCAGGGCCAGGCACCCGGTGCGGTGCACCGCGTACGCGAGCGCCGTGGCGTCGCCGGCCCGCTCCGCCTCCTCGCGGCACTCCTGCAGCGCGGCGAGCGCGGGCACCGTGTCGCCCTGCAGGATCGCGACGTAGCTGAGCACCCACAGCGCCTTGAGGCGCGAGGCCCCGTACTCCAAGCCCTCGTCGACGAGCCCGGGGCAGACGTCGCCGTCGTCGAACTCGACGTCAAGGCCGACGCTGCGGTCCAGCCAGTGCCGCCCCTCGGAGAGCCGCCCGCAGCCCGCCCAGTAGAACCAGAGCGTGCCCGCCAGGTACTGGCCCAGATGCGTCTCGCCCGGTTCGGTCAGGCAGTGTTCGAGGGCCGCCCGCAGATTCGGCAGCTCCGCCTCGATCCGGGACGCCACCTCGCCCTGCCGCGGCGAGAACCAGTCCAGCTCGCACCAGGTGGCCAGGCCCATGTACCAGTCGCGGTGCCTGCGCCGCATCCGCCGGCCGTCGTCCAGGTTGTCCAGCCACTCGGCCCCGTACGCGCGCACCGTGTCGAGCATCCGGTAGCGCACCTCGCCCCGAGCCTCCTCGCGGACGACCACGGACTGCGCGAGCAGCTCGTCGAGGACGTCGACGACGTCGTCCGCGGGCAGGCTCTCGCCACCGCACACGTACTCCGCCGCCTCCAGGTCGAACGAGCCGGAGAACACCGACAGGCGCGCCCACAGCAACCGCTCCTGCGGCGTGCACAGTTCATGGCTCCAGCCGATCGTGGTGCGCAGCGTCTGGTGGCGCGGCAGCGCGTTCCTGCCGCCACCGCGCAACAGCCGGAACCGGTCGTCGAGCCGCTCCATCAGCTGCGGCGGCGACAGCACCCGCAGCCGCCCGGCCGCGAGCTCCACCGCGAGCGGCAGACAGTCGAGGCGGCGACACACCTCCAGCACGTCTACCAGCGTCCGCCCGTCCAGCTGGAACCCGGGCAGCAGCGCCGTGGCCCGGTCCGCGAACAGCTCCGCCGCGTCGGCCGGCGTCAGCGGCGCCAGCGCGAACACCTGCTCCCCGTCGACGGTGAGCGGTCTGCGGCCCACCGCGATCACCCGGAGACCCGGCGCCGCGCGCAGCAGGTCCCGTATGAGGGAGGCGCACGCCTCGACGAGGTGTTCGAAGCCGTCGAGCACGAGGACGAGCCGGCGCTCGGCGAGGTGGTCCACCAGCACCTGGCGCGGCGCGCGGGTGGTGTGGTCGGTGAGGCCGAGGGCCTCGGCGAGCGTGTACTCGACGAGCTCCGGCAGCCGCACGGTCGCCAGCTCCACCCGCCACACCCCGTCGGGACACAGGGAGCGCGGGACCCGGGCGGCGGCGTGGGCGGCGAAGCGGGACTTGCCGACACCACCGACTCCGGTGACCGTGACCAGGCGGCCCGACTCCAGCGCCGCCGTCAGCGCCGTGAGTTCGGCGCCGCGGCCGACGAAACGATTGAGTTCGTGGGGGAGGTTGCCGGGTTGTGGGGGACCGGCGGGGACATCTGTGGGGCGCGAAGTGCGTCGCATGGGGCACAGAGCGTACTCAGGCGTGCGCGGTCCGTACAATCGCTGTCCCGAATGTCCACCGCTCCGGACGCGAATGCGGTACGGACCGCGCGGTCGGGCGCGATAGGCTCGGGGGACGACTTTTTGATGTTCAGAAGCTGTGCGTTCGTACAGAGCTTTCGTACCGAGCTAGGGAGCGGTGCCAAGTGTCCGGTGGAGAGGTTGCCGGGATTCTGGTGGCTGTCTTCTGGGCGATCCTGGTCTCCTTCCTCGCGGTGGCGCTCGTGAGGCTGGCCCAGACGCTCAGGGCGACCACGAAGCTGGTCGCGGACGTGACCGAACAGGCCGTCCCGCTGCTCGCCGACGCCTCCGCCGCGGTGCGCTCCGCGCAGACCCAGATCGACCGTGTCGACTCGATCGCCTCGGACGTCCAGGAAGTCACGTCGAACGCGTCGGCGCTCTCCTCCACCGTGGCCTCCACCTTCGGCGGCCCGCTGGTCAAGGTGGCCGCGTTCGGCTACGGAGTGCGCCGGGCCATCGGTGGCCGCGCCAAGGACGCGCCCGCCAAGGAGTCGCGCCGTACCGTGATCGTGGGGCGCCCGCTCCCCGAGGCGCGGCGCGCCAAGCGGGCCAACCGGAACAAGAGGGACTGACCGAAGACATGTTCCGCCGTACGTTCTGGTTCACCGCGGGCGCAGCCGCCGGCGTATGGGCCACCACGAAGGTCAACCGCAAGCTCAAGCAGCTGACGCCGGAGTCGCTCGCGGCCCAGGCCGCCAACAAGGCGGTCGAGGCGGGCCACAAGCTCAAGGACTTCGCTCTCGACGTCCGCGACAACATGGCCGAACGCGAGGCCGAACTGGGCGACGCCCTCGGCATCAACGAGGCGCCGGATCCCGAACCGCTGCCGCAGAGCCGCTTCGCGGTCATCCAGAACACCTTCGCCACGAAGCAGACCAAGCAACTCAAGCAACCCAAGTACCTCGAGAACACGCGGTACTCGATCAACAATCGGAATGAGGACCACTGATGGAGTCGGCTGAAATCCGTCGCCGCTGGCTGAGCTTCTTCGAGGAGCGTGGCCACAAGGTCGTGCCCTCGGCGTCGCTCATCGCGGACGACCCGACTCTGCTGCTCGTCCCCGCAGGCATGGTCCCGTTCAAGCCCTACTTCCTGGGTGAGGTCAAGCCGCCCGCGCCGCGCGCCACTTCCGTCCAGAAGTGCGTGCGCACGCCGGACATCGAAGAGGTCGGCAAGACCACGCGGCACGGCACGTTCTTCCAGATGTGCGGCAACTTCTCCTTCGGCGACTACTTCAAGGAAGGCGCCATCAAGTACGCCTGGGAGCTGCTCACCAGCTCCGTGGCGGACGGTGGCTACGGTCTGGAGCCCGAGAAGCTCTGGGTCACCGTCTACCTCGACGACGACGAGGCCGAGCGCATCTGGCACGAGGTCGTCGGCGTACCCAAGGAGCGCATCCAGCGCCTGGGGAAGGCGGACAACTACTGGTCCATGGGCGTCCCGGGCCCCTGCGGCCCGTGTTCCGAGATCAACTACGACCGCGGCCCCGAGTTCGGCGAAGAGGGCGGCCCGGCCGTCAACGACGAGCGCTACGTGGAGATCTGGAACCTGGTCTTCATGCAGTACGAGCGCGGCCCGGGCACCGGCAAGGACGACTTCGAGATCCTCGGCGACCTGCCGTCGCAGAACATCGACACGGGTCTCGGTCTCGAGCGCCTCGCGATGATCCTGCAGGGCGTACAGAACATGTACGAGACGGACACCCTGCGCGTCGTCATCGACAAGGCCACCGAGCTGACCGGCGTCGCCTACGGCAGCAAGCACGAGTCGGACGTCTCGCTGCGCGTCGTCGCCGACCACATGCGTACGTCGACGATGCTCATCGGCGACGGCGTCACGCCCGGCAACGAGGGCCGCGGCTATGTGCTGCGCCGCATCATGCGCCGCGCCATCCGCAACATGCGCCTCATGGGCGCCACGGGCCCGGTCGTGCAGGAGCTGCTCGACGTCGTGATCGACACGATGGGCCAGCAGTACCCGGAGCTGATCACCGACCGCAAGCGCATCGAGCAGGTCGCGCTCGCCGAGGAGGCCGCGTTCCTCAAGGCCCTCAAGGGCGGCACGAACATCCTGGACACCGCCGTCACCGAGACGAAGGCCGCCGGCAAGTCGGTCCTCGCCGGCGACAAGGCGTTCCTGCTCCACGACACGTGGGGCTTCCCCATCGACCTCACCCTGGAGATGGCCGCCGAGCAGGGCCTCTCCGTGGACGAGGACGGCTTCCGCCGCCTGATGAAGGAGCAGCGGGAGCGCGCCAAGGCGGACGCTCAGGCCAAGAAGACCGGGCACGTCAACGTCGGTGCGTACCGCGAGATCGCCGACGCCGCCGGTGCCACCGACTTCATCGGTTACTCGGCCACGCAGGGCGAGTCGACGGTCGTCGGCCTGTTGGTCAACGGCGTCTCGTCGCCGGCCGCCACCGAGGGCGACGAGGTGGAGGTCGTACTCGACCGCACCCCGTTCTACGCCGAGGGCGGTGGCCAGATCGGCGACACCGGCCGCATCAAGCTGGACAACGGCGCGGTGATCGAGGTCCGCGACTGCCAGAAGCCGGTTCCCGGCGTGTACGTCCACAAGGGCGTCGTGCAGGTCGGCGAGGTGACCGTCGGCGCCTCGGCCCAGGCGATCATCGACGTGACCCGCCGCCGCGCCATCGCCCGCGCCCACTCCGCCACGCACCTCACGCACCAGGCGCTGCGCGACGCGCTCGGCCCGACGGCTGCGCAGGCCGGCTCCGAGAACCAGCCGGGCCGCTTCCGCTTCGACTTCGGTTCGCCGTCGGCCGTGCCCACGGCCGTGATGACGGACGTCGAACAGAAGATCAACGAGGTGCTCGCCCACGAGCTCGACGTGCAGGCCGAGGTCATGTCGATCGACGAGGCCAAGAAGCAGGGCGCCATCGCCGAGTTCGGCGAGAAGTACGGCGAGCGGGTGCGCGTGGTCACCATCGGCGACTTCTCCAAGGAGCTGTGCGGCGGCACGCACGTGCACAACACCGCCCAGCTCGGCCTGGTGAAGCTGCTCGGCGAGTCCTCCATCGGCTCCGGCGTGCGCCGCATCGAGGCCCTCGTCGGCGTCGACGCGTACAACTTCCTCGCCAAGGAGCACACGGTCGTCGCCCAGCTCCAGGAGCTGATCAAGGGCCGCTCCGAGGAGCTGCCCGACAAGGTCTCCGCCATGCTCGGCAAGCTCAAGGACGCCGAGAAGGAGATCGAGAAGTTCCGCGCGGAGAAGGTCCTCCAGGCTGCCGCCGGTCTCGCCGAGAGCGCCAAGGACGTCCGCGGCGTCGCCGTCGTCACCGGCCAGGTCCCGGACGGCACGTCCGCCGACGACCTGCGCAAGCTGGTGCTCGATGTTCGAGGCCGCATCCAGGGTGGCCGCCCCGCGGTCGTCGCCCTCTTCACCACGGCCAACGGCAAGCCGCTCACGGTCATCGCGACCAACGACGCCGCCCGTGACCGCGGTCTCAAGGCCGGCGACCTGGTCCGTACGGCCGCCAAGACCCTCGGCGGCGGTGGCGGCGGCAAGCCGGACGTCGCGCAGGGCGGCGGCCAGAACCCGGCCGCGATCGGCGACGCCATCGACGCCGTCGAGCGCCTCGTCGCGGAGACCGCGAACTGATGCGCCGAGGCCGCCGTCTGGCGATCGACGTCGGGGACGCCCGGATCGGGGTCGCGTCCTGCGACCCCGACGGGATCCTCGCGACTCCGGTGGAGACCGTGCCGGGACGCGACGTCCCGGCCGCCCACCGGCGGTTGAAGGCCATCGTCGAGGAGTACGAGCCGATCGAGATCGTCGTCGGACTCCCTCGCTCCCTCAAGGGGGGCGAGGGCCCGGCGGCCGCCAAGGTCCGCGGCTTCGCCCAGGAACTCGCCCGAGGCGTGGCACCCGTTCCGGTGAGACTTCTCGACGAGAGGATGACCACAGTGACGGCCAGTCAGGGACTGCGCGCCAGCGGTGTTAAGTCCAAAAAGGGCCGCTCTGTCATCGACCAGGCGGCCGCCGTCATCATCCTCCAGCAGGCCCTGGAGTCCGAACGGGCGTCAGGAACCGCTCCCGGCGAGGGCGTCGAAGTGGTTGTCTGATCGCGATACGGTAACGTTCCGCGCGACCGGCGGTGTTCGAATAGCCGCCGCACAGCATCAAGAGGCGGAACGGTTGCCCTTCCTGATCGGGGCCTTCCTGATCGGACAGCGGCTCATCCTGCCTCGCGGCTTGTAGGGGACCGATGACTGAGTATGGCCGGGGCCAAGGCTCCGAACCGTGGCATCCCGCGGACCCGCTGTACGGGGACCAGGGATGGGGGCAGCAGGCCGGGCACGGCCAGGCTGCCTACGGAGGCCAAGGGCAGTACGACCCGCAGCAGGCCTACGGCGGTGACTGGGACACCGGTCAGCAGGGTTACGGCTACGGGCAGGACCCCGGTTACGGCCAGAATCCCGGCTACGGGCAGGACCCGGGCCACGGCCAGGACCCCGGCTACGGCCAGCAGTCGTACGGCGGACAGCAGGGCCAGAACGGTGGCTGGGACTGGGACACCGGCTCGCAGGGGCAGCCGCCCTACGGCGTCGACCCCGCTGACCCGTACGGCACCGGTCAGCACGCCGCGTACAACGGCGAGGAGCCGGACTACTACAACACCCCCGGCGCCTACCCGCCGCCGGAGCCGCCCGGCCACCGCCGCCCGCAGCAGGACCCGGGGACCGGCTGGGACGCCGGCCCCGACCAGGGCGAGGAAGCGTTCTTCAACGGCGGTGGCGACGACGAGGACGACTACGACGAGGGTCGCGGCGGGCGCCGGGGCCGCGGCGGCAAGAAGCCGAAGAAGCGGCGCAGCGGCTGCGCGTGCCTGGTCCTCACGGCGATCTTCGCGGCCGGTGTCGGCGGCGTCGGCTACTTCGGTTACCAGTTCTACCAGGATCGTTTCGGCGCGGCGCCGGACTACGCGGGCGACGGGAACGGCAAGCAGGTCACCGTCGTCATCCCGAAGGGCTCCGGCGGCTACACCATCGGGCAGAAGCTGAAGGACGCAGGCGTCGTGCAGAGCGTCGACGCGTTCGTCGCCGCCCAGTCGGCGGACCCGAAGGGCAAGTCGATCCAGGACGGCGCGTACGTCATGGAGAAGCAGATGTCCTCGTCGAGCGCCGTCGACCTGCTGCTCAGCCCCAAGAGCCACGCCAACCTGACCATCCCCGAGGGCTGGCGCAACGCCAAGGTCTACGAGCTGATCGACAAGAAGCTCAAGGTCTCCAAGGGCACCACGGCCAAGGTCGCGAAGAAGGACTACAAGGACCTCGGCCTGCCCGACTGGGCGCTGGACCACAGCGGCGTGAAGGACCCGCTGGAGGGCTTCCTCTACCCGTCGAGCTATGCGGCCGCCAAGGGCATGGAGCCCGAAGAGGTCCTGAAGGACATGGTGGCGCGGGCCAACGACAAGTACGAGCGGCTCGACCTCGAGGGCGAGGCCAAGAAGCTCCACCTGGACAGCCCGTGGCAGGTGCTCACCGTCGCGAGCCTCGTGCAGGCCGAGGGCAAGACGCACGACGACTTCCGCAAGATGTCCG
The DNA here is from genome assembly GCF_026341035.1 of Streptomyces sp. NBC_01016. Classification (GTDB taxonomy): domain Bacteria; phylum Actinomycetota; class Actinomycetes; order Streptomycetales; family Streptomycetaceae; genus Streptomyces. The sequence goes on from NZ_JAPEOQ010000002.1 coordinate 1,636,997, forward strand.
AGGTCGTCTACAACCGCCTCAAGACGTCGAACACGGAGACCAACCAGCTCCTGCAGTTCGACTCGACCTTCAATTACCTCAAGGGTCAGAGCAACATCAACATCGGCGAGTCCGAGATCAACAGCAACAAGGACCCGTACAACACCTACACGCGCAAGGGCCTCCCGCCCGGCCCGATCGGCAACCCCGGCGATGTGGCCCTCGCCGCGACGCTCAACCCGACGGACGACGGCTGGATCTACTTCGTGGCCACGGACGGCATGCACAAGACCGAGTTCGCGAAGACCGGCGCCGAGTTCGAGAAGCTGAAGGACAAGTTCAATGCCAGCCAGGTCAACTGACGTGCGCAGGGCGGCAGTTCTGGGCTCGCCCATCGCCCACTCCCTCTCGCCGCAGCTGCACAACGCGGCGTACGCGGAGCTGGGTCTGGACGAGTGGAGGTACGACCGGTTCGAGACCGACGAGGCGGCGCTGCGCGGCTTCCTCGCCGGACTCGGGCCCGAGTGGGCCGGGCTCTCGCTGACGATGCCGCTGAAGCGGGCGGTGATCCCGCTGCTCGACGAGGTCACCGAGACCGCGCGCTCCGTGGAGGCCGTGAACACGGTCGTCCTCAAGGAGGACGGCCGCAAGATCGGCGACAACACCGACATCCCGGGGCTGATCGCGGCGCTGCACGAGCGCGGCGTGGAGAAGGTCGAGTCGGCGGCGATCCTCGGCGCGGGCGCCACCGCGTCCTCCGCGCTCGCCGCGCTCTCCCGGATCTGCACCGGCGAGGTCGTCACCTACGTACGCAGTGAGCAGCGCGCTGACGAGATGCGCGGCTGGGGCGAACGCCTCGGGGTGCGGGTGCGCACGGCCGACTGGGCCGACGCGGCCGCGGCCTTCGAGGCCCCACTGGTGATCGCCACGACGCCGAAGGGCGGCACGGACCACCTGGTCGAGGCGGTGCCCGGAAACGTCGGCACGCTCTTCGACGTCGTCTACGATCCGTGGCCCACGCCGCTGGCGGCCGCCTGGGAGCGGCGCGGCGGCCCGATTCTCAGCGGGCTCGACCTGCTCGTGCACCAGGCGGTCTTCCAGTTCGAGCAGTTCACCGGGGACACCCGCCCGGTGCTCGCCGCCATGCGCGCGGCGGGCGTGAAGGCGCTCGGCTGACCCCTCGGCGTGTGGCTCGCGTCTCATGTGGCGTCCGCACCCCGGACACCGGAAACGTCGGGCTCTGCGGGCATGGGAGGATCGTTCCCATACACAGAGCGCGAGCATGAGGAGCACCGTTGAGCAGGTTGCGCTGGCTGACCGCGGGGGAGTCGCACGGCCCCGCACTCGTCGCGACGCTGGAGGGACTTCCCGCCGGCGTTCCGATCACCACGGAGATGGTGGCGGACCACCTGGCACGGCGGCGCCTCGGCTATGGCCGCGGCGCGCGGATGAAATTCGAGCGCGACGAGGTCACCTTCCTCGGCGGCGTCCGGCACGGACTCACCCTCGGCTCCCCGATCGCGATCATGGTCGGCAACACCGAGTGGCCCAAGTGGGACAAGGTCATGTCCGGTGACCCGGTCGACCCGGAGATCCTCAAGGACATGGCGCGCAACGCGCCGCTGACCCGTCCGCGCCCCGGCCACGCCGACCTCGCGGGCATGCAGAAGTACGGCTTCGACGAGGCCCGCCCGATCCTGGAGCGCGCCTCGGCCCGCGAGACGGCCGCCCGGGTCGCGCTCGGCGCGGTCGCCCGGTCGTACCTCAAGGAGACGGCCGGCATCGAGATCGTCAGCCACGTCGTCGAGCTGTGCTCGGTGAAGGCCCCGCAGGGCGTCTACCCGACCCCGGCCGACGTCGAGAAGCTGGACGCCGACCCGCTGCGCTGCCTGGACGCCGACGCGTCGAAGCAGATGGTGGCCGAGGTCGACCAGGCCCACAAGGACGGCGACACGCTCGGCGGCGTCGTCGAGGTCCTCGCCTACGACGTGCCGGTGGGCCTCGGCTCGCACGTGCACTGGGACCGCAAGCTCGACGCCCGCCTGGCCGGTGCGCTCATGGGCATCCAGGCCATCAAGGGCGTCGAGATCGGTGACGGCTTCGAGCTGGCGCGCGTGCCCGGTTCGCAGGCGCACGACGAGATCGTCAAGACGGACGACGGCATCCGCCGCGTCTCCGGCCACGCGGGCGGCACCGAGGGCGGCCTCACCACCGGTGAGCTGCTGCGGGTGCGCGCCGCGATGAAGCCGATCGCGACCGTGCCGCGCGCCCTCAAGACCGTCGACGTCGCCACCGGTGAGGCCACGCAGGCCCACCACCAGCGCTCCGACGTCTCCGCCGTGCCGGCCGCCGGCATCGTCGCCGAGGCGATGGTCGCGCTCGTCCTCGCGGACGCGGTCGCCGAGAAGTTCGGCGGCGACAGCGTGCCGGAGACCCGGCGCAACGTCACCTCGTACCTCGACAACCTCCAGATCCGTTGAGCGGCCCGCAGGTCGTCCTCGTCGGACCGATGGGGGTCGGCAAGTCGACGGTGGGCGCGCTGCTCGCCGAGCGGCTCGGCTGCGCCTACCGGGACACCGACGACGACATCGTCACCGCACAGGGCCGCGCCATCGCGGAGATCTTCGTCGATGAGGGCGAGGCGCACTTCCGAGGCCTTGAGAAGGCCTCCGTTGCGGCCGCGCTCGCCGACCACGAGGGCGTGCTCTCGCTCGGCGGCGGCGCGATCCTCGACGCCGACACCCGCGCGCTGCTCGCCGCCCACCCGACCGTCGTCTATCTCTCGATGGACGTCGAGGAGGCGGCCAAGCGCACCGGTCTGAACGCGGCCAGGCCGCTGCTCGCCATCAACCCCCGCAAGCAGTGGCGGGAGTTGATGGAGGCGCGCCGGCATCTGTACACCGAGGTCGCCCAGGTGGTCGTGGCCACCGACGGCCGCACCCCCGAAGAGGTCGCCGAAGCGGTCCTCGACGCACTGGAGTTGAAGCAGGCATGAGCGAGGAAGTGACCCGTATCCACGTCGGCGGCACCGCCGGCACGGACCCGTACGAGGTCCTGGTGGGGCGTCAACTCCTGGGTGAACTGGGCTCGTTGATCGGCGACAAGGTCAAGCGTGTCGCCATCGTGCACCCGGAGGCGCTCGCCGAGACCGGCGAGGCGCTCCGCGACGACCTGGCCGACCAGGGCTTCGAGGCCGTCGCCATCCAGGTGCCGAACGCCGAGGAGGCGAAGACCGCCGAGGTCGCCGCGTACTGCTGGAAGGCCCTCGGGCAGTCCAACTTCACGCGCTCCGACGTCGTCGTCGGCGTCGGCGGCGGCGCGACCACGGACCTCGCCGGTTTCGTGGCCGCGACCTGGCTGCGCGGCGTGCGCTGGATCGCCATCCCGACGACCGTGCTCGCCATGGTGGACGCGGCGGTCGGCGGCAAGACCGGCATCAACACCGCCGAGGGCAAGAACCTGGTGGGGTCCTTCCACCCGCCGGCCGGAGTCCTGTGCGACCTGGCCGCCCTCGACTCCCTCCCGGTGCACGACTTCGTGTCCGGCCTCGCCGAGGTCATCAAGGCCGGCTTCATCGCCGACGAGAAGATCCTCGAACTCATCGAGGAGGACCCGGAGTCGGCCCGTACGCCCACGGGCAAGCACACCGCCGAGCTGATCGAGCGCGCCATCAGGGTCAAGGCCGAGGTCGTCTCCTCCGACCTCAAGGAGTCGGGCCTCCGCGAGATCCTCAACTACGGGCACACGCTCGCGCACGCCATCGAGAAGAACGAGCGCTACAAGTGGCGGCACGGCGCGGCCGTCTCCGTCGGCATGCTCTTCGCCGCCGAACTCGGCCGCCTGGCAGGCCGGTTGGACGACGCGACGGCCGACCGCCACCGCACGGTCCTGGAGTCGGTGGGTCTCCCGCTGACCTACCGCTACGACCAGTGGCCCAAGCTCCTCGAAACGATGAAGGTCGACAAGAAGTCCCGCGGGGACCTGCTGCGCTTCATCGTCCTCGACGGCCTCGGCAGGCCCACCGTCCTGGAGGGGCCCGACCCCGCCGTGCTGCTCGCCGCGTACGGCGAAGTGGCGGAATAGGGCGGTCCGTTCGCGTTCGGGCACGTCATGACCTCCCCGGCCGTTCACACAACGGCGGCCGGGGACGGTACCGTTCAGTAGCGCCCCGTTCGCCGGCGCCCTAGGGTCTGTCCGGCGGGTCAGGTCGCTTCCGGGTGGCCGTCATCGATCGGTGCCGGTGAGCGGGGGCTGGTGTGTGCAGCTGCAAGGCGGACGATTGAGGCATCGCGGAGCGATGGTGATTGAGGACAACGCCGCAGATGTGCGTGCCAGGGCCCGCAACCGCGACATGATCCGCCGGATAGACCCTAGTGACCGTCGTACGAGATGGAGTGGCACCGGATGCAGCAAGCAGGGGGGTCTCCGCTGCCGCCGCCCCACCGGCCGGAGCACAGGCCGGCCGGCCCCTTGCCGCAGGCGAGTCACGCCCCGCAGCCGCCCGGTGTGCCGGGCTTCAGCGGAGCGCCGCCGCACCACCCGCCCGCCCAACCGCCGCACATCCAGGCGCCGCAGGCCCCTGCCCCGCCACCGCCGCAGGCCGCGCATCCGCCGCAGCAGCCGCCGCGTGAGACCACCGGCCATGTGCAGCTCCCGACCGGCGCCCCCGTCGCGGTGCCGAGTCCGCCGCCCGCGCAGGCGCCCGCCGACGCGACCTCGACCACGCTCGCCGTGCTGCTCATCGGTCCCGCGGGTGCGGGCAAGACGAGTGTCGCGAAGTACTGGGCGGAGAGCCGTCGGGTCCCGACGGCCCACATCAGCCTCGACGACGTACGGGAATGGGTTCGCTCGGGCTTCGCGGACCCGCAGAGCGGCTGGAACGACAACAGCGAGGCCCAGTACCGGTTGGCCCGCCGCACCTGTGGTTTCGCCGCGCGCAACTTTTTGGCGAATGGAATCTCCTGCATCCTCGACGATGCGGTGTTCCCGGACCGGCCGGTGGTCGGGCTCGGCGGCTGGAAGCGGCACGTGGGGCCTGGGCTGCTGCCCGTCGTCCTCCTGCCCGGCCTGGAGATCGTCCTGGAGCGCAACTCCCGGCGCAGCGGCAACCGGCGTCTCACCGACGAGGAGGTGGCCCGGATCCACGGGCGGATGGCGGGCTGGTACGGCTCGGGCCTCCCGATCATCGACAACTCCCAGCTGGACGTCCCCGGCACGGCGCAGGTCCTGGACGACGTCCTGGCCCGCGCCATCACGAGCCCACCGAAGTGGTGACGGTGGGGTAGGCGTAGGCCTGGCGGCGGGGCGGGTGGGGTCGGCGGGCCGACGGGGCCTTCGAGGTTGGCTGGGGCGGGGCTGCCTACGGGGTCGGCGGGCTTGATACCGGTGGGCTCTGCTGGGGCGGGGCGGGGTATGCGGTGCCCGCGTACCGGTTCCCTCCGGCCGATGCGGGCCTGCGGCGTCCCGTGCGGGTTCCTTCCGCCCGACGTGGCTTTGCGGCGCCCGCGTGCGGGTTCCCTCCGGCTGACGAGGGCCTGCGGTGTCCCGTGCGGGTTCCCTCCGGCTGACGAGGGCCTGCGGTGTCCCGTGCCGGTTCCTCCGCCCATCTCCCACCCGCCCGCCCCCTCCGGGGGCGTCGGTCCGACGGGGTGTTGCCCGTGGCGTGGGCCGTCCTGTCGCCGACCGGGTTCTCTGCCTGTTGCGGTCGATCGGCTCACGCCGCGGGGCTCTGCCCCGGACCCCGCTGCTCAAGCGCCGCAGGGGCTTTATTTGCCCAGCTCGACCGTGACGGTGCGGAGCGCGGCTCCCGCCGCGAACAAGCGGCCGTCGCCTTGGGCAGCCCGGCGTCGACCACGGCTCCTGCTTGTGGCGGTCGGCCGCAACTGCCTGGGGCGATCTGTGGCCACCACGGTTCCCCACCCGTGGCGGTCGGCCGCAACCGCCTCGCGCAATCTGCGGCCATCACGGCTCCCAACTCGTGGCGTGCGACCGCAACCGCTTCGTGCGAACTGCCGCCACCACGTCTCCTGTCCCTGGCGGTCGACGCCGTCCTGCCTCGTGCAATCCGCCGCCATCCACGGCTCCCGCTCATGGCGGTCGACGCTGACCCGCCTTGTGCAATCCACCACCAGCCACGACTTCCCACCCATGGCGGTCGGCCGCAGCTGCCTTGGGCAATCTGCCGCCACTACGGCTCCCACCCACGGCGGTCGGCCGCAACTGCCTTGGGTGATCTGTGGCCACCACGACTCCCCACCCGTGGCGGTGGGCCGCCCCCGACTTGGGCAATCTGCCGCCTTGGGCGGCAGGGTGGGCAAGGCGGCGCACGGTGCCGCGCAACGAACACGGAAGGCCCGGCCCCGGCACAGGTCGCCGACCTCGGCGCAGCGGGCCAGGCCCCGGGGCGGGCCGGAGCCCCCGGAGGGGGCGGGTGGTGGGAGATGAGCGGGCACTGGCGCAGCCGGGGGTGGTGTGGTGCCGTGCACCGGCCCAGTGGTGTGCCGTTCCCGGCGAAGCTCCGTTCCTCGGCGCTGCGCACGCATCACGGCGGGCGCCACCCCTGAGAGAGCCGGCCCCGGGGAGGCCCGCTCCTGTCAGATGCGGGCCCCGGCGCAGCGGGCCAGGCCCCGGGTGGGCCGAAGACGCCGGTGGGAGCGGGTAGGAGAGGGACGACCGGGCGTTGGCGCAGCCGGGGGTGGTGTGGCGCCGCGCACCGGTCCAGTGGTGCGTCGGCACCGGTGGAGCTCCACCCTCGGCGCTGCGCACGCGTCACGACGGGCGCCAAGCCTGAGGGAGCCCGGGCCCAAGCCCCGTATACCTGTCACGATCCGGGCCCCGGCACCGCGGGCCGGCCCCCGGGCGAGCCGAAGCCCCCGGAGGGGGCGGGTGGGAGGGAGATGAGCGGGGATCGGCGCAGCCAGGGGTTGTGCGGCGCCCTGCAATGAGCGCGGCAGACGTTGCCCCGGTAAGGCGCCCCCCGGCGCCGTGCCCCCATCAGGTAAGCGTGGCCCCGGGCAAGGCTCCAACCCCCGGCGCCGCGCCCCCATCAGGCAAGCGCGGATCCCGGCAAGGCCCCAACCCCCGGTGCCCCGCACTCATCAGGCGGGCCCCGCCCCCGGATGACGCTGCCACCAACCCCGCCACAGCTCACCCCGGCGGCCTCGCGCACCAAACCCCCGGCACGAGCCCACCCGCCCCACCCCCGGAGGGACCCGTCCGGACGCGCTTGGACGGCCGTCACCCGTGCCCGCTCGTACGCTCGCGTCATGGCAGAGGTGCACGCGGCCCGACGGGACCGGCTCAGAGAGCGCGCTACGGCGGGCGGCAGCGCGGCCGCCCTCGTCTCGCGCCCCGCCAACGTCCGCTACCTGGCTGGAACGGCACCGCACGGCGCCGTCCTCCTGCTGGGCCGGGACCTCGGCGGCGGTGACGACCTCCTGCTGTGCGCGCGAGCGCCCAGCGAGGAACCCGCCGACGGCCGGCTCGACGAAGCGCTGCGGGTACAGGTCCTGGACGTACCCGCGGGGGACCCGGCCGTCGCCGCCGCGGACGTGGCCGCGGCCCGCGGGGCCGACTCGCTCGCCGTCGAGGAGCACCACCTGACGGTGGCCCGGCACCGTGCGGTCGGCTCCGTGGCACCCCGGCTCCGTCTGCTGGACCTCAACAGCGGGGTCGAGCAGCTCCGCCTCGTCAAGGACGAGGAGGAGATCTCCTGTCTGCGGATAGCGGCAGAGATCGCCGACCAGGCGCTCGGTGAGCTGCTCGAGTCCATCCTCGTCGGCCGAACGGAGCGGCACCTCTCCCTCGAACTGGAACGTCGACTTGTCGACCACGGCGCCGACGGTGCCGCCTTCCCCACCTCCGTGGGCACGGGCCCGAACTCGGGGCGCGTGGCCCACCGGCCCACCGACCGCCGGGTCGAGGAGGGTGATTTCCTCTCCGTGTGCCTGGGCGCGACGTACCGCGGCTACCGCTGCGAGATCGGCCGTACGTTCGTCATCGGAACCTCGCCCGCGGACTGGCAGATCGAGCTGTACGACCTCGTCTTCGCCGCCCAGCGGGCCGCCCGGGAGAGCCTGGCGCCGGGCGTCGAGTGCCGCGAAGTGGACCGGGCCGCCCGTCACGTCCTGGACGCGGCAGGGTATGGTGACGGGCTCGCGCCGCTGACCGGACACGGTGTGGGACTCGAAATCGACGAGGACCCGCAGTTGGCCCCCGCAGCCATGGGTAAACTGGACACTTGTGTGCCGGTCACCGTCGAGCCGGGGGTCCACCTCCCGGGTCGGGGCGGCGTCCGGATCGATGACACGCTCGTCGTCCGCCCCGAGGCGGACGGCGGACCCGAGCTACTCACCATCACGACCAAGGAGCTGCTCGCGCTCTAGCCCGCAAAGGCTGCTCGCGTGCCCCTGGGTCGTCCACGTCAGTCCAGGAGATTCCGCAACCGTGGCTTCCACGAACGACCTCAAGAACGGCCTGGTGCTCAAGCTCGACGGGGGCCAGCTCTGGTCCGTCGTCGAGTTCCAGCACGTCAAGCCCGGCAAGGGCCCTGCCTTCGTGCGCACCAAGCTCAAGAACGTGCTCTCCGGCAAGGTCGTCGACAAGACGTTCAACGCCGGCGTCAAGGTCGACACGGCCACCATTGACAAGCGCGACATGCAGTTCTCGTACATGGACGGCGACTACTTCGTCTTCATGGACATGCAGACGTACGACCAGCTGCACGTCGACCGCAAGGCCGTCGGTGACGCCGCCAACTTCCTGATCGAGGGCTTCGAGGCCACGGTCGCCCAGCACGAGGGCGAGGTGCTCTTCGTCGAGCTGCCGGCCGCCGTCGAGCTGGTCATCAAGGAGACCGAGCCGGGCGTCCAGGGCGACCGCTCCACCGGCGGCACCAAGCCCGCCATCCTGGAGACCGGCCACCAGATCAACGTGCCGCTCTTCGTCACCACGGGTGAGAAGATCAAGGTCGACACCCGCTCCAGCGACTACCTCGGCCGGGTGAACAGCTAACCGTGGCTGCCCGTAATACGGCCCGCAAGCGCGCCTTTCAGATCCTCTTCGAGGCAGACCAGCGCGGCGCCGACGTCCTGACGGTTCTCGCGGACTGGATCCGGCACTCCCGCAGTGACACGCGGCAGCCCCCGGTCAGCGAGTACACGATGGAGCTGGTCGAGGGGTACGCCAAGCAGGCGTCCCGGATCGACGAGCTCATCTCGCAGTACTCCGTCGGGTGGACCCTTGACCGGATGCCGGTCGTCGACCGCAACATCGTGCGGCTCGGCGCCTATGAGCTGGTCTGGGTCGACGGGACCCCGGACGCCGTGGTGATCGACGAGGCCGTTCAGCTGGCCAAGGAGTTCTCCACCGACGAGTCACCGGCGTTCATCAACGGACTGTTGGGTCGCTTCAAGGACCTGAAGTCGTCCCTGCGTCGCGACGAGGCCTGAGCCCCGCCGCCGAGCGCAGCACCGTTCCGCGGGCCCGGAGCAGAACATGAACAATGTTCTGCTCCGGGCCTGGTGCGTTTCCGGGGATCTTCACTAAGTTCTGGTCATGTCACCGACAGGCCTCCCCGCGCGCGTGCGCATCGGCTACGGGCTCGGCTCCCTCGCCACCGGAACCTTCGGCACGGTCCCGGGCCTGTTGCTGCTGTACTACCTGACCGACGTGCTCGGCGTCGGAGCGGGACTGGCCGGGCTGCTCGTCTTCCTGCCCAAGGTCTGGGACGTGCTGTTCAACCCGTGGGTCGGCGGTCGCTCCGACCGCAGCACCCGCTCGCGCCTCGGCCCGCGCCGCTCCTGGATGCTGCTCGGCGCGCTCACCCTGCCGGTCTGCTTCGCGGGCATGTTTGCTGCCCCCGCCGGCCTCGAAGGCGGACCCGCCGCCGCGTACGTGGCCGTCCTGTTCCTGCTCAGCGCCTCCGCGTACGCCTGCTTCCAGGTCCCGTACGTCGCGCTGCCCGCGGAACTCACGGGTGATCCGGACGAGCGGGCCCGGGTCATGGCCTGGCGGGTCGCCTTCCTCGCCGTGGCCATCCTGCTGTCCGGCTCCCTCGCCCCGATCCTCGCGGGCGCCACCGGCGACGACCGGGGGAGCGCGGGCGGGTACCGGCTGATGGGTGTGGTGATCGGCGGGCTGCTCGCCGTGGGCATGCTGGCCGCCGTGCTCGCCACGGCGGGAGCGCCCAGCGTTATACGTAATACGCGGGACGTCATACGTACAACGCGTGACGCCACACCAGCACCGGCGGACGTCATACGTACAACCAGCGAGTCGAGTCTGCGCGCGCAGCTGCGCGCCGCCCGGGGCAATGCGCCCTTCGGCTGGCTGTTCGGCGCGTACGTCGTGCAGGCCGCCGCGTCCGGCCTGATGCTCGTCGGCACCCAGTACTTCGCGACGTACATCCTCGGCCGGCCGAGCGCCACCACCGTGCTGTTCGCCTGCCTCATCGTGCCGTCGCTCCTCGCGATGCCCCTGTGGCTGGCCATGGGCCGCCGAACGGGCAAGCGGAACGCGGCAGTCGGGGCTTCCGTCTGCTTCCTGCTGGGGGCGCTCGGCGCCGCCGCGGGACGTGAACTGCCGACGACGCTGGTCTACGTGGCCGTGGCCGTGGCGGGCGTCGGGTATGCGGGCATGCAGATGCTGCCGCTCGCGATGCTCGGCGACGCGATCGCCGCGGACGCCTACACCAGCGGGCGGCGCAGGGCCGGAGTCTTCACCGGCCTGTGGACCGCCGGTGAGACACTCGGACTCGCCCTGGGCCCCGGCCTGTTCGGGCTCGTCCTCGCGCTGGGCGGGTTCGTCTCGTCCGATGCCACTGACCGCGTCGCGCAGCCCGGCTCGGCGCTGACCGCGATCGTCATCGGCTTCGGCGCACTGCCCGCCCTGCTGCTCGCGCTGAGCCTTCCGCTGCTGGCCAGGTACCGCCTCACCGAGTCCGAACTGATCCGCCTGCGCGCCGACTTCGACGAGTCCTTCGCGCCCGGCGAGCACCCAGAGCCCACCCAGCGAGACGAGGAGTCCGCATGACGACCGACGACCCGATCCTGGCGCGGCTGACCGCACTGCGCGCGGGCGACCTGCCGGTACACGGCGGGCGCACCATGGCGTACGTCTACGACTCCGGGCTCGAGGGCCTCGACGAACTCGCGAACGCCGCGCAGGCCGCCTTCGCCGGGGTCAACGGGCTCGACATGACGGCGTTCCCGAGCGTCGTGGAGCTGGAGAACGACCTGGTGCGGCGCGGCACCGCGCTGCTCGGCGGGAGCGCGGGCACGTTCACCAGCGGCGGCACCGAGAGCTGCCTGCTCGCCGTCCTGACCGCGCGTCAGTACGCCCGCAAGGAGCGCGGGGTGACCGAGCCCGAACTCGTGCTGCCGGAGACGGCGCACGCCGCCTTCCACAAGGCCGCCGAGCTCTTCGGCCTGCGCGTGGTGAGCGTCCCCGTCGACCCGGACACCTTCAAGGTGCGCCCGGCCGACATGGCCGCGGCGATCTCCGACCGCACCGCCCTGGTCGTCGTCTCCGCTCCCTCGTACGCGCACGGGGTCATCGACCCGGTCGTCGAGGTGGCGCGGGAGGCGGAGCGGCGCGGGGTGCTGTGCCACGTCGACGCGTGCATCGGCGGGTGGTACCTGGGGCATCTGCGGCACGCCGCGCGACAGGGGCAGGACGTACCGGACGTCCCGGAGTTCGACCTGTCCGTCCCCGGCGTGACGTCGCTCTCCGTCGACCTGCACAAATACGCGTACACGGCGAAGGGCGCCTCGCTGCTCCTGTTCCGCGACGCGGGGCTGCGCCGGCACGGCTGGTTCGCGCACGCCGCCTGGCCCGGCTACCCCGTGGTCAACTCCACGCTCCAGGGCACCAAGTCGGCCGGGCCCCTCGCGGCGGCCTGGGCGGTGACGGAGCGCGTCGGCGCCGAAGGTTACGCGGTGCTGTCGACGCGCGTACACCGGACGACCCGCGCGCTCGCTGACGGTGTCGAACGGATCGGCGGTCTGCGGCTCGCCGCGCGGCCCGAGGCCTCCCTGATCGCCGTGGCCTCCGACGACCCGGACATCGATGTCTTCGTGGTGGCGGACGAGCTGCGGGGGAGCGGCTGGTATCTGCAGCCGCAGCCGGCGTTCGGGGCCTCGCCGGCCACGCTGCATCTGACGGTGACCGCGGCGGTCGCGCAACAGGAGACGGCGCGGATGTTGCTTGCCGAGCTGGAGAAAGCGGTGGAACGGGCCCGTGAGCTGGGGCCCGTTCGGGTGGATCCCGAGGTCGTCGAGGCCGCGGCCACGCTGGATCCGGACGCGCTGACCTCGGAGGAGGTCGAGATCGCGCTCGCGCTCGCCGGGGTGGGCGAGGGCGGCAGGCTGCCGGAGCGGATGGCGCCCGTGCTCGCGGTGCTCCAGGAGCTCCCGCCGCGACTGAGCGCGCGCCTGCTGCCCGAGGTGATCGGGCGGCTCTTCCGGACCTGAGGGACTGAGGGAACGCACCGGGGCTCGGAAACACCGGAGGGAACGCACTGGGCAGGCCCCGGAAACGCCTGAGGGGGCGGAGCCCAATCGCTCCGCCCCCTCAGGGCTGTGACGTTTCTGCGGCGCGTGGCCGGAATCAGACGTCGTCGTGCGCCACCGCGCGACGCGCGTCCGCGTCGAGCACGCCCCAGCTGATCAGCTGCTCGGTCAGGACCGAGGGCGACTGGTCGTAGATGACGGCGAGGGTGCGCAGGTCGTCCTGGCGGATCGACAGCACCTTGCCGTTGTAGTCACCGCGCTGCGACTGGATCGTGGCGGCGTAACGCTGCAGCGGGCCCGCCTTCTCCGGCGGCACGTGGGCCAGACGCTCCAGGTCGAGGCGCAGCTTCGGCGGCGGCTCGGCGGCGCCACCCGGGGTGGTGCCCGGCAACAGTTCCTGCACCGGCACGCCGTAGAAGTCCGCCAGTTCGGCGAGACGCTGCACGGTCACGGCACGGTCGCCGCGCTCGTACGACCCCACCACGACCGCCTTCCAGCGTCCCTGGGACTTCTCCTCGACACCGTGGAGGGAAAGGCCCTGCTGGGTACGGATCGCGCGGAGCTTCGCCCCGAGCTGTTTGGCGTATTCGCTGGACATATAGCTCCCCGGACACTGCATCACTAAGCGGCTGCGCCGCGTGGCTGTAACTCACTGTGAGGTTACGCAGCGTTACTTGGCCGCGTCAAGCCGAATGGTCCGTACCGACCTTCTCGTGAATTCCGCGGTCTCGCACCTCCAGGCGGGTGATCAGCGATGTTGTGGGGGCTGGTAGTGTTGACGACGCAAATCCGACGTCCTTTAAGGTCCGTCCCGTGAGGCGGAGAAGGGGGTCCGTTTCGTATGGACACACAGCAGTCCGATGCCCGGCCCGTACTCGAAGGCCCTGACATCGCGCGGGTACTGACCCGCATCGCCCACGAGATCGTCGAGCGCGCCAAGGGCGCCGAGGACGTGGTTCTCCTGGGCATCCCCACGCGAGGCGTCTTCCTCGCCCGCCGGCTGGCCGAGAAGCTCGAAGAGATCACCGGCCGCGCCATCCCCGTCGGCTCGCTCGACATCACGATGTACCGCGACGACCTGCGCATGCACCCGCCGCGCGCGCTCGCCCGCACCGAGATCCCGGGTGACGGCATCGACGGCCGCCTCGTCGTCCTCGTCGACGACGTGCTCTTCTCCGGCCGCACCATCCGCGCCGCCCTCGACGCCCTGAACGACATCGGGCGCCCGCGTGCCGTGCAGCTCGCCGTCCTCGTCGACCGCGGCCACCGCGAACTCCCCATCCGTGCCGACTACGTCGGCAAGAACCTCCCCACGTCGCTGCGGGAGACGGTCAAGGTCCAGCTCGCCGAGGAGGACGGCCGCGACGCCGTGCTGCTCGGTGCCAAGCCGGACGCCCAGGCGGCCGAGCAGTAGCACCCCTTCCTGCCGTGCGCGCGCACGCGTACGGCCCGACAGGTGTGCCCTCGCGCGCCCGTATGTCCTGAATCTCCTGAACTGCCTTACGGAGCACCCCAGATGATGCGACACCTCATCTCGGCCGCCGACCTCTCCCGCGACGATGCCGTACTCATCCTCGACACCGCCGAGGAGATGGCCCGCGTCGCCGACCGGCCCATCAAGAAGCTGCCCGCGCTGCGCGGCCGGACCATCTGCAACCTGTTCTTCGAGGACTCGACGCGTACGCGGATCTCGTTCGAGGCCGCCGAGAAGCGCCTGTCCGCCGACGTCATCAACTTCGCCGCCAAGGGGTCGAGCGTCTCCAAGGGCGAGTCCCTCAAGGACACCGCCCAGACCCTCGAGGCCATGGGCGTCGACGCCGTCGTCATCCGGCACGGCGCGTCCGGCGCCCCGTACCGGCTCGCCACCTCCGGCTGGATCGACGCGCCCGTCATCAACGCCGGTGACGGCACCCACCAGCACCCCACGCAGGCGCTGCTCGACGCCTTCACGATGCGCCGCCGCCTCATCGGTCCCGACGCCGGGATCGGCCAGGGCCTCGACGGCAAGCGCGTCACGATCGTCGGCGACGTGCTGCACAGCCGCGTCGCCCGCTCGAACGTCGACCTGCTGCACACGCTCGGCGCCGAGGTCACCGTCGTCGCGCCGCCCACCCTGGTGCCGGTCGGCGTCGAGACCTGGCCGTGCGAGGTCTCGTACGACCTGGACTCCACCCTCACCAAGTCCGACGCGGTGATGATGCTGCGCGTGCAGCGGGAGCGGATGAACGCCGCGTTCTTCCCGACCGAGCGCGAGTACTCGCGCCGCTACGGGCTGGACGGCGACCGCATGGCGCGGATGCCTGAGCACTCCATCGTGATGCACCCCGGCCCGATGGTCCGCGGCATGGAGATCACCGCCGAGGTCGCCGACTCCGACCGCTGCACGGTCATCGAGCAGGTCGCCAACGGCGTGCACACGCGGATGGCCGTCCTGTACCTGCTTCTCGGCGGCAACGAGCCCGCCGTCAGCCACACTCGCCCCACCGGTTCCGAGGAGACGAAGTAACAATGAGCAAGACCCTTATCCGTGGTGCGAAGGTGCTCGGCGGCGAGCCGCAGGACGTGCTGATCGACGGCGGCGTGATCGCCGAGGTCGGCAGCGGACTGTCCACCGAGGGCGTCGAGACCATCGTCGAGGCCGAGGGCAAGGTCCTCCTGCCGGGCCTCGTCGACCTCCACACCCACCTGCGCGAGCCGGGCCGCGAGGACTCCGAGACCGTCCTGACCGGTACGCGGGCCGCCGCCTCCGGTGGCTACACGAACGTGTTCGCCATGGCCAACACGTTCCCGGTCGCCGACACCGCCGGCGTCGTCGAGCAGGTCTACCGGCTCGGCCAGGAGCACGGCTACTGCGACGTGCAGCCCATCGGCGCCGTCACCGTCGGCCTGGAGGGCGTCAAGCTCGCCGAGCTGGGCGCCATGCACGAGTCCGCCGCCGGCGTCACCGTCTTCTCCGACGACGGCAAGTGCGTCCACGACGCCGTGATCATGCGCCGCGCCCTGGAGTACGTGAAGGCCTTCGGCGGCGTCGTCGCCCAGCACGCGCAGGAGCCCCGCCTCACCGAGGGCGCCGAGATGAACGAGGGCACCGTCTCCGCCGAGCTGGGCCTCGGCGGCTGGCCTGCGGTGGCCGAAGAATCGATCATCGCCCGGGATGTGCTGCTCGCCGAGCACGTCGGCTCCCGCGTGCACATCTGCCACCTGTCGACCGCCGGCTCCGTCGAGATCGTCCGCTGGGCCAAGTCCCGCGGCATCGACGTCACCGCCGAGGTCACCCCGCACCACCTCCTGCTCACCGACGAGATGGTGCGCTCGTACAACCCGGTCTACAAGGTCAACCCGCCGCTGCGTACCGAGAAGGACGTCATGGCGCTGCGCGAGGCGCTGGCCGACGGCACGATCGACATCGTCGCCACCGACCACGCCCCGCACCCGCACGAGGACAAGGACTGCGAGTGGGCCGCCGCCGCCATGGGCATGGTGGGCCTGGAGACCGCGCTCAGCGTGGTCCAGCAGACGATGGTCGAGACGGGCCTCCTGAGCTGGGCCGGGGTCGCCGACCGGATGTCCGTGAAGCCCGCCGAGATCGGACAGGCCCACGGCCATGGACGTCCCGTCTCGGCAGGTGAGCCCGCGAACCTGGTTCTCGTCGACGCCGACTACCGTGGTGACGTGGACCCCGCGGGCTTCGCCTCCCGCAGCCGCAACACCCCGTACGAGGGCCGTGAGCTGCCGGGGCGCGTCACCCACACCTGGCTGCGGGGCAAGGCCACCCTCGCCGACGGGAAGCTCGCGTGACACCTCTGCAACCACTCGCTGTCCTCGCTGCCGAACAGAAGTCGGCGGAGGTGACGGACTGGCCGAACCGGATCGGCTGGATCGTCGGTCTGCTGCTCTTCATCGCGCTCGTCTACTGGCTGATGCGCCAGGGCTGGAAGTGGCGCGGCACCCTGCAGGGCGACCTGCCGCCGCTGCCCGACGCGCCTTCGGAGCAGGGCCCGGCGAAACTGGAACTGAGCGGCCGGTACCACGGCTCCACCAGCGCAGGGCAGTGGCTCGACCGCATCGTGGCGCACGGCCTCGGCACTCGCAGCCGCGTGGAGCTGACGCTCACCGACGCGGGCCTGACCGCCGTACGCCCCGGAGCGACGGACTTCTTCGTCCCCGTGGACGCGCTGCGCGAGGCCCGGCTCGACAAGGGCATCGCCGGCAAGGTCCTCACAGAGGGCGGCCTGCTGATCGTCACCTGGGCGCACGGCGACAAGCTGATCGACTCGGGATTCCGCTCCGACCACGCCGCCGAGCAGGCGGAGTGGGTCACCGCAATCAACAACATGATCAAAACGAAGATCACGACGGAAGGCACCGCACGATGACCACCTCCACCAGGGGAACTGCGAAGGTTCCCGCCGTGCTCGTCCTGGAGGACGGCCGGGTGTTCCGCGGCCGCGCCTACGGGGCCGTGGGGGAGACCTTCGGCGAGGCCGTGTTCTCCACCGGCATGACCGGCTACCAGGAGACCCTCACCGACCCGTCGTACGACCGCCAGATCGTGGTCGCGACCGCCCCGCAGATCGGCAACACGGGCTGGAACGACGAGGACGACGAGTCGAAGCGCATCTGGGTCTCCGGCTACGTCGTGCGCGACCCCGCGCGCGTGCCGTCCAACTGGCGCGCCAAGCGCAGCCTGGACGACGAGCTGGTCGCGCAGGGCATCGTCGGCATCTCCGGCATCGACACCCGCGCCCTCACCCGGCACCTGCGCGAGAGCGGCTCCATGCGCTCCGGCATCTTCTCCGGCGAGACGCTCCCGGCCGACGCCGAGCTCGTCGCGAAGGTCCAGGCGCAGCCCGCGATGAAGGGCCTGAGCCTGTACGAGGAGGTCGCCACCAAGGAGGCCTACGTCGTACCGGCGATCGGTGAGAAGAAGTTCACCGTCGCCGCCATCGACCTCGGCATCAAGGGCATGACCCCGCACCGGATGGCCGAGCGCGGCATCGAGGTGCACGTGCTGCCGGCCACCGCGTCTCCTGAGGACGTGTACGCCGTGAATCCCGACGGCGTGTTCTTCTCCAACGGCCCGGGCGACCCGGCCACCGCCGAGGGCCCGGTCGCGCTGATGACCGCTGTCCTGGAGCGCAAGACGCCGCTGTTCGGCATCTGCTTCGGCAACCAGATCCTCGGCCGCGCCCTCGGCTTCGGCACGTTCAAGCTGAAGTACGGCCACCGAGGCATCAACCAGCCGGTGCAGGACCGCACGACCGGCAAGGTCGAGGTCACCGCCCACAACCACGGCTTCGCCGTGGATGCGCCGCTGGACAAGGTGAGCGACACCAAGTTCGGCCGCGTCGAGGTTTCCCACGTGTGCCTCAACGACGACGTCGTGGAGGGGCTCCAGCTGCTCGACCAGCCGGGCTTCTCCGTCCAGTACCACCCCGAAGCGGCGGCCGGTCCGCACGACGCCGCGTACCTGTTCGACCGCTTCACTTCTTTGATGAGCACAGTTCTGATGGAGTCCGCCCGTGCCTAAGCGCAACGACCTGAAGTCCGTACTCGTCATCGGCTCGGGCCCGATCGTCATCGGCCAGGCCGCGGAGTTCGACTACTCCGGCACCCAGGCCTGCCGGGTGCTGAAGAAGGAGGGCCTGCGGGTCATCCTGGTCAACTCCAACCCGGCGACGATCATGACCGACCCGGAGATCGCCGACGCCACGTACGTCGAGCCGATCACCCCCGAGTTCGTCGAGAAGATCATCGCCAAGGAGCGCCCCGACGCGCTCCTGCCCACCCTCGGCGGCCAGACCGCGCTCAACACCGCGATCTCGATGCACGACCAGGGTGTCCTCGAGAAGTACGGCGTCGAGCTGATCGGCGCCAACGTCGAGGCGATCAACAAGGGCGAGGACCGCGACCTCTTCAAGGGTGTCGTGGAAGAGGTCAAGAAGAAGATCGGGCACGGCGAGTCCGCCCGCTCGTACATCTGCCACTCCATGGACGACGTCCTGAAGGGTGTCGAGGAGCTCGGCGGCTACCCGGTCGTCGTCCGCCCCTCCTTCACCATGGGCGGCGCCGGCTCCGGCTTCGCGCACGACGAGGAGGAGCTGCGCCGCATCGCGGGTCAGGGCCTCACGCTCTCGCCGACCACCGAGGTGCTCCTGGAGGAGTCCATCCTCGGCTGGAAGGAGTACGAGCTGGAGCTGATGCGCGACAAGAACGACAACGTCGTGGTCGTCTGCTCCATCGAGAACTTCGACCCGATGGGCGTGCACACCGGTGACTCGATCACCGTCGCCCCGTCGATGACGCTCACCGACCGCGAGTACCAGCGGCTGCGCGACATCGGCATCGCGATCATCCGCGAGGTCGGCGTCGACACCGGCGGCTGCAACATCCAGTTCGCGATCAACCCCGACGACGGCCGCGTCATCGTCATCGAGATGAACCCGCGTGTCTCGCGCTCGTCCGCCCTCGCCTCCAAGGCCACCGGCTTCCCGATCGCGAAGATCGCCGCCAAGCTGGCCGTCGGCTACACGCTGGACGAGATCCCGAACGACATCACCGAGAAGACGCCGGCCTCCTTCGAGCCGACGCTCGACTATGTGGTCGTGAAGGCCCCGCGCTTCGCCTTCGAGAAGTTCCCGAGCGCCGACTCCACGCTGACCACGACCATGAAGTCGGTCGGCGAGGCCATGGCCATCGGCCGCAACTTCACCGAGGCGTTCCAGAAGGCGCTGCGCTCGCTGGAGAAGGCGGGCTCGCAGTTCTCCTTCGTCGGCGAGACCGGTGACAAGACCGCCCTCCTCGAAGAGGCCGTCCGCCCGACCGACGGCCGCATCAACACCGTCATGGAGGCGATCCGCGCCGGCGCCACGCCCCAGGAGATCTTCGACTACACGAAGATCGACCCGTGGTTCGTGGACCAGCTCTTCCTCATCAAGGAGGTCGCCGACGAGCTCGCGGCCGCCCCCGAGCTGACGCGTGAGCTGATCGCGGAGGCCAAGCGGCACGGCTTCTCCGACCGCCAGATCGCCGAGATCCGCGGCCTGCGCGAGGACGTCGTCCGCGAGGTCAGGCACGCCCTCGGCGTCCGCCCGGTCTACAAGACGGTCGACACCTGCGCCGCCGAGTTCGCCGCCAAGACGCCGTACTTCTACTCCTCGTACGACGAGGAGAGCGAGGTCGCGCCGCGCGAGAAGCCCGCCGTGATCATCCTCGGCTCCGGCCCGAACCGCATCGGCCAGGGCATCGAGTTCGACTACTCCTGCGTCCACGCCTCCTTCGCGCTCAGCGACGCGGGCTACGAGACCGTGATGGTCAACTGCAACCCGGAGACGGTCTCCACGGACTACGACACGTCCGACCGCCTCTACTTCGAGCCGCTGACCCTCGAGGACGTCCTGGAGATCGTCCACGCGGAGTCGCTCGCGGGCCCGATCGCGGGCGTCATCGTGCAGCTCGGCGGCCAGACCCCGCTGGGCCTCGCGCAGGCGCTCAAGGACAACGGCGTGCCCGTCGTCGGCACGCCCCCGGAGGCGATCCACGCCGCCGAGGACCGCGGCGCCTTCGGCCGCGTGCTCGCCGAGGCAGGCCTCCCGGCCCCGAAGCACGGCACCGCCACGACGTTCGCGGAAGCGAAGACGATCGCCGACGAGATCGGCTACCCGGTCCTCGTCCGCCCCTCGTACGTGCTCGGCGGCCGCGGCATGGAGATCGTCTACGACGAGGAGCGCCTCTCCTCGTACATCGAGGAGTCGACGGAGATCAGCCCCTCGCGGCCGGTCCTCGTCGACCGCTTCCTCGACGACGCGATCGAGATCGACGTCGACGCCCTGTACGACGGCGAGGAGCTCTACCTCGGCGGCGTCATGGAGCACATCGAGGAGGCCGGTATCCACTCCGGCGACTCGGCGTGCGCCCTGCCCCCGATCACCCTCGGCGGCTACGACATCAAGCGCCTGCGCGCCTCTACGGAGGGCATCGCCAAGGGCGTCGGCGTACGCGGACTCATCAACATCCAGTTCGCCATGGCCGGGGACATCCTCTACGTCCTCGAGGCCAACCCGCGCGCCTCCCGCACGGTCCCCTTCACCTCGAAGGCGACCGCTGTGCCGCTCGCGAAGGCCGCCGCCCGCATCTCGCTGGGCGCCACCGTCGCCGAGCTGCGCGCCGAGGGCCTGCTCCCGAAGACCGGCGACGGCGGCACGCTGCCCATGGACGCGCCGATCTCCGTCAAGGAGGCCGTCATGCCGTGGTCGCGCTTCCGCGACATCCACGGCCGCGGCGTCGACACGGTCCTCGGCCCGGAGATGCGCTCCACCGGCGAGGTCATGGGCATCGACTCCGTCTTCGGCACGGCGTACGCCAAGTCGCAGGCGGGCGCCTACGGTCCGCTGCCGACGAAGGGCCGGGCGTTCATCTCCGTCGCCAACCGCGACAAGCGCTCGATGATCTTCCCGGCGCGCGAGCTGGTCGCCCACGGCTTCGAGCTGCTCGCCACGTCCGGCACCGCCGAGGTCCTCAAGCGCAACGGCATCAACGCCACGATCGTGCGCAAGCAGTCCGAGGGCGAGGGCCCGAACGGCGAGAAGACGATCGTCCAGCTGATCCACGACGGCGACGTCGACCTGATCGTCAACACCCCGTACGGCACCGGTGGCCGCCTCGACGGCTACGACATCCGTACGGCGGCGGTCTCCCGCTCCGTGCCGTGCCTGACCACGGTCCAGGCGCTCGCCGCGGCCGTCCAGGGCATCGAGGCGCTGGGCCACGGAGACGTGGGCGTGCGCTCACTGCAGGAACACGCGGAGCACCTGACGGCGGCCCGCGACTAAGGATCCAGCAGCCCAAGAGGGGGACACCAAAACGGTGTCCCCCTCTTCATGAGGCCACCGCCTCATGAGGACCTATAGGACTTCAGGCATGTACAAGCTGTTCTTCAACCTCGTCTTCAAGCGCATGGACCCCGAGAAGGCCCACTACCTGGCCTTCCGCTGGATCCGTCTCGCGGCCCGCACGCCCGTTCTGCGCACCTTCGTAGCCGCGTATCTCGCGCCGCGCCACAAGGAGCTGCGTACGGAGGCCCTGGGCCTGCGGATGCACGGTCCCTTCGGGCTCGCCGCCGGCTTCGACAAGAACGCCATCGCGATCGACGGCATGTCGATGCTGGGCTTCGACCACGTCGAGATCGGCACCGTCACGGGCGAGGCCCAGCCGGGCAACCCCAAGAAGCGCCTGTTCCGCCTTGTGCAGGACCGCGCGCTCATCAACCGCATGGGCTTCAACAACGAGGGTTCGCTGGCCGTGGCGGCCCGCCTGGCCTCCCGCAACCCGGTCTTCAGGACCACGGTCGGCGTCAACATCGGCAAGACCAAGGTCGTGCCGGAGGCCGAGGCCGCCGCCGACTACGTGAAGTCGACCGAGCGGCTCGCCGCGTTCGCCGACTACCTCGTCGTGAACGTGTCCTCGCCGAACACGCCGGGCCTGCGCAACCTCCAGGCCACCGAGGCGCTGCGGCCGCTCCTGAGCGCCGTGCGCGAGGCGGCCGACCGCACGGTCACGTCGCGCCGTGTCCCGCTCCTCGTGAAGATCGCGCCCGACCTCGCCGACGAGGACATCGACGCGGTCGCCGACCTGGCCGTCGAACTCGGCCTGGACGGCATCATCGCCACGAACACCACCATCTCCCGCGAGGGCCTCAGCACCGGCGGCGACGTCGTGAAGGAGATCGGCGGCCTGTCCGGCGCTCCCCTCAAGGAGCGCTCCCTGGAGGTCCTCAGGCGCCTGTACGCGCGCGTGGGCGACCGGATCACGCTCGTGGGCGTCGGGGGCATCGAGAACGCCGAGGACGCCTGGCGACGCATCCTCGCCGGTGCCACGCTCATCCAGGGCTACTCGGCCTTCATCTACGAAGGCCCCTGCTACGCCCGCGCGATCCACAAGGGACTCGCCGCCCGCCTGCACAACTCCCCGTACGCCACGCTCGCCGACGCGATCGGCGCCGATGTCAGGAAGAAGGCTTCCGCATGAGTGCGATGGACCCCTTCGGCGCGCGCCTGCGCCGCGTCATGGACGAGCGCGGTCCGCTGTGCGTCGGCATCGACCCGCACGCCGCCCTGCTGTCCTCCTGGGGCCTGAACGACGACATCACGGGCCTGGAGACCTTCACGCGCGTGTGCGTCGAGGCCATGGCCGACACGGTGGCCGTGGTGAAGCCGCAGATGGCGTTCTTCGAGCGGTTCGGCTCGCGGGGCGTCGCGGTCCTGGAGCGGGCCGTGGCGGACCTGCGCGCCGCCGGGACCCTCGTCGTCATGGACGCCAAGCGCGGCGACATCGGCTCCACCATGGCCGCGTACGCGGAGACCTTCCTGCACAAGGACTCCCCGCTGTTCTCGGACGCCCTGACCGTCTCGCCGTACCTCGGCTACGGGTCCCTGAAGCCGGCCGTCGACCTGGCGCGCGAGTCCGGAGCGGGCCTCTTCGTGCTCGCGCTCACCTCGAACCCCGAGGGCGGCGAGGTCCAGCACGCGGTCCGCGCCGACGGTCGCAACGTGGGGGCGACGATGCTCGGGCACCTTGCCGAGGAGAACGCGGGGGAGGACCCCATGGGCTCCTTCGGAGCCGTCGTCGGCGCGACGCTCGGCGATCTGTCCTCCTACGAGCTCGACATCAACGGCCCGCTCCTCGCCCCCGGCATCGGGGCGCAGGGTGCCACGGCGGCCGATCTCCCGTCCGTGTTCGGCTCCGCCGTGCGCAATGTCGTACCGAATGTGAGCCGTGGAGTTCTCAAGGCGGGACCTTCGGTCGCCGCCCTTCGGGACGCCTCCGTGCGGTTCGCGGACGAGGTGCGCGAGGCCGTCGCGGGGGCCTGACGCGAGAGGTTTAGGGGTGGCACTCCGTGCCGACCTTGGGTTTTGCGTCTCAATCCTGTCCTGTTTAGCGGTCGATTTGTCCAGAATGTACGGCTCGACAGAGGCTGACCAGGACTTTTCGTCTGTTCTCGCTGACTCTGGCGGCCATGCCCGCTAGTCTCCGTCGAGAGTCAACGGCCAACTGCACGCCAGCGGGTTGTTCGTTGCTCACCAGGTGTGGGGCGATTAGGTTCCTCACCGGTCCGTATCCGACAGTTCGACATCCGAGGTGACGTAGGCGTGGCTCTTCCGCCCCTTACCCCTGAACAGCGCGCAGCCGCGCTCGAAAAGGCCGCCGCGGCTCGCCGGGAGCGGGCCGAGGTCAAGAATCGACTCAAGCACTCCGGCGCCTCCCTCCACGAGGTCATCAAGCAGGGCCAGGAGAACGACGTCATCGGCAAGATGAAGGTCTCCGCCCTCCTGGAGTCCCTGCCCGGCGTGGGCAAGGTCCGCGCCAAGCAGATCATGGAGCGGCTCGGGATCTCCGAATCCCGCCGGGTGCGCGGTCTCGGTTCCAACCAGATCGCCTCCCTGGAGCGCGAGTTCGGCAGCACCGGAGCCTGAGCGGCCGAGCCCGCCCCGGGGTGATTCCCGGGGCTGGTCCGGGCACTCCGGAACAACTGGAATAATCGCTGCATGAGTGAACGTCCGCGGCTGACCGTGCTCTCCGGCCCCTCGGGGGTCGGCAAGAGCACGGTTGTCGCCCATATGCGCAAGGAACACCCCGAGGTCTGGCTCTCGGTGTCGGCCACGACCCGCAAGCCGCGCCCCGGCGAGCAGCACGGTGTCCAGTACTTCTTCGTCACCGACGAGGAAATGGACAAGCTGATCGCCAACGGTGAGCTCCTCGAGTGGGCCGAGTTCGCGGGGAACCGCTACGGCACCCCGCGCCGGGCCGTGCTCGACCGCCTGGAGGCGGGGGAGCCGGTGCTGCTCGAGATCGACCTCCAGGGCGCACGCCTGGTCCGGGAATCGATGCCCGAGGCGCAGCTGGTCTTTCTGGCTCCTCCGAGCTGGGAGGAGCTGGTCCGCCGGCTCACCGGGCGCGGTACGGAGGCGCCGGAGGTCATCGAGCGTCGTCTCGAGGCCGCCAAGGTGGAGCTCGCCGCCGAATCGGAGTTCGACACCACGCTTGTCAATACCTCCGTCGAGGGCGTGGCCCGTGAGCTGCTAGCCTTGATGAAAGTTCTTTGATCTTTAACCCCATCGGAAGGCAGAGAGTGTCCTCTACCATCACCGCGCCCGAGGGCATCATCAACCCTCCGATTGATGAGCTCCTCGAGGCCACCGACTCGAAGTACAGCCTGGTCATCTACGCCGCCAAGCGCGCGCGTCAGATCAACGCGTACTACTCGCAGCTCGGTGAGGGCCTCCTCGAGTACGTCGGCCCGCTCGTGGACACGCACGTCCACGAGAAGCCGCTCTCGATCGCTCTTCGTGAGATCAACGCGGGTCTGCTGACGTCCGAGGCCATCGAGGGCCCGGTTACGTAAGTACCGCGTTTCTGCGGAATTTCTTCATTACAGGCCCGGCAGCGCGACTGCCGGGCCTGTGGTGTGTCATGGAGTCGTACGCTCGCGCTTC
Organism: Streptomyces sp. NBC_01016; assembly: GCF_026341035.1. Taxonomy (GTDB): domain Bacteria; phylum Actinomycetota; class Actinomycetes; order Streptomycetales; family Streptomycetaceae; genus Streptomyces. Next base: position 1,661,976 of record NZ_JAPEOQ010000002.1, read on the forward strand.
AGGGGCGCACGTCCGAGATTCAGGGGAGAAGCCGGTGTCGAAGCCGAAGGTCGTTCTGGGGGTCAGCGGCGGAATCGCCGCCTACAAGGCGTGTGAGCTGCTGCGTCGACTGACGGAGTCCGGCCACGACGTGCGCGTCGTGCCGACCGACTCGGCGCTGCACTTCGTCGGCGCCGCGACCTGGTCGGCACTCTCCGGCAACCCGGTCTCGACGGAGGTCTGGGACTCGGTCCACGAGGTGCCGCACGTGCGCATCGGCCAGCACGCGGACCTCGTGATCGTCGCGCCGGCCACCGCCGACATGCTCGCCAAGGCGGCCCACGGGCTCGCCGACGACCTTCTTACGAACACGCTCCTCACCGCCCGATGTCCGGTCGTCTTCGCCCCCGCGATGCACACCGAGATGTGGGAGCACCCGGCCACCCAGGAGAACGTCGCCACGCTGCGCCGCCGCGGCGCCCTCGTCATCGAGCCGGCCGTCGGCCGCCTCACGGGCGTCGACACCGGCAAGGGCCGCTTCCCCGACCCGACGGAGATCTTCGAGTACGCACGCAGGGTGCTCGCGCGCGGCGACGCCCCGCAGGACCTCGCCGGCCGCCACGTGGTCGTCAGCGCCGGCGGCACCCGCGAGCCCCTCGACCCGGTCCGCTTCCTCGGCAACCGCTCCTCCGGAAAGCAGGGCTACGCGCTTGCCCGCACGGCGGCGGCGCGCGGCGCCCGCGTCACGCTGCTCTCGGCCAACGCGGACCTGCCGGATCCGGCGGGCGTCGACGTCGTCCACGTGGGAACGGCCGTTCAGCTGCGCGAGGCGGCCCTCAAGGCGGCCGCCGATGCCGACGCGGTGGTCATGGCCGCGGCCGTCGCCGACTTCCGCCCCGAGGCGTACGCGACCGGGAAGATCAAGAAGAAGGACGGCGAGGAGCCGGCGCCGATCGTCCTCGTCCGCAACCCGGACATCCTTGCCGAGCTGTCCGCCGACCGGGCCCGACCGGGACAAGTCGTCGTAGGCTTCGCCGCGGAGACCGACGACGTCCTCGCGAACGGCCGCGCCAAGCTCGCCCGCAAGGGCTGTGACCTGCTCGTCGTCAACGAGGTGGGGGAGCGCAAGACCTTCGGCTCCGAGGAGAACGAGGCCGTGATCCTGGGCGCCGACGGGCACGAGACCCCGGTCCCCCACGGCCCGAAGGAAGCGCTCGCCGACCGTGTCTGGGACGAGGCGGCGCGCCGCCTCGCGCCCGCGACGGACGGCTGAATCTTTGCCTAACACGCGCGGAACCCCATCGGTGCGTGAAATTCACATCCGGCACCCCTGACGCATGGAAACCCCGAAAACACGCCAATTTCGGGCGAGCAGTACCCTTCCGAAGACCGATCGTCGTATCGCAGAATGCGGTGTCGCAGGTCACAGCACTCCCAGTGGGCGAGACACGTGACCCGGCGGCCGAGTACGACCGATAAACTGTTCCCGGACGGTGCCGGGCGCAGCCCCCCGCACCAACCGTCAAATGATCAGCCAGCAGCCGCTGCAACCACAGGGAGCGTTGTGTCCCGTCGCCTGTTCACCTCGGAGTCCGTGACCGAGGGTCACCCCGACAAGATCGCTGACCAGATCAGCGACACCATTCTCGATGCGCTGCTGCGCGAGGACCCCTCGTCCCGCGTCGCCGTCGAGACGCTGATCACCACTGGCCTCGTGCACGTCGCCGGCGAGGTGACCACGAAGGCGTACGCGCCGATCGCGCAGCTCGTGCGCGACAAGATCCTCGAGATCGGCTACGACTCGTCGAAGAAGGGCTTCGACGGCGCGTCCTGCGGCGTCTCGGTCTCCATCGGCTCGCAGTCGCCCGACATCGCGCAGGGCGTCGACACGGCGTACGAGAAGCGCGTCGAGGGCGACGAGGACGAGCTCGACAAGCAGGGCGCGGGCGACCAGGGCCTGATGTTCGGCTACGCGTGCGACGAGACGCCGGAGCTCATGCCGCTCCCGATCCACCTCGCGCACCGCCTCTCGCGCCGCCTCTCCGAGGTGCGCAAGAACGGGACGATCCCCTACCTGCGCCCCGACGGCAAGACCCAGGTCACCATCGAGTACGACGGCGACAAGGCGGTCCGTCTGGACACGGTCGTGGTCTCCTCGCAGCACGCGAGCGACATCGACCTGGACTCGCTCCTCGCCCCCGACATCCGCGAGTTCGTGGTGGAGCCGGAGCTGAAGGCGCTGCTCGACGACGGCATCAAGCTGGAGACCGAGAACTACCGCCTGCTGGTCAACCCGACCGGCCGCTTCGAGATCGGCGGCCCGATGGGCGACGCCGGTCTGACCGGCCGCAAGATCATCATCGACACCTACGGCGGCTACGCCCGCCACGGTGGCGGCGCCTTCTCCGGCAAGGACCCGTCCAAGGTCGACCGCTCGGCCGCGTACGCGATGCGCTGGGTCGCCAAGAACGTCGTGGCCTCGGGGCTCGCCTCGCGCTGCGAGGTCCAGGTCGCGTACGCGATCGGCAAGGCCGAGCCCGTCGGTCTCTTCGTGGAGACCTTCGGTACGGCGACGGTCGACACGGACAAGATCGAGGCCGCGATCTCCGAGGTCTTCGACCTCCGTCCGGCCGCGATCATCCGCGACCTCGACCTGCTGCGTCCGATCTACTCCCTGACGGCCGCGTACGGCCACTTCGGGCGCGCGCTGCCCGAGTTCACGTGGGAGAAGACCGACCGCGTGGACGCGCTGCGCAAGGCCGCGGGGCTGTAGGCCCTGAGCCATTGACCGGTAGGCCTTGAGCCGTTGATCGGTCCCTGGGGCCCGGTTCTCCTTCGGGAGGGCCGGGCCCTTCGGCGTTTCCGGGCCGCTTCTGGGCCGCCCCGGTGTCAGTCCCCTCTGGTAGGAATGCACGTGTGAGCAGCGAGAACGACAGGGGCGACGAGGGCGGGGAGCCGGAGCAGCTTGCGTTGATCCGGGAGAGCGTGCGGGCTGCCAAAGTGCCGAAGGCGAAGCCGCGGACGTGGCGGGGAGCGGCGCTGGCCGAGGAGCTGCCGGTGGCGCGGGTGCTCGTGGACAAGGGGGTGCTGCACCTCGACCGGTACTTCGAGTACGCGGTGCCGAAGGAGCTGGATGCCGCCGCGCAGCCGGGTGTGCGGGTGCGGGTGCGGTTCGGGGCGGGGAACCGGAACGTGCGGGACGGGCGGCGTGAAGGGGGTGGGCTGATTGACGGGTTTCTTGTCGAGCGGGTGGCCGAGGCCGAATATCAGGGGCCGCTCGCCGCGCTCGCGCAGGTCGTGTCGCCCGAGCCCGTGCTCGATGCGGAGTTGCTCGGGCTGACCCGGGCTGTCGCCGACCGGTATGCGGGCAGCCTTGCCGATGTGCTGCAGCTCGCGATTCCGCCGCGGCATGCCAAGGCCGAGGCCCGGGAGTTCGCTGCTCCTCCCGCGCCGCCGGAGGCTCCGGAGGCCGGTTCCTGGGCGCGGTACGAGCGAGGGGCCGACTTCGTGGCTTCGCTGGCCACGGGCGGTGCGCCGCGGGCCGTGTGGACGGCGCTGCCCGGGCCCGAGTGGGCCGACGAGATCGCTCGGGCCGTGCGGGCGACGCTCGCTTCGGGGCGGGGGGCCCTGGTCGTCGTGCCGACCGTGCGGCTCGCGGCGCGCGTCGATGCCGCGCTGCGGGAGGAGTTGGGGGAGGGGCAGCATGCCCTGCTGACGGCCGATGCCGGGCAGCAGCGGCGGTATTCCGAGTGGCTCGCCGTGCGGCGGGGGGGCGCCCGGGCCGTCGTGGGGACGCGGGCGGCCATGTTCGCTCCCGTACGGGACCTGGGACTCGTCGTGGTGTGGGAGGACGGGGACCAGCACCACAGCGATGATCATGCCCCCTTCCCGCATGTGCGGGAGGTCCTGGAGCTGCGGGCCACGCGCGACAAGTGCGCGTTCCTGCTGGGGAGTTGGAGCTGCACGGTCGAGGCCGCCCAGCTGGTGCGCAGCGGGTGGGCCGCCGCCGTGAGCGCGCCGCGGGACGTCGTACGGCGGGTCGCTCCACTCGTACGCACCGTGGGGGACCGGGACGTGGCGCGCGACGAGGCGGCGCGGGCCGCCCGGCTGCCGAGTCTCGCGTGGGAGGTGGCGCGGACCGCGTTGCGCGAGGGGCCTGTGCTGGTGCAGGTACCGAGGCGGGGGTACGTGCCGCGGCTCGCGTGTCAGCGGTGTCGTGAGCCCGCCCGGTGCCGGCAGTGCGCGGGGCCGTTGGAGGCGCGGGAGGCGACCGGGGTGCTCGCGTGCGGGTGGTGCGGGCGAGAGGAAGGCGGCTGGCAGTGCGCCGAGTGCGGGGGTACGCGGTTGCGGGCGCAGGTCGTCGGGGCGCGGCGTACCGCAGAGGAGTTGGGGCGGGCGTTCTCCACCGTGCCGGTGCGGACGTCGGGGCGTGAGCAGGTGCTCGACACGGTTCCGGGGACGCCCGCGCTCGTCGTGAGTACGCCGGGGGCCGAGCCGGTCGCCGAGGGCGGGTACGCGGCGGCGCTGCTGCTCGACGGGTGGGCGATGCTGGGGCGGGCCGATCTGCGGGCGGGGGAGGAGGCGCTGCGGCGGTGGATCGCGGCGTCCGCGCTGGTGCGGCCGCAGGAGGTGGGCGGCGCCGTGGTCGTGGTCGCCGAGCCCACGCTGCGGCCCGTGCAGGCGCTGGTGCGGTGGGACCCCGCGGGGCACGCGGTGCGGGAGCTCGCGGACCGGGCCGAGCTCGGATTTCCGCCTGTGTCACGGATGGCGGCGGTCACGGGGACGGCGGAGGCGGTCGCCGGGTTCATGGGGGCGGTGGAACTTCCGGGGGACGCCGAGGTGTTGGGCCCCGTGCCGGTGCCCGAGGCGATACCCGGTGGCGGGCGGCGGGGCGGGGGCCCGCCGGCCGGGGAGCAGTGGGAGCGGGTGCTGGTGCGGGTGCCGCCGGGCAGTGGCTCCGTGCTCGCGCGTGCCCTGAAGCAGGCGCAGGCGGCGAGGATGGCGCGGGGCGCGGGCGAGCCCGTACGGGTTCGGGTGGATCCGCTCGACATCGGGTGAGAGGGCCGGCGCCCGGTCGCTCTCGATGCGCGGCACGATCGACGCCGCAGTCACATGCCGCTGCCTCCGCGTACGACAGGTCGCGTACGGGGAGGCAGCGGCAGGTGGCGCGGCCGCTCAGCCGTGGCGCGGGCCGGGGAAGGCGCTGGGGCGCGCGTCGTCGCGCAGGCCCGTGGCGCCCGCGGTCGGCTGGGTGGGCAGAGCGCGGGCTGCGGGGACCGCCGACAGCGGGCCCGCTCCCATCGGCACGGTGGGGCGCGCGGCCTGTGCCGGGGACGGCACGGCGGACGTCGGCGACGCCGGGACCTCCGCCCCGCGCTCGGCCTCGGCCGCCGCCTGGGTGGCCGCCCTGCGCGCCCCGTACCTGCGGTGGACCGCCTGCTTGGTGACGCCGAGCGCGGAGCCCACCGCGTCCCAGGAGAAGCCCAGCGAACGGTCGAAGTCCACGGCTGCGGTGACCAACGTCTCGACGCTGTCGCGCAGTTCCTGGGCGAGACGGACGGTGGGGGCGGGCGCCCTCCCGTAGACGACGAACCCCGCGGAGGGGCCTGAGCGGCGCGGGCGGTAGACGTTGCCCAGCTGTGCGGTGAGGGTGCGCAGTGCGTCCACCTGACGGCGGACCCGCTCGATGTCCCGCACAAGAAGATGCAGGCTGGCCCGTGCCTGGGCGTCGTGGGTTGCGTGGTCGGCCATGAACAAGCCTCTCGAACCGGCGATAAAAAAGGATCGGGCCACGCTCGCGTCAAGCGACACCGACGAAGACGGGTGAACTATGACGAATGACCGATTGCGGCCCATGACTGGTCAACTCTTTCTTGACCAACGCGCCATCCGGTGTGGGGTCACGCTGTTCGGGCGCATCCGCATATGCGAGGGGCGCACGTCAGGACGTGCGCCCCGTACGCGCCCGCCGCACGACGCCCATAGACTGGTGCGCTGCCCGTGACCCTGCCCCGAGAGGCTGTACGCCACCGATGAAGCTCGTCTTCGCAGGCACCCCCGAGGTCGCCGTTCCCGCCCTGGACGCCCTGATCGCCTCCGACCGGCACGAGGTCGCCGCGGTCGTCACCCGGCCCGACGCACCGGCGGGGCGCGGCCGTCGACTGGTCGCGAGCCCGGTCGCCCAGCGGGCCGAGGAGGCCGGCATCGAGGTGCTCAAGCCGGCCAAGCCGCGCGACGAGGAGTTCCTGGCGAGGCTGCGGGAGATCGCTCCCGACTGCTGCCCGGTCGTCGCGTACGGGGCGCTGCTCCCGAAGATCGCACTCGACGTGCCCGCCCGCGGCTGGGTCAATCTGCACTTCTCGCTGCTGCCCGCCTGGCGTGGCGCCGCGCCCGTGCAGCACGCGGTGATGGCGGGCGACGAGATCACCGGCGCGTCCACGTTCCTCATCGAGGAGGGGCTCGACTCCGGGCCCGTGTACGGGACGGTGACCGAGGCGGTCCGTGCCACCGACACCAGCGGTGACCTGCTGACCCGGCTCGCGTTCGCGGGCGCCGGGCTGCTCTCCGCGACGATGGACGGGATCGAGGACGGCACGATCGAGGCCGTGCCGCAGCCCGCCGACGGCGTCACCCTCGCGCCGAAGATCACCGTGGAGGACGCCCGTATCGACTGGAGCGCGCCGGCCCTGCGGGTCGACCGGGTCGTCCGCGGCTGCACGCCCGCGCCGGGTGCCTGGACCGAGTTCCGCGGCGAGCGGCTCAAGGTGCGCACGGCCGTCCTCGCGCCCGACCGGACCGACCTCGCGCCGGGTGAGATCGGCGCGGGCAAGAAGAACCTCTACGTAGGCACCGGTTCGCACGCCGTCGAGCTGCTCTGGGTGCAGGCGCAGGGCAAGAAGCCGATGGCCGCGGCGGACTGGGCGCGGGGCACCCGGATCGCCGCGGGGGAGACCCTGGGCTGACGGGCCCACGAGGACCGCTGTCGGCGCCGGGACGTACCCTGGGAGGGTTCATCCCGGCGTACGACCCGTGCGTAGCGCCCGTACGATCCCAGCAGCGGAGCACCTTTGAGCGACCAGCCCGGCCGGCCCCCTCGTAAGCCCGGCAAGCCCCACCGTCGTCCCAAGAAGGACCCCGTGCGCATCCTCGCCTTCGAGGCGTTGCGCGCGGTGGACGAGCGGGACGCGTACGCGAACCTCGTGCTGCCGCCGCTGCTGCGCAAGGCCCGCGAGAAGGGCGACTTCGACGGGCGGGACGCCGCGCTCGCGACCGAGCTCGTGTACGGGACGCTGCGCAGGCAGGGGACGTACGACGCGATCGTGGCGGCCTGTATCGACCGGCCGCTGCGCGAGGTCGATCCGCCGGTTCTGGACGTTCTGAACCTTGGCGTGCATCAGCTGCTCGGTACGCGGATCCCGACGCACGCCGCCGTGTCCGCATCGGTCGAGCTGGCGCGCGTCGTGCTCGGTGACGGGCGGGCCAAGTTCGTCAACGCCGTGCTGCGGAAGGTCTCGCAGCACGATCTCGACGCGTGGGTCGAGCGGGTCGCGCCGCCGTACGACGAGGATCCCGACGACCATCTGTCCGTGGTGCATTCGCATCCGCGATGGGTCGTCTCCGCCTTGTGGGACTCGCTGGGCGGCGGCCGTGCCGGGATCGAGGATCTGCTGGAGGCCGACAACGAGCGGCCCGAGGTCACGCTCGTGGCGCGCCCGGGGCGGACCACGGCCGAGGCCGTACTCGCCGAGGTGGGTGAGGAGTCGGGGCTTCCGGGGCGCTGGTCGCCGTATGCCGTGCGGCTCGCCGAGGGCGGCGAACCCGGCTCGTTCGACATCGTGAAGTCGGGGCGGGCCGGTGTGCAGGACGAGGGCAGTCAGCTGGTGGCCATCGCACTGGCGAACGCTCCGGTCGAGGGCCGTGACGAGAAGTGGCTCGACGGTTGCGCGGGCCCCGGCGGCAAGGCGGCCATGCTCGCCGGGCTCGCCGCCGAGCGCGGCGCGACGCTGCTCGCGTCGGAGAAGCAGCCGCACCGGGCCGGGCTCGTCGCGAAGGCGCTGGCCGGGAACCCGGGGCCCTACCAGGTGATCGCCGCGGACGGGACACGGCCGCCGTGGGGGCCCGGGACGTTCGACCGGATCCTGATGGACGTGCCCTGCACCGGACTTGGCGCGCTGCGGCGGCGCCCCGAGGCGCGGTGGCGGCGGCGTCCCGAGGACCTGGAGGGGTTCGCTCCGCTGCAGCGGGGCCTGCTGCGCAAGGCGCTCGAGTCCGTGCGGGTGGGGGGTGTCGTGGGGTACGCGACGTGCTCGCCGCATCTCGCGGAGACGCGGGCGGTCGTCGAGGACGTGCTGAAGGGGGTCGGCGGGGCCGAACTCATTGATGCGCGGCCTCTGTTGGAAGGTGTGCCGGGGCTTGGGGAGGGGCCGGATGTGCAGCTCTGGCCCCATCTGCATGGGACCGACGCGATGTATTTGGCGTTGATTCGGCGTACCGCGTAGGTCTTGTTGCGGTCGTGCGGCGCTGGGGTCGCGGGGCTCTGCCCCGGGCCCCGCGCCTCAATCGCCGGCGGGGCTTGATTTGGGCTCGGCCGAGCCTGATTGGTGTCCGGGCTCGCTTGATTTGGGCGCGGGCGGGGTTGATTGGGGAGCGCTCGACCGGGACAGTGCGTGTGGCCACCAGACCTTTGGGCCCACGTCCAGGAACAGGGCTGTCACCAGGACCGACCTGACCACGAATGTGTCCAGGAGTACGCCGATCGCCACCGCGAAGCCGATTTCGGCGAAGGCGACCATGGGGAGCGTGCCGAGGGCCGCGAAGGTGCCCGCGAGGACCAGGCCCGCCGACGTGATCACCGCGCCGGTCGCGGCCAGGCCCGTGACGACGCCGGGGCGTGTGCCCTGGCGCGCGGCCTCCTCACGGATGCGGGTCGTGAGGAAGATGTTGTAGTCGATGCCGAGCGCCACCAGGAACACGAAGACGAAGAGCGGGAAGTCCGTCGATTCGCCCGCGTAGTCGAAGAGGTGGCGGAAGGCGAGCGCGCTGATGCCGAGGGCCGCCGCGAAGGACAGGACGACCGTCCCGATCAGCAACAGGGGCGCCACCAGGGCCCGTAGGAGCAGGCACAGGATCAGCAGGACGACCACCAGAACGAGCGGGATCACCAGCTTGTTGTCGTGCGCCGTCGCCCGGTCCATGTCGAGCAGCGCCGCTGTGCCGCCGCCCACCTTGGCATCCGCCCCGTCCACCGCGTGCACCGCGTCGCGCACCCGGTCCACCGTGTCCTTGGCGGCCTGGCTGTCGGCGGGCGCGGTCGTCGTCGCCTCGAACAGGACCCGGCCGTCGGCCGCGGGTTTGGTGTTCGGCGGGACGCCGATGCTGCCTCGTACGACGCCGTCCGTCGCGGCGACGGCGCGGCGCACCTCCAGGCCCTGCCCCTGGTTCGCGACGATGACGAGCGGGTCGCCGGCGCCCGCGGGGAAGTACTCCGCCGAGACTTCCTGTCCCACGATCGAGTCGGGTTTGTCGGTGAACGAGTCGGCGTTGCTGATGCCCTCCGCCTTCAGCTGCATCAGCCCGAGGGAGAGCACGGCGAGCGCCAGGGCTGTCACGGTCCAGATCATCCGCGGACGGCGCGCGATCCGCTGCCCGGTGCGCGCCCACACGCCGCGCTCGGTGGGTTCCGCGCTGCCCATGTGCGGGATCAGCGGCCAGAAGATCCAGCGGCCGAAGATCACGAGCAGGGCGGGGAACAGGGTCAGCATCGCGAGCAGGGCGACGGCGACCCCGATCGCGGCGACCGGGCCGAGCCCCCGCGTCGAGTTCATCTCGGCGGTGAGCAGCATCAGCATGCTGAGCACCACGGTGGCGCCGGAGGCCAGGACCGCCGGGCCCGCCCGGTGCAGGGCGAGCGCCATCGCCTCGTGCCGATCCTCGTGGCGGCGGAGCTCTTCCCTGTATCGGGCCACGAGCAGCAGCGCGTAGTCCGTCCCCGCGCCGAACACGAGGACGGTGAGGATGCCCGCGCTCTGCCCGTTCACGGTGAGCCCCGCGTTCTCCGCGAGGAGATAGATCAGCGCCTGCGCGGTGAAGAGCGCCGCCACCACGCTCAGTACCGGTACGAGCAGCAGGGACGGGCTGCGGTACGTGAACAGCAGGATGACGATGACGATGCCGAGCGCGGAGAGCAGCAGCGTCGAGTCGATGCCGGAGAAGGCCTCGGAGAAGTCCGCCGAGGTGCCGCCGGGACCCGTGATGTGGATCTTCAGATCGCCCACGGACGTGCCGGTCGCGTCGCGGATGGAGTCCACGGCGGGGGTGATCCGCTCGAAGCCCGAGGCGTCCATCGTGACCGGGACGTAGACCTGGGCCGCCGACGGGCCCGGCCTCTTGTCGAGGACGGGGCCGCGGGTCTCCGTGCCCCGTACCCCGTGCGCGCTCAGCTGCTTGATCTGGGCGACGTCCTTGGCGATCCGGGCGCGGTCCGCCACGGTGAGCCCGCCCTCGCGCGCGTAGATCACCACGGCGGGGATGGTCTCCGGCCTGAAGTCCTTGGAGATGTCGAGGACTTGGGTGGACTCGGCGGAGCCCGGCAGCCAGGACTGCGCGTCGTTGTCCTGTGCGTCGGTGAGTTTCTGGGCGAGCGGCGCACTGCCCACGAGGACGACGAGCCACAGCAGGAGCACCAGCCACTTGCTGCGCCGCCCGCACACGAGCCGCGCCACTCCACGGCGCCCGGGCGCCGTGCTCACAGTGCTCTGTACGTCCGCCATGGCGTCCCCCGCTGCGTCGTGCGCGGTACTCCGGGGGCCAACCGCCGACCCCCGCTGCGAGCCGCCCAGAATGGCACGGGCGGGCACGGCTCGGTATCGGTCTCAGGGCTTGGTCCGGACCGAGGCGGGCAACCGGCGCCGGGCATGGCACGCTTGGGTCATGGCCGTGCAGATCAACCCCAGCATCCTGTCCGCGGACTTCGCCCGCCTTGCCGACGAGGCAAAGGCAGCCGAAGGCGCCGATTGGCTCCATGTCGACGTCATGGACAACCACTTCGTCCCGAACCTGACCCTCGGGGTTCCGGTCGTAGAGTCGCTGGCGCGCGCGACGGACACCCCGCTGGACTGCCATCTGATGATCGAGGACCCCGATCGCTGGGCCCCTCAGTACGTCGAAGCGGGTGCCGGGTCCGTCACCTTCCACGCGGAGGCGGCCGCCGCCCCCGTCCGGCTCGCGCGTGAGATCCGCGCCAAGGGCGCCCGCGCCTCGATGGCCCTGAAGCCGGCGACGCCGATCGAGCCGTACGAGGATCTGCTCCCCGAGCTCGACATGCTGTTGATCATGACGGTTGAGCCGGGATTCGGCGGGCAGGCGTTCCTGGACATCATGCTGCCCAAGATCCGCCGCACCCGTGAGCTGATCGGGAAGCACGGTCTGGAGCTGTGGCTGCAGGTCGACGGCGGAGTGTCCGCCGCGACGATCGAGCGGTGCGCCGAGGCGGGCGCCGACGTCTTCGTAGCCGGTTCGGCCGTCTACGGGGCGAAGGATCCGGCGGAGGCGGTACGTGCACTGCGCACCCAGGCGGAGGGCGCCACGGCGTCCGCGGGCTGGGCGTGCGACCACTGAGCCACCGGTACGTGAACGACGTCCATCGGGGCTGATCAACCGCGTCGGATCTGCAAGGATGAACGACGTATCCAGGTTGTGAACAGCAGATGGTCCGTGAGCCGATTCGTGAGCAGCAGTCGATCTCATGACGTAAAAGAAGTTTCGTGACGTAAAAGAAGTGAGGAGAACGCCGTGTCCGCATCATCGGCGGGACGGGCGGCCCTGCGGATGGGACCCGCGGAGCTGGTGCAGGCGGCGGCCATGGCCCGTCGCTTCTACCTCGAGGGCAAGTCCAAGATCCAGATCGCCGAGGAGTTCGGCGTGAGCCGCTTCAAGGTGGCACGGGTCCTCGAGACCGCCCTCGAGCGGGATCTCGTACGCATCGAGATCCGGGTCCCTGCCGAGCTGGACGCGGAGCGTTCCGACGCGCTGCGGGCCCGCTACGGCCTGCGGCACGCGGTCGTGGTCGAGTCGCCCGCCGAGATCGACGACTCCTCCGACCCGGAGAACCTGGGCGAGGTCGCCGCCGATCTGCTCGGCGAGCTGGTCACCGAGGGCGATGTGCTCGGCCTCGCGTGGGGCCGCTCCACCATCCACATGGCGGCCGCCCTCGACCGGCTTCCGCCGTGCACCGTGGTGCAGTTGACGGGCGTGTACGACGCGGGGACCGCGGAGCGCGGCTCCGTGGAGGCCGTGCGGCGTGCGGCGCAGGTGTCGGGCGGCGACGCGCACCCGATCTACGCGCCGATGCTGCTGCCGGACGCCGCGACGGCGGGGGCGCTGCGCAACCAGACGGGGATCGCCCGCGCCTTCGAGTACTTCGACAAGGTCACCGTCGCGTGCGTGTCCATCGGCTCCTGGGAGCCGGGCATCTCGACCGTGCACGACATGCTGAGCGACGAGGAGCGCGCGCACTATGCGTCCCTGGGTGTCGCCGCCGAGATGTCTGCGCACCTGTTCGATGCGCAGGGGCGGCGGGTCGGGCGGGACCTCGGGGAGCGGTGCATCACCGTCGAGGCGGATCGTCTTCGGCGGATACCGGAGGTCGTGGCGATCGCGGGTGGCCAGCGGAAGGCTGGCGCCATCGACGCGGTGCTGCGGTCGGGGCTCGTGACCAGCCTGGTCACGGACACGGCTGCGGCCGATTTCCTGTTGGCGGCCGGGTCTGCGCCGAAGCCGGCGTTGCAGCGGGCTGATCCGGATGGTGTGTGAGGCCGGAGGCGGGGTCGGCGTCGCGGGGCTCTGCCCCGGGCCCCGCGCCTCAATCTCCCCCAGCTAACGCTGGGAGGTGCCCCCTGCGGGGCTTGAAATGGCAATCGTCGGCGGGGCTTGAAGGGCTCAGCGAGGCGGGAGGGTTCGGTGGGTGTGCCGCGGATTGATCTTCATGGAGTCGTCGACAAGGACGGGTTCATGGACCGGTGCGCCGCCGCGCTCGGGCTGCCGTCGTGGTTCGGGCGGAACTGGGACGCCCTTGCCGACGCCCTCGGTGATCCGGGCCAGCTGCCCGAGGCCCCCGAGGGCGCGCCGCTCGTCGTGGTCGTGAGCGGGTGGGCCGGGTTCGCCGAGCGGCAGCCCGGCCAGTGGGAGACCGCCCGTGAGGTGTTCGCACAGGCCTCGGCCGCGCAGATCCGCGTGGAGCTCGGAGGATCATCCAAGGATCGGCTCTGACCTTGGGATGTTCGGCCCGGAGACTCGACTTCGGCTGACGTGGGAAAATGAAGTACGTGCTTTGTGCTCCGGGAGCAGACTTCTGGGGCCCCCTTCTACCGACTGGGATGTCCGCACGTGCGTTTCCTCAATGACATCAAGCCCGCGTACGACCTGACGTACGACGACGTCTTCATGGTGCCGAGCCGGAGCGCGGTCGGCTCCCGGCAGGCCGTGGACCTTTCGTCGCCGGACGGCACGGGCACCACGATCCCGCTGGTCGTCGCCAATATGACCGCGATCGCCGGGCGTCGTATGGCCGAGACCGTCGCCCGCCGCGGTGGCCTCGTCGTCATTCCGCAGGACATCCCGATCGAGGTCGTCACCGAGGTCATCTCCTGGGTCAAGACGCGCCACCTGGTGCTCGACACCCCGATCGTCCTTGCGCCGACGCAGACCGTCGCGGACGCCCTCGCGCTGCTCAACAAGCGCGCGCACAACGCCGGTGTCGTCGTCGACGACGAGCAGCGGCCCGTCGGTGTCGTCACCGACCAGGACCTGACCGGCGTCGACCGCTTCACGCAGCTGTCCGAGGTCATGTCCAAGGACCTGCTGCTGCTCGACGCGGACATCGACCCGCGCGACGCCTTCAACAAGCTGGACGGCGCCAACCGCCGCTACGCCCCGGCCGTCGACAAGGAAGGCCGCCTCGCCGGCATCCTGACGCGCACCGGCGCCCTGCGCGCGACCCTCTACACCCCGGCCACCGACGCCAACGGCAAGCTGCGCATCGCCGCCGCCGTCGGCATCAACGGCGACGTGGCGGGCAAGGCCAAGCAGCTGCTCGACGCCGGCGCCGACACGCTCGTCATCGACACGGCCCACGGCCACCAGGAGTCGATGATCGAGGCGATCAAGAAGGTCCGCGCGCTCGACCCGCAGGTGCCGATCGTCGCGGGCAACATCGTGGCCGCCGAGGGCGTCAAGGACCTGATCGAGGCCGGCGCCGACATCATCAAGGTCGGTGTCGGACCCGGCGCCATGTGCACCACGCGCATGATGACCGGCGTCGGCCGGCCGCAGTTCTCCGCCGTCCTGGAGTGCGCCGCAGAGGCCAAGAAGTACGGCAAGCACGTGTGGGCCGACGGTGGCGTGCGGCACCCGCGCGACGTCGCCATGGCGCTCGCCGCCGGAGCCTCCAACGTCATGATCGGTTCGTGGTTCGCGGGCACGTACGAGTCCCCGGGCGACCTGCAGCACGACGCCAAGGGCCGCGCCTACAAGGAGTCCTTCGGCATGGCCTCGGCCCGCGCCGTGAAGAACCGGACGAGCGACGAGTCCAGCTACGACCGCGCCCGCAAGGCGCTCTTCGAGGAGGGCATCTCCACCTCGCGGATGTTCCTCGACCCGGAGCGCCCGGGCGTCGAGGACCTGATCGACTCGGTCATCGCGGGTGTCCGCTCCTCCTGCACGTACGCCGGTGCCAACTCGCTCGCCGAGTTCGAGCAGCGCGCCACCATCGGCATCCAGTCCGCCGCCGGCTACGCCGAGGGCAAGCCGCTGCACGCCAGCTGGAGCTAGCAGCACGAAGCACCGTGAACCCCGCGTCCCTCTTCGGAGGGGCGCGGGGTTCGTCGTTTTCGCCTCATGGGGAGACCGAACCGAGCACACCCGGGCGCAACGGACCAAACGGACCGCGCAACGATCGTCCGTGTCCGGGAAGGTAGCGCAACGATCATGCGCGACTGCGCAAGGTTGCTGCATTACTCCTGGGAACAGAACTCCTCTAGAGTCATCCGCTGTACGTTGCGTGGCGGGGGTTCGGCCTGCTCGGCGGGACCCGTTTGACGGGTGTGCTCCGCCGCGTCCCCCTCGCTGCGGTCAACCTCACCCGGCAGCGATCAAGGAGCCAGTCCGTGCTCGACCACGGCGCACCCCCGCGCACCCCGCAAGCCGCTCCCGCGCCCGCGGGACTCGGCGCCCGCCTGATGCGGCGCAAGCCGGTAGATCTGCTGGTCGCGGAGGGCGGCCAGGGCGAAGGCGGATCGCTGCGGCGCTCCCTCGGGCTCTGGCAGCTGACCATGATCAGCATCGGCGCCACGCTCGGCACCGGCATCTTCGTGGTGCTCGGCGAGGCCGTCCCGAAGGCCGGTCCCGCCGTCACGCTGTCCTTCGTGATCGCCGGTCTCACCGCGCTCTTCTCGGCGCTCTCGTACGCCGAACTGGCCGGCACCATCCCGGTCGCCGGCTCCTCCTATTCGTATGCGTACGCAACGATGGGCGAACTTCTCGCCTGGGTGTGCGGCTGGTGTCTGGTCCTGGAGTACGGGGTCTCGGTCGCCGCGGTGGCCGTCGGCTGGGGCGAGTACCTCAACGAGCTGCTCGACGGGACGATAGGCGTCACCATCCCGGCCGCCCTGTCCGCGCCGCCCGGTGACGGCGGGATCTTCAACCTGCCCGCGCTCATCGTGGTGATGCTCGCCATGGTGTTCCTGCTGGGCGGCGCCAAGGAGTCCGCGCGGGCCAACACCATCATGGTCGCCGTGAAGATCGCGGCCCTGATCCTCTTCTGCGTCATCGGCTTCATGGGCTTCAAGTCCGGCAACTACGAGGACTTCATGCCGCTCGGCATGGCGGGCGTGAGCGCCGCGGGTGCCACGCTCTTCTTCTCGTACATCGGCTTCGACGCCGCCTCCACCGCCGGTGAGGAGGCGAAGAACCCGCAGCGCGACCTGCCGCGCGCCATCATGCTGTCGCTGATCATCGTCACCGCGCTGTACGTCCTCGTGGCCGCCGTCGCCGTGGGCGCCCGCCCCTGGACGCACTTCACCGACTCCGAGGCGACGCTCGCCGCGATCATGAAGGACGTCACGGGGCAGCCCTTCTGGGGCACGGTGCTCGCCGCCGGCGCCGTCATCGCCATCGCGTCCGTCGTACTCACCGTGCTCTACGGGCAGACCCGCGTGCTGTTCGCGATGTCCCGCGACGGCCTCGTGCCCAAGGTGTTCTCGAAGGTGCACCCGAAGACCGGGGCGCCGCGCGCCAACACGGTCATCGTGTCCCTGTTCTGCGGTGTGCTCGCGGCCGCCATTCCGCTCGGCCAGCTCGCCGACGCCACCAGCATCGGCACGCTCTTCGCGTTCGCCCTGGTCAACATCGCCGTGATCATGCTGCGCCGGACCCGCCCGGACATGAAGCGCACCTTCCGCGTGCCGCTGTCGCCGGTCCTGCCGATCATCGGTTTCGCGCTCTGTGTGTGGATGATGGGCAGCCTGTCCGCTATCACCTGGATCGTCTTCGGTGTCTGGATGGCCGTCGGTCTCGTGTTCTACTTCAGTTACGGGATGCGCCGCTCCCGCCTGGCCGCCCCGGACGCGGGCCTCGTAGACGCAGAAAAGTGAACCTCCTGCCTTGCTGAACGATCTCGACGAACGCATCGTGCACGCCCTCGCCGAGGACGCCCGCCGCTCCTACGCCGACATCGGCCAGCAGATCGGCCTGTCCGCGCCCGCCGTGAAGCGCCGCGTGGACCGGCTTCGGGCCACCGGCGCGATCACCGGGTTCACGGTGCGCGTCGACCCGGCCGCGCTCGGCTGGGAGACCGAGGGGTTCATCGAGATGTACTGCCGCTCCAACACCTCGCCGGAGGCGATCCGGCGGGGCCTGGAGCGTTACCCCGAGGTCGTGTCCGCCTCCACCGTCACCGGTGAGGCGGACGCGATCGTGCAGGTCTTCGCCTCCGACATGCGGCACTTCGAGCGGGTCCTGGAGCGGATCGCGGGGGAGCCGTTCGTCGAGCGGACGAAATCGGTGCTGGTGCTGTCGCCGTTGATGCGGCGTTTCACGTCGGGATCGCCTGCGTAGCGGGGTCTGAGCGAGGCCCACGGCCCCCGCGCAACGAATCGCCGTTCGGCGGGAAAATCACGCAACGAACAGCTCGGCAGCGTGCAACAGGTGCTTCTTGTCCGGGGTGACGGGCGACCGCAGACTCTATGTGACCCCGAACCCCGCCCCGTACCGGTTGAGGACACGCATGCGCACCGCCCTGCTCCAGAGCTCAGGACACCCCGGCTCGACCGCTGCGAACCTCAAGGTTCTCGACGCGGCCGCGGGCCGGGCCGCCGCCGCGGGCGCCGGGGTCCTCGTGACCTCGGAGATGTTCCTGACCGGGTACGCGATCGGGGACGACGTGGCCCGGCTCGCCGAGCCCGCCGACGGGGACGCGGCCGACGCGATCGCCGAGATCGCGCACCGGCACGGCCTCGCCGTCGCCTACGGCTACCCGGAGCGCGCGGGCGACGCCGTCTTCAACTCCGTACAACTGATCTCCGCCGAAGGCGCCCGCCTCGCGAACTACCGCAAGACGCACCTCTTCGGCTGCTTCGAGCGCGAGCAGTTCACCCCCGGTGAACAGCCGGTGGTTCAGGCCGAGGTGAACGGTCTGCGGGTCGGCCTCATGATCTGCTACGATGTCGAGTTCCCGGAGAACGTCCGCGCGCACGCCCTCGCCGGCACCGACCTGCTGCTCGTGCCGACGGCGCAGATGCACCCCTTCCAGTTCGTCGCCGAATCGGTCGTGCCGGTGCGCGCCTTCGAGAACCAGATGTACGTCGCGTACGTCAACCGGGTCGGCGCGGAAGGGGAGTTCGAGTTCGTCGGGCTCTCCACGCTCGCAGGTCCCGACGGGGTGGCCCGTGCCCGAGCGGGCCGCGGCGAGGAGCTCGTGTTCGCCGACGCCGACCCCGACTTCCTCGCCGCCTCCCGCGCGGCCAACCCGTATCTGAGCGACCGCCGCCCGGGCCTCTACGGCTCGCTCGCCTCCTGAACGGCCCTGCCGCCCGCCTCCCGAGGCTCACCCTTCGAGGCTTACCGCACCGCCTCAACTCCCGCTTCCTGCCCAGCACTTCAGTACCCGCAAGGAGTCCGTACCCCATGACGTCCACGGTGCCCACCGCCGCCCAGCACACCGAGGGCCAGCCGCCCATCACGATGTTCGGGCCGGACTTCCCGTACGCGTACGACGACTTCCTCGCCCACCCGGCGGGCCTCGGCCAGATACCCGCGACCGAGCACGGCACCGAGGTCGCGGTCATCGGCGGCGGCCTGTCCGGCATCGTCGCCGCGTACGAGCTGATGAAGATGGGCCTCAAGCCCGTCGTGTACGAGGCCGACCAGATCGGCGGCCGGCTGCGTACGGTCGGCTTCGAGGGCACCCCGGCGGGGGCCTCGGACCTGACCGCCGAGATGGGCGCGATGCGCTTCCCGCCGTCGTCCACGGCGCTGCAGCACTACATCGACATGGTCGACCTGAAGACGAGGGCGTTCCCCAACCCCCTCTCCGAGGCCACGCCCTCGACCGTCGTCGACCTCAAGGGCGAGTCCCACTACGCCGAGACGATCGCCGACCTCCCGCAGGTCTACCGGGACGTCGCCGAGGCCTGGAACAAGTGCCTCGACGAGGGCGCCGACTTCTCCGACATGAACCAGGCGATGCGCGAGCGCGACGTGCCGCGCATCCGCGAGATCTGGGGCAAGCTCGTCGAGAAGCTCGACAACCAGACCTTCTACGGGTTCCTCTGCGAGTCCGAGGCGTTCAAGTCCTTCCGGCACCGGGAGATCTTCGGCCAGGTCGGCTTCGGTACGGGTGGTTGGGACACGGACTTCCCCAACTCCATTCTGGAAATCCTGCGCGTCGTCTACACCGAGGCCGACGACCACCACCGCGGCATCGAGGGCGGCTCGCAGCAGCTGCCGCTGCGCCTGTGGGAGCGCGAGCCGGAGAAGATCGTGCACTGGGCGCCCGGGACCTCGCTTTCCACCCTGCACGTGGACGGCAAGCCGCGCCCGGCCGTGACCCGGCTGTCCCGCACCGCCGGCAACCACATCACCGTCACGGACGCCGACGGCGACATCCGTACGTACAAGACGGCGATCTTCACCGCGCAGTCCTGGATGCTGCTGTCCAAGGTGGACTGCGACGACGAGCTGTTCCCGATCGACCACTGGACGGCGATCGAGCGCACGCACTACATGGAGTCCAGCAAGCTGTTCGTGCCGGTGGACCGGCCGTTCTGGCTCGACAAGTCCGTCGACGACAAGGGAAATGCCACGGGTCGTGACGTCATGTCGATGACGCTCACCGACCGGATGACGCGCGGTACTTACCTGCTCGACGACGGGCCGGACAAGCCCGCCACGATCTGCCTCTCCTACACGTGGTGCGACGACAGCCTGAAGTGGCTGCCGCTGTCGGCGAACGAGCGCCTCGAAGTCATGCTGAAGTCGCTCGGCGAGATCTATCCGAAGGTCGACATCCGCAAGCACATCATCGGCAACCCGGTGACCGTGTCCTGGGAGAACGAGCCGTACTTCATGGGCGCGTTCAAGGCGAACCTGCCCGGCCACTACCGCTACCAGCGCCGCCTGTTCACGCACTTCATGCAGGAGACCCTGCCCGAGGACCGGCGGGGCATCTTCCTCGCCGGTGACGACATCTCGTGGACGGCCGGGTGGGCCGAGGGCGCCGTGCAGACCGCGCTGAACGCGGTGTGGGGCGTCATGCACCACCTGGGCGGCAGCACGGACGCGTCGAACCCCGGCCCGGGCGATGTGTTCGACGAGATCGCGCCGGTGGAGCTCCCGGAGGACTGAGTGGGCCGGGAGATCAGACGCCTGCGGCGCGCGCCTTCTCGTACAGCTCCGCCGCGACGTCCTTGAGCTCCTCCGCGTCCCGGGCCTGGCCCTGGAGTTCGATCATGATCTCCTCCAGGCCCACCTCGTCGTGCGCGACCAGGTCCTCCACGATCTGGTCGATGCTGCCCTGGAACGGCCTGCGGTCCTCGCCGGTGTACGGCTCGCGGGTGTGGACCGTGTTGACGCGCAGCACGGTCTGCAGGGGTGCGGTGCGGCCGCGCTCCTCCGCGAGCGCCTGGAGGTCGGCCCACTGCTGCTTGAGGCCCTCGGCCCCCATCGCCGCGGGCATCCAGCCGTCCGCCTTGTCGACCATGCGGCGGGCCGACCTCGGGCTGTTCGCCGGGAGCAGGATCGGCAGTGGTCCGGCCGGCTTGGGGCCGACCACGGCCGGTGCGACGGTCGTCAGCTCACCCTCGTACGACACCGGGTCCGGGCCCCACACCGCGCGGCACACGTCGACCAGCTCGTCGAGCACCTTGCCGCGCCGCTCGAAGGGCGCCACGCCGGCCGCCGCGTACTCGTCGTGCGACCAGCCCGTGCCGAGCCCCGCGACGACGCGGCCCCCGCTCGCCGCGTCCAACGAGGCAAGGGAACGGGCGAGTTGGAAGGGGATGTGCAGCGGCGCCACGAGGACGCTGGTGCCGAGCCGTGCGCGGGACGTGGCGGACGCCGCCAGGGTGAGCGCGACGAGCGGGTCGGCGACGGAGCGGTACTGGTCCGGCCAGGGCAGGCCGGGAATCCCGTACAGGCCCTGGGTGGCGGGCTCGGGGTACAGGATCCGCTCGAACACCCACAGGCTGTCGTAGCCCACGGCCTCCGCCGCGCGCGCCACGTCCGGGATGTCCCTGCCGATGTCGTACTGCTTCATCTGGGGCAGTCCGAGGCCGAGTCGGGTCGTCGTCGCCATGCGCGTGCTCCTTTGCTCGCCGGGTCTGTTCGACACCGTGGATCTCTGTGTCAGCGTGGATCTCTGTGTCAGCGTGGATCTCTGTGCCAGCGCGGATCTCTGTGTCAACGTACCGACGTGGTACGGGTGTTCCCTCCGCTGCGGTACGGATGTTCCGGCGGCTTCGGCCGAGTCAGTCCGGCAGCGGAGTGAGCAGCATCCGCCCGACCAGACCCACCGACGCGTCGAGACGGTGCGCGAACTCGGCCTCCACGGACGGCAGATCGCGCAGCGCCCACAGGGCGCGGGCCGCTCCCCACGCGCCGTCGCGGGCGCGCTCCAGGCTCCACGCGCCGAGCAGATGGGTCAGCGGATCGGCGACCTGGAGCAGGTCGGGGCCCGGCATCAGCTCTTCGCGGATGCGCTCCTCCAGCGAGACGAGGAGGTCGCCCACGCGCTCGAACTCATCCTCCAGTGCGTCCGGTTCGCAGCCCAGCGTGCGACACGCGTCCACGACGGCGAGCGCCAGATCGTGCCCGATGTGCGCATTGATGCCCGCGAGCGCGAACTGCAACGGGCGTACGCCGGGATGCCGGCGGAGCTGGAACAGGGGCCGCCAGCAGGCGGGCGGGCGCGCGCCGTGGGCCGCCGCGTCGACCGCCACGAGATAGCGCTCGGCGAACCGGACGTCCAGCGTGACCGCCGCTCCCCGGTCCGGGAAGCCGCCCGCGAGCCCCCCGTCGATGACCCGGTCGACCTCCTCCGTGACGGAGAGATAGACCCGGTTGAAGACGGCCACGCCGTCGCGCGGTGGCAGATCCGCGCCGAGCGCGCGCATCCGTGCGATCACGATGTCGACCCCTTGAGCGGGGATCCGGGCCTGTGCGAACCGCTCCAACTGCGCCATGAACGCAGCGTCCCAGCCGTAGCCTTACGCGGACGTCGGCTGGCCGGGGGCTTCCCCAGAACGAGGGAACGGCGGACCTGGAGGGGGAGGGTGAGTGCGGTGTCGGGCTTACGCGCGCGGCGGCTGGCCGAACGGCGGGCGGAGCGGCGCCGCAGGACGGCGCGCGGAGCGCTCGCCGCGGCGGCCTCGGCCGTGGTGGCCGTCGGCACCGTAGTGGGCCTCGTGTCCGCCCTCGACCGCGACAGGGCCGAGGCCGACGAGGCACGCCCGACCGTCAGTGGGTCTCCGAGCCTGCGCCCACTGCCCGCGGTGCCGACCCCGTCGCCGACCAGTAACTCGCCCTCACCGTCGAAGAGTTCGAAGCCGAAGCCGAAGCCCAAGAAGTCGGCCCCCGCCCGGCCGAAGCCGTCGAGCGCCCCGCCCGCCGCGAGCGGCCTGTACCGGTACGGCGACTCCCAGGTCCTCGAATGGGTGCGGGCCAACCGCTCCGACCCGCGCCGCCCGCTCATCGAGTCCCGGATAGCGAACCGCCCGGCCGCCGTCTGGTTCGCCGACTACGCGCCCGCCACGATCACCTCGCGGGTGCGTGCGGTCACCTCGGCCGGGGCGAGCGCAGGGCAGGTGCCGGTGCTCGTGCCCTACGCCGTCCCCGACCGTGACTGCGGCGGGCACTCCGAGGGCGGGGCGCCCGACCTGGACGCGTACGGTGACTGGATCGAGAGGTTCGCGCGGGGGCTCGGCTCCCGCGAGGTCATCGTGATCCTGGAGCCCGACGCGCTGTCCCAGACCGAGTGCCTTTCCAAGAGCCGACAGGCCGACCGCTACGAGGCGCTGGCGCACGCGGGCCGGGCCCTCAAGTCCGCGAACCCACGCGCCCGCGTCTACTACGACGCCGGACACTCCGCCTGGAACCCGCCCGGCACCCAGGCAGCCCGCCTTCGCGCGGCGGGCGCCGCGTCGGCCGCGTCGTCCGACGGCGTGTTCACCAACGTCTCCAACTTCCACCGGACGTTGGACGAGACCGCGTACGCCCGCAAGGTGCTCGCCGCGATGGGCGGGCCGAGCGGCCTGGGCGCCGTCATCGACACGAGCCGCAACGGCAACGGCGCCCCGCCCGACGGCGAGTGGTGCGACCCCGACGGCCGCACCCTGGGCCGGTCCCCGACGCTGCGGACCGGGGAGTCCCGGATCGACGCGTATCTGTGGGTGAAGCTGCCCGGGGAGTCGGACGGGTGCAAGGGGGAGCCGGGGACGTTCACGGCGGACTATGCGTACGAGTTGGCGGACTGAGCGTCGCCCGGTTGCGTAAGTCCCGTACGGGCATGAGGGGTTGACAGTTCCAGTGGCCGGAATATGTTGCATGCAATGTGAAATATGGCCGGGCCGATGGCCGAGACCCCCTTGACCCTGGAGGCTCAATGGACTCCGTGCGGCAGTGCGACCTCTTGTTCACCGGAGGCCACGTGGTCACCGTGGACGACGGCAGGAACGTGTACGAGCCCGGCGCCGTCGCGGTGGCCGGCGACCGGATCGTGGCGGTGGGCCCGGCGGCGGAGATCGAGGCCGGGTGGCGGGGCGCGCGGGTGGTGGACTGCCGGGGCCGGGCGGTGCTGCCGGGGTTCGTGGACGGGCACAGCCACCTCTTCCAGGCGCTGGCCAGGGGCCTCGGCGAGGGGCAGTCGATCTGGCCGTGGCTGTGCGAGTTCATGTGGCCGTACTCGATCGCGGTGGACGCCGAGGACGCGCGGATCGCGGCGACGCTCGGCGCGGTGGAGGCGCTGCGCTCGGGCATCACCACGGTCGTCGACAATCACTACGCGCCGACCGACGCCGAAACGGTTCTCTCGGTGGCCGGCGCCATCGAGGCGACCGGACTCCGCGGCGTCGTCGCGCGCGGCATGATCGGGCACAAGACCGCCGTCGCCGCCGCGCGCGGACTGCCCGACGAGCTCTTCCGCTACTCCGTCGCCGAGGAACTCGACATCACGCGGGACTGCATGCGGGCCCGGCCGCCCGGCTCCGCCGTCGAGATCTGGCCCGCCCCGCTCAACCTCAGCTACGGCGACCAGGAACTGATGCGCGGCGCCGCCGGGTTGGCCCATGAGTTCGGCGCCCGGTGGCACACGCACTGCAGCGAGGGCGCCAAGGACCCGGCGAGCTACCTGGACGCGTACGGGATCAGGCCCGTGAGCTGGCTCGCCGCGGAAGGGCTCCTCGACGAGCGGGCCACCCTCGCGCACGCCGTCTGGCTCGACGACGCCGAGGCCAAGGCGGTCGGGGAACGCGGCGCCGCGGTCGCCCACAACCCGGCCTCCAACGCGTACCTCGCCTCCGGAGTGATGCCGCTGCGCCGCCTGCGCGACGCCGGGGCCGTCGTGGCGCTCGGCACCGACGGGCCCAGTGCGGGGCACCGCCAGGACATGTTCGAGGTCATGAAGCAGACCCTGTTCGCCCAGCGCCTCGACACGCTCGACCCGGCGGTGGCGCGCTGCGAGGAGGCCCTGGAACTGGCCACCCGGGAAGGCGGCCGGTACGTCGGCAACGGCGCCGGGGTGCTCGCGCCCGGCGCTCCCGCCGACCTCGCCGTGGTGGCGCTCGACCGCCCCCACCTGCGCCCGCTGCACCGCGCGGTGGCCGCGCTCGTCTACTCCGCGCGCGGCGGCGACGTGGAGATGACCGTCGTCGGCGGTCGCGTCGTCGTCGAGGAGGGGCGCTGCACCCTCGTCGACGAGGAGGCGCTGATGGAGGAGGCCCAGGAACGCGCCGAACGCCTCGTCCACCGGGCCGGCTTCGGCCCGCTCACGACCCCTTGGCAGCACTGACAGCACTGACAGCACTGACAGCACTGACAGCACTGGCAGAACACGCAGAACTGACAGCCACAGGTGACGGCCGTCCGTCCACGGCCCCGGTAAGTGCGCACGAGACAACACCCGGCCCACCGGGTGGAGGGAGTAACGCACATGTCCGAAAGGGAAGTTCAGGACGGGACTCAGGACGGGGCGGGGGAGCCGGGCACGGCGGAGGTGGAGGGGCGGCGCAAGGACGCCGTCGATTCCGTGCCCTCCGTGTGGCGCCTCGTCGTCTACGGGTTCCAGCACGTGCTCGCCTTCTACGCGGGCGCCGTCGTGATGCCGCTGCTCGTCGCCGAGGGCATCGGCATGAAGGGCGACGACATCGCCCTGCTCGTCAACGCCTCGCTGCTGACCTGCGGCCTCGCCACGCTCCTGCAGTCCGCCGGTCTTCCGGGCATCGGCATCCGGCTGCCGGTGGTGCAGGGCACGTCCACCACCGCGGTGCCCTCGCTGGTGTCCGTGGGGCTCGCGGCGGGCGGGGCGAAGGCCGGCCTGCCGACCGTGTTCGGGGCGGTGATCGCGGCGGGGCTCGCCCTGTTCGTGGTGGCACCCGTCTTCAGCAGGCTGGTGCGCTTCTTCCCGCCGCTGGTCACCGGCACGATCGTGACCATCGTGGGGATCACGCTGCTCGCCGTCGCCGCGCGGCAGGTGGGCGGGGGAGACCCGAGCCAGGGCTCGTTCGGCTCCCCGCAACACCTGGGGCTCGCAGCCGTCACGCTCGTCGTCATCCTGCTGCTGCACAAGCTGTCGCGGGGGTTCCTCGCGACGGTGGCGGTCCTCGTCGGCCTGTTCATCGGTACGGTCGTGGCCGCGTTCGCCGGGTTCGCCGACTTCTCGGGGATCGGATCCACGCCCTGGCTGGGCACCGCGGCTCCGCTGCACTACGGGGCGCCCCGGTTCGACGTCGTCGCGGTGCTCTCGATCGTCCTGGTCATGGTCATCATCGCGGTCGAGTCCATCGGGCAGTTCTTCGCCGTCGGCGAGATCGTGGACCGGAAGGTCGAGGGCAGGCACGTGACCCGCGCCCTGCGCGCCGACGGCCTGGCCACCGCGGTCGCGGGCGTATTCAACTCCTTTCCCAGCACCGTCTATTCGCAGAACATCGGCCTGATCCGGCTGACCAGGGTCAAGTCCCGCTGGATCGTCGCGTCCTCCGGCGTGATCATGATGGTGCTCGGGCTCGTACCGAAGGTGGGGGCGATCGTCGCCGCGATGCCGGCCTCGGTCCTCGGCGGCGCGACGATCGTGCTGTTCTCCACCATCGCGGTCGTCGGCGTGCAGATCCTCTTCCAGGCCGACCTGACCGACCAGCGCAACACCATCCTCGTCGCCGCGAGCGTGGGTGTCGGCTTTCTGCCCACCGCGTTCCCGCAGTTCGCCGAGCAGATGCCGGGGCGGCAGCTGCATGCGCTCTTCGAGAGCGGCATCATCCTCGGCACGCTCACGGCGGTGTTCCTGAACCTCTTCTTCCACCACCTGCGGCTGCCCTTCGGGCGTCGGAGGGGGAGCGGGGACGGCGGGGAGTGCCGGGAATGCCGGAAGGGGGGTTCGAACGCTGCCGGATCCATTGACGCACCCGAACATTACATGCAACATGTATCTCCAACGGGCAAGCAGTGAGGGGGAGTTGAGATGAGCGCAGAGCGGGCGGTCAATCCGGTCGCGGCCGGCAGCCTCCTGGCGGACCGGGCGTACGAGGAGCTGAAGGGTGCCGTTCTGGCGAACCGGCTGCGCCCCGGCGACGCGCTCTCCGTGCCCGCCCTCGCCGCGCAGCTGAGCATCAGCCGCAGCCCGGTGCGCGAGGCGGTCCAGCGCCTCATCCACGACGGCCTCGCCACGCACGTCCCGCACAAGGGGGCCGTGGTCGCCACGGTCGACGTGGAGGACGTGCGGCAGCTGTACGTCGTCCGTGAGGTGATGGAGGGCCTCGCCGCCCGCCTGGCCACCGAGCGGCTCGACGCCTCACGGGTCGCCGAACTGCGCGACCTCCTTGAGCGGCACGAGCGCGAGGTCGGCACCGGAGTCGACGAGCGCACGCACATCGAGATGGACATGGCCTACCACCGGATGATCCGCGAGGTGGCCGACAACCCCCACCTCACCGCGGCGCTCGACACCATCCAGGGCCGCGCCCACCTCGCCCTGCACCAACTGTGGCGCGGTCAGGAGGCGCCGCGGCTCGCCGTCGCCGAACACCGCCGCATCTTCGAGGCGATGACATCGGGCGACCCGGACGCGGCCGATCTCGCGGCCCGCGACCACATCCGCAAGCTCCGCATCCGCCTCTCGCAGGCCGTCGCGCCGGGCCCTTCGGGGTCCTCCGGGGCCGGCCGCGTACGCCCCGTCGAATAGCGCCACAGAGCAGCGCCGTCGTACAGCCCCACAGACCAGCGCCGTCGTACAGCGCCACCGAGAGCGACAACGCACCACGTTCGAAGCTCAACTCCCGTTCAGCGCAAGCCAGAAGGGACGTGACCGACCGTGAGCACCGCAACCGGCACCGCCACCGCTGTCCGTGACGGCGTCGGCGCCAGCACCCCGCGCCCCGACGGCCGACTGAAGGTCAAGGGCGACTTCGCCTACTCCTCCGACCTGCGGGCCGAGGGCATGGTGTGGGGCGCGACGTTGCGCTCGCCGCACCCGAGCGCCCGCATCGTGCGGCTCGACACGACCGCGGCGCTGCGGCTGCCCGGGGTGCTGGCGGTGCTCACCCACGAGGACGTCCCGGGGCGGGCGACGTACGGCATGAAGGTCTCCGACCAGCCGGTTCTCGCCGCCGACCGCGTCCGCTACCAGGGGGAGCCGGTGGCCCTCGTGGCCGCCGACCACCCCGAGACGGCCCGCAGGGCGCTGGCGCTGATCGACATCGCGTACGAGGAGCAGCCGGCGCTCACCGACCCCGAGGACGCGGTACGTGGCGTGGGCCCCCTGGTCCACCACGACCGCGTGGACGGGAGGCACGGCAACGTCGTCCGGCACGTCCGCATCCGCCACGGCGACGTGGCGGCCGCTCGCGCCGAGGCCGACGTGATCGTCAGCGGCACGTACGAGGTCGGCATGCAGGACCAGGCCTTCCTCGGCCCCGAGTCCGGGCTCGCGATCCCCGCGGAGGACGGCGGCGTCGACGTCTACGTGTCGACGCAGTGGCTGCACGACGACCAGCACCAGATGTGCGCCGCGCTCGGCCTGCCGCCGGAGAAGGTGCGGCTCACGCTGTCCGGTGTGGGCGGCGCGTTCGGCGGGCGCGAGGACGTGTCCGTGCAGATCCACGCGGCGATGCTCGCGCTGCGCACCGGCAGGCCGGTGAAGATGAGCTACAACCGCGAGGAGTCCTTCTACGGTCATGTGCACCGGCACCCGGCCCGCATGTGGTTCGAGCACGGGGCGACGCGCGAGGGCCGGATCGTGTTCGTCAAGGCGCGGCTGCTCTTGGACGGCGGCGCCTACACCTCCACCTCGCAGGTCGTCATCGCCAACGGCTCCTACTTCGCGGCCGGTGCCTACGACGTGCCGCACGCCGAGATCGACGGATTCTCCGTCTTCACCAACAACCCGCCCTGCGGCGCGATGCGCGGCTTCGGCGCCGTGCAGTCCTGCTACGGCGTCGAGTCGAACCTCGACAAGCTGGCCCATGAACTCGGTATGGATCCGGCGGAGTTGAGGGTGCGCAACGCGATGACCACCGGGACGGTGCTGCCGACCGGGCAGGCGGTGGACGGTCCCGCGCCGGCGGCGGAGCTGTTGGACCGGTTGCGTGCGCGGCCGCTGCCGCCGGTGGGGGAAGGGCCGTTCGGGAACCCCGGCGGGCTCAACAACACCAGCCACGGCGAAGGCATCAGGCGTGGCGTCGGGTACGCGATCGGGGTCAAGGCCATCGGCTTCTCCGGCGGCGTCGACGACCGCTCCGTGGCCCGCGTACGGCTCGTCCTGAACGGCGGCGAACCCGTCGCCGAGGTACACACCGCCGCCGCCGAGTGCGGCCAGGGCATCGTCACCGTACAGACGCAGATCGTACGGACCGAGCTGGGCGTCGAGCGTGTGGTCGTGCTCCCGGCCGATACACAGGTCGGCGACGCCGGATCGTCCTCGGCGTCGCGCATCACCTGGATGAGCGGGGGAGCGGTACAAGGCGCGTGCAAGGCGCTGCGCGAGCGGATCACGGTGCTCGGTGACCGGTCGTTGGTCGAACTGCTCGCCGAATACGGTCCGTTGGAGGCGGAGTACGAGTACGCGCACCGCCGCACGTTCCCCGTCGACGACGAACGCGGGCAGGGCGACGCGCACATCGCGTTCGCGTTCGCCGCGCACCGGGCCGTCGTGGACGTCGACACCGAGCTGGGGCTCGTGAAGGTCGTCGAACTGGCCACCGCACAGGATGTCGGCAAGGCGATGAATCCCCTTGCCGTGGAAGGCCAGATCGAGGGCGGCAGCGCGCAGGGCCTCGGGCTCGCGGTGATGGAGGAGCTTCGGGTCGAGGACGGCCGGGTGCGCAATCCGTCGTTCACGGACTATCTGATCCCGACCATCGCCGATATGCCGCACGTCCCCATCGACCTGCTCGAACTTCCGCACCCGGACTCGCCGTACGGCCTCAACGGCGTCGGTGAGCCGCCCACCCTGTCGTCGACTCCCGCCATCGCGAACGCGCTGCGTGCCGCTACGGGGTTGGAGCTGGCGAAGGTGCCGGTGCGGCCCGAGGACATCACCGGTTCCGGTTCCGATTCCGGATTCGGCTCCGGGGCCGGATTCGGCTCCGGGTCCGGCTCCGGTGGCATCGCCGACAGCGAGAGGAGGTGAGGCGGGCCCTGCCCTGGGTCCCCAAACGGTCCACCACTGAACACGGTTGGTACCAGCTGGGAAGGAAACAGCACCTTGATCATCGACACCCATATGCACCCGACCAACATCGTCGACCAGGCGTGGCGGCACGACGGCTCCCCGTTCACGGGTGAGCGCACGCTGGAGATGATGGACGGCCCGTACATGATCAACGGCAAGCCGCGCCGCATCGACTACGGCTGCATCATGCCGCCGCCCGGCAACTCCGTCTGGCAGGACGGGATGCGCACCGGACGCGAGGGCATCCGCGACTACATGGCGTACATCACCGAACTGGTCACCACGTACCCCGACCGGTTCATCGGGAACTTCATGTACAACCCGCGCTTCGGGCCCGAGAACGGGGCGAAGGAGCTGGAGTTCCACGTCAAGGAGTACGGCTACAAGATGCTGAAGCTGCATGCCAACATGCACGCTTACCGGCCCGACCGGGCCCTCGACTGGCTGCGGCCCGTGCTGCGGGTCTGCGACGAACTGGGTGTCGTCGTCCTCATCCACACCGGCGACGGGCCGTACTCGATCCCGACGCAGTTCTACCCGATCATCCGGGAGTTCACCAACGTCAACTTCAT
Organism: Streptomyces sp. NBC_01016; assembly: GCF_026341035.1. Taxonomy (GTDB): domain Bacteria; phylum Actinomycetota; class Actinomycetes; order Streptomycetales; family Streptomycetaceae; genus Streptomyces. The sequence continues at coordinate 1,691,952 of NZ_JAPEOQ010000002.1, forward strand.
CCTCGCCCACTTCGGTGTGCAGACCGGTGGCGTGTACTGCTTCGAGGCGCTCTACATGATCCTCGACTCGCCGAACGTGTACGGGGAGTCGGGCTGGCTGCTCCAGTCGCGGATCGTGGAGTTCGCGCAGCAGATGGAGAAGCACCAGCTGGTCTTCGGGACGGACTCGCCGCCGAACGAACCGGGCATGTGGGCGCGGGAGTTGGAGGTGCTGTGCGGTCCGCCGCCGCAGGGCATGCACCTCTCCGAGGAGCACCTTGAGGGCTACCTCGGCAACAACATGGCCAAGCTTCTCGACCTGAAGCCGACGCCTCCGCCGCGCAACCAGGAGGAGGCGCAACTTCGCCTCACGGACACGTACGCGTCGTTGGACACGGTTGCGCGTAGGTGACGGTGGGCCGGGGGCCATGGCCTCCGGCGGTGGGGCGGGGGCCGGGGGTGCGTCCTGGCCCCCGGCGGCCGGGGGCGGGGGCGTTGACCGCCGGGGGCGGGGTTAGGGGTGCACTTTGGCCTCCGGAGCCCCGTTCCGGTTGCCTCCGCCCATCTCCCACCCGCCCGCCCCCTCCAGGGGCGTCGGCCCGACGGGGTGGCGCCCGTGGCGTGGGCAACTCCGCTGCCGGGCCGGTTCCCGGCCTGTTGCGGCCGATCGCTCCACGCCACGGGGCTCCGCCCCCCCTGGGACGCTGTGCCTCAAGGTCGGCGGCGCTGATTGTGCGGAACCGGCGTTACGGCCTCGGGGCTCCGCCCCGGCCCCCGCTGCTCAATCGCCGCAGGGGCTTGATTTACCCAACCGCCGCCGATGCCGTCCCCGACCCCGTCCCCGACCCCGACCATCTCCCACCCACCCGCCCCCTCCAGGGGCGTCGGCCCGACGGGGTGCCGCCCCCGCCATGGGCAATCCGCCACAAGAACGGCTCCCCACCTGTTGCGGTCGACGCCACCCCGCCATGGGCAATCCGCCACAGGGACGGCTCCCCACCCGTTGCGGCCGGCCGCCACCGCCTTGGGCAATCTGCCGCCTTGGGCGGCAGGGTGGGCAAGGCGGCACCCCGGTGCGGCGTAACGAGGATGAAGGGCCCGGCCCCGGCTCCGGTGCGCAACCTCGGTGCTGCCCCACGGGCGGTGGACAAGCCCCGTTGCGGCGCAGGAAGCACGGCGGACGCCGACCCGAGCCACCCACGGGGGCCGAAGCCCCCGGAGGGGGCGGGCGGGTGGGAGATGGGCGGGTACCGGCGCAGCCGGGGAGACCCGGTGCCGCGAAACGGTCGCGTCGGGCGTCATCGGGGTGCGCCCGGTGCCGCGAAACGGCCGCGTCGGGCGTCATCCCGCCCGCCCGGTCCCACGCCACGGCCGCGTCGGGCGTCATCCCGCCCGGTCCCGCGCCACGGTCACGTCAGGCGTCATCCCGCCCGGTCCCACGCCACGGCCACGTCAGACGTCATCCCGCCACCCGCTGCCGCGCAACGCCCTCGCTGCCGCGCAACGGCCCGCGCCAACACCCCCGCTGCCGCGCAACGCCCCGCGCCAACACCCCCGCCCCGCGCAACAGTCACCACGACCTCGACCACGCCACCCGCCACCGCCACCCGCCACACCCCACCGCCACAGACAGGACCCGCCACCGTGCAACGTATAGGGCACCTCCTCCCCGCCACCTCCCTCGGCGCCGACCGCTGGGTGGCCCAGATCTGCGCCCCGGTCCAGGTGGACATCGCCCACCCCGCCGCCCGCGCCCTCCTCCCCGAGTTCCAGTACGGCCCGGCCCTGACGGCCACCCACACCGACGAACTGCGGCGCGGCGCCGAACAGTTGGCCCAGGCCGGCGCCGACGCCATCGTGTGGCACGGCACATCGGCCGGCCTCGACGGCGCCGCCCACGCCCGCACCGTGGCCCGCGTCATCGAACGCACCGCCGGCGTCCGCGCCTCCACCGTCACCCTCGGCCAGCTCGACCTCCTGGCCCGCGCCGCGACCCACTCCATCGCCCTCATCACCGCAGGCTCCGAACAACAGGCGGGCCGCCTCGCCGACACCTGCCTCGCCGCGGGCCTCCGTATCGCCTCCCTCACCGCCCTCGACCTGGCCACCCCGCGCGAGGCGGCCGAGCTGCCCGTGTCGAAGGTCCGCCGGATCCTCCTCGACGCCGATTCCGTCGACGCCGAGTGCCTGGTGGTGGCCGGCACCGAACTCCCGGTCGCCCCCGTCGCGGCCATGGTGGAACGGGAGTTGGGCAAGCCGGTGCACGACGGAGCGCGGGTGGCCGTCCGCACGGCACTCGACCTGCTCGGCACGGGAGTCGAATCCCCCGCGTGGGGCGAGCTGTTCACGGGCGGCGTGCACGCGGGGGTCTGCTGTGACAGCCACTGACCGCACCCCCGCCCGCACCCGCACCCCCGCCCGCGCCCACGACACCGGCCGCCAGGATCTGCACGCCTTCCTCGACGCCTACCGCGCCGCCCACCCCGATGACGTTCTCACCGTCGACGAGAAGCTGGAAGGCGAGGACGTCGCCGCTCTCGTCGCCGAACTCGCTGCCCGCGGCCGCGACGAACTCCTCCTCTGTGCACGGGTGTCGGGCCTCGACGGCACGCCCCTCGTCACCAACCTCTTCGCCTCGCGCACCCGCGTCGCCCGCCTGCTCGGCACGGACCCGGCCGGTCTGCACCACGCCTACCAGCAGGCCGCCGCCCGCCGCACCGAACCCCGCGTCGTCCCCACGGGCCCCGTCCTCGACACGGTCGCCGAGGGCCCGGACGTCGACCTGACCACGCTCCCGCTCCTCAAGCACTTCGACTCGGACCGCGGCCCGTACATCACCAGCGGCGTCATCACCGCCGAGGCGCCATCCGACACACCCGGCCGCTCCGGCAACCTCAGCTACCACCGCGCCCTCGTGCACAGCCGCACCGAACTCGCCACGAGCCTGCACTCACGCGGCCACCTGTGGCAGCTGCTGCGCCTCGCCGAGCAGCGCGGCGAGCCGCTGCCGGTGGCGATGGTCATCGGCGCCCACCCCCTCTTCCAACTCGCCGCCTCGGCCCGCGTCGGCCCCGATGTCGACGAACGCACCCTGGCGGGCGGCCTGTTGGGGGAGCCCCTGGACGTCGTACGCACCCCACGGCACGGTATCCGCGTCCCGGCCTGCGCCGAACTCGTCCTCGAAGGCGTCATCGACCCGGCCCGCACCGCGCCCGAAGGCCCTTTCGGCGAGTTCTCCGGCTACTCCTCCGACCGCTCCACGAACAACGTCCTCACGGTGCACAGCGTGCTGCGCCGCCGCGACGCCGTGCTCCTCGACATCGTCGGCGGCAACAGCGCCGAACACCTCAACCTGGCCCGCATCCCGCGCGAGTCGGAGATGGCGGAACAGCTCACGTCCCGCTTCCCCGAGGTCACGGCGCTGCACTACCCGACCTCCGGCACGCACTTCCACGCGTACGTCGCCCTGCGCCAGGCCCGTCCAGGACAGGCCCGGCAGATCATGCTCGCGCTGCTGGGCTGGGACCCGTACCTGAAGACGGTCGTCGCGGTCGACGACGACGTGGACATCACCCGCGACGAGGACGTGCTGTGGGCGCTCGCGACCCATCTCCAGCCGGGCGCCGACGTGTTCACGGTCGACGGACTTCCCGGCAGCCCCCTCGACCCCTCGTCGACCCCGGACGGCACCACGTCCCGTATGGGCCTCGACGCCACCCGCGCCCCGCACTTCGACGCCGTACGCATCCGCACGGACCCGGCGCGCGTCGCGCGCGCCCGTGAACTGCTGGACGAGGGACCGGGACCGGCGTGCGGCTGATCGTCGGGATCACGGGTGCGACCGGCGCGGCCTACGGCATCCGCCTCCTGGAGGCGCTGCGCGCCGTGCCCGACGTCGAGACGCATCTGATCCTGACCCGCTGGGCACGGACCACCATCGAACTGGAGACGGACCGGAGCGTCGGTGACGTACAGAAGCTCGCCGACGTCGTGCACCGCCCCGGCGACCAGGCGGCGGCCGTCTCCTCCGGCTCGTTCCGCACCGATGGCATGGTGATCGCGCCGTGCAGCATGAAGACGCTCGCGGGGATCCGGGCCGGCTACGCGGACGGGCTGCTCGGCCGGGCGGCCGACGTCGTCCTCAAGGAGCGGCGGCCGCTGGTCCTCGTACCGCGCGAGAGCCCGCTGCACGAGATCCACCTGGAGAACATGCTCGCCCTCGCCCGCATGGGCGCCCGGATCGTGCCGCCGATGCCGGCCTTCTACCAGCGCCCGAAAACGATCGAGGACCTGGTCGACCACACGGTCGCCCGGGTCCTCGATCAACTCGCCCTGCCGGGACCGGCGGTGGACCGGTGGGCGGGCGGGTGACTACTTGTCGCCGGCCGGCTTGTTGTCGGCCCGCTCCTCGTCGTACGACGACGTGCCCTCGTCGAGCAGCGGCTTCTGCGTCTTGAGGTGCGCGGGGGCCATCGCCCGCAGTGCGTGGTACCCGGTGATGACGACGATCGTGCCGAGGGCGATGCCGCTCAGCGAGAAGGTGTCGGTGAACTTCAGGGAGACGTCGCCGATGCCGATGATGATGCCCGCGGCGGTCGGCACGAGGTTCAGCGGGTTGCGCAGGTCGACCCCCGCGTTGATCCAGATCTGCGCGCCGAGCAGGCCGATCATGCCGTAGAGGATGACCGTGATGCCGCCGAGGACGCCGCCCGGGATCGCCGCCACGATCGCGCCGAACTTCGGGCACAGGCCGAAGAGCAGCGCGAATCCGGCCGCCGCCCAGTACGCCGCCGTCGAGTAGACGCGGGTCGCGGCCATGACGCCGATGTTCTCGGAGTACGTGGTGTTGGGCGGGCCGCCGACGGCCGTGGAGAGCATCGAGCCGACGCCGTCCGCCGAGATGGCCGTGCCGAGCTTGCCGTCGAGGTTGTCGCCGGTCATCTCGCCGACGGCCTTGACGTGGCCCGCGTTTTCCGCGATCAGCGCGATGACGACCGGCAGGGCCACCAGGATCGCCGACCACTGGAAGGACGGGGCGTGGAAGGTCGGCAGGCCGAACCAGTCCGCCTGGCCGACGGCCGACAGGTCGAGGCGCCAGTGGTCGACGGCCTTGCCGCCGCTGTTCGGCGAGTGGATCTGCCCGAAGACCCGGTCGAGGACCCAGGAGATCCCGTAGCCGAAGACCAGGCCGAGGAAGATCGCGATCCGCGACCAGAAACCGCGCAGGCACACCACGGCCAAACCGGTGAACAGCATGACGAGCAGCGCCGTCCACTGGTCGGTCGGCCAGTACGTGGTGGCCGTGACCGGGGCGAGGTTGAAGCCGATCAGCATCACGACCGCGCCGGTCACCACCGGCGGCATCGCCGCGTGGATGATCCGCGCCCCGAACTTCTGTACCGCGAGGCCCACCAGGAACAGCGCGACGCCCACGACGAAGACGGCGCCCGTGACCGTCGCGCTGGTGCCGCCCTGCGCCCGGATCACGGCCGCGACGCCCACGAAGGAGAGCGAACAGCCCAGGTAGCTGGGGACCCGGCCGCGCGTCGCGAGCAGGAAGATGACCGTCGAGACGCCGGACATCATGATCGCGAGGTTCGGGTCGAGGCCCATCAGGACGGGCGCCACGAAGGACGCGCCGAACATCGCGACCACGTGCTGTGCGCCGAGCCCGATCGTGCGCGGCCAGGAAAGCCGCTCGTCGGGGCGGACGACCGCGCCGGGAGCCGGCGTGCGCCCGTCGCCGTGCAGTTTCCAGCGCACGCCGAGGTCCATGAGAGATTCCGCCTTCTGTGGGGGCCGTGAGGTGGGTGGTGCCTGTGCGGCTCGAAATGATCGCTTCATGTTAATGCGACGTAAGTGCGAGCTCGCACCGAGCCACCGCCCACCTGTCCGGGCCTACGAGGCGTGATCCGCCGCCCGTGCGGTGTCGGGTTCCGTCGTCCCCGTCCGCGTACGGTCGCCGCCGCGCAGCACCTTCGCGAACACCACGAGCCCGAACGCCAGCACCGTCACCAGGCCGAACGAGACCACCAGGCTGGTCGCGTCGGCGATCGTGCCGATCGCCGAGGGCGCGATCAGGCCCGAGGTGTACGTGATGGTGGCGACGCCGGCGATGGCCAGGCTCGGATTCGGGCCGCTGCGCCCGGCCGCGGCGAAGCAGAGCGGCACCACGACCGCGATCCCGAGGCCCACGAGACCGAATCCGGCCATCGCGACGCCCGGGTTCGGCGCGACCACCACGAGCAGCGCGCCGAGCGTCGCCACGACGCCGCCGATCCGCACGGTGCGCACCGCGCCGAACCGGTCCACCACCGCGTCGCCCGCGATCCGCGCCACCGCCATCGTGAGCGTGAACGCCGTGGTGCAGGCGGCCGCGAGCCCGGCCGACGTGCCGAGCACATCCCGTAGATACACCGCCGACCAGTCCAGGCTCGCGCCCTCCGCGAACACCGCGCAGAATCCGACCGCCCCGATGAGGAGCGCCGACTTGGGCGGCAGCGCGAAGCGCGGCGGCGCCTCCTCTTCCTCCGTCGGGCGCAGATCGAGCACCCAGCGGCAGACGACCAGGCCCGCCACGGTCAGCACGACCGCCGCGAGCGCGTGGTGCAGCCGCGCGTCCGAGCCGAGATGGGCGGCGATCGTGCCGCCGAGCGAGCCGAGCAGGGCGCCCACGCTCCACAGCCCGTGCAGCCCCGACATGATCGATTTGTCGAGCCGGGTCTCGATCTCGACGCCCAGCGCGTTCATGGCCACGTCCGACATGCCCGCGGTCGCCCCGTAGACGAGCAGCGCGGCGCACAGGGTGAACACATTGGGCGCCAGCGAGGGCAGGATCAGGGCCAGCGTCCACAGCGCGAGCAGTCCGCGCAGCCCGGCGCGGGCGCCGAAGCGGTGGGTGACGCTGCCCGCCAGCGGCATCGAGAGCGAGGCGCCGATCGCGGGGAAGGCGAGAGCGATGCCCAACTGCCCCGCGCTCACGCCCGCGTGCTCCTGGATCCAGGGCACCCGCGTCGCGAACGACCCCGTCACGGAGCCATGGATGCAGAAGACGGTGGCGACGGCGTACCGCGCCCGCTTCAACTCCCTTGGTGCGTACGTCACTTCCTGCATCCCGCGAGCCCTCCCCAAGTCTCCCTTGTGTGCCGCCGTAAACTATCAGGAACCCTGCCTGATAATGCCAGTGATATCCGCGTAGGATCCCGCCATGCCCGCATCGCCCAGAACCGCCCGAGCCATCAACGACCGGCTCGCGCTGCGCCTCCTCCAGGAGGAAGGGCCGCTCACCGCAGGGCAGTTGAAGGAGCGCACGGGCCTGTCCCGGCCCACCGTCGCCGACCTCGTCGAGCGGCTCACCGCGGCGGGCCTCATCGAGGTCGTCGGCGAGGCGGGCGCCCAGCGGCGTGGCCCCAACGCCCGGCTCTACGGGATCGTCGCCGGCCGCGCCCACCTCGCCGCGCTCGACGTGCGCACCGGGGGCGTACGGCTCGTCGTCGCCGACCTGTTGGGCACGGTGCTCGCGGAGGCATCGGTGCCGGTCGGCGCGGGGGAGGAGGCGGGCGCCGCCGTCGAGCGCACCGTCACGACGCTGGAACGCACGGCGAAGGAGGCGGGTGTCGAGCGGCTGCACACCGTCGGTGTCGGCGCCCCCGGCCTCATCGACCCCGCGACCGGCGAACTGCGCGACTCCTCCGGACTGCCGCAATGGCACCGCCGCCTGGTCTCCGCGCTGCGGGAACGGCTGCCCGCGCGGGTGCTGGTGGAGAACGAGACGAACCTGGCCGCCCTCGCCGAGCGGAGGGACGGCGCCGCCCGCGACCGGGACACCTTCGCGCTGCTGTGGCTGGGCCTCGGCATCGGCGCCGCCGTCGTCCTGGACGGAAAGCTGCGGCGCGGCGCGTCCGGCGGCACCGGAGAGGTCGGGTTCCTGCCGGTGCCGGGGACGGCCGGGCTGCCGTCCGCGTCCGGCTGCGACGGAGGTTTCCACTCGCTGGCCGGCTCGGCGGCGATCCTCGAACTGGCCGCAGCGCACGGGCTCGTGGCCCCGGGGGAGCCCCTGGAGAAGGCGGCCGACGTGGTGCGCGACGCGGACGACGCCTTCCTGGACGCGCTGGCCGACCGGGTGGTGCTGGGCGCCGCCGCGGTGGTGGCCGTCCTCGACCCCGGCTGCGTGGTGCTCGCGGGCGAGATCGGCCGCGCGGGCGGCGCGGGGCTCGCCGAGCGGGTCGCGGTGCGGCTGGCCGGGATGTCACCGCTGCCGACCGAGGTCCGGGCGGGCGAACTGGGCGGCGCGGCGGTGCTGCGGGGCGCGCTGCTGATGGCCCGGGAGGTGGCCCAGGAGGCCGTCTACCCGCGCGACGCCACTCGGGGCTGAGCCCCGAGACGTAGGACCGCTCAACGCCGCGCCACATACTCCGCGAACGTCACCTTCCCGACCGCCCGCTCCGGCGCCAGATGCCCACCCGCCCGAAACGCCCCGTACGCCTTCCCGGCCAGCCGCACCGACACCACCGCCCGCCGCTTCCCCGTCGCCTTGAGATACGTACGCGCAAGATCCGCAAACGCGAGAACCTCGGGCCCGCCCATGTCCGCCACCCGCCCCGCCGGAGGCGACTGCGCCAACTCGGCCAGCCGGTCCGCGACTTCGGCCACCTCGATCGGCTGGTCGCTGACACCGGAGGGCAACAGCACCACCGGCAGCTTCGCCGCGACCCGCACGATCGTCGCCACCAGGTCGTGGAACTGCGTCGCCCGCAGCACCGTCCACCCGAGCCCCGACTCCTCGACGAGGCGCTCCACCGCGAGCTTCGCCTTGTAATAGGGGAACGGGACCTCGTCCACGCCGACGATCGAGATGTAGAGAAGGTGCGGGACCTCCGCCCGCCGCGCCGCCTCGATCAACTTGGCGGCAGCCTTCTCGTCACCGCCGGTCTGCGTCGTCGCGCAGTGCACGATCGTGTCCACGCCGGTCACGGCCCGGTCGAGCGCGGGCCCGCCCTCGCGCAGATCCACGGCGTACGGCTCGCTGTGCCTGCTCAGCACCCGCACCTCGTGCCCCGCCGCGCGCAGCCGCTCGGTGACGAGCCGGCCGAGCGTTCCGGTTCCGCCGGTCACCAGGATCGTGGTCATCGCCGTCTCAGCTCCTTCGTAACCGGGCGTCCCCCTGCGGAACGCCCGCGAACATCCGGGCCCTGTGGTGCTCGAACTCGGCGGCGCGGGCCGTGTGTTCGGTGGGGCGCGTGCTGGTCACGCCCTCAGACTGCCAGAACGGCGGCGTATTCCCGCCGGTGGGCGAAAACCAGCGCCGCGGCCTGTGAGTCAGCCCACAGCGTTCGCATGCGTGCAGGTCGGGGAGACGTGGCAGACTGGCCCTGTACCAGAAGCAGCGCACTCCGGGGTCGGTGAAAGTCCGAACCGGCGGTTACAGTCCGCGACCCGGTCACGATCCTGTGGCCGGTTGACCAGGTGAAATTCCTGGACCGACGGTTAAAGTCCGGATGGGAGGCAGTGCGCGGCGGGCGGGCACGTGAGTGCGCGTCGCGGGCTGTTTCAGCGGTTCCCCAGGGGACCGGTGTCGAACGCGGCGTCGCCACAGGTGTCGCAGTCCGTACGCTCTGTCGTCGTCGTACGACAGTGCCCCGGAGTCCAGGCCCGTAAAGGGAGGACCCGGGAAGTGTTCACCGGAATCGTCGAAGAGCTGGGCGAGATCACCGCCGTCGAGATGCTCGACGACGCCTGTCGCTTCCGCGTGCGGGGCCCCGTCGTCACCGAAGGCGCCAAACACGGGGACTCCATCGCCGTCAACGGCGTCTGCCTCACCGTCGTCGAGCACGGGAACGACGAGTTCACCGCCGACGTCATGGCCGAGACCCTCAAGCGCTCCAGCCTCGGCGCACTCGCCACGGGCTCCCGCGTCAACCTCGAACGGCCGATGGTCGCCGACGGCCGCTTCGGCGGGCACGTCGTGCAGGGCCACGTCGACGGCACGGGCACGATCGTCGAGCGGACCCCCTCCGAGCACTGGGAGATCGTCAAGATCTCGCTCCCGGCCGAGCTGTCCCGCTACGTCGTCGAGAAGGGCTCGATCACCGTCGACGGCGTGAGCCTGACGGTCGTCGAGGCCGCCGACGACTACTTCACCATCAGCCTCATCCCCACCACCCTCGCCCTGACCACGCTCGGCGTGAAGCAGGCCGGCGACCCGGTCAACCTCGAGGTCGACATCATCGCGAAGTACGTGGAGCGGATGCTCGGAACCCAGGGCGGTGCGCGGTGAACTGGCTCAACACCGAGGCGTTCACGATCTTCGGCCAGCACATCCTCTGGTCCGACATGATCGGCAACACGATCGGCCTCATCGCCCTCGCGCTCGGCTGGCGCCGCTCCATATGGACCTGGCCCGCCCAGCTGATATCCGGCGCGATCCTGCTCACCGCCTTCGCCACCGCCCACCTCTCGGGCAGCGCGGGCAAGCAGCTCGTCGTCATCGTCGTCGCCCTCTACGGCTGGTGGCAGTGGAACCGCGGCAAGGGCCAGGCGCAGGACGGCTCCATCGCCGTCCGCTTCGCCACCTGGCGCGAGCGCGGCTACCTGCTGGGCGCCGCCGCCGTCGGCACGCTCGCCGTGGGCGGCCTGTTCACCGCGTTCCCGACGCTTTCCTGGGACCCGTGGCCGGACGCGTACATCTTCGTCGGCACCGTCGTCGCGATGTACGCCCAGGCCCGCGGCATGGTCGAGTTCTGGTTCGCCTGGCTGCTCGTCGACCTCGTCGGCGTCCCCCTGAACTTCGCCAACGGCTTCGCTTTCTCCGGCTTCGTCTACGTCATCTACGGCGCGCTCGTCCTGTGGGGCATGCGCGACTGGTGGCTGCGCTCCCGCGCGGCCGCTTCCACCGCCCCGGCCCTGGAAGGAGCCCGCGCATGAGCGCCCGCCCGTCTCCCACCACCGCCCCTTCAAGGAAGGCGCTTCGCGCCGCCCCTTCTGATTCCAACCTCTACGAGGTCGAGGACCTGTCCCTCGACCCGGTCGAGATGGCCGTTCGCGACATCGCCGCAGGACGCCCCGTCGTGGTCGTCGACGACGAGGACCGCGAGAACGAGGGCGACCTCGTCGTCGCCGCCGAGAAGATCACGCCCGAGATCGTCGCCTTCATGATGAGCGAGTGCCGCGGCCTGATCTGCGCCCCCATGGAGGGCGACGAGCTCGACCGGCTCGAGCTGCCGCAGATGGTCGGCCAGAACACCGAGTCGATGCAGACCGCGTTCACCGTCTCCGTCGACGCCTCCGGCGCGCACGGCGTGACGACCGGCATCTCGGCGGCCGACCGCGCGGCCACGCTCCGGCTCCTCGCCTCGGGAGGCAGCCAGCCCGGCGACTTCGTCCGCCCCGGCCACATCTTCCCGCTCCGCGCCAAGGAGGGCGGCGTCCTGGCCCGCGACGGCCACACCGAGGCCGCCGTCGACCTCGCGCGGCTCGCGGGCCTGCGCCCGGCCGGCGCCATCGTGGAGATCGCGGGCGAGGACGGCGTGATGCTGCGCCTGCCCGAGCTCGTCCCGTTCGCCCGCAGGCACGGCCTGACGATCATCTCCATCAAGGACCTGATCGACTACCGCCGCACCTCCGAGCCCACGGTCAAGCGCGAGGCGACCGTCCAACTCCCCACCGCCTTCGGCGACTTCATGGCCTACGGCTACCGCTCCACGGTCGACGGCGTCGAGCACGTCGCCCTCGTGCACGGCGAGCTGGGCGACGGCGAGGAGGTCCTCGCCCGGATCCACTCCGAGTGCCTGACCGGCGACGTGTTCCACTCGCTGCGCTGCGACTGCGGCCCCCAGCTGGAGGAATCCATGCGCCGCATCGTCGAGGAGGGCCGCGGCGTCGTCGTCTACCTGCGCGGACACGAGGGCCGCGGCATCGGCCTCGTCTCCAAGCTGCGCGCGTACGAGCTCCAGGAGCAGGGCCGCGACACCCTCGACGCCAACCTGGAACTCGGCCTGCCCGCCGACGCCCGCGACTACGCGGCGGGCGCCCAGATCCTCGGCGACCTCGGCGTGCGCAGCCTGCGCCTGATGACCAACAACCCCGACAAGACCGACGCCCTCACCCGCCACGGCCTCAAGGTCACCGAGCGGGAGCCGATGCCGGTAACGGCGGGCGAGCACAACCTGCGCTACCTGCGCACCAAGCGGGACCGCATGGGCCACGACCTGCCCTGGCTGGACGCCCCGCGGACGTCCGCCTGCAACAACCAGTAACCCCATTTCGAACGACGTACGTACGAGGAGAAGCGCGTGAGCGGCAAGGGTGCACCCGAACTGAGCGTGAAGAACTGCGGCGACCTGCGCGTCGCCGTCATCGCGGCCCAGTGGCACGAGCAGGTCATGGACGGACTCGTGGACGGCGCCCTGCGCGCCCTGAACGAGCTGGGCATCAGCGAGCCCACCCTCCTGCGCGTCCCCGGCAGCTTCGAGCTCCCGGTCGTCGCGAAGGTCCTCGCGGGCCGCGGCTACGACGCGATCGTCGCGCTCGGTGTCGTCATCCGGGGCGGCACCCCGCACTTCGAGTACGTCTGCCAGGGCGTGACGAACGGCCTCACCCAGGTCACCGTCGACACCGGCGTCCCCATCGGCTTCGGCGTCCTGACCTGCGACACCGAGGAGCAGGCGCTCGACAGGGCCGGCATCGAGGGCTCCAACGAGGACAAGGGGCACGAGGCGGTCACCGCGGCCGTCGCCACCGCCACCACGCTGCGCACCATCGCCGAGCCCTGGCGCTGACGTCCCGCCCGTCTCCCGCCACCGCCCTTTCAAGGAAGGCGCTGCGCGCCCCTCATTCCCAGACGCGTAAAGTAGACGCCACCATGTCCAATAAGACGTTCGAGGAGCTCTTCACCGAGCTCCAGCACAAGGCAGCCAACGGCGACCCCGCCACTTCCCGCACCGCTGAACTGGTCGACAAGGGCGTCCATGCCATCGGCAAGAAGGTCGTCGAGGAGGCCGCCGAAGTCTGGATGGCCGCCGAGCACGAGGGCAAGGAGGCAGCCGCCGAGGAGATCTCGCAGCTGCTCTACCACGTGCAGGTGATGATGGTCGCCCGCGGCATCTCCCTCGACGACGTGTACGCGCACCTTTAAGCCCGCGTACCCACCACCCCATCCGCAACTCACCCCTTACGCAAAGGAATCCGACCTCATGCTGCGCATCGCCGTCCCCAACAAGGGTTCACTCTCAGGGCCTGCGTCGGACATGCTGCATGAGGCCGGATACCGGCAGCGCAAGGAGTCCAAGGAACTCGTCACGGTCGACCCGGACAACGAGGTCGAGTTCTTCTACCTGCGCCCCAAGGACATCGCGATCTACGTGTCCTCGGGCAAGCTCGACATCGGCATCACCGGCGAGGACCTGCTGATCGACTCCGGCGCCGACGCCGAGACGATCCTGCCGCTCGGCTTCGCCCGCTCCACGTTCCGCTTCGCCTCGCGTCCGGGCGCCGTGAAGGACCTCGCGGACCTCGCGGGCAAGACGATCGCCACCTCCTACGAGGGCATCGTCGGCAAGTACCTCGCCGAGCGCGGCGTGGAGGCCAACGTCGTGCACCTCGACGGCGCCGTCGAGACCGCCATCGAGCTCGGCGTCGCCGAGGCCATCGCGGACGTCGTCGAGACGGGCACGTCCCTTCGGAACGCCGGCCTGGAGGTCTTCGGTGAGCCGATCATGCGCTCCGAGGCCTGCGTCATCCGCCGCAAGGGCGAGACGACGGACGACCCCAAGGTGCAGCAGTTCCTGCGCCGCCTGCAGGGCGTCCTCGTCGCCCGGACGTACGTGATGATGGACTACGACTGCCGCGCCGAGCACCTGGAGAAGGCCGTCGCCCTGACGCCCGGCCTGGAGTCGCCGACCATTTCCCCGCTGCACAACGAGGGCTGGGTCGCCGTCCGCGCGATGGTCCCGGCCAAGGGCGCGCAGCGCATCATGGACGACCTGTACGCCCTCGGCGCGCGGGCCATCCTCACCACGGCCATCCACGCCTGCCGCCTCTGAGGACGTCCACCATGTCCGACCAGCCCAGCCTGCCCGTCACCTTCCGGCCGGGCCGCACCCGCGCGGTCCTGCACACGCTCGGCGCCGCGTCCTTCGTGGTGATCACGATCGTCGCGCTGCTGCTCGGCGGCCTGAGCCCGGGGGAGAAGGTCAGCTTCGTCTTCACCGGGGCGCTCTTCTGGGGCGTGCTCTGGCTGCTGGCCCGTCCCAAGGTCGTCGCCGACACCGAGGGCGTCACGGTCGTCAACGTGGCGCGCAGCCGCCGGCTGTCCTGGGCGGAGATCGTCCGGGTCAATCTGCGCCCCGGCGACCCCTGGGTCTTCCTCGACCTCACCGACGGCACCAGCATGGCCGCCATGGGCATCCAGCCCGGCATGGCCAAACAGTCGGCAATCCGCGACGCGAAGGCGCTCCGCGCCCTGACGGAAGCGGCACACCAGTCAAGCCCCGCCGGCGATTGAGGCGCGGGGTCCGGGGCAGAGCCCCGCGACGTCAACCCCGGTGCCACCGACTCCGGGACGAGTAGCCCCTGACACATCGCCCCCCGGCTTGATTAACCTGGTCCCGGGGCGCGCCACAAGTGCCGCCCCGCCCTCACCCCGCCACCCGGCGGAGCCAAGGGCTCCTGCGAACCGAGGAGTGACTCCCTCCAGCGATGGACGGATCGTCCGGTAGTACCTGCGCCGCCCCCTCCCGACACGGCACGCCCCGCGCGCCGATGTCCCCGGAGGCGGCGGCATGACCATCCCGTTGCTGCTCCTTGCGGCCGCTTTCCTCCTGATCCTCGCCAACGGCTTCTTCGTGGCGGCCGAATTCGGCCTCGTCACCGTGGAGCGCCCCGACGCCGAGAAGGCCGCGGCCGCGGGCGACAAGCGCGCCCGTACGGTCGTGAACGCCCTCAAGCAGCTGTCCTTCCAGCTCTCCGGCACCCAGCTCGGCATCACCATCACCTCACTGGTCGTCGGCATGCTCGCCGAACCGGCCCTCGCCGAACTGCTGCGCGGCCCCTTTGCCGCCGTCGGCATCCCCGACGGCGCCGCCGGCGGCATCGCGGTCGTCGTCGGCATGCTGCTTGCCGCCGCCGTGCAGATGGTGATCGGCGAACTCGTGCCGAAGAACTGGGCGGTGTCGAAGCCGCTGCAGGTCGCCCGGTTCGTGGCCGGCCCGCAGCACGCCTTCTCCCGCCTGTTCCGGCCGGTCATCGCCCTGCTCAACGCCGTGGCGAACCGCATCGTGCGCGCGCTCGGCGTCGAGCCCGCCGACGAACTCGCCTCCGCCCGCACCCCGGGCGAACTGGTCTCCCTGGCCCGGCACTCCGCGCAGGCGGGCGCCCTCGAACAGGACACGGCCGACCTCTTCGTACGGACCCTGTCGCTCGCCGAGCTGACCGCGCAGCACGTCATGACGCCGCGCGTGAAGGTCAGCGCGCTGCAGTCGTCCGCGACCGCCGAGGACGTGGTCAATCTGACCCGCGCCACGGGCCTGTCCCGCTTCCCGGTCTACCGGGAGCGGATCGACGAGATCATCGGCATGGTCCACCTCAAGGACGCCCTCGCGATGCCCGCGCACGAACGGCTGCGCACGCCGGTCGGCCGCATCGCGCAACCCCCGCTGCTGGTCCCCGAGACCCTCCCCGTACAGCCCCTGCTGGCCCGGCTGCGCAGCGAGCAGCCGATCGCCGTCGTCGTGGACGAGTACGGCGGCACGGCCGGGGTCGTCACCCTGGAGGACATCGTGGAGGAGCTCGTCGGCGAGGTCCGCGACGAGCACGACGGCCTCGACCTCCCCGAACTGGCGGTCGCCCCGTCCGAGGACGGCCGCCCCGCCTGGGACGCCGACGGCAGCTGCCGCGTCGACATCCTGCGCCGGATAGGCCTCGACGTCCCCGAGGGCCCGTACGAGACGGTGGCGGGACTCGTCGCCGATCTCCTGGGCCGCATCCCGGCCCCCGGCGACAAGGCCGAACTCCCCGGCTGGCGCCTGTCGGTGCGAGCGGTGGACCACTACCGGGCAGAGCGCGTTCGCCTCGTGAAGACCGCCGACGCGCCCACGCCCGTCCTGGAGGCGGCCCGATGAGCTCCCTCCCGTCTCCCACCGCCGCCCTTCCAAGGAATGAGCTGCGCTCATGAGTGTTCTTCAGCTCGTCTTCGCGGCCCTGCTGGTCCTCGCCAACGGCTTCTTCGTCGGTGCGGAGTTCGCTCTCGTGTCGGTCCGCCGAAGCCAGATCGAACCCATCCCGGGCAAGCGGGCCAAGCAGGTCCTGTACGGCCTGGAGCACCTGCCGCAGATGATGGCGGCGGCCCAGTTCGGCATCACCGTCTGCTCGCTGACCCTGGGCGCGGTGGCCGAACCGACCGTGGCCCACCTCCTGGAGCCCGTCTTCGAGGCGGCGCACGTCCCGCACGGCATGATCCACCCGCTCGGGTACGTGATCGCGCTCGCGGCCGTGGTCTTCTTCCACCTCGTCATCGGCGAGATGGTCCCGAAGAACCTGGCGATGGCGGCGCCGGAGAAGACGGCGCTGTGGTTCAGCCCCGGCCTCGTCGCCTTCGCCCGCCTCTGCAAGCCGGTCACGATCGCGCTCGGCGCGTGCGCCCGTCTGATCCTCAAGGCCTTCCGGGTCGAGCCCAAGGACGAGGTGGAGGCGGTCTTCACGAGCGAGCAGCTCAACCGTCTCGTGGAGGACTCGGGTCAGGCGGGTCTCCTCGCCCCCGAGGAGCAGGAGCGCCTGGAGGACGCCCTGGAACTGGGCTCCCGCCCGGTGACGGACGTCCTGATCGACCGCGCCTCCCTGGTGACGGTCGGCCCCGCGGTCACGCCGGCCGAGATCATCGGGCTCACGGCCCGCACGGGCTACTCGCGCTTTCCGCTCTGCTCCGAGGACGGCGCGTTCATGGGCTATCTCCACGTGAAGGACGTCCTCGACCTGATCGACGGCCCCGACATGGACCGCGCGGTGCCGCAGCAGCTCTGGCGCCCCATGGCCACGCTGCGGTCCGAACTCCCGCTGGACGACGCCCTCACGGTGATGCGCCGCGCCGCCACCCACCTGGCCAAGGTCGCGGACGCCTCCGGCCGCGTACTCGGCCTGGTCGCCCTGGAGGACGTCCTGGAACTCCTGGTCGGCGAGGTCAACGACCCGGCCCATCGGGAGAGCCCACGAGTCCCGGAGGCCCGAAAGCGCGAGGGGGCGCTGGCGTAACTTTTCTGGGCGGGAGCCGTCCGCCACCGCGTCACCCGGCGGACGGCCCCCGCCCCGACAACACCTCTCCATACGCCTGCATCAGATCCGGCAACCGCAACGTCGCCAGGTCATCCCGAGTGGGCTCCACCGCATATCCGGTCAACCGTAAATCGCGATACGCACACGACTTCTCGTACAGCGTCCGCAGGAACCGCCCGTTCCCGAGCTCGTCGATCCACCCCTGGTCCACCACATGCCCGGCGATCGAGCGGAGCTCGTCCCGCGCCTCCTCGTCCCACACGTCCCCGTTCTCCGCGGCCAACACCTCGCCGATGGAGGTGAGTTCGAGCGGCCGGTACGACGGGAAGTCGACCCGCGAAGTGAACCGCGACGAAAGCCCGGGGTTGGCGGCGAGCAGCCGGTCCATCCCCTCCGGGTACCCGGCGAGGATCACCACGAGGTGATCCCGGTTGTCCTCCGCCCGCTTCAGCAGCACCTGAAGCGCCTCGTCGCCGTACGCGTCGCCCTTCCCGTAGCCGGAGTTGGACAGCGCGTACGCCTCGTCGACGAACAGCACCCCACCGAGCGCCGAGTCGATGAGTTCATTCGCCTTCACGGCCGTCTGCCCCAGATACTCGCCCACCAGGTCCGCCCGCTGCGCCTCGACCAGATGGTCGCCCCCCAGCAGCCCGAGCGCGTAGAAGACCCGCCCCAGGATCCGCGCCACGGTCGTCTTGCCCGTACCCGAGGGCCCGGAGAACACGAAGTGCCGTTTCGGCGGCTGGACCGGAAGCCCCTGGCTGGACCGCAGCCGTGCCATGTTCAACTGGGCGGACAGCGCCTTCACTTGGCGCTTCACGGGCTCCAGGCCCACCATCCGCTCCAGTTCGCTGAGCGCCTCCTCCAGGAGCACCGGATCCGTGCTGCTGGCCGGCGGCGGCGCGGGCACCGGCACCACGGCCTTCTCCCGCACCATGTCGGCGTCGTCGGCGGCCGAGCCACCGGGAGGCGGCAGATCGGGGTCGGTGACCTTCAGATCCCGCCCGTCGCTCTCGTACAGCGGATCGCCGATGTCACCTTCGGGCCCGTCCTGATACCCCGTCATGGACAGGGGCGCGAGGTCCGACCCGTCGCCGAAGTCCCCGTACCCGTCCCCCTCGGCGATCGCCGCGAGCCGCGCGGAGGTGTCCATGAAGGCGGGGTCGACCCGGTGCACCGCCCGGTACAGAGGGAGCGCGGCCGCCGAACGCCCGGTGCCCTCATGGGCCCTGGCCAGCCAGTAGCGCAGCTCCTTGCGCTGCGGCTGCTCGCTGCGACAGCGCATCAGGGCCGAGGAGAGCAGCGGCTCCGCCTGCCCGTACATCTCCAGGCGCACCCGGGCCATGCCACCGAAGAGACCGGCCTCGATGCCGAGCATCGGGTCGTCGGTCAACGGGTCGGTGTGCCGGACCAGTTGATCCCAGTCCTTCACCAGGTACGAGCGGCAGGCGTGCAGGAACCGCACCTGTGGATCCGCGTCGAACGGCGGCAGGGTCGCCAACGCCCGATCCAGGTCCGGGACATGGCGCCCGTCCAGCCAGTGCGAGGCGTGCGCGAGCAGCAGGTCGCGCGGGTGCTCGAGCACCGGCTGCACCCACCAGCCCAGCCAGTACCAGGAGTTGAGCGTGCGCCGGTGGCGCATGCGCTGCTCGCCGAACCGGTCGCGGTGCCGGAACATGCGCAGCAGCGCCGTCGTCGTGTCGACGCGCAAGGCGTGCAGCCCGAGCCAGCCGTCGGCCATCCCCGGGTCCATCCGTACCGCCGTGCGGAATTCGTCCTCCGCCTGCGGATACGCACCCATGGTGTAGGCGTCGACGCCTCGCAGCCAGGCGAGGTCGGCCGGGCCGGCCTGTGCACCGGTGCCGAAGTCCATCACGTCCCCCACAAGCCGTGCCCCCGATGAACCGCTCTGTCATGGACGGGAGTTGTCACGATGCGGACAGCGAGCCGTCCGTAGACCGCACCGAGGGCATCGTACCTGCGGGGGTGAGCTCGGCCGTAGGGCGCGACCCGGTCGGATCGGGGTCGGGGCGGGGGGATTCGGCGCAGGTGAGCGTGGTGCCGAATGGTGACCGAGGGTGAGCGAAGGACGCCTCGGTGCGCCCGGGAAGGGGCGTTGAGGGCAGAACGAAGCCCCCGATCACGGGGGAACAACCGGGGGCTTCGCGTCTGTAGGCGGTCCCGAAAGGCCGCACATTGAGAACGTAAGTCCTGTACGGCCCCTCGGTCAAGCAGAGTTGGAGCTCTCGCGGAAAGTGGCGGAAGGCCGTTTCCATAGGTTCACCGGACCGCTGGCGGTCCATCACTGTGAGTGATGGACCCCTTCAAGGTTGGGATCCCACGAGGCCCTTCCCGCATCTCATATCCCTCTGGACACTCGCGTACCAAAAGGTGCGCGAAGGGGAGGGAAGGGTTCTCTTTGAAGTGCTCCCGCTCCGCTGGGATCCAGCCGTCCCAGAACTCCCGCTGCGCCTCGCCGTCCCGCGCCCGCCCTCGTGCCCACGCCGCCTCGCCGGGCATGTCGAGCCACAGCAACATCGCGAGTTCCGGCCGAAGTTCGCCCCGCCCCGCCCCGACGCCCTCGATCAGGACGACGTCCGCGGGCGGCAGTTCGCGCGCGGCGGTGTAGCGGCGGGCGTTCCAGTCGTACGTCTCGTAGCGCGCGGCCTCGCCGCGGGAGAGCGGGTCGAGGACCTGGGCGCGCAGCCGCTCGGTCCAGCCGAAGAGCGCGTCGTGGCTCGCGAGGTCGTCGATCCGCAGGACCGGCGCCCCGCCGAGCGCCTCCGAGAGCCGCACCGCGAAGGTCGACTTGCCGGAACCCGCGTGCCCGTCGATGCCGACGAGCCGCACGGGGCCGCAGGAGGGCGGCAGCCGGCGGATCCGGTCGGCGCAGTCGGCGAGGGGCACATGGTGGTAGCTCACGGCCGCAAGGGTACGACGCCGCCCGGATCGGTTTCGCGCGCGCCGCCGCAGGTCATGCCAGTGGTGAAGACCAATATTCGTGCTGGTGCCCCGCTGCGAAACGCTGGTGGAAATCCCGCCCCGGCGGCCATAGTTGGCGCACCCTGTCACGTCAGTCTCCGTCTCCGTCACGTCCGTCAGAACCGACGACCGAGGGATCAGCCGATGACCCGACCCGAAACCCCGTCCCCGCTCTCCCGGAGAACCGTTCTCGCGGCAGCCGCGGGCGTCGCGCTCGCCACGACGGCCGCGACGGGCGCCGCGCGCGCCGCCACGCCCGCACACTCCGCGCGGAAGGGCGCCGTGAACCGCCTCGTGGACAACCACACCTGGACGTCGTCCGCCGACTGGAACTCCGGCACCGCGCACGGCACGCGCGTCGTGAGCGGCGCGCGCCCCGGCGTGACGATCGGCGCGCCCGCCGGCACGACGACGTACACCGATCCGCATCTGAAGAAGAAGGCCCAGTGGGAGTACGCCGAGTGGCTCTCCCCGGTCCACGCGCTCTCGGCCCCCGCCACCGAGGTCATCGCGTCCTGGAACGCGCACACCCCGAAGGGCACCTGGATCCAGATCGAACTCCAGGGCACCTACACGGACGGCGCCACGACCCCCTGGTACGTCATGGGCCGCTGGACAGCGGGCGACGACAAGGACGCCGACATCCGCCGCACGTCCGTGGACGACCAGTCGGACGGTAAGTCGAGCATCTGGACGGACACGTTCTCCATCGACGACGCCGCCTCGGGCCTGCGCCTGGTCTCGTACCAGCTGCGCCTGACCCTGCTGCGCGCGCCGGGTTCGAAGGCGGCGCCCACGGTGTGGCGCCTGGGCGCCATGGGCTCGGACGTCCCGGACCGCTTCACGGTCCCCGCGTCCAAGCCGGGCCTCGCCAAGGAGCTGAAGGTCCCGCGCTACTCCCAGAACATCCACGTCGGCCAGTACCCCGAGTACGACAACGGGGGCGAGGCCTGGTGCAGCCCCACGTCCTCGCAGATGATCATCGAGTACTGGGGCCGGAAGCCGACGCCCGCGCAACTGGCCTGGGTGGACCCCTCGTACGCCGATCCGCAGGTCTGCCACGCGGCACGTTATACGTATGACTACCAGTACGAGGGCTGCGGCAACTGGCCGTTCAACGCGGCGTACGCGGCGACGTACAAGGACCTTCAGGGCGTCGTCACCCGCCTCTCCTCCCTCGGCGACCTGGAGAAGCTGATCGCGGCCGGTATCCCGGCCATAACGTCCCAGTCGTTCCTCAAGGAGGAGCTGACCGGCGCGGGCTACGGCACCTCGGGACACCTGATGACGGTCATCGGCTTCACCGCCGGTGGCGACGTGATCGCCAACGACCCGGCCTCTCCCAGCGACGCCGCGGTCCGCCGCGTCTACAAGAGGCGCGAGTGGGAAAATATCTGGCTCCGAACCAAGCGCTACAACGCCGACAACAAGGTCGTCTCCGGCACCGGCGGCGTCTGCTACCTGTACTTCCCGGCCGCCCCGACCGAGAAGCAGCGCAAGGCGCTGGCGGCGGTGGGCGTGCGCTGACCGTCGCGCGGACCGATGAATCGGACCGCCCGCCGTGGTCTCCTCATGCGAAGGGGCACCCCTGTGAGGAGACCACGGAGACACCATGCGGCAGCAGAACACGAACCACCCGGCCCTGGCCACGCTGGACCCGCTCCTCGGCGAGTGGCGGCAGTGGGCACTCGTCGAGGGCGCTCCCGGCGGCCGGATCGGACCGATCCCGACCTCGTACGCGCGCACGCCCGACGGCGGTTTCCTCGTGCAGCGCGCCGACCTCGCGCCGGACACCGCGGCCGCCCTGCCGGAGGGCTGGCGCGAACACCACCCGTTCCCGACCGTCGCCCACATCGGATACGACGACGCCGCCGGGCGCTTCACGATGCTCTACGCCGACGGGCGCGGCGTCTCGCGCGTGTACGGGCTGCGCCTGACCGACGGGGAGTTGCGGATCTGGCGGTCCGCTCCGGACTTCCACCAGCGCTTCTCCGCCCGGTTCGACGCGTCGGGGGACACGCTCACGGGTGCCTGGGAGGCGTCGAAGGACGGGGAGGCGTGGCAGACGGACTTCGGGGTCGTGTACGAGCGGGTCGCCGGCCGGTGAGGCGGGTCAGCCGGTGACGACCGGGTTCACCATCCAGTCGGGGTGGCCCGGCATCGGCGGGGTCTTGGAGCCGTACAGCCACGGTCGCAGGAAGCCCTTCAGGTCGTGGCCCGCGACCTTCGAGGCGAGTGCGATGTAGTCGGCCGTCGACGCGGTCTTCCCCCGGTACTGACTGATCCACGCCCGCTCGATCTTCGCGAACGTCGCCGCGCCGACCTGCTCGCGCAGCGCGTACAGGACGAGCGCCGAACCGTCGTAGCGCATCCGCTTGAAGAGGTTCGGCTCCGTGGGCTCGGCGGGGGCGCCGGCGTCGTGGCGCCACTGGTCGTGGTTCTCGTACGCCGTCTTCATCGCGGCCTCGAAGCTGTCGCCGCCGTGCTCCTCGGAGTACCAGCGCTCGTAGAAGCGGGCGTGGCCCTCGCTCAGCCACAGGTCGGACCAGGTGGCGATGCCGACGCTGTCGCCGAGCCACTGGTGGGCCAGCTCATGGACGAGATTGCGCTCGGCATCGACCTTCGTGCCGAGCAGATCCGCCTTCGGCACGAGCGACAGCGTCTGCGTCTCCAGGGCCACCGCGAGGTCCGTGTCGCCGACGAGGACGCCGTACCGGTTGAACGGATACGGCCCCAACTTCTGCTGGAGCCACGCCAGATGATCGGGCGTCAGATCGCGGTACTGCTTGGTCGGCGCCACGAGCGCGTCCGGCACGACATCGCGCAGCGGCAGCCCGCCAGGACCCTTGCTGTCGATCAACGTGAACTTGCCGATGGCCAGTTGGACCAGCTGCGTCGCGATCGGCTGCTCGGAGTCGTACGTCCAGCGGACCCGCCCGTCGCTGCGCTCGGTGCGGTCGACGAGGCGCCCGTTCGCGACGGCCGTGCGGTCGGCCGGGGTCGTCACGCGGAGCGTGACGGGGGCGCGCCGGCTCGGGTGGTCATTGGACGGGAAGATCATCTTGGCGCCGTTGGGCTGCGGATACAGAACCGTCCCGTCGGGCGTCGGGATCCAGCCGTAGTCCTCGATCGCGTCGTCGCGGTGGCGCACCTGCGTCGGGTCGGCGGTGTACCCGACCTTCACGGTGAAGGAACCGCCCTTGGGGATCGGTGAGGCGGGCGTGACGATCAGCTCGTCGCCCTCGCGCCGGGTCTGCGCGGAGCGGCCGTTCACGGTCACCGAGTGCAGCTCGTTCCCGGCGAAGTCGAGGTCGAAGCGGGACAGCGCCTGCGTCGCCGTGGCCTTGACGGTGGTGGAGGCGGCGAACGGGGTCTTCGGCGCCCGCCAGTCGAAGTCCAGCGTGTAGTGGCGCACGGTGTAGCCCCCGTTCCCGTCGAGCGGGAACATCGGGTCGCCGAGGCCCGCGGCGCCCGGCGTCGCGGTGTCGGTCGCCGCCCGGGAGACGGCTACCGGGCCGGTCAGCGCCGCGGTGACGGTGATCGCCGCGGCGAGGACGAGACGGGTTCTGCGGCGTGATGTCCGGTACCTGCTCATCGGGAACCTTCCGGTCGGACGGAACGCGTCGCAGTGTGGGACGCACGACACGGCGGCCCGGTTGTGCGTGACCAAGGTCTCGGCGGCACGACAGCGATCCGATGGCAAGGTGGAGAAGGCGCCACAAGGGGCTGGGCCCGTCGGGTCCAGGGCGCAGCCGGGGGAGTCAGGACCAGCACCGCGAACCTCGACCCGAGCGAGACATCCATGACCGCACATTCCGCCACCGCTTCCACCGCCGCCACGCGCACCCGCACCCGCACCCGCACCCGCACCGGCGGGCCCGATGACAACGGGCCGAAGATCCTCGAACACGTCCTGGGCTGGACCTTCGTCGTGGTCCTCGCGATGCTCGTCACACAGCTCGGCCTGATGTGACCGGTCCGTCGCCCACCCCGACGTGACACGCACCACCACGGCCCTAGCCGCGCAGGCGTGAGGGCGCCTCGGAAAGTGCCATACTGCGGCATTCGCACGGAGTCCGAGACCAGGGCCGGAATTGAACACTAGCCACCAGCGGGTGCGCGGCAGCGAACGCTCCGCCACCCGCCGCGCCGAACTCATCGCCATCGGACGGAAGTTGTTCGCCGACACGTCCTACGACGCGCTGTCCATGGACGACATAGCGCAGCACGCGGGCGTGGCCAAGGGGTTGATCTACTACTACTTCGACTCCAAGCGCGGCTACTACCTGGCGATCATCGAGGAGTCCGTCGGTGAACTCGTCGATGGCGCGAGCAGTGTCGGCGACCTGGCCCCCGTGGAGCGGGTGCACCGCACGGTGGAGGGCTATCTGCGCTACGCGGAGCGGAACCAGGCGGCGTACCGCACGATCGTCACGGGTGGCGTGGGCTTCGACGCCCAGGTGCAGGCCATCAGGGACGGGGTGCGCGACGCGCTGATCGCCACCATCGCCCGGGCCGCGTACGGGACTTCGCAGGTGCCGCGACTCGCACGGACCGCGCTGCTCGGCTGGCTGTGCAGCGTCGAGGGCATCACGCTCGACTGGATCGGCCACCACGAACTCGAACGGGACACGGTGCGCGCCCTGTTGGTGCGCACGCTCGGCGAAACCCTGCGCGTGATCGAGGAGTTCGAACCCTCGTACCCCGCGCCAGTGCTCCCCTGACCACGCGCACGTACGCGCGCGTGCGGCCAGGGGAGCGTGTGGGGGGTGCTTGTGGGGCCGACTGATCGCCGTAGGGTCGGCCGATTTCCGTGGGGCTGGGGGGTTAGTTGATCGCCTTGATCAGTTCACCGTTCGAGGTGTCCCCGGACAGCTCCCAGAAGAAGGTGCCGCCGAGGCCCTGCTGGTTCTTGTAGTCCATCTTCCCGGCGATGGTCCCCGGGGTGTCGTAGCTCCACCAGTCGTTCCCGCAGTGCGCGTACGCGGTGCCGCCGACCGTGCCGGTGGTCGGGCACTTGCTCTTGAGCTCCTTGTAGTCGTCGATTCCCTGCTCGTACTTGCCGGCCGCGGGCCCGGTCGCCGTGCCACCGGGAGCGTCCTGCGTGACGCCGGTCCAGCCGCGCCCGTAGAAGCCGATCCCGAGCAGCAGCTTGGAGGCGGGCACGCCCATCGCCTTGAGCTTCGCGATGGTGGCCGAGGTGTCCCAACCCGCCTTCGGGATCCCGTCGTACGAGGTCAGCGGCGAGTGCGGGGCGGTGGGCCCCTTCGCGTCCCAGGCACCGAAGAAGTCGTACGTCATCGGGTTGTACCAGTCGACGTACTGGGCGGCGCCCGCGTAGTCGGCGGCGTCCAGCTTGCCGCCCTCGGAGGCGTCGGCCGGAATGGCCGAGGTGATCAGGTAGTCGCCGCCGAACTTCGAACGCAGCGCCGACATCAGGTTCTTGTAGGCGTCGCGCCCGCTGGTGTCACAGGTGAGGCCGCAGGCGTTCGGGTACTCCCAGTCGATGTCGATGCCGTCGAAGACATCGGCCCACTTGGAGTTCTCGACCAGGTCGTAGCAGGACTGGGCGAACGCGGCCGGGTCCTTGGCGGCCTCGCCGAACCCGCCGGACCAGGTCCAACCACCGAAGGACCACAGGATCTTGAGCTCCGGATGCTTCTTCTTCAGCTTCAGGAGCTGGTTGAAGTTGCCGCGCAGCGGCTGGTCCCAGGTGTCGGCGACACCGTCCACGGACTGATCGGCCGTGTACGCCTTGTCGGTCGCGGCGTAGGAGTCGCCCATCGCGCACTTGCCGCCCTGGACGTTGCCGAAGGAGTAGTTGATGTGCGTGAGCTTGTCGGCGGAGCCCGAGGTCTCGATGTTCTTGACGTGGTAGTTCCGGTCGTAGACACCCCACTCGGTGAAGTATCCGACGACCTTCGAGCCGGCCGCTTTCGGCTCGGTGTCGGCCTGCTGCTGTGCGGCGGCGCTGCCCGCTCCGGCGAGCAGCCCCGCGCCGAGAACGGCGCAACATGCGGCGGAGAGGAGGCCCTTGAGGCCTCTACGGGGGAGGTGCGGTCTGAGCATCGTGTCTCCTCGTGGGGGAGGGGAGCTTGGGGGGATCGTGCTGTGGACCTGCGCGCCGCACCTTAGAAGGACTAGACCAGTGGGGTCAATGGTCCGAACCAATTCCGCTGCCGCAGAAAAACTTGGAGTAAGCGGTCGTTAACTGGTGACGGGGCGCTCCGGATCGGGAATACTCAACACGCCGCGGCCGCTTGGTCTGCGCTTTCCGTGATCCGGAAGGGCAGCATCGGCCCGGCAGTGACCATCCGGCGACGCCCGCCCACCCGGCGGTCGCCGCCGCAGCGCCCGCCCAGAGAGGAGAGCGTCGCCATGCCGGAGCCAGGAGTAGAGCGTCAGCTGCCGACGGACGAAGCTCAGGATCTGCTGCGGCTCGTCCGCGACATCGCGCAGCGGGAGATCGCCCCGCGCGCGGCCGAGGACGAGGAGGCGGGCCGCTTCCCGCGCGAGATCTTCAAGCTCCTCTCCGAGTCGGGACTGCTCGGACTGCCGTACGACGCCGAGTTCGGCGGCGGCGAGCAGCCCTACGAGGTCTATCTCCAGGTCCTGGAGGAACTCGCGGCCGCCCGCCTCACGGTGGGCCTCGGCGTCAGCGTGCACTCGCTGTCCTGCCACGCCCTCGCGAACTTCGGCACGAAACAGCAGCGCACCGAGCACCTGCCCGACATGCTGGGCGGCGGCCTGCTCGGGGCCTACTGCCTCTCCGAGCCGTCCTCGGGCTCCGACGCGGCGTCCCTGCGCACCAAGGCGGTCCGCGAGGACGACGCGTGGGTGCTCACGGGGACGAAGGCCTGGATCACCCACGGCGGAGTGGCCGACTTCTACACGGTCCTGGCCCGCACCGGCGGTGAGGGTGCGCACGGCATCACGGCGTTCCTGGTGCCCGGTGACGCGGCGGGGCTGAGCGCGGCGGTGCCCGAGAAGAAGATGGGCATGAAGGGCTCGCCCACCGCCCAGATCCACCTGGACGGGGTGCGGGTGAGCGACGCGCGCCGCCTCGGGGACGAGGGGCAGGGCTTCCAGATCGCCCTCTCGGCGCTCGACTCGGGCCGCCTCGGGATCGCGGCCTGCGCGGTCGGCGTCGCGCAGGCCGCGCTCGACGCGGCGGTGGAGTACGCGAAGGGGCGCGCCCAGTTCGGCCGGCCCATCGCGGACTTCCAGGGATTGCGCTTCATGCTCGCGGACATGGCCACACAGATAGAGGCGGGCCGCGCCCTGTATCTGTCGGCGGCCCGGCTGCGGGACGCGGGCAGGCCCTTCTCCAAGCAGGCCGCCATGGCGAAGCTGCTGTGCACGGACGCCGCGATGAAGGTCACCACGGACGCGGTGCAGGTCCTCGGGGGGTACGGCTACACGGCCGACTTCCCCGTGGAGCGCATGATGCGCGAGGCGAAGGTGCTCCAGATCGTCGAGGGCACCAATCAGATCCAGCGCATGGTCATCGCCCGTCACCTCGCCGGTCCTGAGAGGGGCCGGCAGTAGGTAGCGCCCAGCCCCGCGACGCCGCGGGACCTACTGCCGGGTGCTCTGCATCGCGCTGAACTGCCCGGTGCGCACGGTGGGCGCGATCAGCCGCGCCCACTCCGGGTCCTCGCGCCCCGGCAGCGTCCTGCCGCGCTCGGTCCAGGCCGCGACCATCGCCTGGTAGATCGGCGGGTTGTGCAGGCGCGGCTGGGGCGGCTGCGGGTGCGGCGGCCGGGCCTGCTGCGGCCGGGGGAGCGGCTGCGGCCCCGCGGGCTGGAGCGCGGGAGGCCCCGGGGGCCCTACGGCCGGGGGCGTCGAGGGCCGCGGGGTCTGGGCGGCCCTGGGGGTGCGCTGAACCTGTGACGTTTGCTGGGACTGCTGTTCCTGTGGCACCTGCTGACCCTGGGGGAGCGGGTGGGACGTGGGGGACTGCCGGCCCTGGTGAACCGATTCTGCGGTAACCGGTACGAGGATGCGCCTGCGTCGTCCCGTGGG
The DNA here is from genome assembly GCF_026341035.1 of Streptomyces sp. NBC_01016. Classification (GTDB taxonomy): domain Bacteria; phylum Actinomycetota; class Actinomycetes; order Streptomycetales; family Streptomycetaceae; genus Streptomyces. The sequence goes on from NZ_JAPEOQ010000002.1 coordinate 1,720,200, forward strand.
CGCAGGTGCCGAGGTCTGCGTCGAGGTCATGCCGATTCAACGAAAGGGGGATCGGCGAGGTCACTGGTTGACGAATTCGAGCGTCAGTTCACGACATACCCATACGCGTGGCATGGGCCGGTCGAACATCTGGCCAGCATTGCCGAGCTGACGTACCGTCAACTCCGCCGCCGGGCAGGCCGCACCCCTCCGGGCGTCGTCAACCACCGTGCTCCCAGGGAGGTTTGCCGTGTCCGCAAACGAGGCCGACGACCGCCCTGTCGCCTTCGACGAGTGGCCCGTCCACCAGGTCCCGCTGTCGATGAAGCACGTCGCCACCAGCGACCGCAACGCCTACGACCGCTGCATCTTCCATGTCTTCGACCCCACAGGGCAGTTCCTGCTCATCCTCGGCCTCGGGGTCTACCCGAACCTGGGTGTGATCGACGCCTACGCCACCTTGCGCGTCGGTGACACGCTCCACGCGGTCCGCGCCTCCGACGCCCTGAGCGAGGACACGCGGATGAACATGCGCGTCGGACCGCTGCACATCATGGTCGAGCGCCCGCTCAAGAACTTCATCCTGTCCTGCGCCGCCGACCCGGACGACCCCGACGGACTCTCGTACGAGATCAACTGGAGCGCCGACTTCCCGGCCCTGTGGGAGCCGCACCACACGCAGCGCAAGGGGCCGCGGCTCACCCTTGAGGGCAAGCGGTTCGTGCAGGCCGGGCGGTGCGAGGGGTGGCTGCGGATCGGGGGCCGGGAGATCCGGCTGAGCGACTGGACCGGGACCCGGGACCGGAGCTGGGGCGTGCGGCCGGTGCCGGGGGAGGAGGGTGGCCGGCTCGCGCAGGAGTACCCCACCGAGGGCTTCCACTGGATCTGGGCGCCGATCCGCTTCGACGACCGCTTCCTCATGGTGATCACCCAGGAGGACGCCGACGGCTACCGCACGCTGAACGACGCAACGGTCGTCCGCGAGGGCCACCGCGACCGCCAACTCGGCTGGCCCCAGACCGACATCACGTACCGCCCCGGCACCCGCCACCCCGAGCGCGCGGTCATCCACCTCATGGACCCGGTCGACCGCAAGCCGCTCGACGTGGGCGTCGAGATCCTCGCCTCCTCCCCGCTCGCCGTCGGCGCGGGCTATCCGCCGGCCGACGACTGGCAGCACGGGACCTGGCGCGGCCACGACTGGTGCGAGCGGCGGACGTACGACCTGGCGGACCCGGCGGCCCACCCCCGGGCCGCGTTCGGGGTCATCGACCACGCGGCGCGCTTCACCCTCAACGGGCAGGTCGGGCACGGCATCTTCGAGCACGGCTCCTTCGGCCGCCACGATCCGAGCGGCTTCACGGGCTTCGACTCGGTGGCCCCGGAGCGTACGTAACCACTGAGCGTTCGTAGCCACTGAGAGTTCGTAACCACCCTTCACGGAGAGGGAGTTCGGCGATGGCGACAACACCCCGACAGCCCAGGCCCCGCACATCCACCCGTGAACCCGAGGAGGTGTCCCGGCGCCTCACCGCCTGGCTGGGGCGCCGGCTGCCGGGAGCGAAGGCGGTGAACGTCACCGTTCCCGAGTCCAACGGCATGTCGAGCGAGACCCTGCTCTTCGACATCGAGCACCCCGAACCACCCATACGTGCCTGTGCGTTGCGGCTGGCCGCGGACCCGTCCGCGTACACGATCTTCCCGGTGTACGACATGCCGCGCCAGTACCGGACGATGCGGCTCGCGGGCGAGCGCACCGGGCTTCCGGTGCCGCGCGTGCTGTGGCTGGAGGAGGACGCGGGGCCGCTCGGCGCCCCGTTCTTCGTCATGGAACGGGTGGCGGGCCGCGTGCCGCCCGACGTCATGCCCTATACGTACGAGGGGAATTGGCTGCACGAGGCGACCGACGACGAGCGGGAACGCCTGGAGGACGCGAGCGTCCAGGTGCTGGCGCGGTTGCACGACGGCGTGCCGGCCGCCGAGGCGTCCTTCCTGGAACTGCCCGGCGAGGGAAGCCCGCTGCGCCGACATGTGGATGCCCAACGCGCCTACTACGCATGGGTGGTGGAGGGTCGCAGCCCCTCGCCCCTCATAGAGAGCGCCTTCGGGCGCCTGGAGGAGATGTGGCCGCGGGAGCCCGGCCCCGCGGTCCTCAATTGGGGCGACGCCCGCATCGGCAACGTCATCTACGAGCAGGACGGGTTCGCACCCGCCGCCGTCCTCGACTGGGAGATGGCCTCGCTCGCCCCGCGCGAGGTCGACCTCGGCTGGACGGTGTATCTGCACCGCTTCTTCCAGGACCTGACCGAGGCCTTCGGGCAGCGCGGCCTGCCGGACTTCCTGCGCCGCGACCGCGTCGAGGCGCGCTACGCCCGGCTCACCGGCCACACCCCGCGCGACATGGAGTTCTACACGCTCTACGCGGCCCTGCGGCACGCGACCGTGATGCTCCGCGTCGCCTACCGGCAGATCCACTTCGGTGAGGCCACCGAGCCCGTGGACCCGGACACACTGATCCTGCACCACGACAGCTTGCGGGCCATGGTGCGGGGCAGTTACTGGGCCGACCGGTCGTAGCGGGTCAGGCGGCGGCTCGGCGGTAGGGCTGGTCGGGCATCCGGATGGGGCGCGAGCCGGCGCCTCCGGCGTGCGAGAAGGGCTGCGTACGCCAGTCGAGCCCCTGAGGGAGCGTCAACAGGAGCGCGGTGGCCTGCTCTTGGGTACCCACCAGGTCGTCCGTGGGCAGGGCCTCCGTGACGGTCCTGCCGCTGCCGACGCAGACGGTGAGCCCGAACGGGTCCCACGGCGACGTCACATGGGCGTGCTCCGGCAGTACGTCCTCCTCCGCGAGGAGGGCGATGGCCTTGCCGCAGTCGGGGCAGGCCACCCGGTACATCTCGAACGTGTCGTACCCGTCCCCCTCGTCCCCGGCCGCGTCGAAGGCGTCGGGTTCGACGCCCTCCGGCTGGGGCTCTGCGATCGCCTGCTGGCGGCCGCGCGCGCCAGGACGTCCGGAACGCTTCACACTCTGCATGGGATTCTCCCCCTCGGGTGGGCCGGCCGCTGATGTCCATGAGTGGCGGCCTCGGCCACAGCAAGCATTTCCCGGCTGTTCGTCGAGGTAATCACTCCATGCCGGTGGACACGGCCCGAGTCCTGTGGTGTTCGTCACATGTCGAATGGACTTGCCCGCCCGGCGGTAGACGTATCGCCCATCTCGTTCCTTCAGGTATCCGTGAGGATCAAGGGACGGGTAGGTTCAGCGGCATGGAGGAGCTCGACCGACAGATTGTGCAGCTGCTCGTCACGGACGGGCGGATGAGCTACACCGACCTGGGCAAGGCCACGGGCCTGTCCACGTCCGCGGTGCACCAGCGGGTGCGTCGCCTCGAACAGCGTGGCGTGATCCGTGGCTACGCCGCGGTCGTCGACCCGGAGTCGGTCGGCCTGCCGCTCACCGCGTTCATCTCGGTGAAGCCGTTCGACCCGAGCGCCCCCGACGACATCGCGGAGCGCCTCGCGGGTGTCCCCGAGATCGAGGCGTGCCACAGCGTGGCCGGCGACGAGAACTACATCCTCAAGGTCCGGGTCGAGACCCCCCACGAGCTGGAAAACCTCCTGGCCCGAGTCCGCTCCCTGGCCGGCGTCTCCACCCGCACGACGGTGGTCCTCTCCACACCGTACGAGGCGAGGCCTCCGCGGGTTTAGGGGGCGGGTCTGGCGGCTCGGCGGGACCGGGGGGCCTGGCCGGTGAGGTGGGTCTGGTCTGGGGCGACACGACCGTTCCGGTGGTGCGGTGCCGGACCTCTGCGGCCCGCCGGTCCAGCGCCTCCCCGCCTGTTGCGGTCGACCGGCCTCACGCCACGGGGCTCCGCCCCGGCCCCCGCGCCTCAATCGCCGGCGGGGCTGATCGTGCCGAACCGGCGTTACGGACACGGGGCTTCGCCCCGGGCCCCGCGAGTTTCGTCCCAGAGCGGGGCTTGAGTTGGCCACCCGCCGCGGGAGCTTGAGTGGCCCGCCGGCCCGCCGGCCCGCCGGCCCGCAGGCAATGGCCCGGCTCCCGCCCATCTCCCACCCACCCGCCCCCTCCGGGGGCGTCGGCCCGACGGGGACCGCACCTCGCCCTGGGCCATCCGCCGCCGACCACGGCTCCCCGTCCGTAGCGGTCGACGGCGACCCGCCTCGTGCCATCTGCCGCCGGCCACGGCTCCCCACCCGTGTGCGGTCGACGCCGCCCCCGCCTTGGGCAATCTGCCGCCTTGGGCGGCAGGGTGGGCAAGGCGGCGCACGGTGCCGCGCAACGCGACGACGGCCCCGGCCACGGCAACGCCCTGGACCCCGTGCCGCGCGGCATGACGGAGGGCGCCACCCCCGGCGAACCCCTGGACCCCCGTCCCGGGCCACGATCCCGGCGAGCGCCCACCCCGGCACGGGTTGGGGACCCCCGTCCCGCGCCACGATCCCGTCAGGCGCCCACCCCGGCACGGGCAGGGGAACCCCGCCCCCGCGCCACGATCCCGGCAGGCGCCGCCCCCGCACGGGTAGGAAAGCCGACGTCGACCACCCCGCGGCACACCCCACCCCACGGACACGGGAAACTGTCACCATGAGCACGCCCCCCACCCCCCGCACCGTTCTCCTGCGTCGAGGCGAGATCCACAGCCCGGCCGACCCCTTCGCCACCGCCATGGTCGTGGAGGCCGGCCACATCGCCTGGGTCGGCTCGGAGGGCGCGGCGGACGCGTTCACGGACGGCGTGGACGAGGTGATCGACCTCGACGGCGCCCTGGTGACCCCCGCGTTCACCGACGCCCACGTCCACACCACGTCGACCGGCCTCGCCCTGACCGGCCTCGACCTCACGGCCGCCCGCACCCGCACCGAAGCCCTGACCCTCGTACGGGAACACGCCGCGGCCAACCCCACCGACCGCGTCCTCCTCGGTCACGGCTGGGACGCCGCCCGCTGGCCCGACCGCACCCCCCTCACCCGCGCCGAACTCGACGAGGCCACGGCCGGCCGGCCGCTCTACCTCTCCCGTATCGACGTGCACTCGGCCGCCGTCAGCACCGCCCTCCTCGACCTCGTCCCCGGCATCACGGACCGCCCCGGATTCGCCCCCGAGGGCCCCCTGACCCGCGACGCCCACCACGCCGTGCGCGCCGCCGCGTTCGCCGCCGTGGGCCCCCAGCAACGTACGGAAGCCCAGCGCGCCGCGCTGAAGCACGCCGCGTCGCTCGGCATCGGTTCGGTCCACGAGTGCGCGGGCCCCGACATCTCCTCCGAGGACGATTTCACCGGTCTGCTCGACCTCGCCCGCTCCGAGCCGGGTCCGCGCGTCGCCGGCTACTGGGCGGACCGCGACATCCAGCGCGCCCGCGCGCTCGGCGCGCTGGGCGCCGCGGGCGACCTGTTCGTCGACGGTGCCCTGGGCTCCCACACGGCGTGCCTGCACGAGCCCTACGTAGACGCGTCGCACAACGGCACCGCCTACATGTCGGCCGAAGAGATCGCCGCCCATGTAGTCGCCTGTACGGAGTCCGGCCTCCAGGCCGGTTTCCACGCCATCGGGGACGCCGCCGTCACCGCCGTGGTCGACGGCATGCGCGCCGCCGCCGAAAAGGTCGGCCTCGCGCGCGTGCGCGCGGCCAGGCACCGCGTCGAGCACGCCGAGATGCTCACCCCTGAAACTGTCGCCGCCTTCGCGGAGTTCGGCCTCACCGCCTCCGTACAGCCCGCCTTCGACGCCCTGTGGGGCGGCGAGGACGGCATGTACGCCGACCGGCTCGGTGTCGAGCGGGCGCGCACCCTCAACCCGTACTCGGCCCTCCTGAAGGCCGGCGTCCCGCTCGCCTTCGGCTCCGACAGCCCGGTCACCCCGCTCGACCCGTGGGGCACGATCCGCGCCGCCGCCTTCCACAGGACGCCCGAACACCGCGTCTCCGTACGCGCCGCGTTCACCGCCCACACGCGCGGGGGCTGGCGCGCCGTCGGCCGCGACGACGCGGGCATCCTCGTCCCGGGTGCTCCCGCCGACTACGCCGTCTGGCGCACGGACGAACTCGTCGTGCAGGCACCGGACGACCGGGTGGCCCGCTGGTCGACCGATCCGCGCTCCGGAACGCCCGGCCTGCCGGACCTCTCCCCGGGAGTCCAACTCCCGGTCTGCCTGCGGACGGTGGTCTTCGGTCAGACGGTCTTCGTAGGGCCGGACGAGTGATAACCGGGGCGCCACGGCTTCGATCTTGCCGCGACACGGTCCCGTGCGACCTGCGAATCCTCTGCGCTGACCAGCGGAGTTCGAAGAGAGCCGCAGGTCGAACGCCTGTTGACAAGGCGCGGCGGTCGACGGGTAGGTTCGGCCGGGTCCACCACCTCCAGGTACGACCGGGGAAGTCCAGGCATTCGTAGAACGCAGCTGGGTCAGGGGGTGGTGCGCCGCACCGGCGTACCACCACTGGGAGCCAGGCCCAGCGCCCGCGCCACGGGGCGCTGGAACGTTCCGGCCGGTCGGCCAGGTGCGACCCGGGTGGGGCCCGGGCGTTCAGTAGACAACGGCTTTAGGTCGACCCGCAGCCAGCGGGCCCCAGGTCGGCCCGAAGGACGCCCGGCCCCGATCCGCAGTACTCGTAGACAAGTAGTGATTGGTTTCGTTTCCCGCCCTCCACAGCTCACCCAGGGCGCCTTATCGGCGTGAACTGGGGTGCTCGCTATGGTGGTCCCCTTGTGGACGGAAGTTTTAAGGGGAAGCTGTGAGCGACGGCGGCGGGCGGAAATTCGGCCCTCTGGGCACGACCTTGGTGATCATCCCGACCTACAACGAGGCGGAGAACATCAAGCCCGTCGTGGGCCGCGTCCGGGAGTCCGTGCCCGCGGCGCACGTCCTGATCGCCGACGACAACAGCCCGGACGGCACGGGCAAGCTCGCCGACGAGCTGGCCGCGAATGACGAGCAGGTGCACGTCCTGCACCGCACCGGCAAGGAGGGCCTGGGCGCCGCCTACCTCGCGGGCTTCGCCTGGGGCATGGAGCACGACTACGGCGTCCTGGTCGAGATGGACGCCGACGGCTCCCACCAGCCGGAGGAGCTGCCCCGGCTGCTGACCGCACTGAAGGGCGCCGATCTGGTCCTGGGCTCGCGCTGGGTGCCCGGCGGACGGATCGTCAACTGGCCCAAGTCCCGCCAGTTCATCTCCCGCGGCGGCTCCACGTACTCGCGCCTCCTCCTGGACGTCCCGATCCGCGACGTCACCGGCGGCTACCGCGCCTTCCGCCGCGAGACCCTGGAGGGCCTCGGGCTCGACGAGGTCGCCTCGCAGGGCTACTGCTTCCAGGTCGACCTGGCCCGGCGCGCGGTGCGGGAGGGCTATCACGTGGTCGAGGTCCCCATCACCTTCGTGGAGCGCGAGCGCGGCGACTCCAAGATGAGCAAGGACATCGTCGTGGAGGCCCTGTGGCGGGTCACCACGTGGGGTGTGGGGGCGCGGGTGGACAAGGTCCTGGGCCGCAAACCGGACGTCCGCTGAGAGCGATCTTGATTCCCCGCTTACGCCAATCGCACCCGGGCCCAGGCAAACTGGATGCATGACCACTGGCACTCCGCCTCGTAATCCGTCCACCGGGGCCCGGCGCTCCCGGCTCCGCAGGTATCTGCCGCTCGCCGTCGCGGCCTGGATGGTCCTGGAGATCTGGCTGCTGACGGTGGTGGCGGGCGCGATCGGCGGCTTCACGCTCGGCATCCTGCTGGTGGCCGGCATCGTGCTCGGATCCGTGGTGATGAAGTCCGCGGGGCGCCGTGCGTTCCAGAACCTCACCGAGACGCTGCAGCGCCAGCAGAGCGGCTCTCCCGAGGCCTCCAAGCCCCCTGAGCAGCGCTCGCAGGGGAACGGGCTGCTGATGCTCGCCGGGGTCCTCCTGATGATCCCTGGGCTGATCTCGGACGTTCTCGGCCTGCTGCTGCTCGTTCCGCCGCTGCGCACGGCGCTGAGCCGGTACACGGAGCGCAAGGTCGAGCGGAAGATGGGCGCGGCGGCGGGCCCGGGGTCGTTCGGTGACGCGTTCCAGAAGGCCCGGATGCGGCAGTCCGGCAGCACCGTGATCCAGGGCGAGGTGATCAAGGACGACGAGCGTCCGGGGTCGCGCGGGGACGACGCGGACCCGCGGCCGCCGCTCACTCCCTGACGGACTCGCGACGACGGATCCACGACGACGGACCACGACAAACGGCCGGGGCCGGACACACGGTGTGTGTCCGGCCCCGGCCGTTGTGCGGTGTCTCTGGGAGTCAGGCCGACTTGCGTCCGCTGTTGTCCCGCGGGTGCACCGCGATGTTCATCGCGCCCGAACGCAGAACTGCCAGACGCTCCTCGAGGACCTCTTCGAGCTCCTCACGGGTGCGCCGCTCCATCAGCATGTCCCAATGCGTACGAGCCGGCTTCCCCTTCTTCTCCTCAGGGCCGTCGCCGTCAACGAGGAGTGCCTGGGCCCCGCAGACCTTGCACTCCCACTCCGGCGGAATTTCGGCCTCCACCGAGAAGGGCATCTCAAAGCGATGTCCCTTCTCGCATGCGTACTCCACGGCCTGGCGCGGGGCCAGGTCGATGCCGCGGTCCGTCTCGTAGCTGGTCACTACGAGGCGTGTACCGCGAAGAGCTCGCTCACTCATGAATCGTGCCTCCCGGGCTTGTCGCCCACAGGACAGGTGTCGCTGTCGTCGTCATCCGGTCAACGTCCGGTCGGCGGTAAAGATTCCCGGTTCCCGGGTCATGCGTCGCCGTCGTAGCCGCCCCTTGTTGTACCCACCGGTGACCGGTTTGTCACATCTCACGCAGGATGTCACCCAGCGTTTCGCGATCTAGACGTGCAGTAACGGTACGCCTGGCAGGCCAACCGCGTACACTACCGGGATTTGCCTTCAGGTGCTAAATCCGGGCCGGCACGGAATTGCCCGCGTCGCGCACCGCCCGATGGACCGGAACCCTCGCGAGCAGAACAAAACCGATCACGAAGAAGGCGACAAGGGACACGATCGCGTCGCGATAACTCCCGGTCAGCTGGTACGCGAGCCCGAACACCAGGGGCCCCAGCCAGCTCATCCCGCGGTCGCTCATCTCGTATGCGGAGAAGTACTCGGCCTCCTTGCCGGCCGGTACGAGGTGCGAGAAAAGCGAACGGGACAGCGCCTGGGTGCCGCCCAGGACGAGCCCGATGCCGGCGGCGAGCACGAAGAACCACGTCGGCGCCCCGGCAGGCAGGAAGTAGCCGGCCCCGATCGTCACCGTCCACGCCACAAGAGAGCCGAGGATCGTGCGCTTGGCGCCGTACGTACGGGCGAGGCGGCCCATCGCGAGCGCCCCGGCCACCGCCAGGAGCTGCACGAGCAGCACCGCCACGATGAGCGTCGACTGGTCGAGTCCGAGTTCCTCGGAGCCGTACACGGAGGCCTGTGAGATCACCGTCTGCACGCCGTCGTTGTAGACCAAGTAGGCGAGGAGGAAGGAGAGCGTCAGCGGGTGGCGGCGCATGTCCTTCACCGTGGCAAGGAGTTGCTGCGGCCCGGAGGCCGTACCACCGGGCGCGGGCTGTGTGCGCTGGTCGCGCAGGCGGCGTAGCGGCACCACGGTGAACGCGCCCCACCAGACGCCCGCCGACGCCAGACAGATGCGTACCGCCGTCGACTCGGAGACACCGAAGGTGTCGTGGGCCGTGTACAGCACCAGGTTCGCCAGGAGGACGAGGGCGCCGGAGGCGTAACCGAAGGCCCAGCCGCGCGAGGAGACCGCGTCGCGCTCCTCCGGGGGCGCGATCTGCGGCAGGTACGAGTTGTAGAGCACCATCGAGACGGCGAGCGAGGAGTTCGCGATCACGAGGAGAAGGCCGCCCAGTAGATAGCGGTCGCCGTCCAGGAAGAACATCCCGGCCGTCGCCGCCGCGCCTATGTAGGCGCAGAGCGCGAGCAACGGCTTCTTGCGGCCCGTACGGTCCGCGGCCGCGCCCGCGAGGGGCATCACGAAGATCGACAGGATCACCGACAGGGAGACCGAGTACGCGAAGAACGAGCCCGCGCGGACCGGGATGCCCAGGGGGTGCACAAAGCCGTCCGCGTCCGCCGCCGCCTTCGCGACCGAGGTCAGATACGGCCCCAGGAACACCGTCAGGACGCTGGTCGAATAGACCGAGCACGCCCAGTCGTAGAAGTACCAGCCGCGTTGCTCGCGCTTGCGCTCGGCGGCCGCGGAAGCCCTCTGCGCCGTCTCCCGCGCGATCTCGGTCCCCACCCGTGTCCCCTTGCCGTCCCCGCCGTCCGGCGCCGCGGGGTGGCGGTCAGACCCACGTCCCCCGGTCCTTGAGGACGTCCCGCAGCGTCTCGATGTGATCGGAAACTATGCCATCGACCCCGAGGTCGAGAAGTCGCCGCATCTCCTTCTCGTCGTTCACCGTCCACACGTGGACCTGCAGCCCGCGCGCGTGGGCTGCCCGCACGAAGCGGTGGTCGACGACCCGGATCCGCCCGTGCGCCACCGGCACCTGGGCGCAGACCGCGGAGCGGCGCAGCGCGGCCGGAATCCCGCACGAGCGAAGGCGCAGGCCCAGCACGCCCTTGGTGCCGTACGACGTGGCGAGGCGGGGGCCCGCGAGCGCCTGCGCGCGGGCGACGCGCGCCTCGGAGAAGGAGCCGACACAGACGCGGTCCCACGCGCGCGTGCGGCGCAGCAGGTCGAGGAGGGGGACGAGCGCGGGTTCCGCCTTGACGTCCACGTTCCAGCGCGCGTCCGGGAACGACTCCAGCAACTCCTCGAAGAGCGGCACCGGTTCGCTGCCCGCCACGCGCGCGTGGCGCACCGTGGACCATGGGAGGTCGGCGATCCGGCCGCCGCCGTCCGTGACCCGGTCGAGCGTGGTGTCGTGGAAGGCGACGAGGCGCCCGTCGGACGTCGCGTGCACATCGGTCTCGAGGTAGCGGTAGCCGAGGTCCACGGCGCGGCGGAACGCGGCGGCGGTGTTCTCCAGGCCGTCCGCCGCCCCGCCCCGGTGGGCGAGCGCGAGCGGACCCGGGTGGTCGAGGTAGGGATGGCGTACGCGCGAGGTCACCGTCGCAGTATGGCCCGCCGGGGTGTGCCGCCGGCGACCGCGGTGGGGCCTGCGGGCGACGTGGGGACGGCGAAGACGCGCAGGAAGAACTGGGCCAGCGGGCCGATCGTCAGGGCGTACAGAACGGTGCCCACGCCGATCGTGCCGCCGAGCAGGAAGCCGCTCGCCACGACGGCGATCTCGATGACCGTGCGCATCAGGCGGATCGAGCGGCCGGTGCGCTGGTGGAGTCCGGTCATCAGGCCGTCGCGCGGGCCGGGGCCGAACTTCGCCGCAATGTAGAGGCCGGTCGCGGCACCGTTGAGCACGATGCCTGCCAGCATCAAGGGGATGCGCACTCCGTAGGAGTGCGGATCCGGGACGACCGCGAGCGTGCCGTCGATCGCGAGGCCCACCACGAAGACGTTCGAGACGGTGCCGAGGCCGGGCCGCTGCCGCAGCGGGATCCACAGGAGCAGCACGATCGCGCCCGCGATGATCGACACGACGCCGATGGAGATGCCCGTCAGCTCGGCGAGCCCCTGATGCAGCACGCCCCAGGGCTCCAGGCCGAGTCCCGCCTCCACGAGGAGCGCCGAACTCGCGCCGTACAGCGCGAGACCTACGTAGAGCTGCACGAGGCGGCGGACGAGCGGGCCGCCTCGCGGCGGAGTGGACGGTGACGCGGACAAGGTGAGCCCCTCAGTGGTGGTAGTGGCCTGACGCATGACACTCTGTGGCGTGGAATTGGATGCCAACCATGGCCAATTCGGGGAAGGTGGACTGGCTCGCATGGCTCAGTGGACTTCGGCGATCGGCTCGACCCAGCTCGCCTGGCTGCTCACCTCGCAGCAGCCGCGCCCCGCGGGCCCCGGCACCCGCCGCCCGCCCGCCTACCGCGCCCTCGCCGACGGCATCCGCCTGCTCGTCCTCGAGGGCCGCGTCCCGGTAGCCACGCGGCTTCCTGCCGAGCGCGAACTGGCCCAGGCACTCTCGGTGAGCCGCACCACGGTCGCGGCCGCCTACGAGGCGCTGCGCGGCGAGGGCTTCCTGGAGTCCCGCAGGGGAGCGGGCAGCTGGACCGCTGTGCCCGCCGGGAACCCGCTTCCCGCGCGCGGCCTGGAACCCCTGCCGCCCGAGGCCCTCGGCTCCATGATCGACCTCGGCACGGCGGCCCTGCCCGCCCCCGAACCGTGGCTGACCCGCGCCGTACAGGGCGCTCTGGAAGAACTGCCGCCGTACGCCCACACCCACGGCGACTACCCGGCGGGGCTGCCCGCGCTGCGCACCATGATCGCCGAGCGGTACACCGCGCACGGCATCCCGACCATGCCCGAACAGATCATGGTCACGACCGGTGCGATGGGCGCCATCGACGCGATCTGTCACCTCTTCGCGGGCCGTGGCGAACGCGTGGCCGTGGAATCACCTTCGTACGCGAACATCCTTCAACTGATGCGCGAGGCGGGCCTCAGGCTCGTGCCCGTCGCCATGGCTGACGGGCTCCAGGGCTGGGACCTAGAGCGCTGGCGCCAGGTACTGCGCGAGGCGGCGCCCCGGCTCGCTTACGTAGTCGCCGATTTCCACAATCCGACGGGCGCGCTAGCCGACGAGGAGCAGCGCCGCTCACTGGTGGACTCCGCGCGCGCGGCGGGCACCGTCCTGGTGGTCGACGAGACCATGACGGAGCTGCACTTCGACGGGGAGGACAGCGTGAGTGCGGCCGTGCCGCGCCGGGTCTGTGCGTTCGACCCCGCGGGCTCCACGGTGATCACGGTCGGCTCGGCCAGCAAGGCGTTCTGGGCGGGCATGCGGATCGGCTGGGTGCGGGCCGCGCCCGACGTCATCCGCAGCCTGGTCGCCGCCCGCGCGTACGCGGACCTCGGCACCCCGGTCCTGGAGCAGCTGGCGGTGAACTGGCTGCTGAACACCGGGGGTTGGGAGGAGGCCGTCGCGCTGCGGCGCGCACAGGCGCGCGGGAACCGTGACGCGCTCGTGGCCGCCGTGCGGCGGGAGCTGCCCGACTGGGAGTTCGAGGTGCCGAACGGGGGCCTCACCCTGTGGGTGAAGGCCGGTGGCCTGTCTGGCTCGCGCCTCGCCGAGCTCGGCGAGCGGGTCGGGGTGCGGGTCCCCTCGGGGCCACGCTTCGGCGTCGACGGGGCCTTCGAGGGGTACGTACGGCTGCCGTTCACCGTGGGCGGCGCCGTGGCCGACGAGGCGGCGGCGCGGCTCGCGGCGGCGGCGCAGCTCGTCCGGGACGGTCAGGGCGCGGGCGGGGACGTACCGCGCACCCTGATCGCGTAGCCGGCTAGGGCCCTCATGGAGGGCGCTGCTTCCTTCGTGTGGAGCCCTGCTTGTTCTTATCTGTGGAGCCCAGCCTTCAGCGCTTTCTTTCCTGTGGAGCCCAGCCTTCAGCGCTCGGCCAGCGCCTCGGCCTCCTCGGGCACCGCTTCGACCGGGGTCTCCATGGCCGCGTCGGCCGGCGTGTTGCGCTCCGGGAGGAGCGCCGCGACCGCCTGCCGGTGGACCTCGCTCGTCGCGTCGTCGTACGGGTCCGGGGTGGCGGGGACCTGGAGGCGATGGACCGGCCCTGTGCCCAGGCGGGCGTAGCCGCGGCCCGCCGGGATGTCAGCGGTGGGCGTCGTCTGCGGCACCGTGCCGAGCACGTCCTGCAGCTCCTCCGGAGTGGCCGGGCCGAGCACCACGCGCGCGCGGGTGTGCTGCCTGACCGGGTCGATCAGGGCGTCGAGGCTGTCGAACTGCTCGGCCACGACGACCGTCACACCGGCCGCGCGGCCGTGCCTGAGAGGCACCTGGAGCAGCGTCTGCGGGTCCTTGCGGCCGTCCGCGGCGGCGAGGTGACCCAGGGCGCTCGGACGGTCCAGCAGGATCCACAGCGGGCGCTTGATGTCGTCCGGGGTGGGGTGCCCGGCCTGTCGCGCCCGGTTCGCGGCGATCAGTCGCCGCTCCGTCTCGTGTGCCGCCCATTCGAGGCTGGTCAGCGCACCGGCAAGACCGCACTCCACGGCGAGCACCCCGGAGCGGCCGACCAGGCACGCGTAGTCGCCCGTCCCGCTGCCCTCGACGATCAGCACGTCACCGTGGCGCAGCGCCTGGAGTGCCACGGAACGCAGCAGGGACGTCGTGCCGCTGCCCGGCTGCCCCGCGACCAGCAGGTGGGGCTCGGTGGAGCGGACGCCGGTGCGCCACACGACAGGCGGCACGTCCCGTTCCTCCTCGCCCGCCATCACCGGCAGCGTGCGCTGAACGCCGGTCCCGTCGGTGAAGCCGAGAACGGTCTCACCGGGCGAGGTCACGAAGGGCTGGGCGGCGATGTCCGTGGGCAGCGGGTCGAGCACGTTCACCGTCAGGTGGTTGCCCTCCTCGTCCCACGCGAAGTGGTACTCGCGGCCCCGGCCGAGCTTGGCGTGCAGCAGCTGCTCGATCCGGGCCCGCGATGCCGCCTCCCCGTCCGTGAAGTACGCGGGGTAGCGGATGTCGATCCGGTCGACGCGGCCGTCGCCGTCGAAGTCGAACGTCTCGAAGGCCTTCTCCCAGTCGCCACCGTGCGCGTAGAGCGGGCTCGGGTCGTCGGCTACGGAGAAGTACGGTACAAGCGCCTCGTAGAGGGACGAGAGGCGCTGTACCTGCGAATCGTCGGGGCCGGTCTGCTCCGGCGGCTTCGGATCGCGCCCCTTCCATCCGGCCGCCGCCATCAGGGTGATGAGCGCCAGCAGCGGACCGTATGGAATGAACACCACGACCAGGACGACGGCGGCCACCAGGAAGAGCAGCGGTCCGCGCCGCTCCTTGGGGGTGTTCGCCCACTTCTGCCGCCCGGCACCGGCCAGGCGGCGCAGCCCACGGCTGACCGTGATGAGGGGGTGGAGTACGTCGGTGGCACCGTCGGCGGCCGTCCGAGCCATGTCCCGGCTCCGGGCGATCGTGGCGCTGCCGTTGCTCAGAATGCGGGGGAGTGGGCGCCTGGCCACGTCGTTCTCCTGAAGGTGTGTGCGGGTGAGTGGTCCGTCAGAACTTGATCCCGCCGAGCAGGCTGGCGAGGCTCTGGCCGCCCGCCTTGATGCTCGGGGCGATGGCAGTGCCCGCCAAGTAGAAGCCGAAGAGGGCGCAGACCAGTGCGTGCGAGGCCTTCAGGCCGTCCTTGCGGAAGAACAAGAAGACGATGATGCCGAGCAGCACGACGCCCGAGATGGACAGGATCATGAGGGTTCTCCTGGTTGATGGGGACAGTCACCATGAGTTCTTCCAGGCTCACAGCATGTATCTATACGACAAAAGGTGCAAATGGGTGGAAATTCGTAGCTTTCACCCAATTGACCGGCCGCTGTTGAGCCGCCCGAGCGTGCTGCCGGACGTCCGTCCGCACTCTTCGTGATCTTTGCCTCGGTGGGGTCGGGTCATGTGCCCGACCGGGCAGTACCCTGTCGATTCACTCGTACGGCTGCACAGCCGTACCGGCACGTATGAGAAAGGCGGTCCGCCCGATGAGCGAAGCCCCCGACCCGGAGGTCGTGGAGCTGGCCACCAAGATCTTCGACCTCGCGCGACGCGGCGAGACGGAGGCTCTCGTGGGCTACGTGGACGCCGGGGTGCCGGCGAACCTCACGAACGACCGGGGTGACACGCTCGTCATGCTCGCCGCCTACCACGGGCACGCCGAGGCGGTGCGTGCCCTCCTGGAGCGCGGCGCCGAGGCCAACCGCGCCAACGACAAGGGCCAGACCCCGCTCGCGGGCGCCGTCTTCAAGGGCGCCGACGACGTGATCAGGGCGCTGCTCGACGGGGGCGCCGATCCGGCCGCGGGGACCCCTTCGGCGGTCGACACGGCCCGGATGTTCGGCAAGACGGAGCTCGTCGACCTCTTCGGAACCTCCTGACACACCGGCTCTGACCAGGCAAAACGGGGGTGCGGGAAATGTGGTCGCGGTGGCTTGAGTCGCTGGGTCATGATGACGGCGTGATTTACGGACGCGAGGCCGGGGCAGGTGGTGCCCACGTGCAGAGCGGGCCGTGAACGGCCCGGTTCCGGGCCTTGGACGAGAGGCAGAGAAATGGGTAGCAGCAAGCAAGAGACGGCGGGCGCTCCGACGTGTTGTCGCGTGGCCAGGTAGGTGAGCATCCCGGTTGCGTCGACGCTTGATTTGAGGCTGTTTCCCATGTTCGAACCGGTCATAGCGCCCAGCGGTACGCTGCTCGGCCTGCTGCAGCGGGGCCGCGGCGACGGCACGCTGCACGCGCTGACGGCGCCGCGTGCCGAGGCGCTCGCGGCTCTCAATCACTGTGTGCTGAGCGACCCCCGCCACGACTGGCAGGTGGAGAACCGCTCGCTGTACTACGCCCGGCTCTACGTCGATCTCCATGGCGAGCTCGACGAGATCGAGCGGCACCTCTTCGACCCCGAGGACCTCCTCGACACCGAGGAGTCACGTACGGGCCTGGCGCTCGCGGTCCTCGGTCACCTCGCCTCCTACGGAAGGCGGGACGCCCTGGAGCTGCTGCGCAGGTACGCCGCCGTGGGCGGCAACTGGGCCTGGGCGCTCGACGAGCTGGCTCTGCGCGACGACGACGCGGGCCTGCGTGCGCTCGCCGAGCCGGTCCTCGCCCGCTTCCCGGCCGACGCCGAGGCCGAGCTCGCCGTCGTCGTACGCGACGCCTTCGAGCCGCGACCCTGGCGTCTGTGGGCCGAGGATCCGCGGCCGCATGTGGGGGCACGCGTGCGTGCCGCGCAGGAAACCGGATCCTTCGACCGCTGGCAGCGGCAGATGCGTCCTGCGGGGCCGCGCCCCGAGTGGAGCGTGCAAGCCGTCTTCGACTGGGCCCAGGAGGGCTTCGAGCGCGGCGCCGTCCTGTACGTGCCCGCCGCCCGCTGCCTGACCGCCGTGGCGGGTCCCGAGGACCACGCCGAGATCGTGCGGGCCGCGCAGGACGGGACCGACGGGGCGCGCTGCACCGCCCTTCGCTACCTCGCCGACATGCACGATCCGGGCGTACTCGATCTCATCGAGGCTGCCGTGGAGGCGCCGTCCCGCGTGGTCGTGGACGCCGCGCTGGACGCCTTCGAGCGGATGCGCAGCGTCGCCGCCGTGCAGCGGGCCCGGCAGTGGGCCCCCCGGCCGGACGCGCTCGGCGCCGCCGCGGGCCGCATGCTCGCCTGCAGGGGCGGTGCCCAGGACGGCGAGCTCGTCCTCGCCTCCCTACGGGAGGCAGTACGCGGCGACGGCCCCGACGCCCCCACCCTCTGGCCGCTCGTCGACGGGGCGGGACGGCTCGGCATCGTCTGCGCCGCCCCCGTGCTGCGGCACATCTACCGCGAGACGGCGTCCTCGCATCTGCGCGGGCGCGCCGCCTGCGCGCTCGCCGCCACCGATCCCTCCTTCCCCGCCGGGTTCGCCGTCGAGTGCCTGTGGGACTGCGAGGAGAGCACCCGCGAGGTCGCCGCGCGGCACGCCGAGACGGGCGATGCCCGCGTCGTCGATCAACTGCGCCGCCTCGCCGCCGATCCGGCCGAGGAGGACGAGGTGCAGACCGCGGTCCGCAGCAGGATCGGTCCCGACGCCCCGGCGTTGTGACGCGCTGATTTCCGGGAGGTGGCCCTTCGGTGAGGGGCCACCTCCTGCTCGTTCACCTGCGGTTTTCACCGGCGGCCAACGCTCACGGACCGTTCCTCGCCAGGAAAGATCGACTTTGACGTGAGCACGTCCGGCGGGGCGACAAACCCCGTATGCGTATCGTCATCGTGACCGAGTCCTTCCCGCCCGACATCAACGGTGTGGCGCACTGCGCCCTGCAGACCGCGCGCCATCTGGCCGCCCGCGGCCACGACCCCCTCGTCGTCGCCCCCGCCACCCCCGCCGCGCCGGAGGCGGACGCGGCGGCGCCCTGCCCTGTCGTCCGGGTGCCGTCCCTGCCGCTGCCCGGCTATCCGCAGGTCCGTGTCGCACTGCCGGGGCGCCGCCTCGTGCAGACCGTGGCCGCGCACCGGGCCGAACTCGTCCATCTGGCAAGCCCGTTCGTGCTCGGTATGCGCGGCATGGCGGCCGCGACCCGGTTGCGCGTGCCCGCCGTGGCCGTCTACCAGACCGACCTGGCGGGCTATGCGCGTACGTACGTGGGGGTGGGTGAGAGTGCGGCCTGGCGGCGGATCCGCACCGTGCACGCCGCCGCGGACCGCACCCTCGCGCCTTCCACCACCGCGCAGCGCGACCTGGAGGCGCACGGGGTGCCACGGGTGCGGCTGTGGCCGCGTGGGGTCGACGCCGTACGGTTCCGGCCCGCGAGGCGCTGCGAGCTCCTCCGTGCCGAGCTGGCGCCGCGTGGGGAGCTGCTCGTCGGGTACGTGGGGCGGCTCGCGCCGGAGAAGCACGTGGAGCTCCTGGCGCGGGTCTGCGGCCTCGACGGTGTGCGCGTCGTCGTGGTGGGCGACGGGCCGAGCGAGACGTCCCTGCGCGGCGCGCTGCCCGGCGCGCTCTTCCTGGGGCGGCGCACCGGGGGCGAACTCGCCCGGATCTTCGCCGCGTTGGACGTGTTCGTGCACACAGGGCCCTACGAAACGTTCTGCCAGACGGTGCAGGAGGCCATGGCGAGCGGGGTGCCGGTGATCGCCCCGGCGGCCGGCGGTCCCCTCGACCTCGTCGCGCACGGCAGGACCGGGATGCTCGTACCTCCTGGCGACCCGGAGGCGTTGCGTGACGCCGTGTGGGCGCTCTCCGGGGACCCCGGGCTGCGTGCCACATACGGAAGCGCCGGGCGGGCCGCTGTGTCCGGGCGCAGTTGGGAGGCCGTGGGCGACCTCCTGGTCGAGCACTACGTAGAAGTGCTGCATGCGCGGCAGGCCGGGACCGGGGCGGTGGCGGCATGAGCGGGCGCCTGCGGATCGTACGGCTCGCGAACTTCGTCGCCCCCGCGTCCGGCGGGCTGCGGACCGCGCTACGAGAACTGGGTGCGGGGTACCTGGCGGCCGGGCACGAGCCGGTGCTGATCGTGCCGGGGGAGCGGCTCTCGGACACGGAGACGCCTCAAGGCCGCGTCATTACGTTGCCGGGGGCGCCGCTCCCCGCGACCGGCGGCTACCGCGTCCTGACCGACCGGCAGCGCGTGGCACGGCTGTTGGAGCGGTTGCGCCCGGACCGGCTGGAAGTGTCGGACCGGACGACGCTGCGCTGGACCGGTGAGTGGGCACGCCGCGCGCGGGTGCCGGCCGTGATGGTCTCCCACGAGACCGCCCATGGAGTGCTGCGCACGTGGGGCATGCCCGAGCGCGCCACGCGGCGGGCCGCCGACGTGCTCAACGTCCGTACGGCGCACGCCTACACGCGCGTGGTGTGCACCACGGAGTGGGCCGAGCGCGAGTTCGTGCGGATCGGGGCGCGCAACGTGGTCCGGGCGCCGCTCGGCGTCGATCTCGTGCGGTGCCGGCTGGGGGAGCGGAGCGCGGAGGTGCGTGCGCGGTACGCGCGCGTGGACGAGGTGCTGCTCTTCATGTGCACACGGCTCTCCGTGGAGAAGCGACCGGGCATCGGCCTCGACACCGTGGCGCGCCTGCGCCGCTCCGGTGTGCCCGCCCGGCTCCTCGTGGCGGGCGACGGGCCCCTGCGGTCGCGGCTCGAACAACGCGCGCGGGCCCGGCTGTTGCCGGTCGACTTCCTTGGGCACGTTGCCGACCCGGTCGCGCTGGCGGCCCTGCAGGCCACGGCCGATGTGTGCCTGGCCCCGGGGCCCGCAGAGACGTTCGGGCTCGCCGCCCTGGAAGCGCTGGCCTGCGGGACACCGGTCGTCGTCAGCGCGTCCTCGGCGCTGCCGGAGGTGATCGGCGGGGCAGGGGTCGTGGCCGAGGACAACGGTGCGGCGTTCGCGGCAGCCGTCCGGGACGTGCTCGGGCGGCCCACGGGACAACGTAGGGAAAGGGCACGCGCGCGTGCCGAGTGTTTCGGGTGGGACGTCGCCGTGGACGCCTTCCTGGCGGCGCACGACGCACCCGTTCAGGTTCCGGCTGGGGGCGCGGCATGAAGGCGCTCAGGGTCGCCGCGCACCACAGGCCGGCGGCGCGGGTCGGCGCGGGCCGTTCCGGCTCGACGTCGGGCGCCGGGCCGAGCGCCTCCCCCCAGGCTCGCCACGGCGGGCACCGGCTGGGTCGCGCGGCGCTGCGCCGACCTGCTGCCCGGGCTCCTGGCGCTCGCCGCGGACGAGGTGCGGCACGATATGCGCGGCACCGGCGCCCGTCTCGACCTGCGGGCCTCCGCGGGAGTTGCGGCGGCGCTCGCCTCGATGTCGGGTCTGGAGGTGCCAATGGGCTCGGGTCTGGAGGTGTCGCTTCGGGCTTGCGATCATGTGACGGGAGTCGCGGGAGCGGCTCCGGGTACGAGCCAGCCGTGCGAGGTCTGCCCCTGACCGGGAGCGGGCCCCGTATCGCCTACGCACCATAGGAGTTGAGCCATGGCCCTCGACATCGCCGCCGTCCGCGCACAGATCCCCGCCCTGAAGTCCGGCACGGCCCGCTTCGACGCGCCGGGCGGCACCCAGATGCCTGCGCCGGTCATCGACGCCGTCACCGCCGCGCTGACCGGCCCGCTGGCGAACCGGGGGCAGACTACGGAGGGCGAGCGCCGTGCCGACGGGATCGTCGTCGAGGCCCGCGCGGCGCTGGCCGATCTGCTCGGCACCACCCCCGGGACCGTCGTGTTCGGGCGCAGCGCCACACAGCTCGTCTACGACCTGTCCCGGACGCTCGCCAAGACCTGGGGGCCGGGTGACGAGGTGGTCGTCACCCGGCTCGACCACGATTCCAACATCCGCCCGTGGATCCAGGCGGCCGAGGCGGCGGGCGCCACCGTACGGTGGGCCGACTTCGACCCGGAGTCGGGGGAGCTGCGGCCCGAGCACCTCAAGGCGGTGCTTTCGGAACGTACCCGCCTGGTGGCCGTGACCGCCGCGTCCAACCTGATAGGCACGCGTCCCGACCTGTCGGCCCTGGCCGCCCTCACCCACGAAGTGGGCGGGCTGTTCCACGTGGATGCAGTGCACTACGCCTCGCATGCCGTGGTCGACCTGGTGGCGCTCGGCGCGGACACGCTGGTCTGCTCGCCCTACAAGTTCCTCGGCCCGCATCTGGGCGTGCTCACCGGCCGCGCCGAACTGCTGGAGTCGCTGCGTCCCGACAAGCTGCTGCCGTCCAGCGACGCCGTACCGGAGCGCTTCGAACTCGGCACGCTTCCTTACGAGTTGCTGGCGGGTGCGAGCGCCGCCGTGGACTTCCTCGCGGACCTGGACGTGGGCGCGCGCGGCAGCCGCAGGGAGCGCCTCGTCGCCTCCTTCGCAGCTCTGGAGGAACACGAGGAGGTGCTGCGGCAGCGCATGGAGCGAGGACTCGCGGACCTCGGCGGCGTCACCCTGTACTCGCGTGCGGAGCGGCGCACCCCGACCCTCCTGTTCACGGTCGAGGGCCGGAGCCCGGCCGAGATCTCCCGGCACTTGGCCGATCACGGCATCGACGCCCCCGCCGGCTCCTTCTACGCGCTGGAGGCCTCGCGGCGGCTCGGCCTCGGCGACACGGGCGGTGTCCGCGTGGGCCTCGCCCCCTACAGCAGCGCGGAGGACGTGGAGCGGCTGCTCACGGCTCTGAAGGCGGTCGTGTCCTGAGGCGTTCGAGGCGTCGTTGAACGATCCATCGATACCACGTTGTCTCGTTCCGGGAACTGCGCTTGAATTCGGCCGTGGCCATGGACGAACTCAACGCCCTCGCGGACGACCGCGCGCTGCTGGGACGCACCAGCACCGCGGAGCGCGTCGCGGACATCCTGCGGAACCGGATCGCGGAAGGCTACTTCCCGCCCGGCACGCGCCTGTCGGAGGACAGCATCGGAGGCGCCCTCGGGGTGTCGCGCAATACGCTCCGTGAGTCGTTCCGGCTGCTCACGCACGAGCGGCTGCTCGAACACCGGCTGAACCGCGGGGTCTTCGTGCGCGTCCTGAGCGTCGACGACGTCGAGGACATCTACCGGACCCGGCGCATGGTCGAGTGCGCCGTCGTACGGTCCCTGGGAGACCCGCCGTACGCACTCGACCGGGTCGCCGGAGCCGTCACCGACGGACACCGGGCGGCCGAGCGGCGCGAGTGGAAGAGCGTCTCGACCGCCAACATCCACTTCCACCGTGAACTCGTCGCCCTGGCACGCAGCGAGCGCACCGACGAACTGATGCGCAGCGTCCTGGCCGAGCTGCGCCTGGCGTTCCACGTCGTGGACGACCCGCAGCGCCTCCACGAGCCGTACCTGGCGCGCAATCTGGAACTCGTCGAGATGCTGCGCGAGGGGCGCAGGGACACGGCTGAGACGCTGCTCGGCGAGTACCTCGACGACTCCCGCGACGGGCTCGTCGAGGCGTACCGGCAGCGGATGCCGAAGGACGGCTAGCCGCCTTTCGCGGCCCGTCGCGGGCAGGCCCGAAAGCCGTCGCATCTGCGCCGTTTCGACCGTTGTCAGACCCAGCGCATACCCTGTGCTCCGTGACTTCGCCTGCCAGCACGGAATCCGTTCCGCCCCAGCTCAGCGCGGGGCCGCGCCCCGCACCGGGCCCGGCCGCCGACGAAGGGCTCGCGCGCCGCCTTCGCGCGCTCGCGTGCACCGCGCCGCTGCACGATCTGGACGTGCGCAAGGCCAATCTCGCGGGCGAGTACTCGACGTACGGGATGGCGGAGGTGGCGCTGTCCGCCATCGACCTCGTCACACTGAACATGGACTTCGACACGGGCGCCGACCACGAGCAGATAGTGGCCAGGCTCGTTCCCCGCATCGCGGCACAGGCCCCGCAGCGGCCTTCCGCCGAGCACGAGCGGGTGGCCCGCTGGGTCCTGGAGAACCTGATCAACGTCGGCAGCGTGGACCGCGGCTTCCGCGCCGTGTACGGCACGTTCGCGCAGGACGGCTCCTACGTACGGCGTGACTACGACTTCAAGCTGATCGAGGAGGTCCCCGGCTACGGGGGCAGCGTCTACCTGCGCACGACGGACGAGGCGGTGAACGTCCTGGTCGGCGCCCTCGACACGGACGTCACCAGCGCGCAGATCGCCGCCGAGGTCAAGCTGGAGGTGCTGATCAGCCGCGGCCGGCTCGCGGACGCGCAGCTCGCCGCCGAGCAGGCCAGGTACCGGACCGTGCAGTACTCGGAGACGCTCCGCAAGGCGCTGGACGCGACGCGCCGCAATGTGCGCGCCGTCGACTGGCTGCAGGCCGTGCCCGACATGATCGCCGAGGCGCTCGACCACGTCGCGGACCGCTACCGGCACGAGAACGCGATCCTGACGAACATCCGCAAGGCCCGTGACGAGTCGGAGGAGCCGGAGCAGAAGCGCCGCGCCGCCGAGCTCGTCGACATCGTCAAGGACTGCATCCGCCGTCATACGCAGCTGCAGTCGCGCCTCCTGGAGGCCGGCCCGCTGTTCCGCGCCGAGCAGGACCGGCAGGCCTTCACGGCGCCCTCCGCGCGCGTGGGCCTCGATCTGTACGGGCAGCTCCTCGCGCCGCTGCTGCCGCTGCCGGTGGAGAGCGCGAAGAAGGCCACCGACGCGTTCTTCGCGCGCGGCACCGGGCTTCGTACGCCCGTGTCCGTACGCGTCGGCGACCTGGTCGACATACTGCTCACGCCGCCCATGGAGCGTGAGCACCTCGGCGCGGAGATGCCCGAGCCGGACCTCATCGCCACGCCGGACGACAGCCGGTTCAGCGAGGAGCAGCTCGCGGGCGCCATGGAGCTGCTCGACCTGCCGTCGGACGCGCCGCGCCGGCTGTCCGGGCTGCTCGCCGACGCCCGCAAGCGCGATGCCGAACTGCCGTACTTGGTGGCCCTGTTGGCGGTCCACGCCGCGAGCCCGCCGGTCGGCACGGCCTACCGCCAGGGCGAGGAGAAGCTGCTGTTCGCCGTGGACGACGGCACCGAGCTCGACGACCCGGAGTTCGGCGGCGCCGACCTCATCGTGGGAATGGCCCTGCTCGACGCGGTCGGGATGGCCGCCGGCCGGACGGAGGCCGCGTGATGGCGACCCACCTCTACGTAGCGCGCATGAACGACGTAGTCCGCGTGAACCACGTAGCGCGCATGAACTTCTACGCAGCACCCATGAAGGAGCACCACCCGTGACCGAGTACGCCGAAGAGCACGCCGAATGGGGCGAGCCCGACGCTTCGGGCTCGGCCAGGGCCCAGGCGCCCGTCACCCCGGCCGACGCCGCCGACGCGGCGCGTCTGGTCTCCTTCGGCCTCCAGCCGAAGCTCCAGCCCTCCCGTGATCAGGAGTACGGGGAGCTGCTGCGCCGCTATCGCGAGGACCCGCCCTTCGCCCGGCTCGCCGACGCCGTGGCCACCGGGCTCGGCCTCGTCGTCCTGGAGGTGTCCCCGCGCGCGGGGATGGCCGTGACCGCCGCCGAGGACTCCGTGTTCGCGGTTCGCATGGGCGACTACGCGCGCCGGACGACCGCGGACTCCACCGACCGCTTCCTGCACGGCCTCGCCCATCTCGCGGTCGCCGCGCTCGCCTTCCCGCGCCCCGAGGACCTCGCCGACGACGGCTACATCGGCCGCGTGAGTGTCAACGGCGTGGACGCCTTCGTCCGGCAGGCCTGCCGCAAGCTGGAGGAGCGGGCCGAGGAGACCGGCGAGAACACCGACCCGGCGACCGAGGCCCCCGGGCTCGAAGCCGCCTGGCGGATCTGGGCGCGGCGCAGCTCCACGGGCGCCACCAAGGACACGCGCCGCCTCGCCAGTTCGACCACCGGCATCGTCGGCAAGGCCGTCGCCTTCCTCACCGACTCCGGCTTCCTGCAGAGAACCGGCGACGACTCGGGCGGCACGTACCGCACCACCGCCCGCTACCAGCTCCAGGTCCGCGACATGGCCGGCACGGCCGCCATGGCCGAACTTCTCGAGCTGGGCGTCGTTCCCGTCACCGACGGGTCCGCGAGCCTGGTGCCGCCGATGGACGAGGACGCGACCGGGCTCGCCGCCGACGCGGGCCTGCCGTTCCACTCCTGACCTTCTGAACTTCCGTACCTACCACGAGAGTCCGCCATGTACGAGCTGTCCCGGATTCGCCTCTACTCCATCGGGCCCGCCGGTGCACGCTACGCCGACACCGTGCTTGACCTGCGGGGCGTTGGCGAGCCCGTGCCCGACCCCGCACCCACCCAGGCGGAGTTCTTCGAGGACGAGCCCGTCGGTCCGCCGCGCCGCCCCGCGCCGGCCGGTGTGCTCTTCCTGGAGAACGGCGGCGGCAAGTCGGTCCTGCTCAAGCTGATCTTCTCGGTCATGCTGCCCGGCCACCGGAACACGCTGGGCGGCGCCAGCTCCGGTGTGCTGCGCAAGTTCCTCCTCGCCGACGACTGCGGACACGTCGCCCTGGAGTGGCAGCACACGCTCACCGGCGAGTGCGTCGTCGTCGGCAAGGTCAGCGAGTGGCGGGGGCGGCAGGTCTCCAACGACCCGCGGAAGTTCGCCGAGGCCTGGTACTCGTTCCGGCCGGGCCCCGGTCTGAGCCTCGACTCGCTGCCGGTCGCCGAGGCCAGCGCCGTACGTCCCGCCGCCGAGGGCGCCTCGGGCGCGCAGGGGCGGCGCCGCACCATGAAGGGCTTCCGGGACGCGCTGACGGAGGCGGGCAAGGCGTACCCGCACCTGGAGGTGCACTGGGAGGAGATCCACGACCGGTGGAACGAGCACCTCGGTGACCTGGGCCTCGACCCCGAACTCTTCCGCTACCAGCGGGAGATGAACGCGGACGAGGGCGAGGCCGCGGGCCTCTTCGCCGTCAAGAAGGACTCCGACTTCACCGACCTGCTGCTGCGCGCCGTCACTGACACGCGGGACACGGACGGCCTCGCCGACCTGGTGAGCGGGTTCGGGAACAAGCTGGGACGGCGTTCCGAGCTGATGGCCGAGCGCGAATTCACCGCTGGCTCCGTCGATCTGCTCACCCGCATCGTGGAGGCCGCCGACACGCGGGCACGCGCGCGGGACATCCACACCGCCTCCGAGCGCCGCACGCGCACGCTCGCCCGTCGCCTGTCCGCCCGCGCCGCCGTCGAGCGCGGCCGCACCGGGGAGTTGGCCCAGCAGGTCACCGCGGCCTCGGGCACGGTCGCCGAAGCGGAGTCGGCGCGCGAGCGCAGCTCCCTGATCGCGGCCGAACTGGCCTACCGCCACGCCTCCTTGGCGCTCGCCGGGGCCGAGAAGGCCGCCGCCGCGCAGAAGCGCGAGCTGGCCGACGCGCGGGGCCTCCACTCCGCCTGGCAGGCCGCCGAGGCCGTCCTGCGCCACCGCGCCGCCGCGGACCGCTCCGCGCGCGTGGCCGTCGCCATCCGCGAGGCCGAGCGGGACGCCGCTCCCGCGCTCGCGGCCCGCGCGAAGGCCGCGTCCGAACTCGTCCGGGCGCTGCACGGCGCCGCCGAGCAGGCCGAAACGCACGCGAACGTGGAGGAGGAGCGCTCCGCCGTCCTCCAGGAGGCGGGCGAGACCGCGCACCGCGACGCGACGGCCGCGGCCACCGAGGCCCAGCGTGCCCGCAGTGAACTCGGGCACCTGCGCCAGCGGTTGACCGAGGTCGAGCAGGAGACCACCGAGGCCGTGCGCGCCGGGTGGATCGACGACAGCGCGCCCGACGCCGACCCGGCCCGTGCCGCGCTCGCCGCGGCCGACGCGGAGAAGACCACTGTCGCCGCGTGGGACACCGCGCGCGAGGCCGCCCGCCGGGCTTCCGAGCACGCGCGCGAGGCCGGTGCCGTCGAGTCGCGCGCCGAGCTGACGGCGGCCCGCGCCGCCGACGCCGCGAGCGCCGCGGAGCAGGCCCACCAGGCGGAGGAGCGGGCGGCCGCCTCCCTCGCGGGGGAGGAGCGGCTGGCCGAACTGCTCGGTGTGGGCGGGCGGTCCGACGACAGCGGGGCCGAAGGACAGGACGCGTCCGGGGGCCGGGACGGCGAGGCATTCGGAACTTCCGAGGGCACCCTCACCGCCGAGGACCTGGACCGCGCCGCCGACGACCTGAAGGCGCTGCTCGACGACACCGTGACCACCGCCGAGCGGCAGTTGTTCGAGCTCCGTACGGCCGCCGCCGACGACTCCCGGATCCTGGGCGCCCTGGGCGACGGCGGCCTGCTCCCGCCTGGCCCCGACGTGCTGGCCACCGTGGAGTTCCTCGGTGAACACGGCATCCCGGCCCTGCCGGGCTGGCGCTACCTTGCCCAGTCCGTCGACCCGACCGACCACGCGCGCGTGCTCGCCGCCCGGCCCGAGCTGGTCGACGGCGTCGTGATCACCGATGCGGCGGCCCATGGACGGGCCCGGGAGGCGCTCGCCGGCGCGGCCCTGCTGCCCCGCTCCGCCGTCGCCGTCGGCACCGCCGCCGCGCTGCTCGCCCCGACCCCGTCCGAGGACGCGTCCTCCTCCAGGGACGCGGCCGTCTTCCTCGTCCCGCCGAACCCGGCCATGCACGACGAGCACGCCGCCGACGAGGAGCGGCAGGCGCTGCGCGAGCGCGCGGCCCGGCGCGACGAGGACATCAGGGCGCGCGCCGGGCGCCTCGCCAAGGACCGAGAGCTGGCGGCGCGCCTCACTTCCTGGCGCTCCGGCTGCCCCACGGGCCGCCTCGCCGAACTCGCCGCCGCGGCAGGTGAGGCCCGTACGTTCGCCGAGGAGTCAGAGGCCGAGCTCGCCGAGGCCCGCACCCTGCGCGCCGAGGCCGACGAGTCCGCGGCCGAGGCGACCCGCGTGCGCGACGAGCGACAGGAGGCGGCGCAGAAGGCCCGCCGCGCCGCCGACGCGCTCGCCGGACTCGCGTTCCGCCTGCGCGAGCGCGCGGGCTGGCAGGCCAAGGTCCGCGAACTCGCCGACGAGGCCGTCGAGTCGGAGGCCCGCGCCCAGTCCTGCCTGGAGCACGCGCGTTCGGCCGACGAGGACCGCCGGGCCGCCCAGCGCTCCGCGGACGATGCCCGCCGCACCGCCCGCACGCTGCGCGCCGAGCGCGCCGAGATCGCCGGCGCCCCCGACGACGTACCGGAGGGAGAGGCGCCCCAGGCGTCGCTGCCCGCACTGCGCGAGGCGTACCGGGCCGCGTCCCAGGTCTACGAGAAGGTGGGCGTCGGCGCCGATCTGCGGGCCGAGCAGGCCCGAGCCGAGTCCGACGAGTCCGCGGCGCTCACCGAGCTGGACCGCCTCAGCAACAAGGTGCGCACCCGCGCCGCCACCCTGCTGGAAACCTCCGAAGGCGCCGACGGCCCCTCCCGGCAGGCCGCCGCCTCCCGCGCCGAGGAACTCGTCCAGCTGCTGGAGACCCGCGCCTCCACCGCGAGCGAGCAGCTCGGCCGGCTGCGCGGCGAGGCCGAGCGGCACGCGCCCGAGGACGGCGACGCGCACACGGAGCTGCCCGAGGACCTCGTCCCGTCCGACACCGAGCACGCGCAGTCCCTGCTGCGCACGGCCACCACCGAACTCGCCGTCCGCACCGACGCGTTGAGCAGCGCCCGCGCCGCCCACGCCGAGCTGCTCGACGCGCACCGTGCCGCCGAGGACGGGGCCGGGGGCTTCGACGAGACCGCGGCGCTCCTGCGCGACCTGCTGCGGGACCACGCGGACCCGGCCGAGGAGCAGGACGAGCCGGAGCCCTACCCCGGCTCCCTGGAGGAGGCCCGCCAGGCGGCGGCCGAGACCCGGCGCTCGCTGCGCGGCTGCGCCGCCGACCTGTCCGCGGCCGAGGCGGCGGTCCGAGAGGCGAGCGACATCCTCGTACGGCACGCGAACTCGACGCGGTACGAGCAGGTGCGCACGCCCGCCCGCCAGCAGATCCGCGAACTGCCCGCGTCCGCGCTCCCCGAGCACGCGCAGAAGTGGGCCGACGCGTTCGCGCCCCGACTGCGCGTCCTCACCGACGAGTTGGCCCAGCTGGAGCGCAACCGCGACTCGATCGTGGACCGGCTGCGCGGCCTCGTGGAGTCCTCGCTCGCCACGCTCCGCTCCGCCCAGCGCCTGTCGCGGCTGCCGGAGGGGCTCGGCGAGTGGTCCGGACAGGAGTTCCTGCGGATCCGCTTCGAGGAGCCCGACCAGGCCACGCTGATCGAGCGGCTCGGCGAGGTCATCGACGAGGCGACCAGCGCGGCCGTGAAGAAGAACTCCGACCTGCGCCGCGACGGCATGTCGCTGCTGCTGCGCGGCGTCGGCGCGGCACTCCAGCCCAAGGGCATCGCCGTCGAGATCCTGAAGCCGGACGCGGTGCTGCGCGCCGAGCGCGTCCCCGTCGGACAGATGGGCGACGTCTTCTCCGGCGGTCAGCTGCTCACCGCGGCCATCGCCCTGTACTGCACGATGGCCGCGCTGCGCTCCAACGACCGGGGCCGCGACAAGCACCGCCACGCGGGCACGCTGTTCCTCGACAACCCGATCGGCCGCGCCAACGCCACGTATCTGCTCGAACTGCAGCGTGCGGTGTCCGACGCGCTCGGCGTGCAACTCCTGTACACCACCGGCCTGTTCGACACGACGGCGCTCGCCGAGTTCCCCCTGGTGATCCGGATGCGCAATGACGCGGACCTTCGGGCCGGTCTGAAGTACATCAGCGTGGAGGAGCACCTGCGTCCGGGCCTGCCGCAGCAGGACCCCGAAGGCGAGACGGTGCACGGCGAGATCACGGCCACGCGGATGTACAAGCGACCTGCTGAAGCCTGACGCCCGACCGCGCGGCGGGGGCGGCTCAGGAGTGGGTCAGCTGCCCGGCCCCGCCGCGCCTGCGTATGTTGACCGAGTCGGGCCGCGCGACGCCGCGCCGCGACCTCGCGGCACGGCGGGCCTGGCGTCGCTCCTTGCGCAACTGCCGGGCCGTGCTGGCCGGGACCGAGATGACGCCGTGCCGCTGGTTCCACACCTGGCGCGTCACCCAGACGTCCAGGACGCCCCACGTCGCCACCACCGTGCTCCCCACGCTGCTGAGCACCATGGGGAAGGCCAGCCAGGAGTCGGTCAGCGTGCAGAGCACGGCGATCATGGCCTGGATCAGGGTGAGCGCGACTATGAGGACGGCCCGCACCGCGGACGTCCGTACGGGATCGGGCATCCGGCGTCGACGCGCCGGCTCCTCGACCCACAGTCCGTTCTGCTCCGCCGTGCCCATCGCCACGTCACTCCCCACCGCTCGTGGGCCCTCAACGACCCTCAAGCCGATGCCCCGCATCGGCACTGCACAGTGACTGCCCGAATTGCTGTGCTTTACGCCGTCGAGTTGCCCCTCCCTCAATGAAGACGAACGGCGGGCCGGGGAGATTCCCGGTTCGGCGAACTCGCCTGTTCCGGGGGTGCGGTGCGCAGGATTCCGGCCAACTCTCCGACAGGACGGACCGATTGTGATCGTTGCCGAGGTGGGTCCAGAGCGGAGTTAATCTCCCGCAATGCCGGACAACTCATGATGTCGGCACCACAGTTCACTCGGACATCATCCGGACAGGCCTTCGAGTTGCTCCTGTCTCAGTAGTAGGCTCGCGCCGTTTGTTGACGCACATGTGTGCCCCTGAAGGCAGAGGGGTCGATCTGGGGGAGGCCATGCGCTTTCGCGGGAAGTCCATCCGCCGGAAGATCGTGGCGTTGTTGCTGGTGCCGTTGCTGTCCCTGACGGCCATCTGGGCCTTCGCCACGGTGATCACGGGGCGCGCCGCCGTCCAGCTGATATCCGCGGGCCAGGCGATCGACTCGGTCGCCTACCCGCTGGTCGCCACGAGCCGTACGTTGCAGGCGGAACGCCGCCAGACGCTCGTCTATCTCGCCGACCCCCGTGCCTCCGACGCCCAGTCGGCGCTGCGGGCCAAGCGGACCGCGGCCGACGAATCGATCACCCGGATCAAGGAGAAGGCGCGCGACGGCGACATCCGCGTCGGCCTGGACGGCGACGCCCGGGTCTCCCTCGACACCGCCGTCGAGGGACTGGAAGGGATCGCTTCGCTTCGTCGGAACGTCGACGAAGGCACCGTGACCCGCGCCCAGGCCCTCGAGTTCTACAACCGCCTCGTCGCGCCGACGTACGACTTCCTGCTCGACCTCACGGCCCTCGACAACGCGAAGGTCGAACGCCAGGCGCGCGCCCTCGTCGGCGTACTCAAGGCACGCGAACTCCTGTCCCAGGAGGACGCGCTGGTCGGCTCCGGGCTCGTCGCCCGCCGGTTCACCCAGCAGGAACTGCGGCAGGTCTCCGACCTCGTCGCCCAGCGTTCCCTCCTCTACGAGAGCAATCTCGCGCTCCTGCCCGACTCCGAGCGCTCCCGCTATCAGCGGTACTGGAAGAGCCCGGACACCAACCCGCTGCGCACCGCTGAGGAAGCGGTCGTGAACGGCTCCCCCGGCACACCGAAGGGCGCCACCGCACGGAGCTGGGACAGGGCCTCGCAGCCCGTGCTCGACGAACTCGTCGACCGGGACACCGGCGCGACCGAGCGCTACCAGGACCGCGCCCGCCCGGAGGCCATCGACGTCCTGCTGCGGGCAGGCATCGCCGGAGTGCTCGGTCTACTCGCCCTCCTCGTCTCCCTGTACCTCTCCGTACGCATCGGCCGCGGGCTCGTCCGCGACCTGCGCCGGCTCCGTCTTGAGGCGCACGAGGCCTCCGGTGTGCGGCTCCCCGGTGTGATGCGCCGCCTCGCCGCGGGGGACGAGGTCGACGTGGAGACCGAGGCGCCGCGTTTCGAATACGGCAGGGACGAGATCGGCCAGGTCGGCCAGGCGCTCAACACCCTGCAGCGATCCGCCGTCGAAGCAGCCGTCAAGCAGTCCGAGCTGCGCCGCGGCGTCTCCGAGGTGTTCGTCAACCTCGCCCGGCGCAGCCAGGTCCTGCTGCACAAGCAGCTGACCCTGCTCGACACCATGGAGCGCAGGACCGAGGACACAGACGAGCTCGCCGACCTGTTCCGCCTCGACCACCTCACCACCCGGATGCGCCGCCACGCGGAGGGACTGGTAATCCTCTCCGGCGCCGCCCCGTCCCGGCAGTGGCGCAGACCCGTCCAGCTCATGGACATCGTGCGGGCCGCCGTCGCCGAGGTGGAGGACTACGAGCGCATCGAGGTACGGCGGCTGCCGCGGATCGCCGTGACGGGACCGGCCGTCGCCGACCTCACCCACCTCGTGGCCGAACTCCTGGAGAACGCCACGGTGTTCTCGCCCCCGCACACCGCCGTGCAGGTGGTCGGCGAGCGCGTCGCGAACGGCTTCACCCTGGAGATCCACGACCGCGGCCTCGGCATGGCCCCCGACGCGCTGCTCGACGCCAACCTGCGCCTCGCCGAGACACCGGAGTTCGAACTCTCCGACACCGACCGGCTCGGCCTGTTCGTGGTCAGCCGCCTCGCCCAGCGGCAGCACATCCGCGTCTCCCTCCAGCCGTCGCCCTACGGCGGCACCACCGCGGTGGTCTTCATCCCGGACTCCCTGCTCACGGACGCCCCCGACACCGAGGGCGCCGGCTTCCGTCTCGACCGGCCCAACGCGCTGCGCCGCACGGCCCCTTCGGTGACCCAAGCAAAGCCGGGCGGCGTGGCCGGGCTGCCCGGTCTGCCGGCCTCCGTGCTCAACGGGCCGGTCGAGCTGGAGGCTCCGCTGACGACCTCCGACATGACCCAGTTCCCTGGAGCCCTGGGCGACGAGGACAGCGAGCGCGGCGGTCTGTTCCGCCCCCGCCGCGCCGTGGCCGGGCCTCCCGGTGAACAGCACCAGCAGGCCGAGGACGACGGCGCCGGGACCGACGGCACGAACACCTCCCGCCACACGGGCGGCCCGCGCCGCTCCGGGGACCACAACGCGCAGGACCCGGCAGCCGGGCCCGAGGGGCCGCTGCCGCTTCCGCGCCGGCGCGTGCCCAAGCTCGTCAGCTCGCACGGCAGGCCCGTGACCCACAGCAGGCCCGGCGCGGACGACCGCATCGCGTCAGAACCGGGCGAGCGGCACGACTGGGGCAACGGCAACGGCAACGGCAACGGCAACGCCAACGCCAACGCCAACGCCAACGGCGACGGACAGCAGGACACCCCGGTCGGCCTCCCCAGGCGCCGCACCCGTGCGGTGGAGGAGACCGAGGCCCCGCGCGAGACCCCCGAGCCCGCACCGGACGCCCAGCAGCCCGGCACGCCAAGCACCACTTCCGGCGGGCTGCCCCGCCGCGTCCGACAGGCCAACCTGGCCCCGCAGTTGAAGGACGGCCCGGACCTGCGCGGCGACAGCGCGGCACCGGCCGAAGACAGGACTCCCTCCGCACAGCCCACCGACCGGGACGCCGACGAGGTGCGCAGCCGTATGGCCTCGCTCCAACGCGGCTGGCGGCGTGGACGCGCGGAGAACACCGCGGGCGATGAGCGCGCCGACGGTACAGCACGAGGAACGAAATCTGAGGGGGACGGTCGATGACCGCGCCGAAGGCCAATGCGGGGACCACCAACGGGGTTGTCGGCGAGCTGAACTGGCTCCTGGACGACCTGGTCGAGCGCGTCGCCGGTATCCGCAAGGCGATGGTGCTCTCCGGCGACGGGCTGCCGACGGGCGTCTCCGAGGGGCTCAGCCGCGAGGACAGCGAACACCTCGCCGCCGTGGCATCCGGATTCCACAGCCTCGCCAAGGGGGTGGGCCGGCACTTCGAAGCAGGCAGTGTCCGGCAGACGGTCGTCGAACTCGACGAGGCCTTCCTGTTCGTCACCGCGGCGGGGGACGGCAGCTGCCTCGCGGTGCTGTCCGACGCGGACTCCGACGTCGGCCTCGTCGCCTACGAGATGACCCTGCTGGTCAAGCGCGTCGGAGTGCATCTGGGGACGGCCAGGCGCACAGACCTGCCCGCCGGAGGGTAGTGGGTTGGCATGAGACCAGACGGTCAGGAGACGCATCACTGGTTCGACGACGACGCGGGCCCCGTCGTGCGCCCGTACGCCATGACGCGCGGCCGCACCAGCAGCGCGACCCAGCACCGGCTCGACCTGATCGCGGTCGTCGTCGCCGAACGGCATCAAGGCGACGCGTCGACCGACCAGACGCTGTCGCCGGAACACGTCGACATCGTCGGGCTCTGCCAGGACGCCCCGCAGTCCGTGGCCGAACTGGCCGCGGAGCTCGATCTTCCGGTAGGGGTGGTGCGCGTCCTCATCGGGGATCTCGTCGACGACGAACTGGTCCACGTGACGCGGCCGGTTCCACCGGCCGAGCTGCCCGACGCGGGTATTCTCCGCGACGTGATCGACGGCCTCAGAGCGCTCTGATCCGTCAGCGGAGCATGCGGGGCACAGGAACGGGGCGGACGGCGGGAGACACACGTGGCAGGCTGGCAGTTCTGGATCGACCGAGGCGGCACCTTCACGGATGTCGTGGCCCGGCGGCCCGACGGTCGCCTGCTCACGCACAAGCTGCTCTCCGACCATCCGGCGCGCTACCGGGACCCGGCCGTCTTCGCGATCCGCGAACTCCTCGGTGAGGGCGCGGAGCCGGCGCCCGGCGGCGGGCCCGGCGACCTCGTCGACTCCGTCCGCATGGGCACCACGGTCGCCACCAACGCCCTCCTGGAGCGCCGCGGTGAGCCGACCGCCCTCGTCATCACGCGCGGCTTCCGCGACGCCCTGCGGATCGCCTACCAGAACCGGCCCCGCATCTTCGCCCGCCGCATCGAGCTGCCCGAACTGCTCCATGAGCGCGTCATCGAGGTCGACGAACGGGTGGACGCCCAGGGCGAGGTGCTCACCCCGCTCGACCTGGGCTCCCTCGAGGTCTCGCTGCGCCGGGTCTACGAAGACGGCATTCGGGCGGTGGCCGTCGTCTGCCTGCACAGCCACCTCCACCCGGATCACGAGCGCGAGATCGGCGCCCTCGCCGAGCGCATCGGCTTCCCGCAGATCTCGCTGTCCAGCGAGGTCAGCCCGCTCATGAAGGTGGTGCCCCGGGGCGACACGGCCGTCGTCGACGCCTACCTGTCGCCCGTCCTGCGCCGCTACGTGCGCCAGGTCGCCGAGCAACTCCCCGACGTGCGGCTGATGTTCATGCAGTCCAACGGAGGGCTCGCCGAGGCCGGGCAGTTCCGCGGCAAGGACGCCATCCTGTCCGGGCCCGCAGGCGGCATCGTGGGCATGGCCCGGATGTCGGGGCGCGCGGGCTTCGACCGCGTCATCGGCTTCGACATGGGCGGCACTTCCACGGACGTCTCGCACTTCGCGGGCGAGTACGAGCGGGTCCTCACCACGCAGATCGCCGGAGTGCGGCTGCGCGCGCCCATGCTCGACATCCACACCGTCGCGGCGGGCGGCGGCTCCGTGCTGCACTTCGACGGCAGCCGCTACCGGGTCGGACCCGACTCGGCCGGCGCGGTGCCGGGACCGGCCTGCTACCGGGGCGGCGGCCCGCTCACGGTCACCGATGCCAACGTCACCCTCGGACGCGTCCAACCCGCGTACTTTCCCCGCGTGTTCGGGCCCGAGGGAGACCAGCCGCTCGACGACGACCTCGTACGCGAGCGTTTCGCCGCCCTCGCCACCGAGATCCGCGAAAGGACCGGTGACGCGCGCACCCCCGAGCAGGTGGCCGAGGGCTACCTCCAGGTCGCCGTGGCCAACATCGCCAACGCCGTGAAGCGCATCTCGGTGCAGAAGGGCCACGACGTCACCCGCTACGCCCTCACCACCTTCGGTGGTGCCGGTGGGCAGCACGCGTGCAAGGTCGCCGCCGAACTCGGCATCCGGACGGTCCTCGTACCGCCCATGGCAGGCGTCCTCTCGGCGCTCGGCATCGGGCTCGCCGACACCACCGCCATGCGGGAACAGTCCGTCGAGGCCACCGTGGACGACTCCTCGATGCCGCACATTCTCAAGACCGCAGACGACCTGGAGAGCGCCGCACGCGAGGAACTGCGCGCCGAGGACGTCCCGGAGCAGCGCATTCGGATCGTGCGCAGGGCCCAGCTCCGCTATGACGGCACGGACACCGCGCTCACCGTGGAACTCACCGAACCCGACGCCATGACCCGCGCCTTCGAAGAACGTCATCGCGCTCACTACTCCTTCACCCTGGACCGACCGCTCGTCGTCGAGTCACTCTCCGTAGAAGCCACTGGCCTGACCGATCCCCCCGATCTCTCGCACCTCGCACCCCGCACCACCGCGCCGACCACCGCCACGACCGTCCGCCTGCACACCGGCGGAACCTGGCGCGACGTACCCCTCCACCACCGGGACCAACTCCCGCCCGGCGAGCCCGTCCAGGGGCCGGCGATCATCGCCGAGGACGGCTCGACGACCGTCGTCGACGACGGATGGCAGGCGGCCCTCGCGGACGACGGCCACCTGATCATGCAACGGGCGGCGATTACAGAGAGTTCCGATCTCGGCACGGAAATCGATCCGGTTCGGCTCGAGGTCTTCAACAACCTCTTCATGTCGATCGCGGAGCAGATGGGTGCCCGACTCGAGTCGACCTCGCAGTCCGTCAACATCAAGGAACGTCTGGACTTCTCCTGCGCGCTCTTCGATCCCGACGGCAGCCTGGTCGCCAACGCTCCGCACATTCCCGTGCACTTGGGCTCGATGGGCACCAGCGTCAAGGAGGTCATCCGCCGTCGCGGCTCGACCATGCGGCCCGGCGACACCTACGCCGTCAACGACCCGTACCACGGCGGCACGCACCTGCCCGACGTCACCGTGATCACCCCGGTCTTCGACACGGACGGTGACCGGATCCTGTTCTACGTCGCCTCGCGCGGGCACCATGCGGAGATCGGCGGCATCGCCCCCGGCTCCATGCCCGCGAACAGCCGCACCATCGACGAAGAAGGCGTGCTCTTCGACAACTGGCTGCTCGTGGAGGCCGGCCGGTTCCGTGAGGAGGAGACGCTGCGCCTGCTGACCGAGGCGCCCCATCCCTCCCGCAACCCGCGGACGAACCTCGCCGACCTGCGCGCCCAGATCGCGGCCAACCAGAAGGGCGTCGACGAAGTCGCCCGCATGATCGAGAACTTCGGCCTGGACGTCGTGCTCGCCTACATGAAGCACGTACAGGACAACGCCGAGGAATCCGTGCGACGCGTCATCGACGCCCTGGAGGACGGCGAGTTCAGCTACGAGACCGACTCGGGCGCGGTCATCCGCGTGCGCGTGAGCGTGGACCGCGCACAGCGCAGCGCCACCGTCGACTTCACCGGCACCTCCGACCAGCTCCCCACGAACTTCAACGCCCCGTTCGCCGTCGTCAACGCCGCCGTCCTGTACGTCTTCCGGACACTCGTGGGCGACGACATCCCGCTCAACGACGGCTGCCTGCGCCCCCTGAACATCGTCGTGCCGCCCGGGTCCTTCCTCTCGCCCCAGCCGCCCGCCGCGGTCGTCGCGGGCAACGTGGAGACGTCGCAGGCCATCACGGGAGCCCTCTACGGGGCCCTGGGCGTACAGGCCGAGGGTTCCGGCACGATGAACAACATCACCTTCGGGAACGCGCGCCATCAGTACTACGAGACGGTGGCCTCCGGCTCCGGCGCAGGCGACGGCTTCCCCGGCGCGCCCGTCGTCCAGACCCACATGACCAACTCGCGGCTCACCGACCCCGAGGTCCTCGAGTGGCGGCTGCCCGTCCTCCTGGAGGAGTTCGCGATGCGGCGCGGCAGCGGGGGAGCGGGCCGCTGGCCGGGCGGCGACGGAGCCGTGCGACGCATCCGCTTCCGTGAGCCGATGACCGTCTCCACGCTGACCCAGCACCGCAGGGTGCCGCCCTACGGGATGGCTGGTGGCGCCCCCGGAGCGCTCGGCGCCAACTCCGTGGAGCGCGTGGACGGCACCGTCACCCGCCTCGACGGCAGCGACACGGCCGATGTGGACCCCGGCGACGTACTCGTCGTCGAAACGCCCGGAGGCGGCGGCTACGGGCCGCCCGGGGCGAGCAGCAGTACCCGAGACAGCGACACCAGCGAGGCAGGAGAGACACAGCCATGATCTTCGGGCGTTCTGAGCGCCGAAAGGCCCCCGTCGAGCCCGTGACGCTCAAGATCCTGGTGGCCGGCGGCTTCGGCGTGGGCAAGACGACGCTGGTCGGCGCGGTCAGCGAGATCAGGCCGCTGCGCACGGAGGAACTCCTGACGGAGGCGGGCCGCCCCGTGGACGACATCGAGGGAGTCGAGCGCAAGAGCACCACCACGGTGGCGATGGACTTCGGCCGCATCACGCTCCGCGACGACCTCGTGCTCTACCTCTTCGGCACACCGGGCCAGAACCGCTTCTGGTTCCTCTGGGACGAGTTGTCGACCGGGGCGCTGGGAGCGGTCGTCCTCGCGGACACCCGCCGCCTGGAGGACTGCTTCGCCGCGGTCGACTACTTCGAGCGGCGCTCCATACCGTTCATCGTCGGCGTCAACTGCTTCGACGGCGCCGCACGCCACCCGGCCGACGCGGTCCGCCAGGCGCTCGACCTCGACCCGGACG
Organism: Streptomyces sp. NBC_01016; assembly: GCF_026341035.1. Lineage (GTDB taxonomy): Bacteria > Actinomycetota > Actinomycetes > Streptomycetales > Streptomycetaceae > Streptomyces. The sequence goes on from NZ_JAPEOQ010000002.1 coordinate 1,758,709, forward strand.
TCCCCGTGGTCCTGTGCGACGCACGCGACAAGGAGTCGGTGAAGGACGTGCTGATCGGCGTCGTCGGCCATGCCGCGGAAGCCGCCGAGCGCAGGCAGCCCGCGGCGACCTGAGCACGCACAGCGGCGGCCCGCACCCCCGCCGACCGGGGTTCGAACCGCCGCGTACGCGCGCGTGGAGGGCTGTACGTCACCACGCGCGCAGGGATATGGCCTATGCGTCGTCTCCGTCCGCGTGCCAGCCGAAGCTCTTCTCCACGGCCTTGCGCCAGTTCTGGTACTCGCGGTCCCGGACGCCCGCGTCCATCGCGGGAGTCCACTCGGCGTCCCGCTGCCAGTGCGCCTTGAGCTCGTCCAGGTCGTTCCACACGCCCGTCGCGAGCCCGGCGGCGTACGCGGCGCCCAGGCACGTCGTCTCGGAGACCTTGGGGCGCACCACGGGCACGTCGAGCACGTCCGCCTGATGCTGCATCAGGAGGTTGTTCTTCGTCATGCCGCCGTCGACCTTCAGAGTCGTGATCCGCACCCCGGAGTCCTGGTACATGGCGTCGACGACCTCACGGGTCTGCCAGCTCGTCGCCTCCAGGACGGCACGCGCCAGGTGCGCCTTGGTGACGTACCTGGTGAGGCCGGTGACGACGCCGCGCGCGTCGGAGCGCCAGTAGGGCGCGAACAGACCGGAGAACGCGGGCACGATGTAGGCACCGCCGTTGTCGTCCACGCTCGCTGCGAGCGTCTCGATCTCGTCGGCGCTCTTGATGATGCCGAGCTGGTCGCGGAACCACTGCACCAGGGCACCCGTGATCGCGATCGAGCCTTCGAGGCAGTACACGGGCGCCTCGGTGCCGATCTTGTATCCCATGGTGGTGAGCAGGCCGTTCTTCGAAGGAACCGGCCGGTTACCGGTGTTGAGCAGCAGGAAGCTGCCCGTCCCGTACGTGTTCTTCGCGGTCCCCGCGTCGTAGCAGGCCTGCCCGAAGATGGCCGCGTGCTGGTCGCCCAGGGCGGAGGCCACGGGCACACCGGCCAGCTGCCCGACCGCGGTGCCGTACACCTCGGCGGACGAACGGATCTCCGGAAGCAGTGACTCAGGGATATTCATCGCCGACAGGATCGACTGGTCCCACTGGAGGGTCTCCAGGCTCATCAGCATGGTGCGCCCGGCGTTCGTGACGTCGGTGACGTGCACGCCGCCGTCGGTGCCGCCGGTGAGATTCCAGATCAGCCAGGAGTCCATCGTGCCGAAGGCGAGCTCCCCGCGCTCGGCCCTGGCCCGCAGCCCCGGTACGTTGTCGAGCAGCCAGGCCGCCTTGGGTCCGGAGAAGTAGCTCGCCAGGGGCAGCCCGGTCGTCTCGCGGAAACGGTCCTGTCCGTCGGCGCCGCCCAGCTCGTTGCAGAGCGCCGAGGTCCGCGTGTCCTGCCAGACGATCGCGTTGTGCACGGGCTTGCCGGTCGCACGGTCCCAAAGGACCGTCGTCTCCCGCTGGTTGGTGATGCCGAGGGCGCTGAGCTGGTCCGCGCGCAGTCCCGCCTTCGCGATCGCCCCCGCGACCACGGCCTGGACCTTGGACCAGATCTCGGTGGCATCGTGCTCCACCCAGCCCGGCTTCGGGAAGATCTGACGATGTTCGCGCTGGTCGACGGCGACGATCTCGCCGTCCTGGTTGAAGATGATGCAGCGGCTCGAGGTGGTGCCCTGGTCGATGGCGGCGACGTACTTCACGGAAGCGTCGGGCATGGCTACCCCTTCGTAAGAAGACGTACGAGAGTGTTCTGCGCTTCAGAACGCTGCGTTGCTTCAGAACGCCGCGTTGTAGATGACCCCCGCCAGCGCGCCGCCGATGAGCGGCCCGACGACCGGGACGAGAGCGTAACCCCAGTCGGACGTCCCCTTGTTGGGGATGGGCAGGAAGTGGTGCACGATGCGCGGCCCCAGGTCACGGGCGGGGTTGATCGCGTAACCCGTCGGCCCGCCGAGCGACAGGCCGATGCCGACGACCAGGAGCGCCACGATCAGCACCTGGGTGCCGGACTCGCCGAGTCCCTTGGTGAGGCCGAACGCGAGAATGGGCAGGACCAGGGCGATCGTCGCGATGACCTCGGTGAGCAGGTTCGCGACCACGTTCCGGATCTCGGGGATCGTCGAGAAGATGCCGAGCGTCGGTGTCGGACCGTCCTCGGCGGAGTCCTCGTCCGAACCGACGTTGGCGTTGAACTGCGCGAGATACACCAGGTACGCGAGGACGGCGCCGAGCATCGCGCCGACCATCTGGCCGAGCAGATAGACCCAGACCTTGTCCCACTTCCCGGTGTCGACCGCGATGCCGATGGTGACCGCGGGGTTGAGGTGACCACCCGACAGCGGGGCGGCCGTGTAGGCGCCGGCCAGCACGCCGAAGCCCCAGCCGAACGCGATGACGACCCACCCGGAGGCCCTCGCCTTGGAGTGTTTCAGGGTGACGGCGGCGCAGACGCCCGCGCCGAAAAGGATCAGAATCGCGGTGCCGATGACCTCACCGATGAAGATGTCTCCGTTGCTCATGGCGGCTCCTAGGCCCTCGCCCGGGGTCAGTGCTCCCCGGTCCTCCGTGCAGGGTGCGTTTCCCATGGCTGGTTCTGAACTACGGCTGCCGTAGGCAGGGAAGTCCCGCGCCCCGCCCGGCGTCCGTGACGAGCGTGCCCGAACAGTCGGAACCACACGTGGGGGAGCGGCCCTGACCTGCCGCAACCCGGCAGGAAGGCGCACCTGGGGCAGGCAGGGCCCCGAGCAGCGGTGGGCCGATTTGCGCCGATGCCGACTGACACCCGGAAGTGTTCACCGGCCGTACTGGAGCGTCAAGGTCGTGGACGGCAACGGTTAACCGGCGGCCGACGCTCCCCTCCGGTCGCGCGCGGCAGCCGCGGCTCGCGCGCCGCGGCGCACGTCGAAACCTTCGCGCCCCGCGTGACCGCAGACCCAACTCGCCCCGGAGAGCGCCTTCGCGGCCTTCTTGAGCGGGGCGAGCAGCGCGGCGGCCCGCCGGTGGTCGGGCACGCTGCCGGGCGGGCACACCACCGTGGCCAGCGACAGCGTCACCGCCCTGCCGCCCGCCGACCAGGGAGCATCGAGCACGGCGGCCGCGAGCGGACCGAGCTGCTCCGGATCCGCCAGGACCAGGAAGTCGTCACCCCCGATGTGCCCCACCCGCACGGACTCCGACGCCGTGCGCGCGAGGGCCCGCCCCACCGCACGGATCAGCTCGTCGCCCGCCGCGAACCCCGCACCGTCGTTGACCTGCTTGAACCCGTCGATGTCCAGCCAGCTCAGGGCGAAGCCGCGGCCCTGCGCCACCCAGCGGTCCAGCTCGCCCGTCACGGAGTCCGAACCCGGCAACCGCGTCAGCGGGTTGAGCCCGGCTGCCTCCTCGACCCGGCTCTCGGCGAGCGCCCGTACGAGGTCGGTGAGGCGTACGACGCCGACGCAGCGCCCGCCGTCGTCCACCACGGCGACGTCGTCGGCGGTGCGGGCATGCTCGCCGTCCGCGACCACGTCGAGCACCTCCCAGGCGGTCGCGGTGACGCCCACCGTGCGCGGCCGGTCGCCGAGCCGCGCGGCGGGCCGGTCGGCGTACAGCGCGTGCCCATAGCGCGTCGACAACGACAGCAGGAAGCGGTCCCGCTGCACCGACCGCACCGGCACCCCGGCGGCATCGACGAGCAGCACCCCGGACACCTCGGCCGCACCGGTGAGCCGGCGTCGCACCTGCTCCGCGGACGCCGAATCGGGCAGCAGCGCCGCGGGCCGCACGAAGTCCCGTACCGGCGGCCCGGTCGGCCGCGACGAGCCGACGGCCGGGGGCAGTTCGGGCACGTACACCTCGGAGATCGGCAACCGGGCCGCCGGCGCGAACAGATTGCCCTGCGCGAGCTGCGCCCCGGCGTCCCGGGCCGCCATGCACTGGGTCTCGGTCTCCACGCCCTCGACCGCGAGCAGCGCGCCGATCTCCTCGCACAGCGTCCGCATGGCCCGCACCGTCGCCCCGCGCGACAGCAGTGAGGCGTCGAGCTTGATCAGGTCCGGCGCGAGATCGTCGAGCAGCCGCAGGGGTACGTCGCCGTCGCCCACGCCGTCGGCGCACACCCGGAAGCCCTCCTTGCGCAGCACCGCGACGCCCTCCAGGAGCGCGCGGTGCGGCACGTGCGTGAACGGCGGCCCCACATCGACGGTCACCTCCCACGGCAGGCGGCCCGCATCCCGCACCGCGCGCCGCAGCGCATCAAGACCGCCCAGGTCGGCGAGCGTGCCCGCGAACACGTTCACGTGCAGCGGCAGCAGCGTCTCCCGGCGTGCGGCGTCGCGGATCGCCAACGCGGCGAGGTCGCCGTCGAGTTCGGGATCGCGATGCGCCCGCGCGAGCACATCACCCGACTCGGGGCGGGCGAGTATCTCCAGAGCCGCGGCCGATCCCGTGGTCAGATTGACCACGGGCTGGAAGGCGAAGCGGAGGCTGTCCGGCCAGGTGTGCACGCCAGCATGATGGCGTCACACGGACACCACGAGGGCCGGTTCACACGCTGTTCACGCAGCATTCCCGCACGGCCACGCAGCGTACGCACGCGGCGGTCAGCGCACCGCCACGACCGACGAACCGTGGCCGAACAGGCCCTGGTTGGCCGTGATCCCGGCCCGGGCCCCGGCCACCTGCCGGTCACCCGCCGCGCCCCGCAACTGCCACGTCAGTTCGCAGACCTGGGCGATCGCCTGCGCCGGAACCGCCTCCCCGAAGGACGCGAGCCCACCGCTGCTGTTCACGGGTATTCGCCCTCCGGGAGCGGTCGCGCCGTCCCTGAGCAGCTTCGCGCCCTCACCCTCGCCGCACAGCCCGAGGTCCTCGTACCACTGCAACTCCAAGGCCGTGGACAGGTCGTAGACCTCCGCGAGGGACAGATCCTCGGGGCCGATCCCCGCCTCTTCGTAGGCGGCGCGGGCGATCGATGCACGGAACGTGGGGCCTTCGGACGTGACCCCGGCGGCCGAGTCCGTGGCGATGTCCGGGAGGTCGAGCACGGTGTTCGGGTACGTCGGAGTCACCGTCGACACGGCCCGTATCCGGACGGGATCCGCGGCTCCGTGCCGGCGCGCGAAGTCCATGCTGGACAGCACCAGCGCCGCACCGCCGTCCGACGTGGCGCAGATGTCGAGCAGCCGCAGCGGATCGGCGACAACGGCGGAGGCCCCGACCTCCTCGGCCGTCACCGTCTTGCGATAGCGCGCGTTCGGATTCAGCGCGCCGGAGGCGGCGTTCTTCACCTTGACCTGCGCGAAGTCCTCGAGCGTGTCCCCGTGCAGGGCCATGCGCCGGCGCGCGTACAGACCGAAGTACGTCGGGTTGGTCGCCCCAAGTGCACGGAAACGCAACCAGTCGGGGTCGTCGGGCCGGTTACCGCCGGCGGGCTTGAAGAACCCCTTGGGCGCGGCGTCGGCCCCCACCACGAGCACGACGTCCGCGAGTCCCGAAAGGATCTGCGCCCGCGCCGTGTTGACCGCCTGGGCCCCCGAAGCGCAGGCCGCGTAGACGCTGGCCACGCGCGCGCCCTGCCAGCCGAGTGCCTTCGCGAACGTCGCTCCCGCCACGTAGCCGGGATAGCCGCCGCGCACCGTGTCCGCACCGACGATCGAGCCGACGTCGCGCCAGTCGACCCCGGCGTCGGCGAGCGCGGCCCGCGCCGCTGCCACCCCGTACTCGACGAAGCTGCGCCCCCACTTCCCCCAGGGGTGCATGCCCGCGCCGAGAACCGCCACGTCTCCCGTCATGCCGCCACCCCCGTCGGCCGCCAGTGCCACGTCGTCCATGTCGTCCCGGTCTCGTCGTCCCCCTCCTCGTTGAGCACGCCCGGTACGACTTCCACCTCCATGCCGACCGCGAGATCGGCCACGGAGACGCCAGGAGCTCCCTGGCCGAGCACGACCAATCGCTCCGTCTCGAGCTCCACAGCGATCAACGCGTAGGGCTCCCAGGGAAGTTCCCGATCCGACACGTACGGTTCCGGTGGTCGGTACCTGGCGTCCGTGTACGACCAGACGCGCCCGCGCCGCGACAGAGGCAGTTCCACCAGCTCGCCGCCCGCGCAGGCGGGATTGCGGCACGCCCCGTCCTCGCGCGGAAAGAACACCGATGCACATGCGGAGCAGCGCGTGCCCAGCAGGCGGAAGTCGTCCCCCTCTCCGCTGAACCAATCGGCCACGACAGGTGTACGCGTACGCGCCACAGTTCCTCCCCGGCAATGAATCTGACGGAACGTCAGAAGTGTGCCATGGGGAGCCGAATGACGTCAGGGGTCCCGCAGAACCGCCCGCGTCCTACCGGCGTCCGTGACGGGTGAAGGCGTGACCGGTGAGGGCGCGACCGGGACCCACGGGGGTGCTTCCGGTCGCGCCCGCCACGTCACCGCCCCGTCAGCGAACGCCTGGAGATCGGGAAGTCGAAGTACGTGTCCGGGTAGAGCTCGGGCTTGTACGTGTAGTGCCACCACTCCTCGGGCAGGTTGACGAACCCCTGCGCGCCGAGCGCGTTGCGCAGCAGGTCCCGGTTGGTTCGCTGCACGCCCTGGATGCGCGGATCGTCCGTGTGGGCGAGCGTGTCGAAGCAGTCGAACCCGGTCCCCATGTCCAGCGAGTTGTCCGGGAACCGCTCGGCCTTCGGCCCGTAGCAGGGCGTGAGCCTCTCCCCGGGCACGTAGGGGCGCGTGGGCCGGGCGGGCAGCTTCACGACGGTCAGATCGAGGGTGGAGCCACGGCTGTGGCCCGACTTCTCCGCGATGTAGCCGTCCGCGAACAGGCGCGTCTTGTCGACGCGCGGGTAGAACTCCGCCTTCATCTTCTGGTCGTCGAGATCCTTCGCCCAGCGGACGAAATGGTCGACCGCGCGCTGCGGGCGGTAACAGTCGTACACCTTCAGGGAGTAGCCCCTCTTCAGGAGGCCGATCTGCGCCTTGTGGAGCGACTGCGCGGCAGGTCTCGTGAGGAGGCACATCGGCTTCTTGTAGCCGTCGACCGGCTCACCCATGAAGTCGTGCTCCGTGTAGTAGCGCATTTCCTGGATGATCGTGGGGTCCACGTCATGGAGCGCCACGAAGTCCTTGGGGGCCTTCGGGTCGGGCGTCGCATGGGCAGCCGAAGGGGCGGCGGCCACGCCGAGCAGCGCGGCGGCGGCCAGGGCGGCGAGTTTCCGCAGAGCGGTGGAGGCTCGAGTCATGGATCAGCGTCTATCAGGAGCCGGGCCCACCGGGGAAGACCGCAGCCGAGTGATCGGATACAGTCCGCGCCGTGCCCGCATCAACCCACCCCACGCTCAACCCCGTTCCGGATTCCCACTGTTCGAGCTGTGGGGCCGCCTACGGGGCAGAGGTGCACGGCTGGCCCCGCACCTGCCGGGCCTGTGACTCCGTCGCCTACCGCAACCCGCTCCCCGTGGCCATCGCCCTGCAACCGGTGTACGACACGGTGGGCACCGCCCTCGTCGCGATCACGCGCACCATCGCCCCCGCGCGCGGGGAGCCCGCCCTGCCCGGCGGCTTCATCGACGACCGGGAGGACTGGCGGCGAGCCGTCGTCCGTGAGCTCCAGGAGGAGACGGGCATCGTCGCCGCGGCCCGCGACGTACGCCTCGTGGACGCCATGAGCGCCCCGGACGGCCACCTCCTGCTCCTCGGCCTCCTGCCCGAACGTCCGGCGGGATTTCTGCCCACCAGCGCGCCCACGGACGAGACGGACGGCTGGCACCTCCTGCGCCGCCCGACCGAACTGGCGTTTCCGCTCCACACGTTGGCGGTGAAGGCCTGGTTCGAGGGCCGCTACCTGTAGGAGCCAGGTCCCGTGAGCGTCCAGCGCGACCTTGCCGTAAGGCGCTCACAGGCCGCGCACACGCACCGGATACCGCGGTTCGACCTCGCCGTCCTCTCCGTCCGTCTCGACGACCACGCGCCCCTTGGCCCAGCGCACCCGGAACCGCTCGATCTCCGGCTCCTCCCAGCCGTCCCCGACGTCCCGCACCAAGTAGCCGCCGCCTGTACGGCCCGGTGCCGGCGCCCACGCCTCCAGGGCGACGCCCCCACCCGGATCGCGCACAGGAAGTACCGACCCACCACGCGCGAGCACCGGAATACGCGACAAGGGGGCGTCCACCGTGACCTGCCCGGGCCCCTCGAAGACTTCGCCGGTCACCGTGTCGTACCAGCGTCCAGGCGGCAACTGAACCGTGCGACGGACGGCTCCCTGCTCCAGGACGGGCGCGACCAACAGGCAGTCGCCCAACAAGAAGGCGTCCTCACAGTCACGCAAAGCCCGGTCCTCCGGAGCACCCCACCACAGAGGCCGCACATACGGGGCGCCGGTGCGCCGGGCGAGATGCGCGAGGGTCATGAAGTACGGAAAGAGGCGATGCCGCTCCTCCAGCGCCACGCGCGCGTGCGTGAGCACCTCCTCGCCGAACATCCAGGGCTCGCGACGCCCCGCCCGCAGCGCCGAACGCGTGCGGAACAGCGGCATATGAGCGCCCAGCTGGAACCAGCGCAAGAACAGTTCCGGTGACGGCTTCCCGTCGGACCCGCCCACATCAGGTCCTGAATACGGCACCCCGCACAAGCCGAGCCCCATCACCAACGAGAGCGAGGAGCGAAGGCCGGTCCACCCGGTGGCGACGTCACCGGACCACGTCCCTCCGTAGCGCTGCAAGCCCACCCAGCCGGACCGGGAGAACAGGAAGGGCCGTTCCTGCGGCTGCAGTTCGCGCAGCCCCTCGTAGCCGGCCCGCGCCATGCACAGCGCGTACACGTTGTGCGCCTCCCGATGGTCGCCGCCCCGCCCCTCGACCGCGTGCCGGGACGAACGGGGGAGCGTGGGCTCACCGAAGGCGGAGAAGGACACCGGCTCGTTCATGTCGTGCCAGAAACCCGAGAAGCCCTGCTCGAGACGCTCCTCGTACAGACCGCCCCACCACTTGCGCACCCGCTCCGCGGTGAAGTCCGGATACATCGACTCACCCGGCCACACGACCCCGCGCACGGGCCGGCCCGCCGCGTCCCGCACAAAGGCGTCGATCGCTTGCCCGCCGTCGTACAGGGAGTTGCCGCGCTGGGCCTTGACCGCCGGGTCGACGATCGACACCAGCCGGACGCCCTCGCCGCGCAACTGTTCGGCCAGCCGGGGCAAGGACGGAAACCGCTCCCGATCGACAGTGAAGGCCTGTCCCTCCGTGAAGTGATCGATGTCCAAATGCACGGCCTCCAGGGGCAGATCGCGCTCCTTGTAGCCCGCGACGCCCCGGCGCACCTCCTGCTCGCTCCCGAACCCCCAACGCGCGTGCTGGTGGCCCAGCGCCCAGCCCGGCGGCACGGCCGGAGCGCCGGTCAGCTGGGACCAGACGTGGAGCACGCGCGCGGGTGCGCCCACCACCACCCAACAGCGCAACGGGCCACCCTCCATGCGTAGTTCGGACGTCCCGGCGTAGTCATGCCCGGAGCCCGCACCCTCATGGCCCTCACGGAGGCTGACGGTGCCGTCCCACGTGTTGTCGTGGAACACCAGATGCGTACCCGCATCCGCGACCACCACCTGCACCGGCATCGTGAGCGACAACGGATCGTCCTGCCGACCGAACGAACCGCCTGGATCCGTGTTCCACAACCGGTACGTCCCGTCACGCAGCCGCGGGCCCGACGCACGGCCTCCGAGGCCGAAGAAGCGCGCATCGGCCGAGACCTCGGACCGCTGCGCCCAGCGCGCCTCACCGCCACCCTCGGACTCCCACCACCGGGGCGGCAGATCGCGGCGCAGCAAGACCCCGCCCGGCGTACGCACCTCCAAAGCGCCGTGCCGCGAGACCACCGCGGTCACCCGCTCGGAGACCACCCGCCAACCGCCGTCCTTGTCCGGCTCCAGCACCGCCCGCGGGTCCGCCTCCGGGCAGAGCCCGGCCAACGCGTACGAAGGCTCCGGTTCGGCCCCGTCCCAGCCCCAGAAGAGGGCACCGCTCACGGTGACGATGATGCGCAACCGGGACCGCGTGAACCGCACAAGACCGCCACCCGGTTCGGGCGTCACACCGACCACCGAGCCCGGGACCCGGGCCCGCTCGACTCCCCGCCGGGGCAGGCCCACGGAGTCCGCGCGACGGTGCCGCCACGACGCCCGAACGGAGCGCAGCCCATGGGCCGACCCCACGGACGAAACCGCCTTCGCCAAGCGCACCAGGTCACGACCATCCATGCTGCTCACCCTGCCACCGAGGCGCACGCGTGCGTGCCGCGTTCAACTGCCGTTCATCCGTGGTGCCAGCACATCTTCGCCGGGCCGACTATGTGGGATACACCCTGGTGTCGAAGTCGATCACGTGGCATCGTCCAGTGAGCCGCGTCAGGCGCACACTCCGCGGAGCGCGCCGAGGACGCACACGCCGCGCACGCACTTCCTGGAGCCGCATCATGTCCACCGTGAACCCGTCACCGCTCTGGCAGCCCGATCGGCAGCAGATCGCCGACGCGCAGATCACACGGTTCCAGGCCTGGGCGGCCGAGCAGCACGGCGCGCCCGCCGACGGCGGCTACGAGGCGCTGCACCGCTGGTCGGTCACCGAACTCGAAACCTTCTGGAAGGCCGTCACCGAGTGGTTCGACGTGCGCTTCACGCACCCGTACACGCGCGTGCTCGGCAACCGTGACATGCCCGGTGCCGAGTGGTTCCCCGGTGCCACGATCAACTACGCCGCGCATGCCCTGCGCACGGCGGACGACCCCGCGCGCGCGGACACCCCCGCGATCCTCCACGTCGACGAGACACACGAACCCCGTCCCGTCACCTGGTCCGAGCTGCGCGGCCAGGTCGGCTCCCTGGCCGCGGAACTGCGCGCCCTCGGAGTACGCCCCGGCGACCGCGTCAGCGGCTATCTGCCCAACATCCCCGAGGCCGTCGCCGCCCTCCTCGCCACGGCGGCCGTCGGAGCCGTGTGGACGTCCTGCGCCCCCGACTTCGGCGCGCGCAGTGTCCTGGACCGCTTCCAGCAGGTGGAGCCCGTGGTCCTGTTCACGGTCGACGGCTACCGCTACGGCGGCAAGGAGCACGACCGCCGCGACACCGTGCAGGAACTCCGCAACGAACTGCCGTCCCTGCGCGCGGTGGTACACATCCCGCTTCTCGGGACCAAGGCACCCGAAGGCGCGCTGGAATGGTCGGCCCTCACCTCCGCGGACGTCACACCCGTCTACGAAGAAGTGCCCTTCGACCATCCTCTGTGGGTGCTCTACTCCTCCGGCACCACAGGCCTGCCCAAGGCCATCGTGCAGTCGCAGGGCGGCATCCTCATCGAGCACCTCAAGCAGATCGGCCTGCACTCCGACCTCGGCCCCGACGACCGCTTCTTCTGGTACACGTCCACCGGCTGGATGATGTGGAACTTCCTCGTCGGCGGCCTGCTCACCGGCACCACGATCGTCACCTACGACGGCAGCCCCGGGTACCCCGAGACCGGCGCCCAGTGGGCGATCGCCGAACGCACCGGCGCGACCCTCTTCGGCACCTCCGCCGCATACGTCATGGCCTGCCGCAAGGCCGACGTGCACCCCACGCGCGACCACGACCTCTCCCGCGTCAAGTGCGTCGCCACCACAGGCTCCCCGCTCCCGCCGGACGGCTTCCGCTGGCTCCACGACGAGGTGCGGGACGACCTGTGGATCGCCTCCGTCAGCGGCGGCACCGACGTCTGCTCCTGTTTCGCCGGAGCCGTGCCGACGCTCCCCGTCCACATCGGCGAGCTCCAGGCGCCCAGCCTCGGCACGGACCTCCAGGCGTGGGACCCGGCCGGCGAACCCCTGACCGACGAGGTCGGCGAACTCGTCGTCACCAACCCGATGCCGTCCATGCCGATCCGCTTCTGGAACGACCCCGACGGCACCAGGTACCACGACAGCTACTTCGACACCTACCCCGGAGTCTGGCGCCACGGCGACTGGATCACGCTGACCTCGCGCGGCTCCGTCGTCATCCACGGCCGCTCCGACTCGACTCTCAACCGCCAGGGCGTCCGGATGGGATCGGCCGACATCTACGAGGCCGTGGAGCGCCTCCCCGAGATCCGCGAATCACTCGTCATCGGCCTGGAACAGTCCGACGGCGGCTACTGGATGCCCCTCTTCGTCCACCTCGCGCCGGGCGCCACCCTCGACGACGCGCTCCGCTCCCGCATCAAGCAGGTCATTCGCGAACAGCTCTCGCCGCGCCACGTGCCCGACGAGATCATCGAAGCTCCCGGCGTCCCGCACACCCTCACCGGCAAGCGCATCGAGGTGCCCGTCAAGCGCCTGCTCTCGGGCACGCCGCTGGAAAAGGCGGTCAACCCCGGCTCCATCGACAACCTCGAACTCCTCAAGTTCTACGAGGAGATCGCCCGCAAGCGAGCCTGACCGGCCGCCCGAAACCGATGGTGCACCGTCACCGAACGTGGCGTTGTCAGTACCCCTGATTACTCTGAGTGAGAGTAGTTCAAGCGCACTCAGGGGGAATCATGGGGCACACTCAACACAGCCGAACGGCCGGCGTTCGACGCGGCCTGCGCCGTGAAGTGGCGGGAACCATCGGCCTGTTGGCCGACGAGCAGGACTTCGAGGCGATGCGGCTCTACCGCAGCTTCACCTTCGACGACCACACGACGTACCTGCGCCAAGTGGAAGGACTGCTCAAATCCCAGGCCGCGGCCGGCGGGTACACCACGGTCACGCTGTTCGACCCGGCCGAGTTCACGGAATTCTGCCGGGCGGAGGGCCTCGACCCGGACAGCGCGATCAGCCGTACCCGATTCACCGCGGAACTCGCCGCGTCGGGCCCCGGGGTCGCCTACCAGGGACAACCCATGGCCGACCTCGTCCCCGAACTCGTGGAAGAGGCCGTCCGCCAAGCGACCTGGGAATTCGCGACGTCCGTCCTGTCCCGGACAGGGGCCTGCGCCGTGTGCGGGCAGGACGTCGGACGCATGGCCTTCGCCAGGGCTTCCTACCTGGTCTCCCGAGTGATCGACGCGCTCGGCGAAGGAGCCCACCACTGGGTGTGCAGCGTGCTCACCGACAGGGAGTCCCTGCATGCCGTCCTGCACGTGGACGCCACGGAACCCGACACGGTCACGGTGGATGAGTCCGCGGCCATGGAGGTCACGGCCGTACTGGCGCTGGCGATCGTCAGCCGGCGCGCCTGTGCGGTCATCGTGCGCAGCTCGGTCCCTGGCGAAGAGGACCGCGTCTGCGGCTGGCACCTGAAGGACGAGGGATTCCAACCGATCCCCGGGGGACGGGTCTTCGACGCCTACTGCACCGACGCGGACTCCGGCGACCTGTCCGGTCCGGAACCAGGCGTGAACTACTGCACCGCACCAAAGGTGGACGACGCGAAACCGGAAGGCAGGCATCTGCACTGATCGCTGCGAGCCGCTGATCCCTGCGGACAAGCGCGAAGGGCGCCCCGCCCAAAGGCGGAGCGCCCTCCAAAAGGCACCGGTAAGGCGCCGGTCGTGCTCGGTTACTCGCCGGACAGCACGGCCTGAGCGGCGTTGCGCGCTTCCTCCGCCGACTCCGCGGCACGCGCGGCAGCGGCCGCGCGCTCGCACTGGGCCAGCGTGTACTTGCTGAGCGTCGCCCGCACGTACGGAATCGAAGCGGCGCCCATGGAGAGGGAGGTGACCCCCAGACCGGTCAGGACGCACGCGAGCAGCGGGTCGGACGCGGCCTCACCGCAGACGCCGCAGCTCTTGCCCTCGGCCTTCGCCGCCTCGGCGGACAGCGAGACCAGGTCGAGCAGCGCGGGCTGCCACGGGTCCTGCAGACGCGACACGGCGCCGACCTGACGGTCCGCGGCGAACGTGTACTGGGCCAGGTCGTTGGTGCCGAGCGACAGGAACTCGACCTCCTGCAACACCGACCGGGCACGCAGAGCGGCGGACGGAATCTCCACCATCGCGCCGAACTTCGCCTGCAGACCGGCCTCACGGCAGGCATCGGCAAAGGCCTTGGCGTCGGCGCGGTCGGCCACCATCGGCGCCATGACCTCGAGGTAGACCGGGAGACCCTCGGAAGCCTTCGCCAGCGCGGTCAGCTGCGTGCGCAGCACCTCCGGGTGGTCGAGCAGCGTCCGCAGACCGCGCACGCCCAGAGCCGGGTTGGGCTCGTCGCCGGGCGTCAAGAAGTCCAGGGGCTTGTCGGCGCCGGCGTCGAGCACCCGCACCACGACACGGCCCTCGGGGAACGCCTCCAGCACCTGCCGGTACGCCTCGACCTGCTTCTCCTCGGACGGAGCGTTCTTGCTGTCGTCCAGGAAGAGGAACTCGGTACGGAAGAGACCGACACCCTCGGCACCCGCCTCGACCGCCGCGGGCACGTCCGCCGGGCCGCCGATGTTGGCGAGCAGCGGCACCTTGTGCCCGTCAGAGGTGGCACCGGGACCGGTCGAGGCGGTCAGCGCCGCCTTGCGCTCGGCGGCAGCGGCCTCCATCGCTGCCCGCTTCTCCGCGCTCGGGTCCACGAAGATCTCACCGGTGCTGCCGTCGACGGCGACCACGGAACCCTCGGCGAGCTCACCCGCACCGGGAAGCGCCACCACGGCCGGCACACCCAGGGCACGGGCCAGGATCGCGCTGTGGCTGGTCGGCCCGCCCTCCTCGGTGACGAAACCGAGCACGAGCGCGGGGTCCAGGAGCGCGGTGTCCGCGGGCGCAAGGTCACGGGCGATGAGCACGTAGGGCTTGTCGCTGTCCGGAACGCCGGGCATGGGCACCCCGAGGAGCCGGGCCACGATGCGGTTCCGCACGTCGTCGAGGTCCGCGACGCGACCGGCCATGTACTCACCGGCACCGGCAAGGAGCTCTCGATAGTGCGAGAACGCGTCGTAGATGCCGCGCTCGGCCGTGCTCCCGACGGCGACACGACGGTCGACGTCGGCCATCAGCTCGGGGTCCTGGGCGATCATGGCCTGAGCCTCGAGCACCGCCTGGGCCTCGCCACCGGCCAGATTGCCGCGCGCCATCAGATCGGCAGCGACAGCTTCGACGGCCTGGCGGGCGCGCCCCTGTTCGCGCTCGGCATCCTCAGCCGGAATCTGCTTGGCCGGCGGCTCCAGCACCGCCGTCCCCATGTGCCGAACCTCGCCGATCGCCACACCGTGGCTCACGCCGACGCCTCGCAGCGTTGTCTCCATCTCACCCGTCTCCGATAGTGCGGCGAGCGCAGCCGCCGCGTTGATTTCTTGCCGACCGTCAGTGACGGAGTGCGTCACTTCCAGCCGAACAGCGCGTCGCCGGCCTTGATGTCGCCGTCCTCGACGACACCGGAAAGGGACTCGGCCGTGGCCTCAAGGGCGACGACCGGGCAGATCGGCGACTTGCCGGCGGCCTCGACGGCAGCCGGGTCCCATCGGACCACGGCCTGCCCGCGCTGCACAGTGTCGCCCTTGTTGACGAGCAGCTCGAAGCCCTCGCCGTTGAGCTGGACAGTGTCGATGCCCAGGTGCGTCAGCACACCATGGCCTTCCTCATCCACGACGACGAAAGCGTGCGGGTGGAGGGACACCACGATGCCGTCCACCGGGGCCACGGCGTCGGACGCCTCGCGCGCGGGGTCAATGGCGGAGCCGGGGCCGACCATCGCACCGGAGAACACCGGGTCAGGAACAGCAGAGAGCCCGATGGCGCGTCCGGTGAGCGGGGACGTCACACTGGTCATGGCAAGCCTCCCAGAGGGCGGAGATTCAGGGTCGCCGTCACTGCCTGTCCTGGACGGCGTACTGTTCAGAAGCGTAAGTCATAAAAAGTCCCGGTTCCCTACGAGAGGTACCGGTTGGCGGACGTAGGGGCCGCGGGCAAACGATTTGCGTCGAAGCTCGGGCCCGTTGTACCGTCGTACACCTGCCAGGGAGGCAAGCGACGCCATCGAGCGTCCAACACCTCGGCAGCATCTATCAAGTCCTAAGTTGCTTTGCGAACCGTATCTCTGCATGTCTGCAGAGACGTGGCAAGCGGGCCGAAAAAAGACTGATAGTGTTTGACCTCGCCGAAAGGGCCGCGAAAGCGGAACTCCTATAAGGCGGGTGTCAATCCGAGGAAATCGGCCGGTGAAACGGTCTGATAGAGTCGGAAACGCAAAACAGCAAGACCGAAGGGAAGCGCCCGGAGGAAAGCCCGAGAGGGTGAGTACAAAGGAAGCGTCCGTTCCTTGAGAACTCAACAGCGTGCCAAAAATCAACGCCAGATATGTTGATACCCCGTCTCCAGCATCTGCTGGGGCGAGGTTCCTTTGAAAAGTCCTGCAGATCTTATTGGTCGGCAGGCGCACAGCGAGGACGCTGTGAACGGTCGGATTATTCCTCCGACTGTTCCGCTCTCGTGGTGTCACCCCGATGACGGGGAAACATTCACGGAGAGTTTGATCCTGGCTCAGGACGAACGCTGGCGGCGTGCTTAACACATGCAAGTCGAACGATGAAGCCCTTCGGGGTGGATTAGTGGCGAACGGGTGAGTAACACGTGGGCAATCTGCCCTTCACTCTGGGACAAGCCTTGGAAACGAGGTCTAATACCGGATAACACTCCCATTCTCCTGGATGGGGGTTAAAAGCTCCGGCGGTGAAGGATGAGCCCGCGGCCTATCAGCTTGTTGGTGAGGTAATGGCTCACCAAGGCGACGACGGGTAGCCGGCCTGAGAGGGCGACCGGCCACACTGGGACTGAGACACGGCCCAGACTCCTACGGGAGGCAGCAGTGGGGAATATTGCACAATGGGCGAAAGCCTGATGCAGCGACGCCGCGTGAGGGATGACGGCCTTCGGGTTGTAAACCTCTTTCAGCAGGGAAGAAGCGAAAGTGACGGTACCTGCAGAAGAAGCGCCGGCTAACTACGTGCCAGCAGCCGCGGTAATACGTAGGGCGCAAGCGTTGTCCGGAATTATTGGGCGTAAAGAGCTCGTAGGCGGCTTGTCACGTCGATTGTGAAAGCTCGGGGCTTAACCCCGAGTCTGCAGTCGATACGGGCTAGCTAGAGTGTGGTAGGGGAGATCGGAATTCCTGGTGTAGCGGTGAAATGCGCAGATATCAGGAGGAACACCGGTGGCGAAGGCGGATCTCTGGGCCATTACTGACGCTGAGGAGCGAAAGCGTGGGGAGCGAACAGGATTAGATACCCTGGTAGTCCACGCCGTAAACGGTGGGCACTAGGTGTGGGCAACATTCCACGTTGTCCGCGCCGCAGCTAACGCATTAAGTGCCCCGCCTGGGGAGTACGGCCGCAAGGCTAAAACTCAAAGGAATTGACGGGGGCCCGCACAAGCAGCGGAGCATGTGGCTTAATTCGACGCAACGCGAAGAACCTTACCAAGGCTTGACATACACCGGAAACGTCTGGAGACAGGCGCCCCCTTGTGGTCGGTGTACAGGTGGTGCATGGCTGTCGTCAGCTCGTGTCGTGAGATGTTGGGTTAAGTCCCGCAACGAGCGCAACCCTTGTTCTGTGTTGCCAGCATGCCCTTCGGGGTGATGGGGACTCACAGGAGACCGCCGGGGTCAACTCGGAGGAAGGTGGGGACGACGTCAAGTCATCATGCCCCTTATGTCTTGGGCTGCACACGTGCTACAATGGCCGATACAATGAGCTGCGATACCGCAAGGTGGAGCGAATCTCAAAAAGTCGGTCTCAGTTCGGATTGGGGTCTGCAACTCGACCCCATGAAGTTGGAGTTGCTAGTAATCGCAGATCAGCATTGCTGCGGTGAATACGTTCCCGGGCCTTGTACACACCGCCCGTCACGTCACGAAAGTCGGTAACACCCGAAGCCGGTGGCCCAACCCCTTGTGGGAGGGAGCTGTCGAAGGTGGGACTGGCGATTGGGACGAAGTCGTAACAAGGTAGCCGTACCGGAAGGTGCGGCTGGATCACCTCCTTTCTAAGGAGCATCTAGGCCGCCAGACTTTGTTTGGTGGTCCAGGGCCATTACGTCGGCAAATGTTCGACGGTGGTTGCTCATGGGTGGAACGTTGATTATTCGGCACCGTCAGTCATCTCGGGCTGCAAGTACTGCTCTTCGGAGCGTGGAAAGCTGATCACGAGTGGCGAGGGTGTCGGGCACGCTGTTGGGTGTCTGAAGGTACGGCCGTAACGGTCGCCTTCAGTGCCGGCCCCGGTAAAAATCCGCTTCGGTGGGTTGTGACGGGTGGTTGGTCGTTGTTTGAGAACTGCACAGTGGACGCGAGCATCTGTGGCCAAGTTTTTAAGGGCGCACGGTGGATGCCTTGGCACCAGGAACCGATGAAGGACGTGGGAGGCCACGATAGTCCCCGGGGAGTCGTCAACCAGGCTTTGATCCGGGGGTTTCCGAATGGGGAAACCCGGCAGTCGTCATGGGCTGTCACCCGCTGCTGAATATATAGGCAGTGTGGAGGGAACGCGGGGAAGTGAAACATCTCAGTACCCGCAGGAAGAGAAAACAACCGTGATTCCGGGAGTAGTGGCGAGCGAAACTGGATGAGGCCAAACCGTATACGTGTGAGACCCGGCAGGGGTTGCGTGTGCGGGGTTGTGGGATCTCTCTTTTACGGTCTGCCGGCCGTGAGACGAGTAAGAAACCGTTGATGTAGGCGAAGGACATGCGAAAGGTCCGGCGTAGAGGGTAAGACCCCCGTAGTCGAAACATTAACGGCTCGTTTGAGAGACACCCAAGTAGCACGGGGCCCGAGAAATCCTGTGTGAATCTGGCGGGACCACCCGTTAAGCCTAAATATTCCCTGGTGACCGATAGCGGATAGTACCGTGAGGGAATGGTGAAAAGTACCGCGGGAGCGGAGTGAAATAGTACCTGAAACCGTGTGCCTACAAGCCGTGGGAGCGTCGCGCATTGAGTTTACTCAATGCGTCGTGACTGCGTGCCTTTTGAAGAATGAGCCTGCGAGTTTGCGGTGTGTTGCGAGGTTAACCCGTGTGGGGAAGCCGTAGCGAAAGCGAGTCCGAATAGGGCGATTTAGTAGCGCGCTCAAGACCCGAAGCGGAGTGATCTAGCCATGGGCAGGTTGAAGCGGAGGTAAGACTTCGTGGAGGACCGAACCCACCAGGGTTGAAAACCTGGGGGATGACCTGTGGTTAGGGGTGAAAGGCCAATCAAACTCCGTGATAGCTGGTTCTCCCCGAAATGCATTTAGGTGCAGCGTCGTGTGTTTCTTGCCGGAGGTAGAGCACTGGATAGGCGATGGGCCCTACCGGGTTACTGACCTTAGCCAAACTCCGAATGCCGGTAAGTGAGAGCACGGCAGTGAGACTGTGGGGGATAAGCTCCATGGTCGAGAGGGAAACAGCCCAGAGCATCGACTAAGGCCCCTAAGCGTACGCTAAGTGGGAAAGGATGTGGAGTCGCAGAGACAACCAGGAGGTTGGCTTAGAAGCAGCCACCCTTGAAAGAGTGCGTAATAGCTCACTGGTCAAGTGATTCCGCGCCGACAATGTAGCGGGGCTCAAGCGTACCGCCGAAGTCGTGTCATTGCAGCTATAGGGCCAACGCCCGCTGTGATGGGTAGGGGAGCGTCGTGTGCCGGGTGAAGCAGCACCGGAAGGTAGTTGTGGACGGTTCACGAGTGAGAATGCAGGCATGAGTAGCGATACACACGTGAGAAACGTGTGCGCCGATTGACTAAGGGTTCCTGGGTCAAGCTGATCTGCCCAGGGTAAGTCGGGACCTAAGGCGAGGCCGACAGGCGTAGTCGATGGATAACCGGTTGATATTCCGGTACCCGCTGTGACGCGAAAGACATCGAATCCAGTGATGCTAAGGCCGTGAAGCCGTTCCGGACCCTTCGGGGAATGGAAAGTGGTGGAGCCGCCGGCCCAAGCTGGTAGTAGGTGAGCGATGGGGTGACGCAGGAAGGTAGTCCAGCCCGGGCGATGGTAGTCCCGGGGTAAGGGTGTAGGGCGCTGTCCAGGTAAATCCGGACAGCTTGTGCCTGAGACCTGATGCCGAGCCGATTGTGGTGAAGTGGATGATCCTATGCTGTCGAGAAAAGCCTCTAGCGAGTTTCATGGCGGCCCGTACCCTAAACCGACTCAGGTGGTCAGGTAGAGAATACCGAGGCGTTCGGGTGAACTATGGTTAAGGAACTCGGCAAAATGCCCCCGTAACTTCGGGAGAAGGGGGGCCATTCCTGGTGATTGGACTTGCTCCATGAGCTGGGGGTGGCCGCAGAGACCAGCGAGAAGCGACTGTTTACTAAAAACACAGGTCCGTGCGAAGCCGTAAGGCGATGTATACGGACTGACGCCTGCCCGGTGCTGGAACGTTAAGGGGACCGGTTAGTCACATTTCGGTGTGGCGAAGCTGAGAACTTAAGCGCCAGTAAACGGCGGTGGTAACTATAACCATCCTAAGGTAGCGAAATTCCTTGTCGGGTAAGTTCCGACCTGCACGAATGGCGTAACGACTTCTCGACTGTCTCAACCATAGGCCCGGTGAAATTGCACTACGAGTAAAGATGCTCGTTTCGCGCAGAAGGACGGAAAGACCCCGGGACCTTTACTATAGTTTGATATTGGTGTTCGGTTCGGCTTGTGTAGGATAGGTGGGAGACTTTGAAGCGGCCACGCCAGTGGTTGTGGAGTCGTCGTTGAAATACCACTCTGGTCGTGCTGGATGTCTAACCTGGGTCCGTGATCCGGATCAGGGACAGTGTCTGATGGGTAGTTTAACTGGGGCGGTTGCCTCCCAAAGAGTAACGGAGGCGCCCAAAGGTTCCCTCAGCCTGGTTGGTAATCAGGTGTTGAGTGTAAGTGCACAAGGGAGCTTGACTGTGAGACCGACGGGTCGAGCAGGGACGAAAGTCGGGACTAGTGATCCGGCGGTGGCTTGTGGAAGCGCCGTCGCTCAACGGATAAAAGGTACCCCGGGGATAACAGGCTGATCTTCCCCAAGAGTCCATATCGACGGGATGGTTTGGCACCTCGATGTCGGCTCGTCGCATCCTGGGGCTGGAGTCGGTCCCAAGGGTTGGGCTGTTCGCCCATTAAAGCGGTACGCGAGCTGGGTTTAGAACGTCGTGAGACAGTTCGGTCCCTATCCTCTGTGCGCGTAGGAATATTGAGAAGGGCTGTCCCTAGTACGAGAGGACCGGGACGGACGAACCTCTGGTGTGCCAGTTGTCCTGCCAAGGGCATGGCTGGTTGGCTACGTTCGGAAAGGATAACCGCTGAAAGCATCTAAGCGGGAAGCCTGCTTCGAGATGAGTATTCCCACCCCCTTTGAGGGGTTAAGGCTCCCAGTAGACGACTGGGTTGATAGGCCGGATCTGGAAGCACCGCAAGGTGTGGAGGTGACCGGTACTAATAGGCCGAGGGCTTGTCCTCAGTTGCTCGCGTCCACTGTGTTGGTTCTGAAACCACGAACAACCGTCGTAGCCATGTGCCACGGCTCCGGTTGACAGTTTCATAGTGTTTCGGTGGTCATAGCGTGAGGGAAACGCCCGGTTACATTCCGAACCCGGAAGCTAAGCCTCACAGCGCCGATGGTACTGCAGGGGGGACCCTGTGGGAGAGTAGGACGCCGCCGAACTCCTTTTATAGAAAAGCCCGGGCCGGGATACGGTCCGGGCTTTTCTGCGTTTGGGGGCGTTGTCGTGTACTGCGTTACGACGCCCCGGTAGCTCAGGCCTCCCGACACTGAGGGTAAAGTCAGGGGGCATCGTTGGTTCGTTCCCCACAGGAGGCCCCCGGGTGGAGGTCCAGGAGACCCGTGTTCAGACGGACAGGGTCCTCACCATCCCGAACATCCTCAGCATGGCGCGTCTCGTCGGCGTGCCCCTCTTCCTGTGGCTCATCCTGCGCCCTGAGTTCGGGGGCCCCAAGAGTGACGGCTGGGCGCTGCTCGTGCTCGCGCTCAGCGGCATCAGCGACTATCTCGACGGGAAGCTCGCGCGACGCTGGAATCAGATCAGCAGCCTTGGCCGGCTGCTCGACCCGGCCGCCGACCGGCTCTACATTTTGTCCACGTTGGTGGGTTTGACCTGGCGTGACATTCTGCCCATTTGGTTGACCTCCGTACTTTTGGCGCGTGAACTGCTTCTGCTGGTGATGGTGGGGATCCTCAGGCGCCATGGCTATCCGCCGCCCCAGGTGAACTTCCTCGGGAAGGCAGCGACCTTCAACCTGATGTACGCGTTCCCCTTGCTGCTTCTCAGCGACGGAACGGGCTGGATCCACGAACTCGCTGCTATTTTCGGATGGGCGTTCGCCGGATGGGGTACGACGCTGTACTGGTGGGCAGGGATCCTCTACGTGGTTCAAGTCCGCCGTCTTGTCCGGGCGGACTCCATGGCCGATTGAACTCGCCATTGCGCGTTGGCAGGGGCCAGATGGCCTGCCGTGACAAGTGCGGGCCATTCAGGGCGGGTGAAGTCGGCTAGACCGTCGTCTCTTCAAGGAGGACGCTTCCGACATGAAGGCCGTCGTGATGGCCGGAGGCGAAGGCACACGCCTTCGCCCCATGACCTCGAGTATGCCCAAGCCGCTCCTACCAGTGGCCAATCGGCCGATCATGGAGCATGTGCTCAGGTTGCTCAAGCGGCATGGGCTCAGCGAGACCGTGGTCACCGTGCAGTTCTTGGCCTCACTGGTCAAGAACTACTTCGGGGACGGCGAAGAGCTTGGAATGGAGCTCACCTATGCCAATGAGGAGAAGCCACTCGGCACTGCCGGCAGCGTGAAAAACGCTGAGGAAGCGCTGAAGGATGACTCTTTCCTTGTCATCTCGGGTGACGCCCTCACCGATTTCGACCTCACCGAGCTCATCGAATTCCACAAGGAAAAGGGTGCGCTCGTCACCGTCTGTTTGACGCGTGTGCCCAATCCGCTGGAATTCGGTATCACCATCGTCGACGAGGAGGGGAAGGTCGAGCGCTTCCTCGAGAAGCCGACCTGGGGGCAGGTCTTCTCGGACACGGTGAACACGGGCATCTACGTGATGGAGCCCGAAGTCTTTGATTACGTCGAGGCCGATGTCCCGGTGGACTGGTCCGGAGATGTCTTCCCGCAGCTGATGAAGGAAGGCAAGCCCATCTACGGCTATGTCGCCGAGGGCTACTGGGAGGACGTCGGCACACACGAGAGCTATGTGAAGGCCCAGGCCGACGTCCTCGAAGGAAAGGTCGACGTCGAACTCGACGGGTTCGAGATCTCGCCCGGTGTGTGGGTGGCCGAAGGTGCTGAAGTGCACCCGGACGCCGTGCTGCGTGGGCCGCTCTATATCGGCGACTACGCCAAGGTCGAAGCGGATGTGGAGATCCGGGAGCACACGGTCGTCGGCTCGAACGTCGTCGTGAAGAGCGGGGCCTTCCTGCACAAGGCCGTCGTGCACGACAACGTCTACATCGGGGAGCACTGCAATCTCCGCGGCTGCGTGGTCGGCAAGAACACCGACATCATGCGGGCCGCGCGGATCGAGGACGGCGCCGTCATCGGCGACGAGTGCCTCGTCGGTGAGGAATCGATCGTCCAGGGCAATGTGCGGGTCTACCCGTTCAAGACCGTCGAGGCAGGCGCCTTCGTCAACACGTCGGTCATCTGGGAGTCGCGTGGGCAGGCCCATCTGTTCGGGGCCAGGGGCGTCTCCGGGATCCTGAATGTCGAGATCACACCCGAACTGGCCGTGCGGCTCGCGGGGGCGTACGCGACGACGCTCAAGAAGGGGTCGACCGTCACGACCGCGCGTGACCACTCCCGTGGTGCGCGTGCGCTCAAGAGGGCCGTCATCTCCGCGCTCCAGGCCAGCGCCATGGACGTAAGGGATCTGGAGAATGTGCCGCTGCCCGTGGCGCGGCAGCAGACGGCTCGGGGAAGTGCCGGCGGGATCATGATCCGTACGACGCCCGGGGTGCCGGACTCCGTCGACATCATGTTCTTCGACGAGCGCGGGGCGGATCTTTCGCAGGGCAGCCAGCGCAAGCTGGACCGGGTGTACGCGCGGCAGGAGTACCGCAGGGCGTTCCCCGGGGAGATCGGCGATCTGCACTTCCCGTCGAGCGTCTTCGACTCGTACACGGGGTCCCTGCTGAGGAACGTCGACACGACGGGGGTTGCGGAGGCCGGGCTCAAGGTGGTCGTCGACGCGTCGAACGGAAGTGCCGGGCTCGTGCTGCCCAGCCTTCTCGGGCGGCTCGGCGTCGACTCCCTGACGATCAATCCCGGGCTCGACGAGTCGCGGCCCACGGAGACCGCGGACGCCCGCAGGTCCGGGCTCGTACGGCTGGGGGAGATCGTGGCCTCGGCGCGGGCCGCGTTCGGGGTGCGGTTCGACCCGGTCGGTGAGCGGCTTTCGCTGGTCGACGAGAAGGGGCGGATCGTCGAGGACGACCGGGCGTTGCTCGTGATGCTCGATCTTGTCGCCGCGGAGCGCAGGAGCGGGCGGGTGGCGCTGCCCGTGACCACGACCCGGATCGCGGAGCAGGTCGCCGCGTATCACGGGACGCAGGTCGAGTGGACGACCACGTCTCCCGATGACCTGACGCGCGTGGGGCGTGAGGACGGGACGATCTTCGGTGGGGACGGGCGGGCCGGGTTCATCATTCCCGAGTTCAGCAGCGTGTTCGACGGGGCCGCGGCGTTTGTGCGGCTCATCGGGCTCGTCGCCCGTACGCAGTTGACCCTCAGCCAGATCGACGCGCGGATTCCGCGGGCGCATGTGCTCAAGCGGGATCTGGCGACGCCGTGGGCCGTCAAGGGCCTCGTCATGCGCCGCGTCGTGGAGGAGGCGGGCGAGCGGTCCGTGGACACGACCGACGGTGTACGGGTCGTGGAGGCCGACGGACGTTGGGTGATGGTGCTGCCCGACCCGGCCGAGGCGGTCACCCACCTGTGGGCCGAGGGGCCGGACGACGCCTCGGCGCAGCAACTGCTCGACGAGTGGTCGGCGGTCGTGGACAGCGCCGGGCGCTGACCCGGATCCCTGCTGCTCGACGCCTATTTCGGGCGTCGGGCGGCAGGTCAGTGGGGTCGTTGGGTGACAGTGGCCACGACGTGCGACGATGTGCGGCATGCCGCAGCAGCCCCCCAAACGGAGCACCCCAGAGCGCCCCGCGCGCCCCGACGCCTCCATGTCGCTGCTGACCAACGTCATGGATCACAGCCTTGACGACGGGTATGCGGAGGCCACCGCGCGCAAAGAGGCGCTGGGGCAGAGCGGTTTGCCGAAGACGCTGCGGGCGAAGCTGGGGCTTGCGGCGGGGCTTGTGCTCGCCGCTCTCGTGGTGACGGTGGGGGCGGCGCAGGCCCGTGTCACCGCGCCGGTGGTGGCCAAGGAGCGCGAGGAGCTCATCGACCGCATCGACCGGGAGACCGAGTCCGCCGACCAACTGGAGGGGCAGGTCGACTCGCTGCGCGGGCGCGTGGGGGAGATGCAGCGCGAGGCGTTGAAGAAGCACGGTGGTGAGAAGGCGGAGTTGGCGGGGGTGCTCTCCGGCGCCGTCGCCGTGCACGGCCCCGGTGTGAAGCTCGTCGTCGACGACGCCAAGTCGGCCACCACGGGCGACGGCAGCGGTCCGCGCGAGAGCAACGGTTTCTCCGACACGGGCCGCGTACGCGACCGGGACATGCAGCGCGTCATGAACGGTCTCTGGCAGTCCGGCGCCGAGGCCATCAGCATCAACGGGCAGCGCCTCACCTCGCTGTCCGCGATCAGGGCCGCGGGTGACGCGATACTGGTCGACAACAAGCCGCTGGTGCCGCCGTACACGGTGCTCGCGGTCGGGGACGGGCAACGGCTGAGCACCCGGTTCCAGAACAGCCCCGACGGTCTCTATCTGCACGCACTGCAGGAGAACTTCGGGGTCAGGACCAGTATTTCGGCTCAGGACGACATCGAGCTTCCTGCCGCACCCAGCGTGATCGTACGTACAGCACAGCCGAGAGCAGAGCAGAAGGGCACATCGTGATCGCCGTACTGGGCCTCGTCGTGGGAGTCGTGGTCGGTCTTTTCGTCCGGCCCGAGGTTCCGGCGGTCGTCGAGCCTTACCTTCCCATCGCCGTCGTCGCGGCGCTGGACGCGGTGTTCGGGGCGCTGCGCGCCATGTTGGACGGGATCTTCGACGACAAGGTGTTCGTCGTCTCGTTCCTGTCGAACGTCGTCGTGGCCGCGCTGATCGTCTTCCTGGGCGACAAGTTGGGCGTCGGCGCACAGCTGTCGACCGGTGTCGTCGTGGTGCTCGGCATCCGCATCTTCTCCAACGCGGCCGCGATCCGGCGGCATGTGTTCCGGGCGTGAGGTCGATGAGTCAGAACGAGAACGAAGAGAACGCAGAGAACCGCGAGAACTCGCGGGGCGTGCAACCGGACGGCGAGAGCGGCCAGTTGCGCAAGGAGCTCTCCAAGGAGCTGCCCCCCGAGGTGCCGCCGGCGAACCGTGCGGCGGAGCGGGAGGCGGAGGCGGGTGCGGCCGAACCCGAGGCGTCCCAACCCCAGGCGCCCGAACCGGAGCCGGCCGGCACGGATGACCGCCCGGAGGCCGGCCCGGACGTCGTCGAACCCGAACTGACCGGGCGGCAGCGGCTCGTGAAGGGTCTGTGGCCGCCGCGCGCGTCACGTGCCCAACTCATCATGGCTGTGCTGCTGTTCGTCCTGGGGCTCGGGCTCGCCATCCAGGTGCGGTCCACCAGCGACAACAGCGCCCTGCGCGGTGCGCGTCAGGAAGATCTCGTTCGCATTCTCGATGAACTGGATGATCGAACTCAGCGTCTTGAGGATGAGAAGCAAGGTCTCGTGGACCAGCGCACCGAGCTGGAGAGCAGTTCGGACCAGGCCGACGAGGCCCGCAAGCAGACGGCCGAGAAGCAGAAGCAGCTCGGCATTCTGGCGGGCACGACGGCCGCGCAGGGCCCCGGGATCACCATGACCGTCACCGACACGAAGGGGGCCGTGGAGGCGGACATGCTGCTCGACGCGGTCCAGGAGCTGCGCGCCGCCGGTGCGGAGGCGATTCAGGTGAATGATGTCCGCGTCGTGGCCAACACGTATCTGACGGACGGCAGCGGCGGGAAGGGGATCAGCGTGGACGGGCACGAGATCGGCCGCCCCTACCGGTTCAAGGTCATCGGCAAGCCGCAGGACCTGGAGCCGGCCCTGAACATTCCCGGGGGTGTGGTGCAGACGCTGGAGAAGGAGCAGGCCACGGTGGCCGTGAGCCGCTCGAACAAGATCGTCGTGGATGCCTTGCGATCGGCGAAACGGCCTGATTACGCTCGGTCGTCCTCGGAGTGAAGTCGGGGGTGCATGGTGGATACCGTGCGAGGGCATGAGGTTGCGGGGGGTCGCCGCAGCAAGGGTGGTGTGCGTGGTGGAAACTGTTTGGCGGATACGGACGTTGTGAGGGTGTCCGTGTCATTGATGTACGCGATGTACGCCGATGTGTGCAGTCAGGGTTCGTCCTGCCCCACGGGCGGGTCTGTTTCGGTCAAGGGGAATCGCCCGTGAAGTTGTTTGCGAAGTTGTTCGGCAAGAGCCGTGAGGACGCGCGTCACCGTGCGCCGCGGCAAGGGGACGTCCCGGAGACGCAGGTGGGTGAGCGCCCGCTGTTCCGGGACCAGGTCGCCGGAGACAATTCGGACGGACAGGGCGCGTCGTCTGTTGACCCTGCCGGTTCCGGCCGCATAGGTTTCGGAGAACCGTCAACCTCAAGTACGGGTGGAGAGTTTGCCCCCGACCCGTACGCGTCCCACGCCCCCGCGGGGCAGCCGCGGCAGGAGGATCCGTCCATGTCGGCCCTGGTGTGTACGAGGTGCGGAAACCGGAACGGGGAGAACAGCCGGTTCTGCTCCAACTGCGGTGCGCCGCTGCGTGGCGGTGCGGCGCCGGAGGGGCCGTCCGAGACGACGTCCACGATCTCCATCTCCGGCCTCGAGTCCTACGACCCGGAGGCGACGGGTCAGACGCAGCTTCCGGCCCTCTCGCCCGAGGCGCAGGCGGCGGTCGACGCGCTGCCGCTGGGCTCGGCGCTCCTGGTGGTGCGGCGCGGTCCGAACTCGGGCAGCCGCTTCCTCCTGGACGGCGAGCTGACCACCGCGGGGCGCCA
The DNA here is from genome assembly GCF_026341035.1 of Streptomyces sp. NBC_01016. Lineage (GTDB taxonomy): Bacteria > Actinomycetota > Actinomycetes > Streptomycetales > Streptomycetaceae > Streptomyces. Next base: position 1,786,802 of record NZ_JAPEOQ010000002.1, read on the forward strand.
CCCGCAGAGCGACATCTTCCTGGACGACGTGACCGTGTCACGCCGCCACGTGGAGTTCCGTCGCCTGCAGGACGGCTCGTTCACCGTCGCCGACGTCGGCAGCCTCAACGGCACGTATGTGAACCGTGAGCGCATCGACTCGGTGACGCTGAACAACGGGGACGAGGTGCAGATCGGCAAGTACCGGCTGGTGTTCTACGCGAGCCAGCGCGGTATCTGAACCGTCCGCGACCCTTCAGGAAGGTCCATGCTGCACACGACGAGTGGCGGTGCCCCCGGGGGCACCGCCACCACGGACAGTCGGCTGACGAGCATCGGCACCGTACTGAACGTGCTCCGAGAAGAGTTTCCCGAAGTCACCATCTCCAAGATCAGGTTCCTGGAGTCCGAGGGCCTTGTGGAGCCCCGGCGCACGCCCTCGGGCTACCGGAAGTTCAGCCCGGACGACGTCGAGCGGCTCGCCCATGTGCTGCGCATGCAGCGGGACCACTACCTGCCGCTGAAGGTCATCAAAGAGCAGCTCGACGCCCTGGAACCGGGCGAGACGCTGTCCGTGCCCGCGCCGGGACGCCCCGGAGATGCGGAGGACGGCACCGACGTGCCGACGGCCGCGCGGGTCGGCCGGGACGAATTGCTGGCCGCCGTCGGCGTCGAAGAGGACGAGCTCGACGAATGGGAGTCGTACGGACTCCTCACGCCTCTGCCCGATGGTGGCTACGACGCCTCCGCCGTGTCGGTCGCCGAGCTCATCGGTGAGCTGGCCCGGTTCGGGATCGGGCCGCGGCACCTGCGGGTCATGCGGGCGGCCGCGGACCGGGAGGCCGGCCTGGTGGACCAGGTGGTGGCCCCCCTGAAGGTGCACCGCAACCCGCAGACGCGGGCGCATGCCGAGGCCCGCGCCAAGGAGCTGGCAGGCCTCACCGTGAGGCTGCACTCGGCACTTGTGCAGACCGCGCTCGGGGTGCGTCTGCCCTGATCGTGGGCGCGGGTGAGCACCGATGGCCCGGTCCTCGGTGGATGCCCGACTACCCAAACCGACCGGGCACGTCCTAGGGTTGCTGTGTGAACGAGCTCGACGTCGTAGGTGTCCGGGTCGAAATGCCCTCCAACCAGCCGATCGTGCTCCTGCGTGAAGTGGGAGGCGACCGGTACCTCCCCATCTGGATCGGACCGGGGGAGGCGACCGCGATCGCCTTCGCCCAGCAGGGCATGGCGCCCGCGCGTCCGCTGACGCACGACCTTTTCAAGGATGTTCTTGAGGCGGTCGGCCAGGAGCTCACGGAAGTGCGCATCACGGACCTGCGCGAAGGCGTCTTCTACGCGGAGCTGGTGTTCGCGAGCGGGGTCGAGGTCAGCGCCCGCCCGTCGGACGCCATAGCCCTGGCGCTGCGCACCGGTACGCCGATCTACGGCAGTGACGGGGTCCTGGACGATGCGGGGATCGCGATCCCCGACGAGCAGGAGGACGAGGTGGAGAAGTTCCGCGAGTTCCTCGACCAGATCTCTCCCGAGGACTTCGGCACCAACAGCCAGTGACCGCCCTGCCGACGGCCGGGCTCGGCCGTCGAGCGGCGGCGCCCTCGGGACATTCGGCTAGCCTTTCCCGGCGGTGGGTCACGGGAAACCACTCTTAGGGTGATTATCACTCGGCGTGCCTAGTGTGGCGTTCGTTGACGCACCCCCTGTGACTGCCTACCGTCGACAAGGCAGGTCAATGAGGAGGTCGGCGTGAGAAGCAGCGGCGACGGTACGGCGACGGACGGTCCGTACCTTCCCCCGAGCTCTCGAATGAGCTCGAGCAGGGGGCACCCCCTCCACGGCAGCGCGGCCGATCACACTCCGCAGCGCCCGCAGGCCGTGCCTGTGGTGGCGGGGAACAGCGGCGAGGCCGCTACAGAGCAGCTGGGATACCGGGGGCCGACGGCATGTGCGGCGGCCGGCATCACCTACCGGCAGCTCGACTACTGGGCCAGGACCGGCCTTGTCGAACCCAGTGTGCGCTCCGCGTACGGATCGGGGACACAGCGGCTCTACAGCTTCCGGGACGTCGTCGTCCTCAAGGTCGTCAAGCGGTTCCTGGACACGGGTGTCTCGTTGCAGAACATCCGGACGGCCGTGCAGCACCTGCGCGCGAGCGGCTTCCGGGATCTGGAGCGGATGACGCTGATGAGCGACGGCGCGACCGTGTACGAGTGCACGTCGCCCGACGAGGTGCACGATCTGCTCCAGGGCGGCCAGGGGGTCTTCGGGATCGCCGTGGGCGTGGTCTGGCGGGACGTGGAGGCCGCGCTGTCGCAGCTGCACGGTGAGCGTGTGGAAACCGGCGAGACGATCGTTCCGCCGAACCCCACGGACGAGCTCGCGAGGCGGCGGGGCAGGGCCGTGTGAGGTCCGTACCGCCGCGTTGTCAGTGGCGTAGGGCAGCATCAGTGATGTGAGAACCGCGCCCACGATCCTGCATCTCGACATGGATGCCTTCTACGCCTCTGCGGAGCAGGCGGCGAAGCCGAGCCTGCGCGGGAAAGCGGTCGTCGTGGGCGGGCTGGGTCCGCGCGGTGTCGTGGCCACGGCGTCGTACGAGGCGCGGAAGTTCGGGGTGCACTCGGCGATGCCGATGGGGCAGGCGCGCAGGCTCGCCCCGCACGCCGCGTATCTGGTGCCGCGCTTCCGGCTCTACCGGGAGATCAGCGAGCAGGTGATGGGGCTCCTGGGTGCCCTGTCGCCGCTCGTGGAGCCGCTCAGCCTGGACGAGGCGTTCGTCGATCTGGAGGCCGGTGAGGCGGCCTGGGACGCCGCTTCGGCGGAAGCCGTGGGGCAGCGGCTGCGGGCCGACATCCGACGCGTGACCGGGCTGAACGGGTCCGTGGGGCTCGCCGCGTCCAAGATGCTCGCGAAGATCGGCTCTGAGGAGGCGAAGCCGGACGGGCTCGTGCTGATACGCCCCGGGACCGAGCGCGCGCTGCTCGGGCCGCAGTCCGTGCGCATTCTGCCCGGCGTCGGGCCCGCGACGGCGGATCATCTGCGGCGGGCCGGGATCCTGACCGTGGAGGAGATCGCGGGGGCCGGCGAGGACGAGCTGGTGCGCCTCCTTGGGAAGGCGCACGGCAGCCACCTGTACGAGATGGCGCTGGCCCGCGACGAGCGGCCCGTCGTCGCCGAGCGGGACTCCAAGTCCGTATCGGTCGAGGACACGTACGACGTGGACATCCATGACCGGGTGCGGGTCCGGATGGAAGTGCGCAGGCTCGCCGGCCGGTGCGTGGAGCGGCTGAGAGCGGCCGAGCGCTCGGGGCGGACCGTGGTGCTCAAGGTGCGGCGCTACGACTTCTCGACGCTGACGCGTTCAGATACGCTGCGGGGGCCGACGGACGATCCCGGGGTGGTGCGGGAGGCCGCGGCGCGGCTGCTGGAGAGCGTGGACACGACCGGTGGCGTGCGGTTGCTGGGGGTCGGTGTCAGCGGGCTCGCCGACTTCACGCAGGAGGACCTGTTCGCGCAGTTCGCCGCCGCGGAGGAAGCAGCCGCTGAGGAGGCCGCCGCCGAGGAGCCGGAGGGGGAGGCGGTCGCGGCCGAGACCGTGGAGGCCGCCGAGCCCGTCGAGCGGCGATGGCTGGCCGGGCACGATGTGCGGCATGCCGAGTTCGGGCCCGGGTGGGTGCAGGGGAGCGGGCTCGGGCGGGTGACCGTGCGGTTCGAGACGCCGTATGCGGCGGTGCCGGGGCGGGTGCGGACGTTCCGGGTCGATGATCCCGAGCTGGAGTCGGCGGATCCGCTGCCGCTGGTGGAGGGCGCCGAAGTTCAGGTCGGGTCGTCCTCCGCGCCCGCGACCTTGCCGAATGTGACGTCGGGCGACTGAGGAGCCGTGATGTCCAGACCGTAGTGGTGGTAGAGCTGGAGCTCCTGCTCGGGGGAGAGATGGCGGCCCACGCCGAAGTCGGGGGCGTCCTTGATCAGGGAGCGCTCGAAGGGCACGTGCAGCGTGCCGTCCGTGAAGTCGCTGGGTTCGAGCGGGACGAAGGCATCGCGGCTGAACAGGCCGGTTCGTATCGCGGCCCACTCCGGCACGCCCGTGGCGTCGTCCAGGTACACCTCGTCGATGGTGCCGATCTTGGCTCCGTTGCGGTCGAACGCCTTGCGGCCGATCAGATTGCGCGGATCGACATCGGTCTGCACGGGCCCTCCAACTGATCGCGATGATCGCAACTCGTCTGTAACCACTACGAAAGAGCACATTGCGGAAGGCGGCCACTCGGGGGCTCCGGCCAAGTTGCCGCTGGTAGGCTGGCGACTGGCTGCTGACCCCGTGCGGGAGAGTCTTCCGACAGTAGTCGGGGGCGCCGAAGGAGCAAATCCTCCCCGGAATCTCTCAGGCCCCTGTACCGCACGGACGAGGTCACTCTGGAAAGCAGGGCGGGGTGCACGGTTTCCGCTCTCACCGACGGTGCAAGCCGGTGTGTTCCGTGTTCTCGCGGGGTGGGCCGGTGAAGCTCTCAGGTTGAGATGACAGAGGGGGAGGCCGGACGGGTACCCGCGCCGTGGTGCCCCTCGTAGGTCGCAATGACCAGGAGGCCTCCGCCAATGACCGCCAACCGCATTCCGCTCTCCCAGCTGGAGCGAGGAATCCCCTTCGAGCAGCGCCACATCGGCCCCGATGACGCCGCTCAGGCCAAGATGCTCGCGCAGGTCGGCTACGGCTCGCTGGACGAGCTGACCGCAGCCGCGGTGCCCGATGTGATCAAGAGCGCCGAGGCGCTCGACCTTCCGGCCGCCCGCAGCGAGGCCGAGGTGCTCGCCGAGCTCAAGTCGCTCGCCGAGCGCAACCAGGTGCTCGGCTCGATGATCGGCCTCGGCTACTACGGGACGTTCACGCCGCCCGTCATCCTGCGCAATGTGATGGAGAACCCGTCCTGGTACACGGCGTACACGCCCTACCAGCCGGAGATCTCGCAGGGCCGCCTCGAGGCGCTGCTCAACTTCCAGACCATGGTCGCCGAGCTGACCGGCCTGCCCACCTCGGGCGCCTCGCTGCTCGACGAGGGCACCGCGGCCGCCGAGGCGATGGCCCTGTCGCGCCGCGTCGGCAAGGTCAAGAACGGCGTCTACGTCGTCGACGCCGACGCCCTTCCGCAGACCATCGCCGTCATCGAGACGCGCGCCGAGCCGACCGGCGTCGAGATCGTCGTCGCCGACCTGAGCGAGGGCATCCCCGCCGAGGTCGCCGAGCGCGGTGTCGTCGGTGTGCTCGTGCAGTACCCCGGTGCCTCCGGTGTCGTGCGGGACATCAAGCCCGTGATCGACCAGGCGCACGAGCTGGGCGCCATCGTCACCGTTGCCGCTGATCTTCTTGCTCTTACATTGCTGACCTCGCCCGGTGAACTCGGCGCGGACATCGCCGTCGGTACGACGCAGCGCTTCGGTGTCCCGATGGGCTTCGGCGGTCCGCACGCCGGATTCATGGCCGTGCGCGAGAAGTTCGCGCGCTCGCTGCCCGGCCGCCTCGTGGGTGTCTCCGTCGACGCCGACGGCAACAAGGCGTACCGACTCGCCCTGCAGACCCGCGAGCAGCACATCCGCCGCGAGAAGGCGACCAGCAACATCTGTACCGCGCAAGTGCTGCTCGCCGTCATGGCCGGCATGTACGCCGTGTACCACGGGCCCGAGGGCCTGAAGTCCATCGCCCGGCGCACCCACCGCTACGCCACCGTGCTCGCCGCGGGGCTCAGGGCGGGCGGCGTCGAGGTCGTGCACGGCGCGTACTTCGACACCCTCACCGTGCGGGTGCCGGGCCGGGCCGCCGAGGTCGTCTCCGCCGCGCGCGAGGGCGGCGTCAACCTGCGCCTCGTGGACGCCGATCACGTCTCGCTCTCCTGCGACGAGACCACCACGCGGGCCCAACTGGGCGCCGTGTGGAGCGCGTTCGGTGTCGAGGGGGACATCGAGGCCCTGGACGCCGAAGCGGCGGACACGCTGCCGGGCGGGCTGCTGCGCGAGGACGACTACCTGACGCACCCCGTCTTCCACCAGCACCGCTCCGAGACGGCGATGCTGCGTTACCTGAGGGCGCTCGCCGACCGCGACTACGCGCTGGACCGCGGCATGATCCCGCTGGGCTCCTGCACGATGAAGCTCAACGCGACGACGGAGATGGAGCCGGTCACCTGGCCCGAGTTCGGTCAGTTGCACCCCTTCGCCCCCGCCGAGCAGGCGCAGGGCTACCTGACGCTCATCCGTGAGCTGGAGGAGCGGCTCGCCGAGGTCACCGGCTACGACAAGGTGTCGCTGCAGCCGAACGCCGGCTCGCAGGGCGAGCTCGCCGGTCTGCTCGCCGTCCGCGGCTACCACCGGGCCAACGGCGACGAGCAGCGCACCGTCTGCCTCATCCCGTCCTCCGCGCACGGTACGAACGCCGCGAGCGCCGTGATGGCCGGCATGAAGGTCGTCGTCGTGAAGACCGCCGACGACGGCGAGGTCGACATCGAGGACCTGCGCGCCAAGATCGAGAGTTACGCGGACCAGCTGTCCGTCCTCATGATCACGTACCCGTCGACGCATGGTGTCTTCGAGGAGCACGTCGCCGACATCTGCGCCGCCGTGCACGACGCGGGCGGTCAGGTCTACGTCGACGGCGCGAACCTCAACGCGCTGGTGGGCCTCGCCAAGCCGGGCCGCTTCGGCGGCGACGTCTCGCACCTGAACCTGCACAAGACGTTCTGCATCCCGCACGGCGGCGGCGGTCCCGGCGTCGGCCCTGTGGGTGTGCGCGAGCACCTCGCGCCGTACCTGCCGAACCACCCGCTGCAGCCGGCCGCGGGCCCCGAGACGGGCGTCGGCCCGATCTCCGCGGCGCCGTGGGGCTCCGCCGGGATCCTGCCGATCTCCTGGGCGTACGTGCGGCTCATGGGCGGCGAGGGGCTGAAGCGGGCCACGCAGGTGGCCGTGCTCTCCGCCAACTACATCGCCAAGCGGCTCGAGCCGCACTTCCCGGTGCTCTACAACGGCCCGGGCGGGCTCGTCGCGCACGAGTGCATCATCGACCTGCGGCCGCTCAGCAAGGCGACGGGCGTGAGCATCGACGATGTCGCCAAGCGGCTCATCGACTACGGGTTCCACGCGCCGACCATGTCGTTCCCGGTCGCCGGGACGTTCATGATCGAGCCCACCGAGAGCGAGGACATCGAGGAGCTCGACCGGTTCTGCGACGCGATGATCGCGATTCGCGGCGAGATCGAGCGGGTCGCCTCCGGCGAGTGGCCGGCCGACGACAACCCCCTGCGGAACGCTCCGCACACGGCCGGGATGCTCGGCGGTGACTGGGAGCACACGTACAGCCGGGAAGAAGGTGTCTTCCCGGCCGGGGTGGTCGCCTCTGACAAGTACTGGCCGCCGGTGCGGCGTATCGACCAGGCGTTCGGCGACCGGAACCTGGTGTGTTCCTGCCCGCCGCTCGACGCCTACGAGGGCTGATCCGCTCGGGACTGCGCGGCCGTCGGTCGCGCAGTCCTGCTCAGCTGATCCCTACGCCGCCGTCACGACCCTGCCCAGTGGGCGGTGCGGGGCGATGATCCTGCCACTCGGCAGCAGCTCGCCGGTGTCCTCGAAGAGCAGGACCCCGTTGCAGAGGAGGCTCCACCCCTGCTCGGGGTGGTGAGCCACAGGGAGCGCTGCTTCCCTGTCCTCGGATTCCGCTGTCGGGCAGAGTGGCTGGTGCTGGCACATGGATGGGATCTTTCGCTGCGAAGTGATCTCGATGACGTGGGCTGTGCTGGTGGTGCCTGTCGTGCTGCGGCTTGAAGGCTTGTTCATGGCCGCCCCCCGTTTTCGTGAGTTCTGGAACCCAGTGTTGCCCTGTGGGCGTCAATCCGCAGGGATTTCCTTGCAGCGGTCCTTATGGGTGTCAGACGCATCACCCGTGCGGACGGTTCAGTTCAACTCGACTCTCCCTTCGGGTGGTTAGGAGTGGTCGGTACGGGCTAGTCCGCTCGGGCAGGGCTGTGCCCCGCGACCGGACGGCGGACGGTGCGGGGCACAGGAGTGTGTGACAGGGGCCGTCGGCGGGCCCCCATCGGTCAGGCGAGCAGGCCGGCGGTTGCCGGGGTCGGCGTCAGGCGGTGCGTGAGGACCGGCAGGAGCTCCGCCACCCGGTGCGGCTGGTGCGGGGCGATGCCGGGCGGAGCGGGTGCCAGCGGGACGAGGATGTCGTCGGCCGCGGGTTGGCCGCTCGCCGGGTCGGCGGTGCGCTCGCCGTGCAGCCACAGCGTGAGCATGTAGAGCTCGGGCACCGAGAGCAGCCGCGGCTGGTAGGCCTGGGGCAGCGACTCCGCCTGGCGAAGGGCCCGTTCGGTGGACCTGATGTAGGGGCCCTCGAAGAAGTGCGAGAAGGCCCAGCCGTCCGGTGTGAGCATGGTGTCGGCCGCTGCCACCGCGCGCTCCCCGCAGCGGATCAGGAAGCGCCAGCCGGTCAGGCGGGCCCTGGATGGCCCGGTGGTTCCGTTGATGTGGTCCAACACATGGAGGGGCAGCGGGAGTTCGGGTGTGGCGGGTCCCTGTGCGGCGCGCAGGGACGGGGTGCGTGCCTCGCGGACGGCGGTGGGGGAACCGAGGGCCGTGAGAACGCTGCGCAGGGCGGGCGCGGGAGCCGGTGGGACGTGCAGCGGCATGGTGGGTCGCCTCTCATTCGACAGGCATGTGATGCGAGGGCGGTGCGGACGAGCGGACGGCGCTGTCTGCTGCGGATGCACAGGGGTACACGGGGCAGAGGGGGCGGGGGTCCGGTCCGAATCCGGGCCGCGGGCGCCAACTCTCTGTCTCGCCAGCGGAGTTTATACGATGCGTGTTCACACGGTGTTTCGCCTAGCACGCCGCCCGGATTTCGCAAGGTGCTATTCGGGCGCGGTTCCCATGGGGTTTTGTGGGTATCCTCCCCATTTCCGGTGGGGCCGCCGTGCGTGACCTCGGCGTCCTTCGGCCGAGCGGTCGGCGTGTTCTTGTCGGCGTTTTTCACCAGGGCCGCAAGTCACGGAATCTGTGGACGGCCGCATGCCTAAGGAATGTGCCCGCGGGTAACCGCCTTGAGCGTACTGCTCCGTGGATGAGCGCGGGGCGTTACGGATCACATTGCCGGGGCATCATCCACCGTGACACGCGGCCGTGACGGAGCATCAACGGGTCGCCCGTGCGAGGAGGGACGCTTCCATGGGGGAGAAGGTCGATGCGGGGACGGTCGGTCTGGCCGATCCGCGGCGCTATCGGGAGAAGCTCAAGGAGTGCCTGGAGGGGTTCGGGCGACTGCTGGGAGAGAAGCGCTTCGATCGTCCGAAGAATCTCATGGGGCTGGAGATCGAGCTGAATCTCGCGGGGCCCGACGGGCTGCCGAGAATGATGAATGCGGAAGTTCTGGAGCGCATCGCGAGCCGCGATTTCCAGACCGAACTCGCGATGTTCAATCTCGAAGTGAACATTGCCCCGCACCGGCTCGGCGGCCGCGTTCTCGACCAGCTCGCCGAGGAACTGCGCACGGGGCTCGGATATGCGCACCGGAAGGCGAACGAGGTCGACGCGGGCATCGTGATGATCGGCATTCTGCCGACGCTGAGCGCGGACGACCTGGTCTCGGCGAACCTGTCGGACGTCGCCCGCTACACCCTGCTCAACGACCGCATCGTGGCCGCGCGGGGCGAGGACTTCGCGCTCGACATCGCCGGTGTCGAGCGGCTGACCTGCACGTCCTCCTCGATAGCGCCCGAAGCCGCGTGCACGTCCGTGCAGTTGCACCTCCAGGTGACGCCGGGGCGCTTCGCCGATGTGTGGAACGCGGCGCAGGCGGTGGCCGCCGTACAGACAGCCCTCGGCGCCAACTCGCCCTTCCTGTTCGGCCGCGAGCTGTGGCGCGAGTCCCGGCCGCCGCTGTTCCAGCAGTCCACCGACACCCGGCCGCCGGAGCTCGCGGCGCAGGGCGTGCGGCCGCGCACCTGGTTCGGGGAGCGCTGGATAGATTCCGCGTACGACCTTTTCGAGGAGAACCTGAAGTACTTCCCGCCGCTGCTGCCGATCCTCGACGACGAGCAGCCGCTCGACGTGATCGCCAAGGGCGACATCCCGCGCCTCGCCGAACTCGTCCTGCACAACGGCACGGTGTACCGCTGGAACCGCCCCGTGTACGGCATCGCGGACGGCGTGCCGCACCTGCGCGTCGAGAACCGGGTGCTGCCCGCGGGCCCCACCGTCACGGACGTCATCGCCAACACCGCGTTCTACTACGGCCTCGTCCGCGCCCTGGCCGAGGAGTCCCGGCCGGTGTGGTCGCGGCTCCCCTTCGCCGCGGCCGCCCGCAACTTCGACACCGCCTGCCGGTACGGCATCGACGCGCGCCTGGAGTGGCCGCGCAGGGGCCGGTTCGGCGGCACGGAGCGGGTGCCGGCCGTGAACCTCGTACGGGACGAGCTGCTGCCGCTCGCTGCGGCCGGGCTCGACGCGTGGGGCGTGGCGCCGGCCGACCGGGATCTGTACCTGGGGGTGATCGAGGAGCGGTGCCGGCTGCGGATGAACGGCGCGGCGTGGCAGTCGGCGACGTATCACCGGGCCCTGGAGAGCGGTCTGGCGCGGGACGCGGCGCTCGCGGCGACCACGCGCCGGTACTGCGAGCTGATGCACCGGGGCGAGCCGGTGCACAGCTGGCCCGTCGGGCTGCCGGAGCCGGCGGTTCCGCTGGGCTGAAGGGCCCGGCCGGCTCAGTTGCCTGTGGCGCCCGCTTCGATGATCGCCTTCAGGATGACTTTCTGGATGTCCGCCGGGTCGCTGACCTGGTGTCCCGATCCGCCCGTCGCCTCGGCGATCTGCTCGACCTCCCGCTTGTCGGTGTCGGGCCCCACGGCGATGGCGATCAGCGGGACGGGGTGGTCGCGGTCGGTGAGGTTCCCGAGCTTCTTGATGAGGCTCTCGCGGGAGATCGACCCCGGGTCCTCATTCACGCCGTCCGTGACCACCACGACGGCGTTGAACCTGCCGCTCTTGTACGAGGACGTGGCCTCCTTGTAGGCCGCGAGCGTCGTGTCGTACAGGCCCGTCGCCCCGCCGGGCACCGGCTGCAGCGAGGTGAACGCGGCCGACAGGCGGTCGCGCCGGGTGCCGGAGCCGACGCGGTCGCCGAGGCGCTCGGTCGGCACGAGCTTCTTGTAGTCGCGGTCGCCGTCGAGGAACGTGGCGAACTCCCACAGGCCGATCTCGTCCTCCGGCGTGAACGTGGAGAGGGCCGCCAGCATCGACGCCTTCGTCACCTCCATGCGGGACTCGCCGCGGCTGGGCACGATGTTCCCCATCGAGGCCGACGCGTCCACGACCGTCGTGATCCGGGCGCTCTGCACCGTGATCGTCCACATGCCGAGGGTCTCCTCGAGCTGCTCCTCGGTGGGCGCCTTCGCCGCCACGCGCGCGTACGGCTGCGGGGAGCGGCCACCGGCCCGTGAGACGACCGTCGCGGGGGAGCGGTCGCTGTCCGTGCGGAAGCCGTGCCGCTCCAGGATCGAGCGGCCCTCGGGCGCGCCGAGCAGCGTCATGAAGCGGACGGCCGCCCGGCTCTCGTCGGTGCTCAGCCTGTCCTCGCCGACCAGCGAGAACGGGTAGTCGAGGGCGGGCGAGCCGTCCTTCGGATAGAAGAGATCGACCGAACCCGCGTCACCCGCCTCCTTGTTGTGCGCGTACGCGGCCTGCTCGGACAGGATCAGCGCCTCGTTGCGCCGCGGGTTGCCCTGCTCGGTGCCGGAGTCGTCGCGCGGCACCGTGTCCATGAGCTGCGCGTCGCTGTCGGACGTGCGCTGCGAGAGGCTCTTGGCCATGGCGGCGGCCTGTGTGCCGTCCCCCTTCGCGGACGCGGACGCCAGCTTCGTGAGCGCCAGCAGTCCGCTGGCGCTGCGGGCGGGGTCGGCGGCGCCCAGGCGCAGCTTGTCGTCCTGCATGGCGGTGCCCGTCAACTGGGCCCAGGTGTACGTCTTTCGCGGCCAGCCGAAGGACTTCGCGGCCGTGGGAACCATGCCCACGCCGACCGGTGAAGAGGCGACGTTGCCGGCCGGCGTGACCTTTGTGTCCCCCGTGCCCGTGGTGACGCGCTGCACCCAGACGTCCGAGTCCGGCACCCAGACCTGGTAGTCCGCGGCGCCCTTCCCCGCGCGCAGGGTGTCGGCGACCTTGTACGCCTCGCGCGCGGTGACGGCGATGTCGAGGCAGTTGCCGTCGGAGGTGAGTTTCTCGCGGCGGGCGTGCTCCGCCGCTTCCCGCAGCGCCGGGGCCATGTCGGGGGAGGCGACGACATCGAGATGGACCTCGTCCTCGCATCCGCTGCCGAGGCCGAGCAGCTCGGGGCGGAACACCGTGGCCGTGCCTGCTGCGGCCACGACGACGAGGGCGGTCGCGATGGCCACGGTGCGCCCGCGCGAGCGGGGACGGGGTGCGGCGGCGGCCGCCCCGTACTCGTCGGGCATGCTGCTGTGACGTCCCATGGCGGTGGAGCCCCTCCCTGAGCCACAAAGGCAGTTGCGGTATAAGCGGTGGAGCAGTGGAGGGGAGCGGTGCGCCGAATTGCGTCGCCCCGGCCCCCTCGGCCTGTCGCACGCGATCTTCGTACCTGCATTCGAGACCCTAGCGGGGCGCTGTGACGGATGCGGCGGGATTCATCAACTGGAGGCAGGTGTGCAGGTGGAGGCGGAACCGACGCCCGGTTCTTCTCCCGAAGGGCGGCTCTCACGGCGCTTCTTGCGGGATGAAACGCTGCTCGTTCTGGGGCTTTCGCTCGGTGCGAGCGGTGTGTCCGCGCTCATCAGCTTCGTCGGCTCTGTCACGAAACCCGGCGGCCTCAAGGACCAGGCGGCGACCCTGAACGCCTCGGCGGCGCCCGGCCGACCGTGGCTCGACCTGGCCTGGCAGCTGTTCGGCATCGCGAGCGCCCTCGTGCCGGTCGCGCTCGTCGCGCACTTCCTGCTCAGGGAGGGCGAGGGAATGCGCACGATCGGCTTCGACCGGAAGCGCCCGTGGTTCGACGCGGGCCGGGGTGCCGCGGTCGCCGCCGTCATCGGCAGCACGGGGATCGCCTTCTACCTCGCCGCACGCGGCCTCGGCTTCAACCTCACGGTGGTGCCGGAGGCGCTGCCCGACGTGTGGTGGAAGTACCCCGTGCTGATCCTCTCGGCGGTGCAGAACGCCGTACTGGAGGAGGTCATCGTCGTCGGGTATCTGCTGCGCAGGCTCGGGCAGTTGGGGTGGACGCCGGGGACGGCCCTCGTCGCGTCGTCCGTGCTGCGCGGCTCGTACCACCTGTACCAGGGCATCGGCGGGTTCTTCGGGAACCTCGCGATGGGCGTCGTCTTCGCCTTCCTGTACCGGCGGTGGGGGCGGGTCGGGCCACTGGTGGTGGCCCATTCCCTGTTGGACATCGGTGCGTTCGTCGGATACGCGGTGCTGGCGGGCAAGGTGGGCTGGCTGCCCACCGCGTAGCCCGGGTCATGCGTGCAGTTCGCCCTCGATGGTCGTGACCGCGCGGCCGGTCAGGAGTGTGCGCTCGCCGCGCAGAGCGACGCGTACGAGACCGCTGCGGGCGGAGGCCTGCAGTCCGGTCAGCTCCTCACGGCCCAGCCGTGCCGCCCAGAACGGGGTGAGCGCCGTGTGCGCGCTCCCGGTCACCGGGTCCTCGTCGATGCCGGCGCCCGGGAAGAAGCAGCGCGACACGAAGTCGTAGCCCCGGGAGGGGTCCTCGGCGCGGGCGGTGGCGATGACGCCGCGCCGGGAGAGGCCCACGAGCGCCTTGTGGTCGGGGGTGAGCGCCCGCACGGTCTTCTCGTCGGCGAGCTCCACGACCAGGTCGCCGACGGACGGGCCCGTGTCGTGCACGGAGAGCGGCTCGGCGCCGAGGGCCTCGGCGAGCCCCGCGGGGGCGGGCTCCTCGGTGAGCGGCGCCGTCGGGAAGTCGAGCGTGAGCGAACCGTCCTCGCCGGGCGTCGCCACGAGCACGCCGCTGCGGGTCGCGAACCGCACGGGGCCGCGCGTCACCCCGGTGGAGTGCAGTACGTGGGCGGTGGCCAGGGTCGTGTGCCCGCACATGTCGACCTCGGTGGTGGGCGTGAACCAGCGCAGCGCCCAGTCGGCGTCGCCGCCCTCCGGCAGCGGGTGTGCGAAGGCGGTCTCGGCATGGTTGACCTCAAGGGCGACGTTCTGCAGCCAGGTGTCGTCGGGGAAGGCGTCCAGGAGCAGGACGCCGGCGGGGTTGCCGCCGAAGGGCCGGTCGGTGAAGGCATCGACGATACGAATACGCATGTCAGAGACGGTAGTTGCCCCCACTGACAACGGCCCAAGGCCAATCCGGGGCGGCTGGCCTGTTTTCCGGGAGCCGTCGGGCTTGCCATCGGGCTTGCCGTCCGGGGCTTGCCATCCGGGGCTTGCCATCCGAACAGTCCCGATATATCGTTGAGGCATCGCGATCGGTTGACGATCGCGGTCAACGAAATCCGCGATCAGTTGTGAAAGGACTGATTCCCATGCGTAACCACGGACACGAACACGGACATGGCCACCCCGGCAGGGGTGGATTCGAGCGCGGCGGCTTCGAGGGTCGGCGTGCGGCGTTCGGGCCTTTCGGGCCCGGCTTCGGCGGCCCCGGCGGTCCCGGCCCCTGGGGGCGCGGCGGCCGCGGTGGCGGGCCTCGCGGACGGGCGCGGCGCGGTGACGTGCGCGCCTCGATCCTGGCCCTGCTGAAGGACCGCCCGATGCACGGCTACGAGATGATCCAGGAGATCGCCGAGCGCAGCGGCGGCGCGTGGAAGCCGAGCCCCGGCTCGGTCTACCCGACGCTGCAGCTGCTCGAGGACGAGGGTCTGATCGCCAGCGCGAGCGAGGGCGGCAAGAAGCTCTTCTCGCTCACCGACGACGGCCGTACCGCCGCCGAAGAGGGGCCCGAAGCTCCTTGGGAGGAGGCCGGTCGCGGCGTCGACTGGGAGGCCATGAACGAGATCCGGCAGGCCGGTTTCGGCCTGATGGAGGCGTTCGGCCAGGTCTGGAAGACCGGCAGCAAGGAGCAGCGCGAGAAGGCGCTCTCCGTCATCACCGACGCGCGCAAGAAGCTGTACCTGATCCTCGCCGACGAGGACTGAGTCCCGTGCGGGCCCGGACAGGCCACAGAGCGCGGAAGAGGCGTCCCGTACGAAAGGTGCGGGGCGCCTCTTCGCGTACGTACGTAGTACGTACGAAGGGTCAGGTCACGAGCTCAGGTCACGAGCCCGTTCAGCTTGCGCAGTGACTCGTCGAGCGCGGCCGTCGCCGAGTCCTTGAGCTTGCCCGCCATCAGCGAGACCGCCGCACCCGTGAACTCGCCCTTGATGCGGGCCGTCGTCGCGTCGCCGTCCGGGGTGAGTGAGTAGTGCATGAAGAGGTTCACGCCCATCGGGCCCTTGCCCCTGATGGCGAAGGCGCGGCCGTCCTCCAGTTCCTCGATGGTCCAGTTGACCTCGGCCGGGAAGCCCATCAGCTTCATGTTCTCCTCGAACTGGCCGCCCACTTCGAGTGAGGTGGGGCCGCCCTTCGGGAAGTCGGTGTGGGTGGCGTTCCACTTCCCGTACGAAGAGAAGTCGGTGAGCTGCGCCCAGACCTTCTCCGTGGGCGCTTCCATGCGTGCTTCCGCGCTGACTTCGGCCATGTGGCCACCCCTTTGAGTCGTGAGCCATGACGGGCTTCGGTGTCGCGTCGTCGCGGAAAGTAGCCGTGTGGCCTCGAACATTCAATACTGATGACCCGTCAGTTCCGGGGTGGCGTATTCCGGTCCCCTCGGGGACGCGTGGCTCGATCTCATCCGTAAGGAGGAGATGTTCTTGATCAGTGCCCAACTTGTGTCGGACATGAGAATGCTCCTCACCGTGGATGTTCCGAGGGGCCCGCGCTGATGGGGTGGGGAGTGTGCATAGCTCAACCCCGTCCGACGCCGATGCGCTCGGCCCCACCAGTGACGAACCCGTAGACGCCCAGCTCAGCGACGAACTCGCGGCGGTCGTCGCGGGCGCTCGACGGCGCGCGGTCCGGGACGGGGACCGGCAGATCGACACCGCGCACCTGCTGCACTCCCTTCTCGAGACGGATCCCGACGTACGCGCCGTGTTCCCGGAAGGCGCGCAGGTGGCGCGGCTGCTCGGTTATCTCGTGCAGCGAAGCATCGGGTACGGGCTGCGCTGGCAGGGCTCCGTGGAGGACTCCGGTGCCGTGCCCCTCGTACCCTCCGCCCCCGGCTGGTCGCCCGTCGCGGCCGCCGCGATGGAGGCGGGTGTGGAGCGGGCCGCGTCGCGCGGGGACGAGCGGGCGCGCGGCGTCGACGTGCTCGCCGCGCTCGCGGCGGATGTGGAGTGCCGGGCGGTCGAGGTGCTCGGCCGGGCGGGCGTCGATGTGGAGCGGCTGCGGCAGCAGCTCAACTGACGCGGCGCCTGAGGTGCCGGGGTGCTGCGGTTCAAGTGAGCCGTGTGTGAGGCGCCGGGTCCCTGCGGTTCAACTGACCTCCCGCGTAAGGCGACCAAGGGGGCCGGCGTCCATCCCGTGAGACAGGGGTCAATGGGGGTGACGGTCCTGACGCGCCCTGCCATGATGTGCCGGTGCACGAGTCATTGGGGTCTTCGGGGAAGCAGGCAACCCGCGGGCGCGGCATGGGACTGGGCCTCGCCCTCCTCTCCGCGCTCGCGTTCGGCGGTTCCGGGGTGGCGGCGAAACCGCTGATCGAGGCGGGGCTCGACCCGCTCCATGTGGTGTGGCTGCGTGTCGCGGGCGGCGCCCTGGTCATGCTGCCGGTCGCCTGGCGGCACCGCGCGCTCGTGCTGCGCAGGCCCGCGCTGCTGGTCGGCTTCGGACTGCTCGCCGTGGCGGGCGTGCAGGCCTGCTACTTCGCCGCGATCTCCCGCATCCCCGTCGGCGTCGCCCTGCTCATCGAGTACTTGGCGCCCGCGCTCGTACTCGGCTGGGTCCGCTTCGTGCAGCGCAAGCCCGTGACGCGCGCCGCCGCGCTCGGCGTCGTGATCGCCGTGGCCGGTCTCGCCTGTGTCGTCGAGGTGTGGTCGGGGCTCGGCTTCGACGCGCTCGGCCTGCTGCTCGCGCTCTGCGCGGCCTGCTGCCAGGTCGGCTACTTCGTGCTGTCCGACCACGGCGGCGACGCGGCCGAGTCCGGGGCCGAGGTGCCCGACCCGTTCGGTGTGATCGCGTACGGGCTGCTCATCGGTGCCGTGCTGCTCACGGTCGTCGCCCGCCCCTGGGGCATGGACTGGTCGGTGCTCGCGGGCAGTGCCTCCATGGACGGTACGTCCGTGCCCGCGTGGCTGCTGCTGTGCTGGATCGTGCTGCTCGCCACGGTCGTCGCGTACCTCACCGGTGTGGTGTCGGTGCGTCTCCTGTCGCCGCAGGTGGCCGGGGTCGTGGCCTGCCTGGAGGCGGTCGTGGCGACCGTCCTCGCCTGGGTGATGCTCGGGGAGCACCTGTCGGGGCCGCAGCTGTTCGGAGGGGCGATGGTCCTGGTCGGGGCGCTCATCGCACAGTCGTCGAAGTCGGTCGCGACGCCGCGCGGCCCGTCCGGCGACGCTGACGACGCACCGGAAAACGTGTTGTCGCGCTCTGGTGAGGCTGTCTAGGGTGCCGGGCATGCACGCACATGCACTCGTCCTTCCGCCCCCGGCCGTCTGAGGGCTGCCCGGCCGTCGTGGCCGGGCCCGGTCGACCGGGGATCTCGCCACTGTGGGGCCGTCACCTGAGGGTGCCGGTCGAAACCGTGCTGCCTGAGTGATCCCCGGCGCCGTGCTTGGCCCTGCCGCGGGCGGCGCTTCCCGGAGGGACACGGCCGTCCGCTCACGACGGTCCGTGTTCCTGGCCCCCGGTGTCTCCGGAGGGCCGCTCTCCGTGGAGTGTCACGTGTCGCATGTCTCGCATGTCTTCAAAGCGGGCGCGGTCGCGCCTGCTGATTCTGTAGCCGGCCTTGTGTCCGGATCTGGCTCGGCTTCCGATTCCTCCTCTGGCCCTGCTTCTGGGGCCCTACGTCAACTGCCGGTTTCCCGCGGCCTGGTGTATCTGGTCGTCGCCGGTGTCGCCTGGGGCACCGCGGGCGCTGCCGCCTCGCTGGTGTTCCGGGCCAGTGACGTG
The DNA here is from genome assembly GCF_026341035.1 of Streptomyces sp. NBC_01016. Classification (GTDB taxonomy): domain Bacteria; phylum Actinomycetota; class Actinomycetes; order Streptomycetales; family Streptomycetaceae; genus Streptomyces. Next base: position 1,804,943 of record NZ_JAPEOQ010000002.1, read on the forward strand.
GGTCCTGGTGCCCTGTCGTTCTGGCGCTGCGTCGGTGGGCTCCTGCTGCTCGTCGCCGTGCGGGCGCTGCGGCGTACGCCCGCCCCGGTGTCGTACGAGACGAGGGGGCGCAAGGCCGTCCGGCTCGGCGTGCTCGGTCTTTCGCTCGCCGTGTTCCAGACCGCCTACTTCGCCGCGGTGCAGGTGACCGGGCTCGCCGTCGGCACCGTGGTCGCGCTCGGCGCGGGGCCCGTGCTCATCGCGGTCGGCGCGCGCGTGCTGCTCGGGGAGCGGCTCGGCGTGGGCGGGCTGCTGTCCGTGGCCGGGGCGCTCGGCGGGCTCGCCGTCCTCGTCCTCGGCGGTGGTGAGGCGACGGTGCGCCCGCTCGGGGTGGTGTGGGCGCTGCTGTCCGCGGCCGGGTACGCCGTGATGACGCTGCTCACCCGGTGGTTCGGGCGGCACGGCGGGGGAGGGAACGGGCTCGGCACGACCGTGGGTACGTTCGCGGTCGCCTCGCTCGCGCTGCTGCCGCTCGGCGCGGCCGAGGGCCTGGTGCCGCACACCGGCCACCACCTCGCCGTCATCGGCCTGTTGGTGTACATCACCTCGGTGCCGACCGCGCTCGCGTACGCCCTGTACTTCGCCGGCGCGGCGGCCGTGCGCTCCGCCACCGTCTCCGTGATCATGCTGCTCGAACCCGTCGGCGCCGCCGTCATCGCGGTCACGCTGCTCGGTGAGGAGCTGACTGGGGCGACTGTCGCGGGCACCGCCCTGATGCTGGCGGCGGTGACGGGCCTCGCCGCGGCGGAGGCCCGGTCGACGGGCTGATCTCCTGCGCGGGTCGAGGCCCGGTCGCATTCAACCGGATGACCCGCTAGGCGAGTTCGTGACGCCGTCGTCGCTGCGTGGCGAGGGCGGCGGCGTCGCGCGGGTCGCCGCGTCCGGCGAGGCCCGCCGCGATCCTGTCCTGGACCTCCTCGGGCTTGTGCTCCGCGTACTTGAACTTGGCGCGCACGTCGGTCACTTCGAGCAGCAGGCCCCGGATGCCGGGCAGCATCCGGCCGTACGGGGCCGCGCCCGCGGCCACCGGCACCGATTGGCCGGGTGGCTGGAAGTGGCCGACCTGCCGGTTCAGGAGCTCCGCCTTCTCCTCCGCGTCGTCCACCACGCGCGCGGTGCAGCGGAGTTGGACGGCGGCGTAGAAGCTGGTCGGCGTGCCGTGCTCCGGTGGGACGTCCGGCGGTGCCTGCCAGGGGCCCGGCACGAACGCGTAGTCGTCGACGACGCTCAGCAGCACCTCCGGGTTGGCGTCGAGCGCGGACCACAGGGGGTTGGGGCGGGCGAGGTGGGCGACGACCTCGCCGAACTCGCCCGGGCCCTGAGGGTCGTACGCGAAGTGCATGGGTTGTACGAAAGGCGGTTCGCCGTCGAGGCCGTTGATTGCGAGCTGGCCGAAGTCGTGGGCGGCGAGCCACTGCTGCCACTCGGCCGTGTCGCGCGCCGCGTCCCAGGGGTGGATCAGCATCACAGCCCCTTGAGGTACGGGGGAACGTCGATGCCGTCGGCGAGGTCGTCCGAAGGGAGCAACTCCCCGTAGCCGCGCTGTACCGGGACCACGCCGGCCCAGTGCGGCAGGTCCATGTCCTCGGGCTCGTCGTTCGGGCCGCCCTCGCGGACCTTCGCCGAGACCTCGGAGAGATCGATGCGGAGCACGGCCGTCGCGGCGAGCTCCTTGGCGTTCGCGGCCCGGGAGTCGGCGGCGCGGCCCGCCACCACGTGGTCGACGAGCGCGTCCAGGGCGAGCCGCTTCTCCTCGGCGTCCGTGACCTGGTGCGCCGTGCCGTGCACCACCACGGAGCGGTAGTTGATGGAGTGGTGGAAGGCGGAGCGGGCGAGCACCAGGCCGTCCACGTGCGTCACGGTCACGCAGACCGGCAGGCCCGGGTCCTGCTGGCCCGCCATGCGCAGCGGGCGCGAGCCGGTGGAGCCGTGCACGTAGAGCCGATCGCCGACGCGGGCGTACAGCGTGGGCAGCACCACGGGGGCGTCGTCGCGGACGAAGCCGAGGTGGCAGAGGTAGGTCTCGTCGAGTATCGAGTGCACCAGGTCGTGGTCGTACGCCGCGCGCTCCTTGGCGCGGGTCGGGGTCGTGCGGTCCGTGCGCGTGTAGGAGGCGGCCGACTGTTCCTGGTTCACGTCCTGGGTGACACTCATGTTGCGAACTCCATTGCACTAGTACATACTGTTCTTTGTGCTAGGAGAGTATCTGATCAGTGGGCGTCGCGCAGCAGAGATCTGTGCGAGTGTCGAGCGTGCGGTGATCGCGGGGGACCTGGAGCCGGGTCAACTGCTTCCGCCCATGCGGGAGTTGGCGGAGCGGCTCGGGGTGAATCCGAATACGGTCGCGGCCGCGTACCGGTCGCTGCGTGAGCGCGGGGTCATCGAGACGGCCGGGCGGCGCGGCAGCCGGGTGCGTCCGAAGCCGGTCATCACCGCGCGCGAGGCCATCCGCGTGGACGTGCCGGAGGGAGTGCGGAACGTGTCGGACGGCAATCCCGACACCGCGCTGCTGCCCTCGCTGGTCGAGGCGTTCGCGGCGGCCGCGGGCGTCGCCGACAAGGATCCTGTGCTGTACGGGGACGACTCCCTGGAGCCGGGCCTCGTGCGCCGCGCGCGGGCCGATCTCGACGCGGACGGGGTGCCGGACGGGCCCGTCACCGTGACGTCCGGTTCGCTCGACGCCATCGAGCGGGTGCTCGCCGTGCACCTCAAGCAGGGGGACGCGGTCGCCGTGGAGGACCCCGGCTGGGGCAGCATGCTCGACCTCGTGCCCGCGCTCGGGCTGCGGACGGTGCCGGTCGGGGTGGACGACGAGGGGCCGCTGCCGGACGACGTGGAGCGGGCGCTGGACGCGGGGGCCCGGGCGATCGTGGTGACGGACCGGGCGCAGAATCCGACCGGCGCGGCGGTGGGGTCGGGCCGGGCGAAGGTGTTGCGGGAGATCCTGGGCGCGCACCCGGAGGTCCTGCTGATCGAGGACGATCATGGCCACGGCATCGTCGATCTGCCGCTGCACCCGCTCGCCGGGGCCACGCGGCAGTGGGCGTTCGTACGTTCCGTGGCCAAGGCGTACGGGCCCGACCTGCGGCTCGCCGTGCTCACGGGGGACGCCGGCACGGTCGACCGGGTGCGGGGGAGGCAGCGGCTCGGGCCCGGTTGGGTCAGTCGCATCACGCAGCGGGCCGTGGCCGGGCTGTGGGAGGCCGGGGCGGTGGACGCGGGGACCGTCGCGGCCTCGTACGGGAAGCGGCGCGACGCGCTGGTCGCCGCGCTGGCCGAGCGGGGAGTCGTTGCGCACGGGCGCAGCGGGATGAACGTGTGGGTGCCGGTGCCGGACGAGACCGGGGCGGTGGCGCGGTTGCTGCACGCCGGGTGGGCGGTCGCGCCGGGGGCGAGGTTCCGGATGGAGGCGGCGCCGGGGGTGCGGATCACCGTGTCCCGGCTGAGGCTCGAGGAGATCGGGGTTGTGGCGGACGCGGTGGTGGCTGCGGTGCGGCCCGCTCCGCGGAGGCATTACGCGTGAGGGGTGGGGTGCGGCGTGCCGCGGGTTCGGTGCCGCGTCGGGGCGGGGCTTGTGGGGTTCCGTTGCGCGGCGCCGGTTCTTGGGCTGTGCCGGGGCGGGCGCCCGTGGTGATGGGTGCGCTGCACCGGGGTGCCGCCTTGCCCACCCTGCCGCCCAAGGCGGCAGATTGCCCAAGGCGCGTGCGGTCGACCGCAGCGAGTGGGGAGCCGTGGCGGGTGCGCAGTGCCAGGGTTCAGGGCCGGCTGACGCCCCGTCGTCGCGACTGCGTAAGTGCCGCGCCTGCCAGGACGATTGCCGCGCCGATCGGGGTTGACCAGGAGAGGGACTCGCCGAGGACCGCGACGCCGGCCGCTGTCGCGATGACCGGGACGAAGTACGTGACCATCTGTGCGGTCGTCGGGCCGACCTCGGACACAAGGCCGTACTGGATGAGGAACGCCACGCCCGTGCCGAGCGCGCCCAGCGCGGCGATCGCGAGCAGTGGGCCCATCGCGAAGTGGGTCGGCCAGGACGTGAACAGCGGGGTGACGAGCGCCAGTTGGGCGGTGGCGAGCAGCAGCTGCGCCCCGATCATCGACACGTTCGACTCGCCCGTGTTCGCGAGTGTGCGGCGGACGTAGATCCAGCCGATCGGGTAGCAGAGCGAGGCCAGCAGGGCCATCGCCGTGCCCGCCAAGTCCAGGCCGTGGAAGCCCTGCCACACGCCGAGGACGGTCAGCACGCCGAGGAAGCCGATGCCGAGTCCCGCGACCCGGCGCCGCGTGGGCCGGTCCTCGGAGAGCGCGACCAGCGAGAGCGCCATGCCCCACAGCGGAGACGTCGCGTTGCAGATCCCGGCGAGCGTCGACGGGATCGTCTCCTCGGCGAACGCGAAGAGCGAGAACGGCAGCGCGTTCAGGAAGAGCGCCGCGACCGCCAGGTGCCCCCAGGTGCGAGCGCCGCGGGGCAGCCGCTGACGCTTCACGATCATGGCCACGAGCACGACCGCCGCGCCGAACAGCAGGCGCCCGAGCGTGACCTGGAACGGGGCGAAGCCCTCCGTGCCCACCTTGATGAGCAGGAAGCTGAAGCCCCAGATGAGGGCGAGTACGCCGAAGCGGATGCGCCAGTCGAGGGCGGGGCGCGGGGTGGCGGTGGGCGGAGCCGCAGTGGCTCGGGAAGCGGTCGTCGTGCTCATGGAGTCCAGAGTGGCTCCCCGCGTCTTCGTAGCACAAGCGAGATTAATTTCCGGGTACCGATTAGCATCACTTACATGTTGAACCTGGAGCGCCTACGGGCCCTGGACGCCCTGGCCCGGCACGGATCGGTGAGCGGCGCGGCCGAGGGGCTGCATGTCACCACGTCCGCCGTCTCGCAGCAGATGGCCAAGCTGGAGCGCGAGGCGGGACAGCAACTGCTTGCCAAACAGGGGCGCGGCGTGCGGCTCACCGACGCGGGCCGGCTGCTCGCGGAGCACGCGGCGCGCATCCTCTCGCAGGTCGAGCTGGCGCAGTCCGACCTGGAGGCGCAGCGCGGGCAGGTCGTGGGGGAGCTGCGGCTGTCCGCGTTCCCGACCGCCGCCCGCGGACTGTTCCCCGGCGCGCTCGCCGCGCTGCGTGCCGAGCATCCGCAACTGCGCGTACGGTCCCAGGAGTTGGAGCCCGAGGCCGCGGTGGCCGAGGTGATTCGCGGGGATCTCGATCTCGCCGTCGTGCTGGACTGGTACAACAAGCCGATGCCCATGCCGGAAGGCCTGGTCAAGGCGAGCATCCTCGACGATCCGGCCGATGTCGCCATGCCGGCCGGTCATCCGCTGGCGGGGCGCGAAGAGGTCGGCCTGGAGGACTTCGCGGACGACGAGTGGATCACCTGGGGGCAGGGCGAGTTCTGCCACGAGTGGCTGATGTTCACGCTGCGCGCCAAGGGAGTCGAGCCGCAGGTCGGCCACCGCGCCGCCGAGACACACACCCAACTCGGCCTGGTCGCGGCCGGGTTGGGTGTGTGCGTCGCGCCGTTGCTCGGCCGCGACCCGATGCCCGAGGGCGTGGTGACGGTGCCGGTGCGGCAGAAGGTGCGGCGTCATGTGTACGTGGTGTGGCGTGCGGACGCGGACCGTCGGCCCTCGATCCGCGCGGCGGTGCGGGCGCTTCAGAAGGTGGGGGCGGATCTTGGGCAGCTGGCCGACGGGTGATGGCCGATGGGTGGTGGGTGACGGGTGACGGGTGACGGGTGACGGGTGACGGGTGACGTCAGCGTTGGCCCGGGTCGGCCAGCTTCCGGAAGTCCCATGACGCGATCTTGTCCGGAGTGAGTCGCGCCCACGCGTGCCGGCCGTCGTGGACCATCTCGGTCATCCCGAAGTTCTTGTGCGCGAACAGCCGCTCGACCGCGTCGAGTTCGGGGCGCTCCTCGCCGGTGCGCGGGGTCTCGCCGACGAACTCGATGCGCCCGGACAGCTCGACGCCGCGCAGCTCCCCGTACTGCTCGCCCGCGTCGACCACCACCGCCACCCGGCTGTCGGCCCGCAGGTCGGCCCAGCGGCGGCTGCGGGACAGCGAGTAGATCCACAGCGACGTGCCGTCCCAGACGAACCAGAGCGGGCTGACGTGCGGCGTGCCGTCCGCGGCCACCGTGGCGACCCGGCAGGTGCGCTGCTCGGTGAGGAACGCGTCGCGCTCCTCGGTCGACATCATGATCTTCCGGCCGCGGCGCTGGGTGGTGGTGGTCATAGGGGCTCCCTTGTCCGGCATCCGACGTGTATCGGGCGGGCATCCGACTCGCCTGACGTGGTATCAGGAACGCAGCATGCGACCTCTTCCCTGTGCACGCAATGGTGGCTACCCTCCAGCAGCCCGGAGAAGCAGCCGAAATCCCGACAGGCGAAGAGCCGACAGGCAGGGGGCGGTCGTGCCGTCGCACGAGAAGCACGAGAAGCACGAGAAGCGCGAGAAGCGCGAGAAATTGGCCGAGCTGCTCGCCCCGGCGAGCACGGTCTTGCTGACCGTCGAGTGCCAGCAGGGCGTCGTCGGCGCCGACAGCGCACTGCCCGAACTCGCCGAAGAGGCACGGTCGTCGGGGGCCCTCGACAACGTGGCGCGACTGGTGGCCGCCGCCCACGAGAGCGGGGTCCAGGTCCTGCACGCCGTCGCGGAGCGGCGCCCGGACGGCCGCGGGGCCAGCCGCAACGCCCGGCTCTTCCGCGCGACCGAACGCCTTCCCGTGAAACAGCTCTCGGGCACCGACGCCGTCCGCGTCGCCCCGCCCGTCGAGGTCGCGGACGAGGACCTCGTCGTACGCCGACTGCACGGGCTCTCACCCATCTCCGGCACCGACGTGGATCCACTGCTGCGCAATCTCGGCTGCCGCACGCTCGTCGTCACCGGGGTCTCCGCCAACGTGGCCATCCCGAACGCCGTGTTCGACGCCGTGAACCTCGGCTACACAGTTGTCGTGCCCCGGGATGCCATCGCGGGGGTGCCCGCCGACTACACCCCCGCGATGATCGACAACACGCTCGCCCTGATCGCCACCGTGACGGCGACGCCGGACGTGCTCGACGCGTGGAAGCGCCGTTAACGCACCAGGCCGCGCTACGCGAGCTCGATCGAGTCGCCGCTGACCTTGAGCTTCCTCTCCTCCAGGGGCTGCGTGGCCGGAGAATGCGCCACGCTGCCGTCCTTGATGGAGAACTTGCTGCCGTGGCACGGGCAGTCGATGGTGCCGTCGGCCACCTTGTTCACCTTGCAGCCCGAGTGCGTACAGATGTTGGTGAACGCCTTGAACTCGCCCGCCGCGGGCTGCGTCACGACCACCCCGGCGTCCGCGAGGATTTTTCCACCGCCCTCCGGGATGTCCGAGGTCTTGGCGATCGCGCTGCCTTTCTTCTCGCCGCCGCCCGACGACGCGTTGCCCGCGGGCTGTGACGTGTCCTCGTCCGAGCTGCCGCACGCGCTCAGCGCCGCGGCGATCCCCACGGCGCCGACCGCCGTGACGACGGTGCGGCGCGACGGGACGTGGCTCGTGGGGGCGGGCTCCTGCGAAGCGGTCATGAGGTGAAGGTCCCTTCATCGGTGGGTCGGGTCGAGGGGACGTGCTGGATCCCGTGGGGGTTTCCCTGAGGTACGTACGGTGATCCCTGGACGTTCAACGCCCTCCTGATCTCATAACCTGGGCGCATGCTCACCGAAGTCACCGCGACCCGCTATGTCACCCCATTGAGGGAAGGCGGATCGCTGCCCGGTCTCGTCGAGGGCGACGACCTCGTCCCGTACGTCATGAAGTTCACCGGCGCGGGACAGGGCCGCAAGACGCTCGTCGCCGAGGTCGTCTGCGGCCGGTTGGCGCGCGCGCTCGGCTTTCGCGTGCCGGAGCTCGTCACGATCGACCTGGACCCGGTGATCGGCCTCGGCGAGCCCGACCAGGAGGTGCAGGAGCTGCTGAAGGGGAGCGGCGGCACCAACCTCGGCATGCGGTTTCTGCCGCGGGCGCTCGGCTTCGACCCCCTCGCGTACGTCGTCGATCCGGTTCAGGCGGGCCGGATCGTCTGGTTCGACGCGCTGATCAACAACGTCGACCGGTCCTGGCGCAACCCCAACATGCTGGTCCAGGGCGGCGAGCTGTGGCTCATCGACCACGGCGCCAGCATGATCTGGCACCACAACTGGCGCGGCGCGCACGCGTGGGCGGACAAGCCGTACGACGCGAGCGACCACGCCCTTGCCCCCTTCGGGCCCGAGGTCTCGGCGGCCGCGGCCGAGCTCACGCCGCTCGTCACGGAGGAGCTGATCGCCGAGGCCGCCGCCGACGTGCCCGACGTGTGGCTCGCGGACGAGCCCGGATTCGACACCCCGGACGCGGTGCGGCGCGCTTACGTAGAGACGCTACGCGCGCGTGCCGCCACGATTCACGAACGCGTCACGCTGCCCGCAGGCGGCGCCCGGCCCGCCGGAACTCCCGGCTGGGTGACCGAAGGAGCGGCCCGATGACCGAACGCCATGTCACCGAGCCCCATGTCACCGAACGCCGTGTCACCGAACGGCATGTCTTCGAGTACGCCCTGCTGCGCGTCGTGCCGAGCATCGAACGCGGGGAGCAGATCAACGCCGGTGTCGTCGTGTACTGCCGCGCCAAGTCCTTCGTCACGGCCCTCACCCACCTCGACGAGAAGCGGCTGCTCGCGCTCGACCCCGAGGCCGACGTGACCGGGGTGCGCGCCGTGCTGCATGCGGTCGAGCGGCACTGCCGCGGGGGAGACGACGCGGGCCAGGCGGCCGCGGACGACGCCGGGCGGCGCTATCGCTGGCTCGTCGCGCCGCGCTCGACCGTGGTGCAGCCCGGCCCCGTGCACACCGGACTGACCGCGGATCCGGCCGCCGAGGCGGAGCGTCTGCTGGGTCTGCTGGTGCGCTGAACGCCCAGGTCGGGGCCATCTAGTGATCAGCGGCACCTGGTGGGCACGTTGACACCGGGTGCCAGGGCTTCTAGCGTCGCACGCACAGGGTACTAAGCGGTTGCTCACCCGCATCGGGCGCAGCGGCCGCACCTCTAGGGCGAGGAGACCGAAGAGCATGTCCACCACTGAGCAGCGCGTAGCGATCGTCACGGGAGCCGCGCGCGGCATCGGCGCCGCCACCGCGATCCGTCTGGCCGAAGAGGGCCGCGCCGTCGCCGTGATCGACCTCGACGAGGCCGCCTGCAAGGACACCGTCGAGGCGATCACCGCCGCCGGTGGCAAGGCCCTTGCCGTCGGCTGCGACGTCTCCGACGAGGCGCAGGTCGAGGCCGCGATCGCGCGCATCGCCGAGGAGCTCGGCGCCCCCACGATCCTCGTGAACAACGCGGGCGTGCTGCGCGACAACCTGCTGTTCAAGATGAGCGCGAACGACTGGGACACGGTCATGAACGTGCACCTGCGCGGCGCGTTCCTGATGTCGAAGTACGTCCAGAAGCACATGGTGGACGCCAAGTTCGGCCGCATCGTGAACCTGTCGTCGTCCTCGGCGCTCGGCAACCGCGGCCAGGTCAACTACTCCGCCGCCAAGGCCGGTCTGCAGGGCTTCACGAAGACCCTCGCCAAGGAGCTCGGCAAGTTCGGCGTCACCGCCAACTCCGTCGCCCCGGGCTTCATCGTCACCGAGATGACCAAGGCCACCGCCGAGCGCGTCGGCATGGGCTTCGAGGACTTCCAGGCCGCGGCCGCGACCCAGATCCCGGTGCAGCGCGTGGGCCGCCCGGAGGACATCGCCAACGCCATCGCCTTCTTCACCGGCGAGCAGGCCGGCTTCGTCTCGGGCCAGGTCATGTACGTGGCCGGCGGCCCGCTCAACTGAGGCCGGGGGATACGGACATGACGACTTCCGAACTTCCGGAGCTCTCCGGCAAGGTCGCGCTCATCACGGGCGCGAGCCGCGGCATCGGCTACGGCGTCGCCGAGGCCCTCATCGCGCGCGGCGACCGCGTCTGCATCACGGGACGCGGCGAGGACGCCCTCAAGGAGGCCGTCGAGCAGCTCGGCTCCGACCGCGCGATCTACGTAGCGGGCAAGGCGCACGACGAGGCGCACCAGGCCGCCGCCGTCGAGCGCACCATGGAGGCGTTCGGCCGCGTCGACTTCCTCGTCAACAACGCCGGTACGAACCCGGTGTTCGGCCCGATCGCCGAGCTCGACCTGAACGTGGCGCGCAAGGTCTTCGAGACCAACGTCGTCTCCGCGCTCGGCTTCGCGCAGCAGACGTGGAAGGCGTGGCAGAAGGAGAACGGCGGCGCGATCGTCAACATCGCGTCCGTGGCGGGCATCTCCGCCTCGCCGTTCATCGGCGCGTACGGCATCAGCAAGGCCGCCATGGTCAACCTGACGCTCCAGCTGGCGCACGAGTTCGCGCCGGTGGTGCGGGTCAACTCGATCGCCCCGGCGGTCGTGAAGACGAAGTTCGCGACCGCCTTGTACGAGGGCCGGGAGGCCGAGGTCGCGGCCACGTACCCGATGGGCCGGCTCGGTGTGCCGGAGGACATCGGGGGCGCCGCCGCGTTCCTCACCTCCGAGCAGTCCGGCTGGATCACCGGACAGAACCTCGTCGTGGACGGCGGCAAGTTCCTCAACGCCGGCGTCGAATAGGCCCCTGGGCCGACGGCCCCAAGGGCAGATTCCGGGCGTTGGCCGACAACGTTCCACAAAGGGTTCCGCTCGTGAAGTGCCCCGTCGTTTCAACCAGTTGAACCGGCGGGGCGCTGCGATATTGTCTGCCGACCTGGCATGGCTGATCGAGGAGCGAGCGCGTGTTCAACCGTTTCCCTGCCCCTCGCGTGTGGGCGGCTTTCGCGTCGATGACCCTGCTCACAGGGTGCGGGCTGATGAGTTCGGGTGAGGGTTCCGATGCGCGGCCCATCACCGTGGGCACCACCAGTGTGCCGAGCACGCTGGACCCCGCGATGTCCTGGGACGGCTCGTGGGAGCTGTTCCGCAACGTCTACCAGACGCTGGTGTCGTTGCCGTCGGGCGCCGCCGAACCGCAGTCGGACGCCGCCGATTGCCGGTTCGAGGACTCAGCCAACCGCGTCTACCACTGCGAGCTGCGGGAGGACATGAAGTTCTCCAACGGGGACACGCTCGACGCCAAGGCCGTGAAGTACTCCATCGACCGGGTCCGCAAGGTCGGCGGGGGCGGCGGGCCCGCGGGCCTGCTGGGCAGCCTCGACCGCGTGGAGACGCAGGGCGAGCGCGGCGTAACGTTCCGCCTCACCAAGCCGGACGCCACCTTCCCGTTCGTGCTCTCCACTCCCGCCATGTCGATCGTCGACCCCTCCGCCTATCCGGCCAACTCCGCGCGCACGGACGGCAAGGTGACCGGTTCGGGGCCGTACGTGCTCAAGTCGTACGCCGACGGCAGCAAGGCCGAACTCGTGCGCAACGACAACTACCAGGGCTTCGCGGACCGCAAGAACGACGCGGTGACGATCCGCTACTTCAAGACGTCGTCCGCCATGGTCGGCGCCCTGAATGCGAAGAAGATCGACGCGACCTTCCGTGGTCTCGCGGCCGACGACATCGTGAAGCTCCAGAACAAGCAGGGCACAGGCGGCGTGCAGCTCGTCGAGGGCGCGGGCATGGAGATCAGCTACCTGGTGTTCAACCCCAAGGACCCGTGGGCGGGCAAGAGCGCGGTGCGCCGGGCGGTGGCCCAGATCGTCGACCGCGGGGCGATCGCGGAGAAGGTGTACGCGAACACCGTGGAACCGCTGTACTCGATGGTCCCCAGGGGTCTCGCGGGCCACACCACCGACTACTTCGACGAGTTCAACGACCCGAGCGCCAAGAAGGCGGCCGGGATCCTCTCCAAGGCGGGCATCAACGCCCCCGTCCCGCTCACGCTCTGGTACGCCTCCGACCGTTACGGCTCCGCCACCGCGCCCGAGTTCGCCGAGATCAAGCGGCAGTTGGAGGCGTCGAAGCTCTTCAAGGTCACGCTCAAGAGCCGCCCCTGGAAGTCGTTCGAACAGGGCTACAAGAAGGGCGAGTATCCGGTGTTCGGGCGCGGCTGGTTCCCCGACTTCCCCGACGCCGACAACTTCATCGCGCCCTTCGTGGGCGAGAAGAACGCCCTGAGCACGCCGTACGTCTCGCCCGAGATCACCGACAAGCTGCTTCCGCTGTCCCGCAAGCAGAGCGACCGGGGCGTCGTGGCGCGGCAGTTCGAGCAGGCACAGCACATCATGGTGCGGGACGCGCGGCTGCTGCCGCTGTGGCAGGGCAAGCAGTTCATCGCGTCGAGCGAGGAGATCTCGGGCGGCGAGCGGGCCCTCGACCCGTCGACGATCATGATGATGTGGGAGCTGCACCGCAAGACGAGCTGGTGAACGGGGCGCGGGCGTCGATTGTCAGTGGGCGCCGGTAGGTTTCTGGGTGTAGATGCGGCCGCGTCCCCGGCACGGTGGGGCGCGGGCGTGCATGTGCCCGTACCCCGGAGGTTGTTGACGTGACCGACACCGCGATGCTGCCCGAGTCCTGGCGCGGCGTCCTCGGCGACGAACTGCAGAAGCCCTACTTCAAGGAGCTCACCGAGTTCGTCGAGGAGGAGCGCGCGAAGGGTCCCGTCTACCCGCCGCGCGAGCAGGTCTTCGCCGCGCTCGACGCGACGCCCTACGACAAGGTCAAGGTGCTCGTCCTCGGCCAGGACCCGTACCACGGCGAGGGGCAGGGGCACGGCCTGTGCTTCTCGGTGCGGCCCGGCGTGAGGACGCCGCCCTCGCTGCGCAACATCTACAAGGAGATGCAGGCCGAGCTCGGCACCCCGATCCCGGACAACGGGTATCTGATGCCGTGGGCCGAGCAGGGCGTGCTGCTGCTCAACGCGGTGCTGACGGTGCGGGCCGGCGAGGCCAATTCGCACAAGGGCAAGGGCTGGGAGAAGTTCACGGACGCGGTGATCCGCGCCGTCGTCCAGCGGCCCGACCCGGCGGTCTTCGTGCTGTGGGGGAACTACGCGCAGAAGAAGCTGCCGCTCATCGACACCGAGCGGCACGCGGTGGTGAAGGGCGCGCACCCCTCGCCGCTGTCGGCGCGGAAGTTCTTCGGCTCGCAGCCGTTCACGCAGATCAACGAGGCGATCGCCGCGCAGGGCCACACGCCGATCGACTGGAGTGTCCCGGACCTGGGCTGAGCGGGGGCCCGGCTCGCGGGGAGCCGCGCCTGAGCTGGATTGTCAGTGCCGCCGGTTAGCGTCGTCGGATCGGACATCGTGGTCGGGCGCGCCGGGCGGCCGGGCTTGGAGGAGACAGTGGAACAGCAGCGTGAGCAGGCGTCGGACGACGCCATGATGAGCCGCATCGGGCAGGCGGTCATGCTGCACCACGGCGGCGACCGCGAGGAGGCGCAGGGGCGCTTCCTCGGCCTGTGGGCGGAGATCGGGGAGGACGGCGACCCGCTGCACCGCTGCACGCTCGCGCACTACATGGCCGACACCCAGGACGACCCGTCGGACGAGCTGGCCTGGGACCTGCGCGCGCTGTCCGCCGCCGACTCCCTCACCCAGGAGCGGCTCGCCGAGCACGAGGCGTCCCTGGCGCTGCGCGCGTTCTATCCGTCGCTGCATCTCAACCTGGCGGCGGACTACGTGAAGTTGGACCGCCCCGGGCCGGCCCGCAGCCACCTGACGCGGGCCCGCGCGGCGGAGGGGGCCCTGGGGGACGACGGTTACGGGGACGGGATCCGCGCCGCCCTCACCCGGCTCGAGGAGCGGGTGGCCACGATGGGGGCGGGGCCGAGGGAGCCGGGAGAGGGGAGGCCCGGCGGGGAGCCGCTGGGGCCGCCGCGGACGGGGTCGTAGGCGGGGGAGGTTCCCGCGGCGGCGGAGGCGGAGGCGCGGTCAACCGCCGTATGTGTCGCGGCAGATGACCGACTGGGGGCTGTCCGGGTCCCAGCCGCCGTACCGACGGCCGAGGGCGCAGACGTTGGTCTGGGTGGGGGCCTTCGGGACCTTCTTGACGTGTCGGAGCTCGGGGGCGGTGCGGGGTTCGGGGGCGGTGGTGAGGCGTGGGGCCGGGGTGGCCTTCGGGGCCGTGCGCGGGGGAGTGGGGGCGGCGGCTTGCTGAGGCTGTTCCGGGTGCCGCGCCGGGGCGTGCTGAGGGGCGGTCGGTTTTAGCTGCTCCAGGGCCTCGCGCGCGGGCGCCTGGACGACCGGGTGGTCGGCGTGTCCCTCGGGGCGGGGCGCCGGGGCGGAGGCCGAGGGGGAGTGCGTCTTCGGGGTGGTCGGCGTCGCGCGGACGCTGACGCAGCCGGAGGCGGTGGCTGCGAAGGCGGCGGCGGCCGCGGTCAGCAGGATCGTGGTTGAGCTGGGCGTTCGGGGCACGGGAGCCACTTTGGTCGGGAACCGGGGGGTGGGGGAGGGAACGGGGGGATGATGCCCCGCATGAGTGACGGGTGCTCCGCGTGGGGCGGGAGGGGTGCCTAGGTCGTGGGGCGCTGACCCGGGGCCCGCTGGCTCTCGTTCGCCAAGCGGGGTTTGAAAGATTGGGGCTCTGCCCCATACCCCGCTGCTCAATCGCCGCAGGGGCTCTATTGGGGCAGCATTCCGTTGAGGAGTTCGGTGTAGCCCGCGCGGAGGGCCGGGAGGGTGGGGGGTGAGGCGTGGAATGAGCCGGCCACGGACGAGAACATGATGCCCTCCGTCCAGGCGACCAGGGACAGGGTGTGTCGCTCGGGGGCGCTGGAGCCCGCTGCCCGGAGCAGTGTCGTGAGGGGGTCGCGGAACTGGCGGCCCGTCTCGTCGAAGAAGGTGCGCAGCTCGGGTCTGCGGGTTGCCTCCAACGCCAATTCGTAGCGGCATACGAGCAGTTGGGGGTGGTGGGTGAGGTAGCGGTGCAGGGCGAGGGCCATGCCGTCGATCAGAGAGGCGAGGCCGCCCGCGGGGTCCGGGAGTTCGTCGACCGAGAGCACCTGCCCCTCGCGCACCGCGAGCCGCCGCACCGCCGCTTCCAGGAGGGCGAGCCGGGTGCGCGCGTGGTTCGACGTCGAGCCCTGGGGCAGTCCCGCGGTCTCGTCGACCGCGCGGTGGGTCAGCCCGCGCATGCCGCGCTCCGCGAGCAGTGTCAGGGCGGCGTCGGCGATCCGGTCGGCCCGGGTGAGGGGGGCAGCATCTTCGGTGTGCGGGGTGTCGGGGCGGTTCATGGGAGCAATCTACCGCGACCACTACAACTGTAGTACGGTCGAGATGCGAACTCACTACAGGTGTAGTGATCGTTTCGGTACTCCACATAGGAGGCGTCATGTCCCGACAGCCCCGTGCCGTCGTCGTCGGAGGCGGGATCGGCGGGCTCACCGCCGGACTCGCGCTCCAGCTGCGCGGCTGGCAGGTCACCGTTCTGGAGCGGGCGGGCGAGCTGAAGCCCGTAGGCGCGGGGATATCCCTGGCGCCCAACGCGCAGCGCGCCCTCGATGTCGTCGGGCTCGGTGACGAGATCCGCTCCCTCGAGGCCTGGGAAGGGGACGGTGGGCTGCTCACGCCGAAGGGGCGCTGGCTCTCGCGGGCCGACCCGAAGCTCGCGGCCGAGCGGTTCGGTGGGTCCATCGTGCTGCTGCACCGGGCGACCCTGGTCGACAAGTTGGCGGGCCGGCTGCCCGCCGATGCTGTGCGCACCGCGTCCGACGCGCGGCTCCTCGATGCCGGTGACCCGGACGACCCGGCCCGCCCCGCGCGCGTCGGCACACCCGAAGGCGACCTGGAGGCGGAGCTCGTCGTCGGCGCCGACGGCATCAACTCCGCCGTGCGCGGCGCGCTCTTCCCCGAGCACCCCGGCACCGAGTACACCGGCTTCACCACCTGGCGCGTGCTCGTGCCGCCGCTCGGCCGCCCCTTCACCCAGCACGAGACCTGGGGCCCCGGCATGATCTGGGGCACCCACCCCTTCGCCGACGGCACCGTCTACGCGTACGCGGCGGCCATGGCCCCGGCCGGGCAGCGGGCGCCGGATGGCGACGAGAGGGCGGAACTCCGTCGTCTGTACGGGAGTTGGCACGACCCGATTCCCGCGATCCTCGACGCGGTCGAGCCGGGGCAGGTCCTTCGTCACGACGTGCATCAGATCGCCGAGCCGTTGCCCGCCTTCCACCGCGGACGCGTCGCCCTGCTCGGCGACGCCGCGCACGCCATGGCGCCGACCCTCGGCCAGGGCGGCAACCAGGCCATCGAGGACGCGGTCGTCCTCGCCCACCATGCCGCCGCCGACGGCCCGCTCGACCTGCCCGGTTACACGGCCGTACGGCTGCCCCGTACGACGGCGATCGCGCGCAAGGCCATGACCGTCAGCCGCGTCAACCTCACCGCGAACCGGCCCCTGATCGCCCTGCGCAACACGGCGATCCGCGCCGTCGGCGTGCTCGGTCCGGCCTTCCTGCTGCGCGGCATGGACGGCATCGCGGACTGGCGCCCGCCCCAGCGCGAGCCGTACACCGCCCCGTATGCTGCCCGGACGCAAGCGCGGGCCGGCACGGCCCGGCCATCGCAGGACAGGAGCACTCAGACGTGAAAGTCGGCGTCATCGGACTCGGCGACATCGCCAAGAAGGCGTACCTGCCGGTGCTCGGAGCGCGGCCCGCGCTCGAACTGCACCTGCAGACGCGGACGCCCGCGACCCTGACCGAGGTCGCGGACCAGCTCCGCGTGCCCGCGTCGCAGCGCCACGCCGACCTCGACTCGCTCCTCGCGCAGGGCCTCGACGCGGCCTTCGTGCACGCGCCCACCGCCGCCCACCCGGAGATCGTCACGCGGCTCCTGGAGGCGGGCGTTCCGACGTACGTCGACAAGCCGCTCGCCTACGAACTCGCCGAGTCCGAGCGGCTCGTCCGGCTCGCCGAGGAGCGCGGCGTGAGCCTGGCCGTCGGCTTCAACCGCCGCTACGCGCCCGGGTACGCGCAGTGCGTCGAGCACCCGCGCGAGCTGATCCTGATGCAGAAGAACCGCGTCGGGCTCCCCGAGGAGCCGCGCGCGATGGTCCTCGACGACTTCATCCACGTCGTCGACACGCTGCGCTTCCTCGTGCCGGGCCCGGTCGAGGACGTGAGCGTGCGCGCCCGCGTCGAGGGCGGCCTCCTTGAACACGTGGTGCTCCAGCTCGCGGGCGACGGTTTCACCGCGCTCGGCGTCATGAACCGGCTGAGCGGCTCCACCGAGGAGATCCTCGAGGTGTCGGGGCAGGACTCGAAGCGGCAGGTCAACAACCTCTCCGACGTCGTCGACCACAAGGGCCAGCCCTCGGTCCGCCGTCGCGGCGACTGGGTGCCGGTCGCCCGCCAGCGCGGCATCGAGCAGGCCGTGCTCGCGTTCCTCGACGGGGTGCGGGCGGGCAAGGTGCTGAGCGCGCGGGATGCGCTGGCCACGCATGAGCTGTGCGAACAGGTTGTGCGTGAGGTGCTGCGGCGGGTGTGACTCAGGGGGCTCGAATGAGCTGTTCAGCCGGCGACGGCGTTGCGGTTCGGGGCTCTGCCCCGGACCCCGCTGCTCAATCGCCGCAGGGGCTTGATTGCCGCCAGCGCCACCAGGACCGTCACCGCCCCGTGCACCGGCCACGCGCCGAACCGTACGTACAGCGTGGTGCCCCGCGCGGTCGGCATGTCGTAGACGCGGGCCGCGCTCGCCGATGTGCCGAGCCAGGCGCCGGCGCGCGTCCCGTCCGGGCCGTACACCGCGGAGACCCCGGTCAGCGTCGCGTGCACCATCGGGCGGCCGGTCTCGGCGGCCCGTACCGCCGCGAGCGAGGCGTGCTGCTCGGGCGCCCAACTGTGCTGGAACGTCGACGTCGAGGACTGCGCGAGCAGCACCTGCGCCCCGTCCCGCGTCAGCTGCCGCGTCATGTCGGGGAATGCCGACTCGAAGCAGACCAGCGGCCCGACGCGCAGCGTCCGCCCACCGTGGCGCACGTCCATCACGACCTGCCGCGTGCCGCGCATCCGGTCCTCGCCTGCCGCCTTGCCGACGGAGGTGGCCCAGCCGAGGAGCGAGCGCGCGGGCACGTACTCGCCGAAGGGGACGAGCCGCATCTTGTCGTAGTGGTCGCCGGTGAGGCCGTTCCCGCCGACGAGCACGGAACTCTTGTATATGCCCTGGCCCGAGCCGTCGGCGGCGCGACGCCGTGCGTCGACGTTGACGAGGATCTCCGCGTCCACCTCACGGGAGAGCGCGGCGAGCCGGCGGGCCAGGTCGGGGCGGCGCGGCAGGTCGTAGCCGACGCTGCTCTCGCCCCAGACGACCAGGTCCACGCCCCGGCCCGCCAGTTGACGGGTCAGCCGCACCTCCCGGTCGAAGCGGGCCTTGATGCTGCCGAGGCCGTCCACCACGCCCGGCTGCACCACCGCGATCCGCGCCTGCCCGTCCGTGTCGGGCCGCGGCGCCCACACCCACGCAACTCCGGTGACCGCGACCGTGGCGACCAGCCCCGCCACCGCCGGAACGCGGGCGCCGCGCGCGACGACGAGGAGCGTCACGCCGGTGTTCACGGCCACCACGAGCAGGCTGAGCAGCCAGACGCCGCCCACCGACGCCAGCCGCAGTGCGGGTGTCACCTGCCACTGGCTGGAGCCGAGCAGACCCCACGGGCCGCCCAACCCCTGCCAGGAACGGACCAGTTCGACCATCAGCCATCCCGAAGGGACGGCGAGGAGCGCGGTCGCCGCCTGTCCCGGCGTCGGCCGGCCGTGCAGGAGGCGGCGCAGCAACCAGCCCCACGGCGCCCACAACGCGCCGAGCAGCGCCGCGAGGACGAGCGTGAACACATGCAGGCTCGGCAGCAGCCAATGGTGCACCGCGAGCATGAACCCGAGCCCGCCGAGCCAGCCGTCGAGCGCCGCCCGGCGCGGCGTGCCGGCCGAGCGCGCGAGCAGCATCCACGGCACGAGGGCGACGTACGCGAACCACCACAGGGAGGGCGCCGGGAACGCGAGCGCGGGCAGGGCGCCCGCGCCGACCGCCGCGGCGCCGCGCCACCAACGTGATGTGTCGAGCCGCTGCCGCCACCCCTCCATGCGCCGCGCCTCCCGACTCGTACTCGTACGACCCATCGCCTCGCGCCTACAGTGTGCGCGCCGCCGACGATCAACGACAGTGGGCGGAGAGCGGGTCAGCTGCCCGCGACGGCCGGCTGGGGGACGCGGCGCCACTTCTCGTAGACCGTCACCCGGTGCAGCCGCCAGCCGCCGGCCGTACGGACGAGGTCGAAGGCGTACCGGCCGCCGCAGATGAAGTCGGGGGCGGTCGAGTCGCCGTCGCCCGCGAAGCGCATGGGGTTGAAGTAGTCGGCCCGGACGCGGCCCGTGTCGCCGATGTCGCGGTCGACGGTGTCGAAGCGGACCCGGCGGTTCACGATCAGGTGCTGGCGCATCGGGAACAGCTCCATCGTCGTCGACAGCCACTGCGCGATCTCCGCGGCGGTGCCCTCCACCCCTCCCGCCTCCCGGTAGTCGGCACGGCCCTCCGGTTCGAACAGGGCGCGGTACGCCGCCCAGTCGCCGTCGTCCACGGCCGCCGCGTAGTCCGTCACCAACTCGTCGACGGCGAGGCGGTCGAGGACGGTTGCCAGTTCCACACGCTGCGTCATCGGCTCAGTCTCGGGCCCTGGGCGCACAGAACCAAGAGGCGTGCGCCGCCAGGTCGAAAACTCCTGGGGAGCGCGGGGCGTGCGCTGTTACGGTCGCGCCATGGCAGCTGATCCGAACACGCAACTCCCGGACGGGACACCAGGACCCGTCACGGCGGACGACGTCGTGCAGGCCGTCGAGCTCGCGGTCGCCGCGCTGCGGGCCGCGGCCGACGCCGACTGGAACGCCCCGGCGGGCTCGCTCGTGTGGACGTGCTGGGAGACCGGCGAGCACCTCGCCGACGACCTCTTCTTCTACGCCGCGCAGATCGGCTCGCTGCGCCCCCTGGAGGACGACTCCGTCCGCTGGGGCTACAGCCGGCGCCGCGCCGAGGGACCGGACAACACGATCACCGTCGAGCTCGAAGCGGGTCCGTCCGCCATGCTCGGGGCCCTGGAGGCGGGCGGCGGCATCCTCGCCGCGGTGGTGCGCGCGACCCCGCCGACCGCCCGCGGATTCCACGTCTTCGGCGCCTCCGACCCCGAGGGCTTCGCCGCGATGGGCGTCGTCGAGACGCTGGTGCACGCGCACGACCTGGCGCTCGGGCTCGGCATCGCGTTCGAGCCGCCCGCCGACCTGTGCGCGCGCACGCTGCACCGCCTCTTCCCCGACGTCCCCGGTGACACCGAGCCGTGGGCGACGCTGCTGTGGGCCACGGGCCGCGGCGAGCTGGAGGACAGGGGCCGGCGCGGGAAGTGGCGCTGGTACGGTGCGCCCGCCGCGACATGATCTTCGTCCGCGTGGCCACATCCCGGCCCACGGGGACGCACTTCTGACCAGGAGGCCCCCTTGAACCGCCCCATCACGCTCGTCACCGGCGGCAGCCGAGGCATCGGCGCCGCCACGTCCGTGCGTCTCGCGCGCGAAGGCCACGATGTCGCGCTGTCCTTCGTGAGCGACAAGGACGCCGCCGAGCGCACCGCCGAGGCCGTGCGTGCCGAGGGCGCCCGCTGCGCCGTCGTACGGGCCGACACCTCCCAAGAGGCCGATGTGGAGCGCCTCTTCGACGAGGCGCGTGCCCAACTCGGGTCGCTCACCGGGCTGGTGAACAACGCGGGTGTCACCGCTCCTGTCGGCCCCTTCGCCGACGCGCGCACCGAGGACTTCCGCCGCGTCCTCGACGTCAACGTCCTCGGTGTCCTGCTGTGCTGCCGCCGCGCCGCACGCGACATGACGGCGGCGGGCGCCGGCGCCATCGTGAACGTGTCCTCCGGGGCCGCCACCATCGGCAGCCCCGGCCAGTACGTGCACTACGCCGCGTCCAAGGCGGCCGTGGACACGATCACCCTGGGCCTCGCCAAGGAGCTCGGCCCGGCGGGCGTGCGGGTCAACGGTGTGGCGCCCGGCATCATCGACACCGGGATCCACGCCACCAGCGGCACGCCCGACATCGCGCGCGAAGCGGCTCCCGGGATCCCGCTGCGGCGCCCGGGGAGGGCGGACGAGATCGCGGGGGCGATCGCCTGGCTGCTGTCGCCGGACGCGTCGTACGCGACGGGGACCGTGGTGAGGGTGGCCGGGGGACGCTGAGCGGCCCCCGGCGGGTGGAGGCGGTGGTGGCTGTGGAGACGGTCGGGGCCTGATCCGAACGGCAGGCCCTAGGCCGCTTCCACGACCTCCGCGCGCACCGCGGCCGCCCACTCCGTGACCAGCAGCGCGTACTGGGCGCGCTGCTCTCCGGTGAGTCGGCCTCCGGTGCGCAGCCACAATCCGCGGATCTGCTCGTTGACTTCCTCGGCAGACCGCACAGGACCAGAATTGACGGGCGGCATGTGCCAAGGCTACGTGCGGGCCGCCCGGTTTGGGAACCCTGAGCGAACGGTCCTGAGCGTCAAGTGACCGAAGATGTAAAGGAGTTCGCGAAAGGCCTGGTCACGCGCCGACCGCCGTCGGAAGCGCCGTCGTGGCGAGCAGCGTCAGACGGTCCGCGTCCGGGGTGCCGGGCTCGGCCGTGTAGAGCATGACGCGCAGATCGTCGCCCGCCACCGTGAGAATGTCGCAGTCCAGCGTCAGCGGGCCGACCTCCGGGTGGTCGATCGTCTTGCGCGCCGCGGCGTGCCGGCCGACGGCCCCCGAGTCCCACAGCTCGGCGAACCGCGGGCTGCGCGTGCGGAGTTCGTCGACGAGCGTGTGCAGACGCGGGTCCAGTGGGTAGCGGCTCGCGGTCGTGCGCAGGTCCGACACCAGGGCCGTCTCCATGGCCTGCCGCTCGTCGGGGGTCTGGCGGACCCGGCTCGTCGGCCCGAGGAACGTCCACCACACGCCGTTGCGCCCGTTGCCTCCCCATTCCGGGCGCTCGCCGAGCAGCGCCGTGTACAGCGGGTTCGCGAGCAGCAGCGTCCACGCCGCGTCGAACACCGCGGCCGGCGTCCCGGACAGCCGGTCCAGGAGCCGGCGCACGCCAGGGGTGAGCCGGGCCGGCACCGTCTCAAGGCCCGGCGGCGCGAGACCCGCGAGCCGGAAGAGGTGCTCACGCTCCGCGTCCGTAAGGCGCAGCGCGCGGGCCAGCGCCTCCACGACCTGGTCGGAGGGGTGGGTGGCGCGGCCCTGTTCCAGCCGGGTGACGTAGTCCGCCGAGATCCCCGCGAGCAGTGCCAGCTCCTCGCGGCGCAGCCCCGCGGCCCGCCGCTGCCCCACGGCGGCGATCCCCGCGGCCTCCGGCGGGACCCGGTCCCGCCAGCGCCGCACCGTCTCCCCGAAATCGCCGAGCTCCGCATGTGCCATGCCACCACTGTGCCCCGCCAGGGCCGGATCTTCCTGGTATCGCCGGTCCCAGGAAGACGGGACGACTGGTCGCCGGACCGCCCCCGGCGCAGCCTGGACGCATGACCACCACACTGATCACCGGGGCCAACAAGGGCCTCGGACACGAAACCGCCCGCCGCCTCGTCGAGGCGGGCCACACGGTCTACGTCGGCGCCCGCGACCCCGAGCGCGGCCGTCGCGCCGCCGAGGAGCTCGGCGCGCGGCACGTCGTCATCGACGTCACCGACGACGCCTCCGTCGCGGCCGCCGCGAAGACGATCGAGGTCGAGGGCGGCCTCGACGTACTGATCAACAACGCCGGCATCGAGGGCCGCACCGACGGCAACGGGATCGTGCTCCCGGCCGACGAGACCGTCGACACCCTGCGCCCGCTGTTCGAGACGAACGTCTTCGGCACCGTCCGCGTCACCCACGCGTTCCTGCCGCTGCTGCGCCGCTCCGTCGCCCCCGTCATCGTCAACGTCAGCAGCGGCCTGGCCTCGCTGGCCGGCGCCACCGACTCGGGGAACCCGGCGGCCGGCTACCCCGGCCTCGCCTACCCGGCCTCCAAGACCGCCGTGAACATGCTGACGGTGCAGTACGCGAAGGCGTTCCCGGAGCTGCGGATCAACGCGGTCGAGCCCGGCTTCACCAGGACCGACCTGAACGGCAACACGGGTGTCCAGACCGTCGAGCAGGGCGCCGAGATCATCGTCCGGATGGCGCGGGTCGGCGCGGACGGACCGACGGGTACGTATGTCTCCGCCGAGGGTCCGCTGCCCTGGTGACGTTCTGCCCGCGCGCCTACGGCTTGAGCACGATCTTCCCGTGGGTATGCCGGCGCTCCAACTCGCTGAAGGCCTCGCGTACTTCCTCCAGCGGGTAGGTGCGGGCGATCGGCACCTCCAGCTCGCCGCGAGAGGCCAGTCGGGCCAGTTCGCCGAGGACGACCGCGCTGGCCGCCGCGCCCTCCCCGTAGGTACGGGCGCCGACCCTGCCCGCGACCTTCCAGTCGCGGATGGTGTTGATGCGCTCGGGCCGCACCCCCAGCTCCACGGCGAGCTCGACATAACCGGTGCCGAACGTGTCGATGAACGCGTCGACCCCCCGGTCTCCCGCGGCCTCCCGGATCCGCTCCCGCACCCCGTCCCCGTACGCGAGGGGGATCACGCCCTTCTCCTTCAGCCAGCCGTGATGCGGCTCGCTCGCGAGCCCGATGACGGTGACGCCGTGGCGCCGCGCGAGCTGTACGGCCATCGACCCGACGCCGCCCGCCGCGCCGGACACCACGACCGTGTCGCCGGGGCGGAGGTCCACGGCCCATACGCAGGCGTACGCGGTGGACCCGGCGACGTACAGGGATCCGGCCACGTCCCAGGGGAGCCCGGAAGGGCGGTGCACGAGGTTCACGTCGTCGACGACGACGTACTCGGCGTGGCTGGCCCTGCGGTGCGTGAATCCGACGACCTCGTCGCCGACCCCGAAGTCCCTTACGTGGGAGCCGACTTCGACGACGACCCCGGCCAGATCGCTGCCCTGCCCCGACGGGAACGTGGCGGGCCACCGCTCGTGCAGGAAGCCTGTCCTGATGCTCACCTCGCCGGGCTGGATCCCGGCCGCCCGCACCTCGACCAGCACCTGGTCGGCCGCGGGCACGGGCCGCGGCGCGTCCTCGACCCGCAGCACATCGATCCCGCCGTACTCGTGAAACCGCACCGCTCGCATCCCGCGCCCACCCGTCCCGTTCGGATCAACTGTGACGTGGGTCGCAACACTTGGGGCGCCCGGTCTCTTCCCCGGGGTGGTCCCTTTCCCGGGTCTGTTTCTCTTGGTCGCTCTCTTCCGGATCCGCTCAGCCCGCCGACTCTGCGGCATGCGGGCTGAGTACGCCCACGCTCACCAGGATGAACAGGGCGATGCCGAGGATGATCCGGTAGTACACGAACGGCATGAAGCTGCGCGTCGAGATGAACTTCATGAGCCAGGCGATCACCGCGTATCCGACGCCGAAGGCGATCAGTGTGGCGAACACCGTGGGGCCCCAGGAGACGTGGCCGCCCTCGCTCGCGTCCTTGAGCTCGAAGACGCCCGAGGCCAGGACCGCCGGGATCGCCAGGAGGAAGGAGTAGCGGGCCGCGGACTCACGGGTGTAGCCGAGGAAGAGGCCGCCGCTGATCGTGGCGCCGGAGCGGGAGACGCCGGGGATGAGGGCGAGTGCCTGGCACAGGCCGTAGATCAGGCCGTCCTTGACCGAGAGATCCTTGAGTTCCTTGCGGGTGTGGGCCACACGGTGGCGACCGCCCGTCTCGTCGCGGGCCGCCAGCCGGTCGGCGATGCCGAGGACGACGCCCATCACGATCAGCGTCGTCGCGGTGAGCCGCAGATCGCGGAACGGGCCCTCGATCTGGTCCTTGAACGTCACGCCGAGCACCCCGATCGGGATCGAGCCGACGATCACCAGCCAGCCCATCTGCGCGTCGTGGTCGCCCCGCATCGTCTTGTCGGTGAGGGACCTGAACCACGCCGAGATGATCCGCGCGATGTCCTTGCGGAAGTAGATGACGACCGCGGTCTCGGTGCCGAGCTGGGTGATCGCCGTGAAGGCGGCGCCGGGGTCGTGCCAGCCCGCGAACGCGGCCGTGAGGCGCAGATGGGCGCTCGACGAGATCGGCAGGAACTCCGTGAGCCCCTGGACGAGCCCGAGGATGAATGATTCGAACCAGGACATGAGGTGGGTACGCGATCCAGGTGCTCGGCGGAACCGGCCGCGAACGCGGGCCAGGCGGGGCGGCGCGAACTCCCGTCACACCGGGCCCGGGGTACGCGTGGGGCAGAGTAGCGTTCGAAAGTGACGGGAGCACCACAGCGGAGTGAGCGGAGCCTTTACAGGGCCCATTCAGGCCCCTTTGCAGGCCCGCACGCAGGCCCCTTTGCAGGCCCCCTTACAAACCCCTTTACAGGCCCGGCCGTTGGGCCCGAAGGAGCGCGTCCCCCGTCGGCGTACGGAAGTAGAGCACCGAGCGGCCCGCCCTGCGCCGCTGTACGAGACGGGCCGCGTGCAGCACCTTCAGGTGGCGGCCCACCGAGCCGAGGCCCTGTCCTGTGAGGGCCACCAACTGGCTGGTGGTCAGCGGCTGTTCGAGGAGGACGAGGACCTGCGCGCGGGCCGCGCCGAGCAGCGCCGCGAGTCCGCCGGGCGGCGCCGCCCTGTCGACGTCCGCGAGGGCGCCCGCGCACGGGTAGACGACGGCGTACCGGTCGACCGGAACCCGCTCCGGCCATGACACCCAGCCCTGCTTCGGTGTGACCGGGACGAACAGCAGCTGTGTGCCGGCGATGTCCCGTGGCGGGTAGTCATGTGCGTTGATCCGGAGCCGGCCCTCGCCGAGCCAGCCCATCGTGGGGCGCATCCCGCCGAAGGCCGCCGCCCAGCCGCCCCGCGTCAACTCCCTTGTCCTGGCGAGGACATCGGCCTCGATGATCCGGCGGCGCCGCGGCCACTCCGGGAGGACCGTCTCCTGCCACACCCACGCGAGCAGCGCCGCCGCGCGCTCCGCCAGGTCATCGGCGTGGGCGAGCGCGTCGGGCAGCGGGCCGGGGGAGGAGACCGCGAGGTCGGCGCGGACGGCCGCCGGCGACGTGGCCCGTATCCGCGCGAGGCCGTCCGCCAGATCGTCCTCGCGGGCGCCGTCGGGTGTGGGCGTCATGAAGTCGGCGATCCACCGCGCCCCGAACGCGGCGCCCAGCAGCAGCGCCGTCGTCGGCTCCGCGGCGAGCCGCGCGCGGTAGGCGGGCAGATGGGCGTCCAGCCAGCGCCGCTCGCCGGGGTGCGCGGCGACGGGATCGGCCAGCTTCTTCAGGCTCGCGGTCGCCTCGGCGAGCCGCGACACGATGAACCGGCTGCCCGCGAGCGTGTCCGCGTCGACCTGCCAGATACCCACGGCCGCCCCGTCGTTTCGCCGGCTCCGTCGTTTCGCCAGTGCGCGAAACATTAACGCCCCCTGTCCGCCGCCCCGCAGCCTCCCCTCATGGACACCTACCGGGAGCTGTTCCGCACGCCCGAATACCCCTCTCTCTTCGCCACCGTCTCGCTCCAGGTCGCCGGGCAGACGGTCAGCGGGCTCGCCCTCGGCTCGCTCGTCTACGCCTCGACCGGATCGCCGCTGCTGTCCGCGCTCGCCATGTTCGGGCCCTCGCTCGCTCAGGTCGTGGGCGCGCTCACGCTGCTCTCCGCGGCGGACCGGGTGCCGCCGCGCGCCGCCCTCGTCGGGCTCGCGCTCTTCCTCGGCCTCGCCACGGCGACGCAGGCGACGCCCGGTCTTCCGACGGCCGCGGCCCTCGCGCTCGTCCTCGTCCAGGGTGTGCCGTCGGCGCTCGGCGGCGGGGTCCGCTACGGCCTGCTCACCGACATGCTCCCCCGCGACGGCTATCTGCTCGGCCGCTCCGTCCTCAACATGAGCGCGGGCATCTGCCAGATCCTCGGATACGCCCTGGGCGGCCTGCTCGTCGCCGTGCTGTCGGCGCGCGGCACGCTCCTCGTCGGCGCCGGGCTCTACGTGCTCGCCGCGGTGGTCGCGCGCTGCGGACTGTCCCGGCACCCGGCGCGCGCCGCCGGTCGCCCGTCCCCGCGCGAGACGATGCGCGGCAACGCCGCCCTGTGGTCCTCGGTCCCGCGCCGGTACGTCTATCTCGCGCTGTGGGTGCCCAACGGCCTGATCGTCGGCTGCGAGGCGCTGTTCGTCCCCTACGACACCGGGCACGCGGGAGTGCTGCTCGCGAGCGCCGCCCTGGGCATGCTCGCCGGGGACATCCTCACCGGCCGTTTCCTGCCGCCCCGGTGGCGCGCCCGGCTCGCCGCACCGCTGCGGCTGCTGCTCGCCGCCCCGTACCTGGTGTTCGCCCTGCGGCCCGCCCTGCCGTTCGCCGTGGCGGCGGTCGCCCTCGCCTCGGTCGGCTTCTCGGCGGGCCTGCTGCTGCAAGAGCGGCTGATGGCGCTGACCCCGGAGCGCCTGAGCGGGCACGCCCTCGGGCTGCACACCGCGGGCATGCTGACCATGCAGGGAGTGGGCGCGGTGCTCGCGGGCGCGCTGGCCCAGGCGACCTCGCCCGGCACCGCGATGACGGTGCTCGCCGTGGCCTCCGTCGCGGTGACGCTGAGCCTCGGCAGGGGTCTCAAGGGGGAGCCGGCCAGTCCTGAGCAGCCGATCAGTCCTGGGGAGCCGGTCAGTCCTCCTGCGGCGTCCGCTTCCGCAGCTGATGGCGCTTGCACCACGCCACGACCGCGCCCGCGCACCCCGTGACGACGATGAAGCCCATCGCGATCAGGAAGATGGGGGACGTGGGCGTCGAGGCGCGGGCGCCCGCCACCACGTACGCCGCCGTGTTCGGGATCGAGCCGAGCGCCGTGGCGAGGAGGAACGGGACGATGCTCATCTTGGAGATCGACGCGCAGTAGTTCGCCGCCCAGAACGGGATGCCGGGAAAGAGCCGGGCCGCGAGCATCGACCGGAAGGCGTGCTCGCTGAGCTGCCCGTCCGCCGCCTTCAGCCAGCGCCCGCGCAGCAGCGGCCGCAGCGCGTCCTGGCCGAGCAGCCGACCGAGCAGGAAGGCGAGCCCGGCGCCGAGCACCGTCCCGCCGATCGCGCCGAGCAGCCCTAGCTGGGAGCCGAACAGGGCGCCCGCCGCCAGGTTGAGCAGGGGTCTCGGGACGAACGCGACCGTGCACACGCCGTACGCCACCGCGAACAGGACGACCGCCGCCGCCCCGTTCACCTGCGGCGGCCAGCCCTGCGTGATCAGCTGCTGCGGCTCGAAGAGCAGCACGCACGTCGCGCCCGCGGCCAGCAGCAGCACCAGCAGCGAAAGCCGCGACCACGGCGACAGCAGCGCCTGGCCGCAGCGGGCGGCGAGCCCGGCGGGACGGGCGGGGACGGTCTCGAACATCCGGGGAGACTAACCGACCCCCACATAAGATCGCCGTAGGTTGTGTCTCACTTTCCCGGCTCTTGCCCCAGTTGCGAGGAGCGTCACGTGCCCGTCACCGCGCCGCCCAGCGTTCTCGCCGACACCCTGCTCGCCCGGCTCCCCGAGGTGTACGGCGCGGCCGCCGACCCCGAGCGGGCCGTGCAGATGCGCGCGTACATGAAGGACGTGGCCCCCTTTCTCGGCCTCACCTCGCCCGTGCGCCGGGAGCTGACCAAGGCCGTGCTCGACGGCACGCCGCGTCCCGACGAGAGCGACCTCACCGCCGTCGCGCTGCGCTGCTGGGCGCTGCCCGAGCGCGAGTACGCCTACTTCGGGATCGACTACCTGCGCCGCCATGTGCGACGCCTCACATCCGGCTTCCTGCCCGTCGCGCGCGAACTGGTCACGACCGTGCCGTGGTGGGACACGGTGGACCATCTGGCGGCGCACATCGTCGGCGGCCTCGTCGCGGCCGACCCGAAGCTGCGCGCCGACATGGACGCGTGGATCGGGGACGAGGACCTCTGGGTCGCCAGGGCGGCGCTCCTGCACCAGCTCCGTCACAAGGACGCCACCGACACCGACCGGCTCTTCGCCTACTGCCTGCGGCAGTCCGGACACCCCGACTTCTTCATCCGCAAGGCGATCGGCTGGGCCCTGCGCGAATACGCCAAGACCGACGCCGACGCCGTACGGTCCTTCGTCGCCGCGCACCGCGACACCCTCAGCCCGCTCTCGGTGCGCGAGGCCCTGAAGAACGTAGGCGCGTAACTCCCGTACGGGGCGCGGAAAATCGTTCGACGCGGGGCGCCGCGTCGGAGAAGATCTGCCACATGTTCCGGCACGCCTTCCACGCAGCTCCGTCCGCAGTCGCGGACGCAGCTCAGGCTGCCGTCTTCCTGACCGCCGCCGCAGCTGACGGCGCGCGAAGCTGACCCTCTCCGGACACTCCGGCGGACCCCGCAGGGGGAGGGTCGGTCCGGCTCAGGGGTCCCCGCCTCCCGCTTGGAGGCCAGTAGCTTCCTGAAGTTCCCGAAGGGACCTCATCGCCATGCCCAAGACGGCATACGTGCGCACCAAGCCGCACCTCAACATCGGCACCATGGGTCACGTCGACCACGGCAAGACCACCCTCACCGCCGCCATCACCAAGGTCCTCGCCGAGCGCGGCGCCGGCACGTTCGTGCCGTTCGACCGGATCGACAAGGCGCCCGAGGAGGCGCAGCGCGGCATCACCATCAACATCGCGCACGTCGAGTACGAGACCGACACCCGGCACTACGCGCACGTGGACATGCCGGGCCACGCCGACTACGTGAAGAACATGGTCACGGGCGCCGCCCAGCTCGACGGGGCGATCCTCGTCGTCTCGGCGCTCGACGGGATCATGCCGCAGACCGCCGAGCACGTACTGCTCGCCCGCCAGGTGGGCGTCGACCACATCGTCGTCGCCATCAACAAGGCGGACGCGGGGGACGAGGAGCTCACCGACCTGGTCGAGCTCGAAGTGCGCGAGCTGCTGTCCGCGCACGGGTACGGGGGCGACTCCGTGCCCGTCGTGCGGGTCTCCGGGCTCAAGGCCCTTGAGGGGGACCCGCGGTGGACGGCGTCGATCGAGGCGCTGCTCGACGCGGTGGACACGTACGTTCCGATGCCGGAGCGGTACGTGGACGCGCCGTTCCTGTTGTCCGTCGAGAACGTGATGACGATCAGCGGGCGCGGCACGGTGGTAACCGGGGCGGTCGAGCGCGGCCGTGTGCGGGTCGGCGACCGGGTGCGGGTCTACGGGGCGGATGACGTCGAGACCGTCGTCACCGGCGTCGAGACCTTCGGCAAGCCGATGGAGGAGGCGCAGGCGGGGGACAACGTGGCGCTGCTGCTCCGCGGTGTGCCGCGGGACGCGGTGCGGCGTGGGCACATCGTCGCCGAGCCCGGCACGGTCAAGCCTGCGCGCCGCTTCACGGCGCAGGTGTACGTGCTGTCGGCGGCGGAGGGCGGCCGTTCCACGCCTGTCGCCACCGGGTACCGGCCGCAGTTCTACCTGCGTACGGGAGACGTCGTGGGGGACGTCGACCTCGGTGAGGTTGCGGTTGCCCGGCCCGGCGAGACCGTCGCCATGACGGTGGAGCTGGGGCGGGACGTGCCGCTGGAGGCCGGTCTCGGGTTCGCGATCCGTGAGGGCGGGCGGACCGTGGGGGCGGGGACGGTGACGTCCGTGGAGTGAACCGGAGCGGGGCCGGGACCGTACGGGTTCCGGCCCCGCGACGGCACAATGTGCACGTGAACGCATCCGAACCCGAGCCGATACCCGTCACCCGTGACGTCGACCACGGCACCGCCAAGCTGCTGCCCGACGTGGACCGGCGGCGGGCCTGGCTGCTCACGGTGGACGGGGCGCCCCAGTCGTACGTCGACCTGGACGAGCCCGCGCACCTGGAGTTCGAGTACGCGCGCCGGCTCGGCCACGTCCTCGACTGCCTCGGCGACGAGGGCGCGCCGCTCGACGTGCTGCACCTGGGCGGGGGCGCGCTGACCCTGCCCAGGTACGTCGCCGCCACCCGGCCCGGCTCGCGGCAGGAGGTCGTCGAGGCGGACCGGGGGCTGCTCGCGCTCGTCGCCGAACATCTGCCGGTGCCGGACGACGCGGGCGTCGTGGTGCACGGCGGCGACGCGCGGGCCTGGCTCGAGGCGGCGCCCGACGCCTGCGTGGACGTGCTCGTGGGGGACGTGTTCGGCGGCTCCCGGGTGCCCGCGCACCTGACGACCCTGGCGTACGCGCGTCAGGCGGCGCGGGTGCTGCGGCCCGGCGGGACGTACGCGGCGAACCTCGCGGACGGCGCGCCCTTCGCGTTCCTGCGCTCCCAACTGGCCACGTTCGCCGCGGTGTTCCCCAATGTCGCGCTCGTCGCCGAACCGGCGGTGCTGCGGGGCAGGCGCTTCGGCAACGCCGTGCTGCTCGCCTCGGGCGAGGAGCTGGAGGTGGCGGAGCTGGCGCGGCGCACCGCCCGCGACGCGTTCCCCGCGCGGGTGGAGCACGGCGCCGCGCTGCGCCGATTCGTCGGTGACGCGAAGCCGGTGGCGGACGCGGACGCGGTTCCCTCGCCGGAACCGCCGGGCGGTTCGTTCAGCGTGGGGTGACGGGAGGCTCGGCCAGGGTGGGGTCGGTCAGCGTGGGGTGACCGGGGGTTCGGCCAGCGTGGGGTCGGTCAGCGTCGGTTCGTGGGGCGCGGCGGTGGCCGGTCCGCGCCGCCGCAGGTGCCGTACGTCCGGCACGAACAGCACCGCCGCCGTCGCCACGACCACGAGCGCCGAGCATCCCCACAGTGAGGCCGACCGGCCGAAGGCGGACTCCGCCGGGCCGGCGAGCGCGGTGGCCAGCGGCACCATCGCCACCGAGCCGAACCAGTCGTAGGCAGAGACGCGGGAGAGCTTCTCCTCGGGGATCTCCTGGTGCAGCGCGGTGATCCAGGAGACACCGAATATCTCGATGGTGACGCCGCTGACGAACATCACGGCGATCAGCCAGCCGAGCGGCACAGGTACGGCGAGCGCCGCCGACGGCAGGGCGAGGGAGAAGACGGAGAGCGTCGCCGCGAACAGCAGCCGCCGCGGCTTCCACCGCATCATCAGCAGTCCGCCGAGGATCGTGCCGACGCCGAACGAGCCGAGCGCGATGCCCCACGGCCCCGCCCCGCCCAGTTCGTCGCGCGCCACCAGCGGGCCGAACACCGACTCGGCCGCGCCCACCACCGCGACCACGACCGCGAACTGGGCGACGATCGTCCACAGCCACGGCCGGCCGATGACCTCCCGCCACCCGTCCCGCATGTCGGCGAGCAGTCCGCCGCCGGGCTCCCGCGGCGCGATGTGCCGCACGTCGAGGAACATCCGCAGCGCGCCCGCGACCAGGAATGCCACCGCGTCCACGGCGAGCACCCAGCCGGGTCCGAACGCCGCGACCATTGCCCCGCCGAGCGCGGCGCCACCCACACCCGCCCCGGACATCCCCATCCGGAACATGGCGAAGGCGCGGCTCGCCTGCTCCCCGGAGACGGAGGACATCAGCATGCCCTCGGCCGCGGGGTTGAAGAACGCCTGACCCGTGCCGCCGAGCGCGCTGAGCGCCATCATCTGCCACAGCTTCGGGTCGCCCTGGAGGACGAGCAGCGCGAACGCGCCCTGGGAGAGGAAGTTGAGGGCGTTCGCCGCGACCATCACACGGTGCCGCGGCAGCCGGTCGGCGACCGCGCCGCCCACCAGCAGGAAGACCACCAGGAACAGCGTGCGGGCCGCGGCCACCAGGCCCACGTCACCGCCGTCGCCGCCCGCATCGAGCACGGCGAACGCCGAGGCGATCAGCGCGCCGTGCGCCCCCAGTGTCGTGACGACCGCCGAGACGGAGAGCAGCGTGTAGTTCCGCCCGGCCCATGCGGGGCGCAGGCGTGGACGCTTCGGTTCGGGGGCGGCGGCAGAGGTCACTGAGGGACTATCGCCGCCATGCCGCCGAATCGACAAACCGCTTCCCCGGACACCGGGTGATTGGTCGGCCGATGCCGGATATCTCCCGGTTGTCCGCAAGGGTTCGAAGGGATGGTCAAGGTTGCTACCGACGGGTAACATTCGGGCATGAGCGCAGATCAGATGTCCATCGGCGAGATGCTCGCCGCCACGGTGCCGATGGCCCGCACCCTGAACCTCGAGTTCCACGAGACCACGCCCGAGAAGGCGGTCGTCGCGCTGCCCGACCAGGCCGACTACCACAATCACGTCGGCGGACCGCACGCCGGAGCGATGTTCACGCTCGGCGAGTCCGCGAGCGGCGCCATCGTGCTCGCCGCCTTCGGCGACCAGCTCTCGCGCGCCGTGCCGCTCGCCGTGAGCGCCGACATCGCGTACAAGAAGCTGGCGATGGGCCCGGTCACCGCCACCGCGACGCTCGGCCGTCCGGCCGCCGACGTGGTCGCCGAGCTCGACGCGGGCGAGCGCCCCGAGTTCCCGGTGACCATCGCGATCACGCGCCAGGACGGGGCTGTCACTGGCGAGATGACCGTCGTCTGGACGCTGCGTCCCAACGGCTGAGCGGGGTCCGTACCGCGAGGAAGGCACTGCCCGACGGGGTGGTGCCTTCTTTGTTTCTCGTTCAATCCGTTGACACGAGTCAACCTGGGTCATAGTTTCCGCTGCGCACGGATGCGGTGGCCGGGCGGAAGAGGTGGACGTGACATGAGACGCGGTCGAATACGCGTGGTGCTCGCGGCCGTGGTGGCGCTGGCCGCCGCGGCCTTGGCGCCGGCGCACGCCGCCGAACGGCCCGACGGCCCCCTGGCGCACACCGCGTCCGGCTGGGTGCACGGTCAACACACCGACGAGGGGCGGCAGTTCCTCGGCATCCCGTACGCCGCACCGCCTGTCGGCAAGCTGCGTTGGCGTGAGCCACGCCCGGCGCAGTCCTGGCACGGCGTGCGCGACGCCACCGATTTCTCCAACAGGTGCGTTCAGGCGTCGAGTTGGGACCCCGGATACGAGGACCCGACGTACACGGAGGACTGCCTCGACCTGAACGTGTACGCGCCGGACGGTTCGGCGGGGCGGCCCGTCATGGTGTGGCTGCACGGCGGCGGGCTCACCGCGGGTGCGGGCGCCGACATCGTCCCCGACACCTTCGCGCGCCGCACCGGCACGGTCGTCGTCACCGTCAACTACCGCCTGGGAGCGATGGGTTTCCTGGCGGCGGCGGGCCTTGACGGCCAGACCTCCGACGGCGTCTCGGGCAACTTCGGCCTCCAGGACCAGCAGCTGGCGCTGCGCTGGGTGCGCGCCAACATCGGAAGATTCGGCGGGGACCGGGACCGCGTGACGATCGCCGGGGAGTCCGCGGGCGGGCGCTCGGTGTGCACCCAGCTCGCGTCGCCGGGCGGGCGCGGCCTGTTCCGCGCCGGGATCATCGAGTCCGGGGCGTACGGGGACTGCGCGGCCCGCGCACACAGTTCGGCGGTCGCGGAGGGCGCGAAGTTCGCGGAGAAGGCCGGGTGCGGAGCGGCGGCGGACACGGTGGCGTGCCTGCGCAACAAGTCCGCCAAAGAGATCCTCGACGCGCAGGCCGGATTCGACTGGGCGCCGGTGACCGGCGGCGACTTCCTGCCCGAGCAGCCGGCCGCCGCGATCACCGGGGGCCGCTCGGCACATGTGCCCGTCCTCAACGGCGCCAACAAGGACGAGGGCCGCCTCTTCGCGTACGGCGCGTACGACGGCCAGGGCAAGCCGCTCACGGCCGAGGCCTACCCGAAGGCGCTCACGGACACATACGGGAAGGCGACGGGGGAGAAGGCGCTGCACGCCTACCCCCTCTCCGACTACGCGTCGCCCACCTACGCGTACGCCGCAGCCCAGGGCGACCAGCTCATGGCGTGCCCGGCGCTCCGGCTCGACCAGCGGCTTGCGAAGAGCGGGCCGCCCGTCTACGCGTACGAGTTCGCGGACCGCACCTCACCGCCGTTCGCGTCGATCAGGGAGGCGGGCAGGACGTTCGACTTCGGGGCCACGCACGTCAACGAGGTGCAGTACCTCTTCAAGCACTTCGGCCTCGACTCCCCGCTCAATACCGAACAGCGGGCGCTCGCCGACCGGATGGTGCAGTACTGGGGCTCCTTCATCAGAGGCGGCAGCCCACGGGCCGACGGCGCGCCCGCCATGCCCGACCAGCGGCGGGCACCCGGACACGTGCTGTCCCTGAAGACGTCGGGTGTGGGCGGGATCACCCTCTCCACGGACGTTCATCGCGAACATCACTGCACCTTGTGGGACGCGGCGGCGTCATAGGGAGCAGGTAGGCTGCCCGGCGTGCGCGTACCGGAGGGGAGCGCGCGCCGGGCACAGGCAGATCTTGGTGGGTACGGGAGGCGACGTCGATGCACGTCCAGGCATGGCTCGACACGATTCCGGCGGTCGCCGTCTACCTACTGGTGGCCGGAGTGATCGGCGTCGAAAGCCTCGGCATCCCGCTGCCCGGCGAGATCGTGCTCATCTCCGCGGCGCTGCTCTCCTCGCAGCACGGCGATGTCAACCCGATCATCCTCGGGGCCTGCGCCAGCGCGGGCGCCGTCGTCGGTGACTCCATCGGGTACGCGATCGGCCGCAAGGGCGGGCGTCCGCTGCTCGCCAAAATGGGACGCAAGTTCCCCAAGCACTTCGGTCCCGGACACGTCGGCGCCGCCGAGCGGTCCTTCGAGAAGTGGGGCATGTGGGCCGTCTTCTTCGGCCGCTTCATCGCCCTGCTCCGCATCTTCGCCGGGCCGCTCGCGGGCGTCCTGCACATGCCGTACTGGAAGTTCCTCATCGCGAACGTCCTGGGCGGCGTGATCTGGGCCGGCGGCACGACCGCGGTCATCTACTACGTGGGCGTGGTCGCGGAGGACTGGCTCAAGAGGTTCTCGTACGTGGGCCTGGGCGTGGCCATCCTCATCGGCCTGGGATCCATGCTGATCGTGAAGCGGCGGACGGCGAAGATGGTGGCGGAGCATGAGGAGTCGGCGGAGCCCGAGCCCGTGAGCTGAGGTTCCGCCGCACCGCTCGGGGCTCTGCCCCAAACCCCGCTGGCTCTCGTCTAAGAGGCGGGGCTCAAAGTGCCCGGTGCCTCTTCGCCAGTTCCACATAATGCGTCCCGTTGAGCGTGAGCATCTCCCGCTCCTCCGCGGACAGCTCACGCCGTACCTTCGCCGGGACGCCCGCGACCATTGAGCCGGGCGGCACCACCATCCCCTGCGGCACCAGCGCGTTCGCCGCGACCAGCGAACCCGCCCCGATCACCGCGCCGTTGAGCACGGTCGCCCCCATCCCGATGAGGCAGTCGTCCTCCACGGTGCAGCCGTGCAGCACCGCGTTGTGGCCGACGGAGACGCGCTCGCCGATCGTCGCGGGGAACCCGAGGTCGACGTGCACCGTGCAGTTGTCCTGGATGTTGCTGTCCGCGCCGAGCGTGATCGGCTCGACCTCGGACCGCAGCACCGCGCCGTACCAGACGCTCGCGCCCGCGTGCAGCGTGACGTCGCCGATCACCACGGACGTCGGGGCGACGAACGCCTCCGGGTCCACCTTCGGTTCCTTGTCGCCGATGCCGGTGACGAGTGCCTCGTGGGACATGAGGTCTGTGCTCCCTACGTGTCGTACGTGTACGTGTCATGCCGTGTGTGTCATGCATGCGTCGCGCCAAGGGAAAGGTACCTGTGGGGCGAAGATCACAGGTCGGCGAGGTGGGGGTGGCAGATACGCGTGGGTAACGTGACGCCGTGCCGAAGACGCGGAACGACAAGGGTGGGCCAGCACACCGGCTCGTACAGGCCGGATGGCGCTGGGTGCAGCGCAAGGGCGCGGTCACCGCGCGGCAGTCCGGCGGACACCGGTTCGGCGCGATCGGGCACGGCACGAAGCTCGCGTTCCCCCAGGGCACGGTGTTCGGTGAGCCGTGGATCCGGCTGGGCGCGCACTGCATCATCGGCGAGCAAGTGACCCTGACCGCGGGCCTGATGCCGGACCTGGACCTCGGCCAGGACCCGATCCTGACCCTCGGCGACGGTGTCGTGATCGGCCGCGGCAGCCATGTCATCGCCGATACGACGGTGCGGATCGGCAGCGACGTCTACATGGGCCCGTACGTCTACATCACGTCCACGAACCATTCGTACGACGACCCGCACGAGCCCATCGGCAAGCAATGGCCCCGGATGGAGCCGGTCGAGATCGGCCCCGGCTGCTGGATCGGCACCGGCGCCGTGATCCTGCCGGGCGCCCGCATCGGCCGGAACGTGGTGGTCGCGGCCGGGGCCGTGGTCCGCGGCGACGTACCCGACCACGCCGTGGTCGCCGGTGCGCCCGCACGCGTCGTACGGAGCTGGGACGCGGAGTCCGGCTGGCAGCCGCCGCTCAGGACGCCGACGCCGCGGGCGATCCCCGAAGGGGTCACTCCGGACCAGCTGCTCGCTCTGTCCGAACTCGACGACGACGCCTGGGACACTGAACCCCGGACCAGATAGATGTAGCGAGCAATCAAGGAAGCCGTGGACACGAGCGAGACGAGAGAGACAGGCGGCGAAGCCGAGCCGGAGGCGTCCGGGGCGTCGGAGGATTCCGAGGCGTCGGAGGCGTCGGAGGCGTCGGAGGCCAAGCCGCGTGGCTGGCGCCGTTGGGCCATGGACACCCGGCCCCTGCGCATCCCCGCCTACCGCAGGCTGTGGTCCTCGACCATCGTCACGGCCGTCGGCAGCCAGCTGACCGCGGTCGCCGTGCCCAAGCAGATCTTCGACATCACCGGGTCCTCGGCCTGGGTCGGCGCCGCGAGCATGGCGGGGCTCGTGCCGCTCGTGGTGTTCGCGCTGTGGGGCGGCGCGATCGCCGACCACGTGGACCGGCGCAAGCTGCTTCTGATCACCAACAGCGGCATCGCCGTGACCTCGGTCCTGTTCTGGGTGCAGGCGATATCCGGGCTCGACTCGGTGGCCGTGCTGATGGTGCTGCTCGCGATGCAGCAGGCGTTCTGGGGTCTCAACGCGCCGGCCCGCAACGCGTCCATCGCGCGGCTCGTGCCCGAGAGCCAACTGGCCGCGGCCAACGCGCTCGGCTCGACGGTGATGCAGACCGGCCAGGTCGTCGGCCCGCTCCTCGCGGGTGTCCTCATCCCGGTCATCGGGCTGCCCGAGCTGTACCTGATCGACGCCGTCGCGCTGTGCGTCACCGTGTGGGCGGTGTACCGGCTGCCCGCGTTGCCGCCGCTCGGCACGCTGGTCAAGAAGCGGGCGGGCGTACGCGAGATCGTCGACGGCTTCCGCTACATGTCCACGCACAAGGTGCTGCTGCTGTCCTTCCTCGCGGACATCATCGCGATGGTGTTCGGCATGCCGCGCGCCCTGTTCCCGCAGCTCGCCGCGGAGACCTACGCGCCGTACGGGGAAGGGCTCGCGCTCGGGCTGCTGTTCGCGGCGATTCCGATCGGGGCGGTGGTCGGGGGCTTGTTCTCGGGGACGTTCTCGCGGGCGAAGCGGCACGGGTGGATGGTGATCGGGGCGATCGTGGCGTGGGGCCTCGCCATCACCGGGTTCGGGCTGAGCGGCAGCCTGTGGCTCGCGGTCGTCTTCCTCGCCGTGGCGGGGGTCGCCGACATGGTGTCCATGGTCTTCCGTGGGGCGATCCTGTTGTCGGCCGCGACGGACGAGATGCGGGGGCGGATGCAGGGGGTGTTCACCGTGGTCGTCGCGGGTGGCCCCCGCCTGGCGGACGTCCTCCACGGCTCTGCGGGCTCGGCCTTCGGAGCGGGGGCGGCGGTGGCCGGGGGTGGGGTTCTGGTGGTCCTGGCGATGCTGGTCCTGGCTGTGGCGGCGCCGGCGCTGCGGCGCTACCGCATCTGACCGGTCGTGGTCGGCGCCTGCGGTTTCGGGTGCGCGGCACCGGGGTTTTGGGCTGTGCCGTGGTTGGCGTCTGTGGTGACGGGTGCGCGGCATCGGTCCTTTGGGCCGTGCCGTGGTCGGCGTGTGCCGTGATGGTGCGCGGCGCTGTTCTTTGCCCGGCTGCGCCGGTCCCCGCCTATCTCCCACCCGCCCGCCCCCTCCGGGGGCTTCGGTTGCCCGGGGTTGGTGATGCCCATTGAGCGGTGCCGGGCCCGTGCCGTGGTCGGCGCCTGTCGTACTCGTTGCGCGGCACCGTGCGCCGCCTTGCCCACCCTGCCGCCCCAGGCGGCAGATTGCCCAAGGCGGTGACGGTCGGCCGTCTCGGGTGGGGAGCCGTGGGTGGCGGATTGCCCGAGGCGGTGGTGGTTGACCGCCGGGGGTGGGGAGCCGTGGTTGGCGGAGCGCCCGAGGCGGTGGCGGCTGACCGCCCGGGTGGGGAGCTGTGGTTGGCGGGTTGCCTATGGCGGTGGTGGCTGAACGCGAGGGTGGGGAGGCGTGGTTGGTGGGTGGTGGCCCGGCGGGGGCGGTGGACCGTCACGGGTGGGGAGGTGTGGGTGCTTAAGGCGGTGCGGCCGACGACCGGGGGCGTTGTCCGAGGCGGTGACGGTCGTCGGGAGCCGCGGTTGGCCGGGGCGGAGTCGGCCGGGCTGGGTGGGAGCCGCTTAAGGGGGGGGCAGTTTGCTCTAGGCGGGTGGTGGTTGCCCGCAACGGGTGGGGAGTTGGGTTCGGCGTGGAGTGACCGAGGCGGGTGGCGCCCCGCCGACCTGGCGCCCCCGGAGGGGGTGGGTGGGTGGGAGATGGGCGGGTGACGGCGTCAGGCGGCGGACCGCTCAGGGGCGAGCCGGGCTGGCGGCGGGCGGGCCACATCAAGCCCGTACGACGCGTGGGTCACATCAAGCCCGCGCGGCGGGTGGGCCAAATCAAGCCCCTGCGGCGATTGAGCAGCGGGGTCCGGGGCGGAGCCCCGTGGGTGTCACGCCGATACCGTGCTCGGTGGTGGGGCTGCCGCCCCGTGGGCGTAACGCCGGTACCGGTGCGGGGCGATGGGGCAGCCACCCGGTGAGTGTCACGCCGGTGCTGGTGCTCGGTGGTGGGGCTGCCCCCTGTGGGTGTCATGCCGGTGCGCGATGGGGGAGCCCCCCCCGTGGGTGTCACGCCGGTACCGGTGCAGGCGCCCCGTAGGCGTAAGCACATCCGGCGGAAGTCAGCCCGTCGCCAGCAGTACCGTTCCCACCAGCGCAAGCCCGGCGCCAGCCGCCTGCACCCCGCGGAGCCGTTCGCTGAGGACGCCGCGTGCGGCAAGTGCCGTAACCACCGGGTACAACGACGCAAGCACCGCCGCCACGGTAACCGGCCCCTCCTGAGCGGCCAGCGCATACGTTCCGTTGGCTGCCACATCTGCCAACCCCACAAGGCCGAGCGGCACCAACGAGCCCCGGACGACCTCCCATCCCCCCTCCTCCGGCAGCACCCGCCCACCCCGCTTCGCGGACACGTACAACGCGCTCCCGCCCGCCACGACATTCGTCACCCGCTGCACGAACAGCGCGAGGAAGAGCCCGGTGACCGTGGTCGACGCCTCCGCGATCAGCGCCATCACCGCGCCGAACCCGAACGCGGCGAGCAGCGTGAGCAGCACCGCCTGCCGCTGCACCGGCGCGCCCCTGAACTGCGGCCCGCCCGCGAGGACCACGCCCGCGACCGCGACCAGGATGCCCGCGAACTGCAGCAGCCCCGGCCGCTCCCCGAGCACCAGCCCGACGCCGACCGGCACGGCGACGCCGATCGAGCCGAGCGGCGAGACGACGCCCATCGGCCCGAGGGCGAGCGCCTTGTAGAAGGCGAGCATGGCGACGGGCCCGACAAGCCCCGCGGCGACGGCGAACCACAACTGCGGTCCCGCTTCCGAGAAGGCACCCGTGGCGACCACGATCACTCCGAGCACGACCACGGCGATCACCTGCGAGACGACCACTACGGTGAGCGCCGGGATGCGTCGCGTCAGCAGCCCGCCGCCGAAGTCGGCCAAGCCCCACATGAGGCTCGTGGCCAGGGCGAAGAGTGCTGTCATGCCGGACCTCGCAGTACAGTTTGCTGGACGCTGTGGTGCACCACACCGTAGTCCAATGAGCTGAACTCTGTCATTCAAAATATTGACCCAGGGCCTCGAAGGTCCAAGACCCCGTAGGCCTCCCAGCCCCCAGCCCCCAGCCCCCAGCCCCCAGCCCCCTGGCCCCCGACTCTGGACGGAACGTGGCGGATCTCGATCTCCTGAACCAAGCGCTCGCGCGCAACGTCAAGCACTGGCGTTCCGAGCGCGGCTTCACCCTCGACGCGCTCGCCGCCCGCGCGGCCGTCAGCCGCGGCATGCTCATCCAGATCGAGCAGGCCCGCACGAACCCCAGCATCGGCACCGTCGTCAAGATCGGCGACGCGCTCGGCGTCAGCATCACCACGCTGCTCGACTACGAACAGGGCCCCAACGTCCGGATCGTGACGGAGGATCAGGCCGTACGCCTGTGGCACACGGACGCCGGCAGCTACAACCGGCTGCTCGCCGGGACCGAGTCCCAGGGGCCGCTGGAGATGTGGGACTGGCGGCTCGTGCCCGGCGACGGCAGCGACTCCGACCCGCACCCGCAGGGCACCATCGAACTGGTCCATGTCACGGCGGGCGAGCTGACCCTCGTCGTGGACGGCACCCCGCACGCGGTGCCCGCGGGGGCGAGCGTCTCGTTCGAGGCGGGCACCGCGCACTCCTACCGCAACGACGGGACCGAGGACGTCGAGATGATCATGGCCGTATCGGTGCCTTTCGTACGCTGAGACACCCGGTTGGCGCCGGGGCGGCGGCTGTTAGCGTGCCGCCATGCGCGCACCCATCGGCACCTTCGACCATGTACTCGCCGCCCCCGAGGCACTCGACCTGCTCACCCGGCCCGTCGCCGACGCCGTACGCAACTGGCGCGGCACCGTGCCCGCGCAGGACCTGATCCACGTCGACACCGACCCCGAGTGGGCCGACACCGCGACGTTCGTCGAGCACTACGGCCCCGATCTGCTCGACGCGTCCGCGAACTGTGTCGTCGTCGCAGGAAAGCGTGGTGGCGAGACCACGCTCGCCGCCTGCGTCGTGCTGTCCGCGACGAAGGTCGACGTCAACGGCGCGGTGCGTCGCCAACTCGGCGCCCGCAAGGCCTCGTTCGCCCCGATGGACACCGCGACCGGCGAGTCCGGCATGGAGTACGGCGGCATCACCCCGATCGGCCTGCCCGCCGACTGGCCGGTCCTCGTGGACGCCGCCGTCGTCGACCTCCCGCACGTCCTCATCGGCAGCGGCACCCGCCGCGGCAAGCTGATCGTCCCGGGCAAGGCCCTGTCCGAACTGCCGGGAGCCGTGGTGGTGGAGGGACTGGGCGTCACGGTCTGACGAGCCGCCCCCTCGCAGCGACTCACCCCCGCCGCGCCGCCCCCGTACTCTCCCGCACCACCAACCTCGTCGGCACCAACGTCGTCCCCCGCTCCGCCTCGCTCTCCCGTACCTGGCGCAGCGCGCTCTCCACGCAGCGGCGGCCGACCTCGGCGAAGTCCTGGTGGACCGTGGTGAGCGGGGGCAGGTACGAGCCCGAGTCGGGGATGTCGTCGAAGCCGATGACCGAGACGTCCTCGGGGACCTTGCGGCCGCGCTCCTCCAGGGCCCGCAGCAGGCCGAGCGCCATCTGGTCGTTCGCCGCGAACACCGCGGTGCAATCGTCCTGTTCGGCCAGGCGCAGGCCCGCGCGGTAGCCGGACTCGGCCGACCAGTCGCCCCGTACCGGCGGTGGCACGGCGCGGCCCGCGTCCTCAAGTGCCGTACGCCAGGCGTCCGTTCGGCGCTGCGCCGCGTACGACTCGGAGGGGCCCGCCAGGTGCCAGACCGTGCGGTGGCCGAGGTCGAGGAGGTGGCGCACCGCGTCGCGTGTGCCGCCCGCCTGGTCCGTGTCCACCACCGCGTAACGGTCGCCGGCGTCGGAGTCGGCGACCACGACCTTCACGTGCGGCGGCAGCGAAAGCCGCGCCGAGTCGAGCAGATGGACCTCCATGATGACGATGACCGCGTCCACCGCCAGCTCGCCGAGGCGTGAGAACGCGCCGCGCACCTCGTCCTGCGTGGGCACCGCGACCGGCAGCAGCGTGACCGCGTAGCCCTCCTGCGCGGCGGAGGTGGCGATGGCCTCGAGCGTGCGCATGTTGCCCGTCGTGGACAGCGTGAACGTGATGACGCCGATGGTGCGGAAGTCGCCCCGCTTCAGCGCCCGCGCCGCACTGTTGGGGCGGTAGCCGAGCTCCTTCATCGCCGCGCGGACCCGCTCGCGCGTCTCCTCGTTGACACCGGGGAAGCCGTTCGAGACGCGGGAGACCGTCTGGGACGAGACGCCGGCGACCCGGGCGACGTCGGCCATCGACGCGTTCTGCGTGCGGCGCCTGCCGTGCTGCGGGGCGCTCTCCTGGGTTGTCACCGTGTCCCTCACCGACTCTTGACCGTGCTCCTCGGGGCAGTGTAGACATGCCGCCACCGAATGTTTACGCAAACATAACAGCTGTCGGGCCCTTCATTGCCAGGGATGTTTACGCAAACATCGGACCCGTGACGCACGGCTGGACCGCATGGACGAGTGAGGGGCGCCAGATGACCACGCTGCAACCGCCGGTCGCCTTGAGGAGGCGCCGCTCATGGACGGGCTGGGGGTTCATCGGCCCCTTCGTGCTCGTCTTCGCCCTGGTCTTCCTCGCGCCGCTCGCCTACTCGGTCTACCTGAGTCTGTTCCGTACACAACTCATCGGCGGCACCACCTTCGTGGGCCTGGACAACTACCAACAGGCCCTCCAGGACGGCCAGTTCTGGGACGGAGTCCTCCGCGTCGGCCTGTTCCTGCTGATCCAGGTGCCGATCATGCTGGGCATCGCCCTGCTCGTCGCCCTCGCGATCGACAGCGGACGCCTCTTCGGCAAGGACTTCTTCCGGATCACCGTCTTCCTGCCCTACGCGGT
Organism: Streptomyces sp. NBC_01016; assembly: GCF_026341035.1. GTDB lineage: Bacteria > Actinomycetota > Actinomycetes > Streptomycetales > Streptomycetaceae > Streptomyces. The sequence continues at coordinate 1,848,783 of NZ_JAPEOQ010000002.1, forward strand.
CCCCGCCGTCGTCGCGACCCTCATGTGGGGCTTCATGTACGGCACCCGTTACGGCCTGGTCGGTGACCTCAACGACGCGTTCGGCACGAAGCTGCCCGACCCGCTCTCCGCCGACCTGGTCCTCGCCTCCCTCGGCAACATCGTGACCTGGGAGTTCGTCGGCTACAACATGCTGATCTTCTTCGCCGCGCTGCGCGTCGTACCGCACTCGCTGTACGAGGCGGCCGAGATCGACGGGGCCGGACAGTGGCGCGTCATCACGGCCATCAAGCTCCCTGCGATCCGCGGCGCCCTCGTCATCGCCACGATCTTCTCGATCATCGGCAGCTTCCAGCTCTTCAACGAGCCCGCCATCCTCCAGAAGCTCGCGCCGAACGCGATCACCACCGACTACACCCCGAACTACTACACGTACTCGCTGTCCTTCGCGGGTCAGCAGCAGAACTACTCCGCGACGGTCGCCATCGTGATGGGCGTGATCACGATGATCGTCGCCTACGTGGTCCAGCTGCGCGGCATGCGCAAGGGAGCGTGAGCGCGATGACCACCACCACCGGGCCCGTACGGCCGACCGCATCGCTCAAGTCCACCGCCCCGCGCCTGCGCACCGTCCGGCGGCGCACCACAGGGCGCCCCCGGCGCAGCGTTCTGCTGACCGTGCTCACCGGTGTCGTCCTCGTCTACAGCCTGCTTCCGCTGGTGTGGCTCCTGATCAGCGCGACCAAGTCCCAGCAGGGCCTGGCCCGTTCGTTCGGCCTGTGGTTCGACTCGGACTTCGACCTCTGGCACAACATCGGCGTGACGTTCACGTACCAGGACGGCGTCTTCGGCCGCTGGCTCCTCAACACCCTTATGTACGTGGTGGTGGGCGCGGGCGGAGCCACCTTCCTGGCGGTCCTCGGCGGGTACGCGCTCGCCAAGTTCGCCTTCCCGGGCAAGCGTGCCGTGTTCGCCGTCGTCATCGGGGCGGTCGCGGTGCCGGGCACGGCGCTCGCCGTCCCCACGTTCCTGATGTTCAGCAAGATGGGGCTCACCGACACCCCGTGGGCCGTCATCATCCCGTCGCTGATCTCGCCGTTCGGGCTTTATCTGATGTGGGTGTTCGCCACCGAGGCGATCCCCACCGAACTGATGGAGGCCGCCCGGATCGACGGCGCGAGCGAGCTGCGCACCTTCTTCACGGTCGCGCTGCCGCTGCTCGCGCCCGGCACCGTCACCGTCCTGCTCTTCACCACGGTCGCGACCTGGAACAACTACTTCCTGCCGCTGATCATGCTGAAGGACCCCGACTGGTACCCGCTCACGCTCGGCCTCGACTCCTGGAACAAGCAGGCGCAGACGGCCGGCGGCGAGGCCATTCCCCATCTCGTGCTCACCGGTTCGCTGCTCACCATCGTGCCGCTGATCGCCGCCTTCCTGCTGCTCCAGAAGTACTGGCAGTCGGGTCTCTCCGCCGGAAGCGTCAAGGAGTAGGCGCGGCAGGGCGGTTCACCCCTCGCACACCCTCTGTAGGACCACGAAGAGCTCTGTAGGACCACGAAGAAGTGGAAGCCATCGCCATGCCCCAGCACTCCCGCCGCGTCCTGCGCGGCATAGGTCTCCTCTGCGCCCTCGCCCTCGGGGCCACCGCCTGCGGCGGCTCCGACGACGGCAACTCCGGTGACAAGAAGGTGGGTTCGGCCGACATCAAGTCGGCCCTGAAGAAGGGCGGCACCGTCACGGTGTGGGCGTGGGAGCCCACCCTGAAGCAGGTCGCCGCCGACTTCGAGAAGAAGTACCCGAAGGTCGACATCAAGCTGGTCAACGCGGGCACCAACAACGACCAGTACAAGGCCCTGTCGAACGCGATCTCGGCGAAGAAGGGCGTCCCGGACGTCGCGCAGATCGAGTACTACGCGCTCGGTCAGTACGCCCTGACGAAGCAGATCACCGACCTCAAGGCCTACGGCGCCGAGAAGCTGGCGGACTCGTACTCGCCGGGGCCGTGGAACTCGGTGAAGTCCGGCGGCGGCGGTGTCTACGGATTGCCCATGGACTCGGGTCCGATGGCGCTCTTCTACAACAAGAAGGTCTTCGACAAGTACAAGATCGCCGTCCCGACGACCTGGGACGAGTACGTCGAGGCGGCCCGCAAGCTGCACAAGGCCGACCCGAAGGCGTACATCACCAGCGACGTCGGCGACGCGGGCCTGACCACCAGCCTGCTGTGGCAGGCCGGTTCGCACCCGTACAAGGTGGACGGCACCAAGGTCGGCATCGACTTCACCGACGCGGGCGCGAAGAAGTACACCGACACCTGGCAGAAGCTGATCGACGACAAGCTCGTCGCGCCGGTCACCGGCTGGACCGACGACTGGTACAAGGGCCTCGGCGACGGCACCATCGCCACGCTGCCCACCGGCGCCTGGATGCCCGCCAACTTCGCCTCCGGCGTGAAGGGCGCGTCCGGTGACTGGCGCGTCGCCCCCATGCCGCAGTGGGAGAAGGGCGCGACCGCAAGCTCCGAGAACGGCGGCAGCTCGCTCGCGCTGCCCGAGCTCGGCAAGAACAAGGAGCTCGCGTACGCCTTCGTCGAGTACGCCAACTCCGGTGCGGGCGTGGGGACCCGCATCAAGAACGGCGCGTTCCCCGCGACGACGAAGGACCTGAACTCGTCGTCGTTCCAGAACACCGAGTTCCCGTACTTCGGCGGCCAGAAGGCCAACAAGATCTTCGCCGAGTCCGCGAAGAGCGTGCCCACCGACTGGAAGTACCTGCCGTTCCAGGTGTACGCCAACTCGATCTTCAACGACACCGTCGGCAAGGCCTACGTCTCCTCGACCAAGCTCCCCGCAGGCCTCAAGTCCTGGCAGGACGCGTCCGCCAAGTACGGCACCGACCAGGGCTTCACCGTCGAGAAGTAGCCCGCCCCGCCGCAACCCCGCATTCCTGGAAGGACGTTCATGGTCGACCCCCTCGCCTCCCGTTTCCCGTACGCGAAGAGCTCGGACGGCAGCCGGCGCCTCGGCTACGGCGCCGACTACAACCCCGAGCAGTGGTCACGGGAGGTGTGGGCGGACGACATCCGGCTGATGCGGGAGGCCGGGGTGAACGTCGTCTCCCTCGCCATCTTCTCCTGGGCGCGTCTCCAACCCACCGCCGACACCTGGGACTTCGGCTGGCTCGACGAGATCATGGACCGGCTGCACGCGGGCGGCATCGGCGTCGACCTGGCCACCGCCACCGCGTCACCGCCGCCGTGGCTGACCGCCGCGCACCCGGAGATCCTTCCGGTGACCGCGAGCGGCGAGACACTGTGGCCGGGCGCCCGCCAGCACTGGCGGCCCACCTCGCCCGTCTTCCGTGAGCACGCGCTGCGTCTGGTGCGCAAGCTCGCCGCCCGCTACGCCGACCACCCGGCCCTCGTCGCCTGGCACGTCAACAACGAGCTGGGCTGCCACAACGTCTACGACCACTCCGACGACGCGGCCCGCGCGTTCCGGTCCTGGCTGCGCCGCCGCTACACCACGCTCGAAGCCCTCAACGACGCCTGGGGGACAGCGTTCTGGTCGCAGCGCTACAGCGACTGGGAGCAGCTGCTGCCGCCGCGGCTCGCCGCCTCGCACCCGAACCCGACCCAGCAGCTGGACTTCAAGCGGTTCTCCTCCGACGCGCTCAAGGATCATCTGCTGGCCGAGCGCGAGATCCTGCGCGAGTTGAGCCCGGAGACGCCCGTCACCACCAATTTCATGGTGATGCCCGGCACCAAGGGCATGGACTACGCGGACTGGGCGGGCGAGGTCGACTTCGTCGCCAACGACCACTACGTCATCCCCGGCCCCCAGGACCGCGACGAGCTCTCCTTCTCCGCCAACCTCACCAGCGGGATCGCGGGCCACCGGCCCTGGTTCCTGATGGAGCACTCCACCAGCGCCGTGAACTGGCAGCCCGTCAATCTGCCGAAGAAGCCGGGGGAGTTGGCCCGGGACTCGCTGCTGCACGTGGCGCACGGCGCCGACGCCGTCTGCTTCTTCCAGTGGCGGCAGTCGGCTGCGGGCGCCGAAAAGTACCACTCGGCGATGCTCCCGCACGCCGGAGCCGACAGCGAACTCTTCCGCTCCGTCGTCGAGTTGGGCGGCACCCTCGAAGCGCTCGCCCCGATCGCCGGCAGCGCGCGCGAACCCGCCCGTGTCGCGATCCTCTTCGACTGGGACTCGTGGTGGACGAGCGAGCAGGACTCCCACCCGTCCTCCCGCCTCGACTACCACCGCGAGGCCCTGGACTGGTACTCGGCGCTGCTGCGCCTCGGGATCCGCGCCGACGTGGTGCCCGCGCACCACACCGACCTGTCCACGTACGACGTCGTCATCGCGTCCGTCCTGCACGTGGTGCCGCAGCCGCTCGCCAAGGAGCTGACCCGGTACGTCGAGGGCGGCGGCCACCTCGTCGCCACGTACTTCTCCGCGATCGTCGACGAGAACGACCACGTGTGGCTCGGCGGCTACCCCGGCGCCCTGCGCGACGTCCTCGGCATCCGCATCGAGGAGTTCGGGCCGCTCCTCGACGGTGACACCGTCGACCTGGACAACGGCACCACCGGCAGCCTGTGGACCGACCGGATCTCCGTCACCGGCACGGACGTCGAGGTCCTCGCCGGCTACCGGACCGGCACGTACGCGTCCCGCCCGGCCGTCACCCGGCGCGGTACGGGCCGGGGCTCGGCCGCGTACGTCTCCACCCGCCTCGGCGTCGAAGGGCTCACCGCGCTGCTGCCAGAGCTGCTCGCGCCGGCCGGGGTGAGCAGTGAACTCCCGGAGCAGGCAAGGGGGTTGGTCGAGCAGATCGTGCGGCGGGATGCCGAGCACCGCTATGTCTTCCTGGTCAACCGGAGCGACGAGCGGGTGTCGCTGCCGGGCCTGACCGGAGACGTGCTGGTCGGGCCCGCGGCCGAGGACGACGTGCTGGTCCTGGCGCCCCGCCAGGTCGCCGTCCTGCGGCAGCCCGCCACCTCCTAGCACCATCACGTACCACCAGCGTTCGGCACCACCAACACCCCGCTCACACAACGACGTAGGGAGCACACGTTGGCGCGCTTGACCCGCAGACGGTTCATCGGCATCGCCGCGGCCACGGCCGCGGCGGCGGGAACCCAGATCTCCGCCGCACAGCTCGTCGCCGCCGCCACCGCGGCGACGGTCACGGTCACCCCCGACCCCTCGTACCGGCAGGACCGGTTCGAGGGCTGGGGCACCAGCCTGGTCTGGTTCGCGAACGCCACCGGGCACTACCCGGCCGAGATCCGCGAGAGGATCGCCGACCTCGTCTTCGGACGGGACGGCCTCGCCCTGAACATCGCCCGCTACAACATCGGCGGCGGCAACGCCCCTGACGTGCCCGACTACTTGAGGGCGGGCGGCGCCGTCGAGGGCTGGTGGAAGGCGCCCGCGGGCACCACCCGCACCGACACCGACTGGTGGGACCCCGGCAACGAGGACCACTGGAACGAGGACACCGACGCGACCCAGCGCTGGTGGGTGGACCGGATCAAGAAGGGCATCACCCACTGGGAGACGTTCTCCAACTCGCCGCCGTACTTCATGACGGTCAGCGGCTATGTCTCCGGCGGCTTCGACGCGTCGAAGGACCAGCTGAAGGAGGCGTCCGTCGACGACTTCGCCACCTATCTGGCCGGTGCGACGCGACGCCTGGAGAAGGCGCACGGCATCAAGGTGAAGACCGTCGACCCGTGCAACGAGCCCAACACCGATTACTGGGGAACCCAGTTGGGCGCTGATGGCAATCCGACCGGCGGCCGCCAGGAGGGCTGTCACATCGGCCCCGGCCTCCAGCAGAAGATCGTGCCCGCGCTCGATGCCGCCCTGCGCAAGGCACGGACCGGCGCGGTCGTCTCGGCGATGGACGAGACCAACCCGACGACCTTCGTCACGAACTGGACAAGCTACCCGGCCGACGTGAAGAGCCGCGTCGCCCAGATGAACGTCCACACGTACGGCACCGGCGGCCGCACCTCCGTACGCGACCTCGCCAAGGCCGAGGGCAAGCCGCTGTGGATGAGCGAGGTCGAGGGCGACTGGGGCGACGGGCAGTCCTTCACCGACATGCGGCCCGGCCTCGGGCTCGCCCAGCACATCGTCGACGATCTGCGTGAACTGGAGCCCAGCGCCTGGGTGTTCTGGCAGCCCGTCGAGGACTGGGACAACATGAAGCCCGGCGGCGAGTCCGCGAAGGGTGGCAACTGGGGCGAGGTCCAGGTCTCCTTCAGCGCGGGTCCGGACGACACCCTGGAGACCTGCCCGGTCTACACGAACACCAAGTTCGACACCGCCCGGAACTTCACCCACTACATCCGGCCCGGCGACCACCTCATCAAGACCGACGACACGAGCAGCACCGCGGCCGTCACCCGCGGCGGCGACGGCGCCACCGTCGTGCACGTCAACAGCACCACGAGCACCCGCACGGTGACGCTCGACCTGTCCAGGTTCGCGACCGTACGCCGGGGCGCGACCGTCACCCCGGTCGTGACCAGCACGGACGGCAAGCTGGCCGAGCGGGCGCCGGTCGCGGTGACGGGCCGGAAGGCCACGTTCACGGTGCCCGCGCAGTCGGTGACCACGTTCGTGATCAAGGGCGTGTCCGGGGTCGCGAAGGACGCGGCGGAGCTGCGCCGGGGACGCACCTACGAGCTGACGGGTGTGCAGAGCGGCAAGGACCTCACCGTCGCCGACGGCGGCGGCACGCTCGTCATCGGGTCAGGGACGGGCGCGGCCGGACAGCGGTGGCGGCTCGCGCAGATCAGCGGCGACGGACCCGCGAGTCGCAAGCGGCACGTGTTCACCAGCGCCGCCGACGGCAAGCGGCTCGCCGTCCGCGACGGTGCGGCGGTCGTCGAACCGGACACGGGCGAGCGCGATCCGGCCGCCCAGTGGATCCTGTCGAGCACGGGCGACGGTACGTACACCCTGGTCAACGCGGGCACGGGCCGCCTCCTGGAGGTCGGCGGGCAGGCCACGAACGAGGGCGCGCCCGTCGGGACGTGGCAGCCCAACTCCGGTTCCAACCAACGGTGGCGGGTCACCGATGTGACGTCCTGATCAGTGTCTACTCGTGCCCCACGGCCCCGCGCCGTGGGGCACGAGCTGCTCAGCGAGCCCTTCGATGAGGGCGGCCGCCCAGCAGGAGTAGTCGTGACCTCCGGTGTAGACGTTCAGCGAGACGTCGAAGCCGCGGGCCGCCATCAGGGCGTGCAGCCGGTGCAGGTCGTCGACCATCGGTCCCTCGTTGGAGCCGACGTCCATGCGGATACGGACGTCGCCGACCGGTGCCGCGGCGGCCTGCTGGTACAGCCAGGTCTCCGCTCCTCCCGCGGGCCGCGCCGGCCGGGCCGTCATGCCGGGGCGCCACCACGTGGAGGCCGAGTGGGCGAGCACCGTGCCGAAGGCGTCCGGTCGGCGCAGGGCCGCCGCGAGCGCGGTAAGCCCGCCCAGGCTCTGCCCGCACAGCACGGTGTTCCGGGGCCCGGGCGGCCGGGGCAGATCCTTCGTCACTGCGGGCAGTAGCTCGTCGGCCAGCGTGTCGATGAAGCGCGGATCGGCGCCGAGCTGCCGCATCCGCGCCGCGACATCCGCCCCCGCCTCGATCCCGACGACGGCCATGGGTGGGATCCGGCCCGCCTCGACGGCGGCGGTGATCGCAGCCGTGATGCCGTACCGGTCGAACCACCGCTCGCCGTCGCACACGACGAGCAGCCCCGGGGCGGGGCCGGCTTCACAGGTGTCCGGCACGAACCGCCGTACGCGGTACACGGATCCGTCGGCGGTGGTGAAGCCGAGGGCCTCGCCGGGGTGCGGGCCGGCCGTCGTCGGCCACTGCGCCAGTGACGGTGCCCCGTCGAGCTCGATCAGGGAACCGAACGGCCCGCCCGCGTGCCGGTTCAGCGGGTCCACGCGGTCGTCCGGCAGCTCGCGGAACGTGCCGCTGCGCGGGCCGTCCGACGTCATATGGGGATCGTCCGCGCCGAAGGGATGAATGCGGTAGGTGGAGCGGAGGCCCAGCGGCAGCCGCAGGCCGACGTACCAGACATCGGTGCCGTCGAGGCGGCGCATCATGCCGTGGCGTACGCGGTGCTTGTCGGTGACGCGATTGGCCAGGAGATAGACACCCTCGACGGGCCGGTCCTCCCGCCACACCACCGTGACCAGACGCACTCCCGGGAAGCCCGGAACGGGCTCGACCAACGGCGTTCCCGTACGGGCGAGTTCGCGCCAGAACCGGTCGAGTGCCGCTTGCCCGTGCGCTTTCACCTCATCCGACAGCCGAGCCAGCCGGGGGCTTTCGGGTGTCGCCGGCGCCGTCGGGTTCGTCATACGGGGTCGCCTTCCAAAGAATCGTGTGACACATGCTCAGACGTGGTGCGCCCTGCGCTCCCGCAGCAGCAGCCACGCCAGGAACAGGCCGCCCGCCACACCCGTCACCACGCCCACCGGCATCAGCGCCGAACCGGTCACGCGCTGCGTCAGCAGATCGGCCGCCGTCACAAGGAGGGCGCCCATCCATGCGGCGGGCAGGACGTTCGGCCCCGCGGCGCGGGTGACGCGGCGGGCCAGTTGGGGGGAGGCCATGGCGAGGAACGGGATCGGGCCCGCAGCGGCGACCGCCATCGCGGTCAGGCCCGTGCCCGCGCACAGCAGGATCAGGCGGCTGCGCTCCGGCGGCACACCGAGGGCGCCCGCCGTGTCGTCGCCCATCTCCAGCATCGTCAGGCGGCGGCCGAACACCATGACCACGGGGACGCAGAAGATCAGGCCGAGCGCGGCCGTCCTGGCCTCGGTCCAGCCGCGGTCGTTGAGCGAGCCGATCGTCCAGCTCGCGGCCTGGGCCGCCTTGCCGATGTCGGCGCGGATGTAGAGGAAGCTGGTCGCCGCCCCGAGCACCGCGGACACCCCGATGCCGACGAGCACGAGCCGGTAGCCGTGCACGCCCCGGCGCCAGGCCAGCACGTAGACGGCGATGGCCGTGGCGAAGCCGCCGACGAGCGCGCCGAGCGCCGTCTGCGCGGCGCCCGCGTTGAGGAAGATGATGGCGACGAGCGCGCCCGCCGACGCGCCGTTGCCGAACCCGATGATGTCCGGGCTGCCCAGCGGATTGCGGGTGAGCGACTGGAAGACGGCGCCCGCCATCCCCGTCCCGAAGCCGACGAGGACCGCCACGACGGCGCGCGGCAGCCGCAGGTCGAGCACGATGAACTCGGCGCCCGGCGGCCCGTTCCCCGCGAATGTCCGCAGCACCTCCATCGGCGACAGCTCGTACGTGCCCGTCCCGACGGAGAGCACCACCAGGCACGCCGTGATCACGATCAGCGCCAGGCAGACGAGCACCGTGCGCGGGTCGAAGCGGACGGAGAACCGGCCGATCCGCAGCCTTCCGCGGCGCAACTCGGCCTTGAGGGCCCGGGGTTCACCCTTCTCCAGGGTCATCCGGGTCACAGCTGGGCCACCTTCCGCTGACGTACGAGGTGGACGAAGATCAGCCCGCCGATGAACGACGTGACGATGTCCGCCTGGATCTCCGACGGCGCCACCACGACCCGGCCGATGACATCGGCCACGAGCAGCAGGGTGGGCGCGAACAGCGCGCAGTAGGGCAGCATCCAGCGGGGATCGGGTCCGGTGAACGCGCGGACCGCGTGCGGGATCATCAGGCCGACGAAGCCGATCGGCCCGCACACGGCGGTGGCGCTGCCGCACAGCAGCGTGATCGCGACGATCGACAGGACCCGGGTGCGCCGCACCGAGGTGCCGAGCGCGCGGGCGTGGTCCTCGCCGAGCGAGAGGGCGCCGAGCGGCCGGGCGAGCGCGAACGCGAGCAGCGCACCGGCGATCAGCAACGGCAGTGCGGTGAGCAGGAGTTCGGGATCGCGCTTCTCCAGCGTGCCGACGGACCAGAAGCGCATCGAGTCGAGCGTGCTCAGGTCCCACTGCTGCAGCCCGTTGACGTAGCCGAACAGGGCCGCGTTGACGGCCGTGCCGGCGAGCGCGAGGCGCACCGGCGTCGCCGACCGGGTGCCACCCAGGGCGTTGACGACGATGGCGGCGACGGCGGCGCCGATCAGCGCGAACCACAGATACCCGGTGAACGACGTGATGCCGAACACGCTGATCGCGGTGACGACGGCGGCCGACGAGCCCGCGTTCACCCCGAGCAGCCCGGGGTCGGCGAGGGGGTTGCGGGTCAGCACCTGCATCACGCCGCCCGCGAGCCCGAGCGCCGCGCCCACGGCGATGCCGATGAACGTCCGGGGGAGCCGCAGTTCACGAACGATGTTGTCGTATCGGGAGCCGGACGGGGAGAACAGCCCGCTCCAGACCTGGCCGAGCGTGAGGTGCTCCGTGCCCACCGCGAGCGAGAGGGCGGCCGCCGCGAGGAGCAGCGTCAGGCCGATCACGAGACCCGCGGTGCGGGGTGGGCGGCTGCGCGGCTCGGTGGCCGGGAGTTGTCGTGTTCCGCCGGGGCGGAGTCGTATCACTGCGGGCATGTGGTTAGCTTAGGCTAACCTAACTACGTCTGCTAACAATTACGTCGACAGAAAAGCCTGGGTCGTTTCCTGATGGCTCAGGCCGTTTCCGGAGGACGCAGGTCGCTTCCGGAGGAAGAGGAGACATGAGCGTCCAGTCCGTTGCCGCCCTGCCGGACCACCGGCCGGACCGCGTCACCGGTGCCCGCGTCGCGCGCCTCAAGGAGTGCATCGCCGCGGCCGACGACGCTCAACGCGCGCACATCGCCGAGGAGTTCTGGCAGGAGGCCGCCGCCCGCGGCACACCACTCGTCGAGGAACTCGACGGCGAACCCGACCACCGGGCGGTCACCTTCCTGTGGCGCGGCCACCGCGCCACCCGGCAGGTACTGCTCATGGTCAGCCACCTCGGCGACCGCGCCCACCTCGCGGGCTCCCTCATGGAGCAGGTCCCGGGCACCGACATCTGGCACTTCGGTCTGCGGCTGCGCGCGGACCACCGCGCCTCGTACCGGATCGCCGCCGACGTCTCGGCCAAGGAGCCGCCCGCGGACCCCGAGGTGCTGCAGGCGCGGCTGCGCTCCCTCGCCGTGCACGCGGCGCACGACCCGCTCAACCCCCGCCGCCTCCCTACCCGTTGGGGCCCGGGCGACAACTCCGTCTTCGCCCTGCCCGAGGCTCCCGCCCCGGCGTGGACCGAGCGGCGCGGTACCGTGCCCGCCGGGCGCGTCGAACGGCACAGGATCGGCGCCGCGGCGCTGGGCGGCGACCGCGACGTGCGCAACGAACGCGACGTATGGGTGTATCTGCCCCCGGGTTCTCGCGGTGACACGGAACGTCCGGGTCCTCGCGGTGACACGGAGCGGCTGCCCGTCCTTGTGCTCTGCGACGGCGACATGTGGTTCGGCCGCGTGGGCCTGCAGCACACCCTCGACTCGCTGATCGCCGACGGGCTGCTGCCGCCGCTGGCCGTGCTCGCGCCGGACGCCGTCGACCGGCACACCCGGAACCGTGAACTCGGCGCCCGGGACCCCTTCGTGGAGTTCCTCGCGGACGAGCTGCTGCCGTGGGCGGCGGGCCGCTGGCCCCTCGCCACGGACCCGGCGCGCACCATCGTCGCGGGACAGAGCCTCGGCGGCCTGGCCGCACTGCACGCGGGGCGGCTGCGACCGGACCGATTCGGCCATGTTGTCGCCCAGTCGCCCTCGCTGTGGTGGCGGCCGACCCTGGCGCCCGGCGTCGTGCAGAAACACATCATCGGCGTGCCGTGGCTCGCCGCCCGGTACGCGGAGACCGACCCCGCGCCGATCACCGTGCACCTCGACGCGGGTCTGCACGAGGGCACGATGGTCGACCACTGCCGGGCTCTCTACGACACGCTGCACTCGGCCCGCTACGAGGTCACCCGGAACGAGTTCAACGGCGGTCATGACTACGCCTGTTGGCACGTCGCGCTCGTCGATGCGCTGATCCGTCTCCTGGGTGCAGGTCCCGACCCCGCCTAGCGCGGTCCCGCCCCCGCTCGGCGCGGTCCCTCGGACTTCCCCCCACCACGCATCACCTTCCCCCCGCGCATCACCTTTCTCATTTCATTGCCCTAAGGAGCCCTGCGAACATGTCCTCCCCGAGAATCCGCCGCGCCGCCCTCATACCGGCCGCCGCCGTCACCGGCGCCCTGATCCTGAGCGCCTGCGGCAGCGACAGCGGAGACGACGCCGGCGGCGCCGAGAAGGCCGGGTCCGCGTCGAAGACGCGGCAGCTCACCGACGCCCAGGGCCGCAAGGTCAAGGTGCCGAGCGACCCGAAGAAGGTCGTCGCGCTGAGCGAGCCGACCCTCGACGCGGCGCTCGCACTCGGCGTCGAGCCGGTCGGCACCACCGCGGGCCGCGGCCAGAAGGGCGTGTCCTCGTACCTCGCCGACAAGGCGTCCAAGTCGCAGGTCGTCGCGTCCGTCGCCGAGGCCGACATGGAGAAGCTCGCCGCGCTCCAGCCCGACCTGATCCTCCTCGACGAGACGACCGGCGCGAAGAAGACCGTCGACAAACTCCAGGAGATCGCGCCGACCGTCGTCACCGCGAAGCTCAACGCGAACTGGAAGACGGCCTTCACGGACACCGCGGACGCCCTCAACAAGAAGTCCGACGCCAAGAAGTGGCTAGCCGACTTCGACACGCAGGTCGCCGACACGAAGAAGAAGCTCGGCGACAACGCCGGCAAGTCCGTCTCCGTCATCCGCTGGCAGGACGGCGCCCCGTCCGTCGTCGGCAAGGGCGAGGGCCACGTCGGCTCGACGCTCAAGGTGCTCGGCATGGACCGGCCCAAGGACCAGCAGGGCGCGAGCACCGGGCACAGCGAGCCGGTCTCCCTGGAGAAGCTCGCGACCATCGACGGCGACTGGTTGTTCTTCGGTGCGCTCGGCACGGAGACCGACAGTGAGAAGGCCTACGGCGAGGCCCAAAAGGTCACCAACTTCGGCAAGTTGAAGGCCGAGAAGGACGGCCACGTCGTCGTCATCGACGGCTCCGCGTGGAACAGCGCGGGCGGTCCGCTCGCCGCGCGGACCGTCCTCGACGACATCAAGGGGGCGCTGGCCAAGTGACCACCCCGAACACTGGTCAGGACCTGGCCGGCCGGCTCGCCCTCGTCACGGGGGCGGGCCGGGGGATCGGCGAGGCGGTCGTCGCCGCGCTCGCCGGGCGCGGCGCCCGTGTCGTCGCCACGGACCTGGATGCCGAAGCCGTCGCGAAGGTCGCGGCCCCTTACGCCGGAGGGCAGGTCGTCGCCCGGGTCCTCGACGTCACCGATGCGGGGGCCGTGGAGGCGCTCGTCGGGGACGTCGAGGACACCCTCGGGCCCCTCGATGTCGCCGTCAACGTCGCCGGGATCCTGCGGGGTTCGGCCGTCGTCGACCTCAGCGACGAGGACTGGGCGGCCTGTTTCGCCGTCAATACCAACGGTGCCATGCACGTCTCCCGTGCCGTCGCGCGGCGGATGACGGGGCGCGGCGCCGGCAGCATCGTCACCGTTGCCTCGAATGCGGCGGGTATTCCGCGGAAGGGCATGGCGGCGTACGCCGCGTCGAAGGCGGCCACCGCGATGTTCACCAAATGCCTCGGCCTGGAGGTTGCCGCGCACGGGGTGCGGTGCAACAACGTCTGTCCCGGGTCGACGCTCACCGACATGCAGCGTGGCATGTGGGAGGCGGCTCCCGGGGGTGACGTGGAGGCCGGGGCGCGGTCCGTGATCGAGGGGGACCTCGCGGCTCACCGCACCGGTATTCCTCTCGGGCGGATCGCCGATCCCGGGGACATCGCGGAGGCGGTTGCGTTTCTCGCGTGCGACAGGGCTCGGCACATCACGATGCAGGACCTGTACGTCGACGGGGGCGCGACCCTCCGGGGGTGACCGGGGGTTTTTCCCCCACCCCGCCCCTTCCCGAAACCGGGGCTTCGCCCCGGGCCCCTTTGTCCTCAAACGCCGGACGGGCTAGATAGGCCCCCACTCTTGGAGACATCCATGACCACGTCTCTGACCGGTCCGATCACGGTCAATCGTTCCCACGCGCCCATCCCCGAGCTCGTTGAGCCCGGGTCCGCCACCGCGCTGCTCGAGGAGTACGCGCCCGTCACCGATCGGTTCCTCGCCACTCCGCATCGCACGCTCCTCGGGCGTGGTGTTGTTGCTGAACTTCCGTACAGGGATGGGCCGTTGAGCCCTCGGGTGCGGGCGTTGCTCGATGCTCGGCGGAGGGCCGGGGATCCGAATCCCGTCGTGATGGGTGCGCTGCCCTTCGCCCCGGACGCGGCTCCCGCTCTCGCCGTTCCGGAGGCCGTGCGGTGGGCGCCGCCGCTGCGTGAGGACCCGCTCATCGCGTTGCCCGTGCCGTCGACCGGGGACGCCGCCGACTGGACGGTGCGCGAGGTTCCGGAGCCCGGGGTGTACGGCGCCGCCGTCGCCGCGGCCGTCGAGCGCATGAAGGCCGGTGAGTTCGACAAGGTCGTGCTCGCCCGGACCCTTGAATTGACCGCGTCCAAGGCTCCCGATCTCCCCACCATGCTGCGGCGCCTGGCCCGGCGTGACCCGGCCGGCTACACCTTCGCCGTGCCCAGCGCCCCCGGCCGTACGCTCATCGGCGCGAGCCCCGAACTCCTCGTCTCCCGCAGCGGATCCACGCTCACCGCGAACCCGCTCGCCGGGTCCGCGCCCCGCAGCGCCGACCTTGCCGAGGACGTGCGTCGCGCCGCCGCGTTGCTGGAGTCGGCCAAGGATCTGCACGAGCATGCCGTCGTCGTGGACGCGGTGCGGGCTGCCCTCGCCCCGTTCTGCCGCACCATCGACGTCCCCGTCCGCCCCACCCTCGTACGGACGGCCGCCATGTGGCACCTGTCCACGACTGTGACCGGTGAACTCGCCGACCCCGAGCGGACGACCGCCCTCGACCTCGCCTCCGCCCTGCACCCCACCCCCGCGGTGTGCGGCACCCCGACCGAGCTCGCCCGTCAAGTCATCGCGGAGTCCGAGCCGTTCGACCGCGGCGCCTATACCGGCATGGTCGGCTGGCAGAACGCGGACGGCGACGGCGAGTGGGTCGTCACCATCCGCTGCGCCGAGGCCGAGGGGCGGCTGCTGCGTCTGTTCGCGGGCGCGGGTGTCGTCGCCGAGTCCTCGCCGGAAGCCGAGACCGCCGAGACCGGTGCGAAGTTCCGTACGTTCCTGAATGCTGTGGGAGCCGCTCTGTGACCGCCAACTCCCTGCCCCCCGGTCTCGACGCGCCCACCTGGCCCGCCGAGTACGCCGAGCGTTATCGCGCCGCCGGGTACTGGCGCGGCGAGACCTTCGGCGGCGTGCTGCGCGAACGTGCCGACTCGCATCCCGATCGCGTCGCCCTCGTCGACCCCGCGCCGTCCAGACGCACCTGGACCTATCGCCAACTCGACGATCGCGTCTACCGGTTGGCCGCCGGGTTCGTGGCGCGCGGCATACGCAAGGGCGACCGCGTCGTCGTCCAGCTGCCGAACGTCGGCGAGTTCGTCGAGGTCGTCTTCGCACTGTTCCGCATCGGCGCGCTGCCCGTGTACGCGCTGCCCGCGCACCGCGAGAGCGAGATCGCGTACTTCTGCTCCTTCACCGAGGCCGTCGCCTACGTGATCCCCGAGCGGCACGCCGGGTTCGACCACCGGGCGCTGGCGAGCAAGGTCCGGGCCGGGACGCCGACGCTGAAGCACGTGTTCGTGGTCGGGGGTGACCCCGGCGAGCACACCTCGCTGTCCGAAGTCCCCACCAAGCCAGTGGAGTTGGACGGGCCGGAGCCGTATGAGCTCGCCTTCCTTCAGCTCTCCGGTGGCACCACCGGCCGGCCCAAGCTCATCCCGCGCACCCACGACGACTACATGTACTCGCTGTGGGGGTCGAACGAGATCTGCGGCGTCGACGCCGACACCCGCTTCCTCGTCGTGCTGCCGGCCGCCCACAACTACCCGATGAGCAGCCCCGGTTGGCTCGGTGTGCTGTACGCGGGCGGCACCGTGGTGCTCGCGCCCGCGCCCGACCCGGACACCGCGTTCCCGCTCGTCGCGAGCGAGCGGATCACCATGACCGGGCTCGTCCCGCCGCTCGCCCTCGTCTGGACCGACTCCGCGGCCGGCACCACACACGACCTGTCGACCCTGGAACTCGTCCTGGTCGGCGGCGCCAAGTACAGCGAACAGGCCGCACGCCGCCTCGAACCCGCCCTGGGCTGCAAGCTCATGCAGGTCTTCGGCATGGCGGAAGGACTCGTCAACTACACGCGTCTGGACGACGATCCGGAGGCGATCGTCGCCACGCAGGGGCTGCCGATCTCCCCGGACGACGAGGTCCGCGTCGTCGACGACGCCGACCAGGACGTCCCCGACGGCGGTTTCGGGCATCTGCTCACCCGCGGCCCGTACACCATCCGCGGCTACTGGCGCGCCCCCGAGCACAACGCCCGCTCGTTCACCGCCGACGGCTTCTACCGCACCGGCGACATCGTGCGACGCACCCCGACCGGGCACCTCGTCGTCGAGGGCCGGGCCAAGGACCAGATCAACCGGGGCGGCGAGAAGATCGCCCCGGAGGAGATCGAGAACATCCTCCTCGCCCACCCCGCCGTGCACGACGTCTCCGTAGTCGGCGTCCCCGACGAGTACCTCGGCGAACGCTCCCTCGCCTACGTCATCCTGCGCGCGGACGCCGCACCTCTGAGGTCCGTCGCCGTGAAGCGGTTCGTACGGGATCGGGGCGTGGCCGCGTACAAGGTGCCCGACCTCGTCGAATTCGTCGACGCCTTCCCGCAGACCGGCATCGGCAAGATCAGCAAGAAGCACCAGCGGTCCGCCGCCGAGCAGCACTGAAAGGTACCCCCCACCATGGCCCTGCCCGCCATCGCCGCCTACCCGCTCCCGACCCCCGAAGAGCTCCCCGCGAACCGTGTCCCCTGGACCGTCGACCCGGCCCGCGCCGTGCTGCTCGTGCACGACCTCCAGCACCACTTCCTCGCCAAGTACCCGCAGGCCGAACAGCCGTTGACCGGCATGCTCGACAACACCGCCCGGCTGCTCAAGGAGAGCCGTGGGCTTGGAATCCCCGTCTACTATTCCGCGCAGCGCGGGGGCCAGACCCCCGAGGAACGTGGCCTCCAGCTCGACTTCTGGGGGCCCGGCGTCGCCGACGACCCCGCCGTCCTCGCCATGCCCGAGAACGTGGCACCCGAGGACGGCGACACGGTCCTCACCAAGTGGAAGTACAGCGCGTTCGTCCGCACCCAACTCGAGGAACTGATGCGGGAGTCGGGCCGCGACCAGCTGGTGATCGTCGGCGTGTACGCGCACATCGGCGTCATGATCAGCGCCGCCGACGCGTGGATGCGGGACATCCAGGCGTTCGTCGTCGCCGACGCCGTCGCCGACTTCACGCGCGAGGACCACGACATGGCGCTGCGCTGGGCCGCCGGCCGCTGCGCCGTCGTCACCACCACCGAGACGTTCATCGAGGAGGTACGGGCCGCATGACCACGCTCACCGTTCAGAAGATCCGCGAGGACGTCGCCGACTGCCTGGGCGAGGACGACCCCGCCGAGATACCCCTCGACGAGAACCTCGTCGACTACGGGCTCGACTCCGTGCGCGTCATGACCCTCCTTGAGCGCTGGCGCAGGGACCACAGCGCCGAGGCCTCGTTCGTCGATCTCGCCGAGCAGCCGGCCATCGAGGCCTGGGTGAAGGTCCTGGGGGTGGCCGCCTCGTGACCGCACTGATCAGCGAGCCCACCGAGGCTCGCGACCTCGTGCTGCCGCTCACCTCCGCCCAGTACGGCATGTGGTTCGCGCAGGCCCTCGACCCGCTCAGCCCCGCGCAGAACACCGCCGAGTACCTGGAGATCGACGGCGAACTCGACCCGGAGCTCTTCGCCGAGGCGCTGCGCCGGGTCGTCGCCGAGGCCGACGCGCTGCGCGTCCGCGTCGAGGACACCGCCGACGGGCCGCGCCAACGGGTGTGCGGCAGCGTCGAGTTGCCGCTGACGGTGCGCGAGGACCTGAGCGAGGACGAGGCCCTGGCGTGGATGCGCGCCGACCTCGCCGAGCCCTGCGACCTCGCCGAGGGGCCGCTGTTCGGGCACGCCCTGTTCCGCGTGGGGGAGCGGCGCTGGCTCTGGTACCAGCGCATCCACCACCTCGTCATCGACGGCTTCGGCTACTCCCTGCTCGTCGGCCGAACCGCCGCTATATACACGGCACTTGTGCGCGGTGAGGACCCCGGCCCGCGCGCCTTCGAGACGCTCGCCGACCTGCTGGCCGTCGACGCCGAGTACCGCGCCTCCGACGCCTTCGCCGCCGACCGCGCGCACTGGGGCGAGGCCTTCGCCGACCGCCCGGAGGCACCCCGGCTCGCGGGGCGCGGCGCGCTGCCGTCCCGCACCTTCCACCGCCGCACGACACGGATCGCGCCGGAGACCACCGAGCGGCTGAAGGAACTCGCCGCGAGCACCCGTGCCACCTGGCCCGACGTCCTCATCGCCGCACAGGCCCTCTACACCTCCCGCGCCACGGGCCGCTCGGACGTCGTCCTCGGCCTGCCGATGATGGGCCGGATGGGCTCGGTCGCGCTGCGCGTCCCCGGCATGGTGATGAACGTGCTGCCGCTGCGGCTCACCGTCACCCCGGAGGCCACCTTCACGGAACTCGTCCGCCAAGTCGTCCTCGGCGTACGGCAGGTGCGCCGCCACCAGCGCTACCGCTACGAGGACATCCGCCGCGACCTCGGCCTGCTCGGCGAGAGCCGGGGCCTCGTCGGGCCGCTCGTCAACGTCATGCCGTTCGACTACGGCGCCGAGTTCGCGGGCGCCCCGGCCCGCGCCCACAACCTGTCGGCAGGACCCGTCGACGACCTCACGGTCAACATCTACGACCGCGCCGACGGCCGCGGTCTGCGCATCGACCACGACGGCAACCCGGCCCTCTACGAGGACGAGGACCTCGCCGCGCACCAGAACCGGTTCCTCGACCTCCTCGGCCGCCTCGCCGAGACCGACCCGGGGACCCCGCTAGCCACCCATACCATCGCCACGCCCGCCGAACTCTCCCTCGTCCTCGACGAGTTCAACCGCACCGAGCGGGCCCTGCCGCCCACCACCCTCATCGGCCCCATCGAGGCGCAGGCCACCCGCACCCCCGACGCGACCGCGCTCGTGTACGACGGGACGGTGCTCACGTACGCGCAACTCAACGCGCGGGCCAACCAGTTGGCACGCCACTTGCAGGCACTGGGGGCCGCTCCCGGCCGCCTCGTCGCGGTCTCCGTGCCGCGCTCGGCCGAGCTGATCGTGACGCTGCTCGCCGTCCTCAAGTCAGGTGCCGCGTATCTGCCGCTCGACCCGGACTACCCGGAGCAGCGCCTCACGTACATGCTCCAGGACGCCGAACCCGTCTGCGCCGTCACCGATGTCGCGGACCGTCTCCCGGGCGACGCGGGCACACCGCTGGTCGTCCTCGAAGGGCTCGACCTCTCCGCGTACGCCACCGTCGACCCGGGCCGCGCGCTCACCCCCGCCCACCCCGCGTACGTCATCTACACCTCGGGCTCGACCGGCCGGCCCAAGGGTGTCGTCGTCCCGCACTCCGCGATCGACAACCGGCTGCGCTGGATGCAGCACGAGTACCGCATCGGGGCGGCGGACGTCGTTCTTCAGAAGACGCCGTCCTCGTTCGACGTGTCGGTGTGGGAGTTCTTCTGGCCGCTGCGCGAGGGCGCGACGCTCGTCGTCGCCGAGCCCGGCGGCCACAAGGACCCGGCGTATCTCGCCCGGATCATCCGCCAACAGGCGGTCACCACCTGCCACTTCGTACCGTCGATGCTCCAGGTGTTCCTCGCGGAACCGGACGCCGCTTCGTGTGCGGGCGCGCTGCGCCGCGTCTTCTGCAGCGGCGAGGCCCTGCCCCGCGAGACGGCGAACGCCTTCGCGCGGACGCTCCCCGGCGTGGCACTGCACAACCTGTACGGCCCGACGGAGGCCGCCGTCGACGTCACCTACCACGCGTGCGAGCCGTCCGGCGCGGGGCCCGTGCCCATCGGCCGCCCGGTGTGGAACACCCGCCTGTACGTCCTCGACCCGGCCGGGCAGCCGTGCCCGCCCGGCGTGATCGGCGAACTGCACCTGGCGGGACGCCAGTTGGCGGACGGCTATCTGAACCGCCCCGAGCTGACGGACGAGCGCTTCGTCCCCGACCCCTTCAGCGCCTATGAGGGTGGCCGCATGTACCGTACCGGCGACCTGGCCCGCTGGACCGAACTCGGCGAGGTCGAGTACCTCGGCCGCACCGACCACCAGGTCAAGCTGCGCGGGCAGCGCATCGAACTCGGCGAGATCGAGGCCGAGTTGGCGGCGCTGAAGGGTGTCGACGGTTCGTGTGCGCTGGTCCTCGACGACCGCCTCGTCGGTTACGTGACCGGGGCCTCGCTCGACCCCTCGGAGCTGCGCACCGCGCTCTCCCGGACCCTGCCCGAGCACATGGTGCCCTCCGCGATCGTGCCGCTCGACGCGTTCCCGCTCAGCCCCAACGGCAAGCTGGACCGCCGCGAACTCCCCGCGCCCGTGTTCGAGGGAAGCGGAACGGGCCGTCGCCCGTCGACCCCGCGCGAGGAGACGCTCACCCGCCTCTTCGCCGAGGTCCTCGACGCCGAAGGGACGGGCCCCGACGACGCCTTCTTCGACCTGGGCGGCACCTCGCTGCTGGCGGTGCGCCTCGTCAACCGGGTCCGCGAGGAACTGGGCGCGGAGCTGACCATCGGCTCGCTCTTCGCATCCCCCACACCGGCGGCGCTCGCGGCCCGCATCGACGACGCGTCGCCGGTGTCCACGGACGCCCTCGGCGTCGTGCTGCCGCTGCGCCGCGAGGGCTCCCGCCCGCCGCTCTTCGCGATCCACCCGGCGGGCGGCATCTCCTGGTGCTACGCGGGCCTGACCGCACGCCTCGACCGGGACCAGCCCGTCCACGCACTCCAGGCGCGCGGCCTCACCTCGGACGATCCGCTGCCGGGCACCCTGTGGGAGCAGGCGGCGGACTATGTGGACGAGATCCGCCGGATCCGCCCGCACGGCCCGTACCGGCTCATCGGCTGGTCGGTCGGCGGCATTCTCGCGCACACGGTCGCCGTGCTGCTCCAGGAGGCGGGCGAAGAGGTCGAACTCCTCGCGCTGCTCGACGCGTTCCCCGCCGAGCAGTGGCGCGAGCGGCCCGCTCCGGAAGAGGGCGACGCGCTCACCGCGGTCCTGCGGATGGCCGGCTTCGAGCGCACCGACGAGGCCACCCGCGAGGACGTCCTGGCCACGCTGCGCAAGGCGGGCAGCCCTCTCGCGGGTCTCAAGGACAGCACGCTCTCGCGGATCGTCGACATCGTGCCCAACCACGCCCGCATGATGCGCGCGCACGCACACCGCCGCTACGAGGGCGACGTCCTCTTCTTCACGGCCGCCGCCCCCCGCCCCGAGAACTGGCTGACCCGCGAGGCCTGGCGCCCGCACATCACGGGCCGGATCACCAACCACGACCTGCTGTGCACCCACCCGGAGCTGCTCAAGGAGGAGTACGTGGAGCGGATCGCCGAGGCCCTGGCGCACCGCTTGAAGGAGTTGGACGCCTGACGGAGTTGTAGCGTGCGGCAGATGACCGGCACCGACACCGACCGCGAACGCCTGCGCGACACCTTCAACCAGGACGCCGAACTCTACGACCGCGCCCGCCCCGGCTACCCGCCCCGCATGTTCGACGACCTCGCCGAGCTCGCCGGGGCGGGGCCGGGGTGCCGCGTGCTGGAGATCGGGTGCGGCACGGGGAAGGCGACCGTGCTGCTGGCCGAGCGGGACTGCCGGGTCGTCGGCGTGGAACTGGGCGCGGAGATGGCGGCCGTGGCGCGCCGCAAGCTCCCCGACGCGACCATCGACGTCGCGGCCTTCGAGGACTGGCCGCTGCCGCCCGACCCCTTCGACCTCGTCCTCGCCGCGACCTCCTTCCACTGGATCGACCCCGCCGTACGCATCGCCAAGAGCGCGGACGCGCTGCGCCCCGGCGGCACCCTCGCCACCGTCTCGACCCACCACGTCGCGGGCGGCACCGAGGACTTCTTCGCCGAGGCCCAGGACTGCTATCGGGATTCATTCGCAGTGCATCGGCCTTCAGGCCGGTGGCGAAGCGAATCTGGTGGTGGCGACGCGGAGCGTCGCAGCCTCCTGTCCGGCGGAGTCGGGCATTGCCTACCGCGCGGAGCACGGCGAGCGCCTGGTTCGGCGGAGCCGGACGACAGCGAAAAGTTACGCGAGTTCACCGGATCGGATGATCGGGTGGGGTTTCCTCTTCGAGTATCGTGCGTGTGTCTAGGCTCCGGTGTCATGCAGTTGCGGTACTCCTTCCGGCTCGAACCGACGCCCGCCCAGCAGCAGTTGCTGGCGCGGACGTTCGGCTGTGCCCGGGTGGTCTTCAACGACGCCCTCGCGCTGCGCCGGGCCGCGTTCACGGCCAAGGAACCCTGGATCGGGGCCGGGGACCTGTCCAAGACGGTGATCACGCAGGGGAAGAAGCGTCCGGAGCGTTCCTGGCTGGGCGAGGTCTCCGCGGTGGTGCTCCAGCAGTCCCTGCGCGATCTGGAGACCGCCTACCGTGCGTTCTTCGACTCCCGCAGCGGCAAGCGGAATGGCCCGAAAGCGGGCCCGCCCTCCTTTAAGTCCCGCAAGAGCAAGCGCCAGGCGGTGCGGTTCACCGCGAACGCCCGCTGGAAGATCACCGGCAAGGGACTGCTGTCCCTGCCGAAGATCGGCGAGATCCCGGTGCGCTGGTCCAGGCCGCTGCCCACCGTCCCGGCCACGGTCACCATCATCAAGGACGCGGCGGGAAGGTACTTCGCGTCCTTCGTCATCGACACCGACCCGCAGGCGGACGCCGAGCGCTGGCCGGCCGACGCCGACGAGGTGGCCGGGCGCGAGGTCGGCCTCGACATGGGCCTGACCCACTTCGCGGTCCTGGACACCGGGGAGAAGATCACGTCCCCGAAGTTCCTGCGCCGCGCGGAGAAGAAGCTGAAGAAGCTCCAGCGCGATCACTCCCGTAAGGCGAAGGGTTCGAAGAACAAGGAGAAATCACGACGGGCCCTGGCCCGTCAGCATGCCAAGGTCGCCGACGCCCGCCATGAATTCCACCACCAGCTCTCCACGCGCCTGGTCCGCGAACACCAAGCGGTCCACGCCGAGACGCTGAATGTGAAAGGCATGGCAAGGGGCCGCCTGGCCAAGTCCATCCACGACGCCGGCTGGGCCGCCTTCCTGAACATGCTGGAATACAAGGCCGAACGATACGGACGGACCTTCCAACGCACCGGAAGGACGTTCCCCTCCTCCCAACGCTGCTCGAATCCGGTCTGCCACCGCATCGACGGACCCAAACCGCTCAAGGTCCGCACCTGGACCTGCCCCGGCTGCGGCACCGTGCACGACCGGGACATCAACGCAGCCCGCAACACCCGCCAAGAAGGCGCACGCATCCATGCGCTCAAGGTCGCCGAGGGACATCACGGAGACCCAAAACGCCTGCGGAGCGACGGTAAGACCAAGGACCCAAGGTCCCGGCACGACGCGAAGAAACAGGAAGCCAAGGAATCCGGACCCGAAACCCGTGCCGCCTAGCGGCACGACACCGGACCGGAAGGCCAGAATCCCCTTCCTTCAGGAAGGGGTTGCATGTCAACTGCGCTTCGACCCGACGACCCCGCCGGGTCTGCGCCTCGCCCCGGCCGCCGACATCCCGTACGACAGCCAGGAGGCGCCGAACCGCAACGTCGCCCAGGGCAACGCGGCGCTCCCCGGAGCCGACCGCTTCGAGCCGCCCGTCTTCCGCCGCTGCGAACGCGAACTCACCTACCGCACCGCGGACTACCTCGACCTGCTGTGCACCTACTCCGGGACGCTCGCCCTCGCCCCGGCCGCCCGCGCCGGCCTGCTCGACTGCATCGGCACACTCATCGACACGCGCCACGCCGGCCGGGTCACGAAGCGCTACTTGACGGAACTCCGCCTCGCCGTGAGGCGGTAGCGGGCCCGCGTCCGTCTCGCGCCCGGCATGTGGGCACACGTGTCACACGGATTGCAGGGTCGTGAAGCGATCCGGCGGAGCCTTGACCGGCTCTCGGGCCGCTGGCCAAGCTTCTGTTCATGACCGCGACGACGATGCAGCTCGTGCCGTGGCTCCACGTCGACCAGGAGCGCCCGGCACCGTCGGCGTGTCCGCGCCGCTGCCGCCCGGCACCGTTCGCGTGTCCGCGCCGCTGACGCTCGGCGACCCGCAGCTCCCGCTCCCGCACACCACGGTCTCCGCCCCCTGTGCTCGCCCCGTGCCGCAGCCTGCCGCCTCGGCGGAGGCGGAAACCGCCCACCCACCCAGTGAAGGGGTCCCGCCATGACGTCCACCGCACCCGCCGCAGCGACCGCGCCGGCCGCATCCGAAGTCACCGTTCAGAAGGTCGGCGGCCGGCTCGGCGCCGTGCTCTCCGGCGTCCGCCTCGGAGGGGACCTGGACGAGGCCACCGTGGCCGCGGTCCGGGCCGCCATCCTGGAACACAAGGTCGTCTTCTTCCGCGACCAGGACCACCTCGACGCCGGGAGCCACGAGGCGTTCGCCCGCCTCCTCGGCACCCCGGTCGCCCACCCCACCGTGCCGTCCGTCGACGGCCGCTACGCGCTCGGCATCGACAACGAGCACGGCGGGCGCGCCAACCAGTGGCACACCGACGTCACGTTCGTGCCCGCGTACCCCGCCTTCTCCATCCTGCGCGCCGAGGTCGTCCCGCCGTACGGCGGCAACACCCTGTGGTCCAACACCGCGGCCGCTTACGCCGAACTCCCGGAACCTTTGCGGGTGTTGGCCGACAGTCTGCGCGGCGTGCACACCAACGACTACGACTACGCGGCCGCCCGCCCGGAGGCCCCCTCCGCGGCGCTCGAACAGCACCGGAAGGTGTTCACGGCGACCAAGTTCCAGACCGAGCACCCGGTCGTGCGCGTGCACCCGGAGAGCGGCGAACGCACGTTGATCCTCGGCAACTTCCTGCAGAAGCTCACCGGCTTCAACGCCCGCGACTCGCGCGCGCTGATCGGCATCCTGCAGTCGCACGTCGAGCGCCCGGAGAACTCGGTCCGCTGGCAGTGGCGCGCCGGCGACGTCGCCATCTGGGACAACCGGGCCACCCAGCACTACGGCGTGGACGACTCCGACGCCCACACGCGCACCCTGCGCCGCGTCACCATCGACGGCGACGTCCCGGTCGGCGTGGACGGCCGCCGCTCGACGCTGCTGCTGCCCGAGGCGGTCCCGGAGCCCGAGTACGGCATCGCCTCCGGCGCCTCGACGGACGGGGTGTTCGCGCAGGCGTAGGGGCTCCCGCCTTTTTCGGTGGGTCAGCCGAGCCGCGGGATCTCGATGGCCGGAGACCTGTGGAGTATTCCCCTAGGCAGTCTGGAGGGTCGGGGAAGCTCTGTTATCCCAGTGCCATGTGGGCGCCGAGCCCAAAGATCAGAGCGCTGGACACCACAGCGGTCGCCTTTCTGCCGCGAGGGCCGGTGATGAAGCGGCCGAAAACGGCCCCTCCGCCGGCCAGCAGCAACTGCCAGCTCGCGGACGCGGCGACGACAGTAACGATGTAGACCACAGCCTCCGCCCATGATGCGTTCCGGAGGCCCTGGTGCCCGAGGATGAGCGCGACGAAGTAGAGGGCAGGCCACGGGTTGAGTGCAGTGAGCGCCAGGAATGTCATGAACGACCGCCGTGGAGTGATGGCCGTCTCCTCTGTCGGCGCCTGGACCGCTCCGCCCTTCTGCCCTCGAAGTCCGGCAACGGCGATCCGGGCGGCCATCACGGCCAGGACGAGGAAGGCGATCCACCGCAAGGGCTCGGAGAACGGCTGGATCACCGTGGCCACTGCCGCTCCTCCCACGACAGCGGTCACCGCGTAGAGCGCATCTGCTGTCGTGGCTCCGATCGCTGCCGCGGCTCCGACCCGGAAGGAGGTCCGGGCCGTCAGATTGATCATCAGTACGGCCACGGCTCCCACCGGGATCGCCAGTCCATATCCGGCCAGCGCTCCGGCGACGGCTGTATCCAACACAACAAGCCTCCAGGGGGCGCTGAGAGAACAGTGGGTAAGCGGGATTCGGGCGGGCCCCTGTGTGAGAGGTGGCCGTCCAAGGTTCGGATCTTCATCCTGGTCCGGGCGCCCTGATGGCGTCCATTGGGAAGTTCCGCACCGTTCCGTTCGGAGAAACCACATGATCGATCCCCGGCTGCAGGCGTTGCGCGTTCTGCGTGCGGAAGGAACTGTCACCGCCACGGCGGCGGTCCTGCACCTCTCTCCTCCCACGGTCTCGCAGCAGTTGCGTCAGCTGTCCGGTGAACTCGGCCTGAAACTCCTGGAACCCGTGGGCCGGAGGGTTCGGCTGACGCCCGCCGCGCTCGCCCTGGTCGAGCACGTGGAGGTCATGAACGCAGAGTGGGAACGGGCCAACGCCGTCCTGGACTCCCACCGTGAGGGGGCCGCCGGCCTCCTGCGGATCACCGGTGTGGCCAGCGCCCTGGCCACCGTGATCGCCTCCGCGGCACAGACACTCTGCGCGCAGTTCCCTGACATGGCCTGCCGACTCGACGAGCACCCCGACGAGGACCGCATCAGCCTGCTGCTCTCCCACCGAGTGGACATCGCCGTAGTGATCGCCACCTTCGACGTGTCGTCCACGGGAAGTGGCCTCGTCGAACACGACGTGCTGATCGAAGAGCCCCAGGACCTGCTCGTACCCGACCACCATGCACTGGCCGACCGTGACACCGTACGTCTGCCGGATACCGCCCAGGAGACCTGGATCCAGGCCGGGGACCCCAGGGACCAACACCCGGTCCTCCTGCATGCCGCAGCCGCCGCGGGGTTCACACCGCGAGTGACACACAGCGCGATCGACTGGACTGCCGTGGCCGCCCTTGTCGCCCACGGCCACGGAATTTGTCTCGTCCCCCGACAGGCACCGCTCCCTCAGGGACTGCCCCTCCGACGCGTGCCCTTGGCAGGCCCGACGGCCCCCGTCCGTCGGCTCCTGGCCTGCGTCCGGCCCGGTAGCAGGAAACAGATCGCCATCGCGCGCGGCCTGGACGCGCTCCAGGACGCCGCCCTGAGGCATGCCCCGTAACGATCTTGGGCTCGGCGCAAACCCGATCACGCTTTGCAGTCGTTGCGGTTTCCGGGCAGCGGGCGGCC
This sequence comes from Streptomyces sp. NBC_01016, assembly GCF_026341035.1. Taxonomy (GTDB): domain Bacteria; phylum Actinomycetota; class Actinomycetes; order Streptomycetales; family Streptomycetaceae; genus Streptomyces. The sequence goes on from NZ_JAPEOQ010000002.1 coordinate 1,876,098, forward strand.
GACCACGACGACCAGCCGGGTGTCGGCGTCGATGACAACTTGGTGGAGTACCGGTAATTCCTGGACTATCGGGCGATCGCTTGGTCGCGGGCGGGGCCAGAAGACTGTGTCACCGTGAACTGAGCGAGCGCCGTGCGGCGTTGATGACGTTGTGGGCGTCGGGGCCGTACACCGCGGACTCCCGGAGGGTTGACCAGACGCGCCCGTACAAGGCGATGTTGTCGGCGTCGTCGAGCCACAGCTCCGCGTGCCAGTCCTCCGTGACGACGAGGCGCTCGTCAAAGACCCAGAATCCGTTGGCCGTTGGGAGCTTCAGCGACGCCGTGAACGGGATGATCCCCAGCTCGACAGAGTCCATCCCGACGACGCTCGCGAGTCGGTCTAGTTGGGCGTCGAGCACGGACGGAGGGCAGACGAGAGCCCGAAGAGCGGCCTCCCACATGACCACGCGCAGCGTATGACCACTCTCGTAAAGCCACTCTTGCCGACGGGCACGCGCCCGTACTGCCTCCTCGGCGTCCTGCGTGGTCCCGAAGAACGTGGCGTACCGCCGGAAGACGTGGCGCGCGTAGTCCGCGGTCTGGAGCATGCCGGCGACCACGGACTCTTCCCACGCATACAGAACCCGTGAGCGCTGTACCTCCACGTTCCACGAGTCCTGAACGGCGCTGTGCCCGGAGGAGAGTTGGCGTCGCCATGAGCGGATCTGCGACTCGAATCCGCGCAGTCGAGCCTGCATGCCGTCGAACTTGTCCGGCTGTTCGCATGCGTCGACCCACCTGCGGAGGTCGTCCTCCGTGATGGTCTGCTTCCCGCCCTCGCACTTGTAGATCTTCGAGTGCGGCCAACTGAGGGCGGAGGCGAGCTGAGTGCCGGTGAGCTTGCCCGACGGGCATCGGAGCCGCAGCTCCCGAAGGGAGATACCGAAGGCTTCGCGTGCCTGTTGGTAATCAGTGCTCACCGGCTCTCACTTACTCGTCGAAGGTCGCCACGGCGTGCGCAAAGACATCATGCGGTACGGCCCCGTGCGACGCGATGTCGCGCAACTGCATGTAGCGGTTGACCTCTGTCGGCTCCGTGATGAACTCCGCCCCGTGGAGGACGTCCACATCGTCGAAGCGGAGCACAGCGACGAGGCGGGAGTCAAAGATCCAAAAGTCCTCGCGGGGGAGGTTGCGGTCGTCCGCCTCCTCACGCCACAGGTAGCGCATGCTCTCCCCTGCGGCTGCGTTCCGCGGAGCGTCCGCGAGGAGGAAGCGTTGACCGACGGTGGGCGGATTGTCGACCACACGGACGCGCCCCACGGTCTTGCCGGCCGATGTCTGGGACCGCATGAGCTGTGACCACTCGTCTTCAGTGTCGAGCGTGAAGGTTCCGGTCCGGACGAACTCGTCGTACGTCGGATCTTCCGTGTCGGACTGATACCGCCCACGGGTCTCCAGCCTCCACGCGGTGTACTCGAACGTCTCGAAGAGCCGCCCGAACTCCTCCAGGTCGATCAACTTCGGCACACGCACAAGCTCCTTAGGTCCGTGGTTGACCAGAGTCTCCCGTGACACGACGACGGCGACGTCATCGGCCCCCAGGAACCGGAGCTTCGCCAACTCGTCCGGGTCGGTGACCGGGAGGCCCTGGACGATGAACTCCTCAGTGCCGACGACCTCGTGAACCGCCGGGCATCCGCCGTTCTTGCTGTCGGTGCCGTTGAACCGGATATCGCGAACCATGTTCGTCCCCCTTCAGGGGAGTTGGGTCCTCTCAGCGTCGCCGTAGTGTTCTTGGTTCTCCACACACTTCAGCATGCCGCGTGAGAACACACGAGGGAATTCCGAGAACGCGCGGGAACATTCGAGAACATCGCGTCGACACCGGAACACCGTGCTCCCTAGCGTCGTCCCCATGGTCACAGCGCACCCATCGGAAGCCGACGCTCACGCGGCAACTGAGGCACTTCGAGCGGCGCTTGACGGCGCCGGAATCGTGCTCCCGTCATTGGGCGTCGACAACGGATCTTTCGGTCCGGGACTCGTCAACCCAGGACGCGCTCGGGCCGACGTAGCCACAAGGCTCGCTGACGTTATCCGCAGAGGGGGCGCTACGGCGTGAAGGCGGAACAGCTATGGGTCGGCGCACTCGTCGTCGACACGGAAACACAGAGGGTCGGGAAGGTCATGGGACGCGAGGGCCCTTACGTCCAGCTCCGGCCACCCGGTGGCGGGCGTGAGTGGGATGCCAATCCGGATCAACTCCGCCCCGCCGACGAAGGCGAAAAGCTCCGAGCGGGAATCCTGGAGGTGCCGCTCGCGTACGTGGAAGGAATCACGTGACGGTCCGCACGTTTGTCCGTGAAGTGCGGTGGCGCATCGGGCCCTACCTGCCACCGGGAAAGCTGCGGGTACCCCTCGTACACGTCGGATGCACTACGTGCCCTGAACGTTCGGGCTCTCTCGATGCGACGACGGAGGAGCCGGAGAACTGGGCGATCAACCATGCGTGGAAGCACCCCTCACACACGGGCTTCCGGTGCGTGCAGACGTCGCTTTGGAGAGCGACACCGCTGGACGATGACGTCATCGCGGTTGAGCCTCCGGCGGTGGAGTCGTGAGCGCCCGCGAGCGCCCCACGTGTGGTGCGGAGGGACGCGTCCCGAAGCCGATAGTCCAGAACCTATGGGAGATCTGCGGGCGTGACGTGTCGGCCGTGGTGGTGCACTGCTTCCTGATCCCGCAGCATGCGTGCACCGAGCATGCCGGCCGACTGCTCGACATCGGGGAACTCCACTGGGAGACCTCCGCCTAGACCCGCCCTCTTGTGCCAGCGCTCGGGAGTGTGGAGGGCGGCAGGGTCCCAGCGCCGCCGTTGGGGACTCTGCCCGCTCTGACGGTGCGATCCGTTTTCGTCCCTTTCCGCGTGAGGGACGAAGACGGGGTGTTCGCACACGTAGGGGCTCGCGCGCAGGGTCAGCCGAGCCGCGGGATCTCGATGGCAGGGCACTTGTCCATGACCATGGAGATCCCCGCGGCCCGCGTCCGCTCGTACGCCGCCTCGTCGACGACGCCGAGCTGGAACCAGACGGCCTTCGCGCCGATGGCGGCCGCCTCGTCGGCGACCGGGCCCGCGAGGTCGCTGTTGACGAAGACATCGACCACGTCGACGGGGAAGGGGATGTCCGCGAGCGAGGCGTAGCCCTGCTCGCCGTGCACGGTCTCCGCCTTCGGGTGCACCGGCACGATCCGCTTGCCGAAACGCTGGAGCACGTCGGCCACTCCGTAGGCGGCGCGGGCCTGGTTCGAGGAGAGGCCGACCACCGCCCAGGTGTCCCCGGTCTCGGTGAGGATCTTGCGGACCGTGTCGTGATCGCCGTACATGGGGCCTCCTGAGACGGGACGGTTCTGCGAAATCGGACGATTCTTCGTACGGGACGTTGCTTCGTACCGGACGTTGCTTCGTACGGACACGACAACTCCCCGCGCGGCGCAGGGATTCCGGGGGAGGGCTCAGCCCACGTGCACGCGCGGGCGGCGCTCCGGGTCGGGTTCCGCGCGGCGGAGCACCTCGCGGGTGACCGGGGCGACCTCGCCGTCGCCGAACACCAGGAAGCGCAGCAGGTGGCCGACGGGGTGGCCCTCGGTCCAGTTGAAGTAGGCGTGCGGGACGCTGCCGGTGCGGTCGCGCAGGTCCATGAGGACGGCGGCGGCCGTGTTGGGGACGCCGGGGCCGTGCACCCGCAGTCGCCGCACGCCGTGCTTCTCGTCGCCGTGGACGAGCAGGTCCTCGGTGAAGTCGGAGGAGTCCTGGATGAAGACCTCCAGGAACAGCACCCCGCCGTCGTCCGGCATGGGCGTGTCCTCGCGCTGGCAGTGCTCCTTGTCGCGGTACTCCGCTGTGGTGTGCTCCTGCGGCTCGTTCGCGATGATCCGCAGCGGGCCCCGCGCCGCCGCCTCGTCGATCAGGCGCAGGGCCGTCTCGTCGTACGTGACCGCGCCCGCGCGCAGTTCGAAGGCGCGGTGTACGCGGGAGGCGAAGGAGGTGAGGAGGATCGCCGCGATGAAGATGATGGCGATCTTGATGCCGTCGGGACGTTCCACGACGTTCGTGACCAGCGTGTAGGCGAAGACCGCCGTGATCGCGCCGAAGCCGATCGTCGCCTTGCGGTGGCCCCGCCGGTGCACGGCGACCGTCGACGCGAACGACGCGGAGAGCATGAGCACCAGCACGCCGGTCGCGTACGCGCCGGACTGGTCGTCGACGTTGGCGTTGAACCAGAGGGTGATGAGGACCGCGGCCGCCATGAAGACGAGGACCAGCGGGCGCACGGCCCGCGTCCACTCGGGAGCCATGCCGTAGCGGGGCAGATAGCGGGGGACCAGATTGAGCAGCCCCGCCATCGCGGAGGCGCCCGCGAACCACAGGATGGCGATCGTCGAGATGTCGTAGACGGTGCCGAAGGCCTCGCCGAGGTAGGCGTGCGCGAGATACGCGAGCGCGCGCCCGTTCGCCGAGCCACCCGCCTCGAACTCGTGCTGCGGGATCAGGATCGTGGTGGCGAGGCTGGACAGCAGCAGAAAACAGCTCATGATCAGCGCGGCCGTCGTGAGCAGCTTGCGAGTGTCTCGGATGCGCCCCGTCGGCTTCGCGTACGTGTCCGTGGAGTCGCCCTGGACCTGCGGCATCACGGCCACGCCCGTCTCGAAGCCGGACATCCCGAGCGCCAGCTTCGGGAACACGAGCAGCGCGACGCCGATCATCATGAACGGTGAGGAGTGCTCGGCCGTCATGGCGTCCCACCAGTTGCCGATCTTGACCGGCTCGGTGAACACATGGGCGGCGGCCGTGATCAGCACGACGATGTTCAGGGCCAGATAGGCGCCCACGAGCACCACCGCGACCCGGATCGCCTCCCGGAACCCCTTGAGGAAGACCGCGCCGAGCGCCACGAGCAGCGCGAGCGTGATCCAGGTGTTCTCACCGTCCAGCCCGGCGGGCGCGAACGGGTTCTCCACGACGTGCGCCGCCGCGTCTGCCGCCGACAACGTCATCGTGATCATGAAGTCGGTTGCGGCGAAGCCGAGCAGCACGAGGACGAACAGCTTCCCCGCCCACCAGGGCAGCAGCCGCTCCAGCATCGCGATCGACCCCTCGCCGTGCGGCGACTCCTTCGCGACCCTGCGGTACACCGGCAGGGCGCCCAGCAGGGTGAGCGCGATCAGGACGAGCGTCGCGAGCGGAGACAGCAGTCCCGCGGCGAGCGCCGCGATGCCCGGCTGATAGCCGAGCGTCGAGAAGTAGTCCACACCCGTCAGGCACATCACGCGCCACCACTTGTGGCCCTTGTGCTCCTCGGGGGCGTGCCCGTGCGGCCCCTGGTGGCGGGCCGTCTGCTCGCTCAGCCCCTCCAGCAGCCAGGAGCGGAAACGGCTCGTGGAGGCGGCGGGGGCGGCCGGGCTCTCGGCCTGGATGCCGGTCATGTGCGGTGCTTCCTGTCGGGCGACTCGGGCGACTCGGGCGACTCGGGTGACGGGGGCGACTTGGGCGACTGTCTGTGACGACGAGCGAGTATCCACCACATCGTCACCTGTGCCCCGGGCGGGGGCGAGTCCTGTGTCACCTGCGCATACGCTGGTCCGATGCAGGACGAGTACCGCACGGTGGCCCGCGAGGGCGTGCACGAGACAGAGATCAGCCGCTCCCGGTTCCTGTGCGCGCTCGCGCCCGCCGCGACCGAGGAGGAGGCCCAGGCCTTCGTCGCGCGCGTCCGCAAGGAACACCCGTCGGCCAACCACAACTGCTACGCGTACGTCATCGGGGCCGACGCCTCCGTACAGAAGGCGAGCGACGACGGCGAGCCGGGCGGCACGGCGGGCGTGCCGATGCTGCAGATGCTCACGCGGCGCGACATGCGCTACGTCGTCGCCGTGGTCACCCGCTACTTCGGTGGCGTGAAGCTCGGCGCCGGCGGTCTCATCCGCGCCTACGGAGGCGCGGTGGGCGAGGCCCTCGACGCGCTCGGCACGGTGACGCGACGCCGCTTCCGCCTCGCCACCGTGACGGTCGACCACGCGCGCGCGGGCAAGATGGAGAACGACCTGCGGTCCACCGGGTGCGAGGTCCGTGACGTCCGCTACGGGGAGGCGGTCACCATCGAGATCGGCCTCCCGGAATCGGACATCGACCGCTTCCAGGGCTGGCTCGCGGACGCGACGGCGGGCACGGCGGGCTTCGAACTGGGCGGAGAGGCGTACGGCTGAGCCGCCACTCCCACCGCAACAGGCATCCCGGGCATAACCACCCGCCATGTCAGACCCACCCGTTAGCCTCGTGTGTCATGAGGCTGCTCCACACATCCGACTGGCACCTGGGCCGCTCGTTCCACCGCGTGAACATGCTCGACGCCCAGGCCGCCTTCATCGCCCACCTCGTCGACACCGCCCGCGAGCGCAGCGTCGACGCCGTGGTCGTGTCGGGTGACGTGTACGACCGCGCGGTCCCGCCGCTCGCCGCCGTGGAGCTGTACGACGACGCACTGCACCGCCTCGCCGAGCTCGGCGTGCCCACCGTGATGATCTCCGGGAACCACGACTCGGCCCGTCGCCTCGGCGTCGGCGCGGGCCTCATCGGCCGGGCCGGCATCCACCTGCGGACGGCACCGGCCCGGTGCGGCGAGCCGATCGTGCTGCCGGACGCACACGGCGACGTCGCGTTCTACGGACTTCCCTACCTCGAACCGGCCCTGGTGAAGGACGAGTTCGGGGTGGCGAAGGCCGGGCACGAGCAGGTGCTCGCCGCCGCCATGGAGCGGGTGCGGGCCGACCTCGCCGCGCGCCCGGCCGGCACCAGGTCCGTCGTCCTCGCGCACGCCTTCGTGACCGGCGGCGCGCCCAGTGACAGTGAGCGGGACATCACGGTGGGCGGCGTCTCGGCGGTCCCGTCCGGCGTCTTCGACGGGGCGGACTACGTGGCGCTCGGGCACCTGCACGGCAGCCAGGTCATCAGCGACCGGGTCCGCTACTCGGGCTCCCCGCTGCCGTACTCGTTCTCGGAGGCGGACCACCGCAAGAGCATGTGGCTGATCGACCTCGACGCCGAGGGCGCGGTCACCGCCGAGCGCCTCGACTGCCCGGTGCCGCGTCCGCTGGTCCGCCTCCGCGGCGACCTCGAGGACCTCCTCGCCGACCCGGACCTCGCCCGGCACGAGGAGTCGTGGGTGGAGGCGACGCTCACGGACGCGATCCGGCCGGACGACCCGATGGCCCGCCTCGCCGACCGGTTCCCGCACACCCTCAGCCTGCTCTTCGACCCGCTCCGCACGGACGACGAGGAGCCGGACGCAAGCTACGCCGAGCGCCTCAAGGGGCGCGACGACCACGAGATCGCGGAGGACTTCGTGACCCACGTCCGGGGCGCAGGGCCCGACGAGAGCGAGCGGGTGGTGCTGCGGGCCGCGTTCGACGCCGTACGCGCGGACGATGTGGTGCGCGAGGTGGCCAGGTGAGGTTGCACACACTCACGATCACGGCGTTCGGACCCTTCGGCGCCACGCAGAAGGTCGACTTCGACGACCTGTCGGCGGCGGGACTCTTCCTCCTCCACGGGCCGACAGGCGCGGGCAAGACCTCCGTCCTCGACGCGGTCTGCTACGCGCTGTACGGGTCCGTGCCCGGCGCCCGGCAGAGCGGCAGCGGCCAGGGGCAGAACCTGCGCAGCGACCACGCCGAGGCGGGCGTGCGCACCGAAGTGTCCCTCGACCTGACCGTCGCGGGCCGCCGCCTGGAGATCACCCGGCAGCCGCCGTTCGCCCGCCCCAAGAAGCGCGGCACCGGCTTCACCACGGAGAAGGCGCAGAGCTGGCTGCGCGAGTACGACGCCGTGGCGGCGAAGTGGAAGGACCTCAGCCGCTCCCACCAGGAGATCGGCGAGGAGGTCACGCAGCTGCTCGGCATGAGCAAGGACCAGTTCTGCCAGGTGGTCCTCCTCCCGCAGGGCGACTTCGCGCGCTTCCTGCGGGCCGACGCGGAGGCCCGCGGCAAGCTGCTCGGCCGGCTCTTCGACACGCACCGGTTCGCCGCGGTGGAGCAGCGGCTCGCCGAGGACCGCAAGGCGGCGCAGAAGCAAGTGGCCGCCGGTGACTCGGAGTTGCTGGCGGATGCCCACCGTATGCAGCAGGCGGCGGGGAACGTCGTGGAGCTGGACCCCGTCGACGCGACACCGGGCGACCCCGGCATCGCGGACGCCGTACTGACCTGGGCGGCCACGGCCCGCTCGACCGCGCGCGAACACTTCACGCACGCCCATCTCGCCCTGGACGCGGCCGAGTCGGCGCGGATCGCGGCGCAGCACGACCTGTCCGACGTGACGGAGACCCACCGCCTGCAACTTCGCTTCGCGCAGGCCCGCGAGCGGGAGGCGGCCCTGGAGGAGCGGGCCGGGGAGCACCGCGCCCTCCAGGACCGGATGGACCGCGCCCGCAAGGCGGCGACGGTGGAGCCGGCGCTGGCCCTCCGGGACGAGTCGGAGGCGGCACACCGGGAGGCGTTGACGGAGGACGGTCGGGCCCGGCGGGAGCTGCAGGCGGCGTGGCCAGGCGCCTCGGGCGTCGGCGACTTCGGCTCGGGGGAGCCGTACGCGGCCGATGCCGATGCCGCTGCCGGCTCCGACGTCGATGCCGACACCGAGACTGACACCGGCACCGGCACCGGCACCGGCACCGGCATCCCGACCTCGCCGGAAGCGCTCACCGAAGCCGCCCGGCGTGTCGTTCAAGAGCTCGGTGGGCTCGACGCGGCGCGGCGGGCCGAGCGGCGGCTCGGGGAGCTCACCAAGGAGCGCACCGACCTCGACCGCGAGGAGCGCGCCGACACCGACCTGCTCGCCGACACCGAAGGCTGGCTCGACGGCTGGGAGGCCCGCCGCGCCGACCTCCAGGCCCGGGTCGACGAGGCCCAGGAGGCCGCCACCCGCGCCGAACACCTCGCGGGACAACTGGAACCGGCCCGCAAGCAGGCCCGCGCCGCCGTCGAACGCGACCGGCTGGCCGAGCGCGCCGAGACCGCCGACGCCGACGCGCTGCGGGCCCGCGAGCAGTCGGCGACCGCCCACGAGCACTGGCTCGGCCTGAAGGAGCAGCGGCTGCGCGACGTCGCCGCCGAACTCGCCGAGGCCCTCGTCGACGGCGAACCCTGCACCGTGTGCGGCGCCAGCGAACACCCCGCGCCCATGCGGAAGTCCGAGGGGCACGTCGACCGGGCCGCCGAGGAGTCCGCGCTCGTCGCCTACCGCGCCGCCGACGAGCGCCGCACCCGGGCCGAGCGCGCCCTGGGCGACGTACGGGAGGAACTGGCGGCGGCGAAGGCCGCGGCTGGGGAGGCCCCCGCCACGCAACTCGCCGGGACCGCCCGCGAATTGGCGGAGCGACACGCCGAGGCGCACGCCCTCGCGTCCACCGCGCATCCCGCCCGGGAGACCCTCGCTCGCGCCGACGGCGAGCGCGACCGCCGTCTCGCCGCCCGCCAGGAGGCCGCGCAGCGCACCGCCGCCCGTACTTCACTGCGTGACGCCATGGACCGTGAACAGGCAGGCCTGGAGCGGGAGTTGGCGAAGGCGCGGGGCGCGGCCGAGAGCGTCGAGGCGCGCGCGGAGCAGTTGGAGCGGCAGGGTGCGCTGCTCACGGAGGCGGCCGACGCGGCGCGCGCCGTCGAGGACACGGCGCGGCGCCTCAAGGAATCGGACGCGCGACTCGCCGACGCGGCGTTCCGGGCCGGGTTCGACACGCCGGAGGCCGCGGCCGCCGCGCTGCTCGACGACGCGCACCACCGGGAACTCCAACACCGCCTGGACGCCCGGCAGTCGGAGGAGGCCACCGTACGCGCGGTGCTCGCCGAGGAGGACACCGCAGAGGCCGCCCAGAGGCCCGCGGCCGACGTCGCCGCGGCCCGGGCCGCCGCGCAGGCCGCCGACGCGCGCGTACGGACGGCCGGATCCGCGCGCGACGCGGCCCAGCGGCGCTGCGCCGAACTCGACCGGCTCTCGCGCCGCGTCGCCACCGAGGCCCGCCGCCTCGGCCCGCTGCGGGAGACATACGACCGGGTGGCCCGGCTCGCCTCCCTCGCGGCCGGCACCGCCGCCGACAACGAGCGCAAGATGCGCCTGGAGTCGTACGTATTGGCCGCCCGCCTGGAGCAGGTGGCGGCCGCCGCGACCGCACGCCTGCGCCGCATGTCCTCGGGCCGCTACACCCTGGTGCACTCCGACTCCCTTGCAGGGCGCGGCCGTTCGGGCCTCGGCCTGCACGTCGTCGACGCGTGGACGGGCCGCGAGCGCGACACGGCGACGCTCTCCGGCGGTGAGACCTTCTTCGCCTCGCTCGCCCTGGCGCTCGGCCTCGCGGACGTCGTCACGGACGAGGCGGGCGGCGTCCGCCTCGACACCCTCTTCATCGACGAGGGCTTCGGCAGCCTCGACGACCAGACCCTCGACGAGGTCCTCGACGTCCTCGACTCCCTGCGCGAGCGGGACCGCAGCGTCGGCATCGTGAGCCACGTCGGCGATCTGCGGCGTCGGGTGCACGCGCAGTTGGAGGTCGTGAAGGGACGCGAGGGGTCGGTGGTGCGTCAGCGCGGGACCACGGGGCCGGCTTAGGGACTGATCCAAACGGCAGGCTCTAGCCGTGGGCGGCGGTGAGGATGGCGCTGGTGCGGGGGAAGTCCTTGAGTTGGTTGAGGAGTGAGTCCAGAGCGGGGAGCAGGCACCGCGCCGGAACGCCACGGGCGGTCAGAATGTCCGCGGTCCACGTGATGAACCCGGTGAAGAGGTCGGGGTCGTCGACGTAGAGGGCGGTGGCGAGGTAACTGACGATGTGGTGGATGTCCTCGACGGTGCGCTCCCGCTGGTACGCGCTGTACTGGCGCATCTCGGGAAAGCCCGTCTCGACGTCGGCGAGGGCCTGCTTGACCAACTGCGGTTTCGTGCGGTGGACCATGCTGTACTCCTGGTCGTCCAGATGCGGCAGGTCCACAGCGGGCAGGCGGGCCGCGTGCGCACCGGGCTGCGCCGGGTTCCGGTCGAGCAGGTCGGCCGCGCCGGCCGCGTCCTCGGCCCACTCGGCCCGCATCAGCCGGGCGTAGCGGCCCTGCGGACCGAACGCCCGCCCGCCGGCGAGTACCGGAACGCCGGCGGCCTGGCAGGAGTTGATCGCGTTGTGGGCGCCGGGCAGCAGCGTCGGGATGGACGAGGACAGCAGCACCGCCTGAGTACGGGTGTGGTGCATGTGGGCGACCAGATGCTCGGTGGGGACCTGGGCGCCGAGGTAGTCGACGCGCCAGCCCCGCAGCCGCAGCACCTCGCCGACCAGTCGTGCGGGCAGGGAGTGCCACTCGCCGTCGACGCACGCCACCAGGACCCTTCCCTTCGGCGCGTCCCTGAGGGCGGGGACGGTGGCGTCGGCGACGGCCGCGGCGCACCGCTCGCTGATGGCCGTCGCGGCGTGCTCCTGCGCCACCGTGATGTCATTGGCCGCCCAGGCCAGGCCGATCCGCTCCTGAGTCGGCGCGATCAGTTCGAGCAGGACCCGCTCACCCGCGGCACGCAGCTGTGCGGCGGCGGCCGAACCGTCCGTGGTGGACGACGTCCGCTCGGGCTCTGCCGTGTCGAGCAGACGACGCACCAGCGTGACCGCGCGCGTCTCGTCACCGTCACCGACCGCCCGCCACAGTTGCTCACGCGGCTCGGCCAGGGAGTTCGGGCTCATGGTGTCGGTCATGCGGTTCACCTTTTCCGGGGTGACTCGTTCACGGTTGTCGGATTCACGGTTGTCGGACGTTGTCGTGGTGCGCGCCGATCGCCAGGACGGCCATGTCGTCGTGCCGGCGCTCTCCCACCCACTGGGAGGCGACCATCTGCACGCGTTCGGTGACCACTTCGGGCGGCATTCCGGCGCACTGGCTCAACACGGTGCGCAGCCTGTCCTCGCCGAACATCGTGTCGCCCAGCGGTCCGCCGCGCGCCTCGGTGATCCCGTCGGAGTACAGCAGGCAGGTCTCGCCCGGGTTCAGGGTGACCTCGGCGGTCGTGAGCTCGATGTCGGCGAACGCGCCGATCAGTGTGCCGCGGGTCGGGGCCTCCTCGACGCGGCCGGTGGTGCGCACGACGAGCGGGGCGGGATGGCCCGCGCTCGAGAGGCGCAGCCGTACGTACGCGCCCCGGCGGACGGCGGTGGCCAGGACCATCGTGACGAACGGGGTCCGGTTCGCGGACAGGAGTGCCTTGTTGAGCAGGGTGAGCACGCGGGTGTGGTCGGCGGCGAACGGCACCAGCGCCTGAAGCACGTGACGAACCCGGCCCGCTGTGACCGCGGCCTCCAGCCCTTTGCCGCACACGTCTCCCAGCACCGCGACGGTCTCGGCCTCCGGCGTATCGGCGGGGAACAGGTCGTAGAAGTCGCCACCGACGCGTTCGCCCGCCACGGAAGCGCGGTAGCGGCCGGAGAAGCCGATGCCGTGCACGCGGTCGAGTGCGGGTGGCAGCAGGTCGCTCATCAGGACTTCGGTGGTGTGTGCCTGTCCGGCGTACCAGCGGGCCGTGGACAGTGCGGCGCCGGCGCGTGCGGCGAAGAACTGGGCGAAGGACTCCTCGGCGGGAGTGAACACCGCCTCCTGGCGGCGGCGCAGCAGGATGAGGCCCCCGGCCGGCGCGCCGTGACCCGGCAGCGGCACCACGGCGACGGAACCGATGTCGGCGGCGTCGTCCACGAAACCGAAGGGAAGGGCCCAGGACGGCACCTGGTGGGGATCGATCCACTGGGAGGGCACCGCGGGAAGTCCCGTCAACACCTCTGCCAGGCCCGGCAGTTGCCCGGGATCCAGGGCGATCCGCTCCCGGGTCAACGTCCCGTCGGCGGTGCACCGCGTCACGGGGAAGCCGTGTCCGTCGTCCGTCCCGACGACGACGGCCGCGTCCGCCAGATGCCGCGCCGCCCGTTCCACGATCACCGCCGTAAGGTGCTCGACGTTCAACGAGGCGAGCAGGTCGGAAGAGAGTTCCTGCAGCAGATGCGCTTTCGCCCGTTCGCGCACCAACTCCTGCTCCACGCCCGCCTGGGCACGGTCACTGACCAGCCACCAGGTCACCGCGCCGTCCACGTCCGGGCCTGGGAGCGCCTTCACGTGGTGGCCGTCGATCCGGCCGCTCGCCCAGGTCGACAGCGTCTCTCCCGTACCCCCGGTGCGCCGTATGTGTGCCTCGGCCAGCCAAGCGGGCGCGACCTTGCCGAACGCGACACCGACGCCGACCTGCGCCAGCAGCGCCCCGGCCTGGTCGTTGTGGGACAGCACGATGCCGTCCGCGCCGACTGTCACCACTGGATACGGGGCGCAGGGCTGCGCGGCGGGCCCCGCACCGCATGAGTTTCTCTGCTCTGGCAAGGAGGTCATCGATCTGGGACACGCTCGTACGGACCCCGCCATCCGTCCACTGCGAAGGCAGGAGACGGTTACGTTACCGACGGCATATGACTACTGTCCGTACTTTTCCCGTATCGGTGATATCCCAACCGGGGTGCTGAAGAATGCGCCCTGCGCCTGCGCGTCGACGTACGGCGGTCAGCGGGCACGCTCGGCGCGCCTGCCGAGCGCGGCCAACCGGCGGACCATCAGCACCCGATGCGCACCCGAGTCGATCACCAGGAGCCGGTAGACGCGCCCGAGCGGGCCGGGGAACGCCGCGTACGTACGGGCGCGCACCAGGGTGCCGCCGGGGCGCTCGGCCAGGTCGAAGGTCAACTCGTAGCGCGAGTACAGATGCCGTCCGACCAGGCGCGCCGAGCGTCCGGTGACCGCCTCCACCACGGCGAAGCCCGGCAGCGTCGAGCCCTCGGTGAGCGGCGCCCCGCTGGACCGCAGCGGCTTCGCGCCGATGAACCGCGCGTACAGGTCGAAGAGTCGGCCGCTGCTCCCCCCGAACTCTGTGGCCAGCGCGGGCCATACGCGGTCGGCGGGCGCGGCGACCACGATCCGGTGCTCGTCGATGAAGGGCGGGCGGGCGGTCTCCATGAGGGCAGGATAGGCGCGTAATTCACAGGAGGCGGGAGGGCGCTGTCGGGCATGATCCATGGCATGCCGAAATTGCCTCACCCCACGTCCGCCGAACTCCGCCGTGACCCCCTCCCGCTGCGCGGCCGCACCGCCCTGGTCACCGGTGCGAGCCGGCGCGGTGGCATCGGGTTCGCCGTGGCCCGCAGGCTCGCCGCGTACGGGGCGGGCGTGTATCTGCACCACCACGTGGCGCACGACGAGGCCATGCCGTGGGGCGCGGACCGGCCCGCCGAGGTGGCCGACGCGGTGCGGGCCGTGCGTGGCGTGCCGGATGCCGTCGTGGCGCACGGACCGGCGGATCTCACCGAAGCCGACGCCCCCGCGCGCCTGATCCGGGACGCCGCCGAAGCGCTCGGCGGGCGGCTGGACATCGTCGTCGCCAACCACGCCCTCAGCGGCGGCGACGGCACGCTCGACACCATCGACGCCGCCATGCTGGACGCCCACTGGGCCGTCGACGCCCGCTCCGTGGTGCTGCTCGTCCAGGCCTTCGCCCGGCACCGGGCGAAGGCCGAGGAGCCCCAGGAAGGCGGCCGCGTCGTCATGATGACCTCCGGTCAGGACATCGCCGACGGCATGCCCGGCGAGATCGCGTACGCCCTGCAGAAGGGCGCGCTCGCGTCGATCACCCGCTCGCTCGCCACCACCCTCGCCCCGCAGTTCGTGACCGTGAACACCGTCAACCCGGGGCCCGTTGACACGGATTACCTCGATGGCGAGGCGTACGAATCCATCGCCGAACTGTTTCCCGCCAAGCGGTGGGGGATGCCCGATGACCCGGCGCGGCTCATCGCGTGGCTGGCCACGGACGAGGCCGCGTGGATCACCGGGCAGGTCATCGGCTCGGAGGGCGGCTTCCGCCGAACCTCCTGAGAGTCACAACTTGGAGAGCTCGTCCACCAAGTCGTCGAGCCCCAGCGACCCCTGCGACAGCGCCGCCATGTGCCACGCCTTCGCGTCGAAGGTGTCCCCGTGCGCGGCCTGCGCGCCCGCCCGGCCGAGCAGCCACGCCCGCTCGCCCAACTTGTAGCCGATCGCCTGGCCGGGGATCGACAGGTACCGGGTCAGCTCGCTCTCCACGAAGTCCGCGGGACGGCTGCTGTGCGCGCCGAAGAACTCCTGCGCCAACTCGGGGGTCCAGCGCTCGCCGGGGTGGAACGGCGAGTCCGCCGGGATCTCCAGCTCCAGGTGCATGCCGATGTCGACGATGACCCGGCAGGCCCGCATCATCTGCGCGTCCAGGTAACCGATCCGGGTCTCCGCGTCCGTGAGGAAGCCCAGTTCGTCCATCAGCCGCTCCGCGTACAGCGCCCAGCCCTCCGCGTTCGCGGAGACGATGCCGAGCGTCGCCTGGTAGCGGGACAGGTCACCGGCGACGTGCGCCCACTGCGCGAGCTGGAGGTGATGGCCGGGGACGCCCTCGTGGTACCACGTGGACACCAGGTCGTAGACGGGGAAGCGGGTCAGGCCCATCGTCGGCAGCCAGGTGCGGCCGGGGCGCGAGAAGTCCTCCGACGGGGGTGTGTAGTACGGCGCGGCGGCGCTGCCGGCGGGCGCGATGCAGGACTCCACCTGCCGTACCCGGTCGGCGAGTTCGAAGTGGGTGCCGTCGAGCGCGCCGATGGCCTCGTCCATCAGATTCTGCAGCCACTGCCGCACCTCGTCGACGCCCTCGATGTGCCGCCCGTGCTCGTCGAGGTGCGCGAGCGCCACCCAGGGCGTCTCGGCGCCGGGCAGGATCTTCTCGGCTTCCGTGCGCATCTCGGCGAGCAGCCGGTGGAACTCGCTCCAGCCGTACGCGTACGCCTCGTCCAGGTCGAGGTCCGTGCCGTTGTAGTAGCGCGACCAACGCGCGTAGCGTTCGCGGCCCACCACGTTCGGCGCGCCCTCGACGGCGGGGGCGTACACGTCCCGCATCCAGTCGCGCAGCTCGACCGTCGCGGCGTCCGCGGTGCGCGCCGCCTCGGTCAGCTCGGCGCGCAGAGACTCGGGGCCCGCGGCCGCGAAGTCCTCGAACCAGCCCTGCCACTCGGCGAGTTGGCCGATGAAGGTCTCCGTCGGTCGCGGCGCCGCGCGCAGCTTCCGGTCCAGGCCGAGCGCGAGCGTCTCCCGGTAGCCGGCGAACGTCGCGGGCACCGCGCGCAGCCGCTCGGCGATCGCCGCCCAGTCCTCGTCCGTGTCGGTCGGGGTGACCGTGAACACCTCGCGGGCGTTGTGGATCGGCGAGCCGAGGTTGGAGACCTCGCGCAGGTGCTCGTCCGCCTCGTGCACCGCGAGCGAGGCGGTCAGGCGCTCGCGCAGCAGCCGGGCGCAGCGCCGCTCGACGTCGCTGTCGGCGCCGGGCGCGCGCTCCGCCTCGTCGAGCTTCGCGAGGGTCTCGCGGGCGAGGTCCGCGACGGCGGTGAGGCCGGCGGGGGACAGGTCGGGCAGCTTGCTGTGGGCCTCCCGGACGCCCAGGAAGGTGCCCTCCACGGGGTCGAGGTCGACCATCGCGTCGACGTAGGCATCGGCGATCTGCCGGGGCAGTAGGGCTGCGGAGTGCTGAGAGCTCGGGATGTGTGGCATGCGACACATCCTCGTACGAGTCAGGGGGTCGCGTCACCATGATTCGCCGCGGGCGGAAGCAGTGGCCCGCACTCCCACTGCTGGAAGATCAAACGGGTCTCGACGCGGGCCACTTCGGGGCGCGCTGTGAAGGAATCGAGCACGAGCCGCTGAAGGTCCGCCATGTCATGGACGGCGACGTGCACCAAGTAGTCGTCGGGGCCGGTCAGATGGAACACGGTGCGCGCCTCGGGCAGCGCACGGACCCGCTCCACGAACGGCCCGACGAGCTCCCTGCGGTGCGGGCGCACCTGCACCGACAGCAGCGCCTCCAGACCGCGCCCCAGCTTCGCCGGGTCGAGCCGCAGCACATGCCCGAGGATCACGCCGCCGCGCCGCAGCCTGTTCACCCGGTCCAGGCAGGTGGAGGGCGCGACACCGACCTGCGCCGCCAGATCCCGGTACGTGGTGCGGGCGTCGTTCTGCAGCAGCCGCAGTATGTCCAGGTCGACCGGATCGAGTACGACGGAGTCGGTCATCTGCCGAACGTAGCACGGGAGTTGAACCACGAACCCCGCCCGTTGTTCAGGATGCCGACCATGGAACCGCACTGGGACACGAGCGGGGCCCGCACCCGCGCCTTCGCCACCGAGGCCGTGCACGCGGGCCGCGACGACCTCGCCGCTCTCGGACTGCACGCCCCGCCCCTCGACCTGTCCACCACCTACCCGTCCGCCGACACCCGCGCGGAGGCGGCCCGCGTCGACGCGTTCGCCGCCGACGGCGCCCTCGACGGCGGCCCGCCTGTCTACGGCCGCCTCGGCAACCCGACCGTCGCCCGATTCGAGACCGCCCTCGCACGCCTCGAAGGCACGGACAGCGCGGTCGCGTTCGCGAGCGGCATGGCGGCGCTGACGGCCGTGCTCCTCGTACGCGTCGCGTCGGGCCTGCGCCATGTCGTCGCGGTCCGCCCGCTGTACGGGTGCAGCGACCACCTGCTGACGGCGGGCGCGCTCGGCTCGGAGGTGACGTGGGTCGACCCTGCCGGGATCGCCGACGCGATACGGCCCGACACCGGCCTCGTCCTGGTAGAGTCGCCCGCCAACCCGACGCTCGCGGAGGTCGATCTCGCGGCCGTCGCGGGCGCCTGCGGATCGGTGCCGCTGCTCGTCGACAACACGTTCGCGACACCCGTGCTGCAGCGGCCCGCGCAGAGCGGCGCCCGGCTCGTCCTGCACAGCGCCACGAAGTACATCGGCGGACACGGGGACGTCCTCGGCGGCGTCGTGGCCTGCGACGAGGCGTTCGCGCGGGAACTGCGCAAGGTGCGGTTCGCGACCGGCGGGGTGCTGCATCCGCTCGCCGGCTATCTGCTGCTGCGCGGGCTCTCGACCCTGCCGGTACGGGTGCGGGCCGCGTCCGCGACGGCCGCGGAACTCGTCCGGCGGCTCGCCGGGGACCCACGCGTCACCCGCGTCCACTATCCGCGGATCGGCGGCGCCATGGTCGCCTTCGAGGTCGCCGGCGACCCGCACGCGGTGACCGCCGGGGTCGAACTGATCACCCCGGCGGTCAGCCTCGGCAGCGTCGACTCACTGATCCAACACCCGGCCTCGATCAGCCACCGCGTGGTCGCCGCCGACGACCGCAGGGCGGCGGGCGTCGGCGACCGGCTGCTGCGGCTCTCGGTCGGTCTGGAGGACGTCGAGGACCTGTGGGCGGACCTGGACCGGGCGCTGGGCGCCGGAGCCGGGCCCGCCCACCCGGTCAGCCGTGCTGCTCGGCCCGCTCGTACTCGTCCTCGTACGCGGACGGAAGCGCGGACGGAAGCAGGGACGCCACCGGTGCCGCATCGAGCCGGGCGGTGATCACCAACGTGCCCTCCTCGATCTGGTAGTCGAGGGGCAGGCCGAGGCCGCGCATCGCCGCGACCATGCCCGTGTTGGCCGACTGCGTCACCGCGTACACGCTGGCGCAGCCCGCCTCGACCGCCATCGCGACCAGGCGGCCGAGGAGTTCGGCGCCGATGCCGCGGCGCTGCCAGTCGTCCTCCACGAGCAGCGCGATCTCGGTCTCGTCGCCGTCCCACAGCAGATGGCCGAGGGCGACGATCCGGCCGGATGCGGTCTGCGCGGCGAGGGTGCGGCCGTAGCGGGGGCTGAGCAGGTGGTTCAGATAGCGGTCCGCGTCGGCGACCGGCCCGTGGTACCGGCGGGACAACGTGGCCTGGGAGCACCGCTCGTGCATCGCCCTCGACAGGTCCAGGTCGCCGATGTCGGCGCGCCGCACCGTGATGTCGTTGCCCTCGGGCAGCGTCAGGACGTCCTCGCCGTTCGGCACCCGCGGGCCGAGCCGGGTGTCCAGCTCCACGAGGGCGCGGGCACGCGCGAACTCGGTGGGCGTGAACGGCAGATACGGCCGCTCCACCGCGATGACCCCGCCCTCCGGGGTGCGAAGCCGCAGCACGGTGTCGTCGAAGCCGCTCTCGACCGGCGCGCCGCCGGAGGCGGAGGCCGCCTTCGCCGGCAGCGACCTGATCGTGCAGCGGCCCAGCAACTGGCGCAGGGCGAGCGGGAGTTCGGCGGCGTCGAGCGCCGTGCGGGTGGCGAGGCCGAGGATGCGGGTCGGGGCGTCCACCAGGTCGTGGGCGTCCGCCCGCTCGACCCAGGTGTCGGCGCCGCCCGCGCCCGCGACGGCCTCGGTCAGCGCGCCCGAGGTCAACTCCTCGGGCGTACGCAGCAGGAACTCGTCGACGGTGCCGTCGGCGAGCGGGTGCGTCTGCAGGCTCAGGATGTCGACCCGCTCGTGGGCGAGGACCGTGCACAGCGCGGCCAGCGAACCCGGCTCGTCCCGCACGGTCGTCCGCATCCGCCACAGCGTGCTGCTCGCCGGGTCGAGCGGCCCGGCCGCGGCCTCAGGAGAGGCGGGCGGCCGGGCGCCGGTATCCGCCGTGGGTGGCGCGTGCTCCTGGCGTCGTGACCAGAGCAATCGGAACCCGGCGGCGGACGTGGCGAGCAGGACCGCGGCACAGCACAGGACAACAGCGACAACATGCGTCTCGTTAGTCATGCATCCACTGTGCAGGACCGGTGTTGCGTGATCACAAACGCTTTGTGACCGGCGGGTTAAGCGTGCTTATGTCTGTTTTCGGGTGCTGGACGGTCGACGGGTCACTGCCCCACCCGTCCCGGCTGCAACGTCTGCGAGAACAGCACGTCGCCGCCCTCCTGCCGCAGCCGTACGGTGAGTTCCCCGCTGCCGCCGTCGATCTCGACCTTCCCGAAGTACGGCGGGGTCTCGGCCGGCGAGGTGTTGTTCCGGTCCGGCGCCTTGATGAAGACCTGCCGCGGGCCGAACGTCCCGTCCAGCTTCAGCGCCTTGAACCCGCCCGCCGCGAGCGGCCCCGACACGAACTCCCAGAACGGCTCGAAGTCCTGATACGCGGCGTTCGACGGCTCGTAGTGCTGCGCGGACGTGTAGTGCACATCGGTCGTCAGCCACAGGGTGCCGGTGATCCGCTCGTGCTTGATGTGCCGCAGCAGCTCGGCGAGCTGAAGTTCACGCCCGAGCGGCGCGCCGGGGTCGCCCTGCGCCACCGCTTCGAAGTTCGTGCCGTCCGGGACGACGAGGCCCAGCGGCATGTCGGAGGCGATCACCTTCCACACGGCGCGCGAGCGCGACAACTCCCGCTTCAGCCAGGCGAGTTGCTCGGCTCCGAGAATCCCGGTGGTGTCGTCGGTCTGCCGCCCCGGCGAGTTCGCGTTCCGATACGTACGCATGTCGAGCACGAACACATCGAGCAGCGGCCCCTGCCGCAGCACCCGGTACACCCTCCCGTCGGCATCACCCGGCGGCAGCGTCGAGACCGGGAAGTACTCGCTGAACGCGCGCAGCGAGCGGGCCGACAGCACGTCGACGTTCTTCTCGGTGTAGCGCTCGTCGCTGAGGATCTGGCCGGGGTACCAGTTGTTGTGCACCTCGTGGTCGTCCCACTGCGTGATCGTGGGGATCTGGGCGTTGAAGCGCAGCAGGTTCTCGTCGAGCAGGTTGTAGCGGAACGCGCCACGGAACTCGTCCAGCGTCTCGGCGACCTTGGACTTCTCCTCGGTGGTCACATTGCGCCACACCCGCCCGTCCGGCAGCGTCACGCTGGGCAGGATCGGGCCGTCGGCGTAGATGTTGTCGCCGCTGCACAGGAAGAAGTCCGGGTCGAGGGCGCGCATGTCCTCGTACACGCGGTAGCCGCCACGGTCCGGGTTGATGCCCCAGCCCTGCCCTGCGATGTCGCCGGACCACAGGAACCGCACCCCGTCCCGGCGCGACACGGACGCCGTACGGAAGGTCCCCTCGACGGGCTCGCCGGTGCGCCGCGGGTCGTCCGGGTCGGCGAGCCGCACGCGGTAGTGGATCTGCTCGCCGGGCGGCAGGCCGCGCAGCCGGGTCGTCCCGGTGAAGTCGGTGTCGGGGCCGATCAGCGGCCCCCGCCATCTGGTGACCTTCTTGAACGACTCGGTGGGCGAGGTCTCCACGACCATCCGCGCGGGCCGGTCGGAGCGCACCCACACGAGGCCCGAGTGCGCGCCCACGTCACCTGCCTGGACGCCCCAGCCCGCCTTCGGACGCCCGGAGAGCGCGAACGCGGGCGCGGCGGCCCCGCCGATCGCAGGCAGGGCCAGCGCCGCCGACGTGGCGAGCGCGCCGCGCAGCACCCCGCGGCGGCCGGGCTCGGAAGTTTGCGGACGGTCTGACATGGACGCCTCCAGTGACGGTCTCGACGACAGCGCGGTGCCATGGCCTGCGCGCGGCGCCGCGCTGCCACTCTTACTGCCGTGCCACGGCGCACACGCGAACCCCCAGTGAACAACTGCCCCCACCATCAAGGGAACCTGGCGCGCAGGGCGGCCTGTGCCATGAGGCGTACCCCTTCGGTGATGCGGGCCGGGGACAGATGCGCGTAGCCGATCACCAGGGACAGGCCGCCGTCCGCGCCGCCGCCGTAGTGGCCGAGCGGGCGGACGGACACCCCGGCGGCCGCGCAGCGGTCCAGGAGCTCCTGGTGCGGGCCGAAGCGGTCGGGGAGCGTGGCGATGGCGTGCAGGCCCGCCGCGATGCCGGAGACCTCGGTGCCGGGCAGGTGCTCGTGCAGTGCCGCCACCAGGGCGTCGCGGCGTTCCTTGTACGCGCGTTGGCAGCGGCGCAGGTGGCGGTCGTAATCGCCGCGCTCGACGAAGCGGGCGAGCACCGCCTGGTCGAGGGCCGGATTACCGAGGTCCATGTAGCGCTTGCGCGCGACGACGTCGTCGGTCAGCGCGTCCGGCACGATCAGCCAGCCGAGCCGCAGCCCCGGCGCAAGCGACTTGCTCACCGACCCGGTGTACGCGACGTGCTCGGGGTCGAGCCCCTGTAGTGCGCCCACGGGCGCACGGTCGTAGCGGAAGTCCCCGTCGTAGTCGTCCTCCACGATCAGGCCGCCCACCCGTCTGGCCCAGGAGAGGAGTTGGGTCCTGCGGGGCGCCGAGTACGCGATGCCCGACGGGAAGTGGTGCGACGGAGTGGTGATCACCGTGCGGACCCCGGACTCCCGCAGAGGCCCCATGGCGAGCCCCTCCTCGTTCATCGGAAGGCGAACCGCCCGCGAGCCCACCGTCGCGAACAGGTCCTCGAACTGCGGGCTGCCGGGGTTCTCCACGCCGATGGCGTGCTGCCCCCGCGCGCGGAGCACGATGCCGAGCAGCGTCACCGCCTGCGTCACCCCGGAACACACGATGATCCGCTCCGGGTCCGCCACCACGCCGCGCCGCCGGACGAGCAGCTCGGCGAGGGCCGTACGCAGGCGGGGGAGGCCGCGCGGGTCCGGGTAGCCGAGGGTGTGGTGCGGCAGGTCGAGGAGCACCGCGCGCTGCGCCGCCGACCACGCCGCGCGCGGGAACAGCGACAGGTCCGGGGTTCCCGCGACGAAGTCGGCCCGGGCGCCGGTCGAAGGGCGTGGCGCCAGGTCGCTCGCGCCCGGCGCTGCCGCCCGCGCCGCCTCACCCACCCATGTCCCTGCGCCCCGCCCGGCGCGCAGATACCCCTCGGCGGTCAACTGCTCGTACGCCTCCGTGACCAGGCCCCGCGACACCCCGAGGTCCCGGGCCAGGTCCCGGCTCGACGGCAACCGGGTGTCGGGTGCGAGCCGCCCCGAACGCACCGCGTCCCGCAGCGTGGACTGCAAGGCGCGACCACGCGCGCGTGCCGGGGCGGACGACGCGGGCAGCAGCAACTCCCAGGCGGGGGTGGGTGATTCGCGGCTTCCCGGAGCGGGCGGCTGTGTCATACCGGGACCCTACGGTGGCCTCCCGGGTGTCCGTGACCGGTCCGTGATTGGTCCCCGATACGGCCGCGCGAATGGACCTCGTGACGGACCACCCACCGTCCCTAACGTCGCCTCCATGAACGCCACTTCACTCCGAGGCTCCCTGCTCGCCACCCTCGCCTGCGTCCTCGTGGGCGGCTCCTTCACCGCCAACAGCGTCCTGGGCCACTACCCGTACGCCGGCGGCCAGTTCATCCGCTACGCCGTCGCGTGCCTGCTGCTCCTGCCGCTGCTCGGGAAGGGCGGCCTGCGCCCGCTGCGGCTGCTCACGCCGCGCCAATGGGGCCGGCTCGCGCTGCTCGCCGCCGTCGGCATGGTCGGCTTCAACCTCGCGGTGCTCGCCGCGGAACGCTCCGCCGAACCCGCGGTACCCGGCGTCTTCGTAGGATGCGCGCCCGTCGTGGTCGCCGTACTGATGCCTCTGTTGAGCAGGGCACAGCCACAACGGGCCGTGCTGTACGGGGCGTTGCTCGTGGCGGCCGGGGCCCTGACGGTCCAGGGATGGGGGCGTACGGACGTCGCCGGAATCGCCTTCTCCGTATGCGCCCTCGCGGGCGAAGTCGGCTTCGCGGTGCTCGCCGTGCCGGTGCTGCGCCCGCTCGGCCCCCGGCTGCTGGCCTGCACGGTGTGCGGAATCGCCGCACTGGAGGCCGCCGTCGTGGGGATCGTCGTGGACGGCGGTTCCTGGCTGCGCAGGCCGGACGGCGCCGAGTTCGCCGCCCTGGCCTGGCAGGCCGTGGTCGTCACGGTCGTCGGCTTCGTGTGCTGGTACATGGGTATGCAGCGGATCGGCGCCGAGCGGGCCACGCTGTTCTCGGGGCTCATCCCCGTCGCGGCGGCCTGCACCGCGCCGCTGGTCGGCTCCGGGACGTACGGCATCGCCCAGGGCGCGGGCAGCGTGCTCGTCGCCGCCGGTGTCGCCCTGGGCTCGGGGGTGTTCGGTCGGCTGTCCCGTACGTCAGAGGCTGCCGCCTCACCGGCTCCCGTCGAGGATCACCCGCGAGACGAGCGCCGGGTCGTCGTTCATCGGGACGTGCCCGCAGCCGGGCAGCTTGATCAGGCGGGCCTGCGGGATGACGTGCTTGGCGCGGATGCCCTGGCGGCGCACGAGGATGCGGTCGCTGGTGCCCCACGCGATCGTGACCGGCAGCTCCTGGATGTCGTCCTGGAACAGCACCGCACGACCGGCCTCCAGGGTCTCCCGGAACCCGGTGGCCTCCCGCAGGGCCAGCGTCTCCGCGACGACCGCCTCGGGTGAACGGCGGCCGGGCCGCGCGTAGATGGTGCTGGTGAGCGCCGCGCGCCCCGCCGCGGAGCGGGAGAGCCGCTCGATCACCGGCACCGGCATGGCCCGCGCGCCCGCCCGCATCGCGAGCAGCGTCCCGAACGCGTAGCGCCGCTCGGCCCCCGTCCAGAACCCGGCGGGGGAGAGCGCCGTGACGGACCGTACGAGCTTCTCCCGGCCGAGGTCGAGGGCGAGCAGCCCGCCCAGCGAGTTCCCCGCCACATGCGGCCGCTCGACCCCTATGTGGCGGCAGAACGCGTCGAGGACGGGGACCACGCCCGCCAGGTCGTACGCGAGCCCGTCCGGCAGCGCGGGCGACCTCCCGAATCCCGGCAGATCGACCGCGATCACGTCCCGCTCCGCCGCGAGGATCGGCAGCACCGGCTGCCAGGCCTCCCAGTGGTGCCCGATCCCGTGCAGCAGAAGCAGCGGCTCACCGGTGCCCGTGCGCTCGTACGCGAGGCGCACGGTGTGGGTCCCTCCGGCGCTCTCGATGCTGAAGGACGCCTCTGTCACCATGTCGCTCGCTCCCTGTCCCCGTCGCGCCGCGACGGTTTCCTTAGACTCCTTGTCAGCAACAATTACCGGTCAGTAGCCCGCAGTTCAAGGGGCACAGCCGAACCGAAGTGGCGGGGCGCCCGCTGGACAGCGCCCGACGCGTCCTATGGGATGGACGGGTGGCCACCGACACAGAGATCGATGACTTCGAAGAGCACCGCCCAGTCCTCATGGGCGTGGCCTACCGCATGCTGGGCCGGGTCGCCGACGCGGAGGACGTCGTACAGGACGCCTGGCTGCGCTGGTCCCGCGCGGACCGGGCCGACGTCCGCGAACCGCGCGCCTACTTGGTGCGCATCACCACCCGGCTCGCCATCGACCGGCTGCGACAGGCCCAGTCGCGCCGCGAGTCCTACGTAGGTCCGTGGCTGCCCGAGCCGCTCGTCACCGACTTCGGGCCCACGGTGCCCGACACCGCCGAGCAGGCCGTGCTCGCCGACTCCGTGTCGCTCGCGGTGCTCGTCGTCCTGGAGTCACTCTCGCCGCTGGAGCGCGCGGTGTTCGTGCTGCGGGAGGCCTTCGGTCTGTCCTACGCGGAGATCGCCGGCACGCTGGAGCGCGGCGAGGCCGCCGTGCGGCAACTCGCGGCACGCGCGCGTAAGCACGTGGACGAGCGCCGGCCCCGCTTCGACGTCGACCCGGTCCAGCAGCGCGACCTCACCGAACGCTTCCTGGCCGCCGCCACCGAGGGCGACCTCGACGGGCTGATGGCCATGCTCGCCCCGGACGCCCAGCTCGTGGGCGACAGCGGCGGCAAGGCCAGGGCGCCGCTGCGGGTCATCGAGAGCGCCGACAAGGTGGGCCGGTTCGTGCAGGGCGCCGTGCGGCAGGGCGGTGCGGAGGGCTTCGAGCTGCACCTCGTGGAGTTCAACGGAACGCTCGGCGTGCTCGTCACCGCGAACGGCAAGCCGGACGCCGTCCTCCAACTCGGCCTGGGCGAAGGCCGGATCCAGCAGATCTACATCGTGCGCAACCCGGACAAGCTCGCGGCGCTCGGCTAGCCGCCGCTCCGCACACCTGGTCAAGGCCCGCTCCCGTGACGCAAACGGGGGCGGGCCTTCCGCGTTCCGCCCTGTGTGCGCCGCGTTCCGCCCTGTGAGAACCGGAGGCCGATTGGTATTGACCAAGTTCCGAGAGCAGTCCTACGCTCGCAGGGATAAGGCAGGAACCTTTAATAAACAAGGGCGATAAAAACCTGCCAGGGCGCGGCTGTTGCGGAGGACAGGGTGGGGACCACGCAGTTGGAAGCGGCTCCGGAGCCGAAGTACTGGCACCTGAAGACCGTGCTGACCGATGCGCTCGACTCCGAGTTCGCGGTGGGCGAGATCCTGCCGAACGAGCGGGACCTCGCGGCCCGCTTCGGCGTCGCCCGCGCCACACTCCGCCAGGCCCTGGAGCAGCTGGAGCTGGAAGGCCGGCTGCAGCGCCGCCGCGGCGTCGGCACGACGGTCGCGCCGCCCCGCATGGGCGTCGCCGTCGCGTCGAACGACCGGGACTGGCCCGGTGGCAGCGCGGACGCGTGGCAGGCCGTCGACTCCACGTTCGAGGTTCCGCCGGGCACTGTCGCCGCGGCCCTGGAGACCGCGCAGGACACCGAGGTGCACGTCCTGCGCCGCACGCGGGTCTCGCACGGCCAGCCGGTCGCCGCCGAGCTGCTGTACGTTCCCGTGGGCTCGGCCCCCGACCTGACGGCCATCGACGCCGCGTCCGGCGCCGCACGCGCGCGTGCGGTCGTGCGGGAGCTGCAGCGCCTCGGGCTCGACGGGGAGGACCGCGCGGTCGAGCTGGGCTCGGCGCGCGCCGACGACGCGAAGGAGCTCGACCGGCTGCCCGGCGCCCCGGTCCTCGTCGTCACGACCCGCTACTTCAGCCGCGGCACGACCGCCGCCGTCTCGGTGGCGACCTACCGCGCGGACACCTGCCGGCTCACCTTCGGCGACACGGCGGGCGTGGAGATCCACCACGCTCCGCAGACGCGGGCTTCGTAAGGGTCGGGCTTCGTAGGGCTCGAGCTTCGTAAGGCTCGGACTTCGTAAATATGCGGGCTGCGGTACGCCGCCCGCCGGTGCCTACCGGCGGGCCGTAACCGTGCTCTCCGTAGCGAAGAGTTCCTCTTCCACGTGGTCGAGCGCCAGCCGCAACGCCCCCGTGGCCACCGCCGCCTCGCCCAGCGTCGACAACGCCACCCGCGGGGGCCGCAGACAGTAGCGCTCGAGCTCCCGCCGCAGCGGTTCGAGCACGCCGTCGAGCCCCGCGGCCCAGCCGCCCACGACGACCAGTTCCGGATCGAGCGCGAGCACCAGCGCCGCGACATCGTGCACGAGCCGCTGAAGGAACCGCTCGACCGCGGCGGACGCCCGGTCGTCGCCCTCGCGCGCCAGCGTGAACACATGCGCCACGGCGAGCTCGTCCAGCGGGTGCAGCGGTTCGCCCGTGGTGGACAGCAGCGTCTCGGGCCGCACCTCGCGGCCCAGCAGGTGCAGCGCGCCGATCTCCCCTGCGGCGCCCCCGAAGCCACGGTGCAGGCGGCCGCCGATCAGGGCGCCGGCCCCGGGGCTGAGGCCCGCGAGGACGAACACCATGTCGTCGGTGTCCGCCCCGGCGCCCTGCCAGTGCTCGGCCACGGCCGCCGCGTTCGCGTCGTTCTCCACGAGGACCGGGCACTTGAAGGAGCGCCGCAGCCGCTCGCCGAGCGGAAGCCCGGTCCAGCCCGGCAGCGCGGTGCCGAGCCGCACCGTCCCGTCCGCCTGCACGATCCCCGGGCTGCCGACGCCGACCGCCCACAGCGAGCCACGGGCCACGCCCGCGCGGCGCAGCAGATCGGCGACGGTGCCGCGCAGTTTTTCGAGTCGCTCGTCCACCGACGCGGTCTCTTCGACCTCCTTGGACGCCGAACCGAGCACCCTGCCGTCGAGCGCCGAGAGCACCGCGGTCACCCGGTGCGCGCCGATCTCCAGGCCGAGCAGATGCCCGGCCTCGGCCCGGAAGCGGAACTTGCGCGCGGGCCGGCCCTGCCGCCGCGCGCCCGGCTCCTCGACCGTGGTCTCCACGACGAGCCCGCCCACGATGAGCCCCTCGACGACGCCCTCCACGGTGGGCCGCGACAGGCCGGTGACGCGGGTGACCTCGGTGAGCGTCGCGAAATCTGTGGAACGCAGCGCGTGCAGCACCACCGCGGAATTGATCCGCCTGAGCAGAGAGGGATCCCCGCCGGTCAGCCGCCCCACCGTCGTCCTCCCCGCAGTCGCGCGTGTTCGCCGGATGGTACCCGCAGCCACCGATACCGGCGAGAGTCGGGTGCACCTCTGTGACGTACGTTGCTCAGCCGCGCGCGCCCGGAACGGTGCAGGTCGGGCCTCAACTCGGTGCCACGAACCCCGACTCGTACGCCGCGATCACGGCCTGCGTCCGGTCCCGCGCGCCCAGCTTCGTCAGCACCGCGCTCACGTGGGACTTGACCGTCTCGGTGCCGACGACCAGGTCCGCGGCGATCTCCGCGTTCGACAGGCCGCGCGCCATGAGCCGCAGCACCTGCTCCTCGCGTTCGGTCAGCGCCGCGCGCTCCAGGGCCGCACGGGCCACCGAACTCCCGTACTCCGCCGCCAACTTGCGGACCGCGGCCGGGAATAGGAGCGACTCACCCGCCGCGACGAGGCGCACCGCGTGCACGATCTCCTCGGGGCGTGCCCGCTTCAGGAGGAAGCCGTCGGCGCCCGCGCGCAGCGCCCCGTACACGTACTCGTCGTTCTCGAACGTGGTGATCACGAGGATCTTGGGTGGCCGCTCCGCGCCGCGCAGCACCGCGCGCGTGGCCTCGATCCCGTCGAGCAGCGGCATCCGGACGTCCATGGCGACCACGTCGGGCCGCAGCTCGCGGACCAGGGGGACGACCGCCGCGCCGTCCGCGGCCTCGCCCACCACCGTGATGTCCGGCTGCGCTTCGAGCACCGCGCGCAGGCCCGCGCGGACCAGCGGTTCGTCGTCTACGAGCAGAACTGTGAGCGGCACGCCGCCAGACTAGGGCCTCTCCGGCGGATCTTGTCCCAGGTCCTGGATCACGCGACCGGCAGTTCGACGTGAACCTGCCACTCGTCGTGGACCGGGCCCGTCCGGGCGTGGCCGCCGAGCAGCGCCGCACGCTCCCGGATGCCGCGCAGGCCGCTTCCCGTGCCGCCATGTCCGGACCCGCGTTCCGGCGGCAGCGGATTGCGCACCTCCAGGACGAGGTTCTTGTCCGCGACCTGGAGGGTCACGGTGACCGGCACGGTTCCGCAGTGCCGCAGCACGTTCGTGAGCGCTTCCTGAAGGATGCGGTAGCCCTCGCGGGACACCGGCCCCGGCACCGTCTCCAGCGGGCCCGACACCGTCACCTCCACCTTCGCACCCGAGGCCCGCGCCGAATCGAGCAGCCGGTCCGCCTCCTGGAGGGTGGGGCGGCTGCCCGCCGGCTGCTCCGCCTCGCGCAGCACCAGCAGCACCCGCTCCAGATCCTCCAGGGCGGCCCGGCCGGTCTCCTCGATGGCACCGAGGGCCCGGTCCGTGAACGCCGGATCGCCCGCCGCCCGCGCCGCACCCGCCTGCACGACGGCGACGGTGAGCGCGTGGCCGATGGAGTCGTGCAGTTCGCGGGCGATGCGATTGCGCTCAAGGAGCTGCTCGGTGCGCTCCTCCAGGGCGGCGAGCCGCTCGGCCCCGGACGGGCCGAGGAGCACCAGGGCCGTGCGGGCCGTCAGCCACCCCGCGCCCGCCACCACGTACACCAGGAAGAGCAGGGCGAAGGGGATCGCCGCCGCACACAACCAGGGCGCCTCCGGCACCGGCAGCACCGACAGCTCGTCGACTCGCTCACCCATGGCCGCGCCCGTCAACTCCAAGGCCAGCGCGAACAGTTGACCCGAGAACAGGGCGACCGACAGCCCCAGGAACAGCCGGAACACCAGCCAGGCCGACGTCCTGCCGCGGTCCCGCCACGATGCCGAGGGCGCGACCGAGATCTCACGCTCCGCACCAGTGCCGGCCACGCGCGCGTGCTTCCCGGGAAACAGCATCATCCGCGCCTGCAGCCCCTCCGAACGCCGCATCACCGGAATCGCGCCGAGCACCAGGAGCAGCGGTGCGGGTATCACGTAGATGAGCACCCAGGCACCCACGGAGGGAGAGGAGAGCCCCGGGTAGACCATCGCGAACACGAAGGCGATCACCGACGAGCACAGCAGGTGCAGCCAGCGGGTGTAGGTGACCGCGCGCGCGAGCGGCCTCAGGAAGCGGGGCATACCGTCATCGTGCCAGCCGCCCCGCGCCCGACGGCTCCCCCGCACGGGGGAGGCGAATTCCACGGGCGGGGGAGGCCCGAGCCCCCTGGCGCGGACGATTCTGAGGTCATGACCAGTATCGACGTCCAGGACCTCACCAAGGAGTACGGGACGACGCGTGCCGTGGACGGGCTGACCTTCCAGGTCGGACCCGGCCGCGTCACCGGCTTCCTCGGCCCGAACGGCGCCGGCAAGTCCACCACGATGCGCCTCGCCCTCGGCCTCGACCGCCCCACCTCCGGGGCCGCGCTCGTCGGGGGCCGCCCGTACGCCACGTACGACGAACCGCTGCGCGTCGTGGGCGCCCTGCTCGACCCGCAGGCGGCGCACGGCTCCCGCACCGCGCGGGAGCACCTGCGGGCGCTCGCCGTCAGCAACCGGATTCCGGTGAAGCGGGTCGACGAAGTGCTTGAGCAGGCCGGGATCGCCACCGTCGCGAAGAAGCGCGTCAAGACGTTCTCGCTCGGCATGCGACAGCGGCTCGGCATCGCGGCGGCGCTCCTCGGCGACCCCGAAGTGGTGCTGCTCGACGAGCCGTCCAACGGCCTCGACCCCGAAGGCATCATCTGGATCCGGGAGTTGATGCGCGACCTCGCGCGCGCCGGACGCACGGTGCTGGTCTCCAGCCACCTCATGAACGAGACCGCGACCTTCGCCGACCACCTCGTCGTCCTCGGCCGCGGGCGGCTCCTCGCCGACACCCCGATGCCGGACTTCATCGCCGCGCACAGCGCACGCCGCGTACGGGTGCGCTCCACGGACCCCGCCCGCCTGCGCGCCGCACTCGTACGCGCGGGACACACGGTGACGCTCGCCGACGACGGCCGCTGCGACGTGGAGGGCGTCACCGCCGCCGACGTGGGCGCGCTCGCCGCCGCCGAGGGCGTCCCCGTCCTCGAACTCGCCGACGAACAGGCCTCGTTGGAGCAGGCCTACCTCGCCCTCACCGCGAACGACGCCGAATTCGCCGCCGCGCCCCTCCAGGAGGCCTGACCCATGACCGGCATGTCCGCCACGTCGACCACCGCCGTACTGCACTCCGAGTGGATCAAGATCAGATCGCTGCGCGGCAGCTTCGGCTCGCTGCTCGCCGTCTTCATCGCGACCCTCGCCGTCACGACCCTCGCCTTCGCGACCGTCGGCCAGGCCGAGGCCGACAACGGCGAGGACCTCTTCTTCGGCGCCTTCTATGCCCTCAACTTCGGCCAGATCGCGGTGCTCGCCTTCGGCGCCACGGCCGTCTCCTCCGAGTACCTGAACAACGCGCTGCGCGTCTCGCTCGCCGCGGTGCCGAACCGGAACCTCTTCTACGCCGCGAAGATGGCGGTCATCGGCGGCTGCGGGCTCGTCGTCGGCCTGCTCACGAGCTTCACCGCGTTCCTCGTCGGCCAGGCGTTCATGGGCCCGTACACGCTCGGCCTCGGTGATCCGGGGGCGCTGCGGGCCTGCGTCGGAGGCGGGGTGTATCTGGCGCTGATGGCACTGTTGGCGGCGGGGCTCACGGCCGTGCTGCGCAGCGCGGTGGCGGTGCTGAGCATCCTCGTGCCCTTCCTGCTGATCGTGTCCTTCGTCGTCGGGGACATCGCGGGCTCGGTCGCCGACTTCCTGCCCGACCGCGCGGGTCAGCAGGTCCTCTACCAGCACGCGGAGGGCTCCCTCGGTCCTTGGGCAGGGCTCGCCGTGACCGCGCTGTGGGCGGCGGCCGCGCTGCTCGCCGGATGGTGGGCGGTGCGGCGCAGGGACGCGTAGCGCGGCGGGCCCGTCGCGCACATCATCGAACTCCCGTGCCACTATGGGATCTTGAGTGGAGCCCAGCAACGTACGAGGGAGATCGCATGAGTGACGCCGACGGGAACCAGCCGGAGCAGCGGATCTCCAGCCACGTCGCGCACAACGCGCGCGTGTGGAACTACTGGCTGGGCGGCAAGGACCACTACGAGGTCGACGAGAAGGTCGGCGACATGGTGACGTCCATGTATCCGAGCATCGGCGAGGTCGCCCGCGCCGACCGCGCGTTCCTGGGGCGCGCCGTCGGCTTCCTCGCAGGCGAGGCGGGCATCCGCCAGTTCCTCGACATCGGCACGGGCCTGCCGACCGTGGAGAACACGCACGAGGTCGCCCAGCGGATCGCTCCGGACGCGCGCGTCGTCTACGTCGACAACGACCCGATCGTCCTCACCCACGCCCGCGCGCTGCTCACCAGCTCCGCCGAGGGCCGCACCAACTACGTGGACGCGGACGCCCGCGACCCGAGGGCGATCATCGAGGCGGCCTCCGAGACCCTCGACCTCGACCGCCCGGTCGCGATCATGCTCCTGGGCATCCTCAACTTCGTGCTCGACACGGAGGAGGCCACGTCCATCGTCCGTGAGCTCGTCGACGCCGTCCCCTCGGGCAGCTACGTCGTCCTCACCCACCCCACCCTCGAACTGGGCGGCGAGGGCAACACGGAGGCCATGGCGTTCTGGAACGAGAACGCGAAGCCGCCGATCACCGCCCGCACCGGCGCCGAGGTGGCGGCGTTCCTCGACGGCCTGGACCTCGTGGAGCCCGGCCTCGTCTCGTGCGCGCGCTGGCGCGACGAGGAGGGCACGCAGGTCGCCCAGTATGGGGCCGTGGCCCGCAAGCCGTGAGCCGAAAACCTAAGCGTCGGTGGCGGCCTCGCGGAGGCGTGCGTACTCCTCCGCCATGGTCGCCGCCGTCCAATGGGCGTTCAGACCACTGGGGTTGGGCAGCGCCCAGACCCGGGCGCCGCCGATCGTCCGCTCCTGCGGGCCGATTTGGGCCTTGGGCTCACCGAAGGCCGACCGGTACGCGGTCACGCCCACCACGGCGAGCCACGTGGGCCGCAGGAGCGCCACCCTCTCCTCCAGCAGCCGTCCGCCCTCCCGGTACTCCTCCGCACGCAGCTCGTCCGCCCGCGCCGTGGCCCGCGCGACGACGTTCGTGATCCCGAGCCCGTACGAGAGAAGCTCCTGCTGCTCGGACGGCTTCAGCTGCCGGGGCGTGAAGCCGGAGAGGTGAAGCACCGGCCAGAAGCGGTTGCCGGGGCGGGCGAAGTGGTGACCGGTCGCGGCCGTCATGAGGCCCGGGTTGATCCCGCAGAAGAGAACCCGAAGGCCGCTCGCGACGACGTCCGGAACCAGACGGTCGCGAGCGGCCTCCAGGTCCGCTTGAGTAATGCGGGTCAGAGGATCGCCCCCGGCGTGTAACCGGCGGCCTCCGGGTGCTGCTTCACGATCTCCTCGACGCGGGCCACGATCTGCGCGACCTGACCGGCGGCGGCGCCCGTGAACGACAGCTTGTCCGCCATCAGCTCGTCGAGCTGCGCACGGTCCAGCGGGATCCGGGAGTCGGCGGCCAGCTTGTCGAGCAGCTCGTTGCGCTCGGCGCCCTGCTCGCGCATCGCGAGGGCCGAGGCCACCGCGTTCTCCTTGATGGCCTCGTGGGCCTCCTCGCGGCCGACGCCCGCGCGCACCGAGGCCATGAGCACCTTCGTGGTGGCGAGGAACGGCAGGTAGCGGTCCAGCTCACGGGCGACGACGGCCGGGAAGGCGCCGAACTCGTCGAGCACGGTGAGGAACGTCTCAAGGAGACCGTCGAGCGCGAAGAACGCGTCCGGCAGCGCGACACGACGCACCACGGAGCACGAGACGTCGCCCTCGTTCCACTGGTCGCCCGCCAGCTCGCCGGTCATCGACGCGTAGCCGCGCAGGATCACCATGAGGCCGTTGACGCGCTCGCAGGAGCGGGTGTTCATCTTGTGCGGCATCGCGGAGGAGCCGACCTGGCCCGGCTTGAAGCCCTCGGTCACGAGCTCGTGCCCGGCCATCAGGCGGATCGTCTTGGCCGTCGACGAGGGGGCCCCGGCCAGCTGGACGAGCGCGGTCACGACCTCGTAGTCGAGCGAGCGCGGGTAGACCTGGCCGACGGAGGTGAAGGCCTGCGAGAAGCCGAGGTGCTGGGCGATCCGCTGCTCCAGGTCGGCCAGCTTGTCGGCGTCGCCGCCGAGCAGGTCGAGCATGTCCTGGGCGGTGCCGACCGGACCCTTGATGCCGCGCAGCGGGTAGCGGTTCAGCAGCTCCTCGACCCGGCCGTACGCGACGAGCAGCTCGTCGGTGGCGGTCGCGAAGCGCTTGCCGAGGGTGGTGGCCTGCGCCGCGACGTTGTGCGAGCGGCCGGCCATGACCAGCTCGCCGTACTCGCCGGACAGCTTGGCGAGGCGCGCGAGGACGGCGACGGCACGGTCGCGGACCAGCTCGAGCGAGAGGCGGACCTGCAGCTGCTCGACGTTCTCCGTCAGGTCGCGGGACGTCATGCCCTTGTGGACCTGCTCGTGCCCGGCGAGGGCGTTGAACTCCTCGATGCGGGCCTTCACGTCGTGCCGCGTGACCTTCTCGCGCTCGGCGATGGAGGCCAGGTCGACCTGGTCGAGCACGCGCTCGTAGTCGGCGATGGCGGCGTCCGGGACGTCGATCCCGAGGTCCTTCTGGGCCTTCAGCACGGCGAGCCAGAGCTGTCGCTCCAGCTTCACCTTCTCCTCGGGGGACCAGAGGGTGGCGAGCTCGACGGAGGCATAGCGGCCGGCGAGAACATTCGGGATACGGGGCTTTGCAGGCGCAGTCACGTGGAGGGAGTTTACCGGGCGTCCCTACAGGCTCCGAACCGTCGTCGGGATGTAGGAACGTACAGGTCAGGGGTCCTGCCGTGGGGCGGTGTCAAGCCCGTCCCGCTGTTTGGTATCGCTGTTTAGTATTGACGGCCTCTGTTTGGCGTGACTTAATTCCGCTCATGGTCGACAAGGAGCCGCCGGCGGAGCCGGTTGCCGGTGACGGCCCCAGCCGTCTGGTGGGGGCCGAGATCAAGCGGTTGCGCACCGAGCGCGGGCTGACGCTGCGGGTGCTCGCGGAACGCTGTGGGCTCTCGGCGGGCTTTCTCTCGCTGGCCGAGCGCGGCATCAACTCGCTCTCGCTCACCTCCCTCTTCGCGCTGGCCACCGCGCTGGACGTGGACGCGGTCGAACTGCTCGGCGCGGCCGGGCGGCGCGGCCGACAGGAGTACGCGATCGCCCGGCACGACGACGCGGACGTCGCGCGGCTGGCGATGGGCGAGCGCGAGTACCGGGTGCTCACGGCCGAACTTCCGGACCAGCGCATCGAGACGCTGGCCATGAAGGTGCGTCCGACCGCGGAGCCCTCGCCCGTGACACAGCACGAGGGCGAGGAGTTCTGCTACGTGCTCCGCGGTGAGCTGACATTCCTGCTGCCGGACGAGACCGCGGTGCTCGGTGCGGGCGACGCGATCCACTTCAAGTCCCGTGTCCCGCACGCCATTCACAACCGCGGCACCGACGTCGCGGAGGTGCTCTGGACGGTCGACCGCCCACTGTTGCGACGCCCCGACGGCACCACTCCCTGCTGATCCCTGCTGAACGCGCCTTCTGCCCTGTCGTGCACGCCACCCGTCGAGAGGCGGCCATGAGCGAACTGACGAAAGCCACGCAGGCTCCACCCGGCGACCGCGCCTTCTTCGGTCACCCGCGCAGCCTGGCCACCCTGTTCTCCCTGGAGATGTGGGAGCGGTTCTCGTACTACGGGATGTCCGCGATCCTCCTCTACTACCTGTACGACCGGACCTCCGACGGCGGGCTCGGCCTCGACAAGCCGACGGCCGCGGCCTTGGTGTCCGTGTACGGCGCGCTGGTCTTCATGTCCGGAGTCCTCGGCGGCTGGCTCGCCGACCGGCTGCTCGGCATGCGCCGCGCGGTGCTGGTCGGGGGCGTGGCCATCATGTGCGGCCATCTGGCGCTCGCCATACCCGGCGGGCTGCCCGCGCTGCTGGTGTCGATGCTCCTCATCGTGCTCGGCACCGGCCTCCTGAAGCCCAACGTGTCAAGCCTGGTGGGGGAGTTGTACGCCCCGACGGACAGCCGCCGCGACGCCGGGTTCTCCCTCTTCTACATGGGCATCAACCTGGGCGCCTTCATCGCTCCGTATCTGGTGGGCACCCTCGGCCAACAGGTCGACTACCACCTCGGGTTCGCCCTCGCCGCGGTCGGCATGGCCGCAGGGCTCGTGGGCTACGTCCGCGGACGGGCGCGACTCGGCGGGGCGGGGGAGGCCCCCACGAATCCCCTGCGGGCGGACGAGCGGCGCCAGTTGGTGCTCCGCGCGGCCGCGGGCGTCGCGGCGGTCGCCGTCGTGGTCGCGGTGCTCGGCGCCGCCGGCTCGCTGACCGTTGACGCTCTGATCAACGCGGTGTCCGTACTCGCGGTGCTGCTGCCGGCGGGCTACTTGGTCATGATGTTGCGCAGCCCGCACACCGACGCCGTGGAGCGGTCCCGGCTGATCGCCTACGTTCCGCTGTTCATCGGTGCCGTGTGCTACTGGGTGGTGAACGAGCAGACCGGTTCGGTCCTCGCCCAATTCGCCGACCAGCGCACCGACTTGGAGATCCTGGGCTTCGCGATCCCGTCGTCGTGGTTCCAGTCCCTGAACCCCATCGCCACGCTCGTCCTGGCCCCGCTCTTCGCCTGGCTGTGGATCAAGTGGGGCGACCGACAGCCGTCC
This sequence comes from Streptomyces sp. NBC_01016, assembly GCF_026341035.1. GTDB lineage: Bacteria > Actinomycetota > Actinomycetes > Streptomycetales > Streptomycetaceae > Streptomyces. Next base: position 1,912,805 of record NZ_JAPEOQ010000002.1, read on the forward strand.
ACACCGCGCAAGTTCGGCACCGGACTGCTCCTCGGCGGCGCCTCGTTCGTGCTGATGGCCGGGCCCGGACTGCTGAACGGCGTGGACGAACCCGCCAGTCCGTGGTGGCTCGTCCTGAGCTACGTCGTGGTGATCTGCGGATCGATGTGCCTGTCGCCCGTCGGGCTCTCGGCCACCACCAAGCTCGCGCCGCGCGCCTTCCTGGCGCAGATGATGAGCCTGTGGTTCCTGGCCTCCGCGGCGGCGGGCGGCATCAACGCGCAGCTGGTGCGGCTCTACAGCCCCGCGACGGAGGTGCGGTACTTCGCCGGGGTCGGCGCGGTCGTCATGGGAGCAGGCATTGTCATGCACCTGATGACTCCGTGGGTGCGGAGGCGGATGGGAGGCGTGCGGTGAGCTTCGTGCGGTGAGCTGAAGCCGGTGGAGCGAGAAGTCGAACGGGAAGTCGAGCGAGAAGTCGAACGAGAAGGAGCAGGCATGCGCACAGTGATCGTCGGCAGCGGTATCGCCGGTGCGGCCGCCGGGTACGAACTGGCCCGGAACGGGGTCGACGTGACCCTGGTGGACTCCCGGATCGAGGGCCGCGCCACGTCCGCGGGCGCCGGCATCATCTGTCCGTGGTCGTCCCGGGTCGACGACCCGGACTGGTACCGCTTCGCGGTCGCGGGGGCGGATTACTACGAGGAACTGCGCGCAGCCCTCGCAGCCGACGGGGAGACCGATCTCGGGTACCGGAAGGTCGGCTCGCTGCGGCTCACCACCGAGGACGAGGCGGAGGACGTGCTGCGGCGCGTGTCCGAGCGTGCGGCCGGGTCCCCGCTGGCGGGCGACGTGGAGCTGGTCGACGCGGGCCGGGCCCGCGAGCTCTTCCCGCCGCTCGGGCACGAGGGCCCCGCCGTGCACATCCCCGGCGCGGCACGCCTCGACGGCCGCCTGGTGCGGGACGCGATGTGCCGGGCGGCGGCACGGCACGGCGCCCGGATCGTCGAGGGCACGGCCGCACTCGTCGTCGACGGGGCCGACGGAGCGGTGCGCGGCGTGCGGGTCGACGGAGAGACCATCGGCGCGGACTCCGTGATCGTGGCGGCCGGCGCCTGGGCGCCCGAACTGCTCGAACCGCTCGGCGTGCACGTACGGGTCGAGCCGCAGCGCGGCCAGATCATGCACCTGCGCCTGCCGGGCGCGGACACCATGAACTGGCCGGTCGTGCTGCCGATGTCCCGGCACTACCTGCTGGCCTTCGACGACTCGCGGGTCGTGGTCGGCGCCACCCGCGAGGACGGCGCCGGATTCGACCACCGGGTCACCGCGGCCGGTATGAAGGAGGTGCTCGACGAGGCGCTGGCGGTCGCCCCCGGCCTCGCGGACGCCACGCACGTGGAGACCCGCATCGGGTTCCGCCCGGTGGGACCCGACATCCGCCCGCTGCTCGGCGCGGTCCCGAAGGTCCCCGGCCTGGTCGTGGTCAACGGCCTCGGCGCGTCCGGCCTCACCATGGGCCCGTACGCGGGCTCGGTCGCGGCCCGCCTGGCGCGCGGGGCGGAGCCGGGGACGGACCTCACGGCGTTCGACCCGCTGCGCTGAGCGTCCCAACGGCCGTGCGGGGCCGCGGAGTTGACCGGCGGCACGTCAGTCGTCGGACTCCCCGGCCCCGGGCTCCCCGGCCCCGGTGGCCAGGACCGTCGTACGGAACGACGCGACGACCGGCCGCAGGTCGATCCGGTGCCACGTGGCCCACAGCCGAACGGACCTTTGGAACCAGGGGAGTTCGCGCACGGTGATCCCCGCCGTGCGGCCGGTCAGCATGCTCCGCTGGACGAACGCCATGCCGAGCCCCGACGCCACAAGCCCCACCGCCGTGAGCGGTTCGGGGGCCTCGAAGCGGATGTCCGGGGTGAACCCGGCGGCGGCGCAGGCCGCGACGAAGTCGTCCCGCCAGACGTGGTCCTGACCGTCCTCGACCGCGACCCACGGCAGGCCGTCGAGGTCCTCGGGCCGCACCTCGCCCGCTCCCGCCAGCGGATGGGTGCTGGGGACGGCCAGCAGCAGCGGGTCCTCCAGGAGGAGCGCGCTGCGCAGATCCGGATCGTCCTCGGGCGGCGCCTCCGGGGCCAGGGCGATGTCGAGGCTGCGCTGGCGCAGGCCCTCGAACTGCTCGTGCGCGGTCATGTCGTAGAGCGCGACGTGGATGCCGGGGCGCTCCTCGTTGAGGGAGCGCAGCGCTCTGGGCAGCAGGCCGGTGTGCATGGCGTCGCCGACGTAGCCGACGCACAGGCCGCCCTCCTCGCCGCGGCCGAGACGGCGGCCGAGGTTCTCCAGGCGGGCGGCGTGCCGCAGCAGGGCCGTCGCCTCGGTGAGGAAGACGCGGCCGTCGGAGGTGAGCCGGATGCGCTGCTGGCTGCGCTCGAACAGGGTCAGGCCGAGGCCCTTCTCCAGCTGAGCGATCTGCCGGCTCAGCGGCGACTGCGAGATGTGCAGCCGTTCGGCGGCACGGCCGACGTGCTCCTCCTCGGCCACGGCCACGAAATAGCGAAGTTGTCGCAGGTCAAGCATGTTGGACCTCGGGGGACTCAAGTATGTCCAAGTGAGTCTTGGACAGTCTTACCCATCGATCCTAACCTCGGAGGAGCAAGAGGCGCGGAGCAGGAGAAACCCAAAGAAATCTCCGCAAAGCCGCGCACACAGCAGTAGGCGTACAGCACCAAGGCAAGGAACGATCTCCATGGGTATCAAGTCCCTCCTCCCCGGCCGGCTCGGCTTCGGCACCGCTCCCCTCGGCAACATGTTCCGCGCGATCCCCGACGACGAGGCCCGCGCCACCGTCGAGGCGGCCTGGGACCACGGTATCCGCTACTTCGACACCGCCCCCTTCTACGGCGCGGGCCTGGCCGAGGAGCGTCTGGGCGAGGTCCTGTCCACCAAGCCGCGCGACTCCTACGTGCTGTCGACCAAGGTCGGCCGCGTCATCCTCGACGAGCACGAGACGGACGTCCCCGACTTCGGCGAGAAGGGCGGCCTGTTCGAGCACGGCAACCCGAACAAGATCCTCCACGAGTGGACCGCCGACGCCACCGAGCGCTCCATCGAGGGCAGCCTCAAGCGCCTCGGCACCGACCGCCTCGACATCGTCTGGGTCCACGACATCGCGCAGGACTTCCACGGCGACCAGTGGATCCAGAAGTTCGAGGAGGCCCGCACCGGTGCCTTCCGCGTCCTGTCCCGGCTGCGCGACGAGGGCGTCATCAAGGCCTGGGGCCTCGGCGTCAACAAGACCGAGCCCATCGAGCTGACCCTCGCCCTCGACGAGCCGCAGCCCGACGGCTTCCTGCTCGCCGGCCGCTACACCCTCCTCGACCACGAGCACGCCCTCACGCGCCTGCTCCCGATGGCCCAGGAGCAGGGCGTCGACCTGGTCGCCGGCGGCCCCTACAGCTCCGGGATCCTCGCCGGTGGCACCCACTTCGAGTACGCGGAGGCGCCCGCCGAGATCATCGAGCGCGTCGGCCGGCTCAAGGCCCTCACCGAGAAGCACGGCATCGGCATCAAGTCCGCCGCCCTGCAGTTCTCCCTGGCCCACCCGGCCTCCGCCGCCGTCATCCCCGGCGCCACCCGCCCCAGCCGCATCGCCGAGGACACCGCCGCCCTCGCCGAGGAGATCCCGGCCGCGTTCTGGACCGAGCTGCGCGCCGAGGGCCTCGTCAGCCCGGCCGCACCGCTCCCCAACGACGCCTGAACCCCCACCAGTTGACCGTGAAAGAGAGGCCCGCCATGGCTTCCACCACCGCATCCATCGACATCCCGCAGAGCCCCGACCGCGTCTGGCAGCTCATCGGCGGCTTCGACTCGCTGCCGGACTGGCTCCCGTACATCCCGAAGAGCGAACTCGGTGAGGGCGGCCGCGTGCGCCACCTCACCAACGCGGACGGCGGCGTCATCGTCGAGCGGCTCGTCGAGTTCAACGAGGCCGAGCGCCACTACAGCTACGCCATCGAGCAGGCCCCGTTCCCTGTCACCGGCTACCTCTCCACCCTGACCGTGCACGCCGTCCCCGGCCGCCCGGACGCCTCCCGCGTCGAGTGGTCCGGCTCGTTCACCCCGACCGGAGTGAGCGACGCCGAGGTCGAGGAGCTCTTCCACGGCATCTACGTCGACGGGCTGGCCGCGCTCCTGGAGACCGTCCAGGCCTGACGGACACGCAGACGCCGGGTGCCGGAGGCGGAATGCCTCCGGCACCCGGCGATCCGTATCCTTGCCTCGACCCGACCCGGAGGTAAGGACACATGGCGCGGCGGCCGACCGTCACCAGCGTGCAGATCGCCCGCGAGGCCGGAGTGGCGCAGTCGACCGTCTCCCGCGTCCTGAACGGCGGGAGCGTCGCGCCCGAGACGCGCCGCCGCGTGCTCGAAGTGGTCGCCAAGTACGACTTCCAGCCCAGCCAGGCCGCGCGCAGCCTCGTGGGCTCACGCTCCGGCCTGATCGGCGTGGTCATCCGCGATCTGACGAACCCGTTCTACCCGGTCATGGTCAAGGCGATGGAGCGCGTCCTGCACGAGCAGGGCATGCGCCTGACCCTGGTCACGGACGTGATGACCGCGGAGGAGGGGCTCGCGCAGCTGCGCCGCGAGGGTGTCGACGGGGTCGTGTTCACCTCGGCGCTGCAGGACGAGCCGCTGGCGCACCGCACCGCCGGGCACGGCATCCCCGTCGTGCTGGTCCACCGCACTCTCGACGACTTCCCCGCCGACCAGGTCGAGGCCGACAACCCGACCGCGGGCGAGCTGGCGGCCGAGCATCTGCTGGGCCTCGGGCACCGGCGGATCGCGATGGTCTGCGGTCTGGCCCGATCGAGCACGGCCCAGCAGCGCGGCCGCGGATTCCGCGACCGGGTGCGGGCCGCCGACGGCGTCGCCCTCACCGAGATCGACGGCGATTACGACTACGACACCGCCTACGCGGCGGTGCGGGCGCTGCTCGCCGCCCCCGAGCGGCCGACGGCGCTCTACTGCCACAACGACATCATGGCGTACGCGGCGCTGAACGCCGCCGCTGCCGAAGGCGTGGACGTGCCGGGGGAGTTGAGCGTGGTGGGCTGCGACGACGTGCCGCTCTCCGCGTGGGAGCGCATCGACCTGACGACCGTGCGCCAGCCGCTGGAGCGGATCGCGCAGGTCGGCGTGGAGCTGCTGCTCGGCCGGCTCGAGGACCCCGAGCTGCCGCACCGGCACGAGGTGCTGCCGGTGGAGTTCGTCGGACGCTCGACCACGGGCCCGGCGCAGATCCCCTCGTAGATCCCTTCCTGGATCTCTTCGTAAATCCCTCTTGAGAACCCTCTTGACCGTTCAACCCTTCGTCTTCCATTCTGTGGATACGTATCCAATGGATACGTATCCATCACGAGTGAGGAGCTGGGCGTGTCCCGCACCATCAAGGCCGCCACCACCCCGTCCACCGCGCCGTCCGGCAACGACACCGTCGGGCAGGCCGTCCGCGAGCTGATCGCCGACGTGCGCGGCCGCGGCGACGCGGCCGTCCGTGAACTGTCGGCGCGCTTCGACCGCTGGGAGCCGGAGTCCTTCCGCCTGGACGGCGAGCGGCTCACCGAGATCATCGGCACGCTCGACCCCCAGGTGATCGAGGACATCAAGACGGTCCAGGCCAACGTCCGCCGGTTCGCCGAGGCGCAGCGCGACTCGATGTCCGAGATCGAGATCGAGACCGCCCCGGGCGTCTTCCTCGGCCACCGGCACGTGCCGGTGCAGTCCGTCGGCGCCTACATCCCCGGCGGCCGCTACCCGCTGACCGCCTCCGCGCACATGACGATCGTGACGGCGAAGGCCGCCGGTGTGCCGCGCGTCGTCGCCTGCACGCCGCCGATCCGCGGCGAGATCCCCGCCGCGACCATCGCCGCCATGCACTTCGCGGGCGCCGACGAGATCTACGTCCTCGGCGGCGTCCAGGCGGTCGCCGCGATGGCCGTCGGCACGGAGACCGTCAAGCCGGTCGACATGCTCGCGGGGCCCGGCAACGCGTACGTCGCCGAGGCCAAGCGCCAGCTGTTCGGCGAGGTCGGCATCGACCTGTTCGCCGGGCCGACCGAGATCCTGGTCGTCGCGGACGACGCCGCCGACCCGTTCGTCGCGGCCGTCGACCTGCTCTCGCAGGCCGAGCACGGACCGGACTCGCCCGCCGCCCTGGTGACGACGAGTCAGCGGGTCGCCGACGAGGTGCAGCGGCACATCGACGAGATCCTGCCCGGCATGCAGACCGGCGACATCGCCGGCCCGGCCTGGCGCGACCACGGCCAGATCATCCTGGTCGACGACCTCGACGAGGCCTACCGCGTCGCCGACGGCTTCGCGTACGAGCACGTGCAGATCCTCACCGAGAACCCGCGCGAGGCCCTGGACAAGATGCACGCCTACGGCGCCCTGTTCCTCGGCGAGGGCACCTGCGTCTCCTACGGCGACAAGGTGATCGGCACCAACCACGTGCTGCCCACCCGCGGCGCAGCCCGCTACACCGGCGGCCTGTGGGTCGGCATGTATCTGCGCACCGTCACGTACCAGGAGGTGCGCGAGGAGAAGTCCTCCGCCGAGCTCGGGGAGCTGTGCGGCCGCGCGGCCCGCGTCGAGCTGTTCGAGGGGCACGCCCGCTCCGGCGACGTCCGCGCCGCCAAGTACGCCGGCGCCACGCTGCCGTGGACCGACCACTACGAGTCCGCCCGCTCCTGACCCCACAGGGCCGCCCCGCTCACCCCCGATCAACGGAGATCCCATGGCCACCGCCGCCACCCCGACACCGGAGCAACTCCGGCGCCGGTCACTGCAGTCCGGCACCATCGGCGCGATCGTCGAGTGGTACGAGTACACGATCTACGGCACCGCAGCGGCGCTTGTGTTCGGGCACCTGTTCTTCCCGAACCTGTCGCCCGGCATCGGCCAGATCGTCTCGCTCGCCTCGTTCGGCGTGGGGTTCCTGGCCCGCCCGATCGGCGCGTTCGTCGCCGGACACCTCGGGGACCGGATCGGCCGCAAGTCCACGCTGATCCTCACGTTCTCGATCATGACGGTGGCCACGGCGGCGATCGGCCTCGTGCCGACCTACGACCAAATAGGCGTCGCGGCACCGCTGTTGCTGTGCGTGCTGCGGCTCGCGCAGGGTTTCGCCGTGGGTGGCGAGTGGGGCGGGGCGGCCATCGTCGCCGTCGAGAACGCACCGAAGAAGCGGCGCGGCTACTTCGGCTCCTGGCCGCAGATCGGGGTCTCGGCGGGCCTGTTGCTGGGCACGGCCGCGGTGTCGCTCGCGTCGTGGCTCTCCGGTGACGCCTTCGACGAGTGGGGCTGGCGACTGCCGTTCCTGCTCAGCGTGATCCTCGCCGCCGTCGGCTTCTTCATCCGCCTGCGGGCCACCGAGAGCCCGGCGTTCCTCGAGGAGAAGCGCAAGATGGACGCCGAGCTGGAGCGCCGCAAGGCGCCCGCGGCGGTCGTCTTCCGCGACCACCGCAAGGCCCTGCTGATCACGATCTTCGGCCGCTTCGCGGAGGCCGGGAACTACTACCTGTTCACGACCTTCATCCTGTCCTACGTCACCACCACCCTCGGCGCGCCGAAGAGCTACGGCCTGACGGCGTCGATGATCGGCGCCGCGGTGAACATCGTGATGATCCCGGTGTTCGGGGCCGTCTCCGACCGCATCGGACGCGTCCGCACCTTCCTCATCGGCGGTGCGCTGATCGTGGTCACGACCTGGCCGGTCTTCGCGCTGGTGCACACCGGGCAGCTGTGGGCGATCGTCGCGGGAGTGGTGCTGTTCCTCGCCCTCGGCCACGCCATGGTGTACGCGCCGCTGCCCGCCCTGTACTGCGAGATGTTCCCCACGGCGGTCCGCTACTCGGGCATCTCCATCGGGTACCAGATGGCCTCGATCCTGCTGGCGAGCTTCACTCCGGCGCTGGCCGGCGCGATGGTGCTGTGGGCCGACGGGGGCCTCTGGATGGTGATCGCGTTCGCCATCGTGACGACGGTGATCGCCATGGTGGCCATCGCCTTCGCGCCGGACCTGCGGGACCGGGAGCTGGCGGAGGTCGGCGCGGCGCCGGAGCGGGACGCGCAGCCCGTGCCCGCGCACTGACCGGCCCTACGTGAAGGCCCTTTGCATGGCGCCGAGTTCGCTCAGCAGGTCCATGGAGCGGGGCCAACGTCCGTAACCGGAAGCGGGGTTGAGGTGGCCCACCGGGCCGAGGTCCACGAGGCGGCTGCCCCAGTAGGCGGCCAGGGAACTCGCCCGGTCGAAGGAGGCCAAGGGGTCGTTCCTGCTCGCGGCGACGATGCTGGGGAAGGGGAGCCGCTCGCGCGGGACCGGTGACCAGCCGTGCTCGCGCAGCTCCTTGCGGGAGGGGTAGCCGTCGGGCAGTTCGGCGTCGAAGTCGGGTGGGGCGGCGAGCAGCGCTCCGACGACGCGTGCGCGGTGCTGCCGTGCCCAGTGGACGGTGGTCAGCACGCCCGCGCTGTGCGCCACCAGGAGGACGGGTCCGGGCGTGTCCATCAACTCCCGTTGCAGTGCTGTCACTTGAGCGGCGCGGCCGAGGCGGTCGCGTTCCAGTGGTGGGACGGTGCGGGAGCGGGGGAGTTCGTGGGCGAGGTGGGTCTGCCAGTGGTCCGGGACGTGGTCCCGCAGGCCGGGGACGATCACCACGGTGGGCTGTTCCGGGTTGCTCATGCTGCTCAGGTTGTTCATGTTGCTCACGTTGCTCATGCTGTTCATGGGGAGGGCTCCAGGGAGGTCGGGCGGCGCAGGTCCTTCTCGTATGTGCTTCTGCCGATGGCGAAGGCCGTGGCGCCCAGGAGTGCGACCAGCGGGATCACGCGCAGCGCTCCGCCCAGGCCCAGGTGGTCGGCGAGCATGCCGGTCAGGGCGGGGCCGGGCGCCAGGCCGATGAGGCTGTTGGCGAGGGTGAGCGTGGCGAGCGCCGTCGCCGCGATGGCGGCGGGCGTCAGGCTCGCCACCATCGCCGCCGCGGGGCCCGACGTGCCACCCGCGAGCAGTGTGCCGAGGCCGACGAGCACGAGCTGTGCCGGTCCGGTCGGCAGCAGGAAACCGGTGGTCAGGAGGGTCAGTGAGCCGAGGCTGCAGACGATGGCCACGCTCCAGTTGCGGATCGGCGCCGCACGGCTGAGCCGGTCGGCGACGGCGCCGCAGGCGATCATCCCGATCCCGCCGATGAGGGCGAACACCCCCGCCGCCAGGCCCGCCTTGCTCGTCGGCAGCCCGTACGCCCGGTCCAGATAGCTGGGCATCCACGTCAGCAGCGCCATCGCCAGGAACATCTGCAGACCGCTGCCGACGTAGGCGCAGATGACCGAGACCGAGTTGAACAGGTGGGGCAACTGCGGGCGGACCGGCGCGCGTTGGGTGCGGCCGGAGCGCCGCTCGGTGCCGCCGATCCGGCGTTCCTTGACGACGAGTCCGTAGACGACCGCGAGCACGAGCCCGTACAGGCCCATCACGCCGAACGCCCAGCGCCAGCCGTGCGCCTGCGCCACGACGCCGCCGACCGAGACACCGAGGACGGACCCGAACGACCCCCCGGCCATGAACGCGCCGGCCAGCGTCGCCCGCAGGGCCACGGGGAAGACGCTGAGCACGACCGCGATGCCGACGCTGCCGTACGCCGCCTCTCCGATGCCGACCACGAAGCGGGCCAGGAACATCTCGCCGTAGCCCGCCGCGACGGCGCAGCCCAGGGTCGCCAGGCTCCACATCGACGCGGCCGCGACCAGGATCCGCACCCGCCCCCACCGGTCCGCGAGCAGGGACAGCGGGAACGTCAGCACGCCGACCATGAGGGCGACGACACCGCTCAAGGTGCCCAACTGGCCGTCGGACAGCAGCCATTGGGCCTTGAGCATCGGGAAGACGGCGTTGAGCACCTGCCGCGACATGTAGTCGGACAGCAGCAGCGCGAAACTCAGCGCGAACACCAGCCACGCGTAACGACGCGACACGACCGGAGGGGAGTCCACGGCCCCCGACGTCAGTACGGCCCCGGCCATCAGAACGGTCGGTCGCCGGTGATGCCGGCGCGCTCCATGCGGCGCACGGCGGGCCAGTAGTCCTGGACGGCGTAGTGCTGGGTCGAGCGGTTGTCCCAGATTGCGACCGAGTCCGGGCTCCAGCGCCAGCGCACCTGGTACTCGGGGACGGCCGCCTGGCTGATCAGATACCGCAGGAGGTCGGCGGCGCCGGGCGCGTAGTCCTGGCCGAAGCGCACGTTCTCGGGCCGGTGGTAGTTCACGAAGTGCGTGGTGAACGCGTTGACGAAGAGGATCTTCTCGCCGGTCTCCGGGTGTGTGCGCACCACCGGGTGTTCCGCGTCGGGGAAGCGTTCCTTGAGCGCGTGCCGCTCCGCCGTCGGCAGAGCCGCGCCGAACGTCGCCTCGATGCTGTGCCGGGCGCGCAGCCCCTCGATGCGCTGCTTGACCCGGTCGGGCAGGCGCCGGTACGCCTCGGCCATGTCGATCCACATGGTGTCGCCGCCGACCGCCGGGCCCTCGACGCAGCGCAGCACCGCACCCATGGGCGGGCACTCGCGCCACGTCGCGTCGCAGTGCAGGGCGTTCTCGTAGTGCTCGGGCTTGCTGTCGAGGTCCTTGTAGATGCGGACGAGACCGGGGTGCTCGGGGTCGCTGCCCGCCACCGGATGGTCCTCGAGCGGGCCGAAGCGAGAGGCGAAGGTGACGTGTTCGGCCCGCGACATGTCCTGGTCGCGCAGGAACAACACCTTGTACTGGAGGAGGAGTTGACGGATCTCGGCGAACAGCTCCTCGTCGCGGGCCGCGTCGCTGAGCTGAACGCCGTGCAGCTCGGCGCCGAGTGTGCAGGTCAGGGGTTCGACGGTGAGGGCGGTACGGACAGGCATGGGTACTCCCGGAGAAGCGCGGAGAGGTTCGGAGGAGGTTCAGAGGACGAAGACGGACGAGCCCGTCGTGCGGCCCGACTCCAGGGCGCGGTGCGCGTCCACCGCGTCCGGCAGCGCGAACCGCTGCGGGATCCGGACCGTGATCCGGCCGGCCGCCACGTGGTCGAACAACTCCCCGGCGAGGGCGGACCGTTCGGCCGGATCCGCGATGTAGTCGGCGAGCGCGGGCCGCGTCACGAACAGCGAGCCGTGGACGGCCAGTTGCATGGCGTCCAGCGGTGGCACACCCGACGCCGTGCCGAAGCACACCAGCAGTCCGCGGCGGCGCAGCGAGGCCATCGACGCCTCGACGGTGTCCTTGCCGATGCTGTCGAGGACGAGCGGAACGCCTTCTCCGTCAGTGAGTTCACGGACCCGCTCCGCGACGTTCTCGCGCCGGTACAGGATGGTGTGGTCGCAGCCGTGCTCGCGGGCGACGGCCGCCTTCTCCTCCGTGGAGACCGTGCCGATGACCCTGATGCCGAGCAGCTTCGCCCACTGGGTGAGGATCAGCCCGACGCCACCGGCCGCCGCGTGCAGCAGGATCGTGTCGCCCGCCTCCAACGGATGGATGCGGCGCAGCAGATACGCGGAGGTCAGGCCGCGCATGGTCATGGCGGCGGCCGTGTCGAAGCCGATCGCGTCCGGCAGTTTGATCAGGGACCCTGTGGGCATCACGCGCTCGGTGCTGTACGCGCCGAGCGGGCTTCCCGTGTACGTGACCCGGTCGCCCGCGGCGAACTCCGTCACGCCCGGCCCCACGGCCAGGATCACGCCCGCGCCCTCGACGCCGAGCCCCGCGGGCAGCGGCGCCGGGTACAGACCGGTGCGGAAGTAGGTGTCGGCGAAGTTCAGGCCGACCGCCTGATGCCGGATGCGCACCTCGCCGGGGCCCGGGGCGCCCACCGCGACCTGTTCCCAGCGCAGCACATCGGGGCCGCCGGTCTCGTGGAAGCGGACCGCGTACGCCATCAGTGCTTGCCCTCGGTCGCGACGGGACGCAGCATCGAACCCCGTTGTCCGGGGCGGCGGTTGGGCACCATGCCGAGCTGCGCGAGGGTCTCGTCCGTGCCGTCGTACCACTCGCCGAGCCGGTAGATCTCCCGCGCCTCGGGACCGGACGCCACCTCGCGGCCGACCGCGTCGGCGATCCGCACCATCTGCTCGACCTGCTGCACCGACGACATCCGCTCGCCCTTGCGGCTCCACAGGTTGTCCTCGTTGCCGACGCGGACGTGGGCGCCGAGCGCGATCCCGACCGCGTTCATGGGAGCCACCGCGCGCATCGACGCCTCGATGGTGAGCACGGCGCCGTCCGGCACGCGACGGATGAACTCGACCAGGTCGGCGGGGTGCCGGCCCGCGAACCCGCCGCCGATCGCCACGTAGTTGAGGACGAGCGGGCCGTGGTACTCGCCCTTGCGGATGAGGCGCTCGACCGTCTCCAGCTGGGACAGGTTGGCGAGTTGGAAGTGCGGCTGGATGCCGTTCGCCCGCAGCCGCTTCAGGTGCTCCAGATAGAACTCGGGGCCCGCCTCGACGACCATGTCCCGGTACGCCTTGTAGTAGCCCGGCTTGGCGATGGACGTGCCCTCGATGTCGGCGTCGTCGAAGATCTCGACGATGTTCATCTGGTTGGTGTTGATCGCGATGGTGACCTGGTCGGGGCTCGGCGAGACCTCCGCCAGCATGTGGCGGGTGTCGTAACTGAGCCACTGCGCGTCGCCGCCCTCGTCCTCGGGGGCGAAGGAGATCGAACCGCCGATCTGGAGCACCATGTCCGGTACGGCCTCGCGCAGCCGGCCCATCAGCTCGTTGAACATCGACAGGCGCTTCGAGCCGTGCCCGTCCAGTTCGCGTACGTGGATGTGCAGCACGGTGGCGCCGGCGTTGTAGCAGTCCACGGCGGCCTGAACGTGCTCGTCCATGGTCATCGGAAGGTCGTCGGCGTCGCCGGGCAGCCACTCGGGGCCGTACGGCGCCGCCTGGATCACCAGCTTCTGCTGGTTCTCGGGGTAGAGGGAATCATCGTGGAAATGCATGGTTTTACGCCCTTTCGGTGCGGTTTCTCGCCTACCACCGCCACGTTAAGGACGGGTTACGTGGCCCGCTTAACCGAAAGGGACAGCCAACTTGTCACTTGGGGACAGGAGTTGATCTCACCGCTGTTTCCGAACTTCCCGTAGGTTCCGAACTCCCCGTACGTTCCGAACTCCCCGTACGCCGGGCCCGCCAGGCCCGCGGCGTACAGCCGAACTGCTCGCGGAACCAGCGCGAGAAGCCGCTGGGCGCGGAGAAGCCGAGGAGGAGCGAGACCTCGGTCAGCGGATGGCGCGGATTCGCCACCAACTGCTCGGCGAGGCGGGCGCGGGTGGCGTTGAGCAGCGAGGAGAACGTGTGCCCCGCCGACGCCAGATGCCGGTGCACCGTCCTGCGGTCCACACCGAGACTGTGCGCGACCTCCTCGATGGAGCAGCGTCCCGTCGGCAGCAGCGCCTCGATCAGCTCCCGCACCTGGTCGACGAGGGCGGCCCCGCGCGGCTCGGTGACCGAGTCGAAGTACTGGCGGGCGTAGGCGTGCAGGAGCGGGTCCGAGTGCGGGTTGGGGGCGTCGAGGTCACGCGCGTGCAGCACCAGGCCGTTGAACGCGCGGCCGAACTCCACGGCGGGGCCGAACAGGCGGTGGTGTGTGCCGGGTTCGGTGGGCGCCGGGTGTGTGAAACAGATGGCGGCAGGGCGGCAGCGGTCGCCGAGGATCTCCCGTACGACGTGGTGGAAGACGCCCACGGCCAGCTCCGTGGCCTGCCGCGCGGGCGTCGGCTCACCCGATTCGAGCCACACCTTCAGCACCGACCGCCCCTCCGACTCGTCGAGCCGGCCGTGCAGCATCTCGTTGTACGCGTCCTCGTGGCGGATCAGCAGGTCGAGCGCGCTGCGCAGCGTCGGCTCCTCGCGCGCCACCAGGCTGATCGGTCCCAGGTTCGCGAACCGGCGCCGTCCGGCGAGCAGCAGCCCGAAGTCCTCGCGGCCCGCCACGGCGGCCGACCGTTCGAGCAGCCGGGTCACGGCGGGCCCGGGGATCCACCGGTCCTGTACGGAGAGTTCGGCGGGGCGCAGGCCCACCTCGCGCAGCAGCGGTTCCGGCGCGATGCCGAGCGAGCGGGCGAGCGGGACGTAGCCGCTGAGCGCGGCGCTGCGGACTCGGGGCTTCATGGGCACGCTCCTTGCCTGTCCCCGTTGGATAAGTCGCACGTCACGAGGAGGCAAGCGGGGGACCGGACCGCGACCTAGCGTTGCAGCGCCGCGACGGTCCCCGAGGCCACCCGGTCACGGAGTTACCGAACGCCAGGAAACCGGCCGGACAGCGCGTTGACAAGGCACCGGCCGAAGATCAGCCCTCGAAGGAGCCGCATGACCAACCTTGCCACCCTCCTCGTCGCAGCCGCCCGGGAGCACGGCGACCGGCCGGCCGTGCGGCAGGGCGGGGACCGTCTCACGTACGAGGAGCTGGGCGACGCATGTGCCCGGTTCGCCGCGCTGCTGGGGGAGAGGGGCGTGCGGGCCGGTGACCGGGTGGCCATGGCCGTGCCCAATGTCGTCGACTTCCCTGTCGCCTACTACGGCATCCTCGCCGCGGGCGCCGTGGTGGTCCCGCTGAACCCGCTGCTGAAGTCCCGGGAATTCGCCCACGTGCTGGGGGACTGCGAGCCCCGTGCCGTGGTGACGGCGGCATCGTGTGCGGCCGAGGTCGCTGCCGCCGCCGCGCCGACCGGCACCCCCGCTCTGACCGTGGGGACGGAGGAGTTCACCCAACTGCTGCGCGACACCGAGCCGTTGAGGGCGGTCGTCGAGCGCGCCGACCACGACACGGCCGTGATCCTCTACACCTCGGGGACGACCGGAGCGCCCAAAGGGGCCGAGCTCACCCATCGCAATCTCGCCGCCAACGCGCGCACCGTCGCGCGCGACATCCTCCGGATCGGCCGGGACGACGTGGTCTTCGGCGGGCTCCCGCTGTTCCACGCGTTCGGCCAGACCTGCGCGCTCAACGCCGCCGTGAGCGCGGGCGCGACGCTCACCCTGCTGCCCCGGTTCGACGCCGGGGCGGCACTGGAGACCATGGCACGCGACGGAGTCACGCTCTTCCTCGGTGTGCCGACGATGTACGCGGCCCTGCTCCATGGAGGCGTGGGGGTACGGCCCGGAAGGCTGCGGCTCGCCGTCTCGGGCGGCGCCTCCCTGCCGGTCCAGACGCTGCACGCCTTCGAGCGTGCGTACGGGGTGCCGATTCTGGAGGGCTACGGGCTGTCCGAGACGTCCCCGGTCGCCACGTTCAACCCGCCGGACGGGCCCCGCCGACCCGGCTCGATCGGGCTGCCGGTCGACGGCGTCGCGCTCCGCCTCCTCGACGACGCCGGGCAGCCCGTCGAGGCCGGCGAGGTGGGCGAGATCGTGATCCGCGGCGACAACGTCATGAAGGGCTACTGGAACCGCGCGGCGGCGACCCGCGAGGCCTTCACGGACGGCTGGCTGCGCACCGGGGACCTCGCCCGCGTCGACGACGACGGCTACTACTACGTCGTCGACCGGAAGAAGGACCTCATCATCCGCTCCGGCTACAACGTCTACCCGCGGGAGATCGAGGAAGTGCTCCACGAGCATCCCGCCGTCGCGGAGGCCGCCGTGCTCGGCGTCCCGCACGAGACCCACGGCGAGGAGGTCGTCGCCGTCGTCAGCCTGCGCGCCGGTGAGCGCGCCGAGGCCGATGCCATACGGGAGTTCGTCCGGGAACGGGTCGCCGCCTACAAGTACCCGCGCCGCGTGCGGATCGTGGCCGCCCTGCCGAAGGGGGCGACCGGCAAGATCCTCAAGCGCGAGCTGGCGGACTAGTTGAGCTCGTCCGGGTGCGGACCCGTGCGCAGGTCGCGGTCGAGGGTGGCGATGGAGGCAAGCTCGTCGTCCGTGAGCGTGAAGTCGAAGACGTCGAGGTTCTCGCGGATGCGGGCCGGCGTCACGGACTTGGGGATCACGACGTTGCCGAGCTGGAGGTGCCAGCGCAGCACGACCTGGGCGGGCGACTTGCCGTGGCGGGCGGCGATCGTGGTGATCGCCTCGTCGCCGAGGACCGCGCCCTGCGCGAGCGGGCTCCACGCCTCGGTGGCGATGCCGAGGTCGGCGTGCACGGCGCGCAGCTCGCTCTGCTGGAGGCCCGGGTGCAGCTCGACCTGGTTGACGGCGGGTACGAGCGGCGAGTCCGCGAGGAGCCGCTCGAGGTGCGCGGGCTGGAAGTTGGAGACGCCCGCGGCGCGGATCCGGCCGTCGGCGACCAGCTTCTCGATGGCCTTCCAGGTCTCGCGGTAGAGGTCGCGCTCCGGGGTCGGCCAGTGGATGAGGTACAGGTCGACGTAGTCGAGGCCCAGCTTCTCCAGCGAGGCGTCGAAGGCCGCGAGCGTGGCGTCGTAGCCCTGGTCGGCGTTCCACAGCTTGGTCGTGATGAACAGGTCCTCGCGGGCGATGCCGGAGGTGGCGAGCGCGCGGCCGACGCCGGTCTCGTTCCCGTAGATCGCCGCGGTGTCGATGCTGCGGTAACCGGCCTCGAGCGCGGCGGTCACGGCCGCGGTGGTCTCGTCGTCCGGCACCTGGAAGACGCCGAAGCCCAGCTGGGGGATCTCGACGCCGTTGTTGAGGGTGACGGTGGGGATGGTGGACGGTGCCATGGTGTGAGTGGCCTCTCGGGTGGTACGGGCCCTACGGGTGCTTACGTCGCCCGACGGTAATTGCAGGCGCGGGTTAAATGCAAACGCACGTATCACGGGCTTGCATTTACCGCCGTGTGCAACCATTGTCCGGATGAAGGCCATCACTCTGAACGAATACGGCGGCCCTGACGCGCTGCGGCTCACCGACCTCCCCGACCCGAAGGTCGCACCTGGTGAGGTGCTGATCCGGGTCCGGGCCGCCGGGGTCAACCCGGTCGACTGGAAGCTCGCCGCGGGCGGCCTCGACCCGATCATGGAAACGCACTTCCCCCTCGTCCCCGGCTGGGACGTGGCCGGAGTGGTCGAGCGCGTCGGCTTCGACGTCGAGGAGTACGCGCCCGGGGACGAGGTCTTCGGCTACATCCGCAAGGACGCCGCCCAGCTCGGCGCCTACGCCGAATACGTCTCCGCGCACGTGCGCATGCTCGCCCGCAAGCCCGCCGCGCTCTCCTGGGAGCAGGCCGCGGGCGTCCCGCTCGCCGGGCTCACGGCCTACCAGGCCATCAAGCGCGTGGGTGTCGGCACGGGTGACACGGTCCTGGTGCACGCGGCCGCGGGCGGCGTCGGCTCGTTCGCCGTCCAGATCGCAGTGGCGCTCGGTGCCCGCGTGATCGGCACGGCGAGCGCCCACAACCACGACTTCGTACGGGAGTTGGGCGCGGAACCCGTGGCCTACGGTCCCGGACTCGCCGACCGTGTCGCGGAGTCGGCGCCCGAGGGCATCGGCGCGGCGCTCGACTTCGTCGGTGGCGAGGAAGCCGTCGAGACCTCGCTGCGGCTGCTCGACCGGCCCGACCGGTTCGCCTCCATCGTCGAGGCGGAGGCCGCGGAGAAGGGCGGCCACTACGTGTGGGTCCGCCCGGACCCGGCCGATCTCACGGCGCTCGCCGACCTCGCCGACGCGGGGAAGCTGACCGTGCCTGTCTCGCGGGTGCTTCCGCTGGCCGAGGCGGCACAGGCCTGGCGGCTCAACGCCGAGGGACACACGCGGGGCAAGCTCGTGCTGTCCGTGGACTGAGCTGCTGCGCCGCGTTGAACCTCGGGGTCTGCGGGCCGCTTACGCGGTGCGGTCCCGCGGCTCGTCCGCGTACGGGGCCAGCTCCGCCCGCTTCGGTGCCCGGCCGTCGCCCGACGACCTTCCCGTCAGGCGGCGGCCGATCCACGGCACGAGGTGCTGCTTGGCGAAGCGGGCGTCGGCCACCCGGCGCTCCACCCAGTTCGGCGGGAGCGAGGGCGGCAGCTCGGCGCGCCAGTCGGACTCCGCCTCGTGGCCGAGGCCCTGCCAGATCGCCTCGGCGACCCGGCGATGGCCCTCCGCCGTGAGGTGCAGCCGGTCCACGTCCCACATGCGCTGATCGCCGAGGACCGGCGCCCCGTACAGGTCGACGACGAGGGCGTCGTGCTTCGCCGCCAGTTCGTCGATGCAGGTGAACAGCTCCTCCATGCGCGGCCGGAACCGCTCCATCACCGGGCCGTTGCGGCCGGGGCTGCGCATCAGGACGAGCTGCTCGCAGGACGGGGCCAGCGTCTCCACGGCCTGCGTGAGCAGATCGCGGACGCGGACCATGTCGCACTTGGGGCGAAGGGTGTCGTTGAGGCCGCCGACCAGGGTCACGACATCGGCCTTCATCGCGGCGGCGACATCGATCTGCTCGTCGACGATCTGGCCGATGAGCTTGCCGCGCACGGCGAGATTCGCGTAGCGGAAGTCCTCGGTGCGCGCGGCCATCCGGGCGGCGAGGAGATCCGCCCATCCTCGGTAGGAACCGTCCGGCAGCAGGTCCGACATGCCCTCGGTGAAGGAGTCGCCGACCGCGACGAGGCTGGTGTGGTGGGGGTTCGTGTGCATGACTGCCCAGATCGTATCCCGAGGCAACGAAGTGGTGGGCGCCGCGGGTCTGGGCAGCGGCGCCCGGCGGCGGTATGCCAGGAGCGCGTACCGGCTCGCCCGGTCGGGCGGGCGCGACGAACGGGGGAGCGGGTCATGTGGAGCATCGGATTCTGGAAGGCCACCGCCGAGCGGGCGATCCGGACGTTCGCGCAGGCGCTCGCGGCGGTGCTGGTCGCGGGCGCGACGAACCTGCTGGACGTCGACTGGGCCGCGGCCCTCGGCACCGCGGGGCTCGCCACGCTGCTCGCGGTTCTCACGGCGGTCGGCACCGCGCGCATCGGGCCGCACGGTCCCGGCATCCTGGAGGCCCCGACGCCGGAGCCCGCGGCGCCGCGCCCTCAGCCCAAGAAGCCCACGACCGACCCGCCCGCCACACGCACCTGACGGCCCTCGAAGCGGGCCCGCAGCCTGCGGTCGTGGGAGACCACGACGAGCGTGCCCGCGTAGCCGGCCAGCGCCTCGTCCAGGTCCTCCGCGAGCGCGGGCGAGACGTGGTTCGTCGGCTCGTCCAGGAGCAGCAGATCGGCGGGGCGGGTGACCAGGCGGGCCAGATCGAGGCGGCGGCGCTGGCCGACGGAGAGGTCCCGCACCGGCACGGCCAGGTCCTCCTCGCGGAAGAGGCCCAGCGCCAGCAGGGTCCCCGCGTGTTCCTCGGGCAGCCCGTCGAGCCCGGCCGCGAACGCGTCGAGGAGCGGCTGCGCGGTGCCGTCGTGCGCGACCTCCTGCGTCAAGTAGCCGATGCGGGGCGGGCGTTGGACCGTTCCGCGATCCGGCGCGAGGTGCCCGGCGAGCAGGGCGAGCAGCGTCGACTTGCCCGCACCGTTCGGCCCGGTCACCAGGGTGCGCGACCCGGGCTCCAGCACAAGGCGTTCGACCGTGAGCCGTCCCTCGACGGCGACGTCGGTCACCTCCACGGGGCGCAGGAAGGGGTGGTCGCCACCTTCCGGAGCTCCGCCTTCCGGGCCCCCGCCCACCCGGAACCGCAACGGCTCCGGCGGCTTCGGGACCGGGTCGGCGCGCAGCCTCCGCAGCCGCTCCCGCGCGTTGCGGACGACGCCGGAGACCTGGCCCTCCACGGAGCGCTGGTGCTTGGAGAACTTGGCGAACGCGCTGCTGTCCCGCATCCGCCAGCCGCCGGAGAGGCGGGCGGAGGCGTCCTCGGCGATCCGCTCCTGCCGGTCCACCTCGTCGGACCACGCCCGGTACCGCTCCTCCCAGCGGCGCCGCGCCGTGCCCCGCTGTTCCAGGTAGCCGTCCCAGCCGTTGCCGTAGCGGGCGACGGAGTGCCGGTCGCCGTCGACCTCGACGATCGCGCCGGCCACCCGGTCGAGGAAGACGCGGTCGTGGGTGACGGCGACGACGGTGCCGCGGTGTGCCCGGAGCCGCTCCTCCAGCCAGCTCAGCGCCTGGTCGTCGAGGTGGTTCGTCGGCTCGTCCAGGAGCAGCAGCTCGGGTCGCGGGGCGAGGACGCAGGCCAGGCCGAGCCGCGCCGCCTCGCCGCCCGACAGGGAGTCGAGCGTGCGGGTGCGCTCCAGGTGCGGGACGCCGAGCCCGTGCAGGGCCGCCTCCAGACGGGCGTCGGCGCGGTAGCCGTCGCGCGCCTCGAAGGCCGCCACCAGATCGGCGTACTCGGTCAGCGCGCCGGGCCCGGCCGAACCGAGGGCCGCCTCCGCCTCGGTGATCCGCCGCTCCAGGTCGCGCAGCTCGGCGAGCGCCGCGTCGACGGCATCCCGCACCGTGGCGTCGGGCGGCAGCGGCTGCGTCTGGGCGAGGTAGCCGGTGCCGCCGTCGGCGCCGACCACGACGGAGCCCTCCGAGGGGATCAGCTCGCCCGCGAGCAGCCGCAGCAGCGTCGACTTGCCGGAGCCGTTCTCACCGATGACGCAGGCCTTCTCGCCGGGCCGCACCGACAGCGAGATCCGGTCGAGTACCGGCCGGTCCGGGTATCCGTACGACACGTCCTTCAGGACGAGCTGACTCATGCCTCCCCTTTCCCGGCCCCGCGAGGTTCCTGGCCCCGCGAGGTTCCCGGCCCCCGTGAAGGGCTCACACCGGCTGGCCGAACAGCTCCCGCAGCACGTCCTCCATCGTCACGAGCCCGGCCAGCCGGCCGTCCGCGCCGAGCACCGCCGCGACGTGCGTACGGCTGCCGCGCATCGCGGTCAGCACGTCGTCCAGCGGCGTCGTCTCCCGCACGCGCGCGATGGACCGCATGTCCGGCACCCGGAACGGCAGGTCGCGCGGCATCGCGTCCAGGGCGTCCTTCACGTGGAGGTAGCCGACGATCCGCCGGCCCTCGTCCACCACGGGGAAGCGCGAGAAACCGGACTCGGCGGAGAGCCGCTCCAGCTCCTCGGGCGTGACGCCCACGCGCGCGTAGACGACCTTCTCGATCGGCAGGACGACGTCCTTGACGGGCCGCCGGCCCAGTTCGAGCGCGTCGTGCAGACGCTCCTGCGCGCGGTCGTCGATCAGGCCCGCGGCGGAGGCGTCCTTGACCATGCGGGCCAGCTCGTCGTCCGAGAACGTCGCCGTGACCTCGTCCTTCGCCTCCACGCGGAGCAGCTTGAGCAGCCCGTTCGCGAAGGCGTTGATCGCGAAGATCACCGGGCGCAGGGCGCGCGCGACGGCGACCAGCGGCGGGCCGAGCAGCAGCGCCGAGCGGACCGGCTCGGCGAGCGCGATGTTCTTCGGCACCATCTCGCCGAGCAGCATGTGCAGATACGTTGCCACGGTCAGCGCGATCACGAACGAGATCGGGTGGACCAGGCCGTGCGGCACGCCGACCGCGTCGAACGCGGGCTCCAGCAGATGCGCGATGGCCGGCTCGGCGACGATGCCGAGCACCAGCGTGCACAGCGTGATGCCGAGCTGCGCCGCGGCGAGCAGCGCCGACACGTGCTCAAGACCCCACATGACGCTGCGCGCGCGCCGGTCGCCCTCCTCGGCGTACGGCTCGATCTGGCTGCGGCGCACCGAGATCAGCGCGAACTCGCCGCCCACGAAGAAGGCGTTGACGAACAGCGTCGCCAGGCCGATGAGCAATTGGATCGCGGTCATCGGGCCGCCCCCTTCTCCTGAGAGGCCTTGTCGGCCTTGCTCGCGGCCCTGGCCTTCTCGGCCTTGCCCGCCGTCCTGGCCTTCGCGGCCGTCCGGCCGCTCCTCGTCTCCTCCGCCGTCCCGCTGTCCTCGGTGTCCGGGACCAGCGGCGCATGCAGCAGCACGCGGGCCGCGCGATGCCCGTGCGCGTCCACGACGTCGAGTCGCCACCCGGCGACGTCGACGCTGTCGCCGATGTCCGGGATCCGGCCCAGCTCCGTCGCGACGAGCCCGGCCAGCGTCTCGTACGGTCCGTCGGGCGCACGCAGTCCGACCCGCGCGAGCTGGTCGGTGCGGGCGGCGCCGTCGGCGGAGTAGAGCGTCCGGCCCTCCGGGTCGGTTCCCGCGGCCGCGATGTCGGGGGTCTCGTGCGGGTCGTGCTCGTCGCGGACCTCGCCGACGACCTCCTCGACGATGTCCTCCAGGGTGGCGACACCGGCCGTGCCGCCGTACTCGTCGATGACCACGGCCATCGTCCGCTTGCCGGAGAGCCGGTCGAGCAGCCGGTCCACGGTCAGCGTCTCCGGCACCAGCAGCGGCTCGCGCAGCAGATCGGTGACGCCCTTGCGGGACCGCTGCTCGTCGGGCACGGCGAGGACGTCCTTGATGTGCACGACGCCGACGACCGAGTCGAGGCTGCCGCGGTAGACGGGGAAGCGGGACAGTCCCGTGGCCCGCGTCGCGTTCGCCACGTCCTCGCAGGTGGCCTGGAGGTCGAGGGCCATGACCTGGACGCGCGGCGTCATCACGTTCTCCGCGGTCAGGTCGGCGAGGTTCAGGGTGCGCACGAACAGCTCGGCGGTGTCCGCCTCCAGCGCGCCCGCCTTCGCGGAGTGCCGGGCGAGCGCCATCAGCTCCTGCGGGCCGCGCGCGGAGGCCAGCTCCTCGGTCGGCTCGATGCCGAAGCGGCGCACGAGCCGGTTCGCGGTGTTGTTGAGGTGCGTGATGAACGGGCGGAACGCGGCGCTGAACCAGCGCTGCGGCGTCGCCACCTTCTTGGCCACGGCCAGCGGCGAGGAGATCGCCCAGTTCTTCGGCACCAGCTCGCCGACGACCATCAGGAACACGGTCGACAGGGCGGTGCCGAGGACCAGGGCGACCGAGGAGGAGGCCCCCTCGGACAGCCCGATGGACCCCAGCGGCCCCGCCAGGAGCTTGGAGATGGACGGCTCGGCGAGCATGCCGACGACCAGGTTGGTGACGGTGATGCCGAGCTGGGCTCCGGAGAGCTGGAAGGTCAGGTTCCGTACGGCCCGCAGGGCGCCGGCCGCGCCGCGCTCACCGCGCTCGACGGCCTCTTCGAGATCCGCGCGCTCGACGGTCGTGAGCGAGAACTCCGCGGCGACGAACGCGCCGCAGGCCAGCGACAGCAGGACTGCGACGGCGAGCAGCAGTACTTCGGTCATCGGGGCGTCACCTCCGTCCCATGATCGGCCAGGGCCGGGACGGATGCGCGCTCGCGGGGGCCGCGCGGGGGGACGGAGCAGGGAGGAGTCCCTGTCGGACTGGGAGGCTCGCCCATGGGCGGACGCTCACACCTTTCGTAGGAGTTCGGATGACTCATCCATGTTAAAGCGTCGGCAAAGGGTGTCGGTCCGTCGTACGGGTGCCCCCGCTCGCGGGCCCGTACGCCCCCGCTCACCGGCTGCCGTCACCCTCGGCGAGGGAGCGCAGCAGCTCGACGAAGGCCGGCACGAGCGGCGCCGGGGCGGCGGCGGGCAGCAGCACGCCGTAGTCAAGCGTCGGACCGTCCCGGAACGGAACGAAGGCGACGCCGGGCCGGGCGTGGTAGTCGGCGATGCGGGCCGCCACGATCGACGCGCCGAACCCGGCGGCGACCAGCACGGGGATCTCGTACCAGGAGGTGTAGGAGGGGCCGCGGGGGATGGGGCGGCCCATCGGTGTGGTCGGGGGGAAGTGGAAGTCCATCTGGGGTTTCGGATGGTCCCCCTGGAGCCGGAGCAGTGGCACCTCGGCCAGGTCCTCCAGGGACACGGTGTCGGCGTCGGCCATGGGGTGGTCGGCCGGCAGCATCAGCGCGCGACGTTCTTGCAGCAGCACCGGGCCTGCGGCGAGGCCCGGTTCGAACACGGGGAACTCGGTGATCTGCAGCTGGAGTTCACCGCGGTGCAGCGGACCGTAGAGATCGTTGAACTGGATCTCCTGGATCCGTACGGACCAGCCGGGGTGCCGGCCGCGCAGCTCCTGCGCGGCCCGCAGCAGCAGTTCGGCGCACCAGGGGCCGGAGTAGCCGACGCGCAGTTCGCCGGCCTCGGTCCGCCCCTCGGCGGCGGTCCTGTCGAGCGCCTGGAGGATGCGTCGGTGGGCCGGGAGCAGCTCGTCGCGCAGTCGTTGGCCGGGAGGGGTGAGCCGCACCGTGCGCGAGGTCCGCTCGAAGAGCTGCACGCCGAGCCGGCGCTCCTGCTTCTTGATGACATGGCTGACCCGGGACGGGGTGATGTGCAGCCGCTCGGCGGTCCGCCCGAAGTGCAGCTCGTCCGCCAGCGTCAGAAAGATCTCGATGTCCCGCAGCTCCATCGGCCCCCGCCTCCCCAGTGAGCGTGAACCTAGCGGTCAACTGTGCGGTGACACAATGCGCATTGATGCTTCGGAGGACAACACAGCCTTGCCGAACTCATTGTTGATCACCCGTCGGGCCCGGCGCAGGCTGAGGGCGAGGGGCCCGGACGTCTCCGGGCCTGCGAGCCGGACGAGAGCGGGCCGCGCGGGCGGGTCCGCGAGGGGTGGGCGATGGGACACATCAGCGGCGGTTTCTCCGAGGCAGGGCAGCGCAGGGTCCGTGACCTGCTGGCGCGGCACGTCGAGTCCGGGCGGATTCCCGGCGTGGTCGTGCTCTACAGCCGGGGCGAGGAGACGTACGTCGAGACGCTGGGGACGATGCGTCAGGACGGCGGCGATCCGATGCGCCGGGACACGATCTTCCGGATGGCGTCCACCTCCAAGCCGGTCTCGATCGCGGCGGGCATGGTGCTGCTCGACGAGTGTCGGCTGCGCCTCGACGACACGGTCGAGGAGTGGCTGCCGGAACTGTCCGACCGGCAGGTGCTGAAGCGGGTCGACGGACCGCTGGACGACACCGTCCCCGCGCGCCGGCCGATCACCGTGCGGGACATCCTGACGTCCACGTTCGGGCTCGGCATGGATATGACCGCGATCGGCACCCCGGTCTTCGGGGCGATCGCCGAGCGGGGGATCATCCCGAACCTCCCGGAGCCGATGCCCGAGCCCGACGAGTGGATGAAGCGCCTGGGCACGCTGCCGCTGATGCATCAGCCCGGAGAGTGCTGGCAGTACCAGATCGCCAGCGACCTCCTCGGCGTGCTGGTCGCCCGGGTTTCAGGGCAGTCGTTCGACACGTTCTTGCGCGAGCGCATCTTCGAGCCGCTCGGCATGAAGGACACCGGGTTCCACGTGCCCGCCCAGGACATGCACCGGCTCCCTCCGCTGTACGCCCCCGATCCGGCCACCGGCGAGTTCCAGGTCTGGGACGAGTCCGAGGGCGGACGCCACAGTGTGCCCCCGGCCTTCCCCGGCGGTGGCGGCGGTCTCAACTCCACCGCCGACGACTACCACGCCTACTTCCGGATGCTGCTGAACGGCGGAGTGCACGGCGGCGAGCGCGTCCTGTCGAAGCCGGCCGTGCGGCTCATGACCACCAACCGCCTCAACTCCGAGCAGCAGGCGGCCCGGACGGCCCTCGCCACCGAGAACGTCCATGTGTCGTTCGGACAGGCGCAACAGGGCGGCTGGGGCTTCGGCATGGCGGTGCGCACCTACATCGGCGACTACGCGCCGCTCGGCCAGTTCGGCTGGGACGGCGGCAGCGGCACCTCGACCTACGCCGACCCGGTCAACGATGTCACCGGCATCGTCCTCACCCAGGTCGGCGCGTCGGTGGGGCACGCGATCCGGCTGCACAACGACTTCTGGACCACGCTCTACCAGGTGATCGAGGACTGAGGCCGCCACCGAGGGGCCGGCCGCGGGGACGGCCATCGCCTCAGCCTTCGCCCGGCCAAAAGACCTTGGCCGGGCGGAGGCAGCCGTGTTCGAATCCGGGGGTGACTGATCTGAACATGCGCCCCGCGACCCCCGACGACATCGACGCGGTCCTCGCGTTCTGGCGCAAGGCGGCCGAAGGCACGAGCATCTCCGACGACCACGACGGGGTGGCGCGGCTCATCGCCCGCGACGCCGAGGCCCTCATCCTCGCGGAACGCGACGGGCAGCTCGTCGGCACCGTCATCGCCGGCTTCGACGGGTGGCGCTGCTCGGCCTACCGGCTCGCCGTGCACCCCGACCACCGTCGGAAGGGCATCGCGTCGGCGCTCCTGGAAGCGGCCGAACGGCGCTTCGCCGCGCTCGGCGGCCGTCGCGTCGACGCCATGGTCCTGGAGTCCAACACACGGGCGCACGGCGCGTGGTCCGCTTCCGGATACCACCGTGAGGACCACTGGCGCCGCTGGGTGAAGTCGCTGTAGCCCACGCGCCTTTGGCGTACCGGCTCTCAGCGCCCCCGCAGCGCCTCGATCACCGGCGCGAGCGCCTCCATGGACGGCTCCAGGACGGTGATGTACGAAAACCCGAACCGCTCGCGGCGCTCCAGCAGTTGCTCGGTGATCTGCTCGACCGTGCCGACGAGTAGCAGCGGGGAGTCGAGGGCCTGCTCCTCGGTGAGCTGCGGCAGATGTTCGAGGAGGGGCCGGACGGCGGCGGGCCGGTCGTCCGTCACCGCCACCATCTGTACGAGCAGGTTGAGTTCGGCGCTCTCCGCTCGGTCGGCGGCGAACTTCCGGTAGGTGGCCACCCGCTCCTCGAGCTCGTCGCCGGTCAGCGGTTCGAGTCCGCCCGCGTTCCCCGCCGGCGCGCGGGCCCCGGTGAACGCGGCGATGTCGGCGTGCTCGGCGGTGATCCGCAGCATCCGGTCGCCGTTGCCGCCGATCAGGAGCGGGGGCTTGGGGCCCTGGTCGGGGGCGGAGAGCAGCCGGTCGAGCTCCGTGACGGTGCGCACCAGGTGGTCGACGCGGCTGCCGGGCGTGCCCCACTCCAGGCCGGCCTGCTCGAACTCCTCGCGTACGTAGCCGGTTCCGAGGCCCAGTTCGAGACGGCCGCCGGTCAGGGCGACGGTGGTGGTGACCTCGCGGGCGAGCAGCACCGGGTTCCAGAACGCGCAGTTGAGCACGAACGTGCCGACCTTCGGCCGGCTCGTCGCGTCGGCCGCCGCCACGAGCGAGGGGAACGGCGACGGGGCGCCCAGATGGTCGGGCACGAGGATCACGTCGTAACCGATCTCCTCGGCACGCCGGCACTTGGCGCGCCACGCGTCGTCCGGCGCGGGGGTCACCAGATTGACGCCGAAGCGGAACGGGCGCGCCGCCTGGGAACCTGCCGTACTCATGAACTCTCCTCAGAACGTGGACAGTTGCCGCACCGACCCTACGTCCGGCCCGCTATTCGTGCGCGATCGCCGCCAGCACGTTCAGCCGCGAGGCCCGCAGCGCCGGCAACAGCGCCGCCGCGAGGCCCACGAGCACCGAGCCGACCACCACCGTGGCGATCGTCGTCCACGGGATCGCCAGCGCCTCCATGCCCTCCAGGGCCAGCACCCGCTGCGCGACCACGCCCCATACGAGCCCGAGCGCGAGCCCGAGCACCGCCCCGAACACGGCGATCACCACCGACTCCAGGCGGATCATGAGCCGCAACTGGCGCCGCGCGAGCCCGATCGCCCGCAGCAGCCCTATCTCCCGCGTGCGTTCCACGACCGACAGGGCAAGGGTGTTGACCACGCCGAGGACCGCGATGACGATCGCCAGGCCGAGCAGCGCGTACACCAGATACAGGAGCACCGCGATCTGCCCGTGGATCAGCTCCTTGTAGT
This sequence comes from Streptomyces sp. NBC_01016, assembly GCF_026341035.1. Classification (GTDB taxonomy): domain Bacteria; phylum Actinomycetota; class Actinomycetes; order Streptomycetales; family Streptomycetaceae; genus Streptomyces. Next base: position 1,940,413 of record NZ_JAPEOQ010000002.1, read on the forward strand.
CGGCGAGGTCGCGCACCTGCACCTGCGGATACGGGTCGAGCGTCTTCTCCAGGCGCTCGCGCAGCACGTCGGGTGAGGTGCCGGAGGAGGCGTTCACGTACACCGCCGAGTCCTGGCCGCCCGGCGCGTACTTCACCAGTGTGGACAGGCCCATCGCGAAGCCGCCGGTCATACCGAAGTCGTTGGCCTCCTGGTCGGTCAGGGCGCCCACGGTCAGCTCGGTGCGCTTCCCGCCGGGGAACTCCACGGGCAGCACGCTGCCGATCCGCGCCCCGTGCTCGGCCGCGAACTCCTTCTGCAGCAGCAGGCGTCGGGGTGCCAGGCCCGTGGCGCTGCTGCCCCGCGCGTACGTGACGTGCGCGACCTCGTCGACCCGCCGGTCCCACCCGGCAGCCGTCGTCTTCACCCGCTTCCCGTCCGGCATGCGCACGGCGAGCGCGCTGAACCGCTGGCGCACCACCAGACCCACGCCGTCCGTCGCCCGTATCTTCCGGGTGACCTCCTGCGAGAACGGCATGAAGTTGGCGTTCTGCACGGTGAAGTCGGCGCCCAGCGTCTTGTCGATCTGCTCGTCGAACGACTTGCTCATGGACGCGCTCGCCACGGACATCCCCGCCACGAGGGCAAGGCCCACCATCAGGGCGGCGGCGGTGGCTCCGGTGCGGCGCGGGTTGCGCAGCGCGTTGCGCTGGCTCATCCGGCCGATCGAACCGAACACGGCGGGGAACGCGCCGCCGAGGACCCGGATCACGGGCCGTACGAGCAGGGGCCCCGCGACGACCGTCGCGAGCAGCGTGAGGACGATGCCGAGGCCGAGCAGCGAGGACGCGGGCCCCGTCTCGTCCGCCATCCAGCAGCCGATCAGGGCCGCGGCGCCGGCCGCGCCGATCACCGAACCCACCAGCGCCCGCACCTTCAACGGCCGCCCCACACCCGCGATCTCGGCGTCGGCGAGCGCGGCCATCGGGGAGACGCGGGCCGCGCGCCGCGACGGCAGATACGCGGCCACGAACGTGACCCCGACGCCGACCACGAACGAAATCACGGGAGTGGTCCAACCCACCGCCATTTCCGTGGACTTGATGTTCATGCCGAAGACGCTCATCACCTTGATGAGCCCGACGGCGAGCCCCACGCCGAGGGCGAACCCGGCCGCCGAACCGACGAGCCCGAGCAGCACCGCCTCCGTCAGGACGGAGCGCCGCACCTGCCGACGGTCCGCACCGAGCGCCCGCAGCAGTCCCAACTCCCGGGTCCGCTGGGCGATCAGCATCGAGAACGTATTCACGATGAGGAACACGCCGACCAGGACGGCGATCCCGGCGAAGGCGAGCATCACGTACTTGATGACGTCGAGGAACCCGCCCAGGTCGTCCGTGGCCGACTTCGCGTCCTCGTCGGCCGTCTTCAACTCGTAGGCGCCGCCCAGCTCTTGGCCGATCCGCCGCTTGAGGGTCGTGTCGGCGACGCCCGGCGCCGCGTCCACCGCGATGCTCGAGGCGCGCCCGGTGCCGCCGAGCAGCCTGCGCTGCGCGGTGCCCGTGTCCAGGAAGACGAGGGCCGCGCCCGGGTTCGTCGTACGGAACGTGGCGATGCCCACGACCTCGACCTTGAACGAACCGGGCTCGGCGAGGACGGTGAGCGGGTCCCCGATGCCTACGTGCTTCTTGTCGGCGGTGTCCGCGTCGAGCAGCGCCTGGCGGGGTCCGCGCGGCGCGTGCCCCGACGTGAGGCGCAGCGGACTGCGGTCCGTAGGCTCCCAGTTGGTGGCGATCGTGGGCGCACCGGTGGTCGGTCCGACCGACTTGTTGTGCCGGTCGACGACGGTGATGTTCTCGACCCCGGCGTCGATGTGCGTGGCGGCCACGCCGTCGACCCGGTCGATCCGCCCGGCCAACGAGGCGGGCACCGTACGCACCGTGCCCGACGGCACGGACTCGTCGAAGTCGTCCTCCTGGGGTCCCACCCGCACGTCCGCCGACGTCGAAGCGAAGAGCCGGTCGAAGGTGCGCGACACGGTGTCGGAGAAGATCAGGCTGCCCGCGACGAACGCCACCGACAGGACGACGGCGAGCGCGGACAGGACGAGGCGCCCCTTGTGCGCCAGGAAGCTCCGTAAGGTCGCTTTCAACATGGCTAACCCCGGGGGCCGGGCTTTTCGGCGACAACCTGGCGCACGACGTCGAACTGTTTCATGCGCTCCAGGACGGACTCCGCGGTCGGTTCCCGCATCTCGTCCACGACGCGGCCGTCACCGAGGAAGAGGACCAGGTCGGCGTGGGCGGCGGCGCCCGGGTCGTGGGTCACCATGACCACGGTCTGACCCAGCTCGTCGACCGACTGGCGCAGGAATCCGAGCACTTCGAGCCCGGCCCGCGAGTCCAGGTTCCCCGTCGGCTCGTCCGCGAAGATCAGCTCGGGGCGCGCGGCGAGCGCCCGCGCGCACGCGACGCGCTGCTGCTGCCCGCCGGAGAGCTGAGCGGGGCGGTGCTTCAGCCGGTCCCGCAGGCCGAGCGTGTCGATGACCTGCTCCAGCCACTTCTCGTCCGGGTCCTTGCCCGCGATGTCCATCGGCAGCGTGATGTTCTCCGCCGCGTTCAGCGTGGGGATCAGGTTGAAGGACTGGAACATGAAACCGATGCGGTCGCGCCGCAGTCGCGTCAGTTCGCGCTCCTTCAGTCCCGTGATCTCCGTTTCCCCCAGCCACACCTGTCCCGCCGAGACGGTGTCGAGGCCCGCCAGGCAGTGCATCAGCGTGGATTTGCCCGAGCCCGAAGGGCCCATCACGGCCGTGTACCGGCCGCGCGCGATGTCCACGTCGACCGCGTCGAGAGCGAGCACCTGCGTCTCGCCGGAGCCGTACGCCTTCGTCAGGCCCCTGGCCCGCGCGGCGACGGCGGTCTCCTTGGCCACACCCGTTCCCCCCACCCCAACTCCCTTACCTAGTAAGCCAGTTGTGCATCGGGCTTCGAGGCTCGATATCGGGTCCGAGGATAGCCGGTCGCTCTGACAACGGGTCTCAGAGCGCGTCGGCGCCGCTCACCTTCCAGCCGTCGGAGGTGCGGCTCATGGTCATCCGGACCCGGTTGAGGTCCACGAGATCCGCGTGCTGCGGGTCGACGTCGTCTTGCGGTACTCGCCGCCGAAATCGCCGGTCTGTGCGTTCAGGTCGACGATCAACCGGCTGATGCAGGCGATCCGTACGGGGTCGAGGCCGGAGGGCTTCAACCGGCCCACGGGGGAGGGGCGGGCGATCCGTCGCGGCGGGGGCGGACTTCTTTCGGGCAGGTGCGGGTGACTGTGGTGGGTTGCTCCCAAGTGCAGGCAGCGACACCGTCACTCTCAGCACCGAAACGGACGGCAGCGCCACCGTCGGCAACCACCGCGTAGGACCCTCCTCGGTGGAACCCGAACGCTCCGGACCCGGCTCCGTGCGCAGGGGCGACGCGACGTCCCGGTGCTGCTCGCCCCGCGCCTCGCGCGCACGGGGAATCGCGGAACCGGAACCCGCATCGCCCACCGGCCGCACATCCCCCGTGTTCGCCCCGGCCACCCGCGACTCGGTCACCCGCGGCTCAGCGGCCCCGTGCTTCACGGCGTCCGGCACCACGAACCCCGCCACCACAAGCCCCGCCGTCGCGGACGACACCACGACGGCCTGCGCGGGCCCGCTCGCGACGAGCTTCCCGCGGCCCCACAGGAAGAGGGCGAGCCCCAGCGTCCCCGCCAAGGTGCTGCGCAAGGTGCGGCGGGCTCGCGCCAGCAGCGATTCGACGGTCCGATAGCCGAGCCGCATCCGCAGGGCGACCTCTCCCACGTCGAGGCCCTCGGCCTTCAGCCGCAGCGCCTCCGCCTGGCGCTCGGGCAGCCGGGCGCTGCGGGCGGCCAGCCAGCGCGCCTCGTCCCGGTCGCACACGGCCTCCTCGACGGGCACGGGGCCCGGGACCGTCAGCGTCGGGCTGCGGTGCACCTCGGCCTCCCGCGTGACCTGCCGGTGCCGGTCGACGCACAGCCGCATCGTCACCGTCGTGAGCCAGCCGCCGAGCCGCTCGTCATCCAGGCCCGGACGCTCCGCCGCGCGCAGCATCGCCTCGTGCACCGCGTCCTCGGCGTCCTCCGGGGTGACGGATCCGCGCCGGGCGACCCTGAGCAGCTCCTCCCGGTGGCTCCACACGCGCAGCCAGCGCTCGGAGTGCGTGCCACGGCCCGCGGCCGCGGCGACATTCGGTGTGTCCGGCATGTCCATCGGCATGAGGGCCCCTTCGCGCTCATCCGCCGGTCCTGTCCCGTCCGGCCCGCGAGAGTACAGCCGTAGATCAAAGGTGTGGAGAGGCGCAGACGATCGATCGTCCGCACCTTGCCGGTGCTAGCACATCGGCGCTAGCTTGGAGGCATGGCCAAGACGCAGCTGAACGTCAGGGTGGAAGAGGGCACCGCCCGCGCCGCCCGCGAGCGCGCGCTCGCCCAAGGGGTGAGCGTGAACCGGTACATCGAGGAGCTGGTGCGGCGTGACGCCGGCGAGCAGGGGCGGACGTTCGTCGACGCCGCCGCCGACTTCATGAAGCAGTACGAGTCGGTGTTCGCCGAGGAGTTCGGCTCGGACACCGAAGGCCGGCGTCGCCCCGTTGAGTGATTCGTCGAATGAACCGCTGAACGAACCGCCGCATCTCACCATCGACCTCGCCTGGCTGCTCATGGTCGCGGAGCAGAAGACCCCCGGTGATCCGCAGGTCACCGACTGGGGCGCCCTCGTGGGCGCCGTCGCCCGCCACCGGGCCGCGATCTTCGACGTGCCGGTCTACGACTCGGCGCACGCGCGCGCCGCGTCGCTTCTCCAACTCCTCATCCATGTACCGGCGTTGGAGCGCTCGAACGCGATGTACGCGACGGCTGTCGCCTACGCGTACCTCGTCGCCAGCGGGCTGAAGATCGTCACGTCGCCCGAGCAGATCCGCGATCTGGCGCGCCTGGTGAAGACGGGCACGGCGACGGTCCACGACATCGAGAAGGAACTCCGCACCTGGAGCCTGTGAGGCGGCGGCCCGGAGCCCGTGCGGCTACGCCTGGTCCCCGTCGCGTGCGGGCCGCCTGGCCGTGCCGAGCACGCAGTACGACATCGGCTGCCGGGGCCCGTGCCCCGGCATGGTCAGCGCCCGGTGGTCGCCGAGCTCGAAGCCGGCCGCGCGCAGCGAGCCGATGGCGTCCCGCCGCAGGTGGCAGCCGCCGACGCAGAGCGGCCACAGAGTCCGGTCGAGGGCGCCCTGGACGAGGCGCATGCCGCACCCCGGAGCCCGCACATGTTCGAAGAATCGCACCTCACCGCCCGGCCGCAGCACGCGCCACACCTCGCCCAGGGAGCGTTCCACGTTCCGTACGCTGCACAGCACGGTGCTGAGCACCACGGCGTCGTACGCCTCGCTCTTCACGGGCAGTGCCTCCGCGGCGCCCGGAACCACGTCGACCGGCACGTCCACGCGCTGCGCCGCGTCGACGGCGATCCGGCGCAGGGAGCGCTCCGGTTCGATGGCGACGACCTCGGAGACGGTGGTCGGATAGTGTCCGAAGCCGATGCCGGTCCCGGCGCCGATCTCCAGTACGCGTCCGGAGAGCCCGGCGACGAGCTCCCTCCGTATGGGGGCCATGACGGGCTCGACCCGCTCGACGACCTGCGCGTAGTACCGGGCGAACACGGGATGCCGCACGGCGTCCCGCCCACCGCGCCGGGCCGCTTTGCCGACCAACGATGCCTTGTCCACGACGGGGCCTCCTTCACTGGGCGCGCCCCCACCTCCAGTCTTCCCCGCCGCGGAGCCCTGGACCCTACGCCCGAGGCTCCGCCCCGGCCCCCGCGCCTCAAACGCCGGCGGGGCTTTAATTGCACGGCACCGGCCGCCCCCGCCTTGGGCAATCTGCCGCCTTGGGCGGCAGGGTGGGCAAGGCGGCCCCCGGTGCCGCGCGCCCCTCACGAAGGCGTCAACCCCGGAAAGCCTCGGGGCGCTCGCTCTCCGCAAACGCACCCCCGTCCCACACCCCGCCCAACTCCGGCCCCAGCCACCCCTCCGCCCCGGCCCGGAACGCCCCCGGTGACAGCGCCCCGGCCCCCGCCGGCACCGCCCCCAGCAGCTCCGCCCCCGCCACCACCGGCAGGTCCGCCACGTTGCAGCGTTCCGCGAGCCCCGGGTCGCGGGGCCAGCTGCCGATGACGACCCCCGCCTGGCGAAGGCCGCGCGACCGCAACGCCTCACCCGTCAACTGCACGGAGTTCAACGTCCCGAGCCCCGCCGCCGCGACCACCAGCACCGGCGCCCCGAGCAACCCCGCCACATCCGCCAACGTCGCGCCCTCCTCGTCGAAGCGCACGAGCAGCCCACCCGCACCCTCCACCAGCACGAGGTCGTGCGACGCCGCCAACTTCTCGACGGCGTCGGCCACTTGCCCCGGCCGCACCGGCGCAAGCCCGGCCCGCGCCGCCGCCGTCCCGGGCGCGAGCGGCTCCGGGTACCGCGCCAGCTCGACCCCCGTCACCGCGTCCCCCGCGAGCCGCACCACCTCGTCCACGTCTCCCGGCTCCCCGGGCGCGACGCCCGTCTGCGCCGGTTTGAGCACGGCCACCGAACGCCCGGCCCGCGCCGCGACGGCCGCAAGCGCCGCCGTCGTCACGGTCTTGCCCACCTCGGTCCCGGTCCCGGTCACGACCAGCACACTCATCTCGGCACTCACCTTTCACCTGAAGCGGCGGCAGCGACCGCGCACACCGCACGAGCGATCCGTGCCACGTCCTCGTCACTCGTGACGTACGGCGGCATCGTGTAGACGAGGTCCCGGAACGGCCGCAGCCACACACCCTCCGCGACCGCCGCCCGCGTCGCCGCCGCCATGTCGACCTCGCGATCGAGCTGCACGACGCCGATGGCGCCGAGGACGCGCACATCCCGCACCCCGGCCAGCTCCACAGCCCCCGCCAGCCCCTCGCTCAGCCCCGCCTCGATCCGCTTCACCTCACCGCGCCAGTCCTGCTCCAGCAGCAGATCGATCGACGCGCACGCGATCGCCGACGCCAGCGGGTTCCCCATGAACGTCGGCCCGTGCGCGAGCACCGGCACCTCGCCCCGCGAGATCCCCTCGGCGACCCGCGCCGTGCACAGCGTCGCCGCCATCGTCAGATAGCCACCGGTCAACGCCTTCCCGATGCACATCACATCGGGCGACACCCCCGCGTGCCCGGCCGCGAACAGCTCCCCGGTCCGCCCGAACCCCGTGGCGATCTCGTCGAACACCAGCAGCACATCGTGTGCGTCGCACGCCTCCCGCAGCACCCGCAGATACGCGGGGGAGTGGAACCGCATCCCGCCCGCGCCCTGCACCACCGGCTCCACGATCACGGCCGCCACCTCGTGCGCGTGCCGGCCGATCGCCTCCCGCAGCTGCTCCGCGTACGCCTCCTCGTAGGCGTCGAAGCCGCTCGGCGGCTCGGGCACGAAGATCTGCTCCTGCAACACGCCCGCCCACAGCCCGTGCATCCCGCCCTCCGGGTCGCACACGGACATCGGCTGCCAGGTGTCACCGTGGTAACCACCGCGCCACGTCAGCATGCGCCGCTTCTCGGGCCGGCCGAGCGAGCGCCAGTACTGCAGACACATCTTCAGGGCGACCTCGACCGACACGGACCCCGAATCGGCGAGGAAGACGTGCTCCAGGCCCTCCGGTGACATATCGACAAGGCGTTCCACGAGCCGTACCGCCGGCTCGTGCGTCAGGCCGCCGAACATCACATGGCTCATCCGATCCAACTGGCCGCGCGCCGCCTCGTCGAGCACCGGGTGGCCGTAGCCGTGGATCGCCGACCACCACGACGACATCCCGTCCACCAGCTCACCGTGCCCCGTGACCCGAAGCCGCACCCCGGCCGCCGACTCGACGACCAGGGGCTGTTGCGTTCCGGGCATCGGACCGTACGGGTGCCAGACGTGGCGCCGGTCCAGGTCGAGCAGTTCGTCCAGGTTCAGTTCAGGCATTGGGCGCGAGATCCGTCCCCGCACCCCGGCGACGTACGGTGACGAGATCGGTCCGCGCCTCATCGGGCCCGACCTCGGTGGCGGCCTCGCTCCCGGTCTCCGGCGAAGGCGCACAGGTCGACCCGCAGCCACCCCCGGCCCGGTGCTCCGGCAGCGTCACCTGCTCGGCGCCCTCCACCTCGAACCCCGCGTCCGCGATCATGTCGAGGTCGGCCTTCCCGGCCTGGCCCTCGCTCGTCAAGTAGTCACCCAGGAAGATGGAGTTGGCGATGTGCAGCGCGAGCGGCTGCATCGACCGCAGGTGCACCTCGCGGCCACCCGCGATCCGCACCTCCACGTCCGGGCACACGAACCGCACCATGGCCAGGATCCGCAGACACCGCTGCGGCGTCAGGTTCCACTCCTTGGCCAGCGGTGTCCCCTCGAACGGGATCAGGAAGTTGACCGGCACCGAGTCGGGGTCGAGTTCGCGCAGCCCGTAGACGACATCGACCAGATCCCCGTCGCTCTCGCCCATGCCCGCGATGAGGCCGGAGCAGGCGGAAAGCCCCGCCGCGTGCGCCTTCTTCACGGTCTCGACGCGGTCCGCGTACGTGTGCGTCGTGGTGATGTCGCCGTACGTCGCCTCGGAGGTGTTGAGGTTGTGGTTGTACGCGTCCGCCCCCGCGCCGCGAAGGCGCTCCGCCTGCCCCTCGTCGAGCAGGCCGAGGCAGGCGCACACCTCGACGTCCTCGTTCTCGGACTTGATCGCGTCGATGGTCTTCGCGACCCGGTCCACGTCCTTGTCCGTCGGGCCGCGCCCGCTAGCCACCAGACACACCCGCTTGGCGCCGCCCGCGACCCCGGCGGCCGCCGCCTTCGACGCCTCGTCGGGCTTCAGCCACGTGTACTTGAGGATCTCCGCCTTCGAACCGAGGCGTTGCGAGCAGTACGAGCAGTCCTCCGGGCAAAGCCCCGATTTGAGGTTCACCAGATAGTTGAGTTTCACCCGCCGCCCGAACCATTGGCGGCGCACCTTGCCGGCCGCGGCCACCACATCGAGCAGTTCGTCGTCCGACGTCGCGAGTACCGCGAGCGCCTCTTCACGGCTCGGCAGTTCGCGCCGAAGCCCCTTGTCCACCAGCGTGTTCAGCAGGTCCATGGGCCCTGATCCTTACCTATCCCGTGCTCTCGGGGAAAGGAGACTCTCTACAAAGGACGGCGCACGTCGTGTGGGTATTGCCACATCCTGCCCGAGTGGCGCGGGCGCTAGTGTCTGTGCATTACCTACAAAGCACCGCACCTACAAAGCACCGCTCGCCCATTGCCGGACTCGCAGAGGACTCATGGCCACGCCCCACACACCCGCGTTCGGCTGGATCGGCGAACAGCGGCGCGCCCGCGAGGCCGCCGGGCTCGTCCGTACCCTGCGCCCGCGCCCCGCGGACAGCCCGATGCTCGACCTCGCGAGCAATGACTATCTGGGCCTCGCCCGGCATCCCGAGGTCGTCGAGGGCGCGGCCGGGGCCGCGCGCAGGTGGGGCGGCGGGGCCACCGGGTCCCGTCTGGTGACGGGCAGCACCGAGCTGCACGCCCAACTGGAGCGGGAACTGGCGGAGTTCTGCGGTTTCGAGGCGGCCCTCGTCTTCTCCTCCGGATATGCGGCGAACCTCGCAGCCGTCACCGCGCTGGCCCCGCACGGATCACTGATCGTGTCCGACGCGGGCAACCACGCCTCGCTGATCGACGGCTGCCGGCTCGCCCGCGGGGCCACCCAGGTGGCTCCGCACGCGGACCCGGAATCCGTCCGCAAGGCACTCGGCACGCATGAAGGGGCGGCCGTCGTCGTCACCGACTCGGTCTTCTCGGTGGACGGCGACCGGGCGCCGGTCGTCGAACTTGCGCAGGTGGCACGGGAGTTCGGGGCGGGTCTGATCATCGACGACGCGCACGGGCTCGGCGTCGTGGGTACCGGCGGGCGCGGCGTTCCGTACGCGGCGGGGCTCGCGGGCGCGGCCGACACCGTCGTCAGCGTCACCCTCTCCAAGTCCCTCGGCAGTCAGGGCGGCGCGGTGCTCGGCCCCGCCCATGTCATCGACCATCTCGTCAACGCGGCCCGCACGTTCATCTTCGACACGGGCCTCGCCCCGGCCGCGTGCGGTGCGGCCCTCGCGGCGCTGAGGCTGTTGCGCCGCGAGCCGGAACGCGCCGCGCGCGCACGGAACGTAGCGACATCCCTGCATCAACTGCTGCAAAATGAAGGCCTGTTGGCCGTCCGTCCCGATGCCGCGGTCGTCTCCGTGCGTGCCCCCTCGCCCGATGCGGCGGTCCGCTGGGCGGCGGACTGCCGGGACGCGGGCCTTTCGGTGGGGTGCTTCAGGCCGCCTTCCGTGCCCGACGGCATCGCGCGGCTGCGGCTGACCGCCCGCGCCGACCTCACGGAGACCGAGGTCGCCGAGGCCGTCCGAGTGATCAGCCGCACCGCTCCCAACGGGGCTTCTACCGTAAGGAGTTGACGAACGTCCGCCAGCTCGTGGACGTGAACAGGAGCGCGGGCCCCGTCGTGCGCTTGGAGTCGCGGACGGCCAGCAGGCCGACCGGCGAACCCGGCCTCAACGAGGCTGTCTCCACGCAGTTGTTGGCGCCCGTGCTGCGGCTGCTGCGCCGCCATCGGACACCGCTCAGCGACGTACTGCGGGCAATGGCCATGATGCCTCCTCACGCGGTGCCGGCGCACGACGAGGTGTCGGCGTCCTCGCTTACCCGGCAATCTTCGCGATGAATTCGAGTGAATCCTCGGGTGACCTGGCATGGAGCAGAAGAGCGTCGAAGGCGTCGGTGTACGCCTTGAGGTCTTCTTTCCGTTCGAGGTAGAGGCTACTCGTCAAATGGTCGAGAACAACCACATCCAGATCAGATGTGTTCGGAAAAGAGAACACAACGAAAGGTCCCGTCAAGCCGATATGGCCACCCGACGAGAACGGAAGCACATGGATCCGGACATGTGGCATTGATGCGGCCTCGGCCAGATGTGCCAATTGCCGCCGCAGCACTCCGTTCCCGCCCACCTCCCTGCGCAGCACCGCCTCGTCGAGCACGGCGGTGAGCCGCAGCGGCGGATCGGCGCGCAGCACGTCCTGGCGCGCGAGCCGCACCTCCACCAGCGCGTCGATGTGCTGGTCCGGCGCCCCGTTCAATACCGAACGTGTCACCGCGTGCGCGTACTCGGGTGTCTGCAGAAGCCCCGGTACGACGCTCGTCTCCAGGGTCCTGATGCGGCACGCCTGGGACTCCAGGCTGATGAAATCGCGGTACGCGGGCGGCAGTAGACCGCGGTACGCGTGCCACCAGTGGTGTCCGCCCACCTCGTCCCCGCCGGCCAGTGCGACCACCAGTTCGCGCAGTCGGGGATCGCGGGCCTCGAAGGCGTCGAGCAGCCGCAGCACGTCCGAAGGCTTCACGCCGCTGCGTCCTGTTTCGATCCTGCTCACCTTCGACTGGTGCCAGCCGACGAGCCGTGCCGCCTCCCCGCTCGTGAGGCCGGCCTGGACGCGCAGCGTCCGCAATTCGGCACCGAGCTTGCGACGGCGTACGGCGGGACCGTATTTCATGGGGGACTCCTCGGGCTCCTCGCGCCACCCGGCCGGACTCCCTCCCGGCCCGCACGGGGCGCGTGTCTGAGCCGACGGTAGAGGACGGAGCGTGCCTCGGCCCAAATACGGTCCACCGTCGCAGAGTTCACCGCATCGAGCGACAGATATATGCATATCTTGGGGGATCGGCACCACAGTGGTACGTCCAAGTGGCAATCTGGCGCGAAGCAGTTGCCGGGGGCCGCGCGGGAGCGATCCGCGAGGCCGGACGAGCCACCTCGGCGGGAAAGGGACACGTCGCCATGGCAGACCACCAGGAAGCATCCGTCACGCTGCCGAGCGATCCCGCCTCGGTCTCGGCCGCCCGAAGGTATGTCGCCACCGTCCTCGCGGAGTGGGGCATGGCGGCGGGGACCGACGCGGCGGACACCATCCGCCTGATCGTGTCCGAGCTCGCGACGAACGCGGTGCAGCACACCCTCGGGCAGTCACCCACGTTCACCGTCGACATCGAGCTGGAGCGCGACGAGCAGCTGCGCATCGGCGTCACCGACAGCCACCCGCGCTACCCCAAGCGGCTGCCGGCCGCCGTCCAGCAGGACAACGGCCGGGGCATGGTGATCATCCGCTGCCTCATCAAGGAGTTCGGCGGCACGCTGACGGTGCGACCGACCCCCGAGGGCGGCAAGACGGTGCTGATCACGCTGCCCTGGGTGGCTCCGGTCACCCGACCCGCCTGAGAACCGCTCGCCGCAACAGCCACGGCAGCAGCCCCCACAGGCCCGTACAGACGCAGAACGTCCCCACGCCCGCCGCGATCCCGCCGGCCCTGCCGACCGTCACATCGACCACGAGCAGCACGGACCCGCTCAGCGCGAGCACGAGCGCCACCATCCCGTACGCCGCGAGCCGCGAGGACACCCGCACTATCTGCGGTTTCGCGCCCAGGCTGAACAGCATCCGGTGCACCGCGGCCGGCGCCGTGAACAGCGTGGCCGCGATGACCGTGAGGAGCAACGTCGTGACGTACGTGGTCCGTTGGACCGTGTCGAGCGACGGAAAGCGCGACGTGAACGCCAGGGTCAACAAGAACGCGAACAGGAACTGCACGCCGGTCTGGATGACCCGGAGCTCCTGAAGGAGTTCTCCGAAGTTCCGATCGGCGCGCTCCAGCGGCGTCTCGTTGCGCTCGTGCATCCCCTACGAGTATCCGCTCGCGGCACGCTCACGCGCGAGCGCTGCGGCTCACCGCACCCGGCCGTACGACACGCTGTTCGTCCAGATCCGCTCGAGACGTACCACGGCGCCGGTCTTCGGGGAGTGCCAGATGCGGCCCTTACCGGCGTAGATGCCCACGTGGTAGATACTCCGGCCGGAGCGGAAGAACACCAGGTCACCGCGGGTGCGGTGAGACCTTGAGATGTGCTTGGTCCTGTTGTACTGCTGGGCCGCGGTGCGCGGCAGCTTCTTGCCCGCCCGCTTGAACGAGTAGAGCGTGAGGCCCGAGCAGTCGAACCGGTGCGGCCCGGTGGCGCCCCACTTGTACGGTGCACCCTTCTTGGACGCGGCGACGTGCAGTGCCTTGACGGATGCCGTGGCCGCTGATGCCTCGGAAGCGGCGCCGGGGACCATGAGCCCCGCGCCGGCGACGGCGATGGAGAGGGCGGAAGCGGTACCCGCCCGGGTCAGCAGCGACGGAACACGATTCAGCGCAGTCATGCGCAACCCTTCGTCAGCCGCCTGTGAAGGATGACCTGTCGGGTTCGGGCCGGCGAAGTTGCCCGGCCGCAAGCTGCGGCTTCACCCCAAGGACCGTCCGTCGCGGCCTCTGACGAGGCGCGGCGGGGGCCCGTCGTGCTCGGGTCCTCCACTCCTGCCGATGCACTCCTGTCGACCTGGCATCCGCACGGCGGCAGGACTCGGCGTCCGTGCGGACCGCCCCGCCGCGGTGGCGGGGGCTTGTCGTCGCAACGGATCTTCACGCACGGCGGGGGCGAAAACCGAGGTGAACCGGCGGTAAGTGAGTCTCGTCACCCTTGACCCGTTCAGGTGGACGGTGCGGCTTTCGCCCCGGACCGACGAGCCCCGACGAGCCCCGCACCAGCGACGGAACGCCGAATTCCGACAGCCGCCTACGGCTCGTGCGCAACTTTGCCGGGCTCATCGACGGACCGGAGGTTGGGCCGTACGGGGTACCTCGTTCGGGGCGTTTGGATCGTGCCGTAGCGGTTCGGGATGTCCAGTGAACAGTCCCGACTTCAACTGATCGGTTCTGAGGGCAAAGTGACCCGCTTGGTGCGCCGCTCCCCGTCCAGGACGCGCAGCGCCCGCGCCAGCGTTGTCGCGTGCACCCGGCTCTCGCCCCGCTGGTGCATCAGGTTCAGCGCGTCCCGCAGCTCCACCGCCCGGCTCACCAGCGCCTGCGCCGCGCGCAGCCCGCTGTAGGTGTTGTCGCCCCGGGCCGGGTTGATGCGCGCGATGAGGTCGACCACCTCCAGATAGCGGTCCACGAGCTCGCACTCGGCGCGGGTCATCGCGGGCAGCGGCGGAAGTTCGGGCGGGTACATCGGCATCACCTCGCGTCGGGGGAGCGCAGGGTGGCGGTCCGGTTCTCCACGATGTGGTCCACCAGGCCGTACTCAAGGGCCTGTTGCGCCGTCAGCACGGTGTCGCGCTCGATGTCGGCGCCGACCTGTTCCTTGGAGCGGCCGCTGTGCAGGGCGAGGAACCCCTCCAACTGGTCGCGCATGCGCACCAGTTCGCTCGCGTAGATCTCCAGGTCGCTCGGCTGTCCCTGGGCCGGCTCGGGCAGTGAGGGCTGGTCGATCACCACGCGCGCGCCGGGCAGCATCATCCGCTTCCCCGGCGCCCCTGCCGCGAGGATGACCGCGGCCACGGACGAGCACTGCCCCAGACAGGTCGTCGCCACGTCGCAGCTGACGTACTGCATCGTGTCGTAGAGCGCGGTCATCGCACTGAACGAGCCGCCGGGAGAGTTGATGTACAGGGAGATGTCCTGGTCGGGCGCCAGGTACTCGAGGTACATGAACTGCGCCATCACATCGTTCGTCGAGATGTCGTCGATCGGTGTCCCGAGGAAGACGATGCGCTCTTCCAGGAGCTTCGAATACGGGTCGAAGGTGCGGCTCCCCGAACTGGTGCGCTCGGTGAACTCGGGCAGGACGTAGCGGCCGGACGGACGGGTCATGGTGCCTCCTCAAGGCGCTGCTGCGGGACCTGCTTCTCCAAAAATGTACAGGACGTACATGACGTACGATGGGGAGCATGGCCTACGAGATTCCGGTGACGCAAGCCAGGGCTGAGCTCGCCGACCTGATCAACCGCGTCGTGTACGGAAGTGAGCGCGTGGTCGTCACCCGGCACGGCAAGCCGCTCGTCGCCCTGGTCTCGGCCGCGGACCTGGAGCGACTCGAGGCGATGAGCGAGTCCGCCGGAGATGTCGTGGATGAACCGGTGATCACGTCCGTGTCACGAATTGGCACCCTGACGTCCGCTCCCGGCGAACAGCAAAGGTTTGGTATTGCCGCGGAACATCGCGGCCCCGAGATGAGGTAGCGCGCTCGGCGTTCAGCAATAAGACGGTCAAGCGTCGGTTAACGCCGTTGAAACTCCGCTGAATTACCCTCCAGTCCCAGGTCATCGGCCGCTTTTCGCGGCAGGGGTCGGCACGGATGTGCGCCTTTGTTGTGTGTTACATCTAGACCCGTCGCGGTGGCCGCGGCAGCCGGGCCCGCATGGCCCGGCGTGAAGGACTGTGAGGTGGATTCGTGCAACTGACCCCGCACGAGCAGGAGAGACTGCTCATCCATGTGGCTTCTGACGTCGCCGAGAAGCGTCGGGCCCGGGGTCTCAAGCTCAATCATCCCGAGGCGATCGCGCTGATCACTTCGCACATTCTCGAAGGCGCCCGGGACGGGCGCACGGTCGCCGAACTCATGGCATCCGGCCGCAAGTTGCTCACCCGCGACGACGTCATGGACGGCATCCCCGAGATGATCCACGACGTGCAGGTCGAGGCGACGTTCCCGGACGGCACCAAGCTCGTGACCGTTCACGAGCCGATCGTCTGACGGGGGAGCGGAAGTCATGATTCCCGGAGAAATACTCTTCGCCGACGAACCGGTCGCATACAACGAGGGCCGCGACGTCATCCGTATGACGGTGCTCAATGCCGCCGACCGCCCCATCCAAGTGGGTTCCCACTACCACTTCTACGAGGCCAACCCCGGCCTCGACTTCGACCGCGCCGCCGCCCGCGGCAAGCGGCTGAACATCGCCGCGGGCACCGCCGTTCGCTTCGAGCCCGGCATCCCCGTAGACGTCGAACTCGTAGCCCTCGCAGGCAATCGCATCGTCACCGGCCTGCGCGGCGAGACCGGAGGTGCCCTCGATGCCTGAGCTGTCCCGCGCCGCATACGCCGACCTGTTCGGCCCCACCACCGGCGACCGCATCCGGCTCGCCGACACCGATCTGCTCATCGAGATCGAGGAGGACCGCTCCGGCGGCCCCGGCCTCTCCGGCGACGAGTCCGTCTTCGGTGGCGGCAAGGTCATCCGCGAGTCCATGGGCCAGTCACGCGCCACCCGCGCCGACGGCACCCCGGACACCGTCATCACCGGCGCCGTGATCATCGACCACTGGGGCATCGTCAAGGCCGATATCGGCATCCGCGACGGCCGCATCACGGCGATCGGCAAGTCCGGCAACCCGGACACGATGTACGGCGTCCACCCCGACCTCGTCCTCGGCCCGGACACCGAAGTCATCGCGGGCAACGGCAAGATCGTCACCGCCGGCGGCATCGACACCCATATCCACTTCATCTCGCCGACCCAGTTCGACGAGGCCCTCGCCTCCGGCGTCACCACGCTGGTCGGCGGCGGCACGGGTCCCGCTGAGGGCTCCAAGGCGACCACCATCACCCCCGGTTCCTGGCACCTCGCCCGGATGTTCGCGGCGATGGAGAACAGCCCGGTCAACATCGGCTTCCTCGGCAAGGGCAACACCATGTCGAAGGAGTCCATGCGCGCCCAGCTGCGCGGCGGCGCCATCGGCTTCAAGATCCACGAGGACTGGGGCGCGACCCCGGCCGTGATCGACGCCTGTCTCGACATCTGCGAGGAGTCCGGCGTCCAACTCGCCGTCCACTCCGACACGTTGAACGAGGCCGGCTTCGTCCAGGACACCTTCGACGCGGTCGCCGGGCGCACACTGCACGCCTTCCACGTCGAGGGCGCGGGCGGCGGGCACGCGCCCGACATGATCACCGCGGTGTCGCTGCCCAACATGCTGCCGTCGTCCACCAACCCGACGCGGCCGCACACCGTCAACACCGTCGAGGAACACCTCGACATGCTGATGGTCTGCCACCACCTCAACCCGACGGTGCCCGAGGACCTGGCCTTCGCCGAGTCCCGCATCCGGCCCACCACCATCGCGGCCGAGGACATCCTGCACGACCTCGGCGCCATCTCGATCATGTCCTCGGACTCGCAGGCCATGGGCCGCGTGGGCGAGGTCATCATGCGGACCTGGCAGACCGCGCACGTGATGAAGCGCCGCCGCGGCTTCCTGCCCGGCGACACCCGCGCAGACAACGCGCGCGCCCGCCGCTACGTCGCCAAGTACACGATCAACCCGGCCGTTTCGCAGGGCATCGAGCACGAGGTCGGCTCGATCGAGTCCGGCAAGCTCGCCGACCTGGTGCTGTGGGACCCGAAGTTCTTCGGCGTGAAGCCGCAACTCGTCGTCAAGGGCGGACAGATCGCGTACGCGCAGATGGGCGACGCCAACGCGTCCATCCCCACGCCGCAGCCGGTGCTGCCGCGCCCGATGTACGGGGCGTACGGCAAGGCGCCGCAGGCCAACTCGGTCAACTTCACCAGCGAGTGGGCGATCGAGGACGGGCTGCCGGAGCGGCTCGGGCTCGGGCGGCAGTTCGTGCCGATCCACTCCACCCGCGGGCGCGGCAAGTCCGACATGGTCAACAACGACGCCCTGCCGCGCGTCGAGGTCGCCGCCGACTCGTTCGCCGTGACCATCGACGGCGAGCTCGTCGAGCCCGCCCCGGCCGCCGAACTGCCGCTCGCGCAGCGGTACTTCCTGTTCTGATGCGGGTGCTTACGAGCCGGGTGCGTACGTCATGACGCGCGCCGCACTGCTCGTCCTGGCCGACGGCCGCTTCCCCGCCGGAGGGCATGCCCACTCCGGCGGGGCGGAGGCCGCCGTCAAGGCGGGGCGCATCACCGGCGCGGCGAGCCTTGAGGACTTCTGCCGGGGCCGCCTGTACACCAGCGGCGCCGTGACCGCCGCCCTCGCCGCGGCGGCCGCGCTCGGCATCGACCCCGGCACGCTCGACGAGGCAGCCGACGCGCGTACGCCGTCGGCCGCGCTGCGGGTCGCTGCCCGCAAGCTCGGGCGGCAGATGATGCGGGCCGCGCGCGCCACCTGGCCGCATCCCGAACTCGACGCCCTGGCGCGGCAGTTCCCCAAGGGGGCGCATCAGCCCGTCGTGCTCGGGCTCGCCGCGCGGGCCGCCGGGCTCGGGGCGGAGGACGCCGCGTACTGCTCCGCGTACGAAGGGGTGGGTGGGGCGGCGACCGCCGTGGTGCGGTTGTTGAGCCTCGACCCGTTCGATGCGACCGGAGTTCTGGCGCGGCTTGCGCCTGAGGTGGACCGGGTGGTCGCGGATGCCGTGGAGGCGGCGCGGCGGGCGGTCGACCTGGGTGTCGATGCGTTGCCTGCCGGGTCGGCCCCGCTGCTGGAGATCGGCGCGGAGGCGCATGCGGCTTGGCCCGTGCGGCTGTTCGCGTCCTAGCGGGAGTCGCCCCCGCCGCCCCTTCCCATTCCCGACCCCTGGGGGCTTCGCCCCCAGACCCCCCTTGTCGGCCTGAACGGCCTCGTCCTCAAACTCCCCCAGCTAACGCTGGGGGTGCCCCCTGGACGGGCTGGATTGAACGGCCGATCAGACATCTGGAGCCGTGATTTCTATGCACCTTGGACACTCCCACGACGAAGCCTCCGCCGTTTCCGCCGACGCTCAGCGGCCCGACGGTACGCGGCGTGCCCTGCGGATCGGGCTCGGTGGGCCCGTCGGTTCGGGCAAGACTGCCACCGTCGCCGCGCTGTGCCGCGCGCTGCGCGAGGAGCTCTCGCTCGCCGTCGTCACGAACGACATCTACACGCGCGAGGACGCCGCCTTCCTGCTGCGCGAGGCCGTGCTGCCGCCCGAGCGGATCACCGCCGTGGAGACCGGCGCCTGCCCGCACACCGCGATCCGTGACGACATCTCCGCGAACCTGGAGGCCGTCGAGGACCTGGAGGACGAGGTCGGCCCGCTCGACCTGATCCTCATCGAGTCCGGCGGCGACAACCTCACCGCCACCTTCTCCAAGGGGCTCATCGACGCGCAGATCTTCGTGATCGACGTCGCGGGCGGCGACGACATCCCGCGCAAGGGCGGCCCCGGCGTCACCACCGCCGACCTGCTCGTCATCAACAAGACCGACCTCGCCCCGCACGTCGGCTCCGACCTGGCGCGGATGGAGGCCGACGCCAAGGAGGCGCGGGCCGAACTCCCCGTCGTGCTGCAGTCCCTGCGCTCCGAGGTCGGCGTCGGGGACGTCGCGGCCTGGGTGCGGGCGCAGCTCGCCGCGTGGACCGCGTGAGCGCCGGAGTCCGGTCCACCGCCCGGATCGTCGCGCGCGGCGACGGGCGGGGCGCGACCGCGCTGCCCGTCATGGAGGGCGAGGGCTCGTTCGCGCTGCGCCGTACGCGGGGCGCGAGCGCCGACGAGGCCCGCGTCATGCTCGTCGGCGCCATGAGCGGCCCGCTCGGCGGCGACCACCTCACCGTGGAGGCGCGCGCCGAGGAGGGAGCCCATCTGCACGTGGGCTCCATCGCCGCGACCATCGCCCTGCCGGGGCAGAACAAGGGCGAGGCCCACTACGACGTACGGCTCGACGTTGCCGACGGGGCCCGCCTCGACTGGCTCCCGGAGCAGTTGATCTCGGCGGGCGGAAGCGATCTACGGGTGAACACGCGCGCCGAACTCGCGCCGGGCGCGCGGCTCGTGCTCCGCGAGGAGCAGGTGCTCGGGCGCGTGGCGGAGGAGCCGGGTCGGCTCACCAGTCGGCTGACCGTGTACCGGGCCGGGCGTCCGCTGCTCGACCAGGAGCTGGCCTGCGGACCGGGCGCGCCCGGCGGCTGGGACGGTCCCGCCGTCCTCGCCGGCCATCGAGCCCTCGGCCAACTGGTCGTCGTACGCCCGGAGTTCGAGACGGAGAAGCCGTCCGCCGCCCTCCTCGACGAGGCCGGAACGGCCGCGCTCACGCCCCTCGCGGGCCCCGCCGTGCTGGTCACGGCGGTCGCGCCGGACGCCCTGCAACTGCGCCGGACACTCGACGAGGTGCTCGGCCGACTGGCCTGAACCGCTCACCGGGGCGAGTTATACCGTTTATCGGATTGGTAAAGAACGCCCGCTGTCCCTGTTGCCGGGGACCCCGCACGCGTCAGGATCCGCGTACCGATCAGCAACACGATCGACGTACGGATCGAATCGATGTGCGGGAGGCCTCACTTGAGACGGACCAGACAGACAGCGCGCGGCAGCCGAAAGGCGGTGATCGGCTCCGCGGGCGCGTTCGCAGCGGCGGCGCTGATAGCGGGCGCGGTCTCCGCCCCCGCCGCGCAGGCCGACGCATCCAAGTCCGGCAGCAGCACCGCCGACCGCCAGGCGCGCGGCGCGGCCTTCGCCGCTGCCAAGGCCGCGAAGGCCGGCGTCGACTGGAAGGACTGCCCCGAGGACTGGGGCCTCGCCAAGCCCATCCAGTGCGGTTGGGTCAGCGTGCCGCTCGACTACGCGAAGCCGAACGGCAAGCAGATCAAGCTCGCCGTCGACCGCATCGGCAACACCGGCACCAAGGGCGAGCGCCAGGGCTCCCTCGTCTACAACCCGGGCGGCCCCGGCGGCTCCGGCATGCGCTTCCCGACGCGGGTGACCACCAAGAACCCGATCTACGCCAAGATGGCGAAGGCCTACGACCTCGTCGGCTTCGACCCGCGCGGCGTCGGCCACTCCGCGCCGATCTCCTGCATCGACCCGCAGGAGTTCGTCAAGGCGCCCAAGGCCGACCCGGTCCCCGACAGCGAGGCGGACAAGCTCGGCCAGCGCAAGCTCGCCAAGGAGTACGCGGACGGCTGCTACGAGAAGAGCGGCGAGATGCTGCCGCAGATGACGACGCCGAACACCGCGCGCGACCTCGACGTCATCCGTGCCGCCCTCGGTGACAAGAAGCTCAACTACCTCGGCGTCTCCTACGGCACCTACCTGGGCGCCGTCTACGGCACGCTCTTCCCGGGCCACGTCCGCCGCATGATCGTCGACAGCGTGGTCAACCCGGCCAAGAGCAACATCTGGTACGAGGCGAACCTGAACCAGGACATCGCCTTCGAGGGCCGCTGGAAGGACTGGCAGGACTGGGTCGCCAAGAACGACGCGACCTTCCACCTCGGCGACACCCGCGCCAAGGTGCAGCAGCAGTGGGAGACCCTGCGCGCCGCCGCGAAGAAGAGCCCCATCGGCGGGGTCGTCGGCCCGGCCGAGCTGATCTCCTTCTTCCAGAGCGCGCCGTACTACGACTCCTCGTGGGTGCCGGTCGCGCAGACGTGGAGCAAGTACGTCGCCGGTGACACGCAGGCCCTGGTCGACGCCATCGCCCCCGACATGTCGGACACCGCGGGCAACGCCGCCTCCGAGAACAGCAACGCGGTCTACACCGCCGTCGAGTGCGCCGACGCCAAGTGGCCCACCAGCTGGTCCAAGTGGGACAGGGACAACACCGAGCTCCACAAGAAGTACCCGTTCATGACGTGGGCCAACGCGTGGATGAACCTGCCCTGCGCCACCTGGAAGACCAAGCAGCAGACGCCGCTCGACGTGAAGACCGGCAAGGGACTGCCGTCGGTCCTGATCGTGCAGTCCGAGCGCGACGCCGCCACCCCGTACGAGGGCGCCGTCGAGCTGCACAAGCGCTTCAAGGGCTCCCGCCTGATCACCGAGAAGGACGCGGGCTCGCACGGCGTCACCGGTCTCACCAACCCCTGCGTCAACGACCGGGTCGACAGCTACCTGCTCACCGGCAAGACCGACAAGAAGGACGTGACGTGCGCCCCGCACGCCACGCCCAAGCCGTAGTCGTAGCCGTTCAGTAGGCCTACGCGGCCGAGGACGCCAGCCAGGCGTCCTCGGCCGCGTAGTCGAAGATGCCGGTCGTGTACGAGGCGACCATCTTCGGGAAACCGGTCTCCCAGTCCTGCTCCCGCAGCCGCGCGGCCAGCCACTCGACCGTCTCCGGGAGCGCGTCGGCGTACGTCGTCACCGGCTTGTACCCGAGCTCCCGCTCGGCGGCCGACATGTCGAGGATCAGGGGGAGCGGCACCGACCAGGGGCTGTCCCCGACGTTCGGCGCCGGGGGAGGACCGTCGACGAGCACCGTCTCGGTCTCCACGCCCATCACCTCGTCGATCATCGCGCCGATCTCGGCGACCGAGGGATGGTCGGGGTCCGCCGCGTTGAGCACCCGGGATCCGGGCCGCGCCGCCGCGAGCCGCACCAGCTCCGCCAGGTTCCGGGCGCTCGCCGGATGGAAGCGGCTCTCACCGTTGTACGCGAGCAGGCGTGTACGCCGGCCGTCCAGGTTCCGCTTGACGAAGTACAGCTCCCGGGGCGTGCGGCAGTACGGGCCGTGCACGGCGGACGGCCGCAGCACGGTCGTCGGCAGCCGGTCACCGAGAGCCAGCAGATCCTGCTCGATCCGCACCTTGCGCGCCCTGGATCCGTCGCCGGGTGACGCCGTCCGCTGCGTCTCCGGGATCGGCACGGGATAGCGCGGCCAGCCGTCCGGCTGCTCCTGCGTGTGGAAGCCGCGCCCCTGCTCGTCCTCGTACACCGCCGCGCTGGAGGCCACGACCGCCGAACCGATCCGGTCGGCGAGCCCCGCGAGCTGCTGTCCGTGGGCCGGAGTGAAGGCGATGAGGTCCACGACGAGGTCGACCCCGTCCCCGACGAGCGCCGCGACGGAGTCCCCGTCCTCCCGGTCGAGCGCCACCGCCCGCACGTCCCCCGGCCAGCCCGCGTCCCGCCCGCCACCGCGCGAGGCCGCCGTCACCTGCCAGCCGTCCGCCGCGAGCGCCCGCACCGTGGGCCGCCCGATCTGCCCTGCCGCACCGATCACCAATGCTTTCTTCATGACCGGACCGTACGTCGGCGGGGGCCGCCCGGACCCGGGAATCTGCTCAGCGCAGAGCGCGGAACCCCGGGGAGGTCAACTCAGCGGCAACCGCGGGAACTTCCGGGCCTTCTCCTCCTCGGCCTCCGCCTTCACCAGGGCCGCGTACTTGTCGACGTACTCCTGCCCGGACAGCTCCAGGATCGCGTACATGATCTCGTCGGTGATCGCCCGCAGGATCGCCTTCTCGCCGTCCATGCCGTCGTAGCGCGAAAAGTCGAGCGGCTTGCCGAACTTGATGGTCACCCGGCGCATGTTCGGGATCTTCTGACCCGGCGGCTGCGCCTCGAACGTGCCGATCATCGCGCACGGGACGACCGGCGCCCCCGCCTTGAGCGCCATCGCGGCGACGCCCACCTTGCCCTTGTACAGGCGCCCGTCGTGCGAGCGCGTGCCCTCCGGATAGATGCCGAGCAGCTCCCCGCGGCGCAGCACGCCGAGGCCCTCGCGGATCGCCGCCTTCCCGGCCTCCTTGCCCGACCGGTCGACCGGGATCTGGCCCGCGCTGCGGAAGAACGTGGCGGTGAGGCGGCCCCTGATGCCGGGACCCGTGAAGTACTCGGCCTTCGCCAGGAACGTGATCCGCCGCTTGATGATCGCGGGCATCAGGAAGTGATCGGAGAACGACAGATGATTGCCCGCGACGATCGCGGCGCCGGATTCCGGTATGTACTCCAGGCCCTCGATCCGGGGCCGGAAGAGCAGCCGCAGCAGCGGCCCGAGGATCACGTACTTGAGCAGCCGGTAGAACATCCCGATCGCCTTCCCCCACAAACCACTTGGACCACTTGTACTGCCGCTTGTACCGCCGCGTGCTTGCGCACAGTAACCAATCGGCAGCGTCGGCGCGAGAGCCCGATCGGGCCCTCTCCCGGGCCCGCACGGCGCGTCCGCTTGGCGGCGGCGGCCCCGGCGGGTGCTCTGTTCCCACCCTGACGTCCCACCGAGACGTCCCACCCCGACGTCCCCTGATGTCACAGCACCGGAGGTCTTCCGTATGCGTTCCCTCTACGTAGCCGCGGCCGCGTTCCTGTCCCTGGCCGCGGCCGCCCCGGCCGCCCACGCCGTGACCACCGGGCCCGTCGGGTCTGTCGGGTCCGAGCAGCCGCGGGGTCTGTTCCTGACGGTCTCCGGAGCCGAGAACACCTGGGTCCGGGGTGTCCTCCTGCGCTGCACGCCCAAGCCCTCGGGCCACCACCCGTACGCCGCCGAGGCCTGTGCCGACCTCAGGGCGGCGGGTGGCGACCTGGACGCGCTGCCGGTCGAACAGCGGATCTGCACCAAGCAGTACGACCCGGTCACGGTCGCGGCCACCGGCACGTATCGCGGCAAGGCGATCTCCTGGCACAAGACCTTCGGCAACGCCTGCGAGATGGACGCGTCGACGGGCCACGTCTTCCGCTTCTGACCCCCCGAGGTGCCGGCCGTCAGTTGCTGCGTGACGCCACCATCGCCACAGTGAGCAGGCCGAGCACCACCCAGCCGAACCACAGCCACCCGTTGCTGCCGAGCGCCACCGTGTAGGCGGTCACGGCCACCAGGCCGCCCACGGTGAACGCACCCATCGTCTTCGTGGAACCGGGCATGACACCCTCCTCCCAGCGGCCGGACGGAGTCCGAGCCGCGACCAGGAGGCCATATTCACCCGTAACGGGGTAGTGGCGCTACTGCCGCGCGCGGGGTGGCGCTACTGGCCGCGCGCGTTGAGGGAGGCCAGGTAGGCGTTGTACGCCGCCAGCTCCTTGTCGCCGTCCCGGTCCGCGGCCCGGTCCTTGCGGCGCGCCTGCCGGTCCTCCGACTTCTTCCACTGGAAGAGCAGGGCCAGCAGCACAAGCACTGAAGGCACCTCGCTGAACGCCCAGGCGATGCCGCCCGCCGCCGTCTGGTCGGCGAGCGGATCGATGCCCAGCGAGGCCGGCGGATTCTCGAACGTGCCGACCATCGTCGTCGACGCCATCATCAGCGCGATCCCGAAGAAGGCGTGGAACGGCATGCCCGCGAACAGCTCCAGCATCCGCATCACATAGCCGGGCCGGTTGGGCCCCGGGTCCACGCCCATGATCGGCCAGAAGAACACCAGGCCGACGGCGAGGAAGTGCACCATCATCGCGAGGTGGCCGACCTTGGACCCCATGAGGAAGTCGAAGAGCGGCGTGAAGTAGAGCGCGTACAGGCTCGCGATGAACAGCGGGATCGTGAAGGCCGCGTGCGTGATGATCCGCATGTACCGGCTGTGCAGCAGCGCGAGGAGCAGCTCGCGCGGCCCCTTGTTGCCGCGCTTCGCGGACACCGGCAGCGCCCGCAGCGCGAGCGTGATCGGGGCGCCCATCAGGAGCAGGATCGGCGACAGCATGCTGATGACCATGTGTTGCACCATGTGCACGCTGAACATGACCATGCCGTAGTCGTTGAGCTTCGTGCACATCACCAGACCGATGGTGAGCACGCCCACGACGTACGCGATCGTCCGGGACACCGGCCACGCGTCACCGCGCCGGGCCAGGCGCAGCACGCCCCATCCGTAGAGGGCGAGCGCCAGCAGGCACCCGACGAGGAAGAAGGGGTCGGCCGACCATTGAAGGCCACGCCCCAGCGTGAACGGCGGCAGATCCATGTTCATGCCGTGCCCGCTGTGATCCATCCGCCGGCTCCTGTTGCTCGTTTCGTACGGATTGTGCGCACCCAGAGTAGAACTGCCCCCGGCCGCTGTTTCGGCCGGGGGCAGTTCTGTGTGTCCTGGAGCGGGTGTGGATCAGCGGGTGTGGATCAGAGCACGCACTCGGCTTCGGCGTACCGCTCGTCCGGGACCGTCTTCAGCGTCTCCACGGCCTCGGCCAGCGGCACCATCAGGATGTCGGTGCCACGCAGCGCGGTCATCTTGCCGAACTCGCCGCGGTGCACGGCCTCCACGGCGTGCCAGCCGAACCGCGTCGCGAGCACGCGGTCGTACGCGGTGGGGGTGCCGCCGCGCTGCACATGACCGAGGATCACGGGGCGTGCCTCCTTGCCGAGGCGCTGCTCCAGCTCGATGGAGAGCTGGCGGGCGATCCCCGCGAAGCGCTCGTGGCCGTAGACGTCCTTGCCGCCCTCGTCGTACTCCATCGAACCGGCCCGCGGCTTGGCGCCCTCGGCGACGACCACGATGGCGAACTTCTTGCCGGCCTCGAACCGCTCACCGACCTTCTTGGTCAGCTCGTCGATGTCGAAGGGGCGTTCCGGCACGACGACGGCGTGCGCGCCCGCGGCCATGCCGGAGTGCAGCGCGATCCAGCCGGTGTGCCGGCCCATGACCTCGACGATCAGCACGCGCTGGTGCGACTCGGCGGTGGTCTTGAGGCGGTCGAGGGCCTCAGTGGCGACGCCGACGGCCGTGTCGAAGCCGAACGTCACGTCGGTGACGGCGATGTCGTTGTCGATCGTCTTCGGTACGCCGACGATCGGGAGGCCGTTGTCCGAGAGGAGGCGGGCCGCCTTCAGGGTGCCCTCGCCGCCGATCGGAATGATCGCGTCGAGACCGAGGTCCGCGACGTGCTCCTTGGCCCGCTCGATGCCGTCACGCAGATGCGCGGGCTGTACGCGGGAGGAGCCGAGGATGGTGCCGCCGCGGGCGAGGATGCCGCCCACCGCGTCGAGGTCCAGCTTGCGGTAGTCGCACTCGAGCAGGCCCTTCCACCCGTCGTGGAAGCCGATGACCTCGTCGCCGTGGTCGACGACGGCACGGTGCACGACCGAACGGATCACGGCGTTCAGGCCGGGGCAGTCGCCGCCTGAAGTGAGGACACCAATACGCATAAGCCCGGATTACCTTTGCAGACGTGGGCCGATGGCCGGACTGCGTCGTCCGCCTTGACCCCCGTACCTTATCGGCGGCCGGGGGCCCGACCGCACCGGGCGTCCGACTGGTGGACTGGCCTGCTCACATGGGCGCGTGGGTGCCCTAAAGGGCCCTGGGGGAGGGCTCCGAGAGGATCAGGCGGGCTGCGTCGTAGCAGCCGCGATCCGCTCGCTGCGGAGCTCCTCGTACCAGTGGTCGTTCACCGGCGGCAGCGCGTTCACATCGAGCGCCAGCTTGATCAGCAGGTCGGCGATCTGCGGATTGCGCGCGAGTACGGGCCCGTGCATGTACGTGCCGAAAACGGTGTCGTTGAAGGCGCCTTCGGTGCCGTCCCCCGTGCCGTTGCCCTTGCCCATCCGGGTCCGGGCGAAGGCCCGCGCCGTGGGGCCGAGGTGCGTGACGCCCTGGTGGTTCTCGAAGCCGGTCAGCTCCGGCAGGCCCAACGACGGGTCGATGTCGCCCAGTACGTCACCGACGCAGCGCTCGCCCTCGCCGCGCGTCGAGACGACGTCGAGCAGGCCGAGGCCGGGCTCGCGCTCACCGAGGTCGTTCACGAACTCGTGGCCGAGGATCTGGTAACCGGCGCACACGGAGAAGACGATCGCGCCGTTGGCCACCGCGCGCTCCAGGCCGCCGTCGCGGCGCAGCCGCTCCGCCGCGAGGCGCTGCGGACGGTCCTCGCCGCCGCCGATGAGGTAGATGTCGCCGGAGGTCGGCACGGCCTGGTCGCTGCGCACGTCGTAGCGCTCGACCTGGAGGCGGCGCTGCTGGGCGCGGCGCTCCACCACCAGAGCGTTGCCCTGGTCGCCGTAGGTGCTCAGGAGGTCGGGGTAGACCCACACGAGACGCAGGCTGTTGTCACTCATGCTCATGATCCTTCGCTGTTCGCGCTCTGTGTGGGGCTCGTCAGTTGCCCACGCGGCGGCGGACGTCCTGGAAGGCGGTGTAGTTGGCGATCAGCTCGATCCGCCCGGGGGGCGACATCTGCACCGCCTCGTCGAGCGTTTCGCAGACCCGGAAGTCCAGGCCCGCGACCTCGAGGCGGACCGCGAGGTCGAGCCGGCGGTCGCCGATCACGCAGATCGGGTGCCCGGCCAGGCGCGTGTAGTCGACGTCCCACAGCCAGGAGGTGTCGGTGCCGTCGGCGCCCCGCGCGTTCACCGAGAGGATCACCGGGGTCGGCGGCGGGTCGATCAGAGTGAACGTTTCGAGCCAGCCCGCCGGGTTCTTGGCGAGCAGCAGCCGGAGGTCGCGCTCCTGGAACTGCACGACGTCGTAGCGCCCCGCCACGGCCTGCACCTGGTACATGCGCTCCAGGGCGACCTGCGGGGGCACCCCGAAGCAGGCGGCCACGGCCGCGGACGTCGCCGCGTTCGCCTTGTTGGCGCGGCCCGGCAGTTGGAGGTTGATCGGCCATGCGGAGCCGTGCGGGTCGATGACGTGGTCGCCCTGGAGCGCCCAGCTCGCGAGCGGGCGGCGGAAGCCGCACTCGCCGCAGAACCAGTCGTCACCGGGGCGCTGCATCACGCCGCCGCACGCCGGGCAGGACCAGGCGTCGTCCTTCCACTCCTGGCCCGCGGCGACCCACACCACGTTCGGCGAGGAGGAGGCGGCCCAGACGATCAGCGGGTCGTCCGCGTTCGCGATCACGATGGCCTTCGAACCGGACAGGCCCTCGCGCCACTTCTCGGCGAGCATGCGGGTCTCGCCGGCGCGGTCCAGCTGGTCGCGCGAGAGGTTGAGCAGCGCGATCGCCTTCGGGTCGGTGTCGCGGGCGACACCGGCCAGGTACTTCTCGTCTACTTCGATCACGCCGTACTTGGCCTCGCCGCCGCCGGCCAGGGCGGAGGTGATGCCCGCGGGCATGTTCGCCCCCAGCGCGTTCGAGACGACGGGGCCGCTGGCGCGCAGTGCCTCCGCGAGCAGTCGCGTGGTCGTCGTCTTGCCGTTCGTGGCCGAGACGAGCACCACGTCCAGGTGCTGGGCGACCCGCGCGAGCAGCTCGGGGTCGAGCCGCAGCGCGACCTTGCCGCCGATCACTGATCCGCTGCCGCGGCCCGCCGCCCGCGACACCGCGGCCGCGGCCCTGCCCGCGGTGACGGCCAGCTTGGCCCGCGGAGTCATCGGCTCCGAGTTGCCTGACATCTTCCTGGGTCCTCCTTGCGTACCGCGCCGCGCCTGCCCCCGGCATCGATTGTGGGCTCAGCCTATCGAGATCCTCTGACAAGCCCGAACAGTGGCACCACCAGCACTTCGTGGTGCGTACTGGACCGTACCCTTACCGGCATGCGACACGGCTCGATCCCGGGCGCCTCAGGGCGCGTACGACCCCTGACCCTGCTCGGTGAAACCGTGCTGCACCAACCCTGCGCCCAGGTAACGGACTTCGGCCCGGACCTCGCGCGCCTGGTCGAGGACATGTTCGCCACGATGTACGCGGCGCAGGGCGTGGGCCTCGCCGCGAACCAGGTCGGCGAGGGACTTCGGGTCTTCGTCTTCGACTGTGAGGATGACGACGATGTGCGCCACGTCGGCCACGTCGTGAACCCGCGTCTGGTCGAGGCCGACGGCGACGTGATCCGCGGCCCCGAGGGCTGCCTGTCGCTCCCGGGCCTCGAGGCGGGCACGCCCCGCTTCGACCACGCGCGCGTGGAGGGGTACGACCTCGGCGGCGAACCTGTGGTGATCCACGGCACGGGCTGGTTCGCCCGCTGCCTCCAGCACGAGTGCGACCACTTGGAGGGTCGTACGTACACGGAGCGGGTCACCGGGTGGCGCCGCAGGAAGGTGCTGCGGCAGGCTGCCAGGGCGCCTTGGGCGTCAGGGTCCGTTCCGTCCTGAGGCGTCGGCCCGGTCAGAAGCCGGGGCCGCCCACCTTGTCGCCCGCCGCGGCGAGGCGCCCCCACAGCAGATCGGCCAGTGCGCGCACCAACTCGGCGCGCTCGCACGGGCGGTCACCGAGCCACCAGTCACCGGCGGCGTGCATCATGCCGACGATCCCGTGCCCCCACACACGCGCGAGTTGCTGGCTGCCGGGGCCGAGGTCCACGCGCTCCTCGATGACCTCGGCCAGCTCCTCGCCCATCCGGCGCAGCAGCGGCGCCGAGTGCCGTCCGACGTCGAACCCGGATTCGGCGGGGGCGCCCTCCGACGGATGCATCAGGAAGCGGTAGACCTGAGGGCGGGCCTCGATCGCCGCCAAGTAGGTGTCGAGCGTCGCCTCCACGCGCTCGCGCCGCTCCGCGGGCGCGTCCAGGGCGGCCCGCAGCGAGGCGAGCAGCGCGTCCGTGTGGCGCATGGCGAGCGCGGCGTAGAGGCCGCCCTTGTCGCCGAAGTGCCGGTACAGGATCGGCTTGGTGATCCCGGCCTCGGCCGCGATGGCGTTCATCGAGGCGCCGGGGCCGTCCCGGAGCACCACCCGGTCCGCGGCCTCAAGCAGCTCGCGGCGCCGACGCTCGGCGGCGGACTGTTGGTCCGCGCGCTGATCGTTCCGTTGTGTGGTCTCCATGAGCTCTCCCCACCCCCGTGCGATTGCCTGACGCACGCGAAAGGTAACACCCGATGGCCATCCGGTATCGAACGCGCACTCGGAGGTTGACAGGGGCTACTCGCCAGTAACAGACTCGAGTTACCTTAAGTAACACAGTATTGCGTGCGCCCTGGAGGGGTTATGGCCGAGTTCACCATGGATCTCAGCGACGAGCAGAAGGAAGTCCGTGACTGGCTGCACGGCTTCGCCGCCGATGTGATTCGCCCCGCGGCCGCCGAGTGGGACGAGCGCGAGGAGACCCCCTGGCCGGTCATCCAGGAAGCGGCCAAGCTCGGAATCTACTCCCTGGACTTCTACGCGCAGCAGTTCTTCGACCCTTCGGGCCTCGGCATTCCGATGGCCATGGAGGAGCTGTTCTGGGGCGACGCGGGCATCGGCCTGTCCATCGTCGGCACGGGCCTCGCCGCGGTCGGCGTCCTCGCCAACGGCACCGAGGAGCAGATCGGCACCTGGATCCCGCAGATGTACGGCGACGCGAACGACGTGAAGGTGGCCGCCTTCTGCTCCTCCGAGCCGGACGCCGGCTCCGATGTCGCCGCGATGCGCACGCGTGCCGTCTACGACGAGGCCAAGGACGAGTGGGTCCTGAACGGCACCAAGACGTGGGCGACGAACGGCGGCATCGCCAATGTCCACGTGGTCGTCGCCTCCGTGGACGCGGAGCTCGGCTCCAAGGGGCACGCCTCCTTCATCGTGCCGCCGAACACCCCCGGTCTGTCCCAGGGGCAGAAGTTCAAGAAGCACGGCATCCGCGCCTCGCACACCGCCGAGGTCGTCCTGGAGAACGTCCGGGTGCCCGGCTCCTGCCTGCTCGGCGGCAAGGACAAGCTCGACGAGCGCCTGGCCCGCTCGCGGGAGAAGGCCAAGAAGGGCGGCGAGCGCGTGAAGAACGCCGCGATGGCCACCTTCGAGGCCTCGCGTCCCGCCGTCGGCGCCATGGCGGTCGGCACGGCCCGCGCCGCCTACGAGGAGGCCCTGGAGTACGCGAAGACGCGCGAGCAGTTCGGCCGCCCGATCATCGACAACCAGGGCGTGGCCTTCCAACTCGCCGACATGCGCACCCAGATCGACGCCGCGCGCCTCCTGGTGTGGCGTGCCTCCTGGATGGCGTCCACGGGCAAGAAGTTCGAGAACGCCGAGGGCTCCATGTCCAAGCTGTTCGCGAGCGAGACCGCCAAGAAGGTCAGCGCCCAGGCCGTCCAGATCCTCGGCGGCAACGGCTTCACCCGCGAGTACCCCGTGGAGCGCATGCACCGCGACGCCGCGATCTACACGATCTTCGAGGGCACGAGCGAGATCCAGCGCCTGGTCATCGCCCGCACCCTCTCGGGCATGCCGATCCGCTAGCGGGTTTCGCGGTGGCCTCACCGATGTCGGAGAGGCCACCGCGGGACTGCGCCCGGTGGGACTGTGCCCGGCGGGACTCCGCCTACCCGTCCTCGTCGGCGGAGCCGAGGGCTCCGGCCAGCGCGGAGGCGGGGTCGGACGCCGAGGGCCCGGCGGGAGCCCAGCGACCGCGCTGCTTGCGGTAGGGCCACCAGCGACCGTCCCGGCCGAGCCGCAGTTGGGCCTGCCCGTCGGCGGTGCTCCAGCGGCCGCGGGCGGCCTTGAGTGCGGGGCGCTCGTCGTCGTCCCAGGCCGCGTCGAGCGCGGCACGCGCGCGTACCAGGCCTTCCGCGTCCGGGGTCCGGTCCTCGTCCAGTACGTCGAGCGCGGCGGCGCCCCCGTACTCCCAGGCGTGCACGGCGAGCGTCAGGCCCTCCCGGCCGCGGCCACCGACCTCGGCGAGCCGTGCCCGGATGTGCGGCACGGGGGACGCGGAGGCCAGGCGTACGGCGTCCTGCGGCACGGTCAATTCCGGTGGGGCAGGGCGCTGTTCGTGCCCGGGGGACAGTGCCTCCGCGAGCAGCCGGTGCGCTTCGGTCGCCGCCTGCGCGCCGAGGAAGCCGAGCGCGTCGACGTCCGTGCCCGCGGGTGGTGCCGTCTCCGTGTCGAGCGACGGCGGCAGGCCGGGCTCGTCGGGCAGCGGCGGCGGACCCGGCAGCGGTGGCAGCACGATCGCCGACGCGTACGCCTCGGCCGCGTCCACCCCCTCGGCCTCCCGGGCTTCGTGCGGCGCCTCCGGTTCGGTGCGTACGGTGCTGCGCACCTGAAGCTCGTCGAGCAGCGCGCGCTCGCCGCGCCCGCGCAGCAGGAGCAGCACGAACGGATCCTGGTCCAGCAGACGGGCGAGCTGATAGCTCAGCGCCGCCGTGTGCGCGCAGTGGTCCCAGGCGTCGCAGTCGCAGCGCGGCTCCAAGTCGCCGATCCCCGGCAGGAGTTCCACACCCGAGGCCGAGGCGTCCTCCACGAGGTGCGGCGGCATGTCGCGGTCCAGGAGCGCCGCGATGTGCCCGGCCCGCTCGGCCGCCATCGTCAGGAAGCCGTCCCACTCGTCCTCGTCCAGGCACTGCAGCAGCACGTCCGAGCGGTGTGTGGCGCCGCCGCGGTCCTCCACCACCGCGGTGATGCGACCCGGCCGGACCGACACCGCGCCCACCGCTCCCGCGCGCGCGAGCCTGCGCCCCGCCTTCAGCTGCGCGGTGTCGAGCGCGGTGTCCTCCAGGGCCTTCAACCAGGCCTGCCCCCACCAGGTCTCGGCGAAGGCCCGCCCGCGCGCGGGCGGCAGTGCCGCGAACGTGCGCATGTCGTCTTCCATGTGGCTCATCGGGTGCCCCCTCGCAACTCGACCAGGTCCGCCAGTTCCGCGTCGGTGAGTTCGGTCAGCGCCGCCTCACCGGAACCGAGCACCGCGTCCGCCAACTCCTGCTTACGGAGCAGCATTTCCGCGATCCGGTCCTCGATCGTGCCCTCGGCGATCAGCCGGTGCACCTGCACCGGCCTGGTCTGCCCGATCCGGTACGCGCGGTCGGTGGCCTGCGCCTCCACGGCCGGGTTCCACCAGCGGTCGTAGTGCACGACGTGCTCCGCGCGCGTGAGGTTGAGGCCCGTGCCCGCAGCCTTCAACGAGAGAAGGAACACGGGCACTTCGCCCTCCTGGAAGCGCCGCACCATGGCCTCGCGCTCCGCGACCGGGGTGCCTCCGTGGAGGAACATCACCGGCACGCCGCGGGCCACCAGATGTCGCTCCACGAGGCGGGCCATCTGCACGTACTGCGTGAAGACCAGCACGCCGGCGTCCTCGGACAGGATCGTGTCCAGGAGCTCGTCGAGGAGTTCCAGCTTCCCGGAGCGGCCGGTGATGCGCGGCTTGTCCTCCTTGAGGTACTGCGCCGGGTGGTTGCAGATCTGCTTGAGGCCGGTGAGGAGCTTGACGATCAGACCGCGCCGCTCGAATCCCGCCGCCCCGGAGATCTCCGCGAGCGTCTCCCGCACCACGGCCTCGTACAGGCCCGCCTGTTCGGCGGTGAGGGACACCGCGCGATCCGTCTCGGTCTTGGGCGGCAGCTCCGGGGCGATGCCGGGATCCGACTTGCGTCGACGCAACAGGAAGGGCCCCACGAGCTTGGCCAGACGCTCCGCGGCCGCCGGGTCCTTGCCGCCCTCGATCGCCCGGGCGTAGCGCGTACGGAAGGTGCCGAGGCGGCCCAGGAGACCGGGCGTCGTCCAGTCGAGCAGGGCCCACAGCTCGGAGAGGTTGTTCTCGACCGGGGTGCCGGTGAGCGCCACGCGCGCGCGTGCGCCGATGGTGCGCAGTTCCTTGGCCGTCGCCGAGTAGGGGTTCTTCACGTGCTGCGCCTCGTCGGCGACGAGCATTCCCCAGGACGCGGTGCCGAGTTGGGTGGCGTCGAGGCGCATCGTGCCGTAGGTGGTGAGTACGAACTCGCCGTCGGCGAGGTTCTCCAGGGAGCGGCGCCCGCCGTGGAAGCGGCGTACGGGGGTGCCGGGCGCGAACCTCTCGATCTCGCGCTGCCAGTTGCCCATCAGGGATGTCGGGCAGACCACGAGCGTCGGTCCCGCGCTCTCCGGGGAGCTCTGGCGGTGCAGGTGCAGCGCGATCAGCGTGATCGTCTTGCCGAGGCCCATGTCGTCGGCGAGACAGGCGCCGAGGCCCAGCGAGGTCATGTGGGCGAGCCAGTTGAGTCCACGCAGCTGGTAGTCGCGCAATTCGGCGTCGAGCGCGTCCGGTTGGCCTACCGGCGTCATGCCCTCGGGGTCCGCGAGACGGTCCCGCAGGGCCGTGAGCCAGCCCGTCGGCCGTACGTCGACCCGGCGGCCCTCGACCTCCGTCGAGCCCGTGAGAACGGCGCTCAGCGCGTCGACCGGGGTGACCTTGCGGTCCTGGTGCGAGCGGGCGCGGCGGGCCTCCGCGGGGTCGATCAGCACCCACTGGTCGCGCAGCCGTACGACGGGACGGTTCGCCTCGGCGAGCACGTCCAGCTCCGCGCGGCTCAACTCCTGGTCGCCGAGGGCGAACCGCCAGTCGAACGCCAGCAGGGCGTCGGCCGACAGGAAGGACGGGCCGTCGGAGGAGAGCCCGTCGGGGGCCTCGCCATCGGCCGGGCCGATCACCGCGCGGGCCGTCAACTTGCGGGCCAGCTCCCTGGGCCAGTGCACCTCGACGCCGGCCGCGGACAGCGCCCGCGCGCCCTCGCCGAGCAGCTCCGTGACCTCCTCGTCGGCCAGTTCGACGGCGTCCGGCACGGTCGCGGAGAGCAGCGGCGCGAGTGGTGTCCACGCGCGCGTGGCGCGGCGCAGTGCCAACAACGCGTCCATACGGGCACGGTCGCCGAAGGCGCGCGCCGAGGATCCGCCCCCGGCCCACACTTGTGCCGCATCCGCGACCAGGGTGGGATCGCTGACGCTGTGCAGTTGAAGCACCGCGCGGAACGGGGAGCGGGGCTCGTCGTCCGTGATCTGCTCGAGTCCGGGGACCTCCACGCGCAGCGAGATCCGCACACCCGCGTCGAGCCCCGCCGCGACATCCCCCGCCCAGGGGCGCAGTTCGGGCACGCGCTGCGGTTCCCGCGCGGCGAACGCCGGTCCACCGGCGGCGTGCGCGGCGGCGGGGGAACGCGGCAGGGCGTCGGCCACCGCGTCCAGGAACGCGCGCAGCAGTCGTTCCGGGGCGTGCAGGCGCGGCGCTTCGGTCCCGTCCAGCGGCACGGCGTGTGCCTCGGGCGGCATCGCGGCGGCCAGCTCCCTGACCCGGTCGAGGTCGCCGGCCCCCAGCGGTCCTGCGCGCCACGCGTCGTGGCCTTCGGCGCTCACTCCCGGCAACAGCAGCCCACGGGCGACGAGTTGGAGCGCCAGGAGGCCGGCCGCGCCCCAGAAGGTCGCCGTCGGGTCGGCGTCCGCGGTGGTACGCGCGCGGGTGAGCACCGGCAGCGCGGCGCGCATGGGCAGGGTGACGGCCGGTACGGTCACCGGCTCCACGGCGTCCTCACCGGGCAGCGCGAGGCGCAGTTCGGTGCGGGTGCCCGCGTCCGGCAGCGGCGGCTCGCCGCCTTCGGGTCGCCAGAAGGCCACGGTCGACGTGCGGGCCGGGTCGGCGGGGGTGAACACGACGCCGCAGCGCGCGAGTTCGGTGGTCTCGGAGGGGGTGGGCGGAGCGGTGTGGGTGTGCTCGGAGATGGCGACGTCCTCGTATTCATCAAACTTGACTACTCACCCTGGAGGCGCCGAGGGTACACCTCCCGATCAGCCGGACGCGCCTCCATGTGTCGTGATCTGGATCACCTGACCCTTAAGGGTGGGGCTTACCCCCCTGTCGTGGTGGGGTGCGCCCAGGCGGTACTCGGGTGGTGGCGCCATGGCCGATGAAGGTCCGTGATCCATAGGTTCCTAGTGGTCGGGCGACGCGTAGCCCGCCGCATCGACCTCACCCACCACAGACCGGAGACCGCCATGCCCTCGGCCGTCGGAACCCTGCCGGAGCCCACCACCGGGCCGGCCTCCCCCGAAGGGGGAAGCGAGTTCACGCCACTGCTGCGCGCCATCAAGGGGCAGGGGCTGCTGGAGCGGCGCACCGGCTGGTACGTACGCACCATCCTGGTCAACGCCCTGTGCCTCGGCGCCGTCGTCACGGGCATGGCTCTCATCGGCGGCTCCTGGTGGGTGCTCGCCCTGGCACCGGTCCTTGCGGCGCTGTGCGCACGCACCGCCTTCATCGGACACGACGCGGGCCACGCCCAGATCACCGGGAACCGCTCGGTGAGCCGGCTGATCGGCCTGGTCCACGGCAACCTGCTGCTCGGCATGAGTTACTCCTGGTGGAACGACAAGCACAACCGGCACCACGCCAACCCGAACCACATCGAGAAGGACCCCGACGTCGCCGCCGACGTACTCGTCTTCACCAGCAAACAGGCCGCCACGCGCGCGGGGTTCCGCGGCTGGCTCACCCGCCACCAGGCCTGGCTCTTCTTCCCGCTCACCCTGCTCGAGGGCCTCGCCCTGAAGATCTCCGGATTCCAGGACCTGCGCCGCCAGGGCGGCCGCGAACGCCTCGTGGAGGGCGCGTTCCTGGTCGCGCACGTGGCCGGTTACCTGACGCTGCTCCTCACCACCATGCCGCTCGGCCACGCGCTCGTCTTCGCGGCCCTCCATCAGGCCCTGTTCGGGCTGCATCTGGGTATGGCGTTCGCCCCCAACCACAAGGGCATGGAGATGCCGGACCCGGACGGCGACAAGTGGGGCCACCTGCGCCGCCAGGTCCTCACCTCGCGCAACATCAAGGGCAGCGCGCTGACCGACTGGTTCCTCGGCGGCCTCAACTACCAGATCGAGCACCACCTGTTCCCGAGCATGCCCCGCCCCCACCTGCGCCTCGCCCAACCCATGGTGAAGGCCCACTGCCGCGGGCTCGGCATCCCCTTCGTGGAGACAGGGCTTGTCGACTCCTACCGCCAGGCGCTGCGCCACATGTATGAAGTGGGAGAGCCGCTACGGGTCGACATCTGACGGCCTCCCCGCCATGTGCGGGGCGTGGAATCAGGGATGTCTCAGGGTTGCCGGACGGAACTGCGGGCGACGTGGGCCCGTTTCTCACAGCAGAGGCGGGTCCGCTCCACTCAGGCGAGGGCGGGCCGCCCCGAAGGAGGCCACACATGTCGAAGAGCGCGAAGATTGCCGTGGGAGGTGTGGCGGCCGGCATCATCCTGTTGATCTGGCTGCCCTGGTGGGCGGCCCTGCTCATCGTGCTGGGCGCGCCCGCCGCCGCATACATGTTGCTCGACCCCTCGCAGCGGCGCCGGCTGCGCCGCGCCTCGCGCAAGGAGCTGGGGCGCTGAGGGGACATCGTGACCATCGGAGCCGCACGGGACGTTCGCGCCCCGCGCGGCTCCGTCGATTCACGTAGGGCGTACGGCCATCTTGTCGAGCGCTTCGAGCAGGCTCGGCAGTTCCCGGCCGCGGCCGACCGGCAGCACTTCGCCCGGCTCGTCGTCGAGGAGCACGAAGGCGATGTCGTCGGTCCGCGCGACCATCGACCAGCCGGGCCCGTCGGCGCGCAGCGTCCGGGCGTCGCCGGAGGCGAACGAGGAGCGCACGCGACCCAGGGGCGGCGGCGCGTCCACGTATCCGCGTACCTCCGAGAGGACCCGCCGGATGCCCGTCTGGGTGCCGCTCGGCTCGCCCTCCTGAGGCGCCTCGGCGTCCTCCTCCGTGGCGAACTGGGAGTCGTCGAGCTGTTCCCGCCACACGGCCCACTGGAGCGCTATCTCGTCCGCCCCCAGGCGCCGTTGGGCCGGGCCCCACGTCTCCGTGTCGGGCGGCGTCAGCGGCGGTGTGTCGGCGTACTCGGGGTCGGGCTCGGGATCGTGCGGCGCGGGGACGCCCGGGGCGGCCACGGCGAGCGAGAGCGGCCAGCCGGGCAGCGCGGCGACCATGCTGTCCTCGTCGGGCGAGAGCTCGTACTCCATGCCGCAGTCCCACGACGCGATGGCGACGGCGACCAGCGACACGTCGTCGACCACGACGGTCCACCGAGCGCCCTGCCCGTCCTGGCCGAGCACCAGACCGTATCCCTCGGCCAACGGCGCGAGCCCCAGGGCCCCGCAGGCCTCCGGGTAGTCGTCACCGAGCACGCTCGGGAACTTCGCAGGCGTCAGCAACACCGCCGTCAGCACGTACAGCGCGTCGTCCCCATCGACCGCCGCTTCGTCCACTCCGGTCACGCCGGCCTCCCCTGAACTTCGTTCCACCGGCGAGACCTTAGTCAGTGCCCGATGCCGTCGTACAGGGGGGTCCACACTCGATGACCAGGAAAATCGACAACAATCCAGCCCCTGCACCCCTCCCGTGAGCAAACTGTCAACATCCCGTGCCCACCATGTGCGCCTCGCGCACGTTGCTCAGCCGGCCGGCAGCCCAAGAAGGGCGCGAGCGACGGTCCGTGGCGGCTCGTCGCGTTCCCGCGCGAGGGCGATGACGGCCCGGCAGGCGAGCTCGTTGACCCCGAAGGCCAGCGCACTCGGCTCGACCCAGCCCGCCGCCTCGTCGGCCCGCTCCTGGTCATCTTCGACGCCCGCCACCACATAGGTGGCAGCCGCCTCGAACAGATTGTGCGCCCGCTCCTTCTTGCTCGGCGTACCACCGTCCTCGCGCCACGTCCTCCACGCCTTACGGACCCGATCGATCATGGACGCCACCGTCCCCCTACCCGTAACCCCCGACGTGTGTCACGGAGTTCCGGCCATCGTGACAGACCCGCCCACGCAACGGATCCCGTGCGGCGGGGGTCAGTGGGCCTCGGTTCCAGGCGGCCGCCTTCCAGTGTTGTTGGCGCGGCTCAGCCCTCCTCCCGCACCGCGAGTGCCAGGAAGCGGTCGTCCTCGTCGGCGTACGAGGTCATGCGCCAGCCGGCGGCGGCGAGGAGTGGGCGCAGGTTGGGCTCGGCGCGCAGGTCGTCCGGGGTGAGGGCGCGGCCGTGGCGGGCGGCGAGGGCGGCCCGGCCGATCGGGTGGAACAGTGCGAGCAGCCCGCCGGGGCGTACCACGCGCGCCAACTCGCGCAGATTCTCGGACGGTTGCGGCAAGTGCGAGATGAGCCCGGCCCCGAACACCGCGTCCAGCACGCCCGCGCGCAGCGGCAGTCGGGCCACGTCCGTGAGCAGAAGCCGCCCCTCGGTGTCCCTGCCCGCCCGTACGGCCCGCTCCAGCATGGCCGCTGTCAGGTCGGCGCCCAGGACCACCCCGGAAGGCCCCACGGCCGCGCGCAGCGGTGACAGCGCCCGCCCCGTGCCGCACCCGGCGTCGAGCACACGGTCACCGGGGCGCAGTTCCAGCGCGGCCACCGCGGACGCGTAGGC
Source organism: Streptomyces sp. NBC_01016 (assembly GCF_026341035.1). Taxonomy (GTDB): domain Bacteria; phylum Actinomycetota; class Actinomycetes; order Streptomycetales; family Streptomycetaceae; genus Streptomyces. Next base: position 1,979,945 of record NZ_JAPEOQ010000002.1, read on the forward strand.
CGGGCCGTCGTCGGGGAAACGGGTGTCCCAGTCGGCGGCTCTGGCCGCGAAGAACTCCTGCACACGTGTGGCGTCATCGCTCATGCGCTCCATGATTGCGCAGCGCACTGACAGCGGCGCCCAGGCGCGTCCCGTGACACGAGTGGGGGACGAAGGATCGAAAGGTCCCGTTCTTCGTCGAAGACATCGCATGCACGTGCGGTGCGCATGTTCGACTTTCCGGCGACCGTTCCGCACCGTATCTCCTTCGTATTCCAAAACCTTTCGAACTGCGCCCCTGTTGTACGCCCCCACGGGCCTACCGTCCCTGACTCATGGGACACCTGGACCACGCCGCCTTCGGCTGGCTTACCCCCGTGCTGTCGTACGCGATGGCCTGCATCGGCGCCGCGCTCGGACTGCGCTGCACCGTACGCGCCCTGAACACCACGGGGAGCGCACGACGCAACTGGCTGCTCACGGCCGCTTCCGCCATCGGCACCGGCATCTGGACCATGCACTTCGTGGCGATGCTCGGGTTCACCGTCACCGGCACCGAGATCCGCTACAACGTCCCGCTGACCATCCTCAGCCTGGTCGTCGCGGTGACCGTCGTCGGTGTCGGCGTCTTCGCCGTCGGTCACCACAGCGAGCGCGGGCGCGCGCTGGTCCTGGGCGGCCTCACCACGGGCATCGGCGTGGCCAGCATGCACTACCTGGGGATGGCGGCCCTGCGCCTGCACGGGAAGGTCAGTTACGACCCGCTGCTGGTCGCCCTCTCCGTGGTGATCGCCGTCGTCGCGGCGACCGCCGCGCTGTGGGCCGCCCTCAACATCAAGTCACCGGGCGCCGTCGCGGTCGCCTCCCTCGTCATGGGCGGCGCCGTGAGCAGCATGCACTACACCGGGATGATGGCGGTGAGCGTGCGGGTGACCCCCTCCACGGCGGAGCTCGCCGGGGCCACGGCGATGCAGTTCATCTTCCCGCTGGCCGTGGGGCTCGGTTCCTACCTCTTCCTGACCTCGGCGTTCGTCGCGCTGTCCCCGACCGCGGACGAGAGGGAGGCCTCCACGTCGGCGCAGCGCCCGCTGGAGCACCAGACTCCCTGACCGCCCCCGCACCGCCACCGGCCCGGCACCAGGAGCGCGAAGGTGCCCCGACCCCGATCGAGGAGGCCATGCGCCCGCCCCGCAGAACCCCCAGCTCCGGCCCTCCGCACGAGACTTCGGCCCCCGCGCGCGGACGGCGTGCGCACGCCGGGCTGCCCGCCGACGAGGACGTCATGGTGGAGCCGGAGCCCGGCAGTGCGTCCCCCGCGCGCGGGGGAGCCATGCATCTGCGTCCGCGTACGGTCCGGGCGAAGATCATCTGCCTCCTGATGGTGCCCGTCGTCTCGCTGCTCGCCCTGTGGGCCTTCGCCACCGTGAGCACCGCCCAGGACGTCGCGCGGCTACGGCAGTTGCAGCGGGTCGACGAGACGGTGCGCGCACCCGTGGGCGCGGCCGTCGCCGCCTTGCAGGCCGAACGCACCGCAGCAGTCGCCTACGCCACCGAACCCACCGCCGGCCGCGCCGACGCCCTCACACGCCGTGCCGCCACCACCGACCGCGCCGTCTCCGCCCTGCGCATCGGCAAGGACGGCACGGTCGCCGACGGAGCCGACCTCCCGCGCGCGGTGGCCGGCCGACTGGACTCGTTCGTCGGCGGCGTCGAGCACCTACGAAGTGTGCGCAAGGCCGTGCAGGAACGGCGCACCGGCTGGGACGACGCATACGGGCAGTACACCAGGACCGTCGACAGCGCCTTCGCGGTCAGCGGTTCACTCACCGGCATCCAGGACTCCGAACTCGGCTCCGACGCGCGCGTACTCCTGGAGTTCGGCCGCTCCGGCGAGATGCTCGCCAGGGAGAACGCGGTGCTCGTCGGCGCACGCCTCGCCGGTTCCCTGGACGGCGAGCGGCTGCGGCTGTTCACCGGGGCGGTGGGGACCCGCGGGAACCTGATCGGCACGGCCGCGAACGACCTGCGCGGGCCCGAACGGGCCGCATGGAAGCGCCTGGAGGCAAGCCGCGCCTACGGAGACGTACGCGCCGTCGAGGACCGCACCCTCATCGCGGACCCGGGCGGGAAGGCGCTCGCCGCCGCGTCCGCCGACGCCTGGAACACGGCGTACGCGACCGTGCAGGACCAGATGCGCGCCATCGAGACGGACGCCGCACGTGGCGCCGCTGTCCGCGCGGACCCGCTCACCCGCGGACTGCTCACCCCGGCGGGAGGGGCCGTCCTGCTCGGACTCTTCGCCGTGGCGGCCTCGCTGGTGATCTCCGTGCGCATCGGCCGCGGCCTCGTCGTCGAACTGGTCAGCCTGCGCAACACCGCGTTGGAGATTGCCCGCCGCAAACTGCCCGACACCATGCGCAGGTTGCGGGCCGGCGAGGAGATCGACGTGGCGGCCGAAGCCCCCCAGGGCCCGCCCGCGGAGGACGAGACCGGCCAGGTCTCCGAGGCGCTCACCACGGTGCACCGCGCGGCCCTGTACGCCGCCGTGGAGCGCGCCGAACTCGCCAGCGGCATCTCCGGGGTCTTCGTCAACCTCGCCCGCCGCAGCCAGGTCCTCGTCCACCGTCAACTCGGCCTCCTGGACGGCATGGAGCGCCGCGCCGACGACCCGAGCGAACTCAGCGACCTGTTCCGGCTCGACCACCTCACCACACGGATGCGCCGCCACGCGGAGAGCCTGATCATCCTCTCCGGAGCCGCGCCGGGCCGCGCCTGGCGACAGCCCGTCCCGCTGACGAACGTCGTGCGGGCCGCGGTCTCCGAGATCGAGGACTACGCGCGCGTGGAGGTGCGCCACCTCTCCGCCGCCCAGGTCTCCGGTGCCGCTGTCGCCGACCTCACCCACCTCGTGGCCGAACTCGTCGAGAACGCCGCGCAGTTCTCGCCCCCGCACACCAAGGTGCGCATCAGCGGCGAGCCCGTCGGCAACGGGTACGCGATCGAGATCGAGGACCGCGGCCTCGGCATGGGCAAAGAGAGCCTCGAAGAGGCCAACCAGCGCATCGGGCACTCGGAGGCCCTCGACCTGTTCGACAGCGACCAGCTCGGCCTCTTCGTAGTCAGCAGGCTCGCCAAACGCCACGACATCAAGGTGCACCTGCGTACGTCCCCGTACGGAGGCACCACCGCCGTCGTCCTCCTGCCAACCCCCCTACTGCACAAGGACGGCGAGATCGGGCCGAGCGCCCATGACGCGCACCAACTGTCCCAGGAAGAGCGCCGCTACGCGCGCGTGCCCGAGCCCGAAGCGGGGCCGATGAACGACAGCCACCCCGTCCCCGCGCCGGCGCCCCGCCCGGCGCTCGCCCCCTCGACGGAGCCCGAGAGGCCCCGGCACCCACCGGGCGTCACCGCACTGCGCCTGCGCACCTCACCGGAGCCCGCGCTCCCCGAACACCCCGGGGACGACACGGACCCACCCACCGACGGCCTCCCACGCCGCGTACGCCAGGCCAGCCTCGCGCCCCAACTGCGCGAGCGGCCGGCCGAACCCACGTCTCCCGCGCGCGTACCCGCACCGGACGAGCGCACCCCCGAACAGGTCCGGGCCCGGATGGCCTCCTTCCGGGACGGCTGGGCCAGAGGCGGTGGCCGACCGCCCGGCCCCGACACCCATGAAGGAGATCGCGCATGATCAAGGAACCGAGCACCACGGGGACGGCCCACGGTGCCGGCGAACTCGACTGGCTCCTTGATGACTTGGTGCTGCGAGTGCCCGAACTGCGGCATGCCGTGATCCTCTCCAACGACGGCCTCGCCGTCGGCTCCTCCAGCGGCCTGCGCAGGGAGGACGCCGAACACCTCTCGGCCGTCGCCTCCGGCTTCAACTCCCTCGCCAAGGGCACAGGGCGGCACTTCGGCACGGGCGGAGTGCGGCAGACCATGGTCGAGATGGATGAAGGTTTCCTCTTCGTGGCGGCCGCAGGCGACGGTTCCTGCCTCGCCGTCCTGAGCACCGGCACCGCCGATATCGGGCTCGTCGCCTACGAGATGGCGCGCCTGGTCAGAAGGGTCGGCGAACACCTCTACACGGCCCCGAGAGCCGCCGGGCAGCCGCCCGCCGCGGGCTGACGGGCACGGTCGGCGACATGAACGACAACGACCCCGGCAGCCAGTGGTTCGACCAAGAGGCCGGGCCCCTGGTCCGCCCCTACGCGATGACCGGTGGACGGACCGCGCCGGGGCCCCAGGGAGCGCACTTCGACCTGATCGCCCTGGTGTCGCTCGACACCGCGGCACCCGGCACCCACGACGACACCGCCCTCGGTCCCGAGCACCGGTCGATCATCGAGCTGTGCCGCACGGAGACCCAGACGGTCGCCGAACTGGCCGCGGGCACCGACGTACCCGTGGGCGTGGTCCGTGTGCTCCTCGGCGACCTGCTCGAACTGGCCTGCGTGAAGGTCAGCAGGCCGGTGCCGCCCGCACAGCTACCTGACGAGAAGATCCTGAGAGAAGTCATCGATGGGCTCAGAGCACTCTGACACCACGGCCGACGGCCCCACCACGGCCCTGGCCCTGAAGATACTGGTCGCGGGCGGATTCGGGGTGGGCAAGACCACCCTGGTCGGCTCGGTCAGCGAGATCAGGCCGCTGCGCACCGAGGAACGCCTGAGCGAAGTGGGCCAGCACGTGGACGACACCGGGGCGGTCGAACGCAAGACGACCACGACCGTCGCCATGGACTTCGGCCGCATCACCATCAGGTCCGGCCTGTCTCTCTACCTGTTCGGCACGCCGGGCCAGGACCGCTTCTGGTTCCTGTGGGACGAGCTCTCGCAGGGCTCGCTCGGCGCCGTGGTCCTCGCGGACACCCGGCGGCTCGAGGACTGCTTCCCCGCCGTGGACTACTTCGAGCACCGGCACATTCCGTTCGTCGTGGCGGTGAACTGCTTCGCGGACAGCAAGGCCTTCGGAGCGCACGAAGTGGCCCGCGCCCTGGACCTCGACCGCGGGACACCCGTGGTGCTGTGCGACGCGCGCGACCGTGACTCGGGGAAGGAGGTGCTGATCAGACTGGTCGAGTACGCCGGGCGCATGCACTCCGCCCGGCTGCTCGACTCTGTGGGCTGACGCGGGTGGCCGGCCGGTTCAGCCGGCCATGTCGCCCAGCGCCACGACCTTCTCGACCCGTACGCGGACGACGAGTTCACCCGGCACCGCGTTGCGCCGGCCGAACTCCTCGGCGCGCTCCTGGCCCATGTACCGGCCGCCGATCCTGGTGGCCGAATCCAGCAACTCGTCCGCGTCCTCGCTGAGCTCGGCGCGGCCCTGGATCGACACGAACGAGAACGGGGGCCGCTCGTCGTCGACGCAGAGGGCGACCCGCTCGTCCCGGGCGAGGTTGCGTCCCTTGACCGTGTCCTTGCCGGTGTTGAACACGATGTCGTCGCCGTCGAGGACGAACCAGACGGGAGCGATGTGCGGGCTGCCGTCGGCCCGCACGGTGGACAACTTGGCGGTGTGAGTGCCCTCGGAGACGAAGGCCTTCCATTCCTCATCGGTCATCTTGTGTGCCATGCGCCCATCCTCCTTGCCCGGATGCCCACCGTGGGGAAGGCTTGCGAGTGAATCCTCCGGCCAGGGGAGCGGATCCCCTCCGGGGCGGGGAGCCACAGGGAAGCGGGGACAGGGGACCATGGGGCAGTACGAAGGACTCGGTTGGCTGCTGGACGACCTGACGCAGCGCGTCGAACATGTGCGGCACGCTCTGGTCCTGTCCAACGACGGCCTGGTGACGGGGGCGAGCACGGGCCTGCGCCGCGAGGACGCCGAGCACCTCGCCGCGGTCTCGTCCGGACTGCACAGCCTGGCCAAGGGATCCGGAAGGTACTTCGGCACCGGCGGAGTGCGCCAGACCATGGTCGAGTTCGACGACGCGGTGCTGTTCGTCACCGCGGCGGGCGAGGGCAGCTGCCTGTGCGTGCTCAGCGCGGCCGAGGCCGACATCGGGCAGGTCGCGTACGAGATGACGCTGCTGGTGCACCGGGTCGGCGAACGTCTCACCGTCGACCCGCGCAATCCGGAGCGAGGTCCGCTCGCAGACCTCTGACCTGCGGCGATGCGGGGGTCGGAAGGGTTATCCACAGGCTCGCACGGGCCTGGCCGATCCGAGCTACGGTTCTCTCGAGTGGTCACGGAGAGTGACTGCGTCTGATTCGTAGACGGGGGAGAACCATCGTGCAAGGCGACATCATGACCAGGCCTCAGAGCAGCGCGGCGCGGGAACTGGGGCTGAAACGGGGCGAGTTTGACCTCGCCGTCCGGCTGGGCCGCATCCGTACCGTTCCGGCACCGGGCGGCGGCCGACGCCGTGTCCCGCGCGAGGAGATCGTCCGCATCCGTGAGGCCGAAGGGTTCCCCAACACGCTGCTCGAGCAGGTCAAGGTCGTGGGCACGGCGGAGGGCGCCATGCTCATGGACATCCCGTCGAGCCGGTTCACCAGGCTGGCTCGCGCCGGGATGCTGACGCCCGCGAAGTTCTACGTCAACCGGTACCGCACGGTGGTGTGGCTGTATCTCGCCCAGGAACTACGGGAGTTCGCGGGGGCAGAGGTCAACGGGCCGCTCCTGACGGGGCGGGCGCCCGACAGGGTGCGCGCCAGGCTGCAGGACGGTGCGGATCTGCGGCCGAAGAACTGGCGGGCCAGGCACGCCGGATATCTGCTCGGGCAGGCCGACGGGCCATGGGACCGGGCGGCGGCCGTCGCCACGCTCCTGGACCCGACGCAGCTCGCGGAACTCGTCGTGAGCCCCTACGAGCGGGCCCATCTGCAGCGACTGCGGCCCGACGAGTTCTGGTACGGAGCACCGGAGTCGCCCAACGCCGCGATCGTCCAGCGCATCCTGACCGCCGACGACCCGGACGAGATCAGCTGGCTGCGCGGGAACCTGCTGCTCAACCTGGAGGAGGCCCGCAGGCGGAGCCCCGCACCACGGCCCGCCGGGCACATGGAGCCTGCGGCGGCGCTGCCGCAGGCCCCGCCGGAGCCCGTCGCCGAGCCTCCGGAGGTGCGGCCGCGGAGCCTGTGGGCCCGCCTCGTCGGAAGAGGAGCCTGAACCGCCGCACGGCCCGCGCCTGTTCGGTCGCCCGGCGCGGAGCGCCGGCCCCGCGCCCGGTCAGCCCTCGAGCTTGCGGAACAGCCCCTCTTGGACCACGGAGACCAGCAGGCGGCCCTCCGTGTCGTAGATGCGGCCACGGGCAAGGCCACGGCCGCCCGTCGCGATCGGCGACTCCTGGTCGTACAGGAACCACTCATCGGCACGGAAAGGACGGTGGAACCACATGGCGTGGTCGAGCGAGGCCATATCGAAGCCGCGCGGACCCCACAGCGGTTCGACCGGCAGCCGCACGGCGTCGAGCAGCGTCATATCGCTCGCGTAGGTGAGCGCGCACGTGTGCACGAGCGGATCGTCGCCGAGGGGGCCCACGGCACGCATCCACACCGCGCTGCGCGGCTCGGCCGCCTCGATGTCCTCGGGCGACCAGCGCAGCCGGTCGACGTAGCGGATGTCGAAGGGCTGCCGGCGAGCCATCCGCTCCAGGGCGTCGGGCAGCGCGCCCAGATGGCCCCGCACCTCGTCGGCGATCGTCGGCAGCGAATCCGGATCCGGCACCTGCCGGGCCGGCGGCAACTGGTGCTCGAAGGCACCCTCTTCGGGCTTGTGGAAGGAGGCGGTGAGATTGAAGATCGTGCGGCCCTGCTGCACGGCGGTGACGCGCCGCGTGGTGAACGAGCGCCCGTCGCGCATTCGCTCGACCTGGTACACGATCGGCACGCCGGGGCGGCCGGGGCGAATGAAGTACGCGTGCAGCGAGTGCACGGGGCGGTCGCCCTCGGTGGTGCGTCCCGCCGCCACCAGGGCCTGGCCCGCGACCTGTCCGCCGAAGACGCGCTGGAGGGACTCGTCCGGGCTGAGTCCGCGGAAGATGTTGACCTCGATCTGCTCCAGGTCGAGCAGGTCGACGAGCCGCTCCGCAGGATTCGTCATGGGTGGATCTCTCTCGTGTGTGCGGCCGGAGGGGACCGGCGCAGGGGCGCGGCCGGAATCTACCGTCCGACCGTCCTTGGAATTACAACTGACCGACGTCCGTGACCCGGACGACGGCACGGCCCTCGGTGTCGGATGCCGCGAGGTCGACCTCGGCGCTGATGCCCCAGTCGTGGTCGCCGTTCGGGTCCGCGAAGGTCTGGCGGACCTTCCACAGCCCGTGCTCCGGGTCCTCCTCGATCATGAGCAGCTTGGGGCCGCGCGCGTCCGGGCCGGTGCCGAGGTCCTCGTACTCGTCCCAGTACTTGTCCATCGCGTCGCCCCAGGCGTCCGCGTTCCAGCCCGAGTCGCCGTCCAGCTCGCCGAGTTCCTCGACGTTGTCGAGCGCCGCGAGTTCGACGCGGCGGAACATGGCGTTGCGGACGAGGACCCGGAAGGCGCGCGCGTTCGCCGTGACCGGCTTGACCTGGTCGGCCTTCTCCTGGGCCTCCTCGGCGGTCATCTCACCCGGGTTGGCGAGCTGCTCCCACTCGTCCAGGAGGCTGGAGTCGACCTGGCGCACCATCTCGCCGAGCCAGGCGATCAGGTCCTCCAGGTCCTCCGACTTCAGGTCGTCGGGCACCGTGTGGTCGAGCGTCTTGTACGCGCTCGCCAGGTAGCGCAGGACGATGCCCTCGGTCCGGGCGAGCTCGTAGTGGGACACGAACTCCGTGAAGGTCATGGCGCGTTCGTACATGTCGCGGATCACGGACTTCGGGGACAGCGGGTGGTCGCCGACCCACGGGTGGCTCTGCCGGTAGGTGTCGTAGGCGTGGAAGAGCAGCTCCTCCAGGGGCTTCGGATACGAGATGTCCTGGAGGCGCTCCATCCGGTCCTCGTACTCGACCCCGTCCGCCTTCATCTGGCCGACGGCCTCGCCGCGCGCCTTGTTCTGCTGGGCGTGCAGGATCTGCCGCGGGTCGTCGAGCGTGGACTCCACGACGGAGACCATGTCGAGGGCGTACGAGGGCGACTCCTGGTCGAGCAGGTCGAACGAGGCGAGGGCGAACGTCGACAGCGGCTGGTTGAGCGCGAAGTCCTGTTGCAGGTCGACGGTCAGGCGCACGATGCGGCCGGTCGGATCCGGCGTGTCCAGCTTCTCGACGATGCCGCCGTCCAGGAGCGAGCGGTAGATCGCGATGGCCCGGCGGATGTGCCGCAGCTGCGCCTTGCGCGGCTCGTGGTTGTCCTCGAGGAGGTGCCGCATCGCGTCGAAGGCGTTGCCCGGGCGGGCGATGACCGACAGGAGCATCGTGTGCGTGACACGGAAGCGCGAGGTGAGCGGCTCCGGGTCGGAGCCGATCAGCTTCTCGAAGGTGCTCTCCGTCCAGGCGACGAAGCCCTCCGGGGCCTTCTTGCGGACCACCTTGCGGCGCTTCTTGGGGTCGTCGCCTGCCTTGTTGAGCGCCTTCTCGTTCTCGATGACGTGCTCGGGTGCCTGCGCCACGACGAAGCCCGCAGTGTCGAACCCGGCGCGACCTGCACGACCCGCGATCTGGTGGAACTCTCGCGCGCGCAGCGTCCGCACGCGCGTGCCGTCGTACTTGGTGAGGGCGGTGAACAGCACTGTGCGGATGGGCACGTTGACGCCGACGCCGAGGGTGTCGGTGCCGCAGATGACCTTCAACAGGCCAGCCTGGGCGAGCTTTTCCACCAGGCGGCGGTACTTCGGCAGCATGCCGGCGTGGTGCACACCGATGCCATGGCGTACGTAACGGGAGAGGTTGCGGCCGAACTTGGTGGTGAACCGGAAGTTGCCGATCAGCTCGGCGATCTGGTCTTTCTCCTCGCGCGTGCACATGTTGATGCTCATCAGCGCCTGCGCGCGCTCGACGGCCTGCGCCTGCGTGAAGTGCACGATGTAGACGGGCGCCTGCTTCGTCTCCAGGAGCTCCGTCAGCGTCTCCGTGAGCGGCGTGAGCCGGTACTCGTACGAGAGCGGTACGGGGCGCGTCGCCGAGCGGACCACCGACGTGGTCCTGCCGGTGCGGCGCGTGAGGTCCTTCTCGAACATGGAGACGTCGCCGAGCGTCGCCGACATCAGGATGAACTGCGCCTGCGGCAGTTCGAGCAGCGGAATCTGCCAGGCCCAGCCGCGGTCCCCCTCCGCGTAGAAGTGGAACTCGTCCATCACGACCTGGCCGATGTCGGCCTGCGCGCCGTCGCGCAGCGCGATGGAGGCGAGGACCTCGGCGGTGCAGCAGATGACGGGCGCGTCCGAGTTCACGGAGGCGTCGCCGGTCAGCATGCCGACGTTCTCCGTGCCGAAGAGCTTGCACAGCTCGAAGAACTTCTCGGACACCAGCGCCTTGATCGGCGCCGTGTAGAAGGTGACCTCGTCCCGGGCCAGCGCGGCGAAGTGCGCACCGGCGGCGATCATGGACTTGCCGGACCCGGTGGGCGTCGAAACGATCACGTTCGCGCCCGACACCACCTCGATCAGCGCCTCCTCCTGGTGGGGATAGAGGGTGAGCCCGCGCTCCTCGGACCACGACTCGAAGGCGTCGTAGAGGGCGTCCGGGTCGGCGGTCTTCGGGAGCTGATCGATAAGGGTCACGGAACCATCTTGCCTGCCATCCGGCTCGATCCGGCAATCGGATGTCGGAGCGAAGATCACGAAGGCTACGCTGGGTCGCCGACGGGGCGTCAGCACGCGCGCGGCCCTCACGGGGCAACTCGGCGCAGCAACAAGCGACATGTCGGTACATCGCGCGCGGCCGGCACAACAGAAACAGGGGCGGAACACAGCCATGATGGGACCGGCACACTCGCTGTCAGGAGCGGCGGCCTGGCTGGGGGTGGGGGCGGCGACAACGGCGGCCGGGTACCCGATGCCGTGGCCTGTCCTCCTCGTCGGAGCGCTGATCTGCGCGGGCGCCGCGCTCGCCCCGGACCTCGACCACAAGTCGGCGACCATCTCGGGCGCCTTCGGCCCGATCTCCCGGGGCCTTTGCGAGATCGTCGACAAACTCTCGTACTCCGTCTACAAGGGGACCCGGATGCAGGGCGACCCCCGGCGCTCGGGCGGTCACCGCACGCTCACCCACACGTGGGTCTGGGCGGTCCTCATCGGGGCGGGCGCCTCGGCCCTGGCGATCTTCGGCGGCCGCTGGGCCGTCCTCGGGATCCTCTTCGTGCACATGGTGCTCGCCATCGAGGGCCTGCTGTGGCGGGCGGCCCGCGGTCACAGCAGCGACCTCCTCGTATGGCTGCTCGCGGCGACCAGCGCGTGGATTCTCGCGGGCATCCTGGACCAGCCCGGCAACGGCTCGGACTGGCTGTTCACCGACCCCGGCCAGGAGTACCTGTGGCTGGGCCTGCCGATCGTGCTCGGCGCCCTCATGCACGACATCGGGGACGCGCTCACCGTCTCGGGCTGCCCGATCCTGTGGCCCATCCCGATCGGCCGCAAGCGCTGGTACCCGATCGGGCCGCCGAAGCTGATGCGGTTCCGCGCCGGCAGCTGGATCGAGCTGAAGGTGCTCATGCCGGTGTTCATGCTGGCCGGCGGCGTGGGGTGCGCGGCCGCGCTCAACTTCATCTGACCGAGGGCCGGCTCCGCGATGGGCGGGCGTCAGCCGTCCAGGTCGGCGGACGCCCAGACCCGACCGCTGGCGTCCACCAGGTCGACCCGGTCGATCGAGCTCGCCGCTCCGTCGGCGATCCAGGTGGCCCGCCCGGACGACGGCAGCCACCAGTGGCCCGCGTCGCGGACGGAGCCGTCCTTCAGCAGGAGCCGGCACGTGTAGTAGCCGCCGGCGCCGCTGTCGGCGAGCTGCATGACCACCACGCGCCGGTCGCCGACGCGGCTGGGCTCGACCGTGCCCACCGCCGTCCCGGAGCCGGTGACGAGCGCGGCCCCTTGGTCGCTCGCGGTGACCGTGGGCGGGTTTCCCCCGCCGAGGTGGCCGAGGACCGTGGCGCCGGCGCCTCCCGCACACACGCCGGCGAGCACGGCCGCCGCGACGAGCAGGGCCGGCCGCCGCAGCGCGCGGCGCCGCGTCGGTCGGTGCACGTCGAGGCGTTCAAGGACCCGTGCGTCGAACCCTGCCGGGGCGGCGAGCACGGGCGTCGCGGGCAGCACACTGTCGACGGCCGCGGACAGGTCGTCGTAGGCGGAGCGGCAGTTCGAGCACAGGGAGAGGTGGCGCAGCAGCTCGTCCTGCCCACCGGGGAGCGTGCCGAGCGCGAGGGCGACCAGCTCGTCCTCATCGGGGTGGTGTGCCATCGCGGCTCTCCTCCTTCGACGCCTCACGCAGCCTCCGCAGGCCGGTCCGGATCCGGGTCTTGGCGGTGCCGAGCGGGATGTCCTCGTGGCGGCCCACCTCCTGCGCCGTGCACCCGCCGAGCACCGCGAGCGCGACCGCGCGGGCCTGCTCGACCGGCAGGGCGCGCAACCGTCGGACGGCACGTTCGCTTTCGATGGAGACCAGGGCGAGGCGCTCCGGGCTCTCGCTCTGCAGGGTTACGTCGAGCAGCCGCTCCAGGGTCTCGGCCAGCACCGGCACGGGCCTGCGGGCGCGTACGGCGTCGATGGCGGCATTGCGCGTGATCGTCAGTAGCCACGTGAGGGCCGAGGCGCGGCGGGCGTCGTAGCTGCCCGCGGCCCGCCAGGCCCGGACGAACACCTCCTGGCTCACGTCCTCGGCCAGCGCGGAGTCGCGGGTGACCGACAGCGCGAGTCCGTACACCGCGTCCTGGAAGCGGCGCACGAAGGCGACGGCCGCCTGCTCGTCGCCCAGGGCGAAACCGGCGACGAGCGAGGCGTCGTCGGCGCGATCCGCCCGCGAGAACAGTTCCACGCCCCCTTATACGTACGAGAGAGGTGAAGGGATTGCATGCAGTGTCGGTGTTCCGTCGGGTGGCGCAATCCATCGGCGTCCCCCGCTCGTACAACCTCCGCGAGAAGGGACGGAGTGATCATGAAGAACTTCAGGATCGGCGTGGCCGGGTTCGCGCTCGTGGCGGCCTTCGGGCTGGCGGGCTGCGGGGGTGGAGGCGGCTCAGGTGGTGGCGGCAGTTCGGACGGCGGCACGCCCGCGGCCAAGGACGCCTCCACGTTGAGCACGACCGATTCACCGATGGGCAAGATCCTCGTCGACGGCAAGGGACGCACGCTCTACCTGTTCACCAGCGACGGCAAGAACAGCAACTCCATGAAGTGCGATGCGAAGTGCCTCACGGAGTGGCCGCACATGGAGGGCAAACCGAAGGCGGGCGCCGGGGTCCGGGCGAACCTGATCGCCACGACGAAGGGCAGCGGCACAGCGCAGGCGACGTACGCCGGACACCCGCTCTACTACTACGCCGACGACCACAAGGCGGGGGACACGAAGGGGCAGGGCATCGACCAGATCTGGTACGTCCTCGACTCCCACGGCAATGCGATCAAGAAGGCCGCGCCCGCGGGCGGCGGGGACGACGGCGACAACGACAGTGGTGGCTACGGCTACTGAGGCGACGCGGGGCGGGAGCCATCCCGAAGAGCGGGCTCCCGACCGCCGCCGTCGGCACATCAGCCGTGCCAGGACCGCCACAGCGCCGCGTACGCGCCGTCGGCCGCGACCAGGTCGTCGTGGCTGCCGAGTTCGCAGATCCGGCCGTCCTCGACCACGGCGATCACGTCCGCGTCGTGCGCGGTGTGCAGCCGGTGCGCGATGGCCACGACCGTGCGGCCGTCGAGCACCCGGCCGAGCGAGCGCTCCAGGTTGCGGGCCGCGCGCGGGTCGAGCAGCGAGGTCGCCTCGTCGAGGACCAGCGTGTGCGGGTCGGCCAGGACCAGCCGGGCCAGCGCGATCTGCTGCGCCTGCGCCGGGGTGAGGGCCACCCCGCCCGAGCCGACCTCCGTGTCGAGGCCGTCGGCGAGGCCACCGGCCCACCCCTCGGCGTCGACCGCACCGAGGGCGGCCCACAGCTCCGCGTCCTCTGCGCCCGTGCGGGCCAGGCGGAGGTTGTCGCGCAGGGAGCCCACGAAGACGTGGTGCTCCTGGTTGACCAGGGCCACGTGGGAGCGGACCCGCTCGGCCTCCATCCGGGAGAGTTCCGCGCCGCCCAGCGTGACCTGCCCGGTGCGCGGCGCATAGATCCCGGCGAGCAGCCGCCCGAGCGTCGACTTGCCCGCGCCCGAGGGGCCGACCAGGGCGAGCCGCGTGCCGGGCGCGACCTCCAGGGACACCTTGCGCAGTACGTCGACGCCCTCGCGGTAGCCGAAGTGCACCGCGTCGGCCTGGACATCGCGGCCGTCGGGCCGCACGGAGGCATCGCCCGCGTCCGGCTCGATGTCCCGCACACCGACGAGCCGGGCCAGCGACACCTGGGCGACCTGAAGCTCGTCGTACCAGCGCAGGATCATCCCGATCGGGTCCACCAGCATCTGCGCGATGAGGGCGCTCGTGGTCAGCTGCCCCACGCCGATCCAGCCCTGGAGGACGAAGACACCGCCGACCACCAGCACCGACAGCAGCACGAGGACGTGCACGGTGTTGATCACCGGGAAGAGCACGGAGCGCAGGTAGAGGGTGTACCGCTCCCAGGCGGTCCACTCCTTGACGCGCCGCTCCGACAGGTCGATGCGGCGGTCGCCGAGCCGGTGCGCCTCGATGGTGCGCCCGGCGTCCACGGTCTCGGCGAGCGCGGCGGCGACGGCCGCGTACCCGGCGGCCTCCGAGCGGTACGCGGACGGCGCCCGCTTGAAGTACCAGCGGCAGCCGAGCACCAGAACCGGCACCGCGATGAGCAGCGCGGGCGCCAGCGGCGGCGCGGTCACCGCGAGCCCGCCGATGAGCAGCGCCGCCCACACGACACCGATGGACAGCTGGGGCACGGCCTCCCGCATCGCGTTCGCGAGCCGGTCGATGTCCGTGGTGATCCGGGACAGCAGGTCGCCCGTTCCCGCCCGCTCCAGAACGCCGGGCGGCAGGCCCACGGACCGCACCAGGAAGTCCTCCCGCAGGTCCGCCAGCATCCGCTCGCCGAGCATCGCCCCGCGCAGCCGGACCTGCCGGATGAACACGGCCTGAACCACCAGGGCGAGCGCGAACAGGCCGATGGTGCGCGCCAGTTGGGGCCCTTCGAGGGAGTCGACGCCGCCCGGGTTCTCGGAGACGTCCTGGATCAGTCCACCCAGCAGGTACGGGCCGGCCATCGACGCGATGACGGCGACCGTGTTCACGCCGATGAGCAGGAGGAACTCGCGCCGGTGACGCTGGTACAGCTCCCGCACATAGGCGCGGACCGTGGCCGGGGCGCCGGCCGGCAGGGTGTGCGCCGTGGTGGGGGCCGCCGGGTCGTAGGCCGGGGGCGCTACGCCGATCATGCCGTCTCCTCGATGTCGATCTCGATATCGGTGTTGATGCCAACGGCTGCGCCGCCTGCGCCTGCGCCTGCGCCCGCGCCCGCCTCCGCGCCGGATCCGGTGTCCGTGCCGTCCTCGTCGGGCCGTGGCTCGGCGCCGGGGGAGGACTTCTCCTCGTCGGTCTCGCGGGTGACGACCGCGCGGTACCGGGGCTCGGTGCGCACCAGTTCACGGTGCTCGCCGACCGCCGCGACCACGCCCTCGTGGACGAACACCACGCGGTCCGCGCGGTCGAGGACCAGCGGTGACGAGGTCAGCACCACGGTCGTGCGGCCGCGCCGCAGCGCGCGCACGCCCTGGGCGATCCGGACCTCGGTGTGCGAGTCGACGGCGGACGTCGGCTCGTCGAGCACCAGCGTCTCCGGGTCGGTGACCAGCGAGCGGGCCAGCGCGAGGCGCTGGCGCTGGCCGCCGGAGAGGGACCGGCCGCGTTCGGTGATGCGGGCGGTCATCGGGTTCTCGTCCAGGGAGCCCTGGGTGAGAGCGTCCAGCACGTCGGAGCACTGGGCCGCGGCCAGCGCGTCGTCGGGTGCGACGCCTCCGGAGGCCGGTACGTCGAGGAGTTCGGCGAGGGTGCCGGAGAGCAGCACCGGGTCCTTGTCCTGGACGAGCACGGCCGTCCGCGCGACATCCAGCGGCAGTTCGTCGAGCGGCACACCGTCGAGCAGGGCGGACGGCGCCACCTCGCCCGCGTCGTCGTCGGCCGCGGAAGCGGGGTGTCCGCCGAGCCGGTCGGCGAGGCGCCCCGCCAGGTCCGGGTCGCCGCAGACCACGGCGGTGAGCCGCCCCGCGGACGCCAGCACGCCGGTCGCCGGGTCGTACAGGTCGCCGGTCGGTGCCTTGGCGTCGCGCAGCCCGCCCTCCGGTTCGGTGACGCGCTCCAGCGCCAGCACCCTGGAGGCGCGCTGCGCGGACGGCCGGGAGAACGAGTACGCCATGGCGATCTCTTCGAAGTGGCGCAGCGGGTAATTGAGGAGCATCACCCCGCTGTAGACGGTGACCAGTTCACCGACGGTGATCCGGCCCTCGCGCGCGAGGGTGACGCCGTGCCAGACGAGCACGATCGTCAGCAGGCCGGGAAGGAGGACCTGGATCGCCGAGATCAGCGCCCACATGCGCGCGCTGCGCACGGCGGCCCGGCGCACGTCCTGCGAGGCGCGGCGGTAGCGGTCGAGGAACAGCTCCTCACCGCCGATGCCGCGCAGCACGCGCAGGCCCGCGACGGTGTCCGAGGCGAGTTCGGTGGCATGGCCCGCTTTCTCCCGCTGATGGTCCGCCCGCCGGGTGGCGCGGGGGAGCAGGGGCAGCACGGCGAGCGCCAGGACCGGCATGCCGAGCGCGACGACGACACCGAGCGCGGGCTGGTAGATCAGGAGCCCCACGGCGGCGATGACGATGGTGAGCGCGGCGGCGGTGAAGCGGGAGAGCGCCTCGACGAACCAGCCGATCTTCTCCACGTCGCCGGTGGACACCGCGACGACCTCGCCCGCGGCGACCCGCCGGGTGAGGGCGGCGCCGAGCGTCGCGGTCTTGCGGGCCAGCAGCTGCTGGACACGGGCGGCGGCGGTGATCCAGTTCGTGACGGACGTGCGGTGCAGCATCGTGTCGCCGACCGCGACGCCGATGCCGAGCAGCACGATCAGCGCGCCGGCCTTGGCGAGACCGGTGCCGGAGCGGTCGACGACCGCCTGCACCGCGTAGCCGACGCCGTACGCGAGACCGGCGACGGAGACGAAGTGGATCAGGCCCCAGGCAAGGGACTTGGCCTGCCCACCGAGCTGGTTCCGGCCGAGCCAGAGCAGGAACCGGGGGCCCGAGCGTGCGTCCGGCGCACCGGGGTCCGGATACGGAAGGTCGGAGATCTGCATGACGTCCCAGGGCTCGAAGCGGGGTGGATCGAAGAAGCGGACTCAAAGGCAGCAAACCGTGAAAGGTTCGCGTCCCGCGGCGAGCCGAGGCAAACGGTTTTCCGGCGCCGGGCAAAGAATCGGGCCGGATCGACCGTCATGATCGGAGTCGATCCCGCGGTTTTTGACCGGTGGTGCGACCATGGAACGCATGCGGAGTGCGGGTGTGATCAGGGCGGGCGTCGCGATGGCGGCGTGCGGTGTCCTGCTGACGACGGTGGCCGCCTGCGGCGCCGACGGCGGCGACGGCGGCGACGGCGGGAAGAAGGCCACGGCGGGGGCGAACTCCTTGGGCGGCGAGTCCGGGGGCGCCGAGGCGCGCGCGGCGGATCTCAAGCGCATCCCAGGTGTGGGCGACCGCTACCAGAAGCAGATCCCGGCGAACGCCCGGCAGGTCGTCGCCGTGTACGGAGACGGCAAGGACGCGGCGGGCTCCACCATTGCCCTCTACACCAAGTCCGGTGACACCTGGAAGAAGCAGCGCGGCTGGTCCGGGCACAACGGCAAGAAGGGCTGGACGACGAGCCACCACGAGGGCGACAACCGCAGCCCTGTCGGTGTCTTCACGCTCAGCGACGCCGGCGGGGTCCTGGCCGACCCGGGCGCGAAGCTGCCGTACACGCAGTCCGCGTCGTTCCAGGCCCCGCACTACTGGTCGAAGTCGCACTGGCACGACTTCGACTACGTCATCGCCATCGACTACAACCGCGCCAAGGGCACCTCGCCCAACGACCCGACCCGGCCGCAGGGCCAGTCCAAGGGCGGCAGCATCTGGCTGCACATGGACCACGGCAGCGGCACCTCGGCGTGCGTGAGCCAGTCGAAGGGCGACATGGAGTACCTGCTCAAGACGCTCGACCCGAAGCAGCACCCGGTGGTCGTGATGGGCGACAAGGCCGAGCTCAAGGCGTGAGCCGCGCGGGCCCCCGCCCTGTGCTCGGGTCTGTCAGGCCTAGGGTCTGTCGTTTGGATCAGGCCGGGCTCGCGGGGTCCGGCACGCACGCTCGCGGCGTTGTCGTCGGTCGACGACGCTCCGCGTCGACTCCCTCCTCCGCCTTGCGATCGCACGCACCGGACCCCGCTCCCTGATCCGACCTGATCCAAACGACAGACCCTAGCTCGGCTTCTCCGAGTCGACACCGCCGCGCGCCTTGCGCCAGCCGCCGCGCGTGAAGTCGGGGATCTGCTGCGGCGCGCCCTTCGCCTTGATCGAGAGATGGCTCAGCGGAACCGGTGAGGTCCAGGTGGCGGCGTCGTACACGTCGAAGTCCGGGACGAGCCCGAGGCGTATCGTCTGCATCAGGCGGAACACCATGATGTAGTCCATCCCGCCGTGCCCGCCCGGCGGGTTCGAGTGCTCCTTCCACAGCCAGTGGTCCCAGTCGGCGTACTTCGCGAAGTCGCCCCAGGCGTCGTCCGTGTGGTCGGGCTCGATGTAGATCCGCTCCGGGTAGTCCTCGAAGACGCCCTTCGTTCCGCCGAGTTGATTGATCCGCGAGTACGGGTGCGGGGTGCTGACGTCGTGCTCCAGACGGATCACCCGGCCCTTCGCCGTCTGGACCAGGCTGATCGTGCGGTCCGACTCGATGTACGACTCCTTCCAACTCGGGTCGTCCTTGGGCATATTGGCCGCGCGGTACTCGGCGAGGCCCAGGGACGGTGTGCCGAAGCTGGAGATGTGGGTGACGCGGTCGCCGCGATTGACGTCCATGTAGTTCGCGACCGGACCGAAGCCGTGGTTCGGGTACAGGTCGCCGCGCAGCCGTGTGTGCCACAGCCGGCGCCACGGGCCCTCGTAGTAGTCCGGGTCGAACATGAGGCCGCGCAGGTCGTGGTTGTACGCGCCGGCGCCGTGCAGCAGCTCACCGAACTTGCCCGCGTGGGCCATCCGCAGGACGCGCATTTCATTGCGTCCGTAGCAGCAGTTCTCCAGCTGCATACAGTGTCTTCGGGTGCGCTCGGAGAGGTTCACCAGCTCCCACAGCTGGTCCAGCTGGAGCGAGATGGGACACTCGACGCCGACGTGCTTGCCGTTCAGCATCGCCGTCTTCGCCATCTCGAAGTGCCAGTCCCACGGCGTCGCCACGTAGACGAAGTCGATGTCCCCGCGCTTGCACAGGTTCTCGAAGTCGTGGTCGCCCTTGGCGTAGATGGCGGGCGCGGGCTGACCCGCTGCTGTCACCTTCGCCGCCGCCTTGGCGGTCTTCTCCTTGACCGGATCGCACAGGGCGACGACCCGGACGCCCTGGATCGCAAGGAAGAGGTCGATCATGCTGCCGCCGCGGTTGCCGAGGCCGACGATGCCGACCCGAACCGTGGAGCGCCGCTCGAACGGTACGCCGATCATGGTGTCGCCCTGCCGGGCCGGTGCCGCCGCAGTGGTGGCCTCGGCCGCCCCGGAGCCACCGGCGTCGGAAGTCTCCGCGGCCTGTGCAGTCGAGCTCGAACCCAGTGCGATGAACCCGAGTCCGGCGCCGGTGGCGCCCGCGGTGCGCAGCACCTCGCGGCGGGACCGGCCATCGGGCTCGGGGTTGTCGAGGGGGCTGCGCTCGTTGTCGTGCATCGGACCTCCAACAGGGTGGGTGCGGTGCCGGGGCAAGCGCAAGCCACCCTGCTGGGAGTGAGAGCAGGGGCGCAAGAGGTCGAATCGGACGGGTGGTTGGACTTATGTCATCGGGCTTTTGGACTCATGTGACGCGCCCTCACGCGCCCTCACACGCGGGCTGCACCGCGCCGCGTCGCCCGCTCCAGCTCGACCAGTACGGAGTAGTACGAGCGGCCCGTCGCATGGTCCATGCCGACCTCGCACATCCGGTTCGCCGACAGATGGGCGTCGTATGTGCGGGACGTGACCTCCGCGGCCTCCTTCGCCGTGGCGGACTCGGTCAGCTCCTTGTGGAGCATGCCTCGGTCGCCCGCGAAGCCGCAGCAACCCGCGTCGTCCGGCAGCACCACCTCGTCGGCGCAGGCCTCGGCCAGGGCTCTCAACTGGCCGACGTCGCCCAGGTGTTCCATGGAGCACGTCGGGTGCAGCACGGCCGAGCCGATCGTGCGCTCGATGGTGAGTCGCGGCAGCAGTTCCTCCGCGGCCCAGACCAGGGAGTCCACGATGGTCAGCTCCGCGTGCAACTCCCTGTTGTCGTCGGTGAGATACGGCACCACCTCGTGCGCGATGCCCAGCGTGCACGAGGAGGCGTCCACCACGAGGGGAAGCCGGCCGCCCCCGGTCCAGGCCCAGGCCGCCTCGACGATCCGGTTCGCCATCACCGTGTTGCCCTCGTCGTAGCCCTTGGAGTGCCAGATCGTGGCGCAGCACGTCCCGGCCACATCGTTCGGGATCCACACCGGCTTGCCCGCGCGCGCGGAGACCGCGACAACGGCCTGAGGCAGCGATACGTCGCCGGGGGTGCCGAAAATGCGGTTCACGCACGCCGGGTAGTAGACGGCCGTGGCCCCCACGCGCGCGGTACGCGGTAGCTTCCGGGCCGCCGCGGCAGGTACCTCCGGCAGCCATTCCGGCACCAGGTCCGGCCGAACGGCCTTGCGCGCGGCGCCCGTCACGGCACTCAGGAGGCGGTCACCGATCTTGTCGGCGGCCGCCACGGCGAGCCGGGCCGAGGTCTCCACGGCCTTGAAGTTCTTCGCGACGAGCGCGGCCGTCCGCTCTTCGCGCGGCGAGTGACGGGCGTGCCGGAAGGTCTTCATGAACGCCCCCGTGTCGATGCCGACCGGGCAGGCCAGCTTGCACGTGGAGTCGCCGGCGCAGGTGTCCACGGCGTCGTACCCGTAGGCGTCGATCAGCTCGTCCTCCACCGGTGAACCGGACGGCTGGCGCATCATCTCGCGGCGCAGCACGATCCGCTGACGCGGCGTGGTCGTCAAGTCCTCGCTGGGGCACGTGGGTTCGCAGAAGCCGCACTCGATGCACGGGTCGGCGATCAGCTCCACCTTTGGGATCGTCTTGAGGCCCCGCAGATGGGCCTTCGGGTCGCGGTCCAGCACGATGCGCGGCGCGAGCACCCCGTCCGGGTCGATGACCTGCTTGGTGCGCCACATCAACTCCGTTGCCTTGGAGCCCCATTCGAGCTCCAGGAAGGGGGCGATATTGCGGCCCGTCGCGTGCTCCGCCTTCAGGGAGCCGTCGAACCGGTCGACCGTGAGGCGGCAGAACTCGTCCATGAACGCCGCGTACCGCTCCACGTCCTCCGGCTTCGCCGCGTCGAACGCCAGCAGGAAGTGCAGATTGCCGTGCGCCGCGTGCCCCGCCACCGCCGCGTCGAAGCCGTGCCGTGTCTGCAGTTCGAGCAGCGCCTCGCACGCCTCCGCGAGCCGCGAGGGCGGCACCGCGAAGTCCTCCGTGATGAGCGTGGTGCCCGAAGGGCGCGAGCCGCCGACCGCCGTCACGAACGCCTTGCGCGCCTTCCAGTAGCCCCCGATGGTCTTCGCGTCCCGCGTGAACTCATTGGTCACCGAGGTCACGGGCGAGACGAGTTCGAGACCTTCGAGGGCCTTCGCCGCCGCCTTCTCGTAGGTGGCCTGGGTCTTCTCGTCCGGGGCGCGGAACTCCACCAGCAGCGCCGTCGTCTCCTTGGGCAGCTCGGCCCAGTCCTGCGGCACACCCTGCACGCTGACCGAGGCGCGCAACGTATTGCCGTCCACCAGCTCCACGGCCAGGGCGCCCGCCTCGTTGAACACCGGCACCGCCGCCGCGGCCGCGGTCAGGGAGGGGAAGAACAGCAGCGCCGTCGACACCTTCCGGTCCAACGGCAGGGTGTCGAAGACGACTTCGGAGATGAACCCGAAGGTGCCCTCCGAGCCCACCATGAGGCCGCGCATGATCTGCACCGGGGTCTCGCCGTCCAGGAAGGCGTCCAGCCGGTAGCCGTTCGTGTTCTTGATCTCGTACTTGGCGCGGATCCTGCGGGTGAGCTCGGCGTCCTCCTCGATCTCTCGCTTGATCGCCAACAGGGCCTCGCAGAGCGCCGGTTCGGCGTGCGCCAGATCCTCATTTGCGCGCGGGTCGCCCGTGTCGACGACCGTGCCGGACGGCAGCACAAAGGTGAGGGAGGAGACCATCCGGTACGAATTCCGGGTCGTGCCCGCCGTCATCCCCGACGCGTTGTTCGCCACCACTCCGCCCACCGTGCAGGCGATCGCGCTCGCCGGGTCGGGGCCGAGTACGCGCCCGTGCCGCGCAAGCGTCGCGTTCGCCCGCACGATGGTGGTGCCGGGGCCGATCCGCGCGCGCGAACCGTCGCCGAGCACCTCGATGCCCGCCCAGAACCTGCGGACGTCCACGAGGATGTCCTCGCCCTGCGCCTGCCCGTTCAGCGACGTGCCCGCCGCGCGGAAGACGACCTCGCGGCCCTTGCCGTGCGCGTAGGAGAGCACCGCCGACACGTCGTCGATGTCCTCGGCGACCACCACGACCTGCGGCACGAAGCGGTACGGGCTGGCGTCCGACGCGTAGCGCACCAGGTCCGAGATCTTGGTGAGCACCTTGTCCGCGCCGAGCAGCCGCGTCAGCTCCGAGCGCAACGGCTCGGGCGTGCCACCGGACTGCCGGTCCGCGACCCGGTCGGGCGCAGGCCCCGACGGACGGGCTCCGGGACGCAGGGCTTCCGGCTTCGGCTCCAGCAGCGGCATGGCCTCTCCTCGATCGCTATCAGTACTCCGGCGCTGTCAGTACCCCGGCAATGTCAGTACCCCGGCTCTGTCAGTGCAGCGGCACTGTCAGTGCTGCGGCGCGGTCAGCACTCCGGTGTGCGCGGGGGCTCGAACAGCGCGTTCAGCAAGACCGTCAGCTGCGCGCGCTGCTCTTTGTCCAACGGTGCCAGGATCTCCTCTGCCGCCGCGCGGCGCGCGCTGCGCAGCTCCCGCAGGGCGGCCCGGCCCTTGTCGGTGAGCTCGATGCGGATCACCCGGCGGTTCGTGGGATCCGGCGCACGGCGCACCAGATCGGCCGCCTCCAGGCCGTCCACCGTCGTCGTCACGGCGCGCGGGACCACCTCGAGCCGCTGCGCGAGATCGGCCATGCGCGGCGGCGTCTCGTAGTGCACCAGCGTGCGCAGCAGCCGGGACTGCGCGGGCGTGATCCCGACCGGCTCCAGCTGGCGCCGCTGTATCCGCTGCAGGCGGCGGGTCAGCCGCAGCAGCTGCTCGGCGAGGAAACCGTCGGCGTCCGGTGTCTTCATGCCGGGAACATTAGCAGGACCTTGTGCATTGTGAATAGAGGTAACAATGCATTATGCTCCTCGAGTCGAACTCGACTGCTGCCCCGTCGGTACCCGATGAGTGGCGCGTGCCGAGTTCCCTCTATGCCTAGGAGGCCCATGCCCCGCGACGAAATCCGCTGGACGCCGCCCCCCGATGCCGACGCATCGGGGCAGCCGCGGCAGATCCGCCGCATCCTGTCCCTGTTCCGCCCCTACCGCGGCCGCCTCGCCCTCGTCGGGCTGCTCGTCGGCGCCGCCTCGCTGGTCACGGTCGCGACACCGTTCCTGCTCAAGGAGATCCTCGACGTCGCCATCCCGCAGGGTCGCACCGGGCTGCTCAGCCTGCTCGCCCTCGGCATGATCGTCAGCGCCGTCGTGACGAGCGTCTTCGGCGTCCTGCAGACGCTGATCTCGACGACGGTCGGCCAGCGCGTCATGCACGATCTGCGCACCGCCGTCTACGGCCGGCTGCAGAGCATGTCCCTCGCCTTCTTCACCAAGACCCGCACCGGCGAGGTCCAGTCCCGCATCGCCAACGACATCGGCGGCATGCAGGCGACCGTGACCTCCACCGCGACCTCCCTCGTCTCGAACCTGACGAGCGTCGTCGCCACGGTCATCGCGATGATCGCCCTGGACTGGCGCCTGACGATCGTCTCCCTGCTCCTGCTGCCGATCTTCGTGTGGATCAGCCGCCGGGTCGGCCGCGAGCGCAAGAAGATCGCCACACAGCGCCAGAAGCAGATGGCCGCGATGGCCGCCACGGTCACCGAGTCGCTCTCCGTCAGCGGCATCCTGCTCGGCCGCACCATGGGCCGAGCCGACTCCCTCACCAAGTCCTTCGCCGACGAGTCGGACGAACTGGTCGGCCTGGAGGTCAGGTCGAACATGGCGGGGCGCTGGCGGATGGCCGTCATCAGCATCGTCATGGCCGCCATGCCCGCGGTCATCTACTGGGCGGCCGGCATCGCCCTGCACTTCGGCGGCCCCACCGTCTCCATCGGCACGCTCGTCGCGTTCGTCTCGCTGCAGCAGGGCCTGTTCCGGCCGACCGTGAGCCTGCTGCAGACCGGCGTCCAGATCCAGACCTCGCTCGCCCTGTTCCAGCGCATCTTCGAGTACCTGGACCTGCCGGTCGACATCACCGAGCGCGAGGACCCGGTCCGCCTCGACACCGTCAAGGGCGAGGTCCGCTTCGAGAACGTCGAGTTCCGCTACGACAGCGACGACGAGCGGCAGAGCGCGATCCTCGACGGCATCGACCTCACCGTCCCCGCAGGCGGCAGCCTCGCCGTGGTCGGCCCCACCGGCTCCGGCAAGTCCACGCTCAGCTATCTGGTGCCGCGGCTCTACGACGTCACGGGCGGGCGCGTGACGCTCGACGGGGTCGACGTCCGCGACCTGGACTTCGACACCCTCGCGCGCGCGATCGGCGTGGTCTCCCAGGAGACGTATCTGTTCCATGCCTCGGTGGCCGAGAACCTGCGGTTCGCCAAGCCCGACGCGACCGACGAGGAGCTGTACGCGGCGGCCCGCGCGGCCCAGATCCACGAGCACATAGCCGCTCTCCCGGACGGCTACGACACCGTGGTCGGCGAGCGCGGCCACCGCTTCTCCGGAGGCGAGAAGCAGCGCCTGGCGATCGCCCGCACCATTCTGCGGGACCCGCCGGTGCTCATCCTCGACGAGGCGACCAGTGCGCTCGACACCCGCACCGAGCACGCCGTACAGGAAGCCATCGACGCGCTCTCGGCCAACCGCACGACGCTCACGATCGCGCACCGTCTCTCCACGGTCCGCGGCGCCGAGCAGATCGTGGTCCTGGACTCCGGGCGAATAGCCGAGCGCGGCACGCACGAGGAACTGCTCGGCCAGGAGGGCCGCTACGCGGCGCTCGTGCGGCGGGACGCGCGCGTGGAAGCGGCCGCGTGACGGGAGTTGTGCCCGGGCCGCCATGACATCGGCGCGAACAGTGGGGAGAGAGTCCGTGAGGGAGTCAAGGAGGGCAGAGATATGTCAGGGATGTTCTGACGCAGGGGTTACCGTTCCGGCATGCAGACCGAGACTCCGCGACGGAGCACGACGCGAATCACGCGCCGAGGACGCGTCGCCATGACGGTGACCGGGGCCGTCGTGGCGGCAACCGCCGTCGCGGTGTCATTGGCCCTGGCGGGCGGGGACGAGTCGAACCGGGTTCTGACCATCCCGGAGGGCTGGCGTTCGGGCCAGGTGTACGAGGCCGTCGACAAGGCGCTCGACGTCCCGGCCGGCACCACGAAGAAGGCCGCGCCCAAGGCCCACCTCAAGCTTCCGGGCGACGCGGGTGGCAACGCCGAGGGCTACCTCTTCCCGGCGACGTATCCCTTGAACGACAAGTCGACCCCGCAGTCGGTCCTTTCGTACATGGTCGACACGGCGAACAAGAGGTTCGGCGGCGGCAGCGGCAGCGGTAGCGGAACGACCGCGGGCGCCGAGCGCAACGCCGTCAACCCGTACCAGCGCGTCATCATCGCGAGCATCGTGCAGGCCGAGGCGGACAACAAGGAGGACATGGACAGGGTCGCCCGCGTCATATACAACCGGCTCGATCACGACATGCCGCTGCAGATGGACTCCACCATCAACTACGCGCTCGGCCGCTCCACGTTGGACACCACCCACGACGACACGAAGATCAACAACCCGTACAACACCTACGCGCGCAAGGGGCTGCCGCCCACCCCGATCGGCAATCCGGGGGAGCAGGCGATGGAGGCGGCCACCAGCCCGGCGTCGGGTGACTGGCTGTACTTCGTGACGGTCAAGCCGGGGGACACGCGCTTCACCGCGGACCTGGGCGAGCAGGAGAAGAACGTGGCGGAGTTCAACGAGAACCAGGCGAAGGCCAAGAAGGACGGTTGACGGGCCCCGTCCTGGTGCCGGGATGCCGGGGTGCCGGCGGCGGGGGACCGCGGTGCCGAGGGGCTTGGGTGCTTAACCGGCAGGTGAGCGCCGACCCGCGTCGCCTCACACCGCGACCGACGTCCTGCGCCCCAGTAGCCGCTGAATGTCCCGGACCGCGGACCGCCCCGCGCGGTTCGCACCGATCGTGCTCGCCGACGGGCCGTAGCCGACCAGGTGGATGCGGGGATCGAGGGCCGCGCGCGTGCCCTCCATCCGGATCCCGCCGCCCGCTTCGCGCAGCTTCAGCGGCGCCAGATGCTCGATGGAGGCGCGGAACCCGGTGGCCCAGAGGATCACGTCGGCCGCCACCTCGTGCCCGTCGTCCCAGGCCACACCGGTCGGCGTGATCCGGTCGAACATGGGGTGCCGGTCGAGGACACCGTTCGCGCGGGCCGCGCGGATCGCGTCGTTCACCGGAAGCCCGGTCACCGACACCACACTCAGCGGCGCGAGCCCCTGACGTACCCGCTCCTCGACCGCCGCCACGGCGGCCCGCCCCGCCTCCTCGCCGAAGGGGCCCTCGCGGAAGACGGGCGGCCGGCGGGTGACCCAGGTTGTCGAGGCGGCGCCCGGAGCGATCTCCATCAGGTGCTGCGTCCCTGAGGCCCCGCCGCCCACCACCACGACGCGCTGACCTGCGAACTCCTCCGGCCCTTGGTACTGCGCGGTGTGCAACTGCCGCCCGCGGAAGGTCTCCTGCCCCGGATAACGCGGCCAGAACGGCCGGTCCCAGGTGCCCGTCGCATTGATCAGGGCGCGTGTCGACCACACCCCGTCGGAGGTCTCGACGAGCAGCCGACCGTCCTCCCCTTCGCGCCCTTCGCGCCCCTCGCTTTCCTCGCGCACCGACCGCACGTCGACCGGGCGCCGTACGCGCAGATCGAAGGTCTCCTCGTACGAGGTGAAGTACCCGGAGATGACCTCCGAGGAGGGTCGCGCGGGGTCGGCGCCGGTCAGTTCCATGCCGGGCAGCGCGTGCATGCCGTGCACCTTGCCGTAGGTGAGCGAGGGCCACCGGAACTGCCAGGCGCCGCCGGGGCGGGGCGCGTGGTCGAGGACGACGAAGTCCCGCTCGGGCTCGAAGCCCACGCGGCGCAGGTGATAGGCGGCGGAAAGCCCTGCCTGGCCGGCGCCGATGACGACGACGTCGACTCGGCGCGGACCATCGGCGGAGGCGGCGTCTCGTACCCCGATGTCGTTCACGTTTCTACTAACTCCATCGGAGCGCGAGATCTTCCCGCGTGCGCCGACCAGGAAACGAGCGCCCCCCGTCAGCGCTCGCCCGCGACCATCAGCGCCCGCCCGCAACCGCCAGCGGCACACCGGACCGGCGCGCGACCGGCTCCACGAGCCCGCGTGCGGCCAGTTCGGGAATGACACCCTCCCCGAACCAGTACGCCTCCTCCAGATGCGGATACCCGGACAGCACGAAGTGCTCGATGCCGAGCGCGTGGTACTCCTCGATCCGGTCGGCGACATCGGCGTGGCTGCCGACGAGCGCCGTCCCGGCGCCACCGCGCACGAGACCGATCCCGGCCCACAGATTGGGCGAGATCTCCAGGCTCTTACGCTCACCGCCGTGCAGCGCCAGCATCCGCTGCTGCCCGACCGACTCGCTGCGCCCGAGCGCGGCCTGCGCGGCGGCGACGGCCTCGGGGGAGAGGTCGTCGAGCAGCCGGTCCGCCGTGGCCCACGCGTCCCGCGCGGAGTCGCGCGAGATCGAGTGCAGCCGGATCCCGAACCGCACGGTGCGCCCCTCGTGCTCGGCGAGCGAACGGATCCAGTCGATCTTCTCCTTCACCTGCTGCGGTGGCTCGCCCCACGTCAGATACACATCGGAGTGCCGCGCCGCGACCGGCCCCGCGGCGGCCGACGAGCCACCGAAGAAGATCTCCGGCCGCGGATCCGGCGGAAGCGCCGTGTAGCCGCCGTCGACCCGGTAGTGCTCCCCGGCGAAGTCGAACGGCTCCTGCGAGCTGCCGCCCCACACGCCACGCACCACCGAAAGGAACTCGTCGGTGCGTGCATAGCGCTGATCGTGGTCGAGATGGTCGCCGAAGCGCCGCTGCTCGGCCGAGTCACCACCGGTGACGACATTGAGCAAGAGCCTTCCGTTCGTGAGGCGTTGATACGTCGACGCCATCTGCGCGGCGAGCGTCGGCGAGATCACCCCGGGCCGGAACGCCACGAGGAACTTCAGGCGCTCGGTGTGCTGGGCGAGCGCGACCGTCGTCAGCCACGCGTCCTCGCACCACGTCCCGGTCGGAGTGAGCACGGCCTTGAAGCCCAACTGCTCGGCCGCCTTGGCGATTTGAACGAGATAGTCGAGGTCGGGCGCGCGCACTCCGGAGATCGGCCCGCCCGGCGAACGCTCAAGTGCCCCGCCGCTGAAGGCGTGCCGGTCGACGAGGGTGCGTCCGTCGCCGCCGGTCGGCAGGAACCAGTGCAGATGAACGTTCATGGGTTCAGGACTCCTTGCCGTATGTGCGCGGGGCGGTGGTGGAGGGCGGCAGCTTGTCGTTGAAGCGCGTGTCGACGTACTTCGAGAAGTCGACCTTGCGCGGAATCAACTTCAACTCAGTGAAGGAGTCGGCGATTTGCTGCTCAGAGGCGATCACGTTCTTGTCGACGGCGACCGTGACGCGTGTGCCGTTCGTACGCTTCACGGCGTCGTACGCCGCCCCGTACGGCAGTCCGGTGTCCTTGGCCCACACCTTCGCCCACGCCTGCGGGTGCTTGTAGACCCAGTTCTGGGCGCGCCGCAGCCGATCGAGATAGTCCTTGATGGCGGCGGACTTCTTCTTGTCGGCGAGGGCGATGGGGGAGGCGACCTGGAAGGCGAGCCCGTTGGTGACCCCGTCGCCGTCGGTGAGCACGCGACCGAGCTTCGCGCGCAACGCCTGCGAGGTGTACGGGTCCCAGACGGCCCACGCGTCGACCTTGCCCGCGGTGAACGCGGCCAGCGCGTCGGCCGGTTGAAGGTACTTGACCTTCACGTCCTTCAGCGCGAGCCCGACCTTCTTGAGCGAGGCGACGAGCTGGTAGTGCGCCGATGACCCCTGGGCCACCGCGATCGACTTGCCCTTGAGCCCCGCAGGACTCTTCAGTTTCGAGCCCTTCGGGACAAGGATCGTGTCCCCCTTGGCGGTCCCGTGGCTGGCGGACACCACCTTGATCTTCGAGTCGGCACCGGCCGCGAAGACGGGCGGTGTGTTGCCGACGCCGCCGATGTCCACGGCCTTGGCGTTGATGGCTTCGAGGAGCGGCGGCCCCGAGGTGAACGTGGACCAGCGAATCTTGTAGTCCAGGTCGTCAAGTTCACCGGCGGCCCTGAGTACGGCCTCCGAACCACCCTTCTGGTCACCGACGTTGAGGGTGAGTGACCCCTTCCCGTCGACGCCGCCACTGCCACCGCTGCCGGTGGATGTGCTGGCGGTGGTGGCGCCGGAGCAGGCGGCGAGCAGGAGGGCGAGGGGGGTGACGAGGGCGCCGGCTATGAGAGGGCGTCGCATGACAAGTCCGTTCAAAAATAGGGGGGCGATGAGAGAAGCGCGAGAAGGGGAGCGGAGATGGGGCGCGGAGATGGGGCGTGAAGATGGGGCGTGGAGATCGGGTCAGTGGGAGGACTCGTCCACACCCAGCCGGTTCAGCAGCTCGGCGCGCAGTTCGGCGAAGCGCGGATCGGTGAGATCGCGCGGCCGCTCCAGATCGATACGGGTCTCGTGGGCTATGACACCGTCGTCCATGACCAGCACCCGATCGGCGAGCAGTACCGCCTCCTCGACATCGTGGGTCACCAACAGCACGGCGCAGCCCCGCCGTTGCCACAACTCGCCGACCAGGCGCTGGGCCTTGATCCGGGTCAGCGCGTCGAGCGCGCCGAACGGCTCGTCGAGCAGCAGCAGATCGGGCTCGCGCACGAGGGCACGGGCGAGCGAGGCACGCTGGGCCTCGCCACCGGAGAGGGTCTTGGGCCAGGCGTCCGTACGGTGCCCGAGCCCCACCTCGTCCAACGCCCGCTCGGCGACGCCGCGTTCGGGCTTGCCCGGCAGGCCGAGCAGGACGTTGCGCCACACCCGCTTCCACGGCATGAGCCGCGGCGCCTGGAACGCGACGGCCTTGCGCCGAGGTACGAGTACGGTGCCTTCGATGTCGCGGTCGAGCCCGGCGAGGATGCGCAGCAGCGTGGACTTGCCGCACCCGCTGCGCCCGAGCAGGGCGACGAACTCCCCTGGCTTTACGTCGAGTTGAAGGTCATCGATGACGGCGCGCCCGTCAAAGGAACGGGAGAGACCTTCGACGCGCACGGCGGAACCGGCACCGATGGTGGTCTCGGGGGAAGGGGTCACCGGCCGGTGAACGTCGGTCGCCATTGCAGCAGCAGCCTTTCGAGGGAACGGACGACGAAGTCGGCGAGCAGGCCGAGGAACGCGTAGACGATCAGGCAGACGACGATGACGTCGGTGCGCAGGAAGTCCCGCGCCTGCACCATCAGGAATCCGATGCCGGCGTCGGCGTTGATCTGCTCGGCGAAGACGAGCGCCAGCCACGAGATGCCGAGCGAGTACCGCAACCCGGTCATGGCGCCAGGCAGCGCGCCCGGCAGCACGACATGACGCACGAGCCCCCATCGGCTCAGCCCCAACGACTCCCCGGCCTCGATGAGTTGGGAGTCGACACCACGAATCCCGGCATACACATTCAGGTACAGCGGAAAGGACACACCAAGGGTGATGATGGCTACCTTCGGCGCCTCACCGATGCCGAACCAGATGATGAACAGCGGAATCAGCCCGACGAACGGCACGGTCCGCAGCATCTGCACACTCGCGTCGACGAGATCCTCGCCGATCCGGAAGAGACCCGACACCAGCGCGAGCCCGGTCCCGACGACGACACCACACAGCAGCCCGACGGCGACGCGCTGCAGCGAGACACCCATGGCCGCGGGCAGCGACCCGTCGGACACGAGATCCGCACCGACCCGCGCGATGGTGCCCGGCGACGCCAACACCTCGGGCGTCAACACCCCTACAGACGTGAGGACTTGCCACAGTGCGAGAAGCAGCAACGGCCCACTGGTACGGCGCAGCCAACGGGGAACGCGGGTGCGTCGGGTGGAGGAAGGGACAAGGGGAACGAGCTCGGGCGACTGGCCAACTGCTTGGCCTTCGGACGCCTTGTCGGCGGCCTGCCCGGGTTCCTCCTCGGGCGACCGGGCAGACGAAACGGGCGGGGCATGACTGGTGCTCATGGCACTCCATGGCAGGCGAGGGCACGCCTCGGCGTCAGCGGGCGCGCGTCAGCGGCGCGCCGTCACGGCCGAACACCGAAGCGGCAACGAGAAGAGGGTGAGCGCAGAAGAGTGAAGAAGCGCAGAAGAAGCGAGAAAAGGCGTCAGCAGCCGCGGCGACACGCGGCAGAGGCCACCCGCAGCAGGTCGATGTGACCGCGCGTGGTGAGCATGGCTGAACGCAACATGCGGCAGAACGTATCCAGCTGTCGACGTACGGTCAATATCGTCTCAGCGGGTGGACCATGCGTACCGGCAGCCGGTCGCCCGAGCAGGCGCTCCGCAGTTCATCCGGGCGACAATGTCCCTATGTCAGACGTCTTCACGACCCGAGTCCTGGACATCACCACAGGCTCCACCGAGCGCATCGCCGACCTCACCCGCGACTGCGAGTCCTTCCTGCGCGAGGTCGCCCAAGGCCGCGACGGCCTCCTCAACCTCTTCGTCCCGCACGCCACGGCAGGCATCGCCATCATCGAAACGGGCGCCGGCAGCGACGACGACCTCCTCGCCGCCCTCCACACCCTCCTCCCCGCGGACGACCGCTGGCAGCACAGCCACGGCTCCCCGGGCCACGGCCGCGACCACGTCCTCCCGGCGATCGTGCCGCCGCATGCGACGTTGCCGGTGGTGCGGGGTGGGCTGGAGCTGGGGACGTGGCAGTCGGTGTGTTTGGTGGATACGAACAGGGACAATCCGCGGCGGCAGGTTCGCCTGTCGTTTCTCGGGTGACGGGGGCGTCGACTGTAGGCCTGAAGTTCGGCCGTACCAAGTGCACCTGAGATCGAACGGTGCCACTGCATAGGCGTTCTCGCACAGCAGCGCGTCGGCGCCCTTCTGCTATCGGGCCCTCCGATCATCGGGATTGGGCCGGGTGACGGCCAACATCGCCGCGTCGTCCTCCTGGTGGCCGCGGGTGTGCCGGACGACGGCCGAGCGGACTTCCCGGAGCAGCTCGGCGGGGCTGGTGAAGGTGCGGCCTCGGAGGGCGGTGGCCGGATCGTAGAAGGCTCCCCGGCGGTCGCGGGCCTCGGTCACCCCGTCGGTGACGAGCAGCAGGGTGGAGCCGGGCGGGAACGGGTGCTCGACCACCTCGTCCGCCTCGGGGGCGAGGTCGCCCAGGCCGAGCGGGAGGGACCACGTCGTCGGTTCCAGTACGTCCACCCCGCCGTCGGGGGTGAGTAGCAGCGCGGACGGGTGGCCGCGGCTGACCAGCCGCAGGGTACCGGTGTCGGTGGCGACCTCGGCGAAGACGGCGGTGACGAACGTTTCTTCGGACATCAGCCCGTGGTGGGCGGTGACGCCGCGGCGCACGGTGCCGTCCAACCGGTCGGCGACGGCGGCCAGGTCGGGCTCGTGCGTGGCGATCTCCCGGAAGGAGCCGACCACCAGGGATACGGTCTGCACCATCTGGAGGCCTTTGCCCCGTACATCGCCGACCACGAACCGGACTCCGTACGGGGTCTCCTGCGCGGCGTAGAGGTCGCCGCCGATGCGTGCCTCTGTGTCCGCCGCCCGGTAGCTCGCGGCCAGTCGCAGCCCGCCCACCTCCTCGGGCGGCGTAGGCAGCGCGGCCTGCGTGGTGACCGCCGCGATCGCCCTGGCCGAGGCAAGGCGCCGGGACTGACCGGCGGCGAGGCGGTTGATGGCGACGGCCGCCACGCAGACCGTGAACTGGCCGACCAGTTCCGCCACCGAAGCCGCGGAACCCACGTCCCCCGTGTCGTACTCGAGCCAGAACTGCACCACCATGCTGAGCGCGGCCGTCGCCAACGTGGCCCGCAGTGACTGCAGCGCAGCGGCCATCAGTACGGCGATCTCGAGAAAGTCCTGCGAGGAGATCTCGTCCGGGGCGCACTGGATGAAGAGCGCGCCTGCCAGGATCAGCAGCACCGGCACCAGGTCCACACCGCGCCTGGCGTACCGGGCGAGGCGTCCCGGCTTGCCGGTTCGAGCGTCCGCGATGGCGTCGAGGTCGATGGCAGGCTCTGGCAACTTTTCACCTTATGCGTGTTTCGCGATGAAACGGATCGTATGAGACGCCGTTCGGGACTGCCAGCCGGGCGCCGGCTGCCCATCTCAGGCTGTCCGGCGACGAACACCACCGGCCGCTCATGCGCACCCCGCGACAGTCGGCACGATCCGCCGCAGTCTCCCGGACCCCGCAGTGACGAGCTCCTCGGTATATGGGGTAAGTGGCATGCATCGAGCGAAAAGCGACTTACTGTCACATAATGGTGCCCGTCTCTGGATCAAGATCTCCGCTCGTGAGAGAGGGCTGCGATGGCAACGCCGAGCGCGACACGCAAGGGGACGACGGCGGCGCTCATCGCGCTGACCGCCGCGTCCTGCCTGCAGGTCGTGGACCCCACCGCCAACAACATCGCCATCGTCGGGGCGGGCAGCGATCTGGACATGTCCAGTTCGGGCCGCGCGTTCGCCGCCAGTGTCGGAACGCTGGCGCTGGCCGCGTTCATTCTGACGACGGGTTCGCTCGGCGACCGTCTGGGCCGCCGGAAGATCATGCGGCTCGGCCTGCTCACCGCGATCGTCGGCGGGGTGATCACGGCGATCGCGCCGACCACCGGCATCTTCATTCTGGGGCGCGCCGTGACCGGCCTCGGCATCGCCGCCTCGTTCGGCCTGAGCTTCGCGCTGCTGCGCGAGGTGGCGCCCGACGCGATCCCGAAGGCCGTGGCGTTCTGGCTCGCCGGGCAGACCGCCGCCGCGCTGGTGCTCGGTGTTGTCGCCGGGTGGATGGCCGGGTTCGGCTGGCGGCTCGGCTATCTGACGATGCCGATCATCGCGCTCGTTGCCTTCGTGATGTGTCTGCGCGGGCTGCCGGAAGCCAAGTCCGACGACGTCGGGCGCTTCGACTACGTGGGTCTCGGCTCGATCGCGATCTCACTGATCGGCCTCATCTACGGCCTGTCGAACTCTTCGACCTACGGCTGGGGCGCGGCGCAGGTGCTGGTTCCGCTGATCATCGGCGTCGTGTGCATGGTGGTGTTCATCTGGTGGGAGGCGCGGGTCAGCCATCCCGCGTTCCCGGTCAAGCTGTTCAAGGACCCCGAGTTGGCCGGCTCGGTCGCCACCGGGTTCTCGTTCAACATGTGGCAGGCCGTGGTGATGATTCAGCTGTCCATGCTGTGGCAGTACGTCTACCGCTACGAACCGGTCCAGGTCAGCCTCGGCCAACTCCCCATGAACCTCGCCATGGTGGTCGGGGCCATGGTCGCGGGGCGGCTGCTGTCCAAGGGCGTGCCCGCCTCCGTGAACCTGATCGTCGGTCACGTCCTGCTGATCGGGACGATGCTGGTGTTCGGCTTCTCCACGACCACGTCGCCGTACATCTTCTTCGCGATCCCGATGATCATCGGTGGCTTCGCGCGCATGCTCAACGAGACCACCATGGGCCAGTTCTTCGTGGCGAAGCCGCCGCCCGCGCTCACCGGCGCGATGGCCTCGTCCAAGACCGCCATCGGGCAGACCAGCTTCGCGCTGGGCACCGCGCTGTCCTCGACGTTCCTGTTCGGCCAGTACGGCCGCGGCATCGCCGACGCCCTGGAGAAGGCCAACGTGGAACCGTCCCAGCAGGGCTACTACACCGGAATGATCAACCAGTACGTGTCCGGCGGTGACATGTCCGACTACGACCCGGCCCTCGTGCACAAGGCCGTCGACCAGGCCTCGAAGGTCTTCGTGGACTCCCTCAGCGGCACGATGTTCATCATCGCGGGCTTCCTCGCCTTCTTCGCCGTGATCAGCACGCTGTTCTTCGCCAAGGCGAACCGCGACCGCAAGGCCGGCCGCCTCGTCGACGGCCCGCTCACCCTGGACGGCCGCCCCGCCGCTCTCGCCGACCAGACCACCGACCGGGCCTGACCCCCACCACACATCCGCCTGCCAGGAGCCACACCGCGCGGCGCCGCACAGCCCGGACGCCGCGCTCGAACACCGGGAGCACCGATGGGGACGCCAGACCTGATCCTCGCCCACGCCACCGTTCTGACCGTCGACGCGTCCGACACGGTCGCCGAGGCCGTCGCCGTCACCGACGGAAGGATCACGGCGGTCGGCAGTACGGCCGACGTCACCGCACTCGCGGGGCCCGCCACGGAGGTGATCGACCTGGAGGGCCGCACCGTCGTGCCGGGCTTCGTCGACGCCCACAGCCATGTGTCGATGGGCGCCCCGTACATCAAGCACGCCGCCCTGCACACACCACCGGTCGGCGACACCCGCACGGTGGCCGACATCCTCCGCAAGCTCCACGAGGCCAAGGAACGCAACCAACCGGGCCCCGACGACTACATCGTCGGATGGGCCCACTACCCGGACGCGATGGACGACGGCGGGGAGCTGACCGCCGAGATCCTCGACCGCGAGTTCCCCGACCACAAGGTCGCCGTCGTCCACATCTCCGCGCACGGCGGCACCGTCAACTCCCGCGTCCTCGCCGAACTCGGCTTCACCGCCGACACCCCGGACCCCGAGGGCGGCACGATCGTGCGCCGCCCGGGCACGAACGAACCCAACGGCATCCTGTGGGAGCAGGCCTGGATCCCGCTGGTGTTCAGCCTGATGGACTACGGTCGCGAAGAGTTCGACGCCATGCTCGCCGAGTACGCGCGCTGGGGCGTGACCACCGCCCAGGACGGCGCGGCCACCCAGGCCCAGATCGCCAAGGTGCGCGGTTACGCAGAACAGGCGCCGCTCCACATCGACGTACGGTCCCTGATCATCTACTCGGACCTCGCCAAGGCCCTGGAGTCCGGGCTCGTCGACACCACCGTCGACGGGCACACCGTGCAGGGCGTCAAGCTCATCATCGACGGGTCCCCGCAGGGCCGCACCGCGTTCGTCACCGAGGAGTACAAGACCGGTGGACCGGGCGGCGAGCAGTGCTGGCACGGCCTGGCCAACATGGACCAGGCGGAGACCGACGCCGTCGTCACCAAGGCGTACGAGAACGGTGTGCAGGTCTTCGCGCACTGCAACGGCGACGCCGCCATCGACCGGCTGCTCGCCGCACACCGCGCGGCGAAAACCGCGGGGGCCACCCCGCCGGGACGCACCGTCCCCATCCACTCGCAGGTCATGCGCCGCGAACAGCTCGACGAGTACGTCGCCGAGGGCTTCGAGCCGTCGATGTTCACCATCCACACCCTCCTCTTCGGTGACACGCACATCCGCAACTTCGGCGAGGAGCGTGCCTTCGGCATCTCCCCGATGCGCTCGGCGATCGACCGGGGACTGAAACCCACGAACCACTCGGACTACCCGGTCACCCCGATCAACCCCCTTGTGTTGCTGTGGAGTTCGGTCGCGCGGACCTCCACCGGCGGTGTCGTGCTCGGCGAGAACGAGCGCGTCACACCACTGGAGGGCCTGCGCGCGCTGACCATCAACGCTGCGTACGAACACCGCACCGAGGACGACCGCGGCTCCATCGAGACCGGCAAACTCGCCGACCTCGTCGTCCTCGACGCCAATCCGCTGGAGGTCGAGGTGGACGCGATCCGCGACATCGAGGTCCTGCGCACCATCAAGCGCGGCGTCACGGTGTACGAGGGGCGGTGAGCACCTCGGCCGGCGACACGACGGTCGCCGACGGCGTCGCACGGCGCCCCGGCGCGGCGATCCTCGCCCTCACCGTGGCGGGCGTGGCGCAGGCGGCGGACGTGTCGCTGCACAACACGGCCCTCGCGTCGGCCGCCGCCGAGTTCGGGATGTCCGCGACCCAGCGTTCCGTCGCCGCGTCCGCCGCTACTCTGGCGCTCGCCGCGTCCATCCTCGCGATCGGCACCGTCGGCGATCGTTA
Organism: Streptomyces sp. NBC_01016; assembly: GCF_026341035.1. Classification (GTDB taxonomy): domain Bacteria; phylum Actinomycetota; class Actinomycetes; order Streptomycetales; family Streptomycetaceae; genus Streptomyces. The sequence goes on from NZ_JAPEOQ010000002.1 coordinate 2,017,551, forward strand.
CGGCCGCCGCCTGACGCTGCTGTGGTGCGCGGGAGCGCTGGTTGTAGGCGGTCTCGTCACCGCCGCGGCGCCGGACCTCACCGTTTACCTGATCGGGCGCGTGATCACCGGCATCGGCCTGGCAGGCACCCTCGCGCTGTCCATGGCCCTGATCCGCACGGTCGCTCCCGACCGCGTCCCCAAGGCCATGTCTCTGTACTTCACCGGCCAGGTGGGCATCGCGCTGCCGCTGACGGTGATCGGTGGCGGCCTCATCGGGGCGAACTGGCGGCTCGGCTACCTGGTGGTGCCCGTCGTCGCCGCGCTCGCCCTGATCCTCAACAAGGTCTACGTGCCCCGCTCCAAGGCCGTGCACCGCCGCAAGGCCGACCCGGTGGGCCTGGTGCTCGTCGCCCTCGGCCTGACGGGCCTCATCTGGGGCGTCAGCAACGCCTCCCACGGCTGGCTGACCGCACGGGTCCTCGTCCCGGTGGTGCTCGGCGTGGTGGCCCTCGTCGCGTTCGTATGGTGGGAGATCCGCTACGACGAACCCGCCCTGCCCGTCCACCTGTTCAAGAACCGCGGCCTCGCGGGTGCCCTCGTCGCCGACGTGTCCTTCAACATGTGGCAGGCCGTCATGGCACTCCAACTGGCACTGCTGTGGCAGTACGTCTACGCGTACAGCCCGCTCGGCGTGACACTCGGCCAGCTCCCCGCGACCCTCGCCATGGTGATCGGCGCGTTCGCGGCGGGCCGGCTCGCCGCGCGCGGGCGGAGGCCCGAGAGCCTGGTGCTGCTCGGCCTCGCCGGGGTGGCGCTCGCGATGTTCCTGCTCGCGGTGGCCGGCGCCTCGACACCGTACTGGGTGTTCGCCCTCGCTCTCGTCGTCGGCGGCTTCTCGCGGATGCTCACGGAGACCGCGGCGGGCGGCTTCTACGTCGAGGTACCACCGCCCGACCTCGTGGGCGTCACGGTGGCCAGCAAACCGGCGGTCGGCCAGGCATCCTTCGCCCTCGGCTCAGCGATCAGCTCGACCCTGCTCTACGGGGGCCTGGGCCGCGGCCTGCCGGACAAGCTGGCCGACCTCGGCCTGACACCGTCGGAGCAGACCACGGTCGCCGGCTGGTTCCAGGACGGCAAGGTGCCCGAGTGGGCGAAGGGCACCGACCTCATGAAGCAGGTCGTCGCCGCTTCCACCGACACCTACATCACCGCCTACCGGACCACGATGCTCGTCTTCGCCGTCGTCTTCACCTTCCTGTTCGGACTCGCCTGGCATTTTCTGCGACGGCGCCCACCGGAGCGCCCTTGACTGCACAACGGCAATACCGCACTGAAGCTCCCCCATGGCCGTGGACAGCGGGTACTTACGCTGCGGTGGTGAAGTCGTGTTGCCATCGGACTCGGGTTTCGAGTGGGGTGGCGGACACCAACAGGGACAATCCTCGCCGGCAGGTTCGACTGTCGTTTCTCGGGTGACGAGGCAGCCGTTAAGCGCCCGTCGCGCTCGTCAGCAGCATGCTGAGGTCGAGCGCCGGTGCGCTGTGGGTGAGTGTTCCTACGGAGATCTTGTCCACTCCGGATTCGGCGATCGGCCTGAGGCGTTCGAGGGTGATCCCTCCGGATGCCTCCAGGACGACTCGTCGGCCTGGGGCGATGTCGTCCCGGGCCCGAACGACCTCTCCGATTTCGGTGACGGACATGTCGTCGAGCATGATCCAGGAAGCGCCCGCGTGGAGGGCTTCAACTGCTTGAGACACGTTCTCGACCTCGACGTCGATGAGTGTCTCGCGGCCCTCATCGGCCATGCCCGCGCGGACGGCGTCGATCGCCGGGGTGATGCCGCCGGCGGCCGCTATGTGGTTCTCCTTCAGCAGCACCATGGCCGAGAGGTCGAGCCGATGGCTGCTCACACCGCCTGACGCGGCAGCGTACTTGTCGATGGCACGCAGGCCGGGGGCTGTCTTGCGGGTGTCGAGCACTTGCACGCCCAGGTCGGCGACCACGTCGACGTATGCCTTGGCGAGGGTGGCGATGCCGCACATGCGTTGGAGAAAGTTGAGGACGGTGCGTTCGCCCGTCAGGAGGCTGCGGGTTCTGCCGCTGAGTCGGACCACTGCCTGGCCCTGGTGGGCGAAGCTCCCCTCCGGTACGAGCTCCTTCACGAAGACCTCGGTGTCGATCTGACGGAACACCTCGGAGACCGTTTGCAGGCCGCAGACGGTGCCGGGCTGCTTGGCGATGATCTCGGCCTCGTCGTGAAGTTTCGCGGGGACGGCCCAGCGGGTGGTGATGTCGTCGTTCGCGTGATCCTCTGCCAGTGCCCGGGTGACGGCTTGGCGTACCGCTGAGGCGGGGTAGTCCATAGGGTCCTCACTTGTCACGTAAGGCCGGGGCGGTGAACGTCACCGCTCCTGGTCCGTGGAACGTCCTGTTTCGAGTTCGGCGGCCCAGCGTTCCGCCCACGAGTGCAGGCCGAGCAGCTCCTCGTACGCCTCTCGCCCCAGTTTTGTGAGGCGGTAGCTCTCCTGGCCGCCGCGCTCCACCAGTTGGGCGTCCTGCAGCTCAACCAGGCGCTGGCGCAACACACTTGAGGACATGCCGTCGCACTGCTGCTGCAGTGCCCGGAAGCCCAGCGGGTCGTCGCGCAGTTCCCACAGCACCCGCAGGGTCCAGCGGCGGCCGAACAGGTCGAGTGCCGCCATCAAGGGGCGGCCTGTGGTCGAGCCGCGCACCGGGTGTCCCGGCTTCGGGGGCGAAGGCATCGTCCGAGCCTCCTCTCTGTGCAGTCCGAGAAGCCTGGCGCTTCGGTTTTAGAAACACTACGCTCCCGGTATTGCTTTGAAAAGAGAAGCGCTGGGAGGTTCCATGCCCGAACGCATCACGCCCCTGGAAGCGCCCTACGAACCGGAGACCGCGGCGCTGCTACGCCGGATGATGGCGACCGACGAGGAGCCCATCGCCCTGTTCCGTCTGTACGCGCACCACCAACAGCTTGCCGAGGCACTGCACGGCTGGGGTTCCTATCAGCTCAGTCGCCGCCTCGGCCTGGGGCTGCGCGACCGGGAAATCGTGATCGACCGCACCTGTGCCCGCTGCGGCTGCGAGTACGAATGGGGTGTGCACGTCGCACGCTTCGCGGCACGCGCCGGACTCACCGATGACCAGGTCGCGTCCTTGACCCATGGCGCGAGCGCGGATCCGTGCTGGACGGCGGAGCGCGACCGCCTGCTGCTCGACGCCACGGACGCACTCCACGACCACCACGACATCGACGACCTGCTCTGGGCGCGCCTCGACGCGGAGTTCGCCCCCGAGCAGCTCCTGGATCTGTTCATGCTGTGCGGTTGGTACCACGCCGTCAGCTACACCGCCCGGGCCACCAGACTCACTCCCGAGCCCGGGACACCGCGGTTCCACGACGTCCGCCCTGCGGGGTGCGGCCGAGGTCCCGTGTGAACCTGCAACGACGCACGGCCCCACGCACCGTCATGCTGCTCGGCGGCATCGGCATGTACCTCCTGGTCACCCGCTATGTACTCACGCTTCGGCCATCGCCTCGTTCGGCACGGGGTGATGTGTCGGTCAGCGAGGACCATGCGGCGACGCCACCTCGCTGACCAACACCTGGGGCAGCAGGTGCAAGGTGAACCAGAACGTCGGGAACGGGTTCGTGCCGGGGGTCGCGTCGGTCAGGCGCCACCCGGTGAACCTGGAACGGAGTTCGTCCGCGGTGACCCCGGAGAACCGGTCGTCGAGCACCCCGGGGCCGTAGCCGAACATCAGCAACCGTGCTCCCGGTGCGGCCCGCGCCGTGAGACCGGCCGCATAGGCGTCGCGGCGATGTGTCGGAATGCCGCAGTAGCAGCTCAGGTCGAAGAACAGGTCGTACGGGCCGGGCACGCCCGCCTCGTCAAGGCGCGTGGCGTCCCCGCACAGCACCGTGACGTCCACTTCCGCCGCGTCGGCCTTCTCCCGGGCCCGCAGGACCGCACGGTCGACCAGGTCCACGGCCGCCACCCGCCAGCCGTGCCGGGCCAGGTACACGGAGTTGGTCCCGGTGCCGCAGCCGAGTTCGAGGGCGCGGCCGGGTGGCAGCGCACCGGGTCCCTCCACCACGTCCACCAGTTCGGGCGGTGTGACGCCGCTGTCCCACGGCGGCTTGCCGTCCCGGTAGTAGTCCTCCAACGCGCGGCGCACCGCCGCCTCTTGGTCGAGCTCCGCAGCCGTTCGTGTCTCTTGCATCGCTGCCCCCGTCCAAGAAGTTAGAGTTGAACTCTAGTGCCTGACTCTAGAGATAGACTCCGGGCATGGCGGCGGTCAAGGGATCCGACACAGGTACCGGCAAACACATCGATAAGCGCATCGACAAGCGGCCCGACAAGAGGGCCGAGCGTTCGCGGCGCACCCGTGAGAAGGTCGTCGCGGCCGCGCGGGACCTCTTCGTCGCGCAGGGGTATGGGGCGACGAGTCTCCAGGAGGTCGCGGACCGCGCGGGCGTGGCCGTGCAGACGGTGTACTTCGTGTTCCGCAACAAGCGCGCGCTGTTCAAGGACGTCGTCGACACGTCCATCGCCGGTGACGTCGAACCGGTCGCGACGATGGAGCGGGACTGGTTCCGCGACGCGTGCGCCGAGCCCACCGCGGCCGGCCAACTCCGCGCCCACGTGCGGGGGGTGCGCGAAATCCTCGGCCGGGTCGCCCCGATCATGCCGCTCATCGCGGCCGCCGCGGCCACGGATCCGGAGATCGCCGCGCAGTGGCCCGCGAGCCCGGACCCGCGCTACACCGTCCAGTACGCCGCGGCCGAAGCGCTGGTCACCAAGCCCGACGCCCGCGCCGACGTCGATGTCGCCCGCGCCGCCGATCTGCTGTACGGGCTGCTCAGCCCCGAGCTGTACCTGGTCCTCGTCCGTGACCGCGGCTGGTCCCCGGACGCCTGGGAGGAATGGGCCTGCGCGGCCCTGACCGCCGACCTCTGCGCCGACCACGAGTAAAAGGCTCTAACAAAAGCTGCTGATCATGAGTGTTTCGGTCTGTCTGTCCGTAGGTCTGGTCATGGGAGAGCGTCAGTCGCGGCCATGGATCGTGTCGGACGAACTGTGGTCGATGATCGAGCCGTTGCTGCCGAAGCCGGGCCCGAAGAAGGTCGAGGGCAGACCACGGGTCCCGGACCGGCAGGCACTGTGCGGGATCCTCTTTGTGCTGCACACCGGCATCCAATGGGAGTACCTGCCCCAGGAGTTGGGCTTCGGCTCGGGCATGACCTGCTGGCGCCGGCTGGCCGCCTGGAACGAGGCGGGGGTGTGGGACGAACTGCACCTGGTGCTGCTGAAGAAGCTACGGTCGGCGGGCAAGCTGGACTGGTCCCGGGCGGTGATCGATTCCTCGCACGTGCGGGCCGCTCGGCGGGGCCCAAAAGTGGGCCGAGCCCGGTCGACCGCGCGCGGCCGGGCAGCAAGCACCACGTGCTCACCGACGGCCAGGGCATCCCGCTCGCCGTATCGCTGACCGGCGGCAACCGCAACGACGTCACTCAACTCCTGCCCCTGCTCGACAAGGTCCCCGCCGTGGCAGGCACGGTCGGACGGCCACGCAAGCGGCCGGACCTGTTGTTCGCTGACCGCGGCTACGACCACGACATCTACCGGCGCCAGGTACGACAGCGCGGCATCCGCCCGGTCATTGCCGAACGCGGTCAGCCGCACGGCACCGGACTGGGCACCTTCCGGTACGTGGTCGAGCGCACCATCGCGTGGCTGCACGGCTTCCGTCGTCTCCGCATCCGCTGGGAGCGGCGTGACGACATCCATGAAGCCTTCCTCGGGCTGGCCGCCTGCCTGATCACTCATCGGCACGTCCAACGCCTTTGTTAGCACCTCTTAGGGCCCTTCTGACGGATCTTGCTGGAGTCGCGGGGTCTGGCACGCGCATCTGCGGCGTTGTCGTCGGTTGCCAACGCTCCGCGTTGTCGCCCTCCTCCGCCTTGCAGCTGCACGCACCAGACCCCGCTCGCGGAGCCGGATGATATGCGGCCGCCCGCATCCAGCCTGATCCGTCAGAAGGACCCCAGCCGCGTTCGCACGAGGGCTATCACTGGCTGTACGTCCTCAAGGGCCGGCTGCGTCTCCTGCTCGGCAACCAGGACGTCGTCCTCACGGAGGGCGAGGCCGCCGAGTTCGACACCCACCTCCCGCACTGGTTCGGCAACGCCGACGAACGCGCCGTGGAATTCCTCAGCATCCTGGGCCCCCAGGGCGAGCGCATGCACATCAAGGCCCGCTTCCGGCCGGACGAGAGTTAGGTCCGACCGAAACGGCCCATCAAATGGCGCCGGCGAACGGGTGTGCGGGCGCAGCGCGCTCAGGTATTCGGTCGCAGGTGCGAACGCTCATACCAGAGCGGGACCTCGGCCGTCGGAGTTTGTCAACTGCCCCGCGCGTATATGCCGTTGGCGACTACCGTGTGTGCTCGCCGTGCGACGCCCGGTCGCACTGCCTGCTGTCTCTCCAGCTGCCGAGCCACCCCCTGAACTCACAGAACCGAGGACGAGGTCGCCGTATGTCCCAGCTCCGCCAGCCGGCCGCCCGCGCAGACCGCCGCGAAGGCGGTCGGCACGGCAGGCCGGCCGGGCGGGCCGCGCCACAGCCGACCGAGACCCACATACGTTCCCAACTCCTGCGCATCGCCATCCTTCCGCCGCTCGCTGTGGCCCTCGGCGCGAGCGCGGCCGTGTTGTTCGTCCTCCAGCACACGGGGGTGCGGCCCAGCGCGACGCTGTGGGCGGTGCTCGGCGGGGCCTGCCTGGTGACGGTCGCGGGCATCGTGATCGCCGCCATCGCCGCGCGGCGCACCGCGGCCGTCGTACGCGACCGGGTGCTCGCACTGCGTCAGGGCACCGCGCACCGGCAGTCCGAACTGCGCGCTCTGGTCGAGCAGTTGCGTAAGGGCGAGGCCCCGCCGCCGCGCCGCGCACCCGCCGTCGGCGCGCCCGGAGGCGACGACTTCGACCGGCTCGGCGTCGACCTCGCGCGCGGCCACGACATCGCGGTGACCGCCGTCGTCCAGGCCACCCAGCTGTCCAGCCAGGCGGGCAGCCGGCAGAAGGTCGAGGTGTTCGTGAACCTCGCCAGGCGCCTGCAGTCGCTCGTGCACCGGGAGATCAGCCTGCTCGACGAGCTGGAGAACCAGGTCGAGGACCCCGACCTGCTCAAGGGCCTCTTCCACGTCGACCACATGGCCACGCGCACCCGTCGGCACGCCGAGAACCTCGCCGTGCTCGGCGGCGCCGTCTCGCGCCGTCAGTGGAGCCACCCCGTGTCCATGACCGAGGTGATGCGCTCCGCGATCGCCGAGGTCGAGCAGTACTCGCGGGTCAAACTCGTGCCGCCGATCGACGGCACGCTGCGCGGGCACGCGGTCGCCGACTGCATTCACCTGCTGGCCGAACTCGTCGAGAACGCCACGGTGTTCTCCGCCCCGCACACCCAGGTCCTGCTCCGCGCCAACCAGGTGACGTCCGGACTCGCCATCGAGGTGGAGGACCGCGGCCTCGGCATGCCGGTCACCGAGCAGAACAAGATGAACACGCTGCTCACCGACCCCGACCAGGTCAACGTGGCCAGTCTCCTCGCCGACGGCCGCATCGGCCTGTTCGTGGTCTCGCAGCTCGCGCGGCGGCACGGCATCACGGTGCGGCTCCAGACCAATATCTACGGGGGAGTGCAGGCGGTCCTCGTGCTGCCCCAGGACCTGCTCGGCGGCGACGGCGACACGGACGGCGCGGGCGTGCGCATCCCGCACGTGCGCAAGGCCGCCGCGGCGGCGACCGCGAACAGCGTGCTCGGCGGCGAGCCCACGCCGTCGGCGAACGGCCACCGGGCGGGGCCGCCGCCGCAGTCCGCCCCGGACACCAACGGCACCCGGCCCGCACCCGCCAACGCGCCCGCCCCGGCGCCCCCTTCACCCGCACCGCTCCACGGAGCCGTCTCCGTGGTCCCCCGACAGCCGCCCACGGGAACGTCCCCTGCGGGCGCGCCGACGGGAACGCCCCTTGCGGGCATGCCCACGGGAACTCCTCCTGCGGGCACGCCCACGGGAACGCCTCCTACGGGCACGCCCACAGGAACGCCCCCTGCGGGAACGCCGATTGGCGCGCCTCCCTCCGCCCCGCCGACCGACACACCCACCACGGGCACGCCTCCCGCCGGCACCCCAACGGGCCTGCCGGCCAGGGGCGCACCCCTCAACGGCGCCAGCACTGGCATCGGCACCGGCACCGGCACGCCCACAGGAACGCCTCCCAACGGCACATCACCCGCAACACCACCCGCCCCCTCCCGCCCCGGAACCCACGCCGCCCCCCTCCCACAGCGCATCGCCGGCGACTCCCGCCCCACCCCCGCCGACGCCGTCCCCGGCATCCGCCCCGAGACCCGCGAGGCCGCGGCCCACGCCGAGCCCCCGGTCGCCCGTCCCGAAGGAGCCGTGCGAGGCACCATGGGCCGGCCCCAACTGCCGCGCCGCAGGGCCCAGGAGCACATCGCCCCGCAACTGCGCGGCGGCCCCGCACCGCGCCACGAGGACGCGACCCCGTCCGTGCACGACCCCGGCCTCATGGCCGCCTTTCAGCGCGGCATCACGCTCGCCGAGTCGGCCGAACCACGCGCCCCCGGCGACGAGGGGCCGGACGCTCAGCGGTGGGAGCCGGGCCCCGACGACCGAGGCGGCGCCCCTGCATGACGACCGTGACGCCGCACATGCGCCCGCCCCCGCCCTCGTACACGTACGCGCACGCCACCACGCACGCGTACCCACCCGAAAGCCCGCACCGCACCCGCACCCGCCCCCGCCGATCCCCCACCTCTTCGCACCACACCCAGCAGTCCACCAAGGAGTCGATCCCCCATGGCGAGCGATGTGCCGACGGGTCATGTGTCCGATCTCGACTGGCTGATGAGCGGCCTCGTCCAGCGCGTTCCCCACACCAACAGCGCCGTGCTGCTGTCCTCCGACGGGCTCGTCAAGTCCGTGCACGGGCTCGACGCCGACAGCGCCGACCACATGGCGGCCCTCGCCTCGGGCCTCTACTCGCTCGGTCGCAGCGCGGGCATCCGGTTCGCCGACGGAGGCGACGTACGGCAGGTGGTGGTGGAGCTCGACTCGGCACTGCTGTTCGTGTCGACCGCGGGCTCCGGCACCTGCCTCGCGGTCCTCGCCGGGCGCGACGCGGACGCGGCCGTGCTCGGCTATGAGATGGCCATGCTCGTCAAGAGCGTGCGCCCCTACCTGGTGACCGCACCCCGGCAGCCCTCCGCCGAGCCCACGGCGATGAGGAATTGACGGTGGCGGCCCCGCAGGACGGGCCATGGCTGGACGGCGCCGCGGGCCGGCTCGTGCGTCCGTACGCGATCAGCAACGGACGCACCCGGCCGAGTACGTCGATGGATCTGCTCACCCATGTGATGGCCACAGGGGCGACCCCCCTCGGCTACCTGGGTCCGGAACACAGCCAGGCGCTCGACCTGTGTGCGCAGCCCACATCGGTCGCGGAGATCGCCGGTCATCTGAAGCTCCCCGCAGGCGTGACCAAGGTGCTCCTCTCCGACCTCGTCGACTGCCAAGCCATCACCACCAAGCCCCCCACGTTCCACGACAACCCCACTGACCGGTCCCTACTGGAGGCAGTGCTCGATGGACTACGACGCCAGCTCTGACCCTTTCCCCACCGCACTGAAGATCTTGGTCGCGGGCGGGTTCGGGGTCGGCAAGACGACCTTCGTAGGGGCCGTCAGCGAGATCGCTCCGCTCAGCACGGAAGAACTGCTCACCACGGTCAGCGCGGATACCGACAACCTCGACGGCATCGAGAACAAGGTCGAGACGACCGTCGCGATGGACTTCGGGCGGATCACCCTGGACCCCGAGCATGTCCTCTATCTGTTCGGCACGCCGGGCCAGGAGCGCTTCTGGTTCATGTGGGACGAGCTGTCCGAGGGCGCCCTCGGAGCGGTCATCCTCGCGGACACACGCCGCCTGGAGGACTGCTTCGCCGCCGTCGACTTCTTCGAGGAGCGCGGTATGGGCTTCATCGTGGCGGTCAACGAGTTCGACGGCGGCTACCGCTACGAGGCCGAGGAGGTCCGCGCCGCCATCGACCTGGACCCGGCGGTGCCCGTCGTGCGCTGCGACGCGCGCATCTCGAGCTCCGGCATCCAGACGCTGCTCACCCTCGTACGACACCTGCTGGCGCACGCACCCGCGACCGCCACGGGGTTCGGAGCCCACACGTGACGTACGACGCGACCAGGAGGCTGCTGCTGACCCCGCAGGATCAGGAGGGCGTCGAGCGGGCCCGCCGGTTGCGAAGGCTCGACCTGGGGCAGCGCGCCGAGCCGGTGTTCGACCGCTTCGCGGACCGGCTCGCCGAGGTGACGGGCGCGCCGTACGCCATGGTCAACTTCATTGACGAGAACCGGCAGTTCTTCGCCGGGCTGCACACCCCCGACGGGGACCACCGCGGCGGCGAACTCGGCGCGGTGGCCGCCGCGGCTGCCAAATCGACGTCTACGGAAGGTGAAGTGGCGCGCTACATGGCGCGCGATCACGGTTACTGCCCACATGTAGTCGTGCGGCGCAAAGCACTCGTCCTTGAAGACGTGTGCGACTATCCGCGCTTCGCGGGCAACCCTGTAGTCGACGAAATCGGCATCCGCTCCTACTTGGGCGCGCCTTTGATCGACGAGCGCACGGGGCTCGCGCTCGGCACCGTGTGCGCGGTCGCGACCGAGCCCCGCCCGTGGGGACAGGCGGGGCTCGCGACCATCAAGTCGATGGCGGGTGAACTGATGCAACTGGTGCGGGGGCGGGGCGACCTGCTCGGTTAGGTTCTGTCGTTCGGATCAGGTCAGGCCCGCACCGCACGGGCGTCCCGGCGCTGCTTGACGTAACCGCCCGCGGCCAGCGCGACCACCAGGATCGCCGAGACGAACAGCTGGTTGCGGCCGTCGGCGGTGCTGGCCATGACCACGAAGACGCCCGCGATCGCCGCCAGGGCGAGCCACGTCAGATACGGGAAGCCCCACATCTTCACGGTGAGCAGCTCGGGCGACTCGCGCTCCAGGCGGCGGCGCATCTTCAGCTGCGCGAGGCAGATGAAGACCCAGCCGACGAGGATGGCGACACCGGTCGTGTTCATCAGCCAGGTGAACACGGTGTCGGGCCACCAGACGCCGGCGAACACCGCGAAGAAGCCGAACAGGCAGGACGTGAGCACCGCGGCCACCGGCACGCGGCGGTGCACCCGGCCCAGGAAGCGCGGGCCGAGGCCGCGCGAGACGAGCGAGTAGGCCATGCGGGACGAGCCGTAGATGTTGGCGTTCATCGCCGACAGCAGGGCGACGAGGATGACGACCTGCATGATGGTGCCGGCGGCCGGGATACCGAACTCGTTGAGGACCGTGACGTACGGGCCGTCGGTGGCGACGTTCGGGTCGTTCCACGGCACCAGGGCGACGACGAGCGCCATGGACCCTACGTAGAAGAGCGCGATGCGCCACACGGCGGTGCGCACGGCGCGTGCCACGTTCTCGCGCGGCTTGTCGGACTCGGCGGCGGCGATGGACACCGTCTCCAGGCCGCCGTACGCGAAGACGGCGGTGAGCAGTCCGGCGATCAGGCCGGAGCTGCCGGTGGGGAAGAAGCCGCCCCGGCCGGTGAGGTTCGAGGCGCCGGGGGCGTCACCGAAGACGCCGAAGATGCCCAGGATGCCGAGGACCAGGAACGCGCAGATCGCGGTGACCTTCAGGGCCGAGAAGAAGAACTCGAACTCGCCGAAGTTGCGCACGGCGGCCAGGTTGCTCAGGCAGAAGAACACCATGAAGACGGCGACCCACCCGTAGGCGGGCAGGAACGGCACCCAACCGTGCATGATCTGCCCGGCCGCCGTCGCCTCCGCGGCCACACCGCAGGTCAGCATGACCCAGTACATCCAGCCGGAGGTCGCCCCCGCCCAGGCGCCGAGTTCGCGTTCGGCGTGCACGGAGAACGAGCCGGTGGCCGGCCGCGCGGCGGACATCTCGCCGAGCATTCGCATCAGCAGCATGACCACGAACCCGGCGCCCGCGAAGAGCAGTACGACCGCGGGCCCCGCGGCGGCGATCCCGGCACCCGACCCTACGAAGAGGCCCGCGCCGATGACACCGCCGAGGGCGATCATCGAAAGGTGCCGCTGCTTGAGGCCGTGGCCGAGTTCCGTGCCGGTGGAGGCGTCCTCGACGTCGCCCGGCGTGGCGCCGACGTCGGATCCGGCTCCTGGCCGGTCCGTGACGGAGGTCCGTGTCATGGTCGTGCCTGTTCGCTATCTGAGACGGGTTGAAGTGCGGCGACAGTATGCGACCAAGTGGGATGCGATGCGTCGAGCGTCCGTTATTCGGACACTCCGTTCGTTGAGCGGATCAACCGGCCTTCAGTACGTCTTCGGTGTGCCCTCTGAAATGCCCTCAACAGGCCTTTGAACAGGGGGTTCTTCAGCGCGGCCGCTTGAACCACTGGCGCGCCGACGCCTGCGACAGCAGCACGATCAGGGTGATGGTCCCCGCGAGCGGCAGGAGGCCGCTCACGCTTTGACTCCTGCCCATGGCGGCGAGGAACAGCAGGATCTGCATGCTCGCCAGAACGACCACTGTGACGCGCACGCCGTTGCCCGCCGACCGGAAGCTCAGGGCGAAGCCGCCGATCACCAGGACCAGCACGCTGCTGCCCAGCACCTGCCCGGCGGCCTCCGCGCCCAGCAGTGCGCCCATGGCGATCGAACCGATGATGCTCAACCCCACAAGGACGAAGGCGAACACGCGCGCGACGCGCACGCTGGACGGCATCTCCGGTATCGGCGGCATTCCGAGGCCTGGCCCGTAGCCGTATCCGTGCCCGTATCCGGGTGCCTGTGCGTACCCCGGGCCTTGCCCGTAGCCGGGCGGCTGACCGTAGGCCTGTGGCTGACCGTGAGCCTGCGGCTGTCCTGGCGGGCCGAACTGCCCGTACTGGCCTTGCTGCTGACCCTGCTGTCCGTACGGGGGCTGCTGGCCCTGTTGCCCGTACTGGCCCTGTTGTCCGTACGGGTCGGGGTTCTGGGGTGGCGGTGTGGTCATCGAAACTCCGTGGATGTCCGTGGGTGGTGGATGTGTGGGCGCCGTGAAGCTGCAGAGCATAGCGAAAGCGTGTGCGAGGGCAGGGCGTTGGCCGCCTCCTGCGGGGCGGCAGGCAGGCCTGTAGGAAACCTGGGGCGCCGCTTAAGAAAACCTCGATGGACCGAACGCGCCGCGTACGGAAGAGTCTGCGGTGTCGGCGGACCGCATACGGGACGTATCCGGATGACTGCCGCAGCGCACCCCACCACCCACTCTCCCTCGCACGGGGGCCGGTTCGCCCTGCCCGCGTGCGCGACGACAGGAGTCGAACCCTTGAAGGCACTGGTCAAGGAGAAGGCCGAACCGGGTCTGTGGCTGACGGACGTCCCCGAGCCCGGCGTCGGCCCCGGGGACGTACTGATCAAGGTCCTGCGCACCGGGATCTGCGGCACCGATCTGCACATCCGCAGCTGGGACGGCTGGGCGCAGTCGACCATCAGCGCGCCGCTGGTCGTGGGCCACGAGTTCGTCGGCGAGGTCGTCGGGACCGGCCGCGACGTGAGTGACATCGCCGTGGGCGACACGGTCAGCGGCGAGGGCCACCTGGTGTGCGGCAAGTGCCGCAACTGCCTTGCCGGGCGCCGCCACTTGTGCCGCGCGACCGTCGGCCTCGGCGTCGGCCGCGACGGCGCGTTCGCCGAGTACGTGGCGCTGCCCGCGTCGAACGTGTGGGTGCACCGCGTCCCCGTCGACCTCGATGTCGCCGCGATCTTCGACCCGTTCGGCAACGCCGTGCACACCGCGCTGTCCTTCCCGCTCGTCGGCGAGGACGTACTGATCACGGGAGCAGGACCCATCGGCCTGATGGCGGCGGCCGTCGCCAAGCACGCCGGTGCCCGCAACGTCGTCGTGACCGACGTCAGCGAGGAGCGTCTGCGCCTTGCGCGGAAGGTGGGCGTGAGCCTCGCCCTGAACGTGGCGTCCTCGACCATCGCCGACGGCCAGCGCCAACTCGGCCTGCGCGAGGGCTTCGACGTGGGCCTGGAGATGTCCGGCAACCCCGTCGCCATGCGCGACATGCTCGCGAACATGACCCACGGCGGCAGGATCGCCATGCTCGGCCTGCCGTCCGAGGAGTTCGCCGTCGACTGGGCGCGGATCGTCACCTCGATGATCACCATCAAGGGCATCTACGGCCGCGAGATGTTCGAGACCTGGTACGCGATGTCGGTGCTCCTGGAGGGCGGCCTCGACCTGTCCCCGGTGATCACGGGCCGCTACGCGTACACCGACTTCGACGCGGCGTTCGAGGACGCGGCGAGCGGCAAGGGCGGCAAGGTCATCCTGGACTGGGCTGTCTGAATTTCGAGCTCGCTCGCCGTCGCCGCACCGTGGAACGCCGCCAACGCCACCTGCATCCGTAAGGAAGACCCCATGTTCGACAACGTACGCGCCGACATCCAGGCCACCCTCGACGAGATCGCCGCCGCGGGCCTGCACAAGCCCGAGCGGGTCATCGGCACCCCGCAGTCCGCCACCGTCGACGTCACCGCGGGCGGCCGCCCCGGCGAGGTGCTCAACTTCTGTGCGAACAACTACCTGGGCCTCGCCGACCACCCCGACGTGATCGCGGCGGGCCACGCGGCCCTCGACCGCTGGGGCTACGGCATGGCGTCCGTCCGCTTCATCTGCGGCACGCAGGAGGTCCACAAGGAGCTGGAGGCGCGCCTCTCGGCCTTCCTCGGCCAGGAGGACACGATCCTGTACTCCTCCTGCTTCGACGCCAACGGCGGCGTCTTCGAGACCGTGCTCGGCCCGGAGGACGCGGTCATCTCCGACGCCCTCAACCACGCGTCGATCATCGACGGCATCCGCCTGTCCAAGGCGAAGCGCTTCCGCTACGCCAACCGCGACATGGCCGACCTGGAAGCGCAGTTGAAGGCGGCGTCCGGGTCCCGCAGGAAGCTGATCGTCACGGACGGCGTCTTCTCCATGGACGGCTACGTGGCGCCGCTCGCCGACATCTGCGACCTCGCCGAGCGCTACGACGCCATGGTCATGGTCGACGACTCGCACGCGGTCGGCTTCGTCGGCCCCGGCGGCCGCGGCACCCCCGAGCTGCACGGCGTCATGGACCGCGTCGACATCATCACCGGCACCCTCGGCAAGGCCCTGGGCGGGGCCTCCGGCGGCTACGTCGCGGCGCGCGCGGAGATCGTCGCGCTGCTGCGCCAGCGTTCGCGCCCGTACCTGTTCTCCAACAGCCTCGCCCCGGTCATCGCGGCCGCCTCCCTGAAGGTCCTCGACCTCCTCGAATCGGCCGGCGACCTGCGCGAGCGCCTCGCGGCGAACACCAAGCTGTTCCGTACGCGGATGGCTGAGGAGGGCTTCGACATCCTCCCCGGCGACCACGCGATCGCCCCGGTGATGATCGGCGACGCCTCCGTCGCGGGGCGCATGGCCGAGCTCCTCCTGGAGCGCGGCG
Organism: Streptomyces sp. NBC_01016; assembly: GCF_026341035.1. GTDB lineage: Bacteria > Actinomycetota > Actinomycetes > Streptomycetales > Streptomycetaceae > Streptomyces. The sequence continues at coordinate 2,033,142 of NZ_JAPEOQ010000002.1, forward strand.
TCTACGTGATCGGCTTCTCGTACCCGGTGGTGCCGCAGGGCCAGGCGCGCATCCGCGTCCAGCTGTCGGCGGCGCACTCCACGGAGGACGTGAACCGGGCGGTGGACGCGTTCGTGGCGGCGCGCGCCGAGCTGGGCTGACGCCGCCCGTGCGGGGAGTGTCAGTCCCGTTTGGGAGAATCACCGCATGATCGAAGCGCGGCGGCTGCACATCCTCCGTGCGGTGGCCGACCACCGCACCGTCACGGCTGCGGCCGCCGCGCTGTACCTGACCCCCTCGGCGGTCTCGCAGCAGCTCACGGCCCTTGAACAGGAGACGGGCCACAAGCTGGTCGAGCGCGGCGCGCGCGGGGTCCGGCTGACGTCGGCGGGCGAGATCCTCCTCACCCACGCCAACGCGGTCCTCGCCCAGCTGGAGAAGGCCGAGGCCGAGCTGGCCGCGTACAGCAACGGCGAGGCGGGCACGGTGACGCTCGCCTCCTTCGCGACGGGCATCGGCCTCGTCGTGGGTCCCGCGCTCGCCCTTCTGGAGAAGGCCGCGCCCGGCATCCGCGTCCGCGTCCAGGACGCCGAGGGCGACGCCAGCCTGCCGATGCTGCTCGACCGGCAGATCGATGTGGCGGTCGCCGTCGACTACCGGGGCGCGCCGGGCGCCGACGACGACCGGATCACGCGCGTGCCGCTGTACGCGGAGCCGTTCGACGCGGTCCTGCCGGTCACGCACCGCCTCGCGGCCGCGGAGTGGGTGCCGGTCGCCGACCTCGCCAAGGACACGTGGATCGGCCCGTACCCCGGCAACCCCTGCCACGACGTGGTGGTCCTCGCCTGCGAACACGCCGGTTTCTCCCCGCAGTTCGAGCACTCCTCGGACGACTTCCGCGCCGTCGTCGCCCTCGCCTCCGCGGGCGCGGGCGTGGCGCTGGTCCCGCGCTCGGCCCTGCACGGCGTGGACCTGACCCAGGTGGTGGTCCGGCCGATCGACGGTGCGGCGCCAGCTCGAAAGGTCTTCGCGGCGGTACGGCACGGGGCGGAGACGCATCCGCTGATCAGGCCGGTCCTTGAGGCGCTGGGGGAGGCGGCGGAGGGCTGAGTTCGGGAACGGGGAGGGGAGCCGAGGGGGAGCCGAAGGGGGGTCCGCTCGCGTAACACGACTGTTTCATATCTGGGATACCGTGCCGAATATGAGACGCGAAAGTGGCGCGCCCCCGAGCGGCGCCGGCGACCCGACGCCGGACCCCGTGGACGCCCGACTCGGCGCCCGGCTCTCCGAGCTGCGGGCCGAACACGGCTGGTCCCTGGGCGAGTTGGCGGAGCGCAGCGGCGTGAGCCGGTCCACGCTGTCGCGGGCCGAGCGTGCCGAGATCAGCCCGACCGCCGCCCTCCTCAACCGCCTCTGCGCGGTCTACGGACGGACCATGTCGCAGCTCCTGAGCGAGGTCGAGTCGGCCCCGGCCCAGGTCGTGCGCGCCGCGGACCAGCCCGTCTGGCGCGACGGCTCGACCGGCTTCGCGCGTCGCTCCGTCTCCCCGCCACAGGCCGGGCTGCGCGGCGAGGTGGTGGAGGGCACCCTCAAGCCGTACGCCGACATCGCCTACGACCGTCCGCCCGTCCCCGGCCTCGAACAGCACATCTGGGTACTCGACGGCCTCCTCGACCTGACCGTCCAGGGCACGACACACCACCTGGAGGCGGGCGACTGCCTGCGCTTCCGCCTCTGGGGCCCGACCCACTTCCACTGCCCGGGCCCCGAACCCGTGCGCTACGCACTGGTGGTGGTGCTCCCATGACGCTCACCTGCACCCGCCTCGCACCTTCGGAATTCCCCTCCTACGTAGATGAGTTGGGGGACCTCCTTGTCGACGTCGTACATGGAGGCAGCTCACTCGGCTTCCTGCACGGACTCACGCCCTACGAAGCGGCGACCTGGTGGCGCGACTACGTAGGGCCGTCCGTGCAGCGCGGGAGTACGGCCGTGTGGGTGGCGACCGACACGGAGGGAGCGGCACCGGACCGCTGCGTCGGCACGATCTCGCTCGCCTTCACCGAGAAGCCCAACGGCCGCCACCGCGCCGAAGTGGTCAAGCTGATGGTGCACGGCAGCACCCGCGGCACCGGCCTCGGCCGCACCCTGCTGGCGACCGCGGAGCGCGCCGCGGCAGAGGCGGGCGTGACACTCCTGATCCTCGACACGGAGACCGGCAGCCCGGCCGAGAACTTCTACCGCAAGGCCGGCTGGGACGAGATCGGCGTCATCCCGGACTACGCGGCCGACCCGGCGGGGGTACTGCGGCCCACCACCCTGTTCTGCAAGCGCCTCGAACCGCTCGTGCCGCTCGTGCCGGTCGGTGATTGCCAGGAATGAGGGCCTACGGTGCGGGGGAGGTGCAGGCCAGCACACACCCCCGTCCGCACTTGCACCCGCATCGCCCCGCCCCGTCCACAGGGCCGTACGGACTGTCCGAGAGGAAGCCGCCAGATGACCGCCACAGACCCGACGTACACGACGAGCGCGCTCAGCACCGGCGACGGCGCCGCCGTGGCCACGTACACCTGGCTGCCCGAGGGCGGCAGGCCCCGCGCCTTCGTGCAGATCGCCCACGGCGCGGCCGAACACGGCCAGCGCTACGACCGCTTCGCCCGCCACCTGACCTCCCACGGCTACGGGGTCATCGCCTCAGACCACCGCGGCCACGGCGCCACCGCCCAGTCCACGGGCGGCTACGGAGTCACCGACGACGCCGATCCCGAGGCCGTTGACGCGTGGGTGTCGATCGTCGAGGACCTCAAGGCGATCGGCGACCAGGCGCGGGCCCTCTACCCGAACGTCCCGTTCGTACTGCTGGGCCACAGCCTCGGCTCGCTGCTCGCGCGCGACTACGCGCAGCGGTACGCGGACGACCTGGTGGCCCTGATCCTCTCCGGCACCTTCCGTTCGCTTCCGGGCGCGGACAACGAGGGCGACATCGCGGCGCTGGAGGCCGAGATCGAGGCGGGCGGCCGGGCCGCCATCTCGCCCTACGTGGGCAACCTCTTCTCCTCCTTCAACGACCCGTACGAGCACCGCACCGGCTTCGAATGGCTCTCGCGGGACGAGGCGGAGGTCGACAAGTACGTCGCCGACGAACGCTGCGGCTTCGACTTCTCGGCGGGCCTGTCCCTGGACTGGGTCCGCGCGGTGCGCCGCATCAACGACCCCGCGAACCTCGCCCGCATCCCGGCCGACCTGCCGATCCATGTCGCGGTCGGCACGGAGGACCCGTGCAACCAGCGCATGACGCTGGTCCACGAACTCCTGGAGGACTTCCGCTACGTGGGCGTCACCGACCTCACCTGGAAGGGCTACGAGGGCGCCCGCCACGAGATCCTCAACGAGACGAACCGGGACGAGGTGCAGGAGGACCTGGTGGCGTGGCTGGACAAGCGGGTGCCGTAACGGGCTGTCGCGCACGGAACCGGCTGTTTCGGGCGATTGTCAGTGGCGTTGGCTACGGTTCGTTGCATGCTGGACGCCGAGGATGTACGCACCGTAGCCCTGTCCCTGCCGGACACGACCGAGAAGGTCGCCTGGAGCATGCCCACGTTCCGGGTCGCGGGGAAGATGTTCGCCACTGTGCCCGAGGACGAGACATCGATAGCGGTGCGCTGCCCGAAGGAGGAGCGCGACGAGCTCGTCCTGGCCGAGCCGGACAAGTTCTGGATCGCGGACCACGAGGCGTCCTTCGCATGGGTCCGGGTCCGCCTCGCGGTCCTGGAGGACCCGGCCGAGCTGCGCGACATCCTCGCCGACTCCTGGCGCCAGGCGGCCCCGACCCGACTCCTGGACGCACACCCGGAGTTGGGCCTTCCGCGCGCGGGATAAAACCACGTGAGGCGCCGCACATCCGCGTGGCATGATCCGCTCGCGAGGGCGGGCCGTGCGCGTGCGGCTCGCCACGGGGACGGCGGACGGGGGATGCGGATGGCCGGCCGGGCGGTCGATGACGAGGACGCCGAGGTCGCCGAGGTCGACGGGGGCGCATCCCGGCGCGGCATCTGGACCCGCGACTTCGGCCTCTTCTTCACCGCGAGGGGCGTCGCCAAGCTCGGCGACAGCATGCTTCCGGTGGCGCTCGCGGCGGGCCTCCTGCAGTACGGCTACGGTGCGGGCGCGGTGGGCCTCGCCATGGCCTCCTCGGTGGCCTGCTTCGCCGGCCTGGTCATCTTCGGCGGGGTACTGGCGGACCGTTTCAACACGCGCCTGCTGATGACGGGCGCCGACCTCGCACGCCTGGTCACGCAGTCCCTGGCCGCCGTCATGTTCTTCACCGGCCACGTCGTGCTCTGGCAGATCTGCGCCATCGGCGCGATCAACGGTTTGGCCGCGGCGGTCTTCCAACCCGGCGTCGCCGGCACGGTGCCCCGCCTGGCATCCGACGTGCAGGCGGCGAACGGCGCGATACGCGTGGCGGAGTCCGGCGCACAACTGGCGGGCCCGGCGGTGGCGGGCATGCTGGTCGCGCTGGCCTCACCGGGCCTGGTCTTCGCGGCCCACGCGGGGACGTACGGGGTGAGCGCCCTGTGCCTGCTCCTGCTCCGCCTGCCACCGGTGCCACGGGACAGAGCAAAGACACACACCCGAGGCGCCCTTCGATCCCTCCACTCCTTCCGCTCCGAACTGGTGGAGGGCTGGCGGGAGTTCAGGTCACGAAGATGGCTCTGGGGAGTGATCCTGGTCTGGTGCGTGCTGATGATCGGAGCGTCGGGCCCGGCCGTCCCCCTGGTCGCCGTACAGGTCACCCAGGAGCACGGCTCGACCGCGTACGGCCTGGTGAACTCGGCGCTCGGCGCGGGCACGGTCATCGGCGGCGTACTGGCCCTGCGCGTACGCCCACGCCGGATGCTGCGCGCGGGCGGCCTGGCCCTGTTCGGCTTCGCCCTGTTCCCCGCGACGGTGGGCGCGGGCCTGGGGGTGCCGTGGATGATGGCGGGCTGCGCGGTGGCCGGGGCCGGCAGTTCGTTCTGGGGCGTGATGTGGGCGACGAGCGTCCAGACCCAGGTCCCGCGCGAGATCCTCAACCGCATCCACGCCTACGAGGTGGCCGGCTCCATCGCCATGCAGCCGGTCGGCCAGGCCCTGGCGGGCCCGGCGGCGGCTGCGTTCGGTACGCAACAGGTCCTGTTGGCGGGCGGAGTGGTCACGCTGATGGTGGCGGCGACGCTGATCTCGGTCCCGGCGATCAGCGGCCTGGTGAGAGCGGACGCGCAGCCCTCTCGCCTCTCCTTCCCTACGCCGGAGCAGCGGCAGAGGAGAGAGGGGCAGCGGCAGAGGAGCCAGGAGTAGCGACGGAGGGGCCAGGAACAGTGGCAGAAGAACCAGGAGTAGCGGCAGAAGAGCCAGGTGCAGCGGCAGAGGAGTCACGGGAGAGAAGAAACCCACTGATCCGCTCCCGCAGCGCCCCCGCGTCGAGCCCGTGCCCGGCGACATGCTCCTCTACGCTCCCGTACCGCCGCAGCTCCCGCCGCCCGACACCGAGCCCGAGCACTCGGTGCGGCACATCGGCGAGCGCGTCATTGGCGGCGCGGGTGGAGGTCCCGGCGAGGTAGGGCTCGACGATCACGACATCAGCGCTGCCACTCGCATCCACCGCCCGCCGCAGCCCAGCGTCATCAAAAGGCCGAATGGTGGTCGCGTAGAGAACACTGACATCAAGCCCTTCGGTCGCGGCAAGCACGTTGTCCAACATGGGCCCGACGGCAACGACGACTCCCCGCCGCCCTTCCCGCACGGACAAGAACCGCTCCCCATCCACAGGCAGCGCCTCCCGGTTGCTCTGCACCGACAGCCGCACGTACTCCCGCGAGTCACTCACGACATCGCCACCGGCCCCCACGGCCCGCCGCAGCAGTACCTCGGCCTCATCGGGGTGCCCCGGCACATGCACACGCCACCCGTCGAGGGTGTCGAGCAGCGCCACATCACCGGGAGCCATGTGCGTAAAGCCGCCGGAAGACACGTCGTACGACGCGCCCGCACTCACGAGCACACCCCCGACCCCTTGATGCCCGAAGTCCAACTTCACCTGCTCAAAAGGCCGTTCAACGAGAAAACTCGCGAAGGTGTGCATCACGGGCCGCATCCCGGCGAGCGCAAGCCCCGCCCCGGCCCCGACGAGCAACTGCTCCCGGATCCCGACATTGATCACCCGCTCCGGATGCCGCCGAGCGGCCCCGGCAAAGGGCGCGGCCCCGATCTCGGCGAGCACGACGGCGACGCGGGGGTCTTCGTCGAGGATCTGGGTGAGGACGGGGGCGAAGCGATCACGCATGGTGTCCACGAGAGTCTTCCTTCCAGGAGAGGGAGTAGCGAGGAGAGAGGGGAAGAGGGGGTTTTGGGGAGGGGCCTCACCCAAACTTCGGCTCGACGCGGGCGACGACGAGGTGCGGCCGCCCCGGATGCGGCGCGCTGAAGGCCTGGTGCAGCGCCTCGTGATCCCGCCCATCGACGGTCACGGTCGACCACCCGGCGGCCTCGAACCGGGCGGCGATGCCGCCGGCCCTGCCGTAGGTGGCGGACAGGTTGTCGACGACGACGGTGTGCAGTCGCTCGAGCCCGATGGCTCCGGCGTAGGCGATGGCCTCGTGATTGCTGCCCTCGTCGAGCTCGGCGTCTCCGACGAGGGTCCAGACGGCCGGCTCGCTCAGCCCCTGGGCCCGCAGCCCGAGCGCGGTCCCGACGGCGATCGGCAGCCCGTGCCCCAAGGACCCGCTCCCGATCTCCACGCCCGGCACGAGCACCCGATCGGGATGATGCCCGAGCCGCGACTCGTACGCCCCGAACCCACTCAGCCACGCCTCGGGCACGAACCCTTTGGCGACGAGCACGGCGTAGTACGCCATGGGCCCGTGCCCCTTGGACAGCAGAAACCGATCACGCCCGGCCTCCTCGATGCTCTCCGGCCCGACCCGCAGAACACGGTCGTACAGCACCCACAACACGTCGAGGGTGGAGGTGGCGGCGGGCCCGTGCTTCTCGTCCCCGGTCATGCGACTCATGAGCCGGGACAGATCCTCGTAGCGATAGCCGTGGCGCCCGACGGCTTCGGGGGCTCCGAGAGCTCCGACGGCTCCGGTGCCACTGCTGGCGATGTCATCCGCTGTGGTCGTCATGCAGGCAGCCTGCAACCTCAACTTTGCTTGAGGTCAACACCTCGGTTTGGCGGCGTGCCGGATCCCGCCCGCCCACCGGAAGGGATGCGCGACCACGGCCCCGAGTGCGGTATGGTTTCTCTGCGCGTTCGGCCAGGGGGAAACCCCAGGTCAACGAGCATCGGGACGTGGCGCAGCTTGGTAGCGCACTTGACTGGGGGTCAAGGGGTCGCAGGTTCAAATCCTGTCGTCCCGACAAGTTCGAACGATCGAACGTCGCAGGTGAAGGGCCGTTTTCGAACGGCCCTTTTTCTGTTGCTTCCACGCTCCCGGTGGGAGCGTGGCGAGTGGGAGCGGGCTCCCACTGTCCCCTTACCCGGTTACTCCCACTCTGGCCGATGCGCACATATTCGATTCCTTGCGCGCGTGTTCACATCCGAGCCCGGTTTGTGACCGGCGGCTCCCCGTCCTATGGGTGGCTTTCTGGGTATGTGCTTGCGCTCTTCGTGCTGGTGGGGGTCGCTCCCAGTGGGAGTGGGGTCGGGAGCGGCGACACCATGGCTGGAATCCGGGTTATGGGGCCATGCGAACTTTTGACCCCAGTTCCGATTTTGGGCGGGCGGTATGCGGCTTTTCGGTGGTGGCTGGTGGGGGCTGCATCGAGAGGTTGAACGCGGGTGGGAGCGGGTCGGTGAGGTTCGCGCATGTTGTGGGCTCTTGGGAGTGTGTTGTCGCTGCCGCGTCCGCTCCCATTGCGGGGTCTTCTCGCACCTGGATCTGATGGTCGACTTCATCGCCGTGGCCCACATGACGAAAACGCCTCCCGGGGCAGGGGGGCGCGCTCGTCCGCGTTTGCGAGCCGTGACACGGCGGCCGCCATCAACGCCGGCTCCGCCGTGCCCACCGGCACGCTGGTCGTTGTCGTGTCCGGCTCCCGTATCGGTGCTGGCCGCATCATCGGTCAGTGAAAGCCCCTCGTTCCCTCCGCCGGGTGTGAGTTCAAACTTGCCGACGGGCAGCGTGGACGTTATCGACATTGCTCCGCAGTTCGCCGCGGCTGGATTGTTCGGCGACGCCACTGGCGACAACGCCGCCGTCTGCGAGTACCTCGGGTTTTTCCGGTGGTTGCCGTAGAGGCCGGGCCCGTGCGCTTGCTGCCGATTCCCGCATCCATGGCAGGGGCTTCATGAAGCAGTACTCGGACCTGAAGAACCTCTTCTACGAACGTGTCTGGAACGAGTCCACCCACGGTCGCCCCGGGAAGGGCGTCGTTGTCACCGCGACCGGGATGACGGCTTCCGCCTGCAAGCCGCCTGGCAGCGGTCCCAGGTTCACTGCTTGTCCGGTAGCAGGAATGCGCGGCGCTCCTCGGGACTGAGCTCCCGGAAGGCCTTTTTGCGGGCGCGGCGGAGCAGGCTGTCGATGTCGTGCTCGGCCAAGGTCCAGATGCGTACGGTTCGGTCGCGGGAGGCGGTCGCGAGGCGTGTGCCGTCAGGGTGCCAGGCGAGGCCATTGGCCCAGTCGGCGTGGATGCCGAGTACGGCGAGCTGGGTGGCGCTGTCGGGGTCCCAGAGCCGGATGGTGCGGTCCCGGGACACGGACGCGATGGAGGTGCCGTCAGGGGACCAGGCGAGGTCCTGTACCGGTCCCTCGTGGCCGGCCATGACGGCGAGTTCGGCGCCTTGGTACGGGTCCCACAGGCGGATCGTGCGGTCGCGGGAGCCGGTGGCCAAGCGGCGGCCGTCGGGTGACCAGTGGATCTTCCAGACGTAGTCCAGGTGGCCGGGCAGGGTGGTGACGGCGGAGCCGTCGGTGGTGTCCCAGACGATGGCGGTGCGGTCCGTGCTGGACGTGGCGAGGTAGCGGCTGTCCGGTGACCAGGCCGTACCGCCGATCCAGTCCTGGTGGCCGCGCAGGATGTGGACGGTCGCTCCGGTGACGGCGTCCCAGATGCGGGCCGTGCCGTCGCGGCCGGCGGTGGTTATGCGTGTGCCATCGGGTGACCAGGTGACGTTGGACAGTTCCTCGGTGTGCCCGTTCAGGGTGATGTCATCGTCGCGGGCGTCTGCCGTCCGCACAATGGCGGCACCATCGCGCAGGGCAGTGACCAGACGGGTGCTGTCGGGGGACCAGGCCACATCGGACACTTCGCCGTCGTGTTGGTCGCGGGTCTGTCGGCCGGTGACGATGTCGTGGATGGTGAGGGAGCCGTCCTGGCAGGCAGAGGCGATGCGCGTTCCATCGGGCGACCAGGCGACGCGGAGGACCCCGTCGGCGTGGCCGCCGAGAATGCTGGTGGGTTCGGTGACGTCCCAAACAGCGGCGGTCCGGTCGCGGGAAGCGGTCGCCAACCGTTTCCCGTCGGGGGACCAGGAGATGCCGTAGATGGTGTCGGCGTGGTCGGTGAGCCGGACTTCGCCGTCGGCACCGTCGAGGCTCCATACATAGGCCGTACGGCTTGCGTCACCACCGGCGAGGCGGGTGCCGTCCGGAGACCAGGCAAGGGAGTTGATGACCTCCGGGCATTCCAGTGTTCGCTGCGTCTCCCAGGTGGTGCTGTCCCAGATCCGTACGGTCCGGTCGCCTGAGGCCGAAGCGAGCCGTCGGCCGTCCGGAGACCACCGGACCGACTCGATGTTGTTCTGGTGGTCGGTGAGCACGGTGACGATGCCTGGCGTAGTTGCGGCCCAGACCCGTACCGTGCCGTCCTCTCCGCCGCTGGCGAGGTGTCTTCCGTCGGGTGACCAGGTCACGCTCCAGATCATGTGCTGGTGTCCGCGCAGCACCGCGGATTCGCTGTACGTGTCGGCGTCCCAGATCCGCACCGCGCAGTCGCTGCCGACCGACGCGAGGCGGTTTCCGACGGGCGACCAGACGACGCCACCGACCCCCTCCTCCCGCTCACCGACCGCCCCCGTGTGGCGGAGGACGGCCTGCTCGGCCCAGGTGCTCGTGGACCAGATGAGGACGGTGGAGTCCCTGCAGCCGACAGCGAGCCTGAGCCCGTCGGGGGACCAGGCCACCGCTTGCGTCCCGGCGCCGGTGCCCTCAGGCACGATCGGTTGGTCATCACTCTCCGGGCGCCACACTCGGACGGTACCGTCGTCGCTCGCCACGGCCAGCCGTTGCGCGTCCGGTGACCAGGCCACTCCGGATGCGCCGCGTTCGAAACCGCGCAGTACCGCGAGCAGCCGTGAGGCGCCCAGAGTTGTGTGCAGTGCTTGGACCGCAGCCGGTGTGGCCGCGCATTCCTCCACTGCCGCAAGCGCGGCGAGCACAGCGAGCTCCGGGGCTGTGTCAGCGCTTTCGAGCGCCCGGACGGCTACCGCGTCCGCCGCGCGTTCCATCGTTTCTCGGTGAGCGCGCAGCGACCGCTCTACGAGTTCCTCGACCAGCGGCGTCGCGCCGAGTGTCCGCGCAGATTCGGCCATCCAGTACCGGGCGGAAGACAGCCGCTCCCCGGTGAGGAGGTAGTCGTCCTTGCACTGGGTTCGGTCCCAATCCTGCGCCCAGCGCTCCAACTCGGTGCGGCGGCGCAGGTCCTCACTGCGGGCATCGACTGCCCGGCGCAGTGGCGCCCACTGGCGGAACAGCGCCTCGTGCGCCACGTCCAGTACGCCGCCGTCGCTGGTGAGTAGGCGCCCTGCGACGAAGGCATCGGTGACTTCCTGCTCCCGAGGGGCGAGATCGTCGCGGCGGTTCCGCCGACGGGTGGCCTCATTGCCATCGACGGTGACGAATTGCAGCAGGGTGGGGATCACGGGCGCATCCGCCAGCTCGGCGGCTATCGCGTCGGCCCTCTCCGACAGGGCTCCGGCAACACCGCCGAGAGCTCGATAGGTCTCTTCGGTCACCGTCCCACCGGACCCTCCGGCGCGCAGATACAGCTCTTGGAGGGTGTAAGCGAGCAGCGGCAGAGCGTCGCCGCCTCCGCAGTCGTCGACCATGCGCGCCACGACGCCAGGAGCGAAGGTCAACCCGGCCTGCTCGGCCGGCTTCTCGATGACCTCGTGCAGCGCGTCCCGGGCGAGCGTGCCGACGATCATCGACTCACGCGCCAACTCGGGGAAGCCGGCCTCCAGGAACCCGGTGAGGAAGTCCGATCGCAAGGTGGCCACCACCCACAACCGTGGGTCGCGGCGCAGCGCGTCTCGCACGGCGGTCAGGAACGCGTCACGCGCCTCGGGCCCGGACAGGGTGAGCAACTCTTCCAGTTGATCGATTACCAGCAACGCGGGGCGCTCAGCCGGCAGTTGAGTCAATCGCTGTCGTAAGGTGCCGACCGGGTCCGCCCCGGGCGAGAACGGTGCTGCGACCACCCAGCGTCCCCGCCGCCGGGCCAGCGCCGGCAGCAGCCCAGCCCGCACCAGGGACGACTTGCCACTGCCAGAGGGTCCAACCACGGCAACGAACCGCTGTGCCCGTCTCGGCGTCACTGGGTGCAGGCGCCCGACCAGTTCGGCGATCTCCCGGTCCCGTCCGAAGAAGACCGCCGCGTCATCCTCCATGAAGGCTTCCAGTCCCGGGTACGGCGGCTGATCCCTGTCCCAGGTGCGGCGCACCGGCGACGGCCGCTCGAGGAAGTGCAGCGTGATCTGACCCCCGATGAGTACCAGCAGCGCAACGCCGATCAACGGCACCGACCAGTCCCGCAACAGCCTTAAAACCAGCGGCACATGACCCGTCTCGCCTGTCGCATAGTTCGTGGCCATACCCAGCAAGGCCCCGACCAGCATGAGCAGGACATCGAGCATGAGCTTGAGGGGACGTCGATCCATGGATCGACAAACTATCTGGCCCAGAAGGCCAGATGGCCACGTCCTCACAGCACGTGCAGGGAGCCCGCGACCCAGACGGTGGAGGCGGCGGTCTTGATGCCGAGGGTGGTGAGTTCGCCGTGGATTCGGCGGTAGCCCCAGGGCGGGTTTTCGCTGGCCAGGCGCAGGGTCAGTAGGCGGATGGAGCGCACGTGCGGGGTCGGCCTGGGCGGTGAGGTCGAGAGGCGTTCGCGTGGCGCTGTTTGAGCAGGTTGCGGTGCCATCGCAGGACGGTGTCGGGACGTACGAGCAGCCGCAGGCGGCATAGTGCCTCACGGGAGAGAGGGTGGAGGAGCGCGGCGAGGAATGCTCGGTCTGCAGGTGCGAACTCGGTTCGTTCCGGATCGAGTTGCGGTTGCAGGACGGTGATCTGGTGGCGCAGGGCGAGGATCTCGATGTTCTTGTCGCGGTCACTTGCCGGGAGCAGTCGCAGCGTGGCGAAGGCGTTGGTTACGGTCGGATAGGTCGATCGAAGCAGCACGGTCGTTCATCATGCCGGGCTGCCACGGTGCGATGACGGCTTGAGCGGCCTGCGCGGATGGGGTTCTCGGCACGCACAAGGCCAGGCGTAGGAGCATGGGCATTGATCCTTACCGACCGCTGTCGTCGGCGCGATAGCAGGGCTGAACTGCACCGACGTAATATTCGGCACTCACAGGGTCTCGTAGTCACGTGCGAGGCGGCGGTGGAGCATCAGCGAGCCGTAGGTCCGCTCGACGGTCCAGCGTTTCGGGATCGGTGTGAACCCCTGGGTCCCGGGCTTGCGTTGGACGATTTCGAGGTCGATGCCGGGGGGGGGTGCTCGATGAAGTGTTTGCGGTAGCCGCCGTCGACCCAGACCTTGCGGAGGCCGGGATGGTCGGCGGCGGCTTGCGCCAGCAAGGTGCGGCCGACGGTCGAGTCCTGCACGCTCGCCGCGGTGACCAGGACCGCCAGCAGCGTACTCACCTGCGTCTTCCTCCGGTACGTTCACTCTGAGTGCACCCGGGCCGACGCGGCGTTGGTCGGGGTTGGATCGGAACACGGGGGAGCCGCTGTGGACTTCGGGGTACTGGGCCCGCTGAGCGTGCGCTGTGCAGGGGCGCCGCTGGAACTCGGGACGCCGAAGGCGAGGGTGCTGCTGGCGGTTCTGCTGGGCAGGCCGGGCCGGCCGGTCGCGAGTGACACGCTCGCGGAGGCGCTCTGGGGCGAGACGCCACCGAAGAGTGCCGCCAAAAACGTGCAGACCTATGTGTCCCGGCTGCGGCGGTGCCTGGGGGAGCCGGAGCGCATCACCAGACAAGGGTCGGGGTATTTGCTGCGGACCGGCCGCGACGAGTTGGACGCGGCGCGCTTCGAGGATCTGGTCGGGGCGGCCCGCGCGGCGGCGGACGGTGATCCTGACCGTGCGCACCAGCTCTTCGACGAGGCGCTGGGGCTGTGGCGGGGGCCCGCGTTCGCCGGGTTCGCCGACGTCCTGGGGCTGGCCCCGGAGGCCGCCCGCCTCGATGAGCTGCGGCTGGGCGTGCTGGAGGAGCGGATCGACGTCGGGATGCGGCTCGGCCGACACCGTGAACTGCTGGGCGAGTTGACCGCCCTGACCATGAGGCATCCCCTGCGCGAGCGCCTGTGGGGGCAGCTCATGCTGGCGCTGTACCGCTGCGGGCGGCGGGCGGACGCGCTCGAGACCTATCTTCAGGTCCGCTCCGTGCTGTCCGAGGAGGCCGGTCTTGAGCCGGGTCGGTCGCTGCAGGACCTGCATCGGACCATCCTCGGCAACGAGCAGATGCCGACGTCGGAGTCGGGCCCCGCCCCGGTATCACCGGAGGCACAGCTCCTGGCCGCCGTGCGGGAACGCCGCACCACGGACAGCGCCAGGATGCTGCCGCCGGCGCTCGCGGATTTCAGCGGCCAACACGCAGAGCTGGAACAGATCGAAAGGGCGCTCCGCAACGACCGGGCCGCCCACGCGCCAGCCGCCGTGGTGGCCGTGTCGGGGCCGGGTGGTATCGGCAAGACGGCCCTCGCGGTGCAGGCCGCGCACCGCCTCAGATCCGCCTACCCAGATGGGCAGTTGTTCGCGGTACTGGACGGTGTGCGCAGCCAGCCGGCCGACCCGGCGGCAATCCTCGGCCGTTTCCTGCGCGCACTGGGGGTTCCCGCCACCGCGGTGCCGGACGACGCGGACGAGCGTACGAGCCTGTACCGGGGCATTCTCGCGGAACGCCGGGTCCTGGTGGTCGTGGACGACGCCCTCGACGAGGCACAGCTTGCCCCTCTGATGCCGGCCGGCGGCACCTGCGGGGTGATCGTCACCGGCCGGGTGCGACTGGGCGGGCTCGGTGGCGCCCACCGCATCGAACTCCGAGTGATGTCCGAAGGCGACAGTCTGGCCATGCTGCGCGCCGGCACCGCGGACCGGCTGGACTCGGCGAGCCGGGAGGAACTGTCCGATCTGGTCCGGCTGTGCGCGCGGTTGCCGCTCGCCCTTCGGATCGTCGGCGCGCTGCTGTTGTCCCGGCCGCACTGGGGCCCGGCGGATCTGGTGTCACGGCTGGCCGACGCACAGCGTCGGCTCGATATGCTCCGCTACCGCGATCTCGAGGTGCGGACCAGTTTCGGGCTGAGCTACGAAGGGCTCCGGCCGGAGGCGCGGAGACTGTTCCGGCTCCTCGGCCTCCTGGAGGCGCCCGATTTTCCGCTTTGGGCGGCGGCCGCGGCGGTCGACGGCGAACTGCTTCCCACTCAAGACCTCCTGGACGAGCTGATCGACGTCCACCTGCTCGAGGTCACCGGAACACCGAACGGCCAGGCACGGTACGGATTCCACGACCTGATCCGCGTCTACGCGAGGGAATGTGCCGAGGCCGAGGAGGAGGCGACGGCACGCGACGAGTCCGTCGTCCGTGTTCTCGGCGCCCTGCTGGCCTTCACGGACTTCACGGACCGTGAACACATGGGACAGAACATGTTCCGGCGGGAGGCGCCTCGCTGGCGGCCGGAGCGGGTCGAGGCCGCCCTGCCCCGCGCGGTGGTGCCGATGCGGCTGTTGGACCTCGAGCGCGTCTCTCTGGTGACAGGTGTCCGGCAGGCCGCGGCCCTGGGCAGGGACGAGCTCTGCTGGGAGCTGGCCGTGGGCGGACACGCATTGTTCGAGGTGGAGCGCTATTTCGACGAGTGGCAGGAATGCTACGACACGGCCATGCGGCAGGCGGACATCGCCGGAAACGTGCGGGGCCGAGCACGCCTGCTCGTCTCCATGGCCGGGCTGCTCTACACCCGACGCTGGTACGGCCCGGCGGAGAAGTCCAACTCCGAGGCCATGGCCCTGTTCGAGCAGATCGGGGACCATCAGGGGTATCTGGAGGCGCTGAGCAACGCGCCGTTCTTCCTCGTGCCCAACGGGCGTCTGGCCGAGGCCATCGCGACGGGCAGAGAGGCCTACGAGCGACTCACGGCCGGCGGCCAGGCCGCAGCGGCGCTGCACGCGTACTCGCAGGTCGGCCTCGCACACCTCCAGGCGGGCCGACCCCAGGCCGCGGCGGAGGTGCTCGCAGAGATCATCGACGAGGCGCGCAAGCACCGCATCCTGACCTTGGTCGCACGGGACACCTATTGGCTCTGCCAGACCCAGCTCGCGCTCGGCCGACTGGCGGAAGCGGCAGCCGCGGTCAGCGAACTGAGCAGACACATGCGGGACTTCGGCGCATCCGGCCCCTTCTACCTGGCTCACGCCCGGGGCTGCGTCCAGCTGGCCTGTGGTGAGTACGCCGACGCGCGCCGCCACCTCACCGAGGCCGTCGAGGTGGCGCGCGCGCTCGATGACCCGATGTTCGAGACCCGGAGCCTCATCGACCTGCTCGACCCGCGCCTGTATGACGGCCATGAGGCGCGGGCCGCGATCGGCCAGGGAGAGCACGCGGTGGAGGTGGCCCGCCGTATCGACTACCCATATCTGCTCGCCGGCGCGCTGGAACAGCTCGCCGGGCTGCACGCCTTGGCGGGCGACGGCACTGGTGCGGCGAACCTGGCCGCGGAGGCAGCCACCGTACGGGCGGACATCCGCTGAGCGAACGTGTGAGCTGTCGGTCGCGTCGTATTCCTCGCGTGTGCCGGGCGTATTCCGCGGTGCGCGAGGATCCGGCACGCACTTGAGAAGTCATCGCACGTTCGGGCTGCCGTAGACGGGCAGCTCTCGTCACCAGTGAGGTATTTGCCGTGCAAAAGCGACGTACCGTGCTCGCGGCCACTCTGATCACCATGGGGCTCGCGGTCTCGGCCTGCAACAGTGACGACGACTCGTCAGCTGCGCAGGAATCTCCTGCGGCTTCGGCGTCCGAGTCGGCTCCGGCTCCGGCCTCGTCCGAGCCTTCCAGCGCCGCCCCGGCGGCCGAGAGCGCCGACGCCGCCGCGGGTGACGCGACCGCCCCGGGCACGAAGTTGAAGGTCGGCGACAAGGCCGTCCTCCCGTTCAGGTACACGGCCGAGAAGAAGGGCACCGTCGCTGTCACCGTCACCGCGATCGACAAGGGCACCGAGGCCGACATGTCCGCCTTCGGCGCGAAGGCGAAGGGTATGACCCCGTACTTCATCAAGATGAAGGTGGAGAACGTGGGTGGCACCGATCTGTCGTACGCGTCCTTGAAGCTCGACGGAGTGCTGGAAGGCGGCGGGCCCACGGGCGTTCTGCTGATCGGTGAGGTGCCGGGCAAGTGCGACCGCGAGACGGCACCCGCCGAGTTCACCACCAAGGGTGCTTCCTACGAGACCTGCTCGCTCAGTGCCACCAAGACCGGTCCCGTCACCGGAGCCTCGTTCGACGAGGGCGACGCGTACCGCACGAGCCCGGTCGTCTGGGCCCGCTGACGAGGCGCAGCGGGCGCCGAGGCGGTAGGTCTTGTGCCCCCCCCTCGGCGTTGACGCCGCTCTCTGCCTTGCAGCTGCACCGAACCGGCCATTCCCGGGTGTGAACCGCCGGCGGCGACCGGCCGCCTGGAACGAAAGACCGCCTCGCGATCCTGGCCCGGGGCGTGCAGGCGTCGGAAGCCGTCGCGCGGCTCCCCACCGGTCCCTCGCGCGCTCGCCGTCCGTGCTGCCTGCGCAGCAGGCCCGTCCTCGGTTCACGCGCCGACCCGATCGTCGTCCGATCGGGCCGGGGTGCCCGGTCGAGGGGTGTGCAGGGTTGTGGTGAGGTGCTGGAATTCGCGCTTCTCGGCCTGCAACAGGAGCAGCAGAGCCTCGTCCCGGATGCCGTCCACGCTGGCGTGGGCGTGCTGTTCGAGGTCGGCCGCGAGGGCGTCGAGCAGAGCGGTCGCTCCGTGGCCCGCGTATGAGCGAGCTCGCTCGAGCAGCGGGAACGGGGCGCCGGCTACGTCCCGTACGCCTTCGACACCATCGGTGTGGATGAGGAGCCGTTGCGTGGACCCCACCGCGAAGGAGGTGGTGTAGACGGGGCAGCCCTGCGGCACAAGGTCGAACAGGCCCAGGGGAGGCAAGGGCGCGAGGACATCGAGGGGCCGTGCGCCCTCGTGGTCGGAGAGCAGGAGAGGCAGCGGATGTCCGCAGCACACCAACTCCCCTCGACCGCCCTTGAAGGTGAGGAGGAGTGTCTTGGCGAACCGGTCGGTGCGGTCGGCCAGCGCGTTGTCGAGGTGGCGGGCGATTTCTGCGAGGCTCGGTTCGGAGGCCGACAAGTGCCGCCACCGATCCAGCAGTTCGACGCCTGCGGCAACCGTGGCGTCGTCCTTGCCCATCAGGTCCGCGACCAGGACGCGCGTGCCGTACGGCGTCTCGCGGATGTCGCACAGGTCGGCTGCCATTGTCGTGCGGTCCGGCTGCGGCAGGCTGCGCAGCGCCACTTGCAATTCGCCCAGGCGATGTGCCTGCGTCGTCGGTGCGTCGGCCTTTTGCCGGGCAGGCGGGGGAGCGGGGAGAGCGGGGGAAGCCGGTTCGTGGGCCTGCCACCTGCGCTGCAGATAGTGGCTGATCGCCGTGAGGAGGACGATGTTGGCCAGGGTGACCATGACGACGACGGGGCGACTGTGCCAGTCGACTGCGCCCCCCACCGCGGTCCCGGCCAGTGCGAGAGCGCCGGAGATGAGTGGCTGGCGCGGTGATTGAGCCCCCGGCATGATCAACGACAAGGCGGGAATCGCGGTCAACGCCACGATGATTCCCTGTCGTTGCTGGTGGTACGTCAGGTCCAGTGCGCCCACCAGTACAACAAGCAGCACGGGGAGCAGGCGGAGCCACGTCACTTGTCGCATGGCGAGACAGTTTCGCATTGTCTGCTCCCTCCTGTGTGTGTTTGGGGCACATCGTAGAGGTGCTCTGTACAGAAAGGAGCGGGAGTCGATTAGTGCTCGAACCTGATCGCCCTGAATCCGCGACGTTCGCGCCGGCGGCACGCCGGGGAGCGCCCGTACGTGCCACGTGTCACGGACTCGCCACGGCGCTGGGAGTCAAGGCCGGGTGGCGCCCGACTCCTCCAGCATGACGCCCGCAGGGCGTTCTCCCGGGAGAGGAGGCTCCTCCTGGTCGCGCCCCACCACGACCAGGAACACGACGAGCGCGACCAGGGAGCCGAGCAATCGTGCGCCACGACGGGAACGTTCCCCCGTGCTCAACTCGCGCCAGGGGCGCACCGGATCATGGCCCTTCTGCGTCCACACCTCGCCGACCGCCTGGTCCTGGCCCGGCGTCGCGCCCGCCCGTTCCCGGGCGGAGGGTTCCCGCGGGGCGGTGTGGCGGATGGCGCGCTCGTTGTCGGCGAGGAACTTGCGCCACTCCTCGTCGGGTATGGGCGGCTCGTGCCCCGTCACGCCGGCCGCCCCTCGACCGAGCCCTCCAGGCGCACGAACGGGATCTGATGGCCCGCCCGTACGTAGGAGTCCTCGCCGCCGTCGACATCGAGCCCCATGAAAGAGCACAGCCGACGGGCGGTGCGCGGGTGGTCGAGGGCGTAGCGGGACATGATCTCGCCACCCTTGTCCGTGCTGAGGAAGCGCGCGGTGACGGCGTGGTGGCGGTTTCCCACCTGGATCGTGGTCCTGGGGGCGGCACGCAGGTTCTGGTACCAGGTGGCCCTCGGCCCGAAGCCGGAGGCCAGGATCCAGGAGTTGTGCAATGGGTCGTGGGCGACGACCTCCAGGACTACGCGACGGTCGAGGCCGCTCGACCTTCCGGTGTGGTGCAGCAGCAGGAGCCGCTTGCCCAAGAGGGGGCCCAGGCCCACCCGGTACAGGCCGATCGGCAGGCGCGCGAGCCGTCGCCGCCAGCCCCGCGGAAGTGGTGGGCGGCGCGGTGCGGGGTGCTGATGTGCCGTCATCGCAGAGCCCTTTCTGAGGCCGATGTCCGACTCGATTGGGTAACGAGACGCACGGAAGCTTCACTTAGGCGATGCAATCTTTGCATAGTCTAAAGACGGGGGGTGGTCGCCCTGTGAAGGTGACCAGGACCAGTGACGAGACATGTGGGAGCACCATGGCCGCTACGGCACGCCAGGGCAGAAAGAACTGGGTGTTGTCCTGGCTGCCCGCCGTGGTGATGGCGGTGGTCACCGTCGTGGACCTCACCGCCGGTCCTGGGGTGGGGTTCCTCCCGCTGGTGTCGCTCGGGCCCGCCTTCGCCGGGCTGATCGGCACGTGGCGGCGCACCGCGCTGATCGGCCTCGTGGCGTTGCTGCTGTGCGGGGGACTCGGGTCCTACGACGGGCTGTTCGAGACGCGGCGCGGCTACACGGCGATGGCGTCGGTCGCGGGCGTGACCCTGGCGGGGGTGATAGCGGCGAGCATGCGCGGGCGGCGCGAGGCGGAACTGGCCAGTGTGCGCTCGATCGCCGAGGTGGCACAGCGGGTGCTGCTGCGCCCTGTCCCGCGCAGCGCGGGACCGTTGCAGGTCGCCGTCTCCTACACGTCCGCGGTCGCGGAAGCGCGGATCGGCGGCGACCTGTACGAGGTCGTGGCCTCGCCGCACGGCGTGCGGGTGATCGTCGGTGACGTGCAGGGCAAGGGTCTTGCCGCCGTCGAGACGGCCGCCCTGGTCCTGGGGACCTTCCGCGAGACGGCACACGACGAGCCGGACCTCGCCGCGCTCGCCGCCCGGCTGGAACGCAGTGTGGCCAGGGAAGTGAACGGAGAGAAGTTCGTGACCGCGGTCCTCGTCGAGGTACGGGCCGAGGAACGGGCCGCCCTGGTACTGAACTGCGGGCACCCGGCCCCGATGCGCGTACGCGCCGACGGCTCCGTCGACTTCCCGCGCCCGCCCGTCTACTCGCTCCCCCTCGGCCTCGGCATACACGGGGGCGAGCCCCCTCGCGCCTACCGGATCGACTTCGCCCCCGGCGACCAACTCCTGCTCTACACCGACGGCGTCACCGAGGCCCGCGACGGGGCCGGCGCCTTTTTCCCGCTGGAGGACCGGGCCGACCTGCTCAAGGCCCCGGAGGCCGAGGATGCCCTGGAGGCGCTGCGCGAGGACGTGGTGCGGCACGCCAACGGCCCGTTGCACGACGACGCCGCCATGTTGTTGCTGCGCTACTGGGAACGGTGAGGCATGAGCACCGAGAGGCGGAAGGCCCGCCGCGATGCGAGCGGGGTAGAAATGTGGCATGACCGGGAACGCGGCTCCGAGGGAGCGCATGGACGATGTGGACGCGGTGACCCGTGCGGTGCTGACCGCGTCCCGGGTGTTGGTGGCGGTGTCCGCGCGCTCCCTCGCCGAGGTCGAGGACCGCGTGACGCTGCCACAGTTCCGCATGCTGGTGGTGCTCTCTTCGCGCGGCGCGACCAAACTCGTCGTCCTGGCGGAGCAGTTGGGGGTGGCTCCTTCCACGGCGATGCGCATGGTGGACCGGCTGATCGCAGCCGGTCTCGCGGACCGGCAGACCAACCCCGACGACCGACGCGAGAACCTGCTGAGGCTCACCGACGAAGGCCGGCGCACGGTGGAGAACGTCACCGCCCGGCGCCGTGGGGAGATCGCCTCGATCGTCGAACGGCTCGCTCCGCAGCAGCGGACGGCGCTCGTCGACGCGCTGACCGATTTCAATCACGTGGGTGGCGAACCACTGGCTCCGTCCCTCCCCGAGGATTCGGATCTGCATCCGCTCGGCTGGGGCGGAGCACCGGCGGCAGGCTGACCGGCAGTGTCCCGGGGCGCCTGTCGGCATCATCGACGGATGGGAGGTCTCTGGTCGCATGAACGGATGGTCCCTACGACACCACCAGTACACACGTTCACGGGCGTCCACCGGCCCGGTATGGTCGTTGCCCCCTGCCGATGACAGGACCGGGCCGCGTCCTGTCGTGGTGCATGCCGTGCGCGGCAGCGCCGGCCGACGGGTCACGCTCCGTGGCAAGCAGGCTGGTGTCGCCCACTGCGTAGCCGACGTGGTCGAACTGGTGCTCCTGGCCGGCGTAGCCCTGAACGTTGAGGAAGCGGCGGCCTCGTCCCTGATCGAATGGCGTGGGGGCGGCCCCGGCACATGGCGGTCGCCTTGAGATCCCGCACGTCCGCGCCCGGCTTCGCCGAGCACCTGCGGGGCCGTCTGTGGGGTCCCGCCGAGTTCATCGGGATTCCCGGGCGGCTCTTCGTCACGGGAGTGGTCGCCGGGAGCGCCGCGGCGGCGCTCGTCGTCGGGACGGCTCTTGCCGGAATGTGGGGCGGGCCCCGGGAGCTGATCACCGGCGAAGCCGGTCTGGCGGCGGTCGCGGCCCTGGCTGCGTACCTGGTGGTGCTGCGGGCCGGACGCGTACTGATCGGACTGGTCGCCGTGCTGGGGACATGCCTGGCCTTCATGGCGCCCGGCGTCGCGGCCGGTGTCGCCCTGCAGCAGCGCGGTCTTGTCGCGACGGCAGCCGTGTCCTCGGTGCAGACGGCGGCACGACACGGGCGCACCATCTGCTCGGTCACCGACACGGACGCCGCTCCCACCGGTGCCGATGTCTGGCGTGGTTGCGCGGCATCCACCGCGCCTGGGGACACCCTGCCCGTCGTGTACGACCCGCGGGGCCGGGCGCCCACCCGGGGCGTCTCCACGCCCGGGGAACTGCGCCGGTCGAGCCTTCGCCTCACCGGGCTCTCGGCCGCTTTCGTAGCAGCGTGCACGGTCGCGGTGGTCCGCTCGTTCCGGATGACGGCGGCGCCGCGCGGGACGTGAGTGGACGGGCGGCGCGTGCGGCGGACGGCGGTTCCTTGACATGGCGGACCGTCCGTACCCGTGTACCGAGGGAGACGTTCGTGGACGCCGTGCTACATGCGCTCTCGCGTGCCGACGTCATGGCCGGGAGGATCCTCTGGGTCCTGGTGCTCGGCCATGCACGGTCGCCCGTCGTGCAGGCCCAGGTGCGCCGTCCGTCGCACGGCGCTCGGCGACGACCGGCCGCGTAGCCGCGCGGTCGCGACCCTGAATCGGGGCGTCGTCGTCCTGCTCGTACGCGGCGGTACCCCTGGCGTGCGGTCGCTGTTCGGAAGGGCGCGGGCTCAACCGCGGTGATGGTCCTCGAGGTCGCCTCGATGAACCTGGTCGCCGAACTCGCGTCGAGAGTCGCCCTATTGACGGGCTGCCGGCTCAGCGCAGCCGAGTCGCTCGCCATCTGTGCGGACATCGGCGACCCGCCCTTGCGGCCCGTGGCGCCACGGTGACCTCAACCTCGGCCCCTGGAGGCCTCGTTGAGTGCCCGCCCTCCGTTCCCGCCGTCGTGCAGGTGCGTGTCGACCGGCATCAACGCGTCGTAAAGACTGCCGGGTTCCGGCAATGCGCCAGGTGTCAAGGAAGCGTCAGGATGGCGAAGGGAAGGAACGGGGGCCACACCCGGTGGCGCGGCGAGTGAGGAGGACGGGGGATGGGGGAACTCCTCGCTGTCGCCGCCGGGTTCCCGGCCGTGGTGTTCAGTGCGGCACTCGGTGTGGCGGCGGGATTCTGGCTGCTGGTCCTGCTGGGACGGGCCGAGCCGTCCGCGTTCGACGGGGACATGGACCTGCGGGCCGTGGGTCTTGGGGGAGTGTCCGTAGCCGTCGCGGTGTCGCTGGTGACCGTCGTCGCGTGGGTTGCCAGCATGGTCGGCTCAGTGGCCCTGGGGCGGCTCGGTCTTGCCGTAACCGCGCAGATCCCGCTTGAAGCCGTGCTGCCGGTGGGCTCGCTGGGTGCCGGTTGGTGGGTGGCGCGTCGCGTCATCCGCGCGGCGGACGGTCGTGCGCCGGACGAACCCGGGAACGGGCCGTGCCCGACCGACGGTCCCGGCGCGGCCGACCGCTAGCACCGCCCCCTGGACCCCTGTCGGCCCGCTGCGCGTACTCAACAAGCTGAGGCCTCAACAGGCTCTCGATCCAAAGGACTTCTTCTATGGATGCCACCACCGTGGGCATCGGCGTGTCCGTCGTCGCTGTCCTGCTGCTCGCCGCCGTACTGCTGCTGGTCTTCACCCGGTTGTTCCGGAAGGTGGAGCAGGGCAAGGCGCTGATCGTCTCCAAGATGCGCAAGGTGGACGTGACGTTCACCGGGCAGGTCGTGCTGCCGGTGCTGCACAAGGCCGAGGTGATGGACATCTCGGTGAAGGCCATCGAGATCACACGGACCGGCCGGGACGGGCTGATCTGCCGGGACAACATCCGCGCCGACATCCGGATCTCGTTCTTCGTGAAGGTCAACAAGACCGTCGAGGACGTCATCCGCGTTGCCCAGGCCGTCGGCACCGTGCGGGCCAGCGACCGGGACACCCTGCAGGAACTGTTCCACGCGAAGTTCTCCGAGGCCCTCAAGACGGTCGGCAAGCAGCTGGACTTCACCGACCTGTACACCAAGCGCGAGGAACTGCGGTTCCGGATCATCGAGGTCATCGGAGTCGACCTGAGCGGCTACCACCTCGAGGACGCGGCGATCGACTACCTGGAGCAGACGCCGCTGAACCAGCTCGACCCGCACAACGTCCTCGACGCGCAGGGCATCCGGAAGATCACCGAGTTGACCGCGATCGAGCACGTGCGCACCAACGAGTTCCAGCGCACGGAGGAGAAGGAGATCACCCGGCAGGACGTCGACGCCCGCGAGACCATCCTGGAGCTCGAACGCCGACGGGCCGACGCCGAGATCAAGCAGAAGCGCGAGATCGACACGGTTCGGGCCCGCGAGGAGGCGGAGACCGCGCGGGTGGTGGAGGAGGAGCGGCTGCGTTCCCAGGGCGCGTTCCTGGCCACCGAGGAGAAGCTCGGGGTGCAGCGCGAGAACCAGACCCGTGAGGTGGCCGTCGCGCAGAAGAACCGTGAGCGCGTCATCGCCGTCGAGAGCGAGCGGATCGAGAAGGACCGACTCCTGGAGGTCATCGCGCGGGAGCGGGAGACGCAGCTGTCGAAGATCGCCGCCGACAAGGAGGTCGAGGCGGAGAAGCGGGAGATCGCCGAGGTGGTGCGCGAGCGTGTGGCCGTGGACCGGACGGTCGCCGAGCAGGAGGAGTCCATCAAGAAGCTGCGGGCCGTCGAGGAGGCCGAGCGCGGCCGGCAGGCCGTCATCATCGCGGCGGAGGCCGAGGCGCAGGAGCGGCTGGTCAAGGACATCAAGGCCGCGGAGGCCGCCGAGCAGGCGGCCACGCACCGCGCGGCGGAGCAACTGACTTTGGCCCAAGCTGAGTTGAAGTCTGCTGACCTGCAGGCGCAGGCCAAGCGGAAGCTGGCCGACGGCTTCCAGGCGGAGGCCGCGGCCCCGGGCCTCGCCGATGTGCAGGTGCGCGACAAGGAGGCCGAGGTCATCGAGAAGGCAGGTCGTGCGGAGGCGGAGGCCACCGAGGCGCGGATGCGTGCGGAGGCGGAGGGTGCCCGCGCCAAGGCGCTGGCCGAGGCGACCGCGATCGGCGAGAAGCTCAAGGCGGAGGCCGAGGGTATCAACCAGAAGGCCGTCGCGATGGCCGCCCTGGACGAGGCCTCGCGCGGGCACGAGGAGTACCGGCTGCGGCTGCAGGCCGAGAAGGAGATCCGGCTCGCCGGTATCGACGTGCAGCGGCAGGTCGCCGAGGCGCAGGCCACGGTGCTTGCGACCGGCCTGGAGAACGCCGACATCAACATCGTCGGCGGGGAGTCCGTCTTCTTCGACCGGCTCGTGAACTCCATCGCGCTCGGTAAGGGTATCGACGGGTTCGTTCAACATTCGGACGTGGCGCAGCAGTTGGCGAAGCCGTGGCTGGACGGCACGGCGAGCTTCACCGAGGACCTGACGGCCGTCCTCGGCTCGGTCTCCTCGGCCGACGTGCAGCACCTCACCGTCTCCGCGCTGCTGATGAAGCTCATGAAGGGCGGAGGCGGCGAGCAGGCCGGTCCGCTGCGTGAACTCCTCGACAAGGCGGGACAGTTGGGCATTGCGGATCTTCCGTTGACACAGTTGAACGGCAGCGCGCACACCTGACCGCCGCCCCGAGATCGGCCGGGGCCCCGCACGGGGGTCGGAGGCCCCGGCCGCTTCACTGACCACAGTCCACCGGTACGAGAGGGATTCCGCCCATGGAAACGGGTCTGGACGCAGGCACGTACGACGTCCTGCGCGACCGGCTCGCCGGACAGGCCCGGCAGCTGTCCGAGCGTGCCGCCGAGCTGAACGAGCGGCGCACGGCGGCCTTCGGCGCCACCGGCTTCGCCCTCACCGGCACGGAGCACCTGCGCACCGAGCGGCCCGCCGTGGCCGGCGACATCGTCGCGGTCGGCGACGTCCTGCTGTTCGGCCGTACGACACCGCTCGGCGACGGCGAGCCGAGCGCCGTGGCCGACGTGTTCACACTGCACGACCGGCGCAGCCTGGCGGCGCTGCCGGAGCCGGCGGTGCCCGGCCTGCTCGACGACCCCGGCTTCGTACGAGAATTCGCGGCCCTGCACCGCTACTACCGCGCCGCCACCCTGCTGCAACTGCGCTTCCTGGACGGCAAGTTGCTGGCCGTCTTCCAGACCGGCGAGAAGGCCGACGACATCCGGGTGCTGCGCTGGACGCTCGACGTCGACGGCCGAGCCACGTTCCTCGACGCGCGCGGCGACCGCGACCACGTCCTGCCGCCCGCGTACGACATCGCGTGGACCGCGGCCACCCGCGACGACCACGTTCCCGGCCGTCACCCGCACATCGCCGTGCCCGGCGGCGAGATCTACGTCGACACGCTCGGCGGCACCCTCACCGTCAAGACCGAGAACGACACCGAGACCGGCGAGGGTGTCTACAGCGAACCGGTCGACGAGCCGCTGCAGTCGCTGGCCGAAGCCGACCTCGCGCACGCCCGCGTCGGCCCCCTGATCCTGCTGCGCGTGCGCCCCTACAAGGAGAGCGACGACCGCTACCTCGTCTTCAACACCCTCACTGGACGCACCGTCCGCCTCGACGGCATCGGCCAGGCCTGCCGCACCCTGCCCGAGGACCAGGGCATCGTCTTCCCCGGCGGATACTGCCTGGCCACAGGCGAGGCCAGGACCTTCGACGCGCTCGACGTGGGCGGACTGGCCTACGAGCGCACCGTCCGCTCACCCAACGGCGAGGACGTCCTCCACGTCTTCCACGCGCCAGGCGCCCGCCGCGGCCTGCTGCTCGCGTACAACGTCATCCGCAAGGAGTTCGCCACGCCGATTCCCTGCCAGGGGTTCGCGTTGTTCGACGACGGCGCCCTCTTCGTGCTGCGCTCCGCCGCCGGGGCGGGCGCCGCCGTGGAACCGGCCCGCGTGCACCCGCTGCAACGCTGGGACTCCCCGTACGTCTCCGATTCCCACGCCGCCGCGCGCCCGGCCGGCGAGGGGCCGCTGGCGCGCGTGGGCAACGCCGACCTGGTGCGGGGCATCTCCGACTGCCTGGCCGTGGCCCGCACCGTCGCCGCCACCGTCGAAGAGCCGACGGCTGCCGCCTACCGGGAGCTCGCCGCGGGGTGCGCCCGTGCCGCCGACCGCCACCACTGGCTTGGCGACACCGAACTCGGCGCTCTGGGAAGCCCGTTGGCCGCCGTGCGCGCGACGGCCGAGCAGATGCTCACCGAGTTCGAGGCCGTACGCGACCTCACCCGGCAAGCGAACGACACGCTCGCCGAGTCCGCCGAACACATCGCCGGGCTCGTCCGGCGCATCCGCGGCGAAGTGCCGCGCTCCGCACCCGAGTGGGTCGAGCGCATCACCGAACTGCGGCACTCCCAGGGCCGGTTGGTGTCACTGAAGGAATCGCGGTACATCGACGCCGCACGCCTCGACACGCTCGTCGAGGGCCTGGCCGGTGACATCGCCGCCGCGGGCCGGCGCGCCGTCACCTTCCTCGCCCGCCCGGACGCCTTCGCTACCCACCACCACACCATCGAGGAACTGGCCGGACAGGCCGAAACCCTGGCCACCGTCGCCGAGTTCACCGCACCACAGGAGCGCCTGTACGCGCTGGACGAGCAGCTGCGGACGGTCACCGAGGTCGTCGCCGGCCTCGACGTTGCCGACGCCACCGTCCGCGCCGCCGTCCTGGAGCACATCGCCGAGGCGCTGGCCGGCGTCAACAGGGCCCGAGCCGTCCTCGACACGCGCCGCCGTGCACTGGCCGAACGCGAGGGCCGCGCCGAGTTCGCCGCAGAGTTCGCGCTGCTCGGCCAGTCCGTCACCGGAGCCCTCGCCGCGGCCACCACCCCTGGAGCCTGCGACGACCAGCTGGCCCGCCTGCTGCTCCAACTGGAGGACCTCCAGGGCCGGTTCGCCGAGTCCGACGCCTTCCTCGACGACCTCGACACCCGGCGCACCGAGATCCACGAAGCGTTCACCGCCCGCAAACAGAGCCTCACCGACGAACGCGCCCACCGCACCGACCGCCTCGCCGAGTCGGCCGGACGTGTCCTCGACTCCGTCACCCGCCGCGCCGCGACGCTCACGACGGCCGAGGACATCCACACCTACTTCGCCGCCGACCCGCTGGTCGCCAAGGTCGACCGCGTCATCGCCGAACTGCGCGAGCTCGGCGACCAGGTGCGGGCCGACGAACTCACCGGCCGGCTCACCGGCGCACGCCAGGAGGCCGCCCGCACCCTGCGCGACCGTACCGAGCTGTACGCGGACGGCGGTGACACGCTGCGCCTCGGCCGGCACCGCTTCGCCGTCAACACCCAGCCCCTCGACCTGACCCTCGTCCCTCACGGCGACGGCATGGCCTTCGCGGTCACCGGCACCGACTTCCGCGCCCCGGTCACCGACCCGGACTTCGCCGCCACCCGCCCCTACTGGGACCAGCACCTCGCCTCCGAGAACCGTGCCGTCTACCGGGCCGAGCACCTCGCCGCCCGCCTGCTCGCCGACCGCGGCGCCGAAGCCCTGCTCGCCGCGGACGACCTGCCCGCACTCGTGCGCACCGCGGCCGAGGACGCGTACGACGAGGGGTACGAGCGCGGCGTCCACGACCACGACGCCACACTCCTCCTCACCGCGCTGCTCCGGCTGCACACGACCGCCGGACTGCTGCGACACACCCCGGCGGCCCGCGCCACGGCCCAGCTCTTCTGGTGTCACCACGTGCCGGATGAGGAGCGGGAGCTGCTGACCCGCCGCGCCACCTCGCTGGCCCGTGCCCGCGACACCTTCGGACTCGCCCCCGCCATCGACGACTTCCGAGCCGAGCTCGCCGCCCGCATGGACGGCGACCCGGCCGCCGCCGCGTACCTCTTCGACGAACTCAGCAGCGCACCCGCCGGGTTCGTCCTCTCCTCGCGCACCTGGGTCTTCCTCGAAAAGTTCCGCCACACCGTGGACAGTTCGGCCTACGAGGACGATCTGGCCGCCATCACGGACGTCCCGGCCCGCCGCCAGCTCGTCGAGGCGTGGCTGACCGCGTACGCCGCCTCGGCGGGAGAGGGTGCCGACGACCTGCCCGAGGCCGTGGCCGCGGAGCTCTGCCCGGGGCTCGAACGGCACGAGAACCCGGCCGGCCTCACCGCCACCGTCGAGGGCCTGCTCGGTACCCACCCGCGCATCGACGCGGGCCGCCTCACCTTCCGGCTCGACGAACTCCTCGCCCGCACCGCCGAGTTCCGCACGCACACCGTGCCCGGCTTCCGCGCCCACCAGCGGCTGCGGACCGAGCTGGCAGCCACCGAACGCGAGCGGCTGCGCCTGGACGAGCACTGCCCGCGCGTCCTGCCCACGTTCGTCCGCAGCCGCCTCGTCGACGAGGTGTACCTGCCGCTCATCGGCGACAACCTCAGCAAACAACTCGGCACGGCGGGCGGCCTGTTGCTGCTCGTCTCGCCGCCCGGCTACGGCAAGACGACCCTGATGGAGTACGTCGCCGACCGGCTCGGCATGATCCTCGTCAAGGCCGACGGACCGGCCCTCGGCCACACCGTCACCTCCCTCGACCCCGCCGACGCCCCGAACGCCACCGCGCGCCAGGAGATCGACAAGGTCAACTTCGCCCTCGAAGCGGGCAACAACGTGCTGCTGTACCTCGACGACATCCAGCACACCTCGCCCGAACTCCTGCAGAAGTTCATCGCCCTGTGCGACGCGCAACGCCGCATGGACGGCGTGTGGAACGGCACCCCGCGCACATACGACCTGCGCGGCAAGCGCTTCGCCGTGTGCATGGCCGGCAACCCGTACACCGAGTCCGGCGCCCGCTTCCGCATCCCCGACATGCTCGCCAACCGCGCCGACGTATGGAACCTCGGCGACGTCCTCACCGGCAAGGAGGACGCCTTCGCCGCCTCCTTCGTCGAAAACGCGCTCACCGCCAACCCCCACCTCGCACCGCTCGCCGCCCGCGAACGCACCGACCTCGACCTGTTGCTCCGCCTCGCCCAGCACGACCCCACGGCACGCCCCGAACAGCTCACCCACCCCTACGCACCCGCCGAATGCGACCGCGTCGTTACCGTCCTGCGCCACCTGCTGGCGGCCCGCGCCACCGTCCTCGCGGTCAACGTCGCCTACATCGCCTCCGCCGCCCAGGACCCGGCCACCCGCACCGAACCGCCCTTCCGGCTCCAGGGCTCCTACCGCGACATGAACAAGATCGCCGCCCGGATCGACCCCGCCATGAACTACACCGAACTCGCCGCCCTCGTCGACGACCACTACCTCAACGAAGCCCAGACCCTCACCACCGGAGCCGAGGCCAACCTCCTCAAACTCGCCGCACTGCGCGGCACCATCACCCCCGGCCAGGCCGCCCGCTGGGACGAGATCAAGGCGGCACATGTGCGCACCCGCACCCTCGGCGGCCCCGAGGGCGACCCGGCGGCCCGCGCCGTGGCCGCCCTCGGCCTGCTCGCCGACCGGGTGGCGGCCGTGGAATCCGCCATCACCCGCGCCACCGACCCACGACACGCCTCCGTCCACCCGGCCGCCCGCCACGCCCAGCGACCGTGACCAGCCGCCCACTGCCGGAACCCGGCAACCGGGAACAGTCCCAGTGGGATGCGCGGGCCACCCGTGCGCTAAGAATGCGTCAAGCGCACATCACCATCACGGGGGCGAGCATGACGACGACAGCCCGGGACATACCCGAGGAGTACCTGACCGGGCACGCCGCCATCGTCGCCGAGGCCTCCGCGACCGGCCGGCGGCTGACCCGCGACGAGCTCGAGTCACGTCGCCTCCTCGGCGAGCGCGCCGCGGACGCCGGCCTCGGACTGCGCGCGCTCATCGGAGCCCAGCTGACGACGCTGTGCACGGGCGAACTGGACCGCGGCGCCGGGGCCCAGGCCGTCCTCGCTGCGAGCGCCCAGGCCGTGGACGCGTTCATCGAGGGCTACGAGCGCGCCCAGCGCGACACCCTGCGCCAGGAGGAGGCGGCCCGCCGCGAGTTCATCGACGACCTGCTCTACGGGCGCAGCGACCTCGGTCAACTCGCCGAGCGCGCCGAACGGTTCGGGTTGCGGCTCTCCCTCGCGCACGCGGTCGCCGTGGCCGTCGGCCGGGAAGCGTACGAGGAGGGGGACCCGGTGCCGCGCGCCGTGGAACGCGCCATGATCGGCCGGTTCGGCGATCGCGACGTCCTGCTCACGACGAAGGACGGCCGCCTGATCTGCGTGGCGCCCGGCGACCTGGGCGAGGTCCTCACCTACTTCGCCAAGCAGGCGCACGCGGCCACCGACGGCGGGCAGGTGGCCATCGGCCGCGCCCAGGCGGGTCCGGGCGGTGTCGCCCACTCCTACGAAGAGGCGCTGAACGTCCTCGACCTGGCCGAGCGCCTCGAACTCGACGAACCGGTGCTGCGCGCCGCTGACCTGCTCGTCTTCCCGGTTCTCACCCGTGACCGGCAGGCGATGGCCGACCTCGTCGTCAGCGCGCTCGGCCCGCTGCGCCGGGCCCGCGGCGGGGCCCGGCCCCTCCTGGACACCCTCACCGCCTACTTCGACTCCGGCTGCGTCGCCGCCGAGGCCGCCCGCCGGCTGTCACTGAGCGTGCGCGCGTTCACATACCGGCTCCAACGCATCCACGACCTCACCGGCGCGGACCCCGCCGACCCCGTGCACCGCTACACGCTCCAGACCGCCGTCATCGGCGCCCGTCTCCTGGACTGGCCGAACCAGGAACTGTGACGCATCCGGGGCTGCGGTACACGGGCGGCATGCGGAGATCCGGCTGTGTGCCATCGTGCTGAGCCGCGCCGCGTCGACCGGGCGCCGCGCCAGGAGTTCGATTGGGTTCGACATGATGCCGGCCCTGCCCCTGCGTCGGACCCGGCAGGCCCTGACGACCACGGGCAGGTGCCTGGATGATTGAGCCCAAGGGCTCGTAGCTGAAGGCCGCCTGCGAGTTCGTATGGACCGCGGGGGACAGACCGTCATTCCGCTGAGCTGTAATGGAGTCATGGGCGATCAGACTGAGTTGATAGGCGGCCAGGAGAAGCGCGAGATCCGGGTTGTCGCCTACGACCCGGCATGGCCGGTCGCGTTCGAGCGGGAACGGCGACGCATCGTCGACGCGGTGGGCCCGGTGGTCCGGCGGGTCGACCACGTCGGTTCGACGGCCGTGCCCGGGCTGGTCGCCAAGCCCATCATCGACATCGACCTGAGTGTGCCGGACGCCGATGGCGAGGACGCCTATCTTCCGGCCTTGGAGAGGGTCGGATACGTCCTGCGCGTGCGCCAGCCCGGGCACCGCATGGTGCGCACCCCTGACCTGGGCGTCCAGGTGCACATCTGCACGGCCGGAAGCGAGTGGGAGCGCCGTCACCTGCTGTTCCGCGACTGGCTGCGGAGGGACGCGGCCGACCGTGCGGCCTACGCCCGGCACAAGCAGCACCTGGCCGAGCAGGACTGGCCCGACATGAACGCCTATGCGGCGGCCAAGGGCTCGCTGATCGCCGAGATCAGCGAGCGGGCCGAAGCCTGGGCGAGAGCCACAGGCTGGACGCCAGGCGCTTGAGCCCGGGAACCGAACTTGCCTTGCTGAAGCCCCCTCGGTGGCGTCGCATGCCGCTGCCATCGCCCGCCCGGCACATGCAAGACGTGCCCGTTTCATCTTGGAGGCCAGCGGGGAGCACGCGACGCATGCTTCAGCGACTCGGTAGACGTCTCGGGCGGGGCCCGGTTGGGGAATGGCCTTGAGTCTCCAGCGACTGGATACAGCAGAGTGGGTGATACGGACGTTACGCGTGCTGCGGGTGCTGAGCTCGTCCCCGGGCTATCTGCCTTGGTGCCATCGTGTCGAAGACCTCGGCCACGCCTTCGTCGGCCAGGCCTCCCGAACCACTGCAGAAACTCATCGGGATCACATGGGGTCGAGGTGGCCTCGTGCTTGCCGTGCTGTTCGGTGACTGCGGCCGCCGGTCACAGATTTGAGCTGCCCAGGTGCTCGGCCAAGTCGCGGAGCGTCCACTCGCCGCCAGGTTCTCTTCACGGCCGGGGATGAAGGGGCGAGTCGCTGGCGTCCGCAGCAATGACGGCTTCGATGAGGCCGGGAAATCTGCGGTCCAGGTCTTCCCTGCGCAGGCGCATGTACAGGCCGTTTCCTGCACTGCGCTGGTACACCAGGCCCGCTTCGCGCAGCACCCGCCAGTGCCGGGTGCGGCTGGACTTGCCCACGGGCAGGTCGAAGGATGCGCACAGCCGCTCCTGCTCCGGCTGCTTCGCAAGTTCAGCGATGACCCGGCGCCGGTTGTCGTCGGCGAGCGCCAGCAGAATCGGCCCCACCTCCAGGCCCTCGGTGCGCGGGTGCGCCAACTCGTCTGCCATAGCTCCACCCCTCGACAAGGTACGCCTCTGTGCGTACCTTCACGGAGGTACGCCACTCTGCGTACCTTACCCCTGGGGGAGTTGTGCCCGCATCAACGTCACCACCCCGCCGGTCTCTGTCACGCCTGCGCGAATGCATTCGCAGACTCCTGCTCGTCGAGCACTCGCCCTTCATGACCCTCTGACCTGAGTGACGCCTGACATCGTGGCCGAGCACACGCGAACGGCCACTGCCGGGCTGAGGACACACGTACCGTGGGCCTGACGTTTCCTCTCCAGAACCGTGTCCGGCCTTGAGCCTGTCGCCACGGTGCGTACCCGCCGTGAGAGCCGCAAGAGGGTGTTCCTCGCCGTTCCCCCTGAGGCGCTGCTCCCCACGGGGCGGCAGGGCGACGATGCACGGCTCACAGAGCGGGAGCGAAAGGTGCTCGACCTGACCGCCTGCGCAGCATCTTCGGTAAACTCGGCGCCGTCTCGCGGAGCGATGCGGTCAACAAGGGCCGCGCCGCGTCACTGCTCTCCGGGAGACGACCCGAGCACTTCTTCCAGTCCGCTTCCTTCTGGTTCGCTTCCGGCCGGCCCGGCTGTCTCTCTTGGTCGGGCCGGCCGTCAGTCAGGCGGACTTTTGAGCGGGGCGGCCGATGTAGGCGGCCACCACACCGGCTCCGGCAAGCAGTACGACGCCGGCCACCACGAGTGCGATCCGGGTACCGGAACTGACCGACGTCCCGCCACCGATCACCGCGCCGAGCACGGCGACACCCAGCACGGCGCCGGTCTGACGCGCCGAGTTCAGCGCGCCGGAGGCGATACCGGACTGCTCCTTGGCGACCGAGCCCACGATCGCGGTCATCAGTGGCGGGATCGCGAAGGAGACGCCGAAGCCCAGAACCAGCAGGCCGATGCACATCGTGATGAGCCCGAGAGTGGAGTCCGCGGTGGAGGCGGACTGGATCAGTACGCCGACACCCATGAGCAGGAAGCCGGCGATGGCGGGCTTGCGGGCGCCGATCCGGCCCACGAGCCGGCCCGTGAAGATCGGGTTGAACGCGGTCGGCAGGGTGAGCGGCAGGAAGGCGAGGCCGGTGGTGAAGGCCGAGTAGCCGTGCGCCTCTTGGAAGAAGAGGGAGAGGACGAAGAGCACGCCCGAGAGCCCGAAGTTCACCAGGAGTCCGGCAAAGAGCCCCGCGGACAGGGTCCGGTTGCGGAACATGGCCAGCGGCAGCATCGGGGCGCTGGTCTCGGTCTCCTTGCGCCGCTCGGCGAGCAGGAAGAGCGCACCGGCGACCACGAACACCGCGAATCCGCCGAGCACCTGGGGCGAGCCCCAGCCCTCGGGTTCGCTCTCGATGAGGCCGTACGTCAGACCGGCGAGCGCCAGGACGGCGCTGACCTGGCCGGGCAGGTCGATGCCCTTGGACGCCTTGGGGACGCTGACCGGGGCGTACTTCATCGTGAGGACGATGCTGATGAGCGCGACCGGGACGTTGAGCAGGAAGATGGCCTGCCAGCCGAGCGTGTCGGTGAAGACTCCGCCGACCAGCGGCCCGGCCGCCAGCGCGGTGCCGCTGATCGCGGCCCAGGCGCCCATGGCCCGAGCGCGGGCCGCCGGGTCGGTGTAGGCGTGCGCGATGATCGCGAGCGACGTCGGCAGGAGCAGGGCCCCGGCCACACCGAGCAGGGCGCGCAGGGCGATCAGGGCTTCCATGGAGCCGACCGCGGCCGATGCTCCGGAGAGGATCGCGAACAGCCACAGGCCGGTGAGGAAAACCTTGCGGCCGCCGTAGCGGTCGGACAGCGCGCCGGCGGTGAGCAGCAGGGCTGCGAAGGTGAGCGTGTATCCGTTGGAGACCCACTGCAGTCCGCTGAGCGAACCGGACAGGTCTTCACCGATGGCCGGCAGTGCCACCGTGACCACGGTGGTGTCCAGCATGACCATGAAGTAGCCGAGCGAGAGTCCAAGAAGCAGGAGCCCCTTCGACTTCGATGCGGCGGAGGCTGTGCCGGGCGGGGCCCCGGGAGACGGCCGGGAGGTGTCGATCGGGCGGGTTGACTGGCTTGACATGGCTGTCCTCCCAGGAAGGTACGGGGAGATACCGGGATGAATGCCGCTGCAGGCAGCACGACATATCGCCGGGACCGGTTGTGAGCAGGGGGCGATAGTTGGAATCCTGGCAGTGCGCGGTCAGTTGCAGAAGCGGGCGCTTCCGATGGCGAGCATCGGCGGAGCCGATCGACCCTCGACGGAGCGGATCGGAAAGGCAGGGCCTGTGGAACTGCGTCACCTGCGGACGTTCCGGACTGTGGCGCGCACGCTCAACTTCACCCGCGCAGCGGCAGAGCTGAACTACGCGCAGTCGAGTGTTACCGAGCAGATCCAGGCCCTGGAGTCCGAGCTCTCGGTCAAGCTCTTCGACCGCACGAGCCGCAAGCTGACGCTGACCCCGGCCGGCGAACGGCTCGTCGACTACGCGGACCAGATGCTGCTCCTCGTGCAGGAGGCGCGCACCGCTGTCGAGGACGAGGGTCAGGAACCCGGTGGCCAGCTGATGGTCGGCGGCCTGGAGACACTCTGCGCGCACCGGCTGCCGGCGATCCTCGCCCGCTACCGCCAGAACCACCCGCGCGTTCAAGTGACGCTGCGCGAGGGTGGCCGCGGTGAGCTCTACGAATGGGTCCGGCGCGGCGAGATCGATGTCGCGCTCACCTTCGGCCAGGCACCCGACGACAAGCCCTTCGTGAGCGAGAGCCTTGCCACGGACCGGCTGATGGTGGTCATGCCCATTGGCCACCGACTCGCCTCGTACGCCCAGGTCGGTGGCGGTGACCTGCGCGGAGAGTCATTCCTCGCCACTCCACAGGGCTGTGGATTCCGGGAGATGCTCGACAGCTTGATCCACACACTCGGCGTGGATGCACCGGTCATCGACACCCAAGTCGCGAGCATGGCCGCGCTCGGCCAGTGCGCAGCTGCGGGCATGGGCAGCGCCCTGCTGCCCGAGATCGCCGCGGCCGGACCCGCCGCTCGGGGCGAGGTGGCCGCGATCCCGCTGACGGGAAGCGCCTCGCAGACCGCAGTCACGATGACCTGGCTTCGCCGAGCTGAACTACGACCCAGCGTCGCGGCGTTCCTCGATACCGCGCGCTCGGCCTTCAGGGAAATGGCCTCCGAGCGAGCCTGACCGGGGAGTGTCAAGTTAACGGCCCTGTCCCGCGGCGGGCTTCAAGAGTGGGGCGAAGTCCCTGACACAAGTGGCCAGTTCGGTCATCTCGATGCAGAAGGCGATGAGTTTGGCCAAGAGGTCGTGTTGCCCGGCCTTGAGGTTGGCGGGCCCGGTGAGCAGCATCCGGGCGAGCCGGCGGGCGGAGATGTGGCTGCGGTCGGCGTCCGCGCGGCCTTGGTGGATGTACTTGTGCAGGAGATTGAGGCAGCCCGTGAAGCCGAGTGCCTTGATCTCTTCGAAGAGATGCAGGACGGGGATGGCGGGGGCCTCGGCCCGGCGTTTGCACAGGTGCTCACGGTAGGGATCGGCCAAGCTGGGCACGGTACTTGGGGACGCGGAGTATCCGCTCGGGCCGATCGGCGCGCGTAGCGTCTGACGGTGTTCAGGGCCAGTTGCAGACGGCGGGCACATTCGAGCAGGCCCACGCCCTGGTCGAGCAGGGTGTCGGCCGTGCGGTCGGGCAGCACGTCGATCCGCTCGTGGGTCTCGGCGTCGATCACGACGGTGGCATAACGGTGCCGCCGGCGCAGCGCGAAGTCGTCGACGCCGATCACACGGGGTATTCGTCCGGTGGGCAGGGGATGCGCAACAGGGTGCGCAGAGCGAGCGGTGCGGCGCTGGAATCGCTCCAGTACCCCGGGCGCCTGCGGTCGGCGCGCTGTAGTCCGCGTTCGGGTGCGACGGCTGCTGTGTCCCACCCGCGGCTGCCGCCACACCTTCCGCGAAGGATCCGCTCGCCCTACTCGATCACATCCTCGATGGTCAGCGGCGATAGTCCCGAAAACATCACATCCACAAGCTCGTTGACATCCAGCACGTGACTGTCCACGACCCTGCCAACTCTGCGTCACCGCCGAAGGTGAGACAGGGCCGTTCATTGGACACTCACCTTCAGCAGCCGCTTTCGCGTCCACCAGACGCCCAGCACACCGAGTCCGACGGCGAGGCCGAGGAAGACGCCGATCTCTGCCCACTGCAGGGGCCAGAAGTTGTCGGCGGCCTGGTAGGTGACGCGTTGGTGGTAGCCGGCCTTGGCCAGGGCGTCGATGCATGACTTGATCGATTCGCAGTGGGTGTATGCGGGTGGCATGGCGTGGGCCGGGTGGCCGGTGGCGTCGAGGGTCTGCTCGGCGGTGACCCAGACGTCGGGCTTGCCGGTGTCGATGTGGGAGACGGAGTCGAGGAGGTAGTTCGCCATGCGGTCGTGGGTGAAGGGGACGGTGATGGTGGTGGCGGGGGCCAGGTGCTCGCGGATCCACATCGGCATGGACAACAGGGCCGCGGTGTATGTCGCCAGCGTGGCGGCCATGGCGGGGAGTGTGCGGCGGATGACGATGCCGAAGAGGACGCCGAGGGCGAAGGCGAAGGCGGCGTAGCCGAGCGGGACGATGCCGCGGGCGCTGAAGATCGCCGGGTCGATGCGGGGGACGAAGTTGTCCGTGTTGTCGGATCCGCCCGCGGCGACCGCCTGGTCGACGGGGCTGCTCCACCAGGTGACCGCGAGGCTGATCAGCGCGGTGGCGGCGACCGCGGTCAGACCGGTGAGGGTGAGTTTGGTGACCAGCCAGCGGGTGCGGGTGACGCCCTGGTTCCAGGCGAGGCGGTGGGTGCCCGTCTCCAGTTCGCGGGAGACGAGCGGGGCGCCCCAGAACATGCCGATGAGGGCGGGCACGAGGAGGACGGTCACGCCGCCGACGAAGTAGAGGGTGGTGTCGGTGGGGGAGAGCTGCTGGA
Organism: Streptomyces sp. NBC_01016; assembly: GCF_026341035.1. GTDB lineage: Bacteria > Actinomycetota > Actinomycetes > Streptomycetales > Streptomycetaceae > Streptomyces. Next base: position 2,071,178 of record NZ_JAPEOQ010000002.1, read on the forward strand.
CGAGGCCGCGGCCGGCGGTGGTGTGCAGGCCGGCCAGGTGGGGGCCGGTCGCGGCGAGGAGGGCGGCGAGGGCGGCCAGCGCGGCGATGACCGCCGTTGCCTGCGTGCGCAGTTGGCGCCAGGTCAGCCAGATCATCGGTGGGTCTCCAGGTCGGCGGCGGGGCGGGAGCCCGGTTCGGTGGTGGGGGGCGTCCGACTGCCGATGTAGGCCAGGACGATGTCTTCGAGGGGGAGCGGGCCGGCTGTCCAGGAGTCATCGCCGGCGGGCGGCGTCGTGGCGCGTACGACGAGGGTGGTCCGTGCGTCGGTGCGGGATGTCGAGACGACGTGGTGTCCGGCCGGTAGGTCGGCCGCGGTGTCGGCCGGGCCGGTGAGCCGGTGGTGACCGGCCAGCAAGTCGTCGATGTCGGCGCTGACTTGGACCCGTGAGTCCACGAGCACGATCACGTGGTCGCAGACCCGCTCCACGTCGGAGACGAGGTGGGAGGAGAGTAGGACGGTCATCTCCTGTCCGGCGATCGCGTCCGTGAGGTCGTCGAGGAACTCGCGGCGGGCCAGCGGGTCCAGGGCGGCGACGGGCTCGTCGAGGACGAGGAGTTCGGGGCGTTTGGCGAGGCCGAGAGTGAGGGCGAGCTGGGCGCGCTGCCCGCCGGACAGGCGTCCGGCCCGCCGGCCGGGGTCGAGGCCGATGCGGCGGATCCGGTCGCGGGCCAGGGTGGCGTCCCAGCTGGGGTTGAGGCGGGCGCCGACCTCGAGGTGGTCGGCGACGGTCAGGCCCGCGTACGTGGGGGTGTCCTGGGCGACGAAACCGACCTTGGCGAGTTGCGCCGGGCCGGTGGCCGGGCGGCCGCCGCAGACCTCGATGGTGCCTGTGGTCGGGGCGAGCATGCCGGAGGCGAGGTTCAACAGGGTTGATTTTCCAGCCCCGTTGGGGCCTACCAGGCCGACGATGCGGCCCGCGGGGACATCCAGGCTGCAGTCCGACAGTGCCCATTGCTGTCGGTATTTCTTGCCCAGGCCCCGGGCTCTCAGCGCGACAGGTGCGGCAGGCGGGTCGGTCGTGGGGGTCATGCGGCAGCCTCCTCGGCGGGCCGATCCGTGTGACCGGCACCGCTGGACGCTATGAGCGGACGGCGGATGAGCGCGTCCGGCGCTCGGACCCTTTCCGCTCCTGCGCGCGGAGGACCCCGGCCGGCGTCCTCCGTCAGATGTAGACGAGCGAAGTACGCGAGCGCGCGACCACGGTCTGAAGGGAGGACGCCGCCGGCCTGTGCTGCCTGTGACAATCGGTGGGTGACGAACGCATCGGCGGCGGACCGCCTGCGGGACGGGTTCGCGGCGCTGCGGCGGCCGACGGGTCCCTTGCCCCGGCCCACCAGACGTGACCTGATCCTCGACGGGGCCTTCGCCCTGTTCGCCGTGATCGCCGCGGTCAACTCCGGCCTGAGCGTCGGCATGGACCGCACGTACAAGATCGTCGATGGCACGGTGCGCCTGGTCGAGGGGTCCGGGAACTACGTCGGCGCGCTGGCGCCGATGCTTCTGTGCTCCCTGCCGCTGGCCCTGCGCCGCCGTTACCCGCTGGCCGTGCTCTGGGTGGTGATCGCCGCGGTGCTGATGGCGCCGGGCAGCGAAGCGCGGATGATCCTCTACGCCACGCTGGTCGCGACGTACTCCGCCGTCATGCACAGCCCGTACCGGATCCTGACCCTGGCGAGCGTCGCCGTGGCGCTGCTCGTCCTGAACGGCGCCAGGACGCCGGACGTGCCCACCATCCAGAATGAGTACGTGCCGCTGCTCATCCTGCTGCCGCTCACCATCGTCGCGGACGGCATGCGGCAGTGGCGGCTGCGTGCCGACGCGCGCCAGGAACGCATGGCGGCGCTGGAGCGCGAGCGGGCCGAGGAGTTGCGCCGCGCCGCCGAGCGCGAGCGGGCCCGGATCGCCCGCGAACTGCACGACGTGGTCACCCACAACGTCTCCATGATGGTCATCCAGGCCGGCGCCGCGCGGAAGGTCATGGACGCCGAGCCCGAGATGGCCCGCGAGGCACTCCTGGCCGTGGAAGCGGGCGGCCGCTCGGCCATGGCCGAGCTGCGGCACACCATGGGACTGCTCACCATGAACGCCGCCGACGATCCCTCCGATCCCGCTGTTCCTGCGGGCCGCACGGCGCCCGCCGAGGGGCTTGCCCCGCAACCCGGCCTGGACCAACTCGACGCGCTCGTCGGGCGGGTGCGCGAGGCGGGCCTGAGCGTCGAGATGACGGCGACCGGCACCCGCCGCCCGGTCTCCTCCGGCATCGGCCTCGCCGTCTACCGCGTGGTCCAGGAGGCGCTGACCAACACCACGAAGCACGCACGGGGCGCGACGGCGACCGTGACGCTCGCCTACGAGCCCGACGCCCTGCGCATAGACGTCACCGACACCGGCGGCACACCGGGTGCGGACGCTGCCGGCGGGGGTCATGGGCTGATGGGACTGCGGGAGAGAATCTCGGTCTACGGCGGAACACTCGACGCCGGACCGAGACCTGACGGCGGCTTCCGGATCGCCGCCACGATCCCCCTGGAGGCATTGTGACGCACCACCCGCTGCGTGTCGTGGTCGCCGACGACCAGGCGCTCGTCCGCACCGGCTTCCGCATGATCCTCAAGGCCGACGGCATCGACGTGGTCGCCGAGGCGGCTCACGGCGCCGAGGCGGTGGACGCCGTGCTCCGCACTCGCCCTGACGTGGTCCTCATGGACATCCGGATGCCCGAACTCGACGGTCTGGAGGCCACCCGCCGCATCCTGCGCGAGTTCCCTGACGCGGCCACGGCACCCCGTGTGATCATGCTGACCACCTTCGACCTCGACGACCTCGTCTACGAGGCGCTGTCGGCCGGCGCCAGCGGTTTCCTCCTCAAGGACGTCACCCCGGAACACCTCGTCGCCGCCGTCCGCCTCGTCCGCACCGGCGACGCACTCCTCGCCCCGGCCATCACCCGCCGCCTCGTCGAACGCCATGCCCGCCAGGCACCCGAGGCGGAGCCCACCGCGCCGCATCCCGGCCTGTCCGCCCTGACCCCGCGCGAACTCGACGTCCTGCGCCTGCTCGCCCAGGGCCTGAGCAACTCCGAACTCGCCGCCCGCCTCCACCTGTCCGAGACCACCGTCAAGACGCACGTCTCCCGCATCCTCGCCAAGCTCCAGCTCCGCGACCGTGTGCAGGCGGTGGTGACGGCCTACGAGACGGGACTGGTCTCGGCCGGACCGAGTCCTACGGGCGAGGCGCGCCAGGGCTGACAGGAGGGCGGTGTCACTGACGCGGTGTCCCCTGATCGTCCCGTGGCGGGATCGTCTCCCCCGGGACGACGCGGGGTGCCGGAGCATCGGTGCTCTGTCCGTCCTGCTCCTTCAAGGCCCTGGCCTCCGCCTTGAGGATGCGGGCCGACTTGCCCGCGCTGCGGGTGAGTTCGGGCAGTTTCTTCACGCCGACCACGATGGCGATCACGATCAGGATGACGGCTATCTCGCTGAGTCCGAACATGGTCAGTCCTCGCCGCCCTCGTCCTCGTCGTCCCCTTCGAAGAAGTCCCCGACCTCGTCGACGACCTCGGCGGCCACCATGCCCCCGACGACGCCGACCGCGAGTCCTGCCGCGCCCGCCGCGACGGTCGTGCCCATGCCGGGGCCGGAGCGGTGGCCGCTGTCGTGGTGGTGGTGATCGTCGTGGTGGCCGTAGCCGTGCCCGTGGCCGTAGTCCTGTCCGTATCCGGCGTGCGTGCCGTACGCCGAGCGGTGCTCGACGAGTTGGCGGACCCAGCCGTCGACGAGCGCGTTCCAGTCCTGGTGGTGGATGGCGTCGTGGCCGACGGTGAAGCGGGTGACCGCGTCGTGTCCGTCGGAGAAGAGGCCGCCGCGCTTGTCGGCCTCCAGGACCACCTCCATGCCGGCGGGGGTGGCGAGGAAGGTCAGTTCGATCTCATTGACCGCGTGGGCATACTGCGGGGCAGGTGCCAGCTCGATCTCTTGGTAGAAGGGGAGCTGCTGGCCGGTGCCGCCGATGTGGCCGTATTCGAGGTCGGCGGACTTGAAGCCGAAGCCGAGCTGCCCAAAGGCTTCGAGGATCGCCTCCTGTGCCGGCAGCGGGCCGACGGCCAGCTGGTCCAGGTCGCCCTTGTCCTTGGCGCCGGCCACCGACAGCTCGGTGCGCACGCCCAGGACGATGCCGAGCCCCTGCCCGTACAGCTCGGTGATCGGTGTCTCCCACGGCAGCGTCACCGTGAACGGCACGCTGTGCTCGGCGCCCGCCACCAGACGGAAGCCGCCGCCGACCACGAACCGGTCGAAGGTGACGGCGCCGTGGCTCTCGCCGTCCTCGTGCTCGGCCTCGACGCGTGCGACGAGTTCCAGCGTGATGTGCTCGATGTCGAAGTCGCCGGTTCCGCCCTTGAGGTGGACCTGGCCGGAGAGGGATCCGCCGGGCGCGCAGGCCCCGGGGGTGAGGACAGTGTCGACGGTCGGGCCGCCCACGCCGAGTGAGCCGAGCAGTCGCTTGAACACCATCGAGGCGTTCACTCCCTTTGTACGTACGAGGGTCATGAGGGTTACGCGGGTGGTGCCGGTGCCGGGAACATCCGTGCCGGCTTCCACGTTCTACAGTCGCGTAGAAGCATAAGGGTGGCGAGGTCGCCGCGGGTGCCGTCGCCGGTCCGGCGACGGGAACGTCCGAAAAGGATCGCTCCCGAGGTCTCGACACTCGCTTGACGAGCTTGTTTTGCTGTGCTTTTACCGTGGTGGTACGGGGTCCGTCCCCGCCGATAAACATCAGGATCACTCGATCCTCCGAACGAGAAGGAGCCACAGCCCGCGATGGGTGAGCCTCCCAGTAGCCGGCCTCGTGCCGCTGCACCCAGACCGCTCGACGTGACCGATCAGCGGGCGGAGGTGGAGTGGTGACCGAGGTCCTGCTGCTCGTTCTCGCGCTGCTTCTCACGCTCGCCTGTGCCCTGTTCGTGGCGGCCGAGTTCTCGCTGACCACCGTGGAACGTGCCGACCTGGAGCGTGCGGCGCAGGCGGGGGAGCGGGGTGCGGACGGCGCCCTGAAGGCGGTCCGCACTCTGACGTTCCAGCTGTCCGGGGCCCAGTTGGGCATCACCGTCACCTCTCTGGTGATCGGCATGCTTGCCGAGCCGTCGCTGGCCGCGCTGCTGCGCGGACCGCTGGAGGCGATCGGTCTCGGCGGCGCCGCCTCGTCGGTGGCGAGTGTGCTCGGTGTCGTCCTGTCCACGGTGATCCTCATGGTGGTCGGCGAGCTGGTGCCGAAGAACTGGGCGATCTCCCGCCCGGTGGCCGTGGCCAAGGTGGTGGCCGGTCCGCAGCGCGGGTTCACTGCCGCGTTCGGGCCGTTCATCCGGCACCTGAACAACACGGCGAACCGCTTCGTGCGCCGCTTCGGCCTGGAGCCCGCCGAGGAGCTGGCGTCCGCGCGCAGCCCGGAGGAGCTCGTTGCGCTCGCCCGGCACTCCGCCGCCGAAGGGGCGCTGGAGGCCGACTCGGCCGAATTGTTCGTGCGCACCCTGCACTTGAGCGAGCTGACCGCGGAGAACGTCATGACGCCCCGCGTCGATGTCCAGGCCCTGGAGGCGCACGCGACGGCCGTCGATGCCGCCAACCTCACCTATGTCACCGGGCTTTCGCGCTTCCCTGTTTACCGGGACAGCCTCGATGAGGTCGTCGGCACCGTCCACATTCGCGACGTCCTCGCGCTGCCCCCGGAGAGGCGACAGCTCACCCAGGTCACCGAGCTGGCCACCGCGCCCCTGCTGGTCCCCGACAGCCTTCCCGCCGACCGGCTCTTGGAGCGGCTGCGCGAGACCCGCACCATGGCCGTCGTCATCGACGAGTACGGCGGGACAGCGGGCGTGGCGACCGTCGAGGACATCGTGGAGGAGGTCGTCGGCGAGGTGCGTGACGAGCACGACCCGGTCGAGACGCCCGACCTGCAGCCCGCCCCGGCGGGCCCGGACGGGCGCGCCGCGTGGGAGGCCGACGGCGGTGTCCGCATCGACCAGCTCACCGCGATAGGGCTGACGGCGCCCGAAGGCCCGTACGAGACCGTGGCGGGACTCATCGCCACGTACCTGACACGCATCCCGATCCAGGGTGACAGCGTCGATCTGGATGGCTGGGAGCTGACCGTCCTGGACATCGAGCACCACCGCGCCGACCGCGTCCGCATCACCGAACCGGCGCCCGCCGCCGAGCCGGCCGAGTTGATGGAGGAGGCCCGATGACCGCCCTGCAACTCGCCATCGGCGTACTGACGCTGCTCACCAACGCCTTCTTCGTCGGCGCGGAGTTCTCCCTGATCTCTGTGCGCCGCAGCCAGATCGAACCGCGTGCCCAGGAGGGCAGCAAGCGGGCCCGCTCCACGCTGTGGGCCCTGGAACACATCAGCGCCATGCTGGCCACCGCCCAACTGGGCATCACGGTCTCGTCGTTGGTGCTCGGCGCCGTCGCCGAACCCGCCATCGCCCATCTGCTGGAGCCTGGCTTCGAGGCGGCACACGTGCCGCACGCCCTGGTCCACCCGATCTCCTTCGTGATCGCCCTGACCGCGGCGACGTACGCCCACATGCTGCTCGGCGAGATGGTGCCCAAGAACATCGCGCTCGCCGCGCCCGTGCGCACCGCCCTGCTGCTCGGCCCGCTCTTGGTCGCCCTCACCCGCGCCCTCAAGCCGGTGATCTTCGGCATCAACGCCTTCGCCAACACACTGCTGAGGTCGCTGCGCGTCGAGCCGAAGGACGAGGTCGAGTCCGTCTTCACTGATGACCAACTCGCCCGCATGGTGCTCGACTCCAGCGAGGCGGGCCTCCTCTCGCCCGCCGACGGTGAACGGCTGCGAGACGCCCTGGAGCTGGGCACCCGCCCGGTCGGCGAGATCGTGGTGCCCGCGCAGAAGATGCGTACGGTCACGGACGCCACCACCCCCGCCGAACTGGAACGGGCCGCCGCCGACGCCGGGTTCTCCCGCTTCCCGGTCACCGGCGCGGACGGGGAGCTGCTCGGCTATCTCCACATCAAGGACACCCTCGGCATCGCCGACCGTGACCTGCCCTTCCCCCGCACGGGCCTGCACCCGCTCACCCGGGTCCGCCTCGACACCCCGCTCGACGACACCCTCACCGCGCTACGCGCGCAGGGCAGTCACCTCGCCGCGGTCACCGGCGACAAGGGGACGGTGATCGGATTCGTGACGATGGAGGACGTGTTGACCGAACTCGTGGGGCCCGCCGCACCGGCCACGATCGGGTGAGCGGTAAGTGGGGCGGAACTCTGGGCGTCTGCCGTAAATTTCTACATTGCTGTAGAAGTTGAAGCTCGGTAGGACACCTCAACCGTAGGAGTACGCGTGGCCCTGTGGGACCGCATCAAGGAATCCGCGTCGACGATGCAGACGCAGCTCGTGGCGAAGAAGAACGACCTCAAGTCCGGTGCGTTCCGCGATGCTTCGATGGCGATGTGCGCGCTGGTCGCCGCGGCCGACGGCACGATCGATCCGTCCGAGCGGCGTCGCGTGGCGGAGCTCATCACGAGCAACGAGGTACTGCAGAACTTCGACGCCGCCGACCTCCAGCGGCGCTTCGACGACAACCTGAACAAGCTCACCGCCGACTTCGACTTCGGCAAGGTCAGCGTGTTGCAGGAGGTCGCCAAGGCGAAGAAGAAGGAGGCCGAGGCGCGCGCCGTGATCCAGATCGGCATCGTCATCGGTGGCGCGGACGGCGACTTCGACAAGACGGAGCAGGGCGTCGTGCGCGAGGCGTGCCAGATGCTGGGGCTGCCGCCGCAGGAGTTCGACCTGTAGTCCTCCGGGCCGGCCGGGCCCAGGGCGGCGGGCGCTGCCGCCTTGGGCCTGGTCACATCGGCGTCGCCGCGTGGAGGACGGTCGCCAGGGTCAGCGCGGAGTTCGCCGAGGCCATGGCGGAGGCCGCCGTTCCGGCTCCGGCCGTCCACGTGGCGAGTCCCACGGTGGTGAACACCCTCGGTCGTACGGATGCACGTGGCGGCCCCGCGAGCAGCGCCGCCACCCGGCGGGGTACGGGGCCCGGCGCGGCGAGGGAGGCGAAGACCGGCTCGCGCACCGCGCCACCGGACAGCGCCACCGTGCCGATGGCCCGTGCGACCGTCCTGCGGTCTCCCACCCGCGTAGCGGCCTCCTCGTCGGCCCACCGCTCCGCCGTATAGGCCACGGCCGAACTCAGCGGACGCAGAAACGGGTTGGCGCGAGCGGCGAGACGCACCGCGAGCAGATGGCGGTGGTGTCGGGCCGTCAGGTGACTGCGCTCGTGCGCGAACACCGCCCGCCGCTCGGCGGAGCGTAGCCGGTCGAGCAGCGCGGTGCTGACGACGACCCGTCCGCGTGTCGACCGGCTACCGGGCAGGGCATACGCGTACGGCTGGGCGTCGGGCAGCACCACGACCTCGGTGTCCGGCAGGCCGGCGAGTGCCTCGTGAGCGCGGCGGCGCAGTGCGAAGTGCCGCCACAGCGTGCGCCCGCACGCGGCGACGACGGCGGCCAGCGCCGGGATGGCCGCCTTGCCGGCGATCTGGTCCTGCGGCACGGCGGCCCGCACCTCGGGGTCCGACCAGCCGTCCGGCAGGGGATTGCCCGGCAGTTGAGCCGTGCCGACCACCATCAGGAGTGTCAGGCACAGCGTGCTGCAGACCGCCATCACGGCGGCCACGCAGGTCAGGAGCCGGGTCGCGGTGCGAGGAGGGAGCCGGTGGGTGGCGAGCCGGGCCACCGGCCACGCCGTTAACGGCAGGACGAGCGGCAGGAAGACGAAGACGCCCACGGGCTCAGACCGCGCCTTCCCCGTCGGCCTTGTCGGCGTGGTCCTCTTCGTCGACGCGACGCAGCAGGTCGCGCAGCACCTGCTCGTCGCCCTCGGGCAGGGACGTGAGGAAGCTGGCCAGCACCGCTTCCCGGTCCGGCTCGGCGTCCAGCACCTTGCGCATCTTCAGGGCGGCGAGCCCGGCCTCGTCGGACGTGGGTGTCCACAAGAACGACCGGCCCTCCCGTCGGCGGGCGACCGCATCCTTGGCGTGCAGCCGGGCCAGGATCGTCATCACCGTGGTGTACGCGAGATCGCCGCCGACCCGGTCGCGCACCCACCCCGCGGTCGCCGGGGCATCGGCCGCGTGCAACGCGGCCAGGACTTGTGTCTCCAGCTCGCCTTGGGCGCGTCGCTGGGGCCGACGGTCTGAGTCCGGCACGCTGCTCCTCCTGGTCGCCGCGGTGGCTGGGTGTGCTCATCATCGTGGCTCATGAGCCTGGATTTCCCCAGCGCCGCCAATCTTCTACATCAATGTAGATTCAAGGGTGGGGAGCCGACAGGCCTACGCACGTCGACTGCGGTTGCCCCTCTTCTCTGTTTCGACTTGCGGCTGGGGGCGGGAGTGCGGGGACGTCAAGGTGGATTCATGCGGGCGGAGCGGGTGTCGGTCTTCGGCGAGTTGCTGGAACAGGCGCTGGCCGCGCCGGAGTTCGCAGCCGTGTCGGGGGAGCGCCGGGAGCGTCTGCACGAAGACGCCCTGAGGGAGCGCGAGTTGATTGCCTCGCGGGCCGCAGCCGAGTACGCCGAATACATCCGTGCCCGTGGTCCGGTCCGTGGTCCGGTCCGTGGTCCGGCCGGTGGGTCGGCCTCCTCTCGTGCGCGGGACGCATCGTGTGCGTCGTCGCCGAGGCGGCCCGGCATCGCGCGGCCCCGGGTGCGGCAGATGTTCCGGCCCGGGGCGGTGCCCGGGGTTCGAGAGGCGATGTGGCGCGGGCCCGCGAGGTGTGGCGTGCGGCGCTGATGGACCGTGGGGTCCTGCCCTTTCTGCGGGCCCGTCTGTGGGAACGCGGTTGTCAGTCCCGCGAGTTGCCGAACAGGAGTCGGTAGCCGATGAGCAGGACGAGCGAGCCGCCGATCGCCGCGCCCCACGTGGGGAGGTCGAAGAAGTCCTTCTTGATGGGTCGGTCGAGAAAGCGGGCCGACAGCCAGCCGCCCACGAACGCGCCCGCGACGCCTATCAAGGTGGTGCCGATCAGTCCACCCGGATCACGGCCGGGCAGCAGGACCTTGGCGATGACTCCGGCGATGAGGCCCAGGATGATCCAGCTGACGATTCCCATGTCGTACGTCTCTCCGCTCGTGCTCATGTGTTGCTTGGTTGCGCAACTCTATAGTTGTGAGGGGCGACGGCTTTGAGGCGCGGGCGTCGGTTGCATGAAGAGCCCGGCGCAGGCTGTGTGCCTACTGCCGACTTGTCGACGAGACCACCGGGCAGGGGCTCGCCCGCTGCACGCTCACGGGCGGCGGCAGCCAAACGGGCCAGTTCATGGCGAAGGTTCAACGTGCCGACGAAGGCCGGGAGTTGGCGGCGGTCGGTGAGCCCGCCGTCGGGCGCACGGTCCAGGACCTGGTGCCCGACGGCGGCCGCCACCTGTGAGTGGCCCTTACACCTGTGACCCGCGTCATGCTAGGACGTGTTCGGTTTACGGGCTGTCCATGAGGTGGATACGGTGCGGAGAATGTTCGGCAGCTACTCCACTCCCGTAAACACTGTGAGACGAGAATTTCGACTTGCGGGTTCCATCGCGTTGAAGCGAACGGAGGGGTGGGTGTGAGCGAGTCATCGTCGGCATCGATGGCACATCAGACGGCTGCCCCGTCCGTCCAGCGCCCTGCGGCAGCCGAACGGCAGGCGCCTTCGGGCAAGCCCGGCAAGGCGCGGGACGCGTTCTTCGACAACGCCAAGTATCTGGCGATCGTCCTGGTCGCGATGGGCCACTCTTGGGAGCCGCTGCGCGGCGACAGTCGAGCGGCCTCCGCCCTCTACGTCACGGTGTACGCCTTCCACATGCCGGCGTTCATCGTGATCTCCGGCTACTTCTCGCGCTCGTTCGACGCGAGCCCCGGCCGACTGAAGCGGCTGATCACGGGTGTGGCGGTGCCGTATGTGGTGTTCGAGGTCGTCTACACGCTCTTCAAGCGTTACGCCGGTGACGATCCGGGCTACGACTTCAGCCTCCTCGATCCCTGGTACCTGACCTGGTTCCTGATCGCCCTCTTCATCTGGCGGCTTACCACACCGCTGTGGAAGGTGATTCGCTGGCCACTGCCGTTGGCGCTCGCCATCGCGGCACTGGCCGCGGTCTCTCCGGACATCGGCGACGACCTGGACCTGCAGCGCGTTCTGCAGTTCCTGCCGTTCTTCGTGCTGGGCCTGTGCCTGAAGCCGGAACACTTCCACCTGGTGCGCCGTAAGAATGCGCGGATCCTGGCGGTGCCGGTGTTCGCGAGCGCGCTGCTGTTCGCGTACTGGGCGGCACCGCGGATGAACGCCGCCTGGTTCTACCGGCGCGACAGCGCCCAGGAGCTGGGTGCGCCCGGCTGGAGCGGCGCCGTGATGACGCTCGCCATGTTCGGCTGCTCGGTGATCCTCGTCGCGTGCTTCTTCGCGTGGGTGCCGGGCCGCAAGCTGTGGTTCACGGCGCTCGGCGCCGGCACGCTGTACGGCTACCTCTTGCACGGCTTCCTCGCCAAGGGTTCCCGCTTCTGGGACTGGTACGAGGTGGACTGGGTGCACACACCGTGGGGTGAGGTCGCGGTGACACTGATCGCGATGTCCGTCATCACCGTGCTCTGTACGCCACCAGTGCAGCGCGCCTTCCGGTTCGTGATGGAACCGAAAATGGAGTGGGCGTTCAAGCCCTCTCCGAGGGGCGACGTCGGAAAGCAGCGTAGAGCGGGATGAAGTCCCGGACCGGACGTCCTGTCGTCCTCGAGTGCACTCCCGCCGACGCCGGCGCGGACCGTCGACTCATCCAAGCCCTGGACGCCGACGGGCACAGTGTGGGGCGACTGGACTTTCAGGTCTGCCGTCCCTGCGGCCGCGGGCACATAACGAACATCGCCGTCGAGCGGCAGGGCGAGGGGATAGGGCGGGAGGTCGTGCACCTGGCGCTTGCCTCGTATCCGGATGCATATGAATACGGTTGGTCGACCTCGCGCCAGTCACGCCAGGGACGCGCCTTCTTCCTGGCCATGGCGGAGGAGACTGGAGTCGCCTTCCTGCCGAGAGCGGGCCGCTGTACGCACATGGGGCGCACTCGATCGCGCGTGGGCCTGCTGCGTCTGGTGTCTCCCGGAGCCGAGTGGCGCGTGGTATGCCCGCAACGGACTGATCAGGAACACCGGGGCGAGAGTGGCCGTTGTTCCGGTTAAGGTAAAGGGAAAGTAAAGCGCGAAGGAGCTGCCAGGTGTCCGCCAGATCGACGGACTCTGCGGGGCACAGGCCCCGGCCATCCCGCCGAGCACAGCGCTTCGTGAGCGTGAGCACGGCAGCGAGTGAGCGGGGTGGTGCGGCGTGCTGAGTGCCGTGCTCGGCTTGCTCGCGGTCCTCGTGCTGACCGCCGGCACCGGATATTTCGTCGCCCAGGAGTTCGCCTACGTTGCCGCCGACCGGCTCGCCCTCGCACGCGAGGCGGAGGCGGGCGACAAGAAGGCCGCCAAGGCGCTGACGGTCCTGGAGCGACTCTCCTTCATGCTGTCGGGTGCCCAGCTCGGCATCACGGTGACCGGCCTGGTCGTCGGCTTCCTCGCCGAACCCTCCGTTTCCGCCCTCCTCAAGCCCGCCCTGTCCGGCCTCGGTATCCCGGACGCCGCGGTCACCGGCATCTCGGTGGTCCTGGCCTTCGTGGTCGCCACGGTCGTACAGATGGTCCTGGGCGAGCTGGCACCGAAGAACCTCGCGCTCGCCGTCCCGGAGCGCCTCGCGAAGTCGCTGGCCGGCTCCACCGTCGTGTATCTGAAGATCGTCGGCCCCGTCGTCCACCTCTTCGACAGCGCCGCGAACAAGCTGCTGCGCAAGGTCGGCATCGAGCCGGTCGAGGAGCTGCACCACGGCGCCACCCTGGAGGAACTCAGCCACCTCATCGGCGAATCCCATGAGCAGGGCGAACTGCCCCGCGAGGCCGCCGAACTCCTTGACCACGCACTCGCCTTCAACGAGCGCACGCTCGGCGAGGTCATGGTCCCGCGCGCGGACGCCGTCTTCGTCCGCAAGGACGCGACCGCCACCGAGGCCGTCGACCTGATCGCCAAGCACGGTCACTCCACCTACCCGGTCATGGGCGACCACCCCGACGACGTCGCCGGCGTCCTCGGCGTACGCGAACTGACCCGATTGCCGCAGGCCGCGTACGAGACGACCACCGCCGCCACGCTCGCCCGCCGGCCTCTCCTCCTGCCCGACACCCTCCAGCTCCCCGCCGCGGTCGACCGGATGCGCGCGGCCGACGACGAGTTCGCCGTCGTCCTCGACGAGCACGGTGGGCTCGCGGGCATCGTCACGTACGAGGACATCGCCGAAGAGCTCGTCGGCGACATCGCCGACGAGACCGACCAGGAACTCCGGCTCGCCGCCCCGGACGCGGACGGCGCGGGCTGGCTCGTGGACGCCGGTCGCCGCCTGGACGAGATCGCCGAGGCCACCGGCATCGACCTGCCTGGGGAAGCCGACTACGACACCGCGGCCGGCCTCATCGTGGACCGCCTCGGCCGCTTCCCCGCGATCGGCGACCACCTCACGGTCTACCTGGCCGACGGCGACCGCGCCGTCATCGAGGTGCGCACCCTCGACCGCCACGTCCCCGAACTGATCCACCTGGCCCGCAGACCCGCCGCCACCGACCGGGAGCCGCAGTCATGAGCCTCCCCATGGCCCTGTTCATCACGGTCCTGCTCCTCATCGGCAGCGGCTTCTTCGTCGCCGCCGAGTTCGCCCTCGTAGCCGCCAAACGGCATCGGATGGAAAAGGCCGTCGAGGCCGGACAGCGCGGCGCCAAGGCGGCCCTCGCCGGCATGCGGGAACTCTCGCTCATGCTCGCCGGCGCCCAACTCGGCATCACCCTGTGCACCTTGGGGCTCGGCGCCATCTCCAAGCCCGCCATCTCGCACGAACTGGACCCGCTGCTGCACGGCTGGGGGCTGCCCTCCGGCCTCAGCTACGGCATCTCGTTCGCCTTCGCGATGATCGTGGTGGTGTTCCTGCACATGGTCGTCGGCGAGATGGCCCCCAAGTCGTGGGCGATCGCGCACCCGGAGCGCTCGGCGATGCTCCTGGCGCCGCCGTTCCGCGCGGTGGTCAAGGCGGTGCGCCCGCTGATCTGGCTGCTGAACAAAGTCAGCAACGCGCTGGTGCGCATGTGCAAGGTCACCCCGCGCGACGAACTCACCGAGGTCCACAACCGCGAGCAACTCACCCACCTGGTAACCGAATCCGAGCGCCTCGGCCTGATCAGCAAGGACGACTCCGAGCTGATCACCAGCTCCCTCGTGGAGCCATTGATGCCCGTCGGCGAGCTACAGATCCCAGTGCACCGGATCATCTCGGTGTCGGCCGACGCGGACACGGACACGATCCTGGCCGCGGCCGCGGCCGCCGCCCGCGACCGCAACCGCCTCCTGGTGCGCGACGACGCCCTGGTCGTCGGCTCGGTCCACGCCCGCGACGCGCTGATCTCCCGGGCCCGAGGCCGAACGGCAACCGCCCGGGAACTCGCCCGTCCTGTACCGGAGTTGAGCGAAACAGACACGGTCGGCCACACCATCGAGGAACTGCGCCGGCGCCGCGCCTCGCTGGCCGTCGTCTGCGACGACACCGGCCGCCTGACGGGCCTCGTCGTCCTGGACGACCTGCTGGCCCGACTGACCCACCCGCGGACAGCGTAGGCGGGGGAGTCTCGGACGGCTGCGAGGCTCCTGACCGGCCCGTTCGCTCGCTACGTGCCCCGGCCACCCGTCGGGGCACGTAAGATCCAATTCCCGTGAGCAGCAACACGATTCACTTACCCGGGCCGCCCCGACGCGAGGCACTGGCCGCCCGCTGTCGTGCCGTCACCGACGCCCGCTGGTTCGCCGTCACCGTCTTCGCCCTGATCCTCGCCAACGCCGCCGTGCTCGGTGTCGAGACGTACAACGGCGTCCTCGACCGCTTCGACGACGAACTGAAACTGGTCGAGCACGCCTTCCTGGCGATCTTCACCGGGGAGATTCTGCTGCGCATGGGCGCGCACGCGGACCGCCCACGCGACTTCTGGCGCGACCCGTGGAACCTGTTCGACCTGGCCGTCGTGGCCTGCGCCTTCCTGCCCGTCGTACGCGAGAACGCCACGGTGTTGCGACTGCTGCGGCTCGCCCGAGTCCTGCGCGCGGCCCGCTTCCTGCCCCAACTGCGCATCGTGCTCGTCGCCGTGGGACGCAGCCTGCCCGGCACCGTCAGCTTCCTGCTCGTGGGCGGACTGCTGCTGTACGTGTACGCGATGGTGGGCTGGGTCTTCTTCGCCGAGGCCGACCCCGAGCACTTCGGCTCCATCGGCCGCGCGGTCCTCACCCTGTTCCTGCTGATGACCCTCGACGGGCTCGGCGACGCGCTCCGGGCGGGCCTGGAGATCTCCCGCTGGAGCATCGTCTACTACGCCTCCTACGTTCTCATCGCCTCCTTCGTCCTGGTGAACGTCCTCATCGGCGTGGTCATCACGTCCCTCGACGAGGCGCGCGCCATGGAGGAGCCCGAGGAGTCGAACGCCCCGGAAACAGAACCGCTGTCCTCGTCCGAGGCAGACGTACGCACCCGCATCGCCACTGCGCGCAGGGCTCTGGACGACCTGGAAGCGAGCCTGACGAGCCTCCCGTCGCCTCGTTCAACCGAAACGACCAGGACTGCGTCCGCCCCGCCGGGAAACCCGTAATCCGACATGTGCGTCGAGGAACCAATCCAACGGGAGACATAACGACATGGAGATCTCCGGCATCTTCACCGCGATCGTGATCGGCATCGCCATCGGCATTCTGGGCCGCCTGGCCATCCCCGGCCGCCAGCGGATCGGCGTCCTGTGGACGATCCTGGTCGGTATCGCCGCCGCTCTCGTCGGCACGGCAATCGCCGGTGCCTTCGACGTCGCCGACACCAAGGGCATCGACTGGATCGAACTGGTCATCCAGATCGGTCTGGCCGTTGTGGGGGTCGTGGGCATGGAGCGGCTCAAGGGGCGTCGCTGAGCAGGCGGCGTGGGCCCGTGCCGTGGCGGCAGCGGCCGGCCTGTCCCCGGCTCTGGTGACCCGACACTTCGGCTCCAAGCAGGGGCTGCGGGAAGCCCGTCCTGCATGGGCTTCCTCGTACCGCGCCGCGCGAGCGCATGTCCGCACCCAGCAACACCGCCACCGAGGCCCCGAGCAAATGGCAAGCAAAATGTGACGGCTCCGACCTCAAATCTCCCTCAAAAATCCATGTGCATCACACAAGTGTTTTTAGAGTGGCCTGTGAGGCGCCTGTACGGGATTGACCGTTCGGTAGGTGCGCGGCATAAACGGGGAGCAGCATGACGAGTCGTATCGCTATTGCCGGAAAGTGTCTTCTCGCGGTGGAGCTGATGGCTGAATCACTTAGCTGCGAAGAGGGACTTGAGGTAGTGACCGTCGCCAGTAACTACCAACAGCTGATGCAAGAGGTCGAGCGTAAGAACGCTGACGTCGTCTTGATCGACCCGGACAGGGACTATGGGGACTGCGTCGCTGCGGTGGGGAGAATACGTAAGACGCGTCCCGCCTGCGGAGTGGCCCTCGTGGTGGACGCTCCGACGCGGACATTCGTCAACCAGGCACTGAGGGCCGGGGCGTTGAGCGTCGTTCCCAAGGGCGCCGGGCTGCGAAGACTTGTCGAGTCGGTGAGAGGCGTCGCCTCGGGGCAGCTCGTCATGGACCCGCAACTGCTGCTCGCCATGGGCCGGCCGGGCGGCCCGTTGAGTGACCGAGAGGCTGATGTGCTGCGCATGACAGCAGCGGGGGCGTCCGTGAAGGAGATGGCTGGTGAGCTCTATCTTTCCGCAGGAACGATTCGTAATCTCGCCTCCGCCGCCATCAAGAAGCTGGAAGCCAGAAATCGCTACGACGCCGTACGCATAGCGAACGAACGATGCTTGATCTGACCGCCTGGCAGATCACCTGGACTTGCGCCGAGTTCCCGGGGCGGACAACATCGCCTCCGGAAACTCGG
The DNA here is from genome assembly GCF_026341035.1 of Streptomyces sp. NBC_01016. Classification (GTDB taxonomy): domain Bacteria; phylum Actinomycetota; class Actinomycetes; order Streptomycetales; family Streptomycetaceae; genus Streptomyces. Next base: position 2,088,277 of record NZ_JAPEOQ010000002.1, read on the forward strand.
CTTCTCACTGAGTATTTTCAGCGTGTCCACTGATCGGGTAGAGGCGCTGGAGGGCGCAGGCCGTCCTCACGCTCGAGCGGCAACCCTGCAAGAGCTCACTGTTCGCGGCAGAACTCGTCTATCGGATAGCCGACATGCCGGTCGGCCGTCGGCAGATGCCCCAGGATCGTGTCCCCGGGCCGCAGTTCAGTGCTGTTGAGTACCGCGCCACCGGGGCCGAGGACTCTGACATGCCAGTCGTCCTGGAGGATGAGGTTCACCATCTGCCCGTTGGGAGCGACAGCGTCCACGGAGATCAGGGGTCGGGTCTCGATCTTTACGCGGCCCACGCTCACCACGCGGGTGCGCCCCTCTGTGTCCACCGCCAACACCTTGCTGCCCGCGACGAGTTCACTCAGGTAGTGCGTTCGGCCGTGGTCCGACACCGTGTAGGAGTGGATCGCCCCCGCGTTGACCCGGAAGGGGCGTGTCGGCATGTACGGGAGCGGGTGGGTCTCACTGACGCAGAGGACCATGCCCTTCGAGTGCGAGCCGACGAGGATGCCCTCGTCCTTCCCGAGGTAGCTGCAGGTGTCGACGCAGGCTCGCTCACCCATGCCGATGTGGGCGGTCGCCGTGACCTCCAGTTCGACGAGCGAGATCTCACCGGACGTCGTACCGGCGGCCCGCCGCAGAGCGGTCGCGTCACCTACGGCGCGCGCGGGCATCAGCACGCCGTCCGAACCCAGTTCGAGTACGCCGTAGATGATCTCGGCCTCCGTCACGTCGGCGGCCATGGTCACGATGGTGCCGTCGCAGCCGGCCGCCGCCGCGATCACGATCTCCAGCGGAATCTTCGTGGGATCGCGGAAGTCGAGCAGGCTCCACTGCTCGGTCCTGGCCGACTGGCAGGCCAGCTCCAGGCTGTCCGCGTCGACGATCTCCACGTACCGGCCGAACTCGATCGCGGGGTACGCCTGCGCCAGCTTCGCCCGGTCGTCGGTGCCGCCGGCCACGAGGACCAGGTCGGCGCCCTCGAAGCCGTCGGTCGGCTCGCCCGCGTCGTGGACGAGGACGCGGCGGACCGTGGGCGGCAGATCCGCCAGTGCCGTCATGTCGGAGGAGACGACGGCGTCGATGCGTTGGTGGACGGCCTCTTCGAGAACGGCCGGCGTGAGATCGCCCGCCTTGCGTACGTCAAGCCAGCACAGTTTGCTGTCCGTCACGCTGGTGCCCCCTCGTCATGTGGTCGAAATGTTCGGTGGATACGGCGGGTTCGCCGGCCGGCATGCCCGCCAGGACGGGGCGCCCGTGCACGAGCCGCGCCACCCGGCCGGCCATCCTCTGCGGGTCCGCGGACTGGAAGACGCTGCGCCCCATGGCGACGCCCAGTGCACCGCCCGCGACGACCTCCCCGACGAAGTCGAGGACTCCCTCCTCCGTGGCCCGCGGCGGACCGCCGGCGATGAGGACCGGGACGGGGCAGGCGGCAGTCAGTGCCATCAGGTCGGGCAGTGAACCCGGGAAGGTCGTCTTGATCAGGTCGGCGCCCAGGTCCGCGGCGATCGTGACCGCGTGGGCCACGAGCTCCGGGTCGTGCGGATCCGGGATCCGGGGACCGCGGGGATACACCATGGCCATGAGTGGCAGATTCCAGCGGTCGCAGGCATCGGAGACCCGGCCGAGATCCGCGATCTGGCGGCGCTCATCGTCGGAGCCCAGGTTGACGTGCACGCTCACCGCGTCCGCCCCCAGGCGCAGCGCCTCTTCCACCTCCGTGACCAGGTACTTGGCGTCCGGGTCCGGAGCCTGCCCGGTGCTCGCGTTCAGATGGATGATCAGCGACATCTCGGCGAAGCGCTCCGGACGGATGTGCCGCAGGCTGCCCTTGTGCAGGACGATCGCGTCGACTCCGCCCGCGGCGAGCTGCTGCGCGAGCAGATCGAGGGAGCTGTTCCTCGGCACCACCGGGCCGTCGCTGATGGAGTGGTCCAGAGGCGTGATCATCAATCCGGTCGTGGTGTGGTGATGCAGCCGTCGCAAGCGCAACGACCGCGCGAAGTGCCCTTGAGGGATCATTGCGCTTCCTTTTGGCCTCTGAGGTGTGCGTAGTCAGGTTTCCCGGAGGGGGTGAGCGGTATTTCCGCCCACCGGTGAAATGCGTCCGGGACGTGCGCCGCCGTGAGTTCGGCGGCAATGTGGGAGCGCAGTTCGTCGTCAGAGAATCGGGCGCTCCCGCGCAATTCAACTGCTGCTTCAAGGCGTTCGATGAACTCCGCGCCGCGCGTTCCGTACACGACGGCGTTCGCCACGTCCGGGTGATTCAGCAGAACCTCCTGAACCGCCGCCGGATGGACCTTTATGCCGTGGACCTTGACGACGTCGCCGATCCGGCCCACCAGGTGCAGATACCCGTACTTGTCCCAGTGGCCGAGGTCTCCGGTACGCAGCCAGTCGCCCGCCGCGGTGAGGGCGGCACGGTCTCCTTCGCCGAGATATCCGTCCATGAGTGTGGGCGAGCGGACGCAGATCTCTCCGGTCGCGCCTCGTTCGACCGGCTCCTGGGAGTCGGGGCGCCAGATCTCCATCTCCACCCAGGGGAACGGACGGCCGACACTCGGCAGCAACTCAGGCTCATAGTGGTCGAGCGGGATGAGCGTGCACATCCCGCCGGCCTCGGTGCTGCCGTACAGCTGGACGAGTGTGTCGCCAAAGACCTGTGAGGCCTTGGCCGTTCGAGAGGGCGCGGCGGCTGTGCCGCTGTAGAGGACCTGGCGAAGGAACGGGAAGGAAGCCCGGTCGATCCCCGGGCTGTCGATGAGCTGGTACAGGTGTGGCACCGCGAGGTACGTGTCCGTCACCCGGTGCTCGGCGAGTGCGTGCAGCACGTCGTGCACATCGAAGCCGTTGTGCAGAACGATCGAGCCACCTGCGGCCAGCGCCGCGTCGGCCATCGTCGCTGTGGCGTGGCTGATCGGCGTCACCAGCAGCAGCGTGGGCCGGTGCTCGGGCGGCAGCGATCCGAACGACAGGTTGACGAGGCGCCCCCGCACGCCGAACGACCGGCGTACGAGCTTGGGGCTTCCGGTGGTGCCACTGGTGAGGTCGACGACGGCCGGGTTCTCCGGGACGAAGGGCGCGGCCGTCGGCAGATCCGTGCCGCCGCTCGTCGTGGCCGCGTGGTCGAGGATGAGCAGGACGGTGCCTGCCCGGCCGTTGCACAACACCTGGCCACGCGGGGAGTTGGGCTCGTCGGCCAGTACCACGCGCGCGCCGGTCGTTTGCAGCAGCCGGGCCTGCTCGGCTGCGGGCAGCTCGTCCTCGTCGCTGCGCGCATTCATCGACCGGATGTGGATGACGGCGGCGCCCAGCAGATGGGCGGCGTACCGTGCGGCAAGCATGGCGGGGGAGTTGGGTTCGGTGAGAACGGCCACCGTGTCGGTGGGGCCGACCCCGGCACCGGCGAGGGATACCGCGGCATCGGTGATGAGCCGGTGGAATTCCGCGGCGGTGAGATCGCCGTCCCAGGAGTACACGGCGGTCTTCGCCGGATCGGCTTCGAGGTGCCCCAGGATCCGCAGAACATAGTTCGGCGTCTGTTGGCTGCTTTCGCTCAGCACCTGTCCCACAGACATCCCCGCCCCATCCTTCTTGTTTCTTCCTGGATTCCCTCCAGTGGGGTGATCAGAGATAATGCTGGGAGCTTCGTGGGTGGTCCGCAAGCGTCGGACGGTCGAGGATGACAAACATCATCGCCCCCGAAACAAAGGTAATTCGCGGGGCGCGTGGAGAAGTCCCGGAAGTCTGATGACCAATGTCATCGAGTCTCTGATCTGCATCATCAACTCCTTGCGGGCGGACCGCGGAAGGGCAGGACCATGGCGGATCGGTCACTGTGATGCGGAGGTTGGTATGCGGCCTGGTACCCCATGGCCCGAAGTCGAGTGCGTCGAGTACTCCGTGGGCTTCCGGGACGACGTCCGGGTTGAATTCGATGCCGCGTCGGTCAGCCTCGCCACGCCGGCGAGCACCTTCGCCGTGCGTCTCCCCGCGGGGGGCACGCGTGACGCGCTCGCCGCGCTTGCCGGAGGGCTGGTCCCGCTGGGGGAGACCCTCGACGGGTTCGAGCCCGCCGAACGCGAGCGCTTCCAGCGCCTGTTGGCCCGTCTCGGCCGGCTGGTCGAGTTCGGTGTGGCCGTCGGCGGCCGCGAACTGATCCGGTTCCAGCAGACCGGGCAGGACACTGATCCGGCCACCACGGTGGTGGGGCCGGACGACGTCGTGCGGCTGTCCCGGTTCGCCCTGTGCCGCAGCAGGTCCGGAACGTTGGTGCTGGAGTCGCCGCTGGCGTCGGCGCGGGCGTTGCTGGTCCACCGGACGGCCCGGACCCTTGTCTCCTCGCTGGCCGCCGGCCGACGCGTTGGTGATCTTGCTGAGCAGGATGGCGGCGATCTCGCACTGCCAGAAGTGTGCGCGCTGTTGGGCGTGCTGGTCGGCGCCGGACTCGTCGAATGCCGTTCCGCAGGAGAGGAGTTTGAGACCGAGGAGAACTCGACCTTGCGGCAGTGGGACTTCCACGACCTGCTCTTCCACTCGCGCATCCGCAGCGGCCGCCACGACGCCCCGTTGGGCGGCACGTTCCCGCACCGGGGGGAGATCGCTCCCCGGCCCGCGGTCAAAGCCGTGCCCGACGGCCCCTCCATCGAGCTGTACCGTCCAGCCCTGGAAGAGATCACGGGGCGAGACCCCGGGCTGACGGCGGCGCTCGAAGGGCGCAGGTCGTTCCGCAGCTACGGAGAACAGCCGCTCACCGCCGAGCAGATCGGCGAGTTCCTCTACCGGGTCGGCAGGGTCAGGACGCGGTTCGTCCCCGCGCCCGACGATGAACCAGGTGGTGAGATCGTCTCGCGGCCCTACCCCACCGGAGGGTCGTCCTTCGAGCTGGAGCTGTACCTGACCGTTCAGCGCTGTGACGGCATCGACCCGGGCATCTACTACTACGACCCCGTCGCGCACCGGCTCGTGCTGGTGAACGACGCCCACCAGGACCGCCGGGCCATGCTGGAAGTGGCGTCCGTCTCGACGGCCAGAGAGGCCGACCCCGACCTCCTGATCACGATGACGTCCCGCTTCCAGCGCCTGTCCTGGAAGTACAGCGGCATGGCGTACGCGACGACCCTGCGGCACACCGGCGTGCTGTACCAGACCATGTATCTCGTGGCGACTGCCATGGGCCTGGCGCCCTGCGGGCTGGGCATCGGGAACTCGGACATGTCGGCGCGCGTCCTGGGCCTGGACTATCTCCAGGAATCGTCCGTGGGCGATTTCATCCTGGGTAGCCGGCCGCCGGGCGACCCCGGGATCTGGGACCGGGAGCAGGGCTGGGAGTGGGTCAACGACCCGGAGTGGGCTGCCTGGGCGGGTTCGAAGCTGAGGCGTGCCTGACGGCTTGCCGCTTGCGTGAATGATGCCTCCACCGAATCGGTGGAGGCATTTTTCTGTCGAGTGCGCAAAATTGACACCGATGGAATCTGTCATTCCCTTTCGGTTGCGTGATATCGGTAATTGTGGATGTGACAAGTGTCAATTGAAGCGCTTTTAGGGTGGCCTTGGCGCTGGAAAATCGAAATAGTTTCCCTATGTGGTCAACCGGCCGCATCCGAAAGATACTGAGGAGTTCTCTATGAACACCGTCGTCAACTCTGCCGACATCGAGCAGGTCTTCGACTCCTTCGACGTGACCGAGCTGGAGGTCCTCGAGGTGTCGCAGGGCGTCGCCCTTCCCGAGATGGGCGCCTCCGGCGGCACCAGCGGCACCTCGTCCTCCTCGTCGACCTGCTCCTCGTCGACCTGCTGACGAAGGTCGGCCGGCTGATCCAGTAGGACGGACGGCGGTGCCCGCTCCCGCGAAGGGGGCGGTCACCGCCGTCGTCGGGGCAACGATTGCCCGCGGTTCAGCCCTTGCGGGCGACGTGCAACGCGGTCGTCCACAGGACAAGGGCGGCGCCGAAACCCAGCAGGACGCGGCCGCGCTCGGCGTCACCACCGCCGAGCGCCACCGCACCGACCAGCGCGAGTGCCATCAGCAGCCCGCCGGTCCACCAGTACTGCGGCTGGGCGAAGGTCCGCGCGAGCGGCAGGAAATGTGCCCCGACGACGAGGCACACGGCCGCGGGAATGTACACCCACTGGCCGAAGTGGCCCAGGATGAACACGGCGGCGACGATCGCCACGGTCTGCCCGATGTTGACCCTGCCGAACACCCGGAAGCTGTTGGCGGCCACCCGGCGGCTGCGTCGTGGTCCTGGCGACATCCCGAACCGGATCGTGAGCACCACCGCTGCGACAGCCAGAACTACGGCCACGGCTGCTATGCCGACCAATGCCGACCCCGGCACCCGCGGTGCGATACCGGAGACTCCCAGGATTTCCCATATCGACGCGAAAACGGACATGATAACCGCGCCCTGCAAAGGTCGGTTCTCGCTCAATTTTCGCCTGTCGGGTTCGTTGATCACCTGGGCATTCTATCCACCGCTCGCTCGCGAAACGCGGCACAGGTGTCACGAAGTGCGTGACGGATGTCAGTAGTTGAGTGGCCGTCTCTTTCTGGCCGCATTCGATTCTTGAAAGATGAGTGCCATGAGAGCCCATGCGCCAACAGACCGTAGCGACGCCCCCGTGACAGGCCGGCCCACCGGGGTCCGGCTGTTCACCCGGGCACCCGTGACACTGGCGTGGCTCTCCGCGTCGGTGGTGCCCGTCGCCCGTTCCGTACAGGAGAGCGGCGGCGCCGTCGTACGGCTGCGGCGAGGTTGGCTGCACGGCCCGCACGTGGATGTCATCGGGCGCGGGGCGCTCGGGCAGGAGCTCCCCTGGTCGTCCGTGGCGCAGCGGATGGACGCCGGCCCGCTGCCCGCGGACCGGGCGCTGAACGAGGCGAAGTACCTGGAGCAGGCTCGGGAGTTCGGCCGGCTGGAAGCGGTCGCGCCGCCGTACCTCCCGATGCGCGAGCACGGTGACGTCGAATTCCTCGGCCCCGACGAAGGGGTCGTGCGCGATCCCCTGCTGCGGGACCTGCGCGAGGCGGAGATCGTGCACGGCGTGCTGTGCCCGCCGCTTATGAACACCATCGACGAGGTGGCGAAGGACCGCTCCCTGGCCACCCCGCGGCTTGCGGAGGCATTCCTCGCGCTCGGCGACTCCTACTTCCTGGGCCTCGCCCACGGTGCCTTCTCGTTCCGCTCGCATGCCGAGGCCTTCTTTGCCTGGGCAGCCCCCAGCAAGGACATGCGCCCCGTGTTCGCCGCACGGCTGGCCAAGGAGGCTCCCGTGCTGCGCGCGCTGGTGGAGCAGCGCCTCGCCGGGCGCGTCGGCCCCGCGGCCGCCGAGTGGCGTACCGCGTTCGCCTACTCCACGGGCACGCTGGACAGCGCGGTGATGGACGGCCGGCTGACTCCGGCGATGCTGGACGCGGTCAACTCGGCCGTCGACAACACCGGCACGGGACCGCCCACCGCGCCGGAGGTCGTACCGCAGGGAACCCACCCCGATACCGCGTTCCACCGCGCCGCGGTGGAATCCGGGGTGATCGACGATCCGACGCCGTGGTTCGCCGCGTACCGCCTGCTGATCAACCTCTTCTACCAGCAACTGCCGCTGCTCGCCGTCTCCCCGATCCAGCGCTATTACATGTGCTACGCGCTCGCCGAGACCATCGACGAGGTGCTCGGCGAGACCTGGCAGGAGCGCCTGGACAAGGGCCGGGTGCGGTGGGAACAGACCCAGGGGGCGGCCCGATGACCACGCTGGAGACACCACCCCTCAGGGCACCGGAGCCGACGAACAGCAGCCCGCAGAAGGAACCCCTGTGGCTTCTGCGCATCAACCCACTCAGCCGCGTCCGCCTCGCCGACCACGAACTCCGCGGCCTGTTGGCCCGGCTCGAACAGGCGGAGCGGGACGTACGGTTCGCTGCCGACCGGTGCTCCGAGGAGCTGTACGCCCTCATCGGGGAGACCACCGAAGACACCGTGCGCGGACAGCTCATCGCCGCGCGCCGGGCGATCCACAACGACCGCCCCCTCAGGAACACCCTGCCGGGCATCCCTTCCGTGGCCGAGTGGTGCCGCGCGACGGAGGATCGGCGGCAAGTCCGCGAGGAGGCGGCCCGCCAGTACGAGCCGGCGGCCGACCGGGAGCGTCAGCGGATCGCCGACGTGTTGGGCGACGAACACCTGCGCAGCTCGCTGGCCCTCGTCTCTCCCGAGGTGTACCAGGAGTCCGAGCGCTACCGCGCAGCCGTCGCCGGCCCCGGGCGGCTCTCCGCCCGCAGCCGCAAGTCGGAGCGCGGCCTGCTCCAGTACGTCACGCGGGCCATGGTGCGCACCAGCCCCCTGGCCCGCTTCACCGCAGTAGGTATCGCCGTACCGGGGCCCGGCGGTGTCGACCCTGGGTCGGTGGAGTTCGGGGCGGCGGAGGCCTTCCCCAGCCTGGACCGAGTCATGGTCAACTACGTGCTCGGCGGGCTGCCCGCAGCCACCGGGTCCGAACTCCTGGGCGCCTGGGTGTCGCTGGCGCCGACCTCGGCACTCGATGAGGGCCGGGAAACGCTGTACTTCCTGCGCCCCGCCGAGTCCGGCTTCCAACGCCTGTCAGCCCCGGTCAAGGGCATCGTCAGCGCCCTCGTGGACGCCACGGTCATGGGACCCCGACCCGTGCGCTCCGTGGTGGCACACCTCGTTGAACAGACCGGGTGCACGGCGCAGGCCGCGGCCAAGGCCGTGCTCCAGGGCGTTCACCAAGGCATCCTGTGCACGTACAACGAACCGGAGGACGGCGCCGCGGACCTGGAACGGCTGCTGTCCCGGCCCGGGGCGCCGGGAGCCGAGCTGCTCGACGACGTACGGTCGCGGCTGCCCCGTCTGAGCAGTGGACCCGTCGAGGAGCGACGGCGCGAACTCGACGCGATCGAGGCCGACTTCGCGCAGCTCGGCCAGCTGGCGCGCCGCCCGGCCCGGGTCACGATCGAGGAGGATTTCGTCCTTCCGCCCACGACCGTCGACTCCAGCCGTTGGCGCCGCCCGCTCGCCGACCTCGGGCCGACGGTGGAACTGCTGTCCGTCTTCGACTGGCTGCACGACGTGCGCATCCTGACGACGGCCGCCTTCGTGCAGCGTTTCGGCCCCGGGGCTAGCGTCCCCCTCGCCGAGCACGCCGCATCCATGGTCCAGGAGATCTCCCGGCGCGCGGCCTTGATGGCGCAGTCGTACGCGAGCGGTGACAACGGCGTGCTCGACGGCCTCGGCACCGCCGACGGCAGCCTCCAGCAGCTGTTCGCTCTGCGCCGCAGGATCATCGAGGAGACTCAGTCCCGCATCACGCAGGCGGTCGACTCGGGCGCGTCCGACGTCTGCCTGACCGCGCTGGAGGCGGCCGAACTCACCGCAGGCCTGCCCGAGCGGATCCGCCGGGACCCCATGAGCTACGGGGTGCTGGTGCAGGCCGCGGGCGACCGGCTTGTCTTCAACGACGGCCTGCCCGGGCACGGAATGCTGTACTCCCGGTTCCTCGACGCCGACCGCAGCCTGTCCGGCGAGGCGATCCCGTACCTGGCCGACCGGCTGACCGAGCGGTACGCGTGGGACGGTGCGCGGGTGGTGGAGGAGCGCGGGCTGCACCGTCTCAACGTGAACGCGCACCCGCACATCCTGCCGGAGGGCATGGAACCCGACGACTGGTTCGCGCTCCGTCTGGTGCACGACACCGCGTCGGACACGCTCCGCATCGAGGATGCGGAGGGCCGCAGGACCCGTGTCCTGCCCCTCGGCACGGGCCACCCCGGACTGTTCCCGCCGCCGCTGTCACTGGCGACGTCGTTGACCACCGGGGGACGCCTCAACAACGACCTCCTCAACGGCTGGTTCGAGGCCCGGTCCCATGACCGGCAGCACACGCTGGTGTGCCCGCGGCTCTCCGTCGGCGACGTGCTGTTGTCCCGGCGCCGCTGGTACGGCGGCGCGGACCTGACCGCGGCCCTGGGAACCGGACCCGCCGAACACGACCGGCTGCTGGCCCTGACTGCGTGGCGTGCTCGGCACGGCGTCCCCGAAGAGGTCGTGCTCAAGACGACGTTCGGAGTCGACTCGCCCCGAACCCTCGACCCGGCCGACGTCCTGCCGCGCAGGCTCCAGCACAAGCCGCAGTACGTGGACCTCGCGAGCGCCCTGAGCACCAGGGTCCTGCCGAAGATGCTGGACCGACGTGCGACGACGGACGAGTCGGTCGACTACCTCGAGGAGGCGCTCCCCTCGGTCGTCGAAGGCACCCACGCGCACGAGTGGGTCGTGGAGATCGGACGCCGGCCGGGCGGCCCGTTCCACTACGAGGGAGAGAACCGATGAGGATGAGGGCAAGACCGTATCTGCACTGCGCGCCGGTGCCGGGCGGGGTCTACTTCAGCGGGGCACGGACCCAGTTCGTCCTCAAGGGCTGGGACCACCTGTTCAAGCTGGCGGACATTTGCGTGCCCCTCCTTGAACGAGGCACGACCGAGGACGACCTGGTGGCCGCCCTCGGAACTGAGCGGGCCAGGCCCGTCGTGCGCCATCTGACCGGGGGGCTGCGCGACCACGGAATGCTGCTCGACGAGGACGTCCTGCGCGGCGACCGTACGAGCACGGCCGACCGGGACCGGTATGCGGGCACGCTCGCCTACGTGGAGTCCGTGTGCGCGGACCCGTACACCGCGTTCGCCGCGATCCGCGCGGCCCATGTGGTCCTCATCGGCCCCGCCACCGCGGTACGTCCCGCGGCCCGTGGACTGGACCGCGCCGGCGTCGGCCAGGTGCTCGCCCCGGACGGTACCGGCCTCGCGGCGTGCGAGGGCGCGGACGTCGTAATGTGGTGCGGCTCCGGTGAATCCGCTCCCGGGTGGGTATCCGAGGGCGTACCCATCGTGCCGGTTCTCCTCGACGACCACGTGCTGCAGGTAGGCCCCGTCATCCGGCATGCCGCCCAGGCCCCGCTGCTCGGCGCCTTTCATCGCAGGGTGCTCGACTGGGCACAGGGGGAGGAACTCGGCCCCGCCGCGCGGCCGGTGGCCGACGCGATGGCCGGGGCGATCGCGGGACAGCTGGTGCTCGACGTCCTCGCGGGGCTCGACGAGGGCGGTGCCGCCCACGTGGTGCACGGCACCGAACTCGTCGCGGAGCGCGTCCTGCTGCACAGCGCCGACCCGGTGGACGGGCTCCGGACCCTGGACGCCGTACATGCCGACCCACTTCCCGACCCCGATGAGGCCATCGAGTGGGTCAACACGCTCACTGCCCGCTGGAAAGGCCTGTTCGCCGCGACTCCGGCAGAACAGACACTCCCTCAAATGCCTCTTGCCGTAAGGGACATGGCACTGCGCACCGGTAGCGTCGGCCGGACCACTGTCTGGGCCTTCGACCAGCGCTCCGCGACGGTGGGCGCCGCCCTGGAAGTCCTGCGGAACATGCCCACCGTGACGCAGGGAGCGACAGGCGCCGCCGGTGCGACCGAGGAGCGCTGGCTCCTCGACGGAGTCCTCCGGCTGCTCGCCGGTGAAGCGGAGTCCGTGCACACGGACATCGAGGAGAGCGAGGAGACGGCCCGGATCCGCCGCATCCTCAAGGAGTGGCAACCGGCTCCGCTGACCACCAGCCTGCTCCACGTGCCCGGCCTCGACTGGCGCCTCGCCCGCGTCGAAATCACCGACAGCGGCGAGCCGTTGGGAGCATCCTGGGCCCCTGACGCGGACACCGCCACCCGCGAGGCCCTGAGTACGGCACTTGCCCGTGCGCAGGTGGAGGCCGCCCGCGGAAGCGGAGCCGATGTGCCCCAGCTGGTCACGGATTCGGTCAGCGCCGCGGACGAGGAGCAGATCGGCTCGCTCCGCGAGCAAGCCCTCAGGCTCGGCGCCGAGCGGGGCGTCTCCTACGAGGGCCGGCGGGCGCGGACCGACCCGGTCCTCGGCGAGATCCCCTTCTGGTCCGGCCCCGTCCGTGCCCGACAGCTCACGCAGGAGCCCCGCCATGCAGGATGAACAGCAGTACGGACCCGGGTTCCAAGGGGCTGCCCGACCCTGGGGAGAGGCCCTGCGACGGCTCGGCAGCTCGGCAGACGCGAAGGTGGTCGCCAACCGCGGCTGGGATCTGGCCTGGGAGCGACTCCACTGGGAGAAGGCCGCCGCCAACGGCGAGGAACTCGTGTCGGTACGGGTGTACGACGACGAGGTCATCATTGGGCCCCGATGGGTGCCGGGCACCGACTCCGGCTGCGCGAGCTGCGCCGAGGTACGCGAACGCAACACCGCTGAGCACCCCCTGGCGACCACGCTGGACGCACCCCGCGCGGTCCCCCGCGCGGTCCAGCCCATGCTGCCCCTCCTGCTCGACGCGGCCGTGGACAATCTCGCCGAACACCCTTTGTCGCCGGGCGAGTTGTACGCCGTGGGCGCTCGGTACGTGCGCCGGCACCGCATCCCGCGCAGCTTCTTCTGCCCGGCCTGCGCCGACCACGGGTCAGTCCTGGAGGACAGTCGGCGCCCTGAGCCCCTGAAGCTGCCGGCCGAACCCCTCTCGTCCACGGACCCCACTCGCGGGGCCGGCGGCGCGCACCTCATCGAGCCCGGCACCCTCCGCGGACGCCTCCTGGACGCCAGGTTCGGGCCCGTCCAGGCCATCATGCGCGAGTCGAACGTGCCCTTCGCCATGAGCATGTGCCTGGCACCGGACGCCGCCGCCCCGGGCCACGGCCGGGCCGGGACGTTCGCCGAGGCCGACCCCGTCGGCATCATCGAGACCTACGAACGGCTCGGCAGCTTCCCCTTCGACACCCCGCTGCTCCTCGAGCGCTCCCACCGCGAGGTGGCCGACCGCGCCCTCGACCCGACCACGCTCGGGCAGCACACCGAGAAGCAACTGGCCCACCCCAGCTGCCAGGTGCTCCCGTACACGCCGGACACCCCCATGGACTGGGTGTGGGGACACGACCTCGCCTCCGGCGATCCGCTGCTCGTGCCCGCCGAGGCGGGCTTCTACCAGTACGAACAGCGCTTCAAACTGTCCCGGCACGCGGCCCGCGCGGCCCGCGTCGAGGCAAGGAGGGCTCGCGCCGCGGGACACCCGCCCCAACCCGGCACGCTGCGCAAGTACTTCCACGACTCGTCGAGCGGTTGCGCGGCCGGGTCGAGCCTCGCGGAGGCCGCGCTGCACTCCCTGCTCGAACTCGCCGAACGGGACGCCTTCCTGCTCTCCTGGCACCGCCGGCAGCCGCTGCCCCGGATCGCGAACGACTCGATCTCGGACCCGGAGAACCGGAGTCTGATCGACCTGATCCAGACGCGCGGCTTCGACGTCCACATCCTGGTGGCCCGGCAGGACATCGACCTGCCGATCGTGTGGGTGCTCGTGGTGAACCGGAAGAACCCCTTTCCGGCCTCGTACTCCTCCGGCGGCTCGGGCGCCAACCCGGACACCGCGATCCGTGGGGCCCTGCGCGAGGTCGCCCAGCTCGTCACCAACAAGGTTCAGTGGAACCGGGGCGAGGCCGAGGAGACGCTCGACGACCCCTGGAAACTGGTGGAGCTCGAACAGCATCCGCAGCTGTACACACTGCCGGAGAAGCTGTCCCGCGTCACCGAAGTGCTCGGCGGACCGCGGACCACGACGCAGGACGCGTTCCCCGGCTGGCCCGACACGCTGCGCCGGGCCTCCGGCGGCACCGTGCGCGGAGCCCTCGACCACGTCCGCGCGCTGTACGCCGCCGCGGGCCTGGACCGGATCGTCCTCGTGAACCAGACCACGCGCGAACACACCGACACCGGCGTGTCCGTCGCCAAGGCCGTCGTGCCGGGCATCCTGCCGATGTGCTTCGGGCACGCGCAGCAGCGTCTGATGAATCTTCCCCGCCTGGCGGCAGCGCTCGCCGGCACATCGCAGGAGAACCGGGAAATCCCTTATGACCCGCACCCGTTCCCATGAGCCGACGCAGGTCAGGCGGGCGCCCGTCGACCTGCCGGCCCCGTTCGGCGACAACAACATCGAACGCGAGCCGCTCTGGTACGCATTCGGCGCGGGCGATGACGAACCGGCCGTGCCGCCCTGGACCTGGGTGGACCAGCCGCCGATGACCGCGCACACGCACCCGCCGGACCCGTCGTGCGTTCGCGGCGGGGCGCGCGCCGAACTGCCCGGGGAAACCCATGAGTTCCTCGACCGTGCGGCCTTCCCACACGGTCGGGTGGCCGTCGCGGACCCCGACGAAGCGCTGATGCGGGCGCTCGTCGCGACCTTCGGCGTGCAATGGGCCGACCCCGACAACGTCTACAACCCGCACCGCGGTTACGCCTCCCCCCGCTGCCTCTACCCCGTCCAGGTCTTCGTGGACGACGGGGAACGCTGGAGCCTGCTCGAACCCGAGCGGCACACCCTGACCGCGCTCACCTCGGGCAGCCACCGCGGACGGCAGCGCCGGATCGCACTGACCGGCCGATACACCCGCATCCCTCGCGGCTACAAGTGGTTCCGTGGCTCCCTGGTGAATCTGGAACTTGGGATCGTGCTGCGTTCACTGGCGTTGTCCCTCGAACTGTTCGGGCTTTCCGCCAGGATGGTGCTGCCGCACGAGGGCTCCGCCGCGCTTCTGGAAGAACTCGGTCTGACGCCGAGCTGGGAATGGTCCCTGCCGGCGGTCATCGAGATCGGTCCCCGATCCACGGCCCCTGCCCCGTCATGCCACGTCTCGAAGCCGGAGGAGCAGCCCGAGGAGCCCGCGCTCCGTGACCTGGTGCGCGTCAACCGCACCCAAGCCTTCGGCGACGCCCCAAGTCCTGTGCCCTCCGCGATTCCGACACATGCGCTGCCCCCTCCTGGCACGCCGTCATGGGCCGAGCTGATGTGGCGGCGCAACTCGGGCCGGATGCCTCGCGGGCTGCTCGGAATGAGCGGACGGCGCACCCGCACGACCGCGGGATCCGTCGAGGACGCCATCGGGTGGCTCGGCGTCCCGCCGCCGGGGCGGGCCCTCGCGGCCGTGTCGGATCTGATCGCTCTCACGGTCGTCACCCAGGATGTGTCCGGCTACGAGGACGGCATCCACCGGGTGCGCTCGGGCAAGGCCGTCACGCTGTCCGCCGACCGGACTGCGGCGGCCCGCCTGGAGGCGGAGTACGGATACGGGCTGAGCACGGACGCGGGCTGCGACATCCGCAATGCCTCGGCGATCTGGTTCATGTCCGTGAAGCCGCGCGAGCTCTTCGCGCGCCTCGGTGCCAACGGCTGGAGCGCGGCCCAGTACTGGTGCGGCTGGGCCCTGCACGGACTGTGCCTGTCCACCACGGCGTACGGCATGTTCGCGCGTCCGGTCCGGGCGTTCAACGAGATACCCGCGCAGCGGATCCTCCAGCTGGATCCCGACGAGATGATCGCGCTCGCCGCGGTGGTCGGCGCGCCCCGGTACGCGACCCATGCGCTGCTGGACATCAGAGTCTGACAGAGGAGAACGCCTTGCCACAGCAGACAGCGGCCGAGCAGGTGACCACGGGGACCGGTACGGCCTGGTCCGCCTGGCACCTGCACCTGGCCTCGAACGCACAGTCATTGCTCGACCGTGTGGTGCAGCATGTGATCGCCCCGGTGGTGCAGACCCTCGACGGCGCGCCCTGGTTCTTCATCCGGTACTGGGAGGCGGGCCCCCACCTCCGGCTCCGCATCGGCGACCTGAGCCCCGCGGAGCACGACCGGGTGGAGGCGCTGCTGCGTGAACTGCTCGCCACCGCGGGCCGGCCGGCGGAGGGCGAGGTAGTCCTCAAAGAGGAGGCGTACCGAGCCGAGGCCGGACTGCTCGCTCGCGGGGAGTACGGCAGCGACCACGCCGTTGTCGCGCTCCGGCCGCCGGGCGTGCACCGTGCCGTCTACGAGCCGGAGACCGAACGGTACGGCGGCCCCACCCTGATGCCCGCAGCCGAGCGGTTGTTCCAGCGGTCGAGCGAGCTGGTGGTCGCGCTGCTGCCCCACGTGTCGACGCCACAGACCCGCTCCGCGCTCGCACTGCGTGCCACCGTCTCCGCGGCCGCCGCCCTCGGCGACGGAGCCGAACAGGCCCTGTTCTACGCCCACAGCCTGACGGCCTGGCGGGCCTGGGCGGCCGGCCTCGGCAGCACTCCCGCCGAACTCGACCGGCTGTGCCACATCCCCGAGGGAACCGCCAAGCCCGTCGACCCGGACCAGCACGGGCCCTTCGTCAACTGGCATGCGGCCCTGACCGACTTGGTCCGGGAAATCCGCGTCACAACAGAACACGTGCCCGGGCAGATCGTCGTCTCGCACGTGCACATGCTCCACAACCGTCTCGGCCGCACACTCTTCGACGAGCTGCGCACCTACGCGTGGCTGGAGCGCGCCTTCCCCGTCCACCAGGAAGTGCGGACATGACCGGCCGCCCGCGTATCGCCGTGGTGGGATCCGGCATCGGCGGCCTGACGCTGGCAGCGGCCCTCGCCGAGTCCGGTACACCCTGCGAGGTATTCGAGCAGACCCGCGCGATGGCCGAGATCGGCGCCGGGGTGCAGCTGGCTCCCAACGCCGCCTGTCACCTCCAGCGTCTCGGCATCGGAGCGGCACTCACCCAACACGCCGTCCCCATCGAAGAGATGCACATGTACGGCCGCCGGGGCGACCTGATCACGAGCACACCGTTCGGCGCCGCGTGCGAAAGGCTGTACGGGGCGCCCTACTACGCCGTGCACCGCGCCGACCTTCAAGGGGCGCTGCTCCGGCTGGTCGGCCCCGAACCGCTGCGACTCGGGCACCGGTTGACGAGTGTCGCCGCCGACGGCGACGAGCAGGTCCTCACCTTCGAGAACGGCTCCACGCACCGCGCCGACCTCGTGGTGGGTGCGGACGGCATCCACTCCGTGATCCGAGAAGAACTCGTCCGGGACGCACCCGTCTTCTCCGGCCTCGGCGTCTTCCGCGGACTGATTCCGGTCGACCGGCTGCCCGACGCGGCACGGGAACCGCTGATCAGGATGTGGCTCGGTCCCGGCCGGCACCTCGTCTGCTACCCGGTGTCCGGTGGCCGCCTGTTGAGCTTCGCGGCGATCGCCCCGCTCGCCGCGGCGACGGCGGAGTCCTGGTCCGCGCAGGGCGACCCCGCCGCGCTCATCGACGCCTTCGACGGGTGGAGCGGCCTCGTGCCCGACATCACCCGCGCTGCGGACACCGTCCGCCGGTGGGCGCTGTACGACAGGCCGGTCCTGCACACCTGGTCGGCGGGCCGCCTCACCGTGCTCGGCGACGCCGCCCACCCCATGCTCCCGTTCATGGCGCAGGGCGCGAACCAGGCCGTCGAGGATGCGGTGGAACTGGCCTCGCTGCTCGCAGGCGCCGGCACCGACGAGATTCCGCAGCGGCTGCGCACCTACGAGCAGGCCCGGGCCCCGCGCGCGGCGGCGATCCAACAGGGATCACGCGGCCACTCGGAGACGATGCACCTGCCCGACGGACCGCGGCAGCGTGAACGGGACCAGGCGCTGCGGCACGCCGCGGGCATTACCGGCCTGCGCGAGCGAGCCTGGCTATACGGCCACGAGGCCGGCGCTCGGCCCTCGCAGCGCGCGGCAACAGCAGAGGAAAGGGAATCAGCGTCATGACGGACACCAGCCTGCGGGTCGCCGTGGTCGGGGCGGGAGTGTCGGGACTCGCGCTCGCCATCCTGCTCCGCCGCCGCGGCGTGCGCTGCGACGTCTACGAGAAGTCAGCAGCGCTCGGCGCGGCGGGCGCGGGGATCCAACTGTCCCCGAACGGGGCCCGCATACTCCACGAGCTCGGTGCCGAAGCGGCGCTGCGCCGCAAGGGCATCACGGCGCAGGCCATCGAGACGCGCCGCTGGAGCGACGGCACGCTGCTGTCGCGTGCCCCGTACGGAGACGCCTGTGTCGAACGGTTCGGGGCGCCGTACCACCTCGTGCACCGAGCCGACCTGCAGGCCTGCCTCATGGAGCTGCTGCCACATGGCGGCTTGTCCCTGGGGCGGGCGGTGGACAGCGTCGTGGACCACGAGAGCCACGCCGAACTGCGTTTCACGGACGGCGGATCAGTGACGGCCGACGTGGTGGTCGGCGCCGATGGAGTGCACTCCGCGGTACGCTCCGCCGTGCTGGACGACCGGCCGGTCCACGCGGGTTACTCGGTGTACAGGGGACTCGTATCAGCCTCCTCCGTACCCTCTTTCACGACCGACCCGCGGGTCATGTTCTGGTTCGGGCCGGGTCGCCACGTCACCTACTACCCTGTCTCGTCCGGACGGACGGTTCACTTCAGCGCGGTGTGCGCCGACCCGCACTCAGGCACAGGCCCAGGCAGGGCTCCCGCCGACACCGAAGGGCTCATGGCCGAGTTCGAGGGGTGGCACGAGGATGTCCGGCGGGTGCTGAGCACCGCGGACTCGGTGACGCGTTGGGACCTCTTCGACCGGGACCTGTCCCACCGGTACGTCACCGGACGGGTCGCCCTGTCCGGCGACGCGGCGCACCCCATGCTGCCCTTTCTCTCCCAGGGCGCGAGTCAGGCCCTGGAGGACGCCGTCGTCCTGGCGGACGTCCTCACCCGGCACGGTGACGACGTGCCGGGCGCCCTGCGCGCGTACGAAGCCGTTCGGATGCCCCGTACCGCCGAGGTGCACCGGCAGTCACGCCTGCGGGCCGATTCCTTCCACCTCCCGGACGGTCCTCAACAGGCGGCCCGCGACGCCGAGTTGACACACCACCAGGACCTCTCTCACCTCGACTGGCTCTACCGGGCCGACCTTCGTCCGGCACCGGCCCTCGCCGGGCGCTGACAGGTCCGCTGATCAGGCACGAACGACAGGGCGGGGCCACCCGGAGGCGGCCCCGCCGTCCGTGCGTCCGCGGCTCACTCTGGCCGCGGATCCCAGCGGAACCGCCGTACGGCCACGACCGCGCCCAGCACGCCCCACGCCGCCAGCACCGCAAGCTGCTTCCAGCCGTAACCGCCGGACGCCCCGGTCATCGCTGCCAGCAGGGCCTCGTTGAAGGGCCTGACCGGTAGCAGCCCGGCGACGGTGTTCAGCGTGCCGGCGTGGATGGGGAAGTAGCTTCCCGAGATGAACACCAGTGGGAACTGGATGAACTGCACCAGGGCGGGCGCCGATTCGGCACTCCTTACCAGTGAGGCGACGCCGGCCCCGAGGGCGCAGAAGCTCGCGGCGCCCAGCACCAGGATGAGGGCGAGCTCCGCCCAGTGGGCGGGCAGCGGGACACCGTAGAGCCTGCCCACCCCGATGACCAGCACGATATCGATGACGCTGACCAGCACACAGTGAGCCAGCAGTCCGACGAAGTAGATCCAGGCCGGAAGCGGGGTCGTGCGCAGCCGCTTGAGCATCCCGGTCTGCCGCCGGGTCGACAGCACGATGGCCAACTGGCCGTAGCAGGCTCCTAGTACGGAGACCGCTGCGATCGTCGGTGTGTAGTACTCCATCCCGGACAGGCCGAAGTAGAAGTCGGACTTCTCGGTGCCGCCGAACACCGCGCCGAAGATGGTGACGACGAGCACCGGCAGCAAGAACGTGAAGACCGTGGCCTGCGGATTGCGCCAGAAGGAAAGCTGCTCGTAACGGATCTGATGCATCACGAGGCGTGCGCGCCCGCGGCCCGCTGGGCCCGCAGGAAGGGAGGTGGCGGCCGCGGGAGCCGACGTCGAGACGGTCATGTGCGGCTCCGGTTCCGTCGGCGCCGACGCGCGCCGGACTGCTGAGGCTCTCCGACTCCACCGACCTTGTCGGCTTCGCTGTTCTCGAAGGAGCGGGTGATGTCGAGGTAGACGTCCTCCAGCGAAGGCCGCTCGACGGACAGTCGCTCGAGCGTCGTGCCTTGGCTCAGTGCCCATCCGGTCAAGGAGTGCAACAGGGCGGTAGGTTCTGGCACTTCGATGTGCACCAGGCCGTCCTTCACCGTCAGGCCCCTCGACACCGGCAGGTCCGCAAGTTCCGTGGCTTCCGGCAGTTCGAAACGAATCCTGGCGAGTGCACGGTCCCTCCCGCCGAGTTTGGCCGGCGTGCCCGACTCGACGATCCGGCCGTCCGCGATCACGGCCACGGAGTCGGCGAGCGCCTGCACCTCGTCCATGTAGTGCGTCGTCAGCACGATGGTGGTGCCGGAGTCCCGCAGTTCCCGTACCAGCTCCCAGGCGCTGCGCCGCGCACTCGGGTCGAAGCCCGTGGTGGGCTCGTCGAGAAACAGCAGCCGCGGGTCTCCGACCACGCCGAGTGCCAGGTCCAGACGCCGCTTCTGCCCGCCGGACAGGTCTTTGACCCTGGCACCCCGCCTCTCCTGCAGACCGACCAGTTCGATGACCTGGTCGACGTCCCGGGGCGCCCGGTAATACCCGGCATCTCGCGCGATTGTCTCGCGCACGGAGAGATACGGTTCGACGGGGTTGTCCTGCAGGACCACCCCGACCCGCTCCCGCAACTCACCACTGGCCTCGGGGGCCTGGGGGTCCACGCCGAGCACCTCCACCCGGCCCGTGTCCCGGCCGCGGAAACCCTCCAGAATCTCCAGGGTGGTCGTCTTGCCCGCGCCGTTGGGACCCAACAGTGCGAAGATCTCGCCCTCAGCCACGGCGAAGTCGATGCCGCGCAGTACATCGCTACTTCCGTAGGCCTTCCGCAGGCCTTCCACCACGACCGCCGTCACCGTGGCTGCTCTCGTTCGTCCATGTCGTTGCTCCTCCGTACCTGCTCCGAACGCCTCCGCGTGGGCCGCGGGCGGCTTCCGACGCTAGGGCGACGACGCGGCCGGAAAGGGGCCGTCTGGAACGGTCGGTGACGTGCGTCATGAAAAGGAGGACAGTTGTCAATCGCGAAGTCGGGTTGGGGGAGAGGCGCTGAGAGGACTCAGGTCCGATCCTCCTCGGTTCGTGATGACTCGATCGTGGTTCTGATCGTTGAGCGGGACACCCGCTACGCCTCAAGCGCTGTGCCGATAAGGCGTATCAAGGCGCGGCCTGCAACGTCCGAATCCCGTTCAAGCGACGGCAACGTCGCCACAACACCACCCACGCCAAGATCCGATGCGTCGGCGAGCAGCCATGGCCACGCTCAAGTGCTGGCGCCTCCTGCGCAAACTGCGCTGCAGCACCAAGCGCATCACCGTGAGCGTCAAGGCCGTCATCTCGCAGCCGCGGCAGGATGAAAACTCCTCACCTCAGCTGGTGCGCCTCACCGTGAGGAGGAGTGTGAGGGGGCCGGCTGGTAGCAGGAAGCGTCCGTGTTCGGCTGCGTCGAGGGCGGAGTTGAGCGGCCACCAGTCGAGTTTGAAGTCCTGCTCGGTGTCGGTGAGTTGCTGTGGTCCGAGGTGCAGGTTCTGGGCGAGGAAGAGGTGGATGCGGGCGGTTGAGGCCAGTGTCATGGCGTAGTTGCCCAGGGCGGTCCAGGACGATGCGGTGACGCCGGCCTCTTCTTTGAGTTCACGCTTTGCGCAGGTGAGTGCGTCTTCGCCGTCTTCGCGTCGTCCTCCGGGGAGGAACAGGAAGTCGCCGCCGTGGCCGGGGAAGGGGGCGCTGAGGATGGCGACTTTGCCGGTGTTGTCGAGGGCTGCGACGACGGATGCGTCGCGGGCGGGTGCATCGCTCATGGGCGGTGAGCGTAGCGGTCACGCTGTGAGCCAGGCGGCGAACGGCACGGTGGTGACGGTGGGGTGGGCGATGCCGCGGCCGTGGAAGCCGTCCTCGCCGTATGCGTCCCCGTGGTCGGCGCACAGGATGATCAGCCAGGGGCGGGTGGCGGTGAGGCGGTCGATGAGGCGTCCGAGGTGTGCGTCGGCGTAGGCCAGGGCGGCCTGTTGCGAGGCCGCTGTGTCGGCGTGTTCGTCGAGGTAGTGGCCGTGTGGGACGTGGGTTGCCGAGATGTTCACGAACAAGTAGAGCGGGTGCTCGGCGTATTGGGCGGCGAGGTCGAGGGCCGTGTCGACTTGGTGGCGGGTGGAGTCGGGCTCGGGCGAGCCGAACTCGGGGCGCCAGTGGTCTTCGTCGAACAGGTCGGGCAGCACGTTGCCGAGCGGGGTCTCGCGTGAGAAGTAGGTGACGCCGCCGACGCATACGGTGCGGTATCCGTGGGCGTTGAGGCCGCACAGGAGGTTGGGGGCGTCGAAGACGAAGGTTTGCTTGTCGACTTCTTTGAAGGCGGGCGGTCGGCATTCCCACAGCCGGGGTGGCTGCTGTGGGGAGGGCAGCTTGGGCAGGAATCCGGAGAAGAAGGCGATGTGCGCGGGGAGGGTGAAGGTGCCGGGTGTCCAGCGCCGTTCCCAGGTCCCGTTCGGCAGGAGGCGGGCCAGGTGCGGCGTCCGGCCCTGCGTGAGTGCCGTGGTAGCGACGTCGTAGCGCAGTGAGTCGAGGGTGACGAAGAGGATCGGCGTGCCGGTGCCGATGATTTCGGCGGCGTTGATGTGCACGCAGATCAGGCCTTTCCCCGATACTCGATCGTTCCGCGGGCGGCGTCGTTGACGGGGATCGGGACGCGGTCCTGTGCGATGAGGTCTCGGATGGCGGCGAGTCCGGATTCCTCGGTGAGTGGCTTGCCGTCGGCGTCGAACAGCGCGACGGTGACCTCGGCGGAGGGGGTCGTGCTGATGTGTGCGCTCGGAACGGAACCCAAGTCAGCTGTCACCAGGCCGAGTTCGTCGGGCTCGGTTGGTTCCTGCAGGGCGGTGACGAGGCACTTGTAGTGCAGTGCGTTGATGGCGCCGCGGGCGAAGCGCGTCGCGTACTGGGCGCTGATCGCCTCTCCGTCGTGGGCGACGACGACATGGGAGGCCTTCTGGGTGACTACGAGGCAGGCGCCGAGCCACCAGGCGACGCCGGCATGGATCTGGCTGGGGTGGTGGCCCGTGGCACAGCCGTCGCGGATGACGGCTTTGGCGTCGATCGGGTTAAGCACGGGTGCGCTCCAGGGTGTGCAGGATCTCGTGGGCGACTTGGTCGGGCGTCTTGTCGTCGGTGTCGATCCAGATGGCGCTCGGGTCCTGGGATGCGACAGCTTCGAAGTTGAAGAGGACCTGGTCGAGGCGGCCGGGCACGGTGAGCAGGTCGGTGTCGTCTTGTTTGAGGTCGCTCTTGGTGCGCATGCGGGCCTGCAGGGTCTCTGTGCGGCAGCGCAGGTAGAAGGTGTGGGTGGGCTGGACGATGTAGGGCAGGAACGGGGCGGCGAGTTGGCGGACCTGCTCGACGGGGATGCCGTGGGCGGCGGCATGGCAGGCGAGGACGGAGGACTGGTAGCGGTCGGCAATGACCGGGGTGGCGCTGCGGGCCGTGCGGACGCAGTCGGAGGAGTGCAGCAGGCCGGAGAGGTAGAAGCACAGCTGGGGCAGCGGTGCGAGGTGGCTGTTGGCGGCCTTTGACCAGTCGTTGTGGGGCCGGGGGAGAGTGTGCAGGCTCATGGCCTGGAGCCGGTGGGTGAGGAGATTTTCCAGCGTGGACTTCCCCATGCCTGAGGGGCCTTCCAGGGCGATGAACGGATGCTCGGTGTCGCCGTAGGTGCGTGGCGTATACGCGAGAGGCAGGTTCACAGGGTTCCTTCCGTGAAGGCGGTGACGTGTTGGGCGACGGCGGTTGCCAGAGCATGTGGATCGTCAAGGTGCTCGCGTAGGTCCATGCGCAGGTCGTCGCGGAGCAGGCAGGGCTGGAGGCCGCCGCCGTGGTCGACGCGCAGAGCCCAGAACCCCTCGATGCACTGGGAGCGCACAGGGCAGGTTCCGCACTGGCCGACGTGATGTCGGCCGAGATCGCGGTGGATGACGTCGATCTCGATCCCGTCGACGCGGAAGACACGCCGTCCTTGCCCGACGCCGGCGATTTCCGTGTGCTCGTCGCTGGTGAGTGTGCGCAGGTAGCGGATCGCGTCGTCCGCGGAGACGGCAGCGTCGGCGTGCTGGCTGTTGAAGCCGGTGTCGACGAGTTCAATGAGCTGCACCGGCATCCGCCGTTCCAGCGCATAGTCGAGGATCGCTGCGATTTCGTGCTGGTTCTGGCGTTGCAGCAGGGTGTTCAGCTCGACGCGGGGCATGACCTCGCGGGCCGCCTCGATGCCGTCGAGGACGGCGCCGATGCCGTGCGGAACCCGCGCGATCTCCATCAGCGACTCGTCGGAGAAGTAGTGCAGCGACACCTTCACCTTGTCGAGTGGTGCGCCTGCCAGCCATGCCTGGTTGCGTCGTACCAGCAGACCGTTGGTGATCAGCGTGTATGAGGAATCCGGTGCGGACCGGGGGAGCTGTTCCAGGACGGGGCGTGCCCAGCGGGAGAGGAGGGGCTCGCCACCGGTGAAGTAGACGCGCTTGAGGCCGGCGTCCATGAGACCGGTGATGGTCTTCACGTACGCGGACGCGTCGAACTTCCGCTCGCGCGGCTTGTTGCTGCGATCGCGGTGAGCCTCGGGGGGCGGTACATCCCCTTCGTTGTGGCAGAACCAGCACAGGGCATTGCAGTGCGGCGTGAAGGAGACCCGCAGTTGACCTCGGAGCGCGGCGAAGTTGCGCAGCGCGGTGAAGTCGGCCTCACCGCCGGGATGCCCGGGCGAGGAGAGACGCAAGGGAATGGACATGGACGAGACCTCCGGGGGAATGGTGAATCGGGCTTGGTCGTCACCGAGTTGGATGCGGGCAGGGCTGGGCCACGCCCTCGTATATGGGGCGGGCGCAGGTGAGCAGGCTGATTCTCGATAGACGCGACAACAGGGGAGGAACCGACGGGGAGCGATCACATGTGCTGACTCGTCCCGACGGCAGGGATGTCCTCGACGGATACGAGACACCAGGCCACGGAACCGTCCGGACTGAATCCCCACGTGCCGTCCAACTCACCGATCAACGCGTCGACGAGAAACAAGCCCCGGCCCGACTCGGCGTATTCGCGGGCGGCTTGGGGAGACGGGACGGTCGCCGGCGTGGCGTCGTCCACCTCGATGCGGACGACCCCGGGCTCAGGGCTGCAGCTGCGGTACGTGACCGGTCTGTCGGCCCTGCTGTGCAGGAGCGCATTGGTCATCAGCTCCGACACGATCACCGCAAGAAGCTCGACGCGGTGCCTCGGCATGCGGCACGAGCCCGTAAGCCACTGCGTGCTCTCGAGACGTATGGCGCGCACCTCTTCAGGGGCAGGGCTGACGGTCCGCTCGACCGAGGTCGGCCACGGCAGTTCTGCCGATGCGGCCTTGGGTGCCGTGCTGGTCTGTGCAGGCATGCTGGTGCCTCCCCAAACATGGGTCGAACGGGAACACCCGCGCGAGCACCGCGCGCCGAGATCCCTATACGGGCACATGGACGCGGACCGTTTTGCCGCCCCCATCGCGCAGGAACCAGGACAGCGCGCCGCCCAGGGCGTGGATGACGTCGAGCCCTCTTCCGCATTCGCTCTCGTCGTCGGCGCCCCCGCGTTCGCGGAAGCGGGAGAGGCCCGGGACGGGATCCGACACTTCGATGAGGAGCGCGCAGTCCTCCAGGACAGCGAGACGGACGTTCATCATGTGGCCGGCCATGCGGCCGTGGCTGATGGCGTTGGTGGCGAGTTCAGATGCTATGAGCGTTGCGTCCTGCTGATCCCCGGACCACCGCCACATCACCAGCTGGCGCCGGGCGTGGAGCCGCACCAGCGGCACCACCTGGTCCACCATCGTGTAGTCCATGGACCACTCGGCCACCACGGGGGCCGTGGCGACTGGTTCACCAGTAGACACGATCACGGTGTCTCCCTCATCGGGTGTGGCCCGGCCACTGTCGACGAGGAAGTCCCCAGCGCCCACAGCGAATCCACTAGATCGTCTGGCCGGTTCACAACACCATGCCGACAGGAGCGGTTTCTGGCTTCCCGCTGGGAGGTACCCCCATCATGGGTAGGCTTCTCGATCACTTCCTCGAAAGACTGAGGCTCACCAGCAGGCGCGATGGGGCACCTCATGAGCGAGTACCAACCAGCGACGGCCTTACCCGAAGAGACCTTGCAGCTCCCGGAGCTGCGGGCAGCGATCAAGGCACACAACTTCGGCGAGGTGTTCCGCCTGGCCAAGGCCCACGCCGGGATCAGCTACTCCAAGTTGGCGGCCGAGTGCGACATCAAGCCGGAACGCGTGGGGTCCCTCGCAAGGGGAATCGGTAGCGTCACTACCTTCGACAAGATTGCCGCCATCGCGGATGCTCTGCGCATTCCAGGGCATCTGCTGGGACTCGCCGACCGGTCGTGGGAGGCGAAGAACACAGCCCGAGATGGAGCAACGGCATTGCGACGCAGGGAGTTTGTAAAAAAGGCATCCGGGTCGATAGCGGCAGCGAGCCTCATCGCCCTGACTCCGCTGGAAACCGGGGGACGGCTCGGGGCGAGCGATGTCGAGCAACTACGGCGTCGGACGGCCCGGCTGCGCCGACTCGACGACGTGCTCGGTGGAGGCGACACCTTCAAGCTCTACCTAGGCGAGTTCCACGCGACACGGGGGCTCCTGCGCGATTCCAGCTACAGCGAAGCCACCGGGCGGGCTCTACGCTCCGTGCTCGCCGAACAGGCACAGCAGGCTGGCTGGGCTGCCTTCGACGCCGGACGCCACCCGGAGGCGCAGGGACTCTACGAGGCCAGCCATAGCGCGGCACAGGCCGCCGGCGACGTCGCACTCGAAGGTAACGCGCTCGCCTTCCTCGCCTACCAGCACTCGTCGACCGACCGGGCCAAGGCAGTCGCCACAGCGATCGAGTCGTGCCGGACAGCGGGGCCGGGCTCACCGGCTGGAGTCCGCGCCCTGCTCCACGAGCGCCTGGCGTGGGCACAGGCAGTCGCAGGGAACCCACGCGAGACAGAGGCGGCCCTGCACACGGCCGAAGCCGCCCTGCGGGAACCGGACGGCAGCCCAGTCCCCGACTGGGCTGCCTGGGTCGACACTGATGAGGTAGAGATCATGAAGGGCCGGTGCTGGACGGAACTCCGCCGCCCGCTGCGTTCGGTCCCTGTCCTCGAAGCCGTCCTGGCGCGCTTCAACGACACCCACGCCCGAGACAAAGCCCTCTACACGTCGTGGCTCGCCGAGTCCTACCTGTCCGCGAGCGAGGTCGAGGCCGCCGCCGTGACCGCAAGCCGCGTGCTCGACTTGTCCGCCGGTGTCGCATCGGTACGCCCCCGGCAGCGGCTCGCACCCACGCTGTCGGCGTTGGCGCAGCACCGAGGCTCACCGGAAGTCGATGACCTACTGGAGCGGGTACGGGCCTAACCGAGGTTCTTGTCGACCCAGCCCCGAAAGTCCTCCGACGATTCGGCGAAGACAACCGCGTTCAACTCGGGCCGCTCCCACGGGTGATGCGCAAGAACGAACTCCTCCAGTTCGGAGTACCGGTCAGCGCGCGTCTTGAAGAGGACTCGGTACTCCTCGCCGGTGCCGAACTCCCCGTTGTGCCAGAACGCGGAGACGACCGGGCCGATAACCTGCGCGCCCGCGGCAAGCCGACTGCTGACGACGGCTTTGACGAGGACAACTGCCTCATCCTGGGTAGCCGTTGCGGTGGCGACCTGAAGATAGTTCGTCATGCGCCAAGCCTAGGCACGACACGGGCCAGCGGGTAGAGCGCACCCGGTCACTCGGGGCGCGCGGACAGCTCTCGCACGACGATGAAGTGCCTCGGTGGCACGTTCGGCCTGTGGGGCCCGTCCAAGGCCTGGCAGTACGTCACCCCTTCCCGATCGTGTAGCACACCGGCCTTCCAGGCCGATGCCGCAGGCCGTGCATGTACCGCCAAATCCCATCGGGACCCTGAATTCGTCATCAGATGTTTTCATGGCGCGGACCGTAGATGTCCCGGCCCGGTACCGTCTCGTGCTGCTTTGGGCGGACCACCGGATTACGCCGACGGTGGGAGGCGGACGGCACCCCGCAGGCAGCATCAGCAGCAACAGCGAATCAGAATCAGATACTGCACTCATGATGCACAGTGCCCATGAAGAAAAGGCCCCCTTTCGCTGTCCCAACTGGTGCGCGTCCCACAATGACGAGGAGAGGCGTACCGGCGAGGAGATCGACGACATCCTCCACATGGCGAAGACCGCCGATGTGCTGCCCGACCCGGACGATGCCCGCGGCACTCCGTCGTGGGACGGCTTCACGGTCACCCTCTGCGCCGAGACCAACGAGGACGGTTCTCCGCGCCCAGGCCGGCTTGAGATCGTCATCGACCAGGCTCACTACTACGTCAAAACACCTCACGCTGCCCGTAGGCTCGAAGACGACCTGGAGTCCGTGCTGCATGCCGTGCGGGACTGGCGCGGAATCATGGAAGTCGAGCAGTCACTGGCGCACTGACGAGCCTCTGCTTACGTCGAGCCCCACGTCCGGTCTTGGCCCAAACCCGCGACGGCATCGCGGATGCGAGATCGGACACGACGCCGGCCCCTCCACCGTCCCAGCGTTCCTGTCGCCTTGTCGGGGTCGGTGTGGGCGGTCCATCCGCAGTCCAGCCCGTCGAAGACCTCGACCCAGCCGACTTCGGCCTCACGGCTCCGGTTGAGGGTGCCCGCGTTCTAGACGAACGCGCTGTTGGCGAGCGTGGCCGCCTCCGCCCGCGCCCGTACGCGCGCACCGTTCCAGTAGGCCAACCGGAGTTCGGGGGTGCGCGCGAGTCGGCGCCCCTTGTCCGCTGCTCGGAGGGCGTGGGTGCTCGTCCGGGTTCGGAGGCTGGCTGGCGTGCACTGCCGCAGTCGTACCGTGGCGCAGTCTCATCGGCTGTGACGCGGGTTCGGAGATGGGTCGGCGCCGCCCAGAGTGAGCCACGGGGTGGCTGGTGAACGGCAACGCGGAAGGGACCGGATAGCCGCCGGTCGTGGCCCAACAGCCCATGTACTCAAAGCTCTTGTACGAGGGCGGTTCCGCTCTTGTTCGGCCCGACGGTGTGGTGGTCGCGTTCCATTCGCGATCAGTCAGAGGGGCCTGCTCATGGCGCCACTTGTACTCACCACACTCATGCTCTGCACCGCGTTCGCCAAGGCCGGACCGTATGCCCTGGCCGATGTGCGGCTGTGCTTCACAGCGGGCAACGGACGCCATCGCCGGGGTGGCGCCCGGCACGCCGCGCGGGGAGGCCGTCGATGAACGGCAAGCCACCGCTGCCGCGCCGCGTGGGACGCCGACCGGTGACCGTATGCCAGTGGACCGACCACACTCCCAACGTCACTGCCCTGGCCCGGACTGCCCTTCGACAAGTTCTGTTGCCGCTGAAGTTCGGCGAGGAGCAGGTTGACGATGTCGTGCTCGCCGTCTCCGAACTCGTCGCCAATGCCACCGAACACGCGCCGGGGCCCTACGCCCTCCGGCTGCGCCGTACGAGCGGCGAGTACGTCTGTGAGGTCGAGGACACGGACCTGCACATGCCCCAGTTGCCTGTCTTCCCTGCTGCCGCGCCCTTCGGGCCCGTTCCCGACGCGCGGGGCGGCGGCATCGATGCGCTGCTGGCGGTGCTCGGCGAACGCGGGCGGGGGCTGCACATCGTCGATGAACTGACCCGTGGGGCCTGGGGCTTCACCGCGCGGGGAGCGGTGAAGGTGGCGTGGGCGGCCTTTCCCTGTCCAGTGCCGCGCATTTGGTCGCGGTGTCCGTAGGAGACAGTCGCAGTGAGCGGGGATGCTGCATACGGCTGTGTTCGTCCAGCGGGACTCCGAGGGGCGACTGCAGTGGGCTTTCGGCTGCGGGGCGGGTTCCGTTTGTTGCCCCTCCGCAACCTCGCCCCCAGGTATGGAGTTGGCGGAGTGACACGGTCGAGGCCCGATGAAGACGGGGCGCTGAGGAAGTGCAGTGCGCCCTGGCGCTTGCGTCACCCGTTGGGGTGAACGGACTCCACTGATAGGCGTGTTGACCTGGACTTACGCGGCAACCCGGAACCGGCGCCGCCGGATCCGGGTTTGCGGCCGATCGCCGGGGGGATGAAGCGGGTCACGCCAGAGAAAGCGAAGAGTAACCGTCCATAGCAATGGGTGACTTCGTGCTGGTGAGATCGGGGGGCCTCGGCATGGGGAATGCACTGCGGGCTGGGCTACTTGGGGCGAGCGCGGCCGCCATAACGCTGTTGGTGAGCGGGTGCGGGGGCGGTGTCGATCACGCGCCGAAGGGCCCGAAGGGTGGGACGGCGAAGCCTTCGGTATCGGTACCGGCCACCGCCACCGACGGTGGAGCGAACGCCGAGGAACGGGGAGCGCTACGTGCGTACGAAGCGATGTGGAAGGACGCGGCGGCGGCGTCGAGGACTGCGGACGAGCATCACCCACGGCTGAATGATCACGCGCAGGGTGGAGCGCTCGGGTTGCTGCGACTGACACAGCGAGAGACTCGCAAGGCAGGGAAAGTTGCGACTGGTGGGGCCGAGGTCGCTCCCAAGGTTGTCGACAGCCGCGATGGAGTCGTCGAAATCAATGACTGTGTGGACAGCACGTCCTGGGCCACGCAACGCAAGGGCAAGAGTTCCGAGGGTGCAGAGCCGGGAGGGCACCACTTCACCGAGGCCACTGTGAAGATGACCAAGCGCGGCTGGAAAGTCTCGGAACTTACGTGGCGGGGCGTGGGCACGTGTTGATCTGGAACGCGGCATCAAAATCGACGCGAACTCTACGGGTCTGTGTGGTGGGCGTACTCATCGTCGTCGGCTGTGCAGGGGTCTCTTGGGCGGGTGGAGATGGCAGCACAGACTTCCTCGCACCGACGGTAGGGATGGAGTGCGCGTCGCCGCGGTGCGACATGGCCGCGAAGACGGAGGGAAGGCGGGGCGCTCCTCCATCGCGCAACCAACGGGGCAGCAGTCGCGGTAGTGGCGCGGCTCGGCATGCGGGAGACGGCGGCAACGCGGGCACGGGTGGGAATTCGCCTGGTGGCGGTGGAAGTGCGATGGCGCCCGATGGGCCGCCGACGGTCGATTCCACGGGTTGTGAGTACTTGGTGGAAGGAGGGCTGTGCGTGTTGCCGCTGTTCGGGGCCGAGGACGCGGACGCCGAGCTGGCGGGCAAGGGTGGCGGAGAGAAGGGCGGCGGGGAGAAGATTCCCGTGGAGGTGGTTGCGCGGCAGGCGGTCGGCGAGTTGGTGATGCCGGAGCCGGTGATCCGGACGAGTCCGGATGAGAAGCGGGCGCAGCTGGTGCGGGTGCCGACGTGGTTGTGGATCGACAAGGGTGTGTGGGAGCCGGTCTCGAAGACGGTGAAGGTGCCGGGGGTTTCGGTGACGGCGACCGCGACACCTGTCGAGACGATATGGGAGACGGGGGACGGGGCGTCCGTGGTGTGCGAGGGGCCGGGGACGCCGTACGCGAAGAAGTTCGCGGCCGATGCGTCGTCGCCGGACTGTGGTCACACCTATCGAAGGTCGTCGGCGGGCCAGCCGGACGACGCCTACACGCTGACGGCCACGATCGTGTGGGACGTGCACTGGCACGGCGGCGGTCAGCAGGGTGCGGTGCCCGGGCTGCAGACGCAGGCTGAGGTGCCGTTGCGGGTAGCCGAGGCCCAGGCGCTGGTCACGGACGGGGCCTGAGCGGGGCGGGACGCGGCGACAGCCGCCGGTTCGTGCGCCGGGCGTGGCCCGGGCGGCGAGAAGCAGGGCCCGTTCTGAGGGCCTGAGAGCCAGTCAATTCTTGATCATGTGGGGTGCGTTGTGGGTACTTCCTTGTCTTCTTCCGGGTCGGTGAACGGGGCCGGAGATGTGTGGGCTCGGCTTCGGTCGCAGTCGCGCGGTGGGCGGGCGGCGCCGCCGGGTGGGGATCCGGTTCGGGTGCGTTCGCGGGTGAGGCCGGGGCTGGTGGCGGTCGCGGTGGCCGGGATGCTGGCGTGCGGGGCGGTGTTTGCGTGGATTCTCTCCACGTCGGGCGAGCGGGCTGCGGTGTTGTCTGTGGTGCGGCCGGTGGCGGCGGGTGAGGTGATTCGGGCGGACGATCTGGGGGTGGTCCGGCTGGGGTTCGATGACGCCTCGCAGGTGGTTCCGGCAGGACAGCGGGGCGCGGTGGTGGGGCGGCGGGCGGTGCTTCCGCTGGCGGCCGGGACGTTGCTGGGGCCGGGGCAGGCGGGGCGTGCGGCGGCGTTTCCGCCGAGTGGCAAGGCGCAGATCGTGGTGGCGGTGGAGGCGGAGATGCTTCCCGACGGGTTGAGTGCCGGGCAGCGGGTCGCGCTGGTACCGGGAGTGCCGCCTGGTGGCCGCGTCGCGGAAGAGGAGGAGAAGCAGGCGGCGGACCCGCTGGTGGGGGTGGTGAACGCGGTCAGTCGCCCGCAGGCGGCCTCGGACAAGGGGGCGGTCACGGTGCTGGTGGATTCGGCGGCGGTGCGGGACGCGGCGCGGATCACCGATCCGCGGATCGCGGTGCTCGGTCCTGCCGTGACGGAGGTGCCGTGATGCGCAGACTCGTCGCGGTGGGGTCACTGAGCGGGGCGCCGGGGGTGACGGCATTGACACTGTCGCTGGCCGCCGCGTGGCCGACAGCGCAGGGAGGGGCGCAGCCGGTGGTGGTCGAGGCCGACGTGTCGGGTGGTGATCTCGCGACACGGTTCGGACTTCCTGAGAATGAGGGCTTGTTGATGCTCGCGGCCGGGGCGCGGCGGGACTCGGTCGGCAAGGAGTTGGAGGCCTGCGTGCTTCAGGCGCCCGGCGGGCTGCGGGTGGTGGTGGCGCCGTCGGGTGCGGAGCAGGCCGCGTCGTGTGTCGCGGAGATCGCCTCGTGCCTGCATGCGCTGCGGGGCGGTGAGACGGACGAAGGCGTGGTGCTGCTCGATCTGGGGCGGCTGACGGAGGGGCCCTCGCGTCACCTGGCGCGGGCCGCGGACCGGCTGGTGATCGTGTGCCGGGGGCGGGCCGAACCGCTGGTGCATGTCGCGGTGCGCGGGGAGTGGCTGGCCGAAGTCCCTGCGGAGCTGGTCGTGATGGGCCCCTGTTCGTACCCCCAGGTGGAGATCGCCGAGGCGTTGAAGGTGCGTCGTGAGCGGGTGCATCTGCTGGGCTGGGACGCGCGGGTGGCAGCTGCCCTGGACGGACGGGGGCGGGTGGGGCGCAGACGGTGGCGGCGCTCGCCGCTGACCGCCGGGGCGCGCGCACTGGCGGCGCGCCTGGTGGGCGCGGACGAGGGCGTGGCGGGGAAGGTCGGGGGTGAGCTGGCGCAGCTCGCCGGCCGTGCCTGGCCCAGCACTGCGTCGGCTGTGAGGGAGGAGCGGTGAGGCGGCAGGAGGCGTTGAGCGTGGTGGATGAGCAGGTCGCCGTCGAGGCGATGCGGGAGTCGGTGGGTCGCTCCCTGGCCGGGTTCGCGCATACGCGCACGGAGTCCGGGCTGCCCGTGCAGAACACCGCCGAACGGCGCTCGCTGGCCCGGCGGCTCCTGGGCGACGAGCTGACCGCCTACAACCAGACCCGCCTCACCTCGGGGCGCACCGTACTGGATGACGGTGCGCGCGAGCGGATCGAACGCGCGGTGATGGAGGCGCTGTTCGGGCTGGGTCCGCTGGAGGAGCTGCTGGCCGACGAGCAGGTGGAGAACATTCAGATCAACGGCGCGGACCAGGTCTTCGTCCGCTACGCGGATGGTCGTGAGGAACGGCGGGGCGCGGTGGCGGCCTCCGATGCGGAACTCGTCGACCTGGTACGCCAGATTGCGGCCCGGGCGGGGCTGGAGGAGCGCCGTTTTGACCGGGGCTCCCCGGCGCTGAACGTGGCGCTGCCGGACGGCTCCCGCATGTTCGCGGTGATGGGTGTCTCGCACCGGGTGGGGCTGACGATCCGCAAGCACCGCTACAAGCAGGTCACCATGAAGGATCTGGTCGCCCGCCTTGAGGTGTGTGACGAGGCGATGGCCGACTTCCTGACGGCCGCCGTGCGGGACCGGAAGAACATCATGATCGGCGGTGGCACGAACGTCGGCAAGACCACCGTCGCCCGGGCGTTGATCTCCGCGATCCCGCCGGGGGAGCGTCTGGTCACCATCGAGGACACCTTCGAGCTCGGCCTGCACGAGAACCTGGAGGCTCACCCGAATGTGATGGCGCTGCAGGCCCGAGAGGCGAACCTGGAAGGTCAAGGCGCCATCGACCAGGCGGACTTGGTGCGCTGTGGGCTGCGCATGTCGCCGGACCGGGTCATCGTCGGCGAGGTCCGTGGCTCCGAGATGGTCCCGATGTGCAACGCGATGTCGCAGGGCAACGACGGATCTCTGTCCACCATCCACGCCTCCACCTCGGCGGGGGTGTTCACCAAGCTCGCCGCGTACGCGGCGCAGTCGCCCGAGCGGCTGTCGCTGGAGGCCACCAACCTGCTGATCGCCTCCGCGCTGCACTTCGTGGTGCACCTGGGCTGGGACCGCGCCGGCCGTCGCACGATCGACTCGGTGCGCGAGGTCGTCGGAGCAGATGGCGGCCAGGTCATCTCCAACGAGATCTACCGGCCGGGCCCCGACGGCCGCGCCGTGGCCGGCGCGCCGCTGCGTACCGAAACCCTGGACGGCCTGGTCAACGCGGGACTCGATGTCGCGCTGCTGCGCAGTGAGAGGTGGAGGAGCGCCGGATGATGACGACACGAATGCTGTGGGGCCTGGCTCTGGGCATCGGATTCGCCTGCTCCATGGGCCTGTTCGCCTACGGACTGCGCGCACCGGCCGCGCGGAGCACCGCATCATGGCGCGGGCGGCTTCCGGCCTCGCTGAGCGGGCGCCGGCTGCTGTTCGCCGGCGCGGGCGCACTCGCCGTCGCCCTGCTCACCGGCTGGCCGGTCGGCGGACTGCTCGCCCTGGTCGGGGCGTTGACGCTGCCGCGGCTGCTGGGCGGGGACAGGCAGGCAGGAGCCCGCACCGAGGTACTGGAGGCCCTGGCCACCTGGGCGGAGATGCTGCGCGACACCCTGTCGGCCGCGGCCGGCCTGGAGCAGGCGATCCTCGCCACCGTGCCCGTCGCCCCACCCGCACTGAAGGAACCGGCCGAGGCGATGGCAGCGCGGATCAACGACGGGCAGTCGCTCGGGGACGCGCTGCGCGCCTTCGCCGACGACATCGATGACCCGGTCGCCGACATGGTCGTCGCGGCCCTGGCCATGGCCGCCGAACGCCAGGCACGCCAACTCGCGCCGCTGCTCGGTACGTTGGCACTCGCGACACGGGAACAGGTGACCATGCGGCTGCGGACCGAAGCCGGCCGGACCCGGGTACGTACCTCGGTACGCGTCATCACCGTCACCACCCTCGGCATGGCGGGCGGCCTGGTCGTCTTCAACCGGCCCTACCTGCAGCCGTACGGAACGACCGTGGGGCAGCTGGTGCTCGCCGTGATCGGGACGCTGTTCGGCCTGGGCCTGTGGTGGCTGGCGAAGACCGCGGCACTGCCGCAGGAACCGCGAGTCCTCAAAGCCGCCACCGCGGCCGGAACGGCCGGGGAGGTGAACGGCCGGTGACCGGCATCCTGCTCGGCATCGGCTTCGGCGCCTTCATGGCCCTGGCCGTCTACGGCCTGCATCCACCGCGGCCGTCCCTGGCACAGCGAGTGGCCGCGCTTCGCCAACCGCTGCCCGTACCCCTGCCGTCCATGGCCAGGGCGGGAGGACGGGGTGGCTGGGCGGCGCGCGCCGGACGCGGTGCCGTCCCCGCACTCACAGCGATCGGCCTGCCCGGCAGCTCCCTTGGACGGGATCTGCGGCTCGCGGAGGTGGAGGCGGAGCACTTCCTGGCGGAGAAGGCCGCGGCCGGACTCGTCGGCGTGATCGCGCCCGGAGCGGCGATGGCGGCCTTGTGGGCACTCACCGGGACGGGTCCCGGCTGGCAGGCTTCCGCCGCGGGATCTCTGGCGGTCGGCGCCGTGCTGTTCTTCACCCCGGACCTGGGCGTACGCGCGACCGCGCGGCGGCGCCGCGACGAACTGCGGCACACGCTGTCGGTCTTCCTCAACCTCACCGTCGTCGCCCTGGCCGGCGGCGCCGGAGTGCACCAGGCCCTGGGGGATGCCGGCGCCTCCGTGCACGGCTGGGCCGCCGCCCAACTGCGGCGCGCACTGACCGCCGCCGAGGTCTCCCGCACCAACGTCTGGCACGAGATCGGCGAACTCGGCCGCCACAGCGACGTACGCGAACTCACCGAACTCGCCGCGACGGTCTCCCTCGCGGGCAGTGAAGGAGCCAAGATCCGGGCCTCGTTGGAGGCGAAGGCGAGCGCGATGCGCACCCGCCGCCTCACCGAGAACGACGGCGCCGCACAGGCCGCGACGGAACGGATGTCACTGCCGGTCGTCGTCCTGTTCACCGCGTTTCTGATCTTCATCGGGTTCCCGGCGATGCACAAAGTCCTCGCCGGCTTCTGACACCCGTACGACCCGCAACACTCCCCGGGCCCTCACGGCCCACGGGGACACATCAGGAGGTTCGTCATGCAGATGCACACCATCCCCGCCACGGCCCGGCGCTGGGGCCACTGGATCAAAGAGAAGAACAAGAAGGGCGGAGACGCCGGGATGACCACCGAAGCCGTCATCGTCATCGCCCTGATGGCCATCCTGGCCATGACCGTCGTCGGGATCATCGCGGCGAAGGTCACCGCCAAGGCCAACGGAATCGACCTTGGATAGCTGGCCACGAGCCCGAACCCGAAGCTGGGCCCGGGCATCGGCTCGGATTCGGGGCCGGTTCCGGTCGCTGTCCGGCGGGGCGGCGGCCGACCGGGGCTCGGTGACCACCGAACTGGTGGTGGCCATGCCGCTGTTGGCGACGCTGCTGTTGCTGATCGTGCAGTTCGCGCTGGCCGCGCACGCCCAGCACATCGCTCAGACGGCCGCCTCGCGCGCCCTGGCAGCCGCCCGCGCCGAGGACTCGACCGCCGCCGCGGGCAGCGCGCGGGCCTCGTCCACCCTCGAACTGCTGGGCGGAAGGGTGCTGCAGCATCCGGCCGTGGACGTGCGGCGCGGCGCCGCACAGGTCACCGTGAGCGTGCACGGCGGCGTGGCCGCCGTCGTACCGGGCCTCGATCTGCAGGTGACAGGGCATGCGGCCGGGCCGGTCGAACGCTGGTCGTCACCGGCGGGGGAGTGAGCGAATGCGTCGACGCCGACTGTCCGCCGTAGCGGCGCGGGCACGCGACGAGCGGGGCTCGGTCTCCACCGAACTCGTCCTGCTCACACCGCTGTTGATTCTCATCCTGCTCATCGCCGTCGACTTCGGACGGCTCGCCGGAGCCCGCCTCGATGCAGACGAAGCCGCCCACCAGGCCGCCCGCGCCGCCTCCCTGGCCCGATCCGGACCGCAAGGGAACACCGAGGCGCAGTCGGCCGCAACGGCCAGCCTCAACGGAGCCGGCTCGTCCTGCCGCAACCCGCACATCGCCGCGATCACCGGCGGCTTCCAGCCCGGCAGCGTGGTGACGGTACGCGTCACCTGCCACGTCGACCCGGACACCCCCGGTCTGCCGGACCACACCATCGCCGCACGGGCCACCTCCGTCGTCGATCTCTACCGAGGAGTACGCGGATGAGGCGGCACCACAAGCGGCAGGTACGGATGCCAGCGGCGATGCGGGCTGATGACGGACAGATCACCGCGATGGTGGTGGTCATGGCCGCGGCACTGATCCTGTTCGCCGGGCTCGTCATCGACGGCGGACTTGCCCTCGCGGGCAAGGTGCGGGCCGCCGACACCGCACAGGAAGCGGCCCGCTCCGCCTGCCAGATGGTCGACCTCGACCACCTGCGCGCCACCCAGGAAATGCGTCTGGACACGGGCCCGGCACGCACCGCCGCACTGGCCCGGGCCACGGCGGCCGGGGACAGCGCCCGGGTCCGCGTCACCGGCGACCAGGCCACCGTCTCCGTCACACACCACCAGCCCACCCAAGTCCTCTCCCTGGTCGGCATCGGCACCCTCACCACACACGCCCAGGCCACCGCCCGCATCGAACGCGGCACCACCACACCCTGGGACGAGGCCGACGGAGGGACACCGTGACCCGCACGTCCCGCGAGATCACAACACCCCACGGACGGCGGACACTTCGGGGCGCGGCTGTCGTCATCGTGCGGCTGCTGGTGAGCGCCGCCGCCCTGACGATTGCCGTGGCCGGCATCCCGTACGCGCTGCTCCTGAGCGTCGGCGCACCCTGGCCCGAACAAGTCCACTCGCTGGACGACCTCGCCGGTCACCTGGGCCAGCCCGTCAGCGACACCTTCATCCTGCACCTGCTGGCCTACACCGCCTGGACGTTCTGGGCCTACGCCATGGCCATCCTGGCCCGCGAGACACTTGGTGTGGTGCGCCACTTCCCAGAGCTCGTACGGGAAACGGGTGCGCTGCGCCTTCACGCAGCAGCCCTGCCGGCCCACCGGGCCGCCGCCGCGCTGCTGGTCGGCACTCTGCTGCTGGCGCTCGTCGGACTGTGGCGCCTGCCCACCGCCCACGCGGCCACCACCACTGGCGGCCCGCTCCCACTGCAACGAGTCGTGGCCACGGCGCCACAGCACCCAGCGGCACCATCCGCCCAGGAGGGCGAGCGCCACCGCGGCGAGCCGAAAGTACCCGCGTACGTGCAATACACCGTGGAACCCGGAGACACCCTGTGGGACATCGCGGCCGCGCACCTGGGCGACCCGGTCAAGTGGCCACGGATCTACCAACTCAGCTGCACCATCCGCCAGTCGAACGGGGAACTACTCTCCGACCCCGACCTCATCAGACCAGGCTGGGAGCTACGCATCCCAGCCGCCCACGACCGCACACCACCGCACGAACCGGACGGCCCGAAGCCCGACAGGCCCGCGCCGAAGCCGGAACCGGCTCCAACCCCTTCAACGCCCCCGTCACCGGAGACGGCCACACCGCACCAACAGGCAGCACCACCGACGAAACCTGCACGACACCCTGAGCAGCGGCCGGAATCCGACACACGTGCCAGTGCGCAGCGGCCAGTGACCATCGGCGTCGGCGGCGCCTCCTTCATCGGCATCACCACCGCGGCCGGCATCACCGCAGCCCTCGCCTTCGCACGCCGCCGCGCGGCCCGACACCGCGAACCCACCCTCGGCCACGACGAAGTGACGAGCGAACCGGCCCTCGACACTGCCGTCCAACGCGCCCACCACGGCACCCTGTCCGCGCGATCCGCTCGCCACGACACGGATGACGATCTGCCCCGCATGCCGCAGCCCGCTGAGCCCCTGCCTGCGGGCACGGTCTCCATCGCCGAATGTGCTGGCCGCGAGGTGTTGGTCGACGCCCTGTCCGTCCCCGGCGGAGTGCACCTCACCGGCCCGGGCGCCGAGGACGCCACCCGGGCTCTGACGATCGCCATCGCCACCGCCGCTCAACGCCTACGGCCCGGGCTGGCCGCCGTACGACTCCTCATCCCTGCCGCGACACTTGCCCGGCTCCTGCCTGCCGGCCCGCGAGGCTTCGCCGCGGGGTGGAGCGTCACCGACGACTTCGGCACCGCGGTCGATGCCGCCGAACACGCTCTCCTGGAACACGCGCGCCACGAACAGGGCGTATCGGGAAGTGAGTTGGTCCATGACGAGGCCACCGCCTCGGCTATGTCCGTCTTCCTGGCCGACGTCACAGCCCTCGGCAACGAGCAGGGTCCACGACTGGCAGCGCTCGCGGCGCGCGCCGCCCCGGGGCGCCTGGCGGTCCTCACCCTCGGCAGCGCTTCTCGCACATCCACGGCGGTACATGTCCAGGAAGACGGATCCGCCCACGGAGACATTCCGGCACTGTCCAGCGCGACCCTGTTCACCCTCGCACCCACCCCGGCTGCCGAACTGCTCACCACACTGCTCGCCGCCCACGGACAACAGGTCCAGGCAGCCGACACCGATCCGCCGGCCCCCGCCCAGAACGCGCCGCCCGCTACGACGAAGGCGCCCAGGCCATCGGCCGCACCCACAGTGCAGGACAACACCCTCCAAGGCCGACAAGAGCCAGACACTACGAGCCGCCCCGTTCACCTGCGCCTCTTCGGAGGATTCGCCCTCACGATCCGCGGTGAAGAATGCGTCCTGGCCGACGCGCGAAAAGAAGGAACCCGCGAATACCTCTCCCTGCTCGCCGCCCACCCGGGCGGACTGCACGCCGAGGAAATCGCCGACAAGATGAACCTCAGCGGCAGCCCGGAGGAGAGAAACCCGCGGATCGCCAACCTGCGCCGCGCCGCCCGCCGCCTCCTGCGGGACGCCACCGGCACCAAAAGCCCGGCCTTTGTTGTCCTGAGCGGGGATCGTCAGCGTCTTGACCCGCAGTTGGTCGCCACGGACACCTCGGCCTTCATCGACGCGCTGCGGCAAGCGGCAGCCGAGACGACGACGTACGCACGCGCCGACGCCCTGCGCCGCGCGGCCGAGACCTACCGCGGTCCGCTGTGCGACGGCGCCGATTACCTGTGGGTCGAGGGCCCACGCCTGGCTTTGCACCGGCAGGCCGTGGACGCGCTGATGCTCCTCGCCGACCACATGGCGCAGCACTCCGCCGACCCCGAACCGGCGCTCGCCCTCCTCAACCAGGCCGCCGACTTCGACCCCACCAACGAGCGCGTCTACCGGCGCATCATCAAACTTCAGCGCGCCGTCGGCCGCGACGACGCGGCCCACCGCACGCTCGCGCTCCTCACCCACCGCCTCGCAGACATCGACGAGCACCCCGAGCCAGCCACCACCGCACTACTGCACGACGCCCCACAGGCGACGGTCGCCCGATAGGCGTGGCCTCCCTAACGGGTACGCTTCGGGACCCTGACCCACCACGCCACCAGTTGACCCATACCGAGGGCAAGACCGACCTACGTTGGTGTTCCCGGTGCTGGATTTTCGCTGGTTGTGGTGTTCTTCAGGTGGGTCTGTCGGACGCTGATTGGTCTTGAGCCCGTTCGTCGGCGCGTCCGGACCGGACATGCGGGTAGTCGTCGAGGGCCTGATGCCAGGCGGATGTCCGCGGCACTGACGATCTGGATTTTCGGATCTGTAGGGCGGTACGGGCCCTGGCATCGGCGCCCGGCTTGCCTCGTCGGACGCTACGGGTGGACTTGGACGTAGCGGCTGTTCGCCGCGGCAAGTTCAGCGCTTCGAGCCGCGCGTCGCTGCACGGAGCCGGGCCGCGCTCGATCGGCTGAGTCGTGTCGGCGGTAGCCTGCTCGACGTGCCGCAGAAGTATGTCGAGTTCCGCCTTGCTTCGGAGGACATCTCCACCGTCCGATTCGGCATGTCGCCAGGGCATGAGATCGTCCACGCGGTGCGGACCCTCAGCCGACCGCAGGAGCAGCCGCTGCAGTGGGGATGGCTGCGCGCCGTTCGCGACGATGTCCCGCGGGAGTCCCTCGAGTTGCTGCGCCTCGTCGTGGGCGAAACCGGGTACGCACCCGATCTGTTCACGTCGGCCGCGTCGTGGGATCTCACGCCTGCGGACGAGATCGAGCGGCTGCGACAGGCGCCGCTCGAGCCGATCTCGGTCGACCTGCGCAAGCGCGCGGTCCGCAGCGCCGGCGTCGCGCGGGCCGCGCTCGAGAGGATGGCGGCCGATCCCGCGAGGATCCGCGCCATGATCGTGCGCCACGTCGAGGCGCTCTGGGAGGCCGCACTCGCGCCCTACTGGGCGCAGATCGAACGCATCCTTCACGCGGACATCGGCTCTCGGGTGCGACGGATGACCGCGGACGGTCTGGCCGGGATGGCGGCCGATCTCGGCGAAGCCGTCGAGTGGAGCGCCGACACCGGCTTCGACACCGTGCGCGTGCGGATGGAACGACACGAGGAGATCGTCGACTGCCAGGGGCGGGGCCTCGTGCTCGTGCCGTCGTTCTTCGGGCGCCACTGCGCGGTGCTCACGGAGCCGCCCGCGCAGCCGACGCTGTTCTACCCCGCGCTCGGTGTGTCCGAGGTGTGGCATCGTGCCGATTCGACGGACGCGCTGGCGGGCCTGCTCGGGGAGAGCCGCGCCGCGGTGCTCGTCGCGCTCGGCGCGCCGCTGTCCACGACGGAGACAGCAGGAGAGGCCGGCATCGCGGCTTCCACCGCATCCCACCACCTCGATGCCCTGCGCGCCGCCGGGCTCATCGCGTCCCGGCGTGCCGGGCGGCGCGTGCTGCACGCGCGCACGCCGCTCGGCGATGCGCTCGTCCACCGCGTCTGACGCGGCGGACGAGCGCATCCGGGGCCGGCGCCGGGTCACCGACCGGGAACGAGGTCCGGTCCCGCGCCGTGCTCGGCGACGTACGCCTCCGGACCCTGCTCGCTGGCCTGGGGCTCCATGTAGAGGAACTCGATGACGTTGCCGTCCGGGTCCTCGAGGGAGCGCCCGTACATGAACCCGTGGTCCTGCGCGGCGCGCGGCTCACGGCCGCCCGCGGTGACACCGGCGTCGACGGTCCTGTCGACGTGGTCCCGCGAGTCGCGCGAGAACGACAGCAGCACCTGGGCGACCGTGTGCGGGTCGGCGATCTGCTTGTCGGTGAACTGCGAGAAGTGCCCGTGGGTGAGCACCATGAAGCTCGTGTTCTCGTCCCAGACGACACACGCGGCGTTCTCGTCGGTGAACATCGGGTTGATGGCGCACCCGAGCGCCGTGTAGAAGGCCTTGCTGCGCTCGAGGTCGGTTGTGGTGATGTTGACGAAGATCATGAGGTCTCCTCATATCGCATGGACGGGTCCTGCGGTTGCTGAGCTCAGCCTGGCGCCAGGGTCGTGGGCATCCAATCGATTCGACGTGGGTCGAAAGGTCATGGTGCCGGGTGTGTTAATCGCGAGCGTCGACCGGGATTGCTGGCCGCCGCGAAGGCGGGCGGCAGGTCGGCCGGCAGAACCGACCGCCTCAGTGGAGGGCGCCCGCCGCCATCGCATGAAACGGTCGCCCGGCCGAGCCGCGAAGCTGCCGGTGGGCGGCACGCCGGCTGCTGGTTCGATGACCGCCGACCGGGGCGTTTCCACTGCTGTGTGGGCCGCGCCGCCGTTCCGCTTCAACATGTAGCGGGTTGGTTACGGCAAGCCTGAACGTCCACAAAGCCGCCGACCTGCGAAAGTTCGCCCGAGGCCGGGAGTGGCTGACCATCTACGACCTCCCGCCCTACGCACCCGACCTCAACCCCGTTGAAGGGATCTGGTCACTGCTGCGACCAGACTGGCTCTCCAGCGTCGCCTTCAGCACAACCGAACACCTCATCCAGCGCATCCGACGCGGCTTACGGCACATCCAGTACCGCAGCGACCTCATAGACGGCTGCCTTGCCGAGACCGGTCTGACCACCCGATCCAGCGGATTCGGTACCGACACCGCCGTGGTCATGCCGTGGTGGTTGTGGGCCCTCGTGGGGGCTGTCTTCGGCGTGCTGCTTGTGGCCATCGTCAAGAACATCCGTGACGCGGGCCGGCTGGCGAAGGCGAACCGATGAAGCTGCGCCTGAAGTACCGGCTGAAGTTGATGGGGCGCATCCGGACCCGCCGAAGCAGCTCAAGGTCCGAGAGATTGTGGTCTACCTCGCCCTCGCCGTCGTCATCTACGGCGCCATGGGGCTCATCATTGGCGACTGGCAGATGGCGATCGTCCTGGGGATCAGTGTCACCGGGTCTCAGGTCATCTACCAGTGGTGGTGGCGCCGCACCGGCCAGCCCGAGTACGAAGACGTGGACGGTGAAGATGAGTAGGTACCTGCGCCGCCTCGTGCGAATAGTCCTCGCTGTGGTCGGCCTCTTCGCCGTCTGCTGGGTCGGCCGCGCCCTGGGGGACGGGGATACCGGCATCCAAGCGGTGATCACCGCCCTCGCCCTCCAAGCCGTTCACCACTTCCGTGCCTGGCGCGCCGAACGGCCGGAAGGTCGAAGACGATGATCAATACGGTGCTCGTCCGGAGCATGTACGCGCTGTTCTTCGGCGGCATGTTCGCCTACGTCGCTCAGGGCCTCTTCCATGACGGTTGGGTGTCGGCGGCTTTCGGTGCCGTCACCGTCGCCGTCTGCGCTGTCTGGAACCTGCGCCGTGCCACGGTGCAGCGCGACCGGCGCCTCGGCCGCACCGGCACATGTATCAGTCGGTTCCTGCTCACCCGTACCGGCCTGGTGGTCGTCCTCGTCGTACTGGCGCTGTGTGCGGCGCTCGTCATCGCGGTCGGCGACGACGACTGCCCCTCGATGGACTCCGCTGGTAAGTGCCGCATGCCCCGGCACATGAACTGGTAGCCGCACAGGCAAGAGCCGTGGGCGGGGTACATGGGACGGCGTCACTGAGCCCACGGCGCAGACCCCAAGTGGCGCAGGGTGGCGTGGCTTCCAGGCTCCGTCAAACTGCGGTGGGGGCAGCGAGCGTCGGGTCTTGGCCGGAGTGGCGCAGCGCCTTGGAGACGAAACCGGACGCCACCAGCTCGGTCACGAGCTCGTTGAGGAACCGTGTGGTCTTCGGGCTTCGCCCCCTTGTGGTGCCCACGGCCT
Source organism: Streptomyces sp. NBC_01016 (assembly GCF_026341035.1). Classification (GTDB taxonomy): domain Bacteria; phylum Actinomycetota; class Actinomycetes; order Streptomycetales; family Streptomycetaceae; genus Streptomyces. The sequence continues at coordinate 2,132,703 of NZ_JAPEOQ010000002.1, forward strand.
GCCGGATCGTCATGAACGCGGGCTCCAGCAGACGCAGTTCGGCCGTCTGGGAAACGTGCACGGTCAGTGGTTGGCGGATGCCGGCCGCTACGTCCAGGTCCTCGGCATGGAAGATGTCGACCCCCTCGTCACCGCGTACCACGGTGGCGTGGTGCAGGGTGCGACTCAGGTAGAGGTCGTACGCGGACCCCTTCTTGACGCCGATGCGTACTCCGTCGCGGTCGACGTCGGCGGCAGAGGTGAATGCTGCGTCCACTGGTGCCGCGTACACCCCCTCGATGTGCACGTACGGCGTGCTGAATGCGACGTCCTTCTCGCGGTCTGGATCGACGGCCAGGAAGCACAGGTCGGCGTGACCCTCGGACATCGCGGCGTATGACTTGCGGGCCGCATCGAAGCAGCTGAACTGCACGGGCAGTTCCAGACGTGCGGCAACCTCGCGGGCGAGCTCGACAGTGACTCCGGACGGCTCGTCTGGAGTGCCCTGGGCGAGGACTGGATTGCCGAGGTCGATGGAGGCGCGCAGCACCCCGGTGGGGGCGAGGTCGCGGGCAATCTCTGCATCTGTGGGCGTCATGCTCCGAGCCTAGGCGGCAGTTGCTCGATCGTTCGAGGTCGAAGGTTCAAGGGTCGGTAAGGAAGATCGCGTCTGCGTTCCGCATGAGTGCGCCTTGTTGAAGCCCTTGAGGGCCCGGCTCAGCCCACCGCTCAATCCGGGTTCCCGTCCCTTCCGCCGTCGACCTACACGTATGTGGAGCGGGCGTGGTTCATGGCGTCCAGCCAATAGGCGGGTGGGACGCCGCCGGTGCCCGCCGGGCTCCAGGGTCAGATGTCGTGGCAAACACCGGTGAAGGGCTCGTCTTCGCGCCGGCCCGACGCCGGGGTGCTGGGTGCTCCTGGCTTGATTGAGTTCGGATCAGTGGACCTTGCAGGCCCGTCGAGAGTCGAAGTCCTGCAGTACGTCGAGTCCCTCGTCCTTCCATGGGGCTCGAACCCGGCGTCCTGCTTGCACAGGAGCACCCTGCGGGGCACGTACCGGCTGGTCACGGCCCGGTCTGCCATGGCGGGCCGGGCCAGCCTGCATATCGGTGGATGAACCTGTCCCGATCTACTCCCCACACCCCTCCGCCTCTCGCTTCGTGTCTCACTTTCCGCTCACTTCCCCTGCAGCTTCCGCTCCACCTCCTCTCCCTTCCTCTTCCCCCTTCCCCTTCTCCTCTCTTCCTCCTCCTTCCTCTTCTCCTCCTGTACCGGCCGGCCCCCAGGAGGTCTGGGAGGCCTGGAGGCGGCACGAGGCGGAGCCGCAGGTGCCGCCGTGCCGGGCCGCCGTGCCGGGCCGCCGTGCCGGGCCGCCGTGCCGGGCCGCCGTGCCGGGCCGCCGTGCCGGGCCGCCGTGCCGGGCCGCCGTGCCGGGCCGGTTGGTTCGGACGTGTGCTCGAATTGCGGGTTTGCCGGCGCCCGCAGGCCGCCTGGCAATCGGTCGCCCCGCGTGCCGCGCACGACGCAAAGCGTCGCCGCTTCCCGAATTCCCCGGAATTCCGGTCGTGAATTCACGAGAATTCCAGCATTATCAAGCCGGAATCCCGCTTCAGGTCGGGCCCGAGTCGAGCTATATTTAAATTGTTCCCGAAAAGGCGGGAACGGGAAATGCGAAAGCGGCCCGGCGGGGGAATTTCCGAACGGGTGGCCGAATTCAGAAAAAGGGGTGATTCGGTTGGACGGGCGGAAAGTGAACGCGGTCGAGCTGCGGCAGGCGGACGCGTTGCACTGGATCGAGTTCGAAACGCTGGTGTGCCAGGACGCCTGGGAGGAGCTCGGGTTCGGCAGGTTCGGTGAACCGGTCACGTTCGCCGGGACGTTGATGGAGGTCGAGAACGGCCACACGATGGGGCGGGCCTGGTCCCGGATCCGGGTGAGCGTCACCGCCCCCAACACCCGCCGCAGGACCGACATCGAGTCGGTGCTCGGCGCGCACGTCACGGTCACCCTGACCGACCTCGACGGCTGACATTTAGGCCCGGCACGGGCCCGCCGCACACCCGGCGGGCCCACCCGGCCCCAGCCGTTCGACCGCCGCCCGAGCGCGGCACCCCCCTGAGTCAGACCCTGCACCGAGACCGCATGAGGCCGGTGCCACGGCACCCCCATGCCCGAACCGGCCGCCACCACGACGGCGCGGCGGGTGGCAGGAACCCCCACCGAATTTCTCCTTTACCCAGTGAGAGGAAGGCTTCGCCATGGCCACACCCACCCCGCCGCCATCGCCTCAACCCGCCCCGCCCGCCGCCCTGTTGCCCACCGCTCCGGGTAAGGCCCGCCCCGGTGAACTACGGGCCCGGGTGGCCGCGATCCTGGCCGTGAGCCCGCAGGGCCGTTACACGGTCACCGAGCTGGCCAAGCAGCTGGGGCACTCCGGGGGAGCGGTCGGCAACGCCTGCGAGACGCTGGTCACCCGGGGCGAGGCCGAACGGGTCGGCCACAAACCCCGCACCTACCAGGCGACTTCGACCACCGGGCCGCCGCCCAGCCGACCTCCAACCCCACCCCGCCCTCGGCGGCGGTGCCCCGCCCGCGCCCCGCACCCGCACCTGCGTCGGGCGGGCGCCCGGCCCCGATCACCCGCCCGAACGGGCAGACGTATCACCCGAGGGCGCTGGAGAACCTGCCCGATGTCGAGGCCCTGCAACGCCTGCGCGAGGCGAGCGTCCCGGTGTTGTTGTACGGGCCGCCGGGCACGGGCAAGACCTCCCTGATCGAGGCGGCCTTCCCCGACCTGATCACGGTGGCGGGCGACGGGGACACCACGGTCGGGGACCTGGTCGGCGAGTACACCCAAACCGATGCGGGCGGCTACGAGTTCATCTACGGACCCCTGGTGGCCGCGATGATGGAGGGTCGCGCCCTCCTCCTGGATGACGCCACCCTGATCTCCCCGAAGGTCCTGGCCGCCCTCTACCCGGCCCTGGACGGGCGCCGCCAGATCCAGGTCAAGGCGCACAAGGGCGAGACGATCGAGGCGGCCGACGGCTTCTACGTGATCGCCGGACACAACCCCGGCGTGCACGGCGCGGTCCTCACCGAGGCGCTCGCCTCACGGTTCAGCATGCAGATCCAGGTGGCCTCCGACTACGACCTCGCCAAAGCCCTGAAGATCAACGCGACGGCGGTACGGATCGCCCGCAACATCGCCACCCGGCAGGCGGGCGGCGAACTCGGCTGGGCCCCGCAACTACGCGAACTGATCGCCTTCCAGAAGATCGCCGACGTACTCGGCGCGGACGTCGCCTTCGCCAACCTGGTCGGCATCGCACCCCTCGAGGACCGGGACACGGTCGCCGAGATCGTCACCAAGGCCATCGGCCGCCCCATCACCGCCCTCGCCCTGGGCCGCCAACTCTGATCGCCCCCGGCCGGGCCGGGCACCCCTCACACCGCCCGGCCCCTGCGCACCCCGAACTCGCCTCCCCTGGAAGGGAATGACACGCCATGCCCGCATCGACGACGCTCCTGAACAGTCACCTCCAGCACACCCCGCCCGCCGTGACCGACGACGAACTGGCCGCTGCCTGCTGGGAGGACGACGGCGGCCCCGCCGCCCTGCCCCGGCGCGGCCCGCAGGCCGGGCACTGGCTGCGGATCTCGGCCGCGCTGACCGAGCGGCTGCCCGAACTCGCCGACCGCGACGACGTGATCGTCACCTGCGAACCGGGCACCCGCTCCGGCGCCCCGGCCGCCTTCATGCCCACCCTGGCCGCCCTGGAGATCGACGCCGCCCTCTTCGCCCCGCACCCCGCACACACCATCGACCCCCTCGAACCCGGCGACGAGGAGAACTACCCGGCCGCCTGGGGTGCCTTCGTCCACGAGGCCGCCCACGCCGCCCACTCCCACTGGTCCACCCCACCCGAACTGCGCGGCACCGCCCTGGGCGCCGCCTCCGCCCTGCTGGAGGAATCCCGCGCCGAGGCCGCCCACCTCAGGCGCCGCCCGCATGACCGACGCTGGCTGCGCGCCGCCGTCCACGCCCTGATCCTGGATGAGTTCACCACCCAGGCCCCGGCCGCAGGTGATGTGTGGCAGGCCGCGCACGCCGCTGGTCTCCTCCTCGCCCGCCGCGACGCAGGCATCCTCGATGAGGCGGAGACCGACCCGGTCGCCCACCTCCTCACCGCCCGCCTCGGCCGCGACCTCCTGGCCACCCTCGCCGACATCTGGAGTGCCGCACACACTACGGCCGACGACGACGAACAGGCGATGCTCGCCCACGGCCGCGCCTGGTGTGATGCCCTCACCGCCGACCCCGACCGGCCCGCCCCCACCCCACCATTGCAAGCTGCCCCGGACACCGAACTCGCCGAAGCGATCAGCCAGTCCGTCGACGCCGTACACGCCACCGAACACGCCGCCACCCAGGCCCGTGAGCAGGCGAGCGCCGCCCAGCGCGCCCGCACCCAAGCCCGCACGTCCCAGGCCGAACACGCCCGCACCTCGGCCGCGTTGGCCAAGAAGATCTTCGCCCCCGGCGCCCGCCCCTTCGACCCGCACGACCCCGACGGGCCCGCCTGGTCCCCGCTGCGCGGCACCCGCACCCCCACCACCCAAGAGAAGGCGGCAGCAGGGCGTCTGGCCCGGGGCCTGCGGGCCGCTTCCTACCGTGAACGCACCCAGACGACGGTGGCCTCGCAGGCCCCGCCGGGACGGCTGAACATGCGTCAGGCCCTGGCCCGCGATGCCCAGCGGGCGGCCGGGGCCACCCCGACCGCGACCCCGTTCACCCGCACCGTGCACCACCACACCCCGACCCCGCCGCTGCGGGTCGGCATCGCGGTCGACGTTTCCGGCTCCATGGGCGAGGCCGAAGGACCGATCGCCTCGGCCGCCTGGATCGTGGCCCGCGCCACCTCCCTGAGCGACCCCGACTCGCGCGCCGCGACCATCGCGTACGACTGCTGCCTGACCGCGATCACCGCACCGGGCCGCACCCCGGCCCAGGTGCCGCGCTTCCACGCGAACGGCTTCGGCCACAACCTCGCCGAAGCCCTCGACGCCCTGGACGCCGCCCTCGGCCTCAGCCGCCCGGGCGCCGGACGCCTGGTGGTCATCGCCTCCGACGGCGCCTACGCCGAAGACGAACACACCGCCGCCACCACCCGCATCCAGGCCCTGCGCGCCAGCGGCTGCGCGGCCCTCTGGCTCGCCTTCGAACCCGACCCCACCCCCTGCCCTGGCACCACCCTCCTCCAACTCACCGACCCCGCCCAGGCCGCCGCCCAGATCAGTACCGCCGCCCAGGCCGCCCTCGCCACCACCCACACCTGACACACCCACACCCGGCGGGACACACCACGCCCCGCCGGGCCCCACCCCCAACCGAACAACACACCAACCTGCACCGCACCGAACGGAGAACACGTCATGACCAGCATCGCCGAACGCGCCCAGGCCGCCGCCGTCTACATCCGCCACAACACCGCCCTCAGCCCGCACGGCCAGTACCGGGGCGCCGAACACGCCCGCACCGCCGTCCGCCTCGCCGCCGCCCTCGGCCTGCCCCTCGACCAGATCACCACCACCCCCGACCACCTGCGCCGCCGCACAACGATCGGCGAGCCGGTCCTCGCGACCGCCGCCTGCCCCGAGTCCGGCGACACGTACACCTTCCTGGCCCGCTTCCCCCTGTACGACGAGGACGCCTTCGAACTCCTCGGCCCCTGCCCCGAATGCGCCGCCCCGGTACCCCTCGCCGAGATCCGCCACCTCGCCGACCTCGGCACCCACCTCACCCGCACCCTCACCCGCGAAGACTGCGACCGCCAGAACGCCCTGCCACCCACTTTCGACGACGACCCCGCACACACCGACACCTGCCGCTTCGGCGCCTGCACCTGACACACCCCCACGGCGGGCGCGGCACCCACACACCGCGCCCGCCACCGGGACCCGCGAACACACCACACCAACTTCGACCACCCACACATCGCCCCGCCAGAAAACAAGGAGAGACACCACCATGCGCATCACCGACCGCGACATCCTCACCATGATCCTCAACACCACGGCCACCGACTCCGCAACGGACTGGCACCTCATCGGCGACACCCTCTACGCCCCGGGTTCCCCGACGAATCCCCAACTCGTCATCAGCGCCGCGATCCTGCGGACCGACCGCACCAACACCGCCTTCGCCCTCACGCTCCACGTCCTGCACCACGAACACGGCGAACTGGACCGCACCCGCCTCGACTTCGACCAGGACGGCGACCCCTTCGAGATCGTCATCCTCAACCACACCAACGGCACCGCCCGACCAGGGTCGAGGCTGGCCACCTGGTGGCAGCAGGCTGAGGCATACGTACACCTGTGGCAGCACACCCCAGGAACGCCGCCCAGCCCGGCTAGCGGCCCCGCGAGTGAGTTCGCGCGCTGAACGTTCCGTGCAGGGCTGGTCGTGCCCACCCAGCCCTGGGCCACCGCACCAATGACCGCCAGCCCGCCCTCACCCCACGCACACGCCCGCACGCGCAACTCGTCACGGCCGAAGGGAGGGGCCCGGCAGTCGCCTACCTCAACGCTCCGTCCCCAGGGCCTGCCCGCCGAGGGGCCCTGCGGGCTGCGCGGCGAAGGCCGACGCCACGTCGCGGTTCGCCTCGTGATGTCGCGGCCATAAGACCGTCAACCGCGAGGCCTTCGGCTGAAGTCGGGAGCCTCCCGCTGGAGCCGTTGGGATCACCCGATGTGGTGGTCGTGCTGACGGCTGCGGTCGGCGGCCGGGTGACGTGGACACAATCGCAGTGAGTCCTCCCTCCGCGGTGTTCTCGTCCCGCCGGGGCCGCACATGAAGGACAGGAAGGAGCAGACAACTGAACCTGCGTACCACCCCGCCAGCGCATCCAGGAAGCGAACCTGCGTCGGCGTCCGCGCCTTCGCCGACGCCGAGCGTGCCGACTCCCTGGCCATGCCACGCCGACATCACTGCTGCGCACGGAGGCCGGGATGACGCGCTCCGCCGTTCACCGACCGTACCGACGCGACGTTCATCGACTGCTCCTCGCGGCCCGCGACCGTCTCCGGGCAGGGGAAGACGATGACCGCGTAAGCCTCGCCGCTGTCCTGGTGCAAGCTGCTGACAGTTTCGATGACGCCGACCCACTGCAGGCGCCGGCGTCGTGGATCGTCCGTGAGGCGGCGGCCCTCCTGTTGCGGCATGCGGATCCCGACGGGCCGACGCGGCTGACGGACCCGGACCTGCTGTGCCATCTCTCAGTCTTGGACGGCCTCGCTGTAAAGGCGCTCGTGCCGCTGCTCGACGACGTGACCACCACGCTTTCAGTGCGCCCGGTCATCGAACTGGCCCTGCCGGAACCATCTCAGAGAGACGCGACGGAACAGGGCTACGTGGAGCGCGGCGAGTCCGACCCTGACCGGTCGGGGGTGCAGCGTGGACGAGCAGGGTGAAGCGTCGGTAATCGGCCTGCGGTGCACCTCGCCGGTGACTGGGAAGCGGAGGTCGGCATGCTCGTGATCCTGGCAGGCGTGTACAGCCTCATCGCCGGGCTAGCGGTGCCCAGGGCGGTGGACTTCGCCACCGGCGGATCCAGCTCTGCGCAGTCGCCTGCACGGCGGGGGCCGGGCTATGGCCTGGGGAGCGGCGCGGTGTTGTGCGGGGTGTGTGCCAGTACGGCGTACACGGTCGGCTGGCGCCCGGAGTTGGTGCTCTGGCTGGTGGTCGCTTGGCTACTCGTCGTGCTGGCGTGCGTCGATCTGGCGGTGCGCAGGCTGCCCGACGTGATCACGTTGCCGTTGGCGGCCCTGGTCGTTGCCGGCCTCGCGCTGGCCTCCCAACTCCCGCGGACTGGTGGCTCGTTCGGTGCCGCCATACTGGGCGGTGCCCTGTTGGTGGGCAGCTACTTCCTGCTGTTTCTGGCCGTGCCGGACGGGATCGGGTTCGGTGATGTGAAGACCGCGCTGACGACCGGCGCCATCGCGGGCTGGTATGGCTGGCACCCCTTCGTGGTCGGGGCGTTGACGGCGCCACTGCTGGGTGTGGGGTACGTGCTGGTGGTGCGGATGCGCCGTGCCGCCCAGGGCGCGGTGGCGTTCGCGTATGGCCCGTTCCTGGCCCTCGGGGCGTGGGTCGCGGTGCTGGTCGGGGCGGTCAGATAGTCGGTGATTGTCACGCGCACTACGCGGTAGCGCCGGTTCGTGGGCTTTGCCCCGCATGTCTCACCTGGCAAGCGGCCGCCACAATGCCCGCTCATCAGGATCAGTGGGTGTACCCCACGTCAGCGCTCCGTCGATCAACCCTGGCTTCGCGCCGGTGGCCAAGGACGGCACTTCGAAGATGTCGGCCATCTCCTCCAAGTAGCACGACAGTGACTCGAACTCCACAGCCCGCTCGGCGTACTTGCTCCACGACCACAGCTTCCCGGTTTCCGCATCCAGACAGAGGCCGAAGAGGCGATCTGTGTCTGAGCAGAACGGGACCCACGAAGCGCGCCACAGCAGAAACTCCTCACCTGGCTCACTGCGACGGTTATTCAACTCGTCCTCATGCTGCTGCATCTCCAGCATGCTCCGGTACTTTCGGATCACCGAATCGAACTTCATCGGCGCCCAGTTACCCAACAAGAACCGCACCCACGGGCCGGGCAGCACTCCCGGACAGTGGCGCCACAAGGCCCTGAGCCCCGCCGGGATACGCACGCCCAGTTCCTGCTGCAGGGCATCGATCTCTGCATCGGACGCTCCGGGAAGGAGCTTGTCCGTGGTCGCCGGAGCGTGCTGATGCAGCCACGACTGACTGGATACGGCGCCAGGCGTCAGCGACCTGGCGTTCCTCCATGGCTTGCGCATGCTGTATGTCATCACTCACGACCGACACGCTACCCAGCCATTAGCAGCGACACCGATCAATCAGGACGTGTGCACCCAGGAGTTCGTTGGTCGGGTGCGTGGAGTTCCCGGCCGGTGCGGGTTCGAGATCGATGCTCTCGTTGTGGGGCGCGGGGCCCTCAACTGTCGATTCGTGGGTCGTGACCCGGGCAGTGTCCTTGTCGGCCGCCACGAGTTGGGTGATCACCAGCACCCGGATCCGTCGACTGTGACCAGTAGCAACATCGTGGCTTGAAGAGGTGCGGGCATTCTTGCGTCTCAGGGCAGGGGCAGAAACGGCCGACTCCGGGGCCACTTGGAGTGGCCTCGCTGTGTGCTGTTGCTGCGGCGCCGGCTCACTTGGCTGCCTCGATCCGCTTGGTGACGTGCGCCTGTCGGTCGATTCCTGGGAGGTGCGGAAGGGGCCGGCGGTACGCTCGATGCCCGCGTTCCCGACCTGGTCGGCGGCGCGGACGGGGGACGGCCGGCGAGCACTCAGGGAGCGGTGCGGTGGATGTACTGACGTTGGTGTCCGCGTTCGTGGCGCTGGTCGGCGCTGCCACGACGGCGGTGCTCGGCTACTGGACGCAGCGACGCCTGCGTCTTGTCGAACAGCGGAACCTGATGGACTCCTATGGGGCCTCGCTGGCCTGGGCCGCATACGATCTGCAGTCCAGGTTGTACAACATCCTGCGCGGCCATGAGACCGATCGCTCGCAGGGCCCGCATCACGGATTCGTGAGCTCCTTTCATGTGCAAGGCACGCCGAAGCAGCGGGAGTTTGTGCGCCGGAGCACTGTGTTCGTGCTCGCCGAGTACCTGGGGTGGGTGGAGATTCTCCGGCAGGACATCCAGTTCCTCGACCTCGGACAGTCACGGGCCAATCGGAACGCCGTAGAGATCATCTCGTCCATCAGTACAGCTCTGAACCGAACTGTTTCTGCGGGCGACGACATACTGCGTCTCTGGCGCGCCGAGCAACGGGCCATCGGAGAACTGATGGTGCATTCGCATGGAGAGCCAGGACGTCGCAAGTGCCTGGGCTACGCCGAGTTCTGCGAGAAGCTCGAGGGTGATGACGTGTTCCGCCGGTGGTTCACTCCGCTCCTCGAGGACATCGACCGGCTCGCTGAGGACACCGCGCAGGCTGCACCCCGTCTCGCGGAGCTCCAGCAGAAACTCATCAACCTCATCGACGTGCTGGATCCGAAGGCAGAGCGATTCCCGCAGTTTCGTCAGCGGACCAGCGCGGACCTGAGTGCCGGAAGGGGCGCCTGAAATGCTTGCTCCAGGAGCCCGGTGCGGCCCCGGCCTGCCGGAGCTTCTGTTTGTCCTAGTCGGTCACTTTGTGTGAGCGGGCTCGGTCGCAACGCATCCGAGGTGTCACTGCACTCCTGAGTACATGACGAGGGCGAGGCAGACCCGTTGGAGGTGTTCCGCCGGTGCGTTGCTGCGCTGAGCGCGGCGTCCCGTCCCGGAAAATAGTAGCCATAGACATAGTAGCTGTGTACTCTATTTTGTATGAGCAAGGGTTCATCGCCGGGCCCCACGCCCGGCTACCTGGTATGGCGGCTCGCCAACAAGTGGCGTGTCGCGGTCGATCGCGCGGTGGCTCCGCTGGGTCTCACCCACGCGCAGTACGTACTGGTTGCGTCACTGCACGGCATGCAGCGCACCGGCGGGCGGCCCAGTCAGCGCCAACTCGCCGACCACACCGGCCTGGAGGCGTTGTACGTCTCGAAGCTGGCGCGCGCCCTGGAGTCGGCCGACCTGATCGAGCGCACCCGCGATCCGCGCGACCCACGCGCCGTGCAGCTCGCGCTCACCGGGCAAGGGCAGGCTGTCACGCGGCAGGCCATCACGGTGGTCCAGGAACTGCTTCAGCAGCTACTGGAGCCGCTCGGCGGCCTCGACGCCCCGCGCACGCGCGCGTTCACCGACGAGCTGACGACCCTGCTCGACGCACCTCTCGCTCCAGCCGTACCGAACGACCAGAGCACTCAGAGGAGAACACCATGACCACCACCACATCCATCGCCACCGCGCCCGCTGTCGACGCCCGCGGCCTCGCCCTGGCGCACTATGCCGCCCGCGGCGTACTGGAGCATGTCCTGGCCCGGCACGGCGCCACGTTCCAGCAGCAGGTCACCCTGCGCACCGCCATCACCGCCGCGACCCCGCAGACGCCGGACGACCTCATCACCCAGGTCCAGGGCTCCCTCAAGGCCGATCCGGCCGACATCCGCGCCACCCTCGACGAACTGCTGGCCAAGCAACTGCTCGTCGCCGACGGAGCGCACCTGCGCCCCACGGACGCGGGGCGCGAGCTGCTCGCCGCCACCGGCGCGGAGACCGCCCCCATCTCCGCCCGCATCTGGGGCGGGATCCCCACCGAGGACCTGGCCGCCGCCGGCCGCGTTCTCGCCCGGGTCACAGAGCGCGCCAACGCGGAGCTTGCGGCGCTGACCGCCTGACCTCCCGATCAGCCCTGTAACTGGGCCTGATTACAGGGTGGTTCGATTACGGTCCTTGATCCGGATCATGTAGGCGTGGAGATTCCGGCACGGCATGCGAAGCCGTCGCATCCGCCATGAGCGCGCAGCAATCCGAGGTCAACGCTCGCCAGTCCGCTCGTAAGGAAGGCTGAGACGCCGCAGCGGCGGAGCCGGCCGCCGGCGAAGCGTGCCGGATCGCGTATCAGGCATCCCGCGAGCAGCAGATCAAGGCGGCACAACCGCCACGCAAGCATCCCTGAAGAAAGAACAGCACAACATCAACCCCGCGAATACCCGGTGGTCAAAACGCTAGATTTGCTGTTGGGTGCCCTCATCGATCGGGCATTCAGCAGTGTTGATCGGTGAGGAAATTCTGGTGGCCTTTCGTTACATCCCTTCGGTCGTACTGTTCCTCGTGGCGGCCGCTTCTGCGGCTGTCTATCTGATCCTCATGGTCAGGTGGATGCCGACCCGATCCTTCAAAATCAAAGCAGCCACCACTCCCGCGGTCATGGCGGTGATGTCTGTCCTCACCTACCTGGGCGGGGGATACAGGGTTAATGATGTGCTGATCCTCTGCACGCTCGTCCTGTTGACGATCCCGCTCGGATTTCTGGGGCACCAACAGGAAGTTGCCGCATGGGCACTCCGCGAGGAGAACGGAGAGGGTGAAACCAACGACTTCCCTCAGAGCGCGTTGGTGCAAACGGCAATCGCGGGCTTCGCGGCCATCGTCGTGTTTGTCTGGATCAGGCAGTCGGTTTAGAACGGCCTCACACTGAGGGTCTTCCAACCTGGCTGTCGGGTTGGGTTGTTGAGCTGACACACCGGCGAAGCCCCTGGTAGACGGGTTCACGACCTAGTGACCTGAGTCGTTAATGCGTGTGCAGTACGCGGCGAGGGTGTCGAGGATGTCGTCGGCGGTCTTCGTCCAGATGAACGGCTTGGGGTTCTTGTTCCACTCGTTGATCCAGCCGCGGATGTCCCGTTCGAGTTCGACGACGCTGCGGTGGGCCGAGCGGCGGAGTTTGCGGCAGGTCAGCTCGGCGAACCAGCGCTCGACGAGGTTGAGCCAGGACGCAGAGGTGGGGGTGAAGTGCAGGTGGAACCGGGGATGCCGCAGTAGCCACTTCTTGACCGGCTCGGTCTTGTGAGTGGCGTAGTTGTCCAGGACCAGGTGAAGGTCGAGGTCCTTGGGGACGGCGGCGTCGATGACCTTCAGGAAACGGAGGAACTCCTGGTGGCGGTGGCGGCGGTAATGCTGGGCTATGACCGACCCGGAGACGATGTCCAGGGCGGCGAACAGACTGGTCGTGCCGTGCCGGACGTAGTCGTGCGTCATCTTCGCCGGCACCGTCGGCGCCATCGGTAACACGGGCTGGGTTCGGTCCAGGGCCTGGATCTGCGACTTCTCGTCCACCGCCAGGACCAGGGCGTTCTCCGGTGGAGAGAGGTAAATGCCCACCACGTCACGGACCTTGGTCACAAACTGCGGGTCGGTCGACAGCTTCCACGTCTCCACGATGTGCGGCTTGAGGCCGAACGCCCGCCAGATCCGCGAGACAGCCGACTGCGACATCCCCGCCGCTTCGGCCATCGACCGCGTCGACCAGTGCGAATCACCCGCCGGCGGGGCCTGGTCAAGGGTTCTGGCCACCAGGGCTTCGACCTGCTCGTCCGTGATCTTCCGAGGCGCCCCCGAACGCGGCTGGTCCACCAGGGCATCCAGTCGGTCAGCGGTAAAACGTGCCCGCCACTTGCGCACCGTCTCCCGCGAGACGCCAAGGTCCTTCGCGACCTGCGCGTTCGGTCGTCCTTCCGCGCACGCCAGCACGACCCTCGACCGTAGCACCAGCGCCTGAGACGCGGTCTGCTTGCGCAACCAGCCCCGCAGCACGCGGCGTTCGTGGTCGGAGAGCTCCAGTGGCAACGGCGTCGGACCAGGCATTACCCCACCCTACAACCGCCCATGAACTTACGACTCAGGACACTAGATTTCCCGACCCACCAGAGACTTCCTGTGCTTGTCTACCCGTGCGGGCTGGATGTCTCCAGCTGTTCCCTGCGGTTCCTCGCCGCCAAGTTGCGCGAGCACCGTCGCCAGATCGGGAGCCGCCGGCGTCGACTGAGTGCCAACAGGCAGGCCCTGCTCGCGCTGGCGCATCTGCGGAACGGGACGACCTACGCCCAACTCGCGGCAGGTTTCCAGGTCGGGTCGAGCGCGGTCTACCGATACGTGACCGAAGCAGTCAACCTGCTCGCGACGCTCGCGCCGACCCTGACCGAGGCCGTCCGAGCGGCATCTGCCAAGGCGTACGTCCTGTTGGATGGGACGCTCCTACCCATCGACCGGGTGGCTGCCGGCCGGCCGTTCTACTCCGGCAAGCACCGCCGGCACGGGATGAACGTGAAGGTCCTCGCGGACCCGTTCGGCCGACTGCTGTGGGCATCGCCCGCATTGCCCGGCTCGGTCCACGAGGTTCGGGCGGCTCGGCAGCACGGCATCATCGACGCCCTCAACCAAGCGCAGATCGCCTGCTGGGCGGACAAGGGCTATCGCGGCGCCGACGGCACGGTCCGTGTCCCACACTGGGGCCGATAGGAGACGCTCTCCGCAGGCCAACAACCGGTGAACCGGTCCCACGCGAAGATCCGGGCTCCGTCGAGCAGGCCATGGCCACCCTGAAGACCTGGCGGCTTCTGCGCAAGATCCGCAGTCCCACGACCCGCATCAGCAGCCTGGTTCGGGCCGTCCTCGCCCAACACTGCACCGCCTCGATCGCAGGTTGAAGACGCAGCCAATGGAGCTGACCGCCGTGGAAGACTGAGAACTATGCGAAGACGGATGGCACGAGGAGCAGCATCCTGGGTGGGCCCGTTGGTGTTGCTGGCCGTCGGCTGCTCGACGTCCACGTCATCCCAGCCGGATTCTCCATCCTCCTCGGCTAGCCGGCCGGACGCTCCTAGCAGTCCGCATGCAACCTGCACTGACACGGCGCCAGTCTCTTCCGGCTCTGTGCCGACCGCCGTGCATGACTTCGACAAGAAGCGCAGATGGTACGGCGCTGACGACCTGTGGGTGGCCAAACCCGACCTTCTGAATCATGCGGATGAACGCGACGAGAGGTACCGCACGAAATACCCTTCGATAACGCTGGACGCCCAGGGGCACGTGACTGCCCAGAAAGGCGCCCCGCACGTCGATGTCGCACGACTGGACCAACCCGGCTCCGCGCGCGGTAGTACTGGTGGATTTGCCACCACCAACGGTGATCGGCAGTGGTGGCCGACGGTCATCAGCTTCCCCGGGCCCGGCTGTTGGAAGGTGACCGAAACCCTCGGCTCCACCAAAGTCCGCTTCACCATGCACATCGCACCACGCTGAGCGAGTCCAGGCTCAGGCCGGGTCGGCAGGCCACCCGGACGCCACCTCACCTCGGTTGCAGGCGCTGCCGAAGCCCGCATTCGCGTCCCGACCCGCTCAATCTGAGGCACTGTGAACGGAGTTGACGGCGGGGTGAGACCTTGGGGCCCCTCCCCGCCGTGTGCCGTGTGGACTGTTACGCGCCGGAGTCGGTGGCTGATGTGGACGGTCGGGCGAGGCGGTAGGTGCGCGGCCTGTCGCTGATCTGTTCAGCGATGTGCTGCTTGGTCAGTGTGACCAGGGCGTTGGCGATGGCGCCCGAGGACTTCTCGATGATGCGGCTGATCCGGGTGGCGGTGAACGCCTCTTCCGGGTGGGTCCGCAGGTGCTCGATCACCATCTGGCGCAGTCCGCCGGGCGCCAGCCGTCGCTTGCCGTCCGCTGCGGCGGGCGGGGCCGGGGCGTGATCGGGCACCGTCCGCCCCGGCGTTTCCGTGGCAGAGGTCTCCTTGCCGGGTTGTGGTGCGCTGCCTTCGTGGGAGTCGCCGTTCACCGGCCTGTTCTCGTGGGTGTCGAGCTCCGCTTCCGAGCTCGAAAGCGCCACGGCACCCTGGGTGTTGGCCGGGTGAGTGGGGCCCTCGGCCGGTACGGGGTCCAGTCCGGGGCTCTGGTCCTGGGGTGCGGGATCCTCGGCCGCTGATTCGTCGGGCGCTGCGGGGGTGGAGTGCCAGCGGTCGGGTGTGCGGCCGGTGCCGGAGTGGCCGCCCCGCTTGCGGGCCGCCAGTCCGGCTTCTTCCAGGAGGGTCAGGGCTTTGCCGGTGGTGGAGCGGCCGAGTCCGGCGGCGAGGGAGAGTTCGGCGGTGGTGGCTCCGTGGGGGCGGGTGGCGAGTTCGGCGTGGACGGCGGCGGGTGCGCCGGTCAGCGCGGGCAGCGGTTGGGGTGCGGGTGTCGGGGTCGGGTGCAGTACGTGCACCGAGGCGGTGGTTTGGGTTTGGGTGTCGGACATGGTGGGGCCCTCAACTTCCGGCAATTCGATATTGGTTGGGTGAGGTCCCCGGCCGGGGTGCGGTGCGTGTGGCATCGCGGTGTCCGATGGGGCGCGTGCGCTGCGCGGAGATCCCGATCGGAGCCGGTCCGATGCCGGAGGGTTCACCGATCGTGAACCGCTCGGCAGCGGGCCGGTTCGACCATGGACGCTCCATAGGGTGTTGGCTGTCAAGCACAGTCGGGAAAGACTCTGTGCTGGTCAACGAGGCCGGGTGTGGCTCATGGACGCGTGTCGTGCGTGGCTCGTGCAGAGTGGCCGCCCGGCCTCGGTGGGGGTCCTGGTCTGCTGATTGAGATGTGCGTTCCGGTCGCTGTCTATGGAGCTGACGACGGGATTCCCGAACAGCGGCACGAGTCCTGGCGCAAAGAGGAGTCGGGCATGACGCAACGGCACGACGTGATCTGGGTCGGCATCGACATCGGGAAGAAGCACCACTGGATGGCCGCCGTCACCGGCGAGGGCACCCTCGCCTGGTCCCGGCAGGTCCGCAACGACGAGGGCGCCCTGCTGGATGCCATCGACCGGGCCCTCGGCCTCGCGGACGAGGTCCGCTGGGCCGTGGACATGCGGAACACAATGGCGGCACTGCTGCTGGCGTTGCTGGCCGTTCGCGGGCAGCGGGCCAGCTACGTCGCCGGCCGCACCGTCCACCACATGGCCGCGACCTACCGCGGGGAGGCCAAGACCGATGCCCGCGACGCGTTCGTGATCGCGGAGACGGCACGGCTGCGCCGGGACCTGGGCACCATAGCCGTCCCGGAACAACTGGTCAGCTGCCTCTCGCTGCTGACCGCGCATCGCGGCGATCTCATCGCCGACCGGGTGCGCATGCTCAACCGCATGCGCTGCGTGCTGTCCGGATACTTCCCCGTGCTGGAGGCGGCGTTCGACTACGCCAACCGCCGGGGCGCCCTGGTGCTCCTCACCGGCTATCAGACCCCGCAGGCCCTGCGCCGCTGCGGCGCCCGGCGGCTGGCCGCATGGCTGGCCCGGCGGAAGGTACGGGGCGCGCAGGCCGTCGCGGAGCAGGCCCTGGACGCAGCGGGCCGCCAGCACATCATGCTCACAGAGCAGGAGGTCGCCGCTCAGATCGTGGCCGACATCGCCACCCAGATCCTGCAGCTGGACGAGCGGCTGAAACAGCTCAATGCGCAGATCCGGGAGGTCTTCCATCGGCATCCGCAGGCCAAGGTGATCGAATCCATGCCGGGGATGGGCCCGTTGCTGGGGGCCGAGCTGATCGCCGCGACCGGGGATCTCACCGCCTACCCGGACGCGGGCCACCTCGCGTCCGCGGCCGGCCTGGTACCGGTGCCGCGCGACTCGGGTCAGCGCACGGGAAATCTGCACCGGCCGGTGCGTTACAGCCGCCGTCTGCGCAGAGTCTTCTACCTCTCCGCGCAGACCAGCATGGTGCGAGCAGGCCCGAACCAGCAGTACTACCGAAAGAAGCGAGCCGAGGGCCGCAACCACGTCCAGGCCGTCATGGCTCTCGCCAGACGACGCACCGACGTGCTGTGGGCCCTGCTGCGCGACAACCGACTCTTCACCCCGGAGCCGCCGATCCGCCTCCACGGCAGTTGACTTCGCCATTGAGACTCTGCTCGTGCCGGGAGTCGAGCGACGTAGCTGATCGGCCCGGTTGCTGGCTGGATCTGGATCGGTGCCGGCTGCGAGAGCGGTGGTGTGGGGCGCAAGCGCCATGGGTTGCAGTGGCCGAACTGACCCTGCGTGGCCCCTTGTTGTCGGCTCCGGCGTATCCTCCGGCGCATACGGCCCATGAGGCACAGGGGAATCGTCCGAAGTAGCGGGAGACGACGCGCTGATGGCAACCACCGCACCTGCTCCATCACACGACAGGACGCAGGATCGTATAGCGGCGACGCTCACGTCCCTGCAGAGCGATCTGGCCCGCGCCGAGGGCAAGGCGAGCTTGCTGCTGGCCCTGTCCGGAGCTGTCCTTGTTGCGCTGGTCTCGACGGTCAAGGACCTGCATCTGCCGGCGCCGGCCGTCGTGATCGGGGCCGTCGGCGGCGCAGCGCTATTGGCCTCGACGGTGCTGCTCCTGCTTGCGGTGCGGCCGGATCTCGGTGGGCCGGGCTGGCCGAGTTGGTCCCGGCTGACCCGCGAGGAGCTCAACGACTGTCTGGCGATGGGCTATCGCGTGGAGCACCTGCGCTACATGGCCGCACTCGCCCGACGGAAGTTCCTGCTGCTCCGGGTGGCGGTCGACTGCCTGCTGGGTGGGCTGGGCCTGTTGGCGGCAGCGGTCGTGCTCTCCCGGGCATTGTGAGCTCGGCGGAGGGCGGCGCTGCCCGGTAAGTCCGGCAGGCGTGCGTGTGGCGGCAGGGAGTCTCAAGCGGATCGTGCCTGCGGGCCGATGGTGCACAGATTGTCCATATGTGGCATCTGGTCGGTTGCGATGGCGCAGGCCTGGCTCGCGCTGGGGACCGAGCGGCCTCGAGCGGGAGATCCGATCGATGCGTGAACCGGGTTGGTGATGGTCATGCGGGCGGTGGTGGCGTCTCTGGTTGGCGGGTCGCGAGGTGGGCGTGGATCTGTCGGGCCCGGTCTGGGCCGATGTGCAGTTCGGTGCGCAGTCTCCACACGCTTGCCGGCCGTCCGGTTGTGGTGCGGGCGGTGGTGTCCAACGCTGCGGCGCGGGCCCACAGATCGGCGTCTGTCGTGCCGTCCGAGCTGGGGTGGGCCGGCGGTACTGGAGGCGGTGGCACGGGCGTGTCGACGGTGCTGTTGTCCGTAACGGCGGTTGCTCCGGTATTGGTGTGTGGCGAGAGAGCGCGGGGGAGCGCCGCTTCGGCTATCGAGGATGGCGGGGGCGTGTTCGGTTCGGGACGCGGGGCCGCTGTGGTGTCGGTCGGGGTGGGCAGGTTGGCGATGATGCGGCGGTAGGCCGCGATCGTTTCGGTGAGGAGGATCAGGAGCAACGCCGGGGTGAGGTGCAGAAGCACTGCTGCCGGATCTGCCCGACGGGGCCAGCCGATCTGTCCGTCGGGCCAGAGGGATTCCCAGCTGTTCATCAGTGCCGCGGCCGATCCTGCCGACCAGCGCAGGGCTGTTGACCATCCGGGTGGGCGGATGCCCCAGGCGGCGAGGCGGGCGTCGGCGTACAGGACGACGGCGAGTGCGGCGCCGAGCATGGGGTCGAGGAGGATCGCGATCGGGAGCGGGACGCCTCGGGAGCGGGCGAAGAGGGTGACGTTGACGGTGGTGAAGACCAGCGCGAGGGCTCCGACCGCGCACAGCGTTCGGGTCATGGTGCGCAGCAGGCGGATGGCCTCGTGTTGGTCGGGTGGGTTCACCGGCCGCCTCCCGTACCGGTGTTGGTGGCGGAGGGGCGGGTGGCGCCCTGGAAGGTGGGGGAGTTGGTGTTGGCGCTGGTTTCGCGGACGACGGCGCCGGGGTGTGGGGCGTCGATGGCGCGGTTGTTGCCGGTGTAGATGGCGACGTGGGTGATGTTGTTGCGGTGGGGGCCGTAGAAGAGGAGGTCGCCGGGGGCGAGTGGGGGTGGGTTGGGCAGGGGTGGGCCTGCGGTGTGCTGGGCCTGGGCGACGCGGGGGAGTTGGATGCCGGCGGCGCGGTAGGCGGCTTGGGTGAGGCCGGAGCAGTCGAAGCCGCCTTCGGCGGGGCCGTCGCCGCCCCAGACGTAGGGCTGGCCGAGTTGGGCGCGGGCGTAGGTGACGGCCTTGGCGGCAGAGCTGTTGGGGGCGGGGGTGGCGGCTGCGTATTGTGCGGCGGTCTTGAGGACTTTGTCGACGTACCAGTCGGCGTGGTTGTAGTGCCAGATCGCGCGGCGGAGGTTTTTGCCGTTCTTCGCGCCGTTGGCGCACAGGAGGCGGGCGGCGGCGTAGACGGCGTCGACCGGGTCCCACGGTGTTGGTGGCTTCTTCCCGCCGGGTGGGACCGGGTACGCGTAGGCCGGAAACGTGGTCGGCATGAACTGCATTGGGCCCTGGGCTCCTGCGGAGGAGCGCATGGTGGGGTGGCGGCCGTGGTTGGTTTCGACCTTGCCGATGGCCGCGAGGATCGTCCAGGACAGGCCGGGGCATTCCGGTGCCGCGCGCTGGTAGAGGGCGAGGTAGGCGGGTGGGATGTCGGCGAGGGCCTGTTTGCTCGGGGAGGCCGATGCACCGTTGCCGGGCAGCATCGAGGTGAGGGCTGCGGCGGCGGTGAGGGCGGCGAGCAGGGTCAGGGTGAGGAGGGCGCAGCTGATTCCGGCGGCGGCTTTGCCGGTGCCGCTGGTCATGGTGTGTCGGTGGGTGGGCGGGGTGGTGTGGGGCGCCAGGGCAGGGTGGTGTGGCGGCCGGGGGCCGGGAGGGTGGTTTCGGGGGTGCCTGCGGGGCTCAGGTCGGGCCAGTGGGTGGCGAGTTGGGGGAGTGTGAGGCGGTCGGTGGGTGCGGTTGTGGTGGTGAGGGGGAGCCAGGCGGGGGCGGTGGGGGTGAAGAGTCCGGTGTTGGTGGTGGCGAGGGGCAGTTCGAGGCGGTCGGTGGTGTCGGCGAGTCGTTGGCGGAGGGCGGTTTCGCGGCGGGTGGTGGAGGTGTGGATGAGGAGGGGTGTGCGGGTGCCGGTGGTGGCGGCGAGGGCGGCGTAGCCGGGGAGTTTGGCTTCGACGCGGGCGAGGTTGTAGCTGCCGGTGTCGTATTCGAGGAAGAACGGCAACAGCCACCCGGGGCCGGTGGCTCCGGTGTTGTTGGTGTGGTGGGCGTAGGCGTCGGGGTGGATCCAGTCGCCCCACAGGCGGGTGGCGGAACGTTCGGACAGCCAGAGCTGCAAGAAGCCTTCTGTGGTGGCCAGTTGGGTGAGGAGGGTGTTGACGCCGAGGGTGTGTTCGAGGGTGGGGGAGAAGGCGATGCGGGCGGTGTGGTCTTTGCGCCAGCCGGTGGCGGGGAGGTCGACGCCGGCGCGGGCGGCGAGGAGTTCGGCTCCGGCTTTGCCGAGGGTGTAGTGCTCGGGGGCGGAGCCGTGGGTGCGCAGGGGGCGGAAGGAGTCGACGACGTTCAGGTGGTAGAGCTCGCGCAGGCGGCGGTTGGTGGTGCGGGAGCTGGTGAAGGCGAGGGCGTGGATGTGGTGGGTGGTGAGGACCTTGTGTTCGTGGAGCATTTCGATGAGCCACAGGTCGCGGGCGGTGAGGCGGGTGGCGAGGTGGGCGAGGTCGGTGCGGGCGCGTGCGGGTGGGGTGGGTCGTCTGCGGCGTATGGCGGCGCGGGGGACGTAGCCGGGGTTGGGGGTGGATGCGGGCATGGCGGTGAACTCCTCGGCCGGGGTGGGTGGTTAGAGGGGGAGGTGGGTGGAGTGGGAGGGGGTGGCGCCGACGCGGGCGGAGGCGGCGGCGCGCAGGGTGTCGGAGCGGCCGTCGGCCGGGGCGGGGAGGGGGCGGGTGGTGAGGGTGAAGGCGGCTGTTTCGGCGCCGTGGGACAGGAGGTGGGCGGCGGCTTGGTAGGGGCCGAGGTGGGCGAGGTCGTGGGCCGCCAACGTGGGGAGGGTGTGGCGTTCGAGGAGGCCGGCGTCTTCGGGGGAGGCGTTGAAGAAGACTTTGTTGCGGGCGTTGGCGGAGATGCCTTCGCGCAGATCGCGGGGGAGCTGGGCGAGGTTTTGGTGGGCGAGGGTCATGGCGAGGCGGTAGCCGCGGGCCTCGGCGAGCATGTCTTCGAGGGGGTAGGGGAGGTTGAGGAAGTTGTGGGCCTCGTCGACGTACAGTCCGGCGTCGATGCGGGTGTGCTCGGCTTGGCGGGCGCGGGCGGAGGCGGCCTGCCAGGTCTTGGCGACGATGAAGGAGCCGAGCAGGCGGGAGGTTTCCTCGCCGAGGGCTCCTTTGGGGAGGCGGGCGAGGAGGATGCCGCCGTCGAGGATGTCGGGGAGGTGGAAGGTGGATTCTCCGGAGGCGATGGCGGCGCGGGCGAAGGGGCGCAGCAGGAAGGCGCGGAGTTTGTTCATGACGGGGCCGATGACGGCGGCGCGGGAGGGTTCGGACAGGGACTCGTACCAGGTCCAGAACCCTTTGAGGACGGGGTCCTTGATGGTGGGGATCATGCGGAGCCGGTAGGCGGGCTCGCCGAGGAGGCGGGGGACGTCGGCGAGGGTGACGAGGCGGTGGGTGAGTTGGGCGTGGCGGAGCAGGGTGAGGCAGGCGGCGCGCATGACGTCGTCGGTGCGGGGTCCCCAGAACGCGGTGAAGATGCGGCGGAAGATGCCGGTGATGTTGTCGACGACGACGTCGATGTCGGCGCCGTCGAGCACGTTGAGGCAGGGCGGGGTGTGGGGGTCGTCGGGGTCGATGACGACCAATTTGTCGGCGCAGGCGGCGGGGAGGCGGTGCAGGAGGTCGGTGACGAGGTCGCCCTTGGGGTCGATGACGATGGCGCCGCGCCCGGCGTGGACGTCGTCGAGGACGAGGTGGGTGATGAGGGTGGACTTGCCGGAGCCGGTGGCGCCCATGAGGTGCAGGTGCTGGCGGGCGTCGGTGACGGCGAGGCCGACGCCGCGGCGGGTGCCGGTATCGGATGCGCCCAGCGGTTTGATGCTGGGTCCGGGTTGGGGGATGGCCGGGGGTGGGGCGATGGAGCGGGCTCCGGCGCGGGCGAGGCCGGGGGCGTCCGGGTCGGTGGGCAGGTGGGCGAGGGCGGCGAGTTCGGGCACGGACAGCAGGTCCGCCCGGTGGGGGAAGGTGCGGGCGGCGAGGACGGGGTGGGGGTGGTGCAGGCGGTGGCGGTTGAGCCAGTTGCGGGCGCTGTAGAGGGCGAAGGCGGAGGCGAGGGCGTGCGCGCGGCCGCGCAGCCGGGCCTCGGGGTTGGTGGTCTTCGCCGGCAGGGTGCAGGCGTAGCGCAGGGCGACTTCCCATTGGGGGCCGGTGAGTTTGGAGACGGTGTCGCGGACCTCGACGCCGTGCGAGGGGTCCGGTTTGGCGGCGGTGGTGCGCTGCGGGGCGTGTGTGAACAGTCGGAACAGGGCGGGCAGCCGTGAGGGGGTGTGTCCGGCCTTGAGGCGGCGGGCCGCGCGTCGGGCGGAGCGGAGTCGGCGGCCGGTGGCGGGGCGGGCCAGGACCTGGACGAGTGCTCTCTCGTTCTCGTCCAGGCCGGTGGCGGCCTGGAGCAGGGCGCGCAGCGGGTCGCTCTTGTGGTCGGTGCGCAGGGGCAGGACCTCGGGGCGGGCCAGCCGCAGCACCCCCGCCGTGCACAAGTCCCCTTCGGGGATGAGTGGTTGGGCGGCGTCGGTGAGGGTGGTGTGGGCGCCGGGCCAGGCGGCTTCCACCGCGCGGCGCACCAGTGTGGTGGGCAGGCTGCCGGGCAGCCACACCCGTACGGTCAGGCCGTCGCTGGTCCAGGCGTATTCGAAGGCGAGGTGCGGCTGCCCGTGGAGCAGGCGCTGGTACCAGGGGCGCAGCAGCCCGGACAGCTGCGCCCACAGCACCTGGCCGCCGCGCTCGGGAACGGTAGGCGGGGCGAGGATCGTCACCAGGTGTGCCCCCTGGGCGAGCGCGTGTTGGCGACGGCGGTGCACGATCCGGCGCAGGGCCAGCATCCCGCCCGCCCCGAGGACGACTGTCGGGGCGATCCAGGGCCAGGCAGTGGTCAGGAAGGCGGTGCCCCCGTCGATTGCGGGAGCCCACAAGGCGCCGGGGTTGGTGAGGAAGGTGCGGAGCAGGCCGCCGGTGCTGTCGGCGGCGGTCGGGTTCACAGCGTGAGTCCGCTCAGGTCGGGCAGCCCGTACGGATCCCCGCTGTCGCTGTCGACGGGTGTGGTGTCCTCGCCGGTCTGGAGTTCTGCCGGGTCGGTGGTGATGAGGGTGTGTTCGTGCTCGGAGGCCAGGGGGCTGAAGGAGACCTTGGTGCGGCCGGCCAGCAGCAGGGCGCAGCCGCGCGGGGCGGCGAGAAGGTGGTGGCGTTCGCCCTGGGAGAGGTGGAAGGCTCCTGCGATCTGGCCGATCGCCTGCGGGGCCTGGCGCATGAGGAGTTGGGTGGCGGCGTTGGAGACGATGGCGCGTCCGAGGTCACAGGCGAGGACGTCGTCGGCGTCCTGGGTGACCAGCGCCAGGCCGGTCCAGTGTTTGCGGGCGGCCTTGGCCATCCGGAACAGGAAGCGGGCCCCTGAACCCTCGCGCATCAGCGTCCACGCCTCGTCGACCACGACGAGGCGGCGGCGCAGGGTGCGGGTGTGGGCGACCTGGCGCCAGATCACGTCCAGGGCGAGCAGCATGCCCGCCGCCTTCAGCTCTTCGGGAATGTCACGCAGGGCGAAGACGACGAGGTGTCCGGTGGGGCGGGTGGTGGTGGCGCCGCAGAACAGCTGGCGGTGCGAGCCGGTCACGTACGGGGCCAGGCGCATCGCGAGGTCGGCGGCGGCCGGCTCGGAAAGGGCGGTCAGTTGGGCGGCGAGGTCGGCGAGCAGCGGGGCGGGCCGGGTCCAGGTGTGCGGATCGCTGGTGATGCCGGCCTGCTGGTAGGTGGCCAGGACGGCCCGGTCCAGGACGGCGCGTTCGCCGGCGGCCAGGTCGCCGCCGAGCAGCACGCTGAGGAAGGTGTGCAGGAACAGCACCCGCCGGGTCAGTAGGTCGTCGCCCTCCGCGGAGGCGGTGGCGGTGGTGGGGAGGTCGAAGGGGTTGAGGCGGACGGTCGGGTCGCCGAGGCGGATGACGGTGCCGCCGACCGATTCGGCGAGGCGCAGGTATTCGTCCTCCGGGTCGACGACCATCGCCTCGACGCCGGTGAACAGCAGCCGCAGCAGCTCCAGTTTGGTCAGGTACGACTTGCCGGCGCCGGAGCGGGCCAGGGTGATGGAGTTGTAGTTGTCCTGCGCGAAGCGGTCCCACATCACCAGCGACCCGGACGTGGTGTTGATCCCGTACAGGACGCCGCCGGGCGCCATCGCCGACTCGCAGGGCAGGTCGGCGGAGGCGAACGGGAAACAGGCCGCCAGCGCTTCGGTGTCGAAGGTGCGCCGCACCTTCAGGGTGTCCAGGCCGAGCGGCAGCGTGGCCAGCCAGCCCGGCAGCGCCCGGTAGGTGGCCGGAGCGGTGGAAACGAGCAACGACTCGGCGATCGCCCGGACTTGCGCGGCCTCGTCGGCCAGCTGGCCCTCGCTGGTGCCGTAGACGGTCATGTACAGGCCGAGGCGGAAGAGTTTCCCCTCGCCGCGGGCGATCCGGTAGGCGAGGTGGGCGGCGTCCTGGGCGGCGGCCTCGGTGTCCGGGTCGTCGAGGCGACCGTGATCCAGGGTGTGGCGGCGGGAGGACTCCAGGCGGGCCCGCTGCTTCTTCAGCTGGACGGCGGCCCGGGCGGAGGGGACCGGCTCGATGTGCAGGGCGACATCCAGGCGGCCGGGGTAGGTGAGCAGCGGGTCGAGCCAGCCGGGCAGCACCTCGGCCGGATAGCCGGTGACCACCAGGGTGGTGGCCAGCAGGTCCCCGACCGCGAGCGTGCGGGCGTGCACCTCGATCGCGTCCGGGCCCAGCTGTGCGAACTCCTGTCGTACGGAGACGAGTTCGCCGGGCGGCGGCGGGGTGGTGGTGCGGCGGAAGGGGAATGGCATTTCAGGCACCTGCCAGGGGATATGTGTCGGGGGCGGCGGCCAGGCGCAGGGTGTGCGCGGCCTGGTCGGCATCGAGCGGGGTGAGGGTGAGGTCGGCGGCCTCCAGGGCGCGGGCCGCCTCGGTCAGCCGGTGGCCGGCCCGGCCCGCCTGGGCGGGCGAGGCCTCCCGGGCGATGATCAGGACCTGCCGGGTGAGCAGGTCCCGGTCGGCCGCGAGCTGGTCGAGGAAGGCGGCGTGGGCGCGGGCCGCCTGCTCCAGAGCCGGGTGCGGCAGCTGCGGGGCGCAGGTGGTCAACTCGTCGACGAGCGGGCCCACATCGAGGCGGTGGGCGCGCACCAGCAGCTGGGTGGGGCCGGTCAGCGAGTTCAGCCAGCGGGCGAACGCCTCGGTCAGCGCCTGCTGCTCGCCGCCGGTGCGCAGATGGAAGTTGACCGTGGAACAGGCGGCCACGGCCGCGCGGCCGTCCGCGCCGAGATCCAGCACACCGGACTCACCGATGGCCCGGCAGGGGAGGTTCAGCGGCGTGGGGGCGGGGGTGTGCTGGGTGCGCCAGGCGGCCGGTGTGGTGGCGGGTAGGGGTGGGATGCCTTCGGGGGCGGGGACGCGGCGTTTGGGTGCGCGGTGGAAGCGGAGGGCGGCCAGCAGCATCCGGTCCATGCCGATGCCGTCCCTGCGGCCGACGGCGACCACCGTGACGGTGAGGGCGATCGGCGTGATCAGGGCGAGGTAGGCGAGCGGGGCCATCACGGGGCGGGCGGCCCAGTAGCCGCCGTACAGGACGAGCGCGGTGACGGCCAGGATCAGGGTCTGGCGGGCCGTCAGGGGGCCGAGGATCTGATCGCTCTTGGCGACGTCGGCGGGGATCTTGGCGGGGGAGACGTACTCCTCGTCGGGCGAGGGCATCGAGGTCACCTCCGAGGTGAGGGGGCGGCGGGCGGTTCCAGGGGGAGCCGCAACTGCATCGGCTGGATGGGGCGTTGGCGTACGCGGGCGGCCGGGACCGGCAGGGCCAGTTGCCGGGCACGGACCGGGGCGGACCCGGCACGCGATCGGCCCGGCGACGGTGCGGGCGTGGCTGTGGCCGTGGGTGCGTGTGCGGGCGTCGCGGTCGGTGGTGCTGGGCGGGGGACGCGGTCGGCGCGGACGGGAAGCCAGGTCTGGGTCGCCCTGCCGGGATGGGCCGGAACCCGGGAGGCAGGGACGGGCAGGACCAGTTGGCGGGAGCGGGTGGCCTGGGCGGGGTGGGGCACGTGGGGCACGGGGTGGGGCGAGCGTGGGGCTGCGGCGAGGGTGCGGGAAGGTGGCGCGGCGGGGGCCGATGTGGCGGCGCCGCTACTGCTGCCCGGCGTACCCACAGGAGTCGCCGGGGGCGTGGGGCTCGGGCCCGGTGCGTGGGGCGCACCGCCCGGGCCAGCGCCTCCTCCAGGCCCGCGCGGTGGCCCGCCAACTCCCGGCCCAGGGCTGGGGTTTCCTGGTGCGGCAGGCCGGTTGCCGCCTCGCCGGGGGCCGCGCCCTCCCGGCCCACCGCGCGGCGGCCTGCCACCCGGGCCACCGGCACCGCCCGGTCGGCCACGGGGCCCGGGCGGGCGCCTGCCGCCCCGACCGCCGGCCCCGGGGCGGCCCTGACCGCCGCCGCGCATGAGTGCACTCCCGGCGCCGGGGGCCACGGAGTTGAGCAGCTGCAATAGGGCGACGTTCTTGAAGAGCCGCAGCACGCCCCCGCCCTGCGGCGCGGTGATCGGCGTACCGCGCAGAATGACCTGCGTGCACCAGCCGGGAATCTTGAACAGCACCCAGAACAGGGCCAGTCCGGCCAGCCGGGTGCCCAGCTCGCTCGG
This sequence comes from Streptomyces sp. NBC_01016, assembly GCF_026341035.1. Lineage (GTDB taxonomy): Bacteria > Actinomycetota > Actinomycetes > Streptomycetales > Streptomycetaceae > Streptomyces. The sequence goes on from NZ_JAPEOQ010000002.1 coordinate 2,159,862, forward strand.
CTTCGTGATGCCCAGCACCAACGTGTCGGGGGCGAACAACAGCTTCAGGGACAGGATGAACGCGATGGACTGCGCGACCTGGATGATCAGACACCCGGACAGTCCCCGCCACCACAGCCGGGCGATGCCGTCGGTGAGCGGGTGCGCGTGGCAGGACAGCGCGAGGGGAGCGGCCACGGCGAGGATCGCGATGACCGCGACCCGCACGATGTAGCCGAACAGCACGGCGAGGGCCATCACCAGCAACAGCAGGGCGAACAGCACGAGATAGAGCTGGCCGCGGGCGATGAACAACGGGTAGATCATCTTCGCCAGGCCCTTGCCGACGTCACTGGTGTCGGAGCCCATCACCGCGCGGGCCAGCGCATTGGCCAGCGCGATCGCCTTGCTCATCACCAGCAGCGAGGACGACGCCGCGACCATGCCCAGCAGCAGCCGCGGGGCGATCTGTTTGAGCGCGTAGCGGCTCTGCACGGTCTCGTAGCCCATCACCGTGACACCGCCGGCCAGGAAGAACAGCACGTACATGGTGATCGCGGCGGCCAGCGAGCCCTGCCACAGCCGCTTCACCGACGCCTGTTTGGTGACGTCCGGGGTGGACAGCAGGGTGTTGCCCAGCAGTTCACGGACGGGCTTCATCATCGCCTCGACCACGGAGCCCAGCAGCGCGGTGACGGCATCGATGACCATGCCGGGCACGTCGAAGAAGCTGGAGAAGCCGGTGCCCTTGTCGCAGTCGCTCGCATCGCCGTCCGCCTCACAGGCAGACGGAGCGGGACCCGGGGCCGGCTCGCGTGGCGACGGTTCGTGCGGCCTGGGGGAGTGATGCCCCGGGGCTGGAGCAGGCCCCGGCGACGGACTGGGACGCGGCGGGCTCGAATCGGCACCTGGGGGCGCCGGGGGAGCGGGCCCTGGAGCGGGCGCGGGGCCCGGTTCGGGTGGCGCCATCGGCGCGGCGGCCGCACCTGCGACGACTGCGGCCGCTGCGACGGGTGAACCGGCTGTCAGGGTGAGAGCGACGATGATGAGCGTGGCCACGAGGAGTCGGCCGGTACGGCGGCGTGTGTGACGGCGGGTGAGGGACATGGTCAGGCCCCCACGATCTCTTTGAGGACCGTGACCAGGACGGGCGCGAGGATGGCCAGCCCGTAGCCGATCGCGGCGGCCTTCAACGCCCGCTTGGACGACTCGACTTCCCCCGGATCCCCGCCGGCCATCAGGTAGCGCAGCCCGCCGAAAGTGAGGAAGAGGGTGGCGAGCCCGGCGAGGATACCGATGATCCAATTCCGCAGATTGTTGATGACCGTCGGCACATCCGCGACGGCCCACGTGGCCGGGGGACTCGACAGCAGCGCCAGCACGGTGACGGCGGCCACGAACAGGACCCGGGCCATGCCCCGGACGACCCGCCGGGAGACCGGCCGACGTACCCAGACCCGCAGCGTCTGCGGCACAGATGCGAGCACGGACACACACCTCCAACAAGGCGACGACGGCCAAGACCGCAGTGAGAGACGAACCAAGGAGCCAGGCGATGAAGCAGCCCGGGGTGGTGCACAACAGCGGCTCGTCGCCGGGGCCGGGCAGGCCCGCATCAGCGCTTCACCTCCTTCACGAGGAAAGGTGAGCCGCGAAACGCGGGGAGGGGCGGGATCGGGTGTCAGCACGAGACGCCGTGCCCGAACCCCGGCAACGAGCGGGGTGGCGAGTGCATCCGCGGCGCCGACGGTGCGACGGATGCGCTCACCTATCAAGGAGAAAACCGCGACCGGACCGTGCCACCGGCGCGCTTCAGTCCCCCTGGGTTCGCAGTGCCGCGGCGAGCCGCTCCTCGGCCGCCGCGCGGTGTCGGAACGCCGAGCGCACACTTACGCCCACCGCACTCGCCGCCTTCGCCATCGGCCGCTTCTCCAGGCGTGTCTGCGTGACGAGTTCGCCCTCCAGCTCGCTCAACACCCCGGCGGCGACGGCCCGTTCCACGACCGCGATCACCTCGGCCATGCCGCCGGTACCGTAGAGCGGGGCGCCCACGGTGTTCTCCTCCAGCGACACCACCGGTGCGCGGCGGGAGCGCTGCGCGGCGTACAGGAGGCGGTGGGCGGCCCGGTCCCCGGCCCGCACCAACCGCAACCCCACCTGCGCCTCCCGCCCCGACAGGCCCACGAGCTCGAGGGCCACCGCGGCCAGCGCCTCCTGCTCGACCTCGCAGACCTCCAGCTCCGCCAGGCGCGGCAGCCGGCCCACCGCGCGCCGCAGCCCCGGCAGCGCGAAGGCCACCGCGACGGTGTCCCACGGCGCCCCCTGCCGCGCCCGGCGCCGCAACACCTCCGCCCACACCCGAGCGCGGACCGACTCGGTGCAACTGGGGTGCACCAGCCGGGAACGGACCGCGGCCAACGGCCACATCCCACCCGCCGACGCACCGGCGAACAGCGCGGCCGGCAGCACCAGCGGCAGCGGCTCACAGGACAGCCGCTGGAAGACGGCCTCCACCTCCTCCAGCGGCGACAGGCGACGGACCGCTCGCACGGACGGAACGACAGAACGAGTACGGGTGCGGGTGGAGTGCACGGCGGGCTCCTAGCCTCGATGCGCGGCGAAACCGGACACCGCTCATCGCGCCAGCCACCCCCGCCACGCCCGCACCAACAGAGCGCCACACCCCCGCAGTTGTCCTGCCGCAGGCCTGCCAGGGTCCCGTCCACGCCGTGGCAGATCAGCCGTTGACCAGTACCTTTACTCGCGTATCGACGTCACAGGAAACCGCCGAAAATACTTCTGACACCGCGACGCCCGGCTGCGCTCCGCCTCGCGGCGTGGTGTCAGCCCGGACGCGGTATCCGCATGGCAGATCACACGCTGACCTGCGTTTTCCTCGACCGGCCCGCGGTCCCGCGTCCGAGAGACAGGGGCGGGGTCTACTCATGTCACAGGGACTCGTTGTGCCAGGACAGGAGTTGATCCAACTCGGCCACAGCCAAGACGCTTTCCCAGTCTGTTGCACAGATCAGGGAGATGTCCGGGCCCGTTCACGTGCGTTGGCGTTCGCCTGGTCTTCGGTTGGGGTTCGGGACACGGCTTCCTCTGAACGGGGCCGGACGCGGGATGAGACGGAAGCTGAGACGGCGGCCAGTGGCTGTCTGAGGTCGTCCCGCTGGTCAGGCAGGTGCGACAGAAACGTACGGTGGCGTGTGTTTGCCCATGATCTCGAGTCGAGGAGCGCTGTGCCGAACCCCGCTGCCGCAGAGCCTGTTGTTCTCCACCACCTTGCGCAGGGCCAGGGCCAGGGCCAGGGGGAGGGGGTGGTGCTGGTCCACGGTGTGGGCGGCTCCCTCGCCACGAGTTGGGGCAGTCTGCCGGAACACCTCGCTGAGCATCATCACGTCGTTACCGTCGACAATCCCGGCTCAGGTCTCAGCCCTCTGCCCAACAGTCCACTCAACCTGGACTACCTCGCTGACAACATCGCCATGACGGCCGAGCATGCTGGTCTTGAACGCTACGGCGTCGTGGGCTACTCGATGGGCAGCTCGATCGCGGTGCGGCACGCCATCCGTCACCCCGAGCGCACCGCCACGCTGGCGCTGGTCGCCGGGTTCGCCAGGCCGGACGACCGACTGCGTCTGGCACTGCGCAATTGGCGCGCTCTGATGAACGGGGATCCGCAGGTACTCGGGCGCTATCTCATGCAGCTTTCCTGTGGACCATCCAGCCTGTCCGGGCTGAACGATGACGACATCGACCGGATCGCCAGGGAAACCGGCACCGGACTCCAGCCGGGTACCCGCCGACACATCGACCTTGCTCTGGGAATCGACGTCCGCGCCGACCTTCCGAACCTTGACCTGCCCACTCTGGTCGTCGCCGCATCCCAGGACATACTCGTCGCGCCCAGCCACTCGGACGAACTCGCCGATGGAATCCAGGGAAGCCGCCTGGTCCATGTACAGGCCGGTCATGACGCTCCGTCTGAACAGCCGGCAGCCATCGCCGCCCACATCCGTGCCCTTGTCAGTGGGAACTCTTGAGTCAGGGCGCAGTTGGACCCGCTGCCTGACCTCTACATCGAGGAGGTGGCACCGGGGGCGGTGTAGTTGACGGGACCGTCGAACTGGGCCGAGGGGCCCCTGACGGTGGCCGGCCGGCGACAATCGCCCCATGCGTGCACTCCTGACCGCCGGCACACCACTCGCGTGGACCGTGACCGAGATCGCGTGGCCCGCCGTCGCCCCGGACCAGGTGCTGGTGGAGGTCGCCACCGCAGGGCTGAGAACCTGCTCCTGAAGGTGGTATGGCTGCTCGCCGAGCGTCCAAGCGGACGGTCAACCTGGGGGCGGGCTTGCCACTCGGGGGATACCCCTGGGTGGGCCGATCAGAGGCTCGACTGCTGTCACAAACCATTCCGGGAGCCGGACCGCCTCACCTTCTGAATGACAGCGGATTGTGACAACGAATCGGCGATCCGGGCAGCTCCCGGTGGCCGTTTCCGATCTTGCTCCGGGGGAGGAACGTTTATGAGAAGCCTTTTGGTCCTGCGGGAGCGGTATGCCGCCCAGGCCGTGTTGTTCCGCGATCTCGTCGAGCCCCCGGTGCACGCATCTACTTGTCTTTGGGTGTGGCTCTCCCTGAGTGAGGGGCATGCAGTCCGTATTTGGTAGGTATCTCGTTCGGGTTGGACGGCCGTGTGATCATGTCCACATGACTGGTCGGATCATCTTCCTCAACGGGACGTCCAGTTCGGGGAAGTCGAGCATCGCCCGGGAGTTGCTCGACATCCTGGACGACGGCGTTTTCTCCTATTTGGCGGTCGACAGTTTCAACGCCATGCGTACGAAGCGGGACCTCGCGCAGGAAGACCTCGACGCTGCTCTGCGCCGGACGAGGATGGGCTTCCATCGTTCGATCGCGGCCATGGCTGAGGTGGGCAACGATGTCGTCGTCGATCATGTACTGAGCGAGCCGTGGCGGCTGATCGACTGCCTGAGCGTGCTGCCCCCAGAGGATGTGCTGTTCGTCGGTGTCCGCTGCTCACTGGAAGAACTCGTCCGCAGAGAAAAGGCCCGTGGTGATCGTCTTTCGGGTCTTGCGGCGATGCAGTACGACTTGGTCCATGAGCATGGTGATTACGACGTCGAATGCGACACCGGCACGGCCGATCCGCGCGAATGCGCCGAGTTGATCAAAAAGTTCCTCTCTGATCGGCCAACGCCCACCGCCTTCACTCGTCTTCGCTCGCGATATCTCTGATGACCGTTCAGGCCGTCAGGCAGTATTCGGCCTGGTCGGAGCCTGAATTGAGTCGTTGGTGTTCGGCCTGGACATGGAAGTTCCAGTACGCCGGGAAGTCGTTGTTACTGATGATGGCGCGGAGGATGAGGAGGGCCTCGGCGCCCGGGACGCTCCATCTGCTGCCAGTAATGTCGAGTCTGTCGGCGACGAGGTGGCGGGCTGCGCCTTCGATGACACCGCTTGCGATCGGCCAGCCGGCGGCGAGAGCCTGGTCGTAGTGGACGAAGTCGGCGTTTTTGTCGAGGTATTGGCAGGCTTTGTCGGCAGCCGTACGTTGATCCCCTGTCAGTTTGCGGTGGTCGGCCTCGGCGCGGATCTCGTCGGCGGCCTGTTGGGCGGATCCGCGAAGGATGCGGGCGGCCTTGACGGCGATCCAGTCCTCGGCGTCCGCATCGGCGGGGGCGTGGAAGCAGCGGGAGGCGGCCCAGAGTTTCTCGATCACATGCACCAGGTCGAGGACAATGTGGATGTTCACGCCGCGGCGCTTGGCCTCGGCCTGGATCAGGTCGAGTTGGTGGCGGGCGCCGTCGACGAGTACCACCCAGCTCCTGCGGTGCTGCGGGTCACGGGCCTGGGCCTGGTCGAAGGCGGCGGCGATGATGTACTCGGGATCGTGCTCGACCGATCCGGTCAGCCATTTGGCCTGCGCTTTCGGCCCGGGACGCGGGACGCGGAGGGTGCTGCGGCCGCCCGGTGGGGCGATGACATCGTGCGGGCGGCGCACTGCCGGGTCGGCGTCGTAGACGGCGGCCAGGGTCGCCATGCGTTTCCGGTTGCCCTTCTCGCCGATGGCCAGGCGGGTGCGGAAGGTTCGCTGCGCGCGCTCGGCCGCCTTGCGGGTGGCTTCGCGCAGGTGGCCCGGGCGCATGACGATGCCCTTGCCGTCCACGGACAGCACCAGCAGCGTCGCCGCGCTCGCCGGCATGGGGGTGCGGGCGGCATAGAACGCGGCCACGTCCACCGCCGCGGCCCGCACAAGATGTTCGACCTGGCGTTTGCCCACCACCTTCCCGCAGGATCGGGTGATCGCCTCCATCGCGGTGTCGTAAGAACCGCGCACTGCCTCGAGTACCGCCAGCCTGCGCACCCCGAGGCTGTGCCGCTCGTTGGGCAGGCCGAGTACTGCATCGGCCGGATAGCAGTTGGGTCGGCCTGGCGACCTGAGCGCGCACCGGGTCACCCTCACTGTTCCGACGACGGTGGCCAGTTCGCGGTTATGCCCGCGCTCCAGGCGGGTGCGTCCGTCGCTGAGGGCCGCACGCGAGCACGGGCCCAACGCGCTCAGCTCTGCTTCCTCGCGGCTCGCGCGCAGATCAAGGTGGGCCTGCAGCAGTAGCCGGGCCAGTTCCCGGCCCCGCATCGCGGCCATCTCCTCCACCTCCTGATGGGGCAGGGCCAGCGTGGACGGGCCGGAGAGATCGCAGGTCAGCTGAGTGAAGAAAGAAACCGCGCGGGCAAACGGGTCAGCCATCGCGGCATGCTCGTAGTCTTCCATCGGGCTCTCGTTCCGGGGCATCGAATGGTTTCGTCACCCTCGACGCTAGGGGCGAGAGCCCTCTTACTCACCGGCGCGAGACGGCACCGCGGAGTCGTTGCCCCGCCCCGGCGCACGCCCCCGCGGCGTCACATCCCGCGAAGCAAACAAACCTGGCGACACCTCGGCGATCCAGCCCCGACCACTCAGCCGCTTCAGTTTCGAACGGAACCCCTCCACCTTGCTCTTGTCCGTCGACAAACCCAGCACGGAGCACAGCTGATGTGCCCGCATCGGATGCACCGCATCGGCGAGCGCCTCCACGATGTCCACATACGCACCCGGCAGCGCATCCACCCCGACCTGGTCCGTCCACTGCGGCACCAGTCGCACCCCGACCGGCGAGCCGGCTTCGAATCGGTCCGCCTCCACCATCGGCTCCTCAGACGACCTCGTGTCGTGCTCGGGCTCCGTCTCCTCATCCGGCCTGGTGACCGGATCGTCCCCGGACAGGATCTCCGTCATCGTGTCCCGGGTTATCTCCAACCGGGAGACCACGTCTTCCTGCTCGGCCAGCTGCCCCGCCAACTCCTCGATTCGACCACGCAGTTCCACGATCCGCTCTCGCGCGCGAGACTCCCGCCGCTCCAACTCTTCCAGCCACGACACCATCGCCGCCCCCAAGAACCCGAGCCCTGGACACGACGATCCGGCAAACCACCGCGATCAGCAACGACCGAGTTCAAAAGGGTCACCGGAGAAGAGCTGCACCCCTTGTCTTTCACGGTGAGGCCGAGGACCTGTGCCAGTGCTGGTGCCATGTCCAGGAGTTGATAGGTGCTGATCGTTGCGCCCTTCAAGGCTTCGAGCCCGGAAGCGATACTCAGCCCGGCTGCCTCTCGCAGGTCGACCTTCGTCATCTTGGCGTTGTCGAAGTGCGCTCGGTCCAGGGTTGAGCCGGGGAAGGTGACGTTGGTGAGCACGGCTCCGCCGAAGTCGACGTCGCGCAGGAGGCAGTCCACGAACGCGACGTTCTTCAGCTTGGCCAGGCGGGCGTTCACCGAGTCGAACTTGCAGTTGTAGAAAGTGACGCGGTTCATGTGGGAGCCGGGGAGTTCCGTGCCGGCTAGGACCACCTCGTTACACTCGCTGTCCATCCAGGTGGTCTCTGCGAGGTCGGTCCCCACCATGCGCACGGTATGGAGCCAGATGTCATCGAACTGGGAGCGCCGGTAGCGGCCACGCGTCAAAGTCACCGCGGAGAACGCGGACTCGGTGAATCCAGAGCCGCCGCCATCCACGTCCTCGAAACCGCAGTCCTCGAAATGGAGCCACTCGTAGGTGCCCTCTCTTTCCATTACCCCGGTGAACGGCGTAAGGCGGTGCGCGTACGGAAGCTTGGCGAGTTCGCGGGGAGATCTGGCTCGCATCAGGTTCTCCAGGAGGTACGGGCCGATCAACGGCCCGGGGCAGGGGGGACTCGCCCAGGCGTCATCAGCATGGTTGAGGGCAAGAAGGGAGCTCCCTGTCTATCGCGGCTCGCGGGACTTTACCCAATCGCCGAGATCCGAAAATCTGCTGCCTGAATAGCTGGCGTCACGCGGAAGATGGGCAGGCGTAAGGGAAATATGCCGCATAGCGCATCCGGACTGGGCGCCGGGACCTGAGAGCAGGGAGCACCGTGTGTGTCCGCGGAACCCTAACGGTAGCCAACTACCCTTGCTCAGGTGGATGTTGGGGCCATCCCTGAGGGAGTGGTGGGCGTCACTCGTCCCGCGCGGCGAGTTCCGTGACATTCATTTTGCGCTCGGCATACTCATCGCCCGTTCTCGCGGATTGGCTGACGTCCGTTCTGGACGAACCTCGCGCTGGGCTCGCCCCCCAAGAGTGATTACACAGGGCTACACGTTCGTCCGCCGTAGCTAGTGCTGTGACCGCGTAGGTTCACCGGTTCTGGTCCGCGTCCAGGCCGGGGCCGATTGGATGGGGCGGACATCACATACCGTGTGTGGAGACGTGATGGCGGAGCCGGTCAAAGTTCGCCGACTGACGGATCAAGAGGGGCAGCGCCTGCAGCAGATCGTGCGGCGAGGCAGTACCAGTTCCGTGCGCTACCGGCGCGCGATGATGCTGCTGGCTTCGGCCGGCGGGAATCGGGTCCCGGTCATCGCACAGCTGGTCGCGGCCGATGAGGACACAGTCCGGGACGTCATTCACCGCTTCAACGAGATCGGCCTGGCATGCCTGGACCCTCGGTGGGCGGGAGGTCGTCCCCGCCTGCTGAACACTGACGACGAGGACTTCGTCGTCGCGACGGCCACCACACGCCCGGCCAAGCTCGGCCAGCCGTTCACCCGCTGGTCGAGCCGCAAACTCTGCACCTACCTGCGAAGGGTTCACGGCCGGGTGATCCGTATAGGCCGCGAGGCCCTGCGCTGCCTACTGGTCCGACGCGGCATCACCTTCCAGCGCACCAAGACGTGGAAGGAGTCCACCGACCCCGAGCGCGACACCAAACTGGACCGCATCGAGTACGTCCTGGATCACCTAACCGATCGTGTTTTCGCGTTCGACGAGTTCGGGCCGCTCGGTATCCGCCCCACCGCAGGCTCCTGCTGGGCACGACAGAGTCGGCCCGACCGGATTCCGGCGACCTATCACCGCACTCATGGAGTGACCTACTTTCACGGCTGCTACTCGGTCGGCGACGACACGCTGTGGGGCGTGAACCGTCGCCACAAGGGCGCCGCTCAGTCCCTGGCCGCGCTGAAGTCGATCCGTGCCGCCCGGCCCGACGGCGCCCCCATCTACGTGATCATGGACAACCTGTCCGCGCACAAGGGCACCAAGATCCGCGCTTGGGCGAAGAAGCACCGGGTGGAGCTGTGCTTCACCCCTACCAATGCCTCGTGGGCCAACCCGATCGAGGCGCACTTCGGACCCTTGCGGCAGTTCATCCTGGCGAACTCCAACCATCCCAACCACGCTGTGCAGACCTGGGCCCTGCACCGCTACCTGCGCTGGCGCAACACCGACGCCCGCCACCCGGACATCCTGGCGGCCCAGCGCAGGGAACGCGCCCGCATCCGCAGTGAGAAGGGCATCCGGTGGGGCCGCCCCGCCGCGCGAGCGGCGTGATCAATCCAGGTGCAACCCGTGAGCCCTGCCTCATAGCCTCGGCCCCATGACTGACCATGCTTTCGTCCCCGACGACTTCGTCGTCCCCACGGACCTCATCACCCCACAGTTCCGTCTGGAGCCTCTGGGACCCCAGCACAACGCCGCCGACCACGCCGCCTGGACCAGCAGCATCGAGCACATCCGTGCGACCCCTGGCTTCCAGGACCGAGGATGGCCTCCTGCCGACGGGATGGCCCTGGACGCGAACCTCGCCGACCTGCAGAGTCACGCGGACGACTTCGCTCAGCGCCGCGGATTCACCTACACCGTCATCGAGACCGCCAGCGGCGAGGTGATCGGTTGCGTCTACATCTATCCCTCCCGCAGCGACGACCACGACACCGACGTCCGCTCCTGGGTCCGTGCCGACAGAGCCGAGTTGGACGCGCCCTTGCATGCGGCCATCACGACCTGGCTGTCCACGAACTGGCCCCTCGGAACTCTCAACTATCAGCCCCGCTGACCAACATGTGGTCCCGCAGCGACCACCCATACCGACCGCTGCGGGACACCTGGCCTTCGAATGGCCCGACTGCGGGATGGAATGCCTTCCCGGTCACAGCACTAGGTCGTTTCTGATGGCTCTTGCTGGGTGGGTGGATCAGTGCGGGTGCTGGGCATGCGGGTCGTATGGTGCGACGCCATGAACTGACGGACGCGCAGTGGCAGAAGATCGAGTCGCTGTTGCCGGGAAACGGTGCCCCGGGTGGGCAGTGGGCGGATCACCGCCGAGTCATCAACGGCGTACTGTTCCGGGCCCGTACCGGGGTGCCGTGGCCGGATCTGCCCGAGCGGTACGGGCCGTGGCAGACCGTCTATGAGCGCCATCGCCGCTGGTCGGCCGACGGAACCTGGCAGCGGATCCTGACAGAGCTGCAGATCGAGGCCGCCGCGAGCGACCCGGACGGTGCCCTGGCCCGCACGGCGGCGAAGGAGGCCGAGTGGGCGGTGAACATCGACTCCACGTCCTGCCGGGCTCATCAGCATGCGGCCGGGGCCCGGCACCGGCCGCCGGGTGACTTCCCGCAAAAGGGGGCGGGGCGCGTGTGGAGGCCGATGGACGCGAGGCACTGGGACGTTCCCGGGGCGGACTGACCAGCAAGGTCCATTTCCTGGCCGATGACCGGGCCCGCCCGCTGGTCTGGCAGACCTCGCCCGGCCAGCGGGGCGACAACCCCATGCTCGTCCCGGTACTGGAGTGCCTGCGGATCGCCCGGCGCGGGCCGGGGCGGCCCCGCACCCGCCCGGACCGGCTCCGCGGAGACAAGGCCTACTCCAGCCGCGACACCCGCGCCTACCTGCGCGGACGGCACATCAAGGTGACCATCGCCCAACCCGAGGACCAACGCAGCAACCGTCTGCGGCGGGGCCGGGCCGGCGGCCGGCCTCCGGCCTTCGACACAGGCCAGTACCGCCGCCGCAGTGCCGCCGAACGGTGCGTCAGCAAGTGGAAGCAGTTCCGTGCGGTCGCCAGCCGTTACGACAAGCGCGACTACATCTTCAACGGCACCCTGGCCGTCGCAGCAGTCGTCATCTGGCTCCGCGACACCGTCCAAGAGCCATCAGAAACGCCCTAGACGAGAGCAGGGCCGAGTATGGGCTCCGCGTGGCGGACGCGTCGGGGCGGACTGGCTTCCGGGCCAGTCGGCGGTGGCAGGGGCGCGGCCGGTGTGCCGATCACGACCGAACAGCACGTCGACGACGTCCTGGCTCTGCCCGTCAATTCTGTTTCACTTGCCGTGTCTTGTCGGTGCCCCGCCGGGAGTGGTTGAACACCAGCCGACTGTTACAGACGGCAGGCGGCGTGCAGGCGTGCGCTTGCTATCTACCGCTGCCTATGGACAAAGTCATGCCCGGAAAGGGAGTTGTGGGTGTGGCCGGAGGCGTAGTGGGCGGATGCCACTTGGTGACATGGGTTGGCACGATCACCCCTGCTTTTTCTCCTTGATGGGTGTCAGCACGTTTCGGCGCCCGGCCCGTTCAGCGCGCCTGTCATGACCGACTCCCGCCCACGTACGTCCCCCAAGACGTCGCTGCCCATCACCCTCTGGCTCCCCACCCCCGACGACCTGGCCGCCCTGCCCATTCCGACGGCCGTTCTGCCGACCTGGGCGATCGAGAAGATCCACGCCGAGTTCACCCGCCGCCCTGGCCGCCCGTCCACCGGACTCCTGCGCCTGGCCATCAACGACAGCGCCCCCGGCATGGACGCCCGCATCCCCTGCACCACCCACGCTGGCGCATGCGACGGTGATACCGCGCCTGGCGAACCTGACCTCGCTCCGGTGATCCTCGCTGAACTCCACCCGGACTCCCTGCCCGCCCCCGACGCCCCGCTCACCGGCAGCGCCATGCCCGGGTCGCTGGACGACGGCTGGCCCGGCTTCTTCCACCGCGCCCACCGCCTGCTGAACGGCGATGGCCTCCTCCTGGTCGCCGCCCGCCAGCACCGCGACCACGACCAACTCCACAACCCGCTTGGTCTGTTGATCGCCACGGCCCGCACCGCCGGATTCCGCTACCTGCAGCACATCGTCGTCATCCACGCCCACGCCGACGGCGACCACCTCACCCCCATCCCGCCCGACCCCGACATCCCCGATGTCGTCCACTCCGACCTCCTGGTCCTCGACACCGCCCGGAGCCGACCGTGACCCACACCCCCACGCCCCGCTCCTCGGTGTGGGCCACCGCCCCCACCTCCGCGCCCGCCCAGCGCAAGGGCCGCTACGTCCCCGGCTCCGCCGCCCACCCCGCCAAGATGCTGCCCGCCCTCGCCGCCCACGCCATCGCCACCTACACCAAGCCCGGCGACCTGGTGCTGGATCCGATGTGCGGGATCGGCACCACCCTCGTCGAGGCCGTCCACCTCGGCCGCCACGCCCTCGGCGTCGAGTACGAACCCCGCTGGGCTCACCTCGCGGCCGAAAATCTCCGCCACGCCGACACCCACGGCGCGACCGGCAGTGGCGAGGTCTACTGCGCGGACGCCCGCCAGCTCACCACTCACATCCCCGCCTGCTTCCAGGGATTGGTCGACCTGGTGGTCACCTCACCCCCGTACGGGGCGAGCGTGCACGGCCAGGTCCGATCCACCCGCGAGTCCGGCGAGCGTGGTGTCACCAAGACGGACTGGCACTACAGCCACGACCCCGACAACCTTGCCCACGTCGGCCTCGAAACCCTCCTGACCGCGTTCACCGACATCCTCATCCAATGCCGCCACATGCTCCGCCCCGGCGGCCACGCCGTCATCACCACTCGCCCCTGGCGCGAACGCGGCGAACTCATCGACCTGCCCTCGGCCGTCCTCGCCGCCGCCGAACACGCCGGCCTGACACCGGTCGAACGCAACGTCGCCCTCCTCGCCGGCATCCGCGACGGCCACCTCATCGCCCGCCCCTCCTTCTTCCAGATGAAGAACATCGGCGACGCCCGCCGCACCGGCCTGCCCCTCGCCCTCATTGCCCACGAGGACGCCCTCGTCGTCCGCCGCCCCGCAGCACCCGCCCCCGCCACGGGACGTGACACCCCGCCCGCACCGCCGCCCGACGGTCCCTGTCCGCGGCGCAAGCCGGCCACCCCCGCGAACGTCCGTACCCGCACCTGTGTCCCGACGGCCCGCCGTGCCCACCCCTGACCCGGCCCTGCCCGCGCCTTCGATCGGTGCCCTGTGTGCGGGTGTGCGGCCCGCGCTGCCGGACCGGCCATCGCATCGAGCACGCCAGAAGGCGATCATGACCGACCAGGACACTCCCACACCGGCCGACACGTCCACCGGCCACAGCCAACCGCCCCCACCTGCCCCGGAGCTGGAGCAACTCCTCTCCCTCACCCCCGACGCAGTCACACCCACCATCCCGCCCCCGACCCGCGCACGTCCATCCCCGCCCTCCGGCCCGCACCACGCCACCCGCGCGGCCGGCACCCCACCCACCGAACCGGCCACCACCCACACCCCGGACCACACCTCCACCCGCGAACATCGCGACGAACGAAGCGTGCCCGCCCGGGACGTGCGGCTGTTCACCGCGGACCAGGCAGCCGACCTGCTGCAGATCCCGGCGTCCTGGCTGCGCAAGAAGGCCGCCGCCGGACAGATCGCACACACCCGCATCGGCCGCCATCTGCGTTTCTGCCGGGCCGACTTGGAACAGCTGATCAACAACGGGCGGCGCAGCGCGGGCCGCCGCCCGTTGCGGTGACCGTTCGCACACACGACCCGCCCCCGACCCGCTACCGCTCTGCCGGGCGGCCGAGCCTGGATGGTCGCCCGGCCGGTGGTCGCCCATACCGCGGTGCCCACCGCCGGGAGCCCTCCCCGCCCGCGCGGGTGCCGTGGCGCACGCACCGCATGCACCATGGCACCCGCCACACCCGCATAGGAGCCCCGCTCATGGCCTGGGTCGAACGACGCGGCAGCCGCTACCGCGTCCGCTACTGGACTCCCGAGGGACACGCCGCCACCGCTGGTGTCTTCGCCACCCGCGACGCTGCCAAGGACCACGCCGCCACCCTCACCACCCCACCCGTGCCCCCAACTCCCCACCCGGCAACCCACGAACCGACCACGCCACACCTCCTCGGCACACCGACACCCCCACACGAGCATCAGGTCCCGCCGCTCCACGCGGTCCCGCCGGGCACACCGGCGCCCTCACCCCTGCCAGGACAGCAACCTCCCACCGGATCAGAGCCCGGCACACCGCCCTGGCACACCGGCCTGGCACCGCACCCCACACCTGCACCGCTGCTGCTCCCGACACAGCCACCGCCGCTGGCGACACCCCCATCACCGGCCGCACGCCGCGATCCCGCCCCGCAGCCGCCCGCACATCCGGCGCAGCCTCCGCGTGGCCTGTCCACCCCCATGACCAACCGCCACCCCACTCCAACAGGAACTTCATCCGCCCACCTTGAGCCGACCGTCCTGACTCCCACGCGCGTCATCACCACCCCCCACCCGGACGCCTACGCGTCACCCGAACCCGAGAGCGGGGTCGGTACCCCCGGACCGCTCACCACCGTGCCCACACCCCACAACCACCCCACCCACCACGGCCCCGTCCACGAGGTCCTGCTCACCGACTGGGTCCAACTCTGGTGGCTCACCCTCGAGATCGGACCCAACACCACCAGCCACTACCGCAGCCTGCTGAAGAACCACATCCTGCCCCGCTGGGGCGCCATGCCCATGCACCTCATCGCCCCCAGCGACGTCACTCTCTGGCTCAAAGCCCTCAACGAGCGCTACGCCCGCGCCACCGTCACCTCCATCGGCAAACTCCTCGCCCTCGTCCTCGCGGCCGCCGTCACCGAACGCCACCTCGCCGCCAACCCGGTCCACCTTCCACGCCGCCGCGGCCGCGAACGCGACCACCAGCAGGAGGACCAGATGTGGGCCACCGAACACGAAGTCATCACCCTCGCCCGCCGCATCACCCACCTCGCCGGCCCCACCCAAGGCCTCCTCATCATCACCGCCGCCTACACCGGAATGCGCTGGGGCGAACTCGCCGCCCTCACTCGCGCCGCCCACAACCACAGCGCAGCCACCCTCACCGTCCACCGCGACACAGGCAATCTCCTCGAAGTCGACGGCCGACACTCCTACGGCCCGCCCAAAACTGCCGCCTCCGTCCGAACCGTCACCCTTCCCCCCTTCCTGAACGCCCTGCTCCAGCAAGACCAGGCCCGCCACACCCACCAGATCCTCTTCACCAGCCTGCGCGGCAACAACCTGCGCCGCTCCACCTTCTCCCGCCGCCTATGGGCCCCCGCCACCCGCGGCACCACCCTCCCCGACGGCACCGTCTGGCCCCCGCTCAAACCCGGCCTGACCTTCCACAACCTCCGCCACACCCACAAGACCTGGCTCATCGAGGACCACATCCCTGACGTCGCCCAGGCCCGACGCCTTGGCCACACCCTCAAAGGCATCGATGACGTCTACGCCCACGTCGCCGACAGCGTCGATGCCCGCCTCCTCACCGCCCTTGAAACCCGCTGGCACCGCTCCCTCACCCAACACGCCCTCCCCGACAGCCCTCTCGGCCAGAGCACCTCATGACCCACCCCACTGCCGACCCAATCCCGCTGGGCCGCAATGCCTTGAAGGTGCCGTGCCGCATCGTCAATCCGCCTGGGGCACTGCCGACGATGCCCACCAATGCGCGAAGTCGAGCACACGGCGGCCTGGTCGATGAGGTCATTCGGAACACCATGATGAGACCGCGCTCACGCCTTGGAAGCCAGTTCGACGACCGTGATGTCGGACGGTGCGCCCACGCGGACCGGTGGGCCCCAGGCGCCCGCGCCCCGGCTGACGTAGAGCTGGGTGTCGCCGTAGCGTTCGAGGCCCGCGACGGTCGGGTTGGCCAGTTCCGCGACGTAGTTGACGGGCCACAGCTGGCCGCCGTGGGTGTGGCCGGAGAGCTGGAGGTCCACGCCGTGGCGGACGGCGTCGTCGATGACGATGGGCTGGTGGGCGAGGAGGACGGAGGCGCGGGAGCGGTCGCGGTCGCCGAGTGCCCTGGCGAAGTCGGGGCCGTCGCCGCGGTCGGTGCCGGCCACGTCGTTGACGCCGGCGAGGTCGAAGGCGGGCAGTTCCGTGCGGGCGTTCTCCAAGGGGCGCAGGCCCAGGTCCCGGACCTTGTCGACCCACTGATCGGCGCCGACGAAGTACTCATGGTTGCCGGTGACGAAGAACGAGCCGTGGCGTGCGCGCAGTTGGGCGAGCGGTTCCACGGCGGTGCCGAGGTCGGCGACGCTGCCGTCGACCAGGTCGCCGACGACGGCGATGAGGTCGGGCTGCGTACGGTTGATCGTGTCGACGACGTGCTGGGCGAAGTCGCGGCCCAGGATCGGGCCGAGGTGCATGTCGCTGACGACGGCGATCCGGTAACCATGCGCGGCGCGCGGCAGATTGGCCAGCGGGACCGTCAACCGCTTGACCTTGGGGCCCGTGAGCGCGCTGTGAGTGCCGTAGCCGACGGTGCCGAGGGCTGCGGCCGCTGCGGTGCCGCCGATGACCCGGGAGACGAAGAGGCGGCGGGAGGGGCTGGCCGGTTCGGGAGGTGCGGGCGCTTCGGGCTCCGGCACGTTCGACGCGCGGGGGGCTGCGAGGGCTGTCGAGCCTGCGGGCTCGGGCCCGGGCGGAACGGGGGCAGCCCCTCCGGACGCCCTGGCCGACACCGCTTGCGGTTCGTCGACGTGGACCTCCTCGGCGCCGACCTTCACGGCCGCGTCGGCCTCCGTCGCGGCCGAGGGCTTCCGGCGTAGCAGCAGACGGACGATCTCGCCCAGGAGAAGTGCCAAGAGCAGGTACAGAAACAGGACCAGCCACAGGTAGCCGGGCCAGGCCATGATCTGGCGCACACGAAATGGCGCGATCGCGCCCACGGTTTGGGCGCCCGCAGTCAGCAGTGGACCGGCGATCAGAAGGCAGGTGCCCACACGACGCAGGACAGACCCAGGACGTGTCGTGTCCCGTACGAGACGCAGCCACACGTAGACGTGGAGTGCGCTGAACACTATGAGGAAGATGACGGCGAACACGGCTCTGCGTGGTCCTTTCTCCGGGGGTGTCCAATGGTTGGCGGACACGACCCAGCGGTGGCTTGGCCGGTGTGGGCCGGGAGCCGTGGTCTTTCTATGTCGCCGGCGGCAACCGGGCCGGTGCTGGGTCAACGGGCCGATGGATGGGACCAGTTCCCTGTGAAAGTGGAAGCCCCGTGGAGCCGTTGGTGTGGGCGATGATCTCGGCTGTGATGGAGATCGCCGTTTCCTCCGGCGTGCGTGCGCCGAGATCGAGGCCGATCGGCGAGTGCAGGGCGGCGAGTTGTGCGTCCGTGACGCCCGCCTCGCGCAGGAGTTCCAGGCGTTGGGTGTGGGTGCGTCGAGAGCCCATCGCGCCCACGTAAGCGAGGGGGAGTTCGAGGGCGCGCGTCAGCAGCGGGATGTCGAACTTCGCGTCGTGGGTGAGGACACAGACTGCCGTGCGGGAGTCGACGACGGTCCGTTCCAGGTAACGGTGGGGCCAGTCGACGACTACCTCGGTCGCGTCGGGGAAGCGGGCGTTCGTGGCAAAGACGGCTCGCGCGTCGCAGACCGTGACGTCATAGCCGAGGAAGACGCCGGCCCGACTGAGAGCCGCGGCGAAGTCGACGGCGCCGAAGATCAGCATGCGCGGGCGGGGAGCCCGTACATGGACGAGGACGGACAGCCCCTCGGGGCAGGTGTCCGCGTCGCCGCCGACCGAGGCCGCCGCGGTTCGCCCCGACCGCAGGAGAGCCTCGGCATGCGCGCTCACGGCCCGGTCCACCGGGCCGCCCCCGTCAAGGGCTTCGCGGAGCGTCCGGTCGCCGTCGACAACAGACAGCGTGCACCCGAGCAGCGCCTCGGGCCCGTCGATGACCTGCGCTGTCGCCACCGGTCGACCGCGCACGGCCTCCTCCAGGGCATGGGCGAGATGGGGTTCGGCAGCGGGGTCGACACGTCGGATCACTACGTCCAGTTCGCCGCCGCAGGTCAGCCCGACCGCGAAGGCGTCGTCGTCGGAGTAGCCAAAGCGGACCCGTCGCGCACGGCCCTGATCCTCGAGGACCTGCAGGCACATCTCGTGAACCGCGCCCTCGACACAGCCGCCGGAGATGCTGCCGACCGCCTTGCCGTCCGCGTCCACCGCGACCGAGGTGCCGACGGGTAGAGGCGCGCTTCCCGTGACGCCGACGACGGTGGCGAGGGCGAAGGGGCGATTCTCGCGGCACCAATGGTGCAGTGTGTCCGCGATGTTCATCATGTGCGGTGGATCTTCCGTGTGCGAGAAGGCGAAGGGGGTCGGCCTGGGTGCCCCGGACAAGCGGCCCGAGGTACCCGTGGTGTCACAGCAATGCTTCTGCCGTGATGGGGAGTTGGCGAACCCGGCGACCAGTGGCGTTGAACACCGCGTTGGCGATGGCGGGGGCCACGCCCACCATGACGACCTCGCCGAGCCCCTTGACACCGAGCGGATCCGCCTCGCGGTCCTCGCCGTCCAGATAGATGGCCTTGAGGTCGGGGACGTCGGCGTGCACCGGCACCAGATAGTCCGCCAGGTTGGCGTTCGCGATGCGGCCGTCGCGGTGGTCGGTGGCAGTGTGCTCCAGCAGGGCCTGCCCGATGCCGCCCACCATGCCGCCGAAGGCCTGGCTCTCGGCGAGCTTGGGGCTGATGATGCGTCCCGCGTCGTACACGCCGAGCACTCGGCGCACCCGCACCAGGCCCAGGGTGGCGTCGACGGCCACCTCGGCGAACGTCGCGTTGTAGGCATGCATGGAGTGCCGTTCCGTGCCCGGCGCCCCGGCGTACGAGCCGTCGGCTTCGAGATGCCCGAGGTCGTTGCGCGAGAGCAGCTGCCGGTACGTCTCGCCGCGGGCCGGGTCACCCTTCACGTGCAGGCGCCCACTGCGCACCACGACGTCCTCGGCGTTCACGCCGTGGAGAGGCGAGTCCTCGTCCTCGATCGCGAGCTCGACGGCCCGTCGGCGGACCTTGTCGCAGCCGTCGAGGACGGCGGAGCCGACGCTGGCCATGGTTTGCGAGCCACCGTGCGGTGGGGTCGGCGGGAAGAGGGAGTCGCCGATACGGACGGTCACGTTGCGGACGGTCAGACCGAGTGCATCGGCGGCGACCTGTGTCTGGGATGTATAGGTCCCCGGGCCCATGTCACTGGCCGCGGTCTCGACGATCGCCGTGCCGTCGGCGGCCAGGCGGACATGGGCCTCGGCGGCGCCGCGCGCGGTGTGATAGACGCCCGCGGCCATGCCCATGCCGATCAGCCAGTCGCCCTCGCGCCGTGCGCGCGGCTTGGCCGAGCGTCGCTCCCAGCCGAACTCGCGGGCGCCCACCGTGTAGCACTCGCGCAGTCGGCGCGTCGACCAGGGCAGCCCGGACGACTCGTCCTCGTCGGGCTCGTTGCGCTGACGCAGTTCGATTGGATCGATGCCGAGCCGGTCGGCGAGTTCGTCGACCGCCGACTCGATCACGTACGACGCCGTCGCGGGACCTGGGCCACGCATCCAGATCGGCGTGTTCACATCCAACGGAACGGTCCGGTAGGCCTGACTCACGTTGCTCGTGCTGTACAGCATCCGGCCGGGGTCCAGGACCCCCTCGGTGAACGTCTCGTACGACGACGTCTCGTGTTCCAACTCGTGGGCCATCGCGGTGAGCCGACCTCGGCGGTCGGCGCCGAGACGCAGGCGGTACTCGTACTCGGGCCGGAAGCCCGTACCGAAGAACTGCTGCTTGCGGGTCAGGACCAGCTTGACGGGACGCTTCACGACCCGTGCCGCGAGCGCGGCGGCCACCGTGTGCGGCCAGCAGCGCAGGCCACTGCCGAACCCGCCGCCGACGAACGGGGAGATGACCCGCACCGACTTGAACGGCACGTCGAACACCGTGGACAGCTCGGTCTGGGTACCGACCACCCATTGGGTCTTGTCCCAGACGGTGAGCTTGTCGCCCTTCCAGCGGGCGATGGTGGCGTGCAGCTCCATCGCGTTGTGGTGGTTGCGAGCCAGGCGGTACGTCAGGTCGAGACGCACATCCGCCTTGCGGAGACCCGAGTCCACATCACCGCGCGAGTACTCCGTGGGCTTGTCCGGCTCGCCCTTGCTCAGCTCGGTCGTGGGATGTTCGGCGTCGTAGCGGACCTTGACGAGGCTCGCGGCGTGCTGGGCCACCTCCAGGGAGGTGGCCACGACGACGGCCACGGGCTGCCCGTGGAAGCGGACCTTGTCGTCCTGGAAGACCCGCAAGCGGGCGCCCGGCGGGTTGTTGGAGGCCTTGTTGTCCTTGTACGGGAGCTTGGGCGCGTTCCCGTGGTGGATCACGGCGAGGACGCCACGCTGGGCCTCGGCATCACTTGTGTCGATCGACGTGATCCGGCCCCGACCGATCGAGGCATCCACCATGACGGCGTGCACGACTCCGGCCACCTCGTGCTCGGCGGAATACTTCGCCCGGCCGGTGACCTTCAACCGGCCGTCCACACGCGAGAGCGGTGCTCCGACGGCTGCCTGCGGCTGGGGGCTCATGCCATGTCTCCTACGGTGCGCAGCTGGCGTTCGACGGTCCGCCGGAGCAGGTCGACCTTGAAGCGGTTGTGCTTCAACGGCCGGGCGCCCTCGGCGGAGCCGGCGGCGGCCTCGGACCACAGCCGGTCCGAAGGGCGCTCACCGGTCAGGGCGCGCTCGACGGCGCGTAGCCGCCAAGGAACGGTGCCGACGCCGCCGGCCGCGACCCTGGCCTCGCGGATGACTCCGTCGCTGACGTGCAGGGCGACGGCCGCCGAGGTGAGGGCGAACTCGTACGACTGCCGGTCGCGGACCTTGAGGTATCCGGACTTGAGCGGGCGGGGGAGCGCGGGAAGCTCGACCGCGGTGATCAGCTCGCCGTGCCTGAGCGCATGCTCACGGTTCGGCGTGTTGCCCGGACGGAGCAGGAAGTCGAGGAACGGGACGGTGCGTTCGCCGTCGGGACCGAGCAGATGGACCTGAGCGTCCAGGGCCGCGAAGGCGACGGCCACGTCCGAGGGATGGGTGGCGACGCAGCTCTCGGACGTGCCGAGAATCGCGTGCGCGCGGTTCACGCCCCCGCGCGCCGCACACCCCGAGCCCGGCTCCCGCTTGTTGCAGTCGGCGGTGACATCGCGGAAGTACGTGCAGCGGGTGCGCTGCATGATGTTGCCGCCGATGGTGGCCATGTTGCGCAGCTGGGCCGACGCGCTCAGCTCCAGCGCCTCGGACACGACCGGGAAGAGGCTGCGCACCTTCGAGTGCGCGGCGGCCTCGCTCATCGTCACCAGGGCACCGATGCGGAGGCCTCCGCGCTTGGTGACGTTGAACTCGCGCAGCGGCAGCCTGCTGATGTCGACGAGTGTGTCGGGCCGTTCGACGGTCTCGCGCATGAGGTCGACGAGTGTGGTGCCACCGGCGATGTAGCGGCCGCCACGACGCCCGGCGCCGACAGCCTCACGGGCGTCGTTCGCCTGTGTGTAGGTGAAGGGATGCATAGGGGTCGTGTCTCACTTCCGGCCGGCGGTCTGCTCGACCGCGCGCACGATCTTCGGGTAACAGCCGCAGCGGCAGATGTTGCCGCTCATCCACTCGCGGATCTCGTCAGGGGAGCCCGTGTGGCCCTCCTCGATGCAGCCGACGCCGGACATGATCTGGCCGGGTGTGCAGTAGCCGCACTGGAAGGCGTCCTCGTCGATGAAGGCCTGCTGCAGCGGGTGGAGCTTGTCCTCGGTGCTGATGCCTTCGATGGTGGTGACCTCGGCGCCGTCGAGGCGAACGGCCAGCGTGAGACAGGAGTTGACGCGCCGTCCGTCGACGAGGACCGTGCAGGCCCCGCAAGCGCCCGCGTTGCAGCCCTTCTTCGAACCGGTGAGCTCCAAGTGCTCGCGCAGCAGGTCGAGCAGCGACGTGCGGTTGTCGACGGTGAACGTGTGTCGGCGGCCGTTGACGCTCAGGGCGACTCGGCTCGTGGGGGCGGCCGTCGCGGCCGCCGCTTCGGGTTCGGAGAGGATGCTCCCTCCGATGACGCCCCCCGCGATCGCGACACCGCCCACGGCCGTGGTCGTGGCGATGAACGTACGTCGCGTCGGCGCCGGGCTTGCTTCGTTCGGCGGGGGTGGGGCGGAGTCGGAAAGCTCGGTAGACATAGGAAGTCTTTCGCTCGCGATGGGAGACGGGGAAGCTGCCGGTGATTCCGCGACGCTTTCCGAACCGACCGTTACCGACGAAGGATCTCGTGGATTCCTGCTACTTGATGTTCATCGGCCGGGGGAGGCGAATTGCGGGCCTCCTCGACGTCTTCGCGTTTCAGGTCGCACCGCACTCGCGGAGATCACTTGCGGATATCCACGCTGCGATCGTACGACGGTCGGCGGAGGATTCGAGGATTTCAAGGGTGCCCTGTCAGTACACCTCTCGGCGGAACTCCGGGAGCTCGGAGGCGGCCCAAGAGGCGAGCAGCCGCAGGTTTTCCCTTGTTGGAGAGCCGGGCTCGGCGCTGTAGACGGTGAGGTTGAGACCGGGGTCGGCGGCCAGGTCAAGTCCTTCGTACGCCAAGGCCAGTTCGCCGACGACAGGGTGGCGGAAGTGCTTCACGCCCGTGCCGTGGTGGCGCACATCGTGCGCGCCCCATCGCCTGCGGAACTCGTCGCTGCACGTGGACAGTTCACCCACCAGATCGTGCAGCTCCTTGTCGTACGGGTTGCGTCCCGCCTCGGTCCGCAGAATGGCGACGGTGATGTCGGCCATCAGCTCCCAGTCCACGTAGAAATTGTGGGCCCTTTCGTCGAGGAACCCGAAACGGGCGAAGTTCGACGGGCATCGCGAGTTGTCGTACATGTCGCAGAGAAAGGCCCGCGCGAGATGATTCGAGGCGAGTAGATCCATTCGGCCGTTGCGGATGAATGCGGGGCCCTCGGTGATCGAGTCGAGCATCCATTGCAGTCCAGGGCGTGGCGTCCAGCGCTTGGTGGCGCGTCGTCTGGGCCGTGTCAGAGCGGTCATGCCCCCGGCCGCCTGCGCCAAATTGAACAGGTGGGCTCGCTCCGCGTCGTCCAGCTGCAACGCGCGGGCGACGCCTGCGAGCACAGCGGCGGACGCCCCGGCCAGGTTCCCCCGCTCCAGCCGTGAGTAGTACTCCGTGCTCACATCGGCCAGTGCGGCGACCTCGCTGCGGCGCAGTCCCGGCACCCGGCGGTTGGGCCCTGCGGGCAGTCCGGCTTGTTCAGGAGTGATCTTGGCTCGCCGCGAGACGAGGAACTCGCGGACTTCCGTTCGATTGTCCACGTGACGACCGTAAGTGCGTGATGCTCGCCGTGGGGTGCCCTGTGAGTACCCCTCCCAGCAGGGTCCCCCAGCTGTCCCACTGGGGAGACAGGGGCCCTGGCAGTACACCCCTCAGGAGGGACTCCCGCACGCGCGCCTACCGAGGTTTGCTGGTCGTGCAAGAAGTCGTCTGGACCTCACGGATCAACCGTGACGTCACCCCCCGGAAGGAAGCGCGTGAGCGCCACCCCTGACCGGCCCGCCACACGCACACGTGCCGTGGGCCGGCCCCTGGCAATCGTTCTGTGTCTGCTGACGGTCTTCGGACCGATCTCCATGGATCTGTACCTGCCTGTCCTGCCTGCTCTCACCGACGAGTTGGGGGCGGCCACCTCCACGGCGCAACTCACCGTCACCGCTTGCCTGTTCGGCCTCGCGCTCGGTCAGACCATCGCCGGCCCGTTGTCGGACCGGTTCGGTCGTCGGCGGCCGCTGCTCATCGGCGTGGTGGCGTACGTGCTCACATCCGTGCTGTGCGCGGTCAGCCCGACCGTCGAGACACTGGTCGCCGCGCGGTTCGTTCAGGGGCTTGCCGGAGCGGTGGGCATCGTCATCGCTCAGGCGGCCGGGCGGGACCTCTACGCGGGCAAGCAACTCGTGCGGTACTACGGCCGGCTGACCGTGATCGCGGGTCTCGCGGCCATCATCGGCCCGGTGTTCGGTGGGCAGCTGGCCGCCGTCACCGACTGGCGCGGCATTTTCCTGTTCCTGTCGGCGGTCGGCGCTGCGATCCTGGTCGCGGTTCTGGTCGTCCTCCGTGAAACCCTGCCGCGGCACAACCGCGTCGCGGGCGGGTTCGCGCAGACCGGTCGCGCCTACCGGAAGCTGCTCGCCGACCGGGCGTTCCTCGGCGCGGTGCTCGTCATCGGCTTTCTGAACGCTGCCATCTTCGCGTACCTCAGTGGCGCGACGTATGTGCTCCAGGGCTTTTACGGACTCTCCCCGCAGGGCTACTCCCTCGCGTTCGGTCTGAACTCGCTCGGGTTCATGGTGTGCGGCTTCGTCGCCGGACGGACGGCGGAACGGTGGTCGGAACGAGGCACGCTGGTCACTGGTCTGACGGTGTGCCTGCTCGGTGCGGGAGGACTACTCCTCACCGCCCTCCTGCACCTTCCTCTTCCCGCCGTGGTGGTCTCGCTGTTGCTGATGGTGAGCGGCGTGGCCACCGCGACTCCGCCCGCGACGGCCCTCGCCCTGGCCGGTTACCCGGACGTCGCGGGCACGGCCTCGTCGCTCTTGGGACTCGCCCAGTTCGCCCTCGGAGGCCTCGTGGCACCGCTCGCAGGGGCCGGGGGGCCGGACACCGCCGTACCGCTCGGGTGTGTCACCGTCACCTCCACCGCACTCGCCGCGACGGCCTACGCCACGATGATCCGCCGCTCCACTGCGGCGTCCTCGGCCGGCCCGGACACACCAACGAATGACGCCAGGAAGCAGCCGGCGCAGACGGCTTCCTGACACCTTCATGCGCACACCCGACGAGGCGGCACCGTGAATCGACATCCAGAACCCGACTCCGTATCCCGGGCGGAGAGTGCGTCCCGACGGCCGCGGCCACTGCTCCTGGCGGTGGCCGCACTGGCCGCCGCCGTCGGCATCACCACGGCCGCGGTCACCGCCGGCGATCCTCCGGGCAGCGCCCCCAGCGGTGTGGAGAGGGACAACCGGCCCGGTGCGGTGGACGCGGCATCGGCTCAGTGGCTCGCCGCCTCACCGGCCAACTATCGGGTCGCCGACCGCCCGGACGACTACCGCGTCGACCGCATCGTCGTCCATGTGACGCAGTCCCGCTTCGCGGACGCCGTTCACGCCTTCCGTGACCCCGCACATCAGGCCGCCGCCCACTATGTGGTGCGAGCATCCGACGGCCACATCGCCCAGACCGTCCGCGAGGCGGATGTGGCTTACCACGCGGGCAACAGGGAGTGGAACGAGCGCAGCGTCGGCGTCGAACACGAAGGGTATGTCGACGACCCGCAGCGCTGGTTCACCGACGCCGCCTACGAAGCCTCCGCGGAGCTCGTCGCCGGGATCGCCGAGCGGCACGGCATCCCGGTCGACCGCGAGCACATCGTCGGCCACAGCGAGGTCCCCGGCGCGACCCACACGGATCCGGGCCGCTACTGGGACTGGGACCGGTATTTGCGACTGGTCCGGGATGCGCAGGAACGGCTCACCGCCTGAACCCCTCGTCGGTGTGCCGCTACCAAGCCTGGCCTGGTCAGGGCACCCGGTGCCCGGCTGCGCTGATCAGGCCGTACCACTCGGCACGGGTGAGTGGGATGTCAGAGCCCGCTGCGGCCTCGGCGACACGTTCCGGGGTGGTCGTGCCGAGGACGACCTGCATGGCTGCCGGGTGCCGGGTGATCCACGCCGTGGCGATCGCGATCGGGGTCGCGCCGTACTTCGCGGTGAGTCGGTCCAACAGCTCATTGAGCTCCGGGTAGTCCTCGGAGCCGAAGAAGACGCCGTCCTGGAAGCCCTTCTGGAACGGAGACCAAGCCTGCAGCGTGATTCCGCTGATGCGGCAGTAGTCGACGATGCCGCCGCCGTCGCGGGTGAGGGAGTCGGGCTCGCCGACCATGTTCGAGGCCAGCCCCTGAGCCACGATCGTGGAGTGTGTCACCGAGAGCTGGACCTGGTTGGCCACCAACGGCTGCCGCACGGCGGTCTTGAGCAGGTCGATCTGGCGCGGGGTGTGGTTGGAGACACCGAACGCCCGGACCTTGCCGGAGGATTCGAGGTCGTCGAAGGCCCGTGCCACCTCTTCGGGTTCGACGAGGGCGTCGGGCCGGTGCAGGAGCAGCACGTCGATGTAGTCCGTGTTGAGCGCGCGCAGCGAGTCCTCGACGGAGGAGACGATGTGTGTGTAGGACGAGTCGTAGTGCCACTCCGCGTCCACGATCCCGGTCTTCGTCTGCAGCGTGATCTGCTCACGCTCCGCCGCGGAGAGCCCGAGCGCCTCGCCGAAGCGGCGCTCGCACCAGTGCGTGCCGCCGCCGGGGTGCTTGAACCCGTACAGATCGGCGTGGTCGAAGAAGTCGATCCCCGCCTCGCGCGCGGTGGTGTAGAGGTCGCGGATCTGGTCGTCGGTCTTGTCGGAGATCCGCATCATCCCGCTGATGACGTTCGGGGCGCGGCCGTCGTTCGTGCCGAAGGGCACGGTCCTCATGGTGTTCTCTCTCTGTTGCTTGTTTCGATACGGGGTGGGGTGTCGCCTACTGCGCGGTGAAGCCGCCGTCGACGGGCAGCGCCACTCCGGTGACGTAGCCAGCGCCATCGCTGCACAGTCACAGCACTGCGCCGGCGATCTCCTCGGGCCCGCCGACGCGGGCCATCGGGGTCACGGCGAGCGTGGCGTCCACGTCGAGTTCGCCCGCGGTGCTCATGCGCTCGACCATCGGGGTAGCGATCGTGCCGGGGCACACGGCGTTGACGCGGATGCCGAGCGGCGCGTACTCGAGGCCCAGACACCGCGCAGGTTGACCGCGACGACCGAGTCGAAGGACGTGGCGGGTTCGTCGGCCGCTCCGGAGGGAGGGAGCATGATGCCGGCGTTGTTGAAGGCCATGTCGAGGCGGCCGAACGCCTCGACGGTCGCGGCGACGGCATCGGCGACCTGCTGCTCATCGGACACATCGCATTCCAGGGCGAGCATGCGGTAGCCGTCGCGGGTTAACTCCTCGCCGAGGCGCTCCACGGCGTCACGGTTGATGTCCGCCAGCGCGACCGCGGCACCTGCCTCGGCGAAGGCACGAGCCGTGGCCGCACCCATGCCGGCGCTGGCGCCGGTGACGAACGCGACCTGCCCACTGAAGTCGTATTGCACCATCGTCACAGGCCGACGGTCTGACCGCCGTCGACGACCATCGCGTGGCCCGTGGCGAAGGCCCCCAGGTCGGAGCAGAGCCACAGCACGGCGGAGGCGATCTCCTCGGGGCGCCCCATGCGTCCGACCGGCTCCTGGGCGATCACACGGGCCCGGCCCTCCGGAGTGCCGCCCGAGAACCGGTCCATCATCGGGGTCTCGATGATGCCCGGACAGACCGCGTTGACCCGGATCCCGTCGGCGGCGTAGTCCAGCGCCGTCGACTTCGTCAGTCCGATGACGGCGTGCTTCACCGCGGCGTAGGCGGCCTGCCCGCGGATACCGATCACGCCCGCGCCCGAGGAGGTGTTCACGATCGACCCGCCGCCGGTCTGCAGCATCAGCGGAATCTGCGCCTTCATGCACAGGAACACACCCCGCAGGTCGACGTCGAGAAGGCGGTCGAACTCTGCTTCCGTGATGTCCGCGAGCGGCGCGGGCGGCTGCTCGATGCCGGCGTTGTTGAAGGCGATGTCGAGGCGGCCGAACTCCTCCATTGTCTGCTGCAGCGCCGCGGCGATGTCCGCGGAGTTCGTGGCGTCGCACTTGACGGACAGGACGCGTCCGCCATGCGTGGCGACCTGGCGTGCCGTCTCGGCGTTGCCCTCCTCGTCGATGCCGGTGACGACCACGTGGGCGCCTTCCTCGGCGAACGCGACTGCCGTGGCGCGGCCGATGCCACTGCCGGCGCCGGAGATGAAGGCGACCTTGTCCTTGAAGCGCTGTGCGGTCACGATCTGTCACTTGCCTTTCTCGGCGGAGAGAGGAGGGCCATGCCGGGCGGCATGACCCTGGTGCGGTGGCCGCTCAGGGGGTGAGGAGGGTCTTGACGGCGCGCCGCTCATCCATGGCCCGGTAGCCCTCGGCGACCTCCTCCAGCGGCAGGGTGAGGTCGAAGACCTTGCCTGGGTCGATCCGTCCGGTCAGGACGCGGTCGATGAGGTCGGGCAGGTAGCGGCGTACGGGGGCGGGACCGCCGCGCAGGCCGACGTGGGAGAAGAACAGTTCCTGGCCGTCGACGGCGACCTCGTGCGGCACGCCGACGAAGCCGACGTTGCCGCCGGGCCGGGCCGCGCGCAGAGCCTGCTGCATGGACTGTTCGGTGCCCACGCACTCGAGCACGGAGTCGGCGCCGATGCCGTCGGTGAGGTCCTTGATGCGGGCGACGCCCTCGTCGCCGCGTTCGGTGACGATGTCGGTGGCGCCGAATTCCAAAGCCAGCTTCTGCCTGCTCTCGTGTCGGCTCATGGCGATGATCCGCTCGGCGCCCATTTCCTTGGCGGCGATGACACCACACAGGCCGACAGCCCCGTCGCCGACGACGACGGCCGTGGAGCCGGACTCGACCTCGGCGGCGTCGGCGGCCCACCAGCCGGTGCCCATGACGTCGGAGACGGCGAGCAGGCCGGCCCAGTGCTTCTCGTCCGGCACCTCGTCGGTGGCGACGAGGGTGCCGTGGGCGTTGGGGATGCGTACGTAGTCGGCCTGGCAGGTGGACATGAACTCGCGGTGCAGGCAGCTCGACTGGAAGCCGTTGCGGCAGTTCGCGCAGGTGTTGTCGGAGGTGGCGAAGGAGCCGACCACGAACTGTCCGGGCCGTACGTGGGTGACCTCGCTGCCGACCTCTTCCACGAAGCCGACGTACTCGTGCCCCATCGGGTGCGGGTCGCCGATGGGCTCCGCGCCGCGGTAGGGCCACAGGTCCGACCCGCATACGCACGTCACGGCGGTACGGATGATGGCGTCGGTGGGGTGGAGGAGCTTCGGGTCGTCGAGCGTCTCGAAGCGGACGTCGCCGGGGGCGTGGATCACTGCTCCGCGCATGAGGTGGGTCCTTACGTGCTGAGAGCGGGCCGCGCGTATCGGCTCCGCCGCTGTGTTCGTCGTCCTGAGGTGACACATCAATTTCCGCGGGGCCCTTGTACCGGCCCCTTGAGATGTCACGTCTTCCAGGTAACCGCGATTTCGGGCGGGCTGCGAGTCACTGTTGAGGGGGGTACTGGCAGGGCACCCTTCAGAGTGGCGCT
The DNA here is from genome assembly GCF_026341035.1 of Streptomyces sp. NBC_01016. GTDB lineage: Bacteria > Actinomycetota > Actinomycetes > Streptomycetales > Streptomycetaceae > Streptomyces. Next base: position 2,189,583 of record NZ_JAPEOQ010000002.1, read on the forward strand.
GGGGGATTCGGAGAGGCGTCGCTGCGAATGGGGGTACTCCGAGGGCCTCCTTCGACGACGTTTGCTCGGGCTACCGTGGAAAGCGTGGATAACCGTGCAGAGGTCCGTGAATTCCTCACTTCCAGACGTGCCCAGGTCACCCCCAAAGACGTCGGCCTGCCGGCCGGAACGAACCGGCGGGTGAGCGGACTGCGGCGCAGCGAGGTGGCCACGCTCGCCGGGGTGAGCGTGGAGTACTACACCCGCCTGGAACGCGGAGGGATCAGCGGAGCATCACCGGAGGTGCTCGACGCGATCGCCAGGGCCCTGCGTCTGGATGACGCCGAGCGGGCCCACTTGTTCGACCTCGCGCACGCCGCCAGCCCGGTCGCCAGGCCGCCGCGGCGGCGCAGCGCAAAGGGCTGGACGCCGCACGAGAGCCTCCAATGGGCATTGGACGCCGTGATCGCCGGGCCGGCGTTCGTCCGTAACGGGCGCATGGACCTCCTCGCGGCAAACCAGCTCGCGCGGGCGTTCTACATGGAGGTCTACGACATGCCCGTCCAGCCGCCCAACATCGCGCGGCACGTCTTCCTGGACGAGCGGGCCAGTGAGTTCTACCCGGACTGGGACGCCTTCGCGGAAGTCACCATCTCCATCCTGCGCACCGAGGCGGGCCGAGACCCTCACAACAAGGAGCTCCACGATCTGATCGGCGAACTCTGCACTCGCAGCGAGGAGTTCCGCCGTCGATGGGGTGCTCACAACGTCCGCCACCACGGTGCCGGCTTCAAGACCTTCCGGCATCCTGTCGTCGGCGAGGTGACGCTGGCGTTCGAGGGCCTGGAAATGGCCGCCGAGCCGGGTCTGACCCTGACCATCTACACCGCGGAGCCGGGCTCCGCCTCCGAGGAGCGGCTGCGTCTGCTCTCCTCCTGGTCTGCGGACGAGTGCCGGACGGAGACGCAGGAGGAACAGCATCGCTCCTGACGCTGATGATGTGGTGGAGGGCGGGACCGCAGTCGCGGTCCCGCCCTCCACCACATCATCAGGGGCGCTCAGCGACGGTCGCGGGCGGCGAGGATCGTGAGCGGGAGGAAGTAGAGAGCGGAGATGGCCGTGCCGACCACGACGGGGCCCGTCGCACCGAGCGCCGACTCAAGGGCGAACCCCGCGACCCACGAGCCCACCGCAGTACCGAAGTTGAACGCGGAGGTGCTCAGCGCGGACGCGAGTGTTGGCGCCTGACCCGCATAACCGACGGCCTTGCCGATCAGGACGGGGTTCGTGGACATGCCGAACAGTCCGAGCAGCGCCACCAGCACCACGGTCACGACCAGGTGGTGTGAGAAGAGCGCGAGCGCGCCGAGCACGAGGAACGTCATGCCCGCGGAGGTGAACAGCAGCTGGTAGGGGCGGTGCGAGCCGACGCGCCCACCCAGATAGGAGCCGATCAGCGCGCCGACCCCGTAGGCGACGAGCACGAGCGGCACCGCGGTCGTCGCCAGCCCCGTGTTGGTGACAAGGAGCGGCGAGATGAAGCTGTACGCGGCCAGGGAGGAGCCACACACGATGGCGCAGCAAGCCAGCGTGAGCCAGACACGACCTTCCCGCAGACTGCTCAGCTCAGCGCGCACGGAGGGCAGCGGGCCGGACGTCGGGTCTGGTGCCACTTGCCGGTAGACCACGAGCGCGCCGAGCGCGGCGAGGAGGGCGAGCGCCCAGAAGGGGCCGCGCCAGCCGACGGTCTGTCCCGCGAAGGCGCCCAGCGGAACCCCCAGCACGTTGGCGAGCATTCCGCCGCCCAGGACGATGCCCAGGGCGCGTGAACTGGCCGCAGGCCCGGCCGCCTTGGCCGCGACGACGGCCGCGACAGCCCAGAAGGCGCCGGTGGCGAGGGCCGTGAGGAACCGCGCGCCGAGCACCACAGCGTAGTTCGAGGTCAACGCGACGATGACGTGCCCGACGGCGAAGACGAGCAGCGCAAGGCTCAGTGTCAGGCGCCGGGGAAGCTTGAGCGTGAGGACGGCCATCAACGGGGTGCCGACGATCATGCCGATCGCGAACACGGTGATCATCAAGCCCGCGCCGGCGACGGTGATGTCCAGATCGCGGGCGATCTCGGGAAGAAGGCCCGCGACGACGAACTCTGTCGTCCCCATGAGAAAGGTGCCTGCGGCCAGCAGGTAGATCACCAGCGGCAGGCGTGTTCGGGAAGGTGTGGGCGCGGGAGCGGGCGTGGGCGGACTCGTGACGGTCGTCATGGTGGTGGAGCAGAACTTTCTGATCAGTGCGGTGGAAGAAGCGGCGGACACGGCGGCCGCGACGGCAGTCGGGTGTGTCCTTGTACAGGACACCAGTCCTGCCGCAACTGAGGGAGTCCCGGTCGGAGGGGGTACTGAGAGGGACTCCCCAGGCGCAAGATCGCTGCTTAGCGTGGAAGACCTGAGTGGACGGTGGCCACGCCCCGGCCGCGCACCAGGAACACACCAGGAGAGATGTCATGACGACCATCGCCATCATCGGCGCCGGCCCCGGGCTCGGTGCTGCCGTGGCCCGCCGCTTCGGCCGCGAGGGATTCTCCGTCGCGCTGATCTCACGTACGAAGGAGAACGTCGAGGCCCTTGCCTCCGGCCTGTCCGCCGAGGGCATCGAGGCCCGTGGATACACCGCCGACGTGCAGGACCGCTCCGCTCTTGCCGGCGCGCTCGCGGCGGCCGCCGAAGACCTCGGCCCGATCGACGTGCTCCAGTACAGCCCGGTCCCGCGCCGGGACTTCCTGCGTCCCGTTCTGGAGACGACGGCCGACGACCTCGGCGCCGCCGCCGAGTTCTCGATCCTCGGCCCGGCCGTCGCGGTGGGGCAGGTGCTGCCTGCCATGACGGAGCAGGGGCGAGGCACGATCCTGCTGGTGAACGGAGGGAGCGCGGCCCGCCCCAACGGCAACGTGGCCGGAACCTCGGTCGCCTTCGCCGGTGAATCCGCGTACGGCCAGCTGCTCCATGAAGCCCTCGCGGAGCGGAACATCCACGTCGGACAGCTGATCATCCCCGGAGCCATCGGCGGCGGCGACCCCCTGTACGCCCCCGAGGCGCTGGCGGACCGGCTGTGGACGATCCACGTCGAGCGCGGCCCGTTCCGTACGACCGTCGGCACCGGTTCGGTCTGACACCGTGCGCATACCTGAGAAGCGGCCATCAGTGGGTGGTCGATGGCGGGGCGTGTCCCTGGCGATGTCAGCGGCCCTGTGCTTCACCCTCGCGTCGTGCACGAACGACACGAACGGGCAAGCAGCAGAACCGAGTTCACGGACAACCACGTCCTCCACGAGCGCCGTGCAGGGGCACGCCACGCCCATCCACATCAAGATCGGCGATCGAACGGTGTCGGCGACGGTCCGGGACACCCCGACTGGAGCGGCCCTCCTCAAGCAACTGCCACGCACGCTGAAGTTCGAGGACCTCAACGGCGCGGAGAAGGTCGCAAAGCTCCCGAAGGAGCTGCCGATGAAGGGCATGCCGGAAGGTGACAACCCGAAAGTCGGCGACCTCGGCTACTACGCGCCGTGGGGAAACCTCGTCCTCTACTACGGGGACGTGGACTACTGGGACGGCATCGCCCGCATCGGACGCATCGATTCCTCGGATCTGGCCGCGATCTCCGGCCAGTCGGGCGACTTCACCGCAACAGTCGCGCGTTGACGTCCGGCGGCGGAGTGCTGCGCGAGCGGGCGTTGGCCCTCCCGCGCGCCGGATGCATCAGCTGTCCTGACTCTCCATCAGGCGCTCCGAGATGGTCGTCGCCGCCTGCTTGATGGCCTTGACGGCGTGCTCGACGTCCACGTCCCGCCGTTCCTTCTCGTCCCAGGCCGTGCCCACACTGCCCAGCGCCGTCTTCTGGTCGGTGAGGATCGGTGCCGCGACGCCGTAGACGCCGGGGTTGAACTCCCCGACGGTCAAGGAGTATCCGTCCTTCTTGATCTTGCCAAGGTTGGCCCGGAAGGTGCTCCAGTCGCTCCCCAGGCCGGCGTTCTCGATCTCGTCGCGCTGGCGTGGGTAGATGGCCTTCAGGCGGTGATGGGGGAGATGCGCCAGGATGACCTTCGAGATGGCGCCTTGGAACAGTGGGCGCCGCTGTCCGCGGCTGAACCGGTTCTCCGGGCTGTCCGGGGCGCGGCACTCGCCGACGCAGAGCACCGAATCCCGGTACACGGTGCAGAGGAGGGCCGAGTGTCCGATCGTGTCCACCAGGTCCTCGAGGACGCCGTGACTGGCGAGTAGCAGCGGGTCCGTCTGGCGCATCTGCAGATCCATCTCGATGATCCGCGGGCCGAGGGTGTACAGGCCGCTGGTGACGGCGTTGAGCAGCCCTGCCTCGTGCAGGGTCTTGATGTAGCGATACCCCGTCGACCTCGAGGTCTCAAGAGCCTCGAGGATCTCGGCTGTCGACCACACCGGCTGTTTCTCGCTGAACAGCTCCAGGATGTGGAGCATCTTGGCCAGGCTCGCGCTGCCCTGAGTCGCTGTCTCTGTCACCACTGGACAATATCCCGCGATGTGGGATAGCGTCAAATTTTCGGTCCGGGCCCGCACCGTACAGGGTGCCGGTTCAGGCCCGGGGCGTTCTCGTCATGGACCGCCACGTCACACCCGCGGGACCGCCAGGTACTTGTATTCGAGGAACTCCTCGATGCCTACACGGCCGCCCTCGCGGCCGAGCCCCGAGGCCTTGATGCCGCCGAAGGGTGCAGCGGGGTTGGACACGATGCCGGTGTTCAGGCCGACCATGCCGACCTCCAGGGCCTCGCTCACCCTGAAGCCGCGGTCCACGTCCTGCGTGAACAGGTAGCCGGCCAGGCCCCACGGGGTGTCATTGGCCATGCGGATGACCTCCTCTTCCGTGTCGAACGGAATGACGGGAGCCACCGGGCCGAAGATCTCCGTGGTCAGGAGGTCCGACTGCACCGAAACGTCCGAAAGGACGGTGGGGGAGTAGAAGTAGCCCGCACGGTCCGGCCGGTTGCCGCCGCAGACGACCTTCGCGCCCTTGTCGACGGCGTCGTCGACGAGTTCCTGCACCTTCCGCAGGGCCTTCTCCTCCACGAGGGGCCCGACTTCGGTGCCCGGCTCCAGGCCGTCGCTCACTGCCAGCGAGTCCAGTCGGGCTGCGAGGCGGCGGGCGAACTCCTCGGCGACGGGCCGCTGGGCGAAGATCCGGTTTGCGGCGGTGCAGGCCTCGCCCATGTTGCGCATCTTGGCTGCGAACGCCCCTTCGACGGCGCGGTCGAGGTCTGCGTCCTCGAAGACGATGAGGGGTGCGTTGCCGCCGAGTTCCATCGACGAGCGCATGACGTGCTGGGACGCCTGCTCGAGGAGGCGTACTCCAACCTCGGTGGATCCGGTGAAGCTGATCTTGCGGGCGATGCCGCTCGACATCCACGGGGAGACCACCGAGGACGCCTTGGTCGTACACACGATGTTGAGGACACCTGCGGGCAGTCCGGCCTCGATCAGGATGTCCGCGAGCGCCAGGGACGACAGCGGGGTGAGTGCGGCGGGCTTGAACACGATCGTGCAGCCCGCCGCGATGGCCGGCCCGATCTTGCGGGTGCCCATGGCGAGCGGAAAGTTCCACGGCGTCACGAGCACACAGGGGCCGACGGGTTCGCGCGAGACGAGGATGCGGTTCTTTCCATCGCCAGTCGTCGTTGCGTCGCCGCCGATGCGGACGGCTTCCTCGGAGAACCAGCGGAAGAACTCGGCGGCGTACGCGACTTCGCCCTTGGCCTCGGCGAGCGGCTTGCCCATCTCCGTCGTCATGATGAGGGCGAGCTGGTCCTGTCGCGCCATCAGGAGGTCGTATGCGCGGCGCAGGATCTCACCGCGCTCACGGGGGGCCGTCCTGGCCCAGTCGTTCTGTACCCGGCCCGCGGTTTCGATCGCACGCAGGGCGTCATCGGGACCGCCATCGGCCACGGTCGCGATGACTTCCTCGGTGGCCGGGTTGACGACGTCGAAGCGGGCGCCGGACGCGGCGTCGCCCCACTGGCCGTCGATGAAGACGCCGGTGTTGACCTTGGCGATTGCCTCACGTGCCTGCTCGGAGCTGCCGGGGGCGCTGACGTTGCTGGGCATGACAGTCCTTCAGTTCCCTTGGTGTGTCGGTCTCTGGACGGTGGAAGCCGGGGCGCTGGCCGTGGTCGTGCTCGGGCGGCCGTTGTCCCGGACGGACAAGCGGGAGCCGATACGCCGCAGCACAGGGCCATGTGAGCCCTGTGCTGCGGTACGGACAGGTTCAGGCCGTCTGCTTCTCCAGCACACGCACCGCGTCCTCTGCCCCACTGCGCGGGCTGCAGAGCACCGGCTTGCCGACTGCCTCGGCGATCACGGGGGCCAGCCGCGCCATGGACGCCTGGGCCAGCACGATCGCGTCGACCTCCGCGGCGAGCTTTCGGGCCCCGTCGAGCACCATCGCGTCGTGGCGGTCGCGGTCACCGGACATGAGTACGGAGAAGGCTCCCTCGGAAAGAGCCTCCTTCACGGTGATGTCGCGACCGGCCGCCTGGGCCTTCTCCTTGACGAGGGCGCAGGTCGGCGGCAGCGTCGTGGGGACCGTCGCCAGGACGCCGATGGTGTCCGCGGTCTCGACCGCCGACGCGGTCATCGCGTCGTCGATCTTGACGATCGGGACGGAGACCAGGCGTCGGGCCACGTCGATGGCCGGGCCGAGGGAGGAGCAGGCGGAGAAGATGACATCGGCTCCCGCGTTCTCCGCGGCCTGCGCCAGGTGCACCATGCGCTGGGTGCTGGCGGGCGAGACCTCACCGTCGTGCATGACGGTCGCGAGCACGTCGCTGTCGACGAAGTGCATGACCTTGGCATTCGGTGCGAGTTCGGCGAGGTAGTCGTTGATGACCGGCTCGACGTTGACGAACACGAGGCTCGTGTGCAGGACGGCGATCTTGGGGGTGGTGGACATGGTGGCTCCTTATGACGGGGTGTGGTGCATCGGCCCGGGTACCGAGAGCGGCACGAGGGCGCGGTACAGGTGGGTGCTGAGGTCGGGGGTTTCCCTCAACGGCGCGGGCTCAGACGGCCGATGACCTCCAGGGCGGCGTCCCGGACCGCATCGCGGCCCGCCGCCCACACGGACACGACGTCGGAACCGGGCAGCGCCGACGGGAGGGTCGTGTGGACGGCCTCCAGGTAGGCGCGGCGCAGTTCGGCGTTGACGTTGACCTTGGCGACGCCGCGGGCGAGGGCGCCCTGTAGCTCCTCGACGGGCAGACCGCTGGCGCCGTGCAGGACGAGCGGGACCGGTACGGCCTCGTGGAGGGCGGCGAGCCGCTCCAGGTCCAGGTGGACGCGGTCCTTGGTGAAGCCGTGGACGTTGCCGACGGCGACGGCGAGTGCGTCCACGCCCGTCGCGGCCACGAATTCGGCCGCCTGTCGCGGATCGGTCATCGTCGCGGACTGCGCGACGGCGTCGGTGGAGACGTCCTCGTCGCCCGGCAGGGCTCCGAGTTCGGCCTCCACCCAGGCTCCGTGGTCGCGAGCCCGCCGGGCCGCTTCCTTCGTCAATGCGATGTTCTCAGTGAACGGCAGGTGGGAACCGTCGACCATGACCGAGGTGTAGCCCGCCTCCAGGCAGGCGGTGATCTCGTCCAGGTCCCGGCTGTGATCGAGGTGCACACCGAGGTGGGCGTCGGAGCGGCCGGCCGCGTCCAGCGCCAGCCGCATCAGGGCGTCGCGCCCCGCATGCTTGAAGGGGCTGGAACCCGCCTGGATCAGGACCGGCCGGTCCGCGGTCTCGGCGGCGGCCGTGATGCCCTGGACCGTCTCCAGGTTGTAGGCGACGAACCCGGGCAGGGCGTGACCGGCGGCCGCGGCCTCCTTCAGGGCATCGGTTCCGTGCAGCAGCATCAGGTGCTCCTCAGCAGGTCGAGGGCGTCGGCGAGGGCGTCGGTGCCCCCGACGTTGCCGGCGAAGACGATGTAGGGGATGCCGGCGGCGGGGCCGTCCACCGGTTCCCAGAGCGAGACGATGCCGGGCAGCAGGGTGCCCCGGGCCCAGGCGCGGCGGATCTCCAGGCCCTGGGTGGCGGTGTCGCTGGAGGTGATCCCGCCCTTCGCGATGACGAAGGCGGGCCGCCGGGCGGCGTTGACCTGGCGCACGGCCTCCACGAGTGCGGCGGAGACCCGGCGGGAGATCGACAGACTGTCCTCCGCGTCGGCACCGGTCACCAGCGTGCGGGAGGTGCTGATCACGGCGTCGGCCGAATCCAGCGCGCCGGCGGCCGCGGCCGCGACCTCGGCGATGTGGGAGTCCCGGCGTTCCTCGTCGAGCAGGAGGGCCACGTCCAGCTCGTACTCGGCGATTCCGCCGCGCTCGCGCAGCCGGTCCAGCTGCTGTGTGGTGAGCGTGACATGGGACCCGACGACGATGAGACCGTGCGGCGCGTCCCCGTGCAGCGGGTGCAGCTGCGCCGGGGTGAGCGGTGCCCGAGCCGCCTGTCCCGAGCGGGCCCTGACGAAGGATGGGCCGACCCGGTACACCAGTCTTGTGCCGCTCTCCTCCGCCTGGACGAGGGCCAGGGCGAGCACCCGAAGGTCGTCGTCGCACACCGCGTCGACCACGGCCGGGCGTCCGTCGCGCAGCGAGGACAGCAGCCGCGCCGTGTGCTCCGGTCCTCCACGGCGCAGGTCGTCGAGGGTGACGCGCAGGACCTGGTCCGCGGGCACGCGTCCGCCGGTCTTCTCCTCGACCCACTCCGGCAGCTTCGAGCTGCGGTAGCCGAAGGTGGCGTCGCGGGCGAACTCGCTCTCGCCTACGGGGAGCAGCCCGTCGGCCGTCCGCATCCAGTGGCCGGAGTCGACCGTCAGTCGTCCCGCCTCGATGTAGGCGGGAACCAGTACCACTCCATCCGGAGTACCGGCGCCCAGATGTGTCAGCGTCTCGGCGAGGACATCGGTCTCCAGCGGGAAGTGGCCGCGCAGTGTCGAGTCACTGCGGCTGGCCAGGACATACGTCGTGCCCTCGGCCGCCGCCGCCACGTGCAGGGCGCGGACCACCTCGCGGTTGCGGGCGGCGGCGTCCTCGGGGGAGAGGCTGCGGGTGTTGGTGAGGACGAAGAAGGCGGCGCTGTCCTGGCGCAACGCCCAGCGCAGGTCGTCCACCGTCCAGGACGTCAGGACGGGTACATCGGCGACCGTCTGGGTGCCGGTCGGATCGTCGTCGAGGACGATGAGTCGCGAGCCGCCGGAGATGCGGGCGGCCACTTCCGCGGCGCTCACCTCGCGGACCGGCGGGAGCGCGTCAAGCACGTCGGCCTCGGGAACGGGCCGCGTCTGGGCATGGAGGGGTGGGGGCATGGTGAATCCCTGACCTGCTGCGAGTGGTTGAGGTGATGTCAGTGGGCGTCACGAATTGACGGAACCCCGGCGTGGCAGGCGTCGCGGGGTCCGGCCCAGTGGGTGACTCCCGCGGGGCAACGCGGAGCCGTGGCTGCGTGTTGCCCCGCGATGGGTTCAGAACGTGTGCAGCACCATGCGCAGGAACTCGGCCGGCTCCGTGGCCTCGACCGCCACCGGGCCTTCGTTGGCCAGGAATTCGTACCCGGTCTCCGGCCCGTACTCGCTGCCCCCGGCGGTCACCCTGCCCTTGGTCTGGAACAGGATCTCGATGGAGTCGAACCGGCCCGCCCGGTAGACCGCGCCGGCGTCGAGGCGTACGAACCCGATGCGCAGGTCGCGTTCCGTGAAGCGGCCCAGCCACTTCTCCTCGACGCCCGCGTCGTCGCTCTTCTGCCAGTCGTAGGCCTCCGGGTCCATCGCGATGACATCGGTGTAGCGCGGAGCCGCGAACCGGAGCGCGCCGCCCGTGGCGTGCTCGAAGATCGCTTCGGAGCCGTCCTTGCTCTGGGCCACGCCGTTGTCGTCGGTGTAGTGGTACAGGCCCTTCTTGAACTCGCCGAGCTTGTTCAGTTCGGCGTTCACCGCTTCGCGCCGCGCGACGCTCAGGTAGCCCTGGCCGCTCGCGCCGCCGCACTGCAGCACCATGGTGCGCAGGCCTTCGGCGCGCTCCTGAGGGCCGTAGTGGATGCTCTCAGGGAAGTATCCGACCCAGCCTTCCTTGAGCACCTCGGTCTCGGTGTAGGGCAGGTCGCCCTGGATGACGTAGCGGATCTGGTCGAAGTTGTGCCGGTGGCGCGGGGTCCGCCAGCCGCCGCCGCCCGTGAGGCCCATGTTGAGGTCGAAGTTGTTCGGCGAGTCGTCCTCGCCGAACAGCAGGTGCTTCTGGTCGAGCTTCCCCTCACGCATGGTTCCGACCTGCTCGGTGTCGGTGTCGGATGCCTTGCCTACACGCATCTGAAGCTCCTTCGAAGAATCCATCACTGAGTCAATGTCGCCCGGCGGCGAGAGCCGATGAGTCGGGGCGCTGGGCCGGCCCGGTGTCGTCCTGCGGTGGAGCAGGGAGGGTCGCCGTTTCCATTGACGATATCCCACATGGCGGGATACTGTCCATGGGTCATCAGGGGTTACTACCCCGGTGCTCACGGGTGAGGCTCACGCGAATACGCGGCGCCACCCGCTTATCAGCCCTGCATTCGCAGCCACTTTCCCCGCCGCATTCCGATCGCGAAGCGCGACGCCAGGAGGACTGACCATGACGACAACACCCTTGACCCACGCCCCACATGACTCCGGAGTGCCGGCGTCGGCGCGGGACTTCAGCGTGGCGGAGCGGGTGGTGATCGTGACCGGCGCCGCCCAGGGCATCGGCCGGGAGCTGGCGCGCCAGTTCGCCGCGGCCGGAGCCTTCGCCGTGGTGGCCGACCTCGACCTCGGCAAGGCGGAGACCGTCGTCAAGGAGATTCACGAGACCGGCGGGACCGGCCTGGCCGTCCAGGTCGACGTGGCTGACGAGTCATCGGTGACAGCCATGGTCGACACCGTCATGGACCGGTGGGGCCGGATCGACGTACTGATCAACAACGCGTCGGTCTTCGCGACCATCGAGAAGGGCCCGTTCGACGAGATCCCCCTCGCGCAGTGGGAGCAGGTGCTGAAGGTCAACGTCACCGGGACCTACTTGTGCGTGCGGGCGGTGGCTGCACACATGCGTACGGCCGGCTTCGGCCGCATCGTCAACGTCTCGTCCGACGCGGTGACCCGAGGCACCGTCAACTACCTGCACTACGTCACGTCCAAGTCGGCGATCATCGGCATGACCAACTCGCTGGCGCGTGAACTGGGCAGCCACGGGGTCACCGTCAACTGCGTGCGCCCGGGCTCCGTCGCCACGGAAGTCGAGCGCACCGTGAACCCCACCGTCGAGGTCCGCCAACGCGCGGCGTCACTGCAGTGCATCCCGCGCGGGATGGTGCCCACCGACCTCGTCGGCGTCATGTTCTTCCTGGCCACACCGGCGTCCGCGTTCATCACCGGACAGACGATCGCCTGCGACGGCGGCTACACCCACAGCAGCTGAGCCGAATGGTCGGCCCGTAACCGGGCCCCGGCCACACACCAACAGACAAGCAACACACAGGTCGAGGAGGCCCCTCTCATGAGGCAGTACCCGCACCTCTACATCGACGGTCAGTGGACCGAACCGATCGAGCCCCGCGAAGTCGAGCTCATCGATCCGACCCGCGAGGAGGCCTTCGCCCGAGTGGCTCTGGGCAGCGCCGCGGACGCGGAGCGGGCCGTCGCCGCGGCGCGCCGCGCGTTCGACAGCTTCTCCGCCACGTCGGTGGACGAGCGGATCGCACTGATCGACCGCGTCGTCGACGCCTACGAGTCGCGCATCGACGAGTTCTCCGAGCTGATCGCCCGCGAAGTCGGCATTCCCGTGGCCAATCGAGCTCAGGTCACCGGCCCGGCCCAGCACATGCGCGTGGCCCGCGACCTCCTGCGCGAGTACCCCTTCGAGTCGCGGATCGGCGGTGCCGTCGTCCGCCGCGAACCGATCGGCGTGTGCGCGCTGATCTCACCGTGGAACTGGCCGGTCCAGACCGGCGTCATCAAGCTGATCTACGCGCTGGCCGCCGGATGCACGGTCGTGGCCAAGCCCAGCATCAACTCCGCAGCCAGCGGCGCGCTTTTGGCCCAGGTCCTGCACGAGGCGGGCGTACCCGCGGGCGTCGTCAACCTGGTCAACGGCAGGGGCCGCGACGTGGGCGACACCTTCTCCCGTCACCCGGACGTCGACATGGTCTCCTTCACCGGATCCACCGGGGCCGGCCGACAGGTCGGGGCCGCCGCCGCGGACACGGTGAAGCGCCTCTGCCTCGAACTCGGCGGCAAGTCCGCCAACATCGTGCTGCCCGACGCAGACCTGGAGCAGGCCGCGCGCTGGAACATCCAGCGCTGCTTCTTCAACGCCGGCCAGTCCTGCCACGCCCCCAGCCGCATGCTGGTGCACGAGAGTCAGATCGAGCAGGTGGTGCCCTTCCTGGTCGACGAGGCCCGCCGCTTCCGCCTGGGCGATCCGCTGGAGAGTTCGACGACCATGGGTCCGGTCGTCAGCGCCGGTCAGTTCAAGTCGATCAGGGACCACATCCAGAGTGGCCTCGACGAGGGCGCCCGGCTCGTCACCGGCGGCCTGGAGCGCCCCGACGGCCTCGACCGCGGGTACTTCGTGCAGCCCACGGTGTTCACCGGAGTCACCCCGGACATGACGATCGCCCGGGAAGAGGTCTTCGGACCCGTCCTGGCCGTCCTGCCCTACGGCACCGAGGCCGAGGCCCTGAGCATCGCCAACGACTCGGTCTACGGGCTCGGCGGCTTCGTCTTCGGCGGCGACCGCACGCGCGCCCGCCGCGTGGCGAACGGACTGCGCGCCGGACGCGTCAGCTACAACGGCGCGGCAACGGACTCGTACACGCCTATGGGCGGCTACAAGCAGTCCGGCATCGGCCGCTCCATGGGCCGCTTCGGGCTCGAGGAGTATCTCGAGGTCAAGTCCGTGTACGGGTTCGAGGACGAGGCGCAGGAACTGCCGCCGCTCTTCGGCTGAGACATCCACTGCCACCGCCCGGGCCTCCGCGCCGGCCGAGGCACCCCCAGTCAGTCAGGAACCTTCCGAACATGAGCAACGAAGCCAGCCCTCTTCTGCGCAATCCCGCCAAGGAAAAGCTGTTGCGTGGCGAGACGGTGTACTCGATGACCGCACGCCTCGTGCGCACCGTCGACATCGCCGCGATCGCCCACTCCGCGGGGTTCGACTCCATCTACATCGACATGGAGCACAGTCCTTTCCCCCTGGATGCCGCGAGCCAGATCTGCATGGCCTGCAACCACTTGGGTGTCACCCCGCTCGTCCGCGTCCCGGGCCTGGACCCGTCCTTCATCGGCCGGGTCATGGACTCCGGGGCCATGGGCATCATCGTGCCCGGGGTGAACTCAGCCGACGAGGTGCGTGCCGCAGTCCGGGCCGTCAAGCACGCACCTCTGGGCGAGCGCTCCCTCGCGGGTTCCCCGCCCCAACTGCACTTCCGCTCGTACCCCGCCGACCAGACCATCCGCGCGCTCGACGAGACCTCCATGGTGGTGGCCCAGATCGAGACACGCGCAGGCCTGGACGCGGTGGAGGCGATTGCCGCCGTCGAGGGCGTGGACGTCCTCCTCGTCGGCGCGAACGACCTCAGTCTCGAGCTGGGCATCCCGGGGCAGATGGACCACCCCGAGCTGCACAAGGCGTACCTGCGCATCATCGAAGCCTGCCGCGTGTACGGAAAGACCGCTGGCGTCGGCGGCCTCGGCGGACGCCCGGACCTGATCCGCCAGTACCTGGACCTCGGTGCCGGCTATGTCTCCACCGGCAACGACATCTCCTTCCTCAGCGCTGCCGCGGCCCAAAAGCGCCGGCAGTTCGACTGACCGGCCCACCCATCACGTAAGCAGAGAGCGAGAGCACACATGAAGATCTGCGTATACGGCGCGGGAGCCGTGGGCGGACACATCGCCGGACGACTCGGCGCGGCCGGGGCCGATGTCTCGGTCATCGCCCGTGGCCGACACCTGGCGGCGATCCAACAGGACGGGCTGCGGGTGGAGACCCGCGACGGCGAACTTGTCTCGCACCCGGTGGCCACCGACCGGCCCGGCGATCTGGAGCCGCAGGACATCGTCATCGTCACCGTCAAGGCGCCCGCCCTTCCGGCCATCGCCGAGCACGTCGGTGCGCTGCTGAAGAAGGACGGCCTCGCGCTGTTCGTCATGAACGGCGTGCCCTGGTGGTACTTCCACGCACACGGCGGGCCCCTGGACGGCACCCGCCTTCAGCGCCTCGACCCCGAGCGGGCGCTGTGGGACCACGTCGGCCCCGAGCGGGCCGTGGGCGCTGTGGCCTACACGGCGTGCAGCGTGCCCGCACCGGGAGTGATCCGGGCCGAGAACGCACGCAACCGCCTGCTCGTCGGACGCCCCGACGGCGGATCCGACTCCAGGCTCGACGCGCTCGCGTCGCTGCTGACCCCCACCGGCCTGGAAACCTCCGTCACGCCGAAGATCCGCGACGCGATCTGGGCCAAGCTGACCATGAACCTGATCGGAGGCTCGCTGGCCGTCCTCAGCGCCTCACCCATGAAGGACGTGCTCGACAAGCCCGCCGTCGCGGGCACCGCCAAGGCCATGGCGGCCGAGGCCGCCGCCGTCGCCCGCGCCCTGGGGTGCGAGCCGGGAGACCCGGAGGAGGGGCTGGCCAAGCTGGCGAAGTCCGGCCACCTCCAGAGCATCGCGCAGGACCTGCTGGCCGGACGGCCCATGGAGATCGACGCCATGTTCCGGGTCCCCCTCGACCTGGCGGAACGGGCGCAGGTACCGACACCCAACCTCGACCTGGTGATCGACCTGGCCACCCAGCGTGCCCGCGCCGCAGGCCTGTATCACGACACCAACAGCTGACAGATCCGACCTCGTACGAGCATCGCCCCGAGCGCCCCGTAACCGGATGGCAACCCTCTCGAACCATTGACGAAGTCCCACAATGCTGGATACCGTCAATTTGTCGCCGCGGGGAGTCGTGCGCCGTCGCCGCTGAGTCGCTGACACGTCGCGTCGATGTGTCACAGCAAAACTGGCAGGTCATCCGGGTAGAGACGGTCCACTCGTACGAAGAGGCGTCGTCCCACAAACACACCGTCGTGTTCGCGTTGTTGTGCACCGAGCACCGAGCCAAAGGCAAGACGCATGATCGGACAATGTCGATCGAACCCATGCGGGCATAGCGATACCCTCCTGTTCGCCCTTCCTGCCGGTTCCTGTGATGTCACCACCCGCCCGGTACGGCCGGGAGGTGTCGGCTGATGGATACGCGCATCAATGCGGGCCGCCGACTCGACAGTCTTCCGATAGGGAAGTTCCACAGGCGCCTGGCGCTGCTGGTCGGCCTGGGCCTGTTCTGCGACTCCTTCGACAACACACTCTCGGCCGGTGTGCTGGCATCGATGCTGGACTCCGGCTTCTCGACGCTCGGCCTCAACTCGCTCTTCCTGTCGGTCACGTTCGCCGGCCTCGCGATCGGAGCGGCCTTCGCGGGCTGGCTCGGAGACCGGATCGGACGTGCCTTCGCCTTCCAGTTCAGCCTGGCGCTCTTCGGAATCCTCGCGCTGTGCGCGGCGCTGTCGCCCTCCATGGAGGTGCTCATCGTTCTGCGGGGCCTGATGAGCATCGGCCTCGGTGCCGAGTACGTCATCTGCTACGGAATGATCACCGAGTTCATTCCGCCGGGCCGCCGCGGGCGCTACCTGGGCCTGCTCGGCATTTTCGGCGGAGTCGGTGTCTCCATGTCGTCGATCCTCGGCTGGGTGGTCATTCCCGCGCTGACCTGGCGCGGCATGTTCGTCATCGGTGGCCTGTTCGCACTGGGCGCCTGGTGGCTGCGCCGAGGGCTGCCGGAGTCCCCGCAATGGCTGGAGTCGCGCGGCCGGCACGAGGAAGCCGAGGCCGTGATCCGGCGGATCGAAAGGGAGTCCGGCATCCCGAGCCGGGAGACCGCCCCGACTCCGGTCACGCACGGCGCGGTTGGCTCGGTGGAGGAGAAGGCCGAGTGGGTGCCGATCACGGTGCTGTTCTCGCGGCCTGTCATCCGGCGCACCCTGATGGCTCTGATCCTCACCGTCACCTGCCTGTTCGGCTCCTACGTCGTCACCGGCTGGATGCCCACGTTCTTCGTGGAGCAGGGGATGACCGTGTCGAAGTCCCTGGGATTCAACGCGGCCATCATGTCCGGCTACGTGGCGGGCCCGCTGGTGTGCATGTTCATCGTGGACCGCCTCGGTCGGCGCACCAGCATCATGCTGTTCGGAGTGCTCTCGGCGGTCTTCGCCGGCCTCTACCCGTTCATGACGGCTCCTGCGCTGGTCATCGCCGTCGGCTTCGTCCTGGTTGCCACGGTGGCGTCGTTCCTGACACTGGGCCTCGGCACGACCCCCGAGTTCTTCCCGACCGCCTTCCGTTTCCGCGGCGGCGGCTTCTCCCAGACCGTCGGCCGCATCGGCCTGATCTTCTCCCCCTTCGTCGTCCTGTGGCTGTTCAACAGCTCCGGGGTCCTCGGGGTGATCCTGGCCGTCTGCGGCATGTACGTCGTCGTGACCGTGCTCAACGGCGTGGCCGGTGTGGACACGTCCCGTGACGCGCTGGAGCAGATCGCCCCCGGCGGTGATGACACCGATGATGTGTCGCCGGCCGTCATTCCCGCGGCGCCCCAGACCACGCCGCCCACCTCCTGACCATCAAGGAACGTAGACATGCAAGCAGTTGTATTCCTGGGCGAGGGCAAGCTCGACCTCCGTGAGGTTCCCGACCCGGTGCCGGGACCGGACGAAGTCGTCCTTCGTATCAAGGCGTCCGGCATGTGCGGCAGCGACCTCCACCACCTCCACGGCCCGCACCGCACCGGAGTGGAGCTGGTGATCGAGGGCCACGAGCCGTGCGGAGTCGTCGAGTCGGTCGGCGACGCCGTACGCCCCAGCGAGGCCAAGGTGGGCGACCGGGTCATGGTCCACCACTACGACGGGTGCCGCACCTGTCGCTACTGCCGCTCCGGCTGGACGCAGTACTGTCCGAACGCCCGCACGGTGTACGGCGGTCTCGACGGTGACGGCGGCCACGCGGACTTCATGAAGGTGCCGGCGCACACGCTCATCCGGCTGCCCGACGAGCTGTCGTTCAAGACCGGCGCGGCCATCTCGTGCGGCACCGGGACGGCCTTCGGAGCCATCAAGCGGGTCGGCCTGTCAGCAGACGAGACCGTCGCCGTCTTCGGACAGGGGCCGGTGGGTCTGAGCGTCACCATGCTGGCCAAGGCCTTCGGTGCCCGGGTCATCGCCGTCGACGTCGAGCCCTCGCGCCTGGAGATGGCGAAGAAGTTCGGCGCCGACCATGTCATCGACGCGACGCAGCAGGACTCCGTGGCCGCTGTCCGCGCCCTGACCCGGGACGGCGCGGGCGCGGACAAGTCCATCGAGTGCAGCGCCAATTCCGCCGTGCGGCGTCAGTCGGTCCAGGCGCTGCGTCAGTGGGGCACCGCCTGCATGGTGGGTGTCTTCGGCACCATCGAGCTGGACAGCCAGGAACTCATCCAGCTGCAGAAGACGGTCGTGGGCTCGCTGACCTTCAGCAAGAATCTCCAGGAGGAGTGCGCCCAGTTCGTGGCCGAGCGAGGCCTGGACGTGGAGTCGCTGTTCACCGACGAGTTCCGCCTCGACGAGGCAGAGCGGGCTTACGAGTTGTTCGACCGACGCGAGATCGGCAAGGGCGTCTTCGTCTTCGACTGACGTCGGACGTCGGACGTCGAAGTCCAACGACGCAGCATCGAAGGCCATGTGAGAGGTAAGCAGTGACCACATTCCAGCAGAGCGCCGCCCCGGGCGAGCAGGCCCAGGCCTTCGTGGCCCGCGCCGCGCACCAGCACTTCATCGACGGCGAAAGCGTCCCGGCCGAGTCCGGACAGACACTGACCACCATCAACCCCTCGACGGGTGAGGACCTGGCGCGGCTCGCCGCCGGCGGCCAGGCGGACGTCGATCGCGCGGTCCTCGCAGCACGCCGTGCGTTCAACGGCCAGTGGAGTACCTGGACTCCCTACGGGCGCCAGGCGCTCCTGACCCGGATCGGCCAGATCCTCGACGAGCGGTTCGAGGAACTGATCCAGATCGAGGCCCTGGACATGGGCGCCCCGGTCTCCAGGCTGCGGGGCAGCAAGCCGGCCTTGCTGAAGATGGTGTCGTTCTTCGCCGCCCAGGCGGCCAACATCAGCGGTGAGACGCTGATGAACGGCATCCCCGGCAACGTCACCACGATGACGTTGAAGGCCCCGGTCGGGGTCGTCGGCGGCATCATCCCCTGGAACGGCCCCCTCAACGGCCAGTTCTGGATCATCGGTGCCGTCCTGGCCAGCGGATGCACCGCAGTGCTGAAGCCCTCCGAGGAAGCCTCTCTGTCGGTGCTGCGGGTGGCGGAGATCCTGCACGAAGCCGGTGTCCCGGCAGGAGTCATCAACGTCGTCACCGGCCTGGGCAAGGAAGCCGGCCACGCCCTCGCGGCCCACCCGGACGTCGACCGCATCGCCTTCACGGGGTCGACCCAGACCGGCCGCAGCATCATCGAGGCGTCCACCGCGAACATCAAGAAGTTGCAACTCGAACTCGGCGGCAAGTCGGCGGACATCGTGTGTGCGGACGCCGACCTGGACAAGGCGGTACCGGGCGCCGCCATGGGTGTGTTCGCCAACTCCGGCCAGATCTGCTTCGCCGGCACGCGAGTACTCGTCCAGCGCTCCATCGTCGACGAGTTCACCGAACGACTGCTGGCGTTCACCGACACGCTGCGCATCGGGTCCAGTCTGGACGACACCGCCACCCTGGGCCCGCTGGTCTCCCAGGCGCAGCTGGACAAGGTGCTGTCCTACATCGATGTCGGCCGAACGGATGGAGCCCAACTGCTCCGCGGGGGAGAGCGGTTGGCAGGCGAGCTGAAGAACGGCTACTTCGTGCAGCCGACCATCTTTGGTGATGTCACCAACGACATGCGCATCGCCCGTGAAGAGATCTTCGGCCCCGTCCTGTCGATCCTGCCGTTCGACGACGTGGACGAGGCCATCGCCATCGCCAACGACAGCGAGTACGGCCTCGGGGGAGCGGTGTGGTCGCAGAGCCTGTCTACCGCCCTCAGCGTGGTCCGCGGCGTACACACCGGAACGATGTGGGTGAACTGCTACGGCCACATCGACCCACTGGTCGGATTCGGCGGCACCAAGATGAGCGGCTACGGCTCCAAGGGGAGCGCCGCACACATGGACAACTACCTCTACACCAAGAGTGTCTACATCGAGCTGTAACGGCTGCCTCGGACAGGAACGGCTCATGGACGCACGGCAACTCGAATACTTCCTGGCCGTGGTCGACCACGGCAGCTTCAATCGCGCGGCGGCCTCCCTGCATCTGGCGCAGCCGTCGCTCTCCCAGGCGATCCGCAACCTGGAACGTGAACTGGACACCCTGCTGTTCCATCGCATTGGCCGACGCATCGAACTGACAGAGTCCGGACGGGCGATGATCGCGCCCGCCCGGCAGGTTCTGCGGGACATGGAGACCGCACGGGCTACGGTGGAATCGGTGAAAGGGCTGCGCACCGGACGGCTGGAGATCGCGAGCATGCCCTCGCCCGCGGTCCAGCCGCTGTCCGCGATGATCGGCGCCTATCAGCGTCACCATCCCGCCATGCAGGTCGACGTCCGCGCCGTACCCACCGCCGATGCGGTGGTCGAGCACGTACGCACGGGAGCGGTGGAGATCGGCCTTGCGGGCACGGCCACGGAGTTGCACTCGCCGGACGTGGAGGTACATGCCGTCGCCCGACAGCGGTTCGTCGTGCTGGCCCCGCCCGACGGGCCATTGCCACCGGGCCGGGCGGTGGCCCTGGAGGATCTGGCCGGCCTGACGGCGATCGTCGCCCCGCGGGGCACCAGGGCCCGGCAACTCTTTGACGAACTGCAAGAACGTGGTGTGCCCGTGCGCTACGGGGTGGAGGCCGGGCACCGTGAGGCCATCCTGTCGCTGGTGCTCCAGGGCACCGGGATCGCCGTATTGACCGAGGCTTGGGCGGACCTGGCACGCAAGGCAGGCGCGCTCGTCCTGGACCTGGAGCCGCCGGAGTACCTGCATGTCTCTCTGGTGTGCAGGAGCGCACCGCTCACCCCGGGGGCCCAGTCGTTCCTGGACTGCGTACTGAAGTAGAACTCCCGACGAAACGGGCCATCACCACCCTCCGGGCACATCGACAAGCGGGAGCAGTGAGATGAAGGTCGGAAACCTCGAGATCGTGCCGATCGTCGACGGCACTTCCCACGAGCCCATCGAGAACGCGGTGTCGCACCCGGACGGCAAGATCTGGGACTGCGTGGACCACCCCACCGATGAGAACGGGCGCATCCGTCTGGACATCGGCTCCTTCCTCGTCCGGATCAAGAACCGGACCGTCCTGATCGACGCGGGTGGCGGTGTGTTCGCGGACGAGGGAACACGGACCGGTGCGCTGCTCGACAACCTCCGTCGTGCCGGAGTTGATCCGACGGATGTCACGGACGTCTGCTTCACTCACATGCACTGGGACCACGTCGGCTGGTCGACGACCGATGGTGACATCACTTTCCCGAACGCGACGTACCGGATGCACGAGAGCGACTGGGCCTACTTCATGACCGGCCCGACCGCTGTGCCGAAGATCCGCGACCTGCTCATGCCGATCGAGTCACGAGTCGAGCCCATCGATGCCGAGGCCGAGCTGCTTCCCGGCCTCATCGCGCGCCCCGCACCCGGTCACACACCCGGCACGACCATCTACGTGATCCACGACCAGGGCGAGCGAGCCCTTCTGCTCGGCGACACTCTCCACACCGTGGGTGAGCTGACCGAGCCCGAGTGGATGGGCATGTGGGACGTCGACCCTGTCGCGGCCGGCATCATGCGTCAGCGCATCGCCGATGAGCTGGCTGACTCCGGCGATCCCTTTGCGCCGGCCCACTTCCCGGAGCTGGCCTTCGGCCGGCTGGTCACCCTCGATGGGCTCCGCAAATTCTCCTGGGCGTCGTAGTCTTCGTTGCCCGTCTGAACAGCAACTCGCCTCTGGGCAAGGGCCGGTAGCGTAGTGCTCTTCGGGCTGCTCGGCTCCGGAGTCCCAGAGGCGACTGCCCATGAATCTCCGCCCCTTGACGGCTGGTTCCGATGACGCGATACACGCTGTGTGGCGGCTTCCCGCCGCTGATGCGATGCGCGGCCACCGAGCCCTTTGGTGGACCATCGGCCCCGCCGGTGAGCTTGCTGTCCTACTGGTCCACCGGCGATATCTGAACCGCTCCCGCTATATCAAGGGGTGGGTCGGGTGGAGGCCGCAGCTCCCGTTCACGGGGGAGCTGGTCACCATCATCGGACAGGAGCAGCGGCGCATCCTGGTGAAGGACATTCGGATGTGGCCCAGCCACTTGGCCCTGCTCTCGGATCGCCGATTACTGCTGGTGAAGGGGCGTACGTCCCGCAGCGAGCCCGAGGGAGCCTGGGCCTCCAACGCGGTGGTGTTCTCGCCGTCCGGAACGCCTGAGGCCGAGTTCTGTGTCGGTGACGACATTCCAGCCCTGGTCACCGACGCCCACGGAGGTATCTGGACGGCTTACGGGGACGAGGGCATCTACGGCGGCCACCCCGAGTCGGGAGCGGGCCTCGCAGGATGGGACACCCAGGGCCGGGCCTCCTGGGCTCCTCAGCGCAGACTGCCCGACCACCCACTGGAAGGCTGCACCGCGGCGACCGAGAACGAACACGTATGGCTCGTCTGGTACTCCGGCAACGGCAAAGTCGGCACCTACCTGACGCGGATCACTCCGTCCACCGGTGATGTCGCCAGCTACCGCAGCCCCGTTTCCGACCCCGACGGGCTCGCGATCCGCGGCAACAGGGCAGTTCTTACCAGCCGTCACCACAACAAGCGGTCCGTCGACCTCATACGTGCCGAACTCGACGGCGCCACCTGGACCGTCACCAGCCGCCGTCGGCTACGTGTGCCCGGCCGGGTCGTCATGAAGTGCGGGCAAGGCCGTGACGGTTCCCTTTGGCTCCGCACGGGTGACACCTGGCTGCGCATCGAAGTGTGAAGAACGTCAGCGCTCCTACCCGCTCTTGGTGAGGGGAAAGGAGGTGTACACGAACGTTGCCGGCCGGGGGCGCAGGTTTCGCAGGTCGTGCATGCTGTCCCGCAGGACGACCGAGTCTCCGACGCCGAGTGTCACTTCGCCGTCCTCCAGCAGCACGACCAGCTCACCGCTGAGCATCGTGATCACATGCAGAGAGGGGTCCGTGTGCAGGTCCGGTGCCGCGGGCCCGTCGCCGTTTGCGGCCGGCACCGTGAGGATTCGGACCACGGCTCCTTCTGCTGGGGCGTCTGGGCCCAACGTCCACTCGGGCTCCGGGTGATCGTCCGGCCCGGCGGGAATGTCCCGCTGCTGCCACACCTCCTGGAGCAGGATCCCGTTGGGGAGCCGGGTGCGGGGCACGGCTTGCTCGTCGGCGACGACCGTGGAGGCGCCGGTGGCGTTGAGACCCACGATCACGCGACGCGCAGAGGTGGGCAGGTCGGGGTCCTCGCGCTGCATGGTGTCTTCCCTTTCTGGTCGCGCGGTCAGCGGATCACGCTGATGTGAACTGCCGAGACCACGACGGGCTCGTCGGTCCGATTCCGCCAGGCGTGCTTGGTGCCGCGCTGAACGATGGTGTCTCCCTGCCGCATGGTCGTCTCGCCCGCGTCGAGCAGCACGCACGCCTCCCCGGAGATGACCGTGACGATGTCGATGGTGTCCGTGGTGTGCATGCCGGGTGCGTCCGTCGGATCCACCGCGTCGGCGGCGCCCGACTCTGCCAGGATGCGCGCGTAGCCCCCTTCGTAGTCCCATTCACTGTCAGGGGCGAAGGCTGTGATGACGTAGTTGTAGCCGGCGGGCGGCGGCGGGATGACCGCGGCGTCGCCGGGGCCGTTCGTAGCCATCACCGGAGTGGGCACCTGGGTGGCCTGCCACAGGTGGTTCCGGGTGTAGCCATCCGCGACAAGGCGGTCGGTCGTCGGACCGTCGCTGACGAAGGTCGATCTGCCGTCGTCATCAAGTCCGGTGACGATCAGACGCGACTGAAATTCACGGTGCTCTCCAGCCATGCTGGTGTTCCTTCCAAGTGGTGATGTGCTCGGCCGTGGGATGTGTGCGTTGGTGAGATGTGCGTTGGGGTGTCAGATGCCGACTGTCTGACCACCATCGATGACCATCGCGTGGCCGGTCGCGAACCCGCCGAGGTCGGACGAGAGCCAGAGCACGGCGGAAGCGATCTCCTCGGGGCTGCCCATCCTGCCGACGGGCTCCTGGCCGATCACTCGGGCGCGGCCCTCGGGGGTGCCGCCGGAAAACCTGTTCATCATGGGCGTTTCGATGATGCCCGGGCAGATCGCGTTGACCCTGACGCCCTGTGCGGCGTAGTCCAGCGCCGCCGACTTCGTCAGGCCGATCAGCCCGTGCTTGGCGGCGACGTACGCGGCCTGCCCTCGGATCCCGACCACGCCGGCGCCGGACGACGTGTTGACGATGGAGCCGCCGCCGTTGTCGAGCATGGCGGGGATCTCGTACTTCATGCACAAGAACGCGCTGCGCAGGTCGATGTCGAGCAGCTGCGACCACTCTTCCTCCGCGATGTCGACGAGAGGCGCCGGGGGCTGCTCGATCCCGGCGTTGTTGAACGCGATGTCGAGGCGGCCGAATTCGCGGACCGTCTGCTCGACAGCAGCCCGGATCTCGCTGGAAGACGTGACGTCGCACTTGACGGTGAGCACCCGGCCGCCGTGCTCGGCGGCGAGTCGGGCGGTCTCTTCGTTGCCGGCCGAGTCGATGTCGGCCACGACCACATCAGCACCCTCGGCGGCGAAGGCCCTCGCCGTGGCACGGCCGATGCCGCTACCGGCGCCGGTCACGAAGGCGACCTTGCCGGCGAACCTCTGTGCAGTCATTCTCTCTCTCGCTTTCTGTCATGAACCAGGGGTGTGGAAGGTGTCGAGGTCAGAGCAGGGGGCGTTCGGTGACCGTGCCGCTGTAGCGGTCGCGCAGTTCACCCTCGAGCTCCTCCAAGGTGCGTCCCTTGGTCTCCGGGACACAGCGATACGCGAAGAGCGTCGCCAGCATGTTGAGCACCATGAACCCGGAGAACACCGCCACCGAGCCGTACCGCTCGGCGAGGATCGGGAACAGGAAGGAGATGAGCGAGTTGGCGACCCACAGTCCGCCGAGCGAAGCGCCCATGGCGAACCCGCGGATCGGCAGCGGGAACAGCTCAGAGAGCACCAGGAAGCCCGTGGTGGCCAGGAAGGTCAGCATGAACGCCGTGACCAGCAGCATGAAAAGCAGGATCAGGTACGAGCGCAGGCTCGAGTCCGGCAGCAGATAGGTGATGAGGAGCCCCAGATGGGAGGCGGCCACACCGCCGAATCCGAGCAGCATCATCCTGCGGCGCCCCATCACACCGAGAACCCACATGCCCACCACCGTGAAGACGATCATCGAGATTCCGACGGTGACGGAGGCGAGCAGCGATGCGGACCGGGTGAGGCCGGAACTCTGCAGCACGGTCGGCGCGTAGTACATGACCACGTTGATGCCAGTAGTCTGTTGGGCCATCGCCAAGACGATGCCGACCAGGATCAACCGCTTCATCCACGGTTCACGGCGAAGGGCGGCGAGGACGGAGGCCTTGCCCTTGGCCGCGTCCGCTGTGACGACCGCCGTGATCTGCTCGTACTCGGCCTCGACCCGGTCGGCGAGGTGTGCCCGCTGCAGCGTGTGGCGCGCCTTCGACCACATCTGCTTGCTCGCGTACCAGCGAGGTGTGTCCGGCAGCGGCGACATGCCGAGGAGAAGTGCGACGGCCGGAATGAGAGCGACGCCCACCATGTAGCGCCACACGACAGGGTCGTTGATCAGATTGGCGAGTACCGCGTTGGCGACGAATGCCAGGAACAGGCCGATCGTCAGCATGAGTTGGTTCATCGTGACGATGCGGCCCCGCTGTGAAGCCGGCGCCATCTCGGCGAGATACAGCGGTACGACGACGGAGGCGACACCGACGGCGTAGCCGAGCGCGATGCGGGCCCCGATCAGGATGGCGACGCTGGGAGCCAACGCGCATGCGATCGTGCTGACGACGAAGATCACGCTGGCGATCACCAGTGACTTCTTGCGTCCCACCCGGTCGGCGACGGGTCCGCCCAGAAGCGCGCCTGCCGTCGCGCCGGGGAAGAGCAGCGAAGTGACCACCAGCCCCTCGGTGACCGCGGTCAGCTGAAAGTCCTCGCGGAGATACACGAGTGCGCCCGAGATCACCCCGGTGTCGAACCCGAAGAGAAGGCCGCCCAGGCTGGCGATCGCCGTCAGCCGGAACAAGAAGGTCCTCGGGTCCTCACGACCGCTTGGGCGGGGCAGGACGCGCGTGGACGGTGGATTGTCAGACATGCAGTCTCCCTGGAGGTCGTCCCGTAACCGCAGGTGATGGCTGGTGTGTGTGCCGACGGGCGGGCGCCGCAGCGCGTGGTGCCGCAGTCGGCGATACGAGGGGGCGTCGAGCACGTGGTGCCCGAGCGTCGCTGAAATCCGCACCATCTGGTGTTTCACGCCGGCGGCTCTAGTGTGACGGCGCACACACTTCTCGGATGCGTCCTGGACAATATCCTGCAATGTGAGATTCAGTCAATGAAACCCGGGTGGCCTTGTTGAATCACCGGCAGCCCGGCCACGTTCCCGAGGCAAGGGTCTGAATCACCATGCACGCAAGCACTGAGACACTCAGGCTGCTCACCGAGTACTACGCCGCGATGGAGGCGAACCGCCCCCATGAGTTCGGCTCGTACTACGCGGAGGACATGACGCTCACGTTCGGGAACAGCCCCGAGGTCAAGGGGCGAGAAAACGTCGTCTCGGCCTTCCGTGACGCCCTTGACGATGTCGCATCGCTCGGACACGACCTCGTGAACGTGTGGGAGGAAGAGGGCGGGGTGGTCTTCTTCGAGTCCATCGGCCGTTGGACACTCCACAGCGGGGTCGTGATCGAGATCAAGGCGGCCTCCAAGATCACCATCGTTGACGGCAAGTTCGTCGACCAGCGCATTTACGTGGACAACGCTCCCGTATCCGAGGCGCTTGAGCGAGAGCGCGCTTAGCTGTCCCACCTGCTGCGCCCCAAGGGCCATCGCATCCATCGATAGGCGCTGCCTCCAAGCCGGGAAGCGAACCGGTCTTGGACACACTCGCGACGTCAGCCGTTCAATCACCTGTAACACGACCTGGCTGAAACGCCGGGCTACTGGTTCGACTGGACGGAGCCATCTCGTGACCACTCTCCGCACCTTCCGCATCGCGGCGATTCCCGCGGACGGCATCGGCAAGGAGGTCGTGGCCGCCGGACGCCAGGTGCTCGATGCGCTCGCCGCGGACAGCGCCGGAGCGTTTGCCTTCGACTGGCAGGAGTTCGACTGGGGCTGCGAGTACTACGCCCGTACGGGCAAGATGATGGCCGACGACGGCCTCGACCAGCTCAAGGACTTCGACGCCATCTACTTCGGCGCGGTCGGCTGGCCTAGCGTCCCCGACGACATCAGCCTGTGGGGCCTGCGCCTGAAGATCTGCCAGAACTTCGACCAGTGGGCCAACGTCCGCCCGGTGCACTTCCTGCCCGGTGTGGTCAGCCCGCTGCGCAAGGCCGACGACACCGAACTCGACTGGGTCGTCGTCCGCGAGAACAGCGAGGGCGAGTACGCGGGTCTCGGCGGCCGCAACCTCTCCGGGCGCGGTCCCGGCGGTGAAGTGGCCGTCCAGTCCTCGCTGTTCACCGAGGTGGGCTGCGAGCGCATCATCCGCTTCGCCTTCGACCTGGCCCGCACTCGCAGCCGCCGCAAGGTCTCCTCGGTGACCAAGTCCAATGCCCAGCAGTACGGGATGGTGCTGTGGGACGACGTGTTCAAGCGGGTGGCCGCCGAGTACCCGGACGTGGAGACGGAGAGTGTGCTGGTCGATGCCATGTCGGCGAAGTTCGTGCTCAAGCCCGAGGACCTGTCGGTCGTCGTCGCCTCGAACCTCAACGCCGACATCCTCTCCGACCTCGGCAGCGCCCTTGCCGGCAGTCTCGGCCTCGCGGCCAGTGCCAACCTCAATCCCGAGCGGCGTTTCCCGAGCATGTTCGAGCCGGTGCACGGCTCGGCCCCCGACATCGCGGGGCAGGGCCTGGCCAACCCGATCGGCGCGGTGGGCAGTGCGGCGTTGATGCTGGAGCACTTCGGCCTGCCCGACCAGGCGGCCCGCCTGAACAAGGCGATCGAGACCGTCACGGGCGCTGGAACCCTCACCCGCGACGTCGGCGGCACCGCCACCACCGACGAAGTCACCAAAAACCTGATCGACGCCCTCAGCCCCTAAACCACCCCCAACTCCCGGCACGGGACCCCGACTAGGAGCAGCCGATGACGTCCGCCTCCGCACCACCAGAGCCGCACAGCACCACCGTCGGCAAGAAGCCCCTGAAGTCGATGGAAGTCCGCACGGTCGCCAGCGGCACCCTCGGTTCCGCCCTGGAGTACTTCGACTTCGCTACCTACGGGATCCTGTCCGCGACGGTCTTCCCGCAGCTGTTCTTCCACCAGCTGGGGTCGACCGGCGGCCTGCTCGCCTCGTTCGCCACCTTCGGAGTGGGGGTCGCGGCACGACCGCTCGGAGCGGTTCTCTTCGGGCACCTCGGTGACCGGATCGGCCGCAAGCCGATCCTCTTCGTCACCCTCGCGCTGATGGGCGCCTCGTCCATCCTGATCGGCTTCCTGCCGACAGGCAGGGGAGTCGGCATCGCCGTCCTTCTCGTCGCGCTCCGCTTCGTGCAGGGGGTGTCGCTCGGGGGCGAGGCGACCGGCGGCCAGATCCTGTCGGTGGAGAGCTGCGACAGAAGCCGCCGCGGCCTCATGGGCAGTTTCGTGGTGATCGGGTCTCCGCTGAGCCAGGTGCTGGGCAACGTCGTCATCGCTGTGCTGAGCGCGTCATTGACCGAGGAACAGTTCCTGGCCTGGGGGTGGCGGGTCCCGTTCATCGGGAGCATCGTGATCGTCGCGACCGCGGTGTTCATCCGTCTCAAGCTGGAAGAGACGCCGGCTTTCGCGGACAATAAGGACGCTGAGATCGCGACGCCCGCCGAGGGCAGCTCCCGCGGCGCCGGCATCCGCGTGCTCAAGACGCATCCACGCCAGGTGATCGGACTGATGCTCGCCTGGGCAGGTACGACGCTGAGCTTCTATCTGATCGCGGTTTACGGGCTCAGCTATCTGCCCTCCGCGACCGGCATGTCTGCCCAGACGGCGACGGTCATCATGGTGGTCGCGAACGGCCTCTCCGCCGGCTTCGCGATCGCCGGAGGGTACGTATGTGACCGCATCGGGCGGCGCCGCGTCTGGCACATCGGCCTCGGCGGATGCTTCGTCGGCATCGTTCTTTTCTTCACCGCCGCGACCCCCAACCCGGTCGTCACCGGAGCCATCGTCGCCCTCGTGATGTGCTCCATCCAGTTCCTCAGCGGCGCCCAACCCGCCCTGTTCGCCGAGCAGTTCCCCACGCAGGTCCGATTCACCGGCATGGCGCTCGCCTACACCGGAGCCAACGTGTTGTTCGCGGCCCCGGCACCGTTCGTCGCCGCCGGCCTGACGGCCCTCGGCGGCAGCAAGCTCGTCATGACCGTGAACCTTCTCGTGCTGGTGGTGTCCGCCGTCGCCGTCTCGACGTGCCGCGAGGGCGGACACCGCGACCTGGGTTCGGACACGGAAGCTGTGCGACCGTCCGGCCGGCGCGAGACCTCACCCGCAATGACCGCCAGCAACACCCCGCAGTAGTGAACCGCCAGTAAGGACACGCAACATGAAGCAGTACCTGCACTACATCGACGGCGCCTGGGTGCAGCCGGACAGCGGCGCCTGGATCGACTCGACGGACCCCTACCGCGGCGAGACCTGGGCCCGCATCGCCCGCGGCAACGCAACCGACGCGGAGCGCGCGGTCACCGCGGCCCACCGCGCCATGACGCAGGGGCCGTGGTCCACCGTGACCGCCTCCGAACGAGGCAGGGTGCTGCGCCGTATCGGAGACGCCATCACCGAGCACGCCCAGACCCTGATCGAGACCGAGGTGCGCGACAACGGCAAGTTGCTCGCGGAGGTCACCGGCCAGATGAAGGCCGTGGCCGACTGCTGGTACTACTACGCGGGTCTCGCCGACAAGATCGAAGGCTCTTCGATCCCGCTGGAGAAGGCCGACTCGGTCGCCTTCACACGCCGTGAACCGGTCGGTGTCGTCGCCGCGCTCACCGCGTGGAACTCCCCGCTGTGGTTCGCCACCGTGAAGGCCGCGCCGGCCATGGCCGCCGGCTGTGCCGTCGTCGTCAAGCCTTCGGAGTACGCCTCCGCCAGCACACTGGAACTCGCCGGCCTGTTCGCCGAAGCGGGCGTGCCCGACGGGGTGTTCAACGTCGTCACCGGCCTGGGCCCGGACGTGGGCGCGCCCCTCGTGGAGCACCCCGATGTAGCCAAGATCGCCTTCACGGGCTCCGACACCACCGGCGCGAAGCTCTACGAGACGGCCGCGCGCAACGTCAAGCGGGTCTCGCTGGAACTGGGCGGCAAGTCCCCGAACATCGTCTTCGAGGACGCCGACCTCGACCTGGCCGCGGTCGGCGTCGTCTCGGGGATCTTCGGCGCGGGCGGACAGATGTGTGCCGCGGGCTCCCGTCTCCTCGTCCACTCCTCCATCAAGGAGAAGTTCCTCGCCAAGATCGTCGAACTGGCCAAGGGAATCCGGCTCGGCGACCCCATGGACCCGGCCACGAACGTGGGCCCGATCTCCACCCCCGCCCAGTACGAGAAGGTCCTCCACTACATCGACGTGGCCAAGCAGGACGGCGCCCGCCGCATCCTCGGCGGCAGTCCCGCCACCGGACCCGGCCTGACCGGGGGCCAGTTCGTCGAGCCCACGATCTTCACGGATGTCACCAACGACATGCGGATCGCCCAGGAAGAGGTCTTCGGGCCGATCCTGGCCGTCCTCGACTTCGACGACGAGGGAGAAGCGGTCCGCATCGCCAACGACATCCCGTACGGCCTGGTCGCCGGGGTATGGACGCGCGGCATCGGCCGGGCCATGCGCATGTCCAAGGCGCTCAAGGCGGGCAGCGTGTGGGTCAACACCTACCGGACGTACAGCTACATGGTGCCCTTCGGCGGCATGAAGCGTTCCGGACTCGGGCGTGAACACGGCATCGAGGCCGTGGACGCGTACCTGGAGACCAAGAGCATCGTCCTGTCCACGAACGACGACGCCCCGGCCAACGCGTTCGTCATGCGCTGACCTCACCGCCGTGCCCCTGCCCACGACCGGCAGGCCGCCCCCTCTCACACATCTACTGGATGGAGCAGAAGCATGAGCAGCGCACCGATACCGGACGATGCCGCGCGCGGCCGACTGCGCGGACGCCGCATCGCGGTGACCGGCGCGGCATCCGGCATCGGCCGGGCCACCGCCCTCCTCTTCGCGCAAGAAGGCGCCTCCCTCGCCCTCCTGGACCGGGACCCGGGCGGCCTGAAGGAGACCGCCCAGGAGACCGGTGGGTCCGCCTTCGAGGTGGACATCACCGCGGAGGACGAGGTGGCGGCCGCCGCCGAGCGCGCGGCCGTGGAGCTGGGAGGTATCGACGGCGTGGTGAACGCCGCCGGCATCATGTTCCGCGGCCTGGCCGCCGACGTACCGGCGGCCGACTGGCGCCGCGTCCTGGAAGTGAACCTGACCGGCACGTACGTCGTGACCCGCAGCTTCCTGCCCTGGCTGACCCGGGAGGCCGCCGCCAGCGTCGTGAACATCGCCTCGGGGCAGGGCCTGCTGCCCAACTCCCCGGGCTACACGGCGTACGCCGCGTCCAAGGGCGGGATCGTGGCCCTGACCAAGGCGCTGGCGGCCGAACTGGCCCCGCGGATCCGGGTGAACTGCATCGCCCCGG
This sequence comes from Streptomyces sp. NBC_01016, assembly GCF_026341035.1. Classification (GTDB taxonomy): domain Bacteria; phylum Actinomycetota; class Actinomycetes; order Streptomycetales; family Streptomycetaceae; genus Streptomyces. The sequence goes on from NZ_JAPEOQ010000002.1 coordinate 2,220,660, forward strand.
GCATGGTGGACACGGCCATGGCCGACGGCCACCGGGACGCCGCCGCGTCCACCTACGCGCTGCAGCGCATCGCCGACCCGACCGAGATCGCGGCCTCTCTCCTCTTCCTCACGAGCACCGATGCCTCCTACGTCACCGGCTCGGTGTTGGGCGTCGACGGAGGCCGCGCGTTCCACTGAGAACCTGGCCTGCCGCCGCTCGGCGGCGGCAGGCTCCCGCCGCCGTACACACCCGGCGGCAAGGCGACAACCAGATGCCGCGTCACCGACACATCTACGTGTGACGTCATTGGGGCCCCGAAGTCGGCGTACGACTCCGCCCCGCCGCAGCACACCCTCACCCCACCCAGGACCGCGGCACCCAGATGGGCCGGCCTGTTGTCCTGCCGTGTGGCCCAAGTTCGCTTTCCCACACCTAAGTTGAGGAGTACACCCATGTCTGGACGGCTCGACGGCAAGGTCGCGATCATCACCGGAGCGGCGCGCGGCCAGGGCCTCGCCGCGACCCGCATCTTCCAGGCGGAGGGCGCCAAGGTCGCCATGCTGGACCTCGACGGCGAGAAGGCCGCCGCGGCGGCAGGGGAGCTCGGCGTGCCCGGGCTGCTTCCGCTGGCCTGCGACGTCGCCGACGCGGCGAGTGTCCGCACGGCGGTGGCGCGCGTCATGGAGGAGTTCGGCCGGATCGACGTCCTCTACAACAACGCCGGCGCGAACTTCCGCAAGCCCGGACCGCGCGACGACTCCCAGGACGGTCCCACGATCGACCTCACCGAGGAGCTGTTCGACAAGTCCATCGCAGTCAACCTCAAGAGCGTCTTCCTGATGGGGAAGTACGCGCTGCCGCACATGATCCAGGGTGGCGGCGGATCGGTCATCAACATTGCTTCCCTGGCCGGGCACTGGATCGGCGCTCCCAACCACGCCTACACCGCCGCCAAGGCGGGCGTGATCGGCATGACCCGGGCCGTGGCCCAGACCTACGGCGTCAACGGAATTCGCGCCAACGTCATCACGCCCGGCCTGGTCCAGACCGAACTCGTGGCGAACATCCTCGCCGATGAGGCCTGGCGGGAGAGCTACGAGCAGGGCACCCCGCTGCGCAAGCTGGGCGAGCCCGAGGACATCGCGCGCGTCGCCCTCTTCCTCGCCTCGGAGGACTCGGCGTTCATGACCGGCTCGGTGCTGACCGCCGACGCGGGCTACATGGTCCGGTAGTCCGCCAATCGGCCCCCTCACGGTGTGTCGGCCCGGGTGCGGCCGGGTCGGCACACCCCCGTACACATCGAACCGGAGGAGACACATGACGCACTCCACGAGCGTCTCGGACCACCCCGCCGAACTGTCCGGCGTTCTGGCCGAGTTCGCAGCAGAAGCCGCGTACGAGAAGCTGCCGCAGCCCGCCGTCGACGGTGCCAAGAAGTCGCTCCTCGACACGCTCGGCGTGATCCTTGCCGCCAGTGGGACCGAGCCCGCGGCGCGCGCCGCCGTCGACGTCGTCAGGGATGCCGGTGGGCAGCCGCAGGCGACCGTCCTCGGCCACGGCTTCCGGACGTCGGCGGTCATGGCGGCCTTCGCCAACGGCGCTATGGCGCACTGCCTCAACTTCGACGACCAGACACCGTGGGGCCAGCACTCCGCCACCTCCATCATCCCCGCCGCCCTCGCCGTCGTTGAACGGCAGGGCGGGATCTCCGGCAAGGACCTGATCGCGGCCGTCGCGGTCGGCCAGGACCTCTTCACCCGGCTTCGGCGACACGTCGGCTGGCGTCAGGACTGGAACCTGTCGTCCGTCATCGGTGTCCTCGCCGCCACCGCCACGGCCGGACGGCTACTGAACCTCCCACCCGACCGGCTCGCCCACGCCTTCAGCTTCGGTGCCATCCAGTCAGGCGGCTTCATGGACATGGTGAGCGGCCCCGGCAGCGAACTCGGCGGCATGTACGCCGGGTTCTCCGCCAAGGGCGGTGTACTCGCCGCCCTCCTCGCGCAGCGGGGAGCCAAGGGCACCGACACCCTCTTCGAGGGGAAGAACGGCTTCTTCGCCACCTACTTCGGCGGCAGCTACGACCGGGAGAAGATCCTCGACAACCTCGGTGGCGAGTACTACGGAGCCGCCACGCTCTACAAGCCATGGGCGGCCGTCGGCACCGCGCACAGCCACATCCACGCGACGCTGGAGGCCATGGCCCGCCACGGTCTGAACAGCGACGACATCCAGGAACTTCGCGTCTACGCCGGCGACTGCCATGAGGGACTGTGCGCACCGTTGGACGCGCGGCGGGCGCCTGCGACGCTCATGGACGCCCGGTTCAGCCTGCCGTTCCTGGTGGCCATGGCAGCCGTGCACGGCGACCTCAAGGCCGGCGATCTCACGCAAGCGGCGCTGAAGGACGACCGAGTCCTCAAGCTCGCACGCAAGGTCGTGACTGTGTCCGATCCGGCCCTCGACTGGAAGGACGAACTCCCCAGCGGACGCGTCGAGATCGTCACCAGGGACGGCCGCCGCGTCGAGCAGAGCGGTGAGGACACACCTGGCTCCGCCACCAGGCCCTTGGCCTGGACCGACATCAACGCGAAGTTCGCGGACTGCGCCGCCTTGGCCGCCGTACCGCCGTCGCCTGAGCAGATCGTCGCGACCCAGCGGGCAGCGGCAGACCTCGAATCGGCCGACGACGCGGCACACCTGATCCGGTCTCTCACCGATACCCCGAACGGGCACTGAGCCTTCCCGGTAGCCCTTCGCCCCTCGTGAATGTCCTCGACAACAACGAAGTTGGACGGATCTCATGACCACAGGCGACACAACACCCACCCCTCCAGGTGTCGATGGCCCAGGCGTCATCCGCAGGGTGAAGCGATCCGTTCTGCCGATCGCGTTCCTGCTCTACATGTTCAGCTACATGGACCGCTCCACCATCAGCTACGCGGAGCTGACGATGTCGAAGGACCTCGGCATCGGGCTTGCCACCTACGCGGCGGCAGCTTCCGTGTTCTTCATCGTGTACGTGCTCCTGGAAGTACCGAGCAACATCATCATGGCGAAGGTCGGAGCCCGCGCCTGGCTCTCGCGCATCGCCGTCACCTGGGGACTCGTCACCCTGCTCACCGGCTTCATCGCCAACACGACCCACCTGTACATCGCCCGGGTCGCCCTGGGCATCGCGGAGGCGGGACTCTTCCCGGGCCTCGTCCTCTATCTCACCTACTGGTTCCTCAGCCAGGACCGCAGCCGCGCACTGGCCGGCATGGTGTTCGCCATGCCCGTCGGACTCATCGTCGGCAGTGTGAGCGCCGGCCTGATCCTGGACCACGTCGACTGGTTCGGGCTCGCCTCGTGGCGGTGGCTGTTCGTCCTGCAGGGCCTGCCGCCGATCCTCCTGGGGCTGTGGACCTTCTTCCGCATGGCCGACCGCCCGGCCAAGGCCCGCTGGCTGAGCAGCGCCGAATCCACCTGGCTCGACAACGAGATCAACGCCGACTACCAGGCCAGGGACGGCGCCAACGCGGAAGGAGCCGGCCATCCCGAACTGCGCGCCATCAAGAACCCTCGGGTCCTCCACCTGGCCGTCGTGTCCTTCCTCGGTGGTGTCGGCACCTACGGCATGACCTTCTTCCTCCCGCAGATCGTCGCGCAGCTGGATTCCGGATACTCACCCACCAACATCGGCTTCATCGGGGCCCTGCCCTACGTGTGCGCGGCGCTGGCCATGCTGTTCGTCGCACGCTTCTCCGACCGCACCGGCCAACGCAAGGCCGCGGTCATCGGCTGCCTGCTCACCGCCGTCGCGGGACTCGTCCTGACCATGGTCTTCCGCAACGTTCCCGTGCCGGGACTCATCGGCCTGTGCCTGTTCGCCATCGGCATCGTCTCGTACATCCCGCCCTTCTTCGCCCTGGCCACTGAAGTGCTCAGCCGCGCTCAGAGCGCTGTCGGGTTCGCAGTCATCAACTCGGTGGCCTCCCTCGGCGGGTTCGTCGGGCCGCTGCTCATCGGAAAGGTGGCCAAGGAGGGCAACACCGCGTTCGGCCTCATCGTGCCGGCAGTGAGCCTGGCCGTCGCCATCGTGCTGATGGTGTGTCTGCGGCGGGGCGGCGCCTCTGTGCATGAGGCTCCCCAGATCTCGACGGTGACCGGCTGAGAGGGCGTTAAGCCCGCTTTTGATAGCGGCCTCGTCCGGATTGGGTGAGGAACCCCGCGGGGGGAGGCTTCCGCGTCCGGCCGGGGATCTTCGGATCCACCCAGAAAATTGTTGCCACGATGAAGGAGAGCATTCGTGCCGTTCGCAATCAGATTCACCGACCGTGACGGGGTTCGCGAAATGAAGAAAGCGCTCCGTGCGGAACATCTCGAATACGTCGAATCGAACAGGTCGCGCATTATCGTGAGTGGAGGCACGTTCCCTGACGGTGATGACTTTCCTGTCGGCGGGATCATCATCCTCGACGTCGACACCAGGGCGGAAGCCGTCGAATACATCGAGAACGATCCGTTCTTCGTGCACGGCATTTTCTCCGAGTATCTCGTCGAGCGTTTCGTCAAGTTCATATTCGACGGCAAGAGGGCTGCTGGCTAAGCACGGTTCCACCGGCTTCGCCGACTGGCGATTCCGTCCATCCCAACAACCCTACGGAGTAACAATGAAGGGCGCAGTTTTCCTGGGCGACCGCATCGTTGAGCTCAGGGACTTCCCCGACCCGCAGCCCGGCCCCGGTGAGGTCGTCGTCGCCATCAAGGCGTCCGGCATGTGTGGCAGCGACCTGCACGTGTACCGAGAACAGGCAGGTCGGGCCACCACGTCCGGGGAACACATCAACGGACACGAGCCGGCCGGAGTTGTCCACGCCGTGGGCCCTGGTGTGCCACCGGACGCCGCCCGCGTCGGTGACCGTGTCATGGTCCACCACTACATCGGCTGTACGCGGTGCGACCACTGCCGCTCCGGCTGGCCTCAGATGTGCACCGGGCAGCCGTTCCGTGCCTTCGGCACCCAAGAACACGGCGGACACGCGCCGTTCATGCGGGTGCCCGCCGCGACCCTGGTCCCGCTCGATGACACGCTGAGCTTCGAGGCGGGAGCCGCCATCGGCTGCGGCACCGGCACCGCCTGGGGAGGCCTGGAGCGCCTCGGCCACATCGGGGGCAGGAACCTCGCGGTGTTCGGCCAGGGCCCGGTCGGACTCTCCGCGACCATGCTCGCCACGGCACGCGGCGCCCGGGTCGTCGCGATCGACCCGGAGCCGGCGCGGCGCGCCCACGCCCAACGCTTCGGAGCGGTTGCCGCGATAGACCCGACGGCCGACCAAGCCCCGAAGGCGCTACGGGAGTTGACCGGGGGAGACGGCGTACCGCTTGTCCTGGAGACCTCGGGCGCCTCATCGGCGATCAGGGACGGAATCGCGGCCCTCGCCCCGTGGGGGAAGGTCTGCCTGGTCGGACTCGGCGGTGAGGCGCGCTTCGGCACGGTCGACGTGCACCGCAGCCAGATGACTCTCATGACCTCCTGGACGATGTCCATCGTGCAGCAGCGCCAGTGCGCCGCTTTCATCGCCCGCAACAAGCTCCCGGTCGACGACCTCTTCACCCACCGCTGGCGCCTCGATCAAGTCGTCGAGGCCTACCAGGAGTTCGACCGGCAGGCAGCCGGAAAGGCAGCCATCGTCTTCGACGACGCCGCGTAGCAGACACCCGTCTATAGGGCCTCAACGAGGAGAGTCCGCATGACAGACGCAAGCGCCCGACGAAGGATCATCGGTGGGTCCTTCGGCAACTTCGTGGAGCTGTACGACTTCTTCGTCTACGGCTTCTCGGTGCCCATCCTGGCCTCGCACTTCTTCCCGGCAGGTGACTCCACGGCAGGACTGCTCAGTACGTTCGCGGTCTACGCCGCCGCTTTCCTGATGCGCCCCGTCGGCGGCATCCTCTTCGGCCGGCTCGGCGACCGCCTCGGCCGGGTCAGGATGATGGTGGTCACCGTGGTGACCATGGGTGCCTGCACCATGGTCATCGGTCTGGTGCCGACCTACGAACACATCGGCATCGCAGCCACCGTGCTCCTGGTCGCCGCGCGCCTCGGCCAAGGCCTGTCCATGGGCGGAGAGACCAGCGGCGCCTACAGCTTCCTGCTCGAATCAGCGCCAGAGGGCCGACGTGCCAGGTGGCTCGGATACGGCGCCGCCATGGCCTTCGCGCCCGCCGCGATCGTCGGCCTGTTCATCGTGGGCCTGCGCAGTGCCATGGGCGACGACGTGTTCCAAGACTGGGGCTGGCGCATCCCCTTCATCCTCGGCGGTCTGCTCGGACTGATCGGAGTCCTGCTCCGCGCCCGCCTCAGCGACCCCGAGGAGTTCGTCGAGGCGCGGAAGACGGAACACGTCAAGGACCCGCTGCGGGCCGTCTTCAGGACCCAGCGGCGCACCATGCTCAACGCCGGACTGCTCTCCTCGGTCAACGGCCTTGTCACCTACGCACTCAACGGCTACCTGTACACGTATCTGCTCACCGTCGTCGGCCTGGACGAGATCCCCGCGCTGCTCGTCACCTCAGCGGGGATCGCGGGCGGCGCGATCCTGTATCCCGTGACCGGCGCCATGGCCGACCGCTACGGTCGCAAACCGCTGCTCATCGCTGGCACCCTCTGGACAGTGGCAGGCATCTACCCCGCCTTCGCGCTCGCTTCCAGCGGCTCCGTCGCGGCCGCCTGCGGCGCCGCCGCCATCCTGATGATCGGCACGGCGCTCACCACCACACCACAATTCGCCGTCCAGACAGAGCTGTTCCCGACGTCGATGCGCTACTCCGGGCATGCGATTGCCACCAACCTCGGCAACGCACTCTTCGGTGGCACCGTCGCACTCATCTCGGGAGTACTGGTGAGTGCGACCGGATCCTCCGTGGCGCCCGCCTTCTACATCATGGGCGTGAGCGTGTTCGCCTTCGTCGTCGTGCTGTTCACACCAGAGACGAAGGACTTCGACCTCCGGCACTCGCGCGTCAGGGCCCCCGGTGCGTGCCACGAGGACCGCTCGGCAAAGGAGCCGACTCAAGCTGGCTGACACCACACTCGGCCCCAACTGGTCAGGAACCAAACCCCACACCGCACCATGGAGGAACTCGATGCACCGGCACACCCGCTACGACCGTCTCTTCATCGGAGGTGAGTGGGTCGAGCCCGCGACCGCAGAGCGGATCGATGTGATCTCCCCGGTCACTGAGGAGCCGGTCGCTTCCATTCCGTCAGGCTCGCCGGCCGACATGGATCGCGCGGTGGCGGCAGCCCGCGCCGCGTTCGACGGCGGCTGGGCGACCAGCCCGATCGAGGAACGTATCGGCGTCCTGCAGCGGTTGCGCAACGGGATCGAGGCGAACAGTGAGGAATTGGCGCAGCTGATCACCCAGGAGATGGGCTGCCCGATCACGCAGTCACGCACCATCCAGGTGGTCGCGCCGCTCGGCGTCCTCGACACCTACTTGAGCCTCGCGCGCGACTTCCGCTTCGACGAGGTGCGGCGATCCCTCAACGGTGCGGCCGCGCTGGTCACTCGGGAACCGGTGGGCGTGGTCGCCGCCGTCATTCCGTGGAACATGCCGTTGTCCATCGCTGTCCAGAAGATCGCGCCCGCGCTCCTGGCCGGTTGCACGGTGGTGCTGAAGCCCTCGCCCGAGGCGCCGCTCAGCTCCTACCGTCTCGTCGAGCTGCTCACCGAGGCCGGCCTACCGCCCGGTGTGGTGAACATGGTGCCCGCCGACCGCGAGGCCAGTGAGTACCTCGTCACCCACCTCGACGTGGACAAGGTGTCGTTCACCGGATCCTCTGTGGCCGGCCGCCGCATCGCCGCCCTGTGCGGCCAGGACCTGCGGCGCGTCAGCCTCGAACTGGGCGGCAAGTCAGCCGCGTTGATCCTCGACGACGCCGACTTGGACCAGGCCGTCGAAGCGCTGCGCCTCGGCTCCTTCCGCAACAGCGGGCAGATCTGCACCCTGAAGACACGCATCCTCGTCTCGCCGCGCCGCCACCAGGAACTGCTGGACCGACTGGTGGCCCTCGTCGAGTCCATGCCGCTCGGCGATCCTGGACGCCCCGAGACCCATATCGGCCCGCTGGTCAGCGCGCGCCAACGAGGGGTGGTCGAGAAGTACCTGGCCATCGCCCGCGACGAGGGCACTAAGAGCTCCTAACAGAGGCGTTGTACGTGGCGGTGGGTGATCAGACACACGGCCAGGCCGAGGAATGCTTCATGTATGTCATCGCGTCGCTCCCAGCGGATGCGCAGGCGACGAAAGCCGTGCAGCCAGGCGATCGTGCGCTCGACCACGTACCGGAAGGTGCCCAGTCCGGTGCCGTGCGGCTGGCCGCGTTCGGCGATCACCGGGCGGATGCCGCGCTGTCGTACCTGGCGGCGGTAGATGTCGTGGTCGTAGCCGCGGTCGGCGAACAGCAAGTCCGGCCGCTTGCGTGGCCGTCCGACCGTTCCCGCCACGGCGGGGACCTTGTCGAGCAGGGGCAGGAGCTGAGTGACGTCGTTGCGGTTCCCGCCGGTCAGCGACACTGCGAGCGGGATGCCCTGGCCGTCGGTGAGCACGTGGTGCTTGCTGCCCGGCCGTGCGCGGTCGACCGGGCTCGGCCCGCTTTTGGGCCCCGCCGAGCGGCCCGCACGTGCGAGGAATCGATCACCGCCCGGGACCAGTCCAGCTTGCCCGCCGACCGTAGCTTCTTCAGCAGCACCAGGTGCAGTTCGTCCCACACGCCCGCCTCGTTCCAGGCGGCGAGCCGGCGCCAGCAGGTCATGCCCGAGCCGAAGCCCAACTCCTGGGGCAGGTACTCCCATTGGATGCCGGTGTGCAGCACGAAGAGGATCCCGCACAGTGCCTGCCGGTCCGGGACCCGCGGTCTGCCCTCGACCTTCTTCGGGCCCGGCTTCGGCAGCAACGGCTCGATCATCGACCACAGTTCGTCCGACACGATCCATGGCCGCGACTGACGCTCTCCCATGACCAGACCTACGGACAGACAGACCGAAACACTCATGATCAGCAGCTTTTGTTAGAGCCTTTAAGGCGGTGGTCGGTGGCGGCCGTCCCCAGGACCTTTCGCGGGGCTGGTACGTCGAACCGACGGTGCTCACCGGGGTCGAGCCGGGCATGCGCATTGCGCAGGAAGAGATCTTTGGCCCGGTCGCCTCGGTCCTCACCTACGCCGACGAGGACGACGCTGTCGCGATCGCCAACCACTCCACGTACGGCCTGAGCGGCGCCGTCTTCACCTCCGACGTCGATCACGGCCTGGACATCGCGCGTCGGATCAGGACCGGCATGGTCGAGCTCAACGGCAACCCGTCCGGACCCGGAGCCCCGATGGGCGGCTTCAAGGGGAGCGGCCTCGGCCGGGAGAACGGACCCGAAGGCCTGGCAACGTACACCGAGTTGAAGTCGATCGGCCTGCCACAGGAAGTGGCGGACCGACTCGCGTAAGCCAGCGACGGTCGCCCGCATCAACAGCCCCTGAGCAACGAACCACCCCCACCGAGGTACCTACATGGCCTTCCCGACCAACGACATCGTCCACCACCTGGCGGCGTGCGCCGCCGAGACCCGGTACGAGGACCTTCCGCCCGAGGCCGCCGAAGCGGCCAAGAAGAGCATCCTGGACACACTCGGAGTGATCCTCGCGGCCAGCGGCACTGAGCCGGCCGTGCGCGGTGTCATCGACCTGGTCCGGGAGGGCGGCGGCCGCCCGGAGGCATCCGTCCTCGCCTTCGGCGGGAAGGTCCCGGCCATGGCGGCGGCGTTCGCCAACGGCGCCATGGCGCACTGCCTCGACTACGACGACCAGACCCCGTGGGGCCAGCACTGCTCCAGCTCGATCGTCCCGGCCGCGTTCGCGGTCGCGGAACGGCAGGGCGGTGTCCGTGGCGCCGACCTCATTGCCGCGGTCGCGGCCGGGCAGGACCTGTTCGCCCGTTTGCGCCGCAACGTCGGCTGGCGCAAGGACTGGAACCTGTCGACCGTGCTGGGAGTATTCGCCGCGACTGCGGCGGCAGGCCGCGTACTCGGCCTGTCCGGTGAGCGTCTGGCGGACGCCCTGGGCACCGCGAGCATGCAGTCCAGCGGCGTCATGGAGGTGGTCGCGGGAACAGGCAGCGACCTACGAGCCATGTACGCGGGTTTCTCCGCCAGGGGAGCGGTCACCGCAGCCCTCCTCGCCCAGAAGGGCATCACAGGTGTCCCGGATCTCTTCGAAGGCGAACACGGCGTTTTCCGCACGTACTTCGGGGGCGTCTACGACCGCGAAGCGATCCTCGCCGACCTGGGAACGGACTACCAGGGCGGCGGAACGCTCTACAAGCCCTGGCCGGCGGTCGGCACCGCCCACAGCCACATCCACGCCACCATCGGCCTCATGACCGACCACGGCCTGGCCACGGACGACATCGACGAGATCCGCGTCCACGTCGGTGACTACCACGACCTGATGTGCCGTCCCCTCGACGCCCGTAGAGCCCCGTCCACGCTCGTCGACGCAAAGTTCAGCCTCCCGTTCCTGGTGGCCGTTGCCGCCGTCCGCGGCACCGTCCGGGTGTCGGACTTCCTGCCTGAGGCGCTGCGGGACACCGAGGTACTGGACGTGGCTCGCAGGGTCGTCCCCGTACCCGACAAGAGCCTTGACTGGACGATGGAACTCCCGCCGGGGCGTGTGGAGTTGGTGCTGAGTGACGGCCGGCGTGTCAGCCGCACCGGCACCGGTGTTCCGGGTAGTACCGAGGCGCCGATGATGTGGGGCGACATCACCCGCAAGTTCGAGGACTGCGCGTCGGCGGCTGTGACTGCTCCGGGCTCGGACAAGGTCCGCAGCGCGGTGCGGCTGGTCCGTGACCTCGACGCGGTGGACGACGTCACGGAGGTGGTCCGGGCTCTCGCCGCGAACTGAGGCGAGGGCACGTCTCGACGCTGAACTCGTCCTGTGTATACGTTCGCCACGCTTCATGGCCCTGTGGGGGGCGAAACTTGTTGCTGCCGGTCAGGCTGTGTATCTGTACTCGCTGATGTCGCCGCCGAGGACTCGACTGTGCAGGAGTCGGCATTCTCCGCGAGGAACTCGGATTTGATGGCATTGCTGCAGCCGGATGCGTCCGGAGCGGTTTGTAGGAGCGCTTTCGGGGATCGCAGGTGGCTGGTACTGAGCTTGCAGCGCGGGTTGCCAGAGTTCTTGGAGGCGAGCGCCCACCGGCTGCCGTCGGGATAACGGCTCCCCTTGACATACGGATGCCAGCACCGACTGACATGACTCGATTGGGAGATCAACTCCGCTCGTGTTCCCCGCTGTCCGGTTCGCTTTCTCCGGTCAGGGTGTCCATCGCGTAGGGGTGGACGTAGCGGCCGTCGTTGAAGGGCTTGAACCAGTCGGCGAGCCCCATGGGTGCGATCCGCAGCATCTCGCCGACGGGGCTGTCCTCGATGCCGTCGGCGGCGTCGTCGTACAGCCATTCATGGTCCATGTCCTCGTACACGAGGTCGGCGAAGCAGTCGAGAGCCTGCTCGACACCGTCGTCGAGCAGGCCGAAGGTCTCCAGGCAGACCTTCGCCTCGTTCAGCAGGAGCCGCAGTGCCAGTTCCTCTGTGACACAGCTCAGCTGGGTGAAGGTGCCCTGCGTGAACCGGGTGGTCATGGCGATCATGGTGACCAGGAAGCGGCGGGCGAACTGTTCGTCGTAGCGCAGGGCGTAGCGGCGGGGCAGGTCCTCCAGGTGCCACAGCACGTCTTCGCACTCGGCGACGTTGGTGTCCGCTTCGGTGAGGGTGTGGACGTCCATGAACAGCTGGTCGATCATCACGTCTGTGGCCCAGATCAGGGCGCCGGCGGCCAGTTGAGCGTCTTCATCCGCGGTGCCCTCGTAGTCGCCGAATTCCTCATCTTCTTTGTCCTCTTCGGTGATCACGCCGAACATCTGCGGTCCGAAGGCTTTGAGCTGGGGTGCGAGGGCCAGCATCTGGCGGCGGGTCTTCTCGGAATCCGCCGCGATCTCCGCCTCACTCGGTGCGGATGTGTGGGTGGTCTGGGCCAGGTGGGCGCGTCGCGACGCTGGGTCAGGGGCGGGGGTTTCCGGGCCCGTTGCGGCGTCCAGGCTTTCCTGGGCAAGCTCCGGGTGGAGCTGAACTTCGCACTTCTCGACGGTCCACTCGGCAAGCAACTCCGTGCGTTCCAGGAGCTCTTGGACGAGGGCGCGGACTGCTTCCTCGGCGATCTCCAGCGTGGGGGCGTGCGCGAAGACCTTCAGTAGTGCGCCGCCGGGGTGGACGGCGACGAGGCTGTCGACGACCTCCACCTCCATGCCGTCCCGGCCCTCGATGCCTTCGACGGCGTCGAATCCTTGCTCCAGCAGCGCGATGGCCCCGACGCGCTGCAACTCGTCCATCTCCGGGGCGCCTTCGGAGGTCTGGGTGTCTACGGTCACGACATACATCACTCCGTCAGCTTTGCAGCACCGGGCAAGGCGGAGGGGCAGTTGTTCGGAACAGCGTGACTGATTCTCGGCGAGAGCCCGGTCCGGAACGAGCACCTGGGCGGGCCTCTTCTCCACCCGCCTCCGGATCCCGCCGCTCTGGAGGTTGGAACTGGTTTCTACCCCAGCCGAGGGCCGGGCTGTGGATCATCAACTCCAGGCCCTGGTTGAGCTTCTCGCGGTCAATGCCGGGCGACAGTTGGCGAACGGCCGCAGCCAGCCCTGCATCGTCTCGAGTTCCGGCCGCCCGTAGGTGTTCTTTCTGGTGCTCTCTCAACTTCAGAGGCCACGATGCCTTGAGTCATCTGGGATGTCGTACCCCTCAACGTCGCGGAGCCAGTAACGGGTCACGGCAGCCCTCCGCCCGATCTCCTGGGATTCAGCTACGTCCATCACTTCCCCGGAGTGCATCGCAAGCGTATGAGCGTCCTCCATGGGCTGCAGAACGGCGCGGGCCACGGCCTGTGCCGTGTCGACATCCAAAAGGCTCTCGGCCTGCCATCGTCGCAGCCGGACCTTGGCCTGCCGTGCAGCACTGCTTAGGGCTTGAGCCTCCAGCGTGCCGACTGCGTTCATTGCCTGCTCGTCCGCCGCGTTGACCTCCTGCGTGAGGTGCTTGGTGATGACTTCCTGGGCGAGGCGGGCACGCTCCTCTTCCGCATGCTGATAGTCAACCGCCACCTGTAGGGCCCGCAGGAGTTGGGCAACGCTGGGCGCCCCAGCTGGGCCGTTGGCAGAACGGTAGGTCCGGCAGGCGAGAGAGGGCACGGCACCGCTTTCGGCTAACGGATCACGGCCGTCGATCAGGACCGTTGGGGAGCCTTTGAACCAAGCTCTACGGGCCTCGGCCAGGTCGGTGATCACTCTCGTGGTGAAGTCCGTGGTGTTCAGCCCGCAGTCGTCAAGCGCCTGTCGCAGTCGCTCCTCGGTGAGCTGGCGGTGAGGACAAGCTGGCGCTACGAGGACCTCAATCTTCATGTTTCCAGGATCGCGCACCTCGGTGCCGTACGAGCCGACGGAAGTGAGGGTTTCCTGGACGTGGAGGCGGCGACCTTGGTGTCGAGGGTGGCGAGTTCGCCGTGCACCCTGCGGTAGCACCGCTACTGGTTCTCCCGCATCAGATGCAGGACCAGCGCGTGGGGCGAGCGGAGTTTGTGTGATCGGCCCGGTCCCGTCGGTCTGCAGGTGCGGGCATGGCGCCGTTTGATCAAGTCGAGACGCCGCCGCAACACGGTGTCGGGCCGGACGGACCAGTATCTGGAGCCGGTGCAGGACTTCACGGGGACACGGGCACCAGTAGAGCGGCAATGAAGGCCCAATCTTCCGGGGCGAACTTGAGCCGGCTCGCCCCGGGCTGTCCCTGAAGGACGGTGAACTGGTGGGGCAGGGCGAGGATCTCCGCGTCCTCGTCGCGGTCGCTCATCGGCAGCAACCGCAGCGCGGCGAACATGGTGGGGACGGCTAGGCAGGCGAGACAGAGTGGCACGAGTGCTCATCCTGCCGCAGCGTCGAAGCCCCTTCTGAGCCGTGCGGATGACATTTCCGGCAGCCGCACGGTCAGCAGGAGGCGGGTACTTTCTGCCAACTCCGCCCGGGCGACGCTACTATCGGTGAATCATGCAACGCCTGACACATTGGCCGCAGGAGGAGTCTTGTTGCACGAGCAGGTTCGCTCCTCGAATGTCCGGTCGGTGGGCTACAGCCCGCAGGATCAGGCGCTCGAAGTCGCCTTTCACAGCGGGGCGGTCTATCGCTACGACGGCGTGCCGACAGGCGTGCACGCGGCCTTGATGGCGGCTGCCAGCAAGGGCGGATTCCTGGCCCAGTTCGTCAAGGGCCGCTACGCCTACCGCCGCGTCTCGGGCTGACGCATACATCATTCCATCCAGGACCCGTCCACTGTCGTCGAGTTGAGGCACGCGTGCAGATCTGTTCCGTCTCCGTTGAGGGCTTTCGTTGCCTTGCGGACGTCGCCGAAGTTCCGGTTCTTTCCCAGACGGTTCTGACCGGTCAAAACGAGGGCGGGAAGACTGCTCTTCTTGACGCGCTGAACTTCTTGCTGCACGGCACAGTACTGAGCGAGAACGATCTCACCTACGTGGGCGACGGCGAGCTTCAGGAGTCAGCGGAGGATGCAGCTGCCCCGCACGCGCGCGTTCCTCAGACGGTCGTGACAGGCAGCTTCAGCCTCAGCGCCGATGAGCAGATCCGTCTCAAACTGCCCGAGCAGGTACGAGTCCGGCGACGTTACCGGCCAGAAGCGGGCATGTTCTTGGAGATCCATCGCCGTGTCTGCCAAGACCCCCAACTGCGTGACTTGGCGGAGGTGAAGCTTCCGCGGTTGAAGGAACTTGCGGCCGCACACGGGATCGATCCAGTCGGGCAGGCGAACGCCAGGGCCAGCTGGGAGCAGCCGCTTGGAGCGCTGGCCCAGCAGATGAAGCAGGTGGACGCGTGGGTGCTGGCACACTCCGAAGTGGCCGCGGCTCTGCCGACGATGGTGTATTTCAAGGGTGACTCCGTCCAGGCGCCCGAGGCCGTGATCCAGAGTCTGCTCAACTCCCGGCTGCGGGAGTACACGCGGGCCGATGAGGTATCCAAGCGAGTATCGGATCTTGAGGACTATCTCGCCGAGTCGCTGAAAGAAGACATCGACAGCATCCGCCGTCACATCGCGCAGCGCTGCACCCTGCCCTCGGTAGAGCTGGCTCCCCAAGTGCAGGTGCGCCCGGCGCTTGTAGGCGTCGAGTTGAACGTCATGGACTCCCATGGCCGCCGTTTTCCTTTGTCGTCCGCCGGCACCGGCCGCTCGCGCCGGATCTCGCTGGCCTTGTGGGAGAGCAGCAACGAACTCCTGGGGCAGCACGACGTCACGCAGGCACCCGAGTCGGATGTCCTGTTCGTCTACGACGAGCCCGACACCCATCTCGACTACGCCCATCAGCGGCGCATCATGGCGCTGCTTCAGCTACAGGCTTCGCGGCCCAACGCGCGCGTCATCGTGGCGACGCACTCGCTCAACCTGATCGACGGAGTCGACATCTCCTCCGTGGTGCACCTGCGTACCCAGGAAGGCCGGGTTCGGGCGGAGGTCCTGAACGATGACAGCGCGGACGAGGACGTGCGCCGACACCTGTCGACGATCGCGACAACGCTGGGCTTCCGCAACAGCGTCCTCCTGCACGAGCGGTTCTTCGTCGCTGTGGAGGGAGTATCGGAGACATCCGCGTTCCCCATCCTCTTTCGCAAGCACGCCAGCTTCCCGATCCAGTCTGCCGGGATCTGCCTGTGGGCCGGCGGCAGCAACGAAGGAGCGCTGCGATTCGCCCGTTTCCTCAAAGATCACGGCCGCGACGTCGCCTTTGTCGTCGACAAAGACAGCCGCACCAACCAGAGGCGCGCCTTCCGCGACGACAAGCTCAAGGAACACGGCTTCGACCTCGAGAAGGAGTGCTTCTACCTCGGCGCCCCCAATGAGCTTGAGGACCTGTTCACCGACGACGATTGGGCCGAGACGGCGAACGCACTGTGGAAGCCGAATCCCGAACGTGGCCCCTGGCAGCCCCAAGAGATCGTAGAGCTTCGGGCCGGCAAGTTCAGCTCGCAGCTGCTCGCCCTGCTCAAGGGCGGCTCTCCCGAAGGACCGCAGAACAAGGAAGACCTCATGGTCGGCATCGCAGCACACCTCGCTGCGGACCGCATCCCCGCCGCCCTGTCGACGATCTTCGACTCTCTCGTCAGTCGCGCGCAGAACGCGGGGCCGCATCTCTGGTAGCTGCGGTGGCCTGGCGCGCCGCGCGCCGTGCCTTCATGCGCATCAGTCGCTGCTGCGGCGTGGGTGCCTCCCACGTGTGTAGTCCGACCGACGCCACCCATTGGGAACCGTGGTGCCCCGGTTGGTCACCACACCAGCGGCAGCCGTCAGGGGACGGCAGCGCAGCGCTGTGCACGCGTATCACCCGACCACCCATGGAACACCGCCCGTGTACGTCGGAATACCCTCGATAAGAACACTTTCCCCGGAAAGTCATGCTCAAAGAGTGCCACCTGCCACTGACAATCGGACCAAGCCATTCCGTTTCTTGTGTCGACTGAGACTGTCGCCCGCATGACGGTTCGCTCCAGGCGCGCACGCCCCTCCCCATCTTCCAGTCATATCCATTTTTCGGTTGAAATGACCACTTAGGGTGACAGTGAATCCTCAATGCGGCATTGTAGGTCTGCAGTCCCCTCCCGATAGCATCCCCCGTGCCCGCCTGAGACAAGTGAGCGCCGCCGGTCGGTGGCGAGCAAGGAGTGCAGGATGGCTTCGGACTGGCCCGCGGAGGAAATCCGTCTCGGCGCGCTTGTCAGTCGGCGCAGTGAACGTCCCCTCACCCCGCCCCTCTCTGCCCCTGATGCACTGCCCTTCGGCGAGCTTTCCCCGCCCGTGTTCGAGCGCTTGGTTAGCGAGGTCATGTGGCTTGTCGATGGGATGAACGACATCCGCGGCTACGGGCGATCCGGACAAGATCAGGGCGGACTCGACCTCATTGGCAGGAAAAAGGGCAAGACGCACGTCTATCAAGTGCGCAGGATCGTCTCCTTGTCCGCACCCGCGCTCCGTGCAGCCGTTACAGACTTCGCCGGCCCACCCCGCACGACTACCCCCGAAGAGAAGTGGTCCGAGCGACGGTTCGACTCGGTGCGCTTTGTCCTGGCAGCCGGTTGTATCGTCGACGACACGCCGGTGGAGGACGAACTCGTCTCTCTAAAGGAGCGCTACCAGGGCGACATCGACATCGACCTGTACGATGCACGCGCCCTATCTGGGGCCTTGAGAGATCGTCCGTCCCTTGTCGCTGGCGTGTTCGGCCCGGAGTGGGCCAAGGCGTTCTGCGGGATAGAAGCGACACCAGTTTCGTCCCTACCGCATGGCTACGCGCTGTTGAATGACCCGCTCGAGCATTTGGACCTGGCCGACGCCCTGCACCGCGCTCAGCAGCTCGCGGAGACGGAAGAGCCTGGGCCGGCCGCCGAGCTCTTCGGAGAGCTGGCGGATGCACTTGAACAGGCCTCGTTTACCGGGCATGCCGCCCAGTTGCGCACTCGCCAGCGTGATCTGCTGGCGGCCGCTGGGCAGGCCGACACGGCATTCACCGTCGCGGTTCAGTTGCTGCTGGATCGGTATGACTCCGGCGACCGTATGTTTGTCGATGAGCGCTTGGAGCGGCTGGCTTCCAAAGCCGGTGGCACGGCTGCCGACATCTACAGCGTCTTGAAGGCTCTGGCCGACTGGTTCGAGCACGGCTATGCCCTACCGCCGGTGACCGCCGCACTTGAGGCTGTGGTGCGGGCCAGCGATCCACTAGCAGCCCGCTTGGTGCTGGCAGTCATCGAGCAGATCGTTGTCGACGAACATCCCGACGATCATCCGGCGAAGCTGTCGGACCTGGTTTCCCAGGTCGCCCCCGCACAGAAGGGGCTCTTGCGGTTGCGGCTGGAGTGTTGTCTGGCAGACCTGGCCGTCCGCGCCGGACAGGGCCCGGAAGACTCTTACGCCGACCTCAATCGGCGCGCTCTGGGCGGCCGCTTACAGGAACGGTTCGCAGTCTTGGTGCATATGCGCCGCGGACGAGCCCTGGCCCTGGCAGACCTCGGAGAAGAGGCCATCGAGGCCTACCGGCGCGCAGTACTGGTCGCTACCCGAGAGGGCCTGGGAGGCGATGCCCGGCACGCCCTTCGCGCCATTTCCTTTCTGTCCGACCAGTACAACCTTGGACTCAGGGAATCGTCCCAAGCCATGCTCTCGGCCCGTACGGTCGGCGCCAAAGGCGCGCGGCTCCTCGAACTCTCCTTCAGTCCAGCCGTCAGCGCGTTGGAAGGGCTGGTCGACAACAATCTTCCGGACGCCTCGCGAGCCGCGCATCAATGGTTGTGGCAAGACCGGCTCTCCGGTGCCCTGACCGACGAGAACCTCGCACACCAGCGATACGGGGAAGTCTTCAAACGCGCAGGAGAAGTGAAGCACGCCGTGCGTCAGTTCGTCCTTGCGGGCCGCAGGAAGGACGCTTGCTCCGCCGCCGAACCAGCATCCGAGTTCCTCGATGTAAGCACCCTCCTGCAGATGAGGGCTCGGTGGGTACGCAGCGCTGCCGCAGCGGTGACCGGCCAGCAAGCGGATCTCATTCCTGATGACGCTGTCGCAGGTATCGCCGCCCGCCTGACGGACATCGTCATCACGGGCTCGCAGTCGGCAGAAGGAGACATACGCACGGTCATACAGGCACTCGGAGCGCTTGCAGCGCTCGATGAGCGACTGCCGGAGGCATCAGGGCAACAGGTCCTTCCGCTGTTGGTCGGATGGATACCCAGAGAGCCGACCACTTCCCGGTTCGTAGACAAGCAGATGCTGGCTTTCCTCGGCGCCTGCATCAAGGCCGACCTGCCCTTGGCGGGCCAAGCCGCACAAGCCCTGCTGGATGCATGGAAGCTCGATATGAACGGAGCCGACGTGCTGTTGGCCGACCTTCATTCCCACCTGTCGTCAGTTGTACCAGTGGTCCGAGAGCGGGCGCAGCAGGGACACCGAGGGGCCGCAGCTCTCCTCGCACACTGGCGGGTAGACGACCCGTCGGTCGCCGAGACCGCACGGGAACTGGCCGACAGCGTGCTGGCCGAACCAGTGGGAACGGATCGCCCCTTGTATTCCGTGGGCACCACCGCGCGACAGTGCGCGGCGTTCCTCACGGTGTACTCCAACGATGAGGTCTCCGTGGGCACAGGCGAGGCGGCCGGCATCCTGCGTGAACGCGTCACAGCACACCTCCTGTTGTGGGCCGAAGACCGCACGGACACAGCTGACCGACGATCCGACGCTGTTCATGCACTGTCCATCCTCGCCGAAACCCTGCCTGCGGCCATGCGAGACACCATGTTCGAACGGATCATGTGCCTCTACGACGATCCTGGAGAGCACCCGTCCGACGCATTTGACCGACGCACCCAGCACCCCCTGAGCCGCCACAAGATCAATGAGGGAAGGGAGGGACGCCTTCCCTTAGAGGTCTTGCAGGCATCCGCCGCTCTCGCTACCACAGGCGCTCAGGCCGCCCGCGTCGAACAGCGCCTGCTGCCCCTACTGACCCGCCCCGCACAAGTGCGAGGCAATAGCCAGCTGCAGGCACAGGCCATGCTCGCACTCGACCGTTTGACGCCCGCCCCGGTGTCCCTGATGGCCACTCATGCCTCAGAGTCCATTCGGCACTCTGCCGTGGTTTGTTGGGGCCGCGCCGATCACCGAGACCCGTCCCTGGCGCGCGTGTTCGCCCAGGACGCCAACCCTGGAGTACGCCGCGCCCTGGCTCACTCCCTTGCCGACTTCTCCCCGGATGAACAGCGCAAGTACGAGGCCATTACCGAACAGCTCCGCATCGACACCAGTGCACGTGTCCGCCAAGCCGCAGCCCGTATCCCATGAGCATGGCCCTGGTAAGCGCTTGGGCTGATGCAGGGGCGAGTGGGAGAGGCGGAACGAAGCTTGCGTTGAGGGCCGGACGGGGCTGAAGAGCCTCCCACTGCTGGCAGCGTCAGGCGACAGAGCCGGGCGATACGTCCGGTGGCGTGGTGAGAGCGCGTGGTGACCACTTCCCTGCGCGTGGTGTGACGCCTGTGTCTTCAGGATGTTCCTGTCGCGCCTGAAGTTCCAGGCGAACGGCCACGCCACGACCACATCACGCTTTCGATGCCCAGTGAACTGCAGCGATCCCTTGACGAGGCGCACGGTGCGGCTGTGCGCGTTGGCTCAGTCTGGGGCGCAGCTGGTGCTCGCTGGGATGCCGTGCAGGATGCTCTTCGACCGTACGCCGGCCTGGATTACAGAGGTCCTCTGAGGGTCGGTTCGCCTGTTGCACGCAGCGGCGAGAGCCGTGAATAGCTTTGGGTGTAGCTCTTCCGCGGTGAGATCGTTCATGCCGTGAGGTCGTAGATCCGCGAGAGTATTCGCTCCCCCGGAAACCGGCCCTTTCCTCCAACGGCTTGACCTCAACCTCACTTGTGGTTTTAGCGTTCAAGGTGTTCAGCAAGCAGCACCTTCGACGCGAACTGTGAGACCCCGCGATGGAATTCACCGATGCCGAACTCCTCACCCAGCCCATGGGCTACTGGGCCGGAGCCGCCCAGCAGGCCATCGTCGGGCACATGAACGACTCCCTCGGACAGCTCGGCATCCGGCAGCCGCACGCCTGGTCCCTATTCCGGGTGGGCGAGAGCGAGGGTGAGTTCACCCGGGACGAGGTAGCCACGAAGATCGCCGAGACGCGGCCATACGTCGACGTGTCCGTCATCGAAGCAGCGATCGGGGACCTCGTCGAATGGGACTGGCTCACGGAGGACCAGCAGGGCCTGCTCATACGAACCGAAGCGGGGACCACGGCCTGGGAGCAGGTCACCGGCGAGGTCATCCCGGGCGCGCAAACGCGGCTGCGCGCGGGGGTCGGCGACGAGGAGTACGTCGCCGCGATCAAGGTGCTGCGGCGGATGATCACCAACGTTGGTGGCGATGCAGGGTTCGTCGCCTAGTCCCAGGCCGACCGGGGCCGGGATCGGGTCTGTACGGTGAGCGGTGTAACTCCCGTGTAGAGAGCGACAGTTGATGGCTGACGTGACGAGTGGCGTCGAGGCCGACAAGGCGGCCACGGTTGTTTCGGAGGCCGTGGACGATGCCCTGCTGAACGAGCTGATGGATCGGCCCCGGTGTGCGTGCCGATAATTGCGTCCATGCAGGTCAGGAAGCATGTTGGTACTCGTGGAGTACGCCGCCGAGACGATCGTGTCGGCGAACGCGAAGCGGCTTGAGCTGTGGTGGATTGAGCGGTTCCGGCACGACTCGGAGGGGTGCGGCAGCCTGCAGTGTGCGGTGGGTGCGGTGATGGTTGTAGTGCTGTTCGTACTCGCGGAGCGCTTGCCGCAGGTGGGCTTCGTTCCAGAGCAGGGTGCGGTCGAGGAGTTCACGGCGCAGGCTGCGAACCCAGCGTTCCATGATTGAGTTCATGCGTGGCGTGCGGACGGCGGTGAGCACGGTGCGGATCCCGGCGTGAGAGAGGATCTCGTCGATGACGGCGGGGTATTTTGCGTCGCGGTCGCGGATCATGAACTTGATGGCGGTGAGCTGTCCGGCGTCTTCGAGGTCCATGACCAGGTTTTTGATCGCCTGGGTGACCCAGGCGTGGGTGGGATGCGCGGTGGTGCCGAGCACACGGACGTTTCGGTGGGCGTGGTGGATGGCGGCGAGGATGTACTGACGCTGTCCGGTGAGGGTGACGGTCTCGATGAAGTCCATCGCGAGGATTGCCTCGGCCTGGGAGTGCAGGAATGTGGCCCAGGTGACGTTCGAGCGATGGGTTGAAGGATCGATGCCTTCGGTCTTGAGGATTTCCCAGACGGTGGAGGGTGCCAGTTTGATGCCGAGGAGTGTGAGTTCGCCGTGGATACGCCGGTAGCTCCAGGTGGGGTTTTTCTCGGCGAGGCGGAGTATGAGGCGGCGGACGGAAGTGACTGTGCGGGGGCGGCCGGGACGCGGGTTGCGGCTGAGATGGACGTGACGGCTATTCATGAAGTCGCGGTGCCAGCGCAGGACAGTGTCCGGGGAGACGATGAGTCGTAGCCGGCGCAGGGCGGTTCGTGGCAGCGGGGCGAGGAGAGCGGCCAGGAAGGCGCGGTCGGCCTCCTGAAAGCCGGGGCGTTGGCTGCCGAGCCGGCGTTGCAGGACGGCGAGCTGGTGACGCAGCGCGAGGATCTCGACGTCCTTGTCGTGGTCGCTCATAGGGATCAGCCGCAGGGCGGTGAAGGCGTGGGGGACGGCGATGCAGGCCAGGCGTACGAGCATGGGCAGTGATCATTGCCGACCGCTGTCGTCGGCGCGACAACAGGGCTGAACTGCGTCGACGTAATATTCGGCACCCACAGGGCCACGTGGATGTCATTGAGCGCGAGCTGACCGATCCCTGGGAAGGTGTTCTGGTCGCTCCCGTCTGCGGCAGTGGCATCGGCGTTCTGGTGCTGGCGGGTTCCAGCGGGCGCATCGAACGGGAGAGAGCGCGCATCCTCGCCGAGCAGGGCATGACGGCCTTGTCGGTCCGCTGGTTCGGCGGGCCGGGCCAGTCCCCGGGAATCTGCGAGATCCCCCTGGAGACCTTCACCACCGCAGTCGGCTTCCTCCAGAGGAACGGGGCAGAACGCATCGGCGTGCTGGGCAGCTCCAAGGGGGCCGAGGCGGCTCTGCTCACGGCCGTGCACGATCCGCGCGTGGACGTGGTCATCGCGCTGTCGCCCACGTCGCGCGTCTGGTGCAACGTCGGACCGGGGCGCGACGGAGCGCAGCGGCCGTACCGGTCGTCCTGGACCTGGCGGGAACAGGCGCTGCCTTTCGTCCCGCTGGATGATTCCTGGACTCCCGCCAAGCCGGGCAGCGGGCCGGTCGCCATCCGTGGTTGGTACGAACGCAGCGCGCTGACGTTCGCTCACCTGCTTTCTCCGGCGGAGATCGCCGTGGACCAGGCCCGGGCCGATCTCCTGCTGGTGGCAGGCGGAGACGATGCGATGTGGCCGTCCCTTCCCTTCGCCGAACAACTGGCCGGGCGCCGAAGCGTGGTTGGGGCCGCCGTGCGTGTGATCGCCCGCCACGATGCCGGCCACCGCCCGCGGCTTCCTGGTGAGAGTGCCGCGCCGGCATCCCCGCAATTCCTCTACGGAGGCACGCCCGAAGCCGACGCGGCCTTGGGAGCGGCAGCCTGGCCCCACATCCTCAACTCGCTCCGCGGCGGGGATGACCCCGTGTTGATCGCGTCCGAAGTTGAGGAAGGGTCTCTCGCTTCATCCCGTGGTGCTTGTCCGCTTTGGTTCGGGCCAGACGGTCGGATTCGGTGCCGGTCCCGATCAGGGTGGCGTTCAAGGTGAACCGGTCCACGATCGGCGCGCAGAGCCGTGGGTCGGTGAAGGTCTTGCTCCAACGTCTTCTTGTACGGCTCCATTCGCGGCGAGGTCCGCCCGGCAGCTTGCGTGGCTGCGGCACCGTCGAGGCCAGCGCCTGCCGCATCAGGCGCCGGTGTACGCCGTACTTCTTCGACAATGGCTGGATCGACAACTGCTGCTGCCAGCTGTCCCGGCGGATCTGGTCAAGCGACTCCTGCTTGGTCAAGGACATCTACAGCACCCATTGGCGGACTACAGCCACCGTGGCACCGCAAGACCCGAGGTGGGGCCACTTCGCCCCGCCACTACCGCTCGGCGCCCCGAACGCCCCTCTGCATGAGCCCAGTTGGGGTCGTCTGGGTGGAGTCGCAGAACGCCGTCCAGGTGCAGCGGCTGTCAGGCCTGGGGCATCTGAGCGTCGGCCTCACGTCCTGGGCCCTGGCGTGAACGTCCGCAGTTCCCGTCACTGGCTGGTTTTGCAGGGTCTACTACCACAAGGATGGGTACATGTGTTCGAATTGGGGAATGTCCGAGACGCCCTCGGTGCCGGATGGTTGGATGCCGGTGTCCGGTGGTGTGGGGGCTCGTTGGTCAGTCAGCGGTCCACGCACGTGCCGCCGGAGACGGGGCTCGGTTCGAGGGGATGGAGGGCCGGCCGTGAGTGATCGCAGCTCGATCGAATGGACCGAGGCGACGTGGAACCCCACGACGGGGTGCGACCGCGTCTCCAGCGGCTGTGACAACTGCTACGCGCTGGCACTGGCGAAGCGGCTGAAGGCGATGGGCTCGCCCAAGTACCAGGCCGACGGTGACCCGCGAACGTCCGGTCCGGGCTTCGGTTTGACGGTGCATCCGGACGCTTTGCGGGTGCCGTACGGCTGGAAGAGCCCGCGCACCGTGTTCGTGAACTCGATGAGCGATCTGTTCCATGCCCGGGTGCCGCTCGACTACGTACGGCGCGTGTTCGAGGTGATCGCGGACACGCCGCAGCACACCTATCAGGTGCTCACCAAGCGCGCGCGACGCCTGCGGCAGGTCGCCGACCGCCTGGAATGGCCCGAGAACCTGTGGATGGGCGTCTCCGTGGAGACGGCCAAGGAACTGGAACGCGTCGACGATCTGCGGCAGGTGCCGGCGGCCGTGAAGTTCTTGTCGTGTGAACCCCTGTTGGGGCCGCTGGACGGTCTGGAGCTGTCCGGGATCGACTGGGTCATCGCCGGCGGCGAGTCGGGGCCCGGGCACCGGCTCCTGGACGAGGAGTGGGTGGCGCAGATCCGCGACGCCTGCCAGGAAGTCCAGGTGGCATTCTTCTTCAAGCAGTGGGGCGGCCGCACTCCGAAGGCCGGTGGCCGGGAGCTGGACGGCCGCACCTGGGACGACATGCCGGATCGTCCGCTGCTTCCTGCGGGTTAGGAGGCTTCGTCGGCGACGTCGTCGGGGGCGTAGAACCGTACGGTGCTGCCTTCTGGCCAGGCGGTGCGAGCTTTGACCGGGTCGACCCGGATCGCCAACCCCTGGGCGGCCAGGTGGTCCAGGACCTTGCGCAGGTGCTTGTCCATGTGGTTCAGGCGGGCCGCCTCGCTGGACAGCGTCTCCCACCGCTGCTCGGTCCCGGCGTGCGCCCGCAGCGCGACGTCGAGGCGGTCCACGACCGAGGCCTCGTCGAACAGGGACGGTGCGTCTGCCGTGTCGGCAGAGGCACCCTGGCCGCTGTAGCTGTCCAGCTTCCACGTGACGGGCGCCCAGCACTTCAGGCCGGCTTCACTGTGGGTGGCAAGTATGAGGTGGTAGCGGGCGCTCTGGTTGCTGATCTTGATGCCGAAGCCGCCGGTGAACAGGCCCAGGTCCTGGAGGCCTTGCTGGTAGGCCGCTGCGAAGGCTTCCTTGCGGGTGCCGGCACGGCGCTCGGCTATCGCCGTCTGCCAGTGAGTGCCGCCGAAGTAGCCGGTCATCGTCTTGTCGAAGCCGTCGCGCTGGCAGAAGCGGTGCAGCTCATTGGTGAAGAGGGTGAACAGCACTTCGTCGCGGGGCCCGCCAAGGCACTGGCGGATCGAGGTGAACGGCGCGCTCTTCAGGTCGAAGGGGTCGATCAGCCACAGCACGGGGGTCTCGGGACGTCCTAGGTGGGCCAATGACGCCAGTCGGGCTTGCTGTTCGGCGAAGGCGCCAGGCGGCTGGATGCTGACCTTCAGCTGAGGCGACTGGGGGAGCTCGGTGAACTGCCGCTGGAGCTCTTCCACCCGGTCCGGTCGTTCTTCGAGACAGATCAGGTTGAGCCGGCCGAAGCGGCGGTGCGCGGTGTGTTCCAGGAACGTTTTGGCGACGACGATGGAGGAGCCGGCCGGGCCGTCGCTGTAGACGCCGGGCCCTGAGAAGGCGTCCACGATTGTGGCCTCGGGAAAGGTCTGGAGGATCTTGGCCATCCAGCACTGCAGGTAGTGCCGGTACACCAGGTGCTTGACCTGCGTGTGCGGATCGCTCTTCCAGACCGTCTGATCTCTCAGTTCCTCGACTCGCCCCATGGTCCCCTCCCAGCCCCGCAACCGTCGGACACCCAGCGTCATCTCCGGGGGACTGGTTGTCTACAACACCAACTCGGCCAAGTCCGTGGGGCATTGGCGTTGTGCCCCGTCCGCGGAGGCTGGCCTCCTCTCTCTCGGCGCTGCGCATACTCCCGCGGGCTGCCGGGGAACAGCAGATCCCGCGAACCGCTGGTGACTGCTGGGACGGGTGTTCTTGGATGGGCCCATGACGGCACTCCCATCGCCCGCCGACCCGCCCTTCGCGCAGTCACCGGAGGTGACATTCGACGACTGGAGCGAGGCATTGGAGTGCAGTGCCGCGGGCTGCTCCGGCCGGCGTCTGGCCACCTGGAGCCGGGCCAGGGGGGGGGGTGGGAGACGATCCGTACGGAGGGTAGGGATGCCGAGGTCTGCCTTCACCATGCTGCCCCCGACCAGCGCGCTGCCTACTGGGGCCGGCTCGTGCCCGGTGCCCCGGTCGACCTGCGGCGCACCCGTCTCACCGAGGCAACCCTGCACCAGCTGCGGGAATCTCTCCAAAACCGTTTCGGGGACGCGGACTTCCTTGAAGCGGAGTTCGCTCACTACGCGAACTTCCTCGGGGCAGGCTTCACCCGCAGTGCACGCTTCTCCTGGGCGAACTTCGCCGAGGGCGCCCGCTTCGGCCGGGCGGCATTCGTGCAGGGTGCGCACTTCCACGAGACGACGTTCGCTCAGGAAGCAGACTTCGCCAAAGCGACCTTTGCCCAGGATGCGGACTTCGCCGGAGCGACCTTCGCCAAGGACACGAACTTCTATCGGGCGAGGTTCGATGGTGGCGCGCACTTCAACTGGGCATTCTTCGCCCAAGAAGCCACCTTTATCGGGGTGACCTGCGCGCGGGAGGCGTACTTCGCCGGAGCGACCTTCAGGGAAGGCTGGGTGGTTACCGGCCTACGCTGCGCAACGGATCTGAGTCTGTTCCGTGCCAGGTTTGGTCTGAGACGCCATCCGCTTTCCGAACGTGATCGGCTGGTTTTGGCTGGTCAGGCATGAACTCGGGTGGCTGGCGGCAGAGTTGAGGAGGTGTGTGTTCGTCGCGCTCATGGAGGTGGCTGTGCCGTCGGTGCTCGGTCTGCTGGAGGCCCGGGAGAAGAGGGTCCGCGAAGAGGTTGCGCGGCTGCGCGAGGAGGCCGAGCGGGTGCAGACCGCGCTCGATGCGGCCCAGGCGGCATTGGACCGGCTGTCCGCGGCGCGGGAGACGGTGGCCGAGGTGGTGGCTGAACTACCGGCAGGTCAGGGTGAGTTCGTCCGGTCTGCGGTGGCCGGTTCGGTGGTGCCGCACCGGGGCGAGGGAGTCGGTGCGGCGGTGCTCGCGCCGGAGTATCAGCAGATTCTTCGTCTGCTGGTGGTACAGCGGCAGCAATTCACTGACCTGCGAATATGGCAGCCGTGAAGTCCTTAGCGTGACTCCTGGTCCGGGAATGGTCCGGATCTTGACCGATGCACACCCTGATGCGCGGAGAGCACGGCCAGCTGTGACAGGTTCACCAGCTCTCCCTCGGTTCACCTCCGCTCGAGCGGAGGTGAACCGGTATTTGGCGGTGCGGCCGGCGTCGTGCCGGTGTGCTCTCCGCGCGAGCGGAGGTGAACCGACCGTCCAGGCTGCTGAGTTCATGTCGTACTAGTGACCTGAGTCGTTAATGCGTGTGCAGTACGCGGCGAGGGTGTCGAGGATGTCGTCGGCGGTCTTCGTCCAGATGAACGGCTTGGGGTTCTTGTTCCACTCGTTGATCCAGCCGCGGATGTCCCGTTCGAGTTCGACGACGCTGCGGTGGGCCGAGCGGCGGAGTTTGCGGCAGGTCAGCTCGGCGAACCAGCGCTCGACGAGGTTGAGCCAGGACGCAGAGGTGGGGGTGAAGTGCAGGTGGAACCGGGGATGCCGCAGTAGCCACTTCTTGACCGGCTCGGTCTTGTGAGTGGCGTAGTTGTCCAGGACCAGGTGAAGGTCGAGGTCCTTGGGGACGGCGGCGTCGATGACCTTCAGGAAACGGAGGAACTCCTGGTGGCGGTGGCGGCGGTAATGCTGGGCTATGACCGACCCGGAGACGATGTCCAGGGCGGCGAACAGACTGGTCGTGCCGTGCCGGACGTAGTCGTGCGTCATCTTCGCCGGCACCGTCGGCGCCATCGGTAACACGGGCTGGGTTCGGTCCAGGGCCTGGATCTGCGACTTCTCGTCCACCGCCAGGACCAGGGCGTTCTCCGGTGGAGAGAGGTAAATGCCCACCACGTCACGGACCTTGGTCACAAACTGCGGGTCGGTCGACAGCTTCCACGTCTCCACGATGTGCGGCTTGAGGCCGAACGCCCGCCAGATCCGCGAGACAGCCGACTGCGACATCCCCGCCGCTTCGGCCATCGACCGCGTCGACCAGTGCGAATCACCCGCCGGCGGGGCCTGGTCAAGGGTTCTGGCCACCAGGGCTTCGACCTGCTCGTCCGTGATCTTCCGAGGCGCCCCCGAACGCGGCTGGTCCACCAGGGCATCCAGTCGGTCAGCGGTAAAACGTGCCCGCCACTTGCGCACCGTCTCCCGCGAGACGCCAAGGTCCTTCGCGACCTGCGCGTTCGGTCGTCCTTCCGCGCACGCCAGCACGACCCTCGACCGTAGCACCAGCGCCTGAGACGCGGTCTGCTTGCGCAACCAGCCCCGCAGCACGCGGCGTTCGTGGTCGGAGAGCTCCAGTGGCAACGGCGTCGGACCAGGCATTACCCCACCCTACAACCGCCCATGAACTTACGACTCAGGACACTAGGTCTTGCCTGATAAATGATCACCCGTGGGCTCAGAATGCCGGATGTTTGTTGACGGAGGGTGGCCACCGTCATAGGGCATCACGTCTCCCCCGTGGCGGTCCATGGCGACGAGGAGTGTCAGCGGTGTTGGAGACCTACCTGTCCTGGTACCGCGAGGGCCGGATGGACGAGTCTGAGTTCCGCTCGGTCACCGACCACTTGGCCCAGTCCGGGCTGACCGTCGAGCACCCAATGCTGGGCTGCGGGATGCTGTTGGACGTGGTGGGGGAACAGGTGAAGCTGCCCGTCGGGCGCATCCTGGAGCTTGTTGGCCTGTCGGTCGGGCCGCTCTGCATGCAGTTCTGGCTGTCGGCTGACACGGACGTGCTGCGCAATGTCAGGTACGTGGCGCCGGACACTCATGTCCTCACGTTCGTACTCGGCGGGTTGACTGCGAGTGAGCGTGAGCGGGCCACCGATGCGGTTCAGCGGCTGACCCAGTGGGAGTTGCACAGGACTGTCGCGCACATCGCACGCATCGCAGGGGTTTCCCACACGACGGTGTCGCGCTGAGCTCGGCTACCGCCCCAACCTGGCCGCCCGGGCGATGCGGACCCGCCGCACGGGGCGCCTGGCAATCCTCCTGCCCGCCGGGCAGGCCGCCGGCGCTGTGCGGATGCTCGTCGGCGCGACCGAGAAGGCCCACGCCCACGGCTATCAGATCGAAGGTGTCACCCTCGACGGGTCGGCAGAAACGCTTGCCGTCCGCATGCTCGAACTCGCCGAGTCAGGCATGTTCGAAGGAGTGCTCTCCTTGACCCCCCTCCTCGCCGACCCGCCCGGGACGGCCCCGTCGCCCACCCCCATCGTGGTGGCCGCCGAGTACGACGAAGAGCTGCGCGCCATGGGCGAGCTCGCTGACGCCACTCCCATTGCCGAGATCATCGAAGGGCTGGCCTCCGCAGGGCACCGGACGTTCCTGCACGTGGCCGGCGACCGCGACTACCCGACTGCAGGTCCCGCGAACGGGTTTACC
Source organism: Streptomyces sp. NBC_01016 (assembly GCF_026341035.1). Classification (GTDB taxonomy): domain Bacteria; phylum Actinomycetota; class Actinomycetes; order Streptomycetales; family Streptomycetaceae; genus Streptomyces. The sequence goes on from NZ_JAPEOQ010000002.1 coordinate 2,250,443, forward strand.
TCGAAACCGTTCAACGCCTAGGCCTGCACTCGGCCGGCGTCGTCGGGGGTGACTGGTCACCGGAGACCAGTCGGCGCGCGATCCTCGACCTGCCCGCCGCTGAGAGAGTCACGGCGGTCATCGCTGCGAACGACATCCTGGCCGCCGCAGCGGTACGCGGGGCACACGAGCGTGGATGGCGCGTACCCGACGACATGGTGATCACCGGTTGGGACAACAACCCTGTCGGTGCCTGGCTGTTTCCGGCTCTGACTACCGTCGAGGTGGACTACGAGGAGCTCGGTCGCCGGGCCATGAACCGGCTCGTCGCGCTCCTGCGCGGCGAAGCACCCCCGAAACAGAACGGATTGGTCGCAACAGTTCTCTGGCGTCGGTCCACGGGCCATAGTGATTGAAGCCTCGTCAGCCTGCAGCGTGAGGGTGAGGGGGCGGAGTGATCGGGGCTGGTACAAGGTAAAGATCTTGGTGTTCGACTTCCCGCGGCCTTCTGCCGAGGCTGGGCGCGCCGGGAGTGGTGTCGGGCTCAGCGCCCGTGCCCACGATCATTGGGCTTGGCTGAACCGCAGCCCTTACCCGGGCAATTGTTCGCGCGGAGCAGTTAGGCCAGGCACATGTCGCTCTGGTCTTCGACCGGGTGGCCAGGCCACTGCTTTCGCCTGTCTCGGTGGAGGTGTCCAGAGTCAGGCGCGGGCAAGGGCGGCGCAGTCGGTCACAAAGCACGAGGCCCAGGGGTGTCCCGAGGGCGGTGGCTGATCTGTCTGCTTCGTGCAGTAGTCAGGTCCAGGCTGCCGGACATCGGCTGGGCCGGCGGGTTCTCCCGGCGTGGTGATGCCGCCGTTGCCATGTCATCACGTATCCGCCCGCAGCTGTCGAATCAGCGTGACCTGACCCTGACCGCCGGTACTCTCGGAGTTCCGTACTGTTCGGCACCGCCACGGCGGCCACCGAGAGTCCCGCGGTTACGCAGCGTCGGTGCGCAGGAAGGCCAGGGTCATCGCGCCGAGGTCCTCCAGCAGGGTGGACATGTCTGTGCCCTCCGCTGCCTCGACGGCCACGTCGAGGGCGAGGCCGCGAGCCAACGCGGCGTAGACCGTGGTGAAACACGAGCCCACTGCCCGCACCGGATCGGGGTGGCTGATCTCGTCCCGCCGTGACAGCAGGAGACCGATGAAACGGTCCCGGATGTCGAAGTACGACACTTTGCCCGCCCGAGCCACCTCTGGATCGACGGCCCCACGCTGGAGGAACGCTCCCAGTACCCGGCCCTGCCGTTCGAGCAATTCTGCGAACTCTGCGATCAACCGTGGCAGCAACTCTTCCAGGGGGACCCCCGCCCACCGGTCGGGCTCCGCAAGCGAGCGATGCTCTGCGAGCATCCGCTCTTGGAACCTGGACTGCGCCGCCCGCAGCAGGTCGTCCCTGCCGTCCACGCGCGTGTAGATGGAACCGATGGACACTCCCGACCGCTTGCTGACCTCCGTCAGGGCGAAGCCCGCGTAACCCTTCTCCGCCAGCAGCTCCAGCGTCGTGTCGAGGGCCAACTCGAACGAGCGCTGGCTCCGCTCCTGCTTGGGAGCTCGGATGCCGTGCGTTGCTGAGGACTGCTCGGAAGATGAAGACACGCTATGCAGTCTAGGCACCCCGCCAGCGGCCGGGGCGGGGGCGGCCCGCCCATCGTCGGCGGGCTATGCCGTCAGGGCCGCAGGGCGAGCGGGCCCCGACGCGGTGGCTGCGGGCCCCGTTCACTCGTCGAGGGCGGGCGGTCGGCCCAGCAGCGTGGCCACGAAGAAGTCGAGCGAACGGTCGACCTCTTCGAGTGACGGGCCACGGTTCAGGTGCCCGTGCATCATGCCCGTCGCGAGGTAGGTCCGGACCGGGACTCCTGATTCCTCCAGTTGTCGGGCGAGCAGGTCGCCGGACGGCCGGAGGTCGTCGTACTCGGAGAGGACGAGGCCGGTCGGGGGGAGACCGGCGAGATTCGCCGCCCCGGGCATCGCGTCAGGGGGCAGATCGGTCAGGCGGCCCGCATAGGTGTGCACCATGTGCTCGATGGACTCGGTGGTGAACCGCAGCAGCTGTGGTACGTCCCGCATTCTAGCCGCCGCCGTCTCGTCCAGGGCCGGTGCAGGAAAGTGGACGAAGGGATAGGCGAGCAGTAGGGCGGCTGGACGGAGTTCGTCCCGGTCGCGTAGCCGGATCGCCGTGGACAGGGCGAGCGCGGCTCCCGCGCTGGCACCTCCGAGGCAGATCGGGCCGGATCGAGCCGACCACTCCCCGGCGAGCCAGAGCCACGCGGCGTGCGCGTCGTCGACGGGAACCGGGTAGTGGGTGCCGTCAACGGCCAGTCGATAGTCGACGGACACCACCGATGTCCGGGCGCGGGCGGCGAGCTCGGCGGACACGAGGTGTGCCTCCGGCATGTCGAGATCCCCGCTCGAGAACCCACCACCGTGAAGCCAGAGCACCGCGCCGTGAGACGTGTCGCGTGGACTGTAGATGCGCACGGGTACTTCTCCGTGCGGGCCCGGCACCTTGCGGTCTTCGACCGAGATGTCCGGCATGGTCCACTGATCGGGATCGCGGAAGTACTCCGTGAAGCGGGCCATGGCTTCCGGGTCGGACTGAAGGTCCGCCCAGCCGAGTCCCTCCAGAAGGTGTGACTTCTTGGCGAGGAAGGGGTTGAGTGGCATAGCTGCTCCAGGCATGTCGATTGGTGGAAGGCTGACTGACATCCAGCAAAAAGCGCCAGCAAAGCGGCCTTTGTCTTCTCTCAGTACTGGCCCAAGGCGCCAGTGCCAGTGGGGAGGAGCCGGGCGCGCCACTCCACGCCTGCCGGTCGGCGAGACGTGGTGGGCACCTGCGCCGGTACATCACGAGGTGCTCCGGGGTAGTCGGCCGACTACCCCGGAGCACCGTCCACCGCGGCCCCGGTCAGGAGGGCCCGCGGAATCTGGGGAGTGCGCCTCGGTGCTCAGGCGGCCTGCACGGCCGGGGCCGGTGCGCTGAAGCGGGCGGCGAACTCGTGTACCTGGTGACCGAGGAGATCGAGCTGGGCCGCGGCGGTCTTGTCGGTACAGGTGCCGTCGGGAGTGAACAGAGGGCCCTGGCCTGAGTTGAGGGTGACTCCCAGCGGGGTGGGCCAGCCGCGCATGGCATGCACGACGTTGCGCAGGGCGGAGAGGGTGGTGCCGCATGCCTGCCAGCCGGCGGCGGTGACGACCAGGCCGACGGCTCGGCCGTCGAAGTAGACGCGGGTGTCGTCGCGGAGGTCCTCCAGGAGGTCGACGGCATTTTTGACCAGGCCGGAGATCCCGCCGTGGTAGCCAGGTGAGCCGATGACGATCCCGTCGGCTTGGCGCACCGCCTCGACCAACTGCCGCTGTTCCTTGCTGCGGTCGGGGCGTTCGGGGGCGTAGTGGGGGAGGGCTGCGAGGAAGTCGCCGCCGAAGTGCAGGGTGCGGGCGCCGCGCACCTCGGCGGCGGCCAGGGCGGTGCGGACGGCGAGTTCGCTGCTGGAGCCGACGCGGGTGGTGCCGCCGATGCCGACGACGAGGTGGCTCATGGCGATGTTCCGTTCTGGGTGGGGGCGGGGAAAGGGGGGCCTCGTGACCCGGATCGGGCAGCACCGGGCACTGTTGACTAATAACAGAATATTGATTCTGAAATCTAGGTGGGATTGGCTGCTGCGTCAAGCCGTTCGCTCTCAGCCTCTCGGAGTCGTTCCCGCTCTGCCCGAGGGTCAGGCCGCACCTGGCTCGCCGGGTCCTGGGGTCTCGCCGTTGTGCGCGGTGGACCTGCTCCTGGTGGCGGTGGGTGACGCCATCTCCTTCTGTGGATCGATCGCTGCGGGCCTGCCCCTGAAGATGAACGCCCTGGCTCCCGTGCTGCCGCGGTCATCGCGGATGTCTTGCTCGACGCCGTGGATCCGGTTGGCCGGAAGGCGGTCATCCTGGCTGGGCTCGGGGAAGGGGTCGATTTCCGGCTGTTGGCGGGCGCGACGCGGTGCGGTGCGGTGCCCCCGCGCCTCCGGTAGAGCGACCACGGTCGACTTCGCCCCCCGTGGTGAGCTGAGTTTCTGGGCGGCAGTCGAGGTCGAGCCGCACCTCCTGGTGGAACCGGGCGGCTCGTGCTGCATGCGGGACGTCATTGGGCTTCGCCCTCCCGCGCGATGTCTCCCTGCCCTCGCGCTGCCCAGGGGTGGAGGCGGGACGCCAAGTATAATAGAATTAGTATTCTAAATTTGATGTCTGCCATGCCCACTTCGCGGCGGACCGAGTCACAGGGGCGCGGAGGGCTCCGCCGCCCCGCACAGGAGGACCGCGCCATGACCGAGCCGGCATACCCCCCAAGAACCTGGGAAGCCACCCCGGAGACCGGCCGCGCCGGCCTGCCGTCAATCGGTGCTGTCGACCCTGCCGCCCGCGCTCGGCTCACCGCCGGTGCCTCAGGTTGGGCCACGCTCGCCGAACCCCGTCTCGGGTTGGAACCCGTCACGCTGGTCGATGGGCCGCTCGGCCTGGTCAGCCCAACCTTCGACGAACGCGATACCTCCCTGTTGCTGCCCAGCGGCATTGCCCTCGGTGCCACCTGGGACCCCGACGTCGTCCGCACAGTCGCCGCCGCGGAGGCGTCCGAGGCCCGCCGAAGGGGCTTCGACGCCGTCTACGGTCCCAACCTCAACCTCGCTCGCACCGGACTGTCCGGCCGTACCTTCGAGATGCTTTCCGAGGACCCGCTGCTGGCCGGGCTGCTCGGCGCTGCCTTCGTTCAAGGCATGCAGGGCCAAGGCGTGGCCTCGGTCCCGAAACACCTCGTCGCCAACGACACCGAGACCGAGCGGCAGCGCATGAGCAGCGAGGTGGACGACACCGCGCTGCGCGAGGTGTATCTGAGGCCCTTCGAACTTGCAGTCCAGGCCGGGGCCTGGGCCCTGATGGCGGCCTACAACCGGCTCAACGGGGTGCCCTGCGCCGCCAACGCCGACCTGCTGGACATCGTCAAGGCGGAGTGGGGCTTCGACGGCCTGGTCCTTTCCGACTACTTCGCCCTGCACGAGACCCCCGGCCCGGCTCTCGCCGGTTGTGACCTGGAGATGCCCGGCCCGGCTATCCACTTCGGCCACCGGCTCGCCGAGGCCGTCGAACGCGGGGAGGTGCCGCAGGAGCGGGTCGACGACGCGGTGACCCGACTGCTGCGCCTGGCCCGGCGCGTCGGCCGGCTCGACGGCGGCGCCGGACGCGCCGTAGTCCGCACCGAGGAGTACGTGCCCGCCGAACGTGCCCACGAGATCCTGGTACGCGCCGCCTCCGCCTCTTTCGTCCTGGTGCGCAACGAGGACAGCCTGCTACCCCTTGCCCCGCACGGTCTCACACGGCTCGCCGTCATCGGTCCCAACGCTGACCGCCCCTGTTACCAGGGCGCGACCTTCGGCCGGGTGCGCCCGGCCGACGGTGCCGCCACCCCCCTTGAAGCAATCCGTGCACGCTTCGGACCGACCTGCGAGATCGTCCACGAGCGCGGCGTCGACACCACGCCCGCGGCCTCCCTGGGCGCCTTGCCGGTCACCACACCTGACGGCGAACCAGGGGTCCTGCTGGAACACTTCCGGGGCGGCACCCGCGTACTCGCCGAGGCCCGCGGCGACAGCTCCTTCATCTGGTTCGGGCAGGTACCGGACGTAGGCCCGACCACCGAGCCGGGCAGGCTGCGCCTGACCGCCGTTCTCACACCGGACGAGAACGGCCCGTGGACGATCGGAGTGGGGGGATCCGGTGACACCGTGCTCACCGTCGAAGGCCGACGACTGGCCCGCCGGCCCGCCCCCGCGCCGGGCGACCTCATGGGCCAGATCGCCCGGGCCGAGACCGTCACCGGCACCGTGGACCTGCGGGCCGGGAAACCCGTCACCGTAGTTGCCGAGATGACTACCGAGGGCGGGCGGGTCCAGGCCCTCACCGTCAGCGCCGCGCCCCCGCGTACACCGGACGCGCTGGAGCGCGCCGTACGCACCGCGGAGGAGACCGACACCGTCGTCCTCGTCGTCGGCGACGAACTGAGCTCCTCCCGCGAAAGCCGCGACCTCGAGGACTCCTCCCTCCCCGCCGGGCAGCGGGAGCTGATCCGGCGGGTGGCGTGTGCCAACCCGCGCACCGTCGTCGTCGTCAACGCCGGCCGGCCCGTCGACGCCCCCTGGGCCGACGACGTCGCCGCCGTGTTGCAGACCTGGTTCGCCGGACAGGGATACGGTGAGGCGCTTGCCCGCGTCTTGGCTGGAGACGACGAGCCCGGCGGCCGTATGCCAGTTACCGTCCCCCGTACTGACGCCGACCGCTCCACCCATGGTGAGGCCCTCGACGTGAACCTCACCCGCAACTACACACCCGCCGAACCGACCGGTTACCGCCACCTCCTGGGCATCGGCACTTCCGCGCGCTTCGCCTTCGGCGCCGGTCAGGGCTACACCACCTGGCGTTATGCTCATGCCACGCTCATCAGGGCGGAGGGCGGTTCGGGGTCGTTGGCGGTGCACCTGAGGGTGGCCAACACGGGTGAGCGGACCGGTCGGGACGTCGTGCAAGTGTATGTTCGGGCGCCCGGTGAGACCGACGCCCGACTGGCCGGCTTCACCGGGGTTGCCCTGGCGGCGGGGGAGTCCGCCGAGGTGCGAGTGCGCCTCGACAGCCGTACCTGGTTGCGGTGGGACACGGAGTCGGCCGGCTGGCGGACTCCGGTGGGTGTCTATCAGGTCCTGATCGGCCGGTCCGCCGAGGATATCGAGCACACCCTCACTCGGATTGTCCCCGCGCCCCGCTGAGGCGCCGTCAGCCCGTTGCCCGCACGGATACCAGTGCATACGGGGCGGTCGCCATCCTGATCAGGATGGCGACCGCCCCGTATGCAGGCTCTCAGGGCCGAAGGCGCCGGGACATTGCCCGAGACCACGCGTCCTTGTGTAAGGCTGGGGGTGCGGTCTTTCACTGTGAGACCCGGCTGTCGGGCTGATCGTCGAGAGGTGGTTCTGCACGCGCTCGATGCGGCGGCGGGGATCCGTGCGGGGTTGAGGGCACCCTTACCCGGCAGAGAGCGGGGCTCGACTTCGACGACGAGCGAACCGCCCTTGAGGACGGTCCGCTGCCGCACCTGCACATCGCATCAGCGGCTGTCTTGTGATGCGTCCTCGATGTATGAGCGGTCAGGTGGTCTGCTCAGCCGTGGTGGGGTGCTCACGGGTGGCTTCTCCGACGCTGTGCCTCTCCATGGGCCCGGGGGCGAAGGCGGCGTCGATCTGCTCGATCGTGCGGCCCGAGTCGCGCGGTTGGAAGAGGAATCCGAGCCCCATGGCGACGGTGGTGGCCACCAGAAGAATCGTGAGCACGATCTTGGGGTCGTTGTGGAGCAGAGTGGGGGAGACGACGGTGAAGGCCGCGGCTCCTATGCGGGCGATGCCGAAGCTGATTCCCTGGGCCGTGCCGCGCAGTGAGGTCGGGAAGATCTCCTGGGACCAGACCTTGTAGTTGCCTTCGCCGGCGAAGCTGGCGCCCGCGATCACGACCATGAAACAGATGACAAAGACGGTCGCGTCCAGCGGGAGGACGACGAGGAGAAGCAGACCGGCGAGCTGCACTACGGCACCGACGGCGAACATGGCGGTCCGGGCTGTGCGATGGTCGACCAGGCGCATGAAGACGATGCCGCAGACGAGGCCGACGGGGCCGATCATGACCATGATCGACGTGACGGTGGGCAGGTCGAAGTGGAACAGGCTGATCATGGCGTACGGACCGAAGTTGCCGAAGAACTGCGTCATGACGGTGCTCAGTAGGTAGAACGCGGTGGTGAACGCAAGGCCGCCGAGGACGGGCCGGCGCATCAGCAGGGCCCAGGAGCGATCCTTCTTCCCGTTCCTACGTTCCCGCTCGGCGACCCAGACCTCGGACTCGGGCAGCCGTTGGCGCAGCGCCCAGGTGACCAAGGCGACCAAGAGCAACTGGCCGAACAGGATCCGGGGCATGAGCGTGCCGCTGAAGGCGGTGAGCTTGGCGACGACCTGCACCACGATGATGCCGAGACCCCACATCAACTGCGCGTAGGAGACCATGCGTCCGCGCTTGGCGGCCGGAGCGCTCTCCCCGACCAGGGCTAGCGAGGCGGGCAGGTCGGCGCCGGCCGCCAGGCCGGTCAGGACGACGCCGACGTAGAGCATCGGCTCATTGACCGCGAAAACCAGCCACAGGAGGCCGAAGGCGAAGACGATCAGGTCCGCGGAGTAGACCCGCTTGCGCCCGAAGCGGTCTCCGACGTGTCCGCCAACCAGCGACCCGATACCGATGGACACGGTGAGGGCGGCAGTGATCGCTCCGACCGACCACGCGCTCAGGCCGAACTGGCCCTGCCAGAGTGAGATGGACAGCGCGGTCGCGAAAAGCACGCCGCTGTCGAGATAGGAGGCGAGTCCTCCCAGTGTGGCCAGGTACCAGGGGCGTCCGGCTGCAGCGGGGGAAGGCGAGTGGGACATCGAGGCGGCTCCTCGTTGAGCGCTCTGGCCAGGCTGCCGTGTTTCGTGACAGAAGGATCCAGCCATCGGGCAATCAGAATGTTGATTCTTGATTGGGATGATGCATGGGGTCGCATCCTTTGGCTAGACCCCTGGCCAATGAAAAATCAGAAGATTGATTCTGATGGCAACGTTGGCGGCAGTGGAGAGCCAGGGTGTGCTTTGGGTGTCGGCTCGCCAGGTGAGCGCCAGCGCTCTGGGCGGGTCGGTGCGACCTGATATTCAGAATCAAAATTTTGTTATTTCGGTGAGGTGCGGCACGATGGGCCCGCACGGCGGGGTGAGCCACCCGTCGGGGAGCCGATCCCTCTCCGCACCTGATGTCGTCGTGCCGGTTATGGAGCGGATACGTGTCCTCAGCCCTGTCCGAAACGAGTCTGGTCCAGCGGCCCCGGAGGTTCTTCCTCTGCCTCATTCTGGTGACCGCCCTGGGTGCGCTCGACCACACAATCGTCGCCACGGCGCTGCCCGATATCGCCGAGGAGCTCGGCAGTCCGCAGCGCACCTCTTGGGTCGTGGCCGCGTACACACTGGCGATCACCGCAGCGATGCCCGCGGCCGGCGCGTTGGGCGACCGGTTCGGCCGCCGTCAGGTCCTGGCCGGCTCCGTTCTGGTATTCCTGATCGCCTCGGTCGCCTGCGGGCTTGCGACCGGCATCGAGATGCTCGCTCTGGCCCGGTTCTTCCAGGGGCTCGGCGGTGCCGGCCTCCTGGTGCTGCCGCAGGCCGTGGTGGCCGATGTCGTCCCGGTCCGGGAACGGGCCGCCTATCTAGGCCCGCTCGGAGCGGTCTTCGCCGTCGCCACTGTGGTCAGCCCCCTGCTGGGCGGCTGGCTCACCGACTTCGCGTCTTGGCGCTGGACCTTCTGGATCAACCTGCCGATCGGCGCGCTCGCCCTGCTGTTCGTTTTCGTCGCAGTGCCGGGCACCGGCGTGCCCGTCACCTCCGCCCGCCCCCGGTTCGACACGGTGGGCGCCGCGCTGATCGCGGTGTCGGCCGTGGGGTTCGTCCTGGTCGCCTCGGCGGCGGGGGAGACGGGTTGGACTCCCGGTGTCGCCGTCGGTGCCGCCCTTACCGCGGTCCTCACGGCGGTGACGCTGTGGTGGGAAAGTCGTTGCGCTCTCCCCGTACTGCCGGTGCGGACGCTCGTCCGGGGGGTGGTAGCCCAGTGCTGCGCGCTCGGACTGCTCGCCGGCCTCGGCCTGTTCGGCGCGCTTGCCTACGTGCCGATGTGGGTGGAAGGTATCCACGGCTCTTCCGCGACTGTGTCCGGACTCATGCTGCTGCCGGTGACGCTCGGGATCGTCGCAGGGATCAACGGTTCGGGACTGGCCGTTCGCAGGTGGGGCCTATGGCGGCCCTTTCCCGTGGCCGGCTGTGCGACGGCGATCGGCGCCGGGGCCGCCCTGGCCGTCCTCAGCAGCAGCCATCCGCCGCTCCCGGTCATCGCGCTCCTGCTGATGCTGCTCGGTCTGGGAGCCGGACTGTTCATGCAGGTCGTCGTGGTCGTCGCCCAGGACGCAGCCGGCCGGGAAGCCGCCGGTGCGGTGACGGCGGGGTTGAGCTTTCTGCGGGAGCTGGGCGTACTGGCCGGCGCCGTCGTGCTCGGGGCCGTCGCGGCGCACGGGCTGGGCGGCAGTACGGACGGCGCACGCACGGCAGCCGAGTACGGTGCGGCCTTCACGCCCGTCTTCGCGGTCACGACTGCCTGCTTTGCGGCCGGTCTGGTCGTTGCCCTCCTTCTTCCGAAAGGGCGCCTGGGGCGCCGGTCGGACGACCGGGCGTCGGGGGCCGCTGCCGCCACCCCCTCCGCGTGAGGGCTGCTCGGCGGCTTGTGAACTGGCCGCGCCAACACGAAGGCGCACGCGACCCTTTGACCGGTCAGGGCTCCCGCTCTAATCTAAAATCAGAGTTTGGATTCTGAAGTGAGGCAACGATTCGCCATGGACACGCCTACGACCGAGCCGATCGCGCCCGCCAAGTTCCGCAAGGCGCTCGGTCACTACCCGACAGGTGTCGCTCTGGTGGCATCCCGCGACGCGGCCGGCACACCGGTCGGGATGGTCGTGGGCACCTTCACCTCCGTCTCGCTCGCCCCGCCCCTCGTCGCTTTCCTTCCGGACCGCTCCAGCACCTCTTGGCCGCGCATCCGTGAGACCGGCCGGTTCTGCGTGAGTGTCCTCGGGGCCGGCCAGGAGGAGGTGTGCCGGTCGTTCTTCACCAAGGAGATGGACCGGTTCCAGCGTTACTGCGCCGACGACGCCCCGTCCGGTAGTCCCCGAGTGAGTGGAGCCGTCCTGTGGGTCGACTGTGCCGTCGAGTCGGTGATCGAAGCCGGTGACCACGACATCGTGCTCGGACGGGTCCAGGACATCGCGGTACCCGAATCACCCGCACTGCCCCTGCTGTTCCTGCGCGGCGGGTACGGCGCCCCGGCTCCCCTCTCCCTCCAGGCCGCGTCGCCGGAGCCGGGCGCACGGCTGCGGCTCGCCGACGCCGTTCGCCCGGAGGCCGAGGCCATCGCCCGCGGACTCGGCCTTGAATGCCTCGTCAGCGCGGCGGTGGACGATCACGTCGTCTCCCTCGTGGCGGCCGGTGTCGGATCCTCGCCCCACGGCAGTCCCACGCGGGTCGGCGCGGCCTTCCCGCTCGCGGCCCCCTTCGGACCGCTCTTCGCCGCCTGGGCCTCGCCGGCCGAGCAGGAGGCTTGGATCGCCAGGAACAGCCAGCTTCTGGGCGAACAGGGCGGACGCACCGCTCGTGAGGATCTCGAGGCCGTCCGGGCTCTGGGCTACCAGGTGACCACCGGCCGGGCGACCGCCGACCAGTTCGAGCGGGTGGTGGAGAACGGCGCGAGCGACACAGACCGGGCCGGAGACCTCCTCCGCCGGCTCGCCGAACGGGGCCCCGGCCCCGGCCTGCGGGTCCCGCTGCGCGAGCTGACGGACGTCACGTCCCTCGCGGCGGCGGTGCACACCGCCGACGGGCGTGTCGGGCTCTCCTTGCACCTCATCGGCTTCACCGGAAACGAGACACCCGACCGGCTGGTCGAGTGCCGCGACCGCCTGCTGGCCGGCGTCGAACGCGCTCGCGCGCTGATCGGTTCCTGACTCGGGACCTGGACTGCCCATATACCACTCACCTTGTTCCTCTGAGGTGGGCGACCGGGTGTCGCCCACCCCCTCGTTTTCCCCGACCACCCCCACGCTCGACGTGGGCAGACCAGGAGGCCACCGTGCGCTTCTCCGCATTTCTCACCACCCGCTCAGCAGGTCCGGACGAGGACCGGCGCATCACCAAGGCACTCGTCGACCATGCTGTCGACGTCGAACGCCTCGGCTTCGACGCAGTCTTCCTCCCCGACCACCACTTCACGGGCTACTGCCCGCCCGCCAGCGACCCGATGATGTTCGCCTCGTTCCTGGCCGCCCGGCTGCCCCGCCTGTACTACGGGTTCTCCGTGCAGACCATCGCGCTGCACCACCCCGTGCGCTTTGCCGAGCGCCTCAACCTCCTGGACCAGCTCACCGACGGCAAGCTCCTCGTCGGCACCGGCAGCGGCACCACCCCCGAGGAGATGATCGGCCTCGGCATCAACTTCAAGGACACGCCGGAACTGTCCAAGTCCCACCTCGCCCTGGTGCGGCAGCTGTGGGCCAAGAAGGCCGAGGACGAGCCGTTCGTGTTCGACAACGGTCACTACAAGGGCGCCGTGGTTTCCCGCATCGTCCCCGCCTCGTACACCGAAGGTGGCCCGCAGCTGATGTCGGTCGCCCTGCGCCCGTCGAGCGTCGAGCGGGCGGCAGCCGAGGCTCAGCCCGCATTCATCCCGGCCTTCACGCCACCCGCCCTGGACGATGGCGAGCCGCTGAAGCACCTGCGCACGCACTTTACGGCCTACCGCACGGCCCTGGAGGCCGCCGGACACCCGCAGGACAAGGTGGCCCGGGCGCTGGAGTGGACTACACACACGTACCAGCACGTCCACGTCGCCGAGACGGACGAGCAGGCCGAGGAGGAGTTCCAGATCCTCATGGGGCAGTACCAGGCGGCCGTCGAGCGCGAGCACGAGGCCAACCTGGAGGCCGAGAAGCTGTCCGGCGTCACCCTCAAGTCGCCGCCCAACGCCCTGGATTCCGGATGGCAGCGCACCTGGTGCGTCTGGGGCAGCCCAGCCACCGTGGCCGAGCACCTCCAGGAGGTGTCCGGGATCGGCATAGGCAACGTGCTCGGCGGATTCCTGGGCGGTCCGCTCACCCTGGAGCGTGCTGAGTTCGGCAAGAAGTCGCTCGAACTCTTCGCCACCGAGGTCATGCCCAAGTTCCGGTCGAACTGACCGTAAGGCGAAACCGACCCAGCCGACGCTTGCGCGCCGGCCCTTTCGCACCGCTCTCCCCTGTTCCCGCCCGGCACCGATCCGGAACAGCGGGACAGCGGGGACGCCCGACGCCCACACTCACTCTTGGTGACGTCGTATCACCTGCATCTCAGCAGGAAAGCACAAGGAAGGTAATCCCGTGAGCGCACCCACACGGCTTCGAGTCGAGCTCTTGGACGACGCACACGGCATCACGGAGCCCCGGCCGAGACTGTCCTGGCTGCTTCCGTCCGATTGCCGGGTGCAACACGCCTACCAGCTGCGCATGGGGGAGTGGGACTCGGGCAAGGTGGAGTCCGGTGAGAGCGTGCTGGTCGCCACCGGGGCACCGCCGCTGCGCTCGCGGGAACGCCGCGCCTGGCAGGTCCGCGTCTGGACGGACGCCGGTCGCAGCGATTGGTCGGCGCCGTCGTGGCTGGAGGCCGGCCTGTTGGAGCCGGAGGACTGGCAGGCGGCCTGGATCCGGCCCGCAGAGGAGACCGTGGCAGCCGCGGGGGAGCGGCCCGCCCATCTCCTGCGCGGGATACTGACCCTGCCCGGCGCGGTGACGACCGCGCGGGCGCACGTCACTGCCGAGGGCATCTACGAACTCTTCGTCAACGGTGTCCGGATCGGAGACGACGAACTCACCCCCGGCTTCACCGATTACCGCAGCACCCTCCAGGTGCAGACCTACGACGTCGGCTCCCTGCTCCGCCCCGGCGCCAACACCGTCGGTGCCGTCCTGTCCGACGGTTGGTTCCGCGGCGTCAACGGCATGTTCCGGGACGCCGACTGCTTCGGGACCCACACTGCCCTGCTCCTTCAGATGCATCTCACCCTGCATGACGGCACGGAGGACGTGTTCTGCACCGACGCGACCTGGACCAGCACCACAGGCGGAATCACCCGCGCAGACCTCCTGGGCGGGGTCACCGCAGACCTGCGGGCGGAACCGGTCGGATGGACCTCCGCCGTCTCCGACACCCGTACCTGGACACCCGTCACCGTGGCAGACACCGGGTACGACCGCCTGGCCGCGTCCCCCGCGCCCCCGGTCCGCAGGACCGGGTACCGCAGACCCCTGTCGGTCGTTCGCTCCCCCTCCGGCGCTCAGGTGGCCGACTTCGGCGAGAACGTCGTCGGATGGGTGCGCCTGTCCGAACTCGGCCCCCGGTGCACCCGGCTGACCCTCATTCATGGCGAGGCCCTGACCCCTGACGGGGAGGTTACCCGGCGCAATCTGCTCCCGGACCACATGCCGCCCGACTGGGAGGAAAAACTGAACCCCGGTCAGGTGGACGTGGTCGTCTCCGCCGGACGCGCAGGTGAGGTTTTCGAACCCCGGCACGCCACCAAGGGGTTCCGGTACGTGGCCGTGGAGGGCGACCTGCGTGACCTCACCCCCGACGACCTCACCGCCGTCGTCGTGCACACCGACCTGCGACCGACCGGAACCTTCCGATGCGCCGACGAACGCCTGAACCGGCTGCACGAGATCGCCGTACGCAGTTTCCTGGGCAACGCTGTCGACGTCCCCACCGACTGCCCGACCAGAGAGCGATCGGGGTGGACCGGCGACTGGGCTCTCTTCGTCCCGACGGCCGCCTTCCTCTTCGACGTGGCCGGCTTCTCCCGGAAATGGCTGCGAGATCTGGCCACGCAGCAGTTCGAAGACGGTGTCGTACCCAACTTCGTCCCCGACCAGCTGGGCCCCGCCACACGCGACCATCCCCTCATCGGGGAGAACCTGGGCTCGGCGGGCTGGGGGGATGCCGCGGTGATCGTGCCATGGGAGATCTTCCGGGCCTACGGAGACCGGGAGTTGCTGGAGCGGCAGTGGCCGTCGATGGTGGCGTGGGTCGAGCGGGCAATCCGGATGGCGCGAGAGGGACGGCATCCGAACCGCGCCGCGAACTTCCCTGAGCCCGCGCCGCACGAGGAGTACCTCTGGGACACCGGTTTCCACTTCGGCGAGTGGCTGGAACCAGGGGATCAGCCCGGCTGGGAGGAGCTGCGCGCCCTCGACCAGTCCGCGGTCGCCACCGCCTATCTGCGGCACTCCAGCTGTCTGCTGAGCCGCATCGCTGTTGTACTGGGGCGTGGGGTCGATGCTGAGCGCTTCCGTGAGATCAGCGAACACGCCCGCCTCGCCTGGCAGACCGAGTTCGTGGACGAGACGGGCCGAGTGCAGCCCGAGACCCAGGCCACCCTGGTCCGAGCGCTCGCCTTCGACCTTGTCGACCCGGACCTGCGGCCGTCCCTCGCCAATCGCCTGGCCGAACTGGTGAGAGCTGTTGGCACCCGCGTCGGGACCGGCTTCCTGGCCACGCCGCATCTTCTTCCCGTCCTCGCCGAGACGGGCTATGCCGACCTCGCCTACGAGTTGCTGCTGCAGAACACGCCGCCGTCATGGATGCACATGCTGGATAACGGGGCCACCACGGTCTGGGAGCTGTGGGAGGCCATAGACGCCGATGGTGTGGCGCACGAATCGCTGAACCACTACAGCAAGGGCGCGGTCATTTCCTTCCTGCACCGGTTCGTAGCAGGGCTGCGCGTCCTTGACGAGGGACCGGGCTACCGGCGTTTCAGGGTGCAACCGTGTCCGGGTAGCGGGCTGACCTGGGCGGAAGCCGTCCATGACAGTCCTTACGGCCGCATTGAAGTGGCTTGGCGGAACCACGGGGAAACCACCCGCATGCGCGTAGTGGTGCCCCAGGGCACCCAGGCCGAAGTCAGGCTTCCCGACGGCCGGCGTGCTGACATCGGCCCCGGGACGGCGCTCTTCGAATGGATGAGCCGTCAGGACGAAGCATGACCAGCGAGACGCACCGGCCTGAGCGGTAACCAACTCGCAACGGGGCCGACTTCTCGTTCGGCCTGATCGCAGATCAGGCGTGGCCCTTTCCCGACAGGAGAGACAATGCACCTGCCCACCCGGCCCGTCATCAGCGGCTTTCACCCCGATCCCACGATCTGCCGTGTCGACGGTACGTACTACATGGCCCACTCCAGCTTTGAGTACGCACCTGGAGTCCCGCTGTACCGGTCGGCCGACCTGCGGACCTGGGAGCACATCGGGCACGCGCTCGACAGGCCTTCGCAGCTGTCCCTCACCGGAGCGGCGGCGTCAGGAGGCATCTTCGCGCCGACGCTACGCCACCATGATGGCTTGTTCTGGCTCATCACCACGAACCTGACCGATGGCGGAGGCCACCTCCTGGTGACCGCCCAGGACCCGGCTGGGCCCTGGTCGGATCCGGTGCGGTTCCCCGACGCTCCGGGCATCGATCCAGACCTGGCCTGGGACAGGGACGGCACCTGCTACCTGACATGGTCGGGCTTCGACGACCACGGGCCCATGGGCCTGGTCCAAGCGGAGGTCGATCCCACGACGGGCAAGGTCCTCTCCGAGCCACGGCAGCTGTGGCAGGGCACCGGTGGCAAATTCCCGGAAGGGCCACACCTCTATCGCATCGGGGATTTCTGGTACCAGCTCATCGCCGAGGGCGGGACCGAGCGTGGGCACTCGATCACGATCGCTCGTGCTTCTTCCCCCGCCGGACCGTTCGAGCCGTGTCCGTGGAACCCGATCCTCACCGCTCGAGGCACCGATTCGCCGGTGCAGAACGCCGGCCACGGCGACCTCGTCGAGCGACCGGACGGGCAGTGGGCCCTGGTATACCACGGCGTCAGGACGCGGGGGACCAGTCCCGAGTGGCACGTTCTCGGGCGGGAGACCTTCGCCTCGCGGATCACTTGGGAGGACGGATGGCCCCAGGTCGGGGAGCCGGTGGAGGCGGCCTACCCGGCCATTGTGAACGAGGAACTGTCAGGCACCATCCTTCCTCCGTCCTGGGCCGCCCCCGGACGGTTTCCCGACGAGCTCCTGAAGCCGGCCGAGAACGGCTGGCGACTCACTCCCGCCGACTCCGGGGAGGCTGTTTTCGTGGGACGCCGTCAGGAGCACCTCTACGCCCGAATCCGTGCGGAGGTCCGTGTCGAGGACGGCGAGGGCGGATTGGAACTGCGCATCGACCCCCGGCACGCGGTGCGGCTGGAAGTGGCCGGCGGGCAGGTACGTGCCGTTGCCCGCATCGGCTCACTGGAGTCACTCCTCGGTGAGACCAACATCGACGGTCAAACCGACCTCACCTTGACACTCCGGATAGAGCCAGCCGACGGCCATATCTTCAGCACCGAACTGGGCCCCGACAAGCTTGTCGCCACAGTCACCGGCCGCGACGGCACCACCGAGATCGGGCGCGTCGACGGCCGGTACTTCTCGACGGAGGTCGCCGGAGGGATGACCGGTCGCTTGATTGGCCTTTTCTGTGACAGAGGTGACCTGATCGTCCGATCGTTCACCTACACGGGATCCGATGACCCCGATGCCTTGGACCGGGACGGCTGACCCGATTCGAGTATGCCCAGCGACTACCGCCGAGGAACTCTGGAGGACCACACGTCCTCGGTAGCCCGGCGGAGACGGCCGACAAGCCATATCTACCCTTGCCTCTTCCCTGGGGTGACGTATGACGTGAAGCTTCCCCTTGATCCAGGACACCTGGAGACTGGGACATGAGGTTCCAGAGGAAGTAGCTCACCAGGGGAAACAGCAGTTGGTGCGGCTCGCTGGAGGGGTCTGGTCCGGAAATGGTCCGGATCTTGGTCCGTCTCGGCTTGCGCAAGGTGTTGCTGCTGGGCGGGGCCTCCTCGGACCGGCGCTGTGATCGGCAGCGGGTCTGAACATCACGGTCTGCCACATGCCGCCAGGCACCTCGAAGTGGAACAAAATCGAGCACCGGCTGTTCTCCCACATCTCCATGAACTGGCGAGGCCGCCCACTGACCAGCCATGACGTCATCGTGAAGAGCATCGCGGCCACCACCACCCACACTGGGCTCACAGTCCACGCCGAACTCGACCCCGGTACCTACGACACCGGCATCAAGATCACTGACAGCGACATCGACGCCCTACCCATGCACCGGCACCGCTTCCACGGCGACTGGAATTACACCCTCCGCCCCTCACCCCGAAACACCGCCACAGCCAAGAACACACGATCAGTCGACAGCCGGTTCCCGCAGCCCTGCACCGGGTGTCTGTGTAACCCGGAGCTGACCGGGATGCCCGAACCGGAGCTGACCGAACTCGTCAACCAACTCGACCAGGAAC
Source organism: Streptomyces sp. NBC_01016 (assembly GCF_026341035.1). Taxonomy (GTDB): domain Bacteria; phylum Actinomycetota; class Actinomycetes; order Streptomycetales; family Streptomycetaceae; genus Streptomyces. The sequence goes on from NZ_JAPEOQ010000002.1 coordinate 2,268,538, forward strand.
TGGACGAGTTACGCGAGCAAGGGCGGCGACAGCAGCGAGGAGGCGAGCGCGTCCGGGCTCGCGGCGCAGGCGCCAAGGACAAACTGACCACCGCCGACAGAGTCCTGGCCACCGTGCTCAGATCGACGGGTTCTTCGCCTTTCTCGAGTAGCGGTACGCGGGCGAGATCCTGCGGCGTTTCGGTGCGGGGGTGGAGTCGCCGATCGATGCCTTCAACCGGCCTCGTCACCGCGGGGACTTCGGGCTGCGCATCCCGCCTTCGGCCCGTGCCACGAAGGAGTTCTTCGCTTCCTGGCGCGATGCCCTGCCCACGTCCCGGAAATACCCGGTGGCCGCCCGTAATTACGTCTTGAGCAAGATCACCTACATTTCGGGGGTCCGTGCCGCGGAGCTGTGTGGCGTGCGGATGGGCGACGTTCATTGGGAGAACGGCCAGTGGGGCCGCTTTCTCGTGCGGGGCAAGGGCTCGAAGGGGTCCGGTCCGCGCGAGCGCGAGGCGTTCCTCTTCCAGGAGGGCCGTGACCTGCTGTGGTGGTACGTCGAGGAGATCCGCGGGGAGTTCTTCGACGATCCCACCGACCCGTATGCGCCACTGTTCCCGTCCGAGCGGGTCCCCGGTGCCGTGGCCGCCCTCAATCTGCCCGTATCGCCTGCCTTGCTGCCGGACTCCTTCCGGAGGGTGCTGAAAGAGGCCTCGAAGCAGCACCTGCAGGGGCCTGTCCGGGAGCTGTTCCCGCACCTGTTGCGGCATGCCTGCGCGACACACAACTACGAAGCGGGGATGCCTCTTTGGGATGTCCAAGTCCTGCTTGGGCACACCTGGGCCTCGACGACGGTCGGCTATCTCGCCACCGCGAGGGGCGATCCCGAACGCCAGAGTCTGGAGTCTTCCCGGCGGGCGGTTCGCCGGTTGAGTGAGGAGTCGTGAACCGATGAAGTCGAACCTGCGTTGGGTCGCTGCCCGTCGCGACATCTGGCGCCCGACCCAGTTGCTCGCGGCCTTCCAGGAGGTCGGCTTCAACCCGTCGCTGAGTAAGGTGGCTGCGTTGTGGTCGAGCAAGCCGATCACGATTCGTCTGGACGACCTGGACATGATGTGCACCGCTTTGGACTGCACGGTTGCGGACTTGATGGAGGCCGAACCTGTCGCCACGGAGCTGCGGCCGGAAACCGAACAGCGCGCGGTCGGCGAGAGCGGGCCCGGGCAGCCGCGGCCGATCCCGAAGCCGGGCAGCGGGGGCCGGCGTCGTTCCATGCCGCCCAACTGACGGGACCGCACATGCCCCGCCGACAGGGAGACGGCAGCTGCGCCCATTGTCTGGCCTGGGCAAATGACCGGCTCACGCTCTGTCATGGCTGCTGCGGCTGGCGGCAGTTGCACCCCGAGGTCTCCGACTGCGAGCGCTGCGGCCGCCGCCTGCCACTCAGTAGTAGGAAGTGCCGCTTCTGCACACTGCTGCTGCGGGAGACTGCGGCAGACGTCAGCGGGATCGCCCTGACCGGCGGCGATCAGCTCTGGTTCGGCGGGGAATTCGCCCTGCGCATGAGCGATCGCTACTTGAGCGCGGGCGGATCAAGCAGGGGCCGCTTCCAGGTCAAGGAACGCCGGATGCGGGCCACCGTGCGCGACGAACGCCCCGTCTCGCCGCACCTCGTCGACCCCGCGCAGTTGGAACTGTTCCCCGCCCCGCCACGCACCTGGGCCCGGTTGAACCCGGAGGACGAGTACGCGCTCACCACGGAGGCCAAGGCCCTGCGTGATGACTTTGCCGACTATCTGCGCCGCAACGGCGTCGACCCCCGATTCGCCGGCGGCGGAAGCCTGCGCACGCTGCGGACCTTGACAGGCCGCCTCGGTGTCGCGGCACCCCTCCGCGAGGCCGATGTCAAGGCCATCGCAACTCTCAGCGAAAATCACAACGGGCGCCGCGTCATCTGCTTTCTACGCCTCCACGGCCTCCTGGAGCCCGAGCCGATCAGGAAGGCGGAACTGATCCGAGCTCGGACACTGGCCAGTTCGCTCTCCGCACCATTCGCCGCGGCCGTCCACCTGTGGATCGACGTGCTGCTCGGCCAAGGCCACCAGCCCAGCCCCGCCCTCGCGCCGGTGACGATCTACGGCGACGTCTGGAACGTTGTCCCCACGCTGAAGCTCTGGGCCATATCCGGCATCACCGACCTCAAGGAAGTGACCACCGACGACATCACCGCAGCCCTCACGGACATGCCCCCAGCCCGGCGCCGCGCTGCTCACGTCCCGCTTCGGTCCCTGTTCCGCGCCCTGCGACGCGAACGCAGAATCTTTCGAGACCCGGCACGCGGAGTCTCCCTGCCCCAGGCCGTGAAACTCCCAACCCCGCTCCCCTCGGACACCCTCAAGGGCCTGCTGGGCAAGGCCGGAGACGCCAGAAGCAAGTTCATCGTCGCCCTCGTCGCCGTTCACGCCCTCACGCACGCCGACATGCTGCCCCTGCTGCTCGAGGACCTCGACCGTGTACGCGGCCGGCTGCGCGTGCGCCGCCCAGGGCGCCGAGACCACATCGTCTATCTCGACGAGATCACCACCGAGCTGGCGACAGCATGGCTTCGCGAACGGCACCGGCGCTGGCCCCAAACCACCAGCCCGTACCTGCTGGTCAGCCGAGTGTCCGCAGCTGACGAAGCCGGGCCGATGATGACCAAGGAGGTCACCAAGGAGGTCTTCGCACGAGTCGGGATCACCGCCGGCAAGCTGCGCGAGGACCGCATCTATGACGAAGCCCGGTACACCGACGATCCTGTCCACCTGATGCGCACCTTCGGGCTGGCGACATCGACGGCGATGAAATACATCACGGCTGCTCACCCCGACAAGCACCCTGACCCGATTCAGGCTTGAACGGGCAACGAATCTGGCTGCACCGAACCGCCCCTTCCTTCACACAGTCCGGCACCACCGGCTGGGCCTCGCCACCGGTTCCGCAGGGGGCCACGCATGCCAGATGGCCTCGTAGCTCTCTCTAACCCGGCAGCGCCGACTGACGTGAGTCACTGTGGCCGGTGGAGTCGCGCCAGAGGACCGACGCGACCGGCCCACCCCTCTCTGGGGGGCTGCTGCCTTGCATGAGTGCGACGAGTCGTTGCATGGCCCGGCGGCCGAGCTCTTCATAGTCCACCTCGACCGTGGTCAGCGTGGGAGTGAGCCACGCGCCGAGCGGGTTGCTGTCCCAACCGGTAATGACGAGATCGTCGGGGACGTTCCAGCCTCGCTCCTGAGCTCCGTGTACTGCTGCGGCGGCGAGAAGATCGTTCGCTGCGACGATGGCCGTGACGTCGGTGTCGGCCGGCAGGTCGAGGACGGCCTGGCGGCTGGTCTCCGGTAGCCAGTCGCCGCCGACGACGCCGGCCGAGTGCAGGCCGAGGCGCTCGACGGTGTCGAGGTAGACCTGTTCGCGGGCGCGCACGGTCGGGTAAGTGCGGTCGCCGGCCACGTGCAGGAACGTGCGGTGTCCCGCGGCGGCGAGCCCTTCGATGATCTCGGCGATGGGGGTCGCGTCGGCGAGTTCACCGATGGCGCGCAGCTCTTCGTCGTACTCGGCCGCCACCACGATGGGCGTGGCGGGCTGCACGGCTCCGGGCGGGGAGTCGAGGAGCGGGGTCAGGGAGAGGACGCCCTCGAACATGCCGGACTCGGCGAGTTCGACGACACGCGCGGCGAGGGTGGCCGCAGGACCGTCGAGGGTGACGCCTTCGATCTGGTAGCCGTGCGTGTGGGCGTTCTCGGTCGCGCCAGCGAGCATGCGGATGGCGCCGACGGCCTGTCCGGCGGGCAGCAGGATCGCGAGGCGTCCGGTGCGCCGCGTGCGCATCGCGCGGGCGGCCAGGTTGGGCCGGTAGCCGAGTTCGTCGATGGCAGCGCTGATGCGTTCCTTGATGGAGTCACGCACCCCCTGGCCGTCGAAGCGCAGGTAGCGCGAGACCGTCGTGTGCGACACCCCTGCGGTGCGCGCGATGTCGTAGATCGTCGTTCGCCGGGGCGGGGGTGTGGAAGTGGGCACGTCCCGATGATGGCATCCAGGCGCCGGGGGCGAGGACCCCTCGCGGTCATCCATATGAACACGGTTCAAAGTCTTGACGGCTTTCGTTATCGATAACTAACGTCTCGTTATCGATAACTTTACCGCGGCTGGTAGAACGATCCCACCTCTTGGAAGGTGCTGCTGGCCTGCGGTGACGCCGGCATCGTCGTGCGTCTGGCCCTCGGGACACGCCATTGAAGGAGCTGAGCCTTGTGAGAGTCGCCTGCGCCCCACCGGACCGGTCACGATGACCGCACACCAGACGGCACCTGCCGCTTCCGTCGCGCGCACCGCGTCGCCGCCCCCGGATCGTCAGACAACCCAGGGCCCCCGGCGCCGTCGCGCCGGCCTGCGCCCGCCGGTGTGGTTCGTCGTGCCGGCCGTGCTGGTCTACGTGGCCGTGGTCATCGCGCCGAACGTCCAGGGATTCGCCTACTCCTTCACCGACTGGGACGGTTTCGGAGCCGCCGCGTCCTTCGTCGGCATCGACAACTACCGCCACGTGTTCGCCGACGACAACGCCACCGGTGCCATCGTCAACACGTTCCTGCTGACGCTTCTGGTCACCATTGGCCAGAACGTGATCGGCCTGCTCCTCGCCCTTGGGCTCAACACCAAGGTCAAGAGCCGCTACCTGTTGCGCCTGGTGTTCTTCCTGCCGGTCGTCCTCACGCCGATCGTCGCGGGCTATTTGTGGAAGTACCTGCTCATGCCGGAGGGGACGCTCAACTCCGTGCTGGGCTCACTGGGGTTGGGCAGCCTCCAGCAGGACTGGCTCGGCGACCCCGATCTGGTGCTGTATGCGGTCTGCGCGGCCGTCGTGTGGCAGGGCGCCGGATACTCCATGGTCATCTACCTGGCCGGTCTGCAGGCCGTGCCGAGCGAGGCGCTCGAAGCGGCCGCCATGGACGGTGCCGGACCGATCCGCCGCACCTGGTCGATCACCCTGCCGCTGATCAACGGCGCGATCGTGGTCAATCTGCTGCTGACCGTGCTGGGCAATCTCAAGCAGTTCGACACCGTCTTCTCGATGACCAGCGGCGGCCCGTCCGGAGCCAGCGAAACGATGGCGACGACCGTGTACAAGTCCGCGTTCCTGTACCTGCAGTACCCCAACGCCCTCGCACAGGGCGTGGTGTTGACCCTGGTGGTCGGGGTCATCGGCTTCTTCCAGTACCGCTTGACCCAACGGAAGGCCCTGGCATGAACCGATACACAGGGCGCACCTTCGCTCTCGAGCTGGTGCTGTTCGCCGTCGCGGCGATCTTCATGGTCCCGATCTTCGTGCTCATCTCGGTCGCGCTGCGCGACCCGAACAGCACGCCGGGCTTCCTCGGCTTCACCTGGCCGCTGCACTTCCAGAACCTGTCGACGGCCTGGACCGAGTCGGCCATGGGGCCGAGCCTCGTCAACAGCATTGTGATCACCGCGGTGTCGGTCGCGCTGATCATCGTCATCGCCTCCGCCGCGAGCTACACCATCACCCGGCGCACCCAGCGCTGGTCGCGCGGCGTCTTCTACCTCTTCCTGACCGGGTTCCTCTTCCCCGGGCAGCTCGCGATGCTGCCGCTGTACCTGGCGTTCTCCAAGGCAGGCCTCGTCGGCAACCCGGTGACGGTGATCCTGATCTACGTCGCCGGCCACATGCCGTTCACGGTCTTCCTGTACTCCGCTTTCCTGCGCGACCTGCCGCGCGACTACGAGGAGGCGGCGACCATCGACGGCGCCGGCCACCTGCGGATGTTCTGGACCGTTGTCTTCCCGCTGGCCCGCCCGGTCACCGGCACCGTGGCCATCCTCACCGCCCTGGGTGTGTGGAACGACTTCCTCAACCCGCTGCTGTACCTGACCGGTGGCAACACCCGCACCGCACCGCTGTCGGTCTACACCTTCGTCGGGGAGTACAGCGCCAACTGGCCGCTGGTGTTCTCGGCCCTGATCACCTCGGTGATCCCGATCCTGGTCGCCTACTTCCTCATGCAGCGCTTCATCATGCGCGGCTTCGCCTCCGGGCTCAAAGGCTGAACCACACCTCTCGCGCCCGCGCCCCTCATCCCCTGAAAGGCCGCACGATGTCATCGACGACAAAGTGCTCCACCCTGCGCACCCTTGGTGCCGCGCTGACGATGGCAGCAGCTCTGACCGCCTGCTCCACCGCCAACACCCCGTCCACCGAGGGCGGCAAGCAGATCCTGACCGTCGCCGCCAACGGCGGGACCGCGCTCAAGAGCCTGCTGCCCGCCTTCGAGAAGCAGAACCCCGGCATCAAGGTCGTGGTCAAGGACTACCCGCAGAACTACCGGGAGGTCATCGGCCCCCAGCTGGCCGGAGGCAACGCACCCGACGTCATCCAGGTGCCGCCCGGCGGAGGCAACAACGTCAGCGCCAAGCTCGCCGGCAAGCGCGGCTACTACGCCGACCTCTCCGATGCCTCCTGGGCCTCGGAAGTACCCGCCAGCGCGCGGGAACAGCTGAGCACCGACGACGGCACCCTCGTCGGAGTTCCGATGACCCTGTCGTCCATCGGCGGGATCTACAACCAGGGCGCCCTCGACAAGGCCGGGCTGAGCGTGCCGCAGACCTGGAGCCAGGTCCTTAAGCTGTGCGCGGACGCCCGCAAGGCCGGGAAGACGGCCTACGGTCTTGGCCTGTCCGACACCTGGACCACACAGATGATCCCCTACGCCCTGACCTCCTCGCTGGTCTACGGGCCCAAGCCCAAGTTCATCGACCAACAGCTCGCGGACAAGGCAAGCTTCGCCAAGTCGGGCTGGTCCACCGCCCTGGACAAATACCTGCAGATGGAGCGCGCGGGCTGCTTCAACAAGAGCCCCAACGGCACGCCCTACTCCCAGGTGCAGGACGCCATCCGCGCCGGCGACACCCTCGCCACCGTGAGCGTGGCCGCGGAGACCGGCTCCATCGCCTCCACCGGCCCCAAGGACCTGAAGCTCACCTACGCGGCGTTCCCCGCGACCGACGATCCGAAGCAGACGTTCCTGCCGACCTCGGTCGGCCCGGCGTACGGGATCAACGCCAAGAGCAGCCACAAGGACCTGGCGCAGAAGTTCCTGAAGTTCCTGGCGAAGCCCAAGACGCAGTTGGCGCACGCCAAGGCCTTCGGTGACGCCGCCGCGATGCCCGGCGACCAGCCGCAGGACAGCGAAGTGGCCAAGGTGGTCGAGCACTTCACCACAGTGAAACGAACCACGACCTGGCCGGACCGGCTGTGGCCGAGCACGACCACCCAACCGGCGCTGTTCGACGGCGTGCAGGGGCTGTTCAGCAAGCAGGACTCCGTCGGTGACGTCCTGAGCAACATGGACGGCGCCTTCCAACAGGCCCGCTAAGGGTGTGCTGCCGCAATGTCACCTGCGGCACCCGCCCCCGTCTCCACCTTCCCCACCTCTTTGAAGGACTGGCTTGAGCATGCTTCCGACCGAGGACACCCCCGGGACCGACTGGCGGCGCTACGTCCGCGGCCCCGGGCAGCCGACCGTGCGGCCGGTCGCCGTCGTATCGGTGAGCGGTGACGTCATCGGCGCCGACACCCTGGTCACCCGCAGCGGCAGCGCCACGCTCACGATGGCCCCCGGCGGGCCCGAGGCGAGCCTGGTCCTGGACTACGGGCAGAACGTGGCCGGCATCCCGTTCACCGAGGTCACCTCGGCCACCGGCGGTCCCACCCTGCGCCTGTCGTACAGCGAGAGCGCCGCCTGGGCCGACGCCGCCGACGGTGACATCGAGGGCAGCCACAACGACACCGGCAACCACGACCGGGTGGAAACCTTCCACGTCGACGCCGAGGAGCCCACCACGCTCAGCTCGGGTCTTATCCAGGGCGGTCAGCGCTACCAGCGCATCGCCCTGACGTCCCCCGGAACCCTGGTCATCAGCGACATCGGCATGCGGTACACGGCCTACCGGGCCACCGCCGAGGACTACCAGGGCTGGTTCGCGTGCAGCTCCGACCTGCTCAACCAGGTCTGGTACGACGGCGCCTACACCGTGCAGCTCAACCAACTGCCCGCCCGTACGCTGCCGTTGCCCTGGAGTGTCAGTGACGGCTCGCTGCTCGCCCGCGGGGGACACCTGGCCGTGCTGAACGACGGTGCCGACTGGAGCGACGGCACCATCGCCTTCCGGACGCAGGTCGTGGACCGGTCCGCCGGGTGGATCGTGCGCGCCTCCGACGAGGGCCGGCACGGGTACCTGTTCGTCCTGCGCGCGGCCGACGGGCCGGACCACCCCGCCCACCTGGAGCAGCTGTACGTCGACGACGGCCACGAAGACCGCCCGCAGGACAACGTGCGCCGCTACACCCCGCTGGGCCGTATCCCGCTGGAGAAGGACCCCGGCGACGGGAACTGGCACGACGTGCGCACCACAATGGACGGCGCCCTCATCACCGTCGCGATCGACGGCCGCACCGTGTGCACCCTGGACACCGCCCAACTCCCGGACGGCGTCCCGGCACGGTCGACCGGCTCGTTCGGCTTCCACCAGGCCTGGGGCTTCAAGCACCGCGTCGAGCAGGCCCGCTTGCGCGACCTGCGCGTCACCGGCCCGGACGGCAGCATCCTGTACGAGGACCCGCTCGCGGACGCGACGGCCCTCGACGCCTTCAACGGCGACGCGGTGCGCCGCCCCAACCCGCTGCCGGTGATCCTGGACGGCGGCAAGCGGGACCGCACCGTGTGGAGCGGCGACCTGCTCGTCCAGATCCCCACCGTCTTCTGCACCACGGGCGCCGAGGACTACGTGCGGGGCTCGCTCGAACTGCTCAACAGCTACCAGGAGGCGTCCGGCCAGTCGGCGGCCCGCGTACCTCCGGTGCTGCGCCCTGCCACCGGCCCCCAGCACGGGCAGACGTACTCGGCCGTCTACTCCCTGCACCAGCTGGTCAACCTGGCCCTGCACCACCTCTACACCGCCGACCTCACTCTCGCGCGGGAACAATGGCCATGGGTCCGGCGAATGCTCGCCTGGTGCAAGACCCTGGTCGACGAGCGGGGCCTGTTCGTCACCGACGAGGACAACGGCCTGGACTGGGACTGGTACGACGGCCCCAAGACCGGGGCGGTGACCGCCTACAACGCCGCCTACCACCAGACGCTGATCTGCACCGCGAACCTGGCCCAGGCCCTCGACCTGCCCGACGAGGCCGACTCCTTGCGACAGCAGGCCGAGACACTGCGGGCCGCCGCCAACAGGCACCTGTACGACGCCGAACGGCACCTGTACCGGCTCTCCGACCAGATGCCGTCGGCGATCGCGCTGGACGGCAATGCCCTGGCGGTGGTCAGCGGCCTGGCCCCCGACGGCGAAGCGGAGGCGATCCTCGCCGCGTTGGACGGCGCGCTGCCCCAAACCCCTTACGGGCCTTCGCCGTTCAGTGAGGACACCGGATTCTGGCCACAGGTCAGCCCGTACGTCTGCGACATGTACCTGCGGGCCCTGTTCTCCGTCGGCGCCACTGAGAAGGCAGTGGACCTGATCCACCGGCTGTGGGGTCACATGGCCACGGCTGACCAGCATGCGGTGGGCACCGCCTGGGAGTTGGTCGGTACCGACGGCTCCCCGGGGTTCGGCGCCAAGACCAGCCTGGCCCACGGCTGGGCCGCCGGTGCCACTGCGGCCCTGTCCGCCCACGTCCTGGGCGTCGAGCCCGCCTCGCCCGGCTTCGCCATCTGGCGGATCCGCCCGCAGCCCGGCGAGCTGACCTGGGCGCACGGCCGGGTACCGACGCCCCACGGCGGCATCAAGGTCTCCTGGACGCGCGACGGCGACCGGCTGGTGCTGGACCTGACCGTGCCCGAGGGCACCCGCGGAACCGTGACCGTCCCTCTCGCCGACGAGAAGTCGCCCCTGGAGATCACCGCGGACGCGCAGCAGGGCCCGCCGCACCGCAGCGTGTACCGCCACGGCGTACGCGGCGCCGTCGCTGATGTCGCCATCACCGCCGGAGGCCGCTACCGCGTCATCGCCGGCTGAACACCCGTAGGGCTCCGCCCCCCTGCGGGAGAGCACCGGACCACAGCAACCCCCCATTCCCAGTGAGGTCGAAAGACATGACCTACCTCAGCGATGACACCGACACCGGAGTCGTCCTGGCCGCCGAAGGCACGCCCACATCCATCGCCGTCGCCGCCACTGAGTCCGCCGCCGTCCAACGCGCCGTACAGGACTTGGCACGGGACCTGATGAAGGTGTGCGGCGCCGTCACCTCCACGGTCGACGACCCGGGCCGAGCCCGGATCGTGGTCGCCACCGTCGGCGACAGCGGCTACCTCGACGAGACGGAGACGGAGACGGCGATCCCGGTCTCCCTCGACCTCAGCGCGCTCGAGGACGAGGCGGGCCAACTGCGCTGGGAGGGCTACCTGTTGCAGGAGCTCGAAGGTCAGCTGTGGATCGTGGGCGCCGACCGGCGCGGAACCATCTTCGGCGTCTACGACCTGTGCGAGACGATGGGCGTCTCGCCCTGGTACTGGTGGGCCGACGTTCCGGTCCGCCACCGCCCCCACGTGACTGTGCGCCGCGGCACGCGGGTCGCCGACCACCCCTCGGTGCGCTACCGCGGCATCTTCCTCAACGACGAGGAGGAACTCGACGCCTGGGCCCGCCGGCACACCGACGACACCACCATCGGCCCGCAGACCTACGAGCGGGTGTGCGAGCTGCTGCTGCGCCTGAAGGGTAACTACCTGTGGCCGGCGATGCACGTCAACGCCTTCAACGCCGAGCCCGACAACGGCGGCCTGGCCGACCGGATGGGCGTCGTCATCGGCACCAGCCACTGCGACATGCTGCTGCGCAGCAACCAGCACGAATGGGAGCCCTGGCTCGCCGAACGCGGCGGTCAGCACGTCGAGTACGACTACTCCCTCGACGGCCCCAACCGTGAGGCCCTGCACGAGTACTGGCACCAGAGCATCAAGCAGAACGGCAGCTACGAGGTCACCTGGACCCTCGGCATGCGCGGCATCCACGACTCCGGATTCCACACCCGCGCCATCGACGAGGACGACTCCCTGTCCGCCGAGGACAAGCACCGCGCCCGCGTGAACCTGCTCGGCCAGGTGATCGCCGACCAGCGCCGCCTCCTGAGCGACGAACTCGGCACGGAGCAGGCCGGCAGAGCACCGCAGATCTTCGTTCCTTACAAGGAAGTGCTGCCGCTCTACGCAGACGGCCTGGACCTGCCCGAGGACATCACGCTCGTGTGGTCCGACGACAGCTACGGCCACCTGCGCCGCTTCCCCGACGAGCAGGAGCTGCGCCGCTCCGGCGGCCATGGCCTGTACTACCACTCCTCCTACTGGTCGCCGCCCTCGCGCAGCTATCTGTGGGTCTCCTCCACCCCGCCCGCCCAGATGCGCAGCGAACTGCGCAAGGCGTGGGAGCGCGGCATCCGCACCCTGTGGGTCAACAACGTCGGCCCGCTCAAGCCGCTGGAGCAGGACGTCGAACTGTTCCTGCGCTGCGCCTGGGAAGCCGGCGAGGAGACCACCACCGCCGACACCACCGTCTACCTGGAACAGTGGATCGACCGCACCTTCAGCGGCGGCCACGGGCCCCGCGTGGCCGCGATCCTGCAGGACTACGCCCAGCTGAACAATGTACGCAAGGTCGAGCAGCTGACCTCGCGGGTGTTCTCGCAGACCGCGTACGGCGACGAGGGCGGGCGGCGGCTGGCGCAGTTGCGCCGACTGTACGACGACGCGAACGCTGTCATGGCCGCCCTGCCCGAGCGTGAACGCGACGCTTTCATGCAGCTGGTCGCCTTCAAGGTGCACGCCGCGTATCTGGCGAACGCCCAGTTCTACTTCGCCGATCGCAGCACGTTGGCCTTCGAGCAGGGCAAGTTCCCGGCCGCCGATCACTGGCTGGCCGTCTCTCGCAGGTTCGACGCACTGCGCCGCGCCCTCATCGCGCACTACAACACCGTGATGGCGGAAGGCCGTTGGCAGGACATCATGACGCCCGACGCCTTCCCGCCCCCGGCCACGGCCCAGTACCCGGCGGCTCGCCCGGCCCTGACGCTCGGGGAACCCGGCCTCGGTGTCGTCGTTTGGGGAGAGACGACTCCGTGCGATCACCCGCAGCTGACGTTCTCCCCGCACGGCGCCACCGCCAAGTGGATCGAGGTGTTCAACACCGGCGCCGGAGCCGTCGAGTACACCGTCAGCAGCGACATTGACTGGATCGTCCTGCCCGAGGCAGGTGGCAGTGTGCGGACCGAACGCCGGCTTGAAGTCCAGGTCTTGGACCCGTCGCATGTCGCGGGGCGCACCGGTCATCTCGCGGTCCACAGCCCCACGGACGGGCGCAACGTGGTCGTGACCGTCCACGTCGAGGCCTCCGCCGCGCCGCGAGCGGAGCCTGACCGCCCCTGCCACCTGGAAGCCGACGGATACGTCTGCCTACCGGCCACGGCCACCGCCGCCCGCCGGGACGGAACGGCCCTGACGTGGACGGAGGTCGACCGGCTCGGACACGGGAGCGGCAGCCTTCTCGAAGCCCGTGATGTGGACGACCTGCTCGAGCGGGACGGCGACCACCGAAGTGCCGTGCTGGAGTACGAAGTTCACCTCGACACGGCCGGTGCCCACCTCCTCGAGGTGCACCGCGTTCCCACTCTCAACTCCACCGGGCGGCTGCGTCTCGCCGTCCAACTCGACGACCTGCCCGCAGCTGTGCTGGAGTCCCCGACCACCGACGAGTACCGGGGTGCCTGGACCGAGGCCGTCGTCGAGGACGTCGAGCGACTGCACCTCCGCCTGCCGTGGGCGGCCCAGGGCACGCACACCCTGAGCCTGCATGCCGTCGACTCCGATGTGGCGCTCAGCCGCCTCGTCCTCTACATCGCGCCGGCACGACACACCGCGCTTGGCCCGCCGCCCAGCCGCCGGGCTGGCGAGGAACGCCGAGACATCCCCGACCCGGCCCCCGACACCCACGACCTCACCGGGCCGGAGCAGGTGTGCCACGACCTCTACCGCATCGACCCGGACACCCTGCCGTTGCCGCCCGTCCTCCACGCGCCCCGCTCCTACTGGGACGCAGACACCGTCTTCACGCCCCACCTCGCCACGGAGCAGCAGGCATTGGGCCCTGCCCGGCACCCGGCCCGGCCCAACGGAACGAAGGACCTCCTCGCCGATCTCGCACCGGGCCCCGTCCGTGAACACGGCGGCGTGCTGGCGATCGACGTTGAAAGAGCACTCCTCGACAGCGCGGACGGATGGCTGACCCCCAGCCTCGACGAACCCGCCGTGAGCTGGACGCACACCCAGGCCGAGACCGGCGGCGGCACCGGCCTGGCCCTGCACGTCGACACACCCGGCCGCAGGTGGGACGACCCGGGCACCGCCCCAGGGCTCCACCTCGCCGTGCACATCGACACGCCGGGCACCTACCGCGTGTGGGCGCTCGTGAAGTTCGACGGTGCCGACGACGACTCCTGCGTACTGGCCGTGGACGGCACCCCGCAGCCGGTGAGCGAACAGTTCGGCGGGGGAGACCTGTTCACCTTCGCCTCCGCACAGGCGTGGGTGTGGGCCGAGCTCGCTGAACTGCCCCTGACCGCTGGCCGCCACACGCTGTCGGTGCTGGCCCGCAAGGCCCGCCTGCGCATCGACCGCCTCCACCTGAGCCGGGGCGAGGAACTCCCGCCCGGCGACGCCCAATGGCCCAGCGGAACGCACCCCAGCGTGCGATGAAGCCCCACCCCATGGCCACACCGGGCTCCACCCCGGATCACCTCTGACCGACGAAGGAAGCAGAGCATGCCGACCGACCGCACCTGGCCACTGAACATCCCCGGTCTCGCCTACGGAGGGGACTACAACCCCGAACAGTGGCCGCTGGAGACGCAGGTCGAGGACGTCCGGCTGATGCAGGAGGCCGGGGTGAACCTGGTCAGCGTCGCCATCTTCTCCTGGGCCCAGCTCGAACCCCGCGAGGGCGTCTACGACTTCGCCTGGCTCGACGCGGTCCTCGACCGCCTGCACGCGGGCGGCATACGGGTCGCCCTGGCCACGGCCACCGCCTCCCCGCCGCCATGGCTGACCCGCAAGCACCCCGAAATCCTGCCCGAACTCGCCGACGGCACCGTCCTGAACCAGGGCGCCCGCCAGTCCTACGCGGTGGCCTCACCTCTCTTCCGTACGTACGCCGTGTGCATGACCCGTAAGGTCGCCGAGCGTTACCGCGACCACCCCTCGCTGGCCCTGTGGCACGTCGACAACGAACTCGGCTGCCACGTCCCGCACGACTACTCGGAGAAGGCCGCCGCAGCGTTCCGCACCTGGCTCGAGCAGCGCTACGGCACCGTCGAGGCCCTCAACTCTGCCTGGGGAACCGCCTTCTGGTCCCAGCGCTACGACTCCTTCGATGAAGTCCTGCCGCCGCGCGCGGCACCGACCTCCCTCAACCCGAGCCAGCAGCTGGACTTCGCCCGCTTCTCCTCCGACGAACACCGCGCGCACTACCGGGAGTTGAGGAACGTACTGCGTGAGATCACCCAGCACGTGCCGACCACGACGAACTTCATGATGAACACCCACAACAAGTGGGTCGACTACTTCTCCTGGGCCGGCGACATGGACGTCGTGGCCAACGACCACTACCTGACCGCGAGTGACCCCGAAGCGCACATCGGGCTCGCCTTCAGCGCCGACCTCAGCCGCGGCGTGGCCGGCGGCGAGCCGTGGATGCTGATGGAGCACTCCACCTCGGCCGTGAACTGGCAGCCCCGCAACCGCGCCAAGGGGCACGGGGAGATGCTGCGCAACTCCCTCACCCACGTGGCGCGCGGCGCCGACGCCGTCATGTTCTTCCAGTGGCGCCAGTCCCTCGCGGGCGCCGAGAAGTACCACTCGGCGATGGTGCCGCACGCCGGCCGGGGCACCGATGTGTGGCGCAACACCGTCGAACTCGGCCGCCGTCTCAAGGAACTGGCGCCGGTGCAGGGCAGCCGCGTCACCGCGGACGTGGCCCTCGTCTTCGACTACCCCTCCTGGTGGGGCGCCGAAATGGACTGCCACCCCACCGACGCCCTCCGCTACCCGGAAGAGATGCTGCGCTGGTACCGCGCCCTGTGGCGGTGCGGCATCACCGTCGACGTCGTGTCCCCGCAGGCCGAACTCGGCGGCTACCGGGCGGTGTTCATTCCCACCCTCTACACCGTCACCGACCGCGACGCCGCCCGCATCACCGAGGCCGCGCGCGCCGGTGCCCGCGTTCTGATCACCTTCTTCAGCGGCATCGTCGACGAGCACGACCACGTGCGGCCCGGCGGCTACCCCGGCGCCTTCCGTGACCTGCTCGGCGTACGGACCGAGGAGTTCCACCCCCTCCAGGACGGCGAGACCCTCACCCTGGACGACGGCAGCCGCGCCGACCTGTGGAGCGAGAAGACCCACCTCGACGGTGCCAAGGCGACCCGCACCTGGGCTGAAGGCCCCCTGGCAGGACTTCCCGCCGTCACCCAGCACAACGTCGGCCAGGGCAGCGCCTGGTACGTGGCCACCCGCCCCGACGACGCGGCAGTCGCCGCGATCGTCGACCAGGTCCTCACCGAGGCCGAGGTCGCGCCCGCCGTCGCCGGCCTGCCCCAGGGCGTCGAGGCCGTGCGCCGCCACGCCGCGGACGGCTCCCGGTTCCTCTTCGTCATCAACCACACCGACCACGGCGTCGACGTCCCCACGCGCGGGCGTGACCTGCTCAGCGGACACAACATCGCCGACACCCTCCACGTGCCCGCGCTGGACAGCGCCGTGATCCACGAGCACTGACTCCACTCACTCATCCGACTGACTCACTCGACAGGACGGAAAGCCCATGAATGCCCTGTGGAACAACGCCGTTTCACGCAGGACGCTCCTGGCCGGAGCAGCGACCGGCGCAGCCGCACTGACCCTGGGAGCAGGAGGTGGCACCGTCGCCGTCGCCGCCCCCGCGGGCGGCGACGACCTGGAAAGGCTCTACGACTCGCTGGTCGCCGAAGTCGCGAAGGACTACACCCCCGCCTCCTGGCGCGCCTTCGCCCCCATCCACGCCGCGACCGGAAAGCTCCTCGCCGGCTCACCGACCGCCCAACAGCGCCAGGAAGCACAGACGGCGCTCGCGGCCGCCGCCGACGGACTCGTCATGATCAGGGGACTGCGCCGCCTCGTCGCCGACTACCGGACCCGCAAGTACCCCGACTACACACGGCGTTCGTGGCACGACCTGCCCGCCGCGCTCGGAGCCGCGCAGAACATCCTCAAGAGAGACGACGCCTCTCGCGCGGACGTCGTGGATGCCAAGAACGCGCTCCAGAAGGCGGCAGCCGGGCTGTCGCCGACGGCGGCCCACGCCTTCGGCGAGATACGCAACGACTCCTTCTGGCACGACACCGACGGCAACCCGATCTACTCCCAGGGCGGTGGTGTCTTCCGCTTCGGTGACACCTACTACTGGTACGGCGTCCGCTACACCGGCGCGGAGCAGTACTACAACAGCCCGACCAAGACGTACGACTCGAAGTTCGTCGCGATCACCTGCTACTCGTCCCGGGACCTGACGAACTGGACGTTCGAGAAGAACATCGCGACCACCTCCACCCGGTTGTGGGTCCCGCCGGAGAAGGAGGTGAACGACTCCACGTTCGCGCGGATGACATCCCTCGCTGACACCTCCTGGCTGGGCCGCCTCGGCGTGGTCCACAACCCGAACACCGGCAAGTACGTGCTCCTCGCCCAGATGGGCAACGCGCTCGACACGGACGGCAACAACGGAGCCGTCCTCTTCCTTCAAGGCGACCACCCCGCCGACGACTTCACCTACGCCAACATCCAGCCGCAGATCGCGGGAGTGCCCACCCAGTCCACCAAGGACCAGACGGTCTTCGGCGACGACGACGGCACCGGCTACCTCGTCTTCTCCGGCGGCGACGGCCGCGTCTACTCCTACGTCAGCAAGCTCGCCGACGCCGACTCCCTGACCATCGAACCGGCCGTCCAGATCGGCTACGTCGCCAAGGGCCGTGAGGGCAACGCGATGTTCAAGTACGACGGCCACTACTACGTGGCCACATCCGACCTGCACGGCTGGAACTCCTCCCAGTCGTACGTCATCAAGTCCAAGACCGGCGACATCCAGGGCGAGTACACCGCCGAGTACGTGCTGCCCGGCACCGAGAAGGACTACAGCCACGTCACCCAGACCGGGTTCTTCATCACCGTGAAGGGACAGCGGCAGGACACCGTCGTCTTCGCCGGTGACCGCTGGGCCGACTTCGCCTGGAACGGCCTCGGCTACAACCAGTGGATGCCCCTGTCCGACACCGGCGAAGGCCTGGCCTTCGAGTCCCTGAGCCACTGGGAACTCAACGCCGTCACCGGAGCCTGGAAGACGGGCCGCGACAACAACTACCTGCTGAACCCGGAGTTCGCCGCCGACCGGGTCACGGTCACCGAACTCACCGGCTGGACCACGCACATCGACACCGACGTCGCCACGACGCCCTTCGTCGTCAATACCTCACCCGGCGCCAGCAACACGCGCTTCGCACTGAAACTGGGCGCCACAGCCCCCTTCTCGGGCTCCCTCACCCAAGAGGTCACCGTGCCCGCGGGAGGCTACCGGATCTCGGCCAAGGCCAAGACGGCCGGCGGTCTCGACCACGCCCGTATCCGGCTCACCAGCGGCACTCACGAGCACGTGCTCGACCTGAACAAGCCCGCCACCGACTGGCACACCCTCACCCGCGAGGGCCTACCGCTGCCCGCCGGCCCCGTCACGGTGTCCATCGAAGCCCGCAGCAGCACGGGCAACCAATGGATCACCCTCGATGCCCTGGCACTGACCCGCCGGTGACACCACGCGCACAGTGACACACCTCGGGCGGACGGACACGTCCGCACATCAGCTGTCCCGCCCGTCATCCGTCCAGCAGCAGCCGTCCGTCGTCCTTCAAGGAGCCGCCTTGAACATGAAACGTCGCACGTTCGTCATCGCCAGTCTCTCCCTCGCCGGGCCCGCCGCGGTGGCGGCACCCGCCCGCGCGACCACTTCCCCTGCCGTCCGTTCCAGCGGGACGGTGGTCGTGGCCAAACACGGATCCACTCCCGCCCTGCACAACGTCGGAACCTCGACCGTCACGGTCCAACCAGGCGCCACCGTGCGCCAAGTGCTGGCACAGCTGACCTCCTCCGACTCCTCGCGACAGGCGCACAAGGTCCTCGACTCGACCGGGGCAGCCCGCTCCGACGGCAGAGTGAAGGCAGGCGACCGCCTTGTCGTACAGGCCGAGGACGGCAGATCAACACGCACCTACAAGTTCGCCCTCCACGACCCCAACGCCCCACAACGGGACGGCGTTTACTGGAACGCGGCGCTGTACGAGGAGATCGACCGGACCGTCAACACGAACACCCCGGTCTTCCCCGACCGCCGCTTCGACATCACGGCGCCCCCGTACCGGTCCCTGATACGACAGGCCACCGAGACCTACGCCGTGGGCAACGAGGCAGGCGACCCGGCAGCCACCAAGTCACCGCTGGTCTACACATCGCGCGACGTGTGGTTCTACGGCGACGCCCTCCGCGCCGCTATCCAGGACTGCCACCGAGCCGGCGGCGGCATCGTCGTCATCCCGGCGGACGCGTCCCGCAACGATGACGGCGCGTACTACACGGGCGCCATCACCCTGCTCAGCGGCGTGAACCTGCACGTGTCCGAGGGCGCAGTCGTGAAGTTCATGCGCAACAGGACCAACGAGTACTACCCGGTCGTCCGCACCAGCTACGAGGGCACCGACATGTACGGGTTCTCACCGCTGATCTACGCCCTGCACCAGCGCGACATCGCGGTCACGGGCGGCGGGACGCTGGACGGCCAGGAGGACATGTGGAACTGGCGTCCCTGGAAGAAGGGTTACTGGGGCGAGCCCTCGGTCGAGGACAAGACCACCACGGCCTCGTACGGGCAGAACGGCATCCTCAACCAGATGAACTTCGAGGACACGCCCATCGAAACACGCGTCTTCTCCGACGACGGCCACCGGCCGGCCGCGATCCCGGTGGTCCGCGACGGGCGTGTGCGCCAGGTACCGCCGCCCGCCGACGCACGACCCATGAGGTCGTCGTTCCGTCCCTCGTTCATCCAGCCCAACGACTCGACCAACGTGCTGATCGAGGGCGTACGGATCCGCAACATCCCCTTCTGGACCGTGCATCCCCTCAGCTGCACGAACGTCCTGATCCGCGACCTCAACATCTACAGCGACAAGACCCGCGACTTCGAGCTGAACTGGAACAACGACGACGGCATCGACCCCGAGTCCTGCCGCAACGTCGTCATGGAGAACAACCACGTCACCACCAGCGACGACGGTGCCGCGGTCAAGGCCGGCCGTAACGTGAACGGACGCGAGCACCGGGCCCCCAGCGAACGCATCATCATCCGCGACTCCGTCTACCGCAACGACGGAGGGGACGGCGCGGCCATCTCCATGGGCAGCGAGATGTCGGGCAGCATCCGTGACGTCTTCATCCACGACAGCGTCTTCGGCGGGCCCGACCTGTCCCTGATCCTCAAGATCAAGACCAACTCCAGCCGCGGCGGCCTCGTCGAACGCGTCTACGTGCGCGACTGCCTCCTCGAGCAGTCCAATCACGGCATGGTGCAACTCGACGCGAACTACCGGGAAACCGTGCCGTTCCCAAACGCGGACGTCTTCGACCCGACCATCCGCGACATCTACGTGGACCGGGTGAACACCGCTCCCACCATGTCCCGGGGCAAGACGACCTTCGCCCTCTCCAGCTCCGCTTCCCGGAGTCCTGTGGAGGGTGTCCACTACCGCGACTCGACCTTCCACACCACCAGCGACCTGGCGGCGGGCTTCGCCAGCGTAAAGATCATCAAGAACTTCGTGGTCGACAACGTCACCTACGTCAACCCCGACACCGGCGCCACCACCCGGTACAACACCAAGCCTCTCGATCTCCTCGACCGGACCCGAGCCGTCACCGGCACCTCGACCGACGCCGGCGTCCACCTGACCCCCGTCAGCATCGACCGGCCGGACATCATCACCCCCGTACCCGCCGACACCTTCACGCTCAGCGGCGCCGTGGACCTGACCTCCCACCCCCGCTTCCCGCAGACCGGCACCATCCGCGCCTTCCTCGACCGCAACACGACCCCCATCACCGTGCACCTCAGCGCGGACGGCACCTTCCACAGCGACCCGATCACCCTGAACGACGACCAGCCCTGGTACCGCGACCGCCACTACGTGGCCATCAACTTCTACGACGGCATCGACATCAACACGGAGGTGTACCAGGTGACACGGCACAGCCGATAGCCCGGCCAGTACGCCCACGGCCTCCCTGCGTTCCGGCACACCAGGGCATCCGGGCTCGGCAGGAATGTGCGACGGAATATCACCCCGATGTGCGCGCGTGCATGTTTCAGTCAGTGGTCAGGATGCTTGCCGGGCCCTCCTTTGGTCCGCCCAGGTCACCAGGGCCCGTAGTTCCTCTCGCCCCTTTGTCACCACTTCGAGAAGGTGCTCTGGCCGGACCTGCTGGGGTAGCGGCATGTCGGCTGCCAGGTCCTGGGCGGTGCACTCAGTGTCCAGCCAGCGCCGCAGCGCGTGCCAGTTGGTGAGTTGGGACGGGCGGACACTTGGGTTCCAGGGGTCGGCGGCGTAGGGGGTTCGGTCTTCGCCGAATGCGTGATGCAGTCCTGATCGGCGGACGATGCACGGGAAGCAGAGTCCGCAGTGTGCCAGGGGAGGGCCGCCGGCGCGGCGTGCCGGCGGGGTGCCGCAGCTGAGTGTCGCCTCCAGGACATGCTGGGGGAGGCCTGCGTCTCGCGCCTCGGCGCACACTTCACCCTTGGTGAGTGTCGCGAACGGGTTCTCCACCCGGACGGTGAAGTGGGTGTTCTGCGCGGCTTCTGTTCTTGAGATCTCGGCGATCACGCGGTTCAGGTGGTGCAGCGTCCAGGGGTGCACTGAGCGGGTCGAGCAGGATGCTGAACGGGCGGCGGTGAGCGGCGGGTTGAGGGCGAGCTGGCCGTTTTCCGGTAGGTGGACGACTGGGACGCGTTCGGCCGCTGCCGCGTGGACGGCGGTCGCCGCGTAGAGGAAGCCGCGCGAACGGGTGGAGCGTTCCAAACGGAGTCTCGCACCCTCGGGGCCCCGGGTGGTCTGGCTCTGGACCAGGCGGCGCAGGGGACGTTGGCTCACGGAGGACACGGCGTCGTACACGTGGTCCTGCAGTGTGCCGAAGTTCCGCTCTTCGAACATGGTGAGGAGCAGGGCGTGGGGGCTGTGGACCGTTGCCCGCTGTACGGCCCAGCCGAGGGAGTCGAGCCCGCCGGAGAACAGGGCGACTTCGTGGGCAAAGTGATCGGCCGGGAAGGATATCGGTCCTCCGCGGATCAACTCGCCGTCCGCAGGCCGGAAGCAGACCTCCCATCGGTCGCCGGTAACGGTCTCGAGCATGGCAGTGAGGGAGGGGAGGGCACATTGCCAGGCTGCAGGATCTGCTACGGGCACGGACAGGACGATGTGCCGGGTCCAACGGTCGAAGCTGTCCTGTCGGTTGGCGTAGCGATCAGCGGCGAAGACCGCACGAGCCACCCGCTGGAGGTCGTCCGCCCAATCGGGGGCCGGTGCGAACAGCACCCGACGGTCCGGGGCGCGTGATGGGCGCTCCCAGTAGATGGCATCGCTGAGCGGTATCCACGGCTCTGGCGGAGCCTGGGCGCCGGGACGGGCCAGCCAATGGAATCGCGTGTGGGCCTGTGGTGTCATGCGGCAGGCTCCCCCCGGTGCGATGTGTCGGCCGTCGTCCCGCCTTCGGAGTCATCCGGGTCCGTGAGCAGGCCCAGCGCCCTGCCCGCCATCTGCGGCACGAGTCTTTCCGCTGCCAGACGGAGCGCCCCGAGCGGATCCTCTGCGGTGGATGCCACTGCTTGGGCTGTGTCCACTGCCTCTTGTAGCTCTGCAGCTTCCTCGCATGGATTCGGCAGCAGACTCATCACGTGCTCTGCTACCCAGTCGGCGATGTGGTCCTCAGGGTCGACCGCAGGCAGGAACGGAACGACGAGCTTGACCTTCTCGGCAATCGCCGAGCGAAGGAACTCGGCCACCACATCTGCGAAAAACCACTGGTAGACCATGCAGAACATATCCCCGGACAGGCCGCCTGGGTGCGGAGGGGCGCCAGCCTGGGATTGCTGGTCGAGCGCCTGCACAAGCTTGCGGGCAGAGACGGCTGCGGCCCGGCGCACGGCGGCATCAGCCATGGTGCCGCCGTCGCCGCCCACGGCCCTCGTGAACCGCGTGATGAACTCGTCCCCGTTTTGGCTCAGTTCCCAGATGCTCGGCATGCTGGCGGTCAATCGTTGGCCGCCTGCACGCGCGGCCTCGTACAGGCCGAAGGCCGTCGGGTTCTCGCGGAGGGTGCGGTGGAGCACGCCTACGTAGTCGGCAGCGATGTCGTCGAGCCGTGCGATCGAGTCGGGTGTGTCGCTCTGTCGCCAGGTCGATGCTCGCTTTCCGACGCGGGTCCATTCGGCTGCCATCCCGGTACGGCCGCCCGGCCCTCGCCAGCGTGATGATGTGCCCATGCCCCACCCCTCCCGTTGGGACGAGGCATGGCCCGCCGAGCCATGGGCGTCCCGTCCTTCCAGGGGAGCAGCAACCAGCTTTCCCAGACAGGGCGCGAGTCAGCCAGATCGTGGCTGTTTCAACGGACTTGACAGCAGGAGAGGGGAACCGGTGTGCGCTTGCTGAATTCAGGAGTGTGACGCGGGCCGCCAGTGCAGTGCGGGTTCAGATCGATTTCCACGCTCAGGGCTGGGGGCGCAGATCTGGCGGAGGCCTACGTGGCCGCCGCGCGAGCTTGTGGGGTTCGAAGAGTCATCGCTGTTGCTCAGCGCGTACAACCGCTTCCCCAGCACGGTGTCCAGATGGAAGAAGCGTTTGGGCTGGGAGGCGGCACGCGTGGCGTGGCGGCGGACGTGCTTCCGGGGCGCTCAGTCGGCCCGGGCCTTGCCGTACGCGCCGCCCAGTGGCCCCGCAGCCTGGCAGTCGACCTCGATCCACATGACTGGGCTGTGGACGCGCAGGTAGAAGGCGTCGTCGTCGGTGGCGCCGATCCACGCGTGTGCCGTACGCACGGTAGGTGGCTAGCAGTTCAAGGTCGCTCACTGGGTACCTACTGGTTGCTGATCGTCTGGGTGATGTCGAGTTGTCATTGATCAGCCGGGCTGTCATGTGCGGCGGGTTGGGCGGATCGCCTCAACGAGCCTGCGGCGTACGTCGCGACCCTTGAGCCCGCCGAAAGAGGCCAGCGATGTGTGACGGAGCTGTCTTTTCGCGCCAGCCTTGGGCCCCTTGCGCGGGGTGCGGTGGGCGGTGCGGCCGCCGGACGGAGCGATGATGTCGTACATCCGGCGCAGAGCAGGATCTGCGCCATGGGCGACGGTCAGCGTCGTGGCCATCCGCGTGCGGCAATCTTCTCGTCGGCGGACAACTGGGGGCGGAACGTGCGCGTCGCTGGTTCGACTTCCAACTCTTGAGCGCCACGGGCCGGCTCAGCCGTCGGGTGACAGGAACTCGTTGTCCTCGAGCTTGCGGCTGATGATGCTCTCGCCGTTGGACAACAGTACGTGGAACCTCAGGTGTTTGCGTTCTTCTCGGTCCGTCAGACGTCCTGTAGGCAGGTAGAACGGGTGCGTTATGCCATCAAGGGCGGGCACAACGGGAGGTTCGTCGTGATCGGCATAGAATCTCTTACCCTTGATTAGTTTCGGCTTCTTGGACTTGTGCCACCTGGGATACGACACTAGCTCGATGCGCTCGACCTTCACAGAGGTGGTGCCGAGGTTGCGGAACCGCAAGATGAACAGGTAGTCGCTTGCCTCGGGGTTCCGTTCGGTGCCTGTTCGCACGCCGGCACGGAAGAGAGAGACCCCCACTTTGGGGCGAACTCGGCGGTATGTAAGAGCTGTGAAGATGACGTTGGAAGCCGCAGCACTCGCCGCACCGATGGCGATTCCTCGGGCCCACCAATCAACATCCATTGCTACGAGCCTTCCCCCAATAGATCGCCGAAGGTGAGCTGTCGGGAGTCAGCAGAGCCAGCTCCCTTGGGCTGAACGTTCTCCCTGTCCAGGGTTCCACTTGATCTGAGCGGTCTTGAGGAACTGGTGAGTGGTTGTTGCCGCTGCGATCGAGCGCCAGGTCAGGGTGCGGTCGACGGCGGTGTGCAGTTCGGCAGGGCTGGTGTAGGCGCGAACTGGCGTCCGGTCAACCCGCACCCAGACTCGCAGCAGCCCAACTTCCCCGATGCCAGCGCGCAATGTCAGGTGCGTGCCGCATCATCGCGTCCATTACCACTAAGGGTTGTCCCGCAATGCCTCAGCAGCCACAGGTGACTCACTCGCCGGTCTGGCCGTCGATGAGCTCGCGCGCGACGTCGAGGTGACCGACGTGGCGGGCGTACTCCTGAAGCAGGTGAAAGAGGATCCGCCCGAGCGAGGGGGCTTGGTCGGGTGTCTTGAAGCGGCCTCCGAGACGTGCCTTGTCGCCCAGCAGGGCAGGTGCCGTCAGCGAGTTCGCGACGGCCACTTCTGCTTGGTAGTCGGCGATGACCTGGGCGGTGGAGGTGTTGGCGGCGACCGTCCACTCCTCGGCATCTCCGCCGGGCGGATAGGCGACGATGCCCTCGGCGCCGAACCCCCAGCGCACCCATCGGCGTTCAACCCAGCCGAGGTGCTGGACCAGGCCGAGTGGCGACCAGCCGAGCGGTTCGACGGGCGTGCGCAGTTGGTCGTCGGAGAGTCCGTCGAGCTTGCGCATCAGGGCGTCGCGATACCACTCCAGGTAGCCGAGGAGCAGTTCATGGGCGTCGGAGACATCAACGGCAGGGCCATCGAGGAGTGCGGGGACCTGTTCCGGAGGCTGCTGCATCCCGCGAACGTAACGCGGGCGCGGTGCCGACTGCACGACCCTGACACGATCTTGAGGTGACTGGTGTGATCACGGCGTCAAAGCCGTCCTGGATAGCTCCGTTCACCGGGCTGAGTCCGCGCAGCTTCGCCAAGTTGATGTCCGTGGTGCGGCGTGAGGTCGCGGACGAGCCGCGGCGCGGACGGCCGTGGAGCCTGCCGTTGGAGGACCGAGTACTGCTGGTCGCGGCGTACTGGCGCACCAACCTGACGCTGCGCCAACTCGCCCCGCTGTTCGGCGTCTCAAAGTCTGCCGCCAACCGGATCATCGACCACATCGGTACGTTGCTGGCGCTCCGGCCGAGGCAGCGGTTCGCGAAGGACACCGTGCTGATCGTGGACGGCACCCTGGTGCCCACCCGCGACCACACGGTGGCCGAGCAGTCGAAGAACTATCGCTATTCCACGAACCACCAGGTCGTCATCGATGCCGACACCCGGCTCGTCGTGGTTGTCGGCCGGCCACTGCCCGGCAACCGCAACGACTGCAAGGCGTGGGAGGAATCCGGGGCGAAGGACGCCGTCGGCAGGACGATGGCCATCGCGGACGGCGGATATCCGGGCACCGGCCTGGTCATGCCGCACCGCCGCCGCAAGGGCGAAGAACTGGCCGACTGGCAGAAGACGCACAACACCTCCCACAAACAGGTCCGCGCCCGCGTCGAGCACGTCTTCGCCCGCATGAAGTGCTGGAAGATCCTGCGCGACTGCCGCCTCAAAGGTGACGGCGTCCATCACGCCATGCTCGGCATCGCCCGCCTGCACAACCTCAACCTCGCCGGATAGAGGACGGACCCCACGGCAGCCGGACGCACCCTGACCACGCCGAAGATCATTTACGGGACAACCCTTAGGCATAGAGTTACAAACGGGGCCGAGGTGGCAGTGCGAGTTAACCGCAACCATTGGTGGGTTCAGATACGTATTGCGATGCGGCGGGATGGTGCCCCCACGAAGTGACGTAGTGAGTCCAGGTCATTGGGGTCCGTTTGCGCAGGAAGCCCTGGTGGCGGTGTCGGCTGGTCGGTGAAGAGCCCAGCCATGGAGCCTTCGGAGAGATAGCGGCGGTCGAAGACCTGCCATCCGTCGTGGAGTTCGGCCAGGACCGCGGCGGCGAGCCGGTCCAGAGCAGCGGGTCTGGATGGCTGCCCTGAACTGCGTACTCAGTGCCTGCGGAATTTCACCGTTGAAGTTCGGCCACTGTTGCAGGTCCTCGGGCCGGATGCGTGACCCGGCCCGTTACGATGAGCGGCAAGGATTCTTGGCATGTGACACGGACAAGCCGGCGTCGGGCTGATGTCAGGTTGCGGGCCAGGCAATACAGCACAGAAGCACGCTGCGGACGGTGGCTGACCACTGCCCGGGCGGCGCATGGACAGCGACGTCCGGCCTCGGGGGTGCGGGCGGGGATGTGTGGGTGGGAAGTGCGTGCCGACTTTGGGGACCTTGTCATTGACCAGGCCATCGTTCATGCGGTGCCACAGCGTACGAAGGACGAGGACCCTATTCCGCTCAAACTCAGCCAGACCGCGTGCAGGCTCGATGATGGTGGGCGTACGGCGCTGCAGGGAAAGCTCCGCGACGTTCTGGACCGTCTGGGCCGTGAGGTCGTGGAGGACCCTGAGCTCAAGTCCGGTCTGCCCGACGCTGTCCGGTCGTTTCTGGGCGGTGAGCAGGAACTGGTCGAAGTCTCTGGAGAGTTGGCTCACGCGCTGCGCGACAGCCAGAACGGGACCAGCTCCTCTGGCCTCCTTCTGGTGGCCGCCGCCCGTCTCAACAACCGGCGTGCGCTACTGATGGTCAAACTGGAACACGAGACCGGCATGCAGGCCAATGAGATCGTGGCCGGTGGACTGCGCACATTCGACATGCAGTTCTTCGCCAACCTGCTGTTCACTGAGAGATCCAAGGTCTACAAGGTTGCACTTTTTTCCGAGGAGGGGCTGGCCGATTCCGGTCTTCACGGGTGGGCTGCGGATCCGCAGAAATCTGGCAAGGACGTGGCCCGGTTCTTCCTTGAGAAGTTCCTGGGATGTCGGCATCAAAACGACCCCCGCGAGCTCACTCGCCGCTTCCATGACGTGGCCATGGACTGGGTCAACAGCCGCTTCACGCACTCCGATGTGCGAGTGGACTACGTCATGGCCGTCATGGTCGCACTTCAGAACTCCACTCCCACCTTGGACCCTGCAGAGTTCATCGAGACAAATCTGCAGGAACCGCATCAAGACGACTTCTTCGAGTTCCTCGAGGAGAATGACGTCCCGTGGCGCCCCTTCGATAAAGACACTGAGCTCATCAGTAACCGACTGCAGAAGATGCGTGTGGACCTGTCCAACGGTGCATTCCTGGTGGCCCCGCTGGAAGCCGTCCAGGACGGCACGGTCGTGGTGGAGGATCTCGAAGACGGTCGCACCACAGTGACGATCACCTCAAAGCTCACCAATACCAGCAGCGGTGCTGCCATGGGCCGCCGCCCCAAGCCACCCACCCAGCCCGCAGAATTGCCCGCCCAGAACGAAATGATTCCGGGACTCGAGAGAGTGACGGCCATCCCCGCTCAAGGTACCCCGGCTCCCGTCAGCAACGAACTCCCGCCAGCGCAGGCATGAACTCCACCACCATCACGCCCCCGACGCCAGTGGCGGCCATCCCATGCCCTTGACCGCTGGAGAGGCCTTTCAGCGCTACCGGGAAGAGCGGCCGTGTATCGAGCGGGCAGCTGAGGCAACCAAAGCTCACCTTGAACACCACATCGCCCGCAGGGGCATCGATTGCCAGGTGACCGCCAGGGCCAAAGAGCTCACCAGCTTCAACGCCAAGGCTCGTTCGCCACGCAAGAACTATGCCGATCCGTGGAAAGAGATCACCGATAAGGCAGGTGTGCGCGTCATCGTGCCGCACAGCGGCTTGCTCAATCCGGCTCTGGACGTGATCAAAGACAACCTCACAGTCGTCGAGGTGCAGGACTATCGCGACGACGTCGGCAAGGAAGACCTGCTTCGCTACCCGCGTCTGCACGTCCAAGCCGTCGTGGTGGGTGGGATACAAGATCCCGACGGTGCCCCCTACGAGTGTGAGATCCAACTGCGCACCGAGGCCATCGACTTGTGGTCGCGCATGTCGCACAAGCTCTTGTACAAGCCGGGCGTCTCTCCGCCTGCTGATGTCAGTCGCTCGCTGTACCGTCTGATTGCCCTGGTCGAACTGTTCGACCTTGAGGTCGAACGGGGGTGGGACGCCTTGGCACAGCAGGATCCCGAACTCGCCCGCGGCAACCGGCTCCTCAAGATCGCCGAACATACCTATCGTACGTTCACTGACCATCCCTACAGCCGTGACCTGTCGCAGGACGTCATCGAGGTCCTGTCACAGACCATCGATGACGCCGCCGCCTACAGTGATCAACTGGCCGAGTTCACCGAACGCTTCCGTGAGCGCATCCAGCGCAACTACGCCGACTACGGTCCCACCAGCGCCCACTTTCTTCAGCATGGCCGCTACCTACTGGCCAGCCAGCCGGAGAGCTTGATCATCTTTGAGCGGCTGGCCAACGCCCGATTCCGCCTCAAGAGCACATGGAAGAAGAGCGAGCTACCGGAGACGATGCTCACCGACATGGCACAGATCTGGGGAACAGCACTATGAGCAGCTCACCACAACCGGAACCTCCGGCTCTCGCGGCCGCGACTGCAATGTTCGTAGAGGTCCTCGTGGTCGGAATCGGCGCGCTCACCGCAGCAGTGCTGCTCCTCATCGCGATCATCGGTCCTGCCACCACGGTCAAACTCGCTCCCGTAGCGGGCTCATCTGCGGCTGCCGGCGCAGGCCTTGCCGCTGCCTATGCCCTTGGTATTCTCGTCGACCGGGCAGCCGACGCCGCCCTGACACCGCACCGTCGCCGGCTGCGCAGCCGCTTCTTCCCGTCCAACACCGCCTACGCACAGGCGCGCTTGCGCCTGGCAGACTTCCCGGTCCTGGCCGCCCGCGCGGACTACGCGCGCTCCCGCATGCGGATCTGCCGCGGATGGACCCTCAACGCCCTGGCCCTGACCCTCACCGCGGACCTGGTCATATTGCGCTACTCCCTCGAGCACCGCCCGCTCGTCCTGGCAGCCACCACCACCTTCGGCGTGTCCGCTGCTTTCGGCTTCTACCGCGCCTGGCGCGCGCTTACGGTGACTGGCTACCGCAAACTCGTTGAACAGACCACGCCCACAGTCAACCAGCCACTGCCCGCCCAACCTCAGCCCAGCCCTGCATCGCCGTGAGGGATCGGCTCCCCCGGTCATTTGGGGCTGACGCAGGCTTTAGTGCCAGCGGCGGGCACGAAGCTTGTGCGGACGGTGTAACCAGCGCAGTCGGATGGGACTCAAGAGCCTCCAACCGTTGGCAGCTTCAGGCAACAGCGCCTGGCGTGAGGCAGCGGCGCCCAACGGATGCGATGCCGGCCCACACTCCATGGCGCCTTCGGAATGAGAAGAGAATTGACGGCTCGCTAAAGGCGCGTACCGTAGGAAGTAGCCAGCAACCTCCGTCGAGAGCCTCGAACGATGAACATCGCTCACGTAGTTCCGTGAACTTCCGCTCAGGCGCCAAGAGCATCTCGCAATGGCGCAATGGGGCGTTCAGGAATTCGCCTGGGAGCGCCCGCACTTGACTGGGGGTCAAGGGGTCGCAGGTTCAAATCCTGTCGTCCCGACAAGTTCGAACGATCGAACGTCGCAGGTGAAGGGCCGTTTTCGAACGGCCCTTTTTCTGTTGCTCCCACTCTCCCAGTGGGAGCGCGGCGAGTGGGAGCACGCTCCCACTGTCCCCTTACCCGGTTACTCCCACTCTGGCCGATGCGCACATATTCGATTCCTTGCGCGTGCGTTCACATCTGAGCCCGGTTTGTTACCCGCGGCTCCCCGTCCTATGGGTGGCTTTCCGGGTAAGGGCTTGCGCTCTTCGCGCTGGTGGGGGTCGCTCCCAGTGGGAGTGGGGTCGGGAGCGGCGTCCCCTTGGCCGGAATCCGGGTTATGGGGCCATGCGAAATTTTGACCCCAGTTCCGATTTAGGGTGGGCGGTATGCGGCTTTTCGGTGGTGGCCGTTGGGGGCTGCATCGAGAGGTTGAATGTGGGTGGGAGCGGTTCGGCGAGTTTCGCGCACGTTTGGGGGCTCTTGGGAGCGTGATGTCGCTGTCGCGTCAGCTCCCATTACGGAGTCTTCTCGTACCTGGACCTGATGGTCGACTTCATCGCCGTCGTCCACATGACGAGCGCGCTCCCAGGGCCCTCGTTCTCGACGCCGAGTCTGAGTTCTCGCTCGCCGGCGGGGCGACATTGGTGCGCCCGGAGCTGGCGCACCGAGGTCAGCCATCCCCCCTTTATGTCTCTGCGTAGATCACTGCAGGTCAGATACGTGCGAGCAGTTCGGCCTTCTTCGACTCGAACTCCGCATCACTCAGCACACCGGTGGCGTGCAGTTCGGACAGCTTCGTGATCTGGTCCAGTGCATCCGGCTGCGGGGGAGTCGAAGGTGAGGGGCCATGCATGGCGGCACGAATTGCGTCGGCAAGCGGCGGGAGGTCGCTGCTTCGCACACGAGTGATCCGCGACTCGTTACCTGAGACGTGGATCTTCAAGGTACCCAGGCCGAGCGACTCGCTGGTGTGCACGGAGCTGATGCGGTCCAGGGGGAAGTCGACGATCTGGCTTCCGGTGTAGCCGTTGCGGAGGAAGAGCACACACCGGTCGGTCAGGGCCACGATTCCCATGGCGTCGTCGTATTGGCCGGCCGCAAGCAACTGGACCACTTCGCCTGCGGCCAGGTACTCGGGGAGCTTCTTGATCTCGCGCTTGCTGCCCATGGTCCAGCCCAAGCGTGCCGCAGCAGCCACGATGTCTTCGCGCTCGCCGGCCGTGCCGATCTTCGCCGCCAGCTTCGCCCCCTTGGCTGCTCGCGCGTCGAGGAGTGCGTCGCCTGCTGCGGCGTAAGCGGCGGCCGAGTCGACCTGCGACGTCTTGTTCGTTTCGACTACTCCACGGAGGTATTCGTAGAGCTGCTCGAAATCCCGTCGTTGCTGGTGGGTGAACAGGACGGTGTTGGGGTCGTTGGCGGCGTCGCCGCCGCTCAGGGCGGACAGCGGCTCGCCGCCGAGCCCGAGACGCAGGCGGCCATTCTTGATCATGTTCGACGCGACGATGTCGACACCGGTTAGCGCGGCGAGTGGGATGACACGGGTCCGAACCGACTGCCTGGAGAGCTTTGCTCCCATGCCCGTTCGGGACACAACGAGATTCTCTCCTTGAATTTCGATCTTTCCGTTGTGCCCCTTGACCATCTCTACTCCTACGCCGATGAGATTCGCTGACTCGCATGCCCCACGGGGCGCCCATAGGCCAGTTCGGTGTCGATGCCGTCCGTGCGTGCGGTCGGGCGGGGTGAAGGGCGATGCCTCGTCAACTTTATGGACATGTTCTTGGTGAATTGGACGGGCGAAGGTCCTGATCCGGCACGGCGTTCGTCCTCGTTGCAGCGTGTTCGACGCCGACTGGTTGGCCTCGGGCGTGGGGCTGGCCAGGAGGCGGTCGTCGTAGCGGAAGATCGAGTCGCTCAGCGGTGTGTCGGGAAGGTCGATCTCGCGGCTTGTACTACTGAGAGTAGGGCGGCCGGGGGACTTCCTATGTGTGATGCGCCTGCGTCGTGCTTCACACGGGGAGCAGCCAGCTGGGCCCGTCGGGAGTGCCGAGCCATACGCGTTGTCGCACTCGCGTAATCGTGAGTCCGAATTCTCGGAGGTGGGGGGAGCCGGCCGCTGTCCAGACCTCGATGGCGTCCTCGATCGCGTCCCACAACTTGAGTGGTCCGCGCTGTTCGACGATCCACCCTTCGTGCTCGGCGGGACGTGTTCGTGCTTGGGAGCCGGTGGCGACGTCGAAGAGGATCTGTTCGGCGCCCGCTCCGAACCGTTCGGCCGAGGGGGCTGCGAGCTGTCCGACGAACCGGCCCGTCCAGTCGTCGAGCAGCGTCGGGTCGATGCGGCTGGGGCGTTGTTCGCCGGGCAGGAACTCGAGCCTGCCGCGCGGCGGGTGGTCGTGCGGCCGGGCCAGCATGAACGAGGTGTAGCCGGGGAGGAAGCGGCCGGTGGCCTCGCCGTTGGCGTCGACGGTCAGGCGCACGAGACCGTGTCCGAAGGACCAGCCGCCCAGGGTGACGAGGATGGTGCCGCCCGGCTTGATCTGGCGCAGCCATGGGTACGGGACGAACCGCACCGAGCATGCGGCGATCAGCCGGTCGTAGGGGGCGCCGTCGGGTGCACCGAGCAGCCCGTCATTGGTGATCAGCGTGGGGTGGTGCCCTGCGGTGTCGAGGGCGTTGCGGGCGCGCTCGGCCGCGTCCGGGTCGATCTCGACCGAGGTCACGTTCCGGGCGCCGAGCACGTTGCTGAGCAGCGCTGTGGAGTATCCGGTGCCGGTGCCGATCTCTAGGACGCGGTCGCCGGGCGTGGTTCCGGCGCGTTCGATCATCTGCACGACGAGGCCCGGCAGTGTCGAGGACGACGACGGGCTGCCTTCCACGGGGCCGGTGGCTTCCTCGGCGAGCACGCCATCGACTTGCGTCACCCACGAGTCGTTGCGGTAGGTGAGGTTGAGCCATTCCTGGGTGGGGACGCTGTCCCGGCGCAGCGCCGTCCATGCGGTCGATTCCGGGAGTCCGGTCTGCTGGAAGAGGGCGGGGCCGAGGAAGAGTTCGCGGGGCTCGGTCTCGATCGCGGCCCGCCAGGTGTTGTCGTGCAGCCAGTCGTCCTCGGTGAGGGTGGCGGCGAGTCGGTGCCGCAGGGCCTGGGCGGTGCTCATGTGCGGCCTTTCTGCAAGGTGTCGGCGAGTGCTTCGGTGATGGCCTGTCGGGTGGGGGCGTCGACGAAGGCCCATTGCCCGTTGGGGTTGCATTCCAGGAACCACCATCGGCCGTCCGCGTCGAGTGCGAAGTCGAAAGCGCTGAAGGTGAGCCCGAAAGCGTCGAGGAAGGCGCGGACGGCGGTTCGGATGGTGCCTGGGACCGGTACCGGGGTGTACGAGAGGCGGTGGTAGTCCTCGCGCCAGTCCAGGTGACCGCCGTCGATGTCGATCCGGGTCGCGAACAGTTCGTCACCGACGGCTGCGAGGCGTACGTCGGCGACCTTGTCGACGCAGGACTGAAAGAAGTGGGGGCACACGCCGATGCGTTCGTCGATCTCGGCCGGGTCGACGACACGTACCCACACGGTTCGCCCCTTGCCGTCGTCACCGGGGAGGTGAACGAGGCGAAGCGGCTTGTAGACGGCCGGGCCGCGCCGGGTGATGAACCGGCGGGCGTCGTCAGGGCTGGTCGTGATGAGGCTCTCGGGTACGTGCATGCCCACGCAGGCTGCGGCCGTGAGCTGCGCGTTCTTGTATTCGGCGTCGCGGTTGCGCCACGGGTGGTTGACGTAGAGGGTGCCGGGAAGGTTGGCGAGCACTCCCGCATACCCGGCCCGCGATTGGGAGTTGGTGAACTGTTCCTCCACGGTGACGCCGGGGCCGGTGCCGCCGTAGGGGGTGGGGCGTCGCCAGTAGACCGAGCGCACGGCGGCGAGATCGATCTGGCGCGTCGGGGTGTGAATGGCTCCGGAAAGCCCTCGGTCGGTCAGGAGCGCGCTCATCCGGGCGTCGGAGTCGAAGTCGACACCCGGGTCGAGCCGCACGACCGGGACGCCCCGGCCATGCAGCTCGTCGAGCACTAGATCCGCTGTGGTGTCCCCGAGGAAGGTCAGGGTAAGGATCGGCGACTCGCACATGTCAGTCCGACTGCTCATCCGGAATGGAGTCGGAGTCGGCGGGCGGTGGCGGCTTGCCTCCGCCCCCGTCGGAACCGGTCTGCGTCGACTGCGACGTCGCGGTGATGTTGCCCAGGGTGGGCCGGTCGATGAGCTGTCCTCTGTCGTCGCGATAGACGGTCGTCTGGCTCTCGGGGTCGAGCGTCGGTTGCGCGTACGGCAGATCGACAGTGTTCCGGTAGGGGGCAAGACGGGTCATGCCCCAGGGGATCTGTGTGTGACTCACGTGGGTCGCTCCTTGTGTGATGGGGAGATGCGGGCTTGCGGTTGCCTGGCCGCTGGCTCGTTGAGTGAGTAGCGGGAGTCGGGGGGGAGGGCTGATGATCCGGATCGGCGAGGGGGACTCTGTCGTGCGTGCCATGCCGAACAGGAGTCGGCCGCGGGGCAGCCCGGTGTCGACGTACTGGTCGGCGGCCGCCTGTGCAGCGCCCCGCAAGAGAGGGTCGAGTCCGAGGGCGACAGCGAGTTCGTTACGTTCCCTCAGCAGCCGGACGAGCCGCGGATGTGCGGGAATCTCGATGCCGAAGCGAGAGCCGGCGGGGTGAATGAGCAATCGGGTGCCGGCGTGTCTGGTGACCTTCGGTCCCGAGCCGCTCAGAGGTTTGTCGGGCGCGACAAGGCCGAGTGCGTCAGCGAGTTGACGCATGTCCTGTTCGATCGACTCGGCGGACTCATGAGGCCACCGGCCGGGCGGATGAGCAAGCAGCACGATTCCCAGCGGGTGGCCGGTGCGGTCGGCGCCGATCCATGTCCAGGCGCCGAGCGAGGCGAGCAGGCCCGGTGAGATCGCGCGGACGTCGGCCCGGGAGGGCGTCACCATGAGGTCAACGCTCCCTGTCGGTGGCGAGGGAAACTTTGAACTCCGCCCAGACCGCCTTCTCGTCGGGTCCGCCATGGGTGACGCCCCAGTCGTCGGCGATCGCCTCGAGGAGGAAGAGGCCGCGACCGTCGACGGCGTCGGCCTCAGGCTGCCGCAGGTCGGGCAGCCCTGTGGCCTGGTCGCGGACCTCGACACGTACGCGGGCGTCGTCGAGGGCGACGCGGACAACGAAGCTGAGCGCCGCCGGGTCGGCGTGTCGCACCGCATTGGTCGACAGTTCCGAGACGCAGAGCCGAACGTCGTCGTGCCGCCCGGACAGCCGCCAGGCGGACATGGCAGCGGTGACGAAGGCACGCGCTTGGGCCACCGATGCCGGGTGGGTGAGGAATTCTCGTTCGCGGGGTTGCTGCACGGCGGCCGCCTTACCTGCGCATGTCGGCGCCGCGTCCGGGCGACTGCCGTTCGGGATGCCCAACAGGAACGCGAGGCGCTGTGCGGTGCCGGCTTCGTCGCCGGTCGCTCCGAGCTCGTAGCCCCACCCGGTGACGTAGTGTCCGCCGGCGGTTCCGACGGCCTCTACCAGGTACGGGTTAAGGGGGTTGGTCACGCTTACGATGCTGTCGTCGTCATTTGTGACGGACAGTCCCCGTGCCTTGAGGTGCTCGGACAGAATGACCGAGGCGTTCGCGTCCATGAGCCGATCCCACCGCAGCAGTGGGTACCGGCGGGATACGACAACCTATGACACGGAGATGATCAATGCCTCTAGCTGTGACGATCACCGGAACCCGGACAACCGATCATCGCGAACTCACGTGGTTCAACGACGTGTTCGCCACCTACCTGGGTGCGTTCGCGGACGACGAGGCTCACTTCTACGTCGGTGGCGCCGTGGGCATCGACAGTCTCTCGCTGCTGTGGCTCGCCGGAAACGCCAAGTCGACGATCACGGTGGTCGCCCCTGGCACCGTGGCACAGCAACCGTCCGACGCACGGCAAGCGATCAGCCGATGCCGCAACCGGATCGCCGACGTCGTCGAGTTGGGCGCCGACGAACTGCACACCCCCGCCTATCACGCACGCAACCGCTGGATGGCGGACCACTCGGACATGGTGATCGGGTTCCCCCTCGAAGGACCCGAGACACCCTCGGGAACCTGGCAAACCCTCAACTACGCCTCCCAGAAGGGGAAACCTCGCCTAATCGTGCCCGTCTGACCAGTCCGAAGCGCATCATGAAGCCATGAACGCGCGGAGACACCTTGGCGCCGCCACGATGCGGAAGCTGCGGCAGTCGCGCGGCTGGTCGCTCGCAGACACCGCGCGGGCCCTCATCACTACCGCCGCACGGCTACACCAGCCCCTCGACGCCGGCGTCACCAGTGTGCAGCGATCCGTCGCCCGATGGGAAAGCATGAGCGCACCGATCGCGCCGAGCGAGCGCTACCAACTCCTCCTCGCCCACCTCTACGCCCGAGACGCCGACGGGCAGCACAGACTCGGCCGCGGCTCGGATTTCGCCGAACTCCTCGACGCACTGGCCCACCTGGGCGAAAGCGACAACCGGCTCTTCGAGCTCCGATCACTGCTCATCCGGACCAGCACCGACGCGGGCGGAGGCATGCTCGCGCTGCTCGGCCCCGCCACACAGCGCGCCATGACCGAAACCCTCCACGACCCCGCACAGCTCGACGAGGGGCTGCTCGCCGAACTGCGCGACGCCCTCGGCGAAGTGAACCGACAAGTCGGCAGCGTGCCGTTCGTGCGCCTGCAACTGCTGCTCTCACCCGTCGTCGAATCCTGCCGCCGTCTCCTCGAAGGCGCGACGCCCGAACCGCTGCGGCCCCAACTGAACGAGATCGCCGCGCAGTCGTACACGCTCGCCGCCCGCCTTGCTTTCGAAACCCGCGACGACGGCGCCTCCCGATCCCTCTACACCAGTGCCACACACGCAGCCGGAGCTCTCAGCGACCCGTGGCGCCGCGCCGTCGTGCACATGAGTCACTCCCTGGTGACCTTGTACTCGACCCCCGGGATCGACGCCGCTCGAGCGCTCGTCGACGCCGCAGTGCGTGACGCCCGTGCGGGAGCGAGCGTCACCGTACGCGCCCGTGCGCATGCGCTCCAGGCGGAACTAGCAGCACGTGCGGGGGCGGAACGGCACGCCCAAGCCGCCCTGTCCCTCGCGTGGTACGACATGGAAGGACCTCCTGAGAACGACCCGGCAACGAGCAGCTTCTCGCCCGCCCACCTACGGGGGTTCGAAGGGCTCTGCGAGCTCTACGTCGGCGACCCGGCCACGGCACACGACTACTTCGCCCGCTCGGCCGACGCGCTCGCCGCACCACGCGAGCGAGTGCAACGGGCCATCGTGTCGACCGACCAGGCGCTCGCGCGCATCAAACTCGACGAGCCGCACGCAGCAGCCGGCTTGCTCCACGAATGCATCGACACGGCAACGGAGACGGGCGGGCGAGTCGCGGCGATCCGGCTGCGTCGGGCCCGCCGTGAACTGCGCCCATGGCGCGGCGAGACCTTCGTCGCCGATCTCGACGACCATCTGATCGAGTCCCTTGGAGCGTGACCGGACAAAGACTAGGGAAGCAGTCCACCGCTCCTCCGCGCCCCTTCGCAGAGGAAGCGCTCGTGGGCGGCTTGGATCTCGTGGAGGCCGAACGTGTAGTGCGCCCGCAGACGCAGCGAGCCGGAGTCGACGAGCTTGACGAGTTCACTCAATCCCGCGCCGTCCTCTGGACTTGGCTGACGGTGGCACGGATCCCGTGAGCGGACACATCCGGTACGGGCCCGGCTTGGGTGGCGATCGACGCGTATGGCTCGCCGTCCGCCACCGCCTCGGTCACGAAAGCCCCGAAAGTGTCGAAGACCGCGTCGTGGCCTCGCACTTGAAGGTCACCGGGGTCGGTAGTGACAAAGGCGGCACCGTGCTCTTGGGCGAATGCGACCTGTGCGTCGGCAGGCCTGCTCGCCGCCCTCGCGGTAGGTAACTGAGTGCCGAGCGACTCATTCTGATGGCCCGTCACCAGGTCTCCGTACCGACCTCGGCGTCGAGTTCGGTGTGACCGACGTGATCCCGGAGCGCGGCGAGGAAGGGCATTGCGAAGGTCCGCGAGCTGACCGGAGGCGTTGCGGTTGCCGCGCGCCCGCGCTGTGCCCATGTCCGCCCCGCCCGCGTCGTACACCGCGGCCCCGCGCCGACCGGACCCGCCCGCCGCGGCGCGAAGCCGCCCGCCGTCCCCGTCGCCGCGATCGACGACCCGGCGCTGCCCGAGGTGCTGGCCGAGCTGGCGGCGGCGCGGGCCGACGAGATGGACGCCGACACCGTCAACCGGGAGCTGTCCATCGCGCGCAAGGCGATCGGCTGGTGGCAGCGCCAGGGCTGGATCCAATGCGATCCGACGATCGGCATCGAGCGGCGGCCGGCACCGCCCGACCGCACCAAGGCTCTCGCGGAGAACCAGATCGCTGCCCTGTGGCGCCTCGACGTCGCGCTGCGGGAGAAGACGCAGTGGAAGATGCTCTACGAGTCCGCCGCACGGGCCGACGAGGTGCTGTGCCTGAACGTGGAAGACCTGTACCCGCAAGACAAGCGGGGGAAGATCACCGCCAAGGGCGGGGCGATCGAATGGATTCGCTGACAGTCCGGCACCGCCCAGCTCCTGCCCCGCCTCATCGCCCGCCGCACCCGCGGCCCGCTGTTCCTCACCGACCGCAAGGCGCCGGCCGGAACACCGACGCTCGACGTATGTCCGGAGACCGGCCGGGCCCGGCTCTCCTACCGCCGCGCTGAGGAGATCTTCGAGGAGAACACCCGGCTGCCGGCCAACCCCCTCGCCTCACCCGACTACATCGAGGACCTGGACGGCTGGACACTGCACCGGCTACGTCACAGTGCCCTCACGCACGACGCGGAAGACGGCACCTCCACCCCGATGCTGCTGGCCCGCTCCCGCCACGCATCCGTCCGCTCCCTGGAGCGATACGCACGGCCCGGCGTCGACTCGGTCGCTCGGCACGTCGCCGAACGCGACCCCGCTACACGTCGCCGCACGTAGATCCGAGCGGTCGGGGCTTCAAGATCATCCCGTTGCCCCCTTGGCGCGTATCTCGGTCACACCCCCTCCTTGCCCGCTTGCCTGCCCTGAGCGACCAGCCACGCAACCGACGCAACGCCGTCCGTGTCTGGATCGCTGCCCTCTATCCGACCGCCACTCCCGACCGTCCCTGTGATCGTGCGGTGGGTGGCGGAGTTCCGCCCCGGTCAGGGGCACATGACCGCGTCGGTGCACGGGGCCCCGGTCGCGCCGGGGGCCGCGAGCGGCACCTGTACGTACGAGGCGTCGCCGCCGCCGCGCCGGATCCGGTAGACACCGCCAGCCAGGTTCACTGTCTGGGCGGCGGACGGGAGGAGAGCGGGAGAGTCGTTGGTGCCGATGGTCACGCGGATGCGGTGGCCGGCCGCGATGGTCGCCTGCGTGGGGAACACCTCGACGTCGTAACTGTTGACCGTGCCCCGCGGTGCCTGGTCGGCCGATGCGCGCGTGTGCGGGTGATACGGCACGAGCGGCGTGCCGTCCGGCGCGGACCAGGTGCGGCGGGAGTCGAGGGCGCGGTGCGAACCGAGCAGCGCGCCGCGGCTCAGCGGTGTGGAGGTGCCGTCGGGTGCGACGTCCTCGAGCCGCACCACCCACTCGCTGTCCTTGGTGTTGACCTTCGCGCTGATGTGCGCGCTGATCGGCCCGGCGATCACGCGGGGGTGCTTCAGCGGCGCCGTGGTGTAGGTCTGCGCGTACGGAGCCTTCTGGGTGGCGCGGTCGTCGGTGTTGCACGGCGAGGGCGGCAGTCCTGCCTTGTCCAGTGCGTTCTGGTCGCTGCCGAGCAGGAGGAACTGGGTGATGGACGGTGTGCACAGCGGTGTGTTGGACCATGTGATCGCGTCGGTGCCGGAGTCCGTGGGTGCTGTGGTGCTGAGCGTGTTCCCCGCGCCGAGATACATGCGCGTCGGCGCGGCTCCGGCGAACGGGTAGGTCGCGCCCTGGGTCCATGCCCCCGTCGCCCTGTCGACGGTGCGCAAGGGGGTCCTGGTCGCGGTGACGCCGTTGTCCACGCCCTTGAGCCAGTGGTCGAACCACCGGAGTGCGACGGCGTTGACCTGGATCCGGTCGGGCGAGGACGGCAGCCCCAGTTGATTGTGGTACCAGTCGCCGTAGATCAGCTGGAATCGCGGATCGGCCTTCTGGCCCGCGTCCATCGGCGCGGAGACCGACCGTCCGGCGGCGGCGTTCTGTAGGCCGGCGTAGAGGTGGGGACCGCCGCGCTGGAAGGCGTCCCGCCAGCCGCCCAGGATCATCGTGGGGACGTCGTTGGCGACGATGTCCCCGAGCACGTTGTGGGGGCTGCGGTCCTGCCAGTACGGCTCGTCGTACACGGCCGGTCCGCCCAGGGCCACTTCCGCGACCGGGAGCGCGCCGAGACCGCCGAGATGGCCGATCATCACCGAGAGGAGGCGGGTGACGTCTGCCGGGGTGCGGGCGGTCTTCAGGGCCTCCGTGAGGGCGTTCTGTTCGCTCAACGGGAGGTTCGCGAGGACGAATTCGGCCAGCAGGAGCGGGTTGGTGACTCCGCCCGGGGCCGCTACGTCCCGGTAGACGTCATCGGAGGGCACGATCGGCATGATCGCCTTGAGGGGCGATTTCGCTCCTATGCGGCCGGCCAGCAGCAACTGGTTGATGCCCGCGTACGACTCCCCGATCATGCCGACGGAGCCGGTCGAATGCGGCAGCTTCGAGGCCCAGTTGACGACGCGCGCGCCGTCGGCCGACTCCTGCGGCTGCTCGAACGACCATGTCCCGCCCGACAATCCGGTCCCCCGGACGTCGACGGTGGCGTGGATGTAGCCGTGCTCGATGAGGTCCTTGTCCATCCCCATCCCGACGTCCCCGCGTTCGGGGTCCGACTCGCCCTGGTCCTTGCCGTACGGCGTGAGCGTGAGCACGACGGGGAACGGGCCGCGGGCGGGCTTCCCGGTCGAGGGATCCGTCGGCGCGTAGACGTTCGCCTCCAGCACCACCCCGTCGCTCATGGTGATCGGGACGTTGTGGGTGATGCCGACGCCGTAGGCCGGCGGGTCGGGGAGCGCCGTCGAGGGGGGAGCGAGCGCGAGGCTGCCCGCCGCGGTGATCGATGCGATGAACAGGGCTGCGGAGCGGATGCGGCGCGGCATGGAAACCTCCTGGGCACAACTGACTAGTCAGCGCTGACTAGTTCAAGTTAGTGTGGCGCCGCCCCAACCCGCCAGGGTCGTGCAGCACTTGGCCCGAGGCTCCATCGGAGGAGCACATGACGCGCACCGAGCTCACCGCGCAGGCACATCACTCCGTTCCAGCGGTGCGACTGCGCCGCCTGCTCCCTTTCCTCCTTGCGGCGGTCGCGGCCATGACCGCCGTGTTCAACGGCGTCCAGCAGGTGCTCGTCCCCACTCAGGTCGAAGCGCTGGACTCCGCGCACAAGGTGGGAAACCTGGCCCTGCTCACGACGTTCGCCGCCCTCGCCTCGCTGGTGGGGCTTCCGTTGGGCGGCGCGCTCTCGGACCGGACCCGCTCGCGTTTCGGCCGGCGCACTCCCTGGATCGTGGTGCTCTCCGG
This sequence comes from Streptomyces sp. NBC_01016, assembly GCF_026341035.1. Taxonomy (GTDB): domain Bacteria; phylum Actinomycetota; class Actinomycetes; order Streptomycetales; family Streptomycetaceae; genus Streptomyces. The sequence goes on from NZ_JAPEOQ010000002.1 coordinate 2,309,942, forward strand.
CATCTCGGGAGTGCTGATGATCGCGATGTCCAAGAGCGCGAACCTGCTTCTGCTCGGCATCTTCTACGCGCTGTTGTGGCTCGCGTCGAACATGTATCAGGGCGCCTTGATCGCGATCCTGCCGGACCGCGTCCCCGAACAACGGCGCGGCGTCGCCTCGGCGGTCGTCGGACTCGGCACTCCTGTCGGCGTGCTGATCGGCGTGAACGTCGCCAGCCGTGTGGGGCAGTTCTGGGGCTATGCGATCACCGCTGTCGTGCTCGTCGCCGCGAGCCTGGCGCTCGTGCTGGGGGCACGGGAGGAGTCCTCGCGGGGTTTCGAGACGCAGCGCGAGGACATCGCCGCGGACCACCGCGGGTTCCGCGGCTTCTTCGAGGCGTTCCGCAGCCGGGACTTCACGTGGGCCTTCGTGAGCCGCCTCGCGCTGTTCCTCTCGTACTTCACGGTCAGCGGATACCTCTACTACACGCTGACCGACTACATCGGAGAGGACAACGTGCCGGACGGCGACGTCGGGGTCGCGGTCAGCTCCCTGCTCACGATCACCACCGTGGCCTGGGTCGTGGTGGCCACCTTCCTCGGTTGGCTCGCGGACAGGATCGACCGCCGCAGGCTGTTCGTGTGCGTCTCGGCCCTCGGGCTCGCGGCCACCTTCTGCATCCCGGTGATCAGCCCCACCTGGACCGGCATGGTCGTCTACTCGGTCTTCCTCGGCATCTTCATCGGCACCTACTACGGGGTCGATCTCGCCGTCATGTCCCTCGTCCTGCCGCACAACGACCGCGTCGGGCGGGACTTCGGCCTCCTGGCCGTCGCGACCGGCCTTCCGCAGATCGTGTCGGGCGTGCTGGCGGGCGGCCTGCTCACCTTCTTCGGCGGATACACCGCCCTCTACGTGTTCGGAATCGTCGCCGCCCTGGTCTCCGGGGTCGCGATCTCCTTCGTCAAGACGGTCCGCTGAGCGCGGGCCGGGAGAGGACACCACATGTCGTTCGTGGTCACACCGAACGGATCCCGTATCGCCTGGGACGCCTTCGGCTCCGAGGACCTGCCGCCGCTGGTGCTCATCCAGGGGTACGGCGCTCAACTCCTGGGCTGGCGACCGGAGTTCTGTGAGCTATTGGTCCAGGAAGGTTTCCGCGTCATCCGCTTCGACAACCGCGACGTCGGGCAGTCCCAGCGCTACCCGGAGGGAGGGTACGAGCTGAGCGACCTTGCGGACGACACCGCGGCCCTGCTCGACGGGCTCCGTCTCGACTCGGCCCACATCGTCGGGCAGTCGATGGGCGGCATGGTCGCGCAGGAACTCGCCCTGCGTCATCCGGACAGGGTGCGCTCACTGGGACTCGTCTACACGGCGCCGTCGCTGCGGTACTTCTGGGGGCGGGACGCGATCGAGGGGCGCCTCGACGCGGCCGCACCGGCGAGCCGGGACGAATTCGTCGCGCACTACCGGGCCGCTGAGGCGGTCTGCCGGTCGGCTGCGTACCCCCAGGACGTCGAGTGGCTCACCGACGTCGGGGCTCAGATCTGGGAGCGAGGATGGGAGCCCGACGGACCCGAACGCCAGCTGCGGGCCGTGCTCGCCACGGTCGATCGCGACGAGGTGCTGCGCTCGCTGCGGGTGCCCGCGACGATCCTGGCGGGCGACAGTGACCAGCTGATCGATCCGGCCGCGTCCGTTCGGCTGCGGGAAGTGATCCCGGAGTCGACCCTCACGATCTTCCCCGGCATGGGCCACGAACTGCCGGAGCCGCTCTGGGGCGAGATCACCGCCCTCCTGGCCGCCGGTGCGCGGCGCAGCCAGTAGGCCCGCACTGGTCGGTCACGACAGACGCCACGGTAAATTTGGTGGCATGGCACCCTCTCACTCCGCTGCGCTGCCGGTACAGAAGCGGGCATGGAACACGCGCGAGCGCATTCTGGCAGCGGCGGTCGCCTGTCTTGCCGAGGACGGATACGCCGCGACCACGACGTCGCGCATCCAGGAACGCGCGGGCGTCTCACGCGGCAGCATGCTGCACCAGTTCCCCTCGCGCGACGACCTGCTGATCGCGGCGGTCCAGCACCTGGCTCTGCAGCGCACCGGTGAGATCGATGTTCCCAAGGCCGCCGGCACCATCGACGACGCCGTCGAGCAGATCTGGCTGAGCTTCCACGGCGCCCTGTTCCGCGCCGCGCTGCAACTGTGGGCCGCGGCTCAGCACAACCCCCAACTCGCGGATGCGCTCAGGCCGCAGGAGCACGAACTGGGGCGCCACATCCGCCGTCTGGTCATCGCCCTGTTCGGACCGGAACTCGCCGCGCACCCGGGTTTCGCCGATCTCGCGCCCGTGCTCCTGTCGAGCATGCGGGGCGTCGCTCTGACCTACACCTTCGAACCACGGGATCACAGCAGCGATCCGAACCTCGCGGTGTGGAAGCGCCTGGCCCACCGCATCCTGGACGCACCGGCCCAGGGCTGACGCAGGCGCTTCCGGGGCCGCGTGCCCGTCTACAACCCCAGATCCTTGGCGATGATCGCTTTCATCACCTCGCTGGTGCCGCCGTAGATCCGGCTGACCCGGATGTCGGCGTACAAGCGGGCGATGGGGTACTCCTGCATGTAGCCGTATCCGCCGTGCAGTTGCAGACATGCGTCGATGACCCGGCCGGCCGTCTCGGTGCAGAACAGCTTGATGCGCGCCGCGTCCGCGGCCGTGAGGCTCCCGGCGTCGTCCGCGGCGATGCCCCGGTCGGCGAGGGACTGTGCCGCCTCCACCTGCGTGGCACAGTCAGCGAGCGTGAACTTGGTGTTCTGGAACTCCGCCACCGGCCTGCCGAAGACGTTTCGGTCGCGTACATAAGCCCGGGTGAAGTCGACGGCAGCGGCCGCGGAGGCGACTGCCGCGACGCCGATCGCCAGGCGCTCGCGCGGGAGGTGCGCACCGAGGTGGGCGAAGCCGTGGTCCACGCGGCCGAGCATGTCGCCGACCGGAACGCGGACGTCCGCGAAGGACAGTTCGCTGGTGTCCGAGGTGTGCATGCCGATCTTGTCCAGCTGCCGCCCGATGGAGAAGCCCTCGCTGGAGGTGTCGACGACGAGCAGGCTCAGGCCGTGGCGGCGGTCGTCCGCGGCGGGCGGCGAGGTGCGGGCGACGACCACGCACAGCTCGGAGTTGCGGGCGCCGGTGATGAACGTCTTGGAGCCGTTGAGCACGTAGTGCTGTCCGTCGTCGGACAGCCGTGCCGTGGTGCGGATGCCGGCGAGGTCGGAGCCAGTGCCGGGTTCGGTCATCGCAATGCACAGGGTGGTGGCGCCCGAGGCGATGCCCGGCAGCCAGCGCGACTTCTGCTCGTCGGTGGCCAGCCGCAGCAGATAGGGGAGGACGACGCCGGTCGACACGAAGTGGTGCCCGAGGACGACAGCCGCCCGGGCCGCCTCTTCGGCGATGACGGCCTGGAACTTGTAGCTGGTGGGACCGGGACCGCCGTACTCCTCGGGGATGTCGAAGCCGGTCACACCCAGGACGCCGAGTTTGTGGAACAGCTCGCGCGGCACGCGCTGCGCCGCGAGCCACTCGTCGTACACGGGCGTGACTTCCTTCGCGAGGAAGTCCCGGACGACACCCCGGAAGGCCTCGTGCTCGTCGTCGTAGATGGTGCGCTTCATGATCTGTTGCTCCTTGTCGGGCCGAGTGGGTCAACAGCCTTGTCGGCATGGGCGGTTGATGTGCGGCCGGTCAGAGATGGCCCGCCCGACGGGCCCCGCGCAGTACGCGCTTGAGGACCTTGCCGGCGCCGGAGACCGGGAGGGCGTCGATGAACTCGACGCTGCGGGGCACCTTGTAGTTGGCTATGTGGGTCCGGCAGAAATCGGTCAACTCCCCAGGGAGGGCGGCGGCCCCGGGGTGCAGCACCACGACGGCGTGCACGCGCTCGCCGTACGTCGGATCGGGGACACCGATCACGGCGCAGGAAGCGACGGCCGGGTGCCGGGCGAGGGCCTTCTCGACCTCGACGGAGTACACGTTCTCGCCCCCGGTGACGATCATGTCCTTGATCCGGTCGACGACGAACAGATAACCGGCGTCGTCCATGCGCCCCGCGTCACCGGTGTGCATCCATCCGCCGCGCAGCGCCTGGGCGGTTTCCTCGGGGCGGTTCCAGTAGCCGAGCATGACGTTGTCGCCGCGCACGACGATCTCTCCGACCGTGCCGGGGGGAACCTCACGGTCCTCGGCGTCCACGACGCGTACGTCGACGGCGACCGCCGAGCGGCCGGCCGAACGGCGGAGCCCCGCGACGAGGTGGTCGTCCGGCAGCAGAAGCGTTGCCACCGGCCCCAGTTCGGTCATCCCGTACGCCTGCACGAAGTCGGCGTGGGGGAAACGCTGCATCGAGCGTTCGAGGACGGCCTCGGACATCGGGGACGCACCGTAGATCACGTTGCGGACGCTGCTCAGGTCGACGGTGTCGGCGTCCGGGTGGTCGCACAGCAACTGGAGCATCGTGGGCACGAGCAGGGTGTCGGTGATCCGGTGCCGCTCGATGGCGGCCAGCACGGCCGTCGGCTCGAATGCGGGGACCATCACATGGGTGGTCTCGCGGAGCGTGCCCATCACCCAGGCGGCGAGATCGGCGAGATGGAACATCGGCGCGGCGTGCAGGAACCGGCCGCGTGTGGTGGCCACGGGATGCGTGGCCAGGGTGCCGACCGCGTTGCCGAGGAGGTTGTCGTGGCTGAGCTCAATTCCTTTGGCCCGGCCGGTCGTTCCGCCCGTGTAGAAGATCCCGAACAGGTCGGAGCCGCCGCGGTGCGCGTCCTCGGCGGGGCGTGCGCCGGCGAGGAGGTCCTCGTAGGACAGCCAGCCAGCCAGCCGGCGGGCGTGGCGCCCTCGCCCCAGTGGACGACGGTGGTCAGTGCCGGGCAGCGGTCCCTGAGGTCGTGTGCCGCCGCGGCGAAGGCGTCGTCGACGAGGAGGAGGCGGATGCCCGCGTCGTCCACGGCGAAGGCGTTCTCGGCCAGGGCCCACCGCGTGTTGAGCGGTACGGCCACCAGTCCGGCCCACGCGCAGGCGAACAGCGCTTCGTGGTAGCGGTCGGAGTTCATCGCGAGGATGCCGACCCGGTCGCCCGCCTCCAGCCCGTGGGCCCGTAGCGCTCCCGCGAGCCGGGCGACGCGATCGGCGGACTGCGCCACGGTGGTCGTGCGGTCGCCGCAGATGGTCAGCGGGCGGTCCGGTTCGCGCTGCACGACGCGGTGCAGGCAATGAGTGATGCGCAAGGCGGCCCCTTCCCTAGATGTGAATCACCATGAGTTCGTCCTGACTCACTGTGCGGTCAGTGTATTGAGGTTTGGGCGTCTCGCAAGAGCATAAGTGAATCTCCAATAGTTTTGCTGTTATGGTCCACGGCAGGCATCGAGCTCCGGGAGGACCGTATGACCGATCGTGTCTTCGTCGCGGGAGTGGGCATGGCGCCCTTCGCGACACCGCGCACCAGCGCCCCCTACGACCGCATGGCACAGGAAGCCGCTCTGCGGGCGCTCGCCGACGCGGGCGTCGCCTACGGCGACGTCCAGCAGGCCTACGCCGGTTATGTGTACGGCGATTCGGCCGGCGGGCAGAACGCCCTCTACCGCGTCGGGATGTCCGGCATCCCGATCGTCAACGTCAACAACAACTGCTCCACCGGCTCATCGGCGCTGTGGCTGGCACGCCAGGCGATCCTCGGCGGCGGCGCCGACTGTGTGCTGGTCGTCGGATTCGAGCAGATGCAGCGCGGGGCACTCGTCTCCCACTGGGAGGACCGGCCCGCACCGCTGGCCCGCTTCGAGGAGATCGCGGCCGAGGTCCAGGGCGAACACCCCGATGTCCCGTCCGCGGCACGCCTGTTCGGCGGGGCGGGGCGGGAGTACATGGAGCGCTACGGCGTCGGGCCCGAGCTGTTCGCCCGGATCGCGGTCAAGGCCCGCAGGCACGCGCGGCACAACCCCAACGCCGTCTTCCGTGACCAGGTGACCCTCGACGAGGTGCTGCAGTCGTCCATGATCTTCGATCCGCTCACCCGGCTCCAGTGCTGTCCGCCCACCTGCGGAGCCGCCGCGGCAGTCCTGGTCACCGAGGGCTTCGCGCGCTCGCGAGGCCTGCGCACCGGCGTGGCGATCTCCGCCCAGGCACTGACGACCGACACCCCGCAGTCGCACTCCGGCGACCGGATGAGCCTGGTCGGCTACGAAATGGCGCGCGCCGCCGCCGACCAGGTCTACGAGCAGGCGGGCGTCGCACCCGAGGACATCCCGGTCGTCGAACTCCACGACTGCTTCACCACGAACGAGGTGCTCAGCTACGAGGCGTTGCGGCTGACGCCCGAGGGCACGGCGGAGAAGTTCGTGCGCGACGGCGATCACACCTACGGCGGACGCGTGGTCACCAACCCCTCGGGCGGGCTGCTCTCCAAGGGGCACCCGCTCGGAGCCACCGGAGTCGCCCAATGCGCCGAACTGACCTGGCAGTTGCGCGGCGAGGCCGAAGCCCGGCAGGTCCAGGGAGCCTCGCTCGCCCTCCAGCACAACATCGGGCTCGGCGGCGCGGCCGTCGTCACCCTGTACGAGAAGGTGGGCTGAGCATGCCGATCGACGAACAGAAGGCGCTGGCCCTGGAGTTCGCGCCCTTCGAGGTCACTGTCGAGCGCGGACGGCTGAGGATGTTCGCCGCCGCCATCGGCGAGAGCGACCCCGTCCACACCGACGTCACCGCGGCCCGTGACGCCGGGCACCCCGATCTGCTCATGCCGCCCACCTTCCTGTTCTCCGTGGAGTTGGCGGCGCCGCGCCCATTCGGACACCTCGACGACCTGGGCATCGATCTGGCAACCGTGCTGCACGGAGAGCAGAGCTTCACCTACCACCGGCTCGTGCACGCGGGGGACACCCTGCGCGTGGAGCAGCGGATCGTCGGCGCGACGGCCAAGACCCCTGCCATGGACTTCCTGGTCAGGCGCAGCGAGTTCCGGCGAGGCGACGAACTGGTGGCCACCGCCGAGACCTTGACCATCGTGCGGCACGGAGGACTCGGATGACTCTCAGCACACCCCTCGTCGCGGGCACCGTCCTGGAACCGCTCCACCTGCCGCCGATCAGCCGCACCACCCTCGCCCTGTTCGCGGGCGCCTCCGGCGACGACAACCCGATCCACATCGACCTCGACGCGGCGCGCACCGCCGGTCTGGACGACGTGTTCGCCCACGGCATGCTCTCGATGGCTTATCTCGGCCGTCTGCTGACCGGCTGGGCACCGCAAGAACGCATCCGGTCCTTCGACGTCCGGTTCGTGGCCATCACGCCGCTGCACGCCCGGCCCACCTGCCGGGGCACCGTCCGCGCCGTCGAAGACGGCATCGCCGCCATCGACCTCGACGTACGCCTGGCCGACGGCACCACCACGCTGACCGGCACGGCACGCGTCGTTGCGTCCTGAGTCCGACCCATCACTCGCCCTCCGGGAGGCAGATCCATGTCCCACCTCGCGCACAAGACCGCCCTCATCACCGGATCCGGCCGCGGCATCGGCCGCGCCATAGCCCTCAAACTCGCCGCACAGGGCGCCGACGTCGTCGTCAACGACCTCGACGAGGCACCGGCCGCCGAGACCGTGGCCGCCGTCGAAGCAGCCGGCGGCCGGGCGGTCGCCTACGTCGGCAGCGTCACCGACGACGGCTTCGCCGACGCCTTCGTCAAGACGGCGGTCAGCACCTTCGGCGGCGTCGACATCATCATCAACAACGCCGGCTACACCTGGGACAACGTCATCCAGAAGATGGACGACGAGCAGTGGGACGCCATCATGGACGTCCACCTCAAGGCCCCGTTCCGACTCCTGCGGGCCGCCCAGCCGGTGCTGCGCCAACAGGCCCGCAAGGATGCCGAAGCCGGAACACCGGTGGTGCGCAAGGTCGTCAACATCTCCTCCGTCGCCGGGCTCGGTGGCAACGCAGGGCAGGCCAACTACGCCGCGGCCAAAGCGGGAGTCACCGGGCTGACCAAGACGCTGGCCAAGGAGTGGGGCCGCTACAACGTGACGGTGAACACCGTCGCCTTCGGCCTGATCGCCACGCGGCTCACCGAGGCATCCGCCGACGGCCCCGGCACCATCGACATCTCCGGCCGCCGGATCGCGGTCGGCGTGAACCCGGCGCTCCTCGCCGCCGCGGAGCAGATGATCCCGCTGGGTCGCGCAGGCACGGTCGAGGAGGCGGCGGGCGCCGTCTACCTGCTGTGCACCCCGGAATCGGACTACGTCAGCGGCCAGACCCTGGTCTGCGGCGGAGGCTGGAACAACTGACCTGCCGATAGTCTGGGCACATAAACTCGCGGTACACAGAAAGGCCCCCAGTGACGGCGCAGCAAGCCGGTACCGGTACCGACCAGCCCCTGCGCCGCACGCGCCCCTCGAACCGGCGCCAGCTGATCCTCGCCGCGGCCCGCGACCTGATCGGCGCGCGCGGGTACGAGCAGGTCGCCATGGGGGACATCGCCGAAGCGGTGACGATCAGCCCGTCCGCCCTGTACCGGCACTTCAGCAGCAAGCAGGACCTGCTCTTCGAGGTCCTGTCCTCCTCCGTCACGCCCCTCACCACGCGGCTGGAGGAGATGAGTTCGCCCTTCCGCACCGACTGGGTGGGCGAACTCGTCACCGTCGCCACCGAGCACGCCCAATCGGGCATGCTGTGGCAGCGGGAGACGATGCACCTGCCCGAGCCCCAACAGGCCCTGGTGCACGCCGAGATCCGCACCGTGGGACAGCTCGTCACCGGGTTGATCCAGCAGACACGGCCCGAGCTGGCACCCGAACGGGCCGACTACCTGGCCTGGGCCACGCTCGCCGTGCTGCTGAGCCCCGGGTCCCACCGTTCCGGCGAGACGGTGAGCCGCCCGCTGCTAACGTCGATGGTGCACACCGTGGTCCATTCCCCCGCACCGGCCCCGGCCGAGGGGACGCGCCGCGCGCCGTTGGGCCTCAAGCCGCAGTCGCGGCGTGAGAATCTGCTCGCCGAGTCCATCCGGCTGTTCTCCGAGCGCGGCTACACGCGCGTGGCCATTGAGGACATCGGTGCCGCCCTGGGCATCGCGGGCCCCAGCGTCTACAACCACTTCGCCACCAAGGGCGACATCCTCGTCACCGCCCTGACCCGTGGCTGGTCCTACCTGCTGATGGACCTCGCCGACGTCCTTGCCACTGCCCCCGACGCCGAAGAGGCCCTGAGCGGTGTGGTCGGCTCGTACGTGAAGATGTCCGTCCGGCATCCGGCGATCATCGGCCTGCTGCTGACCGAGGCACGGCATCTGCCCGAGGAGTCGCGGACGATGCTGCTTCAGGCGCAGCGCGAGTATCTGGCCGAGTGGACTGCTCTGGTGCGTGCGGTGTCGCCAACCGTCTCTTCCACCGAGGGGCGTCATCGCGTGGCGGCGGCCGTGGCCCTGGTCAACAACCTGATGCGCACCCCTCACCTCCGGGACCGCTTCGAGCTGGACCAGGTGCTCCCGCAGCTGTGCCTGTCCCTGCTCGTCCCCGGCAGCGAGGACACTCCGGCAATGGATCTTGTGGATCACGAGGGAAGTGCCTAGACGTACGAGGGCTGGACGTTGGTGGCACCTGCCCGAAAGCGGCAGACCGACGGCGCCACTGTGTGGCCGGTGGTAGCCGTAGTGGATGTTCCACACGCTGATCGCCGCAGAGCGGGCGTGCTCGCTTGTGAACTCGTGAGCGTAGAGAACTTCCTCGGCCAGGATGCGCTGATACCGCTCCACCTTGCCGTTGTGGCGAGGGGGGCACGGCTTGGTCTGCTGATAGACCTTCGCTCGCGCGAGGAACGCGGCGGCGGTCGCGCCCTTCTCATCGGCGAGGGGCTCTGTGTATGCGACTCGGGAGAAGCCGTCAATCGCCGAGTGCAGGTAGACGTAGCCACGCTTCGCGCCTGCCGACTTCGCCCGGCCTGTGGCCTTCGCCTGCTCGCTGTCGTGGCCGTGGATGCGCCAGCCTCCGCCATCCGGAATCCGACCGGCCTTCTTCACATCCAGATGCACCATATGGCCCGGCCAGCGAGCGGTGATCTTCCCCGGCTTGCGGTTGTTCTCGCCGCCGGAGTCGATGAACCTGCGTTTGCCGAGGCCGAGTCGGGTCAGGTGCCGGGTGACGGTGCGGCGGTTGACGGGGAAGCCGATGTCGGCCAACTCGTGGGTGATCCGTTGTGCGGGCCACTTGTGCTCGCGCCGCCAGATCTCGATCTTGTCGATCACCCACGCGGGCGACGCATTCGGACTCCGGCGCGGGGCCGAGGGTCGGTCTTGCAGGCCAGACTCACCGTGACTCCGCCAGCGGTTGACCCACTTCGATGCACACGCGCGGGATATCCCCAATTCGGCGGCACCGTTTGCGATCGGCCGAGTCTGGCAGCGCTCGACCAGGCGTCGGCGCCCTTCGATGGACAACGGAGCGTTGGCGTGCGCCATGGATGCCTTCCTGCCGGAAAACGAACGACGATTGCCGAACCGAGACCCCATTCAGGTCATCGAGCACGTTCGTCATGGTCTGGTGGGGCGTTCCGCCGTTCTCGTCAGTTGAACTCGGCCGCGTGGTCGATGGCCCATCTCGCGAAGGTGCCGGCCGGGCGACCAGCGAGGCGCTCAACATGATCGGTGACGCGATGGGATTCTGGTCGCCACACCGAGGCGGCGATCAGCGCCTCCACCAGTGGCTCGGGACGACCGTCGGCGAGCATCCGTGATCGCGCGAGATCAGCGGGAAGCGCCTGGAATCGCAGATCGCGTCGGAGTGCAGCACCGAGGTGAGCGATCTGGTCGGCGCGACTGAGTACCTCGGGGCCGGTCAACACGTGTGGGCCGTGGGCCAATTGATCGTGGTGTGCGAGCAATTCAGATACGGCCACATCAGCGACATCGCGCTCGTCTACGACAGCTGTGCGCGCCGTCTCCGGGCCTGAGACGACATCGCCCGCCCGCACCTGTTGCACCCAGCCACGGGCGTTGGAGGCCAGCGTGTCGCTACGCAGCACCACGGGTCGCAGACCGGCCTCGTGGAGCAGGGCTTCCATATCCGCGTGCACTTGAACGATGGGATCACTCTGACGAGCGGCTTCGTCGTCAATGGCGGTCGAGGACAGGTAGACGACACGCGGCGCCGCCGTGGTGAGTTCTACGATCAGGTCGTGGGCAGCGGCGGAATCGAGCAGTGGCCAGATCAGAAAGACCGCGTCGATGTCCACGAGCGCCTCGCGCATGGCACCGGGGTCTGTGAGGTCGCCGACCACCCACTCGACTCCTGGGCGCGCGTCGGCCTGTTCGCGCACAAGGCAGCGTACGCGCGCGCCGTGTGCTTGGAGACGGTCAACGATCTCTCGGCCGAGGTTGCCAGTCGCGCCGGTGACCAGGATCGATCGACGGTGCGGGGAGCTCGTGGGGTTGGTGGTGTCAGGCATGATCGTGACGCTATGGGTTCAGGTCGACATGAAGGCAAGGCGTGTGTGATGAAGACGATCGGGGAAGTGGCCGCAGAGCTCGGCGTTGAGGCTCACGTGCTGCGGCACTGGGAAGACGTCGGCGCACTCACCGTGCGTCGCGATGGCAACGGCTACCGCATCTATGACGACAGCGCGCTGGAACAGGCGCATACCGTGCTGAAACTGCGACGCATCGGGCTCTCATTGCCTGAGGTCGCTGCCGCGATGGCACCGACGAAGTCGGCGGCACAGGCCGTCGTGAAGGCGAAGATCGCAGCGCTCGAAAATGAAGTCGTCCACAGACAGGAGGCAATCACCTTCCTGCAACACACCGTTGAGTGTCGGCACCGATACCTCGACGACTGTCCGGACTGCGCGACCTTCGTCCGCGGCGCTTAAACCGCACTCCCGCTGGTATCGACAGCCCCGATGGTGCCCACGCCACCGTCATGAACGTCACGCCCCGCAATACCTAGATACATCTTGGTGATCGTCTTCGCGGAATGTGTGCCTGATCCCACGAGTCGTGCATCAAGCCAGTGGAGTCGACCGCGACAACCCAGTCCAAGTGGCCCGCTGTACCCGCCTGCGCCAGCAAGGCGGTGAACACTCTCTCCAGGGTGCCGTCGGCGGCCCAGGCCTGCAGCCGGTTGTGAACACCCTTCTGCGATCCAAATGTGCTGGGACCACGGCACCTCACCGGGGAGGCAAGTTGTGCCATGTGTGTCCGCAAGTGCCTTTGCAGTACGTCCGCCTGCGGCGAGTGTCGGCGACGGAGAACACTGAGACGAGGACACGGAATGCCTTGACGTGTTCATTAAGGCTTGTCCCGCAAAGATCGGTTTGAGTATCCGGCCCGGGGCACTTTGCCCCGGGCTTGCGGCTCATCAGGCGACCGTCCCACCCGCGTTGCGGATCAGCCGCTGGAGCACCTTCACCGTGGTGACGTAGTCCGCGTCGTCGATGCCCTCGTGGAGGGCGGCTCGGATCGCGGGGGCGTTGCGGGCCAGGTCGACGCGGGCCTGTTCCCCTTCCGGGGTGAGCCACAGCCGGTCCTTGGTGTCCTGGGTCAGCCAGCCACGTTCGAGGAGCCCCTCGGCCTCCGCCGCCAGGTCGTCCTCGGGACGGATGTAGGAGGATATGGCCTCCCGCAACTCGGGCAAGATCATCCCCTCGCCGTCGGGCGAGATGTCATTCACCGACAGGTTGCGCAGCAGCCAGAACTGGGGCTGGGTGTAGCCCTTTTCGGCTTGCTGGGCCCGGGTGAACGCGATGAGCGCCTCGTAGGCGACACCGGTCCAGTACGCGGCGGGCTGTCCGGCGAGTTCGGTGTCGGAGATCTGCTGGGTCGTCATGGGGTATCCCCTCCAGGTGCTTCAGCGTGGAGCCCGCACACCGTGCAGGTCATGGGGGGACCGTATGACCTCAAGTGCGGTTGAGGGCAAGCAGGTGATCTTCCGGGCGACTGTGGGGGCGGGAAAGGGCCCTGCCTCTGGTCCGCAACCTAGAAGTACTTGAGGCGTCGGCCCTTGCCATGGTCCGATCACGGGGTCGCCCGAGACTTTCCTGTAACGCCTGGTCGTAGATGGGATGATCTTGCGATGGCTGGCGTGATCACGGCACCGGAACCGTCCTGGATAGCCCCGTTTGCTGGGCTGAGCCCGCGCTGCTTCGGCAAGTTGGTGACTAACGTTCGGCGCGAGGGCGTGGCCGACAGGCACCGCGGCCGACCGTGGAGCCTGTCTCTGGAGGACCGGGTCCTGCTGGTCGCTATGTACTGGCGCACGAACTTGACGATGCGCCAGATCGCCCCGCTGTTCGGCGTCTCCAAGTCGGCGGCTGACCGGATCATCGACCACCTCGGACCGCTTCTCGCACTCCATCCAAGAAAGCGGTTCGCGAAGGACACCGTGCTCATCGTCGACGGCACCCTGGTGCCCACCCGTGACCACACGATCGCAGAGCAATCGAAAAACTACCGTTACTCAACGGCCCATCAAGTGGTCATCGACGCCGACACCCGCCTGGTCGTCGTGGTCGGCCGGCCCCTGCCGGGCAACCGGCACGACTCCCGCGGCTGGGAGGAATCCGGCGCCAAGGCCGCCGTCGGCAAGACGATGACCATCGCCGACGGCGGCTACCAAGGCACCGGGCTGGTCATCCCGCACCGCCGCCGCAAGGGCGAAGAACTCCCGGATTGGAAGGAGGAGCACAACCGCTCGCACAAACAGGTGAGGGCCCGCGTCGAGCACACCTTCGCCCGCATGAAGGACTGGAAGATCCTGCGCGACTGCCGACTCAAAGGCGACGGCGTCCACCACGCCATCCTCGGCATCGCTCGCCTACACAACCTCGCCCTCGACGGATAGGCCAACGAGCGGCACACCGCAATCGACCTTTCCCTCACCAGACCCATCAGTTACGGGACAAGCCTTAGCCGGGAGTGCTGCGAACCCGTAGCGAGGTGGATCCATGCAAATCATCGCTGAAGGGTTGGCCGTGGGCTTTACGCCGGACCGGGCGACTCCTTCACGTCCGTCTGCCGCCGTGATGTGGGCCTGCATCACGTAGCCGACCACTTCTTGCAGTACGGCCTGCCGTCCTACCGAGGAAAGGGCGGAGAACCAGGATGTCCCGTCGTCCAGAGTGCGAAGTTCTTGGGCGACCTCGTTGACGACTCGCTCGGCTTCACGCCGCAGCGCTTGCCCGACCTCACTGCTGGTCCCCGCCATCTGCCGATCATTCCACGACGTCTGGGCCGGGAACGAGCCAGCGGCGGGCAGCGTGAATCCTCCACTGATTCACGCCATGACCCACGGGAATCGGCCTAGCGGCTTCACATCGTCCGGTACTTGTGCGCCCGCCCCACCAGTGGATGAGCGGCGAGTCCTCGAGCGCCAGGGCCGGAGGTGTGTTCCGTTGGCCGAAAACGGAACGTTAGGCTCCGGTCCATGTCTGACGCAGTACCCCGTCGCCGCTACAGCACGATCACGATCACCATCCCCGGCGAGTTCACGGACCCCGACGAAGCCGCCATGGTCTACAACAAGCTCGAATACGCCATGGAGCGGGCCGGGCACCCCCACGCGCAGATCACCCTCCCGCCGGTGTTCATCACCGAACCCAAGGCGCGCGGCTACGACGGGCTCATACTCCACCGCGACACTGAATTCGGCAGCTCCTCACGTGAGTGCCGCAGCCTCGATCCGAACCGGCCCGGCGTCACCTGGGGGTCGCCGCGCCAGCTCCTGCGCGGGCTCGCATCGGGCATGGACTTCCCCACGCCCTGCCCGTTCTGCAATCCATTCGGATACAAGGTGAGCGCCGCGCTGAAGCAGGAGGACGCGTACAAAGTCGGCATCGTGCGCAGCTACTTTCTCTCCGAGGGCTGGATCCACGAGAACGACTGACGCGTCTCTCCAGCACCTTCGTCGGCCTCGGCACGCGGCAGCCACCGGCCGCGCAGGTCAGGCACGGTAACCGACCGTAGTCAGTGGGCCCAGTGGTCCGGGCCACCGCCGCGCCAGTCGATGAGCGAGGTCCGCACGACGTCCATCTCGTCCCACTCCTGAAGCCCGGCCTCCTGCATGAACGCCGCCACGTCCCGCACGGTGAAAGCGCGGCCGAGGATCGTGCCGTCCACGCGTACACGCCGCCCGCCGTCCTCGTCGGGCGGGTAGATCACTATCGGCCTCTCGGACGTCGCCATGACATCAGCCTCGCGGCCGGCCTCACGTGCCGCACGCTGACCTCTCCCACCCGGTGTGAGACCCGTAACGAACGTCATGATCAATTTCCGCTGCGCACGGCCCGCCACCTAGCGTCCTCCGGACACGTCGACAGCCGGGGGGCTAATTCGAGCGGAGCACGGCAGATGTACACGTACGCCCTGAGAGGCGTCCACTACGGCGGCGAGCCGGTCTCGAACTGGGTGGGCATACCGCTGCTCGTCCTGATAGCCGGTGTCTGCATCTGGGCCCTCTGGCCGCGCAAGTGAACGGCGGGCAGATCCCGACAGACCTGCCGTACGACATCGGCCTGGTGGTTCTGATCATGGGGTACGCCATCGTGGCCGGGGTCGCCATCCACCTGTTCCGGCGGGGGCGCAAGTGAGGCCGCGTACACGGATCACAGGGTTCGTGACCTCGGTATCCCTGACCCTCGTTTTGGGCCTCAGCTCCCTGACGGACCACGAGGTGTCGGCCTGGGAGTACGTGACGGTCATCATCGGTATGACGCTCATGGTCGTCGGGCTCGCCTTGGCCCTGCGCGCCTACCGCCGCGAGGTGAAGCGCAAGTGAAGACGCGCTCGGATACGTGGGTGGACATCCTTGCGTGGGGCGTGGCGATCGTCGTCACTGGCGGTGTCATGACGGATCCGAGGTACTCGGTCTGGGGCCGCTGGTGGGGGCTTGCCGTCGGCGTCTACATCCTCGGATGCCTGTCCTGGAGGCTCTACGTGAAGCGCCGCAAGCGCCTCGCCCGCCTCCTGCGCGACGAGGTGAAGAGCCGATGAAGTCGATCCCGCCCATCGGGCCACCGCGCAGCCGGAGGTTCCGCGCCGTCCAGATCGGGCTGTTCGCTGGCTACTGCATCGCGGGCGGCATCGAGGTTCCCGCATGGCGTTACCCGGTGCAGGGGCCTTCATCGGCGCGCTGATTGCCTCGTCCGTCTGGAACTGGTGGCGCATGCGCCGTACATGGAAGAAGGGCCCCAAGTGATCAAGCGCCTGAAGAAGCTCGCAGCGATGCCCGCTGCCAGCACGGCCAGCGGTACCGCCGCAGCGGGCGGCCTCGGCGGCAGCGCTTGGAGCGGATCCGGGTCCGACGTCGCCGTGGTCATGCCGTGGTGGCTGTGGGCCCTCTTGGGTGCTGTCCTCGGCGCGCTGATCGTGGCCACCGTCAAGAACATCCGTGACGCACTCCGTCTGGCGAAGGCGAACCGATGAAGCTGCGCCTGAAGTACCGGCTGAAGTTGATGGGGGCGCAGCCGGACCCGCCGAAGCAGCTCAACGTCCGAGAGATTGTGGTCTACCTCGCCCTCGCCGTCGTCATCTACGGCGCCATGGGGCTCATCATGGGCGACTGGCAGATGGCGATCGGCCTGGGGATCAGCGTCACCGGATCCCAGGTCATCTACCAGTGGTGGTGGCGCCGCACCGCGCAGCCCGAGTACGAAGACGTGGACGGTGGAGATGAGTAGATACCTGCGCCGCCTCGCCCTCGCCGTGGCCGTCGTCATGGCCGTGGTCCTCGTCGGCGGCCTGCTGCCGCTGTCATGGGTGAAGATCGGCGGCGGCTGGGTGTCCTTCGGCATCGTCGCCGTCCTGCTCCTCGTCCTTCAGCGGTACGTGGACAAGGGGGACGGCGATGAGTAGCCCCATCGGGCCGATAAGGCCTTTCCAGACGGAAGACCGTGACGAAGCCATGGGCTGTGCCAGCGGCTGCTTCATCGTCGTGTTCGGCGCCGTTCTCGCGTTCGTCGTCGGGATCGTCGTACAGGCGGCGTGGCAGATGCCCTTGCTGAGCCTCGTGGTCGGGGTTCTAGTCCTGGTCGGTGGGTTCTGGCTCGGCTCCCGGATCTGGCCGCGCGTGGAGCGCTATATGCCCGACCCGTACCCAGAGGACGAAGATGATCATTAACGTCCTGGTTCGGAGCATGTACGCGCTGATCTTCGGCGGCATGGTCGCCTACGTCGCCCAGGGCCTCTTCCACGACGGCTGGGTGTCCGCGGCTTTCGGTGCCGTCACCGTCGCCGTCTGCGCTGTCTGGAACCTGCGCCGGGCCACGGTGCAGCGCGACCGGCGCCTCGGCCGCACCGGCACATGTATCAGTCGGTTCCTGCTCACCCGTACCGGCCTGGTGGTCGTCCTCGTCGTACTGGCGCTGTGCGCGGCGCTCGTCATCGCGGTCGGCGACGACGACTGCCCCTCGATGGACTCCGCCGGGAAGTGCCGCATGCCCCGGCACATGAACTGGTAGCCGCACAGGCAAGAGCCGTGGGCGGGGTACATGGGACGGCGTCACTGAGCCCACGGCGCAGACCCCAAGTGGCGCAGGGTGGCGTGGCTTCCAGGCTCCGTCAAACTGCGGTGGGTGCAGCGAGCGTCGGGTCTTGGCCGGAGTGGCGCAGCGCCTTGGAGACGAAACCGGATGCCACCAGCTCGGTCACGAGTTCGTTGAGGAACCGTGTGGTCTTCGGGCTTCGCCCCCTTGTGGTGCCCACGGCCTGCCGGATCGTCATGAACGCGGGCTCCAGCAGACGCAGTTCGGCCGTCTGGGAAACGTGCACGGTCAGTGGTTGGCGGATGCCGGCCGCTACGTCCAGGTCCTCGGCATGGAAGATGTCGACCCCCTCGTCACCGCGTACCACGGTGGCGTGGTGCAGGGTGCGACTCAGGTAGAGGTCGTACGCGGACCCCTTCTTGACGCCGATGCGTACTCCGTCGCGGTCGACGTCGGCGGCAGAGGTGAATGCTGCGTCCACTGGTGCCGCGTACACCCCCTCGATGTGCACGTACGGCGTGCTGAATGCGACGTCCTTCTCGCGGTCCGGATCGACGGCCAGGAAGCACAGGTCGGCGTGACCCTCGGACATCGCGGCGTATGACTTGCGGGCCGCATCGAAGCAGTTGAACTGCACGGGCAGTTCCAGACGTGCGGCAACCTCGCGGGCGAGGTCGACAGTGACCCCGGACGGCTCGTCTGGCGTGCCCTGGGCGAGGACTGGATTGCCGAGGTTGATGGAGGCGCGCAACACCCCGGTGGGAGCGAGGTCGCGGGCAATCTCTGCATCTGTGGGCGTCATGCTCCGAGCCTAAAGCGTGTTGCACAAGGCTGTGAATTGGGCATCTCGGGTGTATGGCTGGGGTGTTGAGGGCCGAGCAGGTGTGGATAGAGACGTTCACCGGGTTGTAAGTGATGCAGTTTGCGCGGCTGCTGAGGGCGGTGCATGAACGGGGCGGTAACGGCACTCTGCGGGGTCGGCCGTGGAGTCTGCCGCTGGCCGAGCGGGTGCTGATCGTCGCGGTGTACTACCGGACGAACCTGACCATGCGGCAGCTGGGCCCGTTGTTCGGCATCTCCTCGTCGACGGTGTGCCGGGTGATCCAGCGGCTCGGTCCGCTGCTGGCACTGGAGCCCGCCTCCCGCCCGGCCGACGCGGCGAACCGGTTGTGGATCGTGGACGGCACCCTCATCCCGGTCCGGGACCGGCACGTCGGATCGTCCTCGCGCAACTACCGGTTCTCGGCGAACGTGCAGGTCATCGTGGACGCCGACACCCGCCTCGTGATCGCAACAGCACGGCCGGTGCCGGGCACCACCGCGGACGCCCACGCCTGGCGCGCCTCCGGGCTGGCCGAGCACTGCCACGGTGTGACCGTCCTCGGCGACGGCGCCTACCTCCACTGCGGGATGGTCGTGCCGCACCGCAAACGCCCCCGCCGGCCCCTCCTGCCGGGCGAGGAGGACGACAACGCGGCCCACCGCACGGTCCGCGCCCGAGTGGAACACGTCATCGGCCGGATGAAGAACTACAAGATCCTCCGCGACTGCCGGCAGCACGGCGACGGCCTCCATCACGCCGTCCAGGCCGTCGCCCACATGCACAACCTCGCCCTCACATCATGACCAGAAGACCGCGCCCACGTGCTCTGACCTGCCCGAACACGGCCTTGTGCAACACGCTTTAGGGAGTGTGCCG
The DNA here is from genome assembly GCF_026341035.1 of Streptomyces sp. NBC_01016. Taxonomy (GTDB): domain Bacteria; phylum Actinomycetota; class Actinomycetes; order Streptomycetales; family Streptomycetaceae; genus Streptomyces. The sequence goes on from NZ_JAPEOQ010000002.1 coordinate 2,329,146, forward strand.
AAAGTGGGAGCCGGGTGCCGGTCGGCGCTACGGGCCGGTGCTCAGCGAGGTCCAAGTCCCGTTCGGCCATCAAGGAGTTCGCGGACGACGTCCAGATGGCCAGCCCGGGTCCGCCGAGGGTTCAGGAACCTCCGCCATCACCTGCACAGCCCAGCCCGTGCGCCCAAACCCGCACACCCGGCCCAGGACGCCCAATCGGCTCGAAGAACCAACGACCGGCCACCCGCTACGACGAGGGCAAATCAACTAGACGCCCTGAAAGCATCGCCGAACGTAATCAACTCAAAGCTCGCAAACCATAAGAAACAAGCTCAGCACCCGTCCGTTCTCACTTCGGTCCGCGTGTTGCCGCGGTCCGCTGGGCATCGGTCCGCAGCGGATCAGTTGTGGCGCAATAGCTGTGTCCCTGCCCTCGCGAGGGCAGGGACACAGCGTCGAGGACACTCAGGTACGTTCGGCCGTCACTGTTATGGCCTCTTCCTCCTCAGCGGCGGGCGTTGCCAGAGCGCTCGCCCTGGGGAACTTGGTGAGCAGAACAGTCAGTGCGCCCAGGAGGCCGATGGCGGCCGCCACCCAGTACGCGGCGTGGAAGCCTGCCAACTGATCGGCGGGGCTTGTTCCGCCGCCGCTTACGCCGGTCGAGACGGCGACCAGAATCGCCACCCCGATGCTGCTGCCGATCTGCTGTGCCGTCACATTGACCGCGCCGGCGACTCCGTGCTGATGGTGCGGCAGACCCTCGAGCGTGGCGGCCGTCATCGAGCCGAAGCCCACGCCTTGGCCAATGCTCATGACGACGATGCCGGGCAGCATGTGCGTCCAGTACGAGCCGTTCTCGGGCGTGCCCACCCACAGGGCGATGCCGGTGCCGATGAGGAGCAGGCTGGCGGTCATGAGGGGCTTGTAGGCGGCGGGCGACATGAAGCGTCCGGCAATCTGCGAGCTGATGATCACGACGATGCCCATCGGGACAACCGCCAGGGACGACTCGAACGCCGAATAGCCCAGCATCCCTTGCATGTACAGGGGTGAGAAGAAGAGCAGACCGCTGACGCCGGTGTAGAAGACGGCACCGGTCAGCGAGGCGGCCCTCACTGGCCTGCTGTGGAAGATACTCAGCGGCAGGAGCGGCTCGGTGCGCCCCTTCTCCCATGCGACGAAGCTCGCGAGTCCGATCAGGGCCAGCACGAGGGAGACCAGGACTTGGACTGATCCCCAGCCGGCTTCGCTGCCCTCACTCACGCCGTACACGACCAGGCCGATGCTCAGTGTCACCAGGACCGCGCCTGGGATGTCCAGTGAATGCGGCTGTCGTCGGCCTGCGGGAAGCAGCGCCCGGACCCCCGCCAGGATCAGTACGCCGACGATGACGCTGAAGGCGAACACCGAGCGCCAGCCAAGGAGGTCGGTGAGGACCCCGCCGGCGACGAGCCCGGCGCTGAAGCTCGATGCGCCGGTCGCCGCGTAGACGGCCAGCGCACGGTGCCGCTGGGGTCCTTCTGGGAAGATCTGGCTCAGGAGGGCGAGCGATGCGGGGCCTGACAGGGCCGCGCCGATCCCCTGGAGCGCGCGAGCTGCGATCAGCACCCCGACGTTCGGAGCGAGCGCGGCGCCGAGCGAGGCCAGGGCGAAGAGCCCGATGCCCACTGCGAAGATCTTCCTTCGGCCCAGGACGTCGGCGACCCGGCCTCCGAACAGGAGGAAACCGGCGAAAGCGATGGCATAGGCCGTCATGGTCCACTGCAGCGTGGTGCCTACGATGTTGTACTCATCGCCGATGGAGGGCAACGCGGCGTTGATGACCGCGACTCCGCTGACGTCCAGAGCCAGCGCCCCGGCGAGCAGGACGAGCGCCCACCGGCGTCGGTTTTCCGGCACGCCAGTCTCTGGGGCTCCTGGCTCTGGTCCGGTGTCGTGAAGTGTCACTGCGTACTCCGATGGTTGTTCGGGGACTATGGGAGTCCTGTGTGGTGAGTCGTGCGGGTGCGCCCCGAGACCGCCGCCGGAGCAGGCTCACTGGGTGAGTGGAGTCACCGACATCTGGGGCACGTTGACGTGGGATGGCAGCGCCACGACGTATGCGATGGCGTCGGCGACCTCCCAACCGCGTCGCCAAGGACCACAGACACCTGCCGTGCAGCCTCCAGCGCCGCATGAGCAGTCCCACCCGGCCGCCACGCCAGGGTGTCCCGCGTGACGTCGGCGGAACGTGGGTGCCCGGCGAGGTCTCAGTCTCCAGTGCCCTGACGTAACGCGCCGTTTCGTCATGGCACGGAAGTCTGATGCCACCTGCATCAACCTGTCAACACGATACGTAACGTCACGTCAAGCGATCGCGTACCATGGCGCCATGACGCCAGAAGCCAGCCGCCCCCCCGACCCGACCCGGCGCAACCAGCGCTCGCATCGGGCGATCCTCGATGCGACCTTCAAGCTGATCGCCCGGAACGGGTACGCGAAGGTGACCATCGAAGCCATCGCGTCCGCCGCCAAAGTCGGCAAACCGACCATCTACCGGTGGTGGCCCTCCAAGGGCGCCCTGGCCCTGGACGCCATCAACGACCGGATCGGCCACGTACTGGACTTCCCCGACACCGGCAACATCGCCGGCGACCTCGTCCACCAGATCAACGAGGTGATCGCCCTGTTCAACAGTGATGTGGGGACCGCGTTCCAAGGCGTGATCGCCGAAGGCCAGGGCGACCGGTCGGTCGCGGCCAGCTTCCGCGACACCGTCGTCGAACCCCGCATCCGGGCCTGCCAGGACCGCTTGGCCAAGGCCGTTGCCGCCGGACAGCTGCGCAACGACGTGCCCACGCGCGCCATGACGGAGATGCTCTACGCCCCGCTGTACTACCGGCTCCTTCTGGGCACCGATCCGCTCACCACCGCTGACAGCGCCGCACTGGTCGAACGCGCGCTGGAGGGCCTCCGTCCCACCTCCGCGCCATCGCCCGCTTCGGACCCGCTGGCCGCGTCGCCCTAAAGCTCACCCCATACGGGACACGCTTTAGGCGGCAGTTGCTCGATCGTTCAAGGTCGAAGGTTCAAGGGTCGGCAAGGAAGATCGCGTCCGCATTCCGCATGAGTGCGCCTTGTTGAAGCCCTTGAGGGCCCGGCTCAGCCCACCACTCAACCCCGGTTCCCATCCCTTCCGCGGTCGACCCACACGTATGTGGAGCGGGCGTGGTTCATGGCGTCCAGCCAATAGGCGTGTGGGATGCCGCCGGTGCCCGCCGAGCTCCAGGGTCAGATGGCGTGGCAAACACCGGCGAAGGGCTCGTCTTCGCGCCGGCCCGACGCCGGGGTGCTGGGTGGTCCTGCGTTGATTGAGTTCGGATCAGTGGACCTTGCCGACCCGTTGAGAGTCGAAGTCCTGCAGTACGTCGAGTCCGTCGTCCTTCCATGGGGCTCGAACCCGGCGTCCTGCTTGCACAGGAGCACCCTGCGGTGCACGTACGGGCTGGTCACGGCGCGGTCTGCCACGGCGGGCCGGGCCAGCCTGCATATCGGTGGATGAACCTGTCCCGATCTGCTGCCAACACCCCTCCGCCTCTCGCTTCGTGTCTCACTTTCCGCTCACTTCCCCTACGGCTTCCGCTCCACCTCCTTTCCCTTCCCCCTTCCCCTTCTCCTCTCTTCCTCCTCCTTCCTCTTCTCCTCCTGTACCGGTCGGCCCCCAGGAGGTCTGGGATGCCTGGGAGGCGGCACGAGGCGGAGCCGCAGGTGCCGCCGTGCCGGGCCGCCGTGCCGGGCCGGTGGTTCGGACGCGTGCTCGAATTGCGGGTTTGCCGGCGCCCGCAGGCCGCCTGGCAATCGGTCGCCCCGCGTGCCGCGCACGACGCAAAGCGTCGCCGCCTCCCGAATTCCCCGGAATTCCGGTCGTGAATTCACGAGAATTCCAGCATTACCAAGCCGGAATCCCGCTTCAGGTCGGGCCCGAGTCGAGCTATATTTAAATTGTTCCCGAAAGGCGGGAACGGGAAATGCGAAAGCAGCCCGGCGGGGGGAATTTCCGAACGGGCGGCCGAATTCAGAAAAAGGGGTGATTCGGTTGGACGGGCGGAAAGTGAACGCGGTCGAGCTGCGGCAGGCGGACGCGTTGCACTGGATCGAGTCCGGGTGAGCGTCACCGCCCCCAACACCCGCCGCAGGACCGACATCGAGTCGGTGCTCGGCGCGCACGTCACGGTCACCCTGACCGACCTCGACGGCTGACCCTCCGGCCCGGCACGGGCCCGCCGCACACCCGGCGGGCCCACCCTGCCCCCAGCCGTTCGACCGCCGCCCGAGCGCGGCAACCCCCCCCTGAGCCAGACCCCGCACCGAGACCGCATGAGGCCGGTGCCACGGCACCCCCATGCCCGAACCGGCCGCCACCACGACGGCGCGGCGGGTGGCAGGAACCCCCACCGAATTTCTCCTTTACCCAGTGAGAGGAAGGCTTCGCCATGGCCACACCCACCCCGCCGCCATCGCCTCAACCCGTCTCGACCGCCGCCCTGTTGCCCACCGCCTCGGGCAAGGCCCGCCCCGGTGAACTACGGGCCCGGGTGGCCGCGATCCTGGCCGTGAGCCCGCAGGGCCGTTACACGGTCACCGAGCTGGCCAAGCAGCTGGGGCACTCCGGGGGAGCGGTCGGCAACGCCTGCGAGACGCTGGTCACCCGGGGCGAGGCCGAACGGGTCGGCCACAAACCCCGCACCTACCAGGCGACTTCGACCACCGGGCCGCCGCCCAGCCGACCTCCAACCCCACCCCGCCCTCGGCGGCGGTGCCCCGCCCGCGCCCCGCACCCGCACCTGCGTCGGGCGGGCGCCCGGCCCCGATCACCCGCCCGAACGGGCAGACGTATCACCCGAGGGCGCTGGAGAACCTGCCCGATGTCGAGGCCCTGCAACGCCTGCGCGAGGCGAGCGTCCCGGTGTTGTTGTACGGGCCGCCGGGCACGGGCAAGACCTCCCTGATCGAGGCGGCCTTCCCCGACCTGATCACGGTGGCGGGCGACGGGGACACCACGGTCGGGGACCTGGTCGGCGAGTACACCCAAACCGATGCGGGCGGCTACGAGTTCATCTACGGACCCCTGGTGGCCGCGATGATGGAGGGTCGCGCCCTCCTCCTGGATGACGCCACCCTGATCTCCCCGAAGGTCCTGGCCGCCCTCTACCCGGCCCTGGACGGGCGCCGCCAGATCCAGGTCAAGGCGCACAAGGGCGAGACGATCGAGGCGGCCGACGGCTTCTACGTGATCGCCGGACACAACCCCGGCGTGCACGGCGCGGTCCTCACCGAGGCGCTCGCCTCACGGTTCAGCATGCAGATCCAGGTGGCCTCCGACTACGACCTCGCCAAAGCCCTGAAGATCAACGCGACGGCGGTACGGATCGCCCGCAACATCGCCACCCGGCAGGCGGGCGGCGAACTCGGCTGGGCCCCGCAACTACGCGAACTGATCGCCTTCCAGAAGATCGCCGACGTACTCGGCGCGGACGTCGCCTTCGCCAACCTGGTCGGCATCGCACCCCTCGAGGACCGGGACACGGTCGCCGAGATCGTCACCAAGGCCATCGGCCGCCCCATCACCGCCCTCGCCCTGGGCCGCCAACTCTGATCGCCCCCGGCCGGGCCGGGCACCCCTCACACCGCCCGGCCCCTGCGCACCCCGAACTCGCCTCCCCTGGAAGGGAATGACACGCCATGCCCGCATCGACGACGCTCCTGAACAGTCACCTCCAGCACACCCCGCCCGCCGTGACCGACGACGAACTGGCCGCTGCCTGCTGGGAGGACGACGGCGGCCCCGCCGCCCTGCCCCGGCGCGGCCCGCAGGCCGGGCACTGGCTGCGGATCTCGGCCGCGCTGACCGAGCGGCTGCCCGAACTCGCCGACCGCGACGACGTGATCGTCACCTGCGAACCGGGCACCCGCTCCGGCGCCCCGGCCGCCTTCATGCCCACCCTGGCCGCCCTGGAGATCGACGCCGCCCTCTTCGCCCCGCACCCCGCACACACCATCGACCCCCTCGAACCCGGCGACGAGGAGAACTACCCGGCCGCCTGGGGTGCCTTCGTCCACGAGGCCGCCCACGCCGCCCACTCCCACTGGTCCACCCCACCCGAACTGCGCGGCACCGCCCTGGGCGCCGCCTCCGCCCTGCTGGAGGAATCCCGCGCCGAGGCCGCCCACCTCAGGCGCCGCCCGCATGACCGACGCTGGCTGCGCGCCGCCGTCCACGCCCTGATCCTGGATGAGTTCACCACCCAGGCCCCGGCCGCAGGTGATGTGTGGCAGGCCGCGCACGCCGCTGGTCTCCTCCTCGCCCGCCGCGACGCAGGCATCCTCGATGAGGCGGAGACCGACCCGGTCGCCCACCTCCTCACCGCCCGCCTCGGCCGCGACCTCCTGGCCACCCTCGCCGACATCTGGAGTGCCGCACACACTACGGCCGACGACGACGAACAGGCGATGCTCGCCCACGGCCGCGCCTGGTGCCAGGCCCTGACCGCCGACCCCGACCGGCCCGCCCCCACCCCACCATTGCAAGCTGCCCCGGACACCGAACTCGCCGAAGCGATCAGCCAGTCCGTCGACGCCGTACACGCCACCGAACACGCCGCCACCCAGGCCCGTGAGCAGGCGAGCGCCGCCCAGCGCGCCCGCACCCAAGCCCGCACGTCCCAGGCCGAACACGCCCGCACCTCGGCCGCGTTGGCCAAGAAGATCTTCGCCCCCGGCGCCCGCCCCTTCGACCCGCACGACCCCGACGGGCCCGCCTGGTCCCCGCTGCGCGGCACCCGCACCCCCACCACCCAAGAGAAGGCGGCAGCAGGGCGTCTGGCCCGGGGCCTGCGGGCCGCTTCCTACCGTGAACGCACCCAGACGACGGTGGCCTCGCAGGCCCCGCCGGGACGGCTGAACATGCGTCAGGCCCTGGCCCGCGATGCCCAGCGGGCGGCCGGGGCCACCCCGACCGCGACCCCGTTCACCCGCACCGTGCACCACCACACCCCGACCCCGCCGCTGCGGGTCGGCATCGCGGTCGACGTTTCCGGCTCCATGGGCGAGGCCGAAGGACCGATCGCCTCGGCCGCCTGGATCGTGGCCCGCGCCACCTCCCTGAGCGACCCCGACTCGCGCGCCGCGACCATCGCGTACGACTGCTGCCTGACCGCGATCACCGCACCGGGCCGCACCCCGGCCCAGGTGCCGCGCTTCCACGCGAACGGCTTCGGCCACAACCTCGCCGAAGCCCTCGACGCCCTGGACGCCGCCCTCGGCCTCAGCCGCCCGGGCGCCGGACGCCTGGTGGTCATCGCCTCCGACGGCGCCTACGCCGAAGACGAACACACCGCCGCCACCACCCGCATCCAGGCCCTGCGCGCCAGCGGCTGCGCGGCCCTGTGGCTCGCCTTCGAACCCGACCCCACCCCCTGCCCTGGCACCACCCTCCTCCAACTCACCGACCCCGCCCAGGCCGCCGCCCAGATCAGTACCGCCGCCCAGGCCGCCCTCGCCACCACCCACACCTGACACACCCACACCCGGCGGGACACACCACGCCCCGCCGGGCCCCACCCCCAACCGAACAACACACCAACCTGCACCGCACCGAACGGAGAACACGTCATGACCAGCATCGCCGAACGCGCCCAGGCCGCCGCCGTCTACATCCGCCACCACACCGCCCTCAGCCCCCACGGCCAGTACCGGGGCGCCGAGCACGCCCGCACCGCCGTCCGCCTCGCCGCCGCCCTCGGCCTACCCCTCGACCAGATCACCACCACCCCCGACCACCTGCGCCGCCGCACCACGATCGGCGAGCCGGTCCTCGCGACCGCCACCTGCCCCGAGTCCGGCGACACGTACACCTTCTTGGCCCGCTTCCCTCTCTACGACGAGGACGCCTTCGAACTCCTCGGCCCCTGCCCCGAATGCGCCGCCCCGGTCCCGCTCGCCGAGATCCGCCACCTCGCCGACCTCGGCACCCACCTCACCCGCACCCTCACCCGCGAAGACTGCGACCGCCAGAACGCCCTTCCGGCCACCTTCGACGACGACCCCGCACACACCAACACCTGCCGCTTCGGCCCCTGCACCTGACACACCCCACGGCGGGCGCGGCACCACACACCGCGCCCGCCACCCGGACCCACGAACACACCACACCGACTCCGGCCCGCCGCACATCACCGGTCCAGGACACAAGGAGAGACACCGCCATGCGCGTCACCGACCGAGACATCCTCACCATGATCCTCAACGCCACGCGCGCCGACTCCGCAACGGACTGGCACCTCATCGGTGACGCCCTCTACGCCCCGGGTTCCCCGACGAATCCCCAACTCGTCATCAGCGCCGCGATCTTGCGGACCGACCGCACCAAGACCGCGATCGCCCTCACCCTCCACGCCCTGCACCACGAACACGGCGAACTGGACCGCACCCGCCTCAACTTCGACCAGGATGGCGACCCCTTCGAGGTCGTCATGCTCAACCACACCAACGGCACCGTCCGCCCGGGGCCGAGGCTGGCCACCTGGTGGCAGCAGGCGGAGGCATACCTACACCTGTGGCAGCAGGCCCCAGGAACGCAGCCCAGCCCGGCCAGCGGCCCCCGCGAGTGAATTCGCGCGCTGAACGTCCCGTGAAGGGCTGGTCGTGCCCACCCAGCCCTGCGCCACCGCACCAATGCACACCAGCCTGCCTTCACCCCGCCACGGAGGCCGCCATGACCGAACACCCCACCAGTAGCATCAAGGGCACCGCCGCCCGCAGTAAAGGCCCTGCCCCGCGCCCCAGTTCACCGCCAACCCCTGGCATCGAGAGTGAGTCACCCTCGGGTCCGGGCAGTGCCCTCCTGCACACCGTGCTCGGTCCGCACGGCTACCGGAGGCTCATCCAGCACCGCCGCCACCAGCACACCGCACTGGGCGCACTCGCCGACCTCATCTGCACCACTGCCCAGGAAGCCGACCGCCTCCACGCACAACTGCGCCGCCACGCGGCCCATGCCCACGACCGATACCGCGACGCCCTTGCAGCTCGGGGCGGGTACATCGAGAACGCAGAGATCACCGCGATCCAGCAGCACCCCGGTCACGCCGCCACCCTCTACGCGGCCCGACTCGGCCAGCAACTGCGCCAGCTGGAAAGCGTCCTGGACGCCTACCGCACTATCGAGCCCTCAACCGGCATCTGACACCTACGTGGGGTGAGCCACCGGCTCGCCCCACGCACACGCCCGCACGCGCAACTCGTCACGACCGATGGGAGGGCGCCCGGCGGTCATCCACCTCAACGCACCGTCCCAGGGCCCGCACGCCGAGGGGATCCCCGCACTGTCTGGCCGGGCTGCGCGGCGGAGGCCGACGCCACGTCGCAGTTCGCCCCGTGATGTCGCGGCGGGAAGTCCGTCAACCGAGAGACGTGCGGCTGAAGTTGGCAACCGCCCGCGGGCGCCGTTGGGATCACCCGATGTGGTGGTCGCGCTGACGGCAGCGGTCGGCGGCCGGGCGGCGTGGACACAATCGCAGTGAGTCGTCCCTCCGCGGTGTTCTCGTCCCGCCGGGGCCGCACATGAAGGACAGGAAGGAGCGGACAACTGATCCTGCGTACCGCCCCGCCAGCGCGTCCCGGAAACGAACCTGCCTCGGCGTTCGTACCCTCGCCGACGCCACGCGTGCCGCCCCCTGGCCATGCCATGCCAACACCACTGCTGCGCACGGAGGCCGGGATGCCGCACTCCGCCGTTCACCGACCGTACCGACGCGACGTCCGCCGACTGCTCCTCGCGACCCGGCGCCTCCTCCAAGCAAACGAAGACGATGCCCACGGAGGACTCGCCGCTGTCCTGGCACAAGCTGCTGACAGTTTCGATGACGCCGACCCACTGCAGGCGCCGGCGTCGTGGATCGTCCGCGAGGCGGCGGCCCTCCTGCTGCGGCATGCGGATCCCGACGGGCCGACGCGGCTGACGGACCCGGACCTGCTGCGCCATCTCTCCGTCCTGGACGGCCTCGCTGTAAAGGCGCTCGTGCGGCTGCTCGACGACGTGACCACCACGCTTTCGGTGCGCCCGGTCATCGAACTGGCCCTGCCGGAACCACCTCAAAGAGACGCGACGGAACAGGGCCACGTGGAGCGCGGCGAGTCCGACCCTGACCGGTCGGGGGTGCAGCGTGGACGAGCAGGGTGAAGCGTCGGTAATCGGCCTGCGGTGCACCTCGCCGGTGACTGGGAAGCGGAGGTCGGCATGCTCGTGATCCTGGCAGGCGTGTACAGCCTCATCGCCGGGCTAGCGGCGCCCAGGGCGGTGGACTTCGCCACCGGCGGATCCAGCTCTGCGCAGTCGCCTGCACGGCGGGGGCCGGGCTATGGCCTGGGGAGCGGCGCGGTGTTGTGCGGGGTGTGTGCCAGTACGGCATACACGGTCGGCTGGCGCCCGGAGTTGGTGCTCTGGCTGGTGGTCGCTTGGCTACTCGTCGTGCTGGCGTGCGTCGATCTGGCGGTGCGCAGGCTGCCCGACGTGATCACGTTGCCGTTGGCGGCCCTGGTCGTTGCCGGCCTCGCGCTGGCCTCCCAACTCCCGCGGACTGGTGGCTCGTTCGGTGCCGCCATACTGGGCGGTGCCCTGTTGGCGGGCAGCTACTTCCTGCTGTTTCTGGCCGTGCCGGACGGGATCGGGTTCGGTGATGTGAAGACCGCGCTGACGACCGGCGCCATCGCGGGCTGGTATGGCTGGCACCCCTTCGTGGTCGGGGCGTTGACGGCGCCACTGCTGGGTGTGGGGTACGTGCTGGTGGTGCGGATGCGCCGTGCCGCCCAGGGCGCGGTGGCGTTCGCGTATGGCCCGTTCCTGGCCCTCGGGGCGTGGGTCGCGGTGCTGGTCGGGGCGGTCAGATAGCCGGTGATTGTCACGCGCACTACGCGGTAGCGCCGGTTCGTGGGCTTTGCCCCGCATGTCTCACCTGGCAAGCGGCCGCCACAATGCCCGCTCATCAGGATCAGTGGGTGTACCCCACGTCAGCGCTCCGTCGATCAACCCTGGCTTCGCGCCGGTGGCCAAGGACGGCACTTCGAGGACGTCGGCCATCTCCTCCAAGTAGCACGACAGTGACTCGAACTCCACAGCCCGCTCGGCGTACTTGCTCCACGACCACAGCTTCCCGGTTTCCGCATCCAGACAGAGGCCGAAGAGGCGATCTGTGTCTGAGCAGAACGGGACCCACGAAGCGCGCCACAGCAGAAACTCCTCACCTGGCTCACTGCGACGGTTATTCAACTCGTCCTCATGCTGCTGCATCTCCAGCATGCTCCGGTACTTTCGGATCACCGAATCGAACTTCATCGGCGCCCAGTTACCCAACAAGAACCGCACCCACGGGCCGGGCAGCACTCCCGAACAGTGGCGCCACAAGGCCCTGAGCCCCGCCGGGATACGCACGCCCAGTTCCTGCTGCAGGGCATCGATCTCTGCATCGGACGCTCCGGGAAGGAGCTTGTCCGTGGTCGCCGGAGCGTGCTGATGCAGCCACGACTGACTGGATACGGCGCCAGGCGTCAGCGACCTGGCGTTCCTCCATGGCTTGCGCATGCCGTATGTCATCACTCACGGCCGACACGTTATCCAGCGACACCGCTTGAGTAGCTGTATCTCTACCGCTCATGGGGTGTGCAGGTCGAAGGAGGGTCCTGGTTGAGTGGCCTTGCGGTGGAACACGCGTGCCCGCCTTGCGCGGGGACGGTGTTGTACGGCTGCGACCTGTCCGACCTTCAGATGGGGGCGGGACCGATTTACGCGGTCGAGGCTTCCCGGCCGGTTCCGTAGGCGGCCATGAACATATCCAGCAATCCGTCGACCGCCTCCTCGTCGATGGGGCGGGTCGACAGCAGGCTGCGGTAGTACAGCGTGCCGCACAGCACCTCGGCGGCGAACTCCAAATTCGCTTCCGCGATCAGTTCACCGGCGCGCTGGGCACGGACGATTCGATCGAGTGTGCTCTGCTCCACGGTGGCCAGGAACCGCTCGTGCAACGTCGCGCGCAGCCGGGAGTCGGCCTGAGCCTCGGCGATGACGGCGCGGTAGACGGGGCCGATCGGTGGGCCGGAGAGGGCGCGGCCCGAGCGGAGGAACTGCTCACGCAGATCCGCACGCACATTCCCGATGTCGCGGTAGTCCAGGTCGCTGGTCCACACGCGGCTGAGCGCGTCGAGCAGCAATGCGGGCATGGACGGCCAGCGTCGGTAGATCGTGTGTTTTCCGACCCCGGCCCGTCGGCCGACCGCCTCGATGCTCAGACCCGCGTAGCCGACCTCCGCAGCCAGATCGAGTGTTGCCTGCAGCAGCTCGTCGGTGCGCGCGGCGCCTCGGCGCCTCGGTGTGGCGGGCGTATTGGTCATGCCACCACCCTAACGGCACGAGGCGTGCCGTTGACAATGGCGCGGGCTGCGCGCCATAGTCACACTCGATCGGCACGGCCCGTGCCGATAGCGAGAGGGTGGCATGCCGCCCCGCGCGACCAAGTGCCGGCACGTCTGGCCTTCGCAGGGAGATCTCCTATGAGCAGCACCGAACTCAGCGCGCACGAGGGATTTACGGCCGAGGAACGAGCCGCAATGAAAGACCGTGCCCGCGAGTTGAAGACGGCTGCGCGCCGCAGCTCGCGTGCGGACGAGGCGGCGGAGGCGAAGCGGGACGTACTCGCGAAGATCGCCGAGATGCAGGACTCCGACCGGGTCATGGCTGAGCGCGTCCATGCCGTCATCACCGCCAGCGCCCCGACCCTCGCACCGAAGCTCTGGTACGGGATGCCCGCCTACGTGCTGGACGGCAAGGTGGTGTGCTTCTTCCAGAGCGCAGAGAAGTTCAAGGAGCGCTACGCGACGCTCGGGTTCAGCGACCAGGCGAAGCTGGACGAGGGCACTATGTGGGCGGCCGGTTTTGCCCTGACCGAGGTGACGGCCGAGGCGGAGGCTCGGATCGGTGCGCTGGTGAAGCAGGCGGTGAGCTAAGAAGCCGTATCTCAAATGACCATGGATGGTGCGGGGCGAACAGGCCTCCCGCCGGGGTGATCTTCCCGCTGTACACGCATGAAGGCTGACACCTCACGTTGTTATGCCGTCAAGGCTCCGGGAAGAGTCTTTCAAGCACGGCGCGGTCGTAGAGTCGCTGGTGCCACTGGTTGGCGTGGGTCCTGGGCTGGTGATCAGGGCGGGGGGCTCGGCCGGTCCCGCCACGGTCCTCGTCGGCGCAGGCCCGCCAAGCTCCACGCCGACAAGAGTTACGACTACGGTCACCTGCGGAAATGGCTGTCTCGTCGCGACAGCCGGCACCGCATCGCCCGCAAAGGCGTCGAAACCTCGCAGCGACTCGGCCGCACCGCTGGACCGTCGAACGCGCCATGGCCTGGCTGCCGGCTGCCGCAGACCCCACCGCCGCGACGAACGGAAGGCCGACCACTTCCTCGCCTGCCCCCTCATCTGCTGCCGCAGACTCGGTGGCCTCCCGTCGCGGTAATTCGATGGCGTGCGCGAAGACGTGTGATCAACCTGGTCCAGTGACAGAACCCAAGCACCGGATCCGAGCCCTGCACACGGATCGCACGATCACCGTCTACCAGGCGTACTCGCCGGTGATCGGTCTGGCGGCCGCCCGGGGCGGCCGTTTCCCAACGGAGTGGCAGCGGGACCGGATGACGTGGATCAAGCCGTCGTTCCTGTGGATGATGTACCGCTGCGGGTGGGGCAGCAATGAAGGCCAGGAGAGTGTCCTCGCAGTCGAGATCACCCGGGAGGGTTTCGAGTGGGCACTGCGACACGCCTGCCTGTCCCACTACGAGCATGGCCTCCACACCGACCGCGCCACGTGGAAGCGCCAGCTGAAGCGAGCCCCCGCCCGGGTGCAATGGGACCCCGAACGCGACCTGTACCTTCAGCCGCTTCCGCACCGATCCCTACAACTCGGTCTCACCGGCGAAGCCGCACATCTCTATGCCGACGAGTGGATCGTCTCCATAACCGATGTCACACCGCTGGCCCGCATGATCCACGCCCATGTACGAGCCGGAGAGCTGGACGTCGCCCGGCGACTCCTGCCGGGCGAACGTCCCTACCCAGTGATCGACGAGGCACTGGCCCACCTGCACCGATAGGTCGATACCGCCAAATGAGATGACGTTTAAACAGGTCGTGCACACGCAGGAGTTCGTTGGGGCGGGGCCCAAGGCCCCGCCCCAACGAGTCTTGTGATCCGTTAGGCGTCGGAGTTGGTGGTGGGTGCGGCGGGACGGGCGAGTCGATAGGTGCGCGGCCTGTCGCTGACCTGTTCGGCGATGTGCTGCTTGGTCAGTGTGACCAGGGCGTTGGCGATGGCGCCCGAGGACTTCTCGATGATGCGGCTGATCCGGGTGGCGGTGAACGCCTCTTCCGGGTGGGTCTGCAGGTGCTCGATCACCATCTGGCGTAGCCCGCCGGGCGCCAGCCGTCGCTTGCCGTCCGCTTCGGCGGGCGGAACAGGGGCACGACCGGTCGTCGTCGGCGCCAGCGGCTCGGCCGCAGATGCCTCCTTGCCGGGCTGTGCGGCGCTGCCCTCGTGAGCGTCATCGCTCACGGGCTCGCACTCGCGGGCGTCGCCGTCCACCTTCGAAACTGAAAGCGCCCCGAGGGCAGCAGAGTTGGTCGAGTGCGTGGAGTTCTCGGCCGGAACGAATTCCAGATCGATGCTCTCGTCGTGGGGCGCGGGGGCATCAACTGCGGATTCGTGGGTGGTGGCGGCCGGGTGCCAGCGGTCGGGAGTGCGTCCGGTGCCTGAGTGGCCGCCCCGCTTGCGCTCCGCCAGCCCGGCTTCCTCCAGGACGGCCAGGGCCTTGCCGGTGGTGGAGCGGCCCAGCCCAGCAGCGAGGGAGAGTTCGGCGGTGGTGGCTCCGTCGGGGTGGGCCGCCAGTTCGGCGTGGACGGCGGCGGGTGCGCCGCTCAGTGAGGGCAGTGGCTCGGGTGCGTGCGTCGGGGCGGGGTGCAGTACGTGTACCGAGGCGGTGGTGGGGGTTTGGGTGTCGGACATGGTGGGGCCTCAACTTCCGGCAATTCGATATGGGTTGGGTGAGGTCCCCGGCCGGGGTGCGGTGCGTGCGGCACCGCGGTGTCCGATCGGGTGCGTGCGCTGCGCGGAGATCCCGATCGGAGCCGGTCCGATGCCGGAGGGTTCACCGATGGTGAACCGCTCGGCAGTGGGCCGGTTCGACCATGGACGCTCCATGGGGTGTTGGCTGTCAAGCACAGTCGGGAAAGACTCTGTGCTGGTCAACCAGGCCGGGTGTGGCTCATGGACGCTTGTTGTGCGTGGCTCGAGAAGAGTGGCCGCTCGGCGTCGGTGGGAGTCCTGGCCTGCTGATTGAGATGTGCGTTCTGGTCGCTGTCTATGGAGCTGACGGCGGGATTCTCGAACAGCGGCACGAGTCTTGGCGTAAAGAGGAGTTGGGCATGACGCAACGGCACAACGTGATCTGGGGTGGCATCGACGTCGGGCAGAACCACCACTGGATGTTGATGCCGGTTCCGGGCAGGTGCGGAAGGGGCTGACGGTAGGCTCGATGCCCGCGTTCCCGACCCGGTCGGCGGCGCGCGGACGGGGGACGGCCCGCGAGCACTCAGGGAGCGGTGCAGTGGATGTACTGACGTTGGTGTCCGCGCTCGTGGCGCTGGCCGGCGCTGCCACGACGGCGGTGCTCGGCTACTGGACGCAGCGACGCCTGCGTCTTGTCGAACAGCGAAACCTGATGGACTCCTACGGGGCCTCGCTGGCCTGGGCCGCATACGACCTGCAGTCCAGGTTGTACAACATCCTGCGCGGCCATGAGACCGATCGCTCGCAGGGCCCGCATCACGGATTCGTGAGTTCCTTCCATGTGCAAGGCACGCCGAAGCAGCGGGAGTTCGTGCGCCGGAGCACTGTGTTCGTGCTCGCCGAGTACCTGGGGTGGGTGGAGATTCTCCGGCAGGACATCCAGTTCCTCGACCTCGGACAGTCACGGGCCAATCGGAACGCCGTAGAGATCATCTCGTCCATCAGCACCGCTCTGAACCGAACTGTTTCTGCGGGCGACGACATACTGCGTCTCTGGCGCGCCGAGCAACGGGCCATCGGAGAACTGATGGTGCACCCGCATGGAGAGCCAGGCCGTCGCAAGTGCCTGGGCTACGCCGAGTTCTGCGAGAAGCTCGAGGCTGATGACGTGTTCCGCCGGTGGTTCACTCCGCTCCTCGAGGACATCGACCGGCTCGCTGAGGACACCGCGCAGGCTGCACCCCGCCTCGCAGAGCTCCAGCAGAAACTCATCAACCTCATCGACGTGCTGGATCCGAAGGCAGAGCGATTCCCGCAGTTTCGTCAACGGACCAGCGCGGACCTGAGGGCCGGAAGGGGTGATTGAAACGCTTGCTCCAGGAGCCCAGTGCGGCCCCCGATCTGCTGGAGCTTCTGTTCGTCATGGTCGGTCAGTTGGTGTGAGCGGGCTCGGCCGCAACGCGTCCGAGGTGTGACTTCACTCCTGAGAGGTCGTTAAGTCCGATCTTCCTCAGTTCGTGATCGCTCGATCGTGGTACTGATCGTCGCGCAGGCCGCCTGCTAGGCATGTCCATGTTGAGATGCGAGGCATGGAGCGAGAGCCGTACCCGAGCGACTTAGCGAACAAGCAGTGGGCGTTGATCGAGCCGATGATCACGGCCTGGAAGCAGGACCGGGTGGCGCGGTCGGCGACCGGGGATCCCGGGGCCTGCGATCCGAGGGAGGTCGTGAATGCGATCTTCTATCAGAACCGGACGGGCTGCCAGTGGCGCTATCTGCCCCATGACTTCCCGGCCTGGTCGGCGGTTTTCTACTACTTCACGTTGTGGCGCGAGGAGGGGCTCGACCAGCGGATCCAGGGACTCCTGCGCTGCCAGGTGCGGGAGAAGGCCCGGCGATTAGGACCCGTCCCTCGTGATCATCGACACCCAGTCTGTCCGCGCGGCCGCGGGCGTCCCGAAGACCACGACGGGACTGGACGCCAACAAGAAGGTGTCGGGCCGCAAGCGGGGACTGGCCGTCGACGTACTGGGGCTGATCATCGGCGTCGTCGTGCTGGCCGCCTCCGCCCACGACAATGCCGCCGGCACCGCCCTGCTCGACCAGGCGGCCGAGCAATGTGGGATGCGCCTGGAGAAGGCCCTGGTGGACCAGGGCTTCAAGGACGAAGTGCTCATCCACGGCGCCCTGCTGGACATCGACGTCCAGGTCGTCCGCCGCAACCCGGACGACCAGGGCAAGGGCTTCGTCCCGCAGCCCAAGCGGTGGATTGTGGAGCAGGTCAACGGCACGTTGATGCTCCACCGGCGCCTGACCCGCGAGTACGACCACCGGCCCGACACCTCCGCCTCGCGCGTCTACTGGGCGTCCATCGCGAACATGGCCCGCCGCCTCACCACACCGAGTCCTGCCTGGCGCGACAGTCTCGGGCTGGCCGCGTGAACGTCATCGAGCTCCTGGCGGACCTCCAGGCCCAGCACGACGAGACCACGGCCCGGGCCGGTGAACTACGCGACCGGATCGAGCACTTGACCGCCACTCTGGCCGAGACCGAGGCCCGACTCGCGGACCTGGCCACCACCCGGAAGGTCATCGCCGAACTCGCCCCGGCCGGGACCGAGGCCGACCCACCCGAGACGAACACCGCCTACCAGGCCATCGTGAACGCCTTCAACCAGCACCCCGGCCAGGCATTCAGAGCCCGTGAGCTGCACGAACTCCTCGGCATGCTCACCGACGAGGCGACCGTCAACATCACCCGCAGCCGCCTCGGACGCCTCACACGCCAAGGCTTCCTCACCCAACCCGGACGAGGCCGCTACCAGAAAAGGACTTAACGCCGCACTTCACGGGCTGGAATCGTCACGGCCGTCGGCCGCCACTCTCGCCTGAGCAAACCGAACACCCACGAGTCGGAGACCTCGCCGTTCACCACGCAGTCCTCCCGCAACGTCCCTTCACGCACGAACCCGATCTTCTCCAGGACCCGGGCAGATGCCGCGTTGCGCGTATCGGCCTCGGCCTGAACTCGATTCAGGTCCAGCGTGTCGAATGCCCACTCCAGCACGGCGTGCGCGGCCTCCGTCGCGTAACCGTGGCCCCACATCGCATCGTCGAGGACGTAGCCCAACGACGCGCTGCGGTAGTCCTCGTCCCATTTGGTCAGACCACACCAGCCGACGAAGGCCCCGTCAGAAGCACGGTCGATGGCCACCCGCGCCCCGGTACCTTCGTCCGCCATCTTCCGGCACATCGCGATGAAACGCTCGGCGCGGGCAGGTTCGGTCCATGGCGGGGAGTCCCAGTAGCGCATCACGTAGGTGCTGCTGTGCAGCGCGAAGAGAAGGGCCGCATCAGCGTCGGTGAAGGGCCGAAGTCGCAGGCGAGCGGTGTGCAGTACGGGGGTGTCCAAAGTCATGCACACCATCTTGTGTTCTCACGCGCGAGCAGAACACCGAATATCCGATCCCGGTCCGGCCCTCACGCAACTAGAAACGGACTTAACGTCCTCTGAGAGGACGTTCGTGTCATTTACGTGATGGTTTGGGGTAGTTCTGTAGCGCCGGGATTAGCTGCATACAGGCAGAACAGGCGATTTGCGTCCGCGGCGTCGACGGGTGTGACCTTGCGATTCCCCCCGATAGCAGCCGATACCTCCTGTCCGGCTCGAAGAACCTGCCGAATACGGCTTTTGCCTCGCTCGATCGAGCGATATGCCCGGGTAGGGACCTCGTGCATGGGTATCCCCATGACCGCTTTGCAGCCGCGCCTGCCGTACCTGAGTGATCTCTCCGATGCCCGCTGGGCGTTGATGGAGCCGGCCTTGTCGGCCTGGCGGGCCGAGCGCCAGAAGACCTCGCTCAACCTCGGCGGCAAGGTCACTGACCTGCGAGAAGTCATGAACGCGATCCTCTTCCTTAACCGGACCGGCGTCCCCTGGCGCTACCTTCCGCACGACTTCCCGCCGCACACCACCGTATTCGGCTACTTCAGCGCCTGGAGTGCAGACGGCACCATCGAGAAACTCGGCCTCCATCTGCACCGGATGGTGCGTGAGCAGGCAGGACGCACCGCCGAACCCACCGCTTGCGTGATCGATGCGCAGAGCGTCAAGACCGCGACCAGCGTTCCCGCCGACACCCAGGGAACGGACGCCGGGAAGAAGATCGTGGGCCGCAAGCGCAGCATTGTGGTCGACACTCTCGGCCTGTTACTGCTGGTCATCGTGACCGCGGCCAGCGTCTCGGACAACGAGGCCGGCAAGCAGCTCCTCACTCAACTCGCCGCCGACCACCCCACGATCACCAAGGCGTGGGTCGACACCGGCTACAAGACCAAGGCCATCGAGCACGGCGCCGCCCTCGGCATCGACGTCGACGTAGTCCCGCGAAATGAGCAGGTCAAAGGCTTCTCCGTGATCGCCAGGCGCTGGGTAGTCGAGCGAAGTTTCGGATGGATCATGATGCACCGCCGGCTCGCCCGCGACTACGAGACCAAACCCGCACACTCCGAAAGCATGATCCGCATCGCGATGATCTCGACCCTCGCGAAACGAGCAACCGGCGAAACGCCCATAACCTGGCACAACCCGTGAACTATCCAGTTTTCAACTGGAACGTCCTCTCAGCGTCGTGACAAAGGGCGACGGCAGCGCGTCCGACGAACGGCTGGTTGAGGTGCGGGAGATCGAGTCGCGGATCCAGGACAACCTCCAGGAGTCCTTCCCTCGTGCCCGTGTGCGTCTCGACATCCCGCCACCGCGGCTGCGGTCCCTGTTGGACGAGGCGCAGATCGACGTCGACGACGGCATCAGCGGACCGTTCAAGACGAAGGGTGACGGCCTGCGCAGGTCGGTGGCGTTCGCGATGCTGCGTTCGTACGTGGACCTGAAGGCCAAGCGCCCGGCAAGGTCGTACACCGCTCAGCGGCCCAGCATCCTGCTGTTCGAGGAGCCCGAGGTCTTCCTGCACCCACAGGCGCAGCGCAAGCTCTTCGAGACCCTTGCCGCGTTCTCCGAGTTCAACGACGTGCTGGTCACCACGCACTCGTCGGCCTTCGTCCAGCCCGGGAAGCTGCGAACCTTCGTGAAGGTGGTCAAGGACCACGCTCGGCGGCCGCCCGCCAGCCGGACCTGCGTCGTCGACCTGGCCGACATGAACGCCCGCGACCAGTTCGAGATCATCACGCACGAGAACAACGAGGCGGCCTTCTTCGCCAATTCCGTGCTGCTCGTGGAGGGCCCCAGCGACCGCACCCTCGTCTCCCACATCGCGCGCACGCTCAGCCCGCAATGGGACTTCGACAAGCAAGGTGCCGCCATCGCCGTGGTCGAGGGCAAGGGAAGCATCGAGCGCTACCGGAAGTTCTTCCAACGGTTCGAGATGCGAGTCGCGGTCATGGCGGATCTGGATGTAGTCATTTCCGGGTTCGAGAAACTGGGCGCCAGCGCCGAGTGCCGCAAGTTGAAGGGCCGGGTCATGGACAAGGTCAAGCAGCTGGTGGCGGACGTGGACACCAATCCCTCCGACAAGAACAAGAAGGTGAAAGGGATCCGTACCAGCGGCAGCGCCCTTGAACTGTGGGAGCGTGCGCGACGCAAGAGCGAGCGGCACGCCCAGGGCCTGTGTACGTTCACGGAGTTGGACGCTGCGGTCACGGAGTTCTTCGCGCGCTCCGAGGAGGGCGCACAGCGAAGGACCCTGGAGAAGGCCGAGGACCCGGAACTGCGTCGGATGAAGGCCGATCTCCTGCGGATGCTCCGCCAAGAGGACATCTACGTGTGGGAACGCGGAGCCATCGAGGCCTACTACCCGGATCCTGAGGCGAACGAGTCCAAGAACAAGAACGACCGTGCCCGCCGGTTCTGTCAGCACTACACGACCGCCGAGGACATCCGTGGGCTTCCGGTCTTCAAGGCATCCGCCGAGTGCGAATTCGACCTCATCTTCCAGGCCTTCTTCAGGACATCGCAGGTGGACCCGGGAGAAGCGGATGTTCCCCGGCAGACCCCGGTAGACGGCCCCGGCGCCTCGGCCTCCATCCGCGATTGAGGGCGCGGCAACCGGTCGGCCAAGGGCGTTCCACGGCCGGGCGGAGGCCCGTGAATCACGCACACCTCCACCGTGAGCGGCCCCGTCTCCACCGCATCCATCGGATCGAACCGGAGAGCGGTCGGCCGGCGCCCAGTATCAGGTGTCTTCGTCGGGTGATGCGCAGCGAACCCCGTCCGACATCACAGGCAAAGCGCCGTCCCACTGTTCCCTACCGGCTCGCAGGCGTGCTGCTGCGGCTGTGTCGAGCCAGGTCTTGGGTGCCATTCGCCGGCCTCGCTGAGACGCGGGGTACGGAGTCGTGGAGGGCGCGCGGCATCGCCGGTGCAGCTCATGGCCAGAGTCCGCTGTATCTCAATTCCGACGTTAGGTTCGAGAACCGTTCCCTCGGTGCCACTGACAGCTGACGAGCCGACACCAATCTGCCCGCCCGTGCTTTGCCGGCGCAGGGCTTTGAGCTGCTCTGGGTTATGTAGAGGCCGCGGACTGCCCTGAGCCGGGTGGAGCCGAGCCGCTCGGTTTCACGCTGCAGGCGCTGCTCGCAGTGCGACTTCGATGGGCAGCACGTGGTCGAGCGCTGAGTAGGCGTTCCTCGTTGTGCCATGTGACCCGCTGGCATATCGCCCGTAGCTGTCGGCGACCGACCCGGCCCAGGTCCCGATCTCGGAGGTGACCCGCTCGATCATCGGAATGAGCGGTGCGTCCCGCGGTCGGCGTGCGGGAGTCCAGAGGTCTCGGGACGGCTCACAGGGTTCGTCCGCTACCCCCAGTGCTGCGTCTGGTAGTTGACCATGTCGTCGCCGTGGAGCTGCTTCGATGCGTTGCCGATGCGTACCCAGAACTCTGTCGCCGTCCGTCCGCCGTCCGGTTTGGCGAATACGGGTTTCCCGGAAGCCGCGACGGAGACGGCGCACACCTCGTTGCCGTCGACGGTTTCGTAGCGGATCCGCACGAGGCCGGCGGTCTGCTGGGAAAGGTTGGTGTCCAGAAGCTGCCGGAGCCAGAGTTCATAGCCGTCCTGGGTGCCCCGCGGTCCGAGGGTCTTCCAGTCCGAACCGAGACCGAGAACGTTTCCGTTGTCGTCGACACCGATGAGTAGAGCGCCGCCTTCGGCGTTCAGGAGGGCACACACGGTCTTGACGATGACGTGCTCAAGCTTGCGGTCGAGCTGTCCGGCCCTGATGCTCCATCGTGCCGTGGACTTGAACTCGACGGTCTGGGACTCGCCGGCTTCGATCAGGTCCGCGACTGTTGCAGAGGGTGAGTTGGGCCGGTCGTTCCAGAGGCGGCTGAATCCGTCGCGGATGACCTGGGCCATGAGCCCTCGGCGTCGTTCCAGGAAGGTGGTGTAGTCGAGCTGTTCCCAGCCGATGGGTAGCCCGTGCCAGTACGTCTGCTGTTTCAGTCGCTCAGGCCCCAGATCGCGGGTCATGGCTGCCCAGTAGTGGTGCGGGTTGTCGGCGCCGATCTTGACGTTCTCCGGCCAGTCCATGAACGCCATGTTGGCAATGGCATTGACCTGCCTGCCATGGGTGATGCCCTGGTTGGCCAGAAAGGATTTCGGGAACAAGTGGTGGCGCTCCACCGATCGTGGTGTGACCACGTCGGGTGTCATTACATCGCGGATCTTCAATCTGCTGAACAGCAGCTCGGCATCGAGCAGGTTGAGGGCGGCGTAGTACGCGTACAGCGCTGGGGACCGGGACGCGGACGTGTCCAGGCGGTTAGGTAGGGATATCTCCCAGTAGTCCCCGGTGAAATTTGAGCGCACCATCCGGTCGAGCTCTGCGCGGAAGGCGTCGGGGGAGCCGGGCTCAAGCGCGGCGATACGGGCCAGGTCGGCTTCTAGCTGGCTCTCTGGGGAGGTGGTGTATCGGCCGGTGGTGTGGGCCATGAAGAACCAGCGGCTGATGACGGCGCGCAGGGCGGGGTAGTCCAAGGCGAAGCGACGGCGTCCGATCAGCCACAGGATGTATGTGAAGATGACCGCGTTCTCCGACGTGATCATCCTGCGGCTCCGGAATCCTGCCGCGGTCAGGCACTTCAGGTACTCGTGCCAGTTGGTCAGGTCGATGACGTCCTCGTGGGCTTGCCGCAGGAGTTCGAACTGCGCCGTGCGACGCTCGGGACTCACGCTCCCGGTTTCCAGGTCCTTGCCGCGCAGCATGCTGTACACGTGTTGCAGTCGGCCGCGGTTGAAGGCGAGTCCTACCCCGACCCGCAGTAACTGGTCAGGGCTGGGTTCCAGGAACGGGTTCCTCGGGCAGGGGCCAGTCACGGTGGGGTCGACGGCAGCTCGGCAGAAGGCCTCCAGTTCGCGGCGGCCCTTCTCCCAGTGCACCGACATCAAGGTGAGGATGAAGTCGGCCTGGTTGAGTTTCACGCCTTCGGAGTTGATGCGGACGAAGACCTCCGCGACCTGTTCCTCGTCGGCGGTCGCTCCGAGTTCGATCACTTGGAAGCGGAAATCTCGAAGGTCGCGGACTCGGTCGACTCGCTCCTCCAGCAGGTCCTGCTCGCGGTCGCTGAGTTCGCTGTCCCTACCTTCGGCGAGGCGGTTCAAGAAGGTGCGCACGGTGGACTTGTAACTGCCGTTCCACAGCGCTGTGATGTCGGCGATGAACTCGGGGTCCTTCTCAATGGCTGCGTCTGTGACCTCGAACGTCTCGTCGGCTGGGCGAAATGCAAGGCGGATGCGCCGATTCTCGAACGTCTTGGTGATCACGTGCTCCCCGGTCAGCACAGCGAACAAGGACGTCAGACGCTGCTGTCCGTCGACGACCAGCAGTCGGGGGACGCGGTCGTTGTCGCGGCCGCCGATTTGCCGCGTCCCAACCTCGGCGCCGGTCTCCCAGAACATCAGCGTGCCGACTGGATAGCCCCGGTACATCGAGTCGAACAGGTCCCTGATCTTGGCAGTCGACCAGACGAACGGACGCTGGATGTCCGGGAGGGCGACGCTGCCGTGCTTGATCTCTTCGATCAAATGAGACAAGACGTAGCCGGTGTCTCGGTACAGTGTGGCCGCCATGCGCACTACCTCCAGTGACCGGAACGGGGACAACGCCATCATCCTGTGACGGCGGCCGTGTACTGCTTTCTATCAACTACCGCTTTATGTACGCCGGTTCTACGTCGAGTTGGAGATTCGACGCGATGACGGAGCTGACAGAACCATTGTGCCGCTGGGTGTGAAAGAGACGTTCTGCCGGTTGGTGCCGCGGACAGATCCTGGCCTCAGGACCGTACTGCAAGGCGGTACGCAAGCCTTGACCGCTGCCCACACACTCCGGACCACCCGATCTGCGAACGCCAAGGTTTCTGGACCTGACGGACTGTGTCTACGTCAGCACAGTGGTGCCGCCCCACGGCGACGCCTGTGATCAAGCGTCAATTGCACGGCGAACTATTGGCGCTGGGGATCAAGGCGGCTGCTTCCACGGTATGGGGATCCTGCGGGATGCCGGGATCGACCCGGCGCCCGAACGAAGTTACGCCGCAGCCGCTGAGCCGAGGCGTGGAACAACAGCGAACCCGGTTCAGGAGCGGTCTGTCGGCCATCGTGAAGATGGGCCGGGGGATCTCACTGGAGTCGGCGCCAGGCTGGGCCGCCGAATACTGCCCGTCGTGGCCGCTGCTCAACGAGCCGGTTTCCTCCCGTACCGCCACTCGAAGCCGAACC
The DNA here is from genome assembly GCF_026341035.1 of Streptomyces sp. NBC_01016. Classification (GTDB taxonomy): domain Bacteria; phylum Actinomycetota; class Actinomycetes; order Streptomycetales; family Streptomycetaceae; genus Streptomyces. The sequence continues at coordinate 2,353,942 of NZ_JAPEOQ010000002.1, forward strand.
CGTATGCGGTATCGATCTGTTGCTGGTGTGTGCGGAACAGGTGGGGAGTGAACCACGCGACCTCCCGCCGCAGATCCAGGGACTTGTCTCCTGGCGTGAGCAGGGCGATTGCGCATGCGGTGGCGCCCTTCGGGGAGTCGTCGAGGTGAATGCGCCATTCGCCGTCCGGGGCGGTGACCGTGACCACTCCGCGTAGGTGGCGAAAGTCGACTGCCCCTTCGTAGACGTACACGTAGACGAGCAGCTTGGAGAACTTGCTCCGGTGCTCCAGGCTGACTCTCAGGGTCTCGCCGTCGGATGACGACCCACTGCGGTCGTCCTGGTCGAGGCTGACATAGGGCCACTCGGAGAGCGATCCGAAAGCCTCGCCCAGGGGTTGTATCGCGATGCCCAGGCCATCACGGGTCCGCACCAGGCAGCCGAGGTCGAGGTCCGCGTCGGAAGCCGCCGACCAGTTGAGGTTGACCTGCAGTGTTCCCCGGCTCGTGATCCGGGCTCCCGGGGTGGACCTGGTCAGCTCGACCGGGTGGCGTGCAGCGGCGCCTTCGTTCCGGGGTGCCTCCACCGTGCGTGGCGTTTCACGTGACCGCGACCGTGCTGCTCCTGGTCTCAGCTGGATGACCCCACGTTGCCGCCCGTCTCCGCTCATGCTCCGCCCCCGCCCGAACTCGCTATTCGTGTACACCACGCTGACTGATGGGAATGTGGTCTATTATTGCGCACTTGGTGAAGAACTCGTGAACTTCACTGATCGTGGATACAACGGGACGGCGCTCTGCCGGACCAGGGTGGGGTATGTCCGTGGGGGGACCTCTCGACAAGAAGGTGACGGCTCGTCACCTCGAAGATCTCGCGCAGGAGGGGGTGTTGGCGCCATGCGCTGACAGCCTGCGCGAGTTGGCCGACGCGCTCGACTCCGACGAGGAGGGTGCGCTCGACGCCTGGGCCGAACTGGACCTGATGCGGCACTTCGCCAGGGCCGAGTGCGTGGCAGTGCCAGAGCCCGACCGGCGGGTGCGGCATGCCGCCCTGCTCGACTGGGTCCTCGGAGGGCTGGTCTTTCTGCCACTGCTGTTCACATGGACCGGCCTGGCGAAAGCGTCCAACGCCTACGAGGCACTGACAGGCGTGGACCCCAAGGCGGCCGGGCGTCCGTTCCTCCAGCTGTGGCAGACCGGCTTCCAGGGGAACCTGAACGGCTTCTTCCGTTTCGGGCATGTGGCGGTCGCCGGTTCTGTCGCGCTCGGCGCGCTGCTCGGGCTCGTCCTCCTGCACGGGTGGCTGCGCCGGACCGTCGAGCGCCGTGAGGAGGAGGCGGAGGAGCGCACCCGTGCGACTCTCGCCCGCCTCGTACCCACTCTCACTCGCGCACAACTCCTGCTCAACGCGCACCGGTTCGCTTCGCCGCAGCGTTTTGCCGCCGAGCTGAATTCGGCTGCCGGCCGCCTCCAGCGCATGCACACGAAGGCCATCGCCACCCAGGAACTCCTGGTGCGTGCCGCCGAGTTGGTGGGCGAGACCGTGGACAGAGCGGATCGGCGCCTGGAGCAGGCCGACGTAGCCGTAAGGCCGCTGAAGGAACTACTCGCGGACATCGAGGCTTCGGTCACGAACAGCGGCACGACGATCAAGGCCGCGGTACGCGAACTCGACGCACCGCTCACAGAAGCCGGACGCCAGCTGACCGATGCGATCAGCGGGCAACGGAAGGCCCTGGACGAATCCTTCGAGGATCTCCGGACGGCCGGCAACGAGATGCGCGACGCCCTGGTCCGGACGACATCTCAACTGGAGGTGGCGATCACCGGCAGCGGGGACGGACTGCGCTCCACACTCACGGAGGCGGCCCAGCGGATCGAGGACTCGGTGACCGGACTGGCCGCGACCCAAAGAGAGTTCACCACCGGTCTCGAGGTCGTCTCCGATGTCAACGGCCGACTGATCACCGGACTTGGGAAAGCTGCCCAACGGACCGGCGACGCCGCAGACGCCTCGCGCGAAGCCATCAGCGGCGTCGCGGCGCGCAACCAGGAAGTGCGCGACGCAGCCGACCGATTCGCCATGGTGGCCGAGTCCCTGGAGCGCGCCGTCCTGGCGGCAGCGTCCGCTCGGACGCGTTCCGAGCAAGACGGGACGCTCACAGCGGAGACGGTGCATCAGGCCGAGGATGAGGCTCGGGTCGCGATCGGCCCCGGCCAATGAGCCGCGCTGCCCGTAGGGGCTTCCGGTTCAATCCGGTGCACCTCGCCGGCTGGCTCTTCGCGGACATGCTTCTTGTGCTGGCGCTGGTGTCCATGGGCGACCGGGGCGACCCGCTGGCCGCGACGGCGACGCGGCCGACGCCCGGTGCGACGTCCCCCTCCTCGCCGAAGCCGACTCCGACCGGCGCACGGTCCGTCGAACGCAAACCGGTGAAGATCGACGTCAGGACCGCCGACGGAGCCACCGACGCCATGGTGACTCAGCTCAAGGAGAAGACCGAGCGGTACGAGGGACGGACAGCGGCCTTCGTCATCACCTTCGGCAACGCCCCGGAGACCACGGCCGGCCAGGCCTACGCGAAAGAGATCAACAAGGCGCTGAAGGTCGCTCAGCCCGACATGTTCCGAGGCGCGACGACCCGCAATTTCTGGAGTGGCGGCCCGGCAGGCTCCGCTGACCTCGAGATCTACTTCTTCACCCGCTGACGGCCCGACCGGCCTGCTCATTCACTTGGAGTGTCATGCAAATCCTGCCCTTCTACCTGGTGTGCGACGAGTCCGCGTCGATGTCCGGTGAGGCCGTGGACACCATCAACAAGGCGCTGCCCGAGCTGCACCAGGAGATCAGTGAGAACCCGACCGTTGCGGACAAGACCAGGTTCGCGCTGATCGGCTTCTCGGACAAGGCGGCCGTGCTGCAGCCGCTCGCCGACCTGAGTGAGCTGACCTCGCTGCCGTCGCTTTCCGCAGGCGGAATGACCTCCTTCGACTCCGCTTTCCGGGTGCTGAAGGACTCCATCGAGAAGGACGTCACCGCACTGAAGGCAGAAGGGCACGAGGTCTACCGGCCGGTGGTGTTCTTCCTCTCCGACGGCCTGCCCACCGACTCCGATTGGGAGTGCGCCCTCGACACCTTGAAGGACCAGTCGAAGTTCCGTTACGCCCCGAAGATCATTGCGTTCGGTATCAGCGACGCCGACCCCGCGATCATCGCCCGTGTCGCCAACTTTCGGGCCTTCATGCAGAACAAGGACTCCGTCTCCCCGGCCTCCGCGTTGCGTGAGTTCGCCAAGAGCCTGACCCGGTCCATCGTGACGTCGGCGACCAGCATGGCCGCACAGGGCGACAGCGGATTCGACCTCCAAGTGGAGGAGAAGATCGCGGACTTCACCACTCTCTCCCTCGACAAGCTGTGAGCGAACCGATGCACGACACCGAGACGATCGGCCTCTCTCCCTACTCGGGATCGGCGCCAGCGCCCCCGGGGCCAGAGGAGGAGACACCGGCGGCGGAGCCCACGGCCGAGACGGAGCCGCTCCCGGCAACCGATTCCACCAGCCCCGGCCGCCCCGTTTCCGGCCTCGGGGCTCCCCCGCACACAGGGAAGCGCCCTCCGCGCTACCCGCCTCGTCCGCTGCGGATGCCGGCCCTGCACGACGGCGACGAATTCGCGGCGTTCACACCCCATGTCCTCCTGGACGGATGCGAAGAGGGACACCTCGTGGTGCGGGCCGCCTCCATACGCGGTGACTCGCACAACTGGGAGGGCACGTGCCGACAGGATGCGATGCTGGTCGCCCGGATCGGCCCGCCGGACGCGGAGATGCTGCTGCTTGCCGTGGCGGATGGGGTCGGATCGGCGGCGTACTCGCACATCGGCTCTTACCAGGTGTCTCGGGCAGTGGCCGTTCACCTGGGTCGTGACGCGGCAAGTCTGTTCAGCGCACTCCGTGCGGGAGACTCGGCGGAGCTCGGAGCCCTCGCCAACAAGGCCGTCGCTGCTGCGGTCACCGAGCTGCGGTCGAACTGGGAGAAGACGGCGGCCCGTGGCCACCGCGACTATGACGACGGCGACTACGCCACCACCCTGCACCTTCTGCTCGTCCCCACCGACCCCGCCGTCCGGGAACGGGTCCTGTTCGGGGTGGGCGACGGCGGTCTGTTCCTGCACCACGCCGGACAGTGGCTGCTGGGCGACACCTCCGAAGCCTCGGCCGACGGAATCCTCGATACCAAGACCGAGGCCCTGCCTCACGCCTATCGCAGCGTCAGGACCCGTCTGTTCCGGACCGTTCCGAGCGATGTCCTGCTCCTCGGCACGGACGGAATCACTAACCCCCTGACGCAGAAGGACCCTGAGTTCGCACGGATCCTTGCCGATGCCTGGTGCTCCGGCGAGATCCCCTCCATGTCCGACTTCCTGTGGCAGGCGCAGACACGCGCGATGTCCTACGACGACGACCGGACTGTGATCTGTCTGTGGGAGGAGTCAGCGTGACGGCCGTGGACGGCAGAGACGTCGAGCGTTCCTCGCTCGACCTCGGCGACCGGCTGAACAGCGGCGGCCAGGGCGACGTGTTCCCGGTCGGCGACGGAGCGCTTCTGTTCAAGGAGTACAAGGACCCCTCCGACGTCGATGGGGCCGCGCTCGCCGGCCTGGTCGACTTCCGGGAGGCGCTCGCGGCCACCGACCGGGAGCGGCTCGATGAACTGGCCGCCTGGCCGCTGTGCCGGGTCGTGCACGGTGGGCGGCCGGTGGGATTCCTGATGCAGCGCGCCCCGGAGAGCATGACCTGGGTGAACTCCGCCGGTAACAACCGACTGCTGGAGATGCAGTACCTGCTCAGAGAGGCGAAACCGGGCTGGAGGCAGGTAGTCCAGCCGTTGCCGCAGCAGCGCCGGGATCTCGCTTTGGCCTGCGCCGAGGCCATCACCTGGTTCCACTCCGCAGGCCTGGTGGTGGGGGACATCTCGCAGGCGAACACCCTCTGGTCGCTCGTCCCCGCCCCGGCGGTCTACTTCCTGGACTGCGATGGTTTCCGGCAGGTCGGCCGCAACCCGGTCCTGCCCCAGGCCGCGACCCCTGACTGGAACGACCCGCTCGCCGCGTCCACCGAGGCGACGGTGGACACTGACGCCTACAAGGCTGCGCTGATGGTGGTGCGGATCCTTGCCCGGGATGCCTACGTCCTGCCCACGCAGACGCCTTCGTTCGTCACGGGCTGTCTGGACGGCCGACGTGAGACGGCGGTGCGAGCTCTCTTCACCCAGGCGAAGGGCGCACAGGGAACGCGCCCCAAGCCCGCCGAGTGGCGAACGGCCCTGAGCGACCGCGGCGTGATCAAGTTGGCCGCCGTTACGCCCCGGAAGCGCCCTGCGATCGACCAATCCATGTTTGACGTCGTACGAGACAGAACACCTATCCACCTACCACGGCCCGGCGGATAGGCAGGGATTGGAGAGTCCGGGAAATTCACACCTCGGTGACCCGGCGCAACAACTTGTTGTATGTGCCAGAGGTTGCCAATATTTAACTCGTTCTCGGGACGGAGAACAGGGGGCTGGGGGGCCTTGTGTGTACATGGCTGGTGGGGGCAGGGCGGGGTGGCGCGCTGCCGGAGCGAATAGGGCCTTACGCTGTCGAGCGGCGCCTGGGGGCCGGAGGCATGGGAGAGGTCTACCTCGCCTACTCAGTCGCGGGCGATCCGGTCGCAGTGAAGGTGATTCGGCCCGACAAGATCGACCCGCATGCGCGTGCCCGGTTCGAGCGCGAGGCGTCGATCGCACGCACCCTCTCGGGCACGGGTCGGGTGGCCCGATTCGTCGATGCGGACCCGTTCGCCGAACAGCCGTGGCTGGCGACGGACTTCGTCCCCGGCCGGCCACTGGACGACCTCGTGAGAGAGCAGGGTCCCCTGTCCGAGGACCTGGTGGCGAGCCTGGGCGCGCTGCTGGCCGAGGGCCTCACAGCCGTGCACGCGACGGGTCTGGTGCACCGGGACTTGAAGCCGAAGAACGTGATGATCGGAGCCTTCGGCCCAGTGATCATCGACTTCGGACTCGGTTCCTTCCTCGACGTGTCCAAGGGATCCATGTCCATGGCCGGCACCATCATCGGCACGGTCGGCTCCATGCCTCCCGAACAGGCCTTGGGCGTAACCGAGGTGACGCCGGCGGCTGACGTCTACGGCTTGGGTGTGGTGCTTCTATACGCGGCGAGCGGGCATCAGCCGTACTCGGGGGAGGGGTGGCCGGCGGTGCTCGCACAGGTGGCGAATCCCGAATTGGAGCCCGATCTGTCCGGGCTGCCAGACGAGCTCGCCCCGGTCGTGAAGCCGATGCTGGCGCACCGGCCGGAGGAGCGCCCTCAGCTCGCGCAGGTGACGCGCCAGTGCGCCGATCTGCTGCACCGGCTGGGGACGAGCCCGGCCCGCGCCCGGCGAGCGCTGATCCAGCGGACGACGCCGCAGGACCATCCCACGGTGGTCCTGCCCCAGCCCGACCCGCGGATGCTGGACCGTCTCGATGACCTTGAGCAGCTCCTGCGGCAACAAGAGGATGGCGCGGAGGAACCCGCGGTCACGCCGTCGACATCGCACCCGGCATCCGCAGGCGGGACAGGGCCGGAGCCCGCAGAGGAGCCGCCGTCGCGGGTGCCCGGCCGCCCACCGGCCTCTCGTCGAGTCGCCGGCGAGCTGCGCAAACGCTATGCGAGGCGTCGCGAGCTCGCGTGGCCGAGTCGCTGAACCATTCCTGAGGCCCAGGTGGTTGTTCGCTCATGCCATGAGGCGGACCATGCGACGAAGACACCACCACGAGCAGGCGGCCGCCAGAACCGAGTAGCCAGTCCCAGACATGAGCACGCAGCCCGTGAGGAGTAGCCCGTGAGTACGGTGCGGCACCCCGAGACATCCGGTGTGGACCATGCCGGCCAGAGTCCGACGCACTCAGCCGGTACGAAACCGTCCTTCGCTCCCGGTGCTCAGGTGCGCATCCGGGACGAGCAGTGGCTGGTGAAGTCCGTCTCCGACTCTCGTGACGGGCTCATGGTCGAGGTCAGCGGGGTGTCCACGTTCGTACGAGGCACGGACGCCGTGTTCTACGAGGGGCTCGACGACATCAAGGTGCTGGACCCGCGCCGGACGCGGCTCATGTCCGACGGCTCGTCCCGGCATGCCAAGGCTCGCCTCTACCTGGAGGCGGTCATCCGTAAAACGGCGCTGCCGCAGACCGAACACGGCCTCGCGCTCGCCGGGTCCTTCCTCATGGACCGTCAGGAGTACCAACTGCGCCCGGCCGAGCTGGCATTATCCATGCGCAATCCGCAGCCTCGCATTCTGTTAGCGGACATGGTCGGCCTCGGGAAGACCCTCGAAATCGGCATCCTGCTCTCCGAGCTGATCCGCCGGGGCCGCGGTGAGCGCATCCTCGTCGTCACGCCGGCTCACGTCCTCGACCAGTTCCAACGTGAGCTGTGGACCAGATTCTCCCTGTCACTGGTACGCCTCGACTCGACCGGTATCCAGCGGATCCAGCAGGAGATACCCGCGGGCCGCAACCCGTTCGCGCACTTCAAGCGGGCCATCATCTCCGTCGACACGCTCAAGTCGGCCACGTATGCCCACCACTTGGAGAACATCACCTGGGATGCGGTCGTCATTGACGAGTCGCACAACCTCGTCAACAGGAACACCCGCAACAACCGGCTGGCCCGCCGTCTCGCCGAGCGCACCGACGCGCTCATCCTGGCCTCCGCCACCCCGCACAACGGTGAGGCCGAGTCCTTCGCCGAGCTCATACGCATGCTCGACCCCGCTGCGATCGCCGACCCCAAGAACTACAAGGTCGCCGACCTCGAGCACCTCTATATTCGGCGTACGAAGACCGACCGCGAAGTCAGCGACAGCCTCAAGGGTGAGAACTGGGCGGAGCGCGGCGACTCCCTGCCGGTGCCGGCCGCCGCCACCCCCAAGGAGGTCGCCGTTCTGGAGAAGCTCGCTGCCGAGTGGACTCCGGGCGACACGAACCGCTCGTCCATGTGCGCTGATCCGCTGGTGGCGTACAACTTCCTGAAGGCGTTCCTCTCCTCGCACGTAGCTTTGCGGAAGTCCGTTGCCAACCGCCGTACCTATCTTGACGATCCGAAGCGGGCCAGCGCCGCGGCGGACGACTCCAGCCGCCGAGCCGCCCTGACCGCCGAAAGCCGGGCTCTCACCGAACTCGAAATGCTTCTCGCGGACTTCACGGACGAGGACTCCGCCAAACTCGATGTGCTCGTGCACACCCTGACGGGCCTCGGCGTCGGGCCGGGCTCCGAGCGCCGCGTCGTCGTCTTCTCGGAACGCGTCGAGACCCTGAACTGGCTCGCCTTGGAGGTCCCAGCCCGTCTCGGCTTCGAGAAGAAGTCCGCCGGAAGCGACAGGACCAACGACCGGGCCCGCCCTTGGAAGACCTACGGCGGCGCCGTCGAGGTCATGCACGGAGACACCACCAACGACCAGCAGCAGAACGAGATTGTCGACCGCTTCGGCCGCGCCGACGAGCCTGTACGTCTCCTGTTCACCGGGGACATCGCCTCCGAGGGTGTCAACCTGCACCACCAGTGCCATGACCTCATCCACTACGACCTGCCCTGGTCTCTGATCCGCATCGAGCAGCGCAACGGGCGCATCGATCGCTACGGGCAGGGGACGAGCCCCGAGTTCCGCGCGCTGACCCTGACCGCCGACGTGCCCTGGCGGCGCGACGAGGAGAGCGGCGAGATGCTCACCCTCGACGACCGTCTTGTCGGCGCCCGCCTGCTGCGCCGCGAGGCCCGGGCCCATGAGATCGAGACCGGCGAGGGAAGCGCCGAGGCGGTCACCGGCCTGTACGACCACAAGAAGGAAGAGGATCGCCTCACGCGGGACCTCATCAGGGGCAGCACGGTCGGCGCGTCCATCAAGCAGTCCCACGAGGAGGCGGGCGGCGCGCTCGCCGACCTGCTGGGCCGGGTCAACGCCCTGATCGACGCCCCGACGAACGCCACGGCCACCACCGGTGCGCCCCCGGTGCCAGAGGCCGACGTACCGTACGTGTTCGCCGACACCAAGGCGTACTTCCAGGCCGCGATGGATCTCATCTACCCGCAGGCCGAACGCGAGGCACTCGACTGGCGGCCGGAGACGACTGGCGGTCGCATCGAGTTCACCCCGCCCGACGACCTGCAGTACCGCTTCCGCGAACTGCCCAAGTCGTACCTGGAACAGGAGAAGATCCTCACCACCCAGAAACACGACGGCACGCTGCGGATCACCTTCGACAAGGACTACGCCGCCGCACGCCTGAAGGCGGCCCGCGCCGCCAAGCAGCGCAGCAGCGGCGAGGAAACCACCTCACAGTGGCCGAACGTCAGTTACGTCTCCGACATCCACCCGGTCATGGACTGGGCGACGGACAAGGTGCTGGCCAAACTCAAGTACGACGAGGCGTTCGTCCTCGCGTACCGGCGCGACGGGGCGAAGGCCGCGCGCATCGACGCCGACCTGCCGACGGCGCTGACCGGGCCGGTCTACCTGCTCCAGGGCGCTTACTCGAACGCCGCGGGCAAGCCGACCGTCGTGGAGTGGATGGCGGTCACCGGCCTCGCTCAGAACAGCCCGCGTGTGTGGCGCATGGATTCGGCCTTCCTAGCTGCCTGCGGAGTCGGCCCAGAGATGCCGGGGCGCGACAAGCCTGTCGACCGTGACCTCCTCCAGTCGCTCGTCGCCCCGGCCGTCGACGAGGCGGAGCGGCACCTGCGTGAGCGCCGCTCCGTGTACGACAGGCAGGTAGACGCCTATCTCATCCCGTACGAGGAACGGGTGCGGGACTGGGAGCAGCACGCGCTGTTCGCCGTCGGAAATCAGCAGCGTCGCCGTGAGGAAGTCCAGGAAACTGCGGACCGCCGCCGCGACCTCGTTCGCCGTCTGCGCACGGCGGGCGACCCGATGCTGCGCGTGCTGGCGGTGCTCGAACCCCTCCACTCCTCCGACGCCGCTGAGCAGATAGAGGAGTCCGCGCGATGAGCTACGCCTACGACTCCTTCGCCAACCGCGGCGAATACCTCTCCGCGCACTACTTCAGCGAGGAGCTCGAGAACACCCTCAAGGGGAAGAAGGCTGGCGAGGAGGGTTTGTTCACCCTCTGGACCAACCGTGAGACCGACCCGCACGACGAGCGACTCACGCCACGCGAACTCCTGCCGAAGCTGCGGGGCGAGTACACGGCCACCGTGCGCCCGTACTTGGCTGCCCGTGCGCAGGACTCTCGGGACGGCGTGCCCGGCAGGACGTACGACGATGCCAGCGGCGAGTGGGCGCAGCGCATCACCGCCTGGCACACCGACGTCCTCGCCGCGCTCGGCTACAGGGGCCGCGCCGACCGGTCGGTCACGGTGCACAGCGCAGGCAAGGAGTACGAACTGCCCGTCGCCTGGCACGGCGACGGCATCGTGGCCCTCGACTGCGGCTGGGCTGCCGGTCTCGACGACGCCCTCGAATCCGATACCGCGGGCCGCCTCCTCCACCCGTTCAAGATCAGCGAAGGACCGATCGAGACGGGTGAGAGGCTTGCCGGCTGGCTCTTCCAGAGCGAACTCCACGAGCGCGGCGGCGAGCCACCCCGCTTCGTCCTGCTCCTGTTCGGCGGCGTTCTCGTCCTCGCCGACCGCAGCGCTTGGTCCGAAGGCCGCTATCTCGCCGCCGGTCTGGATGCCGCCCTCGCCCGCAACAACACGGCCAAGGGCGGCGAACTCGCCCTCTTCGCTGCCCTCTTCAGCCACGACATGCTCGCCCCGCGTGCCGACGGTAAGGGCCGCCGCATCGATGATCTGCTCAAGGCGTCCCGCGACAACGCCGTCGGCGTCAACTCCGAGCTGCGCAAGGGCCTCCAGCGTTCCGTCGAGATCATCGCCAACGAGGTCCTGGCCCGCCTGCGCGAGGCGGAGCTCACTCCGCGGGACATCGAGGACCTGACGAAGGGGCCGTTCGCCAAGCAGCTCACCCGCGAAACCCTGCGCTACCTCTACCGCATCCTCTTCCTCTTGTACGCCGAGGCCCGCCCCGAACTGGGCATCCTGCCCGCAGACGACTCCACGTACGAGGCCGGATACTCGGTCGCCCGCCTGCGTGAACTGGTCGCGCGCGAGCGGAAGCTGGTCGATGAGGAGAGCAGGCGCGGCTTCCACCTGTACGCGTCCCTCGACGTCCTTTTCAACAAGGTCAACTACGGTCACCGGCCGTACGGCACCGAAGCCGACGACTACAAGTCGGTTGACGAGCGCAGTGAGCAGCGGGGCCTGCGCTTTGAAGCGCTCCGCAGCGAACTCTTCGAGCCGAAGGCCATCACGCTCATCGGCTGCGGTGTCCGGGACCCGCGTCTAGAGGACTCCGAAGCGGACTCGAAGCGACTCGACCTTCGGCTGCGCAACGGGGCTCTGCACGAAGTGCTGCGTCTGCTCACCATGAAGGAAGCGGCGGCCAAGGGGCGTCAGGGCGGATTCATCTCGTACCGCAACCTCGATATTCCGCAACTTGGCGCCGTGTACGAAGGGTTGATGTCCTACACGGGCATCATCGCGGAGGAAGAGCTGGCCGAGGTCGCCAAGCCCGCCGTGAAGAAGAGTGATGGCAGACAGTACGGCGACCCGGAGAAGGGCTCCTGGCTGGTTCCGGCCGAGCGGCGCCGCCACTACTCAGAAAACACACACGTCGTGCATTCCGTGCAAGATGCCGAACTTCACGGCCTGCGCGGGCCGAAGAAGTACCCCAAGGGCACGTTCGTCTACCGGCTGGCAGGCCGCGACCGCGAGACCTCGGCGTCGTACTACACGCCCCGGTCGTTGACGGAGGTCACCGTTGAGCTCGCGCTGAAACACCGCATCACCGACGAGACACGAGCGAGTGAGTTGCTGAAGTACACCATCTGCGAGCCCGCGCTCGGCTCGGGCGCGTTCCTCAACGAAGCGATCAACCAGGTCGCCGCTGAGTACCTCAAGCGGAGGCAGAACGAGCTCGGCGTCAGCCTCGACGCGTCGCAGGCTCTGGACGCGCTCCAGAAGGTCAAGGCGTACATCGCGCTCCACAATGCGTACGGCATTGACCTCAATGCGACCGGTGTCGAGCTGGCGGAGGTCTCGCTCTGGCTGAACACGATGCATCCGGGGATGCGCGCGCCGTGGTTCGGCCTGCACCTGCGGCGTGGCAACTCGCTGATCGGAGCCAGACGTTGGGTGTACGAGGCGGACCGGTTGAAGAAGGAGCGGATGATCGGCGCGGTGACGCCGACGAAACTGCCGTTCCGAGCTGAGGGCGGTGGTGAGCAGCCCTTGCCGGACGGGGCGGTGCACCAGTTCCTGCTGCCCACGTCCGGGTGGGGTGCTGTGGCCGGCGCCAGCGGGGACGCGAAGAAGCTCGTCGAACAGCTGGCGGGTGAGCGGGTCGGTGCGCTGAAGTCATGGAAGCGGGGCATCGCCGCGAAGCCCAAGACGACGGGCGGCACGCGCAGTCAGCTGGCTCGGTTGCAGGCCGCGGCGCGGCGCGTCGAGTTCCTGTGGAAGCTCGTCGCGAAGCGCATGGAACTCAGCGAGCAGGAGATAGCGCGGACGATTGACGTGTGGGGCGTCGGCGGTACGGGGGAGGGGGAGGAGTACGCGTTTCTGCGTCGCGACAAGGAGAACGCGGACAACAGTGGCCTGCCCCTGACGAAGGAGCAGGTCTTCAAGGACCTCTTTGAGGCGGAGGGTTCCCCGTACTGGCGACTCAAGCAGGTCATGGACGCGTGGTGTGCGCTGTGGTTCTGGCCGCTGGAGAGGGTCGGACTGCTTGACGGCACGGACCCGGAGTATGCGCATGCGCCGGTGGTATCGGCGAAGGAGGGGACGGACCTGGACGAGCTGCTGTCGGTGGCGTCCGGGCGGGGCACATCGCAGACGCCTCCGCAGTATGTGGAGAGTCGGGCACTGTTCGCGGTGGACGGCGAGCAGATGTCCTTCGGGGATGCGACGAGTGACGGCGAAGGAGAGGACGAGTCCGGTCTCGTCGAGAAGACAGAGATCAAGAGGAAGCGACAGACAGGCGCCGGCGCGAGGATGGCCAAGGGGCCGGCCCACCGTCGCAGCCTCGTCCCGCTCACAGACATTGACGACTGGCTCGCCTTCCTCGAGTCCATGCTGGGCACGAAGGACGTGCAGGAGGGCACGATCGTGTCGTCCGTCGAATCGCTCAAGGAACTGAAGCACCTTGAGGAGCTGATCCAGACCCAGCCCGAGATGGACATGGACGACGGGCGGAAGGCGGTGGAGCAGCGGTACCCCTGGATGCGGGTGGTGCGCGACATCGCGGCGGAACAGGGTTTTCTGCACTGGGAGTTGGACTTTGCGGGAGTGTTCGCCAGTGGGGCGGGAGGCTTCGACCTTCAGGTGGGGAATCCGCCCTGGGTACGGCCTCGCTGGAACGAGTCCCTGGTGCTGGCGGAACGCGAGCCGTGGTTCGAGTTGGAGGAGCGGGCCTCCACTTCGGCGAAGGCAGAGCGCCGGGATGAGCTGCTGAAGTCGCCGGCTGCGGCCACGTACGTGCTGGGCGAGATCACGGACAACGTCGGGCAGGTCGCGTTCTACGGGGCGCCGCAGGTGTATCCGCTGCTGGAAGGTACACAGCCTGATCTGTACCGGGCCTTCATGTGCCAGGTGTGGGACCACGCTTCGGTATGCGGTACGACGGGATTCCTGCACTCGGATACGCACTTCACCGGGGACAAAGAGGGCGCGCTGCGGGGGGCGGCGTATCAGCGGTTGCGGATCCACGGGGATTTCGTGAACTCCGGGCAGCGGTTCTTTCCTGTCCCCGTGGGGCACGCCACGCACTTCGGCGTGCATGTCTATGGTCGCCCTCAGGCGATTTCCTTTGATCACCTTTCCTGGTTGGTCTCGGCAGACGCTCTGCGCTTCTCAGCGAGCCAAGACGGTTCGGGAGAGGCTCCGGGAATCCGCTACCAGAACGGGGAGTTCGACGAGCGCCCCCACCGGACGCGCGTCGTGCACGTCAACACGGAGCTGCTCACCGTGTGGAGGCGGCTGTTCGGTGACACGGGCCCGGTGGAGGAGGCACGCCTGCTGTTTCCGGTGAGTACGGCCGAGGCGTCCGCCATTGGAGCCTTGGCGAACTATCCACTGCGCCTTGCAGATTTCAAGCCGCAGATCACGCCCGGCTACCACGAGAGCGGGGCCAAGAAGGATCGCCTGATCGACTACAACCGGCCGGATCCGAACACGGGTGAACCCTACGAGCCGGAGCGTTGGCGCCACGTGATCCTCAAGGGAACGCAAATCAGCGTTGCCACACCCGTGTTCAAGCGGCATGACGCCAACTCCAACGCGGCCTTCGGCGTCGATCTGGTCTCACTGCCTTCGGATTTCGTACCGGACACCGAGTACGTGCGGGTGCCAGGACGTGCGCGGGAGTACCTCAAGGCGCAGGACCGATGGATCGATCACCAGGCGCTCGAACGGATTCGGGTGAACGACAAGGCGGCGGGGCGGGCACGTGCGCAGGTGGCAGAGGTGATGAGGATGCCGCCGACGGACGCTGATCTGGAGAAGGTGGATGCAGTGCTCGTGGCTGGAGCGCGAAAGCCGTATACGGCGTTCTGGCGAGTGGCTTGGCGGAGGATGATTTCGTCAAACTCCGAGCGAGCCCTTTTCGCTGCTCTGCTTCCGCCTGGTGCTGCGCATGTGAATGTTGTGTACTCGATGGCCATGAGCAGCGATCGGCATACGGCTCTCGTGGCCGGTTTCTGGTCGTCGCTTCCGTCTGACTACTTCCTTCGCATCACAGGACGCAGCGACTTGCTTGACCGGAGTGCTCGGACGATGCCAGCTCCGACCATGAACGGATGCCACCCTCTCGCCCCCGCCCTCCTCCTCCGAACCCTCCGCCTCAACTGCCTCACCACCGCCTACGCCGATCTCTGGCGGGACCTCTACGACCCAACTTGGTCGGCGTACGAGCCGTGGGCGCTCAACTGGCCGAGTATGAGCACCGAACTCCACTCCGTGACGCCGACCTGGCAACGCGACACGCCTCTCCGTACCGAGTACGCCCGTCGCGCCGCACTCGTCGAGATCGACGCCCTGGTCGCCGTCTGGCTCGGGATGGATGCGGATGCTCTGATCGCCGCGTACAAGGGGAGGTTTCCCGTGCTCCAGAAGTACGAGGCGGCCAGCTGGTTCGATGCCGAAGGGTGGAAGCTGGCAAGCAATGCCCGAACCATCGGCCAGCGTCAGACCAGGGAGACCTGGACTCAGTTCGAGGCCTATCGCGAAGCGGTCGGCGGTCCGTCTCCCGAAGGTGTGCTTCCCTCCAACGTCGCCGGGGCTCCCACCGTCACACCTCCCGACGGGTACACCGCCCCCTTCTACAAGGCCGACCGCGAACGCGAAATGCGTGCTGCCCACGCCGATTTCACGAAGCGCCTCGACGATGCCGTCGCCAAGGGGCTGTGGGATCCGGTCGCGATGGAGGTGCCGACCCGGTGAGGCCGACGCTCGAAGCGCAGGGGCTGAAGGAGAGTCTGCTCCAGTACCTGTCCACGACGTACGGGCTCGCCGACGAGGGAGCCCGTAAGGCGCTGCACATGTTCCTGGGGGACGAGAACACGGGCATGTTCCGTGGCCCGTATCTTCGCCTCCGCACCCCGTTCACGCGGGCCGATGACGGCTGGCAGCAGCACTTCGACTGGTGGCGCGGTGACGGCTGGACCCCGTACGCGCACCAGGCCCGCGTGTTCGCCCGCCTCACCACCAAGAACGACCACACTCCACAGCCGACGCTGGTCACCACGGGCACCGGCTCCGGCAAGACAGAATCCTTCCTGTATCCGGTCCTGGACCACTGCGCACGCGAGCAGGCGGCCGGGAACCACGGCGTCAAGGCGGTCTTCCTCTATCCGATGAACGCCCTGGCCACCGACCAGGCGGCCCGTGTCAACGAACTGCTTTGTGAGCAAGCAGAGTTGAGTGGTGTGCATGCCGGTCTCTACATCGGCGACAAGGCTGCGACACACTATGACCGTGTCTATACCCGCCGCCAGGACATGCAGTTGTCGCCGCCCGACATCCTGATCACGAACTACAAGATGCTCGACCTGCTTTTGCAGCGTGGCGCCGACGCACCGCTGTGGGAGGGCAGCGACATCCGGTACGTGGTCGTCGACGAGTTCCACAGCTACGACGGCGCCCAGGGCACCGATGTGGCGATGCTGTTACGGCGCCTGGCCGCCGCCGTCGGCGCGACACGGCCGGGCCGGCCGCTCGGCACGATCACACCAGTTGCCACCTCCGCGACGCTGGCCTCCGGCGCTGATGCCGACGGGGTGCGCCAACTGCTCTCCGTGGCCACGAACGTCTTCGGCGCCGATTTCACCGAGGACGCGATTGTCGGTGAAGACCGGCAGAGCGTCGAGGAGTTCATGCTCGACGACTCGATCCCGGACCCGAGGTTCCTGCCGGGTCAGGTCCCGTCCCCCGAGGCGCTCACCACGCTGCCGGACCCCGACGCAGACCCGGGAACACTGGCCGAACTCGCCGAGGCGGTCATCGGCCGACGCACCACCGACCCCGTCGCGCTGGGCGCCGCACTGAAGCGCAACCGACTCACGTATGCCGTTCTGACGGCCTTCGACGGCACGGCCCGGACGTACGACGAGATCCTGGACGTGATGCGCCGAGGCCTGGCCAAGAGCTGGGACGAGGCGGTCACCACCCGCCCGCACATTGCCGCCCTCGCGCTGACCCGTTTCGTTGCCCTGCTCTCTGCCGCCCGCGATCCGGATGCGCCTGCCGGGACGGTCCGGCCCCTCGTCCAGGTGGAGCTGCACCAGTGGGCGCGGTCCGTCACCCGCGTGCTGCGGGGCGTACTGCCGTGGCCACAGGCCGAGTTCGCCTGGGACAGTGACAGTGCGCAGGCCCGGAACCAGCAGCGTGCCACCCCCGACACCACCGCCTCCCGCGACGCGCGGCTGTTCCTTCCCGCCGTCTACTGCCGCGAGTGCGGCCGCTCCGGCTGGTCGATCCTCGCGCCCGAGTCGGACCTGGAGGAGCTCAGTCTCGAACCGCACAAGATCCGCCGGGCGTCCGTCACCGCAGACAAGGCGAAGATCCGCACACTGATCGCGGCCACCGACAACGAGGCCCGCGAGGGCAACGGCCGTTCGGCGATCGACCGTTCGCAGCAGAAGTCGCTGACCACGGGCGGTGCCGGCGTCCTCATGGTCCTCGACGGCTCGTCCGACAGGTTGCGCCTGCCGGATCCGGGCAGCGACTACGACGCCGAGGGAAGTCCTCGGCCCGCCACCGTCGACTCGGCGTTCGTCCTCGTTCAGCTGGGCGACACCGCCGAGCGCGCCGCCAAGGACGACTGGTGCCCGGCCTGCGGCACGCACAACACGATCCGCTTCCTCGGAACGGGCTCTGCCGCCCTTGCCGCCGCCTCTGTCACCCAGTTGTTCACCGGCGGGGAGATGGACAAGGCACAGCGTGAGACGAAGACGCTGATGTTCAATGACTCGGTGCAGGACGCCGCGCACCGGGCCGGGTTCGTCGCCTCCCGTTCGTACACCTTCTCCCTCCGGGCGCTGTTCACCAAGCATCTGAGCGAGCAGCGGCCCACCGATCTCCATGATCTGGTCGCCGACGTTGTCGAGGCCACCACCGATCGCGAGATCCTTGCCGCGGTCGTCCCGCCGGACCTGCACGACGACGGCGGCGTGGCACGCCTGCTGTCCGGGAAGGGGCGCGGAGGCGACAGGAAGACGTGGGATCTGATCGGTGAGCGGTTCGCGTTCGAGGCCGTGATGGAGTTTGGTCATCGGTCCCGCAACGGTCGCACCCTGGAGCTGACCCGTACGGCTGCCGCATGGGTGGATGTCCCCGACGCGCAGGCCGCCATCGAGATCGTCCGTGCCGTGTACGAGGAATCCGCGCGCCGCGGGCTGCCACTGACCGAGCACGACGACACCCGCTACCAGGCGTTCCTGCGTGGCCTGTTGGAGCGCCTGCGCATGCGAGGCGCGGTCGGCCACCGGTGGCTGGGCAACTTCCTCGACGAGGCGGGCACCAGCCGTTTCTTCATCTGGGGTGGGCGTCCGCGCGGAATGAAGGCCTTCCCGCGCGGTGTCTCCGCGCCGAGCTTCCTGCTCGCCAGGCCCAAGGCCAATAGCGAGTTCGACTTCGCGGCCGGGCGCCTTTCCTGGTACCAGACGTGGGCGCAACGCTGTCTGGATCTGACGCGCGAGCAGGCTGATGAGTTCTGGGTGCGGCTCCTGCCCCGGCTGGCCGATGCCGGGCTGCTTTCGGCGCGTACGCCGCGGGACACCGCGGCCCGACTGTACGGACTGCAGCCGGGCGCCGTCCGGCTCCAGCTCCTTGCCGACAAGGAGGTCAACGAGGCATACGTGCGCTGCCCCAAGTGCTTCTGGGAGCAGACCGTGCACCCCGGCCTCCTGGACCAGTACCACGATCAGCCCTGCCCGGCCTACAGGTGCTCCACCGGGCGTCTGATCGCCGGTGACCGGTGGCAGGAGATAGTCGACCGGCACGACCGTAATCGTAACTATCGCGAGGACTATTACCGCAGCCTCTACCGCCGCGCCGGCACCTACCAGATCATCACCGCCGAACACACCGGCCTGCTCTCGCGCTCATCGCGTGAACGCGTGGAGGAGGCGTTCCGCAAGGGCGAGGGATTCAACGACCCCAATGTGCTGTCCTGCACGCCCACTCTGGAGCTCGGCATCGACATCGGTGACCTGTCCGCCGTCGTGCTGGGGGCCATGCCACGCAGCCCCGCCAACTACGCGCAGCAGGCAGGCCGCGCCGGGCGGCGCACCGGCAATGCGTTCCTCCTGACCATTCCGGACCGCTCGCGCCGCGACCTGTACTACCTGGAGCGTCCGCGGGAGATGATCGACGGACGGATCGTGCCGCCGGGCTCGTACCTGTCGGCCATCGAGATCCTGCGCCGCCAGTACACCGCGCACCTCCTCGACCTCGCCGCGCGGGGACGCCTGTTACGAGAGGACGGCAAACCGCTCGCCCCCCTGCCGCGGCGAGTGGACGAGCTGTTCGGGCCCTCCGGATACCTCGCCGATTTCACCGACGCCGCTCTCGCAGGCGGCGAGGCACTCGCCACCGGATTCCTCGCGCTCTTCCCCACCGGTGTGAGCGAGATGGCGGCCGAGGAACTGAAGCGGTACGCGACGCGCGGCATCCGCAGCGCAGTGGAGAAGTCCGAGCGGGAGTGGGAGCGACAGAACCAGAAGCTGCGCGCCCGCATTCGCGAGATCCGATCCGCGATCGAGGAACTCAAGGACGGCGACGAGGAACAAGCGCGAACAAAGGCCGAGTTGGGCGCCGAGCTGGAGGCCACGGGGAAGAAGGGCGCCGCACGCCAGCGCCAACCCGCTCAGACCCTGCTGTGCGACATCGGACTCTTGCCCAACTACGCGCTCATCGACTCCACCACCTCCCTCATCGCCACCGTCTACTGGCCTGAGGGCACCAAGGGCGACGGGCGGGACGCGTTCAAGTCGAAGGCGTACACCTACGAGCGGCCGCGTGGCTTCGCCCTGTCCGAACTCGCCCCCGGTAACACCTTCTACGCCGAGGGCTACAAGCACCGCGTCACCGGCATCGACATACTGTCGGGCGACACACAGGACTGGCGACACTGGCGGTTCTGCCCCTCCTGCGGATACGTCCGCACCGAACACGCCGAGCGGGACATCTCGCCGTGCCCGCGCTGCGGCGATGACGCCATCGCCGACTCCGGCAGTCTGTGGCAGATCGTCCAGCCCACTGTTGTCACCGCCCGTGACAAGCGCGACGACGCGCGCATCGGCGACGAGAGCGACGACCGGGACCGCCGCTTCTACACGGTCATCGACATGGTCGACGTTCGGCCCGAGCACTTTGTGCAGGGCGCGTCCTGGCGGCACACGAGCCAGATCTTCGGTGTCGACTACACCAGGCGCGCGGTCATCCGCCGCGTCAACACCGGGCCGCTGCGTGTGGGGGCGCAGGAGGACAACCAGCTCGCCGGGAAGCGCGTGCGCATCGCGCCGTTCCAGGTGTGCACGAGTTGCGGTGCGGCCAGTGCCGACGGGCGGCCGGTCTTCGACGACGACCGCGACTCCGTCGACAATTCCGCCAACCGCCAGCGCGAGGTCAAGCATCACACCCCCTGGTGCCCGCACCGGCGCGGGGCCAGAAAGGTGCCGCAGGAACCGGTCCTGCTCGCCCACGAGTTGGAGACCGAGGCCCTGCGCGTCCTGCTGCCGGCGGCGACCGTCCTCGTCGAGGAGCGGATCCATTCCTTCCAGGCCGCGTTGCGCCTGGGCGTTGACGGGACCTTCGGTGGTGACCCGCAGCACCTGGCCACCACCCTCGCGACCATGCCGGACCAGGACACCGGCGAGAAGCGCAACTTCCTCGTCCTCTACGACCGTCTCCCGCACGGCACCGGATACCTCGACCGGCTGACCGACCCGACCGCCTTCCGCCAGGTCCTGGAGGACGCGCGGCGCATACTCGTCGAATGCCCCTGCAACGACGAAGGCCGCCCAGCCTGTCATCGCTGCCTGTACCGGTACACCGACGAGCGGCACTCCGAGAAGGTCACGCGCCTCTCCGCCCTGGAAATCCTCGACGAACTCCTCGGCACCGACACCGACGCCTGGTCCACCAAGTCCGTCACCAACACCGACCGGATCGGCCTTGACGGACAGGTCGAATCCGACCTCGAGGCCCGCTTCCTCAAAGCGCTGCGAGGCTGGGCGGGGCAGCGCGCCGACGTCGTGCTCGACGAGAGCGGCGACAACAGCGGCTATCTGCGCCTCGACGAAGCCGGTACGGTCCACGGCTGGCGTCTGACCGCCCAGCGAAACGAGGGCTTCACCCGCACCGACTTCACCTTTGAACGCACCGATGGACCGACACAGAAGATCACCGTCTATCTGGACGGTCACCGCTACCACGCCACCGCCCGGCACAACCGGTTGGCCGGGGACGCCCAGAAGCGCAACCAACTGCGGGCCTGCGGACGCGTCGTCTTCCAGCTCACCTGGGACGACCTCGACGCCTTCGAGCGGATGTCGGGCACGGCGGAGCGTGCGGCGGGACGCGAGACCGCCGAGTCGGTGTGGCCGCCGTACTCGTACAGCGCACAGGGCCTCGCCAAGCAGCTCTACGCCGAGCGCGGCGGAGACGACCTGGATGCCACGGCCTTCACCGACCCGATGAGCATGCTCCTCGCCTACCTGCGCAGCCCGGACGACGCGGCGTGGGGCATGCGGGCGTCGGCCGTCGTCGGCGGACTGCTCGGAACGGACCGAGAACTTCTGGTCGGCAGCGGCGACCGTGAGCAGAGCCGCGACACGCTCGGCACGCTCCTGGCGGCCTGGGGCGACACCGATGGCATCGACCCGGCGCCCGTGCAGGGCACCGGCACCCTCAACCTGTTCCAGGCCTGCGACCGCTCCCTGCTACCGTTCGCCCTCCTCGTGGACGCGGCCACCGGCCGATGGTCGGCGCTGGCCTGCCTGGACGACACCGACCATGAACAACTCGGCACCGCAGAGCACAAGTTGCGTTGGCGGTCCTGGCTGCAGTGGTCCAACATCCTGCAGTTCCTGACGTACGACTACGGGGACGGTGTCCAGCTGACCACATCCACCGCCGCCGACTTCGATACGGCTGTGCTCCGTGCGCTCGGCGGCGCAGGCGAACTCGAATCGCTGGTCGTACGGCACGGAGCCAGCGCCGACACCGGAAGCGTGGCCGCGCACCCGCCGACCGGTGAGCCCACAACCGACACGCATGTCGAATCGACCCTGCGCGACACATTGTGGGACCAGGAGATCCTCGAACTTCTCGACGAGGACGAGCCCGACGCCCCCCTCGCCCACCTTGCCCACCGCCTCGCCGACAGCGGGAAGAAGGCCCCGACGTACGGCTACGAACTCGGTGAACGAGGCTGGCTCGCCGACTTCGCATGGCATGACGCCGACCACGGGTTCGCCGTCATGGCGGACCCGTACGACCATGAGGACGAGGAGAGCCGAAAGACCTGGCAGGCCTACCGCGACGCAGGGTTCACCGTCCGCACCGCCGACGAGTGGCTCATCGACCTCAGTGCCCTCCTCGCCGGTCTCCCCGACGCCAACACCGGTTCCGCCACCGACACGAACGAACAGGGTGCCGCACGATGACCGCCCGCATGAGCCTCTATCAGAAGGCCGAGAACGAGCTCTACAAGATGGACTCGTCGGTCAAGACGAAATTCTACGACTTCTGCCACCGCTTCCGGATGGACCCCGATCACCCGAGCCTCGACCTCAAGCCGCTCAAGGGCGACGGCCGCATCTTCCGCGCGAAGATCGACCGCTCGCACCGCGCCCTGCTCGCCCGCGCGGGAGCCGGCACGGACGGCGTCCAGCAGTGGCTGATCCTCGCGGTTCGGCACCGCAAGGATGTCTACGAAGAACTCTCCGTCGCGATCAACCGGATCACCGGTGAGATCGAGTTCGTCGACCTCGGTGTTGTCGGCCAGAGCGTCCTACAGCGCGCGGGAGTCCGGCTCACACCCGCACCGGAGGAGCAGGCTCCGCAGGAGGCACGGCCGGAACCGGCCCTGGCCGCACCGGAGTCGGGGCCTATGGCGGCCGCTCCGCTCCTGACCGGCTACGACGCCGATGACCTGCGACGCCTCGGAGTCGCCGACGCCCTGATCGATGTGGCCCTGACGGTGTCCACCGATGCCGAACTCGACCACCTCATCGCCGGCGCACCCAGGTTGACCGCCGAAGTGCTCACCGGCCTTGGCTCCGGCATGAGCGTCGACGAGATCGAGCGCGAGATCACAGGACCCGCGGCCGCCGACCTCGAACCGGGCTTTGAGAACGACATGGCCGCGGCCCTCATCCGCACGCAGGTCACCACCGTCGACGACGACATCCGGAACGTCCTCGCAGAAGGCGACTTCCGCGCCTGGAAGGTCTACCTCCACCCGACCCAGCGCAAGGCGGTCGACCGGCACTACAACGGCCCTGCGCGGGTGAGCGGCGGCCCCGGCACCGGCAAGACCATCGTCGCTCTGCACCGGGTCGCCCGCCTCGCCGCCGCCCTCCCGGCCGGGTACGGGAAACAGATCCTGCTGACGACGTACACCAAGAACCTCACCGCCGACCTTCGCTCGCGTCTCACGTCGCTGATGGGCCCGTCACTGCTGGACCGCGTCGACATCAAGCACATCGACCAGCTTGCGCAGGGCGTCCTCAACGAGAATGTCGCCCCCGGCGCACAGCGCAGCCTGATCGCGGACGACAAGGCCAAGGAAGCTCTGGCAGCGATCCTGTTCGAGCACGGCGAGCAACGCTGGGACGTCGACTTCCTCTTCGACGAATGGGAACAGATCGTCCTCGGCCAGTCCCTCGGCACTCGTCAGGACTACTTCAAGGCCCGCCGCGCAGGCATGGGCAAGGCCCTGTCCCGCTCCGAACGCGCAGCCATCTGGAAGCTGGTCGATCAACTCACTCTGCGCCTGAACGCCATGGGCCGCGAGACATGGTCGCAAGCCGCAGAACGTGCCGCCCGCTACGAAATGGAGCGCGCACACAAGATCCGTTCCCGAGGCGAACGCAAAGAGGCCATCAGCGGCGGCGACCTGATCCACCTGGACGACAACAGCTCCGGCGTGCGCTACCTGCGCCACCGGTACCAGCACATTGTCGTCGACGAGGCTCAGGACCTCAGTCCCGCACACTGGAAGATGCTGCGCGCCATGGTCGCCGCGGAACCGGACGACCTGTTCATCGCAGGCGACACCCACCAGCGTATCTACGACCGACAGGTCACTCTCTCCACTGTCGGTATCAACATCCGTGGCCGCTCCTCGAAGCTGACCCTCAGCTACCGCACCACCCAGGAGATCCTCGATCAGGCCGCGAAAGTCGTCAGCGACGACTCCTACGACGACCTCGACGACGGCACCGACACACTCGACGGCTACCATTCCCTGCTTCGCGGCCCCGTGCCCGAGCTCGTCGCCTGCACCGACTGGACCGACGAGATCACCAAGCTCGCCGAGACGCTGAAGCAGTGGAAGGCGGAGATCACCGCGCCTTCCGAGGACGGCACCGTACGCGACGCCAGCGGCACCATGGCCGTCTGCGTTGCCGACAGTGAGATGGCGGGCCGTGTCGCTGCAGACCTGGAGATGAAACACAGCATCACCACAGCGATCCTCACCAAGGACGGCCCCCAGGGGGGCGGTGAGGTCCACATCGGCACGATGCATCGGTTCAAGGGCCTCGAATACCAGAAGCTTGCCGTCATCGGCGCCAGCGACGGAATTCTTCCGCGCAGTGCCCTCATCGAGAAGTATGTAGTGACCGACCCCAAGCGCTACGAACGCGAACTCAAGAAGAGTCGCAACCAGCTCTTTGTGGCAACGACGCGTGCCCGCGATGCCCTACGCGTCTCCTGGCATGGCAAGCCGAGTCCGTTCCTGCCGGGGTAGCAGGTGACGTGAACGCGGCCACGCGGTCAGTCGAAACGGCTGCTCTCTCCAGGAGCGGATGGCTTCAGGGGGCCCCGGCGCCACGCTCTGGCTCGTTGGTGCCACTGTCGGGAGTCATCAGCAAGGTAAGGCGCCGGATCAGCGCCTCGGCGTCTCTTGCGGAGAGTCCGGTTCGAGTCTCGAATTCGGACCTGCCCAAGTGGTGAAGCGTCGTCGTGGCCGCCGAAAGCGTCTTCAGGAACGTGTCTGCCTGGACCGCGAGGGATTGAGGCGAGGCGACGGATTGCATCCTTTTGGCTTTGCGGATTGCGCGTACATCGTCGACGAGTGCGCGCGCGTCAGCGATGACTCGGGCATCGTCGATGATGTACGACGCCTGGACAACCTCCTTGAGGACGTGGAAGAGGATGCTTCCCTCGCCAGTGGAGAGGTCCAGGGTCGGCCCGCCGCGAACGTTGATTTGCATGGGTGTCAGCTACTCCAGGTCTTCAAAGTATGTGTGTCCCTCCTGGGGTGTGAAAACGGAGCCTCCGTGAGGACTACCGGGGTCCTCAATAACGACGGCTCCAGTGTCTGGGTCCCAGTAGGCCGTTCTTCCGCTGTTCAGCCCGTATCGCGTCTCGACCCCGTCGATGTCACCTTCAAGGACGTTGGAGACGTAATTTGCCAGCTTGTCTTGGGGGATGTTCTTGACGTGATGATCCAGTGCGCCGTCGCTGAATCTCTCGTTTGCGTGCTGCGCAATGCTATTCGCCTCAGGCAGCGGGTCTTCGCACTTGAGGCCCAAGGCATCGATCCACGCGAGTGGATTGGCGACGTACGCGTGGTGATTTACGGCGGGCCGGAGACCGAGCGGGTCAGGGCTGAGGTATCGGGCGGTTTCGGGGTCGTAGTAGCGCTGATTGTTGTAGTAAAGGCCAGTTTCGGTGTCAATGTACTGGCCGGGGAAGCGTAGGGGGCAGTCGACGATGTCGGCCGTCGTGACAGCGGGGAAGGGCGCGCCCCACAAGGTCGTGCGCTGTTGCCATTCGATCTCGCCGTCGGGGGTGACGAGTTCCGTCGGGGTGCCGACCAGGTCGGTGACGATCGCGTGGAAGCGGGCGTTGACATCGGCCTGGGTGAGGGTTTGGGCCAGGGGGCGGTGGGTGCCCGGGGTGTAGTCCCAGGTGGTGACGGTGCCATCGGTGGTGGCTTGTTCGGCGAGGCGGGTGCCGTCCCAGGTGAAGTGGACGGATTCGGCGCTTGTGCCGGTGTCGTCGAGGCGGTGTTTGGCGATGCGACGGCCTGTTGGGTCGTACGTGTACCGCCAGCGCGTGCCGTCAGGGGTGGTCGCTCCGGTGAGGCGGTCCTCGGTGTTCCAGGCGTAGGTCCAGGTGCGCTTCTGGCCGTTGAGGAGCCGGCGAGTGCGGCGGGTCAGGCGGCCCTGGGTGTCATACGTGTAGTGAGTGCGGCCGGCGCGGTGGAGCAGGGTGCCGGTCGTCTCGCGGAGGCCGTCGGAGTCCTCGGTGACGGGGGTTGCGGCCGAGGAGAGGTTGCCGGTGGAGTCGTAGGCGTACGACTCGCTCCAGCCGGTGGCACGGACCACGGTGGCCCGGCCGGTGGGGGTCAGGTCGAAGCGGCGGGTGCTGGTGGCCGTTCCGGATTCGGTGATCTCGGTGAGGTAGCCGTCCGCACGGTAGGTGTAACTGCGGTGCTGGAGTGGGGCAGTGTCCAGGTCGTGGGTGTGCAGGGACTGGGTGCTGAGGTGGCCTGCTGCGTCGAAGGTCTGAAGGAAGAAGGCGCTGTCGTCGACGGTGCGGGTGATCTCGTTGCCTGCGGCGTCGTAGCCGAAGTCGAGGCGGTGGCCGGTCGAGGTGGACAGCGCCTCGGGGTTGTTTCCGGCGCCGTAGGTCCAGGTGGATACGTGGCCGCTCGGAGTGGTGCGGGAGGTGCGGCGACCGAGTTCGTCGTAGCCGTACGCCGTGGTGCGACCGTTGACCGTCTCGGACTGGACGCGACCCAGTGGGTCGTGCGTGTAGGTGACAGCTGCGTCCGGGTTGGACATTGCGGTCAGCTGTCCGCCGGGTGTGTAGTCGAACGTGGTGCGGCGGCCGTCGTCCGTGAGACGTGCGGTGGTACGGCCGAATGCGTCGCGCTGGAAGGTCTCGGTCTCGCCTGCGCCGTTGGTGCGTGAAGCCAGACGGCCCGCTGCGTCGTGGGTGTAGGTGAGGGTGCGGCCGTTGAAGTCGGTCTCGGCGCGCAGGTGTCCGGCCGCGTCGTAGGAGTAGCTCCAGTTCAGCCCGGCCGGGTTGGTGACCTGAGTGAGACGCAGTTCGGTGTCGTACGTGAACGTGAACTCGGCGCCATCCGCGTCGGTGCGGTTGGCCGGCAGGTCGAAGTGTGTATAGGTGTGGTGGGTGGTGTGTCCGGCGCGGTTGGTGTGGGTGAGGAGGTTGCCCTCGTCGTCCCAGGCCCACGTGTCGCATGTGCCGTCGGGGTGCTGGCGAGACAGGGGCCTGCCCTCGGCGGACCAGGTGGTGTGTGTGGTGCAGCCGCGGGCATCGGTGACGGTCGCCGGGCGGCCGAACGCGTCGCGGGTGGCTGTGGTGGTGTGACCGTCCGCACCGGTGATGGTGAGGGGCAGGCCTGCCGCGTCGTTGGTGACGCGGCGGGTGTGGCCGAGCGCGTTGGTGACTGCAATCAGGTGCCCGAGGGCGTCGTACGCATAGGTGGTGGTCGCACCTGTCGGGTCGGTGGCCGAGAGGCGATTGCCGTGGATGTCGTACGTGTAATGCCAGGTGGCGCCGTCCGGCTGGGTGACTTGCACGGGCTGGTGCAGTGTGTTGTAAAGAGCCGTCGCGCGGGTGCCGTCGGGCAGTAGTACCCCGGTGAGATTGCCGTCCGTGTCGCGTTCGTAGCGAGTGGTGTTTCCGAGCGAGTCGATCACCGCAGTGAGGTGGCGGCCGTCCGGTGTCCACTGCTGCGACGTCGCGTTGCCCAGCGGATCGGTGGTGCGCAGCAGCTTGTTGCGCTCGTCGTACTCGTACAGCGTCGCGTGGCCGAGGGAGTCGGTGTAGGTGGTGCGGCGCTGGGCGGGTTCGTAGCGGAAGGTGCCGGACCACATGCCGTCCGGGCCGAGGGTGCGCAGGACGCGGCCGGCGTGGTCGTAGACGTAGGCGAAGGTGGTGTCGTTGCGGTCGGTCCAGGACGTGACACGGTCGGCGTCGTCGTAGGTGAAGGCTAGTGGTGTGCCGGAGGAGTTGGTCACTCCGGTGAGGTTGCCGAGTGCGTCGTACTCGTACGTGACGATCAGTGTGTCGGCCATACGCAGGGCCGTGATGCGCGGCAGGTCCGGGTGGGTCTCGACGGTGACGTGGTAGCCGCCGGAGTGGCGCAGCGCGATCGGGCAGCCGGTCTCGGTGTCGTAGTCCAGGTCGATGCGACGGCCGGAGCGGTCCTCGATCCCGGTCAACGGGTAGCCGGTGTGCGGATGTTCGGCGAAATGGAGGGTGCGGCCGGTATGCGGGTCGGTGAGGCGGAAGTCGCTCTCGTCGTCGCGGTGCAGGGGCCATTGCGCGCCGTGGGTGGGGTAGGCGGTCTCGCCGGTCTTGGGCAGCGGGTAGGCGAGCAGCACGCCGTCCGCCGCGGCGAACACGACGGTGTCCTCGTCGACTTCGAGGTGCTGGTCGAGAGTGGCGGCCCAGGAGCGGCCGAACCAGCCGCCCGCTCCGTAGTTGGACAGGTGGGTGCGGGTGAGGACGAGGGGGAGGGCGCCGGGGAGGGTGAGGTCGGTGTGGGTGAGGGACATCTCGCCGGTGGCGATGTCGATCGGCTCGCCGGCCTTGCACTTGTCGCCGTCCGCGCGGCACACGTCGTCGGGGCGGGTGTCGGTGTCCTCGCGGCCCTTGCCGTCGCGGCGCAGATTGGACACCCGGTCGGCGATCCGGTCCGCGGCACGGGCACCTCGCGTGGCGGCGGCGCTGGCGCCTCCGGTGACCAGGGCTGCGGCGGCGTCGGGCAGGATACGGCCGACCCAACGTGCGGGTTCACTCTTGAGCGTGTCCCAGTCTGCGACGGACTTGGCGAACTCGACGGGGTGCTGGGCCCCGTACACCATGCTGTCGGTGGCGCTGGCCAACGTCATGCCCCAACGGGAGGGATGGACGAGGATATTGGTCAGCTGCCCCATGCCTTCGAGGCCTTCGTAGCCCCCCTTGAGGATGTTCTTGCCGCCGCCGAGCAGCTTGCTGAACCAGCCGGGTTCGTCCGGCGCCGCCTCGGCTGCCGAGTCCAGGTGCTTCTTGGCACGGTGCGCGGCCTCTTCGACCTGCTCGCGCAGCTTGTCGACCTGGGCTTGGCAGTGGTCCATCGCCGCTACTCCCGGATCGGTCTCCGGCGGGCGGGTGGGAAGCGGGTCGGCGTCGCGGTCGACGGCGGCGTTGTAGTCGTCGACGTCCTGCTGGTGGGTGTGCGAGGCGCGACGGGCGTCGGCTGCGTCCTCGATGATCGGCCGCACTTTGTGCTGTGCCTCGGCGAGCACGTCGGCGTAGTCGGTGACCGCTTTGGCGGCCCGGTCGAAGGACTCGTGCGCCGTGTCCAATGTGTCGGGGATGTGGCGTACGGCGGAGCGGAAGTCCATCGCCGCGGCGCCCTGCCAGTCGTCCGCGTCCACGGTGCGCAGCCGCCGCTTGGCGTCGGCGAACGCACCCGCGTAAGCGCGCAGCGTCGCCCGCAGGGTCTCCAGCTGTTCGACATCGCCGGGTATGAGGTCCTTGGGCGTGCTGTCCGCGGTGATCGTGCCGCTCATCCGAACGCCCAGTCCTCGAAGCCCTGCTGCCAGCCGTCGGCGCCTTTCTCCCAGCCGGGCTTGTTCCCGGGCAGGTCCGGGTGGGTTTGGTCGTACTGCCACTGGCCGACCGGGCCGGAGGGCAGCGAGGCGAGGTTCTCGTCGGTGGGCGTGAAGTTGTCGATGCCCAGCTCCTCGGCCTGTTCGTAGCCGGCGATGGTCTCGTTCAACTTGTCGACGATGTCCTCGGAGTACTTGATCAGCTCGCCCATGCCGTAGTCCCAGGACTCCAGGAAGCCGTCGACCGCCGAGGTGACAACTTCTGATCCGGCGTGCGTGGCATGGGAGGCGATGTCGCTCTTCTTGGCGCGGACGTCCTTGGCCGCGACCATCGACTCCTCCAGCGGTGCCACTGTGCGCTGCAACGCGGAGATCTCGACCTTGTAGCCGTCACTCACCGGGGATCGCTCCCCTTGCTGGGTTCGGCGCTGTCCGCGGGATCGGGGCGCAGTGGGTCCACAAGCTCGGCGGGCAGTAGCTGCGGTGCGCTTCCGGCAAGATCCACGACCAGTCCGTGATCCTCGGGCAGCAGTGTCATCAGGTCCGCACCCAGAGTGGAGAACCACTCGCACGCCCCGGCGTAGCGGGCCAGCTCCGCCACGGACGAGAACACCGCGACCAGTGGCCCCTCCGGCCCCTCGACCGCAAAGAACCCAGGCTCCTCGCCCCGCTGGAAGTACCAGCGGCCCCGCAGGAGCGCCTCACGTATCTCGCCGGGCAAATCCGCCTCGGCCGTCCCCCGACCTGCCATGCGCAACATCCAATCATGGGCGCATGATGTGTCGGCGTGCCGGGTCGTCCGGAGGCAGCGGCCCCGCAGGCCGGGATGGCCGGCCGGCGGCTTACGGCAGCAAGGTGCGGCCGGCGGCGGAATCTTGCACGCTCGCCGCGGTGACCAGCACCGCCAGAGGCAGTCCGAGGGTGTCGGTGATGATGCTGTGTTTGCATCCGACGATCTTCTTGCCCGCCTCGGATCGGCGGCGACAAAACGGGCGCGGTGCAGAACGTGGTCGGCCAGAACATCTCCAATGTTCACCAGCACGCCGCGCCTCACACGACCACAGACCCCGCCGCCGTGCGAGACCTCTTGGCTGCGTTCCGCGTACAGGTCGACCAGGCGTCACTGGAGAATGCCGACGTGCTGCGCGCCATGACCACCCGCAACGACACTCAACTCGCCGACCCAGCTGAACACGCGGAAGGTCTGCGGGGCGTCGCCGGGGCCTTGCCTGCGCTTGTGGTCGGGACGGCCGTGCAGCAGGGAGGGGAGGCGTTGGCCAATGCCATTGCAGGGCTGGTGAGTTGAAGGGTTTCGGGTGCGGATCCTTGCAGTGATGCTCGGTTCGTCGTGACCCATGGGTCAGCGTGCGTCGTCGTTCCCGGGGTGTTTGCTCAGGAACTCGTTGGCAGCCTCGACTGCTTCCCGGTTGAGCTCTTCACGCGAGATGCCCCAGTTCTCTTCCCAGCCGTCCAGGTTGTGCGCGCAGTGGACGAGCGGTTCCAGGTCTTCCGGATATCCAAGGTCGTAGGCGATGTCTGCCCGGATGAGGTGTGTCCCGGTGGCCGGGTCGAGCGACCCGTCGGCGATCTGGCCGGTGATCCAGTGCGCCATCGCCCACTTCGCGGCCCGGGGATCGGCCGGCGGGTGGAAGACCAGCCCCAACTCGTCCAGCACCTCGTCGTAGAGCTCGGATGCTTCGGGCTCCTCGTTGCGAAGGAGGCCCGCCAGCAGGGCGAGTGAAGGGCTCTCGACGCCGGCGATCAGGGCGTCCAGCCCGGCCTGAATGAGGCGGTCGGATCCGACATGCCTTCCGAATGCCCTCTCGCGTGCGAGGTGACTGAGCTGCTTGAGCGCCTCGTCCTGCGTCATCAGGGCCTTCTTCATCGGTGTCTGGGTGCGGCAGCCTCGCATCCCCGCCGCGTCAGCGCCAACGGTTTCGGGCGTGCTTCCTCTGAGCTTGACTCTGTCGGGGATCTTGGAGTCTTCCGGTGCGGCAGCATGATCTACGGGCATGCTCGGGGAGTTCCGCCGACCGATGTAGCTGTCGAGGCGCCCGTTGTCTCTGCGTCCCCGTTCCGGTGAGCACGTTCCGCCTCTGACCGCGCGGATCGCGCGGGCAAGCAACCCAGGTGGCACGACGGCGATATGGGTGCGGGACCGGCTGGATGGGCTGTGGCGCGACGAGGACTTCGCGGACTGGTACCCCAGGGACGGGCGCCCGGGGCTCTCGCCCGCTCAACTGGCCACCGTCTGTGTGCTGCAGTTCGTGCTCGGCCTGTCGGACCGGCAAACCAAGCCCGTGACCAGGATTCTTGCCACCGGAAACGACGCCGTCCGGCTTCTGGAACACCTCTACCTTCACGGAGCGGACCACATGTCCGGCCCTCGCATCCAGGCTCTGCGGCAGATCATGATGCAGAACTATCACCGTGATGCTGCTGGGCACCTACGCTGGCGCACCGCCGAGAAGGAAGGCGGGGCGGGACTGCCGCCGTCGTCGAGGGCGATCATCTCGCCCTACGACACGTCGGCCCGCTATGCACGGCACGGGCACATCATCAGCTGGAAGGGGTTCGCCGCTCATCTGACCGAGACCTGTGCTGCCGACGGCCCCAACGTGATCACGGATGTCGCCACCACTGCGGCCACCACTCACGACAGCCAGGTCCTGCCCGGCATCCACACCCGCCTGGCACGCCGCCAACTGCTGCCTGCCGAGCACCTGGTCGACGCCGGCTACACCTCCCTACCCCACCTGGAACAAGCCGCCCGTGAACACCAGGTCACCGTCTCCGGGCCGTTGAAGAGCAATCCCACGCACCAGCATCGCCGCAACGAGGGCTTCGCCCGGGACGACTTCCATGTCGACTTCGATCGTCAGCAGGTCACTTGTCCCCAGGGGCAGGTCAGCGTGGGCTGGCACGGCCCCTACCCGACCTCCTCGCCCACTGCGGCCCCGCTGATCGTGGCCAGGTTCACCATGAGCCAGTGTCGTCCCTGCCCGGCTCGCGCCCAGTGCACCAGCACCGCCGACAGCGCTCGCACCGTGGGCTTTCTTCCGCGCGAGCTCCGTGACCTGCAACTCCGCGTTCGCGCCGAGCAGCAGACGCCCGAGTGGAAGGCCCGCTACGCGGTCCGCTCCGGAGTGGAGGGCACGGTCAACGAGTTCGCCCACGGCCACGGTATGCGGCGCTGCCGCTACCGGGGGCAGGGAAAGGCCCACGTCCAGCACGTCCTGACGGCCATCGCCATCAATATCGAGCGCCTCGGCGGACTGTCACCGGCTGAGGAATCCCCCAGGCCCTGCCAGCCGACTGCCTTCCAGAAGTACCTCGACCAGCACGAGATTCCTCGCCCGAAGTTCTGGCGAACCCTGGGAAGTTGACTCCGCCGACACCAAGATCCCCGACAGAGTCAAGCTAAGGGTGCGGCGCTGTGGCTTCGGCGGCTCCGCCCACGGGCGAGGACTGCTTTTGCCCTCCCTTCGGCCCGGAAGGTGGCGTTGCCGGGAGGGGCGTCGCCAGGTGGCCCCGGAGCCGCTCATGGCGGAACTGGTACACGGCACCCGCCCGCCGCAGTACGTCGCGTGAACAGGCATCCTCCAGGAACGCCACCGGCCGCCACGGAACACGCCCCTTCAGGGGAAGCCAGATACGAACCAGAGCAACCCACTGACCATACGCCGTCATGCAGAGGCAGTAGCCGAACCCGCCGCCGAACGCACCTTCCAGCCCGAAGACGAGCCCGATCTGGAAGCTGCGGAGCGGAGTCTCGGTGAAGCTGGCCGTCACACCCGCGATGAGTCCGAGCGCGAGCGCCCAGACGACGAGTTGGGCGATCGCGTTCTCGCGGTTCTGCCTCAGCAGGTCGACGCAGCCCACAGACTTCTTCACGTCGATGGGCGTCTCCAGCCAGGTCATGAGCGCGAGCGCGGTCCCGGCTGACAGCCCGATGGTGAGCGGGAACTGGGCTGCCGCCACGAGCCCGCCGCCGAGCCCGTCGCCCAGCGCCAGCAACGGCAGGAGCAGCCGGTCGACGAGCACGATGAGCAGCGCGACGACGAATCCGATGCGGGCGGCCAGGAAGGCCTTGAGCAAGAGTCCGTGGAAGAACTGTCTGTCCCAGTCTTCCCTGTCGTGGCCGGTCAGGCGGACCTGCACGGGAGGGCGCGGCTCCGACTGTGGCACGGAGTTGGCGCGCCAGTAGGCGTATCCGAAGGCCGGCCCGGACACGAGTCCGTGCAGCAGCCCGACGACCAGGCCGCGCAGGATCGCGAACCCGAGTCCGTGCGACGTGGCGATCAGGTTCACGGGAATGTTCCCGATCCCGGTTGCCAGCGCGAAGGGGAGCCCTGCCAGGAATGAGATCACGGCCGTCCGCGCGCGCAGGCTCATCTCCGTGCCGAGCCGCCACCACGCCAGGTCAGGGCCACCGGTCTGGTTCAGATGGTCGGCGAGGTACCCGAGCCAGCGGCGGGCGCGCCGCGGGCTCCACTGCCGGGGAGGCGGGTTCGGGTCGCCGGGGCGCCGGCCGTAAGCTGCCGGAATCAAGCTGCTCAGGAGGTGTTCCTCGATCTCCTCCCGGGATGCGAACTCGAGCAGGTCTTTGGGGGTGCGCCCAGGACCGTCGCGTCTGTCGCCGTCCCCCGTGGCGGCCCTCTCACCGTAGATGTCGCGAATAAGAGAGACCATCAGGGGCGTGGTCAGGACCCCACGCAGGTTCCTGTGGGCCGGGGTGTCGGGACGGTCGCGCAGTCCCGCCAGTACGTGATTCCACTCGGACTTGATGGTCGGGGCGCTGCCGAGCACCAGGAAGCTCTCCGCGTCGTCCGGAGTGAGAGCGGTCAGTTCGATCGCGGCGGCGCGGTGGAGGCCTCTGGTTCTGTCGGACGCGGCGGCGTACGAATCTGTACGGCTGGTCAGAACCAACGGGCCGTCGTACGAGTTGAGTTGGTCGATCGCAAGAGGCCGGAGTTCTTCGGCGATCTCGTCGAATCCGTCCAGCACAGGGAGGATCATCGTCTTCTCGACCAGGGCGGTGGCGACCGTAGTCCCGCCGTCGGTGATGGTGTCCATACCGGTCGTGTCACGAGTCAGCCGACTGCTCAGCCACTTCTCCAACTTCTCGTCCTTGGGATTCCACGCCCCCAGACTGAAGAACTCCGGAACGGGCTCACCGGGCAGCGGGTTCTTCAGCAGTTCCAGGACGAGTCGCAGGCCGAGGACGGTCTTTCCCGAACCGACGTCGCCCAGCACTACCAGCCGGCCGGAGGGCACCTTCCTGTACGTC
This sequence comes from Streptomyces sp. NBC_01016, assembly GCF_026341035.1. GTDB lineage: Bacteria > Actinomycetota > Actinomycetes > Streptomycetales > Streptomycetaceae > Streptomyces. The sequence continues at coordinate 2,388,628 of NZ_JAPEOQ010000002.1, forward strand.
TTGGTGATGTCTCCCGAGGCCTCGCGCAGGTCCAGTGGTTCGGCCGTCCCCTCCGGGGCGTCGCAGATGTGGGCCCAGTGGTCCATCCGGGCCTCGTCGGCCGTTGTCCAGCGCACGGGCAGCAGCCGCGCGTTCGGATGCCCGACCTTCCGCTGCCGGGTCTCGTTCCGCCAGCGGACTTTGACAGCTTCGGCCAGCCTTCCCGCGGCCCTGCGGAGTTCGTCCCGCGAATCCGGCTCGTCCCGCGGCCGCGGCTCGCTCGCCGGTATCTGCTCCTGCCCGGCTGTCATAGGCGGGGAGAAGTGGACGTGCACCCCGCCGGTGAAATCTCTGCCCTGGATCACCGGCCCGTGGATGACGGCGCCGTCGCTCACCTTGTTCACATGCGACCCGGAGGGCTCGTCACCCTTCTCCTTGGGCTCGGGTGCCCCGCCGTCGGTATGAGCCACGTCACTCATCCCGACCCTCCGCGCGGCTGCGGTGTCGGCCCCACCAGCCGATCCCGGCCGCGACCGCGCTCACCACGAGGAAGGCCGCGATCGCGCCCACCGGCACCGGCCAGTGCGCGCCGCCATTCGTGGAGGCGTCGGCCGCGACGGTGCCCGGTGCGCCGGGCTGAGAGGGCTTCGGTGTACTGCTGGGTGAACCGGAGGGGCTCTGTCCCTTTGCCGATGAGGAAGCCGACGCGGACGCCGAACCCGAGCCGCCGGGGTCGGCCTTTCCCGGCCCCCCTGACGATCCCGACGCTTCCGTCTTCCCGTGTCTGCCCGGCGTGAGCGGTGCCCCCGAAGCGGTTGGGCCCATCGAGGCGGGTATCACCTTGAAGGTCGCCAACAACCCGCTCTGCCCGCTGTTGAGGTCGCACGATGTATCGATCTTGCCTGCGGGTGTCTCGTCCCCGTCGGCGTTCCGTGGAGTCAGGTGAAGGTCGATCGAGCCAACGATGATCTTCGCAGGGCCCGAGCGGTGGAAGACGAACGAGGGGATGGTACCGCTCGCCGGGACGGTCAGCGCATCGGAATCCCTGACCGCCGTCCTGGCCACCTTGAGCCGCATGGTGACGGGGAGATTGCCCTCCGGTGCGGCGACAATGGCGTGCACCTCTGCCGTGCCCTCGACCGTGGCCGCGCCGACGAACCGGAGTGTCCTGATGACGTTGGAACCGACCGTCGCCGCCGTCCGGATCGGCTGCAGCGGGGTGGGTCGTCCGACCGTGTGGGTGTGCGAGGCGTTCCACACGACCGTCGCTGTCATCGGCTCGTCCCCGATCACCGGAAACGGGCACGTGTAGCGCAGCGAACTCGGATCCGGCGCCGCGACCGCGGAGCCGGATCCCAAGACAGCGACAAGGACGACAAGCGCCGCTGTCCAGCCGTGTAACGCGGCCCTGGGCAGGATCTTCATGTGGCGGCTCCCGTGAAAGCGTCGGTCACCAGCCTGGGGCGATGCTGCGGAGACTGGGCGAACGGGGACCTCATATGGTGAAACGGTTCCATTGAGTCGTCAATAACCTTCTGTGCCTGCCGAGTTGAGATGATGTGATGAGGTCGTGATGCATTCGCGTGCCAAAGTTGCCAGGAAGCGGGGCGAGTGGACATGGTGATGCGCTGTCACGGTAAATAGGGGGGGGCGGCTCCTGAGTTCGGAGGTTTTCTGTGGAACCGATTGCAGCCGATCTACTCATGGCCTTTGCGGGCAGTACAGCGGGGGCGGCGGGGCAACAGGCGTGGCAGTCACTGCGGGCGCTGGTGACGCGTGACCCGGGGGAAGGAGCGCACGGGCAGAGAGAGTTGATGGCGCTGGAAGGAGAGCCCGGTAGGCTCGAGCGCGCACAGGAGTTGGCTGCAGCACTGACTTCACGGGCCGCGCAGGATTCCGAGTTCGCCCGGCTGCTGGAGGCGTGGCGTCAGGACGCCAGGCCAATGCGGACCGGCGCGGGCGATGTGCGGAACGAAATCTCCGGCACCGTGCACGGGCGCGTCGTGACGGGTCGGGACTTCAACGGACCGGTCACCCTCAACTGAGGGCTCGCGGCCCCGCGCCGCCCCTGACGGGGCACGATCAAGCGTCAACGAGATCTCGCGGGCGCGAGTGAAGCTGTGGCGGAGCCTTTGCGGGCGTTGTTCGCCGCAGTTGCCCGGCCGTTGGCAACTGAGCTTGACTTTGTCGGGGATCTTGGAGTTTCCCGGTGCGGCAGCATGATCGACGGGCATGCTCGGGTAGTTCCGCCGACCGATGCAGCTGTCGAGGTGCCCGTTGTCCCTTCGCCCCCGTTCCGGTGAGCAAGTTCCACCTCTGACTGCGCGGATCGCGCGGGCGAGCAACCCGGGTGGTACGACGGCGATATGGTTGCGTGACCGGTTGGACGGGCTGTGGTGCGACGAGGACTTCGCCGACTGGTACCTGTGCGTGCCGATAATTGCGTCCATGCAGGTCAGGAAGCATGTTGGTACTCGTGGAGTACGCCGCCGAGACGATCGTGTCGGCGAACGCGAAGCGGCTCGAGCTGTGGTGGATTGAGCGGTTCCGGCACGACTCGGAGGGGTGCGGCAGCCTGCAGTGTGCGGTGGGTGCGGTGATGGTTGTAATGCTGTTCGTACTCGCGGAGCGCTTGCCGCAGGTGGGCTTCGTTCCAGAGCAGGGTGCGGTCGAGGAGTTCACGGCGCAGGCTGCGAACCCAGCGTTCCATGATTGAGTTCATGCGTGGCGTGCGGACGGCGGTGAGCACGGTGCGCATCCCGGCCTGAGAGAGGATCTCGTCGATGACGGCGGGGTATTTTGCGTCGCGGTCGCGGATCATGAACTTGATGGCGGTGAGCTGTCCGGCGTCTTCGAGGTCCATGACCAGGTTCTTGATCGCCTGGGTGACCCAGGCGTGGGTGGGATGCGCGGTGGTGCCGAGCACACGGACGTTTCGGTGGGCGTGGTGGATGGCGGCGAGGATGTACTGACGCTGTCCGGTGAGGGTGACGGTCTCGATGAAGTCCATCGCGAGGATTGCCTCGGCCTGGGAGTGCAGGAATGTGGCCCAGGTGACGTTCGAGCGATGGGTTGAAGGATCGATGCCTTCGGTCTTGAGGATTTCCCAGACGGTGGAGGGTGCCAGTTTGATGCCGAGGAGTGTGAGTTCGCCGTGGATACGCCGGTAGCTCCAGGTGGGGTTTTTCTCGGCGAGGCGGAGTATGAGGCGGCGGACGGAAGTGACTGTGCGGGGGCGGCCGGGACGCGGGTTGCGGCTGAGATGGACGTGACGGCTATTCATGAAGTCGCGGTGCCAGCGCAGGACAGTGTCCGGGGAGACGATGAGTCGTAGCCGGCGCAGGGCGGTTCGTGGCAGCGGGGCGAGGAGAGCGGCCAGGAAGGCGCGGTCGGCCTCCTGAAAGCCGGGGCGTTGGCTGCCGAGCCGGCGTTGCAGGACGGCGAGCTGGTGACGCAGCGCGAGGATCTCGACGTCCTTGTCGTGGTCGCTCATAGGGATCAGCCGCAGGGCGGTGAAGGCGTGGGAGACGGCGATGCAGGCCAGGCGTACGAGCATGGACAGTGATCATTGCCGACCGCTGTCGTCGGCGCGACAACAGGGCTGAACTGCACCGCCGTAATATTCGGCACCCACAAGGGCGGCGAAGCGCTCCGGCAGGCTGTTGCGGACGCGGACGTCCTTGGCGCGGTCGGCCGCGGCCAGGGCCGCCGGGAGTGCGTCGAGGGTCAGCTCGGTGCAGTAGACGGGGCTGTTCGGCTGCTGGCGCCAGGAGTCGGCCGGCGTGCCGGCGTCGTAGGGGTCGAAGCCGGTGTCGTCCACGAGCTGCATGGCTACGCGCCGCGCCTCCTCGGAGTCGCCGGCGACGGGGATGGCGATGCGGCCCGGAGTGCCTGCCGGGACACGCTTGCGAAAGTCGAGGGGCCGAATCGAGCCCGGTAACTCAGCCGGACTCAGGCCCGTTTGACTGATTGGAGACGCTGCGCAGGACCTCCATCACCCCCGCGTGGACCGAGGAGACGTCCGCTCCGCTCGCGTACTGCTCGGTGTATTCGTCCGGGCCGAGGGCGGCGCGGACCGCGTTCTCGCAGGTGCGTCGGTGCTCGGTCATCTCGGGGGAACCCAGGTGCGGGGTGCCGAGGATGTCCCAGGCCCGGTCGACGAGGCCGAAGAGGCGGGCCGCCAGATCGGGGTGCTGGTCGCCGGTGGCCGCGACGGCCAGGGAGTCGAGAGTGATCGCCATCCCGTAGAGGTCGTCCAGGCGCCACTTGGCCTCCAGCGACGACAGGAGCGAGGCGATCGCCTCGGCCGGACTGCCCTGGGCGATGCAGTGGTTGCCCCAGACGTAGTCCGCGTAGGAGCGGATCCAGATCTCGCCGAGGGGATCGGTCAATTCCCGCAGTCGGTCCACCCGGGCCCGCACCCCGTCGGCTTCGCCGAGCATCATGTGTGCGTAGCCCCAGGTGGGCAGGGCGGACAGCTCGATCATGGGAGGGCCGGTGCGGGCGGCCAGTTCGTGTGCGGCCGCGTACAGCGGCAGGGACTCGGCGGGCGAGCCACGCAGGGTCATCGCGGCGGCCTGGACCCACATCGCCCCGGCCAGGGCGGGCTTGTCGTCGTACTTCTCGGCGAGGATCCGGGCCTCCGCCGCCCGGCGGGCCGTGGTGTCCAAGTCGCCCTGGCCCAGCGCGACATAACCGCACGACCACAGGGTCCGCGCCGCGGCGCGCGGACGGTCGGGCGCGAGGGCGAGTGCCGCCTCGCTGTAGTACCGTCCCTCGCGCAGATGGCCGCAGCCGAACCAGAAGTAGAGCAGGTCGCTCGCCATCTCCAGGGCCGCGTCCCGGTCCGTGCGCAGACAGGTGTCGAGGGCGGCGCGCAGATTGGGCAGTTCGGTGCGGGTGTCGGCGTGCCACCGCGCCTGGTCGGGCCCGATCCACGCCTGGTCGCCGCGTTGAGCGAAGTCGCGGTAGTAGTCGCGGTGGCGCAGCCGCACCGGGTCCGACTCGCTGACCCGTTCGAGCCATTCGGCGCCGTACTCGCGCACGGTGTCGAGCAGCCGGTAGCGGGGCTCCGCCTCGCTGTCCTCGGCCAGGACGACGGACTTGGCGAGCAGCCCGTCCAGGACCTCGGTGAGATCGCAGTCGGCGAGGGGTTCCGAGCTGCACACGAAGTCGACGGCCTTGCGGTCGAAGCTGCTGGGGAAGACGGAGAGCCGGGCCCACAGCAGCCGCTCCCGCGGGGTGCACCACTCGTGGCTCCAGCCGACGGTGGTGCGCAGCGCGCTGTGCCGTGCGGGCCGCCGCAGCGGTGTGGCGCCCGGCAGCCTGTCTTCGGCGCCCAACTCGGCCGCCGGGTCCGGCGGTTCGGCCCCCGCGTTCGCCGACAGGACGGCCATCCGCCGGCCAAGGCGGTGCACGAGATAGTTGACGGACGTGGCGCGCAGCAGTCCCGAGGCGAGCTCGATGGCGAGTGGCACCCCGTCCAACAGGGTGCACAGCCGGGCGAGTTCCTCCGGGGCCACCTGGCCGGGCGGCTCCTCGTCGGGCCAGGCACGGACGCGCAGTAGATCGAGAGCCTCGCCCTCGGGCCCGGTGTCCATGGGGCCGACGTCGACACGACGCTCGTACGGGATGTCGAGGGCCTGCCTGCTGGTGGCCAGGATGCACAGTCCCGGCGCCTCGGCGAGCAGGGTTCTGGCGAGCCGGGCGCACGCCTCGACCAGGTGCTCGCAGGTGTCCAGAACGAGCAGCAGCTCGCGGTCGCGCAGATACTCCGTGAGGACGTCGATCAGTGGCTGATTCGTCTGGTCGGCGACGCCCAGGACGCCCGCGAGCGTGTGCTCGAGGAGGTCGGGGGAGAGGACGGGGGACAGTTCGACGAGCCAGGCGCCGTGGCCGAAACGGGGAGCGGTCCTGGCGGCGGCCCGCAGGGCGATGCGGGTCTTGCCGATGCCTCCGGGCCCGGTCAGGGTGACGAGCCGTGAGCTGCCGAGCGCGTCGAGCACTTCACCCAACTGCCTTGCCCTGCCGATGAACTGGGTGGTCTCGATCGGCAGATTGCCGTACTTCGGCCTGTCGCTGTGCGTGGCCATCACGCGAACCCACCCCTCCCAGCGGGACACCAAAGGAGCCACTGGTGCACCGCTTTCCAGACACGGAGCGTTGCACACCCGGCCACCCCCTGCCACCCGAACGGAGGACAGAGGGTAATGGCCCAGGTCCGGCGCGGCCGTGTTCCCGCCCCCGCGGCGCGAGCCGGATCCGTATGGCGCGCAGGCGCGTTGACGCCGGACGGGCTCGGCGTGTGCCGTCCGGCACGGCATCCGCAGCGTTCCAGGCGCTGCGCATCGCGCTGACCATGCCCGCCGACGCCCCGGCCTGGTACTACGAAGGCATCGTCACGCCGACCCCGGCCGCCGACGCCCAGGGGTAGCGGCTGCGGGTGCCGGTCGGGCTGCGGGGCGCGGGGGGTGGGGGCCCGGCGTTCCACCGCCCTGCGGTCGCACTCTCGACGGCGGAATCAACGGCTTCGCGATCTCCCACAGGCCACCAGGAACTTTCCAACTTCACTTATCCTTGCCCGTGTTGAGGTACTACTCCGCCTCACCACATACAGCGGGTGGTGCCGCCGGCGCCGGTTCGCCAGCAGGGTGGAGGCCACCGTCGACGAGGTGACCGAGAGGTGCTGGCCGCGATCATCTTCGTGGCCACCTCGGGCTGCACGTGGAATCAACTACCGCCCGGCTTCGGACTGTCGGGGTGACTGCCTTCCGTCGTTTCACCGAGTGGACCGAGGCCGGGTATGGGCCAAACTCCACCAGAGGCTCTGTTCTTATGCACGGCCACGGCAGAATCACCCGACCCGAGCTGTGCGTGCCGATAATTGCGCCCTTGCAGGTCAGGAAGCATGTTGGTACTCGTGTAGCACTGCGCCTGCCGAAAATTCCATCCGCGCAGCTCAAGAGGCATGCTGGTACTCGTGCAGGATTCCGCCGAGGCGGTCTCTCCGGCGTACCTTCAGCCGGGTGGTCTGTGTGTGAATGAGGGGTTCGGGGACGGCGTGCAGCGGTGCTGCCTGCTGTAGCGCTTGGTGGGGCCGGTGAAGGTTGTAGTGCAGCTCGAACTGGCGAAGTGCGTGGCGCAGATGGCGCTCGTTCCAGATGAGGGTGCGGTCCAGGAGTTCGTGGCGGCAGGTCTGGACCCAGCGTTCCATGATGGCGTTCATGCGCGGGATCCGGACGCCGGTGTGCACGACCTCGATGCCGGCGGTGCGCAGGATTTCGTCGAAGTGGGCGGGGTGCTTCGCGTCCCGGTCCCGGATCAGGTACGCGTGGGTGGCCTGTGCGTCAGTGAGGTCCATGGCCAGGTTGCGGGCGGCTTGGCTGACCCAGGCCGCGGTGGGGTGTGCGGTAGTGCCGAGGATCCGGACGCGGCGAGTGGCGTGTTCGATGACGGCGAGGATGTACTGACGCTGCCCGGTCAGGGTGACGGTCTCAAGGAAGTCGCAGGCCATGAGGGCATCGGCCTGGGAGCGCAGGAAGTTGGCCCAGGTGGTGGCGGCCCGGTCGGGTGCGGGGTCGATGCCCTCGGACTTGAGGATTTCCCAGACGGTGGAGGCGGCGACCTTGATGCCGAGGGTGGCGAGTTCGCCGTGCACCCTGCGGTAGCCCCATGAGGGATTCTCACGGGCCAGAGGTAGGACCAGTCTGCGGATGGAGTGGACCGTGGGCGGTCGGCCCGGCTTCTTGGGCCGGCAGGTGCGGGTGTGGCGCCGCTTCATCAGGTCGCTATGCCGGCGCAGCACGGTGTCAGGCCGGATCAGTAGGCGTAGTCGGCGCAGGACCTTGCGGGGTAATGGCACCAGCAGAGCGGCAAGGAACACCCGGTCTTCCGGAGCAAGCTTCACCCGGTCCGCGCCGAGTTGTCGCTCAAGGACGGTGAGCTGGTGGCGCAGGGCGAGGATCTCCGTGACCTTGTCGCGGTCGCTCACCGGCAGCAACCGCAGCGCGCCGAACAGGTTGGTGATGGTCAAGTAGACAAGACGCAGCAGCACAAGTGTTCATCCTGCCGCACCGCCGGGCAAGCTTCTGAGCTGCATGGACGACCTTTTCGGCAGGCGCAGAGGCGGCGGGCCATCAGGTCGGCCATGGCGAGGTGGATCATGGCTTCGGATCGGTGCGGGTGGGTCTCGTAGTCACGTGCGAGGCGGCGTTGGAGCATCAGCGAGCCGTAGGTCCGCTCGACGGTCCAGCGTTTCGGGATCGGTGTGAACCCCTTGGTCCCGGGCTTGCGTTGGACGATTTCGAGGTCGATGCCGAGGGTGGCGGCGTGCTCGATGAAGTGTTTGGCGGTAGCCGCCGTCGACCCAGGCCTTGCGCAGGCCGGGATGGTCGGCGGCGGCTTGCGCCAGCAAGGTGCGGCCGACGGTCGAGTCCTGCACGCTCGCCGCGGTGACCAGGACCGCCAGCAGCGTACTCACCTGCGTCTTCCTCCGGTACGTTCACTCTGAGTGCACCCGGGCCGACGCGGCGTTGGTCGGGGTTGGATCGGAACACGGGGGAGCTGCTGTGGACTTCGGGGTGTTGGGTCCGATGAGCGTGCGGTGTGCGGGGGTGCCGCTGGAACTCGGGACGCCGAAGGCGAGGGTGCTGCTGGCGGTTCTGCTGGGCAGGCCGGGCCGGCCGGTCGCGAGTGACACGCTCGCGGAGGCGCTCTGGGGCGAGACGCCACCGAAGAGTGCCGCCAAAAACGTGCAGACCTATGTGTCCCGGCTGCGGCGGTGCCTGGGGGAGCCGGAGCGCATCACCAGACAAGGGTCGGGGTATTTGCTGCGGACCGGCCGCGACGAGTTGGACGCGGCGCGCTTCGAGGATCTGGTCGGGGCGGCCCGCGCGGCGGCGGACGGTGATCCTGACCGTGCGCACCAGCTCTTCGACGAGGCGCTGGGGCTGTGGCGGGGGCCCGCGTTCGCCGGGTTCGCCGACGTCCTGGGGCTGGCCCCGGAGGCCGCCCGCCTCGATGAGCTGCGGCTGGGCGTGCTGGAGGAGCGGATCGACGTCGGGATGCGGCTCGGCCGACACCGTGAACTGCTGGGCGAGTTGACCGCTCTGACCATGAGGCATCCCCTGCGCGAGCGCCTGTGGGGGCAGCTCATGCTGGCGCTGTACCGCTGCGGGCGGCGGGCGGACGCGCTCGAGACCTATCTTCAGGTCCGCTCCGTGCTGTCCGAGGAGGCCGGTCTTGAGCCGGGTCGGTCGCTGCAGGACCTGCATCGGACCATCCTCGGCAACGAGCAGATGCCGACGTCGGAGTCGGGCCCCGCCCCGGTATCACCGGAGGCACAGCTCCTGGCCGCCGTGCGGGAACGCCGCACCACGGACAGCGCCAGGATGCTGCCGCCGGCGCTCGCGGATTTCAGCGGCCAACACGCAGAGCTGGAACAGATCGAAAGGGCGCTCCGCAACGACCGGGCCGCCCACGCGCCAGCCGCCGTGGTGGCCGTGTCGGGGCCGGGTGGTATCGGCAAGACGGCCCTCGCGGTGCAGGCCGCGCACCGCCTCAGATCCGCCTACCCAGATGGGCAGTTGTTCGCGGTACTGGACGGTGTGCGCAGCCAGCCGGCCGACCCGGCGGCAATCCTCGGCCGTTTCCTGCGCGCACTGGGGGTTCCCGCCACCGCGGTGCCGGACGACGCGGACGAGCGTACGAGCCTGTACCGGGGCATTCTCGCGGAACGCCGGGTCCTGGTGGTCGTGGACGACGCCCTCGACGAGGCACAGCTTGCCCCTCTGATGCCGGCCGGCGGCACCTGCGGGGTGATCGTCACCGGCCGGGTGCGACTGGGCGGGCTCGGTGGCGCCCACCGCATCGAACTCCGAGTGATGTCCGAAGGCGACAGTCTGGCCATGCTGCGCGCCGGCACCGCGGACCGGCTGGACTCGGCGAGCCGGGAGGAACTGTCCGATCTGGTCCGGCTGTGCGCGCGGTTGCCGCTCGCCCTTCGGATCGTCGGCGCGCTGCTGTTGTCCCGGCCGCACTGGGGCCCGGCGGATCTGGTGTCACGGCTGGCCGACGCACAGCGTCGGCTCGATATGCTCCGCTACCGCGATCTCGAGGTGCGGACCAGTTTCGGGCTGAGCTACGAAGGGCTCCGGCCGGAGGCGCGGAGACTGTTCCGGCTCCTCGGCCTCCTGGAGGCGCCCGATTTTCCGCTTTGGGCGGCGGCCGCGGCGGTCGACGGCGAACTGCTTCCCACTCAAGACCTCCTGGACGAGCTGATCGACGTCCACCTGCTCGAGGTCACCGGAACACCGAACGGCCAGGCACGGTACGGATTCCACGACCTGATCCGCGTCTACGCGAGGGAATGTGCCGAGGCCGAGGAGGAGGCGACGGCACGCGACGAGTCCGTCGTCCGTGTTCTCGGCGCCCTGCTGGCCTTCACGGACTTCACGGACCGTGAACACATGGGACAGAACATGTTCCGGCGGGAGGCGCCTCGCTGGCGGCCGGAGCGGGTCGAGGCCGCCCTGCCCCGCGCGGTGGTGCCGATGCGGCTGTTGGACCTCGAGCGCGTCTCTCTGGTGACAGGTGTCCGGCAGGCCGCGGCCCTGGGCAGGGACGAGCTCTGCTGGGAGCTGGCCGTGGGCGGACACGCATTGTTCGAGGTGGAGCGCTATTTCGACGAGTGGCAGGAATGCTACGACACGGCCATGCGGCAGGCGGACATCGCCGGAAACGTGCGGGGCCGAGCACGCCTGCTCGTCTCCATGGCCGGGCTGCTCTACACCCGACGCTGGTACGGCCCGGCGGAGAAGTCCAACTCCGAGGCCATGATCCTGTTCGAGCAGATCGGGGACCATCAGGGGTATCTGGAGGCGCTGAGCAACGCGCCGTTCTTCCTCGTGCCCAACGGGCGTCTGGCCGAGGCCATCGCGACGGGCAGAGAGGCCTACGAGCGACTCACGGCCGGCGGCCAGGCCGCAGCGGCGCTGCACGCGTACTCGCAGGTCGGCCTCGCACACCTCCAGGCCGGCCGACCCCAGGCCGCGGCGGAGGTGCTCGCAGAGATCATCGACGAGGCGCGCAAGCACCGCATCCTGACCTTGGTCGCACGGGACACCTATTGGCTCTGCCAGACCCAGCTCGCGCTCGGCCGACTGGCGGAAGCGGCAGCCGCGGTCAGCGAACTGAGCAGACACATGCGGGACTTCGGCGCATCCGGCCCCTTCTACCTGGCTCACGCCCGGGGCTGCGTCCAGCTGGCCTGTGGTGAGTACGCCGACGCGCGCCGCCACCTCACCGAGGCCGTCGAGGTGGCGCGCGCGCTCGATGACCCGATGTTCGAGACCCGGAGCCTCATCGACCTGCTCGACCCGCGCCTGTATGACGGCCATGAGGCGCGGGCCGCGATCGGCCAGGGAGAGCACGCGGTGGAGGTGGCCCGCCGTATCGACTACCCATATCTGCTCGCCGGCGCGCTGGAACAGCTCGCCGGGCTGCACGCCTTGGCGGGCGACGGCACTGGTGCGGCGAACCTGGCCGCGGAGGCAGCCACCGTACGGGCGGACATCCGCTGAGCGAACGTGTGAGCTGTCGGTCGCGTCGTATTCCTCGCGTGTGCCGGGCGTATTCCGCGGTGCGCGAGGATCCGGCACGCACTTGAGAAGTCATCGCACGTTCGGGCTGCCGTAGACGGGCAGCTCTCGTCACCAGTGAGGTATTTGCCGTGCAAAAGCGACGTACCGTGCTCGCGGCCACTCTGATCACCATGGGGCTCGCGGTCTCGGCCTGCAACAGTGACGACGACTCGTCAGCTGCGCAGGAATCTCCTGCGGCTTCGGCGTCCGAGTCGGCTCCGGCTCCGGCCTCGTCCGAGCCTTCCAGCGCCGCCCCGGCGGCCGAGAGCGCCGACGCCGCCGCGGGTGACGCGACCGCCCCGGGCACGAAGTTGAAGGTCGGCGACAAGGCCGTCCTCCCGTTCAGGTACACGGCCGAGAAGAAGGGCACCGTCGCTGTCACCGTCACCGCGATCGACAAGGGGACCGAGGCCGACATGTCCGCCTTCGGCGCGAAGGCGAAGGGTATGACCCCGTACTTCATCAAGATGAAGGTGGAGAACGTGGGTGGCACCGATCTGTCGTACGCGTCCTTGAAGCTCGACGGAGTGCTGGAAGGCGGCGGGCCCACGGGCGTTCTGCTGATCGGTGAGGTGCCGGGCAAGTGCGACCGCGAGACGGCACCCGCCGAGTTCACCACCAAGGGTGCTTCCTACGAGACCTGCTCGCTCAGTGCCACCAAGACCGGTCCCGTCACCGGAGCCTCGTTCGACGAGGGCGACGCGTACCGCACGAGCCCGGTCGTCTGGGCCCGCTGACGAGGCGCAGCGGGCGCCGAGGCGGTAGGTCTTGCGCCCCCCCTCGGCGTTGACGCCGCTCTCTACCTTGCAGCTGCACCGAACCGGCCATTCCCGGGTGTGAACCGCCGGCGGCGACCGGCCGCCTGGAACGAAAGACCGCCTCGCGATCCTGGCCCGGGGCGTGCAGGCGTCGGAAGCCGTCGCGCGTGTGCGTGCCGAAAAATACGTCCGTGCACTTCAGCAGGCGTGTCGGTGCTCGTGGATTACGCCATTGAGGCGGTCGTGTCGGCGAATATCCAGGCGGTCGACTTGTTCCGGGTCGAGGGGTTCGGGTAGGGCGCGGAGGGGAGCGGCGGCCTGGAGCGTTCGGTGCGTGCGGTGTTTGTTGTAGTGCTGCTGGTATTCATTCAGTGCGTGGCGCAGGTGGTGTTCGTTCCAGATCAGAGTGCGGTCGAGGAGTTCGCGTCGCAGGGTTCGTACCCAGCGTTCCGTGATCGAGTTCATGCGGGGGATTCGGATGCCGGTGACCGTGGTGGTGATGCCGGCCTGGTCGAGGATGCTGTCGATCAGTGATGGGTATTTGGCGTCGCGGTCGCGGATGAGGTATTTGACCGCGGCGAGTTGTCCGGCGTCCTCCAGGTCCATGACCAGGTTTTTTATGGCCTGGGTCACCCACGCGTGCGTGGGGTGGGCGGTGTTGCCCAGAATGCGGACCATTCTGTCGGCGTGCTGGATGGTGGCGAGGACGTACTGGCGTTGGCCGGTGAGGGTGACGGTCTCGATGAAGTCCATCGCGAGGATGGCCTGGGCTTGGGAGCTTAGGAAGCTGGCCCAAGTGACGGTGGTTCGCTGCGGGGTTGGGGCGATGCCCGCGGTCTTGAGGATTTCCCAGACGGTGGACGGTGCGACCTGGACGCCGAGGAGGGCGAGTTCGCCGTGGACGCGGCGGTATCCCCAGGTGGGGTTCTCGGCGGCGAGGCGGAGTACCAGGCGGCGGATCGAGGCATGGGTGCGGGGGCGGCCGGGGCGTCGTTTGGCACTCGCGCGGGCGTGGTGGTTCTTGAGCAGGTCGCGGTGCCAGCGCAGGATGGTGTCCGGGCTGACCAGTAGCCGGAGTCGGCGCAGTGCCGCGCGTGGGAGCGGAGCGAGCAGGGCGGCAAGGAACGCGCGGTCCGCGGCGTGGAGGCGGATGCGCTTGCCGTCGAGTTGTCGCTGCAGGAGGCCGAGTTGGTGGCGGAGGGCCAAGATCTCGGCGTCCTTCTCGCGGTCGGTCATAGGCAACAAACGGAGGGCTGCAAACGTCTGGGTCATGGCGAGATAGGCCAGGCGAAGAAGCATGAGTAGTGATCATGTCGGATCGCAGACGCTCCCGTCCTCGCTACGATGGCCTGCGCGGAAGTATTTTCCGGCACGCACAGCGTCGCTCATGGGCGGTGAGCGTGTGACGCTGGAGCAGAAGGCTGCCGACTTCGGTGTCCGGGGGATGACGTTGTCGACGTGGATGCGCGTGCGAAATTGAAGGAAGCCCACCGATGTTGGCGGAGGGGGGCGGCGGAAGTGGTGCTCGTTCCAGGTGAGGGTGCGGTTCGGGAGTTCGTGGCGGCAAGTCTGAAGCCGGCCTGCGCTCGGACAGCTGCGGACTCCGGTGGCCCATTCATCCGCCGGTCATCCAATGCTCCGACTCGTGCGTGCTCTGTGGGCATTTCCTTGATCAATTACGTTCGCCAGGCGGACCCAGCCAGGGGGTGGGACGTCCGCGAATACGTCAACGGTGGAGGGCCGATTTGAAGGCGTTGTCCAGAGCTGGGCCCGTCGCCCTCCGCCCATTTCAAGTGCCATCCTGCTGGGGTAGACATCGCGACAAGCTCCCTCGACTGCAGGGATCAGCCCCTGGTTCTCCAGGTCTCGTCGCACGTTGACGAGGGCAGTAAAGAGATTCCAGGCCGTGTGCTCCGAAGTGTGCTGGTTCCAGCTGATACGGACGGTGTAGCCGGGACCGGACATGGCGGCGAACAGATGGCCGGCGATCTCGTCCTCCGGCGAAACGAGTGTGACGGTCTTCTGGTACAGAATCTCGACTTCATCGGCCATAGGGAGCCTCGGGAGCTGTCGTGAACGGATGGGGGGCAAGACGTCGATCTCAAGAAGTCGGGTCCCCATCGAGTTTGGGCGCGGAGCTCCAGCGGTGGCCGACAGGTCGTGGTTACCGCAGCCCCGCTGCGCTGGTGCGGCTCTTGAGGTGTTCGGTCAGGGTGCGGAGCGTTGCCCAGGCGTCGGCGCTGGTGCCATCTCCCAGCGGATAGTGGAGAGATGGCGCTGCGGCGGTGCCGAGTTGTACCGGCTTGATCGCGAGCGGTGGGCGGCGGGCGTAGGCGAGGCCGATGGAGCGGACGTCGGCGGCGCCGAGGGTGAATGTCACCGGGAGCGGTGGGGCGGTCAGGAGCGGTGGCACGGTGAGGTCGGAGCTGGCCGCGCGGAGGGTGGTGAACATCGTGGACAGGTTGTGGGCTTCGACGAGTTCGGTGGCGAGGGGCTCGATGGCGTCCAGAGGGACGGTCTCGTCGGCGCCGTAGCCGACCGTGAGGGTGATGTCCTCGGTGATGCCGGTCGTGGTGCGTGTGGTGCGGTGGGTGGCGATGGCCGGGCGGTCCGGGGTGCCGGTGGCGAGGGTGTGGGTGGGTTCGGGGGCGCGGTCGCGGGCCAGGTCGGTCAACTGGCGGGTCGACCAGGGGAGGTTGATGGGTTCGGCGGTGCCCCATCCGGCCGGCGGTGTGCCCACCAGGTGGCGCCAGGCCGTCTCCAGTGCGGTGCCGAGCGTCAGGTCTGCGTCCGGTGCGTGGACCGTGCGGAAGGACACCGTGAGTTGGTGCTCATCGGTGGGCTCGGTGCCGGTCGTGAAGGCGGTGGCGAGCTTTCCGTCGCCGGTCGGTGTGAACGTGCCTTCGCGCCATGTGAGTTGGGCGCCGGACAGGCCGTCGTAGTAGCCGGCTTCCGGGTGTTGGATGACCCAGCGGTTGGGGGCGCCGCCGAGAGCTGTCCGTAGGGGCAGGGTGAGGCGGACGTGGGGTGGCGTCACGATGTGCAGGGCCCGGTTGGCTGCGGTTGTGATGCGCAGGACGTCGGCGAGCCAGGTGGTCAGGCCCAGGACGGGCCGGTCTGCGATGACGACCGCCGTGGAGTCGGTCAGGGCGTCGACGATGGGGAGCGCACCCGCTGCGGCGGGCGTGGGGGTGATGTCGGCTGGTGGCGTCTGTGCTGTGTCTACGACGGCCGTGGCGTTCGTGCTCCGTGGCCAAGTGGTCCCGCCCAGCAGCATCGTCAGGCGGGCGGCCACCGAGGCGGCGAGTGGCTCGGCTTCGGGGACGGCGCTGGATGCGCGGAGTTCGGTCCACCAGAACGGCGGTTCTGGCGCGGCGAGTTGATGGCCGAGGAGGCGTTCCGCCTCGCCGGCCGTGTGGACGAGTACCGGTGCCTCGGCGGAGACCAGGGGGCGGCCTGCCGTGGTGCACAGGTGGATGACCGCGTCGTCGTCGGTGGTCGTCAGGGTGAGGTCGGGGCCACCGGCGTGCAGGGCTGCGAGGAGTGCCGCGGGGTCGGGCATCTTCGGGGTGAGGGCGATGATGTCCTGGGTCACGCCGGAGTCTCCTCGTGCGATTCGGCTTCGGGCGCGAGGGCGGTCTGGATGAGTTGGTGGCGGCGGCCGCGGCGGGCCAGGGTGCCGCGGCCGGGCGGCTGGGGAGATGCGTAGAGGCCGGGCAGGAGTTGACCTTCGCTGCGGTCGCCGGTCATGACCAGGGCGGTGGCGCCCGTTTCGCGCAGGGCCATGAGGAACGGGTCGTACAGGGCGCGCGAGGAGCCCGCGACGCGGCGCGTCACGACGAAGTGCAGACCGATGTCCTGGGCCGAGGAGATGTACGGCAGGAACGGGTCCAGGGGGTGCTGCCCGGCGGCGGTGAGGATGTCGTAGTCGTCGACGAGGATCACGATGCGCGGGCCGGTGAATGACGGTTCCGTGTCCGTCGCGTCCGGGTCGGCGGCCTCCGGGAGGCGTTTTTCCAGTTCGGTCGAGATGCCGGTGGCGAGTGCGTTCGCCAGCTTGGCGTTGTGGGCGTAGCCGCCGCGGTACGGCTCGGGGATCGCGCCTCGTAGGCCGCGGCGCGGGTCGAAGACGCCGAAGACCAACTCCTTGTCTCCGTAGCGGTCGACGAGGGAGCGGGAGATGAGGTTCAGGAGGTTGGTCTTGCCTCACTCGTTGTCGCCGAGGATCAGCAGGTGCTGGTCGGTGCCGAACAGGTCCAGGACGGCGGGGGAGAGGGTGTCCTGGTCGAGGCCGATGGGTACCGCGTGCGGTTCCACCGTGGTGGACGGCAGGCGTTGCGCGGGCAGACGCGTAGGCAACACTCGTACAGGGGCAGCGAGTTCGCCGTGCCAGGTGGCGCGGATGGTGCGGGCGCCCTCTTCCAACGCGGGGCCGATGTCCGTGGTGGTGGTCTTGGCGTCGATGCGTGGCAGGGCCGTGTGCGCGAAGAGTTTGCCGTCAGTGAGGGCGCGGCCCGGGGTGTCCGGTGGCAGTGTCTCGGAGAGTTTGCGGTCGATGGAGGAGTCGGCGGGGTCGTTGAAGCGCAGTTCGATGCGGCTGCCGAACATGGACTGGGCGGCGATGCGGACGTCGTTCCAGCGGAGCATGCCGGCCACGATGTGGATGCCGTAGCCGCTGCCGCGCTTGAGGAGGTCGGCGACGGCGTCGTCGAGGTGGGCGAACTCGTCGCGCAGTGCGCCGTAGCCGTCGATGAGCAACACGATGTCGGTGGAGCCGAGTTCGGGCAGGCGGCCCTGGGCGCGCAGCGTGCGCAGTTGGTCGACGGAGTCGATGCCGTGCTCGCGGAACGCGATCTCGCGGCGGTCCAGCATGGCGCGGACCTCGGCGACGGTGCGCGCCGCGCGTTCGTGGTCGGCGCGGCCCGCGATGCCGCCGACGTGCGGCAGGTCCGCCAGCGCGCTCAGGCCGCCGCCGGCCAGGTCCAGGCCGTAGAGGGCGACATCGGTGGGGGTGTGGGTGAGCGCGAGGGAGAGGGCGAGTGTGCGCAGCAGGGTTGTTTTGCCGGACTGGGGGCCGCCGATGATCGCGGTGTGTCCGCCGGCCGTGTTGAGGTCGTGGATCCAGGGGCCCTGCCACTGGCGGGCCGGGTCGTCGAGGATGCCGAGCGGTGCGCGCAATCCGCCTTCTGCTGTGGCGAGTTGGAGGCCATCGGTCGAGGCCTGGATGGGGCCCGCGGCCGTGTCCAGGGTGGCCGCCTCAGGGAGTGGGGGCAGCCAGATGCGGCGCACCGGCTGTGCGGCGGCGTCGGTGAGTTGGGTGACCGCGGTGGACAGGACCGTGGGTCCCGTCTCGCGCTCCCGCATCGTCGCCGGCTCGGTGTCCTTCGGTGAACTCCCCGGCGCCTGTGGTGTGTTGAAGGCCGGGTACGGCCATACGTGAGGTGTGTCGTCGGCCGTGGTGTCGTGGAGCGCGGGGCCGCGGTAGGCGCCGGAGACGTAGCCCGCCTTGAACCGGGTGTACGTGGAGGTGTCGACCTTGAGGTAGCCGAAGCCCGGCAGGGGCGGCAGGTGGAAGGCGTCCGTGGTCTCCAGGACCGTACGGGACTCGTCGGCGGAGAAGGTGCGCAGGCCCAGGCGGTAGGACAGGTAGGTTTCCAGGCCCTTGAGATTGCCGCCCTCGATGCGCTGGCTGGACAGCAGCAGGTGCACGCCGATCGAGCGGCCGATCCGGCCGATGGACAGGAACAGGTCGATGAAGTCGGGCTTGGCGGTGAGGAGTTCACCGAATTCGTCGATGACGACGAAGAGGTGGGGGAGTGGTTCGAGGGCGGGGCGCTCGTTCGCGCGCAGGGCGCGGTAGTGGCCGATGTCGGCGATGTTGCCCGCGTCCTTCAGCACCTGTTGGCGGCGCTTGATCTCGCCGGCGAGGGAGGTGTGGACGCGTTCGACGAGTCCTGCCTGGTTCTCCAGGTTGGTGATGACACCGGCGACGTGCGGCAGGCCGGTGAACGGGGCGAAGGTGGCGCCGCCCTTGTAGTCGACGAGGACCATCGCCAGGTCGTCCGGCGCGTGCGTGGCGGTGAGCGCGAGGACGAGGGTGCGCAGGAGTTCGCTCTTGCCGGAGCCGGTGGCGCCGACGCACAACCCGTGCGGGCCCATGCCGAGTTCGGAGGATTCCTTGAGGTCGAGGAGGACCGGCTGGTGGCGGTCGTCGAGGCCGATCGGGACGCGCAGGAAGTCGCGCTCGCCGCGCGGTGCCCACTGGCGGGGCAGGTCGAGGGCGGCCATGTCCTCGACGCCCAGGAGGTGCGGGAAGTCGACCGGGCCGGACACCGGGGCGCCTTCGGCCGCGGATTCTGCCGACAGCCGCAGCGGCGCCAGGACGCGCGCGAGTCCTTCGGCGGCGGCCGGGCCCGCTTCGTCGGCGAGCCCTGATGTGCGTACGGGCTGCTGGGAACGCAGATCGTCCACGACGATCCGGTCCTCGTCGACGGTGATGCGCACCGAGACATGGTCGGGTTCGTGTCGCTGGTCGGCCAGCAGGTGGATCACGGTGACACCCATGGCATGGAGCGGGACGGCCGCGTCGGGGCGGGGCAGGTCGGTCGCGTTCTCACCAAAGGTGTCATGGACGACCACGAGCCGGTCGGTGAGGTCGAGAGCCCGCCTGTCGGCCAGGCCGCGGCGTACCTCGGCGGCGTAGGTGGCACGCTGTTTGAGGTCGGCGCCGAGCACCTGGGCCAGTTGGTTCAGGTCGGGCGCGATGCGGCGCGCCGGGGTGGCTCCGTCCTGGGTGTGTGGGTCGAGGGCGTGCGGGAGCCACTTCGCCCACTCCCACTCCTCGATACGTTCCCCGGGTACGGCCAGCGCGAGGGCCGCGTCGTCCGGGGCGTGGGTGGCCGCCACCTGCATGAGCAGGCCTCGGGCGATCCGCAGAACTCCCTCGCGGTCGCCGATGACGCTGACGTTGCCGGCCCGGTCCAGCGGAACGGTCAGGGGGTGGTCGGGTGTGGTGGCGTAGCGGGCCTGGAGGGCGCGGGCCTCGTTGAGCATGAACGGGTCGGGCGGTGTCATCGCCGTCCCGGACGTGTTCTGCCCGACGGCCAGGTCCTGTACGGGGACGTCGCCGACGCCGATACGTGCCTGGAGGAAGTCGGCGTCGGACCGGCGTCGCTCCCACAGTCGGGCCGGGTCACGCACGATGTCGTGGAGGGCTGCCGGGTCCGGGTGCAGGAAGCGGGCCGCGCGGCGACGGTCACGCTCGGCGTCGGCCAACTCGGCCCGCAGCCCCTCCAGATACTCCAGGTACCGCTCGCGCTGGGTGCGCCGCTGGCGCTGCGCTTTGCCGCGCTGGGAGAGAAACAGGGCCACCGCGCCGAGCAGCGCGATGACCAGGACGACGGCGCCGAGCCCGGCGAACTGGCTGGAGCGGATCACCGTCATCATCACGACCGAGCCCATCACACCCGCCATCGGCAGCAGCGCCGTGGCGGCGCTGCCCGTCTTGCCCTCGGGCAGATTCGGCGGCGGCTCGATGGTGCGGGTCTCGGCGGGCGGCAGCGGGCGGTGCGAGCGGGCCGGGCGGTGGACGAGGTGCTGGGTCACCGGGTGCGCACCGCCCGCCGGTTCAGATGTTGGATCATCGGGCGTGCACCGCCTGCCGGTTCAGGTGTTGGGTCATCGAGCGTGCACCGCCTGCTGCTTCAGGTGTTGGGTCATCGGACGCGCACCGCCCGCTGCATCGCCTCGGCGGACAGTTCGGTGGCGGCACGCCGGGTGGCCTCGCCGAGCCGGTCGGTGCGGATGGGGCCGCCGCCCGCCAGATGGCGGTCGTAGGGCAGGTGCACGACGGTCACGCCCGTCTCGCGCAGATGGGCCATGGCGACCTTCAACTCCAGGCTCGGATCGGTGCTGTTCGTGGTGAGCGCCACGATGGTCGAGGCGAGCGCGTCCTGTGGCAGTTGGGCCAGCCAGTCGAGGACGATCCGGCTGCCGTTCACGCCCTCCGCGGTCTGGGGCGCGACCACGATGCGTGCGTGGGCGGTGGCCATCGCGGTGCGGGCGATCTCGCCGGGCAGTGACTCGCAGTCGACCACGGTCACCGCGAAGTAGCGGCGCAGCGAGAGCGTCACCTTGCGATACGTCGGGATGTCCAGCGGTGCGACGCCGAGGCGTCCCTGGCTTGCGGGCAGCAGCCAGCCGCCGTCCCCGATGGGCGCCAAGTAGCCGGTCACGTCGGTCAGTTGCATCGACGGGGTGAGGATCTGGGCCAGGTCGGTGGCCGACCAGCGAACGGTCTCCGCCCCGAGGCGTACCGGCAGCGTGCCCAGCGCGGAGTCCGCGTCCAGGGCCAGGACCGGGTCGTGCCGGTAGTGGCTGAGGGTGCGCGTGAGGAGCGCGGAGGTGGTGGTCTTGCCCGCGCCGCCACGGATCGACGTCACCGCGATCACGCGCCCCGTGGTCACCGGCTGTTGCAACAGCCCGGCGAGCCGGGTCTCCTCGCCGACGTCGTGCGCGGCGGACGAGGCCAGTTTGCGCAGGCCGCGTCCGGTGCGCCGGGCCAGCGAGTCGCCGTGCTGCGGTGTGCCCAGTGCGTATGCGAGGCGCGGGTCGAGGGTGGGTACGGACTCGGGGGATGCGACCGGGGGCCGGGGCGGGCCGGGCGGTGGCGCGGCGGGGGAGGGGGCGGTGGGGTGAGGCTGTGCGGGTGCAGGAGGGGCCGGTGGTGCCTGGTGAGGCGGGTCGACCGGGGGCGGCGCCGCTTGCGGCATCGGCTGTGGCATCGGCTGTGGACCGGCCGGCTGCGCCGCCGGGCGGGCCGAGGTACGCGGCTGCCCTGGGTGGGGGCGCTGCTCGTCAGGTTGGCGCACGGGCAACGGCAAGCGGCCATCGTCAGGTGCGGGTTGCTCGGCGGACGCGTTGAGCTCCCGCAGTACGTCGTTCTGCCACCGGCCGGATGTCGTCATCACCGCCCCCTTACGCGAACGTGCCGAGCAGCCGCCCGTACACCCCGAACACCCCGAGAACCAACGGGAACAGAGCGATCACCCCGACCGACTCCAACACGTCCCCGACCTTGCGCAGCCGTACGCGCACGTGCTCGGCCGGCTCCACGGCGAGGACACCGAGCGGCACCAGCGCCAGGACCACCAGCACGGCGAGCGGCCCCGCAACGCCCTGCTCTTCCAGCCACAGCCACGCAAGCCGCGCCACGACGACACCCGACGCCAGCAGCAGCGCGACGACCTCGGCCACCAGCGGGTAAGCCCTGGCCCGCAGCGCGAGAACGAGGGCAACGGTGACCGCGAGGAGTACGGTCCACACCGTCACCGTCCGGACGACCAGCACCCCGGCGAGCGCTCCGGAGGTCGCCATCACCACCGTCGCCAGGGCCAGGCCCCGGTGCGTAGCGGCCATGGCGGTCCCCACCTGGAGCCGGCTCACCGAAGTTCCTGCCGAGCGCCGGTCGTCGAGCCCGGAAAGCCCCGACGCCATCAACGCAAGCCGTGGCAGTACTCCCGATGCCACCACCGAAACCACGGCGAGCAGCGCCGCAGCACGAGCGGAACCGACGGCCTGCTCCCCGCCGGACTGCACGGCGAGCGCGATCTCCCAACACGCCCCGACCCCGGCCAGAGCACCGGCACCGACAAGAGCACCCCGCCCGAAAGGAGAGAACCCCCCGAACAGCAACAACGCCACGATCATCACCGCGGCCACGGTGCCCCACCGCACCGCTGCGGACCACCCGTTGGTGTCTCCGAACGACCACGCCGCCACGATCCCGACAGCGGCACTCGCGCCGATCAGCGCCGTGGCGAGTCCCTTCCGCCCGGACCGCCCGAGCAGCACACCGGCTACTGCAGCGACGGCCGCGGCGATTGCCAGCGCGCTCCCGACGGTTCGCGCTTCGTAACCGTCGCGGGCGATGAACGACGCGGCCACCGCCCAGGCGACACAGGCGCCGGCAGAGACGATCCTCCGCGCCCGCGCGCCCCACCGCCAGGCCCGCACATCCAGATCGTCGGCCGCCTCGTCGCTCACGTCATGCACGACGGGAGCGGACGGCGCGTGCTCGATGCGTACCAGCCGCAAGACGGCACCATCGGGTACCCCCGCGGACTCCAGCGTGGCGTCCTGCTCCAGGGCGCTGCCGTCGGCCGTCACCAGATGGCGGGCCTGCGGCCGTTCACCGACCCGGTCGTCCAACAGCCGCATCACCTCAGGAAGGAGCAGCCCGATCGGCTCTTGCGACGGCAGCACCAGATCGATACGGCGCCGCTCACCGACCAACGTGATACGGCTCAACACCGTACGGCTCACAACCCCCTGAGATATCACGCGTTCGAACCTATCATCGGGCGGAATCCCCACTCTGGGGCGTTGCGGAGCCGGAAACAGAAGGAGCTGACGGCGTTGACGCGGGCGTGGACGTCCCGTATCCGCTCTTCCCGATCACCCGATGCGAAATGAACGACCAGCCCACACACCCGGCACACAGCACCGCGGCAATCACGACACCGGCGAACGCCTTCCCCAACCGCTCGTCCACGGTGCGTCGTCGCCGTCGCGCACCGAACAACACGGCATCGCGCAACCGCCGACGGCGCACCGCCACCGACTCGAGAAGCTGACTGTCGTAATCCTGGGCTGGCATGACTCAATTCCGGTGGGAGTCTCAGGTCTCGAACTCGCCTGCCCACGCCCCCTGCAGGAGAGCTCTGGGAAGGTAATCGGATTCTATGTCGACGGGGAAACCCGCATCGTTGGCGAGGCACGCCATGGCGAGTGGCCCGACGGCGACAGCTCCTGAACTGAGGCGGGAACGATCCTCGTCCGCCGACCAGTACTCCCGGTGCCACTGCACGGCCTGAGCAAGCGTGCTGCTGAATCGAATGTGGTCCCGGCGGAGGAGTTGATGCAGCAGCTCCATCGGGGGCCACGTAAATTTCGACAACAGATCAGAAGGAGCGATGCGTGGCACAGATGGTGTCGTGCCCCGGGCCGCGGCCACGAGCCTGTCACTCAAACCTGGCCGACCGAGCCAGTAAGCTTGGAGCGCTTCAATCCAGTCATAGATGTATTCGTCGTACTCGGCGCCCGATGCGCGGAGCAGAGCGACTGGAACCTGGCACAGCCTGGTGAGACGGTCCTTTTCGCGGCAGATCACGCAGAGCCAGAACGCGGTGGTCCAGTTGGCTGCGTTGACATGCGGCTGTGCGCCCGTGGCAGGGATGGTCCGCAACTCGCGTGCGATGCGCGCCTGCACCGTTCCACTACTGACCACGGCGGCATCGAAGAGCGCGGCGCCCGCTTGCATAGCGGTGACCCAGGCATCCCAAGTCTCGAACTGATCTGCCAGCGGGTCCTTGATACAGCAGGTCTGTGCGCGAGTCAGGGCCGAGTGCAAGGCGTCGCTGACTGCCTCGGGTGCCTCGTCAAGGTCTTCAAGCGCCCATGTCACGTTGCGATTGAGCACCAGCAGGTCTGCCGCCAGATTCTCCCGGGGAAGAATGTGGCGAGAATCAACGTGGGGCATGCCATGTCCATCCACTATTTGGTCCGTCTGTCAGTGGAACCAGTTCGTCACGTCAGGGCCCAGGCCGTTCTCGTCCGCGTCCGGTTCAGCGAGGCCGTCAACGGTAGCTGCCCCGAAGTAGGTCGGTTCTCCGGGTTCCGGAGGCATGCCAAGCAGGTCCGAGAGATCGTTCAGCGCGGCGGTGAGCCTGGGGGCATTGTTCGCACGAACCGTGGGGTGGGGCCGTCCCGAGAAGTCGTATTGGCCCCAAACGTCATGGTGCACGGACAGCTCGGCCGAGAGACCGGTGGGGGCGGTGCACAGGGACAGGTCGACCAATCGGTATTCGGTCCGGGCTTCGCCCCCTTCGTTGATCCACGTGCCCGTGCCCAGCACTTCGACGAATGAGATATGAGCGGACGGGGGGAGCATGGGCGGCTGCCACGCACCCGTTCCGGAAGGTTCTGGTCGCCGAGCGATGTCTTGGCGAGGTCAAGCGTGGTGGTGATTCCGGTAGTTCCCATGCCTGTGACGTTCCAGACGTATTGCAACTGGATTGGAGTGAGGAGCTCGTGTCGGGTCAGCACCTCAGTCACCCGCGCGCCGAGCAACAGTGCAGTCTCCAGGCCCGGTGCATCGAATTCGTCGAGATCCCAGTACCAGGAACCGCGTTCCTTTGGTGAACGCAACAAGGTCGACATGGATGGCCTTTCCTTACGGTGCGCCGTTGTCGATGCGCCACCCGAACAACACCGCGTCACCTAGTCTGAGTCGGCGCATGGACACCGACTCACGGTGCTGGCTGTCGTAGTCACGGGTGCGCAGGCTTGGAGATGACCTGGATTTCCGCACCTTGGTGCCGAAGCCAGTTCTGCAGGTCGCTGCCTGCAAGCTTGTGGGACTGGTCCCCATCCATAAGTTCGACCGGGCCGAAGACAGTCCCCGTAGCACCGCGCAGGACGGTACTTCCATCGAGCGTTACTTTGAAGGAGTTCTCGTCGAAGACAGCGTCACTCAGGTCTGCCCCACGGAGGCTGACCTCCAGTAGTGACGAACCCATGAAGCGAGTACCGCGGCAACTTGCACCCGTTGCGTCAACGCCGTACAGGGACGCCTTGATCAGGTTTGCCCGGTCGAGAATGGCGCCACGTAGCGTCGCCTCGTCCAGATTTACTCGGACGAGAGAGCTTTCCGTGAGGGTGGCTCGGTCAAGGTCGGCGCCCTCGATATCGGAACGATAGAACTCGCATCCGACCAGGTGGGCGTCGGTAAGACGAGCCTCCGTAAACCAGGATTCGGAGAAATCTCCGCGAGAAAGATCCGATCCACTCAGGTTGAGGCCCACCGCATCAAGACCGCCTACATCGCTCTGAAGCCATTCGCGCAATCGCTGCGCTGCGGCCGGGTCTTCGGGGAACCTCGCTGGTGCCCAGCCCCTACGGGTACCAGATGACATTGTCTTCCCAGCCGTTCGTCTCGATGATGGACTTGATGTCGTCGATTGCAGCCTGGTTCGCGTTCCGCACGTCCAGGATAACCATGCGATTCTTCTCCACGATCTGCTCGGAGAGCTTCGCAACCCACTTCGTGTTCTTGGCCGGGTTGTACGCGCCCCGGAAGGGTCCTGCCAGCAGCGCCGGGTCGTGAACGTTGTTGAAGGGCGGCCACTCAGAGTGGACACCTTTGATGTCGTAGTGCCGTCCGGTGCTGGGCGAGTAGAACTCTCCGCGGTCGGCTTCAGCCGGACGTCTGATGTCCGAGGGCAAGCGCCCTTGTTCGCGAAGATCCAAGCCGACACGCGCCTCGTCCTTCGACGGTTCGGAAATCCCACCATTCTTGTCGGGGTCGCGCTGCAGATGATCGAAGTCGTCGGGACTCCGTTTCTCCGCGTCCTCCAAGTGCCCCCAGTGTGCGGCCTTTTCATCAGGAGTCAGTGCGGGCAGCGGTTCATTGATCCTCTCAGGAGCGGTGTCACCAACTGCGGCACTCTCATGGGTCGTGCCGGGCCCACCCTCCGTTCCACCATGCCGCGCAACGGCATCGCTGTCCGGCGTTGCGCCGCCAGGGCCATCCGCTGCGTGACCGGGACCATGTACCGCGTCGCCGTTGCGGCCAGCCCCCGGCGGGGGCTCCTCGGTGCCGCCCGTGAAACGTGCCTCGGTGCTCCCGGCAGTGTCCCCGGCGGAAGGGGCCGAGTTCTGTGCGTTGCTGTGCCCGATGCTCGCTCTATCGCCGGACGTGTGTGTGAGGCCGTCTCCCGCCTGAGCGGTGACGAGCCCCGGGGCGTGCATGCCGGGTACCGAAGTGTGTGGTGTGGAGTCCAAGGCGGCGCGATCAGCGGCCGACATCTCGACCTTGGCTGCACTACCGTGCAGGCTGCCGTCGGCGTCGAGGAGGTGCCCTTGGTCGGTCAGGTAGACGACCTTGCCGGTGGCGTTGTCGACGTACGGGATCGCCGTTTCGGGAATGCTGGGCGAACGGAATGCGTCGGCCTGGCGAATCAGGTCGACCGAGGCGCCGGTGCGGAGGTTCTTCAGCGCGGTGAAGGTGTCGCCGACCTTGACGAAGGCGAACTTGCCCGCCTTCCCCACGTACGTCATCGGGTCGACGATCCGCGCGGCCTTGCCGGTGATGGACAGTGCGCGCGCGACCGCTCCCGCCTTGCCCGCGCCGGAGGCGGCGCTGCCGGCGCCGCCGGTGAAGATGGCGGTGACGGCGTTGAAGGTGACCGCACCGGCCGCGCGGGACGGGTTGGTCTTCCAGGTGTCCCAGGCGACCAGGGCCTTGCCGGTCTCCTTCATCGTGGTGCGGGACTCGCGCAGCCAGGAGGGGAGTTTGTCGTCGGGGGCCGTCCAGTAGGCGGTGGCCACGGGGGCAGCGCCGAGCATGGCGGTGGAGGTGATGGCCAGGGCGGTTCCGAGTTGGGCCAGGTGTTTCCAGGCCTGGCCTGCCGCCGCCCAGCCGTCGGTGCCGACGAGGGTGCCCAGGCCCGTGATGGTGCCCCACACGCCGTCGACGATGAAGCCGTCCCACACGTAGCTCTTGATCTGGTGCCCGAGCCAGGCCAGGCCCTCGTACTCGCGCTCGGCCGACGAGCCCCACGGGGTCTCTTCGGCATGGTCGAGGTCGTCGGCCTTGAAGCCGTACATGTTCTTGGCGTGCGAGCCGTCGTCGGTGGTCAGCGCCGTGCCGCCGATGAGCGCCATGATCTTGTTGTAGGCGGCGCGTTCAGCTGACTGGAACGCGGCGACGGTGTGGTTGACGTCGTGCCACAGGTCGTTGTTGTGGTCGACCTTGTCCTGGTCCTTGCGCCAGTCCTCGTCCCCGGACACCGAGTTCACGAACGCGGTCGCGTCCGCCTTGAGCGTGTCCAGCTTCTTGACCAGAGGCTGGACCTCGGTGCTGTAGGCGGACAGCGCGGACGACACCTGCTCCAGATCGTCGGCGAACGCGTCCGTCTTCGTCTTCACCGGCAGCGTGGTGGCGAACAACTGGTCCGCCTCCGGCGCCTGGTAGAACGCGGACAGGCCCTGGAACTCGGCGTGCACGTCCGCGCCCGCCGAACGGAACTCCCCCGCGTGCGTATTCAGGTTGGTGACATCGGTGTCCAGGGTCGCCAGGTCACCGATGAAGTGCGGGATCCCGGACGGATCGATCAGCTGGTCGCTCACCGCTACCGCCCCTCCGTACGACGCCCGGTCTCACCCGCGCCCGGCCCCTGAGCCTGACCCGCCCCCGGCATGTCGATCTTCGGCTCCTGGGCTGCAGCTTGCTGGGCGTTCGCCGCCTGCTCACGCGCACCGTGCATGTACGCGGCGGTGGCCTCGGCCGCGCCGTTCAGCGAATTCTCGGTGCGCTTGGCGATGTACAGCAGGTCCCGGTTCCAGTGCTGCGCGAACTGGGCCAGCGCCGCACCCACCACACCCGCCGTGCTGGTGTAGGGGCCGTACTGGCTGGTGAGCGTGCCCGCGGCGGAGGAAGCGGACTCCAGATCCTTCTGCATCGCACCGCCGGCCTTCGACATGTCCTGCGCGGCGGCGCCCGACTTGGACAGCACGCCCGACACCCCGGCCGGGTCGATGTCCCACCCCGTCACGACCATCCCCCTCATCCCCGTTGACGGCGCGCGCCAGAGCCCGCGCCGGTACTCACATCACGTAACTCGGCGTGCGTCAGCCGATGCTGTTCACGGCCGAACGCGCCCTGGCGAGGGTGGACTGGGCCGTGGCGTCGTTCTTCTCCAGCGTCGTGCGGACCAGCTGGATGATGTCGCGCACCTCGTTCGCGGCACGGTTCCAGCGGACTTCCTTGCCGTGGTACTCGTCCGAGACCCCGTCGGCCTGGTAGTCGGCCATCGCCGTCTTCACCGCGCGGTCGCGGTCGCCGAGCACGGTCTCCAGGCGGCCGATGATGCCGTGCAGGCTGCCCTGCACCTCGGCGGAGGCGCCGGTGTCGTACGAACGTCGGTCCTGCGTCGCCATGATGGTCAAACCCCCGTGTGTCTCAGCCGCTGAAGCGAGCCGCGTCGAAGTTCGCGGCGCCCATGTTCTGCTGCGCGTTGTCGGACTGCTCCTGGTCACCCGTACCGAACGCGGTGTCCATCCCGGACTGACCGCCCAGGATCGCGGACAGCGAACCGTTCAGCGCAGCCGTGATGTCGTCCGCGTTCGCCTTGAACGCGTCGAACATCGCCTTGCCCTCACCGTTGAACTTCCCCTCCAACGGCTGCGCGGCGGCGATCAACTGCTGGATGAGCGCACCCAGATCGTCACTCGACCCGCTCGTGCTCTTGCCCAGCGTCGACAGAGTCGTGGACCCCATGTCGAACTTCATCGCTCCCCCTTGGTCACTCGGGCTTGGCGCGTCGCTGTGCCATGCGCGGCACGTGAGCACCGTACGTCCCATAGTTCACCGAACATCCTCTCGTATGCCGTATTGCGGGGGCAATGTGGTTGGAGAGCAGTGGCGTGAATTGTGTCCTGCGGGCTGGGTGCGGCGGGGCGAGGAGTCTCAGGCTCCGCTCCCGCTGTGTCCGTCACACGACCGTTCGATGCCTCGTTGAGAACGCAACAGGCCGTGATGGAGGGCGTGCGCCCCGGGCGGGCGGTATCGCTGAGGACGTGACGTGGGAACGCGTGGCTGAGTGGCCTCTACTTCAGGGCGACGGGCAGTCAGCCATTGTCGACAGAGCATCGTTGCCCCTGGAGTGGTCGGCCTCAGCTGTCGCCCGCGGGTGCCCGCGCTGCCAGTACGGGAATCGAGGCGGTCTTCGCCGCGTCGAGGTGTTCCCAGACCAGACCCGAGGGCCGGTGAGGCGCGGGACACGTGATGATCTCTTCGGGGGTGACGATGAGGTCCACGCCGAAGTCGTGTTCCGTGGCGGGAAGCTCCTCGTCCACCACCTGGAGGGAGTGGACGGTGGTGACGACGATGGTGCGCTCGCTGATCAGTCCTGCTTCCATCAGGAACGCGAACTCCAGGTCGGAGTAGCCGGCGCCCTTGTCTATGCGGACGCCGGCGCGGTTCACGGCCACGCTGCCCACGACCACCATGTCGACCGGACGCAGGTCGCTCACGTCCACCTGCGGGGCGATGGTCGCGTCGACCTTACTGGATGCCGCCTCGGCTGGAGGAATGGTCAGAGCGGCGGGGTCGAGGAGGTAGAAGGGGCGTGGGTCAGCGAGCTTGGGCACGGCCATGTAGACCGTCTTTGCCTCGTCGAGTGCCTTGGCGCGTACGGCAAGTTGAGCCTTGTCCGGGACCGCCTTGATGGTCCGGGCGGTGTGTCGCTGAACGGCGGGAACCACAACGACGTCACTCAGCTCCTGCCCCTGCTCGACAAGGTCCCCGCCGTGGCGGGAACGGTCGGACGGCCGCACAAGCGGCCGGGCTTGCTGTTCGCCGACCGCGGCTACGACCACGACATCTACCGAGACCCGGTCCGCGCCCGCGGCATCGTGCCCGCGATCGCCCGCCGCGACACCCGACACGGCACCTACAGCTAGGTCGTGGAGAGGATTTTCGCCTGGTTGCACGGCTTCCGCCGCCTGCGGATCCGGTGGGAACGACGGGCAGACATCCACGAAGCATTCCCGAAGCTCGCCTGCTGCCTCATCACCCATCGACAACTCAGGGCCTTGCGCTGATGTCGGGATGCAAGGCTGTTGATCGCCTCGTGGCTGCCCGGGGCTCATGCCATGATCCGGCCTCATGAGTGACCATTCGCTTTCACCCGCCTGGCTGGCCTCGTGGACAGACAGAGTCTCCGGGACCCTCACGGCTATGACAGGCGAGTTCGAGCGGCGGCATGGCTTTCCCCCTGGCGCCAACGAGGTCCGGCCTGCCGACAGCGACGATCAAGCCGCTGCTCGCGCGCTTGCCCAAGCGAGCCTCATCCCGGCCGACCTGGTCACCTTCTACGACAGCATCGGCGACGTCACCTGGGCGGACGTTGGCAACGGCTACTTCCTCGACCCAGCAATTGACGTCCTTCTGCAACTCCAGGAGTACGGCGCTGTTGGCATCGGCGCGGACCAGAAGGTCCACGGTCTGGTCATCGGCTCGAACGGAGGCGGCCTGTCCTACGTCGTGGGCTCTGATGGGGCGGTCCATCGGACGAGGATGGCGTCGCTCGACGAACCGGAGCTCGACGAGGTAGCCGATGACTTGCGGCAGTTTCTGGAACTGCTGGAGCGATCCCTGACGCGGTTTGTCGCTGACGGCGAGCCGGGATCACTGTAGTTCAGCCCGCGAGACTCATTGTGTTAGCCGCTGTCAAGCACCTTCGTCGGCCTCGGCACGCGGCAGCCACCGGCCGCGCAGGCCAGGCACGGTAACCAGCAGTAGTCAGAGATCGTCATCCTCAACCACACCAACGGCACCGTCCGCCCGGGGCCGAGGCTGGCCACCTGGTGGCAGCAGGCGGAGGCATATGTACAGCTGTGGTCACACCCCAGCCAGGCCGCCCAGCCCGGCCAGCGGCCCCGCGAGTGAGTTCGCGGGCTGAACGTTCCGTGCAGGGCTGGTCGTGCCCACCCCGCCCTGCGCCACGGCACCTATGCCCGCCAGCCCGCCCTCGCCCCGCCACGGAGGCCGCCATGACCGAATACCTCACCAGTCGCATCAAGGGCACCGCCGCGCGTGGCAAAGTCCACACCCCGCGCCCCAGTTCACCGCCAACTCCTGGCATCGGGAGTGAGGTACCTCCGGGCCCGGGCGACGTCCTCCTGCACAACGCGCTCGGCTACCGGAGGCTCAGCCAGCACCGCCGCCACCAGCACTCCGCACTGGGCACACTCGCCGGTGGTGGAATCCACGCTGACCAGCGACAAGTCCACCCTGCCGCGCTGGGCGGCTTCGGCGACCAGGCCCTCCAACAGGGCCTCGAAGACACCGGCGTCCCGCCACTGCCTGAAGCGGTTGTGCACGCTGGACCAGGCGCCGAACTCGGCCGGCATATCCCCGCCACAGCGCTCCTGAACGGAACTTCCAGATCACGCCCTCGAACTGCTACCGCAGCCTGGCGGGATACGGCCGTACTCGCCGACCGGCAGATACGGCTCGACGTACTCCCACTCCTTGTCACTCAGTTGCGCGCGTCATACCTTCCGGACTACCGGATCTGCCCTCGCCGCGGAGGCGAAACTGTAGGGTCTCGTTTCTTCCGGCCTTCATCGGTACCCTGACCTGGGGTCTTAGGTCTGTCTCACTCGTGGGTCGGTCTGATTCCGTCTCGTGATCTTGGCCCATGAGCCGAGAACCCGTTGTCAGCCGCTCTGCCGTGGCGCCTCTCGAGCGGCACGGCACCGATCGTCCGGCATCAGCCACGCCTCCGCATCCCGCCGGATCCGCACCGCCTCGAAGCTGTCGTACTCCCGGATCACCGACCTGATCGTGCCTCGCTCGCGGTACTCGTCCATGATCGCGACATGCTCCGGCAAGCGTACGAACTCCGCCAGAGCCTGCCGCCCGGTCCACACCGAGACCGATCCGCAGCGCCGGGCCAAGGGCACGACCCACAACCACATGCCGATCGCTCCGTCGAGATGCGGCCAGCAGCGCCGCAGCGCGAAGCCGCGACGCGCGATGCCGGGCAAGTCTCGGTAAGCGTCGCTGGTGAAGTCGGTGACGCTGACGATGAGCGGGCCGCTCCGGCGACCGGGCATGCCACGGGCGACGCCCTTCGCCTCGGCGCGGTCACCAAAGGAGTCTCCGGCCGGCCCCTGGCACCAGCGGCTCCTCAGCATGGCCCGGGCGTCCAGGACGGATCGCGGCCAAGCAGGGCCAGCAACCGGTCGCCCGGCGGGGCGTCGTCGGGGACGGCTATCCGTCGGCGGAATGCGGCACCGGCCCCGCGGCCCTCGTCCGGGACCAGGGCGGCGACGCGCACTGCGGCGGTAGTGAGTTCGGCGGAAGGTTCCCACGGGGCGCCGATCGTCACCGCGACGTCCCAGGCGTGCGCCACGTAGTCGAGCAGGTGGAAGCCGATCGCCATCCGTCCGGGGACAGCAAAGCCCTCGCCCACCTCCGGCAGCGCGAACCGCCGCTCCAGCACGTCGTCTTCCGCAAACGCCGCGGTGACCTCGCCCACCGACGCCTCATACGCTCCGGCCGGGTCTTCACCGAGGTCGCCGTCGCGCCATACGGCCCACGGCTCACCCGCGCCGCGGGCGGAGGCGGCGAACCCCTCGTTCTGGCTGACCAGATGGCGAACCAGGCCGTACAGGGTCCAGTCCGCGCACGGCGTCGCCAACCTCAAGTGGTCGGTCTTCACCCGGGAGACCACCTCCCCGGTCAGCAACAGCGCCTGGCGGTCCAGTCGTCGTATGTCCATGGCCGGAGCGTAAGATCCCTCAGCGGTTCAGTTCCAGAGCCAATAACCTGCTAAACGGTTGAGCCAATTCCCGGGCCGAAAGCCAACAACAGCTGAGCCGAAAGCGAAAAGCCGAGATGGACGTACACGTCAGGCTCGACGGGAAACGAGACCTGTCCGGCCAGATCTATCGCCAGCTGCGCACCGCGATCCACGACGGACTGCTACGGCCCGGCGATCCGCTTCCCCCGACCCGGGAGTTGAGCCGCCGCCTCGCGGTGGCCCGCAACACCGTCGGCGTCGCCTACGAACGGCTCGTCGCCGAGGGCTACGCGGACAGCAGGGTCGGCTCCGGGACCTATGTGCGTACGACGGGCCTGCCCACGCGCGAGGCCGCGACCGCCACCGACACCACCGGCTCGGGACTACGTCCCCGCGCCCTGTGGGCGGGCCTGTCCCCATGGGCAGCCCCGGAGATCACAGGACCGACCACGGCGACCCACGACTTCCGGGTCGGCCTGCCGGACGCCCGGCTCTTCCCGTACGACGCCTGGCGTCCCCTGATCTCCCGGGAACTGCGCCTCTCGGCGACCGGGGCGGTCGGATACGGCGATCCATCCGGCCACGCCGGGCTGCGGACCGCACTCGCCCGGCACATCGGACTCTCCCGCGGCGTGCGGACCGGCCCGGACGACGTACTGGTGACCACCAGCACGCAGCAGGCCCTGGACCTCATCGGGCGGGTACTGCTCGAACCGGGTGACCGGGTAGCCGTAGAAGAGCCTGGCTACCCGCCGGCCCGGCTGCCGTTCCTTGCGCAGGGCGCCGAGGTCACGGGCATACCGGTGGACGCCGAGGGCCTGCTCGTGGACGCCCTCCCACCTGACACCCGCGCCGTGTACGTCACCCCCTCCCACCAGTTCCCGCTCGGCATGCCGATGTCCCTGCGGCGCAGAACGGCACTGCTGCGATGGGCGCGGCAGCACGGCGCCGCAGTGATCGAGGACGACTACGACAGCGAATTCCGGTTCGGCGGCCGGCCGGTCGAGACGCTGCACAGTCTGGACCGGGACGGACACGTCATCTACGTGGGGTCGTTCTCCAAGGTGATGCTGCCCTCCGTGCGCGTCGGCTTCCTGGTGGCGCCCGCCCCGTTGCGCACAGCACTGCGCACCGCCAAGTACACCGCCGACTGGCACACAGCGGTCCCCACACAGGCGGCGCTCGCCCGCTTCGTCGACGACGGGTTGCTCGCCCGGCACATCCGCCGGATGCAGCACACGTACGCGACCCGGCACCAAGCCATCACCCGCGCGCTCACCGATCACTTCGCGGACTTGGCCGAGCTGGTGCCGTCCGCCGCGGGCCTGCACGTGACGACGTTCACCCAAGGCCACCTCGCCGACCCTGACGCCCTCGCGGACCGAGCCGCCCGGGCCCGGGCATCCGGCGTAGCGGTCTACACCCTGGCGGAGGTCGCCGCGAACCGCTCCGCGCGCCCGGGCTTCGTCTTCGGCTACGGCTCGATCAGCGCGTCGGACATCAAGCCGGGCCTTCACTCCGTACTCGGCCCGCCCAAGGACTACTGAACGCGGAAGGAAGCGCCTGCACACGGTTCAGCAGTGACGTAAGAACTCATCGGTGTCGATCACGGGAACCCTGCCTGTGTGACTCCCGAATTCGGATCCTTCATCTCTCGGGCACGGGGGAGACCTCGGGCCAGCAGCGCATCGCCTGGTCGATGACGGTGTTCAGCGCGGCGAGCGAAGCCCCGTCGCGGGCCTGGAAGGAGAGCCCGTTGAGGACGGTGGCGTAGAAGGCGGCCAGTCGTGCCGCGTCGGTGCCGACGGGGAGGTCGCCGTCTGCGATGCCGCGCTCGATGCGGCCCTGGATGGCTTCGCGGGTCTGCGTGCGCAGGCGGGCGAGCGTGTCGGCGACGTCCGCGCTGTCGGGAGTGGCGAGGGGGGCGGCCAGGATGACGAGGCAGCCGCGCGGGGTGGCCGGGTCGGTGTACGCGGCGGCGTTGTCGCGGAGTGCGGCCTCGACGGACTCGCGCGCCGTGGGCTGTTCGTCCAGGGCGCGCCGGGTGTAGGAGCCCTCGGTGGCCGCGTACAGGGCGAGGGCCTCGCGGAAGAGTTCCTCCTTGGAACCGTACGCGGCGTACAGGCTGGGGGACTTGATGCCCATGGCGGAGGTCAGCGCGGCCATCGAGGCGCCCTGGTAGCCGTGTTCCCAGAAGACACGCAGCGCCTGCTCCAGGGCCCGGTCGCGGTCGAAGCCGCGGGGGCGTCCTCTGCTCGCCATCGCTTCACTCCCTGCCGCCGTCGGGGCGCCGGAGGGGGCCGGCGCCAATTTCTGTAACGCTCGGCAAATATAACCCTTGACCGGCCGGATCCTGGCGCGCATTATTTCTGTGTCGATCGGCACAGAATGCGGATCGGCGCCTGCCGACAACTCCAAGGGGTCCCGCATGTCCACTTCCAGCAGCCCGCGCTTCGACGGCAAGGTCGTCCTGGTCACCGGGGCGGGCTCCGGCATCGGCCGGGCCAGTGCACTCGCCTTCGCCGCACGCGGTGCCACCGTCGTGACCGCCGGCCGCGACACCGGCGCGCTCGCCGAGACCGTCCGGCTCATCGAGAAGGACGGAGGAACGGCGGACGCGATCCGCACAGACGTGACCGACTCCGCCTCGGTCCAGGACCTGGTGTCGACCGTCGTCGCCCGGCACGGCGGCCTGCACATCGCCCACAACAACGCCGGCGTCCTCACCGCGCTCGGCCCGGTCGCCGAGGTCGACGAAGCCGAGTGGGACACGCAGTTGGCCGTGAACCTCACCGGCGTACTGCTGAGCATGAAGCACGAGATCCGGCACATGCGCGCGCACGGCGGCGGCGCCATCGTCAACACGTCCGCGAACATCGGTGCCCACCTGCGCTATCCGGGAATGGGTGCGTACGCGGCCTCCAAGGCCGCCGTCTCCGCGCTGACCCGGGCCGCCGCCCTGGACCACATCAAGGACGGCGTCCGCATCAACGCCGTCAGCCCGGGCGCCTCCCGGACACACATGTCGATGCGGCCCGGCGAGACCGAGACAGACCGTGATGAGCGCCTGGGCGCCACCATCCCACTGGGACGCCCGGCGGATCTCGACGAGATCACCGCCGCCGTCCTGTGGCTGGCCTCCGATGCGGCGAGCTTCGTCGTCGGCCATGATCTGGTCGCCGATGGCGGCGCCAGCGCCTGACACCGAACCCGCTGGGGAGGGGCAGGGCCGCCTATTGGGACCTCAGCGCAACTCGCGCGGGCAACGCCACTGCCACGAGGGACGATCTCCGCAGCCCTCACGCACGCCCCGATCAAGCGCACCTGTGAACGCCCCGTGCAGCGAACGGGAGACGGCCAGCCGCACGTGAGGGCGGCTGACCGTCGAAGCAGGCGGGGGCCCAAAGGCAGGCTCTGATCCCTACGCGCCGTTCAGGGTGCGCTTCAGCAGGGGCAGCAGCCGCTCCCAGTGCAGCTTCAGTCCGGCCGCGTTGAAGGCCTCGGTGTCGGCCATGGTGAAGCCGTGGACGGTGCCGGGGTAGATCTCGGAGGTGTACGCGAGCCCTGTGGCATCCAGCTGCCGGTTGAGGTCGCCCAGCGCGTCGGGCGTCAAGTCGCCCTCGGCGTGGCCGAGATGGACCTGAGCGGTGACGGTCTCGAAGAGCCCGGGTCCGTCGGCGCCGACGGGCGCGTGGAACGCGGCGAGGGCGCCGACCCGCCCAGGATGGGCCGCGGCGGTGCGCGCGGCGTACAGCCCGCCGATGCAGTACCCGGTCACCCCGAGGGGCCCGGCGGCGACCTCGGCCTGGGCGCCGAGAAACCCGAGGTAGCCCTCGGCGTCGCGCAGGACACGCTCGAGGGTGTGCGCCTGGATCAAGGGCATCACCGCGCCCATGACCCGCTCCCGGTCCCGCGCCCCGACGAACTCGGGAAGCTCGGTCACCGGCGCGGGCCCGTGCCGGTAGAAGACGTTCGGCACGAGCACGTAGTACCCGTGCTCCGCCAACTCCTCGGCCATCTCCCGCAGTACGGGCCGAATCCCGAACCCGTCCGGGTACATCAGCACGCCCGGGTGCTTCCCACCGCCCTCGGGGAATGCGGCGAACCCGTCGGCCACGCCGTCCGCGGTCGGAATCTCCAGTGTCTTGACAGTCATGAACCCTCCCTTCGTCGTTGCCAGTTGAACCTGTGGTCAACACGACGAAGGTGGAGCTCGTGCAACGGGGCCCGCGTCGGCCCGTAAGGCGCTCAGCGGAGCACCGGGTCACCGATCCGTGCGTGGCGCGAAG
Source organism: Streptomyces sp. NBC_01016 (assembly GCF_026341035.1). Lineage (GTDB taxonomy): Bacteria > Actinomycetota > Actinomycetes > Streptomycetales > Streptomycetaceae > Streptomyces. The sequence goes on from NZ_JAPEOQ010000002.1 coordinate 2,425,665, forward strand.
CCGTCCCGGTAGTCATGGACGTGGAGCCTAGACCACAGGATCAGCCTGACGCTACGGCTTACACGGGCGGGCTACGTGGCCAAGGCCCGTCGGCTCACCAGGGGTTCAAAGACAGTCTCTGGAGGAGCGCGGCCGTCCTTCGGGTCGCCCCGGGCTCGCGGCGGCCACTGCCGAGACTTCATGGCAGGTATCTGCGGCGGTGGCCGGGCGCATCGGCAACCAGTGAGCATTCGGGCGTAGTTGGAGACGCCGCGGCGGCGCGGTGGGGGTCACTCGATTCGGTGGTCGTCCACGCATCGACGTTCAGTGAGTGGGTGGCGGGGACAAGGTGGCAGTGAGCCGTCTCCGGGGCTCTCGGGCTGGCGGTGCCGGGTGCGAAGGAGTGGGCAACTGAATCCGCGGGTCGCGCCGTCCGCGCATGCGATGACGACGTGCGCCCCGTTGTCGCTGGGGCGGGCCACGTCGACATCACTGCTGCGCACGGAGGCCGGGATGACGCGCTCCGCCGTTCACCGACCGTACCGACGCGACGTTCATCACCTGCTCCTCGCGGCCCGCGACCGTCTCCGGGCAGGGGAAGACGATGACCGCGTAAGCCTCGCCGCTGTCCTGGTGCAAGCTGCTGACAGTTTCGATGACGCCGACCCACTGCAGGCGCCGGCGTCGTGGATCGTCCGTGAGGCGGCGGCCCTCCTGCTGCGGCATGCGGATCCCGACGGGCCGACGCGGCTGACGGACCCGGACCTGCTGCGCCATCTCTCCGTACTGGACGGCCTCGCTGTAGAGGCGCTCGTGCCGCTGCTCGACGACGTGACCACCACGCTTTCAGCGCGCCCGGTCATTGAACTGGCCCTGCCGGAACCACCTCAGACAGACGGGACGGAACAGGACTACGACCGGCACGGTGAGCCCGGCCCCGGACGGTCGGGGGTGCAGCGTGGATGAGCAGGGTGAAGCGTCGGGAATCGGCCTGCAGTGCACCTCGCCGGCGACTGGGAAGCGGAGGCCGGCATGCTCGTGATCCTGGCAGGCGTGTACGGCCTCATCGCCGGGCTAGCGGGCCTGCGCGCTTCTCTGCACTTCACCCGGAGGGGAGGCTGCGGACAGGTGCGAAGGCTGGGGGCCGAGCGAAAAGAAGGCGCACGGCCGTGAGTGACCGGCGCCCGGTCTCCCTTCGGCGATCGTGTCGGGCGACGCCTTGAGGTCCCCGTTGAAGTCCCCGTTGAGGTCCCCGTTTTGGTCTTCTCCCGTCATGATCCATAAGATCCGCCGATGATCATCAGACAACGGCTGGCGGTGGGCCTGTGTGCTCTGTTCGCCGCCCTCGCCGTCGGCGGCCTGCCGCCCACCCAGGCGTATGCCGATGGAGCCGACGAAAGACCGGTGCCTCAGGTCGAACTCGTCCTGGACGCAAGCGGATCCATGCGCGCCCGCGACATCGACGGCGGCTCCAGGATGGCCGCGGCGAAGCAGGCGTTCAACGAGGTGCTCGACGCGACACCCGACGAGGTGGAGCTCGGGATCAGGACGCTCGGGGCCAACTACCCTGGAGACGACCGGAAGACGGGCTGCAAGGACACCGAGCGGCTCTACCCGGTTGGCCCGTTGGACCGTACCGAGGCCAAGACGGCCGTGGCCACGCTTCAGCCCACCGGTTGGACGCCGATCGGTCCCGCCCTGCTCAAGTCCGCCGACGACTTCACGTCCGGCGCCGGCGCCAAGCGCATCGTCCTCATCAGCGACGGCGAGGACACCTGTCAGCCGCTCGACCCGTGCGAGGTGGCCCGCGGGATCGCCGCCAAGGGCATCGGTCTGACCATCGACACTCTCGGGCTTGTCGCCGACGCGAAGACGCGTGAGCAGCTGTCCTGCATCGCGGACGCGACCGGCGGCACCTACACCGCCGTGCACCACAAGAATCAACTCTCCGACAAGGTGGGACAGTTGGTCGACCGGGCGGCCGATCCGGTGACCACACCCGTGGCTGTCGACGGCGCCGCCCAGTGCGCCGACGCGCCGCAGCTCAAGGCCGGCCTCTACACCGACCGTGAGAAGTTCGGCGAGCACCGCTTCTACCGCGTCGACGTCGAACCGGGACAGGAGTTGCGCGCCTCGGTGAGCGTTGCGGCCGACCGTGCGGTCAACCAGGACTACGGTGTGCTGCTGCGCGCACTCACCACGCACGGCCGGGAGATCGTGCGCGGGCAGGAGGCGGGTGATGGGCGCACCGACGTCCTCTCGACAGGCCTGCGTTACCCGAAGCCCGAGCGCGACGACGACACGGACGAGACACGGGCGGAGTCGGTCTGCCTCCAGGTCTCGCACTCCTTCTCCGCGCCCGCCTCGGTGAAGACGACACCCGGCCTGCCGGTCGAGCTGACGGTCGACCTGGTGGACGGCCCGGACCAGGGATCCGACGTGGCCGCGTTCGGGCTCGGCAACGGCTGGTGGCTACTGGCCGCCCTGGTCGTGGTCGGATTCCTCGCAGGTGTGATCTGGGGCTGGCTCTCGCGCTGGCGTGTCGCTGTTTGGAGGACGAACTGATGCAGTTCGCAACGTTGTTGGGGCGTAGGAGACAACTGGCCGGCGGTCTCCTGGGCGCCGCCACCGCACTGCTGGCGCTGGCCGGACCTGCCGCCGCGGACGAGAGTGACGGCACCGCCCAGAAGGCCCCGACGGAGGCAGGCACGTCGTTCCGTACGGCGGCGCAGACGCAGCAGGACCAGAAGGCCACGGCGAGTGCGTCGACGGGCGACTACCTGTACTGGTCGTTCCCGGCCGACGCCGGTCAGCGCCCGACGGTGAAGGCGACCGTCGAGCTGCCCGAGCCGCAGGCCCGGCACGGCGCGCAGACCTGGCGCATCGACGTCTACGACGGGCTGCGGCGCCGCCAGCCCTGCCAGTACGGCATGCAGGCACGTGCCGTTGAGGCCGGGGCCGACCGCGTGGAGCTCGCCTGCACGCTGCGTACGGTGCGGGTCTTGGCGGATGCCTGGAGCAACGACCCGCTGCCCGGCACCTACTACGTCCGCCTCACGACGGCCTCGCTCGCGGACGCCGACCTGGGCCGGCCGGTGACGGCGTCGATGGAGGCCCACTCGAAGGACATCGGCGGCGCGGCGGCGGTCGACGGCAGCCTGTCCACCCCGCTGGTCCCGGGCACGACCGCCTCCGCCGAGCAGGCCGCACCGGCGGACGGCTGGGCCTCGGCCTGGTGGACGAGCCGCTGGCTGTGGACGGCGGCGGGCGCGGTGCTCGCGGCGCTGGCGGGCATCGGAGGCTACGCGCTGACCCGAGGAGGAGGCCGCCCGGCGGGGGTCTGACAGGCCTCGGAAGCGACGCGCGACGGGAGGGCGGCGCCCTCGGTGCGGTCGGCGTTGATCTTTGGCGCGCGGCGTCAGGGGCATGGGCCCCTGACGCCGGGACGGTTACGCCTTGCGCAGTCGCAGCGTCACGATCTCGAAGGGATGGAGCGTGAGCTCGATCGGCTCGTCCTGCTCCCACCAACGTACCTGTACCGCACCGTTGTCGAGGCTCGCGGAGTCGCGCTCCAGGAGGTCGGTCGTCCAGGCGCGTGCGACGGCCTCCGACACGTCGACACGGGTGGTCGCCCGTCCGCCTCGTGCTTCGTAGAGACGCACGACGAGGTCGCCGGATCGGTCCTCGGCCAGCTTGACGGCCTCGACGACGACCGCGGGCGAGGTCACCGATACCAGAGGCGCCACCGCGCCCGCGCCGGTCACCGTGCGTACCGGGAGGTTCATCCGGTAGCCGGTGTCGAGGGCTTCGAGGACGGTGGGGGCCGGCCGCACTGCGGTGCGCAGCACATGGGTGCCCTGGTCGGCCTGCGGGTCAGGGAAGCGGGGTGCGCGCAGCAGCGACTGCCGTACGAGGGTGACGGTCGAGCCATCGGCGGCCCAGCGGCGGGTGATGTCGTGCCCGTACGTCGAGTCGTTGGCGACGGCCACGCCGAAGTCGGGTTCGCCGACGTGCACCCAGCGGTGGGCAGATGTCTCGAAGCGGGCCGCGTCCCAGGAGGTGTTGGAGTGCGTGGGGCGCTGCACGTGCCCGAACTGCACCTCGGACGAGGCGCGGTCGGCGTGCACGGCGAACGGGAAGGCCAGCTTGAGGAGCTTTTCCTGCTCCTTCCAGTCGACACGGGTTTCCAGTTCCAACTCGCGTGCGTTCGCCGCCAGTTGGAAGATCTGGGTGAACGTCGAGTTCTGGAAGGAGCGCCGTACGACGAGGCCTTCGGCGGTCGGCTCGACGGCGTCGGCCTCGCGCAGATCGGTGATGTTGTGGCGGTAGTGGACGTCGACGTCCCAGGCGTCCCACTGGTTGGGGGTGTCGCGGCAGACCTGGAGCAGCGCGGCGGCCTCCCCCTCGGCGATCAGTTCACGTCCGCAGGAGAGGTCGACGAGGGAGACGAGCAGGCCTGCCGTGTCGAAGGCGGCTCGGACGATGCCGTTGTCGAGGACCCAGCCGTCTTCCCCGACCGTGGGTGCGGTCCAGGCCGGGGCGCCGCCGGGAGCGGCGCCGAGCGCGGGGGCTCCGGCGGCGGCGACCGGCGCACCGTTGAAGACGACGGGGGTCTCGCCCGGGCCGGCGAGCGTCCGCTGCGCCTGTTCGATGACACCGTCCAGCGTCCGTGCCAGGGCCGCGTAGTCGCGTTCCGCCTCCTGGTACACCCAGGCGATCGAGGAGCCGGGCAGGATGTCGTGGAACTGCAGGAGCAGGACGGTCCGCCAGATCTCGTCGAGCGACTCGTAGGGGTAGTCGGCGAGGCCGCGCCACGCGGCGGTGGCGCTCCACAGTTCGGCCTCGCGCAGCAGGTGCTCGCTGCGGCGGTTTCCCTGCTTCGTCCTCGCCTGCGAGGTGTACGTGCCGCGGTGCAGTTCGAGGTACATCTCGCCGGACCAGGTGGCGGGCGCGGGATGGGTCTTCTTGGCGAGTTCGAAGAAGTGGCGGGGGGTGTCGACCTCGACGCGCGGCGAGCCCTCCAGGGACCGGGTGCGGGCGGCGGCCTCCATCATCTCGCGGGTGGGGCCGCCGCCTCCGTCGCCGAAGCCGAACGGGACGAGCGAGACGTTGGACAGCCCCTTCTCGGCGTACTGCCGCTCGGCGCGCGCCAGTTCGGCGCCGGAGAGCTCGGAGTTGTAGGTGTCGGCGGGCGGGAAGTGCGTGAAGATGCGGGTGCCGTCGATGCCCTCCCACCAGAACGTGTGGTGGGGCATCCTGTTGGTGTCGTTCCAGGAGATCTTCTGCGTGAGGAACGCGTCGGCGCCCGCCGCTCGGGCGATCTGCGGCAGCGCCGCGCTGTAGCCGAAGGAGTCGGGCAGCCACACGTCCTGGGGCTCGAAGCCGAACTCGCGCTGGAAGAAGCCCTTGCCCTGGACGAACTGGCGGGCGAGCGCCTCGCCGCCGGGCAGGTTGGTGTCGGACTCGACCCACATGCCGCCCACAGGGACGAAGCGGCCCTCGGCGACCCGCGCGTGGATCCGTTCGAACAGCTCCGGGTAGTGCTCCTTGACCCACGCGTACTGCTGGGCGCTGGAGCAGGCGAACACGAAGTCCGGATTCTCGTCCATGAGGGCGAGCACGTTGGAGAAGGTGCGGGCGCACTTGCGGATGGTCTCGCGGGTCGGCCACAGCCAGGCCGAGTCGATGTGCGCGTGGCCGACGGCGACGACCCGGTGGGCGCTCGCGCTCGCGGGTGCGGCGAGCACCGCGGCGAGCGTCTCGCGTCCGGCGGTCGCGGTCTCGGCGACGCGGTCGGGATCCACGACGTCGCACATCCGCTCCAGAGCGCGCAGGATCTCCGCGCGGCGCGGCAGCGACGCCTCCAGCTCGCTCATCAGGCCGACCAGCGTCCACACGTCGCGCAGCAGGGCATCGACGGTGAGGTCCCGTTCGACGAGGTCGACCCGGCGCAGCGTGTAGATCGGGTCGGTGCCGGCGGTCTTCTTGTCGCCCAGCGGAGTCGGCAGGTAGAAGTGGTGGCCGCCGACATCGGGGTTGGAGGCGCCCTCGATGTACAGGTCAACGGGTCCCGGGCCGAGAGGGATCGCGTTGTTGAGCGGTTCGAGGCCCTTGGCGATGGTGCCGTCCGGGCGGTAGACGAGGCCCTCGGCCTGGAAGCCCGGCTGGCGGTCCGAGAAGCCGAGGTCGACGACGAGCTCCAGAACGAGGCCGGGCCCGCCCCAGTCGGCGGGGATGTCGCCGGTGACGTGGAACCAGGTGGTGCCCCACGGCCTGCTCCACGGTGTACCGGGTGTGATCGGCGCGTACTCCTGCTTGACGGCCTCGGCGAAGGGGACGGGCTCGTCGGGCACGTCCCACGCCGTCACGTCGAGAGCGAGGTGTCGGCGTTCCAGGGCCGGGGCGATGCGCTCACGGACGAAGCGCTCGACGCGCGACTCGATCTGCGCGGTGCTGTCGTGCATCAACTCTCCATAAGAAGAAGGCTGTTGGACGTGTGCGGGAGGGGGGCTACACCGTGGCGGCGGCCGCGCGGCTCCAGTCGGCGCAGCGCTTGCCCCACCGCTCGACCTCCGCGCGCATGTCCTCGAAGCGTTCGGGGTGGGTGGGAGCCAGGTTGTGCTCCTCAGCGGGGTCGGCGTCGAGGTCATAGAGGCCTTCGGCCACGGCGACGGCCTCCTCCATGCTTTCGCAGCCGTTCAGGACGGCCTTCCAACGCCCCAGGCGACCGGAGAGCTGACCCTCGTACTTCCAGAAGTGCCAGCGGTCCGGTCCGGCCTCGCCCGCCGCCAGTTCGGCGAGCACCGAGCGGCCGTCGAGGTTCTCGTCGATCGGCTGTGTGCCGTCGACGGCTTCGAGGACGGTGGGCAGCACGTCGGACATGCAGCCGACGACGGCGCCGTCGCCGCCCGACGGGAGGCCGGCGGGCCAGGAGATGATCGTGGGTACGCGGACGCCGCCCTCGAACAGCGAGCCCTTGTGGCCGCGCAGACCGCCGGCCGAACCGCCGTCGTAGGAGATCTCCTCGCCGTCGAGCCAGTTGCGCTCCTCGATGGAGGGGCCGTTGTCGGAGGAGAAGAGAACGAGTGTGTTCTCGCGCAGCCCCAGGCGGTCCAAGGTGGCGAGGATTCCGGCGATCGCGTCGTCCATGGCCTTCACCATGGCGGCCATCATCTGCCGCCCGGCCGGCAGGTGCGCGAACTGGGCCACGTACTCCGCGGGGGCGTGCATCGGATAGTGCGGTGCGTTGAACGGGACGTAGCAGAAGAAGGGGTTCTCCGCGTTGCGCTCGATGAAGTCGGCGGCGCGGTGACCGATCACCGTGGTGAGGTACTCGCCGTTGTACCAGACCTCGTCCTCGCCCTCCCACAGGTCGTGCAGGGGGTTGTGATCGCCCCAGTAATAGATGTGGGAGTAGTAGTCGACGCAGCCGGCGAGGAATCCGAAGTGTTCGTCGAATCCCCGCTTGAGGGGCCCGTACTCGGGGTCGACGCCGAGGTGCCACTTGCCGAATATCCCGGTCGCGTAGCCGCGCCCTCGCAACTCGCTCGCGAGGGTGGGCTGCTCGGGCAGGCCGACGGTGCGCCGGGTGCCGCCGAGGATCGCCTCGACTCCGGCGTGCGCGGGGTGGCGCCCGGTGAGCAGGGAGGCCCGGGACGGAGAGCAGACAGGGGAGTTCACGTACCACTGCGGCAGGCGCACGCCGGAGGCGGCGAGACCGTCGAGGGCGGGTGTGTCGAAGTCGTCGGCGCCGAAGCAGCCGAGGTCTCCCCAGCCAAGGTCGTCGGCGTAGATGACGACGACGTTCGGGCGGTCGGTCGGTGTTGTCATTCCTTGACGCTCCCAGCAGCCATTCCGGCGACGAGTCGTTTCTGTGCGAAGGAAAAGAGCACGATGGTCGGGACCGTGGCCACCGTCGCGGCGGCCATGATCATTCCCCAGTCGCTGGCGTACTCCCCGAAGAACGAGGAGAGCCCCACCTGGACGGTCTTGTGGTCGTTGCTTGTCATCAGCACGCTGGAGAAGAAGTACTCCTCCCAAGTCGCGATGAACGTGGTGATGACCACGGTGGAAATGCCGGGCAGCGCGACCGGCACGATGACCCGGAAGATGACGCCGACTGTCGAGCAGCCGTCGATGCGTGCCGCCTCGTCCAGGGCGAGCGGGATGGTGTTGAAGTAGCTCAGCGTCAGATAGATCGCGAGCGGCAGTGTCATCGCGACGTAGACGAGGGTCAGACCCACGTACGAGTCCAGTAGGCCGAGCTCGCCGAGCGCGATGTACATCGGCGTGATCAGCACGACGAAGGGCAGGAGCTGCGTCGCGAGGACCACCATCAGGATCGAGCCGCGCAGCCGGAAGCGGTAGCGGGACAGCCCGTACGCGGCGAGGCAGGCGAGCACCACGGTGCAGGCGGTGCTCGCGACGGAGACCAGGAGGCTGTTCGCGAGGTAGCGGCCGAAGTCGGAGTCGGCGAACAACCGCTGGTAGGCGCCGAAGCCCAGGCCGTGCAGGTACTCGCCGACCGGCACCTTCGCGGCGAGCGCCGTCGAGGGCCGCAGGGAGGTGAACACCATCCACAGCACCGGAAAGACGATCACCAGCAGGATCGCGAGGGTCGGAACGACCACCAGCAGGTCGCGGGCCCGGCGGCCCGAGGCGCGGGGGCGGACGGCCGCTCGGCCGGAGGCGCCGGCCGTCGTGGTCGGCCGTGTCGTGACGTCGGTGGTCATGCGGACCGCCCCTCTCGTTCTCCGGTCATCCGCAGGTACACCATGGCGAACAGGGCCATCACCAAGGTCATGACAATGCCGATCGCAGCGCCCTCCCCGAGGTGATTGGAGACGAACGCCGCCGAATACAGGCGGGTGGCGAGGACCTGGGTGTACGTACCGGGGCCTCCGGCGGTGGAGAGCCACACGTAGACGAAGTTGTTGAACGTCTGGATCACGGTCATCAGGACGACGACCACCATGACGGGGCGCAGGCCGGGCAGGGTGATGTACCGGAAGGACTGGAAGCGGCCCGCCGAGTCGAGGGCGGCGGCCTCGTACCGCTCTTTGGGTATGGACTGCAGGCCCGCCATCAACACGACGATGACAAAGGGCAGTTCGCGCCAGACGATGATGGTGGCCACGGCCCACCACGCCGTGCTCGTCTGCGCGAGGAACGCCTCGCCGTGCGGCAGGATGTGCAGGGCGACCAGGAACTGGTTGAGGACCCCGGTGTCCGCGTCGAAGATCCACTTCCAGCAGGCCACCGCCACCACGGGCGGCACCATCCAGGGGACCAGGACGAGGGTGCGGCTCAGGCCCCGCATTCGCCAGCGCTCCAGGACCGGGCTCTGCAACAGCAGGGCGAGTCCCAGGCCGATCGCGAGCCGAGCCACCACGGTGACGACGGTCAACCAGACGACCGTGTTGAACGTGGCGGAACCGGTCTCCGGATCCTGGAAGAGCTTCACGAAGTTGTGGAAGCCCACCCACTTGGCATCGCTCGGCAGGTCGTAGGGGGTCAGTTTCTGGAAGGCCAGCACCACGTTGTAGATGCCGGGGAAGAGGAAGAGGACGCCGATGACAATGAGCGCCGGGAGCGTCAGCGCGTAGGGGAGGCGGTTGGCCGAACGGGGAGCGTCGGTCGTACGGGAAGCCATCGGGCGCTCAGTCCTCCAGTGCCTGGTCGAGGCCGTCGAGGATTGTGCCCGCCGCGTCCTCGCTGGATCGCTGGCCGGAGTAGACGGCCGAGAAGTTCTGGTCCACCACCTCCTGGAACGAGGTGATCGTCGCGCCCGACCCCAGATAGCGTCCGAACGAGCGGGCGTGCGGCAGCTGGTCGGTGTAGGCCTTCTGCGACGCCGGTACGTCCACGGTCTCGAGCGTCGTCTTCGACGCCGGGAGCTGGTCGTAGGTCTTGAACGTCGTGGCGCTCATCAGGTACTTGACCACCTTCCACGCCGCGCCGGGGTGCGCGGTGTTGCGGTTGATCCCGAGCGCGCGGCCGCCGAGGTGCGTGGCGCCGGTCTTCAGCCCCTCGGGCATCACGGCGGCCCTCAGTTCCGTGCCCGACTTCTTGGCCTGCTGCCGCAGGGGTGCGAAGGTGGACGGCGGCAGATAGCTCATCGCGCAGCTGCCGCGGGCGAGGCCGTTGACGATGGTGGGGTCGCTGTAGTCCTGCACCGCCTTGTTGCCGGCGGGGGTGGCGCCGGAGCGGAACAGGCCGGCGAAGTAGTCGATCGTGCGCGTCAGTTGGCGACGCGAGACGCCGGTTTTCCAGTTGCCGTCCGCGTCCTTCTTCACGAGCGTGCTGCCGTGCGACCAGAGGAAGTAGTTGATGGCGAACCACTGGGCGCTCGTGACGGACCCCGAGCCGGGGAAGCAGAACCCCTTGGTCGCGCCGGAGCCGTGTGCGCTGATCCGTTTGGCGTCGGCGGCCAACTCCTCCCACGTCGTGGGCGGGTGGGTGATGCGGGCGTCGGCGAGCGCCTTTGGGTTGTGGACCAGGGCCATGGTGTCCGCGGTCCAGGGCATGGCCCAGGTCTTGCCCTCGAATCGGGTCGCGTCCGTGGCGAGGAGGCCGCTCGCGCCGGCCGGCGGATCCTTGTCGAGGTAGGAGTCCAGCGGCAGCAGGATCCTCGGCCTGGCCAGGAACTGGACGTCGCTGTAGCCGATCTGGTCGATGTCGGGGCCCGAGCCCGAGTTGGCCTCGCGTGCGAACTGCTGCACGTTGTTCGGGCTGAGCGTCTCCAACTCGACCTGGATGTGCGGGTGGCGCTCGTTCCAGGTGTGGATCGCGGCAGCCAGTCCCTTGGTCTCGCTCTCCGGGTCGAACTGCCGCAGCACCAGTTTCACCGGGCCGGAACTCGAGTCCGATCCGGAGCCGGAGCAGGCAGTGAGCGGGGCGACGAGGCAGAGCGCCAGGGCGGCCAGTGTCGGTTTCGGCAGTTTCATGATGCCTCTCCCTTGAAGATCATCACTGCGCGGCGGATGCTGGAAGCTAACACAATCAATTTGATTTGCACGAGCCCCAGTTGGTGCTTCCCGCCCCGACCTGCTGGTTTCTCATCTAGGATCTGGCGCACCCCGCGCACCGTTGCGGATCAAGGATGTTCGGCCCCCGTGGAGGTGCAGATCAGGATGGAACGACGTGGCTCCAACCTTCCGCGCGTCGGCGACTACAACCAGCTGCTCGTGCTGGACCTGGTGCGGCGCGGCGCGTGCATCAGTCGCGTCGAACTCACGCGGCGCACCGGCCTGTCGGGGCAGACCGTCTCCAACATCTGTGCGCGGCTCGTCGGCGCCGGACTCATCGAGCCCGCGGGGCGCACGGAGGTCGAGACCGGGGCGCGCAGGACGATGTTCAGGGTGGTGCCCGGCGGCCGGTACTCCGTCGGCCTGCACATCGACCCGGCCCGGATGACGGCGGTCCTGCTGAACCTTGCCGGAGAGGTGGTGGACCGGGCCTCCATCGCCACCCCGACCACGGACGGCCCCGAGGATGCGCTGGACGCGATCGTCGCCGCCGTCGACGACCTCGCGCGCCGCAACCGGGTCCCACGCCAGCGCCTTTCGGGCCTCGGTGTCTCAACCCCCGGTCCGGTCCTGGCCGATGCTGTCGTCGGGCCGCCCAATCTGCGGGGCTGGGGCGTGGTGCGCCTGCGGGAGGAACTGGAGCGACGCACCGGCCTCCCCGTCGTGTTGGAGAAGGACACCATCGCCGCGGCCACGGGTGAACTCTGGGCGGGCGGCGGCGCGTTCACTGATTTCGCCTTCGTCTACCTGGGCACCGGAATCGGCGCGGGCGTCGTTCTGGACGGCGAGGTGAAACGCGGCTCCTCCAACAACCTCGGCGAGATCGGCCACCTCAGCGGCGACCCCGACGGCCCGCGATGTCCCTGCGGCGGCCGCGGCTGCATCGCGCTCACCTGCGCGCCGGCCCATTTGGTCGCGGCCGCCGTCGATCTCGGCGCACTCGCCCCTGTCGATCTCCAGGACCATCTCGGCGTAGAGACCGCACTCACTCGACTCTGCGCGCTCGCCGACGCCGGTGACGCGAATTGCACAGCCATCGTCGAGCGGTCGGCGCGAGCCATCGGCCGCGCGGCGGGCCAGCTCGCGAACGTCCTGGATCTCGCCACGGTCGTGCTCGGCGGACCCAACTGGTCTGCCCTGTCCGCCATTTACCTCAGGGTGGTCCCTCCCATCGCCGCGTCCTTGCTGACGGTCGGCAACGTCCACGGTGTCCAGGTGTGCGGCACGACGCTGGGCGAGGACGGCGGGGCGATCGGGGCGGCGTCTCTGGTGATGTCGTCGATGGCCTCCGCACGGTCGGAGCGGTTGTTTCTTCCTGGGTGATCGGCGGTGCCGTCGGGGGCGAGTGGACCGGGGGAGCCCTGCCGGCTCCCCGCCGACGCATTCCGGCGCGACGCCGAGGGACGTGTCCGGCACATGCAAATCGTGTGCCGCTCGAGAACTCATCGCTGCTGGTCAAGCGGAACTCTGCGCCTGCCGAGAACTCCCCGCGACGGATTTCTCAAGTTTGTCCCTGTGCGTGCCGAAACCCCGTCCAGCCAGGTCGGGCCGCTGAGTGGTGGTACTCGTGGAGGATGCCTCCGAGGCGGTCGCGGCGGCGGATGTCGAGGTGGGTGTGCGGGATGGGGTTTGTGCTTGATGCCGAGGGTGGTGAGCTCGCCGTGGATGCGGCGGTAGCCCCAGGACGGGTTTTCGCTGGCCAGGCGCAGGCCGGCTCATCTGCCGGACGCCCTGACGATCCTCCGCGCGCCTGGTGTCATGTCCGCCACCCACACCCCATCCGGCTGTGCATCGACGTGACGAGCGGGGTGCGGCGCGTACCGCGGCGGACCCCGCTCGGGGTCGGGCGATCGCTAGGCGATCACCAGGGAAGTGGGCTCGTTGCTCAAGCCCAGGGGTGTGGTTGCCGAGACCGTGTTGGTCGTCGTGTCCACGCGGATGATCGTGCTGGACGTGTTGTTGGCGACCCATAGGTCGGTGCCGTCGCCGATGATGCCGGTGGGTATGTGGCCGACCGTGAGGGCGCCGGTCACGGTCGGGCGGGACGTGTCGATGATCGACAGGGTGTCGTCGTTGGCGTTGGTGACGTACGCGTGCGAGCCGTCGCCGGTGAAGGCCACGTTCCACGGGGCGAGGCCGGTGGTGATGCGTTTGGTGACCCTGCCGGTGGCGGTGTCCACCACGGCTACCCGGTTGTCCATCGGCAGGGTGACGTAGCAGGACCTGCCGTTGGGGCTCAGCGTGGCGCCGCGGGCGCGGGACAGCTCGCGCAGGACGGTCAGCCGATGGCCGTCCGCCGCGTCCAGCACGTACAGGCCGTTGCTGCAGGGAACGTACAGACGGGAGCCGTCGGGTGACACCGCGACCGTGTACGGGGCCTCACCGGCCTGGTACGTGGCGGTCACCGTGTCGGTCGCGACGTCGATCACCGAGATGTCCCGCGAGCCGCCGGAGCCGGTGTCCGGGCCGGTGTCGGCCACGTATACGCGGGTGCCGTCCGGCGAGGCGGCGAGACCGTGCGGGTACACGCCCACGGTGATCTTCTTCGTGATCTTGTTGGTGGACCGGTCGACCACCGCGACCGTGTTCGTGCCGGAGTTCGCCACGTACACCTTGCCCGCGGCGGCCGTGATGCCGTACGGGTTGGTGAACCCCTTGACCGCGGCGATCAGGGTGCCGGACGACCGGTCGAGGATCGCGAGTCCGCCGCCGAGCGACGCGACATACACGGCGGGCGTGGTCGTGTCCGCCGCGGCGTCCAGGTGGCTTTGGCTGGACACCGCCTCCATGATGCCGGGGAAGTTGGTGCCCTTGCCGCGGTCGGGATAGTCGTCGCGGGCGCTGGTGCGCACCTCGTCCAGGCGGCTGGGCGAGTCGCGCAGGGCGCCGCCCCGGCGCCTGCCCGGGTTCTTCTGGGACGGCATGGGGGACGGTGACTGCTGCTGGTGCGGCGGCGTCTGGCCGGTGCCGGGAAGGGACGGCGCGGGCAGATTCCCGGCCTCGTACTCCGCCAGCCAGAACGACGGCAGCGTAGGCGGCATGGGCGGGAACCGCTTGTTCACCTTCATGCCGAGCGCGGACGTCAGGTCGCCGAAGGTCTCGCGCCGCCAGTCCGTGATGTTGGCCGCGCGCACGCCGGTGACCTGTTCCAGGAACTGCAGGACGGACGTATGGTCGAACGCCTCGCTCGCCACGTGCCCGCCGCGCGTCCACGGTGAAACGATCGTGCAGGGCACCCGGAAGCCGCCGCCGATGGGCAGCCCACCCACGAACTCGTGCGGCGTGCCGGCCGGCGGCGTGGGCGGCGGCACATGGTCGAACAGCCCGTCGTTCTCGTCGTAGTTGATGATGAAGACGGTCTTGGAGAACAGGTTCGGGTCGGACGCGACGGCCTCGAGCTTGCGCGCCACGAAGTCCGCCGCGGCGGCCGGGAGATACGCCGGGTGGGAGGACTGTTCCGACGTCGGGATGATCCACGAGACGGCGGGCAGCCGGCCGCGCTTGACGTCGTACTCGAACTGATCCGCCGGGCCGATCCGCATGCCCCGCGTGTGCAGCGGCGAGCCGGGTCTGGCGTCCTGGAACGTCTGGAAGAACTCCAGCGGGTTGCAGCCGTAGTCGTCCTCGTCCTGGTAGACGCGCCAGCTCACCCCCGCCTCCTCCAACTGCTCGGGGTAGGACTTCCAGCGGTACGGCTGCGGCACGGTGTTGTTGATGATCGGGCCGCCCGCCGTGCCGTCCGGATCGATGGTGCCGGACATGAGGTAGAGGCGGTTGGGCCAGGTGGGGCCCATGAGCGAGCAGAAGTAGCCGTCGCACAAGGTGAACGCGTGGGCCAGTGCGTAGTCGAAGGGTATGTCCTGCCATTCGTAGTAGCCCATGGTGTACGGCCCGACCGCGTCGCCATCGGCTCGCCGGTGAGCGGGCAGCCAGTTGTCCATCTTGCCGTTGTTCCAGGCCTCGTGCTGCACGGACCAGGCGTGGCTGGTGGAGGGGATGGCCTGGGCGCTCGTACGGTGCGTGTCCAGGTGCCAGGGCAGCAGGTAACCATCCGGATTCTTCGGATCCGGTTGATAGAAAACGGACTTGCCGTCCGGGAGTCTCAGCGCCTGCGGGTCGTCGAATCCGCGGACCCCGGCCAGCGAGCCGAAGTAGTGGTCGAACGAGCGGTTCTCCAGCGTCAGGATGACCACGTGCTCGATGTCGCTCAGGGAACCGGGCTTGCCGGTCGCGGCTGCCGCCGCTTGCAGATTGGGCGGCAGGTACGAGGCGATGAGCGTGCCGGCGGCGGTGCCTGCCAGGGACCCGAGCAGTCGACGGCGTGTGATCTCGGGCATGGGTGAGACCTTTCTGGCACGACAGTCGGGACGCGTTCCCCGAGCGGACAGCAGGACTTTCGATTACTCGGCCGAATGCGGATGCCTGACCTGCTCCGGTCCGCGGCTGCGGTGACGTGGGAAACGAGAGATGACTTCGATGACCATTGCACGGATGTGCCGCGAGGGGCAGTTGCGTGATCGGACTTTGCGGGCTTTTTGCGCACAGGCTGAGGGCCTGTCACCTCGTGTTGTATGCGGGTCGCGGGAGTGGCCGTAACGTGCCGTTCCGGTAGGGGACTTGACGGGGCGCTCCTCTGCGGCGGCCTCGCGTTCCGCGACCGCTGCGGCGTCGATCGGAGTCATCCACTCCGGGGTCCGGCCCCCTTTACTCGGGTGTACGGGTTCTAGCTGATCCGGGGGTTTGCTCCGGCACCGGGATGGTGCCCGCATAGATGAAAGGCCCGGGCGTGAGCGTCACGTCGACGTGAAGGAAGAATCCTGAGGCGCGTGCGACTGAACTTGCCTCACGGTGAAGGAAGTTGCCAGGATCGGGGCCAGGGTTCGGGCATCGGGGGAGGGGCGGCGATCGTGCGTGCGTGGGTGGTCAGGGCAGGGCGGCGCGGCGAGCGCGAGGCGGAGGCTCTGGAGCAGGGGTTGGCGATCGCCGGCTGGCAGGGAGTGCCGGATCTTTCCTCGTGTGCCGGACGCGGTGACGTCCGTCGTCTTGTGCAGCGTTGCGCCTGCCGAAAACCTCATCCGTCGAGGTCAGGCAGCATGTCGGTATTCGTGGAGTATGCCTGCGAGGCGGTCGTGTCGGCGTATGTTCAGGTGCGCGATTCGGTCGGGGTCGGTAATCGGTTCTGGTAATGCCCGCAGCGGGGTTGCCTGATTCATCGGCTGGTGGGGGCGGTGCTTGTTGTGGGCCTCGAACTCGCGTAGAGCGTGGCGCAGGTGGTTCTCGTTACAGATGGGCGTGCGGTCGAGGAGCTCATGGCAGCAGGTCTGTACCCGGCGTTCCATGATCGAGTTCATGCGGGGTGCGGATGCCGCTGAGGACGATCGCGATGCCGGCCTGGTTGAGGATCTGGTCGAACAGGGCGGGGAGCTTCGCGGCGCGGTCTCGGATCAGGTACTTGACCTTGGTGCTTGCTTGTTCGAGGTCCATGGCGAGGTTCCTCGCGGCTTGGGTGACCCAGTCAGCGGTGGGGTGGGCGGTGGTGCCGAGTATGCGGATGCGGCGGGTCGCGTGTTCGATGACGGCGAGCATGTACTGGCGCTTGCCGGTCAGGGTGACGGTCTCAATGAAATCCGCCGCCAGGAGGGTGCCGGCCTGGGAGCGGAGGAAGGCGGCCCAGGTCGTGGTGGTCCGGTCTGGGGTCGGGTCGATGCCCTCGGCTTTCAGGATTTCCCAGACGGTGGAGGCGGCGATCTTGATGCCGAGGGTGACGAGCTCACCGTGGATACGGCGGTAGCCCCAGGACGGGTTCTCGCGGACCAGGCGCAGGATGAGCAGGCGGATGGAGCGCACGGTGCGCGGCCGACCCGGCCGATGCCGCAGGGAGGCATTCGCGTGGTGTTGTTTGATCGGGTCGCGGTGCCATCGCAGCACGGTGTCGGGTCGCACGAGCAACCGCAGGCTGCGCAGGAGCCGGCGCGGGAGGGGGTGGAGAAGCGCGGCGAGGAAGGCCCGGTCTGCTGGTCTGAGCTTCACCCGGTTGTCCCCGAGTTGACGTTGCAGGACGGTGATCTGGTGGCGCAGGGTGAGGATCTCGGCGTTTTGGCTCGGACGCTCATGGGGAGCAGTCGTAGCAGGGCGAAGACGTTGGCCATGGTCAGGTAGGCGAGCCGGAGCAGCACGTCGATCGTCATGCTCTGATGGTCGGCGATGTCAGCGGGCTGGGTGGCCTGCGCGGACAGGGATTTCGCCAGGCGCAAGGTCAGTCGGCGATGTCGACTCCGTAGCCGCGCGCGAGGGCGTCGAGTCCGTGGTCGTAGCCCTGTCCGACGGCGCGGAAACGCCAGAGTGGGCCGCGGCGGTAGAGCTCGGCCAGGACCAGTGTGCGCTCGCTGGTGGCGGCGTCCAGTGTCGCGCGTGTCAGTGGGGCGGCGCTGTCGCCGGGTGCCGTGGCGACTTGGACGGCGCCGACGTCGCCGAAGGACGGGCCGCCGGCGATGGCCGCGGCGATCACCACCCGGTGTGAGGACGGGGGCAGGGAAGCGACGTCGACGGTGATGGTCTGTTCGGCCGGGCCGTTGGTGAGCAGGTGGACGGTGCCGCCGGGGTTCTCCGGGGCGCCGTAGAACACAAAGTCCTCGTCGAAGGTGACCTGTTCGTCCTCGTCGAGTACGAAGGCTACGACATCGACCTCACCGTGTTCCCAAGGCGCCCAGGACGCGGTGACATGCCACGGCGACGTGGGGGTGGGCAGGTCGATGACGCCACCGCGGGGGAGGACATGGGGTGTAGTGGCGCCGACAGGCGTCTCCGCTGTCCTGCATGCGGCCACGTCGGCATCGGCGCCGGGGAGGGGGACGGTGGCGGTCATGGCCGGATCGACGAGCCAGCGCTCGTCGTGCACCGAAAGCCCCAGTTCCGTGATGCGGGGCATACGTCGGTCGTTGTCCCCGCCGGGGAGGACGACGACGTCCGTGACGCTGCGCGAGAGATTGACCGCGGCGGAGCCGCCGAGTTCGACGACGAGGCTGCGCGCGCCGGCTGCCTCGGTGTGTGCGGCGCCCAGGACGAGGACGCGGCGTCCTGACAGGGGCCTCGCACCTGACCCGATGGGGGCGGGCTCGGCCTGGCGGGGGGCAGGGATGACCGGTGCCGGTCCGGGCGCCTGATGCCCCGCTCCGGCTTCTACGTCGCTGAGCAGCTGGAGGAAGGTGTCCTCGTCGATGACGGGTACCCCTTCGGTGGCGGCCCGTCGTGCCTTCGCCGATTCGGTCGTGGGTTCGTTGCTGACCAGGACGCTGGTGTGGTGGCTGACCGAGCCCATCATGTTGAGTCCGGCGGCAACGCCTCGGCCGATCAACTCGGCCCGCGCACAAACGGTTTCCCCGGTGATCGCGACTTTCATGCCCTGCCTCAGCGGTGAGCCCGGAGCCAGCCGGCCGGGATTGCGGTAGGCGCAGGGTGTCTTGGGCGGCGTGGGTGTGAACTGGGACTCGGCACGGGGCGGGCAGTTCACGAGGGGCAACTGCAGTGCGAGCCGGGCCGCCTCTTGCAGCGATGCTCGCAGGATTCCGGCCAGGACTCGCGTGTCGTCCAGCGCGTCGTGCGCGTGCCGCTGCGGTACGCCGTAGTGGGCGGCCAGGGTGCCCAGCTTCATGTCGGCTGTCGGTGGGTCCACTTGCCGGTTCAGGGCGAGGGTGCACAGCCGCTGCGAGACCGGCAGCCACGTGCGGGCCCGGGCGAACTCGTAGGCCAGGAAGTCGTAGTCGAACTGTGCGTTGTGGGCGACCAGAACACGGTTCTGCAGCATTGCGCCGATGCGCTCGGCCACCTGGTCGAAGGTGGGCGCGCCGCGCAGCCGCTCGGTGGTCAGCCCGTGCACATCGACCGGCCCCGGATCACACCCCGGATCGAGAAGTGTGGAGAACTCCCCGGTCTGTTCGCCGTCCCGGCCGATGGTGACCACGGCGACCGACAGCACCCGGTCGCGCCGGGGTATCAGCCCGGAGGTCTCCACGTCGACGAGGGCCCAGTCGTGGGCGTAGCCGTCCATGGGGGTGAGGTCGAAGGAGGGCGAGGCGAGACTCATGAGGCAAGGATGAGCGGGCATACACGGCACCTTCAACCTTCATGCACTTTTGTCTTCATATTGCAATTGTGTTCGTGGCGCTGCCAGATCAGGTGGTGGTGCCGGCGCAGTACGGTGTCGGGTCGGACCAGTAACCAGAGTCGACGCAGGGCCTGGCGTGGCAGGCGGGGGTCAGCAGGGCGGCGAGGAACGCCCGGTCCGCGGGTGTGAACTTGGTTCGGTCCGTGCCGAGTTGTCGTTCCGGGACGGTGGTCTGGCGGCGTAAGGCGAGGATCTCCGTGTCCTTCTCGCGATCGTTTATTGGTAGCAATCGCAGTGCGGAGAACAGGTTGGTGAGGGTCAGGTAGGCGGGACGGAGCGACACGAAATCATCCTGTCGCACCGTCGATGACGTTCCTGATCTGCATGGATGACATTTTCGGCCGGCGCAGGCGCAGGCGCAGGGCGAGGATTTCGATGTTCTTGTCGCGGTTGTTCGCCGGGAGCAGCTGCAGCATGGCGAAGGCGTTGGTCGCGGTCAGATAGGTCGATCGAAGCAGCGCGGTCGTTCATCATGCCGGGCTGTCACGGCGCGATGACGGGGTGAGTGGCCTGCGCGGATGGGGTTCTTGGCACGCACACCGCCGGATGACAGAGGAACACCTGGCTATGGCCGTCCCGGACCAGAAAGCGCGGGCTCATGTCACCATCACCGTCACGGGGCTGATCTGACCGGTCGCGGTGTTGAAGGGCCGGCCGGTCCTTGGACCGGTCCGCTCGACCAAGCCGTTGCAGGGCGGGCGCCGAATGATCAGTAGCGAGCATTCCACGGTCATGCCGTGGAGTAGGGAGGGTGACGCATGGCTGATTTCGGACAGCCCGCCACTGTGGCGAGTACTAGCGGTGCGTTGGTGCGGTGTCGAACCCCGCCCAAGGCGCGGGCCGCGGTGCTGTTCCTGCACGGCGGCCGTGCCGATGGCCGGTCTTCGTCACGGTCCTGGCACCTCGCGGCGCTGCGCATGCGGCCCTTCGTGCGCGCGGCCGCGGCGGCCCTCGCGGATGCCCCCGTCCTCTTGGCGCGGGTGCAGTACCGGGTGCGTGGCTGGAACGGATCCGACGCCGATGCCCTGCACGATGCGAATCGGGCACTGGACGAGCTGACCCGGCTCGTCGGCGACGTGCCGGTGGTGCTCGTGGGTCACTCGATGGGCGGCCGCGCCGCTCTGCGCGCCGCACGAGCTCCCCAGGTCGGGGCCGTTGTGGCGTTGGCCCCCTGGTGCCCGGAGGACGAACCCGTCGCACACCTGAGGGACAAAGACGTCCTCGTACTCCACGGTGACCACGACCGCGTCACCGATCCGCAGGCCTCGGCCGAGTACGTCCGACGTGCGCGAGCGTCAGGCGCGCGGGCGGACATGTCCCTTGTGCCCGGTGGCGACCACGCGATGCTGCGCAACAGCAGGCGGTGGCACCGCACCACCGCCTCGGCGGTCGTGGACTTCACCTCCCACGGGTAGTCGCGGTGGAGCCCTTCGTGGGAGACGGACACCGTCCGGCACAACGCCGTGGTGGCGCCGGATGGTTTCGACGGTGGATGCGGTGGAGGGCCTGCTGGGGCTGCGGTGTCGGGGGATGGTCCTTTTGCTGGCGATGAGTTGGTGGTGCGGGCGCAGCAGCGTGGTGGGGGTGACTGCGAAGACTCGAGGCCAGTGCTCCTGGGGGACCAGCCGGGAAAGGACAGCCAGATTCGGTCGGCGGGCTCGTAGCGGAACCGGGCGATCTGGCGGCGCAGCACGGCGTTCTCGTGCCGCTCTTCGAGCGGGACAGGCTAAGGGTGTCGGCTCGGTGTCACGACCGGAAGGTCACGACGTGGTGTCTCGTGTGGTTCGGAAACTCATCGCCCCTGTTCAGGTTGCATATCTGTACTCATTGATGCACGCGACGGCTTCCCCCTGCCAGCGGCTGACGGGGCCATGCATGTAAGGGTGAGGCATGACGACAGAGCGATTTGATGTCACCCGGCAGATTGCCGTACCCCCGTCGGCGATCTTTGAGGTGCTGCGATCCCCGCAGGGCCACGTGGGTATTGACAGCTCAGGCATGCTGCAGTCCGCGGCGGGCGATCCGGTGAGTGCGGTGGGGGACGAGTTCGTCGTCCACATGGACCGGGAGGCTCTCGGGGACCTTCCCATGGGGCGGTACGACGTGACGGTGATCATCACTCGCTACGAACGTGACGCGCTCTTGGAATGGACGATCTCAGGCACCATCCAGCCGCCCATCCGCCACCTCTACGGGTATCGCCTCGAACCCAACGAGAAGGGCACGCTCGTCACGTCCTACTACGACTGGAGCCAGATCGACGACAAGTACCGTGAGGCGGGCGTCTTTCCGGTCATCCCGGAGGCTGGTCTGCGGGCCACGCTGGGAATCCTTGCTCGCACTGTTGAGAATGGGTCGTTCGCCCGCTGACGGCGCCTCAACCGTGTCCTGTGGTACTCGAAAAGTCATCGCTGCTGCTCAGCCCGCATATTGGTACTCGTTGATGGTGCCGCCGGGGATACGGGTTCGGGGAAGTCTGCAGCCTTCGAGGTTGTGGACGGGGGTGGTCGGCTCGGTGGCCTCGGGAGGTCGCTGGTGCCGGGCACGGTGCGGTGTAGGCCGTGCCGGGCGAACTCGGCCAGTGCCCGTGTGGCGTGGGCCTCGTTCAGGACCAGGACGTGGTCGAGGGCTTCGCGGCGGATGGTGCCGATCACTGGCTCGCAGTGCGGAACGCCCTGGCGTACAGGCGCTTCCCCGGCACGGTGTCCAGATGGAAGAAGTCCGTGGCCACGATGCCGTCGGCCTGCGCGGTCAGGACATCGCGCCAGGTCGGGCCGGTGCGGCGTGGGGCCGGGTCGAGACCTGCGGCGTTGAGGATCTTTCACACGGTGGAGGAGGCAATGGGGTGCCCGAGCTGGGGGAGTTCTCCTTGGGTTCTCCGGTGCCCCACCGCGGGTTCTCGTGTGCCAGTTGCAGTACCAGGTGCTTGAGGGGGGCCGCGGTGGGCGGGCGACCGGTGCGTGCGTGCCACGTGCTGTGGTCTCACTTCGCGGCGGTCAGCTGGCGATGCCAGGCCGGCGGCGTGCCTGGGATGACCGGGAAGACCCGGCTCCATCGGTGACGGGGTATCAGGGTGGACAGCGCCGCAAACCACAGCCAGTCGGAGGGCTCGTGGCGAACCTGGATCTTCAACTGCCGCCGCAGCACGGCGTTCTCGTGCCGCACCACCCGCACTTCCGCGTCCTTCTCGCGGTTGCTCATCGGCAGCAACCGCAGTGCGGCGAACATATTGGTGACGGTCAGGTAGGCGGGACGAGGCAGCACGAGTGCTGATCCTGCCGCACCGTTGGAGACGCTTCTGAGCTGTGTGGACGACATTTTCGGCAGCCGCAGAGTCATCGAGGGATGGCCCGCTGTGACCAATCCGGGCAGCGCTGCTGTCCGTTGGCCTCCTGGGGGCGACATGGACGGGCGGCGCAGGGGCCGGACCGGTCAGCGCGGCGGCCCCGTGGACGACCGGACGACGAGTTCCGTGGCGAGTTCGATGTGGTGGGACTCGACCCGCTCGCCGTTCGCCAGGCGCAGCGCGGTGCGCAGTGCGATGCCGCCCATCTCGCGCAGTGGTTGGCGCACGGTGGTCAGGGGCGGTGACACCATCCGGGCCAGGAGTGTGTCGTCGAAGCCGACCACGCTCAGGTCCTCGGGGACGCGCAGGCCGCGGGAGCGGGCGGCCTCGATGATGCCGAGGGCGATCTCGTCGTTGCCCGCGAAGAGCGCCGTCGGTGGTTCGTCCAGGTCGAGGAGCGCGGCGGCGCCGAGCAGGCCGGTGCGGTGGGTGAACTCGCCGTGCCGGACGTACGCGGCGGGCGTCGGGGCGCCCGCCGCCTCCAGGGCGGCGCGGTAGCCGTGCATACGGGCCTGGTTGCACACGGCCAAGGTCGGTCCGCCGAGATAGCCGACGCGGCGGTGGCCGAGGCGGAGCAGATGCTCGGTCGCGGCCAGGCCGCCGGCGAAGTTCGTCGCCCCGACGCTGTGCACACGGCTGTGCGGCAGGTGCAGCGGATCGAGGACGACCAGCGGAAGTCCGGCCCTGGTCAGCTCCTTGACATGCGCGGCCGTGTACATGCTGGTGACCGCGATCAGGGCGCGCCGTCCGGCCGACACCAGGTCACGCGCCCAGTGCGGGGCGGGCGCCGACTTGCTGATCACGACCGAGGCGCCCAGTTCGGCGGCGGCGTCGACGATGCCTTCCAGCGCCTCCGCCGAATACGTCTTCAGGTCGTTGTTGAACTGCACCTCGATCGTCGGGTTCTCGGCGGTCTCGGTGTGCCGGAACACGGGCGCCAGGTAGTCGTGTTCATGCAGCAGCTCCAGCACCCGGGCGCGGGTCCCCGGCGCCACATCGCTGCGGTCGTTGACCACTTTCGACACCGTCGCGACGGAGACCCCCGCCTCGCGGGCGATGGTTGCCAGGGTGGTGCGTCTAGCGTGCGGTGGCATCGGCCTCTTCCAGGGTCACATCCACCGGCGTGGTGAGTCGCCGGTCGTGGCCGACCTCCCGGGTGGGGCCCGTCAATCGTACGACAGCCAGGCAGGGCAGCTCCTGTGACGAGGCGCCGACCTGCACCTCGATCGCGCCTGGCTCGACGATCCGGGTGAGATCGCGGCCCGTGAACGCGGTCCGGTCGGCGTGCACCCGGAAGCTCACCCGTGCGCTCGCCCCGGGGGGCAGGTCCACCTTTGCGAAGCCGGTCAACTGCCGTACGGGGCGGCTGACTTGTGCGACGGGGTCGCGCAGGTACAGCTGGACGACCTCGCGTCCCGGCCTGGTGCCGGTGTTGCGCACCCGCGCCGACACCGTGAACTCGCCGTCGGTGGGGATGTCGCTCGCACTCACGCGCAGGTCACCGATCTCGAACGTGGTGTACGACGCCCCGTACCCGAAGGGGAACAGCGGCGTCGGGTCGACGCTGCTGATGCCCTGCGTGTGCGCGCCCAGCGGCGGCTGCAGATAGGTGCCGGGCTGGCCGCCCGGGCGGCGCGGGATCTGCACCGGCAGCCGGCCCGCCGGCTGGACGCGTCCGGACAGCACACCCGCGATCGCCGCCGCCCCCTCCTGCCCCGGCATGAAGGCCTGGACGAGGCCGGCGGCCCGCGGGTGCACCTCGCCCAGGGCGTAGGGGCGGCCGGAGAGCACGACCACGACCACGGGCGTCCCGGTGGCGAACAGCTCCGCCAGCAACTCGTCTTGTACGCCCGGCAGTTGCAGGTCCTCGACGTCGCAACCTTCGCCCGACGTGCCGTTGCCGAACAGGCCCGCACGGTCGCCCACCACCGCGATGCACAGCTCCGCCTCGCGGGCCGCGGCCGCCGCCGCGGCGAAACCGGACCGGTCCCGCTCGCGCACGTCGCAGCCCGGCTCGAAGACGACCTCGGAGTCCGGGAGTTCGGCGCGCAGCGCCTCCACGACGGTCGGTGCCGAGATGCCGAGCGGCAGGTCGGGATGGCGGGGCAGGACGTGGTTCGGGAAGGCGTAACAGCCCATCAACGTACGCGAGTCGGCCGCGCACGGCCCCACCACGGCGACCCGGCCCGGCGCCGCGCGCCCCGCGTCCGCGTCGACGAGCGGCAGCGCGCTGCCCGCGTCGAGCAGGACGACCGATCGCTCGGCCAACTCCCTTGCCAGCTCTCGGTTTTCCGGGGAGTTCAGGTCCCTCGTCGCGGCGGAGGC
Source organism: Streptomyces sp. NBC_01016 (assembly GCF_026341035.1). Lineage (GTDB taxonomy): Bacteria > Actinomycetota > Actinomycetes > Streptomycetales > Streptomycetaceae > Streptomyces. The sequence goes on from NZ_JAPEOQ010000002.1 coordinate 2,450,506, forward strand.
GACCGAGAGCTCGGGCGTCCATGCGGGGTCGAGGAGGCCCAACTCGACCTTCTGGGTGAGCAGTCGGCGCACTGCCCGGTCGAGCAGGGACTCCTCGAGCTCGCCCCGCGCAACCCGTTCCTCCAGGTGCCGGCCGAAGGTGAGTGTGTCCGGCAGCTCCACGTCGATGCCCGCGTCGAGCGCCATGGCTCCCGCCTCGTCGAAGTCGGCCGCGACGCCGTGCAGGCCGGCGAGGAACGCGAGTGACCCGTAGTCGGAGACGACCGTCCCGGTGAACCCCCAGTCCTCGCGCAGCAGTTGGGTCAGCAGCCACGGGTCGGCGCCGGCCGGTACGCCGTCGATGTCGGAGTAGGAGTTCATGACGGAGCGGGCGCCGCCCACCGCGATCGCGGTCTCGAACGGCGGCAGGATGACATCCAGCAGTTCGCGGCGGCCCATCGGTACGGGGCCGTGGTTGCGGGCGCCGCGGGCCGCCGAGTATCCGGCGAAGTGCTTCAGGGTGGCGACGACACCCGCGCCCTCCACCCCGGCGACGTACGCGGCACCGAGCATCGACACCAGGTAGGGGTCCTCGCCCATGGTCTCCTCGACCCGGCCCCACCGGTAGTCCCGCACCACGTCCAGGACCGGTGCGAGTCCCTGGTGCACGCCGAGCGCCCGCAGGTCCCGCCCGATCGCCCCGCCGATGCGGCGCACCAGGTCGGGGTCGAAGGCCGCCGCCCAGGCGAGCGGCGCGGGGTAGACGGTGGCGCCGTACGTGTTGAACCCGGTGAGGCACTCCTCGTGGGCCAGGGCCGGGATGCCGAGCCGGCAGCCCTTGACGACGGTGTGCTGCTGCGCGACCAGGAGCGCCGCGCCCTCCTCCGCGCTCACGGGACGGCTTCCGTATACGCGCGTGAGGTGGCCGAGCCCGTCGCGCGCCGCCTCCTCGAGGGAAACGAGCCCCGCATCCTTGAACAGGTCCTCCAGGGGTGCCACTTGAGGCCGTTCGCCCTCACGGTCGTTGCTGTTGGGGCCGTCGCCATCGTCGCCCGCGTCATGCCCCATGAAGTTGCCGAGCCAGCGGCTGCCGAGCTGTGCGACCTTCTCCGCCACCGTCATCTCGGCGAGCAGCGCGTCGACCCGCTCGGAGGCGGGCAGCGCCGGGTCCTGCCAGCGCTGCGCGGCCTGCCCCGTCGTCGCATGTGAATCAGCCGTGGACATCCGCATCCTCCTGTGTTTTTGTCCGCGGCATCTCGAAATGTTTTCGAAGTCTGCTGCGGTGCAATGAGGGCCCTGCTCGTCCGACGTTATGCGGAAGTCCCTTGTCTCACAACGTTGTTGCGCATGTCTTGACAGCCCTGTGGCTGCTACCTAATTTGCAGTCACAGGGCTGAAAGTCAGCTGGATTTCGAAAAGTTTTCACAGCGGCTCATGAGTGGCCGGTGGCTCTCGAGTGCGGAGAACAGACATGGAAATCCCCATCTCACGGCGTCCCGTCTCAAGACGGAGCGTCCTCGGCGTCGCCGCCGCCGTCCCGCTCTCTGCGGCGCTCACGGCCTGCGGATCGTCAGGGCCGACCAAGGACGGTGCGAACGGCAAGGCGGGAGCCACGTACTGGTACCTGAGCGGACAGCCCGACGAGGGCGTCAGGGCCGATGCGGTGAAGGCCTTCAACAAGGCCCACCCCAAGAGTCAGATCGCAGGCACCTCGTTCCAGAACGACGCGTTCAAGACGAAGATCAAGACCGCGATCGGTGCCGGGAAGGCGCCCACCATCATCAAGAGTTGGGGCGGCGGGACGCTGCGCAGCTACGTGGAGGCGGGCCAGGTCGAGGATCTGACGCCGTGGCTCGACAAGCACCCCGAGGTCAAGGAGAAGATCTTCCCCACGGCGTTCCCCGCGGCGACCGTGAAGGGCAAGATCTACGCGATGCCCGTCGAGCGCGTGCAGCCCATCTTCCTCTACTACAACAAAAAGGTCTTCGACAAGGTCGGTGTGAAGCCGCCGCAGTCGTGGGACGACATCATGGCGCTCGTGCCCAAGTTCAACGCCGAGGGCATCGCGCCGTTCTCCCTCGGCGGGCAGTCCCGGTGGACGAACATGATGTGGCTGGAGTTTCTCTTCGACCGTATCGGCGGCCCCGAGGTGTTCCAGGCCATCTTCGACGGCGAGAAGAATGCCTGGTCCAACCCCGCGGCCATCGAGGCGCTCGGCATGGTGCAGGACCTGGTCAAGGCCAAGGGCTTCATCAAGGGCTTCTCGTCGATCACGGCGGACTCCAACGCCGACCAGGCCCTCCTGTACACCGGCAAGGCCGCGATGATGCTGCACGGCTCCTGGTCATACGGAATCCAGAAGAACGACGGCGGTGACTTCGTCTCCGGCGGCGGCCTGGGCTACATGAACTTCCCGCCGGTCAAGGGCGGCAAGGGCGATCCGAGCAACACCGTCGGCAACCCCGGCGAGTACCTGTCCATCTCCTCGAAGGCCGGCGCCAAGGAGAAGAAGATCGCCGAGGAGTTCTTCGCCAAGGGCACGCTGCAGGACGCCGAGGTGAAGGCGTGGATCGACGGCGGCGGCGTCCCGGTCAAGCTGGGCACGGAGAAGTTGCTCGCCGCCTCCAAGGACTCCGACTTCCTGCAGTTCACCTACGACATCGCCACCAAGGCCAAGTCGTTCAGCCAGTCCTGGGACCAGGCGCTCAGCCCGACGGCGGCCGAGACGCTGCTCGACAACATCGTCAAGCTGTTCCAACTGTCGATCTCGCCGCGGCAGTTCGCCGCCAACCTCAACGAGGTCATCGGGAAATGACCTCGCTCACCACCCGCCCGGCCCGTCGCGGTCCGCGCAGCGTCCTGCCGTGGCTGACCGCGCCGGCGCTCGTGGTCTTCGTCGGGTTCGCCGTCGTCCCGCTCGTCGGTGTCTTCGTGCTGTCCTTCACCACCTGGGACGGAATCGGCGCCATCCATCCCTCGGGCCTTACCAGTTGGCGGTCGGTGCTCAGCAACCCGGGCCTTCCGCATGCGGTGTTGGTGACCTTCGGGGTCATGATCGCCTCCTGGGCGTTCCAGACCCCGGTGAGCATTCTGCTCGGCACCTTCATGGCAGGACGACAGCGCTACCGGGCGATCCTCGGCGTGGTGTACTTCGTCCCGCTGCTGCTCAGCTCCGCCGCGATCGCCGTCGCATACAAGGCACTGCTCAACCCCACCTTCGGACTGGGCGCGGGCCTGGGGATCGAATGGCTCAGCAAGGACTGGCTGGGACAGCCGGGGCTCGCGTTCGGCGTCGTCGTCTTCATCGTCTCCTGGCAGTTCGTGCCGTTCCACTCGCTGATCTACCAGGGCGGGGTGCAGCAGATCCCCAAGTCCCTCTACGAGGCAGCCCAGTTGGACGGCGCGGGGCGCATCCGGCAGTTCTTCAGCATCACGCTGCCCCAGCTGAAATACACCATCATCACCTCGTCGACACTGATGGTGGTCGGCTCGCTGACCTTCTTCGACCTGATCTACGTCCTGACCGAGGGCGGGCCCGGGGATGCCACTCGCGTCCTCGCGCTCGACATGTACAAGCGGGGATTCCAGGCCAACCTGATGGGCCCGGCCAGCGCCATCGCAGTCATCCTCGTCCTGCTCGGCCTCGTCCTCGCCCTGCTGCTGCGCCGGCTCGGCGGCCGGGACGCCAGTGAGAGCCAGCTTGAGGGGGCCTGACATGACCGCCACACTGACCAAGGCACAACCGCGGAAGGACGACCACCGCGAACGCCGACGCGGCCGCCCCCGGGCGACCGCCCAGCGGCGCAACTGGGCGGGCGGCCTGGCCGGATGGTGCTGGCTCGTCGTCGTCATCATCCCTCTGTACTGGACCCTGATCACCAGCCTCAAGGACCAGAGCACCTACTACAGCGGCAACGCGCTGCTGCCGTCGGGCGACTCCACCTTCGACAACTACCGGTTGGTCATCGAATCCGACTTCCTCCACTACTTCCTCAACAGCGTCGTGGTCGCCGTCGGAGCGGTGGTTCCGGCGATCACGTTCTCCTTCATGGCCGCCTACGCGATCGTGCGCGGCTGGCGGATGCGGTTCCTGCGGATGGTGAACGGCCTCTTCCTCATGGGCCTCGCCATCCCACTGCAGGCCACGATCATCCCGATCTACCTGATCATCATCAAGCTGCACCTCTACGACAGCCTTTTGGCACTCATTCTCCCCTCCATCGCCTTCGCCATCCCGCTCTCCGTGCTGGTGCTGTCCAACTTCATCCGCGACGTGCCCGAGGAGCTCTTCGACTCGATGCGGGTTGACGGAGCCACCGAGTGGTCCACGCTGTGGCGCCTCGCGGCGCCGCTCACCCGCCCCGCCCTCATCACCGTGACCATCTACAACGCCCTGACGATCTGGAACGGATTCCTGCTGCCGCTGATCCTCACCCAGAGCCCGTCCCAGCGGACCCTGCCGCTCGCCGTGTGGACCCTGCAGGGCCAGTTCCAGGTCAACGTCCCCGCGATCCTCGCCGCGGTCATCCTCACGACCCTGCCGATCCTGATCCTGTACGCGTTCGGCCGCCGGCAACTGCTCAGCGGGCTGACGGCCGGGATCGGCAAGTGACGTGATCCACCTGTTGTCCACCGTGACGTCCGCGGGCGGGGGCGGCCGGGACGGTCGAGGGGTATCCAGTGTCCCGATCTCGTGGTCGCGACCTCGCTCATCGGGAGCAGCCGCATGACGGCGAACTTGCTGGACACGGCGAGGCGGGTCGGTCGCAGAAATACGATTCGGCGCCCGCCCCGCCGTGTCCCGGTTACGGTGGGCGGGTGAACGGACCGGATCCCGCGCCCGATCGTGACGTACCCGCTCAGCCCGGGGTCCTGTTGCCTCTGTTGAGCGCCGACAGCGAGGCCGTCGCCTTCTTCGCGGGAGTCGCGGATCTCGACGCGACGGACCCGACGGCTCATGAGCTCGAGGAAGGTGTCCGGCTCGCGTCCGGGGCGCGGCTGGAGCAGTTTGCGCGGGCCGGCTCGGGTGACGCGTTCTGTTTCGTCGGCGAGGGTGGGGAGGAACGACCCGTCGTGTACATCAGCCTCGACGGGGAGGCGGAACTCATCGCTCTCGGGCTGCCGGAGCTGGTGAGGCTGTGCCTTGTGGTCCCGTGGTGGCGGGACGCTCCTGGACGCAGCACCGAAGAGCTGTGGGCGCTCATCGGTGAGTACCTGGACGACATGCCCGACCTCGATAGGCGACGGGACCGCGCGGCCCGGGCGCTCGGCCTCGACCCGGTCGCGCTCCCCAACCAGGCGGAAGTTCTGAACCGGCTTCTCTTGGACCTCCCCCGGGAACCGATCGCGGACAGCTGCCTCGTTGTTGATGACCAGGGCGTTCCGCTCGACCCCCTGTTCTGCCACGCTCGGGACCGCACCTGACGCCTGCACGCCGCGCGCCGGTAGCGCGCGGCACCAGTCGTCACACCGGCTCTCTCCTCAGCCATGAGCCCCCCAGGGGCGGAGGTTGCGTGCAGAAGGAAGGAAAGAATGCCACAGAGGCCGATGTGAACTACATCAATTCGCGTGAATCTTTGGGGAGTTGAGCCGGAATAGCCTCTTCCTGCCGCCGAGATCCTGTCTTCAGCCCCGACGTTCGCGCGAAGTGAGGGCGGACCAGGGGCCTCCGGACGGATCGCGGGAGAGGTCGCTGTGGGCGAGCGGCGTGCAGTGTCGCAGGCCGTGTGGTGGCCCGGTCGGACGGGCACTAAAGCCAATGCCGTGACTCTGTTGGTGATCTTGCCGGGGTCAGCTGGGGGCGGTGCAGAGGGCGCGGAAGTGGCTGGGTGCCCGCCGGGGACGGGTCGGTTCGGTGATCCAGTCGGCGATGCGGGTGACGTTGCAGGCCAGTGCAGTCAGGACGTGCCCGATGTGCGTTTTCGGCAGGCCTCGGTAGCGGGTTCGGCGCAGGCCGTAGGCGCGGACGTTCTGGGAGAGGGTGGCTTCGATGCCGGCGCGGATCGCGTACTGGCGCTGCCAGTCCTCGGTGCGCTGGTCGAGACGGTTGTGCTGCTGGATCTCATGCAGTTCGCGGGTGGGTAGCAGCGCGAGTGAACGCGGGCCACTGACTGCGGCGGTGCACTGTGGGCGCACGGGGCAGGCCACACAAGTGGCCTTGTCGAACTTGACCTGGATGTAGCCGTGTCCGCTGATGCGCAGGGGCCGCCACTCGCGGCTGAGGTTGCCCTGGGGGCAGGTGGCCCGGCGATCCTCCCAGTCGATCGTGAAGGCGGCTTTGTCGAACCCGGTCCCGCTTTTGGCCTGGTGACTGTGGTCGGGTGCGACCGGGCCGAGCAGGGTGATGCCGTGCACCCGCCGGGCGCGTTCGATCTGCACGGGGCTGACATAGGCGGCGTCGACCGCGTGCTCGGTGGGAGTCAGGTCGATCGCGGCGAGGTCGTCGTGGATCTGGGCGGTGAGCTCGCCGTCCTGGACCGGGGCGATCGTGGTGGCCACGTGCACGACCACCTCCGGCAGGTCTGACGTGCATGTTTCGGTGAAATGGGTGCGGTAGCCGGACCAGGCAGTGTCCCGTTTGACGCAGTAGTGCGCATCGGTGTCGTAGGGGGAATCGAACCGCAGCAACGCGGGTGGCAGCGCGTGGCCGTCGCGCCAGCGCAGATGCCCGCGGGCATCCCAGTAATAGTGGTGCACCCAGACCCGACGCAGGATCTCCACCTGAGTCAGCGTCCGGAGCCCGGGCGGGGAGCCAGCCGCCCACGCGGCGGCCAGAATCTTCTGCCCGTCCCGGCCGAAGGTCTCGGCCAGAGCGGTGACTCCGGCCTTCCCGCCGGGGACCCTGCCGATCTCCACCTTGCGCCCGTAGCGCTTGTCCCACTCCGGCTCGACCAGCGGCAGCAGCCAGTCGGGGTCCGCCTGAGCGAGCTGTTCCAGGGCAGCTCGCAGACTCTCGCCGATCAGCTCCAGCCGGCTGAGGGTGCGTACCGCCGCGAGCACATGGGTCGCGTCGGTGCGCTGCCGTCCGCGGGATTTGAGCAGTCCGGCCTCGGTCAGCCGGTGCAGCATCACCTGCAGCAGCCGGTCCGCGGCGTCGGCCTCGGCCAGCCGGGCCCGGAACTCGCACAGCACTGAATGGTCGAAGCCGGGATCGTCCAGTTCCAGGCCCAACGCGTATTTCCAGTCGATCCTGGTGCGGACGGCGTTCGCGGCCGCACGGTCGGACAGGTTCTCCGTGAACTGCAGCACCGACACCAGCGCCAACTGCCCCGGCGACAAGCCCGGACGGCCGTCCTTGGGGAACAGGTCCGCGAACTCCTCGTCCTCGAACACCACATCCAGCCGATCCCGAATCAGCATCGCCGGCGTGCCCTTCGGGCACGCCGCCCACGCCGTCAACACCGTTCGCGTTGGGATCTGTTGGTAACTCCTGGCCCGCAAGGACATCTCCGGCCCTCTCCCCGGAACCACCCCGCCTCATCCCAGCAAACCGCCGAACAGATGGCCTGTCAGCACCCCCGGCAAGATCACCAACAGAGTCATGCCGTTGCTTTACTGGCCCAGCGCGGCGCGAAGGTGGTCCTCTCCAGCAAGACACCCGACGGTGTCCTTCAGCAGATCTGGGCCCATCTGCTGGTCCACCACGCACTGCGGGAACTGATGCTGGAGACCGCGGCGTTCAGAGCGTCTTGACGGTGCCACCGTCGATGACGTAATCGGCGCCGGTGATGTTGCCTGCGATGTCGGAGAGAAGGAACGTGATCAGGGCCGCCACTTCTTCGGGTTCGGTGATGCGACCGGTGGTGATGTTGAAGGCTTCCGGGATCTGCTGAAGGAATGCGGCGTGCTCCGCCCCGGCTCCGGCCGCTACCTTGCCGCCGAATCCTTCCGGGTCCTCCCATATGGCGGTGCGAACCACGCCGGGAGAGACGGTATTCACACGCACCCCCTGGGGCCCGAACTCCTCGGACAGGGACTTCCCGAGCGCGGCGAGGCCCGCCTTGGCAGCGCTGTAGGCGACCGGGCCGGCGGCAGGCAGACGGGAGTTGATGGACGCGACATTGACGATCGCCCCACGGCGCTCGATCAGGCTCGGCAGAGCCGCGCGGGCGGCGCGGACGGCACTGAGCAGATTGAGGTCGATAACGCGGGTCCACTGGGAGTCGTCGGTGTCGAGGAAGCCGACGGGCTCCACGTCGTCTCCGGCTCCGACGTTGTTCACCAGCAGGTCGATGCCTCCCAGTTCAGTGAGGGCGCTGTCGATGAGGCTAGTGACGCCTTCGGCGGTACTCAGGTCGGCCGACACCGTGTAGGCGCCGGTTTCCTTCAACTCGGGGCGGTGTTGGGTGTCGCCCGCATGAGCTGAAGACAGGGGAGACGTAGCTTCGAGCGGTCGCCGTCGGGTGTGAGGCCAGTGACAGAGTCGTGACACAAGTCAGGGCAACGGGTAAGTAATGCCACTGGTCGTACAGGGCAGTCAGACCAATCGGAACCAGCATGTATGACGACATGCGCGAGATATGGAGAATGCGCCGATGACGAACACTGGAACCCGTAGAGGCCTGATGGCACTGATCGTCGTGGCGGCCGCCACGACGGGCATCGCCGTGACGGCGATGGGGACCGCCTCCGCGTCCGGCACGCCGAGGTTCCTGTCCCCGTCCCAACTGCCGCCGCACCCCTCGTCGCCCTGGTACGCGAGTCCGGTCACGGCCGGGCAGCCGGATCCGCTGCCGATGTGCGTGGGCGAGGCGCTTCCGTCGATCTCCGTGCACCGCGCGTACCACACGGACCTCGATGCCACCGCACTACAGGTGACCGTGGTGGAGCGCAACGCGCAGCGCGCCAAGGACTTCGCGGCGTTGCTGCGCGAGGACCTGGCCGGGTGCGCCGGTTCGTTGATGAAGCAGGACCCCGAGGTGAGCGCGACGCAGAAGTACTACGGCCGGCTCCCCGTCGAGGAAGGCGCCTTCGTGTACGGCGTGCACACCACGACCACGTGGGGCGCCTCAGACATCAACCTGTTCTCGGTGGGCCGGGACGGCAACATCGTGACGGTGGTCCGCTGGGGCCAGATGGGCTCCTACCGCGACGCCAAGGTGGCCGACTTCAAGAAGACGACGGTGACGGCGGTGAACAAGCTGCGCTGAACCCTGTATTGCCGCGACGGGTGATTACTGATCTCTTCGGGGCGTTGTCGGAGGGGGCGACGGGTTGTGATCCGTGCGGTAGGCCGGTGGTATGCGGTACGCGCAGGGCGGTGGGTTGACCGCCGAGCGGCGACAAGCTCGCGAGCGCATCCGTTTCGAGTCTGGTGAGCGGTTCGTGCAGGGCGAGAAGAACGCGTGATTGCGAAGGATCTGCGGGTCAGTGGGCGGTCGGTGGAGCGCTGGCGGCGTGTCTGGCGGGTGGGCGGTATGGAGGCGCTGGCGTCATCGGGGCCGGCGAAGGTGCCGAAGCTGTCCGATGAACGGTTCGCGGATCGCGTGCCGCAGCACCAGCAACTCAGCATCCACCTGTCGAATACGAAGCCGTCAGGACCGCACCAGCTCTCTCGGCCGCCGTCCGTTGTGGATGGCTTCTTACTGCAACCGCTTCGACAACGTGACGGGATGGACGCCGAGCTCGACCGCGGTCTGCGTGGCCTGCTTGCTGGCGCGACCAACGCGATGGCATGCACCCGGAACTCCGGAGGACAGGGACGAGGCATGACTGCCAGCCTTCCGTGAAGGGCCGTCAGTTAGCCACCAGAACTGGAACCCAGGACGTGGGGCAGGTCAACCCGTCACCCAAGCCTGCATCGGCCCCCGACCTGAAGTTCACGCCCTGTCTGGGCACTTACCTACGGCCACAAAAAGATCCACATGCTCCGGATTATGGAAGGTATGCTCCGCAGCTGGGAGCTGCTTGCATACCTGCCCTTTTACCTTCTGGAGCTGTGAACGATCCGTCTCCGCGCTTCCCCCGTAGTAGACACGAATGTCCTGGGCGGGATAGCCCATGGCCAGGACGGCCTTGTAGGCCTTGGCGAAGTCGTCCCCCACCAGGGAGGGCGTGTGCGGGGCCGGTGCCCGCTCTCCCCACTTCTTCGGACAGGGTTCGCCGGTGAGGACCACTCCGAAGTCCACGGAGCTGGGGGCCTTTCCGGGCCTTTTGAAGCAGACCTTCCATAGTCGGGGTTCGGTTTGGTCGGTCGCGCGGTCGAGGTTGGTCGCGTCCTCGACGCTGTAGCCCTTGTCGTCCGCGACTGCGACGCGTATCTGCGAGACCAGGCTGTTCTTGCTGCCTCCGTGGAGCTCGGAGCGGGGCGCGCCGACTTCGAACTGTCCTTGGGGGCTCCGGTTGTGCAACCGGTGACCGCCAGAGCGAGAGCTGCGACTCCGACGAGCGACCTGACCAGAGGCCTTTTCATGAATACGTCTCCCTGGGCGGAAGCGGGGCCAGGGCCGGCCCCGCCTTCGCGATGGTAGGGGCCACGCGTACGCGCCCTGCCAGTAGCCGTAGTCCCAGACGTGGTAGCTCGCCGCACAGCATGTGCAGCAGATAACCCTCGATGGTGCCTTCGTAGAGGTCGTCTTCCTGGCCACGGCTGATCACGGTCAGGACGGACCAGTGCTACGGATCGGCCTGGGGGACGAGGAAGCCAGGGATCAAGAATGCCCAGACCGAAGGGTCTTCGGCCTGGGCATTCCGCGTTTACTGGAGGGTAGGTGACCCTCCCGAGAGCTACTTCACGTCGACGTAGTCTGCCGCGGAGGCGATCGGCGTCACGAGGCCGTAGTAGTCGCTGTTCGGGAGAGGCGTGCGCCACATGATCGGGAAGGTGTTTCCGGTCTCGAACTTCCCGAGGCGGAGCTGACAATGGCCCCCCGGTACGCGGGCCACACGGACATGACCGTCAGGTCACGGGAATGGTTGCCTTTCGATCACGCGGCGGCCAGGACGAGCGCGGGGCCCACGCCTTCTCCCGGCCCCAAAGCGTTCCAGCTTCCTGGCCCTTGCGGCGCGAGAACGGGGCACGCAAGCATGTCGTCATGACACCGGCTGATGCCTGGGCAGATATCGAAGCCTGGCTGCGGCCCAACGCGCCGGCCACCTTCGCTTCACTTCCCGAAGCCGCAAGCGAGCACGCACTGCAGGACCTGGAAGCGCACATCGGCGGCGCGCTTCCGGCCGAACTCGAAGGCGCGCTGCTGCGCCGTGACGGCGCTGGTGAATTCGTGCTCCCGGGCTTCCATCGGTTCAGCAGTGTCGACGTCATCCGCCGCGAATATGTGGCGTGGCGGGTGGCAGACGAACGCCGCATTCAACAGTTGAGGGACAAGCACCCGCAAAACCCGGGCCAGTACCCGCGCCCACTGCCTGGCGACCACCCCCTGTGGCATCCGTGCTGGATTTCTGTCTGCCACGACGAGAGCGGAAACCTCCTCTTCGTCACCCACGCAGAAGGCGAAGAGGCGGGCAGGGTGGGCGTGTTCGAGCACGGCGACGGTGCCTCTTTCCCGAGAGGCCCGGCCTTCGACAGCCTCACCCGCCTCCTGGAGGCCACCGCACAGGCCCTGCGCTCTTCCAGCTTTCCGATCTGGGGCGAGTGGAAGCCCTACGTGGACGACCAGGGCTTCCTGGAATGGCAGGAAGCCTGAGCCAGCAGATCGGGCAGAGGGTCACACGTGTGTGGGCCCCATGGCACGTCCGGTTTCGGGTACGTCGGTGGGTACGGGGGCATGACAGAGACGGCGGATGTCAGCGGCGGTCCCTCCGTCCCGCCGCTGAAGACGCCATGGCTCTCGTTCGTGACCTGCGGCGGCTGCCCGTTGCCCTTGCGGTATGCAGGGCGGTGTCGGCCAGCACCGTACTGCCGCTGCCTGCCGACGATCTGCCCGCCCTTCAGTGCCTCAGAGTGACTTGAGTACCTTCTCGACGATCCGGTCCGCGGCCAGGCCGTACCGGTCGTGCAAGGTCGGGAGCGCGCCCGCGTCGATGAACTCGTCCGGGAGGGCGATCGGCAGGACGGGCTTGCCGAGGCCGGTGCGGACGGCGGCGGAGGCGACGGTCTCGAAGAGGCCGCCGACGACCGTGTGGTTCTCCAGCGTCACCGCGAGTCGGTCACCGGCTAGTTCGCGCAGCACGGTCTCCTCGTCGAACGGCTTGAGCGTCGGGCTGTGCACGACGGCCACGTCGACGTTGTGCGCGGCGAGCTTCTCGGCCGCCTGGAGCGCGCGCATGGTCATCAGGCCGCTGGAGACGAAGACGACGTCGCGGCCGTCGCGGACCACCTTGGCCTTGCCGAGTTCGAAGCTGTAGTCGTACTCGTCCAGGACGAGGGGCACCTTGCCGCGCAGGAGGCGCAGGTAGGTGGGGCCGTCGTGGGCGGCGAGCTGCGGGACGGCCTGCTCGAGGTCGAGGGCGTCGCAGGGGTCGACGATGGTGAGGTTCGGCATGCCGCGGAAGATCGCGACGTCCTCGGTGGCCTGGTGGCTGGGGCCGTAGCCGGTGGTCAGGCCGGGCAGGCCGCCGACGATGTTGACGTTGAGGTTCGGCTCGGCGATGTCGAGGCAGATGAAGTCGTACGCGCGGCGGGCCGCGAACACCGAGTACGTCGACGCGAACGGGACGAGGCCCGTCTCCGCCATGCCGGCCGCCGCGCCGAATAGCAACTGCTCGGCCATGCCCATCTGGAAGAACCGGTCGGGGTGAGCCTGCGCGAAGACATGCATGTCGGTGTACTTGCCGAGGTCGGCGGTGAGACCGACGATCCGCCGGTCCTGCTCGGCCGCGGCGGCCAGGGCCTTGCCGAAGGGGGCCGGGGAGGTGCGCTGGCCGGGGTCGGCGAAGGAGGCGATCATCGCCGAGGTGGTGAGGCGCTTGGGCTGGGCTGCGGTGGTGGTCGTCATGGTCAGGCTTCCGTTCCGTTGGTGGCCGCGGCGTCGTGACCGGCCGTCAGCTGCTGTCGGCAGATCTCCCATTCGTGCTCCTCGATCCGCATGAAGTGGGCCTTCTCGCGGTTCTCCAGGAGCGGGACCCCGCGGCCGATGCGGGTGTCGCACAGGATCACGGAGGGCCGGCCTTCGGCGGCGGCCTGTTCGGCGGCCGCGTCCAGGGCGCGCAGCAGGGCCTCGACGTCGTTGCCGTCGACGCGCTGGGTGAACCAGCCGCAGGCCTGCCACTTCTGTTCGGCCGGCTCGATGGAGAGCACGGTGTTGGTGGCGCCGTCGGCCTGCAGGGCGTTCATGTCGACCAGGGCGGTGAGGTGGCCGAGCTTGTGGTGGTGGGCGCCCATGGCCGCCTCCCACGTGGAGCCCTCGTCGAGTTCGTCGTCGGAGAGGAAGTTGAACACCCGGGCGGGGTTGCTCTGGTGGCGCAGGCCGAGGGCGATACCGACGGCGACGGTCAGGCCGTGTCCGAGCGAGCCGCCGGAGATCTCCATGCCGGGCGTGTACGAGGCCATGCCGGACATCGGCAGGCGGGAGTCGTCGGTGCCGTACATGGCGAGTTCGTCGATGGGGATGGTGCCGACCTCGGCGAGCGCGGCGTAGAGGCCGATCGCGTAATGACCGGTGGAGAGCAGGAAGCGGTCGCGGCCGGACCACTCGGGGTCCTCGGGGTGCAGCCGCAGCTGGTCGGTGTAGACGGCGGCGAGCGTGTCGGCGGCGCCGAGAGCCTGGCCGACGTACCCCTGGCCCTGTCCTTCGCCCATGGTCAGGACGTGGTGGCGCATGCGGTACGCGGCCTCGCCGACATGGGCGACGCGCTCGGTGAGGGTACGGGCCGTGTCGCGGGCCCCGGTCACGGTTGTGGCAGTCATCGGACCTTCTCGGGGATGGGGGTGGCGGATGAATCGGCAGAAGTGGCAGGGGAGCTGTCGTCGAGGCCGGTCCTGGCCGGGGCGGTTTCCGGGGCGCCGATCGCGGCGGCCGTGGAGGCGACGCCGAGGAGGCAGAACAGGGCGGCGGGGCCCTCCCAGCCGACCCAGCCGTACAGGGCGGTGGCGGCGAAGGGCAGCAGGCCGGCGACGAGCGAGGCCAGGTTGTAGCCGAGCGAGATGCCGGAGGAGCGGACCTCGCGGGGGAACTGCTCGGAGAACCAGGAGGATTCGACGGCGAAGATCGGGTCGTGGCTGAGTACCAGGGCAAGCACGACGGCGGTCACGATCAGTGCGGTGACACCGGTGTTGACCAGGAGGAACAGCGGGAAACCGAACGCGATGGTGAAGACGGCGCCGATGAGGAAGACCGGCTTGCGGCCGATGCGGTCGGACAGGGCGCCGAAGAAGAGGTGGCTGCCGAGGCCGACGGCGGAGCCGATGACCGTTCCGAGAAGTACGTCGTTGCTGGTGCCGAGCTCGGCGAGACCGACGTAGGAGAGGACGAAGCTGGTGGCGACGTAGTAGCCGCCGGTCTCGGCGAGCCGCAGCGCGGTGATGCGCAGGATGAGCCGCCAGTCGCGGCGCAGCACGTCGAGCGCGGGCGTCTTGCGGATCTCACCGCGCTGCTTCATCTCGGTGAACTCCGGGGGCTCCTCGATCCGCAGCCGGATGAAGAGCCCGACGGCCACCATCACGATGGACAGCAGGAACGGCGCGCGCCACACCCAGTTCCCGGTGAACAGCTGCTCGCTGACCAGGAAGGTGCCGTTGGCCAGGAGGAGCCCCGCGGGGATGCCGATCTGCGGGACGGCCCCGAACCAGCCGCGGCGGCGCGGCGGCGCGTGTTCGACGGCCATCAGGACGGCGCCGCCCCACTCGGCCCCGAAGCCGATGCCCTGGAGGATGCGCAGCAGGATCAGCAACAGCGGGGCGGCGACGCCGACTTGCGCGTAGGTGGGCAGCGCGCCGACGAGGACGGTGGCCACTCCCATCAGGAGCAGCGAGGCGTTGAGGACGGTCTTGCGCCCGATGCGGTCGCCGAAGTGGCCGGCGAGATAGCCGCCGAGGGGCCGGAAGAAGAAGCCGACGGCGAGGGTGGCGAAGGAGGCGAGGACACCGACGAGCTTGTTGTCGGTGTGGAAGAAGGCGGTGCCGAAGTAGGCGGCGGAGGCTGTTCCGTAGATGAAGAAGTCGTAGCTCTCCACCGCCGATCCGACCATGGAGGCGAGGGAGACTTTGGCGGGGTTGTCGCGGTGGGACGCGTCGGCGGCATTGCTGACGGCACTCATCGGCGGCTCCTTGTTCTGCCCGGAGTACGGTCCGGGGTTCGGCCCGAAGGGAGAGGCGGAGGGCTCTCCGGCCCGGCGCTCAGGGGTGGCGCCGGTGCCCTGACGGGCGATCAGGGGGTCTGCTGGTACGTCTCGATGACGCGGGAGTCGTCGCGGGCGGCGAGTCCGCGCTCGGCGGCGGCCAGGTACCGGTCGCGGGAGAGGTCGAGGAGTGGGGTGTCGGCGCCGGCGGAGCGGGCCGCCTCGGCCACCAGGCCGCTGTCCTTCACGAAGATCGAGACGGTGCTCGTGACTTCGGTGTCGGTGCCCTCGAGCATCCGTGGCCCGCGGTCGGAGAGCATGAACGATCCGGCGGCACCGGTCTCGATCAGGCCGAGGACCTTGCCCCGGTCGAGGCCGAGGGTGCCGGCGAGGTTGAGCGCCTCGGCGGCGGCGACGATGTGGACCGAGCACAGGTGCTGGTTGACCACCTTGATGGCCTGACCCTCACCGAGCCGGTCACCGACCGGGCGCACGGTGCCGCAGACGTCCAGCACCGGGGTCACGGTGACCACGTCCGCGGTGTCACCGGCGGCGAAGATGGTCAACTCGCCGGTACGGGCACGGGCGACGCCGCCGGTCACGGGGGCGTCGACGACCTGTGCGCCGGCCTTGGCGAGCCGACCGCCCTCGGAGCGCACCGCGTCCGGTCCGACCGTACTCATGATCACCCAGTGGCGTCCGGCCTGGTCGGGGCGGGCGTCGAGTGTGGTGTCCACGAGGGCGGCCAGCTGGTCGGGCGTGGCGACCATGACGATGGTGACGGGAGTTTCCGGAGCCTGGTCGACCGAGGTGACGGCTCCGGCGAGCCCGGCGGCGCGAGCGCGTTCGCCCGCGTTCGGCGCGGGGTCGACACCGGTGACGTGGTGTCCGGCGGCGGCGATGCGCGCGGCCATGGGCAGACCGATGGCGCCGATACCGACGAAGGTGACGGCTGAGGGGGTTATGGGGCTCATGGGGGTCTCCAGCGGCCGTGGCCGTTTCACTGATCCGAAGCGGTGCAGGGGCGGACGGCCTCGTGGGCCGAGGCGTCGGTGAACGAGGACCAGACCTCGAAGTGGCGGCGCATGGCGGCGCGCGCGCCCTCGGCGTCGCGCCCGTCTATGGCCTCGACGATTCCGTAGTGCACGGTGTCGATGACCAGGCTGCGGCCGGGCGGCAGCGGGACCTGCCCGGCGCGCTCGCGCCGCTCGACGAGTTCACTGCGGAGCGCGTGGCTGAGGGCGTCGTGCAGCATGCTGAACACCGGGTTGCCGACGATGTCGCACAGGCGGCGGTGGAAGTCGAGGTCGGCCTCGAGCGCGGCGCCGTGTTCCCCGGTGGTGGTGGCCCGAACCATCTCGTCCACGAGTGCGCGCAGGGCGTCGACGTCGTCCGCGGTGGCGCGACGGGCCGCAGCCTCGGCCAGCGCGGTCTCCAGGATCTCGCGCGCGTCGCGGAACTGCGGCTGGCTGAGGTGCCCGAGCTGGCCCGCCAGGTCGAAGTAGAGCTGGAGGAATCCGGTGCCGGGCGCCGTGAGGTAGGAGCCGCGGCCCTGGGTGCGGTCCAGGAAGCCGAGGTGCTCCAGGATCGACAGCTGCTCGCGCAGCGCCCCACGGCTGATCTCCAGGCTGTCCACGAGCGCGCGCTCGGTGGGCAGTCGCAGCCGTCCTCCGTCGCCGTCCGGGGTGCTCTGCTCCGAGAGCGCACCCACCAACTGGGCCAGGTCCATGGCCATCGAAGCCTCCTCACACCGGCGGCCCTCAGGGTCACCGAACAGATTGGTTTAACCAATGCGGCGAGGCTATGACCTGGCAAACCGCGAGGTCAACACTTTGGTTAAACCAATTTCGCGATCTGTTGGCGCACCCGCCGACCGCACGTCACCCGCGGACTCAGTGGATGTGCGCGCCGCCGTTGACGTCGTAGGTCACGCCCGTCAGGTAGCCCGACTCGGGCTGGGCCAGGAACGTGATCACGTCGGCCACGTCCTCGACCTCCCCGATCCGGCGCACCGGGACATCGGCGATCATGGCGGCCTTGCGCTCGTCGTCGAGCTTGCCCTGGGTGATGTCGGTGTCGATGAGGCCGGGCGCGACGCAGTTCGCCGTGACGCCGGCGGGGCCCAGTTCACGGGCGAGGGCGCGGGCGAAGCCGAGGAGGCCGGCCTTCGCCGCGGAGTAGGCCACGCCGCCGAACACGCCACCTCCGCGCTCCGCAGAGACGGACGACAGGAAGACGATGCGTCCGAAGCCGCGCTCCGCCATCCCGGCCGCCACTCGCCGTGTGACCAGGAAGCTGCCGCGCACGTTCACGTCGAAGATCCGGTCCCATTCGGCGGGGGTGACGTCCAGGAAGCGGACCGGCGAGGTGATCCCCGTGGAATTGTGGGACGCGTTCCCCGAGGGGCGCCTCGTGGACCTGCGCACGGGATCGCCCGAGGAGGATGGAGGCGACGACGGCGCGCGGTGGGGACCCGGGCGGACGGTTCGGGCCGCCGTGATCGCGGTGCTCCTCCTGGGCGCGAACACCACGCAGCCGGGGGCAGTGGCGTGACTGAGGCTCACCGGGGCGCGGATCTCCGGGCACCTCAATCTAGCCGGAGCGCAGATCGCTCACGCCCTGTGGCTCGAGGAGTGCTGGTTCGACGAACTGGTGGACCTTCTGGGGGCGTCGACACAGACACTCGTCATCACCAGGAGCCGGATACCCGGCATCGAAGCCGAGTCGGCCCGCGTCGCGGCCAACCTCGACCCGCCCAGCAAACGTACTTCCCCCTGTGGGACAAGCCCCTTGTACAGAACATGCCTCCTTCCAGGCCCAGACCGCCGGCGGCCACCGCCTGTCCTCCGGGCGCAATGACCCGAGCTCCACTGAGGAGCACGCCGCCGGTCAGCCGTGCATCGCTCAGCGACAGAGCAGTGCTCAGATGGCTGAAGTGCGAGGGACCAAAACTCTCCAACACGGAGTGCCGCAGTCCGACTGGGGCACTGGCTCTCGCCATCGTGGGGAGTCCGCCCGTCGCCAGCGGCGACGAGTCTTCGTCCGGGGTGCGGGCTGTGGAGAGTCACTGGCCGAGCTCCTCGCACCCACTCGCGGGAACGCCCATGTTCGCGAAAATGCCCCGTGCCTGCTGTCTCATCAGTTCTGCGGCAGTGTGGTCGGTTTTCCGGTGAGCGCGGGCGAGTGACAAGAGCGTGCGGGCTTCGCCTGGGCGGTGGCCGGTCTCGCGATGGATGGTCAGGGCCTCCCGGCCCAACTCGGCCGCTGTGGCGTGGGCTTGCTCGGATACTGTTACGTCGCACAGGGCGGAGAGAGCAGCGCGTCGGGGTCGCGCAGCGTCCGCCCGCCGTCCTGTGTCAGGAGGACATGTGCAACGTGGCGAAGTCTGGTGGGTGGAGTTCGACGAGCGGCGGCCGGTCGTGCTGCTGTCGGGAGACGACGTGTCCGGGATCCGGGTGATGCAGGTCGTCGCTCGGGCGGGTGTCGACATCACCGGTCTGGGCGTCGAAGTGGCAGTAGGCGCCGTGGAAGGACTGCCCTTTGAAGGCGTGCTTCGGTTCGCGTTCCCGCGTCCGGGCTTTACCCCATGCACGTGGCTGACCACTGTGTCCCGGGACGACCTGATCGAGCGGGCAGGCGCCCTGTCTTCCGCGAAAATCAGCGAGATTGAGAACGCCCTCCGTCTCGGTGAGCGGGCGAAGGAGTGGGCCCCGGCGACGGCCGCAAAGCTCAGCGAGATGAGGAACGCCCTCCGTCTCGGTGGACTCGGGTAGGCAGAGAAGGAAACGGACGCCCGCGACGGCGTGGTCGGTCTCGTCCAGATGATCGACGCTGCCAGCTGCCTCCTCGGCGCCCTTCACGATCGAGATCACGAACCACCGCTGGAGTACTAGAGACCTTCCGCAACGACTCGCAGGTCGTCGATCAGTTCGCCGCAGTCGCTCCCGGCGGACAACGCAGCATCCCCTGGAGCCAGTTGTGCCAGGGCCGCACCGGCGTGCACGAGTTCGCCCAGGACCGAAGGGCTGACAGCCCGCCAGGAAATGCCTTATCGGGTGTTACGGGACCCTTTCGAACGGGAAGATGTCCGATGATCAACTGACCGGGTGACTCCAGCGCGCGCCGACCAGGACCATCGGCGGTACGAGTGCGCGGAGCAGGTGGTCACCGCACCACCCTTCTCCTCCGCTCCCGAAAGGGCCCCATGAACCGTCACCTCGGCACCGCCGCCCGCGCCGCGACCGCCCTCCTCCTGACGTCCGCCTTCGCCATGCTGGCCGCGCCCGCCGCCCACGCCGATCCGACGCTTATGACCTGCACGGGCACCGGGCAGCAGACGTACAACCCCGGCATCACCCTCACCACCCGGGAAACCGTGGTCACCAACACCTCCGACCTCACCAGCTGCACAGGCGGCCCGGTCAGCTCCGGGCACCACCGGTTCGGGCCCTTCACGACCACGGCGAGCTGCCTCTACACCCCGCCCGCCGGCCCCGACGCCTTCGACCTCACCTGGAACGACCAGACGACCAGCCACTACGAGGGCACCTACACGGTGCTCACCACCGGCGGCCAGCTCATCGTCACCAGCACCGGCACCATCACCTCCGGCCGTTTCGCGGGGAAGGCCCTCCAGGAAGTCGTGACGTACACCGCGCCCAACCTCCTCCAGTGCGCCACCCCCGAAGGCGTCACCAAGGTCTCTGGGCCCATCACCATCGTCATCGCGGGATGAACTCGTGATGACGGCCCGTTGCGCAGGAGGGTCCGATGACCACTTGCCCTCGCCTTTGACCGGCGTGCTGCAGCGCAGGGTCGGTCCGCAGCAGTAGCAGCGCGGATCGGTGGTGTTCAGGGCGGGGAACGCCGTGGTGAACACGTCCTGGGTGGCGCGTTCGTGGACGATCCACGCGGTGTGCCAGTCGTGCAGGGCCTGGATGACGTGCGGTTGCACGTAGTGGCTCCCTTCCGCCCGCGGCCGCGGGGCCGCTTCGGTCGGCGGCCGTGAAGAGGGGGCGGACCTACACAGCGCGGTCCACCGCTGCTTTCAATATCAGGACCGCCGCACTTGGTGCGAGACGCAAACCGAGCTGCGGCCGATGCTGCGATCCGTGACTGGCTCGTGTTCATGCGGTGGGATCCGGTACGTAGCTGGGATTTTCGCCGGGCGAAGTGTCGGGGAAGACGTTGCTGAGCAGTTCGCCGCGTACGGTTCGACGCGCTCGCGTAGCCCACGTGAAGGAGGTCGTCGAAGCCCGCGCCGGTGTGGACATCGAAGAACGCCTTGGCAATCGCAGCGCGGCGAACGCATGGGTTCGGCCGGGTAGACGAGACGAAACAGCACGAGCGGCCATCCTGCCGCAGCACCGCCGAGGCCCCTGAGCTGCACGGATGTGACCGCAGTGCGGAGGGGGAAGCTGGTGGGGCTGGTGTCCGGACCTGGATCTTTTCCGGGCGCGGCGATGATCTCCGTTTCGTGAGGCGAGAAGAAGTACGGGTGCTCATGTGCCGCACATTTGATGACGTTCCTGAGCTGTGCGGACGAGAGTCTCGGTAGGCGTAGAGCCGACTGCTTACCCGGCCACGTGCCCGGCGAGTGGGCAAAGGGAGGCCGGGGAAACCACCGCAACGGCCGCCCTTCCCGGATGGCCCGTTCGGCCCAATCGGGCAGAGCGCGGGCCTCTGGGGCAGCTGACAAGGGGCTCAGGCCATCCGTCCGCCCTTGATCAGCACCGCCTCCTGGCCATAGGCGTGCTCGCCGGGAGTAATGGTGGCGTCGATATCCAGACTTGCGGTCTTCGCTGGTGCGGCCGCACTCCTGTTCACGGGGCTCACGGCCCCCATGGCTGTCGCGCACGACGCGCCGTTCGCGCCGAACCACCTGCCCGACGGATACGTGCGCCCGCCGTCCGGCATGGTCGTGAAGCGCACAGTTCCGGCAGTGCCGGTTCGTACCGGCGCTCCCGCGTCAGCGGACGGGGGTGCCCTCAGGAACATCGACGGCCCCAACGAGGTGTGCGGCACGAGCAAGCTGCAGAAGACGAGCGGAATGGGCAAGACCACGCTCGTGATGACCGTGTCGAAGGCGGTCTCGGCGGAGTTGAGCAGTGAGGTCAAGGTTGACGCGGAGGTGGTCTCGGCAAGTCTCGGCTTCAAGGTCACCGAGACCACGACCGTGGAAGACCAGACCCGCTTCGAGGTCCCCGCAGAAAAATTCGGGGTCATCGAGGCGTACCCGCTGTATGACCAGTACACCTTCAACGTCTACGACGGAGGTCGCAACCGCGGCAGCGGCTGGGCGATGAAGCCGACAGGTGTCTGTTTCAACCAGTACACCGAGTAGAGGCCTTCTGCCGCAGGCCCTGGGAGGGATTCGTGCTCAACCGTCGTTGGCAGACTGCCATCGCCGCCTTTCTCGGCCTGCTGTGCACGGCCTGCACCACAGCGGAACACGGCCAGAACCGCAGCGGCACAGCGAGCGCCACAGCGTCGGCGACACCGCTGACTCAGCTGCCCGAACTGGCCGTGTCCGACGACGCGTTCGCTGGTGTGGATGTCGAGCCTTCGCCGCCCGAACGCCGAGTCTTGGGCGAGGTGCGGATGAAAGACGGCGCCCACATGCTCCTCTACACGCAGGGCAACCGGTGCGGGGTCGTCACCTATGCCGAATCCGATTCCCGTACGCCTGAGGCGCAGCTTCTGGCGGCACCTCCCCGGTCGGCGGATCACGGCACGACGCGCCTCCCGTACGGCCCCTACCTCCTGGCCGCGGGCACCGGCTCCGGCACACCCCGGGCTCAGCTCTCCCTCGCCTGCGGGCACCGTGCCATGGTCGTCGAGTACACCTCGTCCGCCCTGGACGACGCACCCACCCCGCGCGGTGAGTCCGCGGCCCGGGTCACCGACGACACCCTGGCCGTCGTCACAGCGGACAAGTCGATTCGGGGAAGAATCCTGTCGAAGACTCCCGTGCCGCTGTAGCGGCCCAACTGCCGTGTTCCGCAACGTCATCCTGCATTGACACAGAGGTCGAGGTGCTGGGAGCAGCGCCGCCGCCCACTTCGACACAGCCCGCACGAGCTGCTAAAGCGTGTTGCACAAGGCCGAATCTTGTAGTCCTGCATCCGGCCGATCACGTGCTCCACCTCCGGCACGCTCCGTGCGGTTGCACAGCGGCCCCGCCTGCGCTTTCGGATCCGACCGACTCGCAACACAGGCAGGCCGAGCCATGCCGAAAACCTGATATCTCCCCGTGCGCGACCACTCCCACGGGAGGCTCTCCTCCTCGCGCCAGCAGCAGGGGGACCCATGACAGGCCAGCCGCCCCACCCAGACGAGGACGACCTCGTCCGCTTCCACAACGGCGACACTCTCAGCAACATCCCGATCGTCCAGTTGCCGCAGAGCGACGAACCGCCGAGTTGGCGTCGCGTGCCTCTTATCGCCGTCGCGGTACTCGGCGCTGCCGTGATCGGCGGCCTCGCCGCGGTCGGTGTCCTCACCCTGGTCGACGGAGGGCCCGCCGACTCCGGCAGACGAACCGGAGGCTGCCGCGTTGGAGTGCCGGTCGACCGGACGGGCCAGAGGGCGCCGTTGGCGACGGAGGCTCCGGTTTGTGAACCCCCGTCGAGGGCCGCGGTGTTGAGCTTCGCTGAGACGGGTGGGTGGGAGGACGAGGTGATGTACACGTGTCTCACTGAGCATCGCGGTGCGTAGTGGTGGTGAGGTCGTCGAGGGGGTTCCGGTCGGTCATCCGGTGCTGCCCCTGCTCGTGTGGGTGGGGCACTGGGGGGTGTGCAGGCTGCCGCTGGTGATGAGCCACATTGAGCAGCACGCCCCGTCGAGGGCGGGGCCGGGCGGGCGCAGGCAGTCGGTGCCGTGGGTGTAGCCGGCGGAGCGCTCGGCGAGTCGGCAGCACGGCACAGCGGCGGGGTCCTTGCGGTGAGCAGCGCGGCGGGCCTGCTCTTGCTCGGCGAGGCGCCGGCGGTGATGCGCTCGCTCGCAGGCCGCGCACCACAGGAGGACCGCGGCGACGTACAGGCAGGCGAGGGTCAGCCACCAGTGGACGGTGATGCCGAGGTAGATGCCGCCGGCGGTGAGGGTGGTGGCGGTGGTGGTGAGGTAGCGGGCGGTGCGTTGTTCGGGGGTCATGGGTAGCTCCCGGCGAGGGGGAGGTCGTGGATGTCGTCGGGGTGGGTGCCGGCTGGGATGTGCTGGTGGCAGAAGTCGGGGGTGGTTCGGGTTCGTCTTCGTTCTCCTCATCGTCCCAGTCGGGTTCGCAGTTGGGGGCGAGTTGAGCGGTCACGGGGTCTCCTGGCGCGAGTGGTTGAGGAGGGTGCACGCTGCTCGGTGGCGGGCGAGCACGGAGGCGAACGGCCAGACGAGAACGAAGCGTCTTGGCCCACTGCTGTCCAGGGGAGGGGCACAGGGGTGGGTGCTGTGGATGGGAGCGGAACTGCTCAGGTCGCCGATGAGTTGCGGGCGACTTTGCGCGTGGCGGCAGGGCCGCATGCGAGGGGGACCTGAATTGGGGCCCGGACACCCAGTCCGGGCGACCGGGCCGAGTGCTTTTTCGCGACTACGGAGTCCTTGCCGATCGCTCCAGACCTTCAGCTGTGCCGGTCGTCTCTTCGAGACTGAGTTCCGGTGTGGGGCGACGGAACCCGCGTGTGAGCCAGGTCAGATAGGCGCATCCGGCTGTGAGCCATACCAGTCCTATGGTGAGCGCGTCTGCACTGAGTTGGGTGATCAGGTAGGTGGTGACGCAGGCTCCGAGTGTCGGCACGACGACATGTCCGAGGAGCCCATGGCTCGAGTTGCGGTGGCGGACGTAGAAGACCACGACGCTTGCGTTGACCGCGGTGAATGCTGTGAAAGCGCCGAAGTTGATGAACGACGTGGCGGTCTGCAGATCGATGTTCAGGCCGGTTAGGCACATGGCCCCGGTGAGGAGGAGGCTGAGTACGGGGGTCTGCGTCCGGGGGTGCAACTTGCCGAAGATCCGCCGGGGCAGGACGCCGTCGCGGCCCATGCTGTACAGCAGGCGACTGGAACTGAGCTGCACTGCTAGGCCAGAGGCGAAGCCACCGATGATGGTTGCCATGTTCGTCCAGTCGGCGAAGGCCTGTCCGCCTACTTCGATGGACATGGTGTATCCGGCGACGTCTGGGTTCGTGAACTGTGCGCCGGGGTGCACGAGTTGCATGATGTAGGCGACGGCGGCAAACAGCAGGCCTCCGATCGCGACCACGAGGACTACGGCGCGCGGGATGGTGCGGTGAGCGTCACGCGTCTCCTCGGAGAGCGTCGTGACGGCGTCGAAGCCGAGGTAGGAATAGGCGGCGACGGCAGCGGCGGCCGACACTCCTGCCAGTCCGCTGTCCGAGTTCCACAGCGGGGCCGTGTACGAATGCGGTTCATGGCCTGCCAGGTGGATCAGGCAGTAGGCGACGAACAGCAGCACCAAGAACACCGCGAGTGCTGTCAGGAGTTTGTTGACACGGTCGGCGAGTGACACACCGATGATGTTGACCAGCGTGGTCAGTCCGGCGTTCAGAAGCATCCATGCCCAGACCGGGATGCTGGGGATCTGGACGTTGAGATATACGGATTGGACGAGCCAGGCGACCATCGGCAGGAACAGGTAGTCCAGCAGGACGAGCCAGCCGACGAGGAACCCGGCTCGGCCTCCCAAGACCTTGCGCACGTATCCGTACGCGGAGCCGGAGACGGGGAAGTGCCGGGCCATCTTGGCGTAGCTGAGAGCGGTGAGACACATAGCTGCTGTGGCAACAAGGAATGCGGTGGGGGCGGTGCCCCCGCTCGTGGAGGCGACGACGCCGAACAGCACCATCACCAGGCTGGGCGCCATGTAAGCGAGGCCGAAAGTCACCACGGAGGCCAACGACAATTTGCGGGAGAGCCCTGCGTGGTCACTACTCATGGCTGCCGCCGTCCTTTGCTCCGGTTTCGGCGACGCCGCTGCCGGCGGTCGGACGCGGCACGGTGGAGGTCAGGGGCGGGGTCGTCGGGCGCCAGGTGGATGGATCGATGTAGCCGTTGTACAGGGGGAGTTCGAGGAGGCTGTCTCCCTCTCGGAAGTGGTCCCACGGCCAGGAGTCTCCGCTCGTGCCGTAGGTTCGGGCTGCTCCGACCCGGTCGAAGTCGACGATGCCGACGAGAGTGGCGTCCTCCATACCGGCGGCCGGGATCTGGAAGTGTCCTTCCGGATCGACGAGCAGGCTCCCGCCATGGGCGGTCGGGGAGGCGCCGTTGACGCTGGCGACCCAGACCTGGTTGACGATGGCATTTGCTTGGTTGAGCGGGATCTCTTGTGTCCGGCCGGTGGTCGGGGTCTGGACCAGGTTGATCACCAACTCCGCGCCCATCCAGGCCAGATGCCGGGTGACTTCTGGATACCAGCTGTCGTAGCAGATCGACAGGCCGACCCGTCCGTGTCCAGGCATGTCGAACACGACGAACTCGCGTCCCGGGCAGAACGGCTCGTAGGGACGCCACGTGAAGACTTTCCGGTATTGGGCCGCCCGCTCCCCGTCCGGGTTGTAGACCACGGCGGTGTTGTAGACGGACCCGTCCTCCGCGCGTTCCAGGACTGTCCCGGGCACAAGCCATATGCCCAGCTCGCGAGCGAGCGATCGTAGAACGCGGTCGCGCGGGCCGTCGAGCGGCTCCGCGTACGCATCGACGGCTTCCTGCTCGGACATCGACTCCACGCCCAGCGAGCACAGGTGCAGCTCTGGATAGATGACGAGCTGGGCGGCGTTGGGGGACTTCATGCGTTTGCGCAGTCCATCGGAAAAGTCCCGGAGGGACTGCGCGGGCGTCTGGACCAGGGCGACGCGTAGGTGGCGGCTCATGAGAACTCCTGAGGTGACGGACGGGCCCTGTCGGAAGCAATAACGCCAGGGGGAGGACGCCAGCGGCCGTCTGCCGGACGGGCCGCAGCGTGACCTGCGCTACAGAACCCGATTCAACTTCACGTTGTCAACGGTGTTGGCAACAGTGGTTGTGCATCGTTGGTAGGGTCGTTCCTCGACCGAGAGGACCGAACTCCATGGCGAAGCACACCGCACCACCCACCGTGGGCACTGCCGGCAATACCGGCTCGCGTCAGCGCAGGAGCGTGCGCCGGGAAGCCGCCGTGAACGCCGCGTTCCGGCTCGCAGAACGGGAAGGAGTCGCCGGCTTGACCATGCGCCGGCTGGCGCACGAGCTCGAAGTGGATGTGTCCATCCTCTACCGGCTCTTCCGCGACAAGGACGCCCTTGTTCTCGCGCTGTGCGAGCGGACGATCGAGATCGAGCTCGATGAGATCGGTGACGTCCCCACCTCAGAAACCTGGCAGGACACTCTGCGGCGCATCGCCGACATCACCTGGGCCTACCAGAACCGGTTCCCGGCCATCACTCTGCTCAGCTTCGCCCGCACAACCGGCGGACCTGCCGAGTACCGCATGGTGGAGCTCCTGCTCTCCACATTTGAACGCGCCGGCCTCCCTGCAGCCCAGGCGGTCCTCTTCTACCGCACGTTCATTGACACGGCCCTCGGCCTCTGCGCCCACTCCGCCTCGCTCAGCACGCTTGCCCCCGAGGACCGCGAAAAGGACGACTCCGCCTGGGCCCGCGTCTATTCGCACCTGCCCGAGCGCCAGTTCCCGGTGACCGCACGGCACATCAATGACCTCACCAGTGTGAGCCAGAAGCAGATCTATACCGCTGCTGTTGAAGCCGTCCTCGCTGCTGCTGAGCGCGCTGCAAGCGAGCACGCAAGGGCCGCTCACTGAGCAGTCAGCAGTCGGAACCGACGGATGTCAGCTGCCCTTGGCGGGTCGCCTGCTTTCGCCCGTGTGGTTACCGAGGCGATGGGAGTCGGCGCCAAACCGTGACCTGACCTGGTAGTTCCCAGACTGGAAGACCGGCCCGCACGGCATCTGCGGCGATCCTTCGATGCCGCTGTCCACCGTCACCGCGCTCTCGCGGTTGGTCTCGCGCGAGCGCTGGGGCCAGGCCTTCGCGGTCACCCCCACCACACTGCTGGCCTGGCACCGCCAACTCACCGCCCGGAAGTGGACGTTCACCCCGGCAACTTCGCCCCGGGGGAACAGCGGCTGGGGCCACCGCCGGATACAGGGCGAACTCGCCCGTCTCGGCTACCCGATCGCTCCGTCCACGGTGTGGAAGATCCGCCACTCCGCCGGCATCGACCCCGCCCGGACGAGCCGGTCGAGACCGCGGCGCACCACCGCCGGATCCTCACTGCGAAGCACTGAACCTGGCGGTCGAGGTGGGCAGTACGAGGCTGATGGGGCCGCTGCACTCATGGCTCGGCAAGTACGGGCGGCCGATCGAGGAGGTCGGCTTCGCCGCGCCCGTGCGCGAAGCGGGCGAGCGGCTCGGCTACGTCCACATCGGAGAGAGCCATCGGGGCCTTCCCGGCGCCGGGACGATCGACTTCCCCGCGTTCTTCGGTGCCCTCGCCGGTATCGGCTACACCGGGCCGCTGACGTTCGAGAGCTTCGCGCCGGAGGTGGTCGGGGCGCAGCGGTAGGCGCCGAGGGGTCGCGAAGCCTCGACGGGCAAAGAGATCGCATGGTCTAGTCCAAAGCATTCTCTGGTCCAGTCCAATTCGTTGACGGGCTGCCCTGATCCTCACGAAGCTGTCCGCACTCGACTCCCCATCGAGCGCCTCGATCCCCCCGTGCAGGAGGAACAGAGTGAGACGACTTCGCGCATGTCTGGGCGCTGCCACCGCCGTCACCACCGTCGCGTTGGCCGCGAGCGCGCTGGTGGCGACCAACGCCGAGGGTGCGTCCGCCGCCCTCAGTAACCGCTGGTACGCCGCCGCTCCCTATCTGATGCCGCTCGACAACGACCCGCCGGACGCGGGCGCCATCATGGACGCCAGTGGGCTCAAAGCCTTCCAACTGGCGTTCATCCTGGCGCCCAGCGGCGGTGGCTGCTCGCCGACGTGGGACGGCACCGCGCCGGTGTCCTCCGACACGGCCGTCAAGGCGAAGATCGACGCGATCCGCGCCAAGGGCGGCGACGTGTCGGTCTCGATCGGCGGGTACGGCGGCACCAAGCTCGGCCAGGCCTGCTCCGACCCGGCGTCCACCGCGGCCGCGTACCAGCAGGTCATCACCAAGTACGGGCTGAAGGCCATCGACTTCGACCTGGAGGAGCCGGAGTACGAGAACACGGCGGCCGTCAAGAACGAGATCGGCGCCGCGAAGATCCTCCAGCAGAACAACCCCGGCCTCTACGTCTCCGTGACCACCGCCGGCACGGCCGACGGCACCGGCTGGTTCGGCAAGCAGATGCTGCTGGAGGCGAAGTCGCAGGGCTTCACGCCGAACAACTTCTCCATCATGCCGTTCGACGGCGGGTTCAACGGCGCGGCCTCGCAGACCTCCGCGCTGACCAACTTCAACTCGATCCTGCAGTCCACGTTCGGCTGGGACCAGGCCACCGCCTACGCCCACGAGGGCTTCTCCGGCATGAACGGCCGCAGCGACACAGGGGAGATCTTCACCCAGGCCGACTTCCAGACGGTCCTCGACTACGCGACCAGTCACGGCATGGACCGCTTCACCTTCTGGTCCCTCAACCGCGACCGCCAGTGCACACCGGCCGACAACGGCGGGCGCACCTCGGGCACGTGCTCCAGCGTCGCGCAGAACTCCTGGGACTTCGCGAAGTACTCGGTGAAGTTCGCGGGGGCCACACCGCCCACCACGACCCCGCCCACGTCCGGCGGCACCACGACCCCGCCGGCCACCGGCTGCAAGACGGCGTGGAGCACGTCGTCCGTATACACCGCGGGCAACGAGGTGAGCTACAACAGCCACAACTGGAAGGCCAAGTGGTGGACGCAGAACGAGAAGCCCGCCGCCACCGACGGGAACCCGTGGCAGGACGAGGGAGCCTGCTGACCCGGATCTGAAACCTGGCGACGTCCCACGGGGGGACGCCGCCAGGTTCTCGGCGACGTAACCGGGGAAGTAGGCCGGGTCGTCGGAGTTGACCGTCACCTTCACGTCCTGGTCGAGCAGGGCGCGGATCTCCTTGGCCTTCATGCCGTCCGTGGCATACGCGTTCGAGATCGGGCACACCGTCAGGCCGGGCCCGCGCTCCCGGATCGCGGCGATCAGCGCCGCGTCCTCAAGCGCGTTGACACCGTGGTCGATGCGGTCGACGCCGATCTCTTCGATGACCTGCCGGATGTGCTCGGTGGAGTTCTTCTGGTCGATGTCGCAGCGCATGGTCAGCCGGAAGCCCTCGGCACGGGCCCGCGCGAAGACGTCACGTAGTGGTCGTCGCTCTGATCTCCGTCATCGTCGGGCTCACCTCCGGGATCGGCCTTGCCGCTCTCGGACAGTCCCCGCTCGCCGCTGTCGCTTCAGGTGGGGCGGTCGTGCCGGTCGTCTTCTCCGCCGGCATGACCGCAGTCACGTAAGTGAAGCGGCAGGCTTGGCAGGCGACTTCGTGGGGTGGCTCCTTCAGGCCATCCCGGTGGTCCGGAGCGTGACCAAGCCGGGACTCCGGGGTTGAGCAGGCGATGTCCCTCATCGTCGAAACAGGGAGAACTCCCAGATGCACATCCGCTCCGCCACCGGCGCCCTCCTCCTGGCCCTGGCCGCCTCCGTCGCCTGCTCCACCCCGGCTCTGGCCGCCGACCCCGAGCCGGGCACCGGCACGGTCGTCCTGTCCGACGAGGCGTACGACAGCCTTGTCCGCGCCGATGAGGACGAGCAGGAGCTGATCCTGACGAACCCGTCCTACCGCGAGGCATGGCTCTTCTGCCTCGGCTCCACGGAACCCAGCCACGTGGAACGGAACGCATGGGGCCAGGGGTACGTGTGCATTCCGGACGGCGCGGTGCAGTAACCGCGCCGTCCGGCTGACGGACACCGTGGGGGTTCCACCTCCGGCCGACCGATGTCCACCCGGAGGTCCACCCATGGGTCCAGGTGGTCGAGGCCCCGCCGCAGCAGTCTTATGGGCATGACTACGACCGAGTGGATCACCGACATCGCTCTTCTCCTTGTCGTCTTCCGGCAGCTGCGGGAGGGCCGACTGGACTGGCGGACCTTCCTCATCCCGCTGGGGATCGTGGCCTTCGTGGCCCACCAGTACCTCGAATCCGTACCGACCGGAGGCAACGACCTGGTGCTGATCGGCACCCTGGTGGCCACGGGCGCCGCACTCGGCATCGCCGGCGGCGTCTACACCAGGGTCCGGGTCTCCGGGGAGCACGTCCTGATCAAGGCCGGCGCGGTCTCGGCGGCGCTCTGGGTGATCGGGATGGGCGCGCGCATGGGATTCCAGCTGTGGACCGAGCACGGCGGCGGCGACGACGTCGCCCGCTTCAGCATCACCCACCAGATCACCAGCGACCAGGCGTGGGTCGCCGCGTTCGTCCTCATGGCCCTCACCGAGGTCGTCACCCGGCTGGCCACCATCTTCGTACGTGGCCGCATGGTGGCCGGGCGGCCGACGCCGGAGACGCGTCCTGCCCTGAGCGCCGATCGCAGCGCCTGATCGTGGGTTATCGTCGCGCCGTGCCAGTACCTGAGAGCCGTCCGGACTCCGCGCCCGTCCCGGAGTCCGAGCACCCGGCGGTTCCCCGCAGAGATCCCAGGATGCACTGGGCCGTCACGCTCGTGGTCATCGCCAGCGGCTTCCTGACGGTCCGTCCCCTCGGCCTCAGCGGCCGGGGCCTCGCGGTCGCCGCGCTCCTCGTGCTGTGCTCGGTGGCGCTGCTGGTCCGTCATCTGCCCGAAGCCAGGTTCTCCCCGCGCGTCGTCCTCGTAGGGATGTCGCTGGGTGTCGTCGCGTCCGCCGCGTTGATCGGGGTCAGTCGCACCGGCTCCAGCTATCTGTTCGCCTACTTCCTCGTCGGCCACATCGGCTACCGCTTCCCGCTCAAGTGGTCCCTCCCGCTGGCCGCGTCCAGCAGTCTCCTGTGCGCCGCGGTGCTCTACTTCCACATCGGCCCGGGGCACCACCAGTTGGCGTGGGGCCTGGGACTCACCACGGGCCTTCCGGTGGTGGCGGGCATCCTCAGCCGGAGCAAGCAGCGCGCGCTGGAGGCGGTGATCGTCGCGGCCGAGTCCTCCGAGCGTGCCGCACAAGCCGAGGCCCGGACCGCCGTGCTGACCGAGCGCAGCCGGATCGCCCGAGACGTGCACGACGTGCTGGCGCACTCGCTGGCGGGGATCAACATGCAACTGGAGCTCGCCGACGCGCTGTTGGACACCGGCGACCTGGACAAGGTCCGCGAGGCGAACCACAAGGCGCACAGCATGGTCAAGGAGAGCCTCAAGCAGGCGCAGTGGACGGTGCACGCGCTGCGCGAGGACGCACTGCCGCTGGTCGAGACCCTGGCCGCGATGCTGGAGTCGTCCGGCCACCGGGACGCGCTCACGGTCATCGGCACTGTCCGGCCGCTCTCGGCGCGCGGCACCCAGAATCTGCTGCGGATCGCGCAGGAGGCCCTGACCAACGCCGGGCGGCACGCCCCCGGCGGAACCGTCGCGGTGCGGCTGACGTTTGCGCAGGCGTCGACGACGCTGACGGTCCGCAACGGGGCGGCCACCCGTGAAGTGACCGCGGGACTCGGCAGCGGGATGGGACTGATCGGGATGCGCGAACGGGTCGCCCTGCTGGATGGCACCCTTACAGCGGGACCGGTGCCGGAAGGACCGGACGCAGGCGGCTGGCAGGTGGAGGCAGTGATCCCGGATGAGAGTGATCCCCGATGAGTGAACAGGCCGATCAGCAGAGCCGGTTGAGAGTGATCGTCGCCGACGACCAGGCCGCCGTCCGTGAGCCTCTGGCCGCGGTCCTCGCCCTGTCCGAGGACATCGACGTGATCTTGGCCGCGGCCAACGGCACCGAGGTGCTGGCCGCGGTGGCGGCCGGGCCGGTCGACGTGGTGCTGATGGATCTGCGGATGCCTCGGATGGACGGCATCGAGGCCACCCGCAGGCTGAGCGAGGAACACCCCGGTGTGGCGGTGGTCGTGCTGACCACCTTCGCCGACGACGACTCCATCCTGGCCGCCCTGAGCGCCGGAGCCCGCGGGTACCTGACCAAGAACGCCGGGCGACAGGACATCCTCCGGGCGATCCGCGCGGCCGCCGCCGGCCAGTCCGTCCTCGACCGCGAGGTCCAGGACCGGCTCCTGGCCACGGTACGCACCACCGCACCGGCCGCCACCCAGTCGCTGCCCGCGGACCTCACCCCGCGCGAGCGCGAGGTCCTGACGCTCATCGGCCAGGGCCTGCCCAATCGCGCCATCGCCGAGAAGCTGTTCATCAGCGAGGCCACGGTCAAGACCCACATCAACAACCTGTTCGCCAAGGCCGACATCCGCGACCGCGCCGACGCCGTCCGCCGCGCCATCGCCGCGGGCCTGGCCTGAGCCTGACACGCCCGCCTCGGCGCGGCCGTCGCCGCCCAGCGCGCGTGCCAGCAGGTGCCCTCGTGTGTGTCCGGCGGCTGCCCCCTCCCAATCCGGCGGCTGACCATTGAGCGATGAATCATCAAATATCTTGCTTTCCGGCCAAATTGACGACGCCCTCTCGTCGCCCATTGCCTTCCGTCACGGCGGGACTACTTTCACCCGTGGAAGCACCATCCACGGTGAACGGAAGGGGTTCCACATGTCCGGATTCGCAGTCCACCCCCTCGGTGCGACGCAAGCCCCCACGGAACCACGCGGCGGAATCCGCGTACCCGAGGCGACGTGGCAGCTCGACGGAGGCTGGGGCTGGGTGTACTTCGCCCAGGGACACGACGCCATCCAGCAGCCGATCATCCTCTCGGACGGCTTCCACCCGGGTGAGTCCGACCGCAACGCGCTCTACCTGGGGTTCAACGACCCGAACGGCTACCCGCTGATCAACGAGCTGAACCAGCGGGGCTACGACGTCGTCATCCTCGGCTACCAGGACTGCACCGCCTCGATCTACGACAACGCCAGGACGGCGACCACCGCGATCATGCGGGCGAACGCCGAGAACCTCACCGACACGCCGCTGGTCGTCGGGGGCTTCAGCATGGGCGGGTTGATCCTTCGCTACGCGCTGCTGCGCCTCGAATTGATGAGGATGGACCACCGGGTCTCGGTCTACTTCTCCTTCGACACCCCGCACTCGGGCGCCTGGATCCCGGTCAGCCTGCAGTCCTTCGCGTACTACATCCAGCGCCTGTACTCCGGGCTGGTCGACATGGTCGACAGCCCCGCCGCCCGGCAGATGCTGTGGCGGCACAAGACGAACCTGGCCGCGGAACCCGTCGAGCACCCGGACCGCACGGAGTTCGTGGCGCAGTTGAAGCGGATGGGCGACTGGCCGATGCGCCCGATGAAGATCGGCCTGGCGAACGGCCGCGGCGACGGCCGGGGCAACGGCAACCCGGCCGGCAGCGCCGCGTTCAAAGTCACCGGCGGGCTGTACATCGGCACCGAGCTGTATCTGCAGCCCAGCGGAAATGCGGAAACCGTCGCCAAGCTCTGCACGCTCGGCGCCCCGGTCTACAAGCGCACTTCCGGCTACCCCGAGCTCGACAGCGCCGCGGGCGGCACCCTCGACTCGTTCGGTATCGCCGCCGAGACACTGAATGCCCTCGCCGGGCAGGCCGCCGAAGCGCCGTATCCGACCATCACCTTCGTGCCCAGTATCAGCGCCCTCGCCGTCGACGGCGCCGACATCGGCCAGCAGCAGGACCTCGATCTGAACATCGGCCAGCTCGACGCGGGCCGCTTCCCCTTCGACGTCTGCAAGACGTCGCCCGACAACACCGGCCACACCGAGATCACCCGCGATCTGTGCGCGTGGCTCGTCGACCAGCTCCCGGTCAAGTAGCCACCGCACCGTCTCCTCCCTGGTGCGGGCCCGTCTGCAGCTCGGTGCCGCGCCCCTTCGCCGTCAGCTGAAGGCGGGCCCAACTCATCGCGAAGCCGCCCCTTCGGAAGGGCACTTGACTGCGCTGCGGCGGCCTCGCAGCGACCGGCCCAGCCGGGTCCGCCCTGGTTCGACCGCTGTGCTGAGGCGACCGCGTCCCCGGACACCTGCCTGGCCGACGCCGAGGAGCGAGTCCCGACGGCGGTGCCCCGATCAGCGGAGGCGGCCTGCGCCGTGGTGGCCACCGGGAGCGCAATTCCTCGCGCCCAGTCAATCCCTGACGGAGCATTGACCATGCCGCGCTGTGCTGACAACGTTGTCCCGCCTGCTCGTCGGAGATCCAGTGCGGAGGTCCCACCGTGTCACTGCCCCACCCCGGTCGGCGCAAGATGCTCGGCCTGCTCGCCGCCTCCGGTGCGGGTGCCGCCCTCGCCGGGGCGATGCCCGGCACCGCGTTGGCCGCAGCTCAGCCGACGGGCGGCCTGTGGTGGCCGCGCGAGCGGATACTGCCCGGCTTCGCCGAACCCCGCGCACTGGACGTCGCGGACCTGACGACGGCGGACGCCGATGAACAACTGCTCTTCGCCACGCTGCAGGGCAACGTGAATCGCAGTCGGCCGCGGATCGCTCTGCTGCGCGAGTCCGACGAGGGGGCGACCACCTGGCTGAAGACCGCTGGCCTGTCCTTCCGCACGGCCGGCGATCCGTGGTCGCTGCTGTCGAAGTACCACTCGGAGATCAGCGGCGTCATCGTCACCGACCCGGCCCAGCCCGCGACCGTCAACCTCGCCACCACGCTGGCCGGCCTGCGCAACGCCGTGGCCGCCTCCCCCGACCAGTTGCCCAAGCTGACCGCCGCGCCGTACAACCTGAAGGTCCTGGACGACCTGCGCGACCGGTTCACCGACGAACTGTCCGCCTACCGCTGGGCGGTGGACAACCTCTGGCCGCACGCCAGCCACCGCCTGCTGGTCGGGCTCGACCCCAGCGTCGGGGCCTATCTGCGCGACTACGCGGTCGCCACCCGGGCGTTGGTGCTGTGGATCCACGCCGACCAGCCCGACTCCCGTGAGCTGGGCGCCCGGGTGATGTCCCAGATGCGGGCCGGCTCCCCCTACATGGGGTGGTTCCCCTCCGGTGTGGGCGGCGAGAGCGACGGCACCGAACTGACCTCGGAGCACGGCCTGGTGGTGCTGGCCAGCGACTGGTCACAGAACCTGACGGTCTTCGGCGGAGTGCGGGCGCCACTGGCGAGAACTCAGGTGACGCTGCCGACGCCGCGACTGGGCAACCACATCTACGTCACCTTCACCATGACGGAGGGCGACAACCTCCAGTACAACCAGCACCGCATGCGGGTGCTGTGGGACGATCCGGCGCGCGGCGCGGTGCCGATCAACTGGTCCACCACCCCGGTGCTCGCCGACGCCGCGCCCACCTTCCTGTCCTACTACCAGCGCACCGCCACCCGGCATGACTACCTGATGGCCGGGCCTTCCGGCGCGGGCTACGCGTATCCGACACCCTGGCCGGACGACACCTTCCGGGTCTTCACCAAGACCAGCGCCCGCTACATGCGCCGGACCGGGCTGGACAGCGCGGTGATCCTCAACCGCAAGTCCGGCTCGGACGTCCCGCTCACCGGTGCGAAGGCCCGCCAGTACCTCCACGACGTGCGTCCGCTCGGCCTGCTGGAGGAGTGGACCACCCGAACCGGGACCAGCGCCCTGGAGGGCAGCGTGCCGCTGTCCGTCAGCTACTTGACCGACTCCGTGGCGGACGCCCGGGACGCGATCGCGAAGGCATCCGCCGACTGGGACGGGACCAAGCCCCTGTTCCTGTCGATCGGCACCCTCGCCTGGAACCTGACCCCGGCGGACGTGGTCACGATCGCCGGCTCGCTCGACTCCCGCTACCAGGTGGTCCGCGGCGACCAGTACTTCAGGCTCGCCCGCAAGGCGCTGCACCTTCCGCCCGCCTGACCGACGAGGCCGGACAGCCCACCGGAGGCCGGGGCGGGCATCGACCGGGGAGCGGCGCCGCGGCCACCCGCAGCGGCGCCTCCCCGCTGTCGGGGTGCTGCTCGTCGCTCGCGCGGCCGCAGGCCTGGCCGCGTCCGGGTGGTGTCAGCCGGTCGGCGCCACCGCGTGTCCGGTCTGCGGGGAGATCATGCCGGCGCACAGGCCCTTGGCCGCCAAGGTCTGCGCGATGCGCGGGATCGCGGCGCGCGTGTTGGCGGGCCAGTCGTGCATGAGGATGATCTGGCCGTTGGTGAGCCGTGCGGCGGCCTGCACGATCGCGTCGGTGCCGGCGCCGTTCCAGTCCTGCGAGTCGACATCCCAAATGATCTCGGTCAGGCCGTACTTGGCCTCGACGGTCCGCACCGTCGCGTTGGTCTCGCCGTACGGAGGGCGGAACAGCCGCGGTGTGCCACCGCCCGCGTCGGCGATGGCCTGCTGGGTCCGGGAGAGCTCGGAGTCGATCTGCGCCTGGCCCAGCTGGGTCAGGTGGGGGTGGGTGTAGCTGTGGTTGCCGACCCACATGCCGGCGGCGACCTGTGTGCGTACCAGGGACGGATTGGCGGCGGCGTACTGCCCCTCGTTGAACATCGTGGCGCGCAGCCCGTTCTGCCGGAGCGTGTCGAGCAGCGCCGGCGTGCTGCTCGACGGGCCGTCGTCGAAGGTCAGACCGACGTATCCGGTGCAGGTGGCGGCCTGCGCCGAGGCGCCGGTGTCGACGGTGAGGGTGCATGCGCCAAGTGCCGCGACGACGGCCAGTTTCGCCATGAGGGAGGGGGACGACCGGTGGGGTCGCGTGGTTCCTGGTCGGGTTCTCATGCGGGTGCTCCTGCGGCCTGAGAGGGGGACAGGGACGGGGCGTGCCGACGTCGACAGGTTGGTGCCGGGCTCGTGGAGTGTCAACTGTTTCGACGTGAAGGGCGAAACTTTTGATCCACGATGTCTCTCCGCTGTGCATCAACTTCCCTGAATACAGGCTTGTTTGGCGTGCAGGTCAAGGGTAGTGCGGGGGAGTGGTCGGATTGAGACGGCATGGCGATGCGTTGTCCGGTAGGGGCGTCTGAAACTGTTTCGAACGCGGATTTTCCCGAGTCACGCCGACAACTCCCGTGCCCTGTGCATCAGTTGACGACTGTTGTGCGCGTCGTTACTGTCCACCTCCCGTCCTCCGATCCATCGATCACTACGCGGGACATCGCCCATTGGGAGCGCTCCCAGATCCGGCGTCGCGCCCGGCCACGACAACCATCGCCTGAGCATGCCCGCCATCGGCGCGGACCCCTGGCCACCCGGCGTTCCCGCTTCCCCCCTGCCCAACTCCCTCTCCTGATCAGCATCGACAGAGGAGCCGCTCATGCCCACCGTTGCTTCGTTACCCCGCCCCAGACGCCTCGCCGCCACGCTGCTGACGAGTTCCCTCCTCGTCGGCGGCCTCCTCACCACGCCCGCCGCGGCAACCGTCGTCTCCGGTGCGGCGGCGACCACGGCCGTACGCGTCAACCAGGTCGGCTATCTGCCGGACGGCCCCAAGCGCGCCACCGTGGTCACCACGGCGACGCAGCCGCTCACCTGGCAGTTGCGCGATGCGTCAGGGACGGCGGTCGCCTCCGGTGCGACCGTCCCGCGCGGGGCGGACACCCCCTCCGGGCAGTCCGTCCAAGTGGCCGACTTCTCCTCGTTCCAGGGGTCGGGATCGGGTTACGTCCTGACGGTGGACGGCAGCAGCAGCGCGCCCTTCGACCTGCGCGCGAACCTGTACGACGGCCTGCGCTCCGACGCGATGGCGTTCTTCCACCACCAACGCAGCGGCATACCCATCGACGCCTCCCTGGTGGGTTCCGCCTATGCGCGCCCGGCCGGACACCTCGGTGTCGCGCCCAACAAGGGCGACACCTCCGTCCCGTGCCAGGCAGGCGTGTGCGACTACACCCAGGACGTCAGGGGCGGCTGGTACGACGCGGGCGACCACGGCAAGTACGTGGTGAACGGCGGCATTTCGACCTGGCTGATGGTCAACTCCTTCGAGCGGGCCAAGCGCGCGGGCAAGGACGCCGCGCTCGGCGACTCCTCCCTGAAGGTCCCCGAGCGCGGCAACGGCGTACCCGACGTACTGGACGAGGCGCGCTGGGAACTGGACTTCCTGATGCGGATGCAGGTACCCGAGGGCAAGCCGTATGCGGGCATGGCGTTCCACAAGATCCACGACGCGGCCTGGACCGGCATGCCGCTGCGCCCCGACCAGGACCCCCAGCCCCGTGAGCTGCACCGTCCCTCGACGGCGGCGACCCTCAACCTCGCGGCGGCCGCGGCGCAGTGCGCCCGGGTCTACCGGGCCTACGACCCTGCGTTCGCCGACCGTTGTCTGTCAGCAGCGCGGAAGGCCTGGACGGCGGCCCGCGCCAACCCGGCGCTGTACGCGCCGGATTCGGACAGCACCGGCGGCGGCGCCTACGGCGACACCACGGTCAGCGACGAGTTCTACTGGGCGGCGGCCGAGCTGTACGCCACGACCGGCGAGAGCGGCTACCGGGACGCGGCCACCGACTCGTCCTGGCACACTTCCTCAACTGCCTTCTCCGCCTACGGATTCGGCTGGGCGGACACGGCCGCACTCGGTCGGCTCACCCTGGCCACCGTTCCCAATGGCCTGCCCGCAGCCGACCGGGACCGGATCCGGACCTCGGTCACGGCAGCCGCCGACGGTTACCTGTCGCGGATGGCCGCCCAGGGCTACGCGGTGCCCGTACCGGCGGACGGCTACTTCTGGGGCTCCAACGGCGAGGTCGCGAACGACGCGATCGTCCTCGCCGTCGCCGGAGAGTTGACCGGAAAGGAGCGCTACCGCACCGGCGCGCTGGAGACGATGGACTACCTCCTCGGCCGCAACGCCCTCGGCCAGTCCTACGTATCCGGCTACGGCGAGACGTCCTCGCAGAACCAGCATCACCGCTTCTGGGCCCACCAGTTGGACGCCTCGCTGCCCCATCCTCCGGCGGGGTCACTGGCGGGCGGGCCCAACAGCGGCCTCCAGGACCCGGTGGCGGAGGAGAAGCTGGCCGGCTGCGCGCCCGCCGCCTGCTACATCGACGACATCGGCTCGTACTCCACCAACGAGGTGGCGGTCAACTGGAACGCCCCGCTGGCCTGGCTCGCCGCCTACGCCGCCGAGCGGACCTCCACCGGTGAACACCCACCGGTGCCTGCGCGGTGACGTACAAGACCGACAGCGTGTGGAGCACCGGCTTCACCGCGACGGTCACCGCCAAGAACCGGGGCGCGCACGGCCGTGCGGCCTGGCCCGGGGCTTCACATGTTGGCGGAATGCCGACGGCCGAAACGACCGGTCCGTCGATTTTCGCCAGTCCACCCGCAAGTTTCGACACACCTCTTGACAGGTGCACCCCACTACAGCACTTTGGGAGCGCTCCCACGACTTCAAGGCTTGCACCATCTCCCCACTAGAGTCGCGGGGGAGGGAACGGCGCGCCGTGACCGGCGGGACCCCGGTCACAGGGCTTCGGTGACGCCCCGAGCGTCCCCCCTCCCGCATTTCGGAGAGAGGAACCAGCATGACGCTGGCGCCCATACCCCCCGCCCGAAGACGGGCCTCTCGGAGCATCGCCGCCCTGTTCGCCACCCTCGCCCTCGCGGCGGCCACGATCGGGCTCACGCCTTCGACGGCGTCCGCGGCCGAGCCGCCGACGCTGCATCAGCTCGCCGACGCCAAGGGCAGGTACTTCGGCTCGGCGACCGACAACGGGGAGCTGTCCGACGCCCCGTACACCCAGACCCTGGGTTCCCAGTTCGGGCCGATCACCCCCGGCAACTCCATGAAGTGGGACAGCACCGAGCGCGCCCAGGGGCAGTTCAGCTTCACGGGCGGCGACCAGGTCGTGGACTTCGCCCGGGCGCACGGCCAGAGCGTGCGCGGTCACACCCTGGTGTGGCACAGCCAACTACCCGGCTGGGTAGGGCAGTTGCCCGCCGCGCAGGTGCGCCCCGCCATGGAGAACCACATCGCCAACGTCGCCGGCCACTACCGCGGCAAGGTGTTCGCCTGGGACGTCGTCAACGAGCCCTTCAACGAGGACGGCAGCTACCGCAACTCGCCGTTCTACAACGCCATGGGCAAGGACTTCATCGCCCATGCCCTGCGCGCCGCCCGGGCCGCCGACCCCGACGCCAAGCTGTACATCAACGACTACAACGTCGAGGGGCTCGGCGCGAAGAGCGACGCCCTCTACACCCTCGCCCGCGACCTGAAGGCGGCCGGCGTGCCGCTCGACGGCGTCGGGATGCAGGCGCACCTGGCGATCCAGTACGGCTTCCCGAACCAGATGCAGCAGAACATCCAGCGCTTCGCCGACCTCGGCCTCGACGTGGCCGTCACCGAGCTCGACGTGCGGATGCAGCTGCCGAAGGACACGGCGAAGGAGGCCACCCAGGCCGACTACTACCGCCGGGTCACCGAGGCCTGCCTGGCCGTCACCCGGTGTGTCGGGATCACGGTCTGGGACTACACCGACAAGTACTCCTGGATCCCCGGCGTCTTCGACGGCGAGGGCTCGGCCCTCCCGTGGGACGGGAACCTCCAGCCCAAACCCGTCGTCATGGACGCGATCCGCAAGGCCCTCGGCGACACCGGCGCGGTCGACACCCAGGCCCCGAGCGTGCCGTCGGGGCTGCGGGTGACCGGCACCACCTCGGCCTCCGCCTCCCTGGCGTGGAACGCCGCCACCGACGACACGGGCGTCACCGGGTACGACGTCTACCGCGGCGGCACGAAGGTGGGGACGGCCTCCGGTACGTCCTTCACCGACAGCGGGCTCGCCGCCTCCACCGCGTACGCCTACACGGTGCGGGCCCGCGACGCCGCAGGGAACGTCTCGGCGCAGTCCGCCCCGGTGAGCGCCACGACGCAGCCGGCGGGCGCGGGCGGCGGCGCCCTGAAGGTCCAGTACAAGAACAACGACCAGTCCGCCGGCGACAACTCGATCAAGCCCGGGCTGCAGTTGGTCAACACCGGTGACTCGGCCGTCGCTCTCTCCGAGGTGACCGTCCGCTACTACTTCAGTGGCGAGTCCGGTGCCACGACGTACAGCACCTGGTGCGACTGGGCGGCGCCCGGCTGTGGCACGCTCACGCACCGGGTCGTCGCGATGAGCAGCCCGAAGGCCGGCGCCGACCACTACCTGGAGGTGGGCTTCGCCGCCACGGCGGGCAGCCTCGCCCCCGGGGCCTCGAGCGGCGAGGCACAACTGCGGTTCAACAAGAGCGACTGGTCGAACTTCAGCGAGGGCGACGACTACAGCCGCGGTACGAACACCGCCTTCGCGGACGCACCGAAGATCACCGTCCACCTCGACGGTCAGACGGTCTACGGCACCACCCCCTGAACCGCGGTCCGGGCGGTCGGCTCCGCCCGCCCGGACCGTTCCAGCGTGCCGCCGTGCCGGGATGGGGAGCAGCCCCGGCACGGCACCACCACCACTCCCACCCGGACCCCCTCTTGGAGGACCTGTGTCCGCACATCCCGAGGTGCCCGAAAGATTCGAAAGATCCTCGTTACTCTCCCGGCGTTCCTTCGTCGGCGTGGCCGGCGGCGCGCTCGTCGCCCTCGGCGCCGGGCAGGCGTTCGCCCGGGCCGCCGAGTCCCCGGAGGGGTCCGCCGCACAGACGGCCGCCGCCGCCGACGGCCCCTACACGGAGGCCTTCCTCACCCAGTACAACAAGATCAAGAGCCCGGACAGCGGCTACTTCAGCCCGGACGGCATCCCGTACCACTGCGCCGAGACCCTGATCGTCGAGGCCCCCGACCACGGCCACCAGACGACCTCCGAGGCGTTCAGCTTCTGGATCTGGCTGGAGGCGGCGTACGGCCGGGTCACCGGCGACTGGGCCCCGTTCAACAAGTCCTGGGAGGTCGCCGAGGCCTCGATCATCCCGCCGCACATCGACCAGCCCACCAACGACTCGTACACCCCCTCCAAGCCCGCCACCTACGCGCCCGAGCACCCGCAGGTCACCAGCTACCCGTCCGAGCTGACCTCCTCCGTCTCCGTCGGCTCCGACCCCATCGCCACCGAACTCGCCTCCGCGTACGGGACGATGGACATCTACGGCATGCACTGGCTGATGGACCTCGACAACGTCTACGGCTTCGGCAACAAGCCCGGTACGGGTGACGAGTTCGGCCCCGGCAAGATGGCGTCCTTCGTCAACAGCTACCAGCGCGGCGCGCAGGAGTCGGTCTGGGAGACCGTCCCGCAGCCCAGCACCGACCTCTTCAAGTACGGCGGCGCCAACGGCTACCTCGACCTCTTCGTCAAGGACGCCTCGTACGCGAAGCAGTGGAAGTACACCAACGCCCCCGACGCCGACGCGCGCGCCGTGCAGGCCGCGTACTGGGCGCTGACGTGGGCGACGGCGCAGGGCAAGGCGAGTCAGGTCTCCGCCTCCGTGGCCAAGGCCGCGAAGATGGGCGACTACCTGCGCTACTCGATGTTCGACAAGTACTTCAAGAAAATCGGCGACTGCACCAGCCCGACCGGCTGCCAGCCCGCCTCCGGCCGCGATGCCCAGCACTACCTGCTGTCCTGGTACTACGCGTGGGGCGGCTCCGCAGGCACCGGCGGCGGCTGGGCCTGGCGCATCGGCGACGGCATCGCCCACCAGGGCTACCAGAACCCCCTCGCCGCCTGGGCGCTGTCCACCATCCCCGCCCTCACCCCCAAGTCGCCGACGGCGAAGGGCGATTGGCAGAAGTCGCTCACCCGGCAGCTGGAGTTCCTGCGCTGGCTGCAGTCCTCCGAAGGCGGGCTCGCCGGCGGCTGCTCCAACAGCTGGGACGGCCAGTACGGCACCCCGCCGGCCGGCACACCGACCTTCTACGGCATGGCGTACGACTGGCAGCCCGTCTACCACGACCCGCCGAGCAACAACTGGTTCGGCTTCCAGGTGTGGTGCATGGAGCGCGTCGCCCAGTACTACTACGTCACCAACAACGCGACCGCGAAGGCCGTCCTCGACAAGTGGGTGGCGTGGGCCTCGAAGCAGACCACCGTCGGCTCCGACGGCAGCTACCGCTTCCCCTCCACGCTGGGCTGGACCGGCGCCCCCGACACCTGGAACGCCACGAGCCCCGGCGCCAACACCGGCCTGCACGTGTCCGTCGTCGACTACAGCGACGACGTCGGCGTGGGTGCGGCGCTGGCCATGACGCTGATCTACTACGCCGCGAAGTCCGGGGACGCCGACTCCGCCGGACTCGCCAAGTCCCTGCTCGACGCCATGGCCGAGCACGCCGACGCCAAGGGCATCGCCGTCCCCGAGACCCGCCGCGACTACGACCGCTTCGACGATCCGGTGTACTTCCCGGCGGGCTGGTCCGGCACCTCCCCGCAAGGCGTGAAGCTGGGCTCCGGCACGACCTTCATCGGGATGCGGCCGTGGCTCAAACAGGAGCCGGGCTGGTCGAAGGTGCAGACGTACCTGGACGGTGGCGCTCCGCCGGTCTTCACGTACCACCGCTTCTGGGCTCAGGCGGCGCTGGCGCTCTCCTTCGCCTCGTACGCCGAGCTCCTCGGCGACGAGGGCGGCCCCGGCGGCGGCGACACCACCGCGCCGACCGTCCCCACCGGCCTGACGGTGACGGCGACGACCGGCACCAGCGTGGCGCTGAGCTGGACGGCGTCCACCGACGACACGGGCGTCGCGGCGTACGACGTCTACCGCGACGGCACCCCGGTCGGCACCCCGACCGCGACCACCTACACCGACACCGGGCTCTCCGCCGCCACCGCCTACCACTACCGGGTCGCCGCCCGCGACGCCGCGGGCAACGCCTCCGCACTGTCCGCCGAGGTCACCGGCACCACCAAGACGGGCGGCGGTACGGGCGGGGCCAAGGTCCAGTACAAGAGCACCGACTCCAACGCCACCGACAACTCCATCCGCATGTCCCTGAAGGTCGGCAACACCGGCGGCGGCGCGCTCAGCCTCTCCACGGTGACCGTCCGCTACTACTTCACCGGCGACGGTGGCCCGTCCACGTACTCCACCTGGTGCGACTGGGCGGTGCTCGGCGCCGCCAACATCACCCACCGGGTGGTCGCCCTGAGCAGCCCGAAGACCGGCGCGGACCACTACCTGGAGGTCGGCTTCAGTGCCGGCGCGGGCAGTGTCGCCGCGGGC
Organism: Streptomyces sp. NBC_01016; assembly: GCF_026341035.1. GTDB lineage: Bacteria > Actinomycetota > Actinomycetes > Streptomycetales > Streptomycetaceae > Streptomyces. Next base: position 2,494,798 of record NZ_JAPEOQ010000002.1, read on the forward strand.
GGCGACTCCGGCGAGATACAACTGCGCGTGCACAAGAGCGACTGGTCGAACTTCAACGAGGCCGACGACTACAGCCGCGGTACGAACGCGGCCTTCGCGGACGCCTCCAAGATCACCGCGTACGTCGGCGGCGAGCTCGTCTGGGGGACGGCGCCGTGACGGGACGACACCCGCGTCGCGCCCTCGCCGCCACCGCCGCGGGCATCCTGCTCGCCGGGCTCGCGCTGTTCACCGGCGCGGTCCCGGCGGCGGCCGCGTCGGTCACCGACTGCACCCAGTGGGGCACCACCGAGACGCAGGGCGGCACGTACACGTACCAGCAGAACGAGTGGAACTCCTCGGCCCGCCAGTGCGCGAGCGTGGACACCGCGACCGGCGCCTGGAAGCTGACCGAGGCGAACTTCTCGCTCACCACGGCGGGGCCGCCCGCCACCTACCCGTCCAGCTACAAGGGCTGCCACTGGGGCGTGTGCACCGCGAAGAGCGGCCTGCCGATCCGGGTCAGTGAACTGGGCAGCGCCCGCTCGACGTTCGACACCACGCAGGTCGCCTCCGGCGCCTGGAACGCCTCGTACGACCTGTGGTTCAACTCCACGCCCACCACCGACGACCAGCCGGACGGCACCGAGGTGATGATCTGGATCAACCACCGCGGCGGCGTCCAGCCCATCGGCTCCCGCACGGCCACGGTCACGGCGGACGGCAGGACCTGGGACGTGTGGACCGGGCCCGGCGCCTCCGGGTGGAAGGTCATCTCGTACGTGTTGCAGGGCGGCGCCACCGCGGTGACCGATCTCAACGTGAAGCGTCTCGTCGACGACGCCACCGCGCGCGGCCAGATCAACCCCGCGCACTACCTGATCGACGCCGAGGCCGGCTTCGAGATCTGGCAGGGCGGCCAGGGTCTTGGCGTGAACTCCTTCTCGTTCGACGCAAGTAAGGGCTCGGGCGGCGGGGACACCACGCCGCCGACCGCGCCCCGCAACTTGCGTTCCACCGGGGCGAGTTCGTCGTCCGCCTCGCTGGCCTGGGACCCCGCCACGGACGACGTCGGCGTCACGTCGTACGACGTCTACCGCGGCGGCACCCGCGTCGGCTCCACCGGCGGCACGACGTACACCGACACCGGGCTGACGGCGTCCACCGCGTACAGCTACACCGTGCGCGCCCTGGACGCGGCCGGGAACGCCTCGCCACCCACCGGTCCGGTGAGCGTCACCACTGAGCCCGGCGGCGGGACCGGCACCGGCAATCTGAAGGTGCAGTACAAGACGAGCGATACGGGCCTGACGGACAACGCCATCGGGATGAACCTGAAGGTGGTCAACACCGGTAGTAGTGCGCAGAGTCTGAAGGACGTCGAGATCCGCTACTGGTTCGACGACTCGGCCTCCTCGTACACGACGTGGTGCGATTGGGCGCAGATCGGCTGCTCGAACCTGACCCACTCGGTGTCGACGAACGGCACGGCGACCGGGGCCAATCGCTACCTGAAGGTCAACGTCACCGGCGGCACACTCGCCGCGGGCGCCTCGACCGGCGACATCCAACTGCGGCTGCACCGCAGCGACTGGTCGAACCTCAACGAGGCCGACGACTACAGCCACGGCACCGCCAGTGCCTACGCGGACGCACCGAAGATCGGCGTCTACTCCGGCGGCCAACTCCTGTGGGGCACCGCGCCCTGATCCACCCCCAGACACCCGGTGGCGGGAATCCTTCCCGCTGCCTCCCGCCACCGGGCCGTACCTCCGCACACCCTTATCCGAGAGGAACACCACACAACGATGAACACCACCACGCACCTCAGACGCAAGAGCCGCTTCAGGAGGCTCGCGGCGCTGCTGCCTGCGCTCGCCATGGGAGCCGCGCTCAGCGTCGCGCTGCCTACCGCACCGGCCTCGGCGGCCGCGGCGGCCCGGGTCGACAACCCGTACGTGGGCGCCAAGCCGTACGTCAACCCGGACTGGTCCGCCAAGGCGAAGGCCGAGCCCGGCGGCTCCGTCATCGCCGACGAGCCCAGCTTCGTCTGGATGGACCGGATCGCCGCGATCACCGGCACCTCCAACGGCCGTGGCCTGCGCGCCCACCTCGACCACGCGCTGACGCAGGGCGCCACGCTCTTCCAGGTCGTCATCTACGACCTGCCGGGCCGCGACTGCTCGGCGCTCGCCTCCAACGGCGAGCTGAAGGCGGAGGAGCTCGACCGGTACAAGTCGGAGTACATCGACCCGATCGCGGCGATCCTCGCCGACCCGAAGTACGCGGCACTGCGGATCTCCGCGCTGATCGAGCCGGACTCGCTGCCCAACATGGTCACCAACGCGGGCAGCGCGGCCGGCGCCACGGACGCCTGCCGGCACGTGAAGGAAGTGGGGTCGTACGAGAAGGGCGTCGGCTACGCGCTGAACAAGCTCGGCGACATCCCCAACGTCTACAACTACATCGACGCGGGCCACCACGGCTGGCTCGGCTGGGACACCAACTTCGACCCGGCAGTCGACGAGTTCAAGAAGGCCGCCACCTCCGAGGGCGCGACGGTCGACGACGTCGCCGGCTTCATCGTCAACACCGCCAACTACGGTGCGCTGCACGAGCCGAACTTCAAGGTCACCGACTCGGTGAACGGCACCACCGTGCGCCAGTCCAAGTGGGTCGACTGGAACTACTACGTCGACGAGCTGGGCTTCGCCCAGGCGCTGCGTGAGCGCCTGGTCAGCCGCGGCGGCTTCAACTCCGGCCTCGGCATGCTCATCGACACCGCCCGCAACGGCTGGGGCGGCACCGCACGGCCCACCGGCCCCGGCCCGCAGACCTCCGCCGACGCCTACGTCGACGGCGGCAGGGTGGACCGCCGCATCCACACCGGCAACTGGTGCAACCAGCAGGGAGCCGGAGTCGGCGAACGCCCGCAGACCGCGCCCGAGCCGGGCATCGACGCGTACGTGTGGGCCAAGCCCCCGGGCGAGTCGGACGGCAACAGCCAGCCCATCGACAACGACGAGGGCAAGGGCTTCGACCGGATGTGCGACCCGACCTACGAGGGCAACGCACGCAACGGCAACAATCCGACCGGCGCCATGGCCGACGCCCCGCTGGCCGGCCGCTGGTTCTCCGCACAGTTCCAGATGCTGCTGACCAACGCCTACCCGCCGCTGAACGGCGGCGGCGACCCGGGCCCCGACACCGAGGCGCCGAGCGTCCCGGCGGGGCTGAAGACGACGGGCGCCACCTCGTCGTCGGTGTCACTGTCCTGGACCGCTTCGACGGACAACGTGGGCGTCGCGTCGTACGACGTGTACCGCAACGGGACCCTCGTCGGCTCCACCGGCGGCACGACGTACACCGACAGCGCTCTGACCGCCTCCACCACCTACCAGTACAAGGTGCGGGCGCGGGACGCCGCCGGGAACGCCTCGGCCCAGTCCGCACAGGTCGCCGGCACGACGACTTCGGGGGGTGGGTCGGGCACCGGCAATCTGAAGGTGCAGTACAAGACGAGCGATACGGGCCTGACGGACAACGCCATCGGGATGAACCTGAAGGTGGTCAACACCGGTAGTAGTGCGCAGAGTCTGAAGGACGTCGAGATCCGCTACTGGTTCGACGACTCGGCCTCCTCGTACACGACGTGGTGCGATTGGGCGCAGATCGGCTGCTCGAACCTGACCCACTCGGTGTCGACGAACGGCACGGCGACCGGGGCCAATCGCTACCTGAAGGTCAACGTCACCGGCGGCACGCTCGCCGCGGGTGCCTCGACCGGCGACATCCAGCTGCGGCTGCACCGGGCCGACTGGTCGAACCTCAACGAGGCCGACGACTACAGCCACGGCACCGCCAGTGCCTACGCGGACGCCCCGAAGATCGGCGTCTACTCCGGCGGCCAACTCCTGTGGGGCACCGCCCCGTAACTGAGTGTTTGACGCTGATTCACGGCGATAGATTGCGGTTTGATGGCCCGGCCAGATCGAGGCTGAGGGGCCGGTGAGGTGAGGGGCTGCGATGTGGCGGGAGAGGGCTGTTCCATTCCAGCACCTCCCGTCTCATCCCACCTCGCCTCGTGTCCCTGGCCTTTACCCCCTGGTCGGGCCGTTCGCCGCGCGGTACAGCGGAAACATGACCCCGCGCGACGGGTATCCCGGCGAACTGTCCGACGAATGCCGGATGTTGATCGAAGTGCTCGAGCAGCTCACCGGTCTGCTGCGGCGCCTGCTCCGCGAGGCCGAGGGCCGCCACACGGAGCCGTCGGCCTGCGTGCTGGACTCCCAGACCATCAAGGCCTCCGCCAACGTGCACCTGGCTGACCAGGGCACCGACGCCGGCAAACGCATCATCGGCCGCAAGCGCCACCTGGGCTGCGACACCTTCCGCCTGCTGTTCATCGGCCTGCCCATCCTCGTCGCGGCGCTCCAGGCCGCGGTGATCGCCACGTACTCGCTGGAAGCGAAACTGCCCGGCGTCAAGGCGGACAACCTCCGCCTCCGCGAGGGGCGTTAGTCGGCGTGTGACATGTCGAACTCGCCGTGCCGCTAACGCAGTTGGTCAACGTAGAGATTGACGGCGTCCACACAGCTGTTCAACACCAACGTGCTCTGGTTGTTCAGTGGTCGGAATAGCTGAAGTCGCCCACGGTCCAGGCTTTGACGTCTTCAATCGCGACGCGGTACATGCCGCCGGTTTCCGGGATCCCCACCGTGCCCTGCAGGATCCGGGCGACGTGGAAGTGCAGATGCGTGGGCGGTCCGTTCTTCTCCGCGGCGGTATCGAAGATGACGGAGAACTCTCCCAGGTCGGTGGAGTCCGTCAGGACCTCCGCGACACGCTGGCGCCACACTTTTTCGGGGGCCAGCCGACCGGTGATGACAGCGCCACCGGTCACGACGGTCAGGGACATCTGATTGCTCTGCCCGGTCTCCACCAGGGCGGCCATGGCAACGAGCAGCTCATCATGCTTCGACATGGGCGAGATTGTATTCGCCGACGCTCGGGCTGCTGCAACGTTGGTGCTACCGGGCGAGACGCGCGCTCACGGTCTTGCCGCCTGAGGCCGGGCGGGTGACCGCGGTGGTGCGGGCGAGGCGGTTGACCACCTTGTGCCCCGGAAGGCGGCCCGAAAACCAGGCGATGAACGCCTCGCTCCCACTCGCCGCCATCGGTCGAGGTCGATTGCCTCACTGGCGAACATCCAGAAATCTATGTCGGCCGGAGTAGACATTGGGTGGTGGTGTGGTTATGGTTTCTCTCGTAGCCGAGATCGAGCAAGCCCGGCAGGGATGAACTGCCGGGGAAGCAGTACCCGTAGTTGCAGTTCGCAGGACGGTGCGGTGGTGGAGTTTCGAAGCCAGGTTTGTTGCAGGACGGCGACGGGACTGACGACCGGACCGGGTGGCCCGCAGTGATCAGGGGCCGCCGTGAGCAGTACCGCAGTAGCAGTACCCGCAAGTGCAGTACCCAGCAGTGCAGTTGAGTGAGCAGCACCTCGGTGAAGGCGTCGGCTGCGGACGCGCGCACCGGGAAGTTCGACAGTGGGGTTCTAAGCCGGAGCAGACGCAGGACGGGCGACGGGGCTGGCTGTCGAAGAGTGGCGCTACCGCAGGCCACTGAGCAGTACGCATCACCAGCAGTAAGCAGGAGAGCAGTACCGGCAGTTGGTAAGTGTTTGATCCCAGAGGGAAGAAACGGAGGAGCCGAGCGCCATCAGGATCGCCCGGGTGGATGTCTTGAGCCCGGGTACCGCAGGACATCGATAGTGAGGTGGTCTCCGGTCAAGCAACCGCGATCCCCGCATCCCCGACATCTTCCAGGTCGGGTCGGCGGACACAGAAGGCCGGTGCAGTATCAGGGCCGGCAGATGGTGTAGTAGTTCCTTCGGGGCCCGGGTGCCGTACGGCACCCGGGCCCCTCGACGCGTTCCACACAGAGAACACAGAGAGGTGCAAGTGACAGCAGACGATTCGTTCGGGCGTCTCGACGACGACGACTACCCCGCCTACACCATGGGCCGGGCCACCGAGATACTCGGCACCACCCAGGGCTTCCTCCGCGCCATCGGCGAAGCCCGCCTCATCACCCCGCTGCGCTCAGAGGGCGGCCACCGCCGCTACTCCCGCTACCAACTGCGCATCGCCGCCCGCGCCCGCGAACTCGTCGACCAGGGCACCCCCATCGAAGCCGCCTGCCGCATCATCATCCTCGAAGACCAACTCGAAGAGGCCCAGCGCATCAACGCCGAATACCGCGCCGCAGGATCAGGCGACCAGATGGCCGGGACTTGAGAGGACCGGAACCTGCAACTCTCTGCGGGAGCTTCGCGGTTACGGCCCCCGCATGTTGCTTGGACGCGCCGCCGGGGTGCGGCGTCCCAGGGACATCGCCTGTAGAGGCTGTCGTCCGCCGGGAGTGTCCGACGCTGTGCCAGTCCAGGCACATGACAGGCTCGCGCCTGCCCCGCCGATCAGGCGGGCGCGGGGGCGCCCAGCATGACGGAAGCCCGCTGGAGCGGACTGATGCCGGGCGCGGGCGCGGCCGCGGGCAGAGTCCGGCAGGTGAAGCCGAGCCGGGCCATGGCGCGGAGGACTTCGCCCGCGCTGAAGTCCCGGCGGTCCTGGCGGGTGATGACCTGGCCGACCTGTTTGGCGGGGTAGTGGCGGCGCCCGATGATCACGGACTCACCGGTGACCGGCTCGGGCTTGATGCCCTTCATCGTTTCCAGCACCCCGCTCCTGGTCAGGTCGAACGGGAAGCGGGCGATGACACAGCGCATGAGACCTCACAAGAAGAAGGGCAATCGTGGGGAGCTGGTTCAGCGGGCTAGAGCGAGGGCGAGGCCGCCGTCGCCGAGGTCGCGCAGGCGGATCCGATCCGTGTACGCGGAGCCGTCACGGACAGCCGTGAGCTTGGCCCGGGTGACCAGACCGGTGCGTCGGCCGTCCTGGTCGCAGACGAGCAGGTGCCCGACACGGGCGCCGACCATCACGGACAGGGCGACCTCGACCGTCATGTCGTCCCAGACCCGCGGCCCGGCTTCCTCAACGGTGTGGGCAACGGTGTCGCCCAAGGTCGCGCGCACGGGGTCGCCGCTCATCGGGCGGGACTGCATCTGTACCAGCGTCAAAAGGTGCCTCCGGCAAAGGTTGGCCAGTGTTCTGATCACGAAGGTCTCTGGGCTCAGGCGGCCGCGTCGGCAGCAGCCCGCTGCGGCGCGGAGGTGCGTCGTGCCGCGGAAGCGGGGCGGCGACGGCCGCGGGAGGCGGTGCCGCGCTTGGGGCGTTCGGTGACCGGCGCGGTGATGGCGACCGGGATGCCCGAGGGGGCCTGGGCTCCGGTGATGCGGTGCAGTTCCTGCTCGCCGGAGCGGACCTGGGTGATCTGGGGGCGGATCCCGGCGTCCGACATGAGGCGGATCATGCCGCGGCGCTGATTGGGGGTGACCAGGGTGACGACGCTGCCGGACTCACCGGCACGGGCGGTGCGGCCGCCGCGGTGCAGGTAGTCCTTGTGGTCGGTCGGCGGGTCGACGTTGACGACGAGGTCGAGGTTGTCGACGTGGATGCCGCGGGCGGCGACGTTGGTGGCCACGAGCACGGTGACGTGCCCGGTCTTGAACTGCGTCAGGGTGCGGGTGCGCTGGGGCTGGGACTTCCCGCCGTGCAGCGCGGCGGCCCGTACACCGCTGTTGAGCAGGTCCTGCGTCAGCCGGTCGACGGCGTGCTTGGTGTCCAGGAACATGATCACGCGGCCGTCGCGGGCGGCGATCTCGGTGGTGGCCGTGTGCTTGTCGGCGCCGTGGACGTGCAGCACGTGGTGCTCCATCGTCGTGACCGCACCGGCCGAGGGGTCCACCGAGTGGACGACCGAGTCCGTCAGATAGCGACGCACCAGTAGATCCACATTGCGGTCCAGCGTCGCGGAGAACAGCATGCGCTGTCCCTCGGGGCGCACCTGGTCCAGGAGTGCGGTGACCTGCGGCATGAATCCCATGTCGGCCATCTGGTCGGCCTCGTCCAACACCGTGATGCCCACCTGGTTCAGGCGGCAGTCGCCACGGTCGATGAGGTCCTTGAGCCGGCCCGGGGTCGCCACGACGACCTCGGCCCCACCGCGCAGCGCGCTGGCCTGCCTGCCGATCGACATGCCGCCGACGACCGTGGTCAGGCGAAGCCTGACAGCGCGGGCGTACGGAGTGAGTGCGTCGGTCACCTGTTGGGCGAGCTCGCGGGTGGGGACCAGGATCAGCCCCAGCGGCTGGCGGGGCTCGGCGCGCTGCCCGGCGGTCCGGGAGAGCAGGGCGAGGCCGAAGGCGAGGGTCTTGCCGGAGCCGGTGCGCCCGCGGCCGAGGACGTCACGGCCCGCGAGGGAGTTCGGCAGCGTCGCGCCCTGGATCGGGAAGGGGGCGGCCACACCCTGCCTGCCGAGTTCGGCCAGCAGCGGCGCGGGCATGCCGAGTTCGGCGAAGCCGTCGACGGCGGGCAGAGCCGGGGTGACCGTCTTGGGGAGCGCGAACTCACCCTGCACGGCGGCGGGCCGACGGCCGTAGCCACCGGACCGGGCCGGCCCACCGGACCTGCTCCGGTTTCCGGCACCGGAATTGGCACCGCCACCGCCATTACGGGTGCGGGCGAATCGGTCGTTTGTACGTGTGCGGTTCATGCGGAACCTTCCTTGATGCGGTGCATATCAAGGAATTCTTCCGGCGATGAACGGCGCGGAGAATCACGAGAAATGGACCGACGGTAAAAGCGAAAGCGGATCTGGCCGGCTGGTAATCCATGCGGGCGCAGGCGCTGAAAACGAGTGACGCGAAGAGGGAATCTCACCCGGAGCGTCGACTGCAGATATGGGCGGATGTTATCCGAATCGCCCGCAGGTCGAATCACTGCGGGAAATGCCTGTAGCTGGGGCCCGCACCCCGAAGGATGCGGGCCCCAGCTACAAAGTACGCGTCAGCGTCAGGCGGGAACGATGTTCTCGGCCGTCGGGCCCTTCTGGCCCTGCGCGATGTCGAAGTTCACCTTCTGGCCTTCGAGCAGCTCGCGGAAGCCCTGGCCGGCGATGTTCGAGTAGTGGGCGAACACGTCAGCGCCGCCACCCTCCTGCTCGATGAAGCCGAAACCCTTTTCCGCGTTGAACCACTTCACGGTGCCAGTAGTCATGTCAATCTCCTTTGGGGCAGTACAACGGATATCCGCACTGTGCGGACACCGTGTCGCCGCGATGATTACCCCGCCCGGAAATGACCGGTAATACAAAAGTGCCCCCACCGCAGTATGCAGCCAGGAGCACTTGAAGTTTTCGGGAACCACAACTGCAACTGAGACGACAGTAGCACGCCATAGCGGCCCGCGGGTACGAACTAATCCCGCTCTGCTCATTGCGCTAAAAACTCTCCCTGCCCGGATCGTTAAACCCTCACTTCGCGAACACAGACATTGGTTTGTCGAGCGCAGCGTTTCGGAAGAGTGCCGGATGCCTGTTGCCGGGTTAACCGGTTTTGCCGCCACGCCAGGGCCAATGGCGTCTGGCGGCTACCGCCTCCACGCGTCGACGCGGTCGTGCGCTCCCGGCGTGAGGACGGTCGGGTGTGCGTACGAGCCGGCCATGGCGCAGATCCGGGCCCCCGGCCGGTCGGCAGGCCGTGGACGGAAGCTCACTAGACGATGCGCGCCATCATGGTCGGGGTGGCGTGCGCCGCATCCGTGCCCGGTTTGTTACCGGCGGCTCCCCGTCCTATGGGGTGGCAAAAGGGGCGCCGACACCGGTCCGTCACGGGTCGACCGGCGGAAGACGGGTAGCAAGCACCACTTGATCTGTGACGGCCGCGGCACCCCGCTCAAAGTCATCAGCACCGCCGCGACCGTCAACGACATCACCCAGACCCTCGCGCTCGTCGACGGCATCCCGCCCGTCGCAGGACGTCCAGGCCGGCCAAGGAGACGCCCGGACGCCCTACTCGGTGACAAGGGCTACGACTCGAACCCGAACCGGGCCGCACTTCGCAAGCGGAAGATCCTGCCGGTCATCTCCCGAAAAGGCTGCCTGCAGTCTCATCTGCCGGCGCCGACTCAAGAGGACCCAACCATGACCGTATTGCGGGCCCGGACTCGACCCGTGGGATCTACGGGTCGGTGGCCTTGGCGAGCACCAGAGTCGGCGGCCCATCCGGATCGGGCTGGATCTCCACCTCCGGCTGGCTTCTCACGTAGAGCTGGAGGTCGCCGATCTTGCCGAGGCCACCGTTCTTGGTTTCCAGGTAGACGAAGTCGCTGGACTCCTCGTTGGCAACGAACTCCCATTCGCCACTGAAGTCGAGGGGGTCGGTACCTCCACTCCCCGTGGCTTCGTTTGCCGAGATGTCCGTGGCGGTGAACGTCTTGTCAGGGTTGAGGAGGACCTTGCCGCCAGTTTTGTCGTTGAGGTACACGCCGGGCAGCTCGTCGGGGTCGACCTGGGCCGCGCACCCTGAGATGAGTACCGCAGAGGCGGTCAACGCGGCGACGAGCCACCGCCCGCCCATCCCCCTGATGATCACGGACTCAGCATAACGGCATCACGAACAGCCGAACCGTCCCACTGGGCACACCGAACCAGGACACCTCAACAAGATCGTGTTCCGAGCTCCATGGGGCCATGCGGAATTTTGACCCCAGTTCCGAATTTGGGTGGGTGGTGTGCGGCCTTTTGGTGGTGGCCGTTGGGGGCTGCGGTGCCCCCGTTACCGAGCGGGGGCACCGGGACCCGGGGCTGACGCTTCGTCAAGCCCGTCGTCCGGTCAACGTTCGTACGGGAGCCCACTCGTGATGCTCGATCGCGCCCAACTCGAGCGCCGGCGCCACTCCGTGCGCACCGCACCGCACCCCACTGACACCCTGCCGTCGGCAACGGTGACATCGCCATGACGGCCGACCTGTCGGGTTTGCAGACCTTCCCCGACCCCCGACCCCGCCCGCCGCTACCCCGGCACGGCGGTCGTCCCGCTCAGTACGGACCGCGGCGAGCCCCACTCCCGCAGTCGCGCCCCGACCCGGTCGTCCCGTTCATCGCGTACCGCCTCCCCGTATGCCTTCGCCAGTACGTCGTCGATCAGGACACGCCGCCCCGCGCGGGCCGACTCGACCGCTGCCTCGACCATCGCGAGGCTGAGGATGTTCTCGTGGACCTCGCCCATCGGCACCGTGCCGGTGCGCAGGGCCGCCGTGAACACCTCGAGGGCGCCCGCGATGCCGTCAGGGGTGCGGACCGGGTCCAGAGGCCGGGCGGCCGTCGGGTCGGTCGTCGGGGGCGTCTCGCCGTCCCATAGGGCTGTTCCCTTTTCGCCGGAGAGCCGCCAGCGGCCGTTCCAGGACGTCTCGTCGCCGCCCTGGCACCAGCTGCCGTGGTACGTGTAGCGCACACCGCCGGCGAATTCGAAGACAGCGCTCGCCGCCGCGTCGCCCGCGTACCAGCTCCAGGGCGGGTTGTACGACTCGCAGTAGACCGCCACCGGTTCCGCGCCGATCAGGAAGCGGGCCGTGTCGAAGGGGTGGATCGCCATGTCCACCAGGAGCGGGTACGGCATGGCGTCGCGGAAACCGCCGAAGCGGGGCGCTCGGTAGAACTCCGTGGTCACGCAGCCGAGTTGGCCGAGGCGTTCCGTCACCTCCGACCGCAGTGCGAACACCTGTGGGTTCCAGCGCCGCGACTGGCTGACCATGAACAGCTCGCCGGTCACCTCCGCGGCCGCCGCGAGGGAGAGCGCGGACGCGACCGTGGGGGCCACCGGCTTCTCGCCGAGGACAGGTAGTCCGGCCGCGAGCGCGGCGGTCGTGACGGGGTGATGGGCCGCGGGGACGGTGACGTTCACGATCGCCTGCGCACCGGTCTGTGCCGCGAGTCGCACCGCGTCCGTGCCGACCGGCAGGTCCCGGCGTCCCGTCTCGCGCGCCGCGTCCCGCGCCGCCTCCAGGTCGAGGTCGACGATGCCGACGAGCGCGGCCGTCGGCGAAGCGGCCAGCGCCCGGAGCCACGCGCGTCCCATCCCGCCGGCGCCGACCAGGAGCACGCGCAGCGGATCCTCGGGGCCGTTCGCGATGATCCGGTGGCTCATGTGGCTCATGTGGCTCATGACAGCGGCCCCTGGTAGGAGCCGCCCTTGAAGAACTCGCCGGTGTCGTAGCGGAGCAGCTCCGGGTACGCCCGCTCCACCGGGCGGTCCGTGCGCGCCCATTGCACGCCGTTCGCGATGACCTTGCGGACGTGCTTGTGGTGGTACGTCGGGAAGTCCTGGTCGCCGGGGCGGAAGTAGAAGATCTTGCCGTGGCCGCGCCGGAAGGTGCAGCCGCTGCGGAAGACCTCGCCACCGCTGAACGACGACACGAAGACCAGCTCGTCGGGGGCCGGGATGTCGAAGTACTCGCCGTACATCTCGTCCTCGGGAATCTCGATGGGGTGCGGCACCCCTTGCGCGATCGGGTGCGTCGGGTCGACGGTCCAGATCAGCTCGCGGTCGTGCTCGCTGCGCCAGCGCAGGGTGCAGCTGGTGCCCATCAGCTTGGTGAAGATCTTCGACCAGTGCCCGGAATGCAGCACGATCAGCCCCATGCCGGACAGGACGTGCCGGTGCACCCGCTCGACGACCGCGTCGCTGACGTCACCATGTGCGGCGTGCCCCCACCAGGTCAGCACGTCGGTGGCGGCGAGGACCTCCTCGGTCAGGCCGTGCTCGGGCTCGTCCAGGGTGGCGGTGCGCACGGTGCAGCCGTCGCCGAGGTTCTCGCGGATGCCGTCGGCGATGGTGGCGTGCATGCCGTCCGGGTAGATCTTCGCGACGTGCTCCTCGGTCTGCTCGTGGCGGTTCTCGCCCCAGACGGTCACACGGATCGGGGCGTTGTCCTGAGAAGAAGACTGGGATGGAGACATGTGGTGAATCACCTTTCTGGTGGGGGTGGTTGGAGCCCTGGCGCCGGGCTACTTGACCGATCCGCCGGCCACGCCCGCGGCCACGTACCGCTGCGCCGCGACCAGCAGCAGCACCGCAGGAATGCACGCGAGCGTCGCCGTCGCCATGACCGCGCTCCAGTCGTTCACGTGCGCGCCGAGGTACTGATAGAGGCCGAGCGTCACTGGGCGGACCGTCTTGGTGGTCGTCAGCGTGAGCGCGAACAGGAAGTCGCTCCAGGCGAACAGGAACGTGAACAGGCCCGCCGTGATCAGCGCGTTGCGGCTCATCGGGACGACGATCGAGAAGAAGGCACGCGTGTGCCCGGCCCCGTCCACTCGCGCCGCCTCGACGAGCGACGGTGGGATGGCGCGCATGAACGCCAGCATGATCAGGATCGCGAACGGCACGCCGTGCGAGGCGTCCGCGACGATCAGGCCGCCGACCGAGTTGAGAAGGCCGAGCTGGTTGTACGCGCTGTAGAGGGCGTTGGCGATGACGATGCCCGGGATCATCTGGCTGATGAGGATGCCGAGCAGGACAGGGCCCGCCCAGCGCAGCTTGAAGTGCGAGAGCACATACGCGGCCGGCGTCGCGATGAGCAGGCTGACCGCGACGCTGCCCAGGGCCACGGTCAGGCTGGTGACCAGGTTCTGGCCCTGGTCGCGGACGGCGGCCGCGTAGCCGTCGAAGTCGAAGGTGCTGGGGAACCAGTCGGTGGCGGTGGCCGCGCTGCCGGGCTGGAAGGAGACATTCACCATCCAGTACACCGGGAACAGCATGAACACCATGAGCACGAGGCCGATCGCGGTGTTGCCCCAGGCCCGGCCGGCGTCGCCGCGGGCGGGGGAGGGTGTCGATGACGCCATGGCGGACCTCACTCGTCGACGGCACGCCGGTTGGCGCGCAGGTAGAGGACGGCGAAGACGAGGGACATCACGATGAGCACATTGCTCAGCGCGGCGCCCTGCCCGAAGTCGAAGGTCTGGAAGGAGAGTTGGTAGGACTGGGTGGCCAGCGTCTGAGTGGCGTTGGCAGGGCCGCCGCCGGTGAGACCGAGGATGATGTCGAGCACCTTGAGCGTGTAGACGATGCCGAGGACGAGGACGACGCTCACCACCGGGCGAAGCAGGGGCCATGTCACATGGCGGAAGGCGCGCCAACCGGTGGCTCCGTCGAGGGCCGCCGCTTCGTACAGCTCCTCGGGGATGTCCTGGAGCCCGCCGTACAGGATCGTCGCGTTGAAGGGGATGCCGATCCAGATGTTGACGCCGATGACGGCGACCAGGGCGAGGGATGTCGTGGACAGCCAGCCCGGGTGCCCTTCGGTGAGGTGGAGGGCGGCGAGGAATTGGTTGAGCGCGCCGTGGTCCTGGTCGAGGATCCAGCGCCACACCGCGCCGGAGACGATCAGCGGGATCAGCCACGGCAGCAGGAGCAGCGAGCGGAAGAGTCCGCTGAGCGGGAAGCGGCGCCGGAAGAAGACGGCGATGGCGAGACCGATGACGAACTGCCCGAGCAGCGAACCCACCGTGAACAGCAGCGTGTTGAGCATCGCCTGGGTGAACACGGACGAGCCGAGCACGGCCGAGTAGTTGTCCAGGCCCACCCAGGGTGCCTCGCCGGTGTAGTACGTCTTCGTCGTGTAGTGCTGGAACCCCATGACGAGGTTGCGCACCACCGGATAGCCGAAGAACGCGAGCAGGTAGACGACGGCGGGGCCGAGGGCGAGGACCTGGAAGAGGCGGCTGCGGCCCGCCGACGTCTGCCACCAGCGGGGGCGCGGCGGGGCGCTGCCGGACCGCGCCGTGGATGCCGCGGGCCCTTCGGCGGTCAGCGTCGCGTCAGTCATTCTGGGCCTGCCTCACTGCCTGCGTCGGCGTGGCGCCGCCGGTGAGCGCGGTCTGCAGGGCGGTGTAGATACGGGTGGCGGCCTTCGGCCAGGCGGGGCCGAGCAGCGCGGTGCGGGCACGGGCGGCGCGCACCTGTTCCACGAAGGCACGGAGTCGGGGGTCGTCGGCGGCGAGTCGCTCGGCGAGGTCGGTGCGCGCGGGTACGAGATCGCGCAAGCGGCCCAGCTTCAGCTGCACACGCTCGGAGTTCATGCAGGCCACGAACCGGGCCGCCTTCTTCTGCGTGCGCCGGTCGCCGGTCTGCGGCAGCGTGAACGTCTCGCCGCCCAGCGGCGCCACGGACGTCTTCTTCCCCTCGGGCACGGGGATCTTGGCCACGCCGAATTCGAGGCCCTTCTTCTTGTGCGCCTCGTCGAGCAACGGTAGCTGCCACGGGCCGTTGACCATCATCGCGAGGTTGCCGTTCTTGAACTGGTCGTTCACGTCTGCCTGCGACCAGTTCACGACCGATTTGGGCGCCGATCCGTCGGCGACGAGGTCGCGCCACAGACCCACGGCCTGCGCGGTGGCCGGGGTGGCGAGGTTGCGTTCGGTGCCGCCGTTGGACCACATGAACGGCAGGAACTGCCAGGCGCCCTCATAGGTGGCGACGGCGGAGAAGCCCACCCCGTACGTGTCCGATCCGGTCAACTCCTTTGCGGTGTGCTTGAGTTCGCTCCACGTTCCGGGCGGCTCGACTCCGGCCTCCTTCAGCAGCTTCTTGTTGTAGAAGAGCGCGAGGGTATTGGCCGCCGGCTGCAGCCCGTAGACCTTTCCGCGGTACGTCGACGACGCGACGACACCGCGCGCGTACCCCTTCGTACTCAGGCCGAAGTCGGCGATGGGCGCCAGCGCGCCGACGGAGGCGATCTGCTGCAGATCCGGGTTGTCGAGCATCAGGACGTCGGGCAGCGTGCGGGACGCGGCCTGCTGCAGTACACGCGGCATATAGCCCGCGCCGGCCACCGATTCGCGGTCGATACGGATCCCGAGGCGCCGGCCGCAGGCGGCGTACAGCCGCTGGTAGATCTTGGTGTCGGGTTGGTTGGTGTAGTAGTCGAGCACCCGCAGGCTGACGACGCGCCCCGAGGAGTCCACCCCGGGCTCGACGCCGTTGCCGCAGGCGGTGAGGGCGAGGGCGGCGGGCAGCAGGGTGCAGCCGATCAGCCGCCTTCGCCGCCTGCGTATCGTGCGCGCGGATATATCTCGCCATTGAGACATGCGCTTCCTCCCGGTCGATGGTCCGGTCGATACGTATCGATGACGCGCTGCTTGGTGCGGGTACCGGCCACGGGACAGGCGTGGATCAGGGGGACGAGGACGTGACCGTGTGGCCTGGGGTGGGCGACGTGCCAGGGGTGTTGGTGTCGGGGACGGCCGACGTGACCGTGGTGTTGGCGTGCGGGACGGCCGTCGTGGCGGTGGTGTCCGGGGCGGTCGACGTGACCGTCGTGACGGTGGTGTTGATGTCCGGGACGGTCGTCGTGGCCCGCCTGGTCAGCCGCGGTGCCACCAGCTCGACCGTGGACGAGGCCCCCGCACCCTCCTGGTCCAGGAGGCGGAACAGCAGGTCCATGGCACGGCGGGAGACCTCACGCGGCTCCGTGGAGACATTGCTCGGTTCCGAGGGCTCGGCGACGGCCCGCTCGTCGGTGCACAGCGCCACGACGGCGGCGTCCTCTCCGGGCACCCTGCCGAGCGCGCGCAGCGCCGCGAGCACGTGCGGCAGCGCGCGGTGCCCGGCGACGACGAACCCCACCGGCCCCTCCGCGTCCGCGAGTTGGCGTCGCACCTCCTCCGTCACCGGACCGTGCTCGGGCTCCAGCGGGCTGACCGAGCGGAAGTCGAGGCCCGCCACCGCGGCGGCCCGCTCGGCCCCGCGCGCGAACCGCGCCACATAGTTGAGGCCGCGTGCCACCTCCGACTCGGCGTGCCCGAGCAGGACGACCCTGCGCAGCCCGCAGGCGGCCAGCTCCTCCACGGCGAGCCGCCCCGCCATGCTGAAGTCCAGGTCCACGTAGTGCAGTTCGGACGGCACGTCGGGCACACCGATCGTCACCACGGGCACCGGGAGCGCGGCGGCGACCGGGATCCGCTCGTCGTCCGCCTCGATCCCCATCAGGACGACGGCGTCGCACAGCGCGCGCCCGGCGAGCCGGCGCAGCCCCTCGGCCCCCTCGTCGGCGGTGACCAGGAGCACATCGTGGTCCCGCTCACGGGCGCAGGTGGTGATCGTGTCGAGGAACGGGATCAGCCCCGCAGGATCGCCCGCGGTCCCGAAGGGCACCACCAGACCGATCACCCGCGTCCGCCTGCTCACCAGCGCCCGCGCCCCGGCATGCGGCTGGAAGCCCAGCTCCCGGATGGCGTCCTCGACCCGCCGCCGGGTGTCGGCGGAGACCGGGCGCCGGCTGTTGAGTACGTACGAGACGGTGCTCTGCGCGACTCCGGCGAGCCGCGCGACGTCCTTGCTGGTGGCCGACATCGTCCTGCCTCACCTGCCTCATCCGCGTCGCGGGCCGGAGGTACGCACGCCTCTCCTGCACGGTGCGCACGTCGCTACTCATCAATACGTACGTCGACACACGCGATGCATGCCGCGACACGTCGATGCGTATCGATGGCGTGTGTCCGGGACGCTAAAGGGGGCTTGCGACGGGCGTCAATCCCCTTGCAGCAAGCGGTGGTTGATGCCGACAGGGGCAGCACGGCGCTGCTGTTGCCGATAACCCCGTCCGCGCAGGTCATGTGGGACGGTGGTATTCGTGAGGGTGCGTCCAGAAGCTCGCGCCGGCAGGTCTGCATCGTCTCGAAGAAGTCGCAGGCCAGCAGGCCATTGGTCTGACTGCGCAGAAAGTCGGCCCAGGTGCTGGAGCAGCCCGGCGAACAGTAGTCGGTCGCCCGGCGTGAATGCCGGCGTGTCGACCTGGCGTTGCAAGACCGCGAGTTGGTGCCGCAGCACCAGGACCTCGATGTCCTTGTCGCGGTCGCCGTCCACCGCGTCCTGGAACAGCGCAGTCGTCGGCGACGTGACCGCCCATGGCTGTGATCGACGGTCAGGGTCTTCACCTGCGCGGATGATGTGTCGGGCACCCGCAGAGTTGGTGCGGTACTTCCATGCGATGGCATCGAGCGTGCCGCGGTGATCGGCCCAGCGCCGTCGCCGGACCGGATAGGCCGGCATGAGCGGCTCGTTCCGGTGATTTTCCCCATTTTTCAGGCGTAAGCGGTGGTGTTCGGGAATCCTGCCGAGGTACCTCTGAAAACCACCGTAAGGAGCCCCTCAGCGCGCCGCCCACCCCGGAAAGCCTTCGCTGCCCTCATCGCCGCAGCCGCCCTCGCCCTCCCCCTCCTCACCCCCGCACCCGCCTCGGCTGCCACCGCCACCAGCCGCTTCGCGAACTACCGCTACGGTGACTGCCTGCGCGAGACCGACGAAACCGGCCTCAAGGGCGACCGCTGCACCACCGGACGCGGCAGCCTCCTGTGGCAGTGGAACGGCCGCCTCAACACCAGCACGACTCTTAAGAACAACTACTGGGGCCGCTGCCTCGACAGCAATGACCGCGGTGACGTCTACCCCCTGCGCTGTAACGGCGGCTCGTACCAGAAGTGGCGCACCGTCCAGCCCGCCGCCCGCAGCGCCATCATGCTCCAAAGCGTCGGCACGGGCCGCTGCCTCTACCAGCAGGACAACGGCCTCTACCGCACTGCCCGCTGCGACCGGGGCGCCCAGAACCAGCGCTTCACCATCGGCTGAACGGATCTCTCGACCGCTTCAAGATGCCGCTGTGCGAGCGGGTGATGTCGGCGTGCCGGACCTGGACGGCGCGGGGTCGGGCGTGCACCGTGTGCGGCAAACCGACCACCGTGGGGAGACCCGTGAGCCGTGCCACCTCTGAAGGCGCGGACACGTTCGACTGGGCTGCGCTGCGCGGCCGCCGGGTCGTCCTCGACGACGGCTGGATGAGCGAGGAGGACCGGCCCGGCCGCACTACTCGTCACCAGGGAGCAGTCAGCGACATCAAGACCAGTGACGCCGGCGCCGTGCTGTCCTCCGCAGCGTTCTCTTCCGGATGCCGGCCGGTTGGTAACCTGGCCGTCCCTGACCTTCACGTTCACGCAGTCGACGAAGACCATCGGGTAGACCGCGTCCAGGTCGACTTGGACACCTCGGTGCCGTACGCCTCGGCCAGATGCGCGGAGATCTCGCCATGGCTGAGGCCCTTCGCGGACAGCGACAGCACCGTCTCGTCGACTCCATCGAACCGCTTCTGCCGCTTCTTGCCCACGGCCTCGGAAGCATCCGTGGCTGCCTTGCCGGCCTCGGTACCACTCCTCACATCAGTCATCAACTGTCGCTCTCTGCACGCGAGTTACACCACTCGCCGTACAGACCCTCCTCGCCGGCGTCGTCCCCACCACGCTGCCGATCCTGATGCTGTACGCGTTCGGCAAGTAACCGGCCGGCGGTGGCCGGGAATTCCTATTCCTCGACCTGCTCCGGATCGATCGGAATCTCGCGTGCCGTATTCTCGGCGCGCTCCTCGGCGCTCAACTCCCGCGCCACGGTCCCGCAGCAGCGGTTGAACTGGTTCTGCCAGTCCGTCTTGAACATGTCGTAGCTGGACTGGCCGACCAGCTTCAGGTCCGACTCGTCGTTGTGCCAGACGCCGTTGCTCGTCCAGTTCGAGGAGCCGACGAACACGAGTCTCGAGTTGGTCGCACCCGCGTAACCGCCGCTGACCATCATGTACTTGTCGTGCGTGTAGTGCAGAGCGTTGCCGTTCGCGTCGGTGCCGCGGCTGGTGTCGTGCACGGTGATATTGGGCCGGTCCTTCAGGTAGTTCTGCACGCTGCCGTCAACCTGGCCGGCGGTGAAGAGTATCTGTATCTTCACGCCGGTCTTTGCCAGGCTCACCAACTTCTTCGGCAGCTCCAGATAGTTCCGGTCGCCCGGCTGCCCGTGAGAGGTCCACTCGAACATGGCGATGTTGATTGTGGCCGGCGCCTTGATGTTGTTCAGGAAGTCGACCCAGGTGTCGCTTTTGGAGCGCGCCTTGGGCCACTGGTAGGAGGGCGGGGACAGTGTCGTCCTGGCGGCCTCACCGCTGGTGGAGTTGTAGTAGTCGGGCACCAACGGGCCCGGGCCGCCCAGCGCCCCCTTGGCCATGGCTGTGAAGTAGCGGACGTAGGAGTTGTACAGGTCGACGTTGCCCTTGACGGTGGCGCCACTGTTCCACGCGGTTCTGGCCTGGGCGGAGGTGGGGTTGGCGCTGCTGACGGTCACAGTCCTGTTCGCGTCGCTCCCGCCGCTGAGCATGTAGTACTTCGCGTGCAGGGCGGAGCCGGAGTAGTGGGTCAGGCAGCCGCCAGGGCACAGCGCGGCGAAGCTGGAGGCTTGCGGGTCGTTGCCCAGCTCGGTGACCATCGACTGCCAGATCGCATTGTCGCTGTGAGAGTCCATCAGCGCCTTGACGATGACGCCACGTTGGTGTGCGGCGATCAGGGCGTTGGCGAAGTCCGGGCCCGGCTGGGTGCTGCCGATCGAGTACATGGCGACGCGTATGGTCTGCCCGCAACTGGCGCTGTTGATCGATTCGATGATCGGGCCCATGACGTTCATCTGGGCGTCGGCGTCCTCCGGGTCGCTGAAGCTCGGGCCCGGTCTTGAGGTGAACGTCCGGGAGTCGCAACTGAGCGGCGGCTTGGCCTTCTTGACCGCCGCGTGCGCCGTTGTGGGCGTCAGCGCGGTGACGGCCAGCGCGGTGATCAACGTGAGCGTGCGCTTCATGGACGGGCCTTTCACTGGGGTTGTTGACGATGACGAGACGGGTGTTGCTGTGCTGATCGCCCCATGAGTGGTCGCCGAGGTGGGCCTGGTGGACGACGTCGCAGTACGGGCCTGTCCGGCAGTTCGGTGTGACGGGATCACCCGTCATCCGTCGGATGAACTACTCATGGCTTCGGATCAGTTGGCGGCGTTCGCCCCGAACATCGGGTAGCCGTGGCAGGTGATGTCGCTCGCGGCGAGGGCGGCGCCCCAGCGGTCGTGAGAGGAGGCCGCGGAGTCGGCGATGGCGGTGCCACCGGGCAGGCGGCAGGCCGAGCCCTGAAGGATCGCGACGGTGCCGCCGTCGAGGTCGGTACCGACCTTCTCGGTGTTCTGGCTGATGGAGGTGCGCTTGGCCGACGTGATGCGGTTCGCCGATTCGTACAGGGCGACGAAGTCCCCGGCGTTCTTCGGCCTGGACGCAGTGGTGTTGCCGGCGGAGAACGCGACGTCGCCGGTCAGGGGCGCCGCCGAGGCGTTCGCCGTGGCGACGCGGATGCGCGTCGGAGGCGGGGTGGTAGGGCGTATGTGCGTGGCCATGCGTTGAGCTCCTGCAGGGGACAGCGGCGTCCGGCGGACATCCCGCTTCGATGAGGTGTTGGACCGTTGGCGTTTGCCCGAATTTGTTCCAGGCGTGACCCACAGTTCGGCACACAGGAGACTCACGAAGGCGTCCGAGGGTTGCACGAGAAAGCAGAGAAGCGGCCGCGACGCTGCGCAAGTTGAGCCAGAGGGCGAGCCAGTGGGCCGCGGCGTTCGGTGGGCTGCTGGTGCGCGAACCAGTCGCGGGTGTCGGGTTGAGTGTCGTACTCGGACAGGTGGAGAGCTTGCCCGCGGAGGAGGAACTGCGATTCGTGGCGGGGCGCGGTTGGTAGAGGGCGTTGTCGCGGAGCATCGCGAAGAGCACGTCGACGCGGCGGCGGGTGAGGCACTGGCCACCACCAAGGTTCCTTCGCCGGGCTTCCACCTGTAGCGATGCCTCAACGCGCTTTACAGCATTGCCGTTGGAGTCCTCCATGCCTTACCTTCCTCTCAGATATAAGACATCAGAGAAGTTGGGGGAGTCGTGGAACGCATCGTCATGCGGAAGGTGATGTGGAGGATCGTGCCCCTCCTCGCCGTCTGCTACCTGGTCTCGTTCGTCGACAAGACCAACATCGGCGTCGCCCAGCTGGGCATGCAGGAGGGTCTCGGACTGTCGGACGCGGCGTTCGGGTTCGGCGCGGGCATCTTCTTCATCGGTTACTTCCTCTGTGAGGTACCCAGCAACCTGGCTCTCGTCCGCTTCGGTGCGCGGCGCTGGATCGCCCGCATCATGCTCACCTGGGGCGTCATCGTCGTGCTGACGGCGCTGGTGCAGGACGTGATGTCCTTCAACGCGATGCGCTTCCTGCTCGGTGCCGCGGAGGCGGGGTTCTACCCGGGAGCGTTGTTCTATCTTTCGCAGTGGGTCCCGGCCGCACACCGCGGGAAGGTCATCGGCTTGTTCCTGCTGGCCAACCCGGTCTCGACCGTGGTCGGTGCGCCACTGATGGGCATCCTGCTGGACATGCACGGCTTCCTCGGTGTCGAGGGCTGGCAGTGGGTGTTCGTCATCACCGGACTGCCCGCCCTGGTGCTGGCCGTCGTGGTCTTCTTCGCACTGCCGGACTCTCCGCAGTCGGCGAAGTGGCTCACCGCGCAGGAACGCGCCTGGCTCGTGGGGACGTTGAACGCCGAGCGGGCGGCCGCGCCGGCCTCGCACGGCAGTGGCTGGCGGGCGCTGCTCGACCGGCGCGTGCTGTTCCTGTGCCTGTGGTTCGCGGCGTTCCCCACGGCGGCGTACGGACTCCGGCTCTGGCTGCCGACGCTGATCGCCGAGCTCGACGTCTCGGCCACCGTCAACGGACTCCTCAACGCCGTACCGTTCCTCTTCGCCGCGATCGCGCTGTACTTCTGGCCGCGCATTGCCGCTCGTACGGGGCGCAGCTATCGGCAGATCGCCGGCTGCACACTCGTGGGCGCCGCCGGCCTCGCCGGTGCCGCGCTGAGCGAAAACGCCGTGGTGGAACTCGCGTTCATCAGTCTGGCGGCGGTCGGTATGTTCGCCGGGCAGCCGATCTTCTGGAGCCTTCCCTCCCGTCTGCTGGTGGGCGCGCAGGCCGCGGCAGGTCTCGCGCTGATCAACTCGGTCGGAAATCTCGGTGGTTTCGTCGGGCCCTACGCCGTCGGTGCCATCAAGGGCGCAACCGGTTCGCTCTCCGCGTCGATGCTCTTCCTGGCGGGGGTCATGGTGTTCGCCGCCGTCATGGCGGGCATCGCCCGCACCGTCTTCGGGTCCCCGCCGACCGTCCCGGCGCCCGCCCCCGACGTCTCCGCAACCCCCGCACGTAACGCCCAGGAGTCCTGAATGCCTGCCCGTCCCAACGTTCTGCTCATCACCGTCGACCACTGGTTCGGCCGGCTCCTGGGATGTGCCGGTCACCCCGTGATCCAGACGCCCACCCTCGACTCACTAGCCGCGGCCGGGACCCGCTACACCCGCGCCTATAGTGAATCCCCGGTGTGCGTGCCGGCCCGGCGCTCCATCATGACCGGAACCACGCCCCGCACCCACGGCGACCGGATCTTCCAGCAGGACCTTCCGATGCCCGAACTGCCCACGCTGGCGCAGACGTTCCGGGACAACGGCTATCAGGCGTACGCGGTGGGCAAGCTGCACGTCTTCCCGCAGCGCAGCCGCATCGGCTTCGACGATGTCTGGCTGAGCGAGGAGGGCCGCTCGCAGTGGGGTGTGGCCGACGACTACGAACGGTTCCTCGCCGCCAACGGACACGCCGGGCTGAGCTACGCCCACGGCATGAGCAATAACCAGTACACGTACCGTCCTTGGCACCTGCCCGAGACGATGCACGTCACCCACTGGGCCGCTCGGACGATGGCCGAGACCATCGTGCGCCGCGATCCCACCAAGCCGGCCTTCTGGTACCTGTCGTTCACCGCGCCGCACCCGCCGCTGACACCACCGGCGGCCTACCTGGACATGTACGCCGGACAGGAGATGGACGAACCGATCGTCGGTGACTGGGTCGTCCAGGGTGAGACGGCGCCGCCGCAGCTCCAGCGGCGTCGGCACGCCGACAGCCCGGTCGGAATGCGGGAGGCCGAGGAGCTGGCGGCCAAGCGTGCCTTCTACGCCCAGTGCACCTATGTCGACCACCAACTGCGGTTCGTCATCGGTACGTTGCGTGAGCAGGGGCTGCTCGACGACACCGTCATCATGTTCACCTCGGACCACGGCGACATGCTCGGCGATCACGATCTGTGGGCCAAGCGCGTCTTCTACGAGAAGTCCGCGAACGTCCCCATGCTCCTCGTCGGCGACACCACCTCCGGGCGCGTTCCGGCGGGTGAGGTCGACGACCGGCTCGTGGGGCTCCAGGACGTCATGCCGACGCTGCTCGGCCTTGCCGGGATCGAGGTGCCGGACGAGGTCGAGGGCGTGTCGATGGTCGAGGACACCCGCACGTTCCTGCACGGCGAGTACGGGGAGGGGGCGGAGGCCACACGCATGGCCCACGACGGCCGTCACAAGCTCGTCTACTACCCCATGGGCAACGTCGTGCAGCTCTTCGACGTCCCTGCGGACCCCTGGGACGAGCACGACCTGGCGGGCGTACCGGAGTTGGCGCCGGTTCGCGAACGGCTGCTCCGGAAGATCGCGGACGAGGCATACGGCACGGACCTGGAATGGATCACCGACGGGCTTCCGACAGGGCTCCAGGCCCAGGCGCAGCGCCTCCCGGTCGACCGCGGGCTGTCCCAGCAGCGCGGACTACACTGACCGCCATGGGGACCTCAATCACGATCGGCGCGCTGCCCGGCGAGAAGTCCGGCACGCTCACGAACCGTGTCGAGGAAATGCTGCTGTCCGCCGTCGTCTCCGGTCGCTTCGAGGCCGACGCCCGGCTGCCCCAGGAGGGCGAGCTCGCCGAGGAGCTGGGTGTCAGCCGCCTGACCCTGCGCGAGGCGTTGCGGTCGCTGCAGCGGATGGGTGTGCTGCGTGTCGAGCGGGGGCGTGGGACGTTCGTCAACGCCCGCGCCCGCTGGTCCCATCTGGACCCGACCGTGCTCGCGGCGATGATCGACGCGGGGCAGGGTACTGAGCTGTATCGCAGCCTCACCGAACTGCGCCGGATGGTCGAGACGGGCCTCGTCGGCCTGGCTGCCGAGCGCCGTGACGATGAGCACCTCGTCGGCCTCGAAGCGGCCGTGGAGCGCATGCAGCAAGCCTGTGACACGCACGACGTGCAGGAGTTTGCCGCCGCCGACATGGACTTCCACGGCATACTGCTGGACGCCGCGGACAACCCTTTGGTCCTGGGTATCTACGAGTTGATGAACGGCGCGCTGCGACGGGTCAGGGAGCAGACGACCCGCCGTACCATCGGCGACGCGTCCGCGGTCGTCATGCACCGAGGCATCTTCGACGCCGTCGCGGCCGGTGACGCCGCCGACGCCGTGGCGGCGATGAACCGTCACTTCGACAACACCGACCGGTACGTGTCGGAGGTCATCGAGCTGATGACCTCCGGGGCGCGGAAGGACGAGGGCGCCACGTCGGCGTGACGGCGCGGGAGCCGGTCAGCTGATCGAAGCCGCGCGGCGGACACCGAGGTTGCCGGCCGAACTGTCCGGGGTGTTCGAGGTGCGAGCGGCGACCCGGTACCGGTTGCAGTACGAGTAGTGGCACAGGTAGGAGCCGCCGCACCGGTCCTCCGTGGTCGGCCGCCCGGCCAAGCTGCCTCACGCGCCCGCCGCCAAAGCGGTCGTTGCCGCCGACCTCTCCGAGGAGGCGATCGGCGGCAGGGCCGACGTGCTCATCGACACCGTCGGCGGCACGGTGCTGCGCGACGCGCTGGCCCTGGTGCGCCCGCAGGACCGGGCCGCGCTCGTCGGCTACATCGCAGGCCGCGAACTCGCCGTGGATCTCGCCGACTTCTTCCTCGCCGACGTGTCGCTGCTGCCGGTCAACATGATCAGCCGCGGTAAGAAGGCCGCCCCGGAGGTCCTGCGACTTCTCCCGGCCCTGTCGTACGGCGAGCTGTCGCTGTCCGGTTCCACCCCTCGTCATCGAGTGTCGTGGCTCGGCGACAGGATGTCGTGGGCCCGGTGTCCCAGTACGAAGTCGTCGTCGCGGTCGATCCATTGGCGGCGCAGGACGGACAGGGCGATCAAGGTGTTGAGGCCGTTGAGGCCGGGGAGCGCGCCGAGGTCGTCCGTGACGAACCTCGACAAGTGGTCCTCGTCGGCGAAGACCCCGTGGTGGAGGATCGAGGCCGGTCCGGCGGTCATGACCGTGAACCGCCCGCAGGAGTGCTCGCCGAGTGTGGTCAGCACGGTGGGGACGTGCCGCGGCTGGACGTCCAGGGTGAACAGCGCGGTGATCGGGAACCCGAGGACGGCCGGTTCGATCTCCACCCGAGGGCGGACGGCCCCCGATTCCAGGAGTGACTGGATCGTCCGGTAGGCGGTGGACCGGCTGACGTCGAGTTCGCGGGCGACCTGTGCCGCGGAGATCCGGCTGTCCTCGACCAACAGCTGGAGCGTGCGGAACTCGACCTCGTTGAGAGGTCCGACGCTGGTGGGGGCCGCATCGGGAAGGGCGTCGGCCTGTCCGCGCACTTCCTCGGTCTGCCGGTCGGTGAGCCGGTCGAGCCGCCAGGTGAACGCCTCGCGGGCGGAGCGCAGTACCAGGTGCGACTGGATGGACGCGATGCCGGGGATCTCGGGCAGCGTCCGGGTCAGCAGGCGCCGCTGGTCCGTGCCCGGCAGCGGATAGAGGGTGCAGTAGATGTCCGAGTCGCCGGTGGTGGTGATGAGCGACTGGGCCTGCGGCACCTTCTGGATGGCGGCCGCGACGTCGCCCGTGGCGCCGGGCCGGCACTTGATCCACACCACATAGGGATTGCCGGTGGTGAGGAGCGACCAGTGCACGGTGCTGATGAAACGCAGGAGCCCCAGCTGCTGCAGCCGCTGGATGCGCCGCCCCGCCGTGCTGGCCGAGGTGCCCAGGATCTCGGCGACGGTGTTCAGCGGCGCCCGGGGCGCGATCTGCAGCGCTGCCACCAGATCAAGGTCGGCGTCGTCGAGGCCGTGCTCCATCTCTTGCATGCGAGAAGCGTACAGGGAGCGATTCTGTCATTCACGGGACAGTGATTGACACAAACACGCATCACGCTGTCTTATGGCGAGCCATAACGCCACGGAACAGCAGCGGGAGGGCCTCATGGCCGAAGTGAAGGAACAACGGCAGCCGCCGACCTCGGTGGTCCTGCGTGTGCTGGACTTCGTGGACCGGGCAGGGAACAAACTGCCCCACCCGTTCTGGCTCTTCCTGATCCTGAGCGGTCTGATCGTCCTGGCGAGCTGGCTGCTCGCCGCGCTCGGCGTCTCGGTGGTCTCGCCCGCCGACGGCTCGGTCATCGCCGTCAAGAGCATCGTGTCCGACGCGGGCGTGAAGATGGTCCTCGGCGATGCGATCACGAACTTCGTCGACTTCCCGCCGCTGGGTCTGATCGTGGTGGTCATGCTCGGTGTCGCGATCGCGGACGGCACCGGCCTGCTCCCCGCACTGATGCGTGCCGCGCTCGCCCGGGTCCCGGCCAAGATGGTGACCTTCGCCGTGGCCTACACCAGCATGTTCTCCCACGTGGCCGGAGACGCCGCGTTCGTGGTGATGATCCCGCTCGGCATGATCGCGTTCCGCGCGGTGGGCCGCAGCCCGATCATCGGTGCCGTCGTCTCCTACGTCGCGGTGGGCGGCGCGAGCAGCGTCAGCCCGGTCATCGAGGGCTCGGACGCGATCTTCGCGGGTCTGACCACCTCGGCGGCGCACACCATCGACCCGTCCTACGCGGTCACTCCGGTCTCGAACTGGTTCTTCTCCGTGGCGTCCACGCTGCTGCTCGCGATCACCATCACGATCGTCACCGAAGCCGTCGTCGTGCGCCGGGTCGCCGCGATGAACGCCGTCGAGCTGGAGCTGACCGACGTCGAAGAGCTGCCCGACATGACCCTGTCCGCCGAGGAGCGCAAGGGCGTGCGCCGGGCGATCACCGCCGGAGCGCTGTACGTGGCCGCGGTGGTCCTCGCGATGCTGCCCACGGGTTCCCCGCTGCGCGGGGAGGGCGGTTCCGTCGTGGCATCGCCGCTGTTCGACAACATAGCCGTGATCCTGATGGTGTTCTTCATGCTCATCGGCATCGTGTACGGACTGACCGTGCGCACCATCACCGCCGCGCAGGACATCCCGGAGCTGATGGGCCGAGGGTTGCGCGAACTGGTCCCGGTCCTGGTGCTCTTCTTCGTGGTCGCGCAGTTCCTCGGCTACTTCAAGTGGAGCAACATCGGCCAGGTCATCGCGATCTCCGGGGCCGATGTGCTCGACTCGCTCGGCGCGCAGCCCGTGGTGATCTTCATCGGCGCGGTGCTCCTGATCAGCCTGCTCAACCTGTTCCTCACCAGCGGTTCGGCGATGTGGTCGCTGGTCGCCCCGATCCTGGTGCCGATGCTGATGCTGCTGCACATCCGGCCGGAGACCAGCCAGGCGCTGTTCCGGATCGCGGACGCGCCCACCAACAGCCTCAGTCCGATGAGCCCGTACTTCGTCATCGCGCTCGGATTCATCCGCCGCTACCGGCCCTCCGCGGGCATCGGCACGCTGATGTCCCTGGTGCTGCCCCTAGCGGTGGTCAACCTCGTCGTATGGGTGGTGCTGTTCCTCGCCTGGTACACCCTGGGCATCCCGCTCGGCCCGGGCGTCCCCGTCCGATAACCCACTCAACTCCCTTACCCCACCCACAGATTGGCGCACCCTCATGTCCGCGAAGCCGCTCTCCACCTGGTTCCGCACCCACCTCGACGACCTGCTCGCCGACCTGTCGATGCTCGTCGGCCTCGAGTCGCCCAGCACCGACAAGGCGCTCCTCGACACCACCGCCGACGCGCTCACCGCCTGGCTGCACGACCGGCTCGGCCCGCCGGCCGAATGGGTCCGCCGCGAGCAGCCGGAGCGCGGTGACATCCTGGAGGCGACCTACCCCGGCACCTCGGGGGAGCGGGTGCTCCTGGTCTGCCACTACGACACGGTGTGGCCGGCGGGCACTCTCGCCGAATGGCCCTTCAGCGTGGAGAACGGCGTCGCCAGGGGCCCGGGCATCTACGACATGAAGGCAGGGATCGTCACGGGCGTCTGGGCGCTGCGTGCCCTGCGGGCCCTGGACCTGCCCCACCCGACGGTGACCTTCCAGCTCACCGGCGACGAGGAGACGGGCAGCGTGGCCTCGCGCGAGCACATCGAGAACGCGGCCCGCGCGAGCGCGGCGGCCCTCGTCCTCGAGCCCGGTATCGGCTGGGACGTCAAGGCCGGACGCAAGGGCTGCGGCATCTTCGACGTCACCACCACCGGCATAGAGTCGCATGCGGGCAACGACCCGGCCGGCGGTGCCAGCGCGATCCACGCCATGGCGGAGCTGGTCACCCAGCTCGCCGCGGCGCAGAACCCCGAGGCAGGCACCACGATCAACGTCGGCGCCATCCAGGGTGGCACCGTCCGCAACGTCGTCGCGGGCCGTGCGCACTGCCTCGTCGACGTCCGTATCACGCAGCAGGACGAGGCCGACCGCGTCGACGCGGTGTTCGCCGCGCTCCGCGCCACCGACCCGCGCGTCGACGTGAAGGTCGGCGGAGGGTGGAGCCGCCCGCCGATGCGTCCGACGCCGGCGAGCAAGGAGCTGTTCGACCTGGCCGACGAGGTCGCCGGTGAGCTGCGCGGTCCCCTGGATCCGATCAGCGTCGGTGGCGGCAGCGACGCCAACTTCATCTCCGCGCTCGGCATCCCGGTCCTCGACGGGCTCGGCTGCAGCGGCGCCGGCCCGCACGCCCGGCACGAGCACGTGATCGTCGACGACATCCCCGACCGGGTCGCGCTCGTCGCCGGTCTCCTGCACCGGATGGCCACCAAGGCTGCCTGAACGCCCCCTGGTTCAGGCGCCGGTCAGGTCCAGGAGGACCTTGGGGGCGACGGGCCGGTCGTGGGCGAGGTCGAGGGCGGCCCGCGCCTCGGCGAGCGGGAAGGTGTGCGTCACGACGGCGACGTCGAACGGCCGTGTCCAGGCGACGTTTCCCGGGTCGTCCGCCCGTACGGTGGCGGTGGCCCCGGAGGCGGCGGCGATGCGCAGGGGCGGGTCGAGTAGGTGGCTGACGACGATCTCCGCCGCACCCTCGTGTGTGCAGTACGGCGGTGACCGGGCAGCCGATGGGGCCCGCTCCGGTGACCAGGACCCGCTTGCCCCTGACGTCGCCCGCGCGGTGCACGGCGTGCAGGGCGACTGACAGTGGCTCACCCAACACCTCACTTGTCAGGGCGAGTTGGGGCGACAGGGGGCGGATCTGCGACGCTGGCACAGTGACGATCTGAGCGAAGCCGCCCTGGACGTGCGGGGTGTGGGCGGCGCTGGCGAGGTAGCGGGCGTGGGCGCAGATGCTGCGGCGCCCCGCCACGCAGCACGGGCACCGGTCGCAGGGGGCATGCACATGGCCGACGATCTCGTGCCCGAGCGCCATCGGTTCCTGGAGGGCGACCGCGACGGTGACGTCGCCGGGCGCGGGTCCGGGGGCCCGGGGAGTGATCCTCAACCCGGAGACCTCCGGTCGCGTGGACGACGCAGGCTTGCATGGTGGTGGAGGTTCCTTCCAGTGAATGGCCCGGCCCGCACAGGGTATTGAGGTTCGAAATGCTGGGCCCGGTGCGGGTGTTGGGTGCGGACGGGCAGGAGGTGCCGCTCGGCCCACCGCAGCAGCGGGCCGTCCTGGCCGTCCTGCTCCTGCAAGAAGGGTGCTCGATCTCGTACGACGCTCTGGTCGACGCCGTCTGGGACAGTCAACCGCCGCGCTACGTACGGAACGTGGTGCAGAAGCGCGTCTCCGGGCTGCGTCGCTTCCTCGGCGACGCGGTCGACCTGACCCGTGCGGGCGGCGGATTGCGACTGACCGCGTGATCCCCCTTGTCCGCGCGGCCGGTTACCGGCCCCGCCCAGCTCAACAAAGGGTGAATGATGTGCGGATTCAAGGGGTTGTGGATGTTGCTGTGCGCCCGCAGTCAGCCGATCGCGTTCTTCAGTATCTGTAGCCCTGTATCAATGAGGGTCATGACAGCGGTGATATCCGCACAGCGCCTGGCGATACGACGCAGGGACGTGCGGGCCTCCTCGCGCCCCTCTTCGTCGGAGACATCCGTGGCAGCAGCCTCGTCCAGTTCGTGCACGGCCGCGTCGTACTCGGGGATGCTGTCGCGATGTTCGGCCAGCCCAGCCCGGATTCCCGCTATCACGGCGCCCCACTGCTCCTGCGTCGGAGAACCGGCGGAACCGATGTTGGTGTTGGCCGGAGGGCGGGAGCCGGCATGGTCTGCGACGTCTTCATCCGCACCCTGGAGGTGTCCGGTCGATGCCTGGCCTCGCGCAGGCGCTCGCGACGGTCGTTGCCGACTTGTGCAGCAGACTCCTCATCTGGGGCGAGCGCCATCCTCGCATTGCGCTCCGCCAGTCGGAGCTCCACTACGGCACCTGCTGTCGCCGCCAAGCGCTGCTACAAGCGGCACCCCAGCGCGGCGACCCCGAACCGCTTACCTGCACACAGGTCACCCCGCTGAGAACATGGAGGAAAGACCGCCTCGGCGGAGTCCCCGTGCATACGTGCCGTCTGAACTGTGCGGATGGGGTCTTCGGCAGGCACGGGGGCGATGTGGGAGTGCTCTGTCAATGAGCGCGGTCGTCTGTGGCCCGGGTCGATCGGCGTGCGGTTTGCTGGTGTCGCGTACCACCAGCCTCGGGCGGACGACCTCCTGCTGAGGGAGCAGGGGAGTCTTCGGTCCCTGCCTCATTCGCGTTGTCTGGGGGAGTGTTCGCCGATTCTGCCTTGGGGGCGAGACGCCTGTGCGGTTGCGTGCGTGGGGCGGTCGTTCGTGAGGGGCGTGTGCGATGTCGTCGAAGTTGGATCTTGACGTGGCTCATCGGGTGTGCGAAGTGGCGGCCTGCGGGTTCGTCGGTGGTTGAGGTCCGGGCACGGGGTGTGCGGGTGGTGCTGTCGGTCCGGTTGAACACGGCGGAAGTGGCGCGTCGTGAACGCGACGGTGTAGCGCCGGTATCGGACGGCGCGGCCCTGGACGGGCTGATGCAGCTGCCGGCGGCATGTGTGGCAGGTGGGCGGTATGGATGCGCTGGCGTCTTCGGCGCCCCGATCGTCTTGATCTGGCACTCATCGGGCCGCCGGAATGCGTCAGTACGCCGCGGACCATGACTGGCTCACCATCGTGCAACTGCCCTCCTACGCACCAGAACCGAAACCGTTGGAAGGTGTGTGGTCGCTGCTGCGGCGCGGACCGTTGGCCAATACCGCCTTCATCAACCATGAGCACTTCGAACGCGTCCTGCGCAGCGGACTGCGTCGCATCCAACGTCGTCCTGAACTTATCGATGGTGGGTGTAGCTCCTTTCAAGGGACAGGCTGAGCTGGACATTTGCCTGACCGGCCGGGCTGAGCACCGCATAGATCGTTTCGAAACCGGCAAGTCACGCTCGGGGCCGGGCCAAGATCGACTGCCTGGAAGCCAAGGATCGCGGCGATGCCCTCCTGGGGACCCGGCTCGATCACTCGGTCACGCGCCGAGCCGCAGTTCACGCAGGTAGGGCCGCCCCAGGAAGGAGCTGCACCCAACAGGGTTCGCGTTCACGGCGCGCGGGTTCGGCGGCGCCTCCACCGTCCTTACGCCGTGTCCTTGAAGTAATGGCCGTCCTCGATGTCCGCGATCAGCCCGGGGTGCGCGGGAACCCAGCCGAAGCGTTCTCGGGTCAGCGCGCTGGACGTCGGGTTGTCGAGCGACACCAGTGGGGCGAGAAGGCCGAAGTGGCCGCTCGCTTCCTCGGCCGTCAGACTCACCGCCGGAAGCTTCAACCGGCGGCCGATGGACTCGGCGATGTCCCGGAACCGCACACCCTCCTCCGCGACCGCGTGCACCGGAGTGCCGGGCGGGGCGGATTCCACGGCCAGCCGGAACAGGACCGCGGCATCCCGCCGGTGCACCGACGACCAGCGGTTCGCGCCCTCGCCGACAAAGGCCGAGACACCCTTCGCGCGAGCGATACCGATCAGCATCGAGACGAACCCGCGCGCGTCCCCCCGACCGTGCACGGTCGGCGCCAGCCGTACCGACGACGAGCGCACCCCGCGCCCGCCCAGGGCCAGAACGTACGTCTCAACCGGGAGCCGCAGGCCGGTGACGGCATTGGGAACAGCCGGGGTCTCCTCGGTCAGCACCTGTCCCGGCGTGCGGCCGATGACCCCCGAGGTGACCACGAAGGGCTTGCCGGTCTGCTCCAACTCCGAACCGATCGCCTCCACAGCATTCAACTCGACCCGCGCACGAGCGGCAGAGTCGGTGGTCTCGGAGATGTGCTGGTTGGCGGCGAAGACCACACCGTCCGCCTTCGCCGCGCCGGCGCGCAAGCTGTCCAGGTCACCGAGGTCACCACGGTGCACCGCAATGCCTGCCCTGGCCAGAGTCGCGGCTGAGGCATCGGAACGGGCGAGACCCACGACCTCGTGGCCGGCTTGCAGCAACTCACTCACGATGGCCGATCCGACGTACCCGGTTGCCCCTGCGACGAAAATACGCACGATGAGAATCCCCCGATGATTTCAAGTGGCCCGCCGCACGGCGCCGGGTTCGTACCTTGACGGTAGAAGCGGCAGGAGCACGGCGTCCAAGACCTGTTCCGCACCACGCGATACGGATCAGGTATCACGATTACGATGCAGGAGTGCCCACAGCCCACGTACCCCCGGTCGACTTCGACCTTCGCCTGGTGCGGTACTTCACAGTCGTGGCCGAGCACGGCAACTTCCGCCGCGCAGCGGCCGAACTGCGGCTGGCGCAACCGTCGTTGAGTCGCCAGATCCAGAGCCTCGAAAAGCGGTTGGGCGTCCGCCTGCTCGACCGCACCACCAGGGGCTGCCGCCTCACCGCGGCCGGACAGGAGTTCCTGCCCCAGGCGGAAGCACTTCTGCGCTCCGCGGAACTGGCCGCGACGACGACCCGCGCCGCAGCGGCATCCGGCGCCGTCACCATCGGGTACGTGGGCGGACTCATCATCACCCCCGCAGTACGCGAACTGCGCAGCCGCCACCCTCACGCCCAAGTCACCACGCTGCACCTGGACTGGAGCGATGTCCACACGGCCCTGCTCGACCACCGCGTGGACGCGGTCATCGCCCGAGAGCCGTTCCCGACCGACCGGCTGCGGGTGACGCCCCTGTACCAGGAGCCCCGGGTGCTCCTGATGCCGACAACGCACCGCCTCGCGGGCAGGGAGTCGGTCACCCTCGACGACTTCGCCGACGAACCCCTCATCCGCTACCCGGACCCCGCCTACGACGCCTTCTGGCGCATCGACCCCCGACCGGACGGACGCCCGGCACCCGACGGCCCGCTGGTCGCGGCGCACGCGGACAAACTCGAATCCATCGCCGGCGGCCAGGCCATCGCCCTGGCACCGGCCGCCGACGGGAACAGCACGCCCAGGAACGATCTGACGACCGTTCCCGTCCAAGGAATCGAACCGTGCGACGTGGTGATCGCCACCCGCACCCGCGAGCGCAACCGCCTGGTGCCGGCCTTCCTCGAAACAGCCCGATCGCATCTCACCGGTCGCGACATACCCCGAAGGGCGTAGCTCCTTTCAAGGGGCGGCCCTACCTGCGTGAACTGCGGCTTGGCGCGTGACCGGGTGATCGAGCCGGGTCCCCAGGAGGGCATCGCCGCGATCCTTGGCTTCCAGGCAGTCGATCTTGGCCCGGCCCCCAGCGTGACTTGCCGGTTTCGAAACGATCTATGCGGTGCTCGGCCCGGCCGGTCAGGCAAATGCCCAGCTCAGCCTGTCCCTTGAAGGAGCTGCACCCATCGATGGTTGTCTCGCCGGCACCGGATTCAGCCTTACCCACCACCCGACAACACCCCGAAAAGGTCAATAACCGCGGGCCTCACGGCCCGAGCGGCAACAGGGACAGGGGATGACAAGGGACAGGGGATGACAGTGGTCCGGGGAGAGGACCGAGCCAGGCAGCAGGGTGGGTGAGGGTGTGTCAGTCGTGCTTCCGGTCATCGACTTGCTTGAAACGGCACCCGATGCTGTTGTCCGGGTCGTCTCCTGGGGTCTGCAGGAGGATCAACCGGTCATCCCCCTGCAACAGGGTCAACGATTCCCGGGCTTTGTCCGTCTCCACCTCGACATACTGCTTGCCGTCCACTGTCTCCAGCGTCCAGCTCCCCTGGCCGTCCTCTCTGCCGGTGATGCGGGATTCACTCACGCTGTAGCCCGTCGCCCAGTGTTTCCACCGGGCCGAACCGCTCTTCTCCAACACGAGAGAGGAATCGCACGACCCGTCGGCATGCCAATGGCCCACGAGGTCGGAGCGGTTGACGTCTTCTGCTTCGGGCTCCGGGGAGCATCCGGCGACAAGGCCAGCGGCGAGGCAGAGGAGGATCGTGGCTGCCAAACGATGTTGCATTCATGCCCCCCGGCTTCATGTCTGCGGCAGACGATATACCTCGGCCAGAGGCGCCCTGACCTGCCCCATGTCCTGGGTTCCAGTTCTGGTGGCCAACTGACGGCCCTTCACGGAAGGCCGACAGTCATGCCTCGTCCCTGTCCTCCGGAGTTCCGGGCACGTGCCATCTCGCACTGGTCCGCGCTGGCAAGCAGGCCAAGCTGGCCGACTTCCTGGTCGCCGAGGGGATGGTCGACGACATCAGCCACGAGGGCCTGCGGGTCCTGCTCCGAAGGAGGGCGTCTCCTTTCAACGCGTGAAGACCTGGAAGGCCTCCCGAGACCCTGAGTACGCGGCGAAGAAGGCCCGGGTCGAGCACATCTATGTGATCGTCGACGGCGAGGTCATACCCGAGCCAGATGAGGCCGGGGTCGCCTTCTGCCTGGACGAGTTCGGCCCGATCAACCTCCAGCCCGACCCAGTCCGGCGAGCCGCCGTAATTCACACGCCCCGTCCTGGCCCCCACTCCCCAGGTCACCGCGGTCACGGCCGTCGAAGATCTGGACGAGCTGATGGACAGTGCCAAGTGCTCGTGCAACGCGGGGGACGACAACCCGCACTGACCTGGTCAGCGCGTGAACCGGTCGTGAGCGAACAGGCCCTGACGGGAAGCCTGTTAGGGCCTGCGACACGTGTGCCCGCTGAGTAGCGTGCAGGCATGCATTTCGACTGGGGCCGGATTGACTCCGTGATGCCTGTCCCGTATGTGCCGACACTGGGCCCCGTACGACCGCAGGACCCGATCCCCGACCTCTTCGAGGCCGTCGTCGAGGCCGCCGGGACCGGCCGGTTCCTCCCCTATGACAAGGACCGCCGCTGGTCCGAGACCAAGGCCGAACGCCTCCTGGTCGACGACATCGAGCACACCGCGCACCACACCCTGATCCCCACGCTCCTGGAGCGCGGCACAGGCACGGTGAAGGTTCACGTCTACGGGACCGGGGACAGCAGCCTGTCCGCCGGCGCCGACCTCGCGGGCAGGCTCGCCCCCGTCCACGGTGCGGGCAAGGCCCGCGTGGTCTGGTTCCGCGGCCCCGACGAGCCCGAGAACCGCGCCCACAGTGGCGCCACTCGGGTGCAGCTCAAGGACTTCACCGGTGGCCCCGGTGCGGCACCCCAAGTGCCTGTGCGGGACTCCAAGGAGTTGATCGACGAGGCCGGATTCGACGTGTTCGCCGAGGAAATGGCGGCGGACGGCTTCGCGTTCCTCTACGAGCAGATGCGGGCCGGCGCGGTCGGCCCGGTCCTCACCGTGCTGCACGACGGCCGCGTGGCCGGGGCCATCGGTCCGATGGAGACCATGACCGACGCGACGGGCGCGCTGCGGCTACTGCCGCAGTACTTCGGTGTCCTGCCGCAGTACCGTGGCCATGGCTACGGCCGGGCTTTGTGGCGGGCCGCGATGCTGTGGGGGCATCAACAGGGCGCCGAGTACCAGCTGTTGCAGACCGAGGTGGGCGGTGCGTCCGACCGGCTGTGCATCAGCGAGGGCCTGCAGCCCCTCGGCTTCGTCAACCAGACGTCCGTGTGAGCTGTGCTGGTCCGGCACCGGACCAGCACACCGGACCTCGTGAGCAACGGCCGGTGCCGCCGAACGAACCGTGGGATCCCTGGTCGCTGCCCAACAACCCCGTTCTCAAAGCTCTTGTACGAGGGCGGTTCCGCTCTTGTCCGGCACGACGGTGTGGTGGTCGCGTTCCATTCGCGATCAGCCAGGGGGCCCGCTCATGGCGCCACTTGCACTCAGCACACTCATGCTCTGTACCGCGTTCGCCGGGGCCGGACCGTATGCCCTGGCCGATGTGCGGCTGTGCTTCACGGCGGGCAGCGGCCGCCATCGCAGGGGCGGCGCCCGCCATGCCGCGCGGGGAGTCCGGCGATGAACGGCAAGCCGCCGCTGCCGCGCCGGGTCGGGCGCCGACCGGTGACCGTGTGTCGGTGGACCGACGGCACCGCCGACGCCGCCGCGCTTGCCCGGAGCGCGTTGCGGCAGATGCTGGTGCCGCTGAGGTTCGGTGAGGAGCAGGTCGACGATGTCGTGCTCGCCGTCTCCGAACTCGTCGCCAACGCCACCGAACACGCGCCGGGCCCTTACGTGTTGCGGCTACGCCGCACCGGAACCGAGTACGTCTGCGAGGTCGAGGACACCGACCCGCACGCCCCGAAGGTGCCGGGCTTTCCCGCTGCCGTGCCTTTCGAGCCCGGGGCCGACGCGCGGGGCGGTGGTCTTGATGCGCTGTTGGCGGTGCTCGGCGAACGCGGGCGAGGACTGCACATCGTCGATGAACTGACCTGCGGGGCCTGGGGCTTCACCGTGCGGGAAGGGGTGAAGGTGGCGTGGGTGGCTTTCCCCTGCCCGGCGCCGCGCATCCGGTGGGGATGTCCGCGGGGCCGGGTGCGTGACGGGGGTTCGTTGCGGGGTGACGATCCGGCGTGACACTGGGGAAGGGCCAGGGGTGGGCTTCCGGTTATCGGCGGGACGTGTTGTCCCGCCTTCAATGATCTGGTCTCCGTCTCAGATGAGTTGGTCTGATTCGCCTGCGGGCGCAGGTGATCCGGTCGCTGATGGCAGCCGCTCGAAGCGCCGGAAAACCGGTGGAGGCGTCGGAGTATGAGTCCGTACCGTCCGTGGGATGACCTATCTGAGCCCCCTGGGATATCTGCTGGGCGTCGAGGGTGCTGCTCTGCTGCGTGGGATCAGGGAGGGGAGGGCAGACCGGGCGTTCGTCGAGGCCCGGATCGCCGAGATCCGCACGCTGCTGGAGGTGCCCGCCCTTGCGCAGGCCGAGGGAGTCACGGCGAGTGAGGGAACGATCAGCGCAGCCGACGTCTACCAGGAGTGGGCGCCGCACTATGACGCTCCCGGCAACCAGATGATCGACGTCGAGCAGCCCGTTGTCCGGCGCATCCTGGACGGCCTGCCCGTCGGCACGGCGTTGGACGCGGCCTGCGGGACCGGCCGCCACACCGTCTACCTGCATGAACTCGGCCACGACGTGATCGGTGTCGACGCCTCACCCGAAATGCTCGCCCAGGCCCGCAACAGCCTGCCAGATGTGGACTTTCACGAGGCCGAGCTGCACCAGCTGCCGCTTCCCGACAACGCGGTCGACACGGTCGTCTGCGCGCTCGCCCTGACTCACGTCCCCGATCTGGCCGCCGTGCTGGCCGAGTTCGCGCGCGTTCTGCGCCCTGGCGGGAACCTTGTGATCTCGGATGCCCACCTGCTGGTGTCCTACCTCCGGCCGACACGGGCCCGTCGCCCCGGCCCGGACGGCCGCCCGTCCCTCCTCACCGAGTACCACCGCCCGCTCAGCGCCTACCTCGCCGCAGCCCTTCCGCTGGGCTTCCAGGTCCGGCATTGCGAGGAACCCCGCCGCCCGCGCCACTCCCTGGACTCCGCCACCGCCCCGGACCCACTCCCGACCTACATGTCCTGGGACCTGTTGCACTGGTGCTCGGACGCGTCGGCCGCGGCCTTGGACGATTCCCCGATCGTGGTCATCTGGCACTTCCAACTCGACAGCAACGGGAAGAGCTGAGCTCGTTCGAAACAGCAGAGTCGGACCAGCGAAACAGCAGAGCCGGACCAGATCAGCCGAGACAGCGTCCGCCACCATCCAGCCGGCACCAACATCATCCGAGATTGCTGGCATCCCCCTGAAAGCGCGGGTGTTGGGCAAAGTCCGCAGGTGCATCCCCGACTACCTGCTGCTGACGGGGGAGGGCCCGCTGCTTGTCGATGTGAAGCCGAGGCGTCGGACGGGGCCCGGCTTTCGGGCACGCCGTTGTACGTGGGATCAGCTGAGCGGCTTCTCCAGTACTGCCTTGCGGTGGCTGAACGTCTCGATCGAGTAGCGGCCGTGGTAACTGCCCATGCCGCTCTCGCCGACCCCGCCGAACGGGAGGTCGGAGACGGTCAGATGGGCGAGCGGCAGACCGAAGCCCAGGCCGCCGGACGAGGTCTCGGCTGCGAGCCGCTGCCGAGTGGTGTCCGAGTCGGTGAAGACGTACAGGGCGAGCGGCTTGTCGCGGTCGTTGATGAAATCGATGGCCGCGCCGAGGTCCGTCGTCGTGACGATCGGGAGGATCGGGCCGAAGATCTCCTCCGCCATGACGGGCGACTTGGGGTCGACGTCGGTCAGGACGGTCGGCGCGATGTACTTGACGGTGCGGTCGCTGTCGCCGCCGGTGACCGTACGGCCCGAGTCGAGCAGCGCGCTGAGCCGGTCGAAGTGCCGCTCGTTGATGATCCGTCCGAACTCGGTGGACGTCTTCGGATCGGCGCCGAAGACCGCCTCGACGGCCCGGGTGAGCGCGGGCTCCAGCGCGCGGGCGGTCTCGGGGTCGGTCAGGACGTAGTCGGGTGCGACGCAAGTCTGCCCGGCGTTGAGGAACTTGCCGCGGACCAGACGGTCGGCGACGACGCCCAGGTCGGTGCCGCGGTCGACGAACGCCGGGGACTTGCCGCCCAGTTCGAGGGCTACGGGGGTGAGGTGTTCCGCGGCGGCACGCATCACAATGCGGCCCACCGCGCCGTTGCCGGTGTAGAAGATGTGGTCGAAGCGCTCGGCCAGCAGGGCGGTGGTCTCGGGGATGGCGCCTTCGACGACGGCGACCGCGTCGGTGTCGAGGTACTGCGGCAGCAGCCTGGCAAGAACGGTGGACGTGGCGGGGGCCAGTTCGCTGGGCTTGGCGACCACCGCATTGCCTGCGGCGAGTGCGCCGAGGAGCGGGGTGAGCAGGAGCTGCACCGGATAGTTCCAGGGGGCGATGACCAGGACGACGCCGAGGGGGTCGTACTGCGTCCAGGCCGTCGCGTCGTCGCCGAGGTGCTGCGGGACCGGGGCGGGTTCGGGGCGCAGCCAGGCGTCGAGGTGGTCGAGCGTGTGGTCGATCTCGCGCACGGTGAAGTCGATCTCCGTGCGGAAGGCCTCGGTGGAGCTTTTGCCGAGGTCCGCGTGGAGGGCGGCGGCGATGTCCTGGCCGTGCGTGGTGAGCAGCTCGCGCAGTCGGTGCAGCTGGGTCGTACGCCAGGCGACGGGCTTGGTGCGACCCGAGTGGAAGGTCGCTCGCAGCCGGGAGACGACGTCTGCGGGCTGTTCGGGGGTGGAGTGGTTCACGGTGCCTCGCTGGTCGGGCGCGGACGGGTGGGGCGGCCGCGCGACGTACTCGATAGCTGGACGTACAGCCGCATGTGCGGCTGGATGTATATGCCAACCTTTCAAGTGTCTCAATAAATTCCGGAAATTCCGGGCGAACAGAGGCACTCTCCGTGAGGTTGGGAGTGGGGTCCAAGCGCCACGCGAAGGTCTACGAAGCCGAAGCCGAGTGATCCCTCTGAACCAAACTGTGCGGCAGGCGGATCTGGAGCGCACTCGCGCGGGCTCGACGACTCGGTTCAACGGTTCCGTGCGGACGTTGATGCGAGAGCCGGCGAGCCCGGGAATGCCGAGCCCTGCTGACCGATGCCGCCGGTCCACGATCCGGTCCAGAGCGGCCGTCGGTGCTCAGCTGTGGCGGGGGAGCCAGACAGGAGCGCTGCTGCCGCGCGGAAGCAGGACGTCACGGAAGCGGCCGGGAGTCCTGGACATGACGACCTGGTCGGTGACGCCCTGGTAGTGGCCGCAGGGGGTCTGGGCGGTGAAGGTGTCCGGGTCGAGGTAGGCGTGCGGCGATTCGGGGTCGGGGCTGAGGGCGACCTCGTGGGCGTAGTCGCGGTCGAAGACGCCGAGGCTGAGGATCCAGCTGGCGATGCGGGTGAGGTTGAGGGTGACGCGGTAGCTGCCGCCTTCGGTGGCACGGCGCATCAGTGCGGCGAGCGCGCCGGTGGTGGCCAGCCAGGAGAGCACGTAGTCGTTGACGACGTTGATGTACGGCAGCGCCGGAGTGCTGGTCGGCCCGGCCGCGATGCCGTCCG
The DNA here is from genome assembly GCF_026341035.1 of Streptomyces sp. NBC_01016. Lineage (GTDB taxonomy): Bacteria > Actinomycetota > Actinomycetes > Streptomycetales > Streptomycetaceae > Streptomyces. Next base: position 2,536,005 of record NZ_JAPEOQ010000002.1, read on the forward strand.
CGCCCTCCATCAGCATGATGCCGCTGAGCGCGCCGGCGGTCTGGTCGAAGCCCACGCGGTGGGCCCATGGGCCGGTCTCGCCGGCGAGCGAGATGCTCACGTGGATGATGCCGGGCCGGACGGCCGCGGCTTCCTCGGCGCTCAGGCCGATCTGCTCCAGGTAGCCGGGGCGGCGGTTGGCGTAGAAGACGTCGGCGTCGCGCAGCAGTTCGCGGATCTTCGCCCGTCCCTCAGGACCGTAGGGGTCGAGAGTGGTGGAGCGGACGCCGACGTTGGCGGTGTTGTACGTGGAGTCGTGCTCCAGCTCGTTGGGGCGCCAGATATTCAGCACGTCGGCGCCGTGCTGGGCCAGGTCCCTGCCCACCCCCGCGCCCGCGATGACGTGGCCCATGCCCAGGGCGCGTACACCCGAGAGCGGCTGGTCGGCGGCGCTGGACAGGGGTTCGGGCGCGCTGTCGCCGATCTTCTCGATCTTGATGAGCGGATCCTGGGCGATGTGCTCGTACGCCGGTTCCTTGAGGAACTCCTCGGTGGTGAGCAGCATCGGCATGACCACGCCGGCCTCCTGGCCTGCCTGCGCCAGATCGGCGGCGTTCCACTGGGAGACGGCGTCCGCGACGGCCTCCTTCTCGGGCCAGGTGCGCAGCAGCTTGTAGACCGCGTTCTTGATCTTCGGGTAGGGGTTGAGCGGCATGACCCAGCGGCTGTCGCGTGCCTGGTAGAAGCCGAAGCCGAGAGGGTTGACCGGGTCCGACGGCGCGCCGCCGGGGTAGCCGTTGAGCAGCTCCCACTTCTTGTCGTAGAAGGGGCACAGTCGGTGCGGGGCCTTGCGCAGGTCCATCGTGATGTCCTGGCCCTCGCCGCCACGCTGGCGCCAGAGCGCCGCCAGGGCAACGGACTTGGCGGTCATGCCCAGGGCGGGGACGGCTCCCAGGCGCATGATGCTCGGGACGATCGGGTCGCTGCCGATGAAGGTGATCTCTCCGCCGCTGTCCTCGGGGCGGAGGCCGGCCGGGGAGAGGACCTCGCGCAGGGCCTGGTGGATGTCGAAGTCGTCCTCGTGGGCGATCGGGTTGGCGATGGCCTTCTTGATGCGGCCGGTGAGTTCTTCAGCGCTCATGAGCGGGACAGCCTTTGCGGTGGGGCGGGGGTGTCTGCGGTGGGGTGGGAGGAGGGTGGGCCGGATCAGTCGTCGAAGCTGTCGCCGGGGGCGCGCATGAGGGCGATCTGCTTGAGCTTCGCTCGCCCGGTACGACCTCCACCAGCGGCACCAGGTGCGGCGGGTCGAAGGGGTGGCCGACGACGAGCCGCAGCGGCTCCGGCACGACCCGCTCCAGGACCTCGGGATCCGTCCGGTACGTGATGTTCAGGTACTCGCGGTCCGTGAACCGGTACGCACCCGCCGGGAAGGCCGGGGCATCCAGTGGTGTCGTCGGTGCACGGACGACGTCCTCGGCTCGCACAGCTCTCGCCTGCCTTTCCTGCCACGTCGGGGTAGAGAGGTGTTCACTCACAAAATGCCGCACACGTCTGGGCCGGTCATCCCGAGCGGGCGATCGAGGCGGGGCAACCCTCTTCAGTTGTAAAATGCAACAGAAATACTGTAAGTACTGGCATCTTGTGTTGCAAATTGCAACCCTGCGGCGCTCCGTAGGCCGCATCGCGCGCACGAAGCCGTCGGCCACGGACCGGCCGGACGGCACCGCCAGGACGGTGGCGATGCCGGGGGATCTTGCCAAGAGCCTCGGGGCCGAAATGGTCGCTTCGCTGGAGGACGAGGGAACCTTCGACGTGCTCATGGAATGCACAGGTGTACAGCAGGTCCGCCACGACGGATGCCTGTATGTCCGGCCCGGGGGCCGCGCAGTCTTCATCGGTGTCGGACACCAAGACGCCGGCGTGCCCATGCCGGCAGTCATCGAGAGCGAGGTGGAGATCCGCGGCGTCATGCGGTACCGCTTCACCTGGCCCACCGTCATCGCCGGTCTCCGCGACGGCCGCTTCCAGGCGGACGACCTCGTCACTCGCACACTTCCGTTGGAAGAGGCACACCTGGCATGGACGCAGGCCCCTCAGGGGCCGGACGTGAAGACCATCATCCGGGTGGGCACGCAGCCGTAGGCTCCGGCATCTGGTGCGGAGGGCGTCGGTGCCCTGAACGTCCTCAGGTGTGTTGACCGTCCTCCCGTCAGTGACGTGCGGGTTCGGAATGCGCTCGAGATGTTGGGGGCACCATGCGGCGCGGGTACGAGCGTGATCAGGTGGCAGAGTCGCTGAGGTACTCCCACACCGGCCCGTACACCTTGCAGCAGCGGAACACGCGGAAGAAGGGACACTCCCCGGCGCGCGTCCCGTCCGTCCGTACCGAAGCGGTTACCGTACGTGAGTACGAGTTTGGTCCACGCAGTGGGACGGGGCACTGATGTATCTGTACGGGGTGCTGGTCGCGTGCGGCGCGTTCGTGCTCGGCGCGACTGCGGCGTGGCTCTGGACTCGTCATGTCGACCGGCGGTGGCCCATCCAGAGCGGTCCGGTCGTAGCCGCTTCGTGCGGTGCCGTCGCGTCGCTGTATGTCCTCACGATCGCGTTCCTGATCGTCAACACCAGTGCGAGCCTGGGCAATGCCCGCGCGGGTGCTGTCGCCGAGTCCGGCGCGCTGCGTGACGCCTATCTGGTGGCCCAGCGCTACCCGGCTGCCGAGAGGCGCGAACTTCAGGCTTCCTTGCGTACGTACACCGACACGGTGATCGACGTGGAGTGGCCGCGCCTCGCCCGTGGTGAGGACTCGCCGGCCGCATGGAATCAGCTGGACGCTCTCCACAACCGCATCCTGGCGAGTCACGATGCCCCGGCCCTCGCTCAGGCGGATCTGCGCACCGCGCTGCACGAGGTCTACGTACAGCGGCGGCTCAGGGTCGCGGCAGCGGACGACGGCATCCCGCCCGTACTGCTCGGTTTCCTGATCTCCACCGCGGTCCTCGTCCCGCTGTACTTCCTGCTGATGGGGTGGCCCACCGGCGTGCGTGCCAGGGCAGGACTGGGGACGACCGCGGCGCTGTTCGCGGCGGGGATCTGGATCGTGCTGCAGCTCAACCACCCCTTCGCGAGCGGGATACGGGTCACCTCGGACAGTTTCAAGGACGCCTTGGCCCGCATGGAGCAGGTGGACAGCCGTGACGTTCCCGCGGCGTCGTTGCCTCGTTCATGACCCGAGCAGCCGGTCCAGGTAGGGGGTACGGAACACACCGTCCGGGTCGAACGCGTCGCGTACGGCGCGGAAGTCGTCCCAGTGACGGTAACGATCGTGCAGAACCGAGGCGTCGAGGCTGTGCCGCTTCGCCCAGTGCGGGCGGCCCCCGGCCTCGACGAGGATCTCTTCGGCGGTTCGCAGCCAGCGGTCGCGGCCGGGCGTGCGCGGCGCCGCGAGGTTGATCCACGCGGTCGCGCGGCCCTGCGCCGGGCTCAGCCAGGTGGATTCGGCCGGACCCGGCCGAATCTCCAGCGGCAGGACGCTGGTGAAACCGGTACGCCGCAGCGCCACGCGCAGCCGCTCCACCGCTTCGGGCAGCCGCTCCACAGGGATGCCGTACTCCAGGGCGGCGAACCGCAGGCGCTGCGGGAACACGCAGCAGGTGTGGGCCGGGCCCCGGTGCGGTGGGGCCGGAGCCGGGCGGCACAGTTCGGCCAGTCGTTGCGCGGCCGCCCGGGGGAGCGGGCTGCGGGCGACGGCGGCGCGCAGTGCCCAGCCGCGCAGCAGGTCGTCGCGGATCGTCACCACCGGCGAGACGGCGGCGGACGGCCGTGCGTCCGACGCAGGTTGCAGGGTGTGGAGCCGCACCCGGTCCTGCCAGGGGAACCAGAACGCCGACACGTGTTCGGCCGATGCCGCCCACCGCACCGGATCGGCCAGGAGGCCGCCCAACGCGCCGTCCGCCTCGCGGCGTTCCAGCAACTGCCCCGGCACGCAGCGAAGTACCAGCCGGGTCACCACGCCCAGCGCCCCCAGCGATACCCGGAACGCGGGCAACAGGTCACTCTCCAGGTCCACATCGCGCATGTCGCCCGTCCCCGTCACCACCCGGAACCCGACCACCTGCGCCGACAGCGACGCGTGCCGGCCGCCGCCGTGAGTGCCGGTGGCGACGGCGCCGGCGAGCGTGGGCGCGGCCGTCGTGGGCAGACCGTGGACCGTGAGTCCCCGCAGGTGCAGCGCCGCGGCCAACTCGCCCAGCGGCGTACCGGCGCCCACGGTCACCGTGACCGCTCCGGTGACCGCGTCGGCCCTGCCGATCGCCAGCACCCCGCGCAGTCGTCGTACGTCCACGAGCATCCCGGGCGTACAGGCCAGCGGTGCGAACGAGTGGCCCGCGCCGACCGCCCGCACCGGGACCCCGCGCTCCCGGGCGGCCCGGACCAGGGTGGCCACGTCCGCCTCGCTCCGCGCGATTGCGTACGTCTGCGGCGAACAGCGGGCTGTGCCGGCCCAGTTGGACCACGAGCGCGTCATGCTCCGAGCGTCGTGGAGGGCACCGGCGCCGCCGCGTCGACCTGTGCGGCGATCCACGCGTACGTCGGCCGCAGCCCCTCGGCCAGCGGGACGCCCGGGGCCCAGCCGAGAGCGGCACGGATCAGCGTGTTGTCGCTGTTGCGGCCGTGCACACCCTGCGGGGCAGCCGTGTCGTAACGGTGGCGCAGGCGGACCCCTGCGGTCCGCGCGACCAGACGGGCCAGGTCGCCCACGGTGATCAGTTCCGAGGTGCCCAGATTCAACGGCTGTTCGACGTCACTGCGCATGATCCGGCGGATGCCCTCGATGCAGTCGTCGACGTACATGAAGCTTCGGGTACGGGTGCCGTCGCCCCACACCTCGATCTCCTCGCGCCCGTCCCGCACGGCCTCGGCCACCTTGCGGCAGAGCGCCGCCGGGGCCTTCTCGCGGCCGTCGTCCCACGATCCGTACGGGCCGTACACGTTGTGGAACCGGGCGATGCGCACGGTCAGACCGAAGTCCTCGGCGAAATGCCGGCCCATCCGCTCGGCGAACAGCTTCTCCCACCCGTACCCGTCCTCCGGCTCAGCCGGATACGCCATGTCCTCGCACAGCGCCTCGACCCGGGCGCTGCCCTGCCGGTACGCGGGGTACACGCACGCCGACGACGCATAGAAGTAGCGACCCACCCCGCGGTCGCGCGCGGCCAGCAGGAGGTGGGTGTTGATGAGCACGGACAGCATGCAGGCCGCTTTGTTGTTCTCGATGAACCCGATGCCGCCCATGTCGGCGGCGAGGTTGTAGATCTCGTCGACGCCGTCCGCCACCTCCTGGCACGCCTCGCGCAGCGCCAGGTCCGCACTCAAGTTCAGGGCCTTCGGGTGGAGTTGGTACCAGCGGTCGAGCGGTTTGACGTCGACGGCGGTGACCCGTTGCCCCTCGGCGAGCAGCCGGGCGACGAGGTGGCCGCCGATGAAGCCGCCCGCACCGGCGACGAGTGCATGCGGTTGGTCCGTGCCGAGAAGCGACGACATGTGGGTGCTCCGTTACGGTTCAGGCTGCGTGGCGGCGCCCGGAGGCGGGCCTCACAGCACACGGGTGAAGCGGTCGGCAATGTCGGTCAGACGGAAGGTGCGCCGGGCCCAGATGCGCGCCGCGGCACCGTGACGCGCACGGCGCCGCGGGTCGGTGAGCAACCGCACCGCGGCGGCGCAGAAGGCGGTGGCGTCCCGCGGGTCCGTCACCTCACCGCCCCCGGACTCCGTCACCACACGGGCCGTCTCGGTGCCGGGCGGGGCGGCCGTCAGCACGCAGCGGCCCGCGGCCAGGCAGGACAGCAGTTTCGACGGTGCCGAGACATCGGCCGCCTCGTGGGCCAGCGTCACCAGCAGGACGTCGGCGGCCGCCATCATCGCCGGTACTTCGTCGTACGGGCGCAGGTCGAGCAGGGTCAGGCGCGTCAGGCGGCGTTCGGACCGCCACCGTTCGAGCAGTTCGCGTCCGGCGCCCTGGCTGACCACGACCACTTGCCCGAGGCCGGCCCGACCGCAGGCCGCGGCGAGGTGCGCGAGCAACTCGGGGGCGTGCCGCTCGTCCAGCGTGCCCGCGTACAACAGCACGGGATCGCCGGCCCGGCGGAAGGCGGCGACCGGCGGCCATGGTGCGGCGCCGGGCGGCGCGTATTCCGCGGGCAGGGGAGCCCAGTTGGGCTCGACGGTGATCCGCTCGGGCGCCACCCCGAGCGCGCGGGCCGCCCGCGCGAAACCGTCCGTCACGGCGACGACGTGATCGCTGCCGCGCAGCGTGTGCGCCTCCCACGCGGCCTCGCACCGCCCGGACGAGGCGGCCGCGGAGTACACGTCCTGAAGCCAGTACACGTACCGCCATCCCTGCGCCCGGGCGACGCGCAGCAGTTCGCCCTGCACCCGGGGCGGCGCGTTTCCGGTGAGGAGCGTCGCGGGCGCCACGGCACCGGCTGCCCGCGCCTCGTGCACGGCGGCCAGAGCGGCCTGCCGTACCGCACGGGCGTAGCGCACCGTCGTGTTCCCGTCCGGTCGTACGGCCCGACCGTTCCCGTGGCCCGTACTGTCCGCGCCTCCTGCGACAGCGCGCACGACGGCGTCCGCAGCGGTGCGGTGCAGATCGCCCCGGGGCCCGATCAGGTCCGCCCGGTAGAGGTGCGTCACCCGGCGCCCCCGCCGGGCCAGTTCGTTGCTCAGGCCGATCTGGAAGGGGTGTCCGAGGTAGTCGTGGACGATGAGCGTGCCTTCGTCCGCGCCTGTGTCATCGTGTGACTCAAACACATGGTCAGGCTATGTGCGCAGGTCAGGTACAGCGACTTGACCGCGGGCAGCTCGAACCGGCGTCCCCGTGCGGTGCGCTCACCCGCCGGACGCATCCACGAGGCGCAGATAGCCCGCCGCGACCAGCCAGGCCACCGTCAGGCGCTCGGGGGCATCGTTCAGCAGCTCCTGCTTCAGCTTGTACTGGATGCCGTAGCCGGATTGGGCGAACGCGGGGGCCGTCGGGCCGGCCAGTACGGAAAAGTCCCTCAACACCTCGTAGCGGTGGTAGTTCCAGGGGCGCTCGCCCTCGGCGTGGCGCAGAGTCTCCGGGGGGATCGCCCTGGCGGCGACAGGCGTGCCCACGGGGGCAAGGTAGGTGCCGTGCTCGCGGCCGTAGCGGTCGACCGTTTCGCGATGCAGCAGGACGGAGGGGAAGGCCACCGGCGCCCCGTCGGCCGTTCGCGCGAACCCGTCGGCCTCCGGGTACCGCCAGCCGCCGGACGGATTCCAGAAGGTCTGCAGGAACGACTGGACGGTGCCGGTCCCACAGGGCTGATAGCCGCTGAAGTCCGCCGCGGCGGCACCGCCGCTGGGCAGGGGCACCTCCACCAGTTCGGCGGGTCTCCGGGGGTGGGCGGGGACCGCGGGCGCTCCGTGTGCGTCCGCCGCCGTGGCGAGCTCCGTACCCTCGCCCGGTTGTACGCCGGTCTGCCCGGCCGATGAGTGCTCGTACGCTTCGTACTCGGCGAAGGTGATCTGGTTGTCGTCGTCGGTGTCCATGGCGGCCTGCATGGACCGCCACAGTGCGCGGAAACCGGTGCGCACCCGGAAGAGCCCCGCGCTGCCGATGCCCGGATCGGCTTGCGCGAGGGTGAGCAGCCGGTGTTCGAAGTCGTGCCAGGTGACAACCCCGTCGCCGTCCGCGTCCAGCAGCGCGAAACGAAGTGCGGTGTCCCTGTTGTCACGCGCCACGTCGCTGAAGTCCTCTCACCCGCCGATCGCGGCCCGAGGGCCGGGCGACACGTCGGTCACGGACAGTCGTTCACGAAAGCTTGTCCCACAAGGAGCCCGCAGGCGAGCCGCGGCCTCCGCGCCCGGGGCCCGACCCGGACGGCGCCGACCTCTACGACGTACGGGTACGCGACCCCGCCCTGCCCGGCGCCCGGATCCGCTGCCCCCGGCGGCCGGGACCGGGTGCGGCCGCTGACAGGGCTGCACTCGGTGCGGTGCACGGCGACCGGGGTGGCTCGGCCCGGCACCTGGATCGGGAAGGCCGACGCCACCGGCCGGCAGGCGTATTTGCGGGCCACGGCGCGGGCGTCGGCGCGGTCCGGGTACGCCGGGGTGGGCGCCGCGCTGGCGCTCGCCGAGACGGTGCGGGTGGCGGGGCCGGGCCGGGTGCTCGTCCGTTACGCCGTGACCAACACCGGCAACCGGCCCGTCCACGACGTCCGACTCACCGACCCCGCGCTCACCGCGCCCACGGACCGGATCGACTGCGCGGCAGGGCGGCCCGTCGTGGCGCGGCTCGCTCCGCGCGAAAGTGCTTGGACGCGCCAGGTCAGGAAGCGTGCGGGCGGCTCCGCGTCGTCCATTGCCCGTTGGCCGGCCGGGAGCCGACGTCACCGTCCCGCCGGGGCCCGGTCGTGTCGCCCGGCTGCCCCGGTCCGGTGGTGGGACATACCGCGCGCGGTGATGCTCGCGCTATGCCAGTTCGTTCCGGGTCGAGGGGGTCGCTCATGCCGCGGCTGGGCGCTGCCCTGGTGCACCACGCGTGGGCCTTCGCGGAGCGGTACGGGCGGGTGACGGCGCAGCGTCCGGGCCGCCACCGGTTCGCGCGGCTCGGCGACGGTGCATGCCTCGCCTTTCCGCCCGGGGCGGTCTTCGGCGAGCAGGTCATCGCCATCGGGGACGCCACTCTGGTGGGCCCGTGCGTGAGCCTGTCCGCGGGCTACCCGTTCGGTCCCGTGCCGGGCCCGGGGCTCGTGGTGCGGATCGGCGCGCGCTGTCTGGTCGGCCGGGGCAGCCACATCGTCGGCCACCACCGGGTGGAGATCGGCGACGACGTGTACATCGCCCCGTACGCCTACATCACCGACCAGAACCACGGTTACGCCGACCCGGACCTGCCCATCGGCATCCAGCCGCCCGTGAACGCCCCGGTCGTCATCGGCGACGGCTGCTGGCTCGGCGCGGGTGTGACCGTGCTGCCCGGCACCCGTCTCGGCCGGGGCGTCACGGTCGCCGCGGGCGCCGTCGTGCGCGGCACCTTCCCCGACCGGTGCGTGATCGCGGGCGTCCCGGCGCGGATGGTGCGCATGCACGTACCGGGCGAGGGTTGGCAGAAGCCTCACCAGCAGCCATACGAGGAGGAACGCATGAAAAAGCCGCCCGAGGGTGACATCCCCATCATGGTCGTCGGTGATTCGATCAGTCACGGCAGCAGCGGCGACTGGACCTGGCGCTACTTCTTCTGGAAGCACCTGAAGAACGCGGGCCTGAGCATCGACCTGGTCGGCCCGAAGGACACCCTCGACAACATCCGCACGGAGGAGGTCGGCGACGACGACGCGACGTACGCGGACCCCGGCTTCGACCGCGACCACGACGCGCAGTGGGGCCGCCCGTACCTACAAGAGAAGGAGGTCATCGAGGAGAAGGTCGCCGAGCACGAACCGGAGTACCTGCTCGTACTCCTCGGCATCAATGATCTCTTCTGGTACGGGGTGACGCCCTCCCAATTCGCCGCGAATCTACGGGAGTTCCTGACCAATGCCCGGCGCGCGGCCCCTGACGTACGGATTGTGATCGGCACCGTACTGGAGACGCAGAAGGCCCTGGACGACACCGGGTTCGCGGAGCTCGTGGCGGAGACGAACGAGCAACTGCGTTCTGTGGCAGCCGAGATGGACGTGCCGGTCGCCGAGACGGCGGCCGAGTTCCGCGCCCTCGAGCACACCTGGGACGGCACGCATCCCAACCCCAACGGCGAGGTGCGCATCGCGGCCGCGTTCGCCGACCGGCTCGCCGAGTCGTACGGGCTGGGCGCGCCGTACCCGCGTCCCTATCCGGTCCTCGACGTGGTCGACCCGGTGGCGAAGGCCCCGATCGACGGCGCCGACTGAGTCACGGATGAGCCCGACACCTCCCGTTCGCCCTGGGCGGAGCGGGTACGGCGGGCGGTGGCGCCACACCTGACAGTTCTGGCAGGGAAGGTTCACAGAGACGGCCGTGGGGCCGTCCCGAGAAGGGGCCGGCCCCACGGCCGTCGTGCGGGGTCTGATGCTGGATGGACGCCGGAGTCGGTCCAGGCGATGGCGTCGCGGCTGCCGGACGGCAGCGAGCAGAATCTGCAGCAGTCCGTGAACCGGTCCACCGGGCCCCGCTGCCGGTGCGGCGGCGTATCGCTGAGCGGATGACCGTGCGGATCAGCCCTGAGGCGTGGGACGACGGCGCCGAGCGGCATCGGGCACCGTGAGAAATGGCGGGCTCGCCCTGAGCATGTCGGGCGGGGAGTGCGCCCGGCGCGTGGAGCCGGACGTGTTCGGTTTCCCGTGAGGTGGGACGGCGATCCGCGGGGCGGAGGTGCGGCGGATGGGTGCTGGTCCGTATGGATGATCGTCAGGCCTGGTCGCCGGGCTGGTGCGGGCATTCCGGCAACACTCGTGATCATGGAACTCTGGCTGCTCAACCACCTGAACACCTTCGGTCTGGCCCTTCTCCTCGTCGGCGGTCTCGTCGCGTTCGCCCTCCTCGGCGCGGTCCATGTGCGTCGCAGATTCCCTCGGTCGGTGAACGGTGAGCAGAACGAGATGGTCGGTGTGCTGCTCGGGATGTACGGGGCGATCTACGGGATCTTCCTCGCGTTCGTGGTGGTCGCGGAGTGGGAGGGGCTCGGGGTGGCCGAGCAGGTCGTTGCCTCGGAGTCCGCCAACGCCGCCTCGATCGTCCGTGACGTGGCGGTCTTCCCCGAGAAGGACGAGCGGCACGTGGTGGACGCGGTCGGTCTCTACGTGCACGCGGTGGTGGACGACCAGTGGCCGAAGATGCGGCGCGGAGTTCCGGACAGCGCAGCCACCGAGCACGCGATGAGCTCCCTGTTCCACGCCCTGCAGTCGTACGAGCCGAAGACCGAGAGCCAGAAGGCGTACTACGGGACGGCTGCCGGGCATGTGAACGCCATGTCGGCCGACCGGCGCAGTCGACTGGCCATCGCGAGGTCCGGACTGCCGACGCTGCTGAAGATCCTCGTTTACGGAGGGGCGATCGTGATGATCCCGCTGACTCTTCTCCTCGGGATTCGCGATCGTAGGGCCCAACTGATGTTCGTGGGCTGCTCCACGGCGCTGATCGGATTGGCGTTGCTGCTCGCGGTGACCCTGGACCGGCCGTTCGCGGGCGAGCTGTCGGTGTCACCCGACCCGTACCAGGCGGGGGTGCTCGCACAGTTTTGGAAGTAGGGCCGGCGCAGGGCGTGGTGACGCCTGCGCCGGCGTGATCACCGACGTCGATGGGTCGGTGGTCACACGCCCGTCTTGCTTCCCTCCTCGAAGTCCACCGGGATCTCCTTGCCGCGCATGTCGTCCAGGGTCAGCAGCTGGGCGGGCGGGGCGAAGGGCCGTTGCGACGTGGCCTTTCCGTCCTGGATGCACAGCAGTTCGCCCGGTTCCAGCAGGCGCCAGTCGGGGTCGTCGTCGAGGCGCTCGCTGGCGATCACCCAGGCCGGGACGCTTCCCTCGGCCGTCTGCTCGGTGGCGCCCCGGGTTCCGCTGGCGAAGCCGCCTCCCTCCGGGTCGAGCAGCCACAGTTCGCAGCTGTGCGGGTAGCGCAGGGCCCACAGTCGGTCGGCCTCCGCGAGGACGAAGTTCAGTGAGAACACGGGCAGTTCGGCCGCGATCCGGCTGATGGCGGAGATGATGCCCTGTGCGGTGTCACCGGTGCGGCGGATCTCGGCCGAGATGTACGCGAAGACCAGCTCGGAGTCGGTGGTGCCCTCGACGTGGGCCCGGTCGACGTCACTCAGCCACCCGTCCACGACCTCGGCGCCGCGCAGGCAGCCGTTGTGCGCGAACAACCGGTCGTTGATGTCGAAGGGGTGGGTGTTGTGGACGTCGATCTGGCCGGCGGTCGCGTATCTGATGTGACTGACGATGGTGTGCGACACCACGTTGCGGGCCTGTGCGGCGAAGTCGTCGTTCTCGAACGCGGCGACGCCGGAGCGGTCCCGTACCGGCTCGTTGCCGAGCGAGAACCAGCCGAGTCCGGTCCCGTCGGGCTGGCGGGTGCTCTGCTGGGCGAAGTTGGTCAGTGAGTCGAGCAGCCAGTGCGAGGCCTGGACCCGCGGGCCGCAGGTGGTCAGGGCGAACAGTCGGCACATGTCGTCACTCCTCGGTTCAGCGGATTACGGGAATGGGGCGGACGGGCGTTCAGTACGCGTGGCGCACAGCGGCTGCCAGGTCCTGTGGGCTGGTCTCGGCGAACAGTTCGGCCTCGGCCCGGCGCACGGCGGCGACGGCCTCGAAGAGCGGGTCGCCCAGAGCGGTGCGGAGCACGGTGGAGTCCTGGAAGTGCTTGAGGGCCTCGGTCAGCGAGGACGGCAGCCGTTCCGTCCCGTGCTGTCGCGCCGGGTCGCCCGCCACCGGCGCCGGCAGGCTCAGGGCATCGTGCACCCCGGCGAGCCCCGCCGCTATGACGCACCCGGTGACCAGGTAGGGGTTGGCGGCGGCGTCGAAGCACTTCACCTCGCCGTTGGCCGTGCACGGGTCGTCGGACGGGCCGGGGATGAACCGGAGCGCGGCCTCCCGATTCTCCACGCCCCAGCAGTGGTAGGCCCCGGCCCAGTGGCTGGGCTGCAGCCGCAGGTAGCTCGCGGCGCAGGGCGCGCCGATGGCCATCAGGGCGGGCAGCTCGCGCAGCACCCCGGCGAAGAACGCCTCAGCGGTGGGTGTCATCCCGGCCGCGCCGTCTCCGTCCCGGCACAGGTTGCGGCCCTCGTGCCAGAGGCTGGTGTGCAGATGGCGGCCGTTGCCCACCGCGCCGGCCGCGGCGACCGGCGCGAACACCGGGACCAGGCCGTGCCGCAGGGTCACCGCCCGGACGGTCTCGCGGACGAGCACGGCGAGATCCGCCGTGGTCACCGGATCGGCCGGGGCCACCGAGACCTCCAACTGGCCCGCCGCGTACTCGGGATGGAGCTGCATGACGTCCACGCCCTGCGCCTGGAAGGTGCGCAGCAGGTCGGCGAGGTAGCCGGACAGGTCGACCAGGCGCGTCATCCCGTAAGCCGGGCCCGCGGTGGCGTAAGCGGGTTCGGAATCGGCGCCGGCGCTGTGTTCGGTCTGGCGGACGACCACCCATTCCGTCTCGAACCCCATCCGGACGTCGAAGCCGGCCTCGCGGGCCGCCTCGGTCATGCGGCGCGCGAACTGCCGCTGACAGCACGGGTGCGGGTGCCCCTCCTGGTCGTAGCGGTCGGCCGGAGCCCACGCCCACCCGGGCTGAGCGGCCAGCTCCGTGAGGCGGTCGAGGTCGGGGTGGAGCCGCAGATCACCGTCCGGCCCACCCACGTACGTGCTGTCGGTGATGGAGTCGTCCAAGAGGAAGACGTCGAACACCGGCGACATGCCGACCCCGTGCTCCACGGCAGCGGCCAACCGTCCGGCGGGCACCGCCTTCACCCGGGTGATGCCGCTGTTGTCGACCCAGGTCAGCGCCACACCGTCGATCTCGCGCCCGGCCAGCCGGGCTGTCTGCGCGCGGGTGCGCGCGAAGTCCGTGCCGTTCCGATGCTGAGACGTCCCGCCCGCCTTCACCGCGTGTCCGTTCGGCCGGTGAAGTGCGCCACGACCGACGTGGCCACGTGCTCCACCTCGGAGTCCGTGAGCTCGGGGTAGGCGGGCAGGCACAGGCGTCGCGCGCCGCCCGCGGAGCGTGCGGTGACCAGACTGCGGTGCTCGATCTCCTCGAAGGCGGGCTGATCGGGCAGCAGATACGGGTAGACCTGCTCGGCCTCGATCCCGCGCTCGGCCAGGTGGGCGGAGAGCCCCGGGAGGTCGGGGCTGCTGACGGCGTACTTGTAGTACGCGTGCCGGTGGCCGGGCAGCACGGCCGGAGTGGTCACGGGGATGTCGGCGAAGCATGCGCTGTAGTAGTCGGCGATGGCCTGTCGACGCTTCAACCACTCGGCCAGCAGCGACAGTTCGAGGTCGATGAGACCGGCGTCCAGCTCACCGAGCCGTCCCCGCACCCCACGCTCCTGGTGGACGTGGCGCTGCCCGGGCGCTCGCCCCATGTCGGAGAGTCGGCGCACCCGGGTGGCCCGCTCGGGGCTGTCGGTGATCACCGCGCCGCCGTCCGCGAACCCGCCGACGCACTTGCCCACCCAGAACGAGAAGCAGCCGAAGTCCCCCCAGGTGCCGGCCGCGCGTCCGTCCAGCCGGGCGCCGGGTGCCTGCGCGCAGTCCTCGACGACGGTCAGATCGTGCGCCCGGGCGACGGACAGGATGGCCGGCATGTCGGCCATGTGTCCGTGCAGATGGACGGGGATCACGGCCCGGGTGCGCGGGGTGACGGCGTCGGCCAGGGCCTGCGGGCACAGGGTGAGGGTGGGCTCGGCGACGTCGACCACCACGGGCACCGCCCCGGTCTCGGCCACCGCGAAGGCGGTCGCGGCGAAGGTGGCCGCGGGCACGATGACCTCGTCGCCGGGCCCGACACCCTCCGCGCGCAGGGCGAGGGTCAGGGCCTGGGTGCAGGAGGTGGTGGCCACGGGATGCCCGCCCCACAGGGTGCGTAGGCGGTGCTCCAGGGCGGTGGTCCGTGGCCCGAAGTGAAAGCGTCCGTTGTCCGCTATCTCGTCCACCAGGCGATGTATCTGCGGCCGGAGCGTCCGCACCCGTCGGGCATGTCCTTCGGCGGGAATGGTCCGGTCGGCATGCGGGCGAGTGGTGACGAGAGCAGGGGAGACGAGCGCCATGAGGAGACCTCGCAGAGAGAGGAGTGGAACCGAGCGTCGTGGCGCCACGTGATCCGCCGCGGGGTGCGCGGGCTGTCCCGTCACGCACCGTATTCGCTCGGTTGTTCTACGTCCTCCGCCATGGTCAAACGCGGACAAGGCGCTCGCAACCCGACCCCGGGAGGCCTCACCTGCATTCCACAGCTATGCGGCCGAGGTCCATGTGGCGGGCGATGGCACGCAGCGTCATTCCCTCGTGCAACAGGCAGTGCATGGCGGTGTGGTCGCGGCGGATGCGCGCGGCGGTCAGCTCGCCCGGCACCGCCGCCACGGTCGCCTCCGCTCCGGGCTCGGGCAGGCAGCCGCGGTGCGCTGCGACGACCTCGTAGACCCGGCGCCCGAGTCCCTGCCACAGGTGGAAATGGGCGCTGACCCGAACCGCTTGTGGTGCACCCGTGCTGATCGCGGCGCGGAAGGTCTGCGAGCCGTCCCGGCAGACCACCTCGATCCCCGGATGCGCGCGCAGCCAGTCGACCAGCGGCTCGGCTGCCCGTTGATCCCACACGTCAACGGGCAGCCGGCTCGTCGCGTCGACCACCAACGTCCCGCAGCGCAAAATCGTCGACTGCGAGCACGTGCAGCCCGGGCGGCAGTGGCGGGTCAGCCACCGTCATCACGCAGTTGAGCAGCGTGGCCCAGCTCAGAACCTGAAGAAGGTGGTGCAGCAGACGAGAACCCGCCTTGCCCGCCACGGCCACGCCGACCGCGGTCACCACCGCCTGCAGCGCCGGGGTCCTGCGCTGGTAACGCGCGGTCAGCCCGGCCACCTGCTCGGCGAAGTCTGTTTGGGACAGTACGGGTTCTCGCAGTACAGGCGGCGCACCGCCAGGTCGATACGCACCGGCCGACCACCGACCGCCTCGTCTGCGACATGCCCCAGCATCTCGCCGTACGGACGCCCGGTCACGCCCCAACCCCAGCGATCACCAACTACGAAAATCTTGTATGCGCCGCGAGCTACACCCAGCGGAGATGTGCGAGCGGCTCCACGGCGGCGCCAAGGTCTCAGAGGACGTTCCAGTTGAAAACTGGATAGTTCACGGGTTGTGCCAGGTTATGGGCGTTTCGCCGGTTGCTCGTTTCGCGAGGGTCGAGATCATCGCGATGCGGATCATGCTTTCGGAGTGTGCGGGTTTGGTCTCGTAGTCGCGGGCGAGCCGGCGGTGCATCATGATCCATCCGAAACTTCGCTCGACTACCCAGCGCCTGGCGATCACGGAGAAGCCTTTGACCTGCTCATTTCGCGGGACTACGTCGACGTCGATGCCGAGGGCGGCGCCGTGCTCGATGGCCTTGGTCTTGTAGCCGGTGTCGACCCACGCCTTGGTGATCGTGGGGTGGTCGGCGGCGAGTTGAGTGAGGAGCTGCTTGCCGGCCTCGTTGTCCGAGACGCTGGCCGCGGTCACGATGACCAGCAGTAACAGGCCGAGAGTGTCGACCACAATGCTGCGCTTGCGGCCCACGATCTTCTTCCCGGCGTCCGTTCCCTGGGTGTCGGCGGGAACGCTGGTCGCGGTCTTGACGCTCTGCGCATCGATCACGCAAGCGGTGGGTTCGGCGGTGCGTCCTGCCTGCTCACGCACCATCCGGTGCAGATGGAGGCCGAGTTTCTCGATGGTGCCGTCTGCACTCCAGGCGCTGAAGTAGCCGAATACGGTGGTGTGCGGCGGGAAGTCGTGCGGAAGGTAGCGCCAGGGGACGCCGGTCCGGTTAAGGAAGAGGATCGCGTTCATGACTTCTCGCAGGTCAGTGACCTTGCCGCCGAGGTTGAGCGAGGTCTTCTGGCGCTCGGCCCGCCAGGCCGACAAGGCCGGCTCCATCAACGCCCAGCGGGCATCGGAGAGATCACTCAGGTACGGCAGGCGCGGCTGCAAAGCGGTCATGGGGATACCCATGCACGAGGTCCCTACCCGGGCATATCGCTCGATCGAGCGAGGCAAAAGCCGTATTCGGCAGGTTCTTCGAGCCGGACAGGAGGTATCGGCTGCTATCGGGGGGAATCGCAAGGTCACACCCGTCGACGCCGCGGACGCAAATCGCCTGTTCTGCCTGTATGCAGCTAATCCCGGCGCTACAGAACTACCCCAAACCATCACGTAAATGACACGAACGTCCTCTCAGACGTCGTTTCATCCTTTTGTTTCATCCCTGGATGGGGTCTGCTGCACGAGAGGGTGACATCTTGACCTGCCCCACCATTTGGGCCACCGCTTCCGCTCCGTTCGACCTTTCAACCGCAGCCACCAGGGCAGGCGACCGCAGTGATCTGCGAAGCGCGTGTGCGGGCGTGAACAAGGCTCGCGGCGCGGGGAACTCGCAGTCAGGGAAGACGGAAGCCCGGAGGTCCGCGTGCTTGTAGTGCAGGCGATCGGCTCTCATAGGATCGACTCGCACGGGCTGATCAACTGGTCCACCCCGGGTCCACCGTGGTGGACCCGGCGCAGGGCCTGACTCGCGTTGTCACATCAGCGCGCAGAAGACCGCCGGTCCGACGACGATGCGTTCGCGCGAGCCCCCATGTAGATGTTGCCGTGGGCCATCCGGCGGCGCAGGGCCTGCGGAGACATGTCGACGAGCTCGATCTGGTCGGCACGGCGCACGAACTCGTCGGGGATCGTCTCCTTCTGGCGCACCTCCGTGATCGACTCGACAACGTCGCCCAACGACTCAGGTGTTGGATGTTGACGTGGAGGCGACATCGATGCCGACCGCGAGGAGTTCCTCGACGTTCTGCCAGCGTTTGGCGTTGCGGGCGCCGGGGGCGTTCGTGTGCGGCAGCTCGTCGACCATGGCGACGGCCGGGTGGCGGGCGATGACCGCGTCCACGTCCATCTCGGTGAACTGCGTTCCGCGGTACTCCAGTTGCTGCCGCTCGACCTGTTCGAGGCCGTGCAGCGTCACCTCGGTCCGCGGCCGGTCGTGGTGCTCGACGAAGGCCACCACGCAGTCGGTGCCGCGCTCGACGCGGCGGTGTGCCTCGGAGAGCATGGCGTACGTCTTGCCGACGCCCGGTGCGGAACCGAGGTGGATCCTGAGCTTGCCGCGCGCCATCAGCCTGTCAGTTCCCTGGATTCTCGAATCGGTAGCCCATGCCGGGCTCGGTGATCAGATAGCGCGGATGGGAGGGGTCCACTTCGAGCTTGCGCCGCAACTGGGCCATATAGACCCGGAGATAGTTCGTCTTGCTGCTCTGCGAGACTCCCCAGACCTCCTGGAGCAGCTGTTTCTGGGTGACCAGGCGGCCGGGGTTGCAGACGAGGATCTCCAGCAGATGCCATTCGGTGGGCGTCAGGCGTACGTCGTGGCCGTCCCGCTTCGCCTTCTTCGCGACGAGGTCGACCGTGAAGTCGGCCGTCTCCACGACGACGGTGTCGGGGGCTACGGGCGTGGTCTCGGTGCGGCGCACCGCGGCCCGCAGCCGGGCCAGCAACTCGTCCATGCTGAACGGCTTGGTGACGTAGTCGTCGGCGCCCGCGTCGAGTGCGGCGACCTTCTCCTCGGAGGCGCGGCGGGCCGAGAGCACCATGATCGGTACGCGGGTCCAGGCGCGCAGCCCCTTGATGACGTCGACGCCGTCCATGTCGGGCAGTCCAAGATCGAGGACGACCACGTCCGGCCGGCGGGCGGCGGCCAGGCGGAGCGCGGTGGCTCCGTCGGGTGCCGCGTCGACGCCGAACTTGCGCGCCTGCAAATTGATCACGAGGGCCCGCACGAGCTGCGGATCGTCCTCGACCACCAGTATCCGCGTCAACGGCTCGTGCCTTCCTGTGCATGCAACCGTCACGGCGGCGGGAGTCGGCGGTCCGGGGGCGCTGCCCCGTCCGCCGACTCCCGCCGTGTCCGGTTGACCCCATCAGCTCTTCGACGTCAACTGCTTGAGTGCGACGTTGAGTTCGAGGACGTTGACCCGCGGCTCGCCCATGAAGCCGAGGGCCCGGCCGTCCTTGTGCGCGTCGACGAGCTTCTGGACCCGCGCGACGGAGAGGTGGTTTCGCTCCGCGATCCGGTGGACCTGGAGGTCGGCGTACTCGGGGGAGATGGCCGGGTCGAGGCCCGAGCCGGAGGAGGTGACGGCATCGGCCGGGATGTCCGAGGCCTTCACCTTGTACGTGGCCGTGGAGTTGTCCTTGATGACGGCGGCCTTGGCGGACTCGACCTGCTTGATCAGCTCCTTGTTGTCACCGGAGAGGTTGGTGGCGCCGGAGAGGATCAGCTTGTACTGGGTGTTGACGCTGTTCTCACCGAGACCGTTGGAGGGCCGCGGCTGGAACCACGCGAGATCCGGCTTGCCGTCCTTGGTGAGGTAGGTCTGGCCTATGAGGGAGGAGCCGACGACTTTGCCCTCGGAGGTGATCTCGGATCCGTTGGCCTTGCCGTGGAAGGCCACCTGCGCGACGCCGGTGACCGCGAGCGGGTAGAGCACGCCGCACACCACGGTCAGGACGATCAGGGCGCGCAGCCCCGCCCACAGCAACCGGCCCGTGTTTCCTAGGGAGTTGTTCATGACGATCGACACGCTTTCTGAAGGTCACAGCCCGGGGATGAGGGAGATGAGGAGGTCGATGATTTTGATGCCGATGAAGGGGGCGACGAGGCCGCCCAGGCCGTAGATCCCGAGGTTGCGGCGGAGCAGCCTGTCCGCGCTCACCGGCCGGTACTGGACGCCCTTGAGGGCGAGGGGGACCAGCGCGATGATGATGATCGCGTTGAAGATGACCGCGGAGAGGATTGCGGAGTCGGGGCTGGACAGGCCCATGATGTTGAGCTTGTCGAGGCCGGGGTAGACCGCCGCGAACAGCGCCGGGATGATCGCGAAGTACTTCGCGACGTCGTTGGCGATCGAGAAGGTCGTCAACGCGCCCCGGGTGATGAGGAGTTGCTTGCCGATCTCGACGATCTCGATGAGCTTGGTCGGGTTCGAGTCGAGGTCGACCATGTTGCCGGCCTCCTTCGCGGCCGACGTACCGGTGTTCATCGCGACACCCACGTCAGCCTGCGCGAGGGCGGGCGCGTCGTTGGTGCCGTCACCGGTCATCGCGACGAGCTTGCCGCCCGCCTGCTCCCGCTTGATGAGGGCCATCTTGTCCTCGGGCGTGGCTTCCGCGAGGAAGTCGTCGACGCCCGCCTCCTCGGCGATCGCCTTGGCGGTCAGCGGGTTGTCACCCGTGATCATCACGGTCTTGATGCCCATGCGGCGCAGCTCGGTGAACCGCTCGCGCATGCCGTCCTTGACGACGTCCTTGAGGCGGATGACACCGAGGACGCGGGCACCCTCGGTGTCCTCGGCCGCGACGAGCAGCGGCGTGCCGCCCGCCTCGGAGATCCGGTCGGTCAACTCGCGCGCGTCCGGGGCCACTTCACCGCCCTGCTCCTTGACCCAGGTGATGACCGAACCGGCCGCCCCCTTGCGGATCTTGCGCCCGTCGACGTCCACACCCGACATGCGTGTCTGGGCGGTGAACTCGATCCACTCGGCGCCCGTCAGTTCGCCCTGGTGGCGCTCGCGCAGCCCGTACTTCTCCTTGGCGAGGACCACGATCGAGCGGCCCTCGGGGGTCTCGTCGGACAGTGACGAGAGCTGCGCGGCGTCGGCGAGCTCGGCCTCCGTGGTGCCGCGCACCGGCACGAACTCGGCGGCCTGGCGGTTGCCGAGGGTGATGGTGCCGGTCTTGTCGAGCAGCAGCGTGGACACGTCGCCCGCGGCCTCAACTGCTCTGCCGGACATGGCGAGTACGTTGCGCTGCACGAGCCGGTCCATGCCCGCGATGCCGATCGCGGAGAGCAGCGCGCCGATGGTGGTCGGGATCAGACACACCAACAGGGCCACCAGGACGACCATGCTGAGGTGCTTGCCCGCGTAGTTCGCGAACGGCGGCAGTGTGGCCACCGCGAGCAGGAAGACGATCGTCAGCGACGCGAGCAGGATGTTGAGGGCGATCTCGTTGGGCGTCTTCTGCCGGGCGGCGCCCTCGACCAGGTTGATCATGCGGTCGATGAACGTCTCGCCGGGCTTCGTCGTGATCTTTATGACGATGCGGTCGGAGAGCACCTTCGTACCGCCGGTGACCGCGCACCGGTCGCCGCCGGACTCGCGGATGACCGGGGCGGATTCGCCGGTGATGGCGGATTCGTCGACGGAGGCCACGCCCTCGACGACGTCACCGTCGCCGGGGATGATGTCACCGGCCTCGCAGACGACGAGGTCACCGATCGTCAGCTGGGTGCCGGCGACCTGCTCCTCGCGCTCCCCCACCAGACGCCGCGCCACGGTGTCGGTCTTCGCCTTGCGCAGTGTGTCGGCCTGCGCCTTGCCGCGGCCCTCGGCGACGGCCTCCGCCAGGTTCGCGAAGATCACCGTCAGCCACAGCCAGGCACTGATCGCCCAGCCGAACCAGTCCGACGGGTCCTTGAAGGAGAACACCGTCGTCAGGACCGACCCGACCAGCACCACGAACATCACGGGCGACTTGACCATGACGCGCGGGTGGAGCTTGCGGCAGGCGTCGGGCAGCGACTTCAGCAGCTGCTTGGGGTCGAACAGGCCTCCGCCGACCTTGCCGCCGCCGGGCTTGTGCCCGGTGGGCACGTCCTGGTGGGGCGCCCTGGTGGGTGTGGCAGTGGACATCGTGTCCTCAAGATTCTCGGAACGTTCGGTACGTACGGTCGTCATGACGCGAGCCCTTCCGCGAGCGGGCCGAGCGCGAGCGCCGGGAAGTACGTCAGACCGGTGATGATCAGGAGCGTGCCCACCAACAGGCCGGTGAACAAAGGCTTGTTGGTACGCAGGGTGCCCGCGGTGGCCGGGACCGGCCGCTGCTCGGCCAGCGAGCCGGCGAGCGCGAGCACGAACACCATCGGCAGGAAGCGGCCGAGCAGCATCGCCAGACCGATCATGGTGTTGAACCAGTTCGTGTCGGCGGACAGGCCTGCGAAGGCGGAGCCGTTGTTGTTGGCGCCGGATGTGAACGCGTACAGGATCTCGGAGAAGCCGTGCGCGCCGGGATTCAGCATGGAGTTCGGCGGGGTCGGCAGGGCCATCGACATGGACGTGAAGACGAGGACGAGGGCCGGCGTGATGAGGATGTAGCAGGCCGCGAACTTGATCTCACGGGTGCCGATCTTCTTGCCGAGGTACTCGGGCGTGCGGCCCACCATCAGGCCGGCGATGAACACCGCGATGATCGCCATGATCAGCATGCCGTAGAGACCGGATCCGGTGCCGCCGGGCGCGATCTCGCCGAGCTGCATACCCAGCAGGTTGAGGCCGCCGCCGAGACCGGTGTTGGAGGAGTGGAAGGAGTTCACCGCGCCGGTCGAGGTGAGCGTCGTGGCGACCGAAAAGATCGCCGAACCGCCGATGCCGAAGCGGGTCTCCTTGCCCTCCATCGCGCCGCCCGCCAGGTCGAACGCGGGGCCGTGGTGGGCGAACTCGGTCCACATCATCAGCGCGGTGAAGCCGACCCAGATCGTCGCCATCGTGGCGAGAATCGCGTAGCCCTGCTTGACCGAGCCGACCATCTTGCCGAACGTGCGGGTCAGCGCGAACGGGATGACGAGGATCAGGAAGACCTCGAAGAGGTTCGAGAAGCCGTTGGGGTTCTCGAAGGGGTGGGCCGAGTTGGCGTTGAAGTAGCCGCCACCGTTGGTGCCCAGCTCCTTGATGACTTCCTGGGAGGCGACCGCGCCGCCGTTCCACTGCTGCGAGCCGCCCATGAACTGGCCGACGGAGTGGATGCCGGAGAAGTTCTGGATGGCGCCGCAGGCGACGAGCACGAGCGCGCCGACGACGGAGATCGGGATCAGGATGCGGACGGTGCCGCGGACCAGGTCGGACCAGAAGTTGCCCAGCTCACCGGTGTGGGAGCGGGCGAAGCCGCGCACGAGCGCGACCGCCACGGCGATCCCCACGGCCGCCGAGACGAAGTTCTGTACCGCGAGGCCGCCGGTCTGTACGACGTGGCCCATGGCCTGTTCGCCGTAGTACGACTGCCAGTTGGTGTTGGCGACGAAGGACGCGGCCGTGTTGAAGGCCTGGTCCGGGTCGATCGACGTGAAGCCGAGCGAGCCGGGCAGCGAGCCCTGGACCCGCTGCAGCAGGTAGAGGAACAGGACGCTCACCGCCGAGAAGGCGAGGACGCCGCGCAGGTAGGCGGTCCAGCGCATCTCGGCATCCGGGTTGGCGCCGATGCCCTTGTAGATCCACTTCTCCACCCGCAGGTGCTTCTCGGAGGAGTAGACCCGGGCCATGTAGTCGCCGAGGGGACGGTAGGCCAGCGCCAGCGCGACGCAGAGGGCGAGGAACTGAAGCACTCCGGCAAGTACGGGGCTCATATCTGTACTCAGAACCTCTCCGGGTAGATGAGGGCGAGGACGAGATAGCCCAGCAGGGCGACGGCCACGACGAGGCCGACGATGTTCTCGGCGGTCACAGCTTGGTCACCCCCTTGGCGACGAGTGCCACCAGCGCGAAGACCGCGATCGTGATGACGACGAAGGCCACGTCGGCCATCGTGAGCTCCTGGATGAGGTTCGGAAGGGACAGGAAGTGCCGGACGGTGGAACCACTGACCGGACGATTAGAGGAAACCCCTGGCAGTGGCCGGTTTCGAGCCCCGTTGACGGCTCCCATACGCCGCCGTGCACGCCCTTGACGCGTCTCATACGTGGACCGGGGCGCGCCGTGATTTACAAGGGATCTACGAGAGCCGGAACCGCAGCCGGCAGATGACGGCATCGGTGTCACGGCGCACCGCGTGTGCGACGACCGCGCCACGCTGGTTCTGCAGGATCCGCTGCCAGGCACGCCCCGGTTCGGCCTCCGGGACGAGGACGGTGACGCGGGTTCCGGGTTCGGCCGCCTCGCGTACGTAGGCGGCGACAGGCTTGCCGAGGGTGCGTCGCTCGGAGGGGATGTGGATCAGGTCGACGCCCGGGTTCCACAGCGCCCAGTCGCGGGTCAGGGCCTCGGTCTGCGCGCGGTCCTCCGGGTCGGTGTGGCAGACGGTGACGGCGCGGACCTCGTCGCCCAGCGAGTTCGCGGCGGTCAGCGCCTCGCTGGTGAGCCGGGAGATGCCGGAGACCGGCACGATGACGAGCGAGCGTGCGTGCGTGGGGCACTCCGGGATCCGGCCGAGGCCGAGGCGCTCGCCGATGCGGTCGTAGGCGCGGTGCACGGCCTGGAACGCGAGGACGAGCAGGGGCAGCGCGATCACGATGAGCCAGGCGCCGTCGTGGAACTTGGTGGCGGTGACGACGATCGCGGAGACCCCGGTGAGCAGCGCCCCGAGCCCGTTGAGGAGCTTCTTTCCGAGCGACCCGGGCACCCCGTGCCAGTGGATGACCATGCCGACCTGGGCGATGGTGAAGCCGACGAAGACACCGATGGCGAAGAGCGGCACGAGTGTGTTGGTGTCACCACCGGAGAAGACCAGCAGGGCGGCGGAGATCCCGGAGAGGGTGAGGACGCCGTGCCGGTGGACCTGGCGGTCGGCCTTGAGGGCGAACACGTGCGGCAGGTAGTTGTCGCGGGCCAGCAGTTTGAGCAGCACGGGGAGTCCACCGAACGACGTGTTCGCGGAGAGGGCCAGCAGGATCATCGTCGCGAACTGCACGACGTAGAAAGCCCAGTTGTGGCCGAGTGAGGCGTCCGCGAGCTGCGCGAGGACCGTGACGCCCTCGACCGGCTGGAGGTGGAAGCGGGAGATGAGCACGCTCAGCCCGATGAGCATCACACCGAGCACCGCGCCGAGCGCCACCTCGGCGTGCTGCGCCCGGCGGGCGCGCGGTGCACGGAACTGCGGCACCGCGTTCGCGATGGCCTCGACGCCGGTCAGTGCCGAGCAGCCGGACGCGAACGCCTTCACCAGGAGCAGCGCGCCGACGGTGGTGGCGTTGTCGGCGAGGACCGATGCGTGGCCGGTGGCGGCCGCCGTGGAGACGGGTGCGGAACGGAAGAGTCCCACCGCTATCAGGACGAGGATCGACACGACGAACACGGCTGTCGGCACGATGAACGCGCGGGCCGAGTCGACGATGCCGCGCAGGTTCACCGCGGTGATCAGGACGAGCACGGCCAGGCAGATCGCGAGCCGGTCGCCGTACAGCTCCGGGAACGCGGAGGTCAGGGCGGCCACCCCGGCGGTGACCGCGACGGCGACATTCAGCACGTAGTCGAGGACGAGGGATGCGGCGGCCACCAGGCTGGTCCGAGCACCCAGATGCTCCTTCGCCACGGCGTAGGAACCGCCGCCGTCCGGGAACGCGGCGATGACCTGCCGGTAGGAGGCGACCAGTACGGCAAGGAGCGCGGCGATCGCGAGAGTGACCGGCAGGGTGAAGCCGAGGCCGTGGGCACCGGCCGCCGCCAGCACAAGCACGATCGCCTCGGGACCGTAGGCGACGGAGGCCATGGCGTCGAGGGAGAGCGCGGCGAGGCCGGTCACCGCGGTGAGCCGGTGCTTTTCGCCGGCGGCGTCGCGCGCGTCCGGCGGTTCCTCCTCGGACGGGGCCGCGCCGTACTCGGCGATCTGGGAAGCGGACATGAGGGTCTCCTTCGGACTGTGCTCGGCGCGGGCGGGGGCGGGCGGCCGCAGTGGGGCCGCGTGTCGCGCCGCGCCTTTCGAGGCCCGCTCAGGTTCTGTCCGGATCCGGCCGAGACCGACCGCTACTTGCGCGTTCTTCGCGCATCGCAGGGCTTTCCTGACGCGACCTTGATGGGGTTCGTCCCGATGGATGGCTCGGCGTCAAAGGTGTGTCTCGGCGTCAAAGGTGTGTTCTGAGTTCCGTCTGGGGCGCGTCAAGATGCGGGGCACGGCGGGCGAAGGCGACCTACCGTCAGCGGCATGCGACACAGGACCCGGGCCGACCGCGACGACGCAGGTACTCACCCGACGCATTCCGAGCCCGCCTCCCGGGCCGCCGACGTGCACTGGGCGGGCGAGGCCCGCGGTGCGTTCGGATACGCACTCACCCTGTTCGGCCTGCTTCTCCTCATCGACACCTTCTCCGGTCAACTCGACCTGTGGCGCGGTCTGTTGTGGCTGTGCATCGGAACGCTGCTCGGTACCGTGCTGATGCCGCCGCGGGTCAGCGCCACCACCGATCGACTCGTCTCGCGCGGACTGCTGAGGGAGCACTCGGTGCGCACCGACCGCCTGGTGTCGGTGCGCTGCCTGGACGGAGTGGCCAGACGCCTGGTGTTGCGCGACGAGTTCGGTGGCCGTGTCGAGATCGACCCGCAGGTACTGACCGCCAATCCGCCGCTGTGGCGCCTGGTCGACGACGCGGCCCGGGTCTCGGTGGAACAGGGCCTGCTGCTGTGCGGCGAGACAGCGCTGCGCAAGCTGGCCCGGCAGGTGGACGCCGAGCTGGCGCGGACGATATTCCGGGTGTCCGACTTCACGTGAGGCCGCTGTGCAGGACGTGAAGTGAGGCCATCGGCAGGCCTGTTGCTCTCACCCCTGGGCGTCCGCCCCTGCTCTGCCGCTCGGTGGATGTCCGGATGCCGGCGACGTCGACGACGGTGAACTGCAGTGAGCCGTGCTCGGCGTGATGCCGGTCGAGCCGGCACTCGCGGTCACCACCGGCTTCCCACCGGAGAAGACCGTGATGCACGGCAACGCCAAGAGCCCGAGGACCTCGCCATGGCGCTACAGCTCGGGGTCGGCCGCATCGTCGTGGACAGCGCTTCCGAGATCACGCGACTCGCCGCCCTCGTGCCCGAGGGCTCCCGCCAGCAGGTCATGGTGCGGGTGGTGCCGGGCATCGAGGCGGACGGCCCAGGCCTTGGTGGGGGAGAGCCGCCGGCTACTTGCAACGAACTCTGAACTCCGTTGGGATCGCGCCCATTTGATCCGGAGCAGTCAGGCATTCCGGGCTCCTGGGCAGGCCGGCCCGTCATCGGATGAAGTCCGATGACCGAGAAGTGGCAACGCGGCGCCGCAACTGACCTGTCGGCTTCGGCGGCAGATTCTCGGCTCGGGCCCGCTCACGTGCGGGGAGTCGCTCGCCTCCTGGCGTAGTGGGAGCGCGCCGCCATGCCCAGCAGGACCACGCCCGCGAGGCCGACCAGGAGTGTTGTCCACTCGGGCAGATGGGCCGCCCGCAGGAGGGCGGAGACACCAAAGGTCGTGTCCCATCCGGCCTCCGTGATGGCGGAACCGAAGCCCTGGACGACGAGGATGGCACCGAACAGCCACAGCAGGCCCTTGCTTGAGCTGCTGTTCGGCCTCTTGGGCTGCTTTGTCATGACGAGCTCCCCCTTCTGACGTCGACGCATCGATGTGATGCGTTCGCATCACATCGTGCAGTGCGGCCGGATATGATGCAAGTGCATCGCAACGAGGAAGGGGTGGACCGTGCCCAAGCAGGTCGACTACGAGGACCGGCGCCGACGCATCGCCGAGGCGGTCTGCGCCTTGATCGCATCCTCCGGAATGGAGGCCGTCAGCCTCCGCGACGTCGCCGCCCAGGCCCAGGTGTCCATGGGTGCTGTCCAGCGCTGCTTCCGCACCAAGCAGGACATGCTGCTGTTCGCCCTGGAACACATCACCGAACATGTCAGCGCACGCGCCAACCAGCGCATCGGCGCCACCTCCACGCCCGAGGCCGCTTCGACCCTGCTCTCCCACACCGTGGCCGAACTCGCCCTGCTGGATGAGGAATCGACGACCCTCGCGCACGTCTGGCTGGCCTTCGTCGCCCAGGCCCCAGCCAGCGAGAAGCTGAGCACGGTGCTCCACGAGACCTACGCCAAACTCCACGACCTCGTCGTGTGGCTCATCCGCTACGGCCAGGACACCCAGGAAGTCCGTCAGCACCTCGACCCGGACCTTGAGGCGCGAACGCTCCTCGCCCTGGCCGACGGCCTCACGGTCCACGTCGTGGCGGGCCATCACACCTCGGCTGCGGCGCTGGCCATCCTCCAACACCACATCGACGGCTTGCTGGAAGCGCCACCCGCCCGCGGCTGACACCACCACTGGCCAACGGTCCCGTCGGCATCGGACACCAGCTCCAGGGCAAGACGCCATGTGTCCTGATGAACCCAGGCATGACGGCCCTGCTGTTCGAACAGGCCGGCGTGCGCGGCGTCCTGAAGGCCATCCCGCAGCAGCCCCGCCCCTGCCGAATATCTCGTCCGCCCTGGCGGGAGCGGGTGTGCCGGGGTTTGGTGGATGACGGCCGCGGCCACTGGAGTCGGCGCTCTCGCGCGGCTGTCGACCACGCGGCGGGATGATCGACCGTGCTGCTGCGACTGACCTGTCTGGGGGCGAACGCGCTCTACTGCGGGCGAGGTCCGCACCGCACTCGCAGAGCGGTCCGTGATGCCCCCGCTCGACTACCTCACGAGCCTGAGCCTGGCCACGCTCCCGGCCTGGCCGCTACCCGACGACGCAGAGGCTCACATCGTCGTCTACCGCCGTAACGGCACCGGCTTCGGACCCCTCTGGGCCGCGATCGGCAGCGGAGATGGCACCGAGGTCGACAGCGCCATCGCCAAGGTCGTCCGCGGGCCGAGCAGGTTCTGGGCCAGGGGTCTGGGCGACTGGGGCCCTTCTGACGGATCTTGCCGGAGTCGCGGGCCCTGGCACGTGCATCTGCGGCGTTGTCGTCGGTTGCCAACTTCCCCAAGCTCTCGGCTTCGCTCGAGCAGGGGAGGCCCCATTACCCCGCTCGCGGAGCTGAATGGTGCGGCCTCCCGCATCCAGCCTGATCCGTCAGAAGGACCCTGGTGCCCTGTCGAAGTGCTGTCAGATTGCGGGCCGTTGACCCGCTGGGATGTCAGGTTGCTTGAGAGGACGGAGGCCCGGGGTTCTCAAATGACCTGGCTTTCGCGGAAGTCGCGATCTCGATAGAGGCAGAACCTCCGGCAGAAATGATCGGGTGAGGTATGGCGGGACGAGGGAGCAAGGGATGGTGATCAGCGACGGCGTGCTGCCGATCACCACCACGACACTGGCCCACAACGCCGCCAAGGACGACCTGGCGGCCTGGCTCGGTGACATGTTCCTGCCGCTGGAGGTGTGCAACTGGCCGCTGAACGTCGCCGTGGTGCGCAGCGGCGACCGGACCATCCTCGTCGATTCCGGGCTGGGGACGGAGTTCCCGGGTTTCCCGCGAGCCGGACGGCTGGCCATGCGACTGGATGCCGCCGGGATCGATCCCGCGTCCGTGACCGACGTGGTGCTCACCCACCTGCACATGGACCACATCGGCGGGCTGCTCGTCGAGGGGCTGAGGGGCCGACTGCGCCAGGACCTGCAAGTCCACCTGGCGGCGGCTGAGGCCGAGTTCTGGGACGCGCCCGACTTCTCCCACACCGTCATGCCGGCACCGGTGCCGGACGTGCTGCGAAAGACCGCCTCGCAGTTCCTGGACGTGTACCGAAGCCAGTTGCGGCCGTTCGAGACGGAGTACGAGGTGGCGCCAGGAGTGGTGATGCAGCGCACCGGCGGGCACACACCCGGCCACAGCATCATCCGCCTGGAGTCCGGCGGCGATCGGCTGACGTTCGCCGGCGACGCCGTGTTCCAGACCGGGTTCGACAAGCCCGACTGGCACAACGGCTTCGACCACGACCCCGAGGAAGCGGCCCGCGTCCGGGTCCGTCTCCTGACAGAGCTGGCGGCGAACGGCGGGCAACTGCTGGCCGCGCACCTGCCGTTCCCGGCTGCCTGTCACGTGGCGGTCGACGGCAGCGCCTTCCGTTTCGTACCAGCCGTCTGGGACTACTGACCGCAGTTCGGCTGGGGCCGACGTCTGAGCAGCGCCCGAGAGGCCGACCCTGATAAGTAGGCCTGGTTGTCAAGTGAGCAAGGTGGAGCGGTGCCCACGTGACATCACTGTGGGCACCGCCCCGACAACCCGGGACACCGCCTCCAACGAGGACTTCCGCAGCCCGCGGCCCCCATCGTCAGCCCATTCGACATCGACCAGACCCGGATCCGTCGCCACCCCCGGCTTTGCGTACCTGCCGAAAACGGCAGTACAGGTACAGCGACAACCGGACGAGGAAGATGGGCCTAAACCCCACCTACGGGGCATACACCTCTACTCGGCGCGCTATGCAACGAGAATCCGACAGGCTCAGTGCGACAGGACAACTAGCGCTATCGCGGGTCGGGCGGTGTGGCCAACTGAAGTGCTAAGTCACACTCGCCGAGGTGTAGGCCCGGGGGCCTGTCCTGCCTTTCTCGGAGCGGCTGCGTCGCACAGAATGCCGTCATGACAACGATCCCGCCGACTGGCGCCGAGCAGGTTGCCGCTGCAGTCGATGCCCGAAGCCGCGAGGGGTTCGCCTTGGTCGCGCTCGACGGCATGGGCGGATCCGGCAAATCAACCCTGGCGGCGGCCCTTGTCGAGTTGCGTGGCGCCGTGGTCGTGCACGGAGACGATTTCCACCGCCCGATGGACGCGGAGGAGCGTGCTCGGCTGGATCCGGTGCAGGGGTACCACCGTTACTTCGACTGGCAGCGGCTGCGCGAAGAGGTGCTGTCGCCGCTCGCCGGCGGTCGCGATGCCGGCTACCGGCGCTACGACTGGGGGACCGGGGCCCTGGCGCCGGACGAGATCCACGCCGTCTCCCACTCCGGCACAGTCGTCGTTGAGGTTGTGTACACCGCCCGACCCGAACTCGCCCGGTTCTACGACCTGTTGGTATACGTCGATACCCCGCGCGAGGAATCCCTGCGCCGGCTTCGCGAACGCGGCCACGATCACGGCCCGATCGACTGGGAGTCCCGCTGGCGCCTGGCCGAAGAGCACTACCTGGCCGTGGAGCGCCCCCTTCTCCTCGACCGAGTACCAGTGTTCGCGGCCTCCGCCGAGCAGGGTGTCGACCGGCGCTCCCTTGTCGTAGCGGACGGTGCCATCGGGGCCGACGCCTGCGTTGTAGTAGGTGTGGGTGAAAGTGCAGGCGACCAGGGAGCTCCCGGTAGCGAGTTGGAAGACCGGCAGGGCGGTCCCGACCGTGCGGTGGCCCGCCTTTACCTGTGCTGGCCGTCCACCACCGACAGCACGACATCGACGAGCCGCTCGGCGGCATCGGGGCGGCCGTGCGCGCGAGCGCGTGCGGCCATCTCGCTGCGCTGCGTCTCATCGGCCAGCAGCGGGGTCACCGCCTCCTGCAACCGCTGCGGAGTCACGTCGCCCACCAGCGCGACCGCAGCACCAGCGTCCTCCAAGTGCCGGGCGTTGTGGGCCTGTTCGTTCCCGGCCGAGGTGGCGAGTGGCACGAGGACGGCGGCCTTGCCGAGTGCGGTGAGCTCCGCGATCGTTCCGGCTCCGCTGCGGGAGAGGACGACGTCGGCCAGGGCGAGTACATCTGGCAGCTCGGAGCCTACGTAAGCGGTCAGGTGGTGGCGTGCGGCCAGCTGCGCGGGCAGTCCGGTGGCCGCTTCGCGCAGGCCCTCGACATGATCGGGGCCGCACTGGTGGATGACGTTGGCCCGCTCCAACAGCCAGGGGAGCACGGACTTCACCAGCTCGTTGATCTGCTGTGAGCCCTGCGCCCCGCCGGTGACGTAGACGGTGGGCAGGCGGCGGTCGAAGCCGGTCAGGTTCAGTACGTCGATGGCCTTGTCCGGCTGCCCGGACAGGACTTCGGGGCGTACCGGGTTGCCGGTCACCACGGCCCGGTTGCGGACGGCTTCCGGCAGCAGCGGCAGCGTGGACTCCGAGGACACGGCAACCCTGCTTGCGGCGCCGGCCAACGTCTTGTTCGCCAGGCCGAGACGGACCGTCTGCTCGTGGACGACCAGCGGGACGCGGCACAACCGGGTCGCCGCGACACCCACGGGCACGGCCACGTATCCGCCGGTCGCCAGCACCACGTCCGGCCGGAAGGCGTTGATCGCCTTGCGGGCCTGCAGCACGCCGAGCGGAACCCGGCTCATATCGGCGACGTTCGCCGGCGATGCCAATTTGATCGGGTTCTTCGAGCGGCGGATCTTACCCACGGCGACCGACGTGAACGCGATGCCCTCACCGGCCGCCACACGTGCCTCCAGGCTGTCCTCCTTGCCCACCCAGAGGACTTCCAGGCCGCGGCCCGCGGCAGCCAGGCGAGCCTGAAGGGTGCGCACAGCAGTCAGGGCCGGGTACGTATGCCCGCCGGTTCCGCCGCCTGTCACGATCAAGCGGAGTGGGGGGTGAACGCTGCTCACAGGGGTGGCTCCAGTCACTGTCGAACCTTGCTCGGAATCGTGCCGGATCCGCACCCGGCCAGGGCCGAGCCTCCCACAGCCGCATGACCGCCCGACGACCCAGCCGCCCGATCGGTGTGCATGTTCGAAGAATGTGACCGTCGATGCGCAGGCGTAACGTCGGCGGCCGTCCGTACAACGCCTGCCGGGGGATGGTCATTTGAGGCCGGTCGATGAGCGATCGATGAGCGATCGATGAGCGATCGATGAGCGATCGAGGGGCGCGTCCCCACGGACACCGTGGAGGTGTTCGTCCCCGGAGCGTTCGCCGCGGGTGACTGGGCGCAGCCTGACACCTTGCTGTTCGTCCGCCACCTCCATCTACTGGCAGGCTGCGGTCAGTTGGACTGAAGCTCGCGGATGAGCTGCGCGGCTTGCTTCCGCGCCGGCTCCGGCCTCGGGGAACATCGGTACAGCCGTTGGCGCCGAGAACGGTCACGGTCCGATCGGCATGAGCGCGCTGACGCGGTTCTCGTACTCGCGACATCGGGGACATCAGCGACGCCCGCCCCGCGCAGTTCCCCATGCCCATGCACCAGATCGCGCTCGCACGACTCGGCCGCCTTCCACCGGTCGACGCCGCCGATCTCGAGGCTCTCGCCCAGCGCTGCGAGGCGTCGAACGCTGGAGTTTCGTGCTGGTCCTGGCACCGCCGCGCATCACCGGCACCACCGGACTCGTCGTCAATCCGATCGCCGTCTTCTGATCGGGCAGGCGACGTGCTCGGCACATCCGGTGCCGAGCGGTCGGCTGTTGTTCGTCAGGTGTTGGTCCCGGCCACCACAGGCGCCCGGTGGCCGCGGCGGCCGGCCTCGTTCTCTTCTTCGGCGCCGACATCGTGACCCACCTGCGAGCTCGCGACTACTCCTTCGGCCTGCAGTACCCGTTCCTTCTGCTGGCCATACGGTGGAGCGATGCGGGACGACGCCGAGATGCGACAGGTTCTGGCCGGACAGACCGCGCTCGGCCGCGTCGGCGAACCTGAGGAGATCGGCGACGCCGTCGCCACGCTGGCCTCCGAGGGCCTGCGCTGGGTCACCGCCCAGCGGATCGAGGTCTCCGGCGGCGCCCTCCTCTGAGCGACCGGGCGACGGCCTGTAGAGACGCAGGCAGCGACGGCACCGACTCACTCCCAGCGGGTAACTGCATTCGCGGTGTGATGGAGTACCGCCACAAGATGTACGTCACCAAGTGGCGCTGCCCCGGAGCCCCCGGCATCGACCCAAGGAACCTCCGCCGTGTGGGAGATCGTCCTCTGCCTGACCCCGCTGACCGTGGCGGGGTTCCTGCTGCTGTGCGCCGTCCTGCCCTGGGCGGCGGTGGCGCTGCAAGCCCGTACCCGGGATGTCGTCCCGGTGCTCTCCCGTGCCCTCCTGATGCTTTGTCTCCTGGTCGTGCTGGCGGCGACCCTGATCCCCGACCAGTCGCTGGGCAGTGGCGGGCAGCGCTACGTCATCTGGCTGCCGGGCGAGGGGCTGTGGGGCGACCACATGAGCACGCTCGGAATGAGTGACACGGAACGTGGCATGATCGTGCGGCTGCAGTTGGCGAACGCATTGATGTTCGTCCCCCTCGGCCTCCTCCTCGTCCTCGCGAGCCGTCAACCGCGCCTGGGCCGTGCGGCCTTGACCTGTCTGGCCCTGAGCCTTCTCATCGAGGCGGCGCAGTACGCGATGAACGCCGGCCGCACCGTCGACATCGACGACGTGCTGTTCAACACGCTCGGCGTTCAGCCAGGCGACCGGGGCTGCTGCAGCAGCAGCACCGTTGTGCGGGAACCCTGGTTACCGAACACCACGGGAACTTCGGAGAAGAGGCGGTCCGGTCATCCGCAGGTAGAGCCACGCACCACGAGCCGGGGAGGGAAAACCCGGGTCTCGTGCACATGCTCGTCGCTCGCTTCGATCTCGTCGATGAGGAGATCTATGGCTGCGCGGCCCAGGTCTTCGACCGGCTGGTGGATGGTGGTCAGCGGCACGGCCGCCAACGTCGCGACGTCGAGGTCGCCGTAGCCGATCACGCGGATGTCGTCCGGGATGCTCAGGCCGCGCGCGGACAGTCCCTGGCACACGCCCACCGCGAGGAAGTCGTTCGTGCAGAACACCGCATCCGGTACGGAGCTCAGGCCTCGGGCGATGGCGGCTCCCGCCTCGATCGTCATCGTCTCGGCGACGACCTGCTCGAGTCGGGCGTCCGGAGAGCTGCGGATCGCCTTGCGGGCTCCCTGGTAGCGGTCGGCGCACTGCCGGATCGTCCGGCTGCCGTTGACGACGAGGATGTGACGCGCTCCGTCGTTGAGCAGGTGGTCCACCGCCAGGCGGCCACCGCTGACGTCGTCGACGGCGACCGAGCAGCCGTCCTGCGCCGGCATGGTCCGGTCGGTCAGCACCAGGGGAATGCCGCGCTGACGCAGCCTGGTGAGCCGGTCCGGGTCGGCGCCGAGCGGCGCGACGACGACGCCGACCGCGCGTTGCTCTGCAAGCATGGTGAAGTAGCTGCGCTCGCGGTCGGGGTGGTCGCCGCTGTCGCACAGGACAAGGGAGAGACCGTGCCTGTACGCCGCGTCGGTGGCCCCCCTTGCGATGCGCGCATAGAAGGAGTTCGCGATATCGGGCAGGACCAGACCCACCGACGAGGCGCGACCGCTGCGCAGGCTGGCCGCCCCCGGGTGCGGCACATAGTCGAGGGCGGCGACCACGGTGCGTACCCGGGCGGCGGTGTCGGCGCTGACGCGCTCGGGACGGTTGAGGACGTTGGAAACCGTGGACGTGGAGACTCCGGCTGCCTCCGCGACATCCTGGATACGAGCGGGCGGCTTGCTGGACATCACGCCCCTTGTCCTCCGATCGCCCGGGTCTCACCAGATGGGGCAGCGCCTGTGCCGCACGGGCACGATGATTTCGGCTCCCGACCTTAACGAAAAAACTTTACATGGCCGCATCCGAAGCGCACAGGACCACCGGGCCCGGCACACGAAGGTGCTCCGACATCGCAAGGCATGCCCGTCCGGGCCGGGTGCAAGCCTTCTAAAAACGTTTTAGACGCGGCATCTCGCACCCGCCGTCAACCTCCATGTCCGCCTCAACCTTTGGTGGATCGTGGTGAATAGTGACGTTTGTTCATGGCCGGTCACCTCGCCGAAGAAGTTGCTGCACGTGTCTTGTTTGAACGTTCCAAGCGTCCTACGGTCGTTCGCACCGATCCCTCGACCGGGCTGTGCGGTTCACATCCCGGCAGGCACCGCTTTCCTCGCGCGACGCACCTTCATCTGTGCAGCTGTGCAGCCTCTTCGCCCTGGTATCTCCTGACTTCGAAGAAAGAGGGATCCAACCTTCATGGCCTCGAACCAGATCGCCGACAAGCCGGACGTGGAGACCGCGAGCGAGATGGGCGCGTTGCGACGGCTTCTGCCGCCGGTGTCGCGCAGGAAGACGCGTATCGGTCTGGTGGCAGGCGGACTGGGGGCCTACTGGCCGCAATTCCCGCAGCTGCTGCCCCAGTTGAAGGAATCCGCCCGGTACGTGACCGAGCGGTTCCAGGCCCTGGATGCCGAAGTCACCGATGTCGGCTTCGTGTCGGACGCCCGTGAGTCCGAAGTCGCCGCCGAGAAGCTGCGCATGGCTGACTGCGATCTCATCGTCGTGTTCCTCGCCACGTACCTGACGTCGTCCATGGTGCTTCCGATCGCGCAGCGTTCGGGTACTCCGGTGCTGGTGATCGATCTGCAACCGACGGAGAAGATGGATCACGCGTCCTTCGATACGGGCAGTTGGCTGGCGTATTGCGGGCAGTGTCCGGTGCCCGAGGTCGGGAATGTCTTCCGTCGCGCGGGCATACCGTTCCGCTCGGTATCAGGGTGGTTGCGCGATCCCAACGCCTGGCGGCGCATTGAGCGTTGGGTCGCCGCGTCGAAGGTCAGGGCGGCGCTCCGGCACGCGCGGCACGGTTTGATGGGGCATCTCTACCCCGGGATGCTCGATGTCTCCACGGACATGACGCTGCTGTCGGCCCAGTTCGGCTCCCACGTCGAAGTCCTGGAATTCGACGATCTCCGGGTCCGGGTCGCCGACGTCGGCGACGGACAGGCCAAGGAGCGGATGAACCTGGCCAGGGAGATCTTCTCCGTGGACGGCTCCGTGGCCGACGAGGACTTCGAGTGGGCCGCCCGGGTCTCCGTCGGCCTCGACCGGCTGGTCGAGGACTTCGGGTTGACCACTCTCGCCTACTACCACCGTGGGCTCGACGGCGAGCAGCACGAACGGCTCGGCGCAGGAATGATCCTGGGGGCCTCACTGCTGACCGCGCGCGGCATCCCGGCGGCCGGCGAGTACGAACTGCGCACATCTGCCGCGCAGTTGGTGAGCGACAGTCTCGGCGCCGGAGGGTCGTTCACGGAGATCCAGGCTCTCAACTTCACAGACGGCGTCGTCGAGATGGGGCACGACGGACCGGCACACCTGGCCGTCAGCGCGCAGGAGCCCATGCTCCGAGGACTCGGCGTCTACCACGGCAAACGTGGCTGGGGCGTCAGCGTCGAGTTCGACGTCGAACACGGTCCCGTGACCGCTTTCGGTATCGGCCAGGACCGGGACGGAACGCTGGTGTTCGTCGCGTCCGAAGGGAAGACCGTCCCCGGACCCCTCCTGGCGATCGGCAATACCACCAGCCGTGTGGACTTCGGACGGGACCCCGGCGAGTGGGTGGACGCCTGGAGCGACACCGGCATCGGGCATCACTGGGCGCTGTCCACCGGCCATCGCGCCGCCGAGTACGAGGCAGCCGCCCACCTCATGGGTGTGCCGTTCCGGCAGGTGTGACGACCGTTCCCCGGACACATCTCCGTTGCCCTGAAAGACACCACACTTTCCCGACCGCGGGCTGGTCCCGCGAGGAGGCATGACGATGCGCATCGAACGACTGGTGGCCGAGTACGGCGCTCCGGACCTGGGGATCGGCACGCCCAGTCCGCGACTCTCCTGGGCCCGTAGCGGTGGGGACGCGGAACAGAGCGCGTACGAAGTGCGGCTCCGGACCGCCGACGGCGGCACCGAGGTGGCGGGTGGAGCCGGGCCCGAACAGGTGCTTGTCGCCTGGCCGTTCCGGGAGTTGCGATCGAGGGAGCGCGTCGAGGTCCAGGTCCGGGCCGAGGCGGATGGCACATGGTCGGCGTGGAGCGACCCCCTCGTGATCGAGGCCGGGCTGCTGACACCCGAGGACATCGAGGCGCGGTTCATCGGCCCACGGGACATCGGCGGTCTCGACGGTGGCACGGTCGTGCTCGCCCGCGACCTCGAGCTGGACGGGTCGGTCGCCGACGCGCGGCTGTACATCACGGCACACGGCGTCTACGACGCGTGGATCGGCGACCGCCGGGTGGGCGACCACCAACTCGACCCGGGCTGGACGGCGTACGACACCCGCCTGCGTTACCAGACCTTCGACGTCACCGAGCACCTGCGGGCCCCGGGCGGGAACCGGATCGCGGTCGGCCTCGGCAACGGCTGGTACCGCGGACAGCTCACGTGGACGCTGCAACGCGACTCCTACGGTGACCGGCTCGGGCTCCTGGCCCAACTCGAGATCACCTACGCGGACGGCCGCCGGCAGACCGTCCTCACCGACGGCACCTGGTGCGCCGGGGAGACCGGGGTGCTCGCCGACGACCTCTACGACGGCCAGAGCACCGACCTGCGGGTGCCGCTCGCGCCCGAAGCCGTGGCGACCGGCCCGGTCGACGTCCTCGACGTCGACCTCGGCCGGCTCGTCGCGCCGATGGGCCCGCCGGTGCGCGAAGTCGCGACGGTGCCGGCGTGCGAACTGCTCACCTCGCCGACCGGAGCGCAGATCATCGACTTCGGAGAGAACGTGGTCGGCTGGGTACGTCTGCGTGTCACAGGGGAGCGCGGCGGCACCGTCACCGTGCGGCACGCGGAAGTACTCGAAGGCGGAGAGCTCGGCGTACGCCCGCTGCGCGAGGCCAAGGCGACCGACACCTACGTCCTCGCCGGCGGTCAGCAGGTGCTCGAACCGCGGTACACGTTCCACGGCTTCCGGTACGCGGAGGTCACGGGCGCCGAGGTGCGCCCCGAGGACGCCGAGGCCGTGGTGGTCAGCTCCGACCTGCGCCGTACCGGATGGTTCGAGTGCTCCGAGCCGGACGTGAACCGACTGCACGAGAACGTGATCCGGGGCATGCGCGGCAACTTCGTCGACGTACCGACCGACTGCCCGCAGCGCGACGAGCGGCTCGGCTGGACCGGCGACATCCAGGTGTTCGCCCCCACCGCCGGCTTCCTCTTCGACGTGGGCGGATTCCTCGGCTCGTGGCTGCGGGACCTCGCGGCGGAGCAACGACCCGACGGCGGCGTCCCGTTCGTGGTGCCCGACGTCGTGCGCGAGCACATCGGCGGCCCCCGGCCCGGTGACGCGCCGCACTCGCCGCCGGCCGGCTGGGCGGACGCGGCGGTCCACGTGCCGTGGACGCTGTACGAACGCTACGGCGACGTCGGCGTCCTCGAGAGGCAGTACGACTCCATGAAGGCATGGGTCGACAAGGCCCACGCCCTGGCGGGCGAGTCCCTTCTGTGGGACACGGGATTCCAGTTCGGCGACTGGCTGGACCCGGACGCGCCACCGCACGACGCGGCGGCCGCGAAGGCGGACCCCGCCGTCGTCGCCACCGCGTACCTGGCCCGCAGTACTCACCTCATGGCCCGCACCGCCGAGGTACTCGGGCACGAGGCCGACGCCCGGCGGTACGCACAGCTGTCGGCCGACGTCGCGCAGGCCTTCCACAAGGAGTACGTCGGACCGCACGGCACGGTGCGCAGCGACTGCCAGACGGTGTACGCGCTGGTGCTGGTCTGGGGCCTGCTCGACACGGACGTGCAGCGGCGTGGTGCGGGGGACCGGCTGGCGACGCTGGTCCGCGAGGCCGACTTCCACGTCAGTACCGGATTCCTGGGCACACCGGTGATCCTGGACGCCCTGTGCGAGGCCGGGCACCCCGAGCTGGCGCACGCGATGCTCCTGACCCGTACCAACCCGTCGTGGCTGTACCCGGTCGGCATGGGCGCCACGACTATCTGGGAGCGCTGGGACTCGATGCTGCCGGACGGGTCCGTCAACCCCGGCGAGATGACGTCGTTCAACCACTACGCGTACGGGGCGGTCGCCGACTGGCTGCACCGGAGCGTGGCGGGACTCGCCCCGGCCGCGCCCGGCTATCGCGAGGTCACGGTGCGGCCTTTGGTGACCGGCCAGTTGGACCGCGCGTCGGCCCGGCTCGACAGCCCGTACGGCCCGGTCGGTGTCGCGTGGCGGCTGGCAGGCGAGCGGTTCGAGCTGGAGCTCGACGTGCCGCCCGGAGTCACGGCCCACCTCGACCTGCCGCTGGACGAGCCGGCCCGCAGCGTCGGGCCGGGCACGCACCACGTGGCCGGGGACTGGGTGCCGGTGGGGAATCCGCTGCCCGCCCGCTGAGGTGTCGGTCCGAACGTTCCATCCAGAGGCTGAGGCTCCCTCACCTCAGGTCGGTTTCTCAAAGGCGAGAAGGGAGCGGCGATGAAGACGAAGTGGTTCGGAACGCTTCGTGGAGCAGGTTCCAGGTTGGCTGTCGCGGCGGTTGTCGCGTGTACCGCGCTGTCCGGGTGCGCGACCGGACACCCTGCGGGAGGCTCCGCGGTCAAGGGCCAACGGACACTGACCCTTGGTGTGTCGGGAGAGCCGCAGTCGTTCGACCCCGCCCTGCAGCAGAGCGGCGGCGACCAGCGATGGCGATGGCAGGCGACCTTCGACACGCTGCTGCGCTGCGACGCCGATGGCAACGTTGTCCCCAACGCGGCCCAGAGCTACAAGCTCAGCAAGGACGCGAAGACCCTCACCATGAAGCTCCGCAAGGGGATGACCTTCTCGGACGGCACACCGGTGAACGCCGCCGCCGCGAAGGCGACCATCGAGCACATGAAGAAGGGCGGCGGTTCCGACGCCGGCCGCGTCGCCGAGGTCACCGTCAAGACGCCGGACGCCCACACTGTCGTACTCAAGGCACCGCGCCCCACCGGCCAGTTGCCCACGTTCATGTGCCTGGCGCCCGGCGCCATCGCGGAGCCGAAGCAGATATCCAGCGGCTCCGTCGCCTCGGTTCCCGTCAGCTCAGGGCCGTACAAGCTCGACCCGGGCGGATCGACCTCGGGGTCCGTCTACCGGTTCGTCAAGCGCGACGACTACTGGAACGCCGACGCCTACGCGTACGACACCGTCGAGTTCGTCACCATGTCGGACTCCACCGCTCGGCTCAACGCGCTCATGTCCGGTGAGATCGACGGCGCCGTCATCGACCAGGACCAGGCGGCCGAGGCACGCAACACCGGCCTCCACGTCCTGTCGAATCCCGGCACTTGGACCGGCATGTACATCAACGACCGGGCCGGCAAGAAGATCCCCGCACTCGGCGACGTACGGGTGCGCCGCGCGATGAACATGGTCTTCGACCGGAAGGCCATCGCCGACCACATGTTCGGAGGCGAGGCCGCGCCCACCACCCAGATCTTCAACCCGGGCTCCACCGCGTTCGAGGCGAAACTCGACAAGGCCTACCCGTACGACGTCGCGCGGGCGCGCCGACTCATGAAGGAAGCGGGTCACGCGGACGGCTTCACGATCGAGGTGCCGAGCGAGGCGGACGGCAGCGCCGTCTACAACCCCCTCGTGATCCAGCAGCTCGGGCTGCTGAACATCCGCGTCAAGGAGGTCCCGCTCACGGGGCCGACCGCGATCTCCGACATCCTCGGCGGCCGGTTCCCCGTCATGTACGCACGGATGAGCACGTCGGCGTCGTCGCTGTTCAGCATCGTCGAGGCGCTCGAGCCCGGCTCCATCTGGAACGTCATGCGGACCAAGGACCCGAAGCTGCAGAAGCTCCTCGAAGAGGCTCAGGTCGCGCGCGGCAAGCGCGGCGACGAGGTCTATCGGGAGATCAACGAATACGTCGTGGACCAGGCCTGGTTCGTGCCCTGGGTCGCGGAGAACACGTTCTTCGCGACGCGGGACGCCTCGATGGTGCCCGAGATGACCGACCCGTTCCGCTTCAACCCGTACCTGAGCGACTTCAAGTAACCCCGGCCGCAAGGCTGTTGCCATCACGAGGAGGTGAGGCATCCCATGATCGGTTACACCCTGCGCCGGCTCGCCTCGGCGCTCCTGCTCACCGTCGCGGTCACGTTCGTGACGTTCGTTCTGATCTTCAGCGACAGCAACGCCATCGCCCGCGCCACGCTGGGCAAGGCCGCCACCCAGGCGGCCGTGGACCAGAAGGCCGCGCAACTCGGCCTCGACCGTCCCGTCCTGGTCCAGTACCTCGACTGGGTGGGCGACGTCCTGCACGGCTCGCTCGGCGTCAGCTTCTTCACCGGGGAGTCGGTGACGTCGATGCTGACGACCCGGCTGCCCGTGACGCTCTCGCTCACCGCCGTGGTCGTCGTCCTGACGGCACTCGTCAGCGTGCTCGTCGGCACCCTGGCCGCCGTGCGCGGCGGCTGGCTCGACCGGACCCTGCAGATGTTCGCCGTGTCCGGCGCGGCCGTGCCCGCGTTCATCGTCGCGATCTTCCTGGTGCTCCTGGTCGCGGTCGAATGGGGCTGGCTGCCCGCCACGGGATACGTCCCCTTCGCCCGCGGCCCCGTGGAGTGGGCGAGGTCCCTCGCGCTGCCAGTGCTCGCCATCCTCGTCGGCTCGATCGGTGGCGCGGCACAGCAGTTCCGCGGCGCCGTCTCCGAGGTCCTCCAGCAGGACTTCGTCCGTACGCTGCGCTCGCGCGGCATCGGCGAGTTCGGCATCGTCTTCCGGCACGTGCTGCGCAGCGCGGCCGCCCCCGGCCTGACCATCCTCGGCCTGCAGACCATCGGCATGCTCGGCGGCGTCGTCCTCATCGAGCAGGTCTTCGCGCTGCCCGGCGTCGGCGACCTCGCGGTCGAGATGACGCTGCGCTCCGACATCCCCGTCGTCATGGGGTGCGTCGTGTTCACCGTCCTCGTCGTCGTGGTCGTCAACCTCGTCGCGGACATCGTCGGCGC
The DNA here is from genome assembly GCF_026341035.1 of Streptomyces sp. NBC_01016. Taxonomy (GTDB): domain Bacteria; phylum Actinomycetota; class Actinomycetes; order Streptomycetales; family Streptomycetaceae; genus Streptomyces. Next base: position 2,578,070 of record NZ_JAPEOQ010000002.1, read on the forward strand.
CTGGCTCAACCCGAAGGTGAGGCTCGGATGAGCGCGGAACAGGTCGCCAGCCCCGTCGTCGACCGCGAGGCTCTCGCAGGCGGCACGGCTTCTGCCGGTGACGGCCGCGGCGGCGGGACCTCCATAGGGCGCCGCCTGCTGCGCGACCCGCTGGCCGTCGCGGCCCTCGTGTACGTGACGCTCGTCGTGCTGGTCGGCATACTGGCGCCGCTGCTCGCCCCGAACGGGCCGAACCACGTCGACGTCAGCCAGGCCAACACCCCGCCGTTCGTGGGCGACTTCGTGCTCGGCGGCGACTCCTCGGGCCGCGACATCCTGTCCCGGCTGCTCTGGGCGACGCGCGGCACCCTGCTCTCCTGCGTCATCGTGCTGGCCGTCTCGACCGTCGTCGGTGTCGTCGGCGGCCTGCTCGCGGGCTACTTCCGGGGGCCCGCCGAGGCGATCGCCGGCTGGGTCGCCGACGCGGTCATGGCGCTGCCCGGCATCGTGCTGCTCATCGCCATGTACACCGTGATCGGCCCGTCGATTCCGATGGCCATGGCCGTGTTCGGTGTCCTCATCGCGCCCGCGAACTATCGGCTCGTACGGGCCGTTGTCGCCGAGGTGCGCGGCGAGCTCTACATCGACGCCGCGAAGGTCTCCGGCCTCTCCGACCTGCGGATCATCTTCCGGCATGTCCTGACCGCCGTACGGGCGCCGATCATCATCCAGTCCGGGTTCATCCTCGCGGCCGGTATCGGCATTCAGGCGGGACTGGAGTTCCTCGGCCTGGGCGACCCGCGCGACCCCTCGTGGGGCGGCGTCCTCCAACAGGCCTTCTCCACGGTGTACTTGAACCGCGGCGCGGTCGTCGCACCGGCCCTCGTCGTCAGCCTCACCATCCTCGCGTTCGTCCTGCTCGGTAACGCGTTGCGCGACGCGCTCCAGGGCTCCGGACGGAATCGGCCCGCGACCGCCGAACGCCTCGCGGCGGCCCGCGCTGCCCACCCCGCGTCGTCCCACACCCCGGAGGCCGACGCCCTCGTGAGCGTACGAGGCCTCGCGCTCGGCTACCCCGACGGCGAGGGCGGCGTAAGCGAAGTGGTCGAGAGCGTGGACCTGTGCGTACACCGTGGCGAGATCCACGGCCTGGTCGGCGAGTCCGGGTCGGGCAAGTCGCAGACGGCGTTCGCGATGCTCGGGCTGCTGCCCAAGGACGCGGTGGTGCTCGGCGGCGCGGTGTTGTTCGACGGCGCCGACCTGCTGGCCGACACCGCCGCGATGCGCCGGGCGCGCGGTACCCGCATCGCCTACGTGCCGCAGGAACCGATGAGCAACCTCGACCCGACGATCACCATCGGCCGCCAGCTCACACTCGGCCTGCGGGCAGTGAAGCGCATGCCGAAGGCGCAGGCGCGCATCCACCTCCTCGGCATCCTGGGCCGGGTCGGGATCGCCGACCCGGAGGCGGTCTTCGCCATGTACCCGCACCAGATCTCGGGTGGCATGGCGCAGCGCGTCCTCATCACCGGCGCGCTGGCGGGCGACCCGGAGCTCATCGTCGCCGACGAGCCGACGACGGCCCTCGACGTCACCGTGCAGGCCGACGTGCTCGCACTCCTTCGCGAACTGCGGGACGAGCGCGGGCTCGGGATGCTCCTGGTCACCCACGACCTCGGGGTCGTGGCCGACATCTGCGACACCGTGAGCGTCATGCGCGGCGGCACGATCGTCGAGCAACAAGAGGTCAGGTCGTTGTTCGCCGACCCCGAACACCCCTACACACGCGAGCTGTTGTCGTCCGCGCTCGACCCCGAGGAGTCGTGATGACGGACGCAACCCCGCTGCTGCGGGTGGAGAACCTCGTCGTCGAATACCGGTCGGGACGCCTGCGCTCGACGAAGCGGATCATCGACGACGTCAGCCTCGACATCGCACCGGGCGAAACGCTCGGCCTGGTCGGGGAGTCCGGCTCCGGCAAGACGACGATCGGGCGCGCGGTCCTCGGGCTCGCGCTGGTCACGTCGGGCCGCATCCTGCTCGACGGCACGGACATCGGCGGCCTGCGCCGCCGCGAGCGACGTGACCGCGCCCGAGACGTGCAGGCGATCTTCCAGGACCCGTACTCGTCGCTGAACCCGTCGATGTCGATCGCGGACATCCTCGCCGAGCCGATCCGCGAGGGAACCCCGGCCTCGCGACGGGGGCGGGTACGCGAACTCCTCGACGCCGTCGGTCTGCCCACGGACGCCGGGCGGCGGCGGGCGCGGGAGTTCTCCGGCGGCCAGCGCCAGCGCATCGCGATCGCGCGCGCCCTGGCACTGAGCCCGCGCCTCATCATCTGCGACGAACCGACCAGTGCCCTGGACATGAGCACCCAGACCCGCGTACTCGGCCTGCTCAAGGAGATCCAGCAACGCACCGACGTGTCCTACCTGTTCATCAGCCACGACCTGGGCGTCGTACGCGAGATGAGCGACCGCACCGCGGTGCTGCTCGGCGGCCGCATCGTGGAACAGGGCACGGCCGAGCAGATCGCCCGGGACCCCCAACACCCGTACAGCCGAAGGCTGCAGATGGCCACGCCCGTGGCCGACCCCGTACTGCAGGCGCGGCGCCGCGAGGAACGCCTGGCGATGCTGCGCGAGCAGGCGGCCGCGGGCTGACCACTACCGCCACACCCCTGACGGAAGGACCCCTGGTGGACCAGGACTTGACCGACCTCTTCGACAACCCGCCGGCACACAACGGCCCCGTCCCGCTGTGGTGGTGGAGCGGCGGCCCGGTCACGCGCGAGCGCGTGCGGTGGCAGCTGGAGCGCTTCGTCCAGGGTGCGATCCACGATGTCGTCCTCATGAACCTCGCGCCGAAGGGACCGACGTACGGGGCGCAACCCGACGACCCGCCGTGGTTCAGCGAGCGGTGGTGGGACCTCGTCACCTACACATGCGACGTCGCCGACGAACTCGGCGTCCGCCTCTGGTTCTACGACCAGATCGGGTTCTCGGGGGCCAACGTCCAAGGCACCGTCGTGGCCACGCACCCGGAGGCGGCGGGGCGGGTGCTGCGCACCGCCGTGACCGAAGTCGGCGAGGACGGCACGCTGCCGCTCGCCGAACGCGACCACGTCGTGGGCGTGTACGGGGACCGCGCGGGGGACGGCTGGCAGCGGCTCGACGTGCGCGACGGCCGGGTGGACGCCGCCCCCGGCACCCGCATACGCGTCGTGACCTGGCGCGACACCGCCTTCGACTACCTCGACCCGCACGCCTGTGCCCTCCTTCTCGACGCCGTGCACGGCGAGTTCGAGCGCCGCCTCGGCGACCGCCTCGGCAACGTCATCACCGGCAGCTTCCAGGACGAGCTGCCCGCCATGCCCACGTGGTCTGCCCGGTTCGCGGCCGAGTTCGAGCGCCGCCGGGGTTACGACCTGCTCGACCACCTGCCGTCGTTGTGGGAACGCGGGGGTGACGCCGACGACGCCGTACGAGCCGACTACCACCTCGTGCGCACCGAACTGGCCGAGGAGGCGTTCTTCCGGCCGCTCGGTGAGTGGCACGAACGGTGGGGCATGCTCGTCGGCGCGGATCAGACCAACCCGGCCCGCGCCGGCTGGCCGACCCAGAGCTCGCAGCTCTACGGCGACTACTTCACGACCCACCGGTGGATCAACGCCGTTGGCAGCGACCACGAGGGCGACGCCCGCGTCCACTCGTCCATGGCCGACCTGTACGGGCATCCGCGCGTGTGGATCGAGTCGTTCCACTCCAGCGGCTGGGGCGGCACGCTGGAGGACACCTGGGACTGGCTGCTCCCGTTCTTCCGCAGCGGCGCCGACCTGTACAACCCGCACGCCGCCTACCTCGACACACGCGCCGGCTGGTTCGAATGGGCGCCGCCGGGAACCGACTTCAGGCAGCCGTACTACGCGGTCTACCCGAGCTTCGCCCGCGCGGTCGCGCGCACGTCGGCGCTGCTGACCTGGGGAGACCACGTCGTCGACGTCGGAGTGCTCTACCCCTCGACCACGGGGCACGCGGAACTGGCACCGGACGAGCCGATCGACTACTTCGGCGAGGGACCCATCGGCGGCCCGCACGAACGGGCCGACCGCGCGCACATCACCTACCAGGCACTCACCGGCACGAACAACTGGTTCCGCCACACCCCGAGCCTGCTCGACCGCGCCGGGATCGACTTCGACGTCGTCGACGAGGACTCCCTGCACCGCGCGACGGCAGGCGACGGGAAGTTGCGGGTCGGGGCGCTCGGGTTCCGCACCGTGCTTCTCCCGTCGGTCACCCACCTGCGGCCCGGGACGGCGGAGCAACTCGTCGCACTGCTCGACGCCGGGGGACAGGTCGTGGTCGTGGGCGCCGACCCGGTGACGGTGACCGGCCGCGACTCTTCCACGGCGCTCGCCGCCCTCGTCGAACACCCCAAGTTGATCCGCGCCGACACACCCGAGCAGGCGGTCCGGCTGACCGCGGACGCCGGCACCCCGGCATGGGCGCCGCACGGGCTGCGCGCCCGCCGCCGCGGCGATGTCACCGCCGCGTTCGTCCCGGCCGCCGAGCCGAACGCGACCGCGTACCCGCTGCGCCAGGACCCGGACTCACTGCACTGGGACGAGATCGACTTCGACCCCGGCCGGTACGCGGCACGCACCCACGTGGACGTGGCGGGTCCGGTGGCCGAGGCGGAGGTGTGGAACCCGGCGACGGGCGAACGCCGGCCGGCGCCGATCGTTCCCTCGTCGGCGGGCAGCCGTATCGAGGTCGACCTTGCCGGGGCGCCCGCCGTCTTCGTCGTCTGGCGCGCCGGCGAGCGTCGGCCAGAGCACCCGGCGCAGCCCGCCGCCGCGACACCCGCTCCTCCGGTCGTCGAAGAACCGCTCGACGACGGATGGACCCACGAACTCGTCCCCACCCTCGACAACACCTGGGGCGACATGGCGCTGCCCGCCGGCCCGGACGACGTACCACTCGAGGTGTGGCGGATGCGATGGCGCGACGGCGAGGCCGAACCGGTCGACGTCCGCGCCACGTTCGGCCAGCAGGTACTGGTGCACGGCCCGTCGGCCACGCCCCCCGGACCACTGGGCGAGCGCGACGCGGAGCGCGTACATAAGGGCGCCGAACTCGCGGACCCCGACTGGCAGTTGCACCGCTTCTCGGCATCCCGCGGACTCGACACCGACCACGGACACCGGTACGAGCCGAAGGGGTTCGTGCCCGAGGAATTCCTGGTGCTGCCCGCGCCCGGCGAGGGCGAACACCTCTCCGTCCGTACGGTGTTGAGGGTGGAAGAGCCCGGGCCGTACCTCCTCACCGTCGCCGCACCGGCGGCGAAGCAGGTGTGGTTCGACGGGGTGCCGTGCACGGCCGACGGCGACCGTTACGCCACGACGATGCCCGTACGGTTCTCCGGCCGGACCGCCGTACTGGAGTACCGGGTGGGCGCCGGTGAACTGCCGGCCACGGTGCACGGGAACCACCCCGAGACCCTCGGGTCGTGGTTCATGCTCGAACGCCCCCAACAGCACGTGGAGCGTCCCGAGTTCATCGCCCCCGGCCAGGTGGCAGGCGGCGAGGGCGACGTACGGACCCGGTTCCGCACACCGTCCGACGCCGACGGCGTCACCCTGGTCACCGGCTCCACTGCCGCGCTGCGCATCGAGCTCGACTCGGTGCCCGTCGCCCGCCAGGAGAAGGTGCAGTACTACGAGAACGACGCGGGCGACCGGCCCATGTTCTTCACCCACCACCTCGGCCCGCTGCCGGCCGGGGAACACGAGCTCCGGGTCGTCGCCGAGACCGCCGACCCCGAGCACGCGGTGTCCGTCGACGCCCTCGTGCACGGGAAGGGCCTCCGGCAGACCGTGGTCAGCGGCCCGGAGTGGATCAGCGGCGCGGACGGACCGCCGGCCCGCGTGAAACGGGGCCTCGGCGCCGGACTCACCCATACGCACACGGCGCGCCGCCCGCACCCGCTGCCCGATGCCGCCTGGCTGGCCGGGCGGCCGGAGGTCGGAGAGCCCGCGGTGCGCTTCTCGGCCGCACGCTCCGCGGCCCCGCGCCTCCAGGAGTTCGAGGTCCTGCTGCCTGCGGGCGCGGTCGAGGCATCGCTCCCGGTGCCGGTCGAGAGCGCCGAGCTCGCCGGTGCCGCCGTGTCCGTCGAAGCCGGGCGCCTCACGCTGGACCGCCCCTTGGACCGCCCGGCCACGCTGATCGTGCGCACCGCCCCTCGCGCGTTCGACGTCGGCGGGGCGGCGTGGGACGGCCCGGTCGTGGTGCGCACGGAGTCCTTCGTGGGCCCGTTCGAGGACTGGCGGGACGCCGGACTCGGCGCCTGGAGCGGCGCCGTGCGCTCCGCGCGGTCGATCCACGTGGCCGAGAGGGAGCGCGTCCGCCTCGACCTGGGCCGTGTCCGCGGTGCCGTCGTGATCGCGGTCGACGACAACGTGGTGGGCGAACTCTTCTGCAGCCCCTTCGCCCTGGATCTGGGCGAACTCGCCCCCGGAGAACACCGGTTGACGGTCACCGTGTACGGCACGCTCGCGCCACGCCTCGACTCGATCAGCCCGACCCACTTCCTGCGACCGTCTCAACTCCACACCGGTGTACGTGGCCCGGTCCGACTCACCCGCCGAAGCGTGGGCGGTGATGTCCACGTGACGTGATGCCGCGCACGGCGGCGGGGCGCGCCGCCGCGGGAGCGGTCGTCCGGAACGGTGTGAGCAACACTCGGTGAGGCTTCCCCAGCCGGTCTGTGGCGCTGTAGCGCCCAGGCCACAGACCCGGCACACCGTCCCGCGGTCCCCCACACGGGAGAGCCGCCGGGCGACATGCGCCCCGGAGCCTCACCAAGGCCATGGGCGAGAACTGGCCACGCCTGAGGGCGGCCCGAATTCTCGCTCCGGACGACTGGAAGAATGCCCGGCTGTGACGATTCGTGTGCTGATGGTGGATGACCAGGAGATGGTGCGCCGCGGAATGGGGCGGATCCTCGAGAGTCAACCGGACATCGAAGTGGTCGGTGAGGCCGCCGACGGAGTAGCCGCACTGGAACAGGCCCGCCTGCTGCGGCCCGATGTCGCTCTCATGGACGTGCGCATGCCCCGGATGGATGGGCTCGAGGTCACCCGCAGGCTGCTCGAACCCGCCTCCGGGCTCACCACGAAGGTCGTCGTTGTGACGACCTTCGACCTGGACGAGTATGTGTATCCGGCGCTGCGCTACGGCGCTTCAGGATTCCTGCTCAAGCGCTCGGGGCCCACGCTGCTCGTGGAGGCGGTCCGTGCGGCCATGGTGGGGGACAGCCTCATCAGTCCCTCGATCACGGTCCGGCTGCTGCGCCATGTCACAGGCAACGGAGCTTCCGCTGGGGCGGGTTCGGCGCGGCCGGCGATGGTCGAACCGCTCACCAAGCGGGAGGTCGAGGTCGCTGGAAAGGTGGCCGAGGGCCTGACCAACGCCGACATCGCCGGCGAGATGTTCATCTCGCCGGGCACCGTCAAGACACATGTCGCGAGCATCCAGCGCAAGCTCGGTGTCCGCAATCGGGTCGGCATCGCCGTCCGGGCCTGGGAGATGGGGTACGCCCCTTCCTAGGCTGAGGCACATGATGCGAACCACACCCATCGGACTCGGGCGCCGGCGCGCCTTATGGTGCGGGCTGACGCTCGTCCTGCTGGGGCTGCCGGCGTTCCTCGGACCGCCCATGGCCCTGCTGCTCGCCCTGGTCGCGGTCGCCACCGTGCTTGCCGCCCTCGTGCCCTGGCCTCTGGGCCCGGTCACCCTGGTCCGGGCCGGATACGTGGTCGCCGTCCTCTCACTTGCCGTGGACCTCGGGTACCGGGGGCAGCAGGGGCTCACTCTGCTGTGGATGCCCTTCGAGTTCGCCGCACTGCTGGTGCTCACCGCACGCCTCGTACGCCGCGAACCCCGCCCGGTGCTCCCGGGTGCGACCCTCGCGATCGCCGCACTGGTGCTCCCACTGCGCTTCACCGTGCGCAACCCCGAGTCGGGCACCAACGGGTCCCTGCTCATGCTGGTGCTCACGCTGGTCCCCGTGCTCTGCGCGGTCGGCATCGGCATGCGGCTGCGTACCACGGACACCCGAAGCCGCCTGGCGGTTCTTGAGGCCCGCAGGGACCAGCGGCTGCACATGGCCCGCGTCCTGCACGACTTCGTCGCCCATGAACTGACCGGCATGGTCCTGGAGGTGCAGGCGGCACGCACCAGCGCCTACGACCCGGGCGAGTACGACGCCTTCCTCGCCCGGCTGGAGGAGTCGGGACTGCGGGCCCTCGATCAGATGGACCGCACCCTGGACACCCTGCGCCAGGCCGAGCAACTGCCCGCGCACGGCGGAGCCGCCGATGAGCCGGCCGAGGCTCCGACCCGGGTCCACGGACTCGTCGACCTGCCCGACCTCACGGAGCGCTTCTCGGCATCCACGTCCATCCCGACCGAACTCGACCTGGACGAAACGCTGGTGGGCACCCTGCGTCGGGAGATCGACGAAACCGCGTACACCCTGGTCCTTGAGGCGCTGACGAACGTACGCCGTCATGCCGCGGGAGCGACCTCAGTGAGGGTCAGCGTACGCCGGGACGCCGAGGACCGGTTGTGCGTGAAGGTCATCGACAACGGTGGACAGAGCAGCCCGCTGACCGGGGACCGGGACGGCGGCGGCACCGGCCTCGCGGGTCTCGACGAGCGGTTCGCCCTGCTGGGCGGGGGACTTGAGGCCGGACCCGACGGCACGGGCTGGCAGGTCACCGGCATCCTGCCGCTCCTGCAGCGGCTCGACGACACCGGCTGAACCACGCCCGGGGCGGGACTCGCCCAGACCCCGGCACCGGTCCCGAATCAGTCCCCGAATATCTGCCGAACGGCAGATGCCCAAAGGGGCGCGGCAGACGAGTCTTGGATCACTCACCGAGAGAGACAAGAACCCCGGAGGACACCGTGCTCCCTCGCAACTGGTCCCGCGCCCTGTTGGCCGCCCCCGCCGTAGCCGTTCTGGTCACAGCCACCGGATGCGCCAGCGCGAAGGACGCCGAACCCGAGAAGAAGACGTTCTCCTTCCAGGGGAACACCCTCGACGTCAGGTCTCACGGCATCCCCACCGACCTGGTCGCCTCGGGCCGCGACGACGTCCTTGTCACCCGGTGGTTCGACGTGGGCTTGGGCGCCGACGACGAGGCGAGCTGGGAACTGGCCAAGGGCGCGCTCGATCTGCGGGCCATGTGCAGCAAGCTCGCCAACTGCGATGTGCGCTTCAAGGTCGAGGTGCCCAAGTCCGTGAAGGTGCTGCGCAACGGCCGCCCCACGGATCTCAAGGGGGCCAAGAGCCAGGCTGCGGGCAGCCCGTCGCAGGCCGCCACCGCCATCCGGACTCGGGTGTAAGGGAGCCACCGGCATGCTGGAACTCATCGACATCACGAAGGTCTACCGGGGCGGCAAGCGCGCCGTGGACGGGATGACCCTGCGCATGGAGAGCGGAATGCTCGGCCTGCTCGGCCCCAACGGCGCCGGCAAGTCCTCGCTCATGCGGATCGCCTCCACCGTCACCCGCCCCACCAGCGGGCAGGTCGTGTTCAACGGCACCGACGTGGTGGCCAAACCGGACGTGCTGCGTCAGGCCCTCGGCTACCTGCCGCAGGACTTCGGGGTCTACCCGAACCTGACCTCACGGGAGTTCCTCTCCTACCTGGCCGCGGCCAAGGGCCTGTCCGCCCGCTCCGCACGCGCACGTATCGACGAACTTCTCCAACTGGTCAACCTGACAGAGGCGGTCAAACGACCTCTGGGCAAGTACTCCGGGGGCATGATGCGCCGCGTCGGCATCGCCCAGGCATTGCTCGCCGACCCGCAAGTGATCATTGTCGACGAGCCCACCGCGGGCCTCGACCCCGAAGAACGCGTCCGCTTCCGCAACCTGCTCAGCGATCTGGCCGCGGACCGCGTGGTCATGCTCTCCACCCACATCGTCTCCGACGTCGAGTCGGTCGCCGCCGACATCGCGGTCGTCGCACAGGGGCGGCTACTGCGCCGTGGCTCCCCCGAGGACCTCCTCGCCGCGGTGGACGGCTGGGTGTGGGACGTCCTCGTGGACCCGGCCGATGTTGCCGCCGTACGAGAGCGTCACCTCGTCTCCCGGATGGTGCGCACCACCAGCGGCGTACGGTTGCGGCTGATCACTCATGTGCCGCCGTACGCCACGGCGCAGCCAGTCACTCCCGACCTTGAGGACGCCTATCTGGCGATCGTCAACCAAGTCGGCCCGAAGAGCAGCGAGTTCACCTCGCAGGACCGGACCGTGGACCTGAGGGGCGGCTGGTGATGGGTGCTCTCTTCCGGCTCGCGAAAGCCGACTTCTGGGACCGGGTGAGGCGCCCGGCGTACGCGGCGATCCTCTGCGCCGCGGTCGGTCTGGGCTACCTCGCCACGCCCGGCAGGGACGCCGGCTGGGTCGTGATGCAGATCGGCCGCTACCGAGGCGAGTACAACAGCGCCTACATCGGCATGGTCGTCGCCCTCGCGGGCGCGGTCTGGCTCTGTCTCGGTGGTTTCTATGTCGTACGCAATGCCATCTCCCGCGATGAGAGGACCGGTGTGGGACGGCTGCTCGCGGCCACCCCGATCAGCAACGCCACCTATCTCCTGGCGAAGTTCCTGAGCAGTGTGCTGGTCCTGGCCTCCATGCTGGGTGTGCTCGTGGTCACCGCGGTGGTCATGCAGCTGGCGCGTGGCGAGGTCCTGGCCGTCGATCCCGTCGAACTGCTCAAGCCCTTCGTGCTGATCGCACTGCCCCTCATGGTGTTCACCGCGGCCGCGGCGCTCCTCTTCGAGACCATCCCGCTGCTGCGGGCGGGGCTCGGCAACATCCTCTGGTTCTTCATCTGGGCGTTCATCGCCATCGGCGGGCAGTCGCCCAACGCCCCGCTCGGCGGGATCGGTGTGCACGGCGTCGTGCAGTCGCTCGGCGGTGACATGAGGGCCCAGGGCATCGACCCCTCCAAGGTCGGCGAGTTCAGTCTCGGCCTGACCCTGGTGGACAAGCCGCTCGACACGTTCGTCTGGCACGGCTTCGGCCCCGACGCCGACTATCTGCTCTCGCGGCTCGCCCTGGTCCTGATCGCGGCCGCCCTTGTCCTCGTCCCGGCCTTGTGGTTCCCGCGCTTCGACCCGGCGCGCGGTCGTGAGGTGGCTGATCCGGCGCGGCAGAATCCTGCCGACGACTCCCGGGCCTTCCCGGTCACCCCTGCCGTCGTCCTGTACGAGGAGCCCGGCGCCGCCCGCCCCGATGCCTTCGGTGGCGTCCCCAAGACGCCGGTCAAGCGCGGGAACGCGACCCTGCGCCTGCTGTTCGGGGAGGTGCGCATCCTGATCCAGGGCGTTCCGCTCTGGTGGTGGGGTGGAGTCCTCGCACTCGCCGCGATCTCCCAGATGATCACCCCCGCGACCGGCGTCGCCAGGTTCCTGCTGCCGATGTCCTGGATCTGGCCCGTGCTGATCTGGTCCCGGCTCGGCACTCAGCGCCATGAATCCGGGGTCGAGGCGATCCTCGGCGCGTACCCCACCGCCCGTCGCCGCATCGCCTCCGAGTGGGCAGCAGGCTTCCTGCTCACCGCGGTCGTGGGCATCGGACCGGCCGTGCGGATGGCCACCGGATCGGACACCACGGGCCTCTTCCACTGGTTCCTCGGCGCGTTGTTCATTCCCTCCTTCGCTCTGGTCCTCGGCACGCTCAGCCGTACCCACCGCCTCTTCCAGGCCGCCTATCTGCCCCTCTGGTACGGCACGGTCAACGGCATCACGCCGCTCGACTTCATGGGCGCCCTCCGCGGGCCCGACGGAGTGCCGGTCGGCATGTCCCCGGGCCTGCTCATCGGCAGCACCGCGGTGATGCTCGCCATCGTCTTCGCCTCGAGCGCGGCCCGACGCGCGGCTTCGTGACGCCCGGAACTGCTCGGGCACCGCACAAAAGCCGGCCGGGGCCGCCCTTTTGCAGGGCGGCCCCGGCCGGTGCACCGGAGGCCCGATCGCTCTGTGGTGCACGTGCGGAGTACCACCCCTGCGCCCACGGCACTTTGCTGTCCCTAGGACTTGAGTGCGGCGCGCAGGCGCTCCGCGTAGGCGCGGCGGCGTTCGGCGGGGAGCGAGTCGGGCTGCGGGGCCGTGCCCCTCGTTCCGTAGAACGGGCAGTCGTAGTCAACGGGTTCGTGGTTGTGCACGGGGCACCTTCCTGACTGTTTGTCGAATCCGGGAAGGGGACTGATGCAGGTCTGGGTGAGAGCCTGACCTGCCCCACCGTTCGGGCTCCAGGTTCGGTGGCCAACCGGCAGTCGGGAGCAGCGCCAAACCGCACCCGTCGGAACACGCCTCGTCGACGCCAAGCCCGCAGCCCCAGCACACCGTCCCAAGCCACCCTTGTCCCCACCCACTCATTCCGATACCGTATTTATTAAAGCCGGTTTCCATAAGGGGATGGGGGCGATGGACACCGCGATGGACACTGCACGGGAGGCCGTTCAGGCGGAGCGGGCGGCGAATCAGGTTGCGTGTCTGGGGGTGTTGGCCGAGGCCGATGAGGCGTGCACGATCGGTGTGATCAGTGAGGCCACCGGGCTGTCGCGGCCGACGGTGCGGGCCGTTCTCGACGACCTCGTCGAACTCGGAATGGTCGAGGGCGTCAGCGCCGCGACGGCAGGGCCCGGCCGGCCTGCCCGTGCTTTTCGGTTCGCGCGTGAGGGCGGCCTTGTCGCCGGGGTCGACCTGGGGCCCCGAGGGGCGCGCGCGGTCATCTGTGACCTGTCCGGGCGCCGGGCCGGTTACGCGGAAGTGCCGCCCCACAAGCACGCCGACCTCGCGTTGATTTCGCGCGCGCTCGACGCCGCGGCCGGTTCGTCCGACCTTGACCACGACCTCGGACGGCTGCGTGCGGTCGGTGTCGCGCTGCCCGGTGTCGTCGAGACGGACGGGCGGCTGCGTGCCAGTCTCGCGCTGCCGGACCTGGTCGGTCTGCCGGTCGCGGAGCTGCTGGCGAAGGACCTCGGCCGGTCCGTGGTCGTGGACAACGACATCAAGCTGGCCGGTCTCGCGGAGCAGCGCGCGGGCGCGGGCCGCGGGTATTCCGATGTCGTCTATCTGCAGATCGGTCACCGGCTGTCCGTGTCGGTCGTGTTGGACGGTTCGATCCGGCAGGGCAGTCATCGCCTCGCGGGCGAACTCGGTGCGCAGCGCGGCATGCGCTGGACGCGGAACGCGCGGCGAGGGCAGTTGGTCTGGTCGTCGCGCCCGACGAGCGCGCAGGTGCTGAGCGCCGCCGCCGCGGGCGACGCCGACGCACAGGCCGAAGTCGAGGACTTCTGCGCGCAGATCGCCGAGCGGGTCGCGACTGTGCTGCTGGTGGTCGACCCCGAGGTCGTGGTCGTGCGGGGCGGTGCGGCGAAGGACGTCGGAGCGCTTCTGCGGCCGCTCGAAGCCGCGATCGAGAAGGAGTTGGTCTTTCCCGAGCGTCCGTCGTTCGTCGCGTCCGGTCTGGGGCGCGAGGCGGTGGTGCTCGGTGCCGTCGGCAACGCGTTCGACCAGTGCGGTTCAGAGATCTACGGAGTCCACGGCTATCCCAGCCCGTGGGCCCGCATCACACACGACGTGGAGGGGATCACCAAGTGAAGCTCGGAGTCAGTTCGTACTGCTTCCGCCAGCTCCTGAGCAGCGGCGAGATGGACCTGATCGGTGTTCTGGACTGGGTCGCGGCCTCGCGGGCCGGGCACATCGAGATCGCCGCGACGGACGGGGCGTACTACCTGGAGAACGAACGCGTCGTACGTGACACGGCGAAGCATGCCGAGGAAGTCGGCGTACCGATCGTCAATTACCTGGTGAGCGGCGATCTGAGGGAGGGCGACGGCAAGGAAGTCGACCTGCTGCGGCGGCAGTTGGACGTCGCGCAGCGCTTCGGTGCCGGGATCTTCCGGCACGACGTCGCGCCGTGGGCATGGCGTGAGCGGGACCCGGGGGAGTTCGAGTCGACCTTCGAGAAGGTCGTCGAAGGCTGCCGCGCGGTCGCCGACCACGCGGCGGCGCTCGGCATGGTGTCGACCATCGAGAACCACGGCTTCTTCATGAACGGCAGCGACCGTCTCGCCCGGCTCGTGCACGCCGTGGACCGTCCGAACTTCCGCGTCACGCTCGACCTCGGCAACGGCCTGTGCGTCGGCGAGGTACCAGGGAAGACCGCCGCCGGCCTGATCGACGTGGCGGCGTCCATCGGTGTGAAGGACTTCCACATTCGCCGCTCCGCGGGGGAGGGCTGGCTGAAGACGCTCGCCGGCGACTACCTCCTCGGCACCGTCTCGGGCCACGGCGACGTCGATCTGCCCGGCCTCCTTGCCCTGGTCGCCACGAAGCCCGACGTGCCGGTGAGCCTGGAATTCGAGGGCATGGAAGCGCCACTGCCCGCCATCGAGCACTCCCTTGCGAACATTCTTCGACTGACGGAAGGCGTGGCCTGACATGACGACCCGTATCGCAGTGATCGGCCTCGGGGCCATCGCCACCGAGCACTTGAGTGCCTACCAGAAGAACGACCAGGCCGAGCTGGTCGCCGTGTGCGACATCGACCCGGAGCGGGCAAAGGCCCGGGCCGAGCAGTTCGACGTGGAGCGGGCCACGACCGACGTCGAGGAGATTCTCTCCGACCCGGACGTGGACGCCGTGAGTGTCTGCGTGCCGAACACCCTGCATGCCCCCATCGCCGAAGCGGCGCTGCGGGCCGGGAAGAACGTACTGATCGAGAAGCCGATGACGGTCACCGTCGCCGAGGCCGAGTCGCTGGTCCGGGCCGTCGAGGAGACCGGACAGGCACTACAGATCGGCTACGTACGGCGGTTCGCGCCGAACGCGCTGGTGACGAAGCGGTTCCTGGACGCGGGCGAGTTCGGTGACATCTACGCCGCACGCGCCACGCTGTTGCGGGCCGCCGGGAACCCGGGTGGGTGGTTCGGCGACGTGGAGCTGTCGGGCGGCGGTCCGCTGATCGACCTGGGCGTCCACATCATCGACCTGTGCTGGTACCTGATGGGCAGGCCGAAGGCGGTGTCCGCGTCCGGTGTCACGTTCGCGCCGCTGGGTGCGCGCGACAACATTCAGAACCTCAAGCGGTACCGCGCCGCATCGGCGGCTCGGCCCAACACCGTGGAGGACTACGTCACCGCGCAGCTCCGCTTCGAGGACGGTCAGGTGCTCGATGTGGACACGTCGTACTCGCTGCACGCGCGCAACGAGATCAGTGTGCGCATCCACGGTGACAAGGGTGGCGCGGAGATCGAGCCCGAACTGCTGATGCTCACCGAGCGGCACGACACCCTCCTGCATGTGCGGCCTCAGATCGATTCGCTCGGCTTCGACTTCAAGGTCGGGTTCGCCAACCAGATCGACCACTTCCTGCGGATCTGCCGGGGCGAGATTCCGGCCGATGCCACCGCGGAACAGGGCCTGGAGATGGCCCGCATGCTGAGCGCGGTCTACGAGTCGGCGAAGAGCGGCGCCGAGGTGAAGATCGAGCGCTGACCTGGCCGATTCAGTTGCCCGGGATCGCCCCGTCCCGGGCAACTGGCATGCCTTCGCCGCTCCTTGGCGGCCGCCCGGAACCGACTGCACCACCTGCATCGGCCGGTGCGCCAGATGCACGGTCTGCAACGCGGATCACAGTTCAGTCGCCACTTCCAAAGGGGTCTAGACCTCCTGGTGAGAACGTGGTGAGAATCTGCGTGCTCACGGGCAACAACACTTCCCTGCTGTACTGCTGCAAGAGGAGCCACCACCCATGAACCGACGCGTCATCGCAGCCACCAGCACCGCCCTGGCACTGGGGCTCACCGCTACCGCCTGTGGAGGGGGTGGCTCGGAGGCCGACGGCGGGACCGACGGCAAGGGCAAGACGCTCAGCGTGTGGGTCATGGAGGGGACCAACCCCGACGCGAAGCCCTTCTTCAAGGAGGCCTCCGCCGCTTTCGAGAAGAAGACCGGCGCCAAGGTCAAGGTCGAGTACCAGCAGTGGGCCAGCGCCCAGCGGAAGTTCACCACCGCGATCGAGGGCGGTGCCGATCAGGTGCCCGACGTCGCGGAGGTCGGCACCACCTGGGTTCCCGGCTTCGCGGACAAGGGGGCGCTCGTCGACGTCTCCAAGGAGGTCGAGAAGGCCGGCCTGTCCGACGACCTCGTCCCCGCCCTCAAGGACGCGGGCACCCTGGACGGCAAGCAGTACGGCATGCCCTGGTACGCGGGAGTCCGCTCGATCGTCTACCGCAAGGACATCTTCGAGAAGCACAACATCAAGCCCCCGACCAACTGGAAGGAGCTGCGCTCGGCCGCCAAGACCCTGAAGAAGGACGAGCCGAAGATGATCGCCTTCCCCGTCGCCAGCGGCGCGGAAATGTTCACAACTCCCTTCATCTGGGGCGCGGGTGGCGAACTCGCCGTGGAAAAGGGCGGTAAGTGGAAGTCGGCCATCAACTCGAAGAAGTCCGTCGAGGGCATCACCGCCTACACCGACCTCGCCCTCAAGGACAAGGTGTCCCCGGCCAAGGTCAACACCTGGACCGAGAAGGAGGTCGGTGACGCCTGGAACAAGGGCGAGGTCGTCATGTCCCTCTCCGGCAACTGGACCCCGAAGGCCTTTGCCGAGGCCAACCCCGACCTCAAGGGCAACCTCGGCGCCATTCCGATCCCCGGCCAGAACGGCGGCATGTCCCCGTCGTTCCTCGGCGGCTCCTACCTCTCCGCGTTCAAGACGGACAAGCAGGCGCTGTCGTGGGAGTTCATCAAGCTCCTCACCACCGGCAAGTTCGCCAAGAAGTGGGCCGAGCAGAGCAGCTACCTGCCGCCCACCAACAGCGACCTCGACAAGATGCCCGACAAGGACGACGCGCTGGTCAAGCCGTTCGTCAAGCAGTTCAAGGACGGCGGCGCGAGCGTGCCCAAGGCCAAGTCGTACACCGAGATCCAGGCCACCCAGGTCATCCCGAAGATGGTCCAGTCGATCCTCGCCGGCAAGGCCACGCCGCAGCAGGCGGCCGACAAGGCGGCCAAGGAAATGGACGCCATCTTCGCGCAGGGCGAGTGACACTCACGGTCGCACGGCCGAGCGGTGGGTAACTCCCACGCCGCACCCCTCAATCCCCCCTCCGCACCCCTCAACCCTCCCCGCACATCCGACCATTGAGAGCTCCATGAACCGCTCGCTCGCCACCGGGACCGTGGATGCCCCGGAGCGCCAGGGCAGCCGGCCGTCCGTGCCCTCGCCCGAGTCCGAACGCCTGCTGAGGCGTAAGCGCCGGACCACCCTCACCCGGCCCTGGCTGCTGCTCGCCCCCTCCCTCGTCGTCCTCGCAGGACTGCTGCTCTGGCCGATGATCCAGGTCGGGATCCTGTCGCTGCAGGACTACGAGGTGAAGTTCGGCGGCGGCGTCGCCACCTTCACCGGCTTCGACCACTACGTCGAACTCCTCAGCGGCGATCTGCTCTGGAAGACGGTGCTGCCCAACACCGCGTTCTTCGCGGTGGCCTGTGTCGGCCTGACGGTGGTGCTCGGCACCGCGATCGCTCTGCTCCTGGCCAGGCTCGGCCCGGTCTGGCGGACCATCTGCTCCACCGCGATCATGGCTGCCTGGGCGATGCCCGCGGTGACCGGTACCTACGTGTGGATCTGGCTCTTCCAGCCGGGCGACGGCCTGTTCAGCGCTCTGGTGGGCGGCTCCGACTCCAGCAACTGGTTCACCGACCGCCTCTCCTTCTACGCCATCGGGACCCTCAACGTGGTCCACCACGGCTTCCCGTTCGTCGCGATCACCGTCTTCGCCGGACTCCTGACCATTCCCAAGGAGCTCTACGAAGCGGCGATGCTGGACGGCGCGAACGCCTGGCAGCGGTTCTGGAAGGTCACCGTGCCCGCCATCAAGCCGGTGTTCCTCGTGGTGACGATCCTGTCGACCATCTGGGACTTCAAGGTCTTCACGCAGATCTTCCTGATGCCCGGAGGCCAGGGCCAGAACGAGCAGGTCGAGAACCTCGGCGTCTACTCGTACCTCGAAGCCTTCGCCAAGGAAGACTATGGGACGGGCGCCGCAGCGGCGGTCCTGCTCACCCTCCTCCTTCTCGTGATCACCATCATCTACATCCGCACCCTGTTCAGGCAGGGGGAGGAGGACCTGTGAGCACCACCGACATGCCCGCCACGACGCGGTCCTCCCTCGGCTCCAAGGTCGGTCTGCCGGCAGCCGTCGCCGCACTCCTGATCTTCGCCCTCTTCCCGATCTACTGGATGGTCTCGACGGCTCTGGACCCGAGCGCCCAGAGCCGCGGAGCGAACCTCCTCCCCGGCGGCTTCACCTTCGACCACTTCAGTACGGTCTTCGAACGCGGCAACTTCGGTACGTACCTGCTGAATTCGGCGATCGTCGGCCTGGGTACGGTCGTGGTCTCGGCGGCCCTCGCGCTGTTCGCGGCGGTCGCGGTCGCCCGCTTCAAGTTCAAGTTCCGCACATCCGTGCTGGTCATGGTCCTGATCGTGCAGATGGTGCCGCTCGAGGCGCTCGTCATCCCGCTGTTCATCCAGATGCGCGACTACGACATGCTCAACAGCCTCCTCGGCCTGACCATCGTCTACACCGCGCTCTCGCTACCCTTCGCCATCTGGACCCTGCGCGGCTTCGTGCAGACCGTGCCCAAGGAGATCGAAGAGGCGGCGTACATCGACGGCTGCTCGTGGTGGCGGATGTTCCGCTCCGTGCTGCTTCCGCTGGTCGCGCCGGGGCTCGTGGCCACGTCGATCTTCGCGTTCATCACCGCGTGGAACGAGTTCGTCTTCGCGTACACCTTCATGAAGAGCAGCGACAAGTACACGGCCGCGGTCGGCATCTTCCAGTTCTTCGGTGAGAACACCACCAGCTGGGGCCCGGTCATGGCCAGCTCCACGCTGGTCACGGTGCCGGTCCTGATCTTCTTCGTGGCGGTCCAGCACCGGCTCGCCTCCGGCCTTGCGGCAGGAGCGGTCAAGGGCTGACCCCCTACGCCCCCAGCCTCACGGTCCGTTGTTGCCCGGTACTGTCCAGGGATGAGCGACGACATGGATCCCCTGCTGAAGCGCCTGACCGATCGAGTGGAGCGGGAGGGGCTCGCCCTGCCGATCACTCTGGTCGTGAACGGCACCACCATCACCGGAGAGGTCGTGCCGCACGCTGTGTGGGCCGGGCACATTGCGGAACAGCTTGCAGACTCGGAGAGCCGGGCGAGCATATTCGCCGACGACTTCACGTGGGAGCAGACGCAGCCCGAGCGTGATGGTGACTATCTGCATCTGAACGGAGGGAAGGTTGCCAGCGCCGGGGCTGTATTCCCTGAGCGCGGTGGCCTGTTCCGTATCCGGTTGGCGCACGTGAACGGTTGGTTCCTGGGGGAGATCCAGGCCCACGGGTGAGGGTGAGGGTGAGGGTGAGGGTGAGAGCGGTGGCGTGCCCGCCACTGGGGCAAGGGTGAGTGGGAACTTCGTCCCCTCATGACACCGGGGCCGGCCGAAGAGCTCGGCCGGCCCCGGTGGTCGTGATGGTTCGGACGGTCAGATGCGGCCCTTGCCGTAGTAGGTGCTGATCTGGTCGTGGTACCCGGCGTCTCCGACGTGCTTGTCCTTGTCGAATTCGGGGGCGTCCTTGATCTGTGCCTTTGAGCGGTCGACGTGAATCGTCCTGTTCACGGTGTCGATCCGGGACACTGTGCCTGCGGGCAGCAGGACATGCTTGCCGAAGATCCACACGCCGGTGTCGACGACGAGGTAGGCGGAGCCGACCTCGTCCGAGTGCTTGTCGACCTTGCCGATGCTGCCGTCGGTGGCCTCCACCTTGAAGCCGATCAGATCGGCTCCCGTGGTGTGGTTGCTCGTCGGCGGATAGCCCCACATGTTCTCGTTCACGTTCGGCTCCTTCATCGACGATGTACGGCCCGGAGCGCCCTGTCCAGCGGTTCCGGCGCTCCTCGGATCGGCGGGTGCCCCCGCCCCGGGAATGAACACAGATGACCAAGGAGCAACTGCGGCGCGGTTGCCGGGCGGACGTGCGGCCGCCGGATTCCCGGTCCGCCGAGTAGACGCTCCCCGCTGCGGTCCGACCTGCCGTGCCGAAGGCAGGGCGTGCCGGCTGTGAGGAACCTGCGGCGTGGGACTCTCACCGAGGTGCAGGCAGGGGGCCTGCCCTGCCTTTCTCGTTCTACCGCCCGATGGACGCGCCCCCAGGAACGGGCTCACCAGCGCCGCCCGCCCGACCGGTGGCGCGGTGACCAGTTCGGTCTCATCGGCCCGCCACATGACCGGCTCATCCTCGTCGCGCCAGGTCAATCCCGTGCGCCACCACGGCATGGCTACCCCGCACAAGGCAGCTGCCATCTCTGGTCCGTTGCCTCCCTGGGCCGCGATCCTGTCGATTCGGCCTCGCCCGCGCCTTGCCTGGCCACTGGACAGCTGACCCGCTCACGGGCCCTGTCCGTTCCCGTCCCTTCCGGATGCACGTGCGCAGGGGGTTGCCTTCGCGTGCACTTCAACTCCTAGCGTTCGCGGGCATGGAGACGACCAACGCGAAGAACGGGACGACGACCACCGCGACGCACGCGCCGTACACCAGGGTCCTTGGACGCAGCGGGATCGAGGTCAGCGCGCTCGGTTTTGGCTGCTGGGCCATCGGCGGGCCCTGGCAGGGGCTTGGCGGGGAGCCGCTCGGCTGGGGCGAGGTCGATGATGAGGAGTCCGTGCGTGCCGTGCGCCGTGCGCTGGATCTCGGCGTGACCTTCTTCGACACCGCCGACGCGTACGGGACCGGGCACAGCGAGCGCGTGCTGGGGCGGGCGCTCGGCAAGCGGCGGGCGGATGTCGTCGTGGCCACCAAGTGGGGCAACCTCTTCGACGAGGAGAGCAGGGTCCGCACGGGCGGCGACGACTCACCGGCGTACGTACGGCAGGCGTTGACCGCGTCGCTGGCCCGGCTGGGTACCGATTACGTGGATCTGTACCAGCTGCATCTGTCGGACGCTGACCCCGAGCGGGCCGCGCTGCTGCGGGACGCCTGCGAGGACCTCGTAGAGGAGGGGCTGATCCGGGCGTACGCATGGAGCACCGATGACCCGGAGCGTGCGGCGGTCTTCGCCGCGGGCCCACACTGCGCGGCCGTGCAGCACCGCTGCAACGTCCTGCAGGATGCGCCCGAAATGCTCGCCCTGTGCGAGGAGTTCGACCTCGCGAGCATCAACCGCAGCCCGCTCGCGATGGGCCTGCTGACGGGGAAGTTCGTGCCGGGCAACACGCTCGCGACCACGGACATCCGCAGCGCTCCGCCCGCCTGGCTGCCGGGGTTCGCGGTGGGTGGCGGCGTCGATCCGGAGTGGCTGTCGCGTGTGGAGGCGGTACGGTCCGTCCTCACGAGCCGCGGCCGTACCCTCGCTCAGGGTGCGCTGGTTTGGTTGTGGGCGCGCAGTCCGCGCACGGTGCCGATCCCCGGATTCCGGACGGTTGCCCAGGCGGAGGAGAACGCCGGGGCGATGGAGTTCGGACCACTGTCGGCGGGCGAGCTCGCCGAGATCGATCGTGCCATGGTCCCGGTCTCGCGCAGCTCATGACGGGGCGGCGGCCGAAGTCCAGGGCGCTGAACTGGTGTGTGTGGGGAGGT
Source organism: Streptomyces sp. NBC_01016 (assembly GCF_026341035.1). Taxonomy (GTDB): domain Bacteria; phylum Actinomycetota; class Actinomycetes; order Streptomycetales; family Streptomycetaceae; genus Streptomyces. The sequence goes on from NZ_JAPEOQ010000002.1 coordinate 2,599,773, forward strand.
CAATTGGGGCCCTGAGACCTTGGGGCATAAGTTGACGGCATGGTTGAGGGGGCGAACTCCGCGGCGCAGACCATGCCGCAGGAGCAGCAGAACAGGGGACGGCATGCCGTCCGACCGAAGAAGGACAAGGGCGGGCTGGCTCGTTCGTCGTTGCTGATGGCTGTCGGCACGGTGGTGTCACGGGCAACGGGACTGATCCGTCAGGTACTTCAGGCCGCAGCGCTCGGCACGGGTCTGCTGGCCAGTACGTACAACACGGCGAACACCGTGCCGACGAGTCTGTACACGCTGCTGATCGGTGGCGCGCTCAACGCCGTGTTGGTGCCGCAGCTGGTTCGGGCCAGGGCGACGCAGCCCGATGGCGGACGCGCTTACGAGCAGCGTCTGGTCACGCTCGTGGTCTGTGTGCTGGGTGTGGGGACGGCGCTGGCGGTGTGGGCGGCGCCGCAGATCGTGGGCCTGTACATGCGGGACACCCCGGACAGTCACGAGGCGTTCGAGCTGACGGTGACGTTCGCGCGGTTCCTGTTGCCGCAGATCTTCTTCTATGGGCTCTTCAGCATCTACGGGCAGGTGTTGAACGCCCGCGAGAAGTTCGGCGCGATGATGTGGACGCCGGTGCTGAACAACGTCGTGCTGGTCGGCATGTTCGCCGCCTATCTGGGGCTGATGACGGTTCCCGACCGGGTGGAGGACATCACCGCCGACCAGGTGCTGTTGCTGGGGATCGGGACGACGGCAGGCATCGCCGTGCAGGCCCTGGCGCTGATCCCGTTCGCGCGGGCGGCCGGTTTCCGTTTCCGCCCGCGGTTCGACTGGCGGGGCACGGGCCTGGGCAAGAGCGTTCACGCGGCGAAGTGGACGCTGCTGTTCGTCCTGGCCAACCAGGTCGCCCTGACGGTGGTCACGAATTACGCCAACGCCGCCGACCAGGAGCTGCCGCAGGCCGGCGCGGGCTACTCGGCGTACACCTACGCGCAGACCATCTGGATGCTGCCGCAGTCGATCGTGACCGTGTCCCTGGTGACGGCCTTGCTGCCGCGCATGAGCCACGCCGTCGCCGAGGGGCGTATCCCGGATCTACGCGCGGACCTGTCCCGGGCGCTGCGGATCAGCGGCGTGGTCATCGTGCCCGCCGCGTTCCTCTTCCTCGCTCTGGGGCCACAGATCTCCTCGCTGCTGTTCGCCCACGGCGCGGCGGACGCCGACTCGGCCCGCCCACTGGGGTACATGCTGCAGGCCTTCGGACTCGGCCTCATCCCCTTCTCCGCCCAGTACCTCCTGCTGCGCGGCTTCTACGCCAGCGAGGACACCCGCACCCCGTTCCTCATGGCCGCCTGGATCGCGGGCGTGAACATCGCCCTGGCCACCGCCTGTCATGTGCTCCTGCCCGCCCGCTGGGCGGTCGTCGGCATGGCCGGCGCCTACACCCTCTCCTACGTGGCCGGTCTCGCACTCACCGCGCATCTGCTGCGCAGGAGACTTGGGGACCGCATCGACGACGGCGACCTGCGCCGCACCTACGTGAAACTGTTCTGCGCCGCGGGACCGGCCGCAGGGCTGGGCTGGGCCGCGGCGCGTGCGTGTGCGGGCCTGGGAAGCGGAACGTGGCCCACGGCCGTCGCACTGGCTACCGGGGCGCTGGCGACAGCCGTGGGGTACCTCCTCCTCGCCCGGCTGATGAAGGTCAACGAGCTGCGTCGCCTGCCCGGGATGCGCTGAGTCCAGGCGGACCAGCGGTCGTCGTCGCGTGGGGCCGAGCCTGCCGGTCGTGCGCCGCTTCGTACGCGAAGATGGTCGCGTTTCCCGGTTCGACTCGGCGGAGGCCGCGTATGAGTACTCGTTTTCAGGAGATCGACTGGCGCCCCACGCCCCTGGGTGACATCAGCCTGCGCCGCAGAAGGGACCCGGCCACTGGTGAGGACGTGTACGAGGTGAAGCTGGGGGAGGAGTTCCTGATGTCGAGCCTCTTCACCGCGGCCGAGATCGAGCTTGCCCGGCTCGGCCTCGGCGTCCTTGCGGACACGGAGCTGGATGTCGCCGTGGGCGGCCTCGGCCTCGGATACACGGCTGGGGCCGCACTCGACGATCCGCGGGTGCGTTCGGTGACGGTGATCGAGGCGCTGGGAGAGGTGATCGATTGGCACCGGCGCGGGTACGTGCCACTGGGCAGTCGTCTCACGTCGGACGACCGGTGTCGGCTGGTCGAGGGCGACTTCTTCGCGAGGGTCGCCGAGGGCGGTGGCCTGGACCCGAGTGAACCGGACCGCCGCTTCCACGCCATCTTGCTCGACGTGGACCATTCTCCCCGGCACGTGCTGCATCCCCGGAACGCGGCCCTCTATCGGCCCGACGGGCTGCGCGCGCTTGCTCAACTGCTCGTCCCGGACGGTGTGTTCGCCCTCTGGTCGAACGACCCGCCGGACCGGGAGTTCGAAGCCGCGCTCGAGGAGGTCTTCTCGAGCGTGCGGAGCCACGTCGTGGAGTTTGCCAACCCCCTGCAAGGTGGGTCGTCCACCAACACGGTATACGTGGCGCGGTAGTTCGTAGAGGGCGAGGCGGAGCTGCTGTGCCGGGCGGGCAGTAGCTCCGCCTCGAGGGGCAGCACGAGGATGACCACCACCGAGGTGATCACGGTGGAGGCGGTGTACCGGATGACGGCGCCGAACGCGAGGTCGGCGAGCGCGCCGATGACGGTGAGGGCGCCGATGACACCGAGGGTGAGGGCCATGAGCAGGGCCGCGTTCGCGCTGAAGGCCTGCTGAAGCGCGATCCCGTCGCAGGCGAAGGCGGCGCGGTCCTTGGACACCCGCAGCGTCCAGTGGCTGCCCCGTCCGGTGCACCGGATGCCCGATCGCTGTGGGGCGCACTCCCTAGGACTTGAGTGCGGCGCGCAGACGCTCCGCGTAGGCGCGGCGGCGTTCGGTGGGGAGGGAGTCGGGCTGCGGGGCCGAAGCGTAGAGGTCGTCGCCGGGGTAGCGGGGGAAGAGGTGTTGGTGGAAATGCCAGACGGTTTGGCCGCCGGCGGGCTCGTTCTGCTGGCGAGTGGAGACGCCCGCGCAGTCGTAGGTTGCGCGCATGACACGGGCGAGCTTTTGGGTGACGTCGAAGACGGCGTGACCGTCAGCGGCGGGGAGGTCATAGAGGTTTTCGTGATGGGCCACGGGGATGATCAGTAGATGCCCGGCGTTCCGCGGCCACCAGCGGGGGCAGATCGTGGCGAAGACGAGCTCATCTCGGTAGACGACTTCGGGCTCCCGGTCAGGGGGAAAGTCGCAGAACGGGCAGTCGTAGTCAACGGGTTCGTGGTTGGGCACGGGGCGCCTTCCTGACTGCTTGTGGAATCCCGGGAGGGGGCTGCACGTACTTTCTCAAGCGCCACCTCACCAATCACGGCGCACGTTACCGAGACGACCGACTGCCATGGTCTGCACCCAGCTCACACCATGGGACGCACCCGTGTGGTGTCGGTGGACCGCTTGTAAATCGTCTTCACGGGGTACCAGAGGTCCATGATCAACGATGCCTCCAAGTCCTCCGACGTCGACGTACAGGCCCTGACCGCGCTGCTTGACGGTGAGTACGCCGAGATCCGCGATCTGGTGCGCACGAATCTGTCGACGCACGCCTCCGTTCTCGAACAGGCCGAGGAACTCGGTATCGACGCGTTCCGCGAGCGGGTGCGCGAGCTCACGGTCGAACTGGCGGCCACCGGCCAGACGGGGATGGGGTTCCCGAAGGAGTACGGCGGGGGCGGTGACATCGGCGCCTCGATCGCCGCGTTCGAGACACTCGCCTACGGAGATCTGTCGCTCCTGGTGAAGGTGGGGGTGCAGTTCGGCCTCTTCGGCGGCGCGATCCTGCACCTCGGCACCGAGCGGCACCACCGGGCCCATCTGCCGGATCTGATCACCGGGAAGCTGATGGGCTGCTTCGCGATGACCGAGACCGGGCACGGCTCCAACGTCCAGGCGCTCGGCACTGTGGCGACGTACGACGCCGCGAGCCAGGAGTTCGTGATCACCACGCACGGCGACGCCGCGCGCAAGGATTACATCGGCAATGCCGCCCGGCATGCCGAACTGGCAGTCGTCTTCGCCCAGTTGGAGGTGGCTGGCAGGTCGGAAGGGGTGCACGCGTTCGTCGTGCCGATCCGCGTCGACGGCGCGCCGGCACCGGGCGTACGGATCGAGGACGCCGGCCGGAAGATGGGGCTCAACGGAGTCGACAACGGTCGCCTCTGGTTCGACGGTGTGCGGGTGCCGCGCGAGGCGCTGCTCAACCGGTTCGCCGATGTCACGCCTGACGGCGCGTACGAGAGCCCGATCGAGAACCCCGGCCGCCGTTTCTTCACCATGCTCGGAACCCTGGTCCAGGGGAGGGTCAGCGTCGGTGGAGGCGCGATCAACGCGGCCAAGGTCGCCCTGGCGATCGCCACGAAGTACGCGGTGCGCCGGCGGCAGTTCGAGGCGGCGTCGGACGGCGAGGAGCAGCTGCTCCTCGACTACGGGATGCACCAGCGCCGCCTGCTGCCGTTGCTCGCCCGCACCTACGCCCTGCACTTCGCCCAGGATGTGGTGCGTACCCAGTTGCACGAGGTCTTCTCGGGAGACCAGGACGACGAGCAGGCACGGCGGGAGCTGGAGGCCCGGGCCGCCGGCACGAAGGCGCTGGGCACCTGGCACGCGACACGGACGATCCAGGAGTGCCGCGAGGCGTGCGGCGGCGCCGGCTACCTCGCCGTCAACCGGTTCGCCGCGCTCAAGGCCGACAGCGACGTCTTCACCACCTTCGAGGGCGACAACCACGTCCTGCTGCAGCTCGTGGCGAAGGGGCTCCTCACGAACTACGCGCACGAGTTCGAGGACCTCGACCAGCTCGGCATGGTCCGGTTCGTGACCGGTCAGGCCGTGGAGACGGTCATCGAGAGGACGTCGGTGCACAAGCTGCTGGAGCGCGTGCGCGACCTGCTGCCCGGTGGCGACGAGTGGGACCAGGAGGCCGGCCTGCTCGACCGGGACTACCAACTCGCCATGGTCCGTTTCCGCGAGGAGCACATGCTCGCCGGCCTGGCCCGGCGGCTCAAGCGCGGGCTGGACGAGAAGGGCGATCCCGGTGTCGTCTTCTCCCACGTACAGGACCACGTGATCTCGGTGGCCCGCGCGCACGTCGAACGCCTGGTCCTCGAGGCGTTCGTCGACAAACTGCGCACGCTGCCGGACGGCGGGGACGACGGGAACGATGGGAACGACGACGGCAACAAGGTCGCACTGGGGTTGTTGTGCGACCTGTTCGCGCTGTCCACCATCGAGTCCGACCGGGCGTGGTTCATGGAACACGGTCGGCTGACCGTCCAGCGTTCCAAGGCGATCAGCCGTGAGATCAACAACCTCTGCCGAAAGGTCAGGCCGCTCGCGGTCGATCTCGTCGACGCATGGGGCATCCCGTCGGCGATGCTGCGCTCTCCGGACCTGGTGGGCTGACCCACCAGGCTGTGCTCAGGGCGCGGTGTCGTGTTCGACTTCGAGTTCGCGCTTGAGGTTGTGCAGCGTCTTCTCGATGTTGCGTTGTTGGAACGTGGCGAACGTCTTCCCGGAGGTGGCGACACGGTCGAAGGCGTTGGCCACGAATGTCGGCCAGGCGCGCCGGTCGTCGGTCCAGGTCTCCGTCACGCGGGTGCCGCTGCCGACCTCCTCGAACCGGTACTCCCAGGTGGCGATGGGGCCGCGCAGGAACGGCCGGCTGAGCCCGATCGCATGCACGCGGAACGCGAAGCGGTGACCCGGCTCGGCCGCTGTGACCGTGCATCGGGTCGTCCACCGGAACGCTCCGCGCTTGTTGCGGCCGACGAACGTGGTGCCGGGGCCGGCCGGCCCCGCGGGTGACTCGTCCGTCGTGCCGAGGTTCTCGGGGCTCCAACGTCCCATGTCCGCGGGGCGGCTGACGGCCTCGTACGCGGCGTCCGACGACACGGCGATGGTGATGCTGTCGCTCACGGTGAAGACGCGGGCCACGGGGTTCCTCCAACTGACGGCATTCGGCTTCCGACTCACGACGCGAACTTACTGCTGAGTAGGAGCATCGCATGTCGAGGGCATACCGAGCAGGAAGGGGGGTACGGGGTCGGGGCAATCCCGTACGAGACAGGAGATATGACGTTGACCTCCGAGGCTGCCCCGAAGTACACCGCGCCCGGCATCACGGCCAAGGATGCCGGGACCATGATCTCGCTGCTCCAGCAGCGTCTGCATGCGCTGAACGACCTTCATCTGACGCTGAAGCACGTGCACTGGAACGTCGTGGGCCCGCATTTCATCGCCGTGCACGAAATGCTCGACCCGCAGGTCGACCGCGTCCGGGCCATGGCCGATGACGTCGCCGAGCGCATGGCCACCCTGGGCGGGGTCGCCCATGGCACGCCGGGCGCGCTGGTCGCGGAGCGCTCGTGGCAGGACTACAGCGTGGGCCGGGCCGATGCCATCGCCCATCTCGGTGCGCTCGATCTCGTCTACACCGGTGTGATCGGGGACCTGCGTGCCGCGGTCAAGGAGGTGGGAGCCGTCGACGCGGCCACCGAGGACCTGCTGATCGGGCAGCTGCGGGACCTGGAACAGTTCCAGTGGTTCGTGCGAGCCCATCTGGAGACCTCCGGCGGCACCCTCGCCACGGCCGACGCCTCCACCGAACTGGACGCGGCGCGTTCCAGCGCACGGTGACCGACACCGCGCCGACCGAGACAGGGCAGGTGCGTAACCCGGGCAACGTGTGGGGCCCTCCGGGTCGGGCAGACGAATACGGACCGATCCGATGAGAGCGGTGACCGCACATGTACGACGCCACAGCCGAAGGCGTGATGACCGTTGTGGAAGCGGTGGGAACGGTGGAAACGGCACCAGAGCCGGAGTGCGAGGACATCAGCTGCGCGGACGCCCGGATGCAGGTCCGCTCGGTACTGAAGGAGGCGTGCGGCGGCCTGTCCCTGGCCCGCGCGCAGCAACTGCGCGACGACGCGCTGCTCGTGGTGAGCGAGTTGATCACGAACGCGCTGCTGCACGCGGGAGCCGTGACCGGCTTCCGCGCCCGACTGGCCGGGAACGAGCTGCAATTGCGGGTCAGTGATGCCAGCCCTGAGGTGCCGAAGGACCTGTCGCCGGTGCTCGGCCGTCAGGGCGGGTACGGCTGGACGATCGTCCAGCGCCTGTGCTCGCGCGTGCAGGTCGACAGGGAGCCGGGCGGGAAGACGGTCACAGCCGTCCTGGCTCTGGCGTGAACGCCGTGTGACAGGACACATCTGACCGTATGTATACGCGCATGACATGGGGGTAACCGCAGGCGTACGAGGATGGATGCCCGAAGCTCACACGACGAGAGACAGGGGACAACGGCAATGACCACCGCGGCAGTTCACCAGCAGACGCACATCACGGCCGACGAGGCCGAGGTGAATCTGATCGAGCGCGCCTATGCCGATCCTTCCTCTGTTCGCCCGAAGGACGCCCGAGAGATCGGGCGGCACTTCTTCGACCGCCTCGCTCGGCTGGAGGAGGGCACGCACGAGTACAGCTACGTGCGCAACGTGCTGATCGAGATGAATCTCTCTCTGGTGCGGTACGCGGCCGCCAGGTTCAGGCACCGTGGGCCCGAGGAGATGGAGGACATCGTCCAGGTCGGCACGATCGGCCTGATCAAGGCGATCGACCGGTTCGAGCTGACCCGCGAGGTCGAGTTCACGTCGTTCGCCGTGCCCTACATCGTCGGTGAGATCAAGCGGTTCTTCCGTGACACGTCCTGGGCCGTGCATGTGCCGCGCCGTTTGCAGGAGGCGCGGGTCGAACTGTCCAAGGCGAAGGAGGAGTTGAGCACCCGGCTGGGCCGCTCGCCCTCGACGGCGGAGCTGGCGGAGCTGATGCAGCTCGACGTGACGGAGGTGGCCGAGGCGCAGAAGGCGTCCAACGGCTACAACAGCGTCTCCCTGGACGCGGCGGTGAACGGGGCCGACGACGAGTCCGACACGATGCTTGCCGAGTTCATCGGCATCGACGAGGACCGCTTCGAACTCGTCGAGAACTTCCACTCCCTCGCCCCGCTGATCGTGGACCTGAATGAGCGGGACCGGCGCCTGATCCATCTCCGCTTCGTCGAGGAGCGCACCCAGCAGGAGATCGCCGACGAGCTCGGCTGCTCCCAGATGCATGTGTCCCGCCTGATCTCGAAGGTGGTCGCCCGGCTCCGCGAGGGGCTGATGGCGGCGGAGTAAAGCCGTCTGGATGCCCACTGGATGCCTTCTGTAGAGAATTGAGTGCGCTGCGCCGCCCATTCCGGGCGGCGCAGCGCCATGTTCACGGTGAAGACGTCCGCGATCCCCGAAACGAGCGCGCCCGTGGTGGGCCGCTCCATGAAAGGAGCGGACCACCACGGGCGCGAGCGCGGTGAATTCAGTGCTTGCCGATGTCCTTGGTCTTTTCCTTTGCCTGGCGGGCGTCGCCCTTCATTTGCTGGGCGCGGCCTTCTGCTGTGAGGCGTTCGTTGCCCACGGCGCGTCCGGCGGCTTCCTTGGCGGCGCCAGTGACCTGCTCGGTCTTTGCCTTGGCCTTCTCGCCGGCGGTCATTTCCGCTCACACTCCTTGGCATCGACATCATGTGCTGCCCTCCGATTGGCCACTCTGCAGCGAGGCAAACATCCTCGAGGCCATCGGATCCTGTGCCGTGTCTTTTGCGGTGTCTTTCGGCGGCATCTGCCGCCAGGTGTCACCAGGAGGAAAAGGGGCCCACCTCGCGTGCGTGAGATGAAGTGGGCTTCTCGAGAGAAAGTGCGGGCTCTGTCGCCGATTTCGGTTTGTCTCCGCCGTCTTGGGTACCCGGCGCGTGCTCTTGACGGCTCGGCGGTTTTTGTCGAGTGGCGGGGCCGTGGGTGTGCAAGGTCGGACGTGGTTGTCAAGGGTTCCAACGAAGGGTGGTGGGGTCCCGCACTGTGCGGGACCCGCGTGATGAAGTCCCCAACGGAGCCGGTGAGTTCCCGAAGCGCCAGACCTGCTGCCGGCCTCGGCGCGACGTACCCGTCGGTCACGGTGGACGGGGCAGGCCGCGTGCTGTCCTGCAGCGGCGAGGCCGTCGCCCTCCTGGAGGGTGTGCGGACCGGCGCGCTGCTCGCGGACGTGGCGCCTTCCTGGCTGGCCGAAGCGCACGCCGACATCGCCGGGGCCGCCGCGGACGGCGGAGCGGGTCCGTCCGCGGCGGTGAGAGGCCGCATCGGCGAGGCGACGGTGGACGCGTTCCCGAGCCGCGCGGCCGACGGCGGAGTGTCGTGGCGGCTGGTCGACGACCGTGAACTGCGCAACGTACAAGCGGAGTTGGCCCGCGAGAGGGCCCGCTCGCAAGTCCTGCGGGAGGTGTCCGGCGAGCTTCTGGCATCGCTGAACGTGGACCGATGCATGGAAGCGACCGCCCGCATGGCCGCGGCGCATCTCGCGGACGCGGCGGTCGTCGTCGGCGTCCGGTCCGGCCGCATGTATCCCGTCACCCGCTGCTCCACCGGCGGGCCGGTGGAGCAGGAGAAGGTCGAGCTGGATCCGCAAAGCATGCCGGGCCTCGCGGAGGCGCTGGCGGGCTTCCCTCCCGTGCCGTCGCGATGGATCGACCCGGGCCTCGTCCCGGACTGGGTGGTCCCGGAGCAGTTCACGGCCGGGCGGGCGCAGATCGGCTCCATCGTGGTGGTGCCGCTGCCCGGGCACGGTCTGCCGGCCGGGGCCATCGTGCTGCTGCGGCAGAGCCGGGAAGCGGTGTTCAGCGAAGCCGAGGAGGCCCTCGTCCGGCTCTTCGCCGCCCGCGCGGGCGTGGCCCTGTCCTCGGCGCGCGTCTATGCCGAGCAGGTCCACATCACGGACGTACTGATGCGGGAGCTGCTGCCCCCGGCCCTGGAGAGCGTGCACGGCATCGACTACTCCGGCCGCTACCGGGCGGCGTCGGCCACCGATCGGATCGGTGGCGACTTCTACGACGTGCATCCCGCCGACAGCGACGACGCGGAGACCTTCGTGGTCCTGGGCGACGTGTGCGGCAAGGGGCTCGAGGCCGCCGTACTGACCGGGAAGATCCGCAACACGATCGAGGCGCTGCTGCCGTTCGCCGCCGACCACCTCAAGCTGCTCGCGCTGCTCAACAACGCGCTGCTGTCCTCGCGCCATTCACGGTTCGTGACACTCGCCCTGGCCTCCGTCCGGCGTGAAGGAAGCCGCGTACGGCTGCGGGTCTCCAGTGCCGGACACCCCGCCCCCCTGATCCTGCGTGCCGACGGACGGGTGGAAGAGGTGGACACCAAGGGCGTGCTGATAGGAGTCCTCCCCACGGACCAAGTCACGATCACCACCGCGGCCGTGGACCTCGCACCGGGGGAGACCTGTCTCCTCTACTCCGACGGCGTCACCGAAGCCCGCGGCGGCCCGCTCGGCGATGTGATGTTCGGCGAACAGCGCCTGCACAACACGCTGTCCGAGTGCGCGGGCCTGCCCGCCGAAGCGGTCACCGAACGGCTCCAGATGGTCACCGCGCAATGGGTCGGCGACGGGCCGCACGACGACACGGCCGTACTGGCCATCACCGCGCCGCCCACCAGCCACCACGTGGCCGTGGACGGACACACCCGAGGCAGGTTCGCTTCATGACCACATCAGACGTCACCACACACGCCACATCAGATGTCACCACACGCACCACATCAGACGTCACCACGCACACCGCATCACACGCCACATCAGACATCACCGCACACACCGCATCAGGCGTCACCGCACACAGGGCGGCGCCCAGCCACGACGAACTCCGCGAGCAGTTGTGGCGCGCGGCGGTCGACTGCGACGTGATCCATGCCGTGGCCCTCGTACGGTATGCCGTGGGCGACGGCACTTCCTCGCAGGTGCTGGCCGCGGCGGAGCGGACGCTGCTGCAACTGATCGCGCCGGTGCAGGAACGCGTCGGCATCCAATGGGCGGCCAACGCCATCACGGTGGCGCAGGAGCACGCGGCGACCGCCATCAACGAACGCTGCGTGTCCGCCGTCGCCGACCTGGCCGCTCCCGCACTGGCCGACGCGGCGCCGCTGGGCCGGGTGACGGTCGCCTGCGTGGACGGCGAATGGCACGCCCTGCCCGCCCGCCTGGTCGCCGAGGTGCTGCGCCTGCGCGGCTGGCACGTGGACTACCTGGGCGCACAGGTCCCCACCGAGCACCTCATGGCCCACCTCCACCAACGGCCGAACGACGCCGTACTGCTGTCCTCGTCGATCTCCGCGCATCTGCCCACCGCCCACACGGCGATCAGCGCCTGCCAGGCCTCCGGCGTCCCCGTCATGGCCGGCGGCGCCGCGTTCGGCCCCCAAGGCCGATACGCCCACCGCATGCAGGCCGCCTGGGCCCCGGACGCCCTCGGTGCCCACACCCTGCTGAAGCAGGGCCTCGAACGGCCCACCGCGGACGCGGCCCGCCTGCCCGACCTGGACCTGCCGCATCTGAACGACCAGGAGTACACGCTGGTAAGGCAGACGAAACGGCAGCTGGTCACCCAGACCCTCACCGACATCGAGGACGCGTTCCCTCCCATGCGCTCCTACACCGAGTACCAACTCGAGCGCACCGCCGAGGACATCGACCACATCGTCACTCACCTGGCCACCGCCGTGTACGTCGACGACGCCGACCTGTTCACCGTCTTCATCACGTGGACCGCCGACATCCTCCGGGCCCGGAACGTCCCGCCGCAGAGCCTGCTGCCCGCCCTCGACTCCCTGCGGCGCCAACTGAACGACTTTCCGCGCGCCACCGGCATCCTCACCGCCGCGCGTACCGCCCTCGCCGTTCCCGCACAGCCCGCATGACGGGGTCCTCGGCGCCCCTCAGCGGCGGCGCAGCCGAGCGAGCCATCCGCGTGCCTGGGCCTGCCTGCGGGGGTCCGATGCCGTCCGGCGCGCCCTCGCGATCGTCCGCCTGCCCTGCGGACTGCGGCTGTACTGCTTGATCCGGTTGAGAATGCCGGCCATGAGTCCTCCATGATGTCTGTCGTTCTTCGACAAGAGCAGCGTCACTGCATCCTCGCTCTCTCTGCTGCTACCCGGGAAGCGGTACAGAACACAAAAGCGGGCACTCGGGAGTCAATGACGTCAACGACGTCAACTACACCGACGAGGAACAGGACTTCACATGTTCGCCATTGCCGCCGCCGTGCTGTTCTTCCTGGCATTTCTGATCAACGCCGCCGACATCTCGACGAACGACGTCTTCACCTCCGTGAACGTCATGCTCCTCGGGCTCACCGTTCTGGCACTCCACCTGGCGGGGGCCGGAGGCTGGGCGAGCAGCAGGACGTCGCGTCGACGATGAACTCGGGGGCTCATGACCCGGGGGCTCATGAAATGAGTCGCGTGGTGCGGCGGGTGCCGGAATACTGCCCCGGTGACTGCTACCTCGGTGACCGCTACCGCGCTGCCCGAACTCCTTCGCCCCCGTGCCCTGAAGCCCGGAGACCTGGTCGTTGTCGCGTCGCTGTCCGGGCCGCTGCAGGCCCAGTACGAGCCCGACCTCGAGCAGGCGGTGGTCGTACTTGAGCGGATGGGATTCCGTGTGCGTCGGGCGCCGCTCCTCGAAGCGGGGCGGCACCATTGGTGGAGTGCGGCAACACCGGCGGAAACCGCCGGGGAATTCAACGCACTTCTGCGTGATCCCGAGGTGCGCGCCATCATCGTGCATGACGGCGGCAGTTCAGCACTCGGCTACCTCGACCTGATCGACGTCGAGGCGATCGTCGCCGACCCCAAGCCGATCCTCGGTTACAGCGACATCTCACTGCTGCACCTCGTGCTCTTCGCGCGCACGGGGCTGGTCGGCTTCCACGCCGACGTGGCCACGCCTGGACTCGGCGGGCACTGGCAGTCCGCGCCCGCGGCACGCAGGGCGGAACTCGAGAAGCTCTACTCGACGTTGCTGACCGGCGAGGAGGCGATCGGTGCGCTGCCGACCACCCCGTCGTGGGAGTGCTGGCGTGCGGGTCGCGCCGAGGGACGACTGATCGGCGGGCTGCTCAATCGCATCGTGCTGGCACAGGCAACGCGTTACGCGCTGCCGCTCGAGCGGTTCGACGGCGCGGTGCTGTTTTGGGAGGAGATGGGCTGCCAGGCGGCCCATGTGTGGAGCTACCTACAGGTGCTGCGGCACAGCGGCATCCTCGACCGCATCTCCGGCATGGTCGTGGGCGTCCCGTGCGCGATCGATGGACTCGACTCGCCCGACGCCTCCCCGTCCCTGCCCGAGATGGTCCTCGACGTCCTCGGTGACCGCGACATCCCTGTCCTGGGCAACGTCGAGTTCGGACACGCCGGCCCGAACCTCCCGATGCCCGTCGGTACTCGCGTCGCCCTCGACGCGCAGCAGCGGACCTTGTCACTGCTCGAACCTGCGGTACGCCCGCTCAAGGCGTGAGGCGATCGAGGTGGAGCCGACCGGTGAGACGTTCGAAAGCCGGGGAGGCGCGTCCCATCAGCCGCCGGAGCACCTGCGGCACGCCTACGAGGCGTTGGGGGCAGTGGCCCCTGCAAATCCGGCACCGAGCACCTGCTTAGGGGGTCTACCGAGAGGCCCCGGTGCCAGTCCGCCACCGAGCACCTGCTTATGGGGTCTACCGAGAGGCCCCGGTGCCAGTCCGCCACCGAGCACCTGCTTAGGGGGTCTACCGAGAGGCCCCGGTGCCAGTCCGCCACCGAGCACCTGCTTATGGGGTCTACCGAGAGGCCCCGGTGCCGGTCCGCATCTCACCCGCGTTCGGCGGCTCGGCCCCCGCCCGCGAGCAGGTGATCGCCGCCGCGCGGGCGGCGAAGGCGAGCACCTCCCGCCAGGTGCGGCCCGGGACCGAGGCGAGGGCCCGCGCCGAGAGGAGGTCCCGCTCGGACAGCGCGTACAGCAGCGCGGCGTTCACGGTGTCGCCCGCGCCGATCGTGTCCACGACGTCGACGCGTTCGCCGGGCACGGAGAACTCCCGGCCGTCCCGGGTGAAGACCGTCAAGCCGTCGCCGCCACGGGTGATCACGACGGCGGCCGGACCTGCCGCGAGCCACCCCTCGACATCCGGCCCCAGCCAGTCCGCGTCCTCCTCGCTCAGCTTCAGCAGGGAGACGTACGGCAGCCAGCTCTTGAAACGGGCCCGGTAGGCGTCCGCGTCCGGGATGAGGCCGGCCCTGATGTTCGGGTCGAGGGCGATGAAGATCCCGCGCCCTGCCTCGCGCCGCATCAGCTCCTCGTACGCGCTCGCCCCCGGTTCGAGGATGAGCGAGCACGTCCCGAGCGACAACGCCCTTGTATCGGCGGCCAGTTCGCCCGGCAGCTCGAAGAGCCGGTCCGCGCTGCCCTCGACGTAGAAGCTGAACGCGGCAGAGCCGCCCGCGTCGATCGAGGCGAGGGCGAGCGTGGTCGGCTCGGGGCCGCGCTGGATGAGTCCGGTGCCCACCTGCTCGGCGCGCAGCCGCTCGACGAGCGAGGCGCCGAACGCGTCCGTCGAGATCCGCGAGCAGAAGGAGACCCCCGCCCCGAGCCGCCCGAGCGCGATGGCCGTGTTGTACGGGCCACCACCGCGCGCGGGCAGCAGGGACGCGGTCACGTCACCATGGGCCTGCGGCACCAGGTCGATCAATGCCTCACCGGCGACGACGATCACAGGGATGTTCCTTTCGCAAAACTGCTGGTGCTGAAACTGCTCGTGCTGAAACTGCTCGTGCTGAAACTGCTCGTGTTGAAGCTGCTCGTGCAGAGGGGGCGGGGCTCAGACCTTGGCCGGTTCGGGAGCCGGCTCCGTGACCACCGGCGCCACGGCCTCCGGCAACCCCTTCCCATCGGTCCGCAGCGTGCGGACCGAGATCAGGGTGAACGCGGCGACGAAGCCCGACATGATCAGGTACGTGTGGGCGTAGCCGATGCTGTCGTAGCCGATGCCCGCGAGCGGGGAGATGACGGCCGCGCCGACCTGCGTCGCCAACTGGAAGCCGACGAGGTAGATCGAGGACGAGAGCCGGGGCTCGAAGTGCCGGTTGATGTACTTGAAGATCGCGATCAGCATGATCGGCAGCTCGACCGCGTGCAGGAGTTTCACCGCGGAGATCGCGACCGGATCGGTGACCAGGCCGGACAGACAGATCCGGGTCGCCATGATGCAGCCGGAGACGAGCAGCGACCGCTTCGGCCCCAACCGGTTGACCAGGAACGGCGCGAGCGCCATGCCGCCCGCCTCCAGGAAGACCTGGACGGAGTTGAGGTCGCTGTACATGCGGTTGCCGTCGGCGGTGGTGGAGAAGAGCGAGGCGAAGTACGAGGGGAACATCGCGTCGTACGTGTTGTACGTCGCCGTCACCGCGACCACGAAGAGCAGCAGCCCCCAGAACGCCGGGTACGCGAGGAGCGACTTCACGTCGGCGACCGAGACGGATGACGCGGCATGGTCGACGGCGGCGGCCCGGCGGCCGTTCGTCACGCGGATCGCCACCAGGAGCACGACGAAGACGGCGGCGGCGACGGAGGCGGCCCAGAAGTTCAGGTCCGGGTCGATGTTGAAGAGGCGCCCCGCGAAGAAGGTCGCCGCGGCCCAGCCGAGCGACCCGAACATCCTGGCCCGGCCGAACTCGAAGCCGTGGAAGCGGCCGAGCCGCTCGGCGTAGCTCTCCAGCGTGGCGACGGCGACCGCGAACGCCATGGCCAGATAGGCGGAGCCGACGATCAGGCCGAGCGCGAAATGGGTCTTCAGGAGCGGGCCGTAGACGTAGATGTACATCGGGCCGACGAGCAGCATCAGGCCGCCGACCCAGTACAGAAGGTTCTTGCGCAGGCCGAGGCGGTCCTGGATGAAGCCGTAGACCGGCATGGTCACCAGGCAGCCGATGGCGTTGGCGCTGACCACCAGGGAGCTGCGGCCCGCGCTCAGTCCGATGTCCTGGGTGAGCCAGATGGAGAACAGTGACCAGGACAGCGACCAGGTCACGAAGAACATGAAGAGTGCCGCGCTGATCAGGGTGAAGTTCAGGCCGCGCCTGCTTCTCCCCGGGGCGGTCGCGGCGGGGCTCTGAGCCGCTCGGCTCTCGGTGGCCGGGCTCTGGGTGGTCATGGGCGCTCCCTCGCGCTGGGCACTGCGGTGTCCCGCGCAGCGCCGACTCATGATGCCGGAACAGACTGTTCCGGTCCTTTCCTCACACGTGCCCTTACACGTGCTAGGGCGGGTCAACTATCACGTGTTAGGTTCCGGTTGGCAAGAGGCCGATTTCAAGAAAGTGACATCACCATGACTGAGGCAGACGACCGGAACATCCCGAGTCACCATGTACGTCCTGCCGCCGGGCAGTGGTGCAACGACCCCAACGGGCCGCTCTTCCACGCCGGCCGCTACCACCTCTTCTTCCAGCACAACCCCGGCGCCCCGGTCTGGGGAGACATCCACTGGGGCCATGCGTCGAGCCCCGACCTTGTCACCTGGACCGACGAGGGCATCGCGCTCGCACCGACACCCGGCGGCCGGGACGGACGCGGCGCCTGGTCCGGCTGCGCGGTCGTCGACGACGGGGTGCCCACCGCCGTCTACACGGGCATGGACCGCGACGACGGCATCGGCTCGGTGATGCTGGCCCGCGCCACGGACGACCTGATCACCGAGCTGAAGGCCGAGCCCGATCCGGTCGTCGCGGGGCCGCCGCCCGGCCTCGACCTCGTCGCCTTCCGCGACCCGTACCTCTTCTCGTACGAAGGGCAACGCTGGGCCCTGATCGGCGCGGGACACCGGGGGAGCGGGGCCGGGGACGTGCTGCTCTACCGCGTGGACTCGCTCACCGAGTGGACCTACGCCGGTTCGCTCGTCGACGCCGCCGACCCGGTGGCGGGCCGGATCGCCGGACCCGCCACGGCATGGGAGTGCCCTGCGCTGCTGCCGACGGGCGACGGCCGCTGGGTGCTGCTCCTCTCGCTGTGGATCGACGACATCACGTACTCGACGTCGTATCTCGTCGGCGACCTGCGGGCGGCGGGCGACGGCCTGCGCTTCGTGCCCGCGACCGGCGGAATGCTCGACCACGGCAGGGACTTCTACGCCCCCACCGCCCTGGTCGAGGACGACCGCACCCTGCTGTGGGGCTGGAGCTGGGAGTCACGCACCGAGCAGGAGTCCGTGGCCGCGGGCTGGGCGGGCTGCCTCACCCACCCGCGCGAGATCGGCGTACACCCGGACGGCACCCTGCGCCTCGCCCCCGCCCGCGAGTTGACCGCGCTGCGCGGGACGCCGCTGCCCGTCGGCGCGGACCTTCCTGCGGCGTACGAGATCGAACTCGATGTACGGGTCGGCCTGCCCGACAGCGAGATCGTCCTGAGCCTCGGCTCGGCGGTGTCCCTCAGGGTGAACCCGACCCGCGGGACGCTCGTGCTGGACCGCACCGGCACTCCCGCGACGGCGTCGCATCCGCTGCCCCGGACGTCCGAGGCGATCGCGACCGTACCCGGCGGCACACGAACCCACCTGCGGATCCTGGTGGACGGCCCGCTGATCGAGGCGTTCGTCGACGAGCGGGCGATGCTCACGGAGAAGGTGTATCCCGCTCCCGTGGGGCGTTACGAGGTGACGGTGGTGCGGGGCTCGACGGAGGTGGAGACGCGCGCTTGGGAGTACGGCGGTCGGCACTGACGTGTCCAGCCGGAGACGGCGCGGCCGGGAACGCTCAGTCGGCTCCGGCTCCTTCAGCGGGCCCCCGTCGGCGGGCAAACCGAGTCCCGGGTGACCACGGGGCACGTCAGGCGGCGCGCGGTCTCCCGGTTCACCGGCTCGTCCGCCTCGGAGGCGTCGAGGAGCATACGGACCGCGGTCGCGCCCATCTCGTGGTGCGGGAGCGCGATCGTCGTCAGGGCGGGGACCAGGTGGCCGGCCATCTGGTCCTGGTCGTCGTAGCCGACGACCGACAGTTCGGTGGGTACGTCGATGCCCAGGCGGGCCGCGGCGAGCAGCGTGCCCGTGGCCATCCGGTCGTTCGCGCAGACCACGCCCGTCGGCCGGGCAGGACCGTCGAGCACCCGCATCGCCGCCGCGTATCCCTCGTCGATCTGCCAGCCCGCGCGGAGCACCCACTCCTCGCGCGCGCTGATCCCGGCGGCCCGCAGTCCGTCGCGGAAGCCGCGCGCCCGGTCCGACGCGGCGATGTCACCGGCCGAGCCGCCGAGCAGCGCGATGTCACGGTGCCCCGCCTCGATGAGCACATTCACCGCGGAACGGCCGCCCTTGCGTTCGTTCGACACCACCGAAGCGTACGAACCGGGCTTGCGCGGCAGGCAGTTGGCGAGCACCGCCCGGGACGGGTCGATGCCCTCGGGTACGGCGGTGCGGCGCATGGACATCGCCGCGTACACGATCCCGTCCACCCGGCGGGCCCGCAGCTCTGCGACCGCCTCCGCCTCGGCGGCCGGGTCGAGGCGGGACTCCATGAGCAGCACCTGGTGCCCGCGCTCACGGGCCGCCTCCATCGCGCCGAGCACCAGACGGCCGGCGAACGGGCTCGTCGCGATCTCGTCGCTGAGCAGTCCGATCACCGCGCTGCGCTGCTTGCGAAGCGAGCGCGCCACTTCGTCGGGGCGGTAACCGAGTTGATCGGCGGCTTTCCTGATCCGCGCCTGCGTCTTGGCGGAGAGGTTCCCCGCGGCGCGGCCGCTGAAGACGAAGGACACGGCGGCGCGTGACACCCCGGCAAGCTCGGCGACATCGAGGGCGGTGGGGCGGCTCACGTCGTGTCTTCTCCTGGTGGGTGGATTGGTGGGTGGATCGTTGGGTGGCTGCGGGCGACAATCGGCACCGCCAGTATCGCCGGAGCGCCCGGCCATGTCGGAGCGTCCGGCCATGTCGGGACGCAGGGGGCGCGGCTAGTCTGACGTGGATCAAGGCAGGTCACCCGTGCGGCATCGAAGGGGGCGGGGAACATCGAGAACGCCGACAGCCTGGGCAGGGACGCGGACAGGTCCGAGCGGCCGACGTCGAAGGACGTCGCGCGTCTCGCCGGTGTCTCGCACACCGCCGTCTCCTTCGTCTTCAACGGCCGGGCCGAAGGCAATCTCTCGCCCGCCACCCAGGCGCGCATCCGCAAGGCCGCCGAGCAACTCGGCTACCGGCCCAACGCCGTCGCCCGCGGCCTGCGCCGCCGTCGAACGGCCGTGATCGGCCTGGTCACCGACCACATCGCCTCGTCGCCGTTCGCCGGGGCGCTGCTGCGCGGCGCGATGGAGACCGCCTGGAACCGCGAACACCTGGTGCTCACCGTCGACTCCACCGGCGACCTCGCCAAGGAGGACGCGGCCGTCGCCGAGCTCCTGGACCGGCGGGTGGACGGCATCATCTACGCCGCCATGTCCCTGCGCTCCGCCCGTGTCCCCGCGGGCCTGAAGCGCACCTTCGCGGTGTTCGCCAACTGCCTTCCCGGCGACGGCTCGCTGGCCGCGGTGATCCCCGCCGAGCGGTCCGGTGGCCGGGCGGCGGCCAAGCTCCTCCTCGACGCGGGGCATCGCAGGGTCGCCCTGGTCGGCGGGCTCGACGACATCGCGTCGGCGGAGCGCCTGCGCGGTTTCCGGGACGCGCTGCGGACGGTGGGGGAGCGCGCGGGCGAGGACCGGATCGTGCGCGGCGGAGGCGAGATCTCTGCCGGCTACGCGGGAGCGATGCGCCTGCTGGACGGCGTGCCCGCCGAGCGGCGCCCCACGGGCATCGTCTGCTACAACGACCGGGTCGCGGCGGGTGTCCTGCACGCCGCGGCCCGGCTCGGCATCGACGTCCCCGGTGACCTCTCGTTGGTCGGCTACGACGATCAGGAGCACATGGCGGGGTTCCTGGACCCGCCACTGACCACCGTCGCGTTGCCGCACCGTGCCATGGGGGAGGTGGCGACGGGGCTGCTTCTGGACGCCATCGAGAACGCCACGCCCCCTGCCGTGGAGGTCCGGCGACTGGAGTGCCCCGTGGTGGTGCGTGACTCGGTGGGGCCGCCTCGTTCGTGAGGGCGCGGCGTGCGGCCCGTCTAGGGGGCACCCTTTGCCGAGGCCGACTCACTCGTGCTCCGGCGGTGTCACTTCCCAGCCGGTGACCTTCGCGCCTTCCCCGGCGACCGTCAGCTCGGCGATGTCGTCCGGGCGCCTGTAGATACGTTCTGTCGCCACCGCGCGGTCCGCCACGAAGAGTTCGAGCAAGGAGCCGTCGACCAGGATGCGGACATCAAGTCCGGCTTGCGAGACTGGAGTTGACCTCAGCGTGATCGATGCCGCGCCGTCGGGCCGTTCGCGGGGCCAGCCGGTGCGGTCCAGCGTCGCCGTGCCCGCCGCTGGGTCGAGCGTCAGCGTCAGCTCCGCGCCCGACGTGGCCCGCAGCAGCGTGACCGTGGTGGATGCGACGGCGGTGACCTCGATGTCGTACGCGAGAGGGAGTGGCGTACGACTACCTTGCTCCGTCACGAACGGTGTCCGTGCGCGCAGGAGTTGGAGCTCCGGTGCCGGTCTTACGCGTACCGTGCCGTCGGGGTGCGTGCCGACGACCCGCGGCGCCGTCAGGACACCGGACCAGCCGGCATCGTCCACCTCCCGCTGGCCCCGCGCCTCCCAGGACCAGCCCCACAGCAGATTCCGGCCCGCCGCGGTGTCGTGCAGCACGGCCGGCGCGTAGCAGTCCCTGCCCAGATCGAGCGGACCGCCGACGCGAGGAGTGAATCCGGTCAAGTCACCGTCGCGTCCAGTGGTGAGACGGCCCGTCAGGTACCCGGTCGACAACGGGGATCCGTCCCACAGCGACACCACCAGCGTCCAGTCGCCGCCGTCCCCCTCGAACAGCTGAGGGCACTCCCAGCCCACCGCGCCGCCGCCGAACGCCTTCTCCGCCACCGGATCGTGCCCGTCCACCAACACTCCGGCGAACCGCCAGGACTTGAGGTCGTCGCAGTCGTACAGGAGAACCGATGGTGTGCCGTCGGCGTGACCCGCCCCGACCACCGCCCAGCGGCGCCCGCCGTGCCGGAAGACGAACGGGTCGCGGAACATCGTCACGTCAAGGCCCGGTGGTGGTCCGGAGACGACCGGCTCGGGCAGCGTGCGCCAGGTCGTCAACTCCCGGGATTCGGGGGACGCCTGGGCCAGGCAGATGGTGCCGAGCCCGGTGTGTGCGTGGTCCACGCCGGTGTAGACGGCGGTGGGGACACCCGCGTCGGCCACCACACAGCCCGACCAGCAGCCACCCTCGTCCGGGCCGCCCGGTGTCGGGGTGAGCGCGATGGGGTGGTGCTCCCAGTGTGCGAGGTCGGCGCTGGAGACATGGCCCCAGTGCATGTTCGTGTGCACGGGGGCGTCGGGGTTGTGCTGGTAGAAGAGGTGGTAGCGGCCGCGCCAACGGAAGGGACCGTTGGGGTCGTTGATCCAGTTCGCGGGAGGTCTGATCCGGAAGCGCGGGGCGTGGGCATCGTTCTCGTCGGGTTCGAGGCGGGGCGTGCTCAACGGTTCACTCCAGCGGATGTGATGCCCTCGCGCAGCGGGCGCTGGCCGACGGCGAAGACGGCGATGGCGGGGATCATGGAGAGCACGACGCCCGCGAGGACCACGGACACGGATCCGGTGCCGAGGTTGCCCTGGAGCGAGACCAGGCCGAGCGGCAGCGTGAAGTTCTCGGTCGACGTCTCCAGGATCAGCGGGCGGAAGAACTCGTTCCAGTGGTAGTTGAAGGCGAGGACGCCCACGATCGCCAGGCCGGGCGCGGCCAGCGGCGCGTACACCGAGCGGAAGATCCGCCAGGGTCCCGCACCGTCGATCATCGCCGCCTCACCGAGATCCTTGGGCATGCCGAGGAAGTACTGCCGCATCAGGAACGTCCCGAACGCGGTGGGCCAGGCGGGGACGATCAGTCCGAGCAGTGTGTCGGTCAGGCCCATCGACTTCAGGACCAGGAACACCGGGACGATCGTGACCTGCAACGGCACCATCATCGTCGCGAGGACGAGCCCGAACAGCGGCTTCTTGAACCGGAATTCGAGGCGCGCGAAGGCGTATCCGGCGAGCCCCGCGGTGATCATCTGGCCGACCGCGATCAGCGCGGTCACCAGGGTCGAGTTGAGCGCGTACAGCCATACGTCGATCTCCGCGAAGACCTGACGGTACGCCTCGGTCGTCGGAGCGGACGGAATGAGCTGCGGGGGCAGGTCGAAGGACTCGGCGGGGGTCCGCAGCGAGGTGGACACGGTCCAGATCACCGGGCCGAGGGTGAGCAGCGCGACCACGGTCAGGCCGGCGATCCGTGCCCAGGAGGACAGGCCGTACTTCATACGGTTCACAGGGATCACCGGGCTCACTGGTAGTGGACGAATCGCCGGCTGAGCCGGAACTGGAGGGCCGTGACCGCGAGGATCAGGGCGAAGAGCAGCACGCCGACCGCCGAGGCCTCGCCGAACCGCAGCTGCTCGAAGGCGCTCTGGTAGATGACCATCACGACGGTGCGGGTGGAGTCGCCGGGCCCGCCGTCGGTCAGGACGTACGGCTGCTCGAAGACCTGAAGGGCGTTGATGATGCCCACCACGGAGGCGACGAGGAGGGTGGGCGAGAGCAGTGGCAGGGTGACGGCGAGGTGCTTGCGGATGCCGGTGGCCCCGTCCAGCGACGCGGCCTCGTGGATCTCCTTGGGGATGTTGTTGAGTCCCCCGATGAAGAGGAGGAAGGAGAAGCCGAACTGTTGCCAGACGTAGACCAGGACGACCGCCGCCATCGCGGAGTTCTCGGAGGTGAGCCAGGGGATCGGGTCGATGCCGACATGGCCGAGCAGCCAGTTGATCACCCCGAATTCCTGGTTGAAGAGGTACTTCATGACCACCGAGATGGATGCCGCGGACAGCACGAGCGGGAAGAAGAACGCCGAGCGGAACGCCGAACGAAGCCAGCCTGGCAGCCGGTTGTTGAGTGTCAGCGCGAGGGCGAGCGCGAGCAGCATCTGCAGGGCGACCGCGAAGAACATGAAGATGAGGGTGTTGGCGAAGGAGACGCGGACCGTGTCGTCGGTGAAGGCCTCGCGGTAGTTGTCGGTCCCTGCGAACGTCGGCGGGTCGATGACGTTCCAGTGGAAGAAGCTCAGGACGACGGACCCGACGATCGGTACGACGGTGAAGACGAGGACGCCGATGACGGTCGGCGCGAGGAAGAGCGTGGCCAGGAGGCGTGATCCACGGTCCCGGGCGGTGGGCCGGGGCTCCGGCTTCCCGACGGCGGCCTTCGCCTCTGCCCTGTGCTGGGTGGTCGTCATGCGTCACGCTCCATGGCCTTCTCCAGGTCGCCCTGCAGCCGCCGCAGTGCGGGACGCACCCCGCGCGGATCGGCGAGCGCGGTGCCGGTGTGCTTGAGGAGGAGCTGCTCGACCTCGGCGACCTGGGGCGGTGCCGGGATCGGTCCTGTGGTGGGGAACTTGTCGAGGGTGTCGTAGAAGACCTGCCAGTTCGTCGGCCCCGTCTTCTCGTAGCGGGCCGCCTGAACCATCGAACGACGGGCCGGAGTCGTCTGGTTGGCCACGAAGAGCTCGGCGAGGACGTCCTTGCGCACGGAGTACTTGATGAACTCCCAGGCCGCGTCCTGCTTCTTCGACGTACGCAGGAGCGCGAAGCCGGCGGCGCCGAACTGGTGGCGCTGGGTGCGCCAGCGGGGGAAGTACTGCACGTCGTACTCCGTGCGCCGCATGCCCGCGTCGTGCAGTCCGCCTGCCCAGAAGCCGCCCGCCGGGGTGACACCGACGCGGCCGGTGGAGAAGACACCGACCAGGTTGTCGCCGTTTCCGCCCTCGGGGCGTGAGCAGAGCCGGTCCTGGATGAGCGAGGCCAGATGGTCGTAGACCTCCTCCACGCGTTCATGGGTGGCCTGCGGGGTGCGCCAGCGGAAACCGCCGCCGCGGCCACGGCGTTGGGCCGCCGGATAGAAGCCGTCCCAGAGCCAGTCGCCGCCGGGCGCCTTGGACTCGGCGAGGATGTTCGTGTCGTTGGCGAACAGCCAGGGGACGACTCCGCCCCACAGCCGGTTCGTCCAGAAGTACGGCGTGAAGTGCGAGCCGCCGGTGCGCTTCATGTCCCGCAGCAGCGCCGTGAAGTCGTCGCGGGTCCAGTCGGGCGGCGGCAGTTCGGCTCCCGCCTTCTTCAGGACCTCGCTGTTGAGATACATGTCGGCTGCGTTGAACTCGACGGGGAGCTGATAGAGGCTCCCCTCGTACATCATCGACTCGACGAGGGACGGGTGGACGTCCGTGAAGTACTCGCGCAGCTCGTCCGCGTCGCGCCGCACCAGGCCGTCGAGCGGTACGCCGAGGCGCTGGGCGAAGAGCTGCACGCCCTCGGTGGCGACATAGACGAGGTCGGGTTCGGTGCCCGCGGCGATCTGGGTGAGGATCTTGGCGAAGAAGTCCGACCAGTCGGTGGCCTGGATCGGCAGCAGGCGCAGCTTGATGTCGGGGTGCAGCTTCTGGAAACCCTCGCGCAGAGCGCGCTGCGCCGCCGGGTCGAAGGTGGAGCCGAGCGTGGCGACGACCAGTGAGTCGCCGTCCCGGCCGGGGATGTCGGCGCCGGTGAGCCGGTCCCAGCTCGCGGCGGTGCCGGCGAGTGCGGCGGCGCCGGCGCCGTAGCCGCCGTAGCGCAGCACGGTGCGGCGGGGGAAGGTGCGGTCGGGAAGGTGGGGCGAGTCGGTCATCGGATGGCCTCACTCATGAAGGGCCTAACTCGTGTTAGTAAACTTCCGTGACCCAGATGATGAGAACCCTGTTACGTCGGTGTCAAGGCCCTTGCCGCGCTTGACCTTTAACGAGTTAGGTCTACAGTCCTGTCCCAGCGTGGACCGGCGCCGTCGAGCGAGGTCCCGCCTTGGGCCGCCAGTGCCACGAGCTTGAGTCGCCAGTGTCACGAGCCAGAGCCGCCGTGTCAGAAAACGTGTCAGGAAACGTGTCAGGAAAGGGACGAGTGACGATGCGAGACATGACCAGAAGGACGCTGATCCGGGCCGGAGCCGTGGGCGCGGCGCTGGCCGCGATACCCGCGGGATCGGCGGCCGCCCTGAGCGGCAAGTCCCTTAAGCAGAGCGCGAGTTACCGCGCCGAGTACCATTTCACGGTCCCCGACCAGTGGAAGAACGACCCGCAGAAGCCGATCTGGATCGACGGCGAGTACCACTACTACTACCTCTACAACGCGGACTATCTGGCCGGCGGCACGTCCACCGGCACGGCCTGGCGCCTGGCCACCAGCACCGACCTGGTCTCGTTCAAGGACCGGGGCATCGCGATCCCCAAGGACACCACCTCCAACGGCGACGTCTGGTCCGGCTCCGCGGTGGTGGACACGGACAACACCGCGGGCTTCGGCGCGGGCGCGGTCGTCGTCCTTGCCACCATGCAGCCGGACGGGACCACCAACGGCCAGGCCCAGTACCTGTGGTACTCCACCGACAAGGGTCGCACCTTCAAGAACCACGGCACCGATCCGGCCGTCCCCAACCCGGGCGTGCAGGACTTCCGCGACCCCAAGGTGGTCCGGGACGAGGAGCGCGGCCGCTGGGTGATGGTGCTCGCCGAGGGCACCAAGGTCGGCTTCTACCACTCCGCGAACCTCAAGGACTGGACACACGTCGGCGACTTCGTGAAGGAGGGCATCGGCGTCCTGGAGTGCCCCGACCTGTTCCGCATCACCACGGCCGCCGGCACCGCGAAGTGGGTGCTCGGGGTCAGCGCCAACGGCAAGGCGTCCGGTCTGCCCAACACCTACGCGTACTGGACGGGCGAGTTCGACGGCACCACGTTCACGCCCGACGCGCCGGAGCCGCAGTGGCTGGACCACGGCTTCGACTGGTACGGCGCCGTCACCTTCGAGAAGCACGCCGCGAACGGCGCCGTCGACCCGGCCGTCCGCTACGCGATCGGCTGGCTCAACAACTGGGACTACCCCAACACCACTCCGACCATCGACGCCGACGGCTTCAACGGCACGGACTCGATCGTCCGCGAGATCACCCTGCAACGCGCCGCGTCGGGCACCCACTACCTGGCGTCCCGCCCGGTGCAGGCCCTGGACCAGTATGTCTCACGGACCGTCGACCTCGGCGACGTGACCGTCGACGGGCAACTGGTCCTCGACTACACGGGTACGGCGTACGAACTGTCCACCGAGATCACCTGGGACCAGCTGACCGGCGCGGGCGTCCAGCTGCGCAGGTCCGCCGACGGCAGCCGGCACATCGACGCGGGCGTGTACGGGGACTACGCCTTCGTGAACCGCCGGGGCGCCGCCAACCCCGACACCTCCGGCAAGTGGCAGGAGAGCAAGAGCCCCTTCGACGCATCGGCCCACAAGGTCACGCTGCGCGTCCTGGTCGACCGCACCTCGGTCGAGGTGTTCTTCGACGACGGCCGGCACACCCACTCGTTGGAGGCGTTCCCCTACCTCACGGACACCCGGCTCGCGCTGTTCACGATCGACGGCAAGGCGGTCTTCAGGAACACCGTGATCCGGGAGTTCACCGTCTGAGCGATCACGAGGACGGGACGTCCCGCTGCTGCGGGAACGGGCTGGGCGGCCCTGGCGGAACGGCTCGGTGACGCCCCGACTCCGGCCGGCCACCCAGCCCCGTCCACGCACCGGCCATCAGCTGCGCACGCTCATGCGTATGGCCAGATCGGCCGTATGGCCGGATCGGCCTTCGCCGGCGCCTGGTGTCAGCGGAGCCACTGGCTCTGGTCGGCAGGGCGGTACAGGGTGATCGCGTTGGTGATCTTGTCGAGGACGAGGTGCCGGTAGGTCGCGTCCGTGACCTCGCCGTCGTACGCGAAGTGGGGGTCGCCCTGCAGTACTTGCAGGTCCAGGCGGCGTACCTGGGCGGTCGTCAGGACCCGGGAGTTGTGCAGGGTTCCGGTCAGGACGGCGAGGAGGAGTCGTGTGCGGGCCAGCGGGGTGCCGGCTTCCACGGCGCGGATGTCGAGCAGTCCGTCGTCGAGCTGGGTGCGGTAGGTCGGGGCGAAACCGGCGGGGTGGTAGATGCCGTTGCCCGCGAAGAGCAGCCAGATGCTGCGGGGGCGGCCGTTGATGGCCACCGAGAGCGGGCTGCCGGTGGCCAGGACCTTGGCCAGGCCCACGGCCAGCGCGGGCCACTTGCCGATGCGCTTCTCCAGGAGTTCCCGGGCGTGGACGAGTTCGGAGTACACGCCGATGCTGAATGTGTTGAGGAACAGCTGCTGTTCGCTGTTGCCGTGAGGGGCGGAGGGTGCCCCTTCGGACGGGCCCTGTGTCGCACCGTCTTCCGGGTCTGCGTGGGGGTCCTCGGGCCGTGTTGCCCGCCCTGCGTCGGCGGTGACTGCCTCGCCTGCCTGGATCGCGCGGGCGACATCCTCCAGGGTCTGGTTGCCGAGGTCGCCTGCGAAGTGGTTGAAGGTGCCGCCGGGGAAGACTGCGAGCGGTACGTGATGGCGGGCGGCCGTCGCGCTGGCCGCGTTGACGGTGCCGTCGCCGCCGCAGACGCCCAGCGCGCCGCCGTCCGCGACGGCGCGCAGCGCTGCCGCGTGGAGTACGTCCACGAGGTCGTCTCCCGGTTCGAACACGGTGATCGCGGCTTCGGGAAGGAGCGTGCGCAGCAGTGTCGCGGTGTCCTGGGACCAGGAGATGCCGGAGGACGGGTTGACCACCAGGTGCAGGCCCTTGCCGTCCTTGAGGGCCGGTGCCGGTTTGCGCGGGGGAGCGGCGGCCGCGGCGGTGTCCGGCTTCACCGGCCACCAGCGGCAGGTCAGCAGTGCGGCGCTCGCACCTGCGATGACGCCGGCCGCCAGACGGCCGCGGTGCTGAAGGCTCTCGCGGTCGCGTATGTAGGCGAGCCCCGCGGCGAAGGGCAGCACGGCGAGGCCGTGGCGGGGCGACTCCACGGCGACCGCGGAGGCGAACGCCGCGGCCGGCGCCAACGGGCTGGAGCGCAGAGGCGTGGCGCCCGGGCGGGGGACGTTCCTGGTGAGGGCATTCGTGCGGGGGCGGGTGGCGCGGGCGGCGGGTTTGGTCAGAGCCCGGTCCAGTACCGCGACGATGGCCACGGACCCGATGCCGCGCAGCGCGGCCCTGCGGCCGCTCCTGCCGCCCGAAAGCCCGAGCGCGGCAGCCGCGCCCAGCCATACGGCGTCGTGCCCCGCGACTGTGCGCAGCAGGCGGACCGCTGAGCTTCCGCGCAGGGGCCGCCCCTTCGTGGAGAAGGCGGAGGAGGTGGTGAAGGCGGAGAAGTACGCCTTCGGCCGCTTTCCCAGTCCTTGGATCTTTCCCAGACGTCCAGGTTGATTCATGCGCTCGCTACACCTCTGCACATCCAGTCCACTGCGCGACGACCGGGCCGACCGTAGCGTCACGTCACCCTATCGGCGCCCGGCTTCCGTACGGTCGGCGGTTTACTGGAAGGCGGTGGCCAGGCGGGGCGATGTTCCGGGGGCAGGGCTGTGAGGGCCTGGCTCACGGTGGAGTAGGAGGGCAGCAGTTCGCTGCTGCCGGTTTGGGCGAGCAGATCGACCAGGCGGCGCCCGGAGCCGGCCAGCAGGAGCATCCCCTCGCGGCGCTCCAGCAGCCAGCGGGCGGCGAGCAGGCAGTTGAGGCCGCGTGAGTCACAGAACGTGAGCGCCGTGACGTCCAGCACCAGGTGCCGGTGCCCGGCCAGGACCCGGGACCCGATGGTGCGGAGGAAGAACTGCTCGCAGTCCTGGTCGAGTTCACCGCGCACCCGCAGCACCGCGCAGTGCTCACAGTGCGTCAGGTCGGTGACGGACAGGCGGTTGGTCTGCGTGGACATCGCGGCTCCCTTTGGCCGTGTGGTCACGATGCGTGAGATGCGGCCGGCGCAGCCTCATCGTGCGGAGTCTCCTTCCGGTTGCCCCGGTGGCTTCTTCCTACGCGCCGGAGTTCGCCAACAGGCCGCATTTTCCGTCTAGTTGGGCGCTGCAGGCTGTTGCGGTCGGTCGCTGTCCGCGGAAATGGAGGATACCGCCGCGGGCTTCGCGCATGTTACGGAGCGTAAAATTGCTGGTGTGCTCCGGAAGATTGCGGGTATGAGGCGTGCACGCCGCACTCCCGACCGGGGGAGTGCCTTCGGATTGAGGGAGCGACGACGATGCCCCAGGCCTCCAGCCATCCGGCACAGCGGACCGATGTACCCGAGCGACATATGGCCGGCCTCGGGAGCGCCGCCCCGTCGGCCGACGCCCCGGGCCTTCCGTCACTCTCCGACACCGACACCGACACCGACACCGACACCGGCACCGACACCGATATCGACACGCTCGCGCCGGCGGACATCCGTGGCCTGTCGAAGTCGCTGTTCGCCCGGCTCGGCGAGGTGGAGGAGGGCACCCATGAGTACGCCTACGCGCGCAACACCCTCATCGAGCTCAACCTCAACCTCGTGCACTACGCCGCACGGCGCCTGCGTGCTCACGGCGATTCCTACGAGGATGTCGTGCAGGTCGGCACGATCGGTCTGATCAAGGCCATCGACCGGTTCGATCTGCAGCGCGGCGTGGAATTCACGAGCTTCGCCCTGCCCACCGTCATGGGTGAGATCAAGCGCTTCTTCCGCGACACCACCTGGGCCGTCCATGTCCCCCGGCGCCTGAAGGAACTCAGCCTGCACCTCGACCGGGCGAAGACCCTCCTCGAGCAGGTCGACGGGCACGCCCCCACCGTCGCCGAACTCGCCGCCCACCTCGGACTGGACGAGTGCGAGGTCGCCGAAGGGCTGAAGGCGACCAATGGCTGCACCGCTGCCTCGCTGGACCGATCGGTGGACGCCGGCGAGCCCGACGACACTCTGGCCGCCCATATCGGGTGCCACGACCCGGAGTTGGCCAAGGCCGAGAACCTTCAGGCTCTCAAGCCCCTGATCGCCGCCCTCGAGTCCCGGGACCGAGAGCTCCTCGCGCTGCGGTTCGTCGACGAGCTGACGCAGGCCGAGATCGGACGCGAACTGGGCGTCTCGCAGATGCAGGTCTCCCGCCGCCTCACCCGCGTCCTGGACCGGCTCCGGGTAAAGCTCAGCGTGTAGGAAGCGGCCGGCGGGCCCTCGGGAGGATCGGGATCCGTGGAGGCCCTGGGGAGCGGAGTCACTCCGCTCCCCAGGGCCTCCACGGCTGCGCGGCTACTCGCTCCTGCGGACGCTGCTTCGGGGCAAGGTCGCTTGGATCGTCTTGCCGCTGGGACCGGCGGTCACCGTGACCGACCGGGCCAGGTGGCGGACCATCGGCCAGCCGAAGCCACCGGTGCCGTCCGACATGTCGGGGGATCGTTCGTGGGGCGGTCGCCGATCGGCGTCGCTCACCGCGATCACGATGCTGTCCGCTCGGGCCTGCAGTTGCAGGGAGCAGCGGCTGCCGCGCGCGTGGCGGACGGTGTTGGTGACGAGCTCGGAGACGACGAGCTCGACACTGGCGGCGTCCTGCTCGTCGACTGACGGGTGCAGTCGGTCCAGAAAGTCGCGTGCCGTCAGCCGAGCCTGGGCTGCTGCTTCCGGTCGCTTGCGCAGTGCCACTCGTTCGTTGGCGCTGCTGTCTACTGTGTGTACCTGCTGCGTGGGCACTCTTGGACCCTCCTTGTGCGTGTGGGGGTTGAGGGCTCAGGACACGAGGGCGGCCGGTCGGCGGACGTCCGCCCTCGCCCCGGCGGGTTGCAGGACGCCGTCGCAGGTGTCGAGCAGCGACTCGTGCCGGCGCATGCTGGTGACCCGCAGCCAGGTCAGCGCCTCGCCGACCGGGCAGTCCTCGCGCGCGGCGACGTAACCGGCGGCCTGGTGGACGCGTTCCCAACGCGCCGCGCGGGTGTCGGTGGCCCACACCGGCTCGGGACCGGCGGCGTCGGCGTGCATGGGCCTCCAGCGCAGGAGTTCCTCACGGGCGACCGCGGTGGCCCGTTCGGCCTCGGCGATCTGCGCCGGGCTCGGCGGGGCGGAGCGGGTGTAGTACAGGCAGATCACACCGAGCGGCCCGTGCCTTCGGTGCAGCGGCAGCGCCAGAACGTGCCGGAGCGTGGGGAGTTCGTCGGACCAGCTCCGCAGGCGCGTACTGCGGCCGTTGTCATGGACGTCGGGGACGAAGGTGGTCCGCGCCCCCAGCGCGGCGTCGACCGAGGGCCCCTCCGCGTGGGCGAACTGGGCGGCCTCGGCCTGCAGGGCGCCTTCGTCGCTGGCGTACAGCAATTGCCACTGCTCAAGCCGGGGGAGCAGGGACATCGTGGCGTGCTGCGCGCCCAGCGATTCGGCGAAGGCCGTGCACAACCTCCTCGGCAGGGCCCGGCGCCCCACGGCCGCCGCGAGCGACACGTCGTGAACGATCGACCGGTCTTCCTCCAGCATGCGCCTCACTTCCTTTCTGGACGGGCCTTTGCCCTCCAGCGTTTGCGTCGGCGCCGCTGCGGAACGTGCCTGCCGCGACGCGGGGATGGAGATCCGCCTACCACCCGCGCACCGGTTTCACTCGTCCAATTATTTGGATTGCACTCGCGTACGGGAACACGGCGATGCGCCACTCCGTCGGGCGAGTGTTCTGCGTACGCAGGCGGGCAACCGAGAGTGCCGCGTGTGTCGGTGGGTGCCGCGGCTCAGGACCGGGAGGAGGTGGCGCTGCCGGCCTGGGCGCGGTTGGCGTGGATCTCGTCGTGGTGGCCGGCGACCCAGCCGATCAACTGCGTGACGATCTCGTGCAGGCCGCGGCCGAGCGGGGCGAGGGCGTACTCCACGCGCGGCGGCACCTCGGCGTAGGCGGTGCGCGTGATCAGGCCGTCGTCCTGGAGCTGGCGCAGCGTGTGGGTGAGCATGCGCTGGGAGATGCCGGGGATCTGGCGCTGCAGGTCGGTGTAGCGCAACGGGCCGTGCTCCAGGACGGCGACGATCAGCATGCTCCACTTGTCGCCGACCCGGTCAAGGACCTGCCGGACGAACGCCATGTGGTCGGCGGGGATGCTCGCGCACGGCCCGATCGCAGCCGCCATCTCCATATCGGTGCTGTCCTGCATGGCGCCCATTCCTCTCCGTCACGCACACCGGTGTGCCTTTTGTACCGGCTTCCATACTGGCGCATCATGGCGTTACGAACAAAAGAGAGGAATTGGAGGTCAGGGCATGAAAGTAGAGATCTGGGCCGAGGTCACCTGCCCCTGGTGCGGGCTGGGCAGCCACCGCGTGGACCGGGCCGTGGAGCGGTTCGAGCACAGCGATCGTGTGGAGGTGGTCCACCGTTCGTTCCCGCTGGGCACCGGCTTCCCCGCCGGCCGGACGGTCGGCGTCCGTGAGGTCCTGCTGAGCAAGTACGGCATCAGCGGCGCGGAGGCGGAGGCGGCGACCGGGCAGCTCGAGACGCTGGCCGCCTCCGAGGGGCTGAGCCCCTACCGGGTGCTGGACAACGTCGTCGGCGACACCGAGCAGGCCCACGAGTTCCTGGCCCACGCCTCCGCGCAGGGCAAGAACCGCGAAGCCTGGGACGCGATCTTCCGTACCTACTTCGGCAGGGCCGAGCCCGTCTTCGCCCTGGACGACCTGCTGGGCCTCTCCGACGAGCTGGGCCTTGACCCTGACCTGACGCGTCAGGTGCTCACCGAGCGCCGCTACCGCGCCCAGGTCCAGGACGACGCCCGCCGCGCTCGGCAACTGGGCGCCACCGGCGCCCCGTTCATCGTCGTCGACGGCCGCTACGGCGTCCCCGGCGCGCAGGACAGCGACACCCTGCTCGACCTGCTGCGTACCGCCTGGGACGAAACCCGCCCGGTCACCCTCGCCCCCGCGGGCGACGCCCCGGCCTGCGGCTCCGATGGCTGCGCAGTCCCGGCCCGCCCCTGACCCGTCACCCCATCCTCACCCCATCTCCGTGAAAGGCACAACTGCCATGTCGTACCTGCTGCACATCGACTCTTCCTCGCTCGGCGAGGCG
The DNA here is from genome assembly GCF_026341035.1 of Streptomyces sp. NBC_01016. Taxonomy (GTDB): domain Bacteria; phylum Actinomycetota; class Actinomycetes; order Streptomycetales; family Streptomycetaceae; genus Streptomyces. Next base: position 2,632,737 of record NZ_JAPEOQ010000002.1, read on the forward strand.
TCCGTCTCCCATCAGGTCGCTCAGTCCTTCCGTGACCAGTGGCAGGGTCCGGTCGTCCACCGCGACCTCGCCGCCTCGCCGGTGCCGCACCTGAGCGCCGCGGGCATCACGGCCCGCATCACCGACCGGGACCAGCACACTCCCGAGCAGGCGAAGGCGGCCGCGCTCCAGGACGAGTTGATCGAGGAGTTCCTGGGCGCCGACGCGTACCTGTTCACGGTGCCGATGTACAACCTCTCGATGCCGTCGGTGTTCAAGGCGTGGCTCGACCAGATCGTCGTCACGGACCGCACCCTGATCTTCAACGGCCCCTCGCCGGTCGCGGGCCGCCCGGCCCTGCTGATCTCCGCCCGGGGCGGCGGCTACGGCCCCGGCACTCCCAACGAGGGCCTCGACTACGTGGTGCCCACCCTGGAGGCCGTCCTAGGCCACGACCACCTCCTCGGCCTGGACGTCACCACCGTGATACCCGAGCTGACCATGGCCCCCGTGAATCCGGCCATGGCCCCGCTCCTTCCCCTGCACGAGGCGTCCATGACGACCGCCCACGACAAGGCCCGCACGCTCGCGACGACCTTTGACACTTCGCTCCAACAGGCCGTATGAGACACGGGAGTTGTACGTAAGCGGCCCTGCGCGATCAGCGTCTCGTACCAGGCGCGTACCAGGGCCGACCGCTACTCCCAGAGGCGTATGCGGCCCGGCCCGACAGCCCATACCGTGAAGGGCGTGACGACCCCCGACCGCCTGCCTCTTCGGGCGCTGCCGCCACGCGCGACCGACCTTCTCGTGGTGGCGGCGGTCGGCCTGCTCACCGGGTCGGATCTCGCGGTCAATGATCCCGGGTACACGCAGGCCGACTGGTTCAGCCGGCTGCTTCTCGGGGTCTCGCTCGGCGCGCTGGTGTGGCGCAGGAGCCTGCCCCTGCCGGTCGCGGCGATCACCGGAGCTGCTTGCGCGGCCTGGGCCCTGTACGGGCACATCGGTGAACTCCTGAATCTCCCGGTCATCGTCGCGCTGTACACCGTGGCGGTCACGGGCCGTCGGCGCCGCACCTGGTGGACCGGTGTGGTCGCGGCGCTGGTCTCGGGGGCGGTGGCGCTGCGGGTCGGGTTCGACGTGGCCAATCCGCAGGGGTTGCCGCTGCTGGAGATGATCTGGCCGCTGGTGCCGCTGCTGCTCGGTGAAGTAGTCCGTACGAGAAGGCAGTTGACGCAGGCGTACGCGGCCAGGGCCGCCCGCGCGGAGGAGGACCGGGAGCGGGAGGCGGCGCGGCGGGTGCGCGAGGAGCGGGTGCGGATCGCCCGCGAGCTGCACGACATCGTCGCCCACACGGTGACCGCGATGACGGTGCAGGCCGGGGTGGCGCTCGACGCGCTCGACGCGGAGCCGGAGGTGTCGCGGCGGGCGATGCGGCAGGTACGCGAGTCCGGAAAGGAGGCGGTCCGGGAGCTGAAGGCCACGGTCACCGTGCTCCGCGCGTCGGATGGCGAGGCGGCGGAGCCGGCCCCCGGTCTCGGCCAACTCCCCTCGCTGGTCGAGCGGTTCGGCGGCAGCGGTGTCGCCGTGACGCTGGCGCAGGAGGAGGCAATCACCGGTGTGCCGCAGATGGTGGAGCTGGCGACGTACCGGATCGTGCAGGAAGCGCTGACCAATGTCGTCAAGCACGCGGGGGCCCGGCACGCGGCGGTGTCGGTGCGGGCCCGAAGTGGCGTGCTGCGTGTGGAGGTCGTGGACGATGGCACCATCGCCATCGCCACCGCGGGCGGCGCAGGTGGTTTCGGGCTGGTCGGGATGCGTGAGCGGGCTGTCGCTGTGGGCGGCACCATCGAATACGGTCCGCTCCCCGGTGGCGGTTTCCGGGTCGCCGCCTGGCTGCCGACGGCGTCCGCCGATGGGCTCCCGCCCGCGTCCGAGGACATCCCCGATCCGCTCACCACCGACATCCCGGATCCGCTCACCACCGAAGGAGAAGCGCGATGACCGTCCGCGTGGTGCTGGCCGACGACCAGACAGTCGTCCGCGCGGGCTTTCGCGCCCTGCTGGATCTCACCGACGACCTGGTGGTGGTGGCCGAGGCGGCGGACGGGCTCAGGGCGGTCGAGGCCGTGCGCACGACCCGCCCGGACGTCGTGCTGATGGACATCCGGATGCCCGGCATCGACGGCATCGAGGCCACCCGGCGCATCGCCGCCGACCGCACCCTGGACGGCGCCCGCGTGCTCATGCTGACGACATACCGCGTCGACTCGTACGTCTTCGAGGCCCTGCGCCACGGAGCCGCCGGCTTTCTGCTCAAGGACATCGAGCCGGACGACCTGCGCTCGGCCATCAGGACCGTCGCCGCGGGGCAGAGCCTCCTCGCCCCCGCGGTCACCCGCTCCGTGGTCGAGGAGTTCGCCCGCCTCAAGGCCCCGGAGGCGGCAGGGGCACAGCGCCTGGCCCCGCTCACCGACCGCGAGCGGGAGGTGATGGCGCTGGTCGCGGCGGGACTCAGTAACGAGGAGATCGGCAAGGAGCTGATTATGAGCCCGCTCACCGCGAAGACCCACGTCAGCCGGGCCATGACGAAGCTTGGCGCGCGGGACCGGTCGCAGCTGGTCGTGATCGCGTACGAGACCGGTCTGGTCCGCGCCGGGGACCGCTGACCCCGCGCTCTTGTCCACTCCTGCGGGAGTAGTGACCGACTCCCGGCGCAGGCTACTCCCGCGGGAGTAGCGGCCGACTCCCTGCGCAGGACGCCGGATCGCTCCGCCGTCCCTAGCGTCGACGACATGATCGAGGCAACGAAACTCACCAAGCGATACGGCGACAAGACCGCCGTCGACCGACTCTCTTTCACCGTCCGCCCCGGGCGGGTGACCGGCTTCCTCGGCCCCAACGGCGCCGGGAAGTCGACCACCATGCGGCTCGTCCTGGGACTCGACGCCCCGACCGCCGGACGGGTCACGGTGGGCGGCAAGAGGTACGGGGATCTCGCCGCACCGCTGCGCACCGTCGGCTCGCTCCTGGACGCCAAGGGCGTGCACGGCGGCCGCTCCGCCTACCAGCACCTCGCCGGACTCGCGGCCGGCAACAACATCCCGCGCCGCCGCGTCGACGAGGTCCTGGACCTGGTCGGCCTGCCACAGGCGACCGCCAGGCGCCGCACCAAGGGCTTCTCGCTCGGCATGGGCCAGCGCCTGGGCATCGCCGCCGCGCTGATCGGCGATCCCGAGGTGCTGATCCTGGACGAGCCGGTCAACGGCCTGGACACCGAGGGCATCCGGTGGATCCGCGACCTGATGAAGTCGCTTGCCGCACAAGGCCGTACGGTCTTCCTCTCCTCGCACCTGATGAGCGAGATGGAGCTGACCGCCGACCACCTGATCGTGATCGGCAGGGGCCGCCTCCTCGCGGACACCACCATGCGCGACTTCATCGAGACCAACTCCCGCGCCCACACGCTGGTGCGCTCCCCGGAGCCGGAGAAGCTGCGCGCCCTGCTGGAAGCCAAGGGCGCCCGCGTACGTCTGGACCCCCGGGGCGACTGGCGGGTCGAGGGCCCCGGCGCCGCCACGATCGGCGACCTCGCCCGCGACAACGGCCTCGCCGTGCACCAACTGACCCCCGCTCACTCCTCGTTGGAGGAGGTCTACACCGCCCTGTCCCAGGACGCGGCCGAGTACCGCACCGCTTCCGTACGTAAGACCGAGGAGACCTTGCGATGACGACCACTCATGCCACCAACCCGGCCCCGGCACTCACCGGACTCACCGGCGCCCGCGCCGGATACGTACAGGCCCTCGCCTACGAGTGGATCAAGTTCCGCAGCGTTCGCTCCACGGTGTGGACGACCGCCGCGACCACCCTCCTGCCGGTCGTGGGCGCGGTGTTCGTGGCGGCGACCGGCAGCCTGCAGCGCGACGACACCGTCCTCGGCGGCAGCCTCACCCTGGCGGTCGTCGGGCAGATGCTGGCCGCCGTGGTCGGTGTGCTCCTGGTCACCGGCGAGTACAGCAGCGGCACCATCCGCACCACGTTCGCCGCCAACCCACGCCGCGCGACCGTCCTCGCGGCCAAGGGCACCCTGATCGCCGGACTGCTGTACGTCCTGTCGCTGGCCTCCTGCTCCCTCGCCTACTTGGCCGGCGACGCCATGCTCGACGACGGGACATACGCGCAGGGCCGACCGCTGCCCGCCCTGTTCGGAGTCGCGGGATCCTTCGCGGTGGCCGGACTGCTCGGCCTCGCGGTCGGCACGCTCGTACGCCACTCCGCGGGCGCCGTGACCACCGTCATCGGCCTGCTGCTCCTGCCGTCCCTGTTCGGCCCGCTGTTCGGCGACGCGCAACGCTGGGTCGCGGGCATCTCGCCGACGGCGGCCCTGGAGAAGCTCACCCAGACCTCGGACGCCACGGCCGAGGCGGTCGGGAGCCTCGGCCCGTGGCCCTCGTTGTTGCTGGTCGCCGGATATACGGCGGTGCTGGTGCTCGCCGCGGGGGCGGTGCTGCGCCGCCGTGACGCGTGAGCCGAGAGGCTGTCCACGGCGGCGCAGCACGTGCCCGGGCATCGATGGCGGTGTCAGACCGCCATGCCTCCCATCTTCCAGACGGACAAGGACGTGACGGTGCTGCCCTCGCCGAAGAGTGTGTCGGCAGCCCCGTCAGCCGAGGGATGGGCTGTACGTGCGACCGATCCGGCGGATCTCCTCCACCGGATATGGGGTCTGCCTGCTCTCGCGCTGGAACTTGAGGTTGAAGTCCGATATCACGGCGGCGATCGGCGCGTGCCGGGCGAGGATCGCCGCGGCCTCCTCCGGGATCCCGGTGGGACGCTTGCCCTCTGCGTAGGCACGCACCAGCTCGTAGCGGCCGTCCCGGTCCTCCCGCCGGTATCCGTACAGAGCGGTGACCAGCCAATTCACCAGATACGTGGCGGTGTAACAGCGGTCGTAGGTCTGATGCCGGTCGAAGAAGTCGGCCTCGTCCTGCGACAGTTCGAACTGGGAGCAGATCGCGAGGCCGTAGTCTGCGAAGTAGAGGTGCTGCCCGTCGGTCAGGATGTTCTCGAAGTGCGCGTCGAAGTGCAGGAGCCCGCGGTTGTTCATGAACGAGACACCGGCTGCAAGTTCCCTCTCCACCATGGTGCAGGCCCGGTTGGCGACCTCGTCGCCTGCTTCGACCTGAGTGCCCAGCCACTGGTGCAGGTTCTGCGGGATGTACTCCAGGAACAGCGCGACGCTCGCCGAGGACTGCTGGAGAGCCTCGATCCGGCGGCGTACCTGTGATCCGCCGCCCCGATAAGCAACGGCCCGTTCGACGTCGGCCAGGTCCTCGGGCAGGGGCGTCGCGTCCGGCAACACCCGCCAGTGGTACATCAGTGGGAAGCCCTCGTGCTCCGCCGAGAGCACCCAGTTCGTCGTCATGGTGTGCGCGGCGAGCTCTCTCCAGGCCCCGAAGCCCGGCCCGGCGATGCTGCCGACGCCGTAGTGGCAGAAGACGGGCAGCTCGAACAGGTTCGCCGTGGACCGGACATGCTCAGGTTGCCTCTCCAAGTCGGTGAGGGGCACCCGCTTTACGAAAACCGGGGTTCCGGCGACCTCCAGCAGGGACGACTTCCCGCCGATGCCGGATCCGATCGGCACGGCCGTGTCCACAAGCTCGCGCAGCGCGTGATCACTGCACAGGGCGAGGGCTGTGGAGACTGCGCTGTGGGCAGTGAGACGCGCACCGCGAGACATGTCAGGAACTCTCACTGTTGGCTCCACCTGGACCGCGTGTGATGACAGACCTGGATGCGCCGACCCAGCGGTGATAGGCGTCCACGTCGACGTTGCTGCCGCACACGATGGTGACGACATGTCGGCCGGCGAAGCGGTCACGGTCTTCGAGGATGGCCGCGATGCCGAGCGCGGCCGACGGTTCGACGACGAGGCCGGCGTGGTCGAGGAGCATCCGCATACCGGCGATGATCGACGCCTCCTGGACCAGGACGGCGTCGTCGGCGACCAGGAGGAGGTCGTGAAGGACGGCCGGGATGGGGCGCCGGCCGGCGACGCCGTCGGCGATGGTGTCGGTCGAGTCGGTGGTGACGACCCGTCGCCTGCGCCACGAGTGTGTCAACGCCGGTGCGCCGAGCGGCTGGACGCAGATCACCTCGACCTCGGGTGCCAACGCCTTCACCACATGACCCACGCCGGTGGCCAGCGCCCCGCCGCCGAGAGCGATCAGGACGGTGTCGAACGACGGCGCGGTGCCCACCAGTTCCAGACCGATGGTCGCCGCGCCTTCGCAGGTCTCGATGTCCAGGCTGTCCTCGACCAGCCGGATGCCGTCGTGCCGTGCGATGGCCGCCGCCCGCTCGCGAGCCATCTCGTGGTCGCCGTCCACCAGCTCCAACCCGGCGTCCAGTGCGCGAATGCGGTCAAGTTTGGCCCGCGTCGCGAAGCGGGATGCGACGACTGTGACGTCGAGCCCCCGGCCGCGACCGGACCACGCGAGGGCTTGGCCGAGGTTGCCCGCGCTCGCGCACACCACGGCTCGCGAGGCATCGCCGGCGAGCAGGCTCGCGACCACCTCGGTGCCACGGGCCTTGAAGCTGCGGACCGGGTTCGCCGTCTCGAGCTTGATGCTCACCGTGCACCCGAGGCCGGGCTCCAGCGCCTCGCAGCGGTACAGCGGAGTGTCGAGAAAGACCGGGTCGATCAACCGGCGGGCCGCCCGGATCCGAGCGATGTCGAGTCGCGTCTGCTGCACGACACAGCAGCGTAGCGCCACCGGTGTTGGCGCCATGAGCAACTGGCTGGATTTGTGGGCAGGTTGAGGTGTCGCGCTGCGGCGGGCGAGTTTGGCGTCGTTCCGCCGCGCCGCCGTCGCTGGGCGCGGATTCCGCGCCCAGCCCCTCGCCCGGCGCACGGCCGAGCAGACCGTCCCGACGTCCCGTATATCATCCGGAACGGCCGTGACGAGGGGGCGCACTTGGGCAAACTGTGAAACGAGGGCCCTTCCAGGGGGCTGGCTCGATCGAATGTCAGCGCAGCGCAGTCGCGTTGGCCGGTGAGCCGACTCCGCCGGTGAGGTGGAGGGGCTTCACGGTCAGGAGGCTGTCCCAGTGGCCGGTGGCACGGCAGTCCTCGGTGAGTGCGGTCAGGTTCCACAACTCGCCCAGAGGGAGGCCGAGTTTGGCGATGAGTTCCTGGTGCATCATGCCCGCGTCCTCGGGCGCGCTGTCGTGGAAGTCGCCGTCGGGCAGGACGGGCAGGACCTCGACGGCGAACGTGTCGGTGGCCATCAGCGCGATGCGGTGGTCCCAGCACCAGGCGGCGAACTCGCGTGACTGGGCGAAACCGGTGGCACGGCGTGCGGCACGTGTCTCGGTACGTGTGTCGGGGTCGGTGGTGAGGTACCAGTGGGCCCAGCCGGTGTGGACGAGCACCAGATCACCGTCCTCGACGGTGCAGTGCTGTGCGGCGAGGGCCTCGTCGAGCAGGGCGGGGGTGAGGGCGGGGCCCGTGGTGTGGTCGAGCGGGGTGCCGCGCTCGCGCAGGTGGCCGTCGATGTCGATGAGCAGGCCGCGGCCCACCAGGGGTGTCTCGGCCCAGAGTTGGACGCCGAGGCGTGGGCTGCGCGGGGCGATGGCGTCATCGGGCACGCCGTTGTAGAAGCCGTGTCCGGATGCGCGGCGGTGGCGCAGTCCGTCGACCTGGGTGCTGGCCTGGAGATGGAAGCCGTCCAGGGAGTCGTCGCGGGCCTGGTCGTGCTTGGCGGTGATGTGGTGTTGGGGGATGCCGCGGGCCCTGGACATGGGCGGGTCGAAGGCGTCGAGTGCGTAGTCGAGGCTGATGGCGCGCCCTTCGCGTACGCAGGGTGTGGCGCGCAGGATCTGCTCGGGGCCCGCGAAGTCGGCCATGCCGCGCTCGGGCTGTTCGGTGAAGAGGTGCCAACTGGAGCCGGCGGGCGCGTCGGTGCGGGCGAGGAGGTCTGCGTAGGTGGGTATCGGCTGGGGCACGGCGGCGCTTTCGGTCAGGCGCAGCGCACGGCGATGGCCTTCGCTGCGTGGCGGACTTCGGTGATGATGCTCTGGTGGTCGGCCTCGGGCAGATCCGTGCTGGGGCCGACGATGCTGAGGGCGCCGAGCAGGGTGTCGTCCTTGAGGATGGGGGCGCTGACGGAGGTGACACCCTGGACGCGTTCGTCCTGGGAGAGGGCGTAGCCGGCGGTGTGCACGCGCTGGAGTTCGGCGGTGAGGTCCTCGGCGGTGACCTGCTGGCCCGACGCCCGGGTGAAGGGGGTCGCGGCGGTGACGTAGGCCGCCTGTTCGTCCTCGGGCAGCCAGGCGAGCAGGGCCTTCCCGGCTCCGAGGTGGAGCGTGAGCTTGTCGCCGATGGGGAGTTGGTAGCGCAGCGGGTTGCGGCCCTCGACGCGTGCGATCGGCACCCGCGAGTGGCCGACCCGGACGAACAGGGTCGGGGTGAGACCGGTGGTGGCGGCCAGCTCCTGAAGGATGGGCAGGGCGACCGGGCTGAGCCGGTTGTTGACCAGGAAGGCGTGGGCGGTGGCGACGGCCGCGGGCCCGGCGACGTAACCGGTGTCCTCCCTGGCCGCGTAGCCGCGGTCGACGAGGACGTTCAGGATGCGCTGGGCGGTGGCCACGTGCAGTTCCGCGCGGCGGGCGATGTCGCTGAGCCGCAGCGGGTGCCTGGCGTCCTCGAGGACTCCCAGTACGTCGAAGGCCCGGTCGAGCGAGCGCATGGGAGTGGCGGATGGGCTGGCCATGGGCTGGGGCTCCTGGTCGTCGTCGGCGCGGCACCCGGTGTGCCGCTGCCTGATAAGAGTTATCAGACTGTCGGCCGACGGCTGCGCGGGTCTCCCAAGAGCCTGCTCGCCCGCCCGCCAGAGGTCGCCGCCCGCCAGAGGTCGCCCGCCCGTCAGGGGGAGGTCGAGCCCGCGGCCGGTTGCAGGTCGTGCGCGGCGGCGGGGGCGTTCGGCTCGGGCTTCTCCTTGTCGACGTAGGACAGGATGAAGGCGAGCAGGCCGCTGACGCTCGCGGTGATGAAGGTGGGCGGCCCGGCGTGCTCGCCGACGGCGGCGACCCAGCCGGCGTCGCCGAGCGCGATCCCCAGGGCCTGGGCGATGACGACGACGAACCCGCCGGCCAGGAAGCCGATGACGCTGAGGCGGAAGAGGAACTGGAGTGTGCGGACGGTCATGGGACGGCCTCCGGTTCAGACGGGCAGGACGCCGGTGGCCACGGCGGCGCCGATGAGCAGGATGGGGATGCAGTAGTACGTGAGCAGAGGCATGAAGGTGCGTGACGGGTCGACGCCCGCGATGCCGCTGGCCACGTAGATGGGTGCGCCGGACGGAGGCGAGGCACCCTCGGTGGACGCGAAGATCAGCACGGCGACGCAGGCCGTGGCAGGCGAGACACCCGCGCCGATCAGCGCGGAGACGGCGACCGGTCCGATCGCGGCCATGGTGGCACTGGCCGTCAGCGGGATGGCGACACCCACCACCAGGAGGCCGACGACCAGGGCCAGCACCCACAGCGGCGCGTCCACTCCCGAGAGCAGGTCGGACAGCTGCGCGGGCAGGCCGAGTTCACCCAGCGCGTTGGCCGCGGAGAACGCGGCGACGATGGTGACACCGAGCACGCCGAACTTCGGCGCGGCCCCGCCGAGCAGCTCCCACCACGCCTGTCCGCCGCGCGGCAGATGACGTCGGCCGAGCACCAGCACGATCGCGATCATCAGGACGGGTATCCAGGTGATGAGGCTGATGGCGTCGGACATCTCCACGCCGTCCAGGTAGCGGCCGAGCGCCCCGGCGAGCGGCCCGCGCGTCAGCAGCAGCGGCACGACGATCCCGCCGAACAGGAGCAGGCTGGTCCAGCCCACGCCCATCGTGCGGCGCAGCGGCTTGAGTTCCTCGCCGGCCACCGGCTGGATACCGTGCCGACGCACCATGATGAACGCGGCGATCAGCCGGTAGCCGAGACACCACAGTCCGCCGATGAACAGCGGCAGCACGATGTCGTCGGTCGAGACCACGGAGGCGACGCCGGCCGAGCCCATGAGGATGAACATGGTGGAGCTGAACGGGAAGGTGACACCCATCCCCGCCCCGCCGGCCGCGACGGTCGCGGCGAGTTCACCGCTGACGTTCGACCGCTTCATCCACGGGATCGTCACCGACCCGACGGCGGCGGTGACAGCGGCGCCGACGTGCGCGATGGCACCGAACACACCGGCGGCGACGGTGGACGTGTAGATGGGGCCACCGCGCAGCCGCCCGAGGAGTGAGTTGAGGATGTCCAGGAGGTGGTCGAGGACCGGGGTGCGGGCCAGGACGTAGCTCATGAACACGAAGGCGAGCGCGGCGAAGGTGACTTCCTCCTGCAACGCCTCGGCCAGGCCGCTCCACAGCACATGGGCGATGTCACCACCGGAGAACAGGCCGGTGACCAGGAAGCCGACGATCAGTGCCTCGCCGATGTTCCGCTTGAGCACGGAGTTCCAGATGAGGATGGCCGCGATGTAGCAGCCCAGCGCCCATACGGCGATCATGATGCGTCTCCCGTTCCTGCCGCCGCGGCCGCCGTGGCGCGGATCGTGGCGCGCCGGCCGGCCTCGTCGGCCTCGACCGCGCGCGCCGCGGCGAGCACCGACTCTGCCTCCTCGGCGGCCACCACGGCAATGCCGTCGCCGTCCGCGACCACCAGGTCACCGGGGCGACACACCAGGCCGCCCACCGAGACGGGCACATTCACATGTCCGGGGCCGAACTTGTACGGACCGGCCGGTGTCACCGCGCGCGCCCACACCGGGAACCCGATCTCGGCGAGTACGTCGATGTCACGGGCCGCTCCGTCGAGCACCATGCCCACCACACCCCGCGCCTTGGCCCGCTCGCAGATCAGCTCGCCGACCAGCGCCCGGGAGGTGTCGGCCTCCCCGTTGACGACGATGATGTCACCCGGCTTCGCGACCTTGATGGCCTCATGGATGGCCCGGTTGTCGCCGGCCCGCGTCCACACCGTCAGCGCCCGCCCGATGGCACGCGCCCCGCTCCACATGGGCCGAATCCCGGAGTCGAGCAGCCCCAGCCGGTCGACCGCGTCACCGATGTTCGCGGTGGCCACGTCCTGGTGTGCGGCCAGCAGTTCGTCCGACACCCGCGGCACATCACGCAGCCCCTCCGGGCGGGCGGCCAGCAGGTGTACGTGTCCGATCGCCCGGGCGAGCTCCGCGTCCAGGTCGAGGTCTGCCATCAGCTCGGCGGCGGCCGACGTCTCGAACGCCCGGCGCTCACCGTGCTTCGCGGTCCCCGTGTACAGCCGCTCCAACGTGCCCGCGCCGCCCGCGAGTTCGGCGGCGATCTGCTCGCGCACCCACCCCTCGTCCCCGGCTGCCCGGCCCGCCTCCACGGTCTGCACGATGATCGCGCCGAGCCCCTTCATGAACACACTGCGCAGCAACTTGCGGGCGGACGCCGCTCCCGGCTCGCCGCCCAGGTCCTCCACCGGAGCGCCGAGGGTGCCGAAGTGGTCCGCGACCACGGTGGCACCAGGACCACTGGCCACCAGGGCGGTGCGGTGCCGGTACGCGGGGACGGACCCGATCACCGACACATCCGCGAACACGGCCTCGGAGGCGGCACCCACCGCGTCCGCGATCCGGCCCTTCAACTGCGGGGCGCCCGCGTTCATGTCGGCGTAGACCGTGGCCTTCCCGAGGTGCGGCGCGGCCTCCTGGGCCACGGCCAGTGCGGCCTTCGCCCCGGTGAGTCCGAGCACCAGATCGCTCCCGGCCACCGCGGCCCCGACGCTGTCCGCCCGCTCCACACCGTCCGGCGTCGGTACGTCCCCCGGGTCGTATCCCGCGACCGACCAGCCGTTCTCCAGGAACCCGGTCGCATACAACGCTCCCGCCTCACCGAGTCCGAGCACCGCGACGCGCATCTGTGGCCTCCTTGCCACCCCACCAGGGGATTCTCATTGCGTGATAAGTCTTATCGCTTGATGAGTAGGGATGTTGCCTGGGCGTGAAGTGGGCGTCAAGGGCTGTTTCGTCGCGCGCCCCGAAGGGGTCCAGGTGGTTGGCGGCTGAACAAGGGTGTACGACGTCACCTTGAGAGTGCTATAGAAGTACAACGCATCGGCGAGAGCGGCGTTTGAGCCACTAAAACTCCGTGATTGTTCTTCTATTGCACGTTCCCGGCCGGTGGTCGGGCCTACCTCGAGAGATGGCGCACGGATGACTGAGATCGTGATTGTTGGCTGCGGCGAGGTCGGTCTCGCCTATGCCGAAGCCGTGCGGGAGACGCCGGTGTCGGGGCTGCACCTGCTGGATCCCGCTCCCGCGCCGACGGCGCTCGCCCTGGCCCACGAGGCAGATCTGGAACTGCACCGGGAGGCCGGCCCCTGGCTGCACCCGGCCGAGGTGGTGCTCCTGGCGACACCGGGCGGAGCGCTGGCATCGATTCTTGACGCGCTGCTGCCCCACGTGCCGACGGGCGCCGTCATCGGGGACCTGAGCACCGCCTCGGCCGAGGACAAACGGGCCGCCGCCGCACGGTGCCAGGAGGCGGGCGTGGGCTATGCCGACATCGCCATCACCGGATCCGTCGCACTGGGCAGGGCGCGGACACCACTGCTCTACGCGGGCGAGGAGTACCCGGAACTTGTCGGCCTGCTGAAGCGGTTCGACGCGCCGCTGACCGTGCTGGGCGACTCCCGTCCCGGGGACGCGATGCGCGTCAAACTGCTGCGCTCAGTGATCATGAAGGGGCTTGAGGGCCTGGCGGTGGAGTGCCTGCCGGCCGCCCAGGAGTACGGCGTGCTCGACCAGTTGTGGGCATCGCTGGCCGACGTCGACCGCACCGGCTTCGTTCCCCTGCTGAACGCCATGGTGCGCACCCACCCGCAGCACGCGACGCGCCGTGAGCACGAGGTGGCCCAGGCGGCCGAGCAACTGGAACAGCTCAGCTACCCGAGCACCATGACCCGTGCCACCGAGCAGCGCTTCGCCGCGACCAACACCGCTGCCCAGCAGTCTCGTTCCGTGCCGGAGACGGCCGACGCCGCCATCGACTGGCTGGCCGGCCTCGCCCGCACCGGCCAGCGATGACACGCGCCCACCCGTCCGCGTAACCCACCGTTCCCCTCCGGAGAGTCATGTCCATACACCCCAACGATGTGGCGGGACAGTACAGGCCGGCCGTCGTCAACAAGATCAAGATCCGTCTCGTGCCGTTCCTGGCACTCCTCTACGTCATCGCCTTCATCGACCGGGCCAACGTCGGCTACGCGGCGCTGGAGATGAACGCCGACCTCGGCATCACGTCCACCCAATTCGGCCTGATCGCAGGCCTGTTCTCGATCGGCTACTTCGTCTTCGAAGTGCCGAGCAACATGCTCATGCGCAAGGTCGGCGCCCGCCGCTGGATCGCCCGCATCCTGGTCAGCTGGGGCGCCGTCGCCGTCGCGACCGGGTTCGTCCACAACTTCACGCAGCTCGCCGCCGTCCGTGTCATCCTCGGGATCGCCGAAGCGGGATTCTTCCCCTGCGTCATCCTCTACCTCAGCCAGTGGTTCCCGGAGCGCGAACGGGCCCGCGTAGTGGCGCAGTTCATGGTGGCCCTGCCCGTCGCCACGCTCATCGCCGGCCCGCTGTCCGGCCTCATCCTGGACCACGTGCACTGGCTTGGTGTGTCCAGCTGGCGGTGGGTGTTCATCCTCGAAGGTGTGCCGGCCGTCCTGCTCGGCCTGGCGACGCTGTTCCTCCTCACCGACTCCCCGCAGTCCGCACGCTGGCTGACGGCCGACGAGAAGCAGTGGCTCAGCCGCACACTGGAAGCGGAGAACGCGGCCAAGGAAGCCCGGCACCGCCAAGTCGGCTTCTGGCGCAGCCTGGCGGGCTGGCGCACCCTCGCCCTGGCGCTGATCTACTACAGCAAGTCCGTCGCCATCTACGTCCTGGCCTTCTTCACCCCGCAGATCGTCAACGGGTTGCAGGACAGCCTCAGCAACACCTCCGTCGGCCTGCTCAGCGCCCTGCCCTACGCCGTGGCGGCCGTGTTCATGGTCTGGTGGGCCCGACGCTCGGACCGGCTGCGGGAACGCCGCTGGCACGTGGCCATTCCGCTGTTCATCGCCGCCGCGGGCCTGTGCGCCATGGTCCTGGTGGAGGACAGCCTCGTACTGTCCCTGCTGCTGCTCACCGTGATCACGGTGGCCGTGTACGCGACCTACGGACCGTTCTGGTCGCTGCCCTCGCTGTTCATGACCGGATCGGCGGCCGCCGTCGGCATGGCCTCGATCAACTCCATCGCCAACCTCGGCGGCTTCGTGGGCCCCTACGGGTTCGGCGCCCTGGAGAGCGCCACCGGCAGCATCTACACCGGCCTGGCCATCGTCGCCGCCGTCCTCGTCGTCTCCGGCCTGCTCGTCGTACGCCTCCGGTTCGTCCGCGAGGCCGAAGCAACCGTCCGCTCGGCATCCGCGCCCGACCGGACCGGCCTGCCCAAGGCCACTGTGCACGACGTCGCCTGACCATCCATCAGTAACGAAACGGAAGATCCATGTCCCTCACGCAAACAGTCCGCACGCAAACAGTCCGCCCTGACCAGAACACTCTCGACCGGCTCGGAGAACTGGGAGCGGCCACGGTCTACGAGGCCAACGGCCAGTGCGGAGCCTTCGACGCCGGCCTCAAGCCCCTGGACCCCTCCCGCACCCTGGTCGGCACCGCGGTGACGCTCGACCTGCCGCCCGCCGACAACTGGTACATCCACCTCGCCCTCCTGGAAGCCGGCCCCGGCGACGTCCTCGTCGTGGACGCCAAGGGGTACCTCGAAGCCGGACCCTGGGGCGACGTGCTGACCTGCGCCGCCCAGGAGCGCGGCCTGGCCGGGCTGGTCATCGACGGAGCCGTCCGCGACAGCCGGGACATCATCGCCAGCGGCTTCCCCGTCTTCACCCGCGGCCTGTCGATCAAGGGAACGAGCAAGGCGGTGCCCGGCCGGATCAACGTGCCCGTCCGCGTCGGCGGGGTCCGCGTCGAGCCCGGTGACATCATCCTCGGTGACGCCGACGGCCTCGTCCGTGTCCCCGCCCACCAGACGGACGAAGCCCTTGCCGCCTCCGAGGCCAGGGCCGCGAAGGAAGCCGGCTTCCGCGACCGCATCCGCACCGGCGCGAGCACACTGGACCTCCTCGGGCTCCCGCGGCCCTGACCAGTACGGGACGGTGATCCAGTCGACTAGGCTTGCCGGGGTCCACAACGGTTGAAGGAGGCGGGTGGAGATGGGACGACCGGCTGATGCCATCTATCTCGCGCTGAAGTCCGCCATCCAGACCGGACAGTTGGCCCCCGGCGCCCACCTCGTCGAGGACACCCTCCGCGAGCAGTACCAGGTGAGCCGCACCCCGGTCCGCAACGCGCTGCGGCGGCTCAGCGACGAGGGCCTGGTCACCATCGAGGCCAACCGCGGCGCCTTCGTCGCCTCCTGGACCAGCGACGATGCCGCCGAAGTCATGGCGATCCGAGCCATGCTGGAACCCTACGCGGCGCAACTCGCCGCCCAGCGTCGCACCAGCGGACAGCTCGACCAGCTGATCAAGCTGTGCGACGCGATGGAGGCCTGCGAGCGGATCCGAGGCGACCGCTTCCGCGACGAACTCGCCCGCCAGAACCACGAGTTGCACCAGCTCGTACTGGAATGCGCGGCCTCCCCGCGGCTGTACAACATCGCCGCGAACCTGACCCGCGCCCCCCTCATGCTCGGCTCGTTCCAGTTCTACGACGACCTGCAACTCCAGCGGAGCCTTCAGGACCACCGGCAACTGGTCACCGCGATCGCGGCGCACGACAGCGCCACGGCCCGCGCCGTCATGGAAGCGCACCTGCGGCTGTCCTACATGGCACTGACCGCGTCACCCCAGCCCACCAACGCTCCTGGAACGTCGTCGGACGATACCTGAGACCGGGGTCGCTATCAGGCGCGCGGCGCCGAGTCGTACGACCAGAGCTCGTGCTGGAATCGTCCGGGCGACATGACCTCCTGGGCCTCCTTCGGGCGCCGGACGACGTCGCAGCGGCGCTGAGGACCCCGGCCGTGGCCGGGGTCCTCCGGAGTGCGCGAACAAGGGGCGTGGATCGGTCAGTTGGTGTCGCGGCGGTGCAGCAGGAAGGTTCCGATGATCAGGGCGACCACCGCGTAACCGCCGAAGACGAGTGCGTCCTGGGTCCGGGTGAGGGCGACGGCGACGGATTCAGCGGTGGCCGTGTCGGAGTCGATGGCCAGGAGTGCGTCGCCTGCGATGAAGGGCAGGAAGCGGGAGATCTGCGGCGACATGAAGAGGTTGAGGAGGTTCTCGACGACGAAGCCCCAGACCAGGAGCCCGGAGATCGCTGCGGCACCATGGCGGACGATCATGCCGATGCCCAGGCCGAGTACGGCGGCGAGCGCGGTGTACAACAGCGCCCACAGCGTGGTCACGGCCATGCCCGAGGTGTCACCCAGGTCGAGGCCGCTGACGAGCGCGCCACCGAGGCCTGCGGCCATCCCTGCCGCGCCGAGCACCAGACCGTACGCGGCCGCGGTGACCGTCTTGGCCAGTGCGACGACCCAGCGCGCCGGCTGCGCGGTCAGGGTGGCCGACAGGGTGCCGTGCTGTGCCTCGGAGGTGAAGAGGAGTACGCCGGCGACGGAGGCCACGACGGCTGTCAGCACGGTCGAGTAGGTGAAGACCTCGGTCGCCGTCAGTACCTCGTCGGTGACGAACGTCGCGACCGCCCAGGAGACGAAGGCGCCGACCAGGGTGGTGAGGGCGAGGACGGCCTGGTGGGAACGGAGCGAGGAGACCTTGAGCCACTCGCTCCTCAGGACGGCAGGGACCGCCCGGATGTTGTCGCCGGGTGATCGGGCGCCGGGACTCCGGTGTTCCTTCGGTACGACGGAGGTGGTGTCGAGCGACGGCGGGTTCGTGGTCACAGGTGTGTAGGTCATCGGTTCGTCCCTTGTTCGGGTGGCGAGTTGGTGGGTGGTGGGTGCGTGGCGGGGGAGAGGGGCGTGCGGTTTACGCGGCGGCGAACTCGGCCGAGGCCTTGGTCATGTCGAGCAGGCGGTCCTCGAGCGAGGTGGTGATCTCGGTGATCTCCACCACGCGGACGTGATGGTCGTACGCGATCTGGGACACGGCGGCCTTGGTGGTTCCGTGGACGAGCAGCCGGTCCCCGGTGGCCTCCGCGACGATGTGCTGTTCGGCCAACAGTCGTACGAGCTCGTCCGGTTGATGTGTCTCCACGACGACCCGGCTCTCGCCCCGCTCCAGGATCGAGGCGACCGACTCGGCGGCCAGCAGCCTCCCGCCGCCGATCACGATGAGGTCGTCGGCGAACATGCTCAGCTCGCTGATGACGTGGCTGGAGACGAAGACCGTGCCGCCCCGGCCCGCGAAGTCGGTGAGGAAGGTGCGCAGCCAGCGGATGCCGTCGGGGTCCAGGCCGTTGGACGTCGAGCAGCAGTACCTGCGGGTCACCGAGGAGGGCCCCGGCCAGGGCGAGACGCTGGCGCATGCCGAGGGAGAAGCCGCCCGCGCGCTGGCCCGCCGCCGTTTCGAGGCCGACCGCGACGAGCACCTCGTCAACCCGCGCTGCGGGGATTCCGCTGATGGCCGCCATGGCCCGCAGGTGGTTGCGGGCCGTGCGGCCGGGGTGCATGGAGCGCGTTTCCAGTACCGCGCCGACGACGGTCGCGGGGTGCTTGAGGTCGGTGTAGTGGATGCCGTCGTAGCGGACGTCACCGGTGTCGGGCCGGGTCAGGCCGACCATGACGCGCATCGTGGTGGACTTCCCGGCGCCGTTGGGGCCGACGAATCCGGTGACGCGGCCGGCCTGGACGCCGAACGTCATGTCCTGGACGGCGGCGCGTTTGCCGTAGTGCTTGGTGACGCCCGAGACAGTGATCATGGGAGAGCTCCGTACGTGGGAGTGGTGGGAGTCGTGTGAGTGCTGTGAGTCGTACGGGTCGTGCAAGGCGTGGGAGTCGTGTGAGAGGAGCGGGGAGACGGACACGACCCCGGCGTTGAACGACGTCAAGTGGGCGAGGACTCCGTGCAGATGGGCCGGGTCGGTGATGTCACCGACGAGGCGGGTGAGGCCGGCGTCCGTGTGATCGACGACGAAGTCGTCCAGGAGCGGCCGCAGGAGCCGAGGGCCGGCCCGGCCCCGGATGACGATCTCGTACGTGCTCTGCGGGGTCGTGTTCTGTGGGGTCGAACTCTGCGGGGTCGTACTCTGCTGGGTCATGTCCTGAGCATCGCGACGAGCGGCATGAGATCGCCTCGTCCGGTTCGCCACCCCACCCGGGTGAGGTGGTGGCAGTAGGCTCGGTGAGGTGACCGTCCCACGGGAAATGGGCTTGGCAGCAACGAAGTTGAGGCCGCCTGTGCCGCCCCGGCACCTCGTGCGGCGCTCCCGTCTCGATGACATCCTGCGTGCCGGCTGTGCCGATCACATCCGGCTGATCCTGCTCAGCGCCCCGGCAGGATCCGGCAAGTCGACGCTGCTCGCCTCCTGGCTGGCGGAGCGGCCCGAAGCCGTCGCGTGGCTGCAGGCGGAACCGAGCGATTCGGACCCCGTACGGTTCTGGTCGCACCTGATCGCGGCGATCGGGCAGGCGCATCCGGTCGCGGTGAGCGAGCTGACGCCGATCGTGGCCGGTTCCAAGGGGAACGACCTGGTCGTCGTGTCGGCGCTGGTCAATGCGCTGGCGGGGGTGGCCGGGCCGCTCGTGGTCGTCATCGACGACTACCACCTGATCGACAACCACAGTGTCCAGGCAGGCATGGAACGCCTCATCGACCTCTGTCCCCGCCAGGTCACCGTCGTCCTGTCCACCCGGATCGACCCGCCGTTCCGGCTCGGCCGGCTGCGCGTACGCGACCAGATCGCCGAGATCCGGGGCGCGGACCTCCGTTTCGACACCGACGAGGCGGCCGGGCTTCTCGGCGCGGCGGGCCGGTCCCTCGACCGCGCCCTTCTCGACCAGCTCTGCGGACGTACGGAAGGCTGGGCGGCCGCGCTCGTCCTCGCGGGGCTGACCCTCCAACGCGCCGCAGATCCAGGCGCGTTCATCGCTGCGTTCCGCGGCGACGACCACCTCGTGGTCGAGTACCTGCGGGACGAGTTCCTCGCCGCGGTCGACACGGACGAGCGTCGGCTCCTCCTGGAGACCTCGATCCTCGACCAGCTCAGCGGGGAACTCGTCGACGCCGTGACCGGCAACGGCACGGTTACCGGCACCGGCACAGGAAGCGGCGGCGCGAAATGGCTGCGCGAGACCGCTGCCGCCAACCAGCTCCTGATCGGCCTGGACCGCACCGGCACCTGGTTCCGCTACCACCACCTGCTGCGGGACCTGCTCCGGCTGGAAGCCCACCAGGAAATCCCTTCACAGATCCCCGCACTTCACGCACGCGCCGCGGCCTGGTTCACCGCCCAGGGCGACCTCGGCCGGGCCATCGACCACCGCCTCAACGGGGACGACCCGCGCGAGGCTGCCCAACTGATGCTCGTCCACGGGCCGCGCCTCCTCGCCGCCGGCCAGACCGACACCCTGCGGTCCTTCCTGGACCGGCTTGGTGACGTGGCGAAGACGCTGACCTGGTGCGCTCTCCTGTACGGCTGGTGCGAGTACCTGGCCGGCCGCTACTCACCCGCGGAGCGCTGGATCGACGTCATGCACGAGGTCGCGTACGAGGGCTTCGACACCACCCCGGCGATCTCCCTGCGCATGAACATCGCGCTGGCCCGGGGCGATGTCACCACCGCGATCGACTCGGCCCGCGAAGTCGCCGCCACCGAGGGCCTGTTGGGGTTCTCCTGCGACCTCGCGACGGCCACCGGAGCGGCCCACGCCTGGGCGGGGCAGGCCGTCGAAGCCCGGCGCATCCTGCGGTTCGCCGCAGAGAAGGCCGCCGCCGAGGAGTTCCGCACGGCACACGTTCTGGCTCTGGTCTACCTGTCCGTGGTCGCCTTCGACGACGCCTCCACGTCGAGCGCGCGAACCGCCGCCGCCACGGCGGTCGACACGGCCGGGCGGTTCGGCCTGGCCGCCTACCACGGCGTCGCCCCCGCCTACGCGATCCGCGCCCGCGCCACCGACGACCCAGCCCACGCCCGGGCGGACGCCCTGCACGCCCTCGGCCTGGTCCGCCGCTCCTCGACCGACCTGGCCCTCGGCTACGTCCTCACCCTCTGCGGAGACACCCTCGCCGCCCTCGGTGACCCCTCCGGCCTGCCTCTCCTCGCCGAGGCCCGTTCCGTCCTCTCCGCCTGCCCCGACCCCGGCATCGCCGGCCGCCAGCTGAAGCGGGCCGCGGCACGCCACGGCCTCGACGACGTCCAACCGGCAGACATCATCGAGCAGTTGACCGGCCGCGAGACCGCCGTCCTGCGCTACCTGCCCGCGAGTCTCTCGCAACGCGACATCGCGGCAGAACTGTACGTATCGCTCAACACCGTCAAGACCCACTGCCACGCGATCTACCGCAAGCTCGGCGTCAGCGACCGGAAGTCCGCGATCCAGGCCGCACGAGACCTGCACCTCCTCTGAGTGTGGTCGGGGCTCTGGCGCGAGCGCTGGACGGCTACAGGCCGCCGCGATGCGGGTTCGGCGACTGAGGTCGACTTCCTCCCGGCCAGACTCACGAAAATCTGTACTGGCCGGGGTAGACATTGGGTGGTGGTGTGGTTATGGTTTCTCTCGTAGCCGAGATCGAGCAAGCCCGGCAGGGATGAACTGCCGGGGAAGCAGTACCCGTAGTTGCAGTTCGCAGGACGGTGCGGTGGTGGAGTTTCGAAGCCAGGTTTGTTGCAGGACGGCGACGGGACTGACGACCGGACCGGGTGGCCCGCAGTGATCAGGGGCCGCCGTGAGCAGTACCGCAGTGGCAGTACCAGCAGTAAGTAAGTGTTTGATCCCAGAGGGAAGAAACGGAGGAGCCGAGCGCCATCAGGATCGCCCGGGTGGATGTCTTGAGCCCGGGTACCGCAGGACATCGATAGTGAGGTGGTCTCCGGTCAAGCAACCGCGATCCCCGCATCCCCGACATCTTCCAGGTCGGGTCGGCGGACACAGAAGGCCGGTGCAGTATCAGGGCCGGCAGATGGTGTAGCAGTTCCTTCGGGGCCCGGGTGCCGTACGGCACCCGGGCCCCTCGACGCGTTCCACACAGAGAACACAGAGAGGTGCAAGTGACAGCAGACGACTCGTTCGGCCGTCTCGACGACGACGACTACCCCGCCTACACCATGGGCCGGGCCACCGAGATACTCGGCACCACCCAGGGCTTCCTCCGCGCCATCGGCGAAGCCCGCCTCATCACCCCGCTCCGCTCAGAAGGCGGTCACCGCCGCTACTCCCGCTACCAGTTGCGCATCGCCGCCCGCGCCCGCGAACTCGTCGACCAGGGCACCCCCATCGAAGCCGCCTGCCGCATCATCATCCTCGAGGACCAGCTCGAAGAGGCCCAACGCATCAACGCCGAATACCGCGCCGCCGAAACCAAGAACCCCAAAACCCCGAGCTGAGACGCTGCACCACCCAGCCGCAGGCGACAGCTCCTCGTGCGCGTGCTCCGTCTCCGGGTGGATAAATTACCTGCACTCGCGGGACGAGGGTTTCACGCACCGTGCGGCCAGCGTGTTTACCGCGGCGAACAGAGTGGAATCGTTGACCGTACTCCGGTTGCCGCCAAATGCTACGGTCGACCTCAGTTGCAGTCATGGTTCCCGCAAACTTCAACGCCCGCGTCGGTATTTTCTGCGGCAGGGCGCGTTTTGTGTTTCCGGTCATTCTCCGGGCGGGACATCATGCCGGCGACCCGGTGTCCGTGGACCGCGGATTCCGGCGCACTGCGCCAAAGGAGATATGGCATGGCATCCGGAACTGTGAAGTGGTTCAACCCGGCCAAGGGTTTCGGCTTCATCGAGCAGGACGGTGACGGCGCCGACGTGTTCGCCCACTTCTCGAACATCGCCACCCAGGACCTCCATGAGCTACTGGAAGGCCAGAAGGTCGTCTTCGACATCGCGCAGAACCAGAAGGGCCCGACTGCCGAAAACATCGTCCCTTTCTGACGCACAGCTTCTGACGCAGGGCTTCGCAGCTGGGGCCCGTATCCCTCGGGATACGGGCCCCAGCCATGCCCGGAACTCCTTTTCAGGAATACGGGCCTACCGTGCCGGTATCTGCTTTTGCATTCTATTTGACCCCGCTCTTGAACCCCCTGCCCCTGCACTGGTCTTCCGCTGCGAGAATTCCTTGATATGGCCACCGCCGTCCGCGGTCGGGCTATACGCCGTATCCGCCGTCGATCCTCAGCACTGCACCGGTGACGTAGGAGGCCTGCGGGCCGGCGAGGAAGTCGCGGGCCGCGCCCCGGCTGAATCCATCGAGGGCCGACCTCGTGCCCGCGTAGTACGCCATCCCCTGGAAACCGGCCCGAGCAGCCACACCCGAGCTGATGCTGACGATGCGCCCGCCATCGGGCAGCAACGGCACCACCGCCTCGATCCCGGCCACCACGCTGGTGTAGTTGACGGCGAGCTGCCGCTCGCGGCCTGTGACGGTGTCGGCTTCTGACGGTGACGGTGTCGGTGCGGGAGGTGGCCGGGCCGGGGCCGCCGCGTTGGACGGACGGCTCCCGGCCGGGGATCACACGGCGGCGTGTCGGGTGTCGGCGGGGTCCTCGGTGGCGATGCCGTGCTGTTCGTTTTCGGGGCGTCCCTGCTTGGGCAGCAGAAACGTGATCGCGAGGAATGCCACGAGCAGACATGCCTGGACGATCAGCGCGCGGTGGAAGCCGCTCGTGAAGTCACCGGTCTTGGCCTGGGCGAAGAACACCGACCCGAAGATCGCGACGCCGATGGATCCGCCGACCGCCTGCACGGCCGACAGCACGCCGGAGGCGGAGCCGATCTCGTCGTCGTCGACCGCGGCGAGGATGAAGCTGAACAGGGCGGCGATCACCATGCCCGCTCCGATGCCTGCCACCGTGATGCCGGGGGCGATGTCCCAGATCGAGAACGAGGTGGAGTCGAGGCCGTCCAGTTCGAACCAGAGCAGAGCCGCTCCGGCCAGCTGGATCAGCGGGCCGATCTGCAGCACCTTGCGGCCGATCTTGTCGGCGAGGAACGCACCGCTGACGGCTCCGCCGATCGCGGTGCCGATGGCGAGCGGCAGGTTGCCGAGTCCCGCGTCTCCGGCGGTGAAGTGCTGACCGATCTGGAGGAACAGGGTGAGTACGAGCTGCGTGCCGATCAGGCCGCCGAAGAACAGGGCGATGCCGCCGAGTCCGACGGTGAAGGCGGGCTTGCGCAACAGGGCGGGGGTGACCAGCGGCTCCCGGCCCGCCGCGGCCGTGCGGCGCTGTTGCACGGCGAACAGGGCGAACCCGATCGCGGAGGCGGCCATGCACAGCCATGTCCACAGCGGCCAGCCGTTCTCCTGCCCCTGGTTGAGGGGCAGGACCAACAGGGCGCAGGACAGCACGACCAGGGCCGCGCCGGTCATGTCGACCCGCACCGTGCGGTCGCCCGGCTTCTTGGGTACGAACTTCGCGGCGATGATCAGTGCCGCGAGGCCGATGGGCAGGTTGACCAGGAACACCGACCGCCAGCCCAGGCCGAAGAAGTCGCCCTCGATGAGGAAGCCGCCGAGCACCGGGCCGATGATGCCGCCCAGACCGAGGACGGGGCCGAAGATCGCGAAGACCTTGGTGAGTTCGGGCCCGGAGAAGTTCTCCCGCAGCAGGCCGAGGCCCTGGGGCAGGAGCATCGCCCCGGCGGTTCCCTGCAGCAGCCGGAAGACGATCAGTGCCGCGATGTTCGGTGCGACTGCGCACAGAAGCGAGGCGGCGGTGAAGGCGGTCAGGCCGATCAGGAACATGCGGCGGCGCCCGTAGCGGTCGCCGAGCCTGCCGCCGAGCACGAGCCCGGCTCCAAGGGTGAGGGCGTAACCGCCGATCACCCACTGCAGACCGACGGAACTGGCGCCGAGGGATTCCTCCAGCGCCGGCCCGGCGACGTTGACGATCGACGCGTCAAGGAGATCCATGATCTCCGCGATGATCATCACGACCAGGATCAGCCACCGCCATCGCTGGGGTTCGGTGGTCCCGTCGGTGGTGGGGGACGGGTCGCGCATGCTCGATACCTCCATGGTGAAACAATTCCATCATGAAGGTAAAGTGGCGACGGGAGGTTGTCAAAGCGGTCGCCGACGCGTGCGGGGTGCGCGGCAGAGGGGAGGGGGGAAGGTCCCCGTCCACTGATGGCTGCCCAACTACCCGGCCTACGCTCGGCGTTGACGTGGTCTCCCGGCCACGGGAGGATCGGAGCAATCGGCGCTGGTCGGCGAAACGGGGTTCACCGTGAGCGAGGACCGTAGGGAAGATTTCTCGGACGCGGACATCGATCGGCAGTTCGCCGCCATCGTCCAGGGCGTAGCCGCTGACATGGAGCCCGGAGGCCCATTCGATCGCGGTCGGCCCGCAGTGACCGCGGGCGCAGGCAAGCCGATGTGGTACCTGGTCCCACTGCGAATGGTCTGCTCGATCACGTTCTTCATGACCCTGTGCTCCAGCATCGCGGCCTATGGCTGCGTCATGAACGACGCGCGTTGGGGCACAGCCACGCTGATCAGTTTCTGCGTGTCGGTCGGGAGCGGCGTCTGCCGACGCGTCGCCAAGTCAAGGTACGACCGACACCACCGGTAGTCAGCGCCGACAAGTACTGCATCTGTTGCATCCCAGCGGCTGACGGCTGACGGCTGCGGCCGGGGCGAGCGCGGCAGCGCGCGGAATTGCGTTGACAGCGCTGGATGCCGCTTGGAACATCGCCCCTGACCAATCGATCCCTGATCGACCGATCCCTGATCAACCGAGAGAAACGGACTTCACCATGCGCGAACTCGTGTGCCCCGCCGTCGCCCCCGACCTGCACACGAGGAGCCATGAACCGTCCGAACCCTCCCACCCCCGTACGTCATGACACCGCCACCGCCGGCCCGGCAACCAGCGCCCGGCGGCTCAATCTGGGCGTGGTGGCCCACGTCGATGCCGGCAAGACCAGTCTGACCGAGGCGCTGCTGCATGTCGGCGGTGCCATCGAGCAGGTCGGCCGGGTGGATGACGGCACGACCCAGACCGACACCCTCTCCCTGGAGCGGCAACGGGGCATCACGATCCGCTCTTCCGTCGCGGCATTCGCGATCGACGACGTCACCGTCAATCTCGTCGACACTCCGGGCCATCCCGACTTCATCGCCGAGGTCGACCGCTCGCTGGCGGTCCTCGACGGCGCCGTGTTGGTGTTGTCGGCCGTGGAGGGTGTGCAGGCTCAGACCATCGTGCTGTACCGGGCGTTGCGCCGCCTCGGTATCCCCGTGGTCTTCTTCGTCAACAAGATCGACAGGACCGGCGCGGCTCCCGAGCGGGTCCTTGAGGGGATCCGGAGCCGCCTGAGCCCGGCACTCGTGCCGCTCGGTCACGTGTACAACCCGGGCACGGCCGCGGCCGAGGCGGCGCCGTGCGCGTGGGACGACCCGGTCGAGTCGGAGCGTCTGACGGAATTGATCGCGGAACATGACGAGGGTCTACTTGAGGACTGGCTCGCCCGGGACCGACCCATCGGACCGCGACGCTTGCGTGCGGCCCTCGGCGCGCTGACCCGTGCCGGTGGTGGTGTCCACCCGGTTCTGTTCGGTTCGGCCAGGACCGGTGCGGGCGTCCGTCCTCTGATCGAGTCCGTCATCGATCTGCTTCCCGTGGCGCTTCCCGTGGTGGTCGGTGACGACGACGCACCAGCGGTGGCGCAGGTGTTCAAGGTCGAACGGTCGGGAGGGCAGCGGGTCTGTACGGTGCGGTTGCGTGCCGGAACGCTCGGCGTCCGCGATCGTGTGTCGCTCGCCGGTGACCGGTCGGCGACGGTGACGGCCCTGGAGGTCTTCAAGCCCGGCGGTGCCATGCGGTGCGATCGCGCGACGGCCGGTGAGATCGCCCGCGTACGGGGCCTGGACGGCGCTCGCATCGGAGACTGGATCGGTTGCCGCCCGTACGCCACCGCGGCGGCGGCAGCGTTGCCGGCACCGGGCTTCGAGACCAGGGTGGTCGCCCAAGACCCGTCCCGGCAGGGCGAGTTGCACCGGGCCCTGTCCGAACTCGCCGACGTCGACCCGCTGATCGGCCTGCGGCCCGAGCGAGGTGCCGCGCGGATCAGGATCTACGGCGAGGTGCAACAGGAGGTGCTGGCCGACACGTTGGCAACCGAATACGGCATCGACGTCGACTTCCGTGACACCGGCGTGGTCTGCATCGAACGACCCTCCGGGACCGGCAGCGCGGCGCTGCACATGGGCGAACCCGGTCACCCGTACAACTACACGCTCGCCGTGACCGTCGAGCCGGCCGCACCCGGCACCGGAGTCGAACTCCTCATCGCAGCGGACCGGTCCACGCTGCCCCTGCACGTCTACGGCAACGTCGACGGATACCGGACCGCGCTGCTGGACTACCTCCACGAGCCCTTGGCCGTCGGCCCGCACGGCTGGCGGGTGACCGACGCACGGGTCACCGTTACCGGCAGCGACTACCAACCGCCGGCCCCACAGGCCGCAGAGGTCAGGCGCACCACCGGCGTGGTGGTCCGCCAGGCCCTCGAACGGGCCGGGACGACTGTCTGTGAACCCGTCGACCGGTTCGTACTCGAAGCGCCAACGCAGGATCTGTCACCGGTACTTGCTCTGCTGGCCCGCCACGGCGCCGTCCCCGATGCCCACCAGACCACGGGACCCCTCGCCGTGATCACTGGAACCCTGCGGAAAGCAGAAGTGAACGCGGTACGCGGAGGCTTGCACGGCGCGGCTCGTGGTGAGGGCGTCCTCGATTCCACCCACGACCACTACCGGCCCGTACGAACCACCGGCAGAAGGAGCGCGGCGATGAGTCCCGCGCCGGCGAGTGCAGCGCCGGTGAGGGCGACACCTGTGAAACCGGCAGAGTGAAGGACGACTCCGCCCGCAGCCGAGCCGCCCGCGATGCCGGCGTTGAACGCGGAGATATTGGCTGCTGCGGCGATGTCGGTGGCGGGGTGGGCCTGCAGGGACACGTTGACCTGCGCGGTGGTGCTGAAGGCGTTGAAGGCTGCTGCCCAGAGCAAGGCGACGAGCCAGATCAGGACCGGGCTGGTCATCACCAGCGGGATGACGATCAGGCTGGTGGCCAGCAGCGCGACAGAGGTCACCAGAGCACGTCGGGTGTGTCGGTCGGCGGCTGTGCCGCCCACGAGGGTGCCGACTGTGCCGGAAACACCGCTGGTCAGCAGAAGGATGCTGGCCGTGGTGGTGCTGAGGTCGGTCTGTTGAGTCAGGAGCGTGACCAGATAGGTGAACGCCGTGTAGTGGCCGGCAGTGACAAGGGCATTGACCGAGAAGGTGACCAGCAGGCGGGGCTTCGCCAACACCTTGAGCCTGGTCGACAGACTGGACGCGGGCTCCGGCGGGGGTTCCGGCACCAGGCGGACGGCGGCTGTCAGGACTCCCACGGTCAGGGCGGACAACGCGCCATAGACGGCACGCCAACCGAACACGTCCCCCAGCAGCGTGCTCGCGGGAACCCCGACGACAGCGGAAACGGTGATCCCGGCGAAGACGACAGCGACAGCCCGTCCTCGACGCTCCGGTCCGGTCAGCGTCGTGGCCACGGTCAGGGCCGTCGCCGCATACATCGCCGCGGCGGTACCGGTGAGCGCCCTGGCCACCAACAGGGCTGGGAAATGGGTGGCGACGGCGGTGACGCCGTTCCCGACAGCAAGCGCCACCGATGCCCCCACGAGGACCTGACGACGCGACAGGTGACTCGTCGTCGCGGTGAGCACGGGGCCCAGGAGCGCGACGGCCACGGCGTACGCGGAGACGAGAGTGCCTGCGGCGCCCGAGGAGATCTCCAGGTCGGCGCTGATGGCGGGCAGCAGTCCGGCGATGGCGAGCTCGCTCGTGCCGAGGACGAAAGCGCCCAGTGCCAGCACAATCAGGGCCGGCATGGCGGCTCGCTGGTGGGTACCGGTTCCGGAAGAGCACGTGCGCATGACACCTCTTGGAAGAGCGACAGTTACGGGTTGTGCGCAGCGCTGATGACCGGCACGGGGCAGACGAAGACGGCCGGGGGAGTTGTACGAGGACGCCGACGGACGTGGTCGGCGAGAAAGAGGGTCCGCGGAAGCGGTCACCCGGGAAACAGCGGGGAGGGCCCGGCCGTTGGCTGTTGTCGCAGAAGGCGATGCCGGGCTTAACGATAGAGCAGTGATGTCGGCCGTCGTGGGCTCAACGGCAAATCGCCATGCGGTTCGCAGTGGGACGAAGCCGCTCGCACCACCTTGCCGGGCCGGTACGGGGGCTGTTCCGTACCGGCCCGGTCCTCACCTCACCTCACAGCATCAGCAGTGTGCGGTTCGCCGCTCGGCCCGTGGCCCTGAGGGGGAGGACCGCGAGGCGTATCAGGACGAGGGCGTTGTCGTCGCCCGCGACGCGGTTGGTGGAGAGTTCGCCGCACGAGAGGCACTCGTGGACGATCAGCCACTCCCCGTCCGGGCGGCAGGACACCGTCAAGGCGTCCATCCGGCCCCGGCAGTCCGACGCGCGGTCGCCTGGGATCCGGGCGTCCACGTGCAGGCTGGTCAGGCAGTTCGGGCAATGGTTGCGGTGGCCGCTGCCCGGGGCGTCGAGGGAGACCTCCAGGCGGCAGCCCGCGCAGCGGAAGTCGCGGGTGCGGTGGCCGTCGCGCTGGTCGTGGAGGATGTCCTTTTCGCGCTGTCGGCGCCGCCGGGGGACGGGGCCTTCGGACGACGTTCGGTTACGGCGTGGCATGCCGGGCCTCCCCGCTCACAGTGTGCCGAACGTTTCGAGGGGGAAGGGCGGTTGGGCCAGTGGCCGTACCGCCATCCGCATCAGCACCAGTTGGTTGTCATCGGGGCTCACGGGGTTCGAGGTGAGCTCGTCGCACCGCACGCAGCGGTGGACGATCATCCAGTCGCCGGTCCGCAGGACGGCGATGGCGATCGGTGACATCCGGCCGTGGCACTCGGTGCGGCCGCCCTGAACGTGGTCCAGGACATGGCGCGAGTGCAGACACGAAGGGCAGTGGTTACGGCTACGGCCGTCCGGATCGGCGGTGGTCACGGTGAGACCGCACCAGGCGCAGACGAACGTACTGATCTTGAGGGTGGGACTGGGGTTCGTGTTGGGGGTGTGCTCGGACACCTGTGCTCCTTGCTGGGGAGTCGGTCATCGACAGCAAGAGCAGGCCGAGCGGCCTCGACGGCTGGATCGGTCGGTTATCCGCGGTGTGTACGTGCGGTACGTGTACGCGGTACGTCGCGGTGAGGCG
Organism: Streptomyces sp. NBC_01016; assembly: GCF_026341035.1. GTDB lineage: Bacteria > Actinomycetota > Actinomycetes > Streptomycetales > Streptomycetaceae > Streptomyces. The sequence goes on from NZ_JAPEOQ010000002.1 coordinate 2,662,167, forward strand.
CGCTCGGCGCGGGCCGGGTCATCAAGACACCCTCTCGGTGGGCGCGGGGCCCGGTGGTTCGGCCGCACGGGCAGGGGATGCCGATGCGGAAGGAAGCAGCGGGCCAAGGGTAGGCAGGCCGGTGGGGCGTATGCGAGCGAATATTTCCGCGCGCGCCAGGAGACAGCGGCCCGCAGTGTTGCGGCCAGCGGCGAACGGGGTGAAGGTCGGCACCGGCAGGATCAGAAGCCGGAGAAGATGCGACGGAACAGATCCATGGACTCGTCGGCCCACCCGATGAGACGCAGGGTCGAAGTCAGGTTCCCCGGCGGCTGGTTGACCAGTGTGTCGTTGCGGATGAGACGGTCGAAGTCGATCAGTACCGGGTCCTGGCGCGGGGTGCGTCCGTCGGGCCTGAAGAACTGGACGCCTGCCAGCCGCATCACACTGATCACTTCCTGGGCGATGATGCCGTACCCGACCGTCGTCGGATGGACACCGTCGAGCGAGAACAGGCCGCCATCGGTGCGCCGTCCGTCCTTGCCGGCGAGGAAGTGCGAGTTCGGCGGCGGGGTCATCGCCCGCAGCGCGGGCGGCAACTCGTACGGCTGCCACCAGCCCGGACGCGCCGACAGGTCCTCCGCGTACCGGCGGGACGCGAGGCGGTCCAGCAGGCCGCAGGTCTCCAGCAGGTACCAGTCCTTTCCCTGGCGTCGGGCCTCCCGGACCTCCGCGGTGATCGCGTCGTTGTACTCGTCGATCGCGCTGTCGACCTGCTGCGCCTCCGAGCCGGTGATGCTCGGGTCCCGGCCGGGATCGAAGTCCCGGTCGCTGATCCATGGGCGGGTGTAGTACGGGTAGTACGCCGAGCCGGGCTCGGTCTTGCCCGCCACGCCGCGTGCGATCGGAGCGATGGTGACGTGCGGGACCGTGCACCAGATGACATGCCGTGCCTTGATGTCGGAGACCGCGGAGGCGACTTCACGCAGCTCTGCCCTGAAGTGCTCCGGCCGCCAGACGGTGAAGCGTCCCTTCTGATCCAGGTCGTCGAATCCGGGGTCCTCGCTCCAGACCACCTTGAGTTCGGTCACGGATTGCAGGGCGTTGTTCGCGCCCAGGAAGACGATCAGCGTCTCGATGCCGTGCTCGGCGTCGGTGCCGTCGGTGTCGTTGCCGAGCGCGGCAGCCGCACCCAGTTGACCGAGGGCCCCGGCCTCCGGCGGCCGGGTCGGCAACGCGCGCAGGGCGGCGCGCTCGCCGGCGTTCTGGACGATCTGGTTGATCGGGTCGTCCTTCGGTGTGTCGATCCGTTTGCGGCACTCGTCCGCCGACTTCGAGAGCGCGTCTCGCAGGTCCCACCCGAAGACGGCGAGGTTGTGCATGATGGCCGTGGTCGAGGGCACCGTCCGGCCGGGGCCCCGCTCCCAGTAGTCCTCCACCCGGTCCATGAGCCCCCGGGCCCGGAACGCCGCGAGCGGCACTTCCCACCAGTCCACGTCTTGCCCGTAGCGGGCTTCCAGGTCACGCAGGAGCAGCTCGATGTTGAGGGGCAGCCCGCCGACACCCTCGTACAGGGGGTACCTGAACCGTTCGATGCACCCCAACTCGTACGCGACGATTGCCGGATACGACAGACCGGTGTTGAAGATCGCGCCACTCTGGAACCCCTGTGTCAGCGAGTCTCCCATCGCCACCAGGCGGTGCCTCGGCTCTCCCTGCCAGTCGCGAGTGACCTCGACCCCCACCTTCGGGTCGGTCTCGGGCTCTCGCGGCCCCTGTCGGCGTACGGAATCGGCCATGATTCCCCCCCTGGCCCATCGCGGCGCACGGGCTGTGCCGCCCTCGCGGGGCTCATTCCTGCGTAGCGCAGCCGGACTCCAAGTGGCACATCCCGTACGGGAGATACGCACAAGTTGGTGCTCACCGCGTGCTCACCGCATGCCCGCCGCGTGCTCATCGCGGGCCCGCCGCTGTCCTCCACGTGCCGGACATCGCGGCCGCGGTGACGTCGCGGTGACGGTCCGGTGACAGCCACCCGCCTAGGGTCGGCGGGTTGGTGACCGCGAGCATGCCGTTCAGAGGCGGCACCACAAAGTGTCCGGGGGAGAGACCCGTGGCCGAGGCCGAAGTCATCGTCCAACTGCGTACGTCGCCGGGTCCCGCGCCGGCGGGCACCGCCGACGTCCTGGACGTCCGGAGCCTGCTGGAGCGTCGCTTCGGCGTCGAGGCAGAGATGTTGTACCCGGGCGCGGATGCCCCGGACCTCATCGGATGGCAACGGATCGCCGTCCCCGCAGGCGTGGACGCCGAGGCAGTCGCCACGGCCCTGCGCGGCCACCCGGCAGTCGAGGCCGCCTATGTGAAACCACCGGCGGACCTTCCGTAACGCGGTGAAGGAGTCAGCTGTGCCACAGCGATCAGGTGCGGGGAACAGCCGGGGGACCGACCGCCCGGCTCCAGAATTCGGACCACTCTTCGGACGCCCCGAGCTGGTGTGTGTCACACGCGCCGACGCCGGGGTGCGCATCACACCGACCGGCGCGACCGTCACGGCGGACATCTCCGTGAGCGGTATCGACGCCGTGGCGGCCCAGGCCGACGTCACCATCAGTCCCCTGTTCGGCGCGGACCAGGAACGGCTGCGCGCCCAGGCGGGGGCTCCCGCGGAGCACATCGGCGCCGACGACGCCACGGCGGAGGTCCTCGACCGGATGGGGCTCTTCTTCCATGTGGACGCGCCGGCCGACCAGTTGGACGCGCTGGCCGAGCAGCTCCGCGCGTCGGACGCCGTGGAGGGCGCCTACGTCAAGCCCGGCGTCGTCCTCGCCGCCTCGCAGACCGCCTCGAAGAAGAAGGAGAGCGGGGAGGCCGAACTCCCGCCGCTCAACGACATGCAGCCGACGGGCGCGGACGCGCCGCCCGTGAGTCCGGACTTCACCGCCCGGCAGGGCTATCTCGACGCGGCTCCGGGCGGCATCGACGCCCGTTACGCCTGGACCCGGCCGGGCGGCCGCGGCGCCGGCGTCAGGGTGATCGACTGCGAGTGGGGCTGGCGCTTCACCCATGAGGACCTGCGGCTGAACCAGGGCGGCATCGTCTCCGGCACCGGGAGCACGGACACCGATCACGGCACCGCCGTCCTCGGCGAGATCGGTGGCGACGTCAACGCGATCGGGATCACCGGGATAGCGCCGGACGCCGTCACCAGCGCGTCCGCGTTCTCCATCCCCACGGCCACGGCGATCCGGAACGCCGCCGACCGCCTCGGACCCGGCGACATCATCCTGCTGGAGATCCACCGTCCCGGACCGCACGCGACCGGCGTCGGCCAGGTCGGGTTCATCGCCGTCGAATGGTGGCCGGACGACTATCTGGCCATCCGCTACGCCGTCAACCGGGGCATCACCGTCGTCGAGGCCGCGGGCAACGGAGCGGAGAACCTGGACCACGTCGACTACGACACCCCGAGGGCGGGCTTCCCGGCCTGGTGGCGCAACCCCTTCCGGCGCACCGCCCTCGACGCCGGCGCCGTGATCGTCGGTGCCGGGGCGCCGCCGCCCGGCACCCATGGCGCCCAGCACGGCCCGGACCGGTCCCGCCTCGACTTCTCCAACTACGGTGCCTGCGTGGACGCGCAGGGCTGGGGACGCGAGGTGACCACCACCGGGTACGGCGATCTCCAGGCGGGCACCAACGCGGACTTCTGGTACACCGACCGGTTCAGCGGCACGTCGAGCGCCTCACCGATCGTCGTGGGCGCACTGGCGAGCACCCAGGGCGTCCTGCGCGCGAACGGCCGTGTCCCACTGTCGCCTTCGCGGTCACGGCAGTTGCTGCGCTCCACCGGCTCGCCGCAGCAGGACGCGCCCGGACGCCCGGCGACCCAGCGCATCGGCACGCGACCCGACCTGCGGCAGCTCATCCCGGTGGCCCTCCAGACGAGCAGCTGGGTCGGCGTCCAGTTCCGGGGCACCCTCGCCGGGAAGCGCACCGGCCGCTGGTTCACCTTCAACTGGCCCGCGCACTGGCATGTGGTGTGGACGGTCGTCCCGACCAGTCCACGCACCGGCGCCCCGCAGATCAGCTGGAGGGTCCGGGTCGAGCGGGCCAACGACACCTACGCGACGTACTGGATCGACGTGACCAACCTCGTGGCCGACTCGGTCGACTTCGAGGCCCGGTTCGCGGTTCTCGGATGGTGAGAGGAAAACGACGATGCGAGTAGGCACACAGTTCACCGGAACACTCAACCCCGGGCAGACCGGACGCTGGTTCACCTTCGGCTGGCCGCAGGACTGGCACGTCGTCTGGTACTTCATGCCGACGACACCGCAGACGGGCAGCCCCCAGATCGAGTGGGAGACCGAAGTCGAGCGGGCCTCGGCCACGGCGGTCACGTACTGGCTGACGGTGAAGAACATCGGCAGTACCCAGATGAACTTCGAAGGCCGGTACGCGGTTCTCAACTAGGCGAGGAGAACGGCCATGAAGGTGCACATCACGATCGCCGATGACGCGGGCGCGGCACCGCCGCCGGGGGCCGGGCCGGGGCGGCAGCACTCCGAGACGCGCGAGACCGCCGCGACGGGCGCCGTCGACGCCGGATCCGCCCCCGCGGCGGGAGCCGAACAGGCCATGACGAACGGCCACCGCACCAGCCCGGTATCGGAATCGATGCGTCCGGCCGGGCCCGTCACGGACGGCGGCGAGGCTCCGGGCTGGCTCGCCGAACTCGTCCGGCTCGCCGACGCCGGACAGGTGTCCCGCCCCGGTGAGGACCCGCAGGAGACCCGTCACTCCTCCGAGAACGCGTCGTCCATGGACGCAGGGCGCGCGGCACCGGGCTGAGCGGCAGCCACCGGTCTGCTCCCACGGAGCCGTGCGGGTGGCACCGGACGATGATGACGCGCAGGGCCGTCGTGGAGCGCGCGACGGCCCTGTCCGCTGCTCCCTGGCGGACCGCGGTGACGCCGCAAAGACGCCCGCCCGCCACACTTGACCGATGGAGCGAACTCGCGGACACCAGGAAGGCGTGACCGTCCTGCGCGCCTGGGTCGAACGAGGTGATCCGACGACAGGCTTGCGGGTCAGGATCATCCGGGTCGCGGACAGCGAACGGTCGCTGACCACCGTCGAGACGACCGTTGACGCTGTATGCGCGGCGGTCCGTGTCTGGCTCCTGGAGCTGCTGGCCGACGAGGCGGCGGACACCACAGGAGGGACCCCCGCGGAGCCGGAGTGACGACCGGCGACAGCGTGCACAGGGCGCACGGATGAGGTCGGTCACACGACGGACGGGTGGCTGCGGCGCCCCTAGACTGACGGCCTGGTCCATGCCCACCGGTCACCGGTGAACCCCCGAAGTATGTGGGGAGAGGCGGATGGAGACGAGTTTTCCGGCCGGGCTCGCCCTCGGCCTGTTGAGCGGTTTCCGGCTGACGACCGGAGCCGGCAGAACCAGCGTGGTCCCCGGCGCACAGCGCCTCATCGCCCTGCTGGCCCTCCAGGAACGACCGCTGTCCCGGGCCTGTGTGGCCGACGCCCTGTGGCCCAGCGGGCGCCCGGACCGCGCGGGGGCGAACCTCCGCTCCTGCCTCTGGCGGGTCAACCGGCGCTGCGGTCCGCTGATCGAGACATCGGCACAGCACCTGTCCCTGGCTGACGGCGTGGCCGTCGACGTCCGCGCCGTGAGCCGCCAGGCACACCGTCTGCTCGAGGGCCCCGACCCCTGCGAGGACTGCCTCACCGCGGCGACCCTGGCCGATCTGTCACTGGACGTCCTGCCCGACTGGTACGACGAGTGGGTACTCGTCGAGCGCGAGCAGTTCCACCAACTGCGCCTGCACGCCCTGGAAGCCATGAGCGGGCGGCTGGTCGCCGTCGGCCGCTACGGCGTCGCGGTGGACGCCGGGCTGGCGGCGGTGCGCGCCGAGCCGCTCCGGGAAAGCTCGCACCGGGCGGTCATCCGGGCGCACCTGGCGGCGGGCAACGACTGGGAGGCGGCCCGGCAGTACGTACGGTGCTGCCGGGCTCTTCACCGGGAGTTGGGGATCGAACCGTCGCCCGCGCTGCGGCGCCTGGTGCCGTTCCGGGACTCGACGCTCATGCTGCTGCGCTGAGGGCGGCCGGCCGGGCGTTTGGGTGGCACAATCTCGCCCTGCGGCGCTCCGAAAGACTTTCGAAACTCTCGTCGTGCTGATGCCTCGTCACGCTGGCCGAATCCCGCTCCTGGTTGCCAACCTGCCTTCTGTGCAGCCGAGTTGTTCCCATGACCAGGTGGGATGACGTGTGTGACGGGTGCCGTCGAACTGCAAAGTTTCGCTCTCTACGTCGAAAGAGTTGACAGCGCAAAAGCCCGGCGCCAGCCTAACGACGTCGACACGCACCTCAATGGCTGAGCAGCCTCACGCTGGCCCCACCAGGAGGAAGCATGAACATGAGCGACCTGCCCCCCAGAAACCCCCCACGTCGTACGTCGCGCTCTTTGATGGCCGGGCTGGCCGTCGCCCTGATGGCCGGCGCGTGCACCCTCGGCGTCGACACCACCGCATCGGCGCGTGCCGCTGCCTGCACCGGCTACGTCGGGCTCACTTTCGACGACGGCCCGTCCGGCAGCACGCAGGCCCTGCTCGACGCGCTCAAGCAGAACGGGCTGCGCGCCACCATGTTCAACCAGGGGCAGAACGCCGCTGCCAACCCGTCCCTGGTCCGCGCACAAGTAGCCGCCGGTATGTGGGTGGGCAACCACAGCTACACCCACCCGCACCTGACCCAGCTCGGCCAGGCACAGGTCGACTCGGAGATCTCGCGCACCCAACAGGCCATAGCCAACGGCGGAGGCGGCCAACCCCGGCTGTTCCGTCCGCCGTACGGCGAGACCAATGCGACGGTGAAATCCGTCGCGACCAAGTACGGCCTGACTCAGATCATCTGGGACGTCGACTCGCAGGACTGGAACGGCGCCGGCACCGACGCGATCGTGCAGGCCGCCGCACGGCTCACCAACGGCCAGATCATCCTCATGCACGACTGGCCCGCCAACACGCGCGCGGCGATCCCGCGCATCGCGCAAGGGCTTGCGGCTCGCGGTCTGTGTGCCGGCATGATCTCCCCGCAGACCGGCCGCGCAGTGGCTCCGGCCTGACGCCTCCACGCCGGATGAGTGGTTCCGTGTACGAGAGTCAACGCCTCGTCGTGGGTGGGGTACACGGGACCACTCCCGTCACAGCTCTTACCGAAAATCCGTTACTGCGTCATGATCCACCGGAGCGCAGCGAAGAGAAATCCGAGCGATGTGCCCGTAGGAGTGATTGATGACGTCTCGCCGCCAGATCCTCGGTGTCCTGGGAGCCGCCCCCGCGATCGCCGCCCTCGGCAGCACCGGCGCGTACGCCGCCGCTGCCGCGCCGACGGGAGCACCGGCCGGTAGCAGGGCCCGCGTCCGCCCCGCCTCGATCGTCCCGGTCGCGGGGGACGACACCCCGGAGCAGATCATCGCCAAGGCCGCGAACGTCGTACCCAGAAAAGGGCAGTTGGCGTGGCAGCGGCGGGAGATAACGGCGTTCACGCACTTCGGGATGAACACGTTCACCGATCGCGAGTGGGGGTCGGGCGCCGAGGACGCGGCGACGTTCGCGCCGACCGCCGTCGACGCCGACCAGTGGATCCGCACATACCAGGCGATGGGCGCCGAGCTCGCGATGATCACCGCCAAGCATCACGACGGGTTCACGCTGTTCCCCAGCCGGTACACGCCTCATTCGATCCTCAAGAGCCCCGGGCAGCCGAATGTCGTCCGCACGTACGTGGATGCGGCACGCGCCCACGGGATGCGCGTAGGGATCTATCTCTCGCCCTCCGACGGCGGCGAGTTGCCGCACGCCTGGCACGCCGAGTGGATCGAGTCACTGCGGAAGAAGCAGTCCGAGGGCGGGGAGTTGACCTCGGTGGAGCAGACCGCGCTCGACGACGGCGACCGTGCGCCCGGCGGACTCGGCCGGTTCGGCAACGGCAGCGCGGTCAAGAAGCACACCATCCCCACCCTGGTGGAGGGCGACGACCGGGCCGACGACGTGCGCTCGGGGAAGCTGCCGACGTTCACCGTGCACGTCAACGACTACGACGCGTACTACCTGAACCTGGTCTACGAACTGTTCACCGAGTACGAGCCGTTGGACGAGTTCTGGCTGGATGGCGCCAACCCGTGGGCCGACGCCGGGATCACCCAGGAGTACCGCTTCGAGGAGTGGTTCCGGGTGATCGAGGCGCTGTCGCCGGACACCGTCGTCTTCGGTGGTCCGACGGGCGTGCGCTGGGTCGGCAACGAGGACGGGATCGCCCGCGAGACCGAGTGGAGCATCGTACCGACGACCGCCGACCCGTGGACGTACCACGGCGAATGGCTGCTGCCGCACGGCCCGACCGCCGCCGACATCGGCTCCCGGGCCCGCCTCACCGAGTCCGGCGTGACCCATCTGTCCTGGTTCCCCGCGGAGGCCGACGTCTCCAATCGGCCCGGCTGGTTCCACCACCCCGACCAGAAGTCGAAGACGGCCGCCCAGCTCTTCGACCTGTACGAGAAGAGTGTCGGGCGCAACGCGACCCTGCTGCTCAACGTGCCGCCCTCGAAGGCGGGGACGATCGATGCCGCGGATGTCGCCGAGCTGACGGCGTTCGGGCAACGCGTACGGAAGGTGTACGGCCGGCCGGTGGCCAAGAACGCCGACGGTACGACCACCTTCGACCGGGTCGCGGTCCGCGAGGACATCGAGCACGGGCAACGGGTGGAGAAATTCGCCGTGGAGGCCGAGATCGGTGGTGCCTGGCGGCGGATCGCCACCGGTACCACCATCGGCTACCAGCGTTTCCTGCCGCTGGACGCCCCCGTCACCGCGAGCCGCGTCCGCATCAAGGTCCTCGCGTCCCGCGCGGAACCCCACTTGGGCCGGACGACGCTTCACCGGGCGACGGACTGACCCACGCCGTGCCCGTCCAACTCGGCCTCCGCCAAGGTGTGTTGTCCAGCGGTTCTGTTCGCCCTCACTTGTGTGATACCGAGGTCTGATGGGGTCCACCGACAGGGGTACGGTCAAGTAGCCCTGGAGCCGGACGTGTTGTGGAGAACCGGGGCCTAGCTTCGACTGTATGACCTCCAGACATCGCAGTGCCGCTGTGGCCACTCTGCTCACTCTGACCCTGTCCGCGCCGCTTTTGGGCGCCGCGCCGGCCGTCTCTGTCGGCACCGAGCAGGCTGCGCCCCGAGCTCAGTACAGCAGCGGGTTGGAACTGCCGCCCCTCACCGGTCCCTATCCCGTCGGTCGACGCACCCTGCACTTGGTCGATCGCAACCGCACCGACCCGTGGGTGCCGACGGCCGACGGTCGGGAGCTGATGGTGACAGTGGCATACCCGGCGCGCTCGGCGAGGGGTCTGCCGGCGGCGTACATGACCGACGAAGAGGCGCAACTCCTCTTGGAGGCGAGGGGACTCGGCGGCGTCGTGCCGCGCGAAACCGTTGCCGGCGCGCGTACCCGTGCGCACGTGGGCGCTCGCCCGGCGCCAGGGCATTTCCCCCTGGTACTGCTCTCCCCGGGCTTCTCGATGCCACGCACCACACTCACCTCCCTCGCCGACGATCTCGCGAGTCGCGGCTACGTCGTCGCCTCTGTGGACCACGCGTATGAATCCGTCGGCACGGCCTTCCCCGGGGGCCGGACGCTGACCTGTGTGGCCTGTGACCGGGTCGGCACGCAGGAGGAGCAGGCGGCCGTCGTGCGCGGCCGGGCCAAGGACATGTCCTTCGTGATCAGCGAGTTGACCAGCGGCCGACGGGCCGGGGCGCTGTCCCATGTGATTGACCGGAGCCGGATCGGGATCGGCGGGCATTCGATCGGGGGTGCAACCGCGGCGGCGACCATGGCCGCCGACCGTCGTGTGCGGGCGGGGGTCGACCTGGACGGCGACTTTTTCCTGCACCCTGCCGCGGCAGGGCTCGGCAGGCGCCCGTTCATGATGCTCGGCACCGAGTCCACCCACAGCCCCAGCAACCGGACAAGTGACTGGCCCGAGGCGTGGAAGCATCTGAACGGCTGGAAACGCTGGTTCACCGTGGCCGGCGCCGAGCACTTCTCCTTCACGGACCTGCCGTACCTGGCCGGGCAGTTGGGCCTGTCAGACCCTGACGTGCCGCTGTCCGGAGAACGCGGGTGGCGCATAACCCGCGACTACGTGTCGGCCTTCTTCGACCTTCACCTGCGGAGCATCGCGCAGCCGCTCCTCGATGGCCCCACGGCCACGCATCCCGAGGTCGCCCCGTATCCGGCGGGACGGGTCGTACGCTGACTCCACTGTGGGACACCAGGCGTCAGGGGAGGGGCCAGTGAAGATTGTGCTGCCCGGTGGGACCGGTCAGGTGGGCGGTGTGCTGCGGCGGGCGTTGACCGCTGCGGGCCACGAGGTTGTCGTTCTGACCAGACGCCCCGTGCGGGACGGCGAAGTCCAGTGGGACGGCAGGACGCTCGGCCCCTGGGCGGAGGTGGTCGACGGCAGTGACGTCATCATCAACCTTGCGGGCCGTAGCGTCAGTTGCCGCTACACCAACGAGAATCTGCGCGCCATGATGGACTCGCGTGTGGACTCCGCACGCGTCGTGGGCCAGGCGATCGCTGCCGCCCGGAAGCCACCCCGTATCTGGCTCCAGATGAGCACCGCCACCATCTACGCCCACCGTTTCGATGCGCCGAACGACGAGGCGAGCGGCGCGATCGGCGGAGCCGAGCCCGGCGTTCCCGGCTACTGGGCCTACAGCGTCGAGATCGCGAAGAACTGGGAGCGGGAGCAGGAGCGGGCCGCGACCCCGCAGACGCGCAAGGTGGCCCTGCGGTCGGCGATGGTGATGAGTCCTGATCGCGGTGGTGTCTTCGACTACCTGCTGTGGCTGGCGCGGCTCGGCCTGGGTGGGCCGGTCGCGGGCGGTGCGCAGTACGTGTCCTGGATCCACGACCGTGACTTCGTGCGTGCGGTGGAGTTCCTCATCGGCCGGGACGACATCAGTGGGGCGGTCAACCTCGCGGCTCCCGGCCCGCTGCCCCAGCGGGAGTTCATGCGAGTTCTGCGTGCTGCTTGGGGCGTGCGGGTCGGGTTGCCCGCGACGCGGTGGATGGCCGAAGTCGGGGCCTTGGCTCTCCGTTCCGACACCGAACTCCTCCTGAAGAGCCGACGGGTGGTGCCGGGGCGGCTGAGGGATGCCGGGTTCACTTTCGACCACGGCGCCTGGGCGGAGGCGGCGGCCGACCTTGTGGGGCGGACGCGCCGTGAGCGGTCCCGCTTCCGACGTGCAGCAGTAGGTGTCTGAGCCTGAGTTCGTGTGGGGCTCGAAGAACCATTCCTGGCGGCCTGGGTGACGCCAGGCGCGGGGCGCGGTGGGGTGGCCGGTCACGTCGCGTGAGGATATGGACGTGCCGGTTGGCGTGTTCGATCATCGCCATGATCTCGTGTAGAACTGCGAACAGTTCAGCGTCGGCGACGGAACTCGGAAGACTCGGAAGACAGCGGGTGAGTTCCGGGGCGTGTGTAGTGGAGCGACGGGGAGAGGTCATGGCGAAGGCAGTTCGGGCGTGGTTGGGGGAAAAGTGGATCACCTGCCAGGTCTGCGACGGTGATCTCTTTCGCGAACGGGGTGTGAAACTCAACAGCACCGGTGGCGAGTTCCTCGGACTGGCGTGGGCGGACGAGACCGCGACCGGGCTGATCTGCTGGCACTGCGGGTTCGTCCACCTCTTCGTCAACCGGGACATCGAGCTGCATCGCGTCAAGGTGTGAGCTGCGAGGCCGCCCATGAGGCCCGGACCGGTGCCGCAGGAGCGTGCACCTGGCAGGGAGGACTCGTATGGGGCGGTTGCTTGCCGCTGGGACCGTCGAGGTTCTCGTTGAGAACGGCACGCTCGGCCTGGTCGAACGATCGCGAGAGGGCGACGTCCACTACCCGGATGCGACGGCAGGGAGTTGGTTGCGTCCTGCCGAAGGGATGGTCCACGCGCACTGTCCCTCGAACGTGATCGACGCCCGGGTGCGCGTGGAACTGTGGGAGCGAGAGCCGGACGGCAAGGGTGTGTGGTCTCACAGGTAGGAGACCGAAGGGTTCTTTCTCGCAGGGGAATTGTGCGTCTACACGCTGGGCGAGTCGCTCCCCACCGAAATCGAGCTGGCCGCCACCGGGCGATACCGGGTGCGGATGTCGTGGGCGTTGAACCCGGAGGCCGGACCGTTCTACTCCCCGTTCAAGGGGCAGGGCGGCGCCCTGGAGTACGCCGCGGACGGTCATGAGGCCGACCTGGAAGGCGTGGATCAGTACTGTCTGGCGCAGGTCTGGAATCTTTTTGGGTGAGGGCGGCAACCTGCCGAGGGTTCGCGCGTCGTGTGGGGGTGAAGGGAGCCGTCCGGCATCCTTCACCCCGACCGTGGAGTACGACCGTGAACCACTTTGTTCCTGTGCGCAGTGCCGTCGTGGCCACCGGCCTGTTGGCCGCTCTGGCCGCGATTCCCGCCGCCCAGGCCACGCCGATGCAGTCGTCGGCCGGCCCCTCGGCCGCCAGCACCGCGACGCCGAGCCCGGTGCCCCCGGAGTCCGCCGGCAGCGTCCCGACGCAGGCATCGAGCGCCCCGCCTTCGGCCGAGCCCGCCGCCCCCGGCGGCAAGGGACACGAGGCCTCCTCGGCGGCGCCGAGTGCCGCCCCCGGCGGCAAGGGAGACGAGGCCCCCTCAGCGGCGCCGAGCGCCGCCCCCACCGAGCCGGGCACGCCCGCGCCCGCCGCCACCGAGCCCGGCACACCCGCCCCCGCCGAGGACGAGCTCGCACATACTGGGTCCTCGAACACGACCAACACCGTCCTGGGCGCCGGGGCCGTCGCACTCGTCGCCGGTGGCGCGGGGACCCTCTTCGCCGTACGCCGCCGCTCGCACCGCTGACACAGCACACCCGAGGAACCCTGTGCACACCCCCGTAGCCCACGAACTCGCCCCGCCACCACGGCCGTTCACCCTCCCGTACGGCCGGGTCCGCCCAGGGTGGCGGGACGTGCTGCGTGGGCTGCTGCGACGTGACCGGTCCGCTCTCGAAGGCGCACCCGGTATCGACGCGGCACCCGGCCCGGCCACCGATGCGCCGGGCCGGCCCTCACCCCCGTACGCGCACCCGCACGGCGTCACACCTCCGCCCCTCGACCGGCCGCCCACGATCGGCGAGCTCTACCACGCGCACCGGCTGCGCATGGTGCGGCTCGCGGTGCTGCTCGTGGACGACCTGGCCACCGCCGAGGATGTCGTGCAGGACGCGTTCACCGCCCTCTACCGCCGCCACGGCGAACACATCACGCAGGTGGACAACGCTCTTGGTTACCTGCGCACCGCGGTCGTCAACACCGCACGTTCGGTGCTGCGCCGTCGCCGCACGGCCCGGGCGTGGACCCCGCCACCGGCCGGCGAAGCCCCGTCCGCGGAGGACTCCGTCGTCCTCGACGAGGCACACCGCGAAGTACTCGCCGCCCTGTCCCGGCTCACACCGCGCCGCCGTGAAGTCCTCGTGCTGCGCTACTGGGCCGACCTCAGCGAGGCCGAGATAGCCACCACCCTCGGCATCAGCAAAGGCGCAGTGAAGTCGAACGCCAGCCGAGCACTGGACGCACTGGAAAAGATCCTGGAGGGCCGGATATGACTCCCCGCACACCACGTGCCCGTCCGGCCGACCGGGCCGAACGCCCGGTGGAGCAACGGTTGCGCGAGACGCTCGCCGTGCGCGCCGACAGCGTCACCGTACGGGCACTGCGCCCGGCCCGGCCGCCCGGACCGCATCTGCGCCGACTGCCTCGACTCCGCGACACCGCCCGGCGCTTCGTCCTCCCGGTCGCCGGGCTCGCCACTGCCGCAGCCATCGCCGTCGGCTACGTCGCCCTGGCCCCGGACGCGGACCCGCACCGCACCCCCGTGCCGCCCGCCGCGCCATCGTCCCCGACCGCCCCCGACCAGCGCCCGACGCCCAGCCCTTCGCCGTCGGATCCGTCCAGAACGGAGGTCCCCAACCCGGCTACGCCGTCGACCTCGTCCCCGTCCGCCGCGTCCCCGCCCACGTCGGCCCCATCCTCCGAGTCACCGTCCTCCGAGTCACCATCCTCCGAGTCCTCGACCGCGACGGACGGCGAACGCCCCACGGCCGGCGTGAGCGCACCCGGGTGAGTGGGGGCGGGCCCACTTCCAGGTGGTGTGGGCGTAGGGGTAGCCCGCCGAAACCGCTCCCGGTCAGCGCACCTCAGTCTCGACGCGGCCGCCACGACGTCAGCCCGTCCGTCGGGGTCGAGGCCTGCCAGGCACGGAACTCGTCGTAGGTGCGGATTCCGTGGTCAAGGGCCGCCTGGTAGACCCACACACCCTGTGTCGACTCGCCCCGTGCCGCTGCTTCTTCCTTGATGGCCAGGATGATGTCGCGCGTCGAGGTGTCCAACGCGGTGCGTACCGGGGTGACAAGGTCAGCCGCGCGTGGGCCGGGGTGGTCGTCGGGCAGCCACCACATGTCGATCTTCCAGACCTCGGTGGGCGTGAACTCGTAGTCCAGCCGCCAGTACAGCCCCTGATCCGGCAGGTCGAGGGCGTTGGCGAAGCGCAGATTACGCACGCCCGGCAACTCTGCGCAGGGCACGAGCGCGGCGAACCCGTCGGCGACCGACGGGGCGGGGGAGTAGATCTCCATGTCGATGTCGGGCTCCACCACGAGGTCGAGAGCGACGGATCCGACGAGTACGGGCGACCCCAGCGGCCGCCACCGCTCGAACAGGCCGAGCCGGTCCAGGATGGTGTCCGCGGTCGCGCGTCGTCGACTGGCGCGCTCCAGGCGCGTGTTGGGGATCTGCATCCCAGGAGCGTAGTGCGCGAAACCGCGGCGTCAGCGACGTCATGCGTGACGCAGCGGTGCTGCTGTACGTGTCGGTGGCGAGGCCGCGGGTGAACGCAACGCGTCGCGCAGGAGCGTGATGGCCGGAGGGATCTCGGTGTCGCTGATGTTGCCGTAGCCGAGGACGAGCGCGGGGTGTGTCGGCCGAGCCGCGCGGTAGTCGTCGAGGTCCGCCAGGCGCAGCCCCGCGGCGGCCGCGGCCCGGACCGTCCCGCGCGGATCGGCGCCGTCCGGCAGGTGGAGCAGGATGTGCAGCCCGGCGGCGGTGCCGGAGACCCGGCCTTCCGGCATCTGGGCGCCGAGGGTGCGGACCAGCAGGTCGCGGCGGGTGCGGAACCGCCGCCGTGCCGCGCGCAGATGGGCGTCGTACCACCCGCGGTCGATGAAGGTGGCGAGCGCGAGTTGGTCCAGCACCGGTGGCGCGGCGGCGACGGGGTTCGCCGCCCGGAGCACCGGGGTCATCGAGGCGGGGGAGACCAGCCAGCCCAGGCCGAGGGCCGGTGACAGTGTTTTGCTGACCGAGCCGAGGAGGAAGACCCGGCCCGGGGCCATGCCCTGCATGACGGCGACCGGATGGCGGTCGTAGCGGAACTCGGCGTCGTAGTCGTCCTCGATGACGAAGCCGTCGACCTCGCGGGCCCAGCGCACCAGACTCGCCCGGCGCTCCGGGGACAGCACCGTGCCGGTGGGAAATTGGTGTGCCGCGCCGACGATGACGGCCCGGGCCGGCGTGCGCGCGAAGTCGTCGACGTCGAGGCCGTCGTGGTCCACGGGCACCGGGTGCACGCGGAGGCCTGCGCTGGTCGCGGCGTCCTGCAGCCGCCCCCACCCCGGGTGTTCAACGGCCACGTCGGCGATCCCCTCGGCGCGCAACGCCCGGCACGTACGCAGCAGACCGTCGGTGACGCCCGCGCACACCGTCACGGACTCGGCGTGCGCGTCCGCGCCGCGCGAGCGTCGCAGGTACTGCGCGACGGTGGTGCGCAGCACGGTGTGTCCGGCGGCGTCGGGCAGGCCGAGGTCGTAGTGGACGGCCGAGCCGATGACCGCCCGGACGGCGTCCGCCCAGCGGCGGCGGGGAAACGCCCGCAGGTCGGGCAGGCCGGGCGCGAGGTCGTACCGGATGGGTGGTTGTGCCGGCGAGCGTCGGCCGCGGGGCAGCGGAGGTGTCGATCCCGACGCCTCCGGCGACCACGAGACACGTGTAGCGGAACCTACCCGGGCGGAGAGGTACCCCTCCGCGATGAGCTGTCCGTAAGCCTCCGTCACCACCCAACGGGAGAAGCCGAGTTCCTCGGCGAGTGCTCGGCTCGGTGGGACGGCGGCACCTTCCGCCAGCCGGCCGTCCCGGATCGCGGTGCGCAGCGCGTGAGCCAGACGGTCGTGCAGACGGCGCCGCCCGCCCTCCGGAGAACCGACATCCAGCAGCGTCGCCCACGCGAAATTGGTCTGGGAATCAGCCACAACATTGGAGCGTACCGCCGAACCGAACGCGCCTAGCGTGAGGGACATGACGGAGAATCTGGCCCTTGGGGCCATGCTGTTCGGCACGGCTCAGGACGAGCGCCGGTCGTTCGAGATACTGGACCGCTTCGTGGAAGCCGGAGGTGTCTGGATCGACACCGCCAACTGCTATGCGTTCTGGGCCGATCCGACCGGCTTCGGCGGGAAGAGCGAGGAGTTGATCGGGCGCTGGCTGGCACGTCGCCCGGGCGTCCGTGACCGGGTCAGGATCAGCACCAAGGTGGGTTGCGAGCCGACCGAGGCCGGACGATTCCCGGAGACCGCCGAGGGCCTGTCGGCCGGAGCCGTCAAGAGCGGGATCGAGGACAGTCTCCGACGCCTGGGCACGGACCATGTCGAGCTGTACTGGGCCCACATGCCCGATCCGGGCACACCGCTGGAGGAGACGGTCGCCGCCTTCGACGACCTCGTGTCCGCGGGCACGGTCGGGCGTCTCGGCTGCTCCAACTACCCTGTGTGGCAGGTCGATCGGGCACGGCGGATCGCGCGGGACCACGGTGGTGCCGGCTTCACCGCGGTGCAGCAACAGCACACGTACCTCCAGCCGCGCCCCGCGACCCGGCCCAGCGTGTCGCACCGCTTCGGTGCGGTCGGCGACGAGGTGCTCCACTACCTGGAGCACCACCCGGACATGGAGCTATGGGCGTACACACCGCTGTTGAGCGGCGGCTACACCCGCGCGGACAAGCCACTGCCACAGGAGTACGACCACCCCGGCACGGTCCGCCGCCTCGCGGCGCTCGATGAGATCGCCGCAGAGACCGGCACGAATCGTAACCGGGTGGTGTTGGCGTGGCTGACCGGAGGAAATCCGGCTGCCACACCGATCGTCGGCGTCAGCTCGGTCGAGCAGTTGGACGAGGCGTTCGCGGGCGTGGCGCTGGAGTTGACGGGTGATCAGCGCGAACGGCTGGACTGTGCGGTGTGAGCTGATAGGGGAGGCCGTGGGGGCGCGGGGGCGTGCGCGGTTCGTCGGGGCATCCCAGTTTCAGAGTCTTTGAATTTAAATATTGACGAAGGAAATTATTGCCCCTACGTTGCCTGCATGTTGCTGAACCGAGCGAAGCTGCTCGCGTCTCCGGCGGCCAACGCGGTGTTCACGACGGTGCTCACGCGTGGTCCGGTCGTCCGCCCGGAGATCGCCCGAATCACCGGTCTCTCCTCCGCCGCCGTCACCAAGGCGGTCAAGCCGATGATCGAAGCCGGTTACCTGGAGGAACTCACGCTGGGGCCCCGGACCGCCGAGGGCGCGGGACGTCCCGCGCACCCCCTCGCCGTCCGCGCCGACCGGGAGTTCTTCGTGGGCGTCAAGATCACCGCGGACGAACTCATCGGTGTGGTAACCGACTTGAGGGCGCAGGTCGTCGGCGGCGCACGCCGGGTCGCGGTGACCGACCGGTCAGTCGAGCAGGTCGTCCGGGACATTGCCGCGCTCGTCGCGGAGCTGACCCCGGCCCACGCCGAGCGGACCCACCACATCGGAGTGTCCGTCTCGGGCGACGTGGACCGGCCGGGCGGCGCCGTGCGCTACTCGCCGTTCCTCGGCTGGCGTGACATACCGCTGGCCCAACTGGTGGGCGTGGCAACAGGGTTGGCGGTAACCGTCGAGAACGACGTGAAGGCCTTGACCGTCGCCGAGCAGTGGTTCGGTGAAGGTGTCGGCGTCGACTCGTTCGCGCTCGCCACGGTCGGCGTTGGTATCGGCTGTGCTCTCGTCGTGGGTGGCCGCTTGGTGGCCGGCGGCTACGGAGTGGCCGGCGAGATCGGCCACATCCCGGTCGCCTCAGGGGACGGCCCGAACTGCCACTGCGGTGCCCGCGGCTGCGTCGAAGCCATTGCCTCCGAGGCGGCCATCGTCGCTCGCGCCCGACGTGTGGCGGACGATCAGGACCTCGACATGGCCGGAGCGATCGACCGGGCCCATGGCGGCGACGCGGCCGTACGCGCCGTTTTCGACGAGGCGGGCAAGGCCATCGGGCTCGGCCTCGCCGCCATGGTCAACCTGGTCGGGCCCGAGCGGGTCGTCGTCTCCGGTGAGGGGGTGGCGGCGTACGACCTCTTCGAGGAGCAGATCCGGGCGGCCTTCACCACCCAGGCCTTCGGGGCCGCCGCCCGCTGCCCGCTCGTGGTGCGCCCGCTGCCCTGGGAGGAATGGGCGCGCGGGGCGGCCGCCGTCGGCATCCAGTCACTCTTCACCGGGTGAGCCTGCGTGAGCGCCTTGCCCCCCCCCGCACGTCACCGTCCCCGTAAGGGCTCTGTCATGACTGCGGGTTCCACCGTGTCCATCGCGATGTCCGGTCTCAAGTCCTGAACTCCCTTCTTCCCGGAGGTACTTCCCGTGACCAGATCGATCCGACGCGCGGCTCTCGTCGCTGCCTGCACGCTGCCCCTCGCCCTCACCCTGTCCACCGGCACCGCCCAGGCCAAGACCCCGTACGTCAAGCCGTTCATGGGCTGGAGCAGCTGGAGCGTCGAGTCCTCCTCGCACAGCGACTACGGCACGCGCTGGCTGAACGAGGGCAACATCAAGAACGCCGCCGACGCGCTCAGCAGCAAGCTGGCCCCGGCCGGCTACAAGAACCTGAACATCGACGCCGGCTGGAACTTCGACTACGACTGGAACTTCCACACCGACGCCAACGGCATCCCGAACGCCGACAAGGACCGCTTCCCCAGCGGTATGCCGTCGCTCTCCGACTACGTGCACGGCAAGGGCCTCAAGCTGGGCCTGTACGGTGCCGCCGGTCTGGAGAAGGAGGTGTACGACAAGAACGCGCCGATCCTCGGTACGGACTGTCATGCCCAGGACATCGCCGTGCAGCCGCTGACGCCGACCAACAAGTGGGAGGGCGCCTGGAAGATCGACTACAGCAACCCCTGCGCCCAGGACTACATCGACTCCATCGTCGCCCGCTACGCCTCCTGGAACGTCGACTTCATCAAGATCGACGGCGTGACGAAGGACAACGTCGAGGACATCAAGGCCTGGTCCACCGCCATCGACCACAGCGGCCGCAAGATGTGGCTGAGCGCCAGCGCCTGGCCGGTCGACCTGGAGGCCGGCGACGGCCTGCGGCCCCACGCGAACGGCGTCCGCGTCGACACCGACATCGAGTGCTACTGCGACACCACCAGCACCTGGACCAGCTCCGTGGACGACCGCTGGACCGACCTGCCCAAGTGGCTGCCCAAGCTGTCCGCCCCCACCTACTTCGGCGACCTCGACTCCATGCCGATCAACAACAACTCCGGCAGCGGGCTGCAGGACGGCATCAGCGACACCGAGCGGCAGAGCGTCATGACGTTCTGGTCGATGGCCTCGTCCCCGCTGTACGTCGGTGGTGACATCTACTTCCTCGACGACAAGGCCAAGGCCATCCTGACCAACCCCGAGGTCATCGCCGTCGACCAGGCCGCCGTCCTGCCGAAGCAGCTCCGCTCCGGTGACACGCAGGTGTGGACGAAGCGCGTGGGTCACGACACGTACCTCGCGGTCTACAACATGGGCTCCTCGGCGACCGATATCCGCGTGAACTTCAAGGACCTGGGCATGCACGGTCCGCAGCGACTGCGTGACGTCGTCGCGCGCGAGAACCTCGGTTCCTTCAAGGGGAGTTGGACCGCCTCCTCCGTGCCGGCCCACGGCTCGCGGCTGATCAAGCTGTCGTAGGCCCCGCCCCTCAGACGCTCCCGGCGAAGCCCCGTCCCGCAATGGGGGCTTCGCCGGCCCATGGAAGGACCCGCACATGAGCAACGGCCCATGGAATGACCCGCACATGAGCAACGGACCGTCCCGCCGCACGTTCCTCGGGCTCGGGGCCGGGCTCGGCGCCGCCTTCGCGCTGAGCACCCTGCCCGCCTTCACCGCCCACGCCGCGCCGAACCGCCCCACCATCTCCCCGCTCGTCCCCGCCGACGAGGCGACCACACTCTGGTACCCCGAACCCGCCGACGGCGACCTCCTCATCGAGCAGGGCCTGCCGCTGGGCAACGGCCGCCTCGGCGCCCTCGTCGGCGGCGACCCCGACAGCGAACTGTTCCACGTCACCGACGCCTCGATGTGGACCGGCGGAGCCAACGCGACCCTCGACAGCGACGGCCAATTCCCGTACGGGCGCGACGACTTCGGCAGCCTCACTCTCCTCGCCCGACCCGTCCTGACCGTGCCGGGACACGGCCGCGCCGACGTGAGCGGCTACCGGCGCACCCTCGACCTCAGCAACGGCGTGGTGACCACCTCGTACACGAAGGGCAAGGTGCGCTACCAGCGGGAGATGTTCATCAGCGCCCCCGACGACGCCCTCGTCATCAGACTCAGCCAGAGCGGCGGCGGCACCCTCACCGGCAGCCTCGCCCTCTCCGGTACGCACGGCGAGACGACCACCGCGGACGCCGCCCGCCACCTCGCCTCCTTCTCCGACTCCTTCGCCAACGGCCTGCGCTACGCGGCCGCGGTCACCGCCACCGGCGACGGCGCCATCGCGGCGAAGGGTGCGCGCGTCACGTTCACCGACTGCACCGAGGTCGTGATCGTGATCAGCGGCGGCACCGACTACGCCCCCGACCATGCCGCCGGCTACCGCGACCCGAACCTCGACCCGCTGCGCCTCGCCGAGTCCAAGGCCCTTGCCGCGGCGGCGAGTTCGGGCGTGCTGCTACGTGACACGCACGTCGCGGACTACCGGCCCCGCTACGACCGGCTGAACCTAGACCTCGGCCCCTCCACCGGGCGGCAGCGCAGGCTCGACACCTGGTCGCGCCTGAAGGCGCGCGCCGCGGACGGATCCGCCCCCGACCCCGAACTCGAGGCCAGCTACCTTCAGTTCGGCCGCTACCTCACCATCTGCGGCTCGCGCGACGGACTTCCCATGGGTCTGCAAGGGCTGTGGCTGGAGGGCAACACCCCCGACTGGATGGGCGATTACCACACCGACATCAACCTCCAGATGAACTACTGGCTGGCCGACCGGGCCGGTCTGGGCGAGACCTTCCCCGCGTTCGCCGACTACTGCCTCGCGCAGCTGCCCGCCTGGAACAAGGTCACCCAGGAACAGTTCCAGGACTCCCGCAACCGCTACCGCAACACGTCGGACAAGGTCGCCGGCTGGACCGTCGCCTTTTCTACGAACCCGTACGGCGGCCTGGGGTGGTGGTGGCACCCGGCGGGCAACGCCTGGCTGTGCGAATCCCTCTACGAACACTACGAGTTCACGCAGGACACGAAGTACCTCGATCGGATCATGCCGCTGTTGAAGGGCGCCTGCGCGTTCTGGGAGGCGCGCCTGATCACCACGACGGTCGACGGCCGCGAGGTCCTGATCGACGACCACGACTGGTCGCCCGAGCAGGGCCCGCAGGACGCCCGTGGCATCACCTACACCCAGGAACTCCTGTGGTCCCTCTTCGGCCACTACGCGGAGGCGTGCCGCGCCCTCGGCCGCGACACCGACCACGCCGCCACCATCACAGGCCTGCGCGAGCGCCTCTACCTGCCGAAGGTCAGCCCGACATCCGGCTGGCTGGAGGAGTGGATGAGCGAGGACAACCTCGGCGAGACGACCCACCGCCACCTCTCCCCGCTCATCAACCTGTTCCCCGGTGACCGCATCCGTCCCGACGCGGGTGACCCCGAGCTCCTGAAGGGCGCGACAGCACTTCTCACCGCCCGCGGCATGGAGAGCTACGGGTGGGCCTGCGCCTGGCGGGCGGCGTGCTGGGCGCGGCTCAAGGACGCCGAGAAGGCCTACCAACTGCTCCTGACGAACCTGAAACCGTGGGCGGGCGGTGACACCGGCACGGCCATGAACTTCTTCGACATGTACCGGGTCTCCGACACCCGCGCCATCTTCCAGATCGACGCCAACCTCGGTACGCCCACGGCCATGCTGGAAACGATCGTCTACTCCCGGCCCGGCCACATCGAACTGCTCCCGGCCCTGCCGGACGCCTGGGCCGCGTCCGGATCGCTGCGCGGAGCGGGCGCGCGCGGCGGATTCACGGTCGACGTGACCTGGGAGCACGGCCGCGTACGCCGGGCGACGCTGCACAGCGTGGGAGGCCGCAAGACCACGGTCACCGCGGGCGGCCGGAGCACGACCGTCACCCTGAAGCCGGGGGAGTCGAGGGTGCTGAGGGACCTCGTGGCCTGAGTGCGCGGAAGCGGGGCGTTCGCCGGGCGGCCGCCTTCAGGTCCCGCCACATGGCGTCGGGGACGGGGCGGCGGAACTGGGCCGCCGCGTCGTGGACCTGCTCGGTGCTGCTCAGTCCGAGGAGGACGCCCGCGACAGCAGGGTGGCCGAGGGGGAAGCGGGCGGCGGCGGCGCGCAGTGGGACGCCGTGGCTCCTGCACACCTCCTGGAGGTGAAGGGCCTGGTCGAGGAGGTGGGTGGGGGCCGTCGCGTAGTCGTACGTGGAGTCCGGGCAAGGGGCCGCGAGGAGGCCGGAGTTGAAGACGCCACCGGCGACGACGGAGACATGTCGGCGCAGTGCCTGCGGCAGCAGGTCGTCCCGAGCGCTCTGGTCGAGCAGCGTGTAGCGGCCGGCGAGGAGGACCACGTCGATGTCGGTGTCGCGGACGAAGCGGGTAGGCATGGCGGACTGGTTCATGCCGACGCCGATGGCCCTGATGACACCTTCGGCGCGCAGCTGTTCCAGTGCCGGGTAGGCCTCGTCCAGGGCCTGTCGCTCATGGTCGTCCGGGTCGTGCAGGTACACGATGTCGACCCGGTCCAGGCCGAGTCGGCCGAGGCTGTCCTCCAGGCTGCGGCGTACGCCGTCGGCGGTGAAGTCCTGCCTGCGGCGGTGGGTCGCGGGCACGGCGAAGCCATGGGCGAGGTCGTCGCCGTGCGGGGCGGGGAGCGGTTCGAGTACCCGGCCGACCTTGGTGGACAGCGTGTACGTGTCGCGGGGGCGGGCGCGCAGCGCGTCGCCCAGTCGGCGTTCGGACAGGCCGAGGCCGTAGTGCGGGGCCGTGTCGTAGGTGCGGAACCCCTCGTCCCAGGCGCACTCCAGGACGCGCGCGGCCTCCTCGTCGTCGATCGCGCGGAACAGGTTGCCGACGCCCGCGCCGCCGAAGGCGAGCGGGGTGGTCCACGCGGCGGAGCGACCCAGCGGGACACGGGGGAGCGGGCGGGGCGTGTCCGTGGCTCCGCCGTCGCCGTGCGGGGTCATGTCGCCGCTCCGGTAGGGGAGCGCACCGGCTGACGCAGCCAGAGTGCCTCGATCTCCTCCAGTGACTTGCCGGCGGTCTCCGGCACCTTCCGTGCCACGTACCAGGCGGCCACCGCGGACAGCAGCGCGAACACACCGAACACCGCGGCGCCGATCGCGTGCAGCACATCAGGGAAGACCAGCGAGAACAGGAAGTTCATCAGGTACTGCGTGAAGGTGATCACGGCCATGCCGACGGCGCGGGCGCGCAGCGGAAGTACCTCGGGGCAGTACAGCCAGAAGACAGGACCGAGGCCGATGCCGAAGGCGAAGGTGTACACGAAGACACATGTCACGGCGACGACGGTGACGTCGGGGAACAACGCGAGCACGATCATGGGCGGCACCTGGGCCACCAGGGAGAGTGTCAGCAGGCGGACCCGGCCGAGCCGCTCGATGAACGGCAGGGACACCGCGGTGGACACCACGAGGGCCGCGCCCACGCAGTAGTTGGCGATGGTCCCCGCGCTGCCGGAGTCGGCGGTGAGGTGCTCGAAGATGATCGGTGCGTAGTAGACGACCGCGTTGATGCCGGTGAAGACCTGGAAGAAGGTCAGGATCAGCGTGATGCGCAGGGGTGCGCGATAGTGGCCGGTGAACAACTCCCGCAGCCCGGTGTGCTGTTGGGCCAGGCTGCCGCGGATCTCGGCGACCTCGGCGGCCGCGTCCGCCGGGGTGGTGCGCAGTGTCGTGAGGACCGCCTCGGCGTCGGCCTCGCGGCCGCGCATCATCAGCCAGCGCGGGCCCGCCGGGCTGGTGATCATGCCGATGAAGAAGACCACCGCCGGTATCGCCCCGAGTCCGAGCATCCACTCCCAGGCACCCGACGCCGACAGTACGTCGCCGACGGTGAAAGCGAGCAAGATGCCTACGTTGACGGCGAGTTGGTACAGCGCGGTGATGCGGCCGCGCAGATGCTTGGGCGCGAGTTCGCTGAGGTAGATGAGGCCGAACATGTTGGCCAGGCCCACGGCGAAGCCGAGGATGAAGCGGGACGCCATGAGTACGGGGGCGTTCGGTGAGACCGCGCAGCCGATCGAGCCGAGGACGAAGATCGCCCCGGCGAGGATCAGCAGGTGGCGCCGGTCCCAGCGACGCGCGGCGAAGGCTCCGGCGGCGATCGCGGGCAGCGCCCCGAGCAGCAGCAGGCTGGTCACCAGGCCCTGGCCGGTGGTGCTGAGCCCGAACTCCTCGGTGAGTGGGGCCAGCGCCCCGGAGATCGCCCCGGAGTCGTAGCCGTACAGGATGCCCGACAGGCCGCCGAGGACGGCGACCGCGTACACGCGGCGGGGCAGGGGGCCCGGGCTGTCGGTGTGCTCGCGTGGCTCTGGCGGCCCTGGCTCTGGCTCTCGCCCTGGCTCGCTGTCCGCGTGGCGGGACGTGGGTGTCTGCGTCATGGTGTGGCCTCTCGTTGGGCACGGAGGTGAGAGAGGGTGGGGCGGGGCAGCGGCTGTCGGCCCGGCCCTCACTTCATGAGGAAGACCTGTTCCATCGGCGTCCACCAGCCGTCGGGGCCGGCCTCCTCGACCGGCTCCTGGCAGGGGTCGGTCAGCTTCCACCACTCCTGCGTCGCCTCGTCGGCGGCCATCCGCGCGACGTCCGCCCGCAGGTCGTCACCGTGGTACTCGAAGTAGCTGAACAGCCGGTCACCGAGCAGGTGGATGGAGTAGTTCGCGATGTGGCAGCGGCGCATGGTGTCAAGGACCGCCTCGGGTACGTCGCGGTGCAGTGCGCGGTACTCGTCGATCCGCTCCGGACGCACCCGGATCACCTGTGCTACGCGTTCCATGCGGTGAAGTACCCCTTTCGGCGGCCCGCCGGTGAATGGGGATCGGTAGCGATCTCGAGGAGCGTCGACTCACTGGACATGCCGCTCACTGGGCATGCCACTCCGACGCAATCGACGCCGATCCTGTTCGTCTTCCGCGTCTTGGCCAGAAATCCAATACGATCTGGCCCGGCCATGCTGGGCCAGACTTCCGGGGCAGTCAACCCTTCCGGGCTGAAGTTCCAGTGGTGACAGGCGCGTTCGGGGTGTGGCGGGTCACGTCTGGCTCTGGCCCCTGGTCGGTTCAGGCGCGGGCGGATCCGTGGCGCCGGGCCGGGCGCGGCGAGGGGGCGTGCGGGCGGTGTCGGACCCGGCTCGAGCGCAGGTGGGCGGCCATCGCCTCGGCGGCCTTCTCCGGGTTGCGATGGGCCACGGCGTCCACGATCCGCTCGTGCTCGTCGATCGTCGGCTCGGCCGCTCCCGGTGCGCTGTTGAGGCGGAACATGTGCAGGTGCGCGTGGAGGCGGGTCACCGCCTCGGCCAGCAGCGGGCGGCCCGCCGCGTAGGCCAGTGCGTCGTGGAAGTCCTGGTCGAGCAGGGCGAATTGCCGGTAGGCGGAGTACTTGGCGCCGGTCTCCGGGTGTCGGCGCATCTCCTCGACGATGGACCGCAACTGCCGCAGATCCTCATCGTCCGCGTTCTCGGCGGCGAGGGACGCGGCGCGGGGCTCCAGCAGCAGCCGCATCTCGAACAGGTCCGTGAGGGCTTCCGGATCGAGCAGGTCGGTGGCGCGATAGCCGGCGTTCGGACGCTTGACGACCAGTCCGTCCGACTCGAGTCGGACCAGGGCCTCGCGGACGGGGGTGGCCGACACGTCGAGCCGACGGGCCAGGCCGTCGATGCTCATACGTGTGCCGGGCTCGATCTCATGGTCCATGACCATGGCCTTGACGGCCTCGTACACGCGATCGGCCAGCACATCCTGTCGGTTCTCATCCACCATGCCAGGAATCATAGAGAATCCGGGACTCGACTGGGGTGGGGCCTCGGGCTTCGGGTCGCCTGAGGGGTCGGCCGGAATGCCCTGCGCGCAACCCATTGCCACGCACCCGTTCCTATAGCATTCTGTGCCGCGCATGCATTTCCTATAGGAACGCGAGGTGAGCGGTGAGGGGAAGTACGCCCCGGCTCGACCCCGTCGCGGTGGTCGGCCCCGGCTCCGTAGGCCTCGCGCTCGCGGCCCGACTCGCCGGGCAGGGGCACCCGGTGACCCTATGCGGCAGACCCGGAAGCCCGCCGGTGTCCTCGGTGACGTGGAGCGACGGGCGCGAGACCCGGACCGTCGGCGTGGAGTGGTACGGCGACCCGGCCGAGGTACGTCCCTTCGCCCAGGTGGTGGTGGCGACCAAGCTGCACCAAGGGGAGGCGGCCCGGGCCTGGTTGGAGCGGCTGGTCGACCGGGACACCGTGGTGATCGTCGCGCAGAACGGGATCGAGCACCGTGAGCGGGTGGCTCCGCACGCTGCGGCGGGTCAAGTGGCCCCGGTTCTGGTGCACTTCAATGCCGAGCGGCGTGACCGGGACCTGGTGGACATCCGGCAGGACGGCCCGGGTCTGGTCGTCGGTGACGACGCACCGGGACGCCGTGCCCGCGCACTCCTCGACCGGACCGGACTCGGCGTGCACACCAGCGCCGACTTCACCACGGCGGCCTGGGAGAAGCTCATGGTCAACGCCGTCGCCAACCCCGTCACGGCACTCACCTGCCGTCGGGTCGAGGTTTTCGGTGACCCGTCCGTCCGGGACCTGTCGGCCGCCATGCTCACCGAAGTGGCCGCAGTGGGCCGGGCCGAGGGCGCCCGGCTGCCGGCCGAAGCCGTCGACGACGTACTCGCATGGATCAACGCCCGTCCGGCCGGGGCCGGTTCGTCGATGCTCGCCGACCGTGTCGCCGGCCGTCGTCTCGAGTACGACGGGCTGCTCGGGGCGGTGATCCGCCGGGCCCGGGCACACTCGCTCGCCGTGCCGATGTGTACGGCGGTCCTCGCGCTCGTCGCCGCGCTCGACACCACGCCCTTCGCGGCCGCGACACCACATGACACCTTCAAGCGTCAGGAGCAGTAGTGGCACACGTGATCAAGGCGGAGGCCTACCTCGTCGACATCGAGGTGGAGACCGTGCGTACGGATGCGACGCAGGCCTTCCTCAAGCAGGAGACCTTGTTCGTCGAGGTCGCCACGGACGACGGGCTGACCGGGACCGGCTACTCGTACACGATCGGCACCGGCGGCCGGGCCGTCCTCGCCATGCTCCGCGACCACCTGTTGCCCTCGCTCATCGGGCACGACTCCCGTGAGGTCGAGGGTGCCTGGCGCACCATGTACGACAGCACGCGGGCCACGATGGTCGGCGCGATCACCGCCCTCGGCCTGGCCGCGGTGGACCTGGCGCTGTGGGACCTGCGCTGCCTGCGGGCGGGCGAGCCGCTGTGGCGCGTCGCCGGGGGACACCGGTCGGCGGTTCCGGTGTACGACACCGAGCACGGCTGGCTGCAGCTCGACGAGGACGAGTTGGTCGCGGGCGCCCTCGCGGCGCGTGACCAGGGCTTCTCCGGAGTCAAGGTGAAGATCGGCAAGCCGAACCCCGGCGAGGACGCGGCGCGCATCCGGGCGGTCCGCGAGGCCGCGGGCCCCGGCCTCGACATCATGGTCGACGCGAACCAGGCCTTCACCGCCGCCGAGGCCGTGCGCCGCGCCGCCCTCCTGGAGCCGTACGACGTCGGCTGGTTGGAGGAACCGCTTCCCGCCGAGGACGTGGCCGGGCACGAACGACTGGCCGCCTCGACGACGATCCCCGTGGCGGTCGGCGAGTCCATGTACTCACTGGGCCACTTCCGCGAGTACCTGCAGCGCGGCGCAGCGGGCATCGTGCAGCCCGACGTGTCCCGGATCGGTGGCATCACGCCGTGGCTGAAGGTGGCCCACCTCGCCGAGGCGTTCAACGTCGAGGTGTGTCCGCACTTCCTGATGGAGATCCACGTCAGCCTCACCGCCGCCGTGCCCAACGCCCGCTACGTCGAGTACATCCCGCAGCTCCGGGCGGTGACGACACATCAGTTGCGGATCGCCGACGGCCTCGCACACGCCCCGTCCGAGCCGGGCCTCGGCATCGCCTGGGACCGCGACGCGATCGACGACCGCCGAGTCGCCTGACCCGCGTCCCTGAGTTGCGCTTCTGGCCCCGCATCCCCACCCGTCCCGCTGTCCGCTCCCGCACCAGGAGGACGACGATGTCCACCCTGACCACGGTCGAACCCGCCACCGCGGCGGCCGTGCAGCGCCGCAGAGTGCTGCTGGCCTCGCTCGTGGGCTCGGCCCTCGAGTGGTACGACTTCTACCTCTACGGCACCGCCGCGGCCCTCGTATTCAACAAGGTCATTTTCCCGTCGTTCGACGCCACGGCCTCACTGTTCGCCTCGTTCGGCACGCTGGCCGTCGGCTACTTCGTACGGCCGCTCGGCGGCATCGTCTTCGGCCGCCTCGGCGACCTGTTCGGCCGCAAACGGGTCCTGGTCCTCACCCTGCTCGTGATGGGCGCCTCCACCGTCGGCATGGCGCTCGTCCCGACGTACGAGCAAGTGGGCGTGCTCGCCCCGATCCTGCTGGTCGTCCTGCGCGCGGTCCAAGGACTCGGCGCGGGCGCCGAGTACGGCGGGGCCGCCGTCCTTGCGGCGGAGTTCTCCGAGCCCCGAAAGCGCGGGCTGTTCGGGACGGCGCCCAGCATCGGCGTCTACATCGGCATCCTGCTGGCCTCGGGTGCGTTCGCGCTGGTCACTCAGCTTCCGGAGGACCAGTTCCTGGCCTGGGGTTGGCGTATCCCGTTCGCGGCCAGCGTGCTGGTCATCGCCCTGGCCCTGGTCATCCGGCTGCGGTTGACGGAGAGCCCCGCCTTCGAGGCGGCGCAGGAGCGCACCGAGACGCAGGAGGTCTCGCCGGTACGGGACGTCGTACGCCATGAATGGAAGGCCGGGCTCGTCCTCTTCGGCCTGCAGACCGCGCAGAACGTCGTCGCCTACCTCAACCTGACGTTCCTGGCCGCGTACCTCACCGACACCCTCAAGATGTCCAGCTCGACGGGACCGCTCGCCGTCACGGTCGGCACGGCGGTGACGGCCGTGTCGCTCCCGCTGTTCGGCTGGCTCACCGACCGCGTCGGCCGCAAGCCGGTGGCCCTGGCAGGGACCCTCTTCTCCGCCGTCTTCGTCTTCCCGTACTTCTGGATCATCGACCACGCGCACAGTTCGCTCCCCGTCACGCTTGCCGTGGTGGTGAGCATGGGCATCGGGGTGGGCTGCATGTTCGCCCCGCAGGCCGCCTACTTCAGCGAGCTGTTCACGGCGCGCTCCCGCTTCAGCGGGCTCTCCCTGTACCGGGAGGTGGCCGGCGCGGTGACGGGCGGACTGACCCCGCTCATCGCCGTCGCCCTGGTCGCCGCGGCCGGGGACCGCTCCTGGGGGCTCGCCCTGTTCGTCGTCGCCGCGTGTGTCGTCGGCAGCGCGGCGGTGGCCCTCGGACCCGAGACACGGGGCCGCGACCTCGCCGCGACGACCGTCTCCGAACTCCGTGCCTCGACCGGCACGTTTCGCTGAACCACCCCTAGAACAGGCCCTCTTGAGCGCCCGCCCGCAAGGACAGTGCTCAGGAGGCGACAGCAAGACATCAGGAAGCGACAGCAAGACATCAGGAAGGCATCATGCGTATCGCTCGCCTCGGCCGCCCCGGCCAGGAGATCCCCGTCGTCCTCGACGGCGACCGCGTGCTCGATCTGCGCGGAGTGACCCCGGACGTGACACCCGAGTTCCTCGAACACGGTCTGAACAGCCTCGACGTCACCACCCTGCCCGAACTCCCGGATGCCGCCGGTCTGCGCCACGGCCCGCCGATCACCCGACCCACCGCGGTCGTCTGCGTCGGCATGAACTACGCCAAGCACGCGGCCGAGTCCGGCGCCGAACCACCCACCGAGCCGGTCGTGTTCCTCAAACACCCCAACACGGTGGTCGGCCCCGACGACCCGGTCACCATCCCGCGGGGCAGCACCATGACGGACTGGGAGGTCGAACTCGGCGTCGTCATCGGCAAGCGCACGAGCTACCTCGACTCACCGGCCGACGCCGCGGCCCACATCGCCGGCTACGTCCTGGTCAACGATGTCTCCGAGCGCGAGCTGCAGCTGCACACCTCGGGCGGCCAGTGGTCCAAGGGCAAGTGCGCGCCGACGTTCACGCCGGTCGGACCCTGGTTGGTCACCGGCGACGCACTGGACCCGGCGGCGGTTCAGCTCCGCAGCCGCGTGGGCGGCGAGCCGCGGCAGGACTCAAGCACCGCGGACCTGATCTTCTCCGTGCCCGAAGTCCTGTACCGGCTCAGCCAGTTCATGACTCTGGAGCCCGGCGACCTGATCCTCACCGGCACCCCCGAGGGAGTCGCCCTGTCCGGACGCTTCCCCTACCTGACGGCCGGGGACGTCGTGGAGCTGGAGGGCGAAGGGCTCGGAAAGCAGCGCCAGACCATGGCCGCGGAGGGAACCCGATGAACGAGGAGACGACACCGATGACCGGGACCTCGCCGAGGGCGACACACACCTCCGAGTACGCGGGTCTCGTCGCCGTGGTGACCGGCGGTGCGTCCGGGATCGGCCTGGCCACGGCCCGCGAACTGCACGCCCGTGGCGCCGAGGTGGCCGTGCTCGACCTGGCCGAGTCGGACGAGCCGTTCCTGCACGTGCGCTGCGACGTGACGGACGACGACGCCGTCCGTACGGCCATCGAAACGGTCACCGACCGGCTCGGGGGCGTGAACGTCCTGGTCAACAACGCGGGGATGGGCGCCCAGGGCACGGTCGAGGACAACGCCCCCGACGAGTGGCACCGCGTGCTCGATGTCAACGTGGTCGGCATCGCCCGCGTGACGGCGGCGGCCCTGCCGGCCTTGCGCAAGGCGGCCGCCGGAGGGGAGGGGCACGCGGCGATCGTCAACATGTGCTCGATCGCGGCGACCGCCGGGCTGCCGCAGCGCGCCCTCTACTCGGCGAGCAAGGGCGCCGTCCTGGCACTCACTCGCGCCATGGCCGCCGACCACCTCCGCGAGGGCATCCGCGTCACCTGCGTGAACCCCGGCACGGCGGACACACCTTGGGTGAACCGCCTCCTGTCACTCGCGGACGACCCCGAGGCCGAACGCGCCGCCCTGGCCGCCCGCCAGCCCAGCGGCCGCCTGGTGAGCGCCACCGAAGTCGCGTACGCAGTCGCCTACTTGGCAAGCCCGCACTCCGGCGCCACCACCGGCACGGACCTTGCCGTGGACGGCGGGATGCAGGGGCTGCGGCTGCGGTCCGAGTGAGGTCGGGGCCGACGGCTCGGCACGTGCCCCAACCAGGACACGGCCGCGCCGTCGGCAAGCCCCTCAACCGGCTCGGCGGCAGGCGCAGAGTTCCGTCAATGGGCCTTCAGGTGGACACCCCGACGATCAGTCACGGCGGATCAGCGCCATCGCCATCTGCTGGACGGAGCGGGTGAAGCGGCGAGGGTCGTCAGGTGGTGTCATGTGGCGGATCAGGTCGCCGTCCCCTCGGCTGCGTCGACCGCGTCTACACCGACCTCGCGGTCTTCGACATCACCCCGCAGAGCGTCCGTGTCGCGCAGACCTTCGGCGTCAACCTCGACGAGTTCGCGGCGCGCATGGATGTACCGCTGATTGCTGCCGAAGGGTGATGTGACGCCGGCACGAAGAGCTACGTCGCCGAACTGCCCCACCAATAAGCAGTGGTGGGGCAGTTCGGCCGCTTCACGCCTCGTAAGCGAGTGCCTTCTGCAGATGAAAGTCCGCGACGCCGAGCATCCAGTCCCGGTTCGGGAAGTCGCCCTCGGCGATGCGAAGGGGGCCGCCGACCAGGTCCAGGTGCATCACGTACTGGTAGAACTTGAGGCGTCGCGGGTCGAGTTCCGGGTTGCGGAGTGCCTCGTAGTACGAGCCGAAGCGCATCCGCATCCAGCAGTGCTCCACTTCGGTGTCGGTGTACATCAGGCCCTCGATGTCGATGATCACGGGCTCGCCGTCGGGTCCGACAAGCGTGTGTTCCGCGCAGAGTTCGCCATGGACCACACCGAACTCCGTGCGCGGCTCGAGTGCGGCGTGCAGGGTGCGGAGCTTCTCCTCCAACCTTCCCTCGCCTGCGGCCGCGCGGGTGTCGCGGGGCACGGCGGTGGCGATGTTCACCAGCGCGCGCTCCAGGTATGCCTGCTCGCAGGTCGTGTCCGGCGGCTCGCCCCCGCCGTCGATCCATGCCACCCGCCCGAAGGCCGGCGCGTGGTGGGCGTGCATGCGCCTCAGCATGTTCGAGAGCTGAGTGAGGGTCTGCCGGCCCGCGTCCGGATCGCGTTCCAACAACGCCTCCAGCGTGCCGCCGCGGATGTCCTCCGCCACCGCGATGTCTGCCGGATATAGACGCTTGCTGCGGTCGGCGAGCAACAACCGCGGCGATCGAGCCCCGACCGCTTCAAGGCGACGGGTGGCAGCCTCGAAGTAGTCGATGCCGGATGCGTGGGCGAACGGGTTCGACGGGTCGTCGTGGCCCTCCGGGAGCAGACCGTCCCAGTAGTCCTCAGCGGTGTTCCAGACATAGACGATGGTGCTCGAGGCGTCGTCCAGCGTGACGCGGTAGACGCCCTTCTTGCTGCCTTTGAGCAGCCGGTCGACGGCAGCGATGCGGCGGTCGGTCCCGAAGGCCTCCCGTATGACCGGGGCCAGGGCCTCGGCGTCGGCGAAATTCCGCTCGTCGGTCACGTCCGGTTCCCCTCTGCGGAGCGGCTGTATCGGCCCCCGGGGCACGCCCTCGCCGCGATGGGGCATGGCGACACGTTGCGCTGGATCCCGGCAGCTATGCGTTCGTGCACGCCGCCTCCCCACCAGCGTGAGTGCGCTCACTGCCGCGCAAGTCCGCCGTCCTCGCCTACTGCCGAGGCATCCCAGTCGATGTGGTGGCCGTACGTCTGCCGTGACTGTTCGCCGTTGGCAAGGCGGGGCAGGAGCAGTGGCATCAGCAGATCGCGGACGATCCGTCCGACCGGGCCTGCGGCCTTGTTGTTGTTGATCCGGGCGGCCTGCTTCACGATCCGTTCGACGCGCGGGCGGCGCAGTGCCTCGTACGCGGCGAAGGCGCCCTCGATCGTGGGTAGATCGCGCAGTGCCTTGGCGAGCTCCACGGCGTCCTCGACGGACAGTGAGGCGCCCTGGCCGGATGTCGGCGAGGGGGCGTGGGCGGCGTCACCGATGACGATCATCCGGCCGCGGTGCCAGGCCGGGACGCCCAGCATGGCGTGCATCGGGCTCGCCGGGGTGATCTCCTGGCTCGCGCGGATCAACTCGGCGGCAGGGCCCGCGTCATCGGCGAACAGGGCGGCGAGTCGGCGTCGCCACTGCTCGGCGTCGATGGCTTCGACCTCGCCGCGGGCCGGTTCGTCCTGGCGCGGCAGGTTGGCGAACCACCAGACCTCACCGTCGGGCGCGGGTGCGTAGCCGAAGAAGGCGCGTTTGCCGAACACCATCTGGTAGCTGCCCACTTCCGTGTTCACCGGCACACCGCGGGTGTAACCGCCGAGACCGATGAGGCCGGAGTAGGCGGGGGCGGGCGCCGCGGGGTCGATGAGCCCCCGGACCGTCGAGTGCAGCCCGTCGCAGCCGATCAGCAGATCGCCGTACTCCTCGCTGCCGTCGGCGAAGACCGCGCGGACGCCGTCGCCCGTGTCCTGTGCCTCGACCAGGCGCTTGCCGTGCTCGATGCGGATGCCGCGGCGCAGGGCCTCGTCGCGCAGCCCGCGATACAGGTCGGCGCGCTTGAGTGTCCGGCTGGTGATGTCCCCGTCCGGCCGACTGGTGCGCACCCGGCCCAGTGCCTTCCCGGTGGTGGAGACCATGTCGATGCCCGGGGTCTCGAACCCCGCGGCGCCGACCGCAGCGTCGGCCTCTATGGCGCGGAGGGCGTCGATGCCGTTCGAGCCCAGCGTCAGGAAGACGCCGACGTTCTCGGCGCCCCCGGCGTGGGCCTCGTAGACCGTCGCGTCGACGCCGGCCCGCTGGAGCGCCATGGCGGCGGCGGGCCCGGCCATACCGCTACCGATGATCAATGCTTTCACGTTGAGTCGCCTCTTCCATCCCGGTGATCACAGTAAGTTATTTAGATCTATCGAACTAAATAGTATGGCTACGATGCCGCTGTGACAACTCACGAGGAATCCGCACGGCCCACCGGTCGGGAGGAACTGGTGGACGAGGTGCTGCTGGCCGGCCGCGAACTGTCCACCGCCGCCGTTCTCTTCCACACCGCACTCGCCTCCCGCCAGGGGCTGAGCGCCACGGACACGAAGGCGCTGGACCTGGTCGCTCGGCTCGGACCGATGACGGCCGGCGACCTCGCTCGCCATCTGGCCCTCAAGCCCGCCTCCGTCACCGCCCTCATCGGCCGCCTGGAGGACAAGGACGCCCTGCGCAAGGCCCCGGACCCGGGGGACGGCCGCAAGGTGGTGCTGCACTTCAACGAGGAGTTCGCGGCCCGCAACCTGCACTACTTCGCCGACCTCGTCGGTTCACTGCGGGAGCTGTGCGAGCACTACACGGACGAGCAACTGGCGACGATCGCGTCCTTCACGAGGGAGGCGGCACGTCGGCAGGCGGAGGCGACGCAGAGGTTGGCCTGATCCGGGACCCGCGGGCCTCAGTGCCCGGTCCGCCGGGTCTGGCGGAAGATCCAGTCCCGGATGCCCGGGATGTCGTACGCGATCTGCCAGGTCCCCATGTGCGCGTTCGTCGCTGTGGAGTTGGCCGTCACCGTGCCGGTCAGGAAGGTCGCGTAGTTCACCGGCGCCTTCTGCTTCTCAAGGTTGCGGACGTCGGCGGCGAACTGCGCGGCGGTGGCTCCCGCGTCCCAGACCGCCTTGCCGACGCTCGTCCCCTGCGCCGCGATCACGTCGGTGATCGCGTTCCCACCGGGATACGCCTTCGTGTCGTCCTGCGAGACCACGATCCAGAGGTTCTTCCGCGCGAGCGGCGCGGCCTGCTCCGCCGGCCACTGCCCGGCGACGATGTAGGCCGCCGCGAAGAGGTCCGGGTACGCGATGTTCAGGCCGAGCGACATCATCGCGCCCATCGACTGGCCGGTGGTGTAGCGGCGGTCGGCGTCGACGGCGTACGTCTCGGTGATCTCCTCGACGAGGTGCGCCGTGGTCTCGAAGAGCGCCATCGGCTCGTAGTCGTCGTCGACCACGACCGCCCCGTACTCGGGCGCGAGGACGAACGCCTCGTTCCTGGCCTGGTCCTCGGGGCTCGCCCAGCACACCGCGCCGTTGCCCTGGACCAGGGGCGAGATCGTGTCGATGTTGATCAGGCTCGCGTCGTGCATGAAGAGGACCAGCGGGTAGCGGCGTCCGGGCGAGCCGTGCCGGTGGCTCTTCGGTACGAAGAGGTTGTAGCGGAGCGTCTGGCCGGTGGCCGGGTCGTCGAACGTGAACTGCCTGAAGTCGTCGACGACGAGGTTGCTGACGGAACTGGTGGTGACGGGCGTGGAGTTGGTCGGCAGGGCGCCGCCGTGGACGGTGGCGACGGGGCCGGTCTGGGTCACGGTGGCCGACGCGGGCGTGAGGGTGGCGTTGCTGGGGGTGGTGTCGCCGACCTTGGGGCCGCCGGCGCCGGCGCCGGTGCCGGTGCTCCCGCTCGGGCTCGGACTGGGGCTCGCGCTCGCGCTCGTACTGGCGCTGGGGCTCGCCGTGTCGCCTCCGCCTCCGCCCCCGCCGCCCGTGCTCCATAGCAGTGCCCCGTCGTCGTCCGGGGAGAGCTCGACCATGACGTACCGGCCGTCCCTGCCGCGTTCGGCGAGCTCGGGTGTCCGGTTCGCATAGACCTTCGTCACCGTCCGGTCCGCGACCTCGAAGGCCGATCCGCAGAGCGCGGAGTTGTCGATGTCGCGGTCGTATTCGACCGCAAGGGCAATGAGCTTCTGCCCGGCGCCGTACACCTTGGTAATTGCTGTGGCGCCTTTTATGTGCCCGGCCTGTGAGGCCGCCGCATCCTGGGCGCTGGCATTGCTTACGGACAAACCGCCGGCCGCGGCAAGGCCGGAGACGGCCGCCGTACCGGCGATGAATGTGCGCCTGTCCACCATGACGACTCCTAGTTTGGAACGGTCGCTGAGGCTGCTGGTCGATCGCGCCGGACATTACGCCGGATCATAGGGAAGGTCTCCCGGCTACCTGTGAATTTCCATCGGGAAAAAGGGCGCGCAGCAATTCCGTGCCAGGTGAAAGTGGGTGGCCGGTATTGATGACGAAGCTTGCAACCTTTGGTTTCACTCCCTGGTCGTTGTTGCACGGCGAAAATGCCTGTGATGCTGCCCGCCGTTACGTCTGCCGACCGAGTGCCGACCATGGAGGACCACAGTGACCGAGCAGCAGGACGACACAGGCGACATGGGGCCGAGCCGCAGATCGTTCATGGCCCTCACCGCTCTGGCGGCGGCCGTGCCCACCCTCATGGGCGGCGCCACGGCGGCCGAGGCGGCTTCATCCGGCTCTGATCGATCCGGTTCCGATCGATCCGGTTCCGAGTTGAAGGCCGGCGCGGGCAAGGCGGTGTTCACGCCGTCCGCCGCGATCCTCCCGCTGGACAAGTTCACCTCGGTCCACGACGACCTGCACGCACGCGTTCTGCTTCTTGAGTCCGCGGGGCGGCGCATCGCCCTGGTCGTACTCGACCTCACCTCGGTCAGCGCGGAGGCGATCGGCCTGATCCGCACGGCCGTCACCGGGGCCACCGGCGTCACCGCCGCCGACATCATGGTCACCGTCACGCACTGCTTCTCGGCGCCGCACGTGGCGGCCAGCACTTCCTCCGCGAGCGCGGCGGCCTACGTCCGGAACATCGTGGCCGCCGCCAAGAGCGCCGCCGAGGACGCGGCCAACGGCCTGCGGTCGGCCCGGATCGGCTACGGCGAGGGCCGGGCCGACGTCAACGTCAACCGCAATGTCTCCACCGCCGACGGTTGGTGGCTCGGCGTCAACGAGCAACTCCCCTCCGACAAGGGCGTGTACGTCGCCCGCGTCGACGACCTCGACGGCAACCCCCTCGCCCTCCTCACCAACTACAACGTGCAGTCCTGCGTGATGCAGGACTCCGTGATGGCCGACGGCAATCTGCCGATCACCGCCGACCTGGCCGGCGCCGCCGTCGCCCACGTCGAGGAGGCCTACCCGGACGCCGTCGGCTTCTGGCTGGTCGGGGCGTGCGGCGACCAGTTCCCCGGCCTGCGTGCCAAGCGGTACACCATCGACAAGGACGGGCACTGGACATACGGCGTCGACCTGAAGGACGCGGGCTTCGCACTCCTGGAGACGCAGGGCGAGCGGATCGGCAACGAGATCGTGCGGGTCTCCGAGACAATCACCCGTTACGCGAGCGGCAGCAGGGCCCCGGTGCGCCTGGTCACCGACTCGGTGACCACCACTCAGATCACGGGCCCCGGAGCGAGCGCCCCGGTCAAGACCGCGACGTTCAGCCCGGGAGACAGTGCCGAGGTGCCGCTGTGGGTCTTCCGGGTCGGCGACATCGCCTTCGCGGGAGTGTCACCGGAGCTGTCCACCAGCACGGCGCGGGCGATCCGTGAGGCCTCCCCGTTCACGGGCACCTTCGTGATGTCGATGTTCGAGGGCGGCGCCAAGAACATGCCCGACCGGTGGAACTACGAGCACTTCACGTACGAGGCCCTGGACGGCTTCTACATCGAGGGCACCGCGGAAAAGGTCGCGGCCAGGATCGAGCGCACGGTGAAGTCGCTGAAGTCGCTGAAGTAGCTGAAGTCGCCTGCCTGGGCAGCCGGGCAGCCGGGCAGCCGGGCAGCCGGACCGTTGTGGCCGACCGGGCCGCTGCTTTCACGCCGCGGACCCGGTCGGCCACACCCTCGTCAGGCGGTGACGAGCGTCAGCCCGTAGGCGTTGAGGATCTCGTTGACCGGCTGGAACCAGGTCTGGCCACCGCTCGTGCAGTCGCCCCAGCCGCCCGAGGTCACGCCCTGCGCCTGGTCGCCGGAGATGAACGAGCCGCCCGAGTCGCCGGGTTCGGCGCAGACGCTGGTGCCGGTCATCTCGTAGACCGGTCCCTGGCTGTAGTTGACGGTTTCGTTCTGGGCCAGCACGGTGCCGCAGTGCCAGTGCGACGTCGAGCCGGAGCGGCAGATGGACGAGCCGACGGGGGCCACCGCCGAGCCACGCACCAGGACATCACTGACGGTGCCCCAGCCGAGTACGACCGGCGTGGTCCACCAGCCGTTGCCGATCGGGATGTAGGAGTAGTCGTTGCCCGGGAAGGACGAACCGGCGAACGTGCCCATCGCCGACCCGTCCCAGCCGACAACGGAGCTGCCCGCCGTGCCGCAGTGCCCCGCGCTGACGAAGCCGCCGACCACCGAGAACCCTATGGAGCAGCGGGTGTTGCCGTTGATGTAGTACGGGTCGCCGCCGACGGTGCCCGCGGCGAAGGTCCGTGGCGTCTGCCCTGCTCCGGCGCGGCGCACGCTGAGGAGCCCCGCCTTGCGTGCCGGGGCCAGGAACTCCCGGACAGCGGCGCTGTGTTCGGAGCCCTCGCGTACGTCTGCCACCACGCTGTTCGTGCGGGG
The DNA here is from genome assembly GCF_026341035.1 of Streptomyces sp. NBC_01016. Taxonomy (GTDB): domain Bacteria; phylum Actinomycetota; class Actinomycetes; order Streptomycetales; family Streptomycetaceae; genus Streptomyces. The sequence continues at coordinate 2,701,307 of NZ_JAPEOQ010000002.1, forward strand.
ATCGACGCGCCAACTGCGGACGGCCATGGGGGCGCCGTCCGTCTTGGCAACGTTGTCGAGTGTCGACTTCGCGGCGTCGAGCGCCCGGGCGCTGTGCGCCACCCGCACGACCGAGGCGCCGGTGTCGCGTACTGAATCAGCGGCCGGGCCACCGGATTTGGTGAGTCCGACGACGAGGGTGCCGCGTGCCGGGTCGTACCAGGTGCCGCCGAAGTCCTGACTGGCCGCACGCTCGGCCCGGGGCGCGAGTTCGGCTGCGGCGGCTTCCTGGTGCAGCCGGGCGCGGGCCTGTGAGGTGGTGAGCCCGAGGTCCCGCTGCATTGCGGTGGCCAGGCCGGGGGAGAGGGCGCGTGCGGACGAGGACTCCGTAGCCGCGTCGGCCGCGGCGGCGGGGGACGTCAGGCCCAGGGTGGCGGCGCCTAAGGTCAACAGGACGGCGAGAGCAGAGCGGAGTCCGGTCGTACGTCTCATGCGTGAGCTCCTTCATTTCCGTGTGGGGCGGGAATGGTACGGACCTGCGACGTACTGTCGACCTGATGTCGCGCGCATGTCAATGCCGTGGCGGGATGCACTGCTTACGAATCCGCCGCACACCCGGTCACGGCTGCCGTGGTGCAGGTGACCGACTGATGTGAGCGGCGGCCGGATCCCTCGGCGACGACGTGACCCTGATGTGCGACGCCAATCAGCGCTGGGACCTGTCGACCGCGCACCGGAGGATGCCGGTCCTCGAAGAGACGCGCATGGACTGGGTGGAGGAACCGCTGCACGCCGACGATCTCGACGGCCATGTCGCTCTGCAGCGCTCGACGACCCTCGACATCGCCGCGGGGCGAAAGTATCTACAGCTACCAGCAGTTCACCGGCTTCATCGCCCACGACGCCGTCCGTGTCGTCCAGCCCGACGCCACCCGGCTCGGCGGTGTGACCGAATGGCGGCAGGTGTCCACGGCCGTCGCGGCCCCGGGCCCGCCGGGGCTGGCAGCTGCGTGGGGTCGGCGCGGTGCGTGGCGCATAGGGCTGCCTACGTGCCAGTGGACTCTTGTCCCTGCCCCTCGCCGGTGTCGGTGTCGGTGTCGGTGTCGGTGTCGGCGAGGTCGCGGGCGACGTCGTCCAGCAGGTGCAGAAATGCGCCGACCAGCGGAGTGAGGCTGGTGTCCGCGGGGGTCACCGCGTGGATGCGCCGGTGTGGGCGGGGCTCGGCGAGGTCGCGGTGGGTGGTGCCGGGGACGTGGGTGAGGGCGAGGCGTGAGACGAGGGCGACGCCGACGCCCGAGGCGACCAGGGCCTGCGCCACGTCGTAGGACTCGGTCTCGAAACGTACGCGTGGCGCGAACCCGGCCTTGGCGGTGAGGAGTTCGAGCTGCTCGCGAGGGCCCTGCCCGGAGGTGATGGCCACCCACGAGGCGTCGCGCAGCTCCCGCAGCGTCAGGGCGGTGCCGGGTGGACGTTCGACGGCCAGCGGGTGGTCGTCGGGGAGTACGACCACCATGGGGTCGACAAGGAGTGGATGGACCGCTACTCCGGCAGGGGCGGTGAAGGACGGTCCCCACTGGGCGGCCACCGCCACGTCGAGTCGGCCTGCCGTGATCTGGTCGGTGGCGCGAGCCGAGATCACGTCGATGACGGACACGTCCGCGTCGGGGTGACGGTGGCGCAGCGCCGTGAGAGCCGGCGGCAGCAGGTGCAGCGCGGCCGCCTGGAACGCGCCCACCCGCAACCGCAGGGCCAGGTGGCCAAGGAGGCCGGCCAGTCCTGCGGCGGCCTTGGCCGTCTCCGCCTCGATGACCTCGCCGTGCGCGGCAAGCAGCAGCCCCGCCTCGGTCAGCCGCGCTCCGCGTGCGCCCCTGATCACCAGTGGCGCCGCGCAGTCCCGCTCCCACCGGACCACTCGCTGGGTCACCGCCGCCGGGGTGAGCCCGAGCGCGTGCGCCGCCCCGGTGAGGGAGCCGTGCCGGTCGATGAGGGCGAGGAGCCGCAGCTGGTCGGGTTCGACGTGCATTCACTCAACTTAACGCTGACCGTGGCTGCGGTGACTTCCCTGAAGGCTCGGGGCGGGGAAACCTGGTGGCACCAACGAGTTCGACTCCCCTTCCGGCAAAGGAAAAGGCTGCCCCGTGCCCACCCACCTCCCCGCGTTCCTCGCCACCACCCTCCTGCTGTCGATGCTGCCGGGACCCGGCCAGGCACTCATGACCCGGCAGACACTCATGGGCGGGCCTCGCGCCGCTTGGGCGACCATCGCGGGCAACTCCACGGGGATCGTGCTCTGGTCACTCGCCGCGTCCGCCGGCCTCTCCGCCGTCCTGCTCGCCAACCCGCACGCGCTCGAGGTCGTCCGCCTCGTGGGCGGGGCCGTACTGGTGTGGCTGGGAATCTCCACCCTGCGGGCATCGAGGAAGAGCAACGCCACAGCCGAGGGCGGTGGGGCGGTGCGCTCCTGGAAGGGATTCGCCGTCGGCCTGGGAACGAACCTCGGCAACGCCAAGGCGGGAGTCTTCGCCGTCTCGATGCTGCCGCAGTTCGTGACGGACGGCGGCTCGCTCCTCGTCTCCGGCACCGTCCTCGGCGTGGTCTGGGCGCTGGTCACGGCCGCCTGGTACGTGGCCTTCACCTGGGCCGTGGGCCGGGGGCGGCGGCTGGTGTCGAGGCCGGCCGTCCAGCGCGGCCTTCAGGTCACCACCGGAGGGGTGTTGCTGGTGCTCGGCGTGGCGGTGGCGTCGGGCCTGTGAGCGCCGACGTCCTGACCGCTACGCGCCGGAGGCCCCGTCGCCCGGGGCGGCGGCGCGCAGGAGTTTCGCCGCCACTGCCCGAAGGTCGCCGCGCTCCGTGGCTGTCAGCGGCTCGGTCAGTTCGGTGACGGCCTGGTCCATCTCTGCGGCGCACAGTTCCGCGAGGGCGCGGCCCGTCGGAGTGAGGGCGATCAGGACGCTGCGGCCGTCGTGCGGTGAGGGGCGGCGTTCCACCAGCCCGCGCTTCTCGGCGCGGCTCGCCAGTCCGGTCATGGAGGACTTGTCCAGGCCCAGGTGGCGGGCGAGTTCGAGCATGCCGGGTGTGCGGTCGCGCAGGATGCCGAGGAGGCGGACCTGAATCAGGGACAGGTCGTGGTCGGCGGCCATGCGGGAGAGGATCCCCTGGACCAGGAAGGAAAGCTGGACCAGGGCGTCGACGGTGTTCTGGGGTTCGTCCGCCGCCTGGGAGCCGTCCGTCCCCTGGGGAGTGGGGGTGGGTGTCACTGTGTCCGCCTCTGGCCGATCTGGTACGCGGCACGAACCACCTTGACTTGGTACGTGCCGCAAACTATCTTGAAAGTAGTACGTGTCGCAAACTATATGCGGTCACACTGCCTCGGGAGAACCCCTATGCACGCAGCCGTCGTCCATTCCTTCGACACCCCGCCCCGCTACGACACCGTCGACACCCCCACACCCCGGGGAGAGCGCGAAATCCTCGTGGACGTCGTCGCTGCCGGTCTGCACCCGCGCGTACGATCCTCCGCCGACGGCAGCCACTACACCTCCGAGGGTGTGCTGCCGCTCGTGCCGGGCATCGACGCCGTCGGTCGCACGGCGGAGGGGGAGTTGCTCTACTTCGTCGCCCCGGACACCGCGCTGGGCACGATGGCCGAGCAGGCCGTCGTGGACCGCCGTCGCGCCATCGCCCTGCCGCCCGACACCGACCCGGTCGCGGTGGCCGCGGCCATGAACCCCGGCATGTCCTCCTGGGTCGCCCTGCGCCGCCGCATCGCTCTCCCGGCGGGCGCACGCGTCCTGGTCCTGGGTGCGACCGGCAGCGCAGGCCGGCTCGCCGTGCAGATCGCGCGGCACCTCGGCGCCGAGCGTGTCGTGGCGGCCGGCCGCGATCCCGGGCGGCTGGCCCTGCTGCCCGGCCTGGGCGCGGACGAGACCGTCTCCCTGTCCGGCGGGCCCGAGCAGGTCGCCGAGCACCTCGGCAAGAGCGCCGGCGACGTGGACGTCGTCATCGACTACCTGTGGGGCGCGGCCACCGAGCATGCCCTGACCGCACTGCTGACCGCCCGACCCGACCGGAGCAGGCCCCTGGCCTGGATCCAGATCGGCTCCGTCGCCGGGCCGGACATCACCCTGCCGTCCTACCTCCTCCGCGCCGCCAATCTGCAGATCATGGGCAGCGGCCAAGGCTCGGTCACCACCGCAGGCATCCTCGCCGAACTCCCTTCCCTGGCAGCCGAGATCACCTCCGGAACCTTCTCGATCGACCCGTCCCCGCTACCCCTGTCGGAGGTCGAGCGGGCATGGACGATGCCGACGCCGCCTGGCCGGCGCGTTGTGCTGATCCCCTGAGGCGGTTTGGCGCACGACAAGGAGGGGCGGTGCCGGTGCGGCACTCCCCGAGACGAGGCCTGCTGTGGCACGCCGTGCTGAGGAGCAGTGCCGGCCATCGCCGTCTCAGCCGGATCACTGGGGGATGGTGACCAGGGTGCGGCCGCGGCCTCCGGCGTCGACGCGGTCGTGCGCTTTGGTGATCTCCTCCAGCGGGAAACGGGTCGCCGATGTCCACGGTGAGGGCGCCGACGGCGGCATCGTACGCGTGGCGGATGCGTGGGTCGGCGGCGTTGCCGTGCAGGAAGAACTCGGCGCAGCGGTAGTAGTTCGAGGCGCGCAGGAACCCGTCGCGGGCGCTGGTGTCGTGGCCGCCTTCCAGTGAGGTGCGGGCCTGGTCGGCGATCCGGTGGGCGGTGGCCAGCCACTGGTCGTGCCAGCTGTCGTAGTCACCGTCGGCGATGCCCTGGGCGGTGGTGGCGACTTCGCCGGAGTCGGCGCCGCCGTAGGCGATGTGGCCGAGGGTCCGCAGCGTCTCGTACCAGAACGAGGGGTGGTCGGGGAAGAAGATCGGCTTCACCAAGGACTCCAGGGGTGTGGCCTGGCGTTGCGGCACCTTGATCACCGGCTTAGTTTCGCTCCATGGCGGAGACGGGATCTTTCGGGTTATTCGGCCGAGGTCTTGAGGGCCTGGTGGTGGAGGGGTTGGTGGCGGAGGGGGATCTGCCCCGCTGTGAGGACCCGCCGGGCCGGGGCTTCGACGAGCTCCACTTCCAGCCGGCGCGACGGGCGTGTTTGTGGGCGTGACACGGCCGAAGCCACCGAGGCTCCCGCGGCTCGGCAAGCCGCGGCCGTCCGATGTCTCCGCCGGGCTCGTCACCGGGCTGTTCTCCATCCCCGAAGGCATGGCGTACGCGGCGATCGGCGGCTTCAATCCGGTCGCCGGCATCTACGCGGGCGTCGTCCCGACCGTCCTCGGCTCGCTCTTCGCCCGCACCGTCCTGATGGTCACCACCCTCACCTCGGCGCTTGCACTGACCTCGCAGAGCGCCATCAAGGAGGCCGGGCTCGACGCCAAGGACGTGGGCAACGTCGCCACTCTCGCCGTACTGGCCGGGACGGTGATGCTGCTGATGGGGGTGCTGCGGCTCGGCGTCGTCATGTCGTTCGTGTCGAACGCCGTGATGACCGGCTTCTCCACCGGCATCGCCCTCCAGATCATCACCGGCTCACTGAAGGACGCCACCGGCTACAAGCCGGGCCCGCACAACAAACTGGCTCAACTCGCCGACTGGGTCTGGCACATCGGAGACTGGCAGCTCGCCGCGACCCTCACCGCACTCGTCACCGTCGCCGCTTGGGCGCTGCTCCGGCTCGTCAAACGGCTGGAGGCGGTGGCCACCCTCATCGCGCTGCTCGCGGTCAGCGTCGGTGTCGCCGTCCTGGGCACGCACGTCGACCTGGCCCGCGACATCGGGCACATCCCGGCGGCGCTGCCCTCCTTCACCGCCCCAGACCTGTCCGCCGTCGGCGCGCTGCTGCCCGGAGCGTTCGCCGTCGCCCTCGTCGGCCTCGCCCAGGCCGCCTCCATCGGCCCGACCGTCCCCAACCCCGACGGCTCCAAGTCCTCCGTGAACGGCGACTTCGTCGCCCAGGGACTCGGCAACCTCGGCGGCGGACTGTTCGGCGCGCTGCCCACCGGCGGTTCCATGTCCCGCACGGGCGTCGCGGTCGGCGCCGGCGCCCGCACCCGCTGGACCGGTATCTTCGCCGGGCTGTGGCTGGCCCTCCTGGTCCTCACTCTCGGCTCCCTCGCCGAACGCATCCCGATGCCCGTCATCGGCGCCCTCATCATCGTCATCGGCTGCGAACTGGTCGTGGGCCGGCTGCCCGACATCCGCCTCGTACTGCGTACGTCACCGCTGTCGGCGGCGGCGATGGTGATCACGTTCCTGGCGACCACGCAGCTGCCGCTCCAGCAGGCCATCGTGATCGGCGCCGTGCTGTCGCTGCTGCTGTTCTGTGTGCAGGCGGCCCGGCAGACGCGGCTCGTCTCCCTGCGCCGGGACACCGATGGCGGCCACTGGCGCACCGGCGATCCGCCGCGCCGCCTACCGCCCGGCGAGGTCACCGTCCTCGACTACGCGGGCACCTCACTGTTCGCCGAGCTGCCGCGCGTGGAGGCCGCGCTGCCCGACGTCCACGGGGCCCGGGACGCGGTCCTGGTGCTGGTGGTGCGCACGCTGCCCGATGTGCCCTCGTCGGCGGTGGTCAAGTTCCTCGACCGGTACGCCCGCTCCCTGTCCGACGAGGGCGGGCGGCTGGTCCTGGCCGGGGTGCAGCCCCCGCTCGCCCGCCTCCTTGAGGTGTCGGGGCTCGCCGAGCGCCTCGGCGAGGGCGGTGTCGTACCGGCGCAGCCCGAGATCTTCGCGCCGGTGGAGCGGGCGGTCGCGGAGGGCCGGGCCTGGATCACGTCGCACGAGAAGGCACCGGATGGGAGCCCGGAGGACCGGTCCGAGTCCGCCGGGCCTCGGCCGCCCGCCGCCGATCAGCCGCCATGATCCAGGCCCGGGCCGTAACAGGCAGCCCTGAGTCGTAACGGGCAGCCCTGAGCCTTCCTGAACTGAACGGCTCCCGCCCGACATGCGATCACCCCCGACCCACCCGATGCTGAGACGGACCGGCGCCGCCACGCGCCGGCCGGACCCGATCCGTGAAACGGAGCGCCAGATGACCGACGCCGCCGACCTGCCCTTCGACGACACCACCGACTTCGAGAACGCGGACCGGGGGTTCATCGACGCCCTCGTCCCCGCGGTCGTGAAGGGCGCCGACGGACAGGTCGTCTACGACAACGACGCGTACGCCTTCCTCAAGGCCGACTGCCCCGACACCGCGCACCCCAGCCTGTGGCGCCAGGCCCAGCTCTGCGCCCGCCAGGGACTGTACGAGGTCACCGAGGGCGTCTACCAGATCCGCGGCCTGGACCTGTCGAACATGACGCTCGTCGAGGGCGAGCGCGGTGTCATCGTCGTCGACCCGCTGCTGAGCGTGGAGACGGCCACCGCGGGCCTCGCCCTGTACCGGCAGCACCGCGGCGAACGCCCGGTCACCGGCCTCATCTACACGCACTCGCACGGCGACCACTTCGGCGGCTCGCGCGGCGTCCTGCCGCGTGGCACCGAGCAGGACGTGCCGATCCTCGCCCCGGCCGGTTTCCTGGAGCACGCGGTCAGCGAGAACGTGTACGCGGGCAACGCCATGACCCGCCGCGCGATCTTCATGTACGGCGACCGGCTGCCGAAGTCGCCCGAGGGCCAGATCAGCGCCGGCCTCGGCATGACCACCTCGAACGGCACGATCAGCCTCATCCCGCCGACCCTGGACATCACGCACACCGGGCAGGAGGAGACGATCGACGGTGTCCGCATCGTCTTCCAGCTCACCCCGGGCACCGAGGCACCGGCCGAGATGAACTTCCTCTTCCCCGAGAAGCGGGCCCTGTGCCTGGCCGAGAACGCCACGCACAACATGCACAACATCCTGACCCTGCGCGGTGCCGTCGTCCGCGACGCCCGTGTCTGGTCCCAGTACCTCGACGAGGCCATCGAGTACTTCGCCGACGCCTACGATGTCGCGTTCGCCTCGCACCACTGGCCGACCTGGGGCCACGACAACGTCGTCCAGTTCCTCGCCACCCAGCGCGACCTGTACGCGTACATGCACGACCAGACGCTGCGCATGCTGAACAACGGCCTGACCGCCCCGGAGATCGCCGAGGAGATCCAGCTGCCGCCGGCCCTGGAGAACTCCTGGCACGCGCGCGGCTACTACGGCTCCCTCTCCCACAACGTCAAGGCGATCTACCAGCGCTACCTCGGCTGGTTCGACGGCAACATCGCCCACCTCTGGGAGCACCCCCCGGCCCAACTGGCCCAGCGATACGTGGAGTTGGCGGGCGGAGCCGACGAGGCGTTGTCCAAGGCCCACGGCTACGTCGACGCGGGAGACCTGCGCTTCGCCGCCACCCTCCTCAATCACATCGTCTTCGCCGAGCCGTCCCGCGAGGACGCCAAGGAACTCCTCGCCCAGGTCTACGAGAAGCTCGGCCACGGCGCGGAGAACGGCACCTGGCGCAACTTCTTCCTGACCTCCGCGATGGAACTGCGCCACGGCGTGAACCCCATCGCCATCGACACCACCAACCCCGAGATGGCGATGGCGCTGACCACGGACATGCTCCTGGACTCCATCGCCATCCGCATCGACGGCCCCCGCGCCTGGGACGAGAACCTCACCGTCGACCTCGTCCTGACCGACGAGAACACCCGGCACCGCCTCACCCTCCACAACGGCGCCCTCACCCACCGCACGACGGCCGCCGCCAAGCCCTCCGCGGACCTGACCCTCACCCTCACCAAGCCCCAACTCCTGGGCATCCTCGCCGGAAAGGGCCTCGACGGCGTGAGCGTGGACGGCGACCCGAAGGCCCTCGCCACCCTCTTCTCGTACGTCACCGAACCCGACAAGGCGTTCCCGATCGTCACGCCCTGATCCAAACGACGGGCCCTGGATCAGACCTTGCGCCAGCGGGCGTTCGCCCAGGAGAACGCGCCGAAGGCCATGAGGCCGAGCGCGATCAACGCCAGCAGCCAGGGCCCGACGGGAGTATCGGTGAAGGCGCGCAGGGTGTCGTCCATGCCCTTGGCCTTGCCGGGCTCGTGGCGGACGGCCGCGACGATGGCGAAGGCGCCGGCGACACAGAAGACCGCGCCCCGTGCCGTGCCGCCGAAGACCCCGGTCACATCGACCGCCTGTCGGGGCCGCTTCGACATCTCGGACATCCTCAGATGCTTGTGGAACTTACGCAGAAGGGCCCTGACGGCGAGCCACAGGCCGGCCACGGCCAGCGCGGCACCGGCGACCCCCACGATCCACGTGCCGCCGGGCCAGTCCAGCGCCTTGGCCGTGACATCCTGCGAGTCCTTGTCCGAGCTGCCACTGCCGCTGCCCTTGCTCCCGGCCGCGTAGCTGAGCACGGAGTACGAGACGAATCCGTAGAACACGCAACGGGCCCCGGACATCGCCCGCTTGCTCGCCTTACGGCCGTCAGGTCCCGCCTGCCCGAACGCCGCCTCGGTCAGCCGCCACAGCGCCATCCCCGCCAGGGCGATGCCGAGAAGCCACAACAGGGCGGTGCCGAAAGGCTTCTGGGCGATCTCGGTTACCGCGCCGCCCCGGTCCGCCTGCTGACCTTCGCTGTCGGAGAAGGCGATCCGCAGGGCCAGGACGCCGATCAGGACGTAGAGGACTCCCCGAGCGACGAAGCCCGCACGGGCTCCTGCCGCGACCGCGTTGCTGTTCGCTGCGCGACGCGCGTGACCGCGTCCGTGTGCTGGTGCCCATCGAGTGGCCATGTCCCACCGAATGCCCCGGGAACGGGAGGCGAAGCATCTGGCCGAACAGCAGTGAGGTCGCGGGACGAGCGTTACCCGATTCACGGCAACGGGCCGCGGTTCGTGGCCCGTTGACGCATGAACGACGGATGGCGGGGCACTCGGAGCGGGCACGAGGAATCCAGCGGCCGCTGAACGCGCGGTCGGCTGGTATGCCACCCCGGCCCGGGACACACGGACGGGCAGGTACCGGGTGAGGCGGGTCCGGCAGGACGAGGATCCGTACGCACCGAAGAGCCTTTGAGATCGGAACCCGAAAATGATTGTCCTCGGCGCCATCTTGCTCATCATCGGCCTGCTGGTCGGTATTTCGCTGCTTACGATCGTCGGCAGTGTGCTCGTCGTGGTCGGCGCGGTTCTGTGGATCGCCGGTTCGACGGGCCGCGCGGTCGGCGGGCGCAAGCACTACTTCTGAGTTGCACCCTGTGTGGTTGTGGCACGGCGGGCGCGCCCTTTGCGCCCGCCGTGCCGTTGCGCTCAAGTGCGCATCGCTCGACGCGAGTTGAACTTCTCACCCGGCTCTGTACACCCGCAGTCAGGGTGAACGCAGGACTTGCATGAACTGGTCCGCAAGCGCCTTGGTGTCGATGCCGCTCGCGTCGTGCCCGGTGAGGATGCGGAAGAAGGGTGGCCCGATCAGGAGCGCGGTCGCCTGTTCCGCGGACAGGGCGGTGTTGCCGGCGGTGCGAGCAGTTTCCACTGTCGCCGCGGCGCTCTCTCCGAGGATGTCCCGGGAGGCCAGTAGAAGCGCGACGTCCGGATCGTGCTGGGCCTCCCCGATGAGGGCCCGGTAGGCCGCTCCAGCGTGCGAGTGCGCCAGGAAGGCGACGAGGGCGTCGAGGTAGGTCTCCACGTCCTTGCGGGCGTCACCGCTGCGAGGCACCGCCAGTTCTTGCTGGGCGTCGAGCACGCTCGCCTCGTACAGGACCTCTGCCTTGTTCGACCACCAGCGGTACACGGTCTGCCGGCCCACACCTGCCCGCTCCGCGATGCCCTTCATCGTCAGCGCCGCATAGCCGACTTCGACCAAGAGGTCGTCAACGGCGTGCAGCACGGCGGTCCGTGCGCTCTCACTGCGCGGTCGTCCACGGCCGCTGCCATCCATCATGCCCTCACTATAAACGAGACACTGTGCACCGCATGTGCTACTTTGCGGTGCACGGTGTCTCGTAAATGTGAACGTCGTGACTGGCCCCACCACTCAAGGAGCGACCCATGACCGCATCGCCCTGCACCCTTGCCGAACCACGTGTCGCCGCGGCCCTGGACCGGATGTTCGAGGCCGCAGCGCGCGACGAACAGGCCGCGGGACCTCTCGGGGCCCAGCAGTTCGCCGAGCGGGACAAGCTGACGGCCCAGCAACTCGCCGACGTCGCACAGGACGTCTACATGCCGGTCTCCGCAGAGGGCGGCAAGCTGCTCTACAACCTGGTACGAGCCGCCAGGCCGGCCACGGTCGTCGAGTTCGGGACCTCGTACGGGATCTCCACGGTGCACCTGGCCGCGGCCGTCCGCGACAACGGGGCCGGCCAGGTCATCACCACTGAGATGAATCACACCAAGGCGGCGGCTGCCCGGGACACCTTTACCGCCACCGGCCTTGACGACGTGATCACCGTGCTCGAGGGCGACGCCCTGGAAACGCTCGCCGGACTGCAAAAGCCGGTCGATTTCCTGTTCCTGGATGGGTGGAAGGACCTGTGCCTGCCCGTGCTGCAACTCCTCGAGCCGCATCTCGCCCCGGGAACCCTCGTCGTCGCCGACGACGTCGAACTGCCCGACCTCGGCCCCTACTTGGACCACATTCGCGACACCGCCAACGGCTACCACAGTGTCACCTTCCCTGTGGAGGACGGCTTGGAGATCAGCTGTCGCTTGTAGGTGAAATGGGGGAGGGGGAGTGGGCTCTTTCGTCCGGCGGTGGACTCCACGAGACTGAGGCCGTCCAGGACGCCGAAGACGGGGGCCTCGCGAAATGGCGAACTTTTTCATGACCGGCGCCGCGATGTTGGCTCGGCACGCAGATGAAAAGCTTGCTCAACGCAAGCGTGAGTCACGTCGTCGGGCCGGAGCCGAGGGGCGCCGCAGCGCCGAAGCGGCCAGACGCCAGAGCGTCAACAACACCCTGGACGAACTCCGCCGCAAGCTGACCCTCGGCATGATCAGCCGCAAGGAATTCGACGAAGCTGTCGCCTCTTCGGGGAACCAGGGGCTGAGCCCCAAAGGCGCGGCGTTCACGCCACCCCCACTGCAGCCGTAGAGGCGTACGCAGGTGGGAGCCCCGCGACGACGGGGGATGCATCGCGGGGCTCCGGTCCTATTCTGGCACGGACTTACTCGTGCGTAACCCCGGGGGAGCGGATGGATGGCCGGAGCCGCGCGGGCGGCGATGCGGCTCTGCCTCCCATGTCGACGCCAGTCCGTCCGGGCCCGCTGGAGCCGCGCCAAACCAACTCGGCGCGGACCCAGCAACCCCGCCCGTCTGCGCGAATACGAGCGGGGTACTCCCGCTCCCCGCTGTCGCAGAGGGCACCCGCGCGAGGAGACGGTGGGGGAGCTGTCCGTCCTCGCGCTCGACGGCCGCCATCGATCGCCATGACCGGTGGCGGCTGTTCCAACCCGACGAGTGCCCCTTCTGGTTGAGGGCATGCCGGGGGTCGGGTGTGCGAGACGAACGCCTCGCCCTGCAGCGCTGCCTGTCACGGCAGGGCCGGTTCCGTGTCGGCGTCGGCCGTCTCGGTCCCGTCCGGCGCCTGTGGCGGCATGGCGGGGATGAGCAGCGAGGCGAGCAGGCCCAGAACGACGAACCCTGCCGCGATGCAGCCGCCGATGGCGACACCGTCGGACATCGCCGAGCGGGCCGCGTCGGCGACCGAGGCCGTCTGCGGGTCCCCGGCCAGCGGGCCGATCGCGGCTCCCGCGCTGTCGGTGACGGCGTGGCTGAACTTGTCGGCGGCGGCCCCGGGCAGGCCGGAAGAGACCAGGCTGTCGTGCAGCTTGGAACTGAGTGTCGTGAAGAACACCGTGGTGAGCGCGGCGATGCCGAGGGCGGAGCCGAGCTGACGGAACGCGCTCTGAATGCCGGAGCCCTGACCGCTGCTGCCGTCGGGGATGTCGGCGAGGACGACGTTGGTGACCTGGGCCGTGGCGAAGCCGACGCCGATGCCGTACAGGAAGAGCATCGCCGAGATGGCCCACCAGGAGGTGTTCGGGGCGGCCACCAGGGCGACGCCGGCCAGGCCGACGACTTCGAGTGCGAGGCCGATGCGCAGCTGGATCAGCGGAGAGACCTTGGCGGCCATCCCGAAACTGGCCCCGCTGGCGACGAAGCTTCCGAGGGCCACCGGCACCAGGGCGAGCCCGGCCTGCAGCGCGCTGTAGCCGAGGGTGAACTGCAGCCACAGCGGGAGCACCGCGACGATGCCGAACTCCCCGACGCCGATGATCAGGGTGGCGATGTTGCCGCCCCGGAACGAGGCGATGGAGAAGAGTCGTACGTCCATCATCGCCATGGAGGCGTCGTCGCCGCGGGCCAGTTTCGACTGGCGGCGCACGAACAGGACCAGCGTGAGGGCGGCGAGGGCCAGTGCGACCAGAACGGGCGAGGGCCCGCTGCCCCAGGTGAAGCCGAGAACGTCGAGCGGGTGGACGGTGGCGACCCAGCCGTAGACGCGGCCCTCGACGAGCCCGAAGGCGAGCAGCCCGAGCCCGACGACGGACAGCACGGCGCCGGGCGCGTCGATACGCCCCTTGGCCCGGGGCGAGCGAGCCATGTAGCGCACCACACCGCACGCGACGAGCACGGACAACGGCACGTTGATACCGAACGCCCAGCGCCACGAGACGTGCTCGGACAGCCAGCCGCCGAGCAGCGGACCGAGCGCGGCGGCCGCGCCGATGGTCGAGCCCCAGACCGCGAAGGCCTGACCGCGGGCCTTTCCGGTGAAGTTGGCCTTCAGCAACGCCAGCGAGGTCGGCAGGATCATCGCCGCACCCGCGCCCTGCAGGAAGCGGGCCAGGATCAGCAGGCCGCCGTTCGGCGCAAGACCGGCGAGCACGCTGGTGGCGCCGAAGACCACGACACCCCAGGTGAAGACCTGGCGGGCGCCGAGCATGTCGGACAGTCGGCCGGTGAGCAGCAGCAGCGCGGCGAAGACGATCGCGTACGACTCCTGGATCCACTGCGCCTGCGAGGAGTTGACGCCCAGGTCCTCGACGACCGATGGCGTGATCACGTTGACGATCGTCGTGTCCACGACGATCAGCGCCACGCCCAGGGCGATGGCGATCAGTCCGAGCCACCGCCTGGTGGCTGTCGAGTCCCGCATCCCAATACCTCCATGGCGAAGTCATTCCACGATGAAGGTATTAAGGTGTGGGTAGATTGTCAAAGGTGATCTGCGAGTGCAGGTCCGGCGATGGTGACGCAGACGCAGGGGAAGGACGGCCCGTTCGTGATGGAGGAGTCGGCGCTCGATGAGGTGGCGGAGCGGCGCGAGCTGCTGGTGGAAGCCCTGAGGGTCTATGGCGGCCACTACGCGGAACTCAGCCGCAGCTTCGCCGCGCATCTCGGCCTGTACTCCACGGACGCGGCCGCGCTCTTGGAGATCATCGCGGCCGAGGAGCGCGGCGCCCCGATCTCCCCGGCCCGCCTGAGCAAACGCATCCTGCTGTCGTCCGGGGCGACGACCTCCCTCCTCAACCGCCTCGAGGACGCCGGACACATCGTCCGCAGCCGCGAACACAGCGACCGCCGCGTGGTCACCCTGCGCAGCAGCCAGCACATCCAAGAGCGCGCCGACGAATTCTTCCGTCCCTTGGCGGCGCCTATGGACGCCATCATCGGCCGCTATCCGCCCGAACTTCTTGAGCAGTTCGGAGAGTTGCTGGGGGAGATGTGTGCGGCCATGGACACTCACCTCACGCGGGTGAACCAGGACGTGTAACGGATACGTGGCCGCAGCCCGTCGGGGGATGTACGTCGTGTCGTACTGCTCCCGAATCAGTCGGCGCGGCCCGGCGCCCCCACGTCGGCAACCTCCGCAGGTGCCTTGGTCGCGGCGAGGCGGGCCCGGCGTGTGCGGGGACCGAAGAGTGCCAGGACGACGGCGCCGACCATCCACGTACCGGCGATGAAATAGAAGACCGTGCGGTAGCCGTGGTTGGTGTACAGGGACGCGACGATCAGCGGGCCCGCGGCGTTCGACAGGCGGCCGAGGCCGTAGGAGACGCTCGTGCCCAGGGAGCGGCCGCGGGTGTCGAAGAGTTCGGGGGAGTAGGCGTACGCCAGCGCCGTGTAGCCGCGCTCGAAGAAGTTCACCAGGAAGCCGAACACGACGATGAAGACCGGGCTGAACGTGAGCCCGTACAGCAGTCCGCAGATCGCGATGACCGTGCCGAACACCGTCAGCGACCACTTGCGCTCGAAGCGGTCCGTGACGAGCGATGCCAGGTACGAGCCGAGCGGTGCGCCGACCGTGGTGAGTGCCACGTAGAAGACGGACTTCTCGACGCTGAGGCCCTCCTTGGCCAGCAGGGTCGGCGCCCAGCTCGAATAGCCGAAGAAGCCGATGGTCTGCGTCACCCACAGGACCGTGAGGAGAAGCGTCGGAAGCAGGTACTTCTTCTGCAGGAGCAGCTTCAACGGGGCTTTCTGTGCCGGGACTTCGTCGACCGGCGGCGCGGGCTCGGGGAGCGGGCCCTTCTCCGCGGCGACGTGCGCCTCGATCTCCCGGAGCACCGCGTCGGCCGCGGCGTGGTCGCCCCGGCTCTCGTGCCAGCGCGGCGACTCCTTGAGGTGCCGGGTGAACAGGACGAGCAGGATGCCCAGGGAGCCCCACAGGTAGACCAGGCGCCACGACCAGTCGCTGAGGGGGACGACGAGGCTGGCGATGAGGTTGGTGACCGGGGTGCCGCAGATGCCGATGACGATGGCGTACGCCTGGTACTTGCCGCGGACCGCGGCCGGATACATCTCGCTGACGTAGACGACGGCCACGACGGTCATCGCGGACAGGCCCGCCGAGGTCAGCACGCGGAAGACACCGAGGGACACCAGGTCCCAGGAGAACACCGAGGCGAACGAGAAGACGGCGAAGAAGAGCGTCGTCTGCAGCAGCGCCCGCTTGCGCCCCCACCGGTCGGCGATGGCGCCGCCGACGATCGAGCCGATGAACATGCCGACGAAGGACAGCGAGGTCACGTAAGCGACCTGGTCGACCGAGATACCCCACAGGTCGACGAGTTTCGGTGCCGTGGTGGCGAAGCTGTTGATGTCCGCGAACTCGAAGAAGTACGCGAAGGCGATCGCGAGCAGGGTGAGCTTGTGGAAGCGGG
This sequence comes from Streptomyces sp. NBC_01016, assembly GCF_026341035.1. Classification (GTDB taxonomy): domain Bacteria; phylum Actinomycetota; class Actinomycetes; order Streptomycetales; family Streptomycetaceae; genus Streptomyces. Next base: position 2,717,400 of record NZ_JAPEOQ010000002.1, read on the forward strand.
ATATGGGGAGCCGGTTGAGCCTGTTCAGCGCGTTGGAGTGGCTGGGCTGGTGGGCGTAGGTGGATGGGGACATGTGACGCCTTTGTCAGGTGGGCCTGGGGGAGGGGGTGGAGGGGGGCTTCGGGTTCAGACGTCCTCGCCGGGCCAGTACAGGCGCATCGGGTTGGCGACGAGGAGCTTGTGCCGCTGCTCCTCGGTGACGGCGATGTGCCGTACGTGGTCGACCAGGAGCCCGTCGTCGGGCATGTGGTCGGTGAGGTTGGGGTGGGGCCAGTCGGTGCCCCACAGCACCCGGTCGGGGAAGGTCTCGACGACGCGGCGGCCGAAGGGGACGACGTCGGTGTAGGCGTGCTGTTCGCCGTCGAGGGCGGCGGGCCCGGTGACGCTGAGGCGCTCGGGGCATGTCACCTTCACCCAGACGTCGTTGTGCTCCACGAAGCGCAGGAAGCGAGTGAACTCGGGGCCGTCCACGGGCCGGCTCACGTCCGGTCGTCCCATGTGGTCGATGACCAGCGGAGCGGGCAACGAGGCGAAGAACGCCTCCAGTTCGGGCAGATCGGCGCTCTCGAAGTACAGGACGATGTGCCAGCCGAGCGGTGCGATCTTCCGGGCGATGGTGTGCAGCGCGTCCTTGGGCGAGGTGTCCACCAGGCGTCGTACGAAGTTGAAGCGGACCCCGCGCACGCCCGCCGCGTCCAGCTCGCGCAGCTCGGCGTCGCTGATGTCCGGGCGGACGGTGGCGATGCCCCGCGCCCTGCCGCCCGCGGAACGGACGGCGTCGACCATGGCGGAGTTGTCCGCGCCGTGGCAGGTGGCCTGCACGATCACATTGCGGGCAAGGCCCAAGTGGTCGCGGAGCGCGAACAGTTGGTCCTTGCCGCCGTCGCAGGGCGTGTACTTGCGCTGCGGCGCGAAGGGGAACTCGGCCTGCGGGCCGAAGACATGACAGTGGGTGTCGACGGCTCCGGCCGGCAGCCGGAACGTCGGCTCGGACGGTCCCTCGTACCAGTCGAGCCATCCGGGGGTCTTGGGGGCAAGGGTGTGCACTGCTCTGCTCTCCGTACGAGGTGGGGGTGTCGGGTGACGTGTCGTGGGCGCCTCAGTGGGGCCGGCGCCTCCGTGGGTCCGGCGCCTCAGCGGCCCTGGCGCTTCAGCAGCGCGTCGAGCCGGGGGTACACGGCACGGGCGTTGTGCTCCTGGATCGCCGCGAGGTCGTCCGTGGGCAGTCCGGCCGCCTCGGTGTACCGACGTGTGTCGTCGAAGTGGTGGCCGGTGCACGGGTCGATGTCGCGGACGGCGCCGATCATCTCGGAGGCGAAGATGATGTTCCGCGACGGAATGACGTCGAAGAGGAGGTCGGAGCCCGGCTGGTGGTAGACGCAGGTGTCGAAGAAGACGTTGCCGAGGACGTGCTCCTCCAGCGGCGGCTTGCCGAGTGCCATCGCCAGTCCGCGGAACCGGCCCCAGTGGTACGGGACGGCGCCGCCGCCGTGCGGGACGACCAGGCGCAGGGTCGGGAAGTCGGCGAACAGATCGCCCTGCACGAGCTGCATAAACGCGGTGGTGTCGGCGTTGAGGTAGTGGGCGCCCGTGGTGTGGAAGGCCGGGTTGACGCTCGTACTGACATGGACCATCGCCGGGATGTCGTACTCGACCATCTTCTCGTAGACGGGGTACCACGAGCGGTCGGTGAGCGGTGGCGCGGTCCAGTGGCCGCCGGACGGATCGGGGTTGAGGTTGAGCGCGACCGCGCCCAATTCCTCGACGCAGCGGGTGAGTTCGGGGATGCAGGTGGCCGGGTCGACGCCGGGGGACTGGGGGAGCATCGCGGCGGGGGCGAAGCGCTCGGGGTAGAGCTGTGCGACGCGGTGGCACAGGTCGTTGCAGATCGACGCCCAGGCCGCCGAGGTGTCGAAGTCACCGATGTGGTGTGCCATGAACGAGGCGCGCGGCGAGAAGACCGTCAGGTCGATGCCGCGTTCGTCCATGAGACGCAGCTGGTTCGGTTCGATGCTCTCGCGCAGCTCGTCGTCGCTGATCCGCAGCTCTGCCCGCGCAGGGGAGGGCGTGCCGTCGGTGAGTGAGGCGATCTGCCGCTTGCGCCAGGATTCGAGCGCCGACGGTGCGGTCGTGTAGTGGCCGTGGCAGTCGATGATCATGTGCTGTGTCCTTAGGGGCCGACTCTGTCGTCTTCGACGGCAGCAGCCTGACTCCGGACCGCGCGGCACCGCGACGGCCCCGCACACGGACCTAACCGTCCCTTAACATTCCGGGCCTGCCGACCCGCTCCGGCACACCGGCCACGGAGTGTGCTCAGGTACGTGGTCTACATTCGGACGTGGGCGGTATCCGCACAGACACCGCTGATGGGAGGCGGGAGACAGTGCAGATACTCCTTGCGGAGGACGACGACGGAGTGGCCGCGGCGCTCCTCGAGGTGCTGTATGACCACGGCCATGTCACCCGGCGGGTCACGCACGGCAGGGACGTCCTGACGTACCACCGCAGCTCCGATCTGCTCCTCCTCGACCTGGGCCTGCCCGACATCGACGGCCTCGACGTACTGCGTTCCCTGCGTGCGGTGAGTGACATGCCGGTGGTGGTGCTGACCGCGCGCGGCGACGAGCGTTCGGTGGTGCGCGGGCTGCGGCTCGGCGCGGACGACTACCTGGTGAAGCCGGTACGGCTCGCGGAACTGCTCGCCCGGATCGAGGCCGTCACCCGGCGCAGTGCCGCGAAGAGCGCCCCGGCGGCGAGCCGGATCCGGGCCGGTGACGTCGAGGTCGATCTCGACGCGCGGCGGGTCCGGGCAGGAGGGGCGGACGTGGAGCTGACCACCAAGGAGTTCGACATCCTCGCCGTGCTCGCCGCGCGTGCCGGAACAGCCGTGAGCCGCGAGCAGGTCCTCGACGAGGTGTGGGGCGACGCCCACCATGGTGTGTCCCGCTCGCTCGACGTGCACCTCACCCAGCTGCGGGCCAAGCTGTCCCGCCCCGAGCTGCTCACGACGATCCGCGGCTTCGGCTACCGCTTCGGCGACGACGCCGCGTCCGGGCCCACGGACTTCGGTGACGACGCCGCCTCCGGCCCCACGGACTTCGGTGACAACGCCGCGTCCGGCCCCACGGACTGAGGGAGCGGGCACGTGCGCAACCGGGTCCAGGCGGCACTCCTCGCGTTCGTGGTGCTCGCCGTGGCCGCGTTCGCCGTACCGCTGCTGGTGTCCACCGCATCCGACCGCACACAGCAGCTGGTGCTCGCCCGCAGTTCCGACCTCGACCGCTTCGCCTCGCTGACGGACCAGGCGGCGACCACCGGGGACACCGCCGCGGTGGTCGCCGAGGCACGGCGCTACACCCGGCTGTACGGGGAGGCGCTCGTGGTCACCGACGCGCGCCACAAGCCCGTGGTGGAGACCGGCGGGATGCGGGCCGCCGACCCGGCCGTGGCCCGCCTCATCGACGCGGCCCTGCGCAACCAGACCGCGCATCCCACGGCCTCGCTGACGCCCTGGTCGGGAGGGCACAGGATGTTCGCCGAGCCCGCGGGCACCGGCACCCAGGTGTCCGGCGCCATCGTCCTGCGGGCCTCCGTACGGGCCGCTGCCGGTGACATCGCCTGGCGCTGGGCCGCCGTCCTCGCCGCGGCGGCCGTGGTCGCCCTTGCCTGCACGGCCCTCGCCCGCGCAGTGACCCGCTGGGTGGTCAGGCCGCTGCGCCGCCTCGACCGCGCCGTCGGCCAGCTCGCCGCGGGACTGCCTCCGGAACACACCCACGCCTCCGGTCCGCCCGAACTGCGCCAACTGGCCACCGGATTCAACCGGATGGCGAGCACCGTCACCTCCGCCCTGGAGCAACAGCGCAGGCTCGTCGCCGACACCTCCCACCAGATGCGCAACCCCATGGCCGCGCTCAGGCTCCGCGTGGACGCGCTGCACACCCACCTGCCCGCCGCGGCGGACCGCACGTACACCGGAGTCACCACCGAACTCGACCGCCTGGAGACACTGCTCGACGACATGCTGGCGCTCGCCACGGCGGAACACCGGGCCGGTGAACTGACCGTGAGCGACGGACCGTACGCACCCTGCGACGCGGCGGCGGTCGCGGCCGAGCAGCACCGGCTGTGGGAACCGGTCGCCCGCCGCCGCGGAGCACACCTCACCACGCGTCCCGCCGCCCCCGTTCTCGTCGCCTGCACGGAACACGAGCTCGCCCAGATCACCGACATCCTCCTCGACAACGCCATCAAATACGCGGGCGAGGACGCCGGGATCACGCTGCGCTGCACCGTCGAGGGGCCGCACGCGGTCCTCACGGTGACGGACGACGGCCCCGGCCTGGACGTCGAGGAACTCACCCGTGCCACGGAACGGTTCTGGCGTTCGGGCAAGCAGTCCGGCACGACGGGCACGGGCCTCGGCCTCGCCATCGCGGAACAGCTCCTCGCGGGGCGCGGCGGACGCCTGGAACTCGGCCCGGCGCGCCCTCGCGGGCTGCGCGCGCGAGCGGTCGTGCCACGCGCCGCCGAAGAGGCCGCCGAGCCCGGTCAGGAGGTGTCCCCATGAATCGGCGTACGGTCCTGATGAATCGGCGTACGGTCCTGCGCGCCGCGCTCGGCACCGCGGGCGCCGTCGCCCTCGGCGGCGCGCTCGCCGGCGACGTCTCCGGAATCGGCCGCGGTCCCAGCGGGGTGCTGCACCTGGCGACCGGGGAACCGACCGCCTTCTACGAGGCCTTCGGGCACCTCCTGGCCGATGAACTCACGGCGGCACACCCCGGCTTGCAATGCCGCGTCCGCACCACCGCGGGCAGCGTCGACAACATCGAGCGGCTGCGCGACGGCCGCGCCGATCTCGCCCTCGTCCTCACCGCCACCGCACGGGACGCCGCGGGCACCGACGTGTTCCCACGGCCCGTGCCGCTGCGCGCGATCGGCCGGGTCTACGAGACGTACCTCCAGTTCGCCGTACGCGCCGACGCGGACGTGCGGACCGTGGCCGACCTGCGCGGACACGTCGTCTCGCTGGGCGCCCCGGGCTCGGGGGCGGCCGTGTTCGGGGAACGGCTGCTGCACGCCGCGGGCCTGTCCCCCAGGACGGACGTGCGCGTACGCCATCTGCCGTTGAACGACGCGGCGAGCGCCATGGCGGCCGGTTCCGTGGACGGGTTGCTCGTGGCGGGCGGCGTGCCCCTGCCCGCGCTCAAGGACCTCGACGAGCGGCCCGGCCTGCGCTTCCTGCCGCTCGCCGAGCTGCTGCCCCGGCTCGGCGGCCGGGACGCACGAGCGGCTTCGGGCCTTGAACAGGTGGCGCTGCCGCAGGACGCGTACCGGGCTGCGGCCGGGGTCGCCACCATCGGTGTGTCCAACCTCCTGGTGTGCCGCCCCGACCTCGACCGTGACGTGGCCGACGCACTCACCCGCCTGCTGGTCCGGCGCGCCACACACCTCGTCCCCGGCAACGCGGTGGGCACCCAGTTCCTCGACGTCCGCAGCCTGATCGGTACGGGAGGCGTCGCCCTGCACCCCGGGGCACTCGCGGCGTACCGGTCGTTGCACGGCTGACCGTGGGGTCAGTGCGGACCGAGTGGGCGTCCCAGCCGTACGTTCCAGCGTCCCGACCGGCCGCTGAGTTCGGTGAGGGTCAGCGGTGGGACGTCGAGGCGCCAGAAGGTGGTGTGCGGCGCCCCCATCGCGTGGACCACGGCGGCACGCACCACCTCCGGTTCCACGATCGCGATCACCCGTCCGCTTCCGGGCTCGTCCGCCGCCGTCGCGTCGAGCCAGCGCCCGACGCGGGCGCAGACGGACGACACCGGCTCCCCGCCGTCCGGCGCGAAGTGCGGATCGCTGAGCCAGCGGGCCAGCGCCTCCGGTTCGGCCGCGCCCACCTCCTCCAGCGTCCTGCCCCGCCACGGCCCCATCGCCATGCCCGCCACATCCGGTGGCGAGGACGCCGGGCCGAGCCCGAGCTCGTGCGCGGTCTCCTCGCATCGGGCGCTCGGGGACCTCACGACGGAGTCGGCGGGCGGCAGCGATCCGGCCGCGGCCCGCGCGGCGTTCCGGCCGGAGTCGTCGAGCGGGGTGTTGTCGTCGAAGCGTGCCCGGCGCAGGGACGGGTTCATGGCGGGCGAGACGAAGAGGATGCGGCGGGTCACCTTGAACTCCCTTGGAGGTGCAGCGGGCGCGTACTCACTCTGTGCGTCATTCGATGCATCACTCGTCGCATCACCCGTTGCGGAACGCGTCCAGGATGCGCTCCGCGGCCAGCGTGGCGGTGAGCGCGCCCTCGCGGACCTGCTGCTCCAACCCGGGTGCCAGGGAGCGGACTTCCGGGTCGGCGTGCAGGCGGCCCAGCAGGTCGTCGCGGACCATCGTCCAGGTCCAGTCGACCTGCTGGTCGCGGCGCCGCTCGGCGAGGCGGCCCGACGAGTCGAGGAGGGTGCGGTGCTGCTCCAGGCGGTCCCAGACCGTGTCGAGACCGCTCGACTCCCGGGCGCTGCAACTGAGCACCGGCGGCGTCCAGAACGCGTCCCTGCCGTGCATCAGCCGCAGTGCGCCCGCCAGTTCACGCGCGGCGGCCTGCGCATCGCGCGCGTGCGGGCCGTCGGCCTTGTTGACGCTGATCACGTCGGCGAGTTCCAGGACGCCCTTCTTGATGCCCTGGAGCTGGTCGCCGGTGCGGGCCAGGGTGAGGAGAAGGAACGTGTCGACCATGTTGGCGACGGCCGTCTCCGACTGGCCCACGCCGACGGTCTCCACGAGCACCACGTCGTGGCCCGCCGCCTCCATGACGACGATCGACTCGCGCGTCGCCTTCGCGACACCGCCGAGCGTGCCCGCCGTGGGGGAGGGGCGCACGAACGCCGCCGGGTCGACGGCGAGGCGCTCCATGCGCGTCTTGTCGCCGAGGATCGAACCGCCCGTCCGGCTGGACGACGGGTCGACGGCGAGCACCGCCACCTTGTGTCCGAGGCCGGTCAGCATGGTGCCGAACGCGTCGATGAACGTCGACTTGCCGACGCCCGGCACCCCGCTGATCCCGATGCGCCGGGACCGGCCGCTGTGCGGCAGCAGCTGGGTGAGCAACTGCTGTGCCAGCGCCCGGTGTTGGGGGCGGGTGGACTCGACGAGGGTGATCGCGCGGGCGACGACCGCCCGCTTCCCGTCGAGGACACCCTTGACGTACGTGTCGAGATCGATGGCCATCCTCCGTGTCACCGGCTCACAGGTCGTCGTGCCCGAGCTCGCCCGCGAGCCGCGCCACCAGGTCGTACGCCGCGTCCGGGATGACCGTGCCGGGCGGGAACACCGCGGCCGCGCCCATCTCCAGGAGCGTGGGCACGTCGGCCGGCGGGATCACGCCGCCCACGACGACCATGATGTCCTCGCGGCCCTCCTCGGTGAGTGCCTCGCGCAGCGCCGGTACGAGGGTGAGGTGACCGGCGGCGAGCGACGACACCCCGACGATGTGCACGTCCGCCTCGACGGCCTGGCGCGCGACCTCCCCGGGGGTCGAGAACAGCGGGCCGACGTCCACGTCGAAGCCGAGGTCGGCGAAGGCGGTCGCGATCACCTTCTGGCCCCGGTCGTGGCCGTCCTGGCCCATCTTGGCGACGAGGATGCGCGGCCGGCGCCCCTCCGCCTCGGCGAACTCGTCCACCCGGCTCCGGGTGCGGTCCACGTTCGGGGACTCGCCTGCTTCGTTGCGGTACACCCCGGAGATCGTACGGATCTGTCCGGCGTGCCGCCCGTAGACCTTCTCCAGGGCGTCGGAGATCTCGCCGACCGTCGCCTTCGCGCGCGCCGCGTCCACCGCGAGTTCGAGGAGGTTGCCCTCGCCGCCGGCCGCGCGGGTCAGTGCCGCGAGCGCGTCCTGGCAGGCCGTCTCGTCGCGCTCCGCGCGCAGCCGCCGCAGCTTCTCGATCTGCTGCGCGCGCACCGAGGAGTTGTCGACCTTGAGGACCTCGATCTCCTCGTCGGTGTCCACCCGGTACTTGTTCACCCCGATCACCGGCTGCCGCCCGGAGTCGATGCGCGCCTGGGTGCGGGCCGCCGCCTCCTCCACGCGCAGCTTCGGGATTCCGGCGTCGATGGCCTGCGCCATCCCGCCTGCGGCCTCGACCTCCTGGATGTGCTGCCAGGCCCGCCGCGCCAGGTCGTACGTCAGCTTCTCGACGTACGCGCTGCCGCCCCACGGGTCGATCGACCGGGTCGTCCCCGACTCCTGCTGGATCAGCAGCTGCGTATTGCGGGCGATGCGGGCCGAGAAGTCGGTGGGCAGCGCGAGCGCCTCGTCGAGGGCGTTGGTGTGCAGCGACTGGGTGTGCCCCTGAGTCGCCGCCATCGCCTCCACACACGTACGCGTCACGTTGTTGAACACGTCCTGCGCGGTCAGCGACCAGCCCGACGTCTGGGAATGGGTGCGCAGGGAAAGGGACTTGGCGTTCTTCGGGTCGAACTGCTTGACCAGCTTCGCCCACAGCAGGCGCGCCGCGCGCAGCTTGGCTACCTCCATGAAGAAGTTCATGCCGATCGCCCAGAAGAACGACAGACGCGGTGCGAACGCGTCCACGTCGAGCCCCGCCTCCCGGCCCGCCCGGATGTACTCCACGCCGTCGGCGAGCGTGTACGCCAGCTCCAAGTCGGCCGTCGCGCCCGCCTCTTGGATGTGGTAGCCGGAGATGGAGATCGAGTTGTAGCGCGGCATCCGCTGCGAGGTGTACGCGAAGATGTCGGAGATTATCCGCATCGACGGCTTCGGCGGATAGATGTAGGTGTTGCGGACCATGAACTCCTTGAGGATGTCGTTCTGAATGGTCCCGGCCAGCTTCTCCGGCGGCACGCCCTGTTCCTCGGCGGCCACGATGTACAGCGCGAGCACCGGCAGCACGGCGCCGTTCATCGTCATGGAGACGGTCATCTTGTCGAGGGGGATGCCCTCGAAGAGCTGGCGCATGTCGTAGATCGAGTCGATGGCGACGCCCGCCATGCCGACGTCACCCGTGACGCGTGGGTGGTCGCTGTCGTAGCCGCGGTGCGTGGGCAGGTCGAAGGCGACGGACAGGCCCTTCTGCCCGGCCGCGAGGTTGCGCCGGTAGAAGGCGTTCGACTCCTCGGCGGTGGAGAAGCCCGCGTACTGGCGGATCGTCCACGGCTGGTTCACGTACATCGTCGGGTACGGGCCGCGCAGATACGGCGCGATGCCCGGGTACGTGCCCAGGAAGTCCAGGCCCTCCAAGTCCTGCCCCGTGTAAAGGGGTTGGACGGTGATGCCCTCGGGCGTCTCCCACAACAGGTCGTCGCCGCCTGCCCCCTTCTTCAGCGCCGTACGCCACTCGTCGGCGCTCCCGGCGCCCGGGGCCGGGGTTCCCAGGTCGATCGCCGAGAAGTCGGGGATGTTCGGGCCGGTCATCAGGACACTCCCATGCGGTCGAGCGTGGCGGTGAGCACGGCCACGGCGTCACAGCCGGCGAAGACGTAGGTGTCGACCCCCGCGTACGTTCCCGGGCGGCCCGCGAGGAACACCTGGCCGGCGCCCGCCTCGCGCAGGGCCCGCGCGGTGGCCTCGGCCTCCTCCTCGTACACGGTGTCGCTGGAGCACAGGCACGCCTCCCGCGCCCCGCTCTCCTCGAACGTGCCGTCCGTGACCGGTTCGATGCCGCCCGCCTGGAAGAGGTTGGCGGCGAAGCCGACGCGGGCGGTGTGTGCGGCGGCCGGGCCGAGCGCGGCCAGGTAGACGCGGGGGCGGGCGCCGGTCGCGGCGAGATGCGCGTCGGAACGGGCGCGCAGGGCCTCGAACGCCTCGTCGCGGCGTACGCGCGGCAGACCGCCGGACAGCAGCTCAGGGGCCGGCTCACGCACGACCGTCTTCTCGGCGAGGCTCGGGAACTCGCTGACCCCGGTGACCGGTTCGCGGCGCGTGGCCAGCTTCTTGCTCCGCGCCTCCCAGGTGGCGGCCAGCCGCTCGCGGACCAGGCCCGAGCGCAGCGCCGTCGCCTGCCCGCCGGCCTTCTCGATCTCCTGGAAGAACTCCCAGCCCGCATGGGCGAGTTCGTCGGTCAGGCGCTCCACGTACCAGGAGCCGCCCGCGGGATCGACGACCCGCGCGAGGTGGGACTCCTCGATGAGGATGGTGGAGGTGTTGCGGGCGATCCGGCGGGCGAACGCGTCCGGCAGACCCAGCGCGTGATCGAACGGCAGCACGGTCACGGAGTCGGCGCCGCCCGCCCCGGCCGCCAGCGACGCGACGGTGGTGCGCAGCATGTTCACCCACGGGTCGCGCCGGCTCATCATCACCGGTGACGTCACCGCGTGCTGGAGCTGCGCACCCGAGGCGGCCGCCCCGCAGGCCTCCGCGACGCGCGCCCACAGGCGGCGCGCGGCACGGAACTTGGCGATGGTCAGGAACTGGTCGGCACTCGCCGCGTACCGGAACTCCAGCTGACCCAGGCCCTGTTGGACGCCCAGTCCGGCGTCCGTCAGAGCCCGCAGGTAGGCGACGCCGGTGGCGAGGGACGCGCCGAGCTCCTGGGCGGCCGACCCACCGGCCTCGTGGTACGGCAGCGCGTCCACGGTCAGCGCCCGCAGGCCCGGGTACGCATCGGTGCACAGCCGGGCCAGCGCGACGGCGGGCGCCGCGTCACCGGACTCGCCCGTACGCGCCTCGTGCCCCAGCGGGTCGGCGCCGAGGTTGCCCCGGGCGGCGTCGTGGGCGATGCCACATGTGTCGTAGAGCCGCAGCAGATCCCGCGCGGCGGCGTCGTACTCCGCTCCCGCGTCGAGTACGACGGGCGCCAGATCGAGGTGGACACCGTCGAGCGCGGACGCGAGCGCGGAGACGGGGAAGCGGGCCGATTCGCCCACGGCCAGCCACAGTGACGTGACGCCGTTCTCCAGATCGGCCAGGACCGCACCGGAGTCGGCGACCGTGTGCCGCTGCCGTACGTCCCAGCCGCCGGCCGCGTTGCCCTCGGCGCGCCCGCCGCGTACGAACGGCGCGAAGCCGGGCAGGCCGGGGTCGGGCGCGTTGCTGTCGGCTGTGTACAGGGGCGGGACGCGCAGCCCGTCCTCGAGCGCGGTGGACAGGGCGTACTCCGCCTCGGAGTCCGAGACTTCCTTGCCGGACTTGCGCAGGACACCCGCCACCAGGTGCTGCCATTGCTCAAGGGTCGCGTCAGGAAACTCGGCTGCCAGGGAGAGCCCGTCGTCAGGCAGGACCGTCATGCCCGGATGCTAGGTCAGTCGGCTGCTGAGCAGGGCGGGGCGCGAGTGTGACCTTGTTTACCTTGTCCTGAAGGCGTCGCCGTCGTATCGGCTGGGAACAACAGGTCTCTTCGGCTGGGAACAACAGGTCTCTGTTCGCCGACCGGCACCCACGCGAGCGAGTCGTTCGCGCCCCATCTTGGCCATGCACGCGACACGCGGTACGGTCCCAGGGTTATCGACGACAGCACGACGGAAGCCGGTGAGATTCCGGCACGGTCGCGCCACTGTATGCGGAGGCCCTCGGGCCGCTCCGTGAGTCAGACCCGGGCTGTCGTCCCTTGCACCACCGATATGGGACGCGAACTCCCGAAGGAGGCCTTGCGCGATGGCGCAACACGTCGCCCAGCCGACTGCCACCACACCCGCCATTCCGGCCAAGCTGCCCCTGAAGGTGATCGCCCCCTGGGCTGCCTTCTTCGGCATCCTGATGCTCGTCCTGCTCTACTTCGTCGGCGCCGAACAGGGCGCCACCTCCGTGTTCAGCGGTGCGGGGGTTCATGAATGGGTGCACGACGCCCGACACCTGCTCGGCTTCCCCTGCCACTGACCCAGAGGGATCCGACGCGCTCATGAACTCAACAACCGTACGCAACCTGCTCGTTCGCGGCATGCTCGCGGGCCTCGCGGCGGGTGTGCTCGCCCTGGTCATCGCCTACTGGCTCGGCGAGCCCAATGTGGACAGCGCCATCGGCTTCGAGGGGGCCCACGCGGGCCACTCCCACGGCGACGAGGTCGAACTCGTCTCCCGGAGCCTGCAGTCCACGGCCGGCCTCGCCACCGGAGTCCTCGTCTACGGGGTCTCGTTCGGCGGCATCGCCGCACTCGCCTACTGCTTCGCCCTCGGGCGCGTCGGCCGCTTCGGCCCGCGCGCCACGGCGCTGCTCCTGTCGGGCTGCGCCCTGCTCGCCGTGTACGTCGTGCCGTTCCTGAAATACCCGGCCAACCCGCCCGCCGTCGGCAACGGCGACACCATCGGCAAGCGCACCACCCTGTACTTCCTGATGATGGTGCTCAGCGTGCTCCTCGCCGTCGCCGCGACGATCCTCGGCAAGCGGCTCGCGCCGAGGATCGGCACCTGGTACGCCACCGTCGTGGCGGTCCTCGGCTTCGCCGTGGTGATCGGTCTCGCGTACGCGTTCCTGCCCGTGATCAACGAGGTGCCGGCACACTTCCCCGCGGCACTGCTGTGGCGCTTCCGGCTGTCCGCGCTCGCCATGCAGATCGTGATGTGGGGCGGATTCGGCCTGCTCTTCGGCGAGTTGGCCGAGCGCCTGCTGAACCCGAAGCCGAAGCCGACGACGGCTCCGCCCGCACAGGCGTCGGTGCCCTCGGGTAACTGACCTGCCCCCGAGGCACACGAGAGGGCCCCCGGCACCGACCGGGGGCCCTCTCGCGTTTCACGGATACCACCGATGGGGCGAAGAATCACCCGCGACCGGGCGCTCTGGAGTGAGTCGTATTCCGTGACGACTGGGTCAGGTCTTGTGGGCGCGAGCAGTGTCAGTGCCGGGACGTAGCCTCGGGGTCTCTGTTCGTGCGTCTTCTGCGTGTGATCGCAGGGGGCGATGTTCCGCAAGGGGTCTGAGCATGGGTTCTGATGTGTCGGTCGACGGGCGCGCCGACTTCGATTTTCTCTTCGGCCGCTGGCGGGTGCGCAACCGCAAGCTGGTGGACGTCGCCGACCTGGCGTGTGAGGAGTGGGTCGAGTTCGATGCGACGTCGGCGATCGAGCCGATCCTGGGTGGGTTGGGGCATGTCGATCGGATATGGACCGACAGCTTCGAGGGGTTCACGCTGCGCCAGTTCGATCCGGAAGCCAAGATCTGGCGGATCTGGTGGGCCTCCAGCACCCGGCCCGGCCATCTCGACCCGGCCATGGAGGGGGCCTTCAGCGACGGCTTGGGCCGTTTCTACTGTGACGACGTCCTGGGCGGTCATGCCGTGAAGGTCCGCTTCGACTGGACCAACTCCTCACCCGACGCGGCCCGGTGGGAGCAGGCGTTCTCCTACGACGGCGGAGCCACCTGGCGCACCAACTGGACCATGGACCTCAGCCGGATCGCGTAGCTGCGGTAGCAGTGGGCGATGGTGTCACGGGGGCCGAGGTGGATTTGGGGAAGCTGGTGGCAGACCCATTGCCCTTGGTCGCTACGGCAGTTACGGTCCAGTCGTATATGACATATGAGATTCCATTTGGGGGCTCGACCTTGCCTGCTTTCAGTCCGGCCACCTTGCCGTCGCGGACCGCGCACGTACTCGAGGCCATCAAGGCGGCGATCCTGAATGGGGAGTTCAAGCCGGGAACCGCGCTGGTGGAGAACGTGCTGGCGGGGGAGTTCGGTGTGTCGAAGACGCCCGTGCGTGAGGCGTTGAAGGCGCTGGAGGGCTCGGGGCTCGTCGTCATCCGGCCGTTCGCCGGCACCACGGTGCGGGAGCTGAGCGAGCAGGACGCGATGGCTGTCTATGACATGCGGCTGCTCCTGGAGCCGGAAGCGGTGCGGCGCAGTGTCGTCGCGGGCAGTGACTTCTCCGGCGCGGCACAGGCGTTGGAGCGCGCGGCGTTTGCCGAGGACGCCTCGACCCGCTCCACCGCCAACAGGGACTTCCACCGCGGTCTCTACGCCGGGTGCGGCAACCCGCTGCTGCTCCGCACGCTCGACGGGCTCCGCGATCAGACGGCGCTGGTCTCCGCGTCCTCCTGGGCCCGGTCACCGTCGTGGCAGGAGGAGTCCCGCGAGCACGCGGCCGTACTCGAGCTCGTGCGCGCGGGAATGGCCGACGAGGCCGCCACGCTCGTCCGGCGTCACATCGAGGGATTCGTGGCCCGGCACCTTCAGGAGGAGACGCTCACTCACTGAACAACCGGACAACTGAACAACTGAAGACGAGGTGCGGCCCGTTCACCGCCAAGATCCCGGGCCGCACCTCAGAGATCCACGCTCCACAAGGAGCGTCGCCGTTACCCACTAGGAGCAACGATGCCCCAGTCTAACGTGCGCACGTCCGCCCCAGCAGGGCCAGGTCCCGTTCGCGAGCGCAGCCGTATGCGCTGGACGATCGTCGGATTCTCGGCCCTCGGGCTGACCATCGCCTATCTCGACCGCGCCGCCATCAGCGTCGCGATGCCGTTCATGTCCAAAGAGTTCCACATCAGCTCGGCGGTGCAGGGGGTTCTGCTCTCCGCCTTCTTCTGGACGTACGCGATCTTCCAACTCCCGTCCGGCTGGCTGCTCGACCGCTTCGGGCCCCGGGTGATCTACCCGATCGCGGTCGGCTGGTGGTCGATCTGGACCGCCCTGACCGCGTTCTCCCAGGGGGTCGGCTCGGTCATCGTGTTCCGGCTCGGCCTGGGCATCGGCGAGGCCCCGGTGCAGCCGGCGAACGTCAAGGTGGTCTCGCGGTGGTTCCCCCGCCGGGAGCGCGCCTTCGCGTCGAGCCTGTTCGACATGGGTCAGCAGATCGGAACGGCCCTCTCGGTCCCGATCGTGACCGCGCTGATCACGTTCAGCGGCTGGCGCACGGCCTTCGTCGTGATCGGCGTCGCCGGTCTGCTGTGGATCGTCGGCTGGAAGATGGTCTACCGCGAGCCCGAGAAGCATCCGCGCGTCTCCGCCGCGGAGTTGGCGCACATCCAGTCCGACCAGGGCGAGATGGTGGCCGCGCAGAACGCGGACGTCGACCACCAGGCGTCGTGGCGCGTGCTGTTGCGCAACAACCAGGTGTGGGCGCTGATGACGGGATACGTCTTCCGCTCGCTCGCCGGCGCGTTCTTCCTCACCTGGTACCCGAGTTACCTCCTCGACGACCGCGGCTTCTCCGAGGCCGAGTTCGGGATGGTCGGCGCCATCCCACCCCTCATCGCCATCGGCTCCACGGTCCTCGGCGGCATCGTCTCCGACCGCATGCTGGCGTCCGGGATGTCCACGAACCTGGCACGCAAGATACCGATCGTCTCCGGGCTCGCACTCAGCGCCTGCATCGGGTTCTCTCCCTTCATCGAGAGCAACGTCGTGGTCATGACCGTGCTGACCGTCAGCAACGCGGCACATTCCTTCGCAGGCGCCGCGATCCTGAGCCTGCCGGCGGAGGTCGCCTCCTCGCCGGCGACCGTCGGCTCGGTCGCCGGGTTCCAGAACTTCGGCTCCCAGCTCGGCAATCTCACCAGCCCGATCGTGATCGGACTCTTCCTGACCTTCGGCAACGGTTCCTACCTCGGCCCGCTGCTCGGCTCCGCCGCCTGCTGTCTGATCAGCGCGGCCATCTACCTGTTCTGGGTCCGGATCAAGCCCGTCACACCCGTGAGCGCCCTTGCGTCAGCCACCGATTCCGATCCCGACTCCCACCCCGACGCCGACTCCGCATCCAAGGGGGCATCTTCGTGAGCTCGACCCTGAACACCGCTGATCTCGTACGGCAGTTGAGCACCGTCATCGCAATTCCGGTGGTGCCCTACGGCGAGGACGGTGAGATCGACCACGACCGCGCCGGCGCACTGGCCGCCCGTCTCGTCGCAGGCGGCGTCTCGGTCCTGACGCCGAACGGGAACACCGGCGAGTTCTACGCCCTCACCCCGGCCGAACGACGGGCGGTCCTGACCACCGTCGCCTCTGCCTGCCCGGCCTCCACGACCCTCGTCGCCGGGGTCGGATTCGACGTGCACACCGCGAGCGCGGACGCCCGCTTCGCCCGTGACACCGGCGCGCACGCCATCATGATCCACCAGCCGGTGCTGCCCTACATGTCCCCGGAGGGCTGGGTCGAGTACAACGCGGCGATCGCCCACTCCGTACCGGAGTTGGGTGTCCTGCCCTATCTCAGCAACCCGGCGATCTCCGGCGCACACATCGCGGCCCTCGCCGAGCGCGCCCCCAACGTCGTCGGCCTCAAGTACTCGGTGCCCGACCCGGTGGTGTTCGCCGCTCATCGCGAACAGGCCGGGGACGGTCTGCTCTGGATCGCCGGTCTCGCGGAGTCCTACGCGTCCGCCTACTGGCAGGCCGGTGCCCGTGCGTTCACCTCGGGCCTGGCCAATGTCGCGCCGGCCGTACCCCTTCAGCTGCTCGCGTCCCTGCAAGCGGGGTGCTACGACGAGGCGGCGGCCCTATGGCGCCGGATCCGCCCCTTCGAGGAGATGCGGGCCCGCAACCAGTCGGCCGACAACGTGTCCGTGGTGAAGGAGGCCATGCACCAACTCGGTCTGTGCAGGCGCGAGGTGCGTCCGCCGAGCCACGCACTGTCCCGTGCCCGGGCGGCCGAGGTGACCGAGTCCGTCCGGCCCTGGCGGGAGCTCGTGCCCGCCCTCGACGAGGAGTTCAAGGAGTACGTGGCATGAAGATCGAATCCCTGGAGACCTTCCGCCAGCGGGTCGGCGACCGGCCCCGCGTCCTGGTGAAGATCACCACCGACAGTGGTGTGTCCGGCTGGTCCGAGGTGTACAACCACGGCCCCGACCTCGCCTACCTCCCGCTGCTCGACCACCTCTTCGACCAGATCAAGGGCATGGACCCGCTGCGGCCCACCGCGGTCAACCAGTTCCTGCACCAGTCCGCCCGCTTCCCGCAGGGGGCCCTGGGCACCGCCGCCATCGCCGCGATCGACCACGCCCTGTGGGACATCGCCGGCAAGGCGCTCGGCGTGCCCGTGTACCAGCTGCTCGGCGGCGCGGTCCGGGACCGGGTGCGGGTCTACGCCGGGCTGTACAACGCCCCGGACGTCGCCGAACTACGGGACAGGACAGCCGACTTGCACGAGCGGTTCGGCTTCACGGCGTTCAAGCTGAGCCCGTACCGTCGCAATCTGCACAACACCCGATACGGGCTCGTCGTCCGCGAACTCGGCGACTACTTCGGCGACGTACGGCAACACCACCCCGAGGAATGGGAGTTCGCCTTCGACGCCCACGCCTGTCTCTGGGAGCCGCACCAGGCAGTCGAGTTGGGTGCCGCGCTCGCACCCAACCAGCCGCTGTTCCTCGAGGAGCCGATCCGTCCCGAGTACATTCCCGCGTGGGGCCGGATCCGCTCGGACCTGCGCGTGCCGCTGGCCACCGGTGAGTCGCTCTACACCACACAGGAGTTCCTCGCGCTGCTCACGGCGGGCGGCGCCGACATCGTGCAACCCGACATCTGTGTGGTCGGCGGGATGACGCAGATGGTGAAGATCGCCGCGATCGCCGAGGCACACTACGTCCCCGTGTCACCGCACAACCCCATGGGTCCGTTGGCCACGGCGGCGAACGTGCACTTCGCGGCGGCCACCACGAACTTCGGCATCCTCGAATACGGCACGGGCTACCAGGTCGACGACATCTCCTGGTGCCCCGACCCGTATCTCCCGGTCGACGGCCACCTGGAGCTGCGCCCCGACCGGCCCGGCTGGGGCATCGAGATCGACGAGGACGCGCTCGTGGCCGACGACTGGGTGTCCTGGAACCGCAGGGTGCCCGTCCGTCCCGACGGGGCCACTGCCTGGATGTAGCCGAGCTCAACGGTGAAATAGATCAATTGCGCGACTTTGGGGTGGGTTCGTCGTTGAGACACGTGACCATGATCAACGTGTTCGAGGAGGCGACGGATGAGTAACAGGGCCAAGAAGAAGGGGCGCAAGCATCGCACGGTCAACCGCAGCCCGCGGCCGGTGACTCGACGGACGGCCGTCGCGGAGCCGGCGGTGGGCCGGGTGCCGCAGCAGGCGAGCGGCCCGGATCTGGACCGCGTGCTGGACAGGCTCGGCTACAGGCGGCTGCGCGTCCCGGCACCGGCAACACCTGAAACCAGCCCGGAGGCGGGCGCAGAGACAACTCCAGAGGTGGGCTCTGAGGCAAGCCCAGAAGTAGCCCCCGAGGTGAGCTCTGAGGTGAGCTCTGGGGCGAGCCCAGAGGCGAGCTCTGAGGCAGGCCCCGGGGCAAAGCCGGTCCTGGCGAAGAACACCCTGCTGACGTTGGAGCGGCTCCAAGAGGCATCGCTCGGACTCACGCTTGAGCAACTGTGTGAAGCGGTCGGCTGGACACCCCGCACGGTGACACGCCACCTCAAGAAGCTCGCCGACAGCGGCCTCGCCGAACAGGCCGAGAACGGGTGCTGGCTCGCGAGCGCGACGGCCGCCGCTCCCGTTCGCTAGTACGCGACGTGGAGACCGCCGGGCGGCGAACGCGGCCCGGCGGTCCAACGTGCGCCTAGGGGTGGCAAGTTGTGCGGCCCGCCGAACATCGTGCGCAAGGTCTTGACGCTCGTTTCGGCCGTGTGAACGATGGCATGACTACGTAGTCATGCCATCGTTCACACGGCCGAAGACGATCGGGAGGGCGCATGCCGACCACCATGACCGACGTGGCCCGTGCCGCCGGCGTCTCCCAGAAGACGGTGTCCCGCGTCGTCAACGGTGAGCCGTACGTGAGCGCCGAGATCCGCGAGCGCGTGCACCGGGCCATCCGGGACCTCGACTTCCGCCCCAACAACACGGCCCGCGCGCTGCTCAAGGGGAGACACCGCCGCATCGGCGTGGTCTCGCTCGGCAGCGCGCACTATGGGCCCACGACGCTCCTCATGGCTTTGGAGCGGGCCATGCAGCGGGCCGGTTACGCGTTCGCGCTGGCCGGCACCCGCGACGGCCGGGACAGGAGTCTCGCCGCGGCCGTCGCCTCGTTGCTGACCCAGGGCGTCGACGGCGTCGTGCTGTCCGAGCCGGTCGACGACGGCTCGCCGCTCCGGTTCCGCTGCGACGTGCCGATGGTCAGCCTGGGCGAACCCGTGGAGCTGTCCGGTGCCGCGGGCGCCGTGGTCTGCGCCGACGGTGTCGCCGACGCCCGATGCGCCACCGAACACCTCCTCGCCCTCGGCCACCGCACCGTGTGGCACATACCGGGCCCCGACAACTGGTTCAGCGCCCGTGACCGCGAGCGAGGTTGGCGTGCGGCGCTGGCGGAGGCCGGCGTCGCGGCGCCGCCGCTCGCCCCCGCGGGCGACTGGACCCCTGCCTCCGGCTACCGCGCCGCCCGGCAGCTGGCCCGCGACCCCGACGTCACCGCCGTCTTCGTGGCCAACGACGAGATGGCACTCGGCGCCCTGCGAGCCTTCACCGAGGCCGGGCGCCGCGTCCCCGAGGACGTCAGTGTCGTCGGCTTCGACGACATCCCGGCGGCCGCCTACCTCACCCCGCCGCTCACCACCGTCCGACAGGACTTCGCGACCGTCGCCACCCGCGCCGTCGACGTCCTGACCGCCATGATCGAGGACACCCCTCGACCGGCTGAACCCCCTTATCTAGCAAGCCAGTTGGTCCTGCGTGAGTCCACCGCGCCGCGACCTCGGACGACGTAAACCCCACACACCCGTCCACCCATCCACCGACAGACCGGAACACCCCCGGTCCGCCCCGCCATGCCCGCACACGGCCCCGCCGCCCCCGACACCCACCCACATACGCATCGCCCCCGCCCCCACCCGCACCACGTGAGGAGTCACGTGTGTTCACCCCGAGCCGCCACCTCCACCTCCACCGCCCACGCACGCCCCGCCCACCCACACCCCGACCACCCTCCCGCCGCGCCCTGCTCCGAGGCGCCGCCGGGCTCGGTGTCACCGCCGCGCTCGCCGCCTGCGGGCAAGGTGCCACCACGCCCCGTACATCCGGCGACGTCACCCTTGCCCTGTGGACCCACGACCAGAACTACGAGAAGTTCTTCACCCGTTCCATACCGGCCGCCGACCGGCTCACGGACTTCGCGTACCGCCTGAGCACCACGCTGGCGGGCGCCCCCGACCTGGTCACCAAGCTGCTCGCCCAGGCCGTCGCCGAGCGTGGTGTGCCGGACATGGTCGGCTTCGAGATGAGCGCCTTTCTGCGGATGCTGCGCGGTGACATCGCCGAGCGGCTGTTGCGCGACCTCGGCGAGGACGTGGCGAAGGTGCAGGGACTGAAGGAGGACCTGCTGCCCGCGCGCACCGCCCCGTTCAGCAAGGACGGCAAGCTCTACGGCCTGGACTCCGACACCCCGCTGGTCGTGCACTACTACCGCAGGGACCTCTTCGAGAAGTACGGGCTGCCGGTCGCGGCCGACACCTGGGAGGAGTTCGCCAAGTTCGGCGAACGCGCCCACCGCAAGCACGACGTCGCGCTCAATGCGGTCGTCACCGGCCCCGACGTCAACCAGGTCGTGCAGTCCTTCCAGATGCTGTTCAACCAGCGCGGCGGCGGCCTCTTCGACAAGGACCAGAACCTCACCCTGGACTCGCCCGAGGCGGTGGAGTCCCTGGAGTTCATCTGCCGTGGTCTGCGGGCCGGCTTCATCACTCCTGTCTCCGACTACTTCGGCGGCCCGATGCAGGCCGCGCTCAAGCAGGGCAAGGTGATCGGCGTCCTCATGGCGACCTGGTTCAAGATCTACGGCCTGATGCCCAACGTGCCCGAACAGAAAGGGAGATGGGGCATGGCGGCCCCACCCCGGTTCTCCGCGGGCGGCCACGCCACCTCCACCAGTGGCGGCACCGGATTCGGCGTGCTGCGGGGCAAGCCCAACTCCCGGGCCGCCGCGGAGTTCCTCCACAGCGCCTACCTCACCCACGAGGCCCAGGTCCGCCGCTTCCACGAGCTCGGCTATCTGCCCACCCGCGCCTCCGTCTACAAGGACAAGGCCCTGCTCCGCACCACCGACTCGTACCTCGGAGGGCAGCGCCCGTTCGACGTCTACACCGCGCTCCTCGACGACGCACCCCGCGTCTATGTCAGCCCGGACCAGTCGATCCTCAACGACGTGCTCGCCGGCTGTCTGCTCAGCGCCTACCGCGGCGACCTCACACCACGCGCCGCCATCCGCAAGGCCGCCGCCGACTTCCGCGACCAGGCGGGGAGGTAGCCATGACCTCGACATCCCTGCGCGCCCGCCCCGTCCGTGTCACCGAGACCGCCGCCACGGACGGCCGGAAGCGCCGCGCACCCCTCCACCCGTACCTCTTCATCGCCCCGTTCTACGTGCTGTACGTGCTGTTCATGCTGGTCCCCATCGCGGTGGCGATCTGGCTCAGCCTGTGCGAGTGGGTCGGGCTCGGCACCCCGCACTGGGTCGGCCTGCGCAACTACCAGCACCTGCTGACCGACGCGAGCTTCCACCGGGCACTCGGCAACACAGGGATATATGTCCTGGTCAGCCTTCTGGTCATCGTGCCCGCCGCGCTGTTCGTCGCCCAGGCCATCAACGCCCGCGGGGTCCGCGCCCGCGACCTGTGGCGGACCGCGTACTTCGTGCCGATCGTGGTGTCACCGATCGTCGTCGCCCTGATCTTCGGGCTCATCTTCGACCAGCAATTCGGGCTGCTCAACTCGCTGCTGCGGGCGCTGTTCGGCACCGGCTCCGTGGACTGGCTGGGCGATCCGACCCTGTCCAAGGTCGCCATCTCCCTTGTCATGGCGTGGCGTTGGACCGGTTACCTCACCATCTTCTTCCTCGCCGGACTGCAGAACGTGCCGCGCGAGCTGTACGAGGCCGCGGCCATCGACGGCGCCGGGCGGGTGCGCACCTTCGTCACCGTCACCCTGCCCTCGCTGAAGCCGGTGACCGCGTTCGTCGCGGTGACCTCGTTCATCGGCGCCGCGCAGATCTTCGACGAGCCGTATCTGCTCACCGGCGGCGGTCCTGCCGAAGCGACCCTGTCCGTGGCCATGTTCATCTACCGGGCCGCCTTCGAACGCCAGCAGTTCGGCTACGCGGCCGCTGCCGGGGTCGTGCTGTTCGTCGTCGTCTTCACCCTCAGCCGGATCTTCAACCGGCTGCTCGGCATCGGGAGGACCCAGTGAGCGCCCCAGTGAACGTCACGGTGCTGCGCCGTCCCCTCCTCTACACCACCCTCGGTGTGCTGCTGCTCGCCTTCACCGCCCCACTCCTCTGGGCGGTCAGTGGCTCCTTCAAGCGGCGCGGCGACATCTTCGGCTACCCGCCGAAACTCATCCCGTCCCCGGCCACGCTCGCCAACTTCCGTTCCCTGCTCACCGAGCAGCCCTTCGGTCGCTGGTTCCTGATGAGCGCCGTGGTCGCGCTGCTCGCCACCGTGGTCTCGGTGTTCGTCTGCGCGCTTGCCGGATACGGCTTCGCCAAATTCCGTTTCGCCGGGAAACGGTTCCTGTTCGGCGTGATGTTCAGCTCGCTGTCGATCCCGTTCGCGGTGATCCTCGTGCCGCTGTTCGTGATCCTCGTGAAGACCGGACTCGGCAGCCCGTGGTTCGCGCTGATCGTGCCGTGGGTGGCACCCGCGTTCGGCATCTTCATGATGCAGCAATACATTGTGCAGAGCGTCCCGGACGAGATCCTTGAGGCCGCCCGTATCGACGGCGCGAGCGAGTTCGGGATCTTCCGGCGTGTGGTGCTGCCACTGCTGCGGCCCTCGCTCGGCGCGCTCGGTGTCTGGCAGTTCCTGCAGAGCTACAACAGCTTCCTGTGGCCGCTGGTCCTGGTCTCCGACAGCTCCCAGTACACCCTTCCCCTCGGCCTGCAGACCCTCTTCCGGGCCGAGAACCGCCAGTACGACCTGGTCCTCGCAGGATCCGTGCTCGCGGTGCTCCCCGCCGTCCTCGTCTTCGTCCTCCTGCGCAAACAGCTCCTGGAGGGCCTTTCCACGGGCGCGGTCAAGGGATGAATGCCTGAGTGCCACCCGCCGCTCCGTCTCAACACACGCTCAACTCACGTATAGGAGAGCCATGTTCGACCTCCCGAACCGGGTCCTGTTCGGCGCCGCCTACTATCACGAGTACCAGCCCCACGACCGGCTCAAGGACGACCTCGACCAGATGGCCGAGGCGCACTTCACCGTCATCCGGGTCGGCGAGTCCGTCTGGTCGACCTGGGAACCCGACAACGGCCGCTTCGACCTCGACTGGCTGCAACCGGTCCTGGACGGCGCGCACGAGCGCGGCATCTCCGTCGTCCTGGGCACCCCGACGTACGCCGTACCGCCGTGGCTCGCCCGGCTCTACCCGGAGATCGCGGGGGAGCGGAAGACGGGACAGCGGATCGGCTGGGGCGCCCGCCAGGAAGTCGACTTCACCCACCCCGCGTTCCGCTTCCACGCCGAACGCGTCATCCGCAAAATCACCGAACGCTACGCCTCCCACCCGGCCGTCATCGGCTTCCAGGTCGACAACGAACCCGGCAACGAACTCCTCCACAACCACGGCGTCTTCCAGCAGTTCACCGACCGGCTGCGCGCGCAGTACGGCGACGTGGAGACCCTGAACCGCGAATGGGGCCTGGTCTACTGGTCGCACCGGCTCGCCACCTGGGCCGACCTGTGGACCCCCGACAACAACGCACAACCCCAGTACGACCTGGCCTGGCGCCGCTTCCAGGCCGACCTCACCACCGAGTTCATCGGCTGGCAGGCGGACATCGTGCGCGAGTACGCGCGACCCGACCAGTTCGTCACTACGTGCATCGCCTACGAACGCCCGGGCATCGAGGACGATCAACTGACGCGCCGCCTCGACGTCACCGCCGGCAACCCCTACTACGCGATGCAGGACGGCCTCGCCCACCCCGAGGGACCGCAGTCCCCGCAGGGCTGGACCACCTCCGGCACCTGGGCCCTGTACCGCAGCGCGGACCGCATGTACTCCTCGCGCCAGGAGCCCTTCCTCGTCACGGAGACCAACGCCCAGGCAATCGGCGGCAGTTACCACAACCGCCCGGCGTACGACGGACAGTGGCGGCAGGCGGCGTGGGCGCTCATCTCACGCGGCGCTTCGATGATCGAGTACTGGCACTGGCACACGCTGCACTTCGGTACGGAGACGTACTGGGGCGGCATCCTGCCCCACAACGGCCGCCCCGGCCGCGTATACCGCGAACTCGCCATGCTGGGAAGGGAGTTGGAGGTAGCGGGCGACCTGGTGGCAGGTCTCACCCCCGACACGGATGTCGCCTTCCTCTACGCGGGCCCCAGCAAGTGGGCACTACAGGCCCAGCCCGCACTCGCCCGACCCGACGGGGGAGCGGACCCGAACTCGTACCAGACCATCTTCGACGCGTTCTACCGCGGCGCTTTCGACGCGGGCCTCCAGGCGAGGGTGCTCCACCCAAGCCAACTGTCGGCCGCTGCCTCCGACTTGCCACCGATACTCGTGGCCCCGGCCTACTACGCGGCCGACGACATCACCCTCGACCTTCTCACCGCATACGCCGAACAAGGCGGCCATCTCATCATCGGCCCGCGCACGGCGTACGCCGACGAGGAGGCCCGCGCCCGCACGGACGCTCAACCCGCGCGTCTCGCCGAGGCCGCCGGAGTGACGTACGACGAGTTCAGCAACCTGTCCGCACCCCTCACGGTCCACGGTACGGACGCCTTCCCGCTGGAGGCCGACGCGCAGGCGCTGCACTGGGCGGACGGCCTGACACCGACGGACGCGCAGGCCCTGGCCTCGTACGAGCACCCGCACTTCGGGCGCTGGCCAGCCATCACCACGCGCGCGCACGGTGCCGGCCGCATCACGTACGTGGGTACGGTCCCGGACCCGGCGCTGGGGCGCGCCCTGTTCGGCTGGGCCGCACCCGAGCCCGCGACGGCCTGGCGCCCCGAGGCCCCCAGCGTCACCACCACGTCCGCGACCGCCCGCGACGGCCGCCGGGTCCGCTTCCTGCACAACTGGTCCTGGGAGCCGCAGACCTTCACCGCGCCGGAAGCGGTGCGCGACGTGCTGACGGGGGAGGCCCACGAGCGCGGAGGTGACATCACGCTGGGTGCGTGGGACGTGCGGGTGCTGGAGGTGACGGCGCGGTGACATCACGGGTGCCGCCCGAACGTATGGCCGCCTTGCCTTCCTGAAGACGCCATGATCAGGGGCATTGCTTTTCGGACGCGGATCGTTGCGTCATGGTGCGGGGCACACTTTCCCAGGGCTCTATTCGGCCATACGGCACCTCTTGTGTGGGAGTTGGAGAGTAGCGATGCGCGTTCCGATGACGATCGAGGACTTCCTGTACCGGGCCGAGCTCGGCTTCGCCGCCAGTCCCGGGGTGATCGACGAACCGGACCAGCCCGCGGCGCCCGTGCCGATGTCGACGTACGGGCGGCTCGGCGAGCGGGTGCGGGCCTGGCAGGCGGGGTTCGACGCGCTGGGCGTGGGGGAGGGCGAACGGGTGGCGGTGGTCAGCCACAACTCGGCCCGCATGCTGGAGCTGCTGTTCGCGGTGCCGATGAGCGGCAGGATCTGCGTGCCGGTCAACTTCCGTCTGAAGGCGGAGGAGATCGAGTACGTGGTGCGGCAGAGCGGCGCGTCGGTGCTGCTGTACGACCCCGAGGTCGAGGGCGCGGTGTCGGGGGTGAAGGTGCCCCACCGGTTCGTACTCGGCGAGCAGACGGAGAACGAGCTGATGCGCTTCGACGTTGCGCCGCGCCCGTGGTCGAGCCCGGACGAGAACGCGACGGCAACGATCAACTACACATCGGGAACGACCGCCCGCCCCAAGGGAGTCCAGCTCACCCACCGCAACATCTGGGTGAACGGCCTGACGTTCGGACTGCACACGCGGGCGTGGGAGCGCGACGTGTATCTGCACACGCTGCCGATGTTCCACTGCAACGGCTGGGGGATGCCGTTCGTGATGGCCGGACTCGGTGTGAAGCAGGTGGCGCTGCGGAAGGTGGACGGGGCGGAGATCCTGCGCCGGGTGGAGGAGCACGGGGTGACGCTGATGTGCGGCGCGCCGGCGGTGTGGAACACGGTCCTCGACGCGGCGTCCGGCTGGCAGGGCGAGATCCCGGGCCGGGACCGGGTGCGGATCGTGTGCGCGGGCGCGCCGCCGCCGAGCCGAACGATCCAGCGGGTGGAGGAGGAACTGGGTTGGGAGTTCACCCAGATCTACGGCCTGACGGAGACGTCCCCGATGCTGACGTTCAACCGTGCGCGGCCGGAGGACGCAGAGCTTCCGGCTGAGGAGCGAGCACGCAAGCTGTCGCGGGCGGGGGTCCCGGCGCTGGGCGTCCGCCTCCAAGTCGTCGACTCCGGTGAGGTGTTGGCCCGCTCCAACGTGGTCCTGGACGGCTACTGGGAAAAGCCGGAGGAGACGGCGGCGGTCCTGGAGGACGACTGGTTCCACACCGGCGACGGCGGTTCGGTCGACGAGGCGGACGGCCATCTGACGATCTCGGACCGGAAGAAGGACGTGATCATCACGGGCGGCGAGAACGTGTCGTCCATCGAGGTCGAGGACACCATCTTCAGCCACCCGGAGGTCGCGGAGGTCGCGGTGATCGGTGTGCCGCACACCAAGTGGGGCGAGACCATCAAGGCCTTGGTGGTCCCGGTGGCGGGCGCGACGGTGACGGAGGCCGACATCATCGCGCACTGCAAGGAACGCGTGGCCGGATACAAGGCGCCGACGAGCGTGGAGTTCCGGGAGGCGATCCCGCGCACGGCGACGGGCAAAATCCAAAAATTCAAGCTGCGGGAGCCGTACTGGGCCGGTCGGGGGCGGGACGTCAACTGACCGCGGGCCGCGGCTGCCCTGCAGGCGGGAGCGGCACGGCGCCGCGCGCCGATCTACGGGTGGCCCGGTGCTGGTGAGCACCGGGCCACCCGTGGATCGCTTCGGACCTCTGTGACAGGTCCGCTGGTGACGGTCAGTGCTTCAGCGTCATCGCATAGATCCCGAGGTTGCTGTTGCGCTGCCAGTCGAGGCCTCCGGACCCGGGGGCCACCCATGCCGGTACGGACGGTGCCGCCAGGGAGAGGGACCGGACCTGCTTCCCGGACTCCAGCGGGACGGTCGTCTCGTAGAGGGAGGCCTTGGTGGTGGTCTTCCCGGTTCCGGCCTTGAGCTGGTACGCGGTCGTCAGCGCGACGTCGTTGCCGAAGTCCGGAGCCTTGTTCGCCCAGCCGGTGAGCTTGAGCGGAACCGTCGCGGTGCTGCCGTCGGTGTACGTGACGACGGCGGTGGCCGACGCGGCGCCGGTGCTGCCGTTGTCGGACGCGCCCACGATGTGGAGGCTGTGGTAGTCACCGGTGGGGAGGGCGATTGCCTGGCCGGTGGACTTGACGAAGTTCTTGCTGGTGCCGGAGGTCTTGGGCGCCTGGTAGGTCACCCCGCCGAAGGTGACCGGGCCCGGTGCGGGCAGTTGGTCGGCGGCGAAGCTCGTACCCGTGCCGTCGAAGTCGCCCTCGCCCGGCGCGGCGAGCGTGGCGACGCCGTCGTTGTTGTAGGCGGAGTTCAGGTCGACGGCGCACGAAGTGACCGTCTTGATGGTGCAGTTCGCACCAGCCTTCTGGACAACGACGGTGACAGTCTTCTTGACCGGTGCGGCTCCGGGGAGTTCGGCGGTGACCGGCACCTTGTAGGTGCCTGCCTTGGTTCCGGCCGGGGCGGTGATCCGCAGACGCTTGTTCATCTGGGTGGGGAGCCCGTTCGAGTCGGCCTTCGCCGTCGTGTTGGACGGGGACACCGACCAGCCCTTCGGAGCCTTCGCGGTCACGGCGACCCGCGCGGTGTCCGGAGATGTGGCCAGCAGTGTCAGGTCGATCTGTTGTCGCGATGCGTGGTCTGCCGATGGCTCGATGGCGACCTGGTCCGGCCCCACGTCGGCGCTGAGCTGGTGCTGCGTATTCGGCGTCGTGTTGATCGACGGCGGGGCGTTCTTCTTGTCCGTCGCCCATGCGGTGGGCTTGGTGCTCAGGGCGTAGTCGATGTGTCCGCCGTGTGCGATGTCGGCCTGGTCGACCCACGCCTTGTCCCAGGCCTTGCCGTTCACCGTCGCGGAGGCGATGTAACGGTTGGCCATGCTGGTGCCGGGCGCCGAGATCGTCAGCGTCCCGCCCTGCGTCTTCCCGTAGTCACCGATCCGCACCCGGGCGTTCGGGAACTGCGGAGTGGTGATGACGTCGAAGTTGCCGCCGCTGGTCGTGGGGTAGAGGCCCAGCGACGACATCACGTACCAGGCGGACATCTCACCCATGTCGTCATTGCCGGGGATGCCGCCGGCGGTGTTCGTGAACAGGGTTTCCTGCGCCTTGATCACGGTCGCCGTGCGGCTGGGCTGTCCGGTCCACGCGTAGAGGTACGGCGCGATGAGGTTCGGCTCGTTGTTCGGGTTGTAGTGCGTGGAGCCGTAGTAGTTGTACGGGTCGCTGACCCAGGTCTTGCGGGCGGTCCCCGCCGGGTCGGTGAGGAGGTCGTCGTAGGCGAAGAAGTCGTTGAGCCGCTTGTTCGTCGCGTCCTTGCCGCCCAGCATGCTGATCAGCCCCGCCGGGTCCTGGGGTACCGACCACTGGTACTGGCTCGCGTTCTGCTCGTGGAACGCGTGGTTGCTGGTGACCGGGTCGTACGGGGTCAGCCAGGTGCCGTCGGCCGCGGTGCGCGGTCGGAACTGGCTGGTCTGCTTGTCGAAGACGTTCTTGTACGCCTGCCCGCGCTTGGCGAACATCTTGGCGTCGTCGGCGTGGCCGAGGCCCTTCGCCATCAGCGCCAATGACGCGTCGGCCGCCGCGTACTCCAACGTCGCCGACGTGCCGTAGTAGCAGTCGTTGTCGTTCGACTTGGTCGGGCAGCAGTTGCCGCTCGTGTCCCTGCCGCAGTCGGCGGTGGACTTTACGTTGAGGCCGTAGGGGATGTAGCCGCGTTCCGCGTAATACGCGGCGCCGGCACGGCCGTTCTCACGGACGTCGGCGGGTGGCACCTCGGTCGCGTTCGCCCGGAGGTACTTGTACGCCTCTTGGGCGTCCGCTCCAGTGAGCAGCCCCTTTGACCAGCCCTCGACGAGGAACGGCGTGACCGGGTCGCCGGTCATGATGTTGCCTTCCTCGTCCTCCAGGTACCAGCGCGGCAGCGCGCCGCCCTCCCGTGCGATCGCGAGGATCGACTTGTCGACGTCGCGTGCGACCTTGGGGACGAGCATCTCGAGGAGCTTGTTCTGCGTCCGGTACGTGTCCCACAGCGAGAGGTTGCTGTAGGGGGTGTAGTCGTCGGCGGTGTGGATCTTCTTGTCGGCTCCGACATAGCGGCCGTCGACGTCACCGATGAGGTTCGGGTCGAGCAGAGAGTGGTACAACGCCGTGTAGTACGCGACCTGTTGGTCGTGCGAGCCGCCACCGATCGCGGCCTTGTGCAGCATGGCGTTCCACTTGGCGTTCAACGCCTTGTGCACGGCGTCGAAGTCGAAGCCGAACTTCCCCGTCTCCGCCGCGAGGTTCTTGTGGGCGCCGGCGGGTCCGGTGAAGGAGAGCCCCACCTTCGCGACCACGGGATCGTCGTTCTTCGTCGTGTCGAACGTCGCCCACGCTCCGTTGGAGCCCTTGGCGGTCGAAGTGCGGGACCCCGGGCTCCGGTCGTCGCCCTTCCACGTGCCGTACGACGCGAACGGGCGGCTGAGCTGGGCGACGAAGTAGGTCTTCTTGGAGTCCTCGACCCATCCCTCGATCGTCCGGTCGCCGACGACGCGGATCTCTGAATTGCTCACGCCGGCACCGGCGTTGAACATCACGTTCGCCTGACGCGTCCGCGGGAACTTGTACTGCTGCCACCCGGTCCGGTCGGTCGCCGTCAGGCCGGCGGTCACGCCGTACTTGTCGAGCTTCGTCTCGTAGTAGTCGGGCCCCGTCGTCTCGTTCTCATGACTGAACTTCGACGCGTACTGTGCCGGATCGGTCGAACTCACCTCGCCGGTCGTGGGCATCATCGGCAGGTAGTTGAACCGGCACCCGTTGATGGTCGTCTGACTGAACCCGACGACCGTGTCGGAGGACTCCTTGTCGCACCCCGTGCCACCGGCCGTCTTCATCAACGGACTCTGCTGAACCAGGCCGAACGGCGCGCCCGCGGCAGGGAAGGTCAGTCCCTCGTTCTCTGTCCCGATGAACGGATTGACCAGCTTCGTCAGATCGGCCCCCGCTCCAGGCGGCGCATCGGACGACGACGCCGCCGACGGCTGCGTGGCGGTGCTCGCGCTCACTGGCGTCGCTGCGGCAGTACCCGCGGCGGCGAGAGCCAGGCAGAGTGCGGCGGCCCCCAGTCGGCCCCTCAGGCGCTGTGCCGTCGATCTGTTCCGGGTTGGTGCGTATCGCGCTGATTGCATGCCACTCCCGCTGTGGTCCCGCTCGTGGACATCGTTGTCATAGGGCGGGCATGACGCTAGATCGTCTCCTCCGCGCCTGCAAGGGGGCTCCGCTCCTCGATCCACGGAGCGGAGCCCGATGCAGGGACGGAAGTCGCGGACGTCCGTGCGTGGTTATGGGTAGGACGTCGCCGTGTTACGGGTAGGACGTCACCGTCGACGGCACCGTGGTGTCGCCCGAGGTGGCGGCGCCGGTGTCGTTGATGACGTGTTCGTACTGGCCCTTGCCGCCCAGTGACACCACGAGCAGGTCGTGGAACTTCACGCCAGGTGTGTTCGGCGCGGTGAAGCCGCGGTCCTGGCGGATCGTCGGGTCGACGTTGAAGAAGCAGTACGAGCCCAGGCCCCAACCCTCGTGACTCGTCACGGAGTTGTCCACCTTGTAGGCGGCGAAGCCCTTGGTGGTGCCGTCCTGGATCGCGGCCTGGTTCGGGGCGTCGTAGGCCTTCTCGTTCTGGAAGAAGATGGTGCGGCCGCCCTGCCCGAACCACTGCACGTCGTACTTGTTGAAGTGCTCCACGAACAGGCCCGTGGCCAGGACGTCGTCGCCGTTGACGACGAGTCCGTAGTCGGCGCGGTTGGTGTCCCAGCCGACCCCGTCGCCGTGGTCGGCGCGCCAGATCCAGGTGTGGTCGACGATGGTGTGCCGGGCGTTGACGACCAGGCTGGTGGTGGCCTTGCCCGCGCCTGCACCACCGATCCGTACGAACACGTCCTGCACGGTGATCGGGTCCGCGGAGTGGTCGGCGGACGCTCCCTTCGGGCCGATCTCCACCAGGGTGGAGGAGTTGACGGTGCCGGCGTCAACCAGGAACCCGGCAAGACGCACCCCGTTTACGTCGGCCACCTTCACGGCCGTCGCCCCGCCGTCGGGGATGAGTGTGGCGTAGCCGAGGCCGAGGACGACGGTGCCCGCACGGTTCACCTGGATCGGGGCGTCGAGGTGGTAAATGCCGGGCGTGAGAAGGAGGTTGAGGCCCTGGTCGAGGGCGGCGTTGAGGGTGCTCGCGCTGGCGCCGGGCTGAGCGACGTAGAACTGGCTCAGCGGGAGTGATGTGCCGCGCGGGGTGCCGTTTCCCCAGGTCGTGCCGCGGGCGTTCGTGCGCTTCTCCGGCAGGAACACCTTGTAGTCCGCGCCGTCCAGGTACAGGAAGGGCTTCTCGCGGGAGACCGGGGTGGTGTCGAGCGTGGTGTACGGCGGGTCGGGGAAGCTCTGCGCGGGTGCGCCCTCGACGCCGGAGAACACCATGTTCCAGACGGCGTTCTGCCATCCGCCCACCGAGGAGTCGCGGGTGTACCACTGCTGCTGCGAGTACGGGCCGACGGTGCCGTCGATGCGGCTGTCGGCTATGTAGCCGCCGCTGGCCCAGCCGTAGCCGTCCGGCGAGAGGTTGAGGCCACCGCGGACGTGCATCCGGCGGAACGGGGCGGCCTGGGCGACCGCCCACCGGTTGGTCCCGTTCACCGGCACGAGCGCCAGGTTCTCGGCGCTGCGCCAGAAGTTCTGTGTGGCGTTGCCGTCGAACCAGCCGGCGTCGACGGTGACGTCGCCGTTGATGGTGGTGTCGTCGGGGGACAGGCCGAGGCCTGAGATCGAGGTGTAGAAGCCGAGTTGGGCGTTGAGCCCGTTGTAGGTGCCGGGCTTGAACAGCAGGGCGTAGCGGCCGGTGCCGAACTGGGCGGTCTCCTGCTGCTTGAAGATCTCGTCGAGCTTGGCCTGGATGCCGGGCGTGGACGGGTCGAACACGATGACGTTGGGCCCGAGGTCGCCACCGGCGGCCAGCTTCTTGGCGGGCTTCGCCGAGTTGGTGGACTTCTTCGTGGTGGCGGCGGACGCCGCCGCGCTGCCGAGCGCGGGCAGTGCCGCGGCGGCGACACCCGCGGCGAGCAGACCGCGGCGCGACGGAGGACGGGAAGGTTGGGTCACAGCGGCTCTCCTGGTTCATGAAATGAACAATGGGGGGTGTGGGAGCGCTCCCTTGGCGACGCATGCTTCAGGTTGGTGAATGTGGCGTCAAGAGATGCGGCAGAAGTCCACGGAGAGCCGGGTGCGGTAAGTCCAAGTAAGGCCACAGAAGGGGTGGTTGAGCCTTCAGGAAGTGACGGCATGGGGCGAGGGGGCGGGGGCCCGCACTCCAACTCGCGCCACCACCAACCGAGTTGGGTGCGGCACACGGGCCGGCTCCGCCGTCGCCGCGTGGCCCCGTCGCCGCGTGGTCACGTCGCCGTGGCTCGGCGAGAGGAATTCCGACATCGTTGTCAGATCCCTTGTCGCCCGCGGCTGATCTTTGTACGTTGCACAGGCACGACTGGACAGGAAGCGCTTTCAACGCTTGCCCTCGGGAGTGGACATGACGCCTGGAACCATAGTGCCGGCACGCCGACGCAGACCTCTGCGGCGGGGGTTGTGGCCCACCGCGACGGCGGCCGGGGTCGCCCTGCTCGCCACCGCGTTCATCACCCCGCCCGGGGCCGCGTCCACGCCGGACGCCCGCTCCGCGGTCACCGGGGCCGGCCTCGGCCAAAGCCTGGTCGCGGGCTACGACTTCGAGCATCCGGACCCCGCGGACGCCGGGCGCGAACGCGACGTGGGGCCGTCCGGCACCACTTTGTCGCTCGTCAACGGCGGCGCGGCGATGCGCGTGCGCGACGACGCCGATCCGCGCCGCGGCCACGTCCTGCAGACCCGGCAGGTGCAGCCGGGCGCGGCCGGCAACGACGACTGGAAGGCAGGCGTGTACGACCCGGCCGGCGCGGCCTCGATGCACGCCTTCAACGGGACCCGCCAGGCCACCGTGATGGGCTGGTTCCGCACCACCGGGCAGAACCCGAGCCCGAATTCGGGAACGGCCGACCCCTCCGACCTCTACAACGCCATCGGCCTCGCCGGCGTCCTGACCGGCGACTCCAACGGTCACGACGTCCGCGCCCTCCTCGAACTGATCGACGTCGACGGCCAGTTGCGGCTGGTCGCCCTCGGCCGCCGCGTGGACGGTTCCGCGTCGCAGACCTTCGCCGCGGACGGCGACTGGCGCAGGCACCTGCCGGACGGCCAGTGGGTCCACCTGGCAGCGACCTTCGACTTCGACACCGGCGAGCTGGCGCTGTACCGCAACGGCCGCGCCCTGCCGGGCAGTTACGTACGCGACGACGATCCGTGGGCGCTCGCCGGAGACCCGGAACCCGATCTCGCCTCGCCGACCGATCCGCGCGGCATCAAGATCGGCGGAAGCTTTCCGCAGAACACACGTGAGGCCAACCCGTGCAACTGCCGCATGGACGACCTGCTGTTCCTGAACCGCGCCGCCACTGCCGGCCAGGTGCGGGCCGAGTACCGCCGCACCGGCGGGCACCCCGGATCCTGAGCGCCCGTCCAGATCCCGTCTCCCGCACACGCCGCCGTCCCGATCCCGTCCCCAGCACACACCGCCCGTCCCGATCCCGTCTCCTGCACACACCGCACGAAGCGTACGAAGGGAGCCCCCTTGTCCCCGTCGGCCCCGCACGTCCGGCCCCGTAAGAGAGCCCTCCTGATCCAGATCCTCACCGGCGCCCTGCTCGCCGCGACACTCGCCGCGGCACCGGCGGGCGCGGCCGAAGCGCCCGCCGACACGGGGGCGAGCGCCATCACCGACCCCATCCCCGGCAAACCCGTCACCTCCGGCCTCGGCCTCGAGGTCGAGGAGTTCGCGCAGCTCCCCAAGTCCGAGCCGCGCCCGGGCCCCGTCGAGGACGACCGTCTCATCCGGTACAACCGGATCAACTACCTGACCCCGTTCCCGGGCGGGTCCGGCCGGCTGGCCGTCGCGGACCAGAACGGCTCCCTGTACTCCCTCAACAAGGACGGCTCCGGGCAGCACGTCTACCTGGACCTGTACAAGGAGTTCTCGTCCGCCTTCTACGCCAGCCGGGGCCTGGGCACCGGATTCGGCTACGTCACCTTCGACCCGGACTTCCGGCACAACGGCCGCTTCTACACGGTCCACACAGAGAAGCCCGAACTGACCGACGCCAAGCCGGACTTCGACCAGCCCAGCGGAAACGGTTTCCACGGCATCGTCACCGAGTGGACCGCCGACGACCCGAGCGCCCCCACGTTCTCCGGCACCCACCGCGAACTGCTCCGCATCGGCTTCAACGGCCAGGTCCACGGCGTCCAGCAGATCGACTTCAACCCGACCGCGAAGCCCGGCGACGCGGACTACGGGCTGCTCTACATCGCGGTCGGCGACGGCGGAAAGGGCAACGCCACCGGCGACCCGCAAAACCGTGCCCTCCCGCACGGCAAGCTCCTGCGCATCGACCCGCGCGGCCGTGACAGCGCGAACGGCCAGTACGGCATCCCCTCCGCCAACCCGTTCGTGAACCAGGCGGGCACCCTCGGCGAGATCTACGCGATCGGCATGCGCGACCCGCACCGCTTCAGCTGGGACACGCGTGGCAGCCACCGCATGTTCCTGTCCCACGTCGGCGAGCACGCCATCGAGTCCGTCTACGAGGTCAAGTCCGGCGACAACTACGGCTGGAGCGAACGCGAGGGCGCCTTCGTCTTCGACAAGAAGGCCACCGACCCGTGCGCCAAGATCCTCCCGCTCCCCGCCGACGACGCCAAGTACGGCTACACCTATCCGGTCGCCGCCTACGACCACGACCCGCCGGCCGACTGGGACTGCAAGTCCGACGTGGGCCGCGGCATCTCGGGCGGCTACGTCTACCGCGGCCACGATCTGCACGGCCTCGAGGGCAAGTACATCTTCGGTGACATCGTCGACGGCCGTCTGCTCTACACGGACGAGAGCGACATGCGGCGCGCGAAGCCGGGCACGGAACAGCGGCTGGCACAGCTGCACAGTCTGATGGTCTACGACGCGAAGTCCGGCAAGCGCGTCTCCATGCAGGAGCTGACCGGAGACAAGCGCGTCGACCTGCGATTCGGACAGGACGCAGACGGCGAGCTGTACATCCTCTCCAAGGCCGACGGCAAAATCTGGAAGGTGACGGGAACCCGCAAGTTCGCGAGCTGTGACACCGACGGGACGACCCTCACCGATGTGATGGGCGCGGAGAACTGGGCGCCCGTCACCCCGTCCAAGTGGCAGTTCAAGGACGGCGAGGCGGTGATGACCGAGCCTGGCGCCGAACGGCCCGGACCGCGCCGCCCCTACGAGTACGCGGTGCTGACCGCCGGCCCCACGTACCGCAATGTGCGGATCGACGCCCAGATCCGCATCGATACGCCGACCGACATCGACAACCGGGACGTGGTCGTCGTCTTCGGACACGAGTCGGACACCCGATTCGGCTACGCGCATCTGTCCCAGGACAACTCCATCTACCCGCACAACGGCGTCTTCACGGTGGACGACGCCGACCGCCTCCGGGTGGAGGACCAGTGGGACGGCACCACCGGCGCTCCGCCCGCGATCAGCGACGCGGCCTGGCACCGGGTCCGGGTGGTGCGCTGCGGCGACACGGGGGAGACGGCCGTCTACATGGACGGTTCGCACTACCCCTTGATGACAGCCGTGAGCAAGCGACCCGGTGACGGGCGCGTCGGCTTCGGTTCGTTCGACAACGCCGGCCGGATACGCGGTCTGAAGGTGTCCGGTACGTCGTAGCGGCCATGTGTGGTGGCGGTCCGCGGCAGGTGAGGTTTCCGGCCGCGGCCGCCGCACCGTCTTCCGGTGATCGCCTCGGAGCGGCTCACGCGCCCGTCGTCGCCATGAGCTCGTCCCGCATGCGGAGCATCCCCCGGCGGGCGTGGCTCTTGACGGTGCCCAGCGGCCATCCCGTGAGTTCGGCGATCTGGTTCTGCGTCAGGTCGTCGTAGAAGGTGAGCTCCAGGACGCGGCGCTGCGCCGTGGGCAGCTGTGCCAGTGCGTGGGTGACGACGACTTGGTCGAGTACGCGCTGGACGTCGCGCTCCTGCGCCGGGTGGTGGACCGCGAGCAACGCCCCGGCGGCGTCGATCAGTTCGGTGCGCCGGGTGCGCGCGCTGAGCGCGTCGGCCACCTTGCGGCGGGTGATGCCGACGAGCCAGCCGGCGAGCTGACCGCGTCGGGGATCGAAGTTCCGTCGGCCGCGCCAGGCCGCGAGGAAGACCTGCTGGGTCACGTCCTCGGCCTCGCGGGCGTCGCCGAGCGAGCGGTGGGCCAGGGTGTGCACCAGCGTCGCCCAGCGACGGTAGGCGCCTTCGAGGCCCGCCTCGTTCCCGCGCAGCAGTTCGACGGCGATCTCCTCGTCGGACTGCTCGTCGGTCTGCTCGTCGGGCGCCCCCGGTGCTGCGGCCTTCGTCATGGTCAGTAGGACAGACATGGCCCGGTCCTTTCGCCGTCGGCTGCCGGCCACCACTGTGCTGACGAAAAGAGCGCGCATCGACTTGCAGCGAAGTTGCATCGATATGTGCTCAGTGGCTGGTCGGGCCGCTGAACCGGTACGCCGGTCGGGCCTCAAAGCCTGCGGCGGATCTCCTGCCATGTGGACGCCGGCGGCGCGGTGGGACGGTCGGGTCCCGCCCGGGCGGCCCGCACCACCCGCACCATGAGGCTGAGGGTCAAGAGGCAGGCAGGGCAGCCCAGGACGTGTTCCGTGTCCACGGCGTCCAGGGCCTGTTCGCCTCCGCCCCACGTGTCGACCGGCCGCGAACCGGGAGCCCAGGACTTCTCGCTCAGCGCCACGAGGGCGAGGTCCTCGGCCGGTGGATGCCGGTCCCGGGGTGGCGTGGTCATGGCGCACCTCGCGCTTTCGTCGGGCGTGGGGCCGGGACGGGGCGCGGTACTGTCCGGCGGCTTGCAACTCCTCTTCCGTGCAGGCAGGCCGGTTGGATGCGTGGGCGCGCGGGCAAAACGACAACACGACGCGGTGCGGTGGTGCACTGCTCTTGCATCGATATGGTGCGTACATGGATCAGCAGGCGTACGACGCGCGGGCGGGCGCCCCGGACGACGCGGCCGATGGCGCCGGCCTCACGTCCGGCACCGTGGCCCGACGCCTCGGGGTGTCACCCACCACGCTGCGTTCCTGGGACCGGCGCTACGGACTGGGACCGGCCCGCAGGAGCGAAGGCCGCCACCGGCGGTGGTACCCGGGCGACGTCGCGATGCTGGAGGAAATGTGCCGGCTGACCGCGCAGGGTGTGCCGCCCGGCGAGGCCGCGCGGCTCGTCAAGAGCGCGAGCCCTGTGCAGCCATCCCCGCTCGACGGCGCGCCCCACCCTGGGGACGGCGACGGCGATGTCACCGACCCGGCCGCTGAGCACGCGGGCCTCGCCCTCGGTGTGGCGCGCCCCGAGTGCCGCGGACTCGCCCGTGCGGCCGTGCGCCTCGACGCCGACACCGTCGAGGACCGCCTCCGCGGCTTCCTGCGTGAGCACGGTGTCGTCGCCACCTGGGAAGAGCTCATGATGCCGACGCTGAACGCCGTCGGCCGCAAGTGGGAGTCCGCGGGTGACCGTTACGTCGAGGTCGAGCACTTCCTGTCCTGGCATGTGTCCACGGCGCTGCGCTGTGTCCCCTTCCTCGACCGTCGACCGATCCGCCGCACGGGCGCTCCCGTCCTGCTGGCCTGCACCCCCGGCGAACAGCACACGCTGCCCCTTGAGGCGATGCACGCCGCTCTCACCATCGAGGGGCGCCCGGTACGGATGCTCGGAGCGGCCGTCCCCGCCGACGCTCTGGCCGAAGCGGTGCACCGAACCGGTCCCGCGGCGGTGATGCTCTGGTCCCAGACACGCTCCACGGCGGGCGCCTCGCTCGCCGAGCACCTCCTGCGCGTGGGTTGGGGCCTCAAGGGCGCGCGCCAGAAACCCGTGGTCCAGCTCGGCGGCCCCGGCTGGCGGGGCGCGGCGGTCGCGGGCGCCGCGTACCCGCACAGCCTCAGCGACGCGGTGACCGCGCTGCGCGCCCGCTGACGCGAGGCCCCCGCCCCCTCCCGGATGACACCGCATCCGTCGGCACGCCTTCCGCCGAACACAGGGAACAGGCCGACAGACCGGCCGCGCCGACGGACGGAAGAGGTGATCGCATGTCCGCCACTGGCAAGCCCACGGGGCGTCGCACGTCCGCGGCCAGGGACGGCGCCGAGGTGCTCGTGGTCGGGGCCGGCGTCGCCGGGCTCGCCTGCGCCCGGGACCTGCTGTCGGCCGGCGTCGACGCCCAGGTCCTGGAGGCCGCGGACGAGGTGGGCGGCCGGATGCGCGCGGACCGGGTCGACGGCTTCGTCGTGGACCGCGGCTTCCAGGTCTGCAACACCTCCTACCCGCAGGTCCGGCGCAGAGTGTCGCTGCGGGGCCTGCGCCTGCGGCCCTTCACCCCCGGTGTCCTGATCCACGCCCCTGGCGGCCGGCTCCGCTTCAGCGACCCCACCCGCCGACCGCGCACGGTGCCCGACCTGCTGCCGGGCCGCCTCGCCGGTCCCCGGGACCTCACCGCCCTCGGCGCGCTGTCCGCCCGGGACATGCTGGCGCCCGCCCGGCTGCTCAAGCGGTCCGCCGACACCACCACACGTACCGCGCTCGCGGCCGCCGGGATCTCGGAGGACCTCGTGGAGCGGTTCTTCCGCCCGTTCCTGTCGGGGGTGTTCCTGGAGGACGAGCTGGAGACATCCGCCCGGGTGTTCCACCTGGTGTGGCGGAGCATGCTGCGCGGCACGCTGTGCCTGCCGACCACGGGGGTCGGCGCGCTGCCGCGGGCCCTCGCGGCGGCCCTGCCCCCGTACGCCGTACGGCTGGAGACCCCCGTCGCCGAACTCACCGACGCAGGGGTGCTCACCATCGGTGGCGAGGAGATCCGCGCGCGGGCGGTCGTGGTCGCCACCGGCCCGGGCGCCGTCCCGGGGCTGCTGCCGCAGGTCACCACGCCCGGCTCCCGCGTGGTGACGACGTACTACCACGTCGCCCCGCGCTCCCCGCTCGGCGAGCCGACCCTGCTCGTCGACACCGAACGCCGTTTCCTCAACACGTGTGTGCTCAGCGACGCCGTGCCCGAGTACGCGCCGCCCGGCCACACTCTCGTCGCCACCTCGGTGCTCGGCCGGGACACGGAGGGCCGCGAGCGGGCGGTGCGGGAGGCCGCCGGGGAGGCGTACGGCACCGGCTGCGACGGTTGGGACCTGCTGACCCACCGCACCGTGGAGGACGCGCTGCCCGCCATGACACCGCCGCAGCCGCTGACCCGGACCACGCGCGTGACGCCGGGCCGCTACGTGTGCGGCGACCACCGGGCCACCGGCTCGGTCCAGGGCGCGCTTGCCTCCGGCGCCCGAGCCGCCCGCGAGGTGCTGCAGGACTTGCGACGCTGACCGACCGCGCCGCCGGAGCCCGCGCGACGTCGGGGCCCGGAGGGGCGCGATCACGGAGGACCGTCGCCGCGCTCCCGTTCGCCGCGCAGCAACTCCTCCAGGTCCGCCGGCCGGTCCCCTTGGCCCGGTGGAAGCGGCGGCGTCGGAACGCCGAACGGGACTCGATGCCGAGCTGTGCGGTGTCATCCTGCTGGTCTTCGGCTGCCTCGGCTTCGCCGACCGGCTCAGCCCCTTCGACACGGACGGCACGCAGATCGCCGGGATGTCCACCAACGGCGTGCTCAGCCTGATCTCGGTCGTCGTGGGTCTCGTGCTCATCGGCGGCGCGGTGATCGGCGGCAACGTCGCGTCCACACTCAACATGACGGTCGGCGCCCTGTTCGTCCTGAGTGGCTTCTTCCACCTCTTCGTCCTGGACCGCCCCGCCAACGTCCTGGACTTCGGCATGACGAACGTCGTCTTCAGCTTCGTGATGGGCCTGCTCGTGGCCTCCTTCGGGATGTACGGCCGGGTGTCGGGCAAGCTGCCGCACGACAACCCGTACTGGCGCCGCCGCCACCCCCGCGAGGCCGCCCGCGAGTCCCTGCGGAGTGCCCCGGCGCCCGCGCTCCGTCCGGGCAGGTGATCTCTCACGCCTCCCCGCATCCATCCGTCATGCGGCGTCGTTCGCCCTGCATGAAGAAGCTCATCGGTGTCGCCGGTCTCGCCCTCGCCATGACCGGACTCGCCGCACCCGCCCACGCCGTGAACGGCAGTGACCTCGGCTCCGGAATCGGCGTCTCGGACGACTGGAACGCCGGCTCCGCAGCTACCTGTCTCCAGGAAGTCGCCGTCGCCCCCGTGCTCGGTGACCACGTGGGCGCCCACGCCGACCACTGCACCGACGGAAGCCTGATCACCGGGAGCAAGTGAGCCGCCGCCCCCATCTGGCGGGGCGGCGCCTCCGGGGCGGGCTACTCGCCGTCGGCCGCCCGGCCGGTCCGTACGAACAGGTCCTTCTCGCGGAGCCGGGACGTCGCCCACACGCTGCCTGCCGCGGAGAGGACGAGGTAGCCGCACGCCAGCCATGGTGTGCCGGATCCGAGTGCGAGGAACGCGGTGACCAGGAGCGGTGTGATGCCGGACGCGAAGATGCCCGACACCTGGTAGACCGCCGACATCCCCGTGTAGCGCACGTGCACCGGGAACAGCGCGGCGAACAGCGTGCCCTGTGCCCCGTAGAAGCAGGCGTGCACGATGCCCAGGGCGAGCACGAGCGCCACGGCGAAGCCCAGCAGGCCGCCGGTCTGGAACAGCAGGAAGGCGGGGAAGACCGACACCCCGAACGCGGCCATGCCCGTCATATACGTGCGCCGTGCGCCGAACCGGTCCACCAGCCGCCCCGACACCGGGACGAGCACCGCCATCACCAGCGACGCACCGGTCACCGTCAACAACACGGGGGTGCGCGGCAGTTGGAGCGTCCCGGTCGCATACGTCAGCGCGAAGACGCCCCACGTGTTGAAGGCCACGCCCTCGCGCCAGCGGGCCACCATGCCAAGCAGCAGGTGACGGCGCGTCAGCCGCTCGCGCACCACCTCGACCAGGGGTACGGCCCTGGGCTCCGTCGTCCGGCCGAGCACGGCGCGGAAGGCGGGCGTCTCGTCGATCTTCAGCCGTACGGTCAGCCCGACCGCCACCAGGACAAGGCTGGCGAGGAACGCGACCCGCCACCCGTAGCCGAGGAACGCATCGTCGCTCAGTACGTTGCTCAGGAGCGCGAACACGCCCGTGCCGAGGGCGAGTCCGAGCGCCAGGCCGATCTGAGGGTAGCTGCCGAACCGGCCCTTGCGGCCCTCCGGTCCGTGCTCCACCGCCAGCAGGACGGCTCCCGCCCACTCGCCGCCGAGCGCCACGCCTTGCGCGACACGCAGGACCAGCAGCAGTACGGGGGCGAGCGCGCCCACCTGTTCGTACGTGGGAAGGAGGCCGATCAGCGCGGTCGAGACGCCCATCAGGCCCATGGTGAACGCGAGGGTGCGCTTGCGGCCCACGCGGTCGCCGATGTGCCCGAAGAGCAGGCCGCCGAGCGGACGCGCGACGAAGCCCACCGCGAACGTGGCGAAGGCGAGCATGGTGCCGACGGTGCCGTTCGTCTCCGGGAAGAACAGCTTCCCGAAGACGAGGCTCGCGGCCGTGCTGTAGAGGAAGAAGTCGTACCATTCGACGGTGGTGCCCAGCAGGCTGGAGAGGACGACGGTCCGCAGTTTGCGTCCGGACGTGGTGCTGCTCTCTGTGCCCGTGTCCTGAGCGTGCGTCAGT
The DNA here is from genome assembly GCF_026341035.1 of Streptomyces sp. NBC_01016. Taxonomy (GTDB): domain Bacteria; phylum Actinomycetota; class Actinomycetes; order Streptomycetales; family Streptomycetaceae; genus Streptomyces. The sequence continues at coordinate 2,759,357 of NZ_JAPEOQ010000002.1, forward strand.
GGTGTGTCTGTGCCCGTGTCCTGAGCGTGCGTCAGTGGTGTGTCCGTGGCCGTGTCCTGGGCGTGCGTCAGTGGTGTGTCCGTGTCCGTGTTCATGTCTGCGCTCACACGCCCGCGAACGCCACGGTGCCGGGCTCGACGGGGGCCGGTGCGGCCGGGTGGCGCCAGGCACCGCGACGCTCCAGCAGCGGCAGGACGCCCTCCCCGAACCAGTACGCCTCTTCCAGGTGCGGCACGCCCGAGAGGACGAACTCGTCGATGCCCAGCCGGTGGTACTCCTCGATGCGGTCGGCGACCTCCGTGTGGCTGCCGACCAGGGCGGTACCGGCGCCGCCGCGCACCAGGCCGACACCGGCCCACAGGTTGGGGTAGATCTCCAGGTCGGAGCTGGTGCCGCTGGCGTGCAGCGCGCGCATCCGCTTCTGGCCCTCGGACTCGGAGGTCGCGAGGCCGCGCTGGACGGCGGCGACGCGCTCCGGGTCCATGCCCTGCAGCAGCCGCTCGGCCTCCGCCCAGGCCTGCGCGGCGGTGTCGCGGGCGATGACGTGCAGCCGGATGCCGAACCGGACGGTGCGGCCGAGGAGTTCGGCCCGCCTGCGGACCTCGGCGATCTTCTCCGCGACGGCCGCCGGCGGCTCGCCCCAGGTCAGGTACGTGTCGGTGTGCCGGGCGGCGACGTCCAGGGCCGCGGGGGAGGAACCGCCGAAGTAGACACTGGGCACCGGGTCAGGGAGCCGGTTCAGGCGGGCGCCCTCCACGCGGAGGTGCTCGCCGTGGTGGTCGACGGTCTGCCCGTCCCACAGGCGGCGCACGATGTCGAGGAACTCGCCCGTCCGTGCGTACCGCTGGTCCTTGTCGAGGAAGTCCCCGTAGGCACGCTGCTCGGCGCTCTCGCCGCCGGTCACCACGTTCAGCAACAGACGCCCGTGGGACTGCCGTTGATAGGTGGCGGCCATCTGGGCGGAGAGCGTGGGGGAGATCTGGCCGGGCCGGAAGGCGACGAGGAACTTCAGCCGCTCGGTGACCTGCGTCAGCATCGCCGTGGTCAGCCACGCGTCCTCGCACCAGGCGCCGGTGGGAGTCAACGCCCCCTCGAAACCGAGCTGTTCGGCGGTACGGGCGATCTGGCCCAGGTACTCCACGGACGCCGGACGGTCGCCCCCTGCGGTGCCGGGGGTCGAGCCGTGACCGCCGCCGACGACGTGGCGGCTGTCGCCGGTGGTGGGCAGGAACCAGTGGAAGGTGAGTGTGGACATGACGGGGTGAGGACCTCACAGAGCGTGGAGCAGGGAACGGAACAGAGCGCGGGCCGCGCGAAGGGCAGGCCGTTCGGGCACGCCGAAACCACGGCGCGGCGCGCAAGGCAAAGGGGCGGCGTCAGTGCCGACAGCAGGCGCTGGCGCAGTGGCAGAGGTCGATGTGCCGACGGGCGACGAGTAGCGCGCCCGCGCCGGATGCGCAGGAGGGGGAGGGGCCCGCCGGGCGCGGGCGCTCCGAGGAGGATCCCGTCGCCGGGGCGGACCATGGCAGGTCGAGCGGATGCATGGGCCCCTCCCTCCTTGCCTACAATTCCTATTGGATTACTAGGAAAATGTTCCGCATCGGTGTCCGCTGGTCAAGTTCCGTCTCAGTAGGCGGACGTGGAGGGGTACGTCGACACCCGGGCCAACTCACTGGTCCATGACATCGCACACGCCTGCGAGGCTTCCGTCGGCCACCATCGACGGCAGGGAGGCGGCGGACTCGGCACAGGTGCTTGCGTCGTTCCCGGTGAGGGGCGACGCGCTGTCGGCGGCCGAAGAGGGGGCAGCGAGGGACACCAGGGCCCCTGCGGTGAGAGCGGCGGCACCGACCGCAGAGCGAAGCGAGGATCCACGCATTGAGAACTCCAACCGTTCGAAAAGGCGCCGGGTGCGCAGGGCGCGCCATGACGGTGCACCCAGCCCGAGTAACGGCCGCCCCGTTCCGCCGGACACGGGAGGCCGTCGAGAATCGGCGGGAGTGTGGTTCAGGAGGTGCGCAGCGCGGAGTTGGTGCGGTCGGCTTCGTCGCGGGCGAGCAGTGCCAGCAAGGAGGCCACGCTCACGTCCGCCTCGGCCGGATGCCGCAGGATCTTCGCCGGGTCGATCTCGTAGACGTTGCTGCGGCCCTCGCGCACATGCGAGAGGTAGCCGCCCTCTTCGAGGTCCGTGATGATCCGCTGCACCGCACGCTCGGTCAGGCGGCAGTGCGTGGCCAGGTCGCGGATGCGGACCTGGCGGTTGTCGGCAATGGCTGCGAGTACCCGGGCGTGGTTGGTCAAGAACGTCCACCCGGTGTGCGACGTCGTCTGCTCCTCCATGTGACCACTATAGGGCCTTCCCGCCAAACGAATCACGAATATCTTTTCAGGTATTGGTTGACGTGATTCAAAGTTCGTACCAAGCTATGGGCCACTCAATGGGCAGAGCGGGGAGGCGTGGCGGTGCTGGACGGCATGGAGACTTCGAACGCGACGTGGACGTCACTGCTCATGAGCGGCGCTTCGCGGCACACCCGCATCGCCCCCTCGGCCCCTGTCGTCGAGGTGTTCGAGCGCGGCGACCGCACTGTCGTGGCGGTCTACGGCGAAATCGACTTCGACGTCGCGCCCGGCTTCGACGAGGCGCTGCGCACGGCTGTGGAGCGGTCGATCTCGGGGCTGGATCTGGAGCTCGGGGCCATGACGTTCTGCGACGGCGCCGGCCTGGGAGTGCTGCTGCGGGCGCGGCGGGCGGCCCTGGAGGCGGACAAGACCGTGAGCCTCTGCTCCGCCAGTGCGCCTGTCGAGCGGCTGCTGCGCGTCACCCGCACCCACGGCCTGTTCGCCGGTGACATCGGCCTTGAGCCGGCGCACGGCCGGCCGAACGGGGCGGGGGAGTCGTGACCCGCGACAAGCGTGGACGGGACCCGCATTCTTCGATACAGCTACAGAGGGGCATCCTCATGAACACTGAGACGGCAGTCGAACTCGCGCATCGCTCGGCCTCAGGGGCTCGGCGCGGACTGATCGAGCGTGCCTGTGAGGACCCGGTCTCGATCGCTCCCCGCGATGCGCGTGAGGTGGGCAAGTACTTCTTCGAACACCTCGCCGGCCTTGAGGAAGGCACCCGCGAGTATCAGTACGTGCGCAACGCACTGATCGAGATGAACCTCTCCTTCGTCAAGTACGCCGCCTCCCGCTTCAAGCATCGGGGCCAAGAGGAGATGGAGGACATCATCCAGGTCGGAACCATCGGCCTGATCAAGGCGATCGACCGCTTCGAGCTTTCTCGCGAGGTCGAGTTCACCACCTTCGCCCTGCCCTACATCACCGGAGAGATCAAGCGGTTCTTCCGTGACACCACCTGGGCGGTGCATGTCCCGCGGCGCCTGCAGGAGGCGCGCGTCGAACTGTCCAAGGCCACCGACGAGTTGCAGACCCGTCTGGGGCGGCAGCCCACCACCGCCGAACTCGCAGAGCTCATGCAGTTGGAGCCGGCCGAGATCGCCGAGGCGCAGAAGGCCGCCAACGGCTACAACGCCACTTCCCTCGACGCCACTTTCACCGGCCACGACACCGAGGGGGACTCCGCCCCGCTCGCCGACGTGATCGGCGTCGAGGAGGACATGTACGAACTGATCGACAACTACCGCTCCCTGGCGCCGCTCATGACCCGGCTCGACGCACGCGACCGCAGGATCATTCACCTCCGTTTCGTCGAGGAACGCACCCAGCAGGAGATCGCCGACGCCCTCGACGTCTCCCAGATGCACGTCTCCCGCCTCCTCACCCGCATCCTGACCAAGCTCCGCACCGGCCTGATGGCCACGGCGTAGGAGCGGCGCCGTACGGGTCGGCCTCAGGTCCTCGGGTGGATCCGACCCGGTCGGCGTCTACTTGATGGCCGTCTGTCTGATCAGTGCAGAAGTGCCGCCCGCCGCCGGAACAGTTCCTCCGCCGCCTCCTGCGCCCGCAGCCGTACCTGCTCCGTGTCCACGCTCAGCACCTTCCCGCCGGACACATGTAGTTCGCCGTCGACCCACACATGGTCGACGTCGGCGGCGGACGCGGAGAACACCAGGTGGGGGACGGCGTTGAAATCCTCGCCGTGGAGGAGGGGAGTGGTGTGCAGCGCGCGCAGGTCGACGGTGACGACGTCGGCGCGCTTGCCCGCCACCAGCGAACCCGTGACGTCGTCGAGGCCGAGGGCGCGGGCGCCGTCGCGGGTGGCCATGTCGAGGATGTCCCACGGGTCGCCGGTCGTCGGGTCGAGCGAGGTCACCTTCTGCAGCAGCGAGGCGAACTTCATCTCCTCCAGCAGGTCGAGGTTGTTGTTCTCCTTCTCGCCGTCGCTGCCGATGCCGACGGCGATGCCACGCCGGCGCATGTCGGCGACCCGGGCGGGACCCGACGACAGCTTCATGTTGGAGCAGGGGCAGTGGGCGACGCTCGTGCCGGTCTCGGCCAGCAGGTCGAGCTCGCGGTCGTCGAGCCAGACACAGTGGGCGATCACGGTGCGCGGTCCGAGGATGCCGCGATGGTGGAACTCCTCGACGGGACGGCGCCCGAACTGCCGCAGGGACTCCTCGACTTCCCACGTCGTCTCGGAGGAGTGGGTGTGCAGCCCGGTGTCGAATTCGTCCGCCAGCGCGGCGGCCGCGCGGAAGGCCTCCTCGCTGCAGTAGAAGAGGTGCTCAAGGCCCACCCACGAGCGCACCCGGCCGCCCGCGTACGTGCGGTACTCCTTCAGCAGGCGGCGGTTGGTCTCCAGCGTCTCGAAGTAGTCGTAGCCGGGGAGGTCGGCGACGTAGGGGACGAGCGTGGCGCGGATGCCGACCTGCTCGGCGGCGTGTGCCGAGCCCTCCATGTGGCGCCACATGTCCATCACGGACGTGGTGCCCGCGCGCAGGGATTCCGTGTAGCAGAGCAGCGACGCGGCCTCGGCGATGTCGGGAGTGAGGGCCTTGTGGGCAGGGTCCACGTAGTCGCGCAGCCAGTCCCACAGGGACTTGGACTCGGCGGTGCCGCGCAACAGGCCCGAGTGCAGGTGGGTGTTGTGCAGTCCGGGAATGACGGCGTGGCCGGTGGCGTCGATGACCTGCGCGTCGGTGCCGGCGAAGGCCTCCGGGCGGTCGACGGCGACGATGCGGTCGCCCTCCAGGAGGACGGAGCCGGGGTCAAGGACCGTCTTCGTGCCGTCGCAGGGGATGACGATGCCGTTGTGGATGAGAGTGCGGCGGGGTGACATGTGGGTGTGGGCTCCTCGGTGCGGGCGCGGGGGAGTTGTCACATAACGCGGGGGCGTTGTCACGTAAGGGGCGGGCTCAGGGGCGGGCTCAGTTCCAGAAGTCCGCGTGGACCGCCGCCGCCTCTTCGTGCAGGCACGGCCCGACGACATCCACCGGACGCTGCCCGGCCGCCAGCACCTCCCGACACGGCAGTGCCATCGTCGGGTTCTCGGGGTTCGCGCCGGTCAGGGCGAGGAGTTCGTCCTCGCCGAGGGCGTAGGCGACGCGGCCGATGCCGCTCCAGTAGACGGCTCCGGCGCACATCGCGCACGGCTCCGTGGAGGTGTAGAGCGTGGCGCGGTCCAGTGTGTCGCGGTCGTAGGTGCGGGTCGCCAGGCGTACGAGGTTGGTCTCGGCGTGGCCGGTGGCGTCCCGCTCGGTGACGACGGTGTTGCCGGCCTCCAGGACCTGCTCGCCGTCGAGGACGAGCAGCGCGCCGAAGGGATGGTTACCGGCGGCGCGGGACTGCGCCGCCGCGACGATGGCGGCCCGCAGGAACGCCTCGTCCTGTGCGCTGGGCGCGGTGGTGGTCGCGGTCGTGGTGGTGCTCGTGGGCGTCATGCCTCACTCCTCAACTTCTCGTACGGTGTGGATGGTTGGGGCCGTTCGGACATACGGGGGCGTGGACACACCACGGTGTACGCGGCCCCCGCCACCGCGAACCCGACGAACAGGCCGAACGAGCCGAGTACCGGATGTGCCTCGGCGAGCGGCCCCGTATAGAGGGACTGGTTCATGAACGGCAGCTCGGCCGCGATGGCAAGCAGCACGCAGGGCAGGCCCCGGCCGAAACGGTGCTCCGGGTCGTACGGATCCGCGAGGGCGCGCCGCCCACGGCCCCAGTACGCGACGATCATCACCGCGCCCCACGGCGCCAGCCAGTAACCCGTCATCAGGAGAAAGTCGTTGAGCTGCGCCGCGAAGTCGCCGTGCCCCGCATACCAGGCGAGCGCCGTGCCGAGGCCGCCGACGACGAGGACCGACACCCAGCGCGGAATGCTGAATCCGGCGACGAGCGCCGCCATCGCACCGGAGTACAGGTCGATGACCGTGGAGGCGAGCGTGGAGAGCAGCAGGCACAGCAGCACGACGGTGCCGAGGGCGCCCGGCAGGAGGCCGCTGACCATGGCGCTGGGGTCGTCGAGCGCGCCCACCGTGCCCAGCGCCGCGCCGAGCGAGCCGATCCACACCCCGGCGAGCGCACCGCCGCCGCCCGCCGCGAGGAACACCCGACGCGGCGAACTCTGCGCCGGCAGATAGCGGCTGTAGTCGGACGCGTACGCGGACCAGCCGAGTACGCGGGCCGAGGTGACGGCGACGACCAGCAGGAACGCGGAGGTCGAGCCGTCGGCCGGGGCCACGGGAGCGGTCGCGTGCGCCGCACCGAAGCCGTACGCCGACATCACCGCGAACACCACCACCAGGACCACGGCCAGGACCCGCTCCACGGTGTGGATCAACCGGTATCCCACGACCGCGATGCCGAGCTGGGCCACCGCCATCAGGACGAGCGCGGGTGCGAAGCCCATGCCCGTCAGATCGCGCAGGATGAACACCCCGAGCAACGAGTCGACCACACACCAACCGACGCCGTTGACCACGGTGAACGCCGCCGACGGCAGATTCCCGAGCCGGCCGAACGGGCCCCGGGACTGGACGAGTTGGAGCACACCGGTCAGTGGCCCGCGCGTCGAGAACAGGCCGACAAGCGCCGAGCTGAGCAGCGTGCCCGTGACGATCGCGAGGACGGCCGGCAGCAGGTCGAGGCCGAACACCGACGTGGACAGGGCGCCCACGCTGAGCGTCGCGAACTGCACGTTCGCGCCGAACCACAGCGTGAAGAGCGACCAGGGGCGGCCGTGCCGCCGCGTGAGCGGCACGGGTTCGGCTCCCAGACGTTCGATGGTCGAGGGACGTTCGGGGTCGGCGCGCATGGTGGGCTCCTCACCAGGACAGGACGGGAGTACGGAGCGGGGTGGTGCGGGTGCGGGGGCATGCGGCTCGTTGCGTGACTCGGTCGGTGTGGCTCAGCCGTCGCGTGACTGGGCCGTTGTGTGACTCAGCCGTCGCGTGGCTCAGTCGTTGTGATGACTCAGTGAACCGGCGTCGCGGCTCTTCCGGGATTGCAGATCTCTCCAGACGAGCGGCCCTTTTCGCGCGGCGGGCCCGTACTATGCTCCAAACCCCTTGCACGCCGGTGTGCATGCCTGTAACACGAGTCGCCCGCCCCTCCCCTGGGCGGTGCCGAGGAGGCCGACCGGTGGAGCTAGCCGAACTGCTCGCGATGCCACGACTCGGACTGCGGTCCGTCGTGGCAGCCCCCGTCGAGAGCCCGCGCATCCGGGGCGTCTACACCACCGACCTGCCCGACCCGGGGCGCTACCTCGACGGCGGGGAACTCGTCCTGACCAGCACCACCTGGTACCACGAGCCGCGCGACGCCGATGTGTTCGTCGCCGCACTGGCAGGAGCGGGCGTCGCCGCGCTCGTCGCCGGGACCGCGGACGTCGGCGCGGTGCCCGTGCCACTCGCCGACGCCTGCACCCGGCACGGCCTGACACTGCTCACCGTCGCCGACGAGGTCTCGTTCGCCGCGCTCACCGAGACCGTGCTCGCCGCGCTCGGGGGCGGCCATCGGCGCGCGCCCTCCGTGAACCTGCACCGGGGCCTGGTCGCCAGCATGGCCGCGGGGGAGGGGGCCGAAGGGCTCATCGACGTGTTCGCGCGGGCCACGGGTGTGTGGTGCGCGGTGCTCTCCGCGACCGGTGCGCCGCGCGCGGGCGGCGTTCCCCTGGTGAGCGAGCGGCAACTCGCCCGCGCCCACCACGACGCGCTCGGCGCGGGCGGCTTCCCCGCCGTACGGTCCGTCCCCGGCCGCGCTGAACTCACCCTGTTCCCCGTCCAGTCACCCGCCGCGCGCCGACCGCCTGCCGGGTACCTGGCCGCCTCGGGCGACTACCGCGACTGGGCACCGGGCGTGGCCGACGCCGCGTGGGAGGTGTGCGCGCTGCTCGCGCTCGACGGTGCCGCGATACAGGAACGCCGCCGCATCGAGGCGCGCTTCCTGCGCGAGGCCGTCGACCTGCTCACCGACGGCAGGGAAGAGGCGGCCGCCGCCCGGCTCACCAGCCTCGGACTCGCCCTCGACGCGCCGCTCAGCGCCGTGTACGTGCGCACCACCGGAAGCCCGTACGGGGCCGAACTCGCGGCCACCGTCCTGGAGGACGTCGCCGAACGGCTGCCCGGCTGCTCGGTGCCGATCCCCGCCGAGGACGGCGCCTACCTCATGCTCGTACCCGAAGGCGAGCACGACACGTCCGGCACCGCCGAACGGCTCGCGCCGCTCCTCGCGGACGGTCACGCCGCCATCGGTACGGGGGAGCCCGCCACGGGCCCGACCGGCCTGCGCCGCTCCCTGGACGAGGCCCGCAACGCACTCCGGGTCGCGGCCCTCGCCACCGGCACCGTACGCACCGCCGACCCCGGCTCCCTCTCCTCCTACGAACTCCTGCTCGCTGCCGTCCCCGACGACGTGCGCCGCTTCTACCGCGAGCGCCTGATCGGAGTCGTCGAGCGCTACGACGCCACACACGGCAGCGACCTCGTGGCCACCCTCAGCGCCTTCCTCGACGCCTCCGGCTCCTGGCAGCGCTGCGCCGAGCAACTCCACATCCACGTCAACACGTTGCGCTACCGGCTGCAGCGGGTGGAGCAGCTCACCGGCCACAGCCTCGCCACGCTGCGCGACCGCATCGACTTCTGTCTGGCGCTGAGCATCGGGTGAGGATCGGGTGAGGACGGACCGCCGTGCGGGGATGTATACGTCAGGCGTCCCAGAGGCTTTACTCGCCCAATGAGTGACACGACTGGAATGCTGGCCGGTAAGACCGTCATGATCACGGGTGCTTCGAGCGGTATCGGGGAAGCCGCTGCTCGCCTGTTCGCCGCCGAGGGGGCGGCAGTACTCCTGATGGCCCGCCGTGAGGACGTACTGAAGCAACTGGCCCAAGAGATAGTCGACTTGGGAGGTCGGGCGGCGATCAGCCCGGGCGATGTCTCGGTCCCCGAGGACACTCAGCGCGCCGTGGACGCGGCCTGTGAACACTTCGGCACCCTGGACGCGGCCTTCAACAACGCGGGCTTCGCCGGCGACGACCTGACGCCGCTGCACGAGCTCGACCAGGCCGTCTTCGACCGCACGATGGCCGTCAACGTCAGCGGCACCTGGAACTGTCTGCGCTCCCAGATCCCGGTGATGCTCGCGGCGGGGAAGGGCGCGATCGTCAACACGTCCAGCACCGCGGCCATGGGGGCCACCGGGGCTCCCGTGCCCTACGTCGCCGCGAAGCATGCGGTGCTCGGCATGACCAGGGCCGCGGCGGCCGAGTACGCGGAACACGGCATCCGCATCAACTCCCTCGTCGTCGGCACCACCCGCACGGAAATGATCGAGCAAGCAGTGGAGGCCTACCCGGAGTTGGGCCCGGCCTTTGTCGCCCGTCAGATGCAGAAGCGCATGGCGGACCCCGTCGAGATCGCCCAGGCGGCCCTGTGGCTGTGCAGCGACCGCGCTTCGTTCGCCACGGGGTCGGGACTGGCCGTGGACGGCGGGTGGACGGCCGGCTGACGGCAGCCGGACGAAAGAGCCCGGCGGTGGTGACGCCCGACGCATCGGAGCCAACGACCGTCCCGCTGGCCGGCTGGGAGAGCCACTTCGCCGACGGCAAGGGCTTCCGTGCGTCCGATGACCGCGAGTTGCAACTCCTGACCCCGCATCTGCCGTCGTCTGCCGGGGCCCGTCTCCTGGACGTGGGGTGCGGGCTGGGAAGTTACGCCGCCGGCCTGGCCCGGTGGGGATACGACGTGCTCGCGGTGGACTGGGCGTCCTCCGCGGTGGCCGCCGTCCGCGACCGCTATCAGGATCTCGTGCCCAATCTGACGGCCCAGCGCCTGGACTTCACCGACGAGCAGGCCGTGGGCAGGCTCGGGGCCGATGCCTTCGACGTGGTGACGATGCGGCTCGTCTACCCGTTCTTCACGGACAAGCGACAGGTGGCCGAGCGGGTCCGGCGGCTGCTGAGACCGGGCGGCGCGTGGGCCGTGACGACGCCTCTGGCGGAGCGGCTGTCCGCGCGGCGGCACATCGCGCTGTCCGCGGGCGAGGTGGGGGAGCTGATGTCGGGGTGGGACAGCGGCGCGTGGGTGGACCTGGAGCCGGGTGGGCTGCGGTGCATCGTGCTTCGCCGGTGACGGTTCAGCTCGTTCCTCAACCTCTGGCTCCGGTGGGGGCCCTTGCATATCCGGTCCACCAGCGTCATGGCTGCCGGTCCTGCTTGCCGTCGAGCCAGAGCGTGTCGGATTCGTCACGGTGCGAGCCCGTGGTTCCGACGTGCTTGGCGTCGATCTTTGCGCCGTTCTTGATGACGTGGACCAGCGCCATCCCGTGTCCTCGGCCCAGGTCGTAGTCCTGCTTGAGCCATTCCAGGATCGCCCCGGCCTTCGTAGCCGGTTCATCGAACCCTCGCTCACCGGCCAGCGCGATGAACTCGCGCGGCGTCAGGCCGGTCTTGTCCTCGATCTTGTCCAGGTATGCCTGAAACGACATGCTCGCTCCTGCGGTAGTTGCTGTGCGATCACGTACTCGGCCTGTAGACCTCTCGCTGCCCGCAAACTCATCGGTGCTTCGAGCCGGTCTGGAACGGCGGCTCGTATTGACTCACTCGGTGCCACTGGACGTGGCTCGTGGTCGCCGCCCACACCCGCGCCGAAACCCTCAATGCCCCGCCCCGGTAGGCCAGTTGTGAAAAGCCCCCGGCCGGCAAGGGTGTTGCCGGGCGGGGGCTCGTTCACCTTCGAGGCCGGCTGTGGGCCCGCCCCGAAGTGGTCAATCGGTCAGGCCTCAGCCGCCGATCGGGCCGGGGGCGTCGTTGTCGGTGTCCTGGCACTGCTGGATACGGTTCTGGATCGCCCGCGCCTTGGCGCGCTCCTTCGCGGCCGACTTGTGGTAGCCGAGGTTGTCCAGCTTGGCGGCTTTGGACTTGTGGCTGGCGACCTGCTGGCGCATCTTCGAGATGTTGCAGGTGATCGGGCCACGGACCGACACGCTGCCCTGCTCGGCAACGGGTGCGGCCTGCGCGGGGACGGCCGAGAACAGGACGCCGCCCGCGATGGCAGCGGACACGGCGAGTGTGGTGAAACGTCGGGTCAAGATTGTTCCTCTCCAAGTGACAGATCACAGCGACCTGTTGGGGGGTGGCTGATAGCAGTCGGTCACTGTATATGAAGAGATCGACTTTTCCTGGTATTAATCGCCGTACCTGCAGGGTCGGCCGACGACGCGGACGCCTGTCGCACCGCCGACGCCGCCCCCACCTCTACCTCGCCGAACTCTCGGTCTCCGGGTGCCTGTTGCGGGACGCCGGGCTTCTTCCCTCTTGCAACGAACGCCCAGAGATGTCGACTTCCAGGTTCTGCAAGCCCCACGTGGCCGTCACCGCGACAACAGCCGGTCCAGCAGCGTCCCCTCGTTCTGCCGCAGCCGGTCCAACCGCGCCTGCCGGGCATGCGCCCGGGACCGGACTCGGGACAGGGCCCGCCGCATCGGCTCTCCGCTCGCTCGAATCGATCGAAACACCGCTCCGCGCTCCAGCCTCTCCCGGCGCGGCCGTCACCGCCGCCGGAAGCGGCTGCGGGAGCCCGTACGGTTCGCCGGACACACCACGCCCGCGATCGTCACGTGCACGATCACCACGTCAGCGATCACCACGCCCGCGATCGCCACGTCCGCGATCACCACATCTCCGTCCCGGCGACATTCGTCCGCGCAGGCACCGCCTCACGTTCCTTGCCCCGCAACCGGAGGCCGAGCAGCGGGAAGACGAGGACGGACACCATGGCCGCGCCGACCATCGCGGCCGCCTCGCCCCTGCCGAGGAGTTCCTCCGCGAGGCCGATCGTCGTGATGGCGACGACCAGCGGCAGGCAGGTGGCCGAGTGGAGCGTCAGCGCCCGGCGGCTGAGCGGGGAGAGGTCGCGTGGGGCGAGCGCGTACGTCGGAAGTCCGCGTACGAGCAGGAACAGGACCAGGAACACGGGCAGCAGAACGAGCGGACGCCCGCCGGAGAGGAGCGACGACAGGTCGAACTCGATCCCGGTCACGATGAAGAACAGGGGCACGAGAAAGCCGAAGCCCAGGCCCTCGATCTTGCTCAGGACGTCCCTACCGACCTCCGGTGCCGTGCCCTGGAGAACCAGCCGGGTCAGCAGCCCGGCGGCGAAGGCGCCGAGCAGCACGTCGAGGCCGAAGGCCTGCGACAGGGCGAGCATCGAGACGAGCAGCAGCATGACGAAGCGGACCGCGAACTGGCCGCTCGTGTGCAGCGTCGTCTGGATGACCCGGGTGAACCAGGGCGGGCGCGGGCGGAGCGCCCAGAACACGGCCCCCGCGGTGATGGCGGCGAACACGGCGAGGATGACCGTCGACAGGCCGGGGTCACGGCCGCTGAGCAGGACGGAGATGGCGATGATGGGCCCGAACTCGCCGACCGCGCCGAACGCCGTCGTGACGGTGCCGAACCGGCCCTGCAGATCGCCGCTGTCGCGCAGGATGGGAACGACCGTGCCCAGCGCCGTGCTGGTGAGGGCCGTCCCGATGATCACGCTCTTGGGAAAGTCGAGGCCGGTCAGGGCCAGCGCCACCACGAGCCCCGCCACCAGCGAGATCACCCAGGCCCACACGGACCGGCGCAGCGTGTCGCCGCGGATGGCGTCGAACTGGATCTCGTACCCCGCGAGAAAGATCAGCAGGGACAGGCCGAGGTTCGCGAGAATGTCGGTGATCTCCCCGGAGCGGGCCCACCCGAGGACGTCGGGGCCCATGAGAATGCCGAGCACGATCTCGAAGATGATCACGGGAACCCGGACCCAGCGGCCGAGACCGTGTGCCAGCAAGGGGGCCAGCACCGCCGCGGCCATGATGAGGATCAGCGTTCCCGGATGCTCCACGACGATGTCCCCCTGGTGTGCGGCCGCTACCTGCTGGTTCCGAGGATCGGGGGAGCGGGCCGGTACGGCACCCATGGGCGGACCATGCGGGTGAACACGCCACGGCCCCAGGTGAGTTGAATCCTTGGATGCAGAGTGTGCGGGTGTGCGGGGTGTGCGGTTCGCGTCCGCCGATCGACACATCCTCCAAATTCGACGGTCCCGGCACTTGGGGATTTGATGGATCGCCCAAGCATCTGCAAGCCCTCTATGGAAATCTGCCTTGCAGATGCAAGATGGATGATGTTGTTCGGGTAGCGAATACGCAATCCCGGCCGGTTCGAGACCGCGAAGTGAGGTCCCCATGGTCACGCGCACATACGACGGCGGCTCCGGCGACGTCGACCACGCCACCGTCGGCTCCGGCCGCGCCTCCCACCGTCGACCCGACGCACGCATCGCCCACACCATCGCCGCGGCGCTCGGCGATGCGCGGGACATCCTCAACGTCGGCGCCGGCACCGGCTCGTACGAGACGGCCGCGCACACCATCACCGCGGTCGAGCCCTCCCTGGCCCTGCGCGCCCGACGCCCGGCCGAGCTCGCCACCGCCATCGACGCCGTCGCCGAGAACCTGCCCTTCGACGACGGCCGGTTCGACGCCTCCATGGCCCTCTTCAGCGTCCATGAGTGGCCCGACCCCGCGGCGGGACTGCGCGAGATGCGGCGCGTCACCCGTGGCCCCGTCCTCGTCCTCACCTGCGACCCCGCCCGCGTACGCGACTTCTGGCTCTACGAGTACGCCCCCGATGTGCTGGACATCGAGGCCCGCCGCTACCCGCGCCTCGGCGAGCTGGCCGACGCGCTCGGCGGCACGGTCGACATCCAGCCCGTACCCATCCCGTTGGACTGCACCGACGGCTTCAACGAGGCGTACTACGGCCGCCCCGAACTGCTCCTCGACCCCGCGGCCCGCCAGGCCTGCTCGGCGTGGAGCTTCATCGACGACCGTGCGCGTCAGGACTTCGACACCTCGCTGCGCCACGCCCTGGGCTCCGGGGCCTGGGACGCGGCCTTCGGCCACCTGCGCCATCGACCGACCTACAGCGGATCCCTCGTCCTCCTGCGCGCCACGGTCTGACCAGAGGACCTGTACGGCACCTGAGCACGGCCCGGAAGGGAGACACTGGATGACGCCGCCCCGCCCGCGCGCGGCGCGATGCGACGCCGAGGGCAATCGCGTCCGCATCATCGAGACCGCGAGCGAGGCCTTCGCCCGCGCCCCTGGTGCGACCCTCCAGTCGATCGCGAAGGCGGCCGGCGTGGGCCAGGGGACGATGTACCGGCACTTCCCGCACCGCGAGGCGTTGCTCCTCGCCGTGTACCGGGGCGACATCGAGACACTTGCCGAAGCCGCTCCGCGCCTCCTCGACGAACACGCACCGCTGGACGCACTGCGCCTGTGGCTCGGCCGGCTCGCCGCATACAGCCGCAGCCAACACGGGGCGGTCCAGGCCGTCGAGGCCGCCACCCGGGCGGACCTGGGCGGCCACTGCTACCCGCTGATCACCGCGGCGTTGAACCGGATACTCGCCGCCTGCAAGGACGCCGAACTCGTACGGCCCGACGTCCATGCCGACGAGGTGCTGCTGCTCGTGTCCTTCCTGTGGAAAGCCGGCAGCGGCCCCGATCGGCAGGAGCGCACCGAACGCATGCTTGCCATCGTCACTGACGGGCTGCGGGCCACGGCATGCGGTCGGGACCGCTCGGGCTGACCCGTCGGGGTGGCCGGGCGCTGCCCGCACCGGTCGCGTACGGTCGGTGCGGTCGGCAGCCCGGACCCGGGTCCGAGGCGCTGACCAGCATTGTCAGGGCGGGGGCGGTCGTAAACGGCTGCCGGGAGAGCGGAGTTCGCGGATGCGTGCAGTGGTCTTCGAGGAGTTCGGCAAAGACGCGGAGGTACGGCAGGTCGCCGACCCCGCGCCGCCCCGGGACGGAGTCGTGGTGCGGGTCGGGGCGACGGGGCTGTGCCGCAGCGACTGGCACGCCTGGCAGGGCCACGACCCGGACGTCCGCCTCCCGCACATCCCCGGCCACGAACTGGCCGGCACCGTCGAGGCGGTCGGCGCCGACGTCACCGAGTGGCGGACCGGCGACCGTGTCACCGTCCCGTTCATCTGCGCCTGCGGGCGCTGCGCCTCCTGTGTCCGCGGCGACCACCAGGTGTGCGAGCGCCAGGAGCAGCCCGGCTTCACGCACGCCGGATCGTTCGCCGAGTACGTCGCGCTGCACCATGCCGACGTGAACCTCGTCGCCGTCCCCGAGGGCATGACCGACGCCACCGCCGCGAGTCTGGGCTGCCGCTTCGCCACCGCCTTCCGCGCCGTCGCCGACCAGGGGCGCGCGGCCGCGGGGGAGTGGGTGGCGGTGCACGGCTGTGGAGGCGTGGGCCTGTCCGCCGTGATGATCGCGGCGGCGGCCGGGGCCCGGGTGGTGGCGGTGGACGTCTCTCCAGAGGCCCTCGCCCTGGCCTCCGCCTTCGGCGCCACCGTCTGCGTCAACGCGGCAGAGGTCCCGGACACCGCCGCGGCGGTCCGCGACGCCATCCGCGGCGGAGCCCACGTCTCCCTCGACGCGCTCGGTTCCCCCACCACCAGCGCCGCCTCCGTCGCGAGCCTGCGCCGCCGCGGACGCCACGTCCAGGTCGGCCTCCTGCCGGGCGGCGCCCACCTCCCGATGGACCGGGTCGTCGCCCTCGAACTCGAACTCCTCGGCAGCCACGGCATGGCGGCGCACGCCTACCCCCGCATGCTGGAACTGGTCACCGCCGGAACCCTGCGCCCCGACCGCCTCGTCACCGCCACGATCTCCCTGGACGAGACACCGGCCGCGCTCAACGCGATGGGCTCAGCGCCGGGCCGAGGGGTCACGATGATCGCGCCCTGACGCAAACCGCCGGGCGGAGGCGCACGCGCAGCGGCTCGCCGCGAACTCCATACGCACCTCGCCCGCGGCTCAGCGGCGCCCGCCGCCACCAGTGGTGCCGCCGTTCCCGCCTCCGTCCCCGGGGCGCACACACCCGGGGCAGTCCCCGTTCGTGTGCCGCAGGTAGCGATGCTGGTTCGCCAGGTCGACCACCCTGGTCATTGAGGGCTCCTCGGTGGGGAAGCCCACGCCGAACCGCTGGTAGAAGCCGAGCAGTTGGCCGTCGGCGCGCTCGACTGCGTCGCGGGCCCGGTCGTACGCCACCGAGGTCAGCCGGCGGAGGTCGATGCGCACGAGCCGCTCGCCGTCGGGCGGATGGGGCGCTGCGGGCCGCTCGTCGTCGGGTGCGGGAGGCGGTGCGGGCCGGTCGATCCGCTCGCCCCACCGGTAGAAGATCCGCTTCACCGGGCCGTCCTCCACCAGCCCGCCGAGGTACTCCTTGAGGATCTGCACGACCCCGTTGTCGCCCAGGTCGGGGATGTCGAAGGTGCGGGTGGCAGCCAGGGAGGCGAGTTCGGCGAAACGGTCGGTCCGCTGTTCGCGATCCGCGGCGAGCTGCTGGCTCGCGTCGAGCTGGGCGAGCTCTTCGTCGAGGCCGTCGGTCTCCGGCGGCACGGCAGGTTGCGGTGCGGCCGGGTCGTCGACGTCGAGTGAAGCGGCCTGGTAACGGCCGACCTGACGCGCGAGTTGGCGGGCCGCCGGGCTCACCGGCTCCCCGGGTGGCGAGGGCGCCGCCCGGTACACGGCCAGGACCACGGATCGCAGGCGCGCCGCCGAGCGGGGATGCGCCGTCACCTGCTGATGGATCTCCCGGTACGCGGCCGCTGCACCCGCCGCGTCCTCGCGGCGCTGCGTCTCCAGCGCGTACCTCTTGGCCACCGGCCGCTTCCACGTCCCCTCGGAGACCGGGGCCAGGACGACGGCGAACAGTAGCGTGACCATGAGGCCGAGGCTGAGCCCGCTGAGGACGCGCCGCCCGAAGTTGACCGCGGCGCCCAGCGGCAGCCGCGACTCGCGGAAGCGGGCCGGACGCAACCGCTCCCGCAAGCGCGCGACGCGCTCCGGCCACCGCAACACCGCGTAACTGCCGCAGGCCAGCACGGTGTACGCCACGAGCCAGTACAGCCAGGGCACTTCGGTCAGTCCTTGGATCGAGCTCAACACGCCCCGAACTGCGGCGACTTGGGTCGGGCTGAACGACAGTACGTTGCCCAGCCACACCACGAACAAGGCCAGAACCAGGCCGAGTTGCAGGGATACCACGACGTCGGCCGCCGCCTGCACCGTCGGCCGCGGCGAGTCCTTCAACCGGCGCCAGCCACGCCAGCAGAGCCAGATCGCGATCGGAAAGAACAGCCCGGCGGCCGGCAGCACGGTCAGTATGTCGCCGGCGACCAGCTGTTGGGCGGCCAGGCACACCAGCGCCACGCCGGGAAGATCCGGGAGGTGCCGCACTACGGTGCGTTCCGACCGGTCGCACCGCTTGATGGCGAGCACCAGCGCCCAACCGCCGAAGAAGACCAGCACGAGCAGCGGGACAAGCCGGGACGGGAACGACCAGAACAGCCTGGCCAGCAGCGTGACCGGCACGCCGAGGGCGACCAGCGCGAGGACGAGGGCGGCGACGTACCGGCGGTGCCGGAACCAGCGGATCAGCGGTTCGACGACGAACTCGCCCACCGTTCGCGGCAGGATCCCGACGAACGCCGCGAGCCCCAGCCCGAAGACGGCCCCGAAGAACCCGCCGAAGACCGCCGCGAGGACGGCCATCAGGACGGGGCCGACCCCGTCCACCCCCTGCCGGTCACCGAGCCGCCAGGCAGCCCAGGCGCCGATGCCGAAGGTGACGTACCAGCTCAACTGATCTGCTACGTCGCTGGGTTCCTCGGTGTCATTGGTGCCATGAGGCTCCCCGGTTTCCTCGGTGTCATCGCCGGTCGCCGTCGGGGTGGGTCGTGGGGCAGCGGTCGGAGCGGGTGCGGTCGGTGGCCGGTCGGTGCGTTGGCGGTGTGCGATGGCGAGGAGGACCTCGAGGTGGGGGACCTGGTACTGCGGAATCACGTAGTGGGTCGGGAAGTCGGGGCCGCGTGAGGACACCTCCAGGCCACCCTCGTCCGTGACGGTGATCGAAACGACGTCCTGCCAGGTCGTGAAGTCGTCCCGCCCGCGCCCGCGCCTGCGCCGCACAGCCAACCCGTCCCGACTCACCACCAGCACCCCGAACGGGACTTCGGCACCGTCCAGGACCGCCGCGATGGTCGGCGCCAGGACCGCGTCCCCGATGGCCTGCTGGATCGCCGGGCCCCACTCGCCCTCGTCCGGGAGCTGGAGCCCCTTGATCAACGTGCGGGTGGGCAGGCCCCGGATACGGGTCGCGTTGAGGAGGGGGCCGCGGTCGGCCGCCCCGAGTGTGATGACCGTCCCGTCGGGGTTGGCCAGCTTGTAGCGTTGCCTGCCGTCCGTGAAGAGCATCGTCGACGACCAGAGGTAGACGGCATCCCGCCCGTTGGAAGCGACGGCCATCACCCCGCGCTCGTACAGACGCAGCTCTGCGCGCGCGTGCCGCCAGTGCCAGAGCCCTCGGATGGCAACCGGCCCCAACAGCGCGAGCACACCCAGGACTTGGGCCACGGTCGCGTCGTCCCAGCTGAAGAACGCGCCGATGAGAATCGTCACGAGGAAGGTCAGGGCGGAGAAGGGGATGAGTCGCAGCAGGAGGAGCACATACGTCAAGGGCCCTCGGCGCGGCGGCCAGTAGGTGCGGCGATGCTGCCCCAGCACAGGGTGCTTCGCCTCGGCCTCTGCACTCCTGAGCTCATCCACCCCGGAGAGTGTTCCGCATAACAGGTCGCTCGACGACCGGATTGCGCGCGGGCGCAGGCAAGGAGTGCGTTGGGGGCCCCGCCCCAGCTTGACCGGATGCTGCCTCCGTTTTACTCTCGAATGAGAACGGAGGCGGCATCCGTTTTTACGTGTGATGGAACCGGCAGGGATCGGGAGGGCGTATGAGCACCAGTGGGCAACAGGGGCGCAAACCCCGTGCCGATGTCCAGCGCAACCGCGCTGCCCTCCTGGAAGCGGCGCAACGACACTTTCTCCGGCATGGGGTCGGCACCTCCCTGGAGGCCGTGGCCAAGGAGGCGGGTGTGGGGCCCGCCACCTTGTATCGGCACTTCCCCACCCGGGAAGCGCTGCTGGCCGCCGTGCTGCAGACGCGCTCCGAAGAGCTGGTGAACCGCCAGGCGGACATCGCGAAGCTCGGTGACTCCGTCGAGGCGCTGGAGCAGTGGCTGCGGGCGCTGGAGGAGTACTTCAGTGCCTTCAGTGGGCTGCCGGAGCCGCTCATGGCCGCGGCCCGCGCGCACGAGCCGAACAATCCGCTCACGCTTCCCTGTGACACCCTCATCTCCGCCACGGACGAGTACCTGCGGACCGCCCAACTCGCGGGCCGGGTACGGGAGTCGGTGCAGGGGTACGACCTGTTCCTTGCGGCCGTCTCGGTCGCCTGGATCCAGGGCACCGGTGCCACCGACGAAGCGTCGCTGGACCGGTTGCGTGCGCTCATCGCCAGCGGTTACCGCGAGCGGGACGACCAGGCGTAGGCCTTCGCCGCCCTCCGACACACCCTTTCCGACACGCCCTTTTCGACACACCCTTCCGGAATCCTTCAAGCCCTCGTCCTGTCCGGCACCTTCCGCTCGGCCGTCGGTCGCGCGGCGGCCCGGCGTGCCCCGGAGCAGTGGCACTCCAACCTTCGCACCTTCAAGCCTTGGCACCTCCAAGCCTTGGCACCTTCAAGTCTTCGCACCCTCAAGTCTTCGAGAGGACAAATCGTGAAAATCACCGTTATTGGCGCCGGTGTCATCGGCGGAAATCTCGCCCGCAAGCTCAGCACGGCCGGCCATGACGTCCAGGTCGCGGTCGCCCGGGGCCCCGAAGTCGTCGCCGACCACGTGCTGGAGACCGGGGCCCGCGCGGTGGCGCTCGACAGCGCCGTCCAGGACAGGGACGCCATCATCCTGGCCATCCCCTTCGGCAAGGCCCCGGAACTGGCCGAGCTGTTCACCACCGTGCCCGCCGAGACGGTGGTCATCGACGCCTCCAACTACTACCCGCACCTCAGCGGACGGATCGAGGAGGTGGACAACGGCGAGATCGAGAGCGTGTGGATCGCCAAGCAGCTGGGGCGGCCCGTGGCCAAGGCGTGGAACGCCGCCCTCGCCGAGACCCAGCGGACCAAGGGCGCCCCGGCCGGAACCCCGGGCCGCATCGCCCTCCCGGTCGCCGCGGACTCCGACGAGGCCCGGCGGGTGGCCATGCGCCTCGTGGACGACACCGGCTTCGACCCCTTCGACGCAGGGCCGCTGGCCGACTCCTGGCGTCAGCAGCCGATGGGCCCCGCCTACTGCACCGAGTTGACCCTCGATCAGCTGCCGGAGGCGCTGGCCGCGGCCGACCGCGTCAAGGACACCCAGGTGCGCGACAGCGTGATGGAACGCTTCGCCGCCCTGCCGGCCGACCCGACCGTGGAGGACGTCGTCGAGATGAACCGCGCCGCCCACCGCTGACATCCGAAACCCAACTCCCCCCGAAGGGAACCCCGTTGACCACCGCCACCCCGCTGCCCGCCTCGTACTTCAGTGATCTCGTACGCGCCAGGCACTCCTCCCGGCAGTTCCTGCCCACGCCGCTGCCCGCCGCGGACATCCGCAGCATCCTGGAAGACGCCCAGTCGGCACCCTCCAACAGCAACACCCAGCCGTGGCACGTCCACATCGTCTCCGGCGCCGCGCGTGACGCCCTGAGCAAGGAGCTCCTCGCGGCGTACGAAGAGGACCGGACCTCCCTCGACTTCACCTCCGGCTACGGCGAAGGCATCTACCAGGAGCGTTCGCACCAGCACGCGGCCACCGTCTACGGAGCCCGCGGCGTGGAGCGCTCCGACCTCGAAGGCAGGAAGGAGGTCATCCGCGAGAACCTGCGGTTCTACGGAGCACCGCATGTCGCCCTGCTCTTCATGCCGGTGCTCGGCGACGGTGTCCGCGCCGCCGGTGACATAGGCATGTACGCACAGAACTTCCTGCTCTCGCTGACCGCGCGGGGCTACCACGGCATCCCCCAGGCCGTCCTCGGTGTCTACGCCGACACGGTTCGCCAGTCCCTTGGTGTCACCGATGACCTCAAGCTGCTGTTCGGCGTCTCCTTCGGGATCGGCGACAGGTCCTCACCGATGCATGGCATCGATGTGGGCCGCATCCCGCTACAGCAGAGCGTGGCCCTGCATGACACCCCCGGCGTCCTCGACGGGTAGTACGCAACCACCCATCAACTACTGATCGACCACCCATCAGCCACCCATCAACCGCCCATCAAGGTCACCGGGACGAGGCCGGGGCCGGGGCGGCGGCCGGGGGGACGTCCTGTGGCGCTGGTGCGGCCGTCCGGTTCGGCGGTCGTACGAGGGCCAGGACGATCAGTCCGCCGAGGGCTGCCGCGCAGGCGGCGAGCAGGAAGACCGTGTCGAGCCCGGTGGCGAAGGCCTGATGCACCAGGTGCTGTGCCTCCGCGCTTTGGGCGGCGGGCACCGCCTGCACCAGGTGCTGCGCCTGTCCCGCGGCGAGGGCGGCGGCGGCCAGATCGGGGTCAGGGACGGCGCCGGACGCGGTGAGTGCGTCGGCCGTACGGCTGGTGAAGACCGCGCCGAGGACGGCGATGGCCAGGGTCATGCCCAACTGGCGGAAGGTGTTGACGGCTCCGCCGGCCATGCCCGCCTGTCGCGGCGGCACGGCGGACGTGGCGGCCGAGACCAGCACCGGGGTGGCCAGACCCACGCCGATCCCGGTGACCACGAGGCCCCAGACGAGCGAGGTGGCCCCTGCGTCGGCCGTCATCCCCGCGCGCAACAGCAGCATGCCGGCGGCGATGGACAGGAGCCCGAGGCCGACCGGCAGACGTGGGGAGAGCCGCTGGATGTGGCGTCCGGCGCCGGCGGCGACGAGGAACGACGCGCCGGCCAGCGGGGTCAGGGCGAGGCCCGCCGCGACCGGCCCGAGGCCCAGCACGGACTGCAACCACACGGAGAGCAGCACCAGGCACCCGAAGGCGCCGCCCTGCAGCAGCAGCGCACCGCTCATCAGGCCCGCGAACGACGGGCGTCGCAGCAGGGTCAGGTCGAGCATCGGGGCACCGCCGCGTCGTGCCGTGCGGTGCTCGATCAGTACGAACGCGGCCAGGGCCAGGACGCTGACGGCGAAGGTCGCCAGGATCTCGGCCGAGGCCCAGCCCGCCTCAGGTCCACGGATGAGGCCGTAGGTGAGCGTGGTGGCGGCGACGGTGAAGGCCGTCGCGCCGGGGACGTCGATGCGGGCCGGTGCGCCGTTGCCGGACGGCTTGCCCGACTGGTCGGCGCGGACCACGCGCAGCGTCATGGCGATGGCGACGGCCGCGATGGGCAGGTTGACCCAGAAGATCGCCTGCCAGCTGAAGTGCTCGGTGAGCAGGCCGCCGAGAAGCGGTCCCGCGGCGGCGGCCGCGCCGTTCGCGGCGCCCCATATGCCGAAGGCCGTGCCGCGGTCCCTGCCCTGGTACGAGGAGATCAGCAGGGCGGGGGTCGTGGCGAACATGGCGGCGCCTCCGACGCCCTGCACCACGCGGGCGGCGATCAGTACCCCGGCGTCGGGGGCGAGTCCGCAGACCAGCGAGGCCAGGCCGAAGAGCCCCAGGCCGTAGACGTAGAACCGCCGGTGCCCGAACCGGTCCGCCACGGAACCGGATGCCAGGAGCAGGGCGGCGAGGGCCAGGGCGTATCCGTCGATCACCCATTGCAGCGAGGTGAAGGAGGCGTCGAGATCGTCGGCCATGCTCGGCAGGGCGACGTTCACGATGGTCACGTCCACCAGCAGGATGAAGGCGCCGAGGCAGACGGCCAGCAAGGGCCACCACTTGCGCATGTCGTTTCTCCATTCGGATCGTGCGTGCTGTCGGAAGGGGAGAGCCGGCCGGTGAATGCACGTATGTCACGCACGTATGTCACGCATGTGTGGCACGCACGTGTGTCACGCACGCATATCCCCGGCGTCGTCCCTTCGACTGATCCTGGAACCCCCTCGGGCAATTCAATGAGCCAGAGATGCCCCGTTGCTCAGATCCGACACAATGGAATCCATGAAGACGTATCTCGACACATCTGACGAAGCCGACCGTGAGCTGTCGGTCGAGGAGATGGCGCTCGCGCACGCCCTTCAGATCAACGGACGGGCCTCGTTCAAGGAGATCGGCGAGGCCCTGGGGGTGTCCGACCAGACCGCGGCGCGCCGCTGGTCCCGCCTGCGGTCCGCCGGGAAGCTCAGGGTCCTGGGGCTGACCGATCCGATGCGGCTCGGCGACTCCTCGTGGGTCGTACGCATCCGGTGCACACCTGACGCGGCGGCTTCCATCGGGGAGGCGCTGGCGCGGCGCCCGGACACGACGTGGGTCAGCCTCAGCTCCGGCGGCACCGAACTCGTCTGCTCGGTGCGAACCCGGGGGCCGGGGCTGCGGGAGCCGCTGCTACTGCAGAAACTGCCGCGCACACCCCAGGTGATGGACGTGTCCGCGCACTGCCTGCTGCACGTCTTCTTCGGCAAGGACCTCAGCTCGATCAACAAGATCGGGCCACTGACACCCGCGCAGGTCGCGTCCCTCACGCCACCCTCCGTGCCGCAGCGCGCCACGGACGCGGCCCCCGCGGTGACCCTGGACGACGGCGACCGCCACCTGCTCGACCTGCTGGCCCGGGACGGCAGGGCGGCGCCCGGGGAGTTGGCTGCCGCGACGGGCCTGTCGCAGTCGACGGTGCGCCGCCGGATCACCGAGCTCAGGACGGCCGGAGTCCTCTACTTCGACGTCGAGTACCGCCTGGACGTTCTCCAGCGGAACTTCCGGGCGGCGCTGTGGCTGGAGATCGATCCGGCCCGCCTCGCCGAGGCGGGCGAGGCGTTGGCCACCCACCCCGAAGTGCCCTTCGCCGCCGCGGTGACGGGCACGGCCAACCTGTACGCCAGCGTGGACGCCACGAGCGCGCAGCACTTCTACCGCTACCTGACCGGGCCGGTGGCCACCTTGCCCGGCCTGCGCCACACGACGACCGCCCCCGTCCACCGCACCTTGAAGGGCCCCGGCCCCTACCTCCCGGCTGCGGGATGAGCCCGTACGGGCTGCGCCGCCCTGCCCTGGGCGGCGGTGGCGCCAGCCGTCATCCGCGAGGCCGACCGCCACCGCCTCACCTGTTGACGAAGCCCATGTGCGCGGCGTTGTAGCGGTCACCGTGCACACCGACCCGGTCCGCCAGGGCGTCGAGGCCGGCGATCTCGTCGGCGGAGAGCGGGACTTGGGTCGCGGCGGCGTTCTCCTCGAGGCGCGCGGTGCGGCGCGTGCCGGGGATCGGGACGATCCAGGGCTGCTTGACCAGGAGCCAGGCCAGGGCGATCTGGCCGGGGGAGGCGTTCTTGGTCTTGGCGAGGGCGGAGACGTGGTCGACGAGCGACTGGTTGGCGGCGAGGTTGTCCTGGTCGAAGCGCGGCACCCTGGACCTGATGTCGCCTTCGGTGAACGTGGTCGTGGTGTCGACGGTGCCGGTGAGGAAGCCCTTGCCGAGTGGGCTGAACGGTACGAAGCCGATGCCGAGTTCGGCGAGGGTGGGCAGGACCTCGGGTTCGGGGTCGCGGGTCCACAGCGAGTATTCGCTCTGCACGGCGGTCACGGGGTGCACGGCGTGCGCCCTGCGGATCGTGCCGACCGCCGCCTCGGAGAGGCCGAAGTGGCGTACCTTGCCCGCCTGTACGAGTTCGGCGACCGTGCCGGCGACGTCCTCGATCGGGACGTCGGGGTCGACGCGGTGCTGGTAGAAGAGGTCGATGGTGTCGGTGCGCAGGCGGCGCAGCGAGGCGTCGGCGACGCGCCTGATCTGTTCGGGGCGGCTGTTGAGCCCGTTCATCGCGCCGTTGTCGATGTTCCAGCCGAACTTGGTGGCGAGGACGACCTGTTCGCGCACCGGGGCGAGTGCCTCGCCCACCAACTCCTCGTTGACGTAGGGGCCGTAGACCTCGGCGGTGTCGAAGAAGGTGACGCCGCGGTCGACGGCGCCGCGGAGTACGCCGATCATGTCCGCGCGGTCGCCGGGGTTGGGGCCGTAGCTCTGGGACATGCCCATGCAGCCCAGACCGATCGCCGAGACCTCGAGGCCCTGGCCGAGTGTGCGGGTGTGCATCGTGGTGCTCCTTGTCGGGTGACGTCGAGCGTGAGGTGACGCCGGGAACCTCCGGACGTCGCTCGCTGTACTCACGTGTTCCAGGCTAGATCGGACGGACGGTATGAGGGGGGCCCTGTTGGTACCTGGAACGGGAGTGCCCCCACTCGCGGGGCGCGGTCGCTGAACTCGCCCCTGGAGTACGTCAGTTGTCGGGCGACCCGGGCGCGGCCACGGCCCGGAGGAAGTTCTGGGTGAAGGTCTATCGACAGGGCGGGGGAGGGGTTTGGTGCGTGGGGGATGTGTCCGGTGCCGCGGGTGGCTCTCCGGCCACCCGGCCGGGGCGGTTCCGATGTTCTCAGGTCATGGAGACGACGACCTTGCCGGCCTTCGCGCGGCCCTTCTCGACGTACTCCATCGCCTGGAGGGTCTCGTCGAACGGGAAGACGCGGTCGACGACCGGGTGGATCTTCCCTGCGTCGATGAGAGGGGTGAGTGCGCGGAGTTGCTCGCCGCTGGCCCTCATGAACAGGAAGGAGTACGTCACTCCGAGGCACTTGGCCTGGCGACGGGTCTTGAAGCTGAGCGCGGTCATGGCCAGGCGCAGGACCGGGTTCGCGCCGAGTTCGCGGGCGAAGGACGGGTCGGGCGGGCCCGCGACGGAGATGGCGGTGCCGCCGGGCTTGAGGATGCGCAGGGACTCGGCGAGGTTGTCGCCGCCGAGGCTGTCCAGGACGACGTCGTAGCCGTCGAGGAGGGTCTCGAAGTCCTGCGTGCGGTAGTCGATGACCTCGTCGGCGCCGAGTTCCTTGGCGAGGTCGACCTTGGCGGTGCTCACGGTGGTGGCCACATGTGCGCCGAGCGCCTTCGCGAGCTGGACGGCGAGGGAACCGAGGCCACCGGCGCCCGCGTGGACGAGGACCTTCTGGCCGGGCTTTACGTGTGCCCGCTCGACCAGCGCCTGCCAGGCGGTGAGGGCGACCAGGGGGAGGGAGGCGGCCTCGGCCATGGTGAGGGTGGTGGGCTTGGGTGCCAGGTCGTCCTGGTGGACGGCGATGAGCTCGGCGAAGGTGCCGATGCGGTCCTTGTCGGGGCGGGCGTAGACCTCGTCGTCGACCGCGAACTCCGTTACGTCGGAGCCCACTTGGACGACCGTGCCGGCGAGGTCGTTGCCCAGGACGAGGGGGAGTCGGTAGGGCAGGAACGCCTTGAAGTCGCCGTTGCGGATCCTCGTGTCGAGCGGGTTGACGCCCGCCGCGTGGATCTTGACCAGGACGTCGTCGGCGCCGACGACGGGGTCGGGGACATCGGCGGCACGCATGCCGCCCGCGTCGCCGTACTTCTCGACCCTGAAGGCCTTCATCGCCGTCTCCCTTTCTGTTCCCGTCCGTGCGAGGCCGGGGTTTCCGTTCGTCCCGTCACGGGTGTCCGTCGGTACGAGGCAGTCTGTGGTGTGTTCAGCGTTCGCGCGCGGCCCCGCGGCGCGGCCGGGGGCATCGCTGGTGGCTCAAGCCACCGGCACGGCCGGAGTGATGACGTGGTCGGCGGCGCCGCCCTGGAGGCGGTCCAGCGAGCCGGCGATCCCCTCGTGGGGCACGCCGAGCGGCACCGAGCTGACCTCGGTGAGCCGGGCGTACTGCTCGTCGGTCAGCCGGACGTCGAGGGCGCCGAGGTAGCTGTCGAGCTGGGCGAGGCTGCGCGGGCCGATGATCGGGACGAGCGTGGCCACCGAGCGGGCCGCGCGCTCGCGCACCCAGGCCACCGCCACCTGGGCGGGTGTCACGCCGGTCTCCTCGGCGACGGCCAGGACGGTGTCGACGACGGCGGTCTTCTGGCCGGTGTCCTCGGTGTGGATGACCATGCCCAGGTCGCTCAGACGACCGTCGGCGGAGGTGCGGTACTTGCCGGTGAGGAGTCCGCCGCCGAGCGGGGACCACAGGGCGGCGCCGAGCCCGAGGCTCTCGGCCATCGGCAGCAGCTCGCGGTCGGCGGTGCGCTCGACGAGGCTGTACTCGTGCTGGATGCCGATGATCGGGGCCTGGTTCCTGAGGTCGGCGAGGGTCACCGCGCGCGAGACGCGCCAGGCCGGGAAGTTGGACAGCGCGGCGTGGTGGATCTTGCCGGCGCTGACCAGGTCGTCGAGTCCGCGCAGGAGCTCTTCCATCGGCGTGAGCTCGTCGGGGAAGTGCACCCACAGCAGGTCGATGTGGTCGGTGCCCAGGCGCTTCAGGCTGGCCTCCACCGAGGCGACCATGTTCTTGCGGCTGTTGCCCGTCTTGGAGATGTCCGGCTGCGGGGCGGCGCCGAGGGTGAACTTGGTGGCCAGGACGAAGTGGTCGCGGTCGGCCGAGATCAGCTTTCCGGTCAGCTCCTCCGACTCGCCGAACTGGTAGCCGTCCGCGCTGTCGAGGAAGGTGCCGCCGGCCTCGGCGAACCGGTCGAAGATCCGGCGGGCCTCGTCGGGCTCGGCCCCGGCACCCCAGCCGGTGCCGAAGTTCGCGGTGCCGAGCGCGTACTCGGACACGCGCAGTCCGGTCCGGTGGCCGAAGGTCGTGTAGCGCATGAGATGTCCTTGCGTAGGGGGATCGCGAGCGAGGGGGAGGAGGGCGTTTCGGGAGCGCCCCGGAAGACTCAGGAGCGCCCCGGAAGGCTCAGGAGCGCCCCGGAAGGCTCAGGCGGCGTTCGGCTGCGGCTGCGTCTGCGGCGTGATGGCCAGGCCCTGCTTGACCTGTCGGGTCAACTCATCAGCGAGGATCTCGGGCAGGCCCGCCTCGATGCCGTCGAGTGCCTGCGCCGCGACGTCGGAGGCGGAGACCTTCTGGTCGGCGGGGACCTCGGCGGCCATGTCGGTGTCCATGTATCCGACGTGCAGCGCGGAGACGGTGATGCCGCGCGGCGCCAGTTCCTCGCGGCTCGCGCCGCTCAGCGCCCAGGCCGCGGCCTTGGACGCGGCGTAGGAGCCGAGGCCCGCCGGGTGGTACCAGGAAAGGACGGACAGGACATTGAGCACGGCGCCGCCGCCGTTGCCCTCGATCACGGGGGCGAAGGCGCGGGTCGCGGCGAGCGGCCCGAAGAAGTTGGTGTCCATCTCCCGGCGCACCTCGTCCAGGTCGCCGCCGACCAGCGTGGCGCCGGTGGAGATGCCCGCGTTGTTGATCAGCAGCGCAGCGTCGGAGGCGGTGCGGGCGGCCTCCCGGATCGACTCCTCGTCCGTGACGTCCAGGCGCAGCGGCGCGACACCCGGCAGATCGACCGTCTCGGGGCGGCGGGCCGCCGCGTAGACCTTCGCGCCGCGCTCCACGAGCTGGGCGGCGAGGTGCCGGCCGAGACCCCGGTTGGCGCCGGTGACGACCGCGACCGTGTTCTTGAGCTCCATGTCCGATCCTGCTCCCGGTAGTGGCGGGCGCCGTCCGGTCACCCGCGTCCATCAGATTTAGATTACGATGACAATCTAAACACTGGACTACGATAGATGCCAGTCGACATCCAAACCGGGTTCACGGAACCGGGTTCACGTAGGAGCACGCAGGAGGTGGCCATGGGCCGCGTATCGCAGGCGCAGGCGGAGGAGAACCGCAGGCGGGTCGTGGACACCGCCTCCCGGCTGTTCAGGGAGCAGGGCACGCAGGTCAGCGTCGCCGACCTGATGAAGGCGGCCGGTCTGACCCACGGCGCCTTCTACAAGCAGTTCGCTTCCAAGGAGGCACTCGTCGACGAGGCCACCGCCCACGCGATCGACGAGCTCGCCCAGCGGTACGCCGCCGGGCTCGAGCAGTACGAGGGCCGGCGCGACGACGCCCAGCGCACGCTGATCGACACCTACCTCTCCGTCGAACACCGCGACAACATGGCGGACGGCTGCCCCGTCGCCGCGCTCGCCACCGACATCGCCCGCACCCCCGACGACCAGGAGGCCCGCCGCGTCTACGCCGACGGGGTGGCCGACTTCGCCGACTTCCTCGCCGATGACGACCAGGACGGCCTCGCCCGCCTGAGCACCCTGTTCGGCGCGCTCGTCCTGTCCCGCGCCACCAAGGGCTCACCGCTCTCCGAGCAGATCCTGGCCGCCGCGCGTGTGGCTCTGACGGAAGCGGACTGATCGGCGGAGTGTTGGCGCCCGCCACGGCAGGGGCCGGTGTGTCAGGTTTCCTCGAAGTGTGGGGCTGTCCCGTGGGAGGGTGTGCTGGTGGCCGGCCAGGAACGGGCCGGGTCAGCCATGTGCGGGTGTCGACCGTGAGGCGGAGCCTGGTTCCTCCGCCGGGCTCTGGGTAGCTGCGCTGCTCGCCACCGGCGAAGCAATGACGGAGAACGTCCGCCACCGCCCGCACGGCCATGACTCACGCCGTCAGGGCCGACAACATCACCGAGGCCACCGAGATACTCATCGCCGCGCTTCCTGCGGCCAACAGCGAAGCCGAGAAGTCGGATTGGCGCAGTAGCCCTGCACCGTCCAAGCCTGGGCAGCCACCCCCGCTACGACGACTCCCGCACCACCAACTCCGTATCCAGCACAAGCCTCGTGCGCGCAACCGCCGGGTTCCCGATCTCGCGGAGGAGGGTGCGGGCGATCGTGGCGCCGATCTCCTCCGTGGGCTGGCGGACCGTCGTGAGCGGTGGGTTGGTGTGGCGGGCGAGGTAGGAGTCCTCGAATCCGACGACCGAGACATCCTCCGGCACGCGGCGACCCTGGGCGCGCAGTTCGAGGAGGGTGCCCGCGGCCATCAGGTCGGAGGCGGCGAACACGGCGTCCAGGTCCGGGGCACGTTCAAGTAGCGAACGCATCGCCGCGCGCGCTCCTTCCTCGGTGAAGTCGCCGACCTCGACCAGGTGTTCCTCAGCCGGGATGCCCGCCTGGACGAGTGCTTCCTGGCAGCCGCGCAACCGGCTGCGGCCGACCTCCATGTCCTGGGGGCCCGCGACAGTGGCGATCCGGCGCCGCCCGCGGTCCAGGAGGTGGCGCACGGCGGTGGCGGCCCCGCCCCGGTTGTCGGCGCAGACGTAACTGAGCGGGTCGTCCTCCCTGCGGCGGCCCGCGAGGACGGTTGGCAGCCCGGCCGATTCCAACAGGCCCGGCAGGACGTCGTGTTCGTGTATCGAGACCAACAGCACGCCGTCTACCCGGCGTTCGGCGACAGACTGGGTGAGCTGGTCGCGTTCGGCCTGGTCGCGGACGAGCGTCAGCTGGAGCTGGGTGCGCGTGTCGGCGAGCGCGGCGCTCACCCCGCGGATCACCGCCGAGAAGTAGGGCTCCGAGCCGAGCCGGCTCTCGGACTCGGGGATGACCAGGGCGACGGCGTTGGTACGGCTGGTGACCAGTCCGCGGGCCACCGAATTGGGGACGTAGCCCAGTTCCGCGATGGCGTTGAGGACGGCCTCCCGCGCCTTCTCGCTGACCAGCTCCGAGCCGTTCACCACACGGGAGACGGTGGTGCGCCCGACGCCGGCCCGCGCCGCCACGGTCTTGATGGTCGGCCGGGCGCCCGCCCCGCTCTGCTCGCGGTCCCGGCGTGCGGCCGGTTCTCGGGGTGTGTCCTGTTCTTGGCGTGCG
The DNA here is from genome assembly GCF_026341035.1 of Streptomyces sp. NBC_01016. Lineage (GTDB taxonomy): Bacteria > Actinomycetota > Actinomycetes > Streptomycetales > Streptomycetaceae > Streptomyces. The sequence goes on from NZ_JAPEOQ010000002.1 coordinate 2,790,387, forward strand.
GCCGGCTCCCGGCTGTCGGTCTGCGGATCGCTTCCGATGCGCAGACCCCGGCCCTCGCCTCGACCGCCGGCCCGGGCCCCGTCTCGACTGCCGGCCCGGCCCTCGCCTCGACCGCCGGCCCGGCCCCCGTCCCGCTCCCCGCCCGCCACTTCTCGTGTCGTGTCGCCGCTCATCGTTCCGGATCCTCCAATTCCCCTTCAGGGCCGCCCTGTTGGGGGTTCGACCCTCCCGGCCCCCTCCCGGCCTGCGCATTCTGTCAGCTGCCACCCCGATTCTGCCCACTCCGTGGCCCCTTTCCGGAAGCGTCCGTCGATAACGAGGTGGAAACGAGCTGGATTCGACTTCTTGACACGGGAGTTGTCGGGCCGCCAGTCTTCCTGAAACTCAGTGGGTACGTTCCCACCAACTCGCCAGCAGGCCGACCAGAGGCCGCGATTCCTGTCCGCGGCCCCCTGGGAAACCCGCTCTGAGCTGGGAACTTGATGATGCCTGCCGCGGGCGGCCGAGCTTTGGGCCGACTCGTGCCACCGGTGCGTCGGCGCCGTCTCATGGAGGACGTTCATGCTCAAGGTCGAGCGGAAACTGCGTACAAAAGTCACAGCTGTGCTGGCCTGTACGGCGGCGAGCGCCCTGCTCGCGGGCTGCGGCGGAGGGGGCGCGAGCGCCACCGGCGGCGGCGTCGAGGACGGCAAGGTCACCATCACCATGGGCCTGTACGGCGTGATGGGCTTCAAGGAGACCGGCCTGATCGAGAAGTACGAGAAGGAGCACCCCAACGTCACCGTCAAGGCCGAGGCGGCCGGCGACGAGCAGACGTACTACACCGCCCTGCAGACCCACCTCGCCAGCGGCTCCGGACTCAAGGACGTCCAGGGCATCGAGGTGGCGCGGGCGAAGGAGATCACCGAGACGCAGGCCGACAAGTTCGCGGACTTCGCCGGCACCAAGAACATCAAGCACTTCCAGCCGTGGAAGCAGGGCCAGATCACCACGAAGGACGGCAAGGTCCTGGGCCTCGGCACGGACACCGGGCCGATGGCGGTCTGTTATCGCAAGGACCTGTTCGAGCAGGCAGGGCTGCCCACCGACCGCGAGAAGGTCGGCAAGCTGTGGGCGGGTGACTGGAAGAAGTACGTGGAGACCGGCGAGAAGTTCGCCAAGGGCAACAAGAACAAGAAGGTCTCGTACCTGGACTCGGCCTCCGGCCTGTTCAACGCCATGGTCTACGGCAACTCCGAGCAGTACTACGACAAGTCCGGTCAGTTGATCTACAAGACCAACCCGGTGATCAAGGAGGCCTGGGACCTGTCGACCGAGGCCGCCCAGAAGGACCTGACCGCCAAGTTGCCGCAGTTCCAGCCGGGTTGGGACCCGGGGCTCGCCAACGGCACGTTCGCCACCACCGTCTGCCCGGCCTGGATGCTCGCGCACATCAGCGACAAGGCCGGGGACGCCAACAAGGGCAAGTGGGACGTCGCCAAGGCCCCCAAGGGCGCCAACTGGGGTGGTTCCTTCCTCGGGGTCACCGAGAAGAGCCCGGTGAAGGACGAGGCCAAGAAGCTCGTGGCGTGGCTGACCGCGCCCGCGCAACAGGCCTATCTCTTCGAGAAGTTGGGCAACTTCCCGTCCTCGAAGGCCGCACTCGAGGACCCGAAGGTGAAGGACGCCAAGTCGGAGTACTTCTCCGGCGCCCCGACCGGCCAGATCTTCGGAGCGGCGGCCAACGAGGTGCCCGCCGAGCAGGTGCTCGGCCGTAAGGACGGCACCATCAAGGACAACTTCCAGCAGGGTCTCCAGCTGGTCGAGAACGGCAAGTCCCCGGCCGAGGCCTGGAAGACCACCGACGAGCGCGTCAAGAAGGCCGTCGGCTGACGCGTACGGAACCGAGCGGGTGCGGTCGGAGTTCTGCCGGCCGCCCCGCCGCCGCATCGCGCACCCAGCCAGCTAGCTAGCCAGCCTGCCTTGCCCGCCCGATGGAAGGACCCCGGTGGCAGCCTCCACCCAGCTCGGCTCGTCCGCCGAGCCACCCCCGACACACGGCTCACCCGCGAAGCCGAACCCGAAGCCGGATCCGAACGGCGGCAACAAGTCCCGTTCGGACAAGGCCCGTTCGAAGATCCCGTTCCTGCACCGCCTCGATGTGAAGGGTGCGCCATACGCGTTCGTCGCCCCCTTCTTCGTCATCTTCGCCGCGTTCAGCTTCTACCCGCTGATCTACACCGCCTGGATCTCCCTCCACCAGGTCGAGCTGTCCACCTTCGACGTCATGACGTGGCGGGGCCTGGGCAACTACACGGCACTGTTCACCGACGAGCGGTTCTGGAACGCGCTGCGCAACACCGTCACCATCGGAGTGATCTCCACCGTTCCACAGCTGCTCATGGCCCTCGGCCTGGCGCATCTGCTCAACTACAAGATGCGCGGCTCGACCTTCTTCCGGGTCGCCGCCATCACCCCGTACGCCACCTCGGTCGGCGCCGCCGCGCTCGTCTTCACGATGCTCTTCCAGCGCGACTTCGGCATGATCAACTGGGGTCTCGGCCTCATAGGCATCGACCCGATCGACTGGGAGAACTCCACCGGTGCCTCCCAGACCGCCATCTCCGCGATCGTGATCTGGCGCTGGACCGGCTACAACGCCCTGCTCTACCTGGCCGCCATGCAGGCCGTGCCGCTGGAGCGCTACGAGGCCGCCGCCATCGACGGCGCCAACCGCTGGCAGCAGTTCCTCACCGTCACGGTCCCCGGCATCAAGGCGACGATCGTCTTCACCATCGTCCTGTCGACGATCGGAGCCACCCAGCTCTTCGGCGAGCCACTGATCTTCGGCCAGGGCCCCAACGGCGTCACCGGTGGCACCAACAACCAGTACCAGACGCTCGGCCTGCTGCTCTACGAAGAGGGCTGGAAGAACTACCAGATGGGCCGCGCGGCCACCGTGGCCTGGGCGATGTTCCTACTGCTCGTCCTCGTCTTCGTCCTGCAGCGCGCCATCTCGCGCCTGCGCAACCGCACGCACTGACCGGGGGAGTCACACCATGACCACCGACACCGCTCCGGTCCGCACCGGCGCCCGAGGCCGCGACGTCGTCCAGCGCCCCGCTCCCGCCCGCCGCAGGCGCCTGAGGCAGGGCGCGGGCAAACAGCACCACGCCGGGCCACTCACCTACGTCCTGCTCGGATTCACCGCCCTGGTCTCGCTCTTCCCGCTCTACTGGACGCTGGTCGCGGCCTCCAGCGACAGCGCCCGGATCTCGCGGACCCCGCCCCCGTTCCTGCCGGGACCGAACCTCTTCAGCAACCTCTCCCGGGCCTGGACCGAGGCCGCCATGGGCAAGGCGATGATGAACTCGCTGATCGTGGCCGGCGCCATCTCGCTGTCCACCGTGCTCTTCGCGACCCTCGCCGGATTCGCCTTCGCCAAGCTCCGCTTCAAGGGTCGCAACGCGCTCCTCATGGTCGTCATCGGCACCATGATGGTGCCGCCGCAACTGGGCGTGGTCCCGCTGTTCATGATGATGAGCGACCTCGGCTGGGGCCAGCAGCTGCCGTCGGTCATCTTCCCCACGCTGGTCAGCGCGGTCGGCGTGTTCTTCATGCGGCAGTACTTCGCCGAGGCACTGCCCGACGAGCTCGTCGAGGCGGGCCGGGTCGACGGCGCGCACTCACTGCGGATCTTCTGGTCCATCGTGCTCCCGATCGCCCGCGCCCCCATGGCCGTGATCTTCATGATCACGTTCGTGCACGCCTGGAACGACTTCTTCTGGCCGTTCATCGCCCTCGACATGACCAACCCGACCGTGCCCGTGGCCCTCACGCAGCTGAGCGCCGGCTACGTCCGCGACCAGTCCCTGATCATGGCGGGCGCGCTGCTCGGCACGCTGCCGCTGCTCGCGATGTTCGTGGTCTTCGGCCGGCAGATCGTCGGCGGCATCATGCAGGGCGCCGTCAAGGGCTGATCCGCTCCGTCGCCGCCCCCGCCTCCGCCCCCCAACTCCCGTACGACATCCTGCTGTTCGCTCTCCTCTGGAGGAGTCCCATGTCATCCGCGCTCACCTTCCCCACCGACTTCCTCTGGGGTACGGCGACCGCCTCGTACCAGATCGAGGGCGCAGCCCAGGAGGACGGCCGCACCCCGTCCATCTGGGACACCTACGCGCGCGCCCCCGGCAAGGTCCTCAACGGCGACACCGGCGACATGGCCTGCGACCACTACCACCGCTGGGCCGAGGACGTCGACATCATGGCCGACCTCGGCGTCAAGGCGTACCGCTTCTCGCTCGCCTGGCCGCGCATCCAGCCGACAGGCCGCGGCCCGGCCCTGCAAAAGGGCCTCGACTTCTACCGACGCCTCGCCGACGCGCTGCGCGAGAAGGGCATCAAGCCGGTCGCCACGCTCTACCACTGGGACCTGCCACAGGAGTTGGAGGACCTGGGCGGCTGGCCGGCCCGTGAGACCGCCGAGCGTTTCGCCGAGTACGCGAGCCTCGCCGCCGAGGGCCTTGGTGACCACGTCGACACCTGGACCACCCTCAACGAGCCCTGGTGCAGCGCCTTCCTCGGCTACGCGTCCGGCGTGCACGCCCCCGGCCGCACCGACCCGGTCGCCGCCCTGCGCGCCGCCCACCACCTCAACCTGGGCCACGGCCTGGCCGTGCAGGCGCTTCGGTCACAACTGCGCCCGGCCGCCCAGGTATCGGTGACACTCAACGTGCATCACGTGCGCCCGCTGACCGACGCGCCCGGGGACACCGACGCCGCCCGGCGCATCGACGCGCTGGCCAACCGGGTCTTCACCGGCCCCATGCTGCGCGGCGAGTACCCCGAGGACCTGCTGAAGGACACCGCGCCGCTGACCGACTGGTCCTTCGTCCAGGACGGCGATCTGGCAGACATCCACCAGCCATTGGACTTCCTGGGCGTCAACTACTACTCGCCGACCCTCGTCTCCGAGGGCGACCCGGCGCACGGCAGCGACGGCCACGGCGCCAGCGCGCACAGCCCCTGGGTGGGCGCGGACCGCGTCGCCTTCCACCCCACGCCCGGTGACAGGACCGCGATGGGCTGGACGATCGACGCCTCGGGCCTCGAGGAACTCCTGCTCCGCCTCGGCGGCGACCACCCCGGCCTGCCCATGGTGATCACCGAGAACGGCGCCGCGTTCCACGACTACGCGGACCCCGAGGGCAACGTCAACGACCCGGAACGCATCGCCTACGTCCGCGACCACCTGGCCGCCGTGCACCGCGCGATGTCCGCCGGCGCCGACGTCCGCGGCTACTTCCTGTGGTCACTGCTGGACAACTTCGAGTGGGGCTACGGCTACAGCAAGCGCTTCGGCATGGTCCACGTCGACTACCCGACCGGCACCCGTACCCCCAAGGCCAGCGCCCACTGGTACGCGAAGGTGGCGGCGACGGGGACGCTTCCGGTGTGACACGCCGCCCCTGCCGGGGAGATCAGCCGTCGGCGCCGACCTTCGTGGTGTCGACGGCTGCGGGCGGCGGGGGCGGTGTCTTGCCGGGTTGGAGCACCGACCGGGCCCGCGCCGTGTCGAAGTCGTTCTCCCACTTGCCGATGACGATGGTGGCGACCGCGTTGCCGAGGACGTTGATGAAGACGCGGCCCTCGTTGAGGATGCGGTCGACGCCGACGATCAGGGAGAGGGCGGCCAGCGGGATGTGGCCGACCGCGGTGACCGTGCTGGCCAGGACGATGAACGCGCCGCCGGCGATGCCCGCGGTGCCCTTGCTCGTGAGCATCATGACGCCGACCATGACGAGTTGCTGCTGCCAGGAGAGGTCGATGCCCATCGCCTGGGCGAGGAACATCGACGCCATCGTGAGGTAGACGGCCGAGCCGTCCAGGTTGAAGGAGAACCCGGAGGGAATGACGATCCCGACAACCGGGCGCCCGACGCCGAGGGTCTCCAACTTGCGTACCAGTTGCGGCAGTACGGCCTCGCTGGAGCAGGTGCTCAGCGCGACGAGGAGTTCGGTCTTGAGGAAGCGCATGAGGCCGAACAGGCTCAGCCGGCAGGCGCGCATGATGGCGCCGAGCACGACCAGGACGTAGACGACACACGTCGCGGTGAACAGCAGGATCAGGTACGCGAGTTGCTTGAGACTCTCGGCGCCGTACGTGGCGACCACCATGGCCAGGGCGCCGAAGGTGCCCAGCGGGGCAAGGCGCATCACCCAGCCGACGATGCGGAACACCACGTCGGACAGGGCCTTGATGCCTCGGGTGAGTGGGGCGCCGTCCTCGCCGGCCATGTTGAGGGCCACGCCGAAGACGATGGAGACCATCAGCGCGGCCAGGATCGCGTCACCCGTGATCGCCCCGAGGAGCGAGGTGGGGATCAGTGACGAGATGAAGCCGGTGAAGGTGGCGTGTTCGGTGGCCGTCTCCGGTACGTCCTCGGCGCGCAGCGTGGAGGGATCGACGTGCAGCCCCGCACCGGGCTGGAAGACGTTGGCGACCACAAGGCCGATCAGCATCGACACCAGGGACAGCACCAGGAAGTAGCCGATCGCCTTCACACCGATCCTGCCGGCCTTGCGCAGGTTGTCCATGGAGGCGATGCCGGTGGTGACCACGCAGAAGACGACCGGGACCACGATCATCTTGACCAGAGCGATGAACCAGTCGTTGAGCGGCTTGAGTTCCTCGCCCACGCCCGGCGCGAACAGTCCCACGGCGATGCCGAGAACGGCGGCCAGGACGACCTGGAACCACAGCTCACGCAGCAGCCGGTTCATCCTGGAGCGTGGTGGGCGGTCGGTGACGGCGGTGGATGTCATCGTAGGTGCTCCCTTGCACGACGATCGTGTGTTGCCCTGTCCCGTTGGTGCCTCGAGATGTGATGTGTGGAGAACGGCTCAGCTGTGCAGGGCGCGCAGCACCTTGTGGAAGGCGGCCTTGCCCTCGAAGCCGATGCCGGGGATGTCGGTCAGGCCGACGCGGCTCTTCTCCACGACGGCGTCGTCGGCGAAGCCGCCGGTGGGCTGGAACTCGCCCGGGTAGGACTCGTTGCCGCCGAGCTTGAGGGCGGCCGCGATGTGCAGCGAGAACTGGTGGCCGCCGTGCGGGACGCAGCGGCGCGAGGACCAGCCGTGCTGCTTCAACATGTCCTGGATGCGCAGGTATTCGGTCAGTCCGTAGGAGAGCGCCGGGTCGAACTGGAGGGTGTCGCGGTCGGGGCGCATGCCGCCGTAGCGGATCAGATTGCGGGCGTCCTGGAGGGAGAAGAGGTTCTCGCCGGTGGCGATGGGGCCTGCGTAGTGCTCGGCGACGGTGGCGTTGAGGTGGTAGTCGAGCGGGTCGCCGATCTCCTCGTACCAGAACAGTCCGTACGGCTCGATGGCCCGCCCGTACTCGAGGGCGGTGGCCAGGTCGAAGCGGCCGTTGACGTCGACGGCGAGGCGGGATCCTTCGCCGTCCAGGACCTCGATGACGGCCTCGATGCGGCGCAGGTCCTCGGCGAGGTCGGCGCCGCCGATCTTCATCTTGACGACGTCGTAGCCCTGGTCGAGGAAGCCGCGCATCTCGGCCTGGAGGTCGGTCAGTGTCTTGCCGGGGGCGTAGTAGCCGCCCGCCGCGTAGACGAACACCGAGTCGTCGGGCTCGCCGTCGCCGTGCCGCTCGGACAGGTACCGGTACAGCGGCTGGCCTGCGATCTTCGCGGCCAGGTCGAACAGGGCCATGTCCACGACGCCGACGGCGACCGAGCGCTCGCCGTGCCCGCCGGGCTTCTCGTTGCGCATCATCAGCTCCCACGCCCTGGCGGGATCCAGCTCGCCGGCCTCGTTCAGGAGGTCCCCGGGCTCCGCCGCCATCAGGCGCGGCAGGACCCGGCGGCGCAGGATCTCGCCCGCGCTGTAACGGCCGTTGGAGTTGAAGCCATAGCCCACCACCGGCTTCCCGTCGCGGATGACATCGCTCTCGATCGCGACGATCGAGCAGTCCATGGAGGAGAAGTCGATCCACGCGTTGCGGATCGAGGAGCTGATCGGGACGACGCCCTCGTACACGTTGGTGATCTTCACGATGGCCTTTCTTGTAACTTATAAGATGTGACGGCTGTTAGAGTGGGCGGCGCCACCGGGAGATGTCAAGGGGTGGGGGACCTCGGGAAAGGGACCGATCAAGAGGCCATGCCGAGCCAGAACACGTTCCTCAGCAAGAGCGATCTCGCCTACGCGGAACTGCGCGACCAGATCCTCACCGGCAGCCTCCCGGCCGGCTCCCGTCTCGCCCAGTACGACCTCGCCGACTCGCTCAACATGAGCATCACGCCGCTGCGCGAGGCCATCCGGCGCCTCAGCAGCGAGGGACTGCTCACCGTCGAGACCCACCGCGACGTACGGGTGTCGACCATGACCGCCGACGAGGCCCGCCAGCTCTTCGAGGTCCGCCTCTCTCTGGACCCCACCGCGGCCGAACTCGCCGCCACGCGCCGCACCGAGACCGACATCGCCGCGATGCGGGCCGCCGTCGCCGACCTGCTCCCGGTCACGCGCAAGTGGGGCGAGGAAGCCCTCACCGCCCACCGCGTCTTCCATCAGACGCTCTACCGGGCCTCGCACAACGACGTGCTCATCAAGATGCTCGACGACCTGTGGGACAAGTCCGACCGCTACCGCCGCCTCGGCCTCGACCTGCCGCCCGGCGACGAACCGCGCACCCGCGACCTCGAGGAACATCAGCGTCTGGTCGACCTCATCGTGGACGGCCAGGCGGCCCAGGCCGCGCAACTCATGCGCGACCACATCACCAACAGCCTGACCGCCACGGCGATCAGCGCTCTAGAGGACCTCGAGAACCGTTCGTAGTTCGTAGGACGAGAGCGATGCGCGCCCCGGACGCGCGCCCGACTGTTCCTACGGGTTCCTACGGGCGGGACGCCAGAGCGACGTCAATGGCCGTCCAGGCCATGCCGGTTGCCCCGTCGAGTACGGCACGGTCCGCCGCCTGTGTGGTGCACGCGGCGGTGAATTCCGGTTGGTGGTTGACCGCGGGGCCGCAGTCGAGTCCGAGCATGGGGTGGATGGTGGGCACGACATGGGAGACGTTCCCCATGTCGGTGGCGGCGCCCGCGACACTGTTCGGCAGTTCGGGGAAATGGCGGCCGAGCGCCGTCGCGTTGGCGACCCACAGGTCCAACAGGCCCTGGTCCGGCCGGAGATCGGCGTAGTCGGGGCCGACCGGCGTGGTGGACAGGTCGCAGCCGGTGGCCAGCGCGCCGGCCTCGAAGCACCGGTGCACCCGCTCCGCCAGGGGCCGCAGGGCGTCCAGGCTGTCGCTGCGTACGATCCAGTGGCCGCGGCTGGTGTCGGGGATGATGTTGGCGGCGGAGCCGGCCTGGGTGACGATGCCGTGGATGCGATCGGATGCGGCCGTCTGCTGGCGCAGCAGCCCGATGCCCATCTGGGCGAGGGTCATGGCGTCCGCCGCGTTGATGCCCAGCTCGGGATAGGCACCGGCGTGCGCCGCCTTGCCTTTGTAGGTCACATCGAACTGGGTGACGGCCAGGCCGGGCATCGCCGCCATCTCGACCGCGGCCGGATGCACCATCATGGCCGCGTGCACGCCGTCGAAGGCGCCCTTGTCCAGCATCAGAACCTTGCCGCCGCCTCCCTCCTCTGCGGGAGTGCCCAACACCCGTACGGTCAGGCCGAGGTCGTCCGCCAAGGGGGCGAGTCCAATACCGGCGCCGACCGCCGCTGCGGCGATGATGTTGTGGCCGCAGGCGTGTCCGATGTCGGGCAGGGCGTCGTACTCCGCGCAGATCGCGATGTGCGTCGGCCCGGTGCCGATCGTTGCCTCCACGGCGGTCGGCAGCCCGCAGTACCCGTGCCGGACCTCGAACCCCGCGTCGCTGAGGGCGTCGGCGACCCATCGGCTGGCGAGGTACTCCTCGAAGGCCAACTCCGGGTGGGCGTGGATGCGGTGGGACAGGGCGATCAGGTCGTCCGCCGCGGCTCGGATGTGCTGTGCCGCGGCCTGCTTCGTGGCGGTCATCGGGCGACCGCCGGGGCGGTGGCGGCGATGTGCACGGCGGCGGGCCGGGTCGCGGCGTCGTACGCGGCACGCGCTCCGGTGGCCCCCATGCCGCTGTCGCGGGCGGGTTCGTAGAGCCGCTCGGGGCCGCCGCCCTGCCACTGGTTGACCCAGACGACACCTACGGGAAGGTGTGCGGCTGCCGCGATGTGCTCGGGGTCGTCGGTGTACACGGTGGCGGCGAGGCCGTAGCGCGATGCGGCCGCGCGGGTGAGGCCTTCCTCGAAGTCGGCCACGACGGATATGGGTGCCACGGGACCGAACGTCTCCTCGGTCATCACGAGCATGGTGTCGTCGACTCCGGTGAGCACGGTCGCCGGGTAGAAGTAGCCGCGACGTTCCGGTACGGCTCCGCCGGTGCGCACGGTGGCGCCCTTGGCGACGGCGTCCTCGACATGGCGTCGTACGGTGTCGCGTTGGCGCGCGTCCACGAGCGGTCCGAGCACCGTGGCGGGGTCGAGACCGTCGCCGATGGTGAAGGTCCGCGCCGCGGCGACGAGGGCCTCGACGAACGCGTCCGCGATGCGCTCATGGACGTAGATCCGCTCCATGGAGGTGCAGATCTGACCGGTGTTGATGAACGCGCCGAACGCCACGGCCTGCGCGGTGGCGACCGGGTCCACTCCCGCGTCGATCACGACGGGGTCCTTGCCACCGAGTTCGAGCACGCAGCGGTTCAGACGCTGTCCGGTCGCCGCCCCCACGGCGCGGCCGGCCCCGACCGAGCCGGTGAAGTGGACGAGCCGTAGGTCTTCGTGCTCCGCCAGCGCCGCGCCGGTGCGGCCGTCGCCCAGGACCAGGTTCAGCACACCTGGGGGCAGCCCGGAGGAGGCGGCCAGCTCGAACAGCCGCACCGTGGACAGAGGGGACCGCTCGGAGGGCTTGACCACGACGGTGTTCCCCGCGGCGAGCAGCGGGCCCAGGGCGCCGAGGACCATGGCGACGGGAAAGTTCCACGGGGTGATGACGGCGGTGACACCGAGCGGGTGGCGGACGATGTCGGTCCGCTCACTCTCAGGACCCGGACCGGTCACCGTTTCGCTGAACGGGTAGGTGAGCGCCTGGTCCGCGGCGGCCTTCAGCCCGGCCACCGCTCCGTCCACGAAAGTGCGCCCGATGCCGACCGGTTTGCCCATCTCTCGGCATTCCAGCTCGGCAAGTTCCGCGGCGTGCGCGGCGATTGCGTCGGCCCAGGCGTGAATGCGCTCCACGCGCCGCGCCACGGTGAGCGCGGCCCACTCACGCTGGGCGGCGCCCGCCGCGGCCACGGCGTGGTCGACGTCTTCGGCGTTGCCCGCGCGGAAGTTCGCGATGGCTTCCTCGGTGGCGGGGTTGACCACGGCGACGACGTCCTCGCCGACCGGTTCTTCCCACCGGCCGCCGATGAGGTTCTGGAGGGTTTCCATGGGCGTGGCCGTTTCTGTTCGGGGCGGGGCTCTGGGCTTTGTGCGGGGGTCTGTGCTTACGGGGCGGTGTCAGGTGTCTCGATACGAGACGGGGGCGACATGTGTCAGACGTCGAGCCGGTCCGCCATGAGTTCGCCGGTCATGATGGCGGCGAGATTGGTGTTGGCCCGGGGCACGGAAGGGAAGATGGAGGCGTCCACGACCCGCAGCCCCCGGACACCTTGCACCCGGCACGCCGGGTCGACGACCGTCCCGGCGGCGCCGGGCGCGCCCATCCGGCAGGTGCTCGTGCCGTGTTGGGCGTCGATGACCGTGGAGAGCAGGTGGTCGTCGAGGCTGCTGTCGTTCGCCAGGGCCGCGAACAGCGGGCCGTTCGCCTCTTCGACCGACCCGCCCAGGATGGCGGCCGTCTCGGCGCTGCCGCTCAACTCCACGAGGGCGCGCACACCTTCCCTCATCGGGGCGAGATCGCGCTCGTCGGACAGCATCCGCTGGGCGACGTACGGGTGCACCGAAGGGTCGGTGGAGACCAGGGTGAGCTCGCCGCGCGAGTGGGTCCGGTTCAGCCAGACACCGAAGGCACCTGCGTGGGCCTGGGTGTTGGCCGTGGCCATGGCCAGCACGTTCTGATTGAGCGAGACGAACATGAGGTCGTCGGAGTGCGTACCCGTCCGGCTGGACCAGCGCACGCAGACGTTGGTGTGCCGGTCGTGCGGTGACTTGATGGCGGCCTCGGCCCGCAACGGCAGCGAGAGCACCGTCATCGCGTGGTCCTGCATACCGACACCGACCGGCAGGTCCTGACGCACCTTGATGCCCAGCGCCCGCAGCTGTTCGGCGGGGCCGATGCCCGAGCGCAGCAGGATCGCGGGGGAGTGGATGACTCCCGCGCTGAGGACCACCTCGTCCGCGTACTCGGTGACGAGGGCTCCGTCGATCACCGCACGCACACCGATCGCGCGGTCGTCGTCGAAGACGACGGTGTCCACCAGCGCGTTGCCGCGGATGGTGAGGCCGGGCAGGTCACGCGCCGGTTCGAGGTAGGCGTCGTTGACGGTGACGCGGCGGGCGGCGCGGGAGTTGATCGGGTAGGGGGAAACGCCGGTGGCGCCAGGGGCGTTGACGTCGGGCGCCCAGCCGAACCCCGCCGCCAGGGCCGAGTCGGCCAGGGCCCGGTCGACGCTTCCCCAGGCGTCCTTCGGGGCCCGGTGGATCGGGGTCGGTCCGCCGCGGCCGTGGTACGGCTGGTCGCCGAATGCGTCGTCGTCCTCCAGCTTGGCGAAGTAGGGCAGCACGTCGTCGGGCGCCCATCCGGTACAGCCGAGCCGGGCCCACTCCTCGAAGTCCGCCATCGGCGGCCGGATCGCGATCTGGCCGTTGACGGACGAACTGCCGCCCACGCCTCGGCCGCGCCAGTACGGGACCTGCGGCTGCTTCTCGGTGCGCGAGGAGTTCAGGCCGGTCCATACGAGATGTTCCGAGGCCGCGGGATCCATGAGCGCCACTACGGGGTTGGGCGAGCGCCACGCCTCCGGCATCTGCGCCGAGCGGTAGTCGGGTCCCGCCTCCAGCAGGAGGACCCGTCGGCCGCGAGCGGCGGCGCGGGCGGCGATCGCCGCACCCGCGGAGCCCGCGCCGACGACGATCAGGTCGCGAACATGCCGTGCCGTCTCGTGCTGTGCGTGTGCCATCTCGACTCCTTGATGCGGGAGCGTCCCGCACCGGTGAGTCCTGCGCGGATGCTGGTAATCTGACGCACAAGGAAAGTTCAGTCAAGAATGAATTTTCACTTTTTTCCGTACGGGGAGGATCGGTGCCGCCAGCCGCCGACAACGGCTCAGCCATGGGCGATGGGGCCTCGGCCATGGACGACGGGGCCTCAGCGGTGGGGACGGACGGGCCGCTGGTCGAGGACTTCGGCCGGCGGATCGGTCGCGCGATGGGATGGCCGCCGATAGCCGGACGGCTGGCGGGGGTCCTGATGCTCAGCCCCACCCCCATGACGCTGTCGGAACTCCAGGAGACGCTGGGGGCCAGCAAGGGTTCGACGTCGGAGATGACCCGCCTGCTCATCGCGAACGGCACGGTCGAACGGGTCAAGGTGCCCGGCGTGCGCCAAGCCGGTTACGTATGGCGCGACGACGCGTGGAGCGGCTGCCTCCAGCACCAGCTCGCCCAGACCGAGCAGCTGCTCGAACTCGCAAAGTCCGCGCAGGAGCGGGGAGTTGGCATGCCGGAGGCCCAGCAGGCGCGGCTGCGCGACATGCACACCTACTACGACTTCATGGTGCGGCAGCTGCGACGCCTGCTGGACGAATACCGTCAACTGCACGCCGGGTAGCGGTCAGTCGAGGTCGGACATGTCGAGCACGAACCGGTAGCGGACGTCGTTCCGCTCCAGGCGTTCGAGAGCCGTGTTCACTTGGGACGAGGGCAGCAGCTCGATGTCGGCGGTGATGCCGTGTTCGGCGCAGAAGCGCAGCATGGCGGCGGTGGACGGGCGGCCACCGCTGCCGGCGGAGCTGAGCTTCTTGCGGCCGATGAGCAGGTCCAGGGTGTCCACGGTGACAGGCCCGAGGTGTCCGAGGTGGCTGAGCGTGCCGTCCATGGCGGTCACACGCAGGTACGGGGCCAGGTCGTGTGGCGCCGAGATGGTGTCGATGACGACATCGAACCGGTCGCGGACCGCTTCCATCTGCTTCGGGTCGGTGGACACCACGAACCCCTGCGCCCCCAGGGCGCGCGCCTCCTCGGCCTTGTCCGGGGTCCGGCTGATGACGGAGGTCGTGGCCCCGAGCGCGGCCGCCATCTTGACCGCGAGGTGTCCCAGGCCGCCAAGTCCGGCCACGGCGACGGTACTTCCAGGTCCCACGCCGAGCGCCTGCAACGGTTCCCAGACGGTGACTCCCGCGCAGAGCAGTGGAGCCGTGGCGGCCGCGTCGAGCCCCGCGGGCAGGCGGTAGGCGAAGCGGTGGCTCACGACGTACTCCCGTGAGTACCCGCCCAATGTGGTCGAGCCGTCCTGCCGGTCGGCTCCGCCATAGGTCAGTGTCGGGAACTCACGACAGAAGTTCTCCTGGCCCGCCTGGCACATGCGGCACTTTCCGCACGAGTCGACGATGTTGCCGACGGCCACGGGGTCGCCCGGAGCGAAGTCGGCGACCGCGCCGCCGACCTCGGTCACCACGCCCGTGAACTCATGCCCGGGCACGAGCACGCCGTTCGCGTCGCTCCCGTGTGCCTCCAGCGCGTGCAGGTCCGTATGGCAGACACCGCAGTACTCGATGCGCACCGCGATGTCGTCCGGGCGCAGGTCCCGGCGCTCCAGTGCTGCACGGCGCAGAGTCCGCGTCGTGCCGTCCGCCTGCCATCCGGTCGTGGAACGCATCGCCAACTCCTAAGACAGACTGTTCGGTCTGTTTCACGGTAGGCGCACACGGGTCGAGAAGCAAACAGACGAGTCGGTCTGTTACGGTGCGAGGCATGCCCGACCAGCCATCCAGCAGCCGCGGAGCGGCGACGTATCAGCGCATCGTCGACGTCGCCACACAGGAATTCGCCGAGTACGGCATCGCCGGTGCACGCATCGAGCGGATCATCGCCGCCGCGCGCACCAACAAGGCGCAGCTCTATGGCTACTTCGGCAACAAGGAACAGCTCTTCGACGCGATCTTCTTCGCCTCACTGGAGCGGATCACCAATGTCGTCTCCATCGACGCCGAGGACCTCGCCGACTGGGCGGTGCGCCTCTACGACGAGTACCTCAGCCGCCCCGATCTGATCCGGCTCGCGACCTGGGCGCGCCTGGAGCGCCGCCCGACCGGGCACCTCGTGGCGGACCACGACCACTACGACGACCACAAACTCCGCGCCATCGCGGAGGCGCAGGCCGCCGGGCGCATCAGGCAGGGGGATCCCTTCGACGTGATGGCCATGGTCATCGCCATGTCCATGGCCTGGTCCCCGGTGAGCAACGTCTACGCAGCCTCCGCCGAGGAGCCCGCGAGCGTGCACGACCAGCGGCGCGCCCTGCTCAGGGACTGTGTGAGCCGTGCCGTGGCCCCGGACCGGGGGGCCTGAGTACACGAGCCCCGGGCCGGGAGAGCTGGGCGGGCCACGACGGTTCGGGGCGTCAGTCCCAGACCAGGTTGAGGGTGCGTTCGAAGTTGATGTATCCGGCGCGGGCGAAGGACTTCGCCATGGGGACGTTGTCGAGGTCCGTCGATGCCCTGATCCGGTCGACGCCCTCGGCGGCCAGGACGCGGGTGCCCTCGGCGAGGATCTCGTCGATGTGGCCGTTGCCGCGGTGTGCGGGCAGGACACCGAGGTACGCGATGATCGGGTGGTAGCTGTTGCGCGCCGGGACGACGAAGCCCACCGGGCCGCCGCCGTCGGGGAGTTCGGCGATGCGCCACCATTCGTGCGGGCTCTTGAACCCGGCGAACTCTTCGTCGTAATGCCGTTCCGCCGCCTCGCGCCGACTCAGCCCGGACGCCAGGTCCGCCTGGCCGTGGGTATCGAGGGTGCCCTCCATGACCGGGGTCATCAGGGCGAGGAGGTCCTCCCGGTCGGCCACCGGGCGGAAGACGAGACGCCCCTTGGACTCCGGGAGCGGGGACGTCGGGGTCCACTGCAGGCGCAGCCGCTCGACCAGCAGCCGTGCGCCCGTGCTCTCCAGTACGCGCGTGCGGGACTCGACCACCTCGCGGGCCGCGGGGTCGTCGTGCCAGTCGGGCGGGACGAAGCGGCTGTACTCCGGCAGCTTCGCGCCCGCCGGGAAGACGGCCGCCGTCGCCGTCCTGAACAGGCGCAGGCCGATCTCGTCGCGGTCGGCCCGTGGCAGCGTGTCGTCGACGTCGAAGAAGTCGAACTGCAGCGGGGCATCACCGCCCGGGCTCGTCCACCAGGCGAGCCGGGCAAGAAGACGGTCGCCGTCCAGGGCCACCCAGGTCCACTCCGGGCGACGGCGGCCGCCGTCGAAGTCGTCGGCCAGTTCGTGGTCGAGGACGTAGGGGAGCCGGCAGAAGAGATCGAGCTCCTCGGGGCCGGTCAGAGGTCTGTAATGCACCGATGCCAGGGCCGGGTTCACTTCAACTCCTTTGAAGGGGGACAGTGTTCAGGTCTCGGTGTGTGGTGGTGGCGGGCACGCCGGGGTTCCGGGCAGGACGCGGGCCAGCGCGCCCGTCTCCAGGGCCGTCCACAGGGCACCGTCCGGGCCCACCGTGATCCCGTGCGGCTCGGAGGCGGGCGTGGGCAGCTCGTGGACGGTGACCGAGCCTTCGCAAGTGATCGAGCCGACGCGGTTGCCGCCCCACTCGGTGAACCACGCCGTGCCGTCGGCGTCGGTGGTGACGGCGTGCGGCCGGGACGAGCGGTCGGGCAGCGGGTACTCGGTGATCCGGCCGTCGGGCGCCCGTCGGCCGATCTGACCGGCCGCGATCTCGGTGAACCAGACGCTTTCGTCCGGGCCCACGGCGATGCCCACCGGTGCGGCCGCCTCGGTGGGCAGCTCGTGGACGGTGATGTCGCCGCCCATGCCGATGCGGCCGATGGCGTTGGCCTGGTTCATCGTGAACCACATCGCGTCCCCGGCCGCGGCGATCGCGGAGGGGAACGCGCCGGTGAGCGG
Organism: Streptomyces sp. NBC_01016; assembly: GCF_026341035.1. Lineage (GTDB taxonomy): Bacteria > Actinomycetota > Actinomycetes > Streptomycetales > Streptomycetaceae > Streptomyces. The sequence goes on from NZ_JAPEOQ010000002.1 coordinate 2,807,484, forward strand.
CAGCGGGTACTCCGTGACCGTTCCGTCGGTGGCGATGCGGCCGATGCGGTCGGCGGCGGTCTCGGTGAACCACAGTGCGCCGTCCGGCCCCGCGGCGATACCGAAGGGACCGCACTCCGCGGTCGGCAGCGCGAACTCCGTCACCCCGCCCGCCGTCGTGATCCGGCCGATCCGGTGCGCCCGGTACTCGGTGAACCACAGTGCGCCGTCCGGCCCGTTGCAGATGACCGTCGGACCGCTGTCCGGGGCGAGCCGATGACTGGTCGGCTCCTGTCCCGGCACGAGCCGACCGATCCTGCCGCTGTGCACCATGGTGAACCACAGCGCGCCGTCCGGTCCCGTGGTGATCGCGTACGGACCGCTGTCGCGATCGGACACCGCGTACTCCTCGACGCCCCGGGCGGTCACCGCTGCCGCTCCAGGCCTTCGGCGGTGTCGAGCCGTTCGATGTCGCTGGGCTCGAGGAGGACGACCCGCTCGTGGGCAGGCAGCGGATGGCTTGTGGACGGGGCGGGTGGCCGGGGGGGGTGTCCCTATGACTCTGGTCAAGGGGCGATCGGGGTTGGTGGTTGGTAGTAGGTGCCGTCGCGGAGCATCGCGAAGAGGACGTCGGCTCGGCGGCGGGCGAGGCAGAGGAGGGCTTGGGTGTGGTGCTTGCCCTGGCTGATCTTCTTGTCGTAATAGGTCCGCGATGCAGGGTCGGCCAGAGCTGCGAAAGCGGAGAGGAAGAAGGCGCGTTTGAGCTGCTTGTTTCCTCTGCGTGAGGGATGTTCGCCGCGGATCGAGGACCCGGAGCTGCGGGTCGCGGGGGCGAGGCCGGCGTAGGCCGCGAGGTGGGCGGCACTGGGAAAGCTGGTGCCGTCACCGACGTCGATGAGGATGCGGGCGCCGGTCCTGATGCCTATGCCGGGCATGGACATCAGGACCTCGGAAAGAGGGTGTGCCTCCAGGAGTTGTTCGATCCGGTGGGCCAGGAGTTTGCGCTGGTCGAGCACGGCCTGGAGCGAGTTGGCCAAGCTCGGGACGATCAGCGTGGCCGCGTTGGTGCCCGGAACGACGACGGTCTGTTCGTCGAGCGCGGCGAAGATGTCCTCGACCAGTCGCTCGGCCATCCGCGGTGCCTTCGGCCGGATCAAGGTGATCAGCTGGCGGCGTCCGGCCTTACGGATCTGGGCTGGGGATCCGAACTGATCCAATAGCCTGAGCACCGCGGGATGCTGGATGCGTGGGCCGATCACCCGCTCGAGGTGTGGGTGGATCTGGGTGAACAGGCCGCGGAGCCGGTTGGCCAGGCGGTTTGCCTCGGCGGCGAGGTCGTCGTCGAACCCGACGATCATCTGGAGTTCGGCGATCGTGTTGTCGTCGAGGTCGACCGAGCGCAGCGTGTGCGGCATGGCCCGGGCGGCGTCGGCGATGATGAACGCGTCTTTCGCGTCGGTCTTGGCCTCGCCGGGATAGAGGTCGGCGATCCGCCGCATGGTCAGGCCGGGCAGGTAGGCGACGTGGCAGCCCAGGTCGCGGGCGACGGCCAGTGGCAGGGCTCCGATGGAGGCCACCTGGTCGACGATGACGAGGACGGTTCCGTGCTTGGCCTGCAGTTTGGTGAAGACCTCGCGGAGTTTGGGCTCGCTGTTGGGCAGCCGTCGGTCGAAGGTCTTCTTGCCGGTCGGGGTGAGTGCGGTGGCGTGGTGTTCGCCCTTGCCGACGTCCAGTCCGAGGTAGACGTCGATGCTGCTGGTATCGATCACGTCATGGTTCCTTCGGTGCTGTTCACCCGGCCTCGCCACGGCACTGATCGCCACATCCACATTACGAAGAGCCTCCCGACCTGCGAAAAGGCCGGTGGTCATGCCCCTAATTAGTGGTCTGTCAGTGCCTCCGGAGCCGGTGACACCACCCCCCAGGCCATGATCTCGACAAGGGGAGGTAGTCATGCCAACTCCGAAGGCCGGTAACCCCGTTGCGGGGCTACGAAGAAGGTAATGGGGGGGGGGCGCTCGGGGCGGATGTCACGCGGAATCTCTCCGTGGGGTTCGGCGGGCGGAGGTGTCCAGCATGTATATCGGGCACCCCGGTAGCAACGGCCGATCTTGTCATGGTCGTTGACCCAGAGGTTCACGAATCGGGGAGACCGGGACGGACCCGCGGAACCAGGAAGGTGCGGCAGTCAGTGGCCCCGCGACCTCGCCGCTGCCGCCCGCATCTTGCGGGCGTCCGCACACATCCGCTGAGCCCGCTTGCCCTGCTGGAAGGCGCGCTCCCGCATCACGCGGGCGCGCTCCCGCATCCGTAGCTGCGCCGCGTACCCGGATGATTCACCTGAGCCCGAGGGCCTCATCGTGCCCCCTTAGCGGGTGGGATACGCCGCGCCCGAGCGCAGCGACAAGTACCTGATTGCACAGTACGCCCCTACGCCGGATCGCCCTCGTGCGCGCGGCGGCGCGCGCGGGCGGGCACCGCGATGTTCGTCGCGCTGGTGATGGTCACCCTTCGTGGGGGCGAGGCTATTGGCGCAGCGTGGTTGTCGGGCCGTGTCCGTAGGTGGCGCGGTACTGGGCGGTGAAGCGGCCGGGATGGAGGAAGCCCCAGCGGGCGGAGACGGCGGTCACCGTGGTGGTGCTGGGGTCGGCTGCCAGGAGTTCGCGGTGCGCGTTGGCCAGACGCACGGCGCGCAGGTGGGCGAGGGGTGTCGTGTCCCGGTGGCGGCGGAAGGCGTACTGAAGGGCACGAGGGGTGACGTGGGCGGCGGCCGCGATGTCGGCGAGCCCGATGTCGCGGTGGGCGCCGGCCTCGATGAATGACATCGCCCGGCGCACGGTGGCGGGTGTGGGAGTGCTGGGCCGCCGTGACGGGGAAGGGGGCAGGGCGGTGTTGGGGATGACAGCGAGGGCGGTGGAAGCCAGTAGGCGGGCGGCGTTGCCGATGAGGAGCTCTTGGCCCGCAGCCTCGTCATTGGCGAGCAGATGGTCGGCGATGTAGGTGACGGTGTTCTTCCAGAGCGCGGCCAGGCGTGGGGAAGCAGGGCGGAGCCCGGTGAACTGCCAGGTGCCGGGCTGCCCGTTGGGCAGATTTCCGGCGGCCTCCTCCAGGAGGGCAGGACGCAGCAGGACTGCCTGCAAGGCGGCGTCGTGGGTAACGGACCGGTAGGGCCGGTCGGGCAGGGACTGGACGAAGACGTCGCCGGCGGCGAAGCGTTCGTCGAAGCCTGCGCACTGGCTCGCCAAGGTGCCTCGGTGCAGCCTGAGGATCAGTAACGAGTCCATGCTGGCGGCGACATCGAGATCCAGAGGCGTGACGACGTCGTCGACCGCGAACGAGCCGGCGTCGCTGCGCGCATGGTGGAAATCGCGCCCGTTGGCCGGGTTGTCCATACGCATGTTGAGCCCGTAGGCGCAGTCCAGGAACGTGCGCACTCTCTCCGGGTCGGCCGAGGAGAAGTGTGTACGTATAGGGGAGTTGTCCTGTGAGGGTGAGCTCGGGAGCGTCATGGGTGGCTGCCGTCTGTCGGGCGTTTGCCTTCGCGACCACGCGCGGAACGAGTGATCAACATGAGGAAGAGCCTGGCACAGCACCAGCGTGTGGGGCGAGGGTTTCGTGCAATGTACAGACGCCTTCGCTGTGTGCACTGTTCGCCATTGCGTGGCCTTGTGAGTATGGGGGCCTGCGGATCCTCTCCTGTGATGACAGCGGGGAGGCCAACCGCCGCCGAATGCCGTGGTGTGGGGGCCAGTCGGCGGGTCCCCACACCACGGCCGGCCAACCATCGGGCCGGCCTCACGTCGCGCTGCGTTCGCTTGCCTCGCGGTACTGGCGTTCCACGCCTCGCGTGTAGATGTCCTCCGGGCGTCCTGTGCGCAGGAGTTCGCGCCACTGCTCGATGCTCCAGTCGCCGGGTGTGGTGGTGGCGATGAACTCCTGGAGGAGCCGGACGAACCGCGCGGGGTCGGCGTGGTGCGGGAAGTGTCCTGCGCCCGGGAAGATCTCGAGGCGGCTGCCGGGCATCGCCAGGTGCGCGGTGTGGGCGTGGTCCACGGGCAGCACGCTGTCGCGGTCGCCCCAGACGAGGAGGGTGGGTATGCCCTGGGCCAGGTAGCAGCGGTCCAGCATGGTGACCACCTGGCCGCGCCAGTCGACGACGGCCCGCAGCGTACGGGTGAAGGCGTTGCGGGAGTTCTGGTCGGGCAGGGCGTCGACCAGATTGACCAGGTCGACCGCGTCCACGCCGAGTCCGGTGTCCAGGAGTTGGAGGGCGCGGACGAACGCGGCGATCGACAACTGGGCGCCCGGCACCTTCAGTAGACCGAGGGCGAGCCCCGCACCGGGCAGGGTCGCGGCCCGCAGCACAGGAGTCACCTGGCGCCCGACCCCGCCGGTGGAGATCAGTACGAGCCGGTCGACGCGCTCGGGGAACTGGTACGCGAACTGCATCGCGACACCACCACCGAAGGAGTGCCCGACGAGGGTGACCCGTTCGACGCCGAGCACGCCGAGGAGATCCCGCAGGCCGTTCGCGTACGCGGCGACCGAGTAGTCGGCGCGCGGCTTCGCCGAGTCGCCGTGGCCGAGCAGATCGGGGGCGATGACGGTGTGCCGGCGCGCGAGGGCGGCGAAGCAGTCCTCCCAGTGCGCGGAGGACGCCCCGACTCCGTGGATGAGCAGAACGGCCGGGCCCTCACCGGCGATCCGATAGGCGCGGCGGTATCCGTGGACGGTGGAGAAGGTGAGCGTGCTGCCGGTCTCCGGCCCACGGCCGGCCGAGCCGCGGATCGGGATGACGTGCGCCATGGTCGTTCTCCCAGCGAGCGGTTCTCCGCAGGGGTGCGGGATCCCGGTGTCGTGTCCGGGGTCGGTGTGCCGAGTGTACGAAGCGCGGTGTGGCGGAGGGTTTCGTGCCGGTTGCGGGTGGATTCCGTTCCTGGGGTGGGCTCCGTGAGCTGGGCGATGGGCCGCGTGGTCAGGACCGTTCTGACGTGAGTGGTCAGGACCGTTCCGGACTGATCCCCGTCAGTCCGTGCGTCAGCGCAGCAGCCGGTCGACCAGGCCGTCCAGGTACTCCGGGGTGAGCGGGCCCGCGCCGAACAGGACGCGGATGTACATCGGGGCCATGACGTGGTCGAGGACGTCCAACGCGTCGAGGGACCGCTCCCCGCGCTCGCGTGCCCGGTCGAGCATGGACTGCATCTGACTTGCCCGTTCGCCGAGGAAGTCGTCGCGCAGGCGGAAGCCCTCGGGTCCCGAGCCGGACAGGGCGACGGTCAGGCGGAGTACGGCAAGGCCATCGGGTCCGGTGATCTCCTGGGCCACCTGGGCCGCGTAGGTGCGCAGGTCGCCGGCCAGGTCCCCGGTGTCGGGCATCGGTGACCGCGCGTTGAGGCGGGTCAGCGTCACGTCGGTGAGCAGCTCTTCGAGGCTGCCCCAGCGGCGGTAGACGGTGGTGTCGGCGACTCCCGCGCGGGCCGCGACCTCGCTGACGGTGAATCCGCCGTAACCGCGTTCTCCCACCAGGTCGGTGACGGCCTGATGCACCGCCGCGCCGACGCGGGCGCTGCGTCCGCCGGGCCGCCGGGTGCGCTGTTGCTCGTCCATGCCCCCACCTTAACGCAGTCCGCACTTGCTTTTATGTGGCGGGCTGCTCTATGGTCTCGCTTAATGCAGTCGCTGGCTGCGTTAAGCGAGTGAGAGGGGATTTCATGCTCGTGGTGACCTGTCTGGGGCAGTTCATGGTGCTGCTCGACAACACGATCGTCGGCGCGGCACTGCCCGACATGCAGCACCGCCTGGGTGCCGAACTGACCGGCCTGCAATGGATCGTCGACGCCTACGTCCTGCTGGTCGCCATGCTGCTGCTGTCCGGCGGAGTCTTCGCCGACCGCTTCGGCCGCAAGCGCGTGTACCTGAGCGGTGTCGCGGTGTTCACCGCGGCGTCCGTGCTGTGCAGCGTCGCGCCCTCGGTCGGCTGGCTGGTGGCCGGGCGGGTGCTGCAAGGGGTCGGGGCCGCGGCGCTGAGCCCCGCCTCGCTCGCACTTCTGGTGGCCGCGCATCCCGCCCCGAAGGAGCGGGTCAGGGCGATCGGGCTGTGGGCGGGGCTCAGCGGTATCGGCCTGGCCGCCGGGCCCGTGGTCGGAGGCGCCCTTACGCAGGCGTTCGGCTGGCCCGCGATCTTCCTGGTCAACGTGCCCATCGGCGTGGTCCTGCTGGTGGCCGGCCGGCGCGTCCTGAAGGAGTCCCGCACCCCGGAGCGCGGCGCCCTCGACATCCCGGGCACGATCCTGTCCGTCCTCGGGGTCGGCACGCTGTCCTACGCCCTGATCGAGGGCGGCTCGCGCGGCTGGACCTCACCGGTGATCCTCGGTGGCTTCGCGGCGGCGACCGTCCTGCTCGGCACGTTCGTGGCCGTGGAACGACGGCACCCCGCACCGATGCTGCCGCTGGGCCTGTTCCGTCAGCGGCTGTTCACCGTCTCCAACTCCGCGATGATCGTGGTGGGGTTCGCGCTCATGGGCTCGTACTTCTTCTTCTCGCAGTTCTTCGTGTACGTCCAGGGCAGCTCGATCCTGATGGCCGGACTGCAGACCCTGCCCGCCACGCTCGCCATGGTCGTCGTCAGCCCCTTCGCGGGCCGCCTCGCCGCCAGGTACGGCTACCGGTCCGTCGTCACCGGCGGCCTGGCGCTGGCCGGGCTCGGGCTCGTCGCGCTGGGCTGGGTGCACGCCGACACCGGTTACGCGAACGTGTGGTGGCGGCTCGCCATGGTCGGCATCGGCTTCGCCCTGACCATGTCCCCGCTGACCGGCGCCGCCATCCAGGCGGTCGACCCGCAGGAAGGCGGCCTCGCCTCGGGCGTCAGCAGCACCACGCGGCAGATCGGCGCGGTGCTCGGTGTGGCGGTGCTCGGGGCCGTGGTCCGCGCCTTTCAGTCCGGTGGGGCCTCCTTCGAGGCGGGTCTCGAAGGCGCCTTCGTCGTGGCCGGAGCCGTCACCCTGGCCGCCGCGGTGTGCACCGGCCTGTGGCTGGTGAGCTCCCGGCCGACGCCTGAGCCCGCGCCCGTACTCGCGCCTGAGCCCGCGCCCGAGACCGCTCCTGTGTCGCAGCAGCGCCCCGACCTCAGCGCGCGGTGAACCCCGTGAACTGCCTCCAGGTGTCCGCCTGGAGGCAGTTCACGGGGCGGAAGCTCGGCCGATCGGACGCGAAGCTCGGACGGTCGGCCGGCCACCTGCACCACGCAAGCGGAACGGCCTTCGTCGGACCCGTAACCGAACGCACCCGTAGGAGTACGGTGGAGGCACCGAGGGCATTTCGCACTCCGGCAGCCACGCGGGTCTCGTCCTCGGTGATCGGATACATCGGGGCGACCCCCGTGTCGCTCCGGAGACGGGTTCGCATCGTGATCGCGATCATCCCGCCCACCCGCACCACTCCACCCTCACCCTCCCCGCCGTCCGGTGCCCGCGTTGCGCTGAGGTCCCCGACGAGCCGCGGCCTGCTGGACGGCGCCTGGTGGCCCCACTCGCGCGACTTGACCGTCGAGCTTCCCGAACTCGTGGACGTACTCGACCCGTTGTGGGGCCGCATCACGCGTGTCGCCGTCAATCCGATGCTCTGGCCCGTCGTCCCGCGCAAGGTGACCGTCGGTCAGCGGGTGGTGAAGACCGGCTGGTTCACCCCCGAACTCGACCCGCACACACTGCTGTTGCTGTCCTACGGGACTCGCCGCTTCGATCTCCTGGTGATTCCGCCCGAGACGAGTGCCGCCTGCGCGGACCGGCTCATGGTCGCCGCCTGCGCCCCGGACGGTCCTCGGCTGAGCGCCACGGATCTCGTGGCGGCGGAAACCGCGCGCCTTCGTGGCGCCGCCGTGATCGACCGGCCACAGATCTCGCAGATCTCGCAGACCCCGCAGATCTCGCAGGGTTCGCGGGAGAACGAGGGCGGCGCGACGTCCACGCACGTCGGCCCCACGGTGGCGGGGCGGTGAGGGGCATGGACGCCATGCTCACCTCGGTCGCCTTCCTGGTGCTGATCGCCATGGGCGTCTACCTGATCCACCGTCTCAACGCCCAGCACGCCGAAAGGATCGCCTTGCGCACCTACCGCCGCTTCCTGCCCGGCCGCCGGAATCCCGGCGAGGGGGCAGACGCCGGAACCCTGCCCGACCAGCCGCCGCCGACCGTCCCGGCCGACCGGCACGACCATCGCGACGGCGGCCGCGGCCGGTTCCGGGCACGCCGCCGCCACGACCGCACCACGCACAAGCAGTCCCACTGATCCGTACCGCGTCGAGTGTTCCGGTTACGGGACGTCTATTCGGATCACGGGACGTCGGCCGCGTCCGGTGCCTTGGCGGGTGGCGTGCTGGCGGTCTGGTTCGGGTGCAGGCGGCGCAGCGCCCGGGGCGCCGTCTCCGGGAGGGCCGTCAGACACACCAGGGAGAGGACGCAGGTGCCGGCGAGGTAGTAGCCGACGTTCATCGCGTTTCCGGTCGCGGCGATGATCCGGTTCGCGACCAGCGGGGAGATGCCGCCGCCGAGGACCGCCCCGAGGTGGAAGGCGATGCCCATCCCGGACTGCCGCTGGTCGCGGGGGAAGAGCTCGGTGAAGAAGGTGTACATCGGGCCGAAGAGCAGCCCGGTCGTCGCGAAGCCGAGCATCAGCGCGCCGGTGAGGGCGCCGATGGAGCCCATTCCGGCGATGGGGAAGATGACCAGCGCCGCGACCAGCGACGCGAGCACTCCGGTGAACATGACCGGTCGCCGGCCGAACCGGTCCGATGCCCAGGCCCCGAGGACGTTGCTGGCCGCGTGGACCAGCAGGCCGAGGGTGCTGGCGTTGACCACCTCCTGCCGGGGCAGCCCGAGACCGTCAGGGGCGGCCGATGTCGCGTAGGACATCATGAAGGTGACCAGCGCGAACGTGCAGGAGTTCAGGCCGATGTTCACGCCCGCGGCCAGCAGTACGCGCCGCCAGTTGGAGCGGAAGACGTCGGCGACCGGGCGCCGGTCCTTGAGTGTCTCGCCCTCCTCGCGCACCATCTGCTGGAAGACCGGGCTCTCCGCCACACCGCGGCGGATCCAGATGCCGATGACGATGGCGACGCCACCGGCGAGGAAGGGCAGCCGCCAGCCCCATGACTCGACGCTGGAGTCCGGGAGGAAGAGCACGGCGGCGAACGCCAGGTTGGCGAGGATCGTCCCGAACGGCGAGCCGAGCGCGACGAACACGCCGTACCGGGCCCGCTTTTCATCGGGGGCGTGCTCGATGGCCAGGGCGGCAGCGCCGCCGGTCTCGCCGCCGCGGAACAGGCCGTGTGCCATCCGAAGTACGACCAGGAGCAGTGGCGCCGCGACACCGATCTGGGCGTAGGTCGGCAGCACACCCATCAGGACGGTCGCCGCGCCCATGCCGATGAAGGTGAGCAGAAGCGCGAAGCGCCGGCCGTACCGGTCGCCGAGCCAGCCGAACCCGGCCGCGCCGAGCGGGGCCATCAGGAAGCCGATGGCGAAGGTCGCGAGCCCGAGGAAGGTGCCGAACCAGGCGTCGTCGGTCTGGAAGAAGGTGTCGGTGAGGACGAGCGTGGTCGCCGTCCCGTAGATGGCGAAGTCGTAGAACTCCAGGGAGGTGCCCACGCCACTGGCCATGGCGATGCGGACGATGCCGGTGCGGGGCGGCTCCGGCGCGGTCGGTGTGTCCGCCGCCGATATCTGCTCGGTCATGTGTCTACCTCGGTGCCTGTGAGGGGAGTTTCGGCACGCAGTCGGAGGGTGGTGTGCCGCCGGTCAGTACAGCTCGATACGGAGCCGGTCGGAGCGCGCCCGTGACACGCAGAGGGCGATCTCCGTGCCGGCCGCGTGCTCGGCGGCCGACAGGCAGTGGTCGCGATGGTCGGCGGTGCCTTCCAGGAGGCCGGAGACACACGAGCCGCAGATGCCCTCCTCGCAGGACTTGCCGACCGGGATGCCCGCCTCCTCGAGCACGGAGAGGATCGACCGGTCCGCGGGGACCTCGAACTCCTCGCCGGTGTCGAGCTCCACCGTGAACGGCGTGTTGTCCGAGGCGTCGACCGGCTCCGCCGAGAAGTGCTCGACATGGACCTGCGCCTCGCCCACGACCGGCGCGAAGACGGCGGTGACCTGATCCATGAAGCCGACCGGGCCGCAGGTGTAGACATGGCTGGCAGTGCTCAGTGGGGCGGTCAACGAGCCCAGGATGTCCGGGTGTTCGGACCGCGGTCGGCCGATGTGGAGAGTGACCCGGTCGCGGAACTCGGCGCGGCGCTCCAGCAGGTCGCCGAAGGCGAGCTCGGCTCGTGACCGTACGAAGTAGTGCAGCGCGAAGTCGGCGCCGCGGCGGTGGAGTTCGTAGGCCATGCTCAGCAGTGGGGTGACGCCGATGCCGCCGGCCACCAGCAGATGCCGGTCGGCTCCGTCGGCGATACCCAGCAGGTTCCGGGGCGGTCCGATCGTCAACTCGTCGCCGACCGCCGTCCGGTGGAGCGCGGCCGAGCCGCCCCGGGACTCCGCCTCCCGCTTCACCGCGATGAGGACGGACGAGCGGTCGGCCGGGTCACCCGCCAGCGAGTACTGGCGCATGACCCCCGTCGGGCCGGTCACGTCGACGTGCGCGCCGGCGGCGAAGGGGCCGAACGCGGCGCCGTCGGCCCTGCGCAGCCGCAGGGAGCGGACCGCCGCGCTCTCCTCCACGATCTCGGAGACCTGGACGGCGACGCTCACAGCAGGAACCCCGCGGCGGGCACGGCGTCCTCGGCGTCCACAAGGCGGATCACCTTGCGCACGATCCGGTCCTCCGACCGGTCCGCACCGAACCGGACCGTGAACTCGACGTCCCCGGCCCACAGTTGGTGGCGGCCCCGCTTGTAGGCGACGAGGACCTGGGCGGCACGCAACGACACCGACCCGTCGGTGGTCTCCACGGGCACGAACCGCGACACGGTACGCACGGTCCTGGCCGAGTCGACCGCCGCGATGGCGTATCCCTCGGTGAGGCGCGCCACGCGCATGGCGCGCATCCGGGCGTCGTCGTAGACCATGTTCAGCTGGTCGTCGAAGTCCTCGGTGGTGGGATCGAGCGGGATGACGTAGATGCCGTCCTCTGCGTAGAGCCCGCTCCAGGCCCGGTACTCCTTGCGGTCGAGCAAGTCGGCCTCGTGCCAGAGGAGTTCGATGGCCCGCACGACGCGCGGGTCGGAGAGGGTGGCCCCGGGGGCGTCGGTGATCGTGGTGGCGGTGTCAGCCATTGCTCATCATCTTCTTCCACATCCGGTACGCGGCCCGCATACCGGTCTCGTCGGTGCTGTGCGAAGTGGCCCAGCCCTCGGGGGCGTCGGCCTCGCGCTTCAGGCCGCGGTTCACCATGATCGGCATCTCCGGGCAGGCCTGGGCGCCGCGCTGCACGCGGTCCCAGCCCTCGGCGTCGTCGGGTGTGCCGAAACCGAAGGGTCCCTGGAAGTGCTCGTGGATGCGCAGGCGTTCGCGGCGGATCGGGCCTGCGATCTCCTCGGGGGCGTCCACGCCGAGCGCCACGTGCTCGATGATCGTCTCGTCGACGCTGACCGGACGCAGCACCCGGAAGAACGCCGAGGAGAGGCCGACGTTGGGGAACAGGTTCAGGTTCGATCCGGTGCCGTGCATCGCGCGCACCAGCTTGCGGATCTGCGCATCGTCGGCCCCGCCCTCCCTCAACTCGGCGACCAGGCCGTCGAATCGGGGTTGCAAGGGTTCGCTGCCGTCATCGGCGTCGAGGTCGATGTGCGCCGGCACCATGTGCATCACGCTGTGCCCGTTGCCGAGGTCGTGGCAGGTGGAGGCCGGGTCGGTCATGAAGCTCAGCATGTCGGCCGTCTCGCCGTCCACCGAGCTCATCCAGGAGCGGTGCACGATCGGGAAGTGGTAGCCGTCGGTGGTGTTCTCCAACTGGATCTTCCAGTTGCCCCGGAACCTGAAACGGTGGGTGCCGAGCACCTTGAGCGGATAGCCGCCGCCCTGCTTGAAGAACCGGTCGGCCCACAGCCGCACATCGCCGAGGAACTCCTCCAGCGGCTCCGCGTCCTGGTCGAAGGTGGCGAAGATCAGGCCGCGGTAGCTCTCGGTGCGCAGCTTGTGCAGGCCCATCTCGTCCTTGCTCATCACCCCCTCGTAGCCGTCGGGGTAGGGGATGCCGCGCAGCCGCCCGTCCAGGCCGTACGACCAGGCGTGGTACGGGCAGGTGAAGCCGTTGGCCTCGCCGCGCGGCTTCTCGCACAGGCTGGCGCCGCGGTGCCGGCAGCGGTTGACCAGCGTATGGATGGCGCCCTTGCGGTCCCGGGTGACGATCACCGAATTGCGGCCCACGTACGTGGATTTGAAGCTGCCCGGCTTGGGCAGCTCGCTCTCGTGCGCCACCCAGATCCAGGTCTTCTCGAAGATCTGCGTCATCTCGCGCTCGAAGATCTCCGGGTCGGTGTAGACCCGTGCGGCGACACGGTCCTCCTGTACGAGATCGGACGGTTCCAGCTGGTGGATGGTGGCCGGGGTGAAATCGATGGTCATGCTGTCTTCTCCTCGGTGTTGCTGCTCCTGGGGCGGTCCGGGTCGTTACGTGGGTGTGTGGGGCCCAGGAAGCCGGGGGTGGTCGGGTCGAGGCCCAGCAGGACGGCCCCGGCGTCGTCGTAGATGTGCTGGCTGAGCGAGGCGTGCAACTGGGGGACCTGCGCGTCGAGGCGGATCCGGTTCAGAGGGTGCGAGTTCTGGATGATCGCCGCCCCGGACACCTTGGACAGGTCGTGGACGACCTGGGCAGCGGTGTCGGCGATGTGGACGGCGCTGAGCCGGATGCGCGCGATCTGATCGGCACTCGCCGCCTTCCCCGCGCTGACGGTCTCCCACACCTCCTCCGCGACGTCCAGGAAGTAGCGGCGTGCCGACTGCAGCGCCACGTAGGCCCGCGCGAACTCCGTGCGGTAGTAGGCTCGTTCGCCGATCGGCGGAGCGCCCGTGATGCCCCGGTAGGAGCCCGATTGCTGCGCGTAGTCAAGGGCGCCCAGGGCCACGCCGAGTCCGATGGCCGCATGGCACTGCGCCTGGTACGCCAACAGGGGGTAGCGGAAGAGGGGTTCGTCGATCTGTGAGGCGCCGCCGCGGATGTAGGTCCACTCCAGCGGGATCTCGACGTCCTCGAGCACCGTGTCGAAGGAGCCCGATGCGCGCATCCCGCTCACGTCCCAGTCCTGGACGATGGCCACCTGATCGGCAGGGAGGAGAGCCGCCCGCGGCTGCCCGCCCGCGGACTCGTCCAACAGGCCTACGTTGATGTAGTCGGCGGCCATGCATCCGCTGGCGAACTTCCACCGGCCGCTCACCCGGAAACCGTCCGCGGTCCGCTCGGCCTTCTGCATCGGGAAGAGGCCACCGGCCACGACGACGTCCGGGCCGTCGCGGTAGATCTCCTTCTGCGTCTCCACGGGGAGCGCGCCGAGGTAGGTGTTGGCGGAGGCGAAGCCCACCACCCAGGCGGTGGACCCGTCGACGCGGCCCACCTCCTCGACGAGCCTGAGGAACCGATGGGGCGGCAGCACATTTCCCCCGAACCGGATCGGGGTGGCGTGCCGGTACACACCGAACGGCATGAACTTCTCGATGAAGTCACGGGGGACGTACCCCTGGGCGTTGAACTCTGCCCGTCGCTCGCGGAGTTCCGAAAGCACCGCCTGCCACTTCGTGCCCGCTATGGGCTCGGGGGCGTCACCCATGTCGGCTCCTTCCGGCCGGTTCAGGGCCCCACGCTGGTTCGAGGCCCAACGGGATGCTCAGCCATCGAGTGGGCCGATGCGACGGGTCGGACCGGTGAGTGGACCGACCCGGCGGAAGTGGCAGGGCGATGTGGTCGGATCCAGAGGTGGAGCATGGAAAAGGAGGAGTGGCTGAGCATGAATGAGAACGAGCCGGTCGACCGCGCCCCGCGGATGACCCTCACCTGCTACAACGACAACCACGGCTACGGCTGGAAACACGTCGACCTGTTCGTCCACGACGCGGCGGGCCGTGAACTCGGCTGGGTGCACTGGGGTGTTCCCCAGGACGGCCCGGACGCGGCGGACGCGGAGACCGCGGCGGTCGAACCCGATCTGCGGCGCACCTCCGACTGGCGGCACGGTGTGAGCGCAGGTGGCGTGGACTTCTGGGAGGCGGATGCGCAGTGGAGGGAACAGTGAGTGACACCGTTCGACAGCCCTGGTCCCTGAGTGAACTCGTCGCCGATCTGAGGTCCGGGCGGACCACTCCCGAGGCGGCCCTGCGGCGCAGCCGCGACCGTATCGCGGGGACCGAGGAGCGGGTACGTGCCTGGGTGGCCTTCGATGAAAGCGCCGCGGACAGCGCCGCGGCCGTACGTACCGGGGCTCTGGGCGGCGTCCCGATGGGCGTCAAGGACATCATCGACCTGGGCGGGCTGCCCACCCGCTGCGGATCGGTGCTGCGGGCCGACGCCGGCCCCGCCGAGCGGGACGCCCCGGTCGTGGAGGCCTGGCGTGCGGCCGGGGCGATCCCCGTCGGCAAGACCGTGACCACGGAGTTCGCCTTCTTCGCACCCGGCCCGACCCGCAACCCCGCCAACCTGCGGCACACGCCCGGCGGTTCCTCCAGCGGCTCGGCCGCGGCGGTCGCCTCCGGGCAGGTCCCGCTGGCGATCGGCTCCCAGACCGCGGGGTCGGTGACCCGGCCGGCCGCGTACTGCGGTGTCGCCTCGCTCGTCCTGCGCCACGGGCACCTGTCCACCGACGGTGTCGCCGGCCTCAGCCCCAGCCTCGACGCCCACGGTGTGTACGCGGCGGGCGCCGCCGATGTCTCCCTCGCCTGGGCGGCCCTCACCGGCGAGCCGGACCCGGCCCGCGACGCACACACCGCCCCACGGATCGCGCTCTGGAACGCGGCCCCCTTGGCAGCCGTGTCCGACGAAATGGGTGCGGCGCTCGACTCCGCCGAGGCCCGGCTCACCGGACACGGCGCGACGATTGACGCCTTCCCGCTGGAGGCACTGATCGCCGAAGTGACCACGGCGCACCCGGTGGTGATGGCCTACGAGGCGGCGCGCGAGCGCTCCGCCGAGCTGGAGCGGGCCGATCAACTCAGCGCACCCCTGGCCGGGCTTCTCCGAACCGGTGCGGCCACCTCGGAATCCGACTACCGCGCCGCGTGCCGACTGGTCGCCGCGGCACGCACCGAACTCGGCGCGCTCCTCACCCAGTACGACGCAGTGCTCGGCCCTGCCGCGCCCGGGGCGGCTCCGCAGGGGCTCGACGCCACCGGCGATCCGGTGCTCAGCCGCCCGTGGCAGGCCCTCGGTCTGCCCACGGTGGCCGTGCCGGGGCTGCGAAACGCGGCAGGGCTGCCGCTCGGACTCCAAGTGATCGCGGGATCCGAGGCGGCAGCCCTGCGTGCTGCGGTCTGGGTGGAGCGAAGCCTCAACGGGTGAGGAAATCCCGGCCCGTTGAGGAGAGGAATGGGGAGAGTCGCTCAGGCGCCGGCAGCGTGCTCATTCGTGTGGTTCGTCCCCGGCTCCTTGAGCAGCACGGACCGCTTCGGATAGCTGCCGGCGAAGAAGTCGGGCAGGTCGGCGATGGCGACGTTCTCGGTCCGGGTCCGGGTGATCTTCCATACGCCGTCGATCCTGCGGAACGCGTTGTTGAGCCGGCTGGCGCGGATCAGGGACTTGCCGTCCTCGAAGAGCCAGGGCTGGAAGTGGATCCACTGGCCGTCGGCCTCGTCCCCGTACACATGGATCTGCTCCGAGGTGAGCCAGTGGGCGTTCAGGAGCAGCTTCGGGTCCTGGTCCTGCGGCCAGAAGCGGTTGAAGTGCGCGCGGATCGCCTCCTTGCCCTCGGCCCGGCCGAACTGGCTGTCGTAGTACTCGCCGACGCCCTCCCAGATGGCGTCGTCGGAGTAGAGGTCGAGGATCAGCTCGATGCGCTGCTCGTCGCTGTCGACCCCGTACTCCGGGCACGGTGTGTCGCACAGGAACATGTAACGGGCCTGAATACGGCGGATGTCGGCCTCGCCCTCGAGGACCTCGATGCGCTTGACCAGGGTGTCGATGGTGTCTTGGCTACTCATGTCGGCAGCCTCGCCGCCGCGCGTCCCGGAGGGAACCGCTCGGTCCACTGGGCGGATCGGCGCCGCGTAACCGGCCGTCATCGGGTCGTCACAGGGGTGCGTGTTCGCGGCCGAAGGGGGGTTGCCAAGAGGTTCACGAAGTTTGAACAATCACCTTTGGTCATTGGTATCGGCGAGGGGAAGCGGTATGCGCGCGAGCGCCCAGGCAGAACTCGACACCGCGGAGCAGGCCGCCCCGGAGGCCGGGCCCGCGGCCCCCGAACCGCACATGAGCTCCGTGCTCGGCAAGGCGCATCTGGTGCTCGGAGCCTTCTCCTCCGGCTCGACCTGCCTCGGTCTGAGCGAGCTCAGCCGCCGTTCCGGCGTGCCCAAGGCGACCGTGCACCGGATCGGAACCGAGCTCGTCCAACTCGGCTATCTCAGCCGCACGCCGGACGGGTACCAGCTCGGCTGGCGCATCTTCGAGCTGGGCCGACTGGTCCCCGGACCGGCCCATCTGCGGGCGGTCGCGCGCCCGGCGATGCTGGATCTGCGGGCCGCGACCCAGGCCGTGGTCCACCTGGCCGTGCCGCACGGCACCGACTGCTGCTACCTGGAACGCCTCGGCGGCCGCCGGGAGGCAGCCGTCGTCGCGGCCGTCGGTTCGAACGTGTCCCGGCCGCTCACCGTCTCCGGGCGGGTCCTCCTGGCCTACAGCGACGACCAGGAGGACGTGATCGCGGAGCTAGTGGCGCAGCGCGCCGACGGATCCCCGTCCTCCGACCGGCTCGACCCGGCGGCGCTGCGCGCCGAGCTGGCCCAGATCCGCGCCCGCCGATGGGCCCAGGAGCGGGAGTCGTGCATGCACGGCTACAAGAGCTTCGCCGTGCCGATCATGTACTTCGGGGGTGACCGGGTCATCGGCACGATCGCCGCGACGGTCCCGGCCGACCGCCGCGACGACCAGCAGCTGATCCACGCACTGTTGGCGACGGCGGCCGACATCGGCCGAGGCCTGTACCGACAGAACTCCTCCCATACGGGCCCCGGACCGCGGGTCGGCATGGCGGGCTGAGGGGGCGACGGGTGGTGGAGTCCGTCGGTCCGGCCACCGGACTGCCTCACTGCTCCGCACCCTCGACCCAGGCAGTATGGGCGGAATGAAGTTCGCACACGAAACCCCCGCGCAGCGCGCCGTGTTCGCGCCGGGGGAGGCCGTCCGCACCGTCGTCGACGAAGTGGCCCGGCTCGGATCGGGACGCGTCCTGATCGTCGGCGGCCCCTCCGCCAGAGCCCTGACCACGGAGCTCTCCGCGCACCTGACCGGGGCGCGGGTCCACGACGAGGTGGTCGAGCACGTCCCGGTCGAGGCCGCCGAGCGGGCCCGCGCGGTCGCGCACGAGCACGCCGCCGACGCCCTGGTGTGTGTCGGAGGAGGCTCGGCGACCGGCCTCGCCAAGGCCGTCGCCCTCACCACCAAACTGCCGATCGTCGCCGTCCCCACCACCTACGCCGGCTCGGAGGCGACCAACGTCTGGGGGCTGACCCGGGACGGCGTCAAGACCACCGGCGTGGACGCCGCGGTGCTCCCGGCCACCGTCGTCTACGACGCCTCGCTCCTGCTCACCCTCCCCGGCGCGCTCGCGGTCGCCAGCGGCCTCAACGCCCTCGCACACTGCGTCGACGCGATGTGGGGGCCGCGCGCCGACCCCATCGACCGAGCGATGGCACAAGAGGCGGCC
This sequence comes from Streptomyces sp. NBC_01016, assembly GCF_026341035.1. Classification (GTDB taxonomy): domain Bacteria; phylum Actinomycetota; class Actinomycetes; order Streptomycetales; family Streptomycetaceae; genus Streptomyces. Next base: position 2,825,305 of record NZ_JAPEOQ010000002.1, read on the forward strand.
CGCGCGCTGAGCGCCGGTCTGCCCGAAGTCGGCGCGCACCCCGACCGGTTGGCGGGGCACGAGCAGATGCTCTACGGCGCCTACCTGGCCGCGGTCGTCTTCGCCTCCGCGGGATCCGGCCTGCACCACAAGATCTGCCATGTGCTGGGCGGCCGTTTCGACCTCCCGCACGCGCAGACCCACGCCGTCGTCCTGCCGCACGTCCTGGCCCTCAACGCACCCCACGCCCCCGAGGCCGAGCGCAGGGTCGCCGCAGCACTCGACGCACCCACCGCCACCGAGGGGCTGGCCGCCCTCTACGCCCGCCTGGACGCGCCCACTTCGCTCAAGGAACTGGGCATGCCGGAGAGCGGCATCGCCGAAGCCGTGGAACCCGTCCTCGCCGCCGTACCGGAAGGCAACCCCGCCCCCGTGACCCGGGACCGGCTCAGCGCACTGCTGCGCGCGGCCTGGGAAGGAGACATCCCCCGATGACCACCCACCCGACCGGGACGGCGCCCGGCCCCGAACAGCAGCTCCGCGAGGCAGAACTCACCGACCGCGTCACGGCCTCCTTCGACAGCTGCCCGGACCCCCGGCTGCGGCAGCTGATGAGCGGCCTCGTGCGTCATCTGCACGCCTACGTCCGGGAGGTCCGGCTCACGGAGGAGGAGTGGAACCGGGCCATCGACTTCCTCACCCGCTGCGGCGACATCACCGACGACCGCCGCCAGGAGTTCATCCTCCTGTCCGACGTCCTCGGCGCGTCCATGCAGACCGTCACCGTCAACAACGAGGCGCACGGCGACGCCACCGAGGCCACCGTCTTCGGCCCCTTCTTCGTGGAGGACTCGCCCGCCGTACCGCTCGGCGGCGACATCTCCGCCGGTGCGCCCGGGGAACCCTGCTGGGTCGAGGGGACGGTCATCGACACGGCCGGCACACCACTGGCGGGGGCCCGGATCGAGGTGTGGGAGGCGGACGAGACCGGACACTACGACGTCCAGCACGACGACCACCGGACTGCCGCGCGCGGCCATCTGGTCACCGACTCCCAGGGGCGGTTCCGCTTCTGGGCGGTCACCCCGACGCCGTATCCGATCCCGCACGACGGCCCGGTGGGGGAGCTGCTGAAATCGGTGGGCCGCTCTCCGATGCGCGCCTCGCACCTGCACTTCAAGGTCACGCATGAGGACTGCCGCACGCTGGTGACCCACATCTTCGTACGCGGCGACGAACTCCTCGACTCCGACGCGGTGTTCGGCGTCCGGGACTCCCTGGTGAAGGACTTCGAGCAGCAGCCCGCCGCCCCCACCCCGGACGGCCGGATCGTCCAGGGACCCTGGACGCGGGCACGCTTCGACATCGTCCTCGCGCCCGCGAAGGCCTGAAGGGCGGCTCGCCCCGTACGTGGTGTCAGCTCGCCTGTGCGAGTCCCAGCGCCACGTCGACGATCATGTCCTCCTGGCCGCCGACGAGGCCGCGCTTGCCGACCTCGACGAGGATCGTGCGGACGTCGATGCCGTAGCGCTCGGCCGCCGCCTCCGCGTGGCGCAGGAAGGAGCCGTAGACCCCGGCGTAGCCGAGCGTGAGGGTCTCGCGGTCGACGCGGACCGGGCGGTCCTGGAGCGGGCGTACCAGGTCCTCGGCCGCGTCCTGGAGGGCGAACAGGTCGCAACCGTGCTTCCAGTCGTTGAGGTCGGCCACCGCGATGAACGCCTCGATGGGGCAGTTGCCCGCGCCCGCGCCCTGGCCGGCGAGCGAGGCGTCGACGCGGGTCACGCCCTCCTCCACCGCGGTCATGGAGTTGGCCACGGAGAGCGAGAGGTTCTCGTGGGCGTGGATGCCGAGTTCGGTGGCCGGGTCGAGGACGTCGCGGTAGGCGCGCATCCGTTCGCGGACGCCGTCCATCATGAGGCGGCCGCCGGAGTCGGTGACGTAGACGCAGTGGGCGCCGTAGGACTCCATGAGCTTGGCCTGCGCGGCCAGCGTCTTGGCATCGGCCATGTGGCTCATCATCAGGAAGCCGGAGACATCCATGCCCAACTCGCGTGCCGTGGCGATGTGTTGGGCCGAGACGTCGGCCTCGGTGCAGTGCGTGGCAACCCGCACCGATCGGACCCCGAGCGCGTACGCCCGCTTGAGTTCCTCGATGGTGCCGATGCCGGGCAGCAGGAGGGTGGTGAGGCGGGCGTTGGTGATGTGCGAGGCCGCGGTCTCGATCCACTCCCAGTCGGTGTGGCTGCCGGGGCCGTAGTTGAGGGATCCTCCGGCGAGGCCGTCGCCGTGGGACACCTCGATCCCGTCGACACCGGCCGCGTCGAGGGCGGCCACGATCCTCCCGAGCTGCTCCGGCGCGATGCGGTGCCGGATGGCGTGCATGCCGTCGCGCAGGGTGACGTCCTGGATGAACAGCTTGGTGTCATGTGTGGCGGTGGCACTCATGCGTCGGCTCCCTGGAGGTCGGTGGCGCGGGGGAGTTGGGTGGCGCGGGCGGCCATGGCCTCGGCCATCCGCAGGGCCGCGCTGGTCATGATGTCGAGGTTCCCCGCGTACGCCGGAAGGTAGTGGGCGGCCCCCTCGACCTCGAGGAAGACGGACACCTGGTGGGTGACCGGGGCCGTGGTGAGGGTGTGCACCGGCTGGTCGGCGGGGACCGGCGTGATCTGCACCTGCTGCTTGAGGCGGTAGCCCGGAACGTACGTGGACACCTCGTCGACCCGCTTGGCGACGGCCGCGCGGATCAAGTCGTGGGAGGCCTCGTCGGGCGCGTTCACCAGCGCGAGCACGGTGTCCCGCATGATCAGCGGCGGCTCCGCCGGGTTCAGGACGATGACGGCCTTGCCGCGGTCCGCGCCGCCGACGGTCTGGATCGCGTGGCTGGTCGTCTCGGTGAACTCGTCGATGTTCGCGCGGGTGCCGGGCCCCGCGCTCTTCGACGCGATCGAGGCGACGATCTCCGCGTACGGGACCGGTGCCACCGAGGACACGGCGGCGACGATCGGGATGGTGGCCTGGCCGCCGCACGTCACCATGTTCACGTTGTCCGCGGCGACGTGGTCGTCGAGATTGACCGCCGGGATCACCATCGGGCCGATGGCGGCGGGCGTCAGGTCGACGAGCTGCTTGCCGTACGGGGCGAGCGCCTCGGCGTTCGCGACGTGCGCCTTCGCGGACGTCGCGTCGAAGACGATGCGGATGTCCTCGAAGCCGTCCATCGCGATCAGGCCCTGGACGCCCTCGGCGGTGACCGGGACGCCGAGCCGCTCGGCGCGGGCGAGTCCGTCGGAGGCGGGGTCGATGCCGACCATCGCGCCCATTTCGAGGGTGTCCGAGAGGCGGAGCACCTTGATCATCAGGTCGGTGCCGATATTGCCCGAGCCGATGACGGCGACCTTGGTCTTCATGCTTCAGGCTCCTTCTTGGCGGGGTTCGGTGGCGTGGAAGCGGACGGACACCGAGCCGAGTCCGCTGATGTCGGCGGTGAACACGTCGCCGGCCGTGGCGGGCACCATCGGTCCGAGCGCGCCGGACAGCACGACCTGGCCCGCGCGCAGCGGGTCGCCGACGTCGCGCGCGGTCCGGGCGAGCCAGCCGAGTGCGGTGAGCGGATCGCCCAGGCAGGCCGCGCCGTTGCCGGCGGACACCGTCTCCTCGTGCCGCTTCATGGTCATCCCGGCCTCGACGGGCTCGAAGTCGGTGAGCGGCTTGGCCGGGCCCCCGATGACGTACAGCGCGGAGGAGCCGTTGTCGGCGACGGTGTCACCGAAGGTGATGTCCCAGTCGGCGATCCGGCTGTCCACGATCTCCAGAGCGGGGACCGCGTGCGCCACGGCGGCGCGGATCTGCGCGTCGTCGAGGGGGCCGTCGGTGAGGTCCGCGCCCAGGACGAACGCGATCTCCGCCTCGACCTTGGGCTGGAGCAGCCCGCCGACCGGCACGGAGGTGCCGTCCTCGACACTCATGTCGGCGAACAGCACCCCGAAGTCCGGTTGATCCACGCCCAGTTGCCGCTGCACGGCGGGCGAGGTGAGGCCGATCTTGCGGCCGGTGACGCGGCCGCCCGCTTCGAGGCGGTGTGCGGTGAGCAGCTCCTGGACGGCGTAGGCCGCCTTCACGTCGTCGCTGCCGATCAGGTCGCGCACCGGGGGACAGGGCACGTGGTCGGCGGCGGCGCGCAGCAGCCGCCGCGCCGCCTGTGCGACTGCGTCGTTGCCCGGGGAGGTGTCGCCGGGGGAGATCTCGTTCATGCCCCCAGCTTGGACAAGAGGGGCGCCCCGGGCCCAGCATTGAGTTCCGTCTGGCGGAACTCGTCCGTGGTTCAGTGCTTGCGCAGTTCCTCGCGGCGGCCGAGCGTCGCCGAGATCCCGGCCGCGGCCGCGCGCACGCTGTTGGCGTGCCGGGCGGGCTGGAACCGGTGCACCGGTCCGGTGACACTGACCGCCGCCACGATCTCGTCCGCCGGTCCGAAGATCCCGGCCGCGACACACACGATGCCGACCGCCGACTCCTCGTACTCGAAGGCGACACCCTTCGTGACGACGTCGGACAACTGCCGTGTCAGCACGTCGACGTTGGTGATGGTCCGGGGTGCCTTGCGCTCCAACGGCCCGCGCAGCGTGGCCTCGCGCACCTCGGCCGGGGAGTGGGCCAGCAGCACCTTCCCGATCGCCGTCGCGTGCAGCGGCATCCGGCCGCCGAGCCGGGAGGGCGAGTCGGCCTGCTGGTGGCCGCCCATCTTGGCGACGTAGACGACCTCGGTGCCCTCACGTGTCCCCAGATGGACGAGTTCGTGGGTGCGTACGAAGAGGTCCTCCAGGAACGGGGTGGCCACTTCGAGCAGCCCGCGCTCGACCGACGCGCGCATCCCCAGCTCGAAGACGAGCCCGGACAGGCGATAGCGCCCCTGGACGCGATCCAGGAGCCGGGCCGCCACGAGATCGCCGAGGACCCGGTGCAGGGTGCTCTTGGCGAAGTCCGTACGCCGCTGCAGCTCGGCGAACCCGAGGGTGGTGTCCTCGACGGTGAAGGCCTGCAGCACGGTGAGGGCCTTGGCCAGGACGCCGCTGGGCGCGTCGTCGCTCAAGGTGCCTTCCTCCTTCCCTGGTCCGGTCTCCGGTTGTCTCGGGCTGCCGTCCGGCCGCCTGTGTGTCCGGCTCCCACCTGGTGGTGGCCCGTCAGCTCAATCTACGTGTGGGCGGGGCGGAAGGTGTGTGAGCGGCTCGATCATGGGCGCCGCGCCTGAGACCATGGCCGACGCCCCGGCCCGCCCCCGTCCACGTACGCACCGAACCACCAAGAGGAGACCGACATGGGAACCATCGCCGTCACCGGAGCCGCCTCCGGTATAGGTGCCGCCATCGCCGCCCGGCTCTCCGAACAGGGGCACCGTGTCATCGGCGTCGACCTGCGCGGCACCGACGTGGCGGTCGACCTCGGCACGGCGGAGGGGCGGAGCGCCGCGGCGGCCGAGGTCGCCGGGCTCGCCGACGGACGGCTCGACGGATTCGTGCCGTTCGCCGGGATCTCCGGCGGCGCGGACCGGCCGGCGAGCCTGCTGGTCTCCGTCAACTACTACGGCGCCATCGGCCTGTTGGAAGAACTGCGCCCGGCCCTGGCGGCCGCGGGCGAGTCCTCCGTCGTCCTCGCCTCGTCCAACTCCACGACCACGCAGCCCGGTTGGAATCCGCGGCTCGCCGAAGCGTGCCTCGCGGGCGACGAAGAGGCGGCGCGCGCCCTCGCCGACTCTCTGGCCGACGAGGGCGGCGTGCTCACCTATCCGGCCACCAAGGCCGCTATCGCCCACTACACCCGCACCCGTGCGGCCGACTACATCGCGGACGGCATCCGCCTCAACGCCATCGCGCCGGGATTCATCGACACCCCGATGACCCGGGCCGGCCGCAAGGACCCGCGGATCGCGGCAGGCATCGAGGCGTTCCTGAAGGCCGTCCCGGCGGGGCGGGCGGGCAGCCCGGAGGAGGTCGCGGAGCTCGTGCTCTTCCTGCTGTCCCCCAAGTCCGCTTACTGCGTCGGTACGTTGATGTTCTGCGACGGCGGCCTCGACGCGCAACTGCGGGGGCTGGACTGGCCGAAGGTGCGGACGCCGGAGGGGTGAGGAGACCCCGGCTCGCTCCCTCCGCCGCTCGTCACTCCCGCGTCCGGCAGCCGGTCCGCGCCCGCTCAGCCCGAGGGGACGGGCTCGTAGACGGGCGAGGTCGGTGTGTACGTGCCGTCCAGTACGAATCTCAGGTACCGGCCCGCGTTGTGCAGATACTCGTCCTTGCTCGTGGCCGCCGCCTCGATCGCGGAGCGGGCCGGGCGGGCCAGGTCCGGGTCGACGAAGGTGAGCGCGTTGATCGCCTGGAGCCGGATCCGGACGTCGGGGTGCCCGGCGAGCGTACGGGACAGGAACTCGATGGCTTCGGACACACGGTGCCCACCTCGGACCAGGGTCTCCGCGGAGCTTATCCGCACCTGCGGCGAGGCATCCGTGCGCAGGGTCCGGGCCAGGCGGGGCAGCGCGGGGGCGGCGTCCCGCCCGAGCATGAGCAGGCCCTGCGCGGCCCAGTACCGTACGACTTCGTTCTCGTCGCCCAAATCCCTGGTGAGAGTGGGTAGATGGCGGGGGTCTCGCTCGATGGCCTGTCGCGCGAGCCGCAGTACGCGGCGCAGCGGATAGGCGCCGGGGCGGCGGCTCTGCTCCCAGCCCTCAAGGGGGCTGCCCTCCGGGATGAACCCGTTGTCGTGCACGTCCACGATGTGCTCGTCCAGGGCGCGCGAGAGCCGGTCGAGGGTGTGGCCGTGGGCGGGATCGTCGGCGAGATTGTGAATCTCGTGCGGGTCAGTGTGCAGGTCGTACAGTTCCTCGGCGGGCTTGGTGCCCCAGAACCGCTCCTGTGCGGGGTTCAGGGTGCCGTCCAGATGGGCCTGCTCCCACGACTGGTAGCCGCGCGCCTGCCAGGCGTAGGCGCCGTGCTGGCCCCAGGGGCGGTGCGGAGCGTAGTTGCGCAGGTAGCGGTAGCGGGCGTCGCGGACCGTGCGCACCATGTCGTAGCGCTCGTCCATACGGTCGCGGCCGCCGAACGCATAGCGGGAGGGCGGCAGTTGGCGCACTCCGGCGAACGGGTGGCCCTGCACATGGTCGGGGATGTCGACGCCCGCGAGGGCGAGCACGGTCGGCGCGTAGTCGACGGAGGTGACCGCCCGCCGCTCCACCGAACCGGCCGGGCGGGGCGCCAAGTGCGCCCACTTCTCCGGGAATCGCACGATCAGTGCGGTGCGCATCCCCTCGTCGTAGCAGTGCCGCTTGCTGCGCGGCAGGACGCCGCCGTTGTCGGAGTAGAAGAAGACGATGGTGTCGTCGGTGAGTCCTGCCGCCTCCAACTCGGCAAGTTTTGCGGCCACATGTCCGTCCATCGTCTCCATCGCGTCGTAGTAGTGCGCGAAGTCGCCGCGGATCTCCGGGGTGTCGGGCAGATAGGCGGGGAGGCGGATCTCGTCGCGCCGGGTACGGCCGTCCTGGGCGGTGAACAGGCTGGACTCGTGGGTCGTCATGTCGTTGAAGACGGCGAAGAACGGGGCTCCGGCGGGGCGGTCGCGGTAGTGGGCGGTCGCGCTGGACGCGTCCCAGGTGGCGTCCATGTCGACGACGGTGTTGTAGTCGGTCTTGGAGTTGTTCGTGGCGTAGTACCCGGCCTGCCGCAGATACTCCGGAAATCCCTTGAGGAAGGCGGGAGTGCGTCCGAGGGCCCGCATGTGCTCGGCGGGCCCCGCGCTCTGCGGGGCGACACCGGTCAGCAGGGCGAACCGGGACGGGGCGCACACGGGCGCCGTCGAGTACGAGTTCTCGTAGCGGATGCCTTCGCGGGCGAGCCGGTCCAGGGTGGGCGTTCTGGCGACGGGATCGCCGTACGCGCCGACAAAGGGGTAGTGGTCCTCGGCCACCAGCCAGAGGACGTTGGGCCGCTCGGCCGCGGCGCGTGGCGAGGAGTCGGTGGCGGCATCGGCGGCCGGAGCGGTGACGGCGGTCGTGGCCGCCGCCCCGGCGAGCGCGGCGAAGGTGCGGCGGGTGACGGGCACACCGAAGGGGGCGTGGGGCGCGGGCATGGCGAAGCTCCCGGATGCAACTGAGCGGGGTGGCAGGTGCGGTGACGGCAAGTGCGGTGGCGGGCAGGCGCTGTTCAGCGGGGGGAGCGACACAGGGACCCGGACTGTCGTCCCAGGTCCACGAACAGGCGCCTGACGAGCGGCGGTTGGCTGTACCGGCCGGTGAGCTCCATGATCCCGACATCATGCAGGGGGAACGGGGGTGCGTCAACGCGCGGACGACATGCTTCGGTAGAAGTCGAACTGGGTCACCCCGTGGTAGCCGTAGCTCTCCGGCGGCAGTTCGTGCAGCGCGACACCGGAACGGGCGAGAGTGCCCAGGGTGTCGGTGAGGAGTTCGTTGGCCTGGGCGATGAACGCGGCCTTCTCCGCCGCGCTGTTCGAGCCCAGGGTGATGCTGACCTCTACGTGGGCGTCGCGCGCCCCGCCGGTCATGGGCCTGCCGTCCACGTAATAGGTGCCGGGCTCAACCGCGGCGATCTGGACGATGGTTCGCGAGCGGTCCTTGCCCAGGGCAGAGACTGCCAGGTCGGTCAGGCCCTCCGCGAGAGTGTGTCGGGTCCCGACGGGGAGGTCGGGGTCGGTCACGGTGACACGGATGTAGGGCATGGCTCTCCTCGACATTTCGGCATACGCGTACGCACTTAATGACGCGCGTACTCGGCTGAACTCCGCCGGTATCGGCGGCACGGTTGAAGCCTCGCCCGACCTGGCACCATGGGTCCAACGCATACATGTCATGGCGATATGAGGCTCTCGCATGCCCCTGAACCTGCCCCAACTGCGCGCCTTCCTCGCGGTCGTCGACACGGGCGGCTTCAGCGCGGCCGCCGCCGAGCTGGGCATGACCCAGTCGGCCGTGTCGCACGCCGTCGCCTCCCTGGAACGCGAGTTGACCGCGCCGTTGCTCATACGCGCCACACCGGCGCGGACCACCGTGCTCGGCGAGCAGGTGCTGCCGCACGCCCGTACCGCGCTGGCCGCGGCCCGGTCCGTCGAGCAGATCGCGGCCGAGGCGGCCGAGTCCATGGCCGGCACCGTGCGCCTGGCCGCGACGCCGACGGTGTGTCAGGGACTGGTCCCGAGTCTGCTCAGGCACTGGCGCGAGGACCAACCACGCGTCACCGTACGGGTCTTCGAGGGTGACAGCGCCGAAGTCGCGGGCTGGCTGGGGAACGGGACCGCGGACGCCGCCGTCCTGATCGACCCGCCACCGGGCCCCGGCGTCCAGCTCGCCGACGACGGCTACCGGGCGCTCCTGCCCCGCGACCATCCCCTGGCCGGTGAGGAGCGTGTGGACATCCGTGACCTGGAGGACGACCCGTTCCTGATCTCGCCGAACGGCTGCGAGTCCCGGATCCGTACGATCCATACCCGGGCCGGCCTGCGCTTCGATCCGACCCACCGGGTACGGGACCTCGCGACGCTGATCAGCATGGTGCAGGCCGGAATCGGCATCACGGTCCTGTCCGAGGTCTCGCGCTCGCTGATCCCCGCCGACCTGGTCCTACTGCCCCTGGAGCCAGGGACCTCCCGCCGCCTCGTACTGACCGGCCCGCAGGAACGTCCGTGGCACCCGGCGGTACGCACACTGGCGGAGTCGGCCGTCACGTACCTCGCCCTGCGGGAGCGGGGTCAGCCTCAGCCGACGCGGCAGATGTAGATCGGGCCGAGCCAGCGGGTGCAGATGGGGGTGGGGGTGCTGGGCTGCGGGGGAGTGGTGGGTTCGGTGGGCTGAGTAGGGGCTGTGGGCTCGGTGGGCTCGGCCGGTTCGGTGGGTTCGGTGGTGGGTGTGGGCTCCGCCGGGGTGGAGGGCTCGGTGGGCTGAGTCTGTGTGGGCGTCGGCGTGGCCGGGGCGGCCGGTGGCGTAGGGGTGGTGTCGTCGGACGGCGGCTCGTCGGCCTTGGGCTCCTCCGGCGCGGCCCGCTCGGCTGCGGGCGGGTCCGCGGGCGTGGTCGGAGTCGCCGGGGCGCTCGGGGGCCCGGGGTCCGACGGCGCGGACGATGCCGTGGGCGCGGCCGGCGCACCCTTGTCCGCGGAGCCGCCCGGTGCCGCCTTGGTGTCGGGCCCGGCGTCGGGTTCGGCCGCGCGCTGCGACCCGCCCTGCGGAGCAACATGCTTACGTGAAGCGGAAGTTGAGGGGTCCGAGGACGGACTCGACGACGCACTGTCACGCCCGGTGGGTGACTCGCTCTGCACCGCCGCCGACCGCTGCGGCGGCACCGTATCGCCGTTCCCGGCGAGCATGAGCCCGGCCGCGACGGCGGCTCCCGCCACCGAGACCCCGAGCACCCCGGCCACGGCTCCCTGCGCCTTCGCGCCGCCGGCCAGCGCGTGCTTTACGCCGTGCAGCAGGCCGGAACCGGACCCGTGCCCGCCCGCCGCGGCGCCGGTGGCCCCGGCCCCGGCCGCGAGCGGCACCAGGAACTTCCCGGCCCCGCCGAGCACGAAGATCAGGAGCGCCGGACCCACCAGGGCCGGCAGCCGGTCGTTGGCGCGCAGCAGGACCGTGAGCCGCGCCCGGCAGTCGTCGCAGTCGTCGACGTGCGCGAGGAGCTTCTCCGACTGACGCGCGGACGCGCTGCCGCGTACGTGTGCGGGCATCCGGTCCCAGTGGCTCTCGCACGCCGGATCGTCCGGGGTCCCCGGATGCGCCCGCAGGAACGCCTGCCGCATGCCTTCACGTGCCCGGTGCAGCAGCACGGCCGTGGCCCCGCTGCCCGCGCCGATGCCCCGGCCCACCGCCTCAAGCGGCTGCCCCTCGGCCTCGGCGAGCCACAGGGCCTTCACCCACCGCTTCGGCAGCTGCCCGAGGACCTGGGACAACAGGTCCACGGCGGAGGCTCGGGTGGCCGGATCCTGGTCGCCGTAGCCCCCGGAACCGTATGAGCCGAACGAGCCGTACGAAGCATGCGTGCCGTTCGACACCTGTACCGGTTCGACGCCGGCGTGCGGGTCGAGGGGTGTCTCGCGCGCCGCCCCGCGCCCCGCGGAGGCGGCCAGGTGTCGCACGGTCGTCGTCAGGTACGCCGCGACGTTGTCGATGACATGCCCGGCGGCCAGGCGCCGCCAGACCCGGAAGTGGGCCTCGGCGACGAGATCGTCGGCAAGCCATGGGCTGCCGGTCAGCGAGCGGGCGTACGCGACGAGGCGAGGCTGCTCCGCCTCGTAGATCCGCGCGTACGCGGTGGGGCTGAGGCCGCCTTCCGTGGCGGCAGGGGGTATCGGCGCGGCGGCGGGGCCGTCGGTCATGGCAGGAGTCTTCCGTTCCGTCCGACGTCGGCGGTGCTCCGCCCGACTGCGGATCGGGCGGGGAGTTTGAAACCGTAATTCGTAAATGTCGGATTATGAAGGGGTGGGTGGCGTAGGTCACAACGACCTTTTCCGGAAATGCCGTAATGCCCCGCCCCGCTGTCGCGTCGAACGGTCACCTGGAACACGCAGTGGAGAAAGGGACCTGCCATGCCGACCACGCTGCCCGTCACGCTCGAACAGTCCGCCCGCGCCCGCCTCGTCGTCGCCGAGGGTCAGGGCCCCGAACGAAGTGTCACCGTCACCCTCCGTTATGAATCCGCCGACCCGCTCGCCCTTCAGCTGGTGTTTCCCGCGGAGGCCACGCTGGCCGGGACCGACGTGACGTGGGCCTTCGCCCGCACCCTCCTCGACGATGGCCTGCGCCTGCCGACCGGGACCGGGGACGTCCACGTGTGGCCGTGCGGCCGTGCGCGCACCGTCGTCGAGCTGCACGCGCCGCAGGGGATGGCCGTGGTCCAGTTCGACACCTCGGCCCTCCGCCGCTTCCTGCTGCGTACGTACGCGCTCGTGCCGGCGGGCAACGAGGACGTGGAGTCCGTCGTCGACCGCGCACTCGCCACACTCTTCGGCCCCGACACGGAACGGTGACGTCTGGGGCCGGGTCGGTCACCGGGCGAGGACGGCTCAGTCTCGGGGACGCTCGTCGATGGCGGGCATCGCCTCCCCGCCCGGGTGCCATCCGCTGAGGAAGCCGGCTTGCCTGCTCATGTCGACGAGTTCGATCCGTGCGCCGATGCTGTCCATCCGGTGATAGGCGAAGGGCCGACCGTAGGGGCAGCCGGAGAAGTCCACGGGCAGGCCCTCTTCCTCCAGTCGTCGGGAGCCTTCCCGGACATCGCTGGTCCAGAAGCCGATGTGGTCGAACCTGGCCCCCTTGGACGCGTCCCAGGGGCTGCCCGGCGGCCCTTCGATGAGCTCGATGAAGGGTGGCCCGCCCGCGGTGAACACGATCCGGTAGTCCCACTCGCCGAGCCGGTCGGACACGGGTTCATGCCACTCGACCCCGGCCGAACGCTGGAAGTCCCGCATCGCCTGCTCGAGATGCGGGACCACGAAGCACACATGGTAGAAGGCAGTCATCCACCCATGATCGAGCACATCGGCTCAGGGGCTCAGGCGTTCAGGGGATCAAGAGGGGGGTGAGGGGGCCAGGAGGTCATGGGGCAACCTTGTACACGGCGTCGACCAGGGTCATCTTCCGGGGGTCGTCGGCGATGCGTGTGCCCATGTGGTTCATGACGTAGCCGATACTGATGCCCGCTTCGGGGTCGGCGAGGCCGAAGGAGCCGCCGAAGCCGTCGTGGCCGAAGGCGCGCGGATTGGGTCCGTACGAGCCGTTCGCGCCGCTCAGCCAGAGGCCCAGGCCGATCTCGGTGTCGTGTGCGAAACCGGCGCCCAGTATCAGGTCCCGGCAACTGCCCTGGCCCTCGCGTACGCGTTCCGCGGCCTGCGGCGACAACACCCGGCGGTCGTCCGGGCGTTCGTGCCCGATGAACAGCCCGTACAGCGCGGCGACCCCCTGGGCCGTCGCGTGGCCACCGGCGGCGGGGATCTCGGCGGCGCGCCACTCGGGGGTGTTGGCTTCGGCGGCGCCGGTGAGCGGGTTGGCCAGGGCGGCGAGCGCGACCGGCTCCAACTGGCTGAAGGCGGCCTCCTGTTCGCTGCCGGCTGCGGCCAACGGGTGCATCAGCTGGGCAGGTTGCCGAGTCTCCTCCTCCGGGAAGCGGATGAAGAAGTCCACGCCGAGCGGCCCGGTGACCTCCTGGCGCAGGAACGCGGAGGGAAGCTGTCCGGTGATGCGCCGGATCACCTCGCCGACCAGGAAGCCGTAGGTGATGGCGTGGTAGCCGGAGCGGGTGCCGGGCTCCCACCAGGGCTCGGTGGCCGCGAGGCGCGCGGTGGTCAACTCCCAGTCGTAGAGCTCGTCCAGGGTGTGCGGTTCGCGCAGGCCGGCGAGGCCCGCGCGGTGCGACAGCAGATGGCGTACGAGGACGTTCTGCTTGCCGGCCGCGGCGAACTCCGGCCAGTAGGAGGCGACCGGCGCGTCCAGGTCCAGCAGGCCGCGGTCGACCAGGAGGTGTGCGCACAGTGCCGTGGCCCCCTTGGTCGTCGACCACACGTTGACGAGGGTGTCCTGCTGCCACGGGCGGGTGTGCGCGGCGTCGGCCCAGCCGCCCCACAGGTCGACGACCGGTTCACCGTCGAGCAGGACGGTGACGGCGGCTCCCAGTTCGCCGCGCTCACGGAAGTTGTCGACGAAAGCGGCGCGGACGCCGTCGAAACGCGCGTCGCAGTGCCCGCCGATCCGCGGTGTCGCCTGCTCGGCCATGGAACCTCCGGCTTCTCGGGCCGGGAGTCCGTAGCTCGTGTCCGTAGCTCGAGTGCCCGGCTCTACCTGTGCATACCGACTGGTCGGCATCGTCACCGCGGAACATACCGAGAGATCGAGTCGACGGGAAGGGGGCGGGTACGCGCTCACCCCTCCGGATGCCGCAACGGCACGACCCCCACGCTCCGCCCGTCGCGGTCCAGGAGCCGGCCCATGTGTTTGACCGTGCGGAGCACCACGGAGCGGTCCGCGACGGTCAGGCGGGGGAGTTTGCGGGAGAGGTGGGCCTCGAAGGTGTGGACGTCGTGCAGGGTGCGCAGCCACACGTCGACGACCAGGTTGTGCGGGCCCGCCGTGATCGCGCAGGAACGCACCTCCGGCACCTGGGACAGCACCTGGCTCGTCTCCTCCAGGTACTGACCCGGGACGGACGCGAAGTACACGGCCGAGAGTGGCCAACCGGACAGCGGGCGTGCCAGGTCGCAGCGGAGCAGGAGGCGTGAGGAGAGCAGAGCCGCGACCCGTCGGCGCACCGTCGTGAGGGTGGCGTCGCTCGATGCCGCCAGATCGCGCAGTGTCATCCGGCCGTCCACGCTGAGGAGTTCGAGAAGTCGTGAGTCGAGGCCGTCCCAGCGGGGCGGGGGCGTGGCACCCGTGGGGGCGGGTGGCGTCGCCGACTGTTCGAGGTGTGCGGTCTGCACCGCGTCCAGGCTGCGCAGCCGCCATCGGCTGCCTTCGGTGGGCAGTCCCGTCGACACATGTGTGCGGGTCGACCGTACGCCCGCGATCGGCCGGAACAGGCTCGCGGAGAGGCGTGACAGCTCGTCCAGGGTGCGGGTCTGCACGGAGGTCACCACGTCGCGGCCGCCCGCCGTCAGTTTGATGTTCGGCACCTCGGGGTCCGCCGCGAGGGCCTGAGCCACGTCCTCGGCGGCGCCCGGTTCCGTGTCCACCTCGATGACGCCCGTGACCACGATCCGGGCGTCGGTGAGGCGCGGGTACGCGGTGACCCAGGCGAGCCCGGCCTCCTCAAGGCGGCGCCAACGGCGCGCCGCCGTCACGGGATCGACGCCGAGCACCTCGCCGACCAGGGTCCATGGCGCCCGCGGATGGATCTGCAGGGCGTGCACAACGCCGCGGTCGAGTTCGTCCAGTTCAACCGGGGCGGTGGATGTGTCCGGCTCGCCGGATGTGCCGAGCCCGGTCGATGTGCCGGGCCCGCCCGTTGTGTCGGGTCCGGCACCGTTCCCCTGCCTCCCGGCACATTCCTGCGACTCCATGGGTGGCACCTTCCTGCGTGCGTCACGCGAATCCCGTACGAACCCTGCGTCGTCACACCGCGATGACGTGTGCATCCCACACTCCCCTTCAACAGGGCCCACCCACTGCCGACTTCAGGGCCCGCCGTACCGCACAGGAGTGACAGCACGCCATGACGCTCGCCACCACGCCGCACAACCCCCGGACCCCGCTGCGGATCCACAACGCCCGGCTGGTCGACGGCACCGGTAACCCTCCGGTGGACGACGCCGTCGTCCTTGTCGACGCCACAGGAATCATCACCTACGCCGGACCCGCGACGGAAGCTCCCCCGAGCGACCAGTCCGCCGCAGATGCCACGACCCGCACTGTCGACGCCGACGGACGCACCCTGCTGCCCGGCTTCTTCGACTGCCATGTCCACATGTCCTACGCTCACGGCGCCCACCCCGGGCGCCGCGCCGAACTCGACCCCGTCCTCGTCACCCTGGACACCGCCACCCGGCTGCGCGAGACCCTCGACGCGGGTGTCACCACGGCCCGTGACCTGGCGGGCCTGTCGGCCGGTTACCGTACGGCCGTCGAGACCGGGCGGATCGTCGGCCCGCGCCTTCAGACCGCCGTCCGCGTCATCAGCCACACCGGCGGCCACGGCGACGTACGCCTGCCGGACGGCACCGATCTGAGCGACGGCATGTCCGTGCTCGCCGACACCACCGACGAGGCCCGGATCGCCGTGCGCCGCGTGATCAGGGCGGGCGCCGACCTGGTGAAGGTGTGTGCCACCGGCGGCATGGGCAGCCCGTACGACGACCCGGACGACGAGGGACTCTACGAGGAGGAGATCCGCGCCGTCGTCGACGAGGCTCGGAGGCACGGCGACCGGCCCGTCGCCGCGCACGCGCAGGGCAACGCGGGCATCCTCAACGCGATCCGCGGCGGTGTCACCAGCATCGAGCACGGCTACGGCATCGACGACAGGGCGATCGACCTGGCGGGAGAGCGGGACATCTTCGTCGTGCCGACGCTGTCCACCGTGTACGCGGGCATCAACAAGGACACGATGCCCGACTACCACTACCAGAAGAAGACCCGCTGGTCCGGACTGACCAAGGAGAACATCGCCCACGCCATCGAGCGTGGCTCGCGGATCGCGCTCGGCACGGACGCCGCCGTCGGCCCGCACGGTGTGAATCTGATGGAGCTGAGCTATCTGGTGGATCTCGGTATGGATCCGATGGATGCCATCGTCGCCGGTACGCGGACGTCGGCCGAACTTCTCGGCGTGGATGAACAGTTGGGCAGTGTGACGGCGGGGCGTGTCGCCGATCTCGTGCTGTGTGATGGTGACCCGCTGGCCGACATCGGTGTGCTCGGTGACCCCGGAAACGTCGTCTGTGTCGTCCAGGACGGCATCGTCCGTAAGGATCTGCTGGGTCTCGTCGAGGGCGCCGCGTGTGCGGATGGGAGGCGGCCATGAAGTCTCCAGTGGCTGAGTTGTCGGCCTCCGGAGGGCAGGGGGAGGGGCCCGGGAAGGAGAAGCCGCGTGGCGTCGACCGGGTGCTTTCCTGGATCGAGCGGGCCGGAAACGCCCTGCCCCATCCGGTCGTCCTGTTCACCGCGTTGTTCGCGGTGGTGGCCGTCGTCTCCACCGCGCTCGCCCTCGCCGATGTGTCCGTCACCGTGCCGGGCACGGACGACACCAGGCACATCACCGGCCTGCTCACCGGCGGGGGTGTGCGCTGGCTGGTGGAGAACCTTGTCACCAACTTCGCCGCGTTCCCGCCGATCGCCGCCGTACTGCTCATGATCATGGCGGTGGGTGTCGCGGAGAAGGCGGGCCTGCTGGAGACCGCGATGCGGGCCACCCTGGCCCGCGCGCCGCGCGCCTTCCTGCCGTATCTGGTGGCGCTGGTCGCCTGTCAGGCGCACATGATGAGCGACGTGGCGGCCATCGTGCTGCCGCCGCTGGCCGCCGTCGTCTTCAAGAGCGCCGGTCGGCACCCGGCGGCCGGCCTGATCGGCGGCTTCGCCTGTGTCACCGCCGGGTACGCGGCCGGGTTCACGATCGGTTCGCTCGACGCCCTCTATACGGGCATCACCCAGCAGGCCGTCGGCGTCCTGCCCGACTCGCACCACGTCGACGTCAACATCCTCGCCAACTACTTCTTCACCGCCTCCAGCAGCCTCGTCCTCGGCCTGCTCGGCGGCTTCCTGATCAGTCGGATCCTCGAACCCCGCCTGCCTGTCTACGAGTTGGGTGACGACGCCCCGGGGGACGACGTCATCCCGCTGACCCCGGCCCAGCGCCGCGGCCTGCTGTTCAGCGCGCTGGCCGTCGTCGCGTACGCGGCCGTCGTGCTGTCCCTGTGGCTGCCCGGCGGCGCGCCACTGCGCGGCGAAGGCGGGGCACTGGTGCCGTCGCCGCTGCTCAGCGGCATCGTCCCGGTGCTCTTCGGTGCGTTCCTGCTCGCGGGCACGGTCTACGGCTTCACGGTGAAGACACTGACCGGCTCCGAAGGTGTCATCACCGCGATGACCGACTCGGTGAAGAACATGGCGGGCTACGTCGTCATGATGTTCGTCGCCGCGCAGGTCATCGCGGTGTTCAACTGGTCGAACCTGGGCGTCCTGCTCGCCGTGAAGGCCGCGGCCCTCCTGCAGTCCATCGGACTGACCGGCTTCGGCGCCCTGGTGGCCTTCGTCCTCCTCGTCTCGTGTCTCAATCTGGTGGTCATCTCCGGCTCGGCGCTGTGGTCCCTGATCGGGCCGGTCTTCGTCCCCGCGTTCATGCTGCTCGGCATGAACCCGGCGCTCAGCCAGGCGGCGTTCCGCATCGGGGACTCGGCGACCGCGGTCATCACACCGATGAACCCGTACGTGTTCCTGCTCCTGGCCCTGCTCCAGCGCTACGAACCCGAGGCACGGCTCGGCACGCTCATCTCACGGCTCGCCATCTTCGTGCTGCCGTTCATGGTGGCGTGGCTCGCGATCCTCGCCATCTTCTACGGGTTCGACCTGCCGCTGGGGCCGGGAGTGGGCGTCGGTCTCAAGTAGCCGGACCCGCCGTGCCGTCAGGGCCGCAGTGTCAGCAGACCCGGACGGTAGGGCAGGAGGCCGTAGTCGCCACCGGAGTTGGGGCTGCGTCCCTGGTAGAGCAGCTGAAGGTTGCAGGGGTCGACGGTCATGGTCTGATCGGCGTTGGTGCGGAGCAGTTCGCCGTGGCTGATGTCGTTGGTCCAGGTGGCGCCGCTGTTGGCCTTGCCGGCGAAGGGGTTGCTCTCGGTCGCGGCCTGGGGTGTCCACGAGCCGTTCAGGCTGGTGGCGGTGAACGAGCGGAAGTAGCGGCCCTGGGAGCCGATCGCCTCGACCATCATGAGGTAGCGGTTCTGGCCCTGGAGCTTGTACACCTGCGGGGCTTCGAACAGGTTGTTCGTCGTATCGCTCATGACCGTGGTGTACGAGGAGCCGAAGCTGCCCGGGAAGTTCCCGATCGGCATGCTCGCCCGGTAGATCTTGCCGTTGTCACCGGCGAAGAACAGGTACATGTTCGTCCCGTCGCCGATGATCGTCTGGTCGATGGGTCCTGTCCCGGAGCCGGTGATGCTTCCGGAGAAGAGCACGTGCTCGGACGACCAGCCGTTCGGGTTGGTGGGGTCGCTCGACGTCCGGTACGAGAAGGCGCTCCCGCCCCACTGGTAGGTGAGCACCCAGATGCTCTTCGGCGCGAAGTAGAAGAGCGAGGGCGCGACGGTGGCGGAGGACATGGTGTTCTGGCCGGCCGAGGCCATGTCCGACCAGTTGGTGAACGGGGTGAAGTTCATCGACCCCCACTTCGTCCCCGTGTCGTGCGTCGTCGCGTAGACGAGCTGCTTGCCGTTGTACGGGGCGACGGTGAAGTCCTTGAGCGAGGCCCATCCCGACTTGGGCTGCGCCAGCGCGCCCGTGGATGCCCAGCGGTACGCCGACGGGAGATCGCAGGCGTTGGGGGCCGCGGTCGCCGCGCCGACGGGCTGGGCACCGAGGAAGGCGGCCGCGAGCGACAGGGGTGCGAGGACCGCGAGCAGGCGTCTCAGGGGGACCGGGGACGGTCGGCGGAACCACATCAGAGGAACTCCCTTGAGGTCGAGGACACTTCCGAAAACTTTTCGAAGAATTCCCGGAATCTGTGACGCCACAAGCTAGGAATGTGTGGCTCCACGGTCAAGACCTGTCGCCGAACTGTCTGCAAATAGCGGCTCGTTGGGGTTCCGGAAGGTTTCAGGACTGGAACGGAAAGTTTTTCTGCGGGGCGTATTGACGATGCGCCGCCAACACCTCAATCATCCGTGTCTGAAGCCCCGGTCGTTGTTCGAGATCGCGAACCGGCGCTTCGGCCCTTCCATGATTTCTACCTTGGAGGCACCGTCATGGGCTCGTACGCCCTCTCCAGAACCGTTGCCCACCGAAAGCTCCGCTTTCTGCTGTTATCGCTGGTCGTTGGTGTCCTCGGTGCGGCCGCCTCGCTGGTCGCGCCGCCGACCGCACACGCCGACGAGAGCACGCTCGGTGCTGCCGCGGCGCAGAGCGGCCGCTACTTCGGTACCGCCATCGCCTCCGGCAAGCTGGGCGACTCGGCGTACACGTCGATCGCCGGCCGTGAGTTCAACTCGGTGACGGCCGAGAACGAGATGAAGATCGACGCCACCGAACCGCAGCGCGGCCAGTTCAACTTCACCGCTGGTGACCGCGTCTACAACTGGGCGGTGCAGAACGGCAAGAAGGTGCGCGGGCACACGCTGGCCTGGCACTCCCAGCAGCCCGGCTGGATGCAGAGCCTCAGCGGCAGCACCCTGCGCCAGGCGATGAACGACCACATCAAGGGCGTGATGGGCCACTACAAGGGCAAGATCGCCCAGTGGGACGTCGTCAACGAGGCCTTCGCCGACGGCAGTTCGGGCGCTCGCCGCGACTCCAACCTGCAGCGCACCGGCAACGACTGGATCGAGGCCGCCTTCCGCACCGCGCGCGCCGCCGACCCGGCCGCCAAGCTCTGCTACAACGACTACAACGTCGAGAACTGGACCTGGGCCAAGACCCAGGCCATGTACGCCATGGTCAAGGACTTCAAGCAGCGCGGCGTGCCGATCGACTGCGTCGGCTTCCAGTCGCACTTCAACAGCGGCAGCCCCTACAACAGCAACTTCCGCACCACGCTGCAGAACTTCGCCGCCCTCGGCGTCGACGTGGCCATCACCGAACTCGACATCCAGGGTGCCCCGGCCTCGACCTACGCCAACGTGACCAACGACTGCCTGGCCGTCTCGCGCTGCCTCGGCATCACCGTCTGGGGTGTGCGCGACACCGACTCCTGGCGGGCGTCGGACACGCCGCTGCTGTTCAACGGCGACGGCAGCAAGAAGCCCGCGTACACCGCCGTCCTCAACGCGCTCAACAGCGGTTCCTAGGTATACGCGGGTATACGCGTCCTGATGAGTCGACCGCGGCTGGTCCTGCTGGGTCAGCCGCGGCCGACCCAGTCCACGACGGTGTCGGCGAACTCCTGCGGAACCTGCTCCGGCGCCGCCACATGACCGCCGGACAGCACCCGTGTCCCGCGGCCGAGCGCGGCGGCGAACTTCGCGAGGGAGGGACGCGAGTAGTGGTCGTCCGGCGCGCAGACGGCGAGGGTGCGGGCAGTGACGAGGGGCAGACGCCCCTCCATGTCGTAGCCGGGGATGGCCCGATGACCCTCCTCGACACGGTCGAGGACGGTCAGCGCGTCGATGACGTACCGGGTGAGGGACGCCTCCTCGCCCGGCCGGTAGAAGCCGCTGCGCCGGCCCCACAGCTCTTGCAGGTGGGAGCCGTCGGGTTTCAGGTCGACGTGGTCGACCCGGTGTCCCGCGGCCGAGGCGCGCCGCTTCTCGTCGTCGACGAACGGCGTCCCGGACAGCAGCAGGCTCGCCACCCGGTCCCGCAGGCGCGCGGCCACCTCGACCGCGATCACCCCGCCCGTGTGGTGCCCGACCAAGTTCAGTCGTTCGAGGGCGAGTTGGTCGACGAGCGTGCAGACGGCGTCCGCGAACCGGTCGATGGTGTGCGGCCCCTCGGGCTTGGCGGACGCCCCGTAGCCGAGGGTGTCCATGGCGATCGCCCGGTACCGGGCACCGACCAGGGGGAGTACGTCGAGGTACTCCGTCCAGGAGCGGGGTGTCTGATGGAGCAGCAGCACGGGCTCGCCGCTGCCGGACTCCACGTAGTGCAACTGGCCGAAGCGGCTGGGGACATAGCCCTTCCGCAGCGGGACTGTGTCCGTGTCCGTCTCCGTGTTCGCGTACGTCGTGTCCGTCATACGTGGGTCGGCGGCGCTCACCGGGTGCTCACCAGCTCCGTGTCGACGCCCACCGGGCCGAGGGGTGTCGCACCGCCGGGGGAGCCGAGCGCGGCGTCGCGGCCCGGCAGGATCTCCACGAAGAAGCGCTTGTTGTCCTCGCGGAAGTCGGGGTCGGCCTTGCGGTCGACGGTGATCGCCTGCTCCGGGCAGGCCACTTCGCAGGCCCCGCAGTCGATGCACTCCATGGGGTTGATGTAGAGCTTGCGCTCACCCTCGTAGATGCAGTCGACCGGGCACTCCTCCATGCAGGACCGGTCCATGATGTCGACGCAGGACGAGCCGATGACGTACGCCATGGTGTGTTCAGTGCTCCTTCTCGGTGGAGTGCCCGGGGAACAGGGCCGCCTCCGGGTCGATGACGGTGGCCGCGTTGTTGACGGCGGTGGCGGCCTCGCCGAAGCCGACCGAGATCAGGCGGACCTTGCCGGGGTAGTCGGTGATGTCACCCGCGGCGAACACGCGCGGCAGGTTGGTGGCCATGTGGGTGTCGACGGTGATCTTCCGGGCCTGGAGGTCGAGTCCCCAGTGCTGCAACGGGCCCAGGTCGGCGAGGAAGCCGAGCGCGGCGACGACGGTGCCGGCCGTGACGAGGCGGGTCTCCTTCGTCGTACGGTGCCGGATCTCGGCCTGCTCGACCCGGTCGGCGCCGATGAGCCGGCTCACCTCGCTGTCGGTGACGATCTCCACGCCGAGGTCGCGGACCTTCTCGACGGACGCCGCGTGGGCGCGGAAGCGGGCCGTGCGGTGCACGAGGGTGACCGAGCGGGCGATCGGGGCGAGGAGGGCCGCCCAGTCGAAGGCGCTGTCACCGCCGCCGACGACGACCACGTCCCGGTCCGTGTGCACGGACGGCTCCGGCACGAAGTACTCCAGGCCCCGCCCGAGGAACTCCTCCCCGGCGGGCAGCGGGCGAGGTGTGAACGTCCCCACGCCGCCCGTGATGACAACGGCCCTGGCCCGCACCGTCGCCCCCTGGTCGCTGCGGACGACCGGCAGCCCGTCGGCGTCGTGCGTCAGCTCGGCGGCCCGGTGGCCGAGGAGATAGCGCGGGCAGTACGGCTCGGCCTGCGCGACGAGACCGTCCACCAGGTCCCGGCCGCGTACGGAGAGGAAGCCGGCGATGTCGAAGATCGGCTTCTCGGGGTACATCGCGCTGATCTGCCCCCCGAGCTGCGGCAGTACGTCCATGACGGTGACGGTCAGACCGCGGAACCCGGCGTAGTACGCGCCGTACAGGCCCGCCGGACCGGCGCCGATGATCAGGACGTCGGTGGTCAGGACGTCGGTGTCGTCGGTGAGTTGACTCATGGTGGTGAGCGTAGGAACGAGGGAGCGGTTCTCCCTATGGAGTCGTTCCGGTGAGCAGGACGGTCTCTGGGGTGGGTGGTCCGTGGGGTGGTGGCCCGTGGGGTGGGTGGGTCGGAACGCGGCGAGGGGCCCGCCGTTCGGCGGGCCCCTTCGTGCTTGTGGTGCGTGACGGCGCCAGGTCCCTAGGCCAGTGACCGGCCGATGCCAAGGGCCGCCGTGCGCAGGGCAGTTGCGTGACCGGACGCGTCCATCCGGTACGTGGGCGCCGTGATGGACAGCGCCCCCACCAGCGTGGTGCGTCCGGCGAACACCGGCACGGCCAGGCTCGCGTAACCGAGCCTGATCTCCTCGGACTCCAGGGCGATGCCCTCGTCCCGGATCCGGTCGAGCTGGGCGCGCAGCCGGCCCGGTGACACCACCGTGTGCCGGGTGATCGGCTTGAGACCGCTGCGCACCACGTCGACGAAGAGCGACGGCGGCGAGTGCGCGAGGATCGCCTTGCCGGTGCCCGTGCAGTACAGCGGGAGCCGGCCCGCGATCCGGGACTCGGCGTTCAGCCCGCGGTGCGGGAAGATCTTGTCCAGGTAGACGACGTCCAGGCTGTCGTGGATGGCGAAGTGGATGGTCTCCCGGGTGATCAGGAGCAGATCCTCCATGTACGGCTGTACCGCCTCGCGCAGGATGCGCTGCCGGTGCACCCGCTGCCCCAGCTCGAACAGCCGCAGCCCGAGCCGGTAGTCGCACCCCTCACGCTCCAACAGCCCCCAGGTGACGAGCTCTTGGGCCAGCCGGTGCACCGTGGCCTTCGCCGCCCCCGACCGGCGCACCAGCTCGGCCAGGGAGAGGGCGGAGTCATCGGAGGTGAAGGCCTCCAGGATCGGACGGACCTTTCCCAGAACGGAGTTCATGGGGTCGCCCCCGGCGGCGTCGGCCCCGGGCTCCGGCTCGTTGTCGGAGCGTTCGGAGCGTTCGGAGCGTTCGGAGCGTTCGGAGCGTACGGACGAGAGGACGAATTCGGCAGGTGGCGTCGCGGTCGGCCGGCGATCGGCCGGCGGTGCTCCGGCCGCCGCGCTCATGCCGACTGCCCCGCTGTCGACCGCCCCGCGTCCACGGCCGCCGGATCGATGACCGCGACACCCATCCCGGTGAGCCACTCGGGCATCGGCTCGTACGCCAGACGCCGAGCCGGCGCATGGTCAAGGGCGGCCGCCATCAGCAGCCAAGTACGCAGCTCCTGCGCGCCGTTGCCCGCCGCCTTCTCCAGCTCCTCGGTCGTGTACTCGGTGAGACGGTGGGCCTCGCCGCGCTCCAGAAGAGTGAGGAACTCGTTGTCGAACTCCGGCGTGAGGGAGGCCTCCGCGGCCCGGATGATCTCGCGGCGCCGGGCGTCGTAGTCCTGCCAGTTGTTGCGGCCGTCGAGCCACGCGCCGACCATGAACTCCTCGTCGTCGCCGTGCGGTTCGCGCCAGTCCGGCCACGGCAGCCGGTGCGAGAGCCCGCCCGAGCCGACCACCGCGACCCGCCGCTCGCCGGGGAAGGCGAGCACGGCCTCGCGGATGGCGTGCCCCAACTCCTCACACCGCTCCAGCGTGGGCAGCGGATGCGCGAACACGTTCACCACCAGCGGCACGATCTCCACGTCGAGCCCGTCGAGCAGGTACTGGATGGCGTGGGACTGCCCGTGGTCGATCTGGAGGCGGGCGGAGAACGCGGGGTCGAAGCGCCCGCTCTCCACCAGCGATTCGGCGATGTGCTGCGCGAGCGGCACATCCACCGGCTGCGGGCCCTTCGGCGTCCCGGACTCGCCGCTCGCGAGGCACTCCCCGACGCCGAGCGTGAACGGCGGGATCAGGTCGAGCCAGAACCCGCGGAAGTGGTTCGAGCCGATCAGGACGACGGTGTCGGGCCGGGTCCTGGCCAGTTCGTCGCGGGCCGCGCCGAGCGCGTCGCGGAACCGTTCGGCCCGGTCCTTGTGGACGGTCTCCTCCCAGTGCGTGTTCATCAGCGTGCTGTGGGAGGCACCCACGCCGAGCACGATCTCGCTCATGCCGTTGCTCCTTCCGGTGCCATGGGGGCCAGTGCCGTGGGGGAGTCGCATTCCTCGCGGGAACGGGTGACGGTGTCGACCGCCGTGCGGATCAGATGGCGGGTCAGTCTCTGCATCTCCTGTACGGAGACGGTGTTCATGCCGCGCGTGAAGTCGATGTCGAAGGGTGCCTCGGACACCTTCGGCATCCCGACGCGGACCGTGGGGATGCCGCGCCCGCGCAGGATGTTCGCGTCGGTGGCACCACTGTTCCCGGTCACGATCTCGTGCGGGAGCCCCTCAAGCGCCTCCCACCCGGCGACCGCGCTGCGGAACACCCAGCTCTCCCGGCTCGTGGACGTCCCGGGGATCGCCAGGATCATCTCGACCGTGGCGTCGAGGCCCGGCATCGACTGCTTCAACTCCTCGATGGTTGCGGTGAATTCACGCTTCGCCTGCATCGGTGTCGTCTCCGGTGCGATCCGCAGGTCGACGCGGAGGGTGCAGGCCGCGGGTGTCGCCGCGGCCAGGCGCGGCCAGCCGCCGCGCACCGACGAGACGACGCCCTGCGGTGCGACGGTGCCACCGGTGTGCCGCTTCGCGTACTCGGTGAACCACTCCTCCAGGTGCCGTACGACGTCGCCGGCGCGGCTGATCGCGTTGTCGTACGGGAGTCGGTGGCGGGAACCCACGTAGGTGTGGGTGCCGTGGACCGTCACCTCGAACCACACCAGGCCGACCTCGTCCCACGAGACCGTCCACCCCGGCTTGGCGATGACCGCGTAGTCCGTCCACACGCCTTGCTCCAGGAGGAACGAACAGCCCGCGCCCTGACCGGTGTTGAACCGGTCGCTGCCGGGTCGGGCGTTGGTGGGCATGCCGCCCGCGCCGAATGCGGCCACCAGGTCCCCGGTCAGCGGCACACCGGCCAGCGCGATCGCCTCTGCGGCCATCATCACGCAGGCCGCGTGGCCCTTCGGGTTGGAGGCGCCGAGCCCTGTCACCAGGTCGTCGTAGACGGTGGCCTCTGGGCGCATGTCCTCGCGCAGCTTCGGCCCGATCCACGGCACGTCCTCGCTATCGTCACCCACGGTGAAGGTGTCGATGGGCGCGTACAGCATCAGGTCGGGGCCGGTGCCGTCGCCCTCGAGGCGGGCCCAGGCGTT
Source organism: Streptomyces sp. NBC_01016 (assembly GCF_026341035.1). Lineage (GTDB taxonomy): Bacteria > Actinomycetota > Actinomycetes > Streptomycetales > Streptomycetaceae > Streptomyces. The sequence continues at coordinate 2,851,173 of NZ_JAPEOQ010000002.1, forward strand.
GGCCTGCCGCGCGTCGAGCGGCTGACACGTCGAGCGCAGGCCGACCGATTCCAGCGTCCCCGCGATGTGTTCGGCGAGCGGCCGCTCGTCACCCGTCGGGCTGGGGACACCGACCAGGCCCACGATGAGCTCGCGCAGCCGCTCCTCGGTGATGTGCTTCCATGCCTCCGCCACCCAGCCCTGACGCCGGGTGTCGAGGCCGGTCAGCCCGTCCGGGTTGGGGGCGTTCACTGGTTGACCCGGTGGACCTGGGTCATCGTGGTCTGCGCGAACCGCTTCTTCGCGCGGGGGAGTGCCACCGCGACGGCGACACCGAGCAGAATCTTGAACAGGGTGCGGGCCATGATCAGGCCTCCTCATCGGGCGTGGCGGTTTCGGTGACACCGGCGGCGGCGAACTTCTTGCCGTACTCGTCCTCGCTGAGGTTGCGCCACGAGGTCAGGGACACATCGGGGCGGTAGAGCTTCTCCGGGGGTGCGTCGGTCACGTCGACCATCCAGGCGTCCTGGCCGGAGAACTCGCCGTGGAACAGCCAGCGGATGGCGCCGAGGTACTTCGCGTAGAAGCGGAGCGTCTCCCAGCCCTGCGTGAAGTTGACCATCACACCGACGTAGCGGTGGTTGTCCTCGTCTACCGGGACGTAGAACTCGTAGTGGATGAAATTCGGGTACGCGATCCGCAGCACGCCGGGCATCGACAGGGACGCGAAGCCGGGGAACTCCTGGGCCTCGATGACGGGGTCGACGGCGTCGGACTTGCCGGTGTTGCCGAGGTTGAACGTCTCCTTGGGCGGCTGCTTCTTCCACCACCGCTTGTTGGACCAGCGGCCCACGCCCGGGAAGTCGGCCTCCCAGTGGACCTCGTCCTGTACGCGGTAGATCCAGCGGCCCTGCGGCACGATCCGGGTGATGTTCCAGGTCGGCATCGGCTTGAAAAGCCGCCAAAGGGCCGTGCGGTGAAGGTACTTGGCGTGGCCCTCGTCGAAGCCGTTCTCGCACGCGAAGCGCCAGTTGCCGCCGCGCGGCTCGATGCGGCCACCCATCACGAAGGCGTTCGACACCAACTCCTCGGGGAGTTGCTCGTCGATCGGGTGCGGCTCCTCGTCGGCGACCGGGATAAAGGCCCAGACCATGCCGAGCCGCTCCTCGACCGCGTACGTCCGCACGCCGAGCTTGCCCGTGAGACGGCAGCCGGGGCCGTCGGTGATGACCGCGGACAGCTTGCCCGTGGGCAGGTCGAAGGTCCAGCCGTGGTACGGGCAGCTGACCGTGCCGGGGAACTGCTGGTTGCCCTCGGACAGCGGCACACCGCGGTGCGGGCAGCGGTTGTGCAGCGCGTACACCTTGCCGCTGTCGCGGATCAGCGTGATCTTCTCGCCGCAGAGTGTGAACGGCTTCGGGTCGTCGGTGATGTGGCTCGACCAGGTGACCGGGTACCAGTAGCCGCGGAAGCCGGACGCCGCCTTGTCGTAGTGGGGCCAGGACGACCAGTCCTGCCGGCCGATCTTCTCGGCGGCGGCGCCGCGGCGCGCCCTGGCCGCGCCCTTGGCGGGCTCCTTCGCGGCGTCGTCCTTCGCGGCGGTCTTCCGGACGGCGGGGGATCGTTCGCTCGACGTCATCTCGTCGTGGCCTCCTGCTCAGTGGGTGTGCCGCACGAGCATCCGGCGCGGCGCGGCGCCCGCCTATGAACCTGTTCCGGTGAACGGACCACGGCCGACGGTGGACCGGTCAGCGAACCGTGGGCCTTGAGCCGGCGGGAGCGGGCGGACAGCATCCGTCCATGAACCGCATGACGATTCCCGGCCTCGTCGACGCGGCGGCCGAACGCCACGGAGTACGGACCTTCCTCACCGTCGACGGGACCCGGCGCACCTACGCGCAGACACGTACGGCCGCGGCCACCATGGCCGGCGCGCTCGCGGCCCGCGGCTGCCGGCCCGGCGACCGGGTCGCCGCGCTGCTGTCCAACCGCGTCGAACTGATCGACCTGGTCCTCGGCTGCGCCTGGCTCGGGGCAGTCGTCGTCCCGCTGAACACGGCGCTGCACGGGCGGCTGCTCCGGCATGCGCTGGACGAGGCGAAGCCTCAATGTCTTTACGTGGAGGGGGAGTTCGCCGAGCGTGTGGAGGCTGCGGGATACGCGGGCGAGGTGTGGGTGACCGGGTCGCCGCAGGCGCCCGTGCCCGGCGTCGAGCGGCCGCTCGACCCGTATCCGTCGCGCCCCGGTGACACGGCGGCCGTCATGTTCACCTCCGGCACCACGGGGCCCTCTCGCGGTGTGCGTTCCCCGCACGCCCAGTTCGTCTGGTGGGGGCGGAACGTGGCCGACTCGCTGTGCCTGACCGCCGACGACACCCTCTACACGTGCCTCCCGCTGTTCCACACCAACGCCCTCAACGCGCTGGCGCACGCGATGACCGTGGGCGCCTCGATGGTGGTGGACCGCAGGTTCTCCGCCTCGCGCCACTGGCGGCGGGCCGCCGAGACCGGTGCCACGTGCGTGTACGTGCTGGGGGCCATGGTGCCGATGCTGCTCGCCCAGCCGCCGGGGCCCGACGACCGTGCGCACCGGGCGTGGCGCGGGCTCGGGCCCGGCACGCCCGGTGCGCTGTGGGAGGTGTTCCGCGAACGGTTCGGTGTGGCGCTCGTCGACGGGTTCGGGTCCACCGAGACCAACCTGGTCATCGGGTCGGGTCCTGGTGACTGTCGGCCCGGGTACATGGGCACGGTGCGGGAGGGGTTCGAGGCGCGGGTCGTGGATGTGGATCTGTTCTGCGTTCCGGACGGCTCCGCAGGCGAGCTTGTTGTTCGTACCGAACGCGAACATGCCTTCGCCACGGGGTACTTGGGGGAAGCGGTGCTCGAGCCGGGTGGCTGGCGGCGGACCGGGGATCGGGTGGTGCGTGAGCCCGATGGGTGGTTCCGTTTCGTCGACCGCGTCAAGGACTGCATCCGGCGGCGCGGCGAGAACATCTCCTCGTACGAGGTGGAGACGGCGTTGTGCGCTCATCCGGACATCGCGGAGGCCGCCGCGTTTCCGGTTCCGTCCGATCTCGCCGAGGACGAGGTGATGGTGGCGGTGGTGCCGGGCGCCGGGCGCTCGCTCGACCCGGCGGAGGTCGCGCGGCACTGTGCGGGGGAGTTGCCCGGGTTCGCGGTGCCGCGGTACGTCGACGTGGTGGGGGTGTTGCCGCTTACGGAGACGGGGAAGGTTCGGAAGTCGGTGTTGCGGGAGCGGGGGGTCACGGGGGTGACGTGGGATCGGCTGGGCTAGGGAGCCGGGGGGATGTCACCGCCGGGTGCACGTCGTACGTGGCTGGGCGCGCCCACGCGGCGGAGCCGCATATTGACACAGCCCCGCGTCCCTGAAGGCATGCGGCTGCGCCGCTGCCTTCAGGGACGCGGGGCTCCCTGCGTGGTGCGAACGGCGTCCGTAGTTCGCATCCGCCCCAAAGCGCCCCGCCCCGAGCCGTCGGGCGGGCACTCGTGCCCGCCCGAGGCGGGCGTCAGCCAGGCAGCAGTACCGCCCTGCCGCGGACCCGCCCGCCCCGCAGCGCGTCCAGCGCCGCCGGGGCCTCCGCCAAGCCGAACTGCTCGACCGCCAGGGTCAGTTCACCCTCCGACAGGCGCCGGACCAGGTCGGCGGAGACCTCGCGTGCTCGGCGTTCCTGGCGGATCATGTTGACCGGGAGGAGGGCGACCTCGTCGAGGAGCCAGCTCGGCAGGTCGAGTTCGACGTGCGGCCCGGCCACGTAGCCGATGACCACCGCGCGTCCGCCCTGCCGTACCCACCGGCTGCGGCCCACCAGGCCCGCTCCGCCGAGTGTGTCGACGAGCAGGGAGGCCGAGCGGTCCTTGGCGAGCGCTTCCGCGTCGTCCAGCGTCACGGCCGCCACGCCTTTCGGTACGTCGGCCAGCTGGTCCTCGCGGCCGACCACACCGGTTACCGTCGCGCCCGCGGCCAGCGCCTGCTGCGCCACCATCGCGCCGACCGCGCCCGCGGCGCCGACCACGACGACGTCCTCACCCTTCTCGATCCGGCCGACGTCGTGCAGCGCCACGTACGCCGTCGTCGCGGGGACGAAGAAGCTCGCCGCCACCCCCGGGTCGAGCGGTGCCGCCAGCGGCGTGACCGCCTTGCGCTTGATGCTGACCCGTTCCGTCCACGTACCGTCCCGGAGCAGACCGAGGCCGCCGCCGCGCAGTACGACCTGATCGCCGGGCGTGAGGTCGGAGTCGGTGTCGGCCTCCAGAACCGTGCCCGCGCCCTCGACCCCGCCGATGTACGGCGGGGACGGCTTCAGCTCGAAATTGCCGGAGGCGACCGTCGCGTCGAGGTGCGAGACACCGCCCGCCGTCACCTCGACGAGGACCTCTCCCGGCGCGCGGCGCGGCTCGGGCACCTCGTCGAGGACCGGCGCGGCGCCCCATTCATGGAACCGTACAGCCCGCATCAGCCGGCCGCCTTGCCGATGAACTCGAGGCTGAGGGAGTTGTAGAGCTCGGCCTGCTCGTGCTGCGGCCAGTGCCCGCAGTCCTCGAACAGTTCAAGCCGCGAACCGGGGATGCCCTCGTGCAGCGCCTTCGCCTCGGGCACGTCGCCGAACGGGTTCTTGCGGCCCCACACCACCAGCGTCGGCTGGGTGATCTGCGCCTGCTGCTCGGGGGTCAGCAGGTTGCGCTTGCGGCGCTCCATGTCCTGGAGGGAGAGGAGGTTGTCGACACCCGCGACGAACTCCGGCGTGTGATAAATCGCGTGCCGCACCTCGACCAGTTCCTCCGTGGCGGAGGCGTCGTCGGCCATGAGCAGCCGCATCCGCTTCCGGGTGAGGTCGATGTCGTCGGAGCTGACGGCCTTCTTGGTACTGGTCCGAATGCGGTCCATGACCTCCGGGTTGGCCACCGTGCCGCCGGAGCACAGGAGTTGGAGGCTGCGCACCCGCTCGGGGTGCTCGATGGCGGCGCGGGCGCCGACCCAGCCGCCGAGGGACTCGCCGACGATGTGGACGCTGTCGACGCCGACGGCGTCCAGGTAGTCGATCAGGTGGGTCACGTAGTCGGCGATCTCGTACGGCTTGTCGGGCTTGCCGGTGTAGCCGTGGCCGAGCATGTCGATGGCGTGCAGGTCGTAGGCGGCGTGCGCGGTGATGTTCCGCGCGAAGGCCTCCAGGTGACCGCTGGTGCCGTGCAGGAAGATGACGGCCTGTGCGTTCGGGTCACCGGCGCGCAGGGTGCGGGTGGGGACTCCGGCGGCATCGACGTACTCGACGCGGAAGGGGGTGGGGCTGATCTCGGTCCAGATGGACATGTGCGGTACTCCGTAAGGAAGTTGAGGGTGGATCAGTTGAGGGAGTCGAGGAAGCCGCTGACCACCGAGTGGTACGCCTCGGGCCGCTCCTCCTGGAGGTGGTGGGAGGCGTGGTCCATCACGTGGAGGTTCCCGTTCGGCACCATGCGGGCCAGCATCAGCGGGTAGTCCGGGGTGAGGAACGCGTCCTGCATGCCCCACATGAACAGCGCCGGGGCCTGCACCTGGCCCAGCTCCTCGGTGAGGTCCTGCCAGTCGCCGCGCGGCGAGTCCGACATGGCGGCGAGTGCGCGCTCTTCCTGGTCGAGGCTCTGCTCGTGGCGCAGCGTCAGCGTCTCCTCGGGGAGCTTCGCGCCGTCGTACCACTCCAGCTTCGTGATGAGCTGCCGCATCTTCTCGCGGGTCGGGCCCTCGCCGCCGTAGTAGACGTCGCGGGCCGTGCGGCCCCGGTGACCGTTCTCGGGGAGCGGGGCGAGCGGCCCGTAGAACACGGGCATGCTGCCGGTGATGACCAACGACCGTACGCGCTCCGGGTACTTGGCGGCGAGGTTGAGCGCGATGGTGCCGCCCCACGAGTTGCACACGAAGTCCGCCCGGTCGATGCCGAGTGTGTCGAGGAGGCTGATCGTCTTCGCCGCGTGGTGGTCCCACATCGGGCCCTCGATACGGGACTTCTCCGATTTGCCGTACTGGTGGATGTCGACGAGCAGACAGCGCCGGTCGGCCGCGAACAGGGGCGCCACGGGCCCGAAGTCGCTCCACGCGGTGCAGCCGGGGCCGCCGCCGTGCAGGAACACGGTGTCGGGCCCGGAGCCCAGGTCGTGGTAGTGGTAGCGAATGCCCGCGCCGTCCGCGTAATGGCTCTCCGGTGCTGGTGACATGCGAGTCCTTCCGTACGAATGCGGGGGTACGGAGTCGAGCCCATCACCGCGCCGGGCGTTGGCCCAGCGTCACGGTCCGCTCAGCGAACCCCTCCCACTGGGTGACGCACGGGTACGTAAGGACGAGTGCCCGGCAGTATCAGCGGGCGGGTCGGGGCAGTACGGCGAGGGCCGTCCGGGCCACACCGGTCAGCGTCTCCTCGCTCGCTCCGGCCTTGCCCAGTGCTTCGATACCGCGCAGTACGGTGAGCACGAGCGCGGCCAGCTCTCCCGGATCCGCGTCCGCGGCGATGTCACCATGGCGCTGGCAGGCGGCGATGTCGTCCTGGAGCAGTGCCCGCAGCGCCTCGATGGTCGCGCGCGCCCGCTCGGCCACCGTCCGGTCGTGCTCGGCGAGTTCGGCGGCTCCCTTGGCCAACAGGCAGCCGCGGTGGGCCGTGTCGGCGGCGGTCGACGCCGCCACCGCGTACACGTGGGCGGACAGTCGCGCGTAGGCGTCCGCGTCGTCGCCGCTCAGCTGCCGGCTCGCGGACTCGACGGCGGAGCCGCAGTAGTCGTCGAACACGCGGTGGAACAGTTCCTGCTTTCCGCCGAACGCTCCGTACAGGCTGCCCTTGCCGAGCCCCGTCGCCTCGGCGATGTCCTCCATGCGCGTGGCGGCGTACCCACCCGACCAGAACCGCTCCCGGGCGGTGTCCAGTACCTGCTGCTCGTCGAACTTCCTCGGTCGTGCCATGGGCACAGCCTAGCCATTCTTGACCGGGTCGTCCATAACGGCTAGCGTTCTGGACGAACCAGTCAAGAACTGATGGGTGGGTGTGTGATGACTGAAGTACTCGCAGGCAAGGTGGCCGTGGTCACCGGAGCCAACAGCGGCATCGGGCTTGCCATCGCCAAGCGGTTCGCTGCGGAGGGGGCCCGCGTGTTCCTGGCCGGCCGCCGTCAGGAGCCGCTCGACGCGGCCGTCGCCGAGATCGGCCCCGCGGCCACCGGTGTGCGGACCGACGTCTCGATACAGGCGGACCTCGATGAGCTCTACTCGGTCGTGCGCAAGGAGGCGGGCCGTATCGACGTGCTGGTCGCCAACGCCGGCGGCGCCGTCCCCGAGCGCCTCGGTGAGATCACGGAGGAGGCCATCGACGCCACCTTCGGCGCGAACGTGAAGGGCACGATCTTCACCGTGCAGAAGGCGCTGCCCCTGCTGTCGGACGGTGCCTCGATCGTGGTGACGGGATCGAGCAGCACCGTCCGCCCCGAGACGGGTCTGGAGGTCTACGGCGCGTCGAAGGCGGCGGTGCGCAACTTGGTGCGCAGCTGGGCGCTCAGCGCGCAGGAACGGAAGTTCCGGGTGAACGCGCTGAGCCCCGGCCCGACTGAGACCCCGGGCCTGATCGGCGCGGTGGGCCCGGACCACCAGCTCGCCTCGGGGGTGCCGCTCGGCAGGATCGGCCGCCCGGACGAGATCGCCTCGGTCGCGACGTTCCTGGCCTCGGACGCCTCCAGCTTCGTCAACGGCGCCGACTGGTTCGTCGACGGAGGCCAGGCGCAGGTCTGAGACGGAGGGCAAGCGCAGGTCTGAGCACGCCCCTCCGGGGATTCACTGGGCGGTGTAGCCGCCGTCGACGTGCAGTACGGCGCCGGTGGTGAAGGACGAGCCGGCCGCCAGCAGTGGCAGTACCGCGTGCGCGACCTCCTCGGGCCGGCCCCAGCGGCCGAGCGGCACCTTGGCGGTGAAGGCGGCCTGGGCGGCGGCGTCGGTCTGGGCGTCGTCCTCGTTCATGGGGGTGCGGACGGGGCCGGGGGCGACGCAGTTCACGGTCACGCCACTGCCGGCGAGTTCCAGGGCCGTCGACCTGGTGAGCGCGGCGACGGCGCCCTTGGTGGCGGCGTACCCGGACCGTTCGGGGGCGCCCGTCGAGCCGAGCACGGAACCGATGGTGACGACGCGCCCGAAGCCCGCGTCGAGCATGCCGGGCAGGACGGCGCGGATCGCCAGCCAGGTGCCGACGACGTTGGTGTCGAGGGCGGCGAGGAAGTCGTCAGGTGAGAGTTCGAGGATCGACCCGCGGGCAAGGCGGCCGGCGGCGGTCACGAGGCCGGTGACCGGGCTCCATTGATCCTCTGCCTGGCGTACGGCGTCGGCGAGGTCGTCGGCGTTCGTGGTGTCTGCCTGGAGCGCCAACTGCCCAGTGCCAGAGGCGCATTGGAGTTGGTCGGCCGCCGCTCGGCAGCGTTCCGCGGAGCGGCCCGTGACTACTACGGGCCGCCCGGTACGGGCCACCGCCTCGGCGACCGCGAGGCCGATCCCGCTGGTTCCGCCGGTGACGAGCACGGGCCCGTCCTGTGGTGCGTCCTTGGTGTGTTGCGTGGAGGTCATCAGCCGAGGATGCGGAACGGACCGTGACACACCGATGCGGGCAGTCCGGTGAACGGACCGCCCGCATCGGTGTGTTCGTCACCGGCCCATGAACACCGGGTCCCGCTTCTCGAGGAACGCTTGCAGCCCCTCCGCAGCGTCGGCGGTCCCGGTCAGGTCGGCGACGCCCTTCTCCTCGTGCTGCAAGGCCTCCTCGACGGGCAGTCCGTGTCCCTCGTCGACGACGCGCTTGAGCAGGGCGATGGCGGCCGTGGGCTGCGCGGCGAGGCGGCGGGCCCGCTCGGCGACCACCGCGTCGAACTCGGCTTGCTCCACCACGACATCGACAAGACCGAGCTCCAGGGCCCGCTCAGGCGTCAGCCCTTCCGCCTCGATCATCAGCCGCTTCGCCAGGTGGGGGCCGACGAGCCGCGGAAGCCGCTGGCTGCCACCGGCCCCCGGGAAGAGGCCGAGCCGCATCTCCGGGAAGCCGAACGTAGCCCCGGCCGACAGGATCCGCAGGTCGCAGGCGAGCGACAACTCGGCGCCGCCGCCCAGCGCGTGGCCGTTCATCGCCGCGACGACCGGCTTGGGCGCCTGCTCGATCAGCCGCTGCACGTCGATCCAACGGCGCATCTTCGCCTGGTTGTCCGCCGACAGGTCCCGCATGACGGCGATGTCGGCGCCGGCGATGAAGAACCGTCCCGTGCCGGTGATGACGATGCAGCGCACCTCCGGGTCGGCGGCGAGGGGCTCCAGGGCCGTGAGGAACTCCTCGATCATCGCCGGGTTCACGGCGTTCGCCTTGGGCCGGTCGACGCGGATCGTGGCGACGGCGCCGTCGCGTGTCACGTGGAGTACGGAGTGCCCTACCTCGGTCATCCTCGCCTCGCTCACTCGGTCACTCCCTCGGCGGTCAGCGCCGCCAGTTGTTCGTCGGTCAGGTGCAACAGCTCTCGCAGTACCTCGTGGGTGTGCTGGCCGAGGAGAGGCGCGGGCCGGGTGAGTTCGCCGGGTGTCGCGGCCAGCCGGGGCACGATTCCCTCGTGCGGGACCGGTCCGGTCAGAGGATGGTCGAGTACGGGGTAGAAGCCGCGCGCGGCGAGCTGCTCGTCGGCCTCGACGAGGTCCTGCCCGGTCGCCACGACCGCCGCCGCGACGCCCTCGGCCTGGAGCAGCTCGGCCAGCTTGTGCGCGTCATGCTGGCGGGTCCAGGTGGCGAGAGCGTCGTCGATCTCGTCCTCGCTCCGCCTGCGGGCGGTCAAGTCGCCGTCGGTGCAGGGAAGTTCGACGGTCCGAGTCAGAGCCTGCCACTGCGCTTCGTCGGTCACCGACACCGCCACCCACCGGTCGTCGCCGGCCGCCGGATACACGCCGTGCGGCACGGCACGCGGCGACCGGTTCGGGAAGTCGGCGGTCCGTGGATCCGGCGCGCTGTCGCCCAGTACGGGTTCCAGGGCGGCCGGGCCCATCGTCGCGGCCATCGCCTCGAGTTGGGACAGGTCGACGTGTCCGCCCTGCCCACGTGCCAGGAGGTCGAGCGTGGCGAGCACCGCGGAGTTGGCCGCGATCATGTCGCCGAGGCCGAAGGTGAGTCCCTGCGGCGGGCCGTCCGGGTCACGTGTCTCGCTGGACAGGCCGGACATCGCGGCGAGTGTGTCGGCGAACGTCACGGCGTTGCGCCAGGGCCCGGTCTGTCCGACGCCCGCCATCGACACGAGGATCACGTCCGGATTCAGCTCGCGCAGCGACGCGTAGTCCATGCCCCAGCGCGCGAGAACTCCCGGGCTGAAGTTCTCCACGACGACATCGCAGTGCGGCACCATCTCGCGCAGCAGGCGCCGGCCTTCGTCGGTCCGCAGGTTCAGGGCGACGCTGCGCTTGTTGCGGTTGAAGTTGAGGAAGTAGCCGCTGTCGTCCGGGTCGGAGCCGGGCCGCAGGTGCATCGAGGGTGCGAAACGCGTGGGGTCCTGGCGGTGCCGCGACTCGACCTTGACGATGTCCGCGCCGTGCTCCCCGAACTGCTTGGTCACGTATGGACCGGCCAGCACCCAGGTCAGATCGAGGACCCGAATCCCTTCCATGGCACGGGACTTGGGCCGTCCGCCGCCGTCAGGTACCTGGGTGTTCGTGTCACGGCGCCACAGCGGATCGCCCACCTCGTGGAGCGCGGGCAGAGCGACCGGCCGGGGGAGCGCCGCCCACGGAAAGCCGACGTCCTCGACGCCGCCGTCCGGAAGTCCCTCGCCGGTGACCGTGACCAGCGACTCGCGGGCGCGCAACTGCGGGTGGTCCGGCAGCCGCCCGGCCGGGACCACCTCCGCCCACGGCAGGGCGCGTTCCCGCGCCTCGGCGGCCAGTTCGGCGGCCGGTTGCCGAGCCGCGAACCGCTGCACCAGCTCGTCGACATGCGCGCGCTGGTCCCACCGGAACGCGGCGTCCTGCCAGCGCTCGTCGACGAGGTCACCGGCCTCGCCCCGCTCCGCCATCCACGCCAGCAGGTCCGTCCACATCCGGTTACTGCCCGAGTAGCCCCCGGCCACATAACCGTCCGCCGCCTTGAAGATCCGGTGCGCGACGTGCTCGTACACCCCTCCGTTGCGTACGGGGAAACGTCCGGCGTGGATCCACGCGAGGGCGGCGGTCTCCAGCGTGGCGGCGACGGCCTCCTGCGCCGAGACATCGACGAGTTGCGGGGTTCCCGACACGACGGCGAGCAGCGCCCCGATCGCCGCATGGGCTCCGGCGGTCTGTAGCGCCTGCTCGCGCGGTGGCGGCTTGGGCTGTCCGTCGGGGCGCCCGCCGAGCCATGTCATGCCGCCCGCCGACGCCAGCACCAGATCGTCGCCGACCCAGCCGCGGCGCGGCCCGGTGAGACCGAAGGGTGTCACCACCACATGCACGGCGTGCGGCCACCGCGAGGAACCGTCCTCGCGCAGGCCGCGCAACCGTGCCACGGGTCCGCTCTCCAGGACGACATCGGCGTCCGCCGCCAGTGCGTCGAGCTCCGCCGCGTCCCGTACCTGCGTCCAGCGCTTGCCCGCGTGCCAGTGCGTACGGGCCGCCGGGTCGAGGTCGTTGCCCGGCTCGATCCGTACGACGTCGGCGCCGATGCCGACGAGCAACCTGGCTCCCTGGAAGGCGAGTTCATCGGTCAGGTCGAGCACGCGCAGCGCTGTCGGGTCCGTGTCTGTTCGCACCACGGCTCCTCCCCATACGTGTCCGCAGCCTTTGCGGAACTTCACGATCACCGGGGGCGGGGAGGCGGGCCACCGGGGTGTTCTGCTGACCGGACCGGGGTCCCGCGGCGAGTGCTCAGCTCGCGGCGGCGCGGGCGGGACGCACGCCGGCCGGCCTCGGTACGACCGCCGGTCGATCCATGTCGTACGACGTCTTCCGCGCCACACCGCGTTCGATGCTCTCGGCCGTGGCCCGCAGCGTCGCGAGGTGCCGGTCCACCGACACCTGCGCGACCGGCGCCGTGATCGAGAGCGCCGCGTGCGCCGACCCAGGCACGGCCACCGGCACCGCGAGGCTGGCGTACCCGGGCCTGACCCCCTCGACCTCCAGGGCGTACCCCTGACGGGACACCGTGGACAGGCGCCGCATCAGCACCTCGGGGTCCGCCACGGTGCGAGGTGTCATCACGGGAAGACCGCCGAGGGCGAGGGCCGCCACCAGTTCGGGCCCGTCGGGCGCCAGGGCGAGCAGCAGGTGACCGGTCGCGGTGCACGAGGCGGGCAGTCGGCCGCCGACCTGCGAGTGGGTGAGCACATTGGCCTCACCCGCGATCTTCTCCAGGAACAGGACATGGCTCCCGTCGAGGACCGCGAGGTGCACGGCGGCGTGACTCCGTGTGAACAGGTCCGCCATCAGCGGGCGCGCGACGGAGCGCAGCACCGAGGAGGCGGGCACCCGCTGCCCCAGGTGGAAGAGCCTGATGCCGAGCTCGTACGTCTCGCCGTGCCGGTCGAGGAGCCCCCACTGCACCAGCTCCCGGGCGAGGCGGTACGCCGACGCCTTGGGCACACCGGACCGACGGCTGAGCTCGCTCAGCCGCAGCCGGTCCGCCCCCGACTCGAACGCGGCGAGCAGCAGCTGCGCCTTGCCCAGTACGGAATTGCGCAGCAGGACATCCTCTTCGGCGTACGACCCCATCAGCAGACCCCTTACGTCCTCACATGGCGGTACAAGCCATTTGAAGTGCAACAACGCCATGTTGCATAGAGGGAACGGGGTGTAAACATCAGGCAACAGGTGTGTCGACGTCCTCCTCGGCCCGGTCGGTGCCCCGCCCGTCGGACTCCGTGTCCCCTTGTGCCTTGGGCACGTGCGCGAAGAAGACCAGTGCCACCAACGTGACGACGGCCATCCCCATGGTGAGAAGTGCCACCGGCAGGAAGTGTCCCGTGGCGGCCAGCAGCGCCGTGGCCACCACCGGCGACAGACCGCCTGCGATCGCCGACGACAGCTCGTGACCGAGGGCCATCCCCGAGTAGCGGGTGCTGGTGCTGAACAGCTCGGAGAAGTACGAGGGCTGCACCCCGATCATCGCGGCGATGGCGATGTGCCCGACGATGAACGCCGCCCACACCGCGGCCGGTTGGCCCGTGTCCATGAGTAGGAAGAAGGGTGCCGCCCACAGCAGCATGCCGGTGGCCCCGGCCAGATAGACGGGCCGCCTGCCCACCTTGTCGGAGAGCCGGCCGAAGACGACCATCATCGCCGAGTCCACCAGCATCCCGACGATCCCGGCCCAGAGCAGGACGGTCGACGAGATCCCCACGTGTGCCCCGTACACGAGGGAGAAGGACATGAAGATGTAGCTGGCGCCGCTGTCGGCGAAGCGCAGTGCCATCGCGAACAGCACCTGGCGCGGGTGGCGCCGCAGCACCTCGCGCAGCGGCGAATGAGGTGTGCTCTTCGCGTCCGTGGTGTCTGCCTCGAAGCTGTCCGTCTCGCCGAGGTTGCGGCGGATGTAGATGCCGACCACGAAGATGACCGCGCTGGCCAGGAACGGGAGCCGCCAGCCCCAGGCGAGGAAGCCGTCCCCCGACACCTGCTCCGCGATCCACAGTGCCAGCGCCGACAGGACGAAGCCCAGGCCCATGCCGCAGGAGCTGAACGAGGCGAGGAATCCACGGCGTTCGGCGGGCACGTTCTCGGTGATGATGAGCACGCCGCCGCCCCACTCGCCGCCGGCCGCCATGCCCTGGAGCAGCCGGAGCAGCACGAGGAGCACCGGGGAGAGCAGACCGGCCGTGGAGTACGCGGGCAGCAGCCCCATGCAGAAGGTGGCGGCGCCCATCAGCGAGAGCGTCCCCATGAGGGCGGCCTTGCGCCCGCGCCGGTCACCGATGTGCCCGAAGATCAGGCCCCCGACGGGCCGGGCGGCGAACCCCACCGCGTGCCCCGCCAGGGCCGCGATGGTGCCGAGCAGCGGATGCCCGCCGGAGGGGAAGAAGACCTGGCCGAGGACCAGTGCGGCGGCGGTGGTGTAGAGGAAGAAGTCGTACCACTCCATCATGTTGCCGGCGACGGACGCGATGACCACGCGTCGCGTCGCGGACGGGTCCTCGGTCGTGCTCTTGCGGGTCATATGTGCTCCTTGCCGTTCGACCCTGAAGATCGGTGGAGCGTACGAACGGCCCGGAGCGGCCTCAATCGGGTCGGTCCGCCAGGCGAGACACCGCGCTTCTCGCGGGCCCTGCGGGCTGCCAGCGTGCCGCCACCTCGACAGCACTTCGACCCCGGAGGTCGTATCCGATGTCCCGGAACCACCGCACTGTAGGGCGCCCGGCGGCCGCCCTCCTCACCCTGCTCGCACTCCTCCTCGCGACCGCCTGCGGCGCGGGCACCACCGATTCGGCGGGAACCGCGGGCGGCGGCAGCCCGACCGTACGCATCGCGCTCGGCGTCGACGCCTCGTACGCCCCGCTGTATCTCGCCGCGCAGCGCGGCATGTTCGAGAAGGCCGGCCTCGACGTGAAGCTGGTGAAGGTGGAGGGCGGCCCCGCCGCCGCGCAGGCGGTCACGGCCGGCACCGCGCAGATCTCTGCCAACGCCGACTCCACCGCGCTCCCGCAGATGGTGAGCAACCCGCGACTGCGCGCCCTGGGCGCCTTCCAGTCCTCGGGCCGCTACCTCAAGGTGGTGCTGCGCAAGGGCATCACCTCGCCGCGCGAGATCAGGACGATGGCCTCGATCCAGGGCATCGGCCTGTACGCCACCCACGAGTACCTGCGCCACCACGACATCGACCCTGACTCGGTGAAGATCCAGCAGAGCGCGCCGCAGGAGATCCCCACCATGCTGGAGCGCGGTGACATCGACGGCTACATCCTCTTCGACCCCTGGGTGAGCAAGGGTGTCGCGGCGGGCGGCCATCTCGCAGGCACCATCGGCGACTTCGGTGTCACCTACGTGCAGTGGCTGCTCGCGGACGAGAAGTGGCTGAAGGGGAACCGGGACCTCGCCGGGAAGGTGTTCAAGGTGGTCGCGGAGGCCGACCGGATCGTGACGAAGGACCCGCACGAGGGCGCACTCGGGGCCCACGAGCAGGCCCAACTGCCGGTCGTCGCAACGGAGAAGGCCATCGGCGAGATCTCCTTCAAGTCCCGTGCCCTGACCTCGGCCGATGTCACCTCCTCGCGCCGGATCGTGGACTTCCTGCGCGAGCAGAACCTCATCAAGAGCGCACCCGACCTCAACTCGGTGCTGCTGCGCGGCTGGTACGACCGGTACGCCCGGTGACCTGGGCCGACGCACCATTCCCCGGCCGTCCCGCTGAGCGGACCGCCACACATGCCCCGGCCCGCCGCCGCACAGTAACGTGCGCCAACTCGCGAGCCAGCACCCCGATGACCTGCCGAAAAGCGTCCACCCCGAGGTGACCATGCAGACAGCGTCCCGCCCGATTCAGCGCATCACCGGCTCCGCTTTCCTCACCGCCGCACTGCTGGCGGTGACCGCGTGCGGAGCGGGCACCACCGACGCCGGGTCCGGGCCGGGCTCCGGCGACAAGGCGGCCGGCCCCCGGATACGTATCGCGGTCGGTGTCGACGCCTCGTACGCTCCGTTCTTCGTGGCCGACGCCGAGGGGCTGTGGGCCAAGCACGGAGTGAACGTCGACCTCGTCCAGTTCGCCAAGGGCGGGGAAGGTGTCGACGCCCTCTCCGCCGGACAGGTCCAGATGGCCGGGAACTCCGACGCCACCACCATCGGCCTGCTCGGCCAGAACCCGGACCTGAGATCGCTCCTCGTGTACGAGAACTCGGGGCGGTACCTCAAGGTCGTCCTGGGCCCCCACGTGAAATCGCCCGACAAGATCCGGAAGATGGCCGTGGTCCCGGGCCTGTCCGAGCTGGCCGCCACACGGTTCCTCGAGTCCAAGGGCATCAAGCCCGGCTCGGTCGACCTCGTCACCTCCGATCCCGCCGAGATCCCGGCCCTCACCAAGAAGGGCGACGTCGACGCGTACGTCCTGTGGGAGCCCTGGCCGGCCAAGGGCAAGGAGCTGGGCGAGCGGATCCTGGAGACCACCGGCGACTACGGCCTCAGCTACCAGCACTGGCTGTTGTCGACCTCCCCCTGGCTGAAGGACCACAAGGGCACCGCCGCCAAGGTCGCCGCGGCCCTCGCGGACGCGGCCAAGAAAACGGAGAGCGACCCGGACGCCGCGGCGAAGGCCACCAAGGACGCCGCGAAGATCCCCACCGCCCAGACCCTGAACGCGGTGAAGGAGATCGACTTCGGCGTCCGCGACTTCACCACGAAGGACCTGAAGGGCTACGACGACACGGCCTCCTTCTACCTCGACACCGGCAAGCTCAAGGCCCGCCCCGACGTGCGCGGCGCCGTCCAGCACGGCTGGCTTCCCGACAACACGAAGGAATCCCGATGACCAAGGTGATCGAGAAGTCCACGGCCACGGGAGCGGCCCTGCGGGCCGAACGCGCCGGGATCTCCTTCGGCGACTTCCAGGCCGTCCGGAACATCGACCTCGACATCCCGGCCGGTGAATTCCTCTGCCTGCTGGGCCCGAGCGGCTGCGGGAAGTCCACGCTGCTGTCGGCGATGGCCGGATTCATCCAGGTCAGCGAGGGCACGCTGACCGCCGACGGCGCTCCCATCGGCGGCCCGGACCCCGAACTGGGCATGGTGTTCCAGAGCAGCGAGGCCCTCTTCGACTGGCTGACGGTGAAGCAGAACGTCACCTTCGGGCCCCGCATGCGCGGCCGTTCCCGAGCCGAACAGGACAAGGTGGCCGACGAGTTCCTCGGCCTGGTCGGGCTGCGCCACTGCGCGGACCGCTACCCCGGCCAGCTCAGCGGCGGCATGCGCCAGCGCGTCCAGATCGCGCGGGTCCTCGCCAACGAACCCGGCGTCGTCCTCATGGACGAACCCTTCGGCGCGCTCGACGCGCAGACCCGGCAGGTGCTGCAACAGGAGACGGCCCGCATCTGGCGGGCGTCCGGCTGCACCGTCGTCTTCGTCACGCACGACATCGACGAGGCGATCCTGCTCGCCGACCGCATCGCCGTGATGACGGCGGGCCCGGCGGCCTCGATCAAGTCCCTGTACACGGTCGACCTGCCGCGCCCCCGCGACGAGTCCGACCCCGCCGCCGTACGCCTGCGCCACAAGCTGCGCGACGACATCGGAGAAGAGGTCCGCAAGGCCATGCGCGACCAAGGGCTCGACGACCAGCTCGACGGAGAGGCGAAGGGCGCATGACGATCACCACGACGGAGGCCGCGGCCCCGACACGTACCCGCCCGCGCCGCACCAGCCGGGCGGGCGGACAAGGACTGCGCACCATCGGCCTGTACGTCCTCGCCGTCGTCGTCGGCCTGGGGGTCTGGCAGCTCGTCGCGATGAAGTACGGCCCCTCGCTGGTCGCCTCGCCGAGCCAGACCCTGTCGGCCGCGGGCGAGCTGGCGTCCGACGGCACGCTCGGCAACTCGGTCATCGCCTCCAGCCGCCGCATCCTGATCGGCTGGGGCCTCGGCGTCCTGGTGGGCGCCCCGATCGGCCTGCTGATCGGACAGATCAGGATCGTCCGGCAGCTCCTGGAGCCCTACATCGAATTCTTCCGCTTCATCCCGCCGGTCGCCTTCGTGACCCTGGCGGTGGTGTGGCTGGGCATCGGCGAGTCCTCGAAGATCGTCCTGATCTTCTACACGGCCGTCTTCATCGTCACCCTCAACACCAGTGCAGGCGTGATGGCCGTCAACGAGAACAAACTGCGGGCGGCGGCCAGCCTCGGCGCGAACCGCCGCCAGATCCTCCAGCGGATCGTGCTGCCGTCCACCGTCCCGTACATCCTCACGGGCGCCCGCCTGGCCATGGGCAACAGCTTCCTTACGATCGTCTCCGCCGAGATCGTCGCTTCCCAGGTGGGCCTCGGCTCCCTGATCTGGACGTCCCGGAACTACGGCCGCATCGACTGGGTCTTCGTCGGCATCATCACCCTTGGTGTGTTGGGTCTCGTCTACGACCGGGTGCTGCGCGTGATCGCGGTCCGTGTACTGCACAAGTACGGAGCTAAGGTGTGAGTGGGGGAACGGGGCGGGACGCGGTCACCAACGGAGACACCAACGGGGACACGAACGGAGAACACAGCACGTGAGCACCACCGCAACGACATCCCGAGCCCTGCTCCTGGAGGAGTTCGGCACCCTGCCGCGCCTCACGGAGCGGGCCGTGCCCGAGCCGCGCCCCGGGCACACCCTCGTACGGATGGCGGCGGCCACCGTCGCCCACCTCGACATGAACATCCTCGACGGACAGTTCGGCATCCTTCCCGAGCTGCCGTTCATCCCCGGTACCCAGGGCAGCGGCCACGTCGTCGCCTCGGACACGCACCCCGAGGGCGCGCTGGTCCGGCTTCGAGGGGAAGGGCTCGGCCTGAGCCGCGACGGTGCCTGGACGGAGCACGCGCTCGTGCCGGACGCCGCCCTGGAGCCCATGCCCGAGGGCACCGACCCCGCCCTCGCCTGCATCTACTTCTCGCCGGTCGGCACCGCCTGGGCGACCGTCCACGCCATCGCGCAGGTGCGGCCGGGGGAGCGGGTGCTGGTCACCGGTGCGTCCGGTGCGGTCGGTGCCATGGCCGTGCAGCTCGCTGCGCGCGCCGGCGCCGAGGTGATCGGTGCGGTCGGCCGTCCGGCGAAGCTCCCGCACGTGCCCGGGGTGGCCAAGGCACTGCTCGCCTCGGACCTCTCCGAGGAGACGATCGGCGGCAAGGTCGACGTGCTGATCGACACGGTGGGCGGCGAGATCCTGCGGAACGCCCTCACCCTGGTCCGCGGACGCGGCCGGGCGGCGCTCCTCGGCTACACGGCCGGCCGCGAACTCACCCTGGACCTCGCGGACTTCTTCCTCGCGGACGTCTCCCTGCTGCCCGTGAACATGATCTCGCGCGGCGAGGAGGTCGCCCCCGAGGTCCTGCGACTGCTGCCGGACCTGTCGTCGGGCGCGCTGTCGCTGCCGTACGAGCGGTACGGGATCGACGCGCTCGGCGAGGCGGTGGAGCGACTGCGCACGGGTGCGGCGGTCGGGAAGATCGTGCTCGACCTGGAGGGCTCCGGGAAGTAGGACCTGACGTACGGGAACGGGCCCCCTCCGATCGGAGGGGGCCCGTTGCGTATGCGGGGTCAGGACTGCGAAACGCCTGCCTGCGCCGCGAGTTGACCCGGATCGACCGGGAGCCAGTCGTAGTCGATGGAGTTCCAGAAGGAGCACTGGTGCTGGGTCGCGTACGCCCCGGACGTGAGGGCCTTGCTCTCACCACCGGGCAGCAGCGACATGTACTTCCCGGCCCGGTACGACGGCCAGGCGGCCTGTCCCGGAGTCGCGGGGTTCCCGTGCTTCACGAACGAGCCCCAGTAGCGCACCATCTCGTCGGACAGCTGCTGCTGCCCGGGTGACAGCTGCTTCGAGGCCGCCTCGGGCATCAGGTACGGCATCTCGGCGCCGTGCGAGGCACCCGGGTCGAAGCCGGCCGGCAGACCGCCCTTGACGGGCGGGTGCGGGTCGTCGAACTCGTAGAAATACGTGCGCGGTTGACGGCTCGCGGCCTGACCCGCGAGGTCGTGGTACTGGCAGCCTCCGAGCCCGTAGAACGAGCTGCTGTCGCCCCACAGATCAGCGAAGGCGTACGTCCCAGTGTACGAGTCGCCGTAGGCGCTGAACGGGTAGTGGGCGAGGACGGCGTCGGCCTGGTCACCGAACTCGATGCGGACCGCCTTCTCGTACTGCTCCTTCGTCGCCTTCGCGAACGGCAGCGCCCAGGAACGCACTTCGTCGCGCGTGTGACCGATGAGCAGGGGGACGTTCGCGGCCTTGCCCGTGCGGACGGCCTCGCTCGGCGGAATGGGCAGTTCGGGGCCGCCGGACACGGGTAGCGGTCCGCTCAGTACGCCTCCGGCGAACTCCCGTCCAGAGGCCAGCAGTTGATCGGCCGACTTGGACCGCAGGCAGGACGCGCTGTCCGCGGCGTTCGCACAGCCGGCCGCCGTCTCGTACTTCTTCCCTCGCGCGACGGCCTGCTGGGCCGTGAGGCTGGGGCAACCGCCGCTCTGGATGATCGCGCCGGAGAACAGGCCGCGGGCCGGCGGTGAGGCAAGGAGCGCGCAGACGGAATGACCGCCGGCCGACTGGCCGCCGATGGTCACCCGGCTCGCGTCGCCGCCGAAGGCGCCGACGTTGCGCTGCGTCCAACGCAGCGCAGCCTCCTGATCGAGCAGACCGTAGTTGCCGCCACCCTGCTTGCTCAGGCCCGGCAGATCGAGCCAACCGAACGCGCCGAGGCGGTAGTTGACGGTGACGACCACGACGTTGTTGGCCTCGGCGATCTGTGAGCCGTCCTCGTCGCCTCCCGACCCGCCGGAGAATCCGCCGCCGTGGATCCAGAACATCACCGGCAGTGGATGGTCCGTGCGCTTCGAGGGGGTGTAGACGTTGAGCGACAGGCAGTCCTCGCTCATCCCACGGCCGGCGTCGCCGCCGAACTGCATGCAACGCGGGCCGGGGGCCGTCGCCGGACGGGTCCCCTTCCACGAGGAGGCCGGGGCGGGCGGCTGCCAGCGCTTGGAGTCGACGGGCGGAGCCGCGTACGGGATGCCGAGGAATCGGTCGACGCCGTCCTTCGTGGCTCCCGCGACCCGGCCCTTGTCGGTGGGGACCGTCAAGGAGCGAGAGGCTGCGGAGGCGGGAACGGCGGATATAAGCGTGAGCAGCACGAACAGGCTCGCCAAGCCTGCAAGTCCTCTTCGGGCAAAGGAATGCACGGAACAACCTCCCAGGGGGCCGGAGCGATGGGCGAGGCCATGCTCCGTAACGCACGGCGGCCGCGCGACACTTCTGGCCCGCTCAGCGGACCGGATCGGGAACGGCCCGCCTCGATCGGGGGTCGACCCGGGCCCGCTTTCGGTAGAGGGTGGAGTCCTGGGCCACCCCCTGCCGGACCCGTCGAGGAGGCCGTCATGGCCGATCAGGGAAATCCGTATCTGCAAGGGCTGTTCGCGCCGGTGCGCGAGGAGGTCACCGCCTACGACCTGCCGGTGAGCGGGCGGATCCCCGAGGGGCTCGACGGGAGGTATCTGCGCAACGGGCCCAATCCGCTGAACCTCGACGACCCGGCGGCGTACCACTGGTTCACGGGGCCCGGCATGGTGCACGGGGTACGGCTGCGCGGCGGGCGGGCCGAGTGGTACCGGAACCGGTGGGTGCGCAACGACGCCATGGCCGCGACGCTCGGGGACAAGCCGCTGCACGGCCCGCGCCACCTCGACATGGACCTCGCGCCCAACACGCACATCCTGAACTTTGCCGGCCGCTACCTCGCCACCGTCGAGGGCGGAGCGCTGCCGTACGAGCTGGACGGCGACCTCAACACCCTTGGCCCGTACGACTTCCAGGGCACGCTGCCGGGCGGGCTCGCCGCGCACACCACCCTCGACCCGGTCAGCGGTGAGCTGCACGCGGTGGCGTACTGCTGGGCGTATCCGTATGTGCAGTACCTGGTGGTCGGGACCGACGGGCGGGTGCGGCGCAGGGTCGACATCCCCGTCGACGGGCGGCCGATGATGCACGACTTCTCGCTCACCGCCTCGTACGTGCTGCTGTACGACCTGCCCGTCGTCTTCAACCCGGACGTCGCCACGTCACCCTCGTCCCTGCCCTACATCTGGGACCCGGAGCGCAAGCCGCGGCTCGGCGTGCTGCCGCGCGAGGGGCGCGCCGAGGACGTGCGCTGGCTGGAGGTCGAGCCGTGCTTCGTCTTCCACCCCATGAACGCGTACGAGGACGGGGACGGGCTCATCACCGTCCATCTGGTGCGCTACGACCGGCTGTTCGCGGGGCGGGACAGCCGCGGGCCGGACGAGACGCCGCCACGACTCGTGCGGTGGACGGTCGATCTCGCCGCCGGGACCGTGCGCGAGGACGGCATCGACGAGCGGGCCGTGGAGTTCCCGCGGGTCGACCCGCGACGCGAGACCGGTGCGCACCGGTACGGCTACGGGGTCCTCGAACCCGTCGACGGGTATGCGGCCGAGCGGGCCCGCGTCCACCTGCTGTCGCCCACCTCGCCGGCGCCCGAGCTCGCCCAAGTCGGCGTCGGACTCGTCAAGTTCGACCTGGAGCGCGGCGGCAGCGAGGTGCATCGCTTCCATGCGGGCGGGGACGTCGGCGAGGGCGTGTTCGTGCCGTCGGCGGACAGCGACGCCGAGGACGACGGATGGATCCTGTCGTACGTCTTCGACCCCGAGCGCGGCGCCACGGACCTGGTGGTCCTCGCCGCCCAGGATCTGAGCGGCGGGCCCGTCGCGCGGGTGCATCTGCCGGTGCGGGTGCCGGTGGGGTTCCACGGCAACTGGGTTGCGGACCAAGAGAGTTGAGAACCGTCGCCGACGGCTAGAGAATCATGCAGGTGGTCGTGGCGTGGGCGATCAGCTTGCCCTGCTCGTCCAGGACCTTGCCCTCCGCGGTGGCGGTGCGGCGGCCGGCGTGGATGACCTTGCCTTCGGCGGTGAGGGTCTGGCCGTCGGTGCGGGCGGCGCGGATGTAGTTCACCTTGAGTTCGAGCGTGGTGTAGCCGGTGC
Source organism: Streptomyces sp. NBC_01016 (assembly GCF_026341035.1). GTDB lineage: Bacteria > Actinomycetota > Actinomycetes > Streptomycetales > Streptomycetaceae > Streptomyces. Next base: position 2,873,825 of record NZ_JAPEOQ010000002.1, read on the forward strand.
CCGCGGGGAGCGTGGTGTGGACGGCGCAGCCCATGGCGGAGTCGAGGAGGGTGGCGGCGATGCCGCCGTGGACGGTGCCGAGGGGGTTGGCGAAGTCGGGGCGGGTGTCGAGGGAGGCGACGATGCGGCCGTGCTCGACCTCGTCGAAGTTCATGCCGAGCAGACGGCCGATGGAGGGGATGTCGGTGGGGCGTTCGGCCTGCACCCAGCGCATCAGTTCCAGGCCGGTCATGGCAGTGGGGTCGGTGGTCGTCACGGTGGTCGTTCTCCTTGTGCGGTGCGTGAAGCGTGGTGCGGGTGGCGCCCTTGCCCCGGGGTGCGGTCGTGGTCAGCCGAGCGGGTTGGTGGTGTCGCGCAGGGTGGCCAGGGCCGGGGCGTACATGCGGGCCTTGATGGTGCCGAGGGTGTCGCCGGCCTTGGTCACCTGTGCCTGGGCGAGTTCGATCGCGGCGGAGCGCACGGCGTCCTCGGGGACCGCCTGGTCGACGATGCCGGCGGCCGCGGCGTCGGTGCCGCCGTAGCGGTGGGCGGTGAGCATGGCCTCGTGCGCGGTCTGCGGGGCGAGGCGGGACTGGATCAGGGCGGCCATGCCGGGCGTGAAGGGGATGTTGATGTCCGCCTCGGGCAGACACCAGAACCCGCGGTCGGCCCGCATCACGCGGAAGTCGTGTGCGAGGGAGAACATGGCGCCGGCGGCGAAGGTGTGTCCCTGCAGCGCGGCCACGGTGATGACCGGCAGCGACAGCATCCGCGCGAACAGCTCGTGGACGGTGACGACGTAGTTCTCGTGCTGGTCGGCGTGCGCCAACACCCATTCCAGGTCGAGCCCGTTGGAGTAGAACTTGCCGGTGGCGGCGGTGACCAGCGCGCGCGGGCCCTCCGCCTTCTCCACCTCGTCGAGCGCGGCGCCGACGGCGGTGAGCCAGTCGGGGTGGAAGCGGTTCTCGCCGTCGCCGAGGTCGAGGACGAAGACACTGTCGTGACGGTCGAGCGAGGGCGTGACGGGCGTGACGGGCGTGGCGGTCATGGCGACTCCTTCGAGGTGTGCACGGGATGCGAGGTGTACGAGGTGGCGACGGGCCGGATCAGGTGTCGGGCCGCTCGCGCAGGGCGTACAGGAGGAGATCGTGGATCTCGGCGGCGGCCGCCTCGATCGGGGCGGTGCTCTGCTCGGCCCGGCACATGATGACCGCGCCCTCGACCGCGGCGATGATGAAGGCGCCCAGCCTGCGGCTGCGTTCCTCGGTCAGGCCGTGCCGGACGAAGAGCCCCGCGAGAGCCTCCTGCCAGCGGGCGAAGACGGCGGCGGCGGAACGGGCGAGCTGGGGCGCGTCGTCATTGGTCTCGACGGCCACCGCCACGATCGGGCAGCCGGCCCGGAAGCCGCTCTCCACGAGCCGCTCGCGCCACAGCACGAAGAACGCGTCGACGGCCTCCACGGGATCGTCGGCCTGCATCGCCGCGTCGATCAGTCCGGCGATGAAGTCCCCGGCCAGGGCCACCGCCTCGTCGATGAGCTGCGCCCGCCCGCCGGGGAAGTGGTAGTACACCGAGCCGCGCGGCGCCCCGCTGTGAGCGAGTACCCGGTCGACGCTGGTCGCGCTCGCCCCGTACTCGCGCAGCAGCGCGGCGGCGCTGAGGACCATCCGGTCACGACTGTCACTCTTGCGCGGGCTCACCTGTCCACCCCACCTCTGACGACGAGGCGCCCCACCGCCGAGCGGTGAGCTGCCTGGGCTACCTGTCAGTAACTTAAGGTGTATGACATAGAACAGGCAAGAGGGGATGGACGGCCGATCGGTCGGCTCAGGCCGTGCCGCGCTTCAACAGCCGGTGCGGCACGATCAGTTCCTGCGGAGGGACGTCGTTGCTGGGGCTGTAGATCCGGTCTGCCAGACACTGCAGGGACCGCTCGGCGATCTGCTGTTTGTCCGGCGCGATGGTGGTCAGGGGTGGGTGGCTGTAGCGGCCGTCCTCGATGTCGTCGAATCCGACGATCGCGATGTCCTCGGGCACGCGCAGGCCCCGTTCGTGCGCCACATGGAGGGCGCCCAGGGCGAGTTCGTCGCTGAAGGCGAACACGGCGTCGGGGACGGCCGGCCCGTCGAGCAGTTCGGTCATGGCGCGGGCGCCGTCCGCCCGGTGCAGCGCGGCCACGGGGCGCTGGGTGTCCGGGAGTTGGGGGAGTCCGGCCCGCTCCAGGGCCCGGCCGTGGCCCTCGGCGCGCAGTAGGGCCGTCCCGTTGTGCAGGTGCGGCTGCAGGCCGATGGCGGCGATGCGGCGCCGGCCGAGGCCGATCAGATGGCTGGTGGCCTCGTCGGCGGCGGTGACGTTGTCGACGGCGACGCGGTCGGCCGCGCCCCGCGGGCTGCGCTCGCCGAGCAGGACGAGCGGCACGGTCGGTGCGGTGGCGGCGAGTTCGGCCGGGTCGAGCGCCCAGGGGCTGATGATGAGCCCGTCGACGGCGCGCCCGCCGCCCTGGGTGAGCAGTCGGCGTTCGGCGTCGGCGTCGCCCCGGGTCTGGTCTATGACCACGGTCCAGGAACGGCGCTGGGCCTCGTCGACCAGGAGTCCGGCCAACTCGCCGAAGTAGGGCGAGTGCAGCTCGGGGATGGCCAGGCCGATGATCCCGGTGCGGCCCGCGCGCAGGCTGCGCGCGGCGAGGTTGGGCCGGTAGCCGAGCTCGTCGATCACCTCCTGGACGCGCCGTCGGGTCTCCGCCGCCACCGAGGCGGACCCACTGACCACATTGGACACGGTGCGCGTGGAGACGCCCGCCCGGGCGGCCACATCTTTCAGACGACTGCTCACCCGGTCATCCTTTCACGCGGCGCCCCCGGAAAACCGCTGCCCTGAGGGTATTGCAACGTTGCATTCATCGATGCAATCTAGTGGCGGAACTTCCGCTTGCAAGGAGGCAAGGATGACTGTGTCCGCATTCCCCGGCGTCAGCCCCGCCGATCAGGACGTCGATGTGACGCGGGACGTGGCGAACCTGTACGGGGACGGCATCACGGCGCGGAAGGGCGCCTTCGCCACGGAGTGGGCCGACCGGATGCGCGAGGACATCGAGGCCGCGTACGAAGAGGCGCGCTCCCGGCCGGGCGGCGCCGTGGGCCGCGGTCCGAACCGCTACTACGTGGAGATCCACCCCGAGCAGCTGCGCGGCTTCGTCGACCTCGTCGACCACCCGTGGGTGCGGTCGGTGGCCACCGCGGTCCTCGGCCCGGACTACCGCATCGTCGAACTCGGCTTCGACGTACCGCTCGAGGGCGCCGTGAACCAGCCCTGGCACCGCGACTTCCCCATCCCCGACGAGACGCGGAACGAACGCCGGCTGACGTCGCTCGCCTTCAACGTCACCGCCGTCGACACCGCCGAGGACATGGGCCCCTTCGAGATCGCGCCCGGCACCCAGTGGGACGACGAACCCGACTTCGAGCACGGGATGTTCCCGCCCCGCGAGCGCTTCGGCCGCTACGAGGAGCGCGCGGTGCGCAAGTACCCGCAGCGCGGCGACATCTCGGCCCGCACCGCGCTGACCATCCATCGCGGCACCAAGAACGAGTCGTCCAAGTCGCGGCCCGTGCTGATCCTCGGCCTCGACGGCCCGGAGTCGAACAACGGCGACCGGCACGACACCGCCGTCACCCGCACGTTCTGGGAGTCTCTGCCCGAGCGGGTGCGCCGCCACCTGGACTGCCCGATCGTCGACGAGCTGACGCCCGTCACCCAGAAGCACACCATCGAGGGTCTGGTCATGGGCGATGCCTGAGCCGGCCACGGAGGCGCACGGCCCCGCGGGCGGCGGACGCACCCCGGTGCTGGTCTACGCCGTCGCCGCCGTCTCGGCGCTTGGCGGTCTGCTCTTCGGGTACGACACCGGCATCATCTCCGGCGCCCTGCTGCACCTGCGGGAGGACCTCGACCTCTCCTCCCGCGAGCAGGAGATCGTCGTCAGCGTCATCCTGCTCGGCGCGATGGTCGGCGCCCTGCTCTCGGGGCGCGCGGCGGTACGGCACGGCCGGCGCAAGGTGGTGGCGACGGTCGCGGTGATCTTCGCCGCCGGCGCGGTCGCCGCCGCGCTCGCCCCCGATGTGTCGACGCTGATCGCCGCGCGCTTCGTGCTCGGACTCGCGGTGGGCGGCGCGTCCAACATGGTGCCCGTCTACATCGCCGAACTGGCGCCCGCGGCCGTACGCGGCCGGCTCATGGTGCTGTTCCAGCTGATGGTCGCCATCGGGCAGCTCATCGCGTACCTGTGCGGCTGGGCCCTGTCGGGCAGCGGCGGCTGGCGGGTCATGTTCGCCCTCGCCGTCATCCCCGCCCTGGCACTGGCCCTCGGCATGCTGCCGCTGCCGGAGAGCCCGCGCTGGCTCATCGAGCAGGGCAGGACCGACGACGCGGAGCGCACCCTGCGACGACTGCGGCCCGCAGGCGCGGACGTGGCCGCGGAGGCGGCCGAGATCGCCGCGGTGTCGAACAACACCCCTGCGGGCGGCGGTAGCTGGCGACAGCTGCGGCAGCGGTGGCTGCGCCCGGCCCTCCTGATCGCCCTCGGCATCGCGCCTTCTCCCAGCTCACCGGGATCAACGCCATCGTCTACTACGCCCCGACCATCCTCGACGACGCGGGCTTCGGCGACTCGGTGGCGCTGCTCACCGGCATCGGCATCGGCGCGATGCTCGTCGTGGCGGGCATCGTCGGTGCCATCGCGGTCGACAAGGCCGGACGGCGCCGCACGATGCTGTGGTTCCTGCCGGGCTCGGCGCTCGCCATGGTGGTGCTCGCGGCGGCCTTCGCGACCTCCTCCGGATCGACGGCCCAGCGCTGGACCGTGATCATTTCCCTGTTCGCGTACATCCTGTTCAACGGGGTGGGCATGCAGGCCGTCGTCTGGCTCATCGGCCCGGAGATCCTGCCGCTGGGCGTGCGCGGCCCGGCCACCAGCCTGGCTACGCTGTCCGTATGGGGCTTCGACCTCCTCATCGCCATGACCGCGCTGACGGCCATCAACACCGTCGGCCGCTCCGGCACATTCCTGTTCTACGCGCTGATGAACGTGGCCTGCATCGTCTTCGTCGCGCTGAAGGTCCCGGAGACGAAGGGCCGCAGCCTGGAGCGCATCGAGCAGGCGCTGCACAGCCCGCTGCCCTTCCGCCGGGCGCTGGACGACGACGGTCAGGGGTTGTCCGAGGCCTCGGACAGCCGCACGGGTGCGGTGGTGTGAGCGGCCGGTGTCCCCGGGCGCAGCGCGTCGGAGATGGACTTGGCGGCGCCGTGGGCCGTGTATCCACCGTCGACCGGGATCTCGGCGCCGGTGATGAACGACGACTCGTCCGACAGCAGGAACGTGACGAGCGGGGTGATCTCGTCGACCGTGCCGGTGCGGCCCAGCGGGGTCTCGCGCAGGTTGGCCTCGCGGAAGGCGGGGGCGGCCGACGCCGTCATCTCCGTCTCGATGAAGCCCGGATGGATCGTGTTGACGCGGATGCCGCGCGGGCCGAGTTCGAGTGCCGCCGTCTTCGACAGGCCGCGCAGCGCCCACTTGCTGGACGTGTACGCGACCGGGTAGTGGGCGGTGAGCGCGGCGGACGAGCCGACGTTGACGATCGAGGCGCCGGCGGGCATCAGCGGGGTGAGGTGCTGGATGCCGAGGAGCGGTCCGGTGACGTTCACGGCGTGCACGCGGGCGAAGTCCTCGGCGCGCACCTCGTCGAGGCGGGCGCGCCAGGTGATGCCCGCGTTGTTGACCAGGCCGTGGATGGGGCCGTACGACTCCCGTAGATCGGAGGCTAGTTGGGCCCATTGCGTCTCGTTGGTGACGTCGAGCGGGCGGATGCCGGGTCCCTCGGTCACGTCCGTCGCGATGACGTGGGCGCCCTCGCGGGTGAGGGCCGTGGCCTCGGCGGCGCCCTGGCCGCGGGCCGCGCCGGTGACGACCACGACCCTGCCCACCAGGCGCTTCGTTGTCACGGACGCTCCCGCGTGCGGCGGCGGCCGGCCGGGAGCGGCAGCGGGGCCGCGCCCTCGACGACGGTGTTGGAGAGGGTGCCGACGGCCTCGACCGTGAGGGTGACGGTGTCTCCGGGCTTCAGCGGCGGCGGAGTCTGTTCGCCGCGCCTGCCCCACAGTTCGGCGAGGCAGCCACCGTTGCCGCAGGTGCCGGAGCCGAGAATGTCACCGGGGCGGACGACGGTGCCGCGCGAGGCGTAGGCGACCATCTCCTCGAAGGTCCAACTCATGTTGGAGAGCAGGTCCTTGCCGATCGTCTCGCCGTTGACCTCGGCCGTCAGCGCCAGGCGCAGCAGACCGTCCGCGTCGCGGTACGGCTCCAGCTCGTCGGCGGTGACCAGGTACGGGCCGAGCGTGGTCGCGGTGTCCTTGCCCTTGCAGGGGCCGAGGCCGACCTTCATCTCGGCGGACTGGAGGTCGCGGGCCGACCAGTCGTTGAAGACCGTGTAGCCGATGATGTGCTCGCGGGCCTCTTCCGGAGTGAGGTCGCGGCCCTCGCGGCCGATGACGGCGGCGACCTCGAGTTCGTAGTCGAGGACGGTAGAGCCGGGCGGCATCGGGATGTCCTCGCCGGGGCCGTAGACGGCGTACGGGTTGGTGAAGTAGAAGGTCGGCGCCGCGTACCACTGCTCGGGTACGCCCGCGACACCGTCCACGGCCTTGCGCACACCCTCCACGTGTTCCTCGAAGGCGACGAAGTCCCGTACGGAGGAAGGCTGGAGGGGCGGCAGCAGCCGCACTTGGGAGATGTGCGGGCCGGGCGGTCCGGCAAGCGCGGCGGTACCGGCGTCGAGGAGGGACTGCAGGCCGCCAGAGGAGTGGATCAGGTCGGTGAGGGAGGTGACACCGGGCACCGGGTACAGGGTGTCGTCCTCCGTGACGACGGCGACGCGGGTGGGGTGTCCGTGTTCGTGTTCGTGCTCATACGTGGAGTAGGTGGCGAATCGCATGCGAGCTCCTGGCGGGCGCGACGGAACCGGGGCGCGGCGGGTGTGTCAGGGCATGGACAGGGCACCGCCGCGCCCCCGGAAATCGGGTGGGATCAGACCGGCGGGGCGATGAACACGCCGCGGTCGGGGTCGTTGAACGACTCCTTGGCGACGAGCTCGTTCATCGCGTTCGCCGTTCCCCACTGGTCGGTGACCTCGGGCTTCGAGAAGTCGTAGACGTGCGGGTGCCAGGTGTCCTCGTCGAGCAGCTCCAACTCCGTCGTGTATTCGACGGTGTTGCCGTGCGGGTCGAGGAAGTACGTGAAGGTATTGTCGCCCGCCATGTGTCGGCCGGGGCCCCAGATCTTCTTGAACCCGGCGCGCATCACGCGACCCGATCCGCGCATGTACTCGTCCAGGCCGCGCATCTCGAAGGAGACGTGGTGCAGCGCGGTGTGCGGGCCCTGCGCGATCGCCATCGAGTGGTGCTGGTTGGAGATCCGCATGAAGTGCATGACCTCGCCCATGTGCGGCGAGGACAGGGTGTCGGAGAGCGCGAAGCCGAGGTGGCGCTCGTACCACTCCCGGGTCTTGTTCAGATCCGGGGAGTTGAGGACGACGTGGGAGAGCTTGACCGGGATGGCCTCCTTCTCCTCGATCTTGCGGTGCCGGCGGACCTCGACGTCGGCGGAGACCTCGATGGTGCGCCCGTCGACGTCGAAGAAGCGGAAGCCGTAGCCGCCGCCGGGGGTGTCGACCTTGCCCGGCTGCGTAATCAACTGCACGTCACCGGCGAGGAGTTGCTCCGCGAGCGTGTCCACGTCCGCCGGGCTGGCGGCCCCGTAGGAGACGAGGTCGAGGCGCTTCTCGTCGGACTGGCGCAGGCGCACCACGTACTGCTCGGGGGAGCCCTCGGCGGCAAGGAAGGAGATGCCGGAGTCCTCGGCGACCTTGGACAGGCCCCAGACACCGGAGTAGAAGTCGAGCTGCTTGTCGTAGTCGGGCACGGCGAGGTCGACGTGCCGCAGGTGGGTGAGCAGACGATTGCTCATGGGTCAGTCCTTCCGGAGGCGGAGGAGGGCGGCCGCGGTGCCGCCGCGTACGGCGTGAAAGTCGGCGTCGGCGAGATCCGCCGCGCGCAGTGCGCCGACGGGGTCCTCGCTGCCCATGTCGAAGGGGAAGTCGGAGCCGAGCAGCACCCGGTCCGCGCCCGCGACCCGCACCAACTCCCGCAGTACGTAAGGGTCATGGACGAGCGAGTCGAAGTAGAGGCGGCGCAGGTACGCGCTCGGTTCCTGCGCGCACTCCTGGGCGTCGGCGCGCGCCCGCCACGCATGGTCGGCGCGGCCGATGTGGGTGGGCAGATAGCCGCCGCCGTGCGCCGCGATGATCCGCAGGCCGGGGTGGCGGTCGAGGACACCGGAGAAGATCAGGTGCGAGAGCGCGACGGCGTTCTCGGTGGGCTGGCCAACGGAGTTGGACAGGTACCACTGGTCGAGGCGTTCGTCGAGCGTGCAGCCGAAGGGGTGCAGAAAGACCAGCGCACCCGTCTCCTCGGCCCGTGCCCACAGCGGTTCGTACGCCGGGTCGGACAGCTCGCGGCCCGGCGCGTGGCTGGAGATCTCGACGCCGAGCAGACCCTGTTCGAGGGCGTGGTCGAGCGCGCGCACCGCCTGTTCGGGATGCTGGAGCGGTACGAGGCCGAGGCCCCGCAGTCGGTCCGGTGCGGCCGAACAGTGCGCGGCCGTCGCCTCGTTGGCGAGCCGGTACACCTTCTCCGCGGCCGCCTCGTCGGCCCAGTAGTGATAGTGGGACGGGGACGGGCTGACCAGTTGGACGTCCACGCCCTGCGCGTCCATCGCGGCCAGCCGGGCGGACACATCGGTGAGCCGGGCGAACCGCTCGCCGATCATCCGGCCGCTGACCTTGAGCGCGTCGGGGCCGTTGCGCCGGGCGTCCAGGGCCTTCGCCTCGGCGTGGCCCGGCAGGCCGTCCACGAGTGCCTCGATCTCGGGCAGCAGGACGTGGGCGTGCACGTCAATAGTCGGTGTCCCCGGAGGGGCAGTCACGTCGGTCACGGCAGCTCCCGCAGCATCGTCATCGTGCGGCCCATCAGGCCGGGCACATCCGCGTCGCGGACCCCGTCGAGCTGCCACTGGCCGATCTGCACGGACGCCTCAACGATCGGGCGCACACGTGCGATACGCCGCTCGTAGTAGGCCTGGAACAGCGCGTCGTCCCAGGTGTCGACGGCGCTCAGCATCTGGGTGAGCACCCAGGCGTCCTCCATCGACAGGGCGGCCCCCTGGGCGAGGGTGGGCGGGCAGCAGTGCGCGGCGTCGCCGACCAGGACGACCCGGCCGCGGTGCCAGGAGCCCTCGACCAGCATCCGGTCGAACCAGGTGTAGTTGACCTGCGCCGGGTCGGTGATGTGCGCGGTGATCTCCGGCCAGTGGCCGCCGTAGTGTTTCGCGAGCGAGCGCATCTCGTCGGCGTAGGAGTCCGCCGGGATGGTGGCCCGGTCGCGGTTGGCCTCGACGACGTACGCGTAGATCGTGGACTCGCTGGTCGGGCAGTATCCGGCGATGTAGGCGGGGCCGCCGTAGGCGAGGTCGGTGCGGGTCAGGCCGGACGGGCGCGGGGTGGCGACGCGCCAGATGGCCATGCCGGTGGGCTCGGGCCGGTCGGTGATGCCGATCGCGGCACGGGTGGCGGAGCCCAGGCCGTCGGCGGCGATCACCAGGTCGTAGCGGCCGTCGGTGCCGTCGCTGAAGCGTACGGAGACACCGGTGTCGTCCTGGTCGAGGGACTCGGCCCGGACGCCGAGCCGGACGGTGGCGCCGCTGGCGCGGACCGCGTCGATCAGGATCCGCTGGAGCTGCGGGCGCTGCATGCCGACGGTGGCGGGCAGCTCGTCGCCGCCGGTGCGCAGGTCCTCGCTGACGTGCAGGACGGTGCCGTCGGGGGCGGTGATGCCGACCGCGTCGAAGCCGTAGCCGGACCGCTCCACCTGCTCCCACACACCGAGTTCGCGCAGCACGCGCAGCGCATTGCCCTGGAGGGTGATGCCGGATCCTGCAGTGGCGTTCCAGTCGTCCTTGGCCTCGATCAGGTCGACCGCGATCCCGGCGCGGCGCAGCAGGATCGTCGCGGCGTTGCCGGCCGCGCCACCGCCGACGACGAGGACCGAGCGGGGACTGCTGGGGGTACTGCTCATGGTTAACTCCTGTGTTCCGTCGGCTACTTGACGGCAACTCGACGGCGACTTGTCGACTACTTGACGGCTACGGGGTTGACCGGGGAGCCGACGGCGCCGGTGATGGGCAGGGGAGCGGCGGTGAGCCAGAACTCGTAGGTGCCGTCCGCCGCGCAGTCCGCGGCGAGCGCGTCCGGGTCCCACATCTCGCCGATCAGCAGGCCCATGTTGGGGATGGCGACCTGGTGCAGCGGCTGGAAGGCGTGCTCGAACTCGTTGGGCCGCACCTCGAAGCCCCAGGTGTCGGTGGCGATCGCGGCGATCTCGGTGCGGTGCAGCCAGCCGGCCGAGGTGAAGGACAGGCCGGGGGCCGGGCCGCCCGCGTACTCGTTCCAGCCCTCGCGGCGGGCGCGGGCGAGCTGCCCGGTGCGCACGACGACGATGTCACCGCGTCCGACGCTCACCCCGTGGGCCTCGGCGGTCGCCGCCAGGTGCTCCTCGGTGATCGCGAACGCGTCGGGCAGCTCGCCGTCGGTGCCGATGACCCGGCCGACGTCGAGCAGGACGCCGCGCCCGGCCACGTACGGAGCCATGTGCTCGATGCCGGTGACCAGGTCGCCGTCGGAGGTGACGACCTTCTCGGCGGCGCGGCCGTTCCACGCCTTGCCGTGGTCGAAGATGTGGCCCAGGCCGTCCCACTGCGTGGAGCACTGCAGCGGCATGGCGATCACGTCGTCGGCGCCGCCCATGCCGTGCGGGAAGCCCTGGTTGGCGAGGGCCGCGTCGGTGCCGGTGTCGAGCATGGTGTGCACCGGGTTGGTGCGGCGCCGCCAGCCCTTCTGCGGGCCGTTCATGTCGAAGCTCTGGGCGAGCGAGAAGCTGGCACCCCGTCGTACGAGTGCGGCACCCTCGCGGCGCTTGGCCTCGTCCAGGAAGTTCAGCGTGCCGAGCCGGTCGTCCTCGCCCCAACGGCCCCAGTTCGAGTACGACTTGGCGGCGCGGGCCACCGCACCCTCCGGGTCGGTGCGGTCCAAGGACGCCGGCGTCCGCTCGGGGTTCACTCGGTCACCTCCGCCACACACCGGGTGCGCTGCGCGCCGAGCCCGGTGACGGAGCCGTCCATGACGTCTCCGTCGCGCAGCAGCCGACCCCAGTGCATGCCGTTTCCGGCGGGTGAGCCGGTCAACACCAGGTCTCCTGGCAGCAGTTGGGCGCTCTGTGAGGCGTAGGCCACCATGCGTGCCACGTTGAAGATCATGTCCTTGGTGGACTCGTCCTGCATGGTCTCGCCGTTGAGCTTCAGGGTGAGCTGCAGATCATCCGGGTCCGTGACCGATTCGGTGGGCACGATCCACGGGCCGAGCGGGGTGAATCCGGGTGCGTTCTTGCTGCGCAGCCAGTCGGTGCCGATCTGCGGCATGTCCCGGCGGAAGACGGTGGCGCGGTCGGTGAGGTCGTTGGCGATGGTGTATCCGGCGACGTACTCCAGGGCCTCCTCGACGGAGACGCCGTGGGCGGGCCTGCCGATCACGGCCGCCAACTCCAGCTCCCAGTCCGGCTTCCCGGCCCAGGAGGGCAGCACCACGTCGTCGTAAGGACCGGTGATCGCGCTCGGCAGCCCGATGAAGACGTACGGCAGGTCCTCCGTGGCCCGCCGGTCCATGATCTCCGCCGCCTCGGCGCGCCGCACGTCCTCCGGACGGTCGTCGCCCGGCGCCTTGTGCGCGACGTGCAGATCGATCACGTGCTGGCGGTAGTTGGCGCCGGACTGGAACACCTGGCGCGGCTCGACCGGCGCGTGCACCGAGAAGTCCGCGAGCGGCGTGCGCGCGACGGCGCCGTCGTCGGCCAGGGAGCGCAGCCGCGGCAGCACCGCGGCCCAGTCCTCCAGCAGCCGACGGGTCGTCAACCGGTCGTCGTCCAGGGCGATACGCAGGTCCACGACCCGCTCGTCGGGGGTGACCAGGGCGGGGAACTCCGGCCCGCCCGGAGTCGAGAGCGTGGCGAGCGCGAAGGGGCCGGCGAACGGCGCGGATGCGGGAGCGGGTTTCACGAACATGTCCTCCTGATTGCGGTGGTACTAATCTGGACCCGCCACCGGTGATCAGGGAAATAGATTCTGTGGATGCGGACTATCCGTTGGGTAAATTCTCCCTGGTCAGCACCGTCCGACCCCGAGCCCGAAGCCGTACAGCAAGGGAAAGCCCGTGAATCTGGCCCGTCTGGACCTCAACCTCGTCGTCGCCCTGCGGGCCCTGCTGGAAGAGCGCAACGTCACGCGCGCCGGACACCGCGTCGGGCTGAGCCAGCCCGCGATGAGCGCCGCGCTCTCCCGGCTGCGCCGCCACTTCGACGACGATCTGCTGGCCCGGGTCGGCGGCCACTACGAGCTGACCGCGCTCGGCCAGGTGCTGCTCGACCGTACCTCCACCGCCTACGACGTGCTGGAACGCCTCTTCGCCAGCCAGGCCACCTTCGACCCCGCACAGGAGAACCGCGAGTTCACGCTCGTCGCCTCCGACTACGCCGTCTCCGTGTTCGGCACCGCCCTCGCCCGCCACCTCCACGAGGAGGCCCCCGGCATCCGGCTGCGCTTCACACAGACCCCGACCACCGTGGTCGAGGACACGGCGACGCTGCTCAGCACCGTCGACGGACTGCTCATGCCGCACGGTGTCATCAACGACTTCCCCGCCACAGACCTCTACGACGACCGGTGGGTCTTCCTCGTCGCCGACGACCATCCGGATGTCGGGGACCGGCTCACCCTGCAGGACCTCGCGGACCTGCCCTGGGTCACCTATCAGCGCACCTACGACGCCCCGGCCGTGCGCCAGCTCGGCATGCTCGGCGTCGAGCCGCACGTCGAGGTCTCCGTCGACAGCTTCCAACTGCTGCCGCTCCTTGTGGCCGGCACCCGGCGCATCGCCCTCGTCCAGGCCCGGCTCGCCCGCCTGCTCGCGCCCATCGCCCCGGTCCGGGTCATGGAACCTCCCTACGAGGCGGTCTCCCTGCAAGAGGCGCTGTGGTGGCATCCCGTGCACACCCACGACGCCGCCCACATCTGGCTGCGGGAGACGGCCGCGCGGGTCGGGGCCGGGCTGCCCCGGTCGCAGGACGGTCCGCCGCTCAACAGCACAAAATGAACGGGGAGTTGGAAGTCGCGTGAGCGGAGAGCCGGAAGGGGCCACGTGAGCGGAGAGACGGAAGGAGCCACGTGACCGGAGAGCCGGAAGGAGCCCCCCGATGAAGCCACCCCACCGCGAGTCCGTCCTCTCCCGTGCCGCACGCATCCTGGGGGCCTTCAGCCAGGACGAACCGGCGCTGACCGTCTCCGAGATCGCCCGCCGCACCGGCCTGCACGTCGCCACCGCCTCCCGCCTCGTGGGCGAGCTGGTCGGGCACGGATTCCTGAGCCGCGACGAGGACCGTCGCGTACGGATCGGGGTCCGGCTGTGGGAACTCGTCGTCCGCGCCTCGCCCACACTGTCCCTGCGCGACGCGGCGATGCCGTTCATGGAGGGCGTGCACGACGTGGTGGGCCACCACGTCCAACTCGCCGTCCTGGACAGCGAAGAGGTGCTGTTCCTCGAACGCCTCTCGGCCCCGCGCTCGGTCATCAACTACACCCGCATCGCCGGACGACTCCCCCTGCATGCCTCCTCCAGCGGCCTGGTGCTGCTCGCCCACGGACCGGCCGCCCTCAAGGACCGCGTGCTCGCCGGCGAACTCGCCGCCTACACCGCCGCCACCCCGGCCACCCCAGCCGTGCTGCGGGCCGTCCTGGCCGAGGTGCGCCGGCAGGGCTACGCCTACTGCCCCGGATACGTCCACGAAGACGCCCTCGGCATTGCCGCCCCGGTGCGCGGCGCCGACGGCACGGTGGCGGCGGCGCTTTCGGTCATCGTCCCCAACGACCAGAGCGCACAGGCGGTCGTGCCCGTCGTCCGCACGGCCGCACGTGGTGTGTCGCGCGCGCTCGAAGCGGCCGCCGCCGCACCCGATACACCTGATGCGTGACGGACGTACGACGGTCAGGTGGAAGCGGTACGAAATCCGTCTCTCACTGGATGAGAAGGCCGTCGCGGTGCGACCGCCGCCACGCGCATCCTGCCTGCAATCCACAGACGGGAGGCGACGACGTGGTCGCACACCACCTGCTGCCTGAGATTGCCCGCGCCACCCCGACCCCCACCCCAGCCCTGACCCTGCGGGTGCGCGCCAAGGACACCGTCGCGGACGGCGTCGTGTCCCTCACGCTCGAGCGTCCGGACGGCACCCGGCTCCCGGACTGGACTCCCGGGGCCCATGTCGACCTGGTGCTGGCGGACGGGACGACCCGCCAGTACTCCCTGTGCGGCGACCGCTGGGACCCGTACACCTACCGCGTCGCCGTGCTGCGCGAGACCGCCGGGCGCGGGGGATCGGCGTATGTGCACGACCGCCTGGCGGTCGGCGACCCGGTCGGCGTCGGCGGCCCGCACAACCACTTCCCGCTGGCACCCGCGGACCGCTATCTCTTCATCGCGGGCGGCATCGGCATCACCCCGCTGCTGCCGATGGTCCACCAGGCCGAACTGATGGGAATCGACTGGCAGTTGCTGTACGGGGGCCGTACTCGGACCTCGATGGCATTCCGCGACCACCTCACGACCGCCTACGGCGAACGCGTCCACCTGTGCCCCCAGGACGAGTGCGGGCTGCTCGACCTGGACTCCTGGCTGAGCCGGCCGGAACCCGGCACCAAGGTGTACTGCTGTGGGCCCGCCCCGCTCCTGGCCGCCGTCGAGTCCGCCTGCGCCGCCTGGCCGCCGCACAGCCTGCGCACCGAACGCTTTACCGCTGCCGCCCCGGCCGAGCCCGTCCGCCAGACCCCCTTCGAGGTGGAACTGCGCCGCACCGGACGCACGGTCACCGTTCCGCCGGACCTCTCTGTGCTGCATGCCGTACGCCGTGCGGGAGTTGAGGTGCTGTCCTCCTGCGAGCAGGGCACCTGCGGCACCTGCCTGGTGCCGGTCCTCATGGGAACGCCCGACCACCGGGACGCGGTCCTCGCCGAGCACGAACGCGCCGCGGGTGACTGCCTGTTGCCCTGCGTGTCCCGCTCGCGCTCGGACCGACTCGTCCTCGACCTCTGAGGCCTCAGAGGTCCCAGAGGCTTCTGAGGTTTCTGAGGCCTCTGAACATCACCCGGGCCGACCGACCGACCGACCGAATCGCATTCGTGGAGCCGCCATGTCCGCAACAGCCGCCGCCCCCGCGTCGGTGCCGACCACCGACATCGACCCCTTCGCCGCCGAACACCTCGCCGACCCCGCCCCGTTGCACCGGGACCTGCGCTCCGCGGGCCCCGTCGTCCACCTGTCCCGCTACGACGTGCACGCCCTGGCCCGCTACGAGGAGGTGCACACGGCCCTCGTCGACTGGCAGACCTTCCAGTCCGGGGCCGGCGTGGGACTGGCCAACTTCCGCCACGAGAAGCCCTGGCGGCCGCCGAGCCTCCTCCTGGAAGCCGACCCGCCCCACCACGACGCCCCTCGCCGCGTACTGAGCGAGATCCTCTCCCCGCTCGCCCTGCGACGGCTTCGCGAGTCGTGGCAGAGCGTCGCCGACGACCTCGTCGACACCGTACTCGCCACCCAGGGAACGGAGTTCGACGCCTTCGAGGCGCTGGCCACGGCCTTCCCTCTTCGGGCCTTCCCGGATGCCGTCGGCCTGGGGCCCGACGGCAGGGAGAACCTGCTGCCCTACGGCAACATGGCGTTCAACGCCTTCGGCCCGCGCAACGAGCTCGTACGCGCCGACGCTGACCGTATGGCCGGTCTCTCGGCCTGGGTGAACGACCAGTGCGCCCGCGAGGCACTGAGCGAGGACGGCTTCGGCGCCCGCATCTGGGCGGCCGCCGACCGCGGTGACATCACCCCTGCGCAAGCACCTCTGGTGGTGCGCTCCCTGCTCACGGCGGGCGTCGACACCACGGTGCACGGCCTGGCCGCCACCCTGTACGCCTTCGCCACGCACCCCGATGAATGGCAACGGCTGCGCGAGCGGCCGCAGTTGGCGCGGGTCGCGTTCGACGAGGCGGTGCGCTGGGAGTCACCAGTGCAGACCTTCTTCCGCACCGCGACCACCGACGTCGAGATCGCCGGGGTCACCGTCCCCGAGGGCGGAAAGATCCTCATGTTCCTCGGCGCCGCCAACCGCGACCCGCACCGCTGGACCGACCCCGACCGCTTCGACCTCACCCGCGACCCTTCAGGCCACGTCGGCTTCGGCATGGGCCTGCACCAGTGCGTCGGCCAGCATGTGGCCCGCCTGGAGGCCGAGTGCCTGCTGACCGCCCTGGCCCACCGCGTGACACACCTGGAACTCGCGGCCCCGCCCCGCCGCCACCTCAACAACACCCTGCGCTCCTGGGCCTCCCTCCCGGTGCGGATCCGCCGCGCGACATGACACGTCCTACTGCATCGAGGCCTACCGCCCCTGCGGCGATGCCGTGCTGGCGCGCAGGACCAGGCGGGGCGTCATCGTGGTGCGCAGCGCCCGGTCCCGCCGCCGCTCCACACGTTCGATCAGCATCCGCGCGGCGGCCGCTCCCATCTCCTGCCCTGCCTGGTCGACGCTGGTCAGCTGGACGGGCGCCAGGGCGGCGAGTGCCGTGTTGTTGTAGCCGACCAGGGAGACGTCGTCCGGGATGCGCAGGCCGAGATCATGGGCGGCACGGTAGAGGCCCAGGGCCGCCACGTCCGCGCCCGCCATGACGGCGGTCGGCCGGTGCTCGCCCGTCAGCAGCGTGAGGCCGGCCTTGAAGCCGCCTTCGTCGGAGTAGGCGGCGTGGTGGACCTGGATGTGCCGCTCCAGGCCGTGCCGCCGCATCGCCTCCCCGTACCCGTCGGTCAGCGCGATCTCGGGGGTGCGCCGCCACTGCGCGGCCTTGTTGCCCGGCGCCGAGACAAGCGCGATGTCCCGGTGGCCGAGCCCGACGAGATGGTCCACCACGAGGCCGGCGCCGAGGTCGTCGGCGTCGGCCACTGTGTCGTGGCTGTCCGCGCCGTCGTGGTGGCCGATGACGACCGTGGGCGTCGCGGCGGCCGTGGTGAGGA
This sequence comes from Streptomyces sp. NBC_01016, assembly GCF_026341035.1. Taxonomy (GTDB): domain Bacteria; phylum Actinomycetota; class Actinomycetes; order Streptomycetales; family Streptomycetaceae; genus Streptomyces. The sequence goes on from NZ_JAPEOQ010000002.1 coordinate 2,891,068, forward strand.
CCTCGGGGCGTGGCGTACCGGGCGCGATGAGGATCAGGCCGTCCATCTGGCGGTCCGTCATGGACCGGATGACACGGGCTTGTTCGTCCGGTTCGAAGCCCGCCGCGCCGATCAGCACCGTGTAGTCGGTGCGGCCGAGCTCCTCGCGGATGCCGTCGAGGATGTCGGCGAAGAAGGCGTTGCGTACGTTGTCGAGGAGCACGCCGATCGTGTACGTCCGACCGCGCATGCCACGGGCCGCCGCGTGCGGCCGGTATCCGAGCTCCGCGATCGCCGCGCCCACCTTCTCCCGCATCCCCGGGCTCACGCCGTAGGCGTTATTGAGCACCTTGGACACGGCCGTGGTGGACACCCCGGCGCGCCGGGCGACGTCGTTGATCGTCACGCGCTTGTTCGGCCTGGGTGTCGCGGCCCCGCTCATCGTCAGTACTCCGGATCTCGCGGCGTGAAGGGTAACGATTCACAGAATGCCACACCCGTGTCCCCACGTCTCCCTCCTGGGGCATCGACGTTACGGCTGAATGTCTTGACTGACACGGGAGTTGCGTGCAGGGTGATGCCCACTCGCAATGGGGAACGTTTCACACTCCCCGCCGTGGCCGGACGGCTTCCGCTCCATGCGCCGCTCCGTGCCCGAGCTCACCTCTCCGCTTCGCTGATTCACTGACTTCTGGGAGTGAACCGTGTCTTCCCGTACCCCCGTTGCCCGCCGCATGCGCCTGAGCCTGCTCACCGCCGGCGTCGCCTCGATGTCCCTGCTCGCGACCGCCTGTGGCGGCAGCGGTGGCGGATCCTCGGCCGCGCCGAAGGAGTTCGACTACCTGAGCGTCACCGAGAACACCACCGTCAAGACCGCTCTGAAGTCCCTGTCCAGGGGATCCTGCAAGTCCGCCCAGCAGGCGCTGCCGCTGAAGGTGGAGACGGTGCCGCAGAGCAGCCTCGACCAGAAGCTGCAACTGCTGGCCGGGCAGAACGCCCTTCCCGTTCAGTTCGCCGCTGGCAACGCACCTGCGCTCACGCAGCAGTTGGCGAAGTCGGGCAAGGTCGCCGACCTGGAGAGCCAGCTGAAGAAGCTGGGTGTTTACGACCAGTTGGAGCCGGCCGCCGTCTCCACCATCAAGGCGCTGTACGGCGACAAGCTGGATGTCCTGCCGTACGAGTACAACATCGAGGGGATCTTCTACAACAAGAAGGTCTTCAAGGCGAACGGCATCGAGACGCCCGGCACCTGGGCCGAACTGCGCTCGGCGGCCGCCAAGTTGGAGGCCAAGGGCATCCAGCCGTTCGCCGCCTCAGGACAGCAGGGCTGGCCGCTGACCCGCCTCATCAGCGGCTACCTCTACCGCAGCCTCGGCCCCGACGCGCTGCAGAAGGTCGCCGACGGCAAGGCGAAGCTGACCGACCCCGCGTACGTGAAGGCCGCCCAGGAAGTCGCCGAGCTCGGCAGGAAGGGCTACTTCGGCAAGGGTGTCGGCTCCATCGACTACGACACCGCGATGAACCAGTTCCTGGCCGGCAAGGCCGGCATGTACTACATGGGCAGCTGGGCCCTGGCCAACATCTCCGACGCCAAGCAGAACAAGGTCGGCGCCGAGAACGTCGGCTTCCTGCCGTTCCCCGCCGTCTCCGGCGGCAAGGGCTCGGTCGACCAGTACCCCTCCAACGTAGGACTCGGCATCGCCCTCAACGCGAAGTCCTTCGACAAGAAGACCAGGGACTGGGTCTCCTGCATCGCCAAGAACTACGGCAGCACCGCGCTCAAGGACCACGGCACCATCTCCGGATTCAAGGTCAACGGAGAGGTGAAGGACACCAACACGGTCACCACCCAGGTCCGGGACACCGTCGGCTCCTCGAAGCAGAACGTGCTGTGGTTCGAGGCCCTGTTCAGCACGAAGGCGACCACCGTCAGCCAGACCAACGCGGCACGCCTCGTCACCGGAAGCATGAGCCCGAAGCAGTTCATGCAGACCGTCCAGGACGCGCTCGCCGCGAAGTGACCGGCCCGGAACGCCTCTACGGAGGCCTCAACGGAAGCCTCAAAGGAAGCCTCAGCGGAAGCTTCAACGGAATCGAAGTGGACTCCATCCATGCACCGCGTACTCGGTGACCGCAGGGCCGTCGCGATCCTGCTCGGTCCCGCCCTCCTCGTCTACACACTGATCATGCTGGTCCCGATGGCATGGTCGCTCGGGTACTCCTTCACCAAGGGCAACAGCATCGACGGCTTCACCGGCAACGGCGTCGCCAACTTCTCCCGCCTCCTCGACGACCCGGCCGTCCACCACGCCCTGTGGTTCACCCTGAAGTACGCCGCCGTTGTCACCGTCGGCCAGGTTGTGGCGGGCTATCTGCTGGCCCTGCTCTACGTCTTCTTCCTCAAGCGCGCATCGGCCCTGATCCGCACCCTCGTCTTCTTCCCCGTGGTGCTGCCCACCGTCGCCGTCGGCCTGCTGTTCAAGAACTTCTTCCAGGTCGCCCCGAACCCCGGCCCGGTCAACTCCCTCCTGAACGCGGTGGGGTTGGACTCGATCGACTTCTTCGGCAGCTCCGGCAGCGCCTTCTGGGTCCTGATCGTCATGGACATCTGGCGCTCCATGGGCTTCTACGCCGTCCTCCTCTTCGCCGGCCTCGTCGACATCCCCGAGGAGACCCTGGAGTCCGCCCGCCTCGACGGCGCCACCGGCCTGCGCCTGGTGCGGCACATCGTGCTGCCGCTGTCCCTGCCCGTGCTGATGTCCTCGCTGATCTTCAGCATCAACGGCACGCTGAAGGTCTTCGACTCCATCGTCGCCCTGACCAACGGCGGGCCCGGCGACGGCACCACCCCGCTGACCCTGTACATGTTCCAGACGTCGTTCACCTACAGCGAGTACGGCTACGGCAGCACCATCGCTCTGCTGCTGACCGTGGTGTGTCTGCTGGTGAGCATGGTCGTCTACCGCGTCTCGCGGCGCGACCTCACGGAGGGCTGAGCCATGGCTGTCCGCAATCCCGCCCGCCGCTGGTGGGTGAAGCTCGTCATCGGCGTACTGCTCGTCGTGGAGATCTACCCGCTGATCTGGATGTTCCTGACATCCCTGAAGTCCAACAGCGACTACCTGAACAACTCCACCTGGAGCCTGCCCACCACCTGGGAGTGGGGCAACTACACCGAGGCATGGACCACCGGGAACATCGGCCTGTACGTACAGAACAGCCTGCTCGCCGTCCTGCCCGCCCTGGCCCTGATCCTGCTCCTCGGCACGGCCGCCGGCTTCGCCCTGCAGGTCATGGTGTGGAAGGGGCGCAGCCTGACCCTCCTTGTCTTCCTCGCGGGCATGATGGTGCCGCCGCAGATGATCCTGCTGCCCCTGTTCACCGTGTACTTCCAGACCGGCCTGTCCGGCACACTGTGGCCGCTGATCCTCACGTACACCGGGACCGGCCTGCCGCTGACCGTCTTCATGATGGCGACGTACTACCGCACCGTCCCGCGCGAACTCTTCGAGGCGGCCACCATCGACGGTGCCGGCATCCTGCGCGCCTTCTGGACGATCAGCGTGCCCATGGTGCGCAACGCCCTGCTCACCGTCGGTCTCGTGCAGTTCTTCTTCATCTGGAACGACCTGCTGATCGCCCTGACGTTCACCAACAACCAGGACCTGCGCACCATCCAGGTCGGCCTGCTGAACTTCACCGGCGACTTCGGTGCCACCCAGTACGGCCCGCTCTTCGCCGCGATCTGCATCAACGTCTTCGGCACCCTCCTGATCTATCTCTTCCTCAACCAGAAGGTCATGAAGGGCCTCACCTCGGGAGCACTCAAGGGCTGACCCCCGCAGGCCCGTTGCTCCCGCGCACGTGAATGAAAGGTTCCTCCCTTGCTGCCCTCACCGCCCTCACCGGTGTCCTTCGAACACCTCCCGGACGGCCTCGGCATCGGCACCGCCACGCCCCGCCTGTCCTGGACCCTGGCCCCAGGATCGAACCGCCAGACCGCCTACGAACTCCAACTCACGACCGATGGAGAGGAGTTGGTCACCTGTCGTGTCGACAGCGACGAGCAGGTCCTCGTGGCCTGGCCGGGCCCGCCGCTGGTCTCACGCGCACGCGTCGGCGTGCGAGTCCGGGTCTGGACGCCCGGTCACGATGCCCCCTCGCCCTGGAGCGAGGAACGCCTCGTAGAGGCCGGCCTACTCGACCCCACGGACTGGCGGGCCGTGCCGGTCGCCGCCGCATGGACCGAAGACCCGGAGGGGGATCGCCAACCGGCGCTGATTCGCCGGGACTTCACCCTCGACCGCCCCATCGCCCGCGCCCGCCTCTACGTCACCGCGCACGGCCTGTACGAGGCGGAGATCAACGGGCGCCGCGTCGGCGACGAGGCCCTCGCCCCCGGCTGGACCGTCTACCCGCACCGCCTGCGCTACCGCACCCACGACGTCACCGATCACCTCACCGAAGGCGCCAACGCCATCGGCGCCTGGCTCGGCGACGGCTGGTACCGCGGCAAGTACGGCTTCGACGGCGGCACCCGCAACATCTACGGCACCGACCAATCACTCATCGCCCAACTGGAAGTGACCTACGACGACGGCGCCACGACCGTCGTCGCCACCGACGACACATGGCGCGCGGCCCCCGGCCCGATCCTCATCAGCGGTCTGTACGAGGGGGAGACCTTCGACGCCCGCCTGCACCACGCGAGTTGGTCCACCCCGGCAGGCGCACACACCGGCACCTGGACTCCGGTCCGTACCGGCGAACGCGACCCCCGCACCCTCGTCGCGCCCCTCGGTCCCCCGGTCACCTGCACCGAGGAGCTCGCCCCGGCCACCGTCACCAAGGCACCCGACGGCCGCCACCTCCTCGACTTCGGACAGAACCTGGTCGGCCGCCTCCGCGTGACGGCCGACGGTCCGTCCGGTACCACCATCACGCTCCGGCACGCCGAGATCCTCCAGGACGGCGAACTGGCGACCCGGCCCCTGCGCGAGGCGTACTCCATCGACACCCTGATCCTGTCCGGCGACGGCCCGCTCACCTGGGAACCCCGCTTCACTCTGCACGGCTTCCGATACGCCGAAGTCACCGGCTGGCCGGGCGAGTTGATCCCCGACATGGTCACCGCCCGCGTCCACCACACCGACATGCGGCGCACCGGCTGGTTCGAGTGCAGCGACCCGTTGGTCAACCGGCTCCACGACAACGTCGTGTGGAGCATGCGCGGCAACTTCGTCGACCTGCCCACCGACTGCCCGCAACGCGACGAACGCCTCGGCTGGACCGGTGACATCCAGGTCTTCGCCCCCACCGCGAGCTACCTCTACGACTGCGTGGGCATGCTCGACTCCTGGCTCACCGACGTCGGCCTCGAGCAACTCCCCGACGGCACCGTCCCCTGGTACGTGCCCGTCATCCCCGGCGGCCCGATGTGGACCCCGATCCGACCCGGCGCCGCCTGGGGTGACGTCGCCACCCTCACGCCCTGGGTGCTCTACCAGCGCTTCGGCGACCGCGAACTGCTGCGCCGGCACTACCCGACGGGCAAGGCGTGGGTCGACCTGATGGAACGCCTCGCCGGGCCCGACCGGCTGTGGAACAGCGGCTTCCAGCTGGGGGACTGGCTCGACCCCGCCGCACCACCGGACGACCCGGCGGCCTCGCGAACCAACCGCTACCTCGTCGCCACCGCCCACTTCGCCCACTCCACACGACAACTCGCCCGCACAGCAGTCGGGTTGGGATACGAGCAGGATGCCGCACGGTACACCGCGCTCGCCGACGAGGTGACCGCCGCCTTCCACCGCCGTTACGTCCTGCCCACCGGCCGTATGACGAGCGACACCCCCACCGCCTACGCCGTCGCCCTCGCCTTCGACCTGCTGGCCCCGGAGCGGCGCGGCCCGGCCGGTGACCGCCTCGCTGAACTCGTCCTCGCCGACGAGGGGCGCATCGCCACCGGCTTCGTCGGCACCCCACTGATCTGCGACGCCCTCACCGACACCGGCCACGTCGACGTCGCCTACCGCCTGCTGACCCAGACCGCATGCCCCTCCTGGCTGTACCCCGTCACCATGGGTGCCACCACCGTCTGGGAACGCTGGGACAGCCTCCGCCCCGACGGCACCCTCAACCCCGGCGGCATGACCTCCTTCAACCACTACGCCCTCGGAGCCGTCGCCGACTGGCTGCACCGGGTCGTCGGCGGCATCACCGGGGCGGCGCCCGGCTACCGGGAACTGACCTTCCGGCCGCGCCCCGGCGGCGGCATCACCTGGGCCCGCACCCGCCACGAGACGCCGTACGGGACGGCGTCGCTGGACTGGGAGGTGACCGAGGCCGGCATGACGGCGCGTATCACCGTGCCCGAAGGCTGCACCGCCACCGCCGAACTCCCCGGATGCGCGCCCGTCGCGCTCGGCCCGGGGGAGCACACGCTCGACACCGCCGCGCTCATCTCCACGGCGGCGTGAACGCACCTGCTCGCGTCCGCCGCACAGCACGTACGTCACCTCAAGCCGGGGCCGGCCGTACACCTGACGACACGTCGGGGCCGTCGTCCAGGCCTGGTACGGAGGCCGGGGCACGGGCACCGCGCTCGCCTCGGTCCTCTTCGGCGACACCGACCCGGGCGGCCGCCTCCCCGTCACCTTCCCGGCCGACGCCGGCCCGGGCCCCGGCACCACCACCGCCACCTACCCCGGAACGAACGGCACGGTCACCTACGACGAAGGCATCAACGTCGGCTACCGCTACTACGACATCAAGGGACAGCGCCCCCGCTTCCCCTTCGGCCACGGCCTGTCGTACACCACCTTCGCCCACGGCTCCCTCGTGGCGGCCTACGACGCCGCCGCGAAGAAGGTGACCGTCTCCGTCACTGTCACCAACACCGGTACCCGCGCGGGCACGGACGTCGTCCAGCTCTACGCGACACTGCCGGACGCGGCGGCCGCCGAACCGCGCCGCCTCGTCGCCTTCCACAAGGTGTCCCTGCCCGCCAAGAAGTCCACGCGGCTCGAACTCTCCGTCCCCGTAGCCGAGTTGCGGGTGTGGAAGTCCGGCCGGTGGACTGTCGTCCCCGGCTCCTACACGTTCGCCGTGGCGCGTTCGTCGCGGGATGTCACCGCGCAGCGGACGGTGACGGTCGGCTGACGCAGGGACGCCTGGCCGCGCAACGGGCTACGTGGCGGTGGAACTGCTGCCGGTGCCCGCGCGCAACGCCTCGGCGAACCACGTGAACACCGGTGCCAGGCTCGGCGGGACGGGCCATGCGTTGATCACGGACAGGAGGTGCCAGTAGCGCTCCGCGCGGGGGTCGGCGGCCGTATCCAGGCGTGTCAGCAACCAGTCCCGCAGGTCATCGTCGTCCGCGCGGTCGAAGGTTTCCGCGTAGCGGGCGGTCAGGTCGTCGACGATGGGTGCGGCTTCGGGGGAGGCGGGGGCGATGCCGGAGGCGAGGGCGTGGCCGACCCGGGCGCGGACGGCTTCGGTCAGGTCGTGGTGGAGGCCGGTGGTGTCGCCCTGGGCACGTTCACGCGCCTGGTACTCGGCCATCCGCCGGACGGCGGCGCGGAAGTCGGGGTCCTGGGTGAGCTCGGCGAGTTCCGCCCAGGCTTCGACCTGCTCGGGTTCGGGGTCGTCGGGCAGCTCGGGCATGGCCGCGCGCATCATGGCCACGAACTCGGGATTGGCTTCAAGGCCGCCGAAGGTGTCGTCGATGAAGTCGGTGACGAGGCGTCTGCGTTCGTCTTCCGAGAGTTTCGCGAGCTTGTGCATGAGGTCCATCTCCTTGGGAGTAGAGCCCCGTTCGGCCACCACCCGAAGCACCGCGCGCCGCAGACGAAGGGTGCGGATCTGTACGTCCAGTGCGTCGGCGTGGGTCGCCGCGACCTCGGGCACCGAGATCTCCCGGTCCAACACCCGTCGGATGGCGGCGAGTTCGAGGCCCAGGTCGCGAAGGGTGCGCACCAGATCCAGCCGAGTGAGCGCGTGGATGTCGTAGAGGCGGTAGCCTGCCGGGCTGCGGTCGGTCGACGGCACGATCCCGCTGTCGGAGTAGAAACGAATGGTCTTGACCGTCAGTCCGGTCCTACGGGCAAGCGCCCCGATCGTGAAGAGTCCGTCGCCTTCCATGCCCCCACCCTCGTGTCTCCCCTTGGTGGAGACTCAAGTACATCTTCCCTCGGCGGGGCCGGCGGTAGTTCGGGCGAGTGAACGGATCGCGGCTGCGTTGAGGCGGTGTCAATTCGTGTGGGGTGATGTGCTGGGCGTCGAGGCGGCCGGCGCTGTCATGTCGAGCAGGAGCAGGGCGTCGTGGTCGGGGGTGCCGGGGTCGGCGGTGTAGACCCCGATGCGCTGGCCCGGGGTGCCTTCGACGTGCAGGGACTGCGAGGTGAGGGTCACGGTTCCGACCTGCGGGTGTTGGAACGTCTTGTGCGCCGGCTTGCGGCCCGTCACCTCGTAGCGTTCCCACAGGCCCGCGAAGTCGGGGCTCTTGAGGAGGAGTTCGCCGACGAGGTGGGTGAGGTCGGGGGCGTCGGGCGCGGTGCCGGCGATGGTGCGCAGGCGCGCGACGCAGGACGTGATCTGCCGGTCCCAGTCGGTGAAGAGGTCGCGGGCCGCGGGGTGGAGGAACAGGTAGCGGGCGAGGTTGCGCTGCTTGACCGGCCAGTCGTCGAGGCCCGCGTACAGGGCGAGGCCGCCGGGGTTCCAGGCGAGCATGTCCATGCTGCGGCTGATGACGTACGCGGGGTTCGGGCGCAGTGATTCGAGGAGCAGCTTGAGGTGGGGGCGCACGGTGCGGCTGGGCGCGGGCGGTGGTTCGGAGACGTAGCGGGCGGCGCGGGCGGCGAGCTCGCGCAGGTGCTGGTGCTCCTGGTCGTCCATGTGCAGGGCGCGGGCCAGAGAGTCGAGGACGGCCGGGCTGGGGCGGGTCTCCTTGCCGCGCTCCAGGCGAACGTAATAGTCGATGCTGATCCCGGCGAGGGTGGCCAGCTCCTCGCGGCGCAGGCCGGGGGTGCGGCGGATGCCGGCGCCGACGGTGAGGCCGACATGTTCGGGGCTCGTCTGAGTGCGACGGGCGCGCAGATAGCGGCCCAGCTCGGCGCCCTCGCTGTGCGCGCTTGTCGATGCCATGTCTCCAGTCTCACCCGCCGGGCACCCGCCGCGCAGAGCCGAGGGGGGCCCTGTCGTTACCCCTGAAGAGCCCGCCCTGCCGCACGGGCGCGATCCCGGCGAAGGTGAAGGAGCAAGACACCGGCACCCCGGCCCGACTCCGCCACCACAGGCGCGACCTGCCGGGGCGGGCGAGAGTGAGGGTGCCGGGTACGCCATGGATCGAAAGAGGGCGAGATGCGGTACATCAACCTGCGTGACCTGGAGGTTTCGCGGATCGGCCTGGGCGCGATGGGGATGTCCCACGGCTACACCGGCTCCGGCACAGACGACGCGGAATCCATCAGGACCGTGCACCGGGCGCTGGGGCTGGGCGTCACGTTCATCGACACCGCGGAGATCTACGGCCCGTACGCCAACGAGGAGCTGCTGGGCCGGGCGCTGAAGGGGCGCCGGGACCAGGTGGTGCTGGCCACGAAGTTCGGCCTGGTCTCGCACGCCGGTGACGGTGCCTGGAACCTGGACTCGAGCCCTGCCAACATCCGCACCGCGGTCGAGGGCTCCCTGAAGCGGCTCGGCACCGACCACATCGACCTGTACTACCAGCACCGGGTCGACCCGAACACGCCCATCGAGGAGACCGCCGGCGCCGTCGCCGAGCTGATCACCGAGGGCAAGGTGCGCGCCTTCGGCCTCTCGGAGGCCGGCCCCGACACCATCCGGCGCGCGCACGCCGTCCAGCCGGTGACCGCGGTGCAGTCCGAATACTCGCTGTGGACGCGCGGCATCGAGGACCGGGTCCTGCCGGTCCTGCGCGAGCTGGGCATCGGCCTGGTGCCGTTCTCCCCGCTCGGCCACGGCTTCCTCACCGGCACCGTCCGCTCCGAGGTCGACTTCGAGCCCGGCGACTTCCGGCACGGCAACCCGCGCTTCACCGGCGAGAACTTCCGGCGCAACCTGGCACTCGCCGACGAGGTCCAGGCCATCGCCGCCGACGCGGACGCCACACCCGCCCAGGTGGCCATCGCGTGGCTGCTCGCCCAGGGTGACGACATCGCCCCGATCCCCGGCACCAAGCGCGTGGCCCGCGTCGAGGAGAACACCGCCGCCGACGCCCTCACGCTCACCAGCGAGCAGCTCTCCCAGCTCAGCAGCCTGCCGCCCGCAGCCGGCGACACCCACACCGAGGCCCAGGCGCAGATGCTCGAACGCTGATCACCCACGCTCGCCACCCCCACCACGTGACACCACACCCGTTTGGAGTACGCCTCTCATGCGCGCAGCCCTGATGTACGGAGCCGGCGACGTCCGCGTCGAGGACCGGCCCGACCCGAAGATCGTCCAGCCGGCCGACGCCGTGGTGCGCACGCTCGCCGCGTGCGTGTGCGGCAGCGATCTGTGGCCGTACGGGGCCATGCCCGCCACCGAGGAGGGCCGTCCCATGGGGCACGAGTTCCTCGGCGTGGTCGAGGAGACCGGCGCGGACGTGACCGGCCTGAAGGCTGGGGACCTGGTCGTCGCCCCGTTCACGTACAGCGACAACACTTGCGACTACTGCGCCAAGGGCCTGCAGATCTCGTGCCGCAACGGAGGCCGGTACGGGTTCGACGGTGTCGACGGCGGGCAGGGCGAGGCCGTCCGCGTGCCGTACGCGGACGGCACCCTGGTCAAGCTGCCGGTGGCCGCCGACTCCGCGCTGCTGCCGTCGCTCCTCGCGCTGTCGGACGTGATGACCACCGGCCACCACGGCGCGGTCACCGCCGGTGTCGGCCGCGGCGACGCGGTGCTCGTGGTCGGGGACGGCGCGGTCGGCCTGTGCGGGGTGATCGCCGCGAACCGGCTCGGCGCCGAGCGGATCGTGCTCGCCGGCCGCCACGAGGCGCGTACCGAACTGGGGCGCCACTTCGGTGCCACCGACGTCGTCGCCGCGCGCGGCGAGGAGGGCGTCGCCCGCATCCGCGAACTGACCGGCGGCGTGGACAAGGTGATCGAGGCCGTCGGCACCCGCCAGGCGCTGGACACGGCCATCGGCGCGGTCCGGGACGGCGGCACCATCAGCCGCCTCGGCGTACCGCAGTACGAGGAGGGCCCGATCGGCCCGGCCGAGTTCATGCGGAATATCACGCTGACCGGCGGTGCCAGCCCCGCCCGTGCCTACATCGAGCAGCTGCTGCCCGATGTCCTGGACGGCACCATCGCCCCTGGCCGTGTCTTCGACCGCACCTTCGCCCTCGACGAGACACCGGACGCCTACCGGGCGATGGCGGACCGCCAGGTCCTCAAGGCGCTCATTCGCCCCTGACTCTCCCGACTCGCCAACTCGCTGAACCGCCAACTGGCTTGCATCACAAAGGACTTCCCCCATGCAGTACGTGACATTGAACAACGGTGTCGAGATGCCGCTCCTCGGCTTCGGCGTCTACCAGATCCCCGCCGACGACACCGAACGCGCCGTCTCCGAGGCCCTCGCCACCGGCTACCGCCTCCTCGACACCGCGGCCGCCTACGGCAACGAAGAGGCCGTCGGCCGAGCCATCAAGTCCAGCGGCATCCCCCGCGAGGAGCTGTTCGTCACCACCAAGCTGTGGGTCCAGGACGCCCCGGCCGAGGACAACACCCGCCGCGCCTTCGAGACGTCGCTGACCAAGCTGGGCCTGGACCACCTGGACCTCTACCTGATGCACCAGCCCTTCGGCGACGTCTACGGCCAGTGGCGCGCCATGGAGAACCTCAACCGCGAGGGCCTCGCCAAGGCGATCGGCGTCTCCAACTTCTACCCGGACCGCCTCCTCGACCTGATCGTCAACAACGAGATCACCCCGCAGGTCAACCAGATCGAGACCCACCCCTTCTTCCAGCGCGCCGACTATCAGGAGCTGATGGACGAGCACGGCGTGCAGATCATGTCCTGGGGCGGTTTCGCCGAGGGCAAGAACGACCTCTTCACCAACCCGCTGCTGGCCGAGATCGGCAAGGAGTACGGCAAGTCCGTCGCCCAGGTGGTGCTGCGCTGGCTGACCCAGCGCGGCGTCGTCGCCATCCCCAAGTCCGTGCGCGCCGAGCGCATGGCGCAGAACCTCGACGTCTTCGACTTCCGGCTCACCGACGAGCAGCTGGACCGGATCGCCACCCTCGACACCGGCAGCTCCCTGTTCTTCGACCACCACGACCCCGAGATCGTCACCTGGCTCGCGGCGCGCCGCTTGGACGCGTGACCTGGCCTGACCTGACCTCACGGCGCCGCGCCGCGCGTGGTCGGCCGGCGCACGCCACACCTGGGTAACAAGCGACGGCCGGGGCGTGATTCGCCCTGTGCGACCCCCATAGGATGAACGTCGTACGGTCAACACGATGTGACGGTGTCGGACGGACAGGACAAGCGGGGGAACGATGACCAGCCCGACCCAGGCCCCAGAGCAGGCCCAGGCCGCCTATGAGCCCCACCCTTACATCGGCGGGCGCAATGCCGCGCTGCGCGCGCTCGCCGCGTGGCGGATGGAGTGGCCGGGCGCGCCCCGGGTCGTCATCCTGACCGGGAGCCCGGGCACCGGGTGTTCGCGGCTGCTCACGGGGTTCCTGATGCTCTGCGACCCGGAGTACCGAAAGGGACTCGAGCTGGACGCGTTCGATCCGGCGACCGTGCCGCCGGACCTGCCCGCGCCTGCGGTGCCGAGCGTCGCAGGGCTGACTGCCGCGCAGACCCTGTGGTTGCTCGCCGATCACTACGGGTTGCCCGCGACCCGCACCGCCGACATCTTCCCCGAACTCGGTCAACTCCCTTCGTCAGGGCGGCCGGTGACGATCGTGGTGCCGGATGTGGACCGGGCAGGACCGGTGCGGGGGGCGGGGGAGCCCGCGCGCGTGGTGCGGGACGTGCTGAAGCCCCTCGCCGCCGTCGACTCCATACGTCTTCTCGCCGAGGTGCCCCGGGAGTTCGCCGCCGAACTCGCGGAGAGCCTGCCGTCCGGCGAGGTCCGCATCATCGACCTCGACGCACCCGAGTGGGGCGACCCCGAGGGGCTCGTGCTGCAGGCCGAGGCGCTGCTCAATCCCCAATTCGGCGCTCCGGAACTGCCGTTCACGACCGATCCCGCCGCTCGCCGCACGCTCGCCGAGGCGATCGCCCGACAGACGGGCGACGGCGCGGGCAGCCGGCTGACCGTGCATCTCGCCGTGCAGTCGATCCTGACGCACCCGGAGGGATTCGACCCTGCGGATGCGAGCCAACTGCCCGGCAGCGTAGGCGAAGTGCTCGATCTGCACGCCCAGCGACTCGACGCGCACCCCCGCACCCTGCGACAGATCCTGGCGCCCCTCGCCCTCGCCGAGGGCGATGGCCTGCCCGTGCACCTGCTGACCCCGCTCGCATCCGCCGTCGCCGAACGGGACATGAGCGAGGACATGGCGCGCGGCATGCTGCTCGCCGCTCCCTTCATCCGTCCCGTCGAGAGGGCCGGCGAAGACGTTCCCGAGGACGAGCGGACGCTCGTGGCGCTGCAACACCCGGGCATCGGGGAGGCCGTTCGGGCGGGCATCCCGGATGTGCCGGGCGCTCAGGCGCGTATCGCCATGGAGTTGCTGGAGGCCGTCCCCGATCAGGACTGGGCGAAGGCAGGGGAGTACGTACGCGATCGCATCGCGGGACACACCCTGGCGGCCGGACTGCTGCCCCGGCTCCTCACCGACCCGAACCTGTTCGCCCAGGCCGATCCGGTGCTGTTGCGTGCTGCGGTGGAGGCCCTGCCCTACGAGCAGTTGGAAGCACCGGCGCGCACGTATCTGCGTACGGCCCCGCTGCTCACGCGCACTCAGGCGCCGGCCATGCTGCGGGCGGCGCTTCTGGAGACGGCGTTCGTCGAGGACGGGTTGCCGGAGTACGCGGCGGTGTTGCGGGCGGCGCTGCCGGAGCTTGACTGGCACACCTTGTGGAGTGTGTCGGTCGCCGGGGTCGATGGTGTGACGGTCGGGAGGCTGGCGCCGTCTGCGGCTGTGCCGGAGGGCGACGTGCCGGACGGCGCCGAGCTGGCTCCGCTCGCGGTCGCCGTGAGCGTGGTGCCTCAAGGCACCCCGGGTTCACGCCCGTTGAAGGCCGACGATCCCGAGGCGCCCGCCGTGCTGGTGCACGACCTCGCCACCGGCTCCGTCATCGATGCCGACCCGGCCCGGATCCAGCGCCCCTCGGAGGACGAGCGCGCCGCGAGCCCGCTCGGATTCAGCCGCGGCGCCGACTACGTTCGCGTCTGGCGGCGCGGCGCGCAGAAGGGCGACGAGGAACTCGTGACGGCCCTGATCTCCGCCAGGCCCTTCACCGGAACCGACATCTCGGCCGAGGGTGTCCTCCTCGTTGCCACGGCACGTGGTGTGAAGGCGCTGCAGATCCGCCCGGCGAAGCCGGTTACGCCCGACGTACCTGCTCCCCGGGCAGCGGAGCCGGAGCCCGAGCCCGCGCAGGCTCCCCAAGCTCCCCAAGCCCCCGGACCGGACGCCCACCCCGGCGCCTGACACCCGCCCGAAGACTCGAAGGGAGTTTCCCGTGATCAGCCAGGAGCAGGCGCTCGCGACCGCCGAGGGGTGGCTCAACCCCGAGGGGCAGCAGCGCCGTGAGGTGCGGATCCAGGAGTTCGACCTGGGCTGGGTGGTGTGGGCTGCGGCCCCGCCCCTCGAGCGCGACCCGGTCACGGGCAAGCGCCGACCGCCGGCCACGATCGGCCACTCCTGCGGCGTGGTCGACCGCCGCACCGGCGAGCTGAGCACCTGGCCGTCCGTGCCGGTCGAGGAAGTCGTGCGGATGTACCAGCAGAAGCACGGCGGCGGCCAGGACACCGAGCCGTACGCCGGCGGGCAGGACACCGAACCGCACGGCGACGGCCAGGGCACGGCACCGCCCGCACAGCCGCCGGTCACCGGCCCCGGCAACACCGCCGTCTTCACCTACGTCGACCCGGGCACCGGCGAGGAGACGAGCCTCGTCAAGAACTCCGCCCCCGGCGAGCCGCACTCCGAGTACCAGGTCATGGTGGAGCTCGACCGCCTGGGCGTCCCCGCGCAGAACGTGATCGCGATCCACGTCGACCTCAGCTCCAGCCCGCTCCCCGGCGGCTACCCGGGCCTGCTGCTCGGCCGCCGCTTCGCCAACGCCAAGTTCACCTGCACGCAGGAGTACGGCCTGCGGGGCGAGGGTCGTGCCGAGGCGGTCGCCGCGCTGATCGAGCACGTCGAGCAGATGCACCGGATCGCGGGTCAGCAGCCGCCGCCCCGGCCCCACCGGGCGCCGGTGCCGACCGACGTCGAGCCGGCCGAGCCGCTGCGCGATGTCGCCCTGGGCCGCGAGCTGACGGAGGCCTTCGGCGCCGACGACGTACGCCGCTACGACGCCGACGACGTGGCGGGCACCCCGCTGCCCGAGGACACCAAGGCCACGCTGACGTGGGCCGGCCTTCCGTCCGACATCCCGTTCTTCTTCACGGCCGACAACACGGAAGCGGGGCTCCCGGGCGGCCTGTTCGGCAACGCCGCTGCGCACCTGCGTGCGGTCGGCTCCCAGGCCGGCGCCGACGCCCTCGCATTCCTGGAGGGCCACGTCAGGATCGGCACCGACGGCGTCGCGCTGATCACCGTCCAGTGCACGGGTTCCGACCTGGACGGCGAGCCGGTCGGCCAGGTCTGGGCCGTCACCCCGGACAACGGCGCGGGCCGCCGCGTCAACGCCTCGGTCTCCGCCTTCGCCCGCTCCCTCGCCCTCCTGCACACGACACGCGAGGAAATGATCGCGCTCGACCCGGTCATGGCGGGCAGCGCCGTCGCCGACTTCCAGGAGCAACTCGTCGCCATCGACGCGTCGGCCCTGGACGACCCGCGGAACTGGTGGTCGGTGATCGTCGAGCAGATGTGGCACGGGTTGTTCTGACCGGGTCCAATTTCCTTGAATGCGCGGCACGTTGGTGACAACGCGCCGCGCCAGTCGGTACTGGGAACGGGGAGGCGGCACCGGAGCATGGGCCGACGCCACGAAGTGGACGGTTACACCGTCGAGTTGGACGACGACTTCCAAGTCGTCCATCGCAACCCACGCGGCAAGAAGCTTCAGCAGGTACCCGAGTGGCTCGCGGACAGCCAGAGCACGCGCCGCCTGTACCGGCTGCGGCGGGCACTGACGGCACACCGCGAGCAGGCACGCGCTCTGGCCGAATCCTGGGCCGACGCGGGCGCGCCCGTGCCCAGGGCGCTCGCCGAATCCGACATCGTGTGGCGCGAGGCACTCGACGACGCCGGAGTGGAGCCGGTGGCAGACCTGCCCGCGCCAGAAGCCGGCGAGACGGATCCCGACGGGACGGACGCCGATGGGACGACGCTGATCGCGCGCACGTACGTCCACCCCGACGACCACACCATGACCCTCCTCCTGCACCCCTCCTTCGTACGCCACTGGGACGCACTGATGGCGTCGCGGGAGGAATGGGAGCTGACAGACACGTTCGCGACCGGCATCCCGGCCTCGGTGAACACGGGGCGCACCGAGGACGCCGAGGGCGGTGAACTCCCGTTCCCCGAAAGGCTGATGGCGGCCCACCCCGGACAGGAGCAGGAAGCCCTCGAAGCGGCCTACACCTTCGGTTGGAGCCTCTGGGGCAGCCCGAGCCTCTACAAGTCCCTCCTTGACGACCACTTGGAGGACCTGGCCACGACGGCACCGAGATTCCTCCCCGCGTTCCTCGACGAACTCGCCGACATCTGCCTGAAGGAGGGCGGAAAGCACAAGGAGTACGCCCCCGGGTACTTCACGCGCGCAAGGAACGCCGAACGTGAGCAGCACACCAAGCCCGACGAACGATGGCTCGACGCCCGCTACGCCACCTTCGCGGACCACGGAGCGCTGGCCGCCGGGGCGGTACGCGCGCGTGCCAAGGAACTCGCCTCCAAGGGGACGACGGTCTCACGGGACCAGCTGCGACGTTTCCGCGACGTACTGGAACGACGCGTCCACACGCCCGACGACCTGTATCCGGGCATGGCCGCGGACCTGCGCAAGGTGGCCCGCGCGGCGAAGGCGAATGCCGAGTCCGAAGTGGCCGCACTGCTCGAGGACATCGTGCCGAGGATCGGACTGTGCGCGGGCGACGTGCACAAGTTCTGGGCCGACGCACTGAAGGGGAAGGCCCTGGAGCTGCTGGTCGAACAACGCCCGGAAACGGTGCACGACGTACTGCGGCTGGCCCCCGGCGACGCGAGCAGCGCGCAGGAGTGGCAGTCGCTGCTCCAGCGCAGCGGGGCCCTGGCCCTGCTCACGGGCGCGCGCGCAGGGCTTCCCGCCGGCGAGACCGCCCGTCTGCTGCACGACTGGCTGGCGCGCGAACCGCTCGGGCAAGCACGCACTGAGGAGCTGTACGACGTGGCGATGAGCCTCGCCCCGCGCCTGGCGGCCGACGCCGTTCCGGTGCGCCTGCCCTTTCGCGATCCCGCGCCCGGCTGGTGGGCGCCCCTGCCGCTCGACCTGGCGGACGAACTCCTGGAACACGGCGTCCCGTTGGCGGACCCGCCACCGAAACTGGGCAGCCCCGGCGCCGCCCACATGCTCGTCGACCGGCGCCCGCACCTGACCCGCCTGCTCACTGATCCACGCTTCGCCCGCGAGCTGCGCAACGCACTCGACAGCGAACTGGAAGGGGTCGCACTCCGGGACGGAGGCGTCCCGTACCGCCACCACTACCGTCCGCACCACGCCGCGGAACAGGGGAGCTGGCGACACACCCCCGGCGTCTGCCGCACGGACGTGGGCCGCGAGGCGCTGGCCGCCTGGCTGGACCGCCAACGCGAACGCCTGCGCACCGGACTCGACCTGAACGGGCTCGTGCGCGTGATCGCCCCCTTCGTACACATCGGCGGAGCCGTAGACGAACTGCTCAAGGACGAGCCGGCCGCGCGCGAGTTCGCGGCCGTGGACGTGGTGGCGCTCGTCCTGACCGACCTCCCGACGGAGGCCGACCGCCCGGCGGTCGAAGCCCTGATGTCCACGATGCGCCCCGAGAACCTGATCCGCTGGCCCACACCGACCCTGCGCACCCGCATCGACGCCATCTTGCCCGGCCTGCCCGACGCGCAGGTCGCACAGGCCTGGGAGGTCCTCCAGACGGGGGTCAACTGCCAGGAGGGCCTGAGACGCGTCGTCGGCCGCCTATCGGCCTGACGGCGCCGACGCTCTGGTGTCACTTCTCGCGGCAGTGTCACGTCACATGTCACGTCACGTGTTCTCAAGGAGGTACGCCCATGCGGGCTGCCTGCCACCCGTCTCGTCGACCTCGGCCAGTGCTTCCGGGAGCCAATGGGTGACCTGCTCCCGCTCGTAACCGCGCGGAGGCGCGAGGTCGCGCGTACGCAGTCCGGTGACGTACAGCGCGACCATGGTCAGGAAGCTCTCCAGGTCGCGCGCGGCGGGAAGCGCGGTCAGATGCTCCTCGTCGGGGCCGACCGGGTCCGGGCCGGTCGGGACACGCAGGACGTGGCCGGTGGGCCCGTCGATGACGAGCTCGCCCCCCAGCCACCTGCCGATCTGGGAAAAGGGACCACTCTCCGCCGCGGGCTCGACATCATTCGGCCAGTCCACCTCGTCGAAGAGCTCCATGTCCGCGTCCCCGTACGGCAGGAGCGCCATGTCGCCCTCCACCATGTCCGGTAGCCCGAACTCGGTGAGAAGGTCACGCGTCGGCCGATGGGTCAACTCCTCGGGAATTTCCTCGGGTTCGGAATCCCAGATGCCATGGTCACCGAAAAGGGAGATCAGATCTTGGTGGCTCGGGGGAGCGGCATCGACGGGGCCGCTCGGGTCAGGGGCCGGGTAGTCCCCGGACAGCGGCTCCTGCCGGAGGCCGAAGGTGTCCGAGGGGTCCGCGTCACTCGCCGACTGGAGGGCGATCAGCCCCAGCTCGCCCCCGAACACGACGGCATCGCCCACGGTCAAAGGTGCGCAGGGCATCACGAAATTCCACTCGTCTCGCCGGGCGGACGGTGAGGCGAAGAGCTCGACGAGGCGGGTGAGCTCCCCGGCCTGTGAGGCCGAGGACGAGGCCGAGGGGTTCGGCCCCGTTGTCGTAGTGGACGGGGGCAGGGACAGGTCCGCACGGTGTTCCTGCGGAATCTCTTCCTGATCCCAGGGACCTGCGATGAGTTCGCCCGTCTCCGCGTCCGGACGGACACGTACGGCTCCGGCGACCTGCCGACCATGCGCTTCTGCAACCCGGCAATGGCGGGCCGCCCCTGCCAACGCACTTCCGTCACCCTGGAGAACCTGCCGGCCTCGAGGAACCGTGCGTGACACTCGCCCGGCGGCCGCCAGCGGACCCACTTCGTACGCCAGGGAAGCGAGACACCGGACGAGGCCACGGACTGCGCGAACTCGAACTCGTCGCGCGACCAGGCCATCAAATGCAACCAGGACGCCCACTCGCCCTGACGGGTGGGGACAACTCCGCACCCCCACAGGTGAATTGCATCGGCGGCGGGAGTGTTGCCGGGAATGATGCTGCTGTGGCTGTGCGCCGCGTCGATGAGTGCCGTCTGCGGCAGATTGGCCACCGTGCGTCCATCGCGCAGAAGTTCCTCGTACGACCCGGCCTGCACGGCGTGCATGGCGAGCCCGGCGGCGGCATACAGCCCGACGGAGCCGGACTTGGCCCACCCCTCGGGATGGCGGAAACCGTCGGACGTACGCAGCAACCAGTCGACCAGGTGCCGGTTGACGCGCACGAGTGGCTCGGCATCGACGCCCCGTCGCAGCGCTTCGGCCACGCGCTCATCGGCGAAGGAGACCCCGAGCGGCCCCGTCACGAGAACGTCCGAACGCTCCCGGGCCAGCCCGTTGAGTTCGTCCGCAGCCATGGTCTCGCCGGTCAGCGCAGCAATGAGCTGCGCCCACACGGTCACCGGCACGGTGCGCGGCTCAGCCAGGGCGAGTGCGCGCAGGGCCGCCGGAACATCGAGAGCCGGTGCGTCAGCGGCGGGCCCGGCCAGATAGAAGAGGTTCTCGGGCTGCAGGCCCAGCGGCAGGAGCCCGGCGTCGGTCGACTCCCAGCGCGGTGAGGGCCTGGTGCATGATCTGCTCTGCACTGAGCCCGGCGACGTCGACCAGCACACTCCCCGGTACATCCTAGTGCACCCGCCGCAGGACGGCCCCGGCATCGACACCGTCCGGAGCGACGACATGAGCGGCGCCGCCACCCCGCCCACCGGCGCGCCACCAAGCGCCTACCTGGCGGGCCACGCCTTCCGCGGGCATGCCGTCCGACGTCACCGTCATGTCACCTCTCGTCGCCACGGCTGTCGAACCCAATCACGGTAATGGACGGCGTCGTCACCGCTCTGGCTCGGGAGATCTGAAGATCTGATGTCGCCCCAAGACCCCGGAGCTTAAGCGAGCTGACGACCGAGGCTGGCTCGATCGGGGCATGCAGGGTCCCGGGCAACGGCCCGTACACCGACGCGTCGCCGTCGAGTCTCGTGATCGGGTGGCCCACGACCCCGCCTGCGACGGCGGCGGGGATGGTGGTGGTGTCATCCACGTCGACAACACCGTGCGGAAGCCTCGGACGAAGCGCGAAGCGGCTTCGTGGTCGACCCCGACGCCGTGATCACACCAGCCACAACAAGATCATCCCACTGCGGCCGGTCCGCCTGGGCACCTCGAATTCACCCTTCGTCGATCCCGCTCACCATGAAGCCGTACCATCCCCGCCATGACCATCGACCTCCTCGCCGAGGACCTCCAGCCCGGTGACCTTCTGGAGCTCTCGACCGAGTCGGGCACCCAAGTCCTCCGGTTGACGCATGTGGAGCGGCGTACCCAAGGCATCAAATTCATGGGGCGAAATCACCAGGGGGTCCTCTACTCCAGCGGAATAAAGTACGGCGAGCTCGCGCGGTGCGTCCGCCCGTAGACCGTCGCTCGGACTGCCGATGACAGTTACGGGACCACCCTTAGACCGGTGGCATCGGCTGCTCTTCCCCGTCTTCGAACAGGTACTGGAACATTTCCCGCAGGTAGGAGTAAAGGTCTTCGTCGCTGCGGAACTCGATGTCCGTGAGTCTTTCGTAGTCACCTGTCGAGAGTTCCCGCTCATTGAGCACGACCTCAAGGCCTTTTCGTACCCTCTCAACGTACTCCGCCTTGAACGCATACAGAGTTGCGCGCAGGGCCCCGCTGGTGTCGTACCCCTCTTGATAGTCCAGGTAGACCTTGATGAATTTCTCGAGCTCCCTGTTCATGAGAGCCCCTGCTGTGGGTGGCGGCCCGGGGCGGGGCGACGCTGCGGCTGTCCGTCGAGCAGGGGGATCGAAGAGCGGGCGATGCCCGCTGGCAGAGCAAACCCCTCGCGGTAGAAGCCCGGCACGTCAACGGCACCAAGTGCTGTTGCCAGTCGAGGCGTGCTGCCTTCGGGCAAGTCGAGGACCACCTGGACGTCACCTCGCGGGTCGTACTCGAAAACGTAGTGCCGTTGACCGTCGCTGTCGTAGAAGTTCTTCTCGATCTTCGTCAACTGCCGGCCTATATCGATGTGCAGAGTCATCAAGGGGGCGTCATACGTGTCGTTTCGCTCGAGGCGGACCAGGTATCCGACACGGGCGCCGGAACCCGAGAACCTGTGAGAGACACTCCAGCGGTGGTTCCCGGTCTCCTGAACCGCCAACTGGATTCCAAAGGGGATGCCGGGGCAGCGTGCCAGGTGCTCCTCCCTGGCGCCATCCAGGTCGCTTGTCCAGTGGTCAACGTGAAAAAGACGACCGGAATCGTAGAGTTCGGCGAACTGAGGTGTGCCGAACTCGTCGAGTTGAACGCATGTGTAGTCGCCCTCGTCCACGGCCTTCTCGCGACTTACCTCCTCTCCTGGGTACAGACCCCAATCCAGGTAATAGAGCTGACGTTCAGTGAGCACTTAGGCCTCGCAATTTGATGCGTGTCCGCGGGCAGATCGACCCCGATGGCGGTGAGGGCTTGGCGGCGATGGAAAAAACGGCCTGGCGCTCACGTGTGGCAGATCCGGTGGTGAACTGGCCTACCCAGGTACGTTCCAGGAGGCGCCGGGGAAGGTATTCGGACTCGACCTCGACCGGGATGCCCGCATCGAAGGCCATGCAGGCGGTGGCCAGCGGCCCGAGGGCGACCAACCCTTCGCCGTTCTGCGACCGGGCCGGGTCGCCGGTCCAGTACTACGGTTTCTCCAGGCGGGGTATCGGCCGGCGCGTCCTTGACCCAGTCGGCGGTCTGGTCTCGCTCGGAATTCATCGGGGCGGGGTCCTCCTCGTTACGCAGCCGGTCACTCAGCCTATTTGTCGCGCTGCTCGGCCCTGATGCGGGTGATGAATCGGGCGGTCTCTTCCTCGGTGATCTCGATGTGATCGTCGTCGTTGTGGCCCAGTTCGTAGCGGCGCAAGTACTCCGTCGGTTCCCAACGCAGATGACGAGTGAAGGCCTCGTCGCGGAACGTCGTGCCGTCTCGGCGTCGGCGCACGATGCCGGCAGGTCGTTCACGGGGAAATTCGTCGTCCACGCGGGCGTAGTAGGTGACGGTGCCGGGAGGCGAGTTGAGTACCGTCACGGACGCCCCGCGACTGTTCAGCCACGACTCCAGCTCAAGTCCCGCCAGTTCGCGTATCGCATCGCCTTCGGAGAGCCGAGCCGGGCCGCGAATCTCACCGGAGAGGCCGGTGACGACGGTGCTGTCGTCGAGCTCGACGTCAAGGGTCGCATCGTGTGCGGACGCTCCGGTGAGGTCGGCGCCGAGCAGAGATACGTCCCCGAACGCCGCACCGTCGAGCGTCGCATGGCGGAACGACGCTGCTCGCGCATCCACGTTCCAGAGGTCTGCGCTGCGAAGGTCGGCGCGCGCAAGGACGGCGCCACGCAAACGTGTGTCACCGAGGCAGGCCTTTACCAGTGATGCCCCGGTGAGGTCCGCGTTGTCGAGCACGGCGTCCGCGCTCTGTGCACGGTACAAGTCCGCTTCCACGAGCTTTGCGTCGGTGAGGTTGGTGTCGAAAAGCGTCGCCAGTGCGAGGTCGGCTCCCGACAAGTCGACGCCTGACAAGTCGAGTTGCGAAGCGTCAAGAGTCGTGTCCGTATCGGTCGTCTCGCACCAGGCCGCCAGAGCCGCCGCGGCCGTCGGATCGGCCGGCATGACCCGTACGGTTCTGTTCACGTCACGGGAACCGGTCAACTCGCTCACTCCCACAGGGGTGTTTGGTGGCCTGGGACAGGCTGTCTTTCGTGCCGTTGTCGCGTGGCGCGGGTTGGCTCATTCGTTTTCGAAGACGTACGCCCAGGCAGGAGCCTCGCTGCCCTTGTCGTCGATCATGGTCAATGCCCCGAGGACATAGCCGAGGACATCCGGCTTCTCCTCACGGGGCGGCGGGAGGGTGTCTCGGATACGCAGCCCCGTCACCCACCAGGCCACCATGGTCAGGAAGGCCTCCAGGCTGTGTGCCGCGGGCAGCGCGGCGAGTTCCTCCTCGTCGGGCCCCGTCGGAACACGCAATACGTGTCCTGTTGGGCCGTCGATGACGATCTCGCCTCCCATCCATCTGCCGATCTGGAAGAACGGTCCGGTCTCGTCGATGGGATCGATGTCGTCGGGCCACGAGGGCATCTCCTCGAGGATCTCGACGTCCCAGTCGCAGTAGGGCAGGACTCTCATCCCGCCCTCGGCCACGTCGGGGAGGCCGAAGTCGAGAAGGAGTTCACGCGTCGGTTCGTGGGTCAGCCCGTCGGGGAGCTCTTCGGGTTCGACCGGAAAGATGTCGTCGAACAACAGGGGCAGCACTGTGTGATCCGTCTGATCGGGCCCAGGGGAGTCGACCGGCGTGTTTCCGTCGGCCGAGGCGTAGCTGCCGCTCAAAGGCCGGTTCAGGGAGCCGAGGCTTGTGAGGTCGATTCCGTCGGCAGCCTCGATGGCGACAAGTCCCGAGTCGCTCCCGAGGACGGTGATGTCGCCGACGGTCAGCGGGACGCACGGCCACAGAAAGGAGCGGTCGTTGCGGCGAGGGGGAGCCGCAGCGAACAACTCTCGGACAGTGGAGGGGCCGGTGCTGTCCCCCTCGGCCGGGTGCGGTTGCGTCTGGGCCTCCGGCGCGGGCTGAGGTGGCCAGGAGAGGTCCGCACGGTGCTCCCCCTCGTCCCCTTCCCAGGGTCCGGCGAGTCGTTCGCCGGTTTCCGCATCCCAGATGGAGGTGTACTCGGCCCGCGATCCGACCATGAAGGACCGGTGTCGGCCCGCGACCGCGGGACGTTTTCGCCAGCGCACTTCCACCAACGCGTCGATCTTGCCTGATTGCAGATAAACGGGGTGGTATCCGCCCGGCGGCCGCCACTTCGCCCACTTCGCCTGCCAGGGCAATGACATGCTCGAAGCCGCGATGGCGGCGGCTGCCTCGTGGTCGTTGCGACTGAGGGTCATCAAATGCAGCCAGGAAGCCCATGAACGCTGGTTGTCGGGGACGACCCCCCATGTCCAAAGCTGCTTCGCGTCGGCAGCCGGGGTGTTCCCGGGAATGAGAAAGCCCACTGCGGTGCGACCGGCGTCCATCAGCACGCTCTTCGGGATGTTGGCGATCGCCTCGCCATTACGCCCAAGCTCTTCGTACGTCCCGGCCTGCACGGCATGCATGGCAAGACCGGTCGCGGCGTACAGCCCGAGGGCGCCGCTTCTGGCCCATCCGTCTGGGTGGCGGTAGGTGGGCATCGACTGCAGCAGCCAGTGGGACAAGTGGCTGTTGACGCGCCGCAGTTCGTCGGGTGCGGTCGCCGCGCGGAGAGCTTCGGCCACCCCCTCGTCGACGAAGGAGACACCCAAGGGGCCCGATCGCACGAGGGCGCTGTGCTCCTGGACGAACGTGGTGAGTTCGCCCTCGGTGGGGGTCACGCCGCTCAACGCGGCAACAAGCTCGGCCCACACCGCTACGGGCACCACACGTGGCTCCGCGAGGGCCAGGGCGCGCAGCGCGGACGACTCCGGCAGCGGAGTGGCGGAGTGCGACGGGGACACGTCGAAGACGGCTTTGGGGCTCGTGCCGCGGGGAAGCAGTGCAGGGGACGTGTCGGTCAGCACGGTCAACTTGCCATGTGCCAGCCAGCGAAGAGCGAAGCCGAGCAAGTGCTCGGGCTCGTGCGAGCGCCTGGTGGGACCTGCGCGGTGGGCATTGACGACGAGCAGCAGGCGGTGATCGGTCCAATCGAGTTCCGCGTTTTGCCAGCTGCGCTGCTTGTCCGCGGACAGATCCACGCCGAACGCCGTGAGTGCCTGGTGCAGAACCTGTTCCGTGGTCAGTCCGGTGGCATCGACGAGCACGCTGCCCGGAATGCGTTCGTGTGCCCGGCGTACGACCGAGGCGCCGTCGGCCGCGACAGGCGACACGACGTAGGTGACACTGCCTGTGTGCTGGCCCTCATGCCACCACTCGACGACGGCCTCTACGCTTCCCTGCGGAGAGGTGTCGGCTGTCGGACGGGGCATGTCACTCCTTGACGTCGGTCCGGCGGGCCTGCGTCACGGTAGATACGGCCCCCGATTGGTTCATGACGATGGTCGTTGCCAGCCGTCCTTCAGAAGGTGACTGACTCCGTTCAAGACGTCTGCACGGTCCGGCACGTTCTCGATCCAACCATTGCCGATGGCGGCCGGAACCATGTCTTTCTCGCGCTCTTGGAACCCCGAAGGGAGCCGCACCATCAGTGCGGCTTCGCTTCGACCTGATCAAGAAGGGGGGGCGCGTCGGCGCATGGTGAATTCGTGTGTGGGCGAGGGGTTGTGGACCGGCATGTCGCACGCGTCGTTCCAGTAGGAGGACGCGACCTCTAGGGACAGGGGGAGGCAGAGTCCGTCCGACAGGGCGAACATTGCAGCGAGGGCAAGGTCGGCCAGTTCGAGATGACGGTCGGCGGTCTCTTCGATTTCGCGGGTGAGGCGGACGCCGCTTCCCGGGTGATCCAGCATCCTTGTGGTCGGCATCAAGTGTTGTGGAGTACGTAGGACCAGGCGGGCTGTTTGCCACCCGTCTCGTTGGCCTCGATCAGTGCGCCCACCGTCCAATAGGTGGCCTGCTGTCGTTCGGCGCTGGTCGGGGGAGCGAGGTCCCGTGAGCGCAAGCCGGACACGAACACCGCGACCATGGTGAGGAATTCCTCAAGACTGTCCGCGACAGGGAGACCTCCGAGATGGTCCTCGCCCGGCTCGGCGGGGACGCGCAGCACGTGTCCGGTGGGGCCGTCGACGACGAGGCTGCTGCCCACCCACTTGCCGATCCGGAAGAAGGGGCCGCTCTCGGTGACGGGCTCGATTCCCTCGGGCCAGGAGGGCAGTTCGTCGAGGACGCCCATCTCCCAGTTGCCGAACGGGAAGAGCCCCATGGCGCCTTCCTTCATGTATGGCAGACCGAATTCCAGGAGGAGTTCGCGTGTCGCGGGGTCGGTGAGCTGATCCGGAAGGTCCTCGGGCTGGATGGGATAGATCTGGTCCTCGCCGAACACGGTGAGAAGGTCCTCGTAACTCGGGGCCGGCGCGTCGACCGGGCTGCACGGACCCGCGTCCGTGTAATCGCCGCTGAGGGGGAGCGTCCTGGCCCCGAAGTCGGAGAGGTCCACGCCGTCCGCGGGTTCGATCGCCATCAAGCCCAAGTCGCCCGCGAACAGCGTGACGTCGCCGACCGCCAGCGGTACGCAGGGAAGTATGAAGGCGCCGTCGTCCCGTCGCGGGACCGACGCGGTGAACAGTTCGCGGACACTGTCGGGCGCGGGGGAGACCTGCCCGAACGCCGCGGGCCAGGTGAGATCCGCGCTGTGCTCCTCGAGGATCAGGTCGCCCTCGAGAGAGTCCGTGAGCTGCTCTGCCGTCTCCACGTCCCGGATCGAGACGTACAGCAACTCCTCCTCGTTCACCGTCCGCCGCTGCAGACCGGCGACGGCGGGCCGCCCCTGCCAGCGCACCTCCGCCAGGGCGGCCAGCCGCCCCGCCTCGAGGAAGTCGGGGTGAAGGCCGCCCGGCGGCCGCCACTTCGCCCACTTGGCCTGCCAGGGCAGGGCGAGACCGGAGGAGGCGACCGCTGACGCGAACGTGCTGTCGTTGCGCGAAAGGGCCATCAGGTGCAGCCACGACGCCCACTCCGTCTGCTGCCGCGGGACGATTCCCCAACCCCATAGGTGAATGGCGTCGGCGGCGGCCGTGTTCCCGGGGATGTAGAAGGTGATGCTGCGTGCCGCGTCCATGAGGGCCGTCTGCGGCAGATTGGCGACGATGCCGCCGTCTCGGAGGACTTCGTCGTACCGTCCTGCCTGTACGGCGTGCATGGCGAGCCCTGTGGCCGCGTACAGGCCGACGGCGCCGCGCTTCGCCCATCCCTCGGGGTGACGAAGTTCGGCAGCCGAGCGGGTCAGCCAGTCCACCATGTGCCCATGAAGACGGCCGAGTTCGCCGGAACCGACTTCGTGCCCGGCGTCCCGGCGCAGCCTCTCGGCGAGGCCCTCGTCGACGAAGGAGGCCCCGAGTGGCCCGAGCCGAAGCACGCCTGACTCTTCCCGCGCGAGCGCGGCGAGTTCGTCCTCGGACGTCGGCTCACCGGTCAGCGCCGTGACCAGTTGGGCCCACACCGGCAGTGGTACGAAGCGGGGCTCGGCCAAGGTCAGGGCCCGTAGGGCCGGCGAGTCCGGAGTCGCCTCAGGCGCGGTGGCGGGCGCCGAGACCCGGAACACCGTCTGGGCGTCGGCATCGGTGGGCAGCAGCCGCGGAACCGCATGAACCAGTATGGCCAACTTGCCGCGCGCCAACTGTGGGAGCGCCCAGGTCACCAACTGCTCGGGCTCGTACGAGCGCCGGGTCGGACCGGCCCTGTGGGCGTTGACGACCAGCAGCAGCCGCTCCTCGGGCCACGCGCCGAGCGCGAGACGCCAGGCGCGCGACCCGTCCGCGGGTGGCTCGACTCCGAGCGCCGTGAGGGCCTGCCGCATGACCTGCTCGGCGGTGAGTCCGGTGGCGTCGACGACGACGCTGCCGGGTATGTGCTCGTGCGTTCGGCGTACGACCGCGGAGGCGTCGTGGCCGTCCTCCAGGGCGAGGAACGCGACACGCCCGCCGTGCCCGCCCTCACGCCACCACGCGCCGACGTGACCGGCGACTTCGTCCTCGGGAAATCCGGAGGTGTCGGTGGTCGGCTCGGGCACTGTGCCCCTCCCTGGTTCGTGTCGGTTCCCTGGACTCAGGTGGAACGGGACGGACCCACTCGCTGGATCACCCGGTCGATGAAGGCCGCTGCTTCGATCTCCGAGATCTCCACGTGGTCGGTGTCATTGTGTCCCAGGGCGTACAGGTCGAAATAGCCGGTGGGCTCCCAGCGCAGGTTCCGGCCGAAGGCCTCCGCGTGGTGACAGGCTCCTGCTGCCGGCTGATGGCATCGACGCCGACGGTAAATCGCTCAGTTTCCCGGGTGTGACGCGTCGTTGGTGCCCTCGGGAAAGCTTCCGTACTCCTCGACCAGGTTGCCTTCCTTGTCCCATTCGCGGCCGCATATGTCTATGCCGCGCTTGTAGACGATGTGCGTGGCCATCTGCCCATTACGGTGCCATGAACGCCACTCGCCAACGTGCGCGCCCAAGCTGAGTGTTCCCTCCGCCTTCAAGGAGCCGTCAGGCCACCACCGGCGGTACGGACCGAACGGCAATCCGTCGAAATACGTCTGCAGTTCGATCAGCCGACCCTCTTTGTCGTGCGCTACGACCTCACCCGTATAGGGCTCGCCCTCGTAGTGCACGATCACGTTGTCGTCTTCTGTGGACGTGTCTCGTCTGCTGACTCGCATCGTCGTTCCCAATGCTGCTCTGCTCGCGTCCGTACTGGCCCGCTCCCACAAACTGATCCCCTACGAACGGGACGGGCCGACTCGCTGGATCACCCGGTCGATGAAGGCCGCCGCTTCGATCTCCGAGATCTCCACGTGGTCGGTGTCATTGTGTCCCAGCGCGTACAGGTCGAAATAGTCGGTGGGCTCCCAGCGCAGGTTCCGGCCGAAGGCCTCATCGCGGGTGACGGGCTCCCGTCCGACCGCCCGGCGGCGCATCACTCCGAGGGGGCGTTCCCTCGGGAATCCCTCGTCGACGACCGCGAAGTAGGTGATCCTCCCCTTCGCCTCGAAGTCCAGGGCGTCGAGCGTCGCCGTGGTCACGGTCGGGAAGGGCGGAGCGGCGATGGTTGTGTCGAGGCCCCAGCGGGGCAGGCTCACGCCGTTGAGGTCGATGGCCTGATCGACGTAGAAGCCGCCCCCACGCTCGTACATCAAGAGCAAGGGCTCGTACGGTTCCGGGAGTTCGGGCAGATCCGTACGCCCCTGACGGCGCAACTCAGCCCAGCGGACGGCGCCCGTCACGGTCCGCTCGACCGAGTACGGGCCGATCCCGCCGCGCAGGAACGCCTTGAGGTCGCTCGCGACGTCCGGGGCCAATTGCACGGAAGCGTCGACGTGTTCAACGATGTCGAAGAACGGCCAGGCGCTCTCGGCTCCGTAGTGTCGGGCCCACTGGGCGGACCTGCGCAGATATTCGCGCATCAGGAGAGCGCGCGACCGTGTGTGGTCGAACGCCGCGGTCCAGTCGTCCCAGTCGATGGCTCGGAGGCGGCTGAGTACCCTACCGGCCGACAGATCTCCGGTCATCGGAGGTTCACGCCCTTCGCTCGCAGTTCCCTGACCACAGCCTTCATTGTTTCATCCAGGTTGGACAAGTCCTCGGCCAGCGGCACCGGCGGGGGTGTGAGGCCCAGAGACGGCCAGTGGGCGAATCCACCCTTCGTCGGATGTGGCGCCAGCTCGTGTGCTCCGGCGTCACTCAGGTCGTGCGGGAACTCCCTGTAGTAGCCGTCCGGGGCGCCGTTCGTCGTCACGGGCGTGTAGAGGTGTTCGGCGGCGGAGGAGTAGGGCAGCCCCGCCTTCATCAACTGGCTCTCGACGTACTCGTGCGACATCAGTGCCCTGAACTCCTCGATCTTGTCCGAGGGCAGGGTGCCCTGCTGCGCCCCCAGCCACAGTTCGGCGACGTCCTCGCGCGGCTCGAACAGGCCCCGTTTCACCTCACCAGGACCGACAGGCACGTCGTGCTGCGCGCGGAACAAATGGCTCTTCACCTCACGCAGGACGGACTCGTCGACACCGGTGGTGCAGGCGATCTCCGGGAGGTCGTTCTTGTTCGGTGTCGCACGAATCTGCTCGTACAGGCGGCTCGAGCGCGCCGACGAAGGCTCCGACACGTACCCCGCGCCCGAAGCGAAGGGGCCCGCCCGTCCTGGAGGTGTCTCATGGTCGGTGGAGCCGTGCCCCGCTGCGCCCGTGTCCCTGGCGGCGCCCGCGGGGGGCGCGCCGGTGTCTGGCGCGGAGTCCAGCTGGACGCGACCCGCGTCGTGTGGCACCGGAACCCTGCCGAACATCTCGTCCTGCTCGGCATTGATCGCGGCAAGCTGCTCCGGGGCGACCCCCGGCAAGCGCCCCCGCTCATAGAGAACATGCGTGTCCATCTTGGCCACGAAGCTCTCCGGTGTGTGGAACTGGACCTCGAAGGCCCTCCCCGACACCGGGTCACGCCAGGTGGAGTTGATCCCCTTGTACCCGGGAGAGTCCCAGGTGTTCTTGAACGTGACGTTCTCGAACCCCTGGGCCCGAAGGGTGTCCACCGCCTGCTGCACCCCTTGGGTGTAGCCGTCCGCCGGCATCTCGACGGTGTAGCGGATCGAGTCCCTGATCCGCGCGAGGGCGTCGCTCTCGGTCAGCTCCGCGTACCGGGCGAGGTCGGTGGCCAGCTTGCGCTTGAGGGAATCCTCGCCCTTGAGGCGGTAGTCGAGTCCCGTCAGGCGTCCGTCGTCGACGTTGTGCGCGAGCTGCTGAAGGGTCGCGGTGATTCTCGGTTCGGCCGCGGCCGACTGCCGCAGGAAGTCGTCCGCAGCCGCGTTCTCGTCCGGTGTGAGACGCAGCCCGTTCTCGCCCTCCCAGGAGCCGTCCGGCAGATTGCCGCGCGGGCCTTCGGGAAGCGTCTCGTCGTCGGGCAGGTCGTGCCCGTCCGCCGGCGTCGCCTGAGGCTGCTGCCCGTCGTCGTCGGCCTGTCGCTGCTCGCCGTCGGCAGGCGTGCCGGTTCCTGCCGGTTCGGCCGGTGCGCGGCGGTCCGTGCCGGCCGGGTCCGGCGGGGGTGTGCGGTCGGGGTTCGTAGGGCTGGACTGGCCCGCGGAGGGTGCCTGGGTGGGTGATGTGTTCTGGTCGGGGGCTGGGGGCGGGGACTGGGTCTGGGTGGCCACGGATTGCGCCAACTCGTTGACGAACCCCAAGTGGGCGCCGAATTCCCCGTCCTGGATCCGTTGGCTCGGCGTGCGGTAGTTGTTCGTGCTGTTGCCGGCCGCGCGCTCGGCCGCCTTCAGGCCCTTGAGCTCCGGGTCTGCTCGATACGTCGTGCCGTAATAGACGGGTACGCCGTTCATCGCCGTGCTCTTCTTGATCGTCTCGCTGCAGTTGGCGTGACCGGTGGGATGGTGCGAGACGGTGCCGTCGGGATTGGTGGTTCTGGTCGTGGGCAGGCCACAAGGCTCACGCTCGGTGAAGAGACCTCTGATCTCGACCGGGGACTGCTCCCGAGCCGCCCGGTTCTCGTTCAGCTGGTCGATCCACTTGAGGATGTGGGACTCGGAGTGCGCTGTGTTGGCGCCGTCCACACCAGGAGGAACCGACGAATCGACGATGTAGTGACTCTCGTTGGTGTCGGGGTCGACGACCTCCACCACCGCGTAGTTCTTGCCGGAGAGGTCGGGAGAATTCGCCTCGGTCTCCTCGACGAGCCGCCTCAGATCCGCGACATTCCGAAGGTCCGTCCCGTCCGGGTGCGAGGAGAGCTCGCGACGCCAGGCGGCCGCTGATTCGTGGAAATTGCCGTCGCGGTAGGTGTTGTTGTCGGTGGCCGGGTCAGGGTTCACGCCCACGGCGTTGTTGGCATGGAAGGACTGGCTGATGCGGGCCATGGTGGCGATGGCGGCGTACCGCTGGCCGTCGTTCATTCGCGACCATGCGGGATCAAGGTGCTGGCGCAGATCACTGTCGGTGAAGTTCGTCGACGGCGTGGGCACATTCCGGTGCGCCACCATCGCGGCCTCGTGCCCGGCCCTGGCCTGAGGAAGAGCCTGCTCGGCGGCGGCGAGCCGCTGCTCCGCATCGGCTCGCTTCTGCTGAGCCACCTGCTTCGCCGCTTCGGTCTTTGCCCTCTTCTCGGCGCCCTCCGCCCTGGTGCGTGCCGCCTTGGCGTCGGCGACCTCCTTCAGAGCCTTGTCGAGGTCCTGCCGGGCCGCACGTACCTGCTGCGCCGACTCCGCGTGCGCCTGGCGGCGATCGATGGATTCCCGCAGCACGTCGGCCAGGGGCGTCCTGGGCGGATCGCCCTGCGGCTGGGCCCACTGCCGCATCTGCTCCTGAACCGGGTCCAGGCCGATGCGACGGACGCGGTGTGAGGCGCGGAGGTCCTGCTGCGCCTGGTCCGGAGGGAGGTTTGCGTGTTCCTGGTCCGCGGCTTCCGGGTCGGGGAGGCTCTGGTTGCGCTGCGCGCGAGTGGCTTCCGCACTGGGGTCGTTGGACTGAGGGGTTGAACCTGCCGGGTTGTGGGGCGCGGGTCCGGTGGTCTGACCCTGGTTCTGCGCGGCAGGCTGGTTGGTGGTGTCGATGGGGCGGCGGTTGGCGTCCAGGGGGATGGCGAAGACGCCGTTGTTGCCGTTGTGGAGCGGGGTGGTTGAGCTCTGACCCGTCTGCGGGTCGGCGTAGACGATCTGGCCGTTGTGGTTGACCACGTTCCAGGCGTGGGCGCGGCCGTCGGCGTTCTGCGTGATGATGACGGCCTGTGAGCCGTGGCCCTCGTTGAGGAGGGTGGTCTCCAGGTTGTTGTACGCGTCGCGGCCGTCGCCGAAGTCGTCGAACTCGGCGCCCAGGGTGTTCTCGATACGGTCGCGGCCGCCCGGTTCCGGAGTATCGGCGGGGGTGCCGTCCTCGTTCGGGCTGCGGCGGGCGGCGACCGTGGGGTTGCCGGCGTACGAATCGGTGAACGCCAGCGCCCCGTCGGGGCAGTTGACGTCGCGGCCCGAGTCGTCGGGGTTCTGGCCGCGGATGTCCCCCAGCCACGAGCCCTCGCGCGGGTCGGGGGCCTGCTGGAACGAGCCGTCCTCGTTGCGTGGGAATCGTTCCTGCTGCGTGCGGTCGTCGGCGTCGGTCGGATCGTCGTAGCCGTCCGGGGGGCCGGAGGGGCGCGTTGCCGTGGACGGCGTCGGTTCCGTTGAGTCGTGTGAGTCGTGGTGCTGGTCGGTGCCGTCGTCCGGATTTTGCGTGGAGTCGGTGGAGTCGGTCGCGTCGGTGTCTTGAGAATCCCCGGGACCCTGTGGGGATTCGGAGTCCTGGTTGTCCTGGCTGTCCTGCGCGTCCTGGTCCGTGTCGGACTGCGGGTCTTCCTGGTTCGTCGACTCCGGGGGCTGCGTGGTGTCCGAGTCCAGATCCGGGGTGGCGTCCGTGTCCGGGGTGGGGGTATCGGAGGCCGGGGCCTGATCCGGGGCCGGTTCCTGTGTGGTGTCGGACGACTGGGGGTCGGGCGTGGACTGGTTCGTCGACGAGTCCGGGTCCGAGGTGTTGTTCGTTGTGTCCGGGGTGGTGTTCTCCGCGGACGGCTGCGGCGTCGACGGAGTCAAGAAGTACGGGGTGATCGGATTCCTGTTGGCGTCCAGTGGGGTGTAGAAGACCTCTTGGGCGCCCAGGTGGATCGGGTTCTCGCTGACGACGCCCGTCTGCGGGTCGACGAACAGGACCTGGCCGTTGTGGTTGACCGCCGCGAAGGCGTGGCCGCCACCGCCGGGCCAGTTGACGCCGATCACGGCCGCCGAACCGTGCCCGGCCTGCGACAGCTCGTGGGCTATTCGCGCGTACGGGTTGGGGTGGTCCTTGCCCGCGTACGTGCTGGGGGCGCCGGCCCAACGCGCCTGATTGTCGACCGAGTCGCGCTCCGCGGAGAAGCGGTTCAGGCTGCCGTCCGGGTTCTGGTCAAGGGTGCGCGGGGCGGACACCGTCGGGCGGCCGAACCATGTCTCGAGGAACGAACGGGTGCAGTCGGCGCAGTTGTTGGACCGGCCGGGCACGCCCGGGCCGCCGTCGTTCTGCAGGCCGGCCCAGTTTCCTTGCCGCGGGTCCGCGAACACCTGCGGGGTGCCGTCGGCGTTCCTCGGGTGGGCGTTCTCGAGGTCCTGTTGGTGGGCGGGGTCGGGTGTGGTCAGTCCTTCGGACGGGGTGTTCAGGTCGTTGCGGATGTCCGAGAGGTTGTCCGCCTGGGTCGGGGGCGGAGGTGCCGTGGGTTGTTGCTGTTGCTGTTGCTGTTGTTGCTCGTGCTGGTTCTGGTCGGGCGTTTGGTTGGTGGCGTCCGGCTGTGGGGTGGTCGGCTGGTGGTTGTTCTGGGCCGGCATCCCCTGATCGTTCGGCGTGGACGTGGGGGACTGGGGCGAGGGCTGGTGGTCCGAAGGGCGGTTGTCCGGTGGGCGGTTCGTCGGGCGGTCGCCGCGGGGCGGAGTGGTCGGGCGGCTTGGTGTCTCGGCGCGCGGTGTGCTGGTGCGCGGCGGCGACGCGGGGCCGTTCTGCCGTGTGTCCCGGGACGGCGTCGTGGGCCGGGCGCCCGGCTGGTCCGTACGCGGTGTTGTTGCGCTGGGCGTGGTGGACCGCGGTGGCGTCGTGGGGCCGCCCGCCGCCGGTGCCTGCGTCGGGATGGGGCCGGCCGTCGGTGGCGGCATGGCGCCAGGGGTCGGCGTCGAAGGCGGCGCGGAGGACTGGGCCGCCTGCTGCGGGCCGCCCGTGTCACCGGACTGCGCGTTGGGGGCCGGGGGTGCCGCCGTGGCGACGCCGCCCATGAGGTCCATGTCCGGGTCGCTCGGGTCGTGCGGGGTCGGGGACGGGTGTGTCGGCGCGTGGCCCTGGCCGGCACCGGGGTGGGAGGTGGGCGCGTTGCCGGGCATGGCGCCGCTCGGCATGCGGCCGCTGCCGGTGCCCTGGCTCTGGTTGTCGTTGTTGGTGCCGTCGCCGGAGTCGCCCGGCGTGGGGCCCTGGGCGTGCGCGGGCATGGTACCGACCGAGTCGCGGTCGACCTGGTGCGCGCCGGGTTCGGGGCTGGAGTTGTCCGGCGCCGGGGTGGGCGCGGCCTCGGGCGGCGTGGATGGGGTGGGCTCAGGATTGCGCTGGTCCGGGATCGACGCACCCTGGCCCGGGCTGGGGGTGTCGGCGCCCTCCGGACGGCTCGGGGCGGCGCCCTCCGGTGTGGTGTCCGGCGTCGGGGAGGTGCTGACGTCCGGCGTGGTGCCCGTGCTCTCGTTGGGCGAGGGATCGGAGGGCAGGGACGGCTCGTTGCCCGGTGGCGTGTTCGTCGGGGCGTCTGGGCTGCTGTCCGGACGGGCGGAGTCAGGAGTGGTGTCGGGGGCCGGCCCGCCCTCGATGTCCGGCGTCGTGGGGGACGGCGTGGACGATTCCGAGGGCGCGGCGGGGGCGGACGAGTCGGCGCTCGACGAATCCGGGGTGGAGGAGCTGGGGCTCGAGGAGTCCGGCGTGGAGGAGTCGGGGCCGGACGGGTCGCCCCCCGACGACTGACTGATGCTGTCCTGGTACGCCTGGGTGCCCACGTCGAACGGGCTGGGCGGGTCGGAGCCACGGCTCGGCGCGGGCGAGGACGAGGACGACGAGGTGTCCGGTGAGGCCGTGCCGCCGGTACCGTCCGTGCCGCTGCTCGGCGGCGTACTCGGCGAAGAGGTGTCCGAACCGCCCGATGGGGAGGAGGACGAAGGGCCGCCGATGTCCGGCGCCCTGCGCCCGGAGTCGCCGCCGCTCGAACTCGGCGAAGTACTGGAACCGGACGAGTCGCCCGACGAACTTCCGCCGTTCGAAGGCGAGTTGGACGAACCCGACGAACTGCTGGAGCCGGGGGAGTTGCTGGACGAGCTGCTGTCGCCCGCCGACGAGTTGCTGCTCGACGACGAACCGCCGGAGGACGAGTCGCTGGAGCTGGACGAGTTGGACGAGCTGTCACTGCCAGAGCTCGACGAACTGTCGCCTCCGTCCCCGCCGTCGCCTCCGCTCAGACCGTGGCGGGCGCCGTGCCCCGCCCGGGAGCCTGCGCCGTCGCGCAGCGACTCGCCGAACGTGGAGCCGGAGTTCTCCAGCGCGCTCTTGCCCTCTTCGTAACCCGTCTTGGCGGTGCGGCCCAGGTCGTAACCCGACTGCTTGCCGAAGTTCTGCTCGACGGTCTGGGCGACCACGTCGGAGATCATGGCTTCGAGTGCGGAGACGAAGGGTTCCTTGGCGGTCTCCAGGACCGCTTGCAGGATCTGTTGGGCTATCTCCTTGAGGAGCTTGCGCAGGATCATGCGCGTGGCGGCGGCCGCGCCCATCGCGCCGATCTCGGACAGGCCCAGGGTGAACGGAGCGGCGGCCTGGGCCGCGGCGATCTCGACCGCCAGGATGACCAACTGGGCGATCACCGCGATCTTCAGCCCGATGATGAGCATCGCCGCGGCGTCCATGCAGATGGCGATCAGCTCGGCGCCCTGGCGGGCGTCGTCGAAGTAGCCGGAGCCGCCGGCGAACTTCTCCCAGGTCTTGTTGAAGCCGTCGATGGAGTCCCCGGCGTTCTCCGCGAGGACGTTGCCGGCGGCGGTTAAGCCACGGGACTGGAGGTCCGTCACGTCGGCGGCGAACTGGCGCCAGGTGTTGGCGCATTCCATCATTTTGTCTTCGTCGCCTGTGGGCCAGTCGAAGCCGCACATCTCGAGAAGCCACTCAAGCCCGTTGGGCAGCATCAAAGCCACGACGAAGACCCCCGTTGTCGCCATGCAGTTCGTGTTGTCCCGGCCTTGTGGGCCGGCTCAACCGGCTCGCGCCGACGCAGAGCCATGCTCATGCCAGAGAGTACCCAAGGATCATTCGGAACCCTCAACCATCCTGTGTCACAGTGCAGTTGCAGACACCGGAGGTCTCAGCCGCTGCTTCGGCGCATGCTGCGGTAGAGGTCGATCGCGGAGTCCGGCGGGAAGTTGGGGATGTAGGTGACGGCTCCGTCGGTCTTGGAGATCACCATGTGGCTGCCGCCCAACGGTGCCTGGGTGCCGGGCGGCGGCGGGGGCATGACAGCGTGGACGAGGAAGCCGATGTCGAACTCCACCACGTGCAGCGGCGCCGGGTTTCCTTCCGGATCCAGCACTTCGAATCGGGACCGAGCGGCGGCCAGGGCCTCTTCGGCGGTGGTGGGGACGGGCTGCACCGCTTCGGGCGTGCCGGGCTGAGACACGAACTCTCTCCTATGGGCAATTGAGTGACGGCAAATCAACCAACGCTGTGAGTCGGCTACTTGCTCACGGACTTCAGAACGTGGACCTCGCCGCCGAACTGGTTCTCCGGCGTCTGCTCCTTCACCAGAGCCTCGTTGAAGTCCTCGTTCTCCTCGTGGTTCTTCGCCATTCGCTCCAACGCCTTGCCGATCTCGTTGAGCTTCGTGGCCAGGTGCTCCATCGAGTCCGTCATGCCGTCGCGCAGACCTTCGTAGACCACGCCGAACTTCTCGCCGAGTTCGTCGTCGCCCCAGGGCGGGGTGCCGGCCTTGTCGCTGAAGGTCGTCATGCCCTTCCAGGCGTCCTGGGCGACGCTCGCGAACGACGTGTCCTTCGGCGCTTCGCCCCCGCCGCCTCCGCCGTCGCCCTGCGCGGCCAGGCCGTTCTTCAGCCTGGCGGTCGCCTGGTAGAACTCCCTGCCGATGTCGGAGAAGCTCTGCCCCTCGGCCTTCAGCGTCTCCGGACTGCTCCTGAATCCGTCACCCATGACCACGCCCCCGTTTCACCAACCGGCGTCACATTGCCGCCGGTTCGCGTCCGTCTCATGTCTACGACAGCGTACCCAGAGGCACTGACAAGCGCTCAACCTCCGGGTGTCACAGTGCTGTTCCGAGACCGGCGGGGGAGCGGGCCCGGGATCAACCCCGGTGTCCGCCCTGCCCACGCTTCTTCGACCCCGTGAACAAGTTGGTCGAAGGACCGTCGCGCTCGTCGCGCTCCTTCTGCTCCTCCTCTTCCCGCTTGCGCGCCCACTCCTCGCGCTTCCCGCGCTCGGCCTCGCGGTCCTCCATGGTCTGCGACTCCGCGGCGTGCCGGATCTCGGTCATGCGGTCGCCCAGCGCGTCCATGTAGCGTTCGTCCTTGATGGCGTCGGTCATGCCCATACGTCCCGACAGGATTCCCTGGGCCATCTCCTGGAGCGGGCCGTTCACGTTGGGGTTGTTGGCCAGAGTGCGCAGCGCTTTGTGGAGGCTCTCGGCCTGCTCCGGGTCCTGCGCGACGTCCATCAGCTCCGAGTCGTCGATCTCCCGATCGCCCGGCCCCGGTCCGTTTCCCGGCCTGTTGGTCATGAGGAACCCCCTTCGAGCCCAGCGGGCCCTTCACCTTCACGCACACCGATCCACGAGCCTATCCAGCGGACCGCTCGGACCGTCAACCCGCCCTCATCCACCCACAATTCGCCCGGTCTAGCGAGGCGCCTTGGCCGGCTCCGAGGCCCCCGCTTCCTTGACGAGGCGGTCGCCGATGGTCAGTGACTCCCACAGGGGCTTATCCAAGCGGACCTTGATCGTCGAATCGTCCTGGAGGCGGACCTCGACGTAGTGGTAGAGGTTGGAGCCGTCGGTCGCCCGGCGGGTCTTGTCGATGACGATGCCGTCCCAGGCGTCTTCTTTGCGTACTTTGCGGGATTTGAACATCTCGCCACTGTAGCGGGCTGCCCGCGTCGGGCTGGTGCAGCCACCCCGGCAGCCCCAGCCCGCCCCAACCTCCCATGTCGTTACCGCGGTTCGCCCCGCAGTGGTCGCCCCGGAAGAGCATCGGGGCGCAGCGCGCCGTCCGAGACCACCGGCACCCCCGCCACGTACAAGTGCCGCACCCCGCGCGACGCCCGTGTGGGATCCGCATACGTGGCCGTGTCGGTCACCGCCGCCGGGTCCAGGGCCACGAGGTCCGCGTCGGCGCCCACGCCCAGGTGGCCCTTGGCGCGGGCGCCGGGGGCCACGTCGTCGAGGATGCGGGCCGGGAGGTAGGAGCAGCGGCGGAAGGCCTCCAGCCAGGTCCAGGCTCCGGTTTCGCGCACCATCAGGCGGAGCGTCTTGGTGAAGGTTCCGGCCGTACGAGGGTGTGTCGTGCCGCCGGGTGGCAGGGGCCACCGGGTGCTGTCGTGGCTGCCGTCGGGCCAGAAGACGGGCATCGCGTCGCTGGCGACGACGGCGTCGGGGAAGGCGAGTGCCTGCCGCAGCAGGGCCAGGTCGCGCGGGTTGTCCTCGTCGAGGAATTCCAGGAGGCAGGGCGCGCCCGGGTCTTGTGCCCGCAGTTGTTCCAGGCGGGCCGCGTCCGCGATCCGCTCGCCGGTCTCGACCATGATGACGCTGCTGGGGCCCAGGCCCTTCAGGCGCAGCCGCTCCGGGGCGATGAAGGCCGCCCCGACGGCTGTGCTGCCCGCCCCGTACGGATAGGCCTCCACTGTGACCCGTGAGCCCGACTGTCGTGATTCCTCAAGGGTGTTGAGGACGCGGTCGACGTGTCGACCCGAGGTGCTGTTGACGTGGCAGTGGTGCATCGCCGCGCCGGTCTCGGCCGCCGCGATCGCGATCTCCGTGGAGCCGTCGACAGGGGTGGCCGGATCCATTTCGACCAGTTCCCGTACGTGTGTGAACGTGGGTGCGCCGGCCTTCGCCGCGAGCCGGGCCACGGCCCGGAATTCGGCGGGCTCGGTGGCGGGCGCGTAGCCCATCAGGATGCCGATCCCGAGTGCGCCTGCCGCCAGCTCGTCCTCCAGCAGGGACAGCCACGCCGCCAACTCGCGCGGTGACGAGGACCGTTGCCAGCGCGGGTCGCCCAGCACGGCAAGGCTGGACGCGATCCGGGCATCGGGGGTGATGCCGGCGAGAACCTGGGCCCGCGCGCCGCCCCAGGAGGCGGAGAAGCCGAAGTGGAGCGGGCGGCCCGCGGCGGCGGCCTCGGCGTAGGCCCGCTCGACCGGCATCAGGCCGGCCTCCAGGTCGAGCGCGGTCGTCACGCCGTCCATGGCCTGCAACCGGTGCCCGGCGATGGAGTGGACGTGGCTGTGCAGGTCGACGAAGCCGGGGCCGATGACGAGCCCGGTGGCGTCCACCAAT
The DNA here is from genome assembly GCF_026341035.1 of Streptomyces sp. NBC_01016. Lineage (GTDB taxonomy): Bacteria > Actinomycetota > Actinomycetes > Streptomycetales > Streptomycetaceae > Streptomyces. The sequence continues at coordinate 2,931,398 of NZ_JAPEOQ010000002.1, forward strand.
TCCGCGCCCGGCGGCGGTGCGAGGTCGGTGCCGACGGCGGCGATCTTCCCGTCGGCCACGAGCACGTCGGCCGCCCCGTCGAATCCGCCGGCGGGGTCGATGACGCGACCGCCCTGCAACAGTGTCTGCATACTCGTCTCCTCCTGAACGACTTGATCAGTTCTACTCGGAGACGTACCGAACGGGGTGAGTGTTTCCGAACGTTGCACAACTCGGCAGGGGCTGACGAAGGCGTTCCGGACCAGGCCGGCCAAGGGAGGCTCCTGCCCGGCCTGACTCCGGCCGGTCCCGGTCTGCTTGACTTCCCGCATGTCAACACACGGTTTGCTCGCTGAGAAGAACATCCTGGTCGCCGGTGCCTCCAGCGGCATCGGTGCCGCCGCGGCACGGCTGTTCGCCCGTGAAGGTGCCAGGGTGGGACTGCTGGCCAGGCGGCAGCAGAATCTTGAGGACCTCGCCGCGGACATCCGTGCCGAGGGCGGCACCGCCGTGCCGATCGCCGGCGACGTCACCGACCCCGAGGACGTCGAGCGGGCGGTACGGGTCGTGGCCGAGGAGTTCGGGCGTCTCGACGGCGCGTTCAACAACGCAGGCACCGCCACCGTCGGGACCGAACTGCACGAGATGTCCATGGACGATTACGACCTGGTGATGGACACCAATGTGCGGGGCACCTGGAACTGCCTGCAGCACGAGATCCGCGCCATGCTCGCCTCCGGCGGCGGCTCCATCGTCAACACCTCGAGCGTCGCCGGCCTGGTGTCCACCGGCGTCGGCGCGCCCTACATGGCTGCCAAGCACGCCGTCATCGGCCTCACCAAGGCCGCCGCCCACGAGTACGGAGAACGCGGCATCCGCGTCAACGCCCTTGCGGTCGGCTCCACTTTGACCGAAATGATGGAAGGGGCCATCGCCGGCTCCCCCGGGATCGAGAAGACCTTCTTCGCCCGCGCCATCCAGCAGCGCATGGCTTCCCCCGACGAGATCGGGCAGGCCGCCGCCTGGCTCCTGAGCGACCGCTCCACCTTCGTCACCGGTGCGACCATGCCCGTGGAGGGCGGGACGCTCGCGGTCTGATGTGACCGCCCGCATGGCCCTGCGCGCCTTCTCCGGGAAGCCCCAGGAAGCCCCGGGAAGCCCCGGGAAGCCCCGGGAAGCCCCGGGAAGTCCTGGGAAGTCCCGGGAAGCTCCTGGACGAGGGTGCAGGGCCGCTCGCGGTGGTTCAGCGCTGCTGTGCGCCGGCGAGGGTGAGGGAGGAGCGGAAGCACTCTTGACCGCTCTGCATCATGCGTACGTGTGTCACGGGCCGGCCGGCGTCGTCCTCGCCCGCGGTCTCGGCCGTCACGGTGCACGGCTGATCGAGCTCCACGTAGCGGGAGAAGAGGGCCTGTTGGCCCGCCGGGATCACCGTGAGACGCGGGTGGAGCTCCTGCGCGGCCTGGCGCGCGGCTTCCAGCAGCAGGGTGCCGGGGGCGTGGTCCACGGGGTGGTCGAAGTAGAACGGGTGGTGCACGTCGACGCGCAGGAGCCACTCCTGGGGCCGATCGGTGGGGGAGAGGGCCACGTCGTGGAACTCCGCTACGCCCAGCGGCTGATGGGGGAGCGGCGGGGGCAGCGGGACGGCCCGGGCCATGGCCTCTCGGCCGTCACCGGCGTCGGGGCGGATCCGTCGGTAGACGGCCGGTGCCAGCACGGGGAAGCGTGAGTGGGCACGGGCCAGCGAGACCCCGTCGGCCAGTACGTCGATGTCGAAGGCCAGGAATGAGGCGCGCTTGCCCCGGTACTGCGCCTCGGTGCAGGTCACGTGCAGTTCGACGTCCTGTGGTGCACGCTGCACGACGGCGCGCAGGGCGGACGGCGTGCACGTGTAGCGGAACTCGTCCCACAGAAGGTGGTGACCGAGCGGTACTTCATGGCCCACATGGGCGAGCAGTGGGAAGCTCTGGCGGACGGTCTCCACCAGTAAGGCAGGGCTGACGTGCCCGAAGAGGGGCGCGAATGAGTCGGTGGCGCGGTGCCAGTCGACGGGTATCGAGAACGTTCCGTCCGCGTTCCCTCGCCAGTCTTTGAGCAGAACCTGACAAGCGTGGTGCTTGTGGACCAGCTCCTTGGGGACCGGCCTGGCCGGCTGGGGCTGTCTTGCTGAGTCGATGTTCGTGGTGACGGTGCTCATCAACGGCCTTCATCTCGGGATGGGCGGAGTTCGCATCCAAGCCGGTGCGGCGGCCCATCGGATGTCTGACCGTAGAACATAGCGTGTATTATTTTTTGTCAACCGGCAAAGGGGCTGAAGATGGCAAAGGGTCAGCAGGAGCGGGCGCTCGCGACGCGCAGGATTCTGCTGCTAGCGGCGGCAGAGGTGTTCGACGAGTACGGGTACACGGGCGCCGGGATTGCCAAGATCCTCCAGCGGACGGATCTCACGGCGGGCGCCCTGTATTTCCACTTCGGCTCCAAGCAGGGCCTGGCGCAGGCGGTGATGAACGCGCAGCCGGAGGCGCTGGTCATCCCGGATGACGCCAAGGGGCTGCAGAAGCTGGTCGACCTGCTGCTGACCTGGTCGTTCCAGCTCCAGCGTGACCCGCTGCTGCGTGCCGGTGTCCGGCTGACGGACGAGCAGGCGACCTTCGGCATGCGCGATGTGACGCCGTATTCGACGTGGCGCACGATCATGCAGGAGTGCCTGGAGGAGGCGCGCGGTGCCGCGGAACTGCGAGCGGGGGCGGAGCCGGAGACGGTGGCGAAGTTCCTGGTCGGCGCGTGTACCGGGCTGCAGACCTACTCCCAGGTCGAGACGGGGCGCGAGGATCTGCCCGAGCGGGTCCTCGACATGTGGCGGCTGACCTTGCCCGGAATCGCGTCCACCGAAGCCATCAAGCACCTCGAAGTCAGCGTGGAGCGGGTCGACCCCGCCCTGCGCACCCCACGAGAGGAACCGAAACCGTGAGCACGTTCCAGAGGCTGAAGGCGGTGGCTGTCAACATCGACGGCGTCATGCTGACGGACACCTTCAGCCCGGTCATCCACCGCTTCATCACCTCAAGGGGAGGTGAGTACACGGCGGAGACCGAGCGCTCGATCTTCTCCCAGCGGCGGGCGGAGGCGGGTTGGGCCATGGCCCGCTCGGTCCCGCAGGAGATGACGGGGCCAGAGGCGCTGGAGACGTACTTCCGCGAGCGGGACGAGTATCTGGCCGAGAACCCGGTCGAGTTGAGCCCCGGAGCCACCGGACTGGTCAGCAGGCTGCGGGCACTTGGGCTGCGAACCGTGTGCTACGGCGGGCTCGGGGCCGACCATTTCCGTGCCTCGCTCGGTGCCGACGCCGAGCTGTTCGACGAGCCCGGCTACATCTGCACCAACGACTTCCGCCCCGGTGTGGCGGAGATACCGGGCATCCTCGGCCTGACGCAGGGCGAGGTGGTCTTCATCGACGACGTGGCCAAGGTGAGCGAGGTGGCCCGGACGGAAGGGGCGCCCTTCGTGGGCTACCCCAGCACCTTCCCGCACAGCCACCAGGCGCAGTTGATGCGCGAGGTCGGCGTTGAGTACTTGGTGTCGCACCTGAACGGAGTCGACGAGACGCTGCTGAGCGGGATCGACGAGTCTGTTGCTGCGGGACGTCTGTGGGCGACGGCGCCGGTGAACTGACCTCGTACGTCGGGTTGTTGCCCGCCCCGGAGGGGGTGGCGGGCAACAATCGGACGAGGGGCGGACAACCACCGGACGGGGTACGGGTTTTCGGCTCTGCCGTCAGCGGCGCCGAAGCCGTGCGTCGGACAGGTGCGGCGGCACATAGTCGGCATCGGCGGGGTTGAGGTCGGTGCCAGGCGGGACGAGCTCGTCGATGCGGTCGAGCACGTCGTCGGGCAGGTCCAGTTCGGCCGCGCCCAACAGGTCCTGCAACTGGGCCAGAGTGCGCGGGCCGATGATGGCGCTGTCCACGGCGGGGTGGGACAGGACGAAGGCCACGGCGAGGTGGGCCAGCGGCACCCCGGCTTCCCCGGCCAGCTTGAGCAGGTCCTCGACCAGCTCGAGTTTGCGCCGGTTGCCGGGTGACTCCTGGTCGAACTTGTACCGGATCATGTCCTGCCGGAAGCCCGCCAGGCGCAGCTCCTCACCGGCGCGGAAACGCCCCGTGAGCCACCCGCTGTTGAGCGGGGACCACGTCAGGACGCCGATCCTGTGCCGCTGGGCGGTGGGCAGCACGGCGCGCTCGGCACCCCGAAGGAAGATCGAGTACGGCGGTTGCTCGGTGCGGAAGGGGATGTGCCCGCGGCGCTCGGCGGTCCAGCGTGCCTCCACCAGTTGCTCGGCGGGGAAGCCGGAGCTGCCGATGGCCATCACCTTCCCCTCCCGGACCAGATCGGACAGGACCGAGAGGGTCTCGTCGATGTCGGTGTCAGGGTCGGGCCGATGGATCTGGTAGAGGTCGATGCGGTCGGTCCGCAGCCGGCGCAGGCTGCCCTCGACGGCCTGGCGGATCCAACGGCGGGAGTTTCCACGCTGGTTGGGGTCCTCGCCCATCGGGAAGTGTGCCTTGGTCGCGAGCACGACGTGGTCGCGGCGGCCCTTGAGGGCGTGACCGAGGATGGTCTCGGCCTCACCGCCGGAGTACATGTCTGCGGTGTCGATGAGGTTGATGCCCGCGTCCAGGGCGGCGTGCACGAGCCGGGTGGCCTCGTCATGGTCGGGGTTGCCCCATGAGCCCAGCATCATCGTGCCGAGGGCCAGGCGGCTGACCGTGATTCCGGTGCGGCCGAGCGTGGTGGTGCGCACTGTAGGTGTCTCCTTGCCGGGAAGGACGGGAAGGACGGGAAGGACGGGAACGTCAGGCGCCGATGGCGAGGACGGTCTTGCCGGTGCTGAGGCCGGAGCCGATGTGGCGGTGTGCCTCGGTCGCCTCGTCGTGGGCGAAGGTGCGGCTGATGGGCACCGTGACGCTGCCGTCGAGTACGGCGGTGAGCGCGCGCCGCAGCGCGTCGGTGATCTCCTGAGGTGCCTCGGCGGCCAGGGCGGCGAGGTTGAAGCCGAGGACGGCCTTGCCGCTCATCCACAGGTCGTTGGCGCCGAAGGGGACGTCGTCGGCACCCGATGCGTTGCCCATGGCCACGAGCCGGCCGCCGATGCCGAGGGCCTGCATGCTCTGGGTGCGTGCGGCCCCGCCGACCGGGTCGACGGCGATGTCGAAGCCGCGCCCGTCGGTAAGGTTCGCGGCTGCCGCGGGCAGTTCGTCGCGCAGCAGCACATGGTCGTAGCCCAGGGCCTTGGCATGCTCGATCTTCTCCGGGCTCCCGACGGTGCCGATCACCTGAGAGGCGCCGAGCAGGCGGGCGACCTGCCCGAGCTGGCTGCCGACACCGCCGGCAGCGGCGTGCACCAGGACGGACTCGCCCTTCTGGAGCCGGGCCGTGCGCTCCAGGACCAGGAAGGCGGTGCTGGTGTTGGAGGGGGTGGCGGCCGCCAGCTTGAGGTCGGCGCCGGCGGGCAGCGGGCAGACCAGTCGGGCGTCGGTGACGGCGACCTGGCCGTAGCCCCCGCCGCGCAGCATGGTGAGCGCGGCCACCTGCTGGCCGGGGCGCAGGCCGGTGACCTCCTCGCCCACGGCCCGGACGGTGCCGGCCACCTCGATGCCCGGAACGTATGGCAGTTCGAGGTCGACGACGCCGGAACGGAAGAGGATCTCGGCGTAGTTGACGCCGGCCCAGGCGACGTCGATGGAGACGTCCCCCGGGCCGGAGGTGGGCTGCGGGGCGTCGGTGAGGGTGAGGACTTCCGGGCCGCCGAAGCGGGGGATGGTGATGGCGCGCATGCGTCGTACCTCGCGAGGTCTGGGGACGGTGATGGTGTGTACGGAACTCGTACGGAACTGGCAGGGGAAGCGGGAACTCGTACGGAAAGCAGGCGCGGGTCAGGCCGGCTCGTGCACGACCTCCCGGTGCCGATCGGACGGCACGTCCGTGGTGTTCGCGCGCGGCCGTCGCAGGAGCGCCGCGATCGCCGCCGCGGAGGCCAGGCACAGCGCGGCGAAGCACCAGAGCACGGAGTGCAGGCCGTCGGTGAGACCGGGGCCGGTGAGCGTGCCCTGTGTGGTCTGCGCGAGAACGGCGCCGACCGCGGCGATCCCCACTGTTTCGGCGGTGAGCTTGGCGGTGTTGAAGGCGCCGGACGCCGCGCCCGCGTGCTCGACCGGGACGGCGTCCACGGCCTGGCCGTCGAGCAGCCCCTGGGCGATCGCCACGCCGCACCCGGCGACCAGCAGGGCGGGCAGCAGGGACGCGCCGGTCGCCATCCATGCCGCGCCCGCCGCCACCAGGACCAGTGAGGCCACCACCTGCACCCGGGCCGGGATCCAGCGCACCAAGTAGCCGCACAGCAGCGGCAGGACGAGCACCGGAGCGGTCAGCGCCAGCATCGCCCACCCGGCCGTGGACGGGGTCATGCCCACAGCGCGCGTGAAGTAGGTCGGCAAGTAGGTGAGCAGCGGGGCGAAGAGCCCGACCACCGCGGCCACCGCCAGGCACAGCGCCGCGAACCGGCCGGTGCCCACGTGCCGCAGGTCCAGCAGAGGACGCGCGGCCGTCCGCTCGCACCGTACGAAAAACGCAAGCGCCGCGACGGTGATCGCCGCGGACGCCCACACCAGCGGGGACGTCCAGCCGAGCAGCGGGCCCTCCACGAGCGTGAAGACCAGGGCCAACAGCCCCACGGTGAAGCAGATCGCGCCGGCCGGGTCGCCCTGACGGCCCGTGGCCCGCGGTGCGGCGGGGCGCGGCAGCAGCGGGACACCCAGCAGACACACCGCGCCGACCAGGCCCGGTAGGGCGAAGGCCGCCCGCCAGCCGAAGCCGTCGACGAGCTGGGAGGCGACCGTCGGACCGAAGGCAAGCCCGACGCCGATGGTGGTGCCGAACAGGCCGAAGACGCGGGCCCGTGAGCGGCCGGTGAACGCCCCCGCCAGCACCGCGCTGGCACCGGTCGTGGTGGCGGCGGCTCCGATGCCGGCGAGTAGGCGGGCCGCGTCAAGGAGCCAGATATTTCCGGCAGTTGCGGCCAGCAGCCCGCAGGCCGCGAAGAGCGCCACACCCGTGGCGAAGACGCGCCGGGCGCCGAAGCGGTCCGCCCAGGCGCCGGTGACCAGCATGAACGCCGCGAAGGTGGCGCTGTAGGCGTTCACCACCCACTGGGTGTCCGACAGGCCGACGTCGAGCTGCCGGGCGATGTCGCTCAGCGCCACCGAGGCGCCGGTCAGGGTGAAGGGCACCAGGAACAGGGCGACCAGCGTGGTGGCCAGAACGGCCCCGGAACGCCGCGGAGTTGAGGCGGGCACGCTCCGCGGAGTTGTCCCGGGCACGCCCGGCTGAGGTGCACCGGGAGAGCTCTGCTGCGAGGCCTCAGGCATGCTCGGCCTCCTTCACCCGCGCGGTCTGCTCCGCCGGAACCTCCGCGCTGTCCGGTCGCCGCGGCGCGAGCAGCTTCCACACCGCCACGCCGATGACGGCGCACAGCGCGGCGCTGACGAGCAGGACGGTCTGCCAGGCACCGGTCAACTCCTGGGCCACCAGCTGCTGGAAGCTCTCACCTGTGCCGGACGGGGCCAGGCGCGCCAGCCCCTCGCGCTCACCCGCCGCGGCGGTGTTGGCGATCTCCCCGGCGGACGCGGCGGTCCGGCCGTCGTCGGCGAGGCGCCCGGTGAGTAGTCCGACGAGGGCGGCGCCGGCGGCGGCGATGGCCACTGCCTCGCTGCCCAGGCGGAGGGTGTTGAGGAACCCGGCGGCGGTGCCCACCGATTGGGGTTCGACGACGTCGAGGACGGCGCCGTCGACGAGGCCGAAGTTCAATCCGAGGCCCACGCCGAGCATGATCAGCGGTGCGGCGAGGTCCGCGGCTCCGGCGCCCGGGTGCAGGGCGGGGGCCAGCCAGGCCACACCGGCCGTGAGCAGCAGCACGCTCAGCCCGAGGACGGCCCGGGTCGACATGCCCCAGCGCTGCAGCCGGGCGGCCAGCATCGGGGTCGGCAGGATGGGCAGCGTCATCAGGAGCATGAGCGTGCCCGCCGCCTGGCTGGAGATCCCGTCGGCCACGACCAGGTAGTTCGGCAGCAGGGGCAGCAGGATCACGAAGGCGAAGGTCGCCGCGACCGGGACGAGGCAGAGGCCCATGAAACGGGCGTTGCGCAGCAGCGCCAGGTCCAGCATCGGCGCGCTCACCCGCTTCTCGACGGCGCCGAAGGCGGCGAACAGCACGACGCTGCCGACCAGCAGGGCGACCACCGCGGGGCTCGACCAGCCCCACTGCGGGCCCTCGGCCACACCCATCATCAGGGCGAACAGGGCGGTCACGAACAGCACGGTGCCCAACCAGTCGACCCGCGCGCCCTGTTGGGGCCGAGCCCCGCTCATCGCCGGGATCGCGCAGGCCACCAGTGCCATCAGGATCGCGTGCAGGCCGAAGAAGGAACGCCAGCCCAGCGAGTCCGCCAGCACTCCCGCGGCCATGGCGCCCAGCGCGAGCCCGGCACCGGTCACGATCCCGACCGCGGCGAAGGCGCGCGTACGGGCGGCGCCGGTGAAGGTGGCGGAGAGAATCGCGCTGCCGCTGGTGAGCAGGGCGGCGGCGCCGATGCCCGCCAGCGCGCGGGACGCGTTGAGGATGGTGACGTCGCTGACCAGTGCGCTCAGGGCGCTGGAGGCGGTGAAGAGCACCGCCCCGGCGGTGAACAGGCGCCGGCGCCCCCAGGCGTCGGCGAGGGAACCACAGGCCAGCATGAAGCTGGAGAAGGTGAGGTTGTAGGAGTGCACCACCCACTGCAGGCTCGCCAGCGAGGCGTCGGTGTCGCGGGCGATGTGCGGCAGGGCGACTCCGGAGCCCGTCACCGAGGTCGGCAGCACCAACAGCGCCAGCAGGACGGCGACAAGCACCCATGCGGCGCGGGAACGTCCCGTACTCACGAGGCGGCCACCAGGGACTCCGCGCGCACCTTGAGAGCGGCGTTCATCAACATGAAGCCCTGCTCGATGCGCCACACCATCGCGCCGGCCAGCGGCATGCTCAGCCCGCCGAACTCCTCGAGCTGGCGCAGCCGGACACCCCCGTCGCGCTCCTCCAGGACGAAGGAGTGGCGGGCGCGGAAGAACGCGGGATGCTTGATGATCCCCGACCACTGCAGCAGCCGGCCCTCGTGCAGGGCGGTCACGGTGGGTGTGTGGGTCTCCTCCTCGGTCTTCATGGGCCGCTGCATGCGCAGGTGGAGCCGGGCCCCGGCCTCGATGCGGCCGCTTGCGTCGATGATGAAGGGGTTCCAGTCGCGGTAGCGGTCCAGGTCGGTGACGGCTTCCCATACGGCCTGGACCGGTGCGTCGATGTCGACGTGGGTGTCGATGCTGCGTCGTGTACGCACGATCGTCTCCAAGGGGTTCGAGGTCCGGTTCAGGCCGGGATGGACATGGACAGGCCGCCGTCGACCAGCAGGTCGACCCCGTTGACGTAGGCGGCGTCGGAGGAGGCCAGGAAGGCGACCACGGAGGCCACTTCCTCCGGCGTGCCGATGCGCCCGCACACCACGTCGCGGCGCGCCGCCTCGCGGCCCTCCTCGGTGGGGACCGACTCGCGGTACATGTCGGTGTCGATGTAGCCGGGGCTGATGGCGTTGACGCGGACACCGTGCGGCGCCAGGTCGGCGGCCAGGGTCTTGGCGAGGTTGCCCGCGGCGGCCTTGGAAGCGGCGTACAGCGAGCCGATGGCCAGTCCGCGGTGGTGGGTCCACGAGGCGTTGATGACCACCGCGGATCCCTCGTTGAGCAGCGGCAGGGCGCGCTGGACGGTGAAGAAGACGCCCTTGACGTTGGCGGCGAGCACGTCCTCGACGTCCTGTGCGGTGAAGTCGCCCAGGCGCTTGAAGACGCCGACACCGGCGTTGGCGAAGACCGCGTCCAAGGTGCCGAAGCGCTCGCGGACGGCGTCGGCCACAGCCTCGGCGCCGGAAGCCGTGGAGATGTCGGCGGACACGGTCAACACCCGTTGCCCGGCGTCCAGTTCGACGGCCGCCTTCTCCAGGCGCTCGGTATTGCGGCCGACCAGGGCGACCCGTGCTCCTTCGTCGAGGAAGCGGTGGGCCGCGGCCAGGCCCATGCCGGAGCCGCCGCCGGTGATCAGGACGGTCTTGTCGGCGAAGCGGGAGGTGTGCACATGCATGGTGGGTAACTCCTCATGGTTGTACGGGGGTTGGGTGCGGGCGCGGGTACGGGAAGGGTGTGAGCGCGCGCCGGGTCAGACGGGGGAGGGGAGCAGCTGATCCGCACGCTGGACGGCGAGTTCGGGGACGGCGCGGCGCGCGAGCCCGGCCATCGTGCGGCCGGGACCGACGTCGAGGAGCCGGGCGCAGCCGGCCGTGTCGCGCAGCGTGTCGAGCACGCCGTGCCAGTGCACCGGGCCGGTCAACTGAGCGAGACACAGAGCCGGGTCCGCCGCCTGCGACACCTCCTCGACCAACTCCCAGGCGCGGCTGGTGGACCAGGGGGCGCCCAGGCCCGGACGCTGCACCCCCTGCCCCGGAAACAGTGCGGCCGTGCGCGCTGCCGGAGACGCTTCATTTGCAGCCATTGTCTTCTTCCCTGCTCCGTCGTTCGGCGGTCGCCCTAACATGTTCACGACCGCTTTCTAAAGCGGTGCTCAAGGATCACTAAAGCGCAATTTCCCCCCGCCTCGTATTCGGCGGCTTTAGTGATTCTTTGGTGCGCCGCAGTGAGACTCCTGGTGTCGGCCGAGCGACGGACTCGGCCCCATCGGGAGGGACGCATGAACCACACGGAGCGGGCCGCGCGGGCCGGACTGAGGAATTCCCACGCCGCGAGAATTCGGGCGTTGATGGGCCTGGCCGAGGAATTCGAATCACCGCGGGCTTTCGCCGGACCACCGCAACCGCGCCCCTGGCGTTCCCCGCTGCCCCGGTCCGCCTGACCGCCCGTTCCGACGAAAGGAAATCCCGTGCCCCCGACCCTGTCCGCACCGTCGGCCCCGCACCGAGGCGAACAGGCGGAGCTGTCCTTCACCCGCATCGTCGACCGCCGCATCCTGCACCGCTGGGCACTGTCCGAGGTCTTCCTCACCGATGTGCATCACACCGACGACGGCGGCTACCGCGCCGCGGCCCAACTGCCCTGGAAACACCCGTACTACGGCGACCACCTCACCCGCCTCGACTGCCCCGACCCGCTGCTCCTCCTCGAGTGCGTGCGTCAGGCCGAGACCTGGGGCGGGCACGCGGTCGCCGGCGTGGGCGAGGACCGCCAATTCCTGCTGCGCCGCTGGACCATGGCGCTGCCGGGCCTGCTGACCGCCCCCGACACGCAGCGTCCCGCCGAGGTCTCGGTGGCGGTGACGACATCCGGCGCCCAGGGCCCCGCGGGCTCCCCGCGCCGTCTCACCTTCGCCGCCGACGTGGGGGTGTGGGACCACCACGTAGGACAGGTCCGCATCGAGGTCGGCTACATCCCCTCCGATGTGTACGCCGCCGTGCGTGAGAGCGGCCGTGGCAGACCGCTTCCCGACTTCGCCGCGCTGCCCCGCACCACCAGCTCCCTGGCCCCGCACTGGGTCGGACGCACCGACCGCCACAACGTCGTCCTCGACGACATCACCGTGGACGGGCAGGGCACTTCGGCGCGCGTGTGCGCCCCGCTGGACAACCGCAGCATGTTCGACCACGCCCAGGACCACGTGCCCGGCATGGTCCTCATGGAGGCCGCCCGGCAGCTGTGCCTGTTCACCGGAGCCGAGCTGCACGGCACATCCGCGGCCCACACCACCGTGGCCGGCTTCGACTTCTCCTTCAGCCGCTACGCCGAGCTGGACGCGCCGCTGACCGCCCATGTGCGGCACAGCGGCCCCTACGCAGGGGACGACGCCCTGGCCTCCGCACTGCCCCGACTGACCACCCACCACGTCGAGTTCCTCCAGGACGGAGCCCTGTGCGCCCGCGGCGTGCTGCACACCACCACCGCCCGCGCCGCACCCCAGAGGAGCCAGCCGTGATCGACATCCCCCGCGGCACCTGGATCGCCGCCGCCGAGTGGCTCCCGGCCACCTCCCGGACCCCTCAGGACGCTCTGCTCCTCGGGCAGGTCACCGCCGAGGAGATCGCGGCCATGGGGTACTCCTACCTGCCGTGCTCGGAGGACCTGTCCGCACCGCAGATGGCGGCCGAAGCCGGATTCGCGGCCCTGGAACGCGCCCAGGTGGATCCCGCGCGGCTGGGCTCCGTCCACCACGCCTGGACCTACTACCAGGGCCACGACTTCTGGTCCCCGGCCCACTACGTCGCCGCGCGCCTGGGCGCCCGGCACGCCGTCCCCGTCGGCATCCAGCAGATGTGCAACGGGGGAGCGGCCGCCCTCGAAGCGGCCGTCGCCCGCCTCGCCGTCACCGCACCACCCGCCTGCGCCCTGGTCACCACCGCGGACCGCTTCGTCGCACCCGGCTTCGACCGCTGGGCGGGCGACTACGGGGTCTGGTACGGCGACGGCGCCACCGCCGCCGTCCTGGGCCGCGCCGCCACCCCGGGAACGGTTCCGCCGGAACGGTCCCTGCAACTGCGCGCCCTGGTCACCCGCGCCCAGCCGGACCTGGAAGTCGTGCACCGCGGCCGCGACCGCTTCCATGCCGCCGCGGGCGAACTCGGGCCCGTCGACGTACGCCGCACCAAGAAGGCCTATCTGAGCGGCACGAGCCGGGACGCCTTCGTGGCCCGGCTGCGGCGGTGCACCACCGAAGTGCTCGCCGCCGCCCTCGCCCAGGCCGCCGACCGGCCGGGGGCCTGCACCGACAGCGGCCCGCGCAGCGTCCTGCTGCCCCGCCTGGGCGCGGCCACGGCACGCGACATCTACGGCAAGGCCGTCGCCGAAGTGACCGGCGCCCCGGCCGTGGACCTGGGCGCGGGGACCGGACACCTCGGCGCCGGGGACGCCCTGTCGAACCTGGCGGCCCTGTCCGACCCCTCCCACCCGCAAGGGCTCCTCCCGGGCGAGTACGCCGTCGTGCTCAGCGCCGGAGCCGGCTTCACCTGGAGCGCGCTCGTCGTGCAGCGCCCCACCGAACAGACCGACCCGTCGTGAAAGGCCACTTCATGTCCGCACCCACCCCGTCCGACAGCCTGCTGGAACAGGCCCCGCCCGGGCTTCCCGGCTGCGTGGGCGACGACCCGGATCTCGTGGCGCACGTTCGCGACCGCGACGGAATCCTGATCCCCGGCATGAACGGCTGAAGCGTCAAAGCAGCGACTGAAGCATCAAGGAGTCGTCAACAGTGGCTCGTGTGAGGAGGCACTCACTCGGCGTACAACATGAGAACGGGTATTATGTTTTCTGTGCGTACGCCGCCACCGTGTGCACAAAGGCATCCGGGCAGCGCTCTGTCTCCGAGGGTGGAGCGCTGCCCGGTACGGCTCCTGAGGGGGACTGCAGTGACCGCAGTGACTGAGCACCACGCTTCCGAGACCAGAGTGAGCATCGAGACCGAGGCCCTGCGATTCCGCATCCTGGGCCCGCTCTCGATGACCGTGCACGGCCGCGAGGCCGCACCGACCGCGGCGAAGCAGCGCCAGGTGCTCTGCCTGCTCCTGATGAACGTCGGCCGGCGGGTGACCACCACCGCGCTGACATCCGAACTGTGGCCCAACGAGGTGCCGCGCACGGCGAAGACCGCCCTACAGACCTACATCAGTGCCCTGCGGCGGCTCTTCGCCAAGGAGCTCGACCTGCCCGCCGAGACCGTTGCCGCGTCCCTGCTCACCACCGACGCCGGGAGCTACACCCTGCACCTTCCCGCATCCTGCTGGGACGGCGCCGAGTTCCAGGCTCTCCTGGAGCGGGGCGAGGGCGCCGCCGCGCGCGGAGACTACGAGGAGGCCGAAACCACGCTCGCGCGGGCCCTGTCGATGTGCCAGGGAGACATCCTCGAAGATGTACTGAAGGGCCCTCAACTGCGCCCGCTGGCCCGCTTCTTGGACGAGGCCCGGCTGCACGGCGAAGAGATCCTCGTCGACACCTTTCTGCGTACCGGCAAGAAGAATCAGGCCGTGTGCCGTGCCACCACCCTGGCCGACCGCAACCCCTACCACGAGGGACTGCACGCCCAGTTGATGCGATCCCTGTACGCCGCCGGCCGGCGCAATGACGCGCTCAAGGCCTACCGCGAGCTCGACGCCCGCCTCGCCGACGAACTCGGCACCGTGCCCTCACCGGAAACCCGCACCCTCCACCACGCCCTGCTCCAGGATGCCCCCGACGCCGCCTTCTTGCGCCTCGCACCGGTCAGCGGCGGCTGATCCGTGGGGTCGGCTCGGTGCGGCCACGACGCGGGGTGCCGCTCGGGGATGTGACGGTTGTGCGTCATACATAGAGAGTGCATCATGCACAGACGGTGCATGATGCACTCTTGTTGAACGGTGCATTGTGCAGGCCCTTTCGCCACCGTGGACACCTGCCGCCGCCTCCACCCCACGAGGAGCCGCACCATGACCGACCAGGCCGAACACGCCTACGCCCAACCGCCCGTCAGCCTGCCGCTGTCGGGAGACACCCCGCTCGAACCGCCCGCCGTGTGGGAGGAGTTGCGCGCCCGGTGCCCCGTCGCCCGCGCCACGCTGCCCAGCGGTGACACGGCCGTCTATCTGACCCGGTACGACGACGTCCGGGGTCTGCTCGCCGACCCCCGGTTCGTCCGCCCCACGGAGGAGGACAACGCCGCCCGGATGGCACCCGAGGGTGCCGGGGGAGCCGCCGCCACCGGTAGTTCCGCCGTCGCGCACCCCACCAAGGGCGAACCGCACCAGCGTTGGCGCCGTCAGGTGGGCCGCTACTTCACCGCCAAGCGGATGACCGCCCTGCGCCCCGCCATGACCCGCCTCGCCGAGGGTCTCGTGGACGCCATGCTCGCCGATGGCGCCCCCGCCGACCTGCGGGCGAGCCTCGGCTTCCCGTTCCCCGTCTACGTCATCTGCGACCTCCTCGGGGTGCCCGCGGAGGACCGGGACCGCTTCTCCGGCTGGTCCGACAGCTTCCTCAGCGTCACTCGCTACAGCGCCGACGAAATCCGTACCGCCCAGGCGGAGTTCGTCGCCTACATGTCCGCGCACATCGCCGCCAAGCGCGCCGAACCCGCCGACGACCTCCTCAGTGTTCTCATCACGCAGAGCGAAGAAGCGGGCGGCGCGGGGAGCGAGAGCGAAGGCGGCGGCCTGAGCGACGACGAACTCGTGTCCACCGGCATGGGACTGCTCGTCGCCGGCCACGAGACCACCGCCAACTCGATCGGCAAGATGGTCTCCCTGCTGCTCGACGACCGCGGCCGCTGGGAGAGCCTGCTGGCCGACCCGTCGTTGGTGCGCACCGCCGTCGAGGAGTCCCTGCGCTTCGACAGCAACCTCGGCTTCGGGCTGCGCCGTTACCTCGGCGAGGATGCCGAGGTCGGCGGGCAGGTCGTCCCGGCGGGCAGCACGGTCGTGTGCAGCATGCCGGCCGCCAACCGCGACGAGCGCGCCTTCACCGGCGCCGACGCCATGGATCTCGCCCGCACCCCGAACCCCCACCTCACCTTCGGCGTGGGACCGCACTCCTGCCTCGGCCAGGCACTGGCCCGCACCGAACTCCAGGTCGTCCTGGAGGTCCTGCTGTCCCGCGTCCCCACCCTGCGCCTCGCCGTCCCCGCCGCCGAACTCCGCAAGACGGAGGGCCTCCTGGTGGGTGGCCTGAGCGAAGTCCCCGTCAGCTGGTGAGTCCGCTGGTGACCCCTGGACCTGTAGCCCCGACGACCCCGACAACCCCGATAGCCCCGTAGAGGAGACGGACCGTGAAACTCACCGTCGACCAGGACAAGTGCTGCGGCGCCGGTGCCTGCGTCCTGTCCGCGCCGGAGGTATTCGACCAGCGCGACGAGGACGGCATCGTGACCCTCCTGACCCCCGAACCCGGCTCCGAGCACCACGCTGCCGTACGCGAAGCGGCGGCCATGTGTCCCACCGCGGCGATCGGTGTGAGGGAATCCGGCTGAGCGTCACGAGGTCATGGGCCGCCCTCTCCGTCTCGCCGGTCGCCCCGTCACGACAGCGATTTCGGGCACGCCGGACGACGTGTGTCACACAAAGAAGTCATTCGACTACCGTGCGTATCCATCGTGCGGGACTGCCCGCACGCGACTCGATGGAGAGGATCGTTCATGACATCCATCCGCCTGCTCGGACGGTCACTCGGACTCGCGTCCGCTTCGCTCGCTGTGGCGGTGGGTGCCCTGGCTGCCCCCGCGGTGGCTCTGGGCGGTCCGGAGCCACTGCCCACCATGACCGTGGACTTCGGTTACGAGGACGAGCAGCCCAGCGGCAGCGAGGGGCAGCAGTTCGACGGCGATGCCCGTCTCCTCGATGCCTCGGGAGACGTGGTGGGGCGGTTCTACTACGACTGCACCACGGCGGCGCCCGGGAAGACGACGGTGGGTGCGCTGTGCTCCGGCGCCTACGTCATCGAGGGGAGGGGTGAGATCTTCACCCAGGCCTTCAAGCCCATCCAGAAGGATGAGGACACCATGCCCCGCCCCACCCGCTCCGCGGTGACCGGGGGCACGGGTGACTTCAAGGGTGCGAGCGGCCAGGCGACGATGCTGCCGGTCGGTGAACCGGACACCAATACCGTCGTGTTCAACTGACGCGCACGCATGGCGTCGTGCGCGCTCGCACTCTGTACGGCTTTCTGGGGCCGGGTGGTTGGACCGCCCGGCCCCGCCGTAGAGATCAGATCTTCGGGGCAGTCACGATCTTTCCGGTCGGCGCCTTCGCGCCGACGGACGCGCCGAAGTCGGACCACGTGATGGTCTGCATGCCGGTCCCGTTGCTGTACGGCACCTCCTGCCGCAGCAGGTAGGGCTTGCCCGTGGTCGCGATGCTGAACGTGGCCTTCTTGCTCGGGTCCGTGCCCTTGGCGACGACCGTGGCGACGGGCTGCCCCGCCACCTCCGCGGCGTCACCCTTCTCCAGCTTGAGGGAGCTCTTCTCCTGCTGGCCGAACTGCTCGACGTGGCAGTAGCTGACGAGCGCCTTCGTGAGCGAGGCGGTCGGTGAGCCGTGCATCCACTGCTCGGCCTGGATGGTGCCGGCATCGTTCTTCTTGGCCCAGGAGACGAACTTGGAGTCGACCTTGACCCAGACGTCGTTGCCCTTGCGGATGATTTCGAAGGTGCCCATGTCCGTGAGGTCGACCGTGCCGGTGCACTCCGTGGCGGAGAGCCGGAGGTCGGACTTGGCGTCCGAGCGCGACATGACCTCGTGGACCGAACCTGCGGCGGCCTTCGTCTCCAGGCCCTTGGCGCGCAGTTCGGTGGCGGCGAGCTTGTCGGCGCCGTTCGGCTTGGCGTCGGCCTTGGCCGGCTTGTCCGCGGCGGTCGACGCCTTGCTGTCGGCGTCCGCGGCCTTGTCCGAACCGCTGTTGCAGGCCGTCAGCGACACCAGGGCGGCGGCGCAGGCGAGCGCGGTGGCGGTGCGGCGGACGGACAGGACGTGCGTGTTGTTCATCAGTTCCCCGTTGTTCCCCGTGAGTGTGTGGTTGCCGTAAGTGGCATGTGCCGTTCTATCAGTGGGCGGGTGACGCCTCGTAGCGGGGGCTCGACTCAACGTCGTGAACGGCGGTCGTCAAGGGTCGAAATCGGCCTCTCCCTCACCAGGCGCCACCGCCAAATCACCAGGAACGGAACTTAACGATCCACCCAGCGTCCTCAACTTCCCCTCATGGAAGCCAAGGTTCCGTCATCGACCCCTGCTAGCTTCTGCGTTCGACTGGCGAAGTGCCGTGAAACGGGGGCTACTTCGCGACGCCTGGTAAGTGTGGACACTTGGGGGAAGACCATGCGCAGACGCGTCACAATGCCACTCAGTGCCTTATTACTCCTGCTCGGAACCGCGGCACCCGCGATCGCGGGCAACGACGAGGACACACCTCCCGGGAAGACGATCTACCGGGACAAGGCGGTCGACGTCTCCTATCGGCAGCTCGCGGCGGACGATCCGCAGTGGGGCAGGGTTCCGAAGGAGTTGCGCGACAAGTCGACCGAGGGCTCCTACATCGCGGAGCTCCAGATCAAGAACGTCTCCAAGCGAGACATCACCGACTGGTCCCTGACGTTCGAACTGCCGGACAGGATCACGGCCACCGAGTCGGCGAAGCTGGATGGTGCCCAGCAGGGCGAGCGCACAACGATCCAGAACGACGCGGCGAACAAGGTGATCGAGCCGGGTACGACCTCGACCCTTTGGTACCGCGCGAAGGCCGGCGGTACGGCACACACCCCGGCCTGGACGAGCTTCGCGAAGGACGGGGCGCGGCCGACGAAGGACACCGACGGCGACGGGCTCCCGGACGACATGGAGCAGCGCGCCAAGCTCGACCCGAAGAGCAAGGACACGGACCACGACGGCCTGGCCGACTTCTTCGAACTGGGCAACCGCAGCGACCCGTCCAAGGCGGACAGCGACGGCGACGGCGTCCGTGACGGCAAGGAGGACCCGGACGGCGACAAGGTGTCGAACCTGCGCGAGGTGCAGCTCAAGACCTCACCCGGGCGGGCGGACACCGACGCGGACGGACTGGCCGACGGCAAGGAACTGACCCGGCACACGAGCCCGGCCAACCCCGACACCGACGGCGACGGCGTGGAGGACGGCCAGGAGACGCGGATCGGGTCCGACCCACGTGCCGCGGAGTCCTCGTTCGACGTGACACGGTCCGCGGACGGCGGAGCCACCACGGCCTCGGCCACGATCAAGGGACTGAGTCCCAAGCAGGTGTCGACGTTCTCGGTCACCAAGCTCCCGGCCGATCAGCAGCAGTTCCCGAAGTCCACTCCGGGCTACGTGGGCAACGGCTACGAGTTCACGGTCGACGGCAAGTTCGACGCAGCGAAGATCTCCTTCAAGGTCGACAAGGTCGCCCCGAAGCAGGCCGGATCGGACTTCAAGCCGGCCGTCTACGGCTACGACGAGAAGTCCCAGCGCCTGATCAAGCTCGCGGACCAGCGGCTCGACGGCGACACGATCACGGCCACCACCAGCGACTTCTCCAAGTACACGGTGCTCGACAGCCGGGCCTTCGACAAGGTGTGGGAGCACACCGACCAAACCGTCCGTAAGGATTCCGCCCAGGAACAGGGCTCGTCGAAGGACACCGACAACGACGGCATCAGCGACGGCGACGAGAAGGCGATGCGCGCCGGGAACCTCGTCCAGGGCAATGGTGTGCCGGTGGGCGCGATGGACCCCAAGAACCCGGATTCGGACGGTGACTCGGTCAAGGACGGCAAGGAGGTCCAGGTCGTCACGGACAAGCTGTCCGGTACGAAGCAGGGGACGCAACAGGGGACCAAGCAGCTCACCTACGCCAAGCTGACCTCGAACCCGCTGAAGACGGACACGGACGGGGACGGTTCCCGGGACCGTGCCGACCAACACCCGCTGGTCTTCGACGAGTCGGACATGCTGATCCACCAGTCGGCGAACCGGGAGGGCCGGCGCAAGGAGCCCAACCCCGACGACTTCCAGGTGCCTCCGAGCCGGCTGGTGGCGGACGACCTGACGTTCAACGACTACAACTGGGACGAACTGACCGATCTCAGCTGGGACTTCTGGAACGCCTCGATCACCCCCGAGTTCCTGATGTGGGGAGAGTTCAACGACATCATGAACTTCGGCAAGGCCGGCGCGGACAGCGGCAATCAGCAGACGGTGGACGACCTGCGCAACGCCTTCCGCTTCGGCCACAACGGGGAGAGCGCGGGCTCCGTCTCGGTGGACGACGACTACGACCCCGCCCGGTTCCAGCAGGTCGGCTCCGGCAGCGCCCTGTCCCGGGCGGTCGCGGCGTCACCGCAGGAGAAGACGTACACGGACAAGGCCAAGGAGCTCATCGTCCAGTCCATCAAGGACAACAAGGGCGGGACGGCGCAGTTCCAGCTCCAGGACGACCTGAACCAGAACCTGCTCTACCAGACGTTCTCCCGGGAAGGTGTGCAGTACCCGGTCTACGACTTCTCCCTCTTCGACGCCAACCAGCGTGCGCTCTCCATCGCCATCCACCAGTTCCACGGGCAGACGATCCGGCTGAAGGACTACAAGGTCAGCGGAAACACCTTCTCCGGGAAACTGCTGTTCCACTCCTACGACCACTTCGGACTCGACCCCGACGACGAGATCACGAACTACGGCTTCATCGACTGGTTTACGCTGCAGCACTATGAGCGATTCGAGGGGAAGTACGCCCCGCCGATCGCGGTGGCGGACGTCGAGATACCCATCAATGGTTCGTTCTGACGCCCTCGAGTTGGAGCGTCGCCGATGGCGGCGCTCGCCGGGCCGGGTTCTGCTCGTCGCGCTGATCGTGGCGGCGGCGCTGTTCCTGGCCTGGCGGGTCGTCGTCCTCGGACTGCTGGAGGCACACTTCGGCAGCGGGTACGACGACGGGCGGTTCGACAAGCTGCAGACGGAGTTCGACCGCCGGTCGTCGGCCTTCGCCAAGGCCGACGACCGGATGCGGGAGCTGGCGGCCGCCCACCCGCGGGCCGAACGGATCACCTGGATCCCGGCGGTGATCTGCGTGCGTGACGCCGGACGGCCCGAATCCTGTAAGCCGACGTCTGCCGAGGACCAGGCGGCGTACAGGGCGCTGTGGGGCGTCGACGTGATCGTCCGCCAGTCGAAGGACAAGGGGCGCACGTTCTTCCGTTTCTACGGCAACGACCCCCCGCGCTACACGATCATGCACGCCTCCGAGGACACGGACGCGGAGGAGTACGCGGACGACCGCGACTTCCGAAGCACGCGGTCGCTGAAGCCGGGGTGGACGATCCTCGGCCCGATCGACGATCTGGACCGTGAGGATGCCCAATGGCAGTAACGGATGCCCAATGGCAGTAAGAGGGCGCTCTCTTCTGCCCCGGCCGCCCGCCGGAGTCGTCGTGATCAGTCCTCGACCTTGCTGCGGCTGGGTCGGCCAGGTCACTGGACTGCCGGGTTCGGCATGGCGGCCCGGCGCACGGGGTGCTTGCTGAGGATGGAGACCCGGTTGAAGGCGTTGATGGAGATCGACGCCCAGATCGCGGCGGAGATCTCGGCGTCGTCGAACACCTCCCGGGCCGCGGCGTACGCCGACTCCTGAGCGGCGGCGTCATCCGGGTGCGTGACTGCTTCGGCCAGGCCGAGCGCCGCCCGCTCCCGGTCGGTGAACACCTCGGTGTCCCGCCATCCCGGCAGCACCCCCAGGCGCAGCGGTGATTCACCGGCGTGCAGGGCGGCACGGGTGTGCGTGTTGAGGCAGAAGGCGCACCCGTTGATCTGGGACACGCGTACGTTGATCAGCTCCAGCAGGGCGGGCTCGAGGCCGGCCGCGGCGGCTTCGGCGCGAACCGTCTCGGCGGCGTGCCGGAAGGCCCGGTATGCGTCCGGTGACTGCTTGTCGATGAAGACCCGGCGCCGGTCCTGCGTGCCCGTGGTGGTCGCTGCTGTGCTGCTCACTGTGGAGCCCTCCCTCGTTCGTGGCCGCCGGTGCCGGTCGGCAGTGGCGACCTACGCCAATATAGTTTACTGTTCAATCACCTTGCTACGGGGAAGATCCACAAAGGGGGAGGAGCGCCATGGCCGCACACGAGCAGACGCCGGTCGAGAACCACCGCACGCCGGTGACGCCACATCAGAAGACCGCCGACAGCAGGCGGGTGGAGCTGCTGTCGGCCCGCGAGGTGCCACTAGGCGGCCCGCGGGCGATGACCGTACGGCGCACCCTTCCCCAGCGGGAACGGAGCCTGATCGGTGCGTGGTGCTTCGCCGACCACTACGGGCCCGACGACGTCACCGCCACCGGCGGAATGGATGTCGCGCCGCATCCGCACATCGGCCTGCAGACGGCGAGTTGGCTGTTCAACGGCGAGATCGAGCATCGCGACAGCCTCGGCACGCACGCCATGGTGCGACCCGGCGAGCTGAACCTGATGACCGCCGGGCGCGGCATCAGCCACTCCGAGGTGTCCACCCCGGACGCCACCGTCCTGCGCGGTATCCAGCTCTGGATCGCGCTCCCGGACGCGCACCGCGACGTCGCGCCCGCCTTCCGATACCACGCCCCCGCCACCATCGCCCTGGACGGAGCGGAGGCCAGGGTCTTCCTCGGCACGCTGACCGGAGACACCTCCCCGGTCCCCACGTACTCCCCGCTGCTCGGCGCGGAACTCGTGCTCGAACCGGGCGCGCACGTCACCCTCGCGGTGGACCCGGCCTTCGAACACGGGGTCCTGGTCGACGAAGGGGCCGTCCGGGTCGAGGACACCCTCGTACCGCACGCGGAGCTCGGCTACCTGGCCCCGGGCGGAGACACGATCACCCTCACCAACGACGCGAGCAGCCCGGCGCGGCTTCTGCTGCTGGGCGGTACACCGTTCGGCGAAGAGATCGTGATGTGGTGGAACTTCATCGGCCGGAGCCACGAGGACATCGTCGCGGCCCGGGCGGAGTGGGAAGCCGACGCGGAACGCTTCGGCACGGTGTCCGGCTACCCCGGCAACCGCCTGCCGGCCCCCGAACTGCCCAACAGCAGGCTGAAGGCACGCGGCAACCGCTCGCCGCACTGACGGCCCCGGGAACACACCAACACACCAACACGCCAGCACACCAATCCGCCTACGCCCCGACACACCAAGGCCCAAGACTCAAGACTCAAGGCCGTCCCGCACGGCACAAGGAGAAAAGAACCATGACATCCGCCACCACTCCGGTCGTCGAACACCGCCCCGACGAGCAGCGCTACGTCATCACGGTCGACGGCGAACAGGCCGGTCTCACCGAGTACCGCGACCGCGACGAGCAACGGGTCTTCTTCCACACCGAGGTCGACGACCGCTTCGCCGGACAGGGCCTGGCCTCGACGCTGGTGACCGAGGCCCTGGCCGACGTCCGCGCCGCCGGCAAGCGGGTGGTTCCCGTCTGCCCCTACTGGGCCAAGTACGTCAAGAAGCGCGAGGAGGAGACGGCCGACGTCGTCGATCCGGTGACCCCGGAGATCATGACGTGGCTGCGAAGCCGGATCGGCTGAACGCGGACGGTCTCCCTTCCCGCCCACCGTCTCCTTTCCCGCCCACCGGGAATACGACAAGTCCAGTAGTGATTGGCCAGAACATGAAGGCCATCGTGTACAGCAGCAACGGCGACTCCGAAGTTCTGAAGGTGGAGGAGCGCCCCGTCCCCGACCCCGGTCCCGGCGAGGTCCGGGTCGAGGTCCATGTCTCCGGGGTCAACCCCACCGACTGGAAGGTCCGGGCAGGAGTCTCGGGTCAACTCGGGGACGGCGAAAGTCAGGTGCCCAACCAGGACGGTGCGGGCCGCATCGACGCGGTCGGCGCGGGAGTCGACCCCGCGCGGATCGGGGAGCGGGTGTGGCTGTACCTGTCCGCGGCCGGGCGCCCCGACGGCGGCACGGCCCAGGAGTACCTGACCATCCCGGCCGAGCGGGCGGTGCCGCTCCCGGACAACGCCGGCTACGACCTGGGCGCGGCGCTCGGCGTCCCGGCGCTCACCGCCCACCGTGCCCTGACCCTCGCCGCCGACGGACCGGACCGGTTGGCGCCGGGGGTGTTTGACGGACGGACCGTGCTGATCGCCGGAGGAGCGGGCGCGGTCGGCAACGCGGCGATCCAGCTGGCCCGTTGGGCCGGGGCGACGGTCATCACGACCATCAGTTCCCCGGAGAAGGCCGACCTGGCGCAGGCCGCCGGCGCCCACCACATCGTCAACTACCGTACGCAGGACGCCGCCAAGGTCATCCTCGACCTGGCGCCGGACGGGGTCGACCTCGTCGCCGAAGTCGCCCCGGCGGTCAACGCCGAACTGAACCTGGCGGTCACCAGGAACAACGCAACGATCGCCTTCTACGCCAACAACGGCGGCGACGAACTCCGGCTGCCGCTCCGCGCGACCTTCGGCCGGAACCTGGACTGGCACGGCCTGTCCCTCTACACCGTCCCGGCCGACGCGATGCGCGACGGCGTGGCCGCCGTCTCGGAGGCCGTCGCGGCCGGCGCGCTGCGGGCAGGTACGGAGTCCGGTCTGCCGCTGCTCCGCTTCCCGTTGGAGCAGACGTCGAAGGCGCACGAGGCGGTCGAGGGCGGTGCCGTGGGCAAGGTCCTCATCGACGTCAGGGCGGCCGAGTAGGGGCGGAGCCTGTGGCCCCGCTGCCCTGGGGCGCAGGACTTGGCCTGCGCGATCCCGACGGGGTCGGTCCAGTGCGGTGAGTGTGCCGTCCTGTCGTCAGGCGGTGTCGTGGTCGGTCCAGGTCGATACCTGGACCGACCCCAGGGGCCAGTGGCGGTCGGTGACGATGCCGGGGCTGCGCGCTTCCAGTTGCTGAACGAACTGGTCGTGCCAGCACACCTGTTCCCGGTGCAGGGCCGGCCGTGACAGACGACCGACAGCAGGGTGGCAGGCAGCGATGACCTGTGCGAGGTCAACTCCGTTTCCAGGATGGTGAGTACGAACGGCGCGTACCAGACGACCAAGGGCTCTTTGGTTGCCAGATACTCGGTCAGAGTGGCCGCCAGCTCGCCCAGCGCCTCGCGGGCAGGTGTCCCTTCGGCGCGTGCCCGCTCCACCGTGATGCCGTGGCCCTTGTACGGTGCGACGGACAGCGGACCGGGCCCCGGGTCGACGAGCCAGGACCTTTGCGTCCCGTCAGTGGTGCACACCGCCGCACTCAGGATCCGGTCGACGGTGAAGCGGTTGCCGGTGGTCGCGATGTCCAGAGCCATGAGGCGGCGCCGATGCCAGCCCGGGTGGGGGAGACGGGGCGGTGGCGCGGGCTCACGGACGTGGTCACGGTGGTAGTGCACGTCCCTTCCGCCGGACACCTTGCGCACCACTACTCCCGTGTAGGCCGCGACGGTTTCCCCGCAGGTCTCGCACCGTCCGTCCCACCGGTTGGGTAGGAGTGCGGAGGGGTCCGAGGTGGTGCCGTCCGGGTCGGGTGTCGGGGCGTGCGCCGGGTGGTAGGTCACCCATCGCCCCCACGCACTGCGCAGCCGCGTGCCGGTCTCGGCTTCGACTTGCTCGCCGCAGCGGGCGCATGGGGCCGCGTACTGGTTCGCCCGTGCCGGATTGTTCACTTGCCACCTCGCCGCGCAATGCTCTGGGCCTGCCCCTCGTGCACGTCGTTCACCCACTCCCAGCCGGGCCTCGCCGATGCGCCGAGCCGTGGGTCGTCGGGAGTGAGGCCGTCCCGTAGGGCGTGTACGTACGCCCGGTCCTGGTGGATGCGTGTGCGTACCTGAGCGGTGCCGGCGACGGACCCGTGGCCGGGGACCAGGACGTCGACGTCGTCCGCAACGTCCTCGAGCAGTCGCAGGCTCACCAGGTAGTCCTCGATCGGGGTGGTGGACTCGTCGAGCATCGGGATCAGGACGTCGGAGAGCATGTCGCCCGCCACGAGAACCCTGCTGTGAGCGATCAACAGCGCCGCGTGGCCGGGTGCGTGGCCAGGGTGTTCGATGATTCGCACCTCGGGGCCGTCCCAAGGAATCCGTACGGTTCCGGCCGGCAGAGCCGTGATGAGGCCGAACAGGTCCAGTGGCGTTTCCAGGGCGATTTCCGGCGGTAGGCCCTCGGTGACTTGAGTCCTCCAGTCCGCGTGCGACAGCAGCTCTTCCATTTCCGCCGCGCAGCGGGCCGTGCCGTAGCGAGGTGCTTCGCCGAGTTCGGCGTGCCAGAGGACGTGATCCCAATCGGGGTGCGTCGAGAAGCCTGCTGACACGGGCTGACCGTACTTACCGAGGTCGTTCGACAGGCAGAGCATTTCGTCGTCCGTGATTCCGGGGTCCACGAGCAGCACGCCATCCGTGCCCTGCACGACAACGGTGTTGTTCTGGAGCAACTCGCTCTGGTGGACAAGCACCCCTTCCGCTACCTGCTTCAGCATGGGGAACCTCCCGTTTGTGGCCTGCGGCCGCTTGGTGAGACGTTAGCCCACTCCATCCCTTTTGTGATGTCCTCGGGCAAGGGCGGCCGTCGCCGGTTTCCCCCAACTCGCCCTTCCCGAACGGCGTTTGTGCCGGGCGCTCAGGCGTCGGCGGGGGCCACCACCGAAGCGCGCGCGACGACCGGGCACTCCAGGCGCCGTACGTGCCCCGCCGGGACAGGGCCGCCGGACTCCACCGCGTCGAGCAGCGTGTCCACGGCCGCCGCGCCCATCGCGTGATGCGGCAGCGCCACGGTCGTCAAGGCCGGGACCAGGTGCGCGGCCATCTGGTCCTGGTCGTCGTACCCGACCACCGAAAGCCGCTCCGGCACGGAGATCCCCAGCCTGGCGGCGGCCAGCAACACCCCTGTCGCCACACGGTCGTTGGCGCACACCACGGCCGTCGGCGGCTTCGCCACGTCCAGCAGGCGCAGCGCGGCGGCGTACCCCTCGTCGATCTGCCAGCCGGCCCGCAGTCGCCGCCGGGCGCGCACCGGTACACCCGCCACGCGCAGTCCGTCGGCGAAGCCGAGGGCGCGGTCGTCGGCGGCGATGTTCCCTTCGGGCCCGCCCACCAGCGCGATGTCCCGGTGTCCGGCCGCGAGCAGCACGTCGACGGCGCCGCGCCCGCCGGCCCGCTCGTCCGCGACCACGGCGGCGTACGAACTCTCCTTACGGGGAAGGCAGTTGGCGAGCACCGTGCGTGCCGGGTCCAGGCCCTCGGGGACGTCCGTCGCGTTGAGTTCCATGGCCGCGTAGACGAACCCGTCGACGCGGCGTGCCCGCAGCTCCGCGACCGCCTCGGCCTCCGCCGCGCTGTCACTGCCCGACTCCATCAGCAGCACCTGGTGCCCGCGCGCACGCGCCGCTTCCATCGCGCCGAGCACCATGCGTCCGGCGAAGGGACTCGTGGCGATCGAGTCGCTGAGCATCCCGATCACACCCGTACGCCGCGCGCGCAGCGACCGCGCCACCTCGTCGGGCCGGTAGCCGAGGGTGTCCGCCGCCTCTTTGATGCGCTGCTGTGTCCGGGCCGACAGATTCCCCTCGGCCCGCCCGCTGAAGACGAACGACACGGCTGCACGCGAGACGCCGGCGAGCTGGGCGACGTCGCGGGCGGTGGGGCGCTTCACGCGGGGGCTCCTTCGAGGGCCGGGCGTCCATCCGAGCGCGACGACGTGCACGGGCGGACGGAGCGATGGGCCTCCAGTGTGCCGGATGGCGTCGTGGGAGTCCCTGTCGGCGGGGGCGTACGGTCCTGGCCGGGGGCCCCAGTCGCCGGGATGAAAGAGTTGGGTCTCCTGTTGAGCCCCCTGAACGATCGCAACGGCCTCCGCACCGAAGGTGAAACCCTGTGACCAGCATCGCGTATCAAGGCGAACATGCCTCCAACTCGGCGACCGTCGCCCAGAGGCTGTTCCCGGGGTGCACGGAACTGCCCTGCGTCGGCTTCGAGCAGGCGCTGGACGCGGTGACGCTGGGCACCGCCGACCTGGCGGTGATCCCGGTGGACAATTCCACGGCCGGCCGTGTCGCCGACGTGCACCATCTGCTCCCGGAGTCGGGCCTGTTCGTGATCGGCGAGTACTTCCACGCCATCCGCTTCGACCTCATGGGGGTGCCGGGGACGTCGCTCGGTCAGGTGGAGTGCGTCCGCAGCCACGTGCACGCGCTGGGGCAGTGCCGGAAGGTGGTGCGTGCGGGCGGGTGGCGTACGCGGGTCAGCGACGACACCGCGGGGGCCGCCCGCGAGGTGGCGGAACTCGGCGACCCGCGGCATGCGGCGCTCGCCCCGCCGGCCGCGGCCGGGCATTACGGTCTGGAGGTGTTGCAGGCCGGCGTCGAGGACGACCCGGACAACACCACGCGGTTCGTCGTCCTGTCCCGTGACGCCGAATTCGCGCCCCTGGAGGGCGGGCCGACCATGACGAGCCTGTTCTTCGCCGTGCGGAACATCCCGAGCGCGCTGTACAAGGCGCTCGGGGGCTTCGCCAGCAGTGGGGTGAACCTCACCAAGATCGAGAGCTATCAGATGGGGGCGGGACTCAACCCGAGCTGCTTCTACGTCGAGATCGAGGGGCACCCCGACGAGCCCCGTGTCGCGCTCGCCCTGCAGGAGCTGAGCTTCTTCTCGTCCGAGGTCCGCGTACTCGGCGTCTATCCGGCCCACCCGCACCGGCTGGAGGAGCGGAACGTGTGAGGGGTGGCTGCCGGCGCCGCGGATAGACTCGTGCGCATGCAGGTATCGGCGTTGCCGGAGCCGGTCGAGCCGCTTCCGGAGCAGGGGGCGGCTCCTTTCACCATCACCGCCGGGTTCCGGATTCCCCGAGTTCCCACCGAGTGGGCGCCGCACTCGCACCCCTTTCACGAACTCGTCTGGGTACGTGGCGGAACGCTGACGTCCCGCGTCGGGGATCGCGTCTTCACCGTGTCCGAGGGGCACGGTCTTTGGATGCCCGCCGGAGTGGCGCACGGGGGCCGGTCGACGGCGGGTGCGCAGTTCCACGACGCCTTCTTCGCCCCGGACCGCACACCGTTCGCGGTCGGGGAACCGAAGGCGATCGCGATGACGCCGCTCCTTGAGTCGTTGCTGATCCATCTGTCCGGCACGGACCTCGACGAGGCGGCCAGGGCACGGGCGGAGTCGGTCGTGTTCGACGTGCTCCGGCCGTCGGAGCGCCAGTTCGCCCTCCAGTTGCCCAACGATCCCCGGATCGATCCGATCGCCGAAGCCCTGCTGGACGACCCCGGCGATCCCCGCTCGCTGGAGGAGTGGGCGGTGCGGCTCGGGATCAGCGACCGGACGGTCACCCGCGCGTTCCGCCAGGCGACCGGCCTCTCGTTCGCACAGTGGCGGCAACTGCTGCGGGTGCACCGCGCGCTGACGCTGCTCTCCGAGGGCTTCGACGTGCTGACGGTCTCCGAGACGCTGGGCTACGCCCGTTCCAGCTCCTTCATCGCCGCGTTCCGGCGGGTCATGGGCACCACGCCGGGCGCGTTCTTCGCGGCGGGCGACGGAGCCGACGGCGCCCCGGGCGATGTCCGGAATCCCGTATCGGGTGTCCAGAACGCGTGATTGTCGACGCGGCGGCCGGAATATAACCTGCACGGAGTTAGGTAACCCTTAGTTGGTGCTCGACGTGCACGGCGCTGCCCGTACGCGGGTGAGTTCGCGGCCCGGCCGGTGACGGCCGGTCGGAGGGTGCCGCGCCTCCTGCCCTTCCGACCACCGGGATTCGTCGATGTTCACGCGCTCTCCTCGGCCCACCGAGCGTTCGGTTGCCAGTCCCGATGTGCCGGCGGGCGCCGCCCTCAACGGGCATGACCTGGTGCTGCGTTACGACGGCAAGCCGGTCGTCCATGGTGTCTCGATCGATCTGGCGCCCGGCCGCGCGACCGCTCTGGTGGGCCCCAACGGCAGCGGCAAGTCCACGCTGCTGCGGGCGCTGTCCCGGCTGCACCGGGTGGAGGGCGGCCGGGTGACGCTCGGCGCTCCCGACGGCCCGTCCGAGCGTGACGCGACGCTGCTCAGCGCCCGCCAGTTCGCCCGTGAGGTCACGCTGTTCTCCCAGTCGAGGCCCGCGCCCCAAGGGCTGACGGTCTCGGAGGTCGTCGCCTTCGGGCGCCACCCCTACCGCCGCGGCTTCGCGGGACCGACCGCCGAGGACCGGGCCGCCATCGACCGTGCCATGGGTGTCACCGGCGTACGGGACATGGCAGGACGACCGGTCGGGGAACTGTCCGGCGGCGAGATGCAACGTGTCTGGCTCGCGGCCTGCCTCGCCCAGGACACCGGCGTCGTCCTGCTCGACGAACCGA
Organism: Streptomyces sp. NBC_01016; assembly: GCF_026341035.1. Lineage (GTDB taxonomy): Bacteria > Actinomycetota > Actinomycetes > Streptomycetales > Streptomycetaceae > Streptomyces. The sequence continues at coordinate 2,961,238 of NZ_JAPEOQ010000002.1, forward strand.
CCAACCACCTGGACCTGCGCTACCAGTTCGAGACGCTCGACCTGGTGCGCGATCTCGTCGAGGAGCACGGCATCGCGGTCGGGATCGTGCTGCACGACCTCGACCAGGCGTCCCGTGTCGCGGACACGCTGGTCCTGATGCGCTCCGGCCGCGTGCACGCGGCGGGCGCACCCGCGGACGTCCTCACCGCCGAGAACATCGGCGAGGTCTACGACATCCGGGTCGACGTCAGCGTGGACGCCCGCACCGGCCGCCTGCGCATCGATCCCATCGGGCGGCACGCCGCCTGAACTGGCGGCACTCAGCCTGAGGCGGAACATCCGCCGCTCCCACCAACACGTACGTACACACACGTACCGCCGACCCACACACGTACCTCCGACACATCTCAAGAAAGAGGCCCCTTCATGAACCGTGCCCGTCTCCTGGCGGCGTCGGCCTCCACCGGGCTCGTCCTCCTCGCCGCGACGGCCTGCGGCACGACCGACGTCGACAAGGCCGTCAAGGCCGAGGGCGGGGCCAGTGCGTCGCCCGCGTCGAAGGACTGCGCCTCGGACACCACGGCCACCTCGACGAAGCCGGTCTCCTTCAAGGACGGCGTCGGCCGCACCGTGAAGCTCGACAAGCCCGCCAAGCGGATCGCGGTCCTGGAGTGGCAGCAGGTCGAGGACGCGCTGACGCTGTGTGTCACCCCCACCGCCGTGTCCGACGCGAAGGGCTACAGCACCTGGGTCAGCGCCGAGAAGCTGCCCAGCGGGGTGACCGACATCGGTACCCGCGAGGAGCCCGACCTCGACACCCTCTACGCGGCGAAGCCCGACCTCGTCGTGGTGGAGGGGTTCGACGCCGACGACGAGACCGTCAAGAAGCTGGAGAAGCGGAAGGTCCCCGTGATGGTCACCAAGGGGGCCGACCCGAAGGACCCGATCGGCAACATGAGGAACGTGTTCAGCATGATCGGCAAGGCGACGGGCCGCACCGAGCGGGCCGACCAGGTGCTCAAGGAGTTCGACGACCACCTGGCGACGGCGAAGAAGAAGGTCACCGACGCCGATCTGCCCACGAAGGACTTCCTGTTCTTCGACGGATGGCTGGAGGGCGGCAACCTCACCGTCCGGCCCTACAGCGACGGCGCCCTGTTCACCGAGATAGGCAAGGAGCTCGGCATGAACCCGGCGTGGACCAAGGCGGTCAACAAGAACCACGGGGACGGCGGTGTCGACAAGTCCTACGGGCTCGCCCAGACCGACGTCGAGGGACTCACCGCGGTGGGTGACGCCAACCTCTTCTACGCCAACGACGAAGGTGCGGGGGGCTACGTCGAGGCGCTGAAGAAAAACCCGATCTGGAAGACGATCCCGGCCGTGAAGGAAGGCCGCGCGCACTCGTTCCCGGCGCGGGTGTGGGGCGCCGGCGGTCCGCGTTCCACCGAGCAGGCGATCGACGCGTACGTCGACGTACTCGACAAGAAGTGAGCGCATCGCAAGAAGTGAGCGCACCGCAAGAGGTGAGCGCGCTGCATGAGGTGAGCGCACCGCATGAGGTGGGCTCACCGCACGAAGTGGCCACGCCGCAAGGGCCCAAGGCGCCGGGTGCCACCGGGATCGCCCTCCTCGCGGCGCTCCTCCTCGCGACCGTCCTGGTGGGCATGTGGCATCTGACGCAGGGCACTTCGGGTGTCGGCGTCGGAGACCTGGTGCGGTATTTCGCCGGAGGGCGGGGGCACACCGGTGGCGCGCCGGTCGGTGAGATCTTCACCGGCTCGCGCCTGCCGCGCCTGCTCGCGGGCGTGGCGGTCGGGTTCGCCCTCGGTGCCGCCGGAGCGCTGCTCCAGTCCGTCACGCGCAACGCCCTCGCCTCGCCCGACACCCTCGCGGTCACGGCCGGCGCCTACTTCACCCTCACGCTCGTCGCGGCCTTCGGTCTCGCCGTCCCGCTGTGGGCGTCAGGCGTCGTCGCCTTCGTCGGCGGCCTGACCGCGGCGGCGCTCGTGCTGCTGCTCGCGGGCCGGGCCGCCGGCACCGCGGGCACCCGCCTCATCCTCGCCGGATCGGCGACGGCGCTGGCCCTGGACGCGGCGACCGGGGCGCTCCTCATCCTGTTCAACCAGAACACGACCGGCCTCTTCGCCTGGGGGAGCGGTTCGCTCGCGCAGCTGAACATCGACGCGGCCGTGCGCGCCTGGCCCCTCGTGGCCGTGGTGCTGTGTCTCGGCCTCGCGCTGTCCCGGCGCCTCGACGTGATGAACCTCGGCGACGACACCGCGGCCACTCTCGGCGTCCCGATCCGTTCCACCCGTGTGACGGCCGTGTTCTGTGCGGTGCTGCTGACCAGTACGGCGGTCACCCTCGCGGGACCGATCGGCTTCGTCGGCCTCGGCGCACCCGTCCTGGTCCGCCTGATCGCCGGGCGGGTCGGGGCGCTGCGCCGGCACCTGTACTCGGTGCCCGCGGCCGGGCTGCTCGGCGCGCTGCTCATCCTTCTCGCGGACGCGGGCCTGCGCGCGGTGCAGGGCGCGGACGGGGCGGCCGCCATCCCCACCGGCGTACCGACCGCGCTGCTCGGCTCCGTCGTGATCGTGGTGCTCGCGCTGCGTCTGCGGGACACGGGCCAGGCTTCGCGGCCCCCGCATGCGCGGGTCGCCGCACGGTCGCGGCGCGCGTTCCTCCTCGTCGTGTCCGGCGCGGTGGCGCTGCTGGCCGTGGCGGCCGTCGTGGCGGTCCTCGCGGGCAGTCTCTGGCTGCGGACCGGGGACATCGTGCTCTGGGCCCAGGGCCTGGCGCCGGATCTGATTGGCCAGGCGCTCGACGACCGGGTCCCGCGCGTGACCGCCGCGGTGTTCGCGGGCGCGGCGCTCGGGCTGGCCGGATGTGTCGTGCAGGGCGCGGTGCGCAATCCGTTGGCGGAGCCCGGGTTGTTGGGCATCACGGCGGGCGCCGGGCTCGGTGCGGCGAGCGTCGTCACGTCGGGCCTGCCCGGCGGACGGCCGGTGCTCATCGTGGTGGCGGTCGCGGCGGGCCTCGCCACGTTCGCGGTGGTCGCCCTGTTGTCGTGGCGCGGCGGCTTCCTGCCCGACCGGTTCGTACTGATCGGCATCGGCTGCGGATACGGACTCAGCGCCATCACCACCTTCCTCCTCCTGCGCGCCGACCCGTACAACACGCCCCGCATCTTCACCTGGCTGTCCGGTACGACCTACGGCCGCACGTTTCCCGATGTCGTCCCGGTCGCGGTGGCCCTGGCGCTCGCGCTGCCCGTGCTGCTCGCCATGCGTGAGCGGCTCGACCTGCTCGCCGTCGACGAGGACACCCCGCGCATCGTCGGCGTCAAGGTCGAACGCACGCGTTTCACCGCTCTGGCGATCGCCGCTGTGCTCGCGGCGCTCAGCGTGGTCGCTGTCGGCGTCGTCGGTTTCGTGGGACTCGTCGCCCCGCACCTCGCCCGGTCACTGGTCGGATCCCGGCACGGCCGGGCCATCCCCGTCGCGATGCTGCTCGGCGCGGTGCTGGTCTGCGTGGCCGACGCCCTCGGCCGGGCGCTCGTCGCACCTGCCCAGATGCCGGCGGGCCTCATGATCGCGCTGGTCGGCGCCCCGTACTTCGTGTGGGTGCTCCGGAAGTCCCGCGCATGACGCCGCCCCGCAGAATGTCCCCCGTCAAGGAAGCCCTCGTGCGCCCTATCATCGTCGTCCCGTTCGAGTCCGATACGTCACCGGCCTTGCTGAGCCGCCTCGGCCACCTCGACGTGCCTGAGCGCTGGCACGCGGTCGACCGTTCCGCCCATGCCCCGCACATCGTCGCCGTCCCGGGCGACGATGATGACGCCACGGACTGGACCGGCGCCGCGCTCGTGTCGGCGCGCCCGGGCACCGCCTATCTGAAGATCGTCGACGCCGTCGGTGATGTGCAGGCGGCTGCCGAGGCGGTCGTCGCCCACGCGCGCGACCAGGGCCTCGCGCAGGTCAAGTGGGAAGGCTGGACGGCGAGTTCGGAGGACGCCGCGTCCGCCGGCTTCACCCCGTTGCGTGCACCGCTCACGCCGCTCGACGACGCGACGGAGCCTGCTACGGGAGACGCGACAGGGCCTGCTACCGGTGACACGGCAGGCCCCGCCACCGGATACGTACGCTGGCTGCACGACACCATGGTGAGCGAGCCCCCGTACTACGGGCAGACCACACACTTCACGTGCGGCGCCGTCACCGCCCTGCTCGCGCAGGCGCACGCGGGGACACTGTCGCCCGAGGCGCTCGACCGCCGGGCGGAGCTGACACTGTGGCGCGATGCGACCAACTTCCTTGCGTGCGAGCCCGTAGGCCTTGGTGTCGCCGTGCGCCGGGTGTGGCCGTCGACGCCCGTCACGGTCCATCTCGACGTGGACCGCCCCGTCCTGCTCGACCATCTCCCGGACAGCGAACAGGAGTGGCGCGCCCTGCTGCAACGGGAGTCCCGTACGCAGGCCGCGCACATCGGCGTCCCCGTCGACGCACGCCACCTTTCCCTGGCCGCGATCCGCGCCGCGCTCGACCGGCAGGAACACGTGCTGCTCCTGGTGTCGCTCGCCGCGATGCAGGGCTTCGACGTGCCGCACTGGGTGCTCTGCCACGGCGTCGTCCCCGGAGCCGTCGTGATCGAGGACCCGTGGGCGAGCGCGGCGGCGGGGGACACCTGGGTCGACGCCCATCTGCTGCCAGTCGCCGATGCGTCGCTCGACGAGATGGCCACCGTCTCGGCGGACCGCTTCCGCGGCGCCGTGAGTATCGGTCACGCGCCGGAACCCGCTCCGTAGGAGATACGACGAAGTCCCCGGCGCGGGGCGCCGGGGACTCGAAGTCGGCGGTGAGGAAAGCGAGGAGGCTAATTCATTGAAAGGAGTTGAGAAGGAAGCCTCTTCATGGCCTCACCGCGCTTGACGCTACCAGTCACTCAGGGATCGCGTCGCGCAGATTTTCCGGGGTGAGGATCCGCGACTCGGGATGCAGCCCTTCGGGGCGCTGCATCCCTATGTAGGTGACCGGCCCATCCGGAACGCTCTTGCCGTCCCACAAGGTCACCTCCGCATCGCCCAGCAGGCCCAACAGCCAGCGTACGGTCAGGAATTCGCGCTCGACGATGCCGCGCGCCAGCGCCTCCACCGTCACCCGGGTCTCCTCGACACGGTTCGCGGCAGGCATACCCTTGAGGTGCAAGTGCAGCCAGTGCGCGCACCATTGGCCGTCCTCGCCGCGCCGGAACACCAGCGGCAGCGCCACCCGGCCGGGGCCCCGCAGATCCGACTTCATCCGCACGGTGCGCGGTTCGAACGGCCGCCCCTTCTGCTCGCCCTCCCGCAGCATGAACCCGAAGAACGACTCCTCGACGTCCATGAAGCCCTCCCCTGAGAACAGCAGGACCTGCGGCACGACGAAGCTTCCGCGCACCGCTCCGAGCCGCAGCTCGATGAACTCCGAGGCGCCCTCGGGTGCTTCGACGATGTCTCCGGAGTGCCGCCCCTCCACGTCCGTCAGCTGGGTGTACGAGAGCCAGGTGACCTGCTCGTAGTTCTCGTCGAGGATCACCGCGGACAGGTCGTAGTCGGTGGTCAGGCTCTGCTGCTTCCAGTACACGAAGAACCGCAGCAGCTCACCCTCGACCGGTGACACCGAACCGCGCGGCAGCACACCAAGCCCGGCCGAGACCGCCTTGCCGCTGAGCGGCAGCGCGACATCGAGGACGTCCGGGTCGACGAGCACCGCGCCGGCCTCCGGCAGCCGGCGCGCGATCTCGGCGTCGAGCAGCCCGACGAGTCGCTCCTTGACGGGCCCGGGAAGCGCGGGACGCGTGTCCTCGGCGACCCAGGCGCGCCCGAGGCGGTTGATGAACACCCGGCGCACACCTGCCCGTTCGAGCCGGTCGCCGCGGTTCAGCAGGTGCTGGCGCACCGAGAGCAGGACCCGCCCGGAAGCCTGCGGGGCCACCTCCTCGACGCCGCTGAGTACGGCCGTGCACTCCTCGTCCGTGTGGGCCGAGCGCAGCAGCCGGTCCACGGACCGCAGCAGCACACCCGGTGCGGACTTCAGCAGCTCCACCGCGCCGAGCAGGTCGCCCCGGTCGAGCAGCTCCTCGGTCCGGCTCGCGAAGGACCGCACCCGCTGCTCGCCGCGGGCCACCGCGAACACCTGGGCGGCGTACGGCCACTGGGGGAACTTGTGCGGGTGCAGCCGCTCGCCGAGGCGCTTCCACATCTCCCGGTGCGCGGCCACATCGGCGAGCTTCGCGGGCGCCGCGGCGACCACGGCGTCCAGACCCGCGAGTAGCGCCCGGCGCGTGGGCCGCGAGAGCTTCCCGAACTTGGTGGGCTCGACGAGGGACACGTCGCCATCCGGGCCCGCCAACGCGCAGGCGAGACGCAGCACATCGGTGACGGTGTCGAGGAGCGGACCAGAACCCGCCCGCAGGCGCGCCTTGTTGATGACCGCGCGGTTCTCCCGCACGGGGATCTCCTCGGGCTGCGGGCCGTCCACGCAGTGCGCCGCCAGCGCGTCGAGGTCGCGAAGGTCCTCCTCGCCCAGGGGCGTGAGGCTGCCCGCGAGCTTTAGGTACAGCTCGCAGACCTCGGCCCGCGCGTCCTGCCCGAGATGCAGCACCGTCATCAGGTCACCGGCCGCCGCGATCAACTCGTCGTGGTGGCCGAGCATTTCGGTGTACGTGTGCTGGTAGCGGCCGTAGGACGGCAGTGTCAGCAGATTCACCACTCCGGTGCTCAGCTGCTTGAGGGTGCCTTCGCGGGCGTCGTCGTCGGAGAGTGCCTCGCGGATGCACCGCATCCAAAAGTCCATGGTGTCCGGCACATGCGCCGGGAAGTCGACGAAGTACGTGTTGTGCCGCACATGGTCACCGACCAGCTCACGCACACCGGCCAGCGTCCGCACGGCGACATCGACCACCGCCCCCTCGGACAGCACGGCCAGCCGCTCCAGCAGCGGCGCGGACAACTTGAAGCCCACGGACATCAGCGCGGCATCGAACTGCCGCGCGGCGACGGCACCTTGCCCGGCCGCGCCCTCGGGGGCGGGCAGACGGTGGGCGTGCCGGACGACCAGATGCTCGAGAGGATGAACCATGTGGGAATGGTGACAGCGGGGTGCAGGTGCACGCACTCGGGTTTTTGCGGCGCCTGTCTCCAGGTCGGACCCATCTCCCGACCGGACCCATTTCCCAGCCCGACCTATCTTCCGGCCTGAAGATACAGCGTGATCATGTCGACCAGTTCCTTCTCCAGGCGTTCGACCTGAACGGCGTGGGGCGTCGCCATGAGCTTGTGGGTGTTCAACTCGACCGTTCCCAGGATCAGTTCGGCGGCCATGTCGAGATCCTGTACGTGGACGTCCGGATGCCGTGCGAGCAGATCGCGCAGCTGGGCGACGCGCGTCGCGCCGTGCTGGTCGACCGCCTCGATCAGTTCGCTGGAGACCGGTGCCTGCTCGATCATGATCCGCAGCAGTTGCGGGTCTTCGCGGTGGTGGTCGATCGCGTCACGTACCAGGGAGCGCACCAGGTCCCTCAGGCTCCCGGGCGTCAGCTCGATCCGGTCGGCTCCTGTCCAGGCGCCGCGGTCGATGTGCCGCACCAGCAGCTCGGCGAGGATGGCGTCCTTGTTCGGGAAGTACTGGTACAGCGAGCCGATCGACATGTGGGCGTGCTCGGCGATGCGGTTGGTGGTGCCGGCGGCGTAGCCGTACTCCGCGAAAACGTGAGCAGCCGAGTTGAGGATGCGCTCGCGGGTGAGCTCGGCGCGTACCTGGCGGGGCTTGCGACGTGGGGTGAGGCGGCGATCGGCCGATGCCATCGGGTGATCCTTTCCGGCCGGGAAAAGCGAGTAGCCAAAGAGCTGAGCTTTTACTCAGAATACTGTCATGACCTGCGTGAATACCCGAAACACCGATACGGGGGATGGCACGTGAACCCCAAGCAGCACGCGTCCCCGCCGGACCTGCCCGACCCGCCCCACCGGCTCACCACCGTCGAGGAGCTGGAGTCGACCATCGGCCGGCCGGCCGCGATGATCACCCGCAAGCAGGTCCGCGCGCTGGACGAGGGCAGTCGCGCGGTTCTGGCCCGCTGCCCGGTCGCCGCCTTCGGCTACCGCGATGCCTCGGGCGCCGCGCGGACCACGTTCGTCGGCGGTGCGCCCGGCTTCGCACACGTCCACTCCCCGACGGAGATCTCCTTCGCCGTGCCAGGACCGGAGGTCGCCCGTGGCCCGGTCTCGGCATTCTTTCTGCTGCCGGGCGTGGGTGAGGTGTTGCGCGTCAACGGCACAGCGGCAGGCCGCCGTGGCGGAGAGGTGCTCGTGGAGGTCGCCGAGGCGTACGTGCACTGCGCGCAGGCCGTCATCCGCTCACGTCTGTGGGAGGCCCCCGCCGCGGCTGCGACAACCGAACCGGTCGCGGGCGAGGGCCCGTTGGCCGGGCCCGGGGTGGCCGACTTCCTGGCCGCCGCGCCCTTCCTGGCCCTGTCCAGCTGGGACACCGACGGCGGCGGCGACACCAGCCCGCGCGGCGAGCGGCAGCCGGTGGCCCGCATTCTGGACGGTCGTAGGCTCGTCATCGCCGACCGCAGGGGCAACAAGCGCGCCGACACCTTGCACAACCTGCTCCAGGACGACCGGCTCTCCCTCGCGGCCCTCGTGCCCGGCCGCAGCGGCGTGCTGCATGTCCGTGGGCGCGGCGCGATCACCGACGACCTTGCGCTGCGGGAGACGATGGCGCTGCGGGGCGTACCCCCTCACTTGGCCCTCGTCATCGACGTGGAGCACGCCGAGGTGACCGGCAACGCCGCCGTGGCGGATGCTCGACTGTGGGACCCGGGCCGGGCGGAGAGCGGCGAGGCGCCCGACATGATGGCCCTCGGCAGCGCGCACCTTGCCGCCAACTCGGCTGAATCCGGGCGAGGTTCGGCATGGCTGATCAAGGCCTTCGCCGCGATCCCGGGAGTGTCCCGGCTGATGCGCAAGGTGATGGACCGCGGCTACCGCTTCGCCCTGCAAAAGGAGGGCTACGAGGAAGTGCGGATTCCTGCCGGCACCCGTACCGGTGAGCCGGCGCGGCCGAGCGAGGCGGACGGTGCGCTGCGGCGGGTGCGCGTGGCCGAGGTGCGGCAGGAGACACCGACGGCCCGCACCCTCGTCCTGCGGGACGCATCCGGGGAGGAGGGGGCCCTCGGGGAGGAGAGGCTCTCCGGGGAGGAGGGGTCCTCCGGGGAGGGGAGGCTCTCCGGGGAGGAGAGGCCCTTCGACTTCCGGCCCGGGCAGTTCTTCACCCTGATCGTGGACGTCGCCGGCCACCCGGTACGACGCGCCTACTCGGCGTCGTCCGCCCCCGGCGCCACGCACCTCGACGTCACCGTCAAGCAGGTGGACGGCGGGCACTTCTCCACGCACGTCCACCGCGACCTGCGCGTGGGGGACCGCCTCGCCGTGCGCGGGCCGTCCGGCACCTTCCACACCCGGGACGAGCCGCAACGGCACCTCGTCCTCATCGCGGCCGGCAGCGGCATCACACCCATGATGAGCATGATCCGTTCTCGGCTGGCCGACCCGGCGGGTGACGGCCGCATCGCACTGCTCTACAGCAGCCGCACCCACGAAGAGATCATCTTCGCCGACGAACTGGCCCGGCTGGAGAAGGAGCACCCGGAACATTTCACCGTCACCCACGTCCTGACCCGGCGGGACGGTCGGCTCGATGCCCGAGGGGTGCGGCGCTGGGTCACCACAGAGGCCGCTCAGGCCCTTCCCGGAGATGCGCACCACTACCTCTGCGGCCCGGAGGCGCTGATGGACACCGTCCGGGGTGTCATGCGTGAACTCGGTGTCCCGGACGAGCGCGTGCACCAGGAGCGCTTCAACGCTGCCGCGACTCCGGCCGCGGTGGCGGGCCCGCAGCAGATGCGGGTCGAGGAGGGCGGCGCGCCCGTGGGCGCCACGATCGTCGAGCCGGGCCAGACCCTTCTCGACGCGGGCCTCGCCGCCCGCCTGCCGATGCCGTACTCCTGCACCGTCGGCAACTGCGGAGACTGTGCGGTGCGGCTACGGGGTGGTGAGGTCACGCAGGCCGAGCCCAACTGCCTCACGCCCGAGCAGCGGGCCGACGGGTACGTGCTGGCGTGTGTGAGTTGCCCGCTGTCGAACGTGACTCTCGACATCGGGCCGCAGTCGCCAACGGCCTGAAGCGTGCCGAAGAACTCCCCGTTCGTGTAAGGCAGTTATCCACAGGCGCCAGGTCGTCCACAGATTGCGGCGGCCCGGCCTTTCGCGGCCCACGCCGGGCTAGCTTCATAGGTGTGCGACGGCGCGGTGCCGGAGCGAGAAAGCGGTCGGGGGAGCGGGTATGGGCAGTGGGCTGCCGGTTGTCGGAGTGAGTGTTCTTGTGTACGCGGTGGTGGGCGCCGTAGTGCTTTTCAGGGCCGCGGTGCGGCGGCTCGTTCGGGGGCGTGGACATGTATGACGTGACAGTGATCGTGCCCGCGCACAACGAGGAGGCCGGGCTTCCGGCGACCCTGGAGTCGATCGCGGCACAGACCGTGCCGCCGCGCAGGGTGATCGTGGTGGACGACGCGTCCGTCGACGCCACCGGTGAGGTCGCGAGACGGCACGGCGCCGAGGTTCTGCGCCCGCGGAGCAACCTCGGCAGCAAGGCGAAGGCGCAGAACCACGCGCTGCCGCACTGCACTTCGGAGCTCGTCCTCGCGGTGGACGCGGACACGGTGCTCGCGCCCGACTACATCGAGAAGGTCGCGCCGGTCTTCGCCGACCCGCGCGTGACGATCGCGGCGGGCAATGTGCAGACCCGGTTCGCCCGGACGCTGTGGGAGCGGGGTCGGTCGGTGGAGTATCTGCACGGATTCCACTGGCAGCGGCCGATCCAGGCGGGCGCGGGCAGCCCGATGGTGTGCTCGGGGTGCTGCTCGATGTTCCGACGCAGCGCTCTTGGGAAGCACGGGTTCCCCGAGCGGACCATCGTGGAGGACATGGACTTCACGTGGTCCGAGCAGATCGCGGGGCGGCGCGCGGTGTACGTGGGCGAAGCGGTGGCACGGGCGGCCGACCCGGAGAGCCTGCTGTATCTGCGCAAGCAGGTGTGGAGGTGGATGGCGGGCTTCTGTCAGAATGTCCGGCTGCACGCAGGGCAGTTGGCGCTGCGCAAGCCGATGCTCGCGCTGTGGGTGGTCCTCGCGCTGATGGAGATTCTCCTCGCCCCGCTGTGGTGGGGCGCGCCCCTGGTGCTCACCTTCGGGTTCGGACGACCTGCCGTGGAGACGTTCGGCTGGTGGCTCGGGTCCGAACTCGCACTGACCCTTCCGCCGTTGATCTATGCGTCGCGCCGACGGCGGGTGCCGTTGAGATCGGTGCTGGTGAATCTCCTGTGTGTGTATCCGACCAAGCTCGTCAATGTCGTCTACGCCTGGAAGGCGGTCGTGGTGGAGCTGGTCCTGGTGCCGCTGGGCCGGTCGAAAGGCCTGGTCGTGTACGAGAAGGGGCGGGCGCCGACGGCCATCTGAGCCCGGGGCGCGGAAATCCGTCCGAATGCCGCCAACTCGCCCGCGAGGCGACGCGATTCAAGATCCTGGACGGCTTCACTCGAACGTGTGGTGGGAGGTAGGGTCGCAAGCGGCAGGTGGGCTTCCGCGCCTTCCCTCCTACCCCCGCCCCGTCCCCTCCTCGCAGTCGGCCCCCACGCCCTGTTCTCCTCGAGGTCCGCATACATGATTGAGATACCCGAGCTGGCCGCGGGTGCCCTGGCCGCCGGGACCGTGTCGGCGTTCGTGCTCGGCGGCGGCTTGCTGAAGGCCCGTCAACACAGCGGCAGACAGTGTGACGAGACCGATTCGCTCCGCTCCCGCCTCGAAGCCTCCCGCGAGGAGCTGGAGGCCGCCCGCGAGGAACTCGACGATCTCGCCGCGGCGTTCGCCTCCGAGGTCGCCCACCTGTCCGGCACGCGCATGCCGGCAGCGGCCACCCACACCGCCCACCCGCACTACCAGGTGCCGGGACCCCTGCAGCCCGACCTCGGCGGCAAGGAGCTGGCCGCGGGCCTCGACTCCGTGCTCGACGGGCTGCGCACCGCCATCGCCCAGGAGCGCAAGCGGGTCGACGCCGCCGCCCGTGCCGGGATGCGGGGTGCGACGCGCGAGATCCAGGCGGGCCTGTACCGGCTGCAGGACGTCCTGCGCGGGCTCCAGGAGCGCTACGACGACCCCGAGTTGGCGCAGACGCTGTTCGCGCTCGACCACGAGAACGAGCAGTCGCTGCGCCGGGCGCAGGTCGCCGCCGTGGTCTGCGGGGCCTGGGTCGGGCTCGCCCGCGGCGAGTCGCACCTGGTGGAGGCCGTCACCGGCGGCCAGTCGCGGCTCGCCGGGTACGAGCGGGTGGAGATCCACAACCACCTTGAGGACGGCACCGGGCTGATCTCGCACGCCGTCGAGCCGGTCGCCATCATCGTGGCCGAACTGCTCGACAACGCGCTGCGCCACTCCTCGCCCGACACCACCGTGGGCGTGCACCTCGAACGCGTCCACCACGGCGTCAGCGTGACCGTCGACGACGCCGGTGTCGGGATGAGCTCCGACGAACGGGCCCATGCTCAGCGGATGGTGGCGGGGGAGGAGCCCATCCTCCTGTCGGAGCTCGGCGATCCGCCGCGCATGGGGCTCGCCGCGATCGGCCAGCTGACCCGGCAGTTCGACCTGTCCGTCGACCTGTCCTCGCCCTCTCCGTACGGCGGTGTCCGCGCGGTCCTGCTCGTGCGGGACCACCTCCTGTGCCGGATCGCCCCCGAGGAGCGCAGGCCGGCCGCCGCGGCTCCCCGGTCCACCCGCGACACCACGCGCGACGTCTCCCACGACTCCACCCACGCCCTCGCGGCGGACGAGGCGCCGGCGGCATCCGCGTCCGCGCCCGCACAGGCCGCCGCCCCGGCCCCGGCGGCGACACCCGCCCGGCCGGACACCCCGCTCACTGACGGCGACGAACTGCCCCGGCGCCGCCGCCGGGTCCGCACCGAAGCGAAGGCCGACGCACAGTCCGACGCGCGCCCCGCCCCGTCGAAGCCCCGGCCCGCCGCGCACCGCAGCCCCGAGGAGCAGGCCGCCGCGCTCGGCGCCCTGCAAGCGGCCACCGCCGCGGCGCGGAGCGCCGCACCGGGGGACGGCGAGGCCGCACAGCAACCGCACGACACCGCGGGCGACCGCCCCGGCACCAGTGAAGGGAACACGCCCGATGAGTAGCCGTGACCTCGGCGACAGCGCTTGGGTCCTCGATCCGATCCTGGAGATCCCGCACGTCCAGGCCGCCGTCCTGCTCACCAGGGACGGCCTGCTCTCCGGACACACCGAGGCGTTGACGCAGGCTTCCGCGGAGCGCGTCGCCGCCATCACCAGTACCGTGCAGGGCGCCTGTCGCACCGCGGCGGCCGCCTTCGCCGACCAGGAGACCGCGGACGTACGCCAGGTGGTCATCGAGTCCGACCACGGCTACATCCTCGTCGCGCCCACCGCGCACGGCACTTGCGTGGCCGCCTTCGGAGACCCCGAGGTACGGCTCGATCTGCTCGGCCACCGTGTCCACTCGCAGGTGGCCAGGCTCGGCGAGAAGGCCATGGCGGCCGCGCCCCGCGGGGTCGACGGCGGCATCGCCGGCGGCACTGGGGAATGACGGGCCGCCGGAGCGGCCGGCCGCTGGTCCCCGCGTACCTCGCCACCGGCGGGGTCGCGCAGCCCAGCCGCAACAGCCTGGAGCGGCTGTCCGTGCTGACCGGCGTCGGCGCGCCCTGGCCCGCAGGACTGCCCGCCGCGCAGCACGCCCTGCTGCGCACCCTGGACGGCGGCTCGCTCACGGTGGTCGAGTCCGCCGCCCTGCTCGAACTGCCGGTCTCCGCCGTACGGGTGCTCGCCGCCGCACTGGTCGACCAGGGGCTCGTGGGTGCCCGCCCGCCAGTCCCGCCCGCCGCGCAGCCCGATCCCGATCTGTTGAAGAGAGTCGCCGATGGCCTCCGCGCCCTCAAGCGCTAAGTCCGCGCCGGCAGGCGCCGAGTTTGCGCCGTCAGACCCCGCGCCCGCAGGCGCCAAGAGCGCAGTACATCTCCCGGACACCGCACGGGAGTTGGTGAAGATCCTGGTCACAGGACCCTTCGGGGTGGGCAAGACCACCCTGATCGACTCCGTCTCCGAGATCCGCCCGCTGCACACCGAGGAGCAGCTCACCGAGGCGTCGGCCGCGGTCGACGACCTCGCGGGTGTGCGGGAGAAGACGACCACGACCGTCGCCATCGACTTCGGGCGGATCAGCCTCAAGGGCGGGGCCGTCCTCTACCTGTTCGGCACCCCGGGGCAGGAGCGCTTCCGTGCGCTGTGGGACGACATCGCGTACGGCGCGCTCGGTGCCCTCGTGCTGGTCGACACCCGCAGGATCGACGAGTCCTTCGAGGTCCTCGGCCTCGTCGAGGAGTCGGGTCTGCCCTACGCCGTCGCTCTCAACACCTTCCCGGATTCGCGCAGTTACACCGAGGAGCAGCTGCGGCTCTCCCTCGACCTGGACGACGACACCCCGATGGTGATCTGCGACGCCCGCGACACGTACTCCTCCGTCGATGCCCTGCTCGCCCTTGTGCAGCACCTGATCGACCGCAGTTTCCCGGAGCCCCGATGACGTATCCCGCGCAGGCCGAGGACTTCCACCTGTCCGCGCCGGTCCGCCTGTGGGAGGACGGCTTCGCCGCCGACCCGCACAGCTACTACGAGGCCCTGCGCGCCCAGGGCCCGGTCGGCCACGCCGAACTCGCCCCCGGCGTACCCGCGTACGTCGTCACGGACCGGCGGGCCGCCCTCGACCTGCTCCACGACACCGAGGCCTGGTCGCACGACCCGCGGCCGTGGGAGGAGACCGTCGACGGCGACGCGCCGATCCTCGGCATGATGCGGTGGCGGCCCAACGCCCTGTTCAACGACGGCGAGTTGCACGGGCGCTACCGGCGCTCCCTCTCCGACGCCTTCGACCTCGTGGAGCCGCACGACCTGCGCGAGCGGGTGCACCGCGCCGTGGACGTGCTGGCCGCAGGGATGGCGTCCCGGGGGCGGGCCGACCTCGTGAGCGAGTTCGCCCGCCCGCTGATGTCGCTGGTCTTCAACGACCTCTTCGGGCTGCCGGACAGCGAGAGCGACCGCCTCCAGGACGCGATCGCGCGGGTGATGGACGGCGGCGACCAGGCGGCGCGCGGCGAGGAGGAGTTCGGGCGCTACATCCTGGACCTCGTCGCCGCCAAGAGCGCGCAGCGCGGCCAGGACCTCACCAGCTGGCTGCTCGACCACCCCCTCGGCCTCACCCCCGAGGAGGTCACCTGGCAGGTCTTCCTCATGCTCGGCGCGGGCCACGAGCCCACCGCCAACCTCGTCTCCAACGCCCTGTCGCGGATCCTCGGCAACCCGGCGTACTACTCGACGCTGACCAGCGGCTCCCGGCCGGTCATGGACGCGGTCGTCGAGGTCCTGCGGCACGAGACTCCGCTGGCCAACTACGGCATCCACTTCGCCCGCAAGCCGCTCACCTTCCACGGCGTGTGGGTGCGCGCCGCCGTCCCCGTCGTCATCTCCTACGGGGCCATCGGACTCACCGCGGAGGAGGCGGCCAAGCAGTCCCCGGTCGCCCGTCACCCGCAGGACGCCTCGCACCTGTCCTGGTCGGCCGGAGAGCACTCCTGCCCGGTCAAGCAGCACACCCTGCTCATCGCCACCGAGGCCATCGAACGCCTCACCCAGTGGCTCCCCGACCTGGAGCCGACCACTCCGCGCGAGCAACTGACGTGGCGCACCGGGCCGTTCAACCGCTCTCTGACGGAACTGCCCGTCCGCTTCGTGCCCCGTACCGCATCCCAGTCAGGAGCGTCCGAGTGACCGAGACCGCGTCTTCGCCCCGTATCGCCATCGACCCGTTCGGCGCCGACCTGCCGGCCGAGGCCGCCCGACTGCGCGCGGCGGGATCCGTGGTCCCCGTCGCACTGCCCGGCGGCATCCCGGCCTGGGCACCGACCCGCTACGACACCCTCCGGTCGCTGATCCTGGATCCGCAGGTGAGCAAGGACCCGCGCAAGCACTGGTCGCTCTGGCCCGAGATCGGCGAACACCCCGAGTGGGGCTGGGTCCTCGGCTGGGTCGGCGTGGTCAACATGCTCTCCACGTACGGCCCCGACCACACGCGGCTCCGCAAGCTCGTCGCGCCCAGCTTCACCGCCCGCCGCACCGAGCTGATGCGCCCCCGCGTCGAGAAGATCACCGAGGAGCTCCTCGCGGCCCTGGACGCGGCCGCGGCCGACGAGGCCGTGGATCTGCGCGCCCTGTACGCCAACCAGCTGCCGATGCAGCTGATCTGCGAACTCTTCGGCGTACCCGACCACTTGCTCGGCCCGGTCGAGCGTCTCGTCGACGCCATCATGGACACCTCCGACCCGAGCCCCGAGCACGGCGCGTTCGTGCAGGAGCAGATCGCCGCCGTGCTGCCGGCGATCATCGCCCACCGCACCGAGCACCCCGGCGACGACATGACCACCGAGCTGCTGCGGGTGCGCGCGGAGGACGGCGACCGGCTCAGCGACGAGGAGCTGCTCTACACCCTGCTCCTCGTCATCGGCGCCGGCTTCGAGACGACCGTCAACCTGATCGGCAACGCGGTCGTCGCCCTGCTCACCCACCCCGAACAGCTCGCCGCCGTCCGCTCGGGCGAGATCGCCTGGGACGCCGTCATCGACGAGACGCTGCGCGTGCACCCCTCCATCGCCAGCCTGCCGCTGCGGTTCGCGGTCACCGACGTGACCGTCGACGGGGTGACGATCCCGGCGGGCGACGCCATCCTCACCACGTACGCCGCCTCGGGCTACGACCCCGAGCACTACGGGCCCACGGCCTCGGAGTTCGACGCGACCCACGCCGCCGACGACCACATGTCCTTCGGTATCGGCGTCCACCGCTGCATCGGCGCCCCGCTCGCCCGCCTGGAGGCGCGCACCGCCCTGCCCGCCCTCTTCGACCGCTACCCGAACCTCCGCCTCGACGTCGAGGCGGAGGAACTGCGCCAGGTCCCGTCGTTCATCGCGTACGGCTGGCAGCAGATCCCGGTGCGCCTGCACGGCTGAGCCGCACCGGTCCCGGCCGGCCCGTCATGTCGAGAGCGTCACCGTCACCTTGACGTGCTTCATGATGGGCTGGTCGCTCTGCGTGCTGTGATCGCCGATCGCGCACAGCACGTTCATCTCCGGCATGTACCCGGCCGCGCAGCCGCGCGGGATGTCGTACGGGACGGCCAGATAGCCCGCGAGGCTGCGCCGGCTGCCGTCCCTGGCGGTGCTCGTGATGTCGACCGGGTCGAACTCGCCGATGCCGCGCTCGCGCATGTCGTCCTGGTTCAGGAAGACCAGCGTGCGCAGGTTCTTGATGCCTCGGTAGCGGTCGTTGTCCGAGTAGATCGTCGTGTTCCACTGGTCGTGGGAGCGCATCGTGCCCAGCGCGAGGGTGCCGGGCTCCGGGATGACGTCGGGCAGCGGGGCGGCGGAGAACTCGGCGCGGCCCGAGTCGGTGAGGAAGACCAACTCCCTTGCGGGCTGCTTGATGCGGAAGCCGAGCGGGAGGCGCACCCGGCGGTTGCAGTCCTCGAAACCGTCGATGACCTGCGCCATGGTGTCGCGGACGCGGTCGTAGTCCTCGACGTACCACTCCCAGGGCGTACCGCTGTCGGGCAGCGAGGCGCGCGCCATGCCCGCGATGATCGCCGGCTCGGACAGCAGGTGCTTGGACGCGGGGCGCTTCATGCCGACGGACAGGTGCACCATGCTCATCGAGTCCTCGACCGATGTGGCCTGGAGGCCGCCGCGCTGCTCGTCCTTCTCGGTGCGGCCCAGGCACGGCAGGATCAACGCCCTGCGGCCGTGCACCAGATGGCTGCGGTTGAGCTTCGTACTCACCTGCACCGTCAGCTCACAGGTGCGCAACGCCTCGTACGTATAAGGGGTGTCGGGCGCCGCGAGCGCGAAGTTGCCGCCCATGCCGACGAACACCTTCACGTCGCCGCGCCGCATCGCCTCGATCGTGCCGACGGTGTCGAGCCCGTGCGCACGCGGCGCGTCGATGTCGCAGGCCTCCGCGAGCCGGGCCAGGAACGCGTCGCTCGGCCGGTGGTCGATGCCGCAGGTCCGGTTGCCCTGGACGTTGCTGTGCCCGCGTACGGGGGAGGGGCCCGCGCCCTCGCGGCCCAGATTGCCGCGCAGCAGAAGGACGTTGACGATCTCGCGGACCGTGTCGACGCCGTGCTCGTGCTGGGTCACGCCCAGGCACCAGCTGATGATGCTGCGGTCCGCGTCGCGGTACACGCGGGCCGCCTTGAGGATCGCGTCGCGGTCCAGCCCCGACTGGCGCTCGATCTCGTCCCAGGGAGTCGCCTCGCACAGCGCGCGATACGCGTCGAAGCCCTCGGTGTAGCGGTCGATGAACTCCCTGTCGAGCGCCTTCGGATCGGATCCTGACTGTTCCAGGACCGCCTTGGCGATGCCGCGCAGGAACGCCATGTCGCCGCCGATGCGCACCTGGAGGTTCAGGGTGCTGGTCCGCGTCGCCTTGTTCAGCGCCATGTCCTTGAAGTCGTGCGGGATGATCGTGCGGGTCGCCGCCGCTTCGACGAGCGGGTTGATGTGCACGACCTGCGCGCCACGCTCGTACGCCTCGGCCAGCGCGGTCAGCATCCGCGGGGCGTTGGAGGCCGCGTTGACGCCCATGATGAACAGGGCGTCCGTCCTCTCCCAGTCCGCGAGGTCGCAGGTCCCCTTGCCGGTGCCCAGGGACGCCTGCAGGGCGCGGCCGCTGGCCTCGTGGCACATGTTGGAGCAGTCGGGCAGGTTGTTCGTGCCCAGTTCGCGCGCCCACAGCTGGTAGAGGAACGTGGCCTCGTTGCCGAGCCGCCCCGACGTGTAGAACGAGGCCTGGTTCGGGTTGTCCAGCTCCCGCACCGTCCGGCCCACCAGCTCGAACGCGTCCTTCCAGCTGATCGGGACGTAGTGGTCGGTCTCCGGGTCGTAACTCATCGGCTCGGTCAGCCGGCCCTGGTCCTCGAGCGCGAAGTCGCTCCACCCGGACAGCTCGCTCACCGAATGCTTGGCGAAGAACTCGCGCCCGACCCGCTTGCGTGTCATTTCCCAGGTGACGTGCTTGATCCCGTTCTCGCAGATGTCCAGGTGCAGGCCCTTGAGGTCGTCCGGCCAGGCACAGCCGGGACAGTCGAAGCCGCCGTTCTCGTGGTTCATCTTCAGGATGGCCCGGGGCCCGTCGAGCAGTTCGCGCTCGCGCACCATGAACCGGGTGACGCTCTTGGCGGCGCCCCAGCCCGCCGCCGGGTGGTGGTACGGGTGGAAGTCCGGCTTCTCGTCGGGTGCAGGGCCGACGCGCGGCTCCGGTGTGTCCTGACCGTCCTGGGAGGCGTTCACTGGACTCATTCCTTGTCGGTGGAGTTCCTGCGGATCGTGCAGTGCAGGGTGTCGTTCTGCACGTCGGCGACGATCGTGTCGCCAGGGTCGGCCTCGCCGCCGAGCAGCAGGGACGCGATGCGGTTGTCGAGCTCGGTCTGGATGGTGCGGCGCAGCGGGCGGGCGCCGAACTCCGGCTGGTGCCCGTGCGCGATCAGCAGCTTCTTGGCCGCCTCGGTGACCTCCAGTTTCAGCCCCTGCGCGTGCACCCGGCGCTCGCTCTGGTCCAGCAGATGGTCGACGATCCGGCCGAGGTCGTCCTCGGTGAGGCTGTGGAAGACGATGATGTCGTCGATGCGGTTGAGGAACTCCGGCAGGAATCGGCCCCGCAGCTCCTCCATCAGCTCGTCCTTGAGCTCGGCGGCGTCGCCCTGGTGGGCGAGGATGCGGTGGGCGCCGATGTTGGACGTCATGATGACCACGCAGTGCCGGAAGTCGACGGTGCGGCCCTGGGAGTCGGTGAGCCGGCCGTCGTCGAGGATCTGCAGCAGCGTGTTGAAGATGTCGGGGTGCGCCTTCTCGACCTCGTCGAACAGGACCACGCTGTAGGGCTGGCGGCGGACCTTCTCGGTGAGCTGCCCCGCCTCGTCGTAGCCGACGTAACCGGGAGGGGCGCCGACGAGCCGGGCGACGGTGTGCTTCTCCTGGAACTCGCTCATGTCGAAGCGGACCATGCGGCTCTCGTCGCCGAACAGCAACTCGGCCAGGGTCTTGGCGAGTTCGGTCTTGCCGACGCCGGTCGGGCCGAGGAAGAGGAACGAGCCGACGGGCCGGTTCGGGTCGCCCATGCCCGCCCGGTTGCGGCGCACCGCCTCGGAGACCGAGGTGACCGCCTCGTCCTGCCCGACGATGCGGGCGTGCATCTCCTCCTCGAGCCGCAGCAGCCGCTCCTTCTCGCCGGCCGTCAACTGGGCGACCGGGATGCCGGTGCGGCGCGAGACGATGTCGGCGATGTCCCCGGCCGTCACGGAGACCACGCCCTCACGGCGTTCCTCGATCCCGGCGACCTCGCCCTCCGCCTCGGCGATCTGCTTCTTCAGCTCGGAGGCCTTCTCGAAGTCCTCGGACGCGACGGCCTGGTCCTTCTCACGGGTCAGCTTGGCGATGCGGTCCTCGCGCTCGACGACCTCGGTGGAACGGCTCGCGTTGCGCAGCCGCACCCGGGCGCCCGCCTGGTCCATCAGGTCGATGGCCTTGTCCGGCAGGAACCGGTCGCTGATGTAGCGGTCCGACAGCTCCGCCGCGGCGGTCAACGCTCCGTCGGCGAACCGGACTTGGTGATGCGCCTCGTACGCGTCCCGCAGCCCCTCCAGGATCTGCACGGTCTCCTCGACCGTCGGCTCCGGGATGAGTACGGGCTGGAAGCGGCGCTCCAGCGCGGCGTCCTTCTCGATGTGCTTTCGGTACTCGTCGATGGTGGTGGCGCCGACGACGTGCAACTCGCCGCGCGCCAGGGCCGGTTTCAGCATGTTGCCGGCGTCCATGGAGCCCTCGCCGGTGGCGCCCGCGCCGACGACGGTGTGCAGCTCGTCGATGAACAGGATGATGTCGCCGCCTGCGTTCTGGACGTCCTCGATGACCTTCTTCAGGCGTTCCTCGAACTGGCCGCGGTACTGCGCCCCCGCCACCATGGCGGACAGGTCGAGGGAGACGACCCGCTTGTCCTTGAGGGTGTCCGGGACCTCGCCCGCGACGATGCGCTGCGCGAGCCCCTCGACGATGGCGGTCTTGCCGACGCCGGGCTCGCCGATCAGCACGGGGTTGTTCTTGGAGCGCCGGGAGAGGATCTCCACGGTCTGCTCGATCTCCTCGGCGCGGCCCACGACCGGATCGAGCTTCCCGGCCTTGGCCTCCTCCGTGAGATCGCGCCCGAACTCGTCGAGCGTCGTGGATGCTCCTGTCGACCCACTGCTGCCGCCGCCGCTGCCTTCCGGCCGGGCCGCCTGCTCCGTGGCGTTCGCCAGCCGCTGCGGATCGAGGCCGCTCGCGCTCAGCAGCCGCGCCGCTCCCGTCCCGGGGTCGGCGATCAGGGCGCCGAGGATGTGCTCAGGACCGATGTAGGAGACGCCCGAGGCCTGGGACTGGGCATGGGCGGCGGCCAGCGAGCGCTTGGCCGCCGGGGTGAGCCCCGGCTCCGCGGACGGTTGTCCGGCCACCTGCGGAAGGATCTTGGCGATCTCCTCCGCGAGCCGGTCGGGGTCGACGCCGGCCTGCTCAAGGACCCGGCGGGACGGCTCCACCTTCGTCGTCGCCCACAGCAGATGTTCGGTGTCCAGATCGGAGGTGCCGTCGTCATGGGCCTTCTGCGCGGCCAGGTTGAGCAGCTCCTGGGACGACTCGGTGAGCAGCCGGCCGATGGGCACGCGCTGCACCGCCGGCGGCGAGCTCGCGGGGGACGTACCGAAGAACCGGTTGAACATCTCACTGAAGGGGTCCGAGGGACCGAACCCGAACGGCGACATCGACATGGTGACTCCAAGTGCGCAATGGGTTTCTCCAAGCGAACCCCTGCCCTTGATCCCCCGCAAGCTGATCTTCGCAGAAGGAACGCCATGACCAGGCGCCCTTCGGCAATTCTGGTAATCGACACAAAAACCTTTGTCGGGCCGCACAAGACGGTTATCGATTCAACCGTGATGGTTCAAGATGGTGCAATTCGAATAGATTCTTTGTTTGACTTGTTCGGTGATTTCCCGGACGGTGAGAAAAAGATTCCCGGGTCGTTTGGACAGCTGAGTGAGACACCTGCCGCGTGTGGCCGAGCGGGTACGGCGGGCGCTCTCGCCGCGTGGCGCCCTCGCGTTGCACAGCGAGGACGGAACCCTTTCGTTCGGGCTCCGTGCCGCCCTTGCCATGGCTCTGGTCGCCGTCCCGATGGCACTCGCCGGGCAGGCCGAAGCGTCCGTCTACGCGATGCTGGGCGCATTCACCACGACGTTCGGACGCAACTTCCCTTACGCCCGCCGGGCCCGGGTGCTCGCCCTTGTCGCGCTCTCCATGACGGCCTCCGTCGGTGCCGGAGCGGCGCTCGGCGTCTGGGCCCGCCCGCAGGACGGGGGAGCGGGCGCCGCCGTGGTGGTCGCCGCCATGGCGGTCGTGGCCGGGGTCGCGAAGGCCGGCTGCGACGCGGCCCGGTTGCGGGGGCTCGGCGCGGTACTGCTGCTGTTCTCGTTCGCGGTCTCCGCCTACGGAGCCCCGACACCGTCCGACGTTCCGGTGCGCACCGCGCTGGCGGCACTGGGCGCGGCCGTGGCCTGGGTGCTGGCGATGGCCGGCCGGTACGCACATCCCGACCGACCCCAACGGCTGGCCGTGGCCGTGGCGCTGCGTGAGCTCGCCGGGCTGCTCGATGCCACCACCGACGACGGCGGGACGGACCGGCTCGCGCGCCACCGGGCGACCGCCGCCGTGCTCGAGGCGCACCGGGCCCTCGACCTGGCACCCGCGACCGCCGCCGAACGCGGGAGCGAGGGCGGGCCCTGCGTCCGCCTGGCAGCCATCTCGTGGTCCGTGCTGATCCGCTCCGCGAGCCGCCCGCCGGACCTGCCGGCGGGGCCGGCCGGACACCTGCGCGGACAGGCGGTCATCCTCCTGGGGTGTCGCCGAGGGGAGCCGGAGCTGCTCCCAGGCGTGGAGGCGCTCGCGGGGATCGGAACCGGGACCGGTGCGCGCGACACCCGGGGCACTCAACCCGCCGCCCCGGCCCGCGTGGACGGGCCACTCGCCCTGGAACAGCGAGCCGCCGTCCTGACCATCGGGCGCCGCGCCGACGCGGCAGGCCGCGCCTCCCGCCGCGCCGTCCTGCTCGTGCCCGCCCTGCGCATGACGCTCGGCACCGGCCTCGCCGGAGGCATCGCCCTGCTGCTCGGCCTGGGCCACGGCTACTGGGCGGCGATCTCCGCGGCCGCCGTGCTCCACTCGATCAACGTGCGCACCGCCGCCCAGCGCGCCGTCCAGCGCACCCTGGGCACCGCCGCCGGACTGGCGCTCGCCGTCGCCGTGCTGGCGCTGCACCCCGGGCCCCTGACGCTCGTCCTCGTCATCGTGCTCCTGGAGTTCCTGCTGGAGTACGGGGTCGCGCACAACTACGGCATCGGGGTCGTGTTCCTGACGCCCCTGGCCCTGCTGATGAGCGACCTCGCGAACCCCGTATCGGCCGAAGACCTGGTCCAGGACCGGGTGTTGGGAAGCGTCGTGGGCATCGGCGTGGCCCTGCTGTGCGCGCTCGTCCTCATCCACGGTCGTGCGGCGGAGCGGGTGCGGCGCGCGCTGACGGCATGCGGCGCCGCGGCCGAACTCGCCGAGCGGGCCCTGGCGAACCCGGGCACTTCCACGCTGCCTGAGTTGCGGTCGCGGCTGGCCGAGGCCGTCGTCGAACTCCGTGACGCCGACGACGCCGCAGCAGGCGAACTGTGGCCCGCCGAGCTCGACCCCACCGAACTCGCCGCCGCCGAACAGCGCGCGCACGGGATCCTGCGGCGCCTGGAGTGACTCAGCAGCGTGCTAGCCGTCGGTGTCCATTCGGACGGCGTCCGTCGCGGTCACCAGCTCCGCCAGCGAGCGCGGATCACTGAGCGAGCGGCCGGTGAGTTCGCGGACGCGGTTCAGCCGGTACCGGACGGTGTTCGGGTGGCAGTGCAGCACGCGCGCCGCGCTCTCGGCCGACCCGGCCTGATCGACGTAGGCCCGCAGCGTCCGCAGCAGCGCGACGCGGTCCTCCTGGGGCAGGGCGAGCACAGGACCGAGCACCTCCTTGGCCAGTCGCCGCCCCTCGTCCGGGTCGTAGGCGATCAGCGCGGAGAGGGGGCTGGTGCTGAACTCCCGTACGCCGGCCTTCCCGACAGGGATGTAGGCGAGCGCCGTCCGGGCGAGGTGAAGAGCGCGCGGCGTGTCGGCGAGCGACTCGTACGAGGGGCTCACACCGGTACGGGACGCGGCGGCCGCGCGCAGCACGCCCAGGACTTCGTCGCGCTGCTCGTCGCGCAGCGCGATCACTCCGGCCTGGAGAGCAGGCGTGAGATGCCAGGCCGACACGATGCCGAGCCCGCCCAGCATGCGTTCCACGCCGACCAGGCTCTCCTCGGCGAGACCGGCGGTCTCCGTGGCCGCCACCGTCAGCTTCGTGTCGAGGGGCAGCCCCAGCAGCCTGCCGACCTCCCATGAACCGGACTCGGGCACCAGCCGGCCGGTGAACAGTGCCTCCATGAGGGCCGAACGCCGCCGCTGCTGAGCGACCAGCAGCTCCGCGGTCGCCGAACGGTAGGCCTCCGTGAGGGCGAGCGCGTGCTCGTCGGAGAGCCGCCACAGGGTGCTCGACGCGGCGAGCAGCGCGTCCAGGAAGTCCGGGCGGGCGACGCGCCGGGCGTGCTCGACGAACAGGTCCCAGAGCATCGCGCAGGCGATGCGGTAGCAGCGCAGCACCTCGGGCAGCGGCGCCCGCTGGTGCGCGCGGCGCCGCCCCGTCTCGGCGGGCGCCGACAGGTCGGGCGCGGTCCTGGGTCCGGTACCGATTCCTGCGTCAGTCCTGCGCTCCGCGAGACCGTCGAGGATGAACTGCAGGTTGACCGCTACAGAGGCGCGCAACTCCGCGCCCGGGACGATGCTTTCGTCGCGGTAGAGGTCGATGCGGTCGCGGGTGGCCGCGCACACGTCGTCGATCAGCCGGGGCAGTTGCTGCTCCGCCCACGCGACCAGCTCACCGAGCAGAGGGTTCGGCACTCGGCCGCCTGTGTCCGCGATGTGCCCAGCCATGAGTGCTTCCCCTGTTGCGCCGGAGGTGGGGGCCCAGAAGTAGCCGTGGCGCCTCGCGATCGTCAAGTCGGCGCGGCCGTGTCGCGACAGCCATCGGGGGCGATGTGGCACGGACCCGTCTAGTGTGACGAGCCATGAGCGCCTGGTTGCCGACGTCCGCGGTTCCCCGCCTGGCCGTCTCCGTGGGGGTCGGGTTGGTGGCCGCGGTGGCCGTCGGCCTTCCGGTCAGTGTGCCGATGGGCATCCTCGCGGGCATCGCCGCCGCGGAGCTGGTCTTCGTGGTGACGGGCTGGCTGGTGATGTGGCCGATGGACGCCGCCGCCACGCGCCGCGAGGCACGGCGTGAGGACTTCGCCCCCGTCACCGAGGAGTTCGCGGTGGTCGGCACGGCACTGTGCGGGCTGGGAGCCATCGTGGTGCTGCTGCTCCTCGACGGCTCCGGAGCCCGGCACGCGGGGGCCGCGGTCGCCCTGGGCGGTGTGTTCATGGCATGGGCGGCCCTGCACCTGATGTATGCCGCGCGCTATGCCTATCTGTACTACCAGGGCTCCGCGGGCGGAATCGACTTCAACTCCGAGGACCCTCCGGCGTACCGGGACTTCTTCTATTTCAGTTACAACCTCGGAATGACCTACCAGGTGTCCGACACCGACGTCTCCAGTTCGGTGATCCGGTCGGTCGTGCTGCGGCACTCGCTCCTTTCGTACCTCTTCGGCACCAGCCTTCTCGCCACCGCCATCAATTTGGTCGCGGGCATGGTCACCGGCTGACGGTCCGGCGCCGTTCGGTGCGAGGTCAACCCGTGAAGCGCGCTGCGGCCCGGCTGTTGTGGAGGTACTGCGCCCGGCCGTCCGCGTCCTTGCCGATCAGGACGAACACCTCGTGTCGCCCCGCGCGTTCCTCGACGGTGATCAGTCGGTCGGGGCCGAGGCCGACCAACTGCTGGGTGATGCTGTCCTTGCCGAGCAGCACCCTGGCCTCGCTGGTGCGCGGCGTGGTGGTCAGTGACGTGGTGCCGTCGTCGTGGACGGTGAGGTCGAAATCGAGCAACGTGGAGCGGTACGTGCCGGTGGCGCGGTGCGCGTCGACCGGTGCCGGCTGCTCGGGGACCCGGGGCAGGGCGGGCAGCCGTGCGTCGGCGAGTTCGCCGAGCAGGTGACCGCCGAGGTCCTGGAAGAGCGCCGCCGCGTCGCCGCCGTTGGTGAGCACGGCGACGGCGACGCCCGCCTCCGGCACGACCCGCAAGAACGCGTACTGTCCGATCGTGCCGCCGTCGTGGCCGATCATGGAACGCTCGGGCTGGTCGTACAGCATCCAGCCGAGCCCCCAGCGGTCGCCCAGCGCCCCCAGGGGTGGCGCTGTCACCTGCGTCTCGCGCATCACGTCGAACGCGCGCTCATCCAGGTGGAGTTGGACGAACCCGAGCAGGCTGCGCGCCGGCATCGCAAGTGCGGCGCCGGCCGGGGCGGTGGAGGGCGGCAGCCCGTAGACCGGCGCGGGCTGCGAGTCGGGGCCGAGGTGGCCGATGGCGGGCAGTTCCAGGATGGCCTCGCCGACATGGGTCGCCACGTGGGCGAGGCCGAGGGGCGCGATCAGGTGCTCGCGCAGCGCCGCATTGAAGGTCTGCTCGCTCAGCACCTCGACGAGGCGGCCGAGGACGACGTAGCCGCTGTTGCAGTACGAGAACTGTTCGCCCGGCGGGTACAGCTGCTCGGCGTCGGCCAGGGTGGGCAGATAGAGCTCGATCGCGTCGTCGTTCGCGCCCGTGTCCGTGAACCGGTCGCCTTCGACTCCCGAGGTGTGGCAGAGCAGTTGGCGGACGGTGACGGTGGCGGCGGCGTGCTCGTCGGCCAGGGCGAACTCCGGCAGGTACTGCCGCACCGGGCGGTCCAGGTCGAGCCGTCCCTCGTTCGCCAGCTGCTGGATCAGGGTCGCCGTCCAGACCTTGGTGATCGACCCGATCTGGAAGACCGCGTCCGGGGTGACGGGCACCCCGGTGGCCCTGTTCACCACACCGGCGGCCGCGTCCACCACCTCGCCGTCCACGAGCACGGCGACCTGGGCGCCGGGCACCTTGTGCACGGCTGTCAGCTTGGGCAGATGCTCCGCGATCCAGGCCTGGGCGGTGGACGCTCGTGACATGACTTCTCCCTCGTGGCGCGTGCTCATGGGCGCAGGCTCGTTGGCGCACGTCAGTCAGCCAATGGTGCTACCAGGCCCGGCGTTTCGGAACAAGGCGGTGCCGGGCGCCGGTCGCGGGCGGGTTCAGAGGCCGAGGCCCGCGTGGGCGAGGGCCTGTTTGAGGAGGGCGCCGTGGCCGCCGGGCATCTCGTCCTGCATGGCCGACGAGACCGCATCCTCGGGGCTGAACCAGACCAGGTCGAGCGCGTCCTGCCGGGGTTGGCAGTCCCCGGCGACCGGAACGATGTAGGCCAGCGAGACCGCGTGCTGGCGCGGGTCGTGGTACGGCGTGACGCCTTGCGTCGGGAAGTACTCGGCGACGGTGAACGGTTGCAGGGAGGCCGGCACCCGGGGCAGCGCCACCGGGCCGAGGTCCTTTTCGAGGTGGCGCAGGAGGGCGTCGCGGACCCGTTCGTGATGCAGCACGCGGCCGGAGACCAGCGTGCGGCTCACGTTGCCGTCGGGGCCGATGCGGAGCAGCAGTCCTACGCTGGTCACCTCGCCGCTGTCCGCGACGCGCACCGGCACGGCTTCGACGTAGAGGATCGGCATGCGGGCACGGACCAGCTCCAGCTCGTCGGAGGCCAGCCACCCGGGCGTTGTCTCTGTCATGTCGGGCATGGCGTGATCATATTTCAGCGGCTCCGGTCTGTGGCCGAATTGGACCCGTCCGGGCCTCGCCGATCCGACGCGCGCCGAACGGCGGGGGAGTCAGCCGAGCGACGGCCACCGGTGCACGGCCCACTCCCGCCACCCCGCCCACCCGGGCGGCGGGCCGTCGATCCGCCGGCCCTCGAGCTCCGCCGCGTCGGGCTCTTCGAACAGCGACCTCCAGCGCAGGAGTTCCGCCTCGCTCATGGGGAAGGTCTGGTCCGGAGTGGTCGCCTGGCGATGGGCGATGCGGGCGCGCTGGGTTTCGTGGTCCACCGGCACGTACACCAGGTGGCAGGACGCGCTCTCGGATGTCACCAGCGAGCGGATCGCGGATCGCTCGTCACGGGACCAGCAGCCGAAATCCAGCACGACATCGGTACCCAGCCGCAGTGCCTCCAGGGCCAGCCACAGCAGGCGCCCCTCCAGCACGTCCCGCTTTCCGCCCGCGTCCGGCTCGCCGAACAGTGGAATCATCCACTCGTCCGGCGTGAGCCGAAGGGCCCCGTGCTCCTCGGCCAGTTGCCGGGCCCGCGTGGTCTTGCCGGCCCCGGGCAGGCCGACCGTCAGGAACAACTTGGTCATGCCTGAAGGATGGCCGCACGGGTCGAGGAGATGCACGGACGCGCCGACGGTCCTACTTGGCGGTGTGCGTCGGGTAGACCTGGACGTCGGTGTAGGCGCCCTTGATGTCTCCCGCGCCCGCGGGCCAGTCCAGGGTCACGGAGTGGGTCTCGTTCGGGGGCGTCACCACGATGTTGGTCGGGGACGAGAGGCTCTCACCGGAGCTGTCGATGTCGTAGGAGAGGTTGAAGATCGCGGAGTCGCCCGGCTTCAGGGTGGTGACACGCGGTTCGGCGTGGCCGCGCTCGATGGGGTTCGAGGTGTTGTCCTTGTCCTTGATGTCGACGCCCGCGAAGCCCGTCGCCGAGCAGGTGGTCGAACCCCGGTTGACCATGGAGATGTCGATCCGGCCCGAGGTCTCGTCGGGCGCGGCGTCCACGGCGTTGATGGCCAGGTCCTCCGTCTTGCAGAAGGTGGCCTTGGTGCCGGACTGCGTCCCGCTGTTCGCGGCGCCGGCCTTGACCTCGGTGTCGCTGCCGGAGCCCGCCTTCGCGTCGCCGGCCTCCGACTTCGAGCCGCTGTCGGAGGACGAGGACGAAGAAGTGGCCGAGGAGTCCTTGGCGGAGGCGTCGGAGTCACCGCCGCCGCAGGCGGTGAGCGAGAGGGTGGCGGCGACGCCGATGGCGGCGAAAGCGGAGATGCGGGTGTACTTCATGGGGTTCCCCCGTGGGTGGCTCGGTGTGTGCGGTCTGAAGTATTTGTATCCCGCACCGAGTCACAGGCAGTGCTTCGGGGTGTCTTCGTTCTGTCACAGGCGTATCGAGTAAGGGCAGGTGGCAGCCCGACCGGCCGGTCCCGTAGGTACCTCGGGGCCGGCCGGTGGAACGTCGTTCAGCGGACTCGCTCAGGTGTCTCGTTCAGGTGTCTCGCTCAGCACTACCGCTCAGCCGTACAGCTCAGCCGCACCGCTCAGTCATCGCCACCGAGCCTGAAGTGGAAGATGCCCCACGTGAGATGGGTGTCGCGGCCACCGTTGACCCAGTGGCCGAGTCCCGTCTTCATCTGGGAGAGGTAGTCGTGGCTGATCTTTCTGGCCAGCCCCTCGGCCTCCAGACGCTCGGTCTCCTCGAGGACCCGCGTGTAGTGGTTCACCAACTGCTCGCGGTGCTCCTCGAACCCGCCGTCGACGGCGGTGAACCCGAGCCGCTTCAGTTCGCGCGTGTAGAAGCCGGGCGAGCCCATGTCGTCCAGGTGGATCCGGTCGAGAATCGGCTGCAGCACGTCGGCGCGGCCGCCCTCCGTCGCCGCCATCGGGTCGGTGAAGATGAGTTGGCCGCCGGGCCGCAGCACCCGGGCGATCTCCTTGAGGACCTGCTCCCGGTTCCCGCTGTGCAGGAAGGCGTCCTGGGACCAGACGACATCGACCTGGTCGGCCGGGTACGGGATGTCCTCGAAGGACCCGTCCACGACCTCGATCCTGTCGGTGAGCCCGCGGGCCGAGTTCAGCTGCTTGTGGCGCTGGTTCTCCACCTCGCTGAGGTTGAGGGCCAGGACCCGGCAGCCGTACGTCTCCGCGAGGTACCGGGCCGAACCGCCGAAGCCGGAACCGAGATCGAGCACCACGGAGTCCCGGGTCAGCCCGAGCTTCGACGCCATCTGCTCGACGGTCCGCCGGCTGGCGTCCGCGATGGGCTCGTCGGCGCTCTCGTACAGACCGATGTGGATGTCCTCGCCGCCCCACACCGTGGAGTAGAAGGTGTCGGCGTCGGGCGAGTTGTAGTAGCTGCGGGCGGTGCCGACCGCGCCCTTGTACTGCTCCTCTCCCTCGGTCCTGTACTCCTTCTCCGCGACATGGATGAAGAAGTCCGGCTGCTCACGACGGTAGGTGTGCTGGAAGTCGCCGTAGGTCTCGATGCGCTGGAAACCGACGTCCGACATCAGCTTCCGCGTGTAGTCCTTCCGGAGCGGAAACATGTTGAGGTAGTACATCGAGCTGTCCGGGAAGCTGTACCGCATGCGGCACAGTCCCTCGTCGACGTACTCCGGCTCCACGATGACGTCTTCACCGCAGTAGTAGTAGCGGTGCTTGCTCGTGTACCCGTCGTCCAGCATCGCGTCGTAATTGCGCTGATCCAGGATGAGAATTCCGTCGTGCTTGAGCATCGCGTAGAACTCGGCCAGCGCCTTGCGCCGGTCGCGTTCCGAGAAGAGATGCGTGAAGGAGTTGCCGAGACAGACGATGGCGTCGTACTCCCCGTGGACGTCACGGTTGAGCCATCGCCAGTCCGCCTGAACGACCCGCAGGATGTGGTCTCCCCGCTTCTGGCCGTTCTCGAAGGCCCGCGCCAGCATCTCCGCGCTGCCGTCCGCGCTGACGGTCTCGAATCCCGCGGACAGGAGCGCCACGGAGTGGAATCCCGTGCCCGTCGCCACATCGAGCACGCTCTTCACCCCCCACTTCCGCAGCAGGTCGATGAAGAAATTTCCTTCGCTGTCCGCCCTCTTCTCCCAATCTATGAGGGAGTCCCATTTCTCGACGAAGCTGGGGACGTACTCCTCCGTGTAGTGCCCGGTTTCGCGTACTTCGACAGGGTTGTCGCCGAACTCTTGGGCCGGTTGCACGATGATGGGGAACCCTTCAGCTAGGAGGAATCTTGCCCTGGCGCGGCAGCCCAAGACGGCACAGAACTCCAGCACTCGGGAGCCGCACGGTCTGAGCGCATCGCTGTCCAAGACTGCGCGGTCTCATGCCTCCAAAGTTCGTATACAGGGCCGGGGTTGAGGCAAACAGCGGACCTGGCCAGCGCCTCTCCGTTCCAAGATTGTTTGAGGTGGAGAGAGTGAAACCGCCTCGTATAAAGGTCATTCACGGAGGAACCGCCGCGACGGCGATAGTCAGCCAGGGCCGGAAACCGCTGCATGGTGGCCCCGTCCGGCGTGCAGAGGTGTTGACGGGCGGTCCACCCTGCGTGAGATCTTGGGCCCCGTTCAGGACTGTTCGACAAGTCAGAGGCTGTTCGGTATCCCGAACGAAGCCGTAACTCCCGTGAAAGGGGAGGGGCATGACGACGTTCGGTGGCCGGTCCATACGACGACGTGACTTCATGGCCGCTTCGGCCCTCGGTACCGCCGCCGTGGCGGCCGGCTCCTGGCCGGCGGCCGCCACGGCGCCAGAGCCCGGCACCGGCGCGGCCCGCGCGCTCGCGGCCCACGCGCTCGCGAAGGATCTCCCGCCGTACGTCGGCGCGGGCAGCACGGCGCCCGTCCGGCCCTTCCGGCTGAACGAAGTGGCCCTGGGCAAGGGCCTGTTCCAGGAGAAACGCGACAGAGTGAAGGCGTTCATCCGCGCCTACGACGAGCGGCGCTTCCTCGTGCTGTTCAACAAGGTCGCGGGCCGGCCCAACCCGCCCGGCGTCGAGGTCCCCGGCGGCTGGGAGGACGGCGGCCTGCTCAGCGGCCACTGGGCAGGCCACTACCTCACGGCCCTCGCGCAGTCCCATGTCGACCAGGGTGAACAGGTCTACAAGGACAAGCTCGACCGGATGGTGTCCGAACTGGGCGCCTGCCAGGACGCACTGAAGGGCAAGACGGTCCATCCGGGCTACCTGGGCGCACTGCCCGAGGACACCGTGCTGCGCGCGGGCCCGCCCAGGTTCGCCGTGTACGGCAGCGACCCGGACACCAACACCTGGGCTTCCTGGTACACCCAGCACAAGATCATGCGCGGCCTCCTCGACGCGTACACCCTCACCGGCAACGAGCAGGCCTTCGAGATCGTCCGGACCATGGCGGACTGGGCCCACCTGGCCCTGACACTCGGCGACATCGAACACCCCGACTACAAGGGGCCCGTCACCCGCGACGACCTGAACTACCTGTGGGACACCTACATCGCGGGGGAGTACGGCGGCGCCAACGAGGTCCTAGCCGAGATCCACGCGCTCACCGGCGACGGGCGCCATTTGGAGACCGCCCGGCTCTTCGACAGCCGCGAGTCCCTCTTCGAGGCCTGCGTCGAGAACCGCGACATCCTCGTCACCACCGACGAGAACCGGCCCGGCCGCAGACGCCCGAACCACCTGCACGCCAACACGCACGTCCCCAACTTCATCGGCTACCTACGGGTCTTCGAGCAGAACCGGGACGACGACTACCGGCGCGCGGCGGAGAACTTCTTCGGCATGGTCGTCCCCCACCGGATGTTCGCGCACGGTGGCACCAGCGGGACCGTCCCCGGCAGCAACACCAACCCCGAGGCGTTCCAGAACCGCGACAACATCGCCCACGCCATCGCCGGCGACGGCGCCGAGTCCTGCACCACGTACAACCTGCTCAAGCTGGCGCGCAATCTCTTCACCTTCGACCCCGACCCGGCCTACATGGACTACTACGAGCGCGGCCTGGTCAACATGGTGCTCGGGCAGCGCGCCGACACGGACCGGACGGACGATCCGCAGCTCGCCTACTTCCAGCCGCTGACCCCGGGCGCCGCCCGCGAGTACGACAACACCGGAACCTGCTGCGGCGGCAGCGGCCTCGAAGGCGGCACCAAGTACCAGGAGACGGTGTACTTCCGCTCGGCCGACGACAAGACCCTGTGGGTCAACCTGTACGTCCCCTCCACCCTGCGGTGGCAGGACCGGGACTTCACGGTCACCCAGACGACCGGCTTCCCGCGCGAACAGCGCAGCACCCTGAAGATCGACGGCCGCGGCCGGCTCGCCCTCAAGCTGCGCGTCCCCGGCTGGGTGGCCGACACCAAGGACGGCTTTACGGTCTCGGTCAACGGACGCCGCCGCACCGGCCCGCGCCCGAAGCCCGGCAGCTACCTCACGATCGACCGCGACTGGCGCCCCGGCGACACCGTCGAGGTCTCGATGCCGTTCACCGTCCGCATCGAGCGCGCCATCGACCGCCCGGAGGTCCAATCGGTCTTCTGGGGGCCCCTGTTGATGCCGGTGCTCGGCGAGGTGGCCAAGGGCGAATTCCAGGAGCTGACGCTCTACCGGCACCTGAAGCGCGACGGGAACTACGCCCGGTCGGCGATCACGCCGCGCCGCGGCCAGACTCTGGCCGTCGGTAACCGCACACTGCGCCCGCACTACGTCGGCGACCGGCAGCCCCAGTCCGCCTACTTCAAGCGCGTCGAACCCGAGGTGGTCTTCGGCTCCATCGCCACCGGCGTGCCCAACCGCAAGCGCGACGACAACCTCCCGGACTACGACGTGCCGGTCGAGGGCGTCACCTCACCCGGCGACGACGGCCTGACCTTCCTCGACGTGGTGTGGGACGGCGCACCGTTCGCCGAGCACCGCGACTTCGTCCGCCGGGTGGAGCGGACCGCGGACGCATGGGCCGCCGCCGGCCTCTTCACGAAGGAGCAGCGTGCCACCGTCGTCGAGCACGCGGCCGCGGCGGAGCGGGAGTTGACGCCCTAGGCTCATACGGCAGTCTCCTACGACTACGACGACGAACTCACCAGCACCGGAACCTCCGGCAGCGCCGTCTCGTGGACCCACGCACGGAACACCTCGTCCACGGGCCGGCGCGCGAACCGCTCCATGTGCGCCGCGAACATCTCGGTCGTGACGACGCCGTGCCGGTGCAGGTCCGTCCACGCGCGCAGCGCCTGGAAGAACGCCTGGTCGCCGAGTGAGCATCGCAGGGCGTGGATCGCCAGGGCGCCGCGCTCGTAGAGGCGGTCGTCGAACATGTGCTTACGGCCGGGGTCGGCCAGGGACAGGTTCTCGGGGAGCTCGGCGAGCAGGCCGTGGGCCGCGGCGGCGAGGTCCTGGGCGCCGCGGCCGCCCGAGCGTTCGCACCAGAGCCACTCCGCGTACTTGGCGAGACCCTCGTGGAGCCAGATGTGCTGCCAGTCGGCGACGGTGACGCTGTTGCCGAACCACTGGTGGGCCAGCTCGTGGGCGATGAGCCGCTCCGAACTCCGGGCGCCGTCCACGTGGTTGGTGCCGAACAGCGACAGGCCCTGCGCCTCCACGGGCACGTCGAGCTCCTCGTCGGCCACCACGACCGCGTACTCGCCGAACGGGTAGGGGCCGAAGAGCTCCTGAAACAGGGCCATCATCTGCGGCTGGCGCGCGAAGTCGCGGGAGAAGGCGGTGAGCAGATGGGCCGGGAAGTGGCCGGTCTGCGGGACCCCGTCGAGGCCCGGATCGCCGAGCAGCGCCGTCTGGAATCTGCCGATCGCCAGGCCGACCAGATAGCTGGAAGTGGGCGCGGCCTGTTCGTACAGCCAGGTCGTGGTCGAGGCCCTGGTCGTACGCGTGAGGAGACGGCCACCGATCACCACCTGGTACGCGGAGGGGGTGGTGAGGGAGATCTGGTACGCGGCCTTGTCGGCGGGGCGGTCGTTGCACGGGTACCAGGAGGGGGCGCCGACCGGCTGGCTGGCGACGAGCGCGCCGTCGGTCAGCTCCTCCCAACCCAGGCCGCCCCAGGCGCTCTTCACCGGCTTCGGGTTGCCGGAGTAGTGCACCTCGACGGTGAACGCGGCGCTCGCGGCCAGCGGCTTCGCCGGCCGGATCCGCAGCCGGCCGCCGCGCAGCGTGTAGTGCGCGGGGCGGCCGTCGACCCGGATCCGGCCGATACGGAAGTCGGCGAAGTTCAGCTGGAATTCATCCAGTTCGGCGCGGCCCGCAATGGCGCTGAGCCGGGCCGTGCCGGCCAGCCGGTTGGGCTCGGGCCGGTAGTCCAGGTCGAGTTCGTAGCGGTGCACCCGGTAGCGGGGGTCCCCATTGGACGGGAAGTAGGAGTCAGGCCCGTGGTGCCCGTGGTGCCGGCCGCCGTGGTGCTGACCGTAGTGCTGCCCGTTCACGCCTCGTCCGCTCCCTGTCCCTGTGCCTGTCCCTGTGCCCGTACTCGTCTTCGTACCCGTACGACATGGCCAACGTGCCTTCAGGGCCCGCCAATTCACGGGCGCCAGGCCTCTATCGGGTTGCCGAGCCACCGGCTGCCCGGCGGTACCGACTCGCCGGCCATCACCAGGGACGCGGGCCCCAGCGTGCTGCGGGCACCGACCTCGCTGCCCGGCAGCACGATTCCGCCCGGACCCAGCGTGGCGCCCTCGCGAAGGGTCACAGTATCCGTCCGCAAGATCCGGTCGTGGAAGAGGTGCGTCTGCAGGACACAGCCCCGGTTCACGGTCGCCCCGGCCTCCAGGGTGACCAGGTCGGTCTCCGGCAGCCAGTAACTCTCGCACCACACGCCCGCCCCGATGTGCGCGCCGAGGCCGCGCAGCCAGGCGGTGAGGACCGGGGTGCCGGGCACCGACCCGGCGAGCCACGGCACCGCGAGCATCTCCACGAAGGTGTCGGCCAGTTCGTCCCGCCACACGAAACCGCACCACAGCGGGTGCTCGCTCGCGCGATGGCGGCCGACCAGCAGCCACTTGGCCACGATCGACACCGCGCACGCGAGGACACCCGCGGCCAGCAGAACAGGGCCGCTGACGAGCGCGGCCGCCCACAGGCCGTGCCTCGCCGCGATGGCGGCCAGCGCGCCGAGGACCAGGACGATCAGGGCGGCCGAGCAGAACACCGGGACGAGGCGGCCCAGTTCGACCAGGGCGCGCGCCCAGCGCAGCCGGACCGGCGGTGTGTAGGTGCGGCCCGGATCGACGCCGGTGGCCGGGCGGGGCAGCCGGACCGGCGGCAGACCCAGGTACGAACTGCCCTGCTTGGCCTTCTTCGGGGTGGCCGACAGGACGCCCACCAGTCCGTCGTCCGGCACCGAGCGGCCGGGCGCCGTCATGCCCGAGTTGCCGAGGAACGCCCGGCGGCCGATCCGGGCGCGCCCGATCCGCACCCAGCCGCCCCCGAGTTCGTACGGCGCGGTCAGCGTGTCGTCGGCGAGGAACGCGCCGTCGCCGACCGTGGTGAGGCCGGGCAGCGCGAGCACCGTGGACACCTCGGCGTCCCGGCCGACGCGCATGCCGAGCAGCCGCATCCACACCGGCGTGACGAGCCCCGCGTACAGGGGGAACAGCGTCTGCCGGGACAGGTCCATCAGCTGGGTCACGGTCCAGGACTGCCAGCCCGCCCGGCTGTGCACCGGGAACGTTCCGGAGGTCAGGCCGAGCCCGGCGAGCCGCACACCGGCCAGGATCAGCACGGCGTACGTGAGTCCGTAGGCGAGGGCCGCGGGGGCGGCGGCGAGGAGCCCGTCGCGCAGCGCATCGCCGAGCCCGGCGCCCGCGGGCACGAAGGCGCGCGCGACGAGCAGGGCCGGGAGGGCGGACAGGAGCGGGAGGAGAGTGAGGGCGAGGCCCGCGGCGCCGTACATCGCGCGCCAGCCCACCGTGCGCGGCGGCCGCTGCGCGGGCCACTCCCGCTTGGCCTTGCCGAGCTTGACCGCCGGGGAGCCCGCCCAGCGCTGGCCGGTCGGTACGTGTCCCTGGACGGCGGAGCCCGGTGCGATCTCGGCGCGCTTGCCCACCCGGGCGCCCGGGAAGAGGACGCTCCGCGTGCCGACCACGGCGCCCGCGCCGACCTTCACGGCGCCGATCTCCAGGCGGTCGCCGTCGAGCCAGTGCCCCGACAGGTCGACCTCGCTCTCGACGGCGCAGCCGCGGCCGAGCTTGAGCAGGCCGGTGACCGGCGGCAGCGAGTGCAGATCGACGTCGGGGCCGACCCTGGCGCCGAGCGCGCGGGCGTAACGCTGCAGCCAGGAACCGGTCAGCGAGGTCGCGCCGCTGTGCTCGGCGAGCCGCTCGGCGGTCCACAGCCGCAGATGGACGCCACCGCCTCTCGGATACGTCCCCGGGCCGACGCCGCGCAGCAGCAGCCGGGCGCCGCCCACCGCCACGGCGAGCCGCCCCGGCGGACTGAACAGGACGAGCGCCGCCGGCGCGATCAGCCACCAGGAGGCGGACGGGGCCCACGCGTAGCCGCCGAACCGGTGCAGGACGTCGGCCAGCGCGGCGAGCGCGATCGTCCAGCGCAGGCCGTTGAGGGTGAACAGCGGTATCAGAAGCAGCAGTTGGACGAGCTTGGCGCGGTTCGGGACCGGGACGATCGTCCGCTCCGCGCCGTCGTCCTGCGCCGACTTCTCCAGGCGGCGGGCCAGCTTGCGCAGGACCGGACGCTCGTAGAGGTCGATGACGGCCGCGTTCGGGTAGCGGGTGCGCAGCCGGGTGGTCAGCTGGGCGGCGGCGAGGCTGCCGCCCCCGATGGTGAAGAAGTTGTCGTGCGCGTCGGTGACGGGGACGCCGAGGGTCTCGCTCCACTGCTCGGCGAGCCAGGCCTCGGTGCCGTAGAGCTGCTCGGTCGGGGCATCGGTCGCCACATCGGGCAGCGGCCACGGCAGCGCGTCGCGGTCGACCTTGCCCGAGGTGCGCGTGGGGAGTTCGGCGACGGGAGCGAGCAACGGCACGAGCGCGGCGGGCAGTTCGGAGCGCAGCTTGTCCACGGCGGCCGCGTGCTGCCAGCCCTCCTGGGTGACGATGTAGCCGACGAGCAGCTGGTTGCCGCCGCGCGCGGTGCGGACGGCGCAGGCCGCGCCCGCGACGCCGGGCAGCGCCTGCAGCGCGGAGTCGACCTCGCCGAGCTCGATGCGCCGCCCGCCGAGCTTGATCTGCTCGTCGCCGCGCCCGAGGAAGACCAGGCCCTCGGGGTCGGCCTTGACCAGGTCGCCGCTGCGGTAGGCGCGCTCCCAGCCCAGGGCGGGCAGCGGCGGATACTTCTCGGCGTCCTTGGCCGGGTCGAGATAGCGGGCCAACCCCACTCCACCGATGACGAGTTGACCGCTGGCGCCCATCGGGACGGGCCGGTCGGCCTCGTCGACGACGGCGAGTTCCCAGCCGTCCAGCGGCAGTCCGATGCGGATCGGCTCGGCGCCGGTCATCAGGGAGGCGCAGGTGACGACGGTTGCCTCGGTGGGCCCGTACGTGTTCCAGACCTCGCGGCCCTCGGTGACCAGACGCTGGACGAGCTCGGGCGGACACGCCTCGCCGCCGAAGATCAGCAGCCGGACGTCGTTGAGGGCCTCCGGCTCCCAGAGCGCGGCCAGCGTCGGCACGGTGGAGATGACGGTGATCTCCTGCTCGGCCAGCCAGGGCCCGAGGTCGGCGCCGCCGCGCACCTGGGCGCGCGGCACCGGCACCAGGCAGGCGCCGTGCCGCCACGCCAGCCACATCTCCTCGCAGGACGCGTCGAACGCGACGGACAGGCCCGCCATGACCCGGTCGCCGGGCCCGATCGGATCCTCGGCGAGGAAGAGCGCGGCC
Organism: Streptomyces sp. NBC_01016; assembly: GCF_026341035.1. GTDB lineage: Bacteria > Actinomycetota > Actinomycetes > Streptomycetales > Streptomycetaceae > Streptomyces. The sequence goes on from NZ_JAPEOQ010000002.1 coordinate 3,000,165, forward strand.
TCCGCGTCCACGAACGCCGCGGCGCTGCGGTTACGGACGGCGACGCCCTTGGGCCGCCCGGTCGAACCGGACGTGAAAATGATCCACGCGTCGTCCTCGGGCCCGGGCCGCCCGGCGGGAACGGGGGAGGGCTCCGCGACGGTGAAGGCGTGCCCCGCCCCGATCACGGTCCGCACCCCCGCCTCACCGAAGACGAGTTCGGCCCGCTCGTCCGGATCCTCGGCATCCACGGGTACGTACGCGGCGCCCGCCGCGAGCACGGCGAGAATCGCCACGTACAGGTCGTTCGTCCCCGACGGCACCCGCACGCCGACCCGGTCGCCGCGCCCCACCCCGGCCCCGGCCAGACGGCTGCGCAGCCGGCCGACCTCAACGTCCAGCGCGCGGTACGTCAGTCGGCGCACGCCGTCGTCGAGGGCGAGCTCGTCGGGGTGCTTTCGGACGGTCGCGTCGAGGATGTCGACCAGGGTGCGCGGTGCGGCGGCGTCCTTCGCGAAGAAGTGCGCCGGAGCGTCGAGCCGTTCGGTCAGCTCCGCTTCGAGCAGGCTGAGCTCGTCGTGTGCGCGAGTGGCGTCCATCGGGTCCCAACGTCGAGAAGACGGCAGCCCCGGCCGGAGCGACGCAACTGCCCCCGAACTGCCCGAAGTTGCCCGGGTGGAGCCGGACAACCGGGACATGCTACGGCGTCCGGGGTGTCGGACGCGGATCGTGCAGGTCAATCGGGACGCGGCGAACTCCACGGGGGTGGTGCCGAGTTGGCCGGAGAGGCAGTGTGTCGGAGTGGTCAGATGACCGTGCCGACGTCCTTGGCGGCGATGCTGTCCATGGCGCGCTCGGCCACCGCGGCGATGGTCATCGAGGGGTTGCAGGCGCCGGTGGTGCCGGGGATGAGCGCGCCGTCGAGGACGTAGAGGCCGCGCTGCCCCTGGACGCGTCCCTCCAGGTCGCACACGGTGCCCATCGGGGCGCCGCCCAGTGGGTGCCAGGTGCTGTTGACCAGGGAATTGGTGTCGATGAGGGTGCCGAGGCCCCGGGAGATCTTCGTGACCCGCTGATGGATGGCGCGGTAGCTGGTGTCGTCGCCGCCCGCGGGCCAGTGCAGGGAAACGGAGTCGGTGCTGGAGTTGTAGCGCAGGCGGCCGCGGTCGGGGCTGACGCCGAAGCCCACCAGCATGGTCGTGCGGGTGTCGAGGCCCAGGGGTGGGAGGGAGGCCTGGATGACGGTGTTCGCGGTGGCCGGGTCGGTCCAGTCCTTGCTGCCGTAGACGACGGGACCGCCCTGCTCGCCGCCGAAGTCCTCCTGGAGGCTGGTCCACGCGTAGATGCGGTCGCCGTTGGTGCCCCAGCCCTCGCCGAGCCCGTCGGGCAGGTCGGGGACGGCTCCGGTCGCGCCGGCGCGGACCAGGAGTTTGCTGGTGTTGACGCTGCCGGCCGCCATGATCAGGGCGCGGGTGGTGAGCACCTTCTGTTCCAGCACGGTGCCGGAGTCGTCGGTGCGGTCGACATGCACCTCCCAGCGGCCGTCGGCGGCGCGGGCCACGGAGGTGACGTTGTGGTGGGTGGCGACGGTGACCTTGCCGGTCGCCTCGGCCTGCTTCAGGTAGGTCACGTCCACGGAGTGCTTGCCGCCGTTGTTGACGCCGAGCGCGCAGTCGCCGTTCGTGTACGAGGGCAACATGTCGCCGCGCAGTTCGGCCAGGGCGTAGTCCCAGTCGATCGGCATGGGGATCTTCTCCAGGCCGTATCCGGCCTTGCGGACCCGCTCTCCGAAGACCCGGGACGCGAAGTAGTTGGGCGAGTCGATCAGTTGGTCGGGGGCGGTGTCCGCCTTGAGCATGCGGGCGACGCGCGGATAGTGGACGCGGTCCATGCGCCGGTAGTCGAGGCCTTCGGGCAGCCAGGTGTTGAACACGGCCTCCGAGGGCTGGAGGGTCATGCCCTGGTAGACGAGCGAACCGCCGCCGACCCCGGCCGCGCACACGCTCAGGATGTTCTCCCCGAGGACCGGCTCCAGGAGGCCGGTGTAGGGCGCGAAGCCGAGCGGGGTGCCGATCAGGCGGGCGAGCGGCCTGACGGCTTCGGGCAGGGTGCCGTACCAGAGCACCCGCTTGTCGAGGCCGGAGACGTGCGGGAAGGTCTCCGCGTTCGGGCCGGTCGGCCAGCGCCGCCCGCGTTCGAGGACGGTCACCGGGACGCCGGCCCGGGCGAGCCGCAGTGCGGCGACGCCGCCGCCGAATCCCGATCCGATGACGACGACGCGGTGTTCCTCGCGGGTCAGCCGTACGCGGGCCGGTGCGGCCGCCGCGACCGGGGCCGGAAGGGCAGCGGCGGTGGCGAGGGCGGTGGCGCCGGTGAGCAGGGCGCGCCTGGTGGGGGAGGGCATGGGCAACTCCTTGACCAAGTGGGGGGAGAGGGAGGGCACAAGGGGGCACAGGGGCATACGCCTGCCAACTCCGGTCGAGAGCACGGTGGTTACTCGCCGGTCAGCTACCGCAGAGTAGAGTCGTGTGTCACTCAGTGACAAGATGGCGGCATGCGACAGATGCCATGGGAAGAGTGGCGGCAGGAGGCGACGACGACGGACGGGCGGCCTTCGCTCGCCGAACGCCGCAAGGCCGCGCTCCGGTTCGAGATCGCCTGCGAGGCGGTGCGTCTGTTCACCTCCCAGGGCGTCACCGCCACGACGGGGGCGCAGATAGCGGGGGCCGTCGGCGTCTCCTCACGCACCCTGTGGCGGCACTTCCCGACGAAGGAGAGCTGCGTGCTCCCGCTGCTCGCGGCGGGACTCGACTTCGCGGTGACCCAACTGCGCCACTGGCCACCGCAGATGAGTCTGCTGGACTTCTTCACCGAGTCGCGCGGAACGGGAGATCTCCCGCAGGGCACGCCCACCATCCTCGCCCTGATCCGCATGACCTCGACCGAGCCCGCGCTGCGCGCCGTCTGGCTCCAGGCCCACGACGACGCGCTCCCCGTCCTCGGCCGCCTGCTCGCGGAACGCTCCGGCGGCCATGCCGACGACCTGCGCGTGACGGTGCACGCCGCGACCCTCAACGGCGCCCTGCGCGCGGCCGCGGAGAACTTCGCCCGCCGCTACGCGGACCAACCCGATGCCTCGTACAACGAGTTCGCGGAATGCCTCGACGTGGCCCTGCGCGCGGCGTCGGAGGGGCTGCCGTACTGAGAGCAGCTGTGGCCGACAGGCTGTCTAGGCGGACGCGTCCAAGGAGGTACCCACGGACGCGTCCCACAGGGCTCGAGTGCCGAACCCGACCAGATCCAGGGCCAGTTCCGCATACATGGCATTGGCCCAGGAGAACCAGTCGCGGGTGAACCTGTCCGGGTCGTCCTTGTGGAAGGACTCGTGCATCGCCCCGGTTCCGGCGTCGGTGTTGATCAGGGTGTGCAGCAACTGCAGCCGCCGCTCGGGGTCGTTGCTGGTCAGTCCCTCCACGGCGAGGGCGATGGGCCAGATGTAACCGTCAGGGGTGTGCGGACTGCCCACACCCTCGGCGGCCGTTCCCCGATACCAGGTCGGGTTGGCGGGGGAGAGGACGAACGCGCGGGTCGCCAGGTACAGCGGATCCTTCGGCGAGATGTCGGCGACCAGCGGCAGGGACAGCAGGCTGGGCATGTTGGCGTCGTCCGCCAGGAGCGCGTTGCCGAGCCCGTCGACCTCGTAGGCGTAGATCGAGCCGTGGTCGGGGTGGTCGACGGTGCCGTGCTGCCGGGTCGCCGCGCGCAGTTCGACCGCCAACTCGGCCGCATCGTCGGCGAGTTCGGTGTCCTGAACCTGCCGCGCCATGTTGGCGACGCCGTCGAGGGCAGCGGCGGCGCACAGGTTGGCGGGCACGTTGTAGCCATAGGTGCACGCGTCGTCGCTGGGCCTGAACCCGCTCCAGGTCATCCCGGTCTCGGCGACGGGAGTTCCGCGCCCCTCGTTCCGCAGGGTGTCGGTCGGCGGGACGTTCGCCCGCACGAAGCGGTACTTGGAGAGGTGCTCATGGTCCTGCTCCGTGCGCCACACGGAGATCGCGGCGCGCGCCGCCTCCAACGCCTGCGCCAAGTGGTCGGTGCGCCCGGTCGCCCGCCAGAAGCGATGGGCCAGCAGGAGTGGGAAGGCGAGGGAGTCGACCTCGTACTTCTCCTCCCAGACCCAGGGGTCCTCGCACAGGTCGTCCGTGTCGTGCGCCCGTCCGGAGGCCTCGGCGTTGAACGCGTTGGCGTACGGATTGTGCGCGATCTGCCGGAACTGGCGGCGCAGCACGGCGAGAAGCAGGTCCTGCAGGTCCTCGTCGCCCTCGAGCAGCGCCAGGTACGGCATCATCTGCGTCGTCGAGTCGCGCAGCCACATGGCGGGGATGTCACCCGTCACGACGAAGGCGGTGCCGTCGGGCATCGGGCGGATGGTGCGGGCCAGCGTGTCGTCCAGGCAGCGCAGCAGCGTCTGTCCGAAGCGGGGGTCGCCGAGCTCGTCGAGGCGGCGAACCGCCTGCTGGACGACCGGATTGTGCTGGACGCTGGTGGGAAACGGCATCGTCGGCCTTTCGGTGGCGGGGCGATGCCAAACGTAGATCACGACCGTGGGGCGGGGAAGAGCGCGGCAGACATCGAGCCCGGGCGCCGCCCCGCCACATCGGGGACCCTACGGCCGACTATCGGCGGACGGGATACCGCAGGTGGAGGGCACGGCGCCCCTGGACGACGATCGGGTCCTCGAGGAGGAGGTGGCCGCGCGCCAGCTTCGCGAAGTAGGGGATCCCCTCGCCGAACAGCACGGGGACGAGGCTGACGCACACCTCGTCGACCAGACCGAGGTCGAGCGCCTGCTGGGTGATCGCCGCGCTCGCGATGGTGACGTCCTGATCGCCGGCGATCTCCTTGGCCCGGACGATCGCGGCCTCGACTCCGTCGACGAACGTCGTGGTGGGCCACTTCGTGGCGGCGTCCTCGGGTGCGCGATGAGTGACCACGACGACGGGTGCGCCCACCGGGTGCTTGTCACCCCAGCCGTCGGCGATGTCGAACAGGTGCCGGCCGGCGACGAGGGCGCCACAATTGGCGGTCAACTCTCCCATCACCTGGGCGCCGGCGTCGTCGACCTGGGAGTCGACGGACTCGTTCGGGTCGGGGACGTTCACGCCTCCCGCCTCGTACCACTCGAACAGCTCCCCGATCTCGTCCTTCGGGCTCGCGATGAAGCCGTCCAGCGACATCGTCATGTGCGTGAACACCTTGGCCATCGGGGATCTCCCACCGTTTGTCGTCGTCTCGTCCGTCACGGGTATCGACTGCCTGTTCCCTCGAAACTCATCGGCCTCCCGGCGTCGCACTTCAAATCCGTGATCGACGGCTGCTCGCACGTCCATTGACAGTGCGTCAGGAGTCACCCACCGTGCCGCCATGAGTATCGTCCCGCCACCCGCCCGATTCCTACCCCGCGGTGCCGAGTCCTGGCGCGACCCCTACGCGATGTACGCGGCCCTGCGCGACCACGATCCGCTGCACCACGTCGAGGACGGCGACCACTGGGTGCTCTCCCGCTACGACGACGTCTTGGACGCGCTGCGCCACCCCGAGCTGTTCTCGTCACGCCAGGGGCTGACGGTGGCCCGCGACGACATGGCCGCGGCCGGTGTGGAGGCCGCGCCGCCGCTGGTCATGCTCGACCCGCCGGAGCACACGGAGTTCCGCGGGATGCTCACCAAGGGGTTCACTCCGCGCCGCGTGGAATCCGTGGCGGACGCGGTACGCGACTTCGTACGCACCCGGCTCGACGCGATCGCCGAGATGGCCGCGGCGGGCGAATCGGTCGACCTCGTCGCCGAACTGATGCGGCCGCTCCCATGTTTCGTCGTCGCCCATTACTTGGGGGTCGACGAAGCCGACCGGCAGCGTTTCGCGGGCTGGACACAGTCGATCGTGCAGGCGGGCGCCCAGGGCCACGCGCTCGACGCGCGCGAGGCGGTCGCCGACCTCTTCGCGTACTTCGCGGAACTGATCGAGCGGCGCCGCGCGCACCCGGCCGACGACACCGTCTCCGACCTCGTCCGCGTCCTGGCCGACGATCCGCAGGCCGTGATCCGGATCCTGGGATTCGCCTTCACCATGATCGCCGGCGGCAACGACACGACCATCGGACTGCTGACCACCGCATCCCAACTCCTCACCGAACAGCCAGAGTTACGGGCCCGGTTCGCATCGGACCCGGAGTCGGTCGGGCCCTTCGTCGAGGAGGCGCTGCGCCTGGCGTCGCCGGTGCAGGGCCTGGCCCGCACCCTCGCCGAAGACCTGAGCCTGCACGGCAGGACCGCGCCGGCCGGGGACAAGGTGCTGCTGCTCTACGGCTCCGCCAACCGCGACCCGCGCGCCTTCGGCCCCCACGCGGACGAGGTCGACCTGGAGCGCACGACCCCACAACACCTGGCCTTCGGCTACGGCCCGCACCACTGCCTGGGCGCCGCGGCGGCCCGCCTCCAGGGACGGATCGCGCTCACCGAACTCCTCGCCCGTTTCCCGCACTTCACGGTCGACGCGCCCCGCGGTACGTTCGCGGACGGCTGCTACGTGCGCCGGTACGAGACGCTGCCGTTCGCGGCCGGTGGGTGAGCCGAGGACCCGTTGCGCGAGCCGGCCTCCGCCGAGGTCTGGACCTCGCGAGGATCTCCGGCGAGCATGGTCCGTGCACGGTACAGCGGCCGGTGCGCGGGGCCGGGCCCGCCTGCCGTACGAGCATCACCTCCGAGAAGACGAGCAGGATCGACGAGGGGACGGCCGTATGCCACTGGAACCGGTGACCCAGGCGTTTCTGGCGGAACTGGCCAAGGCCGACGGCCCGGCGATGCACGAGTCCACGCCGGCCATCGCCCGTCTGCACGCCCCCATCCTCTCCGGTATCAGCGGCCGGGGCCCGGAGGTCGGCGCGGTACGGGACGTCAAGATCGAGGGCCGCGACGGCGGGCGATTCCGCACCAGGGTGCTGCGTCCCGAGGGCACCCCGCAGGCGGTCGTCGTGTACTTCCACGGCGGCGGCTGGGTCGTCGGGGACATCGACCTGCAGTACGACCACGTGGGCCGCCGGCTCGCGAACGCGACGCAGTCGACCGTGGTGATGGTCAACTACCGCAAGGCGCCCGAGCATCCGTTCCCGACAGCCGTCGAGGACAGCTGGGCCGCCCTGACCTGGACCGCCGAGCACGGGGACGAACTCGCCCCGCAAGGCGCCCCGTTGCTCGTCGCCGGCGACAGTGCGGGCGGCAACATCGCTGCCGTGATGACCCGCTGGGCCCGCGACCGCGGCGGGCCCGCCGTCGACTACCAGGCCCTGGTCTATCCCGTCACCGACTGCGACCTGGACCGGCCCTCGTACCTCGCCCCGCAGAACCAACTCATACTCACCCGCGACACCATGGCCTGGTTCTGGGACCACTACCTCCCCGACGAGCGGGCCCGCACACACCCGGACGCCTCCCCGCTGCGCGCCGACAGCCTCGCGGGCCTGCCCCCGGCGCTCGTGTACGTCGCCGAGTGCGATCCGCTGCACGACGAGGGAGTCGCCTACGCGCACGCGCTGCGCGAGGCGGGCGTCCCGGTGGCACTTGAAGAGGCCGCGGGCCAGATGCACGCCTTCTTCCAGATGGCGGGCATCCTGCCGGGCTTCGAGGACGGGCTGCGTCTTGTGGCGGAGCACATCAACAAGTTCGTCGCCGAAAGGACGGTGTGAGCCATGGCCAACCACGACGTGCTCGTCATCGGCGCCGGTTTCGCCGGCCTCTACCAGCTGCACCGGCTGCGCGCGCTCGGCTTCGACACCTGCGTGATCGAGGCAGGCGCGGACGTCGGCGGCACCTGGTACTGGAACCGCTACCCGGGCGCCCGCTGCGACATCGAGTCCGTCGAGTACTCCTACTCCTTCGACTCCGAGCTCGAGCAGGAGTGGGACTGGAGCGAGCGCTACGCGGCCCAGCCGGAGATCCTCGCCTACGTACGCCATGTGGCCGACCGGTTCGACCTGCGCAGGGACGTCGTCTTCAACACCCTTGTGGAATCGCTGGATTGGGACGACGCGGCGGAGCGCTGGACGGTCCGGGCCTCCGACGGAACACCCCGCACCGCCCGGTACGTCATCGCGGCCACCGGGTGCCTGTCCGTGCCGTCCCGGCCCGACTTCGAGGGCCTCACGGACTTCGCGGGCGAGGTGCTGTGGACGTCCAACTGGCCGCACGAGGACGCCGACCTGGCCGGCAAGCGGGTGGCCGTGATCGGCACCGGATCCTCCGGACTGCAGACGATCACCGCGATCGCCCCGCTGGTGGGCTCGCTCACCGTCTTCCAGCGCACCCCGTCCTACGCGGTGCCCGCCCACAACGGCCCCAACGCCGCCCGCCTCGCCGCGGCGCGGGCGCGCTACCCCGAACGGCGCGAGGTCTCCCGCGCCTCATCGAAGGGCTTCGACTGCGACGAAGAGGCGCAGGTGCTCGTTGTCGAGACCGAAGAGCAGGGAATCGTAGGGGAGTTGGACCGCCGCTGGGACATCGGTGGTCTGTGCTTCGGCAGCGGCTTCAGTGACCTGCTCAGGGACGCGGAGGCCAACGAGGCCGTCGCCGAGTACGTCCGCGCACGGATCCGCGAGAAGGTGAAGAGCCCCGAACTCGCCGAGCGGCTCACCCCGCGCACGTACCCGATCGCCAGCAAGCGGATGTGCGTCGACACCGGCTACTTCGAGGTGTTCAACCAGGACAACGTCACCCTGGTCGACCTCGCCGAGCGGCCGATCGACCGGATGACCGAGCGCGGGATCCGCACCGAGGACGGGGGCGCGTACGACGTCGACGTCATCGTCATGGCGACCGGATTCGACGCGATGACCGGCGCCCTGAACGCCATCGACATCCGGGGCGCCGACGGCCTCGCGCTGCGCGACAAGTGGGCCCACGGCCCGCGTACGTATCTGGGCCTGATGTCGGCCGGCTTCCCCAACCTCTTCACGGTGACCGGCCCCCAGAGCCCGTCCGTCCTCTCCAACATGATGACCTCGATCGAGCACCACGTGGACTGGATCACCCGCGCCCTCACGCACCTGCGCGAGCGCGGACTGCACCGCATGGAGGCCGACCCGGACGCCGAGGACAACTGGGTCAACACCACCAACGACCTCGCCGACCTCACGCTCATGCCGCAGTCCGCGTCCTGGTACATGGGCGCCAACATCCCCGGAAAACAACGGGTGTTCATGCCCTTCATCGGCGGCGTCGGCCTCTACCGCGACCTCACCGACGGCATCGCGGTGAGCCACTACCACGGCTTCGAACTGAGCTGAGCGGGAGCGGTATTGGTCCGGCTCAACCCTGCCGGGCGCTGCCCATTTCGGCAGGGAACGCGCTCGCGTCGCAGTCGAAGCCCTGGATCAGCTCGTGGAGTTTCCAGGCCCCGGAGTCATTCCGCCGGAACTCCACGATCGTCGCGGCGGTGGCCCCGGCGACCGGCGTGAAGTCGGTCTCCAGAAGCTCCGTGTACTTCTCCACGACCACGACCCCGGCATTCTCGATGTCGGAGAAGGTGCGCGGGTCGGCGTCCTGATGGATCACCACGCCGACCACCACTCGCGCGTAGGAGGACGCCAGTCGGTCGAGTTCGAGAGTCATGACCTCGACGAAGCCGAAACCCATCCCGGTCTTGCTGTCCCGGATCATGTTGATGGTGCCGTCGGGGGAGCGGCTGTCGTAGTGGACGACGTACGCGGGATCCCCGTCGACGTCGTCGTCGGAGTACGTCGCGGCGACGATGTCGAGATGGCGCGGTGACTCCCCGACGGGGCTGGGGTCCCACCGAAGCCTGACATCGATCTTCTGCAGTCCCGTCGTGACGCTGCTCACCGAACGCCGCCTCCTTGCCTCGAGTCAACGAGGGGCCATCCCGCCCCCGTGCCCTCAAGTATGTCCTGCTACCAGCGGCTTGATGGTCCCTTAACGCAATTCGCGGCCGCCCGACTCGTAGCATGCAACGCATGGCCATCAAACTTGAGAACGTCGCCATCGCTGTTCGCGACCTCGAAGCAACGATCTCCTTCTTCACCGACCTCGGCCTCACGGTCCTCGGCCGGGACACGGTCAGTGGGGAGTGGACCGATACCGCCGTCGGACTCGATGGCAATCACGCCAAGATCGCGATGCTCCAGACGCCGGACGGACAGGGTCGCCTGGAGCTCTTCGAGTACATCCACCCCGATGCGATCGAGACGGAGCCGACCCTCCCCAACGAGATCGGTATGCACCGCGTCGCCTTCTCGGTCGACAACATCGAAGAGGCCCTCGAGACGGCCGCCAAGCACGGGTGCCACCCGCTTCGCGGCGTGGGCACCTATGAGGACATCTACAAGCTCACGTATGTCCGCGGCCCCAGCGGCATCATCGTGATGTTCGCCGAGGAGCTGAAGAAGGGCTGACGGCCGATCGGGTCAATCGGCCTCCCGGCTCCTGCGCGCGTGTCGGGCAGGGCGGGAGGCCGTGCGCCGGGCCGTCGCGACGGGCAGGGCCGAGACCGTGTGCCGGGACGTCGGGGCGTCGGGATGCCGAGCCCCGGGGAGGCTGGGACGATCGGCGGGCGTCCGCTTCGTGCCCGTTTGCGGAGTCGCCGTGAGGGCGGCGGGCGCACGGGGTGACCTGGGCGCGGGAGCGGCACGGATCTCCCCGGCCCACGGCACGAAAGGCCCACCCATGCACTCTGTACCCGTGAAGCGGAGCAACCGAAGCGCGCGAGGGCGTGCCGTCGGCGTCGTGTGCGCCGTCGCCGCATCGCTCTCCCTGCTGAGCGCGTGCTCGTCGGACGACGGGGACGGCACCTCCTCGGGCGCCAAGAAGAGCGAGAGCGCCTCCCAGCAGGACCAGGCCGGCGACGCGACCCCGACCGGCCGGCTGAACGAGGACCAGGCCGAGCGCAAGAAGCTGCTCTCCGCGACGAAGGTCGGCTGGGACAAGGCGGCACGCACCGCCGAGAAGGAGGTCTCCGGCAGCAAGCTCCTGGACATCGAGCTCGGAGACGACAACCAGGGCAACCCGGAGTGGGAAGCGGAGGTCGTCGCGTCCGACGGCACGAGCACCGACGTACGCGTCGATGCCGTCACCGGCAAGGTGAGCGGCTCTACGACGGACAAGGACCAGGACGCGGACGACAAGAAGGAGAACTCCGACAAGCTCGCCGCGGCCAAGATCACGGCGGTGAAGGCCGCCGATACGGCCACAGAGCGGAAGAAGGGCAAGGTCACCTCCGTCGCCCTCGACGACTCCGACAGCGGGTCCACGGTCTGGTCGGTCGACGTGGTCACCCCTGCCACCTGGGACAAGACGTCGTTCGACATCGACGCGGCCAACGGCAAGGTCCTGAACGAGCACGTCGACAAGGACTGAATTCCCCCGGCCCCGGACGCGTTCGGCCGACCACACGGACCGATGGTTCCTTGGCGACCCCGGGCCATCATGAAGGACGGCACCCGAGGCCTGCGCGGATCACCGCGGAGCACATCGACCGGGTGTGTCCACGACCTACGAGGCGTGAGGCGCCGCCGGTTCCAGCATGGTTTCCAGGTTCTTGCGGGCGATCTGCTTGCGGAACTCCCCTTCGTAGGTGGTGTCACCGGAGTCGTGCATGGTCTGCGTCATCCGGACAGCGGATGCCTGGCGCTCCCATGTGTGGTTCAGGCAGGTGTCGGAGTAGCTGTCGAGCAGGGTCGAGTCGTTCTTCTCCACCTGCCGGACGACCGCCTTGGCCAGTGCGTCGGCGTCGTGGAGGGCGAGGCTCATGCCCTCCGCGCTCATCGGGGAGATGAGGTGGGCCGCGTCCCCGAGCAGGTACAGGCGCCCATGGCGCATGGGGCTGAAGACCACTCCGCGCAGCGGCACGACCTGCCTGCTGGTGATCGGACCCCTGGACTCCACGGGCCCACCGAAGCGAGCCTCCAGTTCGTTCCAGATGCGCTCGTCGGGCCACTGTTCGACGGTGTCCGTGAGTGGACACTGCAAGTAGAGACGGCTCGCGTGCGGGCCTCGGGTGATCCGCGCGGCGAATCCGCGCGAGTGCACGGCCAGCACGGCCAGGGGATCCGCCGGCGCCTGCGTCATCGCGCTCAGCCAGGCGTAGCCGAACTCGTAGGTGGAGCTGGTGAGTACGTCGTCGGGGACGGCCGTCCGGCTGACGCCGCGGTAGCCATCGCTGCCGGCGACGAAGGCGCACGTGAGCGTCCGCGTCGAGCCGTCGGCGTCCCGGTAGCGAACAGTCGGCTGCTCGGTGCCGGTGCCGGTGCCGGTGTCGATGTCGATGTCGATGTCGTGCAGGGATACGTCCTGCGCTCCGAAGCGCAGGTCACCGCCGTCGCGCAGGAAGATCCTGATCAGATTGCGGACGAGGATCTGCTGCGGGCAGAACGCCCCGTCGACCTCGTCCTCGTCGTCACCGCCGCCCATCCTCCATTGCCGTTCTTCTCCGTCGATCAGCAGCGGCACACCCGCGTCGGAGTCCCCATGGCTGTAGCCCTCGACGGCCTCTCCCAGCCCCCACTCGTTCAGTACACGCACACCGTTGGCATCGAGAGCCCCGGCCCTCTGCCGCTGCTCCACGTAGTCACGACTGTGCTTTTCGAGGACGACGCAACCGATCCCCTTGCCCAGGAGGAAATTGCCCAGCGTGAGTCCGGCGACTCCGCCCCCGACGATCACGACGGTCGTGTCCCTGCCGGTTTCGGTCATGGTTTTTCGAGCTCCTTGCAGAAGGTGGGGCCGCGCACTCCGCGCTGCGGGGGCGGCCGTGCCGCCTGGGCGGCGGCGTACTGACACCACTGTGGAACCGGCATCAGCCGTCACCAACCGGTGAATGGACATGTGATACCGAAAACCCGCCAATGTGCCGAGGGGCAGCACACCTAGGGCATCGCGGGGCTGTTGCGCAGGTCCGCCTGGTAGCTGCCCGGGGTTTGGCCGACGACGTCGTTGAAGGCGTCGATGAAGCTGGACGGGTTCGACCAGCCGCACGCCATCGCGGTGTCGGTGACCGACGTGCCCTCCGTCAGATGGGCCAGCGCGTGATGGATGCGCAGGATGGTGCGCCACTGGTGGAAGCTCATGCCGAGCTCGGTGTGGAACAGGCGGCTCAGGGTGCGCTCGCTGGCTCCCGCGACGCGTCCGAGCTCGGACAGTGTCGCGGGCCGGGCCGGATCGGCGTGCAGAAGATCGGTGACGGCACGGAGCCGGTCATCGTCCGCCTCGGGCAGATGCAGGGACAGCTCGGGGGTGTTGGACAGCTCGTCGATGACCACGGCGAGCAGCCGCTGGTGGGCGCCGGGACGTGTCTCGGGCCGGTCGCCGGTGAGGGCGAGGACGGCCTCGCGCAGCAGCGGGCCGACCGCGAACACGCTTGGATGCGCGATCAGTTCATGGCACAGCTCGACCGGAACGGTCAGCAGTCGCGTGTCGGTGCGGCCGTAGAAGCGGTGGGAGTGGGCGAAGCCGGGCGGCGTCCACGTCACGCGGTTGGCGGGAGCGACCCAGGTGCCGCGCTCCGTAGTGGTGGCCAGCGTCCCGGCGGCTGCGTAGACGAGCTGGCCCGCCTCGTGGGTGTGCGAGGCCATCGCGTAGCCATGCGGCAGCCACCCGGCTCCGCTGGGCATGTCCTGCGGAGCCGAGGACTTCAAGGGGGCCGACGACGGCTGGCGGGTTTTCGGCATCAGGGGCCAGTTTACCGACGGTACGAGGCCCTCGACTCCGATGCCCGGGCCGCAGGTGCTACGGACGACCTGCTCAGCCGGTGTGGGACACCACGGCGTCGATGAGCTCCGGCCAGAGCTCTCGGGGGCGGTCGTGGCCCATGTCGGGGATCAGCAGGAGTTCCGCACCCGGCACCAGCTCCGCGGTGCGCTTTCCGCCGCTGGGGTCGATCAGCGTGTCGTCCAGGCCGTGGATCACCAGCGTCGGCACCCGCAGTTCGCGGAGGGCGTCCGCGCGTGAACCGCTGAGGACCATCGCGCCGAGTTGCCGCCCGATCCCCGCGGGGTAGAACGAGCGGTCGTGGCTCGCGGCGGCCAGCTCACGCAGCGCCGCCGCGTCGCCGTAGCGCTTGGAGGCCCACACCAGCTCCTTCTCCGCCGCCGCGACATATCCCTCGCGATCCGCCGGCTTCGGAGTGAACAGTGCCGCCTGCGCCTCCGGGCTGGACCGGCCGTACTCACTCTCGCCGGTCGAGGACATCATCGACGTCAAGGTAAGCACCCGGTCCGGGGAGGAGAGGGCCATCGTCTGGGCGATCATCCCGCCCATCGAGGCGCCGACCACGTGGGCGCGGTCGATACCGAGCGCGGTGAGCAGGCCGAGTCCGTCGTCGGCCATGTCGCTAAGCCGGTAGGGAACCATCGCGAGGGCGGCGGGAATGTCACCCGAGCTGACGGCGGCGATGAACTCGCCCATGTCGACGGGATGCTCGTCGAACTTGGTGGACAGCCCGCAGTCGCGGTTGTCGTAGCGGATCACGTACCGGCCGCGGTCCGCCAGCGCCCGGCAGAAGTCCTCGTGCCAGCCGAGCAGCTGCGCGCCGAAACCCATCACGAGCAGGACGGGTGGGTCCCCGGGGTCGCCGAAACTCTCGTACGCGATGGACACCTCGGGAGACACGACAACGTTCGGCATACAGGAATCCTGTCATGAGGCCGACGGGCAGGCCCTAGACGCTCACCGTGACCTCCAGATGCTCCAGCCCGCGCAGCCCGTTGTTGAGCAGCGGCCTCGAGGACACGGTCTCGAACCGGCTCACCCGGTCGGCGAGGCGCTCCAGGAGCGTGCCCATCTCCACGCGGGCCAGGTGCATGCCGACGCAGACGTGTTCGCCGCGGCCGAATGCCAGGTGGTCCGAGGGGCGGCGGGTGATGTCGAAGCGTTCGGGATCCGGGTAGTGGCGCTCGTCGCGGTTCGCGGAGCCGTAGAGCAGGGCCACCCGGCTGCCGGCGGGGAGACCTACGCCGTCGATCTCGTGGTCCTCGGTGAGGACGCGGCTGAACTGCGGCACCGGGGTCTCCAGGCGCAGCGACTCATTGATGGTGTGCGGGATCAGGGATCGGTCGGCCCGCAACAGGTCCCACTGGTCCGGGTGTTGGGCGAAGAGCGCGATCGCGTTCGTGATCGCGAGAATCGTGGTGTCGAGGCTCGGCGTGACGTAGTCGAGCATCAGCGCCGGGCACTTCTCGCGCGGCAACTCCCCGCGGTCGGCCGCCTGATGGAGGTTGGCGGCCCAGCCGTCGGGGTCGATGCGCCCGGGGACCGCCTCGTGGACGACGTAGCCCATGAACTCCTCGACCATGGGCGCCGCCTTCGTGAAGCGCTCGTTGGCGGGCCCCTGCATGTCCCACATGGCCGCGGCCCACTCCAGCATCTTGTCGCGTCCCCGGTCGGGCAGGCCGACGAGGTCGGAGACGACGGCCATGGGCAGGTGCTCGGCCAGCTCCGTCGCGGCGTCGAACCGGCCCCGCTCGACCAGCTCCGCGACGATCCGCTCGGCCTCCGCCTCGATGGTGGGGGTGACGTCGCGCATCCGGTCCTGGCGCAGCGGACGGCCCAACACCGCACGCATCGCGGTGTGTTCCGGCGGATCGCTGCACAGCGTGATCCCCTCGAGCTGCGCGTTCATGTCCGGATCGACGAACACCCCGCGGGCCGAGGAGAACGTCCGCCAGTCCATGAGCGCCGCGCGCACCTCCTGGTAGCGGGGGAGGGCGTAGAGGTCGTAGCGGGACAGGTGCACCACAGGACCGAGCGCCCGTAACTCCTTGTAGATCGAGTACGGGTCGGCCCGCGCGCCGGGCGTGTAGAGATCGACGTCGCTCACCGGTATCGCGGACATACGCGCTCCTGGGGACGGGGGCCCGAACGTCGTTCGGTGCGGGCCCGGTTCGTCGTCGAGTACGGAAGGTCCGAGCGATCGTGGCATGCGGCCTGCGCCCATTAGGCGTATGTCATGAACACAGGACATCTTTGTGACAGTCCCGACCGTAGGGGTCTTTCCGGCCGGAGCGGCCGGATCCGGGATGAAGCGACCTCGGCGTAGGCCTCGCCAGGGCGATGAGTTCGCCTGCTGCCTGGAGTCTTCCGCTGTGACCACGGAGCCTTTCCGTGCCGTGCAAGAGAGAGGGAGGCCGGCATGCGCAATCCGATTCGGCTGTACATGTCGATGTCGCTCGACGGCTTCATCGCCGGTCCGGACGATCGACCGGGCCAGGAGCTCGGCCGCGACGGCGGACGCCTCTTCAACTGGCTCGACGACAGGAAATCCGACGGCCCCAGCGGACAGGTCTACCGCGAGGCGCTGGCGACCGGCGCGGTGATCTCCGGCCGTCGCACCTTCGAACTCGCCGGACGCTGGAAGGGCGACCACCACGACGGGGTGCCGATCTTCGTCCTCACCCATCACGTGGACGACGGGGACGTACCGCCCGGCCACGCACGATTCGTCACCGACGTCGAGGACTGCGCCCGGCAGGCCCGCGAGGCCGCCGGGGACCGGCCGGTCATGGTCCACGGGGCGGGCGCGGCCCAGGCGCTCCTGCGGGCCGGCCACATCGACGAGATGGAGATCCACCTGGTCCCGGTGCTCCTCGGGGAGGGCCGGCGCCTGTTCGACCACCTCGGCGCCGACCACATCGAACTCGACCTCACCCGACGCCTCGACGACCGGGACGTCACGCACTTGCGCTACCGGGTGCGCGGCTCCGAGGGGGCTGCGTAAAGACCCACTTCGTCTCTTACCGCGTCACTGACCTGGACCGCTCGAAGACGTCGTGGCTCAGGAGTCGGTGGCCTCCGTCGGCGGCGGTTCGGGGGTGGCGAGCAGGAGGCGGGCGGTGCCGGAGATGTCCAGGACCCGGCGGACGGGGCCGCTGACGGCGATCAGGCGCAGGCTGCCTCCCGCGTCGGCGGCCAGCTGTTGATGGCGCACGAGGAGGTTGATGCCGGTCGAGTCGGTGAACGGCACCTCGGCGAAGTCGAGTTCGCAGCGCCGTGGGTGCAACGGGACAAGCACCCGGTCGAGGCCGGGCGCGGTGTTCAGGTCGAGTTCCCCGCGCGCGCGGAGGAGGACAAGGTCTCCGGCGTCGACGACGTTGATGTCGAAGAGGGGTGAGGTCGGCGTGCTCATGTTGTTGCTCCTCGGCCTACCCGCTTGAGGTGCGTTGAGTGTTCCATGGAAGCACCGAGCGCCCGGTCCTGGCATCCGAACCGGCGGAAGGCGGCCAAGGTTGCTTGTTGGTCATGCCTACGGCATATGGTGGAGGGGCCTATTGGCGGCGAGCATACGGTCCTGGGCGTACGTTGGCATATGGCGCCGCCATCGTGCGAGACGGCCAAGGCGTGCGGGCCGCCCACGTGTTGTCGTCCTTCCCCTCGCGGTGGCAGTGCGGTGCCGGGATCGTGGCCACTCCCGCGTAATCTCCTCCTGTGTCAGCCTCCCGCCCGCACCATGTCGCCGTCCTCGTGCTCGAGGGCGCCAAGCCGCTCGACGTCGGGATTCCCGCGCAGGTGTTCACGGCCCGCGCGAGCATGCCGTACGAGGTGCGGGTGTGCGGGGCGGAGCCCGGGCTCGTGACCGGCGGCGACGGACTCGCGTACTCCGTGGCGTACGGGCTCGAAGCGCTCGCGTGGGCCGACATCGTCTTCGTTCCCGGCTACCGGTTCCCCGATCGCGAGGACCCGCCGCGGGCCGTCGTCGACGCGCTGCTCGCCGCCCACGAGCGGGGCGCCCGGCTCGCCGCCATCTCGACCGGCGCCTTCGCGCTCGCCGCCACGGGACTGCTCGACGGCAGGCGCGCCACGACGCACTGGCACTACACGCGCGCCCTCGCGGCCAGGCATCCGCTCGTCCAGGTCGACGAGAACGTGCTGTTCGTCGACGAGGGCCGCGTGCTCACCTCGGCCGGTGCCGCCTCCGGCATCGACCTGTGCCTGCACATCCTGCGCGGCGACCTCGGAGTCGCCGCTTCCAATCACGCCGCCCGCCGGCTTGTCGCCGCGCCCTACCGCAGCGGCGGCCAGGCCCAGTACGTGCCGCGCAGCGTCCCCGAGCCGCTCGGGGAGCGATTCGCCGCCACCCGCGAATGGGCGCTGCACCGACTCGGCGAGCCCCTCACCCTCGACACGCTGGCGCGGCAGGCCGGGGTGTCACCGCGCACCTTCTCCCGGCGCTTCGTCGACGAGACCGGATACACCCCGATGCAGTGGGTGATGCGCGCCCGTATCGACCTGGCCCGCGAACTGCTCGAGCGCTCGCAGCGCAGCGTCGAACAGATCGCCGCCGACGTCGGGCTCGGCACCAGCGCGAACCTGCGGCTGCACTTCCAGCGCATCCTCGGCACCACACCGAGCGAGTACCGGCGCACCTTCACCCCGGGCGGCTGACCCGTCCCGGGGCCGCTCGACGCCGCGTGGCGGGATCCTTTTGAAGCGTGGCGATCCCGCCACTGTCCGCACCGCGAGCCGCGCGCGAGCCTGGTGGGGAACGGAAGGGACACCATTCATGACTCGCATCGCCATCAACGGATTCGGCCGCATCGGCCGCAATGTGCTGCGCTCCCTGCTGGAGCGCGACAGCGACCTCGAGGTCGTCGCCGTCAACGACCTGACGGAGCCCGCCACGCTCGCCCGGCTGCTCGCCTTCGACAGCACGGCAGGACGGCTCGGGCGCCCGGTCACCGTCGACGGGAACACCCTCGTCGTCGACGGCCGGCGGATCACGGTGACGGCCGAGCGCGAACCGGCGCAGCTGCCGTGGGCCGAACTCGGCGTCGACCTCGTCCTGGAGGCCACCGGCCGCTTCACCTCGGCCAAGGCGGCCCGCGCCCACCTCGACGCGGGCGCGAAGAAGGTACTTGTCAGCGCCCCGTCGGACGGCGCCGACGTCACCCTCGCGTTCGGGGTCAACAGTGACGCGTACGACCCGTCGGTGCACACGATCGTCTCGAACGCCTCCTGCACCACCAACGCGCTCGCGCCACTGGCCAAGGTGCTCGACGAACTCGCCGGTATCGAGCACGGGTTCATGACGACGGTGCACGCCTACACGCAGGAGCAGAATCTCCAGGACGGCCCGCACCGCGACGCCCGCCGCGCCCGCGCCGCCGGGGTCAACATCGTGCCGACCACGACCGGCGCCGCCAAGGCGATTGGCCTGGTCCTCCCGAACCTCGACGGCAGGCTGTCGGGCGACTCGATCCGCGTCCCCGTACCGGTGGGCTCGATCGTCGAACTCAACACGACCGTCGCCCGCGACGTGACGCGCGACGAGGTGCTGGCCGCCTACCGCGCCGCGGCCGATGGCCCGCTCGCCGGCGTCCTCGAATACTCCGAGGACGCGCTCGTGTCCTCCGACATCGTGGGCAACCCCGCCTCGTCGATCTTCGACTCGGCCCTCACCCGCGTCGACGGCCGACACATCAAGGTGGTCGCCTGGTACGACAACGAGTGGGGCTTCTCGAACCGGGTGATCGACACGCTGGAACTCCTCGCCGCCCGCTGACCGGAAGCGCCCGGCCCGTCGGTTACGCGGGCCGGGGCCCGGCCGCGCGGCGCAAGCGGTTGGCGATCGCGAGGCCGAGGCCCTCCTGCGTCGGCAGCGACGCGAGGATGAGGTCGCAGCCCTGCTCGTCGAGTTCGCGCAGGTAGCCGTAGAGGCCGCGCGCGTAGGCGTCCAGCGACGCGGGGACGGCGACCACGGCGTGCGCCTTCACCGTCTCCGGAGCGTCGGCGAGGGCCGACGGCAGGAACACGCCCACCCGGTGGCCGAGTTCGTGCGCGCGGACCGTCTCGGCGAGGATCTCCTCCGGCTCGACGAGGACGACGCGCGCGTTTGGCGCGTAGTGCGAAGGATGCTGGCCCGGTACGCGCACCTCGCTGGTGTCGGGGACGTCGAGGGGGCGTCCCAGCGCCTGTTCGAGGTCCTCGCGCGTCACGCCGCCCGGCCGCAGAATGCTCAGCGACTCGCTCGTGGCGTCCACGATGGTCGACTCGACGCCGACCGCGCAGGGACCGCCGTCGAGCACGAAGTCGACACCGTCACCGAGCTCCGCGCGGACGTGATCGGCGGTGGTGGGGCTGACCGAGCCGAACCGGTTGGCGGACGGGGCCGCGATGCCGCCGCCGAAGGCGTTGAGCAGCTCCAGCGCGGCGGGGTGATCGGGCACGCGCAGCCCCACCGTCTCGAGTCCGCCGGTGGTTTCGAGGGGCACCCGGCCACTGCGCCGCAGGACCAGCGTGAGCGGCCCCGGCCAGAAGCGCTCCGCGAGCAGGCGCGCCGCCTCGGGCACGTCCTCGGCCCAGTCGCCCAGGTGCTCGGCGCCGCCGATGTGGACGATCAGCGGGTGGTTGGGCGGGCGGCCCTTGGTCTCGAAGATGCGGGCGACGGCGGCCGGGTTCTCGGCGTCGGCGCCCAGACCGTAGACCGTCTCCGTCGGGAGGGCGACGAGCCCACCGGCGCGCAGCACGGCGACCGCCTTGTCGATGTGGATGTCGCTGGTGGGTGCCGGCACCCTCGCGTTGTCCTTCACTGTGGTGCGCTTCTTTCGATGGGGCGGGGGTCAGAGTGCGGCGTCGGCGGTTTCGCTCAGGCCGTGGGAGGCGACCAGCTGCGCGGTGCCGTCGGCCAGTCGGTAGGACAGGCCCACCACGGCGAGGCGTCCTGCGGCCACCTGCTCGGACAGCACACGGGAACGGTCCAGCAGCAGGTCGACGGTGTGCCGTATGTGCTCGTGCAGGATCTCCTGGTCCGAACCGCGGCCGTCGGCGCGGGCCGCGAGCACGCTCGGCGTCACGCGCTCGACGACGTCACGCACGAACCCGGCGGGCGCCCTGCCACCGTCGGCGGCGTCCTTGGCGGCGGCGATCGCCCCGCAGGAGTCATGGCCGAGGACCACGACCAGCGGGCAGCCCAGCACGCTCACCCCGTATTCGATGCTGCCCAGCACCTCCGAACCGACCACGTGGCCGGCCGTGCGGACCACGAACATGTCCCCGAGCCCCTGGTCGAAGATGATCTCGGCGGCAAGGCGGGAGTCGGAGCAGCCGAACAGCACCGCGAAGGGGTTCTGCCCGGGCGCGGTCTCGGTACGGCGCGCGGCGTCCTGGTTGGGATGTCCGGGGGTGCCGGTGACGAAGCGTCGGTTGCCGTCCAGCAGCATCGCGAAGGCGTCGTCGGGAGTGGGATTCAGCGTCTCGGTCACGACGGCAGGCTACGACTCGGCTCCCGGAAGCGTGCAGCCAGGTCCACCGAACCCCGACGAAGGCAACCCTGGTAGCCCCCGAAATATGTGTGGTCCGCCAGCGCGCGGGCGCATGCCAGCAGGATCCGGCGCCCCCGCCCGGTCGGTCCAACAGATCGTGTAGCTGCCTGCCATCGATAGAGTAGATGGATGGAGATGCGTCAGCTCCGTCACTGACCACCGGACGCGTGTCCATCGGCACGATCCAGACCCTCACCCCCCGTGGACCTGCCCACGGAACTCGCGGCGTGCTATCGCCGACTGCCCGGCATCCAGGTGTCCGCACGCGACGCGCCGGTCGACGAGCTGTACGCGGCACTGCGCGCCGAGGAACTGGACCTCGCCTACCTCGCCCCGGACGCGGCCGAACTCCCCGAAGGACTGGTGGAGTTCGTATCCTGGCACGAGGAACTGGTGCTCATCACGGCCCCCGGGCACCCCCTCGCGCACGCGGGCCGCACCCTGATCCGGGACCTCGCCCAGGAGTCCTTCATCGACTTCCGCGCGGGCACGGGCCTGGAGACGGCGGTGCGCAGACTGTCGAGCACCTCACCCGCGGCCCGGGCGGGACTCCGGCCACGCGTCGGTAGCCGTCACCCGCCCGCGGGCCGCGGGTGTACCTCAGGCCTTGTCCTGCATGCTGCTGCGCGCCGGGTTGGCCTGCTCCGCCGCCTTGGGGTCCTTCTCGCCGGCCTTGGCCTGCACGCCCTGCTTGATGCGCTCACCGATGGTTCGGTCGATGTTGGACCAGTACTCGAACGCACGGTGCAGCACCGGCTCGCTCACGTCGTTGAGCAGGTGGCCGACGACGTTGTCCACGAGACGGTCGCGCGCGGCGTCGTCGAGGACCTCGCGGACCATCGTGCCCGCCTGGCCCCAGTCGTCGTCCTCGGCGTGGTCGACGTAGGCGGCGCGGGTGATGTCACCGTCCGCGGACCAGCTGGGCGGTGTGCCGTAGCGGTCCGTGTCGGCCGCCGGGCCGCCCTTGGAGTTCGGCGCGTACACCGGGTCCGTGGTCTTGCGGTAGGCCATGGCCCCGTCTTTGGAGTACGTGTTCACGGGCGCGACGGGAGCGTTGACCGGCAGCTGCTGGTAGTTGCCCCCGATCCGGTGCCGGTGCGCGTCGGCGTAGGAGAACAGCCGGCCGAGCAGCATCCGGTCGGGGCTCGGGCCGATCCCCGGGACCAGGTTGTTCGGCTGGAACGCCGCCTGCTCGATCTCCGCGTGGTTGTCCGTCGGATTGCGGTCGAGCGTCATCTTGCCGACCTCGACCAGCGGGTAGTCGGCGTGCGGCCACACCTTGGTCAGGTCGAACGGGTTGAAGCGGTACGTGGCGGCGTCGTCGTACGGCATGATCTGCACGTACAGCGTCCAGCTCGGGTACTCCCCGTCGCGGATGTGCTCGAAGAGATCACGGGTGTGGTAATCCGTGTCGGCCGCGCACATCTGGTCGGCCTCGTGCTGGGTGAAGCACTCGATGCCCTGGTCGGTCTTGAAGTGGTACTTCACCCAGAACCGCTCGCCCTGGGCGTTGACCCACATGTAGGTGTGGGACGTGTAGCCGTTCATGTGGCGCCAGGTCCGCGGAATGCCCCGGTCGCCCATCAGCCAGGTGACCTGGTGCGCGGACTCGGGCGAGAGGGTCCAGAAGTCCCACTGCATGTCGTGGTCGCGGAGGTTGTTGTCCGCGCGGCGCTTCTGGGAGCGGATGAAGTGCTGGAACTTCATCGGGTCCTTGATGAAGAACACCGGGGTGTTGTTCCCCACCATGTCGTAGTTGCCCTCGGTGGTGTAGAACTTCACCGCGAATCCGCGGGGGTCGCGCCAGGTGTCCGGGCTTCCGCGCTCGCCGGCGACCGTGGAGAACCGGGTCACCAGCTCGGTCCGCGTCCCGGGCTGGAACAGCGCGGCCTTCGTGTAGGGGCTGACGTCGGCGGTGACCTGGAAGTGGCCGAAGGCGCCGCTGCCCTTGGCGTGCGGCTGCCGCTCCGGGATCCGCTCGCGGTTGAACTGCGCCATCTGCTCGATCAGATAGGAGTCCTGCAGGAGGATCGGGCCGCCGGCGCCGACCGTGAGCGAGTGCTCATCGCTTTCGACCGGAACGCCGGCATCCGTGGTCGTCGCTTTGGCTGTGTCGTCACTCATGGGCTACGCGTGCCTTTCGACGGGGGTCCTAAACGCCTCGGCGCCCTGTGGGTGCAGCCTCGGAGGACGTTTCAGGCGGAGCCGCCTCTCGAAGGGCACACCGGGCAAACCGACGACATGACCATGCTGCGGCCTCCGTGCGGACCCGGCCATTCGGACCGCGTGGGCCCACCGCGGTGGGCCCACGCGGTCCGCTCACGCGGAGCGGGCGCCCACCCGTCGCCCGGCGACGCAGAGCAGGGCGACGGCGGCGCCGGCCAGGAGGATGTGGCCGACGAGGTTGACGGTGCCCCCCGAGCCCTGGTCCGGGGTCTGGCCGAAGCCGACCCAGGCGTAGGTCAGCGTGGCGCCGGCGGCCAGGGCGAAGATGTGCGGCGGCGCCCAGTCACGCGCGCGTGCCCAATGGTGGACAAGGCCCGCGGCCGCGACGGCGATCGCGAGCGCGGCGGCCACGCCCAGCCGGCTCGGCTGGAGAACCAGCCAGAAGGCGCTGGTGACCGCGCACGAGGCGATGCCGACGAACAGCGGCCGGGGCGCGCCGCGGGAGTCGAGCCCGGCGCGCGGGCGGGGGATCAGGAACGCGGCGACCACGAGCGCGGCCACCACGGCGGCCGTGCCGGCCAGCAGCGGCCAAGGAGCCATGTAACCGCTGTCGTCGTAGCTGCCCCAGCCGACCACCACGGCCCCCAGCACCAGCAGTCCGGCCGTGACGGTGAGCCCGGTCCTTCCGAGCCACGGACGCTCCGCGCGCTGCGGGACGAGGGCTTCCATGAGCGCGATCGGCACGGTGATGCTCCACAGCGCGTGCACGGCCAGGACGGAGATCAGGCCGTAGGCGCCGGTGCCGACCAGGGGGATGGGCGTCACGGTGACCATGTCGTAGTTGCCGGAGTAGTCGGCGTTGAACAGCATCTGGTCCAGCAGGCCCTCTTCGAGCAGCGCGTACGCGGCGCCCAGCAGCAGGATGGAGCCCCAGCCGCGTCCGGTCCTGCGGACGAGTTCGCGGATGAGCAGGGCCCCGCTTCCGTAGAGGAGCGCGAGGACCGGCAGCAGCGCCAGGGCGTCGAGTGAGGTCGCGCCGAGGAGCATCTCGCCGATCAACGGCGCGAGGAAGAAGAGTCCCACCGCCGGCATGCTGTTTCTCATGCCGCCGACGCTACGGACGCCGGGCCCGCCCGCGAGTCGGCCGAGCGGCTGCCCTGGACGGCTGTGCGGCTACGGGCCCGCGGCCAGAAATATCCGAAGGTAGACAGCAGGGAGACTTTGGGCGGACCCAGCCGGGTGCGCACGCCATGGGCGGCGCACCCGGCACCCGTTCTCGTGCCCCGCTCAGCCGATCGGCACCGGCAGCGGTGTCACCGCGTAGGCCAGCGTGATGGTGTCACCGGTCGACGGGTCGGACAGCTCCACCCGCCAGGCCTCGCCGAACTGGTCCACGCCCTCCGCCATCGGGATGGTGCCGGAGATCAGCACCGTGCCGGGGAGCAGCTCGCCGCGCTCGCGCAGCACGTCGGCCCAGTACGACGGCGTGAGCAGCTCCGCGAGGGAGCCGTCCTGGATCAGGGACTCCTCGCCCTTCACCGTGACCCACGCGCGCAGCGTCAGGTCGTCCAGGCGGCCCTCGACGTCCGAGAGGCGCCAGGCGCGGCGGGCCAGGACATCCGGGCTCGCGTTCTTGCTCCAGGCCACGCCGTGCACCTCGAGCTCGCGGTCCGTGTGGTCGCACGCGGCCGTGAGCAGCAGCTCGCCGTCCTGCGCCACGACGAGCGCCCACTCCGCCTCGCCCGAGGTCCGCCCGTGCTGCACCGCGACCCGCTCGGTCTGCTGCGCGAGGTAGGGGGAGATGGGGTACAGGGCCGGGGTGGTGGTCGGCGCGGGCACGCCGAGTTCGGCGAGTTCGGCGACGTGCGCGGCGACATCGTCCTGGCTGCGCCCGGCGTATCCGGCGTTGAGGACCTGGACGACGTCCACGTCGCGGGTGGAGCCATCGGGCAGTTCGAACGTGAGCAGCGTCATGGAAATCTCCAGGGGTGAGCAGGTAGGAGGGTTGCGAAGCGGTTAACTTCCCGTCCGGGGCTTGCGCATACGACCTGTATACAAGAAGTATGCCGGAAGGTCGATGTCTCCCCGAACGTCGACGTCCCCCCTCAGACCGTCGAAGCCCCCGAACCGAGGACCGAAATGCTGCAAGACTCCCCACGCGGCCCGGCCGCCTCACCGGTTGTCACCCCGAACCGCTCCGGTCTCGTCCGGGCCTTCTTCGCGAGCCTCACCGGCACCGCCCTGGAGTGGTACGACTTCGCGGTCTACTCCGCCGCGTCGGCCCTGGTCTTCGGCGACCTGTTCTTCCCCTCCGAGGACCCGCTCACCGGCACCCTGCTGGCCTTCTCCACGTACGCCGTCGGCTACGTCTCGCGCCCGCTCGGCGGCATCGTCTTCGGTCGGCTCGGCGATGTGATCGGCCGCAAGAAGGTGCTGATCGCGACGCTCGTGCTGATCGGCGCGGCCACGTTCCTGATCGGCCTGCTGCCCACCCACAGCAGCATCGGCGCCGCCGCTCCCATCGCCCTGGTCGTGCTGCGGTTCGCGCAGGGCGTGGGCGTCGGCGGCGAGTGGGGCGGCGCCGTGCTGCTCTCCAGCGAGTTCGGCGACCCGAAGAAGCGCGGCTTCTTCGCCTCGGCCGCACAGGTCGGACCGCCCGCCGGCAACCTCCTCGCCAACGGCGTCCTGGCGGCGCTCGGCGCCCTGCTGACCGAGGACCAGTTCCTCTCCTGGGGCTGGCGCGTCGCCTTCCTGGTCTCCGGCGTCCTGGTCGGATTCGGCCTGTGGATCCGCGCGAAGCTGGAGGAGACCCCGGTCTTCAAGGCGATGGAGGCCGAGCAGAGCCGCCCCGAGGCGCCGGTGCGCGAGGTGCTCACCCGGCAGCCCCGCGCCCTGATCGCGGCGATGCTCGCCCGCGTCGCCCCGGACGTGCTGTACGCCTTGTTCACCGTGTTCGTGCTGACCTACGCCACCGACGAGCTGGACATGTCGCGGGGGTCCGCGCTGACCGCCGTACTCATCGGCTCCTCGCTGCAGATCTTCCTGATCCCGCTCGCGGGAGCCCTGTCCGACCGCGTCAACAGGCGCCTGCTGTACGGATGTTCGGCCGTCGGCGCCGGTGTGTGGCCGTTCGTCTTCTTCAACATGGTCGACGGCGGCTCGTGGGGTCTGCTCGTCCTCGGTGTGATCGTCGCGCTGGTCCTGCACTCGCTGATGTACGGCCCGCAGGCCGCGTTCGTCGCCGAACAGTTCTCGCCGCGGCTGCGTTCCACGGGCTCCTCGCTCGCGTATACGCTGGCCGGTCTGATCGGCGGCGCGATCGCTCCACTGCTGTTCACGGCGCTGCTCGGCTCGTTCAACAGCTGGGTGCCGCTCGCCGTATACGTTGCCGTCACCGCGGCCGTGACCGTCACCGGGCTCCTGCTGGGCCGCGACGCGGAGGCGGCCACGGACGAGGACACGGAGCTGGTCGCGCAGGCGACCGCCTGAACCGCACACCTACCGCCCCATCAGGCCTCATCAGGAGGGACACCCCATGCTCATCGCCCTGAGCCAGCTCACCACCGGGCCCGACCCGGCCAAGAACCTCGACCTAATCGAGGAGCAGGCGCGGCGCGCGGCCGACGCGGGCGCCCGCGTCGTCGTCCTCCCCGAAGCGGCGATGGCCTGCTTCGGCACGCCGCTCACCCCGCTCGCCGAGCCGCTCGACGGCCCGTGGGCGAACCGGCTGCGGGCCATCGCCGAGGCGGCCGGCATCGTCGTCGTCGCCGGGATGTTCACCCCGGCCGACGACGGGCGGGTGACCAACACCCTGCTCGCGACAGGCCCGGGCGTCGAGGAGACCTACGACAAGATCCACCTCTACGACGCCTTCGGCTTCGCGGAGTCCGATACCGTCGCGCCCGGAACGCGGGTGGTCACCATCGACGTCGACGGCGTCCGCCTGGGTCTCGCGACCTGCTACGACGTGCGCTTCCCCGAACTCTTCCGGGCCCACGCCGACGCGGGTGCCGTCGCCACGCTGCTCCCCGCGTCCTGGGGTGCGGGCCCCGGCAAGCGCGAGCAGTGGGAACTCCTCGTACGGGCCCGGGCCTTGGACGCCACTGTCTGGGTCGCCGCGGTGGGCCAGGCGGACCCGGCAGCGAGCGGCATCGACGTCAGTGGCACGGCCCCGACGGGCATCGGGCACAGCATGCTGGTCGGTCCTGACGGCACAGTGCGGGAGAGCCTCGGCGCCGAACCCGGCCTGATCGTCGCCGAGTTGGACGTCGCCGAGGTCGAGCGGGTGCGCGGGAAGATCTCCGTGCTGGCCAACCGCAGGCTCGGGCGCGACGACGCGGTGATCACCTACCCGAAGTGATGCGGGTGGGCCGGCTCAGGGACACCCGGGCCGGCCCGGATCACCCAGTTCGGCCGGGGTTACCCAGCCAGCAGTACCTTCAGCGTCGACTCCAAGTGGCTGTCGATCGCCGCGCCCACCGCGTCCGTGTCACCCGCGGCGAGCGCGTCCAGGATCATCTTGTGCTCGTCGATGACCGACTTCTGCCGACCGCTCTGGTTGTACAACGCCACGACACCCGCGCGCACTTGGCGGCTGCGCAGCCCGTCGTAGTGGCGGTCCAGCAGGCCGTTGCCCACGGCCTGGACGATCGTCGCGTGGAAGCGGTGGTCGATGGCGATGAACTCCTTGGCGTCGTCGGGCCCGCTCAACCCGCGCTGCCGCTCAAGTAGTTCGCCCAGTTCCTCCAGCGGCACCCGGTCCGCCTTGATGACCTGCTCCGCCGCGTACCGTTCCACCATGCCGCGCAGCTCCATCAGCTCGGTGATCTGCCGCCCGGTCAGCCGGGAGACGCGCGCGCCGCGCCGGGGCACCATCTCGACCAGATCCTCGGCGGCGAGCAGCAGCAGGGCCTCGCGGATGGGGGTGCGGGAGACGCCGATGCGGTCGGCGATCTCCTGCTCGGACAGGAACTCGCCCTGCATCTCCGGGTCGGTGAGCACCGTCCCCTTGAGGTAGGCGTACGCCTTCTCCCGACCGGACGTCGCCATGTGAGCTCCCGTGGACCGTGGTTCTGAATCGCATACAACTTGTATACGGAAGTTACCACGGGGTGGAGTTACCACGGGGTGGAGGAGGAGTGCCCGATCGCTACTCGGCGACCCCGTCGCGGGTGCGCTGGTAGTGGCGCCTCGCCTTCATCCGGTTTCCGCAGACGGCCATGGAGCACCAGCGGGCCCGGTTGGTCTTGCTGCGGTCGAGGAGGAACAGGCGGCACTCCGGGTTGGCGCACGGACGCAGCCGGCCGGGCTTCGCCTTCTGCAGCGCGCTCCATGCCAGGACCGCCTCCACGGCCGGTCGGCGCTCCGCGGGGACGTCGAGCTCCCAGGTCACGCCGTCGGGGGAGAGGTGCGGCCGGGAGCGCACGCCCTCAAGGATCGGGGCCAGCGACGTGGCCGGCCGGGCGCCGCGCACCACCTCCTGCAAGGCGTCGCGCGCCTGCACCAGGTGAGCGAGTTCCCGGGTGCTGCCGCTGCCGCCGTGCGCCTTCTGCCACGCCTTGGCCGCTTCGCGGTCGGCCAACTCGTCCGTAGGTGTCCCGTTGGTCACCGGTGTGGTGTTGAGGAGTTCCAGCAGTGTGTCCTGCTGCCCGGGGTCGATCACTGCAGTACCTCCTGTCCGGCGTTTCCCGCGTCGAGTTCGCCTGCAGGCTACTTGCCGCGAAGGTGCGGCAACCGCCGTCTACTCAACCCTAACCCTTTAAAGCGCATTGACCGGTTATCCCGACTGTGCTCCACTGGGCCTGTAACCGGTAAATCGCGAATGAGGGGTTAGGGTCATGTCCTCCACGGTCCACCACCGCACCGCCACCATCAACGGTCTCGATGTCTTCTACCGGGAGGCCGGTGATCCGAAGGCGCCCGCCGTCGTGCTCCTGCACGGCTTCCCGACCAGTTCGCACATGTTTCGCAACCTGATCCCGGCGCTCTCCGACCGCTATCACGTGATCGCACCCGACCACATCGGCTTCGGGCAGTCCGCGATGCCCGCGCTGCGGGACTTCCCGTACACCTTCGGCGCGCTCGCCGACGTCACGTCCGGGCTGCTCCAGCACCTGGGCATCGACAGGTTCGCGATCTACGTGCAGGACTACGGCGCCCCGATCGGCTGGCGGCTCGCCCTGAAGGACCCGGAGCGGATCACCGCGGTCATCACGCAGAACGGCAACGCCTACGAGGAGGGCTTCGTCCGGCCGTTCTGGGACGGTCTTTTCGCCTACGCCGCGGCGCCGGGGCCGGACACCGAAGGGCCCGTGCGCGCCGCCCTGACGACGGAGGACGTCCGCTGGCAGTACGTGACCGGGGTGGCGGATCCGAGCGTGGTCAGCCCCGACAACTGGGTCCACGACCAAGCACTCCTGGACCGCCCCGGCAACGCCGAGATCCAGCTCAAGCTCTTTCGCGAGTACCCCACCAACGTGGACCTCTATCCGGCCGTCCACCAGTACTTCCGCGACTCCCAGGTCCCGCTGCTCGCGGTCTGGGGCGCGGGCGACGAGATCTTCGGGCCCGACGGCGCCAGGGCGTTCGGCCGTGACCTGCCGGACGCCGAGATTCATCTGCTCGATGCCGGACACTTCGCCCTGGAGAGCCGCCTCGAGGAAGTCACGGAGCACATCCGTGGGTTCCTCGCCCGGGTCCTGGCCTGACGTCCGCGAGCGGCGGCCGGGCCCTGGTCCGCACGGCCCGTGCAGTAGAAAGAAGCCCATGAAGATCACCGACATCACGCTCGACCACCTGCGGCTCGAACTCGACCCGCCGTTCCGTGCGGCCTGGGACCCGGACCCGCGGCGGCACTTCGACGCGACCATCGTGCGGGTGCACACCGACGAGGGTGTCACCGGCATCGGCTCGGGTGACACCATGGACGGCTTCGACGCCTTCCGGCACCTCTTCATCGGCCAGGACCCGCTGCACATCTCCCGGCACGTGAAGGCGATCGAGACGGCGAACTTCCACGGCGGCCACTACTGGCCGCTCGAAGCCGCCCTGTGGGACATCGTCGGCAAGGTGCACGGCCGGCCCGTGTCCGAGCTGTTCGGCAATGCCACCAAGCGCCTGCCCGCCTATGCCTCGTCGGGGGAGCTGAAATCCCCGGAGGAGCGCGTGGCCACCGCCCTGAAGGTGCGTGAGGCCGGCTTCAAGGCGATGAAGATACGGATCGACCGCAACCGGGTCGGCGAGGGCATCGCGGCCGTACGCGCGGTGCGCGAGGAACTGGGCGAGGACTTCGACATCATGGTCGACCTCAACCAGTCCTGGCGAATGGCCGGCGACACGGCGGACGCGACCGACCTCGCACGCACCCGCAAGACCGTCGCGCGCCTCGCCGAGCTGGACGTGTTCTGGGTCGAGGAACCGCTGCCGTACGCGGATCTCGAAGGCTTCAAGCGGCTGCGTGCGGAGAACCCGGGCGTGCGCATCGCGGCGGGGGAGATGCACCACTCGACCACCGAACTGCTCCGCTACCTCGAAGAGGACGCGCTGGACATCTACCAGATGGACGTCGTCCTGGCCGTCGGCATGCACCGCGCACGCACCCTGGCCGAGGTGGCCCAGCTCAAGCACCGCCACTTCACCCCGCACAGCTGGACCAACGGCATCGGTGTCCTGGCGAACGTGCATGTCTCGGCAGGCGTCGGCGGCGGCCCCTACTTCGAGTTCCCCTTCGACCCACCGGGCTGGACCCCCGAGCGCCGCGACTTCATGCTCGCCGAGCCGGTGCGGGTGGACGCGGACGGGTGTGTGCGGGTGCCGGATGCGCCCGGGCTCGGTGTCGAGCTGGACGAGGACGCGGTGGAGCGGTGGCGGGTCGGCTAAGTGCGTCACCACTGGAGCCCTAGGCGTGCGGAATCGTGAGGCGGAACTGGGCGCCGCCACCCGGCGCGGGTTCGGCGACGAGGTCGGCGTGGTGTGCGTGCGCGATCTGGCGGGCCATGGCGAGGCCGAGGCCGGACCCGGGCAGGGCGCGGGCGCTGCGGGCGCGGTAGAAGCGGTCGAAGACGTAGGGCAGATCCTGTTCGGAGATGCCGGGGCCGTGGTCGCGGACGGTCAGCTCCAGGGTGTCCGACACGGAGGTGAGCGTGACCCCGACGGGGCGGCCCGGCGGGCTGAACTTGGCCGCGTTGTCCAGCAGGCTCGACAGCAGCCGTGACAGCCGCGCCGGCACACCTGCGACGGTGGCGGTGCGCGCCTCGGGGGCGATCGACAGGGTGAGCGGGGTGGCCGGCCAATGGCCGCGTGCCGTCTCGACGGTGTGCGTCACGATGTCCGCGAGACGTACCTCCTCGATCAGCGGGTCCGGTTCCTCGTTCCGGGCCAGCTCGACCAGGTCGTTGACGAGGAGGGTGACCTCGCGCAGCTGGCGGCCCAGCGCGCCGGCCGCGCGCTCGCGCTGGGCGTCGCTGAGGCGGGAACTCCTGGTGAGCAGTTCGGCGTTGGTGCGCAGCGCGGTCAGCGGGGTGCGCAGTTCGTGGGAGGCGTCGGCGACCAGGCGGCGCTGCGCGCCGATCGACTTCTCCAGCTCGTCGAGCATGGTGTTGAAGGAGGCGGCGAGACGGGTGATCTCGTCGTCCTGGCCGGCGCGTTCCGGCGGCAGCTCGATGCGGTGCCGGGCATCGCGCGTGGCGGCGATGCGTTCGGCCGTGGCGGTGAGCCTGCTGACGGGCGCGAGTCCCGTGCGCGATACCCAGGCACCGAGGGCGCCGGCCAGCAGCACACCGGCCACTCCCATGCCGCCGAGCAGCACCGCGGCCTGACGCACACCCCGGTCCACGGTGTCCGCCCGCACGGCGACTTGGAGGGCGCGTCCCTCGGGCAGCGGTGTCGTGAGCATCCTGGCCCGGTGACCTGACAGCCTCAACTCGCTGTAGTACGGCCCCCGTTCGCCGGAGGCCACCTCGCGCGTGGAGTCGGTGACCGGCAGGAGGTACGGCTGCGTCGGGTCGTCGTCCGGCTGCGCGGGGACCAGCTGCGCGCAGGCCGGGGCGGCGAGGTAGCGGCACTGGCCCTGCACCACACCCGAGGGCTCGTGGCCGTACTGCTGGGTGGCCAGCCGAGCGGACTGCGTCAGGTGCAGGTCGAGCTGGTGCAGCAGCTGATGACGGATCACCACGAAGCTGCCGGCGCACAGGCCGACGGCCGCGGCGGCCACGGCCGCGGCGGCGGCGAGGGTCAGTCGGGTGCGCAGGGGACGGCGGCGCATCCAGCGGGCATGTCTGCGCCCGCCCTTCGGCAGCGGCCGGGACTGCGGTTCCGTGCTCTGCGGTTCCGTGCTCACGCCAGGTCCAGCCGGTAGCCGACGCCATGTGCCGTGTGGACGAGCCGTGGCTCGCCGTCGGCCTCCAGTTTGCGGCGCAGATACCCGACGTAGACGGCGAGGGAGTTGGAGTCGGGACCGAAGTCGCGGCCCCACACCCGCTCCATGATCGTCTCGCGGGGGAGTACCTGCCCGGGGTGGCGCAGCAGCAGCTCGAGGAGGGAGAACTCGGTGCGGCTGAACTCGATGACACGTGTGCCGCGCCGCCCGCTCCGGCTGGCCGGGTCGACGACGAGGTCGGCGAAGCCCAGCGTCGTCGACGACTCCTCGGGCGCGGCGCTGCGACGCAGCAGGGCCCGGATCCGTGCCACCAGCTCGTCAAGCGCGAACGGTTTGACCAGGTAGTCGTCGGCCCCCGCCTCCAGGCCGTCCACCCGCTCGCTCACCGAGCCCAGCGCCGTGAGCACCAGGACCGGCGTGCGATCGCCGAGCGCCCGCAGGCGGCGGCAGACCGCGAGGCCGTCCATGCCAGGGAGCATGACGTCGAGCACCATGGCGTCCGGCTCCCAGGCGGCGAGGGCCGAGAGCGCCGCGAGGCCGTCCTCCGCCCCGCGCACCTCATAGCCCTCGACCGTGAGTCCGTCCTCGACGGCGTACCGCACCTCCGGCTCGTCGTCCACCACCAGAACCTTCGGTGCGTTCGTGCACCCGTCGGCCGCGTTCATGGGGACAGCCTGCCAAAACCTGGTCTTAGAAAGTTCTTAGAGCGCGCCAGCAGTGTGACGGCCATGAGGACACAGCGAACATCCCATGGCCGGCTGTCGGTGGTGATCGGCGCGGGCGGCACGGGTGGACACATCTATCCGGGGCTCGCGCTGGCGGACGCGCTGCGGCGCGCCGTGCCCGACGCCGAGATCTCCTTCGTCGGCACCGAGCGCGGCCTGGAGACCCGGCTCATCCCGGAGGCCGGGTACCGCCTGCACACCGTCGACATGATCCCCTTCGACCCGTCGCTGGGTGCCCGGCGGTTCCTGCTGCCCGCCGCGCTGGTCAAGTCCGGCGCCCAGGCCAAGTCGGTGCTGCGTGCGCAGCGGGCACAGGTCGCCGTCGGCATGGGCGGGTACCCGAGCGCCCCGGTGATCGTCGGAGCGCGGATGGCCGGGCTGCCCAGCGTCATCCACGAATCCAACGCGGTGCCCGGGCGGGCCAACCGGTTCGCCGCGCTGCTCACCGACCAGATCACGCTGGCCTTCGAGGAGAGCCGGGCACATCTCGCCGGCAGCCGGCACGCCGACGTCGTGGGCATGCCGATCGCCTCGGAACTCGCCGCGCTGGACCGGCCCCGGCTGCGCGACGACGCCCGGCGGGCCCTGGGGGTCCCTGCCCACGGACGGCTCCTGCTGATCAACGGCGGCAGCCTCGGCGCCGCCCGGCTCACCGCGGCCGCCGCCGACCTAGCTCGGCGTTGGCGGGACCGCACCGGCGTCCACCTGCTGATCAAGACCGGACCCGCGGCTCTGGAGGACATCCGCCGGCGACTCGTCGAGACCGGCGGGGACCGCGTGGCGACCGCCGTGCCCTACCTCGACCGCATGGACCTGGCGTACGCGGCCGCCGACCTGGCCGTGTGCCGCGCCGGGTCCGCGACCGTCGCCGAACTCGCGACCACCCGCACCCCCGCCGTCCTGGTGCCCTACCCCTACGCGCCGGGCGACCACCAGACGCACAACGCGCGGGTCCTCACCGACGTCGGCGCGGGACTCCTGCTGCCTGACGCGGACACGGACGCCGCCAGCCTGGCCGCTCTCGTCGAGCCACTGCTGGCCGAACCGTCCCGGCTGGCCGCCATGTCGGCCGCCGCGCACCCCGGCCGACACGGGCGGGCGGCCGACCTGCTGGCCGCCCACGTCCTGCGCCTGGCCGGTCGCCCTGGCACCCACCCCACCACTCTTCCCGCACCCCACACGGAGATCGCCATATGACCACCAACACCCACCACACCGCCGCTGCCGCCGACTTCGACTGGACCGGCCGCACGGTGCTTGTCACCGGAGCCGAAGGCTTCATCGGCTCCACCCTCGTCGACCTCCTCGTCGCCCGCGGGGCGAAGGTCCGCGCCTTCGTCCACTACAAGCCGTACGGCGAGAAGGGCAATCTCGCCCCCTATCTCGGTGCCACCCACGGTCCCGTCGAGATGATCGCCGGTGACGTCCGGGACGCCGGTCGGGTCATGGACGCCGTCGAGGGCTGCGACACCGTCTTCCACCTCGCCGCGCTCATCGGCATCCCCTACAGCTACGACTCACCCGGCGCGTACGTGCAGACGAACGTCGTCGGCACCGAGAACGTGGCCGAGGCCTGCCGCAGGCACCAGGTGCGCCGCCTGATCCACACCTCCACGAGCGAGGTCTACGGCACCGCCCTCACCGCCCCGATCAGCGAGGCGCACCCGCTCCAGCCGCAGTCCCCGTACTCCGCCTCGAAGATCGGCGCGGACATGATGGCCCTGTCGCACTGGCACGCCTTCGAGCTGCCGGTGACGGTGGTGCGCCCGTTCAACACGTACGGCCCCCGGCAGTCGGCGCGCGCCGTCATCCCCACCATCCTCGCCCAACTGCACGCCGGCCGACGCCAGATCAAGCTCGGCTCCCTCACCCCCACGCGCGACTTCACCTACGTCACCGACACCGCCCGCGGCTTCCTGGCCATGGCCGCCTGCGACGCGGCCCTGGGCCACAGCGTCAACCTCGGCACCGGCCAGGAGATCGCCATCGGGGACCTCGCCAAGGCGCTGATCAACGCCTCGGGCCGGGACGCCGAGGTCGTCGTCGACCGGAGCCGGCTGCGCCCGTCGGGCAGCGAGGTGCACCGGCTGCTGTCCGACAACTCCCGCGCCCGGGATTGGGCGGGGTGGGAGCCGGAGGTCGCGCTGGACGAGGGGCTGCGCCGCACTTCCGACTGGGTCGCGGAGAACCTGCACCTGTTCGCGGCCGACCGCTACCAGGTCTGACCGACGGATCAGGAGGCGGCCGACGTTGAAGTGTCGGGGGCCGGGACGACGCTGAGGCCACGGTGGCGGATCCGGTCACGGCCCCACTCCCCGAGCGGCAGCAGCGCCTCGTTGAGCGCCGCGCCCGACTCGGTCAGCGCGTACTCCACCTTCGGCGGCACCTCCGCGTAGACCGTGCGGAGCACGAGGCCGTCCTCTTCCATCTGGCGCAGATGCTGGGTCAGCATCTTCTCGCTCACGCCCGTCAGCGCACGGCGCAGTTCGGCGAAGCGCCGGACGCCGTGCGCGTGCAGCTCCCAGAGGACAAGGCCCTTCCACTTTCCGCTGACGACGTCGAGTGCGGCGTCGATACCGCAGATGTAAGGGCCGTTGCGGGGCGCCTTCGCCATGTCCTGCAGCCTCCGGTCTCTGCTTGCATACAAAGCTTGCTTACAAAAAGGTAAGTACCGCAGTAAATAGTGGGTACTTCCGCGACGATACCGCCTTGCGCAGCATGGTCGTCGTGTCCGAACCCACTAGAAAACCAGTCCAGTTGACCGACGTCAGCATGCTCGGCCTCGGCGCGATGGGCAGCGCGCTGGCGGCCGCGCTGCTCGACGCCGGACGCTCCGTGACCGTCTGGAACCGAACCCCTGGCCGTGCCGCAGAGTTGATGACCCGCGGAGCCCGTGGCGCGGGCGCGGTCGGTGAGGCCGTGACGGCGAGCCCGGTCGTCGTCTGCCTGCTCAAGTACGACTCGGTCCGGGACACCCTCGGCCCGGTCGCCGACGAGCTGCGCGGTCGCACCCTGCTCAACGTCACGACCACCACGCCGAACGAGTCCCGCCAACTCGCCGCCTGGGCCGCCGAGTTCGGTGTCACCTATCTCGACGGCGCCATCATGGCCGTACCCGCCATGATCGGAACCCGCGAGGGCCAGATCTTCTACAGCGGCTCGCGGAAGGCCTACGACACCCTCCTGCCGACCCTCGACGTCTGGGCCACGAGCGAGTTCCACGGCGAGGACGCCGGCCGGGCGTCGCTGGTGGACCTGGCGATGCTGTCGGGGATGTACCAGATGTTCGCGGGCTTCATCCACGGTGCGGCGATGGTCGCCCCCATGGGGATGAGCGCGTCCGACTTCGCCGCCCGGCAGGCCCCGTTCCTGGCCGCCATGACCCACGGACTCGCCGGCTTCGCGGAGATCGTCGACGGCGGCGACTACGCCGTCCCCGGCCAGCAGAGCCTGGACTTCTCCGACCTGTCGCACATCGTGCGGGCCAGCGAGGAGCAGGGCGTCGACGCCGCCCCGATCGCCGGGGTCCAGGCGCTGATCAGCCGACAGATCGATGCGGGTCACGGCCGGGAGGGGTTCGCGCGGATCTACGAGAGCCTGCGCGCCGCCCGTCCCACCACCCGCCCCACTACCCGCCCCGAGGAAGGAACCGCAGCATGAGTACCACCCCCGTCACCCTGATCGGTCTCGGCCCGATGGGCCAGGCCATGGTCCGGGCGCTGCTCGCGGCCGGCCACCCCGTGACCGTCTGGAACCGCACTGCCGCCCGCGCCGACGGCCTCGTGTCCGACGGCGCCACCCTGGCCGCCTCGCCCGCCGACGCGGTCGCCGCGAGTGAACTGGTCATCCTCAGCCTCACCGACTACCAGGCGATGTACGACATCCTCGGCGGCGCGACCGCTGAGCTGGCCGGCCGCACGATCGTCAACCTGAGCTCGGACACCCCCGACCGGGCCCGCGAGGCCGCGGCCTGGGCGGCGTCGCACGGGGCGAAGTTCCTGACCGGCGGCGTGATGGTGCCCGCGGAGATGGTGGGGACCGAGGCGGCGTACGTGTACTACAGCGGACCGCCCGAGGTCCTCGAGGCGCACCGCCCGGCGCTGGCCCGCATCGGGGCGCCGCGCCATCTCGGCGAGGACGCGGGCCTGGCGCAGTTGATGTACCTGGCACACCTCGACGTATTCCTGACGAGTCTGTCGGCGCTGCTGCACGGCACCGCGCTGCTGGGCTCGGCCGGGATCAGCGCGACGGCGGCGATCCCGGAGCTGATGTCGACGCTGACCGGCATCCCGGCCATGATCGAGGCCGGCGGGGACATCGGCGCGCAGATCGACTCCGGTGAGCATCCGGGACACCTGAGCACGGTGACCATGATGGGCGCGACCGCGGACCACATCGCCGCCACCAGCGCCACCGCCGGGGTCGACCTCGCCCTTCCCCGCGCCGTCCAGGCGCACTACCGCCGCGCGATCGCCGACGGCCACGGGAAGGACAACTGGACGCGCATCGTCGACGGGATCCGGGCCCCGCGAGCGACACCGTAGCCGGGTCAACGAGGCGTGGCTGATGGCGAGTTCGGTCGCGGCAGCGTGTCGATAGGTTCAGGCGCTTCCAGCCGAATCCTCACCGGCCAGGAACGGACGCAGCAGAGCCAGCAGGGCGTCTGGCCGGTGCAGCGGGATGATGTGGCCGCAGTCCTCGATGAGGTGCCCGGTGAGATCGTCGGTGACGGGGCGGAGTTGGCGTTCCAGGGCTGAGCCGACCGGCTGCGCGCCCAGCGCCATCGTCGGCACCGTCAGGCGGGCCGCGGCGACCGCGTCCTCGATCTGCGCCGCGCTCTCGGGCATGGCCCGGTAGTACGAGAACGCGCAGGTCAACGCCTGACGGCCGGTGTATGCGCGGACGAAGGCGTCCCGGACGGCGGGGCGCACGCCGTCGCCACCCGTGCCGGCGTGGAGGAACCAGTCGACGTACTCGGCTTCGTGGCCCTCCAGCACGGTCTCGGCCAGTCCGGGCGCGGCGGAGTGGAAGCCGAACCACCACGGCGGACCGCCGGCGAGGAACTCCTCGGCGCCGGGCAGTCCGCCCAGCAGTGACTCCATGACGACCAGGCGGCGGACGAGGTCGGGGCGGCGCAGGGCGAGGAGGAAGGCCGGCGGGGTACCGGCGTCGATGCCCACCACCGCGGCCGAGGACACACCGAGCGCACCGAGAAGCGCGGCGGCGTCCTCGGCCAGGGTGCCTGCGTCGTACCCGGATTCGGCCCTGCTGCTCGCGCCGAACCCGCGCAGGTCCGGGGCGATGACGCGGTAACGGTCGGACAGATCGGCCATGACGTCCGTCCACAGCTCCCAGGTGTGCGGGAAGCCGTGCAGCAGCAGGACGGCGGGTCCCGAACCGGCAAGGGCGACGTTGAGTTCGACACCGTTGACGGAGATGCGTCGGAGCTCGGGCACGGAGGGACTCCAAGGGCGGTGAGGGAGGCGTGGATGAGGGAGAGGCGGTGAGGAATAGTGACAACCTCACGGTAAGGAACTAGCCTGATCCGCCCAAGACGGCACTTTCCCTTCAGGTGGTGAGCCCCAGGTGACCACGTCGAGATCCGGCGGACGTGAGCAGCGACGCGGTGAGCGTGGTGAGCGCGGTGACCTGCTGGATCCGCTCTGCCCGACCCGCCGGTTGCTCGACCGCATCGGCACCAAGTGGACGTCGATGGTGGTCAAGGTGCTGGCCGAGCGGGCTCCGGGCGAGATCCGCTTCGCTGAACTGCGGCGCCTCGCCCCCGGCATCTCGCAGAAGATGCTCTCCGTCACCCTGCAGAACCTGGCCCGCGACGGCCTGGTCGCGCGTCGCGTGGAACCCACCGTCCCGCCCGCAGTCCACTACCGGCTCACCGAGCTCGGCCTGTCCCTCGAAGGGCCGCTCTCCGCGCTGCGGGTCTGGGCCGAGACACACATGCCGGAGATCGACCGCAACAACCAGCTCGCCGACGAGTCGTCGCCCGACTAGCCACTGGCACCCATGAGGCATGATCGGGGCCATGAGACATCCGCATCTGGCGAGTACCGAGGCCGCTGTGGTGGCGGTTCGTGAGGTTGCTCGGGAGTACCACCTCGAGGTGTCCGTCACCGACGACATCGGCGCCGACCAGACGTCCCGCCGGACCTCGGCCGGGGTCTTCACCGTCCTCGACCCGGACGGCACGCTGCCGCACGAGGCACACATCGACCTCGGCGGCTCTCCCGCGGTGTCCGTCCGGATCTTCCCGGACGGCGACGCGAAAATCACGGTCGAGAACGTCGACTTCGACGACATCC
Source organism: Streptomyces sp. NBC_01016 (assembly GCF_026341035.1). Classification (GTDB taxonomy): domain Bacteria; phylum Actinomycetota; class Actinomycetes; order Streptomycetales; family Streptomycetaceae; genus Streptomyces. The sequence continues at coordinate 3,040,047 of NZ_JAPEOQ010000002.1, forward strand.
CCCGAGACGCCGTCCCGGCGTTCCTGCGGTCCGTCTACGGAGGCCTGGCCCACGTAAAGCGAAGGCGGTTCCCTCCCGCCCTGTGGCTGATCGTGCCGCTGCCCGGTGACGACACCTACAAAGAGCTGATCCTGCCCAGTGCGCTCAGCCCTTGGCTCGCCCGCAACGTTCAGGAACGGAACACCCCATGAAGGCAGCGCAGTTCAGTCGGTTCGGCGGTCCCGAGGTGCTCGAGATCGTCGAGCTCCCCGATCCGCATCCGGGAGCCGGGGAGATCCGGATCGCGGTGCGCGCCGCCGGTGTGAACGCCAGCGACTGGAAGAAGCGACAGGGGCTGATGGACCAGGAGTTGCCCCAGACGATGGGCTACGAAGCCGCGGGGGTCGTCGACGAAATCGGGGACGGGGTCGAGGAAGTCGCCGTCGGGGACCGGGTGTTCGGGTTCGGCGGTGACGGCGCCGCGCAGGCGGAGCGGGCCGTGTTGTCCGCATGGGCGGCCATCCCCGCGTCGCTGGACTTCGCCGGCGCCGCGGCCCTGCCCTCCTCGGTAGAGACCGCGGCGAGAGCCCTCGACCAGCTCGGCGTCCGCAGCGGTGGCACGGTTCTCATCAGCGGGGCGTCGGGCACCGTCGGCAGCGCCGCCGTCCAACTCGCCGTCGCCCGCGGTGCGCGGGTGATCGGCACCGGCAGCCCGGCCACCCATGACCGCCTCCGCGAACTCGGCGCGGAACCCGTCGCGTACGGCGACGGCATGACCGACCGGGTCCTGGCCCTCGCGCCGAACGGGGTCGACCTGGCGCTGGACGTCGCCGGCAGCGGGATCCTGCCCGAGCTGATCGACCTCGCCGGCGGTGCGGACCATGTCATCACCGTCGCCGACTTCGAGGGGGCGCAGCGGCACGGTGTGCGCTTCAGCCGCGGAGACACCGGCCGCGCCGTCTACGCGCTGGGTCAGGTGGCCGAGCTGATCGCCGCGGGCCGGTTCACGCTCCCCGTCGGCCGGACCTTCCCCTTGGCCGACGTCGCCGAGGCGCATCGGGTCGGGGAATCCGGCCAGGTACGCGGAAAGCTCGTCCTCTTGGTCTGAGGTTGCCCGCTGAGGCGATGAGGTTTCCTCCCGGGCGGAGTCCTCCCTACGTCACCGCGATCGCGGGACGACCGCCCAGGGAAGGACGACCCGTGACCACCACCCACACCCTCGACGTCGCCGGTGCCCGGCTGCACTACGAAGTCCGCGGCTCAGGACCGCTGTTGCTGGTCATGGGGTCGCCGATGGATGCGGAGGCGTTCGGGCCGCTGGCCGACGCGCTCGCGAGCGACCACACGGTCGTCACCCACGACCCGCGGGGCATCTCCGGCAGCCCCCTCGACGACCCCGAGCAGGACTCCACCCCCGAACTGCGGGCGGACGACGTCGCCGCGCTCCTGGACGCCCTCGGCGCGGATTCCGCCGACGTGTTCGGCAGCAGTGGCGGGGCGGTCACCGGGCTCGCCCTCGTCGCACGGCACCCCGGGCGGGTGCGCACGCTCGTCGCGCACGAGCCCCCGCTGCTGGAGCTGCTCCCCGACGCCACGGAGCAGCTCGCGGAGGCGGACGACATCGTCGAGACCTTCCACCGGGAGGGGGTGGGCGCGGCGTGGATGAAGTTCATGGCCAACGCCGGGTTCGACGTCGGCGACGGCGAGGACGCCGCCCTCACGCCGCCGCCCGGGGAGCCCTCGGACCAGGACCTCGCCAACAGCGCCCACTTCTTCGGCCACGAACTGCGGGACACCATCCGCCACGTACCCGACATCGCTGCGCTGACGGCCCCTCCGACCCGCGTCGTGGTCGGTATCGGCGCCGGCTCGGCGGGCCTGATCACGGCCCGTACCTCCAGGGCACTGGCCGAACGCATCGAAACCGCTCCGGTCGAATTCCCCGGCGACCACGGCGGCTTCATCGAACAGCCCAAGGAGTTCGCCGAGCGGCTGCGCGAGGTGCTGAAGGACTAGCCGACGAACGGCGGCGGTCGGCGGGCGACGGGCCACAGACGGCGGGGCCCGCCGACCGGTCCCGGCTAGAAGGTGACCTCGAGCCCGATGACGGGATGCCTGCGGTGCCGTCCCGAGATGGCGGAGTACCAGTCGCCGATGCGCGCCATCACGTACTTCTGGCGCAGCAGAGCACCCGCCTTCTTCGTCTCCGCCTCGTCCAGCACCCGACCGGTTCCCGTGGCCCGTACGGCGTCCGGGGCGACGCGGCCGCGGACGTCGCAGACGGCGACCTCGGCCCGGGAGTCGCGGCGCAGCCGCTTGACCTTCCAGGCGTCGGCCGCGCTGCGCACGTAGAGCCGGTCACCGTCCATGGCGTGCCAGACCGCGGTGGCTCTCGGTGTGCCGTCCTTGCGGTATGTGGTGAGGCTGACGTAGCGGGCGCGCTGGAGCGCGGCGAGTGTGGCGGGGTCGAGTGAGGTCACAGGGGGACGGTACCGGGAAACGTCAACCCATCTACCGTCCAGGGGTGTTGGCGGCGCGCTTCGGCGCGATCCGGTTTTCATGACACGGCCCTGGACGAGAAGCCCATGGCATAAGGTCTGCTTGCTTCCGGGGAGGGGAACATTCATGCGTGCAGGGTTGAGTCGTGCTGTCGCGTCCACAGTGAGTATCACCTTGGTGGGTTTACTGCTATCCGGATGTGGGCGGGCGGCCCAAGCGGACAGCGAAGGGCCGGCGGATTCATTGGAGTACGCCCACGTGACTCACCTGCCCGAAAGGCTGTCCGAGGACGGCACGACCTTCCAAGTGGGGTCATCCACCGCGCCGAAGGTCATTCACGTGTACGAGGACATGCGTTGCCCGGTGTGCGGCGAGTACGAGGCGGACGGTGCGGCGGCGGTACGTCGGCTGGCTCTCTCGGGCGACGTCAGGGTCGACTACACGCTGGCTTCGTTTCTCGACGACCGGCTTGGCGGGTCCGGGGCCAAGCGTGCGGCCAATGCCTTGCGGGCCGCCTTCGACCGGGGGAAGTTCATCGAATTCCACGACGTCCTGTTCGCCCATCAGCCGCAGGAAGCCGTCGATGGGTATACCGATGCCTTTCTGCTGCGTATGGCCTCTCAGGTGAAAGGCCTGCGCGGCAAGGAATTCGACACCGCGGTGCGCACCATGAAATACCGTGCCTTCGTGGGCGCGTCACAGCGGGCGTACGAGTCCGTCGGGGCGCCCGGAACTCCGACGTTCTTCGTGAACGACACCCCTGTGCCGGACGACCTGCGCGAGAACATGTTCGACCGGGACATGGTGGGGATGGTGCTCGTCGCACTCGGAGGGCCTGATCAGGGGCCGGGACCGGCGAACTGATCATTGCTGATCTGCCGGTCCCGTGCCGTCCCGGGGCAGGTTTCTCAGCTCTCCCGCGCCCTGGACGGCTCCTGTCCCGCCTTGTCGACGACCGCGAAGTCCAGGATGGCCTCGCTCGACATGAGCGTGCCCTTCTTCCCGTACTGGGTGTCCTTGACGAGGTAGCTGCGAGAGCCCAGGAACGTGAGGTCCTGGCGGTCGAAGACCCACTCGGTGCGGGTGTGGAACGTGGTGTCCTCGCGGGCGATGCCGACGCCGTGCCGGCCGATGGCGTCGTGGGCGGCGGGGGCCTTGGTGACGCCGGGGATCTTGGCGGCGGCCCGGTAGAGAGCGGCGGCGGCCTTCGGTGGAGTCACCCCGCCGAGAAGGCCTCCGATGCGTTCGAACACCGCCTGGTCGCGTTCCTGGTCGTCGGACTCGGGTGTCTTGGCGTACAGGAAGTGCAGCAGCTTGTCGGGGTCGGTGGGCAGGGACGCCAGCCAGTGGTAGGTGGGGCGGCCGAAGCCTTCCGGAGTGCCCTCGGTGTCGCCCAGTTGGGCATTGATGGGCAGGGTCTCGCCGTCCTCCTTGACGATCCCGAGCTTGCGCAGCGGCCCGGGGTCCTGGGCGACCCAGCTCTCGGACTCCTTCAGCGGCTCCATCACCGCCTTGCCACTGGTCAGGTCCGCACCCTGGTCCTTCTGTCGGGTGTAGGCGAACTGGTCGTCGCGGACGGTGAGTTCCTCGTTCTTCCCCGCGGCGTCGGAGATCTGGTCGAGGAGCGCGGCCGCGGGGCGTACGTCCCTGCTCGCCGTGGTGGTCGTCGCGGTGTCGTCGCCCGTGGTGAGGACGACGCTCGTGGTGAGGATGCCGGCGAGGGCGAGCGCCGTCACCGGTACCAGGATCGCCGGGCGCAGCAGGCGTCGGGCGGAGAAGGCCGGACGGGCAGGTCGCGCGGGGCTGTCGGTGCGGTCGCGGTCGATGTGCTGCATCAGCTGTTCCTTGTGGTGAAGGTGCTGCGTGTGGGGGAGGGGGCGACGGTCCGGGGCCGGCAGCAGCCGGGCGATCTCCGCGACGTCGGCGTCGGCGCGTGCGTCTGCGCGTGTGTCGGCGCGTGTGCCGACGTCTGTGCGTCGGTCCGCTCGTACGTCCTTGTTGGGGGTCATGCCGTCTCCTCCCGCACGGGCAGGGCCGCGAGTGCGGCTTCACCCTTCATCTCTCCGCGGTCCGCGCGCGGTTCCGGATTTTCCTGCGCCTCGTCCGTGAACCGGGCGAGCTTGGCGCGGGCCCGCGAAAGCCGGGAGCGCACGGTGCCGACGGGGATGTCGAGCGCCTCCGCGGCCTGCTTGTAGTCGAGGCCGGACCACACGCACAGCGTGAGCACTTCCCGCTCCGGGCGCCGGAGTCGGTCGAGTGCGACGTGTACGGCGGCCAGGCGCCGGGCATCGTCGACGCGCCCCGCGACCTCGGGAGCGAAGTCCTCGACCACGGGTGTCCGCCGCTGCCGGGCCAGGAACGCGACGCGGCGGCGCAGGCCCCGACGGGCGTTCTCCGCCTTGTGGGTGGCGATGCCCAGGAGCCAGGGGCGCAGTGATCCCCCCTCCTCGTGCAGCCGTTCCCGTACCCGCCAGGCGGTCAGGAACGTCTCCGACATGATGTCCTCGGCGCTCGTCCGGTCGCCGGTGAGCCACAGCGCGTGCTGGTGCACGGCGGCGGCCCACTGCTCGTACATCTCGGCGAACGCGTCGCGCTCACCGGCCCGTACGCGTCTGCGCAGATCGTTTTCTGAGTCCCTCACACCGACTGTCTCTCCGCGGTCCCGGTGGAGTTCCTGTGACCTGCGCCATGTCGACCTCCCCGTCCAGGGGGGGGCGAGGAACAAGGCTAGCCCTGCGGCGGAAGCCAGCCGGAGGCCGGTGACCCGGGAGCGGAGTTCACCAAGTGACGACTGTCATGTCACGAACGTGTCCTGAACACGATCATGAAGCAACTGGGGCAACCGCACCGCTGTCTGAGGGGATAGAAAGCAACACGGGGGAACACCCGCCCCGTTCAATCGCCCGTCGCTCTCCAGGAGCGACGGCCCCACGCGGAGGACACAAGAATGCGCACTCGGAAGATCTCGGCACTGACGCTGACCGCAGTGGCCCTCGGACTGTCGCTGACGGCCTGCAACGGCAGCAACGGCGCCGACAACTCCTCCTCCAGTGCGTCTTCCAGTGCGTCTTCCAGTGCGTCTTCCAGCGCGTCTTCCTCCGCGAGCAGTTCGGCGGAGACCGCGAGCACCCCGCAGCCCGATGCGACGCAGGGCCAGTCGTCGGGGGCTCCCGCCGCCAAGTCCGACGCGAAGTGCACGGACCAGATCAACTACGCGGGTGACCCGCGCTCCAACGCCGAGATCAACTCCATCGGCGCGGACACGGGTACGTGCCCCGAGCCCCAGAAGTCCGACAAGCCGTCGGGTACGCCGAAGGACCCCGACACGAAGTGCACGGACCAGATCAACTATGCCGGTGACTCGCGCCCCAACGCGGAGATCAACTCCATCGGCGAGGAGACGGGCTACTGCCCGCCGGTCAAGCAGAACTGAACGGCCTGAACGGACACGGTGAGCCGAGTGGCGGATAGGCGCCGTGGCGCCAACCCGCCACCGTAAAGCAAGTACCGCACGACGCACAGTAGTTGACACTCTTCCCAGCTCTCGGAGCGCACCCCCGCACCCGATGGTTCCAGGAGAAGAGGCAACTATGGCAAGAGGTACCGCGCGACGCGGCGCGGCCCTGCTGTCGGCCGGGTTGGCGTTCGCGCTGCTGCCCGCCGGCGGTGCGCACGCCGCGCCGGACCACGTGAGACCCCAGTCCACGAAGGCCGCCCGCGCCGCTCACACCGTGACGCTGGTGACCGGGGACAAGGTGACCGTGACGGACATCGGCGGCGGGCAGCGGACCGTCGATGTCAAGAGGCCCCAGGGAGCCACCGGCCTCGTCCGTACGCAGGTCACCGACGGCAAGGTACGTGTCGTGCCGGACGAGGCCGCCCCCTACCTCGCCTCGGGGAAGCTCGACACCCGGCTGTTCGACGTGAGCGGGCTCATCGAGCAGGGCCTCGCGGACACCAAGGCCGACGCCACCCCGCTGATCGTCACCTACGGAGGCAAGAGCGCGCGCAGCACCGCCGCCACGCCCAAGGGCGCCGACCGCACCCGCAAACTCGGCAGCATCGGCGGCGCGGCCCTCGACGCCGACAAGGGGCGCACCTTCTGGAACGACCTGACCAGCAAGGGAAGTTACACCGACGGCATCGGCAAGGTGTGGCTCGACGGCCGCGTCGAGGGCGACATGGAGGAGTCCAACGCCCAGATCGGCACCCCGAAGGCGTGGGAGGCGGGGCTCACCGGCAAGGGTGTGAAGGTGGCCGTCCTGGACACCGGGTACGACACCACGCACCCCGACCTCGCCTCCCGCGTGAGCGAGTCGAAGTCCTTCATCGAGGGGCAGGAGGTCGCCGACCGGGCGGGGCATGGCACGCACGTCACGTCGACCGTCGGTGGATCCGGCGCCGCGTCCGACGGCAAGGAGAAGGGCGTCGCGCCCGATGCCACGCTCGCCGTCGGCAAGGTGCTCAGCGACGAGGGCTACGGCACCGAGTCCGAGATCATCGCCGGTATGGAGTGGGCCGCCAAGGACATCAAGGCCAAGGTCGTCTCCATGAGCCTCGGCTCCGACACCGGCAGCGACGGCACCGACCCGATGGCCCAGGCCGTCAACTCCCTCACCGCCGACACCGGCACGCTCTTCGTCATCGCCGCGGGCAACGCCTACAGCCCCGGCACCATCGGCTCGCCCGGCGCCGCCGACTCTGCGCTCACCGTCGGCGCGGTCGACTCGGACGACGAGCGGGCCGCGTTCTCCAGCCAGGGCCCGCGCCTCGGCGACGACGCCCTCAAGCCCGACCTCTCGGCCCCCGGCGTGGACATCCTCGCGGCCCGCTCCTCGCTGGTGGACGGCTCCGGCAGCTACACCACCATGAGCGGTACGTCGATGGCGACACCGCACGTCGCCGGTGTCGCCGCCCTCCTCGCGCAGGCCCACCCCGACTGGACGGCCGCGCAGCTCAAGAACGCGCTGATGTCGTCGTCGAAGCAGCTCTCCGACTCCGCGTACGCCATCGGCTCCGGCCGGGTCTCCGTCCCCGACGCGATCGCCGCGAAGGTCACCGCGACGGGCAGCGCCGACCTCGGCTCCTACCGCTGGCCGTACGACAGCAACAAGCCGGTCACCAAGACCCTCACGTACTCCAACTCCTCAGACGGTGCTGTGGAGTTGGAGCTCGCGGTGCAAGGGGCTCCCGACGGCGTTGCGACGCTCGCCGACTCAAAGCTGACCGTGCCCGCGCGTGGCACCGCCTCCACCACCGTCACCGGCGACGGCTCGAAGGCCGCCGTCGGCACCAACAGCGGTCGGATCGTGGCTAGTTCGGGTGGCGTGGCCGTCGCGCACACCGCATTCGGGCTGGTCAAGGAAGAGGAGCGGTACACGCTCACCGTCCACGTGAAGGACCGGGACGGCAAGCCGGCCGCGGCCGACCTCATGTACCAGCGGCTCGCCAAGGGCACACTGCCGCAACCGGCCACGGTCGACGAGTCCGGCACGGTCAAGCTGCGGCTCCAGCCGGGGACGTACTACCTGGACTCGTTCCTTGACGTCCGCGGAGCCCACGGCAAGGACTCCCTCGGCGCGGCCTATCTGTCCGACCCCGAGGTGAAGGTCGACGGGGACCGCGAGATCACGCTCGACGGCACCAAGCTGCGTGAGGTCGACACACGTGTCTCGAAGGACACCGACCCGCACCAGACACTCGTGCAGTACGACCGCAAGGCGGGCGGCACCGACGTGTTCGGCATGGTGCTGCTGCCCATCAAGTACGACACGCTGTACGCACTGCCCACCCGCCCTGTGAGCGACGGCAGTTACGCGTACCGCACCACCTGGCGCGAGGCCCAGCCGCGCGTCACCGTTGACGGCGTCGACGAGGTGTGGGAGCAGCCCGGCTCCACGCTCGTCGAGGGTGACAGCAGGCTCGCGCTGGTGAACGCGGGTGCCGGTGCCCCCGCGGACTACACGGGCAAGAACGTGACCGGCAAGGGCGTCCTCGTGCACATCGACGGCACCCGCACCCCGGCGCAGATCGCGCAGGCCGCCCAGGACGCGGGCGCCAAGGCGCTGTTCCTCACGGACGACAACCCCGGCCGGCTGAACACCCTCTTCTACAACGACGACAACACGGACCGGCCGCTGCAGATCGCGAGTGTCACCAACGCCGACTTCGCGCGGCTGCTCACCAAGCAGAAGCACGGTGAGCGCATCAGGATGACGGGCATCGCCAACCCCACGTACTCCTATGACCTGTCGAAGGGCTACAAGGGCGCGATCCCGGACCGGAGCCTGCTCTTCGCGCCGGATTCCAAGGACCTCGCCACCGTCGACACCACCTTCTACGGTGCGAAGAAGACCGCGGGCAGCGAGTTCCGCCACTCGGTCGACCCGTCCTTCGCGGTCGCGGGCGGGTTCCAGGAGCGGTACGACTTCCCGGGGCACCGCACCGACTACGTGTCGGTCGAGCCGGGCCAGAAGTGGCACGAGTCCGTGAACCTCGGTCCCCTGGAGGAGCGCAGCGGCCTGGTGTCCTACCGGCCGGGCAGGCACACCGAGTTGAACTGGTTCAAGCCCGTCTGGCACCCCTACGGTGGCAGCGGTCTCGGTTGGGGCCAGCAGCGGAACGGTGACATGCTGCGCTTCAATATCCCCGGCTGGGGCGACTCGGGCCCTGACCACACCGGCTTCGGCGACCCGTACAGCCCGGAAGCCGGCATGACGCAGTCCACCGAGGCCTTCGTGAACGGTGAGAGCGCGGGCCGACGCACGGGCAGCACCGCCCAGTTCAGTGTCACCGACGGTTCCGAGCAGCCGTTCAAGCTGGTCACCGACACGGAACTCGACCCGGCCGTGTGGGGCATCCGCAGCACCTCGCACAGCGAGTGGACGTTCCGCTCGGGCACCACGCCGGACGACGCGTACACGTTCCTGCCGCTGATCAACCTCAACTACGACATCGACACGGACCTTGCCGGAAAGGTCCGTTCGGGCAAGCGCCTGCCCATCGGCCTGTCCGCCGAATACGTCAAGGACGCGGCCGGCACGGGCACCATCGGCGGCGGCACCCTGAAGGTGTCGTACGACGACGGCAAGACGTGGAAGTCCGTTTCACTCACCGGCAGCGGCGCTTCCTGGAAGGGCACGCTGAACGTGCCGCGCGACGCCACCTCACTGTCGCTGCGGGCGACGGCGAAGGACGACAAGGGCGGCTCGGTGTCGCAGGAGCTCGTCCGGGCGGCGGCCGTGAAGTAGCCGTCCAGGACGATTGGAAGAAGGCCGGGGCCCGGCGCGGAGTAATGCCGCGCCGGGCCCCGCTCGATCCCGACGGCGCGTCAAAGTGCGCTGCCCCGGCGGCCGTTGGACCTCTTGCGCAGGCACACCATGCGGCCGCCCCCGAACAGCAGGGCCACGACGGCGGCGACACCGATCACGACGCCGGTGACCCGCATCCCGCTGAGGCCGTCGGCCTCATCGACGATCGCCGCGCCCGCCTTCGCCGGCCGTGCCACCACGCCACTGTTCCTGCCCTCGCTCCCGTACAGCAGTGTCCTGCCGTCCGTCGTGAACGTGATCGCCTCGCCCTGTTTCTGCTTCGGCACGTCCAGGGACCGCGGGTGGGACGGCTTCCCGTTCTTCCAGGTGTACATGATGCCGTCGTCGCCGCGGACGGCCAGCCGGGTGCCGTCGGGGGAGAAGGCCGCGTCCGTCACCCACAGGTCGATGTCGGCGACCTTGCCGAGGGTGTTGTCGCCGTCGGGGCTCGGCTCTTCGGGCGCCTCGTACAGCGCGCCGCCGTCCTTGTCCTTCGTGATCACGTAGATGCGCCCGGTCCCCGGGTGCACGGCGAGTGACTCGGCGTTGTGCGCCCCGTCCTCGTACGCCACGTGGTACTCGGTGGCCGCCACCGTCCGGTCGGAGAGGTCCGACGGCTCCTTGAGGCGGTAGATCCAGACGTGGTCCTCGTCCTCGTCGTTGTCGCCGGTGGCGCCGACGTAGAGGTGGCCGTCCGCGCCGACCGAGACGGCCTCGACGTCGTGCGGCTTGCCGACGCCGGTGTACGTGATCCTGGCGACCGTCTCGCCGGTCCTGCCGTCGACCGCGTACAGGTACGTGCCGTCGTCGCCGTCGTTGTGCGTCCAGTAGATGCCCGGGTGTGCCCGGGAGGCCGCGAGGCCGCTCGACTCGGTGATCCGCGGGTCCTTGATGGTGAATCCGTCGTCACCCGGGACCGAGGCGGACGCCGCGCCCGCGCCCACACCTGCCCCTGCTCCCGCTCCTGCAAGGAGCAGGACGGAGACCGGCAGCGCCGTTGCGTAACCCAAGATCCTGCGCATGGCGCCAGCCTGTCACGGCTTCCGGGCGGTCTCCCGTTCATGTTGCCGTAGCCCGGAAGACTCCTGAAATACACCCGAGATTCTCATGGGCCCCTCATGTGCCGTTGGTTGCGTGTGCCTGGCCGGTCGGTCCGCAACGTATGAGCAAGGAGGCGCATGGTGTTCCTGTCGAAGGCAGCCGGCGAGCAGGAGAGCGAGGAGCCACTGCATGTGGCCAGTCGGCTGCACGCGTTCAACCGGTTCGAGCTGAAGTACCTGGTCCCCGTCGACCAAGCGGCCGAGATCCGCGACGAGTTGGCCGAGCGGATGGACACCGATCCGCACAGCCCGGTCGGCGGGTACGGGGTCTGGAGCCTGTACTACGACAGCCCTCAACTCCGGTTCTACTGGGAGAAGATCGAGGGACTCAAGTTCCGGCGCAAGCTGCGCATCCGGCACTACGGGAACCTCGACGGTGTCACCGACGACTCGATGGTCTGCGTGGAGATCAAGCAGCGCGTCAACCGGGTCACGCAGAAGCGGCGCATCATGCTCCCCTACGGCGTGGCACGGCAGTTGTGCGACGACCGTGAGATGCCGGAGCACTCGCCGAAGGAGAGCGCCTTCATCCAGGAGGTCCTCGCCCTCGTCGTCGAGGCGAACCTGCGGCCCACCGCCATCACCGGCTACCAGCGCGAGGCGCTGGTCGGGCGGGAGGCGGACACCGGCCTCCGTGTCACCTTCGACCGGCGCATCCGCGGCCGGGACCGGGACTTCCACTTCGGCACCCCCACGCCCGAGAACCGGTTCACGATCCCGCCGCACCTGTCGGTCATGGAGATCAAGGTGAACGAGCGCACACCGACCTGGATCACCGACCTGGCCGCGCGGCGCAACCTCAACCTCGTACGGATCTCCAAGTACGTGCAGTCCATCGAGGCGTTCGGGCTCGCCCCGCGCTCGGTCTTCCACGTCAACGAGGCGGACTGCCCGCCTCCAACCCCCTCTGAAGAACTGCCGCTCGAGCAGCGGCCGGCGCAGCACGATGCGTCGTTGAAGGTAGGAGCACAGTGAATTTCGATCTGCAGGAACTCAGCGGCACGTTCAGCGTGGCCGATGTCGTGGCGGCGATGGCGCTGTCGTTCATCCTGTCCACGGTGATCGGCTACACGTACCGGTACACGCACCGGAACGTGTCCTACAGCCAGTCGTACGTGCAGACGCTGGTCATCGTCGGCATGATCGTCGCGCTCATCATGCTGGTCGTCGGCTCGAACCTGGCGCGGGCCTTCTCGCTGGTCGGCGCCCTGTCCGTGGTCCGCTTCCGCAACGCGGTCAAGGAGACCAGGGACGTCGGCTTCATCTTCCTGGCCATGGCCATCGGCATGGCCTGCGGTGCCCGCTTCTACACGCTGGCCGCGGTCGGCGCCGTCGTGATCTGCGCCGTCATCCTCGTGATGCACAAGTTCAACTGGTTCGCCCTCAACGTGCAGCGCCAGGTCGTCAAGGTTCAGGTCCCGGCCGGCGAGGACTACACCCCGCAGCTGCGTGACGTGCTCATCAAGTACACCAGCGAGTTCGAACTGGTCAGCACCGAGACCATCCGCGGCGGCGCGCTGAACGAGATCTTCTACACCGTGCGCCTGAAGAAGGGCGCCGAGCCCAGCGACCTGGTCGGCGCGCTGCAGGAACGCACCTCCGGCCAGCGGGTCACCGTGCTGACCGGTTACGACACGACGGACCTGTGATGCCCTCCGCCAAGGCGGGGCGGCGGCTGCGGGACCGGCTGCCCGTGCGCCTGCGCCACCACTGGAAGCCGGCCACGGCGCTGGGTGTCGGGCTCGCCGCGATGGTCTGTTTCCTGGGTGACGCGCGGATCTCCCCGTACGTGACCTCGTCCTCGCGCGTCGAGGCGGACGCCATCACCGACAACGTCCAGGGGACGGTGGACCTGTACGACACCTCGGTGTCGCACTCGATCCAACTCGCGTACCAGCAGACCGACTTCGACAAGATGATGAAGGAGTTCAAGGACGACGGCACCAAGGACTACATCGAGGCCGACCTCACGATCGACGGTGTCTACCTCAACGATGTCGGGATCCGTCTGAAGGGGAACTCCACCCTGTCGTCCCTGCGCGGCGCCAAGGGCATGCCCGGTGGCGGCCGGAACATGCCCCAGGGCGGGCAGGCAGCTCCGGCCGGCGGCCAAGGTCAGAAGGCCGGAGGCAAGGGCGGAATGGGCGGCATGATGCAGTTCAATCTGTCCGCCAAGAAGCCCGAGGAACTGCCCTGGCTCGTCAAGGTCGACGAGTACGTCGAGGGCCGCGCCTACCAGGGCGAGCGGGAGATTTCGCTGCGCCCCGGCAGCAACGGCCAGGTCCCGGCCAACGAGGCACTGTCGCTGTCCCTGACCGACGAGAGCGGGCAGAAGGCCGAGCGGTACGCCTTCACCAAGCTGAAGGTGAACAACCGGCCAACCGCCGCCCGCCTCATGGTCGAGGCCCCCGACACCGACTACGCCGACGACGTGTCCGGCGGCAACGCCGTGCTCTACAAGGCCCGGGCGAGCGGCAGCTTCGAGTACAAGGGCGACGACCCCAGCGACTACGAGACGTCCTTCAAGCAGCTCAACAAGAAGGGCAGCCAGGACCTCGAACCGGTCATGAAGCTGATCAAGTGGGCCGGCAAGGCCTCGGACAAGGAGTTCGCGCGCGACCTCGACACTTACGTCGACGTCGACTCGTTCGCCAAGTACGTCTCCTCGCAGAACCTGCTGCTGAACTTCGACGACATGGCGGGCCCGGGCAAGAACTACCTGCTCTCGTACGACCTGGACACCAAGAAGTTCTCCGTCCTGGGCTGGGACTACAACCTCACCTTCAGCGGCGACGCCACCACCGGTCCCGACGACTCGGTCGGCATGGGCGGCGGCATGCCTGGGGGTGCGCCCGGCGGCGCAGCGCAAGGAAAGCAAGGTGTCGGGGGCGCGGACGCGGACGCCAAGGGTGGAATGGGTGGCATGGGCGGGCGCATGCAGCACGTCCTGAAGTCCAAGTTCCTCGACTCCGACGCGTTCGACGGTGTCTACCAGAAGACGTATAGCGAGCTGTACCAGAAGTTCTACGGCTCGGGTACGGCGACGAAGACCCTCCAGGAGATCGCGGGCCAGGCCCGCAAGGCGGGCGCCGACTCCAAGGAGTTCGACACCGCCGTCACCAAGCTCCAGAAGACCGTCACCGACCGGCGCGCGGCGCTGGCCAAGGACAAGAAGGTGACCGGCTGATCGGCTGAGAAGGTCTCCGGCATCCCGGGCCGTCGCTGCGCGGAGCAAGCGGCCCGGGGTGCCGGAGATGGTCGGCCACGTCCCTATTTGTGCTCGTCACGCACAGGAACCCTGCCTAGCATCGCGCCGCACGACCAGGACCCGCCCCGGCGGCTCCGCCTGTCCGTATCCCGAGGTGTCGGAGCATGAACATCCAGCAGCAGCCACCCGCGCGCACATCCAGCGCCGCACACACCGTCCTGGTCGTGGAGGACGACGCCAGCATCCGTACCCTGCTCACCTCCGCGCTCAGCGCGGCCGGCTACGCCGTGGCGAGCGCGGCCGGCGGGCAGGAGGCCATGTTCGAGGCGGGCAGCCGCCGGCCCGATCTGATCGTCCTCGACGTGATGCTGCCCGACACCGACGGCTTCGAGGTCACCCGAGCCCTGCGCGCCCAGGGCGTCTACACACCCGTGCTGTTCCTCACCGCACGGACCGGGGTCGAGGACCGCATCATCGGCCTGAGCTCGGGCGGCGACGACTATGTCACCAAGCCGTTCCACGTCCAGGAGGTGCTGCTGCGCATCCGCGCCATCCTGCGCCGCACAGGTATCTCCGCCTCCGCCACCGGTGCCCGGCCACCCTTGCGGTACGCCGACCTCACCCTGGACGAGGACACCCACGAAGTGCGTCGCGCGGGCCGCCTGCTGAAACTGTCACCCACCGAATTCCGGCTCCTGGCCTGCCTGTTGTCCCATCCCGAACGCGTCATGGAGAAGGCCGAGATCCTCCAGCAGGTGTGGCGCTACGACTTCTCCGGTGACACCCGGATCGTCGACACCTACGTCAAGAACCTGCGCCGCAAGATCGACCAGGACGGTCCCGCGCTGGTGCACACCGTGCGCGGCGTCGGCTACTGCCTGCGGCTGCCGCGTGGCGAGTCCGACACGGTGACACGGTGACGCGCCCGCGCCTACGACGCCTGCGTAAACGGCTGCGGCTACGGCTCCGATTGCCGCGTTCCCTGCGCAGCCGCCTCGTGCTGATCGCGGGCCTGCTGGCCACCAGCGCCGTCCTGTTGTGCCAGCTGGCCGCCCTGACCGTGCTGCGCGGCTGGCTCACCGACCAGGTGGACAACCAGCTCTTCCACTTCCGTCCCCCGGGCCGGGTCTACGAAGACATCAAGACCGACGGCACACTGCGAGGACCGCCGAGGTCCGACAACACGCTGCCCTCCGACTACCGCGTCCACTTCTACGACGAGAACGGCCGGCTGCTCGGCGACTCCCTGGGCAGCAGCGACGCGCCGGGCCCACAACTCCCGCAGCGCGCCGCCGACTTGCACCTGGCCGCGCGGCAGCCGAGCACGGTCCCGGCCGAGGGCGGCGCGGGGTCCGACTGGCGGGCGATCTCCTACTCCGGGCCCGACCACATGCGCGCCGTCGTCACCCTGCCCCTGGACACCGTGGACGGCGCCACCACCAAACTCCTGTGGGTCAGCCTCGGCCTCGGTGTCGCCGTCGCGGTCGGGGTGGTCGTCCTCGGCAACGGCGCCGTCCGCCTGGGACTTCGCCCGCTCACCCGCGTCGAGCACACCGCCCAGCACATCACCGAGGGTGCCCTCGAACTCAACGTCCCCGGTACGGACCCGGACACCGAGGTCGGTCGCCTTGGCCTGGCCCTCAACACCATGCTCGACCGACTGCGCACGGCGCTGCACCGCACGGAGGCCTCGGAACAGCAGCTACGCCGCTTCCTCGCGGACGCGGGGCACGAACTGCGCACCCCGCTCACGGCCGTCCAGGGATTCGCCGAACTCCTCCTCGACGCACCCGACATGGCGGACCGGCGCCGTCACGAGGCACACACCCTGATCGCCCACAACGCCGACCGGATGAGCCGCCTCGTCGACGACCTGTTCCTCCTCGCCAAGCTCGGTGAGGGCGGAGGCGACACCCACCCGCCCACTACGCACCGCGAACCCGTCGACCTCCTCTCCCTGGCGGCCGACGCCATCGCCACCACCGCGATCCGCCACCCCCGCCGCGCCATCACCCTGGAACCCCTCGGCGGCCGCACAGGCGACTTCGGTGTCGGCTCCGCCCCTGACCCCAACCCCGACCCCGACGGCCCCGATCCCGAACACGACCTCGACATCGTCGAGGCCCCCGGTGACCCCCACCAACTCGCCCAGGTCCTGGGCAACCTGCTATCCAACGCCTGCGTACACACCCCCGCCGACACCGGCATCCGCGTCCGCGTGGGCGCCGCCCGCACCCCGGCCGAGCAGGGGCCGGGCAGCGGGGTGACACTGCCACCCGGCACACCCGTGTCTGTCGTCGAGGTCGCGGACAGCGGCCCGGGCATCGAACCCGCAGAGGCGCCCCACGTCTTCGACCGCTTCTACCGGGCCACCCCGCCCGTGTCGTGCGACGAACCGGCGGAACCGACGGAACCGGACCCCGAGGCCGCACCCGAACCGGGCTCCGGCCTCGGCCTGGCCATTGCCTCCGCCATCGCTGCCGCGCACGGCGGACGTCTCGAACTGGACAACCACCCAGGTACCGGCTGCACCTTCCGGCTGCTCCTACCGAACTTGGCCACCGCACCCAACTCGGCCACCACGCCGAAGGTCGACCAAGGTTGACCACCGCGCCGAAGAACGACACGTTCCTGCACCGTGAGAATCCGCCATTGCCAAGATCCGTTCACCGGGCAAGCATTCCCCGCGCGCCCGCCCGTTGACCTGAGGACCAGGCCTTCCGGACGGGGCCCTGCCCATGGCCCGTCCGCCCGGAGGGAGCACGTTTCGTGTCACGCCGCTGGATCCTCTATCTGCTCAGCGCCGTCCCGGTCGCCGGGTCGTTGATCGTCGTCAATACCGAGCGGCCCTACGTCCTGGGCCTGCCGATGGTGGTGTTCTGGGCCGCCCTGTGGGTGGTGCTCACCACCGTCGTCATGACGGTCGTCTACTTCCTCGACCCCGCGAACCGCGAACCCGACGGACCTGATGAACCCGATGAACCGTCCGACGAGCGCGGCGAGTTCGCCGGTGAGGCAGCCTCCGAAGGAGTCGCCCGATGAATACCGCCCTCGCCATCCTCGGCAGCGCATTCGTCCTCGTACTCGTCCTCGGGCTGCTCGCCCGGCGCGGTCGCACCATGGACCTCGAACAGTGGTCCGTCGGCGGGCGCGGCCTCGGCAGTCTGCTCGTGTTCCTCCTCGCCGCCGGCGAGAACTTCACCACGTACACCTTCCTCGGTGGCAGTGGCGGCGCCTACTCGATGGGCGGGCCGATGATCTACATGTTCTCGTCGATCTGCTACGTCGTCTTCTACTGGCTGGCCCCGCCGATCTGGGCGTACGCCCGCCGCCACAAGCTGCTCACCGCCCCGGACCTGTACGCGCACAAGTACCGCTCGAAGGGGTTCGGTGTGCTCACCGCCGTCGTCGGCGTGGTATCCCTCGTGCCGTATCTGGTGCTGCAGCTCAAGGGGCTCGGCATCATCGTCCACGAGTGCTCGTACGGGCGGATCTCGCAGGGCGCCGCCGTGTGGATCGGGGTCGCCGTCATCGCCGTGTACGTCACGGTGTCCGGGCTGCGCGGCACCGCTTGGAACGCCATCATCAAGGACACGTTGATGCTCGTCCTCGTCGTGGGGCTCGGTCTTTATCTGCCGATCCACTACTACGGCGGGCTCGGCGACATGTTCCACGCGCTGTCCGCCGCCCACCCGCACTTCCTGACACTCCCCGACCACGGGTACAGCGTGTGGTGGTACATCTCCACCAGCCTGCTGTTCGCCCTCGGCATCTGTACGTGGCCGCACATGATGCCCGGCATCCTGGCGGCCCGTAGTGCCAAGGCGCTGCGCCGCAATGCCGTGATCACACCCGCGTACCAGATCGTCCTGGTCATGGTCCTCGTCATCGGGTTCACCGCCGTGCTCAAGGTGCCGGGTCTCAAGGACGGGGACCTCGCGCTGCTGTCACTCGCCAAGGACGCGCTGCCGCCGTGGCTGGTCGGCCTCGTCGGGGTCGCGGGCATGCTCGCCGCGCTCGTCCCGGGTGCCATGCTGCTGCAGTCCGCCGCGATGCTGGTCGCGAAGAACATCTACCAGACGGCCCGCCCCGCCACGAGCGAGCGGACCGTCGGACGGCTCAGCCGCCTGCTGGTACCGGTGCTCGCGCTCGTCGCCGCCGTGCTCACCTTCCGCGGCGGCGAGGCCATCGCGATGCTGCTGATCATGGCGTACGGGTTCGTGGTCCAGCTCTTCCCGGTACTCGTCGCGTCGATGTGGCGGCGCAATCCGGTCACCACCGCCGGTGCCTGGGCCGGTGTGTGCACCGGTGTCGCCATCGTCAGCTGGACCACGCTCACCGATGCCACCAGTGCGAGCCTGCTGCCATGGGCGCCGCGGCCGGTGCAGGACCTCGACGTAGGTGTCGTCGCCATGGTCGCCAACATTCTCGTACTCGCCGTCGTCAGCGCGGCCACCCGGCACCGCGCCGGACACCCGGACGACACCCGCCCCGCCACCGCCGCTGCCACCGTCCCGGAAGGAGCCACCCTGTGACCACCACGGACACCACGGCCACCGCACCCCTCGTCCTCGGCGACCGGCCGCTCACCCTCGACGGCCTCGTCGCCGTCGCCCGCCACCACCGCCCCGTAGCGCTCGGCGCGGCGGCCGAGAAGGCCATGGCGCCGAGCGCCGCATGGATCTCCCGGCTCACCGACGACATGGCCGAGGGCGCGGCCGCACGCCCCGTCTACAGCGTCAACACCGGATTCGGTTCGCTCGCCGGACGGCAGGCCTTCGAGACCGCGGAGGACGCCGTCGAACTGTCCCGTCGGCTCATCGTCTCCAACGCCTGTGGCGTCGGCCGGTATTGCGGCGAGGACGTCGTGCGCGCCACCATGCTGATCCGCGCCTCCAGCCTGGCGCGCGGCTACTCAGGCGTGCGCCCCGATGTCGTGCACACGCTGCTCGCCATGCTCAACTCCGGTGTCCATCCGGCGATCCCCGAGTACGGATCGCTCGGCGCCAGCGGCGACCTCATCCCGCTCGCCCACCTCGCCCTCGTCCTCAGCCGCCCCGCCGGTGACACCGACCCGGAAGAGGACAGCGGACTCGCCCACTACGAGGGCGAGTTGGTGAGCGGTCGCGCGGCCATGGCCGCCGCGGGTATCGACCGGCTCGCCCTCGGCGCCAAGGAGGGCCTCGCCCTCACCAACGGCACCTCGTACTCCACCGCGCTGTGCGCCCTCGCCCTGGCCGACGCGGAGAACCTCCTCGCCACCGCCGAGGTGACCGCCGCGATGAGCATCGAGGCGCTGCTCGGCTTCGGCGACGCCTTCCTGCCGCAGCTGCACGAGGCCCGCGGACACCCCGGGCAGATCGCGACGGCGGCCCGGCTGCGCGAACTCCTCGACGGCAGCGCCTTCGTCGACGGCGCCGCCGACACCGATCCCGTACGTCAGCCGCCCCAGGACGCGTACTCGCTGCGGTGTGTGCCGCAGGTGCTCGGGCCGGTGCGGGACACCCTTGGGTTCGTCCACGGCATCGTCGAGACGGAACTCAACGCCGCCACCGACAACCCGCTCGTCGTGCCCGGTCTGCCGCGCGACCTCAAGGCCGTCTCCGGCGGCAACTTCCATGCCCAGTACCTGGCGTTCGCCTCCGACTTTCTCTCCATCGCGGTCACCGAGATCGGGTCGATCGCCGAGCGCCGCCTGTTCCGGCTCAACGACGGCACACTCAACCGCGGGCTGCCCGACATGCTCGTCGACGGCGAGAAGGTCGGCATGGACTGCGGCTACATGCTGCCGCAGTATCTGGCCGCCGCCCTGGTGTCGGACTGCAAGACACTCGCGCACCCGGACAGCGTCGACTCCATCCCCACCTGTTCCAACCAGGAGGACCATGTCTCGATGGCGTCCAACGCGGGGCGTCACGCCCGCCAGGTCGTCGCCAATATCGAGGCGGTCGTCGCCACAGAGCTGTTGATGGCCGGCCAGGCGATGGAGTTGCGGCTCGCCGAGCAGGGGAGGGGCCCGGAGGCCCTCGCCCCGGCCACCCGCGCCGCCCTCGACCGGCTCCGCGCCACACCGGCCACCGACGGACGGCCGATCGACCACCTGACCCGTGATGTCGTGATGTACCCGAGGGTGCACGCGGCGCTTGACCTCGTCAGGTCCGGGGCGGTCGTGGACGCGGTGACCCAAGTAGGGTGATCTGTACGGGGATTGCCCGGACGGTACGCGCCCGGGCGGTAGCTGCCCGGGCGGCCCCCGGCGTCACACATCGAGGACCAGACGGTCCCCCTGGCAGCGCGATACGCAGATCATCATGACGTCGCCCGCGGCCCGCTCCTCCTCGCTCAGGAGCTGGTCGCGGTGGTCGGGGGTGCCGCCGAGCACCGGTGTCTCGCACGTCCCGCACACACCCTCCCGGCACGAGGTGAGCGTGCGCACGCCGGCCTGCGTCAGGGCGTCGACGATGGACTGCCCGGCGCCCACCTCGATCTCCTGCCCGTCGGCGGTCTCCACCGTGAACGGCCGGTCGCCGTCCCGTGCGTAGCCCTCCGGTGCCGCGGCGAACCGTTCGAGTGTGAGGCGGGACGTCGGGTGCGCGTCGGCGTACCCCTGCACCGAAGCGAGCAGCCCGGCCGGGCCACACGCGTACACATGGGCGTGCGCCGCGCCCATGCCGTCGAGCTCCGCGGCGAGGTCCGCGACGCCCGAGACATCATCGCGGTGCAGGCGCACCCGGTCGCCGTACCGGGTGAGTTCCTCGGTGAACGCCATGCTCTCCGCGCTGCGCCCCAGATAAAGCAACTGCCAATCGGAACCCGCCCGTTCAGCCGCCGCGAGCATCGGCAGGATCGGCGTGATGCCGATGCCGCCTGCGACGAACACCAGCCGTGGTGTGCCCAGGTCCAGCGCGAAGGTGTTGCGGGGCGCGCTCACCAGCAGGGTGTCGCCCGCCTCGACCCGATCGTGCAGATACGCCGAACCGCCCCGGCCATCGGGCTCCCGCAGCACGGCGATCCGCCAGCCGGCCTCCTCCGTCCCCGAGGACAGTGAGTACTGACGGACCAGGTCCCGGGACAGGACCACGTCGATGTGCGCTCCGGGCGTCCACGCCGGAAGCGACCCGCCCTCACGCGCGGCCAGCACCAAGGAGCGCACCCCCGCGGCCTCGGAGCGCGTCTCCTTCACGGTCACGGTCAGGTGCTCCTGCGTAGGCATGCTTCCTCCATGTCGTCCTCCGAGTCGCGTCAGCCGCAAACTCGCCTGAGCCGCATCGTCAAAAACCCGGCCGCACGCGGCAACAGCGGTTCTCAGCAGGTGATAACGCCCGTGTCCCGGGCACGGCCCGCCGGTCTACGGTGCCTGCGACCACCGAGCCGCATCAGGAGGCCAGATGTCCGCCCCGGCCGACACCCCCGTCGCACACCTCGCCGACGACCCCTACGACGACGCCCACCTCACCGACCCGTACCCGCTCTTCACGCGGATGCGCGACGCGGGGCCCGCGGTGTGGCTCGAGCGCTACGGGGTGCATGCCTTCACGCGGTTCGCGGAGTGCCGGGAGATTCTCACCGACCACGACACGTTCCTCTCGGGCGCCGGGGTCGGGCCGCGCAACTACCACCAGGAACCCCCGTGGAAGCCGGCCGGCATCCTGGACTCCGACCCGCCGACGCACACGCCGCTGCGTACCGCCATGTCCGGGGTCATCTCCCCGCGCAACGTGCGTGCGCTGCGCCCCGCGTTCCGTGCCTATGCCGAGCAACTCGTCGACGAACTCCTCGACAAGCGGGAGTTCGACGCGGTGACCGAGATGGCGGAGCTGTTCCCCATCGAGGTCTTCGGCAACGCCGTGGGCATCCCCCGCGAGGGCCGCGCCGAGAACCTGCTTCCGCACGGAGCCATGAACTTCTCCGCCTTCGGCCCCGAAGACGCCCGCTACGCCGAGTACTTCGCCGCCGGCGAGCACACCGTCGACTGGGTCATGGAGAACTGCGCCCGCGAGAACCTGACGCCCGAAGGCCTCGGCGCGAGGATCTGGGAGTACGCCGACCAGGGCATGATCACCGGCGACGAGGCGACCCGCCTGGTGCGCGCGCTGCTTTCGGCGGGGCTCGACACCACCGTGCTCACCCTCGGCAACACCATGAAGTGCCTGTCCGCCAACCCCGGCCAGTGGGAACTGCTGCACGCCGACCCGAAGTTGACCCGGTTCGCCGTGGACGAGGCGCTGCGCCACGAGTCACCGTTCCAGTCCTTCTTCCGCACCACCGCGCGCGACGTCGACTTCCACGGTGTCCGCATCCCCGAGGACACCAAGGTCGCCCTGTTCACCGGAGCCGCCAACCGTGACCCGCGTCGCTTCGGCGAGGACGCCGACGCCTACCGGATCGAGCGGGACGCCTCCGGGCACCTGGCGTTCGGCTTCGGCATCCATCAGTGCGTGGGCCAGCCCATCTCGCGCCTGGAGGCGGAGGTCCTGATCGGCGAACTGGCCCGCCGGGTGCGGACGGTGGAGCCTGCCGGTGATCCGGTGCCGTTCCTGCACAACACGCTGCGTGGCTGGAAGCGCCTGCCGGTGCGCATCACTCCGGCGTGAGGGCGCCCGCCCCGCGCTCCAGGATCTCCGCGAGGCGCGCGCCCGCCGCCCTCAGTTGGGCGCGGGCCTGACGTCGCCAGGTCGGCCCGCACCGCGGTTCGGGCCCGGCCACGGTCAGCGCGCACACCACCTCGCCCATCGCGGTCACCGGCACCGCGACGGCGACCGCGCCCTCGTTCAGCTCCCCCTGCGAGATCAGGAAGCCGCTCGCCCGGATTCCCTCCATCTCCCGTGCCAGTCGGGCCCGATCGGGCGTACGGTCCGTGATCGTACGCATCGGCCTGCCAAGCACTCGGTCGATCACAGGGGGCGGCGCGTGGGCCAGCAGGATGCGCTGCCCCGCCCCCGCGTACAGCGGCAGCAGCTGGTTGATCCGGAACGCCATTCGCATCTCGTGCGGTGACTGGGTCTGGCGCAGACACATCGCCTGCGACCCGACCCGTACGGTCAGCACGGCCGTCTCACCCGTCCCGTCCGTCAGCTCCTGCAGCAACGGGTGCCCGAGCTCCACGAGCCGGGTGTGCGTCAGATGCTGCCCCGACAGTTCCAGCAGCCGCCAGCCGGGTGCGTACGTACCCGAACGCTCCTCCACCAGGTCCAACTCCCGCAGCGTGCGCAGATATCGGTACACCGTGCTCACCGGTATCCCCGCGTCGGCCGCGATCTGCTCGACGCGGGTCTCCCCGGACTCGGCGACGCTCATGAGCACCTTCAGCCCACGCTGGAACGACACACCCGCACCGGACGCCGCGGGGCGCGCGGCCGGCGTCGTCGCGTCGGAATCGTGCGGAACAGCCCTGGTCAACAGCCTTCTCTCCTCGGACCGGTGTGCCGGTCGGTGGACCCGGTCGGCGGCGTCGCCAGCGTAGATCAGGCAGCCCGTTCGAACCAGGCTCCGTCCATATCGACCCTAGCGACGCTAGACAAGCGAGCGGCAGCAGCACTAGCGTTGGCCCATCATCTAGCGGCGCTAGATTCCGATGGGGGTCTGCGCCGGCCGCTGCCTCGTCCCAGACCGAACGTCAAGGAGAGGAACCATGTCACTGAAGCGCGTCAATACCATCCTGACCACCGTCATCACGCTGTTCGTTCTCTACCTCGGGCTGTCCTTCATGCTGGCCCCCGAGACGTCCACTCCAGGCGTCGGCCTGCCGACCTGGCCCTCCGGCGACGGCGGCGGTTTCCTCGTCATGAAGGGGCTCCGCGAATTCGCGATGGGCCTGGTCATAGGCGTCCTGCTGCTGACGGGCCACCGCCGCGCCCTCGGCTGGGTCCTGCTGATGGAGGCCGTCGCCCCGTTCGGCGACATGATCAACGTCCTGACCCACCAAGGCTCCGTGGCCGCCGCGTTCGGCATCCACGGCCTGACCGCGGCATTCATCGCGGTCACCGGTCTGCTGATCCTGCGCGAGACCCGCAAGACCCACAACGCCCCCACCTCGGTGCCCGCCGCGGCGGGGTAGGTGTCAGGAGACGGGCGCGGACGCGGTCGGCTCCGTGGACGTGGGCCGGGAAGAAGGGGTCGTGCCGTTGCGGGCGATGCCGATGCCGGTGTAGCCGCAGATCACCGCGAACACCGCGCCCAGGTAGCAGAGGAAGGCGTAGGGCGCGTACGAGATCGTCGCCACGCCCAGCGTCGTCGACATGTACATCGCGGCCTCGCTCCAGGGGATCAGCGGGACCATGACCGTGCCGGAGTCCTCCAGGGTGCGGGAGAGGTTCTTGGGGGCGAGGCCCTTGTCGGCGTAGACCTGCTTGAAGCCCTCGCCGGGGATGAGGATCGTCAGGTACGAAGTGCCGGTGGCCAGCGCGACACCGATCGACGACCCCACCGTCGCCAGGACGATGCCTCCGGTGCGCCGGACGCGCTGCAGCAGGCGCGTGATCAGCACGTCCATGAAGCCCGCCTCGGTGATGATGCCGGCGAACGCGAAGCCGGCGAGACCGATGAGGACGACGCTCGTCATGGAGGAGAGTCCACCGCGGTCGAGGAGGGTCCGGGCCGTCTCCGGGATGGCCTGCGCGTCCCACCCGTGCGCGGCGAGCATGTCGGAGTTGAAGCCCTCGGACGCGGCGGTGCTCAGCTCGGACAGGGAGAAGCCCTGCACCACGCCGCCCAGGACCGCGGCCACCACCGACGACAGAATGATCGTCGGCAGCGGCGGCTTGCGCAGCACCGCTCCCACCAGGACCACGAGAGGCGGCAGCAGGAGCAGCGGACTGAAGGTGAACGCCTTGTCCAGGAAGCCGAGAAGCTCCTCCGTCTGCTTGCCCGTGCCCTGCGACGCATGCGTGTCCATGCTCAGGCCGAGGAAGAAGTAGGCGATCAGCGACACGACCGCGGCGGGCACCGTGGTGTACAGGAGGTGGCGGATGTGCTCGAAGAGGTTGGCGCCCGCGACGACCGGGGCCAGGTTGGTCGTGTCCGACAGCGGTGACATCTTGTCGCCGAAGTAGGCACCCGCGACGATCGCACCGGCCGTCATGGGCAGCGAGGCACCAAGACCGCCCGCCACGCTGATGAGCGCGACGCCGACCGTGCCGACCGAGCCCCACGACGTTCCCGTGAGCGTGGAGACGACCACGGTGACCAGGAACGACACGGGAAGTATCCAGTGGGGTTCGATCACTTGGAGCCCGTAGTCCACGACCATGGGGATCGTTCCGCTGATCATCCAGGTGCCGGTGAGCATGCCGATCGAGATCAGGATCAACAGCGCGGGCATGGTCGAGTCGATCTTACGGCGGATGCCGATGAGCATCTGCTCCCAGCTCAGGCCGAACCACAGCGCGTACACCCCGGCGAAGCTCGAGGCGACGATGAGCAGGATCACGGGATCGAGGCCGAGCCAGACCGTGCCGACCACCAGCAGCGCGATCATCACGGCGATCGGGGCGAGGGCCTGGAGGAAGGTGGGGGTCCGGCGCGGCGCCGCGACCGGAGCGGTTTCGGGCATGGTTCGCTCTTTCCGGGGTGGTTGAGGACAGGTCGGGCCGGGCCGCCGGGCATGCCCGGCGGCCGGAGACCTGCTCCGATGTCTGGGGGTGTGGGGTGTGGGTTGGTCGTGTTCGGGGTGCGGAGCTCTTACGGGGTGGGCTCCGGCGGCGCGCTCTGGTGGGCCAACGGCTCGGGGTGGCGCAGCAGTTGGGCCACTAGGTCCGTGGGCAGCGCGGGTGCGTGGTGGCCCCGGATGCCGGTCACCGGGTGCGCGGCGAACAGGGAGCCGAGGACGGCCTCCTCCGTCGCCTCGGCGACGGCCCGGAACATCAGGTCCATCAGGGGGCCGTCCTCCGCCAGGGCCGAGGAGGTGCGGACGGGCCCGGACGGTACGTGGGGTGTGCGGTTCGTCGTGGACCAGGCCAGGGCGTACTCGCCGCTGCCGTGCTGGATGATGCCGCCGGTGCGGGCCAGACCGACCGAGGCGCGCTTGGCGATGCGCCGCAGCTGGCGGGCGTCCGCCGGGGCGTCCGTGGCGACGAGGACGACACAGGATCCGGCGCCACGGGCGAACTCGGCCTGCTCCGCCGCCTGTTCAGGTGTGAGGTGGCGGCCGACCGGGGCGCCGAGCACCGTCAGGTCCGCCGCCCGCCCGAAGTTGGCGAGGACGAGGACGCCCACGGTGAAGCGGCTGCCGTCACCGCCGTCACCGGTGTCCACGAGTCGCGAACTGGAACCGATGCCGGCCTTCCACCCGAAGGACACCATGCCGGTGCCCGCCCCGACGGCCCCTTCCATGACGGGCCCTTCTGACGCCGAGGCCAGCGCGTCGAGGACATGACGCGGGCGGACGAGAAGCCCGCGGATGTCGTTGAGCCAGCCGTCGTTGCACTCCAGGACCACGGGGTTGACGGTGCCCGTGGAGACACCGATCTCCGGGTGGTCGCGCAGCGCGTGCCGGGTCAGGCCCTCGAAGGCGGCCCCGACGCCGAGCGTGTTCGTCAGCGCCAACGGCGTTTCCAGCACGCCGAGTTCGACGACCTGGCTGAGTCCCGCGGCCTTGCCGAACCCGTTGACGACGTCCAGGCCGGCAGCCGGCTTGTGGCGGAACACGGAGCCGGTGGCGGGGACGACGACGGTCACGCCCGTCCGCGCCGGCTGCGCCTCGTCGTCGTGGTGGAGGGTGAGGTGCCCCACGCGGACACCTCGTACGTCGGTCAGGGAGTTCGAGGGGCCGGGCGGCAGCGTGCCCGGCGCGATCCCCAGGGCGCGGGGACTGGGCCGGGGTGTCACGTCGCCTCCGCTCGGCCGGCGCGGCGGCGCGCGGGCGTGGCCCCCTCGCCGTGGTCCGCGTGCCGCGTGTCCGACTGCAGGGAGTGCAGCAACTCGGTCTCCACCAGGGAGAGATGGGCCTCCATCAGGCTCGCGGCGAGCTCGGCGTCGCCGTCCGCGACCGCCTCGGCCATCGCCTCGTGGTCGGTCAGCGAGGCCTCCGTGTGGGCGGGCCGCGACACGAGCCCGCTGCGCAGCACGATCACCTGCTGCTGCACCAGCCACACCTGCTCGGCGATACGGGGGCTGTGCGCGGCCTCCATCAGCAAACGGTGGAAGTCGAGGTCAAGGTTGTACGGGAGTTTGCGCCCCGTCTCGCGCGCCGTGCGGGAGCGCACGCACACCTTGCGCAGGCGGGCCACCTCCTTGGGCTGCCTGCGGAGCGCGGCCAGGCGTGCCGCCCGGCATTCGAGCGCCGAGCGCAGCTCGAAGAGTGCCGCTACGTCCTCGGGGCCCGCCGTCAGGACGGCGGCGCCCTTGTTGGGCACGTGCACCAGCAGCCCGTCGCTCACCAGCTGGCCGATGGCCTCGCGCAGCGGGCTGCGGCTGATGCCCAGATCGCGGGCGATCTCCACCTCGTTCAGGCGTGAGCCGGACGGCAGCACACCGGTGAGGATCTGCTCGCGCAGCATCTCGACCACCTGTCCCGCCAGACGACGGTGGATCAGTCCGGTCACGGGAACCTCCGAAGGACAAAGAGCGCGTGGTGTCGACAGCGGGTGGCGTTGATCTGCCGAAACACGCTGTCGAAGTGTCGACAGACGTCAGTGGACAGCCGTTCCGAACCCCGTGTCAAGGCTTCTCCGGAACCGTCTTTCATGGCGGACAACTGTCGACACTTGCTGCTGAAACTGGTAACTGTCGACACTTGAAAAGCTGTGCGGGCCTCCAGCCGGGGGCCCGCACCACCGACCGTCGAAGGACACTCATGACTGCCGTAGCCCCCAGCACGTCCACGCCCGAGTCACCGGTTTCACGGCCGGAGTGGCCCGTGCTCGCCGAGGTGTGGCGCGGTGACTTCCTCGAGTCCGTGCACCACGGCTCCGTCGTGGTGCTCGACGCGGACGGCGCCGCCGTACTGGCGGCCGGCCCCGTCGACAGCCCCATGTACCCCCGGTCGTCCAACAAGCCGCTCCAGGCCGTCGGCATGCTCCGTGCGGGCCTCGACCTCGACGGCGAACTCCTCGCCCTTGCCTGTGCCAGCCACTCGGGCGAGGCCTTCCACCTCGACGGGGTGCGCCGGATCCTCGCGGGAACGGGACTGACCGAGGACGCCCTGCGGTGCACCGAGGCCCTGCCCATCGGCGTCGACGCGCAGCCCGCGCACCTCGCCGCGGGTCTCGGCCCCAGCCGGATCACGATGAACTGCTCGGGCAAGCACGCGGCGATGCTCGCCACCTGCGTGGCGGCGGGGTGGACCGTCGACGACTACCTCGACCCCGGCCACCCCCTGCAGTTCGCCCTGCGCGACACGTTGGAGGACCTCGCGGGGGAGAAGTCGACCGCGGTCGGCGTCGACGGCTGCGGCGCCCCGCTGTTCGCGCTCACCCTCACCGGCCTGGCGCGCGCCTTCGCGAAGATAGCGGCCGCGGCCGACGGCACCCACGAGAAGCGGGTGGCGAAGGCGATGAACACGCACCCCGAGTACGTGGGCGGCACCGGCCGCGACGTCACCACCCTCATGGCGGCGCTCCCCGGCGTCGTAGCCAAGGACGGGGCGGAAGGCGTCTACGCCCTCGCCCGCCCGGACGGCTCAGCCGTCGCCCTCAAGATCGCGGACGGCGCGCAGCGGCCCCGCCCCGTGGTGATGACCGCCGCGCTGCGCCACCTCGGAGTGGACGTCGACTCCGATCCCCGGCTGGCGGCGCTGACCGAGGCACCTGTCCTCGGGCACGGTGAACCCGTCGGGGCGGTGCGTCCGTCGGCGGCGCTCGGGACCGCCCCGCAGTAGGCGCTCGGGACCGTTCCCCAATAGGCGCCAGGGACCGCTCCGCAATAAGCGTGAACCGCCTGGCCAGGTGCCCCGTAGAGCCCGGTGTGCGCGGATCACCATCCGCGGGGTGATGTGGAGACGAGAGAAGGGGGCCCATGTCGCGTATTCACATTCCGGTGGATGACCTCGCCGACACCATGGACGCGCTGCGGGACATCCGCGAACGCATCGCGAAGACCGCGAAGTTGGGCAACGTCGGTTCGGACGACGACGTGGGCGACTCCGGCCTGACCGGAGCCGTCAACGGCTTCGACGCGGCATGGACGGCCGGACACGAGCGGGTCCAGGACAACGTGGACACGTTCAAGGAAGCCGCGCAGGGCATCGTCGACAACTTCACCGACACCGACAACGACGCTACGAAGGCACTGGATGACACCGCTTGAGACGCAGGACGGGGACGGGGGAGGGCGGCCGGGGCTGCTGCCTGTGGGTGAGCGGCCGGAGGGCGCCCCTGCGCGCTACACCCTGAAGTACCCGTCCAGTTGGTCGCACCTCGACCTCGACCCGAACATCCGGGACGTGGCGATCCGGCGCCGTATCGAGGAGCAGGCGAAGGGCATCGAGGTCGACCGCGAGCTGGTGGACAGCCTGATCCGGGACACCCGCAAGAGCGCCCGCGAGGCCTATACCCAAGGCGCCCTGCAGGTCGGCTACATGCTCGGGTTCCTCCGGGACGGCAGCACGCTGAACGCCACGGCGATGGTGCTGCGGGCCCGGATCCCCGACGGCGAGACCACCGAGTTGACGGAGATGATGCTCGCCGCGGGCATGCGCAACAGCCGTACCTCGGTCGGCCGGCACTCCGAACTGAACCGTGTCGAGATCATGGAGCTGCCCGAGGTGGGCAGCGTGGGGCGGATGACCTCGATCGAGGACTTCGACTACTTCGGGCAGGCCACGGTCCGCACGGCCGTGCACCAGGTCGTGATCCCCGTGCCGTCGAGCCGGGAGCTGATGATCCTCGCCGGCACGACGCCCAACATCAGCCTGGCGGCAAAGTTCTTCGAGGTCTTCGACGCCATCGCCGAGACCTTCCGGTTCCACGACTCGGAGGAACCCGAGGACTCGGAGGAACCCGAGGAAGCCGAAGCCGCCGACACCGAGAACGGGAAGTGAGGTTCCGCCATGGCACGGCCACCGCTGGCCGACTGGGAATCGGTGTTCGGCTTCTCGGACGACCCGACACCCGGCGACCCCGAGATCCTCGAAAAGCTCGCCGCGGAGTACCGGTCCATCTCCCACGACGCCCAGTCCGCCCACTCCGTCGTCGCCCGCCTGGACTCCGACGAGCTCGGTGAGGGCAAGTCCATGGAGAAGCTGCGGACCCAACTCGGCGAACTGCCCAAGCAGGTGGGCAAACTCCACTCGTCCTACGAGGCGGCCGCCGACGCGGTCGCCACGTACGCCGAGCAGCTCAAGGAGTCACAGCACCAGGCGGACCGGGCGCTGGACAAGGGCCGCGACGCGAAGGAACGGCTCGACTCGGCCACCGACGTGGCGGCCGCGGCGAGCGCCCATGTGAAGCGCCTCGACAGCGCGGAGGCCCCGCCGCCCGACGACCAGGAGGCCCGCAGCAGCGCCCGGCGCGCGCTGGCCGACGCGCGGGAGGCGGAGGGTGACGCCGCGCGGTCCGTCGAGTCGGCGGAGGCGGACCTGGAAGCCGCCCGGATGCTGGCCGTGGACGCGCAGGAGCTGCGCACGTCCGACGCGGGCGTCGCCAAGCGCGCGCTGGAGGACGCCGAGGGCGAGGCGGTCGAGGGCAAGAGTTTCTGGGACCGGATCGGCGATCTCCTGAACACGATCTTCTCCGTCATCGGGACCGTCCTCGGTGTCATCGCCATGTTCATCAGCGGCCCGATCGGCGTCGCGCTCGCGATCGGCTCGGTCGTCTTCGGGACGGCCTCGCTTGGCCTGACGATCGGGAAGGGATTCGACACCGGGAAGTGGGACATCCCGAGTCTCGTCCTGGGAACGGTGGGGCTCGCCGCGGGCGGGATCTCCATCCTCAAGGGATTCACGGGCGTCGGCAGCCTGGGGAAGGCGACGGTCGGATTCGGGGACTGGATCAAGAACCTCTTCACGTGGAAGCCCACAGCGGTCTTTGTGAACGCGCCGCAGATCGAGCTGGACGTCCTCGCGGGGGCGGCCAGGGTCATCGGCACCGAGACCAGGCTCGCGGCCCCCGCGCCCGCGATCGGTGTCCTGGAAGGCATCCTGGACGGCCTCGGTCTCGCCACCGGGATCGGCGGCCTCATCTGGGGTCTCGGTCTTTCGCCACGGGTACAGGGGGGAGTCGTGCAGACGTGAGGGCGTGCCAGTCGGCCCTGGCGCCGATGGCTGTGCGCCAGCGGCGCAGTTCCTTGGGCGGCATGCCGATGGCCAGGACCCCGGTCAGGGTCGTGCCGCTGCGGTAGGCGACGAGGAAGCGGCCCTCCGACAGGGCCCCTTCCACGACGCGCGCCTCGTCGTGCCCCCGGAGGTGGCCGTACGCCTGGATCTTGAGCCCGTGCTGATCGGACCAGAAGTAGGGGATCGGCGCGAACGGCTTGGGCTGCTCCGGGCGGAGCAGGTTGCGGGCGGCGGCCATGCCCTGTTCGGCGGCGTTGGTGCGGTGCTCGATGCGCATGCTCGTGCCGAACAGCGGGTTGTGCCAGCGGGCGACGTCCCCGGCCGCGTACACGCCGGGGGCGGCGGCCGTGTACTGGTCGCACACCACACCGTCCTCCAGGCGCAGTCCGCTGTCGGCGAGCCATTCGGTGTTGGGTTCGGAGCCGATGGCCACGAGGACGTCGTCGGCCGGAACCAGGGTTCCGTCCGACAGCCGTACCGCGGTGACGCGGGCCGCTTCGGTCACGAACTCGTCGACCTTGGTGCCCGTACGCAGGTCCACGCCGTGCTCACGGTGCACCTGCGCCAGGTGGGCGCCCACGTCGTGGCCGACCGCGTGGGCGAGGGGGAGCGGGGCGGGCTCGACGAGGGTGACCCGCGCGCCCAACGCCCGTGCAGATGAGGCCACTTCGGCGCCCAGGAACCCGGCTCCCACCACGACCAGGCGCCGCCCCGCGGCCAGCCGGTCCCGCAGGGCGACGGCATCCTCCAGGTCGCGCAGCACGTGCACGCCGGGCAGTCCGCACTGGGGCAGCTTCCGCGGACGTACGCCGGTGGCGATGACCAGGCCGTCGTAGGGGAGTTCGGTGCCGTCGGACAGGGTGACCGTGCGGGTCCCGGTGGACAGCGCGGCGGCCGAGGTGCCCAGCCGCAGGTCCAGGTCGAGCGCGGCCAGGTCGGCGGCGGGCCGCAGCGTCGCCCGCTCGGCGTCCCAGTCGCCGGAGAGGATCTGCTTGGACAACGGCGGCCGGTCGTAGGGCGGGTGGAGCTCGCGTCCGACGAGGTGGATCGAGCCGTCGTAGCCTTCGCGGCGCAGGGTTTCGGCGGCGGCGAGGCCGGCCGCCGAGGCTCCCGCGATCACGATCCGGCGCAGTGGGCGACCGGTTGTCACTTGTCCGCCAGGTGGATGGCCGCGGCCGGGCAGACGGCGGCCGACTCCTTGACGTCTTCGTGGTGTGCGGTGTCAGGGGTGTCGGTGAGCAGCTCGACGATGCCGTCGTCGTCCTGGTCGAAGACCTCGGGGGCGAGCATGACGCACTGGCCGGAGGCGACGCATTTGGGCTGGTCCACGGTGACGCGCATGGTGGCTCTCGTTTCTCTGGGTGGGGGCGTACGCAGGTGGGGGCGAGGGGCTACCAGGTGACCGGGAGTTCGTAGACGCCGTACACCAACCCGTCGTGCTTGAACTCCAGTTGGTCGATGCCGGTGGCCAGAGCCAGGGTGGGGATGCGCCGGTAGAGGGTGCTGTAGACGACCTGGAGTTCGACGCGGGCCAGCGGCTGGCCCAGGCACTGGTGCACGCCGAAGCCGAAGGCGACGTGCCGGCGGGAGTCGCGGGTGATGTCGAGTTCGTCCGGGTTGCCGGCGAAGGCCGCCGGGTCACGGTTGGCGACCTCGCCCGCGAGGATGATGCCCTCTCCCGCGCGGATGACCTGCCCGTCGATCTCGATGTCCTCCAGCGCCAGACGGCGGCGTCCGGAGTGCGTGATGTTGAGGTAGCGCAGCAGTTCCTCGACCGCGGCGGATACCGTCTTGGGGTCCTCCGTCCCGCGCAGCGTGGCCAGTTGGTCGGGGTGCTCCAGCAGGGCGAGGGTGCCCAGGGCGATCATGTTGGCGGTGGTCTCGTGTCCTGCGGCGAGCAGCAGGACACCCATGTGCGCGGCCTCGCGCCGTGTCATCTCCCCGGTGGCCACCCGCTTGATGGCGAGTTCTGAGAGCAGGTCGTCCTCGGGCCGGGACTGCTTGGTCGCGAGCAGCTCCTCCAGGTAGTCCGCGAGGGCGGTGGTGGCGGCGACGGTCTCCTCGGGTGCGGAGTCGCGCTTGACGATGACCTTGGTGTGGCGCTGGAACAGGTAGTGGTCCTTGTAGGGCACGCCGAGCAGTGCGCAGATGACGAGGCTGGGGATCGGCAGGGCGAACGCCTGGACCAGGTCGACCGGGTTCGGTCCTGCGAGCATCTCGTCGATCAGGTCGTCGACGATCTTCTGGATCGAGGGGCGCAGTGCCTCGACCTTCTTGATGGCGAAGGGGGCGGTTACCATGCGCCGGATCCGGGCGTGCTCGGGGTCGTCCATGTTCAGGAACGTGCGGCGGCTCTGGGCGCCGGCCTTCTGGCCGGCCGAACGGTGGGGATAGCCGGGCCCGTTGACGTCCGCACTCACACGCGGGTCGCCGAGCAGCGCGCGCAACTGGTCGTAGCGGGTGACCAGCCAGGGGCTGCTGCCGTCCCAGATCCGTACCCGGGACAGCGACGGGGTGGACTGCAGGGCGTGCAGGGCCGGGGGCGGGTCGAAGGGACAGCCGGTCGCACGCGGGCTCGGGTGCTGGGGAAGGTCGACCGCCGTGTCGGTGGGGGCCTCGGTCATGGAGGTGCCTCCGTGGGGAGAGGGGTTGCTTCCCCACATACCTAACAGTGTTAGGTGCCTTGGGCAACCATGTGATCAAGTTCGCCCGGTTGAAACGTCGCTATTCGGCCGACTCTCACCAAGGACCTTCTGGCGGTACGGACTTCAGGTCCCGGAGGGAAGCAGCCCGAGCAGGTCGTCCGCCCTCGACAGCACCGACTGCCGGTCGGTGGGGAAGGGCAGCGCCACGGCCATGGACACGATGCCGTGCAGCGAGGCCCACAGCAGCACGGCCAACTGCTCGTCGCCCGGGCCCTCTTCGCCACGCCGCAGGGGCGACACCGCGTCGCGCCACACCTGGAGCACCTCGCGCATCGGGCTCGAATCCGACTCCTCCCGAGGTACCTGGATCCGCTCGATGCCGAACATCAGCTGGTACACGCGCGGGTTGTCCAGGGCGTAACAGCAGTAGTGCCGCGCCATCGCCCGCAGCGCGGCACGCGGCTCGTCCTCCGCGGCGGCGTCCCTGGCCGTACGCAGTTCCACGGCCAGCCTCTGGTAGGCCCGGTGCGTGAGCGTGGCCATCAACTCCGCCCGGTTCTTGAAGTGCAGATAGATGCTGGGCGCGGAGATGCCCACCTCGCGGGCCACCGCCCGCAGCGACAGATCCCCTTCCCTGCCCGACTCCATCAGCATCCGTGCCGCGGTCCTCAGGATCTCGTCCTTGAGAGCGGCCCCCTCGCCCCACTGGCTCGGCTCACGCCGCTTGAACCCTTCGCCCATCCCGCGCCCCTCCACCACCGGTGGCGCCGACCGGACGGATCCCGTCGACGCCACCGCCGTCTGCCTGGCTCCGCGCTGACGCTTACGCTTACGCGACCGTGCGGATGAGCTTCTTGTTCACGAACTCCTCGATGCCGGGACGGCCCAGCTCGCGGCCGAAGCCGGAGCGCTTGACGCCACCGAAGGAGAGCTCCGCACCCTCGGCGCCGACGCCGTTGATGAAGACCATGCCGGCCTCGATACGGTCCGCGACCCGCTGCGCCTGGTCGGCGTCGGTGGTGAAGACGTACGAACCGAGGCCGTACGGGGTGTCGTTGGCGATCCGCAGGGCGTCGTCCTCGTCGTTGGCCTTGAAGACCATGGCGACGGGGCCGAACAGCTCCTGGCGGGCCGTGGCGTGCTCGGTGGTCAGGCCCGTGAGGACGCCGGCCGGGTAGTGGGCGCCGTCGCGCTTGCCCTCGGTGTGCAGCGTGGCGCCCTCGGCGACGGCCGCCGCCACCTGGCGCTCCAGGTTGTCGGCCGCGGCCACGGAGGACAGCGGGGCGCCGGACTGGCGCGCGAGGAGCTGGGCGGCGAACTTCTCCACGAACGAGTCGTACAGGTCGGAGACCACGACGAAGCGCTTGGCGGCGTTGCAGGCCTGGCCGGTGTTGTCGAGGCGGGCGGCGACCGCGGACTCCACGACCGCGTCGAGGTCGTCGGCGGACAGCACGACGAACGGGTCGGAGCCGCCCAGCTCGAGGACGACCTTCTTCAGGTTCCGCCCGGCGATCTCGGCGACCGCGGCCCCTGCCCGCTCGGAACCGGTGAGCGAGACACCCTGGACGCGCGGGTCGGCGATGACATCGGCGATCTGCTCGTTGGTGGCGTAGACGTTGACGTACGCGCCGGCCGGGAGGCCCGCCTCGCCGCACAACTTCTCCAGGAGCGCCGCCGTGGCGGGGCACTGCGGGGCGTGCTTGAGGACGATGGTGTTGCCGAGCGCGAGGTTCGGGGCGGCGAACCGGGCGACCTGGTAGGCGGGGAAGTTCCACGGCATGATGCCGAGGAGCACGCCGACCGGGCTGCGGCGGACGACCGCGCGGCCGGGACCGGAGGTCACGTTCACCGCCTCGTCGGCGAGGTACTCCTCGGCGTGGTCGGCGTAGTAGTGGTAGATGTCCACACAGAAGTCGACCTCACCCTCCGCCTCGTCGCGCGGCTTGCCCATCTCCCGCACGATGCTGTCCGCCAGCTCGTTACGGTGCTCGGCGTGCAGATCGCCGAGGCGACGCAGCAGCGCGGCACGCTCGGCCACGGTGCTGGTGCGCCCCCACGCGGTGGCCTGGTGCGCGGCGTCGACGGCCGCGGCCACCTCGGCATCGGTGGCGGTGGGGTAGGTCTCGACGAGCTCGCCGGTGGCCGGGTCGGTGACTGCGTACATCGGATCTCCAGAAGAGTGCGAGGGGGCAGGAAACCAGGGCCTGTCGTTCGGACCAGGTCCTGGGTCGGCACGCGGTCCTCACATGCCGCGAGGCCGACTGGTGAGAACCCTACGGCTCCGCGGCGGTGCGCACCCCAGCGGGCGACTCGAGGTCTCCCATCACGGCCGCCGCCGCGCCGTCCGGGAGGGACCACGGATCATGGACCTGTAATTTGCCGTCCACGGGCGCATCGTCCGTCGCCACGGCCGCCCGCAGGACCGCATCCGTCACGCACCGCAGGAGGAACCCATGAAACACCGACTGCCCCAGATCTCCGAGCTGCGCCCCCTGCTGAAGTTCGACGGGTTCAACCCCGACAGGCGTGCCGCCCGGCTCGGGAAGGCGGCCGACGTGTGGGATCTGCGCGCTATAGCCAGGCGCCGTACACCCCGCCCGGCGTTCGACTACGTGGACGGCGCCGCGCAGCGGGAGTTGACGGTGCGGCGGGCGCGCAGGGCCTTCGACGATGTCGTGCTTCTGCCGCGCATCCTGCACGGGACCGAGAAGGTGGACCTGAGCACGAGGATCGCGGGCGCGTCGTCCGAGCTGCCGTTCGGGATCGCGCCCACCGGGTTCACGCGCTTCATGCACGCGGAGGGTGAGGACGCCGGAGCCACCGCGGCCGCCGCGGCGGGCATCCCGTTCTCGCTGTCGACCATGGGCACTCGCTCGCTCGAACACGTCGCCGCCGCGGCACCGGACGGGCGCCGCTGGTTCCAGCTGTACCTCTGGAAGGACCGGCAGAAGTCGCTCGACCTTCTCCAGCGGGCCACGGCGAGCGGCTTCGACACGCTCCTTGTCACCGTGGACACCCCGGTGGCGGGGCAGCGGCTGCGCGACTCCCGCAACGGCATGGTGATCCCGCCGAGGCTCACCCTCAAGACCGTGCTCGACGCCTCGTACCGGCCCGAGTGGTGGTTCAACTTCCTCACCACCGACCCGCTCAGCTTCGCCTCGCTGTCCGGTACGAGCCAGGACCTGCCGTCGCTCATCAACTCGATGTTCGACCCGACCCTGTCGATCGAGGACCTGGAGTGGATCCGGTCCCAGTGGCAGGGGAAGCTGTTCGTCAAGGGTGTCCTCACGGCCGAGGACACCCGCCGCTCGCTCGACGCCGGGGCCGACGGCCTCGTCGTGTCCAACCACGGCGGACGCCAACTCGACCGCGCACCCGTCTCGTTCCACGCCCTGCCCGAGGTACGGGCAGAGGCCGGCGACGACGTGGAGATCATCCTCGACTCCGGCATCATGTCCGGCGCCGACATCGTCGCCGCCCTCTGCGCCGGCGCCGACTTCACCCTCATCGGGCGCGCCTACCTGTACGGGCTGATGGCCGGCGGCCGCGAAGGTGTGTCACGAGCCGTCGAACTGCTCGCCAGGGAGATCGAGGTGACCATGCAGCTCATCGGGGCGGCGACGATCGCCGACCTCGGACCGCATCTGCTGCGCACGCGCCACACGGGCTGATGCGAGTACCCGCCGACGGTGACAGGGACGGGTGGACATCATCACCGGTCACCGTCGGACGGGGCAGACTCGGAAGCGGCGTACAGGGCAACCTCGGAAGGCGGCTCAGACGCCCGGCTTGGGCTCCGGCTCCGGCCGCGTGGTGAGGAGTTCGGTGATCTCCTGGGCGAGGTCCGTGCCGAGTTCGCCCCAGCCGGCCTTGTAGCCGTAGACGCTCGCCAGCGTACGGGCGTCGTAGTCGCCGTTCATGATGTCGATGTCATCGGGCGTGATGAGCGACGGGTGGGCGACGCCGACCGCGCCCGACACCTTCAGCAACTCCTTGCGCAGGGTGCGCAGATACATGGCGGCGCGGGTGGCCTTCGAGGGCGCGTCGAGGCCGCGCACCAGCCAAGGGTCCTGGGTGGCGATGCCGGTGGGGCACTTGTCGGTGTGGCACTTCTGCGCCTGGATGCACCCTATGGACAACATCGCCTCGCGGGCCACGTTGATCATGTCGACGCCCAGGGCGAAGGCGACCGCGGCGTTCTCGGGCAGGCCGAGCTTGCCGGAGCCGATGAAGGTGAGCCGGTCGGTCAGGCCACGCTCGGCGAACGTGCTGTACACGCGCGAGAAGCCCATCCGGAACGGCAGCGACACCGAGTCGCTGAAGATCAGGGGAGCGGCGCCGGTGCCACCCTCCCCGCCGTCGATGGTCACGAAGTCGACGCCGCGGTCACCGCGCGCCATCAGGGTGGCGAGCTCCTCCCAGAAGCTCATCTCGCCGACCGCGCTCTTGATGCCGACCGGGAGCCCGGTCTCCGTGGCGAGCAGCTCCACGAAGTCCAGCAGCGAGTCCACGTCGTGGAACGCGGTGTGCCGCGAGGGCGAGGCGCAGTCCTTGCCGGCGGGGATGCCGCGGATCCCGGCGATCTCGGAGGTCACCTTCGCGCCCGGCAGCATTCCGCCGAGCCCCGGCTTGGCGCCCTGCGAGAGCTTGATCTCCAGCGCCTTGACGGGAGCGCTGTCGACGACGGCCTTGAGCTTGTCGAGGTTGAACGTGCCGTCCTCGTTGCGGCAGCCGAAGTACGACGTGCCGATCTGGAGGATCAGGTCACCGCCGCTGCGGTGGTACGAGGAGAGGCCGCCCTCACCGGTGTTGTGCATCGTCCCGGCCAGCGCCGCGCCCTTGTTGAGCGCCGTGATCGCCGCGCCGGACAGCGAACCGAAGCTCATCGCCGAGATGTTCACGACGCTCGCGGGCCGGAACGCCTTGGCGCGCCCGCGCGGCCCGCCGAGCACCTTCGCAGAGGGCAGCGGGGCCTGCGGGTCGTGCAGGTCGGGGAGCGCCCCGGCGAACGTGCGCTGCTTGACGTACGCGTGGCCCTGAACGTGCTCGACGTCGTTGTCGGTACCGAAGCCGAAGTAGTTGTTCTCCTCCTTCGCCGACGCGTAGATCCAGCTGCGCTGGTCGCGGCTGAAGGGACGCTCCTCGTCGTTGGACGTGACGACGTACTGGCGCAGCTCCGGGCCGATCGTCTCCAGCAGGTACCGGGCGTGCCCGATCACGGGGAAGTTCCGCAGCAGTGCGTGCTTTTTCTGCACGAGGTCGCGGGCAGCGACCACCGCCAACGCGGTGGCGGCCGCCGCACCGATGTTCCGAGCACGCATGACGTTCCTCTCCTCGACTGCTCGATACCCGACGTCACCGCTGGGCGGCGGACGACGTGGACGCCCGACGTCGAACTCGGCCGGTCAGGCTCGGGCGTTCGACGGCGAAGCGCCACCTGATCGTAGAGGTCGGGGGTCGGGGAGGGCGTGACCGGGGGCGGGCGGGCACTCCCTCCCGCCAACAGCCATGGGGCGCGGAGCACTTCGCTTGTCACAGCTCTTGTATTGCTTGAACCTGCAACCTACTTTGAAGGCGCTCCGGTGATGTATCGCTTCACAGCATGAAGACGTGGCCCTCCGCTGCCGCCGCCCGTCAAACGGCGAATCGGCTGCAGGAGGCCTTGTACGCGCTCAAGTGGACCTCGATGGAGAGGAACGCATGCGTTCACGCAATCACCCCACGGGCGGCCGGCGAAGACTGGCCCTCGGGGCCGCCGTCACCACCCTCGCCGCCCTCGTCGCCCAGCCGGGCATGCTCACCGCACCGGCCGGCGCCCACGGGAAACCGTCCGCCCCGCCCCGCCTGGAATCGCGCGACGTACCGATCCTGGCCAAGGACGGCATCCGCTTCCGCGACCTGAACCGCGACGGCCGCCTCACGCCCTACGAGGACTGGCGCCTGAGCGCCACCGCACGCGCCCGTGACCTGCTGTCCCGGATGACCCTGGAGGAGAAGGCCGGGCTCCTCGTCCACGGCAACCTCCCCACAGCGGGCGACGGCTACGACGCGGCCGCGACGGCCCAACTGGTCGGCGACCGCCACGTCACCACCGCCATCACCCGCCTGTCGAAGTCGCCGGAGAAGGTCGCCGCGGCCAACAACAGCGTGCAGGCGATCGCCGAGAAGCAACGCCTCGGCATCCCCGCCGTGATCTCCACCGACCCGCGCAACGGGTTCTCCGTGGTCGAGGGCCAGACCGTCGCCGGCGCGGGCACGACGGCCATGCCCGACGCCATCGGCATCGCCGCCGCCCACAACACGCGCCTCACCGAGCGGCTCGGTGACATCGTCCGCCGCGAGTACCGGGCCGTGGGCATCACCGAAGGCCTGTCGCCGCAGGCGGACATCGCCACCGAGCCCCGATGGACCCGCATCGACGGCACCTTCGGCTCGGACCCGGAGACCGCGGGCCGCCAAGTGAACGCCTACGTCAAGGGAATGCAGCACGGCGCCGACGGCCTCGGCCCGGACAGCGCGGCCACCGTCACGAAACACTGGGTGGGCTACGGCGCCCAGGCGAACGGCTACGACAGCCACTACTACTACGGCCGCTACGCCACGTTCCCCGGCAAGAACTTCGCCGACCACATCACGCCGTTCAAGGGCGCGTTCGCCGCGCACACCTCCGGCATCATGCCCACGTACTCGATCCTCAAGGACCTCACGTACAAGGGCCACAAACTGGACCAGGTGGGCGCGGGCTTCAACTCGTACCTCCTGAAGGACCTTCTCCGAGGCACCTACAAGTTCGACGGAGTCATCGTCTCGGACTGGGGCATCACCGGCGACTGCCCGCAGCAGTGCCTCGACAACCGGCCCCCGGCGTCCTTCATCGGGCCGTGGGGCGTCGGCATGCCCTGGGGCGTCGAGAACCAATCGATCCTCCAACGCACGGCGCTCACCCTGAACGCGGGCGTCGACCAGATCGGCGGCAGCGACCAACCCTCGTACGTCGTCCAGGCCGTACGGCAGAAGCTGGTCGGCGAGCAGCGGGTGAACGAGGCGGCGCGGCGCGTGCTGGAGCAGAAGTTCCGCCTCGGCCTGTTCGAGAACCCGTACGTGGACGAGGAAGCGGCCGGGCGCCTGGTCGGCAACGCCGCGTTCCAGGCGGTGGGCGACAAGGCGCAGTCCGACTCCCTCACCCTCCTCAAGAACAGCGACCGAACCCTGCCCGCGCGCGGCGGCAAGGTCCGCACCGTCTACCTGCACGGCGTCTCCGCCGACGAGGCGAAGGCGCGCGGCCTGAAGGTGGTGGACGACCCGGCCGACGCCGATCTGGCGGTGGTACGACTCGCGGACCCCAGGGCCGGCTCCGACCTCACGGGCCTGGAGTTCCCCGACTCCGACCCCGCGTACCAGGCCCTGCGCAAGGCCGCGTCCACCGGCACCCCGACGGTCGCCGTCCCCAAACTGACCCGCCCACTGATCCTGACAAACATCACCCGCGCCGCCGACGCGGTCATGGCCAACTTCGGTGTCTCCGACGCCGTCCTGCTCGACACGATCTTCGGCAAACGCAGCCCGAACGGCAGGCTCCCCTTCGAGCTGCCGTCCTCGATGAAGGAGGTGGAGGCGCAGCGGGGCGACGTACCCGACGACACGGCGCATCCGCTGTACGAGCGGGGGTTCGGCCTCAAGTACCGGTGACCGGGCTCGCCCATCCGCAGCGAGTCATCAGCGGCTGACGGCCAGGCCGTCCACCAGGGCTCGGAGCCCGTCCTTGTAGGTGTCTTTCGCGGTCAGTGGTGCCCAGCGGTCCGCCGCCTGTGCCAAGCGCGGGAGCTCGCTCGGGTCGAGATCGGCGAAGACCTGTTCCCGGTAGGTCGTACGGTCACCGTCGGCGCGCCGCCGGGCCGCCGTTGTCCTGACCACGATTTCGCCCGCGGTGTAGTACCAGATCGCGCGGTAGCCGTGCACGGCCTGGTCGAGGGAGAGTCCGCACTCGACCAGGCCGTCGACGATCTGCTCGACGAACCACAGCGCGGACGTGGACATCAAGTCGTCGGCGGTCAGCACCTCCACGATCCAGGGGCAGGCGGCCAGCGCCTCGTGGATCGCCGCGGCGGCGACAACGACCCGCTCGCGAGGGTGGTCGGGAAGCTCGGGGCGGGTCAGCTCCCGCGCCGCGTAGTCGTCCAGCAGCAGGACGAGCAGTTCTTCCTTGTCTCGCACGTGGTGGTAGAGCGCCATCGGCGTACTGCCGATCTCGGCGGCCAGTCGACGCATGGTCAGCTTGCGCACGCCCTCCTCGGTCACGATCCGGCGAGCTGTCCCGATGATTTCCTCGCGAGAGATACGGGGAGGTCGGCCCGGGGTTTTGCGCGGTGTTGACGGCTGCGGCATGCCCCCATCATCCCCCAGTAGTCGACACGGGCGACCCTCGGCGCTACATTTTCTTACACGTACAGAAAACCTCGAGGGCGGCCCGAGGTGGTGCCGACGGCAGCGGCCGCACCTACAACCCACCACCCCCGCACAGAAGTTGAGAGGAACACCGCCATGACAACCACCAGCATTGACCTGTTCGCCTCGGCGCTGCACTTCAGCGCCGACGGTGGTGTCCGAGCCGCCGAACGACAGATGTCCGGCAGCGACTCCGACGCCTGGCAGATCGCCACCTTCCACGTCGAGACCGACGCCGATGTGCACGCCGACCACTGG
The DNA here is from genome assembly GCF_026341035.1 of Streptomyces sp. NBC_01016. Classification (GTDB taxonomy): domain Bacteria; phylum Actinomycetota; class Actinomycetes; order Streptomycetales; family Streptomycetaceae; genus Streptomyces. Next base: position 3,082,700 of record NZ_JAPEOQ010000002.1, read on the forward strand.
GAGATGCACCCGGAAGCCGAGGAGGCGGTGTGCTGCCTGACCGGAGGTGTCCGCCTGTACTTCCGTCCCGACGGGTCCGGCTCCGAGGACATGGTTCAGTTGCAGGCGGGCGCCGCTGCGGTCGTTCCTCGCGGCCGCTGGCACCGCCTCGAACTGGACGCACCCAGCGACCTGATGTCGATCACCCTCCGCAAGGGCACCCTCCTCGAAAGGCGCATCGACGCCCCCTGAGTGCCGAATTGGGGGTGCTCACGAGCGTTGGGGGAGTGCGGTACGCGCCGCGTCGTCCGAGTCGCGTCCGACGGCTGACCGTCCGAAACGGATGCACGTTGCCGTCATGCACCGCGCGACTACCCCAGGACCGTGCCCGACGATTCCGTGTTGACCTCGCGCTTTCGGGAGAAGGTGCCGATGGCGACGTAGAAGCCCGGCAGGGCCGTCTTGTCGTAGATGGGCGTCCAGTCGTCGGCGACGTCGTACACGCCGGCGACGCCCTGGGGCCGGTTCGGGACGGTGAGGTCGGGGAAGCGCCGGGCGGCGCGGGTGACTTGGGACTCGAAGCGCTCCACGGTGGGGTTCGGGTTCGCGGCGTCCGGATCCTCGATCCACTCCAGCGGATCGCACTCCGGCTCGGTGCCGCCGATGAGCAGGTTCCCGCCGGTCTCGGGGCGCATGTACGTGCCCAGGTCCATGTCGCTGATCACGAAGAAGTCGGCGTCGGGCGCGAGGAGCGGGGCGGGGGCGAGCCACTCATGTGGTCAAGATCTTCCGGGTCACGAGTCTGTCCCGGCGGGTGTACGAATCCGAATGCGGGTTGTCTCGCGGAAGACCTGACGAACTCTGGGTAAGGGTTGTACGTTCGGTTGCGGCGGTCGCGGATGCGTCTCGCCACGGCCCCCTGTCCCCGGGCTCCTTTGTGCAGACCACAGGCGGCTGGGGCCGCGTCGCCGACCTTCGGCGGTCCCAGCTCACGCCCTGTCATGTGCTGTGCGGAGTGGCCTCCCGCGCTCTCCGCCCCGTGCAGGGCGTCCGCGTGGGGGAGGGAAGGGGAGCTTCCCTCCCCCACGCTCGGCGGCGTCCCGCCGGAGTGTTCCGTCCGGCGGCAGTCGCTGCTTCTTGCCTGCCCGAAATGTGTTCACGTACGCGCCCGGGGTGTCCCGCCGAACGCCCCCGTCCCGTCCGTCCGTTGCCACCACGCCTCCAGGCCCGCCTGGTCGAGGGACCGCCAGTCCGGGGTCTCCTGGACCAGGCCGCGGCCCAGCCGCCGGCCCAGGTCGACCATGACCCGGCCGGTGGGCGCGCGGTCGGCGTCGTACGCGGACAGGGCCTCCGGCCAGGTGGACGCGGAGGTCAGGGCCGACTGGAGGGCCGTGGCGTCCTGCAGCGCCTTGACGGCGCCCGCGCCCGTGTGCGGGCGGGCGACCGTGGCGGCGTCGCCCATCAGCAGCGCCCTGTCCACCGCGTAACGCGGCGCCGTGAAGTCGTAGAGGGGCTGCAGGAACAGCTCGTCGTATGTCGTCGCCCGCACCACGTCGCCCCAGAAGGCGGGCAACAACTCGGCGGCCACGTAAGCGAGATGGGCGCGGAGGCCGTCGCCCGCCGTGCCCGGATGCAGCGTCGTGGGAGTCTGCAGGCCCTGGTCGAGGCCGGACGGCGGGGCCGTGTACAGGACCCAGTTGACCCGGTGGACACCCGGGGCGCCGTCCGGGATGCGGTACGTGACCAGGTGTCCGCCCGGGAAGACGACGTACACGCACTCGTCCTCGGCCCACAGGTCCGCATCGCGCAGCCGGTCCGACGGGTAGGCGCCGCGCCAGGCCAGATATCCGGCGTAACCCGGCTGGACGTCGGGGTACACGGCCGCGCGGACCGCCGACCGGTAGCCGTCCGCGCCGATCACCACGTCGTAGCGGTCGGTGTGCCCGTCCGCGTGCACCGCGGCGCCCTCCGGCGTCACCTCGACCGCCTCGACGGTCGAGCCGTGCCGGAAGTCCGCCGCCTCGGGCACCCGGCCGCGCAACTCGCGCCAAAGCGGCCCCCAGTTGTAGGTGCGGAACGGGAACGGCAGCACCGCGAGCTCGCGCCCCAGCGGGCCGCTCGCCGCCGCGTCGTCCCGCACGTACCAGCGGCGGCGGGTGACCTGGTGATACGGCATCGACGCGTCGACGAGGCCGGCCAACTCCAGTTCGGCGTAACGGGCGTTGTGCATGGCGAGGCCGACGCCGCGGTCGGCCAAGCGGCCCGCCGCACGCTCGTACACGGTGACCTCGTCGGCCCCGCCACGCCGCAGCGCGAGCGCCGCCGCGCACCCCGCGATGCTTCCACCTACGACCGCGACCCTGCCGCCACGCATATCCACGTCCCCGTGGTTCGTCCATTGGCTGTGTACGTCGCCGGATTCGCGTGACGTACTGGCGTCATGATGCCAGCGGGGCGCGTGCGGGGGCCGGGACGCGCCGAGGTCCGTCGTCGATCGGCCGTCGGCGGCCATGGCCGTGACCGTGGTGCCGCGACCCGCGCCCGCTCCACCGGCGCCCCAACCACCTCGAGGCCAGGCGCCGTTGACACCCTCGCGCCCCGCGTGCTTGCATCGCGCCATGCCACCGCTGGAGCCTCTGACGCGTCGCCGCACCGTGGACCTCGTCCGCGTCGCTGCCGCGCTGTGTCGGTTCCCCGGCTGATCACTCGCCGCCTCGGTCCGGTACCCAACTGCCGTATGTGTCCGCTCTGTTGGGTGCGCTGGTCCGGCCGCCACACGTCCCGCGCGCCGCCGCCTTCCCCGCTGATCACGAGGACCCGCCATGCCTGAGTCCGCCCTGCCCGAATCCGCCGTGCCGCCGCCGCCCCGCCCCGCAGCCCGCCTCGACGAAACCGCCTACGACCGGCGCAGACTGCGCCAGTGGCTGGCCGGGGACGCCCGCGCGGACGGGGTCAGCCGCCGCCGGCTGCTCACCCTGCTCGCCGCCACGGCCGCCGCCACCGCGCTCCCGGCGCCGCGCCCGGCCCACGCCGCTGACACCCCCATCGTCAAACCGCTGCCGCCCGAGTGGTTCATCCAGCGCGGCACCAACGCCGAGACCCGCTGGGAGGCGCTGCGAGGGACCGGCCATCTCACCCCCAACGAGCGGTTCTTCGTCCGCAATCACACCGCCACCCCCGTCCTGGACGCAGACGACTGGCGGTTGCGGTTGTGGGGCAGCGGGCTGCGGGGCGCGCACGGCGAGGACAGGCCGGTGGAGTTCGGCTACGACGATCTGCGCGCCCTGCCCGCCGTCACCCGGACCGCGTTCGTCGAGTGCGCCGGGAACGGGCGCAGCTACTACACGTCCCAGCAGGGCGAGACGGTGACCGGAACCGCGTGGACGCTGGGCGCGGTCGGCGTCGCACGATGGCGCGGGGCGCGCCTGGGCGACGTACTCCGGAAGGCGGGGCTGTCGTCGGACGCCGTCGACGTACAACCGCGTGGGCTGGACGCCGAGTACATCAGCGAAGGGGAGAACCTCGGCCGGGTGCGGCGTCCGCTGCCGCTGGCCAAGGCGCTGGACGACGTCCTGCTCGCGTACGAGATGAACGGCGAGCCGCTGCCGTACGACCATGGCTACCCGGTGCGGGTGCTGGTTCCGTCGTGGGTGGGGATCGCCTCGATCAAGTGGGTCGGTGACATCGAGGTGTCCGCGCAGCCGCTGTTCTCACCGTGGAACACCGCCTTCTACCGGCTGTTCGGCCCCGGCTACCCGGAGAACGGCAGCGCGCCGCTGACCCGGCAGACCATCAAGAGCGCCTTCGAGCTGGCGAGCGGCGCCCGGTTCCCGGTGGGGGAGGGACAGGTGCTGCACGGCCGGTCCTGGTCGGGGGCGGGCGGCGTCGCGCGGGTCGATGTCAGCACCGACGGCGGGGCCAGCTGGCGGCCCGCCCGGCTGCACGACCGGCCCCGCGCGGGCACATGGACCCGCTGGTCCGTGCCCTGGAAGCCCGACGCCTCCGGCGCCACCCATGTCCTGGCCCGAGCCACCGACACCGCGGGCCGCAGCCAGCCGGACGTCGCGGTGCCCAACACGCAGGGATACCTCTTCGACGCGGTGGTGCGGCATCCGGTGGCGGTGGTGTGACGGCGACTTCCGGCTCTCAGAATGTGGAATCGGGCCCGTGCACTGTTGACCGGCGGGACTTTCCGCTGCTTTGATCGATGACATGAAGCGACAGGACCTCACGCAGCGACGCCACGTCGATCTCGCGCGTGTCTCCAGCTCCTTCTGTCGTTGTCGGGTCTGAGCGCACCCCGCGATAAACCCTCGCGCACGCGTCGCTCCCCTCATTCTCCTCGCGGATCCCACCCGCTGACGTCCCCTTTCAGGAACGTCGCTCCCGTGCGCCCCGATTCGGGCCACTGACCCCACTGCTGCCCCTCGTACGTGAGTTGGAGGCGCAAGCCGTCGACACGGACGCCGGGTCCGTCCCGGCCCACGCCTGACCAACCCGCCTCCGCCCGCCCCGTCTTGAGCGTCCCGAACCCAGAAAGAAGGCCCCCCATGGCCACCGTCCTGTCCGTCTCCGGCAGTCCGTCCCCCACCTCCCGCACCGCCCGTCTCCTGCGCGCGCTCGACACCCGGCTGACCGGGCAGGGGCACGAGGTGATCCCGCTCGATGTGCGCACGATCCCGGCCGAGGCCCTGCTCCACGCCGACTTCCGGCATCCCGCGATCGTCGAGGCCACCGCCCTGTTCGAGCGGGCGGACGGGGTCGTGGTCGGCACACCGGTCTACAAGGCTGCCTACTCGGGGTTGCTGAAGTCGCTCCTCGACCTGCTCCCGCAGTACGCGCTGGCCGGAAAGACGGTGCTCCCGCTGGCCACCGGCGGTTCCACCGCCCATGTGCTGGCGATCGACTACGCCCTGCGTCCGGTCCTCGCCTCCATGGGGCCCGCGCACATCACGCCGGGCTGGTTCACCCTCGACAAGGACATCAAGGTGGGCGACGACGGCACGCTGACCGTCGCGCCCGGCTCTGCGGAGGCCCTGGCCCAGGTCACCGACCAGTTCTCCGCCGCGCTGGGTGGCCGCACGAAGCTGCTTGCGGCCACCGGATGAGCGCCGCGACCGTGCTCGCCGACGATGCAGAGGCCCTGGCCGTCGCCGCCGAACTCGCCGAGGAATTCCGCAAGGAGGCCGCCGAACGGGACACGTTGCGCAGGCTCCCGCGCGCCGAGCTGGAACGCCTTTCGGCCTCCGGGCTGCTCGGCGTGACGGTGCCACGGGAGTTCGGCGGCGCGGACGTCCGCACCGAGACGCTCGCCGAGATCTTCCGGCTCCTTGCCGCCGCCGACGCCAGCCTGGCGCAGATTCCGCAGAGCCACTTCGTGTACGTCAATGTGCTGCGCCGGCAAGGCACGCCGGAGCAGCAGGGGTTCTTCTTCGGCGAGGTGCTGCGGGGGAAGCGGTTCGGCAACGCGCAGTCCGAGGCGGGCACGCAGCACGTGCAGGACATCCGCACTCGGCTCGCGCGACTGTCGGACGGGGCGTACGTCCTCGACGGCGTCAAGCACTACTCCACCGGGGCGCTGTTCGCCCACTGGATCCCCGTCCTTGCCCGCGCCGACGACGACACCCTGCACGTGGCGTACGTGCCGCGGGACGCGCCCGGTCTCACGGTGGTGGACGACTGGGACGGCATGGGGCAGCGCACCACCGCCAGCGGAACCGTCCGCCTGGAGTCGGTGCCCGTACCCGCCGACCGGGTCGTGCCCCATCACCTCACGTTCCAAGGGCCTCAACTACACGGAGCTGTAGCTCAGTTGCTGCACGCCGCCATCGACGCCGGGATCGCCTCCGGTGCGCTGGGGGAGGCGGTGGAGTTCGTCCGCACCAAGAGTCGCCCCTGGTTCGAGAGCGTCGACGAGGGGCACGCGAGCGCCGCCGACGACCCGCTGCTCATCCAGCGGTTCGGCGAACTGGGCATCCGGGTACGGGCCGCGGACGCGCTGCTCGCCGTCGCTGCCAGGTCCGTGGACGCAGCCCGCGCCGACCTGACCGACGACACGGCGGCCGAGGCCTCGATCGCTGTGGCCGCGGCGAAGGTGACGGCGGCCGAAGTCGCCGTGGAGACGGGCAGCGCCCTCTTCGAGGTGTCCGGCACCCGCTCGGCCCTCAACTCCCTGGATCTGCACCGCCATTGGCGTGACGCCCGCACTCACACCCTGCACGATCCGGGCCGCTGGAAGGTCCAGCACATCGGCCGCTACGTACTCAACCGGACCCGTCCGCCCCGGCACGGCCTGCTGTAACAACGGTCGGCTGCAACAACGGCCGGCTGTAACAGGCGACCCTGATCGGAGAACCCCTGTGCCCCTTACCTTCCACCGGCGCCTCCCCACTGACGTACGCGGCGAGACTGACGTACGCGGCGAGCAGGTGGCCTCGTGAAGTTCCTCGCCATCACCCTCATCACCCACCGGCCCGACCCGGTCACCGGCATAAAGAAGCCGACCCACGATCGGTTCCGTGAGGTGCTCCAACACGCGGTGCTCGCCGAGGAGTTGGGGTTCGACGGGTTCGGTGTGGGGGAGCGGCACGAGCGGCCGTTCATCTCTTCCTCGCCGACCGTCGTGCTCAGCCACATCGCCGCGCTGACCAGACACATCCGCCTCTTCACCGCGGTGACCACGCTCAGCCTCCTCGACCCCGTGCGTGCCTACGAGGACTACGCCACGCTCGACCACCTCTCCGACGGGCGCCTCGACCTGATCATCGGCAAGGGCAACGGGACCGCCCAGCGCGAGCTGTTCCACGTCACGCCCGAGGACCAGTGGGACCGCAACGCCGAGAGCTACGAGGTGTTCCGGAAGCTCTGGCGGCAGGGCAAGGTCACCGCGGCGACCCGGTTCCGTCCGCCGCTTGCCGACGCCGAGGTGTGGCCGCGGCCGTACCAGCAGCCGGTCCGGGTCTGGCACGGCAGCGCCACCAGCAAGGAGTCGGTGGACCTCGCGGCCCGCTACGGCGACCCGCTGTTCTCGGCCAACGTCACCAACCCCATCGAGCCGTACGCCGAGCTGATCCGCCACTACCGCGAGCGCTGGGAGCACTACGGCCATGACCCGGCGAAGATCGCCGTGGGCGCCGGTACGGCCGGGCTGTTCGTGGCCCGCACCTCCCAGGAGGCGGTGAAGGTGTACCGGCCGATCTTCGAGTCGACGCTGGCGTTCCAGCGGCAGTCCGGGCTTCCGGTGGTCTTCGAGACCGTCGAGGACTTCGTCGAACGAAGCTCCGCCCTGATCGGCAGCCCGCAACAGGTCATCGAGAAGGTGCACCGCTACCACGAGCAGTTCGGGCACTCGGTGCTGCATCTGCACGCGGACGGCGGCGGGCTGACGGACACTCAGCACCGCGACTCCCTCGAACTGTTCCAGTCCGAGGTCGCCTCGGTGCTGCGGCACGAGCTCCCCGACCCGCCGTTCGCCTGGGAGCCCGTGCTCCCGGCGCCGCCGGTCGTCGAGGAACCCGTGCGCGTCTGACCCGGGCAGAGCTCCCGCTAGGGCGCACCCACCCCCGTACGCGACAGGTCGGCGAGCGGCACCGGCGCCGGGCGCGGGGCGCGGCTGGACACCGTGACGGAAGTGCCGCCTGCCGCCGAGCCGAGCAGGGACTCCATGATGTCCAGCACGTGGTACGCCAGCGTGCCCGACGCACGCGGCTCGTGGGTCGGGGGCGTGGCGGCCAGATCGGCGATGCCGTAGCCGCGGCCCGAGTCGCTGTAGCCGGCGGAGACCGGGAGGGCCTCCCACGTCTCGGCGCCGAGGCGGAACAGGCGTGTGTCGCCGGCGAAGTGGTTCGGGTCGGGGACCGCGAGGGACCCCCGCGGTCCGTGGATCTCGATGTTCGAGGAGTGTGTCGCGACCGCGTCGAAGCTCACCACGAGCGTCGACAGCGCGCCGGACTCGTGCACCAGCACCCCCGTGACATGGGTGTCGACCTCGACCGATACCCGCTCACCGGCGCGCGGACCGCTGCCGATCTCCCGCTCGGAGCGGGGGTGGCTCGCGGCGCCGATCACCGAGGTGACCGGTCCGAGGAGGGTGACCAGAGCCGTGATGTAGTACGGCCCCATGTCGAGGAGCGGGCCGCCGCCCGGCGCGTAGTAGAAGTCCGGGTTGGGGTGCCAGCGCTCGTGGCCGGGGGTGACCATCGTGGCTGTGGCCGCGACCGGGCGGCCGATGAGCCCGTCGTCGATGGCCTTGCGCGCGGTCTGGATGCCGGTGCCGAGCACCGTGTCCGGCGCGCAGCCGACGACGACGCCCGCCTGCCGGGCGGCCTCCAGCACCTGGCGGGCCTCGTCCGTGGTGGCCGCGAGCGGCTTCTCGCCGTACACGTGCTTGCCTGCCGCGATCGCCTTGAGGGCTATCTCGGCGTGCGCGGCGGGGATCGTGAGGTTGAGGACGAGGTCCACGTCGTCGGCGGCGAGCAACTCCTCGACGGTGACCGCGCGTACGTCCCCTTCCCACTCCTTCGCCACCGCGCGCGCACGCTCCGCGTCCAGGTCGGCCACGGCGACCAACTCGACGTCCGCCAGCCTGCGCAGACTCGCCAGGTACTGGCCGACGATGGTCCCGCACCCGATGATGCCGACGCTCAACGGCCTGTCCATGTTCAACGGCTTGCCCACAGCAGGCCCCTTTCGACGATGGTGCGCACGCTCGGGTGCTCGAGGTCCTCGACGTGGTGGCCCGGTGTGCACACGAAGATGCGGCCCTTGCCCCACTTCCGTGTCCAGATGGCCGGCGAGGTGACCTCGCGGTGCCACGGGTCCCAGGCGCGGATCCTCTGCGTGGTGGTGGCGAGCACGTCGATGTAGTCGTCCGCGAGGACCCAGTACTGCTCGGTGACGAGGTCGAAGTCCTCGATGCCCTCGGTGACGGGGTGTTGGGCGGCGGCCGGGAGCATGTTCACCGTGTACGGGACGTAGTTGTCCGCCTGCTCGCCCTTGCGCTCGTCGGGGTGCTTGCCGGGATGGCAGGCGAACTGGCCGCCGATGAGGTGCAGATAGTCCGCGGTGTTCCGGTAGGAGTCGGCGATCCCGCCGTGCCATCCGGCGAGCCCGGTCCCGTTCTCGACGGCCGTGCGCAGCCCCGCGAACTCCTCCCGCTCGATGGTGGACATCGTCATGCACTGCATCACCAGGTCCACGCCTGCCATGTACGCCGCGTCGGCGTAGACCTTGGGCGAGTCCTCGATGCGTACGTCGTAGCCGTTGGCCTTCAGGTGCGGGATGAACAGGTCGGTGGCCTGGACGGGTTGGTGCCCGTCCCAGCCTCCGCGTACGACGAGTGCCTTCTTGGCGGTGGTCACAGAACTCCTTTGCCGGGTGAGAGGGGGTACGGGTGTCACTTGCCGAAACCGGCCGTGAGGCCGCTGACGAGCTGCCGGCGCGCGATGACGTACACGACGAGCAGCGGCAGCGTCGCGAGGATGGCCCATTCCGTGCAGCCGTCCAGGCGTCCGCGGATGCCGCTGAGGCCGCGGAGCCCGCTGAATCTGCTGGAGGCCATGGTCGTCCGTTCCTCGGCGTTGAGAGACGGGGATCGAAATATTTCGAAGATTGTTCGAGACTCCGGAACCGTAGAAGTGGCGACGGAGACGGTCAAGAGGCCGTGCAGCAGAAAGATTTGGCGCCCGGGGTTGACGCCGATGACGCCGCGTCCCAAGCTGCCGTCACCGAAAATATTTCGACACCCAGGAGACCCTGTGCCGCTCCCGTCCTCCTCCGTCAGGCCGACCCTGGCCGCCATCGCGCACGGCACCGGAGTCTCCACGGCGACGGTGTCCAAGGTCGTCAACGGCCGGGCGGACGTGGCCGACGAGACCCGGGCGAAGGTACTGGCCGCACTCGAGGAGGCCGGCTACCGCTCGCCGTCCCAGCGCCGGGCACCCTCAGGGCCCGACGTCGTCGAGGTCGCCTTCGACGCGATCGACTCCGCGTACCCCTCGGCGCTGCTCAACGGCATCCTCGACCACGCCGCGAGCACCGGCGTCGAGGTCGTCGTCAGCACGACCGGACGCCGGCGCACCACCGAACGCGGCCTCGGCCGCAAGGCACAGCGCATCATCAACGAGGGCCGTGCCGGAGTCATCGTCGTGACCTCGGCCTACGGCGAGTCCGGCCTCGCCGCCTTCCTCCGCCGCCACATCCCCGTCGTGGTCATCGACTCCTACAACCCGCCACCGGCCGACGTCGTCAGCGTGGGCGCCGCCAACTGGGCGGGAGGCAAGGCGGCCACCGAACACCTCCTGGACCTCGGCCACCGCCGTATCGCCTACCTCGGCGGCCCGGAGACGATCGAGTGCAACCAGGCGCGCCTGCACGGCTACCTGTCCGCGCTCGCCTCGCGCGGCATCGAGGCCGACCCCGGCCTCGTCCTGCACGGCCGCTTCCGCGCCGAGTACGGCATCGAAGGGCTGAGCACCCTCCTGTCCCGTACGCGACCGCCGACCGCGGTCTTCGCGGGCAACGACGCGATCGCCGTCGGCGTCCTGCGCGAGGGCCGCAGGCGCGGCATCCGGGTACCGGAGGACCTGAGCCTCGTCGGCTTCGACGGCACGGCCCTCGCCCGCGACTCCGTCCCCGCCCTCACTTCCGTCGCCCAGCCCCTCCAGGAGATGGGCCGCGCGGCCCTGCGCACGGTACTGCGCCAGGCGCGGGGCGAACAGCCCGACACGCATCGCGTGGAGCTGGCGACGCAACTGGTCGTGCGGGAGTCAACGGCTGTGCTGGAGTGAGGGGTTGGGGGCTCGTGACCTACCGGTCCGGCGCCTCAGCCGGTGACCTCTCCCGCCACGTGCACGGGATGGTCGAGAATCTGGTTGTTGAGGTAGCCGAGTCGGTTCCACGGGACGTGGGCCGGCTGGGTGCGGCCCGTGTCGTCCGTGGCGCGGATCGAGATGGTGTGCTCGCCCGGGTCGGGGGTCCAGGTGAAGTGCCAGCGGGTCCAGGCGCCGGCCTCCCGGGAACCGGTGAGCCGGGCCTCGTGCCACGGGCCCCGGTCGATGCTGTAGGCCACCGAGGCGATGCGCTGCTCCCCGGCGAACGACCGTCCTCGTACGAGCTGGGGCTCCGGCTTCAGGTGTGCGGGCCAGTCGAGTTCCACCAGGCTGGTCACCGGGAGTTCGTTGATGGGTGTGCCCAGGACGGGTCCGTGCGCCGGGTGGTCGGGGCCGATGAGGACGTAGTCCTCGGTGTTCCAGGGGACGTGGATCGGTCTGCGGGACACCTCGATGCGGCCGACCCACTTGATGCTCGCCGCCCCCAGCCAGCCGGAGACCACGACCCGGGCCGGGAAGCCGTGGTCGGGCGGCAGCGGCTCGCCGTTCATGGCCAGGGCGAGCAGGGTGTCGTCGGCCATCGCCTTGTCCAGGGGCATGGGCCGCCGGGCGCCGCACTCGTCGAGCGCCACCGGCATGACGTCGTGCGCGTCCGGGCCGACGCCCGCCGCCTCGAGCAGGTCACGCAGCCGTACGCCGGTCCACTCGGCGGTGCTGACCGCGCCGCGGCCCCACGGGGTCCCCGCGATGCGCTGCCCGTGCTGCCGACCGAACAGCACACGGCGATTGCCCGCGCACTCGATCGTGCGTGTGACGGAGACCAGGGGAAACGCCCGCCACAGATCGTCGTAGCCGAAGGTGACGGGCGACCGCACGGCATCGCCGTCGATCCGCAGGGACCATCCCTCGACGTCGATCCGGGGCGTGGGGGAGTGGCTGCGGACGAAGAAGCGGTCGTTGGGGGTCAGGTGGCCGGGCATCCGGTCCGCCCGCGTACCGAAGTCCAGACCGGTGCCGGTGTCCTCCATGACCTCGGCGGAGGTCGGCTTGACCACTCCGGGCACTGCGGTGACTGCCGTGTCGGTTGTCGTCATGCCCTTAGCGTCGGCCCCTGCGCTGCGGGCTGGTAGCCGCTTGTTCCCTATGAGCCCATAAGCGGGGCCTATGCCCTTAAGTGGTTGGGGGTGCCCCCTTCTAGGTGGTTGGAGGTGCCCCCTTCGCCAGCTGCCGCGCGATCACCCGGAGCGCCAGCACCTCGTCCGCTCCCTCGAAGATCGACAGGACGCGGGCGTCGACGAAGAGGCGGGACACCGCGTACTCCTCGGCGTAGCCATAGCCGCCGTGCAGCTGCTGGGCCTCGCGGGTGACCCATTCCGCGGCCCGGCAGGCCAGTTGTTTGACCTGGGCCGCCGGTAGGACGCCTTCGCCCGCCGTGATGGCCCGCGCCGCCGTGGCGGTGAAGGCTCGGCAGGCCGCGATGTGGGCGGCCATGCGTGCCAGCTTGGCCCGGGTGAGCTGGAAGGAGGTGAGGGGGTGGCCGAAGACGGGGCGTTGCCGTGCGTGGTCGGCAGCCAGTTCCAGGGCCGACTGCATCACGCCGACCGCGCGGGCCGCCGTCTGTAGACGGGCGTTGGCGAAGGCCTGCATCTGTAGGTAGAAGCCCCGGCCGAGGCCCTCGTCGAGGCCGATGAGGTTGTCCGCCGGGACCCGGAACCCGTCGAAGGTGACCTCGAACGAGTGCATGCCGCGGTAGCCGAGCGTGCGGATCGCGCGGCCCGCCGCCGAGCCGCCGCCGTCCTGCGTGACCTGCCACTCGTGGCCGGGGAACGACGGCTTCTCGACGACGAACAGGGACAGGCCGCGGTGGCCCGCCGAGCGGTCCGGCTGCGTACGGGCGAGTACGAGGAGGTAATGGGCGCGCCCCGCGAAGGTGCACCACGTCTTGACTCCGTTGAGGATCCAGTCCTCGCCGTCCCGCACGGCCGTCGTGGTGATGCCGCCGACATCCGAGCCGTGGTTCGGTTCCGTGACCGCGACACCGCACAGCCGCTCACCGGTCGCGATGAGTGGCAGCCACCGTCGGCGCTGCTCCTCCGTGCCGCCGCGCGCGATCGCCGTGCCGATGATCTCGGGCCGGGTGATCAGCGAGCCCGCGGCGCCGAGCGAGGCCCGCGACAGCTCCTCCGTCACCACGACCATGCTGAGCAGCTCGTCCGCGCCGCCCTCGGCGAAGCCGCCGTACTCGGCGGGGATCGAAAGGCCGAAGCAGCCCATCTCGGAGAGGCCGTCGACGATCTCGTCCGGGATGTCCTCGTCGCCCGCGTGGATGGCGTCGGCGACCGGCTTCACCTTCGCCTCGGCGAAGTCGCGGAACGTGGAGCGCACCAGCTGAAGCTCGTCGGAGAGGTGGCGCGGGGCCGCCTCGCCACCGGCAGCGAGGACGCGTTCGGCGACGGTGTCCAGGAACGCGGGCGCGCGCCCGGCCGCGATGTGCTCGGCGCCCGCGTCGAGCGCCGTCGTCCCGTCCAGGCCCCACAGGGCTTCGCGGCCTGCCGTCCGGCCCGCCAGATCGGCTGCCGTGTCGGCGGCGAAGAGCAGCGCCAGATCCGCCTCGACCGCGCTGTGCGCGCCCAGGTCGAGGAGGTGGCGGGCGGCGGCGACCGCCGAGGACACCGAGGCGATGTCGTACGGGACGGTCTGGTCCTCGTCCGTCGCGGGGGCCGCGGCGAGGCGTGCGGAGGCCTTGGCGACGACCTCCTCCAGTGCCTCGACCAGCTCCGTCGCGCGCACAAGTGCAGTGGTCACGACGTCACCCGCTCGAAGACCGCCGCCAGGCCCTGGCCGCCGCCGATGCACATGGTCTCGAGGCCGTACCGGGCCTCGCGGCGGTGGAGTTCGCGGGAGAGGGTGGCGAGCATGCGGACTCCGGTGGCGCCGACGGGATGGCCGAGCGAGATGCCGGAGCCGTGCACGTTGGTGCGCTCCAGGTCCTTCTCGCCGAACTCCCACTCGCGCATCACGGCGAGCGCCTGCGCGGCGAAGGCCTCGTTGAGCTCGACGAGGTCGATGTCGGCCAGGGTGAGCCCGGCCCGGTCGAGGGCGACCGCGCTCGCCGGAACGGGACCGATGCCCATCGTCTTCGGCGGCACCCCAGCCACGCCCCAGGAGACGAGACGTACGAGCGGCCGCAGGCCCAACTGCTCCGCGCGCTCGGGGGTGGTGACGACACACATCGCGGCCGCGTCGTTCTGCCCGCTCGCGTTGCCCGCGGTGACCGTGGCCTCCGGGTCGGAGTGGCGCAGGATCGGCTTGAGGCGGCCGAGGGACTCCAACGACGTGTCGGCGCGCGGGTGTTCGTCGGTGTCGATGACGGTGCCCTCGTCGGTGGGGCGACGTCCGGGGACCGTCACGGGCACGATCTCCTCGGCGAGGACGCCGTCCGACTGCGCCCGCACGGCGCGCTGGTGGGAGGCGAGGGCGAGACGGTCCTGCTCCTCGCGGCCGATGGCGTACTCGCGGCGCAGGTTCTCCGCCGTCTCCAACATGCCGCCGGGTACCGGGTAGTGGCGGCCTCCGGCGGTGGAGCGGGCGCGCGCGAGGCCGTCGTGCAGCTGGATGGCGGCGCCCTTCGCGCCCCAGCGCATGTCGGTCGAGTAGAACGCGGCGTTGCTCATGGACTCCGTGCCGCCCGCCACGACGACGTCGTGCGCGCCGGTCTGCACCTGCTGAGCGGCGTAGAGGACGGCCTGCAGCCCCGAGCCGCAGCGGCGGTCGAGATGGAGGCCGGGCACGGTGACGGGCAGGCCCGCGTCCAGGGCGACGACGCGGCCGATCGCGGGCGCCTCGCTGTTGCCGTTGCAGTGGCCGAGGATGACGTCCTCGATGGCCTCGGGGTTGAGGCCCGTGCGTTCGAGGAGGCCCTTGAGGGCGGCGACGCCGAGGTCGACGGCGGTCAGCGACTTGAACATGCCGCCGTAGCGGCCGATGGGTGTGCGGACGGGTTCGCAGACGACGGCTTCACGCATGGGGTGCTCCTGACGGGGTGCGGGTGCGGGTGTACGGCCGATGGCCGGCTGAGCTCGCAAACGAGGCCCGGCTCACATGTACGAACTCACAAGTACCAACTCACGAGTACCAACTCACATGAACCGCCCACCCGTTACCTCCAGCACGGTTCCGGTCATGTACGAGGACAGGTCCGAGGCCAGGAACAGCGCGACGGAGGCGACCTCCTCCACCTCGCCCGCGCGCCGCATCGGGATCTCGGCCATCTTCTGGTCCCACGCCTTCTCCGGCATCGCCTCGGTCATGGCGCTGCGGATCAGACCGGGCTGGACGGCGTTGACGCGCACACCATGGTGGGCCATCTCCTTGGCGGCGGCCTTCGACAGGCCGATGATTCCGGCCTTGGCGGCGGAGTAGTTGGTCTGCCCGACCATGCCGACCTTGCCGGACAGCGAGGAGATGTTGACGATCGCGCCGCGCTTCTGCTCACGCATCACGGCGGCGGCCTTGCGGGTGCCGTTCCAGGTGCCCTTGAGGTGGACGTCGATGACCTGGTCGAACTGGTCCTCGGTCATGGTGCGCATGGTGGCATCGCGGGTGATGCCGGCGTTGTTGACCATGACGTCGAGGGAGCCGAAGGTGTCGATCGCGGCCCGGATCAGGGCGTCCACCTGGGCGGCCTCGGTGATGTCGCAGCGTACGGCGTGTGCGACGGAGGGCCCGCCGAGTTCCTTGGCCGCGGCCTCCGCTGCCTCCAGGTTGAGGTCCCCGAGCACGACCTTCGCGCCCTCGCGGACGTAGGCCCTGGCGATGGCGAGCCCGATGCCCTGGGCGCCGCCCGTGATGACTGCGGTCTTGTCGGCCAGAAGTGCCGTGGCTGCCATGAGTGTCTTCAGCTCCCTGTGGTCGTGGTGAACGGGTGCGCGGCCCGGCGGGGACGGATGACGCCCGCCTCGCCGAGTTTCTCCAATTCGGCCTCGCTGAGCCCCAGTTCAGTGCGGAGTACGTCGTCGGTGTGCTGGCCGACCGTGGGCGAGGGTTCGGGCGTGGACTGGGTGTCGTCCATGACGACGGGGGAGCCGGGTGCCCAGTGCGCGGGGATGCCGTCCTGGCCGACGCGGGCCATCAGCGGGTTCTCGCGCAGCAGTTGGGCGCCGTCGGCGGCGAGGTCGGTGAAGCTGCGGTAGGTGGACCACAGCACGCGGGTGCGGGCGAGCGCCTCCTGGGCCTCGGCGAGGGTGTGTGCCGCGAACCAGTCGGCGAGCAGCTCGCCGAGGACCTTGCGGTGGGTGTAGCGCTCGAACTCGTCGGAGAGATCGGCGCCGAGTGCACGGCCGACGGCGTCGACCGCGTCGGTGAGACCGGTGGCGCCCAACAGGCCCTGCCAGTGACGGGTGGTGAGGGCGACGACCATGAGGCGGCCGCCGTCGGCGGTGGCGAAGTCGCGGCCGAAGGTGCCGTAGACGTAGTTCCCGGCGCGGACGCGCGGTGTGCGGTCGAGCTGGGCCTCGGCGAGGTAACCGAGGTTGCCCGCTGTCGCCAAAGCCACGTCCTCCAGGGCGACGCGGACCTGCTGGCCCTCGCCGGTGCGCAGCCGATGGCGTTCGGCGGCGAGCAGACCGACGGCGAGATAGAGACCGGCGGCCACATCCCAGGCGGGCATCAGGTGGTTGACCGGATCTGGCGTGCCCTCAGGGCCGGTGAGCTGGGGAAAGCCTGTGGCGGCCTGCACGGTGTAGTCGACGGCGGCCGAGCCGTCCCGACGTCCGGTGAGCAGCACGTGGATCAGATCGGGGCGGCGGGCGGCCAGAGCCTCGTACGAAAGGTCCTGATAACGCTCGGAGTTGGCGATCACGATGCCGCCGCCCGGGCCGCCCCCGGTGGCCAGACCGGCGACGATCTCACGCCCCTCCTCGCTGCGCAGGTCGACCTCAACGGCCCGCTTGCCCTTGTTCAGGCCGGACCAGTACAGGCTCGTACCGCTGTCGGCGAGCGGGTGCCGGGTGCGGTCCGGCGCGCCGTTGAGCGGCTCGACGCGGATGACGTCGGCGCCCAGCTGGGCCAGCGTCATCCCGCCGAGCGGGCTGGCCACGTAGCTGGAGAGCTCGACGATCCGCATGCCCTCAAGGGGACGGGAGCGTGACGCCACGGGGTGAGGCATGCGTTCTCCTCTCATTCCTTATGCCCGTACGGGTACGGGCTTTCCTTACGCATACGGGACGCATACGGGACACATACGGGTACGCGTACGGGTGCGGGCTGCCGACTCAGGCCGGGAAGACCGGGCGGCGGCGTTCCAGGAACGCGGCCCGGCCCTCCACGAAGCCCTGGCCGCCGAGCAGTTCGACCTGCGCCGCCGCCTCCGCGTCGAGGACCGCGTCCAGGTCCTGTGCCTCCTGGGCGAAGATCCGCTTGGTGGCGTCGACCATGGAGGGCGACGCGGCGGCGAGCCGCTCGGCCCGCTCCCGCGCCCGTGCGGCCACCTTCTCGCTCTCGGTGATCTCGCTGACCAGGCCGATCCGCTGGGCCTCGGTGGCGTCCAAGTCCTCGGCGAACAGGATGAGTTCCTTGGCGCGGGCCGGTCCGACGCGCTGGGCGAGGCTCCAGCTGAGTCCGGAGTCCGCGGTGAGCCCGATCTTGGCGAAGGAGGCCGCGAACCGGGCGTCGTCGGCGGCCACGACGTAGTCGCAGGCCGCGGCGAGCCCGAGGCCCAGGCCGTACGCCCCTCCGCGCACCGCGGCGACCACCGGCTTCGCCGAGCACGCCAGTGCCCGGGCCACGTCATTGACGACGGCGAGGCGCTCGCGGGCGACGCTCGGGTCCTGCGCCATCGAGCGGATGTCACCGCCCGCACAGAACACCTCGCCCGCACCGGTCAGCACGATCGCCCGGCACTCCGGATCCTGCCCGGACTCCCGCAGCGCGGCGAGGAGTTCGCGCCGGTCGGCGAGGTCGAGGGCGTTGCGCCGGGCGGGCCGGTTCAGGGTGAGGGTGTGGACCGGGCCCTCGCACCGCACGTCCACGGCGGGTTCGATCATGACCGGGCCTGCCGCAGCAGCTGCTTGGCGATGATGACCTTCTGGATCTCGCTGGTGCCTTCGTAGATGCGGAAGAGCCGGGCGTCGCGGAAGCAGCGCTCGACGACCGTGCCGCGCATGTAGCCCATGCCGCCGTGGATCTGTACGGCCAGGTCGGCGGCCTTGGAGACCATCTCGGAGCAGAACAGCTTGGCGGCCGAAGGACGGATCCTGCGGTCCTCGCCGGAGTCGTACTTCTCGGCGGCGTCCAGGACCATGGCCCGGCCCGCGAGCACACCCGTCTGGATCTCGGCGAGCATGCCCTGGACGAGCTGGAACTCGCCGATGGGGCGGCCGCCCTGCTTGCTGGTCGCCGCGTGGGCGACGGACTCCTCCAGGACCCGCTCGGCCATGCCGACACACAGCGCCGCGATGTGCACACGCCCGCGTACGAGGGACTGCATGGCCGTGCCGAAGCCCGCGCCCTCCTCGCCGCCGACGAGCGCGCCCTTGTCGACCCGTACGTCGTCGAAGAACACCTCGGCGGTCCAGGCGCCCGCCTGCCCGGTCTTGGCGTCCTTCGGGCCGACCGTGACGCCCGGAAGACCCGCCTCGACGAGGAACACGGAGATGCCCTTCGTCCCGGTCGCCTCCTCGCCGGTGCGGGCGAAGACGACGAACAGGTCGGCGAGCGGCGCGTTGGTGATGAACCGCTTGCTTCCGTTGATGACGTATCCGTCGCCCGCCCGGACGGCGCGCGTGGTCAGGCCCGACGGGTCGGAGCCCGCCTCCGCCTCGGTCAGCGCGAACGACGCGACGGCGCCCTCGGCGAGCCGGGGCAGCCAGTGCTTCTTCTGCTCCTCGGTGCCCGCGTTGTCGAGGACCTTGCCGGCGATGCCGTTGTTGGTGCCGAACATCGAGCGGAACGCGGGCGTCGTGTACCCGAACTCGAAGGCGAGTCGGACGTCTTCGGACAGGCTCGCCCCGAGCCCCCCGTACGCCTCCGGCAGCGTGTACCCGAACAGGCCCATCTCGACGGCCTTGCGGCGGACGTCCTCCGGGATGGCGTCCGTCTCCTCGATCTCGTCCTCGCGCGGGACCACGTCCTCCCGCACGAGGGTGTGGACGGCGGCGACGACCGCCTCGAACTCCTCGGCTTCCATCGTGAATCTCCTTTCCAGGTACGTCAGTTGACAGGGGCGCGGGTTGAGTTGGTAGGGGCGAGGTGTGAATTGACTGGGTCGCGGTGCGAGTTGGCCGGGGTGAGGTGCGCCAGCGCGTCCACCGCCGCCGCGCCCTCGCCCACCGCGGCAAGGAGCAGCGGGTTGACGTCCAGCTCCGCGAGCTCGTCCGCGAGGTCGGCGGCCAGCCAGGACAGCCGCGCGATGGTGTCGGCGGCGGCCTCGACGTCGCGGGCGGGCTTGCCGCGCACCTCGCCGAACAGACGGCTGCCGCGCAGGGACAGCAGCAGTCGCCGGGCGCCGACCGTGTCGACGGGGGCGACGGCGACCCGGCTGTCGGCGAGCGCCTCGACGAGGATGCCGCCGAGCCCGGTGACCACGACGGGCCCGAACACCGGATCGTTCTTGACGCCGACGATCAGCTCGGTGCCGCCGCCTTCGGCCATCCGCTGGACGAGAACGCGGGCGTCGTCCACGCCTGCCTCGCGGGCGATGCGCAGCACATCCTCGGCGGCCTCGCGCACGGCGTCTGCGCCGTCGAGGCCGAGCCGGACGCCGCCGATGTCGCTCTTGTGCCCGATCCGTTCGGACAGCAGCTTCACGGCGACGGGCCCACCCAACTCCCGGGCAGCGGCTGCCGCTTCGCCCGGATCGATGGCCGGGCGCGATGCCGCGGCCCGCACCCCGTAGGCGGCGATCAGCTGCGTCGACTCGTACTCGTCGAGCTGGGTGCGGCCCTCGGCGCGGGCGCGGGAGACGACGGCGCGGGCGGCCCCGGTGTCGACGTCGGCGGGACGCACGGGGGCCGGGAGGGCCGGCCGCAGGCTGAAGTCGGCGAGGAGACCGAGGGCGCGGGCAGCCTGGGCGGGGTCGGTGTAGCAGGGGATGCCCAGCTCGCGCAGCCGGGTGCGGGGACGGCCGCTGCCGCCCGTCCACACGACGACGAAGGGGCGGTCGGTCGAGCGGTACGCCTCGTCGAGGGCCTCGATGAGCGTGTCGGCGCAGTTGTCCGCGCAGCCCAGGAGGACGGCGATCATGTCGGTGCCCGGATGCTCGACGGCGACCTTCAACGACCGCCGCAGGATGTCGGGTTCGGCGATGAGGCTGCCGGTGAGGTCGACGGGGTTGCGCGGGGACCCGTAGACGGGGATCGCGGCGGCCATGGTGCGCTGCCACTCCTCGTCCCAGGCGCGGACCTCGATGCCGTGGCCCGCGGCCGCGTCGGCCATCAGGGCCCCTGCACCGCCGGAGACGGACAGGGAGGTGAGCCTGCGCCCTGCCGCGCGGCGGCCGGTGGAGAAGATCTGGGCGGCCTCCAGCATGGACTCGGGACCGTCCACGCGCAGAATGCCGTACTGCCTGATCGCGCCGTCGAAGACGGCGTCCTCGCCGGCGAGCGAGGCCGTGTGGGACTGGGCGGCGCGGGCGCCGGCCTCGGAACGGCCGACCTTGACGGCGATGATCGGCTTGTCCCGCTCGTGCGCCTCCCGGGCGGCGTCCAGGAGACGGCGGCCGCCGGTGACACCTTCGAGATAGGCGAGGATCACCTCCGTGTCGTCGCTGCGCACCAGACCGTCGACCAGCTCGGCGACCGAAAGGTCCACCTCGTTGCCGGTGTTGAGGTAGTGGGATATCCCGATGCCGAGGTTCTGGGCGGCGTTGAACACGAAGCCCCCGAAGGCGCCGCTCTGGCTGAGGAAGGCGATCGGGCCCTCCACCAGGTCGGCGTCCTCGTCGAGCGCGGAGGTGAAGGTGGGCAGCGCCCGCTCGCGGGAGGCGATCATGCCGAGGCAGTTGGGGCCGAGCACCCGTACCCCGCTCTCGGCGATCGCGGCCTTCAGGTCCTCCTGGAGCTCCACGCCCCGGCCGCCGACCTCGGCGAACCCCGAGGCACCCAGGATGGCGGCGGGGATGCCGCGCCGGCCGCAGGCGCGGACGGCGTCGGCGGACTGCTCGGCCGACAGCATGATCATGGCGAGGTCGATGTCCCCGTCGATGTCGTCCAGGCCGCGGTAGGCGGTCAGGCCCTGCACCTGATCGCGCTTGGCGTTGACGGGAAGGATCCGGCCCGTGAACCCGAACCGCTTGAGGTAGTCGACGGGCCGCCCCGACAGCTTCGTCGGGGTGTCGGATGCGCCGAGGATCGCGATGGAGCGGGGGTGCAGGAGTGCGTTCAGGGCGTCGTCGGTGCGGGGGCGGTCTGCGTGCTGCTGCACGGTTCCTCCTCGGGACTGCGAGACACGAAGTACGAGTAGGTGGAGGTCAGTTGGCGGCGGCGGGCGAGGCCTCGGTCTGCTGCTCCTTGTCGACGGTTCTGGCCGCCAGGGTGAGGAAGGCGCGGGCCGCGACGAGTGAGATCGCGCCGAGGACGACCACGAAGAGGACCGGCAGCACGATCGTCCCGGAGGCGGACAGCAGCGACTGAAGGATCACCGGTGCCAGCCCGCCGAGCACGCCCGCGAGCCCGTACGCCGTGGAGATGCCGGTGTAGCGGACCCTGGCGGGGAAGGCCTGGGCGAACATGCCCGCGACGATCGCGTAGTACATGACGTCCGGGATGGTCGCGAGGACCGCGCCGGTCACGGCGAGCGGGAAGCTCCCGGTGCCGATCAGGGTGAACATGACCGGGATCGTGGGGATCTGGCAGGCCAGGATGACGGTGACGGCCTTGCGGACGCCCCAGCGGGTGGCCAGCACGGCGCCGAGCGGTTGCACGAAGAACTGCACGATGCTGGCGACCAGGATGACGGTGAGGAAGTCCTGCCGGCCCATGCCGACTTCACCGGTCGCCCAGGACAGGGCGAAGGTGTCACGGGCGTAGACGATCGCGAAGACGGTGAACGCGGCGCCGACACCGAGCAGCAGCAGCTTGGAGTGCTCCCGGAACAGGGTGACGACCGGCACCTTCACGGTCTGGTCGGCGGCCCGCAGGGACACCATCGCAGGAGACTCCTCCAGGCTGAGCCGGATCACCAGGCCGATGATCACCAGCAGGGCGGAGGCCAGGAACGGGATCCGCCAGGCCCACGCAAGAAGTGCCTCGTCGGAGAGCCGCCCTACGGCGAGGAAGGAGAGGGTGGCCAGGATGCGGCCGGTGGGCGAGCCCTGCTGGGCGAAGGCCGCGAACAGGAACCCGCGTTCCTTCTTGGCGTGTTCGGTGGTGATCAGGACCGAACCGCCCCACTCACCGCCGAGCGCGATGCCCTGCACGGTACGGAACACGGTGAGCAGGACCGGCGCGGCCACACCGATCTGCCCGTACGTCGGAAGACACCCGATGCCGACCGTGCTGACACCCATCAGCAGCAGCGTGGCGACGAGCGCCTTCTTGCGGCCGAGGCGGTCGCCGAGGTGGCCGAAGAGGATGGCGCCGAGCGGCCGGGCCAGGAAGCCGACCCAGAAGGTGACGAAGGAGAGCAGCACGCCGACCGTCGGGGGCACGTCGGCGAAGAACAGCGGGGCGAACACCAGGGCGGAGGCGGTGCCGTAGACGTAGAAGTCGTACCACTCGATCGTCGAGCCGAGGTAGGAGGCCCAGCCCGCCCTGCGGGCCATCTTCTCCTCTGCGGGAAGCCGTCTGATCGGCATCTCGTCCCGCTCCTTCCGGTGGGCCGCGGACGTCGTCGTCCGGGCGTGGGCAGGGGAACTCCGTGGGGAATCAACGTGATCGCGCTCACAGGGAAGCTATGGCTGCCGAATGGTTTCGTCTAACACCAAACTTGCCTACCGTTGATTCGGCTGCGCGACATAATCACCGGTGACCTGCGCGGACGCACCCGGCACCGGGCACGTTCAACGGGCCGGAACCGAACGGGAGTTCATGTGGAATTGCGTCATCTGCAGTCGTTCGTGACGGTCGCGGAGGAGCTCAACTTCCGGCGGGCGGCGGAGCGTCTGCGGATGTCGCAGCCTCCGCTGTCCCAGCAGATCAAACGCCTGGAGCACGAGGTCGGCGTCGTGCTGCTGCGCCGCACGACGCGGCAGGTGGCGCTCACGGCGGCGGGGGAGGCGTTCCTGACGGAGGCCAGGCGGGCGCTGCGGGCCGTGCAGGAGGCGCCGCTCGCCGCGCGCCGGGCCGCGAGCGGACAGACCGGGGTGGTGCGCCTCGGGTTCAGCGGGCCCACCTCCCACGAGGTGCTGATCCTGATGACCCGGAAGTTCCGCGAACACCGCCCGCGCGTGCGCCTGGAGATCCACGGCCCGGTGTACGGCGGCGAGTTGGTGACCCGGCTCACCGACGACGAGATCGACGCGGGGCTGATGCGGCTGCCGGTCGCGGGCACCGGCATCCAGGCCCGCGAACTGACCCGGCACGGCATCGTGGTGGCCCTCCCGGCGGGCCACCGGCTCGCCACGCGCGCGGAGATCGGCATGGACGACATCCAGGACGAGCCCGTCGTCAGCCACCCCACCAATCGGGGCGCGGGCATCGTGGCGCTGATCCACACCGCCTATCTGGCCCACGGTTCGAGCCCGCGCATCGTCCAGGAGGCGCCGGACACGCATACGATCCTGACGCTGGTCGGCGCCGGCGTGGGCATCGGCTTCGTGCCGTCCTCCGCCAGCCACCTCAAGGTCCCCGGCGTGGTCCTCATCCCGGCCCGCGACATCCCGCCGCTGCCGCTCGCCCTGGCGTGGCGCGCGGGCGACCCGAACCCGGCGCTGCACGCGCTGATCGACCTGCTGGACGAGATCGCGGCGGACTGTGCGCCGGGGGCGGTGGCCACGTGAGGCGGCGGGCCGCGGGAGGTCAGCGGCGCTGGCGGACGTGGAGCAGCGGGGCGCCCGCCGGGTAGAGGTACTTGGCGGCGAACAGGGGCCGGCTGCCCCAGGACACGACCTGCGTGACGAGCGTCGCCGGGGTCTGCGCGGAGCGTTCCATCGCCGCGCCGCGTTCCTCGCCGAGCAGGGTCGCGCCGACCGTGCTGCGGCCGGTGAGCGGGGCGTCGGTGGCGGCGAGGAGGACGGCGCTCATGCTGCGGTCGGACGCCCCGCCCCGGCTCGCGTCGGCCGTGCGGTCGAGGAGTGCGGGCCCTTCGGGGACGGCCTCGGCGAGGGTGGCGTCGTCGGCCGCCCACTCGTGCGCGAAGCACGCGGGCACGCCGTCCGCCGACAGCAGGGTCTCCCAGAACCAGGTGCTGTCGCTGCCGGACAGCCGCAGGTGGTGGGCGGAGAAGTCGGTGGGCAGGTCCCGGCTGGCGGCGAGCCGGCGGCCGTCGACGTGGGTGGTGTCGAGCAGGTCCTCGACGGGCGAGAGGCGTTCGAGGCCGCGCGGCGGCAGCTGATGGCTGACCCGGCTGCCCACCCCGTGCTTGCGGGTGATCACGCCGTCCTCCTGGAGCAGGATCAGCACCTCGCGCAGCGCGGGGCGGCTCACACCCAGCTCCCCGGCGAGCGTCGGCTCGGAGGGCAGCACGGAGCCGGGCGGGAAGGTGCCGTCGTGGATCGCGGCGACGATCCGCTCGTACAGCTCGACGCGGGGCGGTCGGCGGTGAGCCGCACGTGCGGTCATGGGGCGGGGCCTCTCGGTCATGTCAACCATTGTCCGGCCGCCAGTGGTCATACATCCAGCGGGCTTGGTGCGGGGTCCCTTCGAGCATGCACCAGAGCCAATACGCCGGTCAACAGTGGAAATCAACCCCTTGTCAGCGAGGCGATCCGTACTTACGCTCCACCGCAGACTTCAGTTGTCTGACAACTGGCGCTGAGTGTCTGGCAACCGGCGCTGAGCTGGATTGAACCCCCTCCTCGCGGAAGGCCCCCGATGAACGCCCCCATGCCCCTGCTCATGGACTGCGACACGGGCGTCGACGACGCCCTCGCCCTCCTCTACCTCGCCGCCACCCCCGGCGTGGACCTGCGCGGTGTCACCACCGTCGCGGGCAACACCAGCGCCGAACAGGCCGCGATCAACACCCTCCAGGTGCTCGAACTCGCGGGCCGCACCGACATCCCCGTCGCGGGCGGCGCCGCCACCCCGCTCACCGGAACCGATCCCGAGTACGCCACCCATGTGCACGGCGACAACGGCATCGGCAACATCCAGCTCCCGCCGCCCGCCGCCGACCTCGACCGGCGCGACGCCGTGCAGCTCATCATCGACGCCGCGCACGAGGCCCCGGGCGCCCTGCACATCCTGGCGACCGCGCCCCTCACCAACCTCGCCCACGCCCTGGAGCGCGAGCCCCGGCTCCCCGAACTCGTCGGCCACGTCACGGTGATGGGCGGCGCCGTCCACCACCCCGGCAACATCGGCGCCCGCGCCGAGGCCAACATCGGCAACGACCCCGAGGCCGCCGCACGCGTCCTCGCCGCGGGGTGGGAGCTGACCATCGTCCCCCTCGACGTGACCATGCGCGAGCGCCTCACCCCCGCCCACCAGGACCGGCTGCGCGCCCACGGCACGCCGGCCGCCCGCTTCGCCGCCGACGCCCTCGACGTCTACTTCGACTTCCACGAGCGGATCGTGTTCCCGTTCCGCGCCTCCGCCTGCCACGACCCGCTGGCCGCCGCCATGGCCGCCGGTGACCTCACTCCGGTCCAGGCCCCCGTGCTGCATGTCACCGTCGACACCACGCAGGGCCCCGCGCGCGGGGAACTCGTCGCCGACGCCCGGGGCATGTACCGCGACTATCCGCGTACGCCCGAGGCCAACGCCCGCGTCCTCCTGGAGACCGACGGCACGTTCCCGGAGCGCCTCGTGGAGCGGATCAACTCCATAGACGTGCCGACCGCAGACGTACCGGCCACAGACGTATCGGCCGGAGCCGTACCGGTCGCAGACGCACCGGCCGGAGGCGCACCGGTCGGAGCCGCCCAGCCCGCCGCCGGATCCGGAGCCCTCTCGTGAGCCGCACGGCCCCCGCGGCGACCGCCGAGGTCGCGGAGGGCACGGGCCGCCGCGGGAGGTCGCACGCCCTGCTGCTCACCGCGCTCATCGTCGCGGTGATCGCGTTCCAGCTCGGTGCCTCCATGGTCACCCCCGCGCTCCCCGAGATCGCCAGGGAATTCGATGTCTCGGCCTCCCAAGTGGCGGGCGCCCAGGACCTGTTCTTCCTCGTCGGCGGTGTCGCGGGCGTCGTCCTCGGCCGACTCAGCGACCGCGTGGGCCGCCGCCGCATCCTGCTGGCCGCGATGGTCACGATGTGCCTCGGCGCGCTGATCGCCGCCCTGGCACCCAGCGTCCCCGTGCTCATCGCCGGACGCATCCTCCAGGGCGCCTCCGGTGCCACCTTCCCGGTCACGTACATGCTGCTGCGCGACACCATGAGCCCCGCCAGGTTCGGCCCGGCCCTCGGGCTCGTCACCGCCATCAACGGGGGCGTCGGCGGTCTCGACGGCCTGGTGGGCGGCATCGTCGCGGACACCGTCGGCTTCCGCTGGATCTTCGGTGCCATCCTCGTCGTCGGCCTGACCGCGATCGTGCTGGTGCTGCGCTTCCTGCCCGAGACCGCGCCCAAGGACGGGCGGCGGATGGACTGGTGGGGCGCCGCCGCGCTGTCCGCCGCGCTCGTCTGCGTCAACCTCGCGCTCAGCAAGGGCTCCGCACACGGCTGGTCGGCTCCGCTGCCACTCGCCCTGATGCTCGCCGCACTCACCCTGCTCGTCGTCTTCTGGCAGTTGGAGAAGCGCCGCACCGCCCCGCTCATCGCCGTCGAGCACCTGCGCTCGCGCCAGGTGTGGCCGCTGCTCGCGACGACCCTGCTGACCCTGATGGGCGTCTTCTCCGCGATCAACTTCACGTTCGTCCTGCTCAGCCAGGACGGGGAGTTCGGCTACGGGATGAGCGCGACGCTCTCCTCCCTGCTCTACCTCACCCCGCCCGCCGCCATCGGCCTGCTCTCCGCGCCGCTGACCGGGTGGCTGGCGCCGCGCAAGGGCTGGCTGGTGCTCCTGCGCACGGGCCTCGGGCTCAGCCTCCTCATCCTGCTCGGCACGGCCCTGCTGCCGGACAACCGGTGGCTGCTCTTCGCCGCGGCCTGCGCCCTCGGCATCGCGTACAACGGCCTGGCGATGACGCCGCTCAACGCGCTCGGCGTCGTCGTCTCCCCGAAGGACGCGCCCGGCGCGGTCCCCGGCATCAACGCGGCCTGCTTCGGCATCGGCTCCTCGGTGGGCATCGCACTCGTCGCCCCGGCGGCCGGCTCCGGCACGCTCGGCGGCATCGAGCAGGCGCTGTGGATCTCGGCCGGCTTCACCTTCCTCGCCCTGCTCGCGGCGTGTGTCCTGCGCCTTCCGGCGAGCGAGGGCGGCGACGAGGCCCGGGCGTGACCGGGCGCCGCGTCGACCTATAGTCGATCTCATGAGTCGTTGGCAGGAACTGACCGGTGGAAAGTCCGGGGGCGAGTACGCCGCCCGCTTCGAGGCGCTCGCGCGCAGCGGAAAGGACATGCACGGAGAGGCGTCGTTCTGCTCGGCCCTCGTGCCCGCCGGGGCCCGGGTGCTCGACGCCGGGTGCGGCACCGGACGGGTCATGATCCGGCTCGCGGAGCTCGGGCACGACTGCGTGGGCATCGACCTGGACGTCTCCATGCTCGACGTGGCGCGGGAGCGGGCGCCTCAACTGCCCTGGTTCCAAACGGATCTGGCCGAGTTCGACCCGGCCGCGCTCGGCATCACCGCGGACTTCGACCTCGTGGTCGCCGCCGGCAACGTCCTGCCGCTGCTCACCCCCGGTACCGAGGCCACGGTGGTCAAGCGCCTGGCCGGGGCCCTGCGCCCGGGCGGCCTGCTGGTCGCGGGCTTCGGCCTGGACGCGGCCCACCTGCCGGTGCCGCCCACGATCACACTGCCGGAGTACGACGCCTGCTGCGAGGCAGCCGGACTGACCCTTGTGGACCGGTTCGCCACCTGGGACGCCGCGCCGTACGACGACGGCGGCTACGCGGTCAGCGTCCACCGCCTCGGTTCCTGACGGGGCCCGCGTGGACGTGCCGTCCGTCCCCGGACGCCCTGCGCTCCATGGGCATGCTGATCGAGCAGGCCGCTGTCCGACTGGCTCACTGACTGACCGGCCGTGTGGGTGCACACGCGCCGGGCGGGGAGCACCCGCCCGGCCGCGTCGCCGTCGAGGTACTCCTACTCGTAGCTGCGGTCGAGGAGTTCGAAGAAGGCGTCGCCGCGCACGATCTCGAACGGGTCGTCCAGCAGCTTCGCCAGTTCCGCGATGTCGCTCGGCGTCCAGCTCCACGCGTTGATGGCCGCGGCGATGAACATCGGCTTGTCCGGATCGCGGCCCTCGATGTGGTGCAGCAGCGCGTCCCGGAAGTCGGCGCCCTTGCCCTGCGGGTAGAAGTTGCCGATCACCGGGATTCCAGCCGGGCGGGCCTGTAGATCGCCGGTCTCCCAGGACTGGATGACACCCCGCAGCGGCGTGTTCTTCCGGAAAGACGCCATGACGCTCTCGTCGAACGGCACCCAGCCGTCGTTGTCCGCGTTGCGCGGGTTGTACGCGTAGACGAGATCCATGCCGGTGCGCCGCAGATAGCGCCCCGTGAGTTCGGTGTACGAGTCCAGCGCCGCCTTCGGCCACGAGCCCGGATAGGTGTAACCGGCGCCGGACGGGCCGCAGATGAGCAGGTCGTTGTCGGTGGCGGTCTTCTGGTAGTACGCGAGTTGGGCGGGGCCGATGTCGGCGAGCAGCGGGGTGACGGTCCAGTTCACCGGTACGTCGCCGCGCTTGGGGTCGTCCCAGATGTCGCGCATGCGGCGCTGGCAGTACTGGATGTTGTCGCCCTCGCCGACGGTGAACGTGACGTACACGCGGTTGCGCAGCTCGGCCTTGGGGCGCTTCGGTACGCGGCCGGAGACCTTCGCGGGGACACCGGCGTGCACGGTGCCGTTCATGTAGAAGTCGGCGGCGACGACCGGCACTCCGTGCTGCGAGGCGCGGTCCACGCCGCCCCACTCGCCGGCCACGTCGTTGGGGAACCATCCGGCGTACGGGGTGGTGGGCGCCAGCTTGGTCAGCACCTCGTCGAGCAGCTTGCCGGTGTCGCCGGACGGCGGCAGCCACAGCACCATGGCCCGGCTCGCCACCACGTAGTCCCGGAAGTACGGGAAGGGCTCGACACGGGTGGGCGCGGTGGCGGTCGCGGTCACCAGGTACTGGTTCCAGAGGTCGACGTCGACGGTCAACTTCCCTGTCCCCGCAGGCGCCTTGAAGTGGTAGACGAAGTAGCCTCCGCCGTCGGCGAAGCGGTTCGCCTTGTCGCCGAGCGAGGAGTTCAGGCCGTCGAACAGATAGGGCTTCTCGCCGTCCGTGCCCGGCGTGAAGGACGCGAGCTCCTTGCCGTCCGCCGTGACCTTGACGGAGCCGACCGAGGCGCCCCAGCCGTCGTCGCCGAAGGAGTCCTGGAAACGGAGGTAGACATCGTTGTCGCCGCCCAGTTCGGGGCTGAGGTCGAGCGTGCGGGACTTCCGGTTGGAGGTGTCCCGGATCCGCTCGCTCTCCCGTGCCACCTCCCGCCACTTGACGCCGCTCACACTCACGGTCCGGGTCGGCGGCAGACCGGACAGCAGCGCGTGGTCGCAGTGCGGGAAGAGCTTGTCGAGCTGCCAGCGGTAGGTGCCCAGGACGTCGTCCGGGTCGAAGCGGCCGCGCAGGTCCACCAGGGTCTTCAGGCCGTGGTCGCGCGCCTGCTCCGCGGTCGCGGCCACCCCGTTCTTGAGGCCCGCGAGCGTGGTGGCGACGTTCACGGAGTCCGGCACGTCGGGGTCGACGAGGACGGCGCCGCGCACCCGATCACGGTAACGGCCCACCAGATCAAGGGCGTTGTCGTGCTGGGCGACGGACGCCCCGGTGCTCGACAGCCACCGCCGGTCGGCCGCGCCGTCGTCGAAGGTGAAGTAGAGGCGGGGGCCGCTGCGGTTCACGGTTCCCTGAAGGGTCGTCAATAGCAGCTGGTCGTAGCCATTCAGGGCGCCGACGTGCGCGACGTCGAGCCGCGTCGGGCGGCCGAAGGACGGCAACAGGCGGGCGGGTGCGGCGCGTTCGGCTGCGGCCGCTGCCGCCGCCGGGTTCGGCAGGGAGATCCCGAAGGCCCCGGCGGCCAGGGCCGCTCCGCCGGTCCGCAGGACGGTTCTTCGTGTCACCATCGACGTTCACTGCTCCTCGATCGGGCCACTCTGACATCGTTGTCGACCGTCGGTGAACGTAACCAGTGGGTGGGGCGTTGTCTATGGGATACGCACATACTTTTGCGGGAGGGTGCGGCTCTCAGTCGAGAACCGCCGTCGCCTCGACCTCGACGAGTACGTCGGGCTCGAAGAGGTGGTCGACCCCGATCAGCGAGGCCGGGGGGGAGTCGGTCGCCCAGGCCCAACTCCCCGGCCACCTGGCCGATTCCGGCCATGAACGCGTCGATCTTCTCCGGCGCCCACCGCACGACGTAGAACGTCAGCCGCACCACGTCGTCGAACGTCGCGCCCGCCCCGGCGAGCCCGGTCGCGGTGTTGCGCAGCGCGTGGGCGACCTGGCCGGCCAGGTCACCCGGTGCGACCTGGGTCCCGTCCGGGGTGCGGGCAATCTGACCGCTCACGTACACATGGCGCGTGCCGGTCGCGACGGCGACGTGGTGGTAGGGGGTGGGCTGCAACATGCCGGCGGGGGTGAAACGGTGAACGGACATCAAGGGCTCCTCATGCCTCATTGCTCATGTCTCATGTCTCGAGTTGCTCAGGTCTCATGGCTCGCGCCCGGAGTCGAACGACTTGCATGTATACCTTTGATACCTGGTACACAAAGGACACTTCAACGAGACCAGGTTTCGGCATGGATACCGCCCCCACCCCGGACAGTGAACTCCGCGTCACCGCCCCGCACCGGGAACTCCTCGACCAAGTCCTGGACAAGTGGTCGCTGAGCGTCCTCAACGAACTCTGCGAACGGCCCAGCCGGTTCAACGAACTGCGCCGCGCCATCCCCGCGGTGACACAGAAATCGCTCACCGCGACCCTTCGTCGACTCGAGCGCAACGGCATCATCGAGCGCGAGCTGCTCAGCTCCCGCCCGGTCGCCGTCGAGTACCGGATCACACCCCTCGGCAAGACACTCCGTCGCCCGGTCGACGTACTGCTGGACTGGGCCACGACCCATATGCCCGAGATCGAACGCGCACGCCGGAGCTTCGACACCGAGTGAGTCGGCGGTCGGCGGGCCCAAGTCCTTTGCTCGATTCGCTCGTTGATCGTGCGTACACATCAAGGGAGTCACGGGATCAACCGGTTGTCTGCACACCGTCTTCACGCAGGTCAGGCCTGTTACCCGGTTATGACATGGCGATCTTGACGTAAAGGGCCTGTGGGCAAGTAGGTTCGTGATGCAACGATTTACCATGACGAACCGGCGGTCACCCGCCGGAAGGAGGGGGCGTTCCATGGGTTCCCATGCCCGACCCAATCGGCTGCACAAGACCGGCGCGAGATTCGCGACGGTCGCGCTCTTCGGAGCCGTCCTGCCGATCACCGCCGGCGGCATCGCCCAGGCGGCCACACCGGCCGCCACGCACTCCGCCGAGCAGAACGACGGCGCGCCGGCCGCGGACACCCAGGACGTCCCTGACATCGCGGCCGACCACGCCTACCTCCTGGACGCCCGTGACGGCAGCCAGGAGCGTGAGATGTGGGCCGGGGCCAAGGCCGACGAGAGTGTGTCGATGGCCAGCACGACGAAGATCATGACGGCCGTGGTCGTGCTCAAGCACCCGGAGTGGCTCGACCGGCAGGTCACGGTCAAGCAGGAGTACCGGGACTACGTCCAGGCGAATGGCGCGAGCACCGCAGACCTCCAGACCGGCGACAAGCTGACCGTCCGCCAGCTGCTGCACGCCATGCTGATCCCCTCCGGCGGAGACGCCGCCATGGCCCTCGCCGACAACTACGGCGTCGGGTCCACCACGGAGGCGCGCATCGCCGACTTCGAGCGCCAAATGAACGCCGAGGCCGCGCAGCTGGGCATGACCGGCACCCACTTCGACTCGTTCGACGGCATCTCGCACGGCGACAACCGCAGCACCGCCCGCGATCTCGCCAAGCTCGGCCAGCGCGCCATGCTCCAACCGGTCTTCGCCGACGTGGTGAAGCAGAAGAAGTACGAGGCCGAGGCCCCGGCGGCCAACGGCCACACCCGGTACTACACCTGGGAAAACACCAACGACCTGCTCGGCACCTACGACGGCGCCCTGGGCATCAAGACCGGCAGCGGCGAAGAGGCCGGCTACTCCCTCGTCTTCGCCGCGAAGCGCGACAACCGCACCCTGGTCGGCGCGATCATCGGCGCCGACAAGGAGGTCTTCGGCGACGCCACGAAGGTGCTCGACTGGGGCTTCGCGCACTGACGGGACCGTCCGTCACGCCGTGCGAAGGCGTCGAAGGCCCGCTGAAACCCCGAGGGTTCAGCGGGCCTTCGACGATTCCGGAGAGTGTCGGTCAGTCCTCAGGCGGAGGCGGCGGCACCGGGGCACCCGCCGGAGGTGCGATCTTCGAGTACGTGCGGGAGACCGAGGTCCCGCCGCCCGCGGAGTCGTCGTGCTGCTCCGGGCGGTCCTCCGGCGGCAACAGCGCGGCGCGCTTGGCGCCCGGGTCCCAGCCGGTGTCCACGACCCGCTTCTGCCATGTGATGGCCCCGGCCAGGATCACCAGGCCGACGACGAGCATGAGGATCACGCCCGCGACGTCACCCGCCTTGGCGACGTTGCCGAGGATCAGGCCGAGCCACCCGAAGTCGGCGTCACCGAACGTGGTGTTGGCCGAGCCGAACGAGCCGAGGACGCCCAGCAGGAACGCGGGCAGGAACGTGATCAGCACACCGTTGAGGAACGAGCCGAGGGCCGCCCCGCGACGACCGCCCGTCGCGTTGCCGAAGACACCCGCCGCGCCACCGGTGAAGAAGTGCGGGACGAGCCCCGGCAGCACGAGGGCCGTGCCGAACGCGGGCTTGAACACACCGACGAGCAGCCCGAGGCTGACGAGGCCGCCGACGAACGAGCAGATGAAGCCGACGAGCACGGCGTTCTGGGCGTAGGGGAAGACGATCGGGGCGTCCAGGGCGGGGATGGCGCCGGGCACGACCTTCTGCGCGATGCCCTGGAAGGCGGGGACCAGCTCGCCGAGGATCGTGCGGACACCGAACAGGATGACGGCGACGGCGATGCCGAACTGGAGGCCCTGGTTGACCGATGACATCAGGTAGTTGCCGACACCGGTGGAGGCCGTGCCGCCGTCCGTCGCGAACGCCTTGAACGCCTCCGTCTTCCCGACCTTCGCGAGGAAGACGATGGCCATGATCATGTAGATGAGCAGCATCGACAGGGCGGTGGCCACCATCGAGTCACGCAGGAAGCGCAGGCCCTCGGGCAGGTTCATCTCCTCCGTCGAGCGGCTCTTCTTGCCGACGGCCTGCCCGGTGGCACCGGAGAGGATGTACCCGGCGGTCCCGAAGTGCCCCACGGCGACGGTGTTGTTGCCGGTGACGCGCTTGGTCCAGGGATGCGCGAAGGCGGGCATCGCGACGAGCATGATGCCGAGAAGGACCGCGCCGGCGACGACCACGATCCATGACGTGACGCCCGCGGTGGCCATCACCATCGTCAACAGCGTTGCCATGAACAGCATGTGATGGCCGGTCAGGAAGACGTACGAGAGCGGGGTGAAGCGGGCGAGCAGAAGGCTGACGAGGAAGCCGAGGATCATGAGCCACGCCACGCGCGAGCCGTACTCGGCCTGCGCGATGCCGACGATCGCCTCGTTGGTGGGGATCACACCGTGCGAACCGGTGGCGCCGGTGATCATCGTGCCGAGCGGGGCGAGCGAGTTGGTGACCAGGGTCGCGCCCGCGCCGATCAGCAGAAAGCCGAGGGTCGCCTTGATGGCTCCGCCGATGACCTGGCCCGCGGTCTTCTTCAGGGCGATGAGGCCGACGGCCGTGATGATGCCGATGAGATAGGCGGGGACGCTGAGGATCTCGTTGACGATGAATTTCGCGATGTCCACAAGGGAGTGCATGCGGGACTCCTGGGGAGGGGAGCGGTGGGAGCGGGGGATCAGACGTCGTAGAGGTCGCGCATCGCCGCGTCCACCTCCTTGGTGCTGGTGAAGTCCTCGATCACCCGCACCGGCACCCCTACGTCGCCGAGCGTCCGCGCGATCTCCCGCGACGTCATGATGGCCACCGCCTCGGACGCCTTGCCCTTCGCGGAGATGGTGTCGGTCGCCTCGGTGGTGATGTACCGGCCCCACTTCCAGCGGTCGAGCACCTTGTCCAGCGTCGACTTGAGGAAGAGGCTCGTGCCGACGCCGTTGCCGCACACGGTCAGGATCTTGTGCATGCCGTGGGCGGAGCCCTTGGCGGCGGGCCGTTCGGGGGCGGCGTCGGACGGTGTCGGCGCCGCTGCCGGTGCCGCTGCCGACTCCGGCTCCGGCGTCGTGTCCCCTACGAGGATCTGCCGCAGGGCCTCCGGTGTCGGCGCGTGGTCGAGGGCCGCGGAGGTGTCCGGGTCGGCGAGCAGGCGGGCGAGGGCGCCCATCGCCTGGGTGTGTGCCCCGGCGTCCGCGGCGGCGAGTGCCACCACGAGGTGGACCGGGTCGTTCGTCTCGTGCCCGAAGTTCACCGGCGTCGAGAGCCGGACCCATGACATGCCCGTACGCCGGACGGCGGGGGAGGGCCGGGCGTGCGCGAAGGCGAAGCCGGGCGCGATGACGATGTAGGGGCCGTTCTCCTCGACGTTGCGGAGCATCTCCCCGGTGTAGGTGTCCGTGCTGACATCCGTGGAGACGAGCAGGTCACCGGCGGTGCGCACGGCGGACTGCCAGTCGGGGGCGGCCACGTCGAGGCGGATGGCCTCGACGGGGATCAGGTCACTCAGTTCACTCATACGAGCAGTGGTCCCGAGCGGCGGTCCCGTGTCAGCGCGACACGCCGGGTGAAGACACCTTCGTTATGAGGTTCCTCTTCGTTTTGAGGTTCCTCCGGGGAGGTGTGCGCACACGCGGAGGCGGCCCCGCCGAAGCGGGGCCGCCTGCGTCATGCGTCATGCGTCATGCGTCATGCGTCATGCGTCATGCGTTACGCGAAGGAGCGGAGCCCCCAGGTGCCATCAGCGACCGGCGTAGTCGTGGTAGTGGGAGTGCTTCTTCCAGGCGCCGACGTTGTGGTGGGCGGCCAGCGAGTTGGAGACGGTGACCCCGTTGCGTCCGCCGACGTTGACGAACTCCTGGCCGGCGATCCCGGCGTGGTCGTACACGTGGCTGCTGTCGTGGCGGCTGTGGTCCACGTCGGCGACGGCGGGGCCGGCGGCCAGGAACCCGGCCACCGAGGCGACGGCGACAGCGGCTGCGATGCGACGCACCATGAACTTCTCCTTCTGAGAGGGATCAAGCGATCAGTTAAAAGATCAGCAGACCGCCGGTGGGTGCGCACCTCGGGGCGTCCCCGGGACACCCGCGTGCAGCAACGCGTTCCCCTGCTCGGCCCCATGATCGGCGTGTCGCGTCGACCTGGAGGCCTTTCAGACGTTCTGTCCGTCGGGTCGGTGGACCGAGCGGACCCGGGCAAAGGTCGGGTCGAAGGCCTCGGCGATCGCTGCCGCCTCGGCGATGTGCTCGCGGACGTCGGGGCGTCGCATGGCCTCCTGGTACTGCTGCTCGCTGTTCCACTGTGCGTAGTTGACGACGCGGCGGCCGTCGAGGCTGATGTGGAGGTTCGCGGAGACGAAGCCGGGCACGGCCAGGAAGACGTCGCGGGTGGCCCGGTCGAGGGCGTCGGCGAGCTCGATCTGTCGTTCCGGCGGGACGGTGAAGACGTTCACCAGCGTGATCAGGTCGGCGTCGGCGGAGATGGTCGTGGTGGGACTGCTCATGGTCGGCGCCTCCGGCGGTAGCGTGCATCCAATGTCAGGACTTTGACATCACGAACGTAGGTGTGCCGCTCGTGTATGTCAAACTACTGACATGGAAGACCGGAAGCCGGCGCAGCCGCCGCACCCCGCCGACGACGTCACGGACCATGTGGGATACCGCCTCAAGCGCGCCGCCGCGGCCCTTCGCGGCGCCATGGACGCGGCGTTGCGCGAGCACGAGCTGACCGTGCCGCAGTACTCCTGCCTCGAACTTCTCGATGAGCGGCCGGGCCTGTCCAACGCCGAACTCGCCCGCGCCACGTTCGTCACCCGGCAGTCGGTGAACGTCGTCCTGCGCAACCTCCAGGAAGCCGGCCTGGTCTCCCGGCCCGCCACCACCGAACACGGCCGCGCCCTGCCCACCCACCTCACCGCTGAGGGACTCGGGCGGCTCGAGGCGGTCAAGTCCGCCGTCTATGACATCGAGCGGCGGATGATCGAGACCATCCCCGAGCGGCGCCTGGCCGCCCTCCTCGCCGACCTCGACCGCATGGCCGACGCCCTCGGCGGCTGACCGGCCGGACCCCCGGGCCGGGCGGCAGCCGCCGGTCATGGTCAGCGGGAGGTGAGCAGCCCCCGCCCCCGCAGCACCCTGCGCTCCAGCGGGCTGAAGATCAGCAGGTCGATGGCGATGCCGACCAGGAGGATCAGGAGGATGGCCAGGAACACCTGCGACATGCTGCTGTTGTTGCGGCCGTTCTCCAGCAACTGGCCGAGGCCCACGCCGAGATCGGGAGACGAGGCGATGATCTCGGCGGCCATCAGGGAGCGCCACGAGAAGGCCCAGCCCTGCTTCAGCCCCGCGAGATAGCCGGGCAGCGCGCCCGGCATCACGATGTGCCACGCCCCGCGCAGCCCGGTCGCGCCCAGAGTCTGTCCGGCGCGCAGGTACAGCGGCGGGATCTGGTCGACGCCCGCGACGAGGCCGTTGGCGATGGAGGGGACCGCGCCGAGCAGGATCACGGCGTACATCATCGAGTCGTTGAGGCCCAGCCAGATCACGGCGGGCGGCACCCACGCCACCGACGGCAGGGACTGCAGGCCCGACAGGATCGGGCCGATGGCCGAGCGCACGAACCGTACGCGGGCCACCAGCAGGCCGAGTGGTGTGCCGATGACGAGGGCGAGCAGGAAGCCGAACAGGCCGCGTGACACGGACGTCCAGATGGAGTCGAGGAGCGTGCCCTGGAGCCAGGCCGTGCGCACCTCGCCCCACACATCGGACGGTGAGGGCAGCTTGTAGTCGGGGACGACGCCCGCCCACACCAGCAGCTGCCAGACCACCAGCACCACCGCGACCGCGGTGAGGGGCGGCAGCACCTTGCGGCGCAGTGTCTCGCGCAGCGGCGTACGGAAGGTCTGCACCGAGTCCAGTGCGTCGAGCCCGGCCTCCAGACCCGCCAGATCGCTCGGGCGGCGGGGCTCGCCGGGCGTCGGGGAGCCGTCCTTCGTCGCCTCGGCGTCGAGGGTGACGGTGTGGTCAGTGGCGGCCATGGCGGCGGATCTCCCCACGCAGTTCTTCGGTGATCTCGGCGGACAGTTCGGCGACCGAGGTGTCCTCGAGGCGTCGCGGCCTCGGCAGGTCGACCGTCCACTCCCGGGCGATGCGGCCGGGGCGGGACGACAGCAGGACGACGCGCTCTGCCAGGCGCACCGCCTCCCGCACGTTGTGCGTCACGAACAGCACCGACACACCCGTCTCCTGCCAGATGCGGGTGAGCTCGTCGTGCAGCACGTCGCGGGTGATCGCGTCGAGCGCGGCGAACGGCTCGTCCATCAGCAGCAGCCGGCTGTCCTGGGCCAGGGCGCGGGCGAGTGCCACGCGCTGGCGCATGCCGCCGGACAGTTCGTGCACCCGCTTGCCGTGCGCGCCGCTCAGGCGCACGAGGTCGAGCAGCCGCTCCGCCTCGGTGTGCCGCTCCTGCGCCGCGACGCCGCGCAGCTTCAGCGCCAGCTCGATGTTCTTGCCGGCCGTGAGCCACGGGAACAGCGCGTGCTCCTGGAACATCAGGGCGGGCCTGCCGTCCGTGGCGATGGAGCCCGCGGACGGCAGGTCGAGGCCCGCAGCCAGATTGAGCAGGGTGGACTTGCCGCAGCCCGAGGCCCCCAGGAGGGTGACGAACTCACCCGGCGCGACATCGAGTGTGATGTCGTCCAGGACGAGCTGCTGTCCGCCGGGCGTGCCCGGTGCGGGGAAGGACTTCGAGACATGCTCGATACGCGCTGCGTGTGTCACCGTCTCGACGGCCTCGGCCGACTTGGGTGTCGTGGTGGCCATGGGCGTCACCTCCTGAGGGTTCGTCAACTCGTCGACGTGCCCGGTCCGATGGGTTGTTACTTGGCGCCGAGGCCGGCGTCGTCGACCTCGTCCTCGCCCTCGGCCTTGAGGACCTTGTTGAGCGGCTTGAGGTCGTAGATGCCCTTGAGGTCGGGCTGCTCGAGGAGTCCGGACTTCACCGCGTGCTTCGCCTCGGAGTCGAGGGTCGAGGCCAGCGGGTCGTCGAGGAAGTCGATGGACTTCCAGGCCGGGTCGATGACATCGGCCGGCAGCGCCTTGCCAGAGAGCTTCTGCAGCGCCGCGTTGGCGGATTCCTTGGCCTTCTCCGGGTTGGCGTTGATCCACTTGTTGGTCTTCACGGAGCCGCGCAGCACGGCCTCGACGACGTCCGGGTGCTCCTTGAGGAACTTCTGCGACACGATGATGTTCGTGATCACGAACTTCTTGTCGGGCCACAGGTCGGACTCGTCGAGGATGGTCTTGCCGCCCTCGGCGACGAGCTTGGACGCGGTGGGCTCGGGAACCCAGGCGCCGTCGATGGAGCCGGACTTGTAGGCGTCGGGCGTGATCTTGTTGTCCGTGCGGACGACGGAGACATCGCCCTTGCCGCTCTGGGCGTCGACCTTCCAGCCCTTCTCCGCGATCCAGTTGAGGAACGCGACGTCCTGCGTGTTGCCGAACTGGGGCGTGGCGATCTTCTTGCCCTTGAGGTCGTCCAGGGACTTGATCTTCTTCGGGTTGACGACCAGCTTGACGCCGCCCGAGGCCGAACCGCCGATGATCCGCAGGGACTTGCCCTTGGACTTGGTGTAGCCGTTGATGGAGGGGGAGGGGCCGATCCAGCCGATGTCGATGGATCCGGCGTTGAGCGCCTCGATCTCGGAGGGGCCCGCGTTGAAGGTCGACGGCTTGATCTCCGTGCCGCCGAGCTCCTTCTGCAGCAGGCCCTTCTGGACGCCCACCAGGGCGGTGCCGTGCGTCAGGTTGGGGAAGTAACCGATCTTCACCGAGTCGGCGGAGAGCTTCTTGGCGCCCGACGCGGCCTTGGCCTGGTCGCCGCTGTCGTTCGACTGGGACCCGTAGCCGCATGCGGTCAGCAGGAGCGGGAGCGCTGCTACGGCGGCGAGGGTGCGCAGGGTGGTGCGTGGGCGTGCGGCAGACACGGAGGTGTCCTCTCGGGAAATGAGTGCTTCAGGGGAGGCGCGCGGGGCGCCGTGGGACCGTGGACCGGCATTCGGCGGGCCCGGGGGCCGTCGTCCAGGGGCGGCCTCGGGCGGCCCGGCGGACGGAGGTGGCTCAGGCGGCCCGACAGATGGCGCTGGACGTGCGGCCGAGGTCGATGTGGCGGCGCGAGGTCAGCAGGAGGCGCGACAGGTCCGCGCGGCTGAGCGTACGCATGGCCACCCCCTGACTTCCCCAGTTTTCCTACCTGACAGATAGGGATCGTGGCAGAAGGAAGCGCTCACCCCAAGAGGGTGTTCATCATATGGACGTACGAGTCTCGCATGTCGAGAACTCGCATTTCGGAGGCGCTGCGAGAGGCCCGCGGAAATCCTCAGGCGGGCAGGGCGAACGGGGGCTGTGCGCCGTTGAGGAAGTAGTCCCCGATGTCGCGGAGTTGGTGCCCCAGAGGCTCGTACAGAGTGTGGGTGCGGGCGTTGCGCCAGAAGCGGTCGAAGCCGAGGACTCCGGAGGCGGCCCGTGGGCCGACGATGTCCAGGGCCCGGGTCGTGGACTCCTGGGCGGCCCGCGACGCGGCGGTCTCCGCCATGGTCACGAGGGCCGCGACCTCCGCGTACTCGTCATAGGCGAGCTCGTCGCCGAGCGCCAGCGCCTCCTGTACGGCTCCCAGTGCCTGGTCCGCGAGCGCCGACGCGGAGCGGATGAGGACGGTGAGCTCCCCATAGGTGGTCAGCACCTGCGGGTCGTGCGGGCTGCCGACCGGCCAGGCCGGATGCAGGGGCGTCTGGCGCGCCCTGCTGTACTCGCGGGCCTCGGCGAGCGTTCCCTCGGCCGTACCCAGCAGGACCTGCACGGAGACGAGGTGGGCGACGGGCGACGCCAGCGCCGTACGCGGCGGCAGGAAGTCCTCGTCCGCGGAGAGCGGGCCGAGCACTTCGTCGGCCGCGACCGTCACGTCGTCGAACTCCACGCTGCCGCCGGCCGCGAGTCGCCGGCCGAAGGTGTCCGCGGCGGCGTCGATCACGACACCGGGACGGTCGGCGTCCACCACGACGGCGAGCGGCGCGCCCGTGTCCGCCCGCACGGCCCGGACGGCGAGCCGGTCGGCGGCCAGGACCCCGGTGGTGTAGTCCTGCCGCCCGTTGAGCACCAGCCCGCCGGAGTTCCTGGTCAGCGTCAGCGCCGGTTCCTGGCGGGCGAATCCGCCGCCCCAGCACCACTGCCCGGCAGCGGACCGCTCCTCGATCTGCGCGGCGAGCGCGGGCCCGGCGAAGAACCGGGCGCTGCCCGCCAAGAAGTAGTGACAGCCCAGCAGTTGGCCGATCGCGCCGTCCGCCGCGGAGATCTCACGGACGACCGCGAGGGCGGCGGCCCAGTCCCCGCCGCCTCCGTCGGTCTCGGCCGACGCCGGAGGTGTCAGCAGGCCCGCCTCGCGCAGCCGGGACACCTCGTCGACGGGGGCCTTGCCCGCCTGCTCCCTGGCGACCGCGTCCGTGGCGAGGTCGTCCGCCACCTCGCGGGCCACCCGCAGCCAGTACGGAGGGGTGGAGCCGGTCCGGTCGTGGGCCGAGGTGGTGCGGGGCGACGCGGTGGCAGGGCCCATCACGGGGATCTCCTCAAGGTCGGTGGCAGGGGGCGGAGTCGGAGCTCTCCTGCCGGTCGGGGCGCTGCTCGGGGACGTACTTGTAGCCCACGCGTCGTACGGTGACGATCCGTTGGCGGTGGGCCCTGCCCAGCTTGCGGCGCAGTCGGGCGATGTGGACGTCCACGGTGCGGCCGTCGCCGACGTGGTCGTAGCCCCAGACGGCGGTCACCAGCAGCTCGCGCGTCAGCACGTGGTGAGGGCGCTTGACGAGGTGCGCGAGGAGCGCGAACTCCAGGTAGGTGAGGTCGAGTTCACGACCGTCCAGCTCGGCCACGTGCCGCACCGGGTCGATGCGGATGGTGTCGTCGTCCGTGGGCCGCGCGGCGGCCGGCGGCGGGACGGGGATCGCGGCCGCGGGGTCGACCGGCCGGATCTCGGGCCGGGGCCCGCCCTCGGCGAAGAGCTCGGTGGGGTCGGTGCCCTCGGGGACGAGCAGCAGATATCCGACCATCGGTACGGAGGTCCGCCGGCCGCCGCCGCCCTGCGGGGTGTCGCGGACGAGGCTGAGGTGGCGGGCGTCGGAGGGTGGCGCGGTGGCGTGGGTGGTCCCGGTCTGCGGTGCCGTGGTCATGGCGGTTGTCCCTCGGTGGTGTGTCGGGTCACCGGCGCGCAGTGGATGAACGTGCCCTGGTGACCTGGGAATTGGCGTGCGGAGCGGCACGATCCGACCTGTGGGCCGGGTGCCTTACGCGCGACAGCACGCGGCGCTGACGACGTGACCAAAGTCGACATGCCGACGACGAACGAGTCGCTGCTGCGTACGGGACATGTGCACCATCCTGTGTGCCCGAGCGGGCCCGGTCAAGGATTTCCTAGTAATTCGGTAGGGAAAGTGGGGAAGGTGTGGCGCAGCTCACCGCTCGCCCCGGATCGCGGGTCGCGCGTCGGCCGCCGTCACCCTGCTCAACCATGCGCGAACGGAGGTGAGGCGACCGCGCAGCCGCTGCAGCGGAGTGGGCGGCAGCGTCCGCGAGTCGCCCCGCGCGTAGTGCCGCTCGACGTAGTACTGCCCCACGCTGAGGACGCTGGTGACCGCGATGTACCAGAGTGTGGCGACCATGAGCAGCGGAATGACCTGGTACGTCTGGTTGTAGATGAGCTGCGCCGAGTACAGCAGGTCGTGCACGGCGAGAACGCTGACGATGCTCGTGCCCTTCAGGGTGCCGATCAGCATGTTCCCCGCGGTCGGCACGATCGAGCGCATCGCCTGCGGGACGACGATCCGGCGCAGCGTGCGGCGCCTGCTCAGGCCGAGCGCCTGGGCGGCCAGGGTCTGCCCGGAGTTCACGGAGATGATGCCGCCGCGCACCACCTCGGCGGCGTACGCGGTCTCGTGCAGCGTCAGGCCGATCAGGGCGGTGAGGGTCGGGCCGAACAGGTTCACCGTCTTGACCGTGACGAACTCCGGGCCGAACGGGATGCCGAGCCCGAGCGTGGGATACAGGGTGCCGATGTTGAACCAGAACAGTAGCTGCACCAGGAGCGGCGTGGACCGGAAGATCCACACGTAGCCCCAACTCAGCGTGCGCAGCACGGGGTTGGCGGACAGCCGCATCGTCGCGAGGACGGTGCCGAGCAGGAACCCAAGCACCATCACGGCGGCGGTCAGCCACACCGTCAGAAGCAGACCGTCGAGCACGGCGGAGGTGGTGAAGTAGTGACCCACCACCTCCCACTGGAAGGCGTCGTTGCGGACCACGGAGTTCAGCACCATCGCGAAGACGAGCAGCGCGACGGCGGCGGACGCCCAGCGTCCGAGGTGCCGGCGCGGCACGATCCGGGGCCGGGCGGGGGCGCTCGTCGGCTCCTCGGGCGGTGCGGCGGGGGAAGGTTCTACGTAGGACGACGTGGTGGTCATCGGGGCTCTCCGGGGGAGGGAATCGCGGGCAGGGGTGAGAACGCGTCGTCACATGCGCCGCGTCCCTCAACGCGGCCGGAGCGGCCGCCGCGTACTGCGGGGCCGGTCCACCGTCGATCGTATGTGCCCGCCACGCCGATGTGTCAACAGCGCCCGGACGCAGCCGAGTCGAGGACATCCGGCATCCGGACACCGGCCGGGCGCGGCTTGACGAACAGCTCGATGTACTGCTCAATTGTCCGCATGACTGCCCAGCGCTTGGTCTCGCGTGACCACATCGACTTCGGTCGGGTGTGGTCCGCGGCGTGTTGCGCCTGATGCGGCAGCGGGCCCTCTGACCGGCCCTTCCCTCCCTCGGTGACCCCGTCGCGGGCCGAGCTCTCCCTTTCTGGCGCGCGCTGCCGCGAGTCCTCTCTTCATGACTTCTCGTGACTGCTCACGACTTCCCGTGGTGCCTCACGATGCTCGACGTCGTCACACCTGCCCCGTCCCGTCGCTCCGCTTGCCGACGGGCCGTCATTCGACGTGCCTCCGGTGCCCCGCGCACTGTTCGGCACTGTTCGCACACCTGAAAGGC
Organism: Streptomyces sp. NBC_01016; assembly: GCF_026341035.1. Classification (GTDB taxonomy): domain Bacteria; phylum Actinomycetota; class Actinomycetes; order Streptomycetales; family Streptomycetaceae; genus Streptomyces. The sequence goes on from NZ_JAPEOQ010000002.1 coordinate 3,126,146, forward strand.
TCCCGCCCCGTGAACCTGCCCGGGACCAGAACCCGACCGCGGCTCGCCGCCCTCTTCCTGCTGCCGCTCCTCGCTCTGACCGCCTGCGGCTCGGGAGACACCGACACCGACGGCGCGGCCGGGGCGGGCGCGCAGGCGGCCGCCGCACCGAGCGGCAACCCGGTCGCCGCCGTCCGCAAGGTGGAATCCGCCGCCAAGCTGCTCCCCGCCGACGTCCGCAAGAAGGGCACGTTGCGCATCGGCAGCTCGACCGGAGGCCCGCCCGCCGCGTACTACCCGAACGGCACCGGCAAGAAGGCCGTGGGCCAGGACATCGACCTCGCCGACGCCGCGGCCAAGGTCCTCGGCATCCAACTCCGGCGCCAGGACGCCTCGTTCGAGACGATCCTCCCGGCCCTCGAGAGCGGCAAGTACGACCTCGGCACCGGCAACTTCGGTGTCACCGGCGAGCGCCTGAAGACCATCGACTTCGTCACCTACATCAACGACGGCCAGGGCTTCGCGGTCAAGACGGGTGACACCTCGTTCGGCAAGAAGATCACCGACCTCGCGCAGCTCTGCGGCCGGAACATCGGCGTCGGCGCGGGCACCACGTTCGAGGCGACCCTCGACGCGGAGAAGGCGCGCTGCACCAAGGCCGGCAAGGAGCCGTACGACGTGCAGGTCTTCTCCGACAACGGCGCCACCCTCACCGCGCTCCAGCAGGGCCGCATCGACGTGATCATGTCGACCATCAACGGCCTGCGCCACCAGGCGAGCAAGTCCGCCTCCCGGACCACCTTCCTCGGCGAGTTCCACCGACTCGACGTCGGCTTCGCCTTCAAGAAGGACTCCCGGCTCACCAAGGCCTTCCAGGCCGCCGTCAACGAGCTGATCAAGGACGGGACGTACGAGCGGATCCTCAAGAAGTGGGGCACGTCCGAGTCCGCGATCGAGACATCACGGATCAACCCGCCCGAGCACACCTGACAACGGGGAGCGGGACGCACCCGCCCGGGTGCGGAAAACCGACAACGGCTCTCCGCACCCGGGCAGTTCACGGCACCGCGCCTACTTGGCGGTCTCTTCGCTCTTGGCGATCACCTCGCTCAGCACCGGAGCTGCCGAGCCGTCACCCCACACCAGCCGCACCGCGTCCGCGCTCGTCCCTGCGGGTGCGGGCAGGGTGGTGACGGCGCCGTCGAGCGGGCCGAGGTCCTGCCATGTGCCGTTGACGCGCAGCTGCACCTGTGCCTTCGACGACGTCCCGTCGTCCGGGCGCAGCACCGTCACCGAGGACACGGCGCGCGACGCCGGGTACGTCACGGTGACGGCGTCGTCCGAGGCCGGGGCGGAGGCGGCGCGGTAGGCGCTTTCGGGGAGGCCGTCCGCCGCCGCGGCAAGGCTGCTGCCCTCCGCCGCGACCGGGCCGCCGCTCACCGTCGGGCGGTCCGTACGTGCCACCGTGAACTCGCGGACGATCAGCCAGTTCGTCTGGTCGGCGCTCGCGCGGGCGCGCACGTACCGGGCGGTCGTGCCGCTCGGCGCGTCCGCCGTCCACGTCGCCTTCCCGCTGAACTCCGCGCCCAGCGCGTGCCACGTCGTGCCGTCCGACGAGTACTCGAGGACACCCTTGTGCAGATAGTCCTCAGTGCTCCCGGACTTGCCCATGGCCACCGTCACCGAACCGAGCGGCTGCTCACCGCCCAGGTCGACACCGACACCCTCGCCCGTCTTCGGCGCCCGGCTGCTCCAGAAGTACGTGGAGTCGTCGCCGTCGGTCATCCGGTCGGCCGTGTTGCCGTTGTAGACCGGCAGCCCGGTCGTGCCGGTCGGCTGCGGCGGCAGGCCGAGACCCTTGTTGGACGTGTCCCGCACCTTCGCGAAGAACGGTTCGAGCACACCCTCACCGACGACCACCGGCACCTTGTTGCGGTTGAGGTCGGTGTACCGGTACGACTTCGCCTTCGTGACCAGATCGGGCAGCTGCTGACGGAGTGTCCAGGCCGCGTCGGTGTGCCCGGCGCGCTGCTCCTCCAGCATCCGCACCGCCGCGACCCCGGCCCTGCCCCACGCCTGAGCGGAGTCCAGCCACGGCCCGGAGTCCTCGACGAAGCCCTTCTCGACGCCGTCGCGAATCGTCGTCGGCGCGTCCCGCAGCGCCGCGAACGCCGCCGTCAGCCGGGACGCCGGGACGGAACCGTCCCAGTACCCCTTCATCAGCTTCGACAGCTCCGGCGCCTCCACGGAGTCCATCCGCGAGCTGTGGTTGACGTCAGTGAACGCCCGCAGCGCCCGCGCGACCTTGGCGTTCCCACCGGCCGTCTCCTCGACGGCAGCACGGTAGGAGGCGTCGGGGTCGTACGCCGAGTCGTTCCACGTGTAGTCGGCGACGGTGTGCAGGGCGAGCTTCGAGGCGTACGGCTGGATCATCGGGTTGGCGGTGATCCCGGCCAGCTCCTCGGCAAGCCCCTTCTCGCGTCCGCTGAACGGGCCGAGGAACAGCCGCCCGGTGGCGAAGTCGTTGACGGGGTAGTTGTCCCACGTCAGGATCTCGTGCCCGAACACCGCCTTGGCCCGCTTCGCCTGAGCCACCGTCATCGTCGGCGCCACGACACCCTCGCCCGTCCACTCGACGAGCACATCCTTGTCGAGCTGCCCGGCGATCGCCGTCTTGTACGGCGTGGAGGTGGTGTTGTAGTACTCCGTCGGCACCATCTGCAGCGGCAGGGCGCCGTCATGGGTCTTGATGAACTGCTGGTTGACCCGGTTGAGCAGATACGCCTGCGCCTGACCGGCAGCGCCTCCGCCGGTGCCCCACTTCGCCTTGTCCGCGTCGCAGTTCCAGTCGGTGTAGCTGATGTCGTCCAGCGGCACCGCGAACTGCCGTACCCCGATGTCCCACAGCGTCTGGAACTTGTCGGTGAGGGCCTTGAGGTCGTCGTCGGAGCTGTAACAGACGCTCAGACCGGGGGAGAGGGCATAGGTGAACTCGACGTGCTTCGCGCGCGCCCGGTCCACCAACTCCGCGATCTGGCCGAGCTGTTCGGGCGGGTACGGGTCGCGCCACTTGGCGCGCAGATACGGGTCGTCCTTCGGCGAGTACACGTAGATGTTCATCTTGTGCTCGCCGTAGTAGTCGAGCTGGTCCAGGCGCGCCTCGTGCGACCACGGGGTGCCGTAGAAGCCCTCGATGACACCGCGCACCGGCGTCGCCGGCCAGTCGCGCACGGCCAGTCCGCGCACGGTGGCGCCGGGAGCCTTGCGGTGCGGCAGTACCTGGCGCAGCGACTGCGCCGCGTAGTACGTGCCGGTCGGATCGGCGCCGGACAGCACGATGCGGCCCGCGCCCTTGCCGCCCATGGCGAGGACGTAACCCTCGGCGGCGAGCCCGGCCGGACCGTCGGTGCGCAGGGCGTCGAGTGCGCCCGCGGAGGCCGGGTTCTCGGAGGGGCCACCGACGTAGACCGTCAGCGAACCGGAGCCCGCGGGAGCCTTCCGCGTGGTGGTGACATCCCGCGCGCCGGCCGCCTTCAGTACGGCGGTGGTCAGTTGCACGGCGGCCGGGTCGGACTTCGCGCCGGTGACGACCGTGACGGCGGGGGTGATGATGACCCGGTCGGAGCGTTGCCGCTCGCTGTGCGGGGCCGGGGTGATGGCGGGCGCGCCGTCATCGGACCCGGCTCCGGACCCGGGCCCCGATCCGGCGGCGGCCGGGCCCGAGCCGAATGTCAGGGGAGCGGCGGCCAGGGCCGCCACGGCGAGGACGGCGATGAGCGGCGTCCTGCGGGATCTGTCAGTCCTGCGGGATCCGTCAGTTCTGCGGGATCCGTCAGTCCTGTGCGACCTGTGCGGCCTGTGCAATACGTGCGATCTGTGCTTCGTGCGGAACATGAGTGAACCTCCACGGTGGGCACATGCAACATGCTCTAGCGGACTAGACCACCTTGGTGATGCAGTGTCAATGTTGCGTGAAGTAGCGGGAGTTCGAGCAGTTTCACGCATCGCGGTGCTCGGCTCCGCCGACTCCCATCGCGGCGCCGAGTACCAAAAGCCCTTGGGCTGTACGCGGGTTGACCCCGGTGAGCGCGTCGACGCGGGAGAGGCGGTTGTCGATCGTGTTCGGGTGGACGTGGAGCTGCTGCGCGGTCTGCCGCCGGTTGAAGTCGTTCGCGAAGTAGGCGCCGACCGTCGTCAGCAGGTCCGGCTCGGTGCGCAGCCGCTCCACGAGGGAGCGCAGGTGCGGGGCCGCCTCGCTCTCGTGACGGAGGTGGTAGGCGAACAGATGGTCGCCGAGCACGGCCACCTCGCCGGGGGCCACCGCAAGGGGGAGCAGCCGGCGGGCCTGCGCGGCAGCGGACGGGATCCCGGCGTGGTCGCCGGCGTGCGCGAAGCCGGCGGTCATGTCGATACCCGTGGCCTGCCGGACCCGTTGCAGCGCGGCGCGTGCCGTCTCCGGACCCTGGTCCGAGCCGCCCTGATCCGAGCGGTCGGGATCCGAGGGGACGAGGACGAGCCCGCCGTCCGGGTCGAGGGCGGCCAGGAGGTCCGCGGCGCCGGCGTCCTCGCTGAAGGCGCGGAGCAGTTCGTCGGTGAGCCGGTGCACCTTGCGGCGGCCGGCGAGGCGGCGCCCGAGCGCGTCCCCGATGGACTCCGAGGGGTCCGCGACGAACCGCAGCGCGAGCACCGTGTAGGAGTCGGCGAGCCGGATGCCGAAACGCGTGGCCGACTCGGTGGCCCGCTCGCCCGCCACCAGAGCACGCACCGTCGCCCGCCGGGCCTCACGCTCCTCGCTGCGGGAGGCCTGGAACTCCTGCTGGTGCGCGTCGAGCGCCTCGCGCGTCACATGGCGCAGCCAGCGCAGCAGCACCGCGCCCGCCTGCGGCGGCAGTTCACCGTCGGCGACCTGCGTCAGCTCGTGCCAGATCTCCTCGGCGCACAGGTGGTAGGCCTCCATGAAGTGTGCGGCGGGAAGCCCCTCCGCGCCCCGCGCGTGGGCGCGCTCGCGGAACAGCCGCAGCTCCTCGTCGCGGGGCTCCCGCAGTTCCCGTGCCATGCGGACGTAGAGCCGGGATCCCTCGCGGCAGGTGTGCGCCATGTGCCGGTGCAGATGCTCCGTCACGACGCCCTGGTAGTGCGGGGATCCGTCCACGTACCGGCGCATGATGCGGTCGGCCACCGCCGGTATGCGCCGCTCCAGCCTGTCCCACAGCCCTTGTGACATGTCACAGGAGGCTAGCCGAAATCCTGGTGACCAAGCGCTTACTCCCGGTGGTCGACGTCGGCACAGTGGGATCCGTCCGCGGTGGTCCGAGCCACAGGGAGTTGTCCGTTGGTGCCCGAAGTCATGCGTTGCGAGCCGCTGTTCCGGCCGAAGTCCATTGCCGTGGTGGGTGTATCGGCGTCCCAGGAGCTGTCATGGGGGCGCATCACCGTGAAGCGACTGCTGTCCGGTGGATACGAGGGTGATGTCTACGCCGTTACCAGGGGAGAGCTGACGCTGCCGGGCGTCCGGACCGTGGGAGCGCTCGCCGAGATCGGGCACGGCCCGGACCTGGTCGTGCTCGCGACTCCGGCGGCGACCGTGCCCGGGCTCCTGCGCGAAGCCCGCGAGGCAGGTGCGGGCGCCGCGATCGTCTACGCCTCCGGTTTCGCCGAGGAGGGCGACGAGCAGCTCCAGGACGAACTGCGTGCCGCGGCGGGTGACATGCCGGTGCTCGGCCCCAACTGCCTTGGTCTGGTGAGCCGTCCGGCCGGAGTGCAGGTGTCGACGACGGTGTTCCTGGACCGCGAGCGCAGCGAACCGGGCCCGGTCGCGATCGTCACCCAGAGCGGCGCGGTCGGCTTCGTCCTCGCCGACCTCCTGGAGCGGGCGGGCCTCGGGTACTCCTACTACGCCAGCGTCGGCAACGAGGCGTGCCTGTCCGTCGGTGAACTCGGCGGTCACCTGCTCGCGCAGCCCGACGTCGAGGTACTGGTCCTGTACCTGGAGGGGGTCCGCGACGCGGCTGGGCTGCGGGAACTGGGGCGCCTCGCCCGGCAGTCGGGGAAGACCGTCGTCGCGCTGACCGTGGGCCGCAGCGCCGCGGGCCGCCGAGCCGCCCTCTCGCACACCGCCGCCGTCGCCGGCGACCACCTGCTGCTCGCGTCACTTTGCCGGCAGGAGGGCATCCGGCTCGTGACCGACGACGACCAGCTCGTGGACGCGGTGCTGTGCGCCCGCCGGGGCATCCGACTCCCGCCCGCGCCACGGCTCGCGGTCCTCACCATGTCCGGTGGCGCGGGCGGCGTACTCGCCGACAACCTGACAGCGATGGGCGTCCGCATCCCCCCACTGTCGGCCGAGACCCGAAGCCGGCTGGCCGCGATCGGCGGCGTGGAGGCCACCGACGCTAACCCGGTCGACCTCGGCGGCAACCTGTTCCGCTGGATGGACCGCGTCGAGGACCTCCTGGGCGTACTCGACGAGGACCCCGAACTCGACGGCGTCGTCCTGTACTTGACGTTCGGCGACCTGTTCCCGGAGGCCTACCACCGTCTCGCGCGAGCGGCGAAGTCGATGCGCACACCGGCCTGGTTCGTGTGGGCGTGCGCACCGTCCGGCGAACTCGAACAGCTGGGGATGCCGGAGACGGTGGTTGGCAGCATGGGTGCGTTCCTGCGGCGGCTGCGTGTACTGGTCCCGGAGGCCGCGCCCGCCAAGGCCTTGCGGCAGGAGCGGCCCGCCGCGACGCGGTGGGCGTGGTCCGAGCTCCGATCCGCGCCGCTGACCGAGGCCGCGGGCATCGCGCATGTCCCGACCGTGTCCGCCGCGAGCGCGGACGGGCTCGTCGCCGAGGTCCGACGCTCCGGATGGCAGGGCCCCTATGTCCTCAAGGGCGACGCCGCCGACGTACCGCACCGCGCGCGGCACGGCCTCGTACGGGTCGGAGTCGAGGAGGGACAACTGGCGGAGAAGGCAGCCGAGTTGGCCCACCTACTGGAGACGGCGTCCACCGACCCGGGCCGTCGCCTGGTGTCTCAGCCGCTCCTGGAACACACCGCCGAGCTGGCACTCGGCGCGACCCACGACTCCGTCTACGGCACCGCCCTGCTGCTCGGTGCCGGCGGCGACCGGGCCGAGGACCCCGCAGCACCACGGCGCGGCCTGCTGCTGCCGGCCACCGACGACCAGATCCGCGAACTCGCGGACTGGGCCGCCTTCGTACTCGACGCACCCGCGGAGGCGACCGTGCGGGCCGTCACCTCCCTGACCCGGCTGCTGGACGAGCACCCCGGCATCGAAGAGGTCGACATCAACCCGCTGTGCGTCGTCGGCGACCGGCTGATCGCCGTCGACGCGCTGATCACACACCACGAGGAAGAAGGAGCCCGCAAGTGACCGACGACCTGCTCGAATACGCCGACCGTGTATGGCGCGGCGAGGCAAGCACGAAGGTCTACCACTCCGGCGAACTGCGCCGCGAAGGACTGCGCGAGGTCGCGGACGGGGTGTGGATGTGGCCGGCCTTCGGCAACGTCTACCTGTTCCCCACCTCCGACGGCCTGTTCTGCTACGACACCGGGGAGAAGCGCACGGCCGGCGATCTGCACGCCGCGGTCCGGGCCCGTACGGACGCGCCGCTGCACACCGCCGTGTACTCCCACGGCCACATCGACCACGTCTTCGGCGTGGCCCCCTTCGACGCCGAGGCCGCCGAGCGCGGCGCGCCCCGCCCCCTGGTCCTCGCGCACGAGAACACCCCGCCGCGCTTCCGCCGCTACGCCGCGACCGCCGGCTACAACGGCGTGATCAACCAACGCCAGTTCCAGCGCCCCGACTTCCGCTGGCCGACCGACTACCGCCACCCCGACGTCACCTACTCCGACCGCAGCAATCTCCGCGTAGGAGACCTCGACGTACGGCTGCGGCACGCGCGCGGCGAGACCGACGACGCCACCATCGCGTGGCTGCCCGAGCGCGGGATTTTGTGCTGCGGCGACTTCTTCATCTGGTCGTCGCCGAACCCCGGCAACCCGCAGAAGGTCCAGCGGTACGCCCTGGAGTGGGCGCAGGCCCTGCGATGGATGGCCGGTCTGGGCGCCGAGATCCTGCTGCCCGGCCATGGTGTGCCGATCGTCGGCGCCGAGCGCATCCGCACCGCGCTCAGCGACACCGCCGAGTTCCTGCAGGCCCTGCACGACCAGACACTGGCGGCCATGAACGCCGGGGCCACCCTGGACGAGGTCGTCCACGACGTCACCGCGCCCGCCGAGCTGCTGCGCAAGCCGTACCTCAAGCCGTCCTACGACGAGCCCGAGTTCGTCGTCCGCAACCTCTGGCGGCTGTACGGAGGTTGGTACGACGGCGACCCCTCCCACCTCAAGCCCGCCCGCCGCAGCGAGCTGTCCCGCGAGATCGCCCAGCTGACAGGCGGCGCGGACCGGCTCGCCGAACGCGCCCGCGAACTCCTCGCCCGCGGCGAGCACCGGCTGGCCGGCCACTTCGCCCAGCTGGCCGCCGACGCCGCGCCGGACGACAAGGACGCACACGCGGCCCGCGCGGAGGTCTTCGCCGCCCTGGAGAAGGCGGCCACGTCGACGATGGCCAAGGGCGTCTACGCCTGGGCCGCCGCCGAGTCCCGCGCCGTCCTCGCGGGCGACGACCTCGACAGCCAGCTGCGCGCGCGGACCGCGGGCCGTACCCGGTGGGCCATTTGACGAAGGAGAGTTGACGTGGACGTCCCCTCCGTACGACCCGCTTCGGAACGAACCGACTCCGCACAACCTGCTTCCGGACGAACCGACACACCACCCGCAGGACCACCGCGAGCGCATGAGGCGCGGGCCGGCAGTCCCCGGCGCGCCTGGCTGGTGACCTTCCTGCTGCTGGCCTTCATGCTGATCAACTTCCTCGACAAGGCCGTCCTCGGCCTGGCGGCGAAGCCGATCATGCATGACCTGGGGCTCAGCCCCAGCGAGTACGGGCTGCTCTCGAGCGGCTTCTACTTCCTCTTCAGCCTCTCGGCGATCCTCGTCGGGTTCGCCTCCGACCGCGTGCCCACGAAGTGGCTGCTCATGGCGATGGCAGTGGTGTGGGCACTGACCATGCTGCCGGTCCTCGCACCCGTCGGATTCGGCGTGCTGCTCGCCAGCCGTGTGGTCCTGGGCGCGGCCGAGGGTCCTGCCAACCCGGTCGCCATGCACGCCGTGCACAAGTGGTTCCCCAACGAGAAGCGGAGCCTGCCCACCGCGCTGCTCAACGTCGGCCCCGGAATCGGAGTGGCACTTGCGTCCCCGCTGCTCGTCGCGGTGATCGCCGCGTTCGGCTGGCGGTGGGCGTTCGTGTCACTGTTCGCGGTCGGTGTGGCATGGGCGCTGCTGTGGGCGGTCTTTGGTAAGGAGGGAGGCGTCTCCGACACCGGGGCGCAGCACGGGAGCGGGGCACCGGCCGCCGTGGCCGAGGAACCTCGCATCCCGTACCGCCGCATCCTGCTCAGCGGCACGTGGCTGGGCGGTTTCGTGGGGGCCTTCGCCGCCTACTGGGCGTTGGCGCTGCTGATCGCATGGGTGCCGCCGTACCTGGAGACCGTCCTCGGCTACAGCGCGTCCACCACCGGCACGCTGGTGGTGCTGCCCTGGATCGCGACGGCGGTGTTCAACCTCGGGCAGGGCGTGCTGACGCAGTGGCTGATGCGGCGTGGCGTCTCCAGCCGGATGGCCCGCGGCGTGCTCGGCGGGACCGGCATCCTCGTCGCCGGCATCGCGATGGTGCTGTTCCCGCTCGCGCCCGAAGGCGGGCTCCAACTCGCCCTGCTCACCGTCGCGTTCAGCCTGGGCGGGATCCTCTTCGCCATCGGCGTCACCGTCACCAGCGAGATCACCCCCGCTCGCCAGCGCGGCTCCGTCCTGTCGATCACCGTCGGAATCGTCACGACGGCCGGCCTGCTCGCGCCGTACGTGACCGGACTCGTCATCGAGGCCGCACCGGACCCGGCCGCCGGGTACGACCTGGCGTTCACCGGGGCCGGAGTGCTCATGCTGATCGGCGGTCTGCTCGCCGTGATCTTCGTACACCCCGAGCGCGACGCCCGCCGCCTCGGCCGCACTCACCCGTGATGCCGCAACTCGTGATGTCCCAGCCCGAGAAGTCCTAACTCCCGCCCGCACAAAGGAGTGTTGACCGTGCTCACCACGAAGCCCGACGACAATCCCCTGCTCGGCTCCCGAGAGGTCCACGTCGTCGCACCCGGCGTCTACACCATCGGCCTGCAGGGCAACAGCCTTGCCGTGGAGACCGATCAGGGACTGCTGGTCATCGACTCGGGACCCGCCCCGGCCGTCGTCCCCGAGGCCCTTGACCGGCTGCGCGAGCACACGGACAAACCTGTGCGCTGGATCGTCTACAGCCACGGCCACCTCGGCTACAACTACGGAGTACGAGGCTTCCTCGATGCCGCCGCCGAGCGCGGGGAGCCGCGCCCGACGGTCATCGCCCACGAGAACGTCGTGCGCCGCTACCGCCGCTACCTCGAGACCGCCGGACTTCAGAACCACATCAACACCCGCCAGTTCCGCAAGCCGGTCGAGGCCTTCCCGGCCGTGCCGCCACTGACCTTCCCCGACGAGACGTACGGCGAGTCCCTCACGCTGGGCAGCACCGGCCGCACCGTCCGGCTGCTGTGGGCCCCGTCGGAGACCGACGACGTGACCGCCGTGTGGCTGCCGCGGGAACGGATCCTGTACGGCAGCGCCGCCGTCATCAACGGCATCCCGAACATCGGCACACCGATGCGGACCATGCGGGACGCCGTCCGCTGGGCCGACACCCTCGACCGGCTCGCCGCGCTCGAACCGGCCACCGTGATACCGGAGTTCGGCCCGGTCATCCGCGAGGGCAGCGCCGAACAACTCACCGCGACCGCTGCTGCCCTGCGCTGGCTGCGTCGCGCGGTCGTCGACCGCCTCAACGAGGGCAGGTGCGCGGACGACATCGTGCACGAACTCGACTACCCCGCCGAGCTGTTCGACGTCCCCTGGATGCGGGAGGCGTACGGCCACCGCGAGTACATCGTCCGGGACATCGTGCGCTCCGAGACCGGCTGGTGGGACGGGAACCCGACGACCCTGCACCCCTCGCGACCCGCCGTCGCCGCCGCTGCCCGCGCGGAGGCGATCACGGACAAGCAGGCGGTGCTCGACCACGTGGCCCGGCTGCGGGACGCGGGCCAGGTGCAGGAGGCCCTGCACGTCGTCGACCTCCTGGCCCTGGCCCCTGGGGACGCCCCCGAACTCGCGGCCGCGCGCGATCTCAAGAGCGAACTGTGCGCCCTACGGGCGAAGGAGGCCACCAGCTACGTGTCCCGCAGCTTCTACCGTGTGACGGACTGAACGGCTGTCGCATGACGGGCTGAACCGCCGCCGCGCGACGGGCTGAACCGCCCGCTCGGCGAGCTGCAACTCAGCCGAGCGTCAGCCTCACCTGCACCGGCAGATGGTCACTGGGGAACTGGCCGTTCTTCTCATACGTGTTGATGGACGCGGAGTGCACGGTTACGCCCGGTGTGGCGAGGATCCAGTCGATGCGGTCGCCGTCAGGGACGAGCGGCTTGTAACCGTGGAACGTGGCGTAGAGCTTGCTGCGTTGGGCGGCCGCGTCCCAGGTGTCCTTGAGGCCCGTGGCGAGGAGCTGGTCGTAGACCGGGTTGCCGTGCGCGGCCACGTTGAAGTCGCCGGTCATCAGCAGCGGCAGGGACTTGTCGAGCGCCGCGATCCGCGAGGCGATCAGCTCCGCCGACTTCACGCGGGACACCTGGACCTGGTGGTCGAAGTGGGTGTTCAGCACGTAGAACTCCTTGCCGCCCTCGGTGAGGTCGGCGAAGCGCACCCATGTGGCCATCCGGATCACCGAGTTGCCCCAGCTCTTCGAGCCGATCAGCTCCGGGGTGTCGGAGAGCCAGAAGTGGTCGAACTCGACCGGGCGCAGGCGTCGCGTGTCGTAGAAGACGGTGCCGAACTCGTCCCGGCTGCCGCCCGCTCTGCCCGTGCCGATCCAGGCATAGTGCTCACCCAAATCGGCGTGAATATCCTGGAGTTGGTGGTACAGGCCCTCCTGGGTGCCGATGACGTGCGGCCGCTCCTTGCGGAGCAGTTCGCGCATCACCGGGCGGCGGTCGGCCCAGGAGTGGGGCGAGGTGTCGGAGGCGTAGCGGAGGTTGAACGTCATGACGTGCAGACGCCCTCCGCGGCCCGACGTCGCGGCGCCCGCGGGCGCCGCGACGGTGGTGGTCACCGCCGCGGCGGCGGGAAGCGCCGAGGCCACGGCGAGTACGGCACGCAGTCCGTGGCGGCGCGTGAGGCGGGGGTGCTCGGTCATGGGTCCTCCTGGTGCGTCGAGGTCTGGGCAGGGGACCCACGGTGGCGGGCTCGGGTGAGGCGGAGGTGAACGCTCGGCGGCGGTGGATGTGACGTCTGTGGGCCCTTGACTCCTAAGTGCCCAGGGGCTGTTGGCGTGAAGCGGGGGACGGGGAACTATGCGCGGGGCGGGGCGGCCTCGTGGGAGCGGGTGGCCGCGAGGCTGGAGAGGAGCTTGAGGCGCTCTTCGGAGGTGGTGCCGGGTTCGGCCGAGTAGAGCGTCAGGTCGTGCACCGCGCGGCTCGCCATCGGCAGATCCAGGGAGAGGTAGGAGAGTTCCAGGTCACCGACGTCGGGGTGGCGCAGCCGTTTGATGCCTTCGTGGCGGATGCGGACGTCGTGGGCGGCCCACTGGGAGCGGAACTCGGGGCTCAGCGTGGACAGTTCACCGATGAGTTCGCGCAGCGCCCGGTCGTGGGGCTCGCGGCCGGCCTCGGCGCGCAGCAGGGCGGTGGTCGCGACGGTGGCGGCGTCCCAGTCGACGAAGAAGTCCTGCGATCCGGGGTCGAGGAAGATGTAGCGGGCGATGTTGGGGCGGCCCTGCTTGTCGGTGGTGGGGCTGGCGAACATCGGTGTGTGCAGGGCGTGGGCCAGCGCGTTGTGGGCGATGACGTCCTGGCGGCCGTTGCGTACGAAGGCCGAGGACATGGTCATCGAGTCGAGCATCCACTGGACGCGCGGCGGCACGGCGACATCTCGGCGGCGGGACGGCGCCCGGCGGGCGGGCCTGGCGGCGCGGGCCAGGTCGAACAGATAGGTGCGCTCGTCCTCGTCCAGTTGCAGGGCCTGCGCGACCGCGGCGAGCACGTCCTCGGACACGCCGCCGATGTGGCCCTTCTCCAGCCGCGTGTACCACTCGGTGCTGACACCCGCCAGCACGGCGACCTCCTCGCGCCGCAGCCCGGGCACGCGCCGCCGGGCGCTGGTGGGCAGCCCGGCCTGCTCCGGGGTGATCCTGGCGCGTCGACTGGCGAGAAAGTCCCTGATCTCGCCGCGGTGGTCGCTTCGCTCGTCCATGCGTTCCACGGTAGCCATGGGCGGCCGCCGAGGGAGGTCGAGCTTGTACCCCCTATAAACGCGACCTTCCCCACCTGCGGAAACACCGGTTTCGTGGAACCAGCACGGCACAGAGGCGCCGCGAACAGGCGCTGCACGGAGTCACCCCACGGAGTTGATGCATGAGTACGCGAGGAGGAACCCTCCACGCCCCCACGGACGGCCGGACAGCCCAGACCCGGTCGGCGCCGTCGGCCCGCCTCCCGCTCGTCGTGTACGTGCTGGCGATGGGCACGTTCCTGATGGGCACCACCGAATTCGTGGTCGCCGGGCTGCTGCCCGAGATCGCGGGAGACCTGCAGGTCGGCGTGGCGCGGACGGGACTCCTGATCACCGTCTTCGCCGTCGGGATGATCGTGGGCGCGCCGCTGATGGCGATGCTCACGCTGCGGCTGCCCAAGCGGTTGACCTTGATGCTGGCCCTGGGGGTCTTCGCCGTGGGCCACGTCGTCGTCGCCCTCGGCTCCAGCTTCCCGCTGCTGCTCGCGGCCCGGTTCCTGACCGCGATCGCCACGGGCGCGTTCTGGGCCGTGGCCAACGTGGCCGCCGCGAACGCCGCGGGACCGGCCGCGAGCGCCCGCGCCCTGGGCCTCGTCGGGGCCGGGGCGATGCTCGCCAACGTCGTCGGAGTGCCGCTGGGCGCGTTCGCCGGACAGGCCATGGGCTGGCGCGGCCCGTTCTGGGCCCTCGCGGCGCTCGCCGCCGCGGCCGTCGTCCTGATCGCCCGCACCGTCCCGCACGACGGCCCGGACCGGCACGGCGGATCGGTCCGCTCCGAGCTGTCGGCGCTGCGCTCCGGACGGCTCTGGCTGGTACTGGCGGCCTGCGCCACCACGACCGGCGGTGTCCTGGCCGCGTACTCGTACATCGCGCCGCTGCTGACCGGCCGGTCCGGCCTCGCCTCCGGGTACGTGCCGCTGGTCCTGGTCGGCTTCGGCCTCGGCGCCCTCGCCGGGTCGCTCGTCGGCGGACGCCTGGGCGACCGCCGCCCCCACGTGGTGACCATCGTCGCCCCGGCCGGGGCGACACTCCTGCTGCTGGCGATCTGCCTGCTGGCCGGCTCGGCCCCGGCGACGGTCGTGCTGGTCGCCCTGCTGGGCTTCTTCGGCCTCGGCGCCAACCCGGTCCTGATCGCCCTCGCGGTCCGCTACGCCGACCGGGCCCCGGCGCTGGCCTCCGGCCTGACCGTCGCGGCCTTCAACCTCGGCACGGCCGTCGGATCCTGGGCGGCCGGGCTCTCGCTGACCGGCCCGCTCGGCACGACCGGCCCCGCCGTCGTCGGCACGGCCGTCGCCGCGCTGACCCTGATCCCCGCGATCATCATGGGTCTCAGGAGCCATCGCCGCCCAGCGCAGACGCGTGCCTAGTCAGCGGCTCCGGGCCGGACGGACACCGCGTCCCCTGGGGCCCACCACACCGAACACACCGAACACGGAACGAGGAGACCCACCATGCGTGGAGTAGTGATGCACAACGCCGGCGACGTCCGAGTGGAGGACCGCGAGGACCCGAAGATCCTCGAGCCCACCGACGCGATCGTGAAGCTGACCGCGACCTGTATCTGCGGCTCGGACCTGTGGCCGTACCGCGGGATCGAGCCCGTCGACCACACGCTCATGGGGCACGAGTACGTGGGTGTGGTCGAGGAGGTCGGTGACGCGGTCGAGACCGTCGGGCCCGGGGACTTCGTCGTCGGCTCGTTCGTCATCTCCGACAACACCTGCGAGATCTGCCGCGCCGGGTTCCAGTCCAAGTGCGTGCACGCCGAGTTCGTGCACGGCGGGATCGGCACGCAGGCCGAGAAGGCCCGCATCCCGCTGGCCGACGGCACTCTCGTCGCCACCCCGGGCCAACCCGCCCCGGAACTGATCCCTGCCCTGCTGGCAGCCTCCGACGTGCTGGGAACCGGCTGGTTCGCGGCCGTCGCAGCGGAGGCGGGACCCGGCAAGACCGTCGCGGTCGTCGGCGACGGCGCGGTCGGGCTCATGGCCGTCCTCGCCGCCGGACAACTGGGCGCCGAGCGGATCATCGCGATGTCCCGCCACCCGGAGCGGCAGAAGCTGGCCCGCTACTACGGTGCGACCGACATCGTGGAGGAACGGGGCGACGAGGGCGTAGCGAAGATCAAGGAACTCACCGACGGCCTCGGCGCGCACTCCGTCGTCGAGGCGGTCGGCACGCAGGAGTCCTTCATGCAGGCCGTGGGCGCCACCCGCGGCGGCGGCCACCTGGGATACGTCGGCGTCAACCACGACGTCCGGATCCCCGGCATCGAGCTCTTCTTCGCCGGCATCCACACCCTCGGCGGACCCGCTCCCGTACGCCGTTTCCTTCCCGAACTGATCCAGCTGATCTGGAACCGGAAGATCGACCCCGGCAAGGTCTTCGACCTCACGCTGCCGCTGGAGCAGGCCCCCGAGGGCTACAAGGCGATGGACGAGCGACGGGCCACGAAGGTCCTGCTTACGCTGTGAACGCTGTGACCCCCTACGGAACGCTGTGACCACCAACGGACGGAGTACACGCACATGTCCCTGATCCTGGTGACGGGAGCCTCCACCGGCCTCGGACACGCGACGGCGGACGAGCTGGCCGGGGACGGGCACGACGTGGTCGTGCACGCCCGGACCCCGGCGCGCGTCGCCTCGCCGTCCGGGGCGGGCCGTTGGGCGGGCGTGGTCACCGGGGACCTGGCCGAGACCGGCGAGATCCCCGAAGTCGCCCGGCAGGCCGCGGAGTTCGGCCGATTCGACGCGGTCATCCACAACGCGGGCACCATGCACGCCCCCGAGTCGGCCACGGTCAACACGGTCGCGCCGTACGTACTGACCGCCCTGATGGACAAGCCGTCCGCGCTCGTCTACCTGAGCAGCTCCATGCACCGGGACGGTTCCACCGACCTCACGCGGCTGACCGACGGCACGGCCACGTACAGCGACACCAAGCTGTGGGTGACCGCGCTGACCGTGGCCCTCGCGACCCGCTGGGAAGGGACGGCCGCGCATGCCGTCGACCCGGGCTGGGTCCCCACCCGCATGGGCGGCCCGGCGGCCACCGACGACCTGACGGCCGGTCACCGCACCCAGACATGGCTGGGCACCCACACCGGCGTCACCCCGCCCACCGGCGGCTACTGGTACCACCGGCACACCGAGGACCCGCACCCAGCGGCGCGGGACCCGCGGTTCCAGGAACGCCTCCTGCGGGCGCTGCGGGACCTGACCGGGGTGGCGCTCGACTGAGTCTCGACCGAGTGCGGCTCGCGCACCCCGTCCTAGGACGGAAGTCGCAGGTCGGAGGTCGGTCGACAGGAGGGTCGTGACACCACAGGGTGGGCGATGTGATGTCTCGTGACTTCGATGTGGACACGTTCCTGCGACAGCCGCTCACCGCACGCCTCGCCACCAACGGCCCCACCGTCCGCCCGGTCTGGTTCCTGTGGGAGGACGACGCGTTCTGGGTGCTGACGGGGCCGTGGGCCCGACTCTTCGACCGGGTGAAGGACGACCCCCACGTCGCGCTCGTCGTGGACGAATGCGACGTCGCGACAGGGCGGGTTCAGCAGGTGATCGCCAGGGGCCGGGCCGAGCTCGTGCCGTTCGACGTGCCGCGGGGGCGCCGCAAACTGGTCCGCTATCTGGGAGCGGACGAGGCGCTGTGGGACGAGAGGTTCGTGGACTATCTCTACGACGAGCCGAGCGAACGCGGCACGACGTGGCTGAGGTTGAAGCCCGTCTCGCTCACGGCCAAGGACCTCAGTTACGTCGCCGCGCCGTCCTGACGGCACTCCAGCGAAGGGCGGCTGAGATGGTCGGGACGCAGCGCCGCACCGTCCCGACCACCCTCGCCAGGTGGAGACATCAGTAGATGTTCGCCGCCACGTCCGCGCCGTCCTCACGGCCCGCGTTGATCTGCGCGCGCAGCGCGATCTCGTCGTACACGCGGACCTCCTTCACGATGCGGCCGTCCTGGATCAGGAACTGGGAGACACCGAGCACCGTGACCGGCTTGCCGGTGAGCGGGCCGAAGGCCGGGATGCCCTTGTACGTTCCGTGCATGGTCCAGGTCACGGCGACGCGCAGACCCGCGTAGCGCTCCGCGTAGTGGGTCTGGACGTCCCGTACGGCGAAGCGCGCGTCGGGGAAGGGGCCCACCATCTCCAGCAGATCGGCCTGGTAGCGCTCCGGGCGGATGACGGTGCGGTCGCCGATGGTGTGCAGGAAGAGGTCGCGCGCCATGAAGTCGTTGACCTTGTTGAGCCGGCGCTGCGACCAGACCTGCTCGATGAAGTCCAGGACCATCTCGCACTCGGGACGGAAGTCGTCGGGGCGCGGACCGCTGACACCTTCCAGGAGCACGTCCTTGGGCGGCTCCTCCGTCATCGACCCGGTGTAGCCCTGGAACTGGATGCCGCGCGCGGCCTCGTCCGGATCGATGCCGAGC
Source organism: Streptomyces sp. NBC_01016 (assembly GCF_026341035.1). Lineage (GTDB taxonomy): Bacteria > Actinomycetota > Actinomycetes > Streptomycetales > Streptomycetaceae > Streptomyces. Next base: position 3,144,017 of record NZ_JAPEOQ010000002.1, read on the forward strand.
TGCAGGCAGTCCGCGAGGTCGTCGCGCACGACCCACTCCTCGACCATGCGGCCGCGCCGGTAGAGGCAGTTGGCGACCGTGCGCTTGCGGACGCGGATGTTGCGGCCGTCCACGAGGTGCTCGTCGGCGGAGAAGACCAGGTGCGAGCTGAGGAACGCGTCGTCGCCGCGCGCCTCCCACACCACGTCCTCGGCCTGGCCGATGTGGCCCGGCACGGCGGCCATCCGCATCGTGCTGCCTTCGATGACACCATCGCGGCCGACGACCGTGCCGAGGCTGGCGTGAACGATCGAGTCGGGCTCGTAGTTGGCGACGATGTGTTCGATGTCGCGCTGGACCCAGATGCGGTCGGTCACCTCGCGGATGAACTCGTCGGGGTCGTTGTAGGGCTCGTACGCGACGGGGTCAAGGGCCATGGTGGTTCTTCCGTTCCAGTGCTGAGTGAATGCGTATGTAGCGTGACTGATGTGTGGTGTGTCGGGCAAGGGGTCAGGGCACGCGGGATCAGGCCGGCTGTGGTGTCTCCTGGCGCGGGAACTTGTCCGCGCCCAGCTGGCTCCGGTACGTCTCCGTCATGAAGCCGGTCACGACGACGAGTGCCAGGACGGCGCCGACGCCCAGGTAGGCCCACACCGCGTAGATCGTGTCGAAGGTGTCGACCAGCAGCGTCGCCACGAACGGGGTGATGCCCATGAAGATGGAGAACGAGCTGTTGTACGCGATGGCGCTCGCGCTGAACCGGGTGCGGGTCGAGAAGAGTTCGGCCGCGCAGACCGTGATGATGCCGGTGAGGAAGAACTCCGGTACCAGATAGATGAGTTGGCTGGCGACGGCGGCGCCGAAGGTCCCGTGGTCTCCCACCCAGAACGCGAGCGGGACGAGGACGATGCAGGCGATGGCGCCCGTGATGAGCATCGGCTTGCGTCCGATGCGGTCCGAGAGCTTGCCGGCCAGCGGCAGCAGCGGGATGAGGACGGCGATCGAGATGGCGTTGGATGCCAGGCCCATCCAGCGGGGCAGTCCGAGCGTGTTCGTCAGGTACTGCGGATAGAACGTGACCCACGTGTAGGACAGGATCGCGCACATGATGGAGATGCCGCAGTAGACCAGGATGGGACGCCACTGCGAGCGAAGGGCCTCGAGCACCGGCGACTTGACGACGTTGGTGCCGTCCTCGGTGGCCCGCACGAACTCCGGGCTCTCCGAGATGCGGCTGCGCATCCACAGGCCGATCAGGCTGAGCGGGATCGCCAGCAGGAACGGGATGCGCCAGCCCCACGAGTCGAGCTCGGGACCCTCGAACACCCAGCTGGTCAGCGCGGCGACACCGGCACCGGCGAGCGTGCCGACGAAGCAGCTGTTGGAGGCGTACGAGGTGTAGTAGGCGCGCCGGTTGGGCTCGGCCCACTCGACGATGAATGCCACCGCGCCGACGTACTCGCCGCCGGAGACGACGCCCTGGACCACGCGGAGCGCCAGGAGCAGGAGCGGCGCCAGGATGCCGACCTGGTGGTACGTGGGCAGGACCGCGACGAGGGCGGTGGACGCGCCCATGGCCACCAGGGTCCACAGCAGCGTCTTCCTGCGGCCCACCCGGTCGCCCCAGCGGCCGAGGAGGGTCCCGCCGAGGGGGCGGACCAGGCACGCGATCGCGATGATCGCGTACGTGCCGAGCACCGCCACGGTCTTGTCGCTCTCGGGGAAGAACGCCGGGGCCATGATCGGCGCCATGTAGCCGTACAGGCCGTAGTCGAACTGCTCGACGAAGTTGCCGACGCTGCCCGCGCCGATGGCCCGGCGAATCGCGCTCCGCTTCTCCGCTTCGTCGGGGGCGGTCGCTGGGGTTGTGCGAGGTGGCGCTGCAGAGGACATGGCTGCTCCGATCGCGCGGCGGATGAGGGGTGCGAATGAGGGGGAGGTGTGCATACGTGCGGGTGTATGCATACGTATGAACTAGGGTTGAACGTTAAGGTTCCGGGGGTGGACCGTCAAGAGGTGCGGACGGGTCCGAGGAAGGTGTGTCACGACGAAGGTGTGTCACGGTCCGGACGGTGCGCGAGGGCGCCCATGGTGTCCATCAGTACCTGCGCCATGTTGAAGACGATCAGCCGGGATCCGGCCTCCTCGGCGGCCTGCGCCGCTTCGAGGTGCGGGACGATCGTCATCACCGTGCGACCGTTCTTCGCGGTCGCCCGATGTGCCTCCTGTACAAGGCCGTTCACGACCTCCGGGGCGGGGAAGCCGCAGTCCGCCGCGAGGTCCGCGGGGCCCACCAGGACCGCGTCCACGCCCTCGGTGCCGGCGATCTCGTCGGCGGCGGCGCAGGCGCGCTGCGTCTCGATCATCGGGATGACCAGCGTCTCGCGGGACGCGGCCACATGCTCGGCCGCGGTGACCGTACCGAACCGCCCCGACCTGCTGTACGTGGCGAAGCCCCGCTCGCCCCAGGGCGGATAGTGGCTCGCGGCCACGGCCCGCCGGGCGTCCTCGGCGCTGTCCACGTGCGGATGGATGAGACCGGCCGCGCCCAGGTCGAGGGCGCGCAGCGCCAGCGCGGGCTCGGCGGTGCCCACACGCACGATGACGTCGATCCCGTGGGCCTGCGCCGCCAAGATGTGCTGCTGGAGCAGAGCCATGTCCGCGGGCCCGTGCTCGCAGTCGATGACCACGTAGTCCAGACCGGCGACGCCCGCCATCTCCACCAGCGTCTCCGACGGCAGCCGCAGCAGCCCGCCGCGCAGCGATTCACCGTCCGCCAGGCGCTGCTTGAGGCTCCGGCGCGGGGTGCGAGGAACCGTCATCGTGCCACCATCCCTGCCGAGAGATCGATATCGGCGCCGCACAGGCCACGCATCCGCAGCATCGCCGTCACCGCGTCGCCCACCTCTTCCTCGGTCACCATCCGCCCGAGCGCGGCACGTGACACGAAGGCCTCCTCGGCCTCGGCGTAGCTGCTGCCCGTGCGCTCGGCCTCCAGACGGAAGTTGCGCTCCATGCGCGGACCCGAAACCGGTCCGGGAGACAGGGAGTTGACCGTGACACCCTGCGGTCCCACCTCGCCCGCCAACGTCGTCGTCAGGCCGATGACCGCCATCTTCGACGCGCAGTACGGTGTGCGGCGCAGCAGCGGCCGCTTGCCCGACACTGAGGCCACGTTGATGACATCACCGGAGCCACGACGTGTCATGGCGGGAAGGAACGCCCGGCACATCAGGAACACACCGCGTACGTTCACGTCGAAGACCTCGTCCCACTCCTCGGGCGAGATGTCGGTCAGCGGCGCCACGGGGCCCGCGACGCCGGCGTTGTTGACCAGGATCGATATCTCCTCGTCCGCGAGGGCCGAGGCGAGCGCGTCGACGTCCGCGGGGCGGGACACGTCGCAGACCTGGGGGACGACCCCGGGCCCGAGCTCGTCGGCGGTGCGCTTCAAGGAGTCCACGTTGCGCCCGGTGATCACCACGCGGGCGCCGTCGGCCAGCAGGGACCGGGTGATGGCCCGGCCCAGGCCGCTGCCACCGCCGGTGACGAGTGCCGTCCGCCCGGCGAGTGGTGCTTCCGTACGGGAGGTCATGCGCCCGCCTCCTCGTTCCACGTCAGGGCCTTGTCGCCGTACTTCGCGGCGCGTACGTCACCGGAACGCGCGTGCCCCTCGAAGAGCTCGACGCGGGCGGCGCGCCCGCACACCTCGCCGAGCAGCGCCGACGAAGCGGTGTCGGTGACTTCCTGGTGGGTGACCGTCTTGAGGTACTTGCCGACCCACAGACCGCCCGTGTAGCGGGCCGCGCCACGGGTGGGCAGCACGTGGTTGGTGCCGATGACCTTGTCGCCGTAGGAGACGCAGGTGCCCTCGCCGAGGAAGAGTGCACCGTAATCACGCATCTTGTCCAGAGCCTGGCGCGGGTTCTCGGTGAGTACCTCGACGTGCTCGCTCGCGTAGGAGTCGGCGATCTCGAAGGCCTCGTCGAGGGTGTCGGCCACGACGATCTCGCCGTGGTCGCGCCAGGCCGGCCCGGCGAAGTCCTTCGTCGGCATGCCGGGCAGCAGCCGCTCGATGTGCCGCTCGACCTCGCGCCCCAGCTCCTCGGACGTGGTGACGAGGACGGCGGGGGAGTCCGGGCCGTGCTCGGCCTGGGACAGCAGGTCGACGGCGACCACGAAGGGGTCCGCGTGCTCGTCCGCGATCACCAGGATCTCGGTGGGGCCGGCGAACAGGTCGATGCCGACCTCGCCGAACAGCTGACGCTTGGCCTCGGCCACATACGCGTTGCCGGGCCCCGCCAGCATCGGCACGCCGCCGATCGTCTCGGTCCCCACGGCCATCGCCGCGACGGCCTGGACACCGCCCAGCAGGTAGATCTCGTCGGCGCCCGCCAGGTGCATCGCCGCGACCGTCGCGGCCGGGATCTCGCCCCGGATGGGCGGGGTGCAGGCGACGACCCGGGGCACGCCCGCGACCTTCGCGGTCACGATCGTCATATGGGCCGACGCGGTCAGCGGGTAACGGCCGCCGGGCACGTAGGCGCCGGCAGAGGCGACAGGTACGTGCCGGTGGCCGAGGCGCACGCCGGGCAGTGTCTCGATGTCGACGTCGAGCATCGAGTCCCGCTGGGCCTGCGCGAACGTACGCACCTGCTCCTGCACGAACCGGATGTCGTTGAGGACCTGCTGCGGGACACCGGCGACGATGCGCTCGATCTCCTCGGGCGACAGACGGAAGGACTCCGGGCTCCAGTTGTCGAACTTCTCGGAGTGCTGGCGCACCGCCTCGTCGCCGCGCTCGCGGATGTCGTCGAGGATGGCGCGCACCCGGTCGGCGACGTCCGCGCGGGCGGCGGTCACCTGGGCGGCAGGGACGGGGGACTTGAGATGTCGGGGCATGAGGGCTCTCCTCAACTCGATTCTTTGGATACGGGGTCGGTGCTCAGGCGGCGGCGGCCGCGGCGACCAGGTCCTGCAGCGCCGCGCCCACGGCGTCCGGCCGCTGCCACGGCACCAGGTGCCCGGCGTCGGGAAGTTCGCGCATACGGGAGTGCGGCAGGGCCTCGGCGATGGCGTGGTGGAAGGCGGGCGGGCAGAGCGTGTCCCGGCCGCCCGCGAGGACGACGGAGGGGCAGCGCGCCGAGCGCAGCGCCGTGAACGCGTCCTCGCGGGTGGGCTGGGCGGCGAGCTGGGCGCGGGCGGCATCGGGGCCCACGGCCTGCGCCATGCGGCGGTAGCGCTCGGCGTCCGCCGCGGTCGGGCGGCGGTCGGGGAACATGTCCGGCAGCGTGCGCTCGACCACCTCCGCGAACCGGCCGGCCGTGACGAGATCGTCCAACTCCCGCCAGGTGGCGTGCTGTTCGGATCGAGGGGCGCCGGCGTTCGTCGCCATCACGCACAGTCCGGCAATCCGCTCGGGTGCCCGCCGCAGCGCCTCGAACCCGACGATGGCCCCCAGGCTGAGCCCGACGAGCACGAACGGGCCTTCCACCGCGGACAGCACGTCGTCCGCGAGCGCCCCGATGTCCGGCTGCGTCAGCGCGACGTGGTGGACGTCGTGGCCCTCGGGGAAGGTGACGTCCGACCACAGGCTCGTGTCGCAGAGCATGCCGGGGACCACGACCAGGGGCAGCGGCACGCCGGTCACCAGCGACGCGCGGAGCGGGGGAGCAGCGCGTACGGGGCGACGTACCCGTTGTGGTCCAGGCCCAGGCCCGCGTCGGCGGCGGCCTTGAGGACCTCCTCGTCCCACTCCAGGCGGACGCGGCCGTCCCCGGAGTTGACCACCAGGAGGTCGCCCTCCTCCTCGCCGACGTTGCGCACCGTGCGCCAGGCGTCCTGCGGTACCGACAGCATGTCGCGCGGGCCGAGGCGCACCGAGACCGGGTCGGTGCGGTTGAGCGTGACCTCCCACTCGCCGTTCTTGACGATGAGCGTCTGGGTCTCCTGCTGGCGGTGCTGCGAGACACCCTGGCCGGGCTCGGCGCGCAGCCAGGCGACATTGTGGCCGTGCGGGTTGAACACACGCGGGTCCTGGTGCGGGTCCTCGGTCATGCCGTAGCCGATGACGCAGCTCAGGCGCGCCCCGCCGCCGGGCAGGGAGCTGTCGATGAAGGGGTGCTCCGACCACACGAGCTCGTCGGCCGCGGCGACCCGGCGCTTCATCTCCTCGGCGCTGTAGTGGCGCAGCCGGTCGATGTGCTCCTGCGCCATCGGCGTGACCCGCTCGGACTCCGCCGGCAGCTCGTCCCCGGCGGCGGTGTCGACGAGCTGGTTGTCGGCGCTGAGGTACAGGCCGTGCTCTGCCGCCTCGCGCAGGACCGAGGGGCCCCAGATGATGCCGCCGGTCCTGTCATGGCCGAGCACGGTGAACAGCCAGCCGTCGTCAGGGCCGGTGTTGGTGAAGCCGCGGAAGATCCAGGTGGGGATGGACGCGATGTCTCCGGCCCTCAGGAGCAGTTCACCTTCGCTGCCGTCGGCGCCCCAGCGCAGCAGGTACTCGCCGTCGGTGCAGATGAACACCTCGGCGGTGTAGTGCAGGTGCAGGTTGTTGGTGATGCCGTGCGGCATGGCGGCGGCGCCGATGTTGTAGCCGTGCGGCAGCCGCAGGTTGACGTGCTGGCCGGAGGACTGCGAGACGCCCGGCCCGATCATGGCGTAGTTCTCCTTCCGGTCCGAGCCGGGCGTACGGCAGTCGATGAAGGCCTGGTTGCAGGAGACGAAGTCGCTGCGGCGCACCGTGCGGCGCTCAAGGTCGGGCGTGGACACGACGACATCGGGCATGGGGGCTCCCTGGTGGACAAGCATGAATGGAATACGTATGCATTGCCATGACAGGCCTCCGGGGTGTGTCCTGTCAAGGGGGTAGAAACGAATTTCGCTGCGGTCGACGGGCGCGCCGCGATCAAGGAATCGGGCGGAGACATACGTATACGGGGTGGCGTACGTATACTGTCCGGGCGCGGTGCTGGTTCCGGGCGGTACGAGGTGTCGACGAGGAGAGAGACATGGCGATCACGAGTCACGACGTGGCGAAACTCGCGGGTGTCTCGCAGCCCACGGTGTCCCGCGCCCTGCGTGACGACCCCCGTGTCTCGCAGGCCACCCGCGCGAAGATCAAGCGGGCCGCCGAGGCGCTCAACTACGTACCCAGCGAAGCGGGCCGCACGCTGTCGACCCGGTCCACCCACCGGGTCGGCGTCATCGTCACCGACATGACCAACCCGTTCTATCCGCATGTCGTCGCGCCGCTCCACGACGAACTGGAGCGGCTCGGCTACCGGATGATGCTGCTCACCGAGCGCTCCGACGAGGCGGTCGCCGAGGAGAAGCTCCTTGACCAGTCGCTCGACGGCGTCGTGCTCGCGACCGCCACCACCGACTCGCGGCTGCCCGCCCTGCTGGAGCGGCGCGGCATGCCCTACGTGTTCCTCAACCGGGACACCGGCAGGTCCGGCGACTTCGCCTCCGTCGTCGACAACGAGGGAGGTGGCCGCCTCGTCGCGCAGGAGCTGGTCGGGCTCGGCCACCGCCGCATCGCGGGCATCTTCGGCGCGGCCAACACCACGACGGGCCGCGAGCGTGAGCTGGGCTTCCGGCTGGCCCTGGCCGACGCCGGCATCGGGCTGCCGGACGACCGCGTGGTGCGTGGCGCGTTCGAGTACGAGACCGGGTACGCGGCGCTGCCCTCGCTCCTCAAGGCGGCCGAACCGCCCACTGCCGTCTTCTGCGGCAACGACGTGGTCGCCATCGGTGTGCTCAACGCCGCGCTCGCGGCGGGCGTCAAGGTGCCCGACGACCTCACCGTCATCGGCTTCGACGATCTGCCCATGGCGGCCTGGGAGGTCTTCCGGCTCACCACCGTCCGGCACGATCTGGGTGAACTCGCCTGTCAGGCGGCCCGGTTGCTGGCCCGGCGGATCGCCGGGGAGGTCGACGCGGACGGCGAACGCCTGGTCCTGCCGACCGAGTTCGTCCCGAGAGCCACCCACGCCAAGGCCCGCTGAACCCTCACGACCCGGAGGTCGCGCGGACGGGCTCGGTGGTCGCCGTGGGCGTCGCACCACGTCGCTGTCGCACCACACCCACGGTGGCCAGCACCGCGGCGAGCCCGAGCGAGAGCCACAACTCCAGCCGGTGGCCCGGCAGTACGGCCATGAGGACCAGTACCCCGGCGATGAACGCGATGGTGGCGAGCGTCAGATAGGGGAAGCCCCACATGCGTACGTCGGTCGGACGGTCGCCCTTGCGGCGCACGGCGTACTGCGTCAGCGCGATGACCATGTACATCATCAGGGCGATCGCTCCGCTGGAGGCGATGAGGTACGAGAACACGTCCGGCAGCAGATAGTTGGCGATCACCGCGGCGATGCCGACGACTGTCGACGCGAGCACCGCATTGCGGGGCACACCGTGCGGTGAGGTGCGGGCGAATGCGGCCGGGGCGTCACCGCGCCCGGCCAGCGAGAACAGCATCCGTGAGGCCGTGTAGACGGCGGAGTTGAGGCAGCTGCACACGGCGACCACCAGCACCACGTCCATGATCCGGGCGGCGCCCGGGATGTTCATCCGGTCCAGGACCGCCTGGTAGGACCCGGCCCCAAGGTCGTCGGCGTTCCAGGGCACGAGGCAGACCACGACGAGGATCGAGCCGATGTAGAAGAGCCCCAGACGCCACACCACCGCGCGGATCGCCTTCTTGATGTTCTTGCGCGGCTCCTCGGACTCCGCCGCCGCGATGGTGACGATCTCGCTGCCCTGGAAGCTGAACATCGCGGTGAGCAGTCCGGCCAGGATCGCCGTGACACCCTGCGGGGCGAAGCCGCCGTGGCTCCAGAGATTCGACACACCATGGGTGTCGGACCCGGGCAGCACCCCGAGCACCGCGAGCGCCCCGAGGACCAGGAACGCCACGATGGCGACGACCTTGATCAGCGAGAACCAGTACTCGAACTCGCCGTAGTTGCGCACCGCCAGCAGATTGCTGCCCGTCAGCACGAGGATCACCGCGAGGGCCGGTATCCAGCTAGGGATCGAGGTCAGCCCCGCGACGACCTCACCGGCCGCGATGGCCTCGATGGGGATGACCAAAATGTAGAACCACCAGTACAGGTACCCGATCGAGAACCCGGCCCAGCGGCCCAGCGCACGGTCCGCGTACGTGGAGAAGGAGCCGGTGTCGGGGTTGGCGACGGCCATCTCGCCGAGCATCTGCATGACGAGCACCACCAGGGCGGCGGCCAGCAGGAACGAGACGATCACGGCCGGACCAGCGGTGGCCACGGCGGCCGACGAGCCGACGAAGAGACCGGCGCCGATCACCCCGCCGATGGAGATCATCGTGATCTGGCGGCCCTTCAGGCCCTGGGTGAGCGTCGCTCCCGCGGCGGGGGACGGCTCAGGAGGAGGGTGTTGCATGTGAGGATCCTTGGCTCGCGGACGAGGTGGGAGCCGCGCCGCGCCTGAACGGCACGCAGGGTCCCGGAAGAGGGGTGGGCCGGGGACGGACGCCGATGACGACGTCGCCCCCGGCCCGGCGGTGGGAGGAGCGGTCAGAGCTGCTCGCGCAGCGCGGCCGGCACGTCGTCGAACGCGCCCGAGGTGCGGCCGATCTCGTCGATGCGCAGCGTCGCGGTGGCGCCGTGGGCCGCCAGGCCCTCGAAGGCGGAGATCCGCTCAACTGCCGGGGCCAGCGCGGCCGTTCCCTCCTTAGCGGCCCGCTGGTACGTCAGCGGCTTGAGGAACCGGGAGACCGACAGGCCGGCGTTGTACCGCGCGGTCTTGCCCGTCGGCAGCACGTGGTTGGTGCCGGCGATGCCCTTGTCCGAGTACGCGACGGTGGACCACGGACCGATGAACAGCGAGCCGTAGTTGGACAGGTTCTCCAGGTAGAAGTCGTCGTCCTCGGTGTGCACCTCGAGGTGCTCGGGGGCGATGACGTCCGCGACGGCGACGGCCGCGTCCCGGTCCTCGACCACGATGACGGAGCCGAAGTCACGCCAGGCCGGACCGCAGATGTCGCGGGTGGAGAGGGCGGTGAGCTGGCGCTCGATCTCGGCGATCACGGCGTTGCCCATCCGCTCGGACGTGGTGATCAGCGCGGCAGGGGAGTTGGGGCCGTGCTCGGCCTGGCCCAGCAGGTCGGCCGCCACCCACACCGGGTCGGCGCTGTCGTCGGCGATGACCGCGACCTCGGAGGGTCCCGCGAGCAGGTCGATGCCGACCTGGCCGAACAGCTGCCGCTTGGCCTCGGTGACGAACGCGTTGCCCGCGCCGACCAGCATGTCCACCGGCGCCTCGCCCAGCAGCCCGAAGGCCATCGCGCCGAGCGCCTGCACACCACCGAGGGCGAACACCCGGTCGGCGCGGGACAGATAGGCGCCGTACAGCACCGCGGGGTGGGCGCCGTGCTCGCCCGACGGCGGCGTACACGCCACCACGGTGGGCACACCGGCCGTCTTGGCGACGTTGACCGTCATGAAGGCGCTGGCGAGCAGCGGGAAGCGGCCGGCCGGAAGGTAGGCGCCGACGCGGGAGACCGGCACGTACCGCTGGCCGCCCTTCACGCCGGGGGCGAGCTCGATCTCGAAGTCCGTCAGGTGCTCGCGCTGCGCGGCGGCGAACCGGTGGGTGCGCTCGTAGCCCATCTCCAGGGCGGTGCGGACGTCCGGCGGCAGGGCGTCGCCCGACTTCTTCAACTCGCTTGCGGAGACCTCCAGTTCGCTGGACCAGCCGTCCAGCTCCTGGGCGTAGGAGCGCACCGCGTCCATGCCCTTGCGCTCGATTTCCGCGAGCATCTCGGAGACGCGCTCGACCACCTTCGGGTCGCGCTGGGCGGGCGGGCCGTCGACGGACGGCTTCTTGAGCCACTGGAGGGGAGGGAGGGCTTGGGCTTCGTCGTGCGTGATCTGCATGGCGAGGACGCTAGACGGGCTTCTGCCACAGGACTAGAGGGGCGATTCCTGTCCCATCCACAGGGTTTTCCTGCATGTCACCACCGCCCCTCTCGCAGGCCGCGTGTGAGAGGGGCCGCGGTACCTGTCACAGGCCGCGTGCGAGCGTCACCGCGATCCCCTCACAGGCCGCGTGCGAGGCGGATCTCGCGCAGGGTGTCCTCGGCGATGCGGGCCAGTTCGCGGGTGGCGCGGGACAGCGGGTGCCCCCGGCGCCGTACCAGCGCGATGGTGTCGTAGAGGGGGTCGGCGAAGCGGGCCGTGTGCAGCCCTGCGGGGAACGCCGGACTGTCGACCACGGCGCGGCTGGCGATCGTGTCGCCGACCCCGGTGGTCACCAACTTCAGGGCCGCTTCCACGTGTTCGAGCTCGATCAGCGGTTCGATACGGACGCCCGCGAACTGCGCGCGTTCGGCGAGCTGCCGCCGCGTCGGGTCCTGCCAGCCGTAGTGGGCGTCGTACAGGACGAGGGGTGCGCGCGCGAAGTCCTCGATGGTCACCGGCGCCCGGGTGCGTTCCTCGCTCGCGCTGACGTAGTACACCTCGTCGCGCAGTAGCGGCGTCACCTGCAGCTCCTCGTCGTCGATGGGGAGCACCACCAGGCCCGCCTCGATGCGTCCGGCCGCCACGGCCGCCGCGGTCTCGGCGGAGTTCTGGCCCACGAGCCGCACCCGCACCGACGGATAGCGGGCATGGAACAGCTGCACCAGGTTGGACAGCAGGTAGTAGTCCGCGTTGCGCAGGACTCCGAAGGTGGCGGTGCCGCCGCCGAGCGAACCGAGGGAGTGCACGGCCCGGGTGCCGCTGTCGGCGGCCTCCACGGACTGCTGGGCGTAGGGCAGCAGCTCCTGCCCCGCCGAGGTCAGCGCGAGGGTGCGGCTGCCGCGCACGAACAGCTCGGCGTCCAGTTCCGCCTCCAGGCGGCGCACGAGTTCGGAGGCGGATGCCTGGGCGATGTCCATGGCCCGCGCCGCGGCGGTGAACGACCCGAGCCGCTCCGCTTCGACGAAGGCCCTCAGCTGGTTGAGGGTCATGCGGCCACAGGCTAGTCCTGTGCCTGCCGCAGGGGACAGGGGGGTTGTCCGATGGTGGGTGGGCTGATTGGCTCGTCCGGGCCCACACACCGCCCCGCACACCGCCCCCACACACCGCCCCCGCACACCGACCCCCGCACACCGCTCCCGCCCGGAAGGCCCCTCCCGCCGATGACCAGCCGTCCCCTGTCGATCTGCCTCGTCCAGTCGGCCGCACACCATCACGCCGCGGACGACGGCCTGGACGCGTTCGCGGCGGACGTACGCCGTGTCACGCGCGCCCACCCCGGCGCCCGGCTGCTGGCCTACCCCGAGCTGCACCTGTGCGGCCACCGGCCGGACGAGGACCCGGCGACGGTCATGACGGCGGCCGCCGAGCCACTGGACGGCCCCCGCAGCGCCCGCCTCGCGGACCTCGCGCGCGAGACGGGTGTGTGGCTCGTGCCCGGCAGCGTCTACGAGCGCGGCGCCGACGGTCTGATCTACAACACGGCGCCCGTGTACTCGCCCGAGGGCGAGCGCGTCGCCGCCTACCGGAAGATCTTCCCCTGGCGCCCCTACGAGACCACGGCGTCCGGCGCGGAGTTCGTCGTCTTCGACATGGACGGGTACGGGCGCGTGGGCCTGTCCATCTGCTACGACGCCTGGTTCCCGGAGGTCACCCGGCACCTGGCCTGGCAGGGCGCCGACCTGGTCCTCAACCTCGTACGTACACCGACCGTCGACCGCACCCAGGAACTCGTCCTCGCCCGGGCCAACGCGATCGTGAACCAGGTCGCCATGGCCAGCGTCAACGCGGCGCAGCCGGACGGGATCGGCCGCAGCCTCGTCGTCGACTCCGAGGGCCGGGTGCGCGCCGAGGCCGAGTCCGCGACGGACCAGATCGTCACGGACGTCCTCGACCTGGGGGAGGCCCGCCGGGTGCGCACGCATGGCACGGCGGGCCTGACACGGGTGTGGGACCCGTTCACGGCCGGTCAGTCGCCGCTCGAACTCCCCTTGTACGCGGGCCGCATCGACCCCGAGCGATGGAATGAGGCGCTCCCGGACGGCGAGCGGTAGGGCGGCGGCGTACGCCGAGGGCGCCGGCCACACATGGTGACCGGCGCCCATTCGCATGCTCAAGCAGCCGCCATTCAGGCCTGGTTGCGCATCCAGACCGTGGTCCAGGCGGGCAACTCCCCCTCGGGTAGCGGGTTCGAGGCGAGCAGCACCGTGCCCTGTGGCAGCGGGACGGACTCGTCCGAGAGGTTGCTGAGAACGTGCCAGCCGCCGCTGCGGGTGAAGTGCACCAACCCCCGCTCGGCGACGCCCGGGGTCGTGTCGGCCCACTCCAGCGTCTCGTCCGTGACCAGGTCGCGCCGCAGATGCAGCGCCTCGCGGTACAGCTCCAGGACCGAGTCCTTGTCACCGGCCTGGACATCGGCGGCGTACGAGCCCCAGCCGGCGGGCTGCGGCAGCCAGGAACCGCCGGGGCCGAAGCCGTGGCTCGCGCCCTCCCGGGTCCAGGGCAGCGGCACCCGGCAGCCGTCACGGCCCTTGACCCGGCCGCCGCTGCGTACCCAGATCGGGTCCTGGAGGTCCTCGGTGCGCAGGTCGGCGACCTCCGGCAGGCCCAGTTCCTCGCCCTGATAGACGTACGCGGAGCCGGGCAGCGCCAGCATGAGGAGTGTCGCCGCGCGGGCCTTGCGCAGCCCCAACTCCTGGTCCGGCGAGGGTTCCTGGCCGTCCGTCATCAGCCAGGACTCCACGTCGGATTTGGTGGCGCCGGTGGGGAGGGCGTAGCGCGAGGGGTGACGCACCACGTCATGGTTGGACAGCACCCAGGTGCTGGTGGCACCGGCGTCGCGGGCATGGGCGAGCGCGGAGTCGATGGTGTCCCGCATCGCGCCGGCCTCGAGAGGCGTGTTGAGGAAGTCGAAGTTGAACGCCTGGCCGAGCTCGTCCGCGGAGGCGTACGGGGCGCGCCGCGAGGAGCGTACCCAGGCCTCGGCGACGGCGAAGCGAGGCGGCTCGTACTCGTCGAACACCCGCCGCCAGCCGCGGTAGATGTCATGGACCGCGTCCCGGTCCCACAGCGGATGGCTGCCGTCGTCGGGCAACTCGTCCGGCTGGTAGCTCTGCGCCTCACCGAGGTCGCGCAGCGGCTCGGCCAGATCCTTGGCGAGGCCGTGCGCGACATCGACGCGGAAGCCCGCGACTCCTCGGTCCGACCAGAACCGCAGCGTGGTGTGGAAGTCCTCGCGCACCTCGGGGTTGTCCCAGTTGAAGTCGGGCTGCTCGGGCGCGTACAGGTGCAGGTACCACTGGCCGTCGGGAACCCGGGTCCAGGCGGGGCCGCCGAAGCTGGACGGCCAGTCGGTGGGCGGGAGTTCACCCTGCTCGCCACGGCCCTCGCGGAACACGTAGCGCTCGCGGGCGGCCGAACCGGGGCCCGCGGCCAGCGCCTCCTGGAACCAGACGTGCTGGTGCGAGGAGTGGTTGGGGACGATGTCCACCACGATCTTCAGGCCGAGCCGGTCGGCCTCCGTGACCATCGCGTCGAAGTCGTCGAGCGTGCCGAGCCGGGGGTCCACATCACGGTAGTCGGCGACGTCGTACCCGCCGTCGGCCAGCTCCGACGGGTAGAAGGGGCTCAACCAGACGGCGTCCACGCCGAGTTCCGCGAGGTAGGGCAGGCGGGAGGTGGCACCGCGGATGTCACCGATGCCGTCACCGTCGGCGTCGGCGAAGCTGCGCGGATAGACCTGGTAGACAACGGCCTGCCGCCACCAGTCGGCGTCGGTACCGGTGCCGACGGGGTGGGGACGCTGAGGCATGTGAGGGCCTTTCGGGGTTGTGCGGTGTGCCCGCCCGGCGGGTGCGGGACGGGCAGGTGGTACGCGGAACGGTGTGGCGGGTCAGCCCTTGACCGCGCCCGTGGTCATGCCGGACACGACCGCCCGGCGGAAGATCAGGACCAGCAGGGCGATCGGCACGGTGGCCACCATCGCCCCGGCGAAGATCACTCCGTACGGGACCTGGTACTGGCTGGTGAACAGGGCGATGCCCACGGAGACGGTGCGCCGGTCGTCGACGCCGTTGAACGTGAGCGCCAGCAGGAACTCGGACCAGGTGGCGGTGAAGGAGAACACCCCGGCGGTGAACAGGCCGGGCCGGGCCAGCGGCAGGATCACCGTCAGCGCGGTGCGCCAGGGCCCCGCGCCGTCGACGGTCGCCGCCTCCTCCAGCTCGCCCGGGATCTTGCTCAGGTAGTTGCGCATGATCCAGACGGCGAACGGCAGGTTCAGCGCCACGTACGGGACGATCAGGCCGGGATAGCTGTTGAGCAGGCCGGCTTGACGCTCCATCAGGAACAGCGGGACGAGCAGCGCGATCGGCGGGAAAACCGACAGCATCAGCAGTGCCGTCATGACGGCGCCCCGCCCGCGCAGCCCGAACCGGGCGAGTGCGTAGCCGGCGAAGAACGCCAGGGACAGGATCAGGATCGTCGACACACAGGCGACGATGACGCTGTTCAGGAAGTACTGGCCGATCCCGTTGCGCACGAACGCTGTCGTGTAGTTGTCGAGCGTCGGCGCCTTCGGCAGCAGGGTCGGCGGCGTCGCGCTGATCTCGGCGGGGCCCTTGAGCGATGAGGACGCCATCCACAGCAGCGGCAGGGTGGCACAGACGGCGATCAGGAGACCCCCGGCGTTGACGACATTGACGTACCGGCGGACACCGGAGCGCTGGGTGTGGCGGCTCATCCTCGGACCTCCTCATCGGTCTGGGCGCGAAAGACGCGCAGGAACAGCAGGCAGCAGGCCATGACGATGGCCGCGGTGGAGACGGCGACGGCGGCGCCCCCGCCGAAGTCGAGATCCTGGAAGAGGATCCGGTAGCCGAGCATCGCCACCGACTGGGTGGCCGTGCCGGGACCGCCCTGGGTCAGCACGAACGGCAGGTCGAAGATGCCGAAGGCCTGGAGGATGCGGAAGAGCACCGCGATGGCCACGATCGGCTTCAGCTGCGGCAGCGTGACCCGCCAGAACGTCGTCCATGCCCCTGCCCCGTCGATCTCGGCGGCCTCGTACACCTCCGCCGAGATCAGCATCAGCCCCGCGAGCACGACGATCGCCACGAACGGCGTGGTCTTCCACACGTCGACGACGACCATCGCGGCCATCGCGGGAACCGGCCGCCCCAGGATGTCCGGCTGGGTGCCCAGCACCTGCTCGCACAGCCAACTCGCGGCTCCGTACGTGCCGTTGAAGAGGTACGACCACAGCTGGGCGGCGACGACGTTGATCAGCGCCCACGGCAGCAGAAGCAGGGCGATGAGCCAGCCGCGGGCGGCTCCGAGCCGCTCGAGAACCAGCGCGGCGAGCGTGCCGAGGACCAGTTCGAGCAGCACGGAGACGATCGTGAATCCCAGCGTGAACGCGAGTGCGTGGTACCACTCGGGATTGCTCAGCAGCGCCTCGTAGTGTGCGAACGTGGGGGACCCGAGGCGCAACCCGCCGTAGTCGAGGCGCACTTCGGCAAAGGACAGCGCCAGCGAGAAGACCACGGGGAAGACCGTCACCACCGTGACGACCAGCAGAGCGGGCGAGGCGAAGAGCCAACCGGTGCGGGTGCGGCGGCGCGCGCCGGAACCGGCCGACGGGGTCTGTCGACCCGGGGGTGCGGAACGACTGTCGCCGCCCTTCGCCGGTGTCGATGTCTTCGACTGCAGCGCGGTACTCACAGCGCTTTCCCTTCCAGAGCCTTACGGAGGCCGTCTTGCGCGGCACGAACCCCGGCCGCGGGGGAGAGGTCGCCACCGACGACCGCGTTGGCCGGTGTGTAGAGCGCCTTGCTGACCTGCGGGTAGTGCGGGGTCTGCACGGGCCGGGCGACCAGGTGCAGATCGGCGGCACGCAGCACCGTCGGGTCACCAGCCGCGCGTGCCTCGCGCCCGTGCAGCACGGAGGTCATGGCGGGGACGACACCGGCCTCCCGGGCGAGCAGCCGCTGCACCTCCTCGCCGGCGCAGAACCGGGCGAACTCCATTGCGGCGCCGAGCTGTTGGGAGCTGGGATTGACGAAGTTGCTCCAGCCGCCGGCGCACGAGACACCACGGCGGCCGGTGCCCTCGAAGCCCGGACGGAGCGCGACACCCACCTTGCCCGCGACACGCGAGACGTTCGGGGTGGCGCTGTTGACCCACGCGTAGGACCAGTTGCGTAGGAACAGGCCCCGCCCGTTGATGAACGCGTCCTGGGAGTCAGACTCCTCATAGGTCGTCACCGTCCGGGGTGTGACCCCGGACGTGATGAACTCCGCCATCAGCGAGAACGCCCGCTCCGCCGCCGCCCCGCTCAGGGCGGCCCTGCCCCGCTCGTCGAGGACGGTGCCGCCCGCGTCGGCGAGGAACTCGGTGACGTTCGCCGTCAGTGACTCGGTCACGGCGGCCTGCCACAGGAACCCGGCCGCCGTGTCCCCGGCCCGCTGTACCGTGCGCGAGGTGTGCAGCAACTCCTCCCAGGTCCGGGGGACCCGCAGGCCGTGCTTGGCCAGTAGGTCCTTGCGGTAGAAGAGGTACGTGCTGTCGAGGAAGAACGGCACCGCGTACGCCGTGCCCCGGTACGTGGAACTGCGCCGCAGGGCCTCCGGGTAGGCGTCCCAGAAACCGTCCGGCAGCAGCTCGTTCACGGGCAGAGCGAGCGCGGCCCGGCCGAACTGCGTGGGCCAGGTCGTGTCGCCCAGGTAGACGTCGGGCTGGGGCGAGCCGCCGGCGAGCTGGGTCGCGATGGCGCTGCGGTTGCCGTCCGACGTCGACAGCGCGTTGATCTTCGAGATCCGGACGTTGGGGTGGCGTCGCTCGAAGGCCCGGATGATCAGGTCGGCGACGACGGCACCCCGGCGCGACGGGATCTCGGAGACCCACCAGGTCAGCCGGGCTGACTTCTTCGGCGTCGTCGCCGCCTGCGCGACCAGGTCGTCGACGTCCCTCCCTCCGCATCCGGACGCCAGTCCGGCCGCGACGGCGCTCCCGACGCCGGCGAGCACGGTTCTGCGGTGCAGGGTCATGGCATGCTCCTCCCCTTTCATGCCGCCGAATGACAGCGCTAGCACGGTAGGGAGCCGCAAGATTCACTGTCAATGGCCTTGGCGAAGACATTGCAGGCAATCCTTGAAATGACAGCGTTGGCATTACCGGGCTCGGCGAGGCGTGATCGCTGTGTTAGCGTCCCGGTCATGACTGGTGAACGGGGCGCCACGCTGGCGGATGTCGCACAGAGGGCCGGAGTGTCTCCCTCGACCGTCTCGCGCACGCTGCGCGGTCTGTCGACGGTGTCACCGCAGACCCGCGAGCGGGTCGAACAGGCCGCCCGCGAGCTGTCGTTCGCGATCTCGCGCAGCGCCTCCAGTCTCGTGACCGGGCGCACCGGCAGGATCGCCGTGCTCGTGCCGAACATGGAGTCCTGGTTCCTGGGCGCCGTACTGGCAGGGCTCGCGCCCGAACTGAACGCTGCCGGGCTCGACCTGCTCGTCTACAGCGTCACCACCGCCGAACAGCGCGCCCGATTCTTCGACCGACTGCCCGCCCGCCGCAACGCGGACGCGCTGCTCGTCGTCAGCTTCGCGCTCTCCCCCGAGGAGCGGGAGCGCCTTGACGGCCTCGGCATGCCGCTGGTTTTCGTCAGCCAGCACGAGAAGGGCCGGGCCAGTGTCTACGTGGACGACGCGGAGGCCGCCCTGCGGGGCACCCGGCACCTGCTCAACCTCGGTCACCGCCGCATCGCCTACATCGAGCCCGCCGACGACTCGGGCTTCGCCTGGAGCAGCCGCGCCCGCCTTGAGGGGTACCGGGCCGCGCTCACGGAGGCTGGTGTCGAGCACGACGAGGAACTGGTCCGGCAGGTCGCGCAGTGGCAGGGGCCGAGCCTGGACGCGGCGGTCGGGCGGCTGCTCTCCCTTACCGAGCCACCCACGGCGATCTTCGCCGAGACGGACGACATCGCCTTCCGGCTGCTGACCGTGTTGCGCGGGGCGAACGTGCCGGTGCCGGACCGCATGTCCGTCCTCGGCTTCGACGACCACGCGATGGCGGCGCCGTGGGACCTGTCCACGATGGCGCAGCCCGCCCGCCAACTCGGCGTCGCCGCAGCGGAATTGGCTCGCGCCGTGATCCAGGAACCCGAGGCGAACCTGGAGCGCCATGTCGTCCTGCCGGTGGAGCTGGTGCCGCGGGGGAGCACGGGGCTCGCCCCGCGGCAGTAGTGCGGTCCCGGACCGGGATCAGCAGTCGCACACCCCCGGGACCGGGATCAGCGGTCCATCAGCAGTCGCGAACCGGATCCGTCTCGCTGTAGATGTCGGTGTCCTTCATGAAGCCGAGCCGGCCGTTGTCCGCCACCGTCATCAGCCAGCGCGTCGGGTGCGGCCCGCCGACCCAGTCCTGGCCGTCCATCTTGCAGTAGAACCAGCTGGGGTTGGAGTTCATGTACCCGACCACCCTGCCGGGGTCCGGGTAGAGGTGGTTGTTGCCGATGGTGCCGTACACCGGGGCGCCGGCGACGTTGTGGCACCAGTGCCGGTTCCCGTCCTGCCAGCAGCCGTCCGCGGCCGAGGCCGTGGGGGCGAGGGTGGCGACGGCGCCTGCGGCGAGGGCCACCGCGCCCAGGACCGAAGCGAGCTTCTTCTTCATACAACTCCCCATGTTGTGGCCCCCATTGGGGCGACGAACGTTGTTGTCGTGCCGCCCTGGTCAGGGGCGGCCACCGGGGAAGACGGTGCCGCGCGCGGGTGCGGTTGCCGGAGCCGGGCGGTCTTCACTCGTCCGGGCGTACGCAACACGCGTATGGCCCCTGCATGAAAGGGGTATTGCAGTCCGGCCCCGGGCGACCCACGCCCTTGACCCGCCTCCGGCGGCCTGGCTAGCTTCGGCGGCATGTCCGACGACCAGCGGTATCACAAGCGCCGAGCCATCGATCTGATGCGTGTCGCCACCGCCGTGTGTAGCTGAGCCGCGGCGCCCGTTCAACGGGCGCGCATCCTCGCGTACTTGCCTCCCTCCCCGGGGTCCCACGCCTGCTCCGGTGTGCCGCCCCTCCTCTCTGTGAAGGCACGAATGATGCCCCGTCTCCGCATACCCATGTCCAGATTCCGGAGCGCCGCGGTCGTCGGTTCGCTCGCCGCGGCCCTGCTGCTCACCTCCTGCGCGAACAACTCGACCTCGACGAGCGGTAGTCGGAACGTCGCGTCGAAGAAGATCCCCGCCAAGGTGTCGGCGGACACCACGCTCACCGTCGGCGCTCCGATCCTGAAGGTCGCCCTCGAACTGTCCGGGCAGATCGACAAGCTGCCCTTCAAGGTGAAGTGGGCCAACATCAGCGGCGGCCCGCAGTGCTCCGAGGCCTTTCGCGCCGATGCCCTCGACATCTGCTCCGCGGCCGAGATCCCGTCCATCAACGCCCACTGGACCGGGCTCGACACCAAGCTCGTCGGCGCCGAGTTCCGCAAGGATCCGATCGCCGACCCGATCTACGAGCTGGGCATCGCGCCGGGCGCCGGCATCAAGAAGCTCGCCGATCTGCGCGGCAAGAAGATCGCCTACAGTCCCGGCCAGGCGCAGGGCGCCCTCGTGCTGCGCATTCTGAAGAAGGCCGGGCTCGGCAAACAGGACGTGAAGCTCGTCGAGCTGGCCAGCACCGGTGATGTGTATCCGACGGCCCTCGGCAATCACCAGGTCGATGCCGCGCCCATCGCCGGTGTCAACATCAAGCGCTACCTCACGAAGTACGGCGGGGACGGTGCCACCACCATCCGGCACGGCCTGCGCGACGATCCCGGACACCTGTGGGCGCTGACCGACGCGGTCGCCGACGGGCAGAAGTCCGCTGCCATCAAGGAACTCATCCGCTTCTGGGCCCGCGCCGAGGTCTGGATCGACGCGCATCCCAAGGAGTGGATCGAGGGCTACTACGTCAAGGACCAGGGGCTCAGTCGCGAGGACGGCGAGTATCTCGTCGCGCACGCGGGCCGTCCGGTCTTCCCGGCCAGCTGGAAGGGGGCGATCGCGCGGCAGCAGCAGACCGTCGATCTGCTCGCGAAGGAGCAGAAGCACGAGCGCTTCGACGCGGGCGTTCTCTTCGACCGGCGCTACGAGCGGGTCGCCGCGGACGCGGTGGCCGGCGAGGGTGGTGAACAGGCGTGAGTTCAACCGCTGTTGAGTTGAAGGTCGAGGAGGGGGCCGCGGCCGGGGCGGGGGAGCGTCCGGCGCACGCGCCCCGGCCCCGCGTCCGCAAGCGGCTCGCTCCCGGACGGCCCGTCCCCTACGGCTGGGCGCTCGGCCCGCTCCTGTTGCTCGCCGCATGGGCAGTCGGCTCGGGCGCAGGCCTGATCGACCCGCGCAACCTGCCCGCTCCGTGGGCCATCGCGAGCACCGCGGGCGACCTCATCGCCGAGGGCAGGCTCCAGTCGAACCTCGCCGTCTCCGCCCAACGCGCCCTCCTTGGCCTGGTGTTCGGCGTGCTGGCCGGGCTCGCGCTCGCGCTCGTGTCGGGGCTGAGCCGGATCGGCGAGGGGCTCGTCGACGGGCCCGTGCAGATCAAGCGGTCGATCCCCTCGCTCGCGCTGATTCCGCTGCTGATCCTGTGGTTCGGCATCGGCGAGTCGATGAAGGTCGTCACCATCGCGCTCGGGGTGTTCGTGCCGATCTACATCCACACCCACAACGGGCTGCGCGGCATCGACAGCCGCTACGTCGAACTCGCCGAGACGGTCCGCCTGGGGCGTGCCCGGTTCGTGCGGCACGTGGTGCTGCCGGGCGCACTGCCGGGCTTCCTGCTCGGACTGCGGTTCGCGGTGACCGGGGCGTGGCTCGCCCTCGTCGTGGTCGAGCAGGTCAACGCCACCAGTGGCATCGGCTACATGATGGAGCTGGCACGGACGTACGGACAGACCGACGTGATCCTCGTCGGGCTCGTCGTGTACGGAGTGCTCGGCCTCGTCTCCGACGCCCTCGTACGGCTCGTGGAGAGAAAGGCGCTGACATGGCGACGTACCTTGGCCGGCTGAACCCCGTACGGCACGACGGTGCGGCGCGGTCCGCTGCCGTACGCATCGAGGGACTCGTCCGCACCCTCGGCGGGCGCGACGTACTGAACGGGCTGCAACTGTCCATCGCGGAAGGCGAGTTCGTCGCCCTGCTCGGCCGCAGCGGCTCCGGCAAGAGCACTCTGCTGCGGGCCCTGGCCCGGCTGGACCACGATGTGTCGGGCGGGGGCGAGCTGATCGCGCCCGACAACGTGTCCGTGGTGTTCCAGGACGCCCGGCTGCTGCCCTGGAGGCGGCTGCTGGACAACGTGGTCCTCGGTCTCGACGGGCCGGACGCGGTGGAGCGCGGGCGCACCGCCCTCGCCGAGGTCGGCCTCGAAGGGCGCGAGCGGGCATGGCCGATCGAGCTGTCCGGCGGCGAGCAGCAGCGGGTCTCGCTCGCCCGCTCCCTGGTGCGTGAGCCTCAACTCCTCCTCGCCGACGAACCGTTCGGCGCGCTCGACGCCCTGACCCGGATCCGGATGCACGGGCTGCTCCGGCAGCTGTGCGAACGGCACCGGCCCGCGGTGCTCCTGGTCACCCATGACGTCGACGAGGCCATCGCGCTCGCCGACCGGGTGGTCCTCCTGGAGGAGGGGCGGATCGCCCTCGACCTCCCGGTGCGGCTCCCGGTGTCCCGCCGGCGCGGCGATCCCGAGGCTGCGGTCCTGCGCGAGCGGCTCCTGCGGCAGCTCGGCGTCGAGGCCGCGGAGGACGCCGAGGGTGGCGCCGCTGCGGCGCAGGTCCATGGTGAGACGACTGGCGTGGAACCGGAGGGGCGATGACGTCGGCGACCGAGGAATTCCTGTGGTACATCCCCAACACCGTCGAGCCGGGACACCGCGGCGACGACACCAGGGCAGGCTGGGGCTCGATCGAGTTCTCCACGCGGCTCGCCCGCACCGCAGAGGAACACGGCTGGGGTGGCGCCCTGTTGGGCACCGGATGGGGCCGGCCCGACACCTTCACCGTGGCGACGGCGCTCGCCGCGCGGACCACCACGTTCAAGCCGCTGATCGCGATCCGTCCCGGCTACTGGCAGCCGGCCAACTTCGCGAGCGCGGCGGCCACTTTGGACCAGCTCAGCCTGGGGCGGGTGCTCGTCAACATCGTCAGCGGCCTGGACAACCCGGCCGCGTACGGTGACACGAACGTCGACCCCGCCGCGCGGTACGCGCGCACCCGGGAGTTTCTGCACCTGGTGCGGCGGCTGTGGACGGAAGAGGATGTCACCTTCGAGGGCGAGCACTTCCAGGTGCGTCACTCCACGGTCTCTCCCCGCCCGTACGAGGCGCCGGGCCGCGCGCATCCGCGGCTGTACTTCGGCGGTGCCTCCGAGGCCGCGGAGCGGGTCGCGGCGGCCGAGGCCGACGTCCAGCTGTTCTGGGGCGAACCCCTCGACGGGATCGCCGAACGCATCGACCGGCTGCGGAAGTTGAGCGAGTCGGAGGGCCGCGTCCACGCCCCGCTGGAGTTCGGGCTGCGGATCACCACGGTCGTCCGGGACACCAGCGAGGAGGCGTGGGAGGCGGCCGAGCGCAAGGTCGCGAAGATGGCCGAGGGCTCCGGTGACACCGCCTGGTCGGGCAACCGCCGCACGGCCGTCGGCCAGCGCCGACTCCTTGACCTGGCCGAGCGCGGCGAGGTGCTGGACCGCTGCCTGTACACCACGCCGGGCCGATTCGGCGGCGGGGGAGCGGGGACGACCTGGCTGGTCGGCTCCCCCGACGAGGTCGCGGCGGCCCTGCACGACTACCGCAGGCTCGGCATCTCCCACTTCGTCCTGTCCGACACCCCCTACCGGGAGGAGACCGCCCGCGTGGGCGACCAACTACTGCCCCGGTTGCGGGAGTTGGCCGTACCCCGTTAGATCCTCGGCGGAACTCAACCCTGTTGCGGCTCGTCCCCCACCGACTCCCGCAGCCGGGCGCTCGCCATCCGCATGTGTTCGGCCATGGCCCGGTCCGCGCCCTCGGGGTTGCGGTCGCGGATCGCCTTGAGGACGGCGTCGTGTTCGCACAGGGTGCCGCTGACGGTGCCCTCGATGTCGCTGACCCGCTCCATCCAGACCTGGAGCAGCGCGCGGATGCTGTGCAGGATGTCGCTCAGGACGGTGTTGCGGGCGATGCTCGCGCACTCCAGGTGGAAGGCGATGTCGGCGTCGATGAACGCCTTCACGTCGCTGCCCGCCTCCTGCATGTGCCGCAGGTGCTCCTCCAGGCGCGCCACGTCCTCGTCGCCCGCGCGCTCCGCGGCGAGCCGCGCCGAGACACCCTCCATGTAGGTGCGCACCTCGACCAGGTCCCGGGTGCGGCGCTGGCCCAGCATCAGGCCCCAGTTGATGGCGCGCGGCAGGAACTCCGACGTGCCCTCGCGGACGTACGAGCCGGAGCCCGGCCGGATCTCGATGATGCCGAGCACGTCGAGCGCGGACAGGGCGCCGCGCACGCTGGAGCGGGCGACGCCGAGGGCCTCCGCGAGCTGGCGCTCGGCGGGCAGTCGGGTGCCGGGCTTGATGTTCCCCGCGGAGAGGTGGTCGAGCAGGCGCTTGGCGACCTCGCTGACGGAGGACTCGCGCACGACCGGGCGCAGGAGCGTGGCGAGGTCGGCCTCGGGGGTGGCGTCGGAGGGCTGGTTGGTCACGGTCACCAGTAGACCAGACGGGTCGTCCGGGCCGGTCCACGGCCGCGCGCGACGCTCTTTCATGCCCGCTTTGTCAAGGGTTCAGCCATGAGCAACAAGTGCGACGCTCGCCACATTGGTAAATTGGTGACCAATTTGAAGATCGGGTCTAGCGTGACACGCAGATCGGCCCGACCTGAGCGGCCAGCCAGCTGCTGCAGAGCCCTCGCCCCTCGTGCCGAGCGTGACCCAAGTCCGGACAGAGCTGTCCGGCGAGCCGAGGAGTCGCCATGCCTGCCACTGCCGCGCCGCCCGTGAAGGCGACGAGGTCGGCCGTCGAGAAGTCGGCCATCAAGAAGATCTCGATCCGGTTGGTCCCCTTCGTGGCCCTGATGTTCTTCGTGAACTATCTGGACCGCACCGCGGTGTCGTTCGCGGAACCGAACGGGATGGGGGACGACCTGGCGCTCACCGCGGCCCAGTTCGGCTTCGCCTCCGGGATCTTCTTCGTCGGTTACATCGTGCTCGAGGTCCCCAGCAACATGGCGTTGCACCGCTTCGGCGCCCGCCGCTGGCTGGCCCGGATCATGGTGACCTGGGGCATCGTCTCGCTGCTCTTCACCTGGGTGGACAGCAGCGGAGGCCTCTACACGCTGCGCTTCCTGCTGGGCGTCGCGGAGGCCGGGTTCTTCCCCGGCGCGATCCTCTTCCTCAGCCAGTGGGTGCCCAGCCGCCACCGCACCAAGGTCCTCGGCCTCTTCTACCTCGCACAGCCGCTGACCACGGTCTTCGGCGCCCCGCTCGCGGGCTGGCTGATCGGCCACCACGGCCTGTTCGGCCTCGAGGGCTGGCGCGTGATGTTCCTGTTCGTGTCGATCCCGGCGATCCTGCTGGGCGTCATCGCCTGGTTCTACCTGATCGACCGCCCCGCCGACGCCAAGTGGCTCACCACCGAGGAGCGGGACTGGCTCACCGAGGAGCTGGCCGCGGAGAACGCGCAGAAGACGGGCCACGAGGACAAGCACGCCAAGGGCGACCTGAAGGCGGCGTTCACCAACGGACGCGTCTGGATCCTGGCCGTCGTCTACTTCGGCTTCGTCTACGGCCTGTACGCGCTCGCCTTCTTCCTGCCGACCATCATCGACGGCTTCCAGGAGCAGTACGACACCACGTTCAGCGTCATGGACAAGGCGTGGATCACGGCCATCCCGTACCTGCCCGCTGCGATCGTCCTCTTCTTCTGGAGCCGGCACGCCACCCGGCACGGCACCCGCACCTGGCACGTCGCGGGTCCCGCGATCGTCGGCGGCGTCTCCATCCCGCTGGCCCTCTACATGGGCTCGCCGGCCGCGACCGTCGCCGTCATCACCGTGACCGCCTGCGCCATCTTCGCCGCGCTGCCCGTGTTCTGGGCCGTGCCCTCCCGCTTCCTGACCGGAGCGGCCGCCGCGGCGGGCATCGCGCTCATCAACACCGCGGGCAATATCGCGGGCTTCGCCTCCAGCTACATCACCGGCTGGCTCAAGGGCTGGACGGGCGACTACTACGTACCGCTCTACCTCGTCGGCCTCTTCATGCTGCTGTCCGCCGTGCTGATGATCGTCCTCGCCCGCCGCGCGCCCACCAGCACCTCGTCCCTCCCGGAGAACCAGCGATGACCCGCCTCCACAACGACCCCGCCGCCTTCGCCGACGAAGCGCTCGAAGGCTTCGTCGCCGCCCACCGCCGCTGGGTGCGCCCCGTCACCGGTGGCGTGGTCCGCGCCACCGCCAAGATCCCCGGCCAGGTGGCTGTCGTCATCGGCGGCGGATCCGGCCACTACCCGGCGTTCTCCGGCCTCGTCGGGCAAGGGCTCGCGCACGGCGCGGCCGTCGGCAACGTCTTCGCCTCGCCCTCCGCCCAGCAGATCCGCGGCGTCGCCAAGGCGGCGCAGTCGGGCGGCGGTGTGCTGCTCATGTACGGCAACTACGCGGGCGACGTCCTGCACTTCGGGCAGGCCGCCGAGCGGCTGAACGGCGAGGGCATACCGACGCACACGTTCGCCGTCACCGACGACATATCCAGCGCGGGCCCCGAAGAGGCCCACAAGCGGCGCGGCATCGCCGGCGACCTGCCCGTCTTCAAGGTCGCCGCGGCCGCCGCAGAGCAGGGCAGGGACCTCGACGAGGTGGCGCGGATCGCCGCCCACGCGAACGACCGCACCCGCTCCTTCGGCATCGCCTTCTCCGGCTGTACGCTCCCGGGCGCCGACCACCCGCTGTTCACGGTCCCCGAGGACCGGATGGCCGTCGGCCTCGGCATCCACGGCGAGCCCGGCATCGGCGAGGAGCCCGTCCCCACCGCGGACGAGGCCGCCGAACTCCTCGTCGCCACCCTCCTCAAGGAACTCCCCGACGGGATCCACGGACCGCGGGGACAGCGCGCCGCGGTGATCCTCAACGGCCTGGGCTCCGTGAAGTACGAGGAGCTGTTCGTCGTCTACCGCAGGGTCGCGCAACTGCTCGACGAAGCGGGTGTGACGGCCGTCGACCCCGAGGTCGGCGAACTCGTCACCAGCTTCGACATGGCCGGCATCTCCCTGACCCTGACCTGGCTCGACGACACCCTCGAAGCCCTGTGGACCGCACCGGCCGACACCCCCGCGTATCGCAAGGGCGCCGTACCCGAAGCGGCAGCCGCGGACGAGGAGTCGTACGAGACCGAGGAAGGGCCCGAGGTCTACACGGCGAGCGAGGAGTCGCGGCAGGCCGCGGCGACCGCGCTCGACGCGCTGCGCCGCCTGAAGGACACCGTCGACACGCACGCCGACGAACTCGGCCGCATCGACGCCGTCGCTGGCGACGGCGACCACGGCATCGGCATGCAGCGCGGCTCGACCGGCGCCTACGAAGCCGCCCACCGCGCCCGTGAGGCGGGCGCGGGAGCCCGCTCCCTGCTGACCGCCGCGGGCGACGCCTGGGCCGACAAGGCGGGCGGCACGTCCGGCGCCCTGTGGGGCATCGTCCTGCGCGCGCTCGGCGACGCGCTCGGCGACACCGAACGGCCGACCCCGGCGTCCGTCGCCCACGGAGTCCTACAGGCGTCCGACGGCGTCCGCAGGACCGGCGGCGCCGAGGTCGGCGACAAGACGATGGTCGACGTCCTCGTGCCCTTCGCCGAGACACTGGGTCAACAGGTCGACGCGGGCGCCGGGTTGACCGCCGCGTGGGAGGCCGCCGCCACCGCGGCCGAGCGCTCCGCGAGCGACACCGCCCACCTGCTGCCCAAGATGGGCCGAGCCCGCCCCCACGCCGAGAAGTCACTGGGCACACCCGACGCGGGCGCCCACTCCCTCGCCCTGATCGTCCGCGCCGTGCATGGCGCGCTCGCCCCGTGCAAGTAACCGTCTTGCAGGTAACCCCTGTGTCAGTACCCCGGTGCAAGTAACACCCTTGCAAGCAACTCCCTTTAAGGAACGCTGAGATGAGTGACAAGCTGCGGATCGTCGTCGGCTGCGACGACGCCGGATTCCAGTACAAGGAGGCGCTGAAGCAGGACCTCCGGGCGAGCGACCTGGTCGAGTCGGTCACCGACGTGGGCGTGGACGCCGACGGACACACCGCCTACCCGAAGGTCGCCATCGCCGCCGCCGAGATGGTGGCCCGCGGCGAGGCCGACCGGGCGCTGCTGGTGTGCGGCACAGGGCTCGGCGTCGCCATCGCCGCCAACAAGGTCAAGGGCATCCGCGCCGTCACCGCGCACGACTCCTTCTCCGTAGAGCGCGCGATCCTCTCCAACAACGCCCAGGTACTCACCTTCGGCCAGCGCGTCGTCGGCATCGAACTGGCCCGCCGCCTCGCCGCCGAGTGGCTCACCTACCGCTTCGACGAGACCTCCGCGTCCGCGGCGAAGGTCCAGCTGATGAGCGACTACGAGAACGAGTCCACCGAGGCAGAGGCCGAGACCGAGGCAGAGGCCGCCTGATGAACGCCCCCGTCCTGCTCGGGGTGAGCCTGAAGATGTACTTCGGCCACCACGAGACCCTCAACTGGTCCCGCCGCATCGTGCAGTTGGCGGACCGGCACCCGGCCGTCACCAGCGGCGCGGCCCGGCTGTTCGTGCTGCCGTCCTTCCCGGCGATCGTGCCGGTGGCCGGGATCCTCGCGCGCAGCGGAGTCGACGTCGGCGCGCAGGACATCGCCACGGAGGACGTGGGTGCCTACACGGGCGAGGTGTCGGGGCCGCTCCTCAAGGAGATCGGCTGCCGCTACGCCGAGGTCGGGCACGCCGAGCGCCGCCGCCTGTACGGGGAGGGTGACACGGTCGTCGCCTCGAAGACCGCGGCCGCGCTGCGCAACGGCCTCACCCCGGTGCTGTGCGTCGGCGAACTCGACCCCGTGGAGCCGGAGGAGGCCGCCCGCCGCACTGTCGCCGAGACCGCCCGCCTGCTGTACGGCCTGGAGGGTCAGGTCGTCCTCGCCTACGAGCCGCAATGGGCCATCGGCGCGCCCGAGCCGGCCTCGCCCGAGCACATCACCACGGTGTGCGCGGCGCTGGGGGAGTGGCTGAACTCCCGCCCCCAGCACGCCGGTTCCACCGTGATCTACGGAGGCAGCGCGGGCCCCGGCCTGCTCACCCGCCTCGGCGGCTCCGTCGGCGGCCTCTTCCTGGGCCGCTTCGCCCACGACCCGGAGGCCGTCGGCCGCATCCTCGACGAGGTCGCGCCCGCCGCCTCCCGCACGGAGGTGGCCTGACATGGCGTACGGCATCAGCACCTACGCGTACTTCTGGCGCATCTCGTCGCGCGCGCCGCAGCCGATGACGGCCCTGGACATGCTCCGGGACATCCACGGGCTCGGCGGCCAGGTCTTCCAGATCTGCGACTACGCGCCGATCGAGTCCTACGACGACACGCAGCTCGCCGAGCTGAAGGCGGCGGCCGCCGACCTAGGTGTCACCTTGGAACTCGGCACCCGCGGCATCGCCCCGGACCATCTGGAGCACTACCTCCGCATTGCGCGGAAGCTCGGCGTGACCTTCGTCCGCTCCATGCTGCACACCGCCGACCACAAGCCCGGCGTCGAAGAGTCGGTCGCCTTGCTGAAGCAGGCCATCGGCGGCTACGAGGAGCAGGGCGTCACGCTCGGCCTGGAGACCTACGAGCAGGTCGCCACCGCCGACCTCGTCGACGTCGTCCGCACCGTGAACAGCCCCCGCCTCGGCATCGTCGTCGACCCGGGCAACTGCGTGGCCCGCCTGGAACACCCGTCCCAGGTCGTGGAGTTGACCGCGCCCTACGTGGTGAACGTGCACGTCAAGGACTTCGCGTTCAGCCGCAGGGACGGCTGGGTGGGCTTCACCTACGCGGGAGCACCGCTCGGCACAGGGCTGCTCGACTACCCAGCCATGATCGCCGCCGTCCGGGACCACGCCCCGGACCCCGCGTCGGTCAACCAGATCGTGGAGCACTGGCTCCCGTGGCAGGACGGTGGCTTCGATGTCACCGCCGAGCTCGAACACCAGTGGACCAAGCACAGCATCAGCACACTCCTGAAGGGCGAATGAACATGGCCGCCGAGAACAACACGACCGTTGCCGTCATCGGGGCCGCCGGCAAGATGGGCCAGCGTGTCTCCAACAACCTGGTCAAGAGCGACTTCACCGTCCTCTTCTCCGAGAATTCGCCCAAGGGCCAGGAGCTGATCCGCTCGCTCGGCCGCGAGCTGACCGACTCCGAGACCGCCGCCCAGCAGGCCGACGTCCTGATCCTGGCCGTGCCGGACATCGTTCTCGGCAAGGTCTCCGAGCAGCTCGTCCCGCTCCTGAAGCCGGGCGCCGTCGTCCTCACCCTCGACCCGGCGGCCGCGTACGCGGGCCTGCTGCACCCGCGCGCCGAAGTGCACTACGTGTGCGCGCACCCCTGCCACCCGTCCGTCTTCCTGCAGCGCAAGACGCAGGCCGAGCTGGACGACACCTTCGGTGGCATCGCGGCTCCGCAGGAGGTCGTCGCCGCGTACGAGGGCGGCGACGAGGCCAAGCAGGCGCTCGCCGGATCCGTCATCCGCGTGATGTACGCGCCGGTCGTCGACGTCCACTGGGTCACCGTCAAGCAGCTCGCCGTCCTGGAGCCGACCCTCGTCGAGACCATCGCCTGCATGGTCGGCGCTCTCCTCAACGAGGCGCTGCACGAGACCGTGCACACGGTCGGCGTCCCGGAGAAGGCGGCCCGCGCCATGCTCCTCGGCCACACCCAGGTCGCCCTCGCCAACACCCTCAAGGGCGACAACCCGTTCTCCGACGCCTGCCTGATCGCCATGGACTACGGCCGCGACTCCATCGTCAAGGACGACTGGAAGAAGGTCTTCGACGACGGCGAACTCGACAAGGTCATCACCAAGATGCTCAAGATCAAGGAAATCCGCCGCTGAGACACCCCCGCTCCACTGCCGGGTGGCACGCCCCACGGGGGACGGGCCACCCGGCACACTGGGGGCATGGCCGATCATGCTCGAGGCGTCCCGGTGCCGCCCTTCCGGCACAAGCCCACCCTGGCAGGTGAGTTGGCCCTCTTGCGGCCGACCACGGTGAACGACGTCGCCGCTCTGCTGCCCATGCTCCACGACCCGGAGGTGGCGCGGCTGACGGGGAGCCATGACCGCGACGGGTTCGATGAGGTGCGGCTGCGTGCCTGGTACGGCTCCCGTGTCGACCAGGACGACCGCCTGGATCTCGCGGTGGTGGAGCGGGCGACGGGGCGCGTCGTCGGCGAGTCGGTGCTCAACGACTGGGACGCGGGCAACGAGAGCTGCAGCTTCAGGATCGCCTTCGTGCCCGGCGCCCACGGCCGTGGTCTCGGGACCGAGGCGACGCGGCTGATCGTCGGGTACGGCTTCGAGGAGCTCGGGCTGCACCGCATCTCGCTGGAGGTGTATGCGTCCAACCCGCGGGCCCGCCGCGCCTACGAGAAGGTGGGCTTCGTCGCCGAAGGGGTGCTGCGGGATGCGTTGCTGTGGGATGGGGAGCGCGTGGATGCCGTCGTGATGTCGGTCCTCGCGCCGGAGTGGTTCGAGCACCGCGGGCGGGCAGTGTGAGCGGGCCGGGGGCGCTCCGGGTTCAGGGGTTCGCCCGGAACGCCCCCGGTGTCACCCCCGTACGCAGGCGGAAGAACTTCGTGAAGTCGCTCGGGTCGTCGAAGCCGAGGCGGGCCGCCACCTCCTTTGCCGGGAGGCCGCTGTGCCAGAGCAGGCGTTTGGCCTCCAGGAGGACCCGGTCGTCGACGTACTGCTTCGCGGTGCGGCCCGCCGCGGCGAGCGTGGCGCGGGTCAGGGTGCGGGGGCTGTAGCCGAGGGCCGACGCGTAGTCCTCGACCCGGCGGGTCACCGCGTGGTCGCGCTCCACCGCCGCGTGGAAACGGTGGAAGGTGCCGGACGCGGCCGCGGGCCCCGGCTCCGGGGCGCGTACCTTCGCGAGGCGCATCACCAGCACCGACAGCAGCGCCCGCAGCGCCTCGGTGTGCGCCTGGAGGGGGAGCGAGGCCATCGACCCGTACTCGTACGCGAGGTGGTCGAGCGCCCGCCGCACCCCCTCCGCGTCCGGTCCCGCCGGTGTCAGCGGACGCTGTTCGTACGGCGGGTCCATGTGCGCGGCCGAGACGATCGCGGGTGGCAGGAAACCCGCCTTGAAGACCACGTCCACGCCGTCCGCCGTCCGCAGGTCCCGGCCGAAGCGCTGCACCTGACCC
This sequence comes from Streptomyces sp. NBC_01016, assembly GCF_026341035.1. GTDB lineage: Bacteria > Actinomycetota > Actinomycetes > Streptomycetales > Streptomycetaceae > Streptomyces. Next base: position 3,176,392 of record NZ_JAPEOQ010000002.1, read on the forward strand.
GGCCGGATCCACAGCCACGAACCGGGCCGCAGCTCGTACTCGACGAAGTCCACCGCCACCTGCAGCGGACGCTCGCGCGCGCCGATCAACTGGTGGAAGGCGGGCCGCAGCGGCGCGTACGGATCGTTGCCGTGGCGCAACGAGCGGTCGTGGAGGTCGGCCAGCTCCTCGACCTCCACGCCGGTCGGCGCGCCGACGTTCGGTGTGTATTCGAGGTCCCTGACGTCGGGGCGCTCCTCGCGGGCCACGCGGCGTTCCTGTCTGATTTTCCCCATCGTGAGTCCCGAGCGTACCGCTGCCTCCCCCTTCCCGCCGCCTAGCGTGAAAGCACAGGTCAGCGACGTGTGAGGAGTGTCCTGTGCGATTGGTCGTGGGAATGACCGGGGCTACGGGAGCTCCATTCGGTGTCCGTCTACTGGAATGTCTGCGCGAGCTGCCGGACGTGGAGACACATCTGGTGCTCTCCCGCTGGGCGCGCACCACGATCGAGCTGGAGACCGGCCGCTCCGCGGCGGAGGTCTCGGCGCTCGCCGACGTGACACACCACCCCGACGACCAGGGCGCCACCATCTCCTCCGGCTCCTTCCGCACCGACGGCATGGTCATCGTGCCGTGCTCGATGAAGACGCTCGCGGGGATCAGCGCCGGCTACGCCGAAGGGCTCGTGGCGCGCGCCGCTGACGTCGTCCTCAAGGAGCGCCGCAAGCTCGTCCTCGTCCCGCGCGAGACTCCACTGAGCGAGATTCACCTGCGGAACATGCTCGAACTCGCCCGCATGGGCGTGCAGTTGGTGCCGCCCATGCCCGCCTTCTACAACAACCCGCGCACCATCGACGACATCGTCGACCACATCGTCGCGCGGGTCCTCGACCAGTTCGACCTGCCCGCCCCGGCCGCCGAGCGCTGGGCCGGCATGCGTGCCGCCCGCGCCGCCCGCACCGCGGCCGAGTCCGCAACCTCCGTACAGAACACAGGAGTTACCCATGCCCTATGACGATCTGCGCAGCTTCCTCGGCACCCTGGAGAAGGAGGGCCAGCTGCTGCGCATCTCCGACGAGGTGCTGCCCGAGCCCGACCTCGCGGCCGCCGCCAACGCGACGGGCCGCATCGGCGAGAACGCCCCCGCCCTCTTCTTCGACAACGTCAAGGGCTTCACCGACGCGCAGATCGCGATGAACGTGCACGGCTCCTGGGCCAACCACGCGCTCGCCCTCGGACTGCCGAAGAACACCCCGGTCAAGGAGCAGGTCGAGGAGTTCGCGCGGCGCTGGGACGCCTTCCCCGTCGCCCCCGAACGCCGCGAGGACGCGCCCTGGCGCGAGAACACCCAGGAGGGCGAGGACGTCGACCTGTTCTCCGTTCTTCCGCTGTTCCGCCTCAACGACGGTGACGGCGGCTTCTACCTCGACAAGGCCGCCGTCGTCTCCCGCGACCCCGAGGACCCGGAGAACTTCGGCAAGCAGAACGTCGGCATCTACCGCATCGAGGTCCTCGGCGCGAATCGCCTCGCCATCCAGCCCGTGCCCGTACACGACGTCGCGATCCACCTGAACAAGGCCGAGGAGGTGGGAGAGGACCTGCCCATCGCCATCACGCTGGGCAACGACCCGGTGATGGCGATCGTCGCCGGCATGCCGATGGCGTACGACCAGAGCGAGTTCGAGATGGCCGGCGCCCTGCGCGGCGCGCCCGCACCGATCGCCACCGCGCCGCTCACCGGCTTCGACGTGCCGTGGGGCAGCGAGGTCGTCATCGAGGGCGTCATCGAGTCGAGGAAGCGTCAAATCGAGGGCCCCTTCGGGGAGTTCACCGGTCACTACTCGGGCGGGCGCCGGATGCCCGTCGTCCGCATCGACCGGATCTCGTACCGTACGAACCCGGTCTTCGAGTCCCTGTACCTCGGCATGCCGTGGACCGAGTGCGACTACCTCGTCGGCCCCAACACGTGCGTGCCGCTGCTCAAGCAGCTGCGCGAAGCGTTCCCCGAGGTGCAGGCCGTCAACGCCATGTACACCCACGGCCTGATGGTGATCATCTCGACGAAGAAGCGGTACGGCGGCTTCGCCAAGGCCGTCGGCATGCGCGCGATGACGACGCCGCACGGGCTCGGATACGTAGCCCAGGTGATCGTCGTCGACGAGGACGTGGACCCCTTCAACCTGCCGCAGGTCATGTGGGCCATGTCGGCGAAGGTCAACCCGAAGGAGGACGTGGTGATCATCCCGAACCTGTCCGTCCTGGAACTCGCTCCCGCCTCGGAGCCCGCGGGCATCACAAGCAAGATGATCATCGACGCGACGACCCCGGTGGCACCCGACGCCCGCGGCAACTTCTCCACGCCGGCCAAGGACCTGCCCGAGACGGCCGAGTGGGCGAAGCGTCTGCAGGACATGATCGCGGCCCGCCACTGATCCCCGCCGTCCCCTCTCTCCCTGTCTTTCTTTCTCCAGAAAGGTCAACGCCCATGAACAGCAAGCTGGTTGACGGCGCCGAGTGTCCGCGCTGCCCCGCCGACACCATCACCCACCTCGCCACGTCCCCGGTCCCCGGAGTGTGGGACGTACTCCAGTGCACCCACTGCCTCTACACCTGGCGCACGAGCGAACCCGACCGCCGCACCCGCCGCGACGCCTACCCCGAGGCCTTCAAGCTGACGGACGCCGACATCGAGAACGCGATCGAGGTCCCGGCGGTGCCGCCGCTGCGCGTTTGACCTTGACACGGTGACAAGGTCTTCACTGCTGTTCGAGGAGGTGGTCTCGATCATGATCACTGGGCAGGACACGGAGACCTTGCGCGCACTGCGGGGGCTGGCGGACCGCGATGCGTCGGTGCGGCTGCGGGCCGCGATGGCGGTCGGCTCGTCGCCCGACCCGGGGTTCGTCGGCACGCTCGTCGAGCGGTGCGCGGTGGAGCCGGAGTTCTACGTTCGCGACATGCTGACCTGGGCGCTCACCCGTCACCCGGCGGCCCTGACGCTCCCCGCGCTGCTGCGCGAGGTGCGGTCGGGGCCGGCGCAGGCGCGGAGCCAGGCGCTGCACACGCTCTCCAAGATCGGGGACCGGAGCGCGTGGCCGGTGATCACGCGGGAGCTGTTGACGGACGCCGACGACGAGGTGGCGCGCAGTGCTTGGCGGGCGGCTGTCGTGCTGGTATCGGACGACGGCACGGGCGACGGTACGGACGGCGGCGCAGAGAACGAGAAGGTTGCCCTCGCCGCCGTACTCGTGACGCAGCTCGGCCGCGGCGGGCGGGAGACGCAGCTGAGCCTGGGCCGGGCCCTGGTCGATCTCGGTGACGTGGCGATGCCCGCGCTGCGCACCGCGGCGACCGCCTCCGACCCGGACGTGCGTGCGCACGCGCTCGCCACGCAACAGGTGCTGCGCGACCCGGACACCGGGTTCGGCTTCGCGATCGAGGAGGCGAAGCGCGTCGTGGCCCTCGGCGGGGCTCCCGTGGTGGACGATGAAGTGTGTTGATCGGTGAGGTGGCGCGAAGGTCCGGGGTCAGTGCCCGCATGCTCAGGCACTACGAGTCGCTGGGCCTGGTGCGGCCCTCGGAGCGCACGGGCTCCGGGTACCGGGAGTACTCGGGCGACGACATCCGGCGGATCTTCCACATCGAGAGCCTGCGGTCGCTGGGGCTCTCGCTGCGCGAGATCGGGCGGGCGCTCGACGAACCGGGCTTCACGCCCTCGTCGCTCGTCGGCGATCTCATCCGGCAGACGCGTGAACGCATCGCGGCCGAGACCGAGTTGCTCACGCGTCTCAACCGGATCGACGCGGCGGAACCCGGCGACTGGGAGGAGGTCCTCCAAGTCGTAGCGCTGCTCCAGGCGTTGAGCTCGAAGAGCGCCGACGCCCGGCAGCGCGCGGCCCTTTCGTCGGGCGGCCAGGACGCGCTGCCCGTGGCGGCCCTGGTCGAGGCGGTGTTGAGCGAGACGGACACGAATGTCGCCGGGGCGCTGCGCTGGGCGCTGGTGCGCTCGGGCGGCGCCGACAGCCTGCCGCTGCTGGTGGAGGCGCTCGGCTCGCCGGAGGCCGCCGTTCGGGAGCGGGCCGCTCAGTGCCTCGCCGAGCTGCCCGGCGACGAGGCCACCACGGAGCTGCGGCACGTCCTCGCGGGCCCCGACGCCGTGGTCAGGGGGCGCGCCGCCGTGGCACTCGGCAACCGGGGAGCGGCCGACGCGATCCCGGAGCTGATCGACATGATCGTGGCGGGCAGGAACGACACGGACGCGGCGGATGCGCTGAGCGTGTTGGCGGTCGAACCCGCATCGGCGGGCGCCACCGCATCGGCGGGCGCCACCGCATCGGCGGGCGCCACCGGGTCGGCGGTCGACCCCGCACCGGGCGCCAGCGCAGCGGTGGGTGACGCGGCGTCGGCGGTCGATCCCGCACCGGGCGCCACCGCACGGGCGGGTGACGCGGCGTCGGCGGTCGACCCCGCACCGGGCGTCACCGCACCGGCGGTCGTCACCGCGTCCGCGGAGGCCACCGCACCAGCGGAGCGCATCGCCACCACACTCGTCGACCGCCTCGACCGCCCCGCCACCGAAGCCCCCGCCCGCGGCCGGCTCACGCAGGCGCTCGCAGGTATCCCGGGTGCGACGGCGACGCGCGCGCTCGTCGAGCTGTCGGCCGACGAGGACCGCGCCGTGGCGCTGACCGCGACGTATCTGCTCCGGCTGCGCGACGGCGAACGCTGACGTCAGGATCAGCGACGTACGTAGGGGAGCACCCGGCTCAAGCCCGCAGGGCCGTCCCCTTGCCGGCCAGCTCCTCCTTCAGCACGCGCACGGCCTTCGGCCCGACGCCGTGCATCGCGAGCAGCTCGGCCTCCGAATGCCGGGCCACCCGCTCAAGCGTGTCGATGCCCGCGCTCAGCAGAGCCCGGGTGGCGGGCCTGCCGATGGCGGCCGGAAGGTCACCCGTCGCGTCGGCGGCGTCCATGGCCGCCGCGAGCCGCTTCGGCGCCCGGTTCGACCAGGCGGCCCGCACCAGCGCGTTGAGGTCCTTGCCGTTCGCCTCGGCCAGGGCGAGCCGCACCCCGATCGTCGCACCCGAGCGCAGCACCGCCTCCGCCCCGGCGTGCACGGCGAGTGCCGCCCGGGCGTCGTCCTCGGACAGCCGGAGCTGTACGCACCCGTCCTTGGCCAGTGACGCGAAACCCTTGCCCCGTACGGAGAAGGCGACCATGCCGAAGTGGCGTCCCTCCTCGGTCTCCGGGAGAGCGAGCGCGGCCTTGCGCAGCTGGGCGATCGTCGTCATGCCACCAGCATGGCAGCAGGTGTCACTTCAGCCAGCTGTCCACCAGCTGCTTGTTGTCCGCGATCCACTCCTTCGCCGCGGCCTGCTCGTTGCCGGTGCCCTTCTTCTGGAGGAGGAGTTCCAGGCTGCCGAGCTGGCTGCTCGTGAGGTGGAAGTTCTTGAGCCAGCCCGCGACCTCGGGGTTGGCCTTGGAGTAGCCCTTGGAGGCGACCATCTGGACCTTGTCGGGCTTGCCGTAGGCCTTCTTGGTGTCCTTGAGGACCTTCAGCGGCATCGAGGTGTACGCCCAGTGCGGCCGCCAGAGCGTGACCACGATGGGCTTCTCGTCCTTGACCGCCTTCTTCAGGGCGGAGAGCATCGCCGACGTGCTGGACTCGGTGAGGTCGTACTCGCTCTTGAGGCCGTAGTCCGGCAGCACGGGGTCGCGGGTCAGGCGCATCAGGCCGGAGCCCGCCTCGATGCCCACGATCTTGCCGCCGAACTCCTTGGACTTCCCCTTGAGGTCCTCGATGGTGTTGACGTCCTTGACGTACTTGGGGACGGTCAGGTTGAGGTCGGCCGGCTCGTACCAGGTGCCGAGCTTCTCCATCTTGGGGCCGAGCTTTTTCCAATAGGTCTCGTGGGTGACCGGCAGCCAGGCGTCGAGGTAGATGTCGGCCTGCTTATTGGCGACGCCGGTGTAGGTGCTGGCGACGTCCAGGTCACGGACGTCGACCTTGTACCCCTTGTCCTCCAGGATCTGCTTCCACAGGAAGGTCGCGGAGACTCCCTCGTCCCATCCGGCGACGTAGGCCAGCTTGACCGTCTTCGAGCCACCGCTACCGCTGTCGTCGTCGGATCCCCCCTCGACCTTGGAGGTGTTGCCGCTGCATGCGGTGGCGAGCAGGGTGAGGGCGGCGGCGGTACAGCCGAACAGGTAGGTGGTGCGGCGGCGGCGGTTGCGGATCATGGCTGGAGCTCCTGTCTTCACGCGGAAACCGGAGTGGTGGACGAGGCGGGAGAGGACGACTTCTCCGTGTCGGCCACCGGGGTCTTGCCGGTGCGCCCGCGCCCCGGCCAGCGGCGTATACGGGGTGTGGCGAGGGCACTGGTGGTGCGGTCGAGGAAGATGGCGAGGAACACGACGGCGAGGCCGCCCTGGAAGCCGATCCCGACGTCGAGCTGGCTGATGCCGCGCACCACGATGGTCCCCAGACCGTCGGCACCGACCATGCCGGCGATGACGACCATGGAGAGCGCCAGCATGATGACCTGGTTGATGCCGGCCATGATCGAGGGCAGGGCCAGGGGGAGTTGGACACCGCGCAGGATCTGCCCGTTCCGGGCGCCGAAGGCGTGCGCGGCTTCCACGACCTCCCGATCGACCTGCCGGATGCCCAGTTCGGTGAGGCGCACGGCGGGCGAGATGGCGAAGAGGATGGTGGCGACGACGCCGGGGACGAGTCCGATGCCGAAGAAGAAGACGGCCGGGATGAGGTAGACGAACACCGGCAGCGTCTGCAGGAAGTCGAGAACAGGCCGAACCAGGGCGCTGACCAGCGGACTTCGGGCGGCCCAGATGCCGATGGGTACCCCGATGACCACGGCGAACACCGATGCGACCACGACGACGGCGAGCGTCTGCATCGCCGGGGTCCACAGGCCCATGCCCTGGATGAGGAGGAACGCGCCCAGGGTGTAGAGGGCGAAGAACCAGCCGCGTGCGAAGAACGCCAGGATGGTGAACACCGCGATGATGACCACCATGTGAGGGGCCGTCAGTACGTACAGGACCGCGTTGACGAGTTCCGTCATCACAGTGGTGACGGCGTCGAAGAGGCCGCTGAGGTTCTCGGTCAGCCAGTCGACGGCCTTGTTGACCGGGGTGCCGAGATCAACGCTGAACAGCATCGGCCACCTCCTCTTGAGTGCTGCCCGATGTTTCCGAAGTATCGCCCTCTTCGCGGGAGTTGGGTGCTTCTGGTGCAGAGAGAGCGGTGAGCAGTGCCGCGCGTGGTACGACGCCGAGGAGCCGGCCGTCGTCGTCGGTCACGGCCAGCGGCACCGCGTACCGCCCGGCCGCCGGGAACAGATCCACGAGCAGCGTGTCGGGGCCCGCCCGCCCGTATGCGTCGGTCAGGCTCTCCGGGCTGTCGCGCAGCGAGGCGTGCCCCGCGTCGGCGGCCCGTGCGATGTCCTCGGCGTGCGCCACACCGGAGACGAGCCCGTCGCTGTCGAGCACGTAGACGGCGCCGGCCTCGATGTCGGCCATGGCGCGAAGGACATCGCGCGGGGCGTCGTCGAGGCCGGCCGTCGTCAGCGGCTCGCGCATGACGGCGCGGGCGGTCAGCACGCGGGAACGGTCCACGTCGGAGACGAAGTCGCGTACGTAGGCGTCGGCGGGGGAGTCGAGGATGTCGGTCGCGGTGCCGAGCTGTACGACGCCGCCGTCCCGCATGACCATGATCCGGTCGCCGAGCCGCATCGCCTCGTTGAGGTCGTGGGTGACGAAGACGATGGTGCGGCGCAGATCGCGCTGCAGGCCGAGCAGTAGATCCTGCATGTCCCGGCGGATCAGGGGGTCGAGCGCGCTGAACGGCTCGTCCATGAGCATGACTTCGGCATCCGTGGCCAGCGCGCGGGCCAGGCCGACGCGCTGCCGCATGCCACCGGAGAGCGCGCTGGGGTAGGCCTCGGCCCAGTCGGAGAGGCCGACGGTGCTGAGCGCCCAGTCGGAGCGCTCCTTTCGCTCGGCGGCGGTGCCGCCACGCAGTTGGATGCCGTACGCGGCGTTCTCGCGGACCGTGCGGTGCGGGAAGAGCGCGAAGTGCTGGAAGATCATGTTGACCTTGCGATTGCGCAGCTCGCGCAGGTCCGCATCGTTCATGGCCAGCAAGTCCCGGCTGTCGACGCGGAGTTCGCCCGATGTCGGCTCGATGAGACGGTTGAGCATCCGGAGCAGAGTCGACTTCCCGGACCCGGACAGGCCCATGACGACGAAGAGTTCGCCGGGTTCGACGGTGAAGGACACATCGCGCACGGCATGCACCGTGTTGTCGGCGGATTCAAAAACCTTGTTAAGCCGTGCTGCTTCTATCACCGTGCCCCACCTCCAGGGGTCCGCGCGGGGCGGTTGGAACAAGTCCGGGCTGGTGTTTCGCATTGCGCAACAATTGTGCAGTACGGTGTGACGATGCCGTTGATCGTGACGGCGCGTCAAGGCTCTTGCATCCGGGCAACCGCGAATTAACGTCTGCGGGCGGCTAGTTGGGTCGCCGAGGCGGAGAGCTGGAGGGTGCTGTGGCGACGACCGGCAGCCGTGGGCGAGCGCGCGACCGTGCGGTCCAGTCCGTCGACCGTGCGGTGTCGGTGCTACAGATCCTGGCCGTGCGCGGGCCGTGCGGCGTCACCGAGATCGCCGGTCAGCTCGGCGTGCACAAGACGACCGTGTTCCGGCTGCTCGCCACCCTGGAGGCGCGCGGTCTGGTCGAACAGGGCGCGGGCCGGGGCCGCTACCGCATCGGACACCCGCTCACCGAACTCGCCGCCGCTGCCGCGAAGAACACCGATCTGTTCCTGCTCAGCCGCCCCGTCTGCCAGGAGCTGGCGCAGGCCGCGGGCGACACCGTGAACGTCTCCGTCCGCGAGGGCCGCGACGTGGTCACCGTCGGCCAGGTGGCGGGCGAGGCGTCGATCGCCAGCGTCGACTGGGTCGGCAGACGCTGCCCACTGCACGCCAGCGCCGCGGGCAAGGTCTTCCTCGCCCACCCCGCCCCTGACCGGCACGGGCGCCTGCCCGCGGAGCTGCCCCGGGGCAGGCGCCTGGAGCGGTTCACGCCCCGCACCATCACCCGCAGGGAGCACCTCGCGAAGGATCTCGCCGTCGTGCGCGAACGGGGCTACGCCGTCTCGTTCGAGGAGTACGAGATCGGCCTCGTCTCCCTCGCCGCGCCCGTTCGCGCCCTGGACGACACGGTCGTCGCCGCCGTGACCCTCGCCGGGCCCGCCTTCCGTATCCGTGAGGACACCGCGCCCGTCCTCGCCGGAATGCTGCTCGCGGCCGCGGCGCGGATCTCGTGGCGGCGGGGGCAGGTCAAGCGGGGCTGAGCCCGGCGAGGCCGGTCCGGCCGCGGTCGCGACCGGTGTGCGCTGGCACTTCCTGGATAGGCTCCACGTATGAGCAGCAAAGGTCGCGCGCGGGACACGTCGGTTCAGTCGGTGGACCGGGCGGTGTCGATCCTCCAAGTGCTGGCCGTGCAGGGGCCGTCCGGCGTCACGGAGGTCGCCGACGCCCTCGACATCCACAAGTCGACCGTGTACCGGCTGCTCGCCACCCTTGAGGCGCGCGGCCTCGTCGAGCAGGACAGTGAGCGCGGCAGCTACCGCATCGGCTACACCGTGGTCGAACTCGCGGGCGGGGCGACCAAGGGCAATGACCTGTCGCTGCTGAGCCGGCCGGTCTGCCAGGAGCTTGCCGCCGCCGTCGGCGAGACGGTGAATGTGGCGGTCTACGACGGCGAGGCCGTCATCAGCATCGACCAGGTGCTCGGCAACGCGGCCATCACCAGCATCGACTGGGTCGGCAAGCGCACGCCCCTGCACGCCACGTCGGCGGGCAAGGTCTTCCTGGCGCACATGCCGCAGCCGGAGGCCGCCGAGATCCTCGAGCAGCCGCTTGAGGAGTACACGCCGCACACCATCACGGACCCGGCGCTCCTGAAGGAGCAACTGCAGGGGGTGCGCGAGCTGGGTTACGGCGTCATCAGCGAGGAGCTGGAGATCGGGCTCGCCTCGCTGTCCGCCCCCATCAGGTCGCTGAACGGCGAGGTCATCGCCACCGTGACCGTCTCGGGGCCGACGTTCCGGATCAATGACCACACGATCTCCGGACTCGCCGAACAACTGGTGGCGGCCGGCGAAAAGATCTCGTGGCGCAAGGGCTATATCCGGCGCGGCTGATTACGCAGCGGTAGGGGTTGACGACGCGGTCTCGTGCGCCGCACATTTGTCTCGCATCGCGTTGTTGTTTCGTATCGCGAAACGGGAACGTGGCGACGTCGTCGTCACGCAGCCATCCCCGTTGTCCCCTGCCGTCACATCCGGGTCGTCCCCCCATCACGTCCGGGGTCGTTCCCCGCATCACATCCGGGGTCATCCCCGTCACATCCGGGCCACAGAGCTTCCCTGCCTCCCTTGGAGCTGTCGTGCGCGCACCGAACACGAACCTGGATCCCCTGCTCCAGCCCTTCCGGCTGAAGCACCTCACCCTGCGCAATCGGGTGGTCAGCACGTCCCACGAGCCCGCCTTCGGTGAGGACGGACTGCCCAAGGACCGCTACCGCGCCTACCACTTGGAGAAGGCCCGCGGCGGCGTCGGCCTGACGATGATCGGCGGCTCCGCGGTCGTCTCCCCCGACAGCCCGCCCTCCTTCGGCAACCTGCTGCTCTACCGCGACGAGATCGTGCCCTGGCTGCGGCTGCTCGCCGACGACGTGCACGCGGCGGGCGCGGCCGTCATGTGCCAGGTCACCCACCTAGGGCGCCGCACCAGCAACTACACGGGGGACTGGCTGCCGGTGGTCGCCGCCTCCCCGCTGCGCGAGCCCGCGCACCGCGCGTTCCCGAAGGCCGCCGAGCTCTGGGACCTGGACCGGATCGTCGCCGACTACGCGGCCGCGGCGGTGCGCTGCAAGGAAGGCGGCCTGGACGGCATCGAGTTGCAGTCGTACGGCCACTTCTTCGACGGGTTCCTCTCCCCGGCGACCAACCACCGCGACGACGAGTACGGCGGCGACCTGGAACACCGGATGGCCTTCCCCCGCCGCGTGATCCGGGCGGTGCGCGAGGCGGTCGGCCCCGACTTCGTCGTCGGCATCCGCATGGCCCTGGACGAAGCCCTCCCCGGCGGCCTCACGTTCACCGAAGGACTGGCTGCCGCCGAGCAGTTCACCGCCGACGGCATCGACTTCATCAGCGCCATCCACGGCACCATCGAATCCGACGCCTCCCTGTCGCGGACGATCCCCTCCATGGGCACGCCGCTCGGCCCCTTCCTCGACTTCACCGGCGAGATACGCCGCCGCCTCGACATCCCCGTCATGCACGCCGCCCGCATCGCCGACCCCGCCACCGCCCGGCACGCCCTGCGCGAAGGCCTCCTCGACCTCGTCGGCATGACGCGCGCGCAGATCGCCGACCCGCACCTCGTCGCAAAGATCACCTCCGGTGAAGAGGACCGCATCCGCCCCTGCGTCGGGGCGAGTTACTGCCTGGACGCGATCTACGACTCCGGGGACACCAAGTGCATCCACAACCCGGCCACCGGCCGTGAACTCCAGATCCCCCACACCGTCCCGGCCGGAACGGGGCCGCGCCGCAGGGGAGTTGTCGTCGGAGGCGGCCCCGCGGGCCTCGAGGCCGCCCGCGTCCTCGCCGAACGCGGTCACGACGTCGTGCTGTTCGAGGCGGGCGACCAGGCGGGCGGCCAGATCCGGCTCGCCGCGCAGAACCCCCGCCGCCACGACCTCCTCGGCATCGTCGACTGGCGCGTCGCCGAGTGCAAACATCTCGGCGTCGACCTGCGCCTGGGCGTCTACGCCGAAGCGTCGGACGTGCTCGCCGAACACCCCGACCTGGTCATCGTCGCCACCGGCGGCCTGCCCAACCGCTCCTTCCTCGCCGCGGGGGAGGGACTCGTCGCGGACACCTGGGACGTGATGTCCGGCTCCCTGCGCCCGCGCGCCGGCCGGGACGTCCTGATCTACGACGACCACGGCGGCTACCCGGCCATGGACGCCGCGGAACTCCTCGCCACGCACGGCGCCCGACTGGAGTACGTGACACCGGAACGGACGCTGGCACCCGACGTCGGCAGCATGAACTCCCCTGCATACATACGGGCGTTCACCGAGCACGACGTCACGGTCACGCTCGCCCGGCGACTGCGCTCCGTGCGTCGGAGCCGGGCTGGGGACGGTAGCGGGGGCGGCCGGCTGGTGGCGATCCTGTTCAGCGAGTACACCGGCACCGAGACCGAACGCGTCGTCGACCACGTCGTCGTCGAGCACGGCACCCTGCCCAACGACGAGCTGTACACCGATCTGCTGCCCGCCTCCCGCAACTTCGGCGAGGTCGACCACCGGGCCCTCCTCGCCCGCGAGGCGCAGACCGTCGTCCGTAACCCGGCGGGCCGCTACCAGCTGTTCCGCATCGGCGACGCGGTCACCAGCCGCAACATCCACGCCGCCGTGTACGACGCGCTGCGCCTCTGCCTGCCGGTCTGACGAGTCCGACGAGCCTTCGGAGAGACACCATGACTGTTCACGCCTCCGACACCACCACACCCGCCGACCTCGTCGCCCGCCGCACCCCCGGACACAGCCTCGAAGCCCCCTTCTACGTCAGCGACGCGCTCTTCCGCCTCGACGTCGACGCCGTCTTCGCCCGCAGCTGGATCTTCGCCGCCGCCGAGGCCGAACTCCGGGAACCCGGCGACTACATCACGCTCACCCTCGGCGCGTACTCCGTCATCGTCGTCCGCGACGACGACGAGGAGGTGAGGGCCTTCCACAACGTGTGCCGCCACCGGGGCGCCCGTATCCTCAACGACGAGCGCGGCTCCGTCGGCAACATCGTCTGCGGCTACCACCACTGGACGTACGGCGTCGACGGGACGCTGCTGCACGCCGAGTCGCAGTCGCCCGACTTCGACCGCTCGTGCTTCGGTCTGCGCTCCGTCCATGTACGCACGGTCGCCGGCCTCGTCTTCCTGTCCCTGGCGGCCGAACCACCCGCCGATTTCGACGAGTTCGCGGCCCGCGTCGAGCCGTATCTCGCGCCGCACAACCTGGCGCGCGCCAAGGTGGCCCAGCAGATCGACCTCGTCGAGCACGGCAACTGGAAGCTCACCATGGAGAACAACCGCGAGTGCTACCACTGCGCGGGCCACCCCGAACTCCAGCGCTGCTACTTCCCGCTCTACAACTTCACCGAGGACGAGGTGCCGCCGGGCATGCGGGCCACGTTCGAGCGCTTCCAGAAGGCCGACGCCGAGGCCCGTGCCACGTACGAGTCCCTCGGCCTGCCCTACGCCACCATCGAGGAACTGGTCGAGCGCCCCACCGGTTTCCGTGTCCAGCGCGAACCGCTCGACCTCGCGGGGGAATCCTTCACCCCCGACGGCAAGGCCGCCGTACGCCGCCTGCTCGCCGACTTCCCGACGGCGCGCCTCGGCCACCTCGGTCTCCACCTGCAGCCCAACGCCTGGTTCCACTTCCTGGCGGACCACGCGGTGCTGTTCTCCGTCGTCCCGCTCGCCGCCGACCGCACCCTCGTACGCACCACATGGCTCGTGCACGCGGACGCCGAGGAGGGCATCGACTACGACCTCGACAGCCTGACCGGAGTCTGGGTGGCCACCAACGAACAGGACGCGGTCTTTGTCTCCCGGGCCCAACTGGGCGTCAGCAGCCCCGCGTACGGTCCGGGCCCCTACAGCCCGACCGAATCCCAGGTCGAGGACTTCGTCACCTGGTACATCAACCGGCTCACGGCGCACCTGGAGGGGCCATGACGACAGCGACGCTGACCGCGGCGGGACTTCCGCCCGCCTGGGCCGACGGCCTGCTGGTGTGCCAGCAGGTCCACGATGTGACGGCGGACGTGCGGACCTTCGTCCTCGCGCCCACCGAACCGCGGCTCTTCCGCCACGACCCCGGCCAGTTCCTCACCCTCTGCCTGGACATCGACGGCGAGCCCGTCGAGCGCTGCTACACCCTGTCCTCCGCGCCCACCCGCCCCGACCTCGCCACCATCACGGTGAAACGCGTCCCCGGCGGGCACGTGTCCAACTGGCTGCACGACCATCTGGCACCCGGGGGCACGGTGTGGGCGCGCGGCCCCCTCGGCCGGTTCACCATCAACCAGCACCCCGCCCCGAAGTACCTGTTCCTGTCGGCGGGCAGCGGTGTGACCCCGCTGATGTCGATGACCCGCACGCTGTACGACCTGGCCCACCCCGTGGACGTCGCCTTCGTCCACAGCGCCCGCACCTTCGACGACATCATCTTCCGCCGGGAACTGGACTTCATCGCGGCGGCGTCCCCCAACTTCCGGATACGCCACGTCCTCGACGACCACGGTGAGCAGCTGAACGCACGGATGCTGCGGTCCTTCGCCCCCGACCTCGCCGAACGCGAGGTGTTCACCTGCGGACCGGCCGGCTACATGCGGGCGGTACGCGAAATGCTCGCCTCCGAGGGCTTCGACATGGCCCACCACCACGAGGAGAGCTTCACCTTCGCTACACCGGTGCCGACCGAACCGGAGTCCGTCCCCAACGCCGGCACCGGCCTCGTCACCGGCTTCAAGGTCCAACTGGCCCGCACAGGGCGCACCATCGAGTGCGACGCCGAGACCCCCGTCCTGGCGGCCGCCGCCCGCGAGGGCATCACGCTCCCCGCATCCTGCGCGCAGGGCCTCTGCGGAACCTGCAAGACGACCCTCCTGTCCGGCTCGGTCGACATGCGGCACGCGGGCGGCATCCGCCCCCGCGAGATCGCCAACAACAAGATCCTGCTGTGCTGTTCGACGCCGCGGGAGGATCTGGTGATCGACGTGTAGCCCCCAGCCGCGCGGTGGCTCAGGCGCTGGGTACGGCGATCCGCCCGGCGACAGCCCCCGCCGCCGCGAGCCCGACCACCGCCAAGCAGCTGCTCACCAAGAACGGGTCGAAGGTGTCGAGGGTGGGGGCGAAGCCGAGGCCTACGTAGAGCGTGACACCCGTGGATCCGCCCAGTTGGTCGGCGGCCCGCTGGATGCCGGAGGCGATGCCGGCGTCGGCCTCGGTCACGCCGGTCACCGCGACGTACTGCAGCCCGACGATCCCGAAGCCCATCCCGGCCGCGATGAGCACCATGGCCGGGACCAGTGCCCAACCGGCCGCCCCGAGCGAGGCGATCAGCGCGATGGTGGCCATCGCCAGCACCGTGAAGCCGATCCCGGCCAGGACGCACACCCGGGCACCCCAGCGCCCGAGCAGCCGAGGCACCAGCACCGAGGCCGCGATCAGGGACACCGCCAGCGGCAGCATCGTCAGACCCGCCTCGAGCGGTCCGGCGCCCAACCGGTCCTGCAAGTAGTAGGTGAACAGCAGGAACGACGTGGACAGCGCGGCACTCAGCAGCGCGGTGGCCGTGTTGGCCAGGACGCGCGGCCGGTTGCGGAAGAACCGGAGCGGCACGAGTGGGTTCCGTGACCGGCGCTCGATCTTGACGAAGAGGATCCCGGCCGCCACCGCGCCGCCCAGCGCCAACGGTGGCAGCCAGGGCAGGGCGCCGTCCGTCGCCCCCGCCTCGACGACACCGAGGGTGAACAGCAACGGCGCCGCGATCAGCAGGAGCGAACCGGGAAGGTCCAAGGGCGCGCGCCCGACGGGCCGTTCGCCCGGTACGAGGAACACCGCCGCGGCGAGTACGAGCAGGATGAAAGGCACGGACGCCAGGAAGATCCATCGCCAGCCGAGCAGCTCGGTGATGACACCGGAGACCACGAACCCGAGGACAAGGCCGCAGCTCGCGACGGCCGCCCACAAGCTCAGCGCCCGCGACCTGCGCGGCCCCTCGGGAAACAGGAGGACGATCACCGCCATCGCCGCGGGAAGCGCGATCGCCTCCCCGGCGCCCTGCAACAGCCGCGCCGCCACCAGCACGGCGAACGACGGCGCGAGTCCTGCCAGCAAGGACGCGGCGCCGAACAGCGCGGTGCCGAGCAGCAGGACGTGGCGCCTGCCCAGCACGTCGCCCAGTCGGCCGCCCAGCATCAGCAGACCGCCGCCGGTGATCGTGTACCCGACCACGACCCAGGTCAGAGTGTGCCCGTCGACGCCGAAGTCGGCGCCGATCGAGGGCAGGGCGACATTGACCACGGTGACGTCGACCGCGATGAAGAACTGCAGCATGGCCATGCAGCACAGCACCAGCCACGCACGCACCGGGGACGAACTGCCCCCGCGGGAAGAGGAATTGCCTGAAAACACAGAGTGCTCCGTTGCCCAGAAACGATTCCGAGCAGCACAAACGCGCCGCTCCGGTCCAACCGAGGAGCGACAGGGCGTTCAGCCGAAGACAGAAGTGAGAGGAACGCCCGCCGCTAGCGGAGCGTCCTCGTCACCGCGGCGCAAGCGGCCGCGCACGAGGCAGCAGACATGCCGGCGATGCTACCGGACCGCCTCGTAGGGGTGTCCGGGGCGCGTGGCTCCGTCCATCGGTGGGCCCGGACACACGCTCTTGATGGCGCTCGCCCTCACGATCCCCGCCGTGAAGGTCGCCCGACCGGGAGCCTGCGGGTGCGCCGCGCCTGGTGGTGACGGGGCGGCGCACCCGGTCCGTCAGAGCTTGCCTGCCCCGTTCGGCTGCGGGGTGTCGGCCACAGGCGTCGGCAGGTCGGCCGCCAGGTGGTCGTGTGCCGCGTCCGGGTCGGTCAGGCGGTTCAGGCGGGCCGGGACGTCGAGGCCGACCAGGACGACGACGATGATGGTGCCCGCGAAGGTGAGGACAGCGAGGGCCCGGCCCAGCGGCATTCCGTCGGCCAGTGACGCGCCCAGGACCGGGGCCACGGCGCCACCGAGCGCACCCACGTTGTACGTGAAGCCGAGCGCGGCCGCCCGGTTCTCGGTGGGGAAGTGGCCGCCGATGTAGCGCGGCAGCAGCCCGGAGATGCCGAAGCTGAGCCCCTGCAGGACGAACAGGAGCGCGCCCAGCAGGAGCAGATTGTCCTTGACCGCGAAGACCGGGAAGACAAACACCATCGACGCGATGAGCGTGAGCGCGTACGCCTTCTTCGTGCCGATCCAGTCACCGACGAACCCGGCCAGCCAGCAGCCCGCCATCGTGCCGAAGCCTGCGAAGAACATCGCGTTGCTGACCTGGTCGGGGGAGTAGCCGAGATCCGACTTGAGGTACGTCGGAAGGAGCGCCTGGATGGGCCAGGTGTAGAGGAACGCGAAGAACACCGTCACGGTCATCGCCACGTACAGCGTCCAGTTGCGGCGCCCGCCCAGCTGCGCGGCGAGCGCGATGAGGCCGACGCCCGCGACGACGGAGAGCACGGGCACGTACCCCGCCCCGATGGGGGTGAAGACAGCGAAGAGGGAGACCGTCGCGGCGACGGTCAGGACGGTGTTGGCCGTCGCGCGGGCCGTCGTCGCGAAGAGCGGCCGGAAGGGGTTGGGCTTCGTCGCCCGCTGCTCGACCGTCTCGCTCCACTCGGCGGCCTCCGGCAGCGACCGGCGCAGCCACAGGGCGACCACGATCGGGATGATCCCGAGGTAGAACATCCACCGCCAACCCAGCGACGGCACCACCCACTTGTACACCTCGGCCGCAAGGACGGAACCGACCGAGAACCCGGAGATCAGGAACCCGCTCGCCCGGTTGCGCAGGCGCGCCGGCCAGCTCTCCATCGCGTACGTCGCACTGGCGCTGTACTCGCCCGCCATCCCCATGCCGATGGCGAGCCGGGCGACGAACAGGCTGGTGTAGTCCCAGGCGAAACCGCAGGCGAAGGTGCCGAGGGAGTAGAGGAGGATGCTCACCACCATCGACAGCTTGCGGCCGTAGCGGTCGCCGAGGGCGCCGAGCACCGCGCCGCCGATCCACCGGGTGATGAACGCGGCGGACACCAGACTGGCGCCCTCCACCGTGCTGAGCCCGAAGTCGTCACTGATCTCCGTGAGGACGAGGGTGATCAGGACGAAGTCGAAGCCGTCCAGGACATAGCCGACCCAGGCGGCGAAGAACGACTTCCACTGGGTACCGGTCACCTCGCGGTACCAGGGACGTGTGTCGTGGGTTGTATGGCGCACGGTGTCTCCAGAATGTCGGACCGCCTCGGCATTGAGCACGGGCCGCGGGCGGTGGCGTGTCAGCGCTGGGTGAGTCCTGCGACGAATTGGCCGGTCAGGGCCGTGGGGGCGGTGATGGCTGTGCCGACCACGACACTGTGGGCGCCGCGCGCGAGGGCCTGCGCGGCCTCCTGCGGGGTGCGGATGCGGCCCTCGGCGACCACGGGCACGTCGAGGGCCGTGGCGAGCGCGGCGACGAGGTCGAGGTCCGGCCCTGCCTGCTTCGGGGTACCGGGGACGTAGCCGGAGAGCGTGGTGGACACCAGGTCGGCGCCCTCGGCCGCCGCGGTGACACCTTCGTCGAACGTCGCGACGTCGGCCATCACCAGGGCGCCCGCCGCGTGCACGGCCTCGGCCGCCGCGGCGAAGGTGCTGCCGTCGGGGCGCGGTCGGTCGGTGGCGTCGATCGCGACGACGTCGGCGCCGGCCTCGGCGATCGCCACGGCGTGCCGGACGGTCGGCGTGATGTAGACGCCGGTGTCGCCGTCCTTCCAGAGGCCGATCAGGGGCAGGCCGACGGCGGCGCGGATCGCGGCCACCACCTCGGGTTCGTTGGCGCGGACGGCGGCGGCGCCGCCTGCGGCGGCAGACCGTGCGAGACGGACGAGGGTGGAGGTCTCGCGCATCGGATCGCCGGGCGGGGCCTGGCAGGACACGATCAGCCGGCCGGCGAGGGCTTCGGCGAGGGCGGCGGGGGAGGGAATGCCGGTATTCATCAGAGATTCTGCTTCTGGTCGTGGGGGTGGTGGAGGGGAGCGGTCGCGGTGAGTGCGGCGGCGCCGAGTACGGCCGCGTCCGCGCCGCCTCTCGGTGCCTGCGGCCTCAAGTGGCTTAGTAGCGGCAGGAGTTCACCCGTGAACGCGCGGTCCAGCGCGTCCCGGTACAGCGGACCGATCCGTGGTACGCCGCCCGCGACCACGACACGGTCGGGGCCGAGCGCGTTGGCGAGTCCACCTAGGGCGCGCCCGGTCGCCGTCGCGCCGATCGTGATGGCACGGAGCGCGTCGTCGTCCCCGGCCGCCGCGCGCTCGGCGACCGTCTGCAGGCGGTCGACGGGCCGCCCGGTGAGCCGCTCGTACAGGGCCGTGATGCCGGGCCCCGAGGCGACGGCCTCCAGGTGTCCGCTCGCGCCGCAGGTGCACGGGAGCCCCGCGGCCTCGGGGCTCGGCAGGTGTCCGAGGTGGCCGGCGACGCCCGCGGCCCCGTGCAGCATCCGCCCGCCCGCGGCGACGGCGCCCCCGACTCCCGTACCGACGGCGACGAACAACAGCGTGGCGTCGCCGTCGAGCGCGGCGAGTTCGGGTCCGGCCGTGGCGCGTACGTCGTTGTCGCAGGCGACCGGGAGGCCGGTGCGGTCCGCGAGGCCGGCGCCGAGCGCGGTGCCCGCCCACCCGCGGATCGTGTCGGTCGAGGCGGTCACCATGCCCGTACGAGGGTTGATCACACCGGCCGCGGCGATACCGACGGCCCGCGCGCCGTGGTCGACGGACCGTGCCGCCTCGGCGAGGGCGTCGAGGACGGCAACGGGCCCCTCAGTGGCGGGTGTTGGGCGGGTGTGCCGGTCGAGTACAGACCCGTCCGGGGCCACCAGGGCGGCGTCGATCTTCGTGCCACCGAGGTCGAGCCCGATGACGGGACCGGACACGGGAAGGGGCCCGGTGCTCATCGGACCGGACGCGCCAAGGGGCCCGCTGCTCATCGGACCGGACACGGGAAGGGGGCCTGTGGTCATCGGACCGGCGCGAGCCCGGCGGCCCGCAGGCGGGCGGCGATGCTCTCGACGGCCGCCTCGCCCAGCTGGATCTGCGGGAACGCGGTGTCGCCGTTGTCGATGACACCGAGCAGGCGCAGGGCGCCCTTGAAGGATCCGAGCGCCGACGAGCTGCGCCCCATGTCCCCCTCGGGACCGACATCGACGATGCCGAAGAGCTCGACGAGCCGCTCCTGCTCCTTCGCCGCAAGATCCCAGTCACCGGCGCGGGCGGCCTCGTAGAGACGTACGTACGCGGCGGGATCCACGTTCCCGATACCCGGTACGACACCGTCCACCCCCGCCAACAGGGCCGCGTCCACGGTGAGTTCGGAGCCGGTGAGGATGCTGAAGTCGGGCGCGGGGCCGGTCTCCCTGCCGTGCCTGCCGCCCAGCTCGACGATCAGACGCCGCAGCCCGCCCTCGTCGCCACTGCTGTCCTTGACGCCCGCGAGCGTGCCGTCCTGCGCCAACTCCCGCAGTAGCGCGGCGGACAGCTTGCTGTGCACCGACACCGGCAGGTCGTACGCGAACAACGGCAGGTCGACGCGCGCGCGGATGCGCCGGAAGTGCCGGGCGATCTCCAGCGGGTGCGTGCGCGTGTAGAACGGTGCGGTGGCCACGAGCCCGTCGGCGCCCAGCTCCGCGGCCTTCGCGGCGTGGTCGAGGACGCGCGGCGTGGTGGTGTCGATGACACCGGCGAGCACCGGCACTCGGCCCGCGGCGGCGGACACCACCGTTTCCAGGACCGTGGCGCGCTGCGCGTCGGTGAGGTAGGCGACCTCGCTCGTCGAGCCCAGCGCGAACAGGCCGTGCACGCCGCCGTCGACGAGGTGCTCGACGAGCCGGGACAGAGAAGCGCTGTCGACGTCGCCCTGTGCGTCGAGCGGCGTGCAGACGGGCGGGACGACCCCGCGAAGAGGGCTGGTGAGAGGCATTGCGGTTGCTCCAGTGCTGCTGCGGAGGCGTGGCGCATGATCGGCCACGAGGTAAGACGTAAGATGTCTTACGTCAGGCGTCACCATAGACTCAGCTGGGCGCCACAGGTCAAGAGCGTCGTGAGTCACACCGGGAATTACGCCGGTAAGCAACACCGGGTCGTCACATCACGCCCGGCCGATCGGAAGGAGTCGTCGGTGGCCCGCACCACGCTGACCGCGGACGTGCAGGAGAGCATCAAGCAGCTGATCCTGGAGCGCGGTCTCGCGCCCGGCAGCCCGCTGCCGCCCGAGGGCGAGCTGGCGGAGCTCTTCGACGTCAGCCGGGTCTCGCTGCGCGAAGCGCTCAAGGCGCTGCAGGCCTTGCAGGTCATCGAGATCCGGCGCGGCTCCGGCACCTTCGTGGGCTCGCTCTCCCTCGACCCCTTCGTGAAGGGCCTCGCCTTCCGTGCGGCCGTGCGGCACCGCAACGGGGAGCCGAGTCTGTACGAACTCATGCGGGTGCGCGAGGCGTTGGAGGCGGGACTGATCGAGAGCGTGGCGGTGTCCGTGCCCGAGGAGGACCTGGCTGCGCTGCGCGGGATCGTCGCGGACATGGAGAAGGAGGCGGAGTCGGGGCGCGTCGCACGGGCCACGGATCGCGCCTTCCATGTGGCGCTCTACCGCTCCCTCGACAACTACCTGCTCAGCGAGGTGCTCGACGCGTTCTGGGCGGCCATGGACCAGGTCCGCGACGACGTCGGCGACAGCCACCAGGTGGGTGCCATCACGGCCGCCCACCACAAGGCGATCGTCGAGGCCCTGGCCGCGGGGGACGGGCCCCGCGCGGCGGCGGCGATGCGTACGCACTTCGACGGCATCCGGGAGCGGCTTGCGCCGGGTGGCGTGGCCGCCGCCGCCCGACCGGTGGGCTGACCGCCGCCCGGCCGGTGGGCTGAGCCCGGCCCGTCAGTCGCTGGGGCCGGCCCCCTTCTCGTACCGGCCCCGCAGGTCCTCCCAGAAACCGAGCCCGACGGACTCGAACAGCCCGCGCACCGGCAGCTGCCCGGCAGTGTCGAGGTCGCCGGACGCCGCGCGGGCGAGCGCGTCGCGCATCGCGGCCGCGGCGCTGCCGACGTTGAGGAGGGGCATGATGGCCAGCGCGTATCCGGCCTCGCGCAGCACATCGAGCCCCGCGTCGGGTGTCTTGCCGCCGGGGACGAGGTTGAAGAGCGCGGGCGCGGCGACCTCGGACGGCACCCGCCGCACCTCCTCCATCGTCTGCGGCGCCTCGACGAACACCATGTCCGCGCCCGCCTCCACGTACCGGTTGACCCGGCGCACGGCCTCGTCGAAGCCGTGCGTGGCGCGGCAGTCGGTGCGGGCGATGAGGACGGTGCCGGGGTCGCGGCGCGCCTCGGCCGCCGCCTCGATCTTCGCGGCGAACTCCCCGGCGTCCACTACGCGCTTGGCGTCGAGATGCCCGCAGCGCTTGGGGAACTCCTGGTCCTCCAGCTGGATCGCGGCGACGCCCGCGCTCTCGTAGAGCTGGACGGTTCGGTACGTGTGCGTGAAGTCGCCGAACCCGGTGTCCGCGTCGGCGATCAGCGGGATGTCCAACACCCCTGCGAGCAGCCCGGCCTGACGCACCATCTCGGTCTGCGTGGCGAGCCCGATGTCCGGCAGCCCGTTCGCGGCGGCCACGGCCGCCCCCGACATATAGGCCGCGCGGAATCCGGCGCCCGCGGTCAGCGACGCCGACAACCCGTCGTACACACCGGGCGCCAGCACAGCCGACCGCTCGCGCAGGATCTCGCGCAGCCGATTCCGTGTGTCCGTCATGAGTCTGCCTCCACCGGGTTGGTTCCTCGTTCGAGATCAATTCCTCATTCGACCCTCCGAGCGCCCGCGGGGGAAGTGGGCGACGACTGTCAGTGCGAGGGCCGCTGTGCGTCGGCCGGGACGGGGGAGAGCCGGTAGGTGCCGTCGTGGGTGACGACGTGGCCCGCCGTGGGCGGGGCGAAGTGGGTGCCCAGGACGAGCGTGTCCGTGCCCGCGAGCGAGTCGAGCAGCGCGCGGCGCGAGGTCTCGGACCGGTGCGGGTCGATGTCGACGCAGGCGCCGATGGCGGGGTGGGCGAGCTGTACGGGGTGGTGGACGCAGTCGCCGGTGATGACCGCCGTACCGCCGTGGCCGGTGAGCTCGACGGCCACGTGGCCGGGGGTGTGTCCCGGCGTGGGGAGCAGGCGCAGGCCGGGGGCGACGGTGAGCCCCTCGGCGGGGACGTCGACGAGGTCGAGCAGGCCCGCCTCCTCCACCGGGAGCACGGAGTCCCGGAACATCTGCTCGCGCGCCTCGTCCATCTCGTACGCGGCCCAGAACTCCCGCTCCGTGCGGGAGGTCAGGTAGCGGGCGCGGGGGAAGGTGGGGACCCAATCGCCGTTCACCATGCGGGTGTTCCAGCCGACGTGGTCGGCGTGCAGGTGAGTGAGGATCACCAGGTCGACCGAGTCCGGGGGGAATCCGGCGGCGGTGAGTGTGCGCAGGTAATCGGTGTTCAGGTCGCGCCAGGCGGGGTTGGCCCGTTCCTTGCCGTTGCCGATACCGGTGTCGACGAGGACGCGCAGTCCGCCGACGGTGAAGGCGAAGGTGTGGCTGTCGATACGGAGGGTGCCCTCGGCGTCGGCGAAGTCGGGCCGCAGCCAGTCCTGTTGGGCGACGAGGTCCGGTGTGGCGTCGGGCAGCAGCCACGGTCCCGTGGCGGGCGGAAGAGGTGTCTCGTCGATGCGGTGGACGGTGATGTCACCGACGGTCCAGGAAGGGGTGGTGGTCGCGGGAGTGGTGGCCATGAGGGTCCGTCCTTCGAGGTGGCGCTCAACGCTAAAAGCAACGTGTTTGCTTTAGTGGATCTTAGGGGCTACGGTCCACTAACGCAAACGATTAGCGTTTGTGGAGCTAGGAGGAACCGTCCATGTCCGATGTCGACCGGCAGGCCGCCGTCGCGGCCACCGCCGACCACATCCGCTCCGTCGTCGCGGTCCTGTGGGAGCTGGAATTCGGGGACACCCCGCCCGCCCTCGCCTACCGCGCGGAACGACAGGAAACCTCGGAGCACTCGGAACAGGAGAAGCCCGTTGCAGCCGTATGAGATGTCCCTGAGTCGGGCCGCCGAGGCGATCGGGGAGCGGCAGTTGTCCCCCGTCGAATTGGTGGACTCGGTCCTGAGCCGCATCGCGCAGGTGGAGCCGGACCTCGGTGCCTACGTCACCGTCACTGCCGAACGGGCTCGCGAGGCGGCACGCGACGCCGAGCGCGACCTGTCGGCCGGCCGGCATCGAGGCGCGCTGCACGGAGTCCCCATGGGGCTCAAGGACCTGATCGACGTCGCGGGCGTGGCGACAACGGCCAGCTCCCGGGTGCGCGACGGACATCGTGCGCGGACCGACAGTGCGGTCGCCGCCCGCCTGGCGGAGGCCGGCGCCGTACTGCTGGGCAAGACGCACACGCACGAGTTCGCCTACGGCCTGACCACCCCGCAGACCAGCAACGCCTGGGATCGCGGTCGGGTCGCCGGGGGTTCCAGCGGCGGATCCGCCGTCGCCGTCGCCTCCGGCATGGCGACCTACGCGCTGGGTACCGACACGGGCGGTTCGATCCGCGTGCCCGCCGCGCTCAACGGTGTCGTCGGCCTGAAGCCGACCTACGGCCTCGTCCCCCGCCGTGGTGTCACCTCCCTGTCCTGGTCGCTGGACCACGTAGGGCCGATCGCCCGTACCGTCGAGGACGCGGCGCATGTCCTGGGCGCGCTGGTCGGGCACGACCCGGACGACCCGGCCTCGCTCAGTGCCCCGTCCACGGACTACCGGCCGGGGCCGGGCGCGAGCCTCGCGGGGCTGCGCGTCGGGGTGCCGCGCACCTACTACTTCGACCACGTCCAGCCCGAGGTGGAGGCCGAAGTCCGGCGCGCCATCGGACAGTTGGCGGACCTCGGCGCCAGACTCGTCGAGATCGACATCCCGATGGCCCGGTACGTACAGGCCACGCAGTGGGGGCTGATGGTCCCCGAGGCGACCGCGTACCACGAGGGCACCCTGCGTACGGTCCCCGAGCTCTACCAGGCGGACGTCCGCACCCTCCTCGAAGCCGGTGAGCTGATGCCCGCCGGGGACTACCTGCGCGCCCAGCGCTCCCGGGCGCTGATGCGGGAGGAGTGGGCCCGCGTGCTGCGGCAGGTCGACGTGGTCGCCGCCCCCGCCGTCCCGGCGACCGCCGTCGAGGCCTCCCAGGAGACGATCACCTGGGCCGACGGCACGGTGGAGGCGGTCTCCGACGCCTACGTACGCCTGTCGTCCCCGGCCAACATCACCGGGATACCGTCCCTGTCCGTACCGGTCGGCCACGACACGGCCGGACTGCCCATCGGCATGCAGCTGCTCGGCCGCCCCCTCGGCGAACGCACTCTCCTGCGGGTCGGACACGCCTACGAGCAGACCCGGCCCGCTCGTGCGCTCGCGCAGGCGGCGTGATGAGGAAGCCGCAGACCCCTGGATGAGGAAGCCGCAGACCCTTGGATGAGTGAGCCCCGGACTCCTAGACGCAATGTTTTCGCTTTAGCATGGGTCCCATGAGCAGGCAGATGGCACGTCCCGGTGGGCGCAGCGCCCGGGTCCAGGCGGCGGTGCACGAGGCCGTCCGCGAACTCGCCGCCGAGGTGGGCCGGGACGCGGTGACGGTGCCGATGGTCGCCCAGCGTGCGGGCGTGACACCGTCGACGATCTACCGGCGCTGGGGCGACCTTCAGGCGCTGCTGTCCGACGTGGCGGTCGAACGCCTGCGGCCCGAGACGGAGCCGAAGGACCACGGCACCCTCGACTCCGACCTGACCGTATGGGCCGAGCAGTTCCTCGACGAGATGGCCTCGCCCGCCGGACGCGCCTACATTCGCGACGCCCTGCTCGGCGACCCGGACGGCAGCAACGCCGGCCAGTGCTCCGCCTACGCCGCCGAACAGATCGACGTCGTCCTCGCCCGCGCGAAGGGGCGCGGGGAGACGACACCCGATGTCGAGACGGTCATGGATCGCGTCGTCGCGCCCCTCATGTACCGGATCCTCTTCCGCCCGGACGGAATCGACGCCGCGTACGCCCGCCGCCTCGTGGCCGAGGTACTCGGCGGGATCGGCTGACATTGGGGCGCGGGCACCCCGCCGACGCCGTCCCCTTCAGCTGAGCTTCGGCGCCCGCACCGTCCGACCCACCTCCGCCCGCAGCTTCACGAACTCCGGCAGGCCCCGTGTCGCGATCTGGTCGCGTTCCACGGGGAGTTGGACCCGCAGGTCGAGGGCGACGCCGGAGTCCGGGGCGGGCGAGAGGGCGACCACGCGGTCGCCGACGTAGACACTCTCGTCGATGTCGTGCGTGACGAACACGATCGTGGCGCCGTCCGTGCGGTGGACGTCGAGCAGCAGGTCCTCCAGGTCCTCGCGGGTCTGCGCGTCGAGGGAGCCGAAGGGCTCGTCCATGAGGAGCAGCGACGGGCGGACCACCAGCGCGCGGGCGATCGCGACCCGTTGCTGCATGCCGCCGGAGAGCTGCCAGGGGTGGCGGCGGGCCGAGGATTCGAGGCCGACACGTGCCAGGATGCGGTCGGCCGCGGCCCGCCGTTCGGTGCGGCGCAGGCCCTGGCGGCGCAGCGGCAGCGCCACGTTGTCGCGGACCGTGAGCCAGGGCAGCAGGGAGCGGCCGTAGTCCTGGAACACGACCGCGAGGCGGTCGGGCACCCCGGCGACCGGTGTGCCGTCGACGGTGATCGTGCCCTCCTGTACGGGGAGCAGCCCCGCGATCGTGCGCAGCAGCGTCGACTTGCCGCAGCCCGACGGGCCCACGACACACAGGAGTTGACCGTCCGGCACGGTCAGGGACACATCGTGCAGGACGCGGTGGGAGCCGTAGGACTGGCTGATGGCGGTGAGGCGGAGCATGCCGGGCCCTCACCGGGCCCATGGTTCGTAGAGCGTGCCCTCGGTGCCGGCGACCTTGAGGTGCAGCAGGTGGGGGCCGTCCTCGTCGCCGAGGTGTGTCACCGCGCGGTCGAGGGCCTTGCCGAGGTCCTCCGGACGGTCCGCGTAGTGGGCCGCGCAGCCGAACGAGGCGGCGAGCGCCGCGAATTCGATGCCGCCGATGTCCGTCCCGGGTGCGGGATCGATGCCGATCCGGCGGCCGAGCGCGCGCACCGCTCCGTAGCCGCCGTTGTCGAGGACGATGAACGAGACCGGTGCCCGGTGTTTGGCCGCCGTCCACAGCGCCTGTACCGAGTACATCGCCGAACCGTCGCCCAGTACGCACACCACGCGCCGGTGGTCCGCGAGCGCCCGGCCGACGGCCAGCGGCAACCCCCAGCCGAGGGCTCCGCTGCCCGTGGTGAGAAAGCCGCCGGAGCGGTCGACCGGGACGCGGGCGTGGAGTGCGTCGCGATGACTGGGGGCCTCCTCGACGAGCACGCGGTCGCGGGGCAGGCGCCGGTACAGCTCGTCGAGGACCAGTTCGGGTGTGAGGTGGCTGCTGTCCGCGACGCTCACCGGGTGCGGACGGACGCGCGGCGGAGGCGGCTCGCGGTCCGACTCGCCCACGAGCGCCGCGAGTTGGGTCAGTGCCGGGCGCAGGGTCGTGACCAGGCTCGTGCCCGTAGGAAGCCATGTCGCCTGGGCCGGGTCGCAGTCCAGGTGGAAGAGTTCGGTGCCGGGCGCGAGCGGTGGGCTGTCGTCCACCACGTGGTACGTGAACACCGGCGTCCCGAGCGCCACCACCACGTCGTACGGTGCGAGGCGCGCGGCCAACTGGCCTGCCACCGGCGGCAGGAAGCCCTGGAAGAGTGGATGCGACTCGGGGAATCCGGAGCGGCCGGACAGCGGGCTGATCCAGACGCCCGCCCGGATCCGCTCCGCCAGCGCGAGTGCTTCGGGCAGCGCCGCCTCGTCGTCCACTCCCGGGCCGATGACCAGCGCGGGGCGGGCGCAGCTGTCGAGGCGGGCGGCGAGCGCGGCGAGCGCGTCGGGGCTCGCCGTGAAGTCCGTGTGCACCGCCCGGGGTTCGACCGGCTGAGCCGCCGCCCGGTCCCAGTCGTCCTCCGGCACGGACACGAACACCGGACCGCGCGGATGGGTCATCGCCACGCGGTGGGCCTCCGCGAGGACGGCCGGGACGTCCTCGGCGCGCTCGGGCTGGCGGGAGAACTTTACGTAGGGGCGCGGGAATTGGGCCGGTTCGTCGACCCCGAGGAAGGGTCGAAGCTGGATCAGCGAGCGCGCCTGCTGCCCGGCGACGATCACCAGTGGCACCCGGTCGCGGTAGGCGTTGAAGACGGCGCCGAGCGCGTTCCCGACGCCGCCCGCCGAGTGCAGACTGACGAACGCGGCGCGTCCCGTGCCCAGGCTGTGCCCCGCCGCCATGCCCACGGCCGTGGACTCCTGTAGGCCCAGGACGTAGCGGAAGTCGTCGGGCCAGTCGCGGAACATGCGCAGCTCCGTGGAGCCCGGGTTGCCGAAGACCGTGGTCATGCCGGTGGCGCGCAGCAGCCCGACGACCGCGTCCAGCACCGTGGTTGGCGTTCCGTGGGTGGCCTCGTCCGTCGTCGTCATGCCGTCCTCTCCGTGCCGAGCACGCGTTTCTCGATGGCCAGCAGGCCGGTGTTGAGCAGATAGCCGAGGACGCCGAGCAGCGCCAGGGCCGCCCACACGGTGAGCAGGTCCGAGCGCGACTGGGCGTCGGTGAGGATGAAGCCGATACCGTTCTCGGTGCCCGGCAGCAGCTCGGAGAAGACCATGAGGATCAGGGCGAGGGACAGGCTGAGCCGCAGTCCGGCGAAGATCCGGGGCAGCGCGGACGGCACGATGACGTACCAGAGCCGCTCGGCCGTCGTGAGCCGCAGCGCGGCGGCGACCTCGAGGCGCAGCGGATCGGTGTTGCGGGCGCCCTCCGCGGTGTTCACGAGCACCGGCCAGACGGCGCTGAACACGATCGACGTGATCTGCATCGGCGTACCGAAGTCGAGGACCACGACGAAGACCGGGACCAGCGCGGGCGGCGGCACGGCCCGCGCGAACTGCAGCACCGGATCGCACAGGGCGTACACCCGCCGGGAGCGGCCGATCGCCACCCCGAGCACGACCCCGGCCACGGCCGCGAGCAGGAAACCGGCCGCCATCCGGCCGAGGCTCGGGCCGATGGTGTCGAACGCGGCGTCGGTCAGGAACACATGGCGGACCGGTCCGGAGAACCACAGCTCGTACGCGTGGTGCGCGATGCGCGACGGGGGCGGGAAGAAGACACTGCCGTGCGCGCGGGCCGCCACCTCCCAGAGCGCGACGGCGAGCACCAGGACGGGCCAGCGCAACAAGGTCCCGGTCCGGACAACTGATCCACCTGATCGGCGAGTTGGCGCCTGCACCGTCCCCGTCACGCGCGCACCGCCCGCCGTTCGGGCGTCCACGGGAACAACCGCCGCTCGCCCCACACCAGTACGCCATTGATCAGCAGGCCGAGCACGCCCGCCCACACCACGCCCGCGAGCACGTCGCGGTTGCCGTCCGTGGCCTGTTGGGCCTGCGCGATGAAGATGCCGAGGCCCTCGCCGAACCCGGACAGCAACTCCGTGGCGACGGCCACGACGAGCGCGACGGCCGCCGAGATGCGGATGCCGGCGGCGATGAACGGCGCCGCGCCGACCAGTTCGACGCGCAGCAGCACCGCGCCCCGGCCGAAGCCGAAGGCGCGCAGCGTGTCCTTGGCCAGCGGCTCGCTCTCCCCGAGGCCGTACATCGTGTTGAACAGGATCGGCCACACCGAGGCGTACGTGACGAGCGCGACCTCCGTCTCCGTGCCGGAGCCGAGCAGCAGTGACACCAGCGGGATCAGCGCGACGGACGGCAGCGGCCGCAGGAACTCCACGATCGCGCGCACCGCGGCGTCGACCACCGGCACGCTCCCGAGCAGAAGCCCCGCCGGCACGGCGATCGCACACGCGAGCGCGAGCCCGAGCACCCAGGCGCGCAGCGTGGCGGCGACCCCGTCGAGGAACACCGAGTCGCCCGCCAGCTCAACGGAGCGGGCCAGGATGTCGGACGCGGGCGGCAGATACTCGCGCCGCACGATCCCGGCGCGCGACACCGCCTCGCAGACGCCGAAGGCCAGCAGCACGCCGAGGATGCCGAGCCCGGCGTCCCGGCGGCCGCGCCCGTTCACTTGACGACGAGCGTTGACGGGTCGACGGCCTTCTTCAACAGCCCCTGTTTCCGCATGAGTTCGGTGAGTCGGCGGAGCTGATCCGCATCGGTCTTCGACGGATACGCGGGCAGCCCCATCGACTTGGCCTGCGCGGCCTTGACCTTGCTGTACGTGGGCACCACCTTGCGGACGGCGGAGGGATCCTCGTCGGCGATCTTCGAGGCGGCCTCGATGGCGCGCTTGAACTTGGCGGCGGTGTCCGGGTTCTGCTTCGCGTACCGGGCGGTGGTGACGTATCCGCTGATGGGAAGCGACTCGACGGGGCTCGCGGCGCCGTCGATGAGGACCTTGGCCTTGAGGTCGCTCTGGATCGCGCTGTCGAAGGGCTCGACGACATGCACCGCGTCGACCTGGCCCTTCTCCAGGGCGGCGCCCATCTGCGGGAACGCGATCTGCCGGTACGCCGGCTTCCCGGCGCCCTGCTTCTCCAGGATCGCGTCGAGCGTCAGCGTCTGGATGTTGTTGAGGATATTGACGGCGACCTTCTTGCCCTTGAGGTCGTCCGCGTTCTTGATGGGGGAGTCCTTCGGCACCAGGACATCCATCATGTGCGGCGCCGTCCGCACGCCCTCCGCGAGGATGCGCACGTCGAGCGTGCCCTTCTCCTGGGCCTGCAGGAAGGTCACGTAGTTCGCGCTCGCGATCACGTCGACCTGCCCCTTGGACAGTGCCGGCAGTGCCTGGATGCTCTGCTGAACGGGCTGGATGCGGACATCCAGCCCCTCCTTCTTGAACAACCCTCGGTCGCGGGCGATGTACAGCGCGGCCGAGTCCGTCAACGGCAGGGCGGCGACGGTGACTTGGGAGTCCTGGCCGCCGCCGGAATCGTCCGAACCGCTGTCCCCGCACGCCGTCATCAGTAAGGCAAGTGTGGTGACGGCCGCCGCCGCACCACCCGTTCGCGTCTGCACCTGACGTAACGTCACAATCATTGCTTATCAGGTGATTGACGGTGATCGCCACAGGGCCTCTGCCGCCGTCACCGGATCATTGCTGGTCGCGGCGGAGCAGCAGATTCATGGCGGTGAGGGTCAGTACGGTCTCGCCGTGCTGGTCGAGGACCTCGACGTCGGTGTGGACGAGGCCCCGGTCGGGCTTGCTGCGTGAGGGGCGGGCCGAGCGGACCGTGGTACGGATCGAGAGGCTGTCACCGGGGCGGACCGGGCGCGGCCAGCGCAGTTCGTCGATGCCGGGGGAGGCCAGGCTCGCGACCTTGCTGACGTAGTGGTCGGCGTACAGGCGCATCATCACCGAGGCGGTGTGCCAGCCGCTCGCGATGAGCCCGCCGAAGGGGCCGGTGGCGGCGGCCTCGGGATCGGTGTGGATGTCCTGCGTGTCGAACTCCCCGGCGAAGCGGAGGATGGCCTGCTCGGTGACGGTGATGCTGCCGTAGGTGTACGTCGATCCGGGGACGTAGTCCTCGAAGTACCGCTTCTCGATGGGGGTGTTGAAGTCGGGGCCGATGGCGTGCGTCGATGGGGTGGTCATCGATCGCACGTTAGTCGACGGGCGCGGCGGCCACGCGGCGGACCCGTCGGCGCCGTGCACGTCGGGGTGCACGGCGGGGTGCACGTCGTGCGGACCGGTTACGCGTTGCCTTCGCCGCCGAAGCGTTGGCGGAACTCCTCGGCGAGGGTGCCACCGGCCGCCGCCACCAGCTGCCCGACGACCGGGTGGATGACGAGGCTGGTGACGGCGCCCGCGAGCGCGGGGAGGTGGCGGGAGAACCAGCGGCGTACGTACTCCATGGTGGAGAGGTCGGGTTCCGGCGCGGTCGCGGACTCCTCCAGCTCGTCGAGGAGTTCACCGGCGCGGTCCGGGGCGTCGGCCGGAAGCAATGCGCGGACGCGGGTGAACTCGGCGCGCAGCTCGGCCAGTTGCTGCTCGGTCACGGCGGTCGGCGCGCCGGGCCCCTCCACCCGGGAGACGGTGTTGTCGCGGCCGACGACGACCTGGCCGGAGACACCGCCTTCGGTCCGGATCTCGTAGTGGTCGCCGCCTGGTGTGTTGGGCATGAGGTCTCCTCAGTCGATGCCCGATTCGGGCTCGAAGGGCGCGGGTGAGGGGGAGGGGGTGAGTGGATCGGTCGGGCCGGGAGGGTCGGTGGGGCCGGTCGGTCCGGTCGGTCCTGTGGGAACGGTAACGGCCGTCCCGGTGACCGACATGGATACGTCCGGCTGCCCCGCGTCGTCGGGCATGGTGACCAGCGCCTTGTACGGGCCGGGCTTCTTGGGTGCGAAGGTGACCTGGAAGACGCAGTCGTGCGAGCCAGCCGCGGGTGGGCACGAGGTCAGGGCGGTTTGCCAGTTGGCGGGATCGCCGGCCTTCAGTGCCTGCTCGTCGTCGCACTTGAGCCACGAGGTGAAGTGGACGGTCTCCGTCTTCGTGTCGCCGACCTTGACGGCGCCGAAGTCCCGTGCGGGGAGACCGACCGCCGGACAGATTCCCGGGCCCGGAGAGGGCGTGGCGGCGCGCGGACCGGTGGGAGCGGTGGACACGGGTGACGACTGCTGCGACGGGCTCTGGCTCGTGGGTGAGTCGATGGGGCTCGTGGGCGAGAGCTGCGTCAGGGGCGAGGTGATGCTCGGGGTGCCGTTCACCACCACCGGGGTGCCGCCGCCGGTCAGGGCCGCCACCCCGACCGCCACGCCCGCTGCCGCCAGGACGCCACCGGCGCCGACCGCTGCGGGGTGCGACGAGACGGCATGGTGCACGGATTGGCGTGCCCGGTGGATCCCCGACCCCCGTGGCCGGGGAGGCCCCACACCGCTGCCGAGCGGACTGCCGGCGCCGGACGGGCCACTGGGGACGGACGTGCTGCCCTGTCCAGGCCCCGGTATTCCCCCGCCTGCGCCACCACTCCCGCCACCCGCCTGCGCCGCCGCGTACCCCATCCCCCCGCCGCCACCGACGAGCCCCGACGAGGCCGTGCTCAGTGCGACAACCCGTACGTGCACCTCGTGAGCGAAGTACGACTCGTCCGCCGCGGCACCCAGGAACTGGGCCGCCGCCCTGCCGTAGCGCAGGACCTGTCCCCATACGCCCCAGTGCAGCGAGAGCGCGAGCAGCGGGGCCGCGGCGCGTGCGAGATCCCGCACGCCCCGGTGGTCCTCGACCATGGCCAGATTCCCGAGGACCCGCCGGATCACGGCGGCTTCGGCGCACGCCTCGTACCGGGTCGCGCGGGTCCGCAGCCAGTGGGTGAGGGCGGGCGCGAGCTCGGCGGCGGCGGGGAGTATCCCGGCCTGCTGGGCGACCAGGACGGCGAACGGGCCACAGGAACAGAGGTTGTCGCCGTCGACCTCGACAAGCCTCAGCGCGGTGAGTTCGGCGAGCGCAGCCGGATCGGGGCGCACCCCGAGTGCCGACAGCAGGACCGGTGACGCGGGCAGCGGCGCGAGGGTGCACAGCGGCCGCAGCAGCCCGACCGCCCGCTCCGACAGCCGGGCCACGATGCCGACGGCGAGGGCGGTCTCGTCGACGGGGAAGAATCCGGGAGGCCATTGAGGGACGCCGCCGACCCGGCCCGGGGCACTCCGCCCCTGCGCGACGTGGAACGCGGCGGCTGCCTGCAGGATGGTCTGCGGATGCCCGTGGACGGCCGCGACCAGGTGCCGGGCGGCGTCGGCCGCGGGCCCGCCGGGGTGGTACCCCACCTCGCGTACCAGCAGCTCGAACGCGTGCTGTTCGTGCAGCCCGTCGAGCCGCAAGGGACGGGCCTCGGGCCTCTCGATGCGGTCCACGGCGGCCGTGAGCAGCCGGCAGCCGGGCGTTGCCTCGATCAGCATGCCCAGGTCGTCGGGGGAGACCTGGAGGTCATCGACGACGAGCACCACCTGCACGGCACCCAACAGCTCCCGCAGAGTGGCGGGTTCGGGCTTGTAGCCCTCGCAGGGGCGGCCGTCGGGAAGCTCGTAGCAGGCCTGGAAAATCTCTTGGAGCAGGTCCTCCGTCGTCCTGTCGGCGGCGTGGAGATGGAGAACGGGACGGCCGAGCGCGAGCTGCTCGGCGGCGCAGCGGCGCAGCAGCGCGCTCTTGCCGATGCCGGGCGGTCCGAAGACCTGAACCCGTCTCCCCGCTCCCAACCAGCCGCCGATCGCGGCGAGTTCACCGTCTCGGCCGACCAGCGCCTCGCCCTGGCCGCGCAGCGCGGACCCGCCCGGATAGGGGCGGTGCCGCAGCCGCAGCTGTGGTGGACCCTCGGGCCGGTAGGCGACGTACGCGCCCTGCTCGGCATTGATGACGACGTTGTTCCGCCCGACGACGACCTGCCCGTTCACTTCCCCGCGTAGGTCGACCCTGCCCATATCCCCCATGGGCTCGCCCTTCCCCCGTTACGCCATGACAGCGTTCTACGCCGACCGGCAGCTCCTATCAAGGCAGTTACGGCAGATAGGGGTAAGCGGTGAAAAATAGGTCGGAAGTGGGCGCGTGGCTACCGGTGGGAGTCGATCCCCTGGATCCGGTCGAGGATGCCGGCCGGGGCATCGCTAAGTTACTTGGATCAATGGCGCCGGGCTCCCCGAAGGGCTCGGTCGCACGTCGTCCCTACGCCAGGAGGCCCCGTGTCCGCGACGCGCATCCCGACCCCCACCGCCGACCTCTACGACGAGTACGGCGACGAACTCCGTGTCTGCGACGTCCAGTTCACCTCGTACGGCGCCGTCCGCTCCTTCACGGGGCCGGTCAGGACCGTGTCCGTGTACGAGGACAACACCGTGCTGCACGCCCTGCTCCACGAACCCGGCGACGGAGCGGTCGTGGTCGTCGACGGCGGCGCCTCCCTGCGCACCGCGCTCCTCGGCGACCTCATGGCGGCCCGCGCCCGGGACAACGGCTGGGCCGGTCTCGTCATCCGCGGGGCGATCCGGGACGCGGCCGTCGTCGGCGTCACGTCCGTCGGCGTACAGGCCCTCGGCTCGACGCCGCGCAAAAGTGCCAAGGAGGACAAGGGCGAGGTGGACGTGCCGGTGACCTTCGGGGGTGTCACGTTCCGGCCCGGCGACATCCTGCACGCCGACGAGGACGGGGTGGTGCTGCTGCCGGCGTCGGAGTGAGGTCGGCGCCCCCGCGGTGACGCGCGAGCCCCTTCGCCCGGCCGGCCGGGCTAGCGCAGGCCTTCGCCGTGCGCGGGCTCCGGGCTGT
The DNA here is from genome assembly GCF_026341035.1 of Streptomyces sp. NBC_01016. Classification (GTDB taxonomy): domain Bacteria; phylum Actinomycetota; class Actinomycetes; order Streptomycetales; family Streptomycetaceae; genus Streptomyces. Next base: position 3,211,635 of record NZ_JAPEOQ010000002.1, read on the forward strand.
TGCGGAGGCGCTCCTCCAGCAGGTCCAGCAGGGCGGGCAGTTCGGGGGCGACGGCGAGGTCGTCCAGGGTGGGGGCCGGGAGGAGGCCGGAGTCGGCGATGCCGTGCAGGGCGTCGAGCAGTGGCGTCCAGAAGCCCCCGGCGTCGAGGAAGCCGACGGGCTTGGCGTGGAAGCCGAGTTGGCGCCAGGACCACACCTCGAAGATCTCCTCCAGCGTGCCGAGTCCGCCGGGCAGGGCGACGAAGGCGTCCGCCTGGTCGGCCATGATGGCCTTGCGCTCGTGCATCGATTCGCACATGAGCAGTTGGGTCACGCCCTCGTGCGCCCACTCCCGCTCGACCATGCTGCGCGGCATGACACCGATGACCTCACCGCCTGCCTTCAGCGTGCTGTCCGCGATCGCACCCATCAAGCCTCGGCGGCCACCGCCGTAGACGAGGCCGATGCCACGCCGGGCGAGCTCCGCCCCTACGTGGACGGCCAGTTCGGTGTGGGCCGGGTCGACCCCGCTGGACGAGGCGAGGAAGACGGCGAGGCGGCGCATGTGGATCTCCGGATCGGTCGCGGTGGATGCTCCGGTCTACCACGCGCCTGGCACGGCTGACCAAGGCTTTCCCTGTCCTGCGTACCGCTCAGGCCTGCCGCAGCACGGCGGTGGCGATCTCCAGGAAACCGCGCAGCAGCTTGTCCCGTCGCCCCTCGGGGGCCACCAGGCACGTGTCGATCGGCGGGGCGTCCGTGAGGGGGATGTGGGTGAGGTCGGGGCGTGAGTAGGAGCGGGCGACGCTCAAGGGGACGAGGGCGATGCCGTGACCGGAGGCGATGAGTTCGAACTTCTCTTCAAGGGACGACGTCCGCCGCGTCGGGGCGTCGAGCACCCGCTCACCGTCCAGATCCGCGGAGGTGAGCTCGGCGCGGTCCGCCAGGGGGTGTGTCGTCGGCAGGCAGGCGACCCTGGGCTCCCGGCCGATGGGAATGACGTGCAGGCCCGCATCCTCGAACGGGCGTCGCAGGTAACCGACTTGGGCCCGCCCGTCCCGGATTGGCGCGTCCTGCTCCCACCAGCGTGCCGGTACGAGGTCCGTCTCCACGTCCGGGTGGCGCGAGGCGAACTCCCGGATGGCATCCGCCACATGCAGGCCGGGAGAGAACGCGACGACGAGGCGCTGGACGCCACGATCCGCGTCGCGAACGCGCTGCACTCCCGCCGCGACGGACGCGAGAATCCCTTGCGCCTCCGCGTACAGCTGCTGCCCGGCGGCGGTCAGCTCGACGCTGCGGGTCGTCCGTGCGAGCAGGGTGCACTCCAACTCCTGCTCGAAGGCCCTGATTTGGCGGCTGAGCACCGGCTGGGCGATGTAGAGCTGTTGCGCCGCCCGGCCGAAGTGGCGGTGCTCGGCCACCGCGACGAAGTAGCGGAGCTTGCGCAGATCGAGATCCATACCTCCAGGGTATTGATTGCCGGGAAGGGTATTGGACGCTCCCGGGAACGGGTCCGAGACTCGAGACATGATCGTGCTCACGACTCCCACCGGAAATATCGGCAGCCAGGTCCTCGATGCGCTGCTGAACGAGGCCCCCGAGCGCGGCGAGGAGCTGCGCGTCATCGTGCGCGACCCCGCGAAACTCCCCGAGGAGGTACGGGCCCGCGTCGACGTCGTCCCCGGCTCGCACGGCGACGCCGACGTCGTCGACCGGGCCTTCGACGGCGCGGACGCCGTCTTCTGGGTGGTCCCGTCCTCGGGCCCGCGGGCGCCCAGCCTGGACGCCGTCTACTCCGGGTTCACCCGCGCCGCGGCCAAGGCGTTCGCGGCGCACGGCGTCGGGCGTGTCGTCGGCGTCTCGGCGCTCGGCCGCGGCACTCCCGTCGCCGGGCGCGCCGGACACGTGACGGCGTCGCTGGCCATGGACGATCTCATCGCCGGCACGGGCGTGGCCTACCGGGCGCTCGCGAACCCGTCCTTCATGGAGAACCTGCTGCGGCAGGTGGCCCCGATCCGCGACACCGGCGTGTTCACCGACATCGTCGACGGCGATCGCGCCGCCCCGCTGGCCGCCACCCGGGACATCGCCGCGGCCGCCGCCGGCCTGCTGCTCGACCGCTCCTGGTCGGGGACGGGCGAGGTTCCGGTGCTGGGCCCGGAGGACCTGTCGCCGAGCGACATGGCCCGCATCATGTCCGAGGTGCTCGCCCGGCCCGTCCGCTACGAGAGGCAGCCGCTCGACGACTTCCGCGCCGCACTCACCGGCCACGGCGCCGGGGACGCGGTCGTGGAGGGCTTCGTCGCCATGATGACGGCCAAGGACACAGGCCTCGACACCGGCGTGCCGCGCACCGACCGTACGGCGAGCCCGACGACCTTCCGGACCTGGTGCGAGGAGGTCCTCAAGCCGGCTGTCCAGGCGTGAGCGCGCCACCGGAGGATGCAGGACCCTGCACTACGGGTGACCCAATATCTACGACCGCGCGATGAGGGTTTTGCGGATCATGTGGTGAGAGTTTCTGCCGGGGCGGGAAAAGTCGAATTCCGTGGTGGGTGCAGGCTGTTTTCGCGTGCTAGTCTCGGTTCAAGTTGCAGTTGTGGTTCCCAAAGCTTCAAGTGCCCCGGACCTGCTCATGCAGGTCGGAGCGCTCTTGTATTTCCGGTCATTTTCCGGGCGGGGTAATCATCGCGGCGACACGGTTTTCGCACAGTGCGGATTCCGATGTACTGCCCCAAGGAGATATGACATGGCCACTGGAACCGTGAAGTGGTTCAACTCGGAAAAGGGCTTCGGCTTCATCGAGCAGGACGGCGGCGGCGCTGACGTCTTCGCCCACTACTCGAACATTGCCGCCCAGGGCTTCCGTGAGCTGCTCGAGGGCCAGAAGGTTTCCTTCGACATCGCGCAGGGCCAGAAGGGCCCGACGGCCGAGAACATCGTTCCGGCCTGACACTGACGCGCATTTTGCAGCTGGGGCCCGCATCCTTCGGGGTGCGGGCCCCAGCTGTATGCGTCCGCGCCCCGGTTCCACTGTGTACGCGTGGATTTCCGCCGGTCGGCTGCTTGTTTTTACCATCGGTCCATACTTGTAATTCTCCATGCCGCTCATTGCTGCGGGGATTCCTTGATATGCACCGCATCGAGGAAGGTTCCGCATGAACCGCACACGTACAAACAACCGTTCCACCCGTAACCGTCGTGACAACGCCTTCGCCGGAAAGGACGGCAGCCGCTTCGGCTCGCCGGCGCCGCGTACTTCCGGTGGACAGGGCCGCTCCGGTGGCCAGGGCCGCTCCGGCGGGCAGTCCCGCTCGGGTGGGCACGGCCGCCGACCCGCCGCGGTGCAGGGCGAGTTCGCGCTCCCCAAGACGATCACCGCCGCGCTGCCCGCCGTCGACGGCTTCGCCGAACTCGGCATGCCCGAGCAGCTGCTGGCCGAACTCGGCAGGCAGGGCGTGAGCGTGCCGTTCCCGATCCAGGGCGCGACGCTGCCGAACTCCCTGGTCGGCCGCGACGTTCTGGGCCGTGGGCGCACCGGCTCCGGCAAGACCCTCGCCTTCGGCCTCGCGCTGCTCGCCCGCACCGCCGGACAGCGTGCCGAACCCCGCCGGCCGCTGGGACTGATCCTCGTACCGACGCGCGAGCTGGCACAGCAGGTGACGGACGCCCTCACGCCGTACGCCCGCTCCCTCAGGCTGCGGATGGCCACGGTCGTGGGCGGGATGTCGATCGGCAAGCAGGCAAGCGCGCTGCGCGGCGGGGTCGAGATCGTCGTCGCGACCCCGGGCCGGCTCAAGGACCTCATCGACCGTGACGCCTGCGGACTGGACGAGGTCGCCATCACGGTGCTCGACGAGGCCGACCAGATGGCCGACATGGGATTCATGCCGCAGGTCACCGCGCTGCTCGACCAGGTGCGCCCGGAAGGGCAGCGGATGCTGTTCTCCGCCACCCTGGACCGCAACGTGGATCTGCTGGTGCGCCGCTACCTGAGCGACCCGGTCGTGCACTCCGTCGACCCGTCGGCCGGTGCGGTCACGACGATGGAGCACCACGTCCTGCACGTGCACGGCGCCGACAAGCACGCCGCCACCACGGAGATCGCCGCCCGCGACGGCCGCGTGATCATGTTCCTCGACACCAAGCACGCCGTCGACCGGCTCACCAAGGACCTGCTCAGGAGCGGGGTGCGGGCCGCCGCGCTGCACGGCGGCAAGTCCCAGCCGCAGCGCACCCGTACGCTGACGCAGTTCAAGACGGGGCACGTCAGCGTGCTGGTCGCGACCAACGTCGCGGCGCGCGGCATCCACGTCGACAACCTGGACCTCGTCGTCAACGTCGACCCGCCGACCGACCACAAGGACTACCTGCACCGCGGCGGCCGCACCGCCCGCGCCGGTGAGTCCGGCAGCGTCGTCACCCTCGTCACCCCGGACCAGCGGCGGGCCATGGTCCGCCTCATGTCGGATGCGGGTATCCGTCCGCAGACCACCCCGGTACGCTCGGGCGATGAGGCCTTGCAGCGGATCACCGGCGCCCAGGCCCCGTCCGGCATTCCGGTCGTCATCGCAGCACCGGCGGCCGACCGCCCCAAGCGCGGTTCGTCCTCCCGGGGCCGCCGCGGCGCTTCCTCGGCCCGGCGCGGCCCCGTACGCAAGGCCGCCGTCGATCCGGCGGCCTAGGCGGCGCAGCACCATCGTGATCAGGAAGTCGACCCATCTCTGCAGGAGGCACCTTTTGACACTGGTTCAGATGCAGCCCCGTCCGGCGATCGCCCGCCCCGCGCGCCGGAAGGTGGCCGACGCGGTGGACCCGGCCGGACCGCGGGTGTGTGACGACATGAGTGTCGAGGTGGCGCTGTCCGTGATGGACGCCGCGCACACGGGTCGGCTGGTCGTCTGCGATCGGGACGACCAGGGCATCGGCGTCGTCACCCGGGCCGAACTCGCCGCCGCCCGCGACAGTTCCGCCTACACGGACCGCATCTGCCTGCGCGACATCCTCGGCGTCCACATCGTCGGCGTCCACGCGCCGATCACAGCCTCGGTAGCCTTCGCCCTTTCCCACTGAACCGTTGCCCCTCCGGCCGGATCGTTCTTCCCTACTCCTTGTGAGGACCCATGCGCTGCGTCATCGCCCGCTTCCCGTTCGATCTCACCAAGAACGGAGTACTGGAATCGATGAAGGGCATCAAACCCGAACCGAGCACCGGCGAAACCGTGACCATCGGCCGCCGCCAGTACCCCGCCAAGCAGGTCGGGCAGGTCATCACCCGCCAGGACCGGCGTGACTTCACCGCCGCCGAAGTCCTCCGGGCCATGACCAAGCTCGGTTTCACCTGCCACACCGCCCCCGAGCCGGCACCCGAGCCCAGCCTCGACCCGATCGAGCGGGCCTCCGCGATGCTCGGCACCAACACGCCTTTCCGAACCGACGACATGTGACATGCAGTGGGGCCCGAACGGCACGCCGATCGGGCCCCCATGTGAGCGTCGCACTCTCAGCTGTCCTCGGCCGCGGTGGCGGAACCCTCCGATTCGGCGGTGCGGCGGTATTCGGCGTTGATGCGCTGCGCTTCTTCTAGTTGGTCTTCGAGAACGATGATGCGGCAGGCGGCCTCGACGGGCGTCCCCTGGTCGACGAGTTCCCGGGCGCGCGCGGCGATGCGCAACTGGTAGCGGGAGAAGCGGCGGTGACCGCCTTCTGAGCGGAGCGGGGTGATGAGGCGGGCTTCGCCGATGGCACGGAGGAAGCCCTGGGTGGTCCCGAGCATTTCGGCGGCCCGGCCCATGGTGTAGGCGGGGTAGTCGTCGTCATCGAGACGCCCGAACGAATCGTCTGCTGTCACTTGCACCTCTCTGCGGAACATCTTTGAGGGACCTGGTGCCTGCCGTATGGCGTCAGGGCGCGCCAGGACCCCGAAGGAACTTCTACACCATCTGCCGTTACGCGCGTGCCTCGGCCACCCCGACCGCCGCCGTCACAAAGGCCCGTAGGAGCGGATGCGCCGCCTGAGTCGGCCACGCGAGCACCAGGCGGCTCTCGGGGGCGTCCGTGACGGGTACGCAGACCACGCCCGGCGGGACCGGGTGGACGAGGGAGCGGGGCAGGACGGCCACGGTCCGGCCCACCGCGACCAAGGGGATCAACTCCGCGACGTCGTGCACCTCGGGGCCGGCCCCACCGTCGCCCCCGATCCCGGATACTCCCTTCCAGCGCGGCATCGGCTCGCCTTTCAGATCGGCGAGCCGCACCGCCTCGCGGGCGGCCAGCCGGTGGTCCGCGGGGAGGACGGCGACGCGCTCCTCGATGCGGAGCGTCTCGTGGTCCAGACCCTCCAGATCGTCGAACGGTACGTACAGCAGCCCCACGTCGGCCCGCCCGTCCCGCAGTTGTTCCGCGCGGTCGGCGGGCCCGCTGAACACGATCTCGACCCGGCGCGCATCGGATGCCTCGGCGTACGCGGCGAGGATCGACGACAGCAGATCGGCGTCGCCGCCCGGCTTGAGGACGAGCCGCAGCCGCGTCCCCGCGTCCGCGGCCCGACGGGCCCGCTCCGCGGCGGCGGCCACCGCGTCCAGCGCGTACCGGCCGTGCCGCAGCAGGGCCTCGCCCGCCGGTGTCAGCGCGACCTGGCGGCTGGAGCGGACGAAGAGCGTGACGCCGAGCCGCCTCTCCACGCGCTGGACCGCCTTCGACAGAGCCGGCTGCGCGATCGCCAGACGCTGGGCGGCGCGGCCGAAGTGCAGCTCCTCGGCGACCGCGACGACGTACTCGATCTCCCGTGTCTCCAGTTCAGCCATGCCTCCAGGTTATCGTTCGAGGCCGAGCGGATCTTGGACGGGGCGCCCCACCTCCTGTTTCGATGGCTGCATGATTCACCACACGATGCTCGTATCCTTCGACGGCCCCCTCCCCGACACCGACCTCGACCAATTCCTTCAGGACATCGAGAAGATCATGGTGGACTCCGGTCACCTCCAGACGTCCGCCACCCGTCGGCACATTCCGGTTCCCGGCGAGGAGGCCATCCCCGCGATGATCGCCACGGCGGTCCTACAGTTCGGCGTCGCCGACATGGAAGCCCTCGGTGCCGCGTTCGCCGCCCCCGGCGTCGGGGAGCTCATCCACCGCTGGCAGGCCCGGTACCCGTACAAGGTCGCCTGGGTGAACCACGAGCCGCTGGACTGAACGCTGCGTCAGTAGCTCCGGCGGTCCCGGCGGCCGCCCGCGGTCAATATGAACGAAACGACGCGCCCCTCGTCCTGCGTTCCGCTTCCTCCTAACCTCGAGCCGTTCGTGTCAGGGATCTGTTGACCGACGAGGAGGTTGTTGTGGCGAATGCCGGGCAGGGGCGGTTTTCCAGACGGCAGGTACTGGCGGCAACGGCAGTCGGAGTGTCCGGAGTTGGTGTGATGGCCGATGTCGTGGGCGCAGCACCGGCGGGCGCGGCGGCGGCCGGGCCGCGCGACTACCGGGTACCGGGCCTGCGGGCGCCGGTCGAGCTGATCGAGGACCGCTACGGCGTGCCGCACATCTACGCCGACAACGAGCACGACGTGTTCCTCGCGCAGGGCTTCAACGCCGCCCGCGAGCGCCTCTTCCAGATCGACCTGTGGCGCAGGCGCGGACTCGGCGTGCTCGCCGACGTACTGGGGGCCGACTACGTGGCGCAGGACCGGGCCACCCGCCTGTTCCTGTACCGCGGCGACATGGACGTCGAGTGGGCGCGCTACGCCGAGGACGCGCAGCGCATCGCGACACAGTTCACCGCCGGGATCAACGCCTACGTGGACTGGCTGGACGCCCACCCCGAGCAACTCCCCGAGGAGTTCGGCCTCCTCGGCTACCGGCCGGCGCACTGGGACCCCGAGGACGTGGTCCGCATCCGCAGTCACGGACTGACCCGCAACCTGACCAGCGAGGTCAAGCGCGCCCAGGTCGCCTGCGCCGCCGGGGTGGACGCCGACCTGGTGCGTCAGGGGTTGCAGCCGGACCACAAGGCGCGCGTGCCCGACGGCTTCGACCCGTGCGTGCTCCCCGACGACGTGCTCAAGGTCTTCGAACTGGCCACCCAGGAAGTCGAGTTCAGCGAAGGTGCGGTACGTAGCGCGGTCGTGCGCGACGCGACCACCGAGGGCTCCAACAACTGGGTGATCGGCGGGCAGCGCACCGCCACCGGGCGGCCGATCCTCGCCAATGACCCGCATCGCTCCTACTCGGCGCCCTCGCTGCGCTACCTCGCACACCTCAGCGCGCCCGGCCTCGACGTCATCGGCGCGGGGGAGCCGGCCCTCCCCGGCATCTCCATCGGGCACAACGGCACCGTCGCCTTCGGCCTGACCATCTTCCCGATGGACCAGGAGGACCTGTACGTCTACGAGTTGGACCCGGACGACCACAGCCGTTACCGGTACCAGGACGGCTGGGAGCCGATGAAGGTGCTGCACGAGCGGATCCCCGTCGCGGGCCAGGACGACCACCCCGCCGAGCTGACCTTCACCCGGCACGGACCCGTGATTCATGTCGACGAGGAGCACAACCTCGCCTACGCCGTGCGCACCGCGTGGCTGGAAGCGGGCACGTCACCGTACTTCGGCAGCGTCGCCTACATGCGGGCGCGCAACTACCGCGAGTTCACCGAGGCCATGCGCAACTGGGGCGCCCCGACGGAGAACCAGGTCTACGCCGACGTCGAAGGCAACATCGGCTGGGTGCCCGGCGGCCTCGCACCCAAGCGGGTCGGGTACGACGGGCTGCTGCCGGTGCCCGGAGACGGCCGCTGCGAGTGGGACGGCTTCTACTCGGGGGACGACCTGCCGCGGACCCTCAACCCGGCCGCCGGGTTCATCGCCACCGCCAACCAGTTCAACCTGCCGCCCGCGTACCAGGACATGGGACTCGGCTACGAGTGGACCAACCCCTTCCGCCACCAGCGGATCGTCGAAGTCCTCTCAAAGCAGCACAACCACACCCTCGCCGACTCGCAAGCACTCCAGCACGACCAACTGTCCATACCCGCTCGCAGGTTGACCGCCCTGCTGGCCCGCCTGCACAGCAGCGAACCCGACCGCCGTCGGGCCCTGCGTCTGCTGCGCACCTGGAATGCCGTCGAATCGGCCGACTCAGGGGCGGCGGCCCTGTTCGAGGTGTGGCTGTCCAGGCACCTGGGGCCCGGCTTCGTACGGGCCGCGGTACCGAAGGCCGCCGAGCTGATCGAGGACGCCGACACCCTCGTCCTGCTCGGCGAGTTGGAGAAGCCGGGACGGTGGCTGAAGGACGAGGCGGCCCGCGACCGGCTGCTGCTCGACACACTGGGTTCGGCCTACGCCGAGGTGCGCAAGCTGCTCGGGGACGACGAGCGGAAGTGGCAGTGGGGCGCACTGCACCACAGCCTCTTCCAGCACCCGGCATCGGCAGCGCTCAGCGACACCGACCGCGCCCGCTTCGACGTCGGCCCGATGCCGAGCGGCGGATCCCCCGACACGGTCAACGCGGCGACCTACCGCACCAGCGACTTCCTGCACACCAGCGGTCCTTCGTTCCGGGTGGTCCTGGACGTGGGCGACTGGGACTCGTCGGTGGCGGTGAACACCCCCGGCCAGTCCGGCGCCCCGGACGACCCGCACTACCGCGACCTCGCCGAACCCTGGCTCGACGGCGACTACTTCCCGCTGGCCTACACCCGCGCGGCAGTCGAGAAAATCGCCGAACGCCGCGTGCGGCTCCTTCCGGTAGAGGCGTCCTGAGCGGCCTGCCGCAGAGGGGCCGTGCCGACGGCATCGTCGCCGGGGATCAGCCCACCCCCAGGTGGAGCAGGTCCTCGCCGACGATCAGCCTGCCCGAGTAGCCCTTCTGCGCCGCCTTCCAACGGCGGGCCGGATTCGTCGCGGGGACCAGGTGGTTGAGCACCAGGTTGCGGGCGCCCGCCGGCTCCGCGACGTCCCGTCCGACCTGCTCGATCGTGGTGTGGCTCGTGAGGAGGTGCTCGCGCAGGGGCTCACGGATGGCCTCGGGGACCGCAGCGACCAGTTCGTCGACGAAGCGGGGGTCGATCACCTCGTGCACCAGATAGTCGGCGTCCCGCGCCAGACGGATCAGGTTGTCGCTGACGCAGGTGTCACCGGAGAAGACGACGGAGCCGTCGGGGGTGTCGAAGCGGTACGCGAAGGTGGGCGCCATCGGCCGGTGGTCGACGAGGGTCGCCGTGACACGGACGTCGCCGTCCTCCCAGATGGACAGCGGCTCCGTGAGGTGCAGCGGCCTCCCGGCCGGATCGATGTCCCACACATCGCCCAAGTCGATGTCGTGCACGTTGAACAGGTCGTCCGGCATGGTGAAGTTGGACTCGCGGGCGCGCCCGTTGAAGTCGGCGGCGAACGCCTGGCTCAGGTAGCCGGTCATCGCGGAGATGCCGGGCGTCGGACGGTCCGGGTTCACGACGGGCGGTGCCTGCCGGTCGGGAGGGAACACGCTGGGCAGCGTGCCGCGGTCGCCGGGGCCGAACACCTCGATGGGCGGCAGGGTCCGGCCCACGATGTTCGAGGGGCCTGTCGCGTAGAGGGACGGCCAGTCGGCGACGTGGTCACTGTGCAGGTGGGTCAGGAAGACACCTCGTACCCGCGTGAGCGACGAGCCGAGGTGGTCGTCAGGACCGAGCCCGCTCTGCACCAGCCGGTGCAGCGCCCCTTGTCCCAAGTCGACGATGTAGACCCGGTCTTCGTACACGATCGCGCTGGAGACGCCGCATCGCGCGCCGTCCGCCCAGGCCGGGCCGCCGGCCGTGCCGAGCAGAACCAGACGGGTGCGATGGCGGCTCGCGGTGCGTCCGGTGGCCTGGGAGCGTGCGGCGGCGGTCCCGGATCCGAGGGCGAGCAGGCCGGCGGTGGCGGTCGTCGCGCCCAACGCTTGAAGGAAGCGGCGCCGGTTGGTGCGGGGCGCCGGGGCGCTGTGGGAGAGGGCGTGGTCGAGCAGATGGCACACGTGCGGTGGACCTCCTTGGACCCGAGCGGGTGTGCTCGGGGTGTCGGGCGTGCTCGGGATCTCGGGCAGCAGGCGTCAGGCGTCGGACCCGGGGGAGACGTGCGACGCGGGGGACATGGGTGACGCCGCCAGGGCCGCGTCCGGACGGTCGCCCGGCTCCCCGCTCGCGGCAGCGAGCCCCCGACCGGTCTTGCGCAGATGCGTCCACAGTCCGAGGAAGCCGGCGAGGAAACCGCTGATCAGCCCGGACACGGCGTGGTTGGCCGCGTTGGCGGCGGCGTTCAAAGGCATGCCGACGACCAGGTAGTTGGCCACCGCGCTCATCACCGCGCCGATGACACCCCCGATCAGCCCGCTGACGAGCGACACACGGACCGCCGACGGGCCCGTGGACACGACGCGGCGCCCGGTGTCAGTGGCCTCGGGTGCCCGCGTGTCCGGTGATGACCCCTCGATGCCGATGACCCGGTCGAGCGCCACCGGGCCCGGACCCGAGAGTGCGACGGCGAGGAAGCCGGCGATGAGCACCAGCGGAAACTCCGCGCCCGCGCCACTCGCGGCGCCCTGCTGCGGCGTGATGAATCCCGTGTCCGTATTGACCAGGGCCAGTGCGACACACAGGTGGACCGACAGCAGCAGCGCCGTGAGCCGGGACAGCAGCCCCACCACGAGGAACAGTCCGCCGAGCGACTCACCGAGAGCCACGGCCCAGCCGACGGCCGAGGGCGCGGGGACGTCCAGGCTCGCGAGGAAGGCACCGAAGCCGTCGGGACCGTGCACCAGCTTGTCCACGCCGTGCACGGCCATGACGGCCCCGCAGGCGACCCGTGTCACGCACGGGCCGACGGAACGCAGCCCGTGCAGCGGGGCGACGCCAAGGGCGCGCCGCAGCGCCGTGGTCCTGGAAGGGGCCATGACGGGGTCCTCTCGGAGGGGTGACATGCCGGTGCCTGGAGTGCGTCACGGGCACGTCGGCCGGTGACGTATGCGCAACTGTGCTGGTGACAGGCCCGGTTGGGAATCCTCCGGGGCATCGCGACTTCGGATGCCGCTCATCCACCGCGTGGATGCCGGGGGAGCGGAACATCGCATCCGCACGCCCGGTCGATTCAGGCCCCCGCCCCGCCATCCACCGGCACCACCGCCCCGGTCACCATCGACGCCCGGTTACTGAGGAGCCACGCCGCCGCCTCGGCGACCTCGCGGGGTTCGGCCATCCGACCGAGGGGGATCGCCGACTTCACCTGGTCGACGATGCCGGGGGTCGCGGCCTCCCATGCGTCGATCATCTCGGTGGCCGTGCCGCCGGGAGTGAGGCCGTTCACCCGGATTCCGTCCTGGGCCCAACTGACCGCGGCGGTCTCGGTGATGCTGTTGAGCGCGCGCTTCATGGCGCCGTAGGCGGGCAGGGCGGGGTTCGCGCGGCGGCTGCCGATGCTCGACGTATTGACGATCGCCCCGCCCCCGCCGCGTCGCATCAGTGCGGCCTCGGCGGTCATCGCGGTCCAGTGCGCGCGGAAGTTGACGGCGAACTGCTGGTCGATGTCCTCGTCGCTGGTGGTGTGGAGCGGTCCGGGCTGCTGGATCGCCGCGCCGTTGTTGAACGCTCCGTCGAGGCGACCGTGCAGCTCGCCGACGTGGTCGACCGCCGCGCGGATGCTGTCCCGGTCGGCCAGGTCCAGCGCGACGGCGTCGGCCACGCCGCCGTCGGCGCGGATCTCGGTGACGATGCGCTGGAGCGCTTCGGTGCCGCGCGAGGCGAGCACCACGGCGGCGCCTTCCTGGGCGAAGAGGCGGGCGGCGGCCGCCCCGATGCCGCGGCTGGCGCCGGTGATGAACACGACCTTGCCGGCGAGCAGGCCGATGGGCGGGTGCGTCATGCGGTTCGTCATGTGGTTTGTCATGTGGTTCGTCATGAGGGGAGTGTCGGCGCGGTCCGCGGGTCCGATACAGGCACAACCGGTACCAGGATGTGCGGCCGCGGGGCGGGCACACTGGGGGCATGGACAAGCAGGAACTGGGCTCGTTCCTCCGCAGCCGCCGTGAGCGCCTCAAGCCGCAGGACGTCGGCCTGCCCTTTGGGGCGCGACGCCGGACACCGGGGCTTCGCCGCGAGGAAGTGGCGGTCCTCGCGCACATTTCCACGGAGTACTACGTCCGGCTCGAGCAGGGGCGGGCGCCGCGGCCGTCCGGTGAGGTGCTCGCCGGGATCGCGGGAGCGCTGCGGCTCACCGACGCCGAGTCCGACCACCTCCATGTCCTCGCGGGCACCGCACCGAACCGCAGCGGGCTGCACCGGCGCGACGTTCGCCCGAGCATCCTCGCGCTCCTCGAGCGGCTGCCGCAGACGGCCGCGTTCGTGACATCCGCCGTGTTCGAGGTGCTTGCGTGGAACGACCTGACGGCCGCGCTCATGGAGGACTACGCCGAACTGGCCCCCGATGAGCGCAACTTGGCGCGCCGTGCGTTTCTCGGGCCGCAGCGTCCCGGGGCGCCGCTCTACGGGATCTCCGACGCCGCCGAGTTCCGTCAGTACGTCGTCATGGAGCTGCGGGCCGCCCTCGCCCGCTACCCGGAGGATCCCGCGGTCACCTGCCTCGTCGCCGAACTGCGCGACGGAAGCCGCGAGTTCGCCCGGCTGTGGGAGCTGCGTGACGTGCAGGCGGCGCCGACCCTCACCAAGACGTTCCACCACCCGGTCGTCGGAGAGGTCACCGTCGACTGCGACGCCCTCGCACTCACCGACCGCGACCAGCGCCTCGTGCTGTACAGCGCGCCACCCGGATCCCGGGACGCCGAGACGTTGGCCCTGCTGGGCGTGGTCGGTGCTGACGGGGGCGGGGTCCTGCCCCGGGCCACGTAACCCCTGCCGAAGTCCCTCAACCCGCCGGTCGGTACTCCTGCTCGGGGCGCCCCGTGGCCCCGTACCGCAGTCGCATGCGCAGCAGGCCGTCCGTGCACAGGCCCGCGAGGTGGCGTTGGGCCGTGGCGCGGGAGATGCCGATGGAGTGGCCCACCTCCGCGGCGGACAGGGCGGCGTCGGCCCCCCGGACGGTGGTGAGTACCAGTTGGCGGGTGGCGGCGTGTGCGCCGGTGGGGCGGTCGCGGCGCGGTGGGGGAGCGAAGAGCGTGGCCACCGCTTCGTCGATCGTGTCCTGGTCGACGTGCGGGGAGTCCAATGTGCGGCGGTAGCGGGCGTAGCCGCGAAGGCGGTCGATCAGGCGCTGCGGAGGGAACGGCTTCGCCAGGTAGGTGAGCGCGCCGGCCGACAGTGCTGCCCGGACAGTTTGTCCCTCCGTCGCCGCGCTCAACACGAAGGAGTCGCAGGGCAGTTCGCGGACCAGGTCCACGCCGGAGCCGTCCGGGAGGTACACGTCCACCAGGGCCAGGTCGACCTGCCGCTCCCGTACGATCTCGCGCGCCTGCTGGGCCGACTGCGCGGTGGCCACCACCGTGAATCCGGGCGCCTGCGCCACGTGGGACGCGTGCAGGCCCGCCACGTGGAAGTCGTCGTCCACCACCAGCACCGACAGCGTGGTCCTTTCGCTCACCGTGTCTCCTCCAGTACGCCCGGCAGCCGTGCCACGAACACGGCGCCGCCGGGATCCTCGTCGTTGCCCGGGCCGCCCGGTGTCACCAGCTCGACCGCTCCGCCACGGCTCCGTGCGATCTGCCGCACCAGCGCAAGGCCGACGCCCCGGCCGCCGGGCGTCGAGGTGTCCTCCTTGGACGAGACACCCTCCTCGAAGATGTCCTCCGTGCGGGCCGCCGGGACACCGTCGCCGCTGTCCGCCACGGTGATCACGAGCGTCGTGCCGTGCGTCATCAGTTCCACTTCCACCTGCCGTGATGTGCGGCCGCCCTCGCCCGCGGCGTGCACGGCGTTGTCCAGCAGGTTGCCGAGGACGGTGGTGACATCGACCGGTTCGGTGACGGGGGAGTCGATCCAGGTGCCCTCGCCGAGGGTCAGCTCCACGCCGTTCTCGCGTGCCTGGGCCGCCTTCGCGCGCAGGAAGGTGCGCAGGTACGCGTCGTCCACCGCGTCCAGGCCGGGCAGGGACACCGACGTCGAGCCCGTGCCGAGGAGTTCCTCCAGGTAGCGGGCCGCCTGTGTCAGATGGCCGCCGTGGACCAGGCCGGCCACCACGTGCAGCCGGTTGCTGAACTCGTGGCGCTGGGCGCGCAGCGCCGTACTCATCGCCTGCACCGCGTCCAGCTGCCGTGTCAGCGACTCGACGTCCGTGCGGTCCTTGACGGTGACGAGCGTGCCCAGGTCCCGGTCTGCCCTGCGCACCCGCCGCGCCGACACCACGAGGACCCGTTCGCCCGCCGTGGTCACCACCGGTTCACCGCCCCCGCCGTCCGGCCGGGCCGCGCGGGCCACCGCCAACACCCGTGGGTTCAGGCCCCATTCGGACACCGGGGCGCCCACCGGTCCGTCCACCGCGAGCAGCCGCCGCGCCTCGTCGTTGACGACCGTCACCCGCTCCCGCGCGTCGAGCGCGAGCACACCGTCGCCGATGCCGTGCAGCACCGCCTCCTGTTCCTGCACGAGACCCACCAGTTCCTCCGGTTCCAGGCCGAGGGTGAGCCGTCGCCACCGGCGGGCGAGCGCGGCGGAGGCCATCACACCCACGAGCAGTGCCACCGCCAGGCAGGCCAGACCGACAACGAGTACGCGGACGACCTGGTCGTGCACGTGGCTCGCGGCGACCCCCGCGTTGGCCTCGCCCACCACACGACGGCTGTGCGGGGCGTAGACGGGGACCTTCGCCACGATCTCCTCGCCGAGGTGTGCGTGGTCGTGGTCAAGCACCTCGTGCCCGGCGAGCGCACGTGACGGGTCGGTGCTCACCATGCGTCCGAGCTGGCTCTTCTGCGGGTGGGCGAGGCGGACGCCGCGGTCGTCCGTGACCACCACGAACAGCGATCCGGTACGGGCCCGGGCGGCCTGCGCCAGCGCCTGCACCGGTCCTTCGGCGAGGGCGTCGACCTCCTTCTCCGCGCGGGCCCTGCGGTGTCCGTCGCCGGACACGGAGTAGTGGGCCGCCTGCGCACGGACGACCGGGTTCGCGGCGACGGTGCGGGCCACGCCCAGCGCCCGCAGCTGGTACTCGCGCTCGACATGGCGATCGTTGACGTATGCGAAGGCCCCGAAGGCGGCGGTGAGGGCGAGCGCGACGACCGCGCTCTGCAGCAGCAGTACCTGGGTACGCAGCCGCAGTCGCCGATTGCGCCACCGCTTGGACCTGGAGAACCTCACATCGCGACGGTATCCGCCGCCTCTCGCGGGACCTCCAGGGGCCCCGTCCCGAGCGTGCACTCAATGAGCACAACCCGCACAAGGCGGGTTTCGCGGCTTGCGCGCGCAACCTGTTCGGCGCGGATCGCAGCGGGATACGTTCACCCGGATCATCCCCCGGCCGACCCCGTGTGCGTTCGCCGATCCGTTGCTGATCCTTCCTGCCCGAGCCGCTTTGACCAGGAGTTTCCCCATGACGCCACCCACCGCAGAGGCCAGGGACGGCCTGCGCGACAGCACGCGCGGAGGTTGCCGGTGACCACGCACACCTGGGGACTCCTGGCCATCCTCGTCCTGTCCATCGTCGCGCTGATCGCACTGATCAACTCGCGGCTGCGCCTGCACCCCTTCGTGGCCCTGACGCTGGTCTCGCTCGCCGCGGCCGTCGCCGCCGGTGAACCCGCGGAGAAGATCGCCGAGTCACTGGAGACGGGCGCGGGCTCGATCCTCGGCGACGTCGGTGTGACCCTCGCCTTCGGGGCCATGCTGGGTCGGCTGCTGTCCGACTCCGGAGCCACCGACCGCATCGCCCGGCTCATCGTCCACCGGGCCGGTCGCAGATCGCTGCCGTGGTACATGGCCGGTGCGGCGTTCGTCATCGGCATCCCGATGTTCTTCGAGGTCGGCCTCATCGTGCTGCTGCCGCTGATCTTCAGCGTGGCGCGGCGGCTGCGCGACGACCACGACGTCAAGGGCTCCCCGTACGTGGCCCTCGCCGCCCCGGCGATCGCCGCCCTGTGCACCCTGCACGGCATGGTGCCGCCGCATCCGGGACCGCTGATCGGGGTGAACGGCCTGCACGCCAACCTCGGTCTCACCATCGGCGTCGGCCTGGTGTGCGCGATACCCACGGTCATCCTCGCGGGCCCCGTCTACGGCCGGTGGATCGCGCCGCGCCTCGACGTCCGGCCGGACCGGGCGCTCGTCGCCCAGTTCACCGGTGACCGAGCCGCTGATGCCGACGCCGGCACCTCGGCCGACACCACGGAGGCCGGCCGGCCGCGCCGCAGCGTGCCCACCGGCTGGGCGGTCGCCGCGGTCCTGGTCCCCGTCGTCCTGATGCTCCTGAACACGGTCGCCGACCTCGTGCCCGCGCTGCCCGCGGGGCTGCGGCACGCCCTCGCCCTGACCGGTTCGCCGGTCGTCGCGATGTTCTTCGGCCTGCTCTTCGCGCTGTTCGTGGTGGCACTGCCCAGCGGGGTGGGCGGCGAGGCGATCCGCGACTCCCTGGGCGAGAGCCTGCGGTCCGTGGCCGGCATCCTGCTGATCATCGCGGGAGGCGGCGCGTTCAACCAGGTCCTCGAGGACTCCGGCATCGGCAAGGCGGTGGAGTCGGCCGCCTCGGGCGCACACCTCAACGTACTCGTCCTGGGCTGGCTGTTGGCACTGCTGCTGTCGTTCTCGACGGGCTCCGCGACGGTGGGCATCGTCGCCGCCACCGGAGTCCTCGCTCCGATGGCCGCCACGGAGTCGAGCCTTGCCACCTCGCTGCTCGTCGTCGCCATCGGCGCGGGTTCCGTGGGCCTCAACTACGTGAACCACGCGGGATTCTGGCTGGTCAAGGAGTCCTTCGGGATGACACTCGGTCAGGCCACCAAGTCCCACACCGTCATCCAGACACTGGTGAGCGTCTGCGGTCTGCTGATGACACTTCTGCTGTCGCTTTGGGCGTGACGCGGTGACGAGGATGCGAAGGTCCCGTCGGGACACGTGAAGGCTCCACACATCCCTCTCCACCGCTTTGACCTCGGTGGAGAGGGGTCAATAGGTTCGGGCGCCGAGTACTTCCCCGCGTACTCCCTTGTCCTGCCACGGACTTGACCCGCCACGGAACGGAGCTTCCCCGTGTCATCCCTTGACGCGTTCACGTCGTATCCCCTCAGCAGCGAGAACCCCGTGACCGGCGCCCCCGAGTGGCTGCGGGACAACCTCGGCACGTTCGTCGGCGTTCCGCTCCGCATCCTCCTGATCGTTCTCGGTGCCATGCTGGTGCGCGCGCTCGCCCAGCGGGCCATAACCCGGACCGTGAACAGGGTTTTGCAGGCCAACGAGCACGGCAGTGAGCCGCGGCGCACCACCCGCGGTCCCGCCGTGCTGCAGCGCGATGCCTCCCGGGCGCAGGAGCGGCGCGAGCAGCGGGCGCGCACCATCGGCTCGGTGCTCAGCAGCATCGTGACCATCGTCATCTCCGTCATGGGCCTGGCCATGATCCTCGACCAGATCGGCATCGCGCTCGGCCCGCTGCTCGCCAGCGCAGGCGTGGTGGGTCTGGCGATCGGCTTCGGCGCGCAGAGCCTCGTCGCCGACTATCTGGCCGGAATGCTCATCATGATCGAGGACCAGTACGGCGTCGGTGACTCGGTCGACCTCGGCGAGGCCATCGGCGAGGTCGAGCACGTCGGCCTCCGCCTCACCCAGGTCCGCGACCTCAACGGTGGCCTGTGGCACATCCGCAACGGCGAGATCATGCGCGTCCGCAACGACAGCCAGGAGTGGGCCCGCGCGGTGCTCGACGTGTCGGTGGCGTACGACTCCAACCTGGAGAAGGTCTTCGCCGTACTGGAGGAGACCGGCATGTCGCTGCGCGAGGACCACGCCTACAACGGTGTTCTGCTGGAGGACCCGTCGGTGTGGGGTGTGCAGTCCATCGAGGCCGACGGCATCGTGGTGCGGCTCGTCGTGAAGACCGCGCCGCTGAAGCAGTGGGCCGTCACGCGCGAGCTGCGCCGCCGCGCCAAGGAGGCCCTCGACGCGGCCGGCATCGAACTCCCCTTCCCGCAGCGCGCGGTGTGGGTGCGAGGCGCCAAGGACGCCGACGCGGAGAACACTCGCGCGGACGCCCCGCTCTCACGCTGAGCGGCACCGACGTCACCCGCAGGCGGCACTGACGTCACCCGTATTCGGCACCGAGGTCACCCGTAGAGCGAGCGCGCTCCCGGTGAGCCGTCCGCGAAGCGCTGGCCCATGGCGATCTCGTCCCCGATCACCGACCAGAGGGTCTCGTCGTGGAGGAAGGGGAGCGGGTCGACACTGCTCGTCTCCTTGCGGATCCGCTCGACCTCGCGGTCCAGGCGCTCGAACCCGGCCTCCTCGCCCTCGTCGCCGAACGTGAACTCCTCCAGTACGCGCTGGAAATGGAGCGCCACGTGGATGAGTGAGGAGACATCGGCGTGGAGCTCCTGCATGGTCTCCTCGTCCGTGTCGACGGCGTACACCTTGCCGGAACCGGGGTCGAGGGCGAGGTGTGCGTTGAGCAGCCAGCCGATGACGGGCCAGCTGCCCGCGTCCGGCGGAGCGTCCTCGAAGTCCTCGGTGTCGGCGACGTCCTGGACGAGCGACGGCCCGCCGGACTCCGCGGAGGGCTCGTACAGCAGGAGCGTCCCCGTGGGGACGCCGACGGTCCGCAGGAGACGTACGCCCTCGGTGTCCGCGACGGACGGCGGGAAGGCGGTGGCGGGCAGCGTCGCGAGCCGGTCCTCGCCGAAGGTGTCGGCGAGGACGTCGCGGGTGACGTCGAAGAGCATGGCTGGAACGGGCTCCGAACTCTCGGATGGGGCGGCGGGACTACGTGGCCGGGGGCCGGTTGGCGTCGAGTTGCGTCAGCCGGGTCACCAGGAGCGCGGCCTCCTCGGGGTCCATGCGGATGTCGAAGACGTCGTCGAGCAGCTTGGGCACCTCGCGCGGTGGCACGGTCTCCGTCACCGGATCCTGCCCCGGCCGGTGGGTCGTCCAGGCCAGCGCGTCGAGCGTGTCGTACCGGTCCGTGCGCAGGCGCTGGATGTACGGGCGGGTGACGAAGGGGGAGCGCTCGTGCGTGGACACGAAGTGGTTACCGACCGCGTAGTCAATGGGGTACTGCGGGTTCTCGGTGAACACCTGCCGCACCGTCCAGCCCTCGGGCCCCTCCGGGCCGTCCCCGCGCTGGTGCACCGCCCAGCCCTCCGAACCGTGGGTGATGACCTGCCGGCGCAGCAGGTACGGCCACGGTCCGCCCTCGCTGCGGGCGCCGTCGACCAGCTCGATGGGCTCCAACGGGCTGGCGCCGAAGCCGATGTCGACCAGCCACCGCCCGCCGTCCAGGTCCACGATCAGCATCGCGTGGGTCGGCGGGCGGGGTGTGCTGGAGTCCGCCCCGAGCTGCACGCGCGCGGAGACGGCGGTGAAACGGAACCCGAGCGCCTCCAGCGCGGCGGCGAACAGCACGGTGTGCTCGTAGCAGTAGCCGCCCCGGCCCCTGCGCACCAGCTTGTCCTGGACCGACGGCACATCGATCCGCACCTCGCGGTACAGGAACGAGTCGTACGTGTCCCACCGCAGGGTCAGCACATGTGCGCGCTGCAGGGCCCCCAGTGTCTCGAGGGTGGGCGCACGGTCGCCCTCGTACCCGAGGCGGGTGAGATAGGCGTCCAGGTCGAGTTGCTCGCTGCTCCACATGTGGGGGTCAACCTCGGCGGGCTCGGCGGCTATTCCGGGCGGCTCACCCGATCGGGCCCGGCGGGGCGCACCCCGACCGCGACCGGCCGGTTCACGCCT
Source organism: Streptomyces sp. NBC_01016 (assembly GCF_026341035.1). GTDB lineage: Bacteria > Actinomycetota > Actinomycetes > Streptomycetales > Streptomycetaceae > Streptomyces. The sequence goes on from NZ_JAPEOQ010000002.1 coordinate 3,232,438, forward strand.
TCAGCATCCGCTCGCTCAGCTCCCACAGCCGCCGCGCGGATGCGGGGTCGAGGGAGTGGGACATGGCGTCGGCCGGGATGCTGTCGGCCGTCAACGGCCGCTCCTCGTCGTCCAGCGGCGCGATGTCGCTGTCCTTGAGGTAGACACCGCCGATGTTCGCGAGCGTCGGGTGCGCGGCGCCGAACACGATCGTCGCCGCGCCCTGCGCCGCGGTCTTCTTGCCGCGGACGGGGTCGATGACCGGTCGGCCCTGCTCGTCGATCAGCCCCTCGGCGCGCAGGGCCTCCTCGCCCGCCGCACTGTTCAGCGCGGTGCCGACGACGACGCCGGGGTGGGCGGAGTAGGCGCGGATGCCATCGGCGGCGTGGCGGTGGTCGAGTTCGACGCCGAACAGGACGTTGGCGCACTTCGACTGCGCGTACGCGAGGCCCGAACTGTAGTCACCCGCCTCGAAGTTGACGTCGTCCCAGCGGATGCCGGACATGCGGTGGGCGCCGGAGCTCACGTTGACGACGCGGGCTCCGTGGGCGGCGCGCAGGGCGGGCAGCAGGTCGAGGGTGAGCTGGAAGTGGCCCAGGTGGTTGACGGCGAACTGCAGCTCGTAGCCGCGCCCTTCGACCTCGCGGGTCGCGGGGGCGGCCACGCCTGCGCAGTTGACGAGGATGTGCAGGGGGTGACCCGTGGCGTTCCACCGGTCGGCGAAGGCGGTGACGGAGGTCGGGTCGGCCAGGTCCAGACGCCCGGTGTCCACCTCTTTGATGCCGGCCGAGGCCAGTGCGTCCGCCGCGCGCCGCGGGTCGCGGGCGGCGACGGTGACAGAGGCGCCCCTGGCGGCGAGCGCGCGGGTGACCTCTCGTCCGATGCCGGCGTGGCCGCCGGTGACGACGGCGTACTTGCCGGTCAGGTCGACGTCGGCGAGGACGTCGTCAGCCGTCGACGCGGGCGTGAATCCGGAGCCGATGGGTCGCTGCTTGGTGGTCATGAGACATGTCCTCTCGCGGTGAGGCGTGTGTCGACCGTGATGTGGTCGCCGCCCACTTTCCGGAACGTTGCTCCGTTTAGCTTACGGAGCACTGTTCCGTTTCCGCAAGCGCAGTAGGGTTCGCTGTGACGATCAGTCCTCGGGAGGAAAGCGTGGAAACCACGGAAGGCCAGGTCGGGGGAGCCGGCCGCGGCAAGCGGGCCGACGCGGCGCGCAATCAGGAGAAGCTGCTCGCCGCGGCCGCCCGAGTGTTCGTGACCTCTGGCGTCGACGCACCGGTGCGGCAGATCGCGGCCGAGGCCGGCGTCGGCATGGGCACGATCTACCGGCACTTCCCGACCCGCGCGGAGCTCGTGGTCGCGGTCTTCCGTCATCAGGTCGAGGAGTGCGCGGAGGCGGGTCCGCGGCTGCTGGCCGAGGCGGGGTCCCCGTTCGAGGCGCTGCGTGCGTGGGTCGACCTGTTCGTGGACTTCCTGGTCACCAAGCACGGCCTGGCCAACACGCTGGAGCCGGGCAACAGTGGTTTCGCCGCGCTGCACTCGTACTTCATCGATCGCCTGATGCCCGTCGCCGAGCGGCTGCTGGACGCCGCCGTCGAGGCCGGCGAGATCCGGTCCGGTGTGCGGCCGTACGAGCTCCTGCGTGGCATCGGCAATCTCTGCATCGGTCACGAGAGCGACACCGATTACGATCCCCGCCGGTTGATCGATCTGCTGCTGCGGGGGCTTCAGCAGCCGCGCTGAGTCGGTCTGGTGGGGGCAGGCGGGGCCCGGCGTGGATGCTGCGGGATTACGCCGAGGTCGTCGCCGGGGGCGTTCGCTGGGAGAGTGCCTTCGCTCGCCCGCAGGTGTGACCCGCAGGCGCGCCGCCCGCTCCGGGTGGCACCCGCAACGAACACTGGCGGCATGATTCTGCGCCTCACTTCCACGCGGCTCGTGCAGCGTGCCGCTCTGGTCGCCGCCACCGCGCTGACGACCGCCCTGTCCGCCGGGCTCGTCGCCGTTCCCACCGCGTCGGCCGCGTCGCCCGCCCACTGCGCCGGCTCCTGTGGCGGCCCGGCCGTCGTGGCCCCGCTGTCCCAGGAGCCGCCCGCCGTCGGCGCGTGTACGAGCCCGGAACCCGTGGTGTGCGAGATTCGCCGCTCCACGCCCGACGAGCGGGTGGAACAGCGCGACATCCGTATGAGGTACCTCGACCTCATCGGCGACATGGACCACGTACGGTGCACGATGCGCGCCGAGGGGCGCAGCCCCGAGGAGATCGCCCGCCGGCTCGTCGACATGCGCAACGACGCCAAGGAGATCACCCGCGCCGGGATGACACCGGAGGAGGTCCGGGTCCTCGAAGCGCGCAACATGGTGAAGTACGGCAACCCTCTCGGCCCCACCGCCGACCAGCTCCACGCCAAGTACGGCTCCTGGGAGAAGGTCGCCGACGCCGCCACCCGCACCAGCCGTGCCGTCGACGGCGAACTCGGCCTGGCGTACCTCCCCTGTCCCTGTGACGTGCCCGCCGCGGCCTGACTCGACGGGACCCGGCGGGGTGTGCGGTCAACTGCCCGCCGGGGCGCGGTAATTGGCTCGCAGTGCGATCAAGTGATCGCCGGGGCGTGGCGATTGTCCCGTGTCACTGCCCCGCTTCGCCGTCCGCCGTGCAGGCTGCCGGTGGCTCGGCGGCGCCCTCGCCGTCGTGGGCGGGCGGTGGCCAGACGGGGCGGTGGTGTCGGGGCAGAACCTTCAGGGCCTGGCTCACGGTGGAGTGGGACGGCAGCAGTTCGTTGCTGGCGGTCTGGACGAGTAGATCGGACAGGCGGCGTCCGGGCCCGGCCAGCAGGAGCATCCCCTCGCGGCGCTGCAACAGCCAGCGGGCGGCGAGCAGGCAGTTGAGGCCGCGCGAGTCGCAGAACGTGAGTGCCGTGACGTCCAGCACCAGGTGCCGGTGCCCGGACAGCACAAGGGATCCGATCGCCCGGAGGAAGAACTGCTCGCAGTTCTGGTCGAGTTCTCCGCTCACGCGCAGCACGGCACAGTGCTCGCACCGCGCCAGCTCGGTGACGGACAGGCGACCGGCCTGCGTGGACATCGTGCCTCCTGCGAGTCGTACGGATACGACGCTGATTTCTTCGGTTGCCCCGGACCTTCCCGCGTACGCGCAGCAGTACATCAATCAGCGCAGTGTTTCCGTAGACCTGCGTCACATGTGTGACGGAGCGTCAAGTTGCAGGTGTGTAACGGGAGGTGGTGGGTAGGGGCCGTGGACGCCGCACTCCCGGCGGGGGAGTGCCTTCCGCGCGAGGGAGCGACGAAGATGACCCAGGCCGCCGGTTCAGCGATCGAGCGCCCCGATTCGCCCGAACGACATACCACCGGTCTCGGCGGTGCGGCCCCGGCGGCCGACGCGCCGGGCCTTCCGTCACTGTCCGACACGGGTGGACTCACTGCGGCGGACATCCGCGAGCTGTCCAAGTCGCTGTTCGCCCGGCTGGGTGAACTCGAGGAGGGCACCCATGAGTACGCCTACGTACGGAACAATCTCGTCGAGCTCAACCTGAACCTCGTGCACTACGCCGCCCGGCGGCTGCGGACTCGGAGTGACAGCTACGAGGACGTCGTGCAGGTCGGCACCATCGGTCTGATCAAGGCCATCGACCGCTTCGACCTGTGCCGTGGAGTGGAGTTCACCAGCTTCGCCCTGCCCACCGTCATGGGCGAGATCAAGCGCTTCTTCCGCGACACCACGTGGGCCGTGCACGTTCCCCGCAGGTTGCAGGAGCTCAGCCACCACCTCGACCGGGCGAACACCCGCCTGGAGCAGGTCAACGGCCACGCGCCCACTGTCGCGGAACTCGCCGCCGACCTCGGCCTGGAGGAGGACGAGGTCGCCGAGGGGCTGACCGCCTCCGCCGGCTGCACCGCCGCCTCGCTCGACTGGTCGACCGACGCCGACGACACGCCGGCCGACCATATCGGCTGCCACGACCCGGAGTTGGCGAAGGCCGAGAACCTTCAGGCCCTCAAGCCCCTGATCGCCGCCCTCTCGGATCGGGAACGCACACTCCTCGCGATGCGGTTCGTCGACGAGATGACGCAGGCCGAGATCGGACGCGAACTGGGTGTCTCGCAGATGCAGGTCTCCCGCCTCCTCGCACGTGTCCTGGACCGGCTGCGCGCGCGGCTCGGCGAGTAGGACGCCTCCACCGGGCGTGCCTCAGGACGCGACGGCGGGGGCCCGCCGGTGCCCGCCCGGACGCGCCCCGGCGGGCTGTAGGACCAGGTCACAGGTGTCGAGCAAGGATTGCTTCCGACGTGTGCTGGCCGTCTGTAGCCACGCCAGAGCGTCACCGACGGGGCAGTCCTCGCGCTCGGCCACGTAACCTGCGGCGCGGTGGATCCGTTCCCAGCGGGCCGCGCGGGTGTCGGTGGCCCAGACCGGCTGGGGACCCGCGGGGTCCGCGTGCGCGGGGCGCCAGCGCAGTAGTTCCTCGCGTGCGACATCGGCGGCCCGCTCGGCCTCGGTGATGTGCGCCGCGGGCAGCTGGGTGGGCCGGGTGAAGTAGAGGCAGATCACCCCGACCGGCCGGAACTCACGGTGCAGCGCCAGCGCCAGGACGTGTCGCACCCCGGGCAGATCGTCGGACCAGTCCGGCACGTGCGAGCGGTCGCCGTCGCCGCCGCGTACCTCGGGGACGAAGACGGTCCGTGCCTCCAACGCGGCACTGACCGAGGGCCCGTCGGCGTGCGCGAACTGGGCGGCTTCGGCCCGCAGAGCGCATTCGTCACTGGCGTACAGCAACTGCCACTGTTCGAGGCAGGGGAACAGGGACATCGTCGCGTGCTGCGCACCCAGTGACCGGGTGAACGCCGTGCACAGCCGTATCGGCAGGGCACGCCGCCCCACGGCCGCCGCGAGCGACACATCATGAACGACCGACGGGCCATCTTCCAACATGCACATCACATCCCTTCCGGACGGGCCTCGGCCCCTCCGGTGAGCTACCTCCGATCCGGCGGGACTTGCTCGCCGTGACGAAGCGGTGGGACTCCGTCTACCACCCGCACACCGCTCTCACGCATCCGATCTGCCCGCACGCCCATCTCGTTCGGGCGGGCCCGTACTTGTGTGCGGGCGACGGTGATCGGCCACCCCATCGGACGAGTGTCCTGTTCCCTGCGAGGGGCAGCCGAACATGATGAGACTGGTCGAAGACGTGGAACGGACGATGGAGCGCTGGACGGACACGATGTGGGCCCGGCTGCTCCCGCCCCGGCGCAAGCGGGGCGAGGTGGTGTCGATACTCCGCCGGCACTGCGACGACCGGGCGCTGATCCTGGGACGCCGGCGCGTACTGGTCCCCAACGCCTTCGTCGTCGAACTGCCCCCACCCATCCACCTCCAACTCGCCGCCCACAGCGGCGACGTGAGCCGTCACCTGGCCGTCCAGGTCCGCCGCCACGCCGCGGAGTCGGGATACACCTTCGCGGGCCCCGTCGCCGTCCACCTGGAACCCTCAACGAGCACCACCCTCGGCCGCTTCCGCGTCCACAGCCGCATCGCACCGATCCCGGCGCGCCGCCGGGGCGAGTGAGCGGGCCGCCGTGCCGAAGCGCATGGCAGGTGGCCTTCGGTGCCGTATCTAAGTCCTTTTGCCTTCTTCCTCGCGCTCCTGGGCAGCCATGACCTCGTCGCCGTACTCGAAGGCCCAGGCGCCCACGGCATCGATGGGCCCCAACAAGGTCCGGCCCAGGGGAGTGAGTTGATACTTCACCCCCGATCCGTTCGGGCATGTCCGGCGGTCGACCAGTCCATTGAACTGAAGCCGCCGCAGGGTCTCGTTGAGCACCTTGGGGCTGATGCCCCCGATCCGCTCCCGTAGTTCGACCGGGCGTGCGGCGCCGTCGCGGAGCGCCCAAAGAGCCACAGCGTTCCAGGTGTTGGAGAAGAGGTCGAAGGCCAGACGGGCGCGGCAGTCGGCGAGGAAGGCGTCGGTCGTCATGTACCAAATGGTGCCCGAGCCACCTTCTAGCGTCGATGTGCACGGTCCAAGTAGGCGCGAGAAGGGAGCCGATGATGAGAATCGGCGTATTGGGAACGGCAGGCATGGCCGAGGCGCTCGCCACCCATTGGGTGCGGGCCGGTCACGCGGTGACCATCGCGGGGCGAGACGTGGGTAAGGCAGAGCGGCTCGCGACACGCGTCGGAGGCTGCGCGAAGGCTGCGGGTCTGCGGGTGGCGGCCGAGTCCGACCAGGACGTGGTGCTGGTCGCCCTGCCCTTCGGGGTCGGAATAGAGGTGGTGCGGGATCTGCGGGTGGCATTGGAGGGCAAGGTGCTGCTCGACTGCTCCAACCCGGTGGGACCTGGGTTCAGGCTGTTGACGGACGGAAGGCTGTCAGCTGCACAGCAACTGGCCATGGCGGCGCCGGGATCGCACGTGGTCAAGGCCTTCAATCTCTGTCATGAGGGCGTGTGGCGCATGCGACCGCCTGTTTTCGACGGGCGGCCGCTGGCTGTGCCGATCTGCGGGGACGACGAGACGGCCCTGGGACGTGTACGTGAGTTGGTTCGGGACGTGGGCTGTGCACCTGTGGTGGGTGGCGGGCTCGATCGTGCTGGGCTGCTGGAAGCCACGGCCGCGCTGTTCATCGCCCTGTGGGTCGGCGAGGGAGTGGATGCGCAGGCCATCGCGCCGCCGATGGAATACGCGGCCGGAGCGATCAGCAAGGAAGCGCGAGCCGAGGCAGGTCCCCGCTAGCCGGCTATAGACGCGTAAATGGGCCCGGCCCTGTCGAACCGCACCGTCCACCAGCACCATGTCACCAACCGCCCGTCGGCAAAGGGAGTTGGTGAAGGCGTGAGTCGTTTTGGGCATGGTCGCGCGGAGAGGTACCGGATGGGGCCCGGCGTCGCGCTGGCTGTCGTCGCGGTGAGCACGTTGTTGTCGATGAGTGTGTGGTTCTCCGCGTCGTTCGTGCTGCCGCAGTTGAAGGAGGAGTGGGGGCTGAGTCCGGGGTCCGGGGCGTTGTTGACCGTCGCCGTGCAACTCGGGTTCGTCGTGGGGGCGGTGTCGTCGGCGATGTCCGGGCTGGCCGACCGGGTGGCGAATCGTTTTCTGATGTGTGGTGGTGCGGTGGGTGCCGCGGCCGCCAATGGTGGGGTGCTGCTTGCGGACGGGCTGTGGTCGGCTGTTGTGCTGCGGCTGGTCACCGGGTTCTTCCTCGCGGCGGTGTATCCGCCCGCGCTCAAGGAGACCGCGACGTGGTTCCGCGCCGGGCGGGGCAAGGCGCTGGGAGTCATGATCGGCGCGCTCACCGTCGGCTCGGCGCTGCCCCATGCCGTGAACGCCGCGGGAGGCGTGGACTGGCATCTCGTCATCGCGGTGACATCCCTGATGGGCGCGTGCGGGGGCGTGCTCGCCCTCTCCCTGCGGTGGCCCGGTCCCTATCCGTTCCCGCGGCGCCGGGTCACCGTCGGGGGCGCCCTGCGGTCGCTGCGCAACCGCGATGTCGTGCTCGCCGACCTCGGGTACGTGGGGCACATGTGGGAGCTGTACGCGATGTGGGGCACGGTGGCGTCGCTGCTGGCGAGTGTGCCGGTGGTGGAGGGATCGGGGCGGACCGATGCGCTTGCCTCCACCATCGCCTTTGTGTGCATCGGAGTTGGCGCGTTCGGGTGCCTCCTGGGTGGAGTGCTCGGGGACCGGTGGGGGCGTGCCTCCGCGGCGCGCATCTGCCTCGTCTGTTCCGGTGGGGCCGCGCTGCTGCTCGCTGTTGGTGTCGATGCGATGCCGTCGGGCCTCGTCATCGCGGTGTGTGTCTTCTGGGGGTTCTGGGTGGTGGCCGACTCCGCCCAGTTCTCGGCGCTGGTCACCGAACGGGCCGACCCCGACTACGTAGGCGGGGCCCTGTCGTTGCAGCTCGCGCTCGGCTACTCGACCACCGCGGTCACGCTGTGGGGCGTGCCTGTGCTGGTCGAGCACACGTCGTGGCGGGTCGCGCTGCTGGTGCTCGTAGTGGGGCCCGTCGTGGGCGTGGTGGCCATGAGCCGGTCGATCGTCAGGGATCGGCGTGCGGCGGCGGTGGCTTGAGTTCGGTACTCGTCTGCTGTGCCGTGCCCGCCGGATGTTCCGTATCCGCCGCGCGCAGTGCCAGTAGCAACTGGCCCCCTGCCGCCGCTGCGGCCGTGCGCTTCTTGGCGCGTGGTCCCTCAGGCCGTAATGCGAGGGCCTCGGTAACCGCACGGGCGCCGACGCGGCGGGACCGGTACTCGGCCGGGCAGGTCAGGAAAGCCAGTGCCGCCGCCGCGAACACACCGGGCACGACGGACAGGCCGGACGGGATTCCCGCCAGGAGGCGGTCGGCATGCACCTGGGTGGCCGGCGCCGAGGGCAGCAGGTCCGGGAGGCGGCGGCAGGCGAATTGCGGGTAGCCGTCGTCGAGGAGGGCCGCAGCCGCCTTCGTCGAGGAGGGATCGGGGCCGTCCGACAAGGCCTCGGCGATCGGCGCGGGCCATGTCTTCGGGCGCTCGTGACCGGCCAGGTCCAGCGCGGCGCAGCAGATCCGGAGGCGGGTGTCGAGGGGAGGGTGTGGCGACAACTCCGCTGCGTCACCTGCCGGTTCGGGTTCCATGAGCGTGCCCACGACGTCCGCGAGGACCGCGGGGTACGCCATCCCGCAGGCCAGGCTCGCGCACACGTCCGCGAACACCTCGCCGATCCACGCCTCGGGCAGTGACGTGCCCGCGAGGCGCGTGGCAAGCGTCTCCGTCAGGTCGAAGTCGTCCTCGATGTGATGGCCGACCTCATGCGTGATGGTGAGCACGGCAGGCACATGCGAGCCGTAGTACCAGGGCACGTCGATCACCGGGAACGGCAGGCTGCGCACCAGTTGGACGCCCGCGCGCGTGTGCATGCCGCCGCGCGGCAACAGGTCGCGGTACTGGCCCCCGCGCCGGTGCGCACGCGGCGCCGGATCCCGGCTGAAGGACACGAGTGGTGGTTCCTTGGGCCGTGTGTCCCCGGTCGCGAGTGCCGCATTCAGCGGGCCCTCGTAGCACGCCCAGGCGAGTTCGTCCGCGGCGTCGAGGTAGCCGCGGTACTCGTCGAGCCTGCGCAGTGCGAACTTCGAGCGGAAGTAGTCCCAGACGTGGTGCAGGTCCAGGATCAGTACGGGCAGGCCAGCCGCGTCGGAACCGGTGGCCAGCTCGGCGCGCGCTGCCGCGATGCCCTCGTTCAACATCGCTTCCACCGAACGGAGTTGGCTGCGGTGCTTCTCCAGCGGTGTCTTCTTCAGCGGAGCCTGCCCGTCGAACGCGAGCCTGCGCCATGCGGCCAGTTCGTCGCCCAACCCGTCGAGCAGCGACTCCAGTTCTGCCGGCGGTGTCACGACTGGCCCATCGGGCAGCGCAGCAGCGCGGAGGACGCTGCGAACAACGCCGTCGCCCGGAGCGCGTCCGCGTTGGTCTCGAACGTGGTGCCCCGGTCCTCCGATCCCGTACCGGCCGCCGTGCGCATGCCGCGTACCGCGTGCGCCACCGAGGACTCCTCGGACAGCGCCTGGTAGAAGGCGATCACATGCTCCAGACCGCCGTCGGGGAACAGCCCCGTGCACACGACCGCGGGGCAGTCGCCGAGCCGGAACAGCTGCGCCGCGAAGAGGTTGCGCAGCGCCAGTTGGACGTGGAGGTCCACCTCTGAACCGGGGCACGGCGGGTCGAGCACCACCAGCGGCGTGCGGCCCGGCTCGAAACCGGCCAGCCAGCGCGCCAGTTGACTCGGGAAGACGTCCGAGCCGAGCGCCTTGCTCTCCAGCCGGCGGGCATGGCCGGGCGGCGAGAACTCGAGATACGGCATGCCGTCGCGCTGCCGCAGCGGGGCGGCGATGTGCAGGGCGTCGGTGCCGTCCGGAGGCGACGTCAGACGGTCGGCGAGATCGGGCACCGAGTCCACCACGACCAGCTTGACCGGGAAGCGGCGCTGCTGGAGGTGGAGGCGCCGCTGCCAGTACGACAGAGGCACCACTCGCTCCTCCTGCTTCGTACTGAACACCAGGACCTTGCGGGGGCCCGGCTCGCGTGTCTCGTCCCGTTGCAGTGCGCGCCTGGTCTCCGGACTGACGAGCGGCCAACCTGCCGTCGGGCCCCCGGGCTGGATGCGGTGCAGTGCCTTGCGGGTCTCCGGTCCCACGAGGCCGTCCACGTCGAGGTGCACTCCGAGTCGCCGGTTCATGCGGAGCTGCAGCCAGCGCACGTCGATGTGGCGGGCCGCGGAGGGCAGCGTGCGGTACATCACCGGCGGCTCGTCGTCGTCCGCCGCGTCCAGCGCGTGCTGCAGCGTCATCTCCCAGGGCAGCGCGTGCGCCGTCGGATCGTCGGACTCGAGCCGGGCGAACCGCAGCCGGCGCAGCGTGGGCCTGCTCAAAGCGGCGCGCAGCAGCCACTCGTCGGCGTGCCACGCCGCCAGTTTCGCCGGGTGCGGCGAGGCCTCGTCGTCCACCGGGTCGATGTCGGGGCGGCGGCGCAGCGCCAGCGTCCGTTCGCCCGGCCAGTCCTGGAAGAGGCGCAGGCCGTCCTGGCGGTCCGTATCGCGCATCACCGGCCAGCTCAGGCTGAGCAGGAGGTCCTCGATCCGCTCCGGCACGCCGTCGACCTGCACGCGCCGCGCGCACTCCGTCAGCGTCATCGGCAGACTGTGCTGGACGATGCCGGTGTGCGAGGCCAGCGCGACGGCCCGGTTGAACGCCTGCACCGCCGCGGTGCGGTCCGGTTCGATCCCGGCGAGCAGCACCAGCGCGGCGAGCGCGAGCCGGGCGTGCGGGATGCGCGGCGCGTCGCTCGGCACGGGCCGTGGCTGCTCCCACGGCACCCGGTGCAGCAGCCGCACGGCCAGCTTTCGGTGGCCGAGGCGCGCGGCGATGCGCGCGCACCGCCAGACGATGAGCCGGTTCCCGTCCGCCCCCTCGACGAGACTGACCACCGCCCGCTTCAACCGCGCGGGATCCTCGCCGCCGACCTGCGCGATCAGCAGCTTGGCCAGCGCCTGGTCGGGATTGTCGCCGTCGTCCGTCATCTCGTAGAAGGGGCGCAACAGCGGCCAGGGCACACGGTGTTCGAGCGCCGGGTTGTCGACGAGGTCGCGCAACGTGGCCAGGCGCGCCTGGGCGGGCCGCACCTCGCCCAGCGCCGTCGCCAGTTGCTCCAAATGCTCCCCGGGTTCCTGGTCCTCCGTCAGATCCGCGATGCGGCACAGCACTTGCAGGGGACGGACGAGCGCGGGCAGATCCCCGTACGGCACGGGCATGCCCTCGACGGACGTCACCCCGTGGGTGCGCCTCGCCCACTCGCGGGCGAGAAGGTGCAGTCGGAGCGCGAACTCCGGTTCCTGGCCCGGAGATTCCTTGGGTTCAAGGAGACGGTGGGCGGAGGTGAAGTCCATGCAGTCGCGCAACAGGAAGCGGGCGAACAGATAGTGGCACTCGGGTTCACCCGTCAGATAGCCGAGTTCGGACCACAGTCCTGCCGCACTCGTGAACCAGTCGTTGGCGTCGGAGAGTTCCTGGAGCTCGCCGAGGGCGACGCCGCGCAGTTGGGCGTTCTGGGCCAGGTGCCGGTAGCGCTCGGCGCCCTGCAATTGTCCCGCGGCGATGTCGGCCCGGTGGATCGCGGTGAGCGCCGGTTCCTCCCGGCCTAGCAGCAGCTGCGCCTTGGCCTGCAGCCGCGCCTTGTCCGCCTGCTCCGACGGCGTGGTGACACGCGCCGCTTCGAGCACGCCGAGGGCCAGCTCCGCGCGTCGGCAGCGCAGCAGCAGCCCGGCCCGCTGGGCGATGGCCTGGAACGTGGGCTGCCCGGCCTCCTCAAGGAGTTCGGCGGCCTGCGCGTACAACTCGATGGCCCGGCCCACGTCGCCCATCAGCCGACGCTGCGCCGCCTCCTCCGAAGCGGCGGTCGCCGCGACGCCCCGCTGGCCTATCTCCCCTGCGAAGGCGAGGACTTGGTGGTACGCCGCCGCCGTGTCCTCGGAGCGCAGCAGGCGAAGTTGTGCGGCGCGGATGCTCAGCGCCCACAGTCGTTCGAGCGAGGGGAGTTCCGCGCGGGCCAGCACATGCTGGTCGAGCAGATGCACCGCGTCCCCCGCGCTCCCGCCGAGGCCCAGCATCGCGGCCCGTACGACGTCCTCGCGCACCGAGTGCGGCCGGTCCTGTGCGCTGATGCCGCCCTGCGCGAACAGCTCGTCGGCGCGCTTCAGATGCAGCTCGATCTCGGCCCACACATGGTCGTGTGCCACCGAAGGGGTGCCCTCCGCCATGGCCTCGCGGAACTGGGCGTAGGCGATGTTCAGATGGGCCTCCGCCATGAGGGAGAACGTGATGACGGTGCCGCCGCGCACCTGGCGGGGGACCTCGCGGTCCACGTACTCGTCCCCGAGGATCTCCTCGGCGAGACCGCGCAGTTGGTCGGTATTGCCGCCCGCCCAGGCGCGTTCCATCGCGCTGCGCCAACGCCGGGGTGCCCGCGGATCGCGCATCTGGAAGCGGTGGTAGAGGGACTCGCGCAGATACCACGCCCAGTTCTCCGGATCGGCCTCTCCGGCGTCGGCGGCGCGCTGTTCGAAGCGCTGGGCGAAGTCCCGGTGCAGCTCGGTGAAGACGTTCTTGTCGGAGATGAGGTCGCGCATCGGGCCGAGGACCACGCTGTGGAACACCACGGACTCCTCGTCGCCTGCGACCTCGCTGATCCAGGAGGAACCGCCCGCGTACTGGAGCAGCTTCCCCCAGGCGTTGTTGAGCCGCTCCCGGTCCGGCGGCGGGACGGGCGGGAAGACCGCCCCCTCGCTGTGCAGTTGATGCGCGTCGGTCAGCGGGTCGTCCGCCGACTCGGCGGGTCCGGCGGTCCTCCGCTTCTCCAGATGGGGCCGCAGAATGTCATGGACGTGCTCGCGGCGCAGCCGCCGGGGGATCACCCCGTACCGCACCAGCCACAGCACGACCGGGTCCTCGATGCGCCGCAGCACCCGCTTGACGAGGTAGCGGATGAGCGGGTCGCGCAGGCTGCCCAGCTCCTCCGCGGTCACCTCGGGGTTCTGGTCGGTGACGTCCGCGAAGAGCGCGAGATGGAACGGCATGCCGTCGCTGCGGCGCACGATGATCTCCCGCAGCTTCGAGTGCCGGACCTCGCGTATGTCGCGCAGATAGCGGTCCGCCTCGTCAGGGGTGAACTGCGCCACCTGTACGTTCTCGTAGTCGCCCAGCGAGGCGAGCGCCTGGCCGTGCCGGATGCTCAGATCGTGGCGGCCGGAGAGGATGAGCCGCAGCGCCGGGCAGGCGCGCACGGTCTCGCCGAGCAGCCGCAGCAGGCCGTCCGTGTGGGAGGCACTGCGCAGCACGACCTCTTCCAGTGTGTCCACCACGAGGAGCGCGGGCCGCTCCGTGCCGAAGCTCTTGTTGAACCGGGAGGTGAAGGCGTCGACGACCTCGCGCCCGATCCGGTTCTCGTCCTGGGAGCGGATACCGCGGGCCGCCTCGGCGGCCGACCGCGAGGTGGGGCGGCGCAGCAGGGAGCGGTAGGCGGCGTACTTTTCGAGACCGGTGAACACCCGCTGCGGCAGCCGCTGTTCGAGCTGCTCGGCCGCCTCCAGGAGCAGCAGCCAGGGCCAGTGCGCCGCGTTCAGCGGGTCGACGACGTCGAAGTCGATCCGGGCGCAGTTGATGTCCGCCTCCGCGGTGACAGCCTTTCGGGACACCAGCCAGCGCAGCTGCATGGTCTTGCCGGTGCCGCCCGTGCCGTGCATCTGCCAGACCCGCGGGCCCTGCGCGGACAGCAGCCTCCTGGCCCGCTCCCACAGCCCGTCCGGTTCGAGGAACTGGGCGCAGCGGGCATAGTCGGCGGCCCAGTAGGTGCGCGCCCGCAGATAGCCGGCGCGGTCCTCGGCCAGCTTGAGGAGCGGGCGCGGGGCGATCCCCGCCCGGTCCGGATCCGCCAGTACGTCGACGAGGTCCTGGCAGCGGGTGAAATCACGCTGGGTGTCGCTGGCGAGGAACAGCTCGTCGAAGAGTGCGGCGGCGCCTTCCGGATCGGCGAGCATCAGATGCCGCAACTGCTCGGCCGGTCGGCCCCGAGAACGCCAGTGCTCGCTCAACAGCCATTCGAGTTCAATGAGTTGCTTGGGGGACGGAGGGCTGTCGCTCTCCTCCAGCCAGGGGATCAGATACGCGGGGCGATCCGCATCCGGGACCTGATAACTCAGCCGGTGGCCGGGGACCTCCTCCACGGCGCCGCGCTCCAGCAGAGTGGTGAGGCCGGGCGGGGTGCCGCCCACGAAGTTCCGGATGACCGCGTACGCCTCCTCGTCGAAGAGCCGCGCGACGGCTGCAGCCTGGAGGGCGTCCGTCCACGGTGCGGGCAGCAGGGCGCGCCGGATGTCGTCCAGGGCCTCGCCCTGTCCCAGCCGGTCGGCGAGTTCGGTGAACGCGGCCGCGAGGCGCTCGTCCGAATCGGACATCAGCCCGCCTCCCTCATGCCGCCCATGTCGAGCCACGTGTCCAGGACCCGCTGATACATCCCGACGTGGAAGGATTGCTGAGTGCCCTGCAGGCCGTTCATGCCGTCCAAGAGTGCCTCGAAGTCCTGGAAGCGCTGGCGCCGCAGGATCTGGTTCTCATGCCGCTGGCGCTCCCAGAATTCCCTGGCCAGCCGCTTGTAGTGGGGCTGTTGGAGGTTTGTCAGGACCACGGGTGAGCCCTCCATGAACTTCTGCAGATGCCGGAACCCCGGCCAGCTGTGGGGAGCCACGGTCAGAATGCGCAGCGGGAAGTCGCTGTCGGCGTCTTGTACGGGGCCCAGCAGTAACGGCAGGAGGGCGTCGCTGAAATCGGACTCGCTGATCCTCTGTACGCTGTCGATGGCCAGCAGATGGGGGCGGCGACGGGCCACGGCCCGGCTCCGCAGGGTGTTCAGGAAGGCACTGAAGATCTCGGCCCTGCGGGCCTCGGCATGCCGGTCGGCATCCACCTTGAAGGAGTGGCCGAGGTCGAATGCGGGCGACGGCATCCCCTCGGCCCAGCGCTGGCCGCCCTGGGCGGCGAGATTGAGCACCTGGTTGAACCTGGCGAACTCCGTGACGTGCATGGCATTGGGCTGATGCTTGTCGTCCGTGCACGCCTCGCGCAGCGCCCGCAGTACGGCCAGCCAGTCCAGGGTCACCGGCTCGTCGCCATGGCCCTGGCCCGCGTAGTCGGCGAGGTCGGCGTAGGTGATGTCCTCGCCGCGCAGCATGCAGGTGAGCAGGCACCACTTGGCGAGCCAGGTCTTGCCGGACTTCTGCTGTGCGGAGGTGATGGCGAGGAGACGGTCCGGCGGGTCCGTGCTCTCGGGCGGTTCCCACCAGCCGGTACGGCGTTCCTTGGCCTGCCCCACGAACATCGCGAGCTCGGCGAATGGCCAGCTCTTGTTCAACCGGGTCAGTTCGGGTTCCGGGTGGCCGAACTTCATCCGCACCACGTCGCGTGGATCCTCAACGCCGCACTGGAGGACCGGCAACGCCCACGAGGGGCCGTTCGAGTCGTCTATGTGCAGATGGTTGCGGGCTGCGGTGACTGCCGCGTCGATCGGCTGGGCGTCGGCCAGCGCCTGGTACAGCGAATGGGAGAACTCGGCGGCGGCCGGCGAGTCGATGTCGGCCTGCATGGCCACTACCGCCAAGGAGCCCCGATCCAGACATGTCTCGATCAGATCCGCGAACTCGGCTGCCGGCGCGTGTGCCTGTCGGCAGGCGTTGAGCACCACGAGCCGAGGCTTCCAGGAGGCATAGAGGTGATCCATCTGTTCCGGACCGAGCGTCCAGCTCTCCTCCGGCGCTTCCCAGTCCGGGTCCGGGGAGCCGATCGCGGGCTGTGCGGCATTGAAGTGGAGCCCTCCCGTGTCCCCGGCGACCGCGCGCATGCCGTGGCCGATGAAGTGCAGTACATGCGGGCGGACATGGGTCACTTCGGCGATCAGTTCACGCAGGTTCGGGCCGTCGATCACCTCGGTGTGCACCCGGCCGGGCAGCTGTGTGAGAGCCGCGCCGATCAGCGCCAGCTCCTGGTCGGCGAGGAGGCGGCGGTCGCGCGGATTGCACACCACCAGCAGTACTCGCAGGGGCCCCCTCTCCGGAGGGGTCTCCGCAGAGGTCCCGACGCGCCGCCCGCGACGCAGCAGTACAAGGTTGTTGCGCGACCACGCCTGCCGCCTGTCGCGCATCAACTCCCAGGGCAGTTGGGCGAGTGTCGGAGACTCGATGTCCACCCTGACGTGCAGCGGGTCCTGCTCGGATGCCCCTTCCTGCAGCTCCGCCCAGCGACCGGCGGGCGCCGCGTCGAACACCGCTCGGTACAGGCGCAGTCCGATGTCGGTCCGCTGCTGCGGGGGAGCCCCGGATTCGAGTGCCGCGGTGAACGGCGAGGCCTTGTCGCCGGTCGGGTCGTGTGCGACCGCGACCAGCTCGTCGCCCAGCATCCACTCGAACTCATGGGTGTTCGTGTGTAGTTGAACCCGGTCATCAGTGATGCGAATAACTGCGTCGGTCATTGCCGGCCCCCCCGAAAGTCCTGCCGTGTGCTGTTGTGCTTGGTGCCTCGCGTGTTCTTGGTGGCTCGCGCCTAGAGTCGTTCCCCCGACTCCAGGTGCTCCAAGTCCCCTGCCTGCTCTACGTGTTCGATGACGGCCACCGCCTCGTCCCGGGCCTCGTCCAGCAGCAGCGGAGGTACGGGACCCGCGGCGAGACCGCGGCCCGGCTGCGGTGTGCCGTACTCCTCCCTGACGCGGTTCAGCCAGGTACGGCGCACCCGGACCACGCGGTAGCAGGGGGTGAGATTCGTTCCGGTCCAGTTCAGGCCCAGCCGGCTCGACGCGCTGAAGGCACCCCGCCCCGCGAGGTCGACCAGCTGCAACGGCCCGGGACCGACCGTCCCTTCGAGCCGCAGCTCGGCGCTGGCGCCCGCCCGGTCGGCGATGAGCACGGTGCCGGCGCGGGCGGCGATGACATCGGAGACGACGAGCAGGTCCGGGTCCCAGTCACCCCGCCAGAGTCGCCGCACCAGGGAATCGGCCAGCTCCGCGAGGTCCGCGAGGCCCGACTGTTCGAGACCGGTGTAGACGATCAGGGCGCTGTGCTCGTCCCGGAATTCCACCAGTGCCCCGGCCTCGGCCGCCGCCACCGTCGAGAACCCGTCCGCGGCGACCCCCGCGGCCTTGAAATGTACGGCGACCGTGCCCCCTGCGTCGTACGTGATGTCACCCGGAGCGCCCGCGGGCCGCGGCTTCGCCTCGATGCCCCGGTCCGCGAGGCTGCCCGCGGCGACCGAGCCGGTGCGGTGCAGCTTGCGCACCTCGCCGACCTCCACGCGCTCCGTCAACGGCCACGCCGACCACCAGCCGCGGTAGACGTCGCTGAGCGCCTTCCGGTACGCCTCGTATGAACCCTTGGCCATAGCCGCTCCCCCTTGCCCCCGTGAGAATGCGGCGCCCTTTTTGGAGGCTAGCAGCGGTTCCGTTCCCGGGCGCCGGGCCGAACGGCCCCTGCTTTCGGGGTGGTCAGAGCCCGGCGCGAGGAGCCAGGACCCCTCCGAACAGGGGCTCGCATCAGGGGTGTGACGGTGCCCCTGGAGCCCCGGGAGCTGCGGCTCGTACGGAGACGGCGGTACGCGGACGGGACGGGGGAGCGTAGCGCGAACCCGCCCGGCCAGGGCGGTCCTGGGGCCTGCCGTTTGGACCAGGCCCCGTGGCGTACGCCGGACTAACAGTCCGAGAGGGAGTCCCGCTTCGTGTCCGGAGTACCTGCCGCGCGGCGGGGCGACGGGGGAGTGGCCGACCGGCCACCGGGCCGGAGTGTCAGGGCCGCCGCGATCGCCGTCGCCACCGCCATCACGAGGAAGCCGGCGGAGAACGTGGCCACTTGGGCGGCGAGACCCAGCAGGAGCGAGCCGAGGCCGGTGCCCGCGTCGAAGCCGATGTTCCAGGCGACGGAGGTGGTGTGTCGGTGCTCCGTGCCCGCGCGGTTGAGCGCCTGCACGAGGGTGAGACTCTGCAGCCCTCCGTACGCCGCCCCCAACAGCAGGAGTCCACCAAGCAGGGCTGGGAGGACGGCAGGAGCGGAACGGACGGACCAGGCGACGAGGACGAGGCCGGCGCACGACGCAAGCAGCAGGCCGAAGTTGAGTGGCCGGGTGCTGATCCTGTCCGCCAGGACGCCGCAGCTCCAGCGGGTCACCGCCGCGGTCGCCGTGAAGGTGATCAGCGCCCCGGCGGCTGCCCCTGGTGTGCCGGCGAACTGCGGGGTGAAGGTCAGGATCGCGCCCCCGGCCACCGTCACGAGCAGCAGCAGGGTCACCGGCATCAGGATGCGCCGCAGCGTGGTCGCCGTCGCCGTAGGGGGAGAAGAAGGGCCGGGAGCGGAGGAGCCGGGAGCTGGGATGTCGGGAGCAGGGGTGTCGGCGTGGGCGTCGAGGGCGCGTCCCAGGGCGGGAGTGAAGGGCAGGGCCAGCACGGGGAGGATGCCGCACGCGAGGATCGCGGGCAGGGCGAACGCCGCGACGAGGGCCGGCGCCGCCGGGGTCAGCACCAACTGGGGCAGCGCGATCGACAGGCCGTACACGCCGATGGCCGCGCCCTGACGGCCGCGCGGGGCCAGGGCCGCCACGGCGGTGGCACCGCACACGGTCATGATGCCGAAGCCCGCGCCGCGCAGCGCCGTGGTGGCCAGGATCGGCCACAGGTTGTCGCTGAGGGCCTGGAGAGGCGCGGGCAGACCGAGCAGCAGGGCGCCGAGGGCGAACGTGCGCGACCACCCCAGCTTGCGGAGCGTGGCCTTGACGCAGAGCTGGGAGGCGACCGTCATGGCCATCAGGACGGCGGTGACGAGTCCGGCGCCGAACTCGTCGGCCCCTCCGTCCAGGGCCCACTGCGGGGATACGGGCAGCAGCAGCGCGAACCCCGAGAAGCAGCAGAGCACCACCGTCATCAGGGGCGGGATGCCGGGCGACCGTATGACGGACGGTTTCGTTCCCTTGACGGACGGTCTCGTTCCTTCAGCCATGCAACTCAGTCCTCTTTTCCGTCGGGCTGGCGGGACAAGGACGAGCGTAGTTCTGCCGACGGACCCCGTGGTGGGTCAGGGTTCAAAGCATCTCGACCATTACGTGGACGCAGCATCTCGACCTTCACGTAGACCCGGCGGATCGGGCGGCGCGACGCACCGACCACACACCGGCCAGGACGATCAACGCGGCCGCCCCGAGCTGGCGCCCCGTCAACTCCTCGTGCAGCAGCACGAAACCGATGCCGGCCGCCACGGCGGGGCTCAGCGCGAGCAGCACACCGAAGGCACGGGCGTCGATGCGCCGCAGCACCGTCATGTCCAGCGAGTACGGGATCAGCGAGGACAGCAGCGCCACAAGGAGCCCGGTGAACAGGACGGAAGGGTGGGCCGCCACCCGGTCGCCGTCGGTGACGGCGGTGACCGGGGTCAGCACGCAGGCGCCGACGGCGAGCGCCAGCGTCAGCCCCGTCCAGTCGGGGAACAGCCGCCCGACCCGCCGGCTCAGGACCACATACCCGGCCCGGCACACCGCGGCGGCGCCTCCCAGGAGGAGCCCGGCGGCGGGCAGCGAGGCGCCGGGCGCCGCCAGCAGCAGTACGCCCGCCAGGGCCAGCAACGCCACCACGAGATGCTCGATCCGGCGGGCCAGGGCGATCGACAGGGCCAGCGGGCCGAGCAGTTCGAGTGTCGCGGCCACGCCGATCGGGAGCCGGCTGATGGCCTGGAAGTAGGCCAGGTTCATGGCCGCGAGCACCAGGCCGAGCGCGACGGCCGCGCGCCACTGCGGGGCCGTGATCCCCCGCAGCCGCGGCCGGACGAGCAGCCACAGGACCACGGCGGCGAAGAACAGCCGCATACCGGCCAGCGCCGTGGGACCCGCGGACGCGTACGCCCCCTTGGCGACCGCGGAACCCACCTGGAGGCTGGCGATCTGGGCCAGCATCAGCACCGGCGCCGTCGCCACTCCCCGCGACCGCGGTCGGGGATCCTCCACTGCCACGCCCATCGGAGTCCTCCACACGTTCGGCACCGCCCTCCGGCCGCCGACGCGCGTCGGCACCGCTCGCCTCACACGGTGCTGTAATGCCCTTATGCACTTCAACCATTACGGCGGCGAGGCCGCCCGGCTGGCCGCCGACCTGGTCAACCTGACGGAGACACCACGCCCCGAGGACCTGGAGACACTGCTTGCCGCGCACGGCGTCGTGAACCGCGCACTCACCACCGCGCAGGCCGAGTCGATCTGGGACTGGAGCCGGCGCCTGGCCGTGTGCTTCGGGCGACAGGACCTCGAAGAGCGGTGCCACGCGGTCAACGAACTCCTCGCGGACGCCTCGAGCAGCCCCCGGATCTCCCTGCACGACGGGCAGCCCCACCTGCACTACAGCGCGATCGGCGCCGACCCGGCCGCACACATCCGCGCGGTCACCGCGGCCGGGCTCGCCTATGTCATTTGCTCCGCCGCCGACCGCCTCGGCCGCTGCGCACGCCGGAGCTGCGCCCTGGCCTTCGTCGACACCTCCCGCAACGGCCGCCGCGCCTACTGCTCGGTGCGCTGCGCCAACAACGACGCCGTGGCCCGGCACCGCGATCGGGGTCGCGCATCACAAGACAGAACACATTCCTAACACGAGGGGTGTTGTGTTTGAGGGGTCCGCTGTTAGCTTGTCGGGCGACGGCAGGAAGGAATCGCTGTGAGCCCCGATGAAGTCCCCACGGGTTCAGCAGAGTTGCTGAACCCACAGGCGCGCCAGGAGCGCATCCGTGACCGGGTGCTCGAGCTGGGCTCGGCCCGCATCGAGGACCTGGCGCGCGAGCTGGGGGTCAGTGTGATGACGATCCACCGCGACCTGGACCGTCTCGCCGATGAGGGGTGGCTCCGCAAGACGCGCGGGGCGGCCACGGCCCAGCAGTCCGTGCTCTTCGAGAGCAACGTCCGCTACCGGACGACCCAGCAGGGCGAGGCCAAGAAGGCGCTGGCCGGCGCCGCCCTGGAGCACATCGACCGCGGTCAGGCGATCCTGCTGGACGACAGCACCACGTCCCTCGCCCTCGCCCGCGCGCTGCCCGAGAGCGGACCGCTCACTGTCATCACCAACTTCCTCGCCATCGTCAACGCCCTTGCGGGCCGCCCCGGCATCGAGCTGATCTCGCTCGGCGGCAGTTACGACCCGCACTACGACGCCTTCCAGGGCATGGCGACCTGCGACCACATCAAGCCCCTGCGCGCCGACACCGTGTTCATCTCGACCTCGGCGGTCGCGGACGGCCACTGCTACCACCAGTCGCAGGAGGCGATCCTGGTCAAGCGGGCGCTCCTGGAGGCCGCCCAGCGCCGGATCCTGCTCGTCGACCACACCAAGTTCCGGAAACGGGCCCTGCACCGGGTCGCCCCGCTCAGCGATTTCGACCTCGTGATCGTCGACGACCGCATCTCCCGGGCCGAGTTGGAGGCGCTGCGCGAGGACGGCGTCACCGTGCAGGTCGCCGCCCTGCGGCCGGGACCGCCCGAGTCCTGAGCCACCCCGAACCACCCTGTCCCACCCCGAGCCACCGTGCTCCACCCAGAACCACGGTGCTCCACCCCGAGCCACCGTGATCCCACCGGATCCACCCCCACGGATCCGTGTCCCCCAACCGCATCTCATCCGCGCAAGAGCCGACTGCCAATGGAGGTAGTAGTGATCAGTGTGCCGAAGCGAATGCAGGCCGTGGTAGTCCACGGGCCCGAGGACTATCGCCTCGAGGAAGTCGATGTCCCCACACCGGGCCCCGGCGAACTGCTGTTGCGGACCGAGGCGGTGGGGGTGTGCGCGAGCGACCTCAAGTGCTACCACGGCGCCCCCAAGTTCTGGGGCGACGAGAACCGCCCGGCATGGGCGCAGCGCGGCATCATCCCCGGTCACGAGTTCGTCGGCGTGGTGGTCGCGGGCGACGACGCCGCGCTTGCCGCCCAGCAGGTGAGCGTCGGTGACCGCATCGCGTGCGAGCAGATCGTGCCGTGCGAGGAGTGCCGTTACTGTCGGCGCGGTCAGTACTGGATGTGCGGCCCGCACGACATGTTCGGCTTCCGCAACCACCACGGCGCCATGGCGCAGTACATGGTGATTCCGCCGAAGGCCCGCGCCCACAAGGTCTCGCACGACCTCGCGCCGCACCACGCCGCGTACGCGGAGCCGCTGTCCTGCGCGCTGCACGCGGTGGAGCGCGCCGACATCCACTTCGAGGACGTCGTGGTGGTCGCCGGCTGCGGGCCGATCGGCCTGGGCCTCATCGCGGGCGCGCGGCAGAAGAACCCGCTCAAGATCATCGCGCTCGACCTGGACGACAACAAGCTCGAACTGGGCCGCCGCACGGGCGCCGACATCGTCCTCAACCCCGCCAAGGAAGACGTCGTCGCACGCGTCAAGGAGATGACCGACGGCTACGGCGCTGACGTCTACCTGGAGGGCACCGGCGCGACGCCCGCGGTCGCGCAGGGCCTGAACCTGCTGCGCAAGCTGGGCACGTACGTCGAGTACTCGGTCTTCGGCTCGGACGTCACGGTCGACTGGTCGATCATCTCCGACGACAAGGAACTCGACGTCCGCGGCGCCCACTTGGGCCCGCACTGCTGGCCAGCGGCGATCCGCCTCCTCGAGGAGGGCAAGGTGCCGGTCGACGACATCTGCACCCACCAGTTCGGCCTGGCCGACTTCCAGAAGGCGCTCGACCTGGTCGCCGACACCTCCGGTGCCTCCGTGAAGGTGTCCATCCTGCCGAACGCCGAGTCCGACGCGGTGATCGCGTGACTGCGGCGGCCACCGGGGCCGTGAAGGCCCCCGAGACCCGGCTCGACCGCATGGGCATACCCCACTCGTTGCGCTGGGGCTTCGTCGCCGTCCTGGTCTTCATGACCGGCAACGGCACCGAGTCCAACTTCATCGCCCCGCACATCGAGCACGTCCTGGGCAGCTCCACCGCGACGGCCAGCACCATCATCTCCATGTACGGCGTGTCCGTACTGGTCGGCAGCTACCTCTCCGGAGCCCTCACCGACCTGTGGGGCCCGCGGCGGGTCATGCTGCTCGGCACCGTGGTGTGGGTCGTGTTCGAGGCGCTGTTCCTGGCGGGCCTCGCCGCCGGCAGCATGCCCATGGTCTTCCTGACCTACTTCCTGCGTGGCTTCGGCTACCCGCTGTTCGCGTTCGCCTTCCTGGTGTGGGTGAACCTCGTATCGCCGAAGGAGCGCAACGGCGCCGCGGTCGGCTGGTTCTACGTCATGTTCACCGGCGGACTGCCCACGCTGGGCTCGCTGTTCGCACTCGGTATGATCCCGGCGTTCGGCGGTTCGACCGGCGGCGAGACGGGCGCCATGGCGGCCTCGACGGCGCTGGTGGTGATCGGTTTCCTGATCGCCCGGTTCGCCGTCAAGGAGCCGCACGGGTCGCAGCGGGTGGCCCCGGCCGACAAGTCGTCCTTCGAAGTCCTGTCTGCAGGAGTGCGCCTGACGGCACATCAGCCCAAGGTCCTTATGGGCTTCCTCGTGCGGCTCATCAACACCGCGCCCCAGTACGGCATGTTCATCATCCTGCCCGGAGTGATCGCGGACGACCGCGGCTGGGGACAGAGCCGCTGGCTCACCATGACCGTCCTCGTCTACGCGACGAACATCCTCGTCAACGCCCTGTTCGGCGCCATCGGCGACCGCTGGGGCTGGCGCCGCACCGTGCAGTGGTTCGGTGTGTTCGGCTCCTCCATCGGCCTGCTCGCCTGGTGGTACGTGCCGCAGATGGTGCCCGCCGGTTCCACCTGGGGCTTCTGGGTGTCCGTCGTCGCGGGCTGTGTGTTCGGCTGCCTGCTCGCCGGGTTCGTACCGATGGGCGCGATCATGCCGGCGCTCGTGCCGGCGGAGTTCAAGGGCGCGGCCATGGCCATGTACACCACGGCGGCCGGTGGTGCCTCGTTCCTCGGCTCCGCGGTGGTCGCCGCCGTGCTCTCCGTCGGCCTCGGCAACGCAGGAGTGGTGTGGGCGTTCGTCGTGCTGTACGGCGCGGCCTTCGTGATGGTCTCGTTCCTCAACGTGCGCCAGAGCGAGCCCAGTTCAGAGGAGGAGCAGGCCGGAGCCGTCATGGCCCGCTGACCTGCCCCCGACCGCGTACCGACGCGCGACGCACCGTAGTTGTTTTGGAGGTTCTCTCGTGACCAGACTCTTCGACGACCCGGCGAACTTCGCCGAGGACCAACTGGCCGGCTTTCTCGACCTGTACGCGGACCGGTTGCGCGGAGTGCCCGGAGGTGTCGTCGCGCACCGCGGCGAACAGCCACAGGTGGCGGTCGTCATCGGCGGCGGCTCGGGCCACTACCCGGCCTTCTGCGGAACGGTCGGACCGGGCATGGCCCACGGCGCGGTGGTGGGCAACGTCTTCACCTCGCCGTCGGCCACCCAGGTCTACTCGGTCGCGAAGGCCGCCGACCAGGGAAGGGGAGTGATCCTCAGCTTCGGCAACTACGCCGGGGACGTGCTCAACTTCCGGATCGCCGCGGAGCGGCTCAACGCCGAAGGCATCGACACCCGGATCGTGATCGTCACCGATGATGTGGCGTCGGCCGAGGAAGAGGGCAAGCGCCGGGGCATCGCGGGTGACTTCACGGTCTTCAAGGTGATGGGCGCGGCGGCGGCAGAGGGCCTCGACCTCGACGAGGTGGAACGCCTCGGCCGCGCCGCCAACGCCGCGACGCGCAGCCTGGGCGTGGCCTTCTCCGGCTGTACGCTGCCGGGCGCGGGGGAGCCGCTCTTCGAGGTACCCGAGGGACACCTGGGCCTCGGCCTCGGCATCCACGGCGAGCCCGGCATCGAGGACGTACCGATGCTGAAGGCCGACGAGTTGGCGGCGCTCCTCGTGGAACGCGTCCTCCAGGAGACACCCGCCTCCTCGAGCCGCCGAGTGGGCGCGATCCTGAACGGCCTCGGTGCCACCAAGTACGAGGAACTCTTCCTGCTCTGGGGCCGGGTGTCCGCGCGACTGCGGGAGCGCGGGATCGAGATCGTCGACCCCGAGGTGGGCGAGCTGGTGACCAGCCTCGACATGGGTGGCTGCTCGCTCACCCTGATGTGGCTGGACGAGGACCTCGAGCCGCGCTGGCGCGCCGACGCCTACACCCCGGCGTACCGCAAGGCACGCGCACCGCTGACCGGCCTGCACGCTGCCGACGCGAACGGCGGCGCGGCGGCCGTCACCGAAATCCCCGAATCATCCCCTGCAGCAAGGGAGTTGGCGGACGACATACGCTCGGCCCTCTCCGCCATCCACCGCACGATGGTGGACAACGAGGAGGAACTGGGCCGCATCGACGCGGTTGCCGGAGACGGCGACCACGGCCGCGGCATGGTCCGGGGCGCCCGGTTCGCCGCGGAGCGGGCCGAACAGGCGAGCCGGGAGGCCGGCGCCGGATGGCTGCTGCGGCAGGCGGGCCAGTCCTGGGCCGAGTACGCGGGCGGCACCTCGGGTGTGCTCTGGGGCGCGGCACTGGAGGCGTTCGGACGCTCACTGGACGACGGGGCGGAGTCCTACACGGCCGCCGATGTCGCCACGGGCGTACGGGCGTTCGCCGACGCGATCGGCGACCTGGGCCGGGCGACACCGGGCGACAAGACCATGCTCGACGCCCTGCTCCCGTTCGCCGACACACTGCAAGAGGCAACGGACTCCGGCGTCGACCCGGCCGAGGCCTGGCGCGCGGCGGCGGAGGCGGCGACCCACGCCGCCGAGGCGACGAAGGACCTGCGCCCCAAGATCGGCAGGGCCCGACCGCTCGCGGAGCGCAGCCTGGGCACACCCGACGCGGGAGCGACCTCGCTGGCCCTGATCGTGACGGCGCTGGCCAAGCCGCCGCACGCAGAGGGCCAGACACACGATCAGTCACACGAACAGAACCGACAGGGAGTGACAACGGCATGACGGACCGGCTGCGTCTGGTCGTCGGCTGCGACGACGCCGGCTTCGAGTACAAGGAGCGCATCAAGGCCGACCTCCAGGCCGACCCTCGCGTCTCCGAGGTACTCGACGTCGGCGTGGAGGCCGACGGCACGACCGCCTACCCGCACATCGGCGTGGCCGCGGCCCGCCTCGTCGCCGAGGACCGCGCCGACCGCGCCCTGCTCATCTGCGGCACGGGCCTCGGCGTGGCGATCTCCGCGAACAAGGTCCCCGGCATCCGCGCGGTGACCGCCCACGACGTGTACTCCGTGGAACGCTCGGTGAAGAGCAACAACGCGCAGGTGCTGTGCATGGGCCAGCGCGTGGTCGGCCTCGAACTGGCCCGCAAACTCACCTCCGAGTGGCTGGAACACCGCTTCGACCCGTCCAGCTCCTCGGCGGAGAAGGTGGCGGCACTGAGCCGCTATGAGGCGGATCCCGGCGGGGCGGTGCCGGAGGGGGTGGGGTTCACGGAGTGCTGAGGAGGGACGGCGATGGACGCCGAATGGACGTCCTCACGCGTCCCGCGTCACGCGCGTAATCTGCTCCTCCGCCGCAGAGTTGACGGTGCGTGACACCAAGCCGCCCATCGATGCCCTTGGATGCCCCCTCCCATCCGAGACGTCGGAAATCTTCCTCGCGGACAGTCGCCGAACACGGGACATGCCGCCGCGGGACGCCGGACGCGGAGGCGTCCGGCGTCCTTGACGTGCGATCGGACGCCTCTCTACCGTCGCCGCCCGTTCACCAGATGTCGACGTGGCGGGGGCCCGGGCCCGTTCCGTCACCCGCGAGGAGCTTCGATGAGACGAACACGCAGCGTCGGTGGTGCGGTGGCGGCCGCGGCTCTGACACTCTCCCTGGCTGCCTGTTCGGGCGGCTCCGGAGGCTCGGACAGCTCGGGCGGCGGAGCCGGAGGCAAGCACCTCACCATCGGCACCGCCGCGGAGGTGCCGCACCTGATCCCGCAGAACGATCTCGGCGCGACCGGGATCCAGATCGAGTCCGCGCTGTGGGCGCCGCTCACACAGGTCGATCCGAAGGACGGCCACCTGCGCAATGTGGTCGCCGACTCGATCAAGTCCAAGGACGCCAGGACCTGGACCATCAAGATCAAGCCCGGCTGGACCTTCACCAACGGCGAGAAGCTCACCGCGAAGTCCTTCGTGGACACGTGGAACTACACCGCGTACGGGCCGAACGGCTTCGCCAACAACGGCTTCTTCCAGCGGGTCGAGGGCTACGAGGCGCTCAACCCGGCGAAGGGGAAGCCGAAGCGGGACACGCTCTCCGGCCTGAAGGTCATCGACGATCTCACGTTCCAGGTGAAGCTGAAGCAGCCGTTCTCGCCCTACCCCACGACCCTCAGCTATCTCGGTGCCACGGCGCTCGCCTCCGAAGCCCTGAAGGACCCGGAGAAGTACACCCACAAGCCGATCGGCTACGGGGCGTACAAGCTGGACGGCGCCTGGAAGCCCGGGCAGCCGGTCAATTTGGTGCGCAACAAGGGCTACAAGGGCGGGGACGCTCCCGAGGCAGAGTCGATCACTTTCCGGTTCTTCGCCAACCCGGAGACGGGCTACAACGAGTTCCTCGCCGGGAACCTCGACTTCGCGCCGCTGCCGACGTCCAAGATGGACACGTACAAGCAGGAGGCTGCTGGCCGGTATCTGCAGGCCAAGGCGGCCAACCAGACGGGCTATCTGGTCCTGCACGTCAACGTGAAGCCGTACGACAACCTCAAGGTGCGCCGGGCCCTGTCGCTCGCCCTGGACCGGGCCGCGCTCGCCAAGGTGAAGCCCGGCAGCGTCCCGTCGAAGTCCTTCACGCCTTCGAGCATCGCGGGCCACCGCGACGACACCTGTGGTGACTGCAAGCTGGACGTGGCCAAGGCGAAGAAGCTGCTGAGCGAGGCGGGCGGATTCCCCGGCGCGCTGAAGATCTACTACTCCACCGATGACTCCGGCAGCCAGGTCTACGCGGAGGCGATCGGCAACATGTGGCGCCAGAAGCTCGGCATCAAGGTCAAGTACGACGGCCAGCCGGGCAGCGAGATCGGCAAGCTGGACGAAGCCGGCAAGCTCGACGGCGTCCGCATGCAGGGCTGGGGCCACGACTACCCGTCGATCGAGGACTACCTCACCCCGGTCTTCGCCTCCTACGGTGATGTCAACACCGGTAAGTACGACAACCCCGAGGTCGACAAGGCGCTGCAGAAGGCGAACGGCATCGCCGACCAGCAGCGGGCGATCAAGGCGTACCAGAAGGTGGAGGACATGGCCGCCGCGGACATGCCGATCATCCCGCTGTCCGTCGTCAGCCCCATCTACCTGCACGCCAAGGGTGTCGAACCGCTCAACTCCCCTTACGCGGGCGTCGATCCGATCCGGTCCACCCTCACGCGCTGACCGCCATCAGCCCCCCGCCGGCCCCGTACCGTCCCGCGTCGCGGCCGGTGCGGGGCCGGCTTCGCCGTCGGGCCCGCCGACCGCCGGCATCAGTTCGCGCAGCCAGTGTTCGGCCTGGGCCACATGCGTGTGGGCCGCGCAGGTCGCCGCCGCCGGATCGCGGTCGGAGATCGCCCGGGCCAGCTCGCGGTGCCCCTCGTCGCTGCGGCGTCGCAGGTGCCGGCCCTCGGGCAAGGTGAAGATCTGGTACTTGCGGGAACGGGAGCGGAAGACCGAGATCAGCGCGGCGAGCGTCGGGTTCCCGCCGATCCGCGCGATCTCGCAGTGGAAGTCGTGGTCGAGCGCCGAGGCCTTGTCGGGATCGTCCGTCAACTCCATCGCATCGACAAGGCCGTTGAGAATCCGCACGTCGTCCTCGGTGCGGCGCGCCGCCGCACGCGCCGCGGCGTGCCCCTCGAGCAGCCGCCGGATCTCGTACATCTCGAGCAGCCCTGCCAGCGGCAGCAGATCCACCGTGAGTGACAGGCTGCCGATCAGATCCTGGGGTCGAAGGCCGGAGACGTAGGTGCCGGAGCCGTGCCGCGGCTCGATCACGCCCAGGGCCGCGAGCATGCGCACGGCCTCGCGCAACGAGCCCCGGGACACCCCCAGTTCGGCGCACAGGTCGGCCTCGGCGGGTATCCGCTCGCCGGGTCCCAGACGCTCCGTGGCGATCATGTGGCGCAGTCCGTGGAACGCCTTCTCCACTGCCGACATCGGTTTTCCTCCCCCTGAGGTCCGGCGCGGTCCGCCGAGTATCCAGTGCGGCGCCGACGTTCGGAGCACTGTAGCCAGCCGGTGAGTCATCGTATGACTTCAACTCCTGGCCATGGGGGGCATATTGAATGCCGAGCAAGAGGGGTTGTGCCGGTGGCGGGCACCTGCCAAGATTCCCGCATTCATCAGATGACTCCTTGGTCACGAGTGAGTCGGGAGTGATGATGCACGCGGTGATCCGCTGCCCTGAGGGCGGTCGGAGCGCCGTGTCCCACCGGTTCCGTCGCCAGTGCCGTCCGAGGCGCCGGTGCGAGGCGCCGCGCCTGTCCGGAAGCAGGGAGGGAGTAGGGCATGGAAACGCTTGGTACCGGATGGCGGGACGTCGTGCGCTACGAGGTCCTCGGGCCGGTCCGTGCGCTGCGTGCGGGTACCGGGCTCCGTCTCGGTACACCTCAACAACTCGCTCTCCTATCCGTGCTGTTGCTGCACGGCGGCCGACCGGTGGAACGGCACGAGTTGGTGGCCGCCCTGTGGGGCGAGCGCCCCCCGGCCGGCGCCAACGGACTCCTGGCGACCTACGCGGCCCGCCTGCGCAAGGTCCTCGAACCCGACCGCCCGCGCCGCACCTCACCCCGCGTCCTCGTCACCCGCAACACCGCGTACGGGCTCGAACTCGGCCGCGACGACCTCGACCTGTGGCGCTTCGAGGACGCTGTGGCCGGGGCCCGCAGCGCCCGCCGCAACCGCGATCTTGACGCCGCCCGTTCCGGATACGAGCGAGCGCTGGCCGTATGGACGGGCGAGGAGGCCCTGGCAGGGGTGATCGCCCCGTTCGTCGAGGTGGAACGCCTACGGCTCGCCGAACTTCGGCTTGCCGCGCGGCTCGAACACGCCGAAGTACTCCTGGAGTTCGGTGCGTCCGAGGAACCGGTCGAGGCGCTGAGACCCCTGTCCCGCGCCCACCCGCACCACGAGCGGCTGCACGCCCTGCTGATGCTCGCCCTCTACCGGGGCGGTCGGACGGGGGAGGCGCTGGAGGTCTACCAGGAAATCCGGCGGGCCCTGCTCGGCGAGTTCGGTGTGCCGCCGGGCCCGCGCCTGGCCCGTATCCACGAGCGGATCCTCGCGGCGGACCCCTGGCTGTTGCCCCGCGCCGCAGCTGCGCCCCTCGTTCCCGCCCAACTGCCTCGCGACATCGCCGACTTCTCAGGACGTGCGTCCGAACTGGGCCGACTGCGTCACCTGCTGGCCGCACCGCACGGCGTCGTGGCGGGCCCCAGTGTCCTGGTCACGGGGCCACCCGGCGTCGGCAAGTCGGCCCTCGCCGTGCACGCGGCCCATCAGGTCGCACCCTGCTTCCCGGACGGCCAGCTGTACGCGGAGCTCGGTGGTGCCACCGGGAGCCCGGCCGAACCCGCCGACGTGCTGGGCCGGCTCCTGACCGACCTCGGCGTACCTGCCGCGGAGCTGCCCGACGGTGCCGCACACCGCGCGGCCCGCTTCCGTACCCTCACCGCGCGCCGTCGCCTGCTGCTCCTGCTCGACGACGCCCATGACGAGGCGCAGGTCCGGCAGTTGCTGCCGGGCGGCCCGGGCTGCGCCGTGCTGGTCACCAGCCGGTCCCGCCTCGCCACGCTGCCCGGACGGTCGGCCGTGCCGCTGTCCTATCTGCGCGAAGAGGAGTCGCTGCGCATGCTGACCCGGGTGGCCGGCGCCGACCGGGTTGCCGCGCAGCCCGCCGCGGCCCGCACCCTGGCCCGCGTCTGCGCGGGTCGGCCGCTGGCCGTACGGGCACTGGGTGCGCGGATCGCCGACGCGGACTCGGCGGAACTGCCGTTACTGGCCGACCGGTTGGATTCTCCCGGCTCGCGCGCCGGCTGACTGCCCACCGGTCCTCGTTGCCGAGCATCACCCGCAGGCCACACACCCCCGAGACACCAAGGAGAAGCGCATGCGTCGATCCCGTCATGCGGCCCACGCCGTCACCGCCCTCGCGGTGGCCGTCGCCGCCACTGCCTGCTCGTCCGGGAGCAGTTCCGACGACGGTGCCTCGGGCGGCAAGAAGTCCGTCGTCGTCGCGACGAAGAACGAGATACCCGCCATCAACCCGGCCAAGGACAACAGCTCCACCAGCATCCAGCTCGCCTGGGCCATGTGGGCTCCGCTCACCGACCTCGACCAGAAAACCGGCAAGCTGAAGTACGTGGTGGCCGACTCGGTCACCTCCAAGGACGCCAGAACCTGGACCATCAAGCTCACACCGGGCTGGACGTTCACCAACGGCGAGAAGCTGACCGCCAAGGCGTTCGTAGACACCTGGAACTACACGGCCTACGCGCCCCACGGCTACAAGAACAATGGCTTCTTCAGCCGCATCAAGGGCTACGACGACCTCAACCCGGCGAGTGGCAAACCCAAGAAGACAACGATGTCGGGCCTGAAGGTGATCAATGACCTCACCTTCCGGGTCACGCTCGACAAGGCCTTCTCCCCGTACCCGACGACGCTGATGTACTACGGCTCCGTCGCGCTCGCACCCGAGGTGCTCAAGGACCCCGACGCCTACGACCACAAGCCGATCGGCTACGGGCCGTACAAGCTCAAGTCCCAGTGGAAGGCCGGACAGCCGGTCGTCATGGTCCGCAACAAGAGGTACCCGCTCAAGGGCCCGGAAGCGGACCAGCTCACCTACCGGTTCTTCTCCAACCCGGAGACCGCCTACAACGAGTTCCTCGCGGGCAGCGTGGACTACACCATCGTCCCCGACACCAAGAGCGACACCTACAAGAAGGACGCCCCTGGCAAGGGCGCCGTGTCCAAGGCCGCGGTCAACATGACCTACCTCGCCCCGCCGGTCAACTCCGGCCCGTACAAGGACCCGAAGGTGCGCCGCGCCCTGTCGCTCGCCCTGGACCGCAAGGCGCTGACCAAGCTGCGCGCGGGATCCTTCCCCGCCACCTCGTTCACCGCGCCCTCGCTGCCCGGACACCGCGAACACACCTGTGACGCCTGCACGTTGGACGTCGCCAAGGCCAAGGCGCTCCTGAAGCAGGCGGGCGGCTTCCCGGGCACGCTGAAGATGTACTACAACAGCGACGACCCCGGGCAGCGTGTCTTCGCCGAGGCACTGGGCAACATGTGGCGGCAGAACCTCGGCATCAAGGTCGCCTACGTCGGCAAGCCCGCCCTCGACCTCAGCGGCCTGTTCAGCAAGGGCAAGGTCGACGGGATGTACCTGGCCGGCTGGGGCCACGACTACCCGTCCATCGAGGACTGGCTCACTCCCATCGCCGGCAGCCACGGCGACGTGAACGGCGCCCGCTACAGCAACCCCGCCCTCGACAAGCTGATCGACGAGGGCAACGCGCTCGCGGACCCGGCCGCCGCCATCAAGAAGTACCAGGCCGCAGAGGACCTCGAGGCCGAGCAGATGCCCATGATCCCGCTGTACCACAAGCCCGACGCCTATCTGCACTCGCCCGGGGTCGAGCCGCTGGACTCCCCGTACGCCGGGCTCAATCCGGTCTGGTCGACCGTCTCCCGCTGAACTCCCCGACACCACAAGGAGATCCACGATGTTCAGGTATGCGCTCCGGCGCCTGATCATCATGGTGCCGATCGGGATCATCGTGACGTTCATCGTCTACGCGATGGTGTTCGCCCTGCCCGGCGACCCCATTCAGGCACTGTCCGGCGACAAGCCGCTCGCCCCCTCGGTGATCGCGGCCAAGCGCGCCTACTACCACCTCGACGACCCGCTGTTCTCCCAGTACCTGCACTTCATGGGAAACCTGCTGCAGGGCAACCTCGGCCAGACCTTCGACGGCCAGGACATCGGCGAACAGCTGGCCCTGCGCTGGCCGGTCACCCTCCAGCTCGGACTGACCGCGCTCGCCATCCAGACCGTCTTCGGCCTGCTGTTCGGCATCTACGCCGGCTGGCGGCGCGACGGGCTCGTCGACCGGTCACTGCTCGGTGCCACCCTCGCGGTGCTCGCCGTGCCGGGACTCGTCGTCATGTTCTTCGCCCAGTCACTGTTCAGTGTCCAGCTCGGCTGGTTCCCGGTCTCCGGCAGCGCTGACGGCTGGCCCACCAGCTATCTGCTGCCCGCCACCGTTCTCGGCGTGCTCGGCTTCGCCGGGCTCGCCCGCATCACCCGCACCAGCCTCGTGGAGGTGGCGGGCGCCGACTTCGTGCGCACCGGCCGCGCCAAGGGACTGTCCCCGCAGCGCATCCTCTGGCGACACGTGCTGCGCAACGCCCTGCTCCCTGTGATCACGTTCATCGGGCTCGACCTGGCCGGCACGCTCGGCGGCGCGATCATCACCGAAGGCATCTACAACCTCAACGGCATCGGCCAGTTCATGTTTCGCTCGATCGGAATGAAGGAGGGCGGAGTCGTCGTCACTCTCTCCACTGTCCTGCTCATCGGCTACATGGTCGTCAACTTGATCGTCGACCTGCTCTACGGCCTCCTCGACCCGCGGGTGCGTCATGTCTAGCCCCGCGCTGGTCGTGGCGACCGAGACCGAGCCGACCGCCGAGGACGCCCCCGCGGGCGCCGCGGTCCTACGCGAACTGCTGCGCAAGCCGCGGTTCGTCCTGTCCGGTGTGGTGATCCTCGTCATCGTGGCGATGGCGGCTTTCCCACGCCTGTTCACCTCCGTCGACCCCACCGCCTGCAACCTGCGGTACAGCAAGATCGGACCCTCCGCGGCGCACTGGTTCGGCTACGACATCCAGGGCTGCGACTACTTCGCCAATGTCATCTACGGCGCCCGCCCCTCGGTCCTGGTCAGCGTCTCCGTCACCCTCGTCGGCTTCGTGGTGGCCTGCACCCTCGGCATGCTCGCCGGATACTTCCCCGGATTCGTCGACGGCCTGGTCTCTCGCACCGCCGACGTCCTGTTCGCGCTGCCCGGCCTCGTCGCGATGATCGTCATCCTGCAGGCCTTCTCGGCCCGTTCGGTGTGGACGATCGCCTTCGTGATCGTGCTGCTCGGCTGGCCCGCCGGGATGCGTCTGATGCGTTCCACGGTGCTGTCCGTGCGCAGCCGCGAGTACGTGCTGGCGTCCCGGGTGCTCGGCGCGACCGCACCGCACATCCTGCGCAAACACATCTTCCCGAATTCCGTGGCTCCGCTGCTCGCCCTCACCACACTCTCGGTCGGTGTCGCCGTCGGAACCGAGGCCGCGCTGACCTTCCTCGGCATCGGGCTGCAGCCGCCCACCATCTCCTGGGGTCTGCAGATCGCCATCGCCGCGTCCTACCGCGACGACATCCATCTGTTCCTCTTCCCCGCGCTGTTCCTGACGCTGACAGTGATGTCCTTCATGATGATGGGCGACACCGTTCGGGACGCGCTCGACCCGAAGCTGCGGAGGTGAGCGCGGACATGACCGCCACCGACACCGTCGAGCACACCGCCCCGCTGCTCGAAGTCACCGACCTCACCGTCGAGTTCGCCACACAGGGCGGCACCTTGCGCGCCGTCGACGAGGTCTCCTGGTCCCTGCACCGGGGCAAGACCCTCGTCGTCCTCGGCGAGTCCGGTTCCGGCAAGAGCGTCTCCACGCAGGCCATCACCGGCATCCTCGACTCACCGCCGGGCCGCGTCCGCGCGGGCAGCGCACTCTTCGACGGCCAGGACCTGATCGCGATCCCCGAGAAGCAGCGCCGCCGGATCATCGGCAGCCGCATCTCGCTCGTCTTCCAGGACGCCCTGTCCGCCCTCA
Source organism: Streptomyces sp. NBC_01016 (assembly GCF_026341035.1). Lineage (GTDB taxonomy): Bacteria > Actinomycetota > Actinomycetes > Streptomycetales > Streptomycetaceae > Streptomyces. The sequence continues at coordinate 3,267,345 of NZ_JAPEOQ010000002.1, forward strand.
ACCCCGTGCACACGGTCGGCCGCCAGATCGCCGAGCTCTACCAGGTGCACCGCGGCATGTCCCGCAAGGACGCCATGCGCGGGGCCGCCGTCATGCTCGACCGGGTCGGCATCCCCAGTGCCCGTGCGCGGGTGCGCGACTACCCGCACGAGTTCTCCGGCGGCATGCGACAGCGCGTCATGATCGCCATGGCGCTCGCGCTCGGTCCCGAGGTGCTCATCGCCGACGAACCGACCACCGCGCTCGACGTCACCGTCCAGGCCCAGATCCTCGAACTCCTGGAGGAGATCCAGCAGGACAGTGACATGGGCGTCGTCCTCATCACCCACGACCTGGGCGTCGCCGCCGAGATCGCCGACGATCTCGTCATCATGTACGCGGGCCGGGTCATCGAATCGGGCCCCACCGCGCTCGTCCTCGGCGACCCGGCCCACCCCTACACCCAGGGCCTGCTGCGCTCGATGCCGTCGAGCGAGATGAAGGGACTAGAACTGCCCGCCATCCCCGGCACCCCGCCCAACATGCTGCGCCTGCCGACCGGCTGCCCCTTCAGGCCGCGCTGCCCCAAGGCGATCGACCTGTGCGCCACCGAGCGCCCCGAGCTGTCCACCCTGTCGGGCGGCGGTCCCCGCAAGGTTGCCTGCCACCTCGCGGACACCCTCGACACCACGCAGACCCCTTCACTGGCCGGAGGCGCCTCATGAGTGACGTACTCCTCCAGGCGACCGGCCTGGCCAAGCACTACGACACCGCGCCCCGGCTGCGTCCCGGACGCGCCAAGTCCCTGGTGCGTGCCGTCGACGGCGTCGACCTCGAACTGCGCAAGGGGGAATCCCTCGGCATCGTCGGCGAGTCCGGCTGCGGCAAGTCGACCCTGCTGCGACTGCTGTGCGCGCTGGAGCGGCCCACCGCCGGCAGCCTCACCTTCGACGGCCAGGACGTCGGCCGGCTGCGCGGCGCCGCACTGCGCCGCTGGCGACGCCGCGTCCAAGTGGTTTTCCAGGACCCGTACGCCTCGCTCAACCCGCGCATGCGCGTACGAGACATCATCGGAGAGGGCTACGACGTCCATCCCGACGCCGTCCCTAAGCAGGGGCGCCGCCACCGGGTCGAGGAACTGCTCGAACTGGTGGGCCTGGAGCCCGCGCACGCCGACCGCTTCCCGCACCAGTTCTCCGGCGGACAACGCCAGCGCATCGGCATCGCCCGGGGCATCGCCCTCGGCCCCGACGTCCTCCTGTGCGACGAACCCGTCTCGGCCCTCGACCTGTCGGTACAGGCCCAAGTGGTCAACCTACTGCTGCGCCTGCAAAGGGAGTTGGGCCTCAGTCTGGTCTTCGTCTCCCACGACCTCGGCGTGGTACGCCACATCTCCGACCGGATCGCGGTCATGTACCTGGGCAAGGTGGCAGAGTACGCCGACGCCTCCCACCTCTACGAACGCCCCGCCCACCCCTACACCCAGGCACTGCTGTCGGCCGAGCCGTCCCTCGACCGGATCCGCAAGCCCGACGCCCCGCGCCGTCGCCGCATCGTCCTCGCCGGCGACCCGCCGTCGCCGGTCAACCCGCCTTCGGGGTGCCGGTTCCACACACGGTGTCCGGTGGTGCGGGATGTGTGCCGACACACCGAGCCGGAACTGGAGCAGGTGGCCGGGCGGCTGGCGGCATGTCACTTCGCGGAGGAGCTGCTCGGCGCGGACGCTCTATGACGCCGACCCGGACAACGTCTCCAGCGAGCGGCCCTTCGTGGCCGTGGACAGGGTGAGCGTGAGGACGCAGCCCGCGGCGAGGACCGCGCAGATGAGGCTGAAGACGCCGGTGAAGCGGAGGGTGGCGTACATCGTGCCGATGAGCATGGGGGCGACGATGCCGCCGATCCGGCTGAAGGCGTCCGACGTGGCTGCCGCCATCGAGCGCAGCTGCGTCGGGTAGACCTCCGGGAGGTACGTGTACAGCGGTGCGTAGAGGCCGTTGAGGAAGAAGCCGAGGAGCAGGCTGAGGACGAGGACCGACAGGTCGGTCTCGGCCTGTGAGACGAGGAAGGCGCAGAGCGTGGACGCGGCGAGGCACGTCACGATCGACCACTTGCGGTCCGTCCGGTCGGCGAGCCAGGCGGCGGGGTAGTAGCCGAGCACCTGGGCGACCTCGACAAGGAGCGCGTAGCCGAAGCTGTCGGTGATGCTCATGCCCCGGTCGAGCAGCATGCTGGGCAGGAACGTCAGGAACCCGTAGTAGGCGAAGCTCGCGACGAAGAACATGCTCCATACGACGATCGTCTGGCGCAGGTACGGGCCCCGCCACAGGCCGGTGAACTGCGCCGCCGCGCCCAGGTCTTCGTCGCGTGCGGCCGTCCCGGGCGGCTCGGGGGCGGGGAGGGGTGTGCCGGTGCGTGCGCGGACCGACTCCTCCAGTCTGGTCACCACCGCCTCGGCCTCGTCGTCGCGGCCCTTGAGTAGCAAGTAGCGCGGCGACTCCGGCAGATTGCGCCGCCACCACAGGGCGAGGATCACGGGCAGGCCCACGAGGACCAGGCCCCAGCGCCACCCGTGGTCGACCCGGGCCACGACGAAGGTGCCGATCAGCGCGGCCAGTACATACCCCAGGCCGAAGAACCCTGCGAGGGAACCGACGTAGGTGGCTCGCTTGGCGCGCGGCGCGAACTCGGCCAGGTAGGGGATCACGATGTTGACGTTGATCCCCACTCCGACACCCGCGAGGAAGCGCAGGGCCAGGAGGAAGCCGTAGTCGGGGGCGGCCGCCGACAGCAGTGTGCAGCCGCTGTACAGGACCAGCGACCACAGGAGCAGCGGCTTGCGGCCCACCCGGTTGCCCAGGAGCGCGAGCGACAGGTCACCCACGAGCGCGCCGGCCAGCGTCGCGCTCGCGATCATGCCCTGCTCGCTGCCGGTGAGCGCGAACGCCGTGGTGATCAGCGGGAGCAGGAAGGACATGATGCCCAGGTCGAGCCCGTCCAGGGTGGTGCTGAGACCGCCCTGCGTGAGGATGCGGCCCTGCACCCATGTCATGGGGAGCCGGTCGATGCGGGCGGTCAGCCGGGCGGCGCGTGCGTCCGGATCGTCCGGCGGCGGCGGCACTGTTGCGGCCGGATTCGGGTCCGGAACCTGTGCCGGTTTCCGTGGCATGTTCGCGGTCTGCTCAGATGTCATCGCCCGTCGGCCTTTCGCTTTCGAAAACGGCGGAGTAGAGGCGCAGCCAGTTGCCTCCGACCACCGCGTGCGCCTCGTCGGGTGCGAAGCCGAAGTCGACCAGCCTGTCGGTGACTTGGGCGAGGCCGGAGGCGTCGGTGAGCCACTCCGTGGTGTCGGTGTCGGTGTCGGAGGCGGGAGAGGTGCCGAGGTCCGCGCCGCGCTGTTCGCCGCGTGTCCAGCGCCCCTTGCGCATCCACGTGAACTCCGCCGCCCCCGCCCTCGGGCTCAGGTCCGTGCCGATGGCCACATGCCGGGCACCGACCAGGTCGACCGTGCGGGCCACCATCGCGCACCAGTCGTCCAAGGTGCGCGCGTAGTGCCCACAGATCGAGCGGTACGTGGCGAGGCCCACGACCCCGTCCCGCGCGGCGAGCGCCTTGAGCGTGGCGTCGTCCGCGTTGCGCGGATGGTCGTACAGGGAACGGGGGTTGGCGTGGGTGAGGGCCACCGGCAGCGCGGAGTGCTCGATGGCGTCCCGCCGGGTGCGCTCGCCGGAGTGCGAGAGGTCGACCAGCATGCCGACCGCGTTCATCTCGCGCACCACTTCACGGCCGAAGCGGGTGAGTCCCGGGTCGGACTCCTCGTAACAGGAGCCCCCGAACTCGGTGTTGTTGTTGTACGTCAGCTGCATCACGCGCAGCCCCATGTCGTGAAAGAGCCGGACGAATCCGAGCCGGCCCTGGAGCGGGCTGGCGTTCTGCGCCCCCAGGAGGATGGCGGTGCGGCCCTGCTCCTTCGCCCGTTCGATGTCGGCGGCGGTGCGTGCGGGCACGACCAGGTCGGCGTTGGCGGCGAGGAGGTCGTTCCAGGCGGCCAGCGCGTCCATGGTCTCGACCGCGTCCTCCCAGAACGCGACCGTGGCCGTCGCGCAGGTCACGCCGCCCGCGCGCAGTTGGAGGAAGACGTCGCGGTCGTAGGGGCCGCATTGCAGGCCGTCGATGACGAGGGGTGTGTCCCGGCTGGGGGCGGTAGCGGTGGCGGTCATGAGGCGACCTCCACCGGTTCGTCCTCGCCGACCTCCGCGAGGATCTCGCCGCCCGGGCCGAACAGCGAGTCACCGGCGTGGGTGCGCGACAGCGCGCTGTCCGGGGTCAGCGCCGCCTCCGCCTCGGTGACGAAGCGCTGCCACAGCGTGCCTGTGACCGGCACTCCGTAGGTCTGGGCGCGCAGCTCGGCGGCGTCCGGCCCGGGGCGCGGGCCGTCAGGGGTGGGCGTCACGGTGACCGTGGACTCGGTGAGGGCCAGTTCCACGCCGTGGCGGCGGGCCAGCGGTGGCAGGGCGCGGACGGCCCAGTCGTCGCCGGGGGCGGTGAAGGAGGCGGAGCCGTCGGTGTGGGCGGCGGCCACGGCGAGGTCGAGGAGGTCGGCGGCTGTGGCGAGGGCGGGTTGTGCGTCCGGGGCGGGGAACTGGGCTGTGGCGCCATCCAGTTGGGGCCGCAGGTGCCGGGCGCGCAGGGCGGGCAGCGCGTCCAGCAGGCCGGCCAGGCCGTCGAGTCCGTGTGTCTCGGCGCAGACGACGATGTCCCGGGTCGCTGCCACGGAGCCGAACGGGATCGCGGTGGTCAGCAGCACCCGGCCGGTCATCAGGCGCAGCTCACGGACCGATACGCGCAGGTCGGCGGGGGCGTGGTGGGCAGGGGTGGGGGTCACGCGTTCTCCTCGGTGCGGGTGGGAGCGGCGGCGGCCGGTCGTGCGGGCAGCGTCCAGTCGTCGCGGTCGTGTCGGTGGATGGCGTGGCGCGTGGGCGCGCCGTGGAAGAGCAGGCCGAGGACATTGCGCCCGGCGGAGTCGGCGGTCTTGTCCAGGCCGTGGACCGCCGAGTTGAGGAACCGTACGAGGTACGCGGGCACGAACGCGTCGTCGGCGATGTTCATGTGCGGGCTGTGCAGGGCGAGTTCGGCGAGGCTCTGCACGCGCGCCACCGTGTCCCGGTGTCCGGGACACCGCACGCAGAACGCTCCCGTGGTCTCGCGCGGATCGGCCGCCTTCAGATCCGCGTACAGGGCCTGCACCGAACGCGGCACGTTGAGCTGCCAGTCGAGGCCTTCGGTGACCTCCTCGCGCGGCCCGCGCCGGGGCTCCTCGGCGGCACGGGACTTGTACCAGATGTGGCGCAGCGCGCCCGGCGTGGTCAGATCCAGGTCGAGTGCCCAGCGGTAGGCGGTGTCGAGGTGCACCAGGAGGGCCCCGGTCGTCTGCTGAGGTGTGGCGGTCAGTGTCTCGTCCACCCGCTGCCGTTCGACGAGTGGATCCGTGAGGTGCGGCACGCTGTCGATGAGCACACCGGCCAGGGTCTCGACGGCCCGCTCGTCCAGCTCCGCGTTCCATCGGGCCCACAGGCGCGGGAGCGCATCGGCGCTGCTCGGCCGCTCCAGGGCGTCCAGGAGAGCGATCGCCCGGTGCAGGGAGCGGGCGAGTTCGGCCGGCGGCTCGAACTGGTCGTAGACGGTGGGGTCTTGTGCATGGAAGCGCGCGGTGCGCTCGATCAGCTCTCGTACGGCGGACAGGTGCGGGGCGCCGCGCCGCGCGTCCAGGGCCTGCGCGAGGGCCTGTTCGCGCAGATCGAGCCAACGGTCGACGAGACGGGGGTGGTTGTTGGCGAAGAAGACGAGGCCGAGCGCGGAGGCGTTGCCGAGCCCCAGACGGCGCCGCAGTTCCGGGTCGAGCGCGGGGGCCTCGGGGTTGCGGTGCCGGGCCAGGTGCTCGGCGAGGTCGGCGGCGAACTCGCGCATCAGATAGGCGGCGAGCATTTGGGCATGCAGGGGCGCGGCCAGCGGATGGTTGTCGGGCAGCGCCGCGAAGGACCGGGTGCCGAACGTGCCGTTCCCGTCCAGGCCGGTGTTGCGCATCAAGTAGCCGACGTCCCAAAGGCGATCGGCGTCCGGCTGATGTCCCTCGGCGAGGCTGGAGACGACGTGCTCGAACAGTCGCAGGCTGCGGTTGGAGCGGCACCACACCAAGGTGTGCGCGGTGGCCCGGCCCCCGTAGAGCTTCGGCATCTCCCGTTCGGTGTGCGCGAGTTCGCTGTCGTCCGCGGTGCCGTCGAAGAGCGCGCCCGTCATGTCCCAGTCGGTGCCGACGATCCGGCTGGTACGTCCCTCCAGGCGCGGCCTGAAGGAGAAGGCGACGAAGTCGAGGGGCCCTCCCGGCGTCCGGACGCGATAGCGGGCGCGGCCGCGGGCCTCCTCGTCGATGGCGAACTCGAGCCGCTCGACCCGCCAGCCCTGCGCCGTCATGCGGTTGACCAGTGCCCGGCTCGCGCTGAGCCGGGTGGGCGGGATCTGGGCGAGGCGCTCGGGCCGCAGGAGCCGGTCCGGGGTGCGGTCGGTGGGTTCGGTGTGTCCTGCGGGTTCGACGACGGAAAGGGGCACGTTCATACGCAGTCCTGATGGTGTGTGGGTGGTACGTCGGCGGGCCCGGGGGAGCGGGCCGGCCGGGACAGGGGGACACGGGGAGAGATGCAGGTGTCAGCCGTGCAGGCCGAGGGCACCACTGGTGTCGAGCCGGAGCAGCTGCTCGATCTCGTGGGCGGTGGGTCGCAGTACGGCGAGCGCGTCGGCCGTCGTGATGCGCTCGCGTGGTCCGTGCACGCTGAGCGCCGCGACGACCTGGTTGCCGGGGCGGCACAGCGGGACGGCGAGCGCGGCGATGCCGTCCTGCTCGTCGTCGGTGGACGTCGCCCACCGGGTTCCGTTGATGAGGCCGAGTTCGTCGGCATCGGGCAGGGCGATGCCCCGATCCCGCAGCGGTTCCGTGATGTCCTGCGCGCACAGCGCCGCGAGCAGGCGTCCGGAAGCACTGGAGGTCAGGCTGAGCCGGTCGCCGAGGAGCAGCGTGGCGTGCAGGGACCGGCCCGGATCGGCGCGCTGGACGACCCGCGCGGTGTCCGTGTCGAGCACGGCGATGCTGACGACCTCGCCCGCCTGCCGCGCGGCGCGCTCCAGCAGCGGAGCCGTGCGTTCGCCGATGCCGGCCTGGCGCAGGGCGGCGTGTCCCAGGTGGGCCGGGCGCAGGGTCAACCGGTAGGAGCCGTCCGGGAGTTGCTCCATCCAGCCCGCCGCCTCCAAGGTGACCAGTTGGCGGTGTGTCTCGGCCCGTGATGTGCCCATGGCCCGGGCGAGGGACGAGACCCGGACGGGCTCCGTCGCGTCGGCCAGGGAGTCGAGCAGAGTCAAGGCCTTCAGGACCGTGGCCAGGGGAGGTGTGGCGGGTCGTGGCGGCCCCGGCGTCGCGGCGCTTGTCACAGTATTCATGACACCGTCTTTCTTTGAGAGACGGCGGGACTGTAGGGAGCGGGCGGGGGTTGCACAAGGGGGTGACGCATTAATTCCCTGTCACCCTTGCCGTTACATTAGGTTAGCCTTGCCTAATCTTTACTCGATGGTTCATCGGATCGGCAGGGAGACCGCACCCATGTCCTCGCTCAACAGACGCGTCCACCGCACCGCGGCGAGCGCCGTCGCCCTGGTGTCCTGCACCGCGTTCACGCTGACGGAAGCCGCCGCTACGGCCGGTTCGACGGTCATGTCCGCGCCGCTCGCCCCCGGCCTCTACCAGTCCGCGTACTCCGAGAGGAACGACGTGCTCTGGGCGACCAGCTCGGTGGGGCAGCCGCCGGCGCCGGTCACGGACTCGCGGCTGGTGCGCCTCGACCCCGACACACTCGAGGTCGAGGCGACCCACCCGACACCCCTCGACGACGGCGACGGCACCATCGAAGCGGCCTACGGCATCGATGTGGACGACGAGCACAACACGGTGTGGGTCACGAACACACGCAACGACAGCATCGCCGTCTATAGCCAGAAGACGGGCCGCCACCTCGCGACCGTGCCGGGCGTCGCGCACGCGCGCGAGATCGTCGTCGACGAGAAGCGCGACACCGTCTGGGCCACGGCCTTCGGCACCGGCTCGGTCGTCGGCTTCAACACCCGTACGTACGAGGAGACCCGGCGCGTCACCGTCGAGGGAGCGGGCCTGACGGGCCTCGCGGTGAACGAGCGCACCGGAGCGGTCCTCGCCACCGATTTCACGCACGACCGGATCATCCAGATCACCCCCGGCTCCTCCGAACCGCGCCTGCTTCCCACCGGCGACGGCCCCCTCTCCATAGCCCTGTCGGCGAACGGCCGGACCGCCTACACCGCCGACCAGGGCGCGGGTGGTGTGTCCGTCGTGGACCTGCGCAAGGGGGCGGTAGTCAGGTCGATAACCACCGGGGAGGGCGCCAAGTCCCTGGCCGCCGTGGGGCGTTCGGCGCGTGTGTTGGTCGTCAACCGGCTCGCCGACTGCGTCTCCGTCGTCGACACACGGTCGGGAGCGGTCAAGGAGGCGATCGGCACCAACGCGCTCCCCAACCATGTGCACATGAGCGACGCGAGCACCGCGTACGTCCTGGACAAGTCGGCCGCCGGGCCCAAGGGTGAGGACCATGTCACCCGGATCGACGTGGCCCGCTGACCCCGGAGGGTGCCGCGGCGCCCTCAGCTGTGGCCGGCCCGATTCCGGGTCAGCTCTGGCCGGCCCGACTCCGGGTCACCTCTGGCCGGACTCGATGCGGTCGACCTCGTCCTTGGCCTCCTTGAGGCCCACGCCGGTCGCCTCGCGGTAGGCCTTGATCGCCTCGATCTTCTTGCCGTCCCGCACCAGGGCGCGTACGCCGTCGAGACCCGGGACGAGCGTGCCGGTCTCGATTCCCAGGTGCTCGATGACCAGATCCAGCTTCCGCTCGACGCGGGCGGTCCTGCGGTCGGCACGGTCGACCTTGCGCTCGATGGTGCCGATCGCGATGAGCACACCGACCAAGAGGATGAGTATTGCTGCGCTGTCCATAGTCGCTGATCCTAGGCAACTCGGATGACGAGGATGACGCGAATGGCACGCGGACAGCTGTACGTCATTGGATCCTGAGGTGATGACCGACCCGACCCAGGATCCCCGCTTCCTCCGGAACCCCTATCCGGCCTACGCGGCCATGCGGGCCACGTGTCCGGTGCGGCCCGTACCGGCCGGTTCCGCAGGCCGCGCCAACTACGTGGTCACCGGCTACAAGGAAGCCAGGGAAGCCCTCCACGACGCCCGGCTGTCGAAGGACACGGCCGCGTTCTTCGCGGGCAAGGAATCACGGCGACGTCTGCACCCCGCGGTCGCCCACACCATGCTCGCCAGCGACCCGCCCCAACACACCCGGCTTCGCAAGCTCGTGACGAAGGCGTTCACGACCGGGGCGGTCGCGCGACTGCGTCCGTTCATCGCGCGCGTCACCGAGGAGCTGCTGGACCAGTGGCCCGTCGGCGAACCGTTCGACTTCGTGGCCGGCCTGGCGGTGCCGCTCCCGGTCGTCGTGATCTGCGAACTGCTCCGGGTCCCGGCGGCCGACCGGCCCGACGTGCAGCGCTGGTCCGCGGAGCTGTTCGCGGCGGGGGAGCCCGATGTCATCGACGCGGCCTCGCACGCGATGGCGCAGTACATGACGGACCTGATCGCCGCCAAACGCCTCGATGCCGGTGACTCCCTCCTGGACCGGCTCATCGCCGCTCGCGACGGAGAAGACCGTCTGAGCGAGCACGAACTCGTCTCCCTGGCCGTCCTGTTGCTCGTGGCCGGACACGAAACCACCACCAACGCCCTGGGCAACGCCGTCCTGGCACTGCTCCAGCACCCGGCACAACTGGAGCGCCTGCGGCGAAACCCGGACGACATCCCCGGCGCCGTCGACGAACTCCTCCGCTTCGACTCCGCGGTGAGCACGTCCACCTTCCGGTTCACCACGGAGTCCGTCACGCTCGGCGGCACCGAAATCCCGGCAGGTGTACCGGTGTTGGTCGCCCTGGGGGCAGCCAACCGGGACCCGGCGCGGTACCCCGGACCGGACGAGCTGGACCTGGACCGGGACGCCGCCGCCCACCTCGCCTTCGGCCACGGTATTCACCGCTGTGTGGGCGCACCCCTGGCCAAGGCGGAGATGGAACTCGTGCTGCGAGCCGTTCTTGCACGCTTCCCGGAACTCCAACTGGCCGTATCGGTAGACGAGTTGATGTGGCGACGTACCCGCCTTGTCCGAGGCCTGTCGTCGCTTCCCGTTGTCGCTTCGGGGACGCAGCTCCGCACCGGCGAATAACTCGGGACGCATCTCCACATCGCCGAATAAGAGGTCGTGAGGCTCTTCCCGCTCCAGTAAGGTCGGGATCTTCAGGCGGCCGAGGTCGCTCTGGAGTCCTCGAAGGTACGGGTCACCGTCATGCATCCAACCGACCACCCTGCCCGTCGCAGACTCGACGCGGCCCTGGCCGATCTCGCCACCGTCTTCCGCGGAATGACCGCGCGCCCGGACGAGTCCAACTGCGAGTGTCATTGGGGGAGTGCGGAGGAGCTGGCCCTCCTCAAGACGCCCGACACGGAACTCGACCCGGACCTCCTACGCCGCGCCTGGCAGGCCATCGACTGGACGGATCACGGGGCTGTGCTGCGCCGCATCCTGCCGCAGTTCGCTGCGGCCCTGGTGGCCGGTCGCGTCGAGCCACTGTTCGGCCTTGAGGAGGCGGGGTACTCCTTCGCCCGTGGCCGCTGGCAGCAGTGGCCCGATGAGCAGGCCGGTGCGGTACGCGAGTTCCTGCACGCCTGGTGGGCGCAGAGCCTCACGGATCCGGACGCCGCCGTCCCGGCGCACCAGGTCATGGCGATGTGCGCCGAGGCGTCCGGCACGGTCACCCCCTGGCTCGCCGACTGGGAGCGGCATACCGACCCCCTCAGCGACCAGCGGCTCGCGGAGGCCGCGGAGGAGTGGGAGTACGAGCTGCTGGGCGACCAACTCCCGTGGTACGTCAACTGGTACGAGAACGACGAGGACCGGATGAGCGCCGAGCTGGCGGCCTGGCTCCATGGCCACGCCGCGACGCGACTCCGGGCTTCAGGTGCCTCGCCGGAGCTGCGGCGCCGGATAGCGCTGCTCGCACTCACCGGCGAGGATCGCTGGACGCACCCGGACTGGCCGGGGCACCGCTACTGACGCCCGCCCCGCGTCACTGCTGCTTGCGCGCCGCGTAGGACCGGGCCGCCCGTACGCGGTTCCCACAGCGCGTCGTGCACCAGCGGCGGGCGCCGTGGGAGCGCAGGAACCAGCGGGCGCAGTTCTGGGCAGCGCATTCGGTGAGGCGCTCGGCCTCCGTGCCGACGAGAAGGTCGGTGGCGTCATCGGCGAGTTGGGAGAGCGCGGCCGCGACCGGGTTGCCGGTGTCGGGGGTGTCGGCGCGGTGCGGGCCGGTGGTGGACCAGGCCAGCCGTGGGGTCGAAGGGGCCGCGGCGAGCGCGGAGTTGAGGGCGTCGAGGGCCTCGGCGGGCGGTGGCCCCGAGCCCTCGGTGCGCGCCCGCAGCAGAGTGCGTACGGCCTCGCGCAGACCCAGCAGCCGCCCGTGCTGCCGCCCGTTCAACGCGGTCCGGTCGGTCAGCAACTCGTGCCGGACGAGCCACAGATGGGCGGCCTCGGTGTCGTCGAGCAGGTCGACGGCGCCGTGGCTGAGGTCGAACCGCGTGTTGACCAGGGCAAGCGAGAGGAACCGCTCCTCTCCGGGGACCGGTGGCTGGCGCAGATAGACAGGGTCGGCATGATCCACGCCCTCATGTTAACGCTTGCGATTCTCCGTGAGAAAGCCTAGCGTCACTCACGTCAAATGAGACAGGAAACCGTGAGAGGTGGCGACCGTGGGCTTCGACGTCGACGCAGTGCGCAAGGACTTCCCGATTCTCGGGCGCACGATGGACGGCGGCGCGCCCCTCGTCTACCTCGACTCCGGCGCCACCACCCAGAAACCGCTCCAAGTCCTCGACGCCGAGCGGGACTTCTACCTGCACCACAACGCGGCCGTTCACCGCGGCACCCACCAACTCGCCGACGAGGCCACCGAGGCGTACGAGAACGCGCGGCACACGGTCGCGGACTTCATCGGCGCGGCGGACGACGAGGTCGTGTTCACCAAGAGCACCACCGAGGGCATCAACCTCGTCGCGTACGCCCTGGAGAACGCCCGCCGGATCGGTCCCGGCGACCGCATCGTGGTGACGGAGATGGAACACCACGCCAACCTGGTGCCCTGGCAGCAACTGGCCGAACGCACGGGCGCGTCCCTCGACTGGTTCGGCCTCACCGACGAAGGCCGCCTCGACCTGAGCCGCACCGACGAACTCCTCGACGAGCGCACGAAGGTCCTCGCCCTCACCCACCAGTCCAACGTCCTCGGCACCCTCAACCCCGTACGGGAACTCGCCGATCGGGCCCACGCGCACGGCACGCTGGTCGTGGTCGACGGCGCCCAGTCCGTCCCGCACCGCCCTGTCGACGTCCACGCCCTCGGTGCCGATTTCCTCGCCTTCTCCGGCCACAAGATGCTGGGCCCCAGCGGCGTCGGCGTGCTGTGGGGGCGCCGCGAACTCCTCGCCGAACTACCGCCGTTCCTCACGGGCGGCTCGATGATCGAGGTCGTCGAGATGGACCACTCCACGTTCCTCCCGCCGCCGCAGCGCTTCGAGGCCGGCGTCCCGATGGCGGCCCAGGCGGTGGGTCTGGCGGCGGCCATGGATTACCTGACGGCCCTCGACATGAACGAGGTGGTGGCCCACGAGGACCGCCTCACCGAACACGCCCTGCGCCTCCTGGCCGAAATCCCCGGCGTCCACATCGTCGGCCCCGGCGATCTGCGCGACCGCGGCTCGGCCGTCTCCTTCACCGTCGACGACATCCACCCGCACGACGTCGGCCAGATCCTCGACGAACGCGGCATCGCCGTCCGCGTGGGCCACCATTGCGCCCGCCCGATCGTGCGCCGCTACGGCATCCCCGCGACGACCCGGGCGTCCTTCTTCGTCTACAACACGCACGCGGAGGTCGAGGCCCTCGCCGAGGGTGTCCGCGAGGCGCAGAGGTTCTTCGCGAGGTGACTCGTGGGCGTCCGGTCCGTGCGTCAAGTCCGTGCCATCAGGCCTGTGCCCGTCAGGCCCGTGTCATCAGATCCGTGCCATCAGGCCCGTGACGTAGGCATCCAGCCGCTCCTCCACGACCCGCGTCGTCAGCTCCGTCCTCCCGGCCTCCCGCCACGGCCGCGCCACCACCTGCACCTCTTCCGAGAACGCCAGCGCATCCCGCACCCGCCAGTACAGCCGCTCGCCGTCGTCAGCGGCGAGCACCCCACCGGCCTCCTCGTACGCGTCGGCGAACCGCTGTCCCCACTCCGGCCCGTGCAGCAACGCGAGATTGGTGCAGCTGTGCGCCACGTCGAGGTCCGCCGGGCCCCAGGAGGCCCCGGCCCAGTCGACGACGCCGGTGATCCGGGTCGGGGACGCGTCGAAGAGTACGTTGCCGAGGTGGAAGTCCCGGTGCAGGAAGCGCCCTTCGTAGGGCGGCGCGGGCGCACGGATGACGTCGATGGCCGCGGCCCATGCGGCGGTGTCGGCGCCCTCGGGGACCACGACGGTGTCGGCGGTGGTCAACGCCTCGTACTTCGGGGGCTGTTCGCTCGGGCGTACCGCATGAATCGCCGCGAGCTGCCGCGCGAGCAGCCGGACTCGCGTCTCCAGTCCTTCACCGCCGAGGAGCGCACGCCCCGGCAGACACGTCATCAGGAGCGAGGGGTACTCGCAATGCGCGGCAGTGGGATCAACCGCGAGGAGCCCCGGTGCCGGTACATCGCCCGCCTGCTCCAGCAGGGCCAACGCACCGGCCTCCCGGTCCAGCGCGTCCTCGGCGCGATCCACGAAGAACGGGTCCACGAAACTCCGCAACACCAGTTGACGGGTACCTCCGCCCCGCGCGGCGACGGTCAGCCTCCGCATCTCGGCGGTGACACCACCGTGCAGCGCCTCGACGCGGACGATGCGCTCTCCGGCCTCCAGGAACCGCCCCACCCACGCAAGCGTCAACGGGCGGACGGTGGCCGACGCGTCGGCTGATTCATGGTGATTGATCACCCGGCCACCGCATCATCCGGCGGACGACACACGCAAGCGCATTTCGCGAGGGGCCCTACGCTTACGAAGGCTTGGTGACGCGTCACCCGTCTTCACCCAGGCATAGGCGGGCAGCGTGGCGGCGCGCTCGGCGATGGCGGCGTACAGGGCGTCGAGCGTGGGGCAGGCGGCGTGTGAGCCCGGGCCGGTGTCGTCCCCGCCGAGGTCACGGAGACCGGCTCCTCGTTGTTCGCGCAGGCGCAGGCGCAGGCGCAGGCGCAGGCGCAGGCGCAGGCCGCGGCGGGGCGCGGGGTGTGCCTGGTGACGGACCATGCCCGCTTCGACCTGACGGAACTCGTCGTGAACACGCCTGAGGGCGCACTCACCGTCCCCCTGTACGCCGACTGGGACCGCTCGCACTACGCCTGCGATGCGATCCGTTCCTACGTGGAGGGGCTGCGGGCGTACTGCGAGGAGCGGCTGGAGGTGTTCCCGGGGATGGGAACGTCGTAGCGCGCACTACACAGGGAAGGGCGCGGCCCCCCGTGAAGGAGGAGCCGCGCCCCAGTACCTCAACCTCAGTTCCCGGCCACCGAAGGCGGCGCCGCGTTCGCGCCCCAGTTCGTCGGCTTGTCCGAGAGCTTGAAGCCGATCTTGCCGGCGCCGAGCAGGTCCTTGTGGGAGAGCCAGCTCTGGCGCAGCGGCGTGCCCTTGCCCGTGGTCACGGACGAGACGTACTGAAGCTTCGACGCGTCGGCGCCGGGTGCCTCGATGCTGATCCTGCGGCCGTGTGCCGGGCGGATCTCGACCTTGTCGAACATCGGGGCCGACAGGACGTACTTCGCCGAGCCGGGCTGGACCTCGAAGACACCGGCCATGGCGAAGACGAGCAGCGACGACGTGGCGCCGAGGTCGTCATTCCCGGGCATGCCGTACGGGTCGTCGGTGAACAGCGTCCGCATGGCCCGCAGCACCGAGGAGGTCTTCCACGGGGTGTCGGTCCACGCGTACATCCACGGAGCGTGGAAGTCGGGCTCGTTGTTCGGGTTGAACGCGAAGTTGTTGTGGTAGTCGTATGCGCCCGTCACCCAGGAGTCCTTCGCGGCCTTCGCCGGGTCGCTGAGCACGGTCGGCATGTCGAAGAACTTGTCGAGCCGCTTCTCGGCCGCCGCCTTGCCGCCCATCAGGCCGTAGAGGACCTTCGGGTTCTGCTGCGCGAGCCACTGGTACTGCCAGGCCGTGCCCTCGTGGAAGGCGCCGGACTGGGTCGGGTCGGGGTCGCCCGCGACGCTGCCGTCCGCGTTCTTCGTCACCGGGAAGCCGGTGAAGCCCTCCGAAGTGACGCCCGAGTCCCACAACTTGGTGAAGTTGTCGCAGCGCGAGGCGAGCGTCGCGGCCTTGTCCCGGTGACCGAGGCCGTCGGCCATCGTGGCGAGGGCGCAGTCGCCGAGCGCGTACTCGAGCGTGGCCGAACCGGCCTGGCGGCTGTCGCCGAACTTGTAGCCGGGCAGATCCTGGTAGCCGACGAAGCCGTTCTTGACGTACGTCGGGTTGCCGTCGCGGCCACGGAAGGTCGACTGGTCGGCCGGTACCTCATTGACGTTCTTCCACAGCGCGTCGAAGAGCTCGCGCGAGGTGCGGTGGTCGAGCAGACCCCGGTTGTACAGGTCGACGATGAACGGGGTGACGGGGTCGCCGCTCATCACGTTCGTCTCACTGTTGCCGAGGCCCCAACGCGGCAGCCAGCCACCGTCTTTGTACACGTGCAGCAGGGACTTGGCCATGTCGGCGGCCTTGTCCGGGTGCAGCAGCGCGACCAGCTGGTTCTGCGAGCGGTACGTGTCCCAGAGCGAGAACATCTGGTAGTACGTGGAATCCGCGCGATGCACCTTGTCGTCGAAGCCGCGATAGCGGTTGTCGACGTCGGAGCCGATCGACGGGTGCAGGAGCGAGCGGTACAGGGCGCTGTAGTACGTGCGCTGGTCGGCGGTGGAGCCACCGGCGACGCGCATCCGGTTCAGCTCGTCGCGCCACGCGTCGTGCGCGCCGGAGCGAGCCCGGTCGAACGAACTCGGCTGCTCCGCACCGCGGTTGAGGCGCGCGCCGTCGACCGAGGTGTAGGACAGGCCCACCGACGCGCCGACCTTGTCGCCCTTGGACGGGTCGAACGACAGCCAGGCACCCGCGCGCTTGTCGCCCCGCGAGGCCGCACGCTGGTTCGGGGTGAGGGTGCCGTCGCTCCAGGTGCCGAACTTCGAGAACGTCCGGTCGAACTTGGCGCTGAAGTAGACCCGGTAGCGCTCCTTGCCGGTCTCCCCGCAGAAGTTGCCGCCCTGCACCCAGCCTTCGACGGTGTTGTCGCCGACGACCTTGATGTCACCGGCGTACGTGCTGCCGTTGCTCTCCCCGGCCTCGATGAGGACGTTCTCGGCGCCCGAACCGCTGGGGAACGTATAGCGGTGCTGGCCGGTCCGCTGGGTCGCCGACAGCTCGGCCTTGATGCCGTTGTCGAACTTCACGCCGTAATAGCCGGGCGAGCGCGTCTCGTTGTCATGGCTGAACTTCGCGCCGTACTGCGCCGGATCGGACGAGGTCACCGTGCCCGTGGTCGGCATGAACCGGATATTGCCCATCGTCTGACAGCCGACACCGGAGAGGTGCGTGTGGCTGAAGCCGAGGATGGTGTCCTGCGCGTAGTCGTACGAGGCGTACTTGTTCAGCTGCGTGTCGGGGCTCAGCTGGACCATGCCGAAGGGGGTGGTGGCACCGGGGAAGGTGGTTCCGTCGCCGTTGTTGCCGATCGACGTGTCGACCAGGCTCGTCGGGTCGGAGGCGAAGCCGGGCCCGGTCTCCTTGGCGCTCGCGACACCGGGGGCGAGGGTGGCGGCGGCCACCGTGGTGACGACGAACGCGGCGGTGACGGTGCGCCGCAGCGATCGCAGCGATCGCAGTGGTGCGAGCGACCTCAGCGATCTCAGTGGTCCCGGTGAGTTCTGCGAGCTCGGTGACGGCGACGCTCTCATCGCGGCCTCTCTTTAGACAACGTTGTCGAAGTGATTCCTTTCGATCTTTGTCGTGAGGGAGGGGATTCGTCAATGGATCGTCAATGGATGGACCCATAGGCGCTGTTGGGGAGGGGTGTGTGAGATGGGGTGGAGGGACGCTTGGGTGGAGGGGTGCTTGCGTGGAGGGGCGCTATCCCCGGCCTCCGGAGAACAGCAGCTCGGTCAGCGCCCGGAACACGTCCTCCGGGTCCCGACCGTCCACCGGCCCCCGCAGGTTCTCGCTCAGCAGGAGCGTGGTGAAGCCGTGGGCGAGTGACCAGGCGGCGACTCCCGCGAGTTGGGCGTCCTTGCCTCGTCCGCTTGCCGGTACGTCGGCGACCCCGGAGCGCAGTTCGGCTCCGGTGCGGGCGCGGGCGGCGAGCAGCGCGGCGTCGTCGGAGCGCAGCAGGTCCGGCTGGAACATGACCTGGAAGTGCGCCGGGTGCTCGATGCCGAACCGGAGGTAGCGCACCCCGCGTTCGCGCAGGTCCGCCGCCTCGGCCAGGGCGTCCGCCAGCAGTTCGAAGCCCTCCGCGGCGATCGCGGTGAGCAGGCCCGTGCGGTCCTTGAAGTGGTGGGCGGGGGCCGCGTGCGAGACGCCTGCGCGGCGGGCGAGGTCGCGCAGGCTCAGGGCGCCCGGCCCCTCGGTGGCGATGACGTCGAGGGCCGCCGTCAGGATGGCGCGGCGCAGGTCCCCGTGGTGGTACGAGCTGCTCTTGGCGGTGGGCATGGTCAGCAGGCTACGCCGAATCTAGGCATTGACAAGTTCGGGCGGGACGAGGAATCTAGCCAGTGTCAAGTTCGAGTGTGTGGACGCCTTAGGGTGACGGCTTAGGACAGGGGAGCGCCATGTCGGTACAGAGCGTGGATCGGATCGATCTCGGACGCGTACGTCAGCTGTGGCACATGCTGGAGCCGCTGCACGCGGTGGTCTACTTCGCCCCGGAATCCTTCGAGGAGTCGCGTCGGCTCGGCATTGAGCCCGGCCGCTGGCCCACCTACTTCGCCTGGCGGGCCGCGCCGCTCGGGCCGGTCGGGAGCGAGCAGGTGACGTCCGCGTTCTACAGCTTCAGCCCGGAGACGGTCGGGCAGCACATCCCCTCCGTATGGAACGCCGCGTCCCCCGCGGACGCCCTGGCCGCCCGCCTTCGCGCCGTCGACCGGGCCTACCGCGCGCTCTTCGGTGACCGTATCGACGGCCCGGAGCTGGCCGAGGCCGCCGCCCTGGCCCGCCGCGCCGCGGAGGCCGCCGTGCACGCGGGCCGCCCGCTGGCCGCCGCCAACGCGGCGCAGCCCTGGCCGGCGGCGCCGCACGTGGTGCTCTGGCAGGCCGCCACGATCCTGCGCGAGCACCGCGGGGACGGCCATCTCGCGGCACTGCTGGTCGCGGGGCTCGACCCGGTGGAGGCGCTGGTGTCGTTCGCGGCGATCGGGGCGGCACCCGAGGAGACCTTCGCGAGCCGCGGCTGGAGCGAGAAGGAGTGGTCCGCCGCGCGTGAACGGCTGGTCGGGCGAGGCCTCTTGGAGTCGGACGGCACGGCGACCGAAGCGGGACGTGCGCTGCGCGCCACGGTCGAGCGCCACACGGACGAGCTGGCGGCAGCGCCCTGGCAGGCACTGGGCGCGGCCGACACGGGCCGGCTTGCCGACCTGCTGGGGGACTACTGGGTCGCGGTCATCGGGTCGGGGCTGCTGCCGGGGACGAACACGTTGGGGATCGGCAAGGTGTGACGGGACGGTGCCGGTCGCTCAATGACCGGTGGTCGACATCCGGATCCCGATGGTCGTGAACAGCGTGCCGCCCCCCTCGTGGAGGGTCGTGACCTCCGCGTTCCGTTGGTTGGGTGTGGTTCCTGGTCACGGCCGCCTCCGCCAACTTCTTTACCGTTCGCGGGTGTTCGGCCGTGCCACGCGAGTTCTCCTGTGTGACCCACGTCACGTTACCAACGGTATCTGAAACAGAGTGTCGCAGGTAAATTGCGGGTACCGCGCAGATGAGAACCACGTGTCTGAGTAGCCGCCAGTGCCCCGAGAGGCGCTGAACCCTCCGTCCCTGTCTCTCTCAGGGGCTCACGAGCGAGAGCGAGGACCCTCCGCGATGGAGCAGCAGCACGTCGACGTCCTGGTCATCGGTGCCGGAATATCCGGCATCAGCGCCGCGCGCCATGTCCTGCGCGACAACCCCAGGGCCTCGCTCGTCGTACTCGAGCGCCGCGCCCGCGTGGGTGGGACCTGGGACCTCTTCCGGTACCCCGGCATCCGGTCCGACTCCGACATGCCCACCTTCGGCTTCGGATTCCGGCCCTGGAGCGACGCGCGCATCCTCGCCGACGGAGCGCAGATCCGCCAGTACGTGGAGGACGCCGCGTCCGACGGCGGCATCCTGGAGCGCACCCGCTTCGGCCGCCGCGCCATCAGCGCCGACTTCTCCCACGAGACCGGGCGCTGGACCGTCGAGGTCGAGGACGAGGGCACCGGCGAGCACGAGTCGTACAGTGCCGGCTACCTCGTCGGCGCGACCGGCTATTACGACTACGACAAGCCCTACCGCCCCGAGTTCCCGGGCGAGGCCGACTATCAGGGCACGCTCGTGCACCCCCAGCAGTGGCCGGAGGACCTGGACTACGCCGACAAGCGCGTGGTCGTCATCGGCTCCGGGGCCACCGCCATCACCCTGCTGCCCGCGATGGCCGACAAGGCCGCGAGCGTCACCATGCTCCAGCGGTCGCCCACGTACGTCATGGCACTGCCGGAGGTGGACCCGCTCACCTCCGTCATGAAGAAGCTGCGCGCCCCCGCCCGGCTGACCCACAAGGTGGTCCGGGCGCGCAACATCGCACTTCAGCGCGGGAGTTACGCCTTCTGCCGCAAGTACCCGCGCCTCGCCCGCAAGGTGCTGCTCGGGCTCGTACGGGCCCAGGCGGGCAAGGGCGTCGACATGCGCCACTTCAGCCCCACGTACAAGCCCTGGGACCAGCGTCTGTGCGTCGTACCCGGCGGCGACCTGTTCAAGGTGCTCAAGCGCGGCAAGGCGGCCATCGCCACCGACCACATCGACACGTTCACCGCCGACGGCATCCGCCTGAAGTCGGGCGAGGAGCTCAAGGCCGACATCGTCGTCACCGCGACCGGTCTGAGCGTGCGCCTCATGGGCGGCATGGACGTGACCGTCGACGGCGTCCCGGTGGACGTCACGAACCGCGTGCTCTACAAGGCCGTACTGCTCGAGGGCGTGCCCAACATGTCGCTCGTCATCGGGTACACCAACGCCTCCTGGACCCTGAAGGCGGACCTGGCGGCCGACTACACCGCCCGCCTGCTCGCGCACATGCGCCGCAACGGGCACGACATCGCCACCCCGGTGGCCTCCGACGGTGACCGTTCCGAGTTCTCCGTCATGGGCGAGGCGCTGACCTCCGGCTACATCGCCCGCGCCGACAAGGTCATGCCGCGCCAGGGCACCCGCGACCCGTGGCGGCTGTGGAACAACTACTACCGCGACCGGGCCATGCTCCAGAACGCCCCCATCGACGACAGCCCCCTGCGCTTCGACAAGGCGGGCCGGCCGGCCGAGACCCAGGAACCGACCCGCGCAGCCTGACAGCCTGTTCGACCAGCTCCTACCACCGACAATCGAGGACGATGATGACCCCGAACCTGTCCAGGAAGGTCTACGACGAGCGCCTGCGGACCTTGTCCGAGGGCTCCGTCAACGTCAACTTCAACGCCTTCGTCGACATCAAGTGGGACGACCCCGAGTTCGCCGTGGACACGAGCGACACCCGCTGGGTGCTCACCTCCGCGGACGCCCTGGGCGCCCACCCCTGGTACCAGAAGCAGCCGCTGGAGACGCAGATCCGGATCGGGATCTGGCGCTGGGCGGTGATCGCCAAGGTGGGGATGCAGTTCGAGAACCTCCTGATGCGAGGGGCGCTGGACTACATCTACCAACTGGGCAACCAGAACCTGGAGTTCAGGTACCTCACGCACGAGATCACCGAAGAGACCCACCACACCCAGATGTTCCAGGAGCTGGTGAACCGCACCGGCGTGGACACCCCGGGCGGCAAGCGCTGGTTCCGCCAGCTCAGCCGGGTTCTGCCGCTGTTCGGCTCCCTGTACCCCGAGGCGTTCTTCACCGGCATCCTCGCCGGTGAGGAGCCCATCGACCATCTGCAGAAGGGGGCCCTGCGCAGCGGGGAGCCGGTGCACCCGCTGCCGCAGCGGATCATGCAGATCCATATCGCGGAGGAGGCCCGGCACATCTCCTTCGCGCACGAGTTCCTGCGGCTGCGCGTCCCGCGCTACGGCAAGGCCCGCCGCGGCGCCCTGTCCGTCCTCTTCCCGGTGATCATGCGGACCCTGTGCGACGTCATCATGATCCCCGACAAGAAGTCCGCCGACCTGGTCGGCATCCCGGACTGGGTGATCAAGGAAGTCTTCTGGAAGTCCGAGGCCGGCCAGAAGATGCTCCAGGAGCTCTTCTCCGACGTGCGGATGCTCGCCCAGGACATCGGCCTGATGAACAAGGTGTCCCGCCCGCTGTGGAGGGCCCTGCGCATCGACGGCCGCCCCGCACGCTTCCGCGGCGAGCCCTCCCCGCTCGCCGACTGACCACCCGCTTCCGCGGTGAGCCTGGCCTGCTTGCCGACTGACCGTCCGCTTCTGCGGCGAGCCCGGCCTGCTCGCCGGCTGACCGTCCGCTTCCGCGGTGAGCCTGGCCTGTTCGCCGGCTGACCGTCCGCTTCCGCGGTGAGCCTGGCCTGTTCGCCGACTGACCGTCCGCTTCCGCGGTGAGCCTGGCCTGTTCGCCGACTGACCGTCCGCTTCCGCGGTGAGCCTGGCCTGTTCGCCGACTGACCGTCCGCTTCCGCGGTGAGCCCGGCCCGCTCGCCGACTGACCACCCGTCAGTCCCCGCACCGCTCTTCCCTGAACGTCCGAACGGAGACCAGCCCGCCGTGCCGTACGCCGTCACCCGATCCTGCTGCGCCGACGCCTCCTGCGTGCTGGCCTGTCCGGTCAACTGCATCCACCCCGCTCCGGGCGAACCCGGCTTCGCCACCGCCGAGATGCTGTACGTCGATCCGCGCACCTGCGTGGACTGCGGCGCCTGCACGACGGCCTGCCCGGTCGACGCGCTCAAGCCGCACACCGCCCTCAGCGAGGCGGAGTTGCCGTTCCTGGAGCTGAACGCCTCCTACTACAAGCAGAATCCGCACGACGACCGCGCCCCCATGTACGTCGTGCCCAGGCAACGCACGCTCCCGGAAGGTGAGTTGTCGGTCGCGGTCGTCGGCGCGGGGCCCGCCGGGCTGTTCGCCGCCGACGAGCTGCTGCGGCACCCGGGTGTGCGCGTGACCGTCCACGACCGGCTCCCCACCCCGTACGGGCTCGCGCGGGCCGGCGTGGCACCCGACCACCAGGACACCAAGCAGGTCACGGAGCTGTTCCGGACCATCGAGTCGCAGCCCGGATTCAGCTACCGCCTCGGCGTCCAGGTCGGCACCGACCTCACCCACGCCGACCTGCTGCGCGAGCACCACGCGGTGATCTACGCCGTCGGCGCGGCGACCGACAAGCGCCTCGGTATCGAGGGCGAGGACCTGCCCGGCAGCGTCTCCGCCACGGACTTCGTCGCCTGGTACAACGGCCACCCCGACCGCGCCCACGACGACCACCCCCTCGACACCGAACGCGCCGTCGTCATCGGCAACGGCAACGTCGCCCTCGACGTCGCCCGCATCCTCACCGCCGACCCCGACGCCCTGGCCCGTACCGACATCTCCGACCGCGCGCTCGACGCGCTGCGCGCCAGCAAGGTCCGCGAGGTCGTCCTCCTCGGCCGCCGGGGCCCCGCTCAGGCCGCGTTCACCGTGCCCGAACTCCTCGCGCTCTCCGCCCTCAAGGACGTGGACGTGAGCATCGAGGGCTGGCCCGAGGGCCTGGCCCCCGACACCAACGAGAAGACCCGGCTGCTGGCGGAACTGGCCGCCCATACCCCGGTCGAGGGCCGCCGCCGCATCGTGCTGCGCTTCCTCGCGGGACCGGCGCGCCTCGTCGGCGAGGACCGCGTACAGGCCCTGGAGCTCAACCCGACCACCCTGCACACCGACGAGGACGGCACCGTACGCGCCCGGCCCACCGGCTCCACCGAGACCCTGGAGACCGGCCTCGTGCTGCGCTCCGTCGGCTACCGCGCCCGGCCCGTCCCCGGCCTGCCCTTCGACGAGGACAGCGCGACCGTCCCGCACGAGGGAGGCCGGGTCGAGCCCGGTGTCTACGTCGCGGGCTGGGTCAAGCGCGGCCCGACCGGGTTCATCGGCACGAACAAGACCTGCGCCCACGAAACGGTCGAGTCCCTCCTCGACGACTTCGCCGCGGGCCGCCTCCCGCAGCCGGAGCCCGGCGCCACGGCGGCGCCGGACGCCCTTGGCCTGGAAGCCTGGCAGGCGATCGACCGCGCGGAACGGGCGGCGGGCGAGGCCCAGGGCCGCCCCCGCGTCAAGCTCACGGACACCGAGGCCCTGCGGCGGTCCGCGCAGGCCACCCCGGTCGCGGCCGGCTGACGCACAGCGCTGCCGGCCGGCCCCGACCGACCGGCAGTGCAGTCAGGCCCCTTCCACATCCGCCACCCGCTCCTGCGGCGACAGCTCCACGCCGAAGTCCCGCAGCGCCGCCTCCAGCACCGCCCAAACCGAGCGGCACAGCATGGCGCGCAACTCGTCCTCGGACAGCTCGCGTTCGGGATCCCGCATCCACTGGTTGACCGCGGTGTCCACGAACCCCACGATGCCGACCGCCACCGAACGGATCGGCGCCCCCTTCAGCCCAAGGGCCGCCAGTACGTCACTGAACCGCTCGCTCAGCATCAGCGCGATGGCCGTCTTGGTGTCCGCCACCAGCGAGCCGTCGCCCATCGAGTGTTCTGCGACGCCCATGTAGGCGTACAGGCGCGGATGTTGGGCCACCCAGTCCAGATGCGCGCCCACCACGCGGTACACGGACTCCTCGACGGTGCCTTCGAAGCTGAGCGTGGGCTCCATCCGCTTCACGAACGACTCCACGACGCGCCGGCGGATCAACTCGTCGAAGGAGGCGCGGTCCTTGAAGTGCCGGTAGAGCACGGACCGCGGCAGGCCCACGCGCTCCGCCAGGCGCTGCATCCGAAAGTGCGCGCCCTCCTCCTCGATGAGCGCGACAGCCGCGTCCACCAACTCGACCTGACGCTGTGCCTTGTGCCCGTCCCAGCGGGTGGAGCGTCCATCAATCTGCGGCTCACCGCCGGTTCTCTCCGCCATCCCCCCAGGATATCGGCCCGATCCGAACACATAACCAGGACAGCGGAGGGGTGTGAGACACACTCCTCCGCCGTCTTCGGCACTCTTCAGTACTCTTCGGCACTCTTCAGCACTCTTCAGTCCGAACGGCGCGTTTGCGCCACTTCGGCCGTGCAGTGTGGAAACGTTCCTTCTGCAAGGTGGTCGCCGCCGGGGACCTTCCGCCCCCTCCTGGGCCCCGGCGGCGCTTGCGTTCGAGCGGGTCCACGGAGCGCTCGCGGCTGTCCGCCACCCATTACAGTCGCCGCATGCGACGGCGTACGGGCCTGGCGACAGCAGGGGCAGCCGCCCTGCTCTGGGGCGAGTGGCTGAACCGGCGCTGGTCGCGCACCTTGGTGGGGAGCGCCAGGGGCGGAACCGGATCCGAGGCCGTGGTCGTGCTGGGTTTCCGCAACCCGCAGCCGACGGCGAACTTCATCAACCGCTGGCGGGTACGCGCCGGCCTCCGTTCCGTAGCCGCCGACAACGCCAGCGACACACGCGTGATCTTCAGCGGTGGCGCGGCGGCCGGGAGCCCCGCCACGGAATCCCGGTTGATGGCCGACTACGCGAAGTCGGTGCTCGCGTTCGACGCCACGCTGCTCCTCGAAGAACGGTCCACGACGACATGGGAGAACATCACGAACGTGATCCCCATGCTCGAGGACGCCGACCGCATCAAGATCGCCTCCCAGCCGGCGCATGCACTGAAGGCCCGCGTCTACCTGCGCCGACAGCGCCCCGACCTCGCCGAAAGGCTGGTGCGGGCGGACGACTGCCGACCGGGTGAGTGGCTGGTCGGCAAGCCGCTGCTGGCGCTGTACGGGCTGTGGACACTCCGCGGCCTCAGGGCCGAAGAACGGAAGGCCTCCATTTAGACGACCGCTCGGCGGCCCTCACTCTCCGGTCGTCGCCGTGGCGAGCTTTACCGCGATGCGGTTGCGGGAGTTGATGCCGAGTTTGGAGAGGATGCGTTCCATGTGGGCATCGACCGTACGGCGGGAGATGAAGAGGCGCTCGGCGATCTCCCGGTTCGACAGTCCTTCGGCCGCCAGGCGTGCCACTTCGTGCTCGCGGCGGGTCAGTGACTCCCCGGAACCCGCTCTGCGCTGGCCCGGCAACTCGGCCGGTTCCAGGACGAGTTCGTCCGCCCCGGTGAGCGCGGCCGCGAACAGGGCCTCGCGCGGTGCGGTGGCGCCCAGCTGCCACAACTGCTCGTAGACGTCGCCGCCCAGGTCCGAACGCGTCGCCTCCGCCGCCATCCGGTGGTTCTCCACGGAGACCGGAGCTCCGCTCAGCAGCTCGCCGCCGGTCGACTGCCACAGCGCGTCCGAACCGCCGAACAGCCAGGCGGCCCGCCGGTGACGGCCGTCGCGGGCCGCGGCCCACGCCATGATCTCCACCGCGTAGCCGCAGCCGATCACGTCGCCGAGAGCCGCCTTGAGCGGCAGCGCCTCCTTGAGGGCCACCTCGCTCGCCCCCGGATCCCCCTTCGAGTAGTGGCTGAGCCCCACGATGGTGTGCACGAAGCCGCGCAGCCAGCACTCCTTGGAGCCGACGCCGAGCCGGGCGAGCCCCTGGCCGCTGCGCTCCAGGGCGAGGTCGTCCTGCCCGGACAGGTGGTACTGGTATCCGGCCTGAACATCCAGGCAGACCAGGCCGACGAGGTCGCCGAGCGCCGCGAGCCGTTCATGGGCGGCCACCGCGGCCCGCTCGGCGCGATCGAAGTCGCAGGCGAACGTGTGCGCGCAGTGCAGATACAGCCAGCCGCGGGCCCGGATCAGGGACTCACCGAGCCGGTCGGCGATCTCGATGCCCTCCTTGATCTCCGGAACGGCGCCGGCCGGGTCACCCTGGAAGGTCTTGATGTACCCGCCGATGATCAACGCCCAGGCCCGCTCCGGTGTCGCCCCGGGAAAGGCCGCCGCGGCCTTCTGCTGCCAGTACCGCCCCTCCGTGAGGAGCCCCGTGATCTGCCAGTACCCCCACAGCGCCCCCGCGAGCCCGGCCCCCTTCTGCTCACGGTCACCGCGCCCGAGCGCGTACTCCAACGCCAGCCGGATGTCGGGGTGTTCGCGACGCAGGGCCTGGCAGCGCGGCAACTGGTCGTCGTCGATGAAGTGCCGGTCGAACTCGTCCGCCGCCTTGACGTACCGGGCCAGATGCCGGTCGCGTGCCGCGGTCTCCTCGCCGAATGCGGCCAGCTTCTCGGCCCCGTACTCGCGCAGGGTGTCGAGCATCCGGTAGCGGGTGGCACCGTCGACGCCGTTGCCGGGCCCGAACTCGTCCACCCGCTGCACCACGGACTTGTCGACGAGGTCGATGAGTACCTCCAGCACCTCGTCCGATCCCAACTCACCGAAGCCACACACCTCTTCGGCGGCCGAGAGGTCGAAGACGTCACCGAAGACGGAGATTCGCGCCCACAGCCGCTGCTCGCGGGCGTCGCACAGGTCGTAGCTCCAGTCGATGGTCGTACGCAGCGTCTGATGGCGCGGCAGCGAGGTGCGGCGGCCGCCGGTGAGAAGACGGAAACGGTCCTCCAGGCGGTCGATGAGCTGGTTCAGCGGCACGGCGCGCAGCCGGACGGTGGCCAGTTCGATGGCGAGCGGCATGCCGTCCAGGCGGCGGCACAGCCGCACGACGGCTTCCCGGCTGGCGTCCGTGACTTCGAATCCGGGGACGACGGCCGCGGCCCGCTGCTCGAAGAGGGAGACCGCCTCGCCGCCGGCGTCCGACACACCGAGCGGCGACAGCGGGAAGGTGTGCTCACCCGGTACGTCGAGGGGCTGCCTGCTGGTCGCGAGGACGCGCACGCCGTCGGTCTCGCGCAGCAGCACGTCCACGAGCTCGGCGCAGGCGTCCACCAGGTGCTCGCAGGTGTCCAGGACGATGAGCGCGGGCGTCTCCCGCAAGTGGTCGAGGACCACGTCCAGTTGGGGCCGCACCGACTGCTCGGGCAGGTCGAGGCAGGCGGCGAGGGTGTGCGGAAGCAGCCCGGGGTCGCGCAACGCGGACAGTTCCACCAGGCACACCGGCGCATCGGCCCCGGTGGTGCGGCCCGCGAGGGCGCGGAGCGCGAGCCGGGTCTTGCCGACACCGCCAGGACCCACCACGGTGACACATCGCTGTGTGTCCAACGCCGTTGCCAACTGGGTCAATTCAGGGGCCCGGCCGATGAAACCGGTGAGCTCACGGGGGAGTTCGCCGGGACGGCGCCGCACAATGCCGAACGTCATGCAGCGGATTTTCCCCCGCGCGCCCGGAGCGTGCGGCGGGATGCGCGAAGGTCCATACGAATCGGTGAGGTGCGGCGTAGGATCCGCGTTCGATTGCTGGGTGGTGCGGCTCAGTGGGCGTCGTCGAAGTGGTCGACGATCGCATCGGTATCCGCATCAGCCACACCCCTCGATGACAATGCCGCCCACCGCATGTCTATCTTTCTGGAATCCAGTCTCATAATCTTGAACTCGAAGGAATCCAGAACTCATGCGAAACGTCGGCTTTCTGACCATCGGCCAGTCGCCGCGCCCCGACCTCAGTGGCGGGATCGAGGCGGCACTGCCCGCCACCGCGCGCGTGCGGCACGCCGGTGTGCTCGACGGGCCCGACCCTGCGCGAGCGGCGGAGCGCCTTGCCGCCACCCCCGGGCGGCCCACCCTGATCACCCGCCTCGCGACCGGAGTCACGGTCACCCTCG
Organism: Streptomyces sp. NBC_01016; assembly: GCF_026341035.1. Taxonomy (GTDB): domain Bacteria; phylum Actinomycetota; class Actinomycetes; order Streptomycetales; family Streptomycetaceae; genus Streptomyces. The sequence goes on from NZ_JAPEOQ010000002.1 coordinate 3,295,555, forward strand.
ACGAATCCGCCGTGGGGGAGGCCCTGCAGGATCGGGTCGACGCGCTGGAGGAGGAGGGCGTCGACACCGTGGTGCTGCTGTGCACCGGCGAGTTCCCGGCCCTGCGCGCCCGGCGTGCGCTGCTCGTCGAACCGGACGCCCTGCTGACGACGTACGTCCGTGGTGTGTTGAGCGGCGTGCCGGTGGGCGTGATCGTGCCGCTGTCGGAGCAGGTGGCCGCGGCGCGTGAGAAGTGGCGGGGTGTCACGCCGGCGCCGGAGTTCGCCACGGCGTCGCCCTACGCCGCGGACGAGACCGAACTGCTCGACGCGGCACGGGAGTTGATGGGTCGGGGCGTGGCGGCCCTCGTCCTGGACTGCATGGGATACGCGGACCGGCACCGCGAGGCGCTGCGCGCGGGCGGCGTCCGCGTGCCGGTCCTCACGTCGAGCGGGATCACCGGAGCCATGACCGGCCCGCTCCTCGCGTAGGGCGCCGCAGGTCCCCGGGTCAGCCCTCGTCGGCGACGAAGCGCAGCCAGTACGGGTCACCGATGCGCTTGCCGACGCGGGCGGCCGCATCGCGTACCGCCCTGCCGAAGCGTTCGGTCGTCTCGTCGCGCAGTTCCGGGGCCGGCAGTGCGATGCCGATGCCGAAGATCTGGCCCGTGTCGTTGTCGAGCACGGCGGCCGAGATGCCACCCACGTTCGGCACCCACTCGCCCTGCGAGATGTCCCAGCCGTCGACGCGGATCCGGGCCAGCGTGGCGACCAGCTCCTTGCGGGTCCGCGGGGCCGTACCCGTCGCCTGTCCGAGACGGGCGTCGACGAGCCGCATGACCTGCGCGTCGTCCAGGCGGGCCAGCAGCGCCCGGCCCATCGAGGTGGCGTACGCGGGTGCCCGGGTGCCCGCCGGTGTGTACGCCTGGAGGGCGCCGGCCGTGCCGATGCGCATGTGCAGCACCAACGACTCGGCCCCGTCGAGCACGTCCACGTACCCGGTGTACCCGGTGTCGGCGACGAGGCGTGCGGCCTCCTCCTCCAGCAGGGAGACGGTGCCGCGCGAGGCGCGGAAGTGGTACGAGGCCTCCATGATCAGGCCGCCGGGGCGGTAGGCGCGGGTCAGCGGGTCGCGGTCGAGGAAGCCGTACTCGGCCATCATGCTCAGCGTCCGTGACACCGAGCTCTTGGGCAGCCCGAGCTCGGCCGCGACATCGGTCACGGTGACATCGCGCTGCAGGTGCGCCATCAGGCGCAGCACGTCCCGTGCGTTGGCGAGTGTGCTCACCGGTTCCTGTGCCTCCCCCGATCGGTTTCCGGGTCCGATCGTATGCGCTCGTGCGGCGCCGCCCGCACTGCCCCGTCGTCGGGCTCATGTGCGGCTCACATCGTGAGAACTCCTCGAAGGGGCTTGACGGCACGCCCGAGGTCTATGAATGATCCAGGTCCAGATATTCGGAACTAGTTCCAGAATATAGAACTCGACAACTTCGCGACGTCGCAACCCCGCGACTCCGCGACTCCGCCAGGTCGCCGACCGGCGCCGACCGTCAGGAGCACCCATGAGCACCAACGCCGACACCGAGAGGCCACCCACGGCCGACGCCGGGGACCCGCACGACGCGGGCGGCGCCCCGCGCCGCCATCCCCGCGCCCTCGCCCCCGGCAACCTGGTCCTGACCGTGGTGCTCAGCGTGTTCGGCGCGATCGTCGGCGTGCAGCTGCTCGCCACCCTCGGCGTCACCCCGAGCACGTCGCTGATCGGCGCGCTGGCCGCGATGACGCTGGCCCGCGTCCCGCTCGTCGCCTTCCGCGGCTTCCGTTCGGTGCACGCCCAGAACCTGGCGCAGACGAGCATCTCCTCGGCCACCTTCGGCGCCGCCAACAGCCTGTTCCTGCCGATCGGCATCCCGTTCCTGTTCGGCCTGGACAACATGATCGTGCCGATGCTGATCGGCGTCTCCGTCGCGATGCTGGTCGACGCCTGGCTGCTGTACCGGATGTACGACACCCCGGCCTTCCCCGCGAGCAACCCGTGGGCCCCGGGACTCGCCGCCGCCGAGGCCATCAAGGCGGGCGACGAGGGCGGCCGGCGCGCCGGAGTGCTGGGCCTCGGCCTGGTCACCGGCCTGGCGGGAGCCGCGTTCGCGCTGCCGATGTCCGCGTTCGGTGTCGCCCTGATCGGCGGGCTCGCCTCGATGGCCGCGTTCGGCGCGGGCCTGCTGATCATCAGCTACGCCGAGCCGCTGTTCGGCCTCGACCTGAACGCCATGTACCTGCCGCACGGCATGATGATCGGCGCCGGTCTGGTCGCCTTGATCCAGGTCGGCCGCACGGTCCTCAAGACGCGCAAGACGACCGCTCCGGCCGCCACAACCGGGCCCGCTGCTGCCCCCGACGACGGCGCCCGGCGCCTCGGCAAGTCGCTGCGACTGGGCTTCGGCGCCTACCTCGCCATCTCGATCCTGCTCTCCCTCGGTACCGGCATTTTCACGCACATGAGCGTGGGCATGCTGATCGCCTTCGTCCTCTACGCCACCGTGGCCGCGTTCCTGCACGAGCTGCTCGTCGGTATCGCCTCCATGCACTCCGGCTGGTTCCCGGCCTTCGCGATCGCCCTGATCACGCTGCTGCTCGGCATCCTCGTCGGCTTCCCGCCCGAGGCCCTCGTCGTCCTCTCCGGCTTCACCGCGGCCACCGGACCGGCATTCGCCGACATGGGCTACGACCTCAAGGCCGGCTTCATGCTGCGCGGCGAGGGCGCGGACCCGGCCTTCGAACTGGAGGGTCGCCGACAGCAGTTGATCGCCGCGATGGTCGGCTTCGGCATCGCGATCGTCGTCGTGGCGGTCTCGTACCAGATGTTCTTCAACAAGGGGCAGACCGCCCCGATCGACGCCGCGTACGTCGCCGCCATCAAGGCAGGGCCGTCCGTGGAGACGGCCAAACAGCTGGCCCTGTGGGCGATCCCCGGCGCGATCGTCCAGCTCATCGGCGGCCCGAAGCGCCAGCTCGGCATCATGCTCGCCACCGGCCTGCTGATCACGACGCCCATGGCCGGCTGGATGGTCGCCGCGGGCCTCGTTGTCCGCGTCCTCGCGCCGCGCTTCCTCGGCCCCAAGGCCAAGGAGAACCTCGAGGTCTTCGCCGGCGGAGCGATCGCGGGCGACGCGCTCTATTCGTTCGGCAACGGCGTGTGGACGGCGACGAAGTAGCTCTCCGCGCCGCCACGCCCGCCCTCGCACCACTCGTCATTTCCGCACGACTCGTAGCACTTGCACCGCTCGTACCACCCGTACACCGAGAACCACCCAGGAGACCCCTGTGAAGCGACAGTTGACGCACGACGACCTCAAGGCAGCCGTCTACGGAGGCGCCGTGCTCGGCGGCGGAGGCGGCGGATTCGTCGAGCGGGGCCTGCGCACCGCCGAACTGGCCCTTCAGGTGGGCACGCCCGAGCTGTGGAGCGCGGACGAGTTCGCCGACGACGCCCTGACCGCGACCGTCGCCCTGGTCGGAGCCCCCGCCGCGCCCGACCCGCAGGTGCTGCCCACGCACCTGCTGCGCGCCCTCGAACTGCTGCGCCGCGACCTGCCGAGCCCGCTCGTCGCCATCCACACCAACGAGAACGGCGCCGAGACCACCATCAACGGCTGGTTCCACTCCGCCATGACCGGCCTGCCCGTCATCGACCTGGCCTGCAACGGCCGCGCCCACCCCTCCAGCCAGATGGGCGCGATGGGCCTGCACGCGCGCGAGGGCTACCGCTCCTACCAGGGCTACGCGGGCGGCAAGCCGCACACGTACGTCGAGGGCGCCGTCACCGGCACCCTCGACGCCACTTCGAACGTTGTCCGCCGCGCCTCCGTCGAGGCGGGCGGCTGGGTGGGCGTCGCCCGCAACCCGGTCGAGGTCGGCTACGCGACGCAGGCCGGCGCCCCGGGAGCCATCGGCTTCGCGATCGAGCTCGGCCGTCGCTTCCTGGCGGAAGGACCGACGGGCGCGGCCGCGCACCTCGGCGGTGAGATAGCGGTGACCGGCACGGTCCGCGAGTACCGCTGCGAGCAGCGAGAGGGCCTGGACATCGGCGTCGCGATCCTGGACGACGCGGCGGGCACGGAGCTGCACTTCGTCAACGAGTACATGACCTTCGAGGCGGGCGGCGAGCGCAAGGCCGCGTTCCCCGACCTGATCACGACGTTCGACGCGGCCGGGCAGCCGCTCGCCTCCGCCGACGTCGAGGTCGGCAAGGAGGTCTCCGTCCTGGTGGCCCCGGCGGCGAACCTGCTGCTCTCCTCCACGATGCACACGCCCGAGCTGTACGCGCCGATCGAGGACCTGCTCGGCTTCCCGTTCGCCCCGGCGGCGAAGGCGCTCGCCGATGCCTGAGCCGGTACGCGCCGCGGACGCCGCCCTCGTACGGGACTTCTGCGCGACGCGCTGGGACGAGGAGGTGCTCCCGCTGGTCCGGGAACACATCCGCGTTCCGGCGGTCAGCCCGGCGTACGACCCGCAGTGGGAGTCCCACGGATTCCTGGACCGGGCCGTGGAGGCCGCGGCGGCGTGGCTGCGCTCCGTGGAGGACCTGCCGGGCCTGCGGGTCGAGGTACTGCGCGCGCAGGGACGTACGCCGCTCGTCTTCTTCGAGATCCCCGGCCACGACTCGACCGCAGAGGAAACCGTCCTCTTCTACGGTCACCTCGACAAGCAGCCCGAGGGCGACGGCTGGGCCGAGGGCCTGTCGGCGTGGGAACCGGTCTTCGACGGCACCCGGCTGTTCGGCCGCGGCGGCGCCGACGACGGCTACGCGCTGCCCGCCGCCCTGACCGCCGTACGGGCCCTCGCCGCACAGGGCGCGGCCCGCCCACGCTGCGTCGGCGTCTTCGAGGCGGGCGAGGAGTCGGGCAGCCCCGACCTCGACCACTGGTTCGCCGAACTGGCCCCGCGCATCGGGGAGGTCGGCCTGGTGGTGTGCCTGGACTCCGGCGCGGGCGACTACGAACGGCTGTGGCTCGTGACGTCGTTGCGCGGCCACTGCGGTGGCACGCTCGACGTGCGCGTGCTCGACGACGGCGCGCACTCCGGGGACGCGGGCGGTGTCGTGCCGTCGACGTTCCGCGTCCTGCGCCACCTGCTGGACCGCGTCGAGAACAGCGGGACAGGCGAGCTGCGGGTGGAAGAACTGCACTGCGAGGTGCCCGACGAGCGCCGCGCCCAGGTCACAGAGGCGGCGGCCCTCCTCGGCGACCAGGTCTGGCAGCGCTTCGACTGGCACGAGGACGAGACCGGCCACCGCACAGGACCCGTCACGCACGATCCCGAGGAACTGCTGCTCGCCCGCGCCTGGCGCCCGAGCCTGGCGGTCACCGGCGCGGACGGGCTGCCGCCGGTCGCGTCCGCCGGCAATGTGCTGCGCCCACACACCAGCGTCAAACTCTCGTTCCGACTGCCCCCGTTGGCGGACAGCGCGAAGGCGCTCGCGGAGGTGGCACGCCTCCTGGAGGAGGCGCCCCCGCACGGCGCGTCCGTCCGCTTCACACCCGACCGGGTCCTGGCCGACGGCTGGCACGCCCCGCCCGAGCGCCCCTGGCTCCGCGAGGCGCTCTCCGCCGCGAGCCGCGCCTGCTTCGACGGGGCGGACGCGGCCCGCATCGGCCAGGGCGGCACGATCCCGCTGATGGGCCAACTGAGCCGGCAGTTCCCCGAGGCCCAGTTCCTCGCCTGCGGAGTCCTCGGCCCGGGCGCGAACGCCCACGGCCCGAACGAGTCGTTGCACGTGCCGTACGGCCAGCGGTTGACGGCGTGCCTGTCGCTGGCGGTGAACGCGTTCGCGCTGCGGGCGGGTGGCGCTGCGGGCTGAGGCCCGGGCGGGCGCGGATCGTCAACTTGGTCAGGCGATACGCGCCCGCCGCGGCCATCGCGTTCAACAGCGCCTCCGACACCACCTATGAGGCCGCCGCTCGCCGGCTCGAGTGAGGTGTCACCCTCACCACCTCACCGTCCGGGAACGTGACCGCGACCGTGCCCGCCGCGTCCACCGTGCACTCGATCGCCTCCCGCAGCGCCCGCGGGTGCACCGCGTCGCGCGTGAGGGCCACCAGGGTTACGTGGACGGTGGTGTCGCCCGGGTGGGGGAGGGAGCGCAGATACGGGGTCGCCGAGTGGGGGCCGAAGGCGTTCGCCGCCACCTCGCGGGCGATCCCGGCCTCCGTGTCCCAGCCGTGCAGGGCGACCACCGCGCTCGTCAGCCCCGATTCCGTGCGGGTCAGCGCCCAGCCCGGCCCCTGGTCGGTGTGCGGTCGCACGGAATCGGCGACCGCGTGCCCGCCCTCGCGGACGGTGACGCCCGCCGGGGCCTGCACCCGGTGCACCCGCAGCTCCCACGGGCCGTGCAGCACACTCGTCGACTCGATCGGGAACTGTGTGTCACTGTCCGGGAGTTGAGCGTGGTGACGGGAGGACGCACGGTGTCCCTCGCACGTGAGGGGGTGGATGCGGCGGCGGCGCGAAGGCGTGCCGTCCGGGGTGAGCAGCGCGATGTGGTTGTCGACGGTGCGGGACCAGGCGTGCGGGGCGGACTCGGGTGCGGTCGCGGTGGAGTAGGCGAGCTTGGCGTAGTGCGGATCGTCGTCGGCCGGTCCTTCGAGCGGGTTGTGGTCGCTGCCGTGGTTGACCAGGCGGACGATGCCGTCGTGCGGGGTGCCGTGCAGCAGCCAGCCCGGTGCGGGAAGGGCGGTGTACTGCGTGTCCCGCTCCACGGGCAGGGGGAGCTCGCGGTCGGTCCACACCGGGTGCTCGGCGGGCAGGAGGAGTCCCAGGAAGCCCTTGCTCGACCAGTACGGTGAGGCCGGCCCCGAGTACGGCTGGGTGGTCGGCAGGTGCGGGCCGTACCAACCCAGGGGCTGGAGTCCCCGCTCGTCCGGTACACCGCGCTCGGTGAAGTGGCGTGCCGTGCCCGATGCCAGCCGGCGTGTCAGGCCCGGCGCGAGGGGTGTGCAGTCGGCGAGCGCGCCCAGCCAGACGGGCGCCGTCGCCGCCATGCGGTAGGTCAGGGAACGCCCCTGGTGCACGGGTGCGCCGTCCGCGCCGAAGAACTGCGGGTACGTCTCCAGGAACAGGGAGAGCCGTTCGCGGTAGGTCTTCGCGCGGCCATCGTCGCTGTCCGGGCCCGCGATCCTCGCCCACAGCAGCGGGTACAGGTGCAGAGCCCAGCCGACGTAGTAGTCGAAGTTGCGGCCGTCGCCGTCGCTGTACCAGCCGTCGCCGACGTACCAGTCCTCGATCCGGTCGAGTCCGCCGTCGATGTCGCTCTGGCTGTACGGGGCGCCGACCGAGGCCAGGAACTGCTCCGACACCACCTGGAACAGGCGCCAGTTGTTGTCCCACGTGCGGGCACCAACGAAGCCCGAGAGCCAGTCGACCACGCGTTCCTGGACCCGGCTGTCGAGCCGGTCCCAGATCCAGGGGCGGGTCTCGTGCAGGCCGATCGCGATCGAGGCGGCCTCCACCATCTGCTGGGAGCAGTCAGTGAGTTCGGGCCAGGCCTCCGCGTGGTCACGGTCCGTGCCCGTTGTCAGACCCTGCGTATACCTTTCGATCAGGTGGGAGACGGCCGGGGCTTCGGTCCCGTCCGCCGTCCCCGTCGTGTCCTTGCCCGCGCCCGCGATCCGAAATGAGGCCAGCAGAAATGTCCGAGCGAACCCTTCGAGCCCGTCCAGCACCACCCCGGACCAGCTGCCCCGCCCGGGAAGCCGGTACTGCGCGAACCCCGGTGTCGCGAAAGGGGCCAGCGCCGCCAACTGCCGGTCGGCGAGGGCCTCCCAGTGTGCCCGGGTCCACCCCGTCAGCGGGGAGCGGACGCGGTCGGTCGGCGGCAGGGAGAGGTACGGGGCGGGCATGGTGGCTCGACGGCTCCTCGGTCGGGGCGGGCGGGGAGGTGGGCTGGCTGCTGTGCGGGTTTCTGTACGGGCTCCGCTACGCGAGGTCGGCGGTGTGCGTATGGCCGCGCGAGCCCGCGATGCGCACCGTGACCACCGGGCGACGGCCCGGCGTGACGGAGACCGTGTCGTCGGCGCGGACCACGTGGCGCACGGCGAAGGGGAGTTCGACGGACAGGGTGGTCCCGGTGCGGCCGGGGTCGGACACGGCGACGGTGATGCCGTCGTCCCGGCGGCGGACGAGCACGGTGCCCGGGCCGTCGGCGCGCAGCCCGTCGACGGATCCCGCCGCCCAGAAGTGCGCGGCGAGCAGCCCGAGCCGGGGTGATTCGACGGCCTGGACGGTCGCGCTGTTCGTGATGACGCGCACCGGGGCGGAGCGGGACCACGTGGCGGTCGCGGCGGCCGTCGCGCCGGGGAGCAGGACGTAGGCGTAGGAAGCGGATTCGGGGGAGGGGCCGTGATCGAACCAGAGGGTGGCGTAGCGCCGGGTGACCGGGGTGGTGGAACCGCCGGTGTCCGCGCCGGTGTTGAGGGAGCGCCAGGCCCCGGTGCGTTCCTCGCGCAGTGCACGCAGGGGGCCGCCGGCCGGGAAGACGTAGCCTCCCGTTCCCTCCAGGTGTGCCCAGCGCGCGTCGGTGAGCCGCGCCGACCAGCCCTGCTCACCGGGCTGCGGGCGGTCGTCGACGGTGAGCCGGGGAGCGCCGTCGGCGTGCAGGTTCCGGTTCTCCACGACGGTCTCGACGGTGCGGCCGTCGCCCGCGGTGATGCCGGCGCCCAGCGCGACGACCGCGTTGTCGAGGAAGAACCACGCCTTCTTGGCGCGCAGCGTCGACCCGTCGGCGATCAGCTCCATCGCCGCCGCGCCGTACTGGCCATCGAGCACCGCGCCGCCCGCGACCGCGTTCTTCGGGCGGAAGGTGTCGGTTCCCGGGGCGGTGCCGAGGTCGGCCCGTGTGCGGGTGTCCACGGTGGTTCCCGGCAGCCGGTAGGGGTTCACCGTCGGCCAGAAGTCGTCACCGAAGGCGTCGAGGTCGTCGCCGTCGTACAGGTACGTCATGCCGTCGCCGGTGTACCAGCCGTGCAGGTTCTCGCCGTTGCCCGCCTCGTACGCCGCGATGCGCTTGGAGGACAGGGACAGGGTGCACGACCAGCCGGGCCGCCGGTGCACGACCCGGTCCATGTCGGCGAACACGTGATGGCCGGTGACCCGCTCCGCGGGGCGCACCGCCGTATCCGCCATCAGGGCCTTCGCGCGGGCCAGGGCGGGGACGCCGACGAGCCGCAGGTACGGGGTGTCCCGGTTGCGCAGGATCCAGCCCTTGACGGCCGAGCGCCAGCGGTCCGCGTACGACTGCGGTGCGCCGTCCGCCAGTTGGAGGATGTACGAGGCGGTGGCCGCCCCGTCCGTGTGGTCGCGGGCGCGTTCGCGCGAGATGGCGCGGCCACGCAGCGCGTCCATCATCACGCCGTCGAGGAGCACGGGCACGAAGGAGCGCTCGACCGCCTCGTACAGCACCGTCACCGCCGGGTCGGTGACGGACCACTGGGAGTCGGCGAGCAGCGCGATCAGCTGGCCCGCGCTGCCGAGCAGGACGCCGCCGTAGGTACCGGTGTAGGCGACCGAGGAGTGCTGGACGAAGGAGCCGTCCTCGTAGAAGCCGTCGCCCGAGGTGACGTACTGGAAGAGGCTGTTCTTGCCGTCGTCGCGCACGTCCGAGAGACCGTCGCGGGCCAGCGCGACGACGTCCGGATCGCCGGCGAGCAGGCCGCGCAGGGCGACGATGACGGCCTTGTCCGCCCGGTTGGCGCCCGTCTCCGCCAGCGTGGGGGAGTTGGTGCGCCTGTCCGCGTCGGGGACGAACTTGGCGACCGTCTTGAGGTAAGCGGACAGATCCTCGGCGGGGAGGTGGGCGCGCAGCAGCACACAGGTGTCGAGCAGCGCACGCGGTGCGCCTATCTCCCAGAACCACCAGTTGCCCGATTCGGAGCGCGAGTCGTTGTAGCCGGCGGTGCGCAGGAAACGCAGCGCGTCGAGAAGCGCCTCGCGCACGGTGGTGTCGTCGGTGAGGGAGGTGCCGGGGGTCGCCCACGCCGTGGTGATGGTGCGCAGCCGTGTGTAGCTCTGGCCGAACATGCCTGGGTCGGAGGCCGGCGCCAGATCGGACCACAGGGCATTGCGTCCCGCGGAGCGGTCGAGCTTCTGCCACCAGTCGGCGGCCTGCTTGTCCAGGGCGGCCAGCGCGGCGGCGACATCCGGGTCTCCCGGGTCGACCTCGCCGCCGGTGAGCTGTTGGGCCGCCCGCGCGAGCAGCGGCTCGTAGGGGTCCTCGGCCGCGGCGGCCGACATGGCGCCGAGACCGAGGGGAAGTGTCGTCGCCACGGCGCCCGTTCCCATGAGGGCGAGGGTGCGTCGTCTGGTCAGCTGCATGGTCGGTGTTCGCCCTTCGGTTCAGTCGGTCAGCGTGGCCGGGTCGACGGACGGCTTCGGCAGCCCGAGCGCGGCGAGTTCCGCGCGCCCCTGCGCGTCGATCGGGAAGGCCCAAGTGGTGACGAAGAAGTCGGTGAGATCGCGCTCCGCGACGCGGCTCGCGTAGAGGGCGAGGGCCCGGTAGCGCCCTGCGGAGTCCGAGGAGTCCGACTGCGGGTTCTCCTCGCGCACCAGCCGGTGAAGCCGCGGCCAGAACGAGTCGCCGAACGCCAGCTCCAACTGCCGCAGCGGAACCAGCTTCTCGTACGCCCCGAAGGACTTCTCGTACGTGAGCCCGTCCGTGCCGAACTTGGCGCGGGCCGACTGGAAGGGGTTGAGCCCCGTCGCCGGGTCGGCGGTCAGCAGATTGGACGGCTGCCCCAGGGCTCGCTGCACGGCCAGGGAGTAGATGTTCACGGTGACCTCGGTCATCGCGGCGGGCTTGTACGCGAACTGCTGATGCAGATGGCCGAGTTCGTGGTAGAGCCCCCAGCCACGGGTGCGCAGCCCCTGCACCGTCGTGGCCCGGTCGAGGTACGCGCGCGGGAAGCCGTTGTAGCCGTGGGTGGCGTACGCGCCGACGCCGGACGGCACCACCGACACCTCGGTGAAGTGGTAGCCGCCCGCCTTGGGCCGATGCACGGGCTTGGAGCCGTCGAGACCGCTGATCGCCGACTCCGCGTCGATGATCTCCTCAAGGAGGCGCAGCAGCTCCGCGTGGCTCTCGTCGCGGTACAGCAGGGCGCCCTCGCGGGTCAGCGTCACGATCGAGCGCGGGCCGTGCAGCTCCACGACCGGCACATCCGTCAAGGTGTCCAACTGGCTCTGGAAGTCGGCCTCTTCGGTGCTTCCGAGGGTGAAGACCGGCATGGGTGTGCTGCCGCTCTTGAACGCCACCGTGGCTCTCTCCCCGTTGCCCTCCAGGGAGAAGTAGACGGGGCCGCCGTGCGGGTCGGTGACCGTGTTGGCGCCGGCCTTGAGTGGGTAGCTCCGCGGAGCGGTCAGGGTGGCGTAGTAGTCCCACCGGCCGATCCACACGGTGGGCAGTACGCCGTCGTTGGGCTGCACGTCCAGGCGCAGCGGGATGCCCGCCGCGACATGGCGGCCCGTCGGCTGGAACTCGGAGGCGCGCAGGGCCTGTCCGAGGCGCAGCCGTTCGGCCTCGGCCGACGGGCGGGCGGTCAGCCGCGCGGTCGTGGAGGCGGCGGCCTGCGCGGAGCCCGTGCCGAGGGTGAGCGCGAGGCCGCCGGCGGCTCCGGCACCGGCCAGCGCGGTGAGCACCGTGCGCCGCCCGGGCCCGGGGCGCGCGTCGGGGTGGCCGGCGGCGGCGTGGACGTGGGAGGACGTGTCGGCAGGGCGCATGCAGGGACTCCCCAGGAGACGAAGGACGTCGGAAGGATGAGCGGGACGTGGTGCGTGCGAACTGGGCGCCAGCATGTAAGCGTTTGCTGCCGGGTGGCAAGGTGCTGGAGCGATTTTCTGCTCGTTACTACGTCAAGAAGCCCTGAATCAAGCAGGATTGCGCAACCGTGCGGGGTGCTGCGGTACGGCGACGGCTGCGGCTCAGGCCTGCCGACGGCTCCCGCTTCTCCCGCGGCCACGCGCCGCCGCCGGGGGTGCCACGGAGTCACGGACCACGATGTGCGTGCCCAGACGCAGCGTGCCGGTCGTGGGGGCGCGCCAGTCGTCCTCGTCCCCGCCGTTCAGGGCGACCCGCACGGCCTGTCGGCCCATCTCCTCCAGCGGGATGCGGACCGTGGTCAGGCGCGGCCGCAGTTCCTGGGCCACCGGAATGTCGTCGTAGCCGACCAGCGACACGTCCTCCGGTACCCGAAGCCCGGCCTCCTCCAGCGCCTGCGCGGCCCCGGCGGCGACGATGTCGTTGGCCGCGAAGACCGCCGTGAACTCCGGTCCGTCCCGCAGCAGTTCGCTCATGCGTCGGTAGCCGAAGGACCGGCCGAAGGCGCCCGGCTGCTCCAGCTCGGGGACGCGGTCGATGCCGCGCAGCTCGAGCGCGCGCCGGTGCCCGGCGAGCCGGTCGCGCGCCGTCGACAGCGCGGGCGGGCCGCCCAGGTAGAGGATCCGCCGGTGCCCCCGGGTGATCAGATGGTCGGTGATGGCGAACGCGCCGCCCTCGTTGTCGTACTCCACGTCCACCGTGGGCACACCCACGCCGAGCGAGGGGCGCCCGCACAGTACGAGCTTGGCGCCGTCCGAGGCCAACTCGTGGGCCCTGCGCGAGAGTTCCGCGCGGTAGTCGGGATCGTCGACGCTCCCGCCGACCAGCACCACCGCGTCCGCCCGACGCTCGTGCATCAGCTCGATGAAGGCCAGCTCGCGCTGCGGATCGCCCTGCGTACAGCACACCAGACACAGCCGGTCGCCCGCGGTCGCCTCGCGTTCGACGCCGCGCGCGATGTACGCGTAGAACGGGTCGATCAGTTCGCTCACGATGATGCCGACCGTGCGCCCCGAACTGCCGGCGAGGGCGCGGGCATGGGCGTTGGCCACGTAACCCAGCTCGCGCGCCGCCGCTTCGACGCGCTCGCGGGTGGCCGCGGCGACCGGGTAGTTGCGGTTCATCACGCGGGAGACGGTGGCCGTGGAGACACCGGCGTGCTTGGCGACGTCGACCACCGTCGCGCGGCGCCGCTCCCGGTGACCGGAGCCGCCGGGCGCCGTCGATCGTTGCCGGGCCATCCGGCCCACCCCCTGGTGATCCTGCCGTGCCGTCGCTGCTCCGCCCGCCCCAGAGCTTATGCCGTGCGGGGTGGGCCCGGTCACGCGATGTGCTCCAAGTCGTCGAGGCGGACGGGGTGGTCGAGTGGAGCGCCGTGCGCGTACCGGGTGAGCTCGTCGACGGCGAGCGCGCCGAGCCGCCCCACCTCGTTGCCCTGGGCGCCCGCCATGTGCGGCGTGATGAGGACGTTGGGCAGGTCCCACAGCGGATGGTCGGCGGGCAGCGGCTCCGGGTCCGTCACATCGAGCACGGCGTCGATCCGCCCGCTGACCAGGTGCTCGACCAGGGCCTCGGTGTCCACGAGGGGCCCGCGCGCGGTGTTGACCAGCAGGGTGCCGGGACGCAACAGGTCCAGGCGGCGGGCGTCGAGCAGCTGCCGGGTCTCGTCGGTGTCGGGCGCGTGCAGGGTGACCACGTCGCTCGCGGTGAGCAGGGTGTCCAGGTCGGTGCGGGTGACGCCGAGCAGGACGGCCTCGGTGTCCTCGATGTACGGGTCGTACAGGAGGACCTCGACGTCGAGCGAGCGCAGCAGCCGCACCACCCGGCGGCCGACGTGCGAGGCGCCGACGACCCCGACGGTGAGGCCGCGGGTGCCGAGCCAGTGGTGCCGGTCCAGGTCGGCATCGGTGCGGTGGGTGCGCCGTGTGCGGAAGAGATGGGCGAGCGGGAAGGCCCGCTTGGCGCCCATGATGATCGCCGCGAGGGTGAACTCGGCGACCGGCACGGCATTGGCGGCGGCGGCCGACGACACCGCGATACCGCGCTCGTAGGCCTCCCGCCCCAGGAACGGCTTGACGGTGCCGGCCGCGTGGATGACCGCGCGCAGCCGGGGCGCGCCGTCGAGCACGGTGGTGTCGATGGGCGGGCAGCCCCAGCCGGTGAGCAGCACCTCGCACTCGGCGAGCGCGGCGCGCGCCTGTGGGCTGGTGAACTCGCGCAGGACGTGCGGCGGCCGGATGTCGGCCGTGTCCTCGAGCCGGACCCGTACGGCGGGTGGGAAGACGTCGTCGACGACCGAGGAGTGCATCGCCAGAACCGTACGGGGCCGCCGCGGGGGCGGTGTGGTGCCGATGGCCGAAGCCTCGGCCCCGGTCGACACCTCGTCAGTGGTACGCACCCTGCCTCCGGACAGTAAACGTGTTCTATCAGGTGACCGCACGCTAAGGACACTGCCGTACGACCGTCAACCCAAAAGCCAGACCCAGTCCGTGAGTTGGCAGGTCAGAGACTCAAATCCCGCGCAGAACGCTCGTATTGGAGGGCCATCGACATGCAGCGCTTGCCCGGATCTATTGACGGCAGGGTTAAACGCTTACTAACTTGCCGCCGCAGTAACGCAGTTCTTGCGTCACCCGGCCGAACAGGACCGCCCCATGACTGCTTCCGCGCCACCCTCAGCCGTGCCCGGCACCATCCGCAGAACCCTGTGGCAGCGCGTCAAGCGCGACAAGGTGATGCTGCTGCTCTGCCTGCCCGGCTTCCTGTACTTCGTGGTGTTCCACTACGTGCCGCTGCTCGGCTACATGGTGGCCTTCCAGGACTACCAGCCCTATCTGGGCTACATGCACAGCGCCTGGACCGGCTTCGCCAACTTCGCGAGCGCCTTCGCCGACCCCGACTTCTGGTCGGCGACCGCGAACACGCTGGAGATCGCGCTCGTCCAACTGGTCCTGTTCTTCCCGGTGCCGATCGGGCTCGCGATGCTGCTCAGCAGCATCGTCAGCGACAAGCTGCGGCGCTTCGTGCAGAGCGTCGTCTACCTGCCGCACTTCATCGGCTGGGTCATCATCGTCTCGATCTTCCAGCAGATCCTCGGTGGCGCGGGGGCGGTCCCGGACCTGCTGGAAGCGGTCGGCCTGCCGCACTACGACATGATGACCGACCCGAATGCCTTCCCCTGGCTGCTCGCGCTGCAGGTCATGTGGAAGGACGCCGGCTGGGGCACCATCATCATCCTCGCCGCGCTCCTGAACATCGACCGCGGCCTGTACGAGGCGGCTGCCATGGACGGCGCCGCGCGCCGGCGCCGGTTCTGGCACGTGACGCTGCCCGGCCTCGCCCCGGTGCTCGTACTGCTGCTGATCCTCAACCTCGGCAACATTCTCACGGTCGGTTTCGAACAGATCCTGCTGCAGCGCGACGCCGTCGGCCCGGGCGCCGGCGAAGTGCTCGATACCTACGTCTACTTCCACGGCATCAAGGACAACCAGTGGGGCACCGCGGCCGCCGTCGGTCTGGTGAAGGCGGTCATCGGCACGGCCCTGGTCATCGGCGCCAACAAGTTCGCCCACCGGCTCGGACATGAAGGGGTGTACAGAGGTGCTGACCGCTGAGACGACCGCGGTGGGGACGCGCCGCAAGGCCACGCCCGCCGCACCGGACGCCGGACCCGGCGAACTCCGTCCTTCGGGGGCCCGCCCGCCCTGGATGGAGCGCCCCACCAGGGTGGGACTCGCCCTCAAGGGCCTCGCCCTGGTCGTCGTCGTGGCCCTCGTCGCGTACCCGCTGCTCGGTGTGATCGGGACGAGCTTCGCCTCGCAGACCGACATCATCCACGCCAACGGGCTCGTCCTGTGGCCCGACCACCCCAACCTCGACGCCTACCGCACGGCCTTCACCGGGGGCCGGGTCACCCGCGCCCTGTTCGTGAGCATCGCGGTCACCCTCGCGGGCACCGTCTGCAGCCTGCTCGCCACCATCGGCATGGCGTACGGCCTGTCGCGGCGCGGCATCGTCGGAGGCCGCTTCCTGCTGATGACCGCCCTGTTCACGATGCTGTTCAACGCGGGCGTCATCCCCAACTTCCTGCTGGTCAAGGAGCTCGGCCTCTACAACACCTTCGCCGCCCTGGTCCTGCCGACCATGGTCAGCGCCTTCAATCTCGTGGTGATGCGGGCGTTCTTCATGAACCTGCCGGAGGAGCTGTACGACGCCGCGAAGGTCGACGGCGCGGGCGACTTCCGCACCCTGATACAGGTCGTGCTGCCCCTGTCGAAGGCGGTCATCGCCGTCGTCGGCCTCTTCTACGCGGTCGCCTACTGGAACGCGTACTTCAACGCCCTGCTCTACCTCGGCGACAACGACAAGTGGCCGCTGCCCATGGTGCTGCGCACCTTCATCCTCCAGGGACAGAACCTCGACACGGCCGCGGCCGGTGAGGCGATAGCCCCGCAGCAGGCCGTGCAGATGGCCGTGCTCGTGATCGCGGTCGTGCCGATCCTGCTCGTCTACCCGTTCCTCCAGCGCTACTTCACCAAGGGCGTCCTCACCGGCGCCGTCAAGGGCTGAGAAGGCCCTGGGGCTGTCGTCGAACTCCCGTCTGCGCCGCGACCCCAGGGCCCGCACACCGGCCGCCACCCCCCCCGACTTCCGTGTGCCCCTTCACGTTGAGGAGACTTCGCATGCCCGGCACCACGACCATGAACCGCCGCACCATGCTCCGCTGGGGTGTCGGCGCCGGGCTCGGCGTCGCCGCCGCGCCCCTGCTCGCCGCGTGCGGCGACGGCGGCACGGCCGCCAAGGCGGAGGCCAAGAGCGCCAAGCTGCTGCCGGCCACGGCCATCCGCAACATCGGCATCGAGGCCGACCTGCCCGGCACCGTCGCGGGCGTGCCCGCCGCGTTCCTGAAGTACCCCACCGAGATGGCCCGGGCCACCAAGGGCACCCCGCTCAAGGGAGCCAAGAAGATCACCGCGGTGACCGAGACCTTCGCCCCGCTGCCCCCGGAGCGCGGCAAGAATGCGGCCTGGCGGGAGATAGAGAAGCTGCTGGGAACCAAGGTCGACTTCACGGCGGTGCCGGCCGACGACTACCCGGCGAAATTCTCCACGATGGTCGCCGGTGACCAGCTGCCCGACATCTTCATGTACCCGGAGACCGGCGGCGTCGACAACAAGGCGGCCTTCCTCGCCTCCACGTGCGCGGACCTCACCCCGCACCTCGCCGGAGGCAAGGTCAAGAAGTACCCCAACCTGGCGGCGATCCCCGAGTACGCCTGGAAGGAGGCCATCTTCGGCGGGAAGCTCTACGGCATCCCGATCGCCAGGTCCGGCAGCGGCGGCGCCGGCTTCTACCGCGCGGACCTGTTCAAGCAGGCGGGCGTGGACAGCCTCGACGAGATCGACAGCCTGGAGCGGCTCGTCGAGCTGGCCAAGGAGCTGACCGACACCAAGAAGAAGCAGTACTTCTTCGCGGGCAGTGGCACGAACCTGCTCGCCATGTCGGCCGGCGCCCAGTACTTCTGGACGCACGACACCAAGTCCGGCAAGTGGACGTACCAGTTGGAGGACGAGGCCTACCGGCACGCCGTCGAGACGGCCGCCAAGCTGTACAAGGCGGGCTGCTTCTACCCCGGCACCGTACAGATGTCGGGCGCCCAGAAGGCCCAGTACACCGACCTGTTCAAGAACGGCAAGGCCGCGTACGTGTACGACGGCATGCCCTCCTACCTCACCACCGGCACCGGGTACGTCGACGCGATGAGTGCCATCGACAAGTCCTTCGACGTCCGCCCGATGGTGCCGGTCGGCAAGGACGCGGTCGCCTGGAGCGACAACCCCTCCCTGGAGAACTGCCACATCACCAAGGCGAGCCGGGGCCGGGTCGAGGAGATCCTGCGGCTCGCCGACTTCGCCGCCGCGCCCTTCGGCTCGCTCGAGTACACCCTCATGAACTACGGCGTCGAGGGCACCGACTACAAGCGCGACAAACACGGCACGCCCGTCCTCACCAAGCAGGGCACGCAGGACGTCACCGTGCCCTGGACCAAGCTGGCCTCGGCCGCCCCCGCCTTCTTCAGCGCCACGCACCCCGAGGCGGCCCGCTACGCCCACGAGGCGTACACGAAGCTCATTCCGATGCTCGCCGAGGACCCCACCCGCGGCTACACCTCTCCCACCTGGGACTCCAAGGGCCTCGGCAGCCTGTACACGATCCATCTCGACGGCGTGAAGGACCTCGTCACCGGGCGCAAACCGCTCTCGTCGTACGACGCCCTGGTCAAGAAGTGGCGCAACGCGGGCGGCGACAAGTGCCGCGCCGAGTTCAAGCAGGCCGCCGAGCAGGGCGGGAAGAAGGGGGCCAAGTGAGCACCAGCAGACGCACGTTCCTCACCGCCGCGACCGGAGCGGCGGTCGCCGTCCCCCTGTTCGGCGCCCCGGCGCACGCCGCGGGCTTCGACCCCCGACCCGGCTCCGACGGCGTCGGCGACCCGCTGTTCCCCACCCTCGGCAACGGCGGCTACCAGGTCGACCACTACGACCTCACCTTCGACTTCACCCCAGGCACCTACGACTTCACGGCCTCGGTGACCCTGCGCGCCCGGGCCACCCACGACCTGTCGGCCTTCAACCTCGACACGGACGGACACACCATCGACTCCGTCACGGTCGAAGGACGGCAGGCACGCACCGCCCTCACCCTCGGCCAGTCCGGCCAGGAACTGACCGTCACCCCGGCCGCACCGATCCACAAGGGCACCCCGTTCACGACCACCGTCCGCTACCACGGCAACGGCAAGGCGCCACGGGCCGGGCTCACCGGATGGCGCTTCGGGACGGACGGCGGATTCGCCTCCGCCGTGCAGTCCTCGCGCGCGGACACGTTCCTGCCGTGCAACGACACCCCGTCCGACAAGGCCACCTGGGCCTTCCACATCACCGCGCCCAAGGGCTACATCGCGGCGGCCAACGGCGAGTTGACCGGCAAGGACCACCGCGGCGACGGCTCCACCGTGTGGCACTTCGCGCTGCGCGAGCGGATGCCCACGGAGCTGCTCGGTATCGCCGTGGTCAAGGGCACGTACCTGTATGGCAGTTCGCACACCGGGCTGCCGCTGCGGCACATCGTCCCGCAGGGCCGCGAGGACTTCTACGCGCCGATCGTCGCCCGCACACCGGACCATCTCGCGTGGCTGGAGGCGAAGTTCGGCCCGTACCCGTTCTCCGTCTACGGCGTCCACATCTACGACGGGTACACCGACGCCCTCGAGAACACGACGCTCACCCTGATGGGCACCAACTGGTTCAAGGACGACGCGGCCGGCCACCCCACGTACGAGAACACCATGGTCCACGAGCTGACCCACCAGTGGTTCGGCGACAGTGTCACCCCGCACGACTGGCAGCAGGCCTGGCTCAACGAGGGGCCCGCGGTGTACTACGCGGCCCTCTACAGCGAGGAACGGGGGTGGTCGCGGATGGCCGACAAGATGCAGACCACGTACGAGAAGCTGGACGCGATACGCGCGAGTGACGGGCCGCCGGGGCTGCCCAAGGCGCTCGGCGGAACGAACATCTACGACGGCGGCGCGCTCGTGCTGTACGCACTGCGACTCCACGTGGGGCAGCGGAAGTTCGACCGGGTGATGGGGTTGTGGCCGCGGCGCTTCCGAGACCGGACCGTCACCAGCGAGGACTTCATCCGGCACGCGGTGGACGTGACGGGGGAGCGGGGAGTTGATCCGTTCCTGCGGGAGTGGTTGTTCGGGGCGAAGAACCCGCCGATGGCCTGATTTTAAGCCCCTCCGGCGATTGAGGAGCGGGGTCCGGGGCGGAACCCCGGGGCGTCGGAGCGCAATTGCCAGAGGGATCACGAGGGGCCCACTACTCACTTCACCTGAACGAGAGGAAGGCACCGCATGAGATCGGCCATCCGCGCCACCATGACGGCGTTACTGTCCGCCGCAGCCATGGGGCTCACGCTCCTGCCGGCGCCCCGCGCGACCGCCGCCGACACGGCGGTCCTGCACGCCGCGCCCCACGGCTCTGGTACGGCCTGCACCATCACCCGCCCCTGCTCGCTCGACAGTGCCCGTGACGCCGCGCGGGCCCTCGCCGGACGAAGTGTCCGTGTCGAACTGGCCGGTGGCACCTACGCGTTGAGTCACCCGCTCGAACTCGGCGCCAAGGACTCCGGTGTCACCTGGGCCGCCGCGCCCGGTGCCCGGCCCGTGCTCTCCGGAGGGCGCGCGATCACCGACTGGTCCGCCAATGCCGACGGCACCTGGACGGCACCGGTGCCGGACGGTGTCACCCCGCGACAGCTCTTCGTCGACGGCGTACGGGCCGTCCGCGCGCGCGGCGACTCCTGCGCCGCCTCCGTGTGCGACGCCACCAAGACGGGCATGACCGGCGCCTCACGCACCGGCATCGACCGGTGGGAACGGCCCACCGACGCCGAGGCCGTCATCCGGGTGCGCTGGCGCAACTACCACTGCCGGATCGCCTCGGTCAGCGGCGACCTCATGACGTTCGCCCAGCCCTGCTGGACCAACTCCACCTCCGGCACCGACCGCACCGGACCCGCCTGGGACACCACCACCGTCGACTCCAGCCGCTACGCGAAGGTGTCCTACTTCGAGAACGCCCGCGAACTCCTCGACAAGCCGGGCGAGTTCGCGTGGGATTCCGCTGCGCGGACCGTCACGTACCTGCCACGCGAGGGCGAGAATCCGCGCCGATTCCAGGCGATCACCCCCGCCACGGAAGGGCTCGTGAACGTCGACGGCGCCCACGACGTCCGCCTCACCGGCATCGGCTTCGCGTACGCCGCCTACCGGCAGCCCGACACCGACGAGGGCTACGCGGGCACCCAGGCCGGACTGACACTCACCGGAGCCACCGGTCCCGTCGACCACGCCGGCCGTCACTACACCAAGCCCGCGGCCGCGCTCACCGTCCGAGGCGGCCGTGACGTGGTCGTCGACGACGCCGACTTCACCCGGCTCGGCGGCGCCGGAGTCGTCTTCGAGCAGGGCACCCAGGACTCCACCCTCACCCGCTCCCGCTTCACCGACCTGTCCTCCGGCGCCGCCTACATCGGTGACACGGAGCCCCGGCCGACCGCCGAACTCACCGGCGCCCGCAACACGGTGTCGTACAACACCGTCCGGCACACCGGCGTCGAGTACACGGACGCCGTCGGCATCTGGGCGGGCTACGAGGCGGGCACCGTCATCGACCACAACACCCTCGACGACCTGCCCTACTCCGGCATCTCCGTCGGCTGGGGCTGGAACCAGCCCGAGGTCCAGAAGTCCGTCCTGCGCGACAACCGCATCACGAACAACCGGATCACGAACGCCATGCGCGTCTCCTACGACCAGCACGACGGCGGTGCCATCTACACGCAGGGTGCCCAACCCGGGACCGTGATCTCCGGGAACTACCTCAACCGCAGCGCGTACGGGAACACCGAGCGCGACGGCAACGGCATCTACCTCGACGAACAGTCCAGCCACATCACCGTCACCCGCAACGTCCTGACCCGGCTCGGCTACAAGTGGGTCTCCAACTGGGCGGACTACGGCATCGACAACCACGCCACCGGCAACTGGACCGACACCGACGCCCCCGCCCTCGGAGGCACCGGTTCGACCCTGACCGCCAACCACACCAAGCTCGACCGACTGCCCGCCGAGGCGCTGAAGGTGGCCGGGTCGGCCGGCGCGGACCCCCACGGCCGTGTCGAACAGCTCCGCCGCGACCTGGCCCGCACCGGCACCGCCACGCAGTCCTCCACGGACGGCACCGCCACCGCGGCACGCGCGACCGACGGCGACACCTCCACCGACACCCGTACACAGTCAGAGCCGGGCGCCTGGTGGCAGGTCGACCTCGGCGCCGTCCGGCACATCGGCCAGGTCGAGGTCTGGAACGACGCGTCGACGACAACGGCCGACTTCGACGTACAGCTCGCGAGCTCGGCCGACTTCTCCGACGCGACGACCGCACACATCACGGGCAAGGCCCTGCGCCCCACCCTCATCGACACCGACGAGGAGGCACGCTACGTCCGCATCAAACTGAAGGGCACCGGCAGGGTGGGTCTCAGTCACGTGTTGGTGCATCCCTGACGGGGATGCGAACGCGTACGCGGGTGGGCGGTCACGGGCCATGCCCCGCTCACCCGCGGACCCGGAAGCGCTTAGGGTCGACGTATGGATCACGAACCCATGCGCAGTGTCGCCGAGTTCCGCGAGACGTTCGACGGTTCGGCCGCGGCCGAGCGTCCCGAACTGGCGGAACACCGGCGGACGTTGCTCACCGAAGAAGCCCGCGAAGCAGCCGAGGCCCTGACCGACCTCGCGAACGCCCTGCGGGCCGGCGACGATCCGGGCACCACGTACAGGGCATTGGCCAAGGAGCTGGCCGATGTCCTCTACGTCACATACGGCGCCGCCGACGCGCTGGGGATCGACCTGCCGGCGGTCTTCGCCGAGGTCCACCGGTCCAACATGAGCAAGCTCGACGCGGACGGACGGGTCCTGCGCCGGGACGACGGCAAGGTGCTCAAGGGACCCGGGTACCGGCCCCCGGTCCTCGACCACGTCGTCGCATGGCCGCCGGCCGGTTCCTCGGTATGACCGAACAACCCCCGCCCAGCCACTGAACTTCCGCCTCATAGACTGACCCTGTGACGGACAACACCTGCACCCACTGCGGCACCGGCGGCCTGGAAGACGGATTCATCGAGGACGCGGGGGAGCACTCGCGTGGCTACGCGCGTTGGATCGAAGGCGCGCTGGAGAAGGGCCTCTTCGGCGGTGCCAAGCGGCTCGGCCGGCCTCGCCGACGGATCGAGGCGCTGCGCTGCCCTAAGTGCGGGCACCTCGAACTGTTCGCCGTCGACAAGGTGTAGTCCTCAGATCCCGGCGGGCTCCCCGGCACCGCCGCCGAGCTCCCACGACGCGATGTCCTGATAGCGCCTCGGCGCAGGGGCGTTCCCGGGGGTGCTGCCGACCAGGTGGAGGCGGAAGGGGCGCCAGCGGCGGCCGATGAAGGTGTCGAGAGCCTCGGCCGCCTCCGGGACGGACGTGGTGTCGTGGCGGCGGGCGCGCGCCAGCGTCAGGTGGGGGCGCAGTGGACGCTCCGGGAAGTCGACCCCGCAGGCCCTGACCTGTTTCCGGACCGCTTCGGACAGCAGATGCAGACAGTCCAGGTCACCCTCCAGGCCGCTCCACAGGACGCGCGCGTCGAAGTGGCCACCGCCCCGCAGCGCCAGCTCGGGGGAGGGGTGGCCGGCTGCGAGGCCGGCGAGCGGCTGCCGGAGCTGCTGGACGGTTGTCAGGGACTGCTCGCCGAGGAACGCCAGTGTGATGTGCCAGTCCTCGATGCGGTTCTGCCGCAGGCGGGGGTGGGCGGCGTAGACCGGGCGCAGAGCGAGCGCCAGTTCGTCCTTCGCGTCGTCGGGCGGGGCGAGGGCGATGAACGCGCGCAGGGTGGCGGCGGGCTCGGGCGTTTCGGTCACGTGTGCCTTCGTGTCGGTCTCGGTCGATGGTCTGCAGGGCCCGATCGCTCCCGGTCACTCCAGGATCTCGACGTACCCGTCCGCCCCGTGCACACGGATCCGCTGGCCGTCACGGATCAGCCGGGTGGCTCCGTCCACGCCGACGACCGCCGGCAGGCCGTACTCCCTCGCGATCACCGCGCCGTGCGTCATCAGCCCGCCCACCTCCGTGACAAGCCCCGCGACGGCGACGAACAGCGGCGACCAACTCGGATCCGTGTACGCCGTGACCAGGATGTCGCCCGCCTCGAGATCGGCCTCCGCCATGTCGAGGACGACGCGCGCCCGCCCCTCCACCGTCCCGGCGGACACCGGCAGACCGATCAGCGCGCCGTCCGGCACGTCCTCGCGCCGGTACGTTCCGCGGACGGCCTCGCCGTCCGAGGTGAGCACGCGCGGCGGGGTGAGCGACTGGTACGTACGGAAGTCGTCCCTGCGCTCCTGGATGAGCCGGCCGTCCGCCCGGTTCGTGCGCACGACGTCATGGAGTTCCTGGAACGTCAGGTAGTAGATGTCTTCGGTGTCATCGAGCACACCGGCGCGCACCAGGCGCCCCGCCTCCTCCAACAGCGCCCGCTTGTAGATGAAGTAGCGGCGGATGATGCCGTACTTGGGGTACTCGCGGTATCCGATGAAGGTGCGGACGCGCTCGATCATCCGCCGGGTCTCGTCGGCCTTTGCGTCCCCGTCCCCTTCTCCGTCCGCATCCCCATCCGCAGGCAGGGCGCGCAGGCGTGACAGCACGTCCGCTTCCTTCTGGCGTGCCTTCTCAAGACCCTCCTCGAACCGCCGCGCCGCGGCGCCCGGTTCGAAGTTCCGTACGTTGTCGAGGATCACCGGCACGAGTGTGGTGGGGCGTTCGCGCCAGCGCGGCCGCGTGATGTCGATCTCGCCGACGCAGCGCATCCCGTACCGGTCCAGGTAGGCCTCGATGACGGCGCGCGCCTCGGGTCCGCCGGTGCGCTTCGTCAGCTCGTCGAGGAAGGTGTCGTCCGCGAGCTGCCCCGTGTCCTGGAGGAAGGCGAGGACCCCCGGTAGCGGGCGGATCACATCCGCGACGTCGAGCAGGGCGAGGCCCATCTCCGACGTGATGTTGCCGGGGGCGGACAGCGTTAGCGTGTCAGCGGCGTTCTTCTCGCCCAGCCACTCGTACAGCTTGTCGTTGAGCCACCACGTGGCCTCCATGCCCGCCATGATCGCTTGCATGCTCAGCCGGTCACCGAGGGCCCGCTTGTGCTCCTCGAAGGCGTCGAGCAGAAAGTCGAAGAGGGCAGGACCGGTCTTCGACCGGATGTCGCGCTCCAGGGCGGCGATGGACTCCTGGCTGCGCCCGATCAGTGCGGTGACGACGGCCGGGTCGGTCTCGATGGGGGCGGGCGGGCCGCCGCCGGCCGGTGGCGTGGCGGGGGCCGGGTCGGGGAGTGTCGGGACGAAGTCGCCGCGGTCGAGGACGGTTTCGAGGGCGTCCCTGATCAGCGGGTCGCCTCGGCCCACGATGTCGAGGAGGCCCGCGCGGCTCGTGGGCGCGGCCAGGCGCCGGGTGGCGTCGACGAACAGCCGCCCGCCGGCCTCGTGCATCGGCGCCATCGCCGTGTGCTGCCACACGGAGACGCCCAGCGGCCTCATCGCGTCGGTCATCATCTGCTGATGGCCGACGGAGAGATAGACGTGATTGTCCTGGTCATCGCGCTCGGGGACCGGGAACAAAGTAGTGATCGGCCGGCTCTGCACGATCTGGAACTCGGCGTCGGTGCCGGGATCGGTGCCGGGATCGGTGTCGACCAGGCACCATTCGATGTCCTGCGGCCGGCCGAAGTGTGACTCGATACGGCGCCCGAGCCCGACGAGTCGTACGACCTGCGCATCGGTCAGCGCCGGCTGCTCCTGCCGCCGCGCGTCGACCGTCACTTCCTCCGTGCCACCGCCCGGGACCGCGTACACGGCACGCTGCTTGGCGGCGATGGTCCGCTCGACGACCTCGCCGTCCCGCACCCGGAAGACATCCGGGTTCACCAGGCCGGAGACCAGGGCCTCGCCGAGGCCGAAGCCGGCGTCCACGGTGGCCACCTTGCGGTTGCCCGTGACCGGGTCCGCCGTGAACAGGACGCCGGACGATTCCGGGCGGACCATCCGCTGCACGACCACGGCCATGTCGACCGTGCGGTGGTCGATGCCGGCCCGCTGACGGTAGGTCACGGCCCGCTCGGAGAACAGCGAGGCCCAGCACCGGCCGATGTGCTCCAGGATCGCCCCCGACCCGACGATATTCAGGTACGTGTCCTGCTGGCCTGCGAAGGAGGCCGTCGGCAGGTCCTCGGCCGTCGCGCTGGAGCGGACGGCGCAGGCGGCACCCTCACCCAGGTCCGCGAGCGCGCGGCCGATCCCGGCCGCGAGGTCCTCCGGAACACCGACCCCCTCGACGATCCCGCGGAGCTCCGCGCTGAGCGTACGGATCGCCTCCCGGTCGTCCGGATCCGTGCGCGACAGCTGCTCCAGCCGCTCGTCGATCGTCGGCGCGTCCGCCATCACCCGCCGGAACGCACGAGTCGTCACGCAGAAACCGGCCGGAACCCGGACACCCTCGATCCGCGCAAGCCCGCCCAGGTGTGCGCCCTTGCCGCCGACGAGCGCGATGTCCGTCTCGTCGACCTCCTGAAGCCCCATCACATACTGCTCGCTCACTGCGCTGCCTCCCGGGCGGCCGTGCCTGATAGTTGATGGCTCACTACGAATCTATGAATCTACGGATCTGCGGATTGCCGATGGCTGACTACGGATTATGACTCCAACGCTGCTCGCCGCAGATGCTCGGCCAGCGCCTCCGCCGCCGGAGACGCGGCGCCGTCCTGCGCGCCCCAGGCCAGCAGATGACGCCGATGTGCCCACGAGTCCTGCAACTCGCATACGTCGAGGGGGTGTCGGGGGTCGATCGCGCGCCGCGGCACGACGGCGAGCCCGGCGCCCGCGGCGGCCAGGGAGACGAGGACGCTCAGGTCGGCGACGGTGGTGCGGTGGCGCACCACCGGGGCGTTCGGCCCGAGCCGCTTCTCGATCCAGCGGCGCAGCGAGGAGCCGGCGTCGAGGCCGACGAGCGGGTGCTCGGCGACCTCGCTGTACGTCAGTGAGGTCCGCCCGCCGAGGACCCCTCCCGCCTGGCCGATCACGACGAGGGAGTCGTCGCCCAGGGGTTCCATGCGCAGTCCGCTGTCACCGGCCTCGTCGTCGATGACGACCCCCATGTCCGCGTCGCCGTCGGCGAGCCGTCGTATGGTCCGTGGTGTGCGGCTCTCGGACACGGTGACGTCGGTGTCCGGATGGGCGCGCAGGAACGGGACCAGGGCGGCCGGTACGAGCCGGTGCATCGCGGATCCGCCGCCCAGCAGGGTGAGTTGGGCGTTCGGGGACCGGGTGTAGCTCGCGACGGCGCTGTCGAGACGTGCGGTCCTGTCGAGTACGTCGCGTGCGTGGCGGGACAGCGTCGCTCCCGCAGGAGTGGGCCGTACGCCCCGGCGGCCGCGGATCAACAGCGCCACCCCGGCGTGGTGTTCCAGCGAGCGCACCCGGGTGCTGGCCGAGGGCAGGCTCAGGTGCATGCGCCGGGCGCCCGCCGTGATCGAGCCCTCCGTGACGATGTGGAGGAAGAGCCGCAGGTCGTCCAGGTCGTAGCGCACCGGCCCAGGGTAGGGCACCGCGCAAGGAACAGCCTTAGGGACAGCCTTAGGCAGGGAACGTCGATTCCGCATTGTGGCGCCGATCGTCGGCGGGTGATGCTCTGCGGGTGATGGAGCCTTTTCTTGTCCTGTTGGCCGGCGTCGCCGCCGGAGCCCTGAACGCCGTCGGCGGCGGCGGAACCTTTGTGGCGCTGCCCGCACTCGTCGCGGTCGGACTGCCACCGGTGGTCGCGAACGCGGTGTCGCGCGTCGCGCTTGTGCCCGGCGCGGTCACCAGCGCGTGGGTCTACCGGCGCGAACTCGCCCCCGTAGGGCCCACGTCCACCAAGGCGCTGACGGCGACCAGCGTGGCGGGCGGCGCCGTCGGCGCGGGTCTCCTGCTGGTGCTTCCGGCTGCCTCCTTCGAGGCCGCGGTGCCGTGGCTGCTCGCGTTCGCGACGCTGGTCCTGGCCTTCGGACGGCACCTTTCGAGTGCGTTGACCCGTGTGCTGGGGCGCCCGGTCGGCATGAGTGGGCGCGCCGCGCTGGTCGGACAGTTCTTCCTCGGTGTGTACGGCGGTTACTTCGGCGGAGCCGTAGGCATCCTGATGCTGGCGCTGTGGGGCATCGGCTTCGGTCTCGACGCCGCGGCCGGCAACCCGATGCGGGTGACCCAGCTCGCGGCCATGTACCTCAGCGCGACCGTGCTCTTCCTGCTGGCCTCGGACGCGCTGTCCGCTCCGCTGCTCCTCACGGCCATGCTGGTCGGCGCGGTGGCGGGCGGTTTCGCAGGGGCCCACCTGGCGCGCCGCCTCTCTGCCCGGCTGCTGCGGGGCGTCCTGTTGGCGACGGCCGTGACCACGACCGTGCTGTACTTCCTGCGTGGCTGACCACATTTCTTGCGGAGCCGACCAAGCGCGCCGGGGAGCAGCGCGCCGGGGAGCAGCGGGCAGGGGAGCAGCGGGGAGGTGCCTTATGGCGGTCCCGTCCGCGGTTCGATAGAAACGGTAACCATGGAACCCCGCCCCACCGGATACACCCCCGAGGCATACGGCGCGGTCACCGTGCTCGTCGGTGCCCGCAACGGCGCCTACCCGGGCGCCAATTCACTGCTCGTACGCGGCACGAGCGCCTCGCTGGTCGTCGACCCTTCGCTGTCGCTCGTCGATGACGCGCCGCCCGCGGACCTGGTCCTCGTGAGCCACGCCCATGAGGACCACGTCGCCGGCCTCGGAAGCTACGAGGTGCCGGTGCACGTGCACCGCGGCGACCTCGACGCGCTGCGCTCGCGTGCGGCCCTCGTCTCCGCGCTCGGACTGCCCCCGGACACGGTCGACGCCGTCGACGCGGCGATGCGGGACGAGTTCCACGTGGAGGGCCGCCCGGATGCGCAGGCGTTCAAGGACGGCACCGTGTTCGACCTGGGAGGGCGGACGGTGACCGTCGTCCACCTGCCCGGGCACACCGCGGGCCACAGCGGATTCCTGGTCGAACCGGACGGCTTCCTGTTCGTCGCGGACATCGACCTCACCTCTTTCGGCCCGTACTACGGCGACGTGGGCAGCAGCCTCATCGACTTCGAGGCGTCGATGCGGCGGTGTGCGGAGATCGACGCCCGCTGGTACGGCACCGCCCACCAGAAGGGTGTGATCGAGGGAGCGGCCGAGTTCCGCCGCCGGCTCGACGCCTACGCCGGCGTGGTGGAGAAGCGGGACGCCGAACTGTTCGCCTTCCTGAGCGAACCGCACACACCGGACGAGATCGCCGACCACCGGCTGGTGTACCGGCCGCATGTCGAAGGGGCGCACATCCGGCCCGTGGAACTGCGCACGGCGCGGCGGCACTTGGACCGTCTGATGGGGCAGGGGCGGGTCGAGGAAGTGGAGGCCGGGCGCTTCCGCGCCGCGTAGAGACACGGCACGGAGGGGAATTCCCGGCCGGCGCCCACGAACTCAGACCAGCGCCGTGACCAGCACGGCGAACGCGGCGACGATGACGGCGACGCGGACGTAGTGGTAGCGGTCCCAGCGGCTCATCTGCTGCTTCCAGTCCGCGGGCCGGTTCTCGGCGGTCCACGTCTTGCCCTGGTTGTTGATCGGGACGAGCAGCAGGAGCGACATGACGATGCTGACGACGAGCAGTGCGCCGGCTGTGATGAGCAGGCCCGTGCCACCGTCGCCCCACGCGGCGACGGCCCAGATCGCGATGAGGACGAGCGATCCGAAGTACCAGAACGGCATCACGGCGCCGAGCATCCGGCCCCCGTGCGAGCGGGCCTGCTGGTTGGCGTCGTCGGGGAGTCCGCTGAAGATCGGATTCATGACGAAGGCGACGGAGAACTCCACCCCCACCATCACGCCGAGAACCACGGTGGTGAAGACCTCAAGTGCGTCGAGCATGGTGACCCCTCCTGAGCTATCTAGCGGCGCTAGATGATGAGGCAACGCTAGCCCTACTGCCGCTCGATTGTCTAGCGATGCTAGGATCTGCTTATGTCGGTACAGGAACGCAAGGAGCGCGAACGCGCGAGCCGCGAGCGCCTCATCGTGGCGACGGCCCGCGAACTCGCCGAGCAGCAGGGCTGGGACGCGGTCACGACCCGCAAGTTGGCCGAGCGCATCGAGTACAGCCAGCCCGTCCTCTACAGCCACTTCCGGGGCAAGCGCGAGATCATCGGCGCCGTGGCCCTCGACGGTGCCGGCGAGCTGGCCACGGCGCTGCGCGCCGCGACCGCCGCGGTGGAGGGGCCGCGTGCCCGGGTCACCGCCCTCGCCCGCGCCTATCTCGACTTCGCCGAGAAGAACCCCGCGGTCTACGACGCCGTGTTCCGGCTCGACGGGGGCCTGGCGTTCGCGCGCGAGGACACCCCGGAACCGCTGAAGGAGGGCTTCGCCGCGCTGATGGAGACGCTCGGTGAGGTCGCGGGGGACGGGGTCCACCCGGGGCTTTTCACCGAGGTGTTCTGGGCCTCCCTGCACGGCCTCGCGACCCTGTCGAGGGCGGGCCGGCTGCCGCCGGAGTACGTCGAGCAGCGGCTGGAGTTGCTGGTGGATCGGCTGCCCGTGGTGTGAGGCACCCGGGCAGCGGATTCACTTGCGGACGGGCTCACTTGAGGAGTGCAGGACGACGCGGCCGGCCGGTCCACCCTGACAGCTTGCCGAACAACGTGCCCACGGTGTGAAGGCGGCCGGGGAGTCCGGTGCAGTTCGTCAACCCGGTGCCGAGCGGCGGAACATGGCGGATCGCGGCTCGTTACGTCCACTGAGACCGGCTGCGGAACCTGTCGCCTGATGAGCGTACGGGGGAGTGCACACCCCGCGGCCGGCCTCTTCCCCTCCGGCCGGCCCCGCTTCCTCGAACCAGCGGGGCCGGCCGCTCCCTTCACGCCTGGGTGCGACGTCAGGCCCGGCCGTGTGCCAGCAACGCCGTGTGCGGCAGGTGCAGTACGCCGCCCGGTCCGGCGAACTCGGCGGCCAGCGCCTCGAATCGGCCCCTGATCTCGGCGACGACCGCCGGGCTCTGGCTCGTCACCACCTGGCCGATGGTGGCCACCCCGGCGGCCGGTCCGCTCCACCACTCCTCGACCGTGGTGCGGTGGTCCCAGTCCAAGGTGTCGCACACGACATCCGCCAGGCCCGCCTCGCCCAGCAGCGCGGCGAAGCCCTGTCGGGTACGGGCGAAGTCGTCCTCGGGGGCGAGGGCCGGCAGGTGATCCGGACGGGTGGCGCCCGCCGCCCGGACGGCGCGGGTGGCGTGGTTGAGGACGAAGTTGCCGACCGCGGCGTCGAATGCGGCTTCGGTGAAGGGGAGTTGGGGCAGGGTGGCGAGGCGTACGTCTGCTGTGTATGCCGCTGCGGCGGCGCGGGTGACCATGCCCGGTTCGACGTCCACCGCGGACACCTTCGCGCCGTGTTCCCTCCCTGCCGCCCATGCATGGTCCGATTGTGGCTCCGCCCGTTCGTCCGATTCCTCTGAAGCAGTAAGGACGGTTTTCAGCGGGTCAACGGATCGTCGCCCAGCGTGGTCCGAGGGGTCGGAGCCGGGGTGATCGTGCGGTACGCGGCGCGGGCGTGGGTCACGCGGGCCCACAGGGTGCCGACGAGGGTGGCGGTCAGGAGGCAGGTCAGCCAGAGCGTGTCGCGGTGGCCGATCCAGCTGAGGGTGCCCGCGGGCGGTATCGCGAAGCCGTTGAGGAACAGCCAGCACAGCACGGCGGTGCCGGGCGCCGCGGTGAACCTGGCGCAGAAGCCGAGGCCCGCGGCGAGCAGGGCGAGCGCGGTGAGCGCGAGCCACGGGCGGCCCGGTCCGAGGAACGTGTTGATGAGCGCCACGAGCAGCAGAGCGGTGCCGCCGGTCACCGCCCACACCAGCGGCGTGGCGACGGGCCGGGGGACGGGACGCGGTCCGGTGCTCTGGATGGACACCCACTTGATCACGCGCACGCTTCCTTCCGGCCGGGTTCGGACGCCAGGGTTCGTATTCTCTCCCACCGCTCCGCGCGGCCGGAAGTCCCGTCCCGGATGATCGGAATGGTGCGTTCCGTGCTATTTATGCAGGTCGGTTGTGCGTATGTGTCGGCCCTTGCCGTCCGGAATTCGGATGGCCACTGGTCAAGGGGTTTACATGCGCGTAACACTTACCCTGTCCCACGCACGGCAATGGCGCCGAGCGCTCATCGAACGACCGGACCCGAGCGAGCCGCACCCGCAGGGAGATGGCGACTGCCGAGCCCGAAAGGCTTTCAGTGACGACGCGATCCAACACGCAGGACATCCTCGGCAACCTCCTTGCCGAGATCGAAAAGCGAAACCCCGCGCAGCCCGAGTTCCACCAGGCCGTGCACGAGGTCCTCGAGACTCTCGCGCCGGTGCTCCAGGCCCGCCCCGAGTACGCCGAGGCCGCCATTGTGGAGCGGCTGTGCGAGCCCGAGCGGCAGGTCATGTTCCGGGTGCCGTGGCAGGACGACCGCGGCCGGGTCCACGTCAACCGCGGGTTCCGCGTCGAGTTCAACAGTGCGCTCGGCCCGTACAAGGGCGGCCTGCGCTTCCACTCGTCGGTCAACCTCGGTGTCATCAAGTTCCTGGGCTTCGAGCAGATCTTCAAGAACGCGCTGACCGGACTCGGTATCGGTGGCGGCAAGGGCGGCAGCGACTTCGACCCGCACGGGCGCAGCGACGCCGAAGTCATGCGGTTCTGCCAGTCGTTCATGACGGAGCTGTACCGCCACATCGGCGAGCACACCGACGTTCCGGCCGGTGACATCGGCGTGGGCGGCCGCGAGATCGGCTACCTCTTCGGCCAGTACCGGCGCATCACCAACCGCTGGGAGTCGGTCCTCACCGGCAAGGGGCAGGGCTGGGGCGGCTCCCTGATCCGCCCGGAGGCGACCGGCTACGGCAACGTCCTGTTCGCCGAGGCGATGCTGCGCGAGCGCGGCGAGGACTTCGAAGGGCAGACGGTCGTCGTGTCGGGCTCCGGCAACGTCGCCATCTACACCATCGACAAGCTGCACGCCCTCGGTGCGAACCCGGTCACCTGCTCGGACTCCTCCGGGTACGTCGTGGACGAGAAGGGCATCGACCTCGAACTGCTCAAGCAGATCAAGGAGGTTGAGCGGGGCCGTGTCGACGCGTACGCCGAACGCCGCGGCTCCTCCGCCCGGTTCGTGCCCGGCGGACGCGTCTGGGACGTCGCCGGTGACGTGGCGCTGCCGTCGGCCACGCAGAACGAGCTGGACGAGAACGACGCCGCGGCCCTCATCCGCAACGGCGTCAAGGCGGTGTCCGAGGGCGCGAACATGCCGACGACGCCCGAGGCCGTGCACCTGCTCCAGAAGGCGGGCGTCGCCTTCGGCCCCGGCAAGGCGGCCAACGCGGGCGGCGTCGCCGTCAGCGCGCTGGAGATGGCGCAGAACCACGCCCGTACGTCGTGGTCCGCGCAGCGGGTCGAGGACGAGCTGGCGCACATCATGAAGGACATCCACGCCACCTGCCACGAGACCGCCGAGCGCTACGGCGCCCCCGGCGACTACGTGACGGGCGCGAACATCGCGGGCTTCGAACGCGTCGCCGACGCGATGCTGGCGCAGGGCGTCATCTGACCCCGAGCGGCAGTGAGTTGTAGAGGGTGGGGCGGCGCGCGCCGCCCCACCTTCCTTTCCTGCACGGCCAGTTGGTCCGGCACGGCGGTGGCGGACCGGATGCCTCCGGCCTAGCGTGAAGTGCTCCGCCCCGGAACACACGCCAGGGAGGCACCGCATGACCAGTCAGGACCGACAGACCGTGGCCGGCTCGTCGGCCGAGCTCGGCGCCGCCCACGCATCCGCCGCGCTGCTGGAACGGCTGGCCGACAAGCTCGGCGGCCGGGCCTCCGTCGCCGCCGTCTTCGGCGAGCCGGTCTTCCGGGAGGGCATCACCGTCGTCCCGGTCGCCCAGGTCGGCTTCGGTTTCGGTGGCGGCGCCGGGCGTGAGAAGGCGGCGGACAAGGACGGGGAAGGCGGGGGAGGCGGAGGCGGTGCGGGGGCCAAGCCGCTCGGCTTCATCGAGATCAAGGACGGGACCGCCACTTACAAGCCGATCCGTGACCCGTGGGTGGACGTGGCCCTGCCGCTCGCCACGCTGCTGGTCGGCGTCGTCGGGACCAGGGTGCTGCGCGCGGTGGCGAAGTCCCGGTCGGCTCGGCGCGACAAGGCGGAGTGACGTGACGGTCGAAGGGGTCGAGGCGCGGGCCATTCCGGCTCAGCGGCGTGATGATCGCGGTCTGCCCTGGGTCGGGCAGCTCTTCGCGTACTCCAAGGATCCGGTCGCGTTCTACCGGCGGGGCTGGGAGCGGTACGGGCCGGTCGCCCCGTTCCATGTGCTGGGCAAGAACTCGGCGATGCTGCTCGGTCCCGACGCCTGCGGCGAGGCGCTGCTGAACAAGGACAAGGCGTTCGCCAACGAGCCGGCGTGGGCGCAGCTCGTCGGGCCCTTCTTCCATCGCGGGCTGATGCTCATCGACTTCGACGAGCACAAGGCGCACCGCCGGATCATGCAACAGGCCTTCACCCGCGAGCGGTTGGCGGCGTACACCCGGCGCCTCCACCCCGCGATCGAGCACGGCATGGCGGGCTGGGAGGAGAGCGCGGAGTTCCCCTCGTACTGGAAGCTGAAGCAGCTCACGCTTGACATCGCGGCCGACCTCTTCATGGGTGGCGCGAAGGACACGGGCCAGGCCGAGATGGACCGGGTCAACAAGGCGTTCATCGCCTGCGTCCAGGCCGCCGCGGGCGTCGTACGCGCCGATGTGCCGTTCACCCGGTGGGGCAAGGCGTACCGCGGACGCAAGGTGCTCGAGGGGTTCCTGCGCCACTACCTCCCGGCGAAGCGCGCCGAGCAGACCGACGACATCTTCTCGGTCCTCTGCCATATCGAGACGGAGGACGGCGAGCGGTTCACCGACGACGACGTCGTCAACCACATGATCTTCCTCATGATGGCGGCGCACGACACCTCGACCGTCACCACCTCCACGATCCTGCAACACCTCGGCCAGCACCCCGACTGGCAGGAACGCTGCCGCGCGGAGGCGCTCGCGCTGGGCCCCGCGCCGTCGATGGCCGAGCTCGAGGGCATGGAGTCGATGGACCTGGTGATGCGCGAGGCGCTGCGGCTGCGGGCGCCGGTCCCGACGCTGGTGCGGTACGCGGTCAAGGACACGACGATCCAGGGCGTGCGCATCCCCGCCGGGACGGACGTCCTCGTGGGCGTCCAGTTCAGCCACCTCATGGACGAGTACTGGACGAACCCCACGGGGTTGGACCCGGACCGCTTCGGCCCCGACCGCCGGGAGGACCGCTCGCACCGGTACGCCTGGGAGCCCTTCGGCGGCGGCGTGCACAAGTGCATCGGCCTGTACTTCGCCGGCCTGGAGATCAAGGCGATCATGCACCGCATGCTGCGCGCCCACCGCTGGACGGTCGACCCCGCCTACGAGCCGCCGATGGACTACCACTCCCTGCCGTTCCCCAAGGACGGCCTGCCGATCGCATTGACCGGACGCTAACCCGTCCGGTTACCTCCCTGTTGTCTGTAAAGTTCCTTTAGGGACTTTCGGTCCTTACAAAGGCCATATGTGATCCCCGACGATTGTCCCTGGAGGACCACGCGGAAGGGGGAAACCCAGGGAGGTCAGTACATGGTCGGCACCGGTGCGCCCGGCGGCGGCGCGAGAGCGGCTGCCAGGTATGCGGCGGACGGCACACGGAGCCCGACACGTGTGGTCGGGCTGCTGCTCGCCGCAGTGGCGGCCCTGTATGTGGTGGCGCCCGCGGTGCACTCGGCGGCCGTCCCTCTGGTCCACGCCGAGCTCGGCCTCGGCACGGGCCACGAGGTCGTCGCCCGCGTCGTGGGCTCGTCCCTGGCACTGCTCACCCTGGTCGTCGCGGGACGGGCCGGCGACCTGCGGGGCCGACGCTCCGTACTGATCCTGGCCCTGGCGGGGCTCGCCGCCGGCTGCGCGCTGCTCGCCGTCGCCTTCGACGGCTGGTCCTACGTGTTCGGGCGGATCGTCGTCGCCGTGGCTCTGGCCGCGGTCTTCGTCAGCTGCCTCGCCTTTCTGCCGACCGTGTTCCTGCCCGGCCGGATGCGCAAGGTGATGGGCGGCTGGCTGGCCGCGATGTCCGTGGGCTTCGTGCTCGCCGTGAACCTGGCGCCGCGGGCGGCGTCCACCACCGGGTGGCGCGTCGCCATGGCCACGATGACCGTCGCGGCCATCGCGGCGCTCTTACTGGTGCACCGCTACGTACCCGAACCCTCCGCGGCGACCCGGCATCCGATGCCGGACCGGCCGCGTGCCGCCTGCCTGATCGCCTTCGGCGTCCTCGCCCCCGCGGCGCTGCAGCTCGCCCCCGTGTGGGGGTGGGCGGACCCGCGCGTGGGCCTGCTGCTGCTCGCCGCCACGGTCGGCCTCGTCCTCGCGCGGCTGCGCTGCCCCGGCCTGTCGGTGGCGTCCCGCGGGCGCCCGGCGCTGATGCCGGGAGCGCTGCGGGCGGGCGCGCTGATCGCGGGCCTCGCGCTCGGCTTCACCCAGGTCGTGCTCGCCATGGCCCTCCCGTCGCTCGCGGCCGAGAGGGGTGGCGGTCCGGGGTCCGCGGCGTTCGTCATCTCGGCCTTCGGCGTCGGCGGCGCGGCGAGCTGTCTGCTGGTGCGGCGCCGCGCGATCGAACCGGTGACGGGGTCCTCACTCGGTCTGCCGCTCGCCGCGCTCGGCCTGGTCCTGCTGCACGCCGGACTGAACGTGCACGCCTACCCGGTGGCGGGCGACTTCGCCGTCGTGGCGCTGATCGGATTCGGCGTCATGCTGGCCGCCGCACCGCAGATGGCGCGCTACCTCGCCGCCCTTCCCCGTACCTACCTCGGCACCAGCGCGGCCCTGCTGCCCGGCGCCATCCTCCTGGGCACCGCCGCCGCACAGTCCCTGCCCTACACGTCCGCCATCGACAGCGCCCCGCTGCCCTCCGAGGCGCGCCAGCTGCTGCGCGTCGGCACGATCGTGCTCGCCGTGGCCGCGCTGCTGCTCGGCCGTGTCGCGGTCTCCGTGGCGGTGGCCTGCGCCGCGGGACTGCAGTATCTGCTGACGCGTACGGGCATCGGCGACGCCGGCACCCTGATCGTCGCGCTCGCCTTCGGGGCCGCCGCCGGCGCCGTCGTCTGGTCACGGCGGGAGCAGCGCGACCGGCTGACCCGGATGAGCCAGACCGCGAGCACCCTGCAGCACGCCGTGCTGCACCCCATACCCGAGGACCTGGGCCGGCTGCACCTCGCGAGCCTGTACCGGCCCGCCACCGCGGACACCGGCATAGGCGGCGACTTCATCGAGGCCCTGCACACCCCGTTCGGCACCCGCATCCTGATCGGCGACGTACGCGGCAAGGGGCTGCAGGCGGTGCAGACCGTCACCGACCTGCTGGGCTGTTTCCGCAGCCAGGCGTTCGAGACGGAGGAGCTCGGGGAGCTCGCCGCGCGCCTCGAC
This sequence comes from Streptomyces sp. NBC_01016, assembly GCF_026341035.1. Taxonomy (GTDB): domain Bacteria; phylum Actinomycetota; class Actinomycetes; order Streptomycetales; family Streptomycetaceae; genus Streptomyces. The sequence continues at coordinate 3,332,628 of NZ_JAPEOQ010000002.1, forward strand.
CGGCAGGTGCTGCGCGCCGCCGCCACGCGCGGGGACGAGGAGCTGTTCGCGACGGCGCTGCTGCTGCAGCACGACGGCCCGGGGCAGAACGCCTGCGACCTGCACGTCGTCAACTGCGGCCACCTCACCCCGCTGGAGGTCACCCCCGCAGGCGTCACGGAGTTCGACGTCCCGACCCTGCTGCCCCTGGGCTTCGGCACACTCGGCTCCGGCGCCCCGCTCACCCCGCACACGGTGCGCCTGGGTGCCGGCGCGACGCTCGTGGCCCACACCGACGGTCTGAGCGAGGCCCGGAACCCGACCGGCGAGTTCTACCCCCTCACCGAGGGCCTGACCCGGGCGCCGTACGGCACCCCCGAGCACCTCGTCTGCCACCTCGACGCCGGCGTACGCGACTGGACGCACCACCTGGCCGACGACATCGCGATCATTGCTCTGCGCCCGGCGGAGACGTCCCTTGCCACAGCGGAACTGGGCGCCCCACGGAACGGGGAGACGCGGGACCCCGCAGGGCGGTTCAACGGGACGGTGTGACCCCCTGGTCCGCAGCGTGCCAGGTCACCCGGACAACCCCGGAATGATCGGCTCCGGGGCGGCCTGCCCGGTGCGCAGGACCGTGAGGAGGGAGCGCAGCGCGGCGTGGGCCTGCGGCGCGCAGGTGGCGGAGTCGGCGTCGGACACCGCGCGGTGGGCGCGCGTCCAGGCTCTGGCGGCGCGGCCGTTGTGGTGGTCGACGAGGGCCAGGGCGTAGCGGGCGCGCATGCTGGACCACACGTCGTCGCGCAGCCCGGGCTGGGCGAGGGCGGCGAGGGCCGCGCGGTGGGCGGCGCGCGGCTCGGTGTCGCGCCGGGCGAAGGCGAGGGCCGCGAGGTAGACGGCGCGGCCCGGCCCGCCGGTGGAGTGGTCGGGGGTGAGGACGCAGGCCTGGTCGAAGAGGTCCCCGGCCTGGAGGGGGTCGCCGAGGGTGAGGGCGATGAGGCCGTGGACATGGGCGATGCGGGCCAGCAGGGTGTCGTCGCCGTCGAGGACGGCACCGGGCCAGATCCGGTCGAGCAGGGTGAGGGCGGTGTCCGGGTCGGTGCGCGCGGCGAGCCATGCGGCGAGCCAGGCCGCGGGGGCCGCCGAGGGGTGGTCGTCGGGGCAGCGTGCCAGGAGCTGGAGGAGATAGCGCAGCCCGGCCGCGGCGTGACCGGTGACCCACCAGAACCACAGGCGGGTCGCGGCCTCCAGGGCGGCGACGGTGACCTCGGGCCGGGGGTCGGTCAGCGCGTACCGCAGGATGGCGTTGAGGTTGTGCTGCTCGTCGGCCACCAGGCGTAGGGCCTGTGTCTGATGACCGTGCTCCCACAGGTGTTCCGCGAGGTGAACGACCCGTCGGCAGTGCCCGGCCCGGCGTTCGACGGCGATGTCCAGCTCGCCGGCCTCGGTGAGCCGGCGCTCGCCGAACTCCCTTACGGCCGGGGGCATGCGATAGCGCGGCTCGCCGGGGCCGTGCGGGTCGTTCTCGTGCTGGAGCAGGCCGAGCGAGGCCAACTGGGTCAGCAGGCCCGGCACTTGATGCGGGGCGATCTCGCCGCCGGTGCACAGCAGAACAGCCGCCGCCTCGCCGAACGACCCGGCCAGAATGCTGGCCCGGCTCCACACCATCCGCATCCAGGGGGAGCACAGCGTGTGCACGGCCCCGACGGCCTCCTCGACGGAACGGTGCCGCCGCAGCCGCGGCCGGGGGCTGTGCAGCCAGGACTGCCCGTGCTCCACGAGCTCGGCCAGGTCGTGCAGGGAGTACGACCTCAGCTGGGCGGCGGCGAGTTCGATCGCCAGGGGCAGTCCGTCGAGGGTGTGGCAGACGGCCTCGACGCGCTCGAGGGTGGCCGGGTCGCGGTGCCGCAGCGCGCCACCGGCCGTGGCCAGGAACAGGCGCGCGGCGGGCGAGGGGGAGCCGTCGTCCTCGGGCTCGGTGGGGAGCGGGCCGAGCCGCAGCACCGCTTCGTCGCCGAGCCCGAGGGGGCGGCGGGCGGTGATCAGGACCTGGAGTGTCGGGTGGCGGAGCAGCTGCCGCTGGACCACGCCGACACACTCGTCATGGACCGGGTCGATGTCGTCCAGGAACAGCAGGACCCGGGGGCCCGCCCGCCGTCCTGCGGGCGGGCCGTCCGGCGAGAGCGGGGTGCTGAGCAGCGCCTGCCGCACGGCGTTGCGGAAGTCCCCCGGCCGGCCGGACGCCTCCGGCCAGGACACCCGCACGACCTGCCGCCGGGACCGCCGGGACCTCTGAGCGGCGACGTCGCTCAGCAGGCTCTTGCCGACCCCGACGGGGCCGGTGACGGTGACGAGCCGGTGGCCCGCCAACAGGCTCCGTAGTTGGGTCAGTTCCGCCTCTCGCCCGATGAGGGAGCCGTCGGCCCTGCTGTCCGCGACGAGCCTGAGAAGCGTGCCGACCTCGCCGGCTTGCTTGCGCACCTTGTGTCCTTTGCGGCTTCGATGAATGGAACGAAGGGTGGTGAGCGAAGATCAGCAGAATCGTTACTGTCGCGACTCCCAGCAGCTTCAACGCCGGTGGCGCGCCCCGGTAGTGCGCGTGGGCGCAGGCGTACCCGCAGGGCAGACAATTCGGATGCCCTGGCTGACGAAATCCATGAAAAACACCAATCAGGGGCACATTTCACGCACTCCTGCGCATAGGAACTCCACATAGAGACGTCCGGTCAGGACGTCCACCCCGCCGTGACGGGTCAGGGCTCCCGGCCGTTGAACACGTCATTGCGCAGCAGCTGTTCGGCGCACCAGCGGAAGTGGCCGTCGTCGTCGCCCATGCCGAACAGGTCGTAGGTGGTCAGGGCGTACGCCGCCTGGTAGGCGCTCAAGGTGGCGGGCGCGTAGCCGAGTTCGTCGGCGAACAGCCGGGTGAGCTCCTCGGTGTGGGCCGCCGCGTGCGGGCCGCACGGGGCGACCGGGGGCGTCCGCATGGATGTTGGGCGGTGTCGAGCAGGTGTTGGCGGAGGGCGGACGCGTGTCTTTGGGTGTCTCACCCGGCCATGCCACCGTATTCACCCCTCATCCATGTCAAATCATGGTTCATGGCGGCTTGTTGCGTCGATCAGCACAGCAAATACAGGGCTCATAGCGGCAATTGGTGCACGACCTGTTGCCCCAGAGGCTTCAGCGCTTTAGCGTTCTCGCACTCAACCGCTTGAGTTCAGGGCAGTTGGGTTTCGGGCCGTCCCGTTCGGGGGCGGCTTGCCGGTAGGCGTGGCAGGAGAATTCCATGCGCCGTACTCCCTCCAGACGCTCGACCCTGAAAGACATCGCCGAAGAGGCGCGCGTGTCCGAGTCCGCCGTGTCCCTGGCGCTCAACGGGCGGCCCGGTGTCTCGCCGGCCACCCGTCGGCGGGTGCGCGAGGTCGCGGACCGGCTCGGGTGGCAACCGAGCGCGGCTGCACGGGCGTTGACCGGTGACAGCACCGCCACGGTCGGCCTCGTCCTGGCCCGCCCCGCGCATGCCCTGGGTGCGGAGTTCTTCTTCCTGCAGCTGGTGTCCGGGATCCAGGAGGCGCTCGCCGTGCGGAGTATCGGGCTGCTCTTCCTCGTGGTCCCCGATCTGGACGCCGAGTGTGCCGCCTACCGCCGCTGGTGGGCCGAGCGCCGCGTCGACGGTGTGCTCGTCGTCGACCCGAGGGACGGCGACCCGCGCCCGGCGCTGCTCGACGAGCTCGGCCTGCCCGCCGTCTTCGTCGGCCCCGTGCCGCGGAGCGAGGACGAATCGGCGCACCCGGGCATCTCCAGCGTGTGGGCCTCGGACACCCTGGCGATGGCCGGCATCGTCCAGCACCTGCACGGCCTCGGCCATCGCCGCATCGTGCACATCGCGGGGCTGCCCCATCTCGCCCACACCCAGCGGCGGATCCGCTCCCTGCGGGACGAGGCGGAGCGGCTCGGCCTCGACCCCGCCGACGTACGCAGCATCCCCACCGACTACTCCCGGCAGCAGGGCGTCGAGGCCACCCGACAGGTGCTCGACACACCTGCGCCGCGGCGGCCCACGGCGATCGTCTACGACACCGATGTGATGGCCGTCGCCGGGCTCGGCGTCGCCGCCTCGCTCGGCATCGAGGTGCCGGGCGCGCTGACGCTCGTCGCCTGGGACGAGTCCGTGCTCACGGGCTCCACCCACCCGCCGCTGACCGCCCTGGTGCGTGACACCCCGGCCTTCGGGCGGCACGCGGCCGAGGAGCTGCTCGCGCTGATCGACGGCGGGCCCGCGCGCACCGTCGAGGACGAGACCCCGCGCCTCGTCCCGCGCGGCAGCAGCGGCCCGGCCCCCGCGGACCGCGGCCGCGCCCCCACCGGACGTGCCCCCACTGGACGTACTCCCACTGGACGTGCTCCCACGGGAGGCGCCCCCACCGGTCACGCCCCCGCAGGAAGCGCCCCCACCGACCGAGGCCCCACCCCCGGCTGATCCACGCACCACGGCGCCCCACCGCCCTGCTCTGACAACGATGTCCACCGTGTGCCGCTCCACCCCACCCCCCGCGCGATGTCCCAACAAGCTGCCCCCGACCTGGGCCTTCGACTTCTCCAAGGCCTCCGCGCCGGACGACCACACCGTAGAGATCACCTTCGACAAGCCCGCCTACTCCAAGATCGACAGCATCGGCGGGACCACCCCGGTGCCCGAGAAGATCTGGAAGAAGAAGGACGGCGCGAAGGACACCAACCCGAACCCGGTCGGCTCGGGCCCGTACAAGCTCAAGCAGTACACACCGCAGCAGCTCACCTTCGAGGCCCGCGACAACTATTGGAAGCAGAAGAACGTCCCGGTCAAGACCGTGAAGGCGCCCATCGTCACCCAGGCGTCCGAGGTGCCCAAGCTGCTCAGCGGGGAGCTCGACTGGAGCGGCGCCGTCGTGCCCGACGTCAAGAAGCAGTACATCGACAGGGACCCGAAGAACCACCACGCCTGGTACCCCACCTACGGCGGCCAGTTCCTGTTCTTCAACCACACCAAGAAGCCGTTCGACGACGTCCACGTCCGCAAGGCGCTTTCGCTGGCCGTCGACCGCAGTCAGCTCCTGAACGTGACCAACCCGGGGATGTTCAACACCCTCAATCTCACGGGTCTCGACTCGAAGACCCAGGGCAAGTGGATCGCCGACGAGTACAAGGATGCCGAGCAGCCGAAGGCCGAACTCACCAAGTCGCTCGCCGAGTTCAAGAAGGCCGGCTACACGAAGAAGAACGGCAAGCTGGTCGACGGCGGCGGCAAGCAGCTCAGCTTCTCCATCATGGAGGTGCAGGAGTGGGGCGACGCCGTGCAGTTCGACAAGGTCGTCGCCTCGCAGCTGCAGAAGGCGGGCGTCGACGTCGAGGTGAAGCCGATCGCGGCCGCGCAGATCGACGCCAAGCGCAAGTCCGGTGACTTCGACGTCACGATCGGCGGCGGGATCTACTACTCCACGCCGTACAACTTCTTCAAGGACATGCTCTACAGCGAGAACGCCGGCATCTGGACCAACTACGGCCACTACAAGAGCAAGAAGGCCGACGCGCTGCTCAAGGACATGGCGAGCGCCAACGACGACGCGACCATCAAGAAGTACTCGGCCGAGTTCGAGAAGATCATGGTCGACGACGTGCCCGCCGCGCCGCTGATCACGATCGGTGTCTCCTCCGAGTACAACAGCAAGAACTGGACCGGCTGGCCGAGCGCGAAGAAGCCCTACGCCCAGCCCGCCCCCTGGGGCGGTGGCGTCGACGCCATGAGCATCCTGCTCAACCTGCGCCCGGCGAAGGGCTGATGGACATGGCCACCGCACCCGTCCTCACCCCCGCCGCCGCAGAGGCCCCGCCACCCGCCCGGCGCACGGCGGCCGGCCGGCTCGGCGCCGCCCGCTACTTCCTGCGGCGCCTCGGCTTCTACCTCGGCGCCGCCGCCGTCGCCGTCACCCTCAACTTCCTCATCCCGCGCCTGATGCCGGGCGACCCCGCCTCCGCGCTCATCTCCCAGATGCAGCAGAAGCAGAACCTGTCCGCCGAGCAAGTGACCAGCATCTACCGGCTGTTCGGCGCGCCCGGCGCCCCGCTGTGGGACCAGTACGTCACGTACCTCGGCCAGATCGCCCACTTCGACTTCGGCGCGTCCGTCGCCTACTACCCGACGCCCGTCTGGGAAGTGATCCGCTCCGGGCTGCCCTGGACGATCGGACTCGTCGGCCTGACCGCCGTGCTCGCGTTCGTCATCGGCACCTCGATGGGCGTCCTCGCGGGCTCCCGCGTCGGCTCGCGCTTCGACTCCTTCATCACGCCCGCCTCGATGTTCCTCGGCGCGCTGCCGTTCTTCTGGGTCGCGCTGCTGCTGGTCATGGCGTTCGGCGTGCAGCTCAACTGGCTGCCGATCAGCGGCGCGTACGACGGTGACATGGCGGTCGCGTTCAACGGCCCGTTCCTCATGAGCGTCGTGACACACGGCATCCTGCCCGCCATCACGATGGTCGTCGCCTCGTTCGGCGGCTGGCTCGTCGGCATGCGCAACATGATGGTGACCACCGTCTCCGAGGACTACGTGCTCCTGGCCCGCGCCAAGGGCCTGTCCAAGGCCCGCGTGATGTTCCAGTACGCCGCCCGCAACGCGGTCCTTCCCAGCGTCGCCGGCTTCGCCCTCACCATTGGCTCCGCCGTCAGCGGCCAGATCCTCGTCGAGATCGTCTTCTCGTACCCCGGCGTCGGCTATCTGCTCTACCAGGCCGTCTCCAGCGTCGACTACCCCCTGATGCAGGCCCTGTTCCTGATCGTCTCGCTCACCGTGCTCGCCGCGAACTTCATCGCGGACTCGGTGTACGGACTGATCGACCCGCGCGCGAGGGAGACCCGCTCATGACGAAGTCGGTACGCGCCCGGCGGCGGCTGCCGAAGCTGCCCGGGAACATCAAGGTCCGCGTCGGGATCGCGATCATCGTGTGTTTCGCCCTGCTCGCGGTGCTCGGCCCGTTCGTCGTCGAGAACCTGATGGGGCTCTCACCCACCGACGTCGACACCAGCGGCTCCATGCAGCCGCCTTCCGGGGCACACCTGCTGGGCACCACGGCCAACGGCGAGGACGTCTTCGCGCAGCTCGTCGTCGGCAGCCGTGTCTCGCTGCTCGTCGGGCTCGTCGCTGGTGTCGTCACCACGGTGCTCTCGGTCCTGGTCGGGGTCGCGGGCGGCTACCTCGGCGGGCGGGCGGACTCGTTCCTGACCGTCGCCACCAACATCTTCCTCGTCATCCCCGGCATGCCGCTCCTGATCATCGTGGCGAGCTATGTGCAGGGGCGCGGCGGCTGGCTCACCGTGGCCCTCGTCATCGGCCTCACCGCGTGGCCGTGGGCCGCCCGGCAGAAGCGGGCGCAGACACTGTCCCTGCGGCACCGGGACTTCGTGGCCGCCGCCGAGATGACCGGCGAGAGCCGCTGGGGTGTCATCACCCGCGAACTCATCCCGTCCCTCGCGCCGCTGATCTCCGTGAGCTTCCTCGGCGCGGTCGTCGGCTCGATGTTCGCGGACGCGGGCCTCTCCTTCATGGGTCTCGGCAACATCAACATCACCAGCTGGGGCTCGATGCTGTACTGGGCGCAGAACGGCTCCGCGCTCACCCGCGGCGCCTGGTGGTGGTTCGTCCCGCCGGGCGCGTGCATCGCCCTCGTCGGCGTCGCCGCGGGGCTCGTCAACTTCGGCATCGACGAGGTGTCCAACCCCCGTCTGCGCAAGCCCTCCAAGCAGGTACGGATGCGGGCCCGCGCCGCCCGCCTCGGCGCGGCGGACACCGCCGTGCCCGCCCAGGCCACGCCCGTGAAGGAGGCCACCTCATGAGCCCGACCCCCGGCGCTCCGCTGCTGACCGTCCGCGATCTGCACGTCGACTACTTCGACCAGGACAACCCCGTGCACGCCGTCCGCGGCGTCGACCTCACACTGCGCCGCGGCGAGACCCTCGGCATCGTCGGCGAGAGCGGTTGCGGAAAGTCCACGCTGGTCACCGCCATGACCCGCCTGGAGCGGCCGCCGGCCGTGACCACCGCGGGCTCGGTGATCCTGCACGGCCACGACGGCGCCGACAACACCGACATCCTGCGCCTGACCGAGCGTCAACTGGCGGCGCTGCGCTGGGAGAAGATCGCGATCGTCTTCCAGAGCGCGATGAACGCCCTCAACCCGGTGCTCCGGCTCGGCACCCAGTTCGCCGACGTCCTCCGCAAGCACCGCGGCCTGTCGAAGAAGGAGGCCTGGGAGCGGGCGGGGGAGCTGCTCGGCATGGTCGGCATCCCCGCCGACCGGCTGCGCAGCTACGCCCACGAACTCTCCGGCGGCATGCGCCAGCGCGCCACGATCGCCCTCGCGCTCGCCTGCGAACCGGACCTCGTCGTCATGGACGAGCCGACGACAGCCGTTGACGTCGTCATGCAGCGCCAGATCCTGCGCCAAGTTGCACGTCTGAAGCGCGAGTTGGGCTTCTCGGTCGTCTTCATCACCCACGACCTGTCGCTGCTCATCGAGATCGCCGACCGGATCGCCGTGATGTACGCGGGCAAGATCGTGGAGACGGGGCCACCGCGCCGCCTCTACGAGGACCCGCAGCACCCGTACACCACCGCACTGCGCGGCGCCTTCCCTCCGCTGCACGGCGAACGTCGCGAGATCACCGGTATCCCCGGCTCGCCGCCCGGACTGCGCACCCCGCCGCCGGGATGCTCCTTCCACCCGCGCTGCGCACACCGGATGGACGCCTGCGACCGCGAGGAGCCGGTCCTGCTGCAACTCGGTGACGCCGGCGACGTCGCCTGCCATCTCCACCGGCACCCCGCCACGACGACCCCGGAAGCCGAGGACCGCCATGCCCGCACCTGAATCCACCCTCCCGGCAGCGGTGTTGGAGGCCCGCGAGGTCGTCAAGCGCTTCCCGATGCACGGGCCCGGCGGCCACGGCAAGGAGGTCAAGGCCGTCGAGCCGACCTCGCTCGCTCTGCACAAGGGCCGCATCACCGCGCTCGTCGGCGAGTCCGGCAGCGGAAAGTCGACGCTCGCCCGGATGCTCGCGCTCGCCTACCCGCCCACCGAGGGCGAGATCCGGCTGGACGGCGACGTCGTCAAGAAGGCCCGCACGGCGAAGGCGAAGCGCGCGTACTACCGCCAGGTCCAGATGATCTTCCAGGACCCGTTCTCCTCGCTCAGCCCGGTCCACAAGATCCGCTACATCCTCAGCCGCCCCCTCAAACTGCACGGCCTCGCGTCCGGCGCCGAGGACACGGAGCGCCAGATCCTCCAGCTCCTCGAACGCGTCAACCTCACACCCGCCGACCAGTTCATCGACAAGTTCCCCTACGAGCTCTCCGGCGGCCAGCGCCAGCGCATCGCCATCGCCCGCGCGCTCGCCGCCCGCCCCAAGGTGCTCCTCGGCGACGAGCCGATCTCCATGCTGGACGTCTCCATCCGCCTGGACATCCTCAACCTGCTCGGAAAACTCCGCGACGACGAGGGCCTGGCGATCCTCTACATCACCCACGACATCGCCAGCGCCCGCTACTTCGCCGACGAGATCAAGGTCCTGTACGCGGGTCAGCTCGTCGAGTCCGGACCCGGCGACGAGATCGTGGCCAACCCCCAACACCCTTACACCAGGCTTCTGTTGGACTCGGCCCCCGACCCCGACCGCGGCGGCTTCCTCGACGAGCCGGATGTCGCCGACGACGAGGAGACCCTCGGAGAACCCCCGAGCCTCGTCGACCCGCCCTCCGGCTGCCGCTTCCGCACCCGCTGCCCCCTGGCGAAGCCGGTCTGCGCCACGGCCTTCCCGGCCAGGACCCAGGTCGACGAGAGCCACTGGGTGCACTGCTGGGCGCAGGACGAGCAGTACGCCTGAGCCCGCCACGCCCCGTACCACCCCGAAAGGACCCGCGTTGCAATCCGACGCCCCCATCGGGGCGATCGCCCCGATCGCCCCGACACCGCACCAACTCGCCTGGCAGCGCAGCAACACCGGCGCCTTCTTCCACTTCGGCATCAACACCTTCCACGGCCAGGAGTGGAGCGACGGCACCCTCCCGGCATCGTCCTTCGACCCCACCGACCTCGATACCGAGCAGTGGGTCGAGACCGCCCGCGCCGCCGGGGCCCGCTACGCGATCATCACCGCGAAACACCACGACGGCTTCTGCCTGTGGCCCACGAAAACCACCGACTACTCCGTCGCCTCGTCGCCGTGGAAGGACGGGAAGGGCGATGTCGTCGGCGAACTGGCGGCGGCCTGCCGGGCGGCCGGGATCGGCTTCGGGGTGTACCTCTCCCCGTGGGACCGTCACGCGCCCGAGTACGCCGACCCGGCCGCGTACACCGAGCTCTACACCGAGCAGATCCGCGAACTGTGCACCTGGTACGGGCCGTTGATGGAGCTGTGGTTCGACGGTGCGGGCTCGGACGGCTACGAGTACGACTGGACCGCCATCATGGCCGTCGCCCGCAAGCACCAGCCGGACGCCATGGTGTTCAACATGGGTGACCCGACGATCCGCTGGGTCGGCAACGAGGACGGGCTCGCGGCCGACCCCGTCGAGTACGTCGTCGACCACACGCAGATGAGCAACTACACGGTCGTCACCGCCGAGTTCGCCGAGGCGCTCTACCTGCCGCCGGAGTGCGACGTGTCGATCCGGCGCGGCTGGTTCTGGCACCCGGACGACGAGCCCAAGTCCCTGGAGCACCTGCTCGCCATCCACTACCGCTCCGTGGGCCTCGGCGCGAACCTCCTGCTCAACCTGCCGCCCGACACACGCGGCCGGATTCCGGACGCCGATGCCGCGCGGTTGGCGGAGTTCGGCGCCGAGGTCGCTCGCCGCTTCGGGACGCCGGCCGCCACGGCCGAGCTGGCCCGCGGGGACACCTGGACGGCTTCCTTCGGGGGCCCGGTCACCTTCGACCACATCCGGCTGCGCGAGGACCTCACCGAAGGGCAGCGCGTCGTACGCCATGTGGTGCGGTCCGGCGACCGCGTCCTCGCCGAGGGACTCACCGTGGGCGCAGGACGCATCCACCTCACCGAGCCGGTGACGGCCGCCGAGCTGGCCGTCGAAGTCGTGGGCGACGGCGCGGTGTTGGAGTCCGTAGAGGTCTTCGAGACGGGAGTGCGGGAGCTGCCACAGGTTCCCGACGGATACCGGGCGCCTACGGATCGGCCGGACGAATGAGAGGGCACGGGAACGTGGAACTGACGGGTGAGGGCTGGAAGCTGCGCGGCAGCGGTGACACCGGTGAAATCGGTGACATCGAGGTGCCGGCGGTCGTGCCGGGATGCGCACACACCGACCTGATGCGGGCCGGGGCCATCCCGGACCCGTTCCTCGGCACGAACGAGGCGGAGGCGCAGTGGGTCGGGCTCACGGACTGGGAGTACAGCAGAGCCTTCGACTTGTCCGCCCAGCCCGATGGCTCACGCGTGCACCTCGTCCTCGACGGGCTCCAGACGGTCGCGACGGTCCTCGTCAACGGCACCGAGGTCGGCAACACCCGCAACATGCACCGCCGTTACCGCTTCGACGTGACCGACGCCGTACGGCCCGGGACGAACGAGCTGGCCGTCCGCTTCGCCTCCTCCGCGCAGGCGATGCTGGACGCGGCCGGCGACGACCCGCTGCCGTACGACTGGACGTACCCCTACAACGAACTGCGCACGATGGCCTGCGAGGGCGGCTGGGACTGGGGCCCGACGCTCGTCACGGCGGGGATCTGGCGGGACGTACGCCTTGAGGTGTGGGACACGGCCCGCGCGGACGTCGATGTCACCACGACCCTGGACGAGGACCTGTGGCGCGGAACGCTCGTCGTGGGCCTCGACGTGGAGGGCGGCCCGTGCGAGGCCGAGGTGGTCGTCGCGGGACACACGGAGCGCTTCCCGATCGCCTCAACGGGGCGCCAAAAGCTGGCTGTTGATGTCCCGAGCCCCGACGTCTGGTGGCCGCGCGGCTACGGCGCACCCACGCAGCACGACGCGACCGTACGACTGCTGGACGCGACCGGCAGGACCCTCCAGGAGACCCACCACCGCGTCGGCTTCCGGCACATCGCCATCGACACGACGCCCGACGAGCATGGCCGCGCGTTCACCCTGCGGGTCAACGGCCGCCCCGTGTTCTGCAAGGGCGCCAACTGGATCCCCGACGACCTCTTCGTCTCACGGATGACGCCCGCCCGGTACGAGGAACGTATCGACCAGGCGTGCGCGGCGAACATGAACACCCTGCGCGTCTGGGGCGGTGGCATCTACGAGGACGAGGCCTTCTACGCGGCGTGCGACGAGCGCGGCGTCCTGGTCTGGCAGGACTTCATGTTCGCGTGCGCCGCCTACCCCGAGGAGGAGCCGCTGCGCTCGGAGGTCGCGGCCGAGGCCGACGACGTCGTCCGACGCCTCGCGGCCCACCCGAGCGTCGTCGTCTGGAACGGCGCCAACGAGAACCTGCTCGGCCACGAGGACTGGGGCTGGCGCGCGCAGATCCGGGACCGCACCTGGGGCGAGGGCTACTACCGCGAGCTGCTCCCGGCCGCCGTCGAGGCCCACGCGCCCGGCGCCGTGTACGTCGTGAACAGCCCCGTGGCGAGCGAGCCCGGCGTCCACCCGCAGGTGCCAGGCGACGGCCCGACCCACCTCTGGGACACCTGGAACCTCCTGGACTACGCCCACTACCGGGACCAGATCCCGCGCTTCGCAGCCGAGTTCGGCTGGCAGGCCCCGGCGACCCGGGCCACGCTGACCGAGGCGCTCGGGGCGCTGCCCGAGCGCCCCGACGACCCGGCCCTCCTGGCACACCAGAAGCAACCCGGCGGCGAACGCAACCTCGTGGACCGCCTGAAGGGCCGCTTCCCCGCCCCGGACCGCATCGCGGCGGACACCGACCGCTGGCACCTGGCCACCAGCCTCAACCAGGCCCACGCCCTGCGCACCGCCGTCGAACACCACCGCTCGTGGTGGCCGCGCACGGCCGGCTCCCTGATCTGGCAGCTCAACGACGTCTGGCCCGCCCTGTCCTGGTCCCTGATCGACCACGGCGGCCGCCCCAAACCCGCCTGGTACGCGGTGCGCGGAGCCTTCGCCGACCGCCTCGTCACGCTCCAGCCGAGGGAAGCGGGCCTCAGCGCCGTCCTCGTCAACGACACGGACGAGCCGTGGACGGGTGAGCTGGCACTCCGCCGCGTCCACGTCACGGACGGCGAAGTGGCCCGCACGGAAGGGGAGTTCATCGTCCCCGCGCGCACGGTCCTCGCCCTCCCCGCGGGCCCGCGGATCACCCAGGCGGGCCGGCGCCGCGAGGAACTGGTGGTCGCGGAGACCGAGGGAGCCGACCGCGCCGTCCACGCCTTCGTACGCGACGACGGCGTCCGCTGGCCCGCCCCCGACGTCAAGTACTCGGTCGAACGGAAGGAGGACCACGCGCTCGTCCACGTCACGGCGGGAGTCGCACTCGGTGACGTGATCGTCGAGGCGCCCGGCATGCGCGCGGACACGGCGCTCCTGACGCTGCTGCCGGGGGAGAGCGGGACGGTCGTGCTGCGGCCGGAGCGGGAGGGGGCCCGGCTGCCCGGGGAGGACGCGGTTTCCCTGCACACCCGGAACGGCTTCTTCCACGACTGACGGTTCCGTACGGCGCGCTTCCCGGCATCGAGGTGACGGGAAGCGCGCCGTGCCGGTCAGGACTGGCGCAGGCAGAGCGCTCCCCACTGGAATCCGGCGCCGATCGCCGACATCACGAAGGTGTCCCCGGGCTTGAGGCGCCCCGCGGAGACCGTGTGGTGCAGGGCGGTGAACATGCCGGCGGCGCCGGTGTTGCCGAGCCGGTCCAGGGTGACCGGGGCCTTGGACGGATCGATGCCGAGGGCGGTCGTCGCCTCGCGCAGGATGTTCAGGTTGGCCTGGTGGAGGAAGAAGTGGTCGACGGAGCCCACGGTCAGGCCGGCGCGGCGGACCGAGGCCTCGATGCACTCCGGGATTCGAGTGGTGGCCGTCTCCCACACCGCGCGGCCGTCCATCTCGACGTAGTGGGCGCGCTCGGCGACGGTGGCAGGGGAGGTGGGCATGCGGGAGCCGCCGGCCCGGACCTGGACGTCGTAGGTGAGCCGAGAGCCCAGGTCGTAGGAGAGAAGCCCGGCGCCCGGGGTGTCGGTCCGGGTGAGGACTGCGGCCGCGGCCGCGTCCCCGAAGAAGACGCCGGCGGTGCGGTCCTGGGGATGGGTGATCCGGGAGGCGCAGTCGGCGGCGACGAGCAGCACCGTACGGATGGAACGGTTCTGTAGCAGGTGCGCCGCGGTGAGCAGGGCCTGTACGCCGGACGCGCAGGCGGCCTGGGAGAAGTCCAGCGGAAGCGCGCGGTGTGCGCCGAGTGCGTCCTTGACGATCAGCGCGGTGGACGGGAACGGCATGTCGCCGGTGTAGCTGGCGACGATCACGACGTCGATGGCGGACGCTTCGACGCCTGCCGCGGACAGCGCGGGGCGGGCGGCCGCGAGCGCCATGTCGGAGGTGGCCAACTCGGGTGCGAGACGCCGCCGTTCACGGATGCCGGTGCGGGTCGTGATCCATTCGTCGGAGGTGTCCAGGACCTCGGCCAGCATGGCGTTGGTGATCACCGTCGGGGGGAGGTGCAGGCCGGTCCCGGCCACGGAGAACGGGACGGGCAGGCCGTCCCCGGTCTGATGGCACAGCTGCGGTTGTTCCACGTGGGCGAGGGTGGTCATCGGACGGTGCTCCGATCCGGAGCGAGCAGGGCGTCGAAGTCGGTGTAGTAGCGGCCGGAGGCGAGCGGCCGGCCGAGGAGGACACGCCGGGCGGCGTCGGCGGTGAGTGCTCCGCCGAGCGCGACCCCGCTGGCCAGCTGGGGCCAGGAGCTGTACGCGGTGCCGATCAGCGGGATGGCCGCGGCGAGGTCGGGGCTGATCCGGTCGGCGTCGACCATCGCGAGGATGAGGTCGACGGTCTCCTCGAAGGAGAGCTCTCCGGCCACGTCGGCCGCGCACGTGGCGCCCAACCGGCCGTGCAGCAGCGGCCGTTCGGGCTCGAGGTCGAAGCGCTCGACGTCGAGCAGACCGCGGTCGTTGGCGTCCATCAGGACGGGGACGCCGAGCGCCCGCGCCCGCTCGCGCGCGGCGAGTTTCACGTACGGGGCGTCGCACTCCTCCACCAACAGGTCGATGCCGCCGTCCGCGGTGAAGAACTCCTCCATCACCTCCTCGGTGAGTCCGCCCGGGAAGATCTCGATGTCGAGATAGGGATCGATCTCGTACATCTGACGGGCCGCGAGCACACACTTGTTGACGCCGACATCGTGCGCGGCGGCCCGCAGCCGGTTGAGGTTGGACAGGCTGAGGGTGTCGAAGTCGGCGAGGCGGTACGCGCCGCCGATGCCCTCCATGGCCAGCGTCAGCGCGCTCGCCGAGCCGACCGAGAGGCCGATGACGCCGATCCGGCGGTCGAGGAGGCGCCGCTGCTCGGGCCGGTCGATCTTGCCCCGGTTGCGGTCGGTGCGCACCATGCGGAACTCGGGCGCGGGCAGCACGTGCACCAGGCGTCCGGACCACGGATGGAAGAACCAGCTCCCGTACTCCCAGGGCTCGGCGCCGTCCAGCTGCCGCTCGCGGGCGGCGGCCAGTTCGGCCGGGTCGTCGTAACGGGGCCCGGGCTCACGGCTGCGCACCAGCTCGGCGATCTGCTGCTCGATGGTGTCGTGCACCTCGCGGACCCGGCCGGAGGCGAGCAGGGCACGCAACTCCCCGGGCTCGTCGACGGGTTCGGGCCTCCAGGATCGGCGGTCGGGGGCGTGTTCCGTGCGGGCCGAGGCGAGGGCGGCCGCCAGGGTCGCGGGCGCCTCCTCGCGCATCGCTGGCAGGTCCAGACGTACCGTTTCGGCGTCCACGACCAGCTGCGGGAAGAGATCGGTGTACTCGGCGACCAGGTCTGAGTAGTCACCGGCCGCATCCCCGATCCGGCACATGAGCAGCACCACGTCCTCGGTGTAGTGCTCGACGTACCGCCGCGTTCCGGCCACCGGACGGAAACCGAACCGGGCGTGGAAGGCGTCCTGCCCGTCCTTCGTCCCGGACGTGCCCACCATCGCCTTCGCGCCCAGGTGCCGCGCGGCGGCCAGCGCGAGCGCGTTGAGCTGGACGCCCAGGCCCAGCTTGCGGGCGTGGTGCTCGACGACGAGCCGGCTGTGCTCGTACGTCTCGCCCGTGCCGAGACCGCTGTCCAGGAGCAGCCGCGCGTACGCCTCCGCGCCCAGGTACTCGCGGGACTGGAAACGCTCCCCGGTGTCGGGCGTGGACAGCCGGACGTACCCGAGCGGCGGGCCCTCGGCGGTGCGCCGCCCGACGAAGTGCCAGGCACCGAAGTCCAGGTGCTGGTCGTCCACATGGTCGCCCGAGGTGGTGCGGAAGTCCGGACGGCGGCCGTTGTCGTACAGGATCCGGGCGCGCAGTTCGCGCACCCGGTCCACGAGTGCGGTGCCGGTGGGGCGGCGGGCGCCGTCGGCGGGCACCCGGAAGGCGGTGAGGTGCCAGGGGCGGGAGGGCGCGGCGGAGCGACGGCCGAGAAGGTCGGCGTTCATCGGTGAGGGGTCCTCCGAGAGGAGCAAATGTGACGGTGTGTGCATGCAGTGAGCGGACAGTGAACGTTCGCTATTGCGTGATCGTCGCAGAGGCCGTTGCATGAAGGGTGTCCTGCGTGGGGTGGCCACCTTGTTGGGTGCGACTGTCCGTGATGAATGCGCAGGTCAGTGGCGGGAGTGGGGGAAGTGGACCGGTCCGGGACCGGGGAAGACACCTTGCCGGAAGAGGTAGTTGACGGTGGCCGCTGTTGACGTGGTTCGGCCGATCGAGTTGCCGCCCCGACGCGGTGGTCCGCCGCGGGGGACCACACACCAGTGGGCCAGCCGGCGAACTCCTCCGGCTGCCCCACTGGTGTGTCACCGGCACCCTCACCCGTTCACATGCCGCCCGAGCGCCCCGATGAAGTCACGGAAGTACGCCTGGGTCACGCGGGCGTCCGGCACCATGTCGTATGCGTGGAACGCCCCCGGATACACGTGCAGTTCGGTCGGTACCCCGGCGCGGATCAGGCGCGTGGCGTACGTGACGTCCTCCTCCAGGAAGAGGTCGAGCGCGCCGACGCTGAGGTAGGTGGGTGGCAGGCCCGCGACCGACTCGACGCGGGCCGCGGCGGCGTAGGGGGAGACGTCGCTCCCGCCGGGCTCATGGCCGAGGAGGGACGTCCAGCCGAAGCGGTTGTCGGCCGGGGTCCAGATGAACTCGCCCGCGTGCGGGTGGGCGTCGACCGTGCTGGAGGTGCGGTCGTCGAGCATCGGATAGATGAGGAGCTGGAACGAGACGGGTATCTCGCCCCGGTCGCGGGCCAGGAGCGTGAGGGCCGCGGCGAGCCCGCCACCGGCGCTCGCGCCCCCGATCGCGATCCGTTCGCGGTCGACGCCGAGTTCGGCGGCCTGCTCGTGCACCCAGCGCAGGGCGGCGTAGCAGTCGTGGACCTGGCCCGGCGCCCTGGTCTCCGGGGCGAGCCGGTAGTCGACCGAGACGATCTGGACGCCGGTCTCGGTGGCGATCCGTCGGCACAGGAGCTCGTCGGCGTCGGCGGCGCCGAGTACGTAGCCGCCGCCGTGGATCCATACGAGGACGGAAGTGGTGGACGTGGTGCGGGACTTGGGCTCGTAGTGGAGGACGCGCACCTCGGGGTCGTCGTCCTCGAAGCCTGGTACCCGCCGCTCGGTTGTGGTGATGTCCGGGAAGAGCGCCTGCGGGTCGGGGGCGTCCGGCGCTCGGGGGACCTCGCGGACCAACGGCAGTATCTCCGGGCTCAGTTGCAGCGGCGGGAAGACGTCCAGGATCGGCGCGATCTCGGGGTCGACCAGGTGGCGGGTGCCGGCCGCCGGACGGGGGCGTGCGGCGCGGGTGAGGGCGAAGCCGCGATAGCCGTCCTCGGCGACCTCGTCGCAGATGTCCCGGTAGGGGCCGACCCCGCCGACGTACGGCATGAAGATCCGGGGCTTTCCGGGGACGTTGGCGCCCATGTACCAGGACGCGGCCCGCGGGTAGAGGGTCGCCTGCGCCGCCTCGTTGACGTGGTCGACCCACTTGTCCTGGGCGTCGCGCTCGGCCTCGATCCGGACGACGCCGGTGCGGCGCGCGTGGTCGATCGCGTCGGTGATCCAGTCCACGTGCTGCTCGATGGAGACGATCATGTTGCTGAGGACCGATGGGCTGCCCGGCGCGGTGATCATGAACAGGTTCGGGAAACCGGCCGACGCGACCCCGAGGTACGTGCGTGGCCCGGCGGCCCACTCCTCGCGCAACGGGACACCGTCGAGGCCGCGGATGTCGAGCGCGTCGAGCGGCCCGGTCATGGCGTCGTACCCGGTGGCGAAGACGATGGCGTCCACGGTGTGATCGACGCCGCCGACCCGGAGGCCGTGGGGTGTGATGCGCTCGATCACCTTGTCACCCAGGCCGACCAGGGTCACGTTGTCGCGGTTGTACGTCGCGAAGTAGCCGGTGTCGACGCAGATGCGCTTGGTGCCGATGGGGTGGTTCGTCGGGCAGAGGAGTTCGGCGACGGCCGGGTCGTCGACGATGGCGCGGATGCGGTCGCGTACGTAGTCGGCCGAGAGCTGGTTGGCGGACTCGTCGATCGAGGTGTCCTCGAAGGCACCCATGAAGGTCGTGCCGCCGTGGGCCCAGCGCTGGTCGAGTTCGGCGGTGCGGCGGGCCTCGTCGAGGTCGAGCGCGTTGCCGAGCGGCGGCGGCACGACGACCCCGGAGGCCGAGGCGCGGGCCTCGGCGCGCAGCTCGCGGTAACCGGCCTTCACGCGACGCTGCTCGTCGGGCTCGAGCGGCCTGTTGTTCGCCGGTACGGAGAAGTTCGGGGTGCGCTGGAAGACGGTGACGTGCGCGGCCTGCTCGGCGATCACCGGGATGGCCTGGATGCCGGAGGACCCCGTGCCGATGACGGCGACGTGCCGCCCGCTGAAGTCGACGCCCTCGTGCGGCCAGCGGCCGGTGTGGAACGTGGGCCCGGTGAAGGAGTCGAGGCCCGCGAAGTCCGGCACACGGGAGGCGGACAGGCAGCCGACGGCCGTGACGAGGTACGACGCGCTCGCCCTTCGCCCGTCCTCCAGCGTCACGGTCCAGGTATCGGCCCCCGCGTCGTAATCGGCCCCCCGCACCGAGGTGTTGAACTCGATGTCCCCGCGCAGATCGAAGCGGTCGGCGACGTGGTCGGCGTAGCGGAGGATCTCGGGCTGGGACGGGTAGCGCTCGGTCCACTCCCACTCCTGCTGCAATTCCTCGGAGAAGGAGTACGAGTAGTACATCGACTCGACGTCGCACCGGGCGCCCGGATACCGGTTCCAGTACCAGGTGCCGCCCACGCCGCCACCGCGCTCAAAGACCCGCACCCGCAGGCCGAGATCGTCGCGGAGCCGGTGCAGAAGATACATGCCGGCGAAACCGGCTCCGATGACGATGGCGTCGTACTGAGTGGTCCGAGGGGTCCGATCGGTGTTCGGCGTCTGCTGCATGGGCGTCACCACTCCCTCCCCGGCGACATGGCCGGGCTCGGTTGGGTCGATCACCAGCAGGATCGGCAGAACGTGTGACGCACGTCATTGGGCAGGTGGCTCGGTTGACGAGCCATCTGTCCCGCCCGCCGTGGGATCCGCCCGATACAGATCACCGGACTCCTGCAGCCGCCGCAGCACCAGGGCGAGGAAGAGCCGGGTGCGCCCGTACGGTTCGGTGAAGCTGAAGCCGAGGTAGCGCTGGGCGCGTTCGACCCGGTACGCCACCGAGTTGTGGTGCCGGTGCAGCAGGCGGGCGGCCTTGCGGACGGAGTCGGTGGCGGCGACCGCTTCGAGGCACACCAGCATGTCGTCCCCGTGGTCGTCGACCAGCCGGCCGAGCTGCCGCACATCGGGCACGGGGGCGATCTGCTCGGCGCTCAACGTCTCGGCGAGCAGCGCGTACCCGCCGAGCCGTGCCGCGTCGACGAGCGTGGCCTCCTCGACGCCGTACGGCCCACGCGCCCGCGTGCTGGGCCGGGCGAACCGCAGCGCGGTCCGGGCCAGTTGCCACGCCTGTGGCGCGTCCGCGGCGGGACAGGGCCCGGCGAACGCCGCGCGGGCCCCGACCGGCACACCGGGAACATCGCCGGGATCGAGCTCCTTCGCGACGACCAACTGCACGGCGCCGACGGGGGCGTGGAGCACGACGGGCGTAAGCCCCCGCAGCCCGTCGACGAACGCCCCGGCCACGCCGGGCGGCCCCGCCAGCGCGAACACCATCACGACCGACGCCTCGCCGAACCCGAGCCGCAGCCACGTCCGGGCCCGCTCCGACGCGTCGACGCCACCATCGACAACGGACCGCAGTGCGACGCCGTCCGCGACCGGACGAGCCGCCGGAACCCGCCCCAGCAGAGCAACCTTCGCCCCGATCCCGAGCCGCCGCAGCAGCAGCGTGGTCTCGGCTTCGGTCAGGGGGAGGCCGGCGGTGTCGATCCAGATCTGTCCGGTGCCGGGCAGCTCGCGCGTCACCACCCGACCGGGAACGGCCTGCTCCGGATCGCCGGCCGGACGACCGTCGGGAACCGCCGTCCGGACCTCGCCCTGCACGGTACGGATCCCGACGGCGCGCCCGAGGGCGCCAGCGGTGCGCTCCAGAAGAACGCCCAGGTCCGCGTCGGACTCGGCCAGCTCGTCGACGAGCCGCAGGACCGCTTCGAGGTCGAGCGGGTGTGACACGGCGCCCCCTACTCCTTCACCGCCCCACTCAACATCCCCTCGATGAACTTCCGCTGCAACGCCACATACACGACCACCACCGGCAACGCGATCAGCGCGGACGCCGCCGCCAGCAGCGTCGTGTCCGCGCTCTGCTGGCCCTGGAAGAAGGCGAGGCCCAGGGGGACCGTGCGGAGGGACTCGTCGCTGATCATGACCAGGGCCATCAGGAACTCGTTCCACGTCCACATGAACGTGATCACGATGAGCGTGGTGATGGCCGGGCGGCCCATCGGGACGAGGATGCGCCAGAGCGTGGTCCAGGTGTTCGCGCCGTCGACGCGCGCCGCCTCGATCACCGAGCGCGTGCTGTTCATGAAGTACGTGCGCATCCAGAACACACCGAAGGCCAGGGACTGGGCGGTCTGCGGGAGGATCAGCGCCCAGTAGGTGTCCGTGAGGTGGAAGTAGCGGAGGTCGAAGTAGAGCGGGACGACCAGCGCCTCCTGAGGGAGCGTGAGGCCCAGGACGAACAGGTAGAAGAGCAGCGTCGAGCCGCGGAAGCGCATCGTGCCGAAGGCGTACGCGGCCAGGATGGACAGCACCGTCGAGGCCGTCACCACGACCACCGTCACCAGCACCGAGTTGCCGAGGTACGTGCCGAAGTGGCCGCGCTGCCACGCCTGTTGGAAGTTGGACCAGTGGAGGGTGTCCGGGAGGGCGAAGCCGCCGCCCACCGAGTCCGGGGAGGAGAAGGCGGTGGAGAGGATGCCGATCACCGGGGTCAGCGCCAGGACCGCGAAGAGCGCCAGGATCGCGTACGTGGCCGTGCGTTCGATGCGCGAGGTCATGCGCGGCGCCCTTCGACGAGACGGGAGACCGTGACGGTCAGGGCGAAGATGAGGACGGTGAGTGCCACGCCGATGGCGGCCGCCGAGCCGACCTCGTTCAGTTCGAAGGCACGGTGGTAGACCTCGTAGGCCGGTACGGAGGTGGCATTGCCGGGGCCGCCGCCCGTGGTGATGTAGATCAGGTCGAAGTTCCGCAGGCCCGCGATGATCGTGAGGGTCAGGGCGACGGAGATCTCGCCCCGTAGTCCGGGCAGTGTCACCGCGAAGAACTCCCGTACCGCGCCCGCTCCGTCGAGCCGCGCCGCCTCGTACAGCTCGCGCGGGATGCGTTGCGCTCCGGCGAGGAAGAGGACCATGCACAGGCCGGTCATGACCCAGGTGCCGACGACGCCCACGGCGGGCAGCGCCCATGTGTCGTCGCCCAGCCACGGGCGGGCCAGGCCGTCGAGGCCGACGCCCCGCAGTACGTCGTTGAGCAGGCCGTCGGGCGCCAGGATCGAGCGCCAGGCCACACCGACGACGACCATGGCCAGGACCTGCGGCAGGAACAGCACCGTACGGAAGAAGGTCAGGCCGCGGACCCGGATGCGGGACATCGTCGCCGCGAGCAACAGGCCGATGGCCACCGGCAGCGCCGCGTAGAAGACCAGCAGGATGAGTGCGTGGCCGAAGGGGGCGCGAAGCGTCGGGTCCGTGAAGAGTGCCGTGTAGTTGTCCAGGCCTGCGGACGTGGCCCGGGTCAGGCCGTCCCAGTGGAGGAAGGAGAGACCCACCGCCTGGCCGAAGGGGTAGAGGAGGAACAGGCCGTAGACGGCCAGTGCGGGCAGGACGTAGAGGTAGCCGATGGAGCGGGGTTCGCCGGGGGCCCGGCTCGTGGATGTGGGTTTGCCTTTCACGAGTCCGACGCTCCCGAACTGGCCTTGCCCTGTTGCTTCTTGATGAACGGGGCGTAGTCGGACTGGAGTTTGCGGGCGAAGTTCCGCGGCGAGGTCTTGCCCGCGATGAGGTCCTGAAGGGCCGCCGAGCTCGTGTCGTAGAACGTGGGCGTCGCGTAGTCCAGGTACGGGACCAGACCGTCCGCCGACGTCAACTGACGCCAAGCGTCGACCATTTGGCCGTCGGGGGACTTCGGGTCGAGGGCGTCCGCCGCCTTTCCGGGGACCGCAGGCAGCACGCCGTTGCGCGTCATCACGTCCGCCGCGTGCTCGCTGGTGATGAAGTCCAGGTACGCGGCCGCGACCTCGGGGTGTGCGGAGCGCGAGGTGACCGACCATGCCAGGCCCTGACCGCCGGTGGTGGCGGGCTTGCCGCCCTCGGTGGCGGGTGGTGGGGGCATGATGCCGAGGTCGTCGCCGAGTCGCTTCTTCAGGTCGGCCAGCATCCACGTACCGGTGATCGTGTACGCGCCCTGCCCGGCCATGAACTTCTTGTTGGCGTCGTCGTAGCCGAGCCCGTTGGCGTCCTTGGGGAGGTAGCCGCGGTCCAGCCAGTCGGTCAGCGTGGTGGCCGCCTTCGTCGTACGGGACGTGACGAAGCCGTCGCCGCGGCCGAGGACGGTGTCGCGGGCCTGCGCGGCGCCCTGCTGGTCCTGGAGCATGCCGAAGGTGTGGATCGCGGGCCACTTGTCGAGGTTGCCGAACTGGATCGGGAGCTCGTCCGCCTTCTTCAGCTCCGCGAGGCTGTCCGTGAACTCGGCCCAGGTGCGCGGGGGTTGGACGCCCGCCTGCTTCAGGACCTTCTTGTTGTAGTAGAGGCCCACGAACTCGCCGGTCTGGGAGATCCCGTACAGGCGTCCTGTGCCGAAGCGGCGGGACGCGCCCGGCTCCGCCACGGAGACCCGGTTGAGGTTGAGGAGCGTCGCCGGGTAGCGGGTGTTCCACTCGTAGATGCCCGCGTAATTGTCGAGCGGTGTGAGCAGGCCCGCCTCGACGAACGCCACCATGTCCGGGTAGCCCTGATTGGCCTGGACGACATCGGGCGGATTGTTGCCGGAAAGGGCCAGTTTGAGCGTCGTCTTGAGGTCGTCGAAGCTCCGCGAGACCCGCTTGATCGTGACGTTCGGGTACGTGTGCTGGAACTCCTTGTTGAGCTGCTCGATCTCGGCGTTGGTGCCGCCGCGGACCTCCTGGTCCCACACGTGCAGCGTCACGTTCCCGGCCTTTTTGGGGTCGGGTATGCCGTTGCCGCCGCCCGGTGCGGTGTCACCGGTCACGGCGCCCGAACCGTCGGTGCCCGGTGTGCAGCTCGCGGCGCCGACGGCGAGGGCGGCCGCGAGCACCGACCGCCGCGTGAATCTTGAGCTCATGGTGGTGTCTCCGTGTCTCCTACGCGGCCCGGAAGCCGAGGGTCGGTGTGGCTCGGCGGCGGGCCACCTCGTGCAGCCGGGCGGGCACGACATCGGCCAGGAAGCCGTAGCGCCGCACGAGCTCCGTGGTGGCGGCGTCACCCGCCTTGGCGGCCCGCTCTGCCAACTCGCCCCACCAGGCAGCCACTTCGACCCAGCCCGGCGCGGACAGCGAACCACCGAAGTGCTGCACGGACAGGGCGGCCGTGAGGTTGGCGAAGGCGAGGCGGTCCGCGAGCGGCCACCCCGCGAGGGTGCCGGTCACGAACCCGGCCATGAACACGTCCCCGGCGCCTGTCGGGTCGAGGGCCTCCACGCTCAGGCTCGGGACGTCGGCGTGCTCCCCGGAGAGCGAGTCGACGGCGACGGCGCCTTCGGACCCCTTGGTGACAACGGCGATAGGAACGAGATCGGCCAGCTTGGCCACCGCATCCTGCGGAGTGTCGGTGCGCGTGTAGTGCAGCGCCTCGGTGGCGTTCGGCAGGAAGGCATGGGCGTACCGGAGGCCGGTCAGCGTCGCGGTGTCCCAGCGGCCCGACTCGTCCCAGCCGACATCGGCGAAGATCCGGGCGCCCTGGTCGTGCGCCTGCCGCAGCCAGGCGTCCTCGCGGTCGGGTTCGAGCGAGGCCACGCCGGCGCGGGCGCGCGGCACGGTGTGCTCCAGCGGGGGCGCCGGGTGCTCGTGCGTCACCATGGTGCGCTCGCCGTCGTACGCCATGGAGACCGTCAGCGGCGAGTGCCAGCCGGGGAGCCGCTGCGAGTGGGTGAGGTCGACGCGCTCGACGTCGGCGAGCGACTCCCAGCAGTAGTCGCCGTACAGATCGGTGCCGAACGTGGCCGCCAGCGTGGTGCGCAGGCCCAGGCGGGCGAGCGCGGTGGCCATGTTCGCGATGCCGCCGGGGCTGGAGCCCATGCCGCGGGCCCAGTTCTCGGTGCCGATCTTCGGGGCGCCGGCGAGCCCGGTGAACACC
The DNA here is from genome assembly GCF_026341035.1 of Streptomyces sp. NBC_01016. GTDB lineage: Bacteria > Actinomycetota > Actinomycetes > Streptomycetales > Streptomycetaceae > Streptomyces. The sequence goes on from NZ_JAPEOQ010000002.1 coordinate 3,357,588, forward strand.
AGGTCCATGAAGACGGTTCCCGTGAGGAACACGTCGTGTTCGGGATCGCCGGTGGCACGCACCCCCGCCAGCGGATCGATGCAGTCGCACACCGCCCTGCTTGGACTCACCGTCGTACCCTCCCTGTTCGCGAACGTCGGCCGATGCGGCGCAACGATGATCGATACCATGCACTTCCGGCCAGGCAGTTGCAAGAAGTTGCTCACCTTTGCGCGGGCGCCGGCTCTGTGCATGACGCTGTGCATGTCTCTGTGCACGACGCTGTGCATGTCTCTGCGCATGACGAAGGGGCGTCCGCCCTCCGGCCGTGTGGCGGGAGGGCGGACGCCCCTTCGTCGGGTTTCGGTCTACTAGCTCAGCGTCTTCAGAGCCGCCGCGTCGTACGCCTTCAGCTCGTCGAAGCGTCCGGCGAGGACCTTCGCCGCCCAGTCCGGGTCCTGGAGCAGGGCGCGGCCGACCGCGACCATGTCGAACTCGTCGCGCTCCAGGCTGTCGAGAAGGTCGTCGATGCCCTTGACCGGGGAACCCTCGCCCGCGAAGCCGCGGATGAAGTCGCCGTCGAGACCGACGGAGCCGACGGTGATGGTCGGCTTCCCGGTGAGCTTCTTGGTCCAGCCCGCGAGGTTCAGGTCCGAGCCGTCGAACTCCGGACGCCAGTAACGGCGGGTGGAGGCGTGGAAGACATCGACACCGGCCGCCGCGAGCGGGGCGAGAATCGCATTGAGCTCCTCCGGGGTCTCGGCGAGCCGCGCGTCGTACGCCTCCTGCTTCCACTGCGAGTAGCGGAAGATGATCGGGAACTCGGCGGAGACACGCTCGCGGATCGCGGCCACGACCTCGGCGGCGAACTTCGTACGGGCCACGGCGTCACCGCCGTAGGCGTCGCCACGACGGTTGGTGCCCGCCCACAGGAACTGGTCCAGCAGATAGCCGTGCGCGCCGTGCACCTCGACACCGTCGAGACCGATCCGCTCCGCGTCCGCGGCAGCCTGCGCGAAGGCACCGATGACGTCGTCCAGGTCGGCCTGCGTCATCTCCTTGCCCTCGCCCTCGGTACCGTCGACACGGATACCGGAGGGGCCGACGGGCGGAGCCTCGGCGAAGGGCGGCTGGCCCGCCTTGCGCACCATGCCGATGTGCCACAGCTGCGGCACGATCGTGCCGCCCGCCGCGTGCACGTCCTCGGCGACCTTCGCCCACCCGGCCAGCTGCTCCTCACCGTGGAACCGCGGCACCCGGTCGCTGTCGCCGGCCGAGTCGTGGCCCACGTAGGTGCCCTCGGTGATGATCAGGCCGACGCCCGCGGCGGCCCGCCGCGCGTAGTACGAGCGCACATCCTCACCGGGAACGCCGTCCGGCGAGAACATGCGGGTCATCGGCGCCATCGCGATGCGGTTCGGCACGGTCAGGCCGTTCAGCGCGACGGGACGGGAGAGTATCTCGGCGGCGCGGGACGTGGGGTCGGCCACGGGGGGCTCCTCAGAAGTACGGGCATACGGGATATCGGAACCGGTCGGCTGTGCGGCGCTGCACAAACGGCGATCTTCGGTGGCAACCGCTGCACCTCCCGCGCGCATTCCGCGAGCGGGCCGCACCGCGGTGTGATCCCGGCCACGGACGGCGGGGCGACCTGCCGCTCAGCCGTGTTGATCACTCCCGTACCGTGCTGCGACGGGGCCGGCCTCCCCCCTCCCGGTCTCGCAGAAGGAGTGAGAGCTGGTGCGTACTCTCGACACGAGTGTGGTGGTTGTCGGAGCCGGTCCTGCCGGGCTGACGCTCGGTGTGTTGTTGCGGCGGCGTGGGGTCGACTGTGTGGTGGTCGACAAGTTCACGCGGGAGCAGTTGCTGGCGCGTTCGCGGGCCGGGTTCCTGGAACGGCGGACCGTGCAACTGCTCGACCGGCACGGTCTGTCCGACCGGCTGCGCGCGGAGGGCCTCGCGCACACGCGCTGCGAGATACACGCCGAGGGCGAGCGGGTCACCGTGGACTACGAGGCGTGGTGCGGCGACGCGCCCAGCTATGTGTACCCCCAACAGGACGTCGTGGCCGACCTGTTGGACGCGTATGTCGGTGAGGGTGGCACCCTGCTGCTCGGCAGCCCGGTCACCGATGTCGTGGTGAGCGAGGCGCCGCGGGTCGTGTGCGGCGACGGCACCGTGATCCACGCGGACCTCGTCGCCGGCGCCGACGGGTGGCACGGGCCGACCCGCGCCGCGCTGCCGGACCCGGCCTTCACCCGGTACGACGTCCCGCACGACGCCCGCCTCCTGGGCGCGCTCGTCGAGGCACCGCCGTCCGCCGGGCACACCGTGTACGCGCAGCACCCCGACGGCTTCGCGGGACACATGCTGCGCTCCCGCGACGTCACACGCATGTACCTCCAGATACCCGCCGGTGACACCGTCGAGCAGTGGCCGGACGAACGGATCTGGAAGGAGCTGCACACGCGGCTCGACCTGCCGGACTGGACGCTCAACGAGGGCCCCGTCCTGGACCGGGCCATCGTCGACATGCACACCAAGGTCGTGGAACCCATGCACCACGGGCGCGTCGTGCTGCTCGGCGACGCCGCGCACATCGTGCCGCCCTCCGGAGGCAAGGGGATGAACCTCGCGGTGGCCGACGCCGCCGATCTCGCCGCCTCCCTTCCGAGCCACTTCGAGGGCGAGGAGCCCCTTGAGGCGGTGCTGGCCGCGTACTCCCGGCGGCGCCTTGCCGACGTGTGGCAGGTGCAGGAGTTCAGCCACACCATGCTGGAACTCCTGCACGCCGACGAGCCCGGCACCCCGGGCTCCGCCTACCGCGAACGGCTGCGGCGCGCCCGGTGGCAGCGGCTGCGCGACGACCCCGCGTACGTACGGTCCTTCGCGGAGCAGTACATGGGGCCTTCGCTCACGGAATAGCCCGGGTCACTGTCGGGCCGTGACATGCGGACGCTGAGTAGCTCGGGTCACTGCTGGCCCGCGAAGCGCGGACGCTCCAGCTCGCCGAAGGAGTCGGGTGCCGCGCCCGTGAGGCGGTCCGGGGTGAAGTCGGCCAGCAGGGGGTCCCGTTCGCCGGTCAGCAGCTCGTGCGCCGCGAGGCGTCCGAGCAGCGGCCCCAGGGTGATGCCGCTGTGCGTCGCCAGCGCGTAGACCCTGCCGTCCGGGCGCAGCCGGCCCGCCACCGTGAGGCCGTCCGCGGGGAGGGCGCGTTGGCCGACGCGGAACGATTCGAGGCGGGCGCCCTCGGTGCCGTGCAGCAAGTCGGCCAGCCGGGCGAGGAGTTGGGCGGCGTGCGGGCCGTCCACCGGCGGCGGCGCGGCCGGGTCGGCGTCCTTGTCCAGGTCGAGGCCCTGGACGACGAGCCGGCCGCCGCCGTCCGGGCGGACGTTGAGGCGGGGCGTGGTGAGTACCGCGTCGAGACGTGCCGCCGTCGGGGAGGTGTAGCCGAGGAGGCCGACCGTGGCGGAGCCGGGCTCGTTCGTGTCGGCCATGGGCAGCGACACCCCGGTCAGCGCCGCGGTCCGCTCGCTCCACCGCCCCGTCGCGCTGACGACGAAGTCGAAGGTCTCGCTGGTGCCGTCGGCCAGTTCGACCCGCACGTCAGAGGCGCGTTCGTCGATGCCGGTCACATCGGCCGGGCAGCGCAGCTCGGCGCCGTGGTCGCGGGCCTCGCCCCACAGGCGGGCGACGAGCGGGTGCGGCAGCACGTAGCCCTCCTCGGGGAAGTACGCGATGCGCCGCACCTCATCCGGGACGCGGAGGTCCGGCACGAGTTCGCGGGCCTGGTCGGGCTTCAGCCACCGCCAGGGATAGTTCCGGCCCTCCAGGAGTTCGAGAGCGTCCGCGAGGCGCCCGTCGCCCACGTCGTCCGCCGCCCACTCCAGGTTCCCGGCCGGGAAGAACCAGTCCGGCGCCGGGCCGCCCGCCTCCCGCAGGGCGTGGTGCTCGTCGACACCCGCCACGTTCAGCTCGTGGTACGAAATCGGGTTCTTGGCATGGGAGTTGATCCAGGCGAACGTGGTGCCGGTCGTTCCGGCGGCGAATCCGGTGCGCTCGAAGAGGGTGACCGCGGCGCCGCGCAGGGCGAGGGAGCGGGCGGTCGCGGTGCCGAGGACTCCGGCGCCGATGACGGCGATGCGGGGGGTGGGGGCGGTCATACGGAGGTGCTTCCTTCCGGTGCGGGGACGGGGGAGGACTGGGCGGGCACGGGCGCCGACGGGCGGCCCGAGGCCAGGGCGCAGCCGAGCAGGACGACAGTGGAGGCGGCGATGCCGTACACCGCGTACGGCACGACGGTGTCGGCGATCTGGGCCGCGCCGCAGCCCACGAGGCCCGCGGCCATCGCGGAGAGGGCGGCGGCAGGTGTCAGCCGGAACCTGCGGCGCAGCGCGTAGCCGAGGAAGAGCGGTGCGGCGAGCGCGGCGGCCGAGTACGCGTAGGTGGCGACCAGCCAAGTGAGCGCGGTCGGGAAGGAGATGGCGAGCACGGCGGCGATCGCGGTGACCACGACCGTGCAGAGCCGGGAGAGTGTCACCATGCGGCGGTCGGTGCGCCGCCCGCCCACGACGCTGCCGTACAGGTCGCGCACCAGGCTGGTGACGACCGACTGCAGCGCGCTGCCGGACGTCGAGACGATGGTGGCCACCAGGAACGCGCCGTAGGTGACAAGGAGGAGCGGCGGCAGCTGCGTGATCAGCCAGCCCGCCGCCTCCTCCGGGTTGCTCAGGCCGGGGTGCTGGGCGCGGACGGAGAGGCCGATGGCCGCCGCGTAGACACCGCCGACGAGGATGGTGAGCCCGCTGAGGATGATGCCGCGGCGGGCGTCGGAGACGTTTTTGGTGGCGAAGATGCGCTGGTAGTAGAGCTGGTTGGTGAGAGTGCCGGGCAGGATCGCGGCCACCCACAGCCACACCTGGTCGCCTCCGGCGGCGAACAGGCCCGACGGCTGCCACAGCCGCTCGGGCACATGTGTCGTGATGCCGCTCCAGCCGCCCGCGAGATGCACGGCGTAGGCGGCGACCACGAGCGACATCACGATCTTGAAGATACCGAAGACGAAGTCAGTCCAGGCCACCGATGTCAGCCCGCCGGGCAGCACGAACAGCAGCGAACCGGCGGCGATGACGGCGATCAGCAGGCTCGGCGAGAGCCCGGTCAACTGCCCGAACAGCTGGGAGAACGCGACGAATTGGGTGGCCAGCCAGCCGAACGGGACGACCAGCGCGCACACCCCGGCGAGCGCGACGACGACCCGGCTGCGCCCGAACAGCCGGGTGACGACGTCGGGGACGGTGCCGAAGCCCTGGTCGCGCAGCCAGCGCGCGGTCAGGGCCAGGCCGAAGAAGCCCAGCACGACGCAGAGTTCGTACGCGAAGACCGACCAGCCCGAGGCGTACGCGATGCCGACGTGGGCGATCAGTACGCCACCGCCCGCCGCGGTCGCGAACTGGGTGATGACGACGACGATGAGGGGCAGCGACTCGGGCGCGGAGAGCCAGTCGGCGGAGTTCTTCGCGCGGCGGCCGAAGTACACCGAGAGCAGCGCCCCGGCGGCGATGATGACCAGACCCGCGACGACGATCGCGGCTATTTGAGCGGTGGAGTGGTGCGGCAAGGGGTCACGCTCCTCGGGAGGGCAGGGGGAAGCCAGGAGGGTGTGCGGTGCCGTGCGGGTGCCAGTGGGGGAGTGGTGGGTGTCAGCCCGTGAAGCGCGCCGGGTCGAGGAACGAGATGTCGTACGGCGACTTCCCGTCGGTGACCAGGGAAGCGGCGATCTCCCCGAAGACCGGCGCGAGTTTGAAGCCGTGCCCGGAGAACCCGGCGAGGAGCGTGGCGTCGCGGGCGCCGGGCAGCGGGCCGACCAGCGCGTGGTCGTCGGCGCTGAACGCCTCGGCGTACACACCGATCCGTACGGGATGCGGGACGAGGCCGGGCAGCAGCCGGGCCACGGCGGCGGACGCGGCCTGCGCGAACTCGGCGTCCGCGCTGCGGGGCAGGTCCTCGGGGGCGCCTGTGTCGTGCCAGGGCAGGTGGTGCGGCACGATCTTGACGGCGGTTCCGTCGAGCACGGGGAAGCAGGAGAAGCCCGCCTCGTGGTGGCGCCGGATGGCGATCGGCAGCCGGTCGGGCCGGTGTGCCGCGACGTCCTTGGCGGCGAACCACGCGGCGGTGATGCGCCGCCCCTGCAACGGAAGCCCCGCGAGCCGCGCGAACGAGCCGGACCAGGGGCCGGGGCTCAGCACCACGTGATCGACGTCGTACGTGCCCTGCTGGGTGCGGATGTGCCAACCGCCGCCGGGGCGTTCGTCGAGCCCGTCCACCCGGTGGTACGGCAGCAGTTGGGCGCCCAGCTCCTGCGCGCGGGTGAGCGCGGACTGCACGGCGGGCTCGGGGCGCAGCACCCCGGCGCCCGGGTCGAGGACGGCGATCTCGTCGTCGTCGAGCCGGTGCTGCGGGAAACGCCGCGCGGCCTCCGCGGCGTCCAACACCTCGACGTCCAGGCCGTGTTCGGCGGCACTGCCCTGAACGGCGCGCAGATCAGGGTGGTCGGGCGGACCGAGCGTGAGCCCGCCGCAGAGGGTGAGCAGCTCGCGGTCGGCCTCGCTTTCGAGGCGGCGCCACAGTTCGTACGAGCGGCGCAGCAGCGGAACGTAGGAAGCGCCCTCCTTGTACGCGGTACGGAAGATCCGGGACTCGCCGGCCGAGGCGCCGCGGTCGTGGCCGGGGGCGTACGCGTCGAGGGCGAGCACCTCGACACCTCGGGCGGCGAGGTGCCAGGCCGTCATGGCGCCGATGACACCGGTACCGACGACGGCGACGCGCAGCGGGGGAGTGGACATGAGGGTTCCTTCCAGCGAGTACGAGAAGGTTTCAGGACCCGCCCGGCACCTCCGGCGCTACCGCCGTTTCCGGCAGATCAAGGACCGACTGCTCGACGAAGAACTCGGTGAGCCCCGGGCGCATGATGTGCCACATGGCCTCCGCGAGCCCGCCGTCGGTCAGCCGTGTGAGACGTCGCAGCCGCAGGACGGCCTCGCCGGGCGGGGTCTCCAGCAGGGCCGCGGTCGTCTCGTCCAGGACCTGGGCCTCGACGTACATCCGTGAGGTGCTGACGGGGATGCCGGTGCGGTGGAAGTAGTGCAGGACGGTCAGCTGTTCAAGGTCCTCGCTCAGCAGGTGCGGGGCGAGGGAGAAGGGCACGGCGGACAGTTCGACGGCGAGCGGTTGACCGTCCTCGCTGTACTTGACGCGCCGCAGCTCGTTGACGGGTTCGGTGTCGGGCACTCCTGGCAGGGTGACGCCGGCGTCACCCGCCGGGACGACCTTGGCGGACTGGACGATGTGCGGACCCGGTACCTCGGGCCCGGTCTGCCGCACATCGGTGAAGCGCAGCAGATTCTCCTGGCGGGCCCCTTCGGCGACGAACGTGCCGCGCCGCCGGTAGCGGACCACGAGGCCTGCCTGGGCGAGTTCGTGCAGGGTGCGCTGCGCGGTGGCGCGGCTCACCCCGTACTCCTCGCGCAACTCGGCCTCCGTCGGTACGCGGGAGCCGGGCTGCCATTCACCCGAGGTGATCCGGGCCTCGATCTCGGCCCGGATCAGTTGATACTTGGGAATGCCCATTGATTTGATCCAACCATTCGCCAATTGACCGGTCAATAGTGCGGGGTGGGGTGATCTCTACCCACGGGCCATTCTCGGGGTGTGGGCGGGGTGCGGGAGCGGGCGGGCATGCGGTCTGCCGCCGGCCGCGGTGGAAGGGGATCCTGGGGCCATGGAATTCCTCTGCTACCACCGTGACCGCAAGGACTCCCTGGCGCTGCGTTATGAACTCGCGGAGAGGCACTGGTCCTACATGGACGGGTACGCGAAGGAGATGATCGCCCGCGGTCCGACGTTCGCCGACGACGGAGAGACGCTCACCGGGAGCGTGCACATCGTCGACCTGCCCGACGCCGCCGCGGCTCGCGCGTTCGCCTTCGACGAGCCCGGATACCAGGCGGGCGCCTACCGGGACGTGCTGCTGCGGCGCTGGCGCAATGAGTTGGGGCGCAGCATGTGGGACTTCCCCGGCGGCCCGACCGAGGGGCACCGGTACCTCGTGCTCGGTCTCGGCGCGGGCCCGGTCACCGGCCTCGACGTACCGGCCGACCCGGACCCGTCCGTCGACCGGGACGAACTGGTCGCCTACGGGCCGCTGTTGTCCGACGACGGTGCCTCCTGGCTGGGTACGGCGGCGCTGCTCCGGGCGCCGGACGCGGACGCGGCCCGCGCCGTCCTGGCCCCGGGCCGGTACGCCGACATCGAGGTGCACAACTGGGAGTTCGGCGGGCGGTCGTGACCGTGGTCCGCCGTGCCGACCCCCTGAGAAGTCCGAGAAGGTGACGCCTGTGTCCGCACCGAACATCGTCCTCATCTGTGTCGACCAGTGGCGCGGCGACTGTCTCTCCGTCGCGGGCCACCCCCACGTACGCACCCCACACCTCGACCAACTCGCCGCCTCCGGTACGCATTTCACGTCCGCGTACTCCGCCACCCCCACCTGCATCCCGGCCCGCGCCGCCCTGTTCACCGGCCAGTCCCAGGAGCGCCACGGCCGCGTCGGATACGTCGAGGGGGTGCCGTTCGAGACGGCTCACCCCACCACCCTGGCGGGCGAGTTGGGGCGCGGTGGGTACCAGACGCAGGCCATCGGCAAGATGCACGTGTGGCCCGAGCGGGCCCGCGCCGGGTTCGACGACGTCGTCCTGCACGACGGCTTCCTGCACTACGCCCGCCGCGAGGAACGCCGCAACTTCGCCTTCTTCGACGACTACGTGCCGTGGCTGCGCCGCCAGCCCGGCGTCGGCCCCGACGCCGAGTACAGCGACCACGGGGCGGGCTGCAACTCCGTCGTCGCGCGCCCCTGGGACAGGCCGGAACATTTGCACCCGACGAACTGGGTCGCCACGCAGACCACGGAGTGGCTGTACCGGCGCGACCCCTCACGCCCGTTCTTCCTCTACCTGTCCTTCCACCGGCCGCACCCGCCGTACGACCCGCCGCAGTGGGCCTTCGACGAATACCTCCAACTCCCGCCGTACGAGCCCGTGGTGGGCGACTGGACGGACGACTTCGCGGGACACCGAAAGGACGGCGACCACGAGGCGTTCGCCGGCCGCATGGACGCCCGGACCATGCACCGCGCGCGGGCCGGCTACTACGGGCACATGGCCCACATCGACCTCCAGATCCACCGGATCCGCATGGCCCTCGAGGACTTCGGCCTGCGCGACAACACGGTCATCGCCTTCACCTCGGACCACGGCGAGATGCTCGGCGAACACCACCTGTTCCGCAAGGGATTCGGCTACGAGGGCTCGGCCCGCGTCCCCCTGCTCTTCGGCGGACTGCCCGAGGGGTACGCGGCCGGAAACGTCGCCGACGAGGTGGTCGAGCTGCGCGACATCATGCCGACCCTCCTCGACCTGGCCGGACTGCCGGTCCCCGACACGTGCGACGGACGCAGCCTCGTGCCGCTGCTGCGCGGCGAACAGCCGGACGACTGGCGGCCGTTGCTGCACGGCGAGCACGTACTGCTCGGACAGTCACTGCAGTGGGTGACCGACGGACGCACCAAGTACCTGTGGATGTCGGGCGACGGGCACGAGCAGCTCTTCGACCTCGCCGCCGACCCGCACGAACAGCACAACCTGGTGGACGACCCGGCGGCGGAGGACCTGCTGCACACCTGGCGCGGACACCTGATCCAGGCGCTGACCGGGCGCGAGGAGGGCTTCGTCGAGGACGGCCGACTCGTCACCGGGCGGCCCGTGGTGGCCGTCCTGCGCCCCACCCGCGAACGCGTTGAGACAGCCGGGTAGCAGGTCCGCCGTGGGGGTCCAGGCACGCGGTTCCAGGGGCGACTGGTAAACACGTCGCATGGAGGAACTTGCGAGACTCAGTGAGATCGAGCAGGCCGCGGCCGGGCACGGGCAGTTGATGTGGGCCGCCCAGGGGCAGGACGGCGAGAGCCCGGGGCCGGGGGTGCGGGCCTGGCGACACGGCGAAGCGTGGGCGGTGGCCAGTCCGAACCAGCAGCAGGACCGGCTCATGGTCCAGGGCGACAGCGCCGACGCCGCCGTCCTGGTGCGGCGGGTCCTTGAGGAGGTGGGCCCGTCCTACCGTCTCCTGGGGGAGGCGGACTTGATCGATGAGTTGGTGCGGCGGTTGCCCGGGTTGGTGCCCGTCCACCAGTTCTTCTGGATGGAGACCACGTCGCCTTCCGGCGCCGCCACCGCGGGCGTCCGGTGGCTGGACTCGCGTGAGGAGAAGGAGGCGGCGTCCCTTTTCGATCGCTACTTCCCCGACTCCTACGCGCAGCCGGGGCGCGCGGGCGTGCGCCGCTGGGCCGGAGTCGTCGGCGTCGTGGGCGAGGAGGCCGGCAGCGAGGACGGCAGCGTCGGGGCGGAGCCGCTGACGGTCGCGGCGGACGCGTGGTCCGCGGCCGGGTGCGGGTTCATGGGTGGTGTGTTCACCCACCCCGCCGCCCGTGGCCGTGGTCTGGCCCGGGCCGTGTCCGGCTACGTCCTGGACGACCTTGTAAGCCGCTACGGCCGCGCCGCGCTCATGGTGCTCACCGGCAACGCGCCGGCCATCGCCACGTATGAACGCCTCGGCATGACCAAGCACCGGTTCGGGGCGGCGCACCTGCGCGCCCGGTGACGCCCTAGCCTCGTCGGCCGCGCGGGTGCGGCCAGGGTGTCACCGGGGCGGTCCGACGCCGCTCACACCACCCGCCGCCCCCGCACCTCCCGCGGCGACGCGCCCAGCTCCCTGCGGCAGGCCTTGTTGAATGCTTGCAGGTCCGGGATGCCCACCGTGGCGGCGACCGCGGTGATCGCGAGTGTGGAGGACTGCAGCAGGTGCCGGGCGCGCTCCATCCGGCGTCTGCGGATCCAGGCCACCACGGTGTCTCCCGTGTCGGCGCGGAAAAGGCGGGTCAGATGGCCGGGGGAGACGCCCGCCGCGGCGGCGATCCCCGGCACCGTGAGCGGCGTGGCGAGGGACCGCTCGATGTACTCCGTCGCCGCCGCGAGCGCCGGATGGGGGCGGCCGGTCCTTTCGGGCGGGCCCAGTTGGGTGGTGTGCCACAGCACCGTCCACACCTCGGCGGAGGCCCGGGCCCGCGACAGCGGCATGGCCGCCACCGCGCTCCCGAGCAGCGTTCCGAGCAGCGTTCCGAGCAGCGCCGCCTGCGCGCCCGCGTCCTGCATGACCGGCACCCGGCGCAGCCCCTGCGGATCACGGCCCGGCAGCCGGAAATGCGCGTACAGATGCTCGCTGCGCCGCGACGCGTAACGGAAATGGGCCTCGGTGTCCGGCCGGATCAGGCTGATGTGTCCCGGCCGGATCGGATGGCGCAGGCCGTCGACCGTCAACTCGCCTGCGTAGCTGTAGAGATGAAGTTGCCACAGGTCGGGCAGTCGGAAGGACTCGCGCAGCGCCTGCCCGCCGTGGACGCCGACGCCCGCGCTGACCACCTCGGGCGGCTGGTCCAACTGCAACGCGACGCTCTCGGCCATGCCGGAAAATTACCAGTAGAGGCCCGATAGGGCCCACGACGAACGGACATCGGCTGCCTACGTTTGCCTCATGCCAACCAGTGAGCAGCTGCTGAGCTCCGTACAGATGGCGCGCTTCGTCGCCCACGGTTCGCTCCGCCTCGACGCGGTCGTCCCACCGGAGCTGAACGACCAGGCCGTCGACGTGTTCGAGGCCGGGATCCCGGCCGCGCCGTACGGCACCCCCGTCCCGAAGGCCTACCCCGACGGCTCCTTCGCCCGACGGCTCCTCGAACTGCCTGTTGTGGCAGGGGCGTTGGAGAGTCTGGTCGGACCCGATCCGACCGTCGACCATCACGCCGTGCATGTGCGCGAGGCCCGTGACGGCACCGCGCAGCCGCTGCACGGAGACGCGATCATCGATGTGAGGCCGGACGCCTTCGATGTCCAACTCATGTACTACCCGCAGGACGTGACGCTCGACATGGGCGGCACCCTGAGCGTGCCGGGCAGCCATCTGCGGCACACCAACGAGACCGACACCGGCCGCTACCAGAACCTGCGCGGCCAGAACCGGCTGACCTGCCCGGCCGGCACCGTCCTGCTGATGCACCACGGCATCTGGCACGGCGGGCGCCGCAACGACAGTGACATCCGGCGCTACATGTTCAAGATCCGGTTCAATCCGACCGTGCCGCAGGTGCGCCTCTGGGACACCTCCGACCTCGACGACCCTGCGGTCGGCGACGAACTCCGCCACGTCTTCCCCTGGTACGAGCCCGCCACCGGCCGCCTGGAGATCCACAACCGGATCCGGCTGTGGCGCGCGCTGACCGGCGACGACACCTTCGACCTCGACCACTGGGTGACCCGGGTCTCCAACCGTCCCACCATCGGGAGCCACGCATGAGACAGCAGGTACTCGTCCTCTACCTCGCCAACTCGGCGCTCGACGCGAAGGTGGTCGGCTGGGCCCGCTACGACGGCACCGGGACCACCGACCACACCACGGGCGACAGCGACGAGCCGCCGTACGAGACGGGCCTCGAAGCCCTCCTCGACGGCTGGCGCCTCTTCCAGGCCGCGCAGCTGCTCCCGCCGTATCCGGGCCACGAGTACGACACGTCGTACCTGAAGCACGAGTTCTTCTTCGAGAAGCTCCAGCCGACTCCCTGAGGCGGGCTACGAGTTGGGTGACTCCTGTCCCGGTTCGCGCTGGGGCGGAGTCACCGTCTCGCCCTGGATGACGCGCGGCGGATTCCGGGGACGGTCGCCCGCCGGGTCGTCCTGCTCCTTCACGGCCCGCGCCTCGGCCTTGAGGATGCGGGCCGACTTGCCCGCGCTGCGGGTCAGTTCGGGCAGCTTCTTCACGCCGACCACGACGGCGATCACGATCAGGACGATGGCAATCTCACTCAGTCCGAACATGGTCAGTCCTCGCCGCCCTCGTCGTCGCTCTCGTCCTCGTCCTCGAAGAAGTCCCCGACCTCGTCGACGACTTCGGCGGCGACCATGCCGCCGACCACACCGACCGCGAGCCCGGCGGCGCCGACCGCCACGGCCGTGCCCACACCCGGCCCGGAGCGGTGCCCACCATCATGCCCGTACGAGGCGTCGTACGAGGCGTGGGTGTCGTAGGCCGAGTGGTGCTCGACCAACTCCCGTACCCAGCCGTCGACGACCGCGTTCCAGTCCTGGCGTCCCGCGTCGGCGTGCGCCACGGTGAAGCGGGTGAGCGCGTCGTGGCCGCCGGAGAAGGGGCCGCCGCGTTTGTCGGCCTCCAGGACCACCTCCGTGCCGTCCGGCGTGGCGAGGAAGGTCAGCTCGATCTCCTTGACGGCGTGCGCGTACTGCGGGTAAGGCGACAGCTCGATCTCCTGGTAGAAGGGGAGCTGCTGCCCGGTGCCGCCGATGTGCCCGTACTCCAGGTCCGCGGACGTGAAGCCGAAGCCGAGCTGCCCGAACGCTTCGAGGATCGCCTCCTGTACGGCGAGCGGTCCGACCGCGAGCTGGTCGAGGTCACCCTTGTCCTTGGCACCGGCCACCGAGAGTTCGGTGCGTACGCCGAGGGCGATGCCGAGCGGCTGCCCGTACAGCTCGGTGATCGGCGTCTCCCACGGCAGCGTCACCGTGAACGGCACGCTGTGCTCGGCGCCCGCGACGAGCCGGAAGCCGCCGCCGACCACGAACCGGTCGAAGGCCACGACGCCGTGGCTCTCGCCGTCGTCGTGCTCCGCCTCGACCTGGGCGACGAGCTCCAGGGTGATGTGCTCGATCTCGAAGTCGCCGCTGCCGCCCTTGAGATGGACCCGGCCGGAGACGGTGCCGCCAGGGGCGGTGGTCCAGTCGGGGAGGACCGTGTCGACGGTGGGCCCGCCCACGCCGAGCGAGCCGAGCAGTCGTTTGAACACCATCGAGGCGTGAACTCCCTTGTGGGCGTAGGAGATGTTCTACAGGCGTGTAGAAGTATAGGGGTGGGGCGGAACTTTCCCGGGTCTTCGCCAGTTTCTACAGTGCTGTAGAAGTATGGGCGCGCGAACAGCGCACGTACGAGATCTCAATCCGAGGAGTGCCCGTGGCCCTGTGGGACCGCATCAAGGAATCCGCGTCGACGATGCAGACGCAGTTGGTGGCGAAGAAGAACGACCTGAAGTCCGGGGCGTTCCGGGACGCCTCCATGGCGATGTGCGCGCTGGTGGCCGCGGCCGACGGCACCATCGACGCCTCGGAGCGCCGCCGCGTCGCGCAGCTCATCATGAGCAACGAGGTGCTGCAGAACTTCGACGCAACGGACCTTCAGAAGCGCTTCGAGGCGAACCTCGACAAGCTGACGGCCGACTTCGACTTCGGCAAGGTCAGCGTGTTGCAGGAGGTCGCCAAGGCGAAGAAGAAGGAGGCAGAGGCGCGCGCCGTGATCCAGATCGGCATCGTCATCGGCGGTGCGGACGGCGACTTCGACCCGACCGAGCGGGGCGTCGTGCGCGAGGCGTGCCAGATGCTCGGCCTGGCGCCGACCGAGTTCGACCTCTAGTCGCCGGCGCCGGGTCCCTCGATGTCAGAGCGGTGTGGCCGCGTGGAGCGTGGCCGCCAGGGTGAGTGCGGAGTTGGCGGACGACATGGCGGACGCCGCCGCGCCGAATCCCGCCGTCCACGTGGCGAGCCCCACCGACGTGAACGCCGTGGCCCGGCCCTGGACGGTGGGCGGCGGCGCGAGCAGTGCGGCGACGCGGCGGGGCAGCGGGCCGGGAGCGGCGAACGCCGCGAAGAGCGGCTCGCGCGGCCCGCCCGCGGACAGGGCCGCCTTGCCGATGGCGCGGGCGACCACCTTGCGGTCACCCACCAGCGCGGCCGCCTCCTCGTCGGCCCACCGCTCGGCCGTGTACGCGACGGCCGAACTCAGCGGACGCAGAAAGGGATTGGCGCGGGCGGCCAGGCGCACGGTCAGGAGTTGACGGTGGTGCCGGGCCGTCAGATGGGCCCGCTCGTGGGCGAACAGGGCCCGCCGCTCCGCGGGCGCGAGCCGATCGAGCAGCGAGGTGCTGACGACGATCCGGCCGCGACCACCACCGGGCAGCGCATAGGCGTACGCCTGGGGGTCGGGCAGCACCGCGACCTGGGTGGCGGGCAGGCCCGCGAGCGCGGCGTGGGCGCGGCGGCGCAGCGTGAAGTGGCGCCAGAGCGTGCGGGTGCAGGCCGCGACGACGGCGAGCAGCGCCGGAATGGCAGCCTTGCCCGCGATCTCGTCCTGCGGCACGGCGGCCCGCACCTCGGGATCCGACCAGCCGTCCGGCAGCGGATTGCCCGGCAGCTGCGCGGTGCCGACGACCATCAACAGGGCGAGGCACACCGTGCTGCAGACCGCCATTACGGCGGCCACGCAGGTCAGGAGTCGGGTCGCGGTGCGCGGATGCAGCCGGTGCGCGGCGAGCCGGGCCACCGGCCAGGCCGTCAGTGGCAGCACCAGCGGCAGAAAGACGAAGATGCCCACGGCTCAGCCCGTTCCTTCCTCGTCGCCGACCGCCGGGGCTGCTCCCGAGCCTGCGTCCGTGTCCGCTTCAGCGCGCCGCAGCAGATCCCGCAGCAGCCGCTCGTCGCCCTCGGGCAGCGAGGTGACGAAGCTGGCCAGGACCGCCTCCCGGTCCGCCTCGGCGTCCAGCACCTTGCGCATCTTGAACGCGGCGAGCCCGGCCTCGTCGGCCACGGGCGTCCACACGAACGAGCGCCCCTCGCGCCGCCGGGTGACCGCGTCCTTGGCCTGCAACCGCGCCAGGATCGTCACCACGGTGGTGTACGCGAGGTCGCCGCCCATCCGGTCGCGCACCCACCCGGCGCTCACCGGGGCCTCGGCCGTGCGCAGCGCGGCCAGGACCTGCGCCTCCAGCTCGCCCTGGGCGCGTCGTGGGGTCCTGTGGCGGGACGTCGTCACCGGCTCCTCCTGGTGGCTGGGTGTACGGGCCGGTCCATCATCCCTGTTCGCCCCCGAGTGCCCGGCAGGAGGTGCGGTGGCGCCGCGTACGGGCCCGTCGGAGAGTGGTCGGGAACGCCGGCGCCGGGCCGGGCGTTGTCGTAGCGAAGGCAAATGGAAAGTAAAATTCGAAGGAGTAGCCGGTTGTCCGCCAGACCGACGGACCCAGCGGGGCACAGTCCCCGACCACCCCGCCCCTTGATCGATGAGCACGGCACGCGGCGAGGTGGTGGCAGGTGCTGAGTGCCGTGCTCGGCCTCCTCGCGGTCCTTGTACTGACCGCCGGGACCGGCTACTTCGTGGCCCAGGAATTCGCGTACGTCGCGGCGGACCGTCTCGCGCTCGCCCGCGACGCCGAGGCGGGGGACAAGAGAGCGGCCAAGGCCCTCAAGGTCCTCGAGCGGCTGTCCTTCATGCTGTCCGGCGCCCAGCTCGGCATCACGGTCACCGGCCTGGTCGTCGGCTTCCTCGCCGAGCCGTCCGTCTCGGCCCTGCTGCGCCCGGCCCTGGACGGCATCGGCATCCCGGCCGCCGCGGTGACCGGCATCTCGGTGGTCCTGGCCTTCGTCCTGGCCACGGTCGTCCAGATGGTGCTGGGCGAGCTGGCCCCGAAGAACCTCGCCCTCGCCGTCCCCGAACGCCTGGCCAAGTCCCTCGCCGGGTCCACACTCGGCTACCTGAAGGTCGTCGGCCCCGTCGTGCACCTCTTCGACAGCGCCGCGAACAAACTGCTGCGCAAGGTCGGCATCGAACCCGTCGAGGAACTCCACCACGGCGCCACCCTGGAGGAACTGAGTCATCTCATCGGCGAGTCACATCAGCAGGGCGAGCTGCCCCGCGAGACCGCCACCCTCCTCGACCACGCCCTGGAGTTCAACGAGCGGACCCTGGACCAGGTGATGGTGCCGCGCGCCGACGCGGTCTTCGTCCGCAAGGAGGCCACGGCCGACGACGCGATCGAGCTGATCGCCAAGCACGGCCACTCGAACTACCCGGTCATGGGCGACCACCCCGACGACGTCACCGGCGTCCTCGGCGTGCGCGAACTGATGCGGCTCCAGCAGTCCGCGTACGCGAGCACCCCGGCGGGGACCCTGGCCCGCCGGCCCCTTCTGCTGCCGGACATGCTCCAGCTCCCCGCCGCGGTCGACCGGATGCGGGAGGCCGACGACGAGTTCGCGGTCGTCCTCGACGAGCACGGCGGCGTGGCGGGAGTCGTCACGTACGAGGACATCGCCGAGGAGCTGGTCGGTGACATCGCCGACGAGACCGACCGCGAGACACAACTGGCTGTCCAGGACCCGGACGGCACGGGCTGGGTGATCGACGCGGGCCGCCGCATCGACGAGATCGCCGAGGCCACGGGCGTCGAGCTGCCCGAGGAGGAGGGCTACGACACCGTGGCGGGCCTGATCGTGGACCGCCTCGGCCGCTTCCCCGCCATCGGCGACCGGGTCACGATCGACCTGGCCGGCGAAGGCGAGCACGCCGTCATCGACGTCCGCACCCTCGACCGCCACGTACCCGAACTCGTCCACCTGGCCCGCGAGTCCGCCGCTGCCGACACCGAGGAGGAGCCGCGCCCATGAGCTTCCCCATGGCCCTCTTCATCACGGTCCTGCTGCTGATCGGCAGCGGTTTCTTCGTGGCCGCCGAGTTCGCGCTGGTCGCCGCCAAACGGCATCGCATGGAGCAAGCGGTCGCGTCCGGCGCCCGCGGCGCCAAGGCGGCGCTCGCCGGCATGCGGGAACTGTCGCTGATGCTCGCGGGCGCCCAACTCGGCATCACCATCTGCACGTTGGGACTCGGCTCGATCTCCAAGCCCGCCATCTCGCACGAGCTGGACCCGCTGCTGCACGGCTGGGGCCTGCCCAGCGGCCTCAGCTACGGCGTCTCCTTCGCCTTCGCGATGATCGTCGTGGTGTTCCTGCACATGGTCGTCGGCGAGATGGCGCCCAAGTCCTGGGCGATCGCCCATCCCGAGCGCTCGGCGATGCTGCTGGCCCCGCCGTTCCGCGCCGTGGTCAAGGTGGTCCGCCCGCTGATCAGCGTCCTCAACATGGTGAGCAACGCGCTGGTACGGATGTGCCGTGTCACCCCGCGCGACGAACTCGCCGAGGTCCACAACCGGGAGCAGCTCACGCACCTCGTCGTGGAGTCCGAGCGGCTCGGCCTGATCAGCAAGGACGACTCGGAGCTGATCACCAGCTCCCTGGTCGAACCGCTCACCCCCGTCGGCGAACTCCAGACCCCGGCCGCGCGGATCACCTCCGTCCCCGCGGACGCGGACCTCGACGCGATCCTCGCCACGGCGGCGGCGCGCGACCGCAGCCGCCTCCTCGTCCGCGTGGGGGACCGGGTCGTCGGCTCCGTGCACGCCCGCGACGCGCTGATCGCCCGCAGTCGGGGGCGCGCCACCACCGCGGGCGAACTGGCGCGCCCGGTACCGGAGTTGCTGGCCACTGACACGGTCGGCCAGGCCATCGAACAACTCCGCCACCGCCGGGCCTCGCTCGCCGTCGTCCGCGACGACACCGGCCGGCTGACCGGCCTCGTCGCCCTCGACGACCTGCTGGCCCGCCTCACTCACCCGCAGGCGGCCGCCTAGCGCTCAACCGTCGCCGAGGGGACTGCGTCCCCCATGTCGGGGAACACGTAAATCGACATTCGACAGCTGTGTCGAAACGTCGAAGTGTCGGATCAAGGGGAGGAAGACAGGCATGGAGATCTCCGGCATCTTCACCGCGATCGTCATCGGCATCGTGATCGGTGTGCTGGGCCGGCTGGCCATTCCGGGCCGCCAACGCATCGGCATCCTGTGGACGCTGCTGGTCGGCATCGCCGCGGCGCTCATCGGAACCGGCCTCGCCGGCGCGTTCGACGTCGCCGAGACCGACGGCATCGACTGGATCGAACTCGCCATGCAGATCGGCCTCGCCGCGGTCGGCGTCGCGGGCGTGGAGAGGCTCAAGGGGCGGCGCTGAGCCGAGCGACGGGGCGCCCAGGGTCTGTCCCGAACGGCAGACCCTGGGCCGGGAGCAACCTCGGTAAAAGTCAACGAAGTTGATCGACTGTGCCTAGGGCCTGTCGTTTGGATCAGGCCCTAGGTTGGTCCTCGCCCCGATTCGCACTGTTCGAAGGAGCCTGCCGGCATGCCCGACTCCGCGCCCCGCGACCCCGCCGCCGACCCGCTGCGGACGGACGTCTCCCACTCCGCCCGGATCTGGAACTACTGGCTGGGCGGCAAGGACCACTACGAGGTCGACGCCGAGGTCGGCGGGCAGGTCCTGGCCTTCGTGCCGGAGCTGCCCCGCTCGGCCGTCGCCGACCGGCGCTTCCTGGCCCGCGCCGTGCGCTACCTGGCCGGCGAGGCCGGAATCCGGCAGTTCCTGGACATCGGCACCGGACTGCCGGTCGCGAACAACACCCACGAGGTCGCGCAGGGCGTCGACCCGAGCTGCCGGATCGTCTACGTCGACAAGGACCCGGTCGTCCTCGACCACGCTCAGGCCCTGCTCACCAGCGCGCCCGAGGGGGCCACGGACTACATCGAGGCGGACGCGCGGGACCCGGAGGCGATCCTGCGGGGCGCCGCGGCCACCCTGGACCTGGACCAGCCGATCGCGATCACCATGCTCGGCGTCCTCAACTTCGTCATGGACACCGACGAGGCGGTCGACATCGTGCGCCGCCTCCTCGACGCCGCCGCACCCGGCAGCCACCTCGTCGTCTCGCACCCCACCACCGAGGTCGACGGCGAGGCCATGGTGGCGGCGGTCGAGCACTGGAACAGCCAGGGCTCGGCGCCCATGACACTGCGCAACCGTGAGGACCTCGGGCGCATCTTCAGCGGCGTGGAACTGCTCCCTCCGGGCATCGTCTCCTGCTCCCGGTGGCGCCCCGAGCCCGCGGACGGGGACGTCGAGGTCACCCACTTCGCGGGTGTCGGCGTCAAGCGTTGAGGGTTCCTCGACACTCTACGAAAGTGTGGTGCCACGCCATCGGCATGTAGCAGGAGTCGGCTACCCTGGGGCAACGCCCAGTGGAGGAGCCCGGATTGACCAGGCCGACCGGATCGGGGAGTGCGCGCTCCCTCCTGCTCACCGTGCTCGGTGAGTACGTACTGCCACGGGACGCCCCCGTCTGGACCTCGGCGCTGTTGCACGTGATGGACGGCCTCGGCGTCGAGGAGAAGGCGGCCCGCCAGGCGCTGAACCGGCTGTCGGCGAGCGGCCTCGTCACCGCCGAGCGGTCCGGGCGGCGGGTGCGCTGGGTGCTGACCGAGCACGGCAGGACGGTGCTGGGCGAGGGCGCGGAGCGCATCTACTCCTTCGGGCGGGCGCGGGCACGCTGGGACGGCCGCTGGCTGGTGCTCCTTGTGAGCGTCCCGGAGAGCAGGCGTGAACTGCGCCACCGGCTGCGCACCCGCCTGACGTGGGTGGGCCTCGGCAGCCCCGCGCCGGGGCTCTGGGTGGGCCCGCACACCTCACGCGAGGCGGAGGCCAAGCAGGTCGTGGAGGAGCTGGGGCTCGGTCCGGAAGTGTCCTCGTTCTGCGGGCCCTTCGCGGGGATCGGGTCCGAGCGGGACATGGTGGAACAGGCGTGGCGGCTCGGCGATCTGGCCACGGAGTACGAGGAGTTCGTCCGCGCCTTCGCCGGCATGCGGGCCGAACCCGGTACGGACACCCTCCTCGCGCAGGTCCGGCTCGTCGACGCATGGCGCCGCTTCCCGGCCCTCGACCCGCAACTACCCCTGGAGTTGCTGCCCCCGCACTGGATCGGCGCCCGCTCCGCGAACCTCTTCACCGAGCTGCACGAGCGCTGGCACGCGGACGCGCAGGCGGAGTGGGACCGGCTGACCGCCCCGGTCACGCCGCCGGCTTGAGCCGGTACACCTGCGCCGCGTTCCCCGCCAGGACCAGACCCGTGGTCGTCTCGTCCGGGCACAGGGCCGCCACCGCGCGGGCGTTCTTCGCGATGCCCGGCACCCCCGGCCAGTCGGTGCCGAAGATCATGCGGCGGGTGAGGCGGGACCAGTCGTGCTTGGCGTAGTACGTGCGCAGGCGGGACGGCGGGAGGCCCGAGAGTTCGATCCACACGTGCTCGTTGGACAGCGCCATGAAGGCCGCCGCGTCGTACCACCAGCCGCGCCCGCCGTGCGCGAGCGCCACGTCGAGCCGCCGGAAGTCACGCAGCACGTCGTCCAGGAACAGCGGGTCGGCGTACTTGTTGAGGGCGCCGGGGAACGTGCTCGTGCCGCAGTGCACGACGAGCGGGATGCCGGCCGACTGGCAGAGCTCGTACGCGGGGTAGAGGCGCCGGTCGTTGGCGGCGACGCCCGCGTGCACGGGATGCAGCTTGCAGGCGACCGCGCCCAGGTCGAGCTGGCGCTGGAGCTCCTCCTCGATGGGGTAGTGCAGGTGCGGGTTGATGTTGGCGATCGCCTTGGCCCTCGACGGGTCGTAGGCCGTGATCGGAAGCAGGTCCTCCACCGGCTGCACACCGGTCGCCCGCGGGCTGTACTCCGACAGCAGCAGCGCGATGTCGACGCCCTCCGAGACGAGATGGCGGTGGAACGCCTCGGGGCTCACCGTGTCGCCGTCGTAGATGCGGGCGAGGAGATCGTGGTCGGCGACGCCCTGCGTCCACTCCTCGTACGTGGGCTTCAGCGTGGAAAGGCGCGCCGGGTGGAGGTGGACGTCGATCAGCGGGTGGCCGTCCAGCATCAGGTCTCCTCGTACTGTTCTCGGGAAGCGGTCACATCTCCGGCCGCGCGGGCCCGTAGCTCCACGCGGCGGATCTTGCCGGTGGCGGTCGTCGGCAGCGCCTCGGTGAACAGCACGTGCCGGGGCCGCTTGAACGAGGGCAGCCCGGTGCGGCAGTACGCGATGAGTTCGCCGGCGGTGACGTCCTGCCCCGGTGACGTGACGACGTACGCGACCGGCTTTTCAAGCCCGTCCGTGTCCGTCGCCGCGACCACCGCAGCCTGTGCGACGGCGGGGTGTTCCAGCAGGCGCGCCTCGACCTCGGCGGGGGACACCCAGATGCCACCGGCCTTGAGCATGTCCCCGGTGCGGCCGAGACACGTGAAGTAGCCGTCCTCGTCGCGTACGTAGGTGTCTCCGGTGCGCAGCCACTCGCCGCGGAACACCTGGCGGGAGTCGTCGTAGCGCGACCAGTAGCCGGTGGCGACGGAGCGGCCGCGCACGTGCAGGGTGCCCGGTGTGCCGGCCGGTGTCTCGCGGTCCTCCTCGTCGAGGACGCGCAGCTCGTAGCCGGGTACCGGGCGGCCCGTCGTGCCGGGGCGGATCGCGCCCGGGGCGTTCGACAGGAAGATGTGCAGCGTCTCGGTCATGCCGATGCCGTCGATGATGTCGACGCCGAAGCGTTCGCTCCAGCGGTGCTGGAGCGCGGCGGGCAGCGGCTCGCCCGCGGAGGCCGCGAGTCTGACGCCCGCGAGTGCGTCGCCGGGGAGGTCGGCGCGGAGCATGTTGGCGAAGAACGTCGGCCCTGCGAAGAACAGCGTCGCGCCGAACTCCCGGGCCCGCGCGGCCAGCAACTCCGGGCGCGAGGGCTCCGGTTCGAGCACGGTCGTCGCCCCCACCGCGAGCGGGAACAGCAGCGAGTTGCCGAGGCCGTACGCGAAGAACGCCTTGGCCGCCGACAGGCAGCGGTCGCCGGTCCTGATGCCGAGGACCTGGCTCGCGTACGTCTCGCAGACCTCGGCGACGGCGCCGTGCCGGTGCATCGCGGCCTTGGGTGAGCCGGTGGTGCCGGAGGTGTAGAGCCAGAAGCCGGGGGAGTCGGCCGTGGTCGCGTATACGTCGGTGTCCGGGGCCGCCGCGGCCAACTCCCGCAGCCGGTGCACCGGAAGGCTGCCCGTGAACGTGACATCGGCCCCGGCGAGCAGCCCTCGCAGCTCCGGAGCGTCCGGCACCGCCTTGTCGGCCACCGCCGCGTACGAGGAGCCGACGGCCAGGAACGCCGCCCGTGCGTCCCGCAGCAGCTCGGCGAGGTCACCCGCGTGCAGCATGGTCGACACCGGCACCGGTATCGCACCGACCCGCAGCGCGGCGAGGAAGACGGTGACGAAGTCGGGGGAGTCGGCCATGAACAGCATCACGCGCTGCTCGGGCCGCAGGCCGATCGCGCGCAGGCCGGTCGCCGTGCGGCACACCCGGTCGTGCAGCTCGGCGTAGGTGAACTCGCCCGCGGGGCCGGTCAGTGCGAGGCGGGCGCCGTCCCCGTGGTCGATCCGGCGGTCGAGCAGATAGCGGCACGCGTTGAAGGGTTCGCTCATCGTCGACTCCCCGGTCGTCGGCCTCGGGCGTCCTCAGGTCAGGTGCACGTACTCGTAGTCGAACGGCTTGCCGTTGATGCCCTGGCGCGGCGGGGCGATCCAGGAGGCGATCCGGCCGGGCTCGTGCACGGGCCGCATCAGCGAGCGGATGTACGTCTTGTCCACCTCGGTCGGCAGCCAGGCGCCCTTGGCGTCCTCCCACGCGTCGGGGGTGAGGAGCGCCCCGTCGGGCGCCGTCTGGATCGCGGCGAAGGCGCCGACCTGCCGGTTGAACGCGATGTGCGGCAGGTACAGCCGCTGGTCGATCCCGGCCTCTTCAAGGAGGCGGTTCCAGCGGTTCAGGCCGCTGTGGCAGTCGCGGATGTACTCGCGGCGCAGATCGGTGTTGAGGCCCACGAGCGCCGCGACCTCCCGCTGCCCGATCGCGCCCTCGACCAGTGCGTCGACCAGGAACGAGTCGTCGGCCAGGGCGTGGTCGTCCTTGCGGCGCTCCTCGCCCCAGCGGCCCTTGAGCCCCGAGGTGTAGTAGTTGGCGACGTTCGTCGACGTCTCCGAGCCGAACAGGTCGAGCGAGACCGAGTAGTGGAAGTTGATGTACTTCTGGATCACGTCCAGCGGGATGCCGCCGCAGCCGGTCAAGTCCTCGGTGTCATGCTCGCGCATCAGCTCGGCCGTGCGCAGCACCACCCGGTCGATGCCGGTGGTGCCGACGAACATGTGGTGCGCCTCTTCCTTCAGCATGAACTCGCACGTGCGCGACAGCGGGTCGAAGGCCGACTCCTTGAGCGTGCCCAGCTGGTACTTGCCGTCGCGGTCGGTGAAGTACGTGAACATGAAGAAGGACAGCCAGTCGGGCGTCTCCTCGTTGAACGCGCCCAGGATGCGCGGCGATTCTTCGCTGCCGGAGTTGCGATGCAGCAGCTCCTCGGCCTCCTCGCGCCCCTCACGGCCGAAGTAGGCGTGCAGCAGATACACCATCGCCCACAGATGCCGGCCCTCCTCCACGTTCACCTGGAAGAGATTGCGCAGGTCGTAGAGGCTGGGCGCGGTCGCACCGAGGTTGCGCTGCTGCTCGACGCTGGCCGGTTCGGTGTCACCCTGGATGACGATGAGGCGCTGCAGATCGGCCCGGTACTCGCCGGGCACCTGCTGCCAGGCGGGCTCGCCGCGGTGCGCGCCGAACGCGATACGGCGGTCGGGCTTCGGCTCGGCGAGGAACACACCCCAGCGGTAGTCGCGCATCGCGACGTGCCCGAACTGTGCCCAGCCGTCCCGTCCGACGTCGACTGCGGTGCGCAGATACACGTCGTCGGTGGGGAGGGTGGGGCCCATGGAGTCCCACCAGGTGAGGAAGTTGGGCTGCCAGGACTCCAGGGCCCGCTGGAGCCTGCGGTCCTCGTGCAGATCCACGTTGTTGGGGATCTTGTCCGTGTAGTCGGCGGTGAGCGCCATCGTCACACCCGCTTCCGGTCGAATTCGGCGCGCTGTCCGGTGCCGTACCTGCGCAGGGCTCCTTCGGGGCCCGAGGCATTGGGACGGTTGAAGATCCAGTTCTGCCAGGCGGTGAGTCGCCCGAAAATCTTGGTCTCGAGGGTCTCGGGGCCCGGGAAGCGCAGGTTCGCCTCGAGTCCGGTCAGGGCGTCGGGGCTGAACCCGGCCCGTTCCTCCAGCGAGATCCGCACCTCCTCGGCCCAGTCGATGTCGTCGGGGGCGAAGGTGACCAGGCCGATCCGCTCGGCCTCCTCGGCTTCCAGCGGTCGGCCCGCTGCCTCCTGCGCCGCGGCCAACGCGGGGGCGTCACCGAGGAACCGGGTCTCAAGGCGGCTCAGCCCGTTGCTCATGGAGAGCGGGCCGAGGTTCATCGGGCCGACGACGAGCGCGGCAGGATCGGCGGCCGGGTCGATCTCCTCGAAGACTCCGGCCAGTTGGAAGGACCGGTCGGCCGCGAGGGCGGTCTCCAGGAGCGTCCCGGCGAAGCAACTCCCGGGCTCGATCAGGGCGATGAGGCTGCGGCTGCTCAGGTCGAGGCGCTTCAGCGTGCGCTTGAGGTAGAGGGTGATCTCGCGGGCGAGCCAGTCGTCGCGGTGCGCGAGCAGCAGGGCGTCGTGGTCGAGGACGCGGGAGGCGTCGCCCCGGCTCCGTACGACCCAGGTGCCCAACTCCGGTTCGTTGGTGCGCAGATCGAGGATGAGGTCGTCGAGTTCGCGGGCCAGGGCGAGCGGCCAGCTCGCGTCGCCCTGCCGGTGCAGGGCGGCGAGGTCGGCCGGCGCGTCCTCCGGCGGTCCTTCGAGCGTGATCTCCACGGTGCGGCGGGCGCGGTCGAGGGCCGCGTGCACGTACCGGTACTCGACCCGGTCCTCGGTCCGGGTCTTCTCCAGCGGGGTGAGGCGGATCCCGTGGGGTTCGCCCACCGGGCGGTCGGAGCGGGCGGCGGCCTCGGCCGCGCGGGCGGCGACGGTGTGCTCCCACTCCTTGCGCGGCACGGCCTCGTCGATCAGGCGCCATTGCGCGGCCCGCCGCCCGCCCATGCCCTCCGGCTTCGTGGCGAAGTAGTCGGCTCGGTCCCGGCGGACATGCCGCTTGTCGACGAGCCGGGTCAGGCCGCCGGTGCCCGGCAGCACGCCGAGCAGCGGCAGCTCGGGCAGTGACACCGTCGACGAGCGGTCGTCGACGAGCAGGATCCGCTCGCAGGCGAGCGCCAGCTCGTAACCGCCGCCCGATGCCGTGCCGTTGAGGGCGGCGAGGTAGGTCTGGCCGGAATGTGCGGAAGCGTCCTCGATGGCGCCCCGCGTCTCGTTCGTGAACTTGCAGAAGTTCACCTTCCACGCGTGACTCGATCCGGCCAGCATCCGGATGTTCGCCCCGGCGCAAAACAGCTTCTCCTTGCCGCTCGTCACGACCACCGCACGCACCTCGGGGTGCTCGAAGCGGAGCCGCTGCACGGCGTCGTAGAGCTCGATGTCGACGCCCAGGTCATAGGAGTTGAGCTTGAGTTCGTAGCCCGGAACGAGGCCGCCCTGCTCCGCCACGTCCATGGTGAGCGTGGCGACGGCCTCGTCGACCTTCAGCGACCAGTGGCGGTAGTCCGTCGGGGCAGTCCGGAACTCGACGCGCATGGCGGTCCCCCAGTCCTCGATGAGTCCTCGGATGACACAACACTCCACGCTCGACTGTAGGAGCGTCAATAACCCGTAGTACGTTTCCTGGGGGTGGGCAGGGTCTGGACGGGCGGCGGGAGGCAAAAGGTATGGTCGCGAGCATGACGGCCTACAAAACGGTGAACCCCGCGACCGGCGAGACCCTCAAGGAATTCCCCGAGGCGACCGCAAAGCAGATCGAGACGGCGCTGGCCGACTCCCATGCGGCATACCAGACTTGGCGCAACTCGGACGTGGAGACCCGCTCCGCGGTGCTGCGCCGCGTCGGTGAGATCTACCAGGAGCGCAAGGACGAGCTCGCCGGCATCATCAGCCTGGAGATGGGCAAGCCGCTCGCCCAGGCCAAGGGCGAGATCGACATCGTCACCAGCATCTACGAGTACTACGCCACGCAGGGCCCCGGCTTCCTCGCCGACGAGGAGCTCTCGGTCAGCGGCGGCGGCACCGCCACCGTGCGCACCGCCCCGCTCGGCTCGCTGCTCGGGATCATGCCGTGGAACTTCCCGTACTACCAGGTGGCCCGGTTCGCCGCGCCGAACCTGATGCTCGGCAACACGATCCTGCTCAAGCACGCGCCCAGCTGCCCGCAGGCGGCCCTCGCGATGGAGCAGATCTTCACGGACGCCGGCCTGCCGAGCGGTGCGTACATCAACGTGTTCGCGACCAACGACCAGGTCGCCGACATCATCGCCGACCCGCGCAACCAGGGTGTCTCGCTGACCGGTAGCGAGCGGGCCGGTTCGGCCGTCGCCGAGATCGCGGGCCGCAACCTGAAGAAGTGCGTCCTTGAGCTGGGCGGCTCGGACGCCTTCATCCTCCTGGACACCGACGACGTGGCGAAGACGGCCCGCAAGGCGGCGATGGGCCGGCTCGGCAACGCGGGGCAGGCCTGCAACTCGCCGAAGCGCTTCCTCGTGCAGGAGGGTCTCTACGAGGACTTCGTGCGCGAACTGACCGCGAACGTCGGCGCGGTGCAGGCCGGCGACCCGCTGGAGCCCGGCACCAAGTTCGGCCCGCTGTCCTCGCGCGCCGCCGCCGACCAGCTCCTTGAGCAGATCAAGGACGCTGTCGACAAGGGCGCCACGCTGCACACCGGCGGCGGCCGTGGCGAGGGCCCGGGCGCGTACGTCGAGCCGACCGTGCTGACCGGCATCACGCCCGAGATGCGCGCCTACAAGGAGGAGCTGTTCGGCCCCGTCGCCGTCGTCTACCCGGTGGCCGACGACGACGCCGCCGTCGAGCTGGCCAACAGCTCTCCGTACGGGCTCGGCGGCGCGGTGTGGAGCGGCGACGTCGAGCGCGCCAAGCGGGTCGCCGACCAGCTCGACACCGGCATGGTGTGGATCAACGGCTTCGCGGGCACCCAGGCGGACCTGCCCTTCGGCGGCGTCAAGCGCTCGGGCATCGGCCGTGAGCTGGGCAAGTACGGCATGGCGGAGTTCGCGAACAAGAAGCTGATCCGCGTCCAGGGCTGAGCCCGGAGCGGGCCGGGCACACCCGAGCGGTGGGCCCGGCCCGCCCCTGCGCGTCAGGGGCGGGCGTACGGCGTGGTCATGATCTCCATGTTGTGGCCGTCCGGATCGTCGAAGTAGGCGCCGTGCCCGCCGAACAGGTCGTTGACCCGGCCGGGTTCGGTGTGTCCGGGGTCGGCGTAGTACGTCACCCCGACCGTCTCAAGACGGCCGATCATCGCGTCGAACTCCTCCTCGGGCACGAGGAAGGCGTAGTGCTGGGACTGGATCGGCTCGTCCCGCTTCTCGTAGTAGTCGAGCGTCACGCCGTTGCCGAGATCGACGGGCAGGAACGGCCCGAACGGGGCGCCGACCTTCAGGCCGAGGATCGCGGCGATGAACTCGGCGGACAGGTGCCGGTCGGTCGCGTAGACGGCGGTGTGGTTCAGCTGGACATGCATCAGTGGTGTGAGTCTCCGGTGTCGGGGACCGTGACCCTAATGCGGACGGCCGACAGCGGCAACGCTATTTCCGGCGGCGGAAGAACAGCCACACCCGCGTGACCATGAGGCCGAGGATCACCACGGCCGCCGTGATCTGCAGCCAGCGCGGAACCACGTCGAGGCGGGGCAGGAACAGGGCGAGCGGCGTCATGGGCACCACGCCTCCTCGTGTGCGGCACATCGGGTTCCGAGTCGCGAATGTACCAAGTCGGGTCCCGCACGACCTCGCGCAACGGACCGGCGCCCGGCGGTCGTCAGATCACTTTGCGGCGCACCAGCGCGGCCAGCACCAGAGCGCCGGGCAGCAGCGGCCCCCAGACCGTGAGCAGGCGGAAGCCGACGACCGCGGCGGTCGCCTCGACGACCGGTGACCCCGCGCCGACGAGCGTGAGGGTGAGCGCCGCCTCGACGGACCCGATCCCGCCCGGCGTCGGCAGCACCCCGGCCACCACCGAGGCCGTGAGATACGCGAGGGCGATGTCCAGCGACGGCACCGGCATCTGCAGGGAGCGTGCCACCGCGACCATGACGGTGGCCTGCAACGCGGGAAAGCCGACCGCCCCGCACCACAGGGCCAGCGCGCGGGCGGGCCGGGCATGCAGGGCGCGGACGTCGGTCAGCGCGGTGGCCAGGAAGCCCCGGACGGCCGCGCGCAGGGGCCGCACCCACCACAGCACCCCCGCCGCGACGGTGACCGCCGCGACGAGCAGCAGCACCGCCAGGCCACCCCGCTCGGCCGACATCAGCCCACCCAGCGGCAGCGCGTCCGGCGAGGCCGCCATCAGCGTGATCAACAGGGCGTACCGGCCGATGGGTTGAGCCAGCGAGTACAGCGCCAGCGCGGCGCAGGCGCGGGTCGAGGGTATTCCGCAGGAGCGCATGAACCGCAAGTTCACGACGTGCGCGCCGAGCCCCGCGGGCAGCAGGTGATTGGCGGAACCCGCGGCGACCTGCGAGGCGAACAGCCGCCCCACGGGCAGCGGTTCGAGCACCGCGCCCTGCCGCAGCAGACACACCGGCAGCCAGCACGTGACCGTGACCACGGCGGCGGCCAGCAGCCAGCCGGTATCCGCGCCGCGCAGCTGCGTGAGCCCCGCGGTGAACAGGGGCCAGTTCCAGGCCACCCACCCGGCGACCAGGACGAGCGGAACGAGCGCAAACCATTTCCGTACGGGGAGTCGGCGTCGCAGGGCAGGCCGCAGGACAGGGGGAGGGGGAGTGGCCACGCTTGAGCCGTCCTTTCCGAGCGCGCACAGCGCAAGGCAGGGGAGGGAGCGGAATGGGGCTATTACGGTGATGCCCGTTTTGCCGACATCGTAGTGTCGCGCGTCCGTCAATCTGCGAAATCGTGCGGGCCGGTGCCGATGTGCGAGGACGCACCCCCGTAACGTGTGTGGCCGGTGAGCAGGAGATGTACAGAGGAGAGGCCCGCAGTCCGATGGTGAACGACCCCGTCGATCCGGACGCGGACCCGCATGTTCCCCAACCGCGCACAACCGCCTGGCAGGGGCAGGGCCCCGTCGTCGCCGTGGTCTCGCTCGGCGGCGCGGTCGGCGCGAGCGCCCGCTACGGGGCGAGCCTGCTGTGGCCCACGGCGAGCGGCGCCTTCCCCTGGACGACGCTCGTCGTCAACGCGATCGGCTGCGCCGTCATCGGCGTCTTCATGGTCGTCATCAGCGACGTCTGGGCGGCCCACCGCCTCGTCCGCCCGTTCTTCGGCACCGGCGTCCTGGGCGGCTTCACGACCTTCTCGACGTACGCCGTGGACATCCGGAACCTGATCGTCGAAGGCCATCCGCGCACCGCCCTCGGCTACTTGGCCCTGACCGCGTGCGTGGCGCTCGCGTCGGTGTGGGCCGCGGCGGGGCTGACCCGCCGCGCCATCGAGTGGAGGCAGCGGTGACAACCGGCAACACGGACGGGGGCGAGGCGTGAACTGGCTGCTGGTGATCGTGGGCGCGATGGTCGGCGCCCCGCTGCGCTATCTCACCGACCGCACCGTCCAGTCCCGGCACGACACGGTGTTCCCCTGGGGCACGTTCACCGTCAATGTGGCGGGATCCCTGATCCTCGGCCTGGTCACCGGCGCCGTCGCGGCCGGCGGCGCCTCTTCCCAGGTCCAACTGCTGCTCGGCACCGGCCTGTGCGGGGCCTTGACGACGTACTCCACGTTCTCCTACGAGACCCTGCGCCTGGCCGAGCGCGGGGCGCGCTTCTACGCCGCCGTCAACGTCGTCGCCAGTGTCGCGGCAGGGCTCGGCGCCGCCTTCACGGGCGCGGCGCTCGCGGCGGCCATCTGGGCCTGAGGGAGCGGGGCGGCCGGTCACTCTCAGGCCGCGACGACCAGCCGCTGTACCGGGTACGAGCGGTGCGGGGCCACGACGCCCCCGTCGGGCCGCAGCTCGCCGGTGTCGTCGAAGACGATCGTGCCGTCGCAGCACAGGCTCCAGCCCTGTTCGGGGTGGGCGGCGACGACATGCTCGGGGTGCGGGCACGTGGGGCGGTGGAAACACATGGCGAACCTCCGAGGTCGGCCGGTAGGGCGGTCCTGGAGGGCTGCCCCCGTACATCGACGATGCGCCTGCCGGGCCCCGCGAACCAGGTCCTGGCGCCGAATGTGACAGCTCCCGGACACTCCCGGCACCGTTCCACGACCGCCGCCCGCGCCCTCTCGCCGTAAGAGAGGCGTCAAGGGCGCACACGGCGGCGTAGGGGAGCCGTCAACGGGCGAAGAGCTGATCAAGCAGGTCGAGTCCGCCAAGGCCGCCGTCATCAAGGACAACACCACGGCCACGTACAAGGTGAAGGCCTCCGACATCCCGGCCGGGACCTCGGATTCATGGGCGAGCCGCAGGTCAACGTCCTCGAACTCAACGTCGCACTCAGGCAGTTGACCCGCTGAACGGTCCCGGTCGCCTCGCCGTCACAACTGGCCGGGGATCACGAGGATGACCCACGTCGCGAGCGGGGCGATCACCGTCATGCTCAGGCCCCATGCCATCAGCCGTCGGAAGACGGTGTCCCGCATCTCCTCCGGAGCGCTGGCCACGGTCAGCGCTCCGCTGGTGGAGAACGGTGAGGAGTCCACCACGGAGGACGAGATCGCCAGGGCGCTGATCATGCCGATCGCGCCGATCTCGCCCCCGGCGAGGAACGGGACGGCCAGCGGGATGAGGGCGCCGAGGATGCCCGTCGTGGACGCGAACGCGGACACCACGCCGCCGATCACGCAGATGAGCAGCGCCGACACCAGGGGCGTGCCGAGGTCGCTGACGCTCTCGCCGGCCCACTTGATGGTGCCCATCTTGTCCATCAGGCTGACGTACATCACGATGCCGCAGACCAGCAGGACGGTGGGCCAGGCGCAGCGTTCGACGGCTCCCTTCGCGGAGGCGGGGGAGACGAGGCACAGGACGGCCGAGACCACGAAGGCCATCAGGCCCACGTCGAGGTCGAAGGCGAGCGAGCCGAGGGCCAGGCTGATCACCCCGAGCACGGTGAGCACGCGGACGGGATCGAGGCGGAGGATCTCCTCGGTGTCAGGGGCCGGCGGCCGGGGTTTCGGCGGGGCGGCCGTGGGCGCCGTCAGTTGGCCGCTGGTCGGGGTCGGCGCTGCTTCCGGGCCGCCCGCCGGAGTCGGCGACGGTACGCGCTCGCCCGCCGGGGCCGGGACCGATGCGGCGGGGGTGCCACCGCCCGTGGTGTCTGCCGGGGCGCCCCCTCCTTCACCCGGCGCACCGGCCGGGACCTCCGCCCGACGCCCCAGCAGCTTGCGGCCGCCGAACAGGAAGAAGACGACCACGCTGAGCGCGAGATTGAAGAGGAACGAGGTCAGGAAGAGCATGCCCTCGCTGCCGGGCAGGTCCTCCCGCTGCACCACGCCGTTGGTGATGGTGCCGAAGATGCTGATCGGCGAGAAGCCACCGGCGCTGGCACCATTGATGATGAGCAGGCCCATCAGGATCGGGTTGATCTTGTGCCGCACGGCGAAGCCCATGCCGATGGGCGCCATGATGCCCACCGCACCGGGGACGACCGCGCCGGAGGCCGTCAGGGCCCCCGTGATCAGAAACATCACCCAGGGGATGAGGGCGATTCTGCCGCGGACGGCACGCGTCGAGGCCTGGACGAGCCAGTCCACCGTGCCGTTGTTCTTGGCGATCGCGAACAAAAGTGTGACGCCGACGAGCACCACGAACAGATCGCCGGGAAAGCCGGCAAACAGCTCGTCCGCCGACTCTCCGGCGACGGCCGTGCCGACGACGAACGCGGCGACGATGGCGATGACGCCCATGTGTACCTTGGTGAAGGTTGCAATGACGAACACGAGCACAAGGCCGATGATGGAGATGACTTGATCTGACACGAGGCTTCCTCGCCTTCGGTCGGTGGTCACCACACGTTCAGGACATTCCGGAATCCGGAATCTGGGTCTCGGGTTGGGGCGAGAGTATGGAAGGCGTCTGATGGGACGTCAAGACACCTTGCACATCAGGAGATTCGGGCGCTGATGGTGCGCGCCGCCTCCTGCACCAGGCCACCGAAGGTGGCGGCCGCGTCCTCGGTCATCCGGCTCGTCGGCACATTGACACTCACGCTGGCCACCGGCAGGCCCCCCGCCCCGAGTACGGCCGAGGCCACCGCCGAGACATCCGCGCGCCACTCGCCCGAGTTCGTCGCGTAGCCCCGCGCCCTGATCTCCCGTACCTCCGCCAGGAGTTGCTCCCGGTCGGTGACCGTGGTGCCGGTGTAGCGCGGCAGTCCTTCGTCGAGGTACTGCTCGACCGCGTCGTCGGGGTCGGCGGCGAGCACCGCCTTGCCGTTGGCCGAGGCGTGCATCGGGAGATCCTGGCCGAGCGGCAGGATGATGCGCACGGCCTTGCTGGTCTGGAGTCGCTCGACCAGCAGCACCCTGCCGCCCTCGCGCACCGCCAAGTGGACCGTCTCGTCGGTCCGCCCGCGCAGTTCCTCCATCACCGGAAGCGCCGCGTCGCGCAGCCCCAGCTCGTCGGTGGCGTGCCGTCCGACGTGCAGCGCCTTGGTGGTCACCACCCAGCGGGTGGGGGTTCCTCCGGCGGGGCGGATCCAGCCCGTGGTGTGCAGCGTGACGAGCGAGCGCTGGACGGAGCTCTTCGGCAGGTCGAGGGCCCTGGCCAGGTCGGCGACGCCGACGGGCTGCATGGCCGCAACTTCCTCCAGTGCCCGCAGGGTGTTGGCCACGTTCTGCATCATCGCGAGTCCTCACGCATCCGTTGATCCCAACCAGCGACCGGTACGCGGCCGTTGACGCGTCGGCGAGGGGAAGCCTACGCTCCACGTGCCGCTTCACGGTACGGCGTGCCATCTCACGGCACAACACCTTGAGGAGTCGAACCGCATGACGCTCCGCACCGGCCGCCACTTCCTGCAGATCCCCGGCCCCACCAACGTCCCCGACCGGGTCCTGCGCGCCATGGCGGCGCCCACCATCGACCACCGCGGCCCGGAGTTCGCCGAGCTGACGAAGCGTCTGCTCGCCGTGCTCAAACCGGTGTTCGGTACGGCGGGGCCCGTCGTCGTCTACCCCGCCTCCGGCACCGGTGCCTGGGAGGCCGCGCTGGTCAACACGCTCAGCCCCGGCGACCGGGTGCTGTCCTTCGAGACCGGGCACTTCGCCGTCCTCTGGCGCGAGATGGCCCGCGGCCTCGGCCTGGACGCCGATACCGACGCCCTGCCCGGTGACTGGCGGCACGGCGCGGACCCGGAGGCGCTCGCCGAGCGGCTCGCCGCCGACACCGACCACCGGATCAAGGCGGTCTGCGTCGTCCACAACGAGACATCGACCGGTGTCACCAGCCGCATCCCAGAACTGCGCGCGGCGATCGACTCCGTGGGCCACCCCGCCCTGCTGTTCGTCGACACCATCTCCTCGCTCGGCTCCATCGACTACCGGCACGACGAGTGGGGCGTCGATGTCACCGTCGCCGGTTCACAGAAGGGGCTGATGCTGCCGCCGGGCCTCAGCTTCAACGCCGTGAGCGACAAGGCCCTCGCCGCCTCCCGGACCGCCGGGCTCCCCGCCTCCTTCTGGCGCTGGCAGCCGATCATCGACGCCAACGCCAAGGGCGCCTTCCCGTACACACCGGCCACCAACCTGCTCTACGGCCTGGACGAGGCGCTGCGCATGCTGGAGGAGGAAGGCCTGGAGAACGTCTTCGCCCGACATGCCCGGCACGCCGCCGCCACCCGTGCCGCAGTGCGGGGCTGGGGACTTGAGGTGCTGTGCGCCGACGAGCGCGAGCACTCCGGTTCGCTCACGGCCGTCCTGATGCCCGAAGGACACGACGCCGACAAGCTCCGCAAGATCATCCTGGAGCGCTTCGACATGTCACTCGGCTCCGGCCTCGGAAAACTCGCCGGCCGTGTCTTCCGCATCGGCCACCTCGGCAACTTCAACGACCTGACCCTCGCGGGCACGCTCGCCGGAGTGCAGATGGGCCTCGAACTCGCCGGAGTACCGGTCCAACGGGGCGGACTGGAAGCGGCGTTGGAGGTGCTGCGATGACGGCACCCAGCGAAGTCCGCACCGCCGCCCGCGACCTCGAGGCCGCGCTGCGCCGCGACCTCGACGGCGAGGTCGCCTTCGACGACTACACCCGGCACCTGTTCTCCCGCGACGCCAGCATGTACGCGATCGAGCCGCAGGGCGTCGTCTTCCCGCGCCACGCCGACGACGTGCGGGCCGCGGTCGCGGCGGCCGCCGAACACGGTGTGCCGCTGGTGCCCCGGGGCGCAGGGACCAGCCTGGCCGGACAGACCGTGGGCCCCGGCCTCGTCCTCGACCTCTCCCGGCACATGCACCGCATCCTCGAACTCGATGCCGACGCGCGCACCGCACTCGTCGAACTCGGCGTGGTCCAGGACCAGTTGAACCGGGCCGCCGCGCCGCACGGCCTGATGTTCGGCCCGGACACCTCGACAAGCAACCGCGCCACCATCGGCGGCATGGCGGGCAACAACTCCGCGGGCAGCGGGTCGATCCGCTACGGCATGACCATCGACCACGTACGGGAGCTCGACGTCGTGCTCTCCGACGGGAGCACGGCCCGGCTTGCCCCCGTCGACGAGGAGGAGCGCGCCCGACGGGCCGGCCTCGACACCCTGGAGGGGCGGCTCTACCGCGAGCTCCCCAAGATCGTGGAGGCGCGCGCCGGGGCGATCGCCACGGGCTTCCCGGCGTACTGGCGGCGCTCCGGCGGCTACCGCCTCGACCGGCTCGCCGACCGCTCCGGCGATGCCCCCTTCGACCTCGCGAAGTTCGTCGTCGGCTCGGAAGGCACGCTCGTCGTCGCCACCCGCGCCCTCGTCGACCTCGTGCCCAAACCCGCCCGCACGGTCATCGGCGTCGGCCACTTCACCTCCGTCGCCGGAGCCATCGAGGCCACCGAGGACGCGCTCTCCTGCGATCCGTCCGCCGTCGAGATGATGGACCGGACGATCCTCGACCTCTCCCGGCAGAAGATCGAGTACGCCTCCCTCGGAAACATCCTCGAAGGAGACCCGGAGGCCCTGCTCTTCGTCAGCTTCACCGGTGACGACGAGACCGAACTCGGCCGTCGGCTCCAGGAGTTGACCGCACTCTGGAAGCGGCACGGCCACGGCTACCACACGCTCCAGGCCGTCACCCCCGCCCAGCAGTCCGGGCTGCTCAAGGTCCGCAAGTCCAGCCTCGGCCTGCTGATGGCCGCGAGCGAGGGCACCCGGCGACCGCTGGCCTTCATCGAGGACACCGCGGTCGACCCCCAGCACCTCGCCGCGTACACCCGCCGCTTCAAGCAGGTCCTCGACCGGCACGGCCTCGACGCCGGTTTCTACGGCCACTGTTCGGTCGGCTGTCTGCACATCAGGCCCTTCGTCGACGTCGCCGACCCCGCCCAGGTGCGGACGATGCGCGCGGTCGCCGAGGAGATCAAGGAACTGGTACGGGAGTACGGCGGCGTCAACTCCAGCGAGCACGGCGACGGCCTGGCCCGCAGCGAGTTCAACCGCGAGCTCTACGGCGACGACCTGTACGAGGCGATGCGCGAGGTCAAGGGCCTCTTCGACCCGGAGAACCGGCTGAACCCCGGCAAGATCGTCGACGCCCCGGCGATGACCGAACACCTCCGCGACGCGGCGCTGCCGCCCGCGCCGGCCCTGCGAACCCACCTCGACTTCGAGGTCGTCGGAGGCGGCGACATGCGCGGCGCCGCCGACCGGTGCATGAACATCGGCCTGTGCCGCAAGAGCGACGCGGGCGTGATGTGTCCCTCGTACATGGTCACCAAGCACGAACACGACTCCACGCGCGGCCGTGCGAACGCCCTGGTCAAGGCGCTCTCCGAGCCCGACCCGAAGGCGGCGCTCGGCGACGAGGGGCTGCACGACGTCCTCGACCTGTGCCTGATGTGCAAGGCGTGCAAGAGCGAGTGCCCGCTCGGCGTCGACATGGCCACGCTGAAGGCCGAGACCCTGGCCCACCATCACGAGCAGCACGGCACGCCGCTCCGGTCCCGGGTGTTCGGCGCCATCCGCCGCCTCAACCGGCTGGGGTCGGCGACCGCCCCGATCTCCAACCTCCCTTTGCCGAGGCGGCTGTTGGAACGCAGACTCGGTATAGCCAGCGCCCGGCCGTTGCCCGTGTTCGCCCGCCGCAACCTCGTGACGTGGTTCCGGCGCAGGCCGGGAAGCGTGGCCGGAAGCCAGGGCACCGTGACCCTCCTCGCCGACTCCTTCACCACGTACACCGACCCGGACGTCGGCCGCGCCGCCGTCGAACTCCTCGAACGGGCGGGCTGGCACGTGCGGTTGGAGAGCGGCGGCTGCTGCGGCCGCGCCGCCTTCTCCAAGGGTCTGCTCGACCAGGCGAAGGCGCAGGCAGGCGATCTCGTGCACCGCCTCGCGGACTCGGGGGACGGTCCCATCGTCGGTTGTGAACCCTCCTGCCTGCTGACCCTGCGCGACGAACACCACGCCCTGCTGCCCGGCGACCCGGCCGTCGCCGACGTGTCCGGACGGGTGAAGCAGTTGGAGGAGCTGCTGACCGAGGCCATCGACGACGGCAGGCTCCCACTGCGGGACGACACGGGGCCCGCGGGCCGCCGCATTCTCTTCCACGGCCACTGTCACCAGAAGGCGGAGGTCGGCACCGCGGCGACCGTGGCGCTCCTCCAGCGCATCCCGGGCGCCGAGGTCGTCGAACTCGATGCCGGGTGCTGCGGGATGGCGGGCTCCTTCGGCTTCGAGGCGGAGCACTACGAGACATCCATGGCGGTCGGCGAGGACCGGCTCTTCCCCGCGGTCCGGGCCGAACCGGACGACACCGTGGTCGCCGCCACCGGTGTCTCCTGCCGCCAGCAGATCCACCACGGCACGGAGCGCACGGCGGTGCACCCGCTCCAGCTGATACGGGAGGTGTTGCGATGACCGTCACCGCGGGAGCGCTCGACGGCGTCCGCATCCTCGACCTCACCCAGGTCATGGCGGGCCCGTACTGCACGATGCTGCTCGCCGACCTCGGCGCGGATGTCATCAAGGTCGAGTCACCGGAGGGCGGCGACCAGACCCGCACCTCGATGGGCACGCCACGGCCCGGCAGCGACACCCCCGCCTTCCACGCCCTCAACCGCAACAAGCGCAGTGTCACCCTCAATCTGCGCACCGACGCCGACCGCGCGGAGTTCTTCCGGCTCGTCGCCGACGCGGACGTCGTCGTCGAGAACTTCCGGCCCGGTGTCACCGACCGCCTCGGCGTCGGCTACGAAGCCGTCCGCGAGGTACGGCCCGACATCATCTACGCGTCGATCTCCGGCTTCGGCCAGTACGGCCCGTACGCCGACCGGCCCGGCTACGACCTCATCGCCCAGGGCATGGCGGGCGCCGTCAGTGTCACCGGCGACCCGGACGGGCCGCCGGTCAAGTGCGGGCTGCCGGTGGGCGACCTCGGCGCGGGCATGCTGTGCGCGCTGAGCATCGCGGCCGCGCACGTCCACCGGCTGCGCACGGGGGAGGGGCAGTACCTCGAAACCTCCCTGTACGAAGCGGTGTTGGCGATGTCCGTATGGGAGTCGGTCGAGTACTTCGCCGGTGGCGAGCCCCCGCAGCGCCTCGGCTCCGCGCACCGCATGTCCGCGCCCTACCAGGTCGTCCGCACCAAGGACGGCCATGCCACTATCGCCGCGAACAACCAGCGGCTGTGGCTGCGGCTGTGCGAGGCCCTCGACCTGCAACACCTCGCGGACGACGAACGGTTCGCGACCAACACCGACCGGATGGGTCACCGCGCCGAGCTGATCGCCCTCCTCGAAGGGCGGCTCGCGGCGACCAGTACCGAGGAGTGTGTCGCCCAACTCCTCGACGCGGGCGTCCCCTCGGGGCCGATCCTCGACTACGGGCAGATCCTCGAGCACGACCCGCACGCGCGGGCCCGCGGCATGGTCGAGGAGTACGACCACCCGGTCGACGGCCGCAGTCGCGTCGTCGGCTTCCCGGTGAAACTCGCCCGCACCCCGGCCCGGCTGCGCCGCCACCCGCCGGTGCTCGGCGAGCACAACGAGGAACTCCTGGGAAAGGGGACGGAGTTGACGCCCGACGACGAGGCGGCAGGCGGCTCCGTCACCTGGACCCGCCACGCGGTTCCCGGAACCGACACGTACGCCGCCCACCTCACCCTGGTCAACCCGGACCGGCGCAACGCCCTGACCCTGCGCATGTACGACCAACTGGAGCGCGCCTGCCGGGAGATCGACGCCGACCCCGACATCCGGCTGACCGTGCTGCGCGGAGCGGGTGGGCGGGCGTTCGCGGCCGGCACCGACATCCGCGAGTTCCGTGACTTCAGCGGGGAGGACGGCGTGGCGTACGAGCGTCGCGTCGGCCTCGCCGTCGACCGGCTCGCGGCGATGCGGATGCCCGTCGCCGCCGCGGTCGAGGGCCCGGCGGTCGGTGCGGGCAGCGCGCTCGCGAGTTGCTGCGACGTGGTGGTGTGCACCCCCGACGCCGTCTTCGGCGCCCCCATCGGCCGCACGCTCGGCAACTGCCTCGCCCCCGCCATGATCTCCCGCCTCTACGCGGGACTCGGCCGAGCCCGCACCCTGCGGTCCCTCCTCGCCGCCCGCCTGATCACGGCGAAGGAGGCCTACGAGTCCGGATTCGTGGCCGACATCGTCGACCCGGCCGACCTGGACACATGCCTCGCGGAGCTCACCGCGGACATCGCCCGCTGCGCCCCGCTCACCTTGGCAGCGCTGAAGGAGGCGGACCGGCGCGTCCTGGCCGCGTCCGCCCCCGGCCACGCCGAGGACCTGTACGCCCGCGTCTACGGCAGCCGCGACTTCGCGGAGGGCGTGACGGCTTTCCTGGAGAAGCGGAAGCCGGAGTGGGAGGGACGGTAGGCCTCCACGTCGAGGTGCCCGGGGGTGTCGGAAGGACGGTAGATCTCCACACCCCGGTCTTCGGGGGGCGCTGCCCCGTCCGCCGTCACGTCGCGGGTGGTGTGGTCTCCCGGGTGAAGTGCCGTGTGTCCAGGCGCAGTCGCCACACATTGCGGCGGTGGGCCATCGCGAGGTCGGCCTCCAGCGGGGGCGGCGGGACGGTGAGGACCGGGCAGGCGGCGTGCGCGACGCAGTAGCGGCTCACCGAGGGGCGGAGCGCCCGGTGGAGCCTGCCGCGGTGTCCGGCGCCGACGACCAGGAGGTCGTCCTCCCGGTCCGCGGTCATGGCCAGGGCCCTGCCGGGTGTGCCACGGGCCAGAACGGCCCGCAGGGGAACGCCCGCCCCTCCGGGGAACACCTCGCGGACGGCGGTGACGAGCGTCGTCCGGGCGAGGTTCTCCCAGTCGAGGCCCGGGAGTGGGGCAGCGGGCGCCCGGCGCGCGTGGAGTTCTCCGCCGGGTGGCTGCCAGGCGAGCACCGCCCAGAGTTCGGCCCGCCGCTGGCCGGCCTCGTCGGCGGCCCGGCGCAGGGCGGCACGGCTGCCCGGAGTGCCGTTCACTCCCACCACGACGCGGGTGGCAGGCAGGGCCGGGGCCGCATCGGAACCGGTCATCGCTTCACGCTCCGTCAACTACCGCCGTACGGCGCCCCGTCGGCGGTTCTCTCGTAGACACCTGCTCCATCCCACCCTCGTACGGTCGCCCGCGCCCAGCCGTTCCGTCGCTTCTTGGCGCACTCCTGACGGCTGCGGGCCACCATCGGGGCGGCGCCCGTCAGCAGCGCGTCAGCATCGCCGCGATCACCGTCAGCGTCCCGTCAGGACGGTGCCGGGGGTGGGGGAGAGCGGGCATAGCGTCCTCGGTGAGCCACCATCCCCGGACTCTCCAGGAGGCATCCCATGGCACAACCCGTGAACGACGAGGACCCGGAACCCTCCGAACGGTTCCCGGCCGGGCCCCTCTACGTTCCCGTCCGGCCGGGCCCGCTCGGGTGCGCCGCCCGGCTGTTCCGCACCCCGCTCGGTGACCGTACGGCCGTCGGCTTCACCTCCGAGCGTGCGCTGACCGCCACCCTCGGCGCCGTCCAGCCGTGGGTCCGGCTGGCCGAGCCCGCCCTGCGCGACATGACCGCACCGCTCGGCGCCGCCACCGTCACGGTGGACCCGCAACTCTCCGCTCCCGCACCGGTTTTGCGTCCGAATCACCACACACGGAGCCTGCACACGAGAGGCACGCTCCGGGGAGCCGGGATCGCCGCCCTCGTCATGGCGCTGTCGTACTGGATCGGCTGAGGAAGGGCGACGACACGATGACCACCATTCACGAACCTGTCACCACCACCGCGACTCCCGAGGACCTGTCGGTGTGGCCGAGCTCCACCACGGAACCGCGCCCCGGCGACGCGACCGTCGGCGGTGTGTCGCTCGCGGAGGTCGCGGGCCGCTACGGCACTCCTGTGTACGTACTCGACGAGGGCGAGGTCCGCCGCCGCTGCCGCACCTACCGCGACGCCTTCCCGGAGGCCGAGGTCCACTATGCGGCCAAGGCGTTCCTGTGCCGGGCCATGGCGCACTGGGTGCTGGACGAGGGTCTCGGCCTCGACGTGTGCTCCGCCGGTGAGTTGGAACTCGCGGTCGCCGCGGGTTTCCCCGCCGACCGGATCGTTCTGCACGGCAACGCCAAGACGCCGCACGACCTGAAGCGTGCCCTCTGGTACGGGGTGGGCCGCATCGTCATCGACAGCCCGTCCGAGATCGCCCGGATCGCCGCGGCGGTCGGCCCCGACGGCCACCAGAAGGTGATGGTCCGCGTGGTCCCCGGCATCAGCGCGGGCGGCCACGACAAGATCCGTACCGGTACCGAGGACCAGAAGTTCGGGCTGTCCATCAGCGACGGCTACGCCCAGCACGCCATCGCCCGCATCCTCGACCAGCCGCAGCTCGAACTCACCGGCCTGCACTGCCACTTGGGCTCCCAGATCACCGACGTCAAACCGTATCTGGCGGCGGTGCGCCGCATGGCGGGCCTGATGGCCCGCCTGAAGGAACAACACGGGCTCACGCTGCGCGAGTTGGACATCGGCGGCGGACATGGCGTCGCCTACCGCCCCGGCGAACCGGCCATGGACCTCACCCGCCTGGCCCGCAAGGTCCGCGCCGAGCTGGCCGAGGCGTGCGCGGCGGCCGGGCTCACCGTGCCGCGTCTGATCATCGAACCGGGCCGGGCCGTCGTGGGGCCCGCGGGGGTCGCCCTGTACCGCGTCGTGTCCGTCAAGCACACCGGCGGCCGCACCTTCGTCGCCGTCGACGGCGGCATGAGCGACAACCCGCGGCCCGCGCTGTACGGGGTGCGCTACGCGCCGCGCCTGGTCGGCCGCAGGGGCAGCGCGGACCTCGCCCCTGTCACGGTCGTCGGCCGGCACTGCGAGGCCGGTGACGTGCTCGCCGCCGACGCCCGGCTCGCCGACGACGTACGGGCGGGCGACCTGATCGCCGTGCCGGTGGCCGGCGCCTACCACCTGTCGATGGCCTCCGGCTACAACGCAGTTGGCAGGCCACCGGTGGTCGCCGTCCACGACGGGCGCGCCCGACTCCTCGTACGCCGCGAGTCATTGGAGGACATCCACAGCCGCGACGTGGGCCTGTAGAACCGGGCCTCGGTCGCTGCTGCCGCTCATGCCTCCTCGCCGGTCTCGGCTCTCGGCCGGCCGGCGCTGATTCCCGGGCCGTCCGGTCTTCGGGTTCAGCAGGATCAGCCGGACCGGCAGGGGGGGGTGCCTACTCTTGGAGGGCAGGGAAGGGACGTCACGGCGCCCCCGACGGAGGAGAAGAGGTCCCACCATGTCCACCAGGAACTATCTGCGTCCGCCCTGGGCGGCGCGTGTCATCGGCGGACGCATGGCGCGCCTGGTCAAGCCCAAGGTGGTCAGCCTGCTCTCGGTCCCCGGCCGCACCACAGGGGCCTGGCGCTCGACCCCCGTGGCCGTGCTCGACCACGGGGGTGCGGAGTACCTGCTGGCGGCCTACGGCGACACCGAGTGGTCCCGCAACCTGCGCGCCAGCAAGTCGGGCCGTCTCACCCGGCGCGGCCGCGTCGAGCAGTTCACGGCGGTCGAGGTCGGACCGGCCGAGCTCCCGGAGCTCATGGCGGCCTACCTGAAGGAGTTCGGCAAGCTCCCGAACGTCGCCAAGACCTTCGACGCGCTGCCGGATCCGGCCGATCACCCCGCCTTCCGCATCACGGTCACGGGGGGCGGGCGCTCGTAGAGCGGGCCGGGGCTCATGGGGGTGTCCCCGGGGTCAGTCCTCCCAGTGTTTGCGCTCGGCCGCCGCGGGGCCGGTCACCAGTGTGTTCGGTGGTACGTCCTTGGTGACGACGGTGCCGGCGCCGACCACGGCGCCGTGGCCGATCGTGACACCGGGCAGTACCGTCACCGCCGCGCCGAGCCATGCGTTGTCCCCGATCGTGACGGGCGCCCGCGTGTAGTACTCGGGGCGCTCGGACCCGCGGATCGGGTGGTTGGAGGAGATCAGGTTGGTCTTCGGTCCGATCAGCACGCCGTCGCCCAGGCGGATCCCGCCCTGGTCGAAGAACGTGCAGCTCTGGTTCACGAAGACGTGCTCGCCGAACTCGATGCGCAGACCGTAGTCCGTGTAGAAGGGCGGATAGACGGTGACGGACTCGGGCATCGGCCTGCCGATGATGTCGGAGAGCAGCGCCGCGCGTGTGGTCTTGTCGTCGAAGGGCAGGACGTTCAGCCGTGAGGTCAGCGTGGTGACGTACTCGATGCGCTCGGCCACGCGCGCGAACTCGGGTGTGCGGACGTAGACGCGATCCTGCTCGGGCATGACGGTTCCTCACTACGGACGGCTTGGGTGCAGTCATCAAAGCGAGCGGTGGATACCCGGATCAAACAACGTTCTTGGCGGGCAAGGACAACAGCTGGTTGTACGCCTGGGGAGGGTGTGGCGGGGGGTAGTTGGCGTACCGATGTGGATGCGGGTCGGGCCTGACGGTCGAGTCGTAAGAGTGCGAATCTGGCGATATGACTTCAACGCCCAAAGAGTCACCCAAGGTCCCGTCCCATCCCGCGCAGCCGATCATCAACCGGAACCAGGCGGACCTGCGCTCGCGCCTCCCGTTCGAGGACACCCAGGACTTCGAGGACGCCGCACGGGGGCTCATCGCCCGGCGGACGCCCAGCGCCGTCGAGGCCGCGGACGGCACCGTCGTCTGGGACAACGACACGTACGCCTTCCTCGGGGCCGAGGCGCCCGACACGGTGAACCCCAGCCTGTGGCGGCAGTCCCAACTCGTCGCGCAGCAGGGCCTGTTCGAGGTCGTCGAGGGCATCTATCAGGTGCGCGGTCTCGACCTGTCGAACATCACGTTCGTCGAGGGTGCCACCGGTGTGATCGTGATCGACCCGCTGATCTCGACCGAGACCGCGGCGGCGGCCCTCGCCCTGTACCGGGAGCACCGCGGCGAGCGCCCGGTCACCGGCGTCCTCTACACCCACTCGCACGTCGACCACTTCGGCGGCGTCAAGGGTGTCACCACGCAGGAGG
Organism: Streptomyces sp. NBC_01016; assembly: GCF_026341035.1. Taxonomy (GTDB): domain Bacteria; phylum Actinomycetota; class Actinomycetes; order Streptomycetales; family Streptomycetaceae; genus Streptomyces. Next base: position 3,402,010 of record NZ_JAPEOQ010000002.1, read on the forward strand.
ACGTCGACGCCGGGCGGGTGCCCGTGATCGCGCCGGAGGACTTCACCGAGCACGCCGTGGCCGAGAACGTGTACGCGGGTACCGCGATGGCCCGCCGCGCCGCCTACATGTTCGGGGCGGCGCTCGCGCGCGGTCCGCAGGGGCAGGTCGGCGCCGGGCTCGGCCAGACCAACTCGACCGGCACCGTGACCCTGATCCCGCCGACCGTGACCATCACCACGACGGGTCAGGAGGAGACCGTCGACGGGGTGCGCATGGTCTTCCAGATGGCGCCCGACACCGAGGCCCCGGCCGAACTCCTCGTCCACTTCCCCGACTTCAGGGCCCTGTGCACCGCGGAGGACGCCACTCACACGCTGCACAACCTGCTGACCCTGCGCGGCGCCGTGGTGCGTGACCCGCATGTCTGGTCGCATGCGATCACCGAGACGATCGACCTGTTCGGCGACGGGACGGACGTCGTGTTCGCCTCGCACCACTGGCCGACCTGGGGCCGGGAGCGTGCCATCGCCTTCCTGGAGACCCAGCGGGATCTGTACGGCTACCTCCACGACCAGTCCCTGCGCCTGATCAACAAAGGCTGGACCGGCAGCGAGATCGCCGAGCACCTCGAACTGCCCCCGGCCCTGGAGAACGCCTGGAACACCCACGGCTATTACGGCTCCGTCAGCCACAACGTCAAGGCCATCTATCAGCGCTACATGGGCTGGTTCGACGGCAACCCGGCCCATCTGTGGCAGCACCCGCCCGTCGAGGCCGGCAGGCGCTACGTCGAGTTCATGGGCGGCGCCGACGCCGTCGTGACCAAGGCCCGCGGCTCCTTCGACACCGGGGACTTTCGCTGGGCGGCCGAGGTGCTCAGCCACGTCGTCTTCGCGGAGCCCGGGCACGCCGCCGCCCGAACACTGCTCGCCGACACCCTCGAACAGCTCGGTTACGGCGCGGAGAACGGCATCTGGCGCAACTTCTTCCTCTCCGGCGCCACCGAACTGCGCGAAGGCCGGTTCGGCACGCCCGCGGTCGCCGCGTCGCCGGACCTCATCGCGAATCTCTCTCCGACCAGGCTGTTCGACGCCCTCGCCATCCAGGTCGACGGCCCCAAGGCGTGGAACGAGAAGCTCGCCGTCGACATCCTGCTCACCGACGTCGACGAGCGCTACAGGGTCCGCCTCGCCAACGGGGTGCTCACCTACAGCTCCGCACCGCAGAGGACCGCGGCCGACGTCAGCCTCACCACCACGGCCCCGGTACTGGCGCGCCTCGCTGTCACCGGTCTGACATCGGAGGGCCTTGAGCGGGCGGGTGTCCAGGCCGAGGGTGATGTGTCGGCGCTGGCCCGGCTCGCCTCGGTGCTGGACCCCGGCGACCCGGACTTCGCGATCGTCACGCCGTGAGGTTTACCAAGTAAAAAATGTAACTCGGTTACGTTATGATGTCTGCCGTGATGATCGACAAGGCGCAGCAGACGGACGTAGAGCAGGACAGGGCGCGCCCCGTCCTCGTGACGGGAGCCACCGGACGGATCGGCCGGGCGGCGGTCGACGAACTTCTGGCCGCGGGCGTGCCCGTGCGGGCGCTCACGCGCGATCCCGCGGCCGCGGCCCTCCCGGACGGGGTCGAGGTCGTGGCGGGCGACTTCGCCGAGCCCGCCTCGCTCGACCGCGCGCTGCGCGGCGTGCGCTCGGTGTTCCTCCTGTGGACGGCGCCGCCCGCCACGGCAGGGGCTGTCATCGAGCGGTTCGCGGCCCACACGCGAAGGATCGTCCTCCTCTCTTCGCCGCACCGCACACCGCACCCGTTCTTCCAGCAGCCCAACCCGATGGCCGAACTGCACTCCGGGATCGAGCGCCTGATCGCGGACTCGGGGCTCGATTCCACGATCCTCAGGCCCGGCATGTTCGCCTCGAACGTGCGCCTGTGGTGGGAGCCGGCGATCAGTGCGGGCGAACCCGTCCGATGGCCCTACGCCGCCGTGGAGACCGCCCCGATCGACGAGCGCGACCTCGCCGCCGTGGCGGCCCGCACCCTGTACGAGGACGGGCACACCGGCGGCGACTACGTCCTCACGGGCCCCGAGGCGCTCACCCACGCCGAGCAGGTGCGCGTGATCGGCGACGTCATCGGCCGCCCGGTCCCGTTCGAGGAGTTGACGCCGGACGGGTTCCGGCGCGCGACCGAAGGTGTCTGGCCGCGGCCGGTCGTCGACATGCTGCTCGACGCGTGGGGCGCGAGCGAAGGGCACCCGGCGTACGTGACATCGACGGTGGCCGACATCCTCGGGGTGCCCGCGCGGACGTTCCGCGAGTGGGTCACCGATCAGTGGAAGGCGCCGCTGTAGGCATTGAGGGCCGGCTGACCGCCGAGATGGGCGTAGAGGACGTTCGAGTCCTTGGGGATGTCCCCGCCGTGTACGAGGTCGATGAGCCCGGCCATCGACTTGCCCTCGTACACCGGGTCGAGGATCACGCCCTCCAGTTCGCCGGTCAGCCGGATCGCGTCCACGGTGGAATCGACCGGGATGCCGTAGCGGTCACCGGCCCAGCCCTCCAGAACGGTGATCTCGTCGTCACGCAACTCCCGTCCGAGGCCGATGAGTTCGGCGGTGTTGCGGGCGATCTTCGCCACCTGGGCGCGGGTCTCGTCGATCTTCGCCGAGGCGTCGATGCCGATCACCCGGCGCGGCCGGTCCTGGCCCGCGAACCCGGCGATCATGCCCGCGTGTGTGCTGCCGGTGACGCTGCACACCACGATCGTGTCGAAGAAGACGCCCAACTCGCTCTCCTGCTGCTCCACTTCGTACGCCCAGTTCGCGAAGCCGAGGCCGCCGAGCGGATGGTCGGAGGCTCCGGCGGGAATCGCGTACGGGGTGCCGCCCGCGGCGCGTACGTCCTCCAGGGCCTGCTGCCAGCTGTCCTTGAAGCCGATGCCGAACCCGGCCTCGACCAGGCGTACATCGGCGCCCATGATCCGGGACAGCAGGATGTTGCCGACCTTGTCGTTGACCGCGTCAGGCCAGTCCACCCAGCTCTCCTGCACCAGTACGGCCTTCAGGCCCAACTTGGCGGCGACCGCGGCCACTTGCCGGGTGTGGTTGGACTGCACGCCGCCGATGCTGACGAGCGTGTCCGCGCCCTGGGCGAGCGCGTCGGGGATCAGATACTCCAGCTTGCGGGTCTTGTTGCCGCCGAAGGCGAGCCCGGCGTTGCAGTCCTCCCGCTTGGCCCAGACGCGCGGGCCGCCGAGGTGCTTGCTGAGCCGGTCCAGGGGGTGCACGGGGCTGGGGCCGAACAGGAGGGGGTGGCGCTCGAAGTCGTTCAGGGGCATGGGGACTCCTTGCGTGGGCGGGCCCGTCGGGCGCTGGTCATCGGGGGCTGGTCATCGGGAGTGGAGGGTGCGGCGGCGCAGCACGAACAGGCTGGTCAGGCTCGCCACGGCGGCGAACGCCACCCAGTAGCTGGGGGCCGCGGACTGCCCGGTCGTGTCGAGCAGCCAGGCCGCGATCATCGGGGTGAAGCCGCCGAAGACGGTGACACCGATGTTGTAGCCCACCGCCATGCCGGTCGCGCGGGTCTCGGCCGGGAAGATGCCGGCCATGAGTGCGCCCATGGGTCCGTAATAGCAGCCCTTGAAGAGCGCCATCACCATGACGACGCCGATCAGCATGGCCAGCGAGGGCGAGGCCACGAGGAGCGCGAACATCGGGTAGATCAGCAGCAGGACCGCGCCCGCCGCCGGAATCATGATCGCGATCTGGCCCACCCGGTCGGAGAAGTGGCCCGCCACACTCGTCACCGCGAGCAGCACCAGACCGCCGGCGAGCGCCGCGATGAAGCCCGTGGAGTCCGGGAGACCCAGGGTCTTCGTCGCGTACGTCGGGATGTACGTGATCAGGTAGTTGAGGCAGGTCGTGACGGCGAGCAGCCCGATGGTGAGCAGCACACCGGCCTTGTGCTCGCGCAGCATGGTGCGCACCGGCGCACGGACGGGTTCGGACTCCGGGGCGGTGGTGGGTGGTTCGGGCACGTTGCGGCGGATGTAGAGGCCCACGGGCGCCACGAGCAGGCCGATGAGGAACGGGATCCTGAAGCCCCATGAGGTGAGCTGGTCCTCGCTGAGGGTCGAGGTGAGCACGGTGCCGAGGAGGGCCGCGAGCAGTGTGCTGGCGGCCTGGCTGGTGAACTGCCAACTGGCGGCGAAACCGCGCCGGTTCGGCATGAACTCGACCATCAGTGCCGTCGCGCTGCCGAACTCGCCGCCCGCCGCGAAGCCCTGGATGAGGCGGGCGAGGAGGATGCCGATCGGTGCGACCGCGCCGATCGCCGCGTACGACGGCATCACGCAGATCAGCAGCGTGCCCAGTGCCATCAACCCGATCGACCAGGACAGCGCGGCCTTTCGACCGGCCCGGTCGGCGTACGAACCCAGCACGAGAGCGCCCACGGGCCGGATCAGGAAGGAGACGCCGAAGGTGCCCAGGGTGAGGAGCAAGGACACGGCCGGGTCGTCGTTGGTGAAGAAGACCTTCGACAGGTACGTCGCGAAGTAGCTGTAGACCGCGATGTCGTACCACTCCAGGGCGTTGCCGACGCACGCCGCGGTGATGATCTTCCCTGGGCTCGGTGTGGTGGCCGCCCGTCCCGTGGTTCTCGCTGGTGGCGCGCTCACGGGGTGGTCCCGTCGTCGTCGCTGGACGGGACCTGCGGGGGCCAGGTGCCGAGCCCGCTGAGTTCGGCGAGATCCCAGAAGAGGCCGGCCATCACCTGGAGCGACTCGCGGACGAGCGGGGCGGGCAGATGCTCGTCGGGGGCGTGCTGGGAGCAGCCCGGGTAGGAGTGCGGAACCCACACCGTGGGCAGGCCGAGGCCGCGGGAGAAGGCGGAGTTGGGCAGCGAGCCGGCGAGGTTGGGCAGGAGCGCGGGCGTCGTGCCCGTCGTGCGCTCCAGCGAGTCCAGCGTCCAGCGCACCCAGGGGTTGTCCGGGTCGAGCCGGGTCGCCTCCATGCCGTAGTCGGCGGTGACGTCGACCATGTCGAAGCCGTGCTCGTCGAGGTGCTTGCGCAGCGCGCCCTCCACGTCGGACGCCTCCAGGCCGACGACGAAGCGGAGCTGGCAGTGGGCGCGGGCGGTGCCCGGGATGGCGTTGGTGGGGCTGTCCGGCTGGCCCGTGGTCATGGCCAGGACCTCGATGGTGTTCCAGGCGAAGAGGCGCTCGTTCGGGGTGAGACCCGGCTCGCCCCAGCCGGGATCGGGGGAGGGCCCGTCGGTGCCGGCGGGGATGTCCGCGAGGGCCCGGCGCACCTCGTCGGGGATCCCAGCGGGGCGCAGGCCCTCGACGCGGATGCTGCCGCGGTCGTCCACGAGGCAGGCGATCGCGTTGGCCAGCACGGTACCGGGGTTGCGCAGCAGCCCGCCCAGGTTGCCGGAGTGGTGGGAACCCTCGCGCAGCTCCAGGGAGAGCGTGAAGTTCACGGCGCCGCGGGAGCCGAGGAAGACGGTGGGGCGGTCCGTCGCGACGCGCGGGCCGTCGGAGCCGATGAGCAGGTCCGCGGCCAGCAGCCGGCCGCGCTCCTGCTCGCAGAACTCGGCGAGGCCGGGGGACCCGAACTCCTCACCGGTCTCCAGCAGAAACACGACGTTGTAGCCGAGCGACCCCTGCCGCTGCCCGATGACATGCTCCAGGGCGACGAGATTGACCAGGTGCTGCCCCTTGTTGTCGGCGACCCCGCGCCCGTACCAGCGCTCGCCCTCGACGGTGAGCCGCCAGGGATCCAGCCCGGTGCGCCACCGGTCGGGGTGTCCCGGCTGCACGTCCGCGTGGCCGTAGGTGAGGAGCGTGGGCAGGCCCTCGGCCTCGGTGCGGCGGGCGACCAGGAACGGGTGGCGCGCGGAGACGGGGTTCTCCGCGATGTCGACGGCGAACCCCATGCGGTCGAGGCGGGGCGCCACCTCCTCGGCCAAGTAGCGGCGCAGCTCGGGTTCCTGGCGCGGGTCGTGGCTCTCGGTGGGGACCGCGACGAGGCGGGTGAGTTCTTCCCTGAACGTCCCGGAGTCGAAGTGGTGTGCGGCGCTGTCGATCGCGTCCTGTCTGCTCATGGGCCACGACGGTGGCACCGCACGGAAGGGGCCAACAAGGGGTGGTAGGACGTCCGTCGGTGACAATATGGGAACGCGTGCGTTGCCGTTGCGGCAACGCAAACCGGCACGGCATGTATACGAAAAGCGCCTGCGGAGAGAACGCGAGGGTGGAAATCCGATGCCACTGGTCGACCCGGCCCTGAAGTACTTCATCGCCGTCTTCGAGACGGGATCGGTGAACGCGGCGGCACGCCGTCTCTTCGTCGCGGGCTCCGCCGTGAGTCGCCAACTCGCCCGGCTGGAAAGGGAGGTGGGCGCCCCGCTCTTCGACCGCCTGCCCAGCGGTGTCATCGCCACCCCGGCCGGGCGCGCGTTCGCGGGCTTCGCGCGGCGGGCGATCCAGGACGCCGAGGCGTTCACCGACGAGGTGCATCAGCGCCGGACGACGAGGGCGGTCATCACCGTCGCCGCCACGATCGGTGTCACCCACCATCTGCTGCCCGACGTCGCGGCAGGCTTCCACGCGGCGCACCCGGAGGCCCGCGTCATCCTGCACGTGGCGCGGCCGACGGAGGCGACCCAGATGGTGGCGGAGGGCATCGCCGACTTCGGCGTCACGTTCAACATCGCGCTGCCGGCGGGTGTGTCGATCCGTTACACGCAGGAGGCCCCGCTGTGCGCGATCGTCCGCAGGGGGCACCCCCTCGCGGACAAGCAGGCCGTCTCGGTCCGCGACCTCGTCCGGCACCCGGTGGCCCTGCCCTCGACCGACACCACGAGCCGGCTGCTCCTGGAGGCCTCGGCGGCGGCCCACCAGCTCACGGTGGAGGGCGTCTTCGAATGCACGACAGTGGACGCCCTCCTGCGCTTCGTGCGCGCCAGCAGCGCGGTCACCCTGGCCAGCCGCGTCACCCTGGGCCCGTCCGACCGCCGCGCACTGGCCGCCGTCCCCCTGGAAGAAAAGGAATTCCGCCAGCGCACCCTCCAGGTCCAATGCCGCGCCGGCCGCGAACTCCCGCCCGCCGCGGCGGATTTCATGGACCGGGTCATCGATGCGCTGGGGCATCGGGCGGTGTGAGGGTGTTGGGTCCCTGCGGTCGACGGGTGACGATGACCCCATGACACGTAGACCCGCACCACACTCATGGGAACACCCGGGCATCGAGGTCCGCCCGTCTCCCGTAGGAGGCTCGGGCCTGTTCGCACGGACACCCATCACGACCGGAACAACCGTGGCCCGGCTGGGCGGTCGCCTGGTCTCCGACGCGGAACTGCGCGCCCTCCTCGACGACGCCGTCCGCCACCCGGAACGCCCGTACGTCGACACGATCGCCGTCGCCGACACGAGCCACCTGGTCCTCCCGCCCCGCAGCGAACAGTCCATCGGCTACAGCAACCACAGCTGCGATCCGAACCTGTGGTGGGACGGCCCGTACACCCTCGTCGCCCGTCGCGACATCGCGCCGGACGAGGAACTGACCAGCGACTACGCCACCAGTACCTGGGACCCGCGGTTCGTCCTGGCGTGTGCGTGCGGCGCGAGGAACGGCTGCCGGGGGACCGTCACCGGAAGCGACTGGCGGCTGCCGGAGTTGCAGGAGCGGTACGGCGATCACTGGGTTCCGGCCGTCCTGGACCGGATCGCCGAGGCGTCGCGGTCATGACCGGCACATATCGCATCGCCCCCCTCGGCAAGACGTGCACCTGGCAAAGCGCCGCGGGCGGGGCAGACAGCTGCCCCGCCCGCGGCGGTGTGCTCACTCAGTCGTCGGGGACCGTCAGTCCCCGTGGCCGAGCGCGACGTCGAGGTCGCTCGGGTTGCCGCTGCCCGCCACCGTGACCGGCTTCGACACCGGCGGGTAGCCGCTGGCGATCACCGTGTACGTGGCGCCGGACAGGCCGGCGAAGGCGTACGCGCCGTCGTCGCCCGTGGTGTGCACCGCGACGACGTTGCCCGCCTGGTCGAGGAGCGTGACGCGGGCGTCGTTCACCGGGGAGCCGCCGGTGCCACGGACCGTGCCGGTCAGGGTCGCGGCGGAGCGCAGTACGGCGTCCTGCCGGGTGGCGGTGCCGCCCGCGACCTGGGCCTGACCCGCGAAGGGCTGGAAGCCCTCCGCGCTGGCCGTGAACGTGTAGGCGCCGGGCGGCAGCTGCGGCAGCGAGTAGCCGCCGTCCGTGTCGGTGAGCGCCGAGCCGACGGTCTCACCGCGCTCGTCGGTGGTGATGACGAGCGCGCCGATGACGGGAGCCGAGTCGGACTCGGACCGTACGGTGCCGTAGAGGCCGCCGTCGCCGCTGAGGACGAGGTCGAAGCTGACCGGTCCGTCCGCGCGGAGCGCGAGCGTGGCGACCCGCGGGTCACGGCCGGGCGCCGAGCCGACGAGGACGTAACCGTCGCCGTCGCCGGACGGGGCCGACACCGCGTAGCTGCCGTCGGAGGCGGCGGCGCCGCGGCCGATCTGGGCTCCGGTGCGGTCGATCAGGGTGACCACGGCGCCCGTCAGGGGAGCACCCTGAGCGTCGAGGATCCGGCCGTGCACGCCCGGCCCCTCCACCGCGAAGGCGGTGGCGACGGGAGTGACGGGAGCGGCGGAGGCCACGGACTCGGCGACCTCGGCCGCCTCGGACGTCGACTCGACCTTCTGCTGCGCGTGGGCCAGCGGACGGCCCGCACGGTACAGCAGCACCGAGACGATGAGACCGGCCACGAAGAACCCGGCGGCCCACCAGTACGCGGTCGCGTAGCTGTGCACGGCGGCCTCGGCCTGGTCGAGCTTCGAGGCACCGTGGTCGGCGATGTAGTTCGAGGCGGCCGTCGCGGCCATGGTGCTGAACAGCGCCGTACCGATCGAACCGCCGACCTGCTGCATGGTGTTGACGGTTGCGGCGGCGACGCCCTGGTCCTTCGGGTCGACCCCGAGGGTGGCGAGGCTCATCGCGGGCGGCATCACGAGACCGATACCGACACCGATCATGATCAGCGGCGGCAGCACGTGCGAGGCGTAGCTGCTGGTCACGTCGAGCGCGGTGAGCCAGACCAGGCCGCCCGCGGTGAGACCCATGCCGACCGGGACGACCGGCTTGGGGCCGAGCTTCGGAACCAGCGCCATGGTGGCGACCTGCGCCGTCACCATCAGCGAAAGGATCATCGGCAGGAACGCGACGCCGGTCTCCATCGGGCTCTTGCCGAGGATGATCTGCAGGTAGTAGGTCAGGAACAGGAAGATCCCGAACATGCCCGCACCGGTGATGAACACGCTCACGTAGGACGCGGCACGGTTGCGGTCGGCCAGGACGCGCATCGGCAGCAGCGGGTGCTTGGCCCGGGTCTGCCACACGATGAAGAGCGCGAGCAGCACGACGCCCGCGGCCAGGAAGACCCAGCACATCCAGTTGCCCCAGCTGTGCGTCTCGGCGTTGGAGAAGCCGAAGACGATGCTGAAGAGACCCGCCGCGACGAGCAGCGTGCCCAGCAGGTCGAGCTTGGGGCGCGGGCCGGGAGCGGGCTTGCGGACGAAGATGACCGCGCCGACGACCGCGACCGCGGCGATGACCAGGTTGACGTAGAGCGTCCAGCGCCAGTCGAGGTGCTCGGTGAGGAAGCCGCCGAGCAGCATGCCGATGGCACCACCGGAACCGGCGATCGCACCGAAGATGCCGAACGCGCGGGCGCGCTCCTTCGGCTCGGTGAACGTCGTCGTGAGCAGTGCCATCGCGGTCGGCGCGAGGATCGCGCCGAACACACCCTGCAGGGCGCGGCCCGCGACGAGCATCGAGAAGCCGGTGGCGGCACCGGCGAGGGCGGACGAGCCCGCGAACCCTATGAGGCCGATGATCAGCGTGTTCTTGCGTCCGAAGAGGTCGGACAGCTTGCCGCCGAGCAGCAGGAGGCTGCCGAAGGCGAGCGAGTAGGCGGTGACGACCCACTGGCGGCCGTCGTCGGAGAAGCCGAGGTCCGCCTGGGCGGACGGCAGGGCGATGTTCACGATGGTGGCGTCGAGCACCACCATCAGCTGGGCGAGGCCGATGACGGCCAGCACCCACCAGCGGTGGGGCACGTGGTGCGCGGCCGGGGCGCCCGGCGGCTGTGCGGACGAGGCCGCGGCCGGACGCTCGGGCGCGTCGAGCGGGGTGGGCATTGCGTGGTCCTTCGAGGTCTGTCGGGAGCCGGAGGCCGGGAGGGGCCGGAGGCGGTCAGGCGTTCAGCAGCAAGGGGAGGACGACGGTGTCCACGTAGCGCTGGAGATATTCGGTGTCGGCCGCCTGCCGCTCGAGGAGCGGCCGGGAGAAGACGGAGCCGACGAACATGTGCGGAAGGAAACCGCAGGCGGGCGCGGAGCGGTCGATCTCGCCGCGCTCCGCGGCCCGCGCGAGCATCGCCTCGAACAGGTCGAGCTCGGGCTGGACGAGCGCCTCGTGCACGGCGTCCGCGAGCTCCGCGTCCTTGCGGATGGCCAGCGAGATGCCGCGTACGAGGTCGAGGTCCTTGCGGGCCTCGCCGATCCGCTGCGCGAGCGCGTGCAGATCGCCCCTCAGGGACCCGGTGTCGAGGTCCTCCAGGGAGAACGGCCGCATCTCGCGCAGCGCCTCGGACACCAGGCGTGGCTTGCTGCCCCACTGCCGGTAGAGCGTGGCCTTGCTGCACCGCGACTCCGCGGCGACGGCGTCGAGCGTCATCGTCTCGTAGCCGACGTCGCGTACGAGGTCGAGGGTGCGTCCGTAGAGCTCGCGCTCCCGCTCGGGGGTGAGCCGGGTGCGCCGCTTTCTGCGGGTGAGGGGTTCGGGCAGCCCCATGGATTCCTTGCCTGATGGTGGTGCGCGGATCCGCTCGCGGTCTGTCGTGCGCGGATAAGCGATCCGAAACGGTTTCGTACCGCTAAAAGGTACGCCCTCCCGTCATCGAAACGCAAACGTTTCGCTGTGGGGTTGGTCCGGACCGCCGCCGCAATGATTCCGAATGTGCATCGCAAGATGCGAAATCGGTGTTGGACGCGCATCAGCCCCAGCTCATAGCGTCACGCCAGACCAGTGACGCAGGCCATACGGGAGTCGGCCCGCCTCCTGGTACGTCTGTCGCACACCTCAGTTCGGGAGCACCACCGCTATGACCGCCTACACGCCCGCCGGCCTCGGTCGACGCCTCGGCTCTGGCCTGCTGTCCTTCCCCGTGACCCACTTCCGGGGCGAGGACCACCCCGCCGCCCTCGACTTCGACGAGGAGGCCTTTCGGGAGCACATCGGCCGCCTGGGAGCGTACGAGGTGGCCGGGCTCTTCGCGGCCGGCGGCACCGGCGAGTTCTTCTCGCTGACCGTGCCCGAGGTCGGGCGTGTCGTCGCCGCCGCCGTGGCCGCCGCACCCGAGGGCACGCCGATCCTGGCCCCGGTCGGCTACGGCACCGCCACCGCCGTCGAGATGGCGAAGGCCGCCGAGAGCGCGGGCGCCGACGGCATCCTGCTCTTCCCGCCGTACCTCACCGAGGCCCCGCAGGACGGACTCGCCGCGCACGTCGAGGCGGTCTGCAAGGCGACGAACCTCGGTGTCATCATCTACAGCCGCGCGAACGCCGTGTACCGCGCCGACACCGTGGCCCGCGTCGCCGAGTGCTGCCCGAACCTGATCGGCTTCAAGGACGGCGTCGGTGACATCGACGCCATGACCCGCATCTACACGAAGCTCGGCGACCGCCTCACCTACATCGGCGGCCTGCCGACCGCTGAGACCTTCGCCCTGCCCTACCTCGAACTCGGTGTCACCACCTACTCGTCGGCCATCTTCAACTTCGTCCCGGAGTTCGCGCTCTCCTTCTACGCGGACGTCCGCGCCCGCCGCCACGACGAAGTGCTGCGCAAGCTCCGGGAGTTCGTCCTTCCGTACACGGAGATCCGCAACCGCAAGAGCGGGTACGCGGTCAGCATCGTCAAGGCGGGACTCACCGTCACCGGCCACCCCACGGGCCCGGTCCGGCCGCCGCTGACCGACCTCGAACCGGACGAACTCGACGCGCTCACCGCGCTGATCAGGGGGATCGACCTCTGAGAGCACACCACGCGCGACCCATGCACTGCCCGCCCCTTCCGTAGGTCCCCTCATCCGCCTGCGAGCCGCACGCGAAAGGTCTCACCGTCCATGAGCACCAAGGTCGTTCCAACCGCCGCCACCCCCGTCGTCGCCTCGATGCGGGTCGTCCCGGTCGCGGGCCAGGACAGCATGCTGCTGAACCTGAGCGGCGCCCACGCCCCGTACTTCACCCGCAACCTGGTGATCCTCACCGACTCCGACGGCCGCACCGGTGTGGGCGAGGTCCCCGGCGGCGAGCCCATCCGCGGCACCCTCGAAGACGCCACCGACCTCGTCGTCGGCCGGCCCGTCGGTGACCCGCAGGCGGTGCTGCGCGCGATACGCGAGCGGTTCGGCGACCGGGACGCGGGCGGCCGCGGCGCGCAGACCTTCGACCTGCGCGTCACCGTGCACGCGGTCACCGCCGTCGAGGCCGCACTGCTCGACCTGCTCGGCCAGTACCTGAACGTGCCGGTCGCGGCGCTCCTCGGCGAGGGCGTGCAGCGGACGTCCGTCCCCGTCCTCGGCTACCTCTTCTACGTCGGTGACCGCCGCCGCACCGACCTCCCGTACCGCGACGAGTCCGACGCCAAGGACGCCTGGGAGCGGCTGCGCAGCGAGGAGGCGCTCACCCCCGAGGCGGTCGTCGCGCTCGCCGAGGCGGCCCAGGAGCGGTACGGGTTCCAGGACTTCAAGCTCAAGGGCGGTGTGCTCGACGGGCGCGCCGAGGCCGAGGCCGTCACCGCGCTCGCCGAACGGTTCCCCGAGGCCCGCATCACCCTCGACCCCAACGGCGGCTGGCTGCTCGACGAGGCCATCGAGATCGGCCGTTCGCTGCGTGACGTGCTCGCGTACGCCGAGGACCCGTGCGGCGCCGAGGGCGGCTACTCGGGCCGTGAGGTGATGGCCGAGTTCCGCCGCGCCACCGGCCTCAAGACCGCCACCAACATGATCGCCACGGACTGGCGGCAGTTGGGCCACGCCATCAAGGCCGACGCGGTCGACATCCCGCTGGCCGACCCGCACTTCTGGACCATGAACGGTTCGGTGCGTGTCGCGCAGCTCTGCGACGCCTGGGGTCTGACCTGGGGCTCGCACTCCAACAACCACTTCGACGTATCGCTGGCGATGTTCACGCACGTCGCCGCCGCGGCGCCCGGTGACATCACCGCCATCGACACCCACTGGATCTGGCAGGACGGCCAGCGCCTGACCCGTGAGCCGCTGCCCATCGAGGGCGGCGCCATCGCCCTGCCCGAACGCCCGGGCCTGGGCGTCGAGTTGGACATGGAGCAGATCGAGGCGGCCCACCAGCGCTACCTCTCCCTCGGCCTCGGCAGCCGGGACGACGCCGCCGGTATGCAGTACCTGGTCCCCGGCTGGACCTTCGACGCCAAGCGCCCCGCGCTGGTGCGCTGAGCCTTCTCCGCTCGCGCCTCTCTTTTTGCCGGTGCGGCGTCCGTCCGTGACGCCGCACCGAGCCCTCGCATGCCCTGACTTCAGAACGTGCACCTCCGTCACTTCGAAGGAGAAGTGATCATGCCCATGCTCGTCGTTGCGCTCAGTGTTGTGGCGCTGCTGTTTTTGATGACCAAGATGAAGCTCAACGGCTTCGTTTCCCTGCTTCTCGTCGCGGTGGTCGTCGCGATGGTCCAGGGCATCAGCCTGCCGGAGATCTCCGATGTACTGGAGACCGGTATCGGTGATCAACTCTCCGGCACCCTGCCGGTGATCGGCCTGGGGGCCATGGTCGGCCGCGTGATGGGTGACGCGGGAGCGGCCCAGCGCATCGCCACCAAGCTGACCAAGGCGTTCGGCGACCGATGGGTGCAGGTGGCGATGGTCGTCACCGCGATGCTCATCGGCGTCACGATGTTCTACGAGGTCGCCTTCGTCATCATCGTCCCGGTGGCGTTCACCCTGGTCCGCGTCACCCGGCAGAACCTGCTGTGGATCGGCCTGCCGATGTCCATCGCGCTCTCCACGATGCACAGCTTCCTGCCGCCGCACCCGGGCCCGGTCGCCGTCGCCGAGACGTTCGACGCCTCCATCGGCAAGACGCTCTTCGTCGGCCTGTTCATCGCCGTCCCGGCCGGCGCCCTGATCGCCCTGGTCTGGCCCCGGCTGCCGTTCATCCGCCGGATGAACCCGTCGATACCCGAAGGCCTCGTCACCGAGCACGTCTTCGACGAGGACGAGATGCCGGCCCTCGGCTGGTCGCTCGCGGTCGCCCTGCTCCCGGTGGTCCTCATCGCCGGCGCGGCCATCGCCGAGATGACCCTCGACGACCACGCCCCCGGCATGGGTGTCATCAAGTTCATCGGTTCCCCCGAGTTCGCGCTGCTGCTGACCCTGCTTCTGGCCATGTACGTCTTCGGCCCGCGCGTCGGCCGCTCGTTCAAGGAGATCGCCACCTCCTGCGGCGACGCCGCCAAGTCCATGGCCATGATCATGCTGGTGATCGCGGCGGGCGGCGCGTACAAGAACGTCCTCGTCGAGGGCGGCATCGCGGACTACATCAAGAACACCACCGAGCACTGGTCGATCTCGCCGCTGCTGCTCGCCTGGCTGATCGCCGCGATCCTGCGCATCGCCCTCGGCTCGGCCACGGTCGCGGTGTCCACCGCCGCCGGCATCGTGGCACCCCTGGTGGCGAGCAGCGGCGCCTCCCCGGAGCTGATGGTGCTCGCCGTCACCTGCGGCTCGATCGCCTTCTCCCACGTCAACGACCCGGGCTTCTGGATGTTCAAGGAATACTTCAACCTCTCGGTCCTCGACGCGATCAAGGCACGGACCACGTATACGACGGTCCTGGCGTTGCTGGGCCTCGGTGGGGTGTTGGCGCTCAATGCCGTGATGTGAGGGTCTTCCGGCAAGCAGTGACACCGGGTCGCGCGAGGAGCGGCCCGGTGTCACGCCGACATGAGGGCCCGGGTCACCGCCGTGATCGCCGGGGTCGGGGTGCCAGGGAGGCGGGCCAGGTGCACCCGGCGGATCTCGGGCGGTGCCCCCTCGACGCTCAGCAGCGTCACCCCCGGCGGCAGCACCGGAGCGAGTCGGCGCGGCACCGTGGTCACTCCGAAACCGGCGGCGACCAGCTGCGTCTTCGTCAGCCAGTCGCGCGCCGAGTGGACCACGCGCGGCCGTCCGGGCAGACCCGGCCAGACGCCCAGCAGGGGCTCGGAACGGGACGACGGGGTGGCGATCCATGCCGCGTCGACCAACTCGTCGATGTGCACGCCGGCGCGGCCCGCGAACTCCCCGGTCGCCGGGGCCGCCACCACCAGGTCGGTGTCCTCGACGGTCTCGAACCGCAGGCGCGGTGACTCGCCGTCCGACGGCCGGTGCGGCGGGCGGGAGGTGAGCAGCGCCAGGTCGATCGAGCCGGCGCGCAGCGCCCGCGTCAGGCCGGGCGTGGTGCCCTCGCGCGTGGTGACCGTGATCTGCGGATCGGCCTGCGCGAGGCGCCGCAGCGCGGCGGGCAGAAACGCCGCGCCCGCGCTCAGGACGGCGCCCAGACGCACCACTTCCGTCCGCGCCGCGGCCCCGGCGAGTTCACGCTCCGCCGCCGCGACGGCGTCGAGGACGGTCCGGCCGTGCCGCAGCAGGGTCAGGCCCGCCGGTGTGAGCCGCACCCCGTTCCTGCGGCGCTCGAACAGGGCGGCGCCCGCGGCCTGTTCGAGGGCGGCGGCCTGGCGGGAGACGGCCGACTGCGTGTAGCCGAGCCGGGCGGCCGCCGCCGTGAAACTGCCGGACTCCGCGATCTGCCGCAGGACCCGCAGGCCCGCACTGGAGATGTCCATGGGTCCTACGAATACCAGGGCCGCTCCGCACGGACACCAGCGGCACGCCATGCGGACTCCGCATGGCAGGGATGCCGGATCGTCGCTTCCCGCATGCCCGGCGCGCTCCTAACGTCGATCCCGGAAACCGTTCCCTCACACCCGGAGGTCCACCCATGCGCGCAGCGGTCCTGACCGAGTTCGGCGCCCCGCTCACGGTGCGGGAGCTGCCCGACCCGAAGCCCCACGCCGGTGAGGTGTTGGTCGAAGTGCTGGCCGCCTCCGTGGCCCCGTACGCGGACGAGGTCTTCGGCGGCGTACGGAACTACCCGCTCGTCCCGCCCGTCGTGCCCGGCATCGGCGGCGTGGGCCGGATCGTGCACATCGGCCCGGACGCCACCCGGCTGCGCGTGGGCGACCTCGTGTGGTGCGACATGACCGTGCGCTCGCGCGACGACGCGCTGACCCCCGACATCGCGCTCCAGGGCTGGAGTTCGCGCGGCGAGGGCGGCGCCGCGCTCGCCCGGCACCTGCACGACGGGGCGTTCGCCGAGCTGATGCGTGTCCCCACGGAGAACGTCTTCCCGCTGCCCGCGCAGGCGGCGGACGACCCGGCCCGGTGGGCGGCGATCGGCGCGCACATCATCCCGTACGGAGGGCTGCTGGCCGGCGGGCTCGCGGCGGGGGAGACGCTGCTGGTCAGCGGAGCCACCGGGAACCTGGGCAGCTGCGCGGTCGCGATCGCCCTCGCGATGGGGGCGGGGCGGGTGGTCGCGCCCGGCCGGAACCGGGCCGCTCTCGATCTCCTCGCCGACCGGTTCGGCCCGCGGGTGCGCACCGTCCGGCTGACCGGTGACGAGGCCGCCGACAGCGCCGCGACGACCGCCGCGGCCGAGGGGCCGGTCGACATGATGCTCGACCTGCTCCCGCCGAGCGCGCCCGGCTCCGTGACGCGCGCTGCGGCGATGACCGTGCGCGAGTACGGCCGCGTCGTCCTCATGGGCGGCGTCGGCATGCTCGGCGGCGACGACCTCGCGTTCCCCTACCCGTGGCTGATGCGCAATTCGATCACGGTGCGCGGGCAGTGGATGTACCCGCGCGAGGCGAACACCGGCATCATCCGGCTGCTCGCCGCAGGCGCGCCGGACCTCGCCGCCGAACGCGTCCGGACCTTGCCGCTCGACGAGGTCAACGAGGCCGTCGCGTACGCGGCCGCCCACGGCGGCCCGTTCGACCGTACCGTTCTGGTGCCCACGAGCGGCTGACCCGGCGAAGCGGAACCCGGCAAAGCGGAAGCCGGGTTTCCCTTTACCGTTTCTTTGCTGATAGAAAACTCCGGTTCACCCCGCACGTCCCGCACTGACTGAGGTGCCTGCCCCACCCCGGAGTCCCCGTGTCCTACACACCGTGGTCGCTGCTCAGCGACGCCGGTCTCATCGCCGCGCTGCTGCTCGTCGGCACGCTGCTGCGGGCCCATGTCCGGCTGTTCCAGCGGCTGATGCTGCCCTCCAGCGTCATGGCGGGCTTCCTCGGCCTCGCGCTCGGCCCCGAGGGGGCGGGGCTGCTGCCCTTCTCCGATCAGCTCGGCACCTACGCGTCCGTCCTGATCGTCGTCGTGTTCGCCTGCCTCGCCCTCACCGACGGCCTCGGCCTCAAGGGCTTCGGCAAGGCGGCCGGCTCCTTCGGCTCGTACGGTGTCGCCGCCTACGCCCTCCAGGTGGGCATCGGCGTCGTCCTCGGCCTGGTGCTGCTGCAGCCTGTGTGGGACGTGCCCGACGCCTTCGGCGCGCTGCTCTTCGCGGGCTGGGCCGGCGGCTTCGGCACGGCGGCCGCGCTCGGCACCGCCTTCGAGGCGAACGGCTGGGAGGGGGCCAGCTCGCTCGGCTTCACCTCGGCCACCGTGGGCATGCTCGTCGGAGTCGTCGGCGGCATCATCCTGTGCAACTGGGGCGCGCGGCGCGGCCACACCAGCAGCGTCGGCCGCTTCGAGACGCTCCCCGAGGAACTGCGCACCGGCCTCGTGCGCGACGAGAAGGAGCGCCACCCCACCGGCAGGGCGACCACCTCGCCCGCCTCGATCGAGCCGCTCGGCTTCCAGATCGCGGTCATCGCCGCGCTCTCCGCGGCCGCGTACGGCGTCTCCGAGTGGATCACCGGGATGTTCCCCTCGCTGATGCTCCCGGTCTTCGCGCTGGCCTTCATCCTCGGCCTGCTCCTGCGCGCCGTCGTGGCCCGCACCAAGGCCTGGAACTACGTCGACGGGGACTCGCTCAAGTCGCTCTCGGGCACCGCCACCGACGTCCTGATCACCTGCGGCATCGCCTCCATCGTGCCCAGCTTCGTCGCCGACTTCTGGCTGCCGCTGGCGCTGATGTTCGCGGTCGGCCTCGCCCTGGTGCTCTTCCTGTTCCTGGTCGTCGCGCCGCGCCTCTTCGAGGGGAACTGGTTCGAGAAGGGGCTCGTGACGTGGGGCTGGACGACCGGCGCCGCCGCGACCGCGATTGCCCTGCTGCGCATGGTCGACCCGAAGCTGAAGAGCGGCACGCTGGAGGAGTTCGGCGTCGCGTACATCCCCGTCGCGCCCGTCGAGACGGCCACCGTCACCTTCGTGCCCGTCCTGCTGTCGGCCGGTGCCGCCTGGGCCGTCGGCGGCGCGTGGGCCGCGGTCGGCGTGCTCGCGCTCGTCCTGCCGTGGCTGGCCGGCTGGGCACCGCGCGGCAAGGCGAAGGCGGATGCGTCGCCGGTCAAGGAGAGCGCCGGAGTCTGAGACACCACGCATCGACAACGCCCCGGGCCGACAGGCCCGGGGCGTTCTTCGTGCACACCCATTGCATGGGCTCCCCGAATCATCCGATGATTGCGGGGCATCGCCAAGCGCTCCACTTCCGCCCCAACGGCCCCCGGAGACGCCCCAGATGACCGAGACCGGAAGCTCCCCCGCCCCATCACCCGCCCCGTTCCCCCTGCGCACCAAGCTCCTCCCGCCCCCCGCTGTACGGGAGCTGCCCGCACCGCCCGCGAAGACCTGGCGGATCATCGGCCCCGGCGTCGTGGCCGCCGGAGTCGGACTGTCCTCGGGCGAGTTCATCCTGTGGCCGTACATCGCCACGCAGGTGGGCCTCGTCTTCCTCTGGGGCGCCGTGGTGGGTGTCGTCACCCAGTGGTTCCTCAACATGGAGATCGAGCGCTACACCCTCGCCACCGGCGAGACCGCGGTGACCGGGTTCAACCGCTACTGGCGGCACTGGGGCCTGGTCATGGTGGTGTTCACCTACGCGGCCAACCTCTGGCCCGGCTGGGCCACCAGCTCGGCGACGATGCTCAGTTACGTGTTCGGAGGCACACCCGCCTACATCGGCATCGGCCTCCTGGTCCTCATCGGGCTGATCCTCACCCTCGCGCCCGTCGTCTACAACGCGCTGGAGAAGCTGCTCGGCGTCAAGATCCTCGTCATCGGCGGCTTCTTCGTCCTCGCCCTGATCCTCGCCGTCACCGCCACCACGGTGGGTGATCTGCCGAAGGCCGTCACCGACGCGACGTTCCCCTCCGAACTCGGCGTGGCCGTCCTCATGGGCGCCCTCGCCTACGCGGGCGCGGGCGGCGGGCAGAACCTCGTGCAGAGCAACTGGATCCGCGACAAGGGCTTCGGCATGGGCCACTACGTGCCCCGGCTCGTCAGCCCGGTCACCGGTCAGGAGGAGGCCGCGGGCCCCGTCGTCGGCTACGTCTTCGAGCTCAACGAAACCAACATGTCCCGCTGGCGCCGCTGGTGGCGCTTCGCCAACATCGAGCAGGCCGTCACCTTCGTCCTCGTCACCATCGTGACGATCGTCCTGTCGTCGATGCTGGCGCACTCGACGCTGTTCGGGACCGGCGGGCTCGAGAACAACGTCGGCTTCATCGAGAAGGAGGGCCAGGTCCTCCAGCAGCGCGTCGGGGACTGGTTCGGTGTCTTCTTCTGGCTGGTCGGCGCGTTCTCGCTGTTCAGCGCGGCCACCGGCATCATCGACTACACAAGCAGAATGGCGGCCGACGTCCTCAAGTCGACGTATCTGCGCGGGAGTCGGACGAGCGAGTCGCGGATGTACGCGCGCCTGGTGTGGGCGGTCGTCGCCGTCGGCGCGATCGTGCTGCTCTCCGGGCTCGACCAGCCGCTCGTCCTGCTCGTCATCTCGGCCTGCGTGTCCGGACTGATGATGTTCGTGTACTCGATCCTGCTCCTCGTCATGAACCGCACCGCGCTGCCCAACGCCCTGAAGGTGCGCGGCCTTCGCGTGGCCGCGCTGGTGTGGGCGGTGGTGCTCTTCGGTGTGCTGTCCGTGCTCACGGCGCGGCAGCAGCTCGCCGACCTGTTCGGCTGAACGACCCCGGCTACGTAGAGGAGAGACATTCATGGCACATGGTCACGCGGCCCGACGCAGCCAGGCCTGGTTCGGTGCCGCCGGACGAGGCGGCATGGTGTACCGGTCCTGGATGCGCAACCAGGGCTTCGGGCCTGAGGTGTTCGACGGGCGGCCGGTGATCGGGATCGCCGTGTCCGCGTCCGAACTCGCGCCCTGCAACGCCCACTTGCCCCGGGTCGCCGAGGCCGTGAAGCGTGGGGTGTGGCAGGCCGGGGGCTTCCCGCTCGAATTCCCCACCATGGCCACCGGCGAGACACTGATGCGGCCCACGGCCATGCTGTACCGCAACCTCATGGCCATGGAGGTCGAGGAGCTGATCCGCGCCAACCCGCTGGACGGTGTGGTGCTGCTGTCGGGCTGCGACAAGACGACCCCGGCCATGCTCATGGGTGCCGCGAGCGTCGACCTGCCCGCCGTGATGGTCACCGGCGGGCCGATGCTCAACGGCAAGTTCCAGGGCCGCGACGTCGGTTCGGGCACGGCGGTGTGGCAGATGGAGGCCGAGGTCAAGGCCGGGCGGATGACCGAGGAGGAGTGCTTCTTCGCCGAGGGCTGCATGGCCCGCTCCAACGGCCACTGCATGACGATGGGCACGGCCTCCACCATGGCGTGCATGGCGGAGACGCTCGGCATGCAACTCCCGGGCTCCGCGACCTGGCCCGCGGTCGACATGCGCCGCTACGAGACCGGGCAGGCGGCAGGCCGCCGCATCGTGGACATGGTGGACGAGGACCTGCGCCCCTCCCGCATCCTCACCCGCGAGGCCTTCGAGAACGCGATCCGTACGAACGCGGCGATCGGCGGCTCCACCAACGCCATCATCCACCTGACGGCGCTCGCCGGCCGGGTCGGCGTGGACCTCGACACCGAGGACTTCGACCAACTCGCCCGCGACATACCGACCTTGCTCAACCTGATGCCGTCCGGCACCTACCTCATGGAGGACTTCTGCTACGCGGGCGGCCTGCCCGCCGTCCACCACGAGCTGGTACGGGCCGGGCTGCTGCACGGCGAAGAACTCACCGTCACCGGGCGCAGCATCGCCGAGAACGTGGCGGACGCGGAGCGCATCGGCGACGAGGTGATCACGCCAGTGGTCGCCCCGTTCCAGCCGGCGGGCACGGGGACGGCCGTCCTGCGCGGCAACCTCTGTCCCGACGGCGCTGTCATCAAGCAGTCCGCGGCCTCGCCCCACCTGCTCACCCACACCGGCGTCGCCCGCGTCTTCGACTCCCCGGAGGCCTATCACGCGGTGTGCGACGACCCGGACCTGGACGTCGACGAGAACACCGTGCTCGTCATCCGCGGCGCGGGACCGAAGGGCTACCCCGGCATGCCCGAGGTCTCGAACGTGCCCCTGCCCACCAAGCTGCTGAAGGCCGGCGTCACCGACATGGTGCGCGTCTGCGACGGCCGGATGAGCGGCACGGGGTACGGCACGGTCGTCCTCCACGTGGCACCGGAAGCGGCGGTCGGCGGCCCCCTGGCCCTCGTACGCGACGGGGACACCATCACCCTGGACGTACCGAAGAGGTCACTGCAACTGGAGGTGGACGAAGCAGAGTTGGCGAGGCGGCGCGCCGCGTGGCAGCCGCCGGCGCCGCGACACACGAGCGGCTACGCGTGGCTGTACACGCAACACGTCGAGGGCGCCGATCGCGGCGCGGACTTCGACTTCCTGCGCGGATGCCGCGGGAGCGCCGTGCCGCGCGACTCGCACTGAGGCGGGTGTGGGTAGCCTCGGGGGCATGGCCAACATCAATTTCAGTTCTCGTGTCGGCGTCTGGTGGACCAGTGACCGGTGGCCGATCAACGACGTCGTCGCCCGAGCCCGTGAGATCGAGAACCTCGGCTACGCCTCGCTGTTCTACGGCGAGGCCGGAGGCAAGGAGACCTTCACGCAGGCCGCCGCCCTACTGGGCGGCACCGAACGACTGGTGGTCGGCACCGGCATCGCCAACATCCACGCCCGCAGCGCCCCCGCGAGCGAAGCGGGCGCCCGTACGCTCGGCGCGCTGCACCCGGGCCGCTTCGTGCTCGGCCTCGGCGTCAGCCACGCCCCACTGGTGGAGCACAGCTACGCCGGTTCCTACAGCAAGCCGCTGGCCACCATGCGGGAGTACCTGCGGACCATGGACGCGGTGCCGGCCGAGGTGGAGCCGGACGGGCAGCGCCCGGCCCGACTCCTCGCCGCCCTGGGCCCGAAGATGATCGAGCTGTCCGGCAAGGCGGCCGACGGGGCGCACCCGTACCTGGTGACCCCGGAGCAGACCGCGTCCACTCGCGAGCAGCTGGGGCCCGACAAGTGGGTGGTCAGTGAGCAGGGCGTCGCGCTCACCACGGACCGGGAGACCGGTCTGCGGCGTGCGCACCAGCACCTGCACATGTACTCGCAGCTGCCCAACTACCGTAATTCCTGGCTGCGTCAGGGATTCGACGAGTCCGACGTGGTCATCGGCGGTTCGGACAAGCTGGCCGAGGCCATGGTCGCCATCGGCGACGCGGAGACGGTCGCCGCGCGCGTGCGGGCGCAGCTGGACGCGGGCGCCGACCAGGTGGTCGTGCAGGTCCTCGGAGACGACCCCTCCGCCGACCCGCTGCCGGCGCTGCGCGAACTCGCCCCGGCCCTCGGCCTCGGCACCGCTTAAGAGGAGGCGGCCGATCGGTCGCGGTACGTCGTGGTCGCGAGCTGGACGAACGAGCGGATCAGCGGGTTGGTGTCGCCGTCGCTCCACGCCGCGACCACGCGGCTCGGTGGCATGTCGGTCAGCGGCACCACGGTGAGTCCCTGCCCAGGTGGGTGACCCAGGAGTGTCATGCCGACCGTGCCGTTCCAGAGCACGGCCTGCCGGCACTCCTGGACCGTGCGGACCACCGGGCCCTCGCGGGGCCGCCCGCCGCTCCAGTACGTCTGCCAGTCGGGGTCGGTGCCCGGCGGGAACACGAACCAGCGGCGGTCGGCCAGGTCCGCCAGGGCCAGGCTGTCGCGGCGGGCCAGCGGATCGTCGTCGCGCAGCAGGGCGCCCACCGGGTCGGCGCCCAACTCGCGTACGGCCAGGCCGGTTTCGTCGAACGGGCCACGGGTCAGGGCGATGTCGACGAGGCCGGCGTGCAGCCCGCAGGTGGGATCGGTCAGGTCGGTCTCGCGGATGCGCACCTCGACGCGCGGGTGCGTACGGCTGTGGGCGGCGGCAAGCCGGGTCACTCCCGGATCGCTGCTGTCGCCCAGGACACCCACGGTAAGAGCGGCGGATCCCGCCGCCACTGCCACCCGGTCACGTACCAGGTCGGCCCGCTCCAGCAGGGCGCGCGCCTCGTCGAGCAGTACCAGCCCCACCGCGGTCGGCGTGACACCGGCGGGGGAGCGGTCGAACAGCGCGGCCCCGACCTCGGTCTCCAGCTGCTTGATCGCCCGACTCAGCGGTGGCTGACTCATGTGCAGCCGGGTGGCGGCCCGGCCGAAGTGGAGTTCCTCGGCGACCGCCACGAAGTAGCGCAGCGTGCGTAGCTCCATGCGGGGACGATACCCGTACGGTATCGGCCTCGCGAAACGGGTCTTGGACGGAACGCCTGCCCCGGCGGTGGAATCGGGGCATGACCGAGGAACTGAAGCTCGCCTATTGGATCGTCGCGGGGCTGCTGGCCCTGTTCTACGTCTACTCGGGCGGGCTCAAGATGGTCCGCAGCCGCGAGCAGCTGCGGCCGATGATGGCCTGGGTGGACAGCACGCCGATGCGGGCCGTCAGGGCGATCGGGGCGCTGGAAGTGCTCGGCGCGCTCGGCCTCGTGCTGCCTCCGCTGACCGGTATCGCGCCTTGGCTGGCGCTGGTCGCGGCCATCGGATTCGTGGCCTTGCAGATCGGCGCGACCCGGCTCCACCTGCGCCGGGGCGAGCGCCAGGTCGCGCTCAACGGTGTGCTGCTCGGCGTAAGCGCCGTGGTGGTGGCGCTCGCGACAACCTGGCTGTGAGCTGGAGGCCGTAGCGGCGAGACATATTTGCGTGTCACGCATTATTGCGTAGTACGCAAGTTTTGCTACGGTGGTGCCATGAGCGGACTGAGGGAGCGCAAGAAGGAAGCCACACGCGTGGCGCTGAGCTGGGCCGCGATCAGGCTCACCGTGGAACGCGGGCTCGACAACGTCCGGGTCGAGGACATTGCCGAGGCGGTCGGCGTCTCGCCGCGCACCTTCAACAACTACTTCTCCAGCAAGGCGGAGGCGATCGCCTTCCGTCACCTCCAGCGCTCCCTGCGGGTGGCCGCGGAGGTGCGGTCCGCGCCGGAGGGCGAGCCGTTGTGGGAGGTCATCTCCCAAGCGGTGCTACGGCAGTTGGAGCCTGGGCCCGAGGTGCGGGAGATGCCGCCGCAGGAGCCGGCCAACTGGGCGGCGGGGCTCCGGGTGATGGTGGCCGAGCCTGCGTTGCAGGCCGAGATGCTGCGGGCGGGCAAGGTCGCGGAGAGCGAACTCGCCGCGGCGATCGCCGACCGCACGGACACGTCCGTCGACGTCGACCTCTACCCCCGCCTGGTGGCCGCGACCGTGACCGCCGCCAACAGCGCCGCGATCGACCTGTTTCTGCAGGGCGGTGCGGAGGAGTCGATGGAGGCTCTGCTGCGGTCGGCCCTCACGATGCTCGCCGCAGGGCTGCCGACCCCTTAAACCCTCTCAGTCCTCTAAGCCCTTCAAGTCCTCTCAGTCCTCAAGGAGGCATGTCATGTACGACGTGATCATCGCGGGCGGCGGCCCCAACGGGCTGATGCTGGCCTGCGAACTGGCGCTGTCCGGGGTGCGCCCGGTCGTCATCGAGCGGCTCACCGGACCGAAGACGGAACCCCGGGCGAACGGCCTGGTGGGCCAGGTGGTGCGGATGCTGGACCGGCGCGGCCTTTACGCCCGGATCAGCGGTTCCGACGAACCCGTACGGCCCGCGCCCCGCTACATGTTCGGCGCGTTCCCCCTGGAACTCCACCGGCTCGAGCACAACCCGGTCGGCATTCTCCCCGCACCCCAGGCCCGGATCGAGGCGGTCCTCGCCGAACGGGCCGCCGAACTCGGCGTCGACCTGCGCATGGGGCAGGAGGTCACCGATGTCCACCAGGACGCCGACTCGGTCCGGGTGACCCTGGCGAGCGGGGAACACCTCACGACCCGTTACCTGGTGGCCGCCGACGGAGGCCGCAGCACCGTGCGCCGCCTGGCCGGCATCGGCTTTCCCGGAGTCACCAACGACGACTTCGTGTCACGCTCCGCGAACGTCTCCGCGCGCGATGAACACGTAGGCCCGCAAGGCGAGTTGATCGTCCCCGGCTACGGGACGCTGCCGCCCACCATGTACGTACGCACCGAGCGCGGGACCATCGTCTGGGCCCGGCTGCCCGGCCGCCCCGCGAGCGTCCACACCACGGAGGTCGAGTCACCGGACGAGGACCGGTCCGCGCCGATGACCTTCCAGGAACTGCTCGACAGCGCCGAACGCGTCCTGGGCGCACCCCTGCCGGTACTCCCGCCCGAGGGTGAAGGGCCGCACCTGCTGCGCCGCCTCGTCGGAGGCAACACCCGGCTCGCGGACCGCTACCGGGAAGGGCGGATCCTGCTGCTCGGGGACGCGGCCCACGTGCACTCCGCGGTCGGCGGCCCCGGCCTCAACCTGGGTCTCCAGGACGCCGTCAACCTCGGCTGGAAACTGGCCGCAACGGTGCGCGGGTGGGCGCCCGCAGAACTCCTCGACACCTATGACGAGGAGCGCCGCCCCGTCGCCGAACGCGTCGTGTACTCGACCCTCGCCCAGTCGGCGCTGCTGCGCCCCGGCCCGGAGGTCACCGCTCTGCGGACCGTCTTCGGCGAGATGCTGGCCACGACCGCGGGCACGGAACGCGTCGCCCACCTCGTCGCCGGCACCACCGAGGGCTTCGCACCCGACCTCGTCGTGCACACCGCCACGGGAATGCACCGGCTGGCCGAACTGACCGTCACCGGACGTCCGTTGCTCCTCGACCTGGGCGGAGGATCCGCCGACGTGGCGAAGCCCTGGCACGACCGCGTCGACGTGATCACCGGCACGGCCGACGGCACCGACGCGACGGGCATGCTGCTGCGTCCCGACACCCATCTCGCCTGGACCGGCCACGGCCCGGACGACGTGGGCGGACTGGAGGCGGCACTGCACCGCTGGTTCGGCACACCGTAGAGATGGGGCGCAGGTGGGTGTCACCTGCGCCGTGCCGGGGCGGGGGCGGGGTGCCAGCCGGTCCGGGCTGCCCAGGCCTCCGCCGCCTCCATCAGTACCTCGGTGGCCGGCGCCTTGATCTGCCCGTAGTCGGACAGATCGGGGACGCTGCGGGCCAGGCGCTGCTTGAACGCTCCCCACGCCCGGCGGGCATCCTCCTCCGCGCGCAGGTAGTCCCGGAACAGCAGCGCGAAGCGGGAGTTGGGGCGTCCCTCCTCGCGCACGTGCACATTGCAGCGACGCGCACCGACCGGCGGCGCGAACACCAGCTTGCGGCACTCCTCGCCGCCCGAGACCTCGACGCGGTTCCAGGGCTCGGGACGGCGGCGGAAACCGATCGCCGCGAGCAGGGCGGTGTGCACGTCCTCGTCGAGCGCCGCGACCCGGACCTGGATGTCCACACAGTCCTTCGCGGCCAGACCCGGCACCGACGTGGAGCCGACATGGTCGATCGAGAGAGCCTGCGTGCCGAGCGCGGGCCCCAGCACGCCCGCCAGCCGCTCGAACTCCGCGGCCCACTCCGGCCGATGGTCCAGAACCGCCAGCGGACCGGACTCATCGGGGAACGGCACGTCAGGCGCTCCCCGAAGCGGATCGGCGGACGTCGCGGCGGATCAGCGGGCGGTCCACCGCCTCGACCAGCCAGTCGAGTTCGGCCCGCCCGACGCGCACATGGTTGGTCAGCACGCCCACCCCGTCGATCGCCGTCTCGACCAGGTCACCCGCCTGCAGCGTGAAGTCGATCTCCGGCACGATGCCGGTCCCCGTGGACAGCACGGCCCCGTCGGGGAACGGCTGGCACCGCCACAGGTACTCCGCCAACTCCTCGGGCGAGCGGTGGAACGCGGCCGTGGAGATCGCTCCCCGGAACGCGGCGGACCCGTCCCGCCACACGGTCAGCGAGATCTTCAGCGCCTGCGGGGCGTCGATCTCCCACACCGGGACGATGCCCGAGGACACCGCCGCGCTCCCGGCGTAGATCTTCGCCTGGGGGAGATAGAGCGGGTTCTCGCCCTCGATGGAGCGCGAGCTGACGTCGTCCACGATCACGTAACCGACCGTCTGCGCCGCCTGGTTGAGGACCACGCCGAGCTCCGGCTCCGGCACGTTCAGCTCGGAGTCGTCCCGGACCGCGATCGGTTCGTCGTCGGTGACCAGGCGCCACGGCAGCGCCTTCAGGAACAGCTCGGGCCGTTCGGCGTCATAGACCCGCTCGTACACCGACTGCTCGGTGCTCTCCTCGACGCGGGCCTCGCGCGAGCGCTCGTACGTCACGCCGGCCGCCCACAGCTCCATCAAACCGTCCATCGGCGGCAGCAGGAGCACGTCGGCCTCGTCGACGTCGGGCTGTTGCCGCGCGGCGGTCGTCTCGACCAGCTCCCGCAGTCCGTCGACCGGCAGCCGCAGCAGGTCGGCGACGCGGGGCGCCCCGTCGAAACTGCGGATCGCGCCGGATGCGTCGGCGATCCCTGTCCTTACGGTTCCGGTGTCGTCGGCGAAGCGGACGATGCGCGTCATGCGGGGGTCCTTTCCCTCGGGCTTTCCGGTCTGTGTACTTCCGTGCGTGTGCGGTCAGTGGGTCGCCGGGCCGCTCGTCGACTCCCGGACCTGGAGCGAGGTGCGCAGCACCACCGTCTGCAGCGGCTTCGCGGTCCCCGCGATGCGCTCCTGCAACAGCTGCGCGGCCGCGAACCCCAGCTCGTACGAAGGGAGTTGGACCGAGCTGAGGGACGGTGTGACCAGCTCGGGCCAGGGCACGTCGCCGAACGAGAGCAGCCCGGTGCCCGGCGGTTCGAGCCCGGCCTCGCGCAGCGCCGCGAGCGCACCCACCGTCATGAGGTTGTTGGCCACGAACACGGCGTCCGGCGGCTCGGGCAGGGCGAGCAACCGCTCCATCGCGGCGCGCCCGCCGTCTACCCGGAAGTCCCCGTGCACGACGTACTCGGGGGGCGGGTCGGCCGGCTGCCCGGTGTCGCCCAGGTGGTCGCGCAGCACCGCCCGGTACCCGGCGAGGCGTTCGTCGGACGTGGAGGCGCCGTCGGGGCCCGCGATACAGGCGATACGCCGGTACCCGCGGGCCAGCAGATGCTCGGTGGCCTCCTCGCCGCCGTGCCGGTTGTCCATCATCACGGCATCGACGGATGCGCCGCGCGGGCGCCGGTCGACCGCGACCACCGGGGTGCCCCGGTCGACGAGCGCGGACAGGTCGGTGCGGTGCCGGGAGGCGGCGGCGACTATCACCCCGGCCATCTGCTCGGCCGCGGCCACCTCCAGATAACGGTGCTCCTTGTCGACGTCCTCGTCCGTGTTGCACAGCACCACCGACAGGTTGGTCTCCTGCGCCGCGTCCTCGACGCCGCGGGCGAGCGCGGTGAAGAACGGGTTGCCGATGTCCGGGATGATCAGTCCGATCACGGAGGCGCGCTGCATCCGAAGCGAGCGGGCGACCCGGTTGGGCGCGAAGCCGAGCAGGGCCGCGGCGGCGCGCACGGTCGCGGCGCGCTCCGCGGTGACCCGGCCGCCGTTGAAGACCCGCGACACGGTGGCGGGGGAGACCCCGGCCTCGCGTGCCACGTCGTAGATCGTCGCCACAGACCTCTCACGCAGCCCCTCGTCCAGGCGGGGCAGACGGCCCCGCGATCCGTGCTGTGCCCGGTGGTGCCGCCATTGTCCGCCTGAGCAACTCCCCTTCCCACGCGAAGTCTTGACAGCGTCTGGCGGGAAACCTACGTTCCCGTGAAACGGATTTCAAGACGTTCGGCCGCGGCCGCAAAGGGTGCGGATTTCTCAGCTCGGCATTCCAGACATTGACGGAGAGAACCTCCGCGATGTCATGCGAAATCGATTTCAAACGACGGAGCTTCGATGAGCATCGCCCCCGGACTGACCGGCCTCGCCCGCACCACGAGCGCGGTCACCCGCTCGATCAGCGCGGAGAACTTCACGGGCGCCAAGGGCGCAGGCGGCATGGCGACCGAGGGCACCGGCGCGCGGGCCGCGAGCAGGCTCGGCCGCGGCTGGAAGATCTCGCCGAGCATCGACATCGCGGCCGGCGAGACCGTCGTCCTCGCCGACATCGAGGGCCCCGGCACGATCACCCACATCTGGTGCACCACGGCCCCGCACGCGGCCTGGCGCCAGACGTTGCTGCGCTTCTACTGGGAGGGCGAGGACACCCCGGCCGTCGAGGTCCCGCTCGGCGACTTCTTCTGCAACGGCTGGAACGTCTTCAGCCAGGTCAGCTCCATCCCGGTGGCGGCGAACCCGAACGGCGGGCTCAACGCATACTGGCCGATGCCGTTTCGCCGGGCGGCCCGCATCACGCTGGAGAACCTGGCCCCCGAACAGCTCACGCTCTACTACCAGGTCGACTACGAACTGGGCGAAGTCGCCGACGACGCCGCCTACTTCCACGCCCAGTGGCGGCGCAGCAACCCGGTCACGGCGGGCACCGACCACACGCTCCTCGAAGGCGTCGAGGGCAAGGGCCAGTACGTCGGCACGTACCTCGCCTGGGCGGTCAACAGCCCCGGCTGGTGGGGCGAGGGCGAGCTGAAGTTCTTCCTGGACGGCGACGACGAGTGGCCGACCATCTGCGGCACCGGCACCGAGGACTACTTCGGCGGCGCCTGGAACTTCGACGTCCCCGGCCAGGGCTACACCGCGTTCACCACCCCGTACCTCGGACTCAACCAGATCCTGAAGCCGGACGGACTCTACGACAGCCAGCAGCGGTTCGGGATGTACCGCTGGCACGTCCTCGACCCGATCCGCTTCCAGGACGACCTGCGCGTCACGGTGCAGTGCCTCGGTATCGGCCGCGGCCAGGGCAACGGACTCCGGCACCGCTACCGCGCCAACCACGACGACATCGCGTCGACGTCCCTCTTCTACCTGGACCGCCCCGCAGGCTCTGGCCTGCCGCCCACTCCGGACCTGCTCGACCTCGAGGTCGACACGCACATGTAGCCGGTCCGGTTCGTCCGTCACCCCGCACCACCCCTACGTAGGCAGGCACGTACCCACACCCACAGAGAGAGACGGGAGCACGCCATGCTCCGACACGGCAAGGGCGCCGTGACGCCGTCCCGCCGCCGCATCCTCGGCGGCGCCGCCGGGCTCGCGGCGGCCGGCGCGACCGGGCCGCTGGTGAGCGGTTGCGGTGGGCCGGCCAAGGCCGAGGGCGGGACGTTGAAGTTCTGGCACTTCTACGACTCGGCCTCCTCCGATCCCGCGATGCGCGGCCAGGCCAAGTGGTTCGACGACGTCATCCGCGACTGGAACGCCACGCACGACGTGAAGGTCGAGCCGTTCTTCGTTCCCGGCACCAGCTACCAGGGGTCGAAGATGGTCACGGCCTTCGCCTCCGGTACCGGCCCGGACATCTTTCTGCTGAGCCCCGGTGACTTCCTGCGCTACCAGAACGGCGGCATCCTCGCCGACCTCACTCCGCACATGGACAGGGCGGCCGTCGCGGACTACGGGACGTCGCTGACCAGCCGCGTGGTCGAGGGCAAGGTGTACGCCCTGCCGATGGAGGTCGAACCGTTGGCGATCTTCTACAACGTCCGCAACTGGGAGAAGGCGGGCCTGTCCGAGGCCGACATCCCCACCACGTGGGACGGGCTCCTCGACGCAGGCGACAAGCTGCGCGCCAAGGGCGGTGGCGCCGGGCTCGTCTTCGAGACCGACCCCGGCTACTACCAGAAC
Source organism: Streptomyces sp. NBC_01016 (assembly GCF_026341035.1). Taxonomy (GTDB): domain Bacteria; phylum Actinomycetota; class Actinomycetes; order Streptomycetales; family Streptomycetaceae; genus Streptomyces. The sequence goes on from NZ_JAPEOQ010000002.1 coordinate 3,433,263, forward strand.
TTCACCTGGTACTGCTGGATGTGGCAGGGCGGCGGCGACGTCCTCGACAAGGACGGCAACGTCACGTTCGACTCCAAAGCGGCACGCCAGGGCCTGTCCCTGTGGCAGGACGCGGTCCGGCACGGCATCGCGCCACGCACCAAGCCGGCCGCCGGCGACCAGCTCAGCGCCTTCAAGGCGGGTCAGGCAGGGATGTGGCAGAGCGGCATCTGGATGGTGAACACGTTCAAGGTGGGTGCGCCCGAGCTCGAGTACGGAGTGTTCAAGCTGCCCACACCGCCCGGCGGCCGCTACTCCACCGCCGTCGGCGGCTGGTCCTTCTGCGCCAGCACGCAGTCGAGCAACCCGGACGCCGCCGCCGAGTTCTGCGGATGGGCGCTCGGCCGCATGAACAAGAAGTCCGTCGACCGCACCGTCTCCTGGTGCACCGGCGTGAAGTCCGATGTGTCGCCGCGCGCCTCGGCGCTCAAGGCCGCCACCGCCAAGGGCGGTTACGACTCCTGGGCGATGAAGAAGTTCAAGAACGAGATCTTCCCCGGGGGGCGGCCCGAGCCGCGCTACCCCCCGGTCGTCTACAAGGCGGTCTCGGACGCCATCCAGGCCACCATGCTCGGCGGCAAGGGCGTGGCCTCCGAGGCCGACCGGGCCGCGCAGACCATCGAGGCGTACATGAAGAGCTACCAGGGGGCGAGCTTGATATGAGCAGCATCGCTACCGAACGGCAGCAGGCCGCCGCGCCACCGGCCGCCGCGGAACACCCGCCCCGCCGCAGGCTGAGCCGCAAGCACCGGGAGTGGATCGCGGCCGGTCTCTTCCTGCTGCCCGACGGACTCGGCCTGTCCGTCTTCGTGATCCTTCCGATGTTCTTCTCGATCGTCCTGAGCTTCTTCCAGGTGTCGGGCTTCGGCTCGTACGAATGGATCGGACTCGGGAACTACGAGCGGATGTTCAACGACCCGTACTTCTGGTCCTCGATGTGGGTCACGGCGAAGTACGTGGTCATCATGGTGCCGGTGCTCTTCGTCGTCAGCCTCGGGCTCGGCATCCTCATGAAGCAGAAGCTGCCCGGCATGGCCGTCTACCGTACGGCCCTGTTCATGCCGTACATGCTCAGTCTCGTCGTCGCGGGCCTGCTGTGGAAGTTCATGTTCGACGAGCAGACCGGCGTCGCCAACAAGATCGTGGGCGCGTTCGGCATCAGCCCGCAGTCGTGGCTCGGCGACCCCAGCCTCGCGCTGTACTCCGTCATCCTCGTGACGGTCTGGTACATGATGGGCTACTACATGATCATTTTCCTCGCGGGCCTCAACGAGATCCCCAAGGAGTACTACGAGGCCGCCAAGATCGACGGCGCGAGCCCGTGGACGTCCTTCCGGAAGATCACCTGGCCGCTGCTGCGTCCCACGAGCTTCTTCGTGCTCATCATGACCACGGTCGCCGCCATCACCGGCACCTTCGACCTGGTCTACTCACTGACCGCCGGCGGACCGGCCAACGGGACCGCCGTCGCCATGTTCTACATCTACCAACAGGCGTTCGTCTTCGGTGAGTACGGCTACGCCTCCGCTCTCGGCACGTTCCTCGTGCTGATCATGGTCGTGCTGTCCTGGGTCATCTTCAAGCTCACGAAGGGCGGGAGGTTCGACGATGGAGAGTGACACCGTCACCACAGGCATGACGCCCCGTACGCGTTTCGGTAAGCGCGGAGGGCTCACGATCGTCGGGATCGTCCTGTCGCTGGTCAGCCTCTTCCCGATCCTCTGGGCCATTTCCTCGTCCTTCAAGACGCGCGCCACCGTCACCGACGGCAAGCTGCTCCCGAACGACTTCACCTGGGAGAACTTCCGCTACGTCTTCACCGAAGTACCCTTCGGGCGCTGGCTGTTGAACAGCTTCATCATGGCCGCCGTCATCACCGTCGCGGCCCTGTTCTTCCACTCCATGGCCGCCTACGCGCTGGCCCGGCTGAAGTTCCCCGGCCGCGACTCGATCTTCGCCGTCATCTTCTCGACGCTGCTGATCACCGCGCCCGTGGTGCTCATCCCGCTGTTCATCATCGTGCGCCAACTCGGGATGCTGGACAGCTACGCGGGCCTGATCATCCCGCTCATCTTCAACGCGTTCGGGATCTTCCTGCTGCGCCAGTTCTACCTGGGCATCCCCAAGGAGCTGGAGGAGGCGGCGATCGTCGACGGCTGCGGCTACTGGCGCGTCTACTGGAACATCATTCTGCCGCTGTCCCGGCCGATCCTCTCCGCGCTGGCGGTGTTCTTCTTCCTCGCGAACTGGAACCAGTTCGCCTGGCCGCTGGTGTCCACGAGCAGCACCGACCTCACCGTCACCCAGGTCGGTATCTCGTCCTTCACTACGCAGTACGGCGCGAACTGGAACTACATCCTCGCCGCCGCCGTGATCGCGGTGATCCCCATGCTGACGTTGTTCCTCATCTTCCAGCGCCAGATGGTCGAATCGATCAAGACCTCTGGCCTGAAGTAGAAGAAGCAGAACCAGAAAGGGTGACCACATGACTCAGCCCTGGCGCCAGCCCCAATCCGCAGTCATCGGCGTGGACATCGGTACGTCCAGCAGCAAGGGGATCCTCGTCGCCCTGGACGGCACCGTGCTGCGCACCGCCGTCCGCGAGCACGCCGTCGACCGTCCCGCCCCGGGGCACGTGGAGATGCCGGGTGAGGTGTGGTGGGACGAATTCGTGTCCCTCGCGCGCGAGTTGACGTCCGCCGAGGAAACGGACGTGGTCGCCGTCGGCGTCAGCGGCATGGGGCCGTGCGTGCTGCTCACCGACGCCGACGACATGCCGCTGCGGCCCGCGATCCTGTACGGCGTCGACACCCGCTCCGTCGCCCAGATCGAGCGCCTGGAAAGGGAGTTGGGGGCGGACGAGATCGTCCAGCGGTGCGGATCGCGGCTCACCTCGCAGGCGGCGGGCGCCAAGGTTGCGTGGGTCGCCGACGAGGAGCCGGAGGTGTTCGCCCGCGCCCGCCGTCTCTACATGCCCAGCTCGTGGCTCGCCCGCCAGCTCACCGGCGCCTACGTCCTCGACCACCACTCCGCCAGCCAGTGCACCCCGCTCTACGACACCCTGGCCCGCGACTGGTACGCGCCGTGGGCCGAGCGGATCGCGCCCGGTGTCGAACTCCCGCCGCTGCGCTGGTCCGGCGAGGCGGCCGGAACCGTCACCGCCGAGGCCGCCCGCGCCACGGGCCTGCCCGCCGGCATCCCCGTCACCACCGGCACCGTCGACGCCTGGGCCGAGGCGCTCAGCGTCGGTGCGCACGGCGTCGGTGACCTGATGCTGATGTACGGCACGACCATGTTCCTCGTGCACACCGTGCCCGATTTGCTGCGCGACCCCGCGCTGTGGAGCACGGTCGGCGCGCTGCCCGACACCCGCAACCTCGCGGGCGGCATGGCCACATCCGGCGCCGTCACCGGCTGGCTGCGCGACCTGTTCGGCGACGTCGCCTACCCCGAACTCCTGGGCCTCGCCGAGAAGTCGGGGCCCGGCGCGAACGGCCTGCTGATGCTGCCGTACTTCGCCGGGGAGCGCACCCCCGTCGACGACCCGCGCGCCCGTGGTGTCATCGCCGGTCTCACTCTCGGCCACACACGAGGCGACCTGTACCGGTCCGCCCTGGAGGCCACCGCCTTCGGTGTGCGGCACAACATCGAGGCGCTGGAAGCCGCGGGCGGCGACATCCGCCGCGTCGTCGCCGTCGGCGGCGGCACGCAGGGGCGGCTGTGGACCCAGATCGTCTCCGACGTCACCGGCCGCACGCAGGAGGTGCGGACGACCTCCGTCGGAGCCTCCTACGGAGGGGCCCTGCTCGCCGCGCAGCTCGTCGCGGACGACGCCCGCATCGACGACTGGAACCCCGTCGCCGAACGCCTCGCGCCGCGCCCCGAGGTGACGGCCCGCTACGACGACCTGTACGCCCTCTACCGCGACCTCTACCCGGCGTCGGCGGACGTGACGCACGCCCTGGCCGACCTTCAGACCCGCTGAGTCGCCCCGTGCTCAACTCGCCGCTGTGGCCGACCTCTCCCGCTCGACCTCCTCCCGCAGCGCCGACCTGCGCCGCCCGAACGCCAGGTACAGCGCGGCCGCCAGGGCCAGCCAGCACAGGAACAACGTCCAGGTCGGGCCCGGCAGTTGGTAGGCGAGGTAGGCGCAGGCGGCGGCGGTGAGGATCGGCACCACCGGGTAGAGCGGGACCCGGAAGGGGCGCGGGGCGTCAGGGGCGATGCGGCGCAGCACCATCACCGCCGCTGCCACCGCCACGAAGGCGATCAGCGTGCCCATGCTGGTCAGGTCGGCCAGCTCCTGGAGCGGCACGAACCCGGCGAGCGCCGCGACCGCGACACCGACGATCCAGGAGTTGGCCGCGGGCGTGTGCCGCTTGCGGTCGACCCTGCGGAAGACCTGGGGCACCAGGCCGTCCCGCGCCATCGAGAACAGGATGCGGGTCTGCCCGTAGAGGGTGACCAGGACGACGCTGAAGATGGAGACGACCGCGCCGGCGGAGAGGATCAGGGCGGCGGTGCCGGAGCCGGTGACCGACGTGAGGATCGACGCGAGCACCGCCTCGCCGGCCGCTTCCTGGCGCGCGAACGCCCCCTCCGGCTGCGCGCCGATGCCGGCGACCGCGACCAGGATGTAGAGGGTCGTCACGACGAGGAGTGTCAGGAGGAGCGCGAGCGGGATGGTGCGGCGGGGGTTGCGTACTTCCTCGCCCGCGGTGGATACCGTGTCGAAGCCGACGTACGAGAAGAAGACCGCGGAGGCCGCCGCGGTGATGCCGCCCAGGCCGTGCGGCGCGAAGTCGGCGAAGCGGTCGGCCCGGAAGGCGGTGAGGGCCACCGCCGCGAACATCACGAGGACGGCGAGCTTCACACACACCAGGATCGAGTTGACCAGGATGGACTCCCGGGTGCCGCGGGCGAGGAGCGCCGTGCACGCCAGGACGACCACGATCGCCGGGATGTTCACCATGCCGCCCGCGCCCGGCGGTTGGCTGATCGCGTCGGGCAGCGTGACACCGAAGAGCGCGTCCGAGACCTCGTTGAGGTACTGGCCCCAGCTGACCGCGACGGTGGACACCGCCACCCCGTACTCCAGGACCAGACACCAGGCGACGAGGTACGCGATGCCCTCACCCAGCGAGGCGTACGCGTACGAGTAGGTGCTGCCCGCCACGGGGATCGCCCCGGCCAACTCCACGTAGCAGAGCGCCGCGAGGGCGGCGACGGTGCCCGCGATGACGAACGACAGCACGACGCCGGGACCGGCCGTGGGCACGCTCGTGCCGAGGACGAAGAAGATGCCGGTGCCGAGCACGGAGCTGATCCCGAGCAGCGTCAGCCGTCCCAGACCCATGGTGCGTTCCAGGCGGGGTCCTTCGTGCGGATCGCCCTCGCCCTCGGCGGCAGCGACGATGCTGTCCAGGGGTTTGCGGCGCAACAGCTGAGTGGCCACTGGGCCCATGGGTCCTCCTGTACGACGAGTGACACGGCGACCGGGACGCCGTGCGGTCGGTGAGGCCCCGGATCCTTCGGGACCGGCGGGCCCCGCACATTGGCCGATCGGCACAAGTGCCGCACGGGGTCTTGGCCGATGTCACAACCCGCTGCCGGTAGGGTCGTCCGAGCATGGTGGACGCACCCCGCGGACACCCCGCACCGCAGACGCGAAGGAGATCAGCCGTGCCCCTCGACCTCGCCGCCGACGTCGTCGCACTCACCGAGGCACTGGTCGACATGCCCTCCGAGAGCGGCGCCGAGGGTCCGCTCGCCGACGCCGTCGAGGAGGCGCTGCGAGCGCTCCCGGGCCTGGAGGTGGAGCGCGTCGGCAACTCCGTCGTCGCCCGCACCGACCTCGGCCGCCCCGAGCGGGTCGTGCTCGCCGGACACCTCGACACCGTCCCGGCGGCCGACAACCTCCCGGCGCGCCGCGACGGCGAGCGGCTGTACGGGCTCGGCGCCTGCGACATGAAGGGCGGCGTGGCGGTCGCGCTGAAGCTGGCCGCCGCTGCGGCGGAGGCGCGCGGATCGCTGACCCGCGATGTGACCTTCGCCTTCTACGAGTGCGAGGAGATCGCCGGCGACCGCAACGGCCTCGCCGTGATCGCCGCGCACAGGCCCCAACTCCTGGACGGCGACCTCGCGTTGCTCCTCGAACCTTCCGGCGGCGGAGTGGAGGCGGGCTGCCAGGGCTTCCTCCTCGCCGACATCGTCGTGCCGGGGCGGCGGGCGCACACCGCGCGCGCCTGGATGGGCAGCAACGCCGCACACCTCGCCGGTGAGGTCCTCACCCGGCTGCACGCGCACGTCCCGGAGCGGATCACCATCGACGGCCTGGAGTACCGCGAGGGCCTCAACGCCGTCGCCGTGCGCGCCGGGGTGTCGTCGAACGTCGTGCCCGACGAGTGCGTGGTCACCGTCAACCTCCGCTTCGCGCCCAGCCGTTCGCCCGAGGAGGCGGAGGCGTACGTGCGCGGGCTCTTCCCGGAGTACGAGGTGCGCGTCACGGAGGTGGAGCCGGGCGCGCTGCCGGGTCTCGACAGGGCCATGACGGCCGGACTCGTCAAGGCCCTGGGCGTCGAACCGCGCCCGAAGCTCGGCTGGACCGACGTGGCACGCTTCGCGTCGCTCGGCGTACCGGGGCTGAACTGCGGGCCCGGCGACCCCCAACTGGCGCACACTCCGGGGGAGTTCGTGTCGATGGCGGAGCTGCGGGAGTGTGAGGAGCGGCTGCGCGGGTGGCTCCTGTCCCAGGAATCAGCCGCGTAGCCCCGCCAGCGTCCGCAACTGCACCCACAGCACCAGACGTTGGTCCGGATCGTCGAGGTCGATGCCGAGCTGCCGCTGCACCTTGCGCAGCCGGTAGCGGCAGGTGTTGGGGTGCACGACCAGCTTCTCCGCCGCCCGTCCGGCGTCGCAGCCCGCGTCCAGCCAGCAGATGAGCGTACGGGCGTACTCGGTGCCGTGCTCGGCGTCGTGCGCGAGAACGTCCCGCCAGGGCCCGGCCTCCTGGTCCCTGCGGTCGGCCAGGAACTCGCCGAGCACGAGCAGCGAGGTCTGTGCCCGCACCTGACCGGCGTCCGCCACCTGCCCGGCCCCCAGCACGCGCAGCACCAGATCGGCGTCGTCGCGCGAGTCCCGGACCCCGGCGACACCAGGCACCGCGTGCCCGAGCCCGGCCCGCACGGAGATCCGCAGCGCCTCCTCCGCGCGCCGCACGATGTCCTCGGCGATCCGCAGATGCCGGTCCGCCGCGTGATCGGCGGCCCCGACCACCGGCAGCAGCGCATACACCACACCGTCGAGCAGGACGCAGGCGTGCTGCCCGTACCGGGTCTGGCACTGGAGCCGTACGAGGTCGAGCAGGCGCAGCGCCGCCTGCCCACCGTCCTGCGCGGTCGCCGCCCCGGCGAGCGCGAACGCCGCGACCCGCACCGGGGCGTCCGGCGCGAGTCCGAGGCGGTGCGCGGCGGCGGCCGGTTCGATGGAGCCGTCGAGCAGGCGGCGCAGCAGGTCGCTGCTCAGGTGCCGGGCCAGCTCGTCGGCGGCCCGCGCCCGCAGCAGCAGCATCGCGGCGGCCGAGGCGCCCTGGCGCAGCGCGTCCCCGGCGTCGGCGGCCAGGCTCCCCGTGTCCACCGCCCAGATCGAGCCGAGCAGCTCGCCCCCGGCGCGCACCGTGGTGGCCAGGCGGGGCAGCTCGTCGGCGGTCACCCCGGGAATCTTCAGCGGGCCCTCGGCGGCGTACAGGCGGCGGTAGTCCTCGTCGTTCTCCGGACTGCCGGGGACCTGGCGGCCGAGGATGCCCTGCCGCCTGGTCTCGTCGACGGGCTGGCCGGGGACGGTCGAGTACGCGAGGATCTGGCGGCCGAGGTCCTCCACGGCGATCGCCCCGCCGACGGCCGCCGCGACGGCGTTGGCCAGCGCGAACAGATCACCGGGCAGCGCGTCCTCGCCCAGCGGCGCCGTGCGCGTGCCGTGCGCGCCGACGACGGACGACAGCAGCTGGAACACCTGGTGCCAGGCGGCGTCCCGGTCCGTCCCGAGCAGCGCGGCACCCGCCGCCTCGGCGTCCGGCACCGCGTCAGACCCGTCGCCGCGCACCACGACGCCCGCCATCCCGGCCCGCCCGGCGTCGCGCACCAGCGGCCCCGCCTCGCCCGCGCGCACGCCGACGGCGAGGAGCAGCGCGCCCGGCGCCCGCTCCGGCAGCGGGGTGTGCGGGTCGTGCAGCAGCACCTCGGTGACCGGGACGGTGCGGCCGTGCGGGGCGCTGAGCAGGCGCAGCGTGGAGCCGCCGAGCGCGTCGAGGAGGTTTCCCAGCGTGCAGGTGTCCATGGGTGAACCTTTCGTCGAAGGCGGCAGCCGGGGGATTGTCCGATCGCAACAGGCTAGACGCCGATGATTGGCCACCATCACAAGGACCTCCCCGCCGTCCGCCCCGAGACTCGTGGCCATGAACGATCTGACGACCTCGACCGTCGACGACGTGGCGGGACTGCGGGCGGTGGCCGACTTCCTCGCCGACGTGTGGCAGATGCCCCGCGACGCCCCGCCCTTCCACACCGATGTGCTGCACAGCGTCGCCCACGCGGGCGGCGCCGTGCACGCGGCCCGGTCGGGCGGCGCCGTGGTCGGCGCCTCGGTCGCGGTGTTCGGACCGCCGGCCGAGCGTGACATCTACTCGCTGGCCGCCGCGGCCGCCACCTCCGACCGCGGCACCGGTTACCTCGTGAAGCAGGCCCAGCGCACCTGGGCGCTCGAACGCGGCGCCCGCACCATGCGCTGGACCTTCGACCCGCTCGTCGCCAGGAACGCCCGCTTCAACCTCGTGAAGCTGGGCGCCGTCGCCAGCGAGTACCAGGTCGACTTCTACGGGCCGATGGACGACGGCATCAACAACGGCGACGAGACCGACCGCCTCACCGCCCTGTGGGACCTGACGGCCGACGCCCCGGGGGCCGGCGACCCGGCCGATGGCCGCGCCGAGGCCGCCGTGCTCGCCAAGGCCCCGGACGGCGGCACGCTCGCCGCCCGCGACGCGAACCGCCTGTGGTGCCGTGTCCCGGAGGACATCGTCGCTCTGCGCGCCAGCGACCCGGACACCGCGCTGCGCTGGCGGCACGCCGTGCGCGAGGTCTTCACCTCGGCGTACGCGGAGGGGCTGCGGGCGACCGCGATGTCCCGCGACGGCTGGTACCTGCTCACCCTTCCCCAAGCTCTCGGCTCCGCTCGAGCAGGGGAGACCCCATCCTCTGCTTCCACCGCCCGGGAGGACCAGGCATGAAGATCGAACGCGTAGAGCTGCTGCACATCGCGATTCCGCTGGTCAAGCCGTTCCGCACCTCGTTCGGCAGCGTCGACAGCAAGGACGCCTTCCTGCTGCACGTGGTGACCGACGAGGCGGAGGGCTGGTCGGAGTTCGCAGGCGACCCCGACCCGCTGTACTGCTCCGAGTTCATCGCGGGTGCCGAGATCGTCATCCGGGACTTCCTGCTGCCGCGCGTCAAGGCGCTCCCCGAGCCGCGGGCGGCGGCCGCCGGGGCCGCGATGGAACCGGTCAAGGGCAACGAGCTGGCGAAGGCCGCCCTCGAGACGGCGCTGCTCGATGCCGAACTGCGGTCCCACAACATGCCGTTGGCCACGTACCTCGGCTCGGCCACCGGGCAGAAGGTGCCCGCGGGTGTCTCCGTCGGCATCAAGAACTCCATCCCTGAACTCCTCGACGACGTCGAGGAGTATCTGGCCGAGGGCTATGTCCGCATCAAGCTGAAGATCGAGCCCGGCTGGGACCTGGAGCCGCTGCGCGCGGTGCGCGAGCGCTTCGGCGACGCGCTGCCGCTGCAGGTGGACGCCAACACCGCGTACACCCTCGCCGACGCCGAACACCTGCGGAAACTGGACGAGTTCGGGCTGCTGCTCATCGAGGAGCCGCTCACCGAGAACGATCTGCGCGCCCACGCCCGGCTCCAGCAGCGCATCGCGACGCCGGTGTGCCTGGACGAGTCGATCCACAGCGCGCGGGACGCCGCCACGGCCATCGCCATGGAGGCCTGCCGGGTCATCAACGTCAAGCCGGCCCGTGTCGGCGGCTATCTGGAGGCCCGCCGCATCCACGACGTGGCCGTCGCCAACGGTGTGCCGGTGTGGTGCGGCGGCATGCTGGAGACGGGCATCGGCCGGGCCCCCAACCTGGCGCTCGCCGCGCTGCCCGGCTTCACGCTGCCCGGCGACACCTCGGCCTCAAGCCGCTACTACGCGGAGGACATCACCGAGCCGTTCGTGCTCGACAAGGACGGCTGCCTGTCGGTGCCTTCGGGCCCCGGAATCGGCATCGACCCGCTGCCGGAGACCCTCGCGCGCTTCACCACCGCCACCCACTGGCTGTAACCGGTGGGTCGACACCCGGGTCATGTTCGGATCCGGTCTTTCCGGGTAGCGGCGTGACGGTCACCCCTGGGCGGGTCGAAGCGGGCCCGCCGGGGGCGTGAACCGTCCGACGACAAGGGAGACTTGGGTGTCAGAGAGCCAGGACCGGATCAAGAAGGCGCACGGTCTCGAGGGTGTTCCCGACCGTATCGACTCGTACTACGGAGAGTGGGCGGCCTCGTACGACGAGGACCTGCGCACCACCGACTACCGGGGCCCCCACGAGATCGGCGAGCTGTTCGACGCGATGGCGGGCGACCATCCGGGTGCGATCGGGGCCGGGTCCGTGGTCCTCGACGCGGGCTGCGGAACGGGCCTCGTCGGGAGCGTGCTCGCGCGGCGCGGCGTCACCGTGATCGACGGCTTCGACCTCAGCGAGGGCATGGTCGCAGAGGCCCGCAAGACCGGCATCTACCGCTCGCTCACCGCAGGCGTGGACATGAACCGGGGCCTGGTGGAGTACGCGGACGACAGCTACGACGTGGCCGTCTGCTGCGGTGTCTTCACGCTGGGGCACGTGCCGCCGACCGGGGTGCAGGGGCTGCTGCGCGTCACCAAGCCGGGCGGCCTCGTCCTGATGAGCACCTTCTCGAAGTACCTGGCCGGCTCGGACTTCGTCGAGTACGTGCAGCGGCAGGCGGACGACGGCGCCCTGAAGGTCGTCGAGCGGCGGCGCGACGTGCCGTACACGGCCGAAGGGCCCGCGGACTACTGGGCGTTCGAGGTGCTGCGCTGACGGATCCGCCCGGCGGGTTCCGGCGTGTGTGGTGCCGCTGTCGGTGAGTTGTCGGCGGCGGTCGGTGGTCTGTAGGTGATCTGTCGTGGGCCGCAGGGAGATTGGTGGCTGCAGGCGCCGTGGGACAACGGCGCCGGCCGCGGGCACCACGCCCCGCGGCCCACGTACGATCCGGAAGGACCCCACCCATGGCCACGGACAGCAAGCACGTCACGATCATCGGAGCCGGTCTCGGCGGGCTCACCCTCGCCCGCGTCCTGCACCTCCACGGCATACCCGCCAGCGTCTACGAGGCCGAGTCCTCGCCGACCGCACGTGCGCAAGGCGGGCTGCTCGACATCCACGACTACAACGGCCAGCTCGCCGTCGAAGCGGCCGGCCTGATGGACGAGTTCCGCGCGCTCGTCCTGGAGGGCCACGAGGCCATGCGGATCCTCGAACCGGACGGCACCGTGCTGTTCGAGAAGGACGACGACGGCACGGGCGGCCGCCCGGAGGTCTACCGCGGCGAACTGCGACAGATCCTGCTGGACTCCCTCCCGGCCGGCACCGTCCACTGGGGCCACAAGGTCAGCGGCGCCCGCAGCCTCGGCGAAGGACGCCACGAGGTGACCTTCGCCGACGAATCCACCGTCGTCACCGACCTGCTGGTCGGCGCGGACGGCGCCTGGTCCCGGATCCGCCCACTGCTCTCCGCGGCCACACCCGCGTACTCCGGCAAGTCGGTCGTCGAGACCTACCTGTACGAGTCCGACACCCGGTACCCGGCCACGGCGAAGTCGGTCGGCGGCGGGATGATGATCTCGATGAAGCTGGGCCGGGAGCTCTTCGCGCACCGCGAGCGGGGCGGCACCCTGCACGCCTACGTGGGTCTCGAAGAGCCGCTGGAGTGGTTCGACGCCATCGACTTCACCGACGCCGCCGTCACCGAGCGCATCGCGGAGGAGTTCCACGGCTGGGCGCCCGAGCTCACCGCGCTGATCACCGAGGCCGACGACGCACCGACCCTGCGCCGCCTGTACACGCTGCCGACCGACCATCGGTGGGAGCGGGTGCCGGGTATCACTCTGCTGGGCGACGCGGCGCACCTCGCGCCCCCGAACGGCGAGGGCGCCAATCTGGCCATGGTGGACGGAGCCGAGCTGGGGCAGGCGATCGCCGCACACCCCGGCGACGTGGAAGCCGCGCTGACCGCGTACGAGCAGGCCATGTTCGCCCGCACCGCCGAGACCCACGGGGCCGACGATGACGACCACTCGCTGGAGGAGCTGATAGCCGAGCTTCACCGTGCGAAGGCGGCGGACGCCGCCGAATGATGCGGAAGTACGGAACCCGCCCGGCACGGTCCAGGGGGCGCTGGGCCGTGCCGGGCAGTCTGGGGGCGCGACGTCAGGCGGCGGTGCGCTGCCTGCGTCGCAGGGTGAGGTACGTGCCGGTGGCGCCGGTGGCGAGCAGCGCGGCCACACCGAGGCTCACCGGGAGCACCGGGAAGTCGTCGGTCGTCGCGGCCGTGTTCTCCATCGGCGGGCCCGGCGTGATGTGTGTCGTGACCGGGGCGACGGCGTGCAGGGCGCCTTCGGACTTCACCGAGCCGTCCGTGTTCAACAGCAGCTGTCTGTTGTTGGGGTGCTTGAAGTCGAACATGCCGGACAGCGGACCCGCGGTGGCGTCGAAGGAGTGGTCGCCGATCCGTCCTGTGTGCCAGTTGTTCTCGATGAAGCGGATGATGGACGCCTGGTCGGTCATGGTGTGGTCGACCTTGTTGACCTTGCTGTACGGGGAGATCACGAGCAGCGGTTGCCGGGTGCCGGGGCCGCAGCGGTCCTGGTAACCCCCGGCTGCCGCCGGGCCGTTCTGGCAGGCGGGGGAGTCGGCGGCCTTGCCGTTGGAGCCGACCGTGGTGTCCTTCGAACCGTTGCGCGGCGGGATGTAGGCGTGGTCGTACCAGCCGTCCGAGTCGTCGTACGCGACGACGATCGCGGTCGACTTCCACTGCGGCGAGCTCTGCACCGCGTTGATCTGGTTCACCAGGAAGTGCTGCTCGTCGACCGGGTCGGAGTAGCCGGCGTGCCCGTCCTGGTAAGCGCTGGCCTTGACCATGCTGACGGCCGGGAGGTGGCCCGCCTTCGCGGCGGCAGCGAAGTCGGTCAGGTCGTAATTGTGGTTGGCGCGGCCCGCGTGGCCGATCTCCGCGACGCTCGTGGGCGCCAGGTGGTGCGGGTTCGCCGTCGTCTTGTAGTAGGCGAACGGGTTGTGGTGCGGGCTGTAGTCGAGGGTCGACGCGCCGCCGACATTGGCGTGCGCGTCCTCGCACTTGGCGTACGAGCCGTCCTCGCCGTTCCACGCGGAGCTCGGCCGGAAGCCGCCCTGGAACCAACCCCAGGACACCTTGCGGGTGTTGAGCAGGTCGCCGATGTTCCTGCCCTGCATGGTGGCGAGCGCACTGGCCGCGGTGTGGTTCTTGTCGGAGCAGTCGTCGAACGACGGGTCCGGGTCATTGATCATCGTGCCGACGCCGTGCGCGTCCGGCGACTGGACCGCGGTCTTGTCGGGCGTATCGGTCTGCTTGGGGTTCTCGGTGCTGGAGGCCGGGTCGGTGGAGATGACTCCGTGCGTGTTCCCGGAGGCCAGGTTGATGGCTCCGGGCGTCGACGGGCCGTAGTTCGACCCGTAGGAGCGGTCGCTCAGGGAGTAGTGCTGCGCGTAGTTCCACAGCGCGGTGACGGTGTTGCCGTCGAAGTAGTCCATCGCCAGGCCCGGTTCGCCGAACAGGCCGCCGCTGCACTTGTCGACCTCGGTGTTCTGCACGAACTTGTCGGCCTTGCCGCCGTTGTACGCGTACTGCTCGGGACCGTAGGAATGGTTCTGGTCGCAGGTCACCGCGTGGTCCGGGGTCAGCCGCTTCGGGGTGTACTGGTTGGGGTTCTGCTTCAGCAGGCCCGCGTGCGCGAGGGTGTCGATGTTCTTCGGCGTGCCCTTGGCCGGCGTGAACTTCGTGCCGTCGGTGTTCGCGGCCTTCGGATACGTCGCGAAGTAGTGGTCGAAGGAGTTGTTCTCGTCGAAGAGCACGACCACGTGCTTGATGGGAGTGGCGGTGCCGGAGGCGTGCCCCGCGGGTGCGGCCGCCCACGTGGGGGAGGCCCCGCCGAGCACGGTGAGCGCGGCGGCTCCCGCCAACGCGCCCAGGCCTCGCACCACTGATCTCCCGGTCACCGATCCGCCGGTCACCGACCCGGATCTACGTGCCTTGCTGTCCATGGATGTGCGTCCTCCGACCCACGTCGACGGCGTGCATGCGCATGTACGGTGGCACTTGAGTGAACCCTGCATCTATATCAACGGGCAGATCTTGACCACCTGTTGACCGCTTGTGAGCGCAAGCTTTCCGTAGCGGTGAGGTCCGCTTGGGAGTTGCCTCAGGACAGCAGGGCTCGGCCGTACCAGTCGTCGGCGTCGCGCACGCCCGGCAGCGCGAAGAAATAGCCGCCGCCGAACGGGGAGATGTAGTCGGTGAGCGGTTCGCCCGCGAGCCGCTTCTGCACGGTCTCGAACTGCCGCCGCGGATCCTGTTGGTAGCAGGAGAACAGCAGGCCCATGTCGAGGTTGCCGTTGGCGTCCGTGCCCCGGTCGTAGTTGTAGGCGCGGCGCAGGATCCGTTGGCCCGCGGTGTTCGGGGTGCGGGGGTTGGCGAGCCGGATGTGGGCGTCCAGCGGGATGACGTCGCCCTTGGGGTCGTCGACGAACTTCGGGGTGTCGTGCTCCGCGTCACCGTCCAGCGGCGCGCCCGACGCGCGGGAACGCCCGAACATCCGCTCCTGCTCGCTGAGCGAGACGCGGTCCCAGAACTCCACCAACATCCGTATCAGCCGGACCACTTGGTAGCTGCCTCCGACGGCCCACTCCGGCTCACCGCCGTCCTTGCCGACCCACACCAGGCGGTCCATCGCGCGGGCGTCGGCGGTGTCCGGGTTGGCGGTGCCGTCCTTGAACCCCAGCAGATTGCGCGGCGTCCCCGAGGGGCGCGGCGGGCTGGTGAAGCCGTCCATGCGCCAGCGCACCTGCAGCACACCGCGCGTGTGCCGGGCGATGTCGCGCAGCGCGTGCAGCACCGTGTCGCGGTCGTCGGCGTGCAGTTGCAGGCTCAGGTCGCCGTGACACCAGTCGGGGCGGAGGTCGTCGTCGGGGAACGCGGGCATCGAGGTGAGCCGGCGCGGCCTGCGCCGGCCGAGCCCGAACCGCTCGTCGAACAGCGACTCCCCGACGCCCACGGTCACCGCGAGCGCCCCGCCCGGCAGCCGCTCGCCGAGGACCCCCGAGTCGGCCGGCGGCGCGGTGATTCCGGCGGGCTCCGGCGTCCCGCCCGAGGCGAGGAAGCGGCAGCGGTCGGTCAACGCCCTCAGCGCGTCCGCGAGTTCGGCCCGCCCGTCGGCGGTGACATCGAGGGAGACGAACGCGGTCGCCCGGCGCTGCGCCGCGACGACGGAGGCCTGCCGGACGCCGTGGAACGCGGCGACGGGTGCGGCCGGGATGTCGACCGGCCCTCCGACCGGGGCCGCGGCGCCGCCCGCGGTGAGCCCGACCCCGGCGAGTGCGGCACCCCGCAGCAGTCCCCGCCGCCCGACACCGCCCGCCCCGCTCACACCGTCCTCCGCGGATCGCACAGCGTCGCCACCGAGGCGAGGCGCTCGACGAGGTCCCCGAACCGGGCGTCGACGCGCTCGCGCCGCACCCGGCTCAGCTCCTCCAGTGGTGGCCAGTGGTCGTCGTGGCGCAGCCCGTCGAGGGTCTGCCCGGCCTGCTTCAAGTCCCGTTCCAGGGACGGGAGGTGGGCGTAGCGCCGGGTCAGGATCGGGTGCAGGCGGGAGAGGACCTCGCGGGTGCCGTCCACGTTGGCGCGGGCCGTGGCGAGATTGCTGCCGCTGCCGAAGTCCGTGCGCCCCGTCAGCTCGAACTGCACCGTGTTCTCCAGGATCTCGTGCGCCCGCAGGCCCAGTTGTACCGGGTCCATCCGGGCCTGCGCCCAGTCCTCGCGCAGCGCGGTGACCGCCTTCAGCAACGCGGCCGCAGGGGACCGCAGTTCGTGTGCCGACTGGCCGTGCCACAGCCCGTACTCGACGCGGTGGAAGCCGGTGAAGTCCTTGTCGTGGGCGCCGTCCGGCAGCCCGGCGTCCGTGCCGTTGATCCGCCCGTCGGCGTCGCCGAACGCGTCGTAGGCCGCGCCCATCCGCTCGTACTGGAGGTGGGCGGGCAGCCATGCGGTGCGGGCCGCGCCGAGGTCGCCCTCGTCGACGGCGTCGCGGAGCGTTCCCGTAAGGCGGACCACCTTGTCGAGCCCGTCGCCGACCCACTTCTGGTAGGCGATCGACGGCGGGATCAGGTCGTGCGTGGTGACCGGCGCGGCGGCGGGCCCCGAACGCCCCTTGCGGATACGGACCGTGGGACCGGTGACGGCGTCCGCGTCCTCGGGAAGACACTTGAACGCGTACGCGCCCCTGCCGAGCCGCACCGTCAACTCCCGTGT
Organism: Streptomyces sp. NBC_01016; assembly: GCF_026341035.1. Taxonomy (GTDB): domain Bacteria; phylum Actinomycetota; class Actinomycetes; order Streptomycetales; family Streptomycetaceae; genus Streptomyces. The sequence goes on from NZ_JAPEOQ010000002.1 coordinate 3,449,984, forward strand.
CGTGCCGGGACCGATGTCCTCCACCTCGCCGTACATGACGTGGCTGCGCGGATTCTCCAGGAACACCTCGGCGGAGGCGGCGGAGGTGTTGTGCAGCGCGAAGACCTGCACGCCCGGCGCGGGTGCGTCCCAGCCCTTGCCGCAGTGGCTCCCGGACACCTCGACCAGCGTGCGCGGCGGGCCGCCGGAGGAATCGCCGCGGTCGTGGTCACCCTGGGTGAGCGCGATGACATTGGCCACCAGCAGACACAGCAGCAGGACGAGTGCCCCGGTGAACAGCCACCGTTGTCTGCGCCGCCACCCGTCGCCGGGCCTCGACATCCGGGCCTCCCAAGGGGGTCGTACCGTGCGGGACGGCCCGATGCTAAGCGGCACACTCCACGCGAACAGCAGTCCCCCGAAAATCATGACCAAGAGTTGACGCGAGATCGTGTACACGCTCGTCCGCAAGGAGGTCCGCGCACGCCATGGCGCGTGTCCCGGCGTGTGATTGACTGGCTCGTATGGCCCCGCCCCTGTCTCTGCCCCCGCACTCGTCAGCCCGGTCATGACCGCGGAGCCGATGCCGGCCACTCGTCCCCGCAACCGCAGGCAGCTGATCGTCGAGGCGGCCGGGCGACTCTTCAGCGAACGCGGGTATCACGCGGCGTCCATGGAGGACATCGCCGCCGGAGTGGGCATCACCGCGGCGGCCCTGTACCGGCACTTCCCGAACAAGTACGCGCTGTTCTCCGAGTGCGCGCACGCCATGGTGGACGGGCTCGTCGCCACGCTCGACGAGCTGCCGCCCGAGGCGGACACGGCGGAGCTGCTCAGGGCCCTCGTCCGGATCACCGTGAAGCGCCGCGCGGAGGGTGGCGTGTACCGGTGGGAGGCCCGGTACCTCAACCGCGAGGACCGGGGGCTGCTCCGGGGCAAGTTCGCGCGCGTCGTCGGGCGGGTGACCGAGGCGGTGCGCAGGGAACATCCGGGCGGGCGCGTGGAGTTGCGTGTCGTGGCGGCGCTCGGCGCGATCGGCTCGATCACGATGCACCACACGTCCATCGCCCAACGCCGGGCCGAGGAACTGCTGTTGACGTGCGCCCTGCGGCTGGTCGAGCAGGACCCGGACCCCGCCCCGGCAGCCAAGGGGAGCGAGCGGGCCATCGAACTGCCGGCGCTCCCCGTGGCGCGCTCACGGCGCGCGGAGATCCTCGCGGCCGCCGTCCCGCTGTTCGCGCGGGACGGGTTCGCCAACGTCACGAACGGCCAGATCGCGGAGGCGGTGGGCCTGGCCCCGTCCGCGCTCTACCGCCACTACCCGGGCAAGGTCGACATCCTCGCGGCTGCCTGCCTGCAAGCGGCGGGACTGCTCGCCCAGGCGGTGGACCAGAACCTGGAGGGGACGGCCGACCCGCACGAGGCGGTGGCGGCGCTGGCGGCCACGTACGTGGCGTACAGCTTCGAGCACACTGCGCTGACGAGCGTCGCGGAGGCGGAGTTCATCGGCCTGCCGGACGAGCTGCGGCGCCCCTCGATCCTGGCGCAGCGCGAGCACATCGCCGTATGGGAACAGCAGTTGAGGGCGGCGCGCCCCGAGCTCGACCCGCGTCAGGCCCGCGTCCTGGTGCACGCCGGGTTCGGCGTCGTGGTCGAGGCCGGGCGGAGCATGCGGTGGCGGGACAGCCCCGAGCACCGCGCCACGGTGGCGGGACTTGTGGTGCGGGCGCTGGGGCTCTGAGCGGTGAGCCCCAACGCCCGCGTGGGGGAGTGGCTAGTCCTGCCGGTTGTGCGTCGGGATCACGATGGGTGTGGTCTGCCCCGATGCGCCCTTGTTCAGGAACGCCATGGCCAGCGCGCGGATGAACTGGTCGAACATGTAGAACGCGCTGGGCGCGATGGGGTTCAGTCCCTCACGGAAGAGGATGAAGGCCGGCCACACGGTGCGGATCAGCGTCGCCGATGCGTAGTCGCGCTTGAGCCCCAGCCAGTCGCCGATCTCGTTGCTGAGGACGTAGCGGACGAACTCGTTGAGGAACCCGCGCGTGACGCCGAGGTCGACCTGTGCGGTCAACCCGAGGAGATCCTCAGCGAGTTCGATGCCCTCGGTGGTGGGGGAGAGGATCGGTGTGAGTACCTGCGCCGACTGCTTGTCCGCCTCGTCCCACGACTTGGGGATGTACTCCGTGCGCACGCCGAGCAGGTGCAGGGCGACCTGCCAGCTGTGCAGGAAGGCCTCCTGGTCCTCGGCCGAGAACGGCACCTTCCAGTCGAGCAGCTTCCTGCGCACGAACGTGCCGAGGCTGTGGAAGGTGACCAGGATGTCGGCGTTGCTGATCGGGATCTTCTGGTCCGCGACCGCCGACCAGTGCGGGGACTGCGGCAGCATGTGCCGCACCGCGGCGTGCACCAGGCGCGTCTTGTTGGCGGTGACGACGAACTGGCCCTCGGGCTCGAAGCCCTTCAGTTGGGCCAGGTCGTAGCCGAACGTGAATGTTTTGGCCGCGCGATCCTGCATGTCGGCGCCGCCGGCGGACCAGTACACGCTCTTCGCCTCGCGCGGGATCACGGTGCTCATGATCCCGCTGCCGAGGCCGTAGAGCAGGAAGAGGTAGGTGTCCTTGCGCCGGTTGAAGTCGGCGGCGCGGGCGAGCTTCTTCGGATCCGCCCAGGACGGCAGCTTGTTGACACCCTGCAGATACGTGTGGAGTTCGGACGGCAGGCCGCTGGGCAGCGGGTCGCTGTTGTTCACCCACGGCCCCATCGCCTTGTTGACGGCAGGGACCTGACCGCTGGTGATGATCTTGGCCATCAGCGGGTCGATCTCGTCGTCCCACACGTACTCGGGGTCGGTGCCCGCTCCGGCGCCCGCGACCGAGCCCGTCGGCGACCAGGCCCATGCGTTGGTGGCCGTACCCGTCGCGCCCACGAGTCCCAGCGCGGCACCGAGCGACAGGATGTTTCTGCGGCTCAGATTTGTCATTGACTTACTCGCTTCCCTGGTTGGCCAGGCGGTTCAACAAGCCCGGATGTGCTGGGCGTTGGGGTTCTCCGCCACGCTTCAAATCTTGTTCCAGGATGTGATTTCTGATTAACATAGCGAGGCGCGCAGTCATCGACAAGAGAGTCGGCAAGAGTGCCGACAGGGCATCGAAGTGACCGGTGCGAACCGGAGCAGCGGTCCCGTACGAGCGAGGAGCCCGCATGAGCACGGACCAGGCCCGCCCCGCGTGGGTGACGGACGAGGCGATCGCGCGATGGTGCGGCGGGGTGCGCCGCGACGCGAAACGCGACGAGGTCGAGGCCCCCGAACCGCTGGCCGCGCTGGCGCCGTTCGACCTCTCGCCGATCGCGGCCGTTCCCACCTGCACCCCGGAGGATGTGGCGCAGGCGGTGGCGGGGGCCCGCGCCGCCCAGACGGCATGGGCGGGAACACCGGACAAGCGCCGCTCCGACCTCGTACTCGCCTTCCACGACCTGCTGTTGAAGCGGCAGGACCAGGCGCTCGACCTGATCCAGTGGGAGACGGGCAAGGCGCGCTACCACGCGTGGATGGAGGTGGCCCAGGTCGCGACGATCGCCCGGCACTACGCGCGGCGCGCCCGGCACTACTTGGCGACCCGCCGCGTACGCGGGATGATCCCCGGCGCGACGCGAGTCCAGGAGGTGCGGGTGCCGAAGGGAGTCGTCGGCATCATCTCGCCCTGGAACTACCCCCTCTACCTCGGCGTCGGCGACGTACTGCCCGCCCTCCTCGCCGGCAACGCCGTGGTGTCCAAGGCGGATTCACAGACCGCGCTGACCCTGCTGTGGACGCGGGCCCTGATGGCGGAGGCCGGGCTGCTCGCCGACCTGTGGCAGATCGTGACCGGCCCCGGCTCCGTGGTCGGCACGGCCCTCGTCGACGCCGCCGACTACGTCTGCTTCACCGGGTCGACCGCCACCGGACGCGCCGTCGGCGAACGCGCCACGCGCCGCCTGGTCGGCGCCTCCCTCGAACTCGGCGGCAAGAACCCGCTGATCGTGCGCGCGGACGCCGACGTCACGGCGGCCGCGGCCGGCACGGTGGCGGCCGCCTTCGCCAACACCGGGCAGATGTGCATCCACATCGAGCGCGTCTACGTACACGAGAAGATCTACGACACCTTCCGCGACGAACTCGTCCGCGCGACACGGGCGTTGCGCCTCGGCCGGCCCTACGACTACTCGGCGGACATCGGCTCCCTCACCTCGAAGGCGCAGCTCACGGCCGTCGAGTCCCATGTCGACGAGGCGGTGTGCCAGGGGGCGACGGTGCTCGCGGGCGGCAAGGCCCGCCCCGACATCGGCCCGCTCTTCTACGAACCCACCATCCTCGAAGGTGTCACACCGGAGATGGCGGTGTGCGGCGAGGAGACCTTCGGCCCGGTCGTCTCGCTCCACCCCTACGAGACCGACAATGAGGCCGTCGACCTGGCCAACCAGGGCAGTTACGGCCTCTCGGCGTCGATCTGGTCGAAGGACACCCGCGAGGCCGCCCGCCTCGCACGCCGGATCCGGTCCGGCTCGGTCAACATCAATGACGGCGCCGCCGCGGCCGCCGGCAGCATCGAGGCGGGGATGGGCGGCATGGGCGACAGCGGACTCGGCAGGCGCCACGGGGCCGAGGGGATCCGCAAGTACACCGAGAGCCAGACGATCGCCACGCAGCGGTTCCTCCCTCTCGGTCCGACAAAACCGGAGGAGAGCTCGGTGACATCTTTCATCCGCCGTACGAACGGCCAACTGGCCCTGCTGCGCAGGCTGGGGGTCCGATGAGCGGCGTGAACGAACGATGGAAGGCCCTGCGCGCGGTGGAGGGTCTGGTCGACCCGGCCGAACTCGACGCCCTGTGGGCCGACTTGGAGACGGTCGATGCGGCCTCGCTGATCGGCCCCTGGCGCGGATTCGCCTTCCTGACCGGCCATCCCATCGAGAAGGTGCTGGCCGCGAGCCGCTGGCACGGCAAGCGGTTCGACGCGCTCGACGACGCGAAGCCACTGATCTGCCGCGCCGAGGACGGCAGCCTCTACTCCGACACCAAGGCGGGCCGCGGCGAGGCCAGCCTGTGGAACATCGAGTTCCGCGGCGAGGTGACCGCCACGATGGTGTACGACGGTATGCCCGTGTTCGACCACTTCAAGCGGGTCGACGACAGCACGCTCATGGGCGTGATGAACGGCAAGCCGGGTGTCGTGCTCGTGGACGGCCGGCACTTCTACTTCGGCCTGGAACGCGAAACACCGGACCGGAAACGCGAAACACCGGACCTGGAACGCGAAACCCCGGACCGCACATGAAGGCCTCGGTGCTGCTCTCGCGCGGCGCCGCGCCCAGCGCACTCGTCGAGGCCGAACTCGACGACCCACGTCCGCACGAGGTGCTCGTCCGGATCGAGGCGGTCGGCCTCTGCCACACCGACCTCGCCACCCGGAAGGCGCTCGGCGACCGCCCGGCGGTGCTCGGCCACGAGGGCTGCGGCGTCGTCGAGCGCCTTGGGTCGGGGGTCGCCGGCCTGGAGGTGGGGGACCGGGTCGTGCTGTCGTTCGCGCACTGTGGCCGCTGCGGCCAGTGCCGGTCAGGACACCCCGCCTACTGCGACCTCGCGATCAGCCTCAACAACTCGGGACGACGCGCGGACGGAACACCCACCATCCGCGTGGACGGTGTCCCGGTCTTCGGCTCCTTCTTCGGCCAGTCGTCCTTCGCCACGGCCGCGCTCGTCGACGCCCGTTCCTGCGTGCCGGTCGGCGACGTACCGCCGTGGGTCGCCGCCCCGCTGGGCTGCGGGTTCCTGACCGGCGCGGGCGCGGTCCTCAACGTCCTGCGACCGGGTCCCGGCGACCGGCTTCTGGTGGTCGGAGCGGGCGCGGTCGGCACCGCGGCCGTGCTGACCGCGCTGTCCGAGGGGGCGGAGGTCGTGGTCGCGGAGCCGGTGGCCGCGCGCCGCGAACTGGCAAGCCGGTACGGCGCGTTGGCGGTGCCCTCACTGGACGACCCGCTCCCCTCGGTGACCCACGTCCTCGACACCACCGGCCGTCCGGAGCTCTTGACCCGCGCCCTGTCGCTGCTCCAGCCACGCGGCACGCTCGCCGTGGTCGGCCTCGGGCCCGCGACGGCCGAGATCGACGGGCGGGACCTGATGCTGCGGGGGCTCCAACTCCGGGGCTGCGTCGAGGGGGACGCGGAACCGGCGCAGCTCGTACCGGAGTTGATCGGGCGCTACGAGAAGGGGCGGCTGCCGCTGGACGAGCTGGTGACGACGTACGGGCTGGGGGAGTTCGACCGGGCGGTGGCGGAGCAGAGGGAGGGAAAGGTGCTGAAGGCCGTTCTGATTCCGGGGAGTTGACGGCGAGCGGCTGACGGACGAGTGGATGACGGGCGACCGTCGGACGGGCTCCACAGCTGATGGGCTGAACGGCTGACGGTGTGTCACTCAGGCGTGATGGTCCACCGGGATGTGCCCCCGGGCGCGCCCTTCATCGTCCAGCAGGCGCCCCATCCGCTTGGCGGTCAGCAGGGTGACATCACGGCGCAGGATTCGGGCACCGGCGAGCCGGGAGCCGAGGCGGACCTCGAACCCGGCGGCATCGCTCAGCGAGCGCGCCCAGGTCGACACCAGCAGATTGGCCTCCCCGGTCACCGCCATGCACAGCCGGACCCCGGGCAGCGCGGCCACCAGGTGCCCCGCCGCGTCCAGTTCGGCGGAGGGCACGGCGACCCGGTACGTGCTGATGACCGGTCGGCCCGCCGCCAGATGGGACACGTCGCAGCGGATCCTGACCTGGCCCGAGGCCAGCATCCGGGCAAGCCGGCGGCGGACCGTCGCCTCGCTGGTGCCGGTGTCCCGGGCAAGATCGCTGTAGGGGCGGCGGGCATCGTGGGACAGCGCGCGGAGCAGCGCACGGTCGGCGGCGCCGTGCTGCGGGGCCGCCGACCGATCCGCCGCGGCGGACGTCAGGCGGGAGCGCTGGCCCCGGTCGAGCGCGTGCACCTTCCAGTCCGCGCCTTCCCGGTAACTGTGCAGCACCACGGAGAGTTGGACGTCGCGCGCGCCCGGAAGACCGGCGAGCGGGCCGTCGGCGAAGCGCGTCAGGGCCGCCGTACCGGAGCAGGACAAGGTGAGGAAGAGGGCGCCGTCGGTGCCGGTGGTGCCGCCGCCGGTGGTGCGCTCGACACTGGCCACGCGCGGGTCCGCGCACGCCGCTTCCGTGGCGGCGGCCAGGCTGCCGGGAGCCACGGCCACATCGGCGAAGGCCATGCACAGGCGCTGCCCCCGCCCGTGCCGCTCCCACGTCTCGTACGCGGTGCTCCAGGCGAGCCCGGAGGCACGCAGCCGGTCCCAACGGCGGGCGGCGGTGGTGGCGTCGATGCCGAGGACCGCGCCGATCCGCGACCACGGGGCACGGGGGCTGGTCTGCAGGGCGTCGACGAGCGCCATGTCCGTCTCGTCGAGGTCGTCGTACATGTCGGCAGTCGGAGAGACGGAATCCTGCGCCTCTAGGGCGATGGATTCCGGCATCGGTGCGGGGGCGGACGGCATGGCGACCATTGTGGGGCCACTCGCACCCGCCCGTACGGCGGCCCCGACACAGGGGCGTACGCCCGCCGTACGGATGTGCGCGCCGGCCCGGACGCAGACCCGTTCGCAAGGCCAGGCGTGCGCGCCCACCCCCAGTCGCGACACACACCGTGGAGCCGCCGTGAGCGCCACCGATTCACCTACCGACGCGCCCGCCGCGCACCCCGCGCCCACCGAGGGCCGGGTCCGGCTCGACCGGGCCGCGAAGACGACCGTCGGGCTGCTGTTCCTGGCCTGGATCGTCGACTACATCGACCGGCTCGTGATCAACCTCGCGCTGCCGCACATCGGCACCGAGTTCGGCATCGACCGCACCCAGCAGGGCATGGTCCTCTCCGCGTTCTTCCTGGCCTACGCGGCGTGCCAGATCCCCGGCGGACTGCTCGCCGACCGGTTCGGATCCAAGCGGATCCTGCTGTGGGCGATGCTGATCTGGTCGGTGTTCACGGCGCTGACCGGAACCGCCTGGTCGTTCGCGGCGCTCGTCGTGATCCGGGTGCTGTTCGGCGCGGGGCAGGGCGTCTTCCCCGCCGCCGCGATGAAGGCCGTCGCCGAACGCACCGGATCCCGCGATCGGATGACGGCGAGCGGCTGGATCTCCTCGTCCAACTCCTTCGGCGCGGTCGTCGCGCCGCTGATCGCGGGACCCGTCATCGCCCTGTGGGGCTGGCGCATGTCGTTCTACGCCGTCGCGGGACTCGGCGTCGCGACCTTCGTCCTCGTACAACTGCTGCTTCCGCCGGTGCGGCCGACCGCGCAGACAGAGGCCGCCGGGGGCGGCGGCGGAACGCGTGCGCTGCTCGTCACCCCGGCGATGTGGCTGTACGTGGGGATGCTGTTCGGCTACGGCATGCTCGCCTGGGGCCTCAACTCCTGGGTGCCGTCGTATCTGCAGACCGAGCGCGGGCTCTCGCTGGAGAGTTCGGGCCTGCTCACGGCGCTGCCCGCGCTGTTCGGCGGAATCGCCATGATTCTCAGCGGCTGGTGCGCGGACAGGCTGAAGGGCCGCCCCGCGGTTCTGGTCGCGCCGTCCATGACCGTCGCCGGTGTGGCGGTGCTCGCGATGACGCAGGCCGAAGGTCTGGTCGCGTTCGAGACGCTGCTGTGTCTCGCCTTCGCCGCCTGCACGTTCTGCTTCACGCCGATCTTCGCGGTGCCGCTGCGGACGCTGTCGACGCGGCTGAGCGGCGCGGCCTCGGGAATGATCAACTTCGGCGGCCAGTCCGCGGGCATCCTGGTGCCGATGCTGATGGGATATCTCGCGGACACCTACTCGTTCACCGTCGCCTTCGCCGTCCTCGCCCTCGGGGCGGCGCTCACCGCCTGCCTCGCGCTGCTGGCCCCGCAGACCTCCGAGACCCTGCGCTCCCGACTCGGCCCCGCCGTCCGGGACTGACAACCGGCCCTCCCAACTCAGCGAAGGAGCTTTGCCGCATGACCCCCTCCACGTCACCCGCCCCCGCCTGCCCGGTCGATCCCGCCCGGCTCACGCTGCCCGCCGGCACCCCCGCCGACGAGGGGCTGCCGCAGCTGCTGCCCGCCCTGGGCGAGCTCTACCGGGACCTGCACGCCCACCCCGAGCTGTCGATGCACGAGACCCGCACCGCCGAGATCATCGCGACCGTGCTGCGCGCGCAGGGCTGGGAGGTCACGGAGCACGTCGGCACCACCGGCGTCGTCGGCACGCTCACCAACGGCGAGGGCCCCACGGTCCTGCTCCGCGCCGACACCGACGGGCTGCCGCTGGCCGAGGACACGGGCCTGCCCTACGCGTCGACCGACACCGCGACGGGGCCCGACGGCCACGAGGTCCCGGTGATGCACGGCTGCGGCCACGACCATCACGTCACCGCGCTGCTCGGAGCGACCGCGCTGTACGCGGCGGACCGCGCCAGCTGGCGCGGCACGCTGCTCGCCGTCTTCCAGCCCGGCGAGGAGATCGCGGCGGGCGCGCAGGCCATGGTCGACGACGGCTTCGCGGACCGCTTCCCGCGCCCGGACGTCTGCCTCGGCCAGCACGTCAGCCCGCTGCCGACCGGCACGGTCGCGCTGCGCCCCGGCACGACCATGTCGGCCGCGGACAGCTTCCGCATCCGCCTGTTCGGCTCCGGGGGACACGGCTCGCAGCCCGAGCTGACGGTCGACCCGATCGTGCTCGGCGCGCACGTGGTGACCCGGTTGCAGACGGTGGTGTCCCGGGAGATCGCGGCCCAGGACGCGGCCGTGGTGACGGTCGGCTCGTTCCGGGCGGGACACAAGGAGAACATCATCCCGGACAGCGCCGAACTCAAGGTCAACGTCCGGACCTTCGACCCCGAGGTACGCGAGCGGGTCCTCGCCGCGATCGAGCGGATCGTGCGCGGCGAGGCGCAGACCGCGGGCGCCCCGCGCGAGCCGGAGTTCGAGCCGCTCAACGCCTTCCCGCTCACCGTCAACGACGACGACGCCACCGAGCGCGCACGCGCCGCCCTGCTGGCGGTCTACGGGGAGGAGGGCGTCCAGCACATGGCGCGCCCGCTCTCCGGCAGCGAGGACTTCGGCATCTTCGGCACGACCCTCGACTGCCCGTCGGTGTTCTGGATGTGGGGCAGCTTCGACCCCAAGCTCTACGAGGGTGAGGACCCGACGCGGCCGCGTCCTGGCATCCCCGGCAACCACTCGCCGCGCTTCGCCCCGCAGGCGGAGCCGGTCATCGAGTACGGGGTGCGCGGGCTGCGCGCGGTGGCCGCCGAGTTCAACGGCCCGGGAGCCTGACGGCGCCGCGGGGAGGCCCGGCCTCCCCGCGGCAAGCGGCTCAGGGCTCGATCTTCTCCAGGTCCTCGAGCAGCCCCGGGTGGGTCGGCTGCCAGCCGAGAGCGGCGCGGGTGTGCGCACTGCTCGACGGCTGGTCGGTCGCGAAGATCGGCCCGAGCGGACCGAAGTTCTCCTCCGGCACGGAATCCGCAGGGACCCCGAGCCGCCGCCCGACGACCGCGGCGATGTCCCGTACGGCATCGCCCTCGTCGGCCACGGCGTGCCACGCGGTGCCGGCCGGGGCCTTCTCCAGGGCGAGCCTGAACAGGACGGCGGCGTCGAGGGCGTGGACGGCGGGCCAGCGCTGCGTACCGTCGCCGGGGTAGCCGGCGACTCCGGTGCGGCGGGCGATCTGCGTGAGCATCCCGGCGAATCCGCCGTCGCCCTGGTTGTGAACGGTGCGCGGCAGCCGGATCGCCGAGCTGCGTACACCGCGCGAGGCGAGGTCGAGGGCGCGCCCCACCGACACGCCGCGCCCGCCTACCGGCCCGTCGGTGGGCAGCGGGTCCTCTTCGGTCGAGGCCCGCCCCGGCACCCACGGGGTGCCGGACACCGTGACCAGCGGCTTCTCGGAGCCGATGAGCACGTCGCCGAGTGCCGCGAGCGCGGCGCTCTCCTCGGACACCGAACGCGCGAGCGCCTCGGGTGAGCTGAAGTCGTTGGTGAAGGCGAGATGGACGACACCGTCCGCCTGTTCGGCGCCGCTGCGCAGCACGTCGAGATCGGTGAGCCCACCGCGGAGCACGTCCGCGCCGGCCGCGGTGGCCTTCTCGGCGGAGGCGTCGGAGCGGGCGAGGGCGGTGACCGTGTGCCCGGCGGCCAGCAGTTCGGCGACGACGGCCGAGCCGATCAGGCCCGTACCGCCGGTGATGAAGACATGCATGATCGACTCCAGATGCGAGGCATGGGAATGGCCATGGGAAGGGGATCGGTGATGCGACACATGTCGCATCACCGACTACGGTACACCCGCTGATGCGACACGTGTCGCATCGCTTAGGATGGGCGTATGCCGAGATGGAAGCCGGATGCCCGGCAGCGCCTGGTCGTGGCGGCGCTGACCCTGTTCGCCGAGCAGGGCTACGACGACACGACGGTCGCCCAGATCGCCGAGCGCGCGGAGCTCACCCGCAGCACGTTCCACCGGCACTTCGCCGACAAGCGGGAGATCCTCACCGCAGGGCAGAAGACCCTCAGCCGCCTGCTGGTCGAGGGCATCACAGAAGCCCCCGACGACGCGACCCCGGTCGAGGCCGTCGCGGCGGGCCTTGAGCGCGCCTCGGGCGAGATGACCTCGTTCAACCGCGAGCTGAGCCCGCTGCTGCACGCGGCGATCGAGGCGAACGAGGAGTTGCAGGAGCGCAACGCGCTGAAGAGCATCGGCATGGCCGCCGCCATGGTCGAGGCACTGCGCCGCCGCGACGTCCCGGAACCCACGGCGCAGGTCGCCGCGGAACTCGGCGTCCTCGCCTTCAAACTCGGCTTCGCCTCATGGGGCGACCCCGCCCGCGACGAAACCCCCGGCGACCTGGCACCCCTCGTACTGGCCGCCCTGGACGAACTGCGCGCGGCGGCGACGGGGCTCCGCTAGCCGAACGGCCGGACCCGGTCACCGCCGACGGTCGTCAGCTCAGCGCGTCCGCTCCGCCCTCCACCCACACCCGCAGCGCCGACGGCCGCACGGCGTCCATGTGCACCCGGTTGACGGCGATCGCGCTGCGCCGCGTGGCCGCCTCGGGTTCGCCGGTGTTGGTGTTGACGTCGAAGCGGGGGAAGTTGCTGGAGGAGACGTCCAGCCGGATCCGGTGGCCCGCCGCGAAGCGGTTCGCGGTGTCGGGCGCCGTCACCTCGATCTCGTACACCTCACCGGGGACCAGCGGTTCGGGCCGCTCGAAGGAGCGATGGAAGCGGCAGCGGAAGATGCCGTCGGTGAGGTTCATGGCGAAGCCGTGCGGGTGGTCGGGGTTGGGCGGGTACTGGTCGATGAGCTTGACGGTGAAGTCGGTGTCGGGCGCGGAGGACGACACGTGCAGCCGCACGGAGACGGGCCCCGCCAGCACCACATCCCGGTCCAGCGGTGGTGTGAGGACGCTGATGACATCGGGGCGGGCGTCGAGCGGGAGATAGGGCTCGGTGGCCCCGAACGTCCGGGCGTCCGGGGCGTTCTGGTCGTACGCGCCGCCTGTCATGACCGGTTCCCCCGATGTCACCTGCCCGCCCATGGTTGGCACCGGGTTCCGCGGATCGAAGTCGTACGCCACCGATGCCTCGTCCGCCGTCGGCGGGGCGGGGGAGAGGGCGCCGTTGGCGTGCAGGTACAGCGACACCGGGCGCGTTCCGGACGGCGGCCAGGCCGTGTCCGTGCGCCACGCGCCGCCGTGGCGCATGCGCCCCGCCGCGTCCCGGCGGCCGTCCCCGCCGCCCATCAGGAAGTACTGCACGGCCGGGAAGGTGTCAGGGTGTGACACCTTCCGCCCGAGCGCCTGGTCGAACCACCGGCTGCGGAACGCGAGATACGACTCGGCCAGGTTCCCGGACAGCGTCGCCGCCGGCCCGAAGTCGACGTCTCCGGAGAACGTCTCGCAGCGGTGGCCGTGCGTCCACGGACCCATCACCAGGTAAGCGGGGGCCTCCTTGCGCGCTCGCAGCTCCGTGAAGTTCTCGATGGTGGACCGGACATAGGGGTCGTACCAGCTGCCCATGTGCAGGCTCGGGACGTCGGGGAAGCGGTCGTAGGAACCGCGGCCGTAGAGCGCGGGGTTGCGGTAGTAGTCGCCGAAGGCATCCTCGCGCCACTGCTCCAGCAGGAACGCCTCGTACACCGGAAGATGCCGCAGCGGAGACGACCCCGGCCGCCACGGCAGCGCGGTGAACCAGCCCGCCACGTCCAGGCGGCGCATCTCCTCCGCCAGGACCGGATCGGCCGCCGCCTCCGGGCTGTTGGCTCCGTGCCGCAGCGCCCACGTGGCCTGCTTCAACTCGAAGGCGCCGCCCATCCGCATGCCCGCCTCGTACGCCGACGCGAAGCCGCCCGAGTCCTGGAACATCGCCGCGAGACCGGCCGGGGCCTCCGCCGCCGCGGCGGCCTGGACGTGCGCGGAGTAGGACACCCCGGTCATCACCACCCGGCCGTCGCACCACGGCTGCGCCCGTAGCCACTCCACGGTGTCGGCGCCGTCCGGGCCCTCCCCGAGGTACTTCACGAACGTCCCCTCCGACTCCCCGCGCCCACGGCAGTCCTGCCGCACGACGTGGTAACCGGCGTCCGTGAAATGCCGTGCGATGTCCTCGGGCATCGGCACCGGGGTGTCGTGCCGGTCCTGGTCCGAACCGCGCTGCTCGCGCTTGCCGTACGGGGTCCGCTCCAACAGCACCGGCAGCGGCGGGGGTTCGGGGTCGGAGCCGGCGGTGTAGAGGTCCGCGGAGAGGCGGGCACCGTCGCGCATGGGGACGGTCAGGGGCCTGCGCCACAGCGTGCCGTCGGCATGCAACGGGCAGGGGGCGCTGGGGGCTTTGAGGGCGTCTTGCGAGGTCACGGCCGCAACCGTAGGTCGCGGCCGACGCGCGGTGGATCACTTGCCGCAATCACGTCAACTGTTCCGTCAGGCCGTGACGCCGTGCGTATCCGCTTCGTACTGTGTGCCCGCCGCCCTTCCGGACCCAGCGATCAGCACAGGCGCGACCTTGTGCGCCCGCCCGGCGTGGCCCCCTTCGATCCCAGGAGAATCCATGAGCGCGACCGCTCGCCGTGAGGTGCGACCCGAACGCCCGCCCACCGGGGGCGGGGGCTCGCGGCTGCTCGACTTCATCGAGCGGGCGGGCAATGCGCTGCCGCACCCGTTCTGGCTCTTCTGGATCATGGCGGGCGTCGTCGCGGTCGTCAGCTGGGCGCTCGCGGCGGCCGGGGCGCAGGTCGCCGACCCGTCCAAGGACGGCACCATCGCCGTGCGCAGCGCGATATCCGCCGACGCCGTCCGCGACCTCGTCAACGGCGCGGTGGACAACTTCGTCACCTTCGGCCCGCTCGGCACGGTGCTCGTGGTGATGCTGGGCGTCGCCGTCGCCGAACGGGCCGGCCTGTTCGAGGCGTTGGCGCGGCGGATGCTGGCGGGCGTCTCACCGCGCTGGGTCACGCTCGGCGTCGCCCTGTGCGGTGTGCTGTGCAAGTTCCTGTCCGACTCCGCGTACGTCGTGCTGATTCCGCTCGGTGCCATGGCGTTCCGCGCGGTCGGCCGCTCGCCCATGCTCGGCATGATCGTGGCCTTCGTGTCGATCAACGCCGCGGGCGACGCCAACCCGCTGATCACCTCCAGCGACGTGCTCTACGCCTCCGTAGCCACCGAGGCCGCCCACCTGGTGGACGCCGACTTCGTCGTCCGGGCCACCGACAACGTGTACTTCTCCACGACGTCGGCGTTCATCCTGGCCTGCACCGTCGCCTTCGTCACCGAGAAGGTGCTCACCAAGCGCGAGCATCTGCTCGTGCCGGACGCGGACCTGGAGGAGAAGGCCCGGCAGACCGTCATCACGGCGGGTATCGACGACGCCACCGAGGTCCGCGCCCTCAAGCGCACAGGCCTCGTCGCCCTCGGCTACGCCGTTCTCCTCATCGCCGCGATGCTCCCGACCGACTCCCCGCTGCGCGGCAAGGGTGGCTCCATCGTCGAATCGACCCTGCTCAACAGCGTTTCGGTCTTCGTCGCGATGTTCTTCATCCTCATCGGCTACGTGTTCGGCAAGGCGACCGGCCGCATCGAGGGCAGCCGCGACGTGCCCGCCCTCATGGCCGAGGGCGTCCGCGGCATCGCCCCGCTGCTCGTCCTCTTCCTCGCCGTCTCGCAGTTCCTCGCCCTGTTCCAGTGGACGAACATCGCCACCGTGCTCGCCGTGAAGGGCGCCGACTTCATCGAGCACCTGGGCGTGCCCACGCTCGTCCTCTTCCTCCTGCTGCTCATCGCGATCTCCCTGATCAACCTGCTGATCACCAGCGGCTCCGCCCTCTGGTCGCTGGTCGCCCCCGCCCTCATCCCGATGATGATGCTGCTCGGCACCAGCCCCGCCACCACGATGGCGCTCTACCGGATCGCCGACTCGTGCACCAACTCCATCAGCCCGATGGGCACCACCTTCGCCCTCGCCGTCGGCTATCTGCAGACGCTGCGGCGCAAGGCGGGCATCGGCACGCTGGTCTCCTTCACGCTGCCCGTCGCGATGGCGATGCTCGTGGTCTGGGTCGTCCTCTTCTTCGCCTGGTACCTGCTCGGCATCCCGCTGGGGCCGGGGGCAGCGGTCCGCTGACCCGTGCGGGCCTTCGTACCCTGATGCGGTGAGCATCATCATCGACGTCGGAGGGCTCGGCCCCGCGGACATCGCAGCCGGGCCCTCCGCTCTGTCCGAACTCATGGCGAGCCTGCACATCCTCGCCGAACCCGAGCACCACCCCGAGGCCGCCGAGTGGACCGCCCGCGTCGCCGCGGTGAACCCGGCACTCCGTGACGAACTCGCGGTCTTCGCCCCGCTGTGGGCCCGCTTCCGCTGCCGCCTCTTCTACCCTCGGGCGCTGCCCGTCGCGGCGGATCTCCGGGAGGAATTGGCGGCCATCGAGGACCTTCCCCGTACGGAATTCCTCGGCCTCGTCGCACCCGGCGTGCTCGGTGCCAGCGCCCGACCCGCGCCCGCCGCCCACGAACTGCGCACCGGCACCGAGGCTGCCGAGGAGTACGTACGCCAGTGTCGGCGGCGCTCGCACTCCAGGGGCGACCTGGCCGTCGAACTGGTCGCGGACCCGGCCGCGTTCCGCGCGCGGCTCCTCGCGGTCCTGCGCGCCGCCGACGCCGCATTCTTCGCCGACGACTGGCGCAATCTGGGCCCCGCACTCGACGACCACGCCCGTGAGGTCCGGCGGCGGCTCGCCCGACCCCGCCCGCCCGTCGACGTGCTCACCGAACTGCTCCCCACCGCGTCGCGCGTCGGACCGGGCGCCCGGATCCGCCTCGACAAGCTGCAGATCGACGAGGTGGTCGTCGGTCGGCGCCCGCTCGTCCTCGTCCCCTCGGTCCGCGTCTGGCCGCACCTCGTCGTCAAGGACGAGGACCCGTCCTGCGTCGTCGTGCAGTACGCGGTCCGCGCCGCGATGCCCTCCGGGCCCGGCCAACTCTCCCTGCGCGCCTTGCACGACCGGCTCACGGCACTCGCCTCACCCGGCCGCATGGAGCTGTGCCGGCACCTCCTCGGCGAACCGATCACCACCTCCGAACTGGCCACCCGCCTGGGCTCCACCGAACCCCAGGTCTCCCGCACACTGCGCCAACTCCGCGAGGCGGGCCTGGTCCGCTCGACCCGCGACGGCAAACTCGTCCGCCACCGACTGGCGACGGACGTCGTACGCGCGTTGGGCGACGACGTACTGGCGACGGTGATGCGCTGAGAGGGGGGAGGGGAGACAGACGGTCAGCGGTCCGTGATGGCTTCGAGGACGAGCTGGGTGAACTCCTTCGTGGTCGCCGTTCCGCCCAGGTCGGCCGTCCGTGCGTTCGTCGTCGCGAGGACGGAGGCGAACGCGTCGAAGACCTCCGTCGCGGCCTCGGGGTGGCCCAGGTGGTCGAGCATCATCGAGGCGCACCAGATCGCGCCGAGCGGGTTGGCGATGCCGCGGCCCGCGATGTCGGGGGCCGAACCGTGGACGGGCTCGAACATCGACGGGTACTCGCGCTCCGGGTTGAGGTTGGCCGCGGGCGCGATGCCGATGCTGCCCGCGACGGCGGCCGCGAGGTCGGAGAGGATGTCGCCGAAGAGGTTGGAGCCGACGATCACGTCGTAGCGGGACGGATCGAGGACGATCTTCGCGACGAGCGCGTCGATGTGTTCCTGCCGCCACTCCACCTCCGGGAACCGCTCACCGGCCTCGCGCACCAGCTCGTCCCAGAACGGCATGGTGTGCACGATGCCGTTGGATTTCGTCGCCGAGACAAGGTGGCCCTCGCGGCGTCGCGCGGTGGTGAACGCGCAGTCGAGGATGCGCTCCACGCCGGGGCGGGTGAACACCGCTTCCTGGACTGCCATTTCGTTGGGGAACCCGCGGTTGAGACGCCCGCCGATCTCCGAGTACTCGCCCTCGACGTTCTCGCGCACGACGACGAAGTCCACGTCCGCGCCCGCCTTCGCGACCGGGCTCGGGACGCCCTCCAGCACCTTGATGGGACGCAGGTTCACGTACTGGCGGAACTGGCGGCGGATGGGGATGAGCAGACCCCAGAGGGAGACATGGTCCGCCACCCCCGGCCAGCCGACCGCGCCGAGGAGGACCGCGTCGTGGTCGCGGATCCGGTCCAGGCCGTCCGTCGGCATCATCGCGCCCTCGGCGCGATACCGCTCGCAGGACCAGTCGAACGAGTCGTAGGAGAAGGCGAGTCCGTGGCGTTTGCCGACGGCGTCGAGGACGGCGCAGGCGGGCGGCAGTACCTCGGTGCCGATGCCGTCACCAGGGATGAGCGCGATGCGGTGGCGAGTGGTCGTCATGGTGACCATGGAATGCCGAGCTGTCCCGGGCTGTCCAAGACGCGTTTGCAGCCCGTTCGATAACGCTCGCCTATCGGTTCTCCGGCTTCCGTTCCCGGGGAGTCCCCTGGCCCGTACTGCGCGACCTTTCGATCACGTCGATGAATGCCGCTGCCGCCGGGCTCAGCCGGTGTCTGCGCCACACCAGGCCGACGTCGAGCGTGTCCTCGATGGCGAGCCTGCGCACCCGCAGCCCGACCGTGTCCGCGAGCGGGCGCCACGAGTCGGCGACGACGGCCACCCCCACGCCCACCACGAACGACTACGGCGACGGGGGAGTGACTGACACGATGTACTCCACCGGGCCGTCCGCCGCGTTGCGGTAGAGGTGGGGCTGGCGGGCGTCGAAGGTGATGGACTCCTGCGCGGTCACCGCGTGGGTGACACCCGCGATCTCCACGGTCAGCGTGCCGTCGATGACGTAGGCGCACTCCGTGGAGGGATGGGCCCACGGTTCGTCGCTCGTGGCCGCGCCCGGCGGGAGGATCGCGCGGAGCACCTCCAGGCGGCCGTTGCTCCCGGCGAGGCGCTCGTACTGGACCAGGCCGCGCGGGCCGCTGATGGTGGAGCGCTCACCAGGTCGGCTGATGTGGACCGCGGGGACGTCCTCCTCGTCGAACAGGGCGACCACCGAGGCGCCGAACACGTCCGCGAGCCGCCGCAGCGTGGCCAGACTCGGTTCCGTCACGCCGCGTTCCACCTGGCTCAGGAGCGTCGCCGAGAGACCGGCCTGCTGGGCCAGGGCGCGCAGGCTCAGTCCGCGCTCCGTGCGCAGTGCCCGCAGCCGGGTGCCGATCATGATCCTCCGTACAGGGTGAGTGCACACCGCACATCTCGTCCTGTGAACACGCGTTGACGATTGTCTTTCCGGAGCTTAGCATCTCGGATCGCCCTCCCGTGTGCAGCCAGACTGCACGCGGGAGGTGCCCAGTTCCGATCCGACCGATCGGACGCGACCCAACCCGATCCGACTCGTAGGGGATGCGATGGCATCGACGGTCCCGAGGCCGCCCACGGCCCACCGCTGGCTGCTCGTCCTCCCGTTCGTCTGGCAGGTCGTACTCGTGCCCGTGGTCAACGGGGTGCGGTTCGCGCCGCTGAACATCCCGTTCCCGATGCTCTGGCAGATGCTCGGCGTCCTGGCGTCGACCGCCGTCATCGCCCTCGTCTTCCGCCTCGACCGCAGGGCGGGCGTGGACGAGGAGGAGGCCCGGTTCCTCGAACTCACCGCGCGTCCGGCCGAGTTGAAGGCGGGTGAGGTGGCGTGACGCTCGCCCTCGTGCTCGCCATCGTCGTGGGCACCGTCGTCGGCGCGATCGGCTTCGGCCGCCGCGCGAGCAGCGGCGCCCCGGCCACCACCCTGTCGGGCTGGGCCGTCGGCGGCCGCCGCTTCGGCACCGTCCTGTTCTGGTTCATGAACGCGGGCGAGGTGTACACGACCTTCGCCGTCCTCGGCATCTCCGGATACGCGTGGGCCATGGGCGCCCCCGCGTACCTCGCCTTCACCTCGGTCTCCCTCAGTTACGCCATCGGTTACTGGCTCATGCCGAAGATCTGGCGGGCCGGCCGCAAGCACGCGCTGATCACCCAGGCCGACTTCTTCACCGCCCGCTTCGGCGCGCCCTGGCTCGGTGTCGTCACCGCGCTCGTCGGCATCGCCGCCCTCGTCGTCTACGTACAGATCCAGTTGGTCAGCCTCAGCCTCATCGTGCGGCTCACGCTGGGGAGTTCGGTGTCACCGAACGCGGCCGTCGTCATCGGGGCGGTGGTGATGCTGGCCTTCGTCTTCCTCGCCGGGCTGCGCTCGGCCGCGTTCTCCGCGGGCGTCAAGGACGTCCTCATGATCGTGGTCGTCGTGCTGCTGACGGCCACGGTGGCGAGCAAGGTCGGGGCCTCGTCCCTCTTCGACATCTTCCGGCTCGCCGAGGAACAGCACCCGGGCATCGGGAAGTTCCCCGGCATCGACCCCACGTCCCCGACCACGTCGACCTGGCTGATGACGTCCGCGCTGAACGTGGCGCTCGGCAACTGGGTGTTCCCGCACCTCTTCCAGGTCTCCTACTCGGCCGCGTCGGGCACCGCGATCCGCCGCAACGCCATCTGGCAGCCGCTGTACTCGCTCGCGTACTTCTTCGTGATCCTGCTCGGCTTCGCGGCCCTCGTCGCGGGGACGAAGCCGGCGGGCGGTGACCTCAACGCGGCGCTCCTGCAGTTCGTTTCGGACAGCTACCCGGCCTGGATGGTCGGCCTCGTCGCCGGCACCGGCTTCCTGCTCGCGCTCGCGCCCGGCTCCGTACTGCTGCTCACGTCCGGCGTCCTGTTCGCCCGCAACGTCGTCGGCACCGTGACGCGTCGCGGCCTGTCGGACCGCACCACACTGCTTGTCTCCCGCCTGTCGATGATCGGCTTCGCCGCGGTCGCCGTGTGGCTGACCATCGGCCGCAGCCAGTCCCTCGTCGACATCCTGCTGAACGCCTACTCGGCCATCGGCATGCTCGCCCCGGCCGTCGTCCTCGCCTTCCTGTGGCGCCGCACGTCCGCGATCGGCGTCCTGCTCGGACTCGTCGCCGGGTTCACCGCGCTGCTCGCCCCGTTCGCCAAGGACTACTGGGCCGCGCACCTGCCCGAATGGGAACCGGGCCTCATCGCCATGGCCATCAACGCCGTGGTGGTGCTGGCCGTCAGCCTGATCACGCCGAGGCCGAAGGCGGAGGCCGTGGCAGTGGGCCTGGCCCTTTCGGCGGAGGACTGCAAGCCACCGGCAGAGAGTACGAGGACGGGGATCGCATGACCGAGAACGATGCCGAGGAACTGGTCACCGAGCTCTACGACTTGCGCGTCACCGTCGACCGCATCGAGGGCCGCTCCGTCTGCGGAATGGCTGTCGGCGACTACTTCGAACTCGTCGACAGCGCGCGCCTGCGCATCCCCGAAGGACGCCACTTCTGCGTCTACGCGCTGCAGGCGGTGCTGCCGCTCCTGCCGGCCAAACAGCGTGCGCTGCCCGCCGGTGACTGGCTCGAACGGGACACGCTCGTGTGCTGCCCCGACCCCGAAGAACGACTGATCATGCGCATCGACCGCACGGCGCGGTGCCGCCTGAACACGGAGGACCTCACGTGACCGCTACGACCGCCGCGGCGAAGGTCGAGATCGGGCTCGGCCTGCAGAGCGACAAGCAACCCGCCGACTACGCCCGGCTCGCCGCCCGCGCCGAGGACCACGGCTTCGACGTGCTCTCCGTGTTCGGCGACCTGATGTACCAGCCGCCGCTCTTCCCGCTGCTCGAGATGGCCCGCGCGACGCGCCGCGTACGGCTCGGCGCCGCCTGCTGGAACCCGTACTCGATGCATCCGTACGAGATCGCCGGCCAGGTCGCCGCGCTCGACCTGGCCTCGTCCGGGCGCGCGTACCTGGGCCTGGCCCGCGGTACATGGCTGGGCGATGTCGGCATCGGGCAGCCGCGGCCGCTTGCGCACATCCGGGACGCCGTGGGACTGATCCGTGCGCTGCTCTCCGGCTCGGAGGAGGGCTACGAGGGTGAGGTGTTCCGGCTTGCACCGGGCACGCGCCTCCGTTACCGGCCGGAGCGCCCCGACGTCCCCGTGCTGATCGGCACGTGGGGTGCGCGCACGGCGGCTCTCGCCGGGCGCATCGCGGGCGAGATCAAGATCGGCGGTTCGGCGAACCCCGCCATGGTCGACGTGATGCGCCGCCGGATCGCGGGCGGGCCCGACGCCGCTCCCGCGGACCACGTGGGCATCGTGGTCGGCGCCGTGACCGTCGTCGACGAGGACGGGGCGCGGGCGCGGGCCCACGCCCGTACCGAGGTCGCGATGTACCTCGCGGTGGTGGCCGATCTCGACCCGACGGTCGACGTCCCCGCCGGGCTGCTGGCGGGCGTCAAGGAGCGGCTGGCCCGCGGTGACTCGGTCGGCGCCGGAAAGCTGATCCCCGACGACCTCCTGGACCTGTTCGCCTTCTCCGGCACACCCGAACAGGTCGCGGCGCAAGCCCAGTCGCTCATCGACGCGGGCGCGTCCCGCGTGGAGTTCGGGACACCGCACGGCCTCACGGACGACGGTGGCGTCGACCTCTTGGGAACGCGGGTGCTGCCGCTCCTGGATCGGTGACGGACTGCACCGGCGGTCGGTGCCGAGGTCTCGGGGCTCTGCCCCGGACCCCGCTCCTCAATCGCCGGAGGGGCTTGATGGGGTCCGCAGCTCATCGAACGTCACGATCCCCCGTTCTTGGCTCCCACCATTCGCCGCACTCATGAACACCCCCACGTCCTGCCCGCCACCCGCGACCCCCGCCGGGGCAGCCGTGCCGACCGTCGTCCAAGTGGTGCCGTCCGTGCTGAACTCTCCCTTGTACGTGGCACCTTGACGGGTCAGACGCAGCCGCACCGGCGCCGTCACCGAGCCGCCCGCCGTCGTGACGGAGTCGAGGCGGCCGTTGCCGTCGGCGTCCCAGGACAGCGCACACCCGTTGGACGGGGTGACCGCGAGATTGACGTATCCTGAACTCCCCTTGCCCGTCAGGTCGTTGCGGACGATCAGGCCCGCGCGCGCCCAACCGCCCGTGCGGTCCTGGGCGGTGACCCGGACCGAGGCGGAGGACCCGTCCGTGAAGGCCCCGGGGCGGTAGATCGCGCCGAACTCGTCCGTGCCGCCCCACAGATCGGCGCCGCCGCCCTCGATGGCGAAGGCATCGCCGGACTGGCCGAACACCGCGTCGTTGAACGACACCGTCTTGTACGGGTCCTTGACCCCCGTTCCCGCCAGGAGCCGGACCGCGTCGACCGCCGCGCCGCGCGCGGTGCCCATCCGGTACGCGGCGTCGGCGCGCGCCCGGAGCACGAGCCCGTCCGCCGCGCCAGTCAGTGACACCGTGAAGCGTCCCGTGAAGGACTCGCCGGGAGCCACCGAAGCCGCGACGACCGGGCCCTCCGCACGAGCGGTCAGCCCGTCGGGCAGGTCGAGCGAGAGGACGACGCCCCGCGCCGCCGCCAGGCCGTTACGGTTGGTGAACGTGACCTCGACCGTGACCGGCTCGTCCGTGGAGACGGCGGCGTGCGCGGCGGAGGCGGTCAGCGTGGCCTGGTGCGCGGTGTTCGCGAGCGTGTCGTGGATCCGGCGTGCGAGCCGCTCGATCGACCCCGAGGGGCGCTCCGGATAGGGCTCGTGGCCGTGCGCCCACTTGTCGTCCATCGCGAACCAGTCGATCTCGGCGGGCTCCCGGTCCTCGGCGAGCGAGGCCGTCAGCTCGGCGAAGTACCTGCGCCAGCGGGGCAGATAGAGGCCGGAGACGAGGCCCGACCACTCCCGGTTGGCGTAGTCGCGCAGCCCCGCGTCGCTGCCGGCCCGGTCACCCCAGGTCGTGACGATCGACCGGGCGTCGTACTCCAGTTGGTCCCGTTCCGCGCGATCGGCTCCCCAGGCACGGGCCTCGGCGAGCCACCGGCCCAGCAGATGCTGCTCCGAGGTGGCCAGCGCGTCGTCGAGGAGCTTCATCCAGTCGAGCCACGTCCGCGTCAGCTGCTCGAACAGTGCGGTGTCACGTGCCTCGTACGCCGCCCTGATCTGTGGCAGCAGCACCCGGCTGCGGTTGGCGAGCACCTGCCGGGCGACGTCGAGCAGGTCGTACCGGTAGGCGGAGCTGTCCCGCAACTCCTCGTCGACGGCCAGGAGTTCGGTGAGGGCGCGGTCGAAGGCGGCGGTGTCGTAACGCTCGGCCTTCGGGCTCCACGCGGCGGCCGACTGTACGTTCAGCGCCGGCCGGGCCCCGAACAGGCCGTCCGGCGCCTCGCTCCAGGAGTCGGTGCGGCGCATCCCGTACGCCGTCTCACGCAGCACCCGCCAGGCCGCGCTCGCGTGCCGGTCGGCGCCGCCGTACCGGGACGCCGCCCACCGCCCGAACCAGTCGTCCAGGTCGACACTGCCCGCCGTCCACGCAAGGTCGCCGAGGAGTGCGAGCGCCGCGGGGTTGTTGTCGGCCCCCTCCGGCATCGCGGCGATCCCGGACAGCCTGCTGCCGTCCTTGTCCCGCCAGCGCGGGTAACTCTCCACCCAGTCCGGGGTGTTGGCGCCGAGCGCGGTGTGCCCGCCGAAGTTCCAGATGCTGCCGTACGTGTACGGGGTGTCACCCCAGTCGCTCTCCCGGTCGGTCACCGTGGCGTACCGGTCGGACAGACCGTCGACGATCAGCATGCGCGAGCGGTCCACGGCGTCGAGGATCTCGCGGCGCGGATTCGTCTGCCAGCCGAGGATCGCCCACACGGCCTCGGGATGGGCCGTGCGCAGGGCCGTCTCGACGGCGCGCGCGGCCTCACCGACCGGCACGTCGCCGGGCCGTCCGCCCTCGTGCAGCAGATCCATCTTGTACATGGAGGTGCCGCCGAGTCGCGTGTCGAGCCGGGCGTAGAACTCGGCGCCCACCTCGGCGAAGGCCCCGGTGCGCGGGTCGAGCCAGTCGGGGCGCTTGAACCCGCTCCAGGTGCCCTGCGGGACGACCTTCGCCCCGTCGACCCGCTCGGGAAAGCCGTCGGGCACGGTGCCGAACCAGCCCGGCAGCACCGCCGTCATGCCCAACTCCCGTACGCGGTCGGCGATTTTGTGCCCGAGGTCGGCGCGCCGCTCCAGCAGGCGCCGGCTGACCGGGCCGCCGAACCCGGACATGTTCTGCAGCAGCCACCACGGCTGGTGCGCCGGAGCCGGGATCCACGCCAGCAGCTCGGCCTCGGAGTACCCGAACCGCCGGAACGTGTCGAAGTAGGCGGCCTCCACGCCGGTCGTCACGAGGACCTCGTTGAATCCGTGCAGCGCGAGCACGTCCAGCTCGCGCTGCCAGGCGTCCCAGTCGCGGTAGGGGCCGGTGTAGCCGTCGTTGGTGTCGTTCAGGGCGAACCGGTGGGAGACGTTCGCCGACGCCGTCAACTCGGCGGTCGGTGCGGGCAGTTGCTTCGGAAGGTTCAGCTGCTCGCCGTTCCAGGTGACGGAGGCGTGCGCGACATCGCGCAGATAGCGGTGCAGACCGGCGAGGAGGACGGCCGGGGTCGATCCCTCCACGACGATGCGCCCGCGGGAGCCGGAGACCCGGAACCGGTCGGCCGCGCCCCCGCCGCCCGACGGGCGGAAGGTGACCTGGCCGTGGTGGCGGGGCAGCAGCCGGCGCAGCGCCGCGTCGCCGGGTCCGGTGTCGAAGCCCGCACGGCCGCCGGAGCCCGCACTGCCGCCAGTGGCGGCGAAGGCAGCCCCGCCCGGTGTGGGCAGGGCCGTGACACCCAGCACGATCGCCGTGCTCGACAGCAGCCGTCTGCGGCTCAGGCGGGGCCGGTTCGGCTGCTGCGGTGAGGGTCGGGTCACGAGGTCAACTCCCGGATGACGGCCGCTCTGGCCTTCTCGATGTCGGTGACGTCCTTGGTGCGGCCGTCGAGGTTCCTGGTGGCGAGGTCGAGGGCGGCCCGCAGCGCTTCGCTGTCACCACCGCTCCCGGAGTCCGCGAGCTTCTCCCGCGCCTGCGCGATCAGCTCGAAGTCCTCGATCCCTTCCTTGAGCTGTTCCCACCGGATGCTCGACATCGGCCCGTCGTCCTCCGGATAGACGAGATACTCGTCGCCCTGGGTGAAGATGTGCACCGGCTGCTCGAACGGGTCGGAGGTCCAGCTGTTCCACGACCAGCGCAGCAGCCCGTCGAGCTGCCGCTGGGCCGAGATCCACGGCAGCATCCGGGCCTCGACCGCGGGTGAGTACGAGAAGGTGTTGGGGTGGTCCGGCACCCCGTACACGTAGAACGTGGTGATCTTGCCGTCCTTGCGGCGCTGCGCGACCTTCTCCGGGGTCATCTTGTCGATGCCGCCCCAGTCGACGGAGAGGTTCGAGGCCAGGGGCTCCGTGCTGATGGACCCGGCGACCGAGATGCGCCGGTCGAAGGCGGGCGCCACCTCGTGCACGAAGTCGCGGACGACCTTCATCGTCTCGACGGGCCGCTCGTCGAAGGACAGCCACGTGTGGTCGAGGCGTCCGGTGTCCCGCAGATGGTCCTCGAACGCGCGCAGGAAGGCACCCCACGCCTCCCGCCACCGCTCGCCGCCCAACTCGACGTTCTCGTACACCTCCTTGCCGGTGCGCGAGTCGACGTACGTCAGGTGTTCCTTGTCCTGGAAGGCCAGCATGGAGAACGCGCCGATGTCCGGGCCGATCCCGGCGCGCTCGGCGGCGGCGACGTACTTGTCCCAGCGTGCGAAGTCGAAGCGGAACCGGTCGCCGTCCCAACTCCAGCCGACCATGCTGGAGTACGGGGTCGCCGTCTGCGACTTCCGGCTGTTCCCCGGCCACGGATAGTGCCAGGGGTTGTCGACGACGGTGGTGTTGATGACCTTCTGCCCGCGGCTCGCCAACTCACGGTTGTACGTGTCGATGAGCTTCCAGTGCTTCGCCGACCACGGTGCGACGTGGTGCGCCTTCGCGATGGTGTCCGGCTGCGCCCAGACGTCCAGGAAGAACCGGTAGTTGGCCGGGTCGGGCAGGCTCACGTCCGCGACCTCGATGGTCAGCGGGTACGTGGCCTGGGTCTTCCCGTTCACGGTGACGGCGACGGAGCCCTTGTACGTCCCGGCGGGAGTGCCCTTCGGGATGCGGAAGGTGAACCACAACGGCTGCGCGGCGTACGCGGGAACGTCGACGGCCGACCGCTCCTCCAGCGCGTCCCCCACGACGTCCGGATTGCGGTCGCCGGACACCTCGGTGGGCGAGCTCACCTGGTCGATCGTGGCGGACCAGTCCAGCTCGGACTTGGAGCGCTGCACGGGCACGTACTTCACGAACCGCACCTGGGCGCGCCGGGCCGCGTCCCCGCCGAGCCGGGCGCCTTCCGGCCCCGTCAGTTCACCGACCCGGGCGGACACACCGCTGAGCGGTGTGCCGGAGGCGATGGCGAGCTGCGCGGAGACCTGCTCGCCCCGCACCGCCGACAGCGTCAGCTCCTTGGTGTCCTTGCCCTGGATCGCCTTCATGGGATACCGCGGCACCCGCTCCTCCGCGGAGTTCGCGAAGGCCCCTGTCGGTACCCACGTGATCGTGTCCCGCGTCCCCATCGCCTCGGCGACCTTGGCCGTGAGCCAGTCGGCACTTCCCGGTCTCCGGGGTGAAATGCGCACGTTTCACGTCCTTTGTTCGAGTGGAACCGGACTGAGCGCTGTCCAAAGTGCAAGAGCTTGCTTGATCCACCCAATGTTTGAGCACAAAACGTCAACGTGTCAACGGAAAAGCACTCGACTGCCGTCCCCGATCGCGCCATGATCCGCTCTCGTGACGACATCGACGCAGAAGCAACTCCTGGCCCGGGCCGCCGCCCGCAACAACGCGGAGTGGTGCGCCGCGATGAGCCGATCGCACGGCGTGGCGGGCGAGTTCGGGGGTGAGGTGTGGACCGCCCCGGCCCGCACTCCGCTGTACTACCCGGACGCGGTGACGCTCGCGCCGGGCGCCGACCCGGCCGCCGTGACGGCCCGCATCGACACCGCCGCACCCGGCGCCTCCGTCAAGGACAGCTTCGCCGACCTCGACCTGACGGAAGCCGGTTTTCAGGTGCTGTTCGAGGCCCGGTGGATCCACCGCCCGGCGGGCGCGCCCGCCCCGGCACCGACTCTCGCCTGGGGCGTCGTGGACGACGCGGAGACCCTGCTGTCCTGGGCGAAGGCCTGGGGCGACACGCGCCTCTTCCGGCCCGAACTCCTCGACGACACAGCCACGTTCGTGCTCGCGGGGCGGACGCCCGACGGGCGGGTGGTCGCCGGAGCGGTCGCGAGCCCGAGTGGTGACGATGGCCACCAGGTCGTCGGAATCTCCAACGTGTTCGCGTCGGACGGCGGCCCGGACTCGGTCTGGCCCGGGGTACTGGACGCGGTGCACCGGCTGTTTCCCGATCTGCCGGTGGTCGGCTACGAGCAGGGCGACGACCTCGCGGTTGCCGTCCGCCACGGCTTCGAGGCGATCGGATCGCTACGGGTCTGGGTGCACGGCCGACCGTGAACCGTCCGCGCCGATGAGACGTACGTTGGAGGGGGCGGGCGTGCGCCTCCAGCGACGTACGCCCGTCGTACGAGACACCGGTCCAGACACCGGACTTGAGTCACCACGTAAGGACACACGAGTCATGAGCACCACTCCCGAGGTCACCCTCAACAACGGCGTGACCATGCCGCAGCTCGGCTTCGGCGTCTTCCAGGTTCCCGACGACGAGGCGCACGCCGCGGTCACGAGCGCCCTCGACGCCGGCTACCGCAGCATCGACACGGCGGCCCTGTACGAGAACGAGAAGGGCACCGGCCGCGCCATCGCCGACTACGGCCTGGCCCGTGAGGACGTCTTCGTCACCACGAAGCTGTGGAACACCGAGCAGGGCCGGGACACCGCGCTGCGCGCGTTCGACGCCTCGCTGGACCGGCTCGGCATGGACTACGTCGACCTGTACCTGATCCACTGGCCGGTGCCGTCGCGCGACAAGTACGTCGAGACGTGGCAGGCGTTCGAGGAGATCCTCGCCAGTGGCCGGGCGCGCGCCATCGGCGTCTCCAACTTCCTGCCGGAGCACCTGGACCGGCTCGCCGCCGAGACCTCCGTCGTCCCGGCCCTCAACCAGATCGAGCTGCACCCGCGCCTGCAGCAGAGCGAGCTGCGCGCGTACGACGCGGAGCACGGCATCGCGACGGAGGCGTGGTCCCCGCTGGGCCGCGGCAACGGCGTCCTGGACGACGAGATCGTCACCGCACTCGCCCGCAAGTACGACCGCAGCCCCGCGCAGATCGTGCTGCGCTGGCACCTCCAGCTCGGCAACGTCGTCATCCCGAAGTCGGTGACCCCGTCCCGCATCCGCGAGAACATCGCCGTCTTCGACTTCGAGCTGGCCTCTGACGATATCGCCGCGCTCGCAGGCCTTGAGACGGGCGAGCGCGTGGGCCCGGACCCGGCCGTCCTCGGGTCCTGAGGGTTCCGGGCCCGGCGGGGCCCACTCACTGACCGAGCGGTCGCCCCTCCCAAAGCTCGAGCTCCCAGCCCTGCTCCGGCGAGCCGGAGAGGGTGACGATGCCCGTGTTGGGGAGCGGGTGGGCGGCGACGAAAGCGACATCCACGTTGCCCGCCCGCGCGGCCGTCCACGTCCGGATCACGGCGCCGTGGCTGACCATGGCCACGGTGTCCGCGCCCGTCCTGGCCGCCTCGGCGACCACGGAGTCGAAGCGGTCGAGTGTCTCCTCGCCGGTCTCGCCGCCGGGCATCCGGAGCGCGGTGTCGCCGGAGGACCAGGAGAACGCGGTGTTGAGGTACTTCTGCGCGGACTCGTCGTCGCCGCGCATCTCCAGGTCACCCGCCGCGATCTCACGGATCCCGTCCCGGATCACGACGTCGAGGCCGGTCGCCTTGGACAGGGGCTCGGCGGTGAGCTGCGTGCGGATCAGGGTGGAGGCGTACAGGGCGTCGATCCGCTCGTCGGCCAGCGTCCCCGGGAGCGCCGCCGCCTGCTCCAGACCGAGCGGCGTCAGGCCGGGGCCCGGCGCCGCGGAGTCCAGGAGCCGCTTGAGGTTGGACGGGGTCTGGCCGTGACGTATGAGCAGCAGACGCATGCGGGGGGAACCTCCACGAGACGAACGGAACGCTTGGGTCCACTGTGTCATCCGTGGGGAACATCGGTGGTCAGGCCAGCTTTTATCGGTGGTCAGGGCAGCCTTTGTCGGTGGTCAGGCCAGCTTTTCCAGCAGCTCGGCCGCGAGCGGGGCGGCGGAGGCCGGATTCTGTCCGGTGACCAGGTTGCGGTCGACGACCACGTGCGGCGCCCACGGCTCACCGACCTGGACGTTCACACCGGCCTCCGTGAGCCGGTCCTGGAGCAGCCACCGCGCCTTGTCGGCGAAGCCGGCCTGGGTCTCCTCGACGTTGGTGAACGCGGCGACGTCGTAGCCGGCGAACACGTTGCCGCCGTCGGCCTTCGTGGCCGCCAGCATCGCCGCGGGCGCGTGGCAGACGACACCGAGCGGCTTGCCGGACTCCAGGGCGCGGGTGAGCAGGGCGCCGGATTCGGCGTTGACGGCGAGGTCCTCCATCGGGCCGTGGCCGCCGGGGTAGAAGACGGCCGCGTAGTCGTCCAGGTTCACCTCCTCCAGCTTGATGGGGGAGGCCAGCTCGGCGTTCGAGGACACGGCGGCGGCCATGCGGGCGGCGTTCTCCTGGCCGTCGTTGAACTCGGGCGCGAGGCTGCCCGCGTCGACGGTGGGAACGACGCCGCCCGGCGTGGCCACGACGATCTCGTGCCCCGCCGCCTTGAACGCATCGTACGGGGCGATGGCCTCCTCGGCCCAGAAGCCGGTGGGGTGCTGGGTGCCGTCGGCCAGGGTCCAGTGGTCGGCGCCGGTCACCACGAAAAGGATCTTCGACATGGGGTGCTCATCTCCGCGGGAGTCGTCGGGAAACGTCGGGAATCGTCGGTCCGGTGATGTCTTGACGTCTACGAAGGTAGGCCCGCGGGCCACGGCCGACCAATGGTGGGCTACCGTGCCCGCGTGGCAGAGCGGATCCAGTCGGTGGAGCGGGCGGCGTTGGTCCTGCGGCTGCTCGCGTCCGGGCGCCGGCCGTTCGCGGTGTCGGAGCTGGCCCGCGCGATGGGGCTGCCCCAGGAGTCCCTGGGCGGAATCCTCGGCACGCTGGTCGCGGCGGGCCTGGTGGATCGGGACCCGGCCACGGGCAAGTACCGGATCGGCGCCTCGCTGCTCCACCTGAGCAACGGCGACCTCGACACGAACGAGCTGCGCGCCCGCTCCCTGCACAGCGCCGACACCCTCGCCGCGCGCAGCGGCGAATCGGTCTGGATCGCCACCCCGCACGAGGGCGGGGCCCTCGTCATCCATCACGTCTTCCGCCCGGACGACAGTGCTCAAGTCCTGCGCATGGGTGCCCACTTGCCGCTCCACGCCTCGGCCGTGGGCAAGACGCTGCTCGCCTTCGACCACGAGCTGGACGTACCCGAGAAACTCCCGGCCCTCACCGGCCGCAGCATCACCGAACGTGCGGCCCTGGCCGCCGAGTTGTACGAGATACGCCGCCGGGGCTGGGCCGCCGCCGTCGACGAGCACGCGGACGGCAAGGCCGCGATCGGCGCCCCGCTCCGCGCCGCCTCCGGCCGTACGGTCGGCGCCATCAGCATCGCGGGACCCACCCACCGCCTGACCGAGGCGGGCCATGCCCGGGCGGATCTCGCGGCCCAGGTCATGGATGCGGCGCGGGAGATCGGCAGAGCGCTGGCGCGCTGAGCCGGCCGAAGGGGTCTACGGTACGAGCACGATCCGGCCGAAGGCCTCACCCGAGTCCATCAACTGGTGCGCCCGCACGGCCTCTTCCAGCGGGAGCACCGCGTGCACCACCGGATCCAGGGAGAGCTCTCCCGCGAACAGCTCGGCGCGCACGGCGCGTTGAGCGGCCTCGGGCACCGTGTCGGCGCTGAAGGTGGCGAACGACATCGACTTCCGGAACGCCGCCGTCATGTGCGCGGCGAGGTCCGCGGGCGGAGGCCCGGCGACCATGCCGATCGCCACCAGACGGCCGTTGGGGTTGAGGCGGTCGAGGAACGTGGGCATGTCCGGTCCGGCGATGATGTCGATGATGACGTCGTAACCCTCGGGGGCATCGGCATCGGCATCGGCATCGGCATCGGCATCGGTGGAGGTGCCGGAGCGGTCCAGTACGTGGGTCGCCCCCAGCTTGCGCAGGCGTTCGCCGCGCTCCGCCGACGAGGTCGTGACCGCAACCGCGCTCGCCCCGCCGCGCGCCGCGAGCTGCACCGTCGGGATGCCCAGGCTGCCGGCCGCGCCGCGCACCAGCACGGACTCGCCGGGGGCGAAGTGGGCGTGGCGCAGGGCGAAGTGCGCGACCACGCCGGAGGTGCCGAGCGTCACCGCGTCGGCGGCGGACAGCTCCGCGGGCAGGGGGAGGACCGCGTCCACGGAGGCGACGGCCTGCTCGACGTAGCCGCCGCCCGTGCCGGTGAACGCCCAGACGCGCCGGCCCACCCACGAGGCGTCCACGCCGGCGCCGACCGCGGTCACGGTGCCCGCCACCTCGCTGCCGGGCACATGGCCCTCCTGGAACAAGCCGAACGAGGCGAGGGCGCCGCTGCGGATCAGTGCGTCGACCCCGCCGACGCCGATCGCCTCCGTGGCGATCAGTACCTGCCCGGCGGCGGGCACCGGGGCCGGGAGGTCGACGACCGCCATGCCCTCGGGGCGTCCGAATTCCTGGATCGCGATGGCCTTCACGGGGGCTCCTTTGGTGTCTCGGGGTGGGGCTTTCGGACGTTAACGGACGCCCCCGTCCGTTTGGGTAAAGTGAGAGAGGTGACCGAACGTTTGCCTCAGACGCTGCGCTCCGACGCCCTCGACAACCGCGAGCGCATCCTCGACGCGGCCCGCGCCGTGTTCGCCGCCGACGGCCTGAACGTGCCGATGCGCGAGATCGCCCGCCGTGCCGGAGTCGGCCCCGCCACCCTCTATCGCCGCTTCCCGACCAAGCAGGAGCTGGTCACGGAGGCCTTCGCAGAGGAGATGCGGGTGTGCCGCAGGCTCGTGGACGAGGGGCTCGCCGACCCGGATCCGTGGCACGGGTTCTGCCACGTGATCGAGGAGACCTGCGAGATGCACGCCCGCGACCGCGGCTTCACCGAGGCCTTCATGTCGGCCTTCCCCAAGGCCCTGGACTTCGCCGAGAACCGCGCGTACACGCTGAAGGCCATCGCCGAAATCGCCCGCCGCGCCAAGGACTCCGGCCACCTGCGCCCGGACTTCGTCCTGGACGACCTGATCCTGATGCTCATGGCCAACCGAGGCATCCAGGCGGCATCGACATCCGCCCGCGTCGCCGCCTCCCGCCGCTTCGCGGCCTTCGTGATCCAGGCGTTCTCGGCGTCCCCGGAGCGCCATGGCGAGCTGCCGCCGGTGGCACGACTGTCACCCCTGTTGTCGGTGTAGGCGCCAGGCGGCGGGGCGCTCTACGCGGCGCAGTCGTAATCAACCGACCTTGGGGCCGCAGCGCATACCGATGTAGACGCAGCCTGTGCCGTCCTGCAGGGTGGAGAAGACCACGGGCATGTAGTCCTCGCTGAATGCGGCACCCACTCCGGTACCGGCGAACACCGACTCGGTCACCGGTAGCAGGTCGATTTCCAGGGGCTCGGAGAAGTCCTTCATGCCATCGACGAACTCGTACACCGCGTGCCCCGCACCGTCCCGTTCGGTCACAGTGATGACCACACCCTCGCGCCTGTACGTGCCAAGGAGCGGTGCGAGGTCAACCACAGGCGGTTCGGCCGGAGGGGCGAAGGGCTCAGGCATCGTCACATCGGCCAGGTCGGCGAGCAGTTCCCGGTAGAGGGCCGCGTACAGCTCGCGCGCCCCGCCGCCGTTGGTGAGCAGGGCGACCGCGACGCCCGCCGTGGGAACCACGCGCAGGTAGCCGTACTGGCCGATCGATGCGCCGTCGTGGCCATACCCCTGGACACCGTCCCAGTCGTACAGGGTCCAGCCCAGCCCCCAGCCGTCCGCACTGACCGTCCACTTGTCGGGTGACTCGACCACGCGCTGTTGCATCATCGCGACGGTCTCCTCGGACAGCACCCGCGTGCCGTCCTGCGCGACGCCGCCGTTGAGGTGCATCTGCGCGAGCCGGACGACGTCCCCGGCTGTGGCGATGACCCGGCCGTAAGGCCCTGCCGAGCGCGGCATCAGATCCCAGGCCGGCGCGGGCTCCGGATCCTGGCCCGCCTCACCCAGGTGCCCCATCGCCGCCCGGAACCGCAGCGCCTGTTCGGGCAGGGTCACGGTGTGCGTGAGGCCGAGCGGAGTGAGGAGCAGGTCCTCCAGTGCCTCGTCCCAGACCTTGCCGGTCACGACTTCGATGATCCGGCCGAGGACGTTGTACCCGACGCTGCTGTAGGAGAGCGCGGTGCCGGGCGGGCAGTCGAGCGCCACGTCCTTCGCAGCCTCGACGTACTTGGCGAGGCAGTCGTCGCCGCGTCCGCTGTCGTGGTTGAAGTCGCAGGTGAGGCCACTGGTGTGGCTGAGCAGCTGGCGTGTGGTGATCACTTTGGTCGCGTCGGGGTCGGCGGCGGAAAACTCCGGCAGAACCTCCACGACCGGTGCGTCCAGGTCAAGTTCACCTGACTCGGCGAGGCGCATGATCAGAGAGGCCGTGTAGATCTTGGCGATGGAGCCCATCTGGAAGACCGAGTCGGTCGTCGCTTCCACGCCCGTGCCGCGATGCAGCACGCCACTGGCCAGCTCGTGGACGGTCCCGTCGACGAGAACCGCCAGTGACGCGGCGGGGACGTGATGCTCGGTACGCAAGGTGTCCAGACGGGTCTGCCAGTGGGCGACGTCGAACTTCCGGCCCGCCGAGTCCCGCGCTCCCCAGATGCCCTTGCTACCCCAGTTGCCCTGTTCGTCCCAGTTAACGACGGTCGACATGCCGAACCCCCAGCTCGATGCGTACGACGTTCCTTGTTGCGAACACTGTACGCACGGCGGAACGCTGTATGCAAGGTGCGTACGGCGTCCGCTATGGTGGGGGAGAAGGTGGAGCGAGTAAGGATGAGGGGCGTATGTCAGCCGAAAAGAAGCCGATCGCGTCGGTGTGGACCCGTCCGCAGCCCCTGCAGCGGGAGCAGCTGACTCGCGATCAGATCGTTGCCGCAGCGATTGAGTTGCTGGACGCGGAGGGTGCCGAGGCGCTCAGCATGCGCAAGCTCGGCACCCGCTTGAAGGCGGCGGCCACCTCGCTCTATCGACACGTGGCCAACAAGGACGAGCTGATCCAGTTGGCCGTGGACGACGTCTTCGGAGAGCTGGGCATGCCGGTGGCTGCCGAACGTGGCCAGTGGCGTGCGGACGTCACCCGCATCGCCACGGAACTTCGTGCGATGAGTCTGCGACACCGCTGGATCGTGTCCGAGCTCGGCCAGGTCGGACTTGTTCACATCGGTCCCAACGCCATGCGGATGGCGGCGGGTCTGCTCGCGCAGTTCGAAGTGGCGGGCTTCCCGGCGGACGAGAGGGACCGGGCGATGGGGACGCTTACGGCCTACGTCATCGGTATCGCCGCCTCCGAAGCCGCGTACCTTTCGTTGATCGCCCGCAGCGGCAGGAGCGAACAGGAGTGGGTGGCGGGCCTGCGGCCTCTCTTCGATGACGCCGCGCACCAACACCAGCGGCTACGAGAGGGAAGCTCTGCCCGGCAGGACCTTCCCCCGCAACAGATCCGCGATGACGACTTCGCTTACGGGCTTGACCGGGTCCTCGATGGCCTGGTCTCCCGGCTCCGGGCCTAGGGCCTGATCCAAATGACAGGCCCTAGCCGACGGAGATGCCGGAACCGGCGGTGACCGGGGCGCGAGCTTCTCTGATGAGCCCACCGGGATTCCTCTCTTTCGGGTGAAACCTGACCTGGTGGGTCCCGCTTTGAGACCGCTTCTGACCTGTGACGGAGGCGACTCGGAGGAGCGGATGTCATTTGGCGGCGGCCGAGTCGGTGTCCGGGGGGTCGGCGCGGCGGCTGCGAGTGTGCATGCATGGCTAGCGTGTACAGAACTCTGCTGAACACCGTCGCCCGGACCGGCGCTCAGGTCGTCGATCTGGCTCCCGGAGCCGCGGTCCTTGCGCGGAGCCGGCGGAAGTGGGCAGGCGCCTGCCTCGAGGACGGAGCGCACCTCGTCACCAGCCGGGGGAAGTGGACCGATTCCCCCTTGGAAGACGGGGCGCACCTCGTCACAAGGCGCGGAAAGTGGGCCGCCACTCCGCTCGCCGAGGGGGCTCAGCTCATTGTCGATGAGCGAAAGTCACGTGCGCAGGAGCATGGATTCCAGAAGGCGGCCGCCGACTATCTCGGTGCTCGCCACGTGGCCGCCATGCTCGAGTCCTACGGCGTGAACTGCGTATTCGATGTCGGGGCGAACGTCGGCCAGTACGGCAGGCGACTCCGAGAATTCGGGTACAAGGGGCGGATCGTTTCGTTCGAGCCGGTTCCGCGGTTTCTGGAAAAGTTGCAGAAGCGCGCTGAAGGCGACCCGGACTGGCATGTCGTCCCGTGCGGTCTCGGACGGGTGGACACGATTCAGCCCATGCACGTGGAGTGGCTCAGCATGAGCTCGCTCCTCCCGCCCAGCGAATACGGGAACACCCGGTACAAGCGATTCGTCAAAGGCGGCACCGAGGACATTCAGATCTGTCGGCTCGACGGGCTGATGGACAAGGCTCTCGACGGAATCGACAATCCGCAGCCCTATCTCAAGATGGACACTCAGGGCTACGACCTCGAGGTGTTCGCCGGGGCGGGGGAGCGCATCTCCGAATTCGTGGGGCTGCAGTCGGAGGTCGCACTTCTGAGGATCTACGAGGGCAGCCCGCGGATGGCCGAAGCGCTCGCCGAGTACGAGCGTGAGGGCTTCGAAGTCACCGGTATGTATCCGGTGACCCAGGAGAGCGGCTCCGGCCGCGTGCTCGAGTTCGACTGCGTGATGATGCGCGCCAGTGAGACGCCGGTCCCGCTGCCTCGCGGTCAGCACGCCGCTCAGCAGTCCTAGCCCGCGTGGGCAGCACGCCGCTCAGTGGTCCTGGCCCCCGTGGGCAGCGCGCCGCTCAGTAGTCCCGGCTCGCGCCCGCACGCGTGGTCAGCGCGTCGGCGGCGCGAACTCGGGCTGGTCGAGGAAGCGCAGCCAGCTTCCGTCCGGCTGGCGGCGCACGACCTGCGCACGGGCCCCCGTCCCGTCCTTCGGCGGCGTCGACGTGAGGGCGATGTCGCCGCTGATCAGCGTCGGCAGCGGCTGCTCCGGCTCGAAGTGGGGGCGGTTCGCCAGCACCTTCTCCCACAGCACGCGGATCGCCTCCCGCCCGACCGTCTCCTGGCCGGGCGGGTAGGCGAGCACCGCGTCCTCCTCGTAGAGCGCGGCGACGCCGGCCGCGTCCCCCGCGTTGGACCGCTCGACGAACAGGCGGGTGATGTCCTCGGGCCGCATGGCCTTCTCGTACTCCGACATGGGGTTCCTCCCGGCGTCAGTTCCCTGGCTT
The DNA here is from genome assembly GCF_026341035.1 of Streptomyces sp. NBC_01016. Lineage (GTDB taxonomy): Bacteria > Actinomycetota > Actinomycetes > Streptomycetales > Streptomycetaceae > Streptomyces. Next base: position 3,487,015 of record NZ_JAPEOQ010000002.1, read on the forward strand.
GGTGCTTCCAGCGTCGCCGCCCGATGATCAGAAGTCCAACAGATGCTTCTGATGGAAATCAGAAGCTGCGGTCATGGACAATGGGTGTCATGGACCTGAGGCAGCTCGAATACTTCGTCGCCGTCGCCGAGGAGCGGAACTTCACGCGCGCCGCCGAGCGGGTGCACATCAGCCAGTCCGGCGTCAGCGCGCAGATCCGGCAGCTGGAGCGTGAGCTCGGGGCGGAGCTGTTCGACCGCTCGTCCCGCACCGTCACGCTCACCGTCGCGGGCAAGGCCGCGCTCGAACAGGCCCGCGCCACCCTCGCCGCGGCCGGGACGATCGGCCGGGCGGTGGCCGAGGTGTCCGAACTGATCAGGGGGCGGCTCACCGTCGGCATGGTCATCGGCTGCACCATCACCCCGCTGTTCGACGCCCTCGCGGCGTTCCACGAGGCGCATCCGGGCGTCGAGCTCTCGCTCCTGGAGGACGGCTCCGACCGGCTCGTCGAGGGGGTGCGCGCCGGCGATGTCGACCTGGCGCTCATCGGCGCCGCGCACAGCACCCCCGACGGCCTCGACTCGCTGACCATCGTCGACGAGCGGCTCGTCGTGGCGGTCCCGGCCGGGCACCCGCTGGCGAAGCAACGGCGCGTCGTACTACAGGACCTGATGGCCCATCCGATCGTCTGCATGCCGCCCGGCACCGGCCTGCGCACGGTCTTCGACCGGGCGTGCACCGCGCAGGGACTGCACCCCACGATCGCGCTGCAGGCCAGTGCCGCGGACTCCATCGCCGCCCTCGCCGACCGCGGCCTCGGCGTCGCCGTCCTGAGCGAGTCGATGGTCGCGGATCACCCCGACGGGCTCACCGCCCGCACCATCGACGACGTCGACACACCGGCGCTGCTCGCCCTGGTCTGGAAGCGGGCCCACAACCCGGCGCTGCGCGAACTGCTGGGCCACGCACGGGGGGCGTTCGCGCGACGGTGACGCTTGCCGGGCTTGGTGGTACAGATCCCCTACGCTCCCGATCGGACGGCCCTGGGAGACGACCCTCGCGAGAACGGGAGCACCACATGAAGTTCCGGACCCACGTCGAACCCCCGGAGCCGATGCACGGCCTGGAGGTCCCTCCGGAGCTCGTGGACGAGCTCGGCGGCGGGAAGCGGCCCCCGGTGGTCATCACGGTCAACGGTCACACGTGGCGCAGCCGGGTCGCCCTCATGCGCGGCCGCTGCCTGCTCGGCCTGAGCAAGGCGAACCGGGAGGCCGCGGGCGTCGAGACGGGGGAGGAGGTCGAGGTCGACCTGCGACTCGACACCGAGCCCCGCACCGTGACCGAGCCCGAGGACTTCGCCCACGCCCTCGACGCGGACCCGACCGCCCGCGCCGCCTACGACCGCCTCTCCCACAGCCGCAAACGGCAGCACGTCCTCGCCATCGATTCCGCGAAGAAGCCCGAGACACGCGCGCGACGCATCGAGAAGGCGTTGGAGTCGCTGCGGACGGGCTAGCGACGAGCCGCCGAGGCTCACCAGGGCCTGATCGGACGCACCCCCGTGCGTCTGCCGTCCTCGTCCAGCAGATGGCCCATGCGCTTGACCGTGTGCAGGCCGACGATGCGGTCGGTCACCTCCAGTGTCGGCAGGCGCGCGCCCAGGGATGTCTCGCGGCGTTGGATGTCGCCGAGGTCGCGTACCCACAGGGTGGCGAAGATGTTCGTCCGGCCGGTGACCGCGGCGACGAGGCGGCACTCGGGCAGTGCCGCGAGGGCACGGTGGACGGCGGCGATGTCACGGGCCGGGACGCGGCCGAGCAGCGAGACGGGCAGCGGGCGTCCCGCGAGCGCGTTCGCCATGTCACAGCGGAAGGTGAGGACACCCGAGTCGGTGAGCCGGTGCAGGCGGCGGCGGACGGTGGCGGGACTGGTGTCGGTGTGTGCGGCGAGCGCCGCGAGGCCGAGGCGGCCGTCGCCGACCAGGGCGTCGAGCAACCTCCGGTCCACCGCGTCGAGTTGGGACGTCGGCGCGGTCTCGGACGCATGCGTGCTCGCCCGGCCCAGGGCGCTGAGCTGCGCCGGGTCCAGGGAGCGGAGCCGCCAGCGGCTGCCCTCCACGTAGAGGGACGTGGCGAAGAGGCAGTCGACGGCGGTGACACCGGGCAGCGGTTCGAGGTGTGTCGTCACGAACCGGGTGAGCGCGGGCAGGTCGGGGGCGAGGACGTCGATGAGCAGATCGGCGCTGCCGGGGCCGGTGAGTTCGACGGTCACCGCCTCGTCGTGCACGCGCAGCTCTTGAGCGATGCGCATACGGGTGCCGGGTCGGCAGCGGACCAGGACGAACGCCGTGCAGCGCGTGCGCGAGAACTCCCGGCCCGGCGCCGCGTACACCCAGGCGAGCCCTTCCGCGGTCAGCCGGTCCCAGCGGCGGGCGAGGGTGCTCGCGGTGACACCCAGCGGCGGTGCGAGTTCGCTCCAGGAGGCGCGGGGGCGTAGCTGGAGGGCGTTGACGAGTGCGAGGTCCAGCTCGCTCGCGGTGACCGTTTCTCGCATCCGGTAACCCCTCCGTGCTCGTTTCCGACGAATCCGCGGACCGGTGCGACCGCAGCCCGCACAGTAGCCACCGGATGTGATTCCGGCCAGAAGGGACGTCCCCGGTGGGCGCAGACGTGAGCACACGAGGGTCAGCGGTGGGCACCGGCCGCGGCATGCTCGGTGCGATGGCGGTTGTCGTCGTGTTCAGCGGCGTCGTACAGGGCTATCTCACGCCGCTCCTCCCGGAGTTGGGGCAGCGGCTCGGCATCGGCGGAGTGGCCCAGAACAATCTCTATCTGCTGTCGCAGTGCGCGTTCGCCGTGCTCACACCACTGCTCTCACGCCTCGGTGATCTGTACGGTCACCGTCGGCTGCTGCGGGTGGCGCTCACGATGGTCGCGGCCGGTTCGCTGCTGATGGCGGTGCGGCCGACGGTGGTGACACTCGCCGTGGGGATGGTCCTGCAGGGCGCGGTGGTCGGATTCTTCCCGCTGCTCGCGGGCATCCTGCGCTCGCGCGCCCCGGAACGCGGCCGCACCGGGATGTCGCTCCTGGTCGGCGCCCTGCTGATCGCCGTCGGCGCGGGCGGCCTCGTGGCGGGCGCCCTCAGCGAGCGGCATGCCGAGGCCGGGCTGTGGGCGGCGGTGCCGGTGGCCGTGCTCGCCCTGGCCGCGGGCCTCGTACTGCCGGACAGCGACGGGGAGTTCGGCGGCCGGTTCCACTACGGAGCGGCGGCGCTGCTGACCATCGGTCTCGTCGCGCTGGTCCTGTTGCTCGCACAGGGCGGCACATGGGGGTGGACCTCGGCGCGCTCCCTGGGCACGGGCGCCCTCGCGGTGGTGGTGTTCCTCGCCTGGGTGACGGTGGAGCGCCGCGCGACCCAGCCGCTGGTGAGCGTCCGCATGCTGCGGGACCGGCGGCTCGCGGCGGTCAGCGCGCACACGTTCTGCGCGGCCTTCGGCACGATCGGCTTCCTCGGCGCCAACGCCCTGTTCCTCGGGGCGGACCCGGCCGCCGTCGGCTACGGCATGGGGCTCGGCCCGCAGTCCATCGCGACGGTGTCCCTGGCCATGGTGGTCATGGGCTTCGCCGGCTCCACGGCCACACCGCGCCTGGCCCGCCGCATCGGCGACCGCGCCGTCCTGGTCACCGGCGGAACCCTCATCGGGCTCGGCTTCCTGGGCCTGATCCTCTTCCACGCCACACTCCCGCAGTACATCGCGTCGGCGCTGATCGTCGGCCTGGCGACCGGTGTCTTCGAGTCCATCACACGGACCCTGTCGGCGGAGATCGTGCCCGAGCGGCAGACCGCGCTGGCCGTGGGCATCAACGAACTGGCGCTGTCGCTGGGCGCGGCGATCGGCGCCGCCGTGATCGGCGGGCTCTTCTCTGCACACCAACTCGGCGGCCACATCGCACTGTCCGGCTATGTGTGGAGCTGGAGCGCCTGCGCCGCGGTTGCCCTGCTCGGCGGGACCCTCGCGCTCCTGTACGGGAGCGGGGCCACGGCCGACACCGACATACGCACCGACGCGAAGGAGAGCCTCGCATGACGACCATGACGACAACGCCTTCCCTGCACGACGAGGTGACACAGGCGGTCCTGAGCCGGCGCGAGCAGCTCATCGCGCTCAGCCACAGCCTGCACGCCGAACCCGAGACCGCCCTCGAGGAACACCGCTCGGCCACGAAGATCGCCTCGCTCCTCGACGCGGCCGGTTTCACGGTCACCCGCCCCCTCGACTCGCTGCCCACCGCACTCGACGCGACGTACGGCAGCGGCGAGTTGGTGCTCGCGTTCTGTGCCGAGTACGACGCGCTGCCCGGCATCGGCCACGCCTGCGGGCACAACGTGAACGGCGCGGCGGCGGTCGGCGCGGCGCTCGGCCTCGCGGCTGTCGCGGACAGGCTCGACGTCACCGTACGGCTCATCGGCACGCCGGCCGAGGAGGACATCGGCGGCAAGGTGCTCCTCATCGAGGCGGGCGTCTTCGACGACGTGGCCGCGGCACTGATGGCGCACGCCGCCCCGGAGGACACCGTCGGCGCCTCCTCCCTCGCGATCGGCGCCTGGGACATCACCTACCGGGGCCGGCCGGCCCACGCGGCCCTCGCACCATGGGAGGGCGTGAACGCGCTCGACGCGCTGACCGTCGCCCAGACCGCGATCGGCGTGCTGCGCCAGCAGCTGCCTCCGGGCTCCCTGGTCCACGGCATCGTCACCGACGGGGGCCGGGCCCCGAATGTCATCCCCGACACCGCGGCCGCCCGCTACGAGGTGCGGGCCCCCACCGTCGAACAGCTCACGGCGGTGCAGCGCCGGGTCCGCGCCTGCTTCGAGGCGGGCGCCCTCGCCACCGGCGCCACCCTCGAACTCACCCAGCACGGAAGGGACTTCGCGGATCTGCGCCAGGACCCGTTCCTGACCGAGGCCTACGCGGCGGCCGCCCGCTCCCTCGGCCGCACCCCGCTGTCCCGGCACGGCGCCACCACCGCGTCCACCGACATGGGCAACGTGTCCCGCCTCCTGCCCGCGATCCACCCCACCATCGGCTACGACACCGAGGGCGCGAGCCAGCACACCGTCGAGTTCGCGGCACACGGCACGACCCCCGGCGCGGACCGTGCGGTGACCGACGGGGCGTCGGCGCTGGCCCTGGCCGCGGCTGCCGCGGCGACGGACGAGGAGCAGCGGAGCCGGCTGCTGAGCGGTGTCGAGCACCGTCGGGCCCAGCGGCAGGCGGCCACCGACTCTGCCTGAGCGGGCCGACGACCGCCCACAAGCCGGTCCGACGCCGTCCGACATTCGAGCGCGGCTTGACGAAACGGCCCTGCGGACGGCTCAATTGGTCCATGACTGCCCAGCGCTTGGTCTCGCGTGACCACATCGACTTCGGTCGGGTGTGGTCCGCGGCGTGTTGCGCCTGAATCGGCAGCGGGCCCTCTGACCGGCCCTTTTCTTCCTTGGTGATTTCTCGGTGACTCCTCGGCGGCTCCCTCTGTGACCCCGCCCGGGCCCGAGCTCTGACGCCTCGCGCGCGCTGCCACACCACCGCATCCCACGACGCCCCGCGTCGTCACGCCCGTATCGACCCGTCTGTATGACGAGTCGTCAATTCCGCCTGCGCGCACGGCTGTTCCGGCCTGCCCGCACGCGGTTTTCGCCGCCTGAGAAAGGCCCACCCCATGCCCGTGGAATTCCTCGGCATCGCCGCCACCAACGACGGCTCCGAAACCACCTCCCGTTCCGGCGCCGCCTTCGACAAGGAGTACACACTCCGTCTCGCCCGCGCCCATGAGGACCACGACTGGGACCGGGTGCTGTTCGCGTACGGCTCCGGGTCGCCCGACCCGGCACCGGCCGCCGCCTACATCGCGAGCCACCTCGACCGCCTGCAGATCCTGCTCGCCCACCGGCCCAACGTCTCGTACCCCACCTTCGCCGCCAAGACCTTCGCCACCCTCGACCGGATCAGCGACGGCCGGCTCACCGTCCACTTCATCACCGGCGGCAACGACCAGGAACAGGGCCGTGAGGGCGACACCCTCACCAAGGACGAGCGCTACAGCCGCACCCGCGAGTACATCCAGCTCGTCAAGAAGATCTGGACCACCCACGAACCCTTCGACCACGAGGGCGAGCACTACCGCTTCCACGACTTCGTCAGTGATGTCTTCCCGGTCCAACAGCCGCGGCCCGGCGTCTCGTTCGGAGGTTCCTCGCCCGCCGCGTACGCCGCCGGGGGAGCGGAGGCCGACATCTACTGCCTGTGGGGCGAGCCGCTGGCCAAGACCGCCGAGCAGATCGAGACCGTGAAGGCCGCCGCGAAGGCCGCGGGCCGCACCGACGTCCCGCGCATCCAGGTCGCCTTCCGCCCCATCATCGCGCCGACCGAGGAGCTGGCCTGGGAGAAGGCGCACCGCACGGTCGGCGCGATCAAGGCCAGGAAGGAGCGGGGCGAGCGCATCGGCAGGCGTCACCACGGACACGCCGAGCCCCAGAACACGGGCTCCCAGCGGCTCATCGCCATCGCCGAGGCAGGGGAGCGCTACGATCGCGCCCTGTGGACCCCGACGGCCGCCGCGACCGGCGGCGCGGGCAACTCCAACGCCCTCGTCGGCACCCCGGAGACCGTGGCCCAGGCGCTCCTCGACTATTACGACCTCGGCGTCGACATCCTCTCCGCGCGCGGCTACGACCTGCTGGACGACGCGATCGACTTCGGCCGGTACGTGATCCCGATCGTGCGCGAGGAGGTCGCCAAGCGCGACGCCGAGCGCGCGGCACGCGGGACCGGGGCGGCGGCGGTGGGCGCGTGACCTCCCTGGCCCAACCACCCGCCCCCTCAGGGGATATGACGGTCGTTCACGTCCCCGTATCCGACCCGCGTGTCGAGCCGCTGCTGCGCGAGCTCGGCGACGAGTACTCGACCCGGTACGGCAAGGACGCCCACGCCGAGATCGCCCGTTACCCCGACGAGGAGTTCACACCTGCCCACGGCGGGCTGCTGCTCCTCGTCCTCGAGAACGGTGAACCCGTCGCGGGAGGCGCCTTCCGCCGCTACGACGCCGACACCGCCGAGCTGAAGCGGATCTGGACGCACTCCGCCCACCGGCGGCGCGGCCTCGCCCGCCGCGTGGTCGACGAGCTGGAGCGCGAGGCCGGCGAGCGCGGCTACCGGCGGATCCACCTCACCACCGGGCCCCGCCAGCCGGAAGCCCGCGGCCTCTACCTGGCCACCGGGTACACGCCGCTCTTCGACACCGAGGCCGATCCCGAGTCCATCGGTCCGCTGCCGTTCGAGAAACACCTCCTCGGCGCCGCGCCCACCGGACAGACCCCGGACGACCCGGCCTCCCTCAAGGTCGTCCCCGTCCGCCACTACGCCCGCTGGGTCGCGGCAGCCGCCGTGCTCGTCCTGGTCGCCCAGTTCGCGCACGGCCTGCTGACCAACCCCGTATGGGAATGGGACGTCTTCCGCGACTACGTCCTGTCCGAGACGATCGTGCAGGCCGTCTGGGTCACGCTCCAACTCACCGCATACGCCACGGTGTTGGGATTCCTGCTCGGTACGGTGCTGGCCTTCATGCGGCTCTCGCAGAGTCCGGTGCTGCAGACCGTGGCCTGGACCTACATCTGGATATTCCGGTCCATCCCGATGATCGTCCAGCTCGTCTTCTGGTTCAATCTCAGCGCGCTCTACAAGGAGTTGGGCCTCGGCATCCCCTTCGGCCCGGTGTTCTGGTCCGTCGACAGCAACAGCCTCATCGGCACCATCGGCGCCGCCATCATCGGCCTCACTCTGCACCAGGCCGCGTACGCCGCGGAGATCGTGCGCGGTGGTGTCATCTCCGTCGACCGGGGCCAGCTGGAGGCCGCCGCCGCCCTCGGTATCCCGCGCCTGCGGCAGATCCGTCGGATCGTGCTGCCGCAGGCCATGCGCGCCATCCTGCCGACGGCGGGCAACGAGATCATCGGCCTGCTCAAGGGCACATCGGTGGTCTACGTGATGTCCATCGGCGAGCTCTTCTACCAGGCCCAGGTCATCTACGGCCGCAACGGCCGGGTGATCCCGCTGCTCCTCGTCGCCACCGCCTGGTACGTGGTCCTGACCTCACTCCTCTCCATCGCCCAGCACTACGTGGAACGCCGATACGCCCGGGGCACCGCCCCGAAGACCCTCCGGGCCCTGGGAGGCCGACGATGAGCAAGCCCATGGTGGACATCCAGGACGTCCACAAGAGTTTCGGCCCGCTGGAGGTGCTGCGCGGCGTCGACCTGCGCGTGCACGCCGGTGAGGTCACCGTGATCCTCGGCCCGTCAGGATCGGGGAAGTCCACGCTGCTGCGCACCATCAACCACCTGGAGAAGGTGAACAGCGGCTGGATCAGCATCGACGGCGAACTCATCGGCTACCGCCGCCAGGGCGACAAGCTGCACGAACTGCGGGAGAAGGACGTCCTGAAGCAGCGCACCCACATCGGGTTCGTCTTCCAGGACTTCAACCTCTTCCCGCACCTGACTGTTCTCGACAACCTGATCGAGGCCCCCGTCTCCGCCCTGCGCCGTCCGCGCAAGGAGGCGGAGGACACCGCCCGGACGCTGCTCGAACGGGTGGGGCTCGGCGACCGGGCCGATTCCTATCCGCGCCAGCTCTCCGGCGGCCAGCAGCAGCGCGTCGCCATCGCCCGCGCGCTCGCCCTCGAACCCAAGGTGCTGCTCTTCGACGAGCCCACATCGGCGCTCGACCCGGAACTGGTGGGTGAGGTCCTCGATGTCATCAAGGACCTGGCGAGCACCGGAACCACGATGATCGTCGTCACCCACGAGATCGGCTTTGCCCGCGAGGTCGCCGACACCGTGGTGTTCATGGACGGCGGTGTCGTCGTGGAGCAGGGGACACCCGCGGCCGTCCTCGACGCCCCGCAGCACGAACGCACCCGTGCCTTCCTCTCCAAGGTCCTGTAACGCCCTGCGCCGATAACCCTCTGCGCCGATAACCCTCTGCGCCGACCACCCCTGCTCTCTGCTCTGCCGTCTGCTTTGCACACAAGGAGAACGACCGTGCCCCTCACCCTCACCCTCGCCCACCGGCGCCGCACCACCACCGCGGCCGCGCTCTCGCTCGCGGCCACCCTGCTCCTGGCCGCCTGCAGCAACCCCTCCGACGGTGGCACGACCGAGGTCGCGGACGGCTCGGGCGCCAAGGCGAAGATCAACCTCAGTCCCGAGCAGCACCGCGTCACCACCGGCAAGGTCGACTCCATAGCCGACGAGGTGCCCGAGCGGATCCGTAAGAGAGGCACCCTGGAGGTCATCGGCTCCTCCAGCTCCGCCGCGCCGCTCGGCTTCCACGCCACCGACAACAAGACCGTCATCGGTGTCGAGCCGGACCTCGCCCATCTCGTCGCCGACGTCCTCGGCCTCAAGGTGCGCCGCACCACCGCCTCCTGGGAGAACATCTTCGTCGGCCTCGACAGCGGCAAGTACGACGTGGGCCTCAGCAACATCACGGTCACCGAGGACCGCAAGGAGAAGTACGACTTCGCGACCTACCGCAAGGACAACCTGGGCTTCGAGGCGAAGAAGGGCAGCGGCCTGAAGGTCAGGGGGCCGAAGGACGTGGCGGGCAGGACGGTCGCCGTGGGCAGCGGCACCAACCAGGAGAAGCTGCTCATCGAGTGGAGCAAGGCGAACGTGAAGGCGGGCCGCAAGCCGGTCGACATCAAGTACTACCAGAACGACAGCGACACCTATCTCGCCCTGCAGTCCGGCCGCATCGACATCTATCTCGGCCCCAACCCGACCGCCGCCTACCACGCGGCCAGCACCGGGAAGACCGAGGTCGTCGGCACGTACTCGGGCGCGGGCGCCGAGCTCCAGGGCCTCATCGCCGCCACCACCAAGAAGGACAGCGGGCTCGTGAAGCCGCTCGCCGCCGCGCTCGACCATGTCATCGACAACGGCAGCTACGCGAAGGTCCTCAAGCGCTGGGGGCTGTCCGACGAGGCCGTGACCAAGTCGAGGATCAATCCGCCCGGCCTGCCGAAGACCGGCGAGTAGTCACTCCTGTCGGCTCTTCCCGACCTGTCCTACAGACCTGTCGGCTCTTACAGAAAGGCACCTTCGTGTCTCCCTCGCCCTCTCCCCATCTGCACCTCGCCGTCGCCCTCGACGGCACCGGATGGCACCCCGCTTCCTGGCGCGAGCCGGTGTCCCGGCCGCGCGAGCTGTTCACCGCCGCCTACTGGGCGGAGCTCGTTGCCGAGGCCGAGCGGGGCCTGCTCGACTTCGTCACCATCGAGGACGGACTCGGCCCGCAGTCCGCCCACTTCCTCGAACCGGACGAGCGCACCGACCAGGTCCGCGGCCGCCTCGACGCCGTACTGATCGCCTCGCGCATCGCCCCGCTGACCCGGCACATCGGCCTGGTCCCGACCGCCGTGGTCACGCACACCGAACCGTTCCACCTCTCCAAGGCGATCGCCACCCTCGACTACGTCAGCGAGGGCCGCGCGGGGCTGCGTGTGCAAGTCACCGCCCGCCCGAGCGAGGCCGCCCACTTCGGCCGCCGCACCATCGACCGCATCGACGCCTACGACAGCCCGGACGCAAGGGAGTTGGTGACCGAACTCTTCGACGAGGCCGCCGACTACGTGGAGGTCGTGCGGCGGCTGTGGGACAGCTGGGAGGACGGCGCCGAGATCCGGGACGCCGCGACGGGCCGCTTCATCGACCGGGACAAGCTGCACTACATCGACTTCCAGGGCAGCCACTTCAGCGTCCGCGGCCCCTCCATCACACCCCGCCCGCCGCAGGGCCAGCCGCTCGTCACCGCCCTCGCGCACGACACCGTCCCGTACCGCCTGGTGGCCCGCGCCACCGACGTCGGATACATCACCCCGGGCGACACCGAGCAGGCCCGTGCCATCGTGGGCCGGATCCGCGCCGAGCAGGAGACGGCCGGGCGGGCCGGGGATCCCCTGCATGTCTTCGGCGACCTGGTGGTGTTCCTCGACGAGGACCCGGCCGCCGCGACCGCCCGCCGGGACCGGCTCGACGCCCTCGACGGAGCGCCGTACGTGAGCGACGCCCCGACCTTCGCGGGCACACCCGCACAACTCGCCGATCTCCTCCAAGAGTTGAACGGCGCCGGCCTCACGGGATTCCGGCTGCGCCCCGCCGTCGCGGGACACGACCTCCCGGCGATCACCCGGGGCCTCGTCCCCGAACTCCAGCGCCGTGGTGTCTTCCGCCGCGCGTACGAGGCCGACACCCTGCGCGGCCTCCTCGGCCTCGACCGCCCCGCCAACCGCTATGCCGCCGCGTGAGCCGGAGGGAACCCTCATGACCAAGCCGCTGAAGCAGATTCACCTGGCCGCCCATTTCCCCGGCGTCAACAACACCACCGTGTGGAGCGACCCGCGGGCCGGCAGCCACATCGAGTTCGGCTCCTTCGCCCACTTCGCGCGCACCGCCGAACGCGCCAAGTTCGACTTCCTGTTCCTCGCCGAGGGGTTGCGCCTGCGCGAACAGGGCGGCGAGATCTACGACTTGGACGTCGTAGGCCGGCCCGACACCTTCACCGTCCTCGCCGCGCTCGCCGCCGTCACCGAGCGCATCGGACTCACCGGCACCATCAACTCCACCTTCAACGAGCCCTACGAGGTGGCCCGCCAGTTCGCGAGCCTCGACCACCTCTCCGGCGGCCGCTCCGCCTGGAACGTCGTCACCTCCTGGGACGCGTTCACCGGCGAGAACTTCCGCCGCGGCGGCTTCCTCCCGCAGCGCGAACGCTACTCACGCGCCCGGGAGTTCCTCGCCACCGCGAACGAACTGTTCGACTCCTGGCACGACGACGAGATCCTCGCCGACCAGGAGACCGGAGCCTTCCTGCGCGACGCCAAGGCAGGATCCTTCGTCCACGCCGGACAACACTTCGACATCCACGGGCAGTTCAACGTCCCGCGCTCCCCGCAGGGCCGCCCGGTCGTCTTCCAGGCCGGCGACTCCGACGAGGGTCGCGAGTTCGCCGCGGCCGAGTCCGACGCCATCTTCAGCCGGCACGGCACCCTCGACGCGGGCCGGGAGTTCTACGCGGACGTGAAGTCCCGCCTCCCCAAGTACGGCCGCGGCAAGGACCAGTTGCTCATCCTGCCCGCCGCCACCTTCGCCCTCGCCGACACCGACGCGGAGGCCGAGGAACTCGCCCGCGAGGTGCGCCGCCACCAGGTCAGCGGGGCCACCGCCCTCAAGCACCTGGAGTTCGTCTGGAACCGGGACCTGTCCTCGTACGACCCGGAAGGGCCGCTGCCCGACATCGACCCGGACGTCGGCGACACCCACATCGCCGAGGGTCGCGCCCAGGTCCGCATGTACCGGGACCCGCTGGCCACCGCCCGCGAGTGGCGCGAGCTCGCCGCCGCCAACAAGTGGTCCATCCGCGACCTCGTCATCCACACCGGCAACCGGCAGAACTTCGTCGGGGCCCCGGCCACCATCGCCAAGACCATCAACGAGTACGTCCAGGCCGACGCCGCCGACGGCTTCATCCTCGTCCCGCACATCACCCCGGGCGGCCTCGACGAGTTCGCCGACAAGGTGGTCCCGCTCCTCCAGGAGCAGGGCGTCTTCCGTACGGAGTACGAGGGCACGACGCTGCGCGACCACCTGGGCCTGGCCCATCCCGACGACGCCCCCGCGCCCACCGAGGAGTTCTCCCGTGTCTGACATCCCCCTCGCCGTCCTCGACCTGGTCCCGGTCCCGTCCGGCTCGACCGCGGGCGACGCCCTGCGCAACTCCATCGACCTCGCCCAGCAGGCCGAGCGGTTCGGCTACGCCCGCTACTGGTTCGCCGAGCACCACCTCAACCCCGGCGTCGCCGGCACCTCGCCCGCCGTCGTCCTCGCCCTGACCGCGTCCGCCACCGACACCATCCGGCTCGGCTCCGGCGCCGTACAGCTCGGACACCGCACCGCGCTGTCCACGGTGGAGGAGTTCGGCCTCCTCGACGCGCTGCACCCCGGGCGCATCGACCTGGGGCTCGGCCGCTCGGGCGGACGGCCGCCCGCGCAGCCCGCGGAGCCGACGCCGACCGCGACCCCGGTCGTCGACGGCGCCGCCCCCAACGGCCTCGTCATCCCGCCCCGCTTCTCCTTCGAGTACCTCCTCGGCTCACCCCGCGTCGCGCTGCAACGCAAGCTGCTCCAGCAACCGGGCGCGCAGGCGCAGGACTACGCGGAGCAGATCGACGACATCCTCGCCCTGTTCGCCGGCGCCTACATATCCCCGGACGGGGTCGAGGCGCACGTCGTGCCGGGGGAGGGGGCCGACGTCGACGTGTGGATCCTGGGCAGCAGCGGCGGCGAGAGCGCCGAGGTGGCGGGCGCGCGCGGACTGCCGTTCGCCGCGAACTACCACGTCAGCCCCGCCACGGTGCTGGAGGCGGTGGAGGGCTACCGGTCCTTCTTCCAGCCCTCCGACACCCTCGACAAGCCGTACGTCAGTGTCTCCGCGGACGTGGTCGTCGCCGATGACGACGCCACCGCCCGCGAACTCGCCACCGGCTACGGCCTGTGGGTGCGCAGCATCCGCAACGCCGAGGGTGCCATCGACTTCCCGACGCCGGACGAAGCGCGTAAGTACGAGTGGAGTGACGCCGACCGGGCGCTCATGCAGGACCGCCTCGACACCCAGTTCGTCGGCTCGCCGACCACCGTGGCCCGCCGCCTCGCCCAGCTCCAGGAGGCCACCGGAGCCGACGAGCTGCTCATCACGACGATCACCCACGACCACGCCGACCGGGTCCGCTCCTACGAGCTGCTGGCCGAGGAGTGGAAGCGCTCTTGACGCGGCGTCCCGGCGGCCACACACTCCTCTAAGGGAATCCTAGTGAAACGGTAGGGAATCATGGGTGGTGCGGCGTGCGAGCTCAGCGGCGAGGCCGCCCGCGCCGCCGTCGGGGCACTGCCCCGGCTCACGTCCCGCCGTCACATCGATCTGGCACGGGTCTGCAGTGCGGCGAGTTCTCGCCACGGTGGCGGTCAACTCGCCGCCCACGCCTGACACTTCCGTACGCATGCCCGTACGCCCGTGATCGAGCACCCCCAGGGAGACGCATGTCCGCACCGGCCCCTTCCGCCGTGCCCACCTTCCGGAGCAGGATCGGCTGCGACGCGCGCAGCGGCTACTACGCCGCCCCGCACCGCTACCGCCTCCACCTGTCGCCGTCCTGCCCGCACTGTCTGCAGATCGCCGTCACCCACAGCCTGCTCCGCCTCGACGACACCCTCCCGGTCACCCTGCTGCCCGCCGCGTCCGACACACTCGGCGGCGGGCACCGGGCCCTGGCTCCCCTGTACGAGGCCACGTCCCACCAGTACCCCGGACCGGCCCTGGCGCCGGTGCTCAGCGACGACTGGACCGGGCGGATCGTCAGCACCCACCCGGGGGACATCCTGCGCGACCTCGCCCGGCACTTCGGCGAACACGGCCCCGACCTCCTTCCGCGCGGCACCGAGGACGCGATCGACGCGGTGGGCCGCCTCTGTGAGCGGGGCATCACCGCGTCGGCCCGGCGCGGCGACGACACCGGGCTCGCCACCCTGCTGCGTGCGCTGAACGTCCTCGAACGACGGCTCGCGGGCAGGGAGTTCGTACTCGGCGGCCAACTCACCCTCGCCGACGTGCGGTTGTGGTCGACCCTCGTGCACCCGGACACCGCACACCGGACGACGGGTCATCCCCGGCTCTCGGCGTACCTGCGCCGCCTCTCCGAGCACCCCGCCTTCGCGCCGCACCTCGCGAGCTACTCCTTCGCGCTGGCCTGACGCGAGTTGAACTCCTCGACGTTCTTCTTCTGCTCCTCATAGCTGTCCGTGAACCGGGTGTCCCCGGGCGCGACCGTCACGAAGTACAGCCAGTCGCCCTTGGGCGGGGCGATCGCCGCGTCGATGGCGTCCTCCCCCGGATTGCCGATGGGGGTGGGCGGCAGGCCCTTGTGTTCGTACGTGTTGTACGGGCTGTCGGTCCTGGTGTCGGCGTGGCTGGTGTCGAGGGTCGAGCGGTTCAGGGCGTAGTTGATCGTGGAGTCCATCTGGAGCTGCATGCCCTGGTCGAGCCGGTTGTAGATGACCCGGGCCACCTTCCCCATGTCCTCGTGGGTGTCGGCCTCCGCCTGCACGATGCTCGCGATGATGACCGTCTCGTACACGGATACGCCGTTGGTGTCCGCGCCCTTGGTGACATGGTCGGCCTTCAGCCGCTGGTTGGCGGTGTTGTTCATGTAGGAGAGAAGGGACGCCGGAGTGGTGTTCTTGTCCACGGGGTACGTGGCCGGGAACAGGTAGCCCTCGGGGTTGCCGTCCGCCGCGCTCGGCAGGGTGAAGTGCGCCTTCGACGCGGCCTTCTTCGTGGTCCCGCCGTCGACGGCGAGCGCCTTGTCCACGGCCTCGTACACCTGACTCGCGCGATACCCCTCGGGGATCACGAGCTTCTCGGACCGGGTGGCCTCCTTCCCACCGAAGACCACCACCAACGTCACGACTACGGCCGCGACGACCGCGAGAACCACGACGGCCAACACGATCAGCTTGCCGCGGCGGCTCAGCCGACCCTTCTTCCCTGTCTTGTCCTCAGGCACAGGGGAACGCTAACCCGATCAAGCCCCGCCGGCGATTGAGGCGCGGGGCCCGGGGCAGAGCCCCGCGACCGCAACCACGCCACCGGCACACCTCACCGCACCCGCAACGCCACTGCCAACAGCGCCGCGTCCGCCGGCCTCCGTAGATCCCGACCCGTCAGCTCGTGAAACCGGTTGAAGCGGTGCTGCACCGTGTTGCGGTGGCAGTAGAGCGCGTCGGCCGTGTCCGCGATGGAGCCGGAGCCCGACAAATGGATGCGGACGGTGTGCAGCAGACGGTCCGCCTCGGTGCGGGTGACACCGGGCCCGCGCAGTGCGCCCAGCACATCCGCGGCCAGGTCGCGGCCGAAGTCACCGGCGCGGTGGGCGAGGACGTCCAGCCAGCTGTCCTCCAGGAGCCGCGGCGAGCGCGTGTCGGCGGGCAGCACCTGCGCCGTCGCCACCGCGAGCACCGTGGCCCGCGGCACGGCGGCGAGCCCGGCCGCCTGCGGGGCCACCCCGCACGGCGAGTCCTGCAGCTGGTCCAGGACGTACGGGCGGGTGATCCGGCCGCTGAGCTGCACCACCAGGACCGCGTCCCCGCCGACCATCTGCTGCTGTACCGCCGCCCCCGCCCCGCGCAGTGTCAGGCCCGCACGGTGCAGTCCTGGCCCGGCCGCCGCGGACGACGCCGCGCACAGGAACCGGCCGTCGTCCGCGAGACCCAGGGCGCGGCCCGCGTCGCGTACGACGGTCGGGTTGCGGCCCTCCGTCTCCAGGAGCCGGGCGAACCACATGCGCCGCTCGTCCTCCTCCCGGCGCCCCATCTCCAGGACCGTGCGCTGATACGCCGTCATGATCCCCGTGACATGCCGCTCGACCGCCTCCCACACGTGGTACGCCGAGCCCGCCAGATCGGCCATGTCCTCGGGTCGCGCCCGGTTCACGAGCGCCTGCCACACCACCCGGAAGTCGAGCCGCGCCGCCTCAAGCAGGGCGTCGAGCGGGACGCCCTGCCGGGCACGCTCCTCACCGACCCGCCGTGAGACGTCCGTGATGTGCGGCGGCACCGGCAGCCGCGCCACCGTACGGAGCAGCAGCTCGAAGGCCTGCCAGGCCGAATCGCGGAACTGGACGTCCGGCACCTGGGTCGCGTACGAGGTGCGCAGCGGGCCGACCATTCCCAGCCATTCGCCGATCAGGTCGTCCACATTGTCCAGGCACTGCCCGGCGAGTTCCGCGATGCGCGGCGAGGTCGGGGGCAGGCCGGAGAGGCCCTGACCTTCGGAATTGTGCATGTGACCAATTCTCGGTGGTGCGAGGGCGATGTTTCAACGTTGGTTTGGTGCCCGTAGCCAAGGATCCTGGTGCGATCCCTGGGCGGAGCGTCCGGGGCCCGCCGACCAGGAGGGCCATCCGACCGTGCACTTGACCCCTCGTGAACAGGAACGGCTCCAGCTGTTCACCGTCGCCGAACTCGCGCGCAGGCGCCGAGCCCGCGGCCGCCGCCTGAGCGCCCCCGAAGCGATCGCCCTGATCTGCGACGAGATCCTGGAGGCCGCCTGGGACGGGCTGAGCCTGGACGAGGTGATCGAGACGGCGGAGCGGGTGCTCACCGTCGACGACGTGCTGGACGGGGTCGCCGACATCGTGACGACCGTGCAGGTGGAGGCGCTGTTCCCGAGCGGCACGTCCCTGGTCGCCGTCGACCGGCCGATCGGTCCCGCCAGCGCCGAGGGCCCGGGCGCCGTGCGCACCGCCGAGACTGCCATCGAGATCAACGTGGGGCGGCCGCGCACCACCCTCACCATCCGCAACACCGGCGACCGCGTCGTCTACATCTCCTCGCACTACCCGCTGCACGAGGCCAATCAGGCGCTGGAACTCGACCGCGAGGCCGCCCGCGGACTGCGGCTCGACATCGCCGCCGGCACCGCCCTCGCCTTCGAACCCGGCGAGAAGCGCGAAGTCGTCGTCATCCCCGCCAGCCGCAAGACCCGTACGACCCAGGAGCGCGCATGACCAGCGTCGACCGCCGCACGTACCACGCCCTGTACGGGCCCACGACCGGCGACCGGATCCGGCTCGGCGACACCTGCCTGTGGGTGGAGGTCGAGGCCGACGACGGCACCCCCGGCGACGAACTCCTCGGCGGCTGCGGCAAGACGGTCCGCGACGGCCTCCTCGCCTCACCGCGCTCGGACCGGGACTCCGCCCTCGACATGGTCGTCGCCGGGGTAGTCCTGATGGACCCGGTGCTCGGTGTGCGCAAGACCGACATCGGCATCAAGGACGGGCGGATCGTCGCCGTCGGCGGGGTCGGCAACCCGGACGTCATGGACGTCGAGTACGCCATCGACTCGCACACCTCCGTGGTGCCGGGGGAGGGGCTCATCGCCACACCCGGCGTCGTCGACAGCCACGTCCACCTGTCCTCGCCCGAGGTCGCGCCCGCCGCGCTGTCCGCCGGAGTCACCACGCTCGTCGGCATGGGGCTCGGCGGCGTCTGGGAGATCGGCTGCAACCCCACCCACAACCTGCACACCCTGATGAGCGCCTGGCAGGACACGCCGCTGAACATCGCCTTCCTGGCCCGCGGTTCGTCCAGCTCGCGGGCGCTGCTCGACGAGATCACCCTCGCCGGGGCCGGCGGCTTCAAGATCCACGAGGACTTCGGGGCGACCCCGCGCATCATCGACACCTGCCTGGACACCGCGGAGCAGGCCGACCTTCCGGTCGCGCTGCACACCGACTCCATGAACGAGTCGGGGTACTTGAGGGACACCCTCGGCGCCACCCGCGGCCGCACCGTGCACGCGTACCACGTGGAGGGCGGCGGCGGTCACCCCGACCTCCTGGAGATCCTCTCCGAGCCGAACATCCTGCCCTCGTCGACGACGCCCACCGTGCCGTACACCCCCAACACGGTCGGCGAGCTGTTCCCGATGACGATGACTGTGCACCGGCAGAACCACGCCTCCGCGAGCGATGTCGCCATCTCCAAGGGCCGGATCCGCGAGCACGCCATCGCCGCCGAGAACGCCCTGCACGACCTCGGCGCCATCTCCATCGTCAACTCCGACTCCATGGGCATGGGCCGGATCGCCGAGACCGTGCGCAGGACGTGGCAGCTCGCCCACGTCCAGGCGCTCGCGAACGGCGGCGGGGGAGTGGAACACCCCGACAACGCACGGGTGTTGCGCTACCTCGCGAAGATCACCCTCAACCCGGCGCTCGCGCACGGCCTCGCCCACGAGGTGGGCACCGTGCAGGCCGGGCGGATGGCGGACCTGGTGCTGTGGGACCCCAAGTGGTTCGGCAGCAAGCCCGAGTTGGTCATCAAGTCCGGGTTCGTGGCGTGGGGCAACACGGGCTCGGGGTCGGGTTCGACCCGGCTGACCCAACCGCGTTCCTACAAGCCCTACTTCGGATCCCTTGGCGCCGCGCCCGCCCGGCTCGCCAAGGTCTTCGTCGCCGAGGCCGCGCTCAACGACCGCGCCGCGCGGGCGGCCCTGCCGAGCGGACTCTCGTACGCCCCGATCCGCGACAGCCGCGGCCTGACCCGCGCCGACATGCTGCACAACACGGCGACGCCACGGGTCGTGGTGCCGCGCGAACCCGCGCCGGTCCTCGTCGACGGGGTCGAGACGGGGACACCGGCCGCCACCGTGGTGCCGCTCGCGCAGCTGCACCACTTCGCCTGATCCCGAGGGGGCATCCGTCACATGCAGCTCGATCTGCTCGTCCGCAACGCCCACATCCGCACCCTCGACCCCGAACGGCCCACCGCCACAACTATGGGCGTCATCAACGGCGTTGTCGTAGGACTCGACGAGGACGTGGCCGGACTTCCCGCGCGCCGGACCCTCGACGCGGGCGGCGCCACCGTCGTCCCCGGCTTCAACGACGCGCACTGTCACACCTCCTGGTTCGGCCTGAACCTCACTCAGCTCGACGTCTCCACGGCCCGCTCCGTCGACGACGTGTACGCCGCCGTGGCCGCGCACGCCGAAGGGCTCGCCCCGGACGCCTGGGTGCTGGGCGCCGGGCTCGACCACAACAACTGCGGGGGCCACTGGCCGCACCGCGACGCCCTCGACCGCGCGGCGGGCGGCCGGCCCGTCTGGATCAAGCACACCTCGGGGCACGCCTGTGCCGTCAACACGCCCGTGCTGCACGCAGCCGGAGCGCTGGAGGACGGGTTCCGCGATCCGGACGGCGGAGTCGTCTCCCGCGACGAAAACGGCCGCCCCGACGGCTTGTTGGAGGAGACGGCCCAGAGCCTCGCGCAGCGCCAGGTGCTGCCGTACCCGGTGGAGACCGTCGCCGACGCCGTCGGCGCGGCGACCCGGCACTACCTCACCGAGGGTGTCACCAGCTTCACCGAGGCCGGGATCGGCGGCGGCTGGATCGGTCAGACGCCGGTCGAGCTGGCCGCGTACCAACTCGCCCGTGAGACCGGCCGATTGCACACCCGCGCCCAGTTGATGGCCGCCTCCGACGTGCTGCACCCGCTGACGGCGCACACCGACGACGACATCACCCTGGGGCTCGACCTCGGCATGCGCACCGGCTTCGGCGACGACATGCTCTCCCTCGGCCCGGTCAAGATCTTCCTGGACGGCTCGCTGCTCGGGAGGACGGCGGCCGTCACCGAACCCTTCTGCGGCTGCCCCCACAACGAAGACCGGCCCACCGGCTACTTCCAGGGCGACGCCGGATCCATGACCGACCTCGTCGTCGCCGCGCACCGCTCCGGCTGGACGGTGGCCGCGCACGCCATCGGCGACCGCGCCGTCGACCTGGCCCTCGACGCCTTCGCCCGCGCCCACAAGGAACGGCCGCGGCCTGGCGTCCGCCACCGTATCGAGCACGCCGGTGTCGTCCGCCCCGAGCAGCTCGCCCGCTTCGCCGAACTCGGCGTCGTGCCCGTCCCGCAGCACAACTTCCTGCACACCTTCGGCGACGCCATGGCCACCGCACTCGGCCCCGAACGCACCGCCTGGTCGTACCGCATGAAGTCCTTCACCGACCTCGGGCTGCCCGTCCCCGGCAGCTCCGACCGGCCCGTGGCGCCCGGCGCGCCGCTGCCCGCGATCCAGTCGATGGTCGTGCGCCTGACCGAAACAAAGGTGCCGTACGGTCCGGACGAAGGCGTTCCGGTCCTTGCCGCGCTGCGCGCCTGGACCGAGGGCTCGGCCCTCGCCACCGGCTTCGGCGGGCGCAAGGGGCGGCTCGCCCCCGGGTATCTGGCCGACCTCACCGTCCTGGACGGCGACCCCGTCCGCACGGACCCCGACCGCATCGGCGCGATCGGCGTCCTCGCCACCGTCGTGGGCGGCGACCCCGCCCACGACCCGCACAAGCTCACCCGCACTCCCGCACGCTCCGGTCCCCCTTCCGCTCCGGCCACCCAGGCCGCCCCTCCCCAGGAGACCCCGTGAGCACGACCACCAAGCCCCCGGTGAAGGACATCAGAAGGCTGTTGTTCGCCGCGTTCAGCGGCACCGCCCTGGAGTGGTACGACTACTTCCTCTACGGCACCGCCGCCGCGCTCGTCTTCAACAAGCTGTTCTTCACCGACATGAACGCGGCCGCGGGCACCCTCGCCTCCTTCGGCACATTCGCCGTCGGTTTCGTCGCCCGGCCCATCGGCGCCGCGATCTTCGGCCACGTCGGCGACCGCTACGGGCGCAAGGTGTCCCTCATCATCACCGTCGTCATGATGGGCGCCACCACCGGCTGTATCGGCCTGCTGCCCACGTACGGCACCATCGGCATCTGGGCGCCGATCCTGCTCACCGTGCTCCGCTTCGTGCAGGGCATCTCCGTCGGCGGGGAGTGGTCGGGCGCGATGCTGCTCACGCTCGAGCACACCCCGAAGGAGAAGCACGGCAGCTACTCCTCCGTGCCCCAACTCGGCTCACCGGTCGGCACGTTGATGTCCAGCGGCGCCTTCGCCGTCGTCGGCATGCTGCCCGACGACGCCTTCTACTCGTGGGGCTGGCGGCTGCCGTTCCTCGCCGCGTTCCCGCTGCTCGGCTTCGCGCTCTACCTGCGCGTACGCATCGAGGAGTCCCCGGTCTTCCGTGCGATGCAGGAGGACGCGGAGCGCGACGGGCCGCCGCCCGCGCCGCTCATCGAGGCGTTCCGCCGCACCTGGGGCCGCATGGTCGTCGGCGTCGGAGTCGCGCTCCTCGGTGTCGGCGGCTTCTTCCTCATGACCACCTTCATCATCAGCTACGGCACCGGCGAACTCGGCATCGACAAACAGACGATGCTCAACGCGACGGTGGTCGGCGCCCTCGTCGAGATCATGGTCATCATCGCCGGCGGACGGCTCGCCGACCGCATCGGCTCGTGGAAGGTGTGTGCCATCGGCGCCGCCGTCACGATGGTGGCCGCGTTCCCCGCCTTCTGGCTCGTCGACACCAAGCAGACCCCGCTGGTGTACCTCGGCGTCGCGCTCGGTATCGGCGCGCTCTCCATCCCGTACGGCCCGATCGGCGCGGTCGTCGCCTCGCTCTTCCCCGAGGAGTTCCGCTACAGCGCCGTCGCCATGTCGTACAACCTCGCCGGCGTCCTCGGGGGCTTCATCCCGCTCATCGCGGCCTCGGTCACCGGCGCCGCGGACGGCGCCTCGTGGGGCGCCGCACTGCTCCTCGTCGTCGTGGCCGCCTGCACCGTCGCCGGGGCCGTCGCGGCCGGCACGGTACTGCGCCGGCACGGCTCCCTTCCCTCCAGCGACACACTGAACGCAAAGGTTGCAGCATGACCGTGCATCACCCTGCCCGCACCGGCGGCCAGGTCCTCGTCGACCAGCTCCGGGCCCACGACGTCGACACCGTCTACGGCGTGCCCGGCGAGAGCTACCTCGCCGTCCTCGACGCCCTGTACGACGCGCCGGTCCGCATGGTGGTGTGCCGCCACGAAGGCGGCGCCGGGTACATGGCCGAGGCCTCCGGCAAGCTCACCGGGCGCCCCGGCGTGTGCTTCACGACGCGGGGGCCCGGCGCCACCAACGCGTTGGTCGCCCTGCACACCGCCCACCAGGACGCCACTCCGCTGGTCCTCTTCGTCGGCCTCGTGCCGCGTGACCACACTCACCGGCACTCCTTCCAGGAGCTGGACCTGCGGGGCACGTTCGGCACGAACGCGAAGCTCGTCGAGACCATCGAGGACGCGGCCCGCATTCCCGAGTACGTGGCCCGCGCCTTCGCCGTCGCGAGCAGCGGGCGGCCGGGGCCTGTCGTCCTCGGGCTGCCGGAGGACATGCTGACGGATGTCGTCGAGGTGGCCGACGCCCGGCCGCTGCCGGTGCCGCAGGGCGGCGTGTCGGCCGAGGAACTGGCTGTGCTGGAAAGCCTGTTGGCCACCGCCGAGCGGCCCGTGGTGCTGCTCGGCGGCAGCCGCTGGACGGACCGGGCGCGCGCCGACGTGCGTGCGTGGGCCGAGGCCTGGTCGCTGCCCGTCGCCGTGGACTTCCGCTGCCAGGACCTGATGGACAACGAGGCCGAGGTCTACGTGGGCAACCTCGGCTACGGGCGCGCCAAGCCGCTCGCCGAGCTGGTGCGCGAGGCGGACCTGCTGCTGAGCGTCGGCACGGCGCCGGGGGACGTCTCGACGGACGGGTACCGGATGCTGCCCACGGTCGGCGGCGACGTGGCGGGCCCGCGCCTGGTGCAGGTGCTCCCCGAGGCGCAGCCGCCCGGCGTCGTCCACCACGCCGAACTCTCCCTGCTCGCCGCCCCCGAGGCGTTCGGCACCGCGATACGCACCTTGCGCCCCGCCGCGCCCGTGCCCTGGGTGGAGCGCACCAAGCAGGCCAGGGCCGCGCACCTGACCGCCCGCACACCGGAGCCGGACGGCGACCCGCTCGACCTCGGCGCGGTCTTCGCCCACCTCGACAGCCGGCTCCCGGAAGACACCATCGTCACGTTCGGCGCGGGCAACCACGCCATCTGGGCGCAGCGCTTCCTGACGTACCGCGACGGCATGCGCCAACTCGGCCCGCGCAACGGCTCGATGGGCTACGGCATCCCCGCCGCCGTGTCGGCCGCCATCGCGCACCCGGACCGCCGCGTCGTCTCCGTCGCGGGCGACGGCTGTTTCCTGATGAACGGTCAGGAGCTCGCCACCGCGATGGCCGAGGGGGCGGCCCCGCTGATCCTCGTCCTGGACAACGCCCAGTACGGCACGATCCGCGTGCACCAGGAGCGGGAGTACCCCGGCCGGGTGAGCGGCACGGCCCTCGGCAACCCGGACTTCGCCGTGTATGCCCAGGCCTTCGGCGCCCACGGTGAAACGGTCACCACGACCGAGGAGTTCGCCCCGGCCCTCGACCGCGCGCTGACGTGCGGCCGCGCTGCGATCATCCAACTCAAGGTGACGGAGGGACGGTTGTCCCCCGGCGTCACCGTCGACTCGCTGCGCGAGAGGGGGCGCGCCAAGGGCTGAGGCTCAGGGACGCAGATGGATCAGGGGCGCAGATGGATCAGGCCCGCCTCGGTGGGCCGGAATCCGCACGCCTCGAAGTAGAAGTCGCGGAGTTCGGGCTCGAAGTCGACGTGGAGCCACTCGCAGCCCGACTCCCGCGCACGGGACGCCGCGAGGCGCACGACCGCCGTGCCGATGCCGCGATGCTGGTGTGTGGCCCGGGTCTTGGTGTCGATCAGGAAGGCGTGGTCGCCGCCGTCCCACGCCACGTTCACGAAGCCGACGAGGAGCCCGTCACCGTCGCGGGCCGCCACCCAGCCGAGGCTGTACTTCTGGACCTTGACCCACCAGCCGGCGACATCATTGCCGCCGTGGGACCGGACCAGGTCGACCATCTCCTCGTCGGACACCGGGTCGCGCCATGTGTACGTGATCGCATCGTTCATGGGGCCTCACCCTGGCACAGGGCGTGATCCCCGCCACGTACGAAACGGTTTCGTTTCATCTCATCGGCAAGATACTCTGCCGACGTACGAAACCGTTTCGTTCGGCGCGGATGCCGTGCGTGAGAGATGTGGACGTGATGCTGCGTGCCCGAGACCGGCACCGTGCGGCGCAGACGCATGACGGCGGAGCGCGAGGCGGAGTTGTACGACGCCGTGCTCGGGCTGCTGCGTGAAGTCGGTTACGACGCGCTGACCATGGACGCCGTCGCGGCCCGCACCCGGTCCAGCAAGGCCACGCTCTACCGCCAGTGGGGCGGCAAGGCCGCGCTCGTCGTCAAGGCGATGCGGCACAACAAGCCGGTCGACATCGCCCAGATCGACACCGGCACCCTGCGCGGGGACCTCCACACACTCGCCGGCAGGCACGACGACTGCTCGGTCGAGGAGTCGACGGCGCTGATGCGGGGGCTCGCCATGGCGATGCACAGCGACCCGGATCTGCTGCGCGCGTTCCGGGAGTTGCTGATCGAACCGGAGCTGGAGGAGCTGGACCAGGTCCTCCAGAGAGCCGTCGCACGGGGCGAGATCCGCGAGGACAACCCGGCGATGGACTACACGCTGCACCTGATGGTCGGAGCCATGGCGACCCGCGGCGTGATCGACGAACTGCCGCCCACCCAGGAGTACCTCATCTCATACATCGACGCAGTGGTCCTCCCCGCCCTCTGCGCCTGATCCCCCCCCCACACACACCACAGACTCTCCCCGCACCTGACGCCACCGCTCACCGTCGTCGGGCCGAAGTCCCATGCCCAGCACCATTACGACCTGACCGGGAGTACGCCCTCGTGGCTCGATTCCTCTACAAAATGGGCCGATTCGCCTATCGGCGACGGTACGTCGTCGCCCTCTTCTGGGTGGTGGTCCTCGCCGCCGTGGGCGTGGGAGCCTCCCAGGCCCCCACGGCCGCATCCTCCTCCTTCTCGATCCCGGGCACCGAGGCCCAGAAGGCCTTCGACCTGCTCGAGCAGCGCTTCCCCGGCGCCAGCGCCGACGGCGCCACCGCGCGCGTCGTGTTCAAGGCGCCGGACGGGGAGAAGATCACCTCCGCCGCCAACCAGGGCGTGGTCCGCGACACCGTCAAGGAGCTCGGCGGCGGCTCCGAGGTCCAGAGCGCGACCGACCCGTTCAAGGCCAAGGCAGTCAGCCGCGACGGCACCATCGCGTACGCGCAGGTGTCGTACAAGGTCTCCGGCATGGAGCTGGAGGACTCCTCGCGCGACGCGCTGAAGGACGCCGCGCAGGACGCCCGTGACTCCGGCCTCACCGTCGAGGTCGGCGGCGACGCGCTGCAGGCCGTGCCCGAGACCGGCTCGACCGAGGTCATCGGCGTCGTGGTCGCCGCCGTCGTCCTCGTGATCACCCTGGGCTCGCTGATCGCGGCCGGACTGCCGCTGGTCTCCGCGCTGTTCGGCGTCGGCATCGGTGTCTCCGCCATCACCGCGCTCGCCAAGCCGCTCGACCTGGACTCCACGACGTCGACGCTCGCGATGATGATCGGCCTCGCGGTCGGCATCGACTACGCGTTGTTCATCGTGTCCCGGTATCGGGCCGAACTGGCCGAGGGCCGCGAGCGCGAAGAAGCCGCCGGGCGGGCCGCCGGTACCGCCGGGTCCGCCGTCGTCTTCGCCGGACTGACCGTCGTCATCGCCCTCGTCGGCCTCGCCGTCGTGAACATCCCGATGCTGACGAAGATGGGCTTCGCGGCCGCGGGGACCGTCGTCGTCGCCGTCCTTGTCGCGCTGACCCTGATCCCCGCCCTGCTCGGCATCGCCCGCAGCCGGGTGCGCCCCGCAGGCGCCAAGAGCAAGCGCAAGGAACGCAAGGCGCAGCGCGCGGCGCAGGAAAACGGCCACGTCCACGGGGAGCACGCCGAACCCAAGCCCGCCCTGGGCACCCGCTGGGCGCGCCTCGTCGTGAAGCACCCGGTCGCCGTGCTGCTGCTCGGCGTGATCGCCCTGGGCACGGCCGCCGTACCGGCGATGGACCTCGAACTCGGCCTGCCCGACGACGGTTCGCAGCCCACGAGCACCACCCAGCGCAAGGCGTACGACCTGCTGTCGGAGGGCTTCGGGCCCGGCTTCAACGGGCCGCTGATGGTCGTCGTCGACGCCAAGGACAGCGACTCCCCGAAGTCCGCCGTCGCCGATGTCACCAAGACCGTCAAGGGACTCGACGACGTCGCCGTGGTGACCCCGGCGACGTTCAACAAGTCCGGTGACACCGCGATGCTCAGCGTCGTCCCGAAGTCGAAGCCGACCTCGACGGACACCGAGGACCTGGTGCAGAACATCCGCGACGCGGGTGACGGCATCAAGGCCGACTCGGGCGCCGAGCTGATGGTGACCGGCACCACCGCGATGAACATTGATGTGTCGCAGAAGCTCAACGACGCGCTGCTTCCGTACCTCGCGCTCGTCGTCGGACTCGCCTTCCTGCTCCTGATCGTCGTCTTCCGCTCGATCCTGGTGCCGCTGAAGGCCGCGCTCGGCTTCCTGCTCTCCGTCCTCGCCGCGCTCGGCGCCGTCGTCGCCGTGTTCCAGTGGGGCTGGCTCGCCGACCTCATGGGCGTCGAGGAGACCGGGCCCGTGATGTCGATGATGCCGATCTTCATGGTGGGTGTCGTCTTCGGACTCGCGATGGACTACGAGGTCTTCCTCGTGACGCGGATGCGCGAGGCGTACGTCCACGGCGAGACGGCCAAGGACGCGATCGTCACCGGGTTCCGGTACAGCGCCCGCGTGGTCACGGCGGCCGCGGTCATCATGATGGCCGTGTTCGCGGGCTTCATCGGCTCGACCGAATCCATGATCAAGATGATCGGCTTCGGGCTCGCCGTCGCCGTCTTCTTCGACGCGTTCATCGTGCGCATGGCGATCGTCCCCGCGGTCCTCGCGCTCATCGGACGCGGCGCCTGGTGGCTGCCCAAGTGGCTGGACCGCGCGCTGCCGAACGTCGACGTCGAGGGCGAGGGCCTGCGCGAGCTCGACGAGGCCCGCGCGGCGCGGCCCGCCGACGAGGTGCGGGGCGGCGCCGTTCCGCACCCGACCGAGCCGGAGCGCGAGCTCGTGACGGCCTCGGTCGGGGCGCAGGGCGCGGCGCAGCCGCAGAAGCACCTGGCGACGGCGTCGGCCGCGGAGGTCGGCGGGGGCGAGCGCTCGTTCGCCCCGAGCGGCAACGGCATCCTCGGCGCCGTCCGCACGGGCGGCGGCGAGGCCGTGGCGCGCGCCGCGATCACGCTGATCTCGACGGGCGGCCGGCAGATCAGCCGCTCCGTCACCGACTCCGGCGGCTCCTACAGCCTCGACGTTCCCGGCGCGGGCACGTACGTGCTGATCGTCGCGGCCGACGGGCACCAGCCGCAGGCCTCGACGGTCACCGTGGACGGGGAACTCCTCTCCCACGACATCGTGCTCACCGGCACCGGCGGACTCGCGGGTCTGGTGCGGGAGTCCGGCGGTCGTCCGGTGCCCGAGGCGCTGGTCGTCGTGACGGATGTCCGCGGCGAGGTCGTGGCCACCGCGCGCACCGGACTGCACGGCGACTTCGCCTGCGGCGGTCTGGTGAACGGCATGTTCACGCTCGCCGTCAACGCGCCGGGTTTCCGGCCGACGGCGCAGCAGGTGGAGACCGGCGCGCAGGGCGTGACCCAGGTCGAGCTCGTGCTCGGGGTCGGCAAGCGGGTCCAGGGCGTGGTGCGCGCGGGTACGGACGACGGCCCGTTGGCCGACGCGCGGGTCACGCTGGTCGACGCGGCGGGCAATGTGATCGCCTCGACGACGACCGGCCCGGACGGCGCGTACGCCTTCACCGACCTGGACGCGGGCGACTACTCGGTCATCGCGACGGGGTACCCGCCGGCCGCGCAGACGCTGCGGGTGGGCGACGCGGAGCCGGGTGATCTGGACATCAGGCTGCGGCACCCGGGGGCGTAACCCGCTTCCAGTAGCTGTCCCAGGGGCGGCACCCGCCATCGTTGGCGGGTGCCGCCTTTACTGTTGCGCAGTACAGCAGTACGGGCCCGCCGCCTCCCCGGATATGGGAGCGTGGTGATGATCCTTTTCCTGAACTCCACGCAAGTTCCTGAACTCCACGAAAATTCCCGAACTCCACGCAAGAGAGAGCCCGTTACCGATGGACCTGGACACCCGCCGCAGACGGACGGCCCTGTTCCTCTTCTTCCTGATACCCGGCCTGTCGATGTCGTCATGGGTGACCCGCACACCCGATGTGCGGGACCAACTGGGCGCGTCGACCGCACAGATGGGGCTCATCCTCTTCGGGCTCTCGGTCGGCTCGATGATCGGCATCCTGTGCTCGGGAACGCTCGTCGGCCGGTTCGGCTCGCGGCCCGTCATGGGCGTGGCCACGGTGCTGATCACCATCAGCATGGCGGTCATCGGCCTCGGCGCGATGGCGTCCTCCGCGCCCCTCGTCACCGCGGGACTGCTCCTCTTCGGCGCCGGAATGGGCGGGGGAGAGGTCGCCATCAACATCGACGGCGCCGAGGTGGAACGGATCACCGCGCGCACGATCCTGCCGACGCTGCACGGCTTCTTCAGCCTGGGGACGGTCGTGGGAGCGGCGGTCGGCATCCTGTGCACGGCGGTCGAGTTCCCCGTGCAGTGGCACCTGATCGCCGTCGCCGTGGTCACCACCGCCATGTTCGGCTACGCGATCCGGGCCATCCCCGCGGGCGTCGGCAAGGCGTCGGCCGGCTCGCCGACGGAGGGCGCCGCGGACGGCGCGTCCAAGGCGAAGGTGTGGCGGGACCGGCAGTTGCTGCTCCTCGGAGGCATCATCCTCGCGATGGCGCTCGCCGAGGGAGCCGCGAACGACTGGCTGCCGCTGCTCATGGTCGACGGCCACGACATGGACCCCGCGCTCGGCTCGGCCGTCTACACCGGCTTCGCCGCCGCGATGACGATCGGCCGGTTCGTCGGCGGGTTCTTCATCGGTCGGCTCGGCCGCAAGCCGGTCGTCCGCGCGAGCGCCGTGTCGGCGACGCTCGGCATCGCCCTGGTCGTCTTCTCCGACTCCGCCGCCCTCGCCAGCGCGGCCGTGCTGTTCTGGGGGCTCGGTGCCTCGCTCGGCTTCCCCGTCGCGCTCTCGGCGGCCGGTGACTCGGGCGAGAACCCGGCGGCGCGGGTGAGCCTGGTGGCCATGCTCGGCTACGTCGCGTTTCTCGTCGGACCGCCGTGCCTCGGCTTCCTCGGTGACCACTACGGACTGCGGACGGCCATGGTGGTCGTGCTCGCGTTCACGACGATGGCCGTCTTCCTCGCTCCGGCGGTGGGCGCGCGTTCTTCGGCGACGGTGGCCTCGAAGAGCGATGACGAGCGGTCGCGGCAGCACTGCGAATGACCGCGGTGGGCCCCGCCCTTGGAGGCGGGGCCCGGTGCGACTACGGCAGCGTGTGCCCCGCCGCGCGGAACAGGCGGTACCACTCCTCGCGGGTCAGCGGGATCTCCGAGCCCGCCGCGGACTCGGCGACCCGCCCCGGGTTGGTGGTGCCGAGCACGACCTGCATGTCGGCCGGGTGCCGGGTGATCCAGGCGACCGCGATGCCGGTCGGTGTCACCTCGTACTTCGCGGCCAGCTCGTCGAGCGCGGTGTTGAGCTCCGCGTAGTTCTCGCGGTCGCCGATGAAGACGCCGTCGAAGAAGCCCTTCTGGAACGGCGACCACGCCTGAAGGGTCATCTTGTGCAGACGCGAATAGTCGAGCAGCCCGTTGTCGCGGCTCACCGACTGGTCGAGCCCGGCCATGTTCGCGGCGACACCCGAGGCGATCAACGGGGCGTGCGTGATGCTCAGTTGCACCTGGTTGGCGACGAGCGGCTGACGCACCGCCGTCTTCAGCAGCTCGACCTGGCCCGGCGTGTGGTTCGAGACACCGAAGTTCACGACCTTGCCCGCCGCGTGCAGCTCGTCGAAGGCCGCCGCGACCTCCTCCGGCTCCACGAGGGTGTCCGGGCGGTGCAGGAGTAGGACATCGAGGTAGTCGGTGCGCAGCGCCGCCAGCGACTCGTCGACGGTGCGCACGATGTGCTCGCGTGAGAAGTCGAAGAAGCCGGACCGGATGCCGACCTTGCTCTGGATGACGATCGACTCGCGCTCCGCGGCGCTCAGCGTGACCGCCTGCCCGAAGTGCTC
The DNA here is from genome assembly GCF_026341035.1 of Streptomyces sp. NBC_01016. Taxonomy (GTDB): domain Bacteria; phylum Actinomycetota; class Actinomycetes; order Streptomycetales; family Streptomycetaceae; genus Streptomyces. The sequence goes on from NZ_JAPEOQ010000002.1 coordinate 3,517,747, forward strand.
CTCGCAGGCGTGCCGGGTGGGCCCGTAGATGTCGGCGTGGTCGAAGCTGTTGATCCCGGCGTCGCGGGCGCTGTCGTAGAGGACCCGGACGTCCTTGTCGTCCAGCTCCGCGATGCGCATCAGGCCGAGGACGACGTTGGAGGACGGCGCCTTGGCACCGGGGAAAGAGATCGATTTCATGGGGCCATCCTGTCCGAGTGGCCCCTCCCGATGCCAGTGTCCGCGGCTACGCGTCCTCTACGCGTCCTCGCCGGTGTCCGAAAGCGCGTACAGCTTCGGCAGGTTGACCACGATGGCCTCCTGCGTGCTGCGGGCGATGACGACCACGGCCTCGTCGGCCGGATCGGGGTTCTCCTCGCGGTGGGGCACGTAGGGCGGGACGAAGATGTAGTCGCCGGGGGAGGTGCGCAGCCTGACCTCCTCCTCTTCGGCGCCCGAGTCGTCGAGGAACACGAACTCCGGGTGCCCGCTCACCACATAGATGGCGGTCTCGGACTCGCCGTGGTGGTGATCGGAGGACGCGGTCGACGGGGCGACATGCGTCTGGCCCATCCACAGCTTCTCGGACCCCACCGTGTTCCCGCTGACGGCGGCGAAGCGCCGCATGCCGCCGCTCTGTGCGGTGTCGCCGTCCAGGGCGTCGGCGCGGACGTGGTGCAGCCGCGAACGCAGGGGAGTGGAAGGGGAGTTCGGGGCGTCGTGGAGATGGGGGTGGAAGCCCTCACCGGGTGTCGTCAGCGGCTCGGTCATGGTGGCGACGCTAGAGCGGTGAGAGAAAAGATGTCAAGAGGTGTCCATTGGCTCTCACCTGCGGCAATGTTCCCGCAATGTTCGGGGAGAGGGGGGCTCGGACCTTGCCCCGCCGCGGTCTTCGGGCATCATGTGGCCATGCATATCTCCGCGAAGGCGGACTACGCCACGCGCGCGCTCCTCGAGCTCGCCCGCGCCCCCGAACAACCGCTCACCTGCGAGGCCATCGCCGACGCCCAGGGGATTCCGTTCCGGTTCCTCAAATCGGTGGTGGGCGAGCTGCGCAGGGCCGGGCTCGTACGCAGCCAGCGCGGCTGCGTGGGCGGGTACTGGCTGGGTGTGCCGGCCGACGCGATCACGCTCCTCGATGTCACCCGCGCCGTCGACGGCGAGCTGATCACCCTGCGCGGCGAGCCACTGTCCGCGCTCGGCTACTCCGGCGCCGCACGCGGCTTGCCAGGGGTGTGGCGGCGGATCGAGGCGGACGCCGCGGCCGTGCTGGGCGGGGTGACCGTGGCGGCGCTGCTGGCGGAGGCCGAGGCCGAGCGCGGGGCCGAGAACGGGGCGGAGTCGGTCCCCGCCCAGGGCGCCGCGTGACCGGCGAACCAGTGGCTCCGCGGCTCGAAGTCGTCGAGTACACCGACCCGTTGTGCCCCTGGTCCTGGGGATCCGAGCCGACCTTCCGCAGGCTGCGGCAGGTGCTGGAGGGGCGGGTCCGCTGGCGTCGGGTGTACTGCATCCTCTTCGACGACGACGATGATCCGGCCCCCGATGCCGCCGCGGAGACCGCCTGGTACGCGCGCTACATCGAGGAGGTCGGCGCGCACACCCGGGCCCCGTATGCCGCCCGCCTGAGCCGGGTCGCGGCGAGCTCCTGGCCCGCGTCCCTGGTGGCGAAGGCGGCGGAGGCCCAGGGTGAGGAGGTGTCCGGCCGGGCGCTGCGCCGCTTGCGCGAGACCGTCTTCGTCCTCGGCGAACCGGCCGACACGCTCGACCTCGCCCTGAGCGCCGTACGCGACGTACCCGGACTCGATCCCGACCGCCTGCGGCGTGACGCCACATCAGAAGCGGTACGAGAGAAGGTCCTTGCCGATCGCGGCGAGGCCCGACGGCCGGTCGCGGAGGTGCTCGCGCCGCCTCCAGGTGACTCGCCGCACCCCGGCGCGGCCAAGGAGACGGACGACGGGACGGGGCTGCGGTACGCCCTGCCCACGGTGCTGGTGCGCGGGGAAGCGGGACATCGGGCGGTGCCGGGATGGCGGCCGTACGACGAGTACGTGGCGGCCGTGGAGGAGTTGAGCCCCGGCCTGACGAAACCGGCCCGGCCGCTGCCCGCCGATGAGGCGCTGCGCCGCCACCGCACCCTGACCGAACCCGAGCGTTCGGCCCTGGCGTGCGGGCCCTGGCCGCCCCCGGGCGCGGTCCGCGCCGACACCGCGAACGGCCCGCTGTGGCTCTGCCCGAGCGAGGCCGAGGTGCATCCGGCGACCCGCCCCCACGACAACTCCGGCCCCCTGGCACCGCGTTGACCAGCGACATCGGGGCGTCCCGCGTAATGAGACACCAATTGGTGTCCATTGACAGTCGGGGGCGGGGCAGGTCAGGATGTGCAGCATGCTGACGACGCACCCCGGCGTGGTGTGCCGCTACGTGGACCTGCGGCGCACGTGTAGCGCACTCTGTCGCTGACTTCCTCTCCCTCCACGTAGCCTCCCGCGTGCCTGAACGCTCTCCCTGGGATTCCCCGGGAGCCCAGGACGCCCCGGGCGCTCTTTCCTGACGGCCTGACGGCCGGCTCTTCGAGCCGCTCATCCGTCATGCCTCCTTCACCGCGTTCCACCCTGCCCATCGGTGTGCCCCGGCGCATCCCATGGGGTGGCTGCGCGTGCCTTGTCCTTCGCTCCTTCGCGCTGCCCTCGATGCGCGGGAGCCGTCGCAGAGAGACACACATGTCCGGACGCCCCATGCCCAGAATGCGCCGACGATCCCTGAAGGCCGCCGCCCCGGCCGCGGGGGCCGCCCTCCTCCTCGTCTCCACCCTCAGCGGATGCGGTGGCGACGGCGCCTCGGCGGCGGGCGGGGGTGCCACCCTGAAGTGGACCTCCACCTACTTCCCGACCCACTGGGATCCGGTGGTCGGCGGCAGCGGAGCCCAGTTCCGTGAACTCTCCATGGTCTACGCCTCGTTGACGCGCACCGACGAGAAGGGCGACGCGGTCCCGGACCTCGCCAAGAGCTGGGACTACAACAAGCGCGGCGACCGGATCACCTTCCATCTGCGCCCGGGACAGAAGTTCAGCGACGGCGAACCCGTCGACGGGGCAGCGGTGAAGGCGGCGATCGAGCGGGCCAAGAAGCAGAAGAACTCGGCCCTCTTCGGTGACCTCACATCGATCGAATCGGTGCGGGCGAAGGGCCTCGACGCGATCGTCGACCTCAAGCAAGTCGACTACCAGATACCGCAGTTGCTGGGGCAGCGCGTCCTCCAGATAGCCAGCCCCAAGGCGGCGAAGTCCCCCGCGAAGCTCGACCAGCAGCCCGTCGGCGCCGGACCGTTCACCGTCACCCAGCTCATCCCCGGCACCAAGGCCGTCCTGAAGAAGAACCCGAAGTACTGGGACGCCAAGAACATCCACATCGACCAGGTCGAACTGACCTCGGCGCCCGACGCCTCCACCGTCGTCTCCGGCCTGCAGACCGGCGTCTACAACTTCGCCGACATCGAGCCCAGCCAGGCCGACGCCGCCAAGAAGGCCGGACTCGACGTCTTCGTCCAGCCCGGCTTCAACGCCTCCAACATCAGCCTGAACGTCAACAAGAAGCCCTTCGACAACGACAAGGTCGTCGACGCGGTCCGCCATGCGATCGACCGTCAGGAGTTCGTGGACAAGCTGACGTTCGGCTACGGGGAGGAGACCGACCAGCCGTTCCCCAAGGGATACACGGCCTACGACCCCACGTCGGCGAACGCCTACCCGTACGACCCGGCGAAGTCGAAGAAGCTGCTCGCCCAGGCCGGCTACAAGGCGGGTGACATCAAGCTCGACCTCGTCATCCCGGAGGAGCAGCCCGAGGCCGAGATCGTCCAGTCGCAGCTCGCCAAGGTTGGCATCAAGGTCAACATCAAGATCGACAAGAACTGGGCGACACCGTTCTTCGCCAAGGACCTGACGTTCTCCCTGTACTCGACGACCGGCCGCGACTCCGCCGCGCAGACCCTCACCGCGCACTTCGGCCCCGACGGGCCGCTCAACCTCAGCACCCCGTACGAGCCGAAGGGCTTCGAGGACGCCATCGCGAAGGTCCGGGAGACCCGCATCGCCGACCCCGACTACCCGAAGGTGCTCCGGGCCGCGACCCGCGCGGGACTGAACAGCAAGGCGCTGGTCTTCACGTACTCCCAGCCGAACCTCATCGCCAAGAGCAAGACCGTCTCCGACCTCCCGAAGAACCCGGCCCACATCGACTGGACCGGCGTCACCATCAAGCCCGGGGCGTGAGCGGCATGCCAGACACCATGAGCGGCATGCCAGACACCGTGAGCGGCGTGCCCGACACCGTGAGCTTCATGCCTGACACGCGGAACAGGACCGCGCATGTACTGGGGCGCGTCCTGGCGACCGTCGGACGCTCCGTGGCGATCTTCATCCCGGTCTTCGTGGTGGCGACGTTCGTGACGTTCGCGCTGCGCTCGATGAGCGGACTCAGCCCGGCCCGCATCCAGTTGGGCGAGAAGGCGACCCCGGAGGCCATCGCCCGCGTCGAGTCCCAGTGGGGCCTCGACCGGCCCTTCCTCGCCCAGTACGGCGACTGGTTCAACGGCGTCCTGCACGGGCAGTTGGGCACCAGCTGGACGAACGGCTCCGACATCTCCACCCTCATCGGGACCGGCCTCGGCGTGAGCCTGTCCGTGGCGGGCGCCGCGCTCGTCATCGGCGTGGTCCTGGGCTTCGTCCTCGGCACCGTGGCCGCGCTGCGCCGGACCACCTGGATCGACCGGGCGGTCACCGGCTTCGTCACCGTGATCTCCGTGATGCCGGCGTTCGTCGTCGGCATCGTCCTGGTCACCGTGTTCGCCGTCGGCCTCGGCTGGTTCCCGTCCGCCGGATACGTGCCACTGGCGCAGGGGCTCGGACCGTGGTCGCTGCACATCCTGCTGCCCGCCCTCGCGCTCAGCTGCGACGTCGTCGCCGACGTGGCCCGCCAACTGCGCACGAGCCTGATCGCCGCCTCCCGCGAGAACTACGTCACCGGGGCCGTCGTCCGGGGCCTCAGCCCCCGACGGATTTTCCTCGGACACGTCCTGCGCAACGCCCTCGGCCCGACGCTCGCCACCCTCGGCCTCAAGTTCCCCGCCCTCGTGGGTGCCTCCGTCGTCACCGAATGGATCTTCGGCCTGCAGGGCTTCGGCCGGTTCGCCAACGACGCCGCGCAGGCCGGCGACGTACCCGCCGTCCAGGGAGTGCTCGTGGTGTCGATCGTCCTCGTCGTCGGCTTCAACCTGATCGTCAACCTGGTCCTGGCGCGCGTGACGCCGGCCGCGCAGAGGGGGGTGTGAGCCACCATGATGCGCCGCATCCTCGCCCTCACCACGGGCCGCATCGCCGTCGTCATCCTCGCCGTCGTCGCCCTGCTCGCTCTCCTCGGACCGCTGCTCGCCCCGCAGAGCCCCCTGGCGACGAGCGGTGACACCCTCGCCGCCGCCTCCGGGGAGCACTGGCTGGGCACCGACTACCTCGGCCGCGACGTGCTCAGCCGGCTCCTCGACGGGTCCCGTGTCAGCGTCCTCGGCTCGCTCGAAGTCGCCCTGACCGCACTGGTCGTGGGGGCTATCCCGGGCATCCTGTCGGTGTACCTCGGCAGGGTCTTCGAGTGGCTGACGCTGCGCCTCGCCGACACGCTCGTCGCGCTGCCGTTCCTGCTGTTCGCCGTCGCGGTGATCGCGCTGCTCGGCAACGGCATCACCCAGGCGATGCTCGTGACCGGCGCGCTGGTGTCCCCGCTGTTCTACCGGGTGTCCCGCGCCGCCACGCTGGCCGTGGCCCGATCCCCTTACGTAGAGGCCGCGTTGATCTCCGGGGCCTCGATCGGCTGGATCGTGCGACGTCATGTCTGGGCGAAGGTGCTGCCGCCGCTCGCGGTCGCCCTCGCGCAGACCATCGGCACCGGCTTCGTGATCGTGTCGAGCCTGACGTTCCTCGGCATCGGCGTCCAGCCGCCCGAACCCACCTGGGGCGGGCTGCTCGCCTCCGACCTCGGCTACCTCGGCCAGCAGCCCTGGGCCCCGCTCCCGCCCGCCCTCCTGATCATGGCGACGGTGTGGGCCGCGAACCTGCTCGCCGACGCGATCCGCGACGTGTCCGGAACGGCCACGAGCGGCCGGGCCCCCACCGGCGCCGGCCGGAACCGCCTCGACGAGACCGCCCCCGCCGGAGGTACGACATGACCACAGCGCCCACCGACCTCGCCCGCGAACAGGACCACGACGACGGCATCCGGGCCGCGCCCGTGCTGTCCCTGCGGGACGTGCGCATCGCCGACACGGCCAGCGACCGGGAGATCGTCCACGGCGTCGGCTTCGAGCTCAGGCCCGGCACGACGGTCGGCATCGTCGGCGAGTCCGGCAGCGGAAAGACCCTCACCTGCCGCGCGGCGCTCGGCATCCTGCCGCCGCACTTCGAGATCACCGGCGGCCACGTCGAGCTCGACGGCACCGACACCGCCACCCTGACCGCGAAGCAGTGGACCCGGCTGCGCGGCACCACCATCGCCGCCGTCTTCCAGGACCCGGCCTCCTACCTCAACCCCTCGATCCGCGTCGGCGCACAACTCGCCGAGGTGCTCCGCGTGAAGAAGGGCCTGAACCGGCGCGAGGCACGGGCGAAGGCCATCGAGCTGCTCCGGACCGTGCACCTGCGTGACCCGGAACTCAGCTACGGCCAGTACCCCCACGAACTCTCCGGCGGCATGCTGCAACGCGTCCTGATCGCCACCGCGATCGCCGCCGAGCCCCGCATCCTCATCGCCGACGAGGCCACGACGGCACTGGACGTCACGGTCCAGGCGGAGATCCTCGACCTCCTGGCGGACCTGCGCAACCGCGCGGGCCTCGCCCTCGTGGTCGTCTCCCACGACCTCGCCGTGGTGGCCCAACTCTGCGACGAGGTACTGGTCATGAGGGAGGGCGCCGTCGTAGAGCAGGGCCCTACGAGCGAGGTGCTGCACGCCCCGCGGCACGAGTACACCCGGCTGCTCATCGCCGAACACGAGCTGTACGGCCTCGAAAGGTTCCGCACGGCGACGTCGGCCGCTTCCGTCAAGGGGGACGCATGAGCGACAACGACCGTACGGAGTCGGCAGGTTCGGGCCTCGACAATGCGGCGGGTTCGGTCCTCGACGTCGCCTCGCTCGACGTCCACTACGGCCCCCGCAGGCGCCGCCGCCAAGCCCTGCACGGGGTTTCGCTCAGCGTGGCGCCCGGCGAGACGCTCGGTCTGATAGGCGAGACAGGATCGGGAAAGTCCACGCTCGCCCGCGCCGTCCTCGGCCTCGTGCCCGCCACATCCGGCACGATCACCGTCGGGGGAGCGGACGTCACCGGCCACAGTCGCCGCCAATGGCGCGGACTGCGCCGCCGGGGCGTGATCCAGTACGTCTTCCAGGACCCGCTGCGCAGCCTCGACCCGGACCTGACCATCGAGGAGTCCCTGAGCGAGCCACTGCGCGTCGGTGGCGTGCCGCGCGCGGAGGCGGCCGAGCGGATCCGCGAGTACCTCGAACGGGTGCGGCTGAGCGAGGAGTTGCTGGGTCGACTGCCCGGCGAGCTGTCCGGTGGACAGCGTCAACGCGTCGCCGTGGCAAGGGCGTTGGTGACACGCCCCCGACTCGTCATCCTCGACGAACCCGTCAGCGCCCTCGACTCCGCCAACCGCGTCCAGATCCTGGAGATCCTCAAGGAACTGCGAGCGGACGGCACGGCCCTGGTCTTCATCTCCCACGACCTCGGCTCCGTCGCAGGCGTCGCCGACCGTGTCGCCGTCCTGTACCGCGGCGAACTCGTCGAGACCGGATCGACGGGCGCCGTCGTCAACGAGCCGCAACACCCCTACACGCGCCTCCTGCTCGGCTCCGCACCCACCCTGCACGGCGCCCCGGCCACCCGGGCCGAACGCGAGGCGCTGCGCGCCCTGCTGCCCGCCTGAGCCACCCGCCGCCCGCTCCCACAGAGAGGCACACCCATGCCCCGCAAGAAGATCCACCTCGCGCTGCATCCCTACGGCGTCGGCGGCCCCGGCCAGCACGGCCTGTGGAAGGACCCGCGCGTCGCGAACAACGCCAGCATCGACATCAACTACTACATACGCCAGGCGCAGGCCGCCGAACACGCCCTGTTCGACGCCCTGTTCGTCGTCGACAGCCAGTTCATCAACGCCACCTATCCCTCCCACTACCTCAACCGGCTCGAACCCCTCACCCTGCTCTCCGCCGTGGCCACGCACACCCGGCACGTCGGTCTCGTGGGCACGGCCAGCTCGACGTACAACTCGCCGTACAACCTGGCCCGCCGCTTCGCCTCCCTCGACCACATCAGCGGTGGCCGGGCCGGCTGGAACGTCGTCACCAGCTTCGACACCGGCACCTCGCGCAACTACGGGTTCGAGGAGCACCTCGACTACGCCACCCGCTACGGCAGGGCCCTGGAGTTCGTCGAGGTCGCCCGCGGCCTGTGGGACTCGTACGAGGACGACGCGTTCCCTGCCGACGTCGAGCGGAACGTGTTCCTCGACCCGGCCAAGCTGCACGAACTGAACCACGTGGGCGAGCACTTCAGGGTCGCGGGCCCGCTCAACCTGTCGCGCTCCCCGCAGGGCCAGCCGGTGATCTTCCAGGCCGGTGTCTCCGAGGAGGGCCGCGACCTGGCCGCCCGCGTCGCCGAGGGCATCTACGCACCCGGCGGCTCCCTCCAGCAGGCCCAGGAGTACTACACCGACATCAAGCGCCGCACCGCCGCCCACGGCCGCGACCCCGAACACATCAAGATCTTCATCCACGGCGGACCGGTCGTCGCCGCCACCGACGAGGCCGCCCGCCGCCGCGAGCGCGAGATCTTCGAGGAGGACAACGACTTCGACCGCCACCTCGGCCTGCTCGGCCGCTCCTTCGGCGCGTACGACTTCAGCGTCCACGACCTCGACGCGCCCTTCCCCGACGTCGCCCACCTCGCCGAGAAGGGCGGCAGGACGGGGGCCGCGAAGATCATCGAACGGGCCCGGACCGAGAACCTCACCCTGCGTCAAGTCGCCCAGTCCCTGGCCGAGTTCCGGCGCTCGCCGTTCGTCGGCGCGCCGGAGACGGTCGCCGACCGGATCGAGGAGTGGTTCGACGCGGGCACCTTCGACGGCATCAACCTCGCCTTCCGCACCGAGGAGGAACTCGAGCTCTTCGTCGACGGCGTCGTACCGATCCTCCAGAAGCGCGACCTGTTCCGCACCGCGTACGAGGCCGACACCCTGCGCGGCAACCTCGGCCTGCCGATCCCGGCCAACCGGCACACCACCGAAACCGCCTCCCTGGGAGCCCAGCGATGACCAGCCAGTACACCGACCACCTCGCCCCCGCGGGCCTGCTCACCCGCGGCACCGTCATCGTGGTGCCCGGACGCGGCGAGAGCCGTGCCGTGTACGAGCGGTTCGGCAGGCGGCTCGCCGCGGACGCCTACCGCGTACGGGTCGTGGACACCCCGGACCTGAGCGGCGACGACCTCGACGCCTCCCTCGACGCTCTGGTCGGGCGGCTCGCCGAAGCGGCCGACGGCACGGCGTCCGAATCCGGCGGCGCCCCGGCCGCCCCGCTGGTCCTGGTGGGCTCCGACAGCGGCGCCGCGGCGGTCGCCGCCCTCGTCGCGGACCCGGCCCGAGCCCGCCGGCTGCACGCGGACGCCGTGGTCCTCGCGGGACTGCCGGGCAGGGCGGCCGCCACCACCGAGGAGTGGGACGAGGAACTCGACGTCCGCACCTCCTGCCCGACACACCGTGGCGTGCTCACGGACGACACCCTCGTACGCCGTGGAGAGCTGAACACACCCGTGCCGGATCCGGTCCTGGAGCTGGCCCACGACAGTGCGGCGGACCTCCCGCAGCTGTTCCTCGTCGGTGACGCCGACCCGCTGGCGGACCGCGACGCCCTCGCGCTCACGGTGGAGAAGTCGGTCTCGGCCCGGCTCGCCGTGGTGCACGGCGCCCACCACGACGTACTCAACGACAAGCAGCACCGCTCGGTGGCCGCGGAGGTCGTGACGTTCCTCGAAGCGCTGCGCGAAGGCCTGACGCCCGCGGTCACGGTCGTGTCGAGCGCGTGGTGACTCGCACGGCCCTGCGGCGCCCGTAGTCGCCCGCCCTCCCGCCCTCACCTCTCACGAAAGGCCCCACCATGGCCACCATCCTCTCCGTGTCCGGCAGCCCCTCCGCCACGTCCCGCACCGCGCGACTCCTGGAACATCTCGACGAACGGCTGCGAGACCAGGGACACGAGGTGACCTCGTTGCAGGTACGCACCCTGCCGGCCGACGCGCTGCTGGGCGCGGAGTTCGGGCACCCGGCCATCGTGGAGGCCATCGCGCGGTTCGAGCGGGCGGACGGCATCGTCATCGGCACGCCCGTCTACAAGGCCGCCTACTCGGGCCTGTTGAAGTCGCTCCTCGACCTGCTCCCGCAGTACGCCCTGGCCGGAAAGACCGTGCTGCCCCTGGCGACGGGCGGCACCACGGCCCACGTCCTGGCCCTCGACTACGCCCTGCGCCCCGTCCTGAACTCGATGGGGCCGCACCACATCCTGCCGGGCTGGTTCACCCTCGACCGTGATGTCACGGTCGGCGAGGGTGGGGAACTGGTCGTCGCCGAGCCGTCCGCCGAGGCGCTCGCCGAGGTCACGGACCGGTTCTCCGCGGCGCTCGGTGGGCGGACGGTGGCACTGGCGCAGGCGGGATGACGCTCAGCCCGTGGTGAGGGCACCTCGTGCGCGCTCGGCGACGTCGGCCGGGGCGGCGGCGATGACGTCGTCGAGCGCGGAACGGGAGGACCGCAGGTCGTCGATGGCCCGGGAGATGCGATCCCGCTCCTTCAGCAGGTCGCCGACGAGGTCGGGGCAGGTCGGCACAAGACGCTCGTCCTCGTCGCGCAGGCACGGCAGGATCGTGGCGATGGTGGCGGTGTTCAGGCCGGCGGCGAGCAGGCTGCGGATGCGGCGCACGGTGTGCACGTCGGCCTCGCCGTATTCGCGGTAGCCGCTGGGGCGGCGCACGGGATGCAGCAGCTGCTGCTCCTCGTAGTAGCGCAGCAGCCGCTCGTGGACGCCCGTCCTGCGGGACAGCTCACCGATCCGCACGTGATCCTCCTCGACACGACTTGACTGTCACCTTGACTCTCACATTGATGTGAGACTTTACCGTTCCGGGTGTGAGCGGGGGAGGCCGCCGGACGGCAGCCTCCTCGGCCACGTGGTCCAACCCCGCACCCCTGGAAGGGTTTTCACACCATGCGCGCCATCCGGATCGACCGCCACGGCGGCCCCGACGTCCTGACCATCGACGACATCGCCGAGCCCGACCTCGCTGCCGACGAGGTCCTCATTCGCACGACCGCCACCAGTCTGAACCCGGTCGACTGGAAGACCCGCGCCTGGGAGGTCGGCCCGCCGCTGCCGGCCACGCTCGGCTGGGACATCTCCGGCCGCGTGGTCGCCAGCAACGACCCTTCGTACCAAGTGGGCGACGAGGTGTTCGCGATGTCCGCCCAGATCGCCACGGGCCGGGGCACATGGGCCGACCTGGTCACCCTCCCGGGACACCTGGTGACCGCCGCGCCGACCGGTGTCCCTCTGGCGGACGCGGCGGCGCTGCCGTTGGCCGGAGTGACCGCGCTGCAGGCCCTGCGCAACGCCGAACTGGCGGCAGGGGAGCGGATCCTGGTCGTTGGAGCCGCCGGGGCGGTCGGCGGCCTGGCCGTCCAACTGGCACGCACGATGGGCGCCCACGTCGACGGCCTGGTGTCCCGCCCCGAACACGAGTCGTCAGTGGTGGAGTTGGGCGCCGAACACGTCTGGCACCGCGCGGCCGATCTGCCCCAAGCCCACTACCCGGTCGTCCTCGACACCGCGGGACTCGACGCGTCCGCCGCCCTCGCCGCCGGGGGCCGCTACGTATCGATCTCCGACGAGCCGCTGCCCGACGTACCGGGAGCGCGCAAGAGCTACGTGCAGGAGAGCGCGGCCGACCTCGCGTGGATCGCCAAGCTGGTCGACAGCGAGGAACTCCGTCTGCGTATCGCCGCCCGCTACCCGCTGGCGGACATCCGGGCTGCCCACGAACGCTTCGAGGCGGGCGGAGTCCTGGGGAAGATCCTGGTCACGTTCTGAACGCTGGGCGGGCCCGGGGGCGGCCGCAGGTACCCCCGGGCAGCCTCGGGTCGCAATATCGGTGGCGGTCATGGGCCGCCACCGACCACCATGCAGCCCATGACCGACGAACCCGCGCGCTGGACCGAGGCAACTGTCTACCCGGACATGTGGGCGGACCCGGACGACGACCCACGCGAGAACGACAGTAGCCCAGAAGGCGAACTCCCCACGCTGCTGGACTTCCTGACGAACTATCGCCTGACCCTGCGGATGAAGTGCGCGGGCCTGACCCCGGAACAGCTCGCCCGGCGTTCCGTCCCACCGTCGACGATGTCGCTGCTCGGCCTGGTCCGCCACCTCGCCGAAGTGGAACGCGACTGGCACAACTGGATCACCGAGGGCGACCCACTGCCCAAGCTGTACGGCAAGAAGGACACGGACTTCGAAGGCGCCACCGCCGACCGGGCCGTGGTGGACGCGGCGTTCGCGGACTTGGAACGCGAACAGGCCGTGACCGACGCGGCCTTGGCCGAGCACTCGGACCTGGGCGCGAAGGTCGGCAGGGAACGGATCGCCGTCCGCGAGCTGATGGTGCACAGGGTGGAGGAGTACGCCCGACACTGCGGACATGCCGATCTGCTGCGGGAGTGTGTCGACGGGAGGGTGGGGCAGTAAAGCAGGCAACTGGGTGTCGGTACAGGAGAGTTGTTTCGCCCCGTGCTCGTCGTCTCCATGGTCGGCGAATTAGGGTGAGGCCCCGTGCCTGATCGCATACACGCTGGGAGACGCATCTCGTGACCGACACCGCGCAGCCCGACAACCTGCGTACCCGTATCGACACCAGCAGGCCGCACACCGCCCGTATCTGGAACTACTGGCTGGGCGGCAAGGACTTCTACCCCGTCGACGAGGCCGCGGGCGAGCAGATCCGCACGCTGCACCCGGGGATCGCCGACTACGCCCGCGCGGACCGCGCGTTCCTGGGGCGGGCCGTGCGGTACCTGACCGAGGACGTGGGGATACGCCAGTTCCTCGACATCGGCACCGGACTGCCCACCGTCGACAACACCCACGAGGTCGCCCAGCGCATCGCCCCGGAAACCCGGGTCGTCTACGTCGACAACGACCCGATCGTCCTGCGCCACGCCCAGGCCCTGCTGACCAGCACGCCGGAGGGGCGCACGGACTACCTCGACGCCGACCTGCGCGATGTCGACCAGATCCTGGAACGGGCCGCCAAGACCCTCGATCTGACCCGTCCTGTGGGTCTGATGCTCCTTGGCGTGATCATTTTCGTCGGCGACGACGAGGACCCGTACGGATTCGTGCGGCGCCTCCTCGACGCACTGCCCTCGGGCAGCCACCTCGTGCTCTCGCACACCATCACCAGTCCCGCCATGCCCGACGTGGACGCGGCGGTCGCGTTCTGGAACGAGAACGGCACCCCCAAGCTGAACCAGCGCACGCCGGAGCGGATCGCCCGGTTCTTCGACGGGCTGGAGCTGCTGGAACCGGGCGTCGTCTCCTGCACACGCTGGCGTCCGCGGACGAGCGACCCGGAGGAGCTCGCGGAGGTCGCGATGTTCGGTGGGGTCGGGCGGAAGAACTAGGAACCGGCGTGGTGTCTTCCTCGACACCGGGCCCTCAGAAGCGCCGGGCCCTCAGAAGCGCCGGGCCCTCATGAGCGCCGGGCCCTCATGCGACCGCGGCACGCACCAGATGACCGGACCCCAGTGAGTCCGTGACGGTCCTGCCCAAGTAGCGGCCCAGGACCTCCGCGGCGGAGCGGTCCTCGACCGTGGAGAAGCCGGTCCCGCTCAGTTCACCGCGCAACTCGTCCGCCGTGAACGACGACAGCCACGGCTCACCGGCGGCCGCGACGCGCTTGGCCCGTTCGTCCAGGGCCGCGGCCGCCGCGCCCGCCGCCGGATGCAGATAGTCCATCACCAGGACCGAACCACTGCCCTGCTCGGTAATGAAGCGCCAGGTGGCGGTGAGGGAGGGGAGCGTCAGATACATCGCGACGCCGAGCATGAGGAAGGCCGTCGCGTGCGTCCGGTCGAAGTCCACGCCCGCAAGCCCCTCGGCGAGCGTGGTGGACTCGAAGTCGACCGGGACGAACGTGAGCGTCGGCGGCACCGCGATCCCGGCATCGGCCAGTCGGTGCTGCTTCCAGCGCTGCGTGTCGGGATGGTCGACCTCGAAGAAACTCACGTCGGGGTGGGTGTTGCGGAGGGCCGATGTGTCGAGCCCCGCGCCGAGGACCACCACCTGCCGGCACCCTGAGGCGACCGCCTCGGTCACCGTGTCGTCGGCGAAGCGGCTGCGGGCGGCGATCCACAGCCGCCGCCGACGCACCAGGTCCGGGTCGAGCCCCCGGTCGAACCCGCCCTCGCCCAGGGCCGCTTCGCCCACGACGCGGACGGCGAACGGGTCGGTGAACACCCGCGGCTCGTCGGCGAGTTGATGCTGCGCCCTGGCCCGCGCGACCGCCATCGCGGTCCTGCTCGGCTGTCCGGTCTCCATGGCCCACCTTCCACGCAATGCGGCTTCGACACGATCGAGACGCAGCGCGAAGCCCTCCGGCGCGGTCGCGACGGGACATCATCGTATTCCCGCATACAGGCCGACCGCGCCCGAGGGCCGGTCCCACCCGGGGCGCTACCCCTGGAGCGCCGCCTTGCGGTGCCGCTCCGTCAGGCGGGAGCCGGATTCGCGGCGGGCGGCGCGACGCAGCAGGGGGATCGCGAGGAGGAAGCCGAGGGCGGCCCAGGCGGTCAGGACCAGGGCGACCATGGGCAGTTCCCAGGAACCGGCCGGCTCGGCGGCCCGTGCCGCATCCGGCAGCAGCGCCGAACGCAGGCCCTGCGCCATCCACTTGAGGGGGAAGAGCGAGGCCACCTGCTGCAAGGGGACGGGCAGCACGGTGATCGGGAACACCGCCCCGGAGGTGACGAGGAGTCCCATCACCGGCAGCATGATCAGGGCCAGCGCCTCACGCGGGTTGGGCAGCACCGCGCCGATCGCGGCGCCGAGCGGCACGACGGCAAGCAGCCCGAGCGTCGTGACCCACGCCAGCGTCAGCCAGCCGCCCGGCCCCTGCGGCAGTGGCCCGTCGGCCACCAGTGCGGCGGCCGCCAGGAGCAGGGCCAGGGTGGCGACCGAAACGACAACGATCAGCAAGGACTTGGCGACCAGGTACGCCGGAATCCCGCCGGGCGTGGCACGCAGCCGCAGCAGAGCGCCCTCCTCCCGCTCCGTCACGAGGATCTGCGGGAGCGTGACAAGGCCGACCTGGAAGAGGAGGTACGCGGCGAAACCCGCCACCACCAAGTGGGACATGGGTGTCTCGGTGCCCGGTACGTCGCTGCTGATGTACGCGGCGATGACCAGCGCGACGACGACGTTCGTCACGTGGCCGGACATCTCCTTGCCGTTGCGCACGAGGTGCCGCAGCTCGATGCCGCCGCGCTGGATCCCGGCACGCCAGCTGTTCGTCATGGGTGTCGTCCTCATGCGGCGCGTGCCTCCTCGTCCTCGTCCTCGTCCGGCTCCGCGCCCAGGTCCGCGCCGTCGGCCGCCAGGTTCACCATGTGCAGATACGTGTCCTCGAGCGTCGGCCGCCGGACCTCCAGGTCGGCGATCGGGCCGGGGGCGTTCCGGTGCAGCTCCCATACGAGCTGCGAGGGGTCCGCGGTGCGCTCGCGGCGGGGCGTCCCGTCCTCGGACGTCCAGCGGACCTCGGCGCGGGCAGCGGCTCGCCGGGCCAGCTCCGCGGGTGTGCCGCAGGCCCGGATCCGGCCGCCGACCAGCATGGCGATCCGGTCCGCGAGCCGCTCGGCCTCCACCAGGTCGTGGGTCGTGAGCAGGATGGTGACACCCTCGTCCCGGGCCAGGCGCTCGACCAGGGCGTGGAACTCGTACCGCGCCTCCGGGTCGAAACCGGTCGTCGGCTCGTCCAGGAAGAGCAGATGGGGACGCCCGACGATGCCGAGCGCCACGTCGAGGCGTCGACGCTGTCCGCCGGAGAGCCGGGCCACCTGCCGGTTTGCCTGGTCGGTGAGGCCCACCAGGCCCAGCAGCTCGGCCGGGTCGCGCGGGTCGGGGTAGTACGTGGCGAAGTGCCCCAGCAGCTCGCCGACCCGCCAGCGGCCGTGATCCCGCCAGGACTGCAGGACCAGGCCGATCCGCGCCCGCCACGCGTCGTCGCCCCGCTCCGGATCCGTACCGAGCACGCTCACGTCCCCCGCGGAACGGCGCCGGAAGCCCTCCAGGATCTCGACGGTGGTCGTCTTCCCGGCCCCGTTGGGGCCGAGCAGCGCGAAGACCTCGCCGCGGTGGATGTCCAGGTCCACGCCGTGCAGGACGTCGATGGCGCCGTACGTCATCGTGATGTCGCGGGCGTGGACGACGGGTCCTTCGGATGTGTTGTGCCGTGCCGTCATCGCTTTGCCCCCGAGGCTGCGGGGACCGCGGAACCGGCGCCCTCGACGATCGCCCGGAGCGCCGAGACATGCCCTTCGAAGGCGGTGCGCCCACGGTCCGTCAGCCGCACCCTGGTGCGGCGGCCTCGGCCACCGCCCTCCTTGCGGAGCTCCAGATACTCCGCCTCCTCAAGGGTGTGCAGCTGCTTGGAGAGCGCGGAGTCGCTGAGCGAGAGGCTGTCGCGGACGAAGGAGAACTCCGCCCACTCCGTGGCGGCGAGCAGCGAGACCACCGAGAGCCGGGTGGCGGGATGGATCAGCTCGTCGAAACCTGCGGGAACGCTCATCGGCCCGCCCCCGTGCCTGCCGCGTCCGTCGCGCGCGCCTCGTGGCGCCGAGCCGACTTGGCCGCCCAGCGGCTCATCGGCCCCACGAACAGCACGAACACCGCCGCCGAGACCGTGGCCTGGATCAAGCTGCCGTGCAGCGGCTTCAGCGAACCGACCAGATGGCCGGAGAGCAGCACCGTCGCGCCGGTCACCACCCCGCCCGCCACGAAGGTGGCGAACATCCGTGATGTGCACCGCGTGTGGTGCAACCGCACCCGGCTGCGCCGCTGATGGAGCACGGCAAGACCGCCCAGCAGCGCGACGTACACGGCCATGACCAGGCCCACGCCCCACCCCGGCAGCTCAAGACCCAGGCCGGCCAGGAACAGCCACATGATCGCGGCCGTGGCCCAGGGGCTGCCCGTACCGGCCGCCGCGGACCGCTCCACCTCGTCGTACACCCGCTCCTGCGGCACACGAATGCGCTGCAGATCCCTCCATGCCTGTTCGGCATCCACCGGCGTGCTCACGCGTCTCGCCCTCCCCGTTCCCCGTTTTACTTTCCCGGGAGGAAAGTTACGCGCGACTTTCCTAGTAGGCAAGTAAAGGTTCTGGTGTGGCCGATGAGTAGCCGTCCCCGTGGTCGCTCCCCAGTAAAGAAAAAATTGATGACAGCACAACCCATTGTTGTCCGGCCACAGGCTTGTTAGGTTCCGGCCATGGCGAACGATCACTCCGGCCCCCCGGCCGAGGTCGGCGCACGGCTGCGCCGCCGCAGGAAAGCTCTCCATCTCACCCTGAAGGAAGTGGCTGAGCGGACAGGGCTCACGGAGGGGTACCTCTCGCAGGTCGAGCGCGATCAGGCGAACGCGAGCGTGCGCACGCTTCAACGGCTGTGCGAGGTACTGAAACTGACGGTGGGTGACCTGTTCGACCAGGCGGGGAGCGCGGCCGGGCCCGTCCTTCGGTTCCGTGACACCCACGGGATGTCGTTCGGCAAGGGTGCCACGAAGATCAAGCTCACCCCCGGGGCCTTCGACCATCTCGAAGTCCTCCTCGGTCACTTCACGTCCGGTGGCTCCACGGGCGTCGAGCCGTACACGCACGGCAGCTCGGAGGAGTTGCTGCTCGTCCTGACCGGCGAGGTGGACGTGTGGGTGCGCGGCCAGCACCACCGGCTGTCCGCCCTCGACTCCATCCACTACCGCAGCAGTGACCCCCACCGCGTCGCCGAGGCCACGGGCACCGACGAGGCCAGGGTCCTGTGGGCGATGGCACCTCCCACCTACTGAGCGCCCACTCAGCGCCCACTGGGCGTACGCACGTGCACGAAGGAGTCACCGATGACCGCCTACCGCAACGGCGAGATATCGCACTGGATGCAGGCCTCCCGGCCTTCACCGGCCGCGGGCACCCCGCCTGAACGCGACGACCAACTACCCGACGGGACACAGGACTTCGTCATCGTCGGCGGCGGTCTCACCGGCCTCTGGGCCGCCTATCACGCCGCTCTGGAACACCCCACCGCGAAGATCACCGTCCTCGAGGCCGAAGAGGTCGGCTACGGAGCCTCCGGGCGCAACGGCGGCTGGCTCTCCCCGCTCATCCCCGGCAACCGCGCCGTCTACGCGAAGGCCGCCCGCAAGCGGGGCCAGGACGGCGCCGCCGCCGTCGCCGCGTTCCAGCGCGCGATGGACGGCGCCGTCGACGAGGTCCTCCGCGTCCTCGACAAGGAGGGCATCAAGGCGGACCAGCAGCGCGGCGGACACCTGCGCGTCGCCACCACCCCCGCCGCGATGAAGCGCCTCGAACTCACCCACGCCGCCGACCTCGCCAACGGCTACCGCGCCGACGACCTCCAACTCCTCGACGCAGAAGCCGTCAAGGAGCGCATCGCGATCGGTCCCGCGCTCGGCGGCCTGCACAATCGCACCACGGCGCGCGTCGACCCGGCCAAGCTCGTCCACGGGCTCGCCGACGTCGTGACCGCCAAGGGCGTACGCATCCTGGAGTACACCCGCGCCACCCGCATCGCACCCGGCGCCGTCACCACACCCCGCGGAACCGTGCGCGCCACCACCGTCCTGACGTGCCTGGAAGCGTATTCGGGACAGGTCGAGAGCGACGTCCCCGCGCTCGGCGCCCGCGAGGTCATCCCGGTCAACTCCTCGATGATCGTGACCAATCGGCTCCCCGACGACGTGTGGGAGCGGATCGGCTGGGAGGGGCGGGAGTGCCTGGGCGACGCCGCCCACACCTTCGTCTACGCCCAGCGCACCGAGGACGGCCGCATCGCCATCGGCGGCCGCGGCACGCCGTACGCGTTCAACTCCGGCATGCCCGGTGAGGGCCGCGTGGACGCCCGCACGGTGCGCACCCTGAGCGAGCGGATCCAACTCTTCTTCCCCGACGTGCGGTTCACCGTCGACCACGCCTGGCGCGGCGCGATCGGAGTGACCCGCGACTGGTGTGCCGGAGTCACCTTCGACCCGGCCACCCGCATCGGCGTGGTCCGCGGCTTCGCCGGACACGGGGTCACCGCCACCCAACTCGCGGCGCGCACCCTCCTGGACCGCGCCGAGGGCCGGGACACCGACCTCACGCGGCTGCCGTGGAACGACCACGACTCGGGCCGCTGGGAACCCGAACCGCTGCGCTGGATCGGCGTCCACGCGATGTACCGGCTGTTCGGCGTCGCCGACCGCTGGGAGGAGAAGCGGCACTCCCACAGCACCTCGCTCATCGCCCGCGTCGGTTCGAGATTGGCAGGACTCAGCGAATGACCGGAACTCCCGTGCCCGACACGGCACTTCGCGAAGACGGCGCACGCCGGGATGCGGCCGATGAGCGGTCCCTGCGGCGCGGCCTGTGGAGCATGGCCTTCACCGAGCTGTGGGAACGCTATTCGTTCTACGGACTGCAGGGCATCCTCTCCTTCTACCTGCTGTACAAGGTGGCCGACGGCGGCCTCGCCCTCGACCCGGCCGTCGCCTCGGGCATCGTCGGCGCGTACGGCGGAGCCGTGTACCTGTCGCAGGTCCTGGGATCCTGGCTGGGGGACCGGCTCGTCAGCCCCCGGAACATGGTGCTGTACGGCGCCGTGGTCATCACCGCCGGACACGTGGTGCTCGCGTTCGCCCCGGGTGTCACCGGACTCGCGGCCGGACTGGTGTGCATCGTGCTCGGCACCGGCGCGCTGAAGACGAACATCACCTCGATCGTGGGCTTCGTCCTGGACCAGCACCCCGACGAGCGCTACCGCGACGCCGGATTCACGTACTTCTACATGGCCATCAACATCGGTGCGGTGGTCGGCCCGCTCACCACAGGGCTGGCGCAGAACGAGCTCGGCTTCCACTACGGCTTCGGGCTCGCCGCGATCGGCATGGCCGGCGCGCTCGTCCAGTACCTCCTGTCGATGAAGCACCTGCCCGCGCGGGCCCACACCGTCAACAACCCGCTCCCGGCGGGCCGTCGGCCACTGGCCGCACTCGTGGCGGTCGGCTTCCTCGCGGTGGTGGGCGGCGCCGTCGGCGCCGGGCTGCTGCGGGCGGAGAACCTGTCCACGGTGGTGACCGTGGCCGCACTCGTGGCCGCGGCCGTCTACTTCCTGACCATGACCACCTCGAAGGCGGTCAGCCGCGACGAACGCCGCCGCGTCCTCGGCTATCTGCCGCTGTTCCTGGCCTCCGGTATTTACTTCGGGTTCCTCTTCCAGAAGTTCACCGCGATCTCCATCCTCATCACCGAGCGCATCGATCTGCACATCGGCGGCTGGACCTTCCCCGTCGCCTGGATCACGACGGTCAGCCCGCTCGCGGCGGTGCTCATCACGCCGCTGATCGCCCGGCTGTGGACCCGCCTCGGGGAGCGCCAGCCAGGTCCGGTGACCAAGGTCGCCATCGGCCTTACCCAGATCGGCTGCGCCTATCTGTTCCTGCTGGTGCTGTCCGAGGCCACAGGAAACGCGCAGATCCCGCTGTTCCTCATCCTCGTCTTCATGGCGGCGGCCGGTTCTTCGGAGGTCTTCGTCGGACCCATCGGCCTTTCCCTGGCCACCCGGATCGGCCCGAGCACCTTCCGCTCCCAGATGGTCGGTCTCAACTTCCTTACACTCGCCCTGGGTTCATCCCTCGCGGGCCTGCTCGGCCAGCTGTTCACGGCGATCGACAACGCCTCGTACTTCACCATCACGGCCGTGTGCGGCATCGGGATCGGGCTCGCGCTGATCGCCACCCGCAAGCCGCTGGGCCGGCTGCTGAACGCGGGTCTGGAGAGCTGACCGGCGTGCCTGGTGTCCCTACTGCTCGACGGACGTCTCCGGCGTCGCAGCCCACGCCGCGAGCAGCTGCAGCTTGTCGTGGTCCGGGGTGTTCGGCGCGCTGCTGTACGCGGTGAGGGTGAGGCCCGGCTGGGCGGGGAGCTCCATGGCGTCGAAGTCGAGGGTGAGCTCGCCCACGACGGGGTGCCGGAAGGACTTGCGGCCGGTGCGGTGCAGGCGCACGTTGTGCTTCGCCCACGCCACGCGGAACTCGTCACTGCGGGTGACGAGCTCGCCGATCAGGCCGGTCAGACCGCTGTCGCCGGGCGCCCGACCGGCTTCGGTGCGCAGCAGCGACACCGTGGTGTTCACGGACTCCTCCCACTCGGGGAAGAACTCGCGCCCGGCCGGGTCGAGGAACTGGAAGCGGGCGATGTTGACCGGCTCCCGGGACGCGTCCGCGTAGAGCGGGCTGTACAGGGCGCGGCACAGCGGGTTCGTGGCGAGGACGTCCAGGCGGCCGTTGCGGATGAAAGCCGGGCAGTCGCTCATGGAATCCAGCACGCGCACCACACTGTCCGGCAGCGGCCCGCGGCTGCGCTTGGTACGGCGGGCCGGGCGCTTCGCGGCGGCGCGCGCCAGGTCGTACAGGTGCGCGCGCTCGGCGTCGTCGAGCTGGAGCGCACTCGCGACGGAGTCGAGGACCTCCTCGGAGGCGCCGGCCAGATGGCCGCGCTCCAGGCGCACGTAATAGTCGATGCTCACCCCCGCGAGCAGCGCGACCTCCTCGCGCCGCAGCCCCGGCACGCGCCTGTTCCCGCCGTACGCGGGCAGGCCCGCCTGCTGCGGGGTGATCTTGGCGCGGCGGGAGGCCAGGAACTCGCGGATGTCGCTCTCGGTGCTCACGTTTCCAGGCTAAGGCGGGATGTGCGCATGTGGGGGGTCCTGTCAGTACCTGTAACGGCAGACCCTTCTCCACTCCGGTGACCTGCGGTTTCCTCGATATCGGCAGCTACGCAGGAAGAACAGCCACAGGAGCAGCAGCATGACCAGAGTCTTCTTCATCACCGGCGCGGGCCGTGGCCTCGGCGCCGACATCGCGCGCCGCGCCCTTGCCGCGGGACACCAGGTCGTGGCCACAGGACGCCGGCCCGAGCGCGTCGTCGAGGCGCTCGGCGGCGAGCAGGACAACCTGCTGGCCACCGCCCTCGACATCACCGACCCCGAGGCCGCCGAGCGTGCCGTCCGCGCCGCCGTGGAGCGCTTCGGGCGCATCGACGTGCTGATCAACAACGCGGCGAACTTCTACGCCGGGTTCTTCGAGGAGCTCAGCGACGCGCAGGTCCGCGCGCAGATCGAGACGAACCTGTTCGGCCCGATGAATGTCACCCGCGCCGCCCTGCCCGTGCTGCGCGCCCAGCGCTCCGGGCATGTCATCACCATCTCGTCGCTCGCCGGCGCGATCGGGGTCGACTTCTGCGTGGCGTACTCCGCCGCGAAGTTCGGCGTCGAGGGCTTCATGGAGAGCCTGCGCCACGACGTGGAGCCGTTCGGCATCCGCACCACCATCGTCGAACCGGGCTTCTTCCGCACCGAGCTGCTCGTCGACGCCTCCACCACGTACGCGGAGGGCTCCATCGACGACTACGCCGAGCGCACCGCCGCCACGAAGAAGCAGTGGGAGTCCATGAACGGGCAGCAGTCCGGCGACCCTGCGAAGCTGGCGGATGCCCTGCTCAAGGTGGCCGACCGGGAGGAGCCGCCGCTGCGCTTCGTCGCGGGCGACGACTGCCTCGCCGCCGTCGAGGCCAAGGCGAACGAGCTGCTCGCCCAGGTGGCGGCCTCCCGCGAGCTGGGCTCGGGCCTCGACCACACCTCCTGATCCCACGACGACCGCAAGGAAACGCGCCATGGAACACATCACCAGCACCCCCACCGTGAAGACCCCCGCCGAACGCTTCACCGGCGATGTCTACCTCAACCTCATCGAGGCCCCGGCCGCCCCCGCCCACCTCGCCGTCGGACACGTCCGGTTCACCCCCGGCGCCCGCACCAACTGGCACTCCCACGCCAACGGCCAGACCCTGCACATCACCGACGGCGTCGGCCTCGTCGGCACCCGCGAGGGACACGTGGTGCGCGCGAGCGCGGGCGAGACCATCAAGTGCCCGGCAGGCGAGGAGCACTGGCACGGCGCCACCGACACCACGTTCATGGCGCACATCGCCATCGTCGTCGGTGACTCGGGCGGCGACGGCACCACCTGGCTGGAGCCGGTCACCGACGAGCAGTACGAGAGTGCGCTGGGAGCGACCTCCTGATAGCGGACTTCACGTCCCCGTCTACTCCATCGCGTTGACCAGAGGTTCGCCGCTCGCCCAGCGGCGTACCTGGTCGACGATCAGGCGCTCGGCGCGCGGCCGGAACGTCGCCGAACCGCCGCCCACGTGCGGCGTGATGAGGACGCCCGGCAGCGCGCGCAGCGGGTGGTCGGCGGGGAGCGGCTCGGGGGACGTGACGTCGAGGGCCGCGCGGAGCCGGCCGGTGCGGGTCTCGGCGAGCAGCGCGTCGGGGTCCAGGGTGCGGCCGCGGCCGATGTTGACGACAAGCGCGTCGTCGGGGAGTGCGGCGAGCTCGGCCGCGCCGAACAGGCCCACCGTGGACGGGTTCTCGGGCAGCACGAGCACCGCGATGTCCACCTGCGGCAGCAGCTCCGGCAGGTCCGTGACCGCGTGGACGTCGCTGTCGGGGCGGGCGCGGCGGGCCACGCGCACGACGGTGGCCTCGCACGCGAGCAGGCGCTGTTCGAGCGCCGCACCGATCGACCCGTAGCCCACGATCGCCACCCGCGAGTCCGCGAGGGAGCGCGTGAAGTGCGGCTCCCAGCGGCCCCCGTCCTGGTCGCGCACCCACCGCGGGAGGTCACGCTGCGCGGCGAGGGTCAGCGCGAGGGCGTGCTCGGCGGCGCTCGCGTCGTGCAGCCCGCGCCCGTTGTGCAGCGCCACCCCCTCGGGCAGCAGCGGCCGCAGTTTCTCCACGCCCGCGCTCAACGACTGCACGGCGCGCAGCCCCGTGAGCTCGGGGAGCAGCTTCGTGGCCTCGGGCGTCGCGTACGGCATGACCCAGTAGCCGATCCGGGCGAGCTGCTCCGCGTCGAGCCCGATGGGTGTCACCCCGTCCCACACATGGACGCGCACCCCGTCCGGCCACGGACCGTGCGCGCGCTCGAGATCGGGCCAGGGCACCAGCACATCGGGCGCCTCGGAACCGGGTCCTGTCCGGTCGGACAGGTGGGTGGAGTCATGGCTGGGCATACATGCACCTTTCCGGGCGGCATCGGCCGAAGCGCGGCAAATCACGGATCCGCCAAGGCTGTTGACCTGGCGACGCGTCGACCCTAACGTCTTTCCGTCTCACAGAACACTTTCCACCCCACGGAAAATTGCCTCGGGAAAGTGTCTCGGAAACCCTCACGGAAAACAGGAGGTGTGACGGATGACAGCGACGTCGTCCCGCGCCGCACGCGGCAGTGGATTCTGGTCGTCCACGCGGACCAAGCACATGATCCCGATCGCGTTCGTCACGTACTCGCTCGCCTACCTGGACCGGTCGAACTACTCGATCGGCTCGGCCGGCGGCATGGCCGATGACCTCAACATGTCCAGCGGCATGGACGCGCTGGTCGCCGCCTCCTTCTTCCTGGGCTACTTCTTCTTCCAGATCCCCGGCACCATCTACGCCGAGCGCCGCAGCGCCCGCCGCCTCGTCGCGTACTCGACCATCGCCTGGGGAGTGCTCGCCGCCGTCCAAGGCATGCTGCACAGCCCGGCCATGCTGGTGGCCGTCCGCTTCCTGCTCGGCGTGGTCGAGGGCGCGGTCATGCCGTCCATGGTGATGCTGCTCGGCCGCTGGTTCACGCAGCGCGAGCGCGGACGCGCCAACACCTTCCTGATCCTGGGCAACCCGGTCACCGTGATGTGGCTGTCCGCCGTCTCCGGGCTGCTCATCGAGGCCACCAGCTGGCGCGAGATGTTCATCATCGAGGGCTTCCCTGCCGTGCTGTGGGGCCTGCTCTGCCTCAAGATGATCAAGGACCATCCCACGGAGGCCACGTGGCTGCCCGAGAGTGAACGGGCCGAGCTCGACGCCGAGTTGGCGAAGGAGCCCACCGTCGCCGTGGCCCGCACCGCCGAGTACCGCAAGGTGCTCTCCTCGCGTCCGGTGCTCATCCTGGCCGCCCAGTACTTCTGCTGGTCGATCGGCGTGTACGGGTTCGTGTTCTGGCTGCCCTCGATCATCAAGGAGGCGTCGGGCCAGGGCATCGGCGCCACCGGCCTGCTCTCGGCGGTCCCGTACCTCTTCGCCTCGATCGCGATGCTCGTCAACTCCCAGCTCTCCGACCGCAGCGGCAGGCGCGGCCTGGCGATCTGGCCCTGGCTGGTGGTCGCGGCCCTCACGCTGTACGGCTCCTACCTCGCGCACTCCTCCTTCGCGATGTCGTTCGTGCTCCTGATCGTCGCCGGCCTCTGCCTGTACGCGCCCTACGGTCCGTACTTCGCGCTCGTCGCCGACCAGGCGCCCAAGAACGTCTCCGGAGCGGCCATCGCCCTCGTCAACTCCTTCGGCGCGCTCGGCTCGTTCGTCGGCACGTACCTCGTCGGCTGGATCCGCGGCAGCTCCATGGGTGACATGGGCGCCTTCGCCGTCATGGCGATCGGCACGCTGATCTCGGCCGCGCTGATGGCCTTCGTACGACGGCCCGCGGCGCTCGAAACACCGGCTGCCAAGGTCGGCGAACACCACGCCACGTAAGCTTCGGCAGCGAACAGACAAGCAACTCGGCGACGAAGGCACAGGTGGGGGCGGGCGTGAACCATGAGCGATGACATGCTCGGCCGCGGGCTCAGGCTGCTCACCACGCTCTCCCGCCACCCCGAGGGCCTCGGTGTCAGCGCCGCCGCGCGCGCCGCGCAGCTGCCGGTGAGCAGCGCCCACCGGCTGCTCGCCCGGATGACCGAAGAGGGCTTCGTCGTCCACGACTCCAGCGCACGCACCTACGCCCTGGGGCTGCGCGCCCTGGAGCTGGCGCACGGCTTCCACCGGACGCCGGCCGGGTTCAACCATCTCCTCGGCCCCATGCGGCAGTTGGCGGAGCGCACGGGCCTCGTCGTCATCGCGGGCATCCTCGACGGCGACCAGGTCCTCCTCGTCCGCTCCGTGCAGGGCAGCCAGCACCTGCAACTGCGCAGCGACGAGGGCACCCGCAACCCCTGGCACGCCACCTCGCTGGGCAAGGCCCTCGTCGCGGCCCGGCCCGAGGCCGACCAGGAGCGCCTGCTGGCCGGTCCGCTGCCGCGCAGCGCGCCCAACACGCTCAGCGACCCGGACGAGCTGCGCGCCGAACTGGCCCGCGTCCGGGAGCTCGGCTGGGCGGAGGCCGAGGAGGAGAACGAGCGCGGGGTCCGCTCCATCGCCGTGTGCGTCCCGGCCGCCGACCCGGACGGCGGGCCGCCGCAGCTCGCCCTCTCCCTCGGTGCCACCGTCGTCCTCACGGGCCGCGAGGAACTCCACGACATGGTTCCGCTGTTGCGGACGGCGGCGCGGGAGGCGGCGGCGTACGGCAGGTGACCGTCGTACGGGTCACCCTTGCCGGCGCAGGTCCTTCAGGCGCAGGTCCTTCAGCTGGGCCGACTGCGCCCGCAGCTTGCCGAACAGCCATCCCTGGACGAGCCCGACGGCGAGACCCGCGGCGACCGGGCCGTACTTGGCCAGGAGCGGCCCCGCGACCAGCGACAGTCCGTCGAGTTCGGCGGGCGCGGTGGGAGTCCCGGTGGTCGCGGCCTTGGGCTGTGCCGCCGAAGCGGGGGCGGCGCCCGTGGCGGCGGACCCCTGATCGAGCAGCAGATTCCCGAGGTTCTGCGCGAACTGTTGCAGGATCCGGTCCGAGACCGTGGCGATCGCGCCCTTGCCGAACTGGGCCAGCTTCCCGCGGATCAGCAGATCCGTGCTGAGCTCAAGACGTGCGCCCTCCGGGGCCTCGCCGATGTCCAGGACCACCTCGGCCTCGGCGTCACCGTTGCCGTGGGTGTCGGCGCCGCTCGCGTGCACACGCAGCCGGCGCTTCTCGGTGTCGACCTCCAGGAACCGCACCGTTCCCGCGTACGCGGCGCTGATCGGTCCCACCTTGACCTTGACCGCGCCCCGCCAGGCATCGCCGTCCCGGCCATCGAGGGCCGCGCCCGGCATGCAGGACGCCACCTTCTCCACGTCGCTGACGAGCGCGAACACCGCGTCCGGAGCGGCGTTGACGACGACGGTGTTGGTCAGCTGCATGCTGTCTCCTCGATTGCGGTGCAGGTCTTGGCGCAGCCGGCGCGGCGGGCCGTGGCGCAGGAGTCGATCGCCTCGACGATGGTCTGGTAGCCGGTGCACCGGCACAGGTTGGCTGCCACGACCTCCCGGATCTCCTCCTTGGTGGCCTCCGGACGCTCGGCGAGGAAGCCGTCCGCGAGCATCAGGAAACCGGGTGTGCAGAAGCCGCACTGCAGGCCGTGGTGTTCGGTGAACGACCGTTGCAGATCGTTGAGTTCACCGGTCGCCGGGTCCGCGAGGGACTCGACGGTACGTATCCGGGCGCCCTCGGCCTGCGCGGCGAACATCAGGCAGGCCCGCGCGGGCCGGCCGTCGACCAGGACCGTGCAGGCCCCGCAGATGCCGTGCTCGCAGCCGACATGTGTGCCGGTCAGACGCAGATCGTGGCGGAGCACGTCGACGAGGGTGCGGCGCGGCTCGGTGATCACCTCGTGCTCCTCGCCGTTGACGTCCA
Organism: Streptomyces sp. NBC_01016; assembly: GCF_026341035.1. Classification (GTDB taxonomy): domain Bacteria; phylum Actinomycetota; class Actinomycetes; order Streptomycetales; family Streptomycetaceae; genus Streptomyces. Next base: position 3,545,731 of record NZ_JAPEOQ010000002.1, read on the forward strand.
AGGTAAGCAGCAGCAGGTTGTCCGGGGTGGTGGTCATGAGGTGGGCTCCAGGTTCAGGGCGCGGTGCACCGTCTCCGGGGTGATGGGGGTGTGGTCGAGTTCCACAGCCGTCGGCCGCAGCGCGTCGTTGACGGCGTTGAGGACCGCGGCGGGCGCGCCGATGGTGCCGCCCTCGCCCGCGCCCTTGGCGCCGGTCTCGTTGAACGTGCACGGCGTTTCGAGGTGGTGGATGAGCACGTCCGGGATCTCGTGGGCGGTCGGCACCTTGTAGTCCATGAAGCTGGTCGCCGACGGCTCGCCCTGCGCGTCGTACGTCACCTGCTCGAAGAGCGCGCCCGCGATGCCCTGGGCGATGCCACCACGGCACTGCCCCTCCACGACCTGCGGGTTGATGGCGACGCCGCAGTCCTCGACGCACACGTAGCGCAGGATCTCCACCTGCCCGGTGCCCTGGTGGAGTTCGACGACGACGGCGTGGGTGGCGTTGGAGAAGGTGCCGTCGTTGAACACGTCGAAGGTGGCGGTGGCGCTCAGTCCCGGCTCGATGTCACGGGGCAGCAGGTGGGCGCGCAGATACGCGATGTCGGCCAGCTCCTCGTACGTGAGGAACGCGGGGTCACTGCCGTCCTTGCGCCGCACGCCGCCGCGCGTCAGCTCCACCTCACCAGGGTCGGTCTCCCAGAGCGCCGCCGCGATCCGGCACAGCTTCTCGCCGAGCTTGGCGGCGGCGATCCGTACCGCGCTGCCGCCGATGGTGACGGAGCGGCTGGCGAAGGTGCCGTAGCCGTACGTGACCCGGTCGGTGTCGCCCTGATGCAGCTTCACCTTGCCGAGTTCCAGGCCGAGTTCGTCGGCGACGATCTGCGCGAACGTCGTCTCGTGGCTCTGCCCGTGGCTCATCGTGCCACTGGTGACGGTGACCGCTCCGCTGGTGTCCATCCGCACCTCGGAGATGTCGAAGCCGGGGACGACCTGCATCTTGCGCTGGGCGAAGGCCGTGGACCCGTATCCGGTGCGCTCGCTGAAGCAGGAGTAGCCGATGCCGAGGTACCGGCCCTCGGTGGCCGCGGCCGCTTGCTTCTCGTACCAGCCCTCGTCCTTGACGAGCCGCTCGCACAGGTCGAGCGACTCCAGGTAGGAGCCGGGGTCGTACGTGATGTTGTTGACGCCCGTGTAGGGGAACTCGGTGATGACGTTGCGGCGACGGATCTCGACCGCGTCGAGGCCCAACTCGCGTGCGGCGCGCTCGAAGAGACGCTCCATCACCATCACGTACTGCGGACGGCTCACTCCGCGGTACGGGGCGGTGGGCGCCTTGTTGGTGGTGACCGCACGGCCGCGCACCCGGTAGGCGGGTACCTTGTAGACGCCGGGCATCTCCGCCGAGGCCATCAGCGGCTCGATGCCCGCGGTGAACGGGTAGCAGGAGTACGCACCCATGTCGCACACCACGTCCGCGTCGAGCCCCAGGATGTGTCCGTCCGCGTCGAAGGCGGCCCGCACGTCGTAGTGCTGCTCGCGGGCGAGGAACGAGGCGGACAGCGCGTCCTTGCGGTCCTCGATCCACTTCACGGGCCGGCGCAGGCGCAGCGCGGCGGCGGCCGCGGCGATCTCCTCGCGGCCCACGACACACTTCTGGCCGAAGCCGCCGCCCATGTCCGGCACCACGACCCGCACCGCCCGCTCGTCCAGGCGCAGACAGCGGGAGGCCACCGTCCGTACCTGGTGCGGTACTTGGGTGCAGGTGTTGAGGACGAGCTGTTCCTCCCGGTCGTCCCAGTGGGCGACGGCCCCTCGTGTCTCCAGGGGGAGGGCGTTCTGTCGGCCGGTCCGCGACTCGACATGGACGACACACGAGGCGGCGTCGAAGACCTCGTCGATGCCCTCCGTGGCGAACAGGGAGACGTCCACCAGGGTGTTGCGCACGGCCTCCTCGTGGACGAGCGGGGCGCCGGGCGCCAGGGCTTCGTTCTCGGAGGTCACCGGGGGCAGGGTCGTGTAGCGGACCTTGGCCGCCTCCAGGCAGTCCTCCGCGGCGTACGCGTCGCGCGCCACCACGATCGCGACGGGCTCCCCGACGTAGCGCACCCGGTCACGGGCGAGCACCGGCATGGCCGTGGGCACGAACTCCGAGCGAGGGCGTCCGAGTTCGGCCGTGATGTCCGTCAGTTCCAGGTCGTCGGCGGTGAAGGCCGCGACCACGCCCGGCACGTCGCGTACCGCCGTCAGATCGACGGAGGCGATCTCGCCGTGCGCGACCGTGCTGCGCACGAACTGGGCGTGCAGCATGCCTGGCAGCGCGATGTCGTCGACGAACCGGCCGCGCCCGGAGAGAAGCCGCGGGTCCTCACGACGCGCCACCGACCGCCCGGTCAACCGCCCCTTGTCGTCTGCCGGGTGTGTCTTCGGCGCATCCGGGTGTGTCATGGGCGAATCGGGGTGTGTCATCGGCTCATCGCCTCCTCACAGGCACGCAGGACCAGCGTGCGGACAAGCTGCTTGCGGTAGTGCGCGCTGCCCGAGGCGTCCGACGGGGGCTCGACGGCATCGGCCGCCGCCTCGGCGCAGTCGGCGAAGGTGCCGCCGGCCGCGAGCACCGCCTCCGCCTCCGGCACCCGGACCACCGAGGCCGCGACCCCGCCGAGCGCCACCCGGCCGCCGTGCACCGAGCCGTCGGTGACATCGAGGTCCACGGCGGCGGACACCAGCGCGAAGTCGCCCTGGCGCTCGGCGAACTCGGTGAGCGCGGCGTGCGGGGCCGGGCGCGGGAAGACGACCTCGACCAGCAGCTCGTCGGGATCGAGCACGCTGGTGTAGTAGCCGAGGAAGAAGTCCCCGGCCGCGACGCGGCGCTCACCGCGTGGCCCGCGGGCCACGAACTCCGCCCGGAGGGCGAGAGCGAGCAGACACCACTCGGCGGTGGCGTCGGCGTGCGCGATGCTGCCGCCGATCGTGCCGCGCGTCCGGATGGGAAGGTGTCCGATCCACCGCATGGCCTCGCGCAGCACCGCGAACTCGCGGCCGAGCACACCCTCCGGGTCGCTCTCCACCGTGTGATGGGTGGTGAGCGCCCCGATGTGCAGCGCACCCGTGGTGTCCCGGTGCATGCCGTCGAGTTCGCGCAGGCCGCCGATGTCGACCAGGTGGCCGGGCCGCGCGAGCCGGAAGTTCATCATGGCGACCAGGCTCTGGCCGCCGGCGATGACCTTCGCGTCATCGCCGAGCTCGGCCAGGAGCCGGGTGGCGCCGTCGACGTCACGAGCCCTGTGGTAGCCGAAGGGGGCTGGTTTCATGGTTCTCCTGGTCTTCCTGGTTTTCCTGTCGCGGGGACGGCCGGCCGCCGCCGTCGTGGTCCGTGTCGTCCAGCTCCCGGCCCTTCGTCTCCGGCGCCGCCACGGCCATCCAGCCGACGGCGAGGAGCACGGCCGCGCCGAGCACCGCGAACGTCAACGGAAGGCCCAGCAGGGGCCACAGCACCGAGCCGAAGAACAGCGGGGCGAACCCGGTGAGTGCCCGGCTGACCGAGGAGGCCCAGCCGAAGCCACTGGCCCGCAGTTCGGTCGGGTACAGCTCGGAGACGTACGCGTACAGGGCGGGGATGGCGAGTTGGGCGAGGAAGCCGAACACGCCGATGGTGATGACCGAGCCGGTCGGCATGTCCCGCACGATCGCGAAGATCACGAGGGCGAGCGAGGCGACCGGGGCCGAGACACCGATCAGCCACTTGCGGCCGACCAGGTCGACCAGGGCCGTCGAGACGAGGACGCCGATGATGCCCACGCCGCTCATCAGCGTCGTGCTCATGAAGGCGGCCGTGTCACCCTGCCCCTCCTCCTTGAGGATCGACGGCATCCAGCTCAGCGCCGCGTAGTAGACGAGCATGATGGTGGCGAACAGCAGCCAGGCCGCCGAGGTGATGCGCGGGCTGAACGACCAGATGTTGCGCAGCTGTTGGGCGGCCGCGGCCACCCCGCGCGGACCCTCGTCCGGTACCGGCTCGGGGATGACGTACGGCTCGACGGGCGCGCCCGTGCGGGCCACCAGGTCGTCGATGACGGTCCGTGCCTCGGCCTCGCGGCCCTTCTTCGTCAGGTAGATGGGTGACTCGGGGATGCCGCGGCGCGCCCAGAACAGCAGCAGCGCGGGCAGCACCATGGTGGCGAGCATCCAGCGCCAGTTGCCGTCGAGGGACAGCATGCCCGTGGACACGAGCCCGCACAGGGTCACCCCCACCGGCCACCAGGCGTCGAGCGCGGTGAGGACCCGGCCCCGGTACTTGCGCGGCGAGAACTCGCCCACCAGCGCGTAGTCGACCGGGATGCAGCCGCCGAGCCCGACTCCCGCGAGGAACCGCAGCAGCAGGAAGACCGGGTACGTGGGGGAGAGCGCGCCCAGGACCGAGAACAGGGCGAAGATCAGCAGGGTGACACTGAACGCCTTCTTGCGGCCGATCCGGTCCGCGACCGCGCCCCAGGCGATGGCGCCGACGGCCATGCCCACCAGGTTGGCGGTGGCGACGAGCCCTCGGGCACCGAGGGACAGGTCGAAGTGCTGGCCCAGGAGCGGCATGAGGAAGCCGTTCAGGGCGATGTCGTACGCGTCGAAGAGGTAGCCGAGACCTCCGATGATGAAGATCTTTCCCTGGACGTTCCATCTCCAGGGGAGGTCCTGAACGATCTGATCGCCTGTTCTCACGTGCGCTCCACAGGGTCGTGTCGGGGACGAACTGCGACGGGAGGTGCCTGAGTTGCTGATGAGGCGGGGGAGCGGGCGGTGCGGGTGCTTCGGGGGAGACAGTCAGTGCGCGGACTGAGGTAATCCGAGCACGTACGAATTTGCTTGGCAAGGGTTCGTGCACGGAGTTAACACGGCGGTTTCACGGCGCGGTCGGTCCGGCCAGCAGGCGGCCCGCGTTCGGCGCCAGCGGCGGCAGGCCCAGCTCGGACAGGATCCGGTACGCCGTGGCGGTGGCCGCCGACAGGACCGGGAGCCCCAGCTCGTCCTCGACCGGCTGGATCGCCGGCAGGGACGGCATCTGTACGCAGGCGGACAGCACCAGCGCGTCCGCGTCGCCGAGCTTCAGGCGCTTGGAGTGCTCGCGCAGGTCCTGCGGGTCGAGCCGGGCGACGGCCAGGTTGTCCGGCACCTCCAGGCTCAGCGCGTCCACCACCTCGACGCCCGCGTCCTCGATGTAGTCGGCGACCTTCTGGGTCAGCGGCTTCATATAGGGCGTGACGATGGCGACCTTCTTGGCGCCGAGCGCGGCGATCCCGTCGAGCAGCGCGCCGGCGCTGGAGACCACGGGGACCAGCGCCTCCTGGGCGCGCAGCACGTCCTTGATCTCGTCCTCGGCCGTGCAGTGGTGGCCGGGTCCCTGCGCCATGATGGCGACGAGGCAGGCCGTCGCCACGACGTCGGGCCGGGCGTCGGCCAACTCCAGGACCGCGCGCTCCGTCTGCGCGTTCATCGCCCGCAGCTCTTCGGGGGTGACGTGCTTCATGCGCATCCGGCTGCTGTGGAAGACGAAGCGGTCCTCCGGGGAGACGGCCTCGCGCGCCCGCATCAGGCGGGGGAGTTCGGTCTCCATCGTGAGGTTCGAGCTGGGGACGATCATCCCTATGTGATGGTCTGTCATGATTCGCTCCAGGTTTTTGGGCATGCTTGATGAGGGCGGGGGCCTGCATGTCCTCTTCGGGCGGGTCGGTGGCGGAGGTCAGTGCTGCTGACCGAGCCGCTCCCAGTGGTCGGCGAGCACCGCCAGGTGCCGCAGGACGTCGGCGCGCTGCTCCGCCGGGATCGGCCGCAGTAGCTCCTCGTCCAGCTTGCGGGCCCGCAGGTTCGCGTCGTGCACGGTGGCGCGGCCCTCCTCGGTGAGGTTGAGGAGCTTGCGCCGCGCGTCGGCGGGGGAGGGGGCGCGGGACAGCAGGCCCCGGTTCTCCAGGCGCCGGGCGACGTCGGCCATCGTCGAGGTGTCGAGCGCGGCGAGCGCGGCGATGGAGCGCTGGTCGCAGCCGGGGTTCTCGCCGATGATCTGCAGGACGGCGAACTGCGGCCCGGTCAGCGTCGCGTCGACGTCGTGCAGCCACGCGGCGAGGTACGCCTGGTACAGCCGGCGGGCCAGGAAGCCCGGCGCGTGGGTGAGTTCGTCGGGCGCGGCGACATCGTCGGCCTGGCTGGGGGTGGAGGGCGAGGTCATGGCACCGCTGTCGTGTGGAGGGATCGAGTGGGCCTCCGGCTCCGGGGAGAGGGTCTGCCGCAGCGCGGTGCGCAGCAGGTCCAGGGCCGTCGCCGGGTTGTCCCAGAAGACCATATGTCCCGCCGCCGGGATGCGAACCATGCGCGCCGCCGGGTTCGCGGCGGCGGCCTCCGCGGCGCCCTCGGCGGTGACGACCGGGCTGTCGGCCCCGTACAGCAGCGTCGTGGGGCCCGGCACCTGGGGCCACCAGGCGAAGAAGTCCTCGCTCTCGAAGCCCTGGTGGGCGCGCTCGATCGCCTCCAGGCCGCAACTGGCGAGCCAGCGGGCCCGCAACTCCAGCTCCCGGCGCGGCCACGTCGGCCAGAAGCCGCCGACCTCGTCGGCATCCGTGCCGCGCCGGGCCTGCGACAGTTGGCGCGTGAACGCCGCGAGCGTGGTCGGGTACGGTCCCCGGCTCGGGCCGCTCATCGGCGGGTCCACCAACAGCGTTCCACCGAGCGGGACATGGCCCCGCACCGCGGTGGCGGCGGCGATCCGGGCACCCATGGAGTGTCCGAAGAGCACGGGGTCCGCCAGCTCCAGCTGCTCGATCACGGCTTCCGTGTCGGCGGCGAGGGCATCGAGCGAGTGGTCCGCCGCGTCGTCGCTGAGGCCGCGGCCGCGGATGTCGAGGACCAACGGCCTTGCCAGGTCCGTCAGTTCACGGGCGACGAAGTCCATGGTGATCGCCGGGCTGGTGATGCCGGGCAGGATCAGCAGGGGGACGCCGTCGCCGCCGTAGTCCAGCACGTGCAGCCGCACGTCCCCGCTGCGGGCCCAGCGGCTGACGGCCGGGATGTCGGCGAGGTCCGCGAGGCCGGGCTGCGTCAGGTAACGCTCCGGCCGTCGGGCCTCGCGGTCCTGAGCGGCATCCTGTCCGGCATCTTGTGCGGCTCCGGAAGACGCGTTCATGATCTCAAACCCCCTTCGTCGTCAGGTACTTCACCATGTCCTCGTGGCCCACGACATCCCCGTACTTGGCCTGGATGTCGAAGAGCGCCGCCTCGTGCGGCCCCGCGGCCCGGTCGCCGCAGGCCTCGGCGGGTACGAGGACCGGCCAGCCGTGCTGCACCGCGTCCACCGCCGTGGCCCGCACACAGCCGCTCGTGGTGGCGCCGCAGACGACCGCCGTGTCGCACCCGAGGCCGGTGAGCAGGGAGGCCAGAGCGGTGCCGAAGAACGCCGACGCGCCCTTCTTCACGATGAACTGGTCCCCCTCCTCGTACGGCAGCCGGGGGTCGAGGGCGACGGCCTCGCCACCCTCGCGCAGCGCCCGCATGCCGGGGGCCTTGGCGAGCCAGGTGACCGCGTCGCCCTCGGCCTCGGCGGCCGTGTAGGCGATGACCGTCCACACCACGGGTACGCCGCCGGCGCGGGCCGCGCGCACCAGCTCCGCCGTGGCCTCGACGGGGGCGGTCAGATCGCTGCCGGTGGCGAAGCCCGGCTCGGTGAAGCCGCGCGTCAGGTCGACCACGATCAGGGCGGGACGGTGGCCGCGGGCGACGGCGGCGCCGAATCCGGCGCGTTCGTACACGCGGTCGGTGGCGGGGTCGTACGGGGTGGGCACGGGACCTCCAGGGCGCGGGATCTGGCCGGTGGAATCGGCTCAGTGGTGGTGGCGGTAGGCGAAGGACTCGTCGTCGGAGGTGTCCAGCGGGGTGCCGCGCCACAGCCAGTCGTAGGACACGTCGGACTCGCCGTCGTAGCGCTCGCCGAGCTTGGCGTCGCGGGCCTGCTGCTCCGGGCCGTCGGGGAAGCGGTAGAAGACCTGGTTGCGCAGCGAGGCCTGCTGCACCATCCCGGCGTGCCGGGCGCGGCGGTTGACGTACCGCTGCAACGCGCCGGGGATCCCCTCGCGGGTCACCGCGCCCAACTCCTCGGCGAGTACGGCCCCGTCCTCCATGGCCTGCGAGGCACCCTGCGCCTGGTAGGGGAGCATCGCGTGGCAGGCGTCGCCGAGGAGGGCCACGCGGCCGTCGACCCAGTTCGGGTCGCGGCGGCGGTGGTAGAGCGGGAAGCAGGTGATGTCGCCCTTGGCCTTGGCGAGCATGGCCGGCGCGCGGTCGTCCCACTCCGCGTAGGCGTCGACGAGCATCTCGGTGGTGCCGGAGAAGGTGGTCTTCTCGCCGTACTCGTCCTTCCACGGGACGCAGCCGACGATGTTGAGCCACTCGCCGCCGCGGATCAGGTAGTGGACGAGATGGCGCCCGGGCCCGTACCAGATGGTGCTCTGGTAGCGGTCGAAGAGGAAGCGGGTGGCCGGGTCGGCGTGCAGCAGCTCGCCGGGTATCAGCGTGCGGAAGGCCATGTCGCCGGAGAAAACCAGCGTGTCCTCCGCGCCGATGAGGTCGCGTACGCGGGAGTGGATGCCGTCGGCGCCGACCAGGACATCGGCCTCGTGCCGGACGCCGTCGTCGGTGACCGCGACGGGACGGTCCGGGGACGTACGGTCGAGTTCCACGACGCGCGCCCCGGTGACGATCTCGACGGCGGGCCCGGGGCCCAGCGGGTCGGTGCACGCGTCGAGGATGGTGCGGTGCAGATCGGCGCGGTGGTAGTGCCAGTAGGGGGCGTTGAACTCCTCCTGGACACGGCGGCCGAGCGGGGTGAGCCCGATGATGCTGCCGTCCTGCCAGCGGCGGCGCACCTGGTCCTGCGGCTCGGTGCGGATGGCCTCGAGCTGCTTGCGCAGGCCGAGCCGCATCAGGACCCGGCTGGCGTTCGGCGCGGTCTGGATGCCGGCGCCCACCTCGCCGAGTTCGGCGGCCTGTTCGAGGACGGTGACGCGCAGTCCCTTGTGGCGCAGGGCCAGGGCGGCGGTGAGGCCGCCGAGACCGCCGCCGACGACGGTGACTTCGTAGGACTGGCTGAGAGGCAAGACTCCTCCAGGGATGCTGCGTTGGGGTGGGGGACCGGGCTCAGCCTTCGACGAGGTGTCCGCCGGTGACGACGTCCGTGCCGTCAAGGCTGACCGTGCAGCCGCGCATCGCGATGTCGAGGTGGGCGTAGGAATCGCGCTGGAGGTGCGGGTGCGGACCCGTGGACCAGAGGAAGTTGCCGGCGAAGGCGCGGGCGTCCATGCCCATCAACTCGTCCTTGCCGTACATCGCGGTGGCGAACCAGTCGGCGGACTTCATCAGGCCCCAGCCCATGTGGGAGAGGCTGCGGGCCCACTTGTCGTGCGAGTCCTCGAAGAAGGTGTTCAGCAGCTTGGCCTCGGCGCCGCCGGTGACCTCCTGGATGTGACCGCCCGAGACATGGAGCGTGACGGGACGCTGGACGTACTCCTTGAACGGCAGCAGGATGTCGCCCTCGGCGAGCACGATCCGCCCGTCGGAGATCTCCGGCCAGCACAGCACCATGGTGCTCGGCCAGTGGTCCCAGCGGCCCGGGTCGTCGGCGAAGCCGGTCTGGAACTCCGGGTGGGAATCGGCCAGTTGGACCGTCAGGTCCGTGCCGGCCTCGGAGGTCACGCGCATGACGGAGGAGGTACGGACCCGGTCCACGCCCTCCTGGACGCGCACCTTGTCCTGCTCGTTCGGCAGGTTGCGGATGAGGACGTCGGGGGCGTCGCAGACGAAGATGATGCGGGTGCCGGTCTTGAGGATGTCCTGCTGCAGCGGGGCGTGGATGAAGCCCTCGCGGGTCAGGTCCACGACCAGGTCGGCCGCCTTCAACAGCTCTTGCGCGGCCGTGTCGTTGAGGACGGATACGAGGCCGGGTCCTGCGCCCGTGTGGGTGCTGGGCAGCGGGGCCGGGCTGCCGCCGGGCACCGTGGCGGACACGACGTGGGCGCCGAGGCTCTTCGCGGCCCCGAACGCGGCGGCGACGTAGTCACCACGGCTGCCGGGCTCGGAGAGCACGACGACGTGCTCTCCCTCGCGGACCTTGCACAGCTGCAGTTCACGGGTGAAGGCGTCGAGGACGTCGACGGACGAGAAGTCGAACATCGGGTGTTCCTCCGGGAGACGAGCGCGGACGTACTGGGCACGTGCGGGTGGTGCGGAGGGTGCGAGGGCATGCGGGATCACCGCGGCGGACGCCGTACGGGGGCGCCACCGGGGGTTCTTGCGAACCCGCCTGCCGAGATAATCCGAGCACGTACGATCTGGGAAATCAAGGGGTCGGGTGGCGGGGGTGGGTGCGCGGGACGGTGTGAGCAGGCAGGGAGGTACTTGTCAGGACCCGACAATGTCTCGCGGCGGAATCGGTCGACTCCTCGCCTGATGGACCTGCTGCTGGCTGGCAGGATCGCAGGCAGGTCAGATCGACAGCTATGTAGCATCTGAACAATGCAAGGAGGCTCGGGTGACTGGGAACGGTCATGTGCAGGTGACGGGCGTCGGCGCGATGACGCCGCTGGGAGCCGATGCGCCGACGACGTGGGCGGGGCTGTTGGACGGCACGTCGGGGGTGCGGCTCCTGGAGGAGGAGTGGGCCGCGGAGCTGCCCGTGGGCGTCGCGGCCGGGCTCACCGTGGACCCGGCGTCGCTGCTTCCGCGGCCCGAGGCCAGGAAGCTGGACCGCGGTGAGCAGATGGCCCTCCTCAGCGTGCGCGAGGCATGGCAGGACGCCGGCGCCCCGCAGGTCGAGCCGGAGCGGCTCGCCGTCGTCATCGGCACCGGGACCGGCGGTGTGCTCACCACACTGGGGCAGGACGACATCTTCGAAGCCTCCGGGATCCGCCGACTTTCACCCTTCACCGTCCCCATGCTGATGCCGAACGGTCCCGCGGCCTGGGTGAGCATGGACCTGGGTGCGAAGGGCGGCGCCAGGACCCCGGTGAGCGCGTGCGCGTCCGGGGCGGAGGCCCTCGCCATGGGGCAGGACCTGATCCGCGCCGGGCGGGCGGACGTGGTGGTCGCCGGTGGTGTGGAGGCGTGCCTGCACCCCTTCACCCTCGCGGCGTTCGCCCAGATGAAGGCCCTGTCGACGCGGTCCGACGACCCGGAGGTGGTGTCCCGCCCGTTCGACGTCGAGCGGTCCGGGTTCGTCATGGGCGAGGGCGCGGGGATGATGGTGCTCGAACGCCCCGAGTTCGCGCGGGCCCGAGGCGCACGCGTCCACGGCACGCTGGCCGGCAGCGCCGTGAGTTCGAGCGCCGACCACATCACGGCATCCGACGCGGACGGCCAGTCCTTCGCCATGGAACTGGCGCTGCGCGACGCCGACGTGCCTCCGGCGGACATCGGGGTCGTGCACGCCCACGCCACGTCCACGGAGTCCGGTGACGTGGCGGAGGCCGAGGCGATCGGCCGCACGATCGGCAGGCACGCCGCGGTCACGGCGACCAAGTCGATGACCGGTCACATGCTGGGAGCGTCCGGGACGGTGGGCGCCATGGCCGCGTTGTTCGCGCTCAGGGACGGGGCGTTGCCGGCCACGCGCAACCTCGACACACTCGACCCGCGCGTGGACCTGGACGTGGTCTCCGGTGAGCGGCGCTCCGGGCAGTGGTCGGCGGCGCTGGCCAACTCGTTCGGGTTCGGCGGGCACAACGTGAGCCTGGTCTTCACCGGCTGACATCGGCCTGGTCTTCACTGGCTGACGTCAGTCCGGTCCTCACCGGGCGAGGAAGGTCCTACACACCGGCGCGGGCCACGAACAGCGGTTGGAAGAAGCCGGTTTCCTCCGGCGCTCGCCATGCGCGGTCGACGAACCCGGCCTCCGCCGCGAGCCCGGCAAGCCGCTCCTGACCGAGCGCCCAGTAGGAGGTCCGGCGCACCCGGACCCGCCAGTCTTCCCCCGCGTCCGGGAGGAGCTGGAAGTGCTCCAAGTCGTAGTGCTCGCCGTCGTCCTGCCAGTGCCAGAGCTGAAAGGTGACCGTCCGCCCCTCCTCGGAGCGGTGGACCTGCGGAGGCATCGACGCGGGATGCTCGCGCAGCAGGTCCTCGTACGGGCGCGTGCTGGCCAGCAGCAGTCCGCCGGGGCGCAGCACGCGGCGCATCTCGGTGAGGCCGGTGCGTACGTCCTGCTCGGTGAGCAGGTGCGGCAGCGCGTTGTCGGCGCACACGACGACGTCGAACCGGCCGTCGGTGAAGGGGAGTTGCCGCATGTCGGCGGCGGCCGTGTGCAGTGGCAGCCCCCGGCTCGCGGCCTCACGGGCGGCGCGGGCCGTGGCGCGAGGGCTGATGTCGGTCCCGGTGACGCGGTGTCCGTGCAGGGCCAGGCCGATGGCCTGCGTGCCGATGCCGCAGGAGCAGTCGAGTACCGCGGCGCCCTCCCGGCCGATCACAGCGTCCAGGGCCGCGCCCTGCCGCCGGGCGCTCGCGTCCCAGTCCGGGTAGATCAGGTGGTAGTCGTCGGCCAGTTCGTCGTAGAAGCGCGCCACGGTGGGTTCGGACATGGCTGGAGGGTACCGGCGCCGTGCGCGTCACTTCTTGTTTCTGAGCCACTGCCCGAATGTCCGGCGTGGGGGACGGACCACCACGCTGCCGTGGGTCTTGTGGCCGACGAGCTCGACGCGCAGGGTGACAGGCACGTCCGGATCCCCGGGCCTGTGCCGCTGCTTGACCTTGCAGTGCGCCAGTTGCAGGGCATCCATGTCGACCACGATGCCCGGCTTCGTGATCAGCGTCAGTCGCTTCCCGATCATCGACGAGTCGATCACCAACGTGTCGTGGGTGAGCACGGCGTCGGTGAAATCGAGCGTCACCGCGCAGAAGGTCACCGCGAGTTCCAGCCTTCGCGGCACCACCCAGCGCCCCCGGCGTTCGATGGCGCCGGAGTGCGCCTGCTCGATCCGGACGACGTCCTTGGCCTCGGCCGAGGGCCGCAAGTCGGCGGTGAGCGGAACCAGTTCGGCCAAGGTCCGCGCCGACAGGGCGACCTCGAGCCGCTCGTCCAACTCGTCCGCCGTCAACAGGCCGTCCCCCGCCGCGACGCGCAGCACGTCCACGATCCGGTCCCGGTCGGCGTGCGAGGCCCGCAGCTCGGGCGACGACGGGCCGGCACCGGAGTCGCTCCCGGCAGGCGAGATCTCTCCCGACATGTTTCCCTCCCGGCAGCGGCCGTGGGTCGGTCGCCGCTGCTCCACCCGTGGCACCGTACCGTGGGCACCGCCTGCCGAGTACCGCGTGCCGAGTACCGCCCCTCCCGCCCGTGACAGGAGACCTTTCCCATGGCCGACACTGCCGATCCGGTCTGGAGCCTGATCCATCAGGAACGCGCCGCGCTCGCCGCCGACCTCGACGCGACGACGACTGCCCAGTGGGCGACGCCCTCGCTGTGCGCCGGGCTCAGCGTCCGTGAGGTGCTGGCGCATCTCACGGCGGGTGCGAGCCTCAACGCGGTGCGGTGGCTGGCCGGTGTGATCCGCTGCCGGTTCGACTTCGACAAGCAGGTGGCCGTGCGGCTGGCCGAGCAGTTGGGCGCGAGCCCCGCCGAGACGCTGGAGCGGTTCCGGAGCATCGTCACCAGCACGACGAAGCCTCCCCTGCCCGTGATCGCCATGCTGGGGGAGACGCTCGTGCACGGGGAGGACATCCGGCGGCCCCTGGGGATCCGCCGCGACTATCCGGTCGAGACGGTGACGAGGGTCGCCGAGTACTACCGGGGCACGGACCAGGTGGTGCTGGCGAAGGGGCGCATCGGCGGGCTCGAACTCGTCGCCACCGACGGCCCCTTCGCGACCGGCACCGGGCCACTGGTCACCGGGAGCACCGTGGCCCTGGTGATGGCGATGACGGGACGCGCGGCCCTCTGCGACGACCTGAAGGGCGACGGGGTCGAGGTGCTGCGCGGGCGCTGCGCGGGTGCGTGAGGCCGTGGGCCGGCCTCACGCGGCGGAGAGGGCGGCACGTACGTCGCCGACGTGCCGCACCCTGAACAGCCGCTACGCGAGCTCCGGTTGAGGGTCCGCCGTGCCCGCCTTCGGCAGGGGCGACGGCGGAGGCGGCGGCGTGGCCTGCGCGCTCCACTGTCTCGTCGTCCGTACGTAGAGGAGGACCACGGAGCCCGTCAGCACGAGCAGCAGCGGGCCGAACGCCCAGGGGTGTGCGGCCATGTGCGTCGGGAGGTAGCGGTAGGACACGAGCAGCATCGTGAGGACGGCCGCCCCGTAGCTCGCCATCAGCGTGGCCCGGCGGTCCCAGCCGCGGGAGAAGGCGCGCATCGACGCCTCGATGGACAGGGCGAAGACCGTCCCGGCGAGCAGGTCCACGCCGTAGTGGTAGCCGAAGCCCAGGGTCGCGGTGAGGGTCCCGACCAGCCAGAAGGTGCCCGCCCAGCGCATGGCGCGGGAGCCCTCGCGGGTGTGGATGAAGAGCGAGATGGCCCACGCGGTGTGCAGGCTGGGCATGCAGTTGCGCGGGGTGATCTCGTCGAACGGGAAGGGGTGCGGGGCGCCGATCGCCGGGAGGGTGTTCGGCCAGATGTCGGCCACCGCCCAGTGGCCGCCGTCGTGGCCGAAGGCGTACAGCGGGCCGACGACCGGGAAGATCATGTAGATGGCCGGTCCGAGGAGGCCGATGGCCAGGAAGGTGCGCACCAAGTGGTGGGCGGGGAAACGGCGTTCCGCCGCCACGTGGCGCAGCTGGTACAGGCCGACGAGGGCGGCGGCCATGGGGAGTTGACCGTAGACGACGGTGAGGAGGCCGCTGCTGATCGGTGAGGTGGTCTCGACGAGGTGACCGACCAGCCACGAGGGGTTGGCGAGGGCGTGATCGGCGGTGGCCACGTACTGATCGAGCACCGTCGGGCGGGTCTTGGACGTGATGAGGAGCCAGGTGTCGCCCGTCTTGTGGCCGAAGACCAGAAGAAGGCCGAGGCCCGAGCCCTTGAGGAGGACCGATCTCTCCTGGCCGGTGCGGCGGGCGAGGCCGAGGACCGCGACGCCCAGGATCACCCACAGCGCGCCGTTGCCGAAGTTCATGTCGGCGCCGACGATCAGCCGCACGAGCCAGAACACGATGTCGATGCCGACCGCCGCGCAGGCCGCGATCAGCCGCTGCCGCCAGGTGAGCACCACCATCGTCAGCGCCAGGCCGCCGTACAGCAGCGGGCCCGAGTGCGGCGCGAAGATCACCTCTTGGGCCTCTACGGTGATCGGCCCCGGCTGCCCGTAGCGGCGAGCCACGAACTCCAGGGCGATGTGGAAGCCGAGCGTCGCCAGGCCGGCCGCGATCCACAGGAGGGTGCGCGGTTGCCGCCAGGCGGGCGGCCGGCGCTCGGCGCCGCGCTGGTGCGGCAGGGACAGGGGAGGTGGTGTGGTCTTCAATTGTCCGACTTGGTGGCTTGGTTCCGGCTGCGGGCAACTGCGACGATCTGGATGATCGTCGCAGTTCGAACATGCTAACGGGGCGCAGGCCGGGTAGGTAGAGGCACGTCCCGGGCCAGGGCCTGATCGCCTGATCCGAACGACAGGCCCTACTCCGCGGGCAGCACCCTCGCCAACGCCCGCAGCACCGGCTCCCGTCGGATGTCGATGTGCGCGTAGGTGAGCGCCTCGGCGAGACGGGGGCGGCCGTCGCCGATCGCCCGGCAGATCTGGTCGTGCTCGGTGCGGTGCTGCGCGGCGCCGTGCTCGGTGGCCGTGAGCCGGAACAGCCAGTGCATCAGGCCGAGCGAGCGCTGGAACGAGGACTGGAGCAGCCGGTTGCCCGTCATCGTGATCAGCTCGGCGTGGAAGGCCGTGTTCGCGGCAGCGATACCGGCCTGGTCCTCGCTCCGGGTCGCCGCGTCGGCCTCGTCCATCACGGCCCGCAGGCCCTCGTGGCCGCCGCCGTCCGCGACGATCTCGGCCGCCCGGCGCGCCGCGAACACCTCCAGGCTGAGGCGCAGATCGAAGAGTTCCTTGACGTCCCGGAGGGTCAGGCGGCGCACGCGGGCGCCCCGGCGCGGCTCCAGCTCGACGAGGCCCTCGGCCGCGAGCCGCATCAACGCCTCGCGGACCGGGACCCGCGAGACACCGAGAGCCTCCGCCAGCTCGCGCTCCCGCAGCCGCGAGTCGGGCGGGTACGCGCCGGAGTGGATACCGGCCCGGATCAGCTCCTCGGTGCGCTCCACCTGCGAGGCGGTCCCGGCTCCGGTTCCAGCTCCGGTTCTGGTCCCGGTTCCGGCGCGTTCTGCGGTGAGTGTCACGCGGGCGACTCGCTCTCGGGCGCGGCGGAGCCGGGCGCGCGGAACGCGGGGAACGTCGGCGGGAAGAGCGCCGCCGTGTCCCGGCGCTCGGTGTCGCGTTCGCTGTAGGCCGCGCGCATCTTCTCGAACAAGGCCTGGGCGCTGCGCGCCAGTTGCGGCAGATCCGTGCCGGGCAGCGCGCCGTCGACCAGGACCGGGTTGCCCGCGACGACCGAGTTCGTGGCCTGCCGGGCCGTGCCGTTGAGCAGGAACGTACGGACCGGGTCGTCCATGACACCGTCGCGGATGTCGTCGAGGGAGAACGCGACGAGGTCCGCCTGGGCGCCGACGGCGATCCGGCCCAGGTCCTCGCGGCCGAGCGCGCGGGCCCCGCCCAGCGTGGCCGCCTTCACGTAGTGCTCGGCGGGCGCGGCGTCCGTGCGCCCCTCGGCGATCTTCGCCAGGTGGACGCCGACGTCCATGCCGCGGATCAGGTCCGGCGGGAAGGAGTCCGTGCCCAGGCAGAGGTTGACGCCGGCCTCGCGGTAGGCGCGGAACGAGTGCAGCATCTCGCTGTAGCGCAGCGACGTCTGCGGGCAGTGGATCACCGAGATGCCGCTCGCGGCGAGCAGCGCCAGGTCGCCGCGGTCCTCGCCGTGGACGGCGGGGTGCCGGTCGAGCAGCACCGTGTGCGGGATGAGCAGGTTCGGGCCCAACAGGCCGTGCTTGTCGAGGAGTTCGAGCGGCGTCAGGCCGTCGTGCCGGCGCTGGATGATCTCGCGTTCGGCCAGGCCCTGGAGCGCGTGCAGCCGGATCAGGGTCCCGCGCTCGCGCGAGATCCGGGCCGTCTCGACGAGCAGCTCCTCGGTGAGCGTCTCGATGCGGCAGGGGAGCAGGACGCCGGTGAGCAGGGGGTCGTCCAGCTCGTCGAGGTGGTCCAGGAAGCGGACGGCGTCGCGCAGTCCAGTGCGGCCCTCCTCCTCGTCGAAGGCCACATCGCGGGTGCCGTCCGGCAGGACGACGTTGACCCCGGAGCGGTAGGCCGGGCCGAGGTAGCCGCGCAGGCCGATGCGGCGCGCGGTCTCCGCCATGTCGACCAGTTCTTCGTAGGGCTCCGCCCAGCGGCTGTGCACCTCGGAGGCGATCGGCATGAAGGTGGTGATGCCGTGCAGGGCGAGCTGGGCGAGCGCGTACTCGCGGATGGTGGCCCGCTCCTGCGGGGTGAACACGTCGTGGCGGCGGTGGGTGAAGTAGTCGAGGGACCACTGCAGTCCCTTGCCCCGCTCGGGCCCGGCCCAGGAGTCGAGGACGAGGTGGTCGACGTCGGTGAGCGCGTCGAGGTCGATGAGGCCCGGCATGACCAGGGACTGGCCCAGGTCGCGCTCCTCGTCGACCTCGCCCTCGTACCGCGGTCCGACGTAGATCACGGTGTCGTCCTGCCACACCACCTCGCCGTCCCGCAGCAGCGCGTGGCCGCCGTCCTGGTGGGCGAGGACGTGTCGGGCGCGCCAGCGGGTGCGCATAAGTGCCTCCTGGGGTGGGGGTGTTGCGGACGTGGGTGATCGTACGGGTTGGTATACCGGGTGGGGAAGGCGGTCCTCGCGGAAGTGTCATCCGGGTGTCGGAGGGGCGTGGATGGCCGCCGAAATGTCCCGTGGTGCGGCTTAGTTCGGGCGGTCGGTATACCAAGATGCGGTTACCCCTATCGCCGCCCGGTGGAGTTGGTATACCGTCCCGCCAACCTTCCCCCTTGCGCCGAATGGATCACGCGACGTGACGGATTCCCCAGTGCTGCCCGCTCGGTCGCCCTCCGGCGCCGACGGTGAAGCCGCGCCCAACTCACCCTCGGTGACGCCGATTTCGGCACCGCCTGTCGTTGCCGCCCGCTCCCTCATCGGCACCGCCTGGCTGCGCATCCGCCGCAGTCGGATCGCTCTCGCCGCGCTCGCCGTGGTGATCCTCATGATCCTTTTCGCGGTGCTCGCCCCGCTGCTCACCGCGATCGAGGGCCAGAACGCGTACACCACGAGCACCAGCCCGGACGTCCTGGACGACTACGGCACACCGGGCCTGCCGCTGCCCTACTACCGCTACCCCTCCGGCGACCACTGGCTCGGACTCGAACCGGGCCTCGGCCGCGACATCTTCGCGCGCATGGCACACGGAGCCCAGGTCTCCCTGATCATCGCGCTGCTCGCGACCGTCGTCTCCGTCGTCCTCGGCACCGTCCTCGGCGCCGCGGCCGGCTACTTCGGCGGCAAGGTCGACATGGTGATCAGCCGGGTCATGGACCTCTTCCTTGCCTTCCCGCACCTGCTGCTCGTGCTCTCCCTGACGCCGATCCTGCAGTCCCGGCTCGGTGACACGGCGCTGGGCGACGGGAGCCTGCTGCCGATCGCCTCGCTCGTGATCATCCTCGGCTTCTTCGGCTGGGCCTATCTCGCCCGCGTCGTACGCGGACAGGTGCTGTCCATCAGGGAGCAGGAGTTCGTCGAGGCCGCCCGCGCCTACGGCGCCTCGCACCGCTCGATCATCCTCAAGCAGATCGTGCCCAACGTGATGGGCGTCGTCCTCGTCTACGCCACGATGATGATCCCCACCAACATCACGGCCGAGGCCGCGCTCTCGTTCCTCGGCGTCGGCGTCAAGGACCCCACCCCGTCCTGGGGCCAGATGCTCAACGCCGCCCAGCAGGGCAACTGGTACCTCACCGACCCCTGGTTCCTCGCCGTACCGGCCGGCGCCCTGGTGATCACGGTGCTCGCCTTCAACCTGCTCGGCGACGCCGTCCGCGACGCCCTCGACCCCAAGTCCTCCCGTGGCTGACCGCGTTCGCGTTCGGACAAGCCAGGAACAACAGGAGCAGCAGTGAATCGACGCACCGTGGCGGCTCTCGCCCTGACGGTGACCGCCGGGATGGCTCTCACCGCCTGCGGCGGCGCCAAGCCCGCGCCGGGCTCGGGCTCCCGCGCCCCCGCCGACGCCTTCGACCCGGTCAAGGTCGGTGACGGAGACACCACCAAGGGCGGCAACGTCAACGTCCTGATGTCCACCGACTTCCAGACCCTCGACCCCGGCAACAGCAACTACGTCCAGACCGCCAACGTGGGCCAGCTCTACTACCGCACGCTCACCATGGCGAAGGAGGAGGCCGGCAAGCCACCGAAGGTCGTCCCCGACCTCGCCACCGACCTCGGCAAGGTCTCCAAGGACGGGCTGACCTGGACCTACACCCTGAAGAAGGGGCTGAAGTTCGAGGACGGCAGGCCCATCACGGCCAAGGACGTGAAGTACGGCGTCGAGCGCACCTACGCCCGCGACGTCTACACCCAGGCGCCGCAGGAACTGAACGCCGCCCTCTCCGACGACGGCTACAAGGGCCCTTACGCCAAGGGGGCGGCCGGGGACTTCAAGGGCATCGAAACACCCGACGACCGCACCGTCGTCTTCAAGCTGAAGCAGCCGTTCGCCGAGTTCCCCGCCCTGGTCTCCCGCTCCAACACCGCACCGGTGCCGCGCGCCAAGGACACCAAGCTCGACTACACCAACCACCCGGTGTCCACGGGCCCGTACAAGATCGAGTCGTACCAGCGCGGGCGCGCCATGAAGCTCGTCCGCAACAAGCACTGGGACCCGGCCACCGACCCGAACCGCAGCGCCCTGCCTCAGACGTTCACCTTCAGCCTCTCCACCGCGCAGTCCACCATCAGCCAGCAGCTCCTCGCGGACTCCGATCCCACGGCCATCACCCTCGACAGCGCGGGCGGGCTCCAGGCGTCGGACGCGGCCAAGCTCGACCAGCCGAGCATCGCCCGGCGCACCGCCTCTGGGATCATCGGCTGCACCGACGTCCTCGACTTCAACACCGAGACCATCAAGGACCCGGTCGTCCGCAAGGCCCTCGCGCTCGCCATCGACCGCAAGGCCATCCAGCTCCAGTACGGCGGCGCCCGCTTCGGCAAGCTCACCCAGTCGTACATCAACCCCCAACAGCGCGGCTACGTAAAGCAGCACACCGACCTCGACCCGACGGGCCAGCCCAAGCTGGACGAGGCGAAGAAGCTGCTCAAGGGGCGCTCGTACCCGAAGAAGCTCGTCTACGGCTACGCGGACGCGACACCCCGCTTCAAGAACATGGGCACCTCGCTCCAGGAGAACCTCAGGCAGCTCGGCATCGACCTCGAACTGCGCCCCATCCCCGCCGCGAACTACTTCACCACCCTCGCGGGCAAGGCGATGCCGGACCTCGCCCGCAGCGGCTGGTGCGGCGGCGCCGACAGCGGCTCGGTGCGCACCACCATCGACCCCAACCTGGGCCCGAGCGTCGACGGCAAGACCTTCGGCTTCTCCAACATCCCCCGCTACCACGACCCGGAGATCTCCAAGGCCATGTACGCGCTGCGCGGTGAGAACGGTACGAGCGAGGAGCTGGGCCGCAAGTGGTCGACGCTCTTCGACCGCGCCATGCAGGACTATCCGCTCGTCCCGCTGATCAGGAACGTGACGCGCAGCGTCGTCGGCTCCGACATCCGGGGTGCGCAGGTCGGCTACTTCTTCGGAGGCATCGACCTGTCGACCGTCTCCGTCGCGTCCGGCCCGGGAAAGGGGTGACCTGAGATGCTCGCCTTCCTGACGCGGCGCCTGGGCGCCACCGTCGTTCTGCTGATCGTCATCAGCTTCGTCACCTTCACCCTTTTCCAGTTCGGGCCCGCCGACCCGGCGGCCGCCGCGTGCGGCCAGGAGTGCACCCCCGAACGCGTCGCCGAGGCGCGGGTCGCCCTCGGCATGGACAAGCCGTTCCTCACCCAGTACGTGAACTACATGTCGGGCCTGTTCCACGGCCGGATGATCGGCGCGCCCGGCGCCGAGACGCTCTGCCAGTGGCCCTGCCTCGGAAAGTCCTTCCAGACGAACGAGGACGTCGCCGCCGTCCTGGAGCGCGCACTGCCGTACACGGTGTCGGTCGCCGTCGGCGCCATCGTGCTGTGGACCGTCGCCGGAGTCACCCTCGGCACGCTCGCCGCGCTGCGCAAGAACAAGCTCACCGACAAGCTGATCGTCGGCGCCGCGTCCATCGGGGTCTCGCTGCCGATCCCCGTCACCGGACTGCTCCTGCTGCTCGTCTTCGTGTCGACCTTCGACGTGCTGCCGTTCACCACCAACGCCATCACCTCACCGTTCGGCCCGGCCGGCTTCGACGGCTGGTTCCTCAACTACCTGCTGCCGTGGGTCGCGTTGGCGGTGCTGTTCAGCGCCCAGTACATCCGCGTCACCCGCAGTTCCATGCTGGAGACCTTCGGCGAGGACTTCATGCGCACCGCCCGCTCCAAGGGCCTGTCGAAGGCGGCCATGGTCGTGCGGCACGGCGCCCGCGCCGGACTGACCCCGGTCGTCACCATGCTGGGCCTCGACATCGGGCTGCTGCTCGGCGGCGCCGTGCTCACGGAGCAGATCTTCTCCGTGCCCGGCGTCGGCTTCACCGCCGTCCGCGCCGCGCAGGCCGGCGATCTGCCCGTGACCATGGCGATCACGCTGCTCGCCGCCTTCTTCATCATCGTCGCCAATGTCGTCGTCGACGCCTTCTACGCCGTCATCGACCCGCGAGTGAGGGCCGCCTGATGACCACTTCTTCCTCCGGTTCTTCTTCCGGTTCTTCCTCGGGCTCTTCCTCGGGCGAACCGCTGCTGCAGATCAGGGATCTGCACGTCGCGTTCCCCACCGACGACGGGCTCGTGCACGCCGTCAACGGCATGGACCTCAGCCTCGCCAAGGGCGAGACCGTCGGCCTCGTCGGCGAGTCAGGATCCGGCAAGACCGTCACGAGCCAGGCCCTGATGGGCCTGCTCAAGGAGACCCGCGCCCGGGTCGGCGGCGAGATCGTGCTCGACGGCACCGACCTCAACACGCTGTCCGAGCAGCGGATGCGGGCCTGGCGCGGCAAGAAGATCGCCATGATCTTCCAGGACCCGCTCTCCGCGATGCACCCCTTCCACGCGGTCGGCGACCAGATCGCCGAGGCGTACCGGGTCCACAACAAGGTGTCGAAGCGGGCCGCGCTCACGGTCGCCGTGGACATGCTGGGCCGCGTCGGCATCCCCGACCCGAAGCGACGGGCCCGCGCGTACCCGCACGAGTTCTCCGGCGGCATGCGCCAGCGCGCGATGATCGCCATGGCTCTCGTCTGCGAGCCCGAACTCCTCATCGCCGACGAACCGACCACCGCCCTCGACGTCACCGTCCAGGCGCAGATCCTCGACCTGCTCGGCGAACTCCAGCAGGAGACCGGCACCGCCATCGTCATGGTCACCCATGACCTCGGTGTCGTCGCCGAGGTCTGCGACCATGTCGCCGTGATGTACGGCGGGCAGTGCGTGGAGCGGGGGAGCGTGCGCGAACTGTTCCGCGACCCGCGCCACCCGTACACGCAGGGCCTGCTCGCCTCCATGCCGACACTCGGCGACGACGGCGAGCGGCTGCGCCCCATCCCCGGGTTCCCGCCGTCGCTCACCGCGCTGCCCACCGGGTGTCTCTTCGCGGACCGCTGCCCGCAGACCCACCTCGTGCCGGGCGACCTGTGCCGCAGCGAGCGTCCCGTGTTCCTCGCGAGCACCGGCGCCGATCACCCCTCCCGGTGCCACCAGGAGAACCTCGCCACCGCCGAGGAGGCCGCGCGATGACATCAACCTCTCCCGAGACCCCGCCCTCTGCCGAGACCCCATCCTCTGCCGGGACCCCGCCCTCTGCCGACACCCCGCCCTCTTCCGGGACCCCGCTGCTCGAGGCCGAGGGGCTGACCAAGCACTTTCCGGGGCGGGGCGGACTGCTCGGCCGGGGCGGCGCGCCGGTCAAGGCCGTCGACGGTGTGAGCTTCTCCGTCGGGTCCGGGCAGACGCTCGGCCTGGTCGGCGAGTCGGGCTGCGGAAAGTCCACCACCGGGAGGTTGTTGATGCGCCTCCTCGACCCCACGGCGGGGACCATCCGCCTCGACGGCCGGGACCTCGGCTCGCTGAACCGGGCCGAGGCCCAGGAGTACCGGCGGCAGGTCCAGATGGTGTTCCAGAACCCGTCCTCCTCCCTCAACCCCCGCCAGTCCGTCGGCAGCGCCATCGCCGCCCCGCTGCACGCCCAGGGCATCAACCCGCCCGGCGGCGTCAAGGCGCGGGTGCGCGAGCTGATGGACCGCGTCGGCCTGCGCCCCGACCACTACAACCGGTTCCCGCACGAGTTCTCCGGCGGCCAGAAGCAGCGCGTGGGCATCGCGCGCGCCCTCGCCCTCGAACCCCGCCTCATCATCTGCGACGAACCCGTCTCGGCCCTCGACGTCTCCGTGCAGGCGCAGGTGGTCAACCTCCTCCAGGACATCCAGGCCGACACCGGTGTCTCGTACGTCTTCATCGCCCATGACCTGTCCGTCGTACGGCACTTCGCGGAGCGGGTCGCCGTGATGTACCTGGGCAAGATCATGGAGAGCGGGCCGACGCGGGAGGTCTTCGACGACCCGCGCCACCCCTACACCCGTGCCCTTCTCTCGGCCGTCCCGCAGCCGGACCCGGACGCCGACCGAAGCCGCAGGATCCGCCTCAGCGGCGACCTGCCCACCCCCGCGGACCCACCCTCCGGCTGCGTGTTCCGTACGCGGTGCCCGCTGCGGCCGACCCTTGACGAGGCCGAACAGGCGCGGTGCGCGGGCGAGTTGCCACCCATGGCGGGTGCCGAGGGCCCCGCATGCCACTTCGCGGACAGGTCCCTCGTGACCCACTGACCGAGCCGCACACACACCACCCCCACGACCCCCACTTTTGGCATCACCGAACAGAAAGAAGTCGCACCACATGCTCATCCGTGACGTCCGCCCCTGGGGCGGCGAGCGCAGTGACGTACAGCTCGACGGCGCCCGCATCGCCGCGATCCGCCCGCACGACCCGCAGGCCGAGCCCGTCGTCGGGGACGTCGTCGAGGGCCGCGGCCGGCTCCTCTTCCCCTCCTTCAGTGATGTGCACGTCCACCTGGACTCCACCCGCATCGGCCTGCCGTTCCGCCCGCACACCGGAGGCCCCGGCGTGTGGACGATGACGATGAACGACCGCGAGAACTGGCGCGACGCCGAGGTCCCGCTGAACGAGCGGGTGGCCGGCACGCTGGAGCGCATGATCGCGCGCGGCACGACGCGGGTGCGTTCGTACGCGCAGGTCGATGTCGACTGCAAGCTGGAGAAGTTCGAGGCCGTGGTCGCGGCCAAGGAGAAGCACGGGCACCTCGCCGACGTCCAGATCATGACGTTCCCGCAGGCCGGCATCCTGCGCGAGCCGGGGACCGAGCAGTACCTGGAGGCTTCGCTCAAGGCCGGTGCGGACGTCATGGGCGGCATCGACCCGTGCACGCTTGACCGCGACCCCAAGGGCCACCTCGACGTCGTCTTCGGGCTCGCCGAGAAGTACCAGGTCGAGGTCGACATCCACCTGCACGAGCCCGGTGAACTCGGCGTGTTCTCCACGGACTTGATCCTGGAGCGGGTCCGCGCCCTTGGCATGCAGGGCAAGGTGACGATGTCGCACGCCTACGAGCTCGGCTCCGTGAACGAGTCCACCAGCCGCCGCCTCATCGACGAGTTCGCGGAGCTGGACATCGCCATGGCGACGGTCGCCCCCGCCGGGCGCGGCCACCTCTCGCTCGTCGACCTCACCGAGGCGGGCGTCCGCGTCGGCCTCGGCGAGGACGGACAGCGCGACTACTGGAGCCCGTACGGCAACTGCGATCTCCTCGACCGCACCTGGCAGTTGGCGTTCACCAACAACTTCCGCCGCGACGACCACATCGAGATGGCCCTGGCGGTGGCGACGATGGGCGGCGCCTCCATCATGAGTCACGACGTGCCGCGCCTCTCCGGTGTCACCGACCGCCCGGGCCTCGCGGTGGGCGACCGCGCGGACCTCGTCCTGGTCGACGGCGAGACCCCGTCCAGCGCGGTCATGGACCGGGGCAAGGACCGCACGGTGCTGCACGACGGCCGCGTCGTGGCCGAGGGTCTTGAGCTGGTCGCCGGGGTGTGACACGTGGCGCGCGGGGGCCGGCCGGTGTGCGCGGCCGGCCCCCGCGGCTCTCTGCGCTACTGGACCGGGCGACTCGCTACCGGACCGGACGCCCGCCCTGTACGACGGCGACCTGATGCCGCGCAGGGTCGGCCAGCGCCGCGATGTCGGCGAGCGGATCGCTGTCGAGGACCAGCAGATCGGCGCGGGCCCCGGCAGCGAGCGTCCCGATCTCCCCGCTCATCCCGAGGAGTTCTGCGGCGACCGACGTCGCGGACCGGATGACGTCGAGCGGCTTCTGCACCTCCGAACGGATCCGGAACTCCTCGTTCTGATGGCGGTGCATGCCACCGAGGAGATCGGAGCCGTACGCGATCCGGGCCCCGCCGCGCGCAGCGCGTTCGAGGGCGCCGAGGCCCGCCCCGAGCACGTCGTCGACCTTGCGCCAGCTGTCCTCGGAGAGCCCGAACTCGCGGCCCTCCTTCTTGAGCGCCCAGTACGTGACCAGCGTCGGCACGAGGAACGCGCCGTGCTCCGTGAGGAGTTCGACGCTGCGGTCGTCGATCAGGTTGCCGTGCTCGATCGACCGGACGCCCGCCTCCAGGGCCCGGTTGACCGCGCGGGCGGTGTACGCGTGCGCGGCGACGTACCGGTTCGCGGCCTCCGCCTCCTCGACGGCGGCGCGCAGTTCGGCGGGGGAGTACTGGGTGGAGTCGATGCGGTCGGTGGGCGACGCGACACCGCCGGAGGCCATCACCTTGATGTGGTGCGCGCCCTTGCGCAGTTCGTCGCGGGCCGCGACGCGTACGGCGTCCTCGCCGTCCGCCACCCGTCCGTGGTCGGCGCAGCACGGGTGCTCGTCGTGGTGCCAGCTGCCCGCGTCGCGGCTGTCGCCGTGGCCGCCGGTCTGGCTCAACGCCTTGCCGCCGAAGGCCAGCCGGGGGCCGCGTACGAGACCTTCCTGCTGCGCCCTGGCGAGCCCGAAGTCGGCGCCCGCCATGTCGCGGACCGTGGTGAACCCGCGGTCGAGCATCTCGCCCATGATGCGGGAGGCCTGCGCGGTGACGTAGCTGGCCGGAGTGGTGGCCAGCGAGCCGAGCGCGGCGGTGAACGCGGTCACGTGGACGTGCGCGTCGATGAGGCCGGGCAGCACGAACCCGCCCTGTACGTCGAGGACTTGCGCGTCGTCCGGCCGGTCGGCGCCCTCCTCGGATATCCGGCCGTCGGCGCAGAGGAGGTTGCCCTCACGCCAGGTGCCGGACTCCAGGTCGAGGAGGTGGGCGTTGCGTACAACGAGAGCGTCACCGGTGTGCGGCGAAGGGGTGTTGGTCATGGTGCGGGATCACTCCTTGGTTGTGGGTGCGGTTGCGGGGGAAGTCGAGGTCGGGGAGACCTCGGGCGTGTACGCGTACGGGGTGCTGCACCGGGTGGCGACGCTGAAGTGGGACGGGAGCCGCTAGCGAACGGGGAGGCTTGGTGGCTCCCACACCGCACTATCGTGCGCGAAGAGCACGCGGCGCGGGTCGAAGGGGAGAATCCGGTCCAACCAGGGCGCGTGGGTGGGCCGTGGGGGATCGAGGCCGTCGAGAGCGGCCTGCCGGGCCGCGTGGTCCAGGGCGAAGTGGGTGGCGAAGTCGTGTGCCTGCCCGGCCAGGATCACCGTGCCGTCGGGCTGCTGGATCACCAGTGACTGGTGGCCGTCGGTGTGCCCCGGCGTGGGGATGACCCGGACGCCGGGCCGGAGTTCGGCCTCGCCGGAGATCTCCAGGTAACCGGCGTCAGGGAAGTCGACGAGTTCATCGATGGTGTAATCGCCGCGACGGGCGGTGGCCAACTCCGTGGCCTGAACCACGATGGGCGTCTTGCGGAAGAGCGGGTTGCCGCCGCAGTGGTCGAAGTGCAGGTGACAGTTGACCACCATGGAGACGTCCGCGGCGCTCGCTCCGGCTGAGGCCAGTGCCGACTGGAGGGTCCTGCGGCGCGGGCGGTAGTGGGCCTCGGTCTCGGGGCCGGCGGCGCCGATGCCGGTGTCGAAGAGAATCAGCCCGTCGGCGTGCCGAACCAGGTAGGCGAACACCGGCTCCACACGCGGCTGCGCGGTCCCCGCCTCCTCCGCCGGTCGGACGATGTAGCCGAGGTCGAGACGGCGTACTTCCGTGCACTTCGTCATCGAACCATGGTGGCAGCGGGGGCCGTCGGCGTCGTGAGTGTGTGGCACAGCACGTCCGTTCCGGCGCAATTCGCGTGCTGATTGTCAGTGGCGCCCACTATTCTCTTCACATGATCCCCACACCCGAGCCTGGTCCCGCCCGGTCTGCCGATGAACTCAACGAGCGGATCCGTGACCTGATGCTGCGCTCCGGTGGTCGGTTGAGTGCCGAGCAGCGTCGGGAATACGAGGTGCTGGTCGCGGAGTGGGCGGCGGCCGAGCGTGGCGGGATTGTGAAGGCGGCGTAGGGGGTGCCTCAGATGCCTTGAGCGCCGTGGGTGCCTTGGGTGTCGGCTAGCCGTGGGTGGGCGGGAGTCGGACGATCGCCGTTCCGCCGTCCAGATTGACCGTCGTCCTGTTCGGCGGCGCCCCGTCGTCCTCGTTGTCCGGCATGACCAGCGCCGACTGCCGCTCCTTGAGTTCGTGCTGCTTGCCGGGCGACAGCGCGCCGTGCAACTGCTCGAACCCCGTGGCCGAGACCTGGCCGTGCCGCGTACGCGTACCGGGGCGCCATGGCAGCACACCGGCCCGGCCCGCGCGCAACAGCAGCTGGTCGACGAAGGCCAGCAGCGTCAGGACGATGACCAACCCCGGCAGTGTCATGAAGAAGACGAACTCCATGACACTCACAACTGGCGGCGGGCGTTCAGAGTTCCCGGGAGGGCCCCGGGCGGATGGTGTCGTGGGCGAGGGGGTCAGGCGGCGAAGACAGTACTGGCCAGCACGACATGGACGACGGTGCCACCGAGGATGCTGAGCAGGGCGTTGCGGCGCCACAGATGCAGCCCGACCGTGACGGCCAGTGCCGCCAGCGGTGCCACGGCGCCGACTTCGGTGACCGGGAGGTCGCGGAGGCAGTAGACGACCAGGATGACCATGACGCCCGCGGGCATGCGTCTGCTCAGGTACTGCACCGTCGCGCTCTCACGCAGCGGGGCCAGCGCGGCGAACGGCAGGGCGCGCAGCGCCCAGGTGACCGCGGCGGTGACCAGGACCGCGGCGATGGCATACGTGGTGTCAGGCATGGCTCGGCCTCTTGGTGGTCATCAG
Source organism: Streptomyces sp. NBC_01016 (assembly GCF_026341035.1). Lineage (GTDB taxonomy): Bacteria > Actinomycetota > Actinomycetes > Streptomycetales > Streptomycetaceae > Streptomyces. Next base: position 3,574,313 of record NZ_JAPEOQ010000002.1, read on the forward strand.
GTGCCGGGTCAGCAGCCCGGCGGTGAACAGGGCGAACGCCACCAGGAGCATCTCGCCCGGGACGACGACCCGGGCCACCAGGGCGCTCGACACGGCGAGCAGCGGCGTGGGCAGGTCGCCACGCAGGTCTCGTAGCGCGTCGAGGGCGAGCACGGTGAACAGGGCGGTCAGGGCGAAGTCCAGGCCCGTGACGCCCTCGGGTATGAGGGGGCCGAGCAGTGCGCCGGCGGTCGCGCTTCCCACCCAGTACATGTGCAGGAAGAACTGCATCCACAACAGGCGCGGTCCTGGCCACGAGCGGGCCTGCTCGGCGGAGGCCAGCGCGTAGGCCTCGTCGCACAGGGCGAAGGTGCCGTACGCCTTGCCGAGCCGGCCCGAGACGCGATGCAACGGGAACGACAAGGCGTAGAAGACATGACGGACGTTCACCATGAACGCCGCGACCGCGATCGACGCGAGCGGTGTCATGGCGACGACGAGACCGATCAGCAGGAACTCGAACGACCCGCCGAAGGCGACCGCGGCCGACAATGAGGCCCACCACCAGTCCAGACCCGACTGGACGACGAGTGCGCCGAAAGCGAGACCCAGCGGGACGAAGACAAGGCCCACGGAGAGCGACTCCCGGAAGGCCGCCGGCGCCTCGGACGGGCTCCGACCTGGTGGTTCAGTGGCAGGCCGCACGGGGGCCGCGGCCACGATGGAACGTGTGCGCACGGAGACATTTTAGAAAAGAACTCGCCTAATATGGTTGCGTATCATGCCCTTATGATCTCCATATGGGCAATGAAGTGGCACTCGACGCGACCGACCGTGAAATTTTGTTTCATCTGCGCGAAGACGGACGTCTGACCAACGTCGAGCTCGCCAAACGGGTCGGCCTCACACCACCCCCGTGCCTGCGCCGTGTCAGGCGGCTGGAGGAGGCCGGCATCGTCTCCGGATACCGGGCCGTCATCGATCCGGCGGCCCTGGGGCGAGGCCTCGAAGTCCTCATCGACGTCGAGATCTACGCCAACGACCGCAAGAGCTTCGAGGAGTTCGAGGAAATCGTCGCCTCCTACGAGGAGGTCACCGAGTTCCGCCGCATGTACGGCCGCCCCGACTACTTCATCCGCGCCGCGGTGGCCGACCACGCGGCCTGCGAGGCTTTCCTCACCGAAAAGCTGAGCGGGCTACCGGGAGTTCAGCGCTTCACCTCCCACCTCACCATGAAAACGATCAAGTCCGACGGGTGAGCCCGGAGGGGCGGAACACATCTCCGTGGATCAGGTCTGACCGAAGGTGCGGCGGTAGGCGCCGGGCGTGGTGCCCAATTGCGCTCGGAGGCGGCGGCGCAGGTTGAGAAGGTGGCGGTGGGGCGGGTCAGCGGCGTAAGCACACCACGTACCCGGAGCCACCTGGCTCCCGCCGAAGCGTCTCCAGCGTCCAGGGTGACGCGTCGATGGGTGCGGTGAGTTCGTCGGGTGCCGCAAGCCAGTAGTCGAACCACGGAGTCGCGGTCGCCTCGTCCCTGACGCGGAGACGGAGTTGGCCTCGTGCCCGTCCGTGGCGGAGGTTGCGGGCGTGATACGCGCGGTGGTCGGTACCCCCGTCGCCGGGGTCCGAGCCGGAGGCGATGAGGAGCGCGCCGGGGCGGCTCACGGCGGCGAGGGTGGCCAGGACCCGCGGCGCCCGGTCCGGGCCGCCGAGCAGACCGAGGTTGTTGCCCATCAGTGCGATCGTGTCGAACCGGCCGAGGCCGTCGGGAAGTTCGGGAAGCGAGGCGACCACCGCTTCGACGCCGCGCTCACGGGTGATGCGTACGGCTTCGGCGGAGGGATCCACCCCCACCACCTCGTGTCCACGGCCCAGCCACTCGACGGCGTGCCGCCCGCCACCGCACCCCACGTCCAGCACCCGTCCCGTGGCCTGTGCCCACGCCCACTGCTCCAGCGTCGGCCACTCCTCCCGCGCGCCGAAGTATCGCGCGGCATCGTTCGCCCGGATCAGTCCGTCGTCGCGCTCGATGATCTCCACGGCCGACCACGGCGTGGCGCCGGCCTGCCAGCAGCGGGCGAGGACGTGGCCGAAGGCGTCGCTGGTGCGGGGGTCCTCCAGAGGTGGCTGCATGAGGCAACGATGGCACCAACGACCGTGCGGCGCACGCGAAGTGAGGCCCCTTGGTTCCTCGGTGCGACGCCTTCGTTCCGACGCCGGACACGGTCGAGGTGGTCCGCCCCGATTGACATGCAGCCGAACGGCTGCCTATCGTCGATTACGAGATAAGGCAGTCGATCGGCTGCATGTCGAGTCGACCGGAAGAGGGCACGACCCCCGTGGACGCGATATTCAAGGCGCTCGCCGACCCCGGGCGCCGGCGGCTGCTCGACAGCCTCAACGACCGGGGCGGGCAGACGCTGGGCGAACTGTGCGGGGAGCTGGACATGGCCCGGCAGTCGGTCAGCAAGCACCTCGCCGTCCTGGAGGCCGCGGGTCTGGTGACGACCGTGCGCCGGGGTCGCGAGAAGTTGCACTACCTCGACGCCGCGCCCCTCAACGCGGTCGCCGACCGCTGGCTCAGCCGCTACGACCGGCATCGCGCCGCCGCCCTCGACGACCTCCGCACCGCACTGGAAGAGGAACCCCCCATGAGCAACGCCACCGCCGGCGGCCCCGCCGCCGTAGAGCCCTTCGTGCACACCAGCTACATCCGCACGACCCCCGAGCGGCTGTGGGAGGCGCTCACCTCGCCCGCCTTCACCCGCCGCTACTGGGGCGTGGCCTTCGAGACCGACTGGAAGCCCGGCTCGCCCATGGTGTGGCTGGAGGGCGACGGCCGCACCGAGGATCCCGAGCAGGTCGTCCTGGAGGCCGACCCGCCGCGCCGCCTCGCCTACACCTGGCACACCTTCACGCCCGCGTGGGCGCAGGCCGTCGGCGTCGACGAGGAGCTGCGGCAGCGCATCGCCCGCGAGAGCCGCTCGAAGGTGTCCTTCGATCTCGAGGCGATGGGCGAGACCGTGAAGCTCACCGTCGTCCACGACGGCTTCGACCCCGACAGCACCGTCCGCACGATGATCGGCGACGGCTGGCCGGCCCTGCTGTCCAGCCTCAAGACACTCCTGGAGACCGGGGAGCCGCTGCCGGAGCCGCAGGCGCAGGGCTGAGCGCGGGCGCCGACGTCGGCCCCGGACCGGACCGGGGCCGACCGCTCGGGTCAGGGGCGGCGGGCCACCAGAAGATCCACCACGTAGCTCTCCTCTACGTCCCCGGAGGGGAACGCCTCGGCGAGGCGCTCGCGTTCACGGGCGAGGAACGCGTGCCGGTCGCACTCGTCGAGGACCAGGAAGGCGGACCGGCTGCCGATGTTGGCGAGATGCGTGTCGCGCGGGACGGTGCGGGTCCAGGGCAGGTGGCGCCGTGCGACCCGCAGTCCCGTGAGGCCCGCCAGGCGGATGGCGTCGCTGTCCGAGGGGCGTGCGGCGGGCTTCGGAGTCGCTCCGCAGTGCCGTGCCATGCGCGTGTGCTGGTCGCGGATCCACGGCACGTCGAAGTCCGTCGTGTTCCACCAGATCGCCAGCGCGCCGCCCGGCCGCAGCACCCGCAGCGCCTCGGGTACGGAGTGTGCGGGGTCGGTCCACTGCCAGGCCTGCGCGTAGGTGATGAGGTCGCGGGAGGCCTTTGCGAGCGGCAGAGCGTTGCCGTCGCCGCGCACCACCGGCACGCCCGTGACTCGCTCGCGGCACTCACATGCCATGGCCTCACCCGGCTCCACGGCGATCACCTCGGCGCCCCGGTCCCGCAGCAGCGCGGTGGCGATCCCCGTGCCCGCGCCGACATCCGCGACGCGGGCGCCCGCGAGGTCGTTACCCGTGAACTCCTCGATGGCGTCGAGGAGTTCGGCCGGATAGGAGGGGCGGCTTGTCGCGTACTGGCCTGCGGCCTTGTCGAACGACAGGGCGCGTGACGTGGTGCTCATCCCCGCATTGTCGCGCATCGGCCCGGCCGGGTGCGTTGACGCGTCGCCCTTATTCATCGCATGATGAATAAGGGCACGGTCCGGCGTCACCAGACGCGCCGGGCGGTCACCGCAGGCAGGAAGGAACGTCATGCCGCTCGTCCTCGACCTCCGTTCCATCGACGCGACGATGCTCGCCGCCGTCGGCGGCAAGGCGGCCAACCTCGGCGAACTGACCAGGGCCGGGCTTCCCGTGCCGCACGGCTTCTGCGTCACCACGGACGCGTACCGGACGCTCTCGGTGACGGACGGCCTCGCGGGTCTGGAGTCCGACAAGGCGCGCCGGCGCATCCTCGAAGCGGAGGTGCCGGGCGAGCTCGGGGACGCGATCCGCGCCGCGTACGCGGGACTTGGCGACGACGCGGCCGTCGCGGTGCGCTCCAGTGCCACCGCAGAGGACCTGCCGTTCGCCAGCTTCGCGGGGCAGCAGGACACGTACCTGAATGTCGTCGGGGCGGACGCCGTCCTCGATGCCGTACGCCGCTGCTGGGCCTCGCTGTGGACCGACCGTGCGGTGAGCTACCGGGAGACCAACGGCATCGACCACGGATCGGTCCAACTCGCCGTCGTCGTCCAGCGGATGGTGGACTCGGCGGTGTCCGGCGTGCTGTTCACCGCCAACCCCGTCACGGGCAAGCGGGACCAGGCGGTCATCGACGCGAGCCCCGGCCTCGGCGAGGCCGTCGTCTCCGGAGCGGTCAACCCGGACCACTTCGTCGTCGACGGCCAGGAGATCGTCGAACGGAAGCTCGGCGACAAGCGGTTCCTCATCTGCTCCCTGGCCGGAGGCGGCACGGAGAAGGTCGACATCGGCGAGAACCCCGCGCCGTGTCTCACCGACCGTCAGATTCTCCAACTCGCCGCCCTCGGCGCCAAGGTGCAGGCGCACTACGGGAGTCCGCAGGACACCGAGTGGGCGATCGACGCCCGGGGCGCCCTGCACCTCACCCAGTCGCGGCCCATCACGACCCTGTTCCCGGTGCCCGAACACGCCGAGGGCGACTTCCGCGTGTACTTCTGCTTCAGCCTCGCCCAGGGCCTGGAACGGCCGATCACCCCGGCCGGGCGCGCCGCGATCCGGGAGATCGCCGGGGCCGCCGGCCGGATCATCATCGGCGACCCGGGCTCGCAGGGCTGCACCGAGGCGGCCGGACGCGTCTTCATCGACCTCACCAACGTCCTACGTAGTAGGACGGGAAGGGCCTTCTTCCCGCGCGTACTCGACGTCATGGAGGCCCGCTCGGCGCACGTCCTGCGCGGCCTGTACGACGATCCGCGCCTGGCTCTGACGAGCACCTCACCCTGGCCCGCGATCCGGCGAGTGGCGCGCCTCGCCCGCAGGTTCCACGCTCCCTCCACCGTGCTGCGGGCACTCGCCAACCCGGAGGCGGCGGTGCGGCGCGCACGGCGCACGGAGGCGCGCGTGCTGAAGGCGGCCGAAGCGAGGTCCGTCGAGGGGGCCCTGCGCGACTGCGTGATCCCGGTGCTGCCCACCGTCGCCCCGACCGCCCTGGTCGGCTTCGCGATGCTGGGCCTCGCCGGCCGGCTCGTCCGCACCGAACCCGGCGAGCTACAGACGGTCCTGCGCAGCCTCCCGAACAACGTCACCACCGAGATGGACCTCGACCTGTGGAACCTGGCACGTACGATCCGTGCCGAGCGGGACGCCATGGACTCGTTCCAGGAGGCCAACGTCCAGGAGCTGGTGGCCCGTTACCGCGCCGGTGAACTGCCGCCGGTCGCGCAGGACGGGCTCCGCGCCTTCCTGGGCCAGTGGGGCCACCGCGCCGTCGCCGAGATCGACCTCGGCCTCCCGCGCTGGTCCGACGACCCCACGCACATCATCGGCGTCGTCCGCAACTACCTGCGCCTGAATGACCAACAGGCCCGGCCCGACGCCGTGTTCGCGCGCGGAGCGGCCGAGGCCGAGGCGATGATCGAGCGGCTCGCGCGGCGGGCCAAGGGCCGCGGCCGACTCGTCCGGTTCGCCCTGCGTCGCACCCGGCTGCTGGCGGGACTGCGCGAATACCCGAAGTATCTGGCGATCACGCTCTTCGGCTCCCTCCGCGCTCGCATCGCCGAATGCGGAACCGAACTGCACGCGCAAGGGCGCCTCGACGCCGCGCAGGACGTCTTCTTCCTGGACTTCGAGGAGATGCGCTCGACGGACGGGGACCTGCGCCCGACGGTCGCCGTACGCAAGGACGAGTACGAGCGGGAGATGCGGCGCCGGCACATCCCGCGCGTCCTCCTCTCCGACGGAACGGAACCCGAAGCGGCCGCGCGGACGGTGCCCAGCGCCCCCGGTGACCTGGTCGGCACCGCGGCCTCCGCGGGCGAGATCACCGGGCACGCGCGCGTGGTGACCGATCCCGTCGGCGCGCACCTGGAGCCGGGCGAGATCCTCGTCGCCCCGTCCACCGACCCCGGCTGGACCCCGCTGTTCCTCACCGCGGGCGGCCTCGTGATGGAGATGGGCGGCGCCAACTCCCACGGCGCGGTCGTGGCCCGCGAGTACGGCATCCCGGCCGTAGTCGGCGTGCCGGACGCCCTGACGCGGATCGAGACCGGTGACGTGATCACGGTGGACGGCAGCGCGGGGGTGGTGCGGGCGCGCCGAGAGGGCGCGTAGCCGCGGCACGGCGCCTATCCTGGAAGCCACCGCGCAGTAATCCGGGGGGAAGGGGCGGTAGATGAACTGGGTTTGGGCGATCCTCATCTTGTTCTGGACAGGAGCGTTCGCCTGGGTGGCGGACACCGCACGCGGCGCGCTGCGCAGCAGGCACGAGCGGAGGTTGGAGCGGCTCGAGGCCGCCAAGCAGGCGCGCCTCGCGGTGGAGGCCGCGAACAAGCCGCCGGAGCCGATCTGCGGCTGCGCCCACCACCTCGCCAAGCACGACAAGACGGGGCGCTGCCACGAACGCGTCGAGGTCCCCACGGCCTGGGACGAGAACAAGAAGCCGACCCACTACGAGGCGGGTCAGTGCAACTGCCAGCAGTACGTGGGGCCCCAGCCGCTGTCCCAGGTCTACGCAGAGGAGCTCACGGACCGGATCTAGATCCGGTCGTGGCTGATGGGCCGGGCTTGGAGTCTGGAGACTGGATCCAGTCATGGCCGACGGACCGGATCTAGCATCCAGTCATGGCACGAGACACGGCACCAGAAGCAGACACCTCCGCCTCCGCCTCCTCCTCCGCCTCCATCTCCGCTTCCTCCTCCTTCGACACCGTCGTCGACCGCACGCGCTCGAACTCCATGAAGTGGACCTTCGCCGACTCCCTCCTGGCCCCCGACGAGGCCGCGGCCGAGCCCCTGCCGATGTGGGTCGCGGACACCGACTTCAAGGCCCCGCAGGCGGTGCTCGACGCGCTGCACGACGCCGTCGACCACGGAGTCCTCGGCTATCCCGGCGGCGCGACCGACGGCTATCTCGACGCCGTGGTCAACTGGCAGGCCAAGCGCTTCGGTTGGGAGATATCGCGCGACTGGGTGGTACCGGCGGCAGGCGTCATCACCTCCCTCAAGACCATCGTCCAGGCCTTCTCCGCGCCCGGCGACTCCGTCCTGATCCAGCCGCCCGTCTATGTGCACTTCCACGAGGACGTGCGGCTCAACGGCCGCCACCTCGCGTACGCGCCGCTGGAACGCACCGAGGACGGCTACCGGTTCGACGCCCGCACCTTCGAAGCCGCCATCCGCCCCGACACCAAGCTGTTCATCCTCAGCCACCCCCACAACCCCACCGGCAACGTGTGGACCGAGGACGAGCTGCGCACCATGGGCGAGATCTGCGCCCGGCACGGTGTCCTGGTCGTGTCCGACGAGATCCACCAGGACCTGGTCCTCAACCCGGCCAGGACACACATCCCGTTCGCCTCGCTCGGCCCGGAGTTCGCCCGCGCCAGCATCACCTGCACGGCCCCCAGCAAGACGTTCAACCTCCCCGGGCTGCAATGCGCGAACATCCTCATCCCGGACCGTCGGCTGCGCGAGGACTTCGCCCGCCAGTACGAGCGCAATGTGTTCCCGCTGGTCAACGTGCTGGGCATGGTCGCTGCCGAGGCGGCGTACACACACGGCGAGCCCTGGCTCGAGGAGTTGCTCGGCTATCTGCGCGGCAACCACGAGCACTTCGCGAAGGCGGTCCACAGCGCCACCTCGAAGCTGCGCGTGCTGCCCGCGGACGCGCTCTACCTGGCGTGGATGGACTGCCGGGGCCTCGGGATGGACGCCGAGGCGCTGGACAGGTTCATGCTCACCGAGGCGCGCCTGTGGCTGGACCGGGGCCAGAAGTTCGGGGCCGAGGGCCACGGCTACATGAGAGTGAACCTCGGCTGTCCGCGCTCCACGGTGGACGAGGCGATCCGCAGGCTCGGAGACGCGGTCGCCGGGCTCGGCTGACGGCCCGAAACCGCCGGTGACTCACCGTTCAACTCCTGGTCATGGGCTGCCTGTTGAGGATCTATGGCGTACGGTCGCCAATCGCACCTGAGACAGACCGAATTTGCCAGGAGCAAGGGAGCGAAGGGTGACGGACATCTTCAACTCGTGGTGGGACAAGGCGGCGTGCAAGGCCGCGGACCCCGAGGACCTGTTCGTGGAAGGCGCGGCGCAGTCCCACGCCAAGCGGTTCTGCGACACGTGCGTGGTCAGGACCGAGTGCCTGGCGCACGCCCTGGACGAGCGCATCGAGTACGGCGTCTGGGGCGGCGCCACGGAACGTGAACGGCGGGCCCTGCTGCGCCGGCGCCCCACGGTCACGTCCTGGCGCAACCTCCTGGAGGCGGCCCGCGCGGAGCACGCGCAGGACGGCCGCCACGTCAGGGCCTCGTGAGGTCCGGGGCGCCGCGCGCGGTCAACTCCGCCCGGGATCGAATGCGAGCACCTGCGTCAGTCGGATGTTGTTGCCCGAGGGGTCCCGGAACGAGGTGTCGATGCCGTACGGCTGCTCGGTCGGCGGGTCGTTGAACGCGACGCCCCGCGCGGACAGCTCGTCGTAGGCGGCCTTGCAGTCATCGGTCTCCAGGAACAGCGTTCCGCCGGCCCCCTTGGCCACCAGCTCCGACAGCTGGACGCTGTCCTTCTCGTCGAGCATCGGCGGCCGGGGCACCGGCATCAGCACGAGCGCGGGCCCCTCGCCACCGGGCGGCCCGACACACAGCCACCGGAAGGCCCAGGACTCCATCGTCACGTCGGCCCGGACCTCCCAGCCCAGCTTCGTGGTGTAGAAATCGAGCGCCTCGTCCTGGTCGTGCACCCAGAACTGCGCATTGGCAATCTTGATCGTGGTCGGCATGACACTCCTCGCGCTTCACTCATCGGCCGTCCTGCTCCGGGACACGCACCGTCCCGACACCGACGACGCTAGGCACCCGGTCAGCCGCTGTCTTCTCGAAACGTGCGGTTCCGCGGCCGTCCGTAGGCCATCGCGACGCACCGGGGGATGCGCACATGACGCGCGGCGGGAGGATTCGCCGCCCGGTACGCCTGCGGGGTCACCCCGTACATGCGCCGAAAACTCGTCGTGAACGACCCGATACCGCGCAGCCCCACCGCGACCCCGACATCGGCCACCGTCCAGTCCGTGGCAAGCAGCAGATGGGCGGCCCGCTCCAGACGCCGGGTCAGCAGATACTGATGCGGCGACTCCCCGAACGCGGCCTTGAAACTCCGACTGAAATGCGCGGGCGACAGCGCGGCCGCCGCCGCAAGATCCCCCACCGTGAGCTCCTCCGCGTACCGCGCATCCGCGAGATCACGGGCACGAAGCAGATGGCGGGAGGGCGGGACGTGGGGCACGGGTCCATTGTGCGGGGTGCGGGCGCCCGACAGCCCGGTGGAGTGGATCCACCGGGCGATGCCGTCGAGCGGCCTGGCCCTGCTACTCGTCGTCGGCGGCGGCCGGACCGGGCACCGCACGCCGTCTGGTCTGCATGCGATCGAGGTGGGTCACCACCGACGCGTGGAACTTGTTGACCGCTTCGTCGACGCTCCGGATGAATCCGGATTCCGTGTTGCCCCGCTGCGTCCCCATGCCCTTGAACAACGAGAGCCGGAATCCGGTGATCTTCGCAGCGCCGCCCGGCAGCAGGTCGCCGGGTTCGGGCCGTAGCCGTTCCAGAGTTCCCCGTGGCCCTCCACCGTCCCCCTCGACCAGGGTCTCGATGTGCAGATCCGCCGGTGCCTCGGAGAGCTCCCGGACGATCCGCTTGGCCCAGGAGAGCGGGTAGCCGTGTGCCGGCGGAGCGATGTCGATGGACGTGCGGATCTTGTACGTGCGCAGATCGGCGGCGACGGCGAGCACTCCGGGTGTCTGGTCGATGCGCAACTCGGCCCGGAGCCTGCCGTCCCGGCACAGCTCGTCGGCCATGCGGGTGCGGCGGACCACGGCGTCGGTGCCGCGCCGCGCCCGCTGCACCGGGAGCACCTTCCGTCCCAGCTCGCCGCCCAGGCCCAACGACACCTGGCGTACCAGCCGCTCCCAGCTCTCGACGGCCTCGAGTGCCCGGGGATCGCCCTGGCACAGGGTTTCGTCCTGGATCCCGTTGCGTACCGGCACCCAGGCCGGCCCCATGTTGTGGAAACCGTGACAGCCCGAGTTCTCGTGGTGCAGGTAGTGCAGGAGCTCCTCCAGCAGCCAGGCGTGCGCCGGGTTGCCGAGCCCCTCGTGCCGCAGCAGCATCTGGGCCTGGTGGGCGACTTCGGCCCACGACAGATGCCACAGGCCCACCTTGTTCTTCCGCCGCCGGTCGATCTTCACCTCGACCAGTGGGCTGCCTTCCAGAGCCACGTCGTTGGAGAGGGTGATGACCGCCTCGTAGCCCCTGCGGGCCGCGATGTCCGCGTAGGCCTGTACTTGCTCGGCCTTGAGGGGATTGCCGTTGGTCTTGGTCTCGACGAGTGCGGTCCAGAGTTTGCCGGCTCGCTCCACCCGGATGACACCGTCGGGCCGGCGGGGCGCATCGCCGTGGGGGAGAGACACCTCGGTGAAGGTCTCCATGCGTCCGGCGTGGGCGCCGAAGCCGGCGGTGAGCCGCCGACCGAACTCCGGCACCTGTGCCATCACGGCCAGCAGCACCGACGTGGCACGGGTCTCCCTGTCCCTGTCACTCTTCAGCGCGGACACGGGAAAGAGGCGCGCACCCGCCCAGGACTCGTTCTCCGCAAGGGACTTCTTGGGTGTTCTGGGGAGCGTGACCTTCTTCTTCGAGGTGCGCGGGCGTGCGGCTCTCTTGACGGAGGGTGCCGGGGCAGCGGCCTCGGCCGACGCGGCGACATCCGTGGCGGGCGTGGTCGGTGGGTCCGGTTCGGGATCCCGCCGGGGCTGTTCGTCGGCCGCGGGCTGGAGCGGCTCCACCGCCTCTTCCTGGGCAGCCGGTTCGGTCTCGACGGTCTCTTCGGCGTCGTCATCGATGTCCACGCCGTGATCCGATGCGAGGGCCGCGAATCCCGCTTCGTACCCTTGTCCCACGGCACGGAACTTCCACTCACCCGCGCGCCGGTACAGCTCCCCGAAGATCAGCGCGCTCACGGCGCCCGCGTCGTCGATCGCGAACCGTAGGAGGGGTTCCCCGGCCCCGTCGCTCAACGTCAGCTGCAGGGCGCCGAGTTCGTCGAACCGGGCGGACTCGTACCGGCTCGCCGTGATGAGGACCGTGGTGACATCGCTCGGAACGGCACTCAGATCGAAGCTGATCCGGTCCTCGCTGCCCTCGCCCGTCGGCGTCTTGCCGAGCAACTGCACGCTGCCGTCCAGCGCGCAGGAGTTGTTGTAGAAGTAGAAGTCCTCGTCGCTGCGGACCTTGCCGCTGTCGTCCAGCAACAGGACGGAGACATCGGCGTCCCCTTCGCCGGTCGGGCTGACCCACCCCAGGCCGACGATCACCGAGTCGGCCTCCCCCTCGATCAGGCTCCCCAGCCCCACGTTCGCGCCCTTGACCATCTCGTACATTCGGCCTCCCCCTCGATCGTCCAGGTACGAGGAACCCCCCCTCGCTCGCCGTCGACACATACGGACAAACGGTGAACCTGGCCTGGAGATAGTGGCCTGAATCGGGCGTCAGGAGCAAGGGTCGCGTGGGCGGCGCCGATGGCTCGTCACCGTGGCGTCCGCGCCCCACTCGATCCCCGATAGTTGAACACCGCGCGATTCCTTGACATGGACGCGACCGAAGAGCACTCTCGCGAAGGTTTCGTTCCCGGGCACCGTGGCTCGACCGATGGCAGGGCAGGGAGTCGGCGTGAACACGCAAAGCGCAGGGTCAGAGGCGGGGCGGTCCGACGTGCGCGGGCACCGCAATCGCGCCGTCGTCGCCAGTACGGTGGGTACCGCCATCGAGTGGTACGACTTCTTTCTCTATGGCACGGCTGCCGCGCTCGTCTTCCCACATCTGTTCTTCCCGGGGCAGTCCGAGTACGCGGGCGTGCTCGCCTCCTTCGGTACGCAGTTCGTCGGGTTCGCCGCCCGGCCGCTCGGCGCCGCGATCTTCGGGCACTTCGGGGACCGGGTCGGCCGGAAGTCCACGCTCGTCATCACCCTGCTGCTGATGGGTGTGAGCACCGTCCTGATCGGCTGTCTGCCCACCTACTCGTCGATCGGGCTCGCCGCGCCGATCCTGCTCGTAGTACTTCGCGTCTTCCAGGGCATCGGGGTGGGCGGCGAGTGGGGTGGCTCGGTGCTGCTGTCCATGGAGTGGGGGTCGAAGAAACGCCGTGGGCTGATGGCGAGTTGGCCGCAGATGGGGGTGCCGCTCGGGCTGCTGATCTCCACCGGCATGGTCAAGTGGCTGAGCTCCGCCTCCGGCGACGGCTTCGAGAGCTGGGGGTGGCGGATTCCGTTCCTTGCGAGCGGCGTTCTCGTCGTCATCGGCCTCTACGTACGCCTCAAGGTCATGGAGAGTCCGGACTTCACCGCCGTCAAGCGTGAAGAGGCCGTCGTCCGGGTGCCGTTGTGGGACGTGCTGCGGCACCAGTGGCGCGAGGTGATCGCCGCCGCGTTCGTCCGGCTCTCCGAGCAGGCGCCGTTCTATCTCTTCATCACCTTTGTTTTGACATACGGGACCTCTCATCTCGGTCTCGCCCGCGATGACTTGCTCAATGACACGCTCGTCGCCGCGGCCATCGGGCTGCTCACCATCCCCCTCTTCGGGCACCTCTCCGACCGCTACGGGCGCCGCCTGGTGTACGGCGTCGGGATTGTGTGCGTGGGTGCGTTCGCGTTCCCGTACTTCGCCCTGCTCAACACCAGGACGCCGGGGCTGGTGCTGCTCGCCATCGTGCTGTCCCTGGTCTTCCACGGCATGCAGTACGGGCCCCAGGCCGCGCTCATCGCCGAGGGCTTCGGCGCCAACGTCCGCTACAGCGGCGCCGGACTCGGCTATCAGCTGGCCTCGGTCATCGCCGGCGGCCCCGCCCTGCTGATCGCCGCCGCCATCCTGGAGGACACCGGGTCGAGCACCGGCATCAGCCTGTACATCGTGGGCTGTTGCGTGTTGTCCATGGGGGCGTTGTTTCTCATTCCGAAGCGGGGGGAGGGCGGGGCCGAGGCGGGTGAGAGGCGCGTGACCGTTACTCCGAGTTCCACCGAATCCACCTGAGGGGGCTTCCCCGGGCACGGGGATCAGGAGGCCGTACCGTCGTGGCGTCGGCGGTGCGGCCTCTCTTTCTGCTCAGAAATCAACAAAGTCCTACGGCGTCATTGTGTCGGTTGTGTTGTCTTCTTAGGGTGGTGCCGGCTCAACAGGCACTCCGCGCCCCACCAGTTGCACGTGTCCACACCCGCAGAAGGGCACAGCCATGCCGCAACCGCACCGCCCCCACACCGTGCCGCTCAGCCGTCGCCGCCTGCTCCAGGCGGGCGCCGTCGTCGCCGGCGCGCTCGCCCTGCCCGTGGGCCTCCCCGCGACGCGGGCCGGCGCGGCCGACGGTGACGAGTGGAACGGCCACATCGACCAGTTCCGGCTCGGCACCGAGCCCCCGCACACCACACTCATGCCGTACGAGGCTGTGGCGCAGGCACTCGCCGCCGACCGGACCCGCTCCCCGTTCCGCCAAAGTCTCGACGGGGACTGGAAGTTCGCCTACGTCGACCGGCCCTCGGAGCGTGACGAGGACTTCCACAGGACCGACCTCGACGACGGGGACTGGGACACCATCCCCGTGCCCGCGGTCTGGCAGCTGCACGGGCACGACCGCCCGATCTACACCAACATCACGTACCCGTGGTGGGGCGCCAACGGCCTCGGCGAGGACGCCCAGCCGCCCGCGTCGCCGACCCGCTACAACCCCGTCGGTCAGTACCGGCGCACCTTCACCGTGCCGAAGGGCTGGCGGGGCAGACGCGTCTTCCTGCACTTCGAGGGCGTCAAGTCGGCCCACTACGTGTGGGTGAACGGCAAGCTCGTCGGCTACCACGAGGACTCCTACACCCCGGCCGAGTACGACATCACCCCGCACCTCACCGAAGGCACCAACCAGCTCGCCGTCGAGGTCTACCGCTTCTCCGACGGCGACTGGCTCGAGGACCAGGACATGATCCGGCTGAGCGGGATCTTCCGCTCGGTGTATCTGTACTCGACGCCAGGCGTGCACCTGCGTGACTTCAAGCTCGACACCCCGCTCGGCGACGGACACACCACCGCCGAGCTGTCGGTCACCGCCACCGTGCACGACTACGCCGGTGACCCGGGCGCGTACACCGTCGAGACCCAGCTCTACGACGCCGCGGGCCATGCCGTCTGGCCCCGTCCGCTCACCCAGAAGGCCACCGTCACCGGCTCCGACGACGACTCGGAAGTGACCGTGCGGGCCGCCAAGTCCGTTCCCTCGCCGCGCCTTTGGTCCGCCGAGAGCCCGTACCTCTACACCGCCGTGCTCCGCCTGCGCGACCCGGCGGGCAAGGTGACCGAGACGCTCTCGCACCGCGTCGGCCTGCGCGAGTTCGCGCTCAAGGACGGGCTGATGCGGATCAACGGAAAGCCGGTGTCGTTCCGCGGCACCAACCGGCACGAGATGCACCCCGACCGCGGCACCGCGCTCACCCGCGCCGACCTGGTCAAGGACATCGAAATCATCAAGCGGATGAACATCAACACCGTCCGCACCTCGCACTACCCCAACAACTCGATCTGGTACGAACTCGCCGACGAGTACGGCCTGTACCTCGTCGACGAGACCAACCTCGAGACCCACGGCGTCCGCGACGACTATCCCGCCAGCCGCCCCGACTGGACGAAGGCGTGCGTCGCCCGCGCCCAGAACATGGTCCACCGCGACAAGAATCACGCCTCCGTCGTCATCTGGTCGCTCGGCAACGAGGCGGGCGAAGGCTCCACCTTCACCGCCATGCACGACTGGATCCGCTCCTACGACACCACCCGCGTCATCCAGTACGAGGGCGACGACAGCCCCGGCGTGAGCGACATCCGCTCCGAGATGTACCCGTCGACGAGCCACGTCGAGTCGAAGGCCAAGGACACCGCCGACACCCGCCCGTACGTGATGATCGAGTACTGCCACGCGATGGGGAACTCGAACGGCAACTTCAAGGAGTACTGGGACCTCGTCCGCCGCTACGACGTGCTGCAAGGCGGCTGGATCTGGGACTTCGTCGACCAGTCGCTGAGCTGGCCGACACCGCCGCGGACGCTGCTGACCGAGACAGGACCCGTCGGCCTCAAGGGTGAACTCCTCAACCCCGCGGGCTCGTTCAACCGGGACAAGGGGCTGAGCGGCGCCACCGTCTTCGCCCGCGACGACCGTCTCGACCTGACCGGGTCGCTCACCCTCGAAGCCTGGGTGACCCCGCATGTCACCGGCTACCACCAGCCGATCCTGGCCAAGGGCGACACCCAGTACGCGCTCAAGCAGAGCGACAAGAACCTGGAGTTCTACATCTACTCCGGTGGCCAGTGGATCACCGCGAGCTGGGCCACCCCTGACGACGGCTGGACGGGCAGTGAGCACCATGTCGCCGGTGTTTTCGACGCGAGCGCGGGCACGCTCACGCTGTACGTCGACGGCGCGGCGAAGGCCACGAAGAACACGACCGCCAAACCGACCAGCAACACTGCGCCGCTCGCCCTCGGCGTGGACGTCGACAACATGGTCCGCGAGTTCAGCGGCACCATCCGCCGCGCCCGCGTGTACTCCCGCGCGCTGAAAGCCGCCGAACTCGCCGACGACGGACGCGGCCCGGACGGCGAAGGCGTGCGCTTCTGGTTCGACGCCAAAACGGTCGGCGTCACGGAGAAGCAGCCGCGCGACAAGACCTTCTTCGCGTACGGCGGCGACTGGGGCGACAACCCCAACGACGGCAACTTCGTCGCCGACGGCATCATCACCGCGGACCGTGGTCACACCGGCAAGGCCGCCGAGGTCAAGCGGATCTACCAGGCGATCCAGGTGGCACCCAAGGAGGGCGGCGGGGGAGCGGGAGACATCACCCTCACCAACGAGTTCCTCTTCACCAACCTCCGTGAGTACGACGGCCGTTGGGAACTGGCCCGGGACGGCGAGGTGATCCAGCGCGGCAGCCTGAGCCGCACCCAGCTCGACGTCGCCCCGCTCGCCCGCAAGAACATCACCGTCCCGCTGAAGCTGCCGAGCAACCCCGCACCCGGCGCCGAGTTCTTCCTGCACCTGTCCTTCCGGCTGAAGGACGACACGGTGTGGGCCGACGCGGGCTTCGAGGTGGCGCGGGCGCAGCTCCCGATCGACGCGGGCAGCCCGAAGGTGACACTCGTACCGCTGAAGAGCGTGCCGACACTGCGCTACGAGGACGGGGACAAGGCCGTCTCCGTGACCGGGAAGGGCTTCAGCCTCACCCTCGACAAGGCGACCGGCGTCATCACCTCCTACGAAGCCGGCGGCGTCCGGCTCGTCGACGCGGGCCCCGTCCCGAACTTCTGGCGCGCCCCGACCGACAACGACCACGGCAACGGCCAGCACACCCGCAACCAGACCTGGCGGGACGCGGGCGCGCGCCGCAAGGTGACCGGGGTGAGCGCGCACGACCTCGACGGCCGTGCCGTGCGCATCGAGGTCAAGGGCACCCTGCCGACCACCACCGAGTCCACCTACGCCACCACGTACACGGTCTTCGGCGACGGCGCCGTCAAGGTCGACAACGCCCTGCACCCCGGCGCCGTCACCCTCCCGTACCTCCCCGAGGTCGGCACGATCCTGCGGCTCCCCGCGGCCCTCGAGCGGCTGCACTACTACGGCCGCGGCCCGGAGGAGAACCACTGGGACCGCAACGACGGTACGGACGTGGGGCGTTGGGACTCGACCGTGACCGAGCAGTGGACCTCGTACATCCGCCCACAGGAGAACGGCAACAAGACGGACGTGCGTTGGGCGGCGCTCACCGACGGGCGTGGCCGCGGCCTCCTCGTCGCCGCGGACCCGACCGCGGAGCACCCGCTGCTGGAACTCACCGCCTCGCACCTCATCCCGGAGGACCTGTCCGTCGGCGCGCGCCACGACTACCAGCTCGACCCGCGCGACGAAGTGGTCCTGCGGGTCAACCATCGCCAGATGGGCGTCGGCGGCGATGACAGCTGGGGCGCCCAGACCCACGCCCCGTACAAGCTGCTCGCCGACCGGGACTACGCGTACACGTACTGGCTGCGGCCGATCACGGACGTGAAGGAGGCGATGGCGCTGGCACGGAGGCCGGTGGCGGGGGAGTAGTGGCGGAGGGGTGGCCGGGGGGCTCGGTGTCCTCCGGCCGCCTGTTCTCCGGCTGTCCGCCCTCCTGCTGACTGCCTTCCTGTTGACTGCCCTCCCGCTGCCCGCCGCTCCAGCGCAGCCGGACAGCGAGGTGCGTGCTCGCCTTGGCGCTGCTGATGATCGCGCCGAGCTGCGCGTCGAGGGTGACGCCGAACTCCACCTCGATCTCCTCCGGATGCAGGGCGCCGGCCCGGAACTCGGCGATCACCTCCGAGGCGGCGCGGGTGACCGGGGCGAGCGACGCGCGCAGGGTGCTCGTCGCGTTGGACACGTGCGTGCCGAGGCCCACCTGTTGGACACCGTTCAGGGCCGGTGGGGAGACGAGGACCGTGGTGTCGTCGGAGAGCTTGAACTGGACTGCTTCGGGCATGGGATTCCCCGTTCGGTTGGTCGGTGGCGGTCACGTCGGGATGGCGCAGATGCTCTGCCGCGGCACCCCGGTCCCGCCCAACTTCTCCTGGACCTGCTGCAGGTTGCCGAGCAGAGTGCCCGGGTCCTCGCTCCCGTCCGCGTAGTCGAGGACGGTGGAAAAGAACGCGGCGGCGACGTCGGGGCTCATCGCGTCGGCCGCGCTGAAGCACAAGGTGTGCTCCCGTGACCGCAGCATCCCGGCGATCCGCTGCCGCACCGGATGGGCGTAATCGGTCACCTTCCGGTGCGCGGAGAAGGCGGCGGAGCCGGCCGCGTCCACCCAGGCCTGCTGGGCCTTTGCGCCCGCCAGGTAGCTCACGAACCGGCGGGCGCCGGGGTTGTGCGCGCTGAACATCCCGACGAAGTCGCCCGACACCTCGATGGGCCGGCCGGCATCGGGCGCGGCGAACGTGAACCGGGAGTCCTTCTGGAGGGCCGGGGCGAGGCCCGAGCGGGCGCCGTGGGCCAGGCGGCACGTCGGCGAACTCTCGGCCAGCTCTCCGGTCGCCGCGACGAAGCCCCGTCGGCCCGCGCCCTTCAGTACCTTCCGGCCCACGGACTCGGCCCAGTCCGACCAGGCCCGCCGCACCGGCTCGGACGTCCAGGGCAGCTCGCCGGAGACCCACTGTTCGTAGGTGTCCGCTCCTGCGCCCGAGAGCAGCAGGTCCGCTATCCAGTCGGCCCCCGGCCACCCGGACGTCGGACCCGATTCGAGGCCGAGGCACCAGGTGAGGTCGGTCTGCCCGGTGACGGAGCGCCATGTCGCGTCGTCGCCCGGTGCGCCCGATGCCTGCTCGTCGTACCAGACGAGGCTCTTGACGTCGACCTTGACCGGGACCGCGTAGGTGACGCCGTGCACCTGGGCCAGACCGCGGAACGGCTGCTGATAGTCCGCGATGTCGACCGTCTTGTCCAGGGACCGCAACCGGCCGCCATTGGCCGTGGTCGTGTCCGCGTACCGGATCACGGCGGCCGCGCTCGGCAGCACCGCCAGGTCCGGCGGGACACCGGCCTGCACCGAGGCGTCGAGTTGCTGGGTGAGGTCCCGCGTGACCTGGACGTCGACGGGGATGCCGGTGGAGCGCTCGAAGTCCTTGACGAGGCCGTAGAAGGCCTGGAACTCGTGCGGCTGGGTCCACGGAACCATGATCGTCACGCTCTCGCGGGTGCCGGGGCCGCCGCAGCCCGCCAGGGCGATGACGAGGCCCATGACCGCGAACAGGCAGGCCAGGCGCGGGTGTCGGAAGGTCGATGTCGTCATGAGCGGGGGAACCTGTACTCGGCGAGGCGTGGCCGGTAGGCGAAGTAGATCAGGACGCCGGCCCCGGTGAGGGCCAGCAGGGCGAGGGCCATGACGAGCGGAGCCCCGGCGGTCGGACGGGCCGCCAGGCGCTGCTCGTCCCAGCCGGTGAGGAGGGCGGCGAAGAGAGTGACGGCGGCGGTGACGGCGAGCGAGGCGGGCAGCAACGGGCCGATGTGGCGGTGGAAGTGCCGGAACAGGATCACCGTGGTGATCAGCGTGAGGGCCAGCATCACGAGCAGCGGGGCACAGGCGAGCATCCACAGCTGCACGGGGTCGAGCCACCCCTCGCCGCGTTGCCGGTCGAGGCCGGACGTCTGCAGCTGTTCCAGGTCGTCCAGGGAGGCGAGCACGCCACCGGTGCCGGGGATCGGCTTCCCGGTGTCGGGGTCGCGCATCGATGATGCCGTCAGGGTCCCCTGCGCGGCGTCCACCGCGTGTTCACCGCTGCGCGGGTAGTCGCGGACCGCCGCGGCCGCCATTTTCAGACAGGTCGTCAACTGGCCCTGGACGAACTGGAATTGGGAGCGTCCCGCGGTGCCTGCCGCATTGCCCTCGGCCGCCGACGTCAGCAGCGTGTTGATGCGCGCGGTCGCGTTGGCGAACTCCGATCCTGTGCCGATGAGTTGCAGCTGCCCGGTGCGCGCGGCCGTGGCGAGCGCCTTGTCGGCGGACTGTGCGGCGGTGCGCGCCGACCGGATGTCGTGCACGGCCGCGTCGACGCGGCGGGCGGAGGTGATCTGCTGCGTTCCGTCGGTGGCCACCAGGATGTAGACGATCGCGACCGCGCACACCATGGCGAGCATGCCCACACGGATCCACCGCAGGACCACCACCGGGTGGAGCGTGCGCAGGACGGCGCGTGCCGCGGTCCTCAACCTGCCCCCTCGGGACCGATCCTGGCGCCGCACGGTTCGCAGAACTTCGCGTCGGGCGCGACGAGCGGTCCCTGACAGTTCGGGCAGACGCCGGTGTCGCGGCGGGGTCCGGTGTCGGCGTCGACGGGGTCGTCGGGCACGGGGCCGGTATGCGTCGCGTCCAGGCCGATCTGCTGAATCTGCCCGTTCGAGACACCGGTCCGCACGACGGGCTTCCCGTCGGGGCCGTCCTGCGCCATGGCGTGAAGGAGGCGCAACCGGCGGGTGTCGCCGAGCTGTTCGGCGAGAGCGAGCGCCTGCCGCAACTTCGCGTCGGCGAGCGCGCTGTCCCCTCGCTCGTGCGCGTCGGCGCAGTCCTGCATCGCGAAGCGGAGTTCGCGTTCGGCCTCCACGCGGGTGAGGTTGGCGGAGACCGGGATCGCGAACGCCTTGTTCGACCGGCGTTTCACGACCAGAACGCGCTCGTCGGTGCACGTGGGCCGGTCGGCCTGCCCCGCCGCGGGTTCGGTCCGCAGCGTGATGGTGGCGGCCTGCACCCGATGGTTCAAGGGGAGGCTCTCGGGCTCGAAGTGCACGGACACGTGGTACTGATGTGCCCCCGCGGCCCAGGCGCCGAGCGGGATGTGGATCTCGGCCCCGCGCTCCTGGCGCTTGTCCGTCAGGTCGACCTGGACGGGGCGGGTCTGGCGCACGAAACCCAGGTCGAACCGGTCGGTGAGGCTCAGGGCGAGGTACATCCTCGGTATGACCAGCTGCTGGGCATCCTGCATGAGACGGACGAAGTCCTCGGTGAGGTCGGGGATGTCGAGCACCGCGGCCGCGCTTCCGTGCAGGCCCTCGGTGACCGTGCGGATCGCGGTGCGGTGCCAGTGCTCGCCGAGGCCGCGGGCGTCACAGGTGAATCGGTCGGCGCAGCCGCGCACCGCGTTCGCGAGCTGCTCCGGGGTCTCGTGCTCGTTCTTGCCGTCCGTGTAGAGGACGGCGTGGCAGACGGTGTCCGAGCCCGTCGACGTGTCGAAGAGGTCCCGGGCGAGGGTGAGCCAGCGGCCGATCCGCGTACCGCCCTGGGCGACTTGGGCGGCGACCTGGTGTTTCGCGTGCTGTCGCACGTGCTGGTCGACCGGTGCGAGGGGGCGACCGGGGGGCGGGTAGATCACCGTGGCTTCGTGGTCGCCCGCGACGATTCCGAGCAGGGTGCCGTCCCGCAGGGTGTCGATCGCGGCCGACACGGCCTTCTTGGCCTCGTCCAGCTTGCCGCTCGCGGCCATCGACTGGGAGCGGTCCATGATGAGGACCTCGGCGTGCCGCGGACCGTGCCCCGCCTTCTCGTCCCCCGGGCGGTCCGGGGCCTCGCCGGCGGGGCGGGCGCGTACGGTGAGGAGCGCGTCGGCGCGGGCCGCGTCGACGGCCAGGTCTTCCGGCGCGTCCACCTCCACCGTGAAGGTCAACCGGCCACGCGATGTATTCCCCATCGCTCTCCCCCCGACTGCATGGCACACAGCGTCCGTGCGGTGGGCCTCCCTGCCCCGGATGCCCAGCACGGACCAGCGTGAGCCTAGCGTCTGCCGTCACTGTCCGGAACTGCTGAGGCGCAGGGAGTTATCACCCTGGGGTCCGGGCTCGATCGCTCGCGTGCGACGGCGCGGGCTCCACGGCCATCGGGGCGGCGGTCGGAGGTGATTGGCCAAGTCGACCAGGGTTCTGGCCTGTTGGTCGCCGATGGCGTGCCGCGCCAGGGTGCGTATCTCCCTGGACAGGGCCAACCGGGCGCCTTCGCGGACGAATTGGGCGTGGGCCAGTTCCGCGCCGAGGCTCGCGTGGTCCGCTTCGTCCACGTCCAGGGCCGTGAACTGCTCGCGCAGCTGCGCACCGCTGTCGAGTCCCGCTTCGTAACGGGCGACGCCGAGCCGGAACTGTGCGATCCGGGCCTCCTGTTCGGAGGAGAGCTCGTGCGTCAGTGTCTCGACGACCCGGGCGGCGGCTTCCGTCTCCCCGGTCCTGTGCAGGACGCGGGCCAGGCCGAAGCCGGCGGCGCCGAGCGCCGGAGCGGTGTCGAACGCGGTGGTGTAACGCGCCCTCGCCGAGGAAGGGTTGCGGTCGAGCTCGAAGCACAGGCCGAGTGCCAGGTGGGGGACGAGTTCGCCAGGGAGCGCGGCACGTACTTCTTTGAAGCGGGCGATCGCCTCCTTCACCTGAT
The DNA here is from genome assembly GCF_026341035.1 of Streptomyces sp. NBC_01016. Taxonomy (GTDB): domain Bacteria; phylum Actinomycetota; class Actinomycetes; order Streptomycetales; family Streptomycetaceae; genus Streptomyces. The sequence goes on from NZ_JAPEOQ010000002.1 coordinate 3,596,831, forward strand.
CGTGCGTCAGCGCGAGCAGTGCCGCGTACCAGGCTCGCATCCAGTGCCCAGCGGGGAGCGGTACGTTCTTCAGTGCCTGCGCGCACTCCTCGACCTCGCCCGCACCCAACATGCTTCTGCACAGCGCCAGTTGGTGTTGTACGTCCTCGGTGACCAGTCGGTCGTCGGGGTCCCGTACGGGCTTCGGCAGCGCAGCCGCGATCGCCGCCGCCCCCGGTGTCGAGAACGGTGGCGGCAGCGGCAGCAGCAGGGCGCGTACCTCGTGCGGTGGGGGCGGCGGGTCCGTCGGCTCGGGCTGCGCGGGCACCCTGTCGGTCCAATGGGGCAGTGGTACGGCGCCGGTCCAATGGGCGAGCGGCCGGGCCGCTCCGAGGCCCCCGTGCAGCGTCGGGGCGACCGGTCCGAACAGTGCGGACGCCCGCTGGACGGGGCGGGGCACCGAGGACGCCGCGGCGACCTGGCGCAGCACACCGCTGAGTTGCTCGCCGAACTGGCGGGCCGAGGTGAACCGTCGGTCGGGCCCGCCGTCGTGGGTGGCCCTCTGGAGCAGCAGCGTGAGCGCCTGCACGCCAGGGGCCGACGGGGTGGCCAGATGGGCCCGGCACAGTTCCCGAAGTGACTCGCCCAACCCGTACAGATCGAATCCGGGGGTCGGGCCGATCGTGTACTCCGCGTCGTCCGGCCCGGGCGCGTACGTGGGCGTGTATTCGACGAACGGTGAGGTGTCGTCCGTGGTGCGCACGGCCCCGAAGTCGATGAGCCGCACCCGGTCACGGGCGAGGTCCGGGGCGTTCTTCTGGACGCGTGCCGTGGTCGTCTCCTGGAAGCGGATGATGTTCAGCGGCTTCACGTCGCAGTGCAGCAGGCCGCGGTGGTGCAGATAGTCGAGGGCCTGCAGGATGCGCAGGCCGTGCGCGAGCAGGTCCGCGAGCTCGTCCCCCGGACGTGCCGAGAGCGCGGAACCGGGAACGTACTCGAGGACGAGATAGCTGCGGCGGTGCTCGCCCTCGCCCTCCTCCTCGTGGCCGAGGATGCGGACGATGGCGTCGTGCCGGAGGTCGACCAGGACGTCGCGCTCCCACTTCGACTTGGACGTACGCAGCTGCTTGACGACGACCTGGATCCCGAGCCTGCGGTCGTAGGCGAGGTAGGCGGCGCCGTAGGAGCCCTGTCCGAGCAGCTGCCTGACCTCGTAGCGGTCCGCGATCACGAGACCTTCGATCTGCGTGAAGTCGAAGCGCGTCCCGCAGTACGCGCAGAAGCCCGCGGTGAGCCCGGCCTGTCCGTCCCGGCCGCGTCCGACGGGCTTCCCGCAGCCGGGGTTCGCGCAGAACCGGTGCGACTCGTTGAGCGTCCCCGCGTCGGTCGGCCGCGTGGTCGTGGCCCCCCGGTGCAGCTGGGGGTCGTCGACCAGGGCGAGGCCGTACCACGGGTCGGGGCGCACCCGGCGCACACCGACGCGCGGTGGTGGCGCCACGGCGGGCGGGCCCATGCGCTCGGGCGGCAGCGGCTCCAGGGCGCACACCGTGCAGAACCCGTGCTCATTGATGGTGCCCTCACCGCATTCGGGACGGTTGCACTCCCTCATGGCCTCACCCCTCTTGACGTATCCCTACTGCCCCGCATCGCCCTCGATGCGCCGGTCGATCGCCGCGACGTACCGGGGAACGCGACGCCTGGCCGCCGCGAGATCGACGGGAACGCCGTGCAGGGCACGCGCGGCGGCCGCGTACAGCTCCACGAGCTCCAGGTCCCCCTCCTCCCGGTGCTCCTCGCCGATCAGCCGGGCGGCGCGACCCCGGTACAGATCGAGGGTGACGCCGAGCTCCGTGCGCTCGCTCTGCATCGTCCGCAACTCGTCGGTGTAGTGCGCCAGCGCCTCCTGGGCCGCCCGCGCGTGCCGCGCCACGGCGGCCAGTTCACCGCCAGGGTCGGCGGTGCCGGCCACCGCGAGCCGGACGGCCAGGCGCGGGGCCTGGGCCACCGGCAGGCGCGGCGGCTCCAGGAACCTGTTCGCGGGCGTCTGCTTCGCCCGCACCGCACGCTCCTCGACCCGGGCGAGCCGGTCGACGGCCTCAAGGGCCTCTTCCGGAGTCACCCTCTCCTCCGATCCGTCGCCGGACAGCGGGGTCGGATCGAGCGACGTGTCGTGCGGGAGGTCGCGAGGCGGTGGCTCCTCGAAGCCCAGGACGAGCCGCATCCCGCGGGCGCGGGCCCGCCGCGCCAGCGGAGCCAGCACGTCGGAGATCAACCGCTGGGGATCGGTGGCCTGGTCGACGCCGTCCACGATCACGCAGGCGGGCGGCCGCCGATGCGTCAGGACGTGCACCAACTCCTGGGCGGAATCCGTGTGGTGGGCGATTCCGAAACGCCGTACGAGATACTTGATCACCTCGTCCGTCGACCGGCCCCGTGCGTCGTACGCGGCGTCCACGGCGCCGAATCCGAGCGAGGTGTCGCCCGTGGTGCGGGAGCGAACGCCCCGGTCGTCGGCTGGCGGGGCCGCCGCGTCCGAGGTACGGGCGAGACGCACCAACCACGACGAGCCGGGTCCTGTGGCCCGTCCCGTCACCAGGACGACGGCGCCCGACCAGGAGCCGCCGCTCAGCATCCCGGCCAGCTCCTTCGTCAGCGCGCGCTGCAGCGGATCCTCGAGCAGTGCGTCGCCCGTCCCGTTGCCGTTGTCGGGAGCGCCGAGCAGGGCGATGCCGGGCTCGCCGTCGCAGAACTCCCTGATCCGGTCCACGTAATACAAGATCGTCTCGGTGGGCAGTATCCAGGCCGCCCTGGCGTTCTCGTCCCGGTACTCGGCGACGACGATGCCGATCACCTTGTCCTCGAAGTCCCCGTCCAGGGCCATCACCCCGGCGCCCGAATACCCCGGAACGATCCACGGGCCGTCCGGGTCCAGCTTCTTGAGCTGACCCCACTCGCCCTCCGCGCCGCCCGACCCGGCCAGCTCCGCGTCGGCGCTGAGACCGTTCGGTACGTTCGCCGGGAATCCGTAGGCACGGACCCTGCCCCCGGAGATCGGCGCCCTCCACAGCGTGGTGCGCTGCCCGCACCCCGGCTCCTCGGCCAGTTCGAGGAGTGCGACGTCACCGCGCTGCGTGCCCTTGTACACCCAGGTGCCGTCGACGACTTGGGCGTCGAGCGTCCACCCCGGCACACAGGCCACGCTGCGTACGCGCACCCGCGCCGCGGGCTGGGGCGCCTCGCTCGTGCCGGATGTGCCGCCGGCGTACTTCACCACGTGCGCACACGTCAGCACGTACCGGTCGTCGAGCAGGACCCCCGCGCCGTGCCACTGCCCGTTCACGTCGTCGATCCGCACCCGCCACGGCTCGTCGTGGTGCTGATGCTGTGTCATCCCGTCCACGTTACCCACCGGACGGGTGGTGCAGGAGGCTTCGTCCGCAGTTCCTGCTTTCTGGTAATTCCCCTTCCCCCGTACTGACTTGAGTCCTGACGCGTGGTTGGTCTCAGTTGAAGACGACCGTCCGGTTTCCGTGCAGCAGGACGCGGTTCTGGCAGTGCCAGTTCACCGCGCGGGCCAGCGCGACCCGCTCGGCGTCCCGGCCGACGAGGACGAGTTCCCGGGCGCTCTGGCGGTGGTCCACGCGGATCACCTCCTGCTCGATGATGGGTCCCTCGTCCAGGTCCCCGGTGACGTAGTGGGCGGTCGCGCCGACGAGCTTGACGCCCCGCGCGTGGGCCTGGTGGTAGGGCTTGGCGCCGGCGAAGCTCGGCAGGAACGAGTGGTGGATGTTGATGGCCCGCCCCTCCAGCGCCTTGCACAGGTCGTCGGAGAGGATCTGCATGTACCGGGCGAGCACCACCAGGTCGATGGCGTGCTCGTCCACGAGCCGCAGCAGCTGCTCCTCGGCCCCCGCCTTGGTGTCACGGGTGACCGGCACGTGCAGGAACTCCACGCCCGCCTGCTCCGCCTGTTCGCGCAGATCGGGATGGTTGGAGACGACGAGGGCGATGTCCCCGTCGAGGGTGCCGCTGCGCCACCGGTACAGCAGGTCGGCAAGGCAGTGGTCGAACTTCGACACCATGACGAGCACCCGGGGTGTGGCCGCCGCGTCGCGCAGCCGCCAGTCCATCGCGTACGTCTCGGCCGTGGCGGCGAAGCGCTCCTCCAGGTGGGCCGGTACTGTCCCGGCGGGCGCGGTGAAACTCGTCCGCAGGAAGACGGTGTCGTTGTCGGTGTCGTCGAACTGCTGGTGCTCGGTGATGTCGCAGCCCTCGCCGACCAGGAACGCGGTGACGGCGTGCACGATGCCGGGGCGGGCCGGGCAGTTGAGGGTCAGGATGTACTGATCGCTGTCGGTGCGTGCGCTGCGTGTGGTGGTCACGGCAGGTGTCTCCTCAGCATTCGACGGCGTACTCGGTGCAGGCGTCGGCGAGCCACGCCGCGAGGTACCCGGCGAAGGACGACCGGACGAGCAGCCAGACCGCCCGCGGGCCCGCTTCGCGCACCACGAGCGTGACACCGGCCTGCGCGAGCAACGTGGTGTGGCAGGCGCCCCCGTCGGCCTTGTCCGGCGCGAGATCCAGGGCGCAGCCCTGCGACAGGACCTCCGGCAGCAAGGGGCCCGCGAGGGCGAGGACGGTGCGCTGCGCGGAGGTGTCGGTGACGGTGGCGAACTCTTCGCCGATCGCCGACCGCAGCCCGGCTGTCAGCTCCTCGGCGCGACCTGCGGGTGCGACCAGGAGCCATTCGTCGGGGCCGAGCCAGAGTGCCTTGACCTCGGTGTCCAGTTGGGCGCGGCAGGCGTCGGGCAGCGTGTACCCGAGGTACCTCTCGATGATGGTGGCCGCCGCGCTGCCCGGTGTCACCCGGAGCGTCAGTTGGGTCAGGTACGGGAGTTCGCGGGCGGTCAGGCCGGAGGGGAGCCGCGGGGCCCAGTCGGCGAGCGGGCTGATGCGTGCGGGGGTGTGCGCGGGCGTGGGGGCGGGGGCGTCAGCCGTCACGGCGGGCTCCTTCCTTGTCGAAGAGGACGGGTTCGGCGACGGTCACCGGCACGGTGGCGCCGTCGAGCGGGACGTAGAGGGTCTCGCCGACGCGGGCGGCGCCGGAGCGCACGAGCGCCAGGGCGAAGGTGCGCTGCAGGGCGTCGCTGCGGTAGCTGGAGGTGACATGGCCGAGCATCGGGACCGGCGGTGCGGGGACCGCCTCGGTGGCGATGATCTGCGCGCCTTCCGGCAGCAGGGTGCGCTCGTCGGTGGGCAGCAGCGCGACCAGCCGCTTGCGGTCGGGGCGCTGGTTCTCGGGCCGGGCGAAGGAGCGCTTGCCGACGAATTCCGGCTTCTTCTTGGAGATCACCCAGTTCATGCCGAGGTCCTGCGGGGTGACCGTGCCGTCGGTGTCCTGCCCGATGATCGGGTACGCCTTCTCGGCGCGCAGCACGTGCATGGTCTCGGTGCCGTACGGGGTGAGGCCCAGCGGCTGCCCGGCGTCGTACAGCGCCTGCCAGACCGTGGTGGCGTACCAGGCCGGCACATTGACCTCGTACGCGAGCTCGCCGGAGAAGCTGATGCGGCACAGTCGGGCGTCGACGCCCGCGATCACCGTGTCCCGCCAACTCATGAACGGGAACGCCTCGTTGGAGACATCCAGGCCGTCGCCGACGACCGCGGCGAGCACCTCCCGGGAGCGCGGGCCCACGAGCGGGACCGTCGCCCAGTGCTCGGTCACGGAGGTGAGGTGGACGCGCAGCTCCGGCCACTCCGACTGGAGCCACTCCTCCATCCACTCAAGGACCTTGGCGGCGTTGCCCGTTGTGGTCGTGACGAGGAACTCGTCCTCCGAGACGCGGATGACCGTGCCGTCGTCGATGGCCATCCCGTCGACGCCGCACATGACCCCATAGCGGATCCGGCCGGACTTCAGCGTGGCCATCATGTTCGTGTAGAGCCGGTTGAGCAGCTCACCCGCGTCCGGGCCCTGCACGCTGATCTTGCCGAGCGTCGAACCGTCCATCATGGCCACGCCGTTGCGCGCCGCGCGGCACTCGCGCTGCACCGCGTCGTCCATCGTCTCGCCGGGCAGCGGGTAGTACCAGGGCCGCTTCCACTGGCCGACGTCCTCGAACAGCGCGCCGTGCCGCTCGTGCCAGGCGTGCAGCGCGGTCACCCGCACCGGGTCGAACAGCTCGCCCCGGTTGCGGCCCGCGAAGGCGGCGAACGCGATGGGCTGCACGGGCGGCCGGAAGCTGGTGGTGCCGAGATCCGCCACCTCCTCGCCGAGCGCCTCGGCGACGATGCCCGAGGTGAGGATCCCGGACGTACGCCCCTGGTCGTGGGCGGTGCCGATGGTGGTGTAGCGCTTCACGTGCTCGACGGAGCGGAGCCCGGCGCGGGTGGCCCGGAACACGTCGCTGACGAGCGCGTCGCGTTGCAGGTCGACGAACTGCGCCGTGCCGTCCACGCCGTCCCGCGGGCTGGGCACCCGCCACAACACCGCGCTGGGAGACGGGAGTTCGGTGGCGGCTGCCGGAACGCCGAACGGCGCGACCGCGACGCCGAGCGCCTCCAGCGCCGTGGCCGTCGCGGCGATGCCGCTGCCGAGACACTCCCCGAGCGTGCGCAGACCGTCCGCGGCGCCCGCCGTCCGTACGGTCGGGAGCGCCTCGGTGGGCACGAACGTGGCGAGCTCCGCGTCGTAGCGCAGCTTCCCGCGCGCCTGGCTGAACAGGGCCACGGCCGGGTTCCAGCCGCCGGAGACGAGCAGCACGTCGCAGTCGACGCCGTGCCGCCGGGCGTCGTCCGCCGAACGCTGGGCGATGTGCGCACGGGAGAGGCGCTCGGCGCCGCTGGTCCCGGTGACGACATGGTCGCGGTGCAGCGGGATGCCGCGCTCGGCCAGCGCCCCGGCGAGCCGCGCGGGGACGGTCGGCCGCGCGTCGACCACGGCGGCGAACTCCACACCGGCGTCGGCGAGTTCGAGCACCGCGTCGTACGCGGAGTCGTTCGTCGTGAAGACGGCGGCCCGGCGGCCGGCGAGGACGCCGTACCGGCCCAGGTACGTACGGGCCGCGGAGGCGAGCATGATGCCGGGGCGGTCGTTGTCGTCGAAGGCGATCGGCCGCTCGGTGGCGCCGGTCGCGTGCACGACCTGCTCGGCCCGGATGCGCCACACCCGCTGCCGGGACACGTGGCTCGGGGCGGCGGCGCCGAGGTGGTCGGTGCGCTTCTCCAGGGCGAGGACGAGGTTGTCGTCGTAGTGGCCGAAGGCGGTGGTGCGGGTCAGGACGGTCACGTTCCCGGACGCCGCGAGCCGCCGCGTCACCGAGTCCACCCACTCCTGCGCGGGCCGGCCGCCGACGGTCTCCCGCGTGCCGAGCAGGCTGCCTCCCAACTCCGGTGCGCTGTCGACGAGGACGACCCGGACCCCGGCGTCGGACGCGGCGAGCGCGGCCGCGAGACCGGCAGGGCCCGCGCCGACGATCAGCAGCTCGGCGTGCAGGTGCTGCGCGTCGTAGCGAGCGGGATCGGGCTCACCGGCGAGCCGCCCCTGGCCGCCGAGGCCGCGCGCCACCAGACCGTCGTAGAGCTCGACCGTGGTGGCGGTGAGCATCGGCTCGGGGAACGGCGCCTCGATCTGCACGAGCGCGTTGGGCTCCTCGACACCGGCGGCCAGGATGCCGCGCGGGCGGCCGTACTTGATGCTCGTCGCCACCCGGTGCACGCCGTTCGCCAGCAGCGCGGAGGCGAGGGTGTCACCGGGGTGCCCCGTGTACGGCGTCCCGTCGAAGACGAAGTCCAGCGTGGTGGAGCGGTCGATGCGCCCGTACGCGGCGGAGGAGGTACGGAAGGGAGTGCTCATGCGGTCGCCTCCTGGCGCTCTCGCGTGCCGGTGCCGAGCGGGTTCGGGGGCCCCACGGGGTACACGGTCAGGAACTCGTAACTCACGGTGTCGCGCACGGCGTTGAACCAGCGGCGACAGCCCGCCGTGTGCGCCCACCGCTCGGCGAAGGGACCCTTGGGGTTGTCGCGGAAGAACACGTACTGGGCCCACTGCTCGTCGTCGAGCGCATGCGGGTCCGCGGGGTGCTCGACGTGCGCCTGGCCGCCGTAGTGGAACTCGGTCTCCTCGCGCGGCCCGCACCAGGGGCAGGGAATCAACTGCATCTCACGGTCTCCTCAGAAGGTCCCTAGGCGGGTGTTCAGTGCGCGACGGCGGCGGCGCCGTGCTCGTCGACGAGGGCGCCGGTCGTGAACCGGTCGAGGGTGAACGGCGCGTTGGTGTCATGGGGTTCACCGGTCGCGATGGTGTGCGCGTACGCCCAACCGACACCCGGCGTCGCCTTGAAACCGCCGGTTCCCCAGCCGCAGTTGAGGTACAGGTCCTCGACCGGGGTGAGCCCGACGATGGGGGAGGCGTCCGGGGTGGTGTCGACGATGCCGCCCCAGGTGCGCAGCATGTGGGCGCGCGCGAACACCGGGAACAGCTCCAGGGCGGCGGCCATCTGCCGCTCGATGATGTGGAAGGCGCCGCGCTGCCCGTACCCGTTGTAGCTGTCGATGCCCGCGCCCATGACGAGTTCGCCCTTGTGCGCCTGGGACACGTACACATGCACCGCGTTGGACATCACGACGGTCGGGTGCACGGGCTCCAACAGCTCCGACACCAGCGCCTGCAGTGGATGGCTCTGCAGCGGCAGCCGCAGGCCGACCATCTGCGCGAGGACGGAGGTGTGCCCGGCCGCCGCGAGCGCGACCTTCCCTGCGGCGATCCGGCCCCGGGTGGTCCGCACCCCGGTGACCCGGCCCCCGCTCACATCGATGCCGGTGACCTCGCAGTTCTGGATGAGGTCGATGCCGTACGCGTCGCAGCGGCGGGCGAAGCCCCAGGCCACGTAGTCGTGCTTGGCGATGCCGGCGCGCGGCTGGTACGTGGCGCCGTGCACCGGATAGCGCACGTCCGGGCTGGTGTTGACGATCGGACACACCTTGGCGACCTCGTCCGGCTCCAGCCACTCGGCGTCGATGCCGTTGAGCTGGTTCGCGTACACCCGGCGCTTGCTGTCGCGGACGTCCTGGAGGTTGTGCGCGAGGTTGAGGACGCCGCGCTGGCTGAACAGGATCGGGTAGTCGAGGTCCTGCTCCAGCGTCTCCCACAGCTTGAGCGAGCTCTCGTAGATGCCCGAGCTCTCGTCCCACAGGTAGTTGGAGCGGATGATGGTGGTGTTGCGCGCCATGTTGCCGCCGGCCAGCCACCCCTTCTCCAGGACGGCGATGTTCGTGATGCCGTGGTTCTTGGCGAGGTAGTACGCCGTCGCCAGGCCGTGTCCGCCGCCGCCCACGATCACGACGTCGTAGGACTTCTTCGGGTCGGCATTGCGCCACAGGAAGTCGGGGTGGTCGGGCAGGTCGCGTGCGTCGGGGGTCATGAGGACTCCTTGAAAACCGACTGGGGACGCTCTGATATATCAACGGCGGGTCGTCGTCACCGTAGCCAGCGCCTCAGCGGCGCGTCAATGGTGTCCGGAGGAGGAAAACAAGCCCGCAACCGCCGCGCCGAAGCGGCGAGTTGCGGCGGGGACTCTCAGCCCGGCAGCACGTCCAGAACCGTGTGCATCCGCGAGGCGCGGGCCAGGTCCGCGAGCGCCTGCTCCATCACCGACAGCGGATCGCGCGGCGGCAGCAGCAGACCGATCCGCGCGCTGCGGCGCGGACCGTGCAGCGGCACGGCCTCCATCCCGGCCGGGATCCCGAAGACGTGCAGCCACGTGTGCGGGATGATGCTCGACCACTGGCCGGTGCGCACATGCGCGATCAGCGAGGCGATGGAGTCCGTCTCCACGCGCGGCGCCACCGACAGGGACAGCTCCGCGAACACGTCGTCCAGGACCCGGCGTCCCAGCATCCGCGGATGCAGCAGGCACAGCGGCAGCGCGGCCGCCTCGGCCCAGCTGATCTCCTGCGCCGAGCGGTCCGGGTCCTCCTGGGTGAGCACGACATAGCGCTCGCGGTACAGCGGCACGAACGGCAGATCCAGGTTCCGGCTGTGGTACGAGACCGCCCCGTGCAGCTCGAAGGCGCGCAGCCGGCGCACGATGTCGTCACCCTGGAGATCGGCCTGGACGTTCACCGTGGTGTGCGGGTTGGCCGCGCAGAACGGCTGCGTGAGCAGGGCGACCGCGCCGACCGCCGTGGGCACGGCGCCGAGCCGCAGCTCCCCGCTCAGCCCTTCGCGCAGCGCGGCGAGCCCCGACTGCATGGCGTCCCGGTCCGCGAGCATCCGGCGGGCCCACAGGACGACCTGCTCGCCCTCCGCCGTCAGCCCCTCGAAGCGTCGGCCGCGCCGCACCAGCGGCACCCCGAGTTCCGTCTCCAGCTTGCGGATGCCCTCGGACAGCGTCGGCTGCGACACGAAGCACTGCTCGGCGGCCTTGGCGAAGTGGCCGGTGCCGGTGAGCGCGACGAGGTATTCGAGCTGGCGCAGGAGCACCGTCCCACCCCCTTCCCGGCCGACTTCGGTGGTTCACGTCCGCCCGTGATCGTAGCTGCCTATCAACGATCGGACTTTCCGCTTTGACCGTGGGCCGAGCGCGGACGAATGCTGGGCGGTGGGGGCGTGCCGTCTCCCGGTGAGTCGGAAACGTAGAGGTGATGGGCGTGCGCGCGATCGAAGAGCCCGAAGAGGATCTTTCCCTGAGCAAGCCCAAGACCTGGGCCACCGGGGCGCCCGCCGTGGCCCACGCGCTCCAGTACGCGCTGAGCCAGACCTCGCCCAAGCGCACCGCCCTGACCCTGCTCAACATCAACCAGGACGGCGGCATCGACTGCCCCGGCTGTGCCTGGCCCGAGGGCGCACCGGACAAGCGGCACCGCAACGAGTACTGCGAGAACGGCGCCAAGCACATCGCCGACGAGGCCACCACCCGCCGCGTCACCCGCGAGTTCTTCGCCGAGCACCCGGTCAGCGAGCTGGCGAAGAGCTCCGACTACTGGCTCAACCAGCAGGGCCGGCTGACCGAGCCCATGGTCAAGTACCCGGACAGCGACCACTACGAGCCGATCGGCTGGGACGGCGCGCTCGACCTGCTCGCCGACGAGCTCAATGACCTGGACAGCCCCGACGAGGCGCTGTTCTACACCTCGGGCCGGCTCGCCAACGAGCCCGCGTTCCTGCTCCAGCTGTTCGCGCGGGCCTTCGGCACCAACAACCTGCCCGACTGCTCCAACCTGTGCCACGAGTCCAGCGGCTCGGCCCTCAACGAGACGCTGGGCATCGGGAAGGGCAGCGTCAGCCTCGACGACCTGCACAACAGCGACCTGGTCTTCGTCGTCGGCCAGAACCCGGGCACCAACCATCCCCGGATGCTCACCGCTCTCGAGGAGACCAAGCGGCGCGGCGGGAAGATCGTCGCGGTCAACCCGCTGCCGGAGGCGGGGCTGCTGCGCTTCAAGCACCCGCAGAAGGCGCGGGGTGTCATCGGCAGGGGCACCGAGATCGCCGACCAGTTCCTGCAGATCCGGCCGGGCGGCGACCTCGCCCTGTTCCAGGCGCTGAACCTGCTGCTCCTGGAGGCCGAGGACAAGGCGCCCGGCACGGTCCTCGACCGCGAGTTCATCGACGCCCACACCTCGGGCTACGAAGTCTTCACCGACAACATCCGCGGACTCGACTGGGCGGAGGTCCTCAAGGCCACGGGACTCACGCGCGAGGAGATCGAAGAGGTCCACCAGCGGGTGCTCGGCGCCAAGAACGTCATCGTGTGCTGGGCCATGGGCCTGACCCAGCACAAGCACGGCGTCCCCACCATCCGCGAAGTCGTCAATTTCCTTCTGCTGCGCGGAAACATCGGCAGGCCCGGCGCCGGCGTCTGCCCGGTGCGCGGCCACAGCAATGTGCAGGGCGACCGCACCATGGGCGTGTGGGAGCGCATGCCGCAGTCGTTCCTCGACGCCCTGGAGAAGGAATTCGACTTCGCCCCGCCCACCCGGCACGGCGCCGACGCGGTCGACGCCATCCGGGCCATGCGCGACGGGCGCGCCCAGGTGTTCGTCGGGGTGGCGGGCAATTTCGTCCGCGCCACGCCCGACAGCGACGTGACCGAACGCGCCCTGCGCAATTGCCGGTTGACGGCCCACATCTCGACCAAACTGAATCGCTCGCACGCCGTGTGCGGCCGCACCGCGCTGATTCTTCCCACGCTGGGGCGCAGCGACCGCGACATTCAGTCGGGCGGTGAGCAGTTCATGACGGTCGAGGACTCGATGAGCGACGTGCACGCCACCCGCGGCCGGCTCGCGCCCGCCTCACCCGCGCTGCTCAGCGAGGTGTCCATCATCAGCAGGCTCGCCCGCAGGACCCTCGGCGAGCGGCACGGGATCACCTGGCAGGAATTCGAGAACGACTACGACACCATTCGCGAGCACATCGCGAACGTGGTGCCGGGATTCGACGACTTCAACCGGCGCGTGCGGGAACCGGGCGGCTTCAACCTGCCCAACCCCGTCAACAAGCGCGTCTTCCAGACGGCGAGCGGCACCGCCGTCTTCACCGCGAACACCTTCACCGGGCTCACCGCGCCGCCCGGCCACCTGATCCTGCAGACGCTGCGCTCGCACGACCAGTGGAACACCATCCCGTACGCGATGGACGACCGGTACCGCGGCGTCAAGGGCGCGCGGCGCGTCGTCCTGGCCAATGCGGAGGACCTCGCCGAACTCGGCATCGCGGAGGGGACTTTGGTCGACCTGATCAGCGTGTGGACCGATGGCAGCGAGCGTACGGCGCCCGCTTTCCGCGTCGTCGGCTACCCGACGCCCCGGGGCTCCGCTGCCGCCTACTACCCGGAGACCAACGTCCTCGTCCCGCTGGACAGCGTCGCCGAGAAGAGCAACACCCCCACGTCCAAGGCCGTGATCATCCGGATGGAACCGGCCGAGGGGGACGGCCCCGGTCAGTCGAGGTAGCCCATCTTGCGGCTGATGTCCTGCGCGCTCCGCAGCAGCGTGGGGGAGAGCTCGTGCATCCGCTCCTCGGAGAACCGGTAGGCGGGACCCGAGGCACTGATCGCGGCGATGACCTCACCCTGTGCATTTCTGATGGGCGCGGCCATTCCGTGCAGCCCGAGCTCCAATTCCTCGAGCGTCACCGCATATCCGCGCTCAAGCGTCTGCGCGAGATCCCTCTCGAGTTTTCCCTTGGCGGTCAGGGTGTGCGGTGTCATCTTTTTCATATGGGACGCCGCGAGCATTTCCGCGCGCTCCCGCTCCGGTACATGAGCGAGCAATATTTTTCCACTGGATGTGGCATGCATCGGGGTGAGCTGGCCGACCCAATTGTGCGTGCTGACCGCCATCGGGCCGCGCACCTGGAGGACGTTCACCGCGTAATGTTCCTGCAGAATAGCGATGTTGACCGCCTCACCGAATTCCTCCGCGAGCTGCTCGCAGAACGGGCGGGCCTGCTGCGTCACATCGAAATTGTCGGTGACCGAGCTGGCCAGGCGTACGATGCCGAAACCGATCCGGTACTTTCCCCGGTCGCCCGACTGCTCGACCAAGTCGCGCGCCTCCAGCGCGCCCAGCAGACGGAAGGCCGTCGACTTGTGCACGTCGATTTCCGCGGCGATCTCACTGACGCCTGCTTCCCCGCGCCGCGCGAGAATCTCCAGAACGCTCACGGCACGGTCGACGGACTGCACTCCTGTGCCCGGCGAGCCCGATGTCTCACTGTCTGCGTCATGCTTTCTCATGGCGCGACTATAGGCGCTGTCCGCGGGCGGGCGGCAGGGCGATGCGGAAGCGGATCTTCGGCCCCATCTTCACGCTCGTCTCCTATAAGTGGTGCCTCCTGAATTAGGGCATACAAAGCCCGTCTAGCCAGTGCGGCTACCCGGGACGGCGGAAGTCATGCGCCGCGCATGGCGCCTCGACGTCCGCGCTGCGCGCCGGGGTCGACTCGCACGCGGCCGCGCCAACTGGCGCCCCGACGTGCGGATTTGAGGTGTCGCGCGACAGATCTCAGATGCCCCTTGACACACGCCGTCGACGGAGACGACAGTTTGGGCGTTGCGTAGAACGCGTCAAGGTTCTTCATGCGCAACAGAGTTCGGCTCTCCTGAACAGCTCCTCCACAGCCCCTACGGCTCATCTGCCTCCCTCGACAGACCCCAAGGAGCTCAACCGTGACTCACGAGGTACGCGCAGTGGTCGCCCGCAAGCAGGGCGCCCCCGTCTCCGTGGAAACGATCCTGGTCCCGGAGCCCGGGCCGGGGGAGGCGCTGGTGCAGGTGCAGGTGCAGGTGCGGGCCTGCGGCGTCTGCCACACCGATCTGCACTACCGGGAGGGCGGGATCGGCGACGAGTTCCCGTTCCTGCTCGGTCACGAGGCCGCCGGCGTCGTCGAGTCCGTCGGCGACGGGGTCACCGACGTGGCGCCCGGCGACTTCGTGATCCTCAACTGGCGTGCCGTGTGCGGCAGTTGCCGGGCCTGTCGACGCGGCCGGCCCTGGTACTGCTTCGCCACGCGCAACGCCACGCAGCCCATGACCCTCCTCGACGGCACGGCGCTCTCGCCGGCCCTCGGCATCGGTGCGTTCGCCGAGAAGACCCTCGTCGCCGCCGGGCAGTGCACCAAGGTCGACCGGGCCGCACCGGCCGCCGCGGCGGGCCTGCTCGGCTGCGGCGTCATGGCGGGCTTCGGCGCCGCGGTCAACACCGGAGGCGTCGGCAGGGGCGACTCGGTGGCCGTCATCGGCTGCGGAGGCGTCGGCATCGCGGCGATCGCCGGGGCGAAGGTCGCAGGCGCAGCCCGCATCATCGCCGTGGACATCGACGAGCGGAAGCTGGCGAAGGCCGAGCGGTTCGGTGCCACCGACACCGTCGACTCCTCCAGGACCGACCCCGTCGAGGCGGTGCGCTCCCTCACCGGCGGCTTCGGCGCGGACGTCGTCGTGGAGGCCGTGGGCCGCCCCGAGACCTACCAACAGGCCTTCTACGCCCGTGACTTGGCGGGCACCGTGGTCCTTGTGGGCGTTCCCACCCCCGAGATGAAGCTGGAACTGCCGCTCGCCGACGTCTTCGGCCGCGGCGGCGCCCTCAAGTCCTCCTGGTACGGGGACTGCCTGCCCTCCCGCGACTTCCCCGCCCTCATCGACCTCTACCTCCAGGGCCGCTTCGACCTCGGCGCGTTCGTCAGCGAGGAGATCGGCCTCGACGAGGTGGAGTCCGCGTTCGACGCCATGCGCCGCGGAGACGTACTGCGCTCAGTGGTGACGCTGTGAGCGCGGGAGCCCTCTGAGCGCCGGGCCCTCTGGGCCCACACCACACACCACACACGACTCGCTTCGCTTCGGCACCTGCCGCATGTCCGTACGACATCTACCGAGGTGACATCTGATGAGCATCACGAGCCTGCCCCCGAGCCTGATCTCCACGCTTCCCGGCGACTACTACACCGACCCGCAGATCTTCGCGCAGGAGCAGGAGCACATCTTCGAGTCCATGTGGTTCTGTGTGAGCCGGGCCTCCGACCTCACCAAGCCGGGAAGCTTCCGCACCTACCAAGTGGGCCGGGAGAGCGTCCTCGTCTCACGCTCCCGCGACGGCTCCGTCCGCGCGTTCCTCAACATCTGCCGGCACCGCGGCGCCAAGCTGTGCACCGAGGAGTCCGGTGAGGTCAGGCGGAACTTCCAGTGCCCGTACCACGCCTGGACCTACGGCCTCGACGGCAAGCTGATCGCCGCACCCAACCTGACGTCGATGCCGGACATCGACCGCACCGCATACGGCCTGGTCACCGTGCACGTCAGGGAGTGGCTCGGATACGTGTGGGTGTGCCTGGCCGAGCAGCCGCCCTCCTTCGAGGACGAGGTGATCGGCGCGGTCAGCTCACGCCTCGGCGGCGCCGACGCCATCGAGAACTACGCGATCGAGGACCTCGACCTCGGCAAGCGCATCACGTACGACGTCCAGGCCAACTGGAAACTCATCATCGAGAACTTCATGGAGTGCTATCACTGCGCCACCATCCACCCCGAACTCACCGAAGTACTACCGGAGTTCAAGGACGGACTGGCGGCCCAGTACTTCGTCGGCCACGGCGCCGAGTTCGCCGACGAGGCCAGGGGCTTCACCGTCGACGGATCCGAGGGGCTCGACCGCATCCCCTCGGTCGCCGACGAGCAGGACCGGCGCTACTACGCGATCACCGTGCGGCCCCAGGTGTTCATCAACCTGGTCCCGGACCACGTGATCATCCACCGGATGTACCCGATCTCCCACGACCGCACGATCGTCGAGTGCGACTGGCTCTACCTGCCGCAGGTCGTGGACGGCGGCGGGGGCAGTAAGGACATAGAGCGCTCCGTCGAACTGTTCCACCGCGTCAACCAGCAGGACTTCGACGCCTGCGAGCGCACTCAGCCCGCGATGAGTTCGCGCGCCTACGTCAAGGGCGGCGTCCTCGTCCCCAGCGAACACCACATCGGCGAGTTCCACGCCTGGCTCCAGGCCCGGCTCGGCACGCAGCGCGCCCATTGACCGTCCATTTGTTTCCTGGAGGTTCCCCATGATCCCGGTGTGCCGCATCGAAGATCTGCCCCCTGGTGAGTCCATCCGCGTGATCGAGGGAGTGCCGGCCCCCGTCGCCGTCTTCAACGCGGACGGCACGGTGTACGCCATCGACGACACCTGCACCCACCAGGACGCCTCGCTCGCCGACGGCTTCCTCGAGGGCTGCTTCGTCGAATGCCCCCTGCACGAGGCGTCGTTCGACCTGCGCGACGGCCGCCCGACCTGCCCGCCCGCGAAGACGCCCGTCCGCACCCACCACGTCACCGTCCAGGACGGTCAGGTCCTGCTTCACGTCACCGTTGGGGAGCCCGCATGAAGCACATCACTGTCGTCGGAGCCTCGCTCGCCGGCCTCGGCGCCGTCCGGTCGCTGCGCTCCGAGGGATACGACGGAGAGATCACCGTCGTAGGAGAGGAACTGCACCGCCCCTACGACCGCCCGCCGCTGTCCAAGGCCTACCTCAAGGGCGACGTCACGGCCGACGCCCTCGAACTCGGTGACGCCGAGGAGTACGAACAGCTGGGCATCCACTGGGAGTTGGGCGAACGCGCCGTACACCTGGACTGCTCCAGCACATCGGTCATCCTCGCCAACGGGCGCAGGATCGACACCGACGGCGTCGTGGTCGCCACCGGCTCGACCGCCCGCCGCCTCCCCGGTACGGACGGCCTCGCCGGCGTCCACACCCTGCGTACCCTGGACGACGCCCGGAGTCTGCGCGCCGAACTGGTGGGCGGGGTACCCCGGATGGTGGTCATCGGCGCCGGGTTCATCGGGGCCGAAGTCGCCGCCACCGCCCACCATCTGGGCCTCGACGTCACCGTGGTCGAGGCGCTGGACACCCCGCTGGAACGCCAGTTGGGCGCCGAGATGGGCCGCGTCTGCGCCTCCCTCCACACCGACCACGGCGTACGCCTGCTGTGCGGCACCGGAGTGGCGGAACTGGAGAGCGGCGGCGGCCGGGTCACCGGGGTGCGGCTCACGGACGGGCGGCTGCTGCCCGCGGACATCGTGCTCGTCGGGGTGGGTGCCCGGCCGGTCGACGGCTGGCTCGCCGACTCCGGTGTGTGGGTGGACAACGGCGTGGTGTGCGACGCGGGAGGTGCCTCCAGCGTCCCCAACGTCGTCGCAGTCGGGGATGTGGCCCGCCGCCCGCACCCCTTCACCGGCCGGCACGCCCGCATCGAGCACTGGTCGAACGCCGCGGAGTCGGCCGCCACCGCGGCCCGCACGCTGCTCACCGGCGAGTCCGCGACCCCGCGGGCCACCCCGCCGTCCTTCTGGTCCGACCAGTACGACGTCCGCATCCAGCTCGCGGGCTGCGTCGGTCCCGGCGCCGTGGTCGAACTCGTCGAGGGCTCCTACGAGAGCCGGTCCTTCGCGGCCCTCTATAAGGAGGACGGGGCGCCCACCGCGGTCCTCGCCATGAACCGCTCCAAGATCTTCAACCGCCTGCGCCGCACCCTGATCCCCGCCACGGAAAGGGTCGCGCCCGCCGTCGTCTGAACGGGCCCGCCACCATGCCTTCGCCTCTCCCGCCGCTCCGCACCCCTGATATATCAATGCAGGGATGCGGTACGGTGAGGTCTCATCGCGGACACGTCAGGGGAGGGGCGAGATGGCATCTGTGCCTGCCGCCGGGGGCCAGTCGCACGGCGCGACACTGGCCGACCAGGCGTACCAGGAGATCACGGACCGGCTCGTCACCCTGCAGATCCGCCCCGGCGAACCCGTCCACGACGCGCGTCTCGCCGCAGACCTCGGCCTCGGCCGCACCCCGGTACGCGAGGCCCTCAAGCGCCTGGAGATCGAGCGGCTCATTGTCGCCTTCCCCCGGCGCGGCACCTTCGCCACCGAAGTACAGATCGCCGACCTCGGCCACATCTCCGAAGTGCGCCAGGAGCTCGAACCCCTCGCCGCCGCGCGCGCCAGCAAGCGGGCCACCGCGGCGGACCGGGAGCGGCTGCGCGAGCTGCTCATCCGCGTGGAGGAGGAGTCGCAGGGAGCGCCGGAGCACGGCGAGATCGGCCTGCTCCGCCTCGACATGGCGGTGCACCGCGCCGTCTACGCGGTCACGTACAACCCGTATCTCGAAGCCACGCTGGTCAACTACGACAACCTCGCCACCCGGATCTGGTGCCTGTTCATCGACCGCCTGGCCGGACTCGAGCAACACGTTCACGAACACGGGCAGTTGCTGCGGGCCGTCATCGACGGCGACGAGGCCAAGGCTTCGACCGTGGCCGCCGAGCACGTGGAGAACTTCGAGCGCGCGATCCGCTCGATCATCTGACGCTGCCGACTGCCCCTCAACTCCGGGGATCGCGGGGCCCATTGACGCCCGCCACGCAGCGGTTCTAGTGTGCCGATCGCTGGTATATCAATCACGCTCAACTGTCGTGTCAACTCCACGTGAACGCGCGGCCGTTCCCGCCGAGGATGGCGGCCGGCACTTCTCCCGAACGCCACAAGCCCCAATGACGGGCCGCTGCTCGGAGGATCCCCATGCCCCATCAGGTCAAGGCCGTCGTCGCCCGCGCCCCCGGCGTACCGGCGACCCTGGAGACCGTGACCGTGCCCGATCCGGGCCCCGATGTGACGGACGTCGCCGAGGGGGACTTCGTCATCCTCAACTGGCGGGCGGTGTGAGGCAGTTGTCTGGCCTGTCGATTCGTGAGCGAGACGATCGACCTCACTGATGTGCAGGGCGCCTTCGACCGGATGAGCCGCGGCGAGGTGCTGCGCTCGGTCGTCCGCCTCTGACGACTCCACCCCCGCCCCCTCCCACAGCACCCTCGCGCACCCTTGAACTCCCGGAGGACCCACCATGAACTCGCAGTCTTCGCAGCCCAAGGTGGTCATCATCGGAGCCGGCATCGTCGGCTGCTCGCTCAGCGACGAACTCACCGCACTCGGCTGGACGGACGTCACCGTCCTCGAACAGGGCCCCCTCTTCGCGACCGGCGGTTCCAGCTCGCACGCCCCCGGCCTGGTCTTCCAGACCAGCCCCTCCAAGACCATGACCGAGTTCGCCCGCTACACCGTCGAGAAGGCGAGCGCCCTCGACCTCGACGGAGACTGGTGCTACCGGCAGGTCGGCGGCCTGGAGATCGCCACAACTCCGGAGCGCCTGGCGGAACTTGAGCGCCGCCACGGCTGGCTCACCTCCTGGGGCGTCGAGAGCCACCTCCTCGACCCGGACGAGTCCGCCAAACTCCACCCGCTGCTCGACCCCGGCGCCATCCTCGGCGGCTACCACATCCCCAGCGACGGCCTCGCCAAGGCGTTGCGGATCGGTGAGGCACAGGCCCGCCGCGCCCTCGCCCGCGGCGCCACCTTCCTCGGCCACCACACCGTCACCGACATCGAGACATCCGGCGGAGCCGTCAATGCCGTCGTCACCGACCGAGGCACCTTCCCCGCGGACATCGTCGTCTCCTGCGCGGGGTTCTGGGGCCCACGCATCGGCCGCATGGTGGGCCAGGACGTGCCGCTCGTCCCCATGGGCCACCAGTACGCCACCACCACACCGGTCACCGAACTCAAGGGCCGAAACAGCCAGTTGGACGAGGCGAACCTGCCGATCCTGCGCAACCAGGACGCCGGCCTCTACTACCGCGAACTCGTCGACCGGATCGGCATCGGCTCCTACGCCCACCGCCCCATGCCCCTGTCGCCCGACGACGTCGCCCACCCTGCCGACAGCCCGGACCAGCCCTCGAAGCTGGACTTCACCAAGGCCGACTTCGAGGGCGCCTGGGCCGACACCCGCAGGCTGCTGCCCGCGTTGAACGACGCGGACATCGCCGACGGCTTCAACGGCCTGTTCTCGTTCACCGTCGACGGCATGCCCCTGATCGGCGAGTCCCCGACGGTGTCCGGCTTCTGGCTGGCCGAAGCGGTGTGGGTGACCCACTCGGCGGGCGTCGCCAGGGCCGTCGCGAAGTGGATGGTCGAGGGCCGGCCCGGCGTCGACGTCCACGGCTGCGACATCAACCGCTTCGAGGACGTGCAGCTCGCCCCCGACTACGTACACGAGCGCAGCTGTCAGAGCTTCTCCGAGGTCTACGACATCGTCCACCCGCTCCAGCCGCCGAACCGCCCCCGCCCGCTGCGCGTGAGCCCCTTCCACATACGCCAGCAGGAGCTCGGCGCCGTGTTCCTGGAGGGCGCGGGCTGGGAGCGCCCGCACTGGTACGAGGCCAACGCCGATCTCCCCGAGGTGTCCCACATCAGCGAGCGGAACGAGTGGGCCTCCCGCTTCTGGTCACCCGTCGCGGGCGCCGAGGCACTGGCCACCCGCGAGCGGGTCGCGATGTACGACATGACCCCGCTCAAGCGCCTCGAAGTCACGGGACCGGGCGCCCTGACGTTCCTGCAATGCCTCTCAACGAACCAGCTGGACAAGGCAGTCGGCGCAGTGACGTACACCCTTCTCCTCGACGAGGCGGGCGGCGTACTGAGCGACCTCACCGTCGCCCGGCTCGCCGATGACCGCTTCCAGGTCGGCGCCAACAGCAACCTCGACCTCGCCTGGCTGCGCAGCCACCTGCCCGCCGACGGCACCGTGCAGGTCCGTGACATCACGGCCGGTACCTGCTGCATCGGGGTATGGGGCCCGCGCGCCCGCGACCTCGTGCAGCCCCTCACCGACGCCGACTTCTCGCACGAGAACTTCGGCTACTTCAAGGCGAAGCAGGCCTTCGTCGGGAACGTCCCGGTGACCGCGATGCGCCTGTCCTACGTCGGTGAACTGGGCTGGGAGCTGTACACCACCGCCGATCTGGGCCTGCGCCTGTGGGACACGCTCTGGCGGGCCGGACAGGACCACGGCGTGATCGCGGCGGGCCGCAGCGCCTTCAACTCCCTGCGCCTGGAGAAGGGTTACCGCGCCTGGGGCCACGACATGACCAGCGAGCACAACCCTTACGAGGCCGGCGTGGGCTTCGCCGTCCGCAAGAAGAAGGGCGACTACGTGGGCCGCGACGCGATCGTCGACGTCACCAAGGACACGGTGGACCGCCGCCTCACGGCCCTCCTGATCGAGGACGACCGCTCGGTGGTCATGGGCCACGAACCGGTCCACGTGAACGGCCACCCCTGCGGCTACGTCACCAGCGCCGCGTACGGCTACACCCTCGGCCGCCCGATCGCCTACGCCTGGCTCCCGGCCGAGCACGCGGAACCCGGAACACGGGTGGAGATCGGCTACTTCGGTGACCGGGTGGCGGCGACGACGGCGGCGGAGCCGCTGTTCGACCCGGAGATGACGCGAATCCGCCGGTGAGGGGGGTCGCGACGTCGGTGTAGCCGTCGGTGGCAGACGTGTGCGCCTGCCACCTGGTCGGCGACCGAGCGGCGCCGGATCACGCCATCAGGTCCCCGATCGTCCGGGCCACCTCGACCGCCCGCGGATCCGCGCCGCCCGGCCACGGGCCCCGAGCGATCGTGTAGCCGAAGGCCACACCCGTGTCCGGGTCGACGCAGCCCAGGGAGCCGCACGCGCCGTCGTGGCCGATGCTGCGCGGGCCGCCCCACGCCAGCTGTTTGCTCGGCTTCTGGAAGATGACGGCGTGTGCGCGGTCGTGCTGGTCGAGTACCTCGTCGTAGCCGCGGACCTGCTGCTGGCCGACCGTGGCGACGGTGTCGGGGCTCAGCAGCGGCGCGGATCCCTCGACACCCGTGACCGCGGCCGCGAGCAGCGTGGCGATGCCGAGGGCGTCGGCCGTCGCCGAGCCCGCGGGGTGGCCGAAGCGCCAGGACTGCTCGTCGTTGGCGAGATGGACGGGCGCGCCGGGCCGGGGCCCGAAGGTCAGCCGCTGCATCGCGTGCGGCGGGCCCTGCGGCTTCGGGTGTTCGCCGAGCGGCGGGATCATCGGCAGAACGTCCACGCGCCGCTCCTCGAGCCCCTGCCCCTCGGGGAGACCGAGGTAGAACGCGGCACCGAGCGGGCGGCGGATCTCCTCCTCGTAGAAGTCGTGGAGCGTGCGCCCGGTGATCCGGAAGACCAGTTCGGCGGCCAAGTTGCCGATCGTCAGGCCGTGGTAGCCGAAGGCCGACCCCGGATGCCACAGCGGCCGTGTCGCGGCCAGTCGCTCGGCACCCTTGTGATGGTCGAGCAACTCGTCCCAGGCCAGCCCGGGTTGAGCCTCCGGCAGCCCGGCCTGGTGCGAGAGCAGCTGCCGTACGGTGACCCGCTCCTTCCCGGCCTGTCCGAACTCGGGCCAGTACGAGGCCACCGTCGCGTCGAGGTCCAGGAGCCCGCGCTCGACCAGGAGCCCGACCGAGACACCGATGATGTTCTTCGACGTCGAGTACGGCACGATCAGCGAGTCACGTCCCAGATGCGGCCCGCCGTATGCGTCGAGCGCGAGCTGCCCGTCCACGTACGCCGCGATCTGGATCGAGAGGTCGGGATCGGCGGACAGCAGCCGGTCCAGCCGGTCGACGACTTCCTCGAGACCGGCATCGGCCCGTCCGGACAACGGCCCTTGCAGCTCCGACAGCTTCATCGCTCTCCCTCGATCCGCGCGTGCGCCCAACCGATCACCGGCGCTTGCACGTGTCAAGAGGCTGCGTGGAGTTCCACCGGAACCCTGCGAGGTTCGCCCGAATCACCATGTGTTCCCATATCCGGGCCGAGGGAGTGGGATGTCGCGCGGACCGCCGCGCGGGTCGGCGTAGCGAAGGGCGGGTGGCGGGGTGGCAGGCGCAAGGGACAGAGGCGCGCGGACAGTCATGTGGTTGCTGTGCGCGGTGCTGATGCTCGCCGTCGGGGCGGCGATGATCCCCGAGTTCCGCGCGGCGCAGGAACGGGAGCGGGAGTTCCGGGCGGCGCCGGTGTGCGCCTCGGCCCCGGTCGAGGTGTCGGACTGCCGGTGGAAGCAGAAGTTCACCGTACGCAGCGTGGACCTGCACCGCGGATCGAGGCACAAGTCGCCGGAGGCCGACCTGCTGCTGCCCTCCGGCAAGCCGTGGCATGTGAACTTCCGGAACTACAACCCCGTCGCATCGGGCATCGAACCGCACGACAAGGTGGTCGGACTGATCTGGCGCGGCGACGTCGTCGACCTGCGCGACACCGAGGGTGAGCACCAGGAGACCACCGAGGGCCCGCTGGACTGGCCGACGGACCGCCTCGGCGGCGCGCTCGCGTTCCTGTCGTTCGGAGCGGCCGCCCTGGTCGGCGCGCTGTGGTCGGCGTTCGCCCGCGGCAACCGGCGCCACGAAGCGGCCGGGAGAATGGTGCGCCTGCACGGCATCCCACTCGGCGTCACCGCCATCCTGATCCTGTGGCTGCAATCGGCCAACGACTGGCCCGCGCGGTCGCTTCCGATCATCTGGGGGATCGTCGCGGCGCTGATCCTCGCCAACATGGTGGGCTTCGTCGTGGCGGCGCTGCGCGGGCAGATCGGGCGCGCGAGCGGCGAAGCGTGACGGCGGCTCAGCCCACCAGTGCCCCGCTGAGCAGATGGCCGCGCCGATGGTCGTGACCGCCGTGCAGACCCACAGGATCGCCCTGCGCGCGTTCCTCACCGAACTGGCGGAGGGCGCCGGCGTGCGCAACTCGGTCGCGGTGGGCGCCCAGTTGGCCGTGCTGTTCGACGGAGCGATGGCCCTCGCGACGTTCGCGGGGGGACACGGACGCGGCGCTGCACGCGCGCAAGGGGGCGCAGGCGGTGCTGGCCGCGGAACTGTGACGTGTGACTACGAGATATTCGTAGTCACACGTCACAGTCCCGAGCGAGCGGCGGGTGCTGGATTGTGCGCTACTCCGGCTCCAATACGAAGGTGTACTCGGCCTGAAGGTACGGCTCCGTGAGCTTGCTGCCGTCTGGCGGCGGGGCGGAGGACGGGTCGCGTTCCGTGAAGGGGACGACCAGGGGGTCCTTCGTGCCGAACACGACGTCGCTGTCCAGGTATTGGCTGCCCTCCCGGAACAGATGGGTGATCAGTTTGCGGTGGCCGGGGTGGTCGATGAGGAAGTGCACGTGGGCCGGGCGGAAGTGGCTGATCCGGGTCCTGTGGATGAGCTCGCCCACCGGGCCGTCCATGGGGATGGCGTAGCCGAGGGGCGCGACGGTGCGGATGCAGTACGTGCCGTCCTCGCGGGTGGTGTACTTCGCGCGCAGCCGGGCCTCGTCGACCTCGGGGACCTGGGACTCGTACGCGCCGTCGGTGTCGGCCTGCCATACGTCGAGGACGACGTGGGGGAGTGGCCTGCCCGCGGTGTCGGTGACCGTACCGGTGAGGAAGAGCGGGGTGCCGGGGAGGCCGTCCGACATGTCGTGGGCGTGGGGTACGTCGGGGGAGCCGTCGATGTGGAACGGGCCGAGGACCGTGGCGGGCGTGGCACGCTCGGAGAAGCGGTGACCGAGCTCCACGGTGAGCATGCTCAGGCCCAACACGTCGGAGGCCAGCACGAGTTCCTGGCGTTTGTCGTCGCTGAGCCGGCCGGCCTCCGTGAGCCAGGTGATCGCGGCCGCCCACTCGTCCTCCGTCAGGTTCACCTCGCGGGCGTACGCGTGGAGGTGGCGAACGAGGGAGGTCAGCAGCTCGGCCAGGCGCGGGGAATCGGCGGTGGACCAGCGGTCGACGGCCAGTTGGGTGAGGTCGTGCTCGTCGGTGGACACGGGCTACTCCTGCGGGGAGGCGGAGGGCAAGGGAGTTGGTGGGATCGGAGTGCTGTGCTGTTCCACTGAGGCGAAGATGTCCCGGGCGACCGGCGTGCGGATCTCCTCCGCCAGCTGCCCGATCAGGCCCGCGGTGCGGGCGAGCAGGGCGAAGCCGCGTAGGAGGGGGAGCGGGAGGCCCAGATCGGCGAGGGCGGCTCCGCACACCCCGGCGCCGTTGAGGGGGAGCGTGCGGCCGAGGACGCTCGGGTGGGTCCGGCCGATGGCCTCGAAGAGGGTGAGGTGCGGGCCGAAGAGGCCCTCCTCGCGGGCGATGTCCATGAGGCGCTGGGTGCGCGGGTCGCCCTCCTTGTGGAGGTGGTGGCCCAGGCCCGGGATCAACTCGTGTGCGGAGTGGGTGTGTTGGATCGTGCGGCGCGCCAACGAGTCCCAGGCTGTCTGGTCGTCGGGGGCCGGGTGCTCGGTGCCGAGTGAGGTCACCACTGCGGCGAGGTAATGGCCCGTGTCCTCGGTGACGCCGAGGAAGCGGGAGCCGCCGCCCAGCAGTCCGGCGGCGAGGGCGCCCTGGACCGAGTCCGGGGCGGAGAGGTACGTGAGGCGGGAGACGATCGCGGTCGGGGTGAAGCCGTGGTCGGCGAGCGCGGCCAGGACCGCCTCGAAGACGCGGGTCTCGCCGGGGCTCGGGCGGCGCTGCGTGGCCAGCCAGAACGCCAGCTCACCGAAGCCGACGGAGCCCATGATGTCCTCGGCCAGGTCCTGGCCGAGGAGCGTGATCCGCTTCGGGCCCGATGCGCCCAGGGCTGTGGGGTAGGAGGGGGGTGTGGTGGATGTGGGGTGGGTGGGCTGGTTGGGCTGCTTCGGTTGATTGGGGTGTTTCGGGTGCTTCGGCTGGTCAGGCATGTGGGGGCTCCGTGGGGGTGGGCTTGGTCAGCCATGTGCGCAACTCCTCGCCGTGTTCGTCCAGTTCGGGCGGTGGGAGGCGGTACGTGGCAGGGGTCGCGGAGAAGCGGATCGGGTGGCGGGTCGTGGGCAGGGCGCGGTCGCCCTCGCCGACGGTGACGACCGGGTCGAGGCCGAACTCCTCGGCCATCGTGAAGCCGCCGTCGATCGTGTTGATCGGGCCGCTCGGGACTCCGGCCTTCACCAGCAGCGTGAACCATTCGTGCGCGCCGCGCGTGGCCAGGCGCTCGACCAGGATCGGGCGCAGTTCGTCGCGGTGGGACGTGCGATCGGAGTTGCGGGCGAAACGCGGGTCGTCGGCGGTATCCGGGATGCCCAACACGGAGCACAGCGTGCGGAATTGGCCGTCGTTGGCGGCGGCGACGATCAGGTCGTGGTCGGCCGTCGGCAGCGGTTCGTACGGGAAGACGCTGGGGTGGGCGTTGCCCATGCGGTAGGGGACCGTGCCTCCGGCGACGTACGCGGAGCTGTGGTTGACGAGACCGGTGAGCGCCGAGGAGAGGAGGTTCACCTCGACGTGCTGGCCCTCGCCGGTGGCATCGCGGTGGCGCAGCGCCGCGAGGATGCCGATGGCGGCGTGGTTGCCCGCCATGACGTCGAACACGGAGATGCCGGCCCGGAAGGGCGGGCCCTCCGGGTCCCCGGTCAGGCTCATCAGGCCGGACATGGCCTGCACCATCAGGTCGTAGCCGGGGACGTCACGGCCCGCGCCGGTGCCGAATCCGGTGATGGACGTGTAGACGAGGCGGGGGTTCGCGGCGTGGATCGTCTCGAAGTCGAGGCCGTAGCGGTCCAGGCCGCCGGGGCGGAAGTTCTCTATCAACACGTCGGCGCGGTGGGCGAGTTCGGCCGCGAGCGCGGCATCGGACTCGTCCCGCAGGTCCAGGGAGAGGGAGCGCTTGCCGCGGTTGATGCCCAGGTAGTACGTCGAGACGCCGTCGTGGACCGGGGGCATCCACGTGCGGGTGTCGTCGCCGCGCGGGCCCTCGACCTTGATGACGTCGGCGCCGAGGTCCGCGAGCAGCATCGTCGCGTACGGGCCCGCGAGGATGCGGGAGAAGTCGGCGACGAGGATGCCGGACAGCGGTCCTTTGGTGGGCGGTTGATCGGGTGCGGTGCTTGGTGGCATGGAGTCGGCCTCTCCGTGTCCGAGGGGCGGACACTTGTCCGTGTGGGGGATGCGGGAGCTCGGTGGGGGTGGGTGTCACGGAGTGGTGGGTGCGCTCTCGGGGCTCTGCCCCGGGCCCCGCTGCTCAATCTCCCCCAGCTGACGCTGGGAGGTGCCCCCTGCAGGGGCTTGGTGTGGGACCGACTCCATCCGCGCGAAGTCGAGGCTGATCTCTCCCGCCGCGTGCAGCAGGCGCGGCAGGTGGGCGTGCACCAGGACGTCGACCGGGGTCTCGGCCGCGTGCGCGTTGACGTTGAGGCTCGCGATCACGCGGCCCGTGCCGTCCCGCAGGGGTGCCGCCACCGAACGGATGCCGCGGGCGAGCTGCTCGTCGGTGAGGGCCCAGCCGCGGGCGCGTACGTCACACAACTCTGCCTCCCACTCCGCGCGTTCGGGGCGCCAGAGCGGAGTGAGGCCCGAGCGGCTCGGCTCGGCGAGAACCCGTGCCGCCTCGTCCGGGGCGAGCGCGGCGAGCAGTACCTTGCCGAGGGAGGTCTGGAGCGCGGGGAAGCGGGTGCCGATCTGCACGGACAGCGTGACGATCTTCGGGCGGGCCACCCGGGCGACGTAGACGATGTCCGAACCGTCGAGCTGCGCGATCGAGCAGGACTCGTCGGTCTGCTCGACGAGGCGTTCCAGATGGGGGCGCGCCACGTCCCACAGGCCCATCGAGCGGACGTAGGCGACCCCGAGGTCGAGCACGCGCGGCGTGAGCGCGAAGCCGGCGGCGCACTGGCGGACGTAGCCGAGTTCGGTCAGCGTCAGCAGGATGCGGCGCGCAGTCGGGCGGGCGAGGCCCGTATCGGTCGCGACCTCGGCGAGCGACATCACCGGGCGGCCCGGCCGGAACGCAGTGATCACGTCCAGACCGCGGGCCAACGCCTCGATGAAGTCCGGGCCGGTTCCTTCGCGTGGCATGGCGGCTCCTCCGTGCCATGGGCCAATCGATCCAACTCCCCACTGTTCCATGGGGATTGACAGCAGGGTGCGCCTTCATCAGCATCGGTGGCAATGGCCGACCGGCATACGGACGCTCGTCCGACAGGGGTCGATGCGGGTCCGGACCGATCCAGAGAGGTCCGGAGTGCCGGAGAGGAGACCGATGATGCATCGCTCAGCTCCCTCGGAACCGCCGAACCCACCGAACCCACCGAACCCACCGAACCCGACGAACCCGTCGAGCCCCTCGAACCCGCCGGAATCGTTCCCGCCCGGACGGCCCGTCGTCCTGCGCGGCGGCACCGTCCTGCCCATGGACCGCGCCCGTCGGGTCCTCCCCGGCACCGATGTGCTGGTCATCGGTGATCGCATCGCCGCCGTCGGGCCTCAACTCGCGGTAGCCGACGGCACGTTGGAGATCGACGCCACCGACGGCATCGTCATGCCCGGCATGATCGACACGCATCGGCACATGTGGCAGACCGCCATGCGCGGCTACGGCGCCGACTGGACGCTCACCCAGTATTTCGTCTGGTACTACCTCGAACACGGCACCGCCTTTCGCCCGCAGGACATCCACGCGGGCAACCTGCTTGCCGCCGTCGAGGCGCTCGACGCCGGAGTCACGACGGTCGTCGACTGGTCGCATGGGCTGCAGAGCACCGCGCACGCCGAGGCCGCCGTGGACGCGCTGCGCTCCGTTCCCGGCCGGTACGTCCTCGCCTACGGGAACATCCAGCAGGCGCCCGCCGAATGGGCCACGGCCCCGGACTTCCGGGCCTTCGCGCGTCGGCACATCGCCGATGCCGACGACATGCTCGGCTTCCAGCTCGCCTTTGACGTCACGGGCGACCCGGCCTTCCCCGAGAAGCCCGCCTTCGAGGCCGCCCGCGAACTCGGCGTACCCGTCACCACGCACGCAGGGGTGTGGGGCGCCACCAATGACGACGGCATCCGCCTCATGCACGAGCACGGCTTCATGACACCCGAGACGGTGTACGTGCACGCGGCGACGCTGTCACCGGACTCGTACCACCGCATCGCGGCGACCGGCGGCTCGGTGTCCGTCTCCACGGAGAGCGAGCAGAGCGCGGGCCAGGGCTATCCGACGACGTGGGTGTTGCGCGCCCACGGCATCCCCGTGTCCCTGTCGATGGATACGAGCGTGTGGTGGAGCGGCGATCTGTTCTCCGCGATGCGTACGACGCTGGGCGCCGACCGGGCCCGCGAGCACTTGGAGGCGCACGCGCTGGGGGAGACCGTCACGCACTGCGCGCTGCGGGCGGAGCAGGTCGTGGAGTGGGCGACCGCGGGCGGCGCGCGAGCGCTCGGCCGTGACCGTGACCTCGGCAGCGTGGCGGAGGGCAAGAAGGCCGATCTCGTCCTCGTCAAGAACGACCACTCACCTGTTTCCTTCCCGCTTCTCAACCCCTACGGACACATCGCCTTCCAGGCTCAGCGCGGTGATGTGCACACCGTCCTTGTCGACGGGCGGGTCGTGAAGCACGAGCACCGCCTCGTCGACATCGACCTCGCCGCCGTGCGACGCGAGGCCGAGGGCGCCGTCGAGCACCTGCGGTCGACGCTGGGCGAGGAGGCGTGGCGGGCCGGAATGAACCCCGACGTTCCCGAGGCGAAGATCCTCGACAACCCGTACACGTACACCGACTTCCGGTCCGGAACGACCCACGGCCGGTGAGGTCCCCGATCGGCCGGACGGAGGCCGCGTCGAGGGCATCGAATGCGGTGTGAAAGACTTTCACCCTGCCGGTGCGAGCACGGTCCCCATGGAGACCGTCGACGCCACCATCCCTTCTTCCGTCCTCCGGATGCCACGACCGTATTTGCCCCCGGTCGCGCCGTGTCCGGACGTCGGCATGAGCGGGTGGGGCAGGCCGCCCGCCCCGGCGCCTGCCCCAGTCCACCTCGCGCGACGGAACGACGGAACCAAGCCACATGACACAACTGGATGAGATGGCCGCGACCCCGAGCGCCGCGGGCCCGGTGGACAGTGCGGACGGCGGTGACAAGCCGAGCCGTTACGCGAAGAAGGCGGTGTTCGCCTCTTCCCTCGGCTACGCGATGGACGGCTTCGACCTGCTGATCCTGAGCTTCGCCCTCTCCGCCATCTCCGCCGACCTGGGCCTGGACAAGGCGCAGGGCGGCTCGCTCGCCACCATCACGCTCATCGGCGCCGTCGTCGGCGGACTCGGGTTCGGGATGCTCGCCGACCGGATCGGGCGGGTGAAGGTCCTCACCTACTCGGTGATCTTCTTCGCCGTGTTCACCGGCCTCTCGGCGCTGGCGACCTCGTACGGGGAACTGTCCGCGTTCCGGTTCCTGGCCGGCGTCGGCATCGGCGGTGAGTTCGGCATCGGCATGACGCTCGCCGCCGAGGCGTGGCCGAGCAAGAAGCGGGCGCGCGCCACGTCGCTGGTCGCGCTCGGCTTCCAGGCCGGTGTGCTGGCCGCGGCGCTCATCTCGGCGCCGGTGCTCTCCGCATGGGGCTGGCAGGGACTGTTCCTGATCGGCGCGGTGCCCGCCGTGGTCGCCATCGCGCTCCGCTCCCGGCTGCACGAGCCAGAGCACTTCACGCGCAGCCGCAGCGAGGGCGCGCGCCTGTCGACGCTCGCCTCACTGAAACTGCTCGTGAAGGACGCGCCCACGGCCCGCGCCAGCTTCGGCGTCCTGGTCCTGACCTCGGTCCAGAACTTCGGCTACTACGGCATCATGACGTGGCTGCCGACCTACCTGAGCGAGCGGTTCGGTTACAGCCTCACCAAGTCCTCCGGCTGGACCGCCGTCACCGTCGTCGGCATGGCGCTCGGGATTCTTCTTTTCGGTGAACTCGCCGACCGGCTCGGCCGCCGCAGGACGTTCTGGCTCTTCCAGGTCGGCGCGGCCGTCTCCGTCCTCGCGTACAGCCAGCTCGTCTCGCCCTGGGCGCTGCTCGTCGGCGGCGCCGTGATGGGCCTCTTCGCCAACGGCATGACCGGCGGCTACGGCGCTCTGATGGCCGAGCTGTACCCGACGCAGGTGCGGGCCACCGCGCAGAACACCCTGTTCAACATCGGCCGTGCGGTGGGCGGTTTCGCGCCCGTCGTCGTGGCCCTGTGCGCGGACCGGTGGGGCTTCGCCGTCGCCATCGGCCTGCTGTCCGCGATCTACGTCGCCGACATCCTCGCCATGTTCGTCATCCCGGAGCGCAAGGGCTCGCGGCTCGCCTGAGGGCCCCTGACGGCACCCGCGCAGGGTGCTCGCCTTCGGCGCGGACGGGCCGCATGCTGGGACCGGACGTCCGCGCCGAAGGGGAGGCAGCCGTGACTGCTCGCGATCAGGATCTGCGTACCCAGAAGATCTGGGCCCGCGACGCGCCCCACTACGACGGCTGGATGCGCCGCATCGACCGACACCTGCTGCGCGGCGGACGCGCCCGGCTGTGCGCGCGGGCCCACGGCCGGGTTCTGGAGGTCGCCGTCGGTACCGGCCTCAACCTGCCGCACTATCCCAAGGGCACCGACCTGACCGGGATCGACCTCTCCCCGGACATGCTGGCCCGCGCCCGGGTACGGGCCGCGGACCTCGGCGTCGACGCCATCCTCAGCGAGGCGTCCGCGACCCGGCTCCCGTTCCCCGACGGCTCCTTCGACACGGTCGTCTGCGCGCTGGCCCTGTGCTGCATCCCCGACGACCGCTCGGCCGTCGCCGAGATGCACCGCGTCCTCGCACCGGGCGGCACGCTCCTCCTGATCGACCATGTCATCAGCCACCGCTTCGCCGTCCGCACGCTCCAGCGGGCGATCGAACCCGTGATGATGAAGCTCGCCGACGACCACCAACTGCGCCGCCCGCTGCACCTCGTACGGGAGGCGGGATTCAAAGTCGTCGAGCGTGAGCGCTACAGCTTCGGCGTGATCGAACGGCTCGTCGCGGTCAAGCCGGAGCTGGAGCCGGATCCCGAGCCGGAGTGAGGGAGTCCAGGACGGCGGCGAGGTCCGCGCCCGCGCGCAGGAGTTCCACGGAGCGCGCGCCGATCCGGTCGAGGCGTTCCACGAGGATGTGCCGGACCCGCTCAGGACCGCCGCCCTCCCGCAGCGAGTGCAGTGAGTGCAGCGAGTCGATGATGTCCCGCACCGCGGGGATGCCGTATCCGCTGCCGCGCAGCGCCGCGACGATCCTGGCCGCGCCGATCGCCGGGGCGTCGTAGCGGCGCGCCCGCAGCGAGGTCACGCGCTCGGGCGCGACGAGTCCCTCCCGCTCCCAGAAGCGCAGCGTCGAGGTGCGGACGCCGAGCGCGGCGGCGAGTTCGGTGATGGTCATGGTGTCGGCGCCCTCGACCGCGCCGTGGTGGGCCGCCTCGGACTCGATCGCCCACAGCGCCTTCTGGGCGCGCAGCACCTCGTCGCGTTCGCGCGCGAGGCCGACGTGCACGGCGTTGATCGCGGCGGCCGCCTCCGTGACCGTCCGCGTCCACAGGTCGGCCATCAGCTGCCGGGCGGCGACGGGCCCGACGGCCCCGGCGAGACCCCGGTAGGCGCGCAGTGCCCGCACATGGACGGGCGCGTAGGCCCGGTAGCCATTGCTCGACCGCGTGGCCGCAGGGATGACCCCGAGCCGCTCCAGATCGCGCACCTGTTGCACGGAGTACCCCGACTCCCTGGCGACATCGACGGTCCTGAGCGCGCTCTCGTCGGGCATCGGTCCCCTCTCGCCTCCCCGCAACCCCACATAAACACTTCAAGCAGATGCTTGAACCATGACCAGCAACACGAGTATGGAACAGATCATCACGACCGTGCGCGGCTTCGACGGCGCGCTCGTCCTCGCTCCCGAGCCCGGCGGCGATTTCCCCGAGATCGCGTGGGGCGACGCGTTCTTCTACTACGCGCCGGACGGCGAGGTCCCGCAGGCCGTCCAGCCGTACGGGACGATCGTCACCAAGAACTACCCGGGCGACGTGCTGTCGGCACTGGACGCACCCGGCCGCCTGCGCGTGAACATCCAGCTCGACCGAGCCACGTTCCAACAGCTCACTGGAGAGTCCCCGGTGGACCACGCGGCCGTCGACACCGTGCTGCCCCATCCCGTGTACGGCGCCCAGAACTGGATCTGCGTCGTCAATCCCGGTGAGGGGACGTACGACACGGTCCTGTGGCTGCTGCGCGCCGCGCACGACGCCGCACGGGCCCGCTTCGAGCGCCGTCGGCAGACGTGATCAGCAGACCGTGCCCGGCCGGGCGGCTGTCGCCCGCAGCAACTCCCGCACCAGCTCGAAGTCGACGGCGGCCGCCTTCCGGAACCGTAGGCACCCCTTGCCCATGTCCTGCCCCGCGAGCCGCTCGGTGAAGGCCTCACGCACATCGCTGCGCATCAGATAGAAGGAGATGTACTGCTTCTGGCTCGCGAACGCGATCTCGGCGACACCGTCCCGCTCGTAGGCGGGCATGCCGTACGCCATGACCTCCGCGAAGCCGGCCAGCTCGGCGCGGCACAGCCGCCGGAGTTCGCCGAGCGCGGCCCTGCGCTCGGCGGGCACCTCGTCGAGGTAGTCGTCCACGGTCCGGGCGGAGCTTTGCACCATGGCGGGATCGTACGTCCCCGCGCGCACGGCCGTCGGCGTGCTCGCTCACGCCTCACTCGGCGCCGGGGCAGGAGACAGGACGTCGGGTGCCGGCGTCGCCCGGCGGGCGCCCGCGCGGGTGGCGCCGACGCCGGCGGCGACCACGAAGGCGATACCGGCGGCGGGTGCCAGGCCGGGTGTCTGGCCGAGGACGAGGAGGCCGACCAGCATGGCGATGGCGGGTTCGAGGCTCATCAGGGTCCCGAAGGCCGACGTGGTCAGGCGTCGCAGGGCGAGGAATTCGAGGGCGAAGGGCAGTACGGGACTCAGGGCGGCCAGGGCGAGCATGATCCACAGAGTCGGCCAGGTGACGTGGGCCGTGACGGCGGGCGCGGCGACGATCATGCCGAGCACGCCGGCGACGGGCATGGAGACCGCGAGCCCCTTCAGGCCCGTGACCCGGTCGCCGACGCGCTGGGTCAGCAGGATGTAGGCGGCCCAGCAGGCCGCCGCTGCCAGTGCGTACACCGCACCGAGCGCGTCGAGGCCGCCGTGCCAGGGCTCGGTCAGCAGGACGACACCGATCGCGGCCGCCGCGGTCCATATCCTGCGGCCGTGACCGGGCCCGACCAGGGAGACGGCCAGCGGGCCCAGGAACTCCAGCGCGCTCGCCGTGCCCAGGGGCAGACGGGAGAGGGCCAGCATGAAGAAGACCATCATGCCCGCGGTCGCGGCGCCGAGCACCGTGCAGGCCAGTAGATCGGATCCAGTGAAGTCACGGCGACGGGGACGGACGAGGACGAGCAGCAGCACGCCGGCCCAGCCCAGGCGGAGCCCCGCCGTGCCCAGCGCGCTGAGCTGGCCGAAGAGCGGCACGGTCAGGGCGGAGCCGAGCTGGACGGTGGACATGGAGGCGACCGCCATCGCGAATCCGGCTTGCGCGCCGCTCGGACGGGATCGGGGTGAGGGCTGGGGCGAACTCATGGGCGACAGTCAATGCCCCCTGCACCGTTCGCGTCCACGTGCCGATCCTGGACGTTCTGTTCGATGATCCTGGACAATGGGAAGATGGAGACACGGCGCCTGCGGCTACTGGTGGAACTGTCCCGGCTGGGTTCGATGCGCGCGGTCGCGGACACGGTGGGCACCACGACCTCGACGGTCTCGCAGCAACTCGCTGTCCTCGCACGGGAGATGGGCACCGATCTGATCGAGCCGGAGGGACGGCGGGTGCGGCTCACCCCGGCCGGTCGACGGCTGGCCGAGCACGCCGCGGTGATCCTCGCCGCCGTCGAGGCCGCGCGCCTCGACCTCGCTCCCGGAGCGGAGCCCAACGGGACGCTGCGGGTGGCCGGGTTCGCCACCGCCATCCGCGTCCACCTGCTGCCGCTCGTCACCGAGCTGGCGGCTAGCCACCCCCGGCTGAACATCCTCGTGCGTGAGCACGAACCCGCCGAGGCGCTGGAGCTGCTCGCCGCGGACGAGACCGATCTCGCGCTCACCTACGACTACAACCTGGCCCCCGCCGACCCGGACCCCGCACTGCACACCACCGCTCTGTGGACCGCTGCCTGGGGGCTCGGCGTCCCCGCCGACGCCGAGGTGCCCAAAGGGGCGGACACGCTCGACGTCTTCGCCCGGTTCCGCGCGCAGGACTGGATCGTCAACTCCCGAGGCACCTCCGACTCGACAGTCATCCACACCCTGGCCTCCATGGCAGGGTTCACGCCCCGCGTCACCCACCAGGCCGACAGCCTCGACCTGGTCCAGGGCATGATCACCGCCGGGCTCGGAGTGGGACTGCTCCCCATCGGCACCCCCACCGTCCCCGGGGTCCGGCTGCAGCCGCTCACCGGCCCCGAGGTGGTGCTGCGCGCCCACGTCGTCGCACGCCACGGCCGCCTGGGCTGGCCGCCGCTCGCACTGGTCACCGACCTCCTCGCCCGGCGGACCGCGTCCCGGCCGACCGCTCAGTAACTGTCGTAGCTGGGCTCGCCGTTCGGCCGGTAGACGCCGACGACGGTGCCGCCCTTCGTCGTCGAGACGCTGACCGGCTCGAGCGCGGTGGGGATCGCCCCGTCGGCGAACAGCCGCTTGCCGGTGCCGATGATCACCGGGTGGATGGTCAGCCGGTACTCGTCGACGAGGTTGTTCCGCATCAGCGTCTGGGCGAGGTCGCCGCTGCCGACGACGTTGATGTCGCCGCCGTCGGACGACTGCAACGTGCGGACGGCGTCGACGACGTCGCCCTCCAGGAGCGTGGAGTTCCGCCACTCGACGGACTTCAGGGTCCGGGACGCCACGTACTTGCGCATGCTGTTCATGCGCTCGGTGAACGGGCTGCCGGGATCGGCGTTCGGCCAGTACGACGCGAAGAGGTCGTACGTCTTGCGGCCGAGCAGCATCCCCTCGGAGCGCTCGTACCAGCCGGCGATGGCCGCGCCGACCTCCTCGTCGTCCGTCGGCTTCTGCCAGCCGCCGTGCTGGAAGCCGTCCTCCACGTCCTCGTCCGAACCACCGGGCGCCTGCATGACGCCGTCCAGGGTCAGGAACGTGCAAACGATGATCTTGCTCATGGTGTGCTCCATTCGTCGACAGGTAGACCGGGCAAGCGCCGGGAACTCATCGACGGAACCCTCCGGGAGCACACCGCGCGGCGCCGTCTACAACCCGTACGTCTTGCCGATGATGTCCCGCTGGATCTCGCTCGTCCCGCCGTACACCGTGGACACGACCGTCGCACGCAGCAGGGCCTCCATGCCGTACTCGGTGGCGTAGCCGTAGCCGCCCATCATCTGCATGCCCTCCAGGGTGATGTGCTTCGCCAGCTCCGTGCACTTGAGCTTCGCCATCGAGGCCTCGCGGGGGAACACCTTGCCCGGGTCCGCGTCGATCGTCGCGGCGACGTCGTCCAGGAGGAGCTGCGCGCACTCCAGTTCCGTCGCCATGTCCGCGATGCGGTGCTTGAGCGCCTGGAAGGAGCCGATGGGGCGGCCGAACTGCTCGCGCTGGCGGACGTACGCCAAGGTGTCGTCGAAGGCCCGGCGCGCCACCCCCAGCATCATCGCGGCGAGGATCATCCGCTCCAGGTTCAGACCCGCCATCAACTGCGTCCAGGCCTTCCCCGGTGTGCCGACCACCGCCGAGTCCGGGACGAAACAGTCGGTGAAGTAGAGGTCGTTGACCTCCTTGCCTCCCATCGTGTCGATGCCACGGATGGTCAGGCCCTCGGCGTCCGTCGGCACCATGAACTGAGTGAGGCCCTCGTGCTTCGCCGAACCCGGTTCCGTACGGGCGATGAGCAGGATGTGGTCGGCGAAGTGGGCGTTGGAGCACCACGTCTTCTGCCCGTTGACCAGATAGCCGCCCGCGGTGCGCTCCGCACGGCAGGTCAGCGCGCCCACGTCGGAACCGGCCCCCGGCTCCGACATCGAGACCGACTCGACCCGGCCGTTCACCACGCCTTCGAGGATGGTGCGCTTCTGCTCCTCCGTGCCGAACTTCTCGTACGCCGCCGCGGTGATGATCGTCGTGCCGAAACCGCTGATGGGGGCGCGGCCGTAGGAGGTCTCCTGGAGGAAGAGGGAGAGGTCCACCATGCCGAGGCCCGCGCCGCCGTACTCCTCGGGGACGGCGATGCCGAGCCAGCCGAGCTTCGCCATCTTCTCGTACAGCTGCTGATTGTGGTGTTCCACGCCGTTGGACGTCAGCTTGTCGCGCTGTTCCTTCGTGCCGCACTCGCGACCGCAGAAGTCCGTGATGGCCTTGACCAGATCGCCGCGCTCGTCGGACAGGACTCGGGGCATGGTGTGTCTCCTGAGGAAGAGGAAAGGTGTGTACGTGACGGGTGGGCACGGTCAGCTGTTGCTGTTGCTGTTGCTGTTGCTGTTGCTGTTGCGGACCGCGGGGAAGACCGTGTGCAGCAGGTGGAGCACCGAGCGGGTGAGCAGCACGTGCAGGTCGTCGCGGGTGAGCGTGCCGCGCTCCAGCCACTCGTGGGACGCGGACTTGAGCATGGCGCTGTGGGCGCGGATCATCGCCCGGAGCTTCTCCCGGCCCGCGTCCTCGGCGACGTCCGTCATCATGGCGGCCTCGAGGATCCGGTCGGTGGCGATCTCGTCGGCCTCCAGCATGATCCGGTCGACCTCCGGGTCGCCGAGTGACTCCATGCCGATGGCCGCGAGCCACATCTCCCGGTTCCGGTCGACGACTTCGAGCCAGCGGTCGACGCAGACGGCCAGGCGCTCCTCGGCCGTGGTCGGCGGCAGCCGCTGTGACACGGAGGCCGGGATGACCATCATCTGCCGCACCACTTCCAGGTACAGCTGCCGCTTGTCACCGAAATAGTGGTTGACCAGGGCCCGGGCCACACCGGCCTCGGCCGCGATGTCCGAGATCGACACCGAGGCGTAGCCGGCGGACCCGAACCGCCGACGGGCGACGGCGAGGATCTGGGCGCGGCGCACGTCCGGTTCCATCCGGCGCCGCCTGGTGGCCTGGGTGGCCTTGCCTCCCATGGGCGGCTACTCCTTGTCCCTGTCCACTGGTTCGTCGGACGCGTACATCGACTCGATCGTCGCCGCGTGCAGGTCGTCGATGGCCTTGCGGCGCAGGCTCAGCTTGGGCGTCAGCTCGCCGGTCTCCGCCGTCCACGGCCCGGCGACGACCCGGTACCGCTTGACCTGTTCCACCCGCGAGAGCACCGCGTTGGCCTCCTCGACCGCGCCGTCGAGTGCCGTCAACACCTCGGGATGCACGGCGAGTTCGTCGAGCGCTGTTGTGGTGAGTCCATTGGCGCGCGCCCAGGACGGGGCCGCTTCCTCGTCGAGGACGAGCAGCGCCGTGAGATAGCGGCGCCGGTCGCCGATCGCGACGGCCTGGCCGATCAACGGGTGTGCGCGCAGCAGGGATTCGATCCTCGTCGGGGCGATGTTCTTGCCGCCGGCGGTGATGATGAGTTCCTTCTTGCGGTCCGTGACGGTGACGATGCCCCGGGAGTTGACGGTGCCGACGTCACCGGTCGGCAGCCAGCCGTCGGCGTCCGTGCCGGGCGCGATAGCACCGTCCGCTTGGAGGTACCCGGAGAAGACGACGGGGCCGCGGACGAACAGCTCACCGTCCTTGGCCTCCGTGACCTCGATACCGGGCCCGGGACGGCCGACCGAGCCGAGGGCGAACACCTCGGGCGTGCTGACCGTGGCCGCGCCCGTGGTCTCGCTCAGGCCCCACACCTCGTACACCGGCAGGCCCACGCTCGCGAGGAACTCCAGGACGGCAGTGGGGATCGGGGCGGCGCCACTGAACGCCCGCAGGCAGTCGTCGAAGCCGATCGCGGCGCGCAGCGGCCGCAACGCGAGATCGTCCAACTTCTTCAGCTGCGCGGCCAGTTCGGGCGGAACGTCCTCGCCCGCGGAGCGCAGTCGGAAGACTTCGAGTGCCGCCTTCTGGGCCTGCGCCAGGGCCGTCGCCTGCTGCTCGGGGAGCGCCGCGAGCTGGGCGCGCAGCACGGTGGTGAGCTTCTCCCACACTCGCGGCACACCGAAGAAGCCGTGCGGGCGGACCTTCTGGAGCGCGGGCAGCAGCTGGTCGGGGGAGGGGCAGATGGTGACATGGCCGGCGCTGCAGATCGGCATGTAGATCCCGAGGACCCGCTCCGCGATGTGCGCCATCGGCAGGTACGCGACCGAGCGCGGATGCGGCGGCAGCGGCACCAACTGCTCCTGCATCACGGACTCGTGGATCACGTTGCGGTGCGAGAGCACCACGCCCTTGGGGTCGCCGGTGGTGCCCGAGGTGTAGACGAGGGCCAGCGGCTGGTCCGTGGTCACGGCGTCCGTGAGCGACTCGAAGGCCGCGTCGTCGGGCGGCAGGGCGTTGCGCACCGCCGCGTAGCTGACGAACCGCGGATCGTCGGCGGGAGCGGCCGACCAGTCGAGGACGACCACGGCGCGCAGCTGCGGCAGATCGTTCAGGACGGGCGCCCAGCGCCGCACCTGCTCCGCGCCCTCAAGCACAAGCACGGTGGCCGCGCTGTGCCGGGCGATGACACCGATCTGTTCGCCGCTCAGGGTGTCGTACGTGCTGCAGGGCAGCGCGCCGATGTGGGCGGCGGCCAGATCGGTGACCCAGTGCTCGGCGCGCTTGGACATCGCGATGAGCAGGCGATCGCCCCGGCCCAGGCCGAGTTGGGCGAGGCCACGGGTGAGCGCGGCGGCCTCGGCGCGCAGTTGGGGCCAGGTAAGGGTGCCCGCGTCCGGCCCGATGCCGGTGGTGAGGGCGGGCCGGTCGCCGAATTCCTCGGCGTTGCGGCGCAATAGTTTGGTGATCGTCAGCCCGTCAACGGACTGACGGAGCGGCTCTGTTGGCGTCACGGCGGCTCCCGGAAACGTACGACGTGGAACGTGCGGGGTTGGGCTGGCTGTGCGTGAGCGGTGCCCACCGTGGACCGTTATTGGCGCCGTGTCAATAACTCGCGTCGTCGTCACCGGGGGTCACATTCGACGACAGGGACTACGCCGGCGGCCCCAGCATCGGCACCAGGAACTGCCGGGCCACCTCCCGCATCCGCTCGTCGTCGTCCAGGTCGATGACGTGGCTGGGCACGACCAGGAACGACGTGCAGACACGCACCATCATTTCGGCCACCACATCCACGTCCACCCCGCCGGCCACCTGTCCCGCCCGCTGCTCCTCGCGCAGCCGCGCGGCGACGAACTGCTGCACCACGTACTGGGTGCGGCCCCCGTCGGTGGTGATCGACGGCACCACGGAGTCCGGCTCGACCGCCATGAGACCGCCGATGAGACGGTTGTGGCGGATGGCGCGCAGCGAGCTCACGAAGCCGAGGACGACCCGGTCGGCGGCCGTGTCCGCGCCCCGGATCTCGGTCGCGAACTGCTCGAAGTAGCGCCGGAACTCTCGCCGTACGACGTGCTCGACCAGTGCTTCCTTGGTGTCGAACCGGCGGTAGACGGTGATCCGGGAGACACCCGCGATCCGTGCCACGTCGGCCATCGTGGAGCGCTTGATGCCCATGCGGCAGAACTGCTCGTAGGCGGCGTCGAGCAGTCGGACGGTCACGTCGTCCGTGTCGTCGGCCTCGACGGTGGATTCGCTGAAGGCCAGCTCGAGCACGTTCGGTTCCACAGGTGCCTCCCTGATTGCGTGAAGCCTCTGGCGTTCATGCCTCGTCTGTGCTCCCCTGTGGTACTGATACAGAGATGCTCAACGTGTTTCATCGTACCAAGGCAACTGCCGTTCAGGCAGGGCCTGTTGTCGGTCGAGCGAGTCACGGAACTCAAGGAGGAGTTCGGAGCAATGGATGGCTTGAGCAGGCGGAACATATTGCTCGCGGGCGGTGCCCTCGGCGCGCTGGGAGCGCTGGGTGCGGCGTCCCCCGCGAGTGCCCGGTCGCTGTGGACGTGGTCGCCCGGTGACTCGATCGCGGGGGCGGGCGAGGGTGTCGACCCCGAGTGGGTCTGGGACGACGAGGTGGACCGGCTCATCGCCTCGGTCATCGACCGCGGCGACGTGCCGAAGGTGAACGAGCAGCTGCGCACATGGACCCGCAACGACCAGGCAGCGCCGTCCGGACTCCCGCAGGACGTACGGGAGTTCATCGACAAGGCGTGCCAACTGCCCGACTGGGCCGACCGGGACCAACTGGAGACGGCGGCCAAGTTCAACGAGACGCGTGGCTTCTACCTCAATGTGCTCAACGGGATCGGCGGCGGCATGCTCAGCACCGCCATCCCCCGGGAGGCGCGCGCCGTGTACTACTCCAAGGGCGGCGCCGACATGGAGGACCGCGTCGCCAAGACGAGCGCGCTCGGCTTCGCCGTCGGTGACCTCAACGCGTACCGCGCCGACGGCGACTGCATCGTGCAGGCCGTCAAGACCCGCATGGTGCACGCGGCGGTGCGTCATCTGCTGCCCAGGTCGCCGGGCTGGTCCCAGGTCAGCGGTGGCCAGAAGATCCCGATCAGCCAGGCCGACATCCTCGTCACGTGGCACAGCCTCGCCACGTACGCGATGGGCAAGCTGCTGGAGTGGAAGGTGCCGGTGAGTTCGGCCGAGTCCGGGGCCTATCTGCATCTGTGGCAGGTCACCGTGCACCTGCTCGGCGTACAGGACCAGTACATCCCGAAGACGTGGGATGCCGCGAATGCCCAGTCGAAGCAGGTGCTCGACCCGATCCTCACCTCCACGAAGGAGGGCGTCGAGCTCACCGACATCCTGCTCGGGCAGCTCGCGGAGCAGACCAGCCCCGGCGGGGTCGACCGGCCGCTGTGCAACGCGCTGGCCCGCTATCTCGTCGGTGACCGGGTCGCCGACATGGACCGCATCCCGCGGGAGCCGTTCTGGGAGAGGACGATCGCGACGGTCTGGCCGAAGCTCGTCGCGTTCCGCGAGGGGCTCCTGCCACTGCCGTTGGTGCCGCCGCTCGCCTGGACGGTCGACGAGGCGGCACGCCAGTACATCCTCGCCTTCCTCACCAAGGGCAAGGGCACCGTGATCGAGATCCCCGACACCAACCGGCCCAGCGGCCGTTGAGAAGGCGAGTCCAGCGATGAACGGAAGCGACGGACAGCACGGGCTCAGCAGGCGGAACATGCTCCTCGCGGGCGGGGCGTTAGGCGCGTTCGGCGCCATCGGCCTCGCGTCACCGGCGAGCGCCCGGTCCCTGTGGACCTGGTCACCGACGTCCTCCGTCGCCGGTTCCGGCGCCGGCGTCGACCCCGAGTGGGTGTGGGACGAGCAGGCCGACCCGGTGATCGCGGGAGTCATCAACCGCGGCGAAGTGGCCAAGGTCAACGACCTCCTCGCGCAGTGGAAGCGCAACGACCAACCACTGCCCGACGGACTCCCCGCGGACCTACGGGAGTTCATGGAGGACGCCCGCAAGCTGCCCTCCTGGGCGGACACGGCCAAGCTCGACCGCGGCTCCAAGTTCAGCAGGACCAAGGGCATCTACGTCGGGGCACTGTACGGCCTCGGCAGCGGCCTGATGAGCACCGCCATACCCCGCGAGTCACGCGCCGTGTACTACTCCAAGGGCGGCGCGGACATGAAGGACCGCATCGCCAAGACCGCCAGACTCGGCTACGACATCGGGGACGTGAACGCCTACAAGCCCGAGGGCTCGATGGTCGTGACCGCGGTCAAGACGCGGATGGTGCACGCGGCGGTGCGGCATCTGCTGCCGCAGTCCCCGGCGTGGACGCAGGTCAGCGGCGGACAGAAGATCCCGATCAGTCAGGCCGACATCCTCGTCACGTGGCACAGCCTCGCCACCTTCGTCATGCGCAAGTTGAAGGACTGGGGTGTGCGGGTCGGCGCCGCCGACGCGGACGCGTATCTGCATGTGTGGCAGGTGAGCGCGGCCATGCTCGGCGTCCAGGAGGAGTACATCCCGAAGACGTGGGACGCCGCGAACTCGCAGTCGAAGCAGGTGCTCGACCCGATCCTCGCGCACACCAAGGAGGGCGAGGCGCTGGCCGATGTCCTCCTCGGCATCGTGGCCGAACTGGACCTGGGGCTGACCCGCCCCCTGATCAGCGCGTTCTCCCGGTATACGCTGGGCGACCGGGTCGGCGACATGATCGGCCTGTCCAAGGAACCGATCCTGGAACCGCTCGTCGCGGGTGCCTGGCCGCTGCTCGTGGCCTTCCGCGAGGGGCTCATCCCCCTGCCGGGGGTGCCGTCGGTCATGTGGACGTTGGAAGAGGCGATCAGACGGTTCGTGCTCCTGTTCCTGGCCGAGGGGCAGCCGATCGCCATCAATCTTCCGGACATGAACCGGCCGGAGTGAGAGGGAGCATGCGCAGACGACAGTTGCTCGGCTACGTACTGGCGGCACCTACGCTGGTGGCCGCGGCCGAACTCGCACCGGCAAAGGAAGCGGCGGCCATGGGGGCGGCGGCGAAGGATGTGGCGGCGAATGATGTGGCGGGAGCCGGCGGGCTGCCGTCCCTCGACATCACGGAAGTCGTCGACCTCAACGACGCCCTGTCCCTGGCGGCCGCGCCGACCTCCGCGCTCATCACGGTCCAGGTGAACAAGGACGGCACGGTGTCCTTCGCACTGCCGCGCGCGGAAGTGGGCCAGGGCATCACGACATCGACGGCGATGCTGATCGCGGAGGAGATGGACGTGCCCCTCGACCGGGTGCACGTCACGCTCGCCGACGC
Source organism: Streptomyces sp. NBC_01016 (assembly GCF_026341035.1). Classification (GTDB taxonomy): domain Bacteria; phylum Actinomycetota; class Actinomycetes; order Streptomycetales; family Streptomycetaceae; genus Streptomyces. The sequence goes on from NZ_JAPEOQ010000002.1 coordinate 3,640,823, forward strand.
CCGCCCCGAACTCCTCTTCAACCAGCTCACCGGCGCCTCCAACACGACGATCGCCACCTACACCCCGGTGCGGGTGGCGGCCGCCATCGCGCGCGGCCGGCTCCTCGACGCGGCCGCGCTCGAACTGGGCGCGCTCGTCGCGGAGTTGAAGGTGAAGGCGGGCGTCGTCCTCGGCCCGGCGGGCAAGAGCATCGGCATCGGGGAGCTGGCGGAGAAGGCCGCCGCGGCCACGACGCAGAAGGCCACGGCGCGCCTCAAGAACGCCGACGAGTTCACCGTCATCGGCACGCCCCAGGGCCGCGTCGACGCCCGCGCCGCGGTCACCGGCGCCAAGAAGTTCGCCATGGACCTCGCCGTGCCGGACGCTCTGCCCACCATGGTGTGCCGCGCTCCCACCATCAACGGCAAGGTCGGCTCGGTGGCCAACCTCGACGCGGTGCGGGCCATGCCCGGTGTCACCGACGCCGTGGTCGTCTCCACCGGCGTCGCCGTGCGCGCCCGCACCTTCGGCCAGTGCATCGACGCCGTACGCGCCCTGGACGTGTCGTGGCGAGGCGGCACGGCGGAGGGCAAGTCCGACGACACGGTCCTCGCCGAACTGAAGAAGGCCGAACCCTCCATGGGGCTCCCGTCGTTGAGCCGCACGGTGGAGGAGAGGTTCACCTTCCACTTCCGCGGGAACAGCGCGCTTGAGCCCAACTGTGCGATCGCCGACGTCCGTTCCGGCAAGGCGGAGATCTGGGGCGGCCTCAAGTCGCCCATCGTCGCGAAGCAGACCATCGCGGCCCGCCTCGGCCTGCCGGTCGGCGCCGTCACCGTCCATGTCACCGAGAGCGGCGGCTCCTTCGGCCGCAAGCTGTTCTTCGACGCGGCCCTCGAAGCCGCCGAGATCTCCCAGAAGTTGGGCAAGCCCGTCCGGCTCATGTGGCACCGCGCCGACGACGCACGCCAGGGCCGTGCCCACCCGATGGCGACCTCACGCGTACGTGCCGCGTACTCGGGCGACAAGGTACTCAGCTTCAAGCAGCGGCACACCAGCGTCTCCACCGACCTCACCATGGGCTTCGGCGAGGCCCTCACCTCCGTGGCCGCGAAGCTGCCGGTCGTCGACCTCGCCTTCTCCGAGACGTTCTTCCAGCTGTCGCAGTCGATGCCGTACGAGTTCGGGGCCTACAGCCGGCTCCTCAACGAGACGGACAAGGGCTTCAACACCGGGAGCATGCGCAACGTCTACTCGCCCGACGTGACGTGCGCCCGTGAACTCATCGTCGACCGGCTCGCCGCGAAGATGGGCAAGGATCCGCTCGCGTTCCGCCGGGACTTTCTGCACGACGAGCGGGCCCGCGCGGTCCTCGACAAGGTCGCCGAGGTCGGACAGTGGGGGCGGAGCCTCCCGGACGGTGTGGCACAAGGTGTGGCCGTGCACACGGAGTACCACGCGGTCAACGCGGTCCTCGTGGAGATCGACTGCCGACCGGAGACGGTCGACCGGCCGATCCGCGACGGTGTCACGGGACCCCGTGTCACCAAGGCGGTGTGCGCGGTTGACGTGGGCCTCGCCGTGAACCCCCGCGGCCTGGAGGCCCAGATGATGGGCTGCCTCATGGACGGCATCGCGCAGACCCTGACGTCGAGCCTGCACCTGAAGGACGGCCACTTCCTCGAAGCGAGCTGGGACAACTACCTCTATACACGGCAGTGGAACACTCCGCCCGAACTCGACATCATCGTCATGCCGAACACGAGCGAAAAGCCTGGCGGCGCGGGGGAGTTGGGCGTCGCGGCATCCATGGCCGCCGTGGCGTGCGCGTACGCGAGGGCGACCGGCACGATGCCGACGACGTTCCCCATCAACCACGACACGCTCTCCTTCACCCCCAAGCCGACCGTCCCGCCGGTCCCGCAGTCGCCGACCGACGGCCGCGACCACGCCATCTGACCCACCGCCACCTGGCCCACCGCCATCCGACCCACCGACGAATCAGGGAGACTGGAACCCCCGTGCCCAAGCACACTTTTCGCGTCAACGGCGAGCAGGTGACGGTCGACGTAGAGGACGACGTACGCCTGCTGTGGGTGCTGCGCGACATCCTGGGCGTCACAGGCCCGAAGTACGGCTGCGGCATCAACGTCTGCAAGGCCTGCACCAGCCACCTCAACGGCAAGGCCGTCAACCCCTGCTCGATCCCCGTCAAGGCGCTGACCTCCGACGACGAGGTGACGACCATCGAGGGCCTCGCCGACACGGTGGACGCCGACCTGCACCCGATGCAGCAGGCCTGGCTCGACCAGGACGTCGCCCAGTGCGGCTACTGCCAGCCCGGCCAGATCATGGCCGCGGTGGCGGTGGTCCGCCGGGCGAAGGAGGAGGGCCGCGCGATCACCGACGCCGACCTGGACGGCATCCGGAACGTGTGCCGTTGCGGCACGTACTTCCGGATCCGGGAGGCGATCCGGGAGGGCGCGAAGGGGATGTGAGGGGCGAGAGCGGCGGCGTACTCACTGCGCGAGCAGTTCGCGCGCCGCCTCGACGTCGGTGATCAGGATGTTGATCCACTCGCCGCGCAGCGCCCCGCGGACGGCCGCCACCTTGTCCAGGCCGCCCGCGACACCGACCCGGCGCTCCACCGCGCGCAGTTGGTCCCGGTCGATGCCGAGGACGCGGTTGTTGAACGGGGCGTCGACCGGTTCGCCCGCGCTGTCGAAGTAGCGGGCGCAGACGTCGCCGACCGCGCCGAGCTTCTTGAGGGCCCGCTGGTCCTCGGGCGGGATCGCGTTGCCGGAGCGGCGCAGCAGCGGGGACGGTTCGAGGGTGCCGATGCCGAGGAGTGCCAGGGTGAGGCGCGACCAGGCCTTGATGGCCTCGGCCATGGCGGGTTCCCGCACCAGGAGGTCCCGCAGCTCGCTGCTGCCGACCAGGGCCGCGGACGGCATGAACACCGGCCTGGCGCCGGTGAGTTCGGCGAGCCGGCTGGTGAGGCGCGTGGCGTGCAGCTGTACTTCCGGGCTGCCGGTGCCACCGAGGAGCTGGACCACCTCCTGGGCCACGGACGGCGTCTTGGCGCGCATCACATTGACCGCCTCCAGGAGCGTGGCGCTCCAGGACGAGATGCCGATGACATCACCGCCGGTGAGGGTGGCGTCGAGGTAGGTGGCCGTGGCCGAGGCGAGCGCGGGCAGCACCTCGGGGCCCGCACCCTCGACCTCCACCACGAGCGCGTCGCGCAGCCCGTACCGCTCGACCAGCGCGTCCTCCAGTTCCGCGTGCACGCCCTCCGGGGACATCACGACCGTGCGCACCACGCCACGGTCCACCGCCTCCTTCAGGAGCCGCGAGACGCGGGGCTGCGACAGGTTGAGGCGGGCGGCGATCTCGGGCTGCCGCACGCCGCGTTCGTGATACAGCCGGGCCACCTTGACCAGTAGCCGGACATGGTCCGGGCTCGGCGTCGTCGCTCCCGCCACCGCGCGGCCTCCTTCTCGTTCCGTGTCCCGACCGGGGTCCGTCATGCTATCGCCGCAGATGGGCGGCGCGGGCCGCGTCCGTCGGCTCCTCTCCTGGGCGGTGGGGTGTCCGGGTGTCATGAAGGTTCCTCTACTTTCTGCGTGCCCCGAGGTCGCGGGCGGCTGCGAGGTGCCGGTGCCAGCGTGTGACGGCGTCGCGGCGTCGGGTGTCGTCCCAGGCGGGGGAGAACACCGTCAGGTCGTCGTCCGCCCGTTGTTCGAGCGCCTCGGTCGTCCACAGACCGAGGCCGAGGCCGGCGAGGTGTGCGGCTCCGACGGCGGACAGCTCGTGGTGCCGCGTGCGGGCCACCGCGACGTCCGACAGGTCCGCCTGCAACTGCATGACGGTGTCGCTGCGGCTCAGTCCGCCGTCGGCGACCACGCGGCGCACGGGCGGCAGCGCGGCCAGGACATCGGCCACCTGATGGGCCACCGACCGCACGGCTGCGCGGGCGAGTTGGGCCCGGCCGGTGCCGAGGTCGAAGCCCGTGAGCAGGGGTACGGCCACCGGATCCCACCAGGGGGCGCCGAGGCCGCCGAAGGCCGGGATGAGCGTCACGCCGCCCGCGGCTTCGTCGGTGCTGCCCGCCAGCTCGATGAGCTGCTCCGCGGTGGTGCCGAGGAGGTCGGCCAGCCAGGTCAGGGTGCGGCCCGAGGAGCGGATGTTCGCCTCGTGCGCGTACGTCGGCTTCCCGGCGGCCCGCGTCGACCACGCGATGGTGGTGCACACGTCGCCCGCTTCGTCCGGTGTCCCGGCCACGGTCATGACCGAGGAACCGGTGCCGTACGTGGCCTTGACGATGCCGGGCCGCCAGCCCGCGTGGGCGAACAGCGCGGCGTGCGAGTCGCCGAGGACGGCCAGGACGGGCGTCCCGTCGAGACCCGCCACCCCCTCGACCTCGCCGAACGGCCCGTCGGACGGGACGACGCGGCCGAGCGCCGCCCGCGGTATGTCGAAGAGCGCGAGCAGTTCCTCGTCCCAGTCGCCGGTGGTGAGGTCCAGCAGCTGGGTGCGCGAGGCGTTGCCGATCTCCGTGACCGGCCGCCCGGTGAGGTGGTGCAGTAGGAACGCGTCGACCGTGCCGAGCCGGAGCCGGCCCGCCTTGCTGAGCGAGCGCGCCGGATCGTGTGCGTCGAGGAGTGCGGCCATCTTCAGGGCGGAGAACATCGGATCGAGCGGGAGCCCGGTGCGCCGCCGCACCTCCCCGCTCATGCCCGCCCGCTCGATGCGGGCCGCCCGTTCGATGCCGCGCCGGTCCTGCCAGCTGACCAGCGGGGCGGCGGGCAGCCCGGTGTCGGCGTCCCACAGCACGGCCGACTCGCGCTGGGTGCTGAGCCCGAGGCCGGCCACGGCGCCCGGACCCACTTCCGTCAGGCAGGCGGCGACCGCCGTACGGACACTGTCGAGGATCGCCGACGCGTCCTGCTCCACCAGGCCGGGGCCCGGATGGGTCTGGGCGAGGGGCACGCCCGCCCGGGCCACCACGGCTCCGGCTGCGTCGAGCAGCAGTGCCTTGGTGGAGCTCGTGCCCTGGTCGACGGCGAGTACGTGTCCGGCCCCGGCCCCGGCCATCGTGCTCACGCCCGACCCAGGGTGCGGCGCGCGGCGGCGGCGATGCCCTGCGCGGTCAGCCCGAAGTGCTCCAGCAGGAACGCGGTGCTGCCCGTCGGCGCGAACGCCGGCACGCCGAGCATGCGGAAGGGGACGGGGCACTGCTCGGCGACGACGCGCGCCACCGCGGCGCCGAGACCACCGGACAGTAGTCCTTCCTCGGCGGTGACGATGCCACCGGTCTCCCGGGCCGCGGCCACCACGGCCTCCGTGTCCAGCGGCTCAACGGACGCCATGTTGAGCACCCGAGCCGAAATCCCCTCATCGGCAAGGAGCTTGGCCGCCTCCATCGCGCGCGAGACCATCGTGCCCACCGCGATGACGGTGACGTCGGTTCCGTCCGTGAGGCACGTGGCCCGGCCGATGGTGAACGCCGTATCCGACGGGGTGACGGCGGGCACCTTGAACCGCGGGATCCGCAGGTACGTGGGTGTGCCGGACGCGGCCGCCCAGCGCACGGCGGCACGGGTCTCGGCGGGGTCGGCCGGAACGACGATGCCCAGGCCCGGCACCGCGCGCAGCCACGACAGATCCTCGATGGAGTGGTGCGTGGGGCCCAGCTCCCCGTAGGCCATGCCCGGACTCTGCCCGCACAGCACCACGTGCCGGTGGGTGTAGGCGATATCGGCCTTGATCTGCTCCAGGGCGCGGCCGGTCAGGAAGGGCGCCGCGGCGGATACGAAGGGGATGAACCCGGCGTTGGCCAGGCCCGCCGCGACGCCGACCATGTCCTGCTCGGCGATGCCGACGTTGACGAGCCGGTCGGGGAACTCCTCGCGGAACGCCATGAGATTGCTGGAGCCGACCGAGTCGTTGCAGACGGCGACGATGCGCTCGTCGGCGCGGGCCAGGGCGGCGAGCTCGTCGGCGAAGTCCGCGCGGCAGTCGTACGTCGGCGCCTGCTCTGCCACGGCCGTCACCGGCTCAACTCCCGCAGCGCGAGCGCCACTTGTTTGTCGGTCGGCACCTTGTGGTGCCACTCGACACGGTCCTCCATGAACGACACGCCCTTCCCCTTCACGGTGTTGGCGATCACCGCGACCGGGCGTCCCGTGGTGGACGGCGCGTATGCCTCCTTGATGGCCCGGTGGTCGTGGCCGTCGATCACGCGCACCTCCCAGCCGAAGCTCGCCCACTTCTCGTTCAGCGGCTCGAGGGTCTTGGTGTCCTCGGTGCGGGCGCCCTGCTGCAGCCGGTTGCGGTCGACGACGGCCGTCAGGTTGGACAGGCCGTAGTGGGCGGCGGTCATCGCGGCCTCCCAGTTGCTGCCCTCCTGCATCTCGCCGTCGCCCAGGACGACGAGCGTGCGCCAGTCCTCGCCACGGATCCGGGCGCCGAGCGCACAGCCGGTGGCGACCGGGAAACCGTGCCCCAGCGGGCCGGTGTTGGTCTCGACGCCCGGCACCTTCAGGCGTGCCGGATGGCCGTTGAGCGGTGACAGCGGCGCCATGAACCCGGTCAGCCGCGCCCGCGGGAAGAAGCCGCAGGAGGCGAGCGTGGAGTACAGGGCGGCGGCGCAGTGCCCCTTGCTGAGGACGAACCGGTCCCGCAGCGGTGCGCCCGGATCGGCCGGTTCGACCCGCAGCGCTCCCCACAACGCGGTCACCAGCAGATCCGTCACCGACAGGTCGCCGCCCACGTGCCCCATGCCGGCGGCCTGAATGGTGGTGAGGATGTCGCGGCGTACAGCGGTGGAGATCTGGGCGAGTTCCGCGGCGGCCTCGTCCGGGGACGCGGCCCGCAGCCGCGCGTTGCGCCGCCGGTACGCGTCGGCCGCCGGCCCGTCGGCCCGCAGCGGCGCGGCGGCCTCCAGGGTGGCCGTCACTGCGCCTCGCTCTCCGCCAGCGCCCGGAACAGGGCGCGTTTCGCGACGCGTTGGGCGCCGAGCGCGTCCTGCGCGGCCTGGCGCGCGGCGAGTTCCTCCCGGTCCAGGTAGCCAAGCGCCCGGTGGAAGGCGCGCATCGTGCGGATCCCGGTGCGTGCCGCCTCGACGGGGTCCTCACGGAACGGGAACTGGTCCAGCTGCCACACGCCTTCCCAGCCCGCGTCGTGCAGCGCGTAGAAGAACTCGAACGTCTCCAGGAGGTGTACGGAGCCGACGACCATGTCGTCGTCCCAGCCCCGGAAGTTGTCGTTGACGTCGATGGCGAAGAGCTTGTCGCGGGCGATCGCCAGGCGCGCGGCCTCCGCCGGGGTCTCGCCCCCGTACAGCGAGTGCCCGAAGTCGAGCAGTACGCCGACATTGTCGACGCCCATGTCCTCGATGGCCAGCAGGGTCCGTGCGACGGAGGAGAACACCATGCGGTTGCGCGGCTCGCGCGGTTTGTACTCGATGGCGAAGTTCAAGTCGGGGTAGGCCCGGGCGAGTTCACGGATGGCGCCCACGGACTTGTCCCACAGGTCGGTGTAGTCGGCCTGGAACGGATAGTCGTAGCCGTCCTGTCCCGGCCACAACTTGACGTACTCCACGCCGAGTTCGCGCCCCACCTCGGCCGATTCGGCCACCAGCTCGATCGCCTGGCGGCGCACGGCGGGGTCCGGGTTGGTGAAGCCGCCCTTGGCGAACTTGCCGGTGTAGAACTCCGGGGTCACGGCGATGGCCCGCAGATTCTGCTCGGCGAGCGCGCCCTTGACCTCCTTCGTGCTGATGTCGCCGGGCGGGAAAGGCCAGTTGAGGTCGAGCACCGACAGGTCGCCGACGGCGCCGGCCAGCTTGATGGCGTCGAGAACGGTGCGGGGCTCGCCGTAGCCGTCCGTGGCGTAGCGGTCGACATAGGTGGCGAAGTGCCAGACGCCCGCGCCGTACACCGGATCGGACGCATCGTTGTGAATGTCTATGCGCTCACGATTGGACATGTAGCGGACCGTACGGAGGGGCGTGGAGCGGTGTCAAGGTATGTGTACTGGTGGGTCGTCGGCACCGTGCGCCGATGGCACCGGACGGGCGGCCGCCCGAGTGTGCGGCCGCCCACCGATCCGTCAGCCCTCGTCCCCGGTGGCCGACTCGCTGCCTCCCGTACGCAGCCACACCGCCGTGTCCGCCGGCAGCAGCCCGTCCTCCGTCAGCGGGCCGCTCGCCAACAGCACCTCGCCAGGCGGGAGATGGGCCGGCGGGCCGTCGACGTTCACTACGCACTCCCAGCCGCCGGAGCGGGTGAAGTGCAGCAGTTGCTCGGCCTCTGCCATCCCCGCCTCGCCCAGTACCTCGCTGCCGGGCGCCCCCGGTCGCAGCAGCTCGCGGCGCAGGCGCAGTGCCGCCCGGTAGAAGGCGAGCTGCGAGTCGGGGTCCCGGTCCTGGGCCGCGACCGACAGTGCGCCGAAGCCCTCCGGCTGCGGCAGCCAGGCCGGCGCGTCACCGAAACCGTACGACGGGCCAGGGCACCCTCGACGTCCTGCTCCCTACCGGCCAGGGCTCCGACGTCTACGCCGACATGGTGCGGAAGTCCGGCCGGGGCGCCCTGCTGTGCTACTACCGCATCGAGGACGGAACCCACGTCGACTCCCTCGTCGACACCTTCCCCGGCAAGCTCCGTCCGATCGTGCCGTGCCACCGTGCCGCCTTCGAGGCCATGGAGGAGTGGGTCGCCGGAAAGGGCCGGCCCCCGGCCGGTCACACCGTCCGGCGCCCGGCCGACGCGGACACCGAGACGCTGCTCACCAGTTGCCCGTTGGAGTAGCGTCAGCGCTTCAGGTCGCGCAGACACTTGCCGAACTTCTCCAGGCCGTCGATGTTGCGCGGTCCACCACCGGCCCGGCCCCGCTCGGCCTCGCCCTCATCGCGCCCGCCATCGCCACCTTCGGGACCCAACCGGTGCTGCTCACCTGTGCGTTGATCTGCTTCCTGGCCCCGGCGGCCGCCGCCCTCGCCCCCACGGCGCGACACTTCACGCGAGCGCCGGGCGCCCAGGTAAACCCCCGCCGCCAGGTGTAGGAAACTCCACCCCACCGACGGGCACTGCGCCCCATGTGCCCGCCCCCGTCGCTCCATAGCGTCGTCACCGGGGCACAAGCGGTGCCCCACGTGAAGACGTGGAGGTGCCGACGATGTTCGGACGTACGAGTCGTGCGCGAAGGAAGGCCCGGCCGGCACGCGGCCGGGAGGCACTGCGGCTCGACCGGGTGCGCAAGGTGTACGGGACGGACGAGGCCGCGGTGACCGCGCTGGACGGGGTGTCGCTGAGTCTGCCCACCGGGAGTTTCACCGCGGTCATGGGGCCCTCCGGCTCCGGCAAGTCGACGTTGCTGCAGTGCGCGGCCGGGCTCGATCGGCCGGACGGCGGGACCGTCACCGTCGACGGGGAAGAGCTGACCGGAGGCAACGAAGCGGCGCTCACCAAGTTCCGGCGCACCCGGATCGGGTTCGTGTTCCAGCAGTACAACCTCCTCGACACCCTCACCGTGGAGCAGAACACGAGCCTGCCGCTGCGACTCGCCGGGCGGCGTGTCGACCGGGCGCGGGTGCGCGAGACACTGCGGCAGGTGGGGCTCGCGGAGCGCCTCGGGCATCGGCCCGCCGAACTGTCCGGCGGGCAGCGCCAACGCGTCGCGATCGCCCGCGCGCTGGTCGCCGAACCGGCCGTGCTCTTCGCCGACGAGCCGACCGGCGCGCTCGACACCCGCAGCGCGCGGGAGGTCCTCACCCTGCTCCGGGAGGCGGCGCGGCTGCACGGCCGCACCGTCGTGATGGTCACCCACGACCCGGTGGCCGCCTCGTACGCCGACACGGTGCTGTTCCTCGCGGACGGACGGCTCGCCGGGCGCCTCGACGCGCCGAGCGTGGACGCCGTCGCCGAACGGCTCGCGCACCTCGGGGACCGTCCGACGACGACCACCACGGCCAACGCCGCGGCGCACACCGAGATGGAGGTGTGAGCGCATGTTCTCCCTGGCCCTGCGGTCCGTGCGGCATCGCCCCGGACGATTCGCCGCGACGCTGCTGTCCGCGTTCCTCGGCGCGGTGATCGTCATGTCCTTCGACTCGCTCTACGACACCGCCGCCCAGGCCGGCGTCGACGACACCAGTGCCACGACCCTGACCACGTCAGCGAGCGTGGTCGGCGGGTACGGCACGCTCCTGGTGTTCTTCGCGATCGCCTCCACTCTGACCGTGAACGTACGCCAGCGCGCCGTGGAACTGTCCCTGCTCCGCAGTTGCGGCGCGACGCCAGCACAGATCAAGCGCATGGTCGTCGGCGAGGCGGCCGTGATCGGGGTCTTCGCGTCACTGCTCGCCATCGGACCCGCCGTGCTCGGCGGGCGCGCGCTGGTGGGTGCCTTCCAGGACACCGGGCAGGTCGCGCACGCCGTCGACCCGGTGTTCGGGCCGGTCGCGGCGGGCAGCGGCGCCGCGGTGACGGTGCTGGCCGCGACCGGTGCCGCGTTCCTCGCGGTGCGCCGCGCCACCCGGCAGCTGGCCGGCGAGCGACGGCCGCGCGGACGCCTGCGGACCGTCGGCGGGACCGCGGCGCTCGTGCTCGGCGTCTGCTCGGCGAGCGCCACCTTCGCGTTCGACGCGACCGATCCGGCGCTGATGGCGCTCCCTGCCTACGGCGCGATTCTGCTCTCCATCGGCTTCGCCGCGTTCGCCCCCGCGCTGCTGCGCGCCGCGCTCGCGGTGCTCACCTGGCCGCTCACCGCGCTGACCGGCGCGAGCGGGTACTTGACGATCCACAACCTGCGACAGCGCGCCGGGGACCTCTCCGCCGTGCTGATGCCGCTGATCCTTTTCATCGGCGTCGCGACGGCGACGCTCTCCATGCAGGCCGTGGAGAACGACGCGGTCGCGTCCTCCGGCCTCGCGCGCAGCGTCGACGACAAGAACCTCGCGACGCTCAACCTGATCGTCGTCGGCATCATCGTCGTCTTCGCCTGCATCATGCTGATCAACAGCCTGTACGCGGCGACCGTCCACCGGCGCCGCGAGTTCGGCGGCCAGCGGCTCGCGGGCGCGACCCCGGGCCAGGTCCTCACGATGGTCGGCGCGGAGAGCGCGGTCCTGACGGTCACCGGCGTGGTGGCGGGGACGATCGCGGCGCTCGCCGGGCTCGTGCCGTTCACCGCGGTGCGTGCCGACGGAGTGCTGCCGGGGCAGGGGCCGTGGATCTGGGCGGCCACGGTCGCCGTCGCCGTCGCGGCGACGTTCGGCACCGGACTCGCCACGACACGGCGGGTGTTGCGCGCCCCGGCGGTGGAGGCGGTGGCCGTTGCCGCCTGAGGCGCCGGAGTCGGCCCGGCATAATCGGAGCGGAACGGGCCTACGGGGCGGCGGACGGATCACCGACATGCACGTCACACGGATCGAACGGATCGAGCGGATCAAGGGGGCGGCGCTGGCCGGGGCTCGTGGCCTCGCGCTGTCCCTGCTGTCGCTCGCCGGATCCCTCGTCCTGTTCGTGACGTCCGTCGTCTCGATCGTCTGCATCGTGGTCGGCGTCGGCCTGTTCACCACCCCGCCGCTGCTGCGGCTCGTCCGCTCCCACGCCGACGTACGGCGCATGCTGGCGGCGCGCTGGTGCGGCGTGACGATCCCGCGGGCCGCGTACCGGACCCGGTCGGGCGACCGGCTGCCCGGTCCGCTCGGGCAGCCGGACGCGTGTCTGCGGATGCTGCGCGACCCGGCGACCTGGCGGAACCTGCGCTGGCTTGTGGCCGACATGACCGCCGGGTTCGCCACCGCCCTGCTGCCCGCCGCGCTCGTCGCGTACCCGGTCGAGGGCTACGCGCTCGCGGCGGGACTCTGGCGCGTGTTCGACGGGGGAGTGTGGTGGTACGGCTTCGTCCCGGTCAGCGGCCAGGCCACCGCACTGGCCGCCGCCGTACTCGCCACCCTCATCGCCGTCGCCGCCTATTACGTGGCGGAACCGATGCTCCGCGTCCACTTCACGCTCACCCGCCGGCTGCTCGCCCCGCACGGCGCCGAGCTGCGGCACCGCGTCGAGGAACTCGCCCGGACCCGGCACGACGCCGTCGACGCCTCCGCCGCCGAACTGCGCCGCATCGAACGCGACTTGCATGACGGCGCGCAGGCCCGGCTCGTCGCGATGGGCATGAACCTCGGCACCGTCGACGCACTCATGGAGAGCGACCCGGCGACCGCCCGGGCGCTGCTCGCCCGGGCCCGCGCCGACTCCGTCCGGGCGCTGGAGGAACTGCGCGAGCTCGTCCGCGGCATCTACCCGCCCGTCCTTGCCGAACGTGGCCTCTCCGACGCCGTCCGCGCGCTGGCCCTGCGGATGCCCGTGCCCGTGGAGCCCCGGACCGAGCTGCCCGGCCGCCCCGAGGCCGCCGTCGAATCCGCCGCCTACTTCGCGACGAGCGAGGCGCTGACGAACGCCGCCAAGCACGCCGCAGCCACCCACGTCCGCCTCCAACTCACTCACCAGCACGGCGTCCTGCGCATCGACGTCACCGACGACGGCCGCGGCGGCGCCGACCCCGAAGGCTCCGGCCTGCGCGGCGTCGCCCGCCGACTCGACGCCTTCGACGGCACCCTCACCGTGAACAGCCCCGACGGCGGACCCACCAGCGTCACCATGGAGATCCCGTGCAGCCTGCTCCCGCCCGGTAGCGTGGCGTGAGCCGATTGCCGAGAGCCTCACGGGAGCCAGTGTGCGCGTAGTGATCGCCGAGGACCTCTTCCTGCTGCGCGACGGACTCGTACGCATGCTGGAGGCGTTCGGCTTCGAGGTGCTCGCCGCGGTGGACAACGGACCCGCCCTCGCCCGCGCGCTCGAGGAACCGAGCCTCGAGGTCGCCGTCGTCGACGTCCGGCTCCCGCCGACCCAGACCGACGAGGGCCTGCGGTGCGCCCTCGCCGCCCGCCGCGCCCGTCCCGGCCTGCCGATCCTGGTCCTCTCCCAGCACGTCGAGCAGTTGTACGCGCGTGAACTCCTGGCCGACGGCAAGGGCGGCATCGGCTATCTGCTCAAGGACCGTGTGTTCGACGCCGCGCAGTTCGTCGACGCCGTGCGCCGCGTCGCCGCGGGCGGCACCGCGATGGACCCCGAGGTCATCTCGCAGCTCCTGGCCCGCAGTTCCACCCGCGACCGTGCCGTGAACCGCCTCACGCCCCGGGAGACCGAGGTGCTCGAACTGATGGCCCAGGGCCGCTCCAACGCCGCCATCGCCGAGAAGCTCGTCGTCACGGAACGCTCGGTGTCCAAGCACACCGCCAACATCTTCCAGAGGCTGGAGCTCACCGTGTCGGACGACGACAACCGGCGGGTACTCGCGGTGCTGGCGTATCTGGACCGAGGATGAGCCGAGCGAGAGGAAGACCCGTGTCCCTGTCCGCTTTCGACCGTGCCTATGACGAACTCCTGGCCCGCTGGCCCGAGTTCACGAAGGAGCGCGACGTCGTCACGCCGTACGGGCGCACCCGGGTCCATGTGCACGGACCGGCGGACGGCAGACCGCTCGTGCTGCTGCCCGGCGGCTCGGCGACCGGTCTGGTCTGGTTCGCCAACGCACCGGCCCTGGGCAAGAGGTACCGGATCTACGCGGTCGATCTGCTGGGCGACGCAGGGCGTACCGAACGCCGTGGCGTACCGCTGCGGAACGCCGACGACCTGATGGTCTGGATGGACGCGCTGCTTGACGGGCTCGGCCTCACTCGCACGCATCTGTGCGGCCACTCGTACGGCGCCTGGATAGCCGTCCGGTACGCGCTGCACGCGCCGGGGCGGATCGACAGGCTCGCCCTCGTCGACCCCACGCAGGTCTTCGCCGGATTCCGCCCCGGCTATCTGCTGCGCGCGCTGCCCACCCTCGTCCGTCCGAGCGAGGCCCGTGCCCGCGCCTTTCTGGCCTGGGAGACGCGGGACGCCCACCCGGACGAGGACTGGCAACGTCTCTACACGCTGGCCGGCATGGTTCCCGGTCGTAAGCTCATCGCCGGTGGCCGCCCGCGGGTCGCCGGCCTCCGGATGCCGGTGCTGACGCTGCTCGCGGAGCACAGCCGCGCCCACCACGCAGGCAAGGTCGCCGACACGGCCCGCCGGACGCTCCCGCAGGGTGAGGTGGCCGTGCTCCGCGGAGCCACGCACCACTCCCTGCCGCTCACCGCACCGGAGGAGTTGAACGCCCCGCTGATGGAATTCCTGGGGTGACGTGACGGATCCGGATCAGTGGTGGCTCCGGATCAGTGGCGGATCCGGATCACCGCTCCCGGGCCGTCAACTGTTCCATCACCGCGCTCAGCAACTCCGCCGGAACCCGCAGCGCATGCAGCGCCGAGATCTTCGACGTCAGCGGTCCTGAGGAAGTCACGATGCGCCACATCTCCAGCTTCGTGGGGTTGTCGAACTGGGCCGCGGCGAGGATGCCCTGAATGGTGTCCCGCGTGCGGTCCGGGTGGAGCGGCGAGCCGAGCTTCACCTCGACCGTCGTGGCGGAGGAAGTGGCCGCGGCCCCGACCGTGACGCTGAACCGGCCCGGACCGCCGGTGACTTCGCAGGGGTTGCCGTCGACGAGGGCCGGGCCCGTGGGCAGGTCCGCCAGGAACGTGACCGTCCAGGTGCGGGCGGCGGGAACGATGCCCTCGGGGCCGTCCGCCGGGCCGATGCGCAGGGTGCCGGAACCGGCGTCCCACTCCAGACGCGTGGTGACCGTGCGCAGGTTCGTGCCGTCGCCCTGGCCGTCGTCCTCGATCAGGGTGAACGTGCCGCTTTCCGAGGGGGCGACGAGCAGTTCCAGGTGTCCGGGGTTGCGGGTGGCGTCCAGGTCGTCGGGCCCGGCCAGCGGGAGGATGCCGCCGCCGCGCAGCAGGGCCGGCATCCCGTCGAGGCCGCGGTGCAGCTCGATGTGGCGGTCGCCGTCGTACACCGTGCCGGTGAAGATGTCGGTCCAGGTGCCGGGCGGCAGCCAGGCCGGTGTGGACGACAGCAGTGTCACCTCGTCCCGGCGGGTGGTGAGGGGCGCCACGATCAGCTCGCTGCCGAAGGTGAACTGGTTGGGTACGTCGTACGCCTCGGGGCGCTCGGGCTCGACGTGGTACATCGGGCGCACCAGCGGTGTGCCCGTCGCCGCGACGTGGTTCATGGTGTGCAGGTACGGCACGAGCCGGTGCCTGAACCGGAGCGCCTCGCCCATCGCCTGCCGGGGCTCGGACGGGAACTGCCACGGCTCCTTGCGGATGAACGGGTTGCTCGCCGAGTGCAGGCGCAGGATGGGGGAGAAGACACCCAACTGGAGCCAGCGCGTGGCCAGTTCGTCGTCGCGGACACCGCGCGTGTGGCCGCCGATGTCGTGACTCCACCAGCCGTAGCCGATGTTGGCCGAAGACGCGGTGAACTCGGGCTGGAAGGCAAGGGATTCCCAGGACACCACAGCGTCGCCGGAGAAGCCGACACCGTAGCGCTGGCTGCCGGGACCGGCGTAGCGGGAGAACGCCATCGGCCGGCGGCCCTCGCGCCCGGAGTCGAGGAAGTGGAAGTGGTTCAGGAGCCACAGCGGGTCCACGTCGGGGATCCGTGACGTGCTGCCCTGCTGCCAGTCGACCCACCAGAAGTCGACACCCTGGTCCTCCAGCGGGTGGTGCAGGAGGCGGAAGTAGGCGTCGAGGAACGCGCGGTCGGTGAGGTCGAAGGGGATCGTCGCGTCGGAGGCGGGATCGACACCGACTGCCCGCGCCACCTCCGGGTACGCGTCCTCGAACGGGCGGACCCCGTCGGCGGGGTGCAGGTTCAGTGTGGTCCGCAGGCCGCGGCGGTGCAGCTCGCCGAGGAAGGCCTCCGGGTCGGGGATGAGCTTCCGCTCCCACGAATAGCCCGTCCAGCCGGTGCCGTACTTCGCGGGCACCGAGTCGACGCGGTGCCAGTCCATGTCGATGACGGCCACGGAGAACGGCAGCTTCTCCGCGTCGAAGCGGTCGAACAGTTCCAGGTACGAGTCGGTGGTGTACGCGTGGTAGCGGCTCCACCAGTTGCCCAGCGCCCAGCGCGGCAGCACGGGCGGGCGCCCCGACAGCGCGTACAGCGCCTGCACGGCCTCGCCGTAGTCGTGGCCGTACGCGAAGACGTACAGGTCGAGCCGGCCGGGCTCGCGCGATGCCACCCAGCCCTCGGCGTCGAAGAGGAACGACGCCGAGTCGTCGATGACGGCGATCCCGTCGCGGGCGGCGACACCGTCCTCCAGCGGGATACGCCCGTCCGCGTCGTCGAGGGTGCGGGCCGTGCCGCCCAGGTTGTCGGGGCGCCGCTCCCCGAAGCGCCAGCGGCCACCGGCCGGGGACGTGACGACCAGGCCGTTCGCGCTGAACTCCCGCCGGTCGTAGAGGAGATGGAGGCGGCTCGTGGACACCTCAAGGGCCTCGTCGCTCTCCCGGACCGTGAACTCGGGCGTGGGCCGGTCGCGGTGGAGGGCGAAGCTCGACGCGCGGTCCTCGAACCCGCCGTCCTCGGACCACTCCAGACGCAGCAGCCCCTCGGTGAGCACGGTGACACGCCAGTGGTCGCCGCGCAGGACCGACGCGTCCTGGGCGCGGGGGTGGGCCGGGATCCTGCTGAGTGCTGTCGTTGTCATTGCTTGACGGCCCCTTGGGTCAGTCCGCTGATCACCCAGCGCTGGGAGAACAGGTAGACGAGTACGGTCGGTGCCATCGCCATGAGGTAGGAGGCGAAGGCGACGTTGTAGTTGGTGTCGAACTTGCTCTGGAAGATGTTCTGGAGGACCGGCAGCGTCTGCAGCCCCGGATCGGATGTGATCAGCGAGGGCAGCATGAAGTCGTTCCACGAGGCGAGGAACGCGAAGATGCCGACCGTCGCGTTCATCGGTCCGAGCAGCGGCAGGATGATGCGCCGGAAGATCTGCCACGTCGTGGCCCCGTCCATGCGCGCGCTCTCCTCCAGCTCCATCGGGATCGAGCGCAGATACGCCGTGTACAGCAGCACGCTGAACGACAGTTGGAAGACGATGTGCAGCAGGATGACGCCCACCGGGCTGTCGATGTCCAGCAGCGCGGTCAGCTTGATCTGCGGCAGCGCCACCACGGGGAACGGCAGGAACATCGCGCCCAGCAGATAGAAGAACGACCAGCGGAAGATCCGCCGGTCCCAGTTGCGGGCGATGGCGTACGCGGCGAGCGAGCTGAGCGCCAGCGTGCCGAGGACCGAGGCCGCGGCCACCGCCACGGAGATCGAGAACGAGACGGGGAAGCGCGTGATGCGCCAGGCATCGGCGAAGTTGCCCAGGTCGATGGGCCACGGCAGCGCGAAGGCATCACCGTCGGCCGCCTGCGATGAGGTCTTCAGGGACATCGCGACGGCGACGTACAGCGGAATCAGGACCGCGAGCGAGGCGACCACGAGCAGGAGGGTGGCCGGCCGGTTGGTGGCGCCCTTGCCGCGGCGGCGGGCGCGGGCGGTGGCCTGCCGCAGCGGTGGTGTGTGCCGTGTGGTGCGCTCGGACGGCGGGAGAGTGGTGGTCATGACAGCCGAAGCCCCCTTCCGCGGGTGGCCAGGAGTTGCAGCAGGGACACCGCGACCGTGAGCACGAAGAAGATCGTGGCGTTGGACATCTGGTAGGCGTAGTCGCCGTCCGTGTAGCCGGTGAAGATCTTCATGGCGACGCTGTGCGTCGCGGTGCCGGGCCCGCCGTCGGTGAGGCCCTTGATGACGTCGTAGGCGTTCAGATAGCCCTTGACGCCCAGGATCGTGTTGATGGTGACGTACCCGGACACCAGCGGCAGCGTGATGGACCGGAATCGGCGCCAGGCGGAGGCTCCGTCGATGGCGGCCGCCTCGTACAGCTCACCGGGGATCGCCAGGAGACCGGCGATGTAGATGAGCAGCGCGCCCGGCAATGTCTGCCACGCGGAGACGATCATGATGGCGACCCAGGCGAGGCTGGGATTGCCCAGGATGCTTTCCTCCAGCGGTCCGATCCCTAGCGAAGTGGCGATCGACGGAAGGGTGTTGGCGAAGAGGTAGCTGAAGACGTACGCGGCGACGATCCCGGAGATCATCATCGGGATGACGAAGACGCCCCGCAGCGCCGTCAGGAACCGGACCCGGCTCGTCAGCCCGATCGCCAGCGCCAGCGCGACGCTCTGCGCGAGGACCACGGTCACCAGGGCGAAGCCGAGGGTGAACTTGTACGACTCCCAGATGGCGGGGTCGGAGAGGAGAGCCACATAGTTCGTCAGGCCGGTGAACCGCCACTCGCCGAAGCCGACGTAGTCGGTGAAGCTGTAGAAGATGCCGACCAGGGCGGGTCCCAGGACAAGTCCCGTGAACAGTACGAGAGTCGGTAGCAGGAACCAGTAGTAGATGGGTTCGACCCGGCGCCGCGGTCGGGCGGACGGGGTGACGGACGCACCTCTTGGGAGGGGTGGAGGGACAGCCATGAGATCTCCTACTTCGTGGAGGAGCGGATCGCCATCCGCCGCCAGTCGGCGTCGAGTTGCCGCAGCACCGCGTCGAAGTTCCCGGTCGCGATCGCGGTCTGGAGGTAGTTGCCCACGGGGATCGACGCCGGGATGAAGGTGCCCGCACCGAGGTAGAAGGCGGCCGAGTCGACGTAGGGCTGCAGCCCGGACAGCCGCGGGTCCTTCGCCGCCGGCGCGTCCTTGGTGACTCCGTACGCGAGGTTGTCCCGGTTGTACGCGTCGATGATCTCGGGCCGCATCAGGAAGTCGACCAACTCCTTCGCCTCGTCAGGGTGTTCGGCCCCGGTCGGTATCCACAGCGCGAGGTCGATGTTCACGCGCGCCTTGCGGTCGGCGGCCCGCTCCGTGACGGGCAGCGGGAAGGTGCCGATGTCCAGGTGCGGATCGACCGCGGCGATCTGCGTCAGTGCCCAGGGGCCCTGCAGATACATGGCCGCGCGGCCCTTGCCGAAGGCGAGATTCCCGTCCGGGTACGAGCGGGTGGCGGCGTCCCGGTTGTAGAACTTCGCGACGGTACGGGCCCGGTCCATGGCCTCGGCGAAGTCCTTCTGGAACGAGACGGGCGAGGACGGGCCGATGTCCGTGCCCTGCTCCTGGAGCTTGTGGAAGAAGGACGCGGTGTCGACGAGCCCGCCGGCGCAGTAGTCGAACAGGCCCTGCCAGACCGTCCATTCCTCCTTGCTCGTCGCGTAGATCGGTGTGACCTTCGCGGCCTCCAACTCCTTGCACACGTCGACGAATTCGGACCACGTCGTCGGCACCGGAAGGCGGTACTTCGCGAAGATCTTCTTGTTGTAGATGACTCCGGCGGCGGCCAGCGAGTACGGCAGCACGCTGGTTCGCCCCGGATACGTCGCGTACTGCTTGGCAAGCCGGGCGACGCTGCCGGTGATGCGGCGGGCCGAGGGCCGGTCCGACACGTCGGAGAGCACGCCGCGCTCGATGTACCGGGCCAGCTCCAGGTTGTTGTTGAAGCAGCCCACATCGGCGGGCTGGGCGCGGACGAACTGCGGCGCGATGGCGTCCGTCGTGTCGTGCACCACGCGCACCCCGGGCCGGCTTCGTTCGAACTTCCCCAGCACCTTGTCGAAGTAGGCGAGAACTTCCCGCTTCTGCAGATAGAAGCGCATGGTGGTCCGCGACTGCCCGGCCGCGTCGCCGCCGCAGCCGGTGAGCCCGAGGGCGCCGAGCGCGGCTCCGGCCCCGGCCGCGGCGACGAAGCCGCGCCGGCTCGGACCGCGGGCACCCCGGATCACGGCTCGCTCTGGTCCGATCGTCACCTCGTCGCCTCCTGAGAGTGGTGTCACACACCTGGGGACGTGCGGGCCCCGAGGCGTGTGAGTTGAGTTACGAGCAGAGCGCGGCGAACTTACAGCGCTGTAAATTTGGGTGTCAACAGGTAGTGTTCGGCGCGCAGTCGGCGGAGCGTCCCACCAGGCGCGGAACCCGCGTCAGTCCACATCCACGCGGCGGACACCGCGTCGGCCCACCAGGAGGCGAAGTGCCCAACGTCCGCCTGAGCGATGTCGCCCAGCACGCCGGCGTCTCGACGAAGACGGTCTCGAACGTCGTCCACGGCTATGTGCACGTACGAGAGAGCACGCGCGCCAAGGTCCAGCGCGCCATCGACGAGCTGGGCTACCGGCCCAACCTGCGCGGCCGCAACCTCGCCACAGGACGCACCGGAATGATCGCGCTCGCCTTCCCCGACCTGCGCATCCCGTACTTCGCCGAGCTCGCCCACGTCCTGTCGCGGGCGGCGGGGGAGCGCGGATACCGGCTGCTGTTGGAGGAGTCGGGCGACGCCCCGGACGTCGAGCGCGCCATGCTGTCCGCGCAGGAGGCGGGCGTCGTCGACGGTGTGCTCCTGCAGCCGTCGTGGTTGAACTCCACGGAGATCGCCCAGCACCGCAGAGGGGTCCCGGTCGTCCTCCTGGGCGAGAGTGCGGCGCCGCTCACCCTCGACCACGTGCGGATCGACAACATCGGCGCGGCGGCGCAGGTCGTCGGGCATCTCGCCGCACTCGGGCGCCGCCGCATCGCCTACCTGTGCGCCGAGGAGTCGGCGCCGAGCGAGACCTCGCGCCAGCGCCTCATCGGCTACCAACAGGGCCTGGAAGCCTGCGGACTTCCGGTCGACCCCTCCCTGATCGTCACCGGTCGGGTGGCCGACGCGCACTCCGCCGCACGGACCCTCGGCGCCGCGCTCGACGACGGGATGGCGCCGGACGCCGTCTTCTGCCGCGACGACCTGGTCGCGCTCGGCGCGCTGCGGGCTCTCGGGGAGCGGGGGCTGCGGGTGCCTGAGGACGTCGCCGTCACGGGCTGGGACGACAGCAGGCTTGCGTCGGCGGTGCGGCCGAGCCTGACCTGCGTACGGGCCGACGAGGTCGAACTGGCCCGGCGCGCGCTCGACTTGCTGATCGAGCGCATCGAGGGCTTCGACGGGCTCGGGCGGCACGAGTTCGTGGCGCACTCGCTGGTGGTCCGGGAGAGCGCGCCGGAGCCGACTGTCTGAACGGAGCGCGGGCCGAGGGCGGCCCGGCAGTTCTCCTGTTCTCATTTACAGCGATGTAAATCGATGCTGAGATGAGCGTCGAGAGCAGCCGGTTCGGCGGCGCGTGGACCGCGCCGCACCGTGCTCCTCGAACGCTGCCGTCACGACGACCCAGGAGAGTGCATGGCCCAGGACCTGCCCCGCCCGGAGTATCCGCGCCCCGGCTTCGTCCGGACGGACTGGCTCAACCTCAACGGCCCGTGGCAGTTCGCCCGGGACCCCGGCGACAGCGGCCTCGAACGCGGCCTGGCCGACGCCGAGTTGCCTGACCGGATCACCGTCCCGTTCTGCCCGGAGTCGGAGCTGTCCGGCATCGGTGACACCGACTTCCACGCCGCCGTCTGGTACCGGCGCACCGTGCGGGTGCCCGCCGAGTGGGCCGGGCGCAGGGCCGTGCTGCACTTCGGGGCCGTGGACCACGACGCGACGGTCTGGGTGAACGGACGGGAAGTGGCCCGGCACAGCGGCGGATTCACCTCGTTCAGCGCCGACCTGGGCGACGCGGTGCGGCCCGGCGAGGACGCCACGATCGTGGTGCGGGCCAGGGACGAGTCCAAGGGCCCGCAGGCGCGCGGCAAGCAGTCCGACCGCTACGCCAACTACAGCTGCCTCTACACCCGTACGACGGGCATCTGGCAGACGGTGTGGATGGAGCCGGTCGCCGACACGCACCTCGGCCGCCCTCGCATCACTCCCGACCTGGCCGCGGGCTGCTTCCACCTGGAACTGCCGCTGTCCGGGAGCCGCGCGGGCCACCGCGTCCGCGCCCGCCTCACCGACGCGCAGGGCACCGTGGCCGAGGCCTCGGTCGCCGCCCACCTCGACCTCGCGCCGCGCCTGGTGCTGGTCATCCCCGAGGACCGGCGCAGGAGTTGGTCGCCCGAGGACCCGCACCTGTACGAGATCCACCTCGACGTCGTCGACGCATCCGGCGCGGTCGTCGACTCGGCGGTGTGCACGGCGGGCCTGCGCTCGGTCACCGTCGACGGCAAGCGGGTGCTCCTCAACGGCGAACCGGTCTTCCAACGCCTCGTCCTCGACCAGGGCTACTACCCCGACGGCCTGATGACGGCCCCCGACGACGCGGCGCTCGTCCGCGACATCGAACTCTCCCTCGCCGCCGGGTTCAACGGGGCCCGCCTGCACCAGAAGGTCTTCGAGGAGCGCTTCCTGCACCACGCCGACCGCCTCGGCTACCTGGTGTGGGGCGAGTTCGGCGACTGGGGCGCGAGCACGGGCCCCGTGAGCGAGGACAACCAGCAGCCCACCAGCGGCTTCGTGGCGCAGTGGCTGGAGGCCGTCGAGCGCGACTACAACCACCCGTCGATCATCGGCTGGTGCCCGCTCAACGAGACACGCCAGCGGCTCTCCGACCGCCGATCCGTCCTCGACGAGGTCACCCGGGCCATGTTCCTCGCCACCAAGGCCGCCGACACCACCCGCCCCGTCCTCGACGCCTCCGGCTACGCACACCGCGTACCGGAGACGGACATCTACGACTCCCACTGCTACGAGCAGAACCCGGAGGTCTTCGGGAAGCTGATGAGTGGCCTCGCCAAGGACGAGCCGTTCATCAACCCGCAGGACGAGGCGCCGGACGCCACTTGGTCCGTCCCGTACCGCGGACAGCCGTACTTCTGCAGCGAGTTCGGCGGTATCTGGTGGAACCCGGACGAGGCGGAGGCCGCGGGCGAGGACCGCGACGTCTCATGGGGCTACGGCCAACGCCCGCGCGACGAGGGGGAGTTCCAGCACCGCTTCGCCGGACTCACCGGCGTACTCCTGGACGACCCGGACATGTTCGGCTACTGCTACACGCAGCTCACCGACGTCTTCCAGGAGCAGAACGGCGTCTACCGCTTCGACCGCTCCGAGAAGCTGGACGTGGCGCGCGTGCGCGCGGCGCAGGTGCGGCCCGCCGCCATCGAGGGGGACGGGACGAACTGAGGTCGAAGGCGGGCCCCGTACGCACGGGTGTGCGGGGCCCGCGATGCTCACGGGTGGCTTCACCCGCCGCGCGACAGCGCCGGTGGCCTGGTCCGACGAAGCCGCCGCCTCGGCTGCCACCATGACCCAGGACGGACACACACGCCTGGAGGTCACCGCATGCCGGCAAAACCCATGCAGATCGCGGCCCTTGTCGTCGACGCCGAGGACCCCGAGCGGCTGGCCGCCTTCTGGTCCGAGCTGCTCGGGCGGCCGATCGAGACGCGTACGGGCCCGTACATCTGGCTGCGCCGGGAGGGCGGCCTGGTGTTCGGGTTCCAGCGGAATCCGCGGCCCACGCCCGGCAAGGTCCGTATGCACGTCGACCTGACCTCGCCCGACCTCGCCGCCGAGCAGCAGCGGGTCGAGGCGCTCGGTGGGCGGCGGCTCGAGGAGTACGACGAGGGCGGGTTCCTGGTGATGGCGGACCCGGAGGGCAACGAGTTCTGCATCCTGCCCGAAGGGTCCGTCGACATGGACGACGACGGGCGCGCCCACTACCTGGAGTGATCCGGCTCGCTGGAGTGGTCGACCGACTCGCGGGCGGCCGGGACCGTCCCCTCCGGCGCCGTGCTGTCCGGCAGCGCCGCCGCCGTCTCGTACCGCCGGGCCCCGAACCGGTACACCACCACCAGCACCAAAAAGAACGGCAGGCCCGCCTTCCAGGAGTCGTCCAGGCCCTCGATGAACAGGGTGGAGACCAGGATCGCCGCGAGGGCGAGGGCCGCCGCGACGGTGGTGAAGGGGGCGCCGCGCAGCCGGGCCGGTGAGGCGGGCAGGCCGTGCCGGGTGCGGTGGCGGCGGAAGGCCAGGTGCGTGGCCAGGATGAGGATCCACACCACCAGCGCGCCGAACACCGAGATACCGAAGAGCATGATGTACGCCGTGTCCTCGGAGTGCACCGAGAGGAGCGCGGCCGCGCCCAGGCCGATGCCGGATACGGCGAGCGCCCGGTGCGGGACGCCCCGCGTACCGACCCGCGCGAACAGTCGCGGCGCGTGCCGGTCCACCGCCAGGGAGTGGATCATGCGCGTTGCCAGGTACGTGTTGGCGTTGGCGCTGGAGAGGGCCGCGGTGAGGACGACGAAGTTCATGATGCCGGCCGCCGCCGGGATGCCCGCGACGTCGAAGAGCTGCACGAAGGGGCTCGCCGTGACGTCGCCGCCCTTCGCGGTGCGCGTCCACGGCACGACGGTGACGACGATCGCCATGGCCAGGACGTAGAACAGCGCGAGGCGGACGACCATCCGCCGGGCGGCACGGGGGATGTCCCGCACCGGGTTCTCGGACTCGGCCGCGGTCACCGCGATGATCTCGGTGCCGATGTAACTGAAGATCACGAAGACGAAGGCGGTCGCGAGGCCGCTCATACCGTGTGGCAGCAGTCCGCCGTGGCCGGAGAGGTTCGAGGTGCCGACCGCCGGGTGGCCGGGCAGGCCGGGGAAGACGTACGCGCAGCCCAGCAGCACGAACACACCGATCGCGGTGATCTTGATGGTGGAGAACCAGTACTCCAGGCGGCCGAACACACCGACGCTCAGCGCGTTCGCCGCGAGGAGCAGCAGCGAGAACGCCACCACCGGGAGCCAGAGCGGGAGTTCGGGCCACCAGAAACGCACGTAGATGCCGGCCGCGATCACCTCGCCACCGATCGCGATCACCTGGATCGTCCAGTACGTCCAGCGGATCACGAACCCCGCGAGCGGGCCCAGATAGTGCCGCGCGATGCTGCCGAAGGAGCCGGTCGCCGGGTGCACGGACGTCATCTCGGCGAGCGCCCAGCCGATCACCAGGGCGATCAGCGCGCAGACCACATAGGCGATCACCGTGGCCGGGCCCGCGGCCGAGATGGCGAGACTCGAACCGAGGAACAGGCCGGTGCCGATGGCGCCGCCGAGCCCCATCATGCTGAGCTGACGCCCGGTCAGGGACCGCTTCAGGCCGTGGTCTTGCGGTGGTACCGGGTCGGTGCGCGGGTCGTCGGGCATGTCACTCGCTCCGTGGTGGGTGCGGTGTTCCTGGACGTGCGCCTACTTGGCGCGTATCTCGCCGAGCGCGGCGATCAGCGCGTCGACGTCGGAGAGGGTGTTGTAGTAGTGGAACGAGACGCGGAGCAGGGTGCCGCGCGGACTGGTGACGATGCGACGCTCGGCGAGAGCCCCGGCCAGCGCGTCCGGATCCGGGTCGGCGAACGCCACCTGCGGCCCGCGCAGTTCGGGGTCCGCGGGCGAGGCCAGTGTCTCGCCGGTCTCGGTGAGGCGCTGGTGGGCGTACGCGGTGAGTTCGCGGATGTGCGCCTCGACGTCCTTGCCGTCGAGCTCCGCCAGCGTGCGCAGACCGGCCGCGGCGGCGTACGCGGAAGGGATCGACGGCGTGCCGGTCTCGAAGCGTCGCGCGGTGTCGGGGAAGTCGAGCGCACGGGGATCGAAACCGAAGGGATCGACCCGCCCGAACCACCCGGTGAGCTGCGGCGCCACCTCGTCCCGCGCACCGCCCCGCACATACAGAAAGGCGATGCCTGGAACGCCCAGCAGATACTTCAGCGCGCCGCACACCAGGTAGTCGCAGTCCAACTCCCGTACGTCGACGGGGAGTACGCCGAGCCCCTGGTACGCGTCGATGAACACGCGCGCGCCCGCGGCCCGCGCCGCCCGGATGGTGTCGGTGACCGGCAGCCGGACGCCGTTGCGGTACGACACCAGGGGGATGGAGACGAGATGGGTGGAGTCGTCGATGGCGTCCGCGTACCCGGCGGCGGGGACGATCCCGTCCTCGTCCGGCACGTGTCGCACCTGCGCGCCCCGCCCGCCCTGCGCGAGCCACACGTGCGCGATGGACGGAAACTCCATGTCCGTCGTGACCAGGCCCGGACGGTGTGACCAGTCCAGAGTCGAAGCCACCTGGTACGCCCCCTCGGAGGCGCAGCTCACCACGGCGATCTCGTCCGTGGTGGCACCGATGTGCGCGGCGAACGCGGCGCGCGCGGCGTCGACCTGCACCATCCACTCGCCCCACGGCGCGCCGTGACTGCGCATGGACCACTGGAAGTCCTGGAGCGCCGCCAGTACGTGCTCGGACGCCGCTCCCTGGCTGCAACTGGCCAGGTGGACCATGTCCTTGAGGGAGGGGAACCGGGCGCGGAAGCGTTCGGGTGTGTCCAGGGTGTCGATCGGCACGGGGCGACTCGCATTCAATCCCGGTGAACTTGTTCAGTGCGGGTGATCGAATCAGCCCGGTGCGTGCCGCGTCAATGGGTCTGCGGGCACCGGTACTTGGGCACCGGGGTCATCGGTTCGGCGGTGTCACACTCACCAGAAACCGCGCGGTCTCCCCACCCTCGTTGACGTACCGGTGCGGGACACGGGAGTCGAACGTGCAGCTGTCGCCGGGACCCAACTCGTAGCGCCCGTCGCCCGCTTCGACGACCAGGCTGCCGCTCACCAGCAGCACGCACTCCTCGGACGGATGGCTGTAGCGGGCGTCGGAGGACGCCCCGCCCGGCTCCAGCGTGCCCTCCAGGACCTCGAGCCGCGCCGACCCGGCCGACACCCGCGTGTACTCGATCCCGCCCTGCGGCGACCGCACCTGAATCCGCCGCTCGCGGCGCACCAGCGCGACCTCCTCCGCCTCGTCCTGCCGGAACAGGTCGAAGAGCGGGAGCCCGAGAGCGGCGGAGAGTCGGCGCAGCGTTTCGAGGCTGGGGTCGGTGAGCCCGCGCTCGACCTGACTGACGAGCCCGGTCGACACCCCGGCCGCCGCCGCCAGCTCCCGCACGGTCATCTTGTGGGCCTTGCGCAGCTCGCGTATCCGATTGCCGATCACGGGGCGAGGTTAGACCACAGTGGCTCGTCCTCCGAGGGGGCCGGTCAATTGATGCGTCGCGCGGCACCCGCCCACGCCTTGTCCCGCAGTACGTACTTCTGGATCTTCCCGGTCGACGTCTTGGGCAGGTCGCCGAAGGTCACCGACTTCGGGGCCTTGAAGCGGGCGAGGCGGGTGCGGACGTGGTCGATGATCTCCGCGGCGGTCGCCGAGGCGCCGTCCCGGAGGGTGACGTACGCGGCCGGGACCTCGCCCCAGCGTTCGTCGGGGACCGCGATCACCGCCGCTTCAAGCACCGCGGAGTGGTCCATGATGGCCTGTTCGACCTCGACCGACGCGATGTTCTCGCCGCCCGAGACGATGACGTCCTTGGAGCGGTCCCGCAGCTCAACGTAGCCGTCGGCGTGCACGACACCGATGTCGCCGGTGCGGAACCAGCCGTCCGGGGCGGCGGCCGCCGTCGCCTCCGGGTCGTCCAAGTAGCCGAGCATGACGTTGTTGCCGCGCAGCGCTATCTGGCCGGTGGTCGTGCCGTCCGCCGGGACGTCGGTGCCGTCGTCGGCGATCACACGGGCCGTGCACGAGATGATGTTGCCCACACCCTGGCGGGCCTTGAGACGGGCCTGCGCCGCGCCGTCCAGGGAGTCCCACTCGGGGCGCCAGTCGCACAGCATCGCGGGTCCGTACGTCTCCGTGAGCCCGTACAGATGCGTGACGTCGAAGCCCAACTCGCCCATCCGGCACAGGATCGCGGGGGACGGCGGGGCGCCGCCCGTCGCCATGCGGATGGTGCGGTTCTTCGGCAGCGGGGCCGCCTCCTGGGCGTAGGCGATCATCGAGAGGACCGTGGGCGCGCCGTTGAGGTGTGTCACGCCCTCCTCGCGGATCAGCCGCCACACCTCGGTGGGATCGAGCTTCGGCAGGCACACGTGCGTGGCGGCCGCCGCGGTCACCGCCCAGGGGAAGCACCAGCCGTTGCAGTGGAACATCGGCAGCGTCCACAGGTGCACGGCGGAGGGCGTGAGTCCCGTGTGGCTGACCATCGCCACCGCTTGCAGGTACGCGCCCCTGTGGTGGTACATCACACCCTTGGGGCGGCCCGTCGTACCCGATGTGTAGTTGACGGCGAGGAGGGAGCGCTCGTCAGTCGGGGTGCGGTGGAGCGGCTCGGCTCCGGCCAGCAGGGACTCGTACTCCGCGCCCACCCTGATCCGGCGCGGCGGGGCGTCCAGGCGGGCCAGCGCGTCGTCGACCAGGACGTCGAACGACGGGTCGTGGATCAGCACGGACGCCTTCGAATGGCTGAGGATGTACGCCACTTCGGCCGCCGCGAGCCGCGTGTTCACCGCCACGAGCGGCACACCTGCCCACGGAACGCCGTAGTGCGCCTCCAGGAGCACATGTGTGTTCGGCGCGAGCACCGCCACCGGGCGCCCGCCGGCCAGCGGCGCCAGGCCGCCCGCCAGGCGGGTGCACCGATCGTGCAACTCCACGTAGGTCCAACGCCGTTCACCGTCGACGACACCGATCCTGTCGCCGTGCGCCGCGGCGGCACGGTCCAGATACGCGGTGGGGGTCAGCGGCTCGTACGACAGCGCGTCGAGAGACGGGGCGACGAGAGACGGGGCGGCGGCGGGATCCGGCATGGCGTCCTCCTTGACGGAGCATGGCGTCCTCCCCGGCGGGAGTCGGACCTTGCCCCGACGGGAGTCGGAGCTTGCCTACCCCGTCCGATGCCTGCCAAGCCGTGGGAACAGCGCACGCCGTGCCTCGCCCGCGAGGTCAGGCGTCGGCGAGCTGTGTGTCCAGCGCCGCGAGGAGCCAGTCGTGGGCCGTGCCCGGAGTCGGTTCCGGGTGGGCGCCGTCCGGGGTGGTCAGCTCCGCCACCAGGTCCCAGTAGCGGTCGAGGCGCGGATCGGAAGCGAGCTGCCGGGAGAGGCCGCGGCGGAAGGCCGTCGTGTCGCGGGACCCGGTGACACTCGCGTACGTCGTGACGAAGCAGTCGAGCGCCTCACCCGGCGCGGGGGCATCGCCCGCCCGCATCGGCTTCGCCGCCAGGTCGTAGGCCTCGGCCAACCCGGCGTACAGCACGGCGGATTCGCGCGCGCCCGCCGTGCGGTGCGCGGCGGGCTGGGTGGGCCCCGTGTCCGGCGAGCACGGGCGTGACACCAGCGCGCACAGGCGGGCGAAGGCGAGCACCTGGCCCGGGGACGGGGAGTCGGGAGCTGCCGGAACGGTGGCCTCCAGGAAGGCCGTTCGCGAGGATGCCGGCATCCGTGGCGGCAGCCAGCCCCGCCAGAACCTGGCCAGTGGCGCAGTGCTCGGCGGTGTATCCAGGGAGCCGACGAGTTGCAGCCGGTCCGCCCGCTCCTGCGGCGGGCACTCCTGAACGAGGCGCAGCGCCGCCTCCTGCCAGCGCAACGCGCTGAGTCGGGAGCCGATCGTGCGCAGCTGCCCCGCGACGGCGTCCTCCAGTGCCCCGTCCGCCCCAGCCCGCTCGTCGACGATGCGCCGCACCTCTGGGACGGGCAGGCCCAGACCGCGCAGCGAGCGGATCGTCCGGAGCCGGTCCAGCGCGTCGGCGCCGTACCGGCGGTGCCCGCCCGCGCTGCGGGTGCGTTCCGGGAGCAGTCCGTTGTCGGAGTAGAAGCGGACGGTCTTGACGGTCGTGCCCGCGTGCTCGGCGAGCTCACCGATGCTCCACAGTCCGTCGGACGAGCCGGATTCCGCGGGCGAGTCGATCGACAGGTGCACTTGAACCTCCCTCAGGGGGAGTTCCTAACGTACCTGCCATCGCTGACAGCCACTGAGGGAGGACGCGGAGATGACGGAGTTCGTGGTGGTACCGGGCCTGTTCACGGGCCCGGACGCGTGGCGGGACACGGCCGGGAAACTGGCGGCAGAGGGCGCGAAGGTCCAGGTGGTGGACCTCGGTCCGGCCAGGGACCTGGAAGCGCACATCGCAAGGGTCGTGGCGGCCATCGACACCATCGCGGAGGGACAGGACGTCGTCCTCGTCGGGCACGACTACGGTGCGTACCCGGCGGTGGGGGCGGCGGACCGGCGGGCCCACCGCGTCGCGCGGATCGTGTACCTGGACACGGGGCCGGTGCAGGACGGCGCCGTGCCCCTCGCCGCGGTGCCCGACCAGGAGCTGCGCGAGGCCCTGGCAGAGGACGGGGACATCAAGGGGGAGCTGCCGGTTCCTCCCCGGGAGGAGTGCCGGCGCTGGGGGAGCACCGCCGGGGTGTCCGACGAGGCCCTGGACCGGCTGACCGCGCACGCCACGCCCCAACCGCACGGCACCTTGCTGCAACCGCTGCGGCTGACCGGCGCGGGGAAGGGCCTCCCGACCACGGGAGTGCTCTGCGCGGAGAGCGGCGCGACCATCGACACCGTCCGCATGCTGCTCCGCTTCGGCGACCCGACGATCAAGGCGCTCGTCCGCCCGGACGTGACCTTCTTCGAACTGCCCACCGGGCACTGGCCGATGCTGTCCTGCCCGGACGAGCTCGCGGACGTGCTCCTGCGAGCGGCGGCCGACGAAGGCACCCGCCTTGAAGCCGTGGGCGAGGAGGAAGCGACGCAGCCCGGATACCTCCGGCCGTTCCTCCTGGACGTACCGGAGATCCCGCGTGAACGTCGCGGCGCCATCGACCTGTACGTGCCCGAGGGCGTCCACGTCTCCGAGGCCGTCCACGTCCCCGAGGGCGCGGAAACCGGGGAGCCGCGCCCCGCGATCGTGTTCGTGCACGGCGGACCCGTGGCGGAGGACGCACGACCGACGCCGCGCGACTGGCCGACGCTGATCGGCTACGCCCGCTTCGCGGCGTCACAAGGCGCGATCGGCGTCACTCTCGACCACCGGCTGCATGCGGTCACCGCGTATCCGACGGCGGCCGAGGACGTGGCCGCCGCGGTGGCCGAGGTGCGCGCGGATCCGCGGGTCGACGCGGACCGGATCGCGCTGTGGTTCTTCTCCGGCGGCGGCCCTCTGACGGCGCCGTGGCTGGCCGAGGCCCCGCCGTGGCTGCGCTGCCTGGCGGCGAGCTATCCGATCATGGCGCCACTGCCCAACTGGGGCGTGAACGACCCCCGGTTCCGGCCCGCGGACGTGGTGGCGCTCGGGGGGACGCCGCCCTTCGTCCTCATCCGGGTCGGCCGCGAGGCCGCCGCGGTCGCGACGACGGTGGCCGAGTTCGTCGGGGCGGCCGAGGCGGGCGGCGCCCCGGTCGAGGTGATCGACGTACCGGAGGCGCCGCACGCCTTCGAGGGCCTCGACCACAGCGACTCCGCGCGGGAGGCGGTGGGGGAGGCGATGGGGCGGGTGCTGGGACGGTTGGGACTGAAGTGAGACGCCCGGCCGCGTCGCCCCTCAGCCGCCGTACAACTCGCTGAGCAACGCGATGGCCGCGTGCGTACTGGGATGGGGATCCCGCTCGTTCCAGATCACCCGCACCGGCACCGGATCCGCGCCCGACACCGGGCGGAAGACGACACCCTCGCGCCGGTACTGGGCGACGGTGGCCTGCGGGGTGACGCCGACGCAGCGGCCGGTGGCGATGGCGGCGAGCCAGTCGTCGACGTCGGCCGTGTACTCGACGTCGCCGTGCGGGTCGCCGGGCCACAGGTCGGCGGTGGTCGTGCCGGTGCGCCGGTCCACGACGACGGTGCGCTCGCGGATGTCCGCGAGGGGGACGCGTCGGCGCCTGGCCCAGGGGTCGTCGGTGGCCATGACGACGTAGCGGGGTTCGTGGCCGACGACGGCGGATGCGTAGCGGCGGCGCAGATCGGTCCGGTGGCGTACGACGGCCAGATCGCCGGCCTCCTCGGCGAGTCCGCCGGTGGGGCTGTTGTGCCGCACCAGGAGCAACTCGACGTCCGGGTACCGCTGGTGCCAGCGGCGCTGGAACTCGGTGGTGTGCCGCCCGAACGCTCCCCAGGCGTGCCCGATCCGCAGCCGTGTGTGGCCCGTGGTGGCCTCGCGCACGAGGTTCTCGGCCTCGCTGAGCAGCTGCCGGGCGCGGTGGACGACCCGGACGCCGGTGGTGGTGGGTGTGACGGTGCGGCTCGTGCGGTGCAGGAGGCGCACGCCGAGCACGGTCTCCAGCGCGTGCAGGGTGCGGGACACCGAGGCCTGGGAGACGCCGAGTTGGATCGCGGCGTCGGTGAAGCTGCCCGTGTCGACGATGGCGAGCAGACAGCGCAGATGCCGCAGCTCGAGCCCGGCGAGGCCGCTTCCTTCATCCATACGCTCAGCGTATCCGAGCGTCACGCCATGCATTTTGCGTATACCTCGGACGGGCCGAGTCTCACACCATGGCGACCACATCCCACCCCTCCACTGCGGCTACCGAACCCTCACCCCACACCGGCGGTGTCGCGCTGATGCTCGGCAGCGGCCTGTCGAACCAGGTCGGAGCGTCCCTGGGCGCGCTGGCCTTCCCCGTGCTCGGCCCCGCGGGAGTCGTGGCCGTACGTCAATGGGTCGCCGCCGTGGTGCTGTTGACGGCGGGCCGCCCGCGCATACGGTGCTTCACCGCCGCCCAATGGCGCCTCGTCCTCGCCCTGGCCGCGGTCTTCGCCACGATGAACCTGACGCTGTACCTGGCCATCGACCGGATCGGCCTGGGCCTCGCGGTCACCCTCGAATTCCTCGGCCCGCTCACCGTCGCCCTCGCGGGAACGCGCCGCCGCCTCGACCTGCTCTGCGCACTGGCGGCGGCATCGGCAGTCGTCGTGCTCACCCGCCCGCGGCCGAGCACGGACTACCTCGGCATCACGCTCGCCCTGGTCGCCGCGGTGTGCTGGGGCTGCTACATCCTGCTCAACCGGGCCGTCGGCCACCGCCTGCCCGGCCTCCAGGGCTCGGCCGCGGCGGCCGGCGTCTCCGGCCTGCTCTACCTGCCGATCGGCGTCACGGTCCTGTACCTGCACCCGCCGACCGTGACGGCACTCCTCTGCGCCCTGGCGGCGGGCATCCTGTCCTCGGCGGTGCCGTTCCTGTCCGACCTCCTGGCACTTCGCCGCGTCCCCGCCCGCTTCTTCGGCGTCTTCATGAGCGTCAACCCGGTCTTCGCGGCCCTCGTCGGCCTCCTCGTCCTCGACCAACACCTCGACCACCTCGCGTGGTTGGCGATCGCCGTCATCGTGGGGGCGAATGTGGTGGCGGTGGGGACCGGTACGCGAGTGGCTCAGCGGGCGACCGACATCTGAACCCGGGGGCCCGCGGTCTCGCGCACGCCCAGCACCACCGTGACGAGTGTGACGAGGCCCGCGGCCATCAGGTAGTAGGAGGGGGCCAGGTTGTAGCCGGTGGAGGTGACCAGCCAGGTGGCGATGTACGGGGCGGTGCCGCCGAAGAGGCTGACCGAGATGTTGTACGGGATGGCGATGGCACCCGTGCGGATCCGGGCCGGGAACAGTTCGGCCATGCTGGCGTTGACCGCACCGTCGTAGGCGGCGATGGGAAGGCCGAGGATCACCATGGCGACGATCGCGAGCGCGGCGTTCTCGTAGGACATCAGGAGCAGGCAGGGCCAGGCGAGCAGGATCAGGCCGAGGGCGCCGGCGATGAGCAGGGGCTTGCGGCCGACCTGGTCGGAGAGCAGCCCGGCGCACGGGATGAGGACGGCCACGGCTCCCATGCAGATCGTCGAGGCGGCGAAGGACTGGGCCTGGCTGAAGTGCATGGTGTCCGTGAGGTAACTGACCATGAAGGTCTGCAACGTCCAGTGGGCGACGCCCTTCAGGACGATGACACCGGCGAGGATCATCATCGGTCGACCGCTGGTGCGGAACGTCTCCTTGATGGGTGACTCGGCAACCTCGCCCGCCTCCTCCAGGCGCCGGAACTCTGGGGTGTCGTCCAGCTTGAGCCGCAGATACAGACCCGCGATGCCCAACGGCAGCGCGAGGAGGAACGGGATGCGCCAGGCGTACGACGCCATCTGGTCGTCGCCGAACGTCAGGGAGAGCACGAGCGCCACACCGGCTCCGCACACGAAGGCGACGAAGCCGAGGGCGGCGCCGTAACTGGTGTAGTAGCCACGGCGATTGCGCGGCGCGTACTCGAACAGCAGGCTGACCGCACTTGATGTCTCGCCGCCCGCCGCGAACCCCTGCACCAGGCGGGCAAGGACGAGAAGTAGGGGAGCGGCGGCGCCGATGCTGGCATAGGTGGGCAGCACGCCGATGGCGAACGTCGACGCCGAGGTGACGAGCACGGTGACGGCGAGTACGCGGTTGCGTCCGACGCGGTCGGCCAGCGGGCCGAAGTAGAGCGCGCCGATCGGCCTGATGGCGAAGCCGACGGCGAAGATGGCGAACGTCGACAGGAGCGCCGCCGTCTGGTCGCCGTGCGCGAAGAAGTTCCCGGCGATGACGGATGAGAGCGTGCCGTAGATGCCGATGTCGAACCACTCGACGAAGTTGCCGATGCTGCCCGCGACAAGGACACGCTTCGACGGTGTCGCATCGGCGGGATCGGTGTCGGGGGCAGAGGGCGCGGCGGTCTGCTCGGGCATGGGGGCCTCGCATACGGATGAGTCGGACAACGCGGGGTGGGATATCGCGGGGTGCGATGACGCGGGAGCCGGGCACATTGCCTCAGCATTGAGCGTTCATGGCCACGATGTTAACCATGCTTGCTCTATTTACAAGGGCTATGCAGAATGTGGATTGCCCAAGCAAGACGATGGAGGGAAGCGGCATGGCCCGAATCACCGAGGTGCTCACCCACGTACTGAAGCTGGAGGGACCACGGGCCTACCTGGGACGCCTGGACGACGGGCAGGAGCTCACCCCGGAGCGTGGCTACGTCGTACGGGCGCCGTGGCGCAGCCTGTACTCGGGACGCTTCGAGACCCTCCTGGTGGAGATCCGCACGGACGAGGGCTGCACCGGCTGGGGCGAGGCGCTCGCGCCGGTCGGCCCGGAGGTCCCGGCCGCCGTCGTGGACCGGCTGCTGGCCGACCAGCTCATCGGCCAGGACCCCACGCGGGTCCGCCCGCTGTGGCACCGCATGCGTGAGCTGATGCGGGAGCGCGGGCACCTGACCGGACACCAGGCCGACGCCATGGCCGCCGTCGACATCGCCCTGTGGGACCTGCACGGCAGGCTGACCGGCCTTTCGGTGGCCGAACTGCTCGGCGGTGCCCACCGGGACCGCGTCCCCGCCTATGTCTCCGGCCTGCCCGAGCCGACCGACGAGGAGCGTGCCGCGCTCGCCGCCTCGTACGCGAAGCAGGGCGCCACCATGATCAAGCTGGCGCTCGGCAAGGGCATCGAGACGGACCTGGCCACCTACGATGCCGTGGCCGCGGCGGCCCCCGGTGTGCGGCTCGCGGTGGACGCCCACTGGGCGTACTCCATCGGCGAGGCGCTGACCCTCGGCCAGGAGCTGGACCGGCGCGGCGCGCTGTTCTTCGAGGCGCCGCTGGCACCCGAGGACGTCGAGGGGCACCGGGAGTTGGCGGGCCGCATCACCACGCCGGTCGCCGTCGGCGAGGCGATGCGCAACCGCTACGAGTTCGCC
The DNA here is from genome assembly GCF_026341035.1 of Streptomyces sp. NBC_01016. Classification (GTDB taxonomy): domain Bacteria; phylum Actinomycetota; class Actinomycetes; order Streptomycetales; family Streptomycetaceae; genus Streptomyces. Next base: position 3,676,224 of record NZ_JAPEOQ010000002.1, read on the forward strand.
GACTGGATCGGCCGCCGTGCACTGCGCCTCGCCCAACCCGATGTCGCCCGCACCGGCATCACCGAGGCCCAGTCCATCGCGGAACTCGCCGCGGCGGCGCACCTTCCGGTGGCCTGCCATCACTCGGTCGGTCTGGGCGTGGCCCTGGCCGCCGGGATCCAGCTGAGCGCGGCCGTCGAGAACTCCCCGTTCTTCGAGTTCCAGGCCGACTCCCTGTCCGTCGCGCAGAGCATCCTGCGCACCCCGATCGACGCCCGCCCCGACGGCTACGCGCTGCCCGCCGGGCCGGGCCTCGGCGTCGAGGTGGACGCCGAGAAGATCGCCGAACTCGCCGAACTCGCCAAGGAGAGCTGAACCGTGCCCGCACTGCCCCGAGGTCTGATGCCGATCCTCGCCACCCCCTTCACCGACAGCGGAGAGCTGGACGTGCCCTCGCTGCGCTCGCTGGTCGAGTTCGAACTCGCCTGCGGTGTCGACGGTCTCGCCGTCTTCGGCATGGCCAGCGAGGGCTTCGCCCTCACGGAGACCGAACGCGCCACGATCCTGCGCGAGGTCCGCGCCGTGGCCGGACCGGAACTGCCGCTGGTCGCCGGCGTCAACGGAACGAGCACCGTCACCTCGCGCGAGCTCGCGCTGCGGGCGGTCGACGGCGGCGCCGACCACCTCATGGTCCTGCCCCCGTTCCTGACCAAGCCCTCCCCGGCGCAGGTCGTCGAGTTCTTCGCCGAGGTGGCCGCCGCGACCGACGCCTCCCTCATGCTCCAGGACGCGCCGGGGGTGACCGGGGTGTCGATGAGCGTCGAGCAGATCGTCTCCCTGGCAGCCGAACCCCACATCACGTCGGTGAAGGTGGAAGTGCCCTCGCCCCCGGCCAAGGTGGCCGCCGTCACGGCCGCGACCGGCTCCGACTTCGCCGTACTGGGCGGCCAGAACGCCCAGTACCTCCTCGACGAACACGCGAACGGTGCGGTCGGCACCATGCCGGCCTGCGAGTTCTCCGACGTGTTGCGCGACGTCCTCGACGCCTTGGACCGGGGTGACCGGAGCCGGGCGCGGACCCTGTTCGCGAACGTCCGGCCGCTCGTCCACCTCGGTGTGCGCGCGGGGCAGGCCTGGGCGGTCCACAAGGAGGTCCTGGTGCGCCGCGGGGTGATCGCGTCCGCGCGGGTCCGGCTGCCCGCGGCGCCCTTGGACGCGGTCACGCGCCGGGCGCTCGAGGAAGTCCTCGAGGACATCGCGTGGGCGCCCCGGGATGCCTTCGTGCCGGCAGCCTCCGCCGCCCGCTAGACCGGATCACCCTGCGGATTCCGGGGTCGATCGACACGCGAGGATGTAGCATCCACGATATGGATGCTACATCTCGTGCCGCTGGGATCGGGACCCAGAGCGTGGAACGCGCCCTCTCGCTGCTCACCTACTTCACCGAGGAGCAGCCCGAGCGCCGGATCGCGGAACTCGTCGAACTCTCGGGACTCGGCCAGTCGACGGTCTCCCGCCTGGTCGGCGCGCTCGAATCGCTCGGCTACTTGGCCCGCGACGAACGCACCGGCCTGCACCGGCTCGGCCCCCGCCTCGTCGGCCTCGCCGGGATCGCCCTCAACCAGTCCCCGGTGTTCCGCGCCTCTCGCCAGGTCGCGCAGAACTTCGCGCACGAGACCGGCCTCGGCGCGAACGTCGCGGAGCGCCAGGGCGACCAGATGTTCTACCTCTGCCACTTCGAAGGACCGCGCACCCAGCGCTCCTTCACGCTCACCGGCCGACTCGCCCCTCTGCACGCCACCGCCATGGGCAAGGTGCTCCTGTCCGGCCTGAAGGGCGACGAGGTCGAGGCGCTGATCGGCCCCGAGTACTCCTCGTACACCGCGCACACCCTCACCACCCGCAAGAGCCTCCTCAAGGACCTCGACGAGGTACGCGGCCGCGGCTACGCGACGGAAGTGGAGGAGCTGGCACTCGGGCGCGCCTGTCTCGCGGTCCCGGTCCGCGACCGCTCCGGCGACATCGTGGCCGCCCTGTCGGTCTCCGGCTCCCTGTCGGCGCTCGACCTGGCAACCCGGGAACGCGAACTCGCGGGCAGGGCCATCGAGTACGCGGACCAGGTGTCGTCGGCGCTCGGGTATTTGCACTGAGGGGCTGCGCGCTGGATCGCTACTCGCACTGATGGGCCGGGCGCTGGATCACTCCTCCCACCCGGCCGTCGCGGCAGCCCGCTCCCGCCACTGCCGCGCACCCAGGCCGCCCGCCTCCCACCGTTCGCAGAACCGGCGCAGTTCCTCGCACCTGGCCAGCATGGCCGCCCGGCGCACCGGCCAGGGCGGTGTCTCGTTGCCGTAGGAGCGGAAGAAGTGGGAGAGCGCGTCGCGGTGCGCGGGGTGGTGCGTTCGTACGATCCACTCGCACCAGGCCAGGTCCTCCACCGGAGCCCCGAAGTGGGCGAACTCCCAGTCGACCACTGCTGTGACCTCGAAGGTGTCGGGGTCGAGGAGCAGGTTGTTGGGGCCGAAGTCGCCGTGTACGAAGACCTCGTCCGCTCTGCGTGCGCCCAAAGCGGGTACGGGCGGCGAGAGTTCGTGGATCCGGCGCAGCAGCTTGCCGCAGCTCGTCAGGACTTTCGCGGCGTGCCCCGGCGTCCAGCAGGTCCTGGCCCGGCACACCGGCCAGGAATCCGAGCTTCAGGGTGGTCGCGGTCGCGCCGAGCACCGGTGGCACGGGCAACTGGTCCCGGAGGTGGGGGAGAAGTGTGCGTTCGCGGTGCAGTCTCAGTTCGGCGTCGGGACCGTCGTAGGTCTTCTCCACGGTCGTGTCGTTGGTGAGAGTGCGGTTGGTGTAGCCGTGCTTCAGCGGACGCATGTGCCGATCATCGGCCATGGTGGGGTGAGGAGTGCGTGGTTGGTTCGGCCGCCGTCTCAGTGCAGCGCCTGCGCTCCTATGACGGACAGCAGCTGCAGCTTCTCGTGGCTCTCGCTGCCGGGGACGGCCGTGTAGACGAGGAGCAGATGCGACTGGCCGGGGTCGACGAGCGTCTGGCACGTCAGTTCCAGTGCGCCGACCTCGGGGTGGACGAAGTGCTTCACCTCGTGGGGGCGGATGCCGACCTCGTGGGCCTCCCACACCCGACGGAACTCCTCGCTCTGCGCGAGCAGCAGGTCGGCGTAGTGGGCCGCGCGGGAACCGGGCCCCCGGAGTGTCGCCACGCCCCGCAGGCCCGAGACGAACATGCGGGTGAGGAAGGCGTGGTCCTCGGGGGCGTAGAGCCGGCGCGTGGCGGGGTCGGTGAACCAGCGGTAGCCGATGCTTCGAGCGGGACCGGTGTGGATGGTCTGGTCGCCGGTCAGGGCGATGCCGAGCGGGGTCTGGCGCAGTGTCTCGCCGAGCTCGGTGACGATCTCCGCGGGGGTGTCGTGGAGGCGGTCGAGGATGCGCAGCAGGCCGGGGCCGATGTGCGCGTTGTCCGCGCCGCGCGGCGGTGGGGTGTGTCCGGCGAGCCGGAAGAGATGGTCGCGCTCGTCGAGGGAGAGGTGGAGCCCCTGCGCGATGGAGGCGATCATCTGCTCCGACGGGTGGGGGCCGCGTTCACGTTCCAGCCGCGCGTAGTAGTCGGTCGACATGTGGCACAGCGCGGCCACTTCCTCCCGGCGCAGACCGGCCGTCCTGCGGCGTCGCCCACGGGGGAGGCCCACGTCCTCGGGTTGCAGCGACTCCCGGCGGCGCCGGAGGAACTCCGCGAGGCCGGTCCGATCGATCACCCGTGCCTCCATCGCTGTGCGCGGCTGTCCTGACGTTCCTTTCTACCGTCCGCGCGCCGCGGTAACCACGGATTGTCGATCCCCCCTTCACGGGTTGCTGTCGCCGCGGCGCCGGTCGAAGCTCTGGGCATGCCACGCAAACCCATCGACATCACCGTCCCCGACCTGTCCGGCAAGCGCGCCGTTGTCACCGGAGCGAGCGACGGCATCGGGCTCGGCCTCGCCACGAGGCTCGCCGCGGCCGGGGCCGAAGTGCTCCTGCCCGTACGCAATCCGCGCAAGGGCGAGGCCGCACTCGCCAGGATTCGAGAGAAGGCGCCGCACGCGAACGTGTCGCTCGGCGAGCTCGACCTGTCCTCGCTCGGCTCCGTCGCGGCCCTCGGCGAAACCCTGCGGGCGCAGGACCGGCCGATCCACCTGCTCATCAACAACGCCGGCGTCATGACCCCGCCCGACCGACAGACGACCGCCGACGGTTTCGAGCTGCAGTTCGGCACCAACCACCTCGGCCACTTCGCCCTGGTCGCCCACCTGCTGCCGCTGCTGCGCGCCGGCCGCGCACGGGTGACGTCACAGGTCAGCGTCGCGGCCAACCAGGGCGCCATCAACTGGGACGACCTCAACTGGGAACGCTCCTACGACGGTATGAAGGCCTACAGCCAGTCGAAGATCGCGTTCGGTCTCTTCGGCCTCGAACTCGACCGGCGCAGCCGGGCCCACGGCTGGGGCATCACCAGCAACCTCTCCCACCCCGGCATCGCCCCGACGAACCTGCTCGCCGCGCGCCCCGAGGTCGGCCGCGCCAAGGAAACCATGGGCGTACGCCTGATCCGGGCGCTGTCCGCCCGCGGCATCGTCGTCGGGACGGTCCACAGCGCGCAGCTCCCGGCCCTGTACGCCGCCACCTCCCCCGGCGCCGAACGCGGTCGGTTCTACGGGCCGCGCGGAATCGGGCACCTGGGCGGCCCGCCCGCGGAGCAGAAGCTCTACTCGCGCCTTGGCGGAACGGAGGAGGCGGAGCGCGTGTGGCAGGTCTCCGAAGAGCTCACGAAGGTGACCTTTCCCCACGGGGAGTAGACCCTGCCCTACGGGGAGTGGACCCTGCCCCACGGGGAGTGCCCCTTTGCTGCGGCGAGTAGGGGAGGCCTGCTCAAGTCCGGGGCCGCCGGCGCTGTGCGAGCCACGGGATTGGGCGGCATGCCGGCGGGCGCGTACGTAAGCTGGCCCGCATGCGTACCCGACCGACTCTGACCTGGGAACCGTCCGGCGACCTGCCACCCGCCACCACCGACCTGGCACCCGTCGTCGAGGCCGTGCGCGCGGGAGGGGTCGTCGTGCTGAGCGGGGCCGGGCTCTCCACCGAGTCGGGCATCCCGGACTACCGCGGGGAGCACGGTTCGCTGCGGCAGCACACCCCCATGACGTACCAGGAATTCACCGGCAGTGAGCAGGCCCGGCAGCGGTACTGGGCGCGCAGTCAGCTGGGCTGGCGGGCCATGATCCGGGCCCGGCCCAACGCCGGACACCTCGCCGTGGCCGAGCTGGCCGAGGCGGGCCTGGTCACCGGCGTGATCACGCAGAACGTCGACGGACTGCAGCAGGCCGCCGGCGCTCCCGATGTCATCGAACTGCACGGCAGCCTGAGCCGGGTGCTCTGCCTGCACTGCCGCGCCTTCACCACCCGCGAGGAAGTCGACCGGCGACTGCGTGAGGCCAATCCGCACTTCGAGGCCGAGGCCGAGCGGCACCGGTCCGCGCGGGTCAACCCGGACGGCGACGTGGACCTCCCCGACGAGGCCGTGCGCGACTTCCGGGTGGTGCCGTGCGCGGCCTGTGGCGTCGGGGTGCTCAAGCCGGACGTCGTCTTCTTCGGCGAGAACGTTCCGCCCGAGCGGGTCACCGCCTGCCGGGAGCTCGTCGCCGGGTCCAGCTCGCTCCTCGTCCTGGGCTCCTCGCTGACCGTCATGTCCGGCCTCCGCTTCGTACGCCAGGCCGCGGACGCCGGAACACCGGTCCTGATCGTCAACAACCAGCCCACCCGCGGCGACCGCTGGGGTGTGCGGGTGGAGCTGCCGTTGGGGCAGGCGCTGCGGGACGTGGTGGCGGGGGTCTGAGCCACCCCGTGAAACATTCTTCGGCAGGACGAAATCCCTTACAGGTGAGGTACGTTGACGGCTGCCCGCACTGATCTCCGAAGGAGGACGTGATGGCGCGACCGGCACCCGCCGCCGCGAAGGCGCTGAAGATCATCGACCTGTTGGTGTCGCACCGCGGCGAACAGTTCACGATCTCCGACATCGCCCGGCGCACCGGGAGCAGCCTCGGCTCCGCCCACGCGGTCCTCGCCGTTCTGGAGGAGAGCGGCTATCTGACCCGGCATCCGGCCCGGCGGACCTACGGCCTTGGCCCCGCCCTGGTGAGCGCGGGAATGGCGGCACTTGAGCAGCATCCCGCGATCCGGGCCGCCACCGAGCGCATCGGACCGCTCGCCGCCGAGCTCGAAGCGGACGTGGTGGTGAGCGCGGGCACACCCACCGAGATCGTGTCGGTCACCGTGGGCGGTACGGGTTCGCGGTACGGGCCCGGCTTCCGGGAGGGGGAGCGGGTGCCGCTCGTGCCGCCGCTCGGCCTCGTGTTCATGGCGTGGGCGCCTTCTCCCGAGGTGGAGTCGTGGCTGGCGCGCGCCCCGAAGGCGGTGGATCGCGACCGGGTCGAGCTCGCGCTCTCGGCGGTACGGGGCCGGGGGTACGCGCTCGGCCTCGCGCCGTCGGTGGCCGGTGCGTCGGTGCCCGGCGGGGCGCGGGCCGATCGGGGGCGGCAGCGGGACCGGGACCGGGACACCTGGACGTGGACGGCGTCGTTCGACAACGACTACGACCTGCCAGTGGTCGACCCCGAGCGGGAGTACGACCTCGGCATGGCGTCGGCTCCGGTCTTCGACGCCGACGGACGGGTGATCATCGCGATCACGGCCTCCGGTTTCTCGCCCGGTCTCGGCGGCACGGAGGTCGTCCGCGTCGCCGAAGCCGTCAAGGCGTGCGCCACCGTCGTCACCAAGCAGACGCGTGGCCGGTTCCCCGCCTGACACGGGGGCCGGTCACGTACCCCGCCCGACGCGGCAGGCGATCACGCGCCGCCGAAGAGGGCCTCGTAGTCGACCCGGTGGCCCCGCCGCTCCAGCTCCGGGATGACCCGGGTGCCAAGGAGTTCGAGGCTGCGCATCACCTTCTCGTGCGGCAGCGTGCCGAACTGCGTGTAGCACAACAGCTGGTCGACACCGGCCTGTTCATACCTCAGGATCTTCTCCAGGCACTGCTCCGGCGTCCCTACGATGATCATGTCCTGCTCCGTGTACTTCGCGAGGTCGATGTCACCCCGCATGGTGGGTTGCAGCAGCGGGAACGCCTGCTCCTTCTCCTCCTCGGGCAGATGCGCCAGCTCCCATTCGAGGGTGAACTCGGCGAGATTCTGGTACCACCACTTCACCGACTCCCACAGCCCGTAGCGTGCGGCCTCCTCGGGGTCGTCCGTGCAGTGCACCAGGGTGTAGGCGCCGACCCGGTCGTTGGTGGCCCGGGGCAGTGGCTCGACGCACTCGGCCTGGCCCGCGCGGTACACGGCGATCTGCTCGGCCATCTTCTCCACCGGCTGCATCAGCGCGAACGACAGCAGTCCGAGGCCCAACTTCCCTGCGTTGTGGGCGGACTGGGAGCTGGCGGCGGCGAGCCACGCCGGCGGATGCGGGTCCTGGAAGGGGCGCGGGGTGATGAAGCGTTCGGGGAAGTCGATCGTCTCGGACTTCCACTTCAGCTTCTCGTTCGTCCACGCGGCGATGACGAACTCGAAGGCCTCCCGCCACATGGCGCGGGAGCGGTCGTCGGCCGGGACGTTGAACGCGAGCTGCTCGTTGGGTGTCGAGCGGCCGGAGCCCCACTCCACCCGGCCGCCGCTGAGCACGTCGACGGTGGCGACCTTCTCGGCGACGCGCACCGGATGCTGGAACCCGGAGGGGAGCAGGACCACGCCGAAGCCGAGCCGGATGTTCTCGGTGGCCTGGGACAGCGCCCCGAGGATGGTCTCGTTGGACGGGGACGCGGACCGGCCTTTGCGGAAGTGGTGCTCGACCACCCACGCGGTCTGGAAGCCGAGCCGGTCGGCGAACTTGATCTCTTCGATCGCCTCGGCGTACGTCTGCTGCTCGGCCCGCTTCTGCCCGAGCGGGAACGGCTCGGCCGAGGGGCCGATCTTCGGCTGGAACTCGTAGAGCAGATCGAGCTTCATCGAATCACTCCCGGTGCCACCTGCGGAGTTTCGCTATAACGAAACTGTCTTCGCGGACGCCACGAGTGTCAGACCGTACGCGTCAACTGTCAATAAGCGACGACCTGTTGGCTCCGAGAGGCCAGTGAGCGTGTCAGTCCCACGCCCGCTCCAATACGGTCCGTCGCTCACGGACCCACTCGTACGCCCCGCGTACCTCGTCGACCACCCCGATGTCGCGCAGGCGCATCATGGCGGCATCGCGGCTGTCGGCCCCCGCCTGGATGCCGCGCCAGCAACGGTCCTGCCACCACAGCACCGTCGCCACGAGTTCGCTCCGGTCGGTCAGTCCGTAGGTGTCGGCGATCAGCCGCATGCGCCGGGCCGCGTCCTCGGTGTCGGTCACCGAAGGGCCGATGCCGAGGTACTGCCAGCACACGTGGGCCACGTCGTGGATCCGCCTGCCGGGCGCCGCGAGATCCCAGTCGATGAACGCCACCGGCCTCAGCGCGCCGCCGACCGGCCGGTAGACCGTGTTCTTGGGCGACAGATCGTTATGACACACGACCTCCTCGGCGCCGGCCAACTCGGTACCGGCCGTGAGGTCGTGGAACGCGCGCACCAACCGGGCCAGTGCGGCCAGGCTCTCGTCGGAGGAGACGGCCGCCGGCTGTCGTGGCTCCCACGCGACGTGGCCGTCAAGAAATTCGAGGACATCACGGCCCTCGTCGTCGGAGCCGTGATGCCGGGGAGCTCCGCCCCAGCCCCGTACCTCGAACCATCTCAACAGGTCACGTGTGAACTCCGGGGACGCGGGGCGGCGCACGGTGTCCCCGACACGTACGACGGCATTGATGAAGCCTCCGGGCAAGGGGGATTCGGTCATCGCCCCAGCATGCCCGCACCGCGCGAGGGTGCGCGGATCCGGCCGAGCCACTCCAGACCCATTGCGCGTCCGCCCGGATACTGGTCGTACCGATCCCAACGCCAGGTCGTGACGACAGCCAGAACAAGCAGCCGGCACGCCCGCAGCAACTCCTCATCCACACCCGGGTAGTGCGCGGCGACGTCCTCGGGCGCATGGGCGAGATCGAGCTCGACGGGCCCCCGGCAACAGGTCTCCAGGTCGATGAAGACCGGCCCGTGCAGGGTGGCGAGCACGTTGCCGGGGTGCGGCTCCCCGTGCAGCAGCTGCTCGCCGCCACCGCGCCCGCTGATCGCCCGCACCGCGCTTCGCAGCGTTTCGACGAGCAGCTTCCGGTCCGCGTCGGCGAGGTCCGGGGTGCGTTCGTGGTCCGCCAGCAGCCGCTCCGCGTGCGCGACGCGATCCGTGAAGTGCGGAGTCCCGGCATCGACCTTGCGCATGCCGGCATGCAGCCGCGCGAGCGCGTGGGCATAGTCGACGGGCGCCACGTCGCGCGGTGCCGCGGACTCGTAATAGGTCCACAACGTGACGACGAACCCGTCCCGCTCGTACGTACGCGGCTCCACCCGTGGGTCGAGCGCGGCCACAGGACACCCGGCTTCGGCAAGCTTCTGCGCCAGCTCGACCTCGAACTCCGCGATCTGATCGTCGACCGGCGCGACCCGGGCCAGCACGTCACACGGCAGCAGCCGCAGGGTGAGCTTGTTCGAGTCGTGCAGCACCGTCATGTCGTCGACGTCCAGCGCCAGTGACGCCGCGACGGCCCTGGCGGCGCCCACCGCGCGGGAGGCCTCAGAAGATCGCATGCGGAGAGTATGCGGTCGGCGTGTGGGGTGGCGCATCCCGGTTTCAGACGGTGTAGCCGCCGTCCACCGACAGGTGCTGGCCCGTGATGAATCCGGCGCGGTCCGAGGCCAGGAAGGTCACCGCCTCCGCGATGTCCTGCGCGGTGCCGAAGCGGCGCAGGGGGATGTTGCGGCGGGTCACCTGGAGGGCGGCGTCGTCGAGTTCGCCGTTCTCGATGAGGCGGGCGGCGATGCCGTCCGTGAGCATGCCGGGGCCCACGCAGTTGAAGCGCACCCCGTAGCGGCCCTCCTCGGACGCGAGGGCGCGGACCACCGCCTCCACCGCGCCCTTCGTGCCCGAGGAGAGGCCGTCGCGGACGGGGTAGCGGTGGGTGGCCGCGGTGGTGACCGCGACGACGCTGCCGGCGGACGCGCGGAGGGCGTCGAGCGCCGGGTGGATCAGGTTGTAGAAGGCCAGGGTGTCGGCGTGCAGCTGGTGGCGGTACTGGGACGGTGGGACCTTGCTCAGGTGCACCATCGGGACGTGCGGGCCCGCCGCGTAGACGAGCGTGTGCAGTGCGCCGAACCGGTCCACCGCCGAGCGGATCGCCGAAGCGGCCTCGTCCTCGTCCGTCAGGTCCGCCCGGACGGACTCCACCTGGGCGCCCTCCGCGCGGAGTTCGGCGGTGAGGGCCTCGGCGGACTTGTCGTTCGAGCGGTAGGTGAACAGCACCGCGCTGCCGCGCCGTGCCAGCGTGCGCACGGTGGCCGCGCCGATGCCGCCGGTGCCGCCCGCGACGAGTGCGGCGCCCTTGCGGCCACCGAAGTCCTGGTTGTCGTCCGTCAACTCGTCAACTCCCTCACAGGTTCAGCGACTTCGCGATGAGCACCTTCATGGCCTCGCTGGTACTCGCGTATATAGCCGTAACCGCCGAAGAGTTGAAGGGCCCGGACCACGCGCAGCCCGCTCCAGTCGTGGGGTCGAAGGATTCACCCGGCGCAAGTCGCCGTAGATCCTGCGACCGCAGCGGCCCGACGAGCGGATCCTCGGGCCCGTACAGCACGAGATCGAGCACGACGGGTTCCTTCTGTTCTGTCCCACAGCGGTGCGCGGGCCGCTCACGGGTGGACGACAACCGTGAGCGGCCCGCGCTGGTGGCTCAGGAAGGACCGAAGTCCGAGATCAGCTTGGCCTTGGTGGAGTCGGCCTGCGCGCGAACCGCCTCCACGACATGCGGGTTGAACGCCGAGGTGTCGAAGTGCCGCACCATGCGGTCGAGGATCGTGCCGGCCTCCTCCACATCGCCCTGGCGGGCATACGCGCGCGCCAGCCTGCGGGTCGCCAGGTTCAGGGTGAGGTTGTCCACGCCCTTGCCCTGCTGGGAGGCCTTCACGACCGGAGTGAGTTGCTCGATCGCGGACTTGGTGTCCGGAGCACGTACCGTGAGGCCGGTCTTGTCGGCCTTCAGGCTCTTGAACTCGTGCTCCGCGTTGAGCCCCTTCGTAAGCCGCGCGTACACCGCGAAGGGGTGGTTGGCGTGCCGCTCGATGACCTCTTGGAGCGCCTCGTTGCCGGCGCGCAGCGACGGTGAGTCGGAGCCGCGCAGCACGAGCAGTTTGCCCTGCTCCTCGCCCATCATCAGCTCGGCGAGCTCGGAGTCGGCGGCGGTGACCGGGTGGCGTACGACGAGGCGCAGCACCGGCGAGACGATCCGTGAGCCGTCGGAGGCCTGGTAGGAGGCGCGCAACTGGTAGGTGCCCGGCTGCTGGAAGTAGTGCCCGTCGCCGCCGTAGCCGATGTAGGCGCTGGAGTAGATCGCCGGGCGGTTGGTGTCCAGGCGCACGGTCTCGTCCTGGTCGACGCACCGCAGCCGCAGCGGTCGGTACAGGACGGTGCGGCCGGAGGGCTGCCGGATGGCGATGTTGACGAGCTCGTCGTCCGGGTGGAGGTGACCGTGGGTGGAGCGGCCGCGCAGGTCGGTCGTCTCCAACTTCAGCTCCACGACGACCGGTTCACCGAACGCGAAGCCACTCTTGGCGCCCCGCAGACCGAGACGGAGGCCCGATTCGTCGGCGAGCGGTTCGTCGAAGAGTTCGGGCTCGATGTCGGCGGCGCCGGTCGCGAACGCGTTGGCGCCCATGATGACGTTGCGGTAGTAGCCGTGCCGCAGATGGATCAGCTCGTTGTCGGTGAACTGGAACGGGAAGTCGCTCCAGTACGCGGCGGTCCCGGTCGGGCCGGACGAGGACTGGTAGTTCTGCGGATAGTTCATCCACGACAGATCGCCGAAGCCGCCCTTGGGGCCGAGCGGGGCCGGCGGCCGGGCCAGGTTCTTCTGCCAGGAGTGCAGCAGGTTGAAGGAGTGCCCGAGCTCGTGCACGTACGTACGGAGCTGGGCGCGCTGCGTCTCGGGGTCGGCGCCCTTGATCAGGTCGTAGAAGACCGCGCAGCCCTGCCGCTGGAAGGAGTCGGCGGCGTCGAACATGATGCCGCGCACGCCCGCCAGGCCCTCGTAGGCGCCGGCCACGAAGAGCCACGCCTTCCACTGCGGGACGTTCCGCCACTGGCTGAAGTTGGTCTGCATGGCGCCGTGCAGCTCGGAGTCGCTCCAGCCCGAGGGGCTGTCGGCGACGACATTCGCGGCGCCCGACACCAGGAGCTGGATACCGGCCTCGGCGTACGCCCCGGGAACGCTCAGCGAGCGGGCGGGACTGCCCGGTGGCCGCGGCAGCGAACCGGTGTTGTAGGCGAGGAACGGTATCTTGCCGGTCACCGAGTCCTGTTCCCACGTGAGGGCGCGGAAGTACGGGGAGATGTACGGGCACAGGTAGCTCGCGCCTGCTTGGCCGGCCACCGTGAAGAACTGCACGGTGGCGGCGGCCGGCGGCTGCCCGACCAGGCGCCGCGGGATGGTGACCCGCACGACCGGGGCCCCGGCCTGCCAGGTGTAGCTGCCGAGCCCCTTGATCACGACCTGCGTCGCCGACCACGTGACGGTCGGACCGTGCACGGTGAACGACCCGAAGTACGCGGTCGTACCACCGGTCGTGGTGAAGAAGTCGCCGCTGACCCTGCGCAGAACCTTGGAACCGCTGCGCGTGCTGTCGACGTCGACGCGCAGTTCGAGCTGGAAGCCGCCGCCGCTGCTGCGGTACCGGCCACTTGCCGGGCGGTACCGGGCGACGGCGGCCGTCGCGCCCTCCTGTGTTTCCGAGGTGTCGTGCTGTGCCGACGTCGGCAGTTCTTCGGCGCCGCTGGTCATGGTGGGTTCCGTGGCGGCCTGTTCCGCGCCTACTTCCTGCTCCTGGCCGCTCGATTCGAAGAAGTCGGCCGATCCGGTTGTCGGGTCCCCGCTCTGTGATGACATGACGTCAAGTCCTTCGTTCTGCCTGGGAAATGCTGGAAATGCAGTGGGGCCGGTGGGCGTGGTCCGGGTTGTGGTCCGGGCGCCGCGGCGCCGGTCAGCCGTTCAACTCCCGGCGCAGCAGCACCATGTCGTCCGGATGCACACGGGTGGCGGCGAGGTCGGCCAGCGAGCGTTCCACCGAGCGCCCCTCATCGTGGAGCAGCCGCTCCGTGCCGCCGCGGTCCCGGACGACGACCACACCACCGGACACCACGATCTCGGTGAACTCGGCCGCCGGGCCGCCGCCACTGATACGAAACCCTCGGTAACCGAGGTCCTGAAGCGGCGCGGCCCCGGGAGGAGCCGGTGGCAGGGCGGCGATCCGGGCCACCAGAGCGTCCCCGGTGTCCGGCGGGAGGCCGAACACCGGATTGCGCCGCCCGCTGTAGAGATCGATCTCGACGTCCACCCGCTACCTGATCCTTTGGCGTTGCGAATTACAGCCGTAGAAGTAGCCGCAAAATACCGTGTACGGACCTCGGTTGGCGGTCTCCGGGTTGAATATGACGTTGTTGCTGTTGTCCGTGTTCCGGGCGGCCGTGCCGCCGGGCTTGTGGCCCCAGAACCCTTCCTTCTGCTTGCGGTACCAGTGGAAGTCGATTCCGGGTGCGATGACCAACGCGACCAAGTAGCGCGGCTTTTCGGTGTCCGGGAAGCAGTTGAACCGGTGGTGCATTCCGTCGCACAGGGACGCACGCGTCATTTCGGCAGTGCTGATGGCTTTGTACATGCTGCCGCAACCACGGCCCGGCTGGGCGAACGTATTGGTCCGCCAGTTGCTCGCGTAGTTGTAGCAATTGTTGTTGAGCCGGACGGTGGAGTCGTTGTTCCAGAATCCCGGGTTGAACGCTCCGAGCTCAATGGTGCAGGTGGCTGCCGGAGTTGTCTCTTCAGGACCGGGCTCCGCCTCCGTCGTCGTGGCCGCGTCCATGACGCTGAGCCGGGTGGCGGACGACAGCTGCGGGATCAGGTACTCGCGCAGGGTCGAGTCCAGCGGCTGTGCGGGTTCACGGGACGCGGCGGCCTGCCCGCGCTCCATCAACGTCACGAGCCGCTCGCCGATCTCGGCCGCACGGCCACCGCGTGCCTGCGGCCCGACGGGCAGGTACAGCCTCGGTTCGGCGCCGAAATCGCTTCCGATCTCGTCGTTGAGCGGTTCGATCGAGAATCCTCGTACTCCGAGCTCGCCCGTGGCGGGCGGGTCACTGATGAACAGGTTCCTGTTGCCGTCCACCTCGCGGAGCAGCGCCTGTACTTCGCTCTCGTCGGTGACGTCGGCCACCGGATTGGGTCGGCCAGAGAATATGTCGGCCGTGATGCGCAGCATGTATCCGTCCCCCGTTTTTTCGCGACACTGGTTGCAGGGCAATGACACCTGCTTGTGTCGAGTTCCCGCCGGGCTCCCTGGCTCGGTGGGAAGCCGATCATCGTGCTGTTCGGGTGGGAATGACTAGGGGTATATCTCGCGTCGCAGCAAGCGTCAACGCCGACCAAAGGACTGCCGGGGTCATTCGGCCAACAGCTACGGCACTTGCAGCGGATCAATACGCCATGTTCCCTATCGCGACCGGATGTCCGGAAGAAGAGCATTCCACTGGACCGGGTGGCGGGCCGCCGGCATGCGCCTGCGCACCCGCTGGACCGTGATCGGGGCCCGTCCGGTGCGGGTGGTATTTCGGGAACGCGCACAGTAGAACTGGGCCCATGTCCGATCAGTGGCCGTCTCATCACCCGGCACCGGTGCCCGGCCCGCCCAGCGGGTACGGGCCTCCCCAAGTCCCGCAGCTCGGCGTCGGTTACCGGCGGTGGGCCGGTGTCCTTCTCTGGCTGGCGATCGTCCTGGCGGGCCTCATGGTGGTGGCGTTCGTGGTCAGCCTCGTGTTCCTGACCAAGGCGGATGCGGACGGGGGCAACGCTTCCTACGGCTATCTCGCCCTCTTCCTCTGGTTCGGGATCGCCGCCGCGATCCCGGTCCTGCTGGCCCTCGGCATCCCGGGTCTGGTCATGACGCGGCGTGTGCGAAGGCAGCGGCACCATCGCCCGCTGCAGCGACCAACTGGGTAGCGGCAGCGCACTCGTCGCCCGCGCGATCCACGTGCTGTGATACCCGGGGACCGCACCCGGCCGGCTTGGCGTCGTAGCGTGGAACAGGCCCCGAAATCGCACCATGGAGGACACCATGGGGAGCAGGACCTGCCCGCCAGCGGGTGGGTGACCGCAAGCACCCCACGGAGGATTCGACATGCTGCTCGCCGCCGAGAAGGGCGACATCACCACGATCATCGGGGGCATCGCCCCCGACTGGGGCCCGTTCGGCGCCCTGGGCAGCGAGGCGAAGACGATGATCCAGGTCGTCATGGCCGTCGCGATCCTGCTCTGCCTCGGCGTCGCGATCTGGGGCGCCGCGAAGCAGCGGATCGGTGCGACCGCGCTGCGCGACACGTTCAGCGCCGAACAAGGCAAAGGCCTGATCATCGCCGGGCTCACCGGAGTGTTCATCATCGGCTCGCTCGGCACCGTCTTCACCATCGTGTACGGCATGGCGGTCTGACGGCCGTCGGGGCAGTGGTGGCGGTTCAGTTGCACGCGTCCACTGCCTCCTCGCACGCGGGCCGGGACCCTATACGAAGGAGTGGATGTGGAGTCGCCGACGAGCAGCACGGTCGAACCGGTCGTCCGTGCGCCCAAGGGCGGCCGCCCGCGTGCCACGACCCGGCCCGACCTCGAACGGATCGGCTTCGAACTCTTCGCCCGGCAGGGCTTCGACGCGACGACCGTCGATGACATCGCGGCCGCGGCGGGCATCGCGCGGCGGACCTTCTTCCGCTACTTCGCGTCGAAGAACGACCTGGTGTGGGGCGACTTCGAACAGCAACTCGTCGGGTTCCGCGATCTGTTGAACGCCACCGGTCCGAGTGTTCCGATCATGACGGCGCTGCGCGTGGCCGTCGTAGACTTCAACCGGTTCGACGCCACCGTCGTGCCCTGGCACCGGCAGCGCATGCAGCTGATCCTGACCGTGCCCACCCTCCAGGCCGACGCCACTCTGCGGTACAGGTCATGGCGCGCGATCGTGACGGACTTCGCGGCCCGGCGCCTCGGTCTCGCCGCGTCCGACGCGATTCCTCGGCTCTTCGGTCACACGCTCCTGGCCGCGGCGGTCACGGCGTACGAGCACTGGCTCGCGGTGCCGGACGCGGAGTTGAGCGAGCTGCTCGACACGGCGATCCGGCGCCTCGAGGACGGGCTCGGCGGGGCTTGAGCCGCGTGGTCGGCGCCTCAGGGCAGCTCGCGCCGCATCGCGTCGGCGATCAGCTCACCGATCAGCACGGCGGTCGCGGCCGGGCCACGGTGCGGTGTGTCCGGCAGTATGGACGTGTCCGCGACCCGCAGCCCACGTATCCCGTGCACACGCCCGTACTGGTCGACGGCGGGGCCCATCGGGACGGTTCCACAGGTGTGTTGGGCTGTGCCGAGGTGGTCGCGGATCCATGCATCTAGCGCGCGGTCTTCGCGGAGCGCCTCGTGGCCGGGAGCGAGCAGACCGCCATCGGAGACCTTAGTGAAGGGCGCGGTGTCCAGGAGGCCGGCCGTCACGCGGACGGCCGCGCGCAGGCGGCGCAGGACCTCGCCGTCGCGCAGATAGTCGTAGTCGATGGCGGGCGGGACCTCCGGATCGGCGGAGAGCAGCCGGAGCCGGCCGGTGGGGCGCGGCGTCTGGACGGAGGCGAGGAACGAGTGCGGAGCACCAGGCACCCGGGCGGTCCCGCCGACGAGCCCGGCCATCGGGACCAGTGACTGGAGGATCTCGATGTCGCCCGGGCAACCCGGTGGCCCGCCGGGGGAGTTGAGGTGCAGACAGCCGCCGAGCCAGCCGGTGGCGGGCGGGCCGAGGTCGTCGCGCGGCTGCCAGTCCAGGACCAGTTGCGGATGGTCGCCGAGGTGGGCGCCGACCGCGGGCGCGTCGCGGACGACGGGAACCCCGGCGCGTTCGAGATCCGTGCGTGGGCCGATCCCGGAGAGCAGGAGCAGGCGGGGCGTGACGAGCGCGCCCGCGCACAGCACCACGCACCCGGCGTCGAGCGTCTCCCACGCCCCGTCGCGCTCGACCACGACCCCCGCGGCTCGCCCGCGCTCGACCACCACCCGCCGTACGGAACAATCGCCCAGCACGGTGAGGTTGGGCCGGTCCTGCACCGGCGTCGGCAGGTAGGCGAGCCCGGTGTTCCAGCGCACGCCGTCGACGGAGTTCGACGGCACGGGCCCGAAGCCGGGCGGGCCCTGGTCGTTCTTGTCGGGCTCGGAGGCGAAACCCAGTCCCCGGGCGGCCTCGCGGAAGGCCACGGCGGCGGGGTGGGTCAGGCGGCCGCGCGTGACGGGCATCGGCCCACCGATCCCGTGCACCTCGCCGCGGCCGAAGTCGAGGTCGTCCTCCAGGGCGCGCAGCAACGGCAGCACCCGTTCGTACGCCCAGGCGGGATTCCCGGCCCCGGCCCACCGGGTGAAGTCCTCGCGCCGGGCTCGGACGAAGTACCCGCCGTTGACCGTCGTGGAGCCGCCCAGCACACGGCCGCGCGGCACCGACCACGGCCGCTGCGGAGTGAGCCGAACGGCATGGGAGCGGGTGGCGGGATGGTCGGGCCGGGCCCCCGGTACGAGGCGCGCGTCCAGCAAATCCGGATCGAATGCCGCAGGCACCGGACCGGCCTCCACCAGCAGCACGTTCCGGCCGACGTCCTCGCTCAGTCGCGCCGCCAGCACGGCACCCGCGCCGCCGGCACCGACGACCAGCACATCGGGACGGGCGGACGCGATCGGACCCATGGGACCGGATCCAATCCCGCCGCGACACCGGCGCGCAAGACCCTCGGCGGTGCTCGCACCCTTTCTTTTGGCATCGCATGCCAATACTCTCGAACCCGTTCGCGCACACCCTCAACCACCCATCGGTATCAGGGAGTTCCGCATGAACGAGCAGCTCGAAGCCGTCGCTGCCCCCGAGGCGCCCGCCGCCTCCACCGCCTCCGCCTCTTCGACCGACGAACCCCTCATCGAGGCCGACGACCTGGTCGAAGAGGTGTCGATCGACGGCATGTGCGGCGTGTACTGATCGTGCCCGCCGCCCCCGTCCCGGCCGCCTCCCCCGCCTCCTCCACGTTCGACCTGGACCGCGCCTGGGACGTGCACCCCCAGGTGTCGGTCAGGCCCGAACCCTTCGGCGCGCTGCTGTACCACTTCGGCACGCGCAAACTGTCCTTCCTCAAGGACCGGGGACTGCTCGCCGTCGTCCAGGCGCTGTCGACGTCCCCCACCGCACGCGCCGCCTGCGCGAGCGCCGGCGCCGGTGACGCGGACACGGCCCGGTACGCACGCGCCCTCGCCGTCCTGGCCCGCTCGTCGATGCTGGTCGAAAGGAGCCCGACACCGTGACCTCAACTCCCTTGGCCGCCAAGCCCGGTGAGCGCCTGGTGGACCTGTTCGAGTACGGTCTCGACGCGCCGATCTGCCTCACCTGGGAACTCACCTACGCCTGCAATCTGTCCTGCACCCACTGCCTGTCCAGCTCTGGCCGCCGCGACCCTCGCGAGCTGTCCACCGCCGAGGCCAAGGCCGTCATCGACGAGCTGGAGGCCATGCAGGTCTTCTACGTCAACATCGGCGGCGGCGAGCCGACCGTGCGCCCCGACTTCTTCGAGCTGCTCGACTACGCCACCGCCCACCACGTCGGCATCAAGTTCTCCACGAACGGCGTGCGCATCACGCCGGAGGTCGCCCGGCGCCTCGCCGCCAACGACTACATCGACGTACAGATCTCCCTCGACGGAGCCACGGCCGACGTCAACGACGCGGTGCGCGGGGCGGGTTCGTACGACACGGCCCTGCGCGCGATGCGCAATCTGTCCGACGCTGGCATGAAGAACTTCAAGCTCTCCGTCGTCTGCACCCGCCACAACATCCCGCAGATGGACGACTTCAAGGCGCTCGCCGACGAGTACGGCGCCCAACTCCGCCTCACCCGCCTTCGCCCCTCCGGACGCGGCGCCGACGTGTGGGACGAGCTGCACCCGCTGCCCGCCCAGCAACGCCAGCTCTACGACTGGCTGGTGGCGCACGACGGCGAGGTCCTCACCGGCGACTCGTTCTTCCACCTGTCCGCCTACGGAGAGGCTCTGTCGGGCCTGAACCTGTGCGGAGCGGGCCGCGTCGTCTGTCTCATCGACCCCATCGGGGACGTGTACGCCTGCCCGTTCGCCATCCACGACGAGTTCCTCGCGGGGAGTGTGCGCGAGGCGGGCGGCTTCGCCGGTGTGTGGCGGGAGTCGGACCTCTTCCTCCGGCTGCGTGAGCCGCAGCAGGGCGGGGCCTGCGCGTCCTGCACGTTCTACGACACCTGCAAGGGCGGCTGCATGGCCGCGAAGTTCTTCACCGGACTGCCGCTGGACGGCCCCGACCCGGAGTGCGTCCAGGGGTACGGGGAGCAACTCCTCGCGGAGCGCGCCCGGGACGGCTCCACGATCCCGAAGCCGTCCGGAGACCACTCCCACCGCACCGGCCCCGTCGTCGTGCCGCTCACACGGCGGCCGCCCGTGTCGGACTGCGACGAGAACCCTGTAGCAGGACTCAGAACCCAGTAGCAGGACTCAGAACCCTGTAGCAGGACTCAGCCCGGCCGCCACCCGACGACGCGATCACCCGACGAGGAGCAATCCGCCCCATGGCAAGAAACCCATGGTTCGAAACGGTCGCCGAGGCCCAGCGACGCGCCAAGAAGTACCTGCCGAGCAGTGTTTACGGCGCCCTGGTCGCCGGCTCGGAACGCGGCCGCACCATCGGCGACAACATCGGCGCGTTCGCCGAACTCGGCTTCGCGCCAAGGGTGGTGGGCCACCACGCCGAACGGAACCTGACGACCACCGTCCTCGGCGTCGAGTCCGCGTTCCCCGTGCTGATCTCGCCGACCGGTGTGCAGGCCGTCCACCCCGACGGAGAGGTGGCCGTGGCCCGCGCCGCCGCCAACCGAGGCGTGATCATGGGGCTCAGCTCGTTCGCGAGCCGGTCCGTGGAGGAGGTCGCCGAGGCCAACCCGAACACCTTCTACCAGATGTACTGGATGGGCAGCCGCGACTCCATGACGCAGCGCATGGAGCGCGCCAGGGCGGCCGGCGCCAAGGCGCTCATCGCCACCCTGGACTGGTCGTTCTCCAACGGCCGGGACTGGGGCAGCCCGCCGATCCCCGAACGCATCGACCTGCGTACGGCCGTGAAGTTCGCCCCCGACGTGCTGCCGCACCCGCGCTGGCTCCTCGCGTTCGCCAGGTCCCGCCGCATCCCCGACCTGACCACCCCCAACTTGCAGGCCCCCGGCGGGCAGGCCCCGACCTTCTTCGGCGCCTACGGCGAGTGGATGCAGACGGCCCCGCCCACCTGGGACGACGTGGAGTGGATGCGCAAGGAGTGGGGAGGCCCCTTCCTGCTCAAGGGTGTCAGCAGGGTCGACGACGCCAAGCGTGCCGTCGACGCGGGTGTCACCGGCATCTCTGTCTCCAACCACGGCGGCAACAACCTCGACACCACGCCCGCCACCATCCGCCTCCTGCCGTCCATCGCCGAGGCGGTCGGTGCCGACATCGAGGTACTCCTCGACGGTGGCGTGCGGCGCGGCGGCGATGTCGCCAAGGCCCTCGCGCTCGGCGCCCGAGCCGTCCTCATCGGCCGCGCCTACCTGTGGGGCCTCGCCGCCAACGGGCAGGCGGGCGTGGAGAACGTCCTGGACATCCTGCGCGGCGGCCTCGACTCCGCGGTCCTCGGCCTCGGGCACGCCTCCGTCGACGAACTGGGCCCGGACGACCTGGCGATCCCGGACGGCTTCACCCGCACCATCGGAGTCCCGCGTGCCTGAACCGGTGGAACTGGCGCGCGCGACCTGGCCCACGGTGCCGGAGCGCGCCCTGGTCCTCGTCCCCGTCGGCTCCACCGAACAGCACGGCCCGCACCTGCCGTTCCACACGGACAGCACGATCGCCGAAGCCGTGGCGCGTCGCCTGGCGCACCAACTCGCGTACGAGGGTGTCGTCTTGGCGCCCACCTTCGCGTACGGCGCGAGCGGTGAACACGCCGGTTTTCCCGGCACTCTCTCCATCGGCCACGAGGCGCTGCACGCGGTCCTCGTCGAGACGGTGCGGTCCCTGTCCCTGTGGGCGGGCCGCGTCGTCCTCCTCAACGGCCACGGCGGCAACGTCACCACCCTCGACGCGGCCTGCGCCCAACTCCGTTACGAAGGCCACGACGTGGCCTGGCTCGGCTGCGCTCCGCCCGGCGGCGACGCCCACGCCGGCCGCACCGAGACCTCCGTCATGCTGCACCTCGCCCCGGGCGACGTACGGCTCTCGGAGGCGGCCCCCGGCGACCCCCGCCCACTGACCGAACTCCTGCCCCACCTCATGACCCACGGCGTACGCGGCGTCTCCCCGAACGGCGTCCTCGGCGATCCGACCGGCGCCACCGCCGAGGAGGGGCGCGCGCTGGTCGAGGCGATGGTGTCTCACGCCGTCCACCTCGTCACCGCGGGCCGCGCAGACCCACGAGGCCGGCTCGTGACCGCCGTACCGCAAGGAGCCGCATGAGCGGCAAGGGCGGCATGCCCCTCCCGCACGGATACGTCATCGGGCTCGAGCGGCACACCAGCGTCCTCGACGGAGGGCGCGCGCTGCTCGGCGGCCACCCGACACGGCTGCTGCGGCTGACACCACGCGCCCGTGCACTCCTGACCGGGCGCACCCTGCGTGTACGCGACCGGGCGGGCGCAGTCCTCGCCGACCGGCTGCTCGCCACCGGCCTCGCCCACCCGCTGGTCACCGAACTGCCACCGAGCGAACTGAGCGCCCCAAACGACCCGAACGGCACGGTCACATACGTCATCCCCATACGCGACCGCCCCGACCAGCTCGACCGCGCGCTCGCGAGCATCCGTGCCACCACGACCGACGCCCCGGTGATCGTCGTCGACGACGCCTCGCACGAACCGGCCCCCGTCGCCGCCGTAGCCGGGCGCCACCACGCGCGCGTACTCCCGCTCGCCGACAACCTCGGCCCGGCCGGCGCCCGCAACGCGGGGCTGCGCGAAGTCACCACGTCGTACGTGGTGTTCGTCGACTCGGACATCGTCCTCGCTAAAGACACAGTCGACGTCCTGCTGCGCCACTTCGCCGACCCGGCCGTCGTGCTCGCCGTGCCCCGGATCACCGCACTGCCAGGCCCCGGCGCGGAGCGCTGGCTGGGCCGCTACGAGAGCACCCGCTCCTCCCTCGATCTGGGCCGCCACCCGGCCGCCGTGCGCACCGGCACCCCCGTCTCCTGGGTCCCCAGCGCCTGCATGCTCGCCCGCACCGACGCGCTCACCAAGGCCGACGGCTTCGACGCCGGGATGCGCGTGGGGGAGGACGTCGACCTGTGCTGGCGGCTGACCGCGGACGGCGGACGCATCCGCTACGAGCCCGCCGTGCAGGCCGCGCACGAACACCGGGTGGAACTCGCCGACTGGTTCCACCGCAAGGCCGTCTACGGCACCGGCGCGCACCCCCTGGCCCTCCGCCACCCGGACAACATCGCCCCCGCGATCCTCGCGCCGTGGAGCGCCGCCATGCTCGTCGCCCTGCTCGCGCAGCGCCGCTGGTCGCTGCCGGTGGCGGGCGGACTCGCGGCCGTCGCCACCGTCCGCAACGCCCAGAAGCTGAAGGGCATCGAACACCCCCTGCCGCACGCGGCCCGTCTCACGGCCCTCGGCTCGCTCGCGTCGCTCACCCAGGGCACGGCGCTGCTCACCCGCCACTGGTGGCCGCTGACCGTCGTGGGCTGCCTGGTCTCGCGCCGCCTGCGCCGGGCCACGGCCGTCGCGGCGGTCACGGACGTCGCCCTGGAAACCCTCGGACGCGGCCCCGAGCCCACCCGCCTCGACCCCGTCCGCTACGCCGTCGCGCGTCGCCTCGACGATGTCGCGTACGGCTCCGGGGTGTGGCTGTCGGCGCTCAAGGGCCGCTCTACGGCTGCGTTGCGCCCTCGGATCGTGCGGGCAGCCCGTCCCCGCTCCCCGCTTCCTCCCGAGCGCGCATGTCCCCGTGGAGACGCGCGACTCCGGCGCACACCAGCGGCATGACCAGCGGCGGCAGCAGGAGCAGGGCCACCGCGGTGGGGAAGATGATCATCAGTACGCCGGTCATCCACACGTTGTCGTCGTTGAGCCACAGCATGCCGAGCCCGGCGTAGTGGTTCAGGGGGCCGGCCGCGTACACGACCACTACGTAGGCGAGCACGGCCGCCGCACACGACAGCAGGCCCAGGCCGAACGTGCGCCGACGGGCGCGACGGGTCAGCACCCAGGAGCGGTACACCGCCGCGAACGGGTTGCGGCGCTCCAGCACCGTCTCGGCCGTGGCACCGGACAGCCGGAACCAGACCAGCGGGCCGAGAGACCAGATGACGATCGGCAGCACCCAACCCACCAGCGTGTACTGCCAGGACGCGGTCTCACCTATGGGCGTGGGTTCGACGCCGGGCACCTCGTGTGCGTCGACCAGGGTGAACAGGAACAGGCCCGCCCACACCACGACGGCCACGAAGATGCCGGTCAGGAAGTTGGCCACGACGGCGGCGAACAGGCGCGGACGCGTGCGCCGCCACAACTCGCCGACGGACAGCGGCCCCCCGTCGCGCCGGGCATGGGAACTGCCGACCGCGTACGCGCTGTGGAGCACGGAGACGACGACCAGCGCCAGCAGCAGGAACACCGGCGCCGCCACGGCGCCGACGGCCTGCATGGGGTCCAGGTTCTCGTCCGCGTACGCGTAGTAGGAGTCCTCGTTGGCTATGTTGCGGTCCGCGTACTCCCGGACGTGTTCGAAGCCGTCCCACGCCGCCGCGAACGCGCCGGCGAGGATCGCGAACCCGAGTACGGCGGTGGCCAGTGACACCCAGAGGGTGAAGCGGTACAGCGTGCCCCGGTAGGGCCTGACGTCGTTTTCCATGGTCGGGCCCTACCTCCGTGCGGTACCGCGGTCGCGTGGTTCTGTGGATACGGGGATCAGGACGCCTCGTGGGACGCGTGAGGTTCCCGATGCCCGGACATCAACCCGCGTACGTCGTCCCGAACGCCTCCAGGAACTCCAGCGTCGCCGCTGCCGACCGGCTGGGACATGAGACGGCCGTCCACGTCACCCCGGCCTTCTCCAGAGCGGCGAACAACTCCCGGTGCCGGTCCGCGTCCAGGGTCGGATCGGTGAGGGCGTCATCGCGGTACGAGTGCAGTACGTCGACGTCGGCACCGCGCCCGGCCGCGGACGAGGCGTCGCGCACCTCCGCTATCGCGCCCGCCAGTTCGGGCAGTGGGCCCAGCGCCGGGGTGCGGGCGGTGGTGCTCAGTTCGGGGCCGCCGGACATCGGCATCCAGCCCTGCGCCCGCTCCGCGACCCGGCGCCGGGTCAGCCGTGAGTTGCCGCCGATCCACAGGGGTATGGGCCGCTGCGCCGGCCGGGGCAGGGCCTGCACGTCGCGGACATTGAAGTGCCGGCCCGCGTAGCTGAACGGCTCGCCGCTCCAGTGCAGCGGCAGCACGTCGAGCACCTCGTCGAACAGCGTGTTGCGCTCCTCGAAGTCGACGCCCAGGGCGTGGAACTCGCCCTTCAGGTACCCGGCGCCGAGACCCAGGATCAGCCGCCCGCCGGAGAGCCGGTCGAGCGTGGCCGCCTGCTTGGCCAGCAGCAGTGGATTGCGGTACGGGGCGACGGCCAGATAAGTGAGGAGGCGCAGTCGGCTGGTGACCGCTGACGCGTGGGAGAGTGCCACAAAGGGGTCGAGCGTCTGGTGCCCGCCGTGGTTCAGCCACCGCGCGCCGGGGGCAGGGTGCTCGCTGAAGGAGAGCCCGGAGAAGCCGAACTGCTCGGCAGCGCGGGCCACTTCGGTCAGAGGGCCGGCGTCCAGCATGTCGGCATCCGGCCCGTGCGCCTCCGGGTAGTGAAACAGGAATCGCATGTCACGTATCCTCCGGTTCTGTGCGGAACTGCCGCCCGTACGGCCCCCGTTGGCGGGGCCTGTCCAGGGGCGTACCGATGCGCGCCGAAAAACGCAAGAGCCTTGGTGACTGTCCTGTGGTGGTTCAGGAGCGCGGCCAGGGCTGACCGCTGAGCCGTTCGATGCTGGTGTTGAAGCGCTGCAGGTAGTGGGCGAAGGTCTCCACGTCGTCGGCCGGCCAGTCCTCGAAGACCTTGTCCAGTTCCTGGATGTGGGTCGCGCGCTCGTGGTCGAGCCGCCGCTCGCCCTCTTCGGTGAGCCGGAACTTGCGTGCCATGCCGCCGTCGGGATCGGGGATCCGCTCCAGGAGGCCGGCCCGCATCGCGCTCGCCGTCTGCCGGTTGAGCGTGGACGCGTCGAGCAGCAGCGCCTCGCTGAGCTGCCCGATCGACATCGGGCCCTGGACCCGGATCCGGCTCAGCAGGATGTAGGCGCTGCGCTCCATGCGTTCGGCCTCGCGGCGCCGCTTCTCGCTGCCGAGTTGATGCCGGCCGAGCACCATGTGCTCGAACTCGACCAGGTGCGATGGCTTGTCCATGTACGTGCTTCCTCCCAGGTCGACCGTATCGCAGGGCGTCGCAGGACATGCGCGCCGTCCGGACTCCTTTCCCGCTTGTGTGCCGCGCCGTCAGGTATGTGTGTCATGCATGGAGTATGTGCGATGCATATCGTGTGTACGATGCACATCGTTGCACATGCTGAAGAGTTTGAAGAGATTGAGGAGTCCTTCATGGATGCGCCCCAGTCGGGCAGCCGGGCGGGCGCCGTCGTCGCCACCCTCGCGCTCGCCGGAACCGTCGCCGCGATCATGCAGACGCTGGTGACCCCGCTCATCGCCGAACTGCCCCGGATCCTGGACACGTCCGCCTCGAACGCGGCGTGGGTGATCACGGTCACCCTGCTCGTCTCGGGTGTGTGCGTGCCCGTCTCCGGCCGCCTCGGTGACCTGATCGGCAAGCGCCGCATGATGCTCGTCTGCGCCGTGCCGCTGTTCATCGGCTCGGTGGTGTGCGCCCTCTCGTCGTCCGTCGTGCCGATGATCGTCGGGCGCGGGCTGCAGGGGATGGGCATGGGCATGGTGCCGCTCGGTATCGCCCTGCTGCGGGATGTCGTGCCCACCGAGAAGCTCAGCGGTTCCATCGCCCTGGTCAGTGCCTCCATGGGAATCGGCGGCGCGATAGGCCTGCCGATCGCCGCCGCGGTCGCGCAGTACGCGAACTGGCGGGTGCTGTTCTGGGGTGCCGCCGGGCTCGCCGCGATCATCGGCGTCATGATCTTCCTGATCGTGCCGGACGTTCCGGCGGCCGCCAAGGGGCAGCGCTTCGACGCTCCCGGCGCGATCGGCCTGGCCATCGGTCTTGTCTCACTGCTGCTCGCGATCTCCAAGGGCGCCGACTGGGGCTGGTCCTCGGGCGCCACGTTGGGGCTCTTCGGTGTCGCCGCCGTGGCGCTTCTCGTATGGGGCTTCTACGAGTTGCGCACGCGTGACCCGTTGGTCGACCTGCGGACCACCGCCCGCCCGCGCGTGCTGTTCACCAACGCCGCCTCCATCCTCATCGGTGTCGGCATGTACTCGTTCATGCTGATCGCGCCGCAGGTCCTGCAGTTCCCCGAGGCCACCGGGTACGGCCTGGGCCAGTCGATGCTGGCCGCCGGCCTCTGGATGGCGCCCGGCGGCGTCATGATGATGCTCATCTCGCCGCTCGGCGGAAAGCTGATCAACGCGCGCGGTCCGAAGACCGCGCTCATCAGCGGCGCACTCGTGATCGCCGTCGGATACGGGGTCGCGCTGCCGCTCATGGGGACGGCCTGGGGCATCATGGTCGCCGGAGTCGTGATCAACAGTGGTGTCGCCCTTGCCTACGGCGCGATGCCCGCGCTCATCATGGGCTCGGTGCCGCTCTCCGAGACGGCCGCGGCCAACGGCTTCAACACCCTGATGCGCTCGCTCGGTACGACCATCGGTTCTGCCGTGATCGGTGTGGTCCTCGCGCAGATGACCATGTCCATGGGCGGCTACACGCTCGCCTCCGAGGGCGGGTTCCGTACCGGGTTGATGATCGGCTGTGGTGTCGCCCTGGTCTCCGCCGCTGT
Source organism: Streptomyces sp. NBC_01016 (assembly GCF_026341035.1). Classification (GTDB taxonomy): domain Bacteria; phylum Actinomycetota; class Actinomycetes; order Streptomycetales; family Streptomycetaceae; genus Streptomyces. Next base: position 3,703,504 of record NZ_JAPEOQ010000002.1, read on the forward strand.
CGCGACGCTCATCCCGGCGCTGCGCAAGGAGGGTGCGGACCAGTCCGTCGCAGCGCAGCCGACCGAGGGCGACCAGGCCCCGGCCCGCACCTGAGGCCGTCCGCGAGTGAGGGGCGGCCCGCGCAGAGGGCCGTCCCGGCATCTGCCCCACGCATACGCGACGGGACGGTTGTCGTGCGAGGGGCCGGGCAGGAGTGGTACAAGGACACTCGAATTCCCTTGCCAGGCACGGCACTTGGAGGTGCACCGTGATGCTCCCGGCTCGCCGACGCGCAGCGGACGCTGCCTGCGAGAGGGCAGAGCGGTCCGCATCCGCCGAACTCGAGGAGCAGGTCGAGCAGTTGAAGGAGGCCGTGACCTCGCACGCCGTGATCGACCAGGCCATCGGGGTCGTGATCGCGGTGGGCGGGATCCGGCCCGCGGAGGCGTGGGACGTGCTGCGCGAGATCTCCATGCGCACCAACACCGGGCTCCGCCTGGTCGCCCGCCGGCTGATCGCCTGGCCGCGTACCCAGGAGCTCGACCCGGTGATCCGCGCCGAGCTGGAGCGGCAACTCGCTCAGCGCCGGGAGACAGCGGATCCGGTGGCGACGGAACCGGGCTGAAAGCCCCGCTCCCCGGCTCGGGCCGACAGGCTCCTGCCGAGAAGCGGGTGCGGGCTCACTGCCGAACCCGCCACGGCCACGAATGACCGCTCTGCCCCTCGGAGTAACACGCAGGAACGCTCACTAACGCAAACGTGCCCGGAATCTTCACGCGGGCTGGACCGGTCGGTCACCGGGGTCCGTCACGCGGGTGACAGGGCCGCCTCGATGAGGCGTCGGGCCGCCGCGTCCGTGCGGGCCGCATCGCCCGTCACCAGCCGGTCCTGACACAGCCCGCGCAGCCCGGACACGAGCAGCGTCGCGCGCTCGCGCGCCGCCGGCTCCGGGTGGCCGAGGCGGGCATATGCGTCCGCGATCGGGTCGACCATGAACGCGACGGTCTCGCGGGCGAGCTCGCCGTACTGTTCCGGATCGGTCGCCGCCAGGCTCAGCAGCTGGAGCAGTATCCGGATCGGGCCGGCCTGCTCGCCCACCGTGATCGCCCGCCACAGGGCGCGGGCCGAGCCGCGCAGTGCGTCGACGTCCTCGACCGGGTCGAACAGCGCGTGGGCGTCGGGCCGGCTCGCGGCGAGGGCGCGCGCGATGAGGTGCTCGCGGCTGCCGAAGTAGTAGAGCAGCATCCGCTTCGTCGTGCCGATCTCCACGGCGAGCGGGGCGAGCGACAGGTGCGCGAGGCCGTGCCGCTGCACGTACTCCACGACCTGGCCGAGCAGCTCGGCGCGTTTCTCGGTGTTCACGGTTCGGGGCACCCGTTGAACGTACCGGAAGGTACATGTATCGTCCATTGATCATGGATTCCTGTTCCGATCGGTACAAGTACGAGCGGCCGCGGGCCGTCGCGATCAAGGCCTTCGCCGAGGCGGCCTGGTTCCCCGCCGTCCTCTTCCTCGGCATCCTCTGCTTCTTCGCCCCGGCCCTGCACGCCCCGAAGCCGCACCACGTCGAGGTGGTGGTGGCGGGTTCGGCGGACCGGGTCGAGGACGAGCTGCGCGCGCGATACCCCGACGGCTTCGACGTGACCCCCGTGGACACCGCCCGCGAGGCCCGCCAGGCGGTCCTCGACCGGGACGCCTACGCCGGATACGTCACCGGGGACCGCCCCGTCCTCTACGTCGCCAAGGGCAACGGCGCTTCCCTGGAGCAGACGCTCACCGGCGCGTTCAGCGGACTCACGGGCGGCGCCCCGACGGTCCGCGACGTCGCGCCCACCGCGCAGAAGGACCTGCTCGGCTCGACGGTGCTGTACTTCGCCATCGCCTGGAACATCCCCGCGTACATCCTCGCCACGACCCTGCTGCGCGCCGTCGCCCTCGACCGGCGCCGCAAGCTCCTGGCCATCGCCGCCGTCGCCGCCGTGTTCAGCCTCGTCGGATACGGGGCGGGCGTCGGGCTCGGCTACTTCGACGCCCACCCGGCGGTCCTCGGCGTCGCCTTCCTCCTCAGCACGGCGGTCGCCACGGTCGCCTCCGGACTCGCGCCGTTCACCCGGCAGTTCCTGCCCGCGGTCGGCATGACGCTGTTCATCGTGATGTCGATCCCGACCAGCGGGGGAGCGGTGGCCGCCCCACTGCTGCCGGAGTTCTTCCAGGGCGTGCACGCCGTGATGCCGCTCGCCAACGCCGTCGACGCGCTGCGCGGAGTGCTGTACTTCGACGGGGCCGGGGTCCTCAAGCCGCTGCTCGTCCTGTGCGGATGGATCGTGGCGGGCCTGGCCCTGCTCGCCCTCGACCACGCGCGGCACCGACGCGCGGCAGGGGGCGAGGCCGCCCCGGTCGACGATCCCGCAGCCGAGACCCCCGTGCCGACCGCGCTGCCCGCCCAGCGCCACCACTTCGGCGAACCGGTCCCCACGCTGACCGGCGTGGTCGGCGATGCCGCTCACGAGCCGCTGCGGGGCGCCGCCGTCGTCGTACTCGACGGCCGCGGACGTCAGCTGGTCTCCACGTTCACCGACGACCGGGGCCGGTACGCGGTGGCGGGCCTGCCCGAGGACCACCTCAGCCTGGTGGCGTCGGCCCCCGGCAGACACCCCGAGGCGCAGCGCATCCTCGTACGTCAAGGGGCCCCGGCCACCGCGGACTTCACGCTGCGGGCGCGGGAGGGCGCCCTGGTCGGCCGCTGAGGCTAACCGCTCCGGCTCCTCCGGCTCCTCCGGCAACGATCTCGGTGAGAGTGCTCAGCACCACGTCGACCTCCTCGTCCGACAGCGGTCGAAGCTCTCGCTGTTCGTGAGGCCCCTGTTGTTCATGAAGCCGCTGCTGTTCGTGAAGTCCCATGAGCAGCATGGTGCCTGGTCGATGCCGCGTGCCCGGCGACTGGCTCGGCGCGTCAGCGTCTCAGCGGGTCGCGTGCAGCGCGTCGCCGAACCGCCGATGGCTGTGCCGCCAACCGTCCGAGACCCGTACGGCGTCGTGCACATGCGGATGGTCCGCGGCGAGCCCCACGTGCTCGTGCTCCACCTCCGGGACCGAGCCGTCCACGCCCACCGGCCACAACCGCGCCGCCGCGACCCCCGCACCCACCGCCACCACCGCGAGCCCGACCACGGCCGCACCGAGCCCGGCCCGCGCGCCCAACCACCCCGCCAGCGGATACGTGAGCAGCCAGCACGCATGCGACAGGGAGAACTGCGCGGCGAACGCCGCCGTACGTTCCCGCTCCGGCGCGGCCCGCCGGACCAGCCGGCCCGTCGGCGTGAGCACCATGGAGCACGCGCCACCGAACGCGGCCCAGGCGGCGAGCAGCGCGGGCACCCGCCAACTGCCGGAGTGCGCTGCCGTGATGACACCTACGGCGGCGAACACGCCACCCAGCGCCAGCGCCCCGCGCACCATCACCGCCCGCTCGCCGACCCGCTCCAGCAGCCGCGGCACCACGAGCGCCACCGCCATCGACCCGGCCCCGTACGCCCCGAGCGCCACCGGCACCGCGCCCGACGACAGACCCAGGAAGTCCCTTACGTAGACGACGGAGTTGACGGTCACCATCGCGCTCGCCGCCGCCACGGCCAGGTTCAGCGCCAGCAGCCCCCGCAGCTGGGGGAGCGCGAGGAAGAGACGAGTGCCGGCCGTCGCCTTGCCGAACACGCCACCCGCGCGCGCGGGCGCGGGCGCTCGCTCGGGCAGGGTCGTCGAGACCACGAGCGCGGCCGAGGCGAGGAAACCCACGACCGTTCCCATGAACAGGCGGTGGTACGAGAGCACGGACAGCAGCGCCGCGGCGAGCGCCGGACTGAACAGGCTCTCCATGTCGTACGCGAGCCGGGCGAGCGACAACGCGCGCGTGTAGTCGCGTTCGTCGGGCAGCACGTCCGGGATCAGCGCCTGGAAGGTGGGCGTGAAGACGGCCGACGCGGACTGCAGCACGAACACCAGGACGTAGACCTGCCACACCTGGTCCACGAACGGCAGCATCAGGGCCACGGCCGCCCGCAGCAGGTCGGAGCCCACCATCACCGCGCGCCGCGGCAGGCGCTCCGCGAACGCCCCCACCAGCGGGGCCACCAGCACGTACGCCGTCATCTTGATCGCGAGCGCGGTGCCGAGCACGGCGCCCGCGTCCGCCCCCGCGATGTCGTACGCCAGGAGCCCGAGCGCCACGGTGGCGAGACCGGTGCCGACGAGGGCGACGACCTGGGCGCCGAACAGACGGCGGTACGTGCGGTGGCGCAGAACCGTGAGCATGCGGGCCCCTCCCGAAGGCTGCGTCGACAGACCACTCGTCATGTGCGCACCTGCGCACATGACGAGTATGTTGCCGTTCGGTGTGCGGTTCGCACAAGGGCTTCATGGCCTGGCATCTAGGCTGGGGCCATGCCCGCAAGCGATCCGACCCCCACCGCGGCCGTCGCGCACCCGCGCGAGCCCGACGCCGCCCGACTCGCCGAGGCGACGCGGGTGTTCGCCCTGCTGTCGGACGCGACCCGGCTGCACGTGCTGTGGCTGCTCGCCCTGGAGGAGTCGGACGTGGGATCGCTCGCCGACCGCGTCGCGGCCTCGCGCACGGCCGTCAGCCAGCACCTGGCGAAGCTGCGCCTCGCGGGCCTCGTCGAAGCGCGCCGCGAAGGCCGCCACATGCACTACCGCCTCGCCGACGGGCACCTGCGGCGCCTGGTGACGGAGGCGCTGAGCCACGCGGACCACCGGGTGACCGGAGAGGCCCCGCACGACTAGCCGACGCTACTGCGTCACCACGTCATTCACTGCGTCACGTACGGTCGCGGACCGAGGTGAGCAGGCCGTAGAGGACGACGTTCCCCGCGTACCCGTTGCTCCTGCTGTACGTGCCGCCGCAGGTGATGACGCGGAGTTCGGGCAGGCCCGTGCCGCCGTAGACCCGGCGGGACGGGAAGTGCTTCTTGTCGACGACGTCGATGCCGTGGATCTCGAAGACGGCCGTCTTCCCGTCGGCGCGGTCGATCTCGATGTGCTCGCCCTTCTTGAGCGCGCCGAGCCCGTAGAAGACGGCGCGGCCCTCGGCGTTGTCGACGTGCCCGTCGATCACCGCCGTACCGCGCTCGCCGGGCGTGACCGCCCCCGGGAACCAGCCCGCCAGATTCGCCTTGTCCGGCGGCGGCGCGTCCAACCATCCCTCCGGATCCCGGCCGACGCGCGTCAGCGGCGCGTTCACACCGATCTCGGGGATGCGGATGCGCTGCGGAGCCGCGGCGGGCAGCGGGTCGGCGGGCGGCGTGTCGGTGCCGAGCTTCGCGGCGCCCGGTTCGGGCTGCGGCGGCCCGTCGCCGGATATCCCGTGGTGCACGAGCAGGACTCCGGCGAGCAGCGTCGCCGCGAGGAAGGACCACGTGGGGCGGCGACGCTGCACAGCGGGCGCGGACTCGGCTATCGCCGGCATCAGCGGCCCCCGGCCGCGTGCCGTCGCCGGCGCAGCCGCCTGCCGATGAGCACGGGCAGGCACGCCAGGGCGAGCAACCCGGCCGCCGCGCCGAGGAGTCGGCCGAGCCCGCCCGAGGTGTCGTCGGGCTGCTCGGCCCCCGTGGCGGGCGCGGGCGCCGGGGCGGCGACGGCCAACTGCTGCGTTGCCGAGGGGCGCCGGGTCGCCGCCGCCTGCCGTGCGTGCAGGGGCGCCGCCTCCGCGCCCCAGTCGAGCAGCGCGCGGCTCTCCTCGTAGACCGCGTTGAAGTCGCCGTCCTGCGGGTTCATGACGGTCACCAGAACGGTGCGCCCGTTGTGGGTCGCGGCGGTGACCAGGGTGCAGCCGGCCTTGGTCGTGTAGCCGTTCTTGACGCCGATCAGGCCCGGATAGGGCTCCACTCCGTGCGAGCCCACGAGGAGCCGGTTGGTGTTCTCGATGCCGAACGCCTTCGGGCCGCCGGCCGCCGGGAAGCGTGCCGACTTCGTGGCCATGTAGCGCCGGAAGTCGTGGTTCTTGAGGCCTTCCTTGGCGATCAGCGCCAGATCGTGCGCGGAGGAGAACTGGCCGTGGGTGTCGTAGCCGTCGGGGGAGCGGACCTGGGTGTCGCGGGCGCCGATCCGGCGGGCGGTCGCCTGCATCTGCGCGACGGTGCGGGAGACGCCGCCGTTCATGTGGGCGAGCGTGTGCACGGCGTCGTTGCCGGAGCTGAGGAACACGCCGCGCCACAGGTCGGCGACCGTGTACCGGTTGCCTTCGTCGACCCCGACGAGGCTGCTGCCCTCGGAGACATCGGAGAGATCCCTGTACGTGGCCCGGTGCACCTCGTCCTGGCGCAGCTTCGGCAGCACGGTCAGGGCGAACAGGGTCTTGAGCGTGCTCGCGGGCGGCAGCCTGCGGTGCGGCGCCTTCGAGGCGAGGACGTCGCCGGTGCGCGCGTCCATGACCTCCCACGACAGCGCGGAGACGGACGGCGGCGCGGGCGGGTCCGGCACCGGCGGATCGGCACCGGCGGGTCCTGCCGTGCCCGCGGACACCGCCGCGCACACGCCACACGAAACAACGGCCCTGCCAAAGGCAGGGCGAAAGCGGAGGAAAGACGCCATGCCGGAAACGTAGAACCGGGATCTCGCGACCGCGCTCCACGTACGCCATACGGCCTCCGCACACGGGGGACGCCCGCTCGAGGTGCGCTTGATATCACCCGGAAATAGGCTGTTCGGGTGACGGCCGCCCCGATCGGGGCGCCCGTGATCCTCCCCGCCGAGCCGGGCGGGCCACGAACGTGACGTACGTACGCTGGAATGACACGACGGTGGAGGTGGCCGCCATGACGGCCCAGACACGACTCCTGAACCGGCTCTCGCACGCGGACCGGGACCGGTTGATGCCCCTGGCCAAAGAGGTCTCGTTCGCGCAGGACACCCGGATCTTCGAGGAGGGGGACCGGGCGGACCGGTTCTGGATCATCCGGACCGGGATGGTCACCCTCGACGTCCGCGTCTCCGACCGCGCCCTGCTGCCCATCGACCCGCTCGGCCCCGGTGACCTGCTGGGCTGGTCCTGGCTCTTCGAGCCGTACGCGTGGGACTTCGGCGCGGAGGCGTTCAGTCCGGTGCGGGCCTACGAGTTCGACGGCGCGTCCGTACGCACGCTGTGCGAGCAGGAACCGAGGCTCGGCGTGGCGGTGCTGCACGGGGTGGCCGAGGTGATGGCGCACCGGCTGGAGGCCGCGCGGGTCAAGCTGGTCGAGGCGCATCGGATGCACGGGCACATCTAGGCGTATCGAGACGTGCGCAGACGTATCCGGTGCGTACGGGTGGGTCAGGTGCGTCCGGTGGGTTCGAATGAGGCGTCTGTGTCACCCGACTCGACGTCTCGACAGGCGGTGGGCGCGTCCACGCGGTGGGATCGGTCGCGGAGTACCCGCACATCCGTGGTCCGTCCGCCGGGCCCGCCGAGAGGATCCGCATGGGCCGCACCGCGTCCTGGCCGACCGCCGCCGTCGCCGCGGCCACATTCGCCTTCGGGGCCCTGATGTGCCCCGCGGCCTGGGCCGATGACAGCGATCCGGCGTGGGACACGGACACGTCATGGACCGAGAGCCCGCCGGTGGCCGACACGTCGGGAACGTTGGAGCTCGTGCCCGCCGACCCGGGGCCGGGAGCGAGCGTCACGGCGAGTACGAGCGCCTGCGGCGAGGACCTGACCGCGACGGGGGACGCCGACAGTCTCGGGGCGGGTGAGTTCCCCTTGCAGACGGCGACCCAGGAGGGCTCGGTCACGGGCCAGTTCAAGGTGCCGACGGGCGCCAGGTCCGGCACCTTCCCGATCACCGTGATCTGCGAGAGCGGCACCGAGGTGCGGCAGACGCTCACCGTGTCGGGGCGCGGCGGCACCGAACTGGGTGGGGTCAATGCCGGTGACGGCGGCTCGCTTGGCACGCTCAGCGTCGCGCAACTCGCCCTGGGCGGTGTCCTCATCACCGGCGCGCTGATCGCGGCCGGGCACTACGCACGCCGCCGCGCCCAGGAGGCCTGAAGGTCCCGGGCGCGGCGGCGGTCTCGAACTTCCTTAGCCCTTGCGGGACTTGACGTCCTCGGTCAGGGCGGGGACGACGTCGAAGAGGTCGCCGACGACGCCGTAGTCGACGAGGTCGAAGATCGGGGCCTCGGCGTCCTTGTTGATCGCGACGATCGTCTTCGAGGTTTGCATGCCGGCGCGGTGCTGGATCGCACCGGAAATGCCGGAGGCGATGTACAGCTGCGGCGAGACACTCTTGCCGGTCTGGCCGACCTGGTTGGAGTGCGGGTACCAGCCCGCGTCCACCGCGGCGCGCGAGGCACCGACGGCCGCGCCGAGGGAGTCGGCGAGCGCCTCGATGACCGAGAAGTTCTCGGCACCGTTGACACCACGGCCACCGGAGACCACGATCGCGGCCTCCGTCAGGTCCGGACGCCCGGTCGACTCACGCGCGGTGCGCGAGGTCACCTTCGTGCCCGTCGCCTGCTCCGAGAACGACACGGTCAGCGCCTCGACGGCACCGGCGGCCGCGGCCGGCTCGACGGCGGCGGAGTTGGGCTTGACGGTGATGACCGGCGTGCCCTTCGAGATGGTCGACTTGGTGGTGTACGAGGCGGCGAACACCGACTGCGTCGCCACCGGACCGCCGTCGCCGGCCTCCAGGTCGACGGCGTCGGTGATGATGCCGGACCCGATACGCAGCGCCAGACGCGCGGCGATCTCCTTGCCCTCCGCGGAGGACGGCACCAGCACCGCGGCCGGGGAGACCGCGTCGTAGGCGGCCTGCAGCGCGTCCACCTTCGGCACGACGAGGTAGTCGGCGTACTCGGCGGCCTCGTGGGTGAGGACCTTGACCGCGCCGTGCTCGGCGAGCACGGCCTGCGTGTCGGCGGCACCGTTGCCCAGCGCGACGGCGACCGGGGCGCCGATGCGGCGGGCCAGCGTCAGCAGCTCCAGGGTGGGCTTGCGGACGGCACCGTCCACGTGGTCGACAAAGACCAGAACTTCAGCCATGACTGTTCTTCTCCAACTTCCGCTGTCTCAGGTGAACTTCTGGTGCTCAGATGAACTTCTGGCCCGCGAGGAACTCGGCGAGCTGCTTGCCGCCCTCGCCCTCGTCCTTGACGATCGTGCCCGCGGTGCGCGCCGGACGCTCATCGGCGGACGCGACCTTCGTCCAGGCACCCTCCAGACCCACTTCCTCGGCCTCGATGTCCAGGTCGGACAGGTCCCACGCCTCGACCGGCTTCTTCTTCGCCGCCATGATCCCCTTGAACGAGGGGTAACGCGCCTCACCGGACTGGTCCGTCACCGACACGACCGCGGGAAGCGAGGCCTCCAGCTGCTCGGAGGCGGTGTCACCGTCGCGGCGGCCCGACACCTTGCCGTCGGCCACGGCGACCTCGGACAGGAGCGTCACCTGCGGCACACCGAGACGCTCGGCGACCAGCGCCGGCACGATGCCCGCGGCGCCGTCGGTGGAGGCCATGCCGGAGACGACCAGGTCGTAGCCGGCCTTCTCGATCGCCTTCGCCAGCACCAGCGAGGTGCCGATCGCGTCCGTGCCGTGCAGGTCGTCGTCCTCGACGTGGATCGCCTTGTCCGCGCCCATCGACAGCGCCTTGCGCAGCGCGTCCTTGGCGTCCTCGGGACCCACGGTCAGGACGGTGATCTCCACGTCGTCGGCGTCGCCCTCGTAGTTTTCCGAGATCTGAAGCGCCTGCTCCACCGCGTACTCGTCGAGTTCCGACAGCAGACCGTCGACATCGTCACGGTCCAACGTCAGGTCATCGGCGAAACCCCGGTCGCCCGTGGCGTCCGGCACGTACTTCACGGTGACAACGATCCTCAAGCTCACGCCGACTCCTTCACAGCCCTGCAGTTCTCCTGCAAGCGTCCAACTACTCCCGTCAACGTATGGCACTCAGTTCCCTCTGTAAAGGTACCTAGTGCCAAGGGTGACCTTCCGGTGTTACGTTCCCGGCATGAGCGAGGCGCGCGAGGTCAACGGGTCACAGAAGAAGGCACCCATGCGGGAGGTGCTGGCCGAAGCGGCGTTCCAGCTGTTTCTGGAGCGCGGGTTCGAGCGGACGACCGTGGACGACATCGTGGCGCGGGCCGGTGTGGGACGGCGGTCGTTCTTCCGCTACTTCCCGTCGAAGGAGGACGTGGTCTTCCCGGACCACGAGAGCTGCCTCGCCGACATGACGGCCTTCCTGGAGGCCGCGAGCGACGAGAGCGATGCCGTGGACGTGGTGTCCGACGCCGCGCGCCTGGTGCTGCGCGTCTACGCCACGAACCCCGAATTCTCCGTTCAGCGCTACAAGTTGACCCGCGAGGTGCCGGGCCTTCGGACGTACGAACTGTCCGTCGTGCGACGCTACGAGCGCATGCTCGCCGGGTATCTGCGGCGGCGCTGGGCCGACGCGGAGGACGGCGCGCTGCGCGCGGAGGTGGTGGCGGCGTCCGTCGTCGCCGCGCACAACAACGGCCTTCGCTCCTGGCTGCGTTCGGGCGGCGAGGGCGACGCCGAGGTCGCGGTGGACCGCGCGCTGCTGCTCGTACGACGGACGTGGGGCGAGGGCGGCGAGGGGGCGGCCGCGCCCGAGCCCCCGCAGGAGGACGTCGTCGTGATGGTGGCGACGAAGGGGGCCCCGATGTGGCGGGTCATCCAGCGGGTGGAATCGGCGCTGCGGGACGAATGAAAACGGAGCCCGAAGCAACTTGATGGTACTCAGTGTCTTTACCGGCTGGCACTGAGTGTCATACGCTGAGAGTGCGTCGAGGCACCGCCGCCCGGCGCGCGCCGGCGAGTGCGGGAGGCCGAAGGATGTCAGTGATGTCAGGGACGTTCACGAGTGGCATCGGTGTCATGGCGCCGAACGGTGTCGAGGGCACCGCGGAAGCGGAGTCCGGATTCCCTTATCAGCGCTGCCGTTGGTGCCGCACCCCGTCCTTCCGGCGGATGCTGTGTCCGGTCTGCGCGTCGAGCGAGCTGACGACCGAGCACAGTGCGGGGCCCGGCGTCGTGGTCCAGTCCCGCGTCGTCAACCGCGGCACCGGAGTCGCGCGCAACGAGGCGCTGGTCCGCTTCCCCGAGGACTTCATCGTGCCCTGCCGCATCGTGGGTACCGCACCGCACATGGTGTGGCTGGGCGCCACCGTGCGCCCCGTGGCCAACGCGGCCGCCGATTCCGGTGAGGTCTTCTTCGAGCTCGAGGACGACTTCCACGTCGACTACGACCTGCGCTGACCGCGAGTGCGCGGGCGTCACATGGCCCGCGCCCCCGACTTGATCGCCTCACGGATCCGGTTGTACGTGCCGCAGCGGCACACATTGCGGATCGCGTCGAGGTCCGCCTCGGTGATCTCGCGGCCCTCGTCCCGCACTTTGCGCACCGTGGCGACGGCGGCCATGATCTGGCCCGGCTGGCAGTAGCCGCACTGTGCCACGTCGCGTTCCAGCCAGGCCTCCTGCATCGGGTGCAGCTCGCGGCCGACGGTGGCGGGCAGCCCCTCGATCGTCGTCACCTCGTCCTCCTCGCCGACCTGTGACACCGGCACCGAACACGGGTTGAACGCCTTGCCGTTGATGTGCGACGTACAGGCCTGGCATACGCCGATTCCGCACCCGTACTTGGGTCCTGTGACGCCGAGCAGATCGCGCAGCACCCACAGCAGCCGCACGTCGTCCTCGGCCTCGACGGTGATCCGCTCGCCGTTCAGCGTGAAAGTGTGGCGCGGCATCGGGGTATCAGGTCTCCTCGGTAGTCGGGGGAAAGCGGGACCCTGCTCAGTACGCCCGGTCGAGCCCGTCCGTCGGTGACTGCGGTGTCGACGGCTCGCGCGGCAGCGGCTCGAACGCGAGCTCCGCGTGGTCGATGGGGAAGCGCGTCGGCAGCGTGCCGGTCGCCCGCGCGTAGGCGCACGCGACGGCGGCGAAGGCGGGCGCAACCCCCAACTCCCCGGCGCCCGAAGGCTTTTCGCCGGTGTTCGGCATCACGATCACCCGGAGCTCGGGCGGGGTGTTCCACTGCCGCGTATAGAAGTAGTTGTCCCAACTGCCCTCCAGCGGAAGGCCGTCCTCGATGTGCAGGCTGGAGGTGAGTGCCATGGCGAGGCCGTCATTGAAGCAGCCCATCATCTGCGCGCCCAGGCCCCGCGGGTTGATCGCGAACCCGGCGTCCACCACGATCAGCGCCTTCGTGACCCGCGGTCCCGTCACCCCGTCCTTGACCTTGCGACCGACGGTCTCCGGCCGACAGTCGATCTCCGCGAGGATCGCGACGGCACCCCGGTACTCGGTGTGCAGGGCGATCCCTTGCGCCACCCCGTCGGGCAGCGACCGGCCCCACTCGCCCTCCTCGGCCGCCTTGTCGAAGACGGCGCGCAGCCGGTCGTCCTTGAGGAACGAGCGCCGGAACTCCACCGGGTCCCGGTCCATCTTCCGCGCCAGCTCGTCGACCATCAGCTCCCGCGCGCACGCCACGTTCGGCGAGTAGATGTTGCGCATGCTGCCGGTCGCGAACTTGAGTGGTACCTCGCTGAGCAGTTGCGTGGTGACACCGAAGTCGTACGGGGTGGTCTGCGTGAGCGTGAAGATGGTCTCGGCGAAGGTGAGGTTGCCGGCCACGGGCAGCTTCGCGGCCGTCGACGTGATCATCTCGCCGAGCCCGTGCCCGAAGTCGGTCTCCGAACTGGCGTGCCGCTGCTCGTAGCTGAGGACTTCCTTGCCGGTGTACGTGGCGCGCACGCGCGAGACCGACATCGGGTGGGCGCGGCCGTGCCGGAAGCTGTCGGTGCGCGACCAGGACAGCTTGACCGGCTTGCCGATCTTCTGCGAGATCTCCGCCGCCTCGGCCGCGACGTCGTGGAACAGATGCCGGCCGAACGAGCCGCCGCCCTCCACCACATGCACCGTCACGGCGTGCTGAGGCAGGCCGAGCCTCGTCGCGATGTCGCGCTGGGCGACGATCGGGACCTTCAGGCTCGACCAGATCTCGGCACGTCCTTCGCGCACGTCGGCGATGGCGTTGTCCGGCTCCAGCGGGCTGTTGCTGGCGAACGCGAAGATGAACTCGGCGTCGAGTTTCTTCGTCAGGACCGGCGGCACGATCATCGGGGGAGTGGCCGCCTTGAGTTTCCGCTCCACCGAGTCGTCGGACTCGCCGTCGACGTCGCCCGGACCCCAGTCGACGTCCAACTCCCGTAGTGCGTCGATGCATTGGCCGAACGTCTCGCCGCGCACCGCGACGCCGTGCTTCAGCGTCGCCACGTCCGTGATGCCGGGCATCCGCCGCACGGCGTCCGCGTTGCGCACCGTCCGCACGGTCCCGCCGAGCGTCGGCGGCCTGCGCACCATGGCGGGCTTGGCGTCGGGAACCTCGTAGTCCATGCCGAACTTCTTGCGCCCGGTGACGGCCTCCAGCGCGTCGACGCGGTTCTGTGGTGTGCCGAGGACCTTGAACTCGGACCGCTCCTTCAGTGGCGCCGCCGCCACCCGCAGCGACTGACCGCTCGCCGCCGCCTTCGCGAGGGAGCCGTACGCGGCGCGCTTCGCCGAGGAACCGGAGCCGTACGAGACGACACCTTCCTGAGTGCTCAGTTCCGAGGTCGCGACGCCCCACTGCCGCGCCGCCGTGGCGATCAGTCGTTGCCGGGCGAGGGCGGCCGCGGTGCGCACGGGTAGGTAGATGCTGCGCATCGAGTTGGAGCCGCCGGTGAGCTGGTTCATCAGCAACTCGGGGCGGGCGTCGGCCAGGGAGACCCGTACGGCGTCGAGCGTCAGGTCCAACTCCTCCGCGATCATCATCGCCACCGCGGTGGTCATGCCCTGCCCGACCTCGGCCCGCGGCACCGCGAACGAGGCGGTGCCGTCCTCGTGCACGCGTACGGTGATCAGGCCCGCCGTCGGGGCCGCCGCGAGATTCTGCATGTCACCGAGGTCGAAGAGCTCCTCGGGCTGCGGCGGCGAGGGCACCGCCGCCTCGGCCTCGGCGGGGTCCGCGGCGTCCAGGGCGAACCGGGCGCCCACGGCGAGCGTCGGCGCGGCCAGCAGATAGGCGAGCACTCTGCGCCGCCCCGGAGCGCCGGACGTCGACGGTTCGTCGTGCTGAGGTGAGCGACTCTGCTCGGCCATACGGCGGTCCTCCGGAACGCGGGCGGGTGCTGGGCCCTGTCGTTTGGATCAGGTTCTCGGGCGGGATCGGCCCGGCATCACCGCGGAGCCTGACACGCCGCCCGCGCGCCCGACATGGACACGGCACGTTCCTCGCCGCTGGTCCACAGGACCGTCACACTTGCCGCGCGTACGCCTCAGGAGCCGTCGGTCCGCGCCGCCTCCTCGGCGATCCGGTCGAACTGGGCGCCCATCGCCTCGGCCAGCGCCTGCGCGGCGGACAGCGGACGCACCATCACCATGAAGTCGTCGATCAGGCCGTCCTCGTCGAAGTGCAGGAAGTCGGCGCCGGTGATCTTCCGCTCGCCGACCCGCGCCTCGAAGACGAGCACGTGATCCCGCCCGCCGGGCTCGCCGATCTCCCGCACGTAGTGGAAGTCCTCGAAGACGCGGGTGACGCCGCGCAGGATCGCCGCGGTGATCGCCTTGCCCGGGTAGGGCTTGAACACGACCGGGCTGGTGAAGACCACGTCCTCGGCCAGCATGGCCTCGACCGCGTCGAGATCGTCCTTCTCCACGGCTGCACGGAAGGGATGCACGGGTGCCACCTCGGTTCCTCGCCCACTGGGTCATAGGCAACAAGTTGAATAGGTGCGGGTGACAGTAATCGCATCGCTGTATGGTGTCCACATGTCGCTCAAGTACGCCGTCCTGTCCGCCCTGCTGGAGGGCGAGGCCTCCGGGTACGACCTGGCGAAGATTTTCGACGTCTCGGTGTCGAACTTCTGGGCGGCGACGCCGCAGCAGCTCTACCGGGAGCTGGACCGGCTGACCGCCGACGGGCTGATCGACGCGCGGATGGTGTCGCAGGAGCGCAGGCCGAACAAGCGGATGTTCACGCTGTCCGGGGCCGGCCGCGCCGACCTGGCCGCGTTCACGCAGCGGCAGCCCAAACCGCTCGCGCTGCGCGACGAACTCATGGTGAAGGTGCAGGCCGTCGACGTCGGCGAGCTCGATGCCGTCCGCGCGCACATCGAGGAGCGCATGGACTGGGCGCGCGGGAAGCTCGCCCGCTACGAGCGGGTGCGGCGGCATCTGCTCGGCGAGCTGGACGAGGACGACTTCCTCGCCGACGGGGAGCGCGTCGGACCGTATCTGACGCTGCTGCGCGGCATCTCCTTCGAGGAGGAGAACCTGCGCTGGGGGCGGCGCGTCCTGGAGATCCTGGAGCGCCGCACCGCCCGCGCGGCTCAGGCCTCGGGCGCCCCGGGTTCCTTGAGGGAGTCGGGCTCCCTGAGCTGAAGCCCGTTCTCCCAGATCTTGTTGAGCGTCGTCACCAGCTTCTCGTACGGGATGCGCTGGCCGAGGACGAACACCATGTACGCCATGCGGCTCACCATGACGGACAGGGCGTGCGCCGTCACCAGCGGGTCGAGGGCCGGGTCGGCGGCGCCGGAGTCCTGCAGGGAGCGGATCAGCTTGGCGTTGCGGCGCGCGAACGCGTTGCCCCGCTCGATGCGCAGCTGCTTGAACGTCTCGTCGACCTGGGCGACCTGCTCGAAGAGTGCCATGAGGCGGGCGTTCTTCTTGTAGGCGCGCAGGTACTCGCGATTCGACGCGTCGATCATCTCGCGCGGATCGGTGATGCCCGTGCGCTCGCGCAGATGCGGGTGGAGCATCTCCTCCTGCACCTGCGCGACGAGTGCCTGGAAGATCTCTTCCTTGCTGTTGAAGTACGTGTAGAACGAGCCGGACGCGACATGCGCGGCCTTGGAGATGTCCGTGATCCGGGCGTCAAGATACCCGTCGCGCTCGAACACCTCACGGGCGGCGACGACCAGCGCGTTGCGCGTGCGGACGCCTCGGGCGCTGCGTGGTGTGATGGGTTGCTTCTGTCCGCCGTCTGCGGCCGGGGCGTGGGCAGCCAACGCGGGTCCCTTCGTTCGTGTTTCCACTGGTGGACGAGCATCCGTCAGGAGTGTGCACCCACCGGTGGCTGCGGATCGTATCAGCAGGCAGCCGCGAGAAACTCCAGGAGAGCGGCGCTGACCGCACCGGCCCGCTCCTGCTGGATCCAGTGCCCCGCCCCGTCGAGCACGACGCGCCCGCGCAGATCGGTCAGCACCTCCTCAAGCCGGTCGGCGGGCATGAACTGCCCCACCGGGTCCGCGGATCCGGTGACGAACAGCGAGGGGCAGTCGATGGTGCGTCCGTCGAGGTGCTCCGTCAGCTCCCAGGTGCGGTCCATGTTCCGGTAGTAGTTGAGGCCGCCGGTGAATCCGGTGCGCTCGAACTCCGTTACGTAGTAGGCGAGTTCCTCCTCGCTCAGCCACGCAGGCGGCGGGAACTTCTCGTCCGGGCGCTCGGCCCACTCGGCCGACCAGATCTCCCGCGTCACCAGCGTCCTGCGCACGTTCTGCGCGAGGGCACGGTCGGCGACACCCGGCTCCTGGAACCACACGATGTAGAAGGCGTCACCGAGCCGTCGGTGCATGACGGGCACGGGCGCCACGGGGGAGCGCGGAGTCGCCGGCACACTCATCCCCACGACGCCCCGCACCCGCTCCGGGTGCGCCAGGGCCATCTGCCACACCACCATCGCACCCCAGTCGTGCCCCACGAACACCGCGTCGTCCGCGCCCACGGCGTCGAGCAGCCCGACGAGGTCCGCGCAGATGGTGAGTGTGTCGTACGCGTCGACATCCGCGGGACGCGAACTCCCGCCGAACCCTCGCATGTCCGGGGCGAGCACCCGGTACCCCGCCGCGCCGAGCGCGAGCACCTGGTGGCGCCACGAGAAGGCCAGCTCCGGGAAGCCGTGACAGAGCACCACCAGTGGCTTGTCCGTATCGGCCGGGCCGTGCTCGAAGACGCGCAGCGAGATCCCGTTCACATCGACCTGTCGCGCGCTCACGCCCTTCCACTCGGTCAGGGCTGTGGGGGCACTCATATGGGCATCTCCTCGATCTCGGCACCGGGTGACAACTTGAACAGTGCCTGTTCAAGGGCGTGTTCAAGGTATTGAAGTTGACGTTGGGTTCAAATATACAGGGGGCGGCCGCAGGGCCGCAGCGGTCGTGACATGTTTGGACGACGGAGGAGCCCCGCACGTGAATCCGCCCACCGCACAGCCCAGAAAAGGCGCCGAGCAGGCAGCCGCCGAGACAGCTCCGGCGCGCGCCTCGGGCAAGCTACTTGCCGCGGGACTCATCGGCAGTTCCATCGAGTGGTACGACTTCTTCCTCTACGGGACGGCCGCCGCGCTGGTCTTCCCGCAGGTCTTCTTCCCCGACTCGTCGGCGCTGACCGGCACCCTGCTGTCGTTCAGCACCTTCTGGGCGGGCTTCGTCGCCCGGCCGATCGGCGGTGTCGTCGCGGGACACCTCGGCGACCGGCACGGCCGCAAGGCCATGGTCGTCCTCTCCATGGCGCTCATGGGCGCCTGTACCTTCCTGATCGGCTGCCTGCCGGGAGCCGGGGTCCTCGGCGGCGCCGCACCGCTGCTCCTGGTGCTGCTCCGCTTCGTGCAGGGCCTCGCCTGCGGCGCCCAGTGGGGCGGCATCGCGCTGCTGCTCACCGAGTCGGCGTCACCCAAACGCAAGGGGTACGCGGGCACCTTCGGGCAGATGGGCGTCTCGCTCGGTGTGTTCCTCGGCAACGGGGTCTTCCTGCTGGCCGGCACGGTCACCTCGGACGAGGCGTTCATGAGCTGGGGCTGGCGCATTCCGTTCCTGGTCAGCGCGGTGCTGCTGCCCGTCGTGATGTACGTGCAGAACAAGGTGGAGGACTCGCCGGAGTTCCGGCGGCTCTCCGAGGAGGCCGCAGCCAAGAGTTCCAAGGCGAAGGTGGCACGGGCGCCCGTCGTCGAGGTGCTCCGCACCAAGTGGCGCACCGTGCTGCTCGCGGCCGGACTCCTCGCCGGCACCAACTGCCTCTTCTACATCAGCATCGCGGGCGTCATCAGCTACGCCGCCGAGCACCTCGGCCTCGACAAGGACTCCATCCTCCTGGTCGCGATGCCGGTCACCGCGGTCGGCGCCCTGTTCGTGCTGTGGGCGGGATGGCTGTCCGACCGGGTCGGGCGGCGGCCCACAGTGCTCGTCGGGGCCGCCATCATCGTGCTGTGGGCGTTCCCCTACTTCTGGCTGGTCAACACCGCTTCGCTGCTGTGGCTCGGCGTCGCCGTGCTGATCGGCGGCTTCGGCCAGTCCCTCACGTACGGGCCGCTCGCCGCGTACATCGGTGAACTCTTCGAGCCGCGGGTGCGCTACTCCGGCGCCTCGCTCGCCTACCAGATCGCCGCCCTGACCATCAGCGGCGGCACCCCGCTCATCATGACCGCGATCATCGGCGGCACCGGCGGCACCACCTGGGTGTCCGTGTTCATCGCGGTGATGGGCCTGCTCACCTTCGGCTGCGCCTGGGTGCTGCGCGAGACCAACCCGCGCGAGGTGCGCGAGGACCCGACAGCGGTGCCGGGCGCCGCGGAAGGAGCGCGATCGTGACGACGAGCGAGAAGGACCTGGCGTACGCCGAGCGGCGCGGCGCCGTGACCGTGGTGACACTCAACCGCCCCGACCGGCTCAACGCCTGGACCAACGAGCTGGAGGACCGCTACTTCGCGCTCCTCGACGAGGCGGAGGCCGACCCCGAGGTGCGCGCGGTCGTCGTGACCGGGGCGGGCCGCGGGTTCTGCGCGGGCGCCGACATGGCCGAGCTGGAGCGGATCGGCTCCGCCGACGCGGCGAGCGAGGAACGACCGAAGAGGGAGCGGCCCCGCTGGTTCCCGCTGAGCCTGCGCAAGCCGCTGATCGGCGCGATCAACGGGGCGGCGGCGGGGCTCGGCCTCGTCGAGGCCCTGTACTGCGACATCCGGTTCAGCACGCCGGACGCCAAGTTCACCACGTCGTTCGCGCGCCGCGGGCTGATCGCCGAGTACGGGATCGCGTGGCTGCTGCCCCGCATCGTCGGGCCCGCGCGCGCGGCGGACCTGCTGTTCTCGGGGCGGGTCGTGCGCGGCACGGAGGCGTACGAGATGGGGCTCGTCAACCGGGTCGTCGAGCGGGACGCGCTCCTCGACGAGGCGGTCGGCTACGCCACGGAGCTGGCGACCTGGTCGTCGCCGACGTCGATGAGTGTGATGAAGCAGCAGCTCAGCGAGGCGTTCGACACGGACTTCGAGGGGGCGGCGAGGCGGGCCGAGGCGCTCATGGAGGAGTCGTTCGGGCGGGCCGATGCGGCGGAGGGTGTGCGGAGTTATTTGGAGGGGCGGGAGCCGGCGTTCAGGCCACTGGGGCCGGCCTGAGTGTTGTTGCGGTCACCCCGGCGCGGGGTCGCGGGGCTCTGCCCCGGGCCCCGCGCCTCAATCGCCGGCGGGGCTTGAATGATCGGGGCTCTGCCCCGGACCTCGCTGGCTCTCGTCCAAGCGCGGGACTTGATATGCCGATGGCCCGGTCCCGAGGTTTTGAACTACATACGGAAGGTTCCGCATGCCCAACGCCTCCGCACCCGTCTGGGCCCACGCGGCCGTCGCCCCGGACCGGATCGCGTTGCGCGGTTCGACGGTGGCTACTTGGACGTACGGTCAACTGCGTGAACGCGCCTCCGCCGTAAGGGAGTTGCTGGACGCGCACCACGTCGGGCCCGGTGACCGGGTGCTGCTTGTCGCGCCGTCCGTGCCCGAGTTCGCCATGGCGTACTACGGGATCCTCGGCGCGGGCGCCATCGCGGTCACCGCCAACACCATGGCCACCGAGCGCGAGTTGACGTACATGGCGCGGGACGCGGACGTTCGGCTCGTCCTGGCGTGGACCGCGCTCGCCCCGGCGGCCCGGCGCACGGCCGACGAACTCGGGGTGCCGTTCCGGGAGATGAGGGAAGGGCTGGCAGGCATCGCGCATGCCTCCGCCACGCCCGAGCCGCACCCCGTCGACGCCGATGACACCGCCGCGATCCTCTACACCTCCGGCACCACGGGCAAGCCCAAGGGTGCCCAGCTCACCCACGGAAATCTCGCATCGTGCGCCGCCATCTTCTGCGACATCCACGCCATCGGCGCCGACGATCGCGCCGTCACGGGGCTTCCGCTCTTCCATGTGTTCGGGCAGGCCTGCGTGATGGGGACGACCATGCGTGCGGGTGGCTCGCTCACCCTGCTCGAGCGGTTCGATGCCGGTTCGATGATGGCGCTCATCCGGCGGGACCGGCCCACCTTCATCGCGGGCGTGCCGACCATGTGGAACGCCCTGCTGCGGGCCACCGACGAGGCGGGAGCCGACTTCGCGGGCCTGCGTCTCGCCTCCTCCGGCGGGGCCTCCCTGCCCGTCGAGGTCATGCGGGCCTTCGAGAAGCGGTTCGGGTGCACCATCGTCGAGGGGTACGGCCTCACCGAGACCACGGGCGCCGCCACCTGTCATCTCGCGGGGGAACCGGCCAGGCCGGGGACCGTGGGGCGCGCGCTGCCGGGCTGCGCGGTCGCCGTCCGCGACGACGAGGGAGCCGAGCTGCCGCAGGGGGAGGTGGGCGAGGTGCACATCAAGGGGCCCGTCGTGATGAAGGGGTACTGGAACCGGCCCGACGCGACCGGGGAGGCCCTCGACGCCGACGGCTGGCTGCGCACCGGCGACCTCGGCTCCCTCGACGCCGAAGGCGATCTGCGCATCGTCGACCGCAAGAAGGACCTCGTCATCCGAGGCGGCTACAACGTGTACCCGCGCGAGGTCGAGGAGGTGCTGTACGAGCACCCCGACATCGTCGAGGCCGCCGTCATCGGCGTGCCCGACCCGCACTACGGCGAGGAGGTCGCGGCCGTCGTCGCCCTGCGCCCAGGCGCCGCGCTCGACATACAGGCGTTGCGGGCCTGGGCCAAGGAGCGGCTGTCCGCCTACAAGGTTCCCCATCTGCTCGCCGTGGTCGACGAGTTGCCGAAGGGTGCCACCGGCAAAATTCTCAAGCGTGCCATCGACCCGGCTGTCGTCACCGGGGGCCGGGTGTGACATCGCCGACCTCCTCGGCACTCCAGAAATCTCTAGAACTTGACGTCGGATTCAAGTACGGTGAGTGCCACGCACCGGGTGGGACGAAGGAAGCGAAGGAGCGGACAGCGGGATGTTGATCAACGACAAGGTCGCGATCGTGACGGGAGCCGCCGGAGGCATCGGTGCCGCCGTCGCCCAGCGCCTCCTGGAGGCCGGCGCCCGAGGTGTACTGCTCACCGACCTCGACGCGGCCCGCTTGGACGAGACCGTGCAGCGGCTCGCCGAGAGCCATGGGGAGCGGGTCGCGGGCCGGGCGGGGGATGCCGGTGACACCGAGCACCTGCGCGGCCTCATCGCGGCGGCGGAGGAGGACTTCGGACCCGTCGACCTGTACTTCGCCAATGCCGGGATCAGTGGCGCGGCGGGCCTCGACGCGAGCGAGGACGAGTGGAGCCGCGCACTCGACATCAACGTGATGGCGCACGTGCGCGCCGCGAAGCTGCTCGTGCCGGGCTGGGTGGAGCGCGGCGAGGGCTACTTCTTCAGCACCGCGTCGGCGGCGGGCCTGCTCACGCAGATCGGCTCGGCGACGTACGCGGTCAGCAAGCACGCCGCGGTTGCCTTCTCCGAGTGGCTCTCGGTCACGTACGGGGACGAGGGTGTGCGTGTGAGCTGCCTGTGCCCGCAGGGCGTCGAGACCGAGCTGCTCATGGCGGGTACCCGCTCCTCCGACCCCACCGAGCAGGCCGCGGCGCGCGCCGTGCTGGACGCCGGGAACCTGCTCAAGCCGCTCGACGTGGCCGACGAGGTGGTGGCGGCCGTCGGTGACGAGCGCTTTCTCGTGCTGCCGCACCAGCAGGTGCTCGACTTCTACCGCCACAAGGGCAGCGATTACGACCGGTGGCTGCGCGGAATGCGCCGCTACCAGAAGTCCGTGCGATGACCGCACGCAGCGCCGTCCTCTTCGACTTCGGCGGCGTCCTCACCACGAGCCTCGCCGAGGGCTTCGAGGAGCTGGGGCGCGAACTCACCGGTGATCCCGGCCTGTTGCGCCGACTCCTGACGCAGGACAAGGAGAGCAGCGCGCTGCTCGTGGCGCACGAGAAGGGGCTCATCGGGCAGCGGGAGTTCGAGGACGGCCTCGCGGCGCGGCTGCGGAGCCAGGGCGCCGACGTCGAGGGGCCCGGACTTGTGGACCGCATGATGGGCGGGTTGAAACCCGACGAGGAGATGGTCGCGCTCGTCGCGAAGGTGCGCGCGCACGGACTCCGCGTCGGCCTGCTCTCCAACTCCCTCGGCGACAACTGCTACGCGGGCTTCGACCTGCCCGCGCTGTTCGACGCCGTCACCATCTCCGGCGAGATCGGAGTCCGCAAACCCTCGCGGCGCGCCTACGCCATCGCCTGCGAACGCCTCGGCGTCGCACCCGAACAGACCGTCATGGTCGACGACCTGGAACAGAACATCACCGGCGCCGCACGCATCGGCATCGCAGGCATCGTGCACCGCGACGCCGCGACCACGAGCGCCGAGCTGGGCCGCCTGCTGGGGCCTTCGGGCCGCATGTGACACCGTAAGAAAAGACTTGGGAGGAACCACTCGTGTACGAACAGTCCGCCAGGGGCCAGGAGTACCAGGACAAGCTGCTCGCCTTCATGGACGAGCACATCTACCCCGCGGAGGCGGTCTACGCCGCGCAGATGGCCGAGTCCGGCGACCCGCACTTCCACCCGCCGGTCATCGAGGAGCTGAAGACCGAGGCGAAGAAGCGCGGCCTGTGGAACCTCTTCCACCCGCACCCCGAGTGGGGCCCCGGACTCACCAACCTCGAGTACGCGCCGCTCGCCGAGATCATGGGCCGCAGCGCGGGCCTGGCACCCGAGGCCACCAACTGCAACGCGCCGGACACCGGCAACATGGAGGTCCTCACGCTCTTCGGCACCGAGGAGCACAAGGAGAAGTGGCTCAAGCCGCTGCTCAACGGTGAGATCGCGTCCGCGTTCGCCATGACCGAGCCCGCGGTGGCCAGTTCGGACGCCAGTAACATCCAGATGCGGATGGAGCGCGACGGCGACGACTACGTACTCAACGGCCGCAAGTGGTGGACCTCCAACGCCCTGCACCCCAACTGCAAGGTCCTCATCGTCATGGGCAAGACGGACCCCGACGGGCCCGCCTTCCGCCAGCAGTCGATGATGGTCGTGCCGATCGACACCCCCGGTGTCACGATCGTGCGCGGACTGCCCGTCTTCGGCTACCAGGACCGCGAGGGCCACGCCGAGGTCCTCTTCGAGAACGTACGGGTCCCGGCCACCGCCCTGCTCTCCGGTGAGGGCGACGGATTCCTGATCAGCCAGGCCCGGCTCGGCCCCGGCCGCATCCACCACTGCATGCGCTCCATCGGCATGGCCGAGCGCGCCCTCGACCTGATGATCGACCGGGCCCAGTCCCGGACGACCTTCGGCTCCCCGGTCGCCGACCGCGGCAACATCCAGGACTGGATCGCCGAGGCCCGCATCGAGATCGACATGGCGCGGCTGCTCACCCTCAAGGCCGCATACCTGATGGACACCGTCGGCAACAAGGAAGCGCGCACCGAGATCGCCGCGATCAAGGTCGCCGCGCCGAACGTCGCGCTCAAGGTCGTCGACCGCGCCATCCAGGTGCACGGCGGCGGCGGCGTCTCCGACGACTTCCCGCTCGCCAGCATGTACGCGCACCTGCGCACCCTGCGCCTGGCCGACGGCCCCGACGAGGTGCACAAGCGGACGATCGCCCGGCGCGAGCTGCGCCGTCGGCAGAAGGAACGGGGTGAGAAGTGACCTCTCCGGAGGCCTCTTTGCACGGACGGGTCGCGCTCGTCACCGGCGCGTCGCGAGGCATCGGCCTCGCGGCGGCCGGCGCCCTGCGCGACCGCGGCGCCCGCGTCGTGGTGACCTCGCGCGACGAGGAGCGTGCCAAGGACGCGGCCCGTCAACTCGGCGACAATGTCGAGGGGTTCGGGGCGCACGCCACCGACGAGGACGCCGCGCGCGCCTGTGTCGAGCACGTCGTGGAGACGTACGGCCGCCTCGACATCCTCGTCAACAACGCCGGTACGAACCCGGCGTACGGCCCGATCGTCGACCAGGACCACGCGCGCTTCGCCAAGACCATGGACGTCAATCTGTGGGCGCCGATCCTGTGGACGTCGCTCGCGGTGAAGGCGTGGATGGGCGAACACGGCGGCGCCGTCGTCAACACGGCCTCGATCGGGGGACTTTCGGTCGCCAAGGACGTCGGGATCTACCACGTCTCGAAGGCCGCCCTGATCCACCTCACCAAGCACCTCGCCCTCGAACTCGGCCCCAAGGTACGGGTGAACGCCATCGCCCCCGGCATCGTGCGCACCCGCCTCGCCGAGGCGCTCTGGCAGGACAACGAGGAGGCCGTGGCGGGCGCGACACCGCTCGGCCGGATCGGCGAACCCGAGGACATCGGCGAGGCCGTCGCCTTCCTCGCCGGTGAGGGCGCCCGCTGGATCACGGGGGAGACCCTCGTCGTCGACGGTGGCCAACTGGTCGGATCCGGCCCGCTGTAAAGGCGTGATGGATGGGGGTGGTCCTCCAGGTGAAGCGTGCGCGAGGATGGAGGCATGACCGCGGCCCAGCGCGCCATGACCGAGCTCGGGACATGGCCCACCCTGGTAAGTGGCCCGCCCCGGTGCTCGGTTGGGCACGCGTTTCGCGCGGCGGGCCACGACCTCGTGCACTTCCACGCCGACGACTGCGCCGATCTGTACCTGACGTCGCCGGTCGTGCAGCGACTGCTGCCCCAACTGCGACACAACAGCGCCATCAGGGTGCAACCGGGGGCCTCCTGGATTACCGTGCTTCTCGAATGCGACACGGATGTGCAGCTGTTGCTGAGCCTGGTGAGCGTCGCTCTGAAGGAACACGATGCGCACGCCTGCCCCTCACCTCCGTGTGACTGGGAGCGCGGCTAACGGCTAGCGGCTGACGGCGAGAGGCGAGCACCTGATGCGCAAGATCGTTTTCATGATGGGCGTGTCCCTCGACGGCTATATGGAGGGCCCCGACCGCGAGATCGGCTGGCACCGGGTCGACGAGGAACTGCACCAGCACATGAACGACGTGTGCCGCACCTTCGGCGGCATCCTCAGCGGGCGCGTCACGCACGAGCTGATGGCCGAGTACTGGCCCACGGCGGACAAGGACCCCGAGGCCTCGCCGGCCACCGTCGACTTCGCGGGTGTCTGGCGCGAGGTGCCGAAGATCGTGTTCTCCCGGACGCTGAAGCCCGGGCCCGCGGAGTGGCACACCACCGTCATGCCGGAAGTGGTGCCCGAGGCGATCCGCGCCCTCAAGGAACAGCCGGGCGGCGACCTGGTCATCGACGGGGCGAACCTGGCGACGACGTTCCTGGAGCACGACCTCGTGGACGAGTTCCGGGTCTACGTCCATCCGGTCCTGGTCGGCGCGGGCACCCCGATGTTCCACCCCGGCAAGACCCTCACCGAGCGCCCGCTGCGCCTCGCGGAGACGCACACGTTCGGGAACGGTGTCGTCCTGCTGCGGCACGAGCGCGACCGGGACTGAGGGCCTCTGAGCGATATCGCCGTGGGCGAAGTGCCGGGCGCGGCCGTCACGGGCGCTCGTACGGTGGGCCGATGAGCATCCAGGAGAGCCGCCGCCCCCGTTCCGCTCCGGCCCAGGAATCCGCCCCGGCCCAGGAGCCGCTGTGGCGCCATGTCGTCGGCGGGGTGCTGCGGCGGCGCAGGCGGGCGCAGGGGCGGACGTTGCAGGACGTGGCGGACGTCGCCGGGATCTCGATGCCCTACCTGTCGGAGATCGAGCGTGGCCGCAAGGAGGCCTCGTCGGAGATGCTGGCAGCCGTGGCAGGTGCGCTCGGGCTCGGGCTCGTCGACGTACTCGTCCTCGCGCAGGGGGAGTTGGCGCAGGCGGTGCGGCCGGTCCGGCTGGTCTCCACGACCGGCGTGACCTCAGGCCAGGGCTCGCGGGGCACCGTCTGCCTCGCCGCCTGAGGCGGGCTCAGCCCTCTTCGAGGCCCTCTTCGAGGCCCTCTTCGAGGTGGCGCCGCAGCACAGGGACGTGGCTGTGCTCGATGTCCTTCACCGACGTCACGAGCGTCACCCGCCCGTGCCCGGCCAGCTCGCGCACGCGGTCCACGAGTTCGGCGCGCTCCGGTTCGGCGAGCTCCGCCGCGTAGCGCTCGGCGAACGTGTCGTACCGGTCCGCCTTGTCCTCGTGGTACCAGGAGCGCAGCTCCCTCGACGGCGCGATGTCCTTCAGCCACGCGTCGACATCGGCGCGCTCCTTCGAGATGCCGCGCGGCCAGAGCCGGTCGACCAGCAGGCGGGTGCCGTCGGCCGGGGCGGGCGGGTCGTAGACCCGGCGGACGGCGAAGGGGCCGGAGCCATGATGCTCGGTCATGGACCCATTGTGCTGCTTTCCTCCGCTTTGCGTCATTGGGTGCGTTGGTGCGCCGGAGCGCGCCCGGTGTCAGCCGTTCGGCTCACGCGCGATGGCGGAGCCCGGCGTTCCGTAGCGACAGTCGAGCATGACCCAAGCACCGTACGACCCGCAGACTCCCCACCGGACGCCCGGCGGTGACGCCCCGCAGGGGCAGGGCCCGCTCGGCAGACTCGCCCAATCCGCCTGGCAGGCCGTGCTGCTCATGGGTGTCGCCTCGGTGATCCTCGGGGTGCTCGTCCTGGTCTGGCCGGGCGTCTCGCTGCGCGTGGCGGGTGTTCTGTTCGGCGTGTATCTGCTGGTGAGCGGCATCTTCCAGCTCGTCGCCGCGTTCGGCACGCACGCGACGGCCGGGATGCGCGTCATCGGCTTCATCAGCGGCGCCCTGTCGGTGCTGCTGGGCCTGTTCTGTTTCCGCGATGCGATGGAGTCGACGCTGCTGCTCGCTCTGTGGATCGGCATCGGCTGGCTGTTCCGCGGCATCACGCAGACCGTCGCCGCGGCCTCCGACCCCGCGATGCCCACCCGCGGCTGGCAGATCTTCCTCGGCGTCATCACCGCGCTCGCCGGTGTCGTCCTGATCGTGTCGCCGTTCGAGACGCTCGCCGTCCTCACGCTGGTCACCGGCATCTGGCTGCTCGTGGTCGGCGTCGTGGAGATCGGCACGTCGTTCGCGGTGCGCAAGCGGGCGAAGGACATCCCGGCCGGGGTGTGACCGGAACCGCAGCCACGTAACGCATACGGCGAGGGCCCCGCTGAAGCAGCGGGGCCCTCGCCGTATGCGGGGTGGGGGAGTGCGCCTCAGACGCCCACGGCCTCCTCCAGCTCCTCTTCCTGTTCCTGGTCGCGCGCGGCCTCCCGCTTGTGCTTGTGCGCGGGGGCCGGCTCGACGGCCGCCGGAGTGTGGCGTCGGCGCTCGGCGAGGCCCGCCACCGTGATCATGGCCGCGCCCACGAGCAGCCAGGCCACGAGCGTCCAGATGTTGCGGGCCAGATCGTGCTGGCCGAAGTAGAGGAGGCTGCGGGCGCCCTCGACGTACCCCGCGCCGTTCCAGAAGCTGTGCAGGCTCCCGAAGAAGCCGTTCTGCAGCTCGGGCCGGAAGATCCCGCCGGAGCTGGTGAAGTTCAGCATCACGAACAGCACCATCACGCCGAGCGTCGTCCACTTCTTCAGGAACGTGTGCAGTCCTACGCCGATCAGCAGGACGCCCGCCGAATACAGCCACGTCATGCCCCACAGGCCCCACAGGTGGGTGTGCGCCAGGTGGAAGACGGGTCCCGCGAACGCCGCGCCGATCAGGCTGACCACGCCGGACGCGCCGACGACGAGCAGGGCACGGGTGCGCATCCGCAGCACGCCGCCCGCGCCGCCGATCACCGCGACCGAGGCGTACGAGCCGATGCTGACCGCCACGAGCAGGAAGAACAGGCCCTGCCCCGTCGGGTCGTCGTCCACCGAGGGCACCACGTCGGTCACCTTCAGGGGCGCGCCCTGCTCGGCGGCGACCGGCGTGAAGATCTTCTGGACGACGGAGACGGTGGTGTCGGACCCGGCCGAGGCCACGACGAGTTCGGGCTTGTCGCCGAGTACGTAGGCGCCGTCGATGTCCCGGGTCTCGAGCTGGTCGACCGCGGTGGAACGGGAGGTGAGCGTGCGGACGTCGAGCGCGTCGCCCGCCTTGTCCTTCACTGTCTGAGCGAAGACCTTCGCCTCCGGGCCCGAGCCGACGACGGCGATCGGCAGATGGTGCGGCTCGGGCGAGGCGAAGGCGCCGAGATAGGCGAGGCCCATGCCGACGCACATCAGGAGCGGGGTGAGCAGATGCGTCAGAACGTGGCGCAGCGCAGGTTCGCGCGTGCCGCTCATGAGCAGGACCTCCACGGTCGAATCGGTTGGCTTTTACAACTCTGGGAGCAGTTGTACTCTACAACCATGGAGAGGGTCGGAAGTCCCTGAGCGGGTGTGACCATGGACACCCGGAAGTGAAGCGGCAGGTCAGGCGGGGCGTGACAGGGGACGGCCCGCGGCGGCGTGCGCCGGTGGCGCGGACTCTTTGGCGTCGCCGTTCTCATACGTCCGAAGGCGCTCGCGCAGCGCGTTCATGCGCAGGCTCGTCTCGTACAGATAGCGGACCTTCGTCCGCATCATCCACGGCTCGATCGGCTTCACCACGTAGTCGGCGACGCCGAGCTCGAAGGCCCTGGCGGCGAGCTTGGTGTCCTGGCCCGCGCCGGTGATCAGCATGATCGGTATGTCCTGCGTCTGTTCGAGGCGCGTCATGTAGTGCGCGACCTCGAAGCCGCCGACGTCGGGCATCAGCACGTCGAGCAGGACCAGGCCGATGCCGCCGCGCAGGACGGTCTTGAGTGCGTCGTCCCCGGTCTGGGCCCGGACGATCGGATAGCCGAGCGGAGCCAGCGCACTCTCCATCGCGAAGAGGGTGTCGTCCCGGTCGTCGACGACGAGGATCCTCGGCCGTGCAGCGGTGGGCATCGCGGGGCGCCTCCCCTCGTCGGCACCGACAGCATATGCCCGAATCAACGGGAGGGAAGGGCTCGCTCAGTCCTCTCCGCGCACCAGATTCCAGTCCGTGTCACGGTCGTTGGCGTCACCAGAGGGCTCGCGTCCGTCGCGCCGCGCGGCCCTGCAGGTGCGGATCCTGCCCTTGACCTCGCGCTTGGTCTCTGCGGGGTACGGAGCGCGCTCCTTTGTGTTCATGATCGGATCCCTCTCCGACCGATATCCGATGGATTTCGGTCGAGTTCGGCTGTAGACGGTTCTGTAGACGCCACGTTCGGGGCTGCTCTGCGCGCCTTCTCGGCGGCCGGCTCAGTCGGTCTTCGGCGCCGGACGCGCGGCGCAGTGCGTCGCGAACGGATGCCCGGCCGGGTCGGAGTACAGGCGCATCTCGTTCGGGCCGCGCGCACCACGGGTCTCCAGCGGGCGGGCGCCCAGGCCGATGAGATGGCGCTCCACCTCGTCGAGGTTCTCCTGGTCCACCACGAAGTCGAGATGGGCCTGCTGCGAGTCGTCGGGGCGCGGCCAGCTGGGCGGGGCGGCGTTCAGATCGCGGCGGAAGGCCATGCGCATGCCCTGCTCGCCGACGATGTCGATGCGGTTGCTGCCGGGCAGTGTCTCGATCTCGCCGCCCAGCAACGTTTGGTAGAACTCGGCCAGTTCCTCGGGTTCCGCACAGTCCAGAACCAGCACTCCAGCCCGCACCAAACTCATGTCTCCTCCTCCGTCGCACCCCCGTGGCGCGTCGGTGCGCCGAGTACCCCGCGAGGGCGGTGCCAACCGGGTTTCCCCGGTGCCCGACTGGTCACCCGGCCTCCGGCAGTTTCCTCGAAGCGAAAGGTCCCGGCATGAGCACCAAGGTCGCCGATCACGTCCTCGACCGCCTGCGCGCCTGGGGTGTGGAACAGGTCTTCGGGTATCCGGGCGACGGCATCAACGGCCTGCTCGCCGCCTGGGGACGGGCCGACAACCGGCCCGAGTTCGTGCAGGCGCGGCACGAGGAGATGGCCGCCTTCGAAGCGGTCGGCTACGCGAAGTTCAGCGGCCGCGTCGGCGTCTGCGTCGCCACGTCAGGACCCGGCGCGATCCACCTCCTGAACGGTCTGTACGACGCCAAGCTCGACCACGTACCGGTCGTCGCCATCGTCGGGCAGACCGCGCGCAGCGCCATGGGCGGCTCGTACCAGCAGGAGGTCGACCTGCACACGCTGTACAAGGACGTCGCCTCCGACTTCGTGGAGACCGTCAACGTCCCCGAGCAGCTGCCCAACGTCCTCGACCGGGCCGTCCGCACCGCATACGCGCGCCGCGCCCCCACCGCCGTGATCATCCCGGCGGACGTGCAGGAACTCGACCACACCCCGCCCCCGCACGCGTTCAAGATGGTGCCCTCCAGCCTCGACCGCAGCTCGTGGACCGCCGAGCCCGCGCAGGAAGCGGTGGAACGGGCCGCCGAGGTGCTCAACGCGGGCGACAAGGTGGCCATCCTCGTCGGCCAGGGCGCGGCCGGCGCGAAGGACGAGGTGCGCGAGGTCGCCGAACTCCTCGGCGCCGGAGTGGCCAAGGCCCTGCTCGGCAAGGACGTGCTCTCCGACGAACTCCCGTACGTGACCGGGGCGTCGGGCCTGCTCGGCACCCGCCCCTCCTACGAGCTGATGCGGGACTGCGACACCCTCCTCACCATCGGCTCCAGCTTCCCGTACGCGCAGTTCCTGCCCGAGTACGGCAAGGCGCGCGGCGTGCAGATCGACATCGACCCGCACATGATCGGCATGCGCTACCCGTACGAGGTGAACCTCGTCGGCGACGCCCGCGCGACGCTCAAGCGCCTGCTGCCGCTGCTGCGCCGCAACGAGGCCCGCGACTGGTTCGACGAGACCTGCGCCGGCGTCCGGCGCTGGCACGAAGTCATGGACCGCCGCGCCGGGTTGAGCGCCGACCCGATCAACCCGGAACACGTCGCCCGCGCCCTCGACCCGCTGCTCCCGGACAACGCGATCCTCACCTCGGACTCCGGCTCCGCCGCCAACTGGTACGCCCGCCACATCACCATGCGCGGCACGATGCGCGGCTCCCTGTCCGGCACCCTCGCCACGATGGGCTGCGGTGTCCCGTACGCGATCGGGGCCAAGTACGCCCATCCCGACCGGCCCGTCGTCGCGCTCGTCGGCGACGGTGCGATGCAGATGAACGGGCTCGCCGAACTCATCACCGCCGCCAAGTACCGGCACCGCTGGACCGATCAACGCCTCGTCGTCGGTGTGTTCAACAACCGGGACCTCAACCAGGTGACCTGGGAGCTGCGCGCCATGGGCGGCGCGCCGTCCTTCGAGCCCTCGCAGGAGCTCCCCGACGTCGACTACGCCGCGTTCGCCCGACAGTTGGGCCTTACCGGCATCCGCGTCGAGAAGCCCGCCGACGTCACCGAGGCCTGGAGCGCGGCGCTCGCCGCGGACGGGCCCGCCGTCGTCGATTTCCGCACCGACCCGTCCGTGCCGCCGATCCCGCCGCACGCGACGTGGGAGCAGATGGAGTCCACGGCCGAGGCGATCCTCAAGGGCGACCCGCAGAGCACGCACGTGGTCAAGCAGGGCTTCAAGGCGAAGATGCAGGAGTTCATGCCGGGCGTCGGCAAGCGCGGCCACTGACGTAGTTCGGGGTCCGACCTGAGACCGGTGGGGCCTTGCGGGCAGGGGGAGCGGCAGTGGACGCGCGGGACGCGCTGGGGGAGCGGGACGGCACGGCCGGGCAGGACGACACGGCCGGTCCGAGCTGGCCCGCGACGGCCAAGCACCGTCTGGGATTCCGTGTATTCGGCGTGGCCGTCGGCGGGCCGTGCGCCGCAGAGAGCGATTCCGTCCTCGACGCGCTGTGCGACAACCTCCGCTCAGTGGAGGACTTCACCGACGTGCATGCGGCCGCCGACCTGTTCCGCGTGATCTGACCCGCGCCCCGCTCAGCGCTCATGTACCGGCTTCGGCGCGTCCACCACATCCAGGAACACCTGATCGGCCTCGGGCCAGCGATCTCGCACCGCCCGCTTGACGCGCTCGAAGACCAGCTCCAGGCGCTCGCTCTCGATGCCGGGCGCGAGATCGACCCGCGCCGCGACCAGCGTCGAGTCCGTTCCCAGCTGCATCGTGTGCAGCGCCGCCACATTGTCGATCTCGGGCTGCTCGGCGAGGAGTTCGCGGATGCCGCGGTGCATCTCGGGGTCGCCGGCCTCGCCGATCAACTGGTCGCGGGCGCTCCTGCCGAGCCGGTACGCCACGTACACGAGCAGCACCCCGATGGAGAACGAGGCGGCCGCCTCCCACTCGATCCGCCCCGTCACCATGTGCAGCGTCATCCCACCCGCGGCGAGGAGCACGCCGATCACCGCCGTGCCGTCCTCGGCGAGGACCGTACGGAGCGCGGGGTCCGAGCCGATGCCCTCGCCCGGCTGGGTGCGCACCTGGTGCACGGCGCGGATCAGCGAGCTGCCCTCCGCGAGCAGTGCCACACCGAGGACCGCGAGCCCGGCGACGTACCCGCTGTGGGACTCCTCCTGGCCGCCCGACGTCAGCGCTTCGAACCCCTGGAAGAACGAGAAGCAGCCGCCCATCACGAAGATGCCGACGGCGGCGATCAGCGACCAGAAGAACCGCTCCTTGCCGTACCCGAACGGATGCCTGTGGTCGGCGGGCCGGCGGCTGCGCCGCAGCGCGGCCAGCAGGAACACCTCGTTGAGGCTGTCGGCCACCGAGTGCGCCGCCTCCGAGAGCAGCGCGGGTGACGCGGCGAACAGACCGCCGACGGCCTTGGCCACGGCGATCAGCAGATTGGCGGCGAGCGCCACCAGAACGGTGATCCGGGTCCGCCGGTCGTCTTCCTTGGAATTCTTCGCGGTCACGTCAACTCGCAGAGGGTGAGTGGAGTACAGGGGGAATTCTCGGGAACTCGGCGCCCCGAGGAGGTATTTACCGTGATTCCTGTTCTGCTGGTTCTGTTGCTCGCACTGTTGCTTTTCGGCGCGGGATTCGCCGTGAAACTGCTGTGGTGGGTGGCCATTGCCGTGCTGGTGGTGTGGCTGCTCGGATTCGTGATGCGCAGTACGACGGCGGGTGGATCGAGGTCACGATGGTACCGGTGGTGAGTAACCGAACCAGGTATCGATAAACCCCGGGACGAAACCTTTGAAGTGCCGTCCGGGCCGGTGGGAATGATCCGCGAAATACCGGCCCGGACGGCACTTGTGTGGTGTCACGGCGGGTTTCCCTGCGGGGGCCTGGGTTACCCGGAAGGCCTGGCACAAACCACACCCCCGGGAGGGCGTCATGCCCGAGTACGGCTACTTTCTGGCATCGGAGGAATTCGGGCCGCGCGAGCTCGTCGAACAGGCCCGGATGGCGGAACAGGCGGGCTTCGACTGCCTGTGGATCTCCGACCACTACCACCCGTGGAACGACGCCCAGGGCCAGAGCCCCTTCGTGTGGAACGTGATCGGCGCCCTCGCGGAGGCCGTGTCGCTGCCCGTGGAGACCGCGGTCACCTGCCCCACCGTCCGTATCCACCCCGCCGTCCTCGCCCAGGCCGTCGCCACCAGCGCGGTGCAGTTGGAGGGCCGTTTCCGGTTCGGTGTCGGCACCGGGGAGGCGCTCAACGAGCACATCCTCGGCGGGCCCTGGCCCTCCGCGCACGTGCGCATGGAGATGCTCGAAGAGGCCATCTCGGTCATCCGCAGGCTCCTCGACGGCGGCGAGGTCACCCATCGTGGCGAGCACTACACCGTGGAGAACGCCCGCATCTACACGCTGCCCGAAGGCCCCGTGCCCATCGACATCTCCGGCTTCGGCCCGCAGGCCACCGCGCTCGCCGCCCGCGTAGGCGACGGCTACATCACCATGAGCCCCGACGAGGAGCTGGTCACCCAGTTCCGTAAGGGCGGAGGCGGTGCGAAGCCCGTCGCCGGTGGCCTCAAGGTCTGCTACGGGATCGACCGGGCGGAGGCCGTGCGCCGCGTGCACGGGCTGTGGGCCAACCAGTTGCTACCCGGCGAACTCGGCCAAGTGCTGCCCACGCCCCGCCACTTCGAGCAGGCGGAGAGCCTCGTCACCGAGCAGATGGTCGACGGCGCGCTGCCCTGCGGCCCCGACGTCGACGAGCACGTGGGCGCCCTCGACGCCTTCGCCCGGGCCGGCTTCGACCGTGTCTACGTCAACCAGATCGGCCCGGACCAGCAGGAGTTCTTCGACTTCTACCGGACGAAGGTGCTGCCGCAGCTCAAGAACGACACACCCATCGGTGCGACCAGCGGCTCGGCAGGGTGAGGCACGGCAGACGACGATGATGACCGACACCCCGAAGTCCCCGAGCACCTGCCTGCCCGTCGAACGCCTCGACGTCAGCGCCTACACGGTGCCCACCGACGCCCCCGAAGCCGATGCCACCCTCGCCTGGGACACCACGACGATCGTCTTCGTCGAGGCCAGGGCCGGCGGTCTCACCGGCATCGGCTGGACCTATGCGCCACCGGCCGCCGCCGATGTCGTCCGCGACCAACTCGCCGGGCTCGTCGAGGGACGCGACGCCTTCGACATCCCCGCCGCCCACGTGGCGCAGTGCCAGGGCGTCCGCAACGCGGGCAGGCCCGGCATCGCGTCCTGCGCGATCTCCGCCGTCGACCTCGCCCTGTGGGACCTCAAGGCCCGCCTCATGGACCTCCCGCTCGTCCGCCTCCTCGGCGCGGCACGGGACACCGTCCCCGTCTACGGCAGCGGCGGCTTCACCACGTACCACGACAGCCACCTGGCCGCCCAACTCGGCGGCTGGGTGCACGGCCAGCACATCCCCCAGGTCAAGATAAAGATCGGCGAGGCCTGCGGCCGGTCGGTGCCCCGCGACCTCCAAAGGGTCCGCAGTGCCCGCAAAGTCATCGGCGGGGACGCCGAGTTGTACGTCGACGCGGCCGGCGGCTACAACCGCAAGCAGGCGATCCGCGTCGGCGAGGCGCTCGTCCCCCACGGCGTCGGCTGGTTCGAGGAACCCGTCTCCTCCGACGACCTCACAGGACTCCGCCTCGTCCGCGACGCCCTCGTCTGCGACGTCACCGCCGGCGAATACGGCTACGACCTCCCGTACTTCGCCCGCATGATCGCCGCGGGCGCCGTCGACTGCCTCCAGGTCGACGTGACCCGCTGCGGAGGCATCACCGAATTCCTCCGCGCCGCCTCCCTCGCCCACGCCCACGGCCTGGAGATCTCGGCCCACGGCGCCCCGCACGCCCACGCGGACGTGGCGGCAGCGGTCCCGAACCTCCGCCACGTCGAGTGGTTCCACGACCACGTCCGGATCGAGTCGATGTTCTTCGCGGGCGTCCTGGACCCCTCGGGCGGAACGGTCCGCCCGGGCCAGAACGGCCCGGGCAACGGCCTGATCCTGCGAAGCGAGGAGGTGGAGGAGTACCGGGTGGCTTGAGCACTTCAAGCCCCCGGTGACCGGTTTGACGCTCCCCGATCCGGCTACCCGCCCCCAAGCCGTACGTCCCCTGGAAAGGAGCCGGGCCGGTGACCTCCCTGGCGAAGCATCCACACCCATACGCCGAGGACTCCCCGGGCGCCGACCGTGCCCTGATGACCGAACCACCCAAGGACGACCTCGTCCGCTTCCTCGAGGACCGCTTCGCCTGCGCGCAGTCGTGCACGGAGTGCGCCCGCGCCTGCGCCCTGCTGGTCAGCTCCACCGACCTGGGCCCCGCCGCCCCGCACGTGCACGGCCCCGTGCGCCCGGTCCCGGACGAGGGCCCGGAGAAGGCCGACGCACCGCACGGCCTGCGGCGCGCGCTGCTCCTCAGCGTCGAGGTGTGCGACGCGACCTGCCGACTGCTGTCGGAGGAGGCACACCAGGACGAGTACGGGATCCGGCTCCAGGTCGAGTGGTGCCGGGCCGTCGCCCTGGAGTGCGCGCACGTCTGCGACCGCACGCGCGACGCGGCCGACTGCGCCGAACAGTGCCGGGCCTGCGCGCGGGCATGCACGGACTTCCTCGCGACCCTCGGCTGACGTCCCATCAGTTCCCGCGGTCCACGGCATTCCCTATTTCTGGAACGCGTTCTACTGTGTGCGCCGTCAGGCTGGCGCAAGCCGGCTCCCGGACCACGCAGTCGAACGCCAGGAGGGGCCGTGCACCTCGAATACACGCCTGAGCAGCAGCAGTTGCGCACCGAGCTGCGTGCCTACTTCGCCGAGCTCGTACCCGAGAACGCGTACGCGCGCTACGAGGACCCGGCCGCGCAGAAGCGGTTCTACCGGGAGACGGTGCGCAGGCTCGGCAGCGACGGATGGCTCGGCGTGGGCTGGCCGAAGGAGTACGGCGGCCGTGGCCTGTCCCCGATGGAACAGTTCATCTTCTTCGACGAGGCGGCGCAGGCGGGCGTGCCGCTGCCGCTGATGGCGCTGAACACCGTCGGTCCGACGATCATGCAGTTCGGGACCGACGAGCAGAAGGATTTCTTCCTCCCGAAGATCCTCTCCGGCGAGCTCGACTTCGCGATCGGCTACAGCGAGCCGGACGCGGGCACCGACCTGGCGGCGCTGAAGACCCGTGCGGTCAGGGACGGCGATGACTATGTCGTCAACGGCCAGAAGATCTGGACGACGAACGGCGACACGGCCGACTGGGTCTGGCTCGCCGTCCGCACCGACCCGGACGCGCCCTCGCACAAGGGCATCACCATGCTCCTCGTCCCGACGAGCGACCCCGGCTACTCCTGC
This sequence comes from Streptomyces sp. NBC_01016, assembly GCF_026341035.1. Classification (GTDB taxonomy): domain Bacteria; phylum Actinomycetota; class Actinomycetes; order Streptomycetales; family Streptomycetaceae; genus Streptomyces. Next base: position 3,740,359 of record NZ_JAPEOQ010000002.1, read on the forward strand.
ACCGTCATCAACACCCTCGCCTCGCACGACACCACGGCCAGCTACTACGAGAACATCCGCGTCCCGGTCTCCCGCCGGGTGGGCGAGGAGAACAAGGGCTGGCGGCTGATCACCAACCAGCTCAACCACGAACGCGTCACGCTGGCCGCCCACGGCACCATGGCGATCCGCGCCCTGCACGACGTGCAGCGCTGGGCCATGGAGACGAAACTCGCCGACGGCCGCCGCGTCATCGACCTCGGCTGGGTCAGGAAGCGCCTCGCCCAGACCCACACCAAGCTCGACGCGATGAAGCTCCTCAACTGGCAGATGGTGAACGCCGTTCAGCAGGGCACCCTCCTCCCGCAGGACGCCTCCGCCGTCAAGGTCTACGGCTCCGAGGCCCGCAGGGACGCGTACGCCTGGCTGATGGAGGTGGTGGGCGCGGCGGGCGCGCTCAAGGAGGGCAGCGCGGGCACCGTCCTGCACGGGGAGCTGGAACGCGGCTACCGGTCGGCGGTCATCTTCACGTTCGGCGGCGGGAACAACGAGATCCAGCGGGAGATCATCTCGTGGATCGGTCTCGGGATGCCGAGGGTGCGGCGCTGACCGGATCGTCCAGGGCGATCCGGGCGAGAACGGGAAGGTGGTCACTGCCGGTCGCGGGCAGGGTGCGGATGGGGCCGACGTTCGCCGAGCGGGCCATGATCTGGTCGATCCGGGCGACGGGGAACGCGGCGGGGTAGCTGAAGGCGAACCCACGATCCGGCACGTCCAGTTGTGAGGTCAGCGGGGCGAGGCCGCGGTCGTCCACCGTTCCGTTGAAGTCGCCGACGACGAGGACCGTGTCCGTCTTCTCGGCGGAGACCTCCGCACCGAGCCGGCGGGCGCTCTCGTCCCGCCACGCCGACTCCAGGCCGCCGACATCGAGCCGTACCGAGGGCAGATGGGCGACGTACACGGCGATGTCGCGCTGCGGGGCCTCGACGACCGCGCGCAGGCCGCGGTTCCACGGCTCCGTGATCCCGGCGGGCTTGATGTCCGCGGCCCGGACGCCGGTGAGCGGGTACCTCGACCAGAGGCCGACGGTGCCGACCACCGCGTGGTGCGGATGGCTCGCGGCGAGACCGCGCTCGTACACCGCGCGGGCCTTCGGCAGCAGCTCTTCCAGGGCGATGAGGTCGGGGGACGGCCCGGACAGCGAGCGCGGCGTGCCCTGCGGGTCGGTGTTCTCGTCACTGACGTTGTGCTGCACGACGACGAGGTCGTGCCCGTCGGACCGGGGCTCGGGCAGCAGTACGCCGCATTGGTGGGCCCAGACCGCCGTCGGCAGCAGTGCGGCCAGCATCGCGAGCGGCGCTCGGCGCAGCAGCCCCAGGCCGAAGAGGACGACCAGGACCACCCAGGACCACGGCAGGAACGACTCCACCAGGCTCCCCAGACGCCCCGGCGTGTTCGGGATCTGCCGGTGGAAGAGGAGGACGAGCGCCGTCAGGACGGCGAACGCCGCGAGCACCCGGCCGCGACGCCACCGCGGGCGTCTGTCGCCCCCACCGTCCGTGGATGCCGTCGCCCCGTCGCCCCGCTCGCTCATGTCTCCCCGCCCGCTCGCCCGTTGTCCGCCCCCTGATCGTCAGGACGAGTCCGCCGTTGATCGGGTTCCGGCCCGTCCCATGTGCGTACGCTGCGAACAGGAGGTGCTGTGCGACATGAGCGAAGCGGACCCCGGGCTCTTCGGCCCCGACTCGGTGACCTGGCAGCTGCACGCCGACCCCATGATGTGGATCGCGGGCGTGCGCGCCCTGTACTTCCAGGCGCTGCACCCGCGCGCCGTGCGCGGCGTCATGCAGAACTCCGACTTCCGGCGCGACGCCTGGGGACGGCTGATGCGGACCGCGGGCTTCGTCGGCACGACGACGTACGGGACGAGCGAGGCCGCCGAGAAGGCCGGCGCGCGCGTGCGGCGGATCCACAGCCACCTGGGGGTGACCGACCCGGACACGGGGGAGCGCTACGGCGTCGACGAACCCGAGTTGCTGCTGTGGGTGCACTGCGCCGAGATCGACTCCTATCTGCACGTCGCGCGCCGCTCCGGCTTCCGCCTCACCGAGGCGCAGGCCGACCGGTACGTAGCCGAGCACCGGACCAGCGCCCGGCTCGTCGGCCTCGACTCGGAGAAGGTTCCGGGCAGCCAGGCGGAGTTGGCGGCGTACTTCGAGTCCGTACGCCCTGAGCTGGCCGCCGGGCCCGAGGCGCGCGACGTCGACGCCTTTCTGCAGCGGCCGCCCACCCACCTGTTGCTGATCCCCGCGCGCGAAGTCCTCTGGCGGCGCGTGGCCGGCCTCGCGTACGCCTCCCTGCCGCCGTACGCCCATGAGTTGTACGGCAGACGAGCCCCCGATCCGGGCGCCGTCACGCGCCGAATGCGCGCCACGGGCACCGCGCTGCGCCTGATTCCCGCCCGTGTGCGATGGCAACTGCCGCCGAAACACATCCTGCGGGCCATGGGGAGACTCGGTGTGGACGCCCGCCCTGCCCCGTACAAAGTCGACAGAGGGGAAGCCATACTGGACGGGCCGGGGAGGGCGTAGCGACGCGACGGGGGCGACGGCGGGAGATGCCAGGGGTGGGGGAGACGCGGGACGTCAGGCTGATCCACGGGCGGTATCAGCTGCTCGACCTGATCGGCAGAGGCGGCATGGGCGAGGTCTGGCGGGCGCGCGACGAGGCGCTCGGCCGGCACGTCGCCGTGAAGTGCCTCAAGCCGCTCGGACCCGAGCGCGACCAGAGCTTCACCCGCATCCTGCGGGAGCGCTTCCGCAGGGAGGCGCGGGTCGCCGCCGCGCTCCAGCACCGGGGCATCACGGTCGTGCACGACTTCGGCGAGTACGAGGGCATTCTCTATCTCGTCATGGAGCTGCTCGACGGGAAGAACTTGAGCCAGCTCCTCGACGACAATCGGCACCTCCCCCTGCCCGTGGGCGAGATCGTCGACATGGCCGAACAGGTCGCCTCCGCCCTCGCCTACACCCATGAACAGGGCGTCGTGCACCGCGATCTGAAGCCCGCGAACATCATGCGGCTCGGCGACGGCACCGCAAAGATCTGCGACTTCGGCATCGCCCGGCTCGGCCACGACATCGGGTTCACCGCACGCCTCACCGGCACCGGCGTCGCCATGGGGACCCCGCACTACATGTCGCCCGAACAGATCGGCGGCGACCAGGTCGACGAGCGCAGCGACCTGTACTCGCTGGGATGTGTGCTCTACGAAGTGGCCACGGGCGCACCGCCGTTCGACCTCGAGGACGCGTGGTCCGTGCTCGTCGGGCACCGCGACACCGAGCCCGCGGCGCCGCGCGGGCACCGGCCCGAGCTGCCCGGCTATCTCGACCGGATCATCCTGGACCTGCTCGCCAAGGACCCCGAGGAACGGCCGCGTGACGCCCGGGAGTTGGAGCGCCGGATCACGCAAGGCGCGCGGCCCGGACCCGGAACGTACGTGCCGACGGTGCGGGCGCCACAGATCGAGCCGCGCACGGACCCGCCCGTACGTGAACAGCCGCAACTGCCGCAACAGCCCGTACGGGAGCAGCCCGGGCAGCCCCGCGAGCCCCGGCTGCCCTCCTGGACCCGCGGCATGACCACAGGACACAAGGCCACCGCGGGCCCCGGCCCGCGCGTCACACCCCCGGACACCGCGGCCGGGCTCTCCGGAGAGTGGATCCCGCGTGACGGCGACCACACGCCCGCCGCGCCGGAGGTGGTCCAACGCCCCACACCCGCCCCGGAACTGCTCGCCACCCTCGCCTCCCGGCACAACGCGGGGCTCAGCCTCGGCCGGCTCGAGCGCTGGGCCGAGGCGGGCGAGGTGCACCGCTCGGTCGCCGCCGAGCGGGAGCACGCCCTCGGGCCCGACCACCCCGACACCCTCGCCAGCCGGTACGAGGTCGCCTTCACCCTCAGCCGCACCGGGCGGGCCGCCGACGCGCTGCGCGAGTACCGGGGCGTCGTCGAGGGACGCGAGCGGGTGCTGGGACCCGAGCACCCCGACACGCTCGGGGCGCGCCAGGAAGTCGCGTACGTCCTGGGGAAGTTGGGGCGGCACTTCGAGGCGCATCAGGTGTACAGCACCGTCCTCGGCGCCCGTGAGCGGGCCATGGGGCCCGAGCACCCGGACACGCTGCGCTGCCGCCACAACCTCGCCTTCAACCTCAGCAGGCTCGGCCGCCTCGAGGACTCGTACCGGATGGCGGAGGAGGTGGCGGACGCGCGCGGCCGCGTGCTCGGCGCCGACCACCCCGACACGCTCGTCACACGCTGCGAGGTCGGCTACGCGCTGGGGCAGTTGGGGCGGTGGAGCGAGGCCCTCGGGACGTATCAGGAGGTCGCCCGGGCCAGGGCGCGGGCCCTCGGCGACGACCACGCGGACACCCTCTCCGTCCGCTACGAAGTGGGCATCAGCCTCGGCCGGCTCGGCCGCAGCGCCGAGGCCCTGACGCTCTACCGCGACCTGATCGACGACCGTACGCGGGTCAGCGGGCCGCAGCACCCCGAGACGCTGCGCGCCCGGCACGGGCTCGGGGTGAACCTCGGGCGGCTGGCCCGCTGGGAGGAGGCCCTGTCGGAGGCCCGCGACGTGTGCGCGATCCGCGGGCGCGTGCTCGGCGCCGACCATCCGGACACGCTCGTCAGCCGCCGCGAGGTCGCCGTCGGCCTGGGCTGGCTCGGACGCTGGCAGGACGCCCTCGGGGAGTACCGCGCGGTGTCCACCGCCCGTGAGCGCGTCCTCGGCGAGGCCCACGCCAGCACCCTCGCCAGCCGCAACGACGAGGCCCACTGCCTGGAGCAGCTCGGCCGCACGGCGGACGCGGTCGCCCTGTACCGAAGGGTGGCGGTGCTGCGCCAAGAAGGTGCGCCGCGCGCGTGACCGTGGGCCCGCCCTCTGGTCCACCGCGCGCGGCCCGTGTTACCAAGGGCCATGCCCGCACATGATCTCCGCGCCCGCTACGACACGGTCGTCGTCGGCGGCGGCCACAACGGCCTGGTGGCCGCCGCCTATCTGGCCCGCGCAGGACAGTCCGTCGCCGTCGTCGAACGCCTCGGCACCACCGGCGGGGCCGCCGTCTCCACCCGCCCCTTCGCCGGTGTCGACGCCCGTCTCTCCCGCTACTCGTACCTCGTCAGCCTGCTGCCCAAGAAGATCGTGGCCGACCTGGGGCTGCGCTTCGCGACCGCGACCCGCGACGTCTCCTCGTACACCCCGACCGTCCGGGACGGGCGGCCGACGGGGCTGCTCGTCGGTGGCGGGGAACAGCGGACGCGCGGCGCGTTCCGTGAACTCACGGGCAGTGACCGGGAGTACGAGGCGTGGAACTGCTTCTACGAGACGACCCGGCGCGTCGCCGAGCGGGTCTTCCCGACGCTGACCGAGCCGCTGCCGTCAAGGGACGCGCTGCGCGAGCGGGTCGGTGATGAGGATGCCTGGCGGCTGCTGTTCGAGGACCCCATCGGCGTCGGCATCGAGGAGCACTTCACCGACGACCTGGTGCGTGGCGTCGTCCTCACCGACGCCCTGATCGGTACCTTCGCCGACGCCCACGACGTGTCCCTCGCCCAGAACCGCTGCTTCCTGTACCACGTGATCGGCAACGGCACGGGCGACTGGGACGTCCCCGTCGGCGGCATGGGCGCCCTCACGGACGCGCTCGCCGCCGCGGCCCGCTCGGCCGGCGCCGACCTGGTCACCGGGCACGAGGTGACCCGGATCGAGACGGACGGCGCCGAGGCCGAGGTCACGTACAGGACGGCCGACTCCGAGGGCACCGTCGCCGCCCGCAACGTCCTCGTCAACGCTTCACCGCAGGACCTCGCCCGGCTCACAGGCGACATCCCGCCGGCCCCCGCGGAGGGCGCCCAGCTCAAGGTCAACATGCTGCTGAAGCGGCTGCCGCGCCTCAAGGACACCTCCGTCGACCCGCGTGAGGCGTTCGCCGGAACCTTCCATGTCGCGGAGGGGTACGGCCAGTTGGCCACGGCGCACGCCGAGGCCGCCGCGGGCGCCCTGCCCGGTGCGCCGCCCTCCGAGATCTACTGCCACTCGCTGACCGACCCGACGATCCTCGCCCCGGACCTGGTCGAACGCGGCTACCAGACGCTCACCCTGTTCGGCCTGCACACCCCGGCCCGGCTCTTCGCCGCCGACAACGACACGGCCCGCGCGGACCTCCTGAAGGCCACGCTCGCCCAGCTCGACACCCACCTCGCCGAACCGATCGAGGACTGCCTGGCCGAGGACGCGGACGGCCGGCCGTGCATCGAGGCGAAGACCCCGCTCGACCTGGAGCGGGACCTGCGGCTGCCCGGCGGCAACATCTTCCACCGGGAGCTCTCGTTCCCGTACGCCTCGGAAAACACCGGCCGTTGGGGTGTGGAGACCGGCCACGCGAACGTCCTGCTGTGCGGCGCGGGCGCCGTGCGCGGCGGCGGGGTCAGCGGGATTCCGGGGCACAACGCCGCGATGGCGGTGCTCGGCCACTGACCCCGGCCGCACGCGCGTAGACGCTAGGGCCTGTCGTTTGGATCAGGCCCTAGTCCTGAGACGCCGTCCATCCCTTCGCCTCGATGCGGGACGCGTCCGCCGGGCGCGCGTCGTCGAACGCCACCGCGTCCCCGTCGAGGACGCGGATGCCGTCGACGTACGCGCCACGGCCGACGTACAACTGGTCCGTCGCGTAGCGCCAACGGAGCCGGAGCGGCGCCGCGACGAAGGGGCCCAGGTCGGCGGTGAGGCGGTGCCAGGTGCGGTCGGCGTAGCCGTCGACCGCACCGGACGGGTGGGCGTCGGAGCGGCCCGAGGTGAACGGCAGCGGCTTCCAGTTCTTGCCGCCGTCCGTCGACGTCTCCAGGAACAGGAAGTCGGAGTGCGGCTCCGTGTCCCACCACAGCTCGCAGCCGAGCCGCGCCCTGTCCGAGGCGAGACGCAGATCCGGCAGCGTCAGCGTCGCCGACGTGGCGCTCGCCATGCCGGAGAACCAGGCGGTGCGGCCGTGCTGGGGTCGGACGGCGACCGCGCGCGCCATGTTGTCGCCCGCGGCGACCCGGGGAGCGGAACCGGATCGCCAGCTGCGCACGGGGTGCACGGAGTTGCCGAGCACGATGAGGAACGAGTCGGTCGTCGGGTCGAGCACGAGCGAGGTGCCGGTGAACCCGGTGTGGCCCGCCGTGCGTGGCGTCGCCATCGCGCCCATGTACCAGTGCTGGTAGAGCTCGAAGCCGAGGCCGTGCTCGTCGCCGGGGAAGTCCGTGTTGAAGTTGGTGAACATCAGGTCCACGGACTTCTGGGACAGGATCCTGGCCTTGCCGTAGATCCCGCCGTTGAGCAGCGCCCGGCCGAGCACCGCCATGTCCCAGGCGCAGGAGAAGACGCCCGCGTGGCCCGCGACGCCGCCGAACGCGTACGCGTTCTCGTCGTGCACCTCGCCCCACACCAGGCCCCGGTCCAGGCCCGACCAGGGCGCGCGGGCGTCCTCGGTGGCCGCGACCTTGGGCTTCCAGGAGGCGGGCGGGTTGTAGCGGGTGCGGGTCATGCCGAGCGGCCGCGTGATCCGCTCGGGGAGCAGCACGTCCAAGGGCTTGCCGGTGAGCTTCTCGACGACGAGCTGCAGCGTGATGAGGTTGAGGTCCGAATACAGGTACGTCGTGCCCGCCGGGTTGAGCAGCGCCTCCTTCCACAGGAGGGCGAGCTGCGCGTCGTGCTCCGACTCCTTGTAGAAGGCGATGTCGGGCCGGAACCCGGAGGTGTGAGTGAGGAGTTGGCGGATCGTGACGTCCTGTTTTCCGCCGCCGGTGAACTCGGGCAGGTACGTGACGACCTTCGCCTCGAGTTCCAGCGCGCCGCGCTCCAACTCCTGCACCGCGAGGATGGAGGTGAACAGCTTGGAGATCGAGGCGAGGTCGAAGACGGTGTCGTCGGCCATGTCGATCTGCTGGTCCGCGGGGAACTCGATCCCCGTGTCCGTCTTGTCGTCGTAGTGGGAGTAGCGCACGGCCTTGCCGATCGGCTGGTGCAGTGCGACCGTGCCGCCGCGGCCCGCGAGCAGCACCGCGCCGGCGTACCAGGGGTGTTTGGGGCCGCCGGGGAAGGTTCCGAGGAACTTCTCGGCGTCGGCGACGAGTTGGCGCAGATGGCCCGCGAGCAGGCCCGCGCGCTCGGGCGAGCCGCGCCGCAGGGTCGGTCGGCCCGCCGAGGCCTCGGCGGCGGCCGCGGCGGGGCCCGCGGGGAACGGGGTGAGGGCCAGGGCGCCGCCCAGCGCGAGGCCGGCCGCGCCGAACTGGCGCCGGGTCGGGCCGGAGCCCGTGGCGCCTCTGTGTGGTCTGTCCGCTGCTTCGGGTGCTCCGCTCATGAACGAGGCCCTTCTGAAAAATACTTTCGGGATCTTCCGAGTCGGATGAAATTTCTCTGTCAGCGCTGCCTCGTGTCAACACCCTTGCGCCACCCGCGCGTCATGACCGGCCGGTGAAGAATCTGACGCCGCATCAGAAAACCCCTTCCGTCGTCCGCCGCGCTGCGGCATCCTGCGCGCATGCAGACGGAGCTGAGCAAGAAACTGGGGATCGAGCACGCCGTCTTCGGCTTCACGCCGTTCCCTGCGGTGGCCGCGGCCATCAGCAGGGCCGGAGGCTTCGGCGTGCTCGGTGCGGTCCGCTACGCGGCACCCGACGAACTCAAACGCGATCTCGACTGGCTCGACGAGCATGTGGACGGCCGGCCCTACGGCCTCGACGTCGTCATGCCCGCCAAGAAGGTCGAAGGCGTCACCGAGGCCGACATCGAGGCGATGATCCCGCCGGAGCACCGGCAGTTCGTCCAGGAGACCCTCGCCAAGTACGGCGTCCCGGAACTCGCCGAGGGCGAGGCGTCCGGCTGGCGCATCACGGGCTGGATGGAGCAGGTCGCCCGCAGCCAACTCGACGTCGCCTTCGACTACCCGATCAAACTCCTCGCCAACGCACTCGGATCGCCGCCCGCCGACGTCATCGCCCGCGCGCACGAGCACGACGTCCTCGTCGCCGCGCTCGCCGGCAGCGCTCGCCACGCCCGCAAGCACGCGGACGCGGGCATCGACGTCGTCGTCGCGCAGGGCTACGAGGCCGGCGGCCACACCGGTGAGATCGCCTCCATGGTGCTCACCCCGGAGGCCGTGGAGGCCGTCGACCCGCTGCCGGTCCTGGCCGCGGGCGGCATCGGCAGCGGGCAGCAGGTCGCGGCCGCGCTCGCGCTGGGCGCGCAGGGGGTGTGGCTGGGCTCGGTGTGGCTGACGACGACGGAGGCCGACATGCACTCGCCCGCGGTCACCCGCAAGCTGCTCGCCGCGGGCTCCGGCGACACGGTGCGCTCGCGTGCGCTGACCGGGAAGCCCGCGCGCCAGCTGCGCACCGAGTGGACGGACGCGTGGGACGACCCTCAGGGCCCCGGCACCCTGCCGATGCCCCTCCAGGGCCTGCTCGTCGCCGAGGCCGTGTCCCGGATCCAGAAGTACGAGGTGGAGCCGCTGCTCGGCACGCCCGTGGGGCAGATCGTGGGGCGGATGAACGAGGAGCGCAGCGTCCAGGCGGTCTTCGACGACCTGACGCGCGGCTTCGAGAAGGCGATCGACCGCATCAACAAGATCGCAGGACGGTGAGTGACCAGCATGAGCACACCCCCCAACAGCACACCTTCCAACAGCACACCGGCCAACGGCTTCTGGGCGCAGGCCGCCGCCGATCCCGACCGCACGATCCTGATCGCCCCTGACGGTGAACCGTGGACGGCGGGACGCCTGCACGCCGCGTCCAACAAGATGGTCCACGGCCTGCGCGCGGCGGGCCTGGAGCGGGGCGACGCGTTCGCCGTCGTGCTCCCCAACAGCGTCGAATTCTTCATCGCGTACCTCGCCGCCTCACAGGCCGGCTTCTATCTCGTGCCGGTCAACCACCACCTCGTGGGGCCGGAGATCGCCTGGATCGTCTCCGACTCGGGCGCCAAGGTGCTGATCGCGCACGAGCGGTTCGCCGACGCGGCGAGGTCCGCCGCCGACGAGGCGGGCCTGCCCGACAGCCACCGGTACGCGGTCGGGGACGTCGCGAGCTTCCGCCCGTACGCCGAACTCCTCGACGGGCAGAGCGAGTCGGCGCCCGAGGAGCGCACGCTCGGCTGGGTCATGAACTACACGTCCGGGACGACGGGCCGCCCCCGCGGCATCCGCCGCCCGCTGTCCGGAAAACTCCCCGAGGAGTCGTACCTCGGCGGGTTCCTCGGCATCTTCGGCGTCAAGCCGTACGACGACAACGTCCACCTGGTCTGCTCGCCGCTCTACCACACGGCGGTCCTCCAGTTCGCGGGAGCGTCCCTGCACATCGGGCACACGCTCGTCCTGATGGACAAGTGGACGCCCGAGGAGATGCTCCGCCTCATCGACACCCACAAGTGCACGCACACGCACATGGTGCCGACCCAGTTCCACCGGCTGCTCGCGCTCCCGCAGGAGGTCAAGGACCGCTACGACGTCACGTCCATGCGGCACGCGATCCACGGCGCCGCGCCGTGCCCCGACCACGTCAAACGCGCCATGATCGACTGGTGGGGGATGTGCGTCGAGGAGTACTACGCGGCGAGTGAGGGCGGCGGTGCGTTCGCGACGGCCGAGGACTGGCTGAAGAAGCCGGGAACCGTCGGAAAGCCCTGGCCCATCAGCGAGTTGGCGATCTATGACGACGACGGCAGCAAGCTGCCGGCCGGTGAACTCGGCACCGTCTACCTCAAGATGAACACCGGCGGATTCTCGTATCACAAGGACGAGGGCAAGACGAAGAAGAACCGCATCGGCGACTTCTTCACCGTCGGTGACCTCGGGGTGATCGACGAGGACGGCTATCTCTTCCTGCGGGACCGCAAGATCGACATGATCATCTCGGGCGGGGTCAACATCTACCCCGCCGAGATCGAGTCCGCGCTCCTGACACACCCCGCCGTCGCCGACGCGGCTGCCTTCGGTATCCCGCACGACGACTGGGGCGAGGAGGTCAAGGCGGTCGTCGAGGTCGCGGAGGGCCGAACCGCCGGTGACGCGCTCGCGGCCGAGATCCTCGCCCACTGCGAGACCCAACTCGCGGGCTACAAGCGGCCCAAGAGCGTCGACTTCATCGAGACGATGCCCCGCGACCCCAACGGCAAGCTCTACAAGCGGCGCCTGCGGGACCCGTACTGGGAGGGACGGACCAGGGCGGTCTGAGACCGCCCTGGTCCTGGGGGGCGTCCGTCAGTCGCGCACCCGCACCACCTTCAGTGCGGGCGACCTGAGGATGTCCTTCTCGCAGAAGCGCTCCGTGACCCACTTCTTCTTTGAGAAGAGGTGGGTCTGGTCGCTGTAGTGCGGCGAGTTCGGGTTCGACGACTGGGAGTACGTGAGGAGGGTGCGCGCCACCGGGCAGCGCCCGCCGTCCCAGCCGACCGCCTGGATGTAGCTCGACCCGGTCGTGACGTCGGTGTAGCCGCCGCCCGCGGCGTTCCACACCGGCTCGACCTTGTTCCACACGCCGAGCGACTCCGTGCCGCCGTGCACCGGGATGCGCTCGCCGCCGCGTGTCACGAACTGGTGGTCGCCGAGCTTGGCGTCCAACGGGATTCTCGCGGCCTTGAGTTCGGCCACCGCGTCGGCGAGCGCCGTGGCGAAGCCGGGCGCCTGCGTGTTCAGTGTGTTCGGCGTACGCACCGGATCCGCCGCGGAGAACGGCACCTTCCACAGCTGGGCCGCGGGTACCGCCGCCGTCAGCTTCCGCCAGAACCGGTCGAAGAGCAGGGCGCCCCGGCTGTCGGTGTTCATGGTGCGGTCCCACGCGCCGATCACGTCACAGGCCTGAGAGACGTCAACCGGCTTGCCGTCGCTGCCCGTTGCCGAGTCGCCGGGCAGGGCCGCGCACGCCTTCGCGGTGTCGGCGGCCGTCGGATCGGCGGCGGGCACCCGGTCGGCGAACTGCTGCCGCTGCAGATCCGCGACCGTCAGACCGCCCTTGTCCGCCATCCCCGCGACGTCCTCGACGGCGCCGCGCGTCCGCATCGAACGCTGCGTTCCGACGTTCCCGAAGACCCGCTCGTAGCCGGTGATCGGGTGGTCCGCATTGGCGAGCCAGGCGCTGTCGTTGGAGTTCTCCGCGTACGGGGCGTCCTTGAGGACCGGCATCTTCGACGGGCCGAAGATGCCCGGCTGCACGGCGTCCTTGTCCCTGCCCAGCCCACAGTCGCTCTTCGAACCATCGAGGATGGCAACACCCGAGGCCGGATACGTCGACTTGCCGAGCGGCGTCGAACAGCGGCCCGCCAGCTCGTCGGTGATCCTCGGCAGCACCTGCGACTGCGTGAACAGCGAGTGGCCCGAGGAGTCCGCGGCGATCGTGTTCACCCACGGCAGGCCCTGTGTGCGGCGCAGCGACGTGCGGATGTCGGCGGTCGAGCGGGCCTTGCTGAAGCCGAGCGCGGTGTCGGAGGCGCGCAGGTTGACCGCGTTCGGGTCGTTCAGGGCGTAGGCCGTCGTCGCGGTCCAGGGGAGCGGGAGCTGGGCGCCGAGGTTCGTGACGACGGGGCCGTAGCGGGTCCACCACTGGGTGCGGGTCACGTCGTCGCCGCCCTTGACGGGCACGCTCACGGACCGCTTCGTCATCCTCTCCTTCTTGCCGTCGACCACGTACGTCGTCGGGTCTGAGGGGTCGAGGGTGAGCTGGTGGAGGTTGAGCGTGACGCCCGTCGCGACCGTGTGGCTCCACGCGATGTTCGCGTTGTGCCCGATGGAGATCCCGGTCGTGCCGAGCAACGAGCCGCCCATGACGTTGAGTTCGCCCGGGATCGTCTGCTGCGACTGCCAGAAGCGGCGGCCGCCCTGCCACGGGTAGTGCGGGTTGCCGAGCAGCAGGCCCCGCTTGTTCGCCGTCGCCGCGCCGCTGAACGCGACCGCGTTCGAGCCCATGTCGGAGTCGTCCTGCGCGAACAACTCGCGGGCGGCGCGGGCGGTATCGGCCTTGTCCGGCCCGGTCCGCGCGGCACCGGAGGTCGGCGGCTGCGCGGCCGTGATGCCCTCGATCGCGCGCCCCTGCCCGCCGAGTACCGCGATCGCGAAGCCGCGCGTCGCCACGTCGAGCGAGGTCACCGGCTTCACCCAGTCCGCGCCCTTGCACGCCGGGTCGGTGATCCGGTTCTGCTTCAGCCACGCGTTGTACCCGGCGGCCCAGCCCCGCATCGAGTCCTTCACGTCGCGGCTCGGGCCCGCGGGCGCGGGGACATCGAGCAGCTTCTCCACGGTGTGCGCCTCGCGAACACCCTTGAAGTACAGGTCACTTGAGAGGTTCTTGGTCGCCGACGACAGCGAGCCGTCGGGCGCCGCGTCGGGCCCGAAGACGCGCGAACGCTCGCCGCGCAGCGTCACGAACCCGTCGGCGAGTGTGCACACCTGGTCGGCGGCCTGCGCCCACCCCGTGCCGAAACCGAGGTTCGCGTAGTCCTTGGCGGCGATGTGCGGGATCCCGTACTCGGTGTAGCGGATGGTGGCGGACAGGCCACCGCCGTGCGGATGTGTGTCACGGTCGGCCGCGGCGGACGACACCGAGGCGGTGCCGCTGAGCGCGGTCAACAGGGCGACCCCGAGGGCCGCGAGGCGTCTGTGTCCCGGACGAGTGCGCATCGTGCTCCCAACTGCAGTGCGGGCTGAGGTGGTTGAGCTGCGTGAGAGCGCTGAGCGTACCAACGGGTATGTCCGGTGCGGAGAGGTCGGCGGGAGCGGAGCCCGCACGGGAAGTTCGCCCTGAGCCGAGACCGGGCATGTCCGGTACCGGCAGGCTGGCCATGACCGGTACCGGCAGGCCGGCGATGAGGGCCGCTGACACCGAGGCGAGCAGGCACCCGGGGTCAGCGGCGAAGGGGATCAGCGGGCGAGGTGGAACCCGCTGCCTCACTCCTCCCTTCGCTCCGAACGGCCGGATCGGATGCACCGCCTCGGTCGTCGACCCGCGGCATCCGCCGCCTTGACCCCGCGCCCGTCACCACACAGGATCACGCCATGACGAGGTCACCTTTCCCCAAGCTCTCGGCTCCGCTCGAGCAGGGGAGGCCCCATTCCGAGGCCGCCAGCAGCACCGTCGACGGAGTCCTGCGCCGCAGCGCGCGCCGCACCCCGGAGCGCGTCGCCCTGCGCTACGGGCCGCGCTCATGGACGTACGGGGAGCTGGACGACGCCGTGTCCCGCGCGGCCGGGGTCCTGCGCGGCGAGGGCCTCGCGCCGGGCGACCGGGTCGGCGCCTACGGGCACAACTCGGACGCGTACCTGATCGGCTTTCTGGCCTGCACCCGCGCCGGGCTCGTGCACGTCCCGGTCAACCAGAATCTGACCGGCGACGACCTCGCGTACATCGTGCGGCAGTCCGGCGCCTCGCTCGTCCTCGCCGACCCCGGCATCGCGGACCGGCTCCCCGGCGACGTACCGGTGCTGCCGCTGCGCGACGCGGACGAGGCACTGCTCACGCGGCTCGCGGCTAGCGCGCCGTACGACGGAGAGTCTCCGGGCGCCGACGACCTGGCGCAGCTCCTCTACACGTCCGGGACCACCGCACTGCCCAAGGGCGCCCGGATGACGCACCGCGCGCTCGTCCACGAGTACGTGAGCGCCATCCACGCGCTCGACCTCAAGGAGACGGACCGGCCGGTGCACGCGCTGCCGCTGTACCACTCGGCGCAGATGCACGTGTTCCTGCTGCCGTACCTGGCGGTGGGCGCCACCAACACGATCCTCGACGCGCCGGCCGCCGACCGGGTCTTTGACCTCGTGGAGGCGGGGGACGCGGACAGCCTGTTCGCGCCGCCGACGGTGTGGATCGGGCTCTCCCAGCACCCCGAGTTCGCCGCCCGCGACCTGAGCGGGCTGCGCAAGGCGTACTACGGAGCCTCGATCATGCCGGTCCCGGTGCTCGAACGGCTGCGGGCCCGGCTGCCGGGACTCGCCTTCTACAACTGCTTCGGGCAGAGCGAGATCGGTCCGCTCGCCACCGTCCTCGGGCCCGACGAGCACGAGGGGCGGATGGACTCGTGCGGGCGTCCGGTGCTGTTTGTCGAGGCGAAGGTCGTCGACGACGAGGGCAAGGACGTGCCCGACGGCACGCCCGGCGAGGTCGTCTACCGCTCCCCGCAACTGTGCGACGGCTACTGGGACAAGCCGGAGGAGACCGAACAGGCCTTCCGGGACGGCTGGTTCAGGTCCGGAGACCTCGCGGTGCGCGACAGCGAGGGCTACTTCACCGTCGTCGACCGGGTGAAGGACGTCATCAACTCCGGCGGCGTGCTCGTCGCCTCACGCCAGGTCGAGGACGCCCTCTACACCCACCCGGCCGTCGCAGAGACCGCCGTCGTCGGACTGCCCGACGAGCGCTGGATCGAGGCGGTCACGGCGGTCGTGGTGCGGTCCGCGGACGTCACGGAGGAGGACCTGATCGCCCACGCGCGCGAGCAGCTCGCCCACTTCAAGGCACCCAAGAGGATCGTCTTCGTGGACGAACTCCCACGGAACGCCTCCGGCAAGATCCTCAAGCGGGAGCTGCGGGACCGGTTCGCGTGACGGAGCGGGGGAGTGGCGCAGGCCCGCTCAGGACTTCCGCTCGTCCACGATCCGCCTGATCTTCCCCACTGACCGCTCCAGCGACTCCGGCTCCACGATCTCCACGGCCACCGACACCCCCACCCCGTCCTTCATCCCGGCCGCGATGGCGCGTGCCGCAGCCTCCCGCTCCTGAGACGTCGCGTCGGGCCGGGCCTCGGCGCGCACGGTGAGCGCGTCCATGCGGCCCTCGCGGGTGAGGCGGAGCTGGAAGTGCGGAGCGACGCCGGGCGTGCGCAGCACGATCTCCTCGACCTGCGTGGGGAACAGGTTCACGCCCCGCAGGATCACCATGTCGTCACTGCGCCCGGTGATCTTCTCCATGCGCCGGAACGCCGGCCGCGCCGTCCCCGGCAGCAGCCGCGTCAGGTCCCGCGTCCGGTACCGGACCACCGGCATCGCCTGCTTGGTCAGCGAGGTGAAGACCAGTTCGCCGTGCTCGCCCTCCGGCAGCACCTCACCCGTGATCGGGTCGACGATCTCCGGGTAGAACTGGTCCTCCCAGATGTGCAGCCCGTCCTTGGTCTCCACGGCTTCTTGAGCCACGCCAGGGCCCATGACCTCCGACAGACCGTAGATGTCGACCGCGTCGATCCCCGCCCGCTCCTCGATCTCACGCCGCATCTCCTCGGTCCACGGCTCCGCGCCGAAGATCCCGATCTTCAGAGAGCTGGTGCGCGGATCGACGCCCTGGCGCTCGAACTCGTCGAGGAGCGTGAGCATGTACGAGGGCGTCACCATGATGATCTCGGGCTTCAGGTCCAGGATCAGCCGCACCTGGCGCGACGTCATGCCACCGGACGCCGGAATCACCGTGCACCCGAGCCGCTCCGCCCCGTAGTGCGCGCCGAGACCGCCGGTGAACAGGCCGTACCCGTACGCCACATGGACCTTGTGCCCCGGCCTGCCGCCCGCCGCGCGGATCGCCCGCGCCACCATGTCCGACCACATCGACAGATCGGCCTCGGTGTACCCGACGACCGTGGGCAGCCCCGTCGTGCCGCTCGACGCGTGCAGCCGCCGCACCTCGCTCTGCTCCACGGCGAACATCCCGAAGGGATAGTTGTCCCGCAGGTCCGCCTTGGTCGTGAACGGGAAGCGCCCCAGGTCCGCCAGCGTGCGGCAGTCCTCGGGCCGCACCCCCGCCTTGTCGAACGCCTCCCGGTAGAACGGCACCCGCTCGTACACCCGGTGCAGCGTCGAGCGCAGCCGCTCCAGCTGCAGCGCGCGCAGCTCGTCCGCGCCGAGCCGCTCTCCCTCGTCCCGCCAGTCCGTCGCCATCGACGCCATCGCACGCTCTCCCGAAACTCCCGACCGATCATTCGGTTGCCCTGCTGTCGATCAGTAATTCAAGGAGTGACCGCAGTCGTCAAGACATGCGACGCTCCGGTTCCGGTGTCAGCGGGTGGCCGGGGGCTCCCAGACGTACGGCGTGGTGGTCCCGAGCGCCACGAACCCCAGGCGCTCCAGGATCGGCCGGCTGTACGGCGTCGCGTCCACCTGGACGTACGCGAATCCGCGCTCGGCGGCGATGCGGACGCGGAACGCGACGAGCGAGCGGTAGATCCCGCGACCACGCCACTCGGGCACCGTGCCGCCGCCCCACAGGCTCGCGAAGGCCGTCCCCGGATGCAGCTCCATGCGGGCGGCGCTCACCGGCTCGTCGCCGTGCAGCGCCACGACCGCGGGGACCGTGTCCGGGTCCTGGGCCAGCT
The DNA here is from genome assembly GCF_026341035.1 of Streptomyces sp. NBC_01016. GTDB lineage: Bacteria > Actinomycetota > Actinomycetes > Streptomycetales > Streptomycetaceae > Streptomyces. Next base: position 3,757,730 of record NZ_JAPEOQ010000002.1, read on the forward strand.
GGGTCCGAAGCTGGTGGCCGATGACCGAGCGGCCGGAGTCGAAGGCCAGCTCGTGCACCCGCTCCACCAGCTCGACCTGCTCCTCATCGGTGACCGGGAGCAGCCGGATCCCTTCGGGCGGCGCGGTGTCGACAGGTAGCGCGGCCGTCTCCGCGACGAGCAGCGTCTCCGGCTCCTCCGGTACGAACCCGGCGGCCTTGAGCCGGTCGGGAAGGTCGGAGGGGCGGTCGTGCGCGTACGTCTTCCACTCGAAACTCCGGCCCAACTCGCCGAAGAAGTCGACCTGTTCGGCGATCGCCGCGTCGGCGGAATCCTCGTCGAGGCCCGACCACAGCACCCCGTTCCACCCCGCCGCCGGGCCGACATGGCGCACGACGGCGCCGACGCGCTCGACCCGCGCCCCGGGCTCGTCGGGCCCCGCCTCGCGCCGCATCTGCTGATCGAACAGGTCCCTGACCGTTGCGTGATTCATGCGCGAACTTCAGCACCGGGGCGACGGCCGGGCAACCGAGATAAATCCGACCGTGCCAAGGAACGCCCTTGCTATGGTGCGCCGATGACATCGATCAAGAAGGTCCAGATCACCTTCGACTGCGCGGAGCCCGTGCGGGTCGCCCGTTTCTGGTGCGAGGTACTCGGATACGTCATGCCGCCCGGGGCCGACGAGGACGAGGCGTGGTCCGCCTGCGCCGACCCCCAGGGCGAGGGGCCCCGCTTCTTCTTCCAGCGCGTTCCGGAGGGGAAGGTCGTCAAGAACCGGGTGCACGTCGACGTGCGGGCCGGGGTCGGCCTCGTCGGCGACGAGCGGCTCGCGGTGCTCGAAGCCGAGGCCGAGCGCCTGTACAAGCTCGGCGCGACGCACGTCCTGACGCAGCGCGCCGACGAGGAGAACGAGTCCTGCATCACGCTGCAGGACATCGAGGGCAACGAGTTCTGCCTCGACTGAGCCCCCTTGCGGAGGGGGTGCGGAGGGGGCCTACGCGTTCCCCTCCGCCGCCACCGACCGCGCCCACCGGTAGTCCGCCTTGCCGCTCGGCGAGCGCTGGATGGTGTCCGTCACCACCAGCTGGCGGGGGATCTTGTAACCGGCGAGGTGGCTGCGGCAGTGCGTCTGGACGGTGTCCAGGGTCAGCGGGTCCGCCCCGGCCATGAGTTGGACGACGGCCGCCACATGGTTGCCCCACTTCTCGTCCGGCACGCCGGCCACCAGCGCGTCGTAGATGTCCGGGTGGGACTTGAGTGCCTGCTCGACCTCCTCCGGGTACACCTTCTCGCCGCCCGTGTTGATGCACTGCGAGCCGCGCCCGAGGACCGTGACGATGCCCTGCTCGTCGACCGTCGCCATGTCACCGAGCAGTACCCAGCGCTCGTCGCCCTTCTGGAAGAACGTCTCGGCGGTCTTCGCGGGGTCGTTGTAGTAGCCGAGCGGTACGTGCCCGCGCTGCGCGATCCGCCCCACCTCGCCGACCGCGACCGGCTCGTACGTGATCGGGTCCACCACCTGCGTACGGGAGTTGACCCGGACATGGAAGCCGGCGCCCGCGCCCGAGCCGGCCGTCGCCGTGCCGTTGAAGCCGGACTCGGACGAGCCGAAGTTGTTGAGCAGCATGGTGTTCGGCACCAGCTCCTGGAACTGGGCGCGCACCGTGTCCGACATGATCGCGCCCGAGGACGAGACGCTGAACATCGACGAGCAGTCCGTGCCCTTCAGTGGCCCCTTCAGCGCGTCGATGAGCGGGCGCAGCATCGCGTCGCCCACGAGGGACACGCTCGTCACCTTCTCCTTCTCGATGGTGCGCAGCACGTCCTCAGGGGCGAACTTGCGGTGGATGACGACGCGTTGGCCGAAGTTGAAGCCGATGAAGGCCGTGAGGGTCGATGTGCCGTGCATCAGCGGGGGAGTGGGGAAGAAGGTGATGCCGTCGCCGCCCGCCGCCACGCGCTCGGCCAGCTCCTCCGGCCGTGACACGGGCTCGCCCGTGGGTGCCCCGCCGCCGAGGCCCGCGAAGAACAGGTCCTCCTGGCGCCACATCACACCCTTCGGCATGCCCGTGGTGCCGCCGGTGTAGATGATGAACTGGTCGTCGGGGGAGCGCGGCGCGAAGCCGCGTTCGGGGGAGGACTGCGCGGTCGCCTCCTCGAAGTCCACCGCCTTCAGCGGCGGCGCGTCCGCCTCGGGGGCGCCTACGCGCACCAGGTGACGCAGCTTCTCGGCGCGCGGCAGCGCCGCCGCCACGCGCGGCGTGAACTCCGTGTCGAAGACGAGGGCCGTGAGATCCGCGTCCTGGTAGAGGTAGGCCAACTCCTCCTCCACGTACCGGTAGTTCACATTCACCGGGACGGCCCGCGCCTTGACGCAGCCGAGCGCCGTCTGCAGGTACTCGATGCCGTTGTAGAGGTGCAGGCCCACGTGCTCGCCGGGGCGTATCCCGGCCGCGATCAGGTGGTGTGCGACCCGGTTGGCCGCCGCGTCCAGCTGGGCGTACGTGAGCCGGCGCTCCGCGCCCGTACCGGGATGATCCACGTAGACGAGCGCCTCGCGGTCGGGGACCACGTCGACGACCGACTCGAACAGGTCGGCAAGGTTGTACTCCACCGCGCTCCTCCTGATCCAGATGATCCAGGGCCGGATGTCTCCCGGGCGCCTTCTGGCCGTCATCAGAACAGAACCGGGAGTAAGGGGGAAGGGCCTCCGCACAAGAAAACTGACTGAGTGTCAGAAAACTCTTGAACTGGCACGTGCCCTACTGCAACCTGTTCCAGGTCCGAGGCTGCGGCTGACTGGAGGACCCCTCATGGGTGGGACCGAACATCTCGACGTCCGGCGCGAGGGCGCCACGCTCGTACTGACGCTCAACAGGCCGGAGGCCAAGAACGCGCTGTCCCTGCCGATGCTCGTCGGCCTCTACGACGGGTGGCTGGAGGCCGACGCGGACGACTCGATCCGCTCCATCGTGCTCACCGGGGCGGGCGGTGCGTTCTGCGCCGGCATGGACCTCAAGGCCCTCGCGGGCAAGGGGATGGAGGGCGAGCACTACCGGGACCGGCTCAAGGCCGACCCCGACCTGCACTGGAAGGCGATGCTGCGCCACCACCGGCCGCGCAAACCCGTCATCGCGGCCGTCGAGGGACACTGCGTCGCGGGCGGCACCGAGATCCTCCAGGGCACGGACATCCGGGTGGCGGGGGAGTCGGCGACGTTCGGGCTCTTCGAGGTCAAGCGCGGCCTGTTCCCCATCGGTGGCTCGACGGTGCGGCTGCCGCGCCAGGTTCCCCGTACCCACGCCCTGGAGATGCTGCTGACCGGGCGGCCCTACCCGGCGCCGGAGGCCGCGGCGATCGGGCTCGTCGGGCGTGTGGTGCCCGACGGCACCGCGCTGGACGTGGCGCTGGAGATCGCCGAACAGATCAACGCGTGCGGCCCGTTGGCCGTCGAGGCGGTCAAGGCGTCCGTCTACGAAACCGCCGAGATGACCGAAACGGACGGTCTCGCCTCGGAGTTGAAGCGCGGCTGGCCCATCTTCGACACCGCCGACGCGAAGGAAGGCGCCCGCGCGTTCGCGGAGAAGCGGCCCGCCGAGTTCCGGCGCGAGTGAGGCCCCTAGGGCCCTTCTGGCGGATCTTGCCGGAGTCGCGTGCCCTGGCACGCACATCTGCGGCGTTGTCGTCGGTTGCCAACGCTCCGCGTTGTCGCCCTCCTCCGCCTTGCAGCTGCACGCTTCCCCAAGCTCTCGGCTTCGCTCGAGCAGGGGAGGCCCCATTACCCCGCTCACCGGCACCGAACATTCACGGCCGCCCGCATCCAGCCTGATCCGTCAGAAGGACCCTAGCCGTGCCATTCCGTCCCGTACGCCCATACGTCAAGGAGGCCTCATGACATCCACCGCCCAACCGGAGGTGCTGCGCGCGCCGTTGGTCGTGGAGTTCCCGTTCACCCGCTCCCTCGGCCCCGTCCAGTCCGCCTTCCTCAGTGGTCTGCGCGACCGCACCGTCCTCGGCGTGCGGACCGGCGACGGGAAGGTCCTGGTGCCGCCGGTCGAGTACGACCCCGTGACCGCCGAGGAGATCCGCGACCTCGTCGAGGTCGGCGCCACCGGCACCGTCACCACCTGGGCCTGGAACCCCGAGCCGCGGCGCGGCCAGCCCCTCGACACCCCCTTCGCCTGGGTCCTGGTGCAGCTGGACGGCGCCGACACCGCCCTGCTGCACGCCCTCGACGCCCCGGGTCCCGACGCCGTGCACTCCGGCATGCGTGTGCGCGTCCGCTGGGCCGAGGAGCGCGAGGGCGCCATCACGGACATCGCGTGCTTCGAGCCGTACGAGGGTGACGACGCGCCCTCCCAACCGGTGCCGCACAGCGGCGAGTTCGAGGACGCCGTCACCGGCATCGTCGCCCCCGCCCGCCTCGACTACACCTACAGCCCGGGCGGCGCCCAGACCCGATACATCAACGCCCTGGCCGAGCGCCGCACCGTCGGTGAGCGCTGCCCCTCCTGCCGCAAGGTCTACATCCCGCCGCGCGGCGCCTGCCCCACCTGCGGCGTCGCCACCGAGGAAGCGGTCGAGGTCGGGCCCGGCGGCACCGTCACCACGTACTGCATCGTGAACATCAAGGCGAAGAACCTCGACATCGAAGTCCCGTACGTCTATGCCCACATCGCCCTCGACGGCGCCGACCTCGCCCTGCACGGCCGCATCGGGGGCATCCCGTACGACCAGGTGCGCATGGGTCTGCGCGTCGAGCCCGTGTGGACGGAGGGCGGGCGCTACCCGGACCACTACCGGCCCACCGGTGAACCCGACGCCGATTACGAGACGTACAAGGAGATGATCTGATGCGGCCGCCGATCCGGGACATCGCCGTCGTCGCCTTCGGGCAGACCGACCACACACGTACCTCCGACGAACAGTCGGAAGTCGAGATGCTGATGCCCGTCCTGCACCAGGTCCTCGACGCCACGGGCCTGAAGACCAGTGACATCGGGTTCACCTGCTCGGGATCGAGCGACTACCTCGCCGGGCGCGCCTTCTCGTTCACCATGGCACTCGACGGCGTCGGCGCCTGGCCGCCGATCTCCGAGTCCCACGTCGAGATGGACGGCGCGTGGGCCCTGTACGAGGCGTGGACCAAGCTGCTGACCGGCGAGGCCGACACCGCGCTCGTCTACGCGTACGGGAAGTCCTCACCGGGCTCCGTACGTGACGTCCTGACGCGTCAGCTCGACCCGTACTACGTCGCCCCGCTGTGGCCCGACTCCGTCGCGCTCGCCGCCCTCCAGGCGCAGGCGCTGATCGACGGGGGACACACCGACGAGCCCGCGCTCGCCGGGGTCGCCGCCCGCAGCCGGGAGTCCGCCACGGGCAATCCGCACGCCCAGCTGCGCGGGAGCGTGCCGCACGGCGATTACGTCGTAAATCCGCTGCGGACCGGGGACTGCCCGCCGATCGGGGACGGCGCCGCGGCCGTGATCCTCGCCGCGGGCGACCGCGCCAGGGAACTGTGCGAGCGGCCCGCCTGGATCCGCGGCATCGACCACCGCATCGAGGCGCACAGCCTCGGGGTGCGCGACCTCACCGACTCGCCCTCCACGCGGCTCGCCGCCGAGAACGCCGGGGCCTTCGAACGGCCCGTGGACACCGCCGAGTTGCACGCCCCGTTCACCTCGCAGGAAGTCGTCCTGCGTCGCGCCCTGAGCCTCGGCGGCGACGTCGACGTGAACCCGTCCGGCGGCGCGCTCGCCGCCAACCCGGTGATGGCCGCCGGGCTCATCCGCATCGGCGAGGCCGCCGCCCGCATCCACGGCGGGAACTCCCGGCGCGCCCTCGCCCACGCCACCTCCGGGCCCTGCCTCCAGCAGAACCTGGTCGCCGTACTCGAAGGGGAGGACCAGCGATGAGCAAGGCCGTGTCCAAGGAGCCGGTAGCGGTCGTCGGGATCGGGCAGACCAAGCACGTCGCCGCCCGCCGGGACGTGTCGATCGCGGGCCTCGTCCGCGAGGCTGCCCAACGGGCCCTGGAAGACGCCGAGTTGACCTGGGCCGACATCGACGCCGTCGTCATCGGCAAGGCGCCCGACTTCTTCGAGGGCGTCATGATGCCGGAGCTGTACCTCGCGGACGCGCTCGGCGCCGTCGGCAAGCCGATGCTCCGCGTACACACCGCGGGATCCGTGGGCGGGTCCACGGCGCTCGTCGCCGCCAACCTCGTCGCGGCCCGCGTCCACGGCACCGTACTCACCCTCGCCTTCGAAAAGCAGTCGGAATCCAACGCGATGTGGGGGCTCTCGCTGCCCATCCCGTTCCAGCAGCCGCTGCTCGCGGGCGCAGGCGGCTTCTTCGCTCCGCACGTGCGTGCCTACATGCGACGCACCGGGGCTCCCGACACCGTCGGCTCCGTCGTCGCCTACAAGGACCGCCGCAACGCGCTGAAGAACCCGTACGCACACCTTCACGAGCACGACATCACCCTGGAGAAGGTCCAGGCCTCGCCGATGCTCTGGGACCCCATCCGCTACTCCGAGACCTGCCCCTCGTCCGACGGCGCCTGCGCGATGGTCCTCACCGACCGCGCGGGGGCGGCCCGCTCGTCGAAGCCGCCGGCCTGGATGCACGGCGGCGCCATGCGCAGCGAACCGACCCTCCACGCGGGCAAGGACTTCGTCTCCCCGCAGGCCGGCAAGGACTGCGCCGCCGACGTGTACCGACAGGCCGGAATTGCAGACCCGCGCCGCGAGATCGACGCCGTCGAGATGTACGTGCCGTTCTCCTGGTACGAGCCGATGTGGCTGGAGAACCTCGGGTTCGCGGACGAGGGCGAGGGCTGGAAACTCACCGAAGCCGGCGTCACGGAACTCGACGGGGACCTCCCCGTCAACATGTCGGGCGGCGTCCTGTCGACCAACCCCATCGGCGCCTCCGGGATGATCCGCTTCGCCGAAGCGGCGCTCCAGGTACGCGGACAGGCCGGAGAACACCAGGTCGACGGCGCGCGGAAGGTCCTCGGGCACGCCTACGGAGGCGGCTCGCAGTTCTTCTCCATGTGGCTCGTCGGTGCCGAACCACCCAACCGATGAACGCGCGTTGACCTTCATCCCCTTCGCGGCCTGTGCGCGGCACGGACCGATCGCTAGGCTGGCGCACGGACGACGAACCGGGAGGAGCACGGACGTGGCCGAAAGCACCATCGACCAGCACCCGCTCATGGGGTGGGAGAAGCCGGACCTGGACCTCAGCAAAGCGGATTGGCGGTCCAGCAGCGGGGGGCAGGGCGATGTCCAGATCGCCTTTGTCGAGGGCTTCATCGCGATGCGCAACAGCGGACACCCAGAGAGCCCGTCCCTGATCTTCACGCCGGCCGAGTGGGGGGCGTTCGTGAGCGGTGCCCGAGAGGGCGAGTTCGATCTCACGTAGCCGCTTTCGCGGCTCTTTGCTCACGCGGTTCCGACACGGGACCAACGGCCCTGTCCTGTGGCCCCGGCATTTGCGAGCCTGGCCACAGGAACAGCCGGTCAATGAGGGCGCGGCGACGCGCCCGGTGTCGGAGGCGAAGAGATCATGGCAACACCGCACCACCTGCCCGTCCTCGCCGCGGTGGACGGTTCCGACGACAGCCGCCGCGCCCTGGAATGGGCGCTCGCCGAGGCGGTCCGGCGCGGCGCCGAGCTGCGCGTCGTACATGTGCAGCAGTACGCGCCGTTCCTCCAGGCCGAGGTGCTCGTGGCGGACTTCGACGAGGAGCCCGAGAACGACACGGTGCTCGCGGAGCTGCGCAAGGACCTGGAGGGGCGCGAGGGGCTGCCGCCGCTCGAGTTCATCAGCCGGATCGGTCTGCCGGCCGTGGTGCTGTCCGAGATGAGCGCCGAGGCTCAACTCCTTGTCGTCGGCTCGCGCGGGCGCGGCGGCTTCGCGGGCCTCGTGCTCGGCTCGAACAGTGTGTCGACGGCGCGTGACGCGACCTGCCCGGTCGTCGTGGTGCCGCCGCCGGGGCGCGAGGTGCACGGCGACGCGGAGGTGACGGCTGGGCCGCGCGTCGTGGTCGGGCTCAAGGCGGACGCGCCTGACCATGCGGCGCTGACCTTCGCGTTCGCGCACGCGGCCCGTACGGGCGCCCGGCTCCAGGTCGTCGTCGCGTATCCGTGGCCGGTCCTGGCCTGGACGGCGTACGGGGACTTCACCCCCACGGCCGTCGACCAGGAGGCGACCGAGCGCGACACGCTTCGAGTGGCCGATGAGACTCTCACGGAACTACGGGACTCTCACCCTAAAGTTGAGGTTGAGACTTTGGTGGTGCCGGGCGACGCGGCGGGCCATCTCGTCGAGAACTCGCGCGACGCGGAACTGGTCGTCGTCGGTCGCCACCGCCGCCGCCTCACCCGCCCCGCCCCGATGCTCGGATCGGTCACGCACGCGGCCCTGCTGCACGCGGCCGGCCCTGTCGCGGTGGTCCCGCCCGAGGACGACTGAGCTCTGACGGCCGCGTCGCGCTCAGCGCAGCACGACACAACCGCGCCCGGCCAGCTCGTCGAGCAGACCGGGCGCGAGCCGCACATCGTTCCAGCGCAGATCGAGCTTCTCCAGGCAGGGCAGCTCCGCGACCCACCCCGGCACCTCACGCAGCCGATTGCCGCGCAGATCGAGCCGGCGCAGCCGAGGAAGACCGCGCAACGCCTCGGGCGCGACGGCGAACACGTTGTCCCGCAACTCCACCTCCCGCAGCTCCGCCAGATCCCCAAAGGACGCGGGGAGCACGGAGAGCCGATTGCCGCGCAGCCACAACTCCCGGAGCGCGGTGAGCCCGCCGATGCCGTCCGGCAGCGCGTCGAGCCGGTTGTGCTGAGCGCGCAGCTCCACGAGGCCGGTCATCGCGCCGAGCGTGGAGTGCAGCGCCGTCAGTCGGTTCTCGCCGACATTCAGATACGCGAGCCGGTCGAGGGCGCCGAGCGATTCCGGCAGTTCGGTGAGCCGGTTGTCGTGCAGATACAGGAAACGGCTCAGGCCGGTGAGGCCGCCGAGTTCCGGCGGGACCGAGGTGAGCAGGTTGTGCCCGAGGTCGAGGGTGTGCAGGCGTGTCAGCGTGCCGATGCGTTCGGAGAGGTGTGCGAGCCGGTTGTCGGCCAGCAGCAGCACCTCAAGTGCGGGATGCCGCCACACCTCCTCGGGTACGGCGTCCAGGTCGCCCCGCCAGTGGTCGAGCACCGTCCCGTTCATGAACCCGCACCCTAACCGCCCCGGAACCGCAAACCGCATCGGAACCGCACCGATTTTCGTACCGAGAATGCCGCATCACGCTCCGGCGGGGGCGCCCCGGCGTACGCTGAGGTGCCTGGAAACCGTGGTGCGCGACCGTGCCGCGGGTGGGGGTGCGCCATGGTGCGGAGCGCTGGCCGGGGCAGGCGGAAGCTGTTCGAGCGGGACAGTGAACTCGCCGTCGTGGACGCGGTGTTGAACGAGCTGACCGGACTCCCGCAGGGCGGCGGGGAGCCCCCGGACCGGCCGCACGGCGCGCTGCTCGCCGTCGCCGCGACCGCCGGACTCGGCAAGACCAGCCTCCTCGCCGAAGTGCGCCGCAAGGCCTCCGCCAAGGGCTGCACCGTCCTGTACGCACGCGGCGGCGACCAGGAGCAGGGCGTCGCCTTCCACGTCGCCCGCCAGCTCCTCCAGCCACGCCTCGCGGGCGCCTCCGCCGCCGATCTCCGCGCCACGCTGGGCAGTTGGTACACGATCGTGGGTCCCGCCCTCGGCCTCTGCGCCCCCACCGAAGGCGCGCCGCCCGACCCGCAGGGCCTGCGCGACGGCCTCGACTGGGTGCTCACCCACCTCGCCGTGCAGCAGGCCCCCATGGTCCTCGTCCTCGACGACGCCCACTGGGCCGACCCGGAATCCCTGAGCTGGCTCGCCGCGTTCGCTCCACGCGCCGAGGAACTGCCGCTCCTGCTCGTCGTCGCCTACCGCCCGGAAGAACTCCCGGACCACGCCGAGGCCCTGCGCGGCCTGCCGGGCCGCTCCGGCCGGCGCGCCCTCGGACTCGAACCGCTCAGCGCCTCCGCCATCGCCGGACTCGTCCGCGAATCCCTCGGCGGCCATGCCGACGACGCGTTCTGCCGCGAATGCTGGGCCGTCACCGCCGGCAACCCCTTCGAAGCGGTCGAGCTGACCGCGAAGGTCCGCGACCGCGGCCTCGTCCCCACCGAGACCGGCGCCCACCTGCTGCGCGACCTCGCCGCCGCGGCCAAGGGCAGCGGCCTCGTCGCCCGCATCGAACGCCTCGGCACCTCCACCGTCCGCTACGCCTGGGCCTGCGCCGTGCTCGGCACCGAGATCTCACCCGAACTCGCGGCGAACGTCGCCGGGTTGGGCCCGGAAGAGGCCGCCGACGCCACCGACCGGCTCAGGGCGGCGCGCGTACTCAAGGGCGTGGACTCGCTCGAATTCGTCCACCCTCTGATCGCCACCGCCGTCTCCCGCGCCATCCCCGGCGGCATCCGCGTCGCCCTGCACGGACAGGCCGCCTGGACCGTCCTCGACGCGGGCCTCGGCCCCATCGCCGCCGCCCGGCACCTCCTCGAGACCCACCCCGAAGGCGACGCGTGGGTCGTACGGCAGCTGCGCGCCGCAGCCGCCGAGACCGTCCGCGCGGGCGCCCCCGACGCCGCCCGCCGCTACCTCGCCCGCGCCCTGCGCGAACCCCCGGCCTTCGACGACCGCGCCGCCGTCCTCTACGAACTCGGCAGCGCCTCCCTGCTCACCGAGCCCGCCACCACCGTCAACCATCTGCGCGCCGCCCTCGAGGAGCCCATCACCGACCCGGCCCTGCGCCACGGCATCGTCTACCGCCTCTCCCAAGTCCTCGCCCACACCGACCGGCTTGCCGAGGCCTCCGAGACCCTCGCCCGCGAGATCCGCGTCACCGACGACCCGCGCGTACGCCTGCGCATGCAAGCCGAACAGTTCATGTGGGACGCCTTCCGCGCCGACGAACCCGACTCCCCGGCCCGCTCCCGACGCCTCGCCAAACTCGCCGACCGACTCACCGGCCGCGACCTCACGGAGCGCTACCTCATCGGCCTGCGCACCTGGGACGCCACCCTGCGCGGCGAGCCCGTCGACACGGTGATCCAGCACGCCGAGCGGGCCCTGGCCGGCGGACTGCGCTGGGCCGCCGACGAGGACCGCGGCTTCGAGGTCCCCGTCCTCGTCGCCATGGCCTTCCTCTACGCTGACCGGCCTGGCCGCACCGAGGAACTCTTCGTCGAGGGCATCGCCGACTTCGAGCAGGCGGGCTGGCGCGGCGCCCACCTCTCCTTCGCGTACACGCTCCTCGGCTACATCCGCTACCGGCGCGGGCGGCTCGCGGAGGCCGAGGACTTCGTGCGCGCGGGCCTGCGCCTCGCCCGACGCGTCGGGCCGGGCACCCCCGCCCACTGGTACGCCGTCGGCACCCTCGTCGAGGTGCTGCTCGCGCGCGGCCGGGCCCCCGAGGCCAAGGAGGTGGCGGACGAGCACGCCTTCGGCCCACCGTTCCCCGCCGCCGTCGTCTTCCCCGACGCACAGACCGTGTACGGAGAGCTCCTCCTCGCGCTCGGCCGCACCGAGGACGCCGTCGAGGAGCTCGCCGCGGCGGGCCGCCGCCTCGACCCGCGCGGCATGCGCAACCCCGCATGGTGCCCCTGGCAGCTGCACCTCGCCCGCGCCGAGGCGCCCGACGCGCCCGAGCGGGCCCGGGCGCTCGCCGAGGACGCCGTCGAGCGGGCCCGGCACTACGGGGCGCCGTCCGCCGTGGGCCAGGCCCTGCGCATCGTGGCCGAGGTCTCCACCGGTACCGAGCGCGCCAAGCTCCTGGAGGAGTCCGTCGCCCACCTGGAGCGCTCACCCGCGGGCTACGAGCTGGCCTGCTCCCTCGTCGCCCTCGGCACGGAACAACGCCGCAAGGGCCGCTCCAAGGAGGCGGCGGACCACCTCTACCGGGGGCTCGACGCGGCGATCGGTTGCGGCGCCGACGGCCTGGCGCAGCACGCCAGGGACGAGCTGGCCGCGGCAGGCCTGCGGCCGAGGCCCCTGCACGGCGCGGTCACGGACACGCTCACCGCGCGTGAGCGGGCGGCGGCGTCCGGCGCGGCGCGCGGCTCGTGCCCCTCGGAGATCGCGCGGGACCTCCACGTGGACGAGTCCACGGTCGTCCGCCTGCTGTCGTCCGTCTACCGCAAGCTGGGCACGGATGTGAAGGGGCTGGCGGCGGCACTGGGAGAGTAGGCCACTGCTGTGCCCGCCGTTCCGTACGGCGGAACCGGCGGGTACAGCCCTCGGCGCAGCGAAACGAGAACGGCCGCGTCAACCAGGACGACCCGAGCCCGATCCATGCGGAGCGTGGACGTACCATTGCGGCATGTCCTTCCTCCGCCGCCGCGCTGCGACCCCCGCGGGTCCCGACTTCGACGTCCTGGCCATGGATCCGGGCGACTGGCCGGGCAACCTGGGCGCCGGTCTGCTGCCCGCCCCCGACGGAACCTGCCAGGGTGTCTTCCTGCGCTACGACCTGTTCGGCGGCCGCGGCCCCGCGATGGTCATCGGCAATCTGCCCGAGGGCTCCCCGGCCCGAGAGGTGGACGACGGCGAGATCCCCTTCGAGGTGGCCCAGCTCCTCGTGGCTCTCGAGAACGACGAGGAAGTCACCGTCACCGACGTGGAGGACGTCCCGGTGATGCAGGGCGACAACCTCCTCGTGGTGCGCCGCCTGAAGCTCTCCGAGACGCGGATCTCCTGCGTCCAGTTCGACCGCAGTGACAACGTGCTCGTGACCATCGCGTCCTGGGACCGCCCGATCACGGACGACCTGTACGCGCTGCTCAAGCCGCTGCCGGCGGAGCTGTTCCAGCAGGGCTGAGCAGCACGACGGGTCAGTACCCGCGTCCTACGAGACCTTCGACGGCAGCACCTGCACATCCGCCGCCCGCACATACGCGACGCGGTGCCCGAACTGGATCTCGTAGTACACGTCCTTGCCCTTGACCACCTTGTGCGACGAGGTGTCGAACGTGGGGGAGTAGAAGTACTCGCCCCTGGTCGCCCCGCCCGTCGCGTAGCGCTGGCCCGACAGCAGCTTGTACGGCAACGGCGAGATCGCCTGCGGCGTGATGCCCGACGGGTAGGCCTCCTTCTCCGGGTAGGCCCGCCCGTACACCGGGACCTCGCTCGCGCCCGGCTTCGGCGTGACCACAAGTCCCTTGGCCGGTACGGCGGTCGGCTGCGCGGACGGGTTCTTGAACCAGGCCTTCTGGCCCAGGTACCAGATGGCCGTCCAGTCGCCCTCGCGGCCCGCGACCGCGTACTGCTGGCCCGCAGAGGCCCGCGACGCCATGTCGTTGACGTCGATCGTCGAGGGTTCGCCGCCCGGACGCAGCCCGATGTCCTTGATCAGCGGGGCGTCCTCACTGGGCTCCGAGTAGAGACGCACGGCGCTCGAACCGTGCGGTGCGCAGGCCACGCCCGCCTTCTCGCAGCCGGTGAACTCCGGCTGGTTCTCGTCGAATTCGGGGGCGACGGTCACCAGGCCACCGTTCGGCCCCGCCGTCTGGTGGAACGGCTTGCCCATCAGGGCGAAGTAGTGCGACCAGTCCCAGTACGGGCCCGGGTCCGTGTGCATCGACTTGATGGTGGACGCCGTCGTGCCCGGCACCGTGTCATGACCCAGGATGTGCTGCCGGTCCAGCGGGATGCCGTACTTCTTCGACAGGTACTTCACCAGGCGCGACGAGGACCGGTACATCTCCTCCGTGTACCAGGAGTCCGGCTGCGCGAGGAAACCCTCGTGCTCCAGGCCGATCGACTTCGCGTTGACGTACCAGTTGCCCGCGTGCCAGCCGACGTCCTTGTTCTTGATGGACTGCACGATGTGCCCGTCCGTCGAGCGCAGCGAGTAGTGCCACGCCAGATACGTCTTGTCCTGGACCAGCTTGAGCGTCTGCTCCCACGTCGCCTCCGTGTCATGGATGACGATGTAGTCGATGCTCTGGTCCTTCGGACGGTCCGCGAGATCGTGGTTGCCGTAGTCGCCGTCGCCGAACTCCTCGTACGGCGCCGGAATCCACTCGCACGACACGGTCTTCGGGCACTCGGTCCCGCCCGCGTCCGCCTTGCGCAGGCCCATCTTCTCGATCTGCGCGGCCTGCGGTTCGGCGTCCGGCCGGGCGCGGAGGGTGACCTCCTGGCCGGCGTCCGTGGTGCGCCGCTCGCCGTCGCGGATCACCGCGAACACATCGTTCGCGTATGTGCCGGCCGTCGCGGCGTCGTCCGCGCCGGAGAACGCCGCGACCGCCCCGTACCAGTCGGCGGGCCGGTCGCTGAGCGGCTTGCCGAGCTTCTTCTGGGCGGCCGCGAGGAGGGCGGCGCCACCCCGCACATTCGCCGCCGAGTCGTCGCGCAGCTGCTCCGCGGACAGGCCGGTGAGCTGCGCCGCACGCGGCAACGTCCTTAGCCGCGCCGGGAGTTGTGAGTTCTTCGGGACGGCATCCGAGGCCCTGAGCGGGGCCCGTGAGTCGTCGCCGCGCGGGTCGCCCGCCGCCTCGCTGTGCCGTGTCGCGTCCGCGAGCGCGGTGCGCGCGTCCGTCAGGTGCATGGGGCCGTAGCCGCCGGTGACGCTCGGCGCCCCGTCGTGCGCGTCCCATCGCGACTGCAGATACGACACACCGAGGAGCACGCTCTGCGGCACCTGGTACTCGGCCGCCGCCGAAGCGAACGCGTCCTGCAGCCGGGCCGACGGGGCCTCGGCCGAAACGCCGGGTGGCGCCGCGCCGAGCAACGGCAGCAGCAGCGCCGCCACTCCGAGGGTGCCACCCGCCATCCGCACACCGGCACGGGAACGTCTTTCGCTCAAGAATCGGGACAAGGGTGCCTCCTGGGAACGCCGGGTTCGGGATGCTGCGCGGTGCCTGCGGGGCCGATGATGGCTCAGTGCTATCGGCCCGCCGACGATCCGTCAATCATGCGGTGCACAGCGGAGTTTCCCCCGGATTTCCGGCCCATGCCCATGGCTGCGGACATACGAAGATCCGCGGTGCGCCCTGTTCCTTCCGGGCGCACCGCGGATCTTCGTCCCCGTCAGCGAGTGCCGACTGCCGCTCGCACCGCCTTGCGGGCCATATTGCAGTCGTCGTGCAGGCGGCGCAGCAACAGCCGCTGCTCCTCACCGGACGGCGCAGCACCGGCGTGGGCCTGAACCGACGGTGCCGCCGGGGTCTGTTCGTGCAGGGAACGCTGCACGGCCGTCTCGTACGTACGGATCTCCCGTGTCAGTACGAGCATCAGGTTGACCAGGAACGCGTCGCGCGCCACGGGCCCGCCGGACTGCGCGAGCTGACTGATCTGACGCCGCGCCACCGGAGCGTCGCCGAGCACGGACCAGAGCGTCGCCAGGTCGTAGCCCGGCAGGTACCAGCCCGCGTGCTCCCAGTCCACGAGCACCGGGCCGGTGGGAGCCAGCAGCACGTTCGACAACAGGGCGTCGCCGTGGCAGAACTGGCCCATGCCGCCGCGGCCCGCGGTGTGCGCGATCCCGTGCAGCAGCTTCTGCAGGTCACCCATGTCCCGGTCCGTGAGCAGGCCCAGGTTATGGAAGCGGTTGATCCGCGCCGCGTAGTCCAGCGGTGCGTCGAAGGTGCCCGCCGGCGGCCGCCACTGGTTGACCCGGCAGATCGCGCCGAGCGCGGCACGCACATCCGCCCGGGGCGGTGCCTCGACCGGGTGGCGCTGCAGGGCCGCCACCCGACCGGGCATCCGCTCGATCACCAGCGTGCCGTTGTCGGGGTCCGCGGCGATGAGCCGGGGCACCCGCACCGGGGGCCGGTGTCGGACGAACGAGCGGTATGCGGCTATCTCGTGCCGGATCCGCGCCGCGTAGGCGGGAGCAGGGTCGAGTAGACACTTCGCGACGGCGGTGCTGCGCCCTGTCGTACCGACGAGGAGCACGGAGCGCGGGGAACGGCGCAACACCTGCACCGGATGGAACTCCGGGCAGATCCGGTGCACCGACGCGATCGCCGTGCGCAGCTGGGCGCCCTGAGGGCCGGACAAGTCGAGTCTCCCGCTGAGCGGTTGCGTGCCGAGCCCCGGGGCGCGACGCGGCCGGGCGATGCCGTTCAGCGTCGGAGCCGCGGGCCGCGCGGGGTCGAGGTACGGGCCGCTTCCGCCGACCGCCGGACGGGCGGGGCGCAGCGGCCGGGGCGGGGCGGACACGGAGGACGATGCTGCGTACATGGGCGAAACAGATCCCTTCGTGTGCCAGTGAGTGCCTGCGCCGTCCCGGCCCGGCCGATTCGGTACACCCTGGGGAATGCCCTGTGGCGACCGGGTCGGGGTGGCGCACTCCTACCTGACACCAGGCGCCCAAGAGCACAACAGCTGGCGCACCCTGGCGAACCCTGGCGAATAGTCGCCCTGCAACTGACAGAGGGCTACTGTCAATTTCAGCCGAGAACCTGGGGGCTTACGTGAACGGACAACCCAACACCCGTCTGAACGACCTGTTCGGCCTGGCCGGCTGGTCCAAGGGCGAGCTCGCGAGGATGGTCAACCGGCAGGCGGCGGCCATGGGCCACGCACAGCTGGCGACCGACACCTCGCGGGTGCGGCGGTGGATCGACACGGGAGAGATCCCGCGCGATCCGGTGCCGAGGGTGCTGGCGGCGCTGTTCACCGAGCGACTCGGCCGTGTCGTGACCATCGAGGACCTCGGTCTCGTCCGACACGGGCGCGTAGGGAAACGGCAAGGCGGCGGCTTGGAAGAACAAGGCCCCGACGGAGTGCCGTGGGCGCCCGGGCGGACAGCGGCGGTCCTCACCGAATTCACGGGAATGGACCTCATGCTCAACCGACGCGGCTTGGTGGGCGCGGGTGCCGCGCTCGCCGCAGGCTCCGCACTCAGCAGCGCCATGCACGACTGGCTGCACACCGACCCGGCCCTCGTGGCCGATGCCCCCAGGGCCAACGATCCGCTGTCCCCTCCGGCAGGCGCCGACGCTGCCGGGTCCGACCGCTACGAAGCGGCCCCCATCGGGTCCCAGGAGATCGAGGAACTCGAGCGCTCGGTCGAGGTGTTCCGCGCCTGGGACGCCTCGCGCGGCGGCGGGTTGCAGCGCAAGGCGGTCGTGGGCCAGCTCAACGAAGTCGGCGGAATGCTCTCCTACCGCCACCCCGACCATCTGCAGCGGCGCCTGTGGGGCGTCGCCGCCAATCTCGCCGTCCTCGCGGGCTGGATGTCCCACGACGTCGGCCTGGAACCCACCGCCCAGAAGTACTTCGTCATCGCCGCGCACGCCGCGCGCGAGGGCGGGGACCGGCCGCGGGCCGGCGAGGCCCTGTCGCGGGCCGCCCGCCAGAAGATCCACCTCGGTGCGCCCGGCGAGGCGCTCGACCTGATGAAGCTCGCCAAGTCCGGTTCCGGTGACCAGGTGTTGCCGCGCACTAAGGCGATGCTCTACACCATCGAGGCCTGGGCACAGGCGTCCATGGGCAAGGGCCAGGCGATGCGTCGTACGCTCGGTCAGGCGGAGGAGCTCTTCGTCTCCGACAAGGGCGATGTGCCGCCGCCGAGTTGGATGCAGATGTTCGACGAGGCGGACCTGCACGGTATGCAGGCCCTCGCGTACCGCACCCTCGCCGAGCACGATCCGTCCGCCGCCGTCATCGCGCAGCAGCATGCCCACGAGGCCCTGGCGCTGCGTGGCGGAGGCCGGGACCGCTCGAACATCTTCGACCACCTGTCGATGGCCTCGGCCTGCTTCATCGCCGACGACCCCGAACAGGCGGACAGGTACGCGCGGTTGGCGCTCAACTCGATGGGCTCCAACTCCTCGCACCGCACGTGGGACCGGCTGCGCGAGATGTACCGGCTCACCGGAACCTACGCGGACTACCCGAAGATCGACGACCTTCGTCAGGAGATCAAGCTGGCCCTGCCGAGGTCGACGGGCAAGCGGATCCAGGCGTAACCCCGCCGGGCACCGCCGGAGACACCGGCTCGAAGAGCAATGCGTACGCCGTCAGGAACCGATCCTGGCGACGAGAACACAGGCGTCGTCCTCGCGCTCGCCCTGACCGAACTCCTCCCGGAGCACGTGCACGCAGTCCTGCGCGTCACGGGCCGCGGTCAGCGGCTCCGCCAGCGCGAGCAGTCGGCCCACGGACGCGGTCGAGCCACGCTGTGGCACGAGTCCGTCCGTGTGCAGGAGCAGCAGGTCTCCGGCGCGCAGCGGCTCTTCGGCCTGCCCGTAGCCGGCGCCGGACGTGGTGCCGAGGAGGACGCCTTCGGGTGGTGTGAGCGCACGCCCCGTCCCGTCGCGGAACAGCAGGGGGGCAGGGTGTCCCGCCTGTGCCCACGTCAGTGCCCGGGTCGTGGGGTCGTAGCGGCAGCACAGGGCGCTGCCGAGCGCGGGCTGCACGGACGAGTCGAGGAGGTGGTTGAGGGAGCCGAGCAGCTCGCCGGGCGGGGTGTCGCACATCGCCATGCCGCGGACCGCGCCGAGCAGCATCGCCATGCCTGAGGTGGCGGCGACGCCGTGCCCGGTGAGATCGCCGACGGTCAGCAGGGTGCGGCCGCCCGGCAGTTCGAGCGCGTCGTACCAGTCGCCGCCGACGTGGTTGCCGACGGAGGAGGGGAAGTAGTGGGCGGCCAGATCGAGGCCGCCGGGGCCGCTGCGCGGGAGCCGCAGGGAGCCACGCCACGGCGGTAGCACGGCTTCCTGCAGCTCGACCGCGAGCCGGTGCTCGGTCTGCGCGATGTGCCGCTGGCGCTGGAGCGAGTCACGGGTCTCGCTCACCGCTCGTTGGCTGCGGCGCAGTTCACTGACGTCGCGTACGACCGCCCACATCGAGGCGGTCGCGCCGTCGGCGTCGAGCACGGGCTCGCCCATCATGTGCACCGTGCGCACGGATCCGTCCGGGCGTACGACGCGGAACTCCCCGTCCATCGGCTTGCCGTCGATCAGGCAGTCGGTGACCATCGCGGTCAGCCTCGGCTGGTCGTCGGCGTGCACGAGGGCGGGCAGTTCGTCGAGCGTGAGCGCGGGGGCGGCGGGGTCCCTGCCGAGGATCTGGTAGAGCTCGCCCGACCAGGTCGCCTCGTCGGTCAGCAGGTTCCACTCGGCGCTGCCCACCCGGCTCAGCAGGGAGCCGGGCGGCGGCGTCGCGGTGACCCGCTGGGCCGGCAGGCCCGCCTGGGGGGCGGGGCCCTCCCGCAGCTGTGCCAAGTGCCGGTCGAGGTCGCTGAGTTGGTGTACCGCCAGCTCGTACAGGGCGCGCTGCCAGCGGGACTCGGGGTCGGCCTCGTCCGTCATCACCGATTCGCGGCGCACCGCGTCGACGTCGCCGAGCAGGCGGCGCGTCTGCGAGATCAGCGCGTCGACGGCGCCACGCTCCGGCGGTTGGCCGGCGGGGCGGTCCGCGAAGGTATGGGGCGGCATGAGGAAACTCCGATGCGGGGCACGAGTGGCCGGGGCTGACGGAAGGACCGCTAAAGACTCTGGCACAGGCCGCGTTGCCCCGTAAGGGATTTGGCCATACACGATGCGGTGGTGCTTATGGCATATGCCCTTGTCCTTCTGGTGGACTCTTTCGTGGGTCGCCTTCGAACGCGCGGCCGGGGATGGCGTATGCCGCGTTCATACGTGCGGTGATGCGTGCCCCACCGATCGGCGTAGCCAAACCTACGTACGCAGCCAGGCCGCCGTATCGCCCGGCAGTCGCCCGTCGCCGTCCAGCGCGTCGCTGGTCAGCAACACCTCTTGGTGGGCCGGAAGCAGGGAGGGCTCCGTGCCGAGGTTCACGACGCACACGAGGCCGAGTCCGCGCGCGAACGCGAGCACCCCTTCGGGCGCGCCGAGCCACGTCAACTCGTCGCCACGAAAACCCGGTTGGCATGCCCGCAGGCGCAGTGCGTTCCGGTACAGCGAGAGCATCGAGCGCGGGTCGTCCTCCTGGCGCTCGGCGGCGTACGTCCCCCAGTCGGGCGGCTGCGGCAGCCATGCCTCGCGGGAGTCCGGGTCCCCGAAGCCGTACGTCGCTCCGTGCTCGGTCCACGGCAGCGGCACGCGGCAGCCGTCACGGCCGGGGTCGACGCCGCCCGACCGGGCGTGCATCGGATCCTGGATGTGCGCCCGGTCCACCTCCACCTCCGGCAGGCCCAACTCCTCGCCCTGGTACAGGTATACGGAGCCGGGCAGGGCGAGCGAGAGGAGTGCCGCCGCGCGCGCCCGGCGCAGGCCGAGACCGAGGTCGGCCGGGGTGCCGAACCGTTTGGTGGCGAAGTCGAAGCGGGTGTCGGCGCGGCCGTATCGGGTGACCGTGCGGGTCACGTCGTGGTTGCACAGCACCCAGGTCGCGGGCGCGCCCACCGGGGCGTGGAAGGCGAGCGTGGCGTCGATGGACGCGCGGAGTTCGGCGGCGTCCCAGGGGCGGGCGAGGAAGTCGAAGTTGAAGGCGGTGTGCAGCTCGTCGGGGCGCAGATAGCGGGCGAAGCGCTCGGGGTCCGGGACCCACAACTCACCGATGAGGACGCCGTCGTAGGAGTCGGCGACGGCGCGCCAGGAGCGGTAGACGGCGTGGAGTTCGTCGCGGTCGACGTAGCCGCTGGTGTCGTCGCCGCTCGCGTCGGCGAGCGCCGGGTCCTTGGCGAGGAGGGCCGCGGAGTCCACGCGCACGCCCGCCGCGCCCCGCTCGAACCAGAACCGGAGCACGTCCTCGTGCTCCTGACGTACCGCCGGATGCGCCCAGTTGAGGTCCGGCTGCTCCGGCGTGAACAGGTGCAGGTACCACTCGCCGTCCGGCACCCGGGTCCAGGTGGCACCCGAGAACTGGGAGGGCCAGTTGTTCGGCGGCAGCTCGCCGTGTGCGCCGCGCCCCGGCCTGAAGTGGAACAGCTCGCGCTCCGGACTGCCGGGTCCTGCGGCCAACGCTGCCTGAAACCAGGGGTGTTGGTCGGAGACATGGTTCGGCACGATGTCCACGATCACGCGGATCCCGAGATCCCGCGCCTCCGCGATCAGCTTCTCGGCCTCCGCGAGGGTGCCGAACGCCGGGTCGATCGCCCGGTAGTCCGCCACGTCGTAGCCGCCGTCCGCGAGCGGGGAGCGGTACCAGGGCGTGAACCAGATGGCGTCCACGCCGAGCCCGGCCAGATACGGCAGGCGGGAGCGGACGCCGGCGAGGTCGCCGGTGCCGTCCCCGTCGCCGTCGGCGAAGCTGCGGACGTACACCTGGTAAATGGCAGCACTGCGCCACCAGTCGTCGACCACCACGAAGGGTCCTTTCGGGCAAGGGTGTTGGATGTGCGGAGCGGAGCGGGTCAGCCCTTGAGGCCGCCGGCGGTCAGACCGCTCATGATGTTCCGCTGGAAGAGCAGGAAGAGGATCAGCGTCGGCACGGACGCGATGGTGAGCGCGGCGATCAGCTGGTTCTGCGGGACGCCGTTGGACAGCGAGTAGATGCCGACGTTCAGCGTCTGCTTCGCCGGGTCGGGGAGCGTCAGCATCGGCCAGAGGAAGTCCTTCCACACGCCGACCACCGCGAAGATGGAGACGACGCCGAGGATCGGCCGGGAGATCGGCAGCACCACCGAGCGCAGGGTGCGCAGCGCCGAGGCGCCGTCGATGGACGCCGCGTCGAGCAGCTCCCGCGGGATCGAGTCGAAGAACCGCTTGAGCAGGAAGATGTTGAAGGCGTTGGTGACGGACGGCAGCCAGATCGCCCACGGGCTGTTCAGCAGATTGCGCTCGAAGATCGGCACGTCGAGGACCGTCAGATACTGCGGGACGACGAGCACGGTCGCCGGGATCATCAGCGTCGCCAGCATCATGCCGAGGATGACGTTGCCGAACAGCGGGCGGAGCTTGGAGAGCGAGTACGCGGCGGCCACATCGAGGACGAGCTGGAAGGCGAGCGCGCCGAACGCGTAGTAGAGCGTGTTGAACAGCAGCTTGGCCAGGTCCATCACGTTCCAGGCGTCCTGGTAGTTCTTCGGGTGCACGCTGTCGGGCACCAGGGTCGGCGGGGACTGGACGATCTCCGCCGTGGTCTTGAGGCCGCCGGTCACCATCCAGTACAGCGGGCCGAGGAAGACCAGCGTGAACAGGGCCATGGTGACGCCGAAGACCGTCCAGTAGAGGATCTTCCCGCGCCGCCGGCCGAGCTGGGCGGGGGAGATCAGGGTGCGGGTGCGCATCGTGTCGGTGGCCATGGGTGCCGTCTCCTCAGTCGTCCGATGCGCGGCTCAGCCGTACGTACACAGCGGAGAACGCCGCGAGCAGGACGAGCAGGACGAGGCCCAGGGCCGCCGCGCCGCCGTAGTTGTTGAAGTTGAAGGCGTACTGGTAGATCAGATAGACGACCGTGGTCGTGGAGCCCTCCGGGCCCGCGCCGTTCGTCAGCAGGAACGGCTCGGTGAAGACCTGCATCGTCGCGATGATCTGCATCAGGAACATCAGCGAGAGGATCAGCCGTGTCTGCGGGATCGTCACGTGCCAGATCTTGCGCCACAGGCCCGCGCCGTCCAGCTCCGCGGCCTCGTACAGCTCGCCCGGGATGCCCTGGAGCGACGCCAGATAAATGAGCGTCGCGCCGCCCATGTTCATCCACGTCGCCGCGATGACGACGGACAGCATCGCGGTGTCGGTGGACTGCAGCCACTGCTGTTCCGGTATCCCGAAGACTCCGAGGATCCGGTTGAACAGGCCGTAGCCGGGGTCGTAGAAGTACTTGAAGAGGAGCACGGAGGCGACCGGCGGCAGCATCACCGGGAGGTAGACCAGCATCCTCAAGTAGCCCTGGCCGTGCCGGAATTCATTGAGCAGGACCGCGATGAGGAACGGCACTGCGAAGCCCAGGAGCAGGGCCAGGGCGGTGAACAGGAGCGTGTTGCGCCAGGCCTGCCAGAAGGCCGGGTCGTTGAAGACGTACGTGAGATTGGACCAGCCGGCCCAGGTGGTGCGGCCGTCCTTCGTCTTCTGGAAGGCCAGCAGGAACTCCCTGACCATCGGATACCAGGAGAAGAAGGAGAAGCAGAGCACCGCGCCGATCAGGAAGCCGTGGGCGGAGAGATGACGCTTCACCGTGCGCGTCAACGAGCCGTCGCGCGGGGTGAGTTGGTGCTTTCGTGCGGGCGGTGCGGACTGCCGTGGCTTCGCTGGCAGCGTCGGGGCCGACATGGGCACTCCTCGGATCAAGGACCAGGTACCGGTGGGACGTCCTGCGTGCGGTGGGCGTCCTACTGGTTGGCCAGCACCTGGTTGACCTGCTGCTCGGCACTGGACAGGAGCTTGTCGACATCGGCGTTCTTGTTGGTGAGGACGCCCGACATGACGTTGTCGAGGACCTTGTAGACCTCCTGCGCCTTCGGCGGCTCCGCCTTGCCGCGCACCGGGTTCGCCATGAACGGCTCGAAGTTGCGTACCGGCATGGTGGCGTTGTCCGTCCGTGACTGGAGGTCGTCGGTCTTCACGGCGCCGGTGAAGAAGTTGGGCTGCGGTAGACCGACCGGGAGCTTGTCCTCCTTGGTCCTGGGCCAGTCGAACTGGCCCTTGGCGGGGGTGAGCGTCTTGAAGTTCAGCCAGGCGATCGCGGCCTTGATCTTGTCGGGCGAGGAGCCCTTCTTGATCATGTAGTCGTTGCCGCCGAAGAGCGTGGCCTTGCCGCCGGGGATCGGTCCCATCCCGAAGTTGGCGTAGTCGGCGCCCAGTTGCTGCACCATGTACGTCACGTCGTCGGGCGCGGCGAGGAACATGCCGAGCTTGTCCGACGCGATCTGCTTCTGCAGGTCACCCCACTTCAACAGCTGCGTCTTGCCCATGCTGTTGTCCTTCCAGCGCATGTCGTGCAGCTGCTTGGCGACCTGCTTGCCGGTGGCGTCGTTGAACGCGGCCTTCTTGCCGTCGGGGGTGACGACATCGCCGCCGAGCCCGTACATCGTCGCCGTGAAGTGCCAGCCGCCGGTGTTCTCCGCGCTGTACTCGCCGTACCCGGAGATGCCGTTGCCGAGCCCGGCGATCTTCTTCGCGGCCGTGCGCACCTCGGCCCAGGTCGTCGGCGGCTTGTCCGGGTCGAGGCCCGCCTGCTTGAACAGCTTGCGGTTGATGAGCAGGCCCATCGTGTAGTTGCTGGTGGGCAGGCCGTAGAGCTTGCTGTCCTTCTTCAGCGCGGCGAGCACGTTCGGGTCGATCGAGTCGAGCGCGGGGACGGTCTTCTTGGTGACGTACGGGGTGATGTCCTCGGCGCCGTTGTTGTCGAGCACCTGCTGGAGATCGGTGAAGTACGTGTAGAAGACGTCCGGTTGGGACTTCGCCTTGAGCGCGGCGGTGAACCGGGCCGGCTCCTCGCACTGGCCCGCGGTCGACTTCCCGTCGATCGTGACATTCGGGTACTTCTTGTTGAACGCCTTGACGTCCTCGTTCCACTGCCGCCGCTCGGCCGCCTTCGCCTTCGGTGGCATGCAGTCGATGGTCAGCGAGACCTTGGTCTTCGGGTCGAGCGGGGCGCTGATGTCGGCCTTCGAGCCGGCGCCCGTCCCGCCGCCGTCGTCGGAGCTGCTGGTGCCGCAGGCCGCGAGCGAGGCCAGTGCGAACGCGGTGACGACGACCTTCACGGAAGTGCTTCTCATCGGTGGGTCCCCTCAGGGCCTGAGCCTGTGCAGGCAGGAACGTGGAGGCCCGCGGCGCCGAGGTGGGTGAGACCGGGGCGCCGGAGCGAGCCACACTCAAGCACCGCCGACCGATGGGCGCAAGATGTCGCGCGTATTCCGCAAAAAATGAACAGGCGGGTTTGTGGGGGGAATTGGGGCGCCTCTTACGACACCGGAGCCGGCGGCGCCGTCGAACCGCGCACCACCAGTTCGGGCTCGAACAGCAGCTCACC
The DNA here is from genome assembly GCF_026341035.1 of Streptomyces sp. NBC_01016. Classification (GTDB taxonomy): domain Bacteria; phylum Actinomycetota; class Actinomycetes; order Streptomycetales; family Streptomycetaceae; genus Streptomyces. The sequence continues at coordinate 3,782,620 of NZ_JAPEOQ010000002.1, forward strand.
GGGCGGCACAGAGCCGCCCTGGATCTGTGCGACGAGCATCTCGACGGCGGCCCGGCCCATCGACTCGATCGGCTGGCGCACGGTGGTGAGCGGAGGCTCGGTGCAGTTCATGAACGCCGAGTCGTCGTAGCCGACCACCGAGACGTCACGTGGCACGGAGAGCCCCGCGCGGCGGGCGGCCCGCACCGCGCCGAGCGCCAGGGGGTCGCTGGCGCAGATGATGCCCGTGATGCCGCGGGAGATGAGCCGGGTCGCCGCGGCGTGCCCGCCCTCCAGGGAGAACATGGCCCGCTCGACCGCCGCACCCGGGAGCTTGCCCTCCATGGCGCGGGCCGCGGCGAGTTTGCGCTGCGAAGGCATGTGGTCGTCGGGGCCCAGCACCAGGCCGATGCGCTCGTGGCCGAGCGAGGACAGATGCCGCCACGCCTGCTCCACGGCGACCGCGTCGTCGCACGCCACGCACGGGAAACCGAGCCGCTCGATGGCGGCGTTGACGAGCACCACCGGCACCTGGCGCTCGGCCAGCCGCTGGTAGTGGCCGTGCTCGGCATCTCCTTGCGCGAACAGGCCACCCGCGAACACCACGCCGGAGACCTGTTGTTGGAGCAGCAGCTCCACGTAGTCCGCCTCCGAGACGCCCCCCTTGGTCTGCGTGCACAGCACCGGAGTGAGGCCCTGCTGGGCGAGCGCGCCACCGATCACTTCCGCGAACGCGGGGAAGATCGGGTTCTGCAGCTCGGGGAGGACCAGGCCGACCAGGCGTGCCCGTTCACCGCGCAGTTGGGTCGGCCGCTCGTAGCCGAGGACGTCGAGTGCGGTGAGCACCGACTGGCGTGTCGCCTCCGACACTCCGGGCTTGTTGTTGAGCACCCGGCTGACCGTGGCCTCGCTGACCCCGACCTTCTTCGCCACTTGAGCAAGTCTGCGCGTCATGGAGCGCAAGATTAGCGCAAGAACTTGCGTCTCGTTTGCGTGATGGGGACATTCGCCGAGGCCACGGTTGCCCAGGAGGTGCGGACGCCCAGGGGTCACGGTTGCCCAGGGAGCGCGGACGCCCCCTGGCCGCGAACAGGCCTCAGCCGAGCACCTTCTCCTTCACCAGCTGGAGGATCCGCCGGTCCTCGTCCGGACCGAGCCAGGCCTCAGGCGAGCCCGGGTAGGTGTCGAACAGGATGTGCGTCGCCCCGAACTCCTCGAGCGTCGCCACGTCCTGCTTGATCTGCTCGATGCTGCCGTGGCCGAGCGGGCGGTCCTCCGTGTCCGGCACGTCGCCGATCATCAGCTGGATGCGCGGCGCGAACTCCGGGACGGGCCGGCCCGCCTTCTCCGCCTCCTCGGCCAGACGCGGCAGCTGTGCGCGCAGCTTGGCGACCGTCGGCATGAACGGGTGCCAGGCCTCACCGAGCCTGCCGGCCCTGCGCAGCGCCGCCGGTGAGTCGCCGCCGACCCACACCGGAAGCCCCGGGGTGGACGAGGGCGCGGGCCCGGTCCTCACACCCTCGAACTCCACGTACTTGCCCTTGAAAGTGAACGGATCCTGCGTCCAAGAGCCGCGGATCGCCGCGAGGTACTCGTCGGTGATGGCGCCGCGCTCCTCGAACGGGACGCCGAGCACGCGGTACTCCTCCGCGGACCAGCCGACGCCCGCGCCGAGGATGAAGCCGGCGTCGTTCAACTGGTCGACGTTGGCGGCGAGACGCGCCGTGTGCAGCGGGTGCCGGTAGGGGATGACGGTGATCGTCGTGCCGAGCGTGAGACCGGGCACGCGGCCGGCGAGGTGCGCGGCCAGGGTGAACTGGTCGTAGAACGGGGCCGGATACACCGAGTGCACATCCGGGGTGACCACGATGTGGTCGGAGATCATCGCGAAGGTGAAGCCGAGGTCCCGGGCATCCGTGGCCTGGCGTACCAGGTGCTCGGGGGTCATGCCGTCGCCGAAGTTGAGAAGATTTACGCCATATCGCATACGGCGAGTCTCGACGATCTTGAGGCCTCGCGTCGAATCGCCTTCGGGAATCCCGCGATTTCGGCCCCGGCACGGCGGTGTGCGGGCGGGGCCCGCGCGTTCAGCCGTGCGGAACGATCGCGACCGGGCTGGTCACATGGTGCACCACCGAGTGCGCGGTGCAGCCCAGACGGGACGCGTCGGTCTGCCGCCCCACGACCGTGAGGCTCGCCCCCGTGGCGGCCTTGAGGAGATGGTGGCCAGCCTGCCCGTACAGGAGCCGCTCCTCGACCGGCACCTCCGGATATTTCGTGCGCCAGGTCCGCACCGCCTCCATGAGGGACCGGCGCAGCCGCTCCTCCTGGCGCGCGGCGTCGCCCGGCCTCGCCCCGCCCGGCCGGTCGCCGCGCATCGGCGGCAGCGTCCAGGCGTGCAGCGCCTGCAGCGGGGCGCGGCGCAGGGCCGCGGCCTCGAAGGCGTACGAGAGGAGTTCGTCGGCGGGCGCCGTCACATCGAGCCCCACGACCACGGGACGGAAGTCGGGGCCCTCCCACTCGTCCTCCGGCAGCCCGCCGGCCCGCACCAGGACCACCGGACGCGTGGCGCGCGCCGTGACCGCGAGGGCGACCGAGCCGACGAGGAACCCCGAGTAGCCCGTGAAACCCCGCGAGCCGAGCACCAGGGTCTCCGACTCCGCGGCCGCCTCCAGCAGAGCGGCCACCGGCTGCTCGGGCCGGCGCCGGGCGATGATCTCGAGGGCGGGGTGGGCGTACGAGAGCCGGAGCGCGACCACGTCGAGCACGCCGCGGTCGGGCAGATCGACGTCCGGGAGCCGGGGAGCGGGCCGCTCCGTGCCCGCCGCCTGCACGAGCCGCAGCGGAAGGCGGCGGCGCAGTGCCTCGCGGGCCGCCCAGTCCGCGGCGTGCACGCTCTCGCGTGAAGCGTCCGTCCCGACGCTCAGTACGCGGCTACTGGTCATGACGGGAACCTCTCCGTGGCGGTGACGCGGACGGTGTGCCTCCGGTGCGGGTTCCACACCTGGCGTTGATCACTCGTGTGGAGCACGGACGGATCGGCTCCTCACGGGCTGTGGTGTCCGGGACCTTGTCACCGGTCCGACCTGCGCAGGGAGAGGCGAACCGGCCCTCGACGAGGGGCCGTTCGGCCCCTGTGCCGGGCGGCCCGGGAGCGCGAGCGTGGCTTTACGCTGGCAGGGAGGTGACGATGACGACCTGCAAGAAGTTCAGGCAAGCCAAGGGGAACCCCCTGCGGCGCAGGTCGGACGCGGTCGAGGGGTGGGCGGCGCTGTTGCTCGGACTGCTCGCTCTCCTGATGGCGCCCGCCGCCGGTGCCGTGGCCGGCTGGGCGACCCATGCCGACGCCGCCGGGGAGGCCCGCGTCCAGGTGACTCAGCGGCACATGGTGCGGGCCAAACTGGTCGAGGACGCCCCGGACGACGTGCCGTCCCAGAGCGGCGTACAGAACACGGTCACGTACCCGGTCAAGGTCCGCTGGACCGATGACGTACGAGGCAGCGTCGTGGCGAAGGCGCCCGTCCCCGCCGGGCTCGAACGGGGCGACCGCACCGCCGTCTGGCTCGACAGGGGCGGCCGGGTCACCACCGAGCCCTGGGGCACCGAGGCCATCTGGGCCCGCACACTCACCGCCGCCTTCCTGGTCACCATCATCACCGCCACCCTCGCCCTCCTCGCCCGCTTCTTCCTGCGCCGCGCCCTCGATCACCGCAGGATCGCGGCATGGGAGCGGGACTGGAGCCGCGTGGGGCCCGAGTGGAGCCGGCGGCACGCGTAGGGCCGGGCCGCTACTGCGCCGGACGGGAGGTCGACGGCGACACGGAGCGCCTGCTCAGGGGCCCGAAAGGGCCCACTGGCAGAGCCGACAGGGCCCGGCGACGGAGCCGTTCGGCCCCTGCCCCCGCGGGCGGGGAGCGGGCATCGTCGTGGTATCGCAAGGACGCCGTCCGGAAGACGCGATGACGCCGCCGAAGCCCTGCTCCGCCGACAGCCGGGCCCCGGCGGCGTCCCCGAAGGAAGCGCTCCGGTCGTCGCCCGAGCCCCGGAAGGAGTCCGCCCATGACCACCACGGCACCACGGATGAGTCAGACCCTGCCCGAGGAGTACCGCGGCCGGCTGATGCGTTTCGCCCGTGACATGAGCTTCCCGGAAGGCGCCCGGCTCTTCGCCGAGGGCTCCCGCGCCGACCGCTTCTGGATCCTGCGCACCGGCACCGTCGCCCTCGACATGCGGGTGCCGGGCCGGCACGCCCCCGTCGTCGAATACCTCGGCCACGGCGAACTCATCGGCTGGTCATGGCTGTTCCCGCCGTATGTGTGGCAGCTCGGCGCGCGGGCCGAAACCCGGGTCAGGGCCCACGAGTTCGACGCCGTCACGGTCCGCCTCCTGTGCGCCTCCGACCCCGGCCTCGGCTCCTTCGTGGCCCAGTGGGTGGGCGGAGTGCTCGCCCACCGGCTCAGCGTCACCCGCACCCGACTCCTCGACCTGTACGCCCCTTACGGATCGGGGGCCGCATAGCACGACGACGGGCCGCCAGGGCCAGGTGAACGGTACCGTTCGGCCCTGGCGGATCAGTCCGTCCGGCCCCAGGATCTAGACGGGTTCGCATCCAGACGTGCGGGAACACCACATCCGAGGGGGCCGTATGCCACAATCACGTACTTTCTCAGCGGATCGGCCCATTCGCATCCTGCTGCTCGACGATCACGAAGTGGTGCGGCGCGGCCTGCGTGACCTCCTCGGAGCGGAACCCGACATGACCGTCGTCGGCGAGGCCGCCACCGCCGCTCAGGCGCTCGCGCGTGGACCCGCGCTCCGTCCCGACGTGGCCGTGCTCGACGTGCGCCTCCCGGACGGCGACGGCATCACGATCTGCCGCGAACTGCGTGTGCTCATCCCGGATGTGAGCTGTCTGATGCTCACCTCGTTCGACGACGACGACGCGTTGCTCGACGCCATCATGGCCGGCGCGGGCGGCTACGTACTGAAGCAGATCAAGGGCTCCGACCTGGTCTCCGCGGTACGCACCGTCGCCGCGGGCGAGTCCATGCTCGACCCGGCGACGACGGCCCGCCTGATGCGCAGCCTGCGCGGCCCGGAGCAGGGCAGGTCGGGCGCGACGGACGCCGCGGGAGCGCCGGTGGCCGAGGGCGTCGAGCTGACCGACCGTGAGCGGGACATTCTCGCGCTGGTGGGGGAGGGGCTCACCAACCGGCAGATCGGGCGGCGGCTCTTCCTGTCGGAGAAGACGGTGAAGAACAACATCTCCCGGCTGCTCGCCAAGTTGGGCGTGGAGCGCAGGATCCAGGCCGCCGTGATCGCTACGAGGCTGCCGCAGGACAGGCACCGACCGTGACAGTCAACGGTTCACGGACAGCCAACGGCTCACGCGTCCTGCGGCGGTGAGGCCAGCGGCACCGTCCACTCCAGGAGGGTGCCGCCGCTGTCCCGTGCCGTGGCCGTCAGCGCTCCGCCGCGCCGCCCCGCGCGGGCCGCGAGATTGGCGAGCCCGCTGCGATGGCCGTCGGGCTCCGTGGCGATCCCCACGCCGTTGTCCTCCACGGTCAGCGTCAGCGCACCGCCGCGTACGACGAGCGCGACATCGGCGGAGGAGGCGCGCGCGTGCCGGGCCACGTTCGTGAGCGCCTCGCCGAGCACGGCGAGCGCGTCGTCGGCGAGGGGCCCCGGCACATCCGCGTCGATCAGGCCCTCCATGCGCAACGACGGGGTGAAGCCCAGGACTTGGGCCGCGTCCTCCACCGCCCGTACGACCCGCACCCGCAGGCCGGATCCGGTCGGCGGGGCGTCGCGCTCGCGCAGGCCGAAGATCGTGGAGCGGATGATCTTGATGGTGGTGTCGAGGTCGTCCACGGCCCGCAGCAGACGCTCCGACGCCTCCGGGTGCTGCACGAACCGCTGCGCGCTCTGCAGCGTCATACCGGTCGCGAACAGCCGCTGGATCGCCAGGTCGTGGAGGTCGCGGGCAATCCGGTCGCGGTCCTCCAGAAGGCTCATCTGCTCCGCGTCCCGCCGCCGGTCCGCGAGCTCCAGGGCGAGGGCCGCCTGCCCCGCGAAGCCGCCCAGCGGTATCAACTCGGCCGCGGAGAACGGCGGGTGATCGGCGCGGCGGGCCAGCATGAGCACGCCGCGCACGCCCTCCGACGTGCCGATCGGCACCGCCACGGCGGGCCCGAGGCCGTCCCAGCGGTCCGGCTGGTAGGTGATCCGCGGGTCCTTGCGGATGTCGTCCGACGTGACCAACTTGCCCGCGGCGAGCGCCGCTCCGGCGAAGGTGCCCTCGCGCGGCAGGGTCACGTCGCTGTGCGCACGGGAGCGTTCGCCGAGCGCCAGTGTCTCGTGCAGCAGATGATCGCCGGGGACGAGGAGGGCCACCACCCCGAGGTCAGCGGCGGTGATCTCCCGCGCCCGGTCCACCATGAGACGCAGCACCTCGGCCTCGTCGGCGCCCGACAGCAGACTCCCGGTGAAGTCGGCGCTCAACTGAAGCCAGCGCTCCCGGAGCCGAACCTCCTCGAACAGGCGGGCGTTCTCGATCGCCACGCCCGCGGCGGCACTCAGCGTCTGCAGCACCGCCACGTCCTCGTCGTCGAAGTCGCCGCCGCCACGCTTCTGCGTCAGATACAGGTTCCCGAACACGTCGTCGCGGACCCGGATCGGCGTGCCCACGAACGTGTGCATCGGCGGATGGCGCGGCGGGAAGCCCGCGGAGGCGGGGTGCCCGGCGAGCTCGGACAGGCGCAGCGGCTCCGGATGCCGGATCAGCTCGCCCAACAGACCGTGCCCCGACGGCAGGTCACCGATCTCCGCGCGCAGGTCGTCGCTGATCCCGACCGGCAGGAACTGCGACAGCTTGCGCCGGTCCTCGCCGATCACCCCGAGCGCCCCGTACTCGGCGTCCACCAGCACCACGGCCGCCTCCACGATGCGCCGCAGCACCTGGGAGAGATCCAGCTCCTGGCCCACCGACAGGACCGCCTCGAGCAGTCCCTGCAGGCGGTCGCGGGTACGCCGGACCGTGCCGATGCGTACCTGGAGTTCTTCGAGCAGTTCGTCGAGCCGCAACCTCGGCAGCGGGCCCGGCCCCCGTGCACCGTCCTCGGCCATCCGGCCTCCGTGGACCTCGGTGAGGTGTCGTTCCGTACTCAAGGTAGCGGCTGTTCGCGCCCTGACGACCTGCTTCGTCACACCTCGGACGGTGGAACGGCGGAGTCCGCGGACGATGCGGCGTGCAGAGCGGCGATCTGGGAACGGGAGGTGAAGCCGAGCTTGGTGAGGATGTGCTCCACATGGGAGTCGATCGTCCGCTTCGACACCACGAGCTTCGCCGCGATCTCCCTGTTGGTGCAGCCGTCGCCGACCAGGGCGGCCACCTGACGCTCGCGGGGCGTGAGCCCGTCGGTGGGGCCCGAGCGCTGCGGAGGGACGTCGGGGGACGGCGCCGAAGCGTCGTCGAGCGCCAGGTCCACCACGGCGTCGAGCGGGAGCGCCGCGCCCTCCTCGAACGAGTGGTGGTAGCCGTCGGCACCGAGCACCTTGCGGGCCGGGTCCGCGGCCCGCGTGTGCAGTTCGTGCAGCACGGGGAGCCCGAACCTGGCCTCCTTCGCGGCCCGGCGCCACAGCGCGTCGGCCGCGCCCTGCAGTGCCGCGACCCGCTCGAAGCGCCGCAGCTGCGCCGCGTGCCAGGCCAGGCCCTCCAGGAAGTGGGCGAGCCCCATCAGGTCGTCCAGCGCCGCCTTGCTGCGGATGCCCTCACGGGTGCACTCCACGGACGCCTCGTGCTCGCCCTTCAGCCACAGGCCCACGCTCTTGACCCACAGGGCCCAGCTGCGCGCCCACTGCTCGCCCGGATGCGCGGCGCCGCGCGCGAGCGAGTCGTCGCACCAGGCGATGCCCTTGTCGTGGTCGCCGGTGAGGATCAGCATGAACCCGGCGTAGAAGCCCAGCATGAGCAGGCCGGTGTCGTCGCCGAGCGCCGTCATCCGGGCCCGGACCTCGTCGAAGTCGTCGGCGCAGCCCTCCATCCGGCCGAGGAAGTACCGACGGTGCGCCTGGAAGGAGAACGCCCACGTGGCGCCGACCTGGTCGCCGATCCGCGCGGCGATCTGCTCGGCCTCCTTCAACAGCGCCTCGTTCTTGCCCCGTTCCCCCTGGATGTCCATGTACCAGCTGATCAGCCACAGCGCCTTGACGCGCTGCGGTGACTCGTCGCGGCAGCCGTCCAGGGTGCGGCGCAGCCAGTAACGGCCCTCGGTGAGCAGTCCGGTCGCGTGCCAGTAGCCCCACAGCGCCGTCGCCATCTCCAGTCCGTCGCAGTGCAGTCGGGGCGTCGCGACGCAGTACTCAAGGGCGATCCGGACGTTGGCCTGGTCCCGCACGAGCGCCCGCAGCAGGGGGATCTGCGCGTCCCCCGTCCACTCCTGGTCGAAGGCGCGCGCCGCGTCGAGGAAGTACTCCAGGTGGCGGCGCCGGGACCGATCCTCGCCGCCGAGCGCGGCGAGCTGCTCCAGGCCGTACTCGCGGATGGTGTCGAGCATCCGGTACCGCGTGCCCTCGGGGGTCTCGACCCGCACCACGACCGACTTCTCGACGAGGCCGATGAGCGAGGTCAGCACGTCCTCGACCGGCAGGACCTCGTCGTCGGCGCACACCACCTCGGCCGCCTGGAGGCTCAACTCGCCCGCGAACACGGACAGTCGGGCCCACAGCAGCCGCTCCGCCGCGGTCGACAGGTCGTGGCTCCAGCCGATCGCCGTACGCAGCGTCTGATGGCGCGGCACCGACGTGCGGCGACCGCCGGTGAGCAGCCGGAACCGGTCGTCGAGCCGGGCCAGCATCTCGTCGAGCGACAGCACACGCAGCCGGGAGACCGCGAGTTCGATGGCGAGCGGGATCCCGTCGAGCCGGCGGCACAGCGCCAATACGTCCGCCCGGTTGTCCTCGCTCACGGTGAACCCCTGCACCGCCGCGGACGCCCGGTCGGCGAACAGCGCCAGCGCGTCGCACTCCCGCCCCGCGCCGTCCGCGGGCTCCGGCATGCTCAGCGGGCCGATCGCGAGGACGTGCTCCCCGGGCACGTCGAGAGGCTGCCTGCTGGTGGCGACGATCCTCAACCGGGGTGCGGAGCGGAGCAGTTCGTCGCAGAGCACCGCGCACGCGTCGACCAGGTGCTCGCAGGTGTCGAGCAGCAACAGCAGCTCGCGCCCCTCCAGATGGTCGGCGATCACCTCGATGGCAGGCCGCGCCGCCTGCTCCGGCAGGTCGAGCGCCGCCGCGACCGCGTTCGCGAGCAGCGCCGGGTCGTGCAGCGCGGAGAGCTCCACGAGCCGCACCCCGTCGGCATACGTCTCCCGCGACTCGCGTGCCGCGCGCACCGCGGTCCGGGTCTTGCCGACACCGCCCGGCCCGGTCAGCGTGACGAGCCTGGCCCGCGTCAGCACGTCCGCGACCTGGCCCAGCTCCCGGCGCCGCCCGACGAAACTGGTGGTCTCGGCGGGCAGGTCTCCCGGCGTACGCCGGGTGGGACTGGGGTTCATGAGGGGCTCACCTCGTGCGGTGCGGAGGGCGGCGACTGCCGCCGCCAGGCTAGGCGGAACGGGGCGCGAACGAACCCCCTTCACCGCACGACCACTCGAACGGGAAAGGGAACATGGGTAGTTGGCGCGTCCCCCGCGATTTCCGCACGCACTTCGGGGAAACCGTCACACGGAGCGCCCGGCTGACTACACTTCCCGGAACGCCACGGCTGTCCCGCCGATCGAGCCGCGCCCCACCGGCACCACCGGAGCCGAGACGTCCGGCCCCCTCTCGAAAGGCCCTCATGACCACCCGTCCGTCATCGACCACCTCCCTGCCCGAGACGTTCGGCACGCTCGGCGTCAGCGCCCGGCGGCTGGCGGCCGGCGCGGGGCCGGACGGCGGCGAGGGCGGTGATCTGCACGGCGTCGTGGACACGCCGTACGGGACCCGGCTGCTCATTGGGGACGTGATGGGCAAGGGGACCGAGCTGTCCCGCACCGCCGACGCGGTCCTGCGGACCTGGCGCCGGCTCGCGTGCGTGCAGCGGACGTTGGAGGTGCTCGCGGTGCGGCTGCACTCGCTGGTCGCGCACTCCGAGGACCCCGACAGATTCGTCACCGCCACGCTGGTGACGGTCGCCCCCGACGGCTCCGCCGAAGTGGTCTGCTGCGGGCATCCGCCGCCCCTGCTGATCCGTGACGGGTCCGCGGTACCGGCCGCCGTGCCCACCCCGGCGCCGCCGCTCGGGCTGCTCGACCTCGCGCACGGCTGGTGCGGCGCCGAGCAGATATCCGCGGCCGCCTGGGACCGCATGCTGCTGCACACCGACGGCGCCACCGAGGCCCGCGACGCGGACAGCGAGTTCTACCCCCTCGCCGAGCGCGCCACCGAGCTGAGCGCACTGCCGCTCGCCCCGTTCACCGCCGCGCTCTCGGCCGACCTGCTGCACCACGCCGGAGGCCGCCTCCAGGACGACGCCACGCTGCTGGCACTGGAGCCGTTGAACTCCGCGCCGCCTGCCGCGCGCTGATGCACACAGGGGCGTACCGAAATCCCGTCTCCGGGATATGTTTTCGTCTCCTGTGACAGGGGAGTCGGAGGGCGGACCGTGTGACAGCAGACGACGACGGAAGGGAGTGGCGGAACATGCTCCTCGCCCATCCCGCCCTGTTGACCGACCTCATCCGCGAGTACGAGATGCTCAGCGCGCTCGACGCCGACGACGGGGGACCTGCCGCGCAGCGCCGGCTCGACGACATCGGATACAGCCTGTGCATGGCCACCGGCACGAGCGACGTGGACGCGGCACTCGTCGCCGCCCGACACCGGCTGCCCGGGGCGCGCGTGCACGACGACTCGGCACTCACCGCGCGTCGACGCAGGACACCACGGGTGCCGCGCCACCGGTGAGAGTGGGGCGTCAGTTCGCCTCGGCGCGGTCGGCGGTGCCGATCGTCACGCCCGAGGTCGGCTGCCCCGCCTTGCTGTCCGCCTTCGTGGTGTCGGCGCCGCCACACGCCGTGATCACACCGATGGCAACGGCGACCGCGGCGACACTGCCGCCGAGCGTGAGTCGGGAGCGCGTCGAACGCCGCCTGTGCCGCGAAGTGCGGGGACCACTCGGGTAGGGGAGATGCGCCATCGTGGTGCCTCGGTCTCTTGCGGACTCGTGCGGACTCGATACGGGGGAGTAACCCAAGGCTAGGCGCGGCGCACGGGGCAGCGGGCGAGGACGAAGGTCCCCGGTGCGGGGGCATTGGTCCCGACCCGACCGGGGGTTCGACGGGGCGTCAGACCGCCAGCGTGCCGCGGCCCGTGGTCTCCTCCTCCAGTACCTGCTGGGCCCCTGAGGCGGAGGACTGCCACAGCGTCGTCACGGGCTCCCACACCCGTACGCCGGTCGGTGAACCGAGGGTCAGCGCCTGGAAGCTGCGGCCCTGAAGGTCGGGGATCGCGGCGACCGTCACGTACATGACGGCGGGCGCCTCGTCCTTGGCGTCCTCCGGGTCGGAGACCGACAGGACCGCCGCGTACGCCGTGTCGTGCGCGGCCAGCGCCCGCCCGGCGTGCGGCACCGTCGGCAGCGGCAGCGCCGCCCCGTCCAGCTCTCCGTACGTGACCGTCGGTACGCGGTCGACGAGGCAGGCCTTCGAGGAGTCGTTGCGCACGCTCAGCTTCAGGATGTCGGCGTTGTCGTCCGAGGGCTCGGCCCGCACGGTCACATCGTTCTCGCCGCAGCGCGCGAGCGCGGCGGGCGCGGCGGAGCCGGCCGCTCCCGCGGTGGGCACGGTGAGTGCCGTCAGGGCGAGGGCGGCGGTGACGGCCGCCGTGGCATGACGTGTGACGTGACGAGCGCGCATCGGAAGTCCCCAGTCCGTGGTCGGTCCGTCGTGGTCGTTTCGTGCCGCCAAAGGAATGAAAAGCGGCGAATACAGGCATACGACCCTAACGCGAATGTGTGACGCGGGGCACGTCACGAGGCTGGGGTGCAGTGCGCGCAAGGTTTGCACGGTGTGCAAGAATCACGCCCGTGACCGTCTCCGACCAGCAACCGAGCGCCCCCGCCGAGGGGCTGCGCGCTCGCAGGCGTCGCCAGACGCGCAGCGAGCTGCACGCGGCCACGGTCCGGCTGGCCCGGGAGCACGGCTTCGCGCAGGTCACGGTCGAGATGATCAGCAAGGAGGCCGGCGTCTCACCGCGGACCTTCTTCAACTACTTCCCCAGCAAGGAAGCCGCCCTCTTCGCTCTGCCCGGCACCGTGCCGCCCGCTCTCGCGGACCGGTTCGCCGCGGGGGAGGGGAGCGGGACCGACGCCGTGCTGCGCGACCTCGGAGACATTCTCGCCGACCACCTCCAGGAAGCGGCTCCCGAGCCGCAGGAACTGGAGGACTCGCTGCGCATCGCGGAGGGCGTGCCCTCGGTCCTGGCCACGTTCCTCGCCCAGTGCGAGGCGGTCGAACGGGACCTCGCCGGACTCATCGCCCGGCGCACCGGCACATCCGCGGAGGGGGAGACGGCCGAACTGCTCGCGGGCGTCGCCATGGCGACCGTACGCAGCGGGATCAAGCGGTGGCACCAGTCGGGCACGCACGCCGACGAAGGCTCAGGGCCCGCCGAGCGCGTACGCGAATCCTTCGATGCGCTGCGCTCGCTGATGGGGCCGGCCGCCGTGAAGTAGGCGCGCCACCCGTGTGACCACCTCCCCCTCGCGGTCACCCACGGACCTCCCCTCTCCCCTCTCCCCGCTTCCCCCGAACCGCTTCTCCCCGAATCGGCACCACCGAAGTACCCCGTACGCGGCAACCGCTCTCTCGCCGCCGGGTCAGCCCTGTACCACTCCACTCGCACACCACATCGGAGAACACCGTAATGACGCACGCCCCCGCTTCCGAGGGCATCGACTCCGGCCCCGACCCGGCGGCCGACGGGATCGAAGAGAGCACGGTCAAGCCGCACAACTTCGGCCTGATCTTCGCCGCGCTGATGCTGACCATGCTGCTCGGCGCGCTCGACCAGACCATCGTCTCGACCGCCCTGCCGACCATCGTCGGCGAGCTCAACGGCATCGAGCACATGGCCTGGATCACCACCGCGTACATCCTCGCCGCCACCATCGGCATGCCGGTCTACGGCAAGCTCGGCGACCTCATGGGCCGCAAGAACATCTTTCTCGCGGGCATAGCCCTGTTCCTGGTGGGCTCGGTGGTCTGCGGACTCGCCCAGAACATGGGCACGTTGATCGCCGGTCGCGCCCTCCAGGGCCTCGGCGGCGGTGGCCTCATGATCACCTCGCAGGCGATCATCGCCGACCTGGTGCCGCCGCGTGAGCGCGCCAAGTACATGGCCCCGATGGGCGCCGTGTTCGGTCTCTCCTCCGTCGTCGGGCCGCTGCTCGGCGGCTGGTTCACCGACGAGCACTCCTGGCGCTGGGCGTTCTGGATCAACCTGCCGCTCGGCGTTCTCGCGTTCTTCGTCGCCGCCGTCGCGATCAAGCTGCCGCGCAAGGCCGTCAAGGTCACGCTCGACTACCTCGGCACCGCGCTGATGGCCGCGGCCGTCACCTGCACGGTGCTCTTCGCGAGCTGGGGCGGCACGCAGTACGAGTGGTCCGACCCGCTGGTCATCGGCCTCGGCGTCGGCGCGGTCGTCGCCTGGGTGCTGTTCTTCTTCGCGGAGAAGCGTGCCGAGGAGCCGGTCATCCCGCTGCACCTGTTCCGCAGCCCGATCTTCAACGTCGCCACTCTGCTCGGCATGATCGTCATCGGTCTCGGCATGTTCGCGATCGTCGGCTACATGCCCACCTACCTGCAGATGGTGTACGGCAAGTCGGCCACCGAGTCCGGACTGCTGCTGATCCCCATGGTCGTCGGCATCATGGGCACCGCCCTGCCGTCCGGCGCGATCATGTCCAAGACCGGCAAGTACAAGGTCTACCCGATCGCCGGTACCGCGATCATCATGCTCACCGCGTACCTGATGTCGACGCTCGACGTGTCCGACCCGGTCTGGCTGGTGTGCGTGTACGTCGGTCTCGCGGGCGCGGGCGTCGGCCTGATGATGCAGACCCTCGTACTGGCCGTGCAGAACGACTTCCCGGGCTCGGAGGTCGGCACCGCCACCTCCGCGAACAACTTCTTCCGGGAGATCGGCGCGACCCTCGGCACCGCCGTCGTCGGCGCCGTGTTCGCCAGCCGCCTCACCGACCAGCTGGCCTCGCGCATCCCTGCCGAGGCCGCGGCCAAGGTCGGCGACAGCGACTCGCTGACCCCGGCGCTGGTCCGCGCCCTGCCGGCCAACCTGCGCGACACGGTCGTCAACTCGTACCAGGAAGCGCTCGTCCCGATCTTCCTGTACCTGCTGCCCGTCTTCGCGGTCGGCCTGGTCCTCGCCTTCGTCCTGAAGGAGAAGCCGCTCGCCGACAACGCCGACTGGCACGCGGAGAACGCGGGACCGGCCGGCGAGGCGGGACCCACGCTGGAGAAGGAGCCCGAGCCGGTCGCCTGACCCCTGCTCAGTAGGCAAAGAGCTGTTCAACAGGCAAAGGCTGTGCCCCCGTCGCGCTTGCGGAAGCGCGACGGGGGCACAGTCGCGTCAGTCCTCGTCCAGCCACACCCCGTCCCGCATCAGGTCACGACCCGCCAGCTCGTTCGCCTCGCGCCAGGCCTGGATGCGCACGGGCCGGATGCGGAAGTACACGTACGGGCCGTCGGCCGCACGCGGATCGAACCCGGCGCTCGCGGCGAACGTGTCCGCGAATTCGTCGGTGACCTCGTCGGCGGAGAGTGCCTCGCAGCGCCCCGTGATGTGCACGACGTCCCGCGTCGGCCCGATGCCGAGGTGCACCCGCCCGCTCGCCACGAGGTTGCGCGCCACCGGATTGGTGGCCCGCGTCGACACGTACAGGCACTCGTCCCGCCACAGGAACGACAGCGGCATCATGTACGGCGCGCCGCCCTCGGGCCCGGCCGTCGCGACCCACGCGTCGACCTCCCGTTCCAGGCGGTCGAGGGTGTCCTGCTTGCGCTGCTTCGCCGAACGGGCGGGCGCGGCCTGCGACATGCGATTCTCCTTTACGGCCAATATGGGGTGGCGCACTGCCATGACACGACATCACGAAGGAATGTGACAGATGGCCGATGCCGAAGTCCTGGCCGCCCGCTTCGAGGAGCACCGCCCGCGGCTGCGCGCCGTCGCCCACCGGATGCTCGGTTCGTCCGCGGAGGCCGACGACGTGGTGCAGGAGGCGTGGTTCCGGCTCAGTCGCACGGACGATGCCGACACGATCGACAACCTCGCCGCCTGGCTGACCACGGTCGTCTCCCGTATCTGCCTCAACGCGCTGCGCGCCCGCGCCACCCGCCGCGAGGACCCGCTGGAGGTCCAGGAGCACGAGAGGGGCGAAGGCCCCGTGGACCCGGCGGACGAGGCGGTCACCGCCGACTCCCTGGGCCTCGCGCTCATGGTCGTCCTCGACCGACTGGCCCCCGCGGAGCGCCTGGCCTTCGTGCTGCACGACCTGTTCACGGTGCCGTTCGACGAGATCGCGCCCATCGTCGAGCGCACCCCCGCCGCCACCCGCCAGCTCGCCAGCCGCGCGCGGCGCCGGGTGCGCGAGGCCGACCCGCGCGCCACGGAGGCGGCGGACCGCGAGCGTCGCCGCGAGGTCGTCGAGGCCTTCCTGGCGGCGACGCAGGGCGGTGACTTCGAGGCGCTGCTCACCGTGCTCGACCCGGAGGTCGTGGTCCGCTCGGACGCCGCGGCGATCGCCATGGGCTCGGAGCCGGAGGTGATCGGCGCGCGTGCCGTGGCCTCCCTGTACGCGGGCCGTGCCAAGGCTGCCCGGCTCGCCCTGGTCGACGGCACGGCCGGCGTCGTGTGGACGCATGCGGGCACCCTCAAGGTGGCCTTCGCCGTCGAGGTCGACCTCACGACGGACCCGCCCCGCATCACCGGCATCGAACTCGTGGCGGACGAGAAGCGGTTGGCGTCGATGGACGTGGTGCCCCTGCGCCGCCGCAGGCGCCTGGCCTCCGGCGGTCAGTCCCCGGACGGCGCCGAATAGCACCTGACGTCCACCAACTCGCCCGGCCCCCACTCCTGTTGGCCCTGCGCGAGGAACCGCCACCCGAGTCGTTCGTACAGCGCGATCGCGGCGGAGTCGGTGGTGACGACGTCGAGCACGGCCAGGGAGCCGTGCCGACGGGCCTCGCGCGCGGCCCGGCCCAGGAGCGCCGCGCCCAGCCGGTGACCGCGCGCGGACGGCGCCACGAACAGCCGCCCCACCACGGCGACCGAAGTGCCCGCCGAGACGAGGGTGGGTGCCACGTCGCCCGAGGCGGGCCGGGCCAGCAGGACGTGCCCGACGACGCGCTCGTCGTGGCATCCGACCCACGCGCCCACGACATCGCCGTCACTCAGCCAACCCGCGGGATCCCTCGGCCAGTTGGTCGGATAGCCGTCCGCGTGATGCACGGCGCGCATCGCTTCTACGCAGGCGTCCAGATCACTGCTCCGCCGCGCCCTGACGCACGTATCCCCACTCACACCCGTCTCGCCGCTCACACCCACACGCCCGTCTCGCCGCTCACACCCACACGCCCGTCTCGCCACCGGTCCCGTCGAGGGCATCGAACCACACATGCCGAATGCGCTTGTCCCGCGTCCCCGGCCCGAATAGCGTGCCGCCGTGGATCACTTCTCGCGTTCGGCGGACCTCTCCTCGCGTTCGACGGAACTCTTCTCGCGCTCATGGGCCGCGCTGCGCGCGGCGGTTGCCGACCTCCCCGAGCCGGCCTTCGAGCAACCCTCCGGCTGCACCGGCTGGCTGGTGCGGGACCTGGTGTGCCACCTGGTCATCGACGCGCAGGACGTGCTGATCACCCTCGCCACCCCCGCGTCGACGGAGCCGACCGTCGACGCCGTGACGTACTGGCACGTGGGCGACGAGCCGCCGACCGGTGAGGACCCGCTCGACGCGCTGACCGTCCGCCTCGCCGCCGCCTATCAGGACCCGGCGCTGCTCACGTTCCACCTCGACGACGTCGGAGCGGCGGCGGGGCGTGCCGCCGGGCCCGCCGACCCGGCCGCCCGCGTGAGCACGCAGGAGCAGGTCCTCACGGTGGGCGACTACCTCACCGCGTACGTCCTGGAGTGGACGCTGCACCACCTCGACCTGATCGCCCATCTCCCGGACGTGCCGGGGCCGCCGGCGGAGGGTCTGGCACGGGCGCGGGCGCTCCTGGAGGGGGTCGCCGGCACCGCGTTCCCCGCTTCGTGGCGCGACACGGACGTGCTGCTCGTCGGAACGGGGCGCCGACCTGCGACGGAGCGGGAGAAGGGGGAACTCGGCGCGTTGGCGGGGAAGTTGCCCCTTGTGATCGGCTGACCGGTCGGCGAGGTACGCCACCGGGTCCGAGTCTTGAACCCGCTGGGACCGTTCCTGCCCGGACCTTGTCGAAGTCCTTGACGCCTCAGCCCCTCGGCGCTTAACTCACGTCCTAAATTAAGTCCTGACAGCGTTCAGTTCCTGAACGCGTCGGACCACCCTCCGGACAAGGGACGCCTGGAGCCATGAGCAGAATCCACGCCGCCTGTGCCTGTGCCGTCACTCTCTCGCTCGCCCTCGCGGCCACCGCCTGCGGCGGCGGTTCGCCGACCAGCGGTGGATCCGACGACTCCCCGAAGACCCTCACGTACTGGGCCTCGAACCAGGGGGCCAGCATCGAGGTCGACAAGAAGGTCCTCCAGCCGGAACTCGACAAGTTCGAGAAGCAGTCCGGCATCAAGGTGAAGCTGGAGGTCGTTCCCTGGTCCAGCCTCCTCGACCGGATCCTCACCGCGACCACCTCGGGCCAGGGCCCGGACGTCCTCAACATCGGCAACACCTGGAGCGCCTCGCTGCAGGCGAGCGGCGCGCTGCTGCCCTGGGACGCCAAGAACTTCGACAAGATCGGCGGGAAGGACCGGTTCGTCGCCTCCGCGCTGGGATCGGCGGGCGTGCAGGGCAAGGACCCGGCAGCCGTGCCGCTTTACTCCATGGCGTACGCGCTGTACTACAACAAGCAGATGTTCAAGGACGCGGGGATAGCGAAGCCCCCGGCGACCTGGGACGAGGTCGTGGCCGCCGGCAAGAAGATCTCCAAGGGCGGCAAGTGGGGCATCGGAGCCGAGGGTTCGAACCTGTCCAACAACATCCACCAGGTCTTCGTCCTCGCCAAGCAGCACGGCGCCGACTGGTTCACCGCGGACGGCAAGCCCGACTTCACCTCGGCCGGCGCGGTCGCGGGCGTGAAGCAGTACGTCGACCTGATGGCCAAGGACAAGATCGTCGCGCCGGGCAACGCCGAGTACGCGCAGAACCAGTCCCTGAGCGACTTCTCCAAGGACAAGACGGCGATGGTGCTGTGGCAGACCGCCTCCGCGACCTTCAAGACGCAGGGCATGAAGGAGGACGAGTGGGGCGTGGTGCCCGCGCCCGTGCAGTCCGGCGCGCCGGGCCAGGGCCGCAGCACCAACTCCATGGTCGCCGGCATCAACATGGCCGTCTTCAAGGACACCAACAACCTTGACGGCTCCCGGAAGTTCGTGAAGTTCATGACCAGCGACCCCGAGCAGAAGATCCTCAACAATGCCTACGGGTCCATCCCGCCGGTCAAGTCCGCGCAGAACGACGCCGCGTTCAACGTCCCGGCCGTCGCGACGCTCAAGGAGACCATCTCCACGAGCGCGGCGCCGCTGCCCCAGGTCGCCGACGAGTCGCAGTTCGAGACCGCCGTCGGTACGGCCGTGAAGGAACTCTTCGCGGACGCCGCCGCGGGCCGGCCCGTCACCACCGCCACCGTCAAGGCCAAGCTCGCCAAGGCGCAGCAGCAGATGCCGACCAAGTGAGCGGAACCCCGATGACGACCACACCCACCACGACGGTCGAACGGTCGGCCGAGCCGGCCGTCGGCCCCAAGTCCCCCAAGGCGGCGGGCGGTCGGGCCCGCCGCCCCGGACGGATCCGCCGGTTCGGCCTGCCCTACCTCCTGCTTCTGCCCGCCCTGGTGCTTGAACTCCTCGTCCACCTGGTGCCCATGGCCATGGGCATCCTGATGAGCTTCAAGCAGCTCACCCGGCTCTTCCTGCGCGACTGGACCACGGCTCCCTGGAGCGGCCTCGACAACTTCAAGGTCGCCGTCGACTTCGACGGCGCCATCGGCGAGGCGCTCCTCAAGTCCTTCGTCACCACCTGCCTGTTCACCGTGTCCTCGGTCGCCCTGTGCTGGGTGATCGGCACGGCGGCGGCGGTCTTCATGCAGGAGTCGTTCAAGGGGCGCGGCCTCCTGCGCGCCCTGTTCCTCGTCCCGTACGCGCTGCCCGTGTACGCCGCCGTCATCACCTGGGTGTTCCTGTTCCAGCACGACAACGGCCTGGTGAACCACGTGCTGCACGACCAGCTCGGCATCACCGACAAGCCGTCGTTCTGGCTGATCGGCGACAACAGCTTCATCGCGCTGCTCACCGTCTCCGTGTGGAAGGGCTGGCCGTTCGCCTTCCTCATCGTGATGGCCGGGCTGCAGAACATCTCGAAGGACCTGTACGAGGCCGCGGCCCTCGACGGCGCGGGCATGTGGCAGCAACTGCGCCGCATCACGCTGCCGTCGCTGCGCCCCGTCAACCAGGTCCTCGTCCTCGTCCTGTTCCTCTGGACGTTCAACGACTTCAACACGCCGTACGTGATGTTCGGCAAGGCGGCGCCCGAGGCCGCGGACCTGATCTCGGTCCACATCTATCAAGCGTCCTTCGTGACATGGGACTTCGGCACAGGGTCCGCGATGTCCGTCCTGTTGCTGCTGTTCCTGCTCGTCGTGACGGGCGTGTACCTGGTGCTCACGTCCAGGGGGAGGAAGACCGCCGATGTCTGACACACAGCTGGCGCGGGCGCGGTTCAGGTCGCCGTCGGCG
Source organism: Streptomyces sp. NBC_01016 (assembly GCF_026341035.1). GTDB lineage: Bacteria > Actinomycetota > Actinomycetes > Streptomycetales > Streptomycetaceae > Streptomyces. Next base: position 3,802,582 of record NZ_JAPEOQ010000002.1, read on the forward strand.
CCGCCGCGCTCCTTCCTCTGGTCCCGCCGGATCTTCCTCACCCTGCTCGCCGGCTTCGTCCTGCTGCCCGTCTACGTGATGGTGTCCAGCTCGCTCAAGCCGCTCCAGGACGTCCAGGGCGCGTTCCGCTGGATCCCCAGCAGCCTGACGATCCGCCCCTACATCGACATCTGGTCGACGGTCCCGCTGGCCCGCTACTTCATGAACTCGCTGGTCGTGGCGGGTGTGGCGACCGTGTGCTCGGTGGTCGTCGCGGTCTTCGCCGCGTACGCCGTCAGCCGCTACCGCTTCCGTGGCAAGCGCGTCTTCACGGTGACGGTGCTGTCGACGCAGATGTTGCCCGGCATCCTCTTCCTGCTGCCGTTGTTCCTGATCTACGTCAATATCGGCAACGCCACCGGCATCGCCCTGTTCGGCTCGCGCGGCGGGCTGATCCTCACGTACATGACGTTCACGCTGCCGTTCTCGATCTGGATGCTCATCGGGTACTTCGAGTCGGTGCCGCGCGATCTCGACGAGGCGGCCCTCGTCGACGGATGCGGGCCGATCGGGGCCCTCTTCCGGATCATCGTTCCGGCGGCGATCCCCGGCATCGTGGCCGTCGCCGTCTACGCGTTCATGACCGCGTGGGGCGAGGTGCTCTTCGCCTCCGTCATGACCAACGACACCACCCGCACGCTCTCCGTCGGCCTCGGCGCCTACGCCAACCTCAACGACGTGTACTGGAACCAGATCATGGCCGCCTCGCTCGTCGTGAGCGTGCCCGTCGTGGCCGGCTTCCTGCTGCTCCAGCGCTACCTCGTGACCGGCCTGACCGCCGGAGCCGTCAAGTGACCGCTCCCGGTCAAGTGACCATGACTGAAGGGAACTTCGTGTCCAACCCCCACTCCGCTCTCGATGTCTCCGCCTTCCCGCACGACTTTCTGTGGGGCACGGCCACATCGGCGTACCAGATCGAAGGAGCCGTCGCCGAGGACGGCCGCGCGCCTTCCATCTGGGACACCTTCGCGCACACCCCGGGGAAGATCGACGGCGGCGACGACGGTGACATCGCCTGCGACCACTACCACCGGTGGCGCGAGGACATCGGTCTGATGCGGCAACTGGGCACCAACGCCTACCGGTTGTCCGTCGCCTGGCCGCGCGTCGTCCCCGGCGGCGACGGGCCGGTGAACCCCAAGGGCCTCGCCTTCTACGACGAGTTGATCGACGCGCTGCTCGCCGAGGGCATCACCCCGTCGGTCACGCTCTACCACTGGGACCTGCCGCAGGAGCTCCAGGACCGCGGCGGCTGGCCGGTTCGGGAGACCGCCGAGCACTTCGCCGCGTACGCCGCCGTGGTCGCGGAGCGCCTCGGGGACCGGGTGAAGCACTGGACGCCGCTGAACGAACCGCTGTGCTCGGCGTGGATCGGCCACCTGGAAGGCCGGATGGCGCCAGGGCTCACCGACCTGACCGCCGCCGTCCGCGCCTCCTACCACCTGCTTCTCGGCCACGGCCTCGCCACACAGGCGATCCGCGCCGCAGTGCCGGACGCCGAGGTCGGCATCGTCAACAACCTCGCCCACGTCGAACCCGCCACCGACCGCCCCGAGGACCTCGCCGCCGCCCACCGCATGGACGGCCACGCCAACCGCTGGTGGCTCGACCCGGTGCACGGCCGCGGCTTCCCGGCGGACATGCTGGAGGTGTACGGAGTCCAACTCCCGGAGAAGGCGGGGGACATGGCCGCCATCGCCTCGCCCCTCGACTGGCTCGGCCTGAACTACTACTTCTCCTCGGCCATCGCCGACGACCCGTCGGGACCCGCGCCGCACGCCGACGCCGTGGCCCGCCCCGGCCTCCCGCGCACCGGCATGGACTGGGAGATCGACGCCCACGGCATCGAGGCCCTGCTGCTCCGCCTCACCCACGACTACGGCGCCCGCAAGCTGTACGTCACCGAGAACGGCTCCGCGTACCCCGACGTCGTACGTCCCGACGGCACCGTCGACGACCCCGAGCGCGAGGCGTACCTGGTGCGGCACCTCGCGGCCTGCGCCCGCGCGATCGACCAAGGCGTCCCGCTGGCCGGATACTTCGCCTGGTCACTGCTCGACAACTTCGAGTGGGCGTACGGCTACGACAAGAGGTTCGGCCTCGTCCACGTCGACTACGCGACGCAGAAACGCACCATCAAGGGCAGCGGTCACCGGTACGCGGACCTCGTGCGCCGCCACGGCGCGCTGGCGCGGCGGGCCGCCTGAGGCGACCGGTTCAGCGGGGCCGACCGGAAGCGGCCTCGCTGAGCCGGTCCAGCACATACGCGACATCGGGGTGCCCGGCCGTGCCCGCCCGGTACACGGCCCGCACGGTGCGCCGCACGGGGGAGTGCAGCGGGTGCAGGGACACCCCGTCCAGGTCGGCGGGCAGGGCGAGTTGGGGCACGAGGGCCACGCCCGCGTCCCGAGCCACCAGGGCCGTCAGTACTCCGAAGTCGCTCGCCCGCGCCACCGCGCGCGGCACGAAACCGGCGGCCCCGCAGGCCCGTTGGGTCATCTCGTGGCAGGCGGTGTCGGCGCCGGGCACCAGCCACGCCTCCTGCGCGAACGCGGCGAGGTCCGCCTTGTCGCCCGGCGCGAGACCGTGCCGGGCCGCCGTATCGGGATGCAGCGCCAACTCCACCGGTTCGTCGAAGAGATGACGCTGCTCGCAGCCCGGCGGCAGCGGCCGGGGCAGCAGGCTGTACGCGTGCGTGACCGCGACGTCGACCGTCCGCTGCCGCAGCGCCTCGTCGGCGGAGTCCGGCTCGTGCTCGACGAGGTGCAGCCGCGGCGCGTCCGCACCGGGCTCCGGCCACACCAGAGGGAGCAGCACTCGCGCCGCCGACGGGAACGCGGCGACGCGCACCGCGCCCGGCCGCCCCTGCCGCAGCGCCGCCACATCGGCCTGGGCCGCGGCCAGATCGGCGAGCACCACCTGGGCGTGCTCCACGAGGAGCCGCCCCGCGCCGGTGAGCCGCAGCGCCCGGCCGTGCTTCTCCAGGAGCGTCAGCCCCGTCTCCTTCTCCAGCGCCGCCAGCTGCTGCGAGACTGCGGGCCCCGTCAGATGCAGGGCCTCCGCGGTCGCCGCCACCGTGCCGTGCGTGGCGAACTCCGCCAGCAGCCGCAGCCGCCGCACCTCCAACACCAAAGCTCACCTTCTCGATAGAGGAAGAAAGAGTAACTGGACCTTTCTTATTCTACGGAGCAGGGTCGGGAGGGTGAAGTCCGTGACGTTCGACAAGACCTCCCTCGCCCTCGCGGCCACCGTGCTGCTGTGGGCCTCCGCGTTCCCGGCCATCCGCGTCGCCCTCGACGGGTACGGGCCCGCCGCGCTCTCCTTCGTGCGGCTCGCCTCCGCGTCGCTCGCGCTGCTCGCCGTGGCGCCGTTCCTGGGCGTGCGCAGGCCGCGCCGGGCCGATCTGCCGCGCATCCTCGTGGTCGGGGCCTGCGGCATGAGCGCGTACCAACTCCTGCTGAACTGGGGCGAGACGAGGGTGCCGGCCGGAACCGCGAGCCTGATCGTCGCGTCGGTGCCCGCCATCAGCGCGCTGCTCGCCGTCGCGTTCCTCGGGGAGCGGCCGTCCTGGCGCACGATCGCGGGATCCGGCACGGCACTCGCCGGCTGCGCGCTGATCGCCCTTGCGGGCGGGGAGGCCGGCTATACGACCGCCGCCTGGGCCGTCATGGGCGCGGCCGTCGTACAGGCTGTCTACCACTTCGCCATCAAGCCGCTGCTGCGGCACTGCACCGGTCTCGAGGTCGCCTGCTATGCCATGTGGGCGGGTACGGCGCTGCTGCTCCCGTTGGCGCCGGGTGCGCTCGGTGAGTTGGTGCGGGCCCCGGCCGATGCCACTCTTGCCGCGCTGTATCTGGGGCTGCTGCCGTCCGCCGCCGGGTTCGTGGTGTGGGGCTACGCGGTGGCCCGGCTGACCGTGACGGCTGCGACCGCCGCGCTGTACCTGGTGCCGTGCGTGGCCCTCGTGGTCGCGTACCTGTGGCTGGGGGAGGCGCCGACGTCGGTGGAGGCGGTCGGCGGGGTCGTGACGCTCGCGGGCGTCGTGCTGCTGGGGCGCGCCGGACCCAAGGGGCGCGCCGCACGGAAGAGGCGCGGCGCGCCGGGGGAGCCGCAGCAGTGTGTCGAGCCCGAGGGGCCCGTCACGCCAGCGACAGGAACAGCTTCTCCAGCTCCTCCTCGCTGAGCGGCGGCTGCTCGCCGTCCGCCGCGTTCATGCAGTCCCGCATGCCGGAGGCGATGATTTTGAAGCCGGCGCGGTCCAACGCGCGGGAAACAGCGGCCAGTTGGGTGACCACGTCCTTGCAGTCGCGGCCCGCCTCGATCATCGCGATGACGCCGGCCAGCTGCCCCTGGGCGCGGCGCAGTCGCTTCAGGACGGCGTCCATCGCCTCCGGATTGCCTGTGCCGCTCACGAGCGCAGGGCCGCGCGGGCGGTGTCGAGAGCGCCCGGCGCGGGCTGGTTGAACGGAAGCTTGCCGAGCACCGCCGCCATGCCGCACGTGTTGCTCACGCCGGAGTAGACGAGGCCGGAGGCGACGCCCGCGGCGAGCAGCCGGCCCTTCGGGGCGCGGCGGCCGAGCGCGAGGCCGAGCAGCACCAGGGAACCGGCGGCGAACCGGACCTGGCGGTCCATCGCCCAGACGGCGCGCTCGGGGCGGGCCGCGGTGTCGACCGGCAGCCCCTCGGCGGACCAGGCCTGCGTGCCGCCGTCGAGCCCGACGGCGTCGACGCCCGCCTCGGCGAGCTTCGCGCAGGCCGCGGCGGAGCGGTGCCCGGCCGCGCACACGACGACGAGCCGGCGGCGCTTGGCCGCGTCCCGCAGGTCGGGCAGCAGCTCGTCGATGAGCTCAGCGGGCACGTTGAGGGCGCCGGGTACGTGCCCCGTCGCGTACTCGGCGGGCGGGCGCACATCGAGGACGAGGGTGTCGTCTGCGGCGCTGCCGTGCAGCTCAGCGGGGGCGAGGGTGGTGCTCATGTCTCTCTCCTGTCTCACTGGTATACCCCCGAGGGTATCAACGTGTGCCCTCGTGGATACGCCGCGGGTACGCGGCCCGATCGGCCGGGCAAAGTCCCACCGAAAGCAGGACAAGGGTTGTCGGGATTCCGGGACATGCTCGTAAGAGCGAGCCACACGGCAACAACGCGAGCCGCACGGCAACAACGCGAGCCGCACGGCAGCAATGCGTGCCACACGGCACCAACGCGAGACACCTGGCAACAACGGGAGACGACCTCATGCCTGACAACGCCCACCCGGCGACGGACGAACAACCCCTGCGCGGCAAGGTCGCCCTGGTCGCGGGAGCCACACGCGGCGCGGGCCGCGGCATCGCCGTCGAGCTCGGCGCGGCCGGCGCCACGGTCTACGTCACCGGCCGCACCACCCGCGCCCACCGCTCCGAGTACGACCGCGCCGAGACCATCGAGGACACCGCGGACCTCGTCACGGAGGCAGGCGGCCACGGCATCGCCGTCCCCACCGACCACCTCGAGAAGGACCAGGTGCGCGCCCTCGTCGAGCGCATCGACCGCGAACAGAGCCGCCTCGACATCCTCGTCAACGACATCTGGGGCGGCGAGAACCTCTTCGAATGGGACACCCCCGTCTGGGAGCACGACCTCGACAACGGGCTCAGGCTGCACCGCCTCGCCGTCGAGACACACGCCGTCACCAGCCACTACGCGCTGCCGCTCCTGCTGCGCAACCCCGGTGGCCTGGTCGTCGAGGTCACCGACGGCACGGCCGAGTACAACAGCACGAACTACCGCGTGTCGTTCTTCTACGACCTGGCCAAGAACTCCGTCCTGCGCATGGCGTTCGCCCTCGGCCACGAACTCGGCTCGCGCGGCGCCACCGCCGTCGCCCTCACGCCCGGCTGGATGCGCTCGGAGATCATGCTCGGGCACTACGACGTCACGGAGGAGAACTGGCAGGACGCGGTTCGGGTACAGCCGCACTTCGCCATCTCCGAGACACCCCGCTACACCGGCCGCGCCGTCGCCGCGCTCGCCGCGGACCCGGACGTCGCCCGGTTCAACGGCACATCCCAGTCCAGCGGCGGCCTCGCCAAGGTCTACGGCTTCGCCGACCTGGACGGCAGCAGGCCCGACTCCTGGCGCTACCTCGTCGAGGTCCAGGACGCGGGCAAGCCGGCCGACGTCACGGGGTACCGCTGACGACCCAAGGCTTCTGATCTGCTCGTACGGTCTGCGAGAATCAGCGTCATGACATCCGGCATCGTTCCAGGTCTCGTCCTCGGCGACCCGCTCCCGCGCACCGCGACGCGGGAGCCGAGCCGCCCCTGACCCATGTGCTCGCCCGGTGACCGTCACCGGGCCGCCTCCCGCTCCTCGCCGAAGTGCGCTTCGTGCCCCGCACGTTCCACTACGAGGAGTTCCCACGGTGACCGTCCTGTCCTGGACCGAACCCGATACCGACACCACCCGCACCGCACCCTGGCGCGCGCTCGGCGGCGGACGGCCGCCCCGGCGCGTCGTCGTCGCCGACGACCGGACCAGCGCGCGGGAGGCCTACCGCCACGCCTGCGAAGGCACCGCGCTGCTGTGGCGCGGCGACCACCACGGCGCCCGGCAGCTGCTGAGCGCCCTCGGCCGCCGCGTCGACCGGGCGCTGCCGCCCGCCGACGGCTTCCACGAGCACCGCAGGAACCGCGCCCACCGCGCCCGCATCCTCGGCATGCTCCTGGTCGTCCTCGACGCCGACTACGGGCTCGACCTGCGCCGCGCCCCCGACGTGCGCCGCGCGTGCACCGAGGCGTACGGACCCGCCCCCGGAACCCCCGGCGTCGTACCGCTGCGCGAGCTGCTGGGCGTGCTCGGCGCGCACGAGTGGCGCCGCACCGGTGTGCCCGTCGCCGCGCTCGACGGCGCCCGCATCCACCCGCACTACGGAGTGTTCGCCCCGGTCAGGGGCGAGTACGTCGACCTCGTCCGGGATACGGAGCTGCCCCGCGGCGCGGTCGGCGGCGTCGCCTTCGACCTCGGCACCGGCACGGGCGTGCTCGCCGCCGTACTCGCCCGGCGCGGCGTCGGCCGGGTCGTCGCCACGGACGCGGGCCCGCGCGCCCTCGCCTGCGCCCGCGACAACGTCGACCGGCTCGGGCTCGCGGACCGCATCGAGGTGAGCGACGCGGGGCTCTGGCCGGCGGGCGGGCGCGCATCGCTCGTCGTCTGCAACCCGCCGTGGCTGCCCGCACGCCCCACCTCACCCCTCGAAGAAGGCGTGTACGACCCCGACTCGCGCATGCTGCACGGCTTCCTCGGCGGGCTCGTGGGCCGCCTCGAACCCGGCGGCGAAGGCTGGCTGATCCTCTCCGACCTGGCCGAACTCCTCGGGCTCCGCGACCGCGACCTGCTCACGGACGCGTTCGCCGCCGCGGGCCTGCGCGTCGCCGACCGGCTCGACATCCGGCCGCGCCACCCGCGCTCCCGCGACCGCACCGATCCGCTGCATGCCGCACGCGCGGCGGAGACTACGTCGTTGTGGCGATTGGTTCCGATGGGGGAGGCTCCCATGCGTACATGACGGTGAATCAGGCGCGGCAGGGTGGGACGAGAGGGGCAATGTGGGGTAAAGGGGTCAGGTCGCATCCGCCCCGACATCCGCTCGACGGAGGTACTCCATGGCCCCTCAGCACCGTCTTCGCCGCCGCCACGCGGTGGCCGCGGCCGCCCTGCTGATCACTACGCTCGCGGGCGCGGCGCCCGCGGGGGCCGGAGCGGCGGAGGGCAGATCCGCCCCCGCCGCCGGCCACGGGTCCGGTCAGGGCGTGGGGAAGGGGAGGGGCACCAACCTGCTCGTCGCGGGGCTCGACCGCCGCAGCGGGATGTCCCGCGAGGAGATCCAGCGGCTGCACGTCGGCGGCCAGGAGTGCGGCTGCACCGACGTGCTGATGGTCGTGCACATCGCCGCCGACGGCCGCCGGCTCAGCGTCGTCTCCCTGCCCCGGGACTCCTTCGTCCGCTTCGCCCGGCACGACCACCCCGCGCACAGCGGAAAGATCAACGGGGCGTACGCCCACGGGGGCCGGGACCTGACCGTGCGCACGGTCGAGCGCGCCACCGGCCTGCGCATCGACCACTACATGGAGGCCGACTTCCGCGGGTTCGTGGCGGCGGTCGACGGCCTGGGCGGCGCCGAGGTGTGCAGCGACAGGCCGCTGCGGGACGAGAACTCGGGGCTCGACCTCGCCGCGGGAACCCACGACATCGACGGCACGCACGCCCTGCGCTACGTCCGCGCCCGGCACCTCAACCCGCCCGGCGACCTCGGGCGGGTCCGCCGCCAACAGAAGCTGCTGCTCGGCATGTTGGCGCGGCTCTCCGACGCGAAGGTCTTCAAGGACCCGATGACGACCGCCCGTACGGCCCGCGCGCTGATGTCACACGTACGCACCGACGGCCACACGGACATCCGTACGCTGACGTCCCTGGCATGGAAGCTGCGTGACCTCACGCCACGGCAGACGGAGTTCGCCACCGTGCCCATCTCGAACTTCGACTACCGGGACCCCACGTGGGGCTCGTCGCTGCTGTGGGACGACAAGCGGGCGAAGCGGATGTTCGGGGCGCTGCGCGCGGACCGGCCGTTGGCGACCACGCGGAAGTCCGGAGGTCCTGTCCCGGTCGGCATGCCGCCCCAGGAGACCAAGGTGACGGTCGACGACCCGCGCATCGCCGACGGACTGCGCGAGAGCGGCTTCGACGTGACCGAGGTGCCCGCGCCGAGCAGCCGTCCGAGCGGGCCCACCGTCGTCACGTACGACCCCGAACGCGCCCGCTTCGCGCCCTCCCTGGCGGCCGCGCTCCCCGGTGCGAAGCTGCGGTCCGTGGCCGGATTCGGCCCCGCCTTCCGCGTCGTCGTCGGCGGTGGCGATCGTGGTGTGACGCAAGTGACGTACGACCGCAGCATGGTGGAAGGGGCGCCGGTTACCGGAGACCGGCTGCGCTGCGGGCACCCTTCGGGCAAAAAGGGCTGAAAACCGACCACTGCGGGGCCCCTTGGGGTTCCGTGACGGGAGCGCGACGCTCTGTGTTGCGGTTACGGTTCTGCTGTGGTGATCAACGCGCAAGGCAACAACGAGGCACATTCCACCGAGCCGGGCACGGCGCTGCTCCTCGCGGCCGCGCCCGTCGGCAAGGCGGGCCTCCTCGACGCGGTCTCCGTGCTGCCCACGCTCGCGGCGGTGCCGCCGAGCGTGCTCACCGGCACGGCGGCGGCGTCCGTCGTCGAACTCGCGGACCCGCTCGACCCGCAGGCCGTCCTCACCCGCCTGCGGACGGTGGCCGCGCAGCCCGGACCGCTCCACTTGTTCATCGCGGGTCAGCTCCACCTCGACCACCGCCAGCGCCTGTTGCACTTGGCCCTCGCCCGCACCACCCCGTCGACGCTGCGTTACACGGCCCTGCCCTGGCACTGGCTCACCGGTGAACTCACCCTGCGCCGCCCGCACACCACGACCGTCGTGCTCGACCTCGTCGCCGACGCGGAGGCGTGGAAGCACGTCGGGGTGGGCGGCCTCGGCCTCGGCCACGGCACCAGCGTCTTCGGCCGGGTGCTGCCGCCCCCGCCCCGCCGCACCACCCTCACCCCCACGTACCTCCGCGCCTACGCGGACATCTGGCGCACAGGAGCCCGCCCCACCCCACCCGACCTCCACGAAACGGCGGCGTCCCACGCGGGCCCGAAGGACGCGCTCTTCGTGGCGCTGGGGTCGGGTTACGTGCCGAAGGGGACGCCCGGCGGCGGGCACGCGCGGGGGACCGGGGTCGTGGGGGAGCCCGCGGCGGGGAACGGCCACGCGCCCGGCGCCGGAGACCCGAGCGAGCCCGCGCCCTCGGTACGGCCCACCGGGCCGGAGGCCGCAGGAGCACCTGCCGCCACGGCACCGCCTTCGGCAACGGTTCCGACTCCGTCCACTGGTCAGCCCGCGCCTTCTGCTCCGCTTCCGCCTGCCGGTCCCGCTGCGGGTCCGGCCACTGGCTCCGTACCCGGACAGGGCTCGTCGGCGGCGCCGGCAGGGGACTCGGTGACGGCCCCGGATTCGGCTCCGATTCCGGATTCGGTCCAGGACCGGCCCTCGAACCCGGGCGCGGGTGCGCCACCAGCTGTCGCTCCGGGCGCCGGTCCCGCGACGGCACCGCCCTCGCCTCCGATATCGGTCGCGCAAGCGGCCCCCGGACCGGAGCCGGTCCAGGTCCCAGGGCCGGATTCAGGTTCGGCCCCTGCGGCAGTGCCGGCCCCGAGCCCGGTCCCGGCACCCGCTTCGGTTGCGGCACCTGCCCCGGAGCGGGCACGGGCTTCAGGCCCGGCCCCGGTCTCGGCTCCGGCGGTTGCCGTAGCAGCTGCCTCGGGTTCGCGGCCGAACTCGACCACCGCCCGAACTTCGGCACCCGCCGATGCCTCGGCTCCGGGCTCCGTTCCCGGGGCGGACACGGTTTCGGCTCCGGCCGCGAGTCACGCCCAGGCCCCCGCCCACACTTCGGCACCCGCTCCCGCACCGGCCGTGCGGCTCGCCAAGGCGCCGGCGCCTAGCCAGGTCACCCCGCCCCCGGTTACCGCTCCCGTCAGCGCACGGCCCTTGCCCGAGGCCGTCGCCGCAGCGCCCGTGACCGTACCGCCGAGCCCCGCGGCTGCGCCGGCGCCGGCAGCGTCCGCGCCCGTACCGCCCAGCCCGGCGGCCACGTCCGCCCCCGCACCGGCAGCGCCCGCCATCCCGCCAATGCCCGCCACCGCGCCCGCGGCCCCCGCCGACCCCGACCCGCACGCCCTGTTGCTCGCCGCCGTGCAGGCGGGGCGGCATGGGGAGGCCGCGTCCATTGCTGCCGCGTGGGAGGGGGAGGCGTTGCGGGTGCATGGGATGCGGTCCTCGCAGGTCGTGCACTGGATGGAGGTGCGCGCCGACCTCGCGCGGCTGGCCGACGAACCGGGGCGCAGCTGCGAGCTGTGGATCGCCGTGGCGCACGCCCGGATCGCGCGTGGCGAGGCGTCCTCCGACGAGGACGTGGAGGCGGCCGTCGACCGCGCCCACCACCAGTGGGAACAGGTCCGCGACCCGGACCGGGCCCGCGGACACGCCGTCGGCCTGACCGCCCTGCGGGAACAGGTGCCGGGCCGGCGCCCCGGTGCCCTCGACGCGATCAAGCGCCGCCTCGACGCGCTGAGCGACCCGACCAGGAAGGCCTGACCCCGCCGCCGCTCAACAGGCCCGCCGCACATACCCCTTCGTGCCCGCGGGTCGCACGTCCATGTCGCGCAGCACGATCGAGAGCCGGTCGCCCCACGCGCGGCACGCCCGCTTGAAGTCGGCCTTGCGGTACTCCACGGCGAAGACCCGGTCGTCGTACGCCGACGCGTACCCCCGGCACTCGTCGTAGGCCTGGCACTCCTCCGTCACCGCGAAGTCGAACCCGATGTCGCGGCGCTTCGGCAGGAGTTCCGCGGTGTTCTTCTGCCCGACCGCGAGCCCGGACCCGTGCGCCCGGTCCGCGATGAGCTGCGCGAACGCGACCGCGTCGGAGGCGTCGAGCAGTCCGTCGGAGCGTTCGTAGGAGTCGAGGTTGTCCGGTTCGACGGCCTGGAACCCGTCGTCGGCGCAGCCCCGGATCCAGCCGCCCACGATGTTCGCAAGACGCGCCCGCTTCGTCTTCGTGGAGATGTCGAACAGCGGCTCGTGCCAGTCCTCGTCGATCACCAACTTCCCGTCGCCGTCCCGCAGCAGCAGGTCGTCGTGGTGGGCCCGCCACCACTTCACGGCGTCGGGCTGGGCCTGGAAGGCGTTGACGTAGCAGACGTTGTAGAGCCCGCGGGCGGGGGCGTCCCCGCGGTCCCGCGACACGGCCCGCACCCCCGCGGGCGGCTTGTACGCGCCGCCGATCTGGTAGTCGAACTGTGCGTCCGGCGTCGGTTGTTGGACGCGCGGGGAGCGGTCCCCGGACTCCGGTGACGAGCAGGCCGACAACGCGAACGAGGCGGTCAGGGCGAGGCACAAAGCCGACAGACGTCGGGAAGTCGGGCGGAAGATCATTCCCGCAGCCTAGAACGAGAAACCTGGCCACCCTTCACAACGGGCGCCGGAAGCACACCCGATGCTGCCCGGGACCGTCGTAGTCCTCGCGCACCGCGACCCCGCCCACCTCCCGGTCACCCGGCTCCACCACGAACCCCAGCTTCCGGTGGAAGGCGATGGACCCGGTGTTCCCAGGCGAGGTGATCGCTCGCACGTCCTTGCGGCCGGCCCGCTCCGCCCGCTGGAAGAACTCCTCGTACAGCCCCCGCCCGACACCCGAGCCGCGCAGCGCCGGGTCGACCCCCACGAAGTGGATGTACGCGGAGGTGTCGTCATCGGCGGCGTACAGGCCCACCAGGAACGCCCGCACACCCGAAGCGTCCTGCGCCACCAGGCTGGTGCCCGCGAAGAACTGGAGGAACAGGCGGGGGAGCAGCAGCGACAACTCGCGCGCCTCCTGCGGCGTGCGCGAGTCGCCCCACCACTCCTGGACACGTTGGACGAGCGCGGGATGGTCGTCCTCGTGGGCCGCGCGCAGGTCGGGCATCGACGTTTCCTTCGTCAGGGTTCGCGGTGGGCGGGTCGAACGGTCACCGAGCGGTACCGGTCGTGACTCACTTCACGCCGCCTCCCGGCACCGCCGGGAACAACCCTGCCGCCCGGTCCGTTGACTCAGATGTGGACACGGATGGAACAGTGTCCCCGGGCCCAACCTATCGCCCGCAGGGAAGATCGTTCGGCTGAAGCCCTGCGGAGCCCTCCGCCGAGAGGCGACCGCCATCCGTGTCCCGCCTCAAGCCGCCCCGGCCGTGGTCCCCCGTCACGGCCGGGGCTTCCTCATGCGCCGCCGGGCCCCGGTCTAGTGTTTGCCCATGACGCGCTTCCATGAGACCAAGCACCGGCTCGTCACCACCTTCCAGCGCCACATCGCCAACCCCGTGACCCGGCGCCTGCCGACCCAGGTCCTCCTGGAGACGACCGGCCGCACGTCGGGGCTCGCGCGCCGCACCCCGGTCGGAGGGCGGCGCGTCGGCGGGGCCTTCTGGCTGGTCTCGGAGTTCGGGTTCAAGTCCCAGTACGTGCGCAACATCCAGGCCGACCCCCGCGTCCGCGTCCGCCTGCGGTCCCACTGGCACAGTGGGACCGCGCACCTGCTGCCCGACGACGACGCCCGCGCCCGCCTGGGGGCCCTGCCGCGCCTCAACAGCGCCGCCGTCCGCGGCCTCGGCGTCGACCTCTTGACCGTACGTGTCGATCTCCATGACTGACCTGGCATGATCGGGGGCATGGCAGAACGTGTGATCGCCGCGTGTGACGGCGCGTCCAAAGGAAATCCCGGACCCGCGGCTTGGGCCTGGGTCGTCGCCGACGGTGACGAGAAGCCCGTGCAGTGGGAGGCCGGAGCGCTCGGCACCGCGACGAACAACGTCGCCGAACTCACCGCCCTGGAGCGGCTGTTGAGTACGGTCGCCGCGGATGTGCCGCTCGAGGTGCGGATGGATTCGCAGTACGCGATGAAGGCGGTCACCACGTGGCTGCCCGGCTGGAAGCGCAAGGGCTGGAAGACGGCCGCGGGCAAGCCCGTCGCCAACCAGGAGCTGGTGCAGCGGATCGACGCGCTGCTCGACGGCCGCGAGGTCGAGTTCAAGTACGTGCCCGCGCACCAGGTCGACGGCGACCCGCTGAACGATTTCGCGGACCGCGCCGCCAGCCAGGCAGCCGTCGCCCAGGAGGACGCGGGCAGCGCGCTCGGCTCGCCCGAGCCGCCGCCGTCCAGCCCGTCCTCCGCGAAGCCTCCGCGCGCGAAGGCGGCGTCCGCCAAGCGCACCTCCTCCGGCTCCTCCTCGCGCACCCTCAAGGCGAAGTTCCCCGGCCGCTGCCGCTGCGGCCGCTCGTACGCCGCGGGGGAGGACATCGCCAAGAACCCTGACGGCTGGGGTCACCCGGAGTGCCGCACGTCTGCCTGACCGAAGACGACTGAAGACGACATGGAGGGGCCCGGCGCGCAACACGGCGCCGGGCCCCTCTCAGTTCCCTACGTACTCACTTACTCACGTGCTCACCCGCACGTAATCCACCACCAACTGCTGCGGGAACTGCGTACTGGAGTCCGGGTCGCCCGGCCAGTACCCGCCCACGGCGAGGTTGAGGATCAGGAAGAACGGCTTCTCGAAGACCCACTGGTTGCCGCCGACGTCGGCGGGCGTCCGGGTCTGGTAGACCGTTCCGTCCACCGACCAGGTGATCTTGTTGGGCGTCCAGTCCACCGCGAACGTGTGGAAGGCGTCCGCGAAGGCCTGGCCGTTCGGCAGCGAGTACCCCGCGCCGATTCCGCCCGAGCCGGAGTAGCCGGGGCCGTGGATCGTGCCGTGCACCGTCGACGGCTCGAAGCCGACGTTCTCCATGATGTCGAGCTCGCCGGAGTTGGGCCAGCCGACCGAACCGATGTCGCTGCCCAGCATCCAGAACGCGGGCCAAATGCCCTGCCCGCGCGGGATCTTCATCCGGGCCTCGACGTGGCCGTGCGTCGTCTCGAACTTCCCCGACGTGTTGAGGCGCGACGAGGTGTACTCACATGTCCCGTACCAGCACTGGTAGTTGGAGGGGTTCTCCTTGCGGGCGGTGATGACCAGGTTGCCCTGACCGTCGAGCTTGGCGTTGTTGTTGCCCGCCGTGTAGTACTGCCGCTCGTGGTTGTTGACGTTGTCGCCGGTCTCGGTCTGCCACTTCGAACCGTCGACCGCCGAGCCCGCGGGCCCGTCGAAGTCGTCGGAGAAGGTGACCGCCGCGGTGTGCGCGTCGCCGTCGGTCTCGGCGGCGTTCGCCGAGGGCACGAACGCCGCGGCGACACACAGCAGGGCCGCGGCGCCCAGCGGGAGTCTGCGGCTCAGCGGGCGGAGGGAACTGCGCATGGGGCATCACATCACTTCGGGTAGGGGGTCGTGCCGTCCCGCGGCACGCCAGAAAGTGAAGGCAAGAAAGCTGCGCTTGACGTGTTCTGTTCAAGGCTTGATTTAAGGGGCGGGGCGAAGGGGCGTCAAGGGACTGCGCGAAAGTCCGTACCAGTGTTCCCGGTTAAGGTTTGCCGACGATCTTCGAGACGAGCTTCGAGGCGACCTTCGAACCAGGAGTGATGTGAGCATGCTGCGGTGCGCTGTACTCGACGACTACCAGGGCGTCGCCCGTGAACTTGCCGACTGGGACCGCCTGTCGGGGCGCCTCGACGTCACGTACCTGAATCGCTATATCGATACGCACGATGAACTCGTCGCGTTGCTCGGCGACTGCGAGATCGTCGTCGTGATGCGTGAACGCACCCCGTTTCCCGCTGAGTTGATCGCGCGTCTGCCGAAGCTGCGGCTCCTCGTCACGTCGGGCATGCGCAACGCGTCCATCGATCTCGACGCCGCCGCCGCGCACGGCGTCACGGTCTGCGGCACCGCGAGCAACCCCGAACCGCCCGTCGAGCTGACCTGGGCCCTGATCCTGGGCCTCGCCCGCGGTGTCCTCACCGAGGGCGCCAGCCTGCGCGACGGCGGCCCCTGGCAGTCCACCCTGGGCGCCGACCTGCACGGCCACCGGCTCGGCCTGCTCGGCCTCGGCAAGATCGGCGCACGGGTCGCGCGCGTCGGCGCCGCCTTCGGCATGGACGTCGCGGCGTGGAGCCAGAACCTCACCGCCGAGCGGGCCGCCGAAGCCGGTGTCACCCTCGCCGCCTCGAAGGAAGAGCTCCTCGACACCAGCGACTTCGTCTCGGTCCACCTCGTCCTGGGCGACCGCACCCGCGGCCTGCTGGGCGCCGACGAACTGCGCCGCATGCGCCGCACCGCCTACCTCGTCAACACCTCGCGCGCCGCGATCGTCGACCAGGAAGCGCTGGTGCGGGCGCTGCGCGAGGGCTGGATCGCCGGCGCGGGCAGCGATGTCTTCGACACCGAGCCCCTCCCGGCCGGCCACCCCCTGCGCACCGCCCCGAACTTCCTCGGCCTGCCCCACCTCGGTTACGTGACGCGCCGCAACTACGAGGGCTTCTTCCAGGGCGCCGTCGAGGACATCGAGGCGTATCTGGCGGGGAGCCCCGTGCGCACCCTCGGCTGACCTGGGATCAGTCGCGTACGAACTCCCGCAGCTCCTCCGCGAGGTCCGGATATTCGTCGAGTACGGCGCGTGTCGCGAACTCGTGGTCCGTGTAGTCGAAGCCCGGGGTGACGACCTCCGCCACCAGGCCGTGGCGGGCGTCGCCGAGCAGGTGCGAGGCCTTCCAGTGGCCGCCGGGCACCAGCAGGAAGCGCTCGTCGTCCGGGCCGAGGACGGTGCGCCGGAGGGTGCCGTCGGCGGTGACGGTCACGTACTCCAGCGGGCCGCCGTCGATCAGGAAGTGCAGGATGTCGCTGCGGTTGCGGTGCAGCAGGCCGCTGGGCTGCCGCTCGTCGAGCAGATAGTAGATCGATGTCGCCGAGGGGCGGGGGCCGTGCGGCGTCGAAAGGTCGTGCGGGCTCGTGTACACCCGGCGGAAGTAGCCGCCCTCGCCGTGCGGCTCCAGGTTCAACTCGCATCGCCAGTCGCGCACCGTGGCTCCTCAGGGTGGATCATGGGTGGGTGGTCAAGCGTAGAGGGCGCGGGGCAGGGCTGCGGGAGGCTCGCGAGTACCGTGCGCTGTCGCCCGCGCACCCGCCGTGACCTGCAACTCCGTGATGAATGACGGGAGTTGGCATGAAAGACTGCGGGCAGGTCACACGTACCGCCCCGCCCGCTCAGCGACGTTGGAGAGTCCTCATGACGGCACCCGCTCCCCGGCCCCGTATCGACACCAGCCAGGCGCACCCCGCGCGGGTCTACGACTGGCTGCTCGGCGGGAAGGACAACTACCCCGTCGACGAGGCCGTCGGTGAGCAGCTGCCGCCCGAGGCGCGGGACGCGGCGCGGCAGAACCGGGAGTTCATGCAGCGGGCCGCCGCCTGGCTCGCCGGGCAGGGCGTCGACCAGTACCTGGACATCGGCACCGGCATCCCGACCGCGCCGAACCTGCACCAGATCGTGCAGCGGATCGTTCCTTCGGCCAAGGTCGTCTACACCGACAACGACCCCATCGTGCTGCGGCACGCGCAGGCGCTGCTCGTCAGCAGCCCCGAGGGGGCCACCGACTACATCGAGGGCGATGTCCGCGAACCGGATGCCATCCTCGAACACGCCCGTACCGTCCTGGACTTCGACCGGCCGATCGCCCTGTCGCTGATCGCGCTGATGCACTTCGTCCCGGACGACGAGGAGGCGTACGGCATCGTCTCCAGGCTGGTGTCCGAGCTCCCGCCCGGCAGTCACCTGGTGCTGTCCAACGCCTCCAGCGACATCTTCCCCGAGCTGGTCGAGAAGGTCGTGGCCCAGTACACGAAGGCCGGGATCCAGCTGGGCTTCCGCACCCGCGACGGGGTGGCGCGGTTCTTCAAGGGGCTCGACCTCGTGGAGCCGGGTCTGGTGACCGCCACGGAGTGGTTCCGCGACGAGCCCGCTCCCGCGCCCGAGCCGAGCGGCATCTACTCGGGCGTCGCCCGGATCTCCTGAACACGGATCTCCTGAACACGGTTCTGTTGAATGCGGATTTCCGGCATACGGATTTCCTGAGTCACGCGGACGGCGGCGCGCCATTGAGCCGGGCCGACAGCTGGTGCGCCGCCGCGATCACCGCCTCCGCGACCCCAGGCAGCGCCTCCGGCGGCAGCCGGAACACGGGCGCCGACACATTGACGGCCGCCACCACATCGCCCCGGTGGTCGTGCACCGGCACGGCGACCGCGGTCAGGCCCGGCTCCATCTCCTCCGCGGCCACCGAGAAGCCGCGCGCCCGCTCCGCCCGCAGCCGCTCCAGGACGGCCGGTACGTCGCGGGGTGCCGCGTCCGTGCCGGGCAGCGGCGCCCCGTTCTCGGTCGTCAGAAGCGCGGCCACCTGGTCGTCGGGCAGCCCGAACAGCAGGGCGCGGCCCGTGGACGTGCAGTTCAGGGGCGAGGTGCGGCCGATCCACTCGTGCGCCTGAAGGCCGCGCGACGTGCGCTCGGTGAGCACCGTCACCACCCCGTGCCCGGACAGCACCGTCAGATACGCCGGCTCCCCGACGCGATGCACCAGATCCCGCAGAACCGGCGGCGCCTCCCCGTACAGCCGCTCCTCGCCCGCCGAGGAGGCCAGCGCCAGCAGCTGCCAGCCGACCCGATAACGCAACGTGCGCGGGTCCCGCTCCAGGAACCCCTCCTGCGCCAGGACCTTCAGGGTCCGTGACACCTGCGTCTTCTCCCGGCCCACCGCCTGGGCCACTTCCTGTACGCCCATCGGGCCCTGCGCGAGAGCGCGCAGCACGTCCAGCGCGCGGTGCACGCTGCTCAGATTTTCCGCTGCCATGACGCAAGACTGCCACAGCGGCGTGCGTATAGAGCAACTCGCATTGTTCCATTCGCACGGACCGCCCTATGGTCGATCCACATGTGCGGAATCGCAAGCCTTCACAGTCATCACGGAAGTCTCGACACCGAGTGCGCCGACGCGGCGGCACAGGGAATGCTCGACCGGCTCGCCCACCGCGGGCCCGACGACAGCGGGAGCCGGACGGTCGGCGGCCACAGCTGGCTCGGCCACCGCCGCCTCTCCATCGTCGACCTCGACGGCGGACACCAGCCCCTCGGCGGCACGAACGGCGACGACGACTGGTCGCTCGTGTGCAACGGCGAGATCTACAACCACCAGGAACTGCGCGAGGAGCTGCCCACCGAGGCCTTCGGCTCCTCCTCCGACTCGGCGGCGGCGCTCGCCGTGCTGCGCACGGAAGGGCCCGAGGGCCTGCTCCGGCTGCGCGGCATGTGGGCGCTGTGCGCGGCCACGCCCGGCGGCCGGTTCGTCGCCGCCCGCGACGCCATCGGCATCAAGCCCCTGTACTGGGCGCGCACCGACACCGCCGTGCACTTCGCCTCCGAACTGCGCGCGTTCCACCCCGACGTCCAGCCGAACGCGGAGATCTTCCCGCCCGGCTGCTGGTGGACGCCCGAGGACGGCCTGCGCCGGTTCGCTGAGCCGGTTCCCGACGTGGCCGCTGCCTGGGGCGGGGTGTCCGAGCAGGTCGTCGAGAAGGCCACCTTCGAGGCCGTCGCCGACTCCATCCGCCGGCATCTGATGGCGGACGTCGAGGTCGGCGTGTTCCTCTCCGGCGGGCTCGACTCCAGCCTCGTCGCCGCGGTCGCCGCCGACGAGTACGCCCGTCAGGGCCGCCGCCTCAAGACCTTCGCCGTCGGCACGGAGGACTCCCCGGACCTGCTCGCCGCGCGGGACGCCGCCGCGTTCCTCGGTACCGAGCACCACGAGGCGGTGCTCGACGCCGAGGCCGCGGCGCGGGTGCTCGACGAGGTGGTCGGGTGCGTGGAGTCCTTCGACGCCAGCCTCATCCGCAGCGCCGTCCCGAACTGGTTCCTGTCCGAACTCGCCTCGCGGCACGTCAAGGCCGTGCTCACCGGCGAGGGCGCCGACGAACTCTTCGCCGGATACGGCTACTACCACGAGCGGCACGCAGCCCCCGACGAGCTGGACGCCGAACTGCGCCGCACCATAGGCACGTTGCACGGCCTCAACCTCCAGCGCTGCGACCGCGTCACCATGGCGCACGGCCTGGAGGCGCGGGTCCCGTTCCTCGACCGGGACGTCATCGCACACGCCATGTCACTGCCCGCGCCCGTCAAGGGACTTGAGGACGACGGCATGGAGAAGGGACACCTGCGTCGCGCCTTCGCGGGCTGGCTCCCGGAGCACCTGCTGTGGCGGCGCAAGGAGCAGTTCGGCACGGGCAGCGGCGCGGAGAGCGTCCTGAGCCCGCTGTGGGACAGCCGCATCACGGACGCGGAGTTCGCGGCGGCGACCGCCGAGGACGGGGCGCCCGAGCTGCGCAGCAAGGAGGAGCTCGGCTACTACCGGACGTTCCGGGCCGCGCTGCCCGGCGTACGCCCGGAGGCGGTGCTCACGCGGTTCGCGACGGCGTAGCCGCTACGCGGGTACGGGACGGGCGCTACGAGAGTTGGGAGCGGGCCGCGGCCACCGCCTGCTCGGCATAGCCGCGGCCGAACAGCACCGTGTGCACCAGGAGCGGGAAGAGCTGGTGCAGCGGGACGCGGTCGCGCCAGCCGTCGGCGAGCGGCGCCGCCTGCTGGTAGCCGTCGATGATCCGGTCCAGATGCGGCGCTCCGAACAGGTGCAGCATCGCCAGATCGGTCTCGCGGTGCCCGCCGTGCGCGGCCGGGTCGATGAGCCTGGCCGCGCCGTCGGCGCCCCACAACAGGTTGCCGTTCCACAGGTCGCCGTGCAGCCGGGCGGGCGGCTCGGCGGGGCCCGCGAGTTCGGGCAGCCGCTCGCAGACCCGCTCGATCGGCTCCGCCTCGGCGAGGGAGACCGTTCCGGCGTCCACGGCTTCGCGCAGGTAGGGGAGCACCCGGTGGGCGGCGTACCAGCGCGGCCAGTCGTCGCCCGGCACATTGCGCATGGGGGCGAGCCCGATGTACGCCTCCGTCGGCCCTTCGGGCGGCGCCGCGCCGAACGCCGGGGCTCCGGCGCCGTGCAGCCGCGCCAGGTCCGCACCGAACCGCACTGCCGCGTCCGCGCTCGGCCGCCCCTGCGTGACCCGGTCGACGACGAGGCACCGCTCGTCGTAGCCGTGCACCGTGGGCACCGCCACCGCGCCGGCCGCCGCGAGCCATCGGAGCCCGGCCGCCTCCGCGCGCGTTGCCGCCGGGTCGTCGGCCTGCTTCACCATCACCACGCGCCCGTCGTCGAGGGTGACCTCGGCGAGGTGGGACGAGAGGCGGCGCTGGGCGGTGGCCGGACGGCCGGTGAAGCGGGTCGCGGCGGCTTCGAGTGCAGACATGACCCTCAGCGTAGGACGACCGCGGGGCCGTTGACGTGGTGCGCCGCGCGCTGGTCTGCTGCGGTGATCAACGCGGGGCTCGACCCCCGTCAACGTATGGAACGAGGCGAACACGGATGAGTACCACGGCAGTTGCTCCCGTCCTGGTCGTGCAGAACACCAAGAGCGGCGGCCCCGGGCGGGTCGGCGACTGGCTGTGCGAGGCGGGCCTCGTGCTCGAGGTGCTGCGCCCGTACGAGGGTGCGGAGATGCCCGGGACGCTGGACGGCAGGCCCCTGCTGGTGCTGGGCGGCGGATTCCTGCCGGACGACGACGAACGCGCGCCCTGGCTGCCCGCCACCCGCCGCCTCGTCGCGGAGGGCCTCGACCGGGGCACGCCCGTCCTCGGGATCTGCCTCGGCGGCCAGTTGCTCGCACACGTCGCGGGCGGCAGTGTGCGGGGGAATCACGGGCGACCGGAGTACGGAAGCACCCGGATACGGATGCGACCCGAGGCCGCGGATGACCCGCTGCTGCACGGGCTCGGCGCGACGGTTCCGGCGATCGAGCGGCACGTCGACCAGATCACTGAACTGCCGCCGGGCGCCGCCTGGCTGGCGTCCACCGAGGACTGCCCGCACCAGGCGTTCCGGGTGGGGGAGCGGGCCTGGGGCGTCCAGTTCCACCCGGAGGCGGAGGCCGCGCGGATCGCGACGTGGGACCCGGCTCCGCCGGCCCGGCAGGGCTTCGACCGGGACCGGCTGCACGCCGCGGCGGTGGCCGACGAGGGCGCGGCCGTCGCGGCGTGGTCGGAGGTCACACGGAGGTTCGCTCGGGTGTGCGCGACGATGCCGTGACCGGCCGGTCGACGGGTGCCGACGGGGTGGGGCGGCGCCGTGCCACCGACGCGACGACCGTGGTGAGCACGCCCGCGAGCAGGCCCCAGAACGCGGACCCGATGCCCAGCAGCGTCACGCCGGAGGCCGTCGCGAGGAAGGTGACGACGGCCGCTTCCCTGGACCGGGGATCCGACAGCGCACCGGCCAGGGCGGACTCGATCGTGGCGAGCATGCCCACCCCGGCGACCGCCAGGACCAGCGCGTGCGGCATCGCGCCGAGCAGCGAGGCCACGGTCGCGCCGAGCAGGCCGACGCACAGGTAGAAGACACCCGCCCACACGGCCGCGAGGTAACGCCGCTTCCGGTCGGGGTGCGCCTCATCCCCGGTGCAGATAGCGGCGGTCAGCGCCGCGAGGTTGAGGCCGAAGGCGCCGAACGGGGCGAGCACCGCCTGCGCGACACCGGTCCAGGTCAGGACGGGCGAGATCGGCACCTCGTACCCGGACGTGCGCAGTACGGCGACACCCGGCAGATTCTGCGAGGCCATCGTGACCACGAACAGCGGCACACCGACGCTGACGAGCACCTTCCAGTCGAACTCGGGAGCCGTGAACACCGGCTGCGCGAGCGACAGTTGAACCCGTTCCAGGTGCCAGCCACCGGCGATCACGGAGGCCACGACGCCACCGGCGAGCGCGACCACCACGGCGTAGCGCGGCAGCAGCCGACGGGCGAGCAGATACAGCGCGAACACCGGGAACGCGATCCCGAAGTGCCCGCCCATCTGCGAGAAGAGCCCCGTCCCGAAGTTCAGGAGCACCCCCGCGAGCAGCGCGGAGGCGAGCGGCACCGGTATCCGGTCCATGAGCCGCGCGAACCACCCCGTCAGACCGCTCACCACGGTCAGTACGGCACTGAACACGAACGCGCCCACGGCCTTCTCCATGGACACCCCGCTCAGGCTCGTGGCGAGGAGCGCGGCCCCCGGCGTCGACCAGGAGGTGAGCACGGGCGCCTTGTTGCGCAGCGACAGGCCCACGGTGGTCACGGCGATGCCCACGCCGAGCGCCAGCATCCACGAGGACACCTCCCGCGCGTCCGCCCCCGCGGTCCGCGCCGCGGTGAACACGATGGCGGCCGCGCTGGTGACACCGACGGTGGTCGCGATGAGCCCCGCCACCACGGCCGAGGGTGGTGCGAGGGCGCGGATGCGGGTGAGCGAGGACATGCGGGTGTCACTTCCGTGGGCAGGGGAGGGCAGGATGGTGGGAGCGCGCTTGGCGTTCCATGAAGCGTTCCATGAACGGAACGTTCTGTTTGTGGAACACTAAGGACGCGGATGGCGACACGTCAACACGCGCCGACTGGCGCGGGAGGGGGCCGGGCGATGGGGCTTGGTGACGAAGTGGGGCGCAGGCTGAAGCAACTGCGCGTGGACAGCGGCCTGTCGCTGTCCGAACTCGCGCGCCGCTCGGGCGTCGGCAAGGGCACGCTCTCCGAGCTCGAGGCGGGTCGCCGCAACCCCACCCTCGAAACGCTCTACGCCCTGACCACCGTGCTCGGCCGCCCGCTCAGCGCCGTCCTCGACGACCCGCCGCGAAGCGTGGGCGCGGGCGCCGCCGGTGTCTCCGGGAGCGCGGTCACCGCGGTGCTGATCGAACGGTACGAGGACGAGGACGCGGCCACCGATGTCTTCCGTGTCACCATCGCCGAGGGTGCGACCCAGGAGTCCGCGGCGCATGTCCCGCGCACCACGGAGAGCCTGATGGTGCTCTCGGGGACGGCCGTCGTCGGCCCGCCGGACGCACCCACGACGGCAGGGCCCGGCGGCCACGCCCAGTGGGCGGCGGACGCCCCGCACATCTACGGCGCGCCGGACGGCGACGTCCAGGGGATCCTCTTCGTCCGCTACCCGAAGGGGACTTGACGGCTACGGGGGTTCAGGCGGCGTGCGGCGCCTGTGACGGCTCGGTGTTGCGCAGGTCCGAGACATCGATCGAGTCGTCCGCGGACGGTGTCTTCTTCGGGACCGCCTTGCCGTAGTCGGTCAGTGTCATCGACAAGGACTCGTCGGAACCCTTCTCGGTGGCGCGCACCAGCCGGTGCGGCTCGTCGGCGGTGACGTAGAGGGTGATGTGCTCCTTGCTGTCACCGCTGTCACGGCTGTTACTGGAGGTCAGCGGCACGACCTCGGTGCCCGCGACCTTCTTCTGGTCGCCCTTCGTGAGCTCGTCCTTGGTGGCACGGTCCGAGCCGTCCTTGAGGCGCTCGCGGAACGAGTCGAGGTCACAGGTGCCGGACAGCCCGTCGAGCATCGGGTCGTCGGTGGTGCCGTGCACATAGCGGTCGCCGATCAGGTCGACGGCCAACTCGCCGCTCCTGCCTGGGAGTTGGGTCTTCCAGAACGTGGCGTCCGGCTTGATCCACACCTCGTCGCCGCGCTTCACGAGGTCGACGCTGCCGCCCTTGGCTCCGCCGGTGCCCATGCGCAGCTCGCCCGTGCAGTTTCCGTCCTCGTCGAGACGCAGATCGATGAGTGCCGGGGTGCGTGCGTCGCGATCGTCCGCGCTGTTCCGCATCGTCAGATGCAGGGACTTCGCGTCCAGGAGTTCCTTCTTCGCCGCGTCCGCGAGCTCCTGCGCGCTCTTGTCCTTGGCGTCGCCGTCATCGGCGAGGGCGGGTCCCGCGGAGAACAGGCTCGCGCACACGAACGCCGCGGCGACGGGCGCCCGCGCGGCCCGGTGCAGCCGGGTCGGGGTCGGTCCGGCCATCACGTCACCTCGCATCCCCGGACGCACGGCACGTCCGAAATACGCATAAATTGTACGTTCTGCGGGGTGTCGGTGTCGTCCGCGAGGCGTCGCCCGTGAGGCGTCCTTCGCGAGGTGTCGTACGCGAGGTGTCGTACGGGTCAGTCGTCCTTGCCGCACACCCGCAGCCCCACCGGCGTCCCGCACGGAAGGTGACCGTGCGTCGCGACGACTCCCTTGCCCGTGCCGTTGTCGACGGCGTACGAGAGGAAACTGGAGGCCAGCGAGTCGGCCGGCGGGCGACCGTAGGTGTACGCGTACTCGATCTCGCGGTACGGATAGCCGCCCGCGTCGAGCCGGTCCGGGTCCGGGGTGCGGCCGTCGAGGGTGAGTCGGTGCAGGCCCTTCGGCGCGTCCGGCGGCGACGCGGCGCGCAGCTCGCTGTAGCCGAGGGCGCCGGGCGTATGGGCCACGGTGTCGAGGACCTGCTCCGTGGAGTCCAGCTCGCAGCGCAGCACGCGGGCGCCGGTACGGGCCGTGCGGTTGACGCAGTCGTCCGAGGAGGCGGGCGGCTCGTCCGCGCCCGCGAGCACCCGCGCCGTGAGCGCGGACCGGGTGCCCGAGCCGGAGGTGCGGCTGACCAGGACGACCGGCAGATCGGGGCCGCCCAGCCGGGACCAGTTGCGGATCTCGCCCCGGTAGACGCGCCGCACATCGGCCACGGACAGGTTCGTCAGGCGGACGCCGTCGTGCGCGACGAGCGTGAACAGGGACACCGCGATACGGCTCTCGCTGAGCCGGGTGTAACTGGCAGGGCGGGGCCCGTCGGAGAACGCTATGCGGCCCGCCGTGCTGCCCGACTCCTCGCCGGACAGGGCGAGTTCGCGCACTCCGGTGCGGCTGCCGCGCGCGGCGACCGTGATCCGCGGCTCGCCCCCGCAATGGTCGCGGTACTTCTGTGCCAGCTCCCGCATCACCGGGGCGAACGCCGTGGACCCGGTCAGCCGGAGCCTGCCCGACTCGCAGTCGTCCGGCAGTGGTGACGGTGTGAGCAGCGGCAGGGTCGCCGCCGCGATCAGGGCGACGCCGAGCGTGACCGTGGTCCAGCGGGCCCGGCTGCTGAACACCGGTGGCTTCTCGTCCGGCGTGAGGCTGTGGTTCTCGTGCAGCTTGCCGTCCTTGATGTCACCGGTGACGGTGACCTTGTCCCCTTCGCTGCCGCCCGTGAGCAACACCAGGATCTTGTAGTACGCGCCCGGCTTCAGCGGGACCTTGGGGATGCGCAGCGTGCCGGGCGCCGCGACGACCAGGCCCGGCTCGTCCTCGAAGTGGCTCCACAGGCTGGCGTGTTCATCGGTCAGCGTGACATCGAGCGCCTGGATGCTGCGGCCGGGGAACTCGGCGGTGAGCCCGTGGTTCGCGTCGATGTAGTCGGACGCCTCGACGTGCCGCGAGCCGTCGTTCTCGATGCGCAGCAGCACCAGTGTCGCGTCGCGCATCCCGGGCAGATCGTTGAAGAGCCCGAAGCGCGGATCGCCCTCGCCGGCCGGTCCGTTGTGCCCTATCGCGATGTCCATCTGCTTGCGGAACCCGACCCGCTTGCTGCGCCGCGCCCTGCGGTCGGCCGCGAACGGCGTGGCCACGGAGACCACGCCGATCAGCAGCCCAGCGGTGGTGAGGGCGATCTCGAGCCATCCCATGCGGGGACGGTACGGTCCCGCCGACCCGGGCGGCGGGCTCCGGCGCCGAGCTTCGCCCACTGTTCGTCGTCCGTTCAACGTCCCCGTCAGGAGCTGGTCGTGGAACCCGGCCGGACGATCATCAGCACGGTCACCGTGGCCCACAGTAGATTGAACACGCCTGTCAGCATGGCCAGTTGGCCGGCCGTCCGGGGGAGCGCGGGAGGCTCCGGCTCCCGCACCGCGTCGAGCGCCGCCTCCTGTGCGGGCAGGATGAACACGGCCAGGACCGCGGCGGCCGC
This sequence comes from Streptomyces sp. NBC_01016, assembly GCF_026341035.1. GTDB lineage: Bacteria > Actinomycetota > Actinomycetes > Streptomycetales > Streptomycetaceae > Streptomyces. The sequence continues at coordinate 3,829,093 of NZ_JAPEOQ010000002.1, forward strand.
CGTCGTCAGCACGATCGAGACGATGAGCCATGGGCTGCCGAGCACCCCGAGGCTGCTCGCGGTCGCGAACCCGAAGAGCGGCACGGCGATGCCGATGCCCGCGTAGACACGGCAGATGCGATGCAGGGTGCGCAGTGTCGCGAGCGCCTCGGCGTCCCCTGGTGAACCGAGCGCGCCGCGCAGCGAGTTGGGGAACATGCTCGCGGCGACAGTGACCGGTCCTACGGTCAGCACGGCGGCGAGGACGTGCAGGATGAGCAGGAATTTCGTCATGGTCAGCGGCCCGCGCCCGCCCGCTCGGGGCGCCGGCTGCCGGTCACTTTCGACGTGAGCCGGTCGTCGCCGGACAACTCCAGCTCACGCAGCGGGACGTCCTCGCCCGCGCCGTGCGCGGTGCCGGTGAGCGCCCCGTCCGCCCTGCGGAGTTCGACGACGGCGGCGATCGTGCCGATGGGGGTCGAGATGGACAGGTCCCAGGTGCCTTCGACGGTCATGCGGTGCTGCTTCCTCTCTTCATGTTTCCAAGGGTCTTCCCGTTTCCAAGGGGGCGGTTCAGAAGACCGCGGGCGCAGGGCCCTGCGCCCGCCAGACCGTGCCCCGACGCTCGTACGCGAACAACTCCTCGACGGCGTGCGCGATTTGCGGCCCCACCTCCCGCTCCAGCAGATGCAGGCCGAGATCGAGCCCGGAGGTGACCCCGGCGCCCGTGACGAGATCGCCGTCGTCCACGACGCGGGCCCGCACCGGGCGTGCGCCGGTGGCTTCGAGGAGGTCGAGTCCCAGGTGGTGGCTGGTGGCGGGGCGTCCCTCGATGCGGCCGAGCAGCACCGGAATCGTTGCCTCCGCCGCGCCCTCGTCCGGCGTCCCGCCGGGGTCCCCGACAGGACCGGACGCGCCGGGCACCACCACGATGTCCGCCCGCGCGGGATCGAGCGCGGCGGTGGCGCGCAGCGCGAGCCCGCCGGTCCCGCCGACCACCTCGCGCGGCCCTTCGGCGGAGACCAGCTCCACGTCGAAGGCCCCGCCGGACGCGACGGCGCCGGCGTGCAGCACCTCGAAGGGGGTGACGACATCGAGCGGGTCGAAGCCGTCGAAGAGGACGATCTGGATGTGCATGGGGGAGGGGTCCTTCGCAGGTCACGCGCCCGGTCCGGCCGGGATCTCCGTCGACGCTATTCCGGTGCGGACCGGTCTCCCAGTGGCAATAGTGACGACTCTCAACGGGATACCGCCACGACCTATGAAGTGGCTACCAATGGCCATCAAGCGTCCAGCTACCTGTTGGATACGGTGGCGAGATCTCGGGGCTCAGCTATATTCCCGCCATGCACACCATCGCCGTCCTCGCCCTCGACCAGGTGATCCCCTTCGACCTGGCGACGCCCATCGAGGTCTTCGGCCGCACCCGGCTGCCCGACGGCCGTCCCGGCTATCAGGTGCGGGTGTGCGCGGAGCGGGAAGAGGTCGACGCCGGTACGTTCACGATCCGCGCGCCCCGCGGCCTCGACGGGCTGAAGGGTGCGGACACGGTCATCGTGCCCGGCACCTCCGACCCCACCGCCCCGCTCGCCCCCGCCGTCCGCGACGCGCTGCGGGCGGCCGCCGCCGACGGCACCCGGATCGCCTCGATCTGCTCGGGCACCTTCCCCCTGGCCGCGACGGGCCTCCTCGACGGCCTGCGCGCCACCACCCACTGGATCGGCGCCGACCTGCTCGCCGCGAGCCACCCGGAGATCGAGGTCGACCCCGACGTCCTCTACGTCGACAACGGCCAGATCCTCACGTCGGCCGGCGCGGCCGCCGGGCTCGACCTGTGCCTGCACATGATCCGCCGCGACTACGGCTCCGCGGTCGCCGCCGACGCGGCACGGCTCTCCGTCATGCCGCTCGAACGCGAGGGCGGCCAGGCCCAGTTCATCGTGCACGACCACGCCCCGACGCCACAGGGCTCGACCTTCGAGCCGCTTCTCACCTGGCTTCAGGAGAACCTGGAGCGCGACCTCGGCCTCGCCGACATCGCCGCGCACGCGGGTGTCAGCACCCGCACCCTCATGCGCCGCTTCCGCGAACAGACCGGCAGCACGCCGTTGCAGTGGCTGCACCGCGCCCGGATCCGCCAGGCCCAGCATCTGCTGGAGACGACACCGCACCCCGTGGAGCGGATCGCCGCGCAGGTCGGCTTCGGCTCGCCCACCGCGTTCCGCGACCGCTTCAAGCGCACCACCGGCGTCAGCCCCCAGACGTACCGCCGCAGCTTCGCCTGACGCCGACGTCCCGTACGGCTCACCACGTTTATCCACGCCGCAGCGGGCAACGCGCACCCCGGACGGACGTCGACGAGGCAGCGCTGTCGCACGCGGACGGCGCGCGCCGGGACGGATGGGCATGAGCAGCGGATTCACCGGGTCCGACGGCTACGGACCGGACCCCTTCGGCGACTTCTTCTCGCGGTTCCTCGGCAGCGGCCGACGGCAGATCGACATCGGCAGGCTGATGAGCGGCCCCGCCCGCCACCTCGTCGCCACGGCCGCGAACTACGCCACCGAGCACGGCCGGGGCGACCTCGACACCGGGCACCTGCTGTGGGCGGCGCTCTCCCTCGAACCCACCCGCGGCCTCGTGACGCGGGCCGGCGTCGACCCCGACCGGCTGGCGGAGGAGATCGACCGGCACGCGGGCGGCGGTGAGCCGAGCCGCACGCCGCAGTCCCTCTCCGTGACCCCCGCGGTCAAGCGGGCCCTGCTCGACGCACATGTGATCGCGCGGGAGTCGGGCGTCGCCTACATCGGCCCCGACCACATCGTGTTCGCGCTCGCGGCCAACCCCGACTCGGCGGCGGGGCACCTCCTCAACCAGGCCCGCTTCACCCCGGACCCGGCGCCGCAGACCCCGCCTCCCGGATCCGCCGAAACCCGGTCCGGCGGCCAGCAGGCGTGGAGCACGGCGCCCACCCCCCACCTGGACCGGTTCGGCGAGGACCTCACCGACCGGGCCCGCCAGGGCCGCCTCGACCCGGTCATCGGCCGCGACGAGGAGATCGAGCAGACCGTCGAGGTGCTCTCCCGCAGGGGCAAGAACAACCCCGTGCTCATCGGTGACGCGGGCGTCGGCAAGACCGCGATCGTCGAGGGCCTCGCCCAGCGCATCGCCGACGGCGACGTACCGGAGACGCTCTGCGGGCGCCGCCTCGTCTCGCTCGACCTGTCCGGCGTCGTCGCGGGCACCCGCTACCGCGGCGACTTCGAGGAACGCCTGAACGGCATCATCGACGAGGTGCGTGCCCACCCGGACGAACTCATCGTGTTCATCGACGAGTTGCACACCGTCGTCGGTGCGGGCGCGAGCGGCGGATCCGAAGGTGGTTCGATGGACGCGGGCAACATGCTCAAACCCGCCCTGGCGCGCGGCGAGTTGCATGTCATCGGCGCCACCACCCTGGAGGAGTACCGGCGGCATATCGAGAAGGACGCCGCGCTCGCCCGCCGCTTCCAGCCGATCCTGGTGCCCGAACCGTCGACGGCGGACGCCGTGGAGATCCTGCGCGGACTGCGCGACCGCTACGAGGCGCACCATCAAGTCCGGTACGCCGACGAGGCGTTGCTCGCCGCCGTCGACCTCTCCGGCCGCTACCTCACCGACCGCTTCCTGCCGGACAAGGCCATCGACCTGATGGACCAGGCGGGCGCCCGCGTGCGGCTGCGCGACCGCACCAAGCCCACCGATGTACGCGCCCTGGAACGCCAGGTCGACGACCTCAGCCGCGACAAGGACGAGGCAGTGGCCGCCGAACAGTACGAGCGGGCCACCGAACTGCGCGACCGCATCGGCGAGTTGACGTCTCGGATCGAGGGAGCCCGCGATCCCGACCCCGGCGACGGGCACATCGTCGAGGTGTCCGCGGAGGACATCGCCGAGATCGTGTCCCGGCAGACCGGCATCCCCGTCAGCAGCCTCACCAAGGAGGAGAAGGAGCGCCTCCTCGGCCTCGAACAGCATCTGCACGAGCGGGTCATCGGCCAGGACGAGGCCGTCACCGCCGTCTCCGAAGCCGTCCTGCGTTCCCGCGCCGGGCTCGCCAGCCCCGACCGGCCCATCGGCAGCTTCCTCTTCCTCGGCCCCACCGGCGTCGGCAAGACCGAACTGGCCCGCGCCCTCGCCGAGGCACTCTTCGGCAGCCAGGAGCGCATGGTCCGCCTCGACATGAGCGAGTTCCAGGAGCGCCACACCGTCTCCCGCCTGGTGGGCGCGCCGCCCGGATACGTCGGCCACGAGGAGGCCGGGCAGCTCACCGAGGCCGTGCGCCGGCACCCGTACTCGCTGATCCTGCTCGACGAAGTGGAGAAGGCACACCCCGACGTCTTCAACACGCTGCTCCAGGTCCTCGACGACGGCCGCCTCACCGACGCGCAGGGCCGCACGGTGAACTTCACCAACACGGTCATCGTGATGACCAGCAACCTCGGCTCGGAGGCCATCGCCGGACGCGGCGCCGCCCTGGGCTTCCGCGTCGACGGCACCGAAGCCGACGAGACCGCACGCCGCGATCAGGTCCTGCGCCCGCTGCGGGAGCACTTCCGCCCGGAGTTCCTGAACCGCGTCGACGAGATCGTGATCTTCCGGCGGCTCAGCACCGAACAGCTGGCCCGCATCACCGACCTCCTCCTCGACGAGACCCGGCGTCGCCTGCACGCCCAGGACATCACCATCGAGTTCGCCCCCGAAGCCGTCGAGTGGCTGGCCCGGCGCGGCCACCAACCCGAGTACGGGGCGCGCCCGCTGCGCCGCACCATCCAGCGCGAGGTCGACAACCGGCTCTCCCGGATGCTGCTCGACGGCGAGATCGCGGCGGGCGGCCGGATCCGGGTCGAGGCGGGCGACGGGGCACTCACCGTCCGGCCGCAGGAGACGTAACCCCTGGTCGCGTACGACGTTGATGTGCGCGAAGCGCGGGCGCAGGGCTCCGCGCACCACGTCGTACGAGACACAGGGAGTCACCCATGCGGGACATCATGCGGGCCGCCTTCAAGAAGGCCTTCGCCTCGGTCGCCGCGGCCGTCGCCGCCCTCGGCTGCGTCATCGCCGCCGGGCAGCCGGCCGCCGCCGACGGCAAGTGGTGCAACAACGCGGTGTGCATCGAGACCTACGACAGTGGGACGTACCTGGGCCGCGTCGAGGTGTCCGTCGTGAACACCAACCAGCCGCACCGCATCTCCGCCCGTGTGTGGACCACGAACGGCTGGAGCGCCAACACGAAGGTCGAGGACGTCGACGCCTTCCGCACCTACCGCGACCAGGCCTACCCGCAGCGGCACTTCCCGGCCGGCACCCGGCTGTGCGCCGAGGGCTTCCGGGGCGACGAGAGTGTCGGCCTGCCCTGTGTGACGATCACCGACTGACGACGGCGCCACACCGCCCGCGGGGGCTGGACCGAATCCCAGCCCCTCCGGCATGGTCAAGGCCGTGCCGCAGGGCGTAGCCACCGGTAGAGCACCACCGAACAGAGCGCGGCGCCGGCGCACCACGTGGACATGAACTCCCAGCGCCACAGCGCCGCGCACACGGCCGCGGCGACCGCCGCCAGCACACCGAGCAGGACCAGACCCCGCTCGCCCGACAGCAGCAGCGAGCCGATCGTCGCCAGCAGATAGCCCGCCAGCAGCCACCCGGAGCCCGGCAGGCCGATCGAATAGCCCATGGTGTGGACGCGGACCTCGGCGGTCACCGTGCTCGTCGCCAGGACGTGCACGAGCACCCCCGCCGTCACGACGCCCGCCGCGAGCGGCACGAGCAGCCGACGGCGGGCACCCGGCGCCACCGCGCACCACACGCCCGCCGGGACCCACAGCGGTAGCAGCGGCAGCGCGATCACCGCCCACGCGAGGACGGCGGGGCCGCTGCCACCGCCGTCGTTCCAGATCACCGCCTCGATGATCTGGTGCGCCCCGAGCAGCAGCGGCAGCGCCGCGAGCGGCAGGGCCCGCGGCCGGGTGCGCGCCGCTCGCGACACGCACCCCACGCCCACCGCGGCGATCGCGCCACCCGCCACCAGATCGGCCGTCGCACTCCAGCACATGCGACCACGCTACGTTTCCGCAGGCCGGGCGGCGCGTCGTGAGGGTCCCAGGGCCTGTCGTTCGGATCAGGCCGGGCTCGCGGGGTCCGGCCTGATCCAGACCTTAGGGTCGGACGTTGTCCTGCGCGGCCGGGTCCGGCTGGATGTTCTGGTTGCCCCGGAACACGTTGTCCGGGTCGAGGGCCGCCTTGACGCGGGCCAGCCGGGCGTAGTTGCCGCGGTAGCTCGCCCGCACCCGCTCCTGCCCCTCGTCCATCATCATGTTCACGTAGGCGCCGCCCGCCGAGTACGGGTGGAGGGCCTCGAAGTAGTCGACCGTCCAGCGTCGCAGCAGATCCGCGTTGGCCGGGTCGGGGTCGACGCCCGCGAACACGCTCGCCCAGCGCGCGTCCCGGTAGCTGAACGCGGTGTCGGACGGTCCGACGTCGTGCGCGGCACCGTCGATCGGATACAGGTGCATCGTCGACTGCATGGACGGTGTGTCGGGCCCGAACTTCGCGTGCAGCTCAACGGCCTCGTCGGGGATCTCGCGGACGAAGTCGGCGCGCCAGTACCACTGGTCGCCCGGCGGGTACAGACCGTCGAACATCGACTGCATCGTGGGGTGCGGCATCGGCGCGACCGCGTGCAGCAGCGGCGCGGGCAGTTCGCCGAGGAGCGGTGCCATGGCGCGGTCGGCCGCCTCCGGGTCCCCGGACGTGTGACACCACACGACCCCGCACACCTTCCGCATGTGCAGCTCCTCGGGGAACGGCGGCGCCGGCGGCACCGACCCGAACAGGAAGAAGCCGTTGACGTCGCGGGGCGCGGAGGGCAGGAACTCACGGTAGGCGGCGAGGACTTCGGCGCTCTGCTCGGCCGGCCAGAACGTCGGCCCTGCCACCACCGTGCCCACCTCGTGCAGCCGGAACGTGAAGGACGTGACGACGCCGAAGTTGCCGCCGCCGCCCCGGATCGCCCAGAACAGGTCCGTGTTGGTGTCGGCGTCCGCGCGCACCGGGGTGCCGTCGGCGAGGACGACCTCCGCCGCCACGATGTTGTCGACGGTCAGTCCGTAGCCCCGGGTGAGGTGGCCGAGGCCGCCGCCGAGCGTGAGGCCGCCGACGCCGGTGGTGGAGATGATGCCGCTGGGCGTGGCCAGGCCGTGCTCGTGCGTGACCGTGTCGACCTGGCCCCAGGTGGCGCCGCCGCCGACCGTCACGGTGCGGGCGGCCGCGTCGACCTCGACGGAGTTGATGGGCGCCAGGTCGGCGACCACGCCGGCCTCGCAGGTACCGAGTCCGGCGCCGTGGTGGCCGCCGCCGCGCACCGCGAGCGGAAGTTCGTGGCGGCGGGCGAAGGCGATCACCTTCGCCACGTCGGCCGCGCTTGCGCAGCGCGCGACCAGGGCGGGACGTCGTTCGATCATCGCGTTGTAGACGGCGCGGGCCTCCTCGTACCCGGAGTCCTTGGGTCCGGTCAACGTCCCCTGGAATCCGGTCAGTTCGCGGCGCGCGGCCTGTGCGGGTGTGCTGGTCATGCGATCCCCCGTGTCGAGTGGGTGTCGTCCGCTCCGTTCTACGGGCGTTGCGCTCGGTCGGGCATGCGTGGGCGACACCCACCTCGGGCCGGGCGGGTACCTACATTTCGCCGGCCGCCGTGAGCCCGATCTCCACAGCCCGCTGGGCGGCCCGGCGCCGGGTGGGCGCGTCGAGCTTCTCCAGGATCGCGCGGACATGGTTGTCGACCGTGCGGACCGAGAGGACGAGGCGCCCGGCGATCTCCGCGTTGGTCAGTCCCGCCATCAGGAGCCGCACCACCTGGAGTTGACGGTCGGTCAGGCCCGCCGGATTGCCGCGCGCCGCCGCGTACGGGCCGCGGGGGACACGGCGTACACCGAGTTCGCGGAGCTCGGCGCGGACCAGACGGGCGAGCGGCGCCGCGCCCAGCGCGTCCAGGGTGGCGAGCGTGCTCACCTTGACGGCCGGGTCGGGGCTCTGGGCGAGCGCGGCCGCCTCCTCGTACGGGCAGCCCGCCGTGTGCCACAGCTCGGCGGCCTTGTCCCACTGGCCCGCGGCCTGGAGCGCGTACGGATGGCTCGCCCCGTCGGCCGGTGCGGGCCTGCCCGCCCGCGCCAGCCAGTAGCCGAGCTCGTAGCGTTGCGGTGCGGCCAGCCGACTGGCCCGCTCGTGCACCCACTCGGCGGCGGCGAGCACGCCCGCCCGGTCGCCGCGCAGCCACGCGGCCTCCGCGCGGGCCGCCGCGACCGGGCCGAGGCGCTGCAGCTCGTCGGTGCCGACCGCGATCCGCCAGGCCTGGTCGAGCAGTTCACCGCCCCCGGGCTCGCCGCGCCGCACGCGGACGCGGGCGAGGACCGTGAGGGCGGGGCAGCGGGCGGGCGGGAAGACGTCCGCGCCGAGCCGCGCGTACCGCTCGGTCTCCGCCCAGTCGCCCGCGGCGAACTTCCGTAGTGCCAGCTCGACATGAAGGTAGGTCAGGAAACCGAGGTGCTCGGCCCGGTCGGCGAGATCGATGGCGGGGGAGAGGAGTCGGTCCGCCTCGGTGAAGCGCAGCTCGTCGAGCAGCGACCAGACGATGTTGGCGTAGGCACGGCACGCGTGCTCCACCTCGCCCGAATCGAGCGCCACCGCGAGGCTCTCCTCCAACTGCCGCTGCCCCAGCGGATCCCCGTCCCGCCAGCGCGCCGAGCCGACGTTGTTCAGCGCGTGCGCGAGAATCGCCGGGTCGCCCGCCCTGCGCGCCAGCGTGATGGCCCGCTCCCCGTACTCCACGGCCTGGGCGTACGCGTCCGACAGCATCCGCAACTGCGCCGTATTGCTGAGGGCCAGCGCCAACAGCCGGTCGTCACCGGCCGGTTCGAGCACCGCAAGGGCCTCCCGTGCGGCCGTCTCCGCCGCCGTCGCGTCGCCCGCCCACCAGTGGATCCGCGACAGCCAGCGCAGATCCGCGCCGAGCGCCCGCGGCTCGCCGAGCTCGCGACGCAGCTCCACTGCCTCCTGCTGCGCGGCGACGGCGGCGACCGAATCGCCGATGGTGTAGCTCTCGACCGCGTACTGCTCCAGCAGCCCGGCCAGCTCGGCGGGCCCGTAGCGCCCGCGCTGCCGCAGGACGAGGCGCAGATGCGCGGCGGCCTCCCGGTGCGCGCCCGCCCGCGCCGCGTCACGGGCGGCCCGGGGCCCGTACCGCGCGACCGCGTCGAGGTCGCCTGCCGCTGCCGCGTGGTGCACGATCCGGGAGCGGTCGGCGTCCGGCGCGGCCACCAGCGCGGCCAGCACCGCGCGGTCGAGCGCGATGTGCCGGGCCGCGGGCAGTGAGTCGGCCACCGCGCGGCGGATGATCTCGTGCCGGAATGCCACCCGGTCGGGCGCCACCACGAGCAGCCCGCCCTGCTCGGCCGCCGCGAGGGCGCCGTCGCCCTCCGGGACCAGCGCGTCGACCATGGCGCGGTCCACGGCCGACGGCACCACGGCCAGCTGCTCGAGCGCGTCCCGTGTGCGGTCGTCCAGTCTGCGGAGCCGGGCCAGGACCGCGTCCACCACCGTCGGCGGCACCACGCCGGTGCCGCCCGCCGCCACGACCTCGGCGACGAAGAACGGATTGCCCGACGTCACCGCGTACACCTGCGCCGCATCGAGCCCCGCTGCCGCGCACAGGCTGCCGACGGCCCGGCGCGAGAGCGGAGCGAGGGGCAGGCGGTGCACGCGGGCCGCGCCCGACACCTGGCCGAGCAACTGACGCAGCGGGTGTCCGCGCCCCAGCTCGTCGTCCCGGTAGGTGAGCACGAGCACGGCGGGCAGCCGTTCGATGCGGCGCACCAGATACCGCAGCGCGTCCAGCGAGGCCTCGTCCGCCCAGTGCACGTCCTCCACGACGAGCACCGCGGGATGCGGGGCGCCGGCCAGCTCGGCGTGCAGCGCCTCGTAGATCCGGTGCCGATCACCGGCGTCGCGCACGGCGCGGGCCAGATCGGCGCCGACGCTGCCGACGAGGTCGCGCAGCGGGCCGAGCGGGCGGCCGGTGGCCAGGTCGTCGCAGTGGCCCACGAGGAGGCGGGCGGTGGGTGGCAGCACGGTGGGCAGGGCCCGGACCAGGGACGATTTTCCGATGCCGGCCTCGCCGAGGACGAGTGTGATCGAACCGGCGCCGCTCGCGGCGTGCCTTGCGGCGTCGGCCAGTCGCCCCAGTTCGAGATCCCGCTCGAGGATCCCCCCGTCCATAGGGGGATCCTCGCACCGGAGGGCGTCCGCCGGGAGCGGGTGGCGGGGCGGATACGCACATCGCCGGATGTAGGACGGGCGGTTGCACGGGGGTGCGGCCGCGGGGCTCTGCCCCGGACCCCGCTGCTCAATCGCCGCAGGGGCTGAATTTGCCGAACCGGCGCCGGGGCTCAATTTGCGAACCCGCTGCCGGGGATCGATTGGCGCGCCCGCCACAGTGGCTCAATGTGGCCCACCCGCCGCCGAAGGCGCGGGAGCACCAGGCCCCGCCCATCGGTCCCGTGTAAGCCCCATGTATATTCTTTCTATATGCATCTATCCCCGGAGTCCCTCGACGCCACCGAGGCCCAGCGCATCGAAGGCGCCGCCCGAGGGCTTCTGCGGGGGATCGCCCAGCTCGGTCAGTCCCTCTTCAGGGAGGGCGAGTTCGGGCTCACGCGGAGCCAGGTCGCTCTGCTCGACGCGCTGGAGGGCGGGCCGTGCCGGGTGACCGGGCTCGCCGCCCGTACCGGCATGGCGCAGCCGCGCGTCACCGTGCTCCTCCAGAAGCTGGGGGAGGCCGGGCTCGTCGAGCGGCGGCGCTGCGAGGACGACCGGCGCGCCGTCGAGACCTCGCTGACGCCGGCGGGACGCGCCCTGCTCGAAACGGGGCGGCAGCGGATGGCCGCCGCCCTGCTGACCGCACTCGAGGGCGGCGCCGTCGACGAACCGGAGCGCGCGGTGTCCACCGCGCGGGATGCCCTGAACACCCTGTTGAACGCCATGGAAGCGGAGGCCAGTTGACCACCCCGGGCACCCTGCCGGACCAGCACACAGCCGCGAGCGACGCCCCACCAGGGGCCGACCTCGCACCCCACCGCGTGGCAGGGCCCCGCAGATGGTGGGACTGGGTCCTCGCGGCCGACCCCGGACTCGGTCAGCTGCAGACCGGCTGGCGCACCCTCGTCGCCATGGTGACCGCGCTCACCGTCGGCTACGCGATGGCCGAGGCGCTCGGCATCCCCGACATGATCGGCATGATGGTCGCCGGGATGATGGGCCTGATGAGCGCCTTCGCGGTCGCCGAGAACACCTGGGACCGCCTCGCCCGCGCCATCCTGTGGATGCCGTTCCCGTACACCGCCGCGCTGTGGCTGTGCGCGACCATGAACGGCGAGCGCGTACCGCAGATGGTGCTGATGATCGCGGCCCTCGCCGTGACCTTCCTGCTCGCCAGGTTCGGTGCGATTCCGCTGGTCACCGGCATGATGCTGTTCAACGGCATGATGGTCGGCATGCTCGCGGGCATCCCCGTCGCGCTCGTCGGCAAGGCGTTCGCGGTCGCCCTGGTGTCCGCCGCCGCCGTCCTCGTGACGCGACTGGTGCTGTGCTACCCGATGCCCCGCGAGGACCTGCTGCGCACCCAGCGCGCCTTCGTGGTCGAGGCGCGGCGCGTCGCCGACGCCGCCGTGGACGCCGTCGACCCCGACGCCGACCAGGAGCGGGCCGTGCGCCGCATGGACCGTTCCCTGCGCCGCCTCAACATCACCACCGTGACGATCGACGGCCGCCTCGCCCAGCCCGAGGTCGCCGCCGACCCGGCCGCCGCCGAACTCCTGCACCGGCACCTCTTCGACGCCGAGCTCGCGCTGCGCGGCATCGGCCAGGCCGTCCAGGAGCTGACCCGGCTGCCCGTCCCCGAGCAGCTGCGCGAGGCTCTCGCCGTGGGCCTCGTGCTCGCCCGCGACACCCCGATACGCGAGGCCGAGGGCCTCCAGCCGGCCGCCGCCCACATCCAGGAGCGCGCCGAGGCGGTCCTGGCCGATCCCGCCGCCTCCGCCGAGGACGTGGAGGCCGCGGTGCTCGCGCGCCGCGTCGGCCACCTGCTCGACTCCCTCGCCCGCGCCCTGCACAACTGGCTCACGCTCGGCGCGAGCGCCGTCGCGGGCAAGGCCGAGGTGCCGTTCAAGCCGACCGTCGCCCTGGAGAACAACCGGCTGCCCGGCTCCGCGGGCCCCACGCGTCGTGTGCTCGCCGGGACCACCGAGTCCGGCTGGCGCCGCGCCATCCCGTACATCCGGGTCCCCGCGCACGCCGCCGTGGCCGCCGCGATCGTCGTCCCGATCTCCGACGCCATCGACCCCGGCCGCTTCTACTGGGGCCTGGTCGGCGTGATGATCACGCTGTTCGGCACCAACACCACCCATGAGCGGCTGCGGAAGTTCGGCCACCGCATGGTCGGCACCGTCATCGGCGCCGTCCTCGGCATCCTCCTCGTCCACCTCGTCGGCCGTGACCACGTCTACTGGACGCTCGCGATCATCGTCGCCGGACTCACCTTCGGCGCCTGGGGCATGGCCCGCGCGTACGCCTGCTGGGTCGTCGGCCTCGTCGTCGCCCTGTGCCAGCTGTACGCGATGACCACGCCCGAGAGCGGCATGGACCACCTGCTGGGCGAGCGGCTCCTGGACAACGGCATCGGCGTCCTCGTCGCCACCGCCTGCGCCGCGCTGATCTTCCCGCTGGCCCGCCGCACCGTCGTCCAGGAGGCCGAGCGCGGCTACGTCGACGTACTCGCCCAGGTCGTCGCGCAGGTCGAGCAGCGCTGGACGCAGCCCGACACCCCGGTGCGGCTGCGCGGCGCCGCCCGCGCCGTGGACGCCGCGCTGCTCCAGGTGCAGTCCGTCGCCAAGCCGCTCGTGCGCATGCCGGTCGGCGTCAGCGGCCCGGCGGCCGAGCACCGCGTCGCCCTGCTGACCTCGGCCACCGGCCACGCCCGCGCCCTGGCCTCGGCCGCCGACATAGACGTGGACCTGCCGCCGCGGCTCGTCGAGCGTGCCCGCCTCGTCACCGCCACGGTCACCGCGTCCCTCAAGGAACTCGACCGGTTCTTCGCGACCGGCGAGCCCGAGGGCACGTACCGCAGGGTCAGCCCGCTCCTTCGGGAGCTGCGCTCCGAGCTGGCCCCGGCCAGGTCCGGACAGCGCGCCCTGCGCCTGCACACCGCGCTGCGCGAACTCGACGCCCTGGACGAGACGTTGGCCGCGTACGCCGAGCAGTCGGGCCTGCCCGTCGCCACCGGTAACGGCACCGCACAGCGGCCCGCGTCGCCGATGCAGCGCCGCACCCGCGCGGTGATGGCGGCCTGGGGCGAACCGCGTCCGGTGCCGCAGCCGCAGCCGCAGCCGCAGCCCCGGCCGGTGCCCACGCCCAAGCCGGTCCCGGAGGCACAGGCTCCGCAGCAGCGTAGTGAAGCGGCCCCGGTGAGCCGGGCCCGCGTCACCGGCCGGGTGGAGTGCGCCGAGCACCCCGCGGGCTGCCCCGCCTGGATCACCGTGATCAGCGCCCGCGGCAAGCGGCTCGCCAAGGCCGCGGTGAACCAGGGGAGTTACACGGTGGAGGGGCTGCCCGCGGGCACCCACACCCTCGTGATCTCCGCGTCGCAGCACACACCGCGTGCCGAACTGGTCAGCGTGGAGGACACGTTGGGCGTCGTACAGCACGACATCCGACTGTCGCACTGACGGTCCGCTGCTGCATTCGAGGGAACCGGGGACGCGCGGTCGCGCGTGTCCCCGCTTCCCGCCCCGACGTCCGTTAGTCGTGGTCGTGTCCTGTCTGACAACGGCCAAGGAAGCGACTACCTGATGACGTCCCTGGAGAGCGCCGCGAGCGCCGAGGCACCGGATTCGGAGGCCGCCCACGCGCGGCAGCCCGGTGCCGTGGTGATCAAGTGGCTCACCACCACTGACCACAAGACGATCGGCTCGCTGTATCTGATCACGTCGTTCGTGTTCTTCTGCGTCGGTGGCATCATGGCGCTCTTCATGCGCGCCGAACTGGCCCGCCCCGGCCTGCAGATCCTGTCGAACGAACAGTTCAACCAGGCCTTCACGATGCACGGCCTGATCATGCTCCTGATGTTCGCGACGCCGCTGTTCTCCGGCTTCGCGAACTGGATCATGCCCCTGCAGATCGGTGCCCCCGACGTCGCGTTCCCGCGGTTGAACATGTTCGCCTACTGGCTGTACCTGTTCGGCTCGCTGATGGCGGCCGCGGCGCTGCTCACCCCGCAGGGCGCCCCCGACTTCGGCTGGTTCATGTACGCGCCGCTGTCGGACGCGATCCACACCACGAGCATCGGTGCCGACATGGGCATCATGGGGCTCGCCTTCTCGGGCTTCGGCACCATTCTCGGCTCGGTCAACTTCATCACCACCATCATCTGCATGCGGATGCCCGGCATGACGATGTTCCGCATGCCGATCTTCACGTGGAACGTGCTGCTGACCGGTGTGCTGGTCCTGCTGGCCTTCCCGGTGCTGGCCGCCGCGCTGTTCGCCCTGGAGGCGGACCGCAAGTTCGGTGCCCACGTGTTCGACGCGGCCAATGGTGGCGCGCTGCTGTGGCAGCACCTCTTCTGGTTCTTCGGCCACCCGGAGGTGTACATCATCGCCCTGCCGTTCTTCGGCATCGTCTCCGAAGTGATCCCGGTCTTCTCGCGTAAGCCGATCTTCGGCTACTCGGGCCTGGTCGGCGCCACGATCGCGATCGCCGGTCTCTCCGTGACGGTGTGGGCGCACCACATGTACGTCACCGGTGGTGTGTTGCTGCCGTTCTTCTCCTTCATGACGTTCCTGATCGCCGTGCCTACAGGTGTGAAGTTCTTCAACTGGATCGGAACGATGTGGAAGGGCTCGCTGTCCTTCGAGACACCGATGCTGTGGTCGGTCGGCTTCCTCGTGACCTTCCTGTTCGGCGGTTTGACCGGTGTCATCCTGGCCGCGCCGCCGCTGGACTTCCACATCTCGGACTCGTACTTCGTGGTGGCGCACTTCCACTACGTGGTCTTCGGCACTGTGGTCTTCGCGATGTTCGCGGGCTTCCATTTCTGGTGGCCGAAGATGACCGGCAAGATGCTCGACGAGCGCCTTGGCAAGATCACCTTCTGGACGCTGTTCGTCGGCTTCCACGGCACGTTCCTGGTGCAGCACTGGCTGGGCGTCGAGGGCATGCCGCGCCGGTACGCGGACTATCTGGCGTCGGACGGCTTCACCGCTCTGAACACGATCTCGTCGATCTCCGCGTTCCTGCTGGGCCTGTCGATGCTGCCGTTCTTCTACAACGTCTGGAAGACCGCCAAGTACGGCAAGAAGATCGAGGTCGACGACCCGTGGGGCTACGGCCGTTCGCTGGAGTGGGCGACGTCCTGCCCGCCGCCGCGGCACAACTTCACCACCCTGCCCCGCGTCCGCTCCGAGTCCCCGGCCTTCGATCTGCACCACCCCGGCGTCGCCGCCCTCGACCACGCCGAGAACCGGCACGAGGACGCGTCCGCATGAGCAGCACCGAGCACGACGTGAACGCGGGAATCCAGCAGATGGAGGGCTATCTGCTGTGGAACTCGAAGGTCACCGAGGCCCATGCGCAGGCCGAGGCGTTCACCGACCGGCTCGAATGGCTCACCGGAGCACAGCGCGAGGAGGTGCGGCGCGTCTTCGTCGAGGAGCGCCTCGTCTTCCACAGGGCCGCGCTCGGCCAGATCGTGGCGCGGGCCGCGGAGCTGCGCACCGAGTACGAGAGGCGGTACGAGCGCCTGAAGGCGCGCTGCGTCGGCCTCTGTGGCGGCGTCCTCGTCGGCCTGATGGGCCTGGCCTCGCTGGTCGCCCTCAAGTGACGTACGCGCGCGTGCTCTGTCGCCTCAAGTGACGTACGCGCGCATGATCTGTCGCTTTCAGGTGAGGTACGCGCACGTGCTCAGGTGAAGTACGCGGTCGGCGGCGTGCCCAGCGCTCGGCGGAACATCGCCGTGAACGCGCTGGGCGTCGCGTAGCCGACCGCGCCGGAGACCGTGGTGACGGGCACGCCCCTGGCGAGCAGCGTCACCGCGTGGATGAGCCTGGCCTGCTGGACCCAGCGGGCCAGGCTCATTCCCGTCGCGGCCGCGAACCGGCGCTGCAGACTGCGCGCGCTGAGATGCGCGTGCGCGGCCGCCTGCCCCGTCGTCCAGCGTTCGTCCGGCCGCTCCCGGATCGCCGCGCACAAAGCGTCGAGGTGCGGGTCGTTCGGCGTCGGCAGGTGCAGCGCGGGCACCGGGTGCGGGGCGAGCTCGTGCAGCAGCAGGTTCATCAGGACGCCGTCGCGGCCCTCGTGGTCGTACTCCACCGGGATCCGGGTCGCCTCGTCGATCAGCTCGCGCAGCAGCGGGGAGACCGAGACGACGGTGGGCGCGTCGGGCAGGCTCACGGCCGCGTCGGTGGCGATGTACAGGGTGCGCATGGCCACGGCCCCCGCGCAGGTCATCGCGTGGGTGAGACCGCCCGGGATCCAGGCGCCGCGGGTGGCGGGGACGACCCAGGTGCCGTGCCCGGTGGTGACCGTGATGGCGCCCGTGGTGCCGTAGATCAGCTGCGCGCGACGGTGGTGGTGCGGCGGGATGTGATGCCCGTCCGCCAGGTCACGGGCCATCGCGGCCAGGGGCCGCGGCACGTCCTGGTAGTCGTCCCGATTCTCGCTCTTGCCGTACATGGCGCACTCTCGACAGATATTGGCCCGACCACGAAAGTGTGCCATCCGTCTGCGCCCTAACGTCGCGGTATGTGAACGCCGCACCTCCCAGAACCCAAGCCCTGACGGTCCTCCTCGCGGTCACCTGCGCCGTGACCGCCGCGAACGTCTACCTCTGCCAGCCGATCCTCGGCTCGGTCGCCGCCTCCCTCGGCACGTCCCCCGACGCGCTGGGCGCGGTGCCGACCGCCACCCAGCTCGGCTACGCGCTCGGCATCCTGCTGGTCGTCCCGGCCGGCGACAGCCACGACAGGCGCCGGATCATCCTCGCCCTCGGCACGGCCTCCTCCGTCGCCCTCGCCGCCTGCGCCCTCGCACCCTCGGTGACCTTCCTTGCCGTGGCCAGCTTCGTCGTCGGGCTGTGCTCGCCGGTGCCGCAGCTGATCACCCCGCTCGCCGTCGCCCTGGCCGACGAAAGCGGGGGCGGGCCGGGCCGCGGGCGCACCGTCGGAGCGGTGCAGGGTGGCCTGCTCGTCGGAGTGCTCGCCTCGCGCGCGTACGCGGGCGCCCTCGCCGAGATCGCCGGATGGCGCACCGTGTACGTCGCGTCCTGCCTGCTCACGCTGGCGCTCATGGGCGTACTCGCCCGCCGGCTGCCCAGGTCGCAGGGGCGCGCCACCGCCTCGTACAAGACGGCACTGGCCTCGCTGCCCGGCCTCGCCCGGCAGCCGCTCGTGGCGCGGGTCGTGGTGTCCGGGGCGCTGGTCGGCATCGCGTTCGGCGCGTTCTGGACCACCCTGACGTTCCTGGTCACGGACACCTATGGGCTCGGGTCGACCGCCGCCGGGATGTTCGGCCTGGTCGCCGCCGTGAGCGCGCTCGCCTCGCCGTACGCGGGCCGGAGCGCGGAACGGCTCGGCAGACGCGGGGCGATCGCCCTGCTGACCGCGCTCGTGCTGGTCGGCTGGCTGGTCATGCTGCCGGCCGGGGGCGGCTCGCTCGTGGCCCTCGTCGTGGGCGTGATCGTGCTCGACGTCGGCGTGTGGGGCGGTCAGGCCGTCTGCCAGACCGTCCTGTTCACCCTCGACCCGGCCGTGCACAGCCGCCTCAACACCGTCTACTTCACGCTGCGCTTCCTGGGGATCGCACTCGGCTCGCTGGTCGGCACCGTGGCGTGGGGCGCGGGCGGCTGGCCGGGCGTCGTGGTCACCGGCATGGTCGCGGCCGCCGCCGGGCTCGTCGTCGGGGTGCTGCCGCTGCCGGCGCGGGCGAAGGCGCCGCAGGAGGTCAGCCCACCGAGAACGAGGGGCTGAGGCCGCGCTCGCCGCCGTCGCGGCTGACGAGCTCGATCGCGTAGCCGTTGCCGTCCGGCACGTTCGGCAGGACGGTGGACGTCTCACTGCGTGGCGCCGCGGTCAGCCGCGACGCGAGCTGCACGACGCGGTGGGCGTCGCCCCGGACGAGCCACATGTCCAGCTTCTGGCCGGTGGGGTTGTTCCAGGTGACGAACATGCTGGCGCCCGAGCTGTGCACGGAGCCCGCGGCGGGCTCCGTGACGGTCAGGGCCTGGGCCTGGGCCGGCTCGGCCATGGGCGCGAAGGCCAGGAGCGGGGCGGCGGCGAAAGAGAGGAATCCGGTGCGGCGCATGCGACGACCTCGTTCCGTCGTATCGAAGGGACAGATTGCGAACAGATGCGGATGGTGAACGTGAGTCGACTGAGAGTTACGGAAGCTGACAGAGGGTTCCTTCCCGCAATCGCGGCCGGACTCAAGCATTCGGCCGCAGGCCCCACCCCACGAGGGACGGTTCTGTCCCCGAACCGGTGGTGTCGGCGCGACGGATCGGGGCCCCCGGGTGCATCCTCGCGCACGCGCGCGAGGGCCCCCGAAGCGGCCGGGCGGCGCGTACTGGTGCACGCTGGATATGTGACACGGAACATGGAGACGAGGTGACGCGGCATGACCGAGCGCAGCGACTCGGCCATGGGCGACGAGGTGTATCAGCCCTCGGGCCCTGACGTGCGGGACGACGAGGGCATCCTCGAGATCGAGGACACCCTGAACGACCGTGGCGTCGATCCGTACGACGAGGGATGGTCGCCGCCCGAGCGCCCGCTGGCCGTCGAGCACAGCGGCAACACGGCGGCAGAGCGGCAGGCGGGCGAGACGCTCGACGAGCGCCTCGCGGAGGAGCGGCCCGACCCCGTCATCGACGCGTACGAGGCGCTGGAGTCCGGCGAGGAGGACGGTGACGACGTGGGCGATCTGCGCGACGGCGACGGCGAACCACTGGACTCAGAGGTGGGCACCGAGCGCGCCGGCCGCCTGATCGCACCGGACGAGGGCGCCCATGAGGACGCCGAGAAGGACATGCTGGCCCAGGACGCCGGCTACGGCGGGGGCGCGGCATCGGCGGAGGAGGCCGCCATGCACGTGGTCGACGACGAGACCTGAGATCCGTACGGGGCAGGGCCCCGGGTCAGTGACCGAGGGCCGTCGCCGTCAGCATCAGCGCGGCGGCGGCGAACGCCGTCACGAGTGCCAGGATGGGCGGGCCGAGGGCGACATCACCCGTCACCATCCGCCGCGCCGTGATGCCTATGCAGACCACGCCGATCCCACCAAGGATCATGGCCACGAAGATCAGCACTGTCGGCCCCTCCTCCTCACGACCCCCGCTTGTGTGTTCGGCTCACATCCTCGCCCGGCGAGCCGTGCGTCGCACGTGGGGGAGTGCCCGCCCCACACCGTCTAGCCTGGGACGTCTCGCCCGCACGCCCCAGGGGGACCGGCATGGACAGCACGACGTGGATCGTTCTCGGCACGCTCGCGGCACTCGCGATGCTGGTGGTTGTCGTGGTGCTCCTGGTCCGGGTGTTCAAAGCGCGCAAACTGCTTGTCGACGCCGGCATCCCGCTGCACAACAAGGCGCTGTTCTGGGCCGCGGTCGCCTACACGATCTCTCCGGTCGACCTGATGCCCGACCCGATCTACCTCGACGACATCGGCGTCCTGCTGCTCGCCCTGAAGATGCTGCACGCCGCCGCGCACCGCTCGGGCCTGCGCGGCGACGGGCCCGACCTGTCCGGACCGGTCTCCAACCAGGGCCGCACAAAGGAGAGTTGACCGCCGCAGCAGGGCTTCTCAGGCGGTGGCCCATGTGCTTCCATCTCTGGCATGCCACAGGCATGCCAGAGATGAGGGGCAGGTTCCATGCGATCGATGTTCCGTCAGCTCGTGTCCACGATCCGCCCGCAACTGCGGGCGGGACCCCTGATAGCCGTCCTCCTGATACCTCTCGGCGTGGCGTCGCCGGCGGCCGCCGCCTCCGTCGAATCCGGGCGCGCCGTGTCCCTCGCGCCCACCGGTACGGACGCCGGGGTGTGCGCCGACACCTCGCTGCGTCTCGCCTTCGACTCGACCGTCCACCTCGGCAAGGAGGGCCGGCTGACCGTGCACCGGGCGGACGGCAGCGCCGCGGACGTCATCGACCTCGCCGGCCCGGCGACCGACCAGCGGACCGTCGGCGACGCCCGGTCCGCGTACGGTGAACCGCACCGCTGGACGTACGAGCCCGTGGTCGTGGACGGGCGCGGGGCCACCGTCGTGCCGCACCACCCGCTCGAGCCGGGCCAGGAGTACTACGTCACCGTCGACGCGGGCTTCTTCGTCGGGTTCGCAGGCATCACCTCACCCGACGCCTGGCGCTTCAGGACCGCGCGCGGGCCCCACCCCGGTACGACGAAGCTCAGCGTCGACGCGCGTGGCGGCGGAGACTTCTGCACCGTGCAGGGCGCCGTCGACTTCGTGCCGCACGGCAACACCCGCAAGGTCACCCTCGATGTCGCGCCCGGCACGTACCGGGAGATCGTGTATGTCGGCGAGGACCGGCGGCACCTGCGCGTGCGCGGCGCGGGAGCGGGCCGCACCGTCATCGGCTACCCCAACAACAACCTGCTCAACGGGGACAGCGCGATGGGCGACGTGCCGCCCGAGCAGAGCTACTGCCCGCGCCGCGTGCTGCCGGAGCCCGACCGGTTCAACTGCTGGCGCGCCGCGTTCGGCGTCGACGCCGACGACTTCCGCCTCAGCGACGCCACCGTGCACAACATGACGCCCGAGGGCGGCTCGCAGGCCGAGGCGTTCCGCGGCAACGGCGACCGGATCGTCCTCGACCACGTCCGTGTCGTCAGCTTCCAGGACAGCCTGCGACTGCAGGGCCGCGCGTTCGTCACCGACAGCTATGTCGAGGGCGACGTGGACTTCGTATGGGGCACCGGCGGCGTCTTCGTCCAGAACTCCGAGCTGAAGGCGCTCGACATCGGGTACATCAGCCAGATCCGCAACGCCGCCGATGGTCCGGGCAACGTCTTCGTCAACACCCGCCTCACGCGGGCGGATTCGGTGGCCGACGGCAGTGTGCTGCTGAGCCGGATCGACAGCCGCTTCCCGGCCAGCCAGGCCGTCTTCATCGACACGGCCATGGACCGGCACATCGCGCCCGTCGGCTGGGGGCTGACCGGCTTCGACTGCGGCAGTGCGCAGGGGCTCAGGTTCTGGGAGTACGGCAGCAAGGACCTCACCGGGGCGCCCGTCGACACCAGTGCGCGCCTCGCCTGCTCACGGCAGCTCACCGCCGCCGAGGCCCGCGAGTGGCGCGACCCGGCCCGACTCCTCGACGGCTGGGACCCGCGCACCGACTCCACACGTACTGACGGGAAGTGAGGCAGCGTCATGACAGAGACCACGCGAAGAGGTCTGCTCGCGGCGGTGGGTGCCACGGGTGCCGGTGTGCTGGTCGGGGCCGCGGCCCCCGCCGTGTCCGCCCAGGAGACGGCCGCGGCGGGGGTGGCGCGGTCACGGCCGGTGGCCCCGGTCGACCGGGAGATCGCGCGGGCCCACAGCATCGACTACAAGGCGCTGCCCGAGCAGGTCGTGGGCGTCGATGTGGAAGAGCTGATGACCGTGCACGGCGAGGACGACGTCGCGCCGCTTCGGCAGCGTCTGGTCGCCGAGGTGTGGAAGTCCGCGGACGGGAAACTGCCCGACGCGCTGCCGAAGGTCCAACAGGGCGTCGCCGCGCCGGAGTTGCCCGCCTTCACGGGGTTGCGTCGTATCGATCGGCTCACCGCGGAGCTGCCCTACGGGCTGCTCACCCACATGTATCTGCTGCTGCCGCGCAGGGCCGCCGCGCACGGCCGGTTCGCCCTCTATCACAACGGACACGGCGAGCCGCTCGACACGATGCAGCGCACCGCCCAGGCGCTCATCGACGCCGGATACGGCGTGCTGCTGTGCGCCATGCCGCTGTACCACTGGAACCCGAAGGAGATGCGCAGCGCCACCGACCCCGACACCGTCGTCACCGTAGGGAACCACAACGAGTTCGAGCCGTGGGAGACGCCCGAGTTCTCCACCCTGCGGCTGTTCCTCGAACCGCTCGCCCTGGGTGTCAACCACCTGCGCCGCACCTACGACCCGCCGTCCCTGCAGATGATCGGGCTCTCCGGCGGCGGCTGGGCGACCACCGTGTACCCGGCGCTCGACCCCCGCGTCACCCGTAGTTACCCGACCGCCGGATCCCTGCCGTTCTTCCTGCGCTCCGCCCCGCCCAAGCCGAGCCCCACCACCGGCGACTGGGAGCAGCGGCTCGACCGGCACCCGGCGTTCTACGGCATCTGCGACTGGCCGGACCTGTACGCGCTCGCCGCGGTCGGCCGGAACCGGCGGCAGCTGCAGATCCTCAACCGGTTCGACGCCTGCTGCTTCAACGGCGTCGGCCACCGCAGCTACGAGCCCGTCGTCCGCCAGCGCGTCCAGGTCATCGGCAACGGGCACTGGGAACTGCTCGAGGACGCCACGCACGAGGAGCACACCATCAGCCCCTACGCGCTCGACGTGATCCGGTGGGACCTCGACACCAACTGCGCCGGACAGCCGTGACAGCCTCGGGGCCGGGACCACGTGTTCCGGTCCCGCCGCCTGTCACGGCACGGGGTGCTCACGCCGATACCGTGACGCCTCACCCGCCGCATGCGCCGCGAACAGGTCCGCCGTCGCCGCCGGCTCGCCGTCCCGCAGCGCCTCCAGCAACTCGACGTGCAGTTCGGCCATCGCCCGCCAGTCGCCGCCGTAGCGCGGGTTGCTGACCACGTGCAGGCCCCACATGTTCGGCTCGATGATGCGCCACAGGCGCAGCAGGATGCCGTTCCCGCACGCGGCGCAGACCGTGCGGTGGAAGGCCATGTCGGCGTCCCGGAAGTCCCCGATGCTGCCGTCGTCGGCGGCGCACCGCATCGCCTCCACGCTCTGCTCCAGCCGGTGCGCGAACTCCTGGGTGAGCCGCCCCGCGGTGCGCCGTGCCGCGTACATCTCCAGGAGCACCCGGATCTCGCGCACGTCGCGGGCCTGCTCGTCGGAGACCTCGGTGACATAAGTCCCGCGGTGTGGCTGGGAGTTGACCAGGCCCTCGTGCGCCAGGCGCTTGACCGCCTCACGGGCGGGGGCCTGGCTGGTGCCCACTCTGCGGGCGATGTCGGACTCCACGATCCGCTGCCCCGGCGCGAGTTCACCGCTCACGATGAGGTCGCGCAGCAACGCGTAGACATGGTCCGAGAGCAGCCGTCGGGGGAGCGTCGTTTGGCGGGGCGCCACGGGGGCGACCGGAGCCGGGACGGCCGCGGATCCGGAACCCTCGGCGCGCGCCGAGGCCGTTCCCGTCGCGGGTGCGCCATCCTTCGCCGGCGCCACAAGGAGTTCGGCGTCGGCCCGCCCCTCCTGGCCCGGAATGCGCGAACGCAACGCTGACTGTTCCTGCCAGATCCGCGCCACCGTCGACTGCGAGAGCCCCAGTTGCTCCGCCAGGACACGGGTCGAGGGAACCGGTTCGCCGCGCGCCTCCCGCTCGATCGCCGCGCCCACCAGACGTTCCGCGTCGGCCCGCACCGAGCTGCGCGGACGGCCCGAACGCGGCGCGTCCGCCAGGCCGTCGAGCCCCCGCTCCGCATACCGCCGCGCCCACTTGGTGACTGTCACCGCGCTCACCCCGAGATCCTGGGCGACCTCCTGCACGGAGAGGCCGTCGGCGCGTGCGAGGACGATGCGACTGCGCAGCCGCAACGTTCTCGACGGGTCCCGGGTCCACGTGCTGAGCACGGTGCGATCCGTCTCGCTCGGGGGCGTGAACTCCTGCTGCTCCCTCATGCGCTGCTCTCCTCGCAGAACGCGGACTTCTGACTCGTTCGGGCGTCGGCGCCCCGTGAGGCATCGTCAACTTTTGGGTGTGCGCACCGTCTTGACGCTGTTTCGCAAGGCACTTATGAAGTAATCGTTGCTCGATTATTGACCCAATAAACCATGCTGGTCCAGTGCGCTCCGGCGCCCCGAGCCGACCTGGAGAACCCATGCGGAACCGGCGAACGGCAACAAGTGCAAGAACCGGCACCCTGGCCCGGACGGGCCTGGCGGCGGCGCTGCTCCTGACGGTGGGCGCCTGCGGCGGCGGTGGCTTCTCGGGCGGCGGTGACGACGGCAAGGGCGGGGAGGGTGACGGCGACCGCACCGTCCGCGTCCTGGTCAACATCACCCCGAACCTGACCAAGAAGTTCTGGAACGACCTCGTCGCACCGTTCGAGAAGGCCCATCCCGGCGTCGACGTCAAGATCGAGGCGCCGACCGGCAAGGGTGTCGCGGACACCCTGCAGCAACAACTCGCCGCGGGAGACGCCCCGGACGTGGTGGAGACGCTGCTTCCGGACAAGACCCTCGCTCCCCAGATGCTC
This sequence comes from Streptomyces sp. NBC_01016, assembly GCF_026341035.1. Classification (GTDB taxonomy): domain Bacteria; phylum Actinomycetota; class Actinomycetes; order Streptomycetales; family Streptomycetaceae; genus Streptomyces. Next base: position 3,853,650 of record NZ_JAPEOQ010000002.1, read on the forward strand.
GACCTCACCGACGAGGCGTGGACCAAGAACACCCCGCTGGTGAAGGAGGCGTCCCTCGACGGCCGGGTCCACGCCGTCGGCGTCGGTGAACAGGCCCAGTCGCTCGTCTTCTACAACAAGGACGCCTTCACCAAGGCCGGAATCCGTGAACTCCCCGAGAATCTCGACGAGTTCACGGCCGCCATGGGCAGGCTGAAGAAGGCCGGGTACCTGCCGCTGCAGACCTCCGGCGACTTCGCCACCGGCCTCCAGCTGCTCCAGTTCACCGACCCGGCGCTCGCCGGGCGCCACCCCGACTGGTACGGGAAGGTCAACTCCGGCGATCTGACGGTCGGTTCGTCGATGCGCCCGTACCTGAACCTCTACAAGTCGTGGATCGACCGCGGCTACATCGACAAGAACGCCCTGGGCGTCAAGTACGCGGACGGCGAGACCAACTTCCTCACCGGCAAGTCCGCCATGTACGTGATGGGCAGCTGGTTCACCGCCGCCGAGGCCGCCGCGAAGAAGGACTTCGAGGTCGGTGTGTTCGCCGCGCCCGTCGAGAAGGGCCAGAGCTACCCGGGCCCGCAAGGCGCCACCCTCGCCGCCCCGTACATGATCCTCAAGAACACCGGGAGCAAGGAACTCGCCCGCGACCTCGTCGAGTTCCTCGTCACCGACAAGAAGGCGGTCACCGCCCAGCTGAAGCAGGACGGCAACTTCCGCTCCGGCGCCGAGCGGGCGCTGAGCCCGCTCGAACAGGACGTGCAGAACATCCTCGACGACGCGCCCGACAAGGTCGCGCAGGGCGAGGGATACGGCGACGACACCCTGCCCAAGGGCTTCAACACCGCCTGGAACACCGAGGTGCAGGGCCTGTACGCCGGCCGCTCGCCCGAGGACGTGGCCAAGGCCGTCGACCGCTGGGTCAAGGACCACTCCTGACCCCGGACACCCGGCCCGACCACCGTCACCGAAGGGATGCCATGCACACCGTCACCGAAGCCGGCCGGCCTCCGCGCCGCGGGCGGCGCACCGCCCGCGACCGCCGGGCGGGCCTGGCCACCGCCGTCATGGTGCTGCCCGCGACCGTGCTGTACACGGCGCTGCTCGCGGTCCCGGTGGGCCTGGCCGCCTACCTCAGCCTTACCGACTGGGACGGCTTCAGCGCGAGCCCCGCGTTCGTCGGCGGCGCCAACTACGCGGCGCTCGCGGACGATCCGGACCTGGGCCGGGCCGCCTGGGTCACCCTGCTCCTGGGCGGACTCGGCACCGTCGGCCTGAACGTCCTCGGCCTCGGCTTCGCACTCCTGCTGAACGGGAAGTCGCGCGTCAACACCTTCTTCCGCATGGTGCTGTTCTACCCGCACGTGCTGTCCGCCCTGGTCGTCGGCTTCCTCTGGAGCGCGATCCTCGGCACGACCGGCGCCGTCAACGGCCTGATCACCTCGCGCGGCGGCGACGTACTGCCGTTCCTCGCCGACCCGCAGTGGGCGCTCGCCGTCCTCGTGTGCGTCGTCGTATGGGCGGCGTTCGGCGTGAACGTGGTGCTGTACCTGGCCGGGCTGCAGGCCGTGCCGCGGTCGCTGACCGAGGCCGCCCGCATCGACGGGGCGAGCAGGTGGCAGATCCTGCGCCATGTCACGCTCCCGGCGCTCGGCCCGTCGATCACGATCAACATCGTGCTGTCCCTGGTGACCCTCCTGAAGACGTACGACCTGGTGGTCTCGCTCACCGGCGGCGGCCCGGCAGGGCAGACGCAGACACTCGCCTACCTCATCCTCTGGAACTCCTTCCACGACGGCCGCCTCGGCCTCGGCTCCGCCCAGTCCGTGGTGCTCATGGTGGTGACGGCCGCACTCGCCCTGGCCGTGGCCCAGCTGCGCCGCCGCGGGGAAAGCGCGGTGTACTCATGAGCCTCGACAGCCTCCCCAAGCGGCCCGCGACTGCCCCGCCGAAGCCGCCCGCCCCCGCGAAGGCGGACACGCCCCGTCGGCGAGGCCCCGGCCGCACCGCACGCCTGACGTTCCTGACGGTCGTCGCGCTGTTCATGCTCGTGCCGCTCTACGTCCTCGTCGTCAACGCCTTCAAGGCGCAGCCGCAGATCCTCTCCGACCCCTTCGGCCTCCCGACCGACGGCACCCTGAAGCCCCTCCAAAAGGCCCTGCGCGGCGAGGAGTTCGACCTCGTCAAGGGCTACGCCGTCACCATCCTCTTCGTCGTCTGCGTCAACGTCCTGTCCATCGCGCTCGCCGGGCCGGTCGCCTACGTCATCGCCCGCAGCGCGCGCCGCCGCTACCGCGCCCTGATGCTGTTCTTCCTCGCCGGCACCTTCATCCCGAGCCAGGTCCTCGTCATCCCGGTCGTCTACGTCCTCAAGACGCTCGGCCTGATGGGCACGGTGCGCGGCTTCGTCCTCTTCGAGACCGTGCTCACCCTGCCGTTCTCCGTCTTCCTCTACGCCGGGTACATCACGACGATCCCGCGCGAGGTCGACGAGGCGGCGGCCCTCGACGGCTGCGGCCCGATCCGCACGTTCTGGCGGGTCGTCTTCCCGCTGATGCGGCCCGTCGTCGCCACCATGGTCATTCTCAACACCTTCTCGGTGTGGAACGACTTCGTGAACCCGCAGATCATCCTCGGCCCCGGCAGCGGCCTCTACACGGTGACGACCGGCGTGTACGCGGCCGTCAGCCAGTACCAGACCGACTACACGGTCGTCTTCCCCACGCTGCTGCTCGCCGTGGCCCCACTGATCGTCTTCTTCGTCTTCATGCAACGCCACATCATCAGCGGCCTGACGGCCGGCGCGACGAGAGGCTGACCGTGACCGATCCCGACAGACCGCCCACCGTGCTGACCGCCACCGTCCCCGTCGGCACCCCGCCCGCCTGGGCGATCCTGCAGCGTCGCCTGTTCGACGTCCTCGACGACGCCTGGCGCGCCTTCGCCGCCCGCTACTGCGCACCCGACGGCAGCCTGCGCTACGCCGGTCCCGTCGCCGACCGCGACGGCGGCGACGACTTCTACGAGGCGTTCTTCAACTGGCCCGTCCTCTACCGACTCGGCGGCTCCGACGAGCTGCTCGACGCCGCGAAGCACCACTGGCGGGGCGTCACCGCCCAGCTCACCGAACTCGGCCTGGTCGTCGACGAGTTCGAGCGCGGCTACGACTGGTTCCACCTCGGCGAGTCCATGCTGCTGTTCTACGGGATCTGCGCCGCCGACCCGGCCGACCCGGAATTCCGCGCCCGCGCCCACAAGTTCGCCGACCTGTACCTGCCCGGCTCCCCGGCCGGGAACTACGACCCCGCCGCCCGCATCATCCGCGCCCCGCACAACGGCGGTGCGGGCCCCCGCCCCGGACTGCAGAAGGAATGGGCCACGTACGGGGCGGACCTCGCGGTCATGCGGCCCTTCGGCCTCCCGCTGCGCGACCTCGACGCCATCACCGCCTGGGACGACCTCACCGACCCCGACAACGCCCGCCGCATGGGCGAGGCCATGAACGCCCGGATCGGTCACGGCGACACCGCCGTCGACCTCGCCGCCACCAGCCTCGCCGTCAACGCCTGGCTGTACGACCACGACGACCGCTACCGCGACTGGGCCCTCGACTACCTCGGCGCCTGGCACGAGCGGGCCGCGGCGCGCGGCGGCGTCCTCCCCGACAACGTCGGCCCGAGCGGGACCGTCGGTGAACTGCACGGCGGGCGCTGGTACGGCGGCCTGTACGGCTGGAGCTGGCCGCACGGCCTGTACAGCGTCGGCAACGCCGCCGCGGTCGCCTCCCTCAACGCCGCGCTGCTCGGCGGCGCCGACGAACTGCTCGACCTCGGCCGCGCCCCACTCGACGAGGTCCTCGCCCACGCCGTCGAGGCACCCGTCACCGGCACCGACATGAGCATCAGCGACCGCTGGCACGCCGAACTCGGCGAGGACGCCGACCGGCCCACCCTCCTCGTGCCCAACCGGTACGCGGACGACGGCTGGTTCGACCACCAGCCACCCCAACTCGCCCTGCCGCTGTGGCTCTGGCACGCCTCCGGCGCCGACGCCGACCGCGAACGCCTCGCCCGTATCCGCAAGGCCTCCGGCTATGACTGGCGCACCGTACGCGCCTTCCGCAACAAGGAGGAGGGCGGCCACGAGGCACCCTGGCTCGCCTACCTCGCCGGCGACAACCCCGACTACCCGGCCGAGATCCAGCGCGTCGCCCTCGGGCAGGCCGCCCGCCGCATGGAACTCATCGCCACCGACCCCACGGACCCGGCCGACCTCCACATCCACCACTGGCAGCGGGTCAACCCCGTCCTGACCGAGGCGCTCCTCCAGCTCACCACCGGCACGCCCCAAGTCCTCTACAACGGCGGCCTGTTGCCCACCCGGATCGCCTACTGGGACGAGCGGCGGGGCCGCCCCGGACTGCCGCCCGACGTCGCCGCCCTGGTCGACACCGTCACCCCCGACCGAGTGCGCCTGGAGCTCGTCCACACCGGACACACCCACCCGCGCACCGTCGTCGTACAGGCCGGAGCCTTCGGCGAGGACCGCATCGACACGGTACGCACCGAGACCGCCGAACCCGGACACCCGGGCGACCCGCGCTCCTACACCGCGCCCGACGTCACCACCCGCACCGCCGAACTCCCGGTCGACGCGGGCCACGTGACCGTCGAGCTGCCACCCGGCCGCCGCATCCGCCTCGACCTCCGCCTCACACCGCGCCACCGGCGGCCCGCACACCAGGCCGCCGTCCCCACCCGCTGACCCCCGCTTCCGCCCCACCCCCCTCCAAAGGAGACTTCGTGGCCGACGACCCCATCTGGGACCTGCCCGAACGCGGCCCCATGCCCGCCCCCGCCGACAGCGACATGGTCAAGGCCCTGGCCACCGTGTCCTCCGCCACCGCCTGCGCCAAACTCCACGCGCAGGGCATCCGCCGCACCTTCGTCAGCGGGCCGCGCCCGCTGCGCCCCGGACAGAAGATCGCGGGCAGGGTGCGCACCCTGCAGTTCATGCCGCAGCGCGAGGACATCGCCTCGGGCCTGGGCCAGGAGTACGTCGAGCGGTACACCGCCCTGTGGGCCGTACTGGAGACCATCGAGCCCGGCGACGTCCTCGTCGTGCAGGCCTACGGCTCGCAGAGCACCGGCTGCTTCGGCGACATGCTGGTGCGCTACTTCCAGCAGAAAGGAGGCGCGGGCCTCGTCATCGACGGCTGCTTCCGTGACGCGCCACGCGTCCGGGAGACCGGCGTGCCGATCTGGTCCACGGGCGTCACCCCGCACTACGCCTCCCAGGCCGAACTCTTCCCCTGGGCCTACGACGTGCCCGTGGCCTGCGGCGGCGTCCTCGCCCTGCCCGGCGACCTGCTCGTCGCCGACGACGACGGCCCCGTCGTCGTGCCCCGGCGCACCGCCCCCGACGTCATCGCCGCCGCCCGCGACCACGAGCAGTGGGAGCGCTTCAGCCGCGCCCGCATCGAGGAGGGCGGCGCCCTGACCGACTACTACCCGCTCACCCCCGACACCCGCGCCGAGTACGAGCGCTGGCGCGCCGCCGGGAGGGGGTGAGCGACGCACCCGAGCACCGACCACGCGCGCAGACACGGACCCGTACGACCGTCCACGTGGCAAGGAGACCCCGTGACCCGCACATCCGTCACCGCCGCAGCACGTCTCAGAATCACCCGGCTCCCCAGACTCGGCCTGCTCGGCGCCGCCGGGCTGTTGCTCGCCGCGGGAGTCACACTGCCCGGCACCCTGTCGGCCGACGCCGCCGGCGACTGCAGCCCCACCAAGCTGTTCGTCGCGACGGACGGCAACGACAAGGCGAAGGGCACCGAGCAGAGCCCGTTCAAGACCGTGACCCGGGCCCGCGACGAGATCCGCGACAAGGGCCTCAACCGCCCCGGCCGCATGAAGTGCGACATCGAGGTCAACCTGCGGGCCGGGGACTACCCGGTGGGCAAGGCGATCGGCCTCGACGAGCGCGACTCAGGCGCCGGCGGCCACAAGGTCGTCTACCGGAGCGTGGACGGACCGGGCAAGGCCCGGCTGACCGGCTCCGTCCCGGTGACCGGCTGGGAGGCGTACAAGGACGGCGTCTACCGCGCCAAGGTCCCGGTCGACCAGCCCTTCTACACGCTGTACGACGACGGTCAGCGGGCCACCAACGCCCGCTACCCCAACCGGAAGTCGGCCGACGAGTGGGCGCCGTACCTGAAGTCCTACCTGCCCGAGCCGACCTACGAGGCGGTGCACACCTGGCTGTGGGCCAACCCCGGTGACTGGAACCCGGACTGGGACATGAGCCAGGGACGGGTGACCGTCTGGTCGGGCGGCAGCTGGTCGTGGTTCACCGACACGGTCGACATCCGCGACTACAACATGAAGAAGAGCCAGCTCACCTTCAAGTACCCGACCCGCTTCGCGCTCCACAACAGCGGCGGCGGCTCCAGGTACTTCCTGGAGAACTCGATCGACTTCCTCGACCAGGCCGGCGAGTGGTATGCCGACCGTAAGGGCGGCTACCTCTACTACAAGCCGCAGGGCGGCGACATCGCGAAGGCGGAGGTGCGCAGGCCCGTCGTGAAGACCGTGCTTGACCTGGCGGGTTCGTCACAGAGCAAGCGGCTGCACGACGTGTCCTTCGACGGGCTCGGTGTCACGCAGACCGACTTCCCCGACTGGTACCGGTACGGCTGGAACGAGTCCGGCGACTCCGGCGTGGTGCACGAGTACCCCACGTACGACCGGCAGATCGAGATGCCCCGCAATCGCTTCGGTGCGATCCGGCTCACCAACACCACCGGCATCGACCTGAGCCGCATGCACATCACCGACACCGGGTTCACCGCGATCTACCTGCTCACCGCGAACGATCACGTACGCGTCGCGGACAGCCTGCTGGAACGGCTCGGCGCCGACGGCATCCGCGTCGAGGGCCCCTATCCGGGTGAGGGCGACGTCGCGCACGAGAACACCTTCACCAACCTCTTCATCGACCACGTCGGCGAGTTGGTGCCCGGCGACGCCTCCGGCATCGAACTGCAGGACACCGGACGCAACACGGTCAGTCATGTCGTCGTCAACCACAGCGCCCGCTACGGCATCAGCCTGCGCAGCCGCCCCGAGGTCGCCACCAACGGCCAGACCTACACCGACGGCAACAAGATCAGTTACGTCCGCCTGGAGAACACCGGCCTGGACAGTGGCGACATGGGCGCCTTCTACACGTACGGCCTGCAGAACGATCCAGAGGACCACCCGATCGTCAACTCCCTGAACCAGGTCGTGATCGGTGATGTCATCCCGGACGCCTCCATGCCGGACTCCGGCACCCGCGGCGTGCACATGGACGCGGGCGGCTGCGGCTGGGCCATCTCGAACGTGCAGGTCGGCAAGGTGACCGACCAGAAGTACCAGGCCTACCAGTGCAACAAGGTCACCAACGGTGACTGGGAGGACGGCTTCGACGCCTCCCGCATGGAGTACGACAAGATCGGCGTCAAGGACTCGTTCCCGTACCCGAAGCCCGGTACGGCACAGGACTGACGCGCGCGACCGGCGGGCGGGCCCGACGGCTCTCGGGGCCCGCCCGTCACCCCAGTCAACGCACCGCTCTTGTGCAGGAGTCCGTATGAATCCCACGTCGAGCAGCCCCATCGAGGCGCCGCCCACCACGACCGACGCGCTGCGCGGTGTCAGCCGGGACAAGGCGGGGACCCCGTCGCCGCTCACCGAACTCTCCCGGATCGACGCGGGACTGCCGCCGGGCTGTGAGACCGTCGGCCTGCCCGTGGTGTGGGACGCCTGGACGGCGGGCGGGCCCCCGGTCGAGCAACTCGCCGCGAACTACGACCTGTTGACGGTCGACCACGCCGACCTCGGGGATGCCGTCGCCGCCGGGTGTCTGGTGCCGGTGGACGAGCTGGTCGGCGCCGCGGCGCTGGAGCGGTGGCGGGCGGGCGCGATCGGGCCCGCGTTCGCCGCCTACCAGCGCGCCGGCCGGGCGTGGGCCGTGCCCTACCATGTGAGCGCGCAGATGTCCGCCGTGCGCGCGGACCTGACGACCGCCGCGCCGCTCCCCACCACCTGGGACGACGTGGTCACGTCCGCCGTGCCGCTCACCGTGTGCCTCGGCGGAGAACACGCTCTTCTCACCTTGAGCGCCCTGTGCCTGAGTGAGGGTGAACGCCTGGGCGAGGGAGCGGAGTTCGTCTCCCGCGAGGGCGGGGTGCGCGCCCTGGAACGGCTCGCCGAGCTGGTCGCCCGCAGCGACCCGCGCCTGTGGCACCGCGGTCCGCGTACCGTTCTGGAGGCGCTGGCACAGGGCGACGGGCCCGTGTACTGCCCGCTGATCCCGGGGTGCGCCACCGCCACCCGCAGCGGCCGCCACCCGCTCGCCTTCGGTGCGCCGCCCGCGGCCCGCGGTGTCCTCGCCGGCACCGGGCTCGCGGTGTCGCGGCGCCGCGCACACGACCCACTGATCCGGGAGGCACTGCGCGACCATCTCGTGCGGCTGCTCGCCGACCCCGTCCAGTGCGGCCTCTTCCCGGTCACCGGCGCCCAGCCGGCGGCCCGTGCCGCCTGGGCCGACGCCCGCGCGGGCCGCCGCTGGGGCGGCTTCTACCGCGCCACCCTCGACACCGTGGAGACGGCGTGGATCCTCCCGAACCACCCAGGCTTCCCGGCCTTCCAGCACGCCGCGTCCGAGCTGCTGCGCGCCGCACTCGTCGAGCACCGCGCGCCGGCAGCCGTCGTGAACGACCTCAACAGACTGTACCGACAGGGGAGTTGCACATGAGAGACGTCAGCAGACGCGGCGTGCTCGCGGTGGCGGGCGGCACGGCAGCCGCCACCGCCCTGCCCCGCACAGCCGCCGCGGCCACCACCACCGCGTCCGCTCCGCCGGACCCCGACAACCCGTTACGGCTGTGGTATCGCGCCCCCGCCGAGGAGTGGCTCGAGGCCCTGCCCGTCGGCAACGGCCGGATCGGCGCCATGGTGTACGGCGGCACCGACACCGAACACCTCCAGCTCAACGAGGACAGCCTGTGGGCGGGCAGCCCCCACGACTACAACCGCCCCGACGCCGTCGACCACCTCGCCGAGATCCGCCGCCTGATCCTCGCCGAGAAGTGGCACCAGGCCCAACAGCTCGTCGACGCGCACTTCATGGGCAGCCCGAGCGAACAGGCCGCCTACCAGGTCCTCGGCACCCTCGACCTCGCCCTCGCCGGAAGCGGCGACGTCACCGACTACGAGCGCGAACTCGACCTGACCTCCGCGCTGGCCCGCGTCCGCTACACCCGTGGCGGCGTGCGCCACACCCGCGAGGTCCTCGCCAGCGCCCCCGACCAGGTCATCCTCGTACGCCTCACTGCCGACACACCAGGAGTCGTCGGCTTCACGGCGTCGTTCAACACCCCGCAAGCGGCCGGGAGTTCGGCCGTCGACGCCCGGACCATCGCCCTGGACGGCGTCAGCGGACCGTGGCAAGGGCGCGACGGCACCGTCCGGTTCCGTGCCACCGTACGCGCGGTGGCCGACGGTGGCGGCGTCCGCACCGACCCGTCCGGAACCCTCACGGTGACCGGCGCCGACGCGGTCACCCTCGTCGTCTCCCTGGCCACCAGCTACCGCAACTACCTGGACGTCGACGCCGATCCGGCCGAGCGCGCCCGCCGCCACCTCGACCCGGCGGCCGCCACCCCGTACGGGAAGCTCCGCGAACGCCATGTGGCCGACTACCGGCGGATGTTCGGCCGTGTCGCCCTCGACCTCGGCACATCCGAGCGGACCCTGCTGCCCACGGACGAGCGGATCGGGCAGTTCGGTGACGGCAAGGACCCGCAGTTCGCCGCTCTCTACTTCCAGTACGGCCGCTATCTGCTGATCTCCTGCTCGCGCGCGCCGGGCCAGGCCGCCAACCTGCAAGGCCTGTGGAACGACAGCATGGCCCCGGCCTGGGAGTCCAAGTACACCGTCAACATCAACTTCGAGATGAACTACTGGCCGGCCGGCCCCGCCAACCTCGCCGAGTGCTGGGAACCGGCCGCCACGATGATCCACGAACTGGCCGAGAACGGCGCCCGCACCGCGAAACTGCACTACGGCGCGGGCGGCTGGGTCACCCACCACAACACCGACGCCTGGCGCGGCACCGCCCCCGTGGACTTCGCCCAGTACGGCATGTGGCCCACCGGCGGCGCCTGGCTGTCCCTGATGCTGTGGGAGCGCTACCGGTTCACCGGCGACGAGGCGGCGCTGCGCGCCGACTACCCGGTCCTCAAGGGCGCGGTGGAGTTCTTCCTCGACACCCTCACCCAGGAGTCCGAGCACGGCTGGCTGATCACCAACCCCTCGCAGTCGCCCGAGGTCACCCACCACCAGGACGAGGGCGAGTCCGTCAGCATCTGCGCCGGACCCACCATGGACATGCAGCTGCTGCGCGACCTCTTCGACGCCTACCGGCAGGCGGCCCGCGTCCTCGACACGGACTCCGGCCTGCGGGAACGGGTGGCCGAGGCGCGCGAACGGCTCGCGCCCACCCGCATCGGGTACCTCGGCCAGATCCAGGAGTGGCTCGTCGACTGGGAGGAGGCCGCGACGGTCCGCAGCCGCCATGTCTCCCACTTGTACGGCCTGTTCCCCAGCGCGCAGATCACCCCGCGCACCACGCCCGACCTCGCCGCGGCGGCGGTCAAGAGCCTGGAGCTGCGCGGCACCGCCGGACAGGGCTGGTCCCTCGCCTGGAAGATCAACATGTGGGCGCGGCTGCTCGACCGCGAGCGTGCCTACAAGCACCTCGCCGACCTGCTCACCCCGGCGCGCACCGCGCCCAACCTGTTCGACCTGCACCCGCCGTTCCAGATCGACGGAAACTTCGGCGGTGTCTCCGGCATCACCGAGATGCTGCTGCAGAGCCACGCCGACGAGGTGGAGCTGCTGCCCACGCTGCCGAGCGCGTGGCCGACGGGCTCCTTCCGCGGGCTGCGGGCGCGCGGCGGCTTCGAGCTCGACGCGCACTGGGCGGACGGCGCCCTCACCGCCGCGAGCGTCCGCTCGCTCCAGGGCCGTGAACTGCGGCTGCGCACCGACCGGCCGGTCGACGTGGCAGGCGCCGACCGGGTCGAACGCCCCGAGGCGAACGTCGTCGTCTGTGCGACGCGCAAGAACGGTGCGTACCGGATCGTGCCGCGCAAGGCGTAGCCCCGCCGCGTACGGCGTAGCCACTCCCGTAACACCCTTCCCCCTTATCCGACTTGAGGAGTTCTGGCATGCCTGAAATGAACGGGCGCGAGGCCACCGACAGCGTGCAACGCCTCGCCACCCCCATGGGCCGCCGCGCCTTCGTCGTCGGCGCGGGTGCTCTGCTCGGCGCCGCCGCGCTCAACCTGCCCTCCTCCGCCCGCGCGGCCGAGAAGCTCGCCGTGGCGGCCGAGGCCGCGGACGACGTGCTCGCCTTTCCCGGCGCCGAGGGCGGCGGCCGCTGGGCCACCGGCGGCCGAGGCAAGCCCGTCTACGAGGTCACCACGCTCGCCGACTCGGGGCCCGGCTCCCTGCGCGAGGCCGTCTCCGCCTCCGACCGCACCGTCGTCTTCCGTGTGGCAGGCAATATCGAGCTCAAGGGTGGCCTCGACATCCTCGGCTCGAACCTGACGATCGCCGGACAGACCGCGCCGGGCGACGGCATCTGCGTCGTCGGCAACGAGACGAAGATCAATGACCAGTCGAACATCATCCTGCGCCACCTGCGGTTCCGCGGCACCGACAGCCTCGGCACCCCCATCGACACCTTCGGTGTGGAGGGCTGCAAGAACGTCATCATCGACCACTGTTCCTTCAGCTGGGCGGTCGACGAGTGCTGCTCCGTGTACGGGAACGAGAACGTCACCCTGCAGTGGTGCATCGTCTCCGAGGGCCTCGCCCAGTCCGTGCATCCGAAGGGGCTGCACGGCTACGGCGGCCTGTGGGGCGGCGACAACGTCACGTACCACCACAACCTCCTGGTCCACCAGGGCGGCCGCAACCCGCGCTTCAGCTTCGTCGAGGACATCCCGAGCAATGTGGACCACCGCAACAACGTGATCTACAACTACGGCTACACGTCCTGCTACGGCGGCGAGTGGGTCGCCGGGGTCAACATGATCGGCAACTACTACAAGCCCGGTCCCGACACCCTCGCCGACATCGCCCCCGTCATCGTCTCGCCCGACCGCGGCGGCGTCTGGCACGTCAGCGGCAACACCATCGAGGGCCACGACGACATCACCGACGACAACGTGAAGGGTGTGAAGTTCCCGGTCGGCGGCGTCACCCTGCGCGACGAGCCCCTGGAGTTCCCCGACGCGATCGACGCGCAGTCCGCCAAGGACGCCTACGGCGCCGTGCTGAAGGGCGTGGGCGCGACACTGCCGCGCCGTGACGCCGTCGACGCGCGCGTCGTCCACGACGCCCGCCACGGCACCGGACGCATGATCAACTCGCAGAAGGAGGTCGGCGGCCTCGTCCCGCTCGCCGCCGCCGAGGCACCCAAGGACAGCGACCACGATGGCATCCCCGACGCATGGGAGAAGGCCCACGGCCTCAACCCGAAGGACGCCGCGGACGGCGCCGCGATCGACTCGGCCACGGGGTACAGCAACCTGGAGCTGTACCTCCACTCCATCAGCAGAACCGGCGCGCCCAACCCCGAGGTCGCCCTCGCAGGACCCGACATCGACACCGTGTACGCGAACGCCACGGGAACCGCCGACGTCGCCCTGCGTGCCTCGGCCACCGCGCAGGGAAGCGCCTCCATCAAGGCCGTCGCCTTCTACGCCGACGACGAGAAGATCGGCGAAGCCACCACCGCCCCGTACGAGCTCACCTGGAAGGGCGCCACTGCCGGCACCCACCACCTCACGGCCCGCGCCACGGACTCCACCGGCACCGCCACCACGTCGTCCCCCGTCCCGGTGCACGTCAACAAGAAGACGGACCTGGGGAGTTGGACGTCCGTCGACCTCGGCGACGTGCCCATCAAGGGCGCCGCCGCCCTGGACTCCGGGAAGTTCACGCTACGCGGCTCCGGCAGGATCAAGGGCCGCAAGGACAGCTGCCACTTCGTCTACCAGAAGATCGACAGCCCCGGCGACGAGGTCGTCGAGCTGATCGCCCGCGTGGACACGCTCAGCCGCGTCTACTCGGAGGTCATCGCCGGCATCATGATCCGCGACAACCTCACGCCGGACTCGCCCTTCAACCTCATCGGTGTCTGCGTCGTCGACGGCGGCCTGAAGTGCGCCGTCAAGCGCATCCACTCGCACGGCCCCGAGATGAGCGACGGCCGGTACCCGTACGAGGAGGACGAGCTGCTCGACATCAAGCCGCAGTGGCTGCGCATCACGCTGCGCGGCGACGAGTTCACCTCCGAGATCTCCCCGGACTCCCTGCAGTGGACGCGCGCGGGCTACGAGCGGATCCCGATGGGCGATCAGGTGTACGCGGGCCTGTTCGTCGACGGCGACGAGCAGGACAACGACATCGCGCACTATGTGACGGCGACGTTCAGCCAGGTGAAAATCAACAAGTAGGGCCCTGGTTAAGGGTGTTGGTCCAGCGGTACCCACACCCGCATCGCGCCGTCGCCGCGGTTGTCCCACTGGAAATAGGGCACCGCGGCGGCGGACGCCGGGCGGCGGGTGCGGGGGGCGCCCGGACTGAGATAGGGCAGGCCGTCCTGGTGCGGGGCGGCGACCGTGACCGCGTCCGTCTCGATGCGGACCGTGCGGCCGACGCCCGGCAGGTCGGCGACGTCGCGCACGCGCAGGTCCGCGTCCGCCGCGAGTGCCAGCTCGTCGACGTAGGGCTGGTCGGCCTGCTCGAAGCAGTACACGAGCGGGCCGCGTTCGAGCGCCACGCTGCCGCGCAGGGCATCGATGCGCGGGTGGGCGGCCGTGAGGCGCGGCGTCATGTCGAGATCCAGGACGATGGACTCGCCCGCGCGCCAGCGCCGGCGCAGCAGCACCCGGCCTTGCGCGTCGGGTGTGACGGGGGCGCCGTCGAGGAGCGTGCGGCCGCTCCACGGCGGCACGCGCAGCGCCAGCGTCCACTCCGCGTCCGGCGCCTCCTCCATGGTGACCCGCACCGCGCCCCTCCACGGATACTCCGTCTCCACGCGCACCGCGATCCGCCCGGGCCCCAGGTCGCAGGCCAGCCTCATCGGTGTGTACAGGTGCAGGAACAGGGCGTCGTCCGTGGTCGTCGCCGCGTAGTGGGGGAGCGAGGCCATCAGGCGGGTCACGGAGGGCGGGCAGCACGCCGACCAGAACCACTCGTCGCGGCAGCGCGGATCGCCCACCGCGTCGGCGTGGTCGGGGCGGCGCTGCAGCGGGTTGCCCTTGTAGTACGTGCGCCCGTCCGCGGAGCGGGCCGCCGCGAACGCGTTGTACAGCGTGCGCTCCAGCAGGTCCGCGTACCGTCCCTCACCAGTGGCGAGCAGCAGCCGCCACGCCCACTGCATGCTCGCGGCCGACGCGCATGTCTCGTTGTACGCGAGGTCCGGCGGGAGTTCGTAGCGCTCGCCGAAGACCTCCCCGACCTGCCGGGACCCCAGGCCGCCGGTGATCGCGGTCCGCGCGGCCACCATGTCGGTCCAGCGCGCGGCGCTCGCGGCGAGGAGTTCCTTGTCGCCGGTCTCCACGGCCACGTCCACCGCGCCGGCCTCCAGGTACAGGGCACGTACGACGTGACCGGTGACGGCGGGGGCCTCGCGGACGGGAAGGTGGTCGAGGCGGTGGCGGGCGCCGTGCTTGTGCGGGCCCACGAGCCCGTGGCCCCGGCGTTCGACCATGCGGGCGGCGAGGGTGAGGTGGCGCTCGACGCCCGTGGCCCGGTACAGCTCCACCAGAGCCGTCTCGACCTGGGGATGTCCGTCAAGGCCGGGCCCCTCGTCGTCGAGGAAGACCGTGCACAGATGGTCGGCCAGGCGGCCCGCCGCCGCCAGCAACTCCTCGTCCCCTGTGGCGCGTTGGGCGGCCACCGCCGCCTGGAAGAGGTGTCCCGCGCAGTAGTGCTCGTGGCTGTCGACGAGTCGGGTGTAGCGGTCCGCCGGGTTCGTGAGCTGATAGTGGGTGTCGAGATAGCCGTCGGGTTGCTGGGCGCGGGCCAGCAGGCGGGCCGTCTCGGTGAGGAACGCGGTGAGTGCCGGGTCGGGGGAGTGCTGGAGCTGCCACGCCGCGCTCTCCAGCATCTTGTACACGTCGGAGTCGGCGTAGGCAGGTCCCCGGAAGGCGCCGGATGCGAGGCCGGCGGCCGTCCGGAGGTTGGCGAGGGCGCCGGAGTCCTCCAGGTGGTGCAGGGCGAGGGGGATGCTCGCGGTGCGGTTGACGTCCAGCCACTGGCCGAGCAGGCCTCCGGTGACCGTCAGCCGGAGGTTACGGGGCGGGCGGTGCGGGGAGAGCGCGGCGGGGGTGGGGCGTACGGGGCCTTCCATCGGTCCTCCAGTGCCTTCCAACGGTCCTCCGGTCTCGGCTGGGGTGGCGGCAGTGGTTCCGCGGTTCCGCCTAGAGATTCGGCCGCGCCAGGAACGCGATCGTCTGATCGCGGACGCGGAGGATGTGCGCCTCCAATGCGTCCCGTGCCCGCAGCCGTTCGCCGGACTCCAACGCCTCGACGATCGCCCGGTGTTCGTCCACCGCGATGTTCAGACGGGACGGGGTGATCGGCGCCTTGAGCCCTGCGCGGGTCACGTGGATGCTGAGGTTCAGGTCGTCGTGCAGATCGAGCAGCATCGGCAGCCCGCCCAGCTTGACGAGCTCCCGGTGGAACCGGGCGTCGTTGTCCCGGAAGTCGGGGTAACGAGCCGCGTCCCGCACCGCCTCGCCCGCCAACTCCTCGCCCTGGACGACCAGTTCACGCAGCAGTGCGGGCGGCTCCCGGTCCGCACGGTCCGCGAAGAGGCGCAGCGCATGCGACTCCAGCATCAGCCGCAGCTCGAAGAGCTCGTACACGCTGGACAGGGACGGTATCGCCACTGTGAAGCCCACCGAGGACTCGTAGGCGAGCAGCCCCCGCTCGTAGAGGCGGCCCACCGCGCTGCGCACCGGAGTGCGGCTCATGTCGAGCCGACGGGCGAACTCCCGGACCGGCACGGCCTGCCCGGGTGTCGGGTGCTCCGTCGTCAGCCACTCCACGATCGCCCGCGAGGCGCGTGCCTCCAGGCTCTCCTCGGGGGCCGCGACCTTCTTGCCCTCCGCGTCGTCCACGCCCGTGCCCTCCTCCGCGCGGGCCCGCTGTGCCGCTCGCGCTCGGATCATTGCGCCTCCCAGTGCCGCCGGTTCAACTGCGCCTCATGGTATGCCGCAGGTGAGCCGCATGTCTCGGGGGTGGGCAAGCCGAACTATTGGGTCTGTCACGGGGGTTGACGCTCCCGGCCCCGCTCAACAAACTCATGGCATACCACCGACATCCCTCTGAGCCTCGCCGAGGTGACCATGGCGCGACACGCGCTGCAAGGGATCATCGCTCCGACCGTGCTGCCCATGACGTCCAGCGGGCTGCTCGACCGGCCGTCCCTGGAATGCCACCTGAACGCACTGGTCGACGCGGGTGTCCATGGCCTGTGGATCAACGGAACCACGGGAGAGTTCCACGCCCTGGACGAGGACACGCGGGGCTCCGCCGTGGACGTCGCGGCCAAGACCGCGGCCGGCCGGGTGCCCGTCATCGCGCACGTGGGCGACGCCGCGACCCCGCTGAGCATCCGCCAGGCACGCGCCGCCGTGGACGCGGGGGCCGACGAACTCGCCGTCATCGCCCCGTACTTCACGCCGTACGGGCGCGAGGAACTGCGCGACCACTACCGCGCCGTCGCCGACGCCGTGGGCTTCCCCGTCCTCGCCTACCACTTCCCGCAGCTGACCCCGTCGGCCCTCACCGTCGACTGCGTCCTGCAACTCG
This sequence comes from Streptomyces sp. NBC_01016, assembly GCF_026341035.1. GTDB lineage: Bacteria > Actinomycetota > Actinomycetes > Streptomycetales > Streptomycetaceae > Streptomyces. The sequence goes on from NZ_JAPEOQ010000002.1 coordinate 3,870,584, forward strand.
CCGAAGAGGGCGTGCTGCGCGGCCTCAAGGACAGCAGCGGCAACCTGACCTGGCTGCGCCGGGTGCTGCGCTCGGCCGCCCGCCGCGACCTCGACCTCGCCTGTTTCGCCGGAGCGAGCGGCCTGAGCGACATCGCCCTGTACGCGGGCGCCGCCGGGGCCACCAGCTCCCTCGCCAACGTCACCCCCCGCACCCTGGTCGCCCTCTACGAGGCGGCCCGCGCGGGCGACTTCACGTACGCCCGCGCGTTGCAGGAGCGCCTGGAGGACCTGCTCGAAGCGATGGCGGCAGCCCGCCACGAGCACAACCTGTCCACCACGGTCAGCACCGGCAAGTACGTCCTCGCGGCCCTCGGCCGTATCGAATCCGCTCATGCCGCACCCCCGCTGGCCCGCCTGGACGCCGAGGAGGAACGCCGCCTCGACGCCACCGTGGTGCCCCTCGTCCGCGAGCTGGAGGCGGCGGCCCTCGACGCAAAGGAGCGTGGAGATGACTCCTGACCGCACCCCTGTGCCACCCGGCCCCCGGAGCGTGGAGCGCCGCATGCTGCTGCGGGCCGGCGGCGGGGTCCTCGCCGCCGCCTCGCTCTCCGGCACGCTGACCGGCTGCGGCTTCTTCTCGACCGACGCGGAGAACGGCGATTCGGCCGGCGGCGGATCCAAGGGCAAGGAGGCGCCGTCCCTGAAGAAGCAGGCCGACGCCGGCAAGATCCCGAAGGTCGCCGAGCGCCTACCGGCCAAGCCCCTGGTGGTCGAGCCCCTCCAGGAGACCGGGGCGTACGGCGGCACCTGGCACTCCGCGATGATCACGCAGGAGGACCTCGGCTGGCTGCGCTTCAGCGTGGGCTACGAGCCGCTGGTGCGCTGGGCCGCCACCTGGCAGGGCGTCACCAAGACCAAGATCCTCCCCAATGTCTGCGAGAAGTACGAGATCAACGGCGGGGGCGAGGAGTTCGTCTTCCATCTGCGCAAGGGCATGCGCTGGTCCGACGGGAAGCCGCTGACCGCCGAGGACTTCGAGTTCGCGTTCAACGACTACAACGCCGACCCCAAGGTGCACCCGGCGGGCCTCTACGCACTGTGGCTGAACAAGAACGGCAAGCCGGCCCGGTGCGAAGCCGTCGACGACCACACCGTCAAGTACGTCTTCGACGAACCGAAGGCGGGCTTCCTGGAGGAGGTCGCGGGCACCACGGGCGTCTTCATGTTCCTGCCGAAGCACTTCATGAAGAAGTACCTCCCGAAGTACAACAAGGACGCCAACAAGGACGCGAAGGCCGCGGGGGCCTCGGACTGGCTGACCCGCCTGGAGACGGTGCAGGAGGTGTGGCAGAACCCGGAACTGCCCACCGTCAACGCCTGGCTGCCCAGGAACCCGGTCACCAAGGGCAGCAGCGTCGTCTGCGAGCGCAACCCGTACTACTGGAAGGTCGACCCCGACGGCAGCCAACTGCCGTACATCGACAAGGTCGTTGTCGACGTCCTGCAAGAGGTCGAGGTCGAGGTCCTCAAGATCTCCAACGGCGATCTGGACATGCAGATGTACCAGTTCGGCACGGTCCGCAACAAGCCGGTGATCTCCCGCAACCGCTCCAAGGGCGGCTACCGCATCGCCGAGGTCGAGCCGGACTCCGCCAACACGATGATCATCGGCTTCAACCAGACACACCCCGACAAGAAGAAGCGCGCCCTCTTCGCCGACAAGGACTTCCGCGTCGGACTGTCCTACGCGATCAACCGGAAGAAGATCATCGAGACGGTCTTCGCGGGCCAGGGCCGCCCCTGGCAGGCGGCTCCCGGTCCCGACAACGAGCTCCACAACGAGGAACTCGGCACGCAGTACACCGCGTACTCCGTCGCCAAGGCCAACGAGTACCTCGACAAGGCGGGCTTCACCAAGCGCAACGGCGACGGCATCCGCCTCACCAAGGACGGTGACCCGGTCGCCTTCACCGTGCTCGTCGTCTCCGACATGGCCGACCAGGTCGACGCGATGGACATGATCCGCACCGACTGGCGCAAGGTCGGCGTCGACGCCACCGTCTCCCGCATGGCCGAGACCCTGTACTGGGAGCGCGTCGAGGCGGGCAAGTCGGAGGCCGCCACCTGGGACTGCAACAACTTCGACGTACGCACCGGTGAGGGCGGCAACCACTACTACGCGCCCACCAACCCGCGCGGCTCCTCCCGCTTCGGCGGCGAATGGGCCAAGTGGTACCTGCGCAAGGACAAGGGCACCGGCGGAGACGGCGAGGAACCGCCCGCCCGCATCAAACACCAGCTGGAACTCTTCGACGAGATGCGGGACACCTTCGACATCGCGCGCGCCACCCGCCTCGCCAAGCAGATCCTGGAGATCACGAAGGAGGAGTTCTACTACATCGGCATCTCCACGCCGCCCAAGGACTACGCCGTCATCAAGAACACCCTGCGCAACGTCCCGAAGGCATTCAGCGCGGCCGGCCTGTTCCAGGCGCCGGGCCCCACCAACCCCAGCACGTACTACTTCAAGGCCAAGGCCTGAGGGCGGACCGGGAGTTCAGGCATGCTGTCGTTCCTCGTCCGCCGCACGGGCTGGATGTTCGTCACCCTGTGGGCCATCTCGCTGGCGACCTTCTTCATCATCAGCCTCCCGCCCGGCGACTACGTCGACACGCTCCAGGCCAACGCCGAGGAGCGCGGCGAGTTCATGGGCCCGGCAGAGGTGGCCGAACTGCGCTCCCGCTACGGGCTCGGCCAGTCGTTCCTCGCCCAGTACTGGAAGTGGATCAGCAACATCGTCTTCCACGGCGACTTCGGCCAGGCCTTCGCCTGGAACATGCGCCCGGTCAGCGATCTGATCTGGGACCGTGTCGCGCTGTCCTTCTTCCTCTCCGTGGCCACCCTGCTCATCATCTGGGCGATCTCCTGGCCCATCGGTATCTACTCGGCCGTGCGCCAGTACTCGTCCGGGGACTACATCGCCACGCTCTTCGGGTTCGTGGGCATGGCGGTGCCCGAGTTCATGCTCGCCCTCGTCCTGATGTGGGTCGGCATGCGCTACTTCGGCCAGAGTCCGGGCGGACTGTTCTCGCCCGAGTACCAGGACGCCGCGTGGAACCTCGGCAAGGTCCTGGACGCGGCAAGCCATCTGTGGCTGCCGATCCTGATCATCGCCGTCGCCGGCACCGCGGGCGGCATCCGCATCATCCGGGCCAACCTCCTGGACGAGCTGTACAAGCCGTACGTGGTGGCCGCCCGCGCCAAGGGACTGCCCGAATGGAAACTGCTGCTCAAATACCCCGTCCGCACCTCCATGAGTCCGTTCATCTCCACCGTCGGCTGGCTGCTGCCCGGCCTGATCAGCGGCGAGACGATCATCTCGATCGTGATGAACCTGCCGACCACAGGTCCGCTGATGCTCGGCGGCGTCCTCAACCAGGACATGTACCTGGTCGGCAGCTTCATCCTGATCCTCTCCACCCTGACCGTGGTCGGCACCCTGCTCAGCGACCTCGCGCTCGCCTGGTGGGACCCGCGCATCCGGCACAGCTACGAGGGAGGGTGAGCGGACCGTGCTGACCCGAACACCGCAGCCCGAAGGGGCGTCGGACGTCGTCGACGACACACCCGTCACCGGCGGGCAGGCATCGCCGTGGCGGCTGATCTGGCGGCGCTTTCGCAAACACCGGCTCGCCCTCGTCGGCGCCGTCATCGTGCTGCTCGCCTACTTCGTCGTCGTCTTCGCCGAGATCCTGGCGCCGGCCTCACCCAGCAGCGTCGACGAGAAGCACACCTATGCCCCGCCGCAGATCGTCAAGGTCGACCTCAGCTGGGACGACGGCCTGCGCTTCTACGCCAACGGCTACACCACCAAGCGTGACCCGGAGACCTTCGAGCAGATCCACACGGTCGACCCCGACAAGCGGATCCCGCTCAAGTTCCTTGCCAAGGGCGACAGTTACCACCTGTGGGGACTCATCCCCGGCGACCGTCATCTGTTCGGGGCGGTGCACGCGGACCAGAAGGTCTACTTCTTCGGCTCGGACCGCTCGGGCCGCGACATGCTGTCCCGCATCATCCACGGCGCACGCGTGTCCCTGTCCATCGGTCTGGTCGGGGTCGCCGTCAGCTTCCTGCTCGGACTGTTCTTCGGCGGCATCTCCGGCTACTTCGGCGGCAAACCGGACCTCACCATCCAACGCATCATCGAGTTCCTGATGTCGATCCCGACACTGCCGCTGTGGCTGTCGCTGTCGGCGGCCGTGCCCGACGAATGGGGGCCGCTGGCACGGTACTTCGCCATCACCACCATCCTGTCCGTGATCGGCTGGACGGGCCTCGCGCGGGTGGTGCGCGGGCGGTTCTTCTCGCTGCGCGAGGAGGACTTCGTCACCGCCGCCCGGCTCGACGGCTGCAGCCGCCCCCGGATCATCTTCCGGCACATGGTCCCGTCGATGTCGAGCCATGTCATCGCCTCCCTGACGATGGCGGTGCCCGGCATGATCCTCGGCGAGACCGCGATGAGCTTCCTGGGCCTGGGACTCCAGTCACCCGCCGTCAGCTGGGGCGTGCTGCTGCAGGAGGCGCAGAACATCCGCACCGTGGAGAGCGCTCCATGGCTGTTGCTCCCCGGCGTCGCGGTGTTCGTCACCGTGCTCGCCATGAACTTCGTCGGCGACGGACTGCGCGACTCCGCCGACCCGTACAAGTAGCCCGTACACGTAGGGAGAGGCGATGAAGCAGCCGGACACGCTGCTCGAGATCGAGGATCTGCACACCGGATTCGAACTCGACGACGGAATCGTACGGGCGGTGGACGGCGTCGACCTCACCATCGGCCGCGGCGAAGTCCTCGCCGTGGTGGGCGAGTCGGGGTGCGGCAAGAGCGTCATGGCCCGCTCCGTGCTGCGCCTGATCGACAAGCCGGGCCGGATCACGGGAGGACACATCCGGGTGCACGGCGACGACGGTGTCGTCGACATGGTGGACGCGCCGGGACCCGAGTTGCGCGCGGTGCGCGGCCGGAAGGTGGCCATGGTGTTCCAGGAACCCATCGCCTCCATGAGCCCCATGCACACCCTCGGCAACCAGATCGGCGAGGCGCTGATCCTGCACGGCGAGGCCACCAAGGCCGAGGCCCGCACCCGCGTCGTCGAGCTGCTGCGCCGGGTCGGGATCGCCGCACCCGAGCGCCGCGTCGACGAGTACCCGTTCCAGATGAGCGGCGGCATGCTGCAGCGCGCCATGATCGCCATGGCGCTGTCCTGCGGCCCTGACCTGCTCATCGCCGACGAACCCACCACCGCCCTCGATGTCACCACCCAGGCGCAGATCCTCGACCTGCTGCGCGAACTGCAACGGGACACCGGCATGGCGATCATGCTGATCACCCATGACCTCGGCGTCGCCGCCCAGGTCGCCGACCGCATCGCCGTCATGTACCTCGGCTCGGTCGTGGAGTCCGGCACCACGGACACCGTGCTGCGCAGCCCCCGACACCCCTACACCCGCGCCCTGCTGCGCTCGGTCCCGAAGCTGGGATCGGGCTCCCGCGAACGACTGCGCCCTGTGCGGGGCATGGTGCCGGGGCCGTACGCACGACCGACGGGCTGTCCGTTCCACCCGCGCTGCGACGAGTTCATGGCAGGGCGCTGCGACGTGACCGTGCCCCACGCGGTCGCGGCCCCACTGCCCGACCCGGCCATCGGCAGCGACGGCACGGTCAGCTGCCTGCTGTACGACGACACCGCCGAGGAAGGGGAGCCGGCCGCATGACCGTCACCGACACCCGCACCAGGGCCGCGCTCCTGGAGACGCGGGGCCTGACCAAGCACTTCCCCATCCGCCGCGGCCTGTTCGGCCGCACCGTCGGAGCGGTACGTGCCGTGGACGGCGTCGACCTGAAGGTGCCCGCCGGACGCACCCTCGCCCTCGTCGGCGAGTCCGGCTGCGGCAAGAGCACCCTCGGCCGCTGTCTGCTGCGCGTCCACGAACCGACCTCCGGAGAGATGGTCTACCGGCGCACCGACGGCACCACCGTCGACCTCGCCGCCCTCGACGAGAAGGCCCTCAAGCCGTACCGCAGCGAGATCCGCCTCGTCTTCCAGGACCCGTTCGCCTCCCTCAACCCGCGCATGACGCTGCTCCAGATCGTCGGCGAACCGCTCCGCGTCAACCTCGGCCTGAACGCCAAGGACACCGAGGAACGCGTCGCGGAGCTGCTGCGCCGGGTGGGACTGCGCCCCGAATATCTGCGCCGCTACCCGAACGCGTTCAGCGGGGGACAGCGCCAACGCGTCGGCATCGCACGGGCGTTGGCGCTGGCGCCCCGCCTCGTCGTGGCCGACGAGGCGGTCAGCGCCCTCGACGTGTCGGTGCGCGCCCAGATCCTCAACCTGCTCAAGGACCTCCAGGACGAGTCGGACCTCACGTACGTGTTCATCTCGCACGACCTGGGCGTCGTCGAGTACATGGCCGACGAGGTCGCCGTCATGTACGTGGGCCGTGTCGTCGAGACCGGTGCCACCGACGCCCTGTACGGACAGCCCCTGCACCCCTATACCGAGGCACTCCTGTCGGCCGTCCCCGACCCCGACCCGGCCGCCCGGCGCCGCGAGCGCATCGTGCTGCGCGGCGAGGTCGCCGACGCCTCCGCCGTACCGCCCGGCTGCCCGTTCCATCCACGCTGCGCCTACGCACAGGACGTGTGCCGCACCGAGGTGCCCGAGCTGCGCCCCGTCGCGCCCGGCCGCGCGTCGGCCTGCCACTTTGCCGGGCAGCTCGACCTGAGGGGAGTCGACGTCTCATGAGTGGCGACCCGCGCTTCGACGGGGTGCTGCGCCCGCGCCCGGACGACCCGGACGTGCGCGAGGCCCTGCTGCCCACGCTGCACCCCGGCGACAGTCACGCCGCGTGCCTGCTCGAACTCGACGGGGGCGACGTGCTGTGCGCCTGGTTCAACGGCCCCGACGAGGGCGACCGCGACACGAACGTGGTCCTCGCCCGTCTCCCGGCCGCCGACGAACGCTGGACCACACCCGTCGCCCTGTCCGCCGACCCCGACCGCGCGGAGCAGAACCCGGTGCTCGCGACCGGCCCGGACGGCGCCGTGCACCTGTTCCACCCCTCCAACGAACCGCACGACCAGAAGACCGCCCACCTCGTCACCCGCGTCTCGCACGACGGCGGCCGCATCTGGGACGCCCCGCACATCGCCCACGACGGACCCGGCCTTTTCGTGCGCACCCCGGCCCTCGACCCCGGTGACGGCTCGTGGCTCCTTCCCGCCTACCGCTGCCGCCCCGAAGGCGAACACTCCACGGTCCTGATCAGCGAGGCCGCGGGCGGCACCTGGAAGGAGTACGACGTCCCCGGCAGCGACCACCTCGTCCAGCTGAGCGTCGTGCCCCGCTCCGACGGCTCACTGCTCGGCCTGCTGCGCAGCCGCGCCGCCGACCGCATCCACGCCACCGTCTCCGTCGACGCCGGCCGTACCTGGACGACCCCTGTCCGCACGGAACTGCCCAACAACAACTCGGCAGTTCAGGCGATCAGACTGCGCAGCGGCACCTTCGCCCTGGTCTACAACCACGCGAGCCTGGAACGCGGCGAGTACCGCTGGGTCGGCAAGGGTGCGGGCCGCAGGAAGAAGGCCCTGCGCACCCCGCTCACCCTCGCCCTCTCCGACGACGAGGGCCGCACCTGGCCCTGGCGCCGTGACCTGCAAGTGGCCGACGACGAGTACCGGGACACCGAACTCGGCTACTCCTACCCCTGCCTGCTGCAGACCCGCGACGACCGCATCCACGTCGCGTACTCCTACCTGCGCAAGACCATCAAGCACGCCGTGGTGACGGAGGACTGGATCAGGGAGGGCGGTCGTTCGTGAAGATGACCGAACGCTGGGACGTCTTCGAACTGACCCTGACCGGACCCGCCACCGAAAACCCCTACCGGGACGTCGAGTTCGCCGCCGACTTCCGGCACGGCCACCGCGTCGTCCCCGTGACCGGCTTCTACGACGGGGACGGCACGTACACCGTCCGGTTCATGCCGGACCGGCAAGGACCGTGGACGTACACCACTCGCTCGACCGCCAGTGAACTGGACGGCGTGCGCGGGGAGTTCGTGTGCGTGCCGCCCGACCGCGGCAACCACGGGCCGGTACGGGTCGCGGGGCCGCGCACCTTCGCGTACGCCGACGGCACCCCGTCCCACCCCTTCGGAACCACCTGCTACCACTGGACCCACTACGAGGACGAGGAGCTGGAGGAGCGCACGCTGGGCACCTTGGCACAGTCCCCGTTCAACAAGGTCCGGATGTGTCTGCTGCCCACACGTGCGATGAACCCGCCCCGACTTCCGTACCCGGGCATCGGAGAACGCTCGCCCGCACCAAGGGAGTTGGACACCACCCGCTTCGACCCGGAGTTCTTCCGCCGCTTCGAGCGCCGCGTCCGCGACCTGCGCGACCTCGGCATAGAGGCGGACATCGTCCTCTTCCACCCCTACGACGAGGGGCACTGGGGCGTCGACGACATGAGCCGCGAGGACGACCTCGCCCTCGTCCGGTACGCGGTCGCCCGGCTCGCGTCGCTGCGCAATGTCTGGTGGTCGATCGCCAACGAGTACGACTTCAACAAGGCCAAGACCGTCGACGACTGGAACCACATCGGCCGCCAGGTCCAACGCGCCGACCCTTACCAGCACTTGAGGTCCATCCACAACGGCACCCGCATGTACGAGTACGAGCGCATCTACGACTTCCGGACGCCGTGGACCACCCACCAGTCCATCCAGCACTGGGACGCCGCACTCGCCCCCGAGTGGCTCGACCGCGTACCGAAACCGGTCGTCATCGACGAGATCGGCTACGAGGGGATCCTCGGCCGCCGCTGGGGCAACCTCACCGGGCAGGCACTGCTGCGCCAGTTCTGGCACGGCATGGCCGCCGGCGCGTACGTCGGGCACGGTGAGTGCTATCCGGAGCAGGATCCCGAGGGCACGGCATGGGTCTCCCGCGGTGGCCGGCTGCACGGCGAGGTGACACCGCGGCTCGCGTTCCTGCGCACGCTGTGGGAGCAGAGCCCCGACGCGGTGTTCAGCTACTTCGGCGACCGCCGCCACCGGCACCGGGAGGTGACGCTCCCGGAGGCGGGCGGCCCCTGGCGCCTCGACCTGATCGACACATGGAACATGACCGTCACTCCCTTGCCGGGCCCACCGCGCACGGGCCGGGTCCGGATTCCGCTGGACCACCGGCCGGACATGGCGCTGCGGATACGGAAGGCCTGACAGGGGATTCCCATGCACACGAGACCGCGCAACCACACCCCGGTGCACGCCGACGGCACCCGCTTCCGGCACGCCGACGGCACGCCCTACCACCCGCTCACCACCACCGTCCCCCAGGCCGACGACGCCACCGTCCGCGCGCTGGCGCTCTCCCCGTTCAACCGGGTCCGCCTCACGGGATCCCGCACGCTTCCCCTCGGCGCACTCGACCGTCAGGTCGCCGCCCTCGCCTCCGTCGGCATCCAGGCGGAGGTCGACCTCACCGGCCGCGACATCCCGGAGACCGTGGACCGCCTGGCCCCCCACCCCAACGTGTGGTGGTGCGCCCCGCCGGACCACGAGGCCCAGACCGACATCCTGGAACACGACCACGGCCACCACCCGCTCACCGTGCACGGCCCGCCCGACACCGACTTCGGTGCCCCCTGGATCACCCACGCCTCCGTGCGCGACCCGCAGACCCGCACCGTCTCCCGCCTCGTCCACGAACTCGGCAAACCGGTCCTGTTCGACGCGTGCGGCGCCGAGGGCGACGCGCCCGAAGACGCCGAACAGGCGTTGCCCGGCCAGGAGTTGATGTGCCGCGTCTGGGAGGCGGTGTGCCGCGGCGGCTACGCGGCCCACGCCGAGACATGGGGGCCCACCCCGTGGAGCCGGTGCGGCGGGAGCCCGGCCGGGACGGCGGTGGCGCGGTTCGCGTTCCTGCGCGACGTCCTCGACGCCGCGCCCTCGGGCCTGGCCCACGCCCCGGAGACGTACGACGCGTCGACGCTGGAGGCGCCGGGGGGGTATCTGCTCCAGTACCTGGGCCCGCACCGCTACCCGCGCCGCCCCTTCACCCTCGCCGAGGGCGCCTGGTCCGTCGAGGTCGTCGACACCTGGAACATGACGGTGCAGCCGCGGCCCGAGGTGTCCGGCGGCGCCCCGGTCGAGGTGTCGCTGCCCGCGCAGCCGTACCTCGCGATACGGCTGCGCAGGCGGGGTTGACGCGACTCACCAGTCCTTGCCGGAGGCGGCCTGCGCCTTGATGTACGCCGGGATGTCCACGGTCTCCGCGACCTTCAGCGCCGAGGACACCCGCAGGCCGTCCTTGAGGACGTGCTGGCGGAACACCATGTACATCGGGATGTCCCAGTACTCGGTGTTCTTGTAGTCCTTGACGACGGCGTTGTCGCCCCAGAACACCCCAGAGGTGTCGATCCCGGCCAGCTCGGGGATCGCCTTGCCGAACGCCGCCTCCACCGCGCCCGACCGCAGCGTCGGCTTCATGGCGTACCGGGACAGCTCCACCTGTGCCTCCTGCGACACCAGCCACTTCAGCACCTGCAGTGCCTCGGCCTTCTTCGTCGACTGCGGCGGCAGGAAGGCGGCCATGGTGTTGGGCTGGTAGACGGCCTTGTCGCCGCTGCCCAGCACCGGCACCGAGGTGACACCCAGCTCGATGTTCTTGGCGAGCTCACGCCACTCGGCCGCGTCGTCGGGCTCCAGGTAGAGGTCGTTGAGGGCGTACCCGCCGAGCTTGCGCAGATTGTCGACGGCCATGGCGACATGCCCGGTCAGCAGGTAGTCGTCGACCGTGGTGAAGATGTTGTGCGGCAGGAGCAGGAACCGCTCCAGGTTGGCGCCGAGCCGCTGCCAGCCCGCCGACGTGATGTCGATCTTCACGTCCTCGGGCTTCGGGTTCTCGCTCGCGCCCGGCGCGAACGGGTACAGGCCCAGCTGATTGCCCTCCAGGTACTGGTCCGGGTGCTGCAGATAGCCCTTGTACGCGACGAGGTCCTGCTCGAACGTGAGCTTCTTGGCGAGCCGGAACGCCTCGTCGTACGTCGTGCCGTTCGTCGGCGGCCGCACCCCCTTCATGTCGAAGATCTTCTTGTTGTAGTAGAGGACGTACTCGTCGATGAACAGCGGCACACCGTACACGCCGCCGTCCGACCGGGATCTGACGATCTCGACCGCGGCCGGGTTGAGGGCGCCCAGGTCGATGCCGGTCGAGCGCAGGTCGTCGGTGAGGTCGCGGACCCAGCCGCGCGGCTCCAGGTCGCGGTCGATGCGGCGGCGCGGGTCCTCCAGGACGATGTCCGGCACGACGCCGGCCTTGTCGAGGTCCTCGTAGCGGATCGGGTAGTCCCAGGCCGCCCACTTGAACTTCATGCCGGGGAACGCGGCGCGCAGCTTGTCGCCGATGACCTTCTCGAAGAAGCCCGCGTACTCGAAGGGCTTGTAGTTGGCCATGAAGATGAAGATCTCGTCGTCGCAGACCTCGAACGGCTCGTCGTACTTGTTCGGGATCGTCGTGCAGGTGGCGCCGGTGGACGACGTGCGTACGGACGTCCGGGCGGTGCTCTTGACCGCGGTGGCCTGCGCCGGAGTCGACGCGGCGAGCGTGACGCCGGTGAGCGCCGCCGCGCCCATCGTCGCTCCGGTGGTCACGACCTTGCGCCGGCTCGGGCCGGAGGGCTGCTGTTCTGGGGCGTTCGGTGTTGCGCTCATAGAGATTCTCCTGTCGATGACGCTCGGGAACTCCACTGGTATGCCACCTGGATGCCACAATGGTTCCGTCATCCGTGGCGAGGGTCAACACCCGTGCGGGAACGGAGAGTTGAGAATGGTGCTCATAGGTGAGAACGGCCGATTTCTGCGCCTCGACGAGGGGGGTGAGGGGCGACTGCGCCTCACCCTCGGCACGGTGGGCGCGCCGGACGCGGTCTGCGCCTCCGTGGCGCTCGACGACCTGTTCGTGGTGTCCCTGGGCAGGCCGTGGACCCCGTCCAGGCCCGGGCTCGTGGCGCCGGACGTCAAGGGGGACGGCAGGTCCATTCGGGTGCGCGGCACCGTCGCGAACCACCTCGCGCTCGCCGTCGACCTGCGGCTCTGGTTCGAGAACGGCTTCCTGTACGTGGATGTGGAGTTCCGCAACGAAGGTGAAGTCCCGCTCCAGGAGGCGGTGTTGGGGGTCGCCGTGCCGCTACCCGCGCGCCGCCCCGAGGCAGTGACCCTGCCCCAGGTGTACTACCGCGGCAACCCCTCGTCCGACCCGACCCGCACCGTGCCCCGCATGACCGGCGCCGACGGCTCGGGCCTGGTCGTCGAGGACCACCGGCTGCCCGTGCCCTGCGCCCACGCGGAATGGGGAGCCGGCGCGACAGCCTGGTATGCCACCCTGTATGCGGTGCGGCCGGGCGACGGCTCACTCGGGGCGCTGCCCGCCGGCCGGCGAGTGGTACTCGTCGGCGCCAGCGGCGCCACCCTGTTCGCGGGCCGCCCCGACACGGCGTACGTCCACAAGAACCGCACCGCCCCCTACAGAGGTGGCTACCTCGACCTGCCGCCCGGCGCCGCCCACCGCACCCGCCACGCCCTCGACTGGGGCCGCCCGGCACGCCGTGGGCACGGCTTCCGCGCCGCCGTCCATCGCGGCCTGGACCTCTACCGGCCGAGCGGCGCCCGCCCGTTGGACCTCGACGCGATCGTGCGGCACAAGGAGCGGGCCCTGGACCGGCGCTGGTATGACGCCGAAGGGGCGGCCGGTTACCTGAAGTTCATCGGCCCCGGCCACACGCCGGGCTTCATGTACGGCTGGACCGGCCAGGCCCTCAAGCTCGCCTGGTGCGACGCACGCCTCGGCGTCGACCACGCGGAGCGGTGGCGCATCCAACGGGCCCGCAGCGCCGTGGACTTCTACCTCGACGGCAGCGCCGCACCCGACGCCCCCGGCCTGCGCCTGAGCTTCTACGCCACCGAGGAACACGCCTGGTCGGGCTTCACGCGCGACGACATCGGGCCGTTCGTCTCGGCCCGCGCCTACGGCGACACCCTGTGCGACCTCGCCGACGTGATCGAGCTGTTCCGCGCGCACGGACACGCCGTACCGCACCGCTGGGTGGCCGCCCTGCTCGACGGAGTGAACGCGACGTGCGGCGAGGGCGAGACGCCACCCCCGTACGGCTGGCGGCCCGACGGAAGCCCGCTGCCCGGCGACGGCTCGGCGGCCGGACTGCCTTGTGTCCTCGCCCTGTTGAAAGCGCACCGCGTCACCGGGGACCGCGACCTGCTGCGCCGCGCGGAGCGCCTCACGGACCTCTACCGGCGCCGCAACGCCACCGACTTCGCCACCCCGTTCGCCCACGCCACCCTCGACGCCGCCTGCGAGGACAAGGAGGGCGGCATCGGCTACTTCCTGTGCGCCTTCGAACTCCTGCGGCTCACCGGCAAGAAGCGCTGGGCCACGGCCGCCCGGACAGCGGCCGACTGGCTGCTCACCTGGGTCTACCAGTGGGACCCGCCCTTCGAGAACGGATTCCGCACCACCGGCTGGCCCGGCGTCAGCGTCCAGAACCACCACGTCGACGTGTTCTTCCCCGCGTACGAACTCGCCCTCCTGGGCGACACGTTGAACGAGCCGCTCTACCGCCGCCTCGGCGAGACGACGCTGCACGCCTTCGGCCAGGGCATCTGCACCAGGCCGGGGGAGTGGGGTTTCCAGGGAGTGGGCGAACAGGCCGAGGGCTTCTTCCCCACCAACTGGCAGGACCGCGGCACGAGCAACACCTGGAACCCTTCGTGGGTGACGGCCCAGGTGCTGTCGCAGGCGTTGCGGATGCGGAACCGGTGAAGGTCGACCGCGGGTGAGGTGGTGCGGCGATGGGCCGGACCCGGCGCCTGTGCGGGACTGAGGGACCGGGCCTGACCGGCGCCTCAGCCCCGCACAGGCGGCAGCGGACGGTGTACGCCTCGCGGCCGGTACCCCAGTGCCTCCGACGCACCAAGGTGCTCCGCCAGCAGCCACGTCACCGCCAGCCACATCTCCGTGCCCTGCAACCCGGGGCGGTGCGCGGGGCGTTCGCCCGGTTCCAGGGCGAACGAGAAGCCCGCATCGTCGTGCCAGCGGTCGTTTAGGATGCGGTCCAGTTGGCCGCGCGCCCAGTCGCGGCCCTCGCCGAGCCGGTGGGTGGTCTGGCGTGCGCACAGCCACAGTGGATGGATCACGTCCAGGACGTCGCAGGCCGTGCCGCGGTCCGGGCCGAACCAGGCCGGGTCCTTGCTGTGGGTCAGGACTGTGTCGACGGTGCGCTCGGGGTACGGCAGGGGCAGGCCGAACTGTGCGTATGTGCCACGCGTCGCCCGGTAGAAGCCGTTCACCGGCTGCCGCAGGCCGTCCTCCGAGCGCCGGGCGCCCCACATGCCCTGCACCGGGTCGGCCCGGGTCAGCAGCCAGCCGAACAGCGTGTCCGTCAGCGGCGAAGGGCCCGCGGCGAAGTGCAGCGCCGTGCCCACCCCGTCCACCCAGTGCCCACTGCGCCATGCCTCGGTGCGCCAGGGCAGCGCGTCCAGGCGGCGCACCAGTTCCTCGGGCGACAGCTCCGTGACGGCGCGTACCGGGTGCGGGAAACGGGAGCCGAGCAGATCGAGCGCGTAGCCGACGGAGAGGATGTGGTACATCGCGTCGGAGTCGGACCAGGACGGCGCCGCGCGGCCGATCTCCGGGACCAGGCCCGTGGTCGGGTCCTGCAACTCCGCCAGCCGTGCGGTGAGTTGAGGGCCGCTCTCGCCCGGTGGCGGTCCGTCCAGGAGCAGCGCCGCGATCTCCACCGCGTCGCACACCGCCCGCACCGTCGGCGCGGCGCCGGGGCGGTCCGTCCACGTCCCCGCGCTGTCGCGGCAGCGTTCGAGGAGCGCCGGTGCCTGCTCCCGCGCCCGCTCGGCGAATTGTTCGAGGCGGGCGTCAAGACTGCTTGACCTGCGCGGCGTCGTACCCGCGTCCCGGCGGTCGCGCAGCCGCCGCGCCGGGTTCCCCGCCGCGACCGACCAGGCGGGCAGGTCCTTGGTGACGACGGCGCCCGCTCCGATCACGCAGTGGTCGCCGATGGTGACGCCGTCCACGACGACCACGTGCGAGCCGATCCACACGTCGTCGCCGACCGTGATGCCCTGCGAGGTCAACGGCTGCCGGTGCACGGGTGTGTCCGGCGCGAATCCGTGGTTGAAGCCGAGCAGCGACGTGTGCGCGCCCACCCGCACCCCGTCCCCGAACGTCACCCGGCCGCGGACCGTCGCGTACGGGTTGACGGTGCAGTCGCGGCCCGTGCGCACCTCGTCCGTGACGACGGCGTGCCCGCCGATGTACGAGCGGTCGCCCAGGTGCAGCGTGTCGGCATGGACCGCCGCCCACGGAGACACGAACACTCGCTCCCCGAACGAGGCATCCGCGATGCGCCCCAAAAGCTCCTTCTGGTGGGCGAGTTGGCGTGCCTGCTGCGTCGTGTCGCTGCGGCTCCAGAACTCCCAGGGGCAGTGGTCGAAGCGTTCCGGCCGGGTCGTTTCAGTGTCCACCGGTCACCTCTTCCCGTACGAGGCCCTCCACATGCTCGACCCGATCGGCTTCGGTGAGGAAACCGAACTCGACGCCGGAAAGCCGTAGTTCACGGATCGGCGCATGGGCGTAGCCGCGGGCCAGGACGGCCCGCCGGGCACGGTCGACCGTGGTGTTGCTGACGCTGATCTCCCGCACCCGCGGCGGATAGCCACCCGTATCGCCCTCGCCGCGGTGGAAGTCGCACGTCACGAACTCCTTGGTGAGGTTCGTGACCGTGAGACCGGTCAGGTGGATGTTCTCCGCGAAGCCTCCGCGCACCGAGTTCGTCTTGATGTAGAGACCGAAGTACAGGCCGGGTCCGCCGATGCGGCAGCGCCGCACGTACACGTTGCGGATGCCGCCGGTCATGTCGCTGCCCAGCGTGACGGCGCCGTAGCGGTGCCGCAGCACACAGTCCTCGATCACGATGTTCTCGCTGGGCCGGTCCACCCGCCGCCCGTCCGCCTCCCGGCCCGACTTGATGGCGATGCAGTCGTCGCCGGCGGTGATGTCGCAGCGGCGGATCACCACATCGCGGCAGGACTCGGGGTCGATGCCGTCGTTGTTGGGGCCGATGCTGTCGATGGTGACGTCCTGGATCAGGACGTTCTCGCTCAGCACCGGGTGGATCTCCCACATGGGGGAGCGGACGATCGTGACGCCCTCGACGAGCACTCCGTGGCAGCTCTGGAACTCGAGGAAGTTGGGCCGGAAGCGGTAACCGTCGGCGTAGACCCGGGACTCGACCGGGTCGCCGTCCTCCGCCTGCTGCCACAGCGCCGGCCAGTCCTCCTCCTGATGGCGTGTCCCGGGCAGCCAGCCGAACTCGGCCTGGCCCGACCACGGCCACCAGTGCGCGTCATCGGCCTGCCCGTCGAGGACACCCCGCCCGGTGACGGCGACGTTGCGCTCGTCGCGCGCGTACACCAGCGGCGAGTAGCCGTAGCACTCCACGCCCTGGAAGCGGGTGAGCACGGGAGGCAGATACGCGGCCGGGTCCCGGTGGAAGCGCAGGGTGGCGCCCTCCGCCAGATGCAGCTCCACATGGCTGCGCAGCCGGACGGGACCGGTGAGATAGTTGCCCGGCGGCACGGTCACCCTGCCGCCGCCCGCGGTGTGGCAAGCGGCGATCGCCCGGCGCAGCGCCGTGGAGCAGTCGGTGGCGCCGTCGCCCACCGCCCCGTACCGCGTGACGGGGAAATCCTGGTCGGGGAAGCGGGGACGGGCCACCCGCGCCACGACCGCGTCGGCCTCCCGCCACGGCGCGTCGGTGTCCATCAGACCGTCGCCTCCTCGCCGTTGATGGTGACTCGTTCGAGGACAAGGCCCTCGACATTGCGCAGTTCATTGGGGCCGGTCATGCCGTCGAAGGCGCAGTCGACGAGGCGTACGTCGCGGATCGGGTTGGCGGCGTTGCCGAACAGGGTCCAGGCGCGCGGTCCGCTCGCGGCCGTCAGGCGCCGCACCTCGATGCCGCGCACATCGGGGTAGTACGCCCCGGTGTCGATGTTCTCGTAGTTCAGCGCCACCTCGACGACGACGTCGCCGACCTGCCCCACCTCGATGTCGGTGCACAGCACGTCGCGTACGTAACCGCCGCGCACAGGATTGGACTTGATGCGGATCGCCCGGTCCAGGTCCGGACTGGACATGCGGCAGTCGCGGGCCACGATGTCGCCGACACCGCCGGTCGTCTCGCTGCCGACGGTGACACCGCCGTGTCCGTCGCGCATCTGGCAGCCCTCCACCAGGGCGTGCTCCATGGGGACGTTCACGCGCCGTCCGTCGGCGTTCTTTCCGGCCTTGAACGCGACGCAGTCGTCACCGGTGTCGAAGACGCAGTCCTTGATGTGGACGTAGGAGCAGGACTCGGGGTCGATGCCGTCGTTGTTGGGTCCGTTCGGACTGTCGACGGTGACGCCGCGCACCGTGACGCTCGTGCACAGCACCGGATGGATGTTCCACATCGGCGAGTTGCGGACCGTGACGCCCTCGATGAGCACGTCGCGGCAGCGGTAGAACTGCAGCAGATTGGGCCGCAGACGGTGGCCCTCGCCGAACACCCGCTGCTCGACCGGCACTCCGGCCTCCGCCCACGCGAGCAGCTGCTGCTTCTCCGGTGACTCGGGCGAGGGCCCGCCGTCGACGCCCTTCGTCCAGTCCCACCAGTGCGTGGCGTCGGCCTGCCCCTCCAGGATCCCGGCGCCCGTCACGGCGATGGTCCGGCAGCCGTACGCGTACACGAACGGCGAGTAGTTCATGCACTCGGTGCCCTCGTAGCGCGTGTACACGGCGGGCAGATACGCGGCCGGGTCCTGGCGGAAGCGCAGGGTGGCGCCCTTCTCCAGGTGCAGATCGATGCGGTCGCGCAGATGCACCGCTCCGGTCAGCCAGTCGCCGGGCGGGACGACGACGCGCCCGCCGCCGGCCGCGGCGCAGGCCCGGATGGCGTCGCGGATCGCGGCGGTGCAGTCGTGTACGCCGTCGCCGACCGCGCCGTGGTCGGTGATGGACACGGTGCGGCGCGGGAACCGGGGAACGTGGATGCCCGCGAGGATGCGCCGCGCGCGGCGGTCCGCCTCCGCCTCCGCTCCCGAGGACGCGGCCCGCGCGACGGCGGGGGAGACCAGTAGCGCGGCGCCGGCGCCCGCGGCGGCGAGGAAGGCTCTGCGGCCGGGGGCGCTCACCAGGACCACTCCTGGTCCGGGACGTGCAGCGTGTGCTCGCGCAGCTTCGCCTGCGGCTCGATCGTGCGGGCGGTGTACATGGGGCGGGTCCTGCCTTCCGGTTCGATGCCGATGACGTCGTCACCGCGCCAGCGCACCTCGTACGCGCGCCCGGCCGCGGTCTCCTCGGTGACCCGCTCCGGCAGCGGGAACGTGACGGTGATGAGCTCGCCCGCCCGCGGCGCCGCGAGACGCAGCATGCCGTCCGGCGCCCACAGGCCCGGCTCGGCGCCGTGCGCGGTGTGCCCGGCGCGCTCGACCCGCAGCCGCGCGTACCCGGCCCACTCGGGCACCCGCATCCGCACCTCGCCGCAGTCGGCGCGTACGTGAAGGTCCACGCGACCTTCGTGCGGCAGATGACTGTGTACGTCGACGTGGGCGCTGCCCCGGTTGAGCAGCAGGTTCACCCGGACCAGGCGCGCGTCGCCGGTGACGGCCGCCGCCCACCCGGTGAACAGGCCGCGCACCCCTGAGCCGATGCAGCACGCCTGCACGTCGGCGGTGTGGCCGCGGCCGAGCACGGCGTCGTTGACGTAGTCGTTGGGCGCGCCGTATCCGGCGAACGCCCCGCGCACCCGCTCGCCCACCCGGTACCGGGTGATCCAGCCGGGCTCGTCGAGCGACCGGTCGGGCGCCGAGCGCACCCAGGACACGTCGGTGAGCTGGGATGCCGTCAGATGGTTGCGCAGGAACCGTTCGACGACCGGCCAGTACGCGTGGTGTCCGGCTCGGGCCAGTGTCGTGCCGATGCCGATGAGGTCCACGAGCGAGCACGTCTCGTGCTCGAAGCGCTGCCCGGCGAGATCGCCCGGTGTCCAGCCGTACGCCGTGCACCGGCCGAGCGCCCAGTCGAACGCCCGCCGTACGAACGCGGTCAGGGCGTGGTCCCCGGTGAACAGCGCGTACTTGGCGATGCCGTCGAGGGTGCCGAGCCGGGTGTGGAAGTGGCCGCTGCGGTAGGCGAGCGCCGAGTTGAACGAGCCGTCCTCGCCGAACACCCCGCTGTGATGGGTGATCAGTCGCGTGAACCAGCCGCACAGCTCCAACGCCTGGGCATTTCCCGTGAGTTGGTGCCAGCGCAGCAGCGGCATGATGAGGCGTCCGCAGAACGACGCGGGATCGGGCGCCAGGTGCAGCTGCACCGCGTGCGCCGACGGCCAGCCGTCGCGGGTGTACTCCGAGGCCGGGAAGTACCAGACGTCGCGCTCCTTGACCGCGATCCGGTGCAGCGCAGCGACCTGCCGGTCGGCCGCCTCGGCGACGGCCGGGTCCCCGTCGTCCTGGTACCAGGTGGTGAGCGCGAGCAGCGTGGCGCGCTGGTCGATCAGCCCTGCCGTCGCCTCCCAGTGGCCGCGCGGATGGGTGCGCCGCCAGGTCAGGCCGTCCGGGCCGAGCAGGTCGAGGAGTGTCTTCTTGTACGCCTTCTCGGTTGCCGCCCACCAGTCGGCGCCGGTCATCCGGCGGGCCAGTATGCAGGCGTCCGTGAGCCGGCCGTGACTGGAGCCGTAGTCCCAGTCGCCGTGCCGCAGTTCGGCCGGTTCGGCGAGCAGATCGGCCATGAAGAAGGGGATGCCGTCGAGATCCGGGTCGGCCAGCTGAACGACGGCGTTCATGGCGAGCTCGGCGCGTTCTTCCAGAAGCAGGGTTGCTGGTATGCCAGTCATCTGTGTCTCGCCGTCTCGAAGTCCGAAGGAGCGGTGCTGAGGGCGAACGCCAAGAACGCTAGGCGGGCCGGTCAGGAGCGTCAAGAGGCCGGAAAGCGCAGGACAAGGCCAAGTCGACGGCTTTGAAGGGGTGTTGACGCCGCGTGGGGGCGCGCTTACGGTTCGGGATGTCCGTCGAGGAAAGGTGGCATGCCACCTGGCACGGCGGTGCGGGTCGCGGGCCCGCGCCACCCCGCCCCGCCACGAGGGAGGCCCGACCATGACCCGGCAACCGCCGCCCCACACTCTGCGTACCGCCCACCTCACCGACCCCCTGGGCGTCGACGACCAACACCCGGACCTCGCCTGGCAGTTGGCGCGCGGCCGACAGGCCGCCCATCAGGTGCAGGCCGCCACCACGGCCGCCCTGCTCGCCGACGGCACCTGCGACCTGTGGGACAGCGGCCGCGTTCCCGGCACGGTCCATACCGGCGTCCACTACGACGGCAAGGCGCCCGGCGCGCGGCAGCGCGTGTGGTGGCGGGTACGCGTGTGGGAGTCGCGCGCACCGGACCACGAGGAGGACGGTCCGACCGCCTGGAGCGCACCCGCGACCTGGGAGACCGGACTACCTACCGCCGACGACTGGGCGGACGCCGAGTGGATCACCGCACCGGACCTCCGCCCCGGCGACCCCCTGCCCCTCCTCGTCCGCGACCTCACCCTCCCCGCCACCCCCGTCCGCGCCCGCCTGTACGCCACCGCACTCGGCGTCTACGAGGCCTTCGTCAATGGCGCACACGCCGGCGACGCCCGCCTCGAACCCGGCTGCACCGCCTTCGACAAACGCCTGCTCTACGCCACGTACGACGTCACCGACACGCTGCGGGCCGGAGCCAACACGATCGGCATCGCCCTCGGCAACGGCATCGCGCGCGTCCTCGAATCCGACGGCCGCTACACCAAACTGCGCGCCGACCACGGCAGCCCCCGCGCCCTCGCGCTCCTGTACGCCGAGTACGCGGACGGCACCACGACCACCGTGGTCACCGACCCGAGCTGGCGCACGCATCCCGGCCCGGTCACCCTGTCGGCCTGGTTCGGCGGTGAGGAGTACGACGCCCGCCTCGAACCCGACGACTGGCACCGCCCCGGCGCCGACCGCGGCGGCTGGCGGCCCGCCGTCCCCGCGCCGCTGCCCACCGCCGTCGCCCTGACGGCGCGCGCCCATCCGCCGGTCGAGGTCGTCGACACCCTCACGCCCGTCTCCGTCAGCGAGCCGCGGCCCGGCGTGCACGTCTTCGACCTCGGCACGAACATCGCGGGACGGCCGTGCCTCGACGTGACCGGGCCCGCCGGCACCTCCGTGGTGATCCGGCCGGCCGAGCTCCTGGCGCCGGACGGCACCGTCAACCAGCGGTTCACCGGCACGCCCTGCTTCGACCGCTACACCCTGCGCGGCGACCCCGACGGCGAACGCTGGCGACCCGCCACCGTCTACCACGGCTTCCGCTGGCTCCAGGTCGAAGGGCTGCCCGCACCACCCGCGCCGGACACCGTGAGCGGCGAGGTGATGCGCGTAGCCAACACCCCAGCGGGCGGCTTCCGTTGCTCGTCCGAGCTGCTCAACGGGGTCCACCGGCTGATCGACCGCGCCGTCCAGAGCAACATGTACAGCCTGCTCACCGACTGCCCGCACCGCGAGAAGCTCGGCTGGCTCGAACAGGTGCACCTCGTCTTCCCCGCCGTCGCCCACGGCTACGACGTCGCCGCGCACTACCGCAAGCTGGTGCGCGACATGGCCGACGCGCAGACCGCCTCCGGCCTCGTACCGGACATCGCCCCCGAGTACACCGTCTTCGAGGACAAGTTCCGCGACGACGCCAACTGGGGCGGCGCGCTGGTCCTCGCGCCGTGGTGGCTGCACCGCACCTACGGCGACACCGCCACGCTGCGCGCCCACTACCCGCGCATGCTCCGCTACCTCGACCATCTGCACTCCCGCTCGCCCGACGGGCTGATCCTCGAGCACGGGCTCGGCGACTGGATGGCCTTCGACACCTCCACCCCCAAGGCCGTCACCGCGACCTTCGCCCACCAGCGGATCGTCACCGCGCTCGGTGACATCGCCGAGGCGATCGGCGCGCACGGCGACGCCGCCGCCCACCGCCGCCTGGCGAGCGACATCGCCGACGCCTTCCACCGGCGGTTCCACGACGCGGACCGGCACACCTACGGCAGCGGCAGCCAGGCCTGCGACGTGCTCGCCCTCGCGGCGGGCGCCGTCCCTCCCGAAGAGACGCGAGCCGTCCTCGACCACCTCGTCGCGGGCATCCGCGCCGCGGGCGACCACGTGACCGTCGGCGAGATCGCCCTGCCGTCACTGCTGCGCGCCCTGTCCGACCACGGCCGCGACGACGTCGTATGGGATCTGCTCAGCCGCACCGACAACCCCAGCTACGGCTACCAACTCGCCCACGGTGCGACGGCGTTGACGGAACGCTGGGACGGCCCGACCCGAGGTTCCTCGCAGAACCACTACATGCTCGGCGCGGCCTCCGAGTGGCTGGTCGGCTCGCTAGCTGGTCTGCGTCAGGCCCCGGACTCGGTCGCGTACGAGCACATCGTGGTTCGTCCCGCCCCCGTCGGTGACCTGACCTGGGCGAGCGCCTGGTACGACACCCCGCGCGGCCGGGCCTCCGTGGCCTGGCACCGGGACGCGGACGTCTTCCGTCTGACGGTCACGCTGCCGCCCGGCGCCGACACCCGGGTGGAGCTGCCGCTGCCCAACGGCGACCGTGACGTACGCCAAGTGCCGCCAGGTAGCCATGAGTTCACGGTGCCCGGAGACTGGAGCCCCGATGTCGCCTGACGACCGGCAGGCGCACCGCATGCCCTACTGGGCCGACTTCACGCCCGGCACAGGCCTGCGCCGCCCACCTCGCATCGCCCCGCTCCCGTCCGACGCCGCCCGCCTCGACCTGGGCGGGGCCTGGTCGTTCCGGCTCTCGCCGACCGCCCGCGCGCCACTCGACTTCCTGACCGGGCCGCCGGCCCACGGCGCGGACGCCTGGTCGCCGCTGCCCGTCCCTTCGCACTGGGTGCTGCACGGCCACGGCGTCCCCCGCTACACCAACACCGCCTATCCGTTCCCCATCGACCCGCCCCATGTCCCCGACGCCAACCCCACGGGCGATCACCACCGCACCTTCGACCTGCCCGACGGCTGGCGCATCGGCGGCAGCGTCCTGAGGTTCGACGGAGTCGACTCGGCCTGCAAAGTCTGGCTCAACGGGCAGGAGTTGGGCACGTCGAAGGGGAGCCGGCTGCCCGTCGAGTTCGACGCGGCCCACGCCCTGCGCCCCGGCCGCAACGACCTTGCCGTTCGCGTCCACCGCTGGTCGTCCGGCAGCTACCTGGAGGACCAGGACATGTGGTGGCTGCCCGGGATCTTCCGCGACGTCACCCTCCTGGAGCGCCCTCCGGGCGGCATCGACGACTGCTTCGTGCACGCGGACTACGACCATGTGCGACGCGAAGGACGACTGGGCGTCGACACCTCGGCACCGGACGCCAGCCTCACCGTCCCCGAACTCGGCATCCATGAGCATCCCGCCGGCCGGAGCCTCACCCTGCCGGGCGTGGAACCCTGGAGCGCCGAACAACCCCGTCTCTACGACGCCGAGTTGTGTACCGACACCGAACGCGTACGGCTGCGCATCGGCTTCCGTACCGTCGCGATCGTCGACGGCCGCTTCACCGTCAACGGCGCCCCCGTACTGCTGCGCGGCGTCAACCGGCACGAGCACGACCCCGACCGGGGCCGCGCCCTCGACCTCCCCACGATGCGTCGCGACGTCGAGCTGATGAAGGCGCACAACATCAACGCCGTGCGCACCGCCCACTACCCGCCGCACCCCGCCTTCCTCGACCTCTGCGACGAGTACGGACTGTGGGTGATCGACGAGTGCGACATCGAGACCCACGGATTCATCTACGCCGACTGGGCGGGCAACCCGATCGACGACCCGTGCTGGCGCCCGATGCTCCTGGACCGGATGCAGCGCATGGTCGAACGGGACAAGAACCACCCCAGCGTCGTCATCTGGTCCCTGGGCAACGAGAGCCACGCAGGAACCAACCTCGCCGACCTCGCGACCTGGACCCGCGACCGCGACCCCTCCCGCCCCCTGCACTACGAACGCGACCGCACCTACCGCCACTCCGACTTCTACAGCCTCATGTACGCGCCGGTGGATGACGTCGACCGCATCGGCCGCCGTGCCGACCCGGCGACGCCCGAGAACACGGACCATCCCGAACTGGAGGAGCGGAGGCGCCAGTTGCCTTTCCTGCTGTGCGAGTACGCACACGCCATGGGCAACGGGCCGGGATCCCTGGAGGAGTACCAGCGCACCCTGGAGCAACACCCGCGCTGCGCCGGGGCGTTCGTGTGGGAGTGGATCGACCACGGCTTCCGGCGCACCACCGAAGACGGCCGGGAGTTCTTCGCGTACGGAGGCGACTTCGGCGACCGGCCGCACGGCGGGACGTTCTGCGTCGACGGCCTCGTCCACCCCGACCGCACTCCGTCTCCGGGCCTCGCCGCGTACAAGAAGGCCATTGAACCCGTCGGCATCACTATCGAGTCGGCTGATCCGGGGCGGATCACCGTGCGCAACCGCCACGACGTCCGCGACCTGTCGCACCTGCGCTTCACCTGGACAGCCGAGCGCGAGGGACTGCCGTGTGCCCAGGGCGAGTTGAAGGTTCCCGCCGTGGCCGCCCGTCAGTGCGTGGACGTGCCGCTGCCCACCGTGGACACCACGGGCGACGGGGAGGTGTGGCTGACCGTACGTGCCGTACTCGCCGCGGTCGCACCTTGGGCACCCGCCGGGCACGAGGTCGCCTGGGCGCAGGCCCGCCTGGCCGGTCCACGCCACCGTGCGACGGCCGCGCCTTCCGTACCCGCGACGACGGCCGCCCCGCTCCTCGACGGCCCCCACCTCGACATCTGGCGCGCCCCCGCCGACAACGACCGCGGCATGGGCGACAACTCCGTGCTGCGCGAGTGGCGTTCGGCCGGCCTCGACCGGCTCGTGCCCCGCACCCTGGCCGAGGGGCCCCACGGCGCCGAGGTCCGGCTGGCGCCCGAGGGGTTCCCGCACGGCCTGCGCATGCGGCACGAGTGGACCGAGGAGGGCGACGCGTGGCGCCTCGCCGTCGAGATCACCCCCGAGGGACCCTGGGGCGAGCGCACCCTCCCCAAGGCCGGCGTCCGCTTCACCCTGCCCGACCGCTTCGACCGGATCCGCTGGTACGGCAAGGGCCCGGGGGAGGCGTACCCGGACAGTGAACACGCCGTCCGCGTCGGCCTGTTCACCTCCACCGTGGCCGACCTGCAGACCCCGTACGTCGTGCCCCAGGAGAACGGACGGCGGGCCGACGTCCGCTGGGCCGAGCTCACCGACCCGGCCACCGGCGAAGGCCTGCGCGTCGAGGCCGCCGACCCCGACCACCCCTTCGGCCTCACCGTCCGCCCCTGGAGCACCGAGGCCCTGGAAGCCGCCGCCCACCCCTGCGACCTCACCCCCGACGGTCGCCTCCACCTGCACATCGACATCGCCCAGCACGGACTCGGCAGCGCCTCCTGCGGTCCCGGCCCGCTGCCGCACCACCAACTGCACCCGCAGCACTGGCGGTTCGCCCTGCTGCTGCGCCGCCCGGAAGCGCCCGCACCGGGGCCGACATCAGGAGAGGCAACCGTATGAGCAGCGTCGAAGAGCTCCGCCCCGCGACGACCGGGCGGGCGCCCTACACCCCCGACTGGGCGTCCCTGCGCCGGCACCGCGTCCCGGACTGGTTCCTCGACGCCAAACTGGGCATCTGGTCGCACTGGGGCCCGCAGTGCGCGGCACGCCGCGGCGACTGGTACGCCCGCCACCTCTACGGCCCCTACTCCGGCACCGAGGACTTCGAGGTCGAGCGCACCGCCCGCCAGACCGCCCACCACCGCGCCCACTACGGGCACCCCTCCCACTTCGGCCACAAGGACCTGTGCCACCAGTGGCGCGCCGAACGCTTCGACCCCGAAGCGCTGATGGACCGGTTCCGGCGCGCGGGCGCCCGCTACTTCGTCTCCCTCGCCGCCCACTGCGACAACTTCGACCTGTGGGACTCCGCGCACCAGCCGTGGAACTCCGTCAACGTCGGCCCGCGCACCGACATCGTCGCCCGCTGGGCCGTCGCCGCCCGCACCGCCGGCCTGCGCTTCGGCATCTCCATGCACGCCGGCTCCTGGACCTGGCGTTGGCTCGACGCCGCGTACGGAGCGGACGCCGAAGGCCCGTACGACGGTCACCTCACCGCCGCCGACGGGCGCGGCACCTGGTGGGAGGGGCTCGACCCGCGCGACCTGTACGGGCCGCCGCGCAAGCCCGGCGACGTACCCACGGCCGCGTTCGTCGACGACTTCTACGCCCGGCTGCGCGACGTCACCGAACGCCACGACGCCGACCTCGTCTACCTCGACGACTCCCGGATGCCCTTCGACGAGGGCAGCGTGTGCGTCGCCGACGGGCCGAGCCGCCGCCGCGGCCCGGAGTTCCTCGCCGACTACTACAACCGCACACCGGACGGGGCCGTCAGCATCAAGACCATCGCCGACGAGGACCGCGGCGCCGTCCTCCTCGACGTCGAACGCCACCAGCTCAGCGGCATCGACCCGCACCCGTGGCAGTACGACACCAGCATCGGCGACTGGTTCTACCGCGACGGCGAGCAGTACAAGAGCGCACAGGAGATCGTCCACCTGCTCGTCGACACCGTCAGCAAGAACGGCTGCCTGCTCCTCAACGTGCCCCAGCTGCCCGACGGCACCCTCGACGACGAGGTCAGCAGCGTCCTCGACTCCCTCGGCGCCTGGATGCGGGTCTGCGGCCGGGCGCTGTACGGCAGCCGCCCCTGGACCGTGTACGGCGAGGGCCCCACGAACGTGAGCGGCACGAAGGCCCGTGAGAGCCACCTCGCCTACACGGCGCGCGATCTCCGCTTCACCCGCGCCCCCGACGAGGAGGTCGTGTACGCGTTCGTCATGTCCTGGCCCGACGACCGCAGGATCCGCATCCACAGCCTCGCCGGCGCCACCCCGCCCCGCGAGGTCACGCTGCTGGGCGCGCCGGAACAGCCCACGTGGACGGCGGGGCCCGAAGGACTCGACGTACGGCTGCCCGACCGGCCGCCCACCCCGTACGTCCAGGTCCTCCGCATCGACTGGACCTGAGGGGGTGCGCATGGGCCGGGTCACCGCCCCCGTCTTCGAGCACCACCGCGAAGCCCTCGGTATCGGAGAGGCGGCTCCCCGCCTGAGCTGGCGGACCGAGACCGACGAACCCGACTGGACCCAACTCGCCTACCAGGTAAGGGTGATCGGGGGCGACGGTGACGTCGTCGCGGACACCGGACGCGTGGACAGTCCGGACTGCGTCCTCGTGGACTGGCCCGGCCCCGCGCTCACGTCCCGGCAGCGCGCCACCGCCCGGGTCCGGGTCTGGGGCGGGTCCGACGGCGCCGCCACCGACTGGTCCCCGCCCGCCACCGTCGAGGCCGGACTCCTGACCCGCGCGGACTGGCACGCCCGGCCCGTCACCCCGGACCGCGAACCGCCGGACGGGCCCCTGCCCGTCGCCCTGCTGCGCCGCGCCTTCACCGTCGACGGGCCCGTCCGCTCGGCCCGCCTCTACACCACCTCGTACGGCGTCCACGAGACCGAGATCAATGGCACCCGCGTCGGCGACGACGTCCTCGCACCCGGCTGGACCTCCTACCACCACCGCCTGCGCTACCGCACCCACGACGTGACCGGCCTGCTGCGCCGCGGCGAGAACGCGCTCGGGGCGCTGCTCGGCGAGGGCTGGTACACCGGCCGCCTCGGCTGGGACGGCGGACGCCGCGCCCGCTACGGGCCGCACCGTGCCCTGCTCGCCCAGCTGGAGATCCGCTACGCCGACGGCCGCACGCACACCGTCGCCACCGACCCCGACTGGCACTGGACCACCGGGCCACTGCTGCGCTCCGAGCTGTACGACGGCGAGGAGTACGACGCGAGGCGCGAACGCGACGGCTGGTCGAACCCGGGCCACGAAGACCGCGACTGGCAGCCCGTACAGGAACTGCCCTTTCCTGCGGCCGAGTTGGTGGCGCCCACCGCGCCGCCCGTACGCCGCGTGCGCACCGTCCCCGTCCGTGCCGTGCACACCACCCCGTCGGGGCGCACCGTCGTCGACTTCGGCGAGAACGTCGTCGGCCGACTGCGCATCCGGGTGACCGGACCCGCCGGACACACCGTCACCCTGCGGCACGCCGAGGTCCTCGACGGCGGTGAACTCGCCCGCCGCCCCCTGCGTGACGCCGCCGCCACCGACACCTACGTCCTGCGCGGCACGGGCAGCCTGGAGACGTACGAACCGCGCTTCACCTGCCACGGCTTCCGGTACGCCGAGATCGACGGCTGGCCGGGGGAGTTCGACCCGGCGTGCGTGGCGGCCGTCGTCATCCGCACCGACCTGCGCCGCACCGGCTGGTTCCGCTGCAGCGATCCTCTGGTCGACCGGCTCCACGGCAACGTCCTCGCCTCCCTGCACGGCAACTTCCTCGACCTGCCGACCGACTGCCCCCAGCGCGACGAACGCCTCGGCTGGACCGGCGACATCGCCGTCTTCGCGCCCACCGCCGCCTTCCTGTACGACTGCACCGGCATGCTCGGCGGCTGGCTGCGCGACCTCGCCGCCGAGCAGTTCGCCCGACCCGACCGATCCGTGCCGCTCGTCGTCCCCGACATCCTCGACCCGCCCATGGCGGACGGCGTGCACGCGCTATGGGGCGACGCGGCGGTCCTGGTGCCGTGGGCGCTGTACCGGGCGAGCGGCGACATCGAGGTGCTGCGGGCCCAATACCCGTCCATGGCCGCCTGGTTGGCGCTCGGCGCCGCGCGCGCCGAGACGGGCGGCGGGGTGTGGCGCGACCCCGGACAGCTCGGCGACTGGCTCGACCCGGCCGCGCCGCCCGACGATCCGGCCGCCGCCCGCACCGACGCCGACCTCGTCGCCTGCGCCTTCCTCGTGCACTCCGCCGACCTCGTCGCCGAGGCCGCCGAACTGCTCGACGAGAAGGACGACGCACACCGCCACCGCGAACTCGCGGCGCGACTGCGCACCGCCTTCGCCGCCGAGTTCGTGACGCCCGCGGGCCGCCTGTCCTCCGACTCGCAGACCGCCTACACGCTCGCCCTGAGCTTCGGTCTGCTCACCACCGCGGACCAGCGGCACACCGCGGCCCGCCGCCTCGCCCACCTCGTGCGCCGCTCCGGCTTCCGCATCGCCACCGGCTTCGCGGGCACCCCGCTGATCTGTGACGCGCTCTGCTCCGTCGGCGAGCACCGACTCGCCCACCGCATGCTGGCGGAGCGGCACTGCCCGTCCTGGCTGTACCCGGTGACCATGGGCGCCACGACCATTTGGGAGCGCTGGGACTCGCTGCTGCCCGACGGCACGGTCAACCCCGGCCAGATGACCTCCTTCAACCACTACGCCCTCGGCTCCGTCGCCGACTGGCTGCACCGCACCGTCGCGGGTCTCGCCCCCGCCGAACCGGGCTGGCGCCGCATCCGCGTCGTGCCCAGGCCCGGCGGCACCCTCACCCACGCGTGGGCCGCGCACCTCACCCCGTACGGGAGGGCGGAGTCCGGGTGGCGGCTCGACGGCGGCACCCTCACCGTCGACGTCCGTGTGCCGCCGGGCGTCCGCGCCGAGATCGCCCTGCCGGGGAGTGACACCACGCTCGAACGTGGCGCTGGACGACATGAGTTCACGATTCCGTACGACGTCCCGCCCCGGCCGGTCACCGAGATCGGCCACCCGCTCGTGCCGCGCGAGCCCTGCGACTGCGGCACGGCCGCCCCGATGCCACCGACGCCCGCGACGACAGGGAGACCTCCTGGTGAGCCACAGCCCCACCACGCTTCGTAGCCGCACCCTCGGCCGCAGTGGCGTGCCGGTCACGGAGCTGGTCCTCGGCACCGCCGCCCTCGGCCACCTCTACACCCCGGTCGAGGACGACCAGGCCCACGCCGCCGTGGACACCGCCTGGGACGTCGGCGTACGCGCCTTCGACACGGCGCCGCACTACGGGCTCGGGCTGGCCGAACGCCGCCTCGGCGCCGCGCTCGCCGACCGGCCCCGCGACACGTACGTCGTCTCGACCAAGGTCGGCCGCCTGCTCGTACCCGGCGACGGAGGGCAAGAGCCGCGCCGGGTCTGGGACTTCAGCGCCGACGGTGTCCGCCGCAGTCTGGAGGAGAGCCTCACCCGGCTCGGCCTCGACCGCGTCGACATCGCCTACCTCCACGACCCCGACGGACACGAGGAGCAGGCGTTCGCCGAGGCCTACCCGGCGCTGGAGAAGCTGCGGGCGGAGGGTGTCGTCCGGGCCATCGGCGCCGGAATGAACCAGACCGCGATGCTCACCCGCTTCGTGCGCGACACCGATGTCGACGTCGTGCTGTGCGCGGGCCGCCACACTCTCCTCGACCCCGGTGCCCGTGCGGACCTGCTGCCCGCCGCCCAGCGGCACGGCGTCGCCGTCCTCGTCGGCGGCGTCTACAACTCGGGCCTGCTCGCGGACCCCCGCCCCGGCGCGACGTACGACTACACCGAGGCGCCCCGCGCCCTCGTCGGCCGCGCGCTGCGACTCAAGGAGGCCGCGGAGCGCCACGGCACGACCCTGCGCGCCGCGGCCCTCGCCTTCGCGGCGGCCCCGGGCGCCGTGACCGCCCTCGTGATGGGCGCCCGCTCGGCAGCCGAAGTGCACGATTTCGTACGGCAGTTCCGAGCGGCTCGCGACGTTCCCCCGTCACTCTGGAGCGAACTGGTCGAACGTGGACTGCTGGCCGAGATGGACGACCGGTGAGCGATCCCCGGCCGTCCCTGATCGACGCGCACCATCACCTCTGGCAACTCGGCGTACGCGACCAGCCCTGGATCAAGGGGCCCCAACTCGCGCCGCTGCGCCGCGACTTCACGCTCGACGACCTGCGGCGGCAGACGATGCCGGCGCGCGTGGACGGCACGGTCGTCGTGCAGACCGTGCCCGACCCGGCGGAGACCCGTGAGCTGCTCGCCCTTGCCGTGAGCGACGCGCTCGTCAGGGGCGTCGTGGGGTGGATCGACCTCACGCGCCCCGACGTCTCCGACGCACTCGCCGGGCTGCGCGAGGAACCGGGCGGTGGCCGTCTGGTCGGCGTCCGCCATGCCGTGCAGGCCGAACCCGACCCGGAGTGGCTGCTCCGCGCGGACGTGCGGCGTGGACTGGGCGCGCTCGCCGACGCGGGACTCGGCTACGACGTCCTCGCCCGTCCGGCCCAGCTGCCCGCCTGCACACGGGCCGCCGCCCGCCACCCCGACCTGACCTTCGTCCTCGACCACGCCGGAAACCCGCCGGACGAGGCCGACGGGCGCGGGGAGTGGGAGCGGGCGGTCCGGGCGTTCGCCGCCCTGCCGAACACGGCGTGCAAGCTGTCCGGCGCGGCCCTCGCCTGCGCCGACGCCCCAGCGAAGAGCCTCGACGCGTTCGGCCCGACGCGCGTGATGTTCGGCTCGGACTGGCCCGTGAGCACCCTCACCGCCTCGTACGCCGAGGTCACGGGCCGCGTCGAGGAGGTGACCAAGGGGCTCGCCGCGGGGGAGCGGGAGGCGGTGCTGCGGGGTACGGCTCGGCGCGTCTACCGGTTCTGAACGGACCGGCGCCCGACCGCGGGGCCGGGCGCCGGTGTTCTCAGATGGCTGCCTTGCTGGCGTCGCCGAGGGGAGCGGGCACAGCGTCCCGCTCGCCCAGCTGCGCGGTCGGCACCTTCGCCGTCTCGCGAGCCGTGAGACCCGCCACCACCGGCAGCACACACAGTGCCGCGGTGAACAGGGCCACCGCGCCCCAGTTGTCGCCGCCCGGGCCCGCGATCTGCGCCGCGAACGTCACCGCGAAACCGGATATGGCGAAGCCGATCTGGGTGCCGATCGCCATTCCCGAGAGTCGTACGCGGGTCGGGAACATCTCGCCGTAGAAGGCCGGCCACACGGCGTTGGCCGCGCTGTAGACGACGCCGAAGGCCAGGATGCCGAGCACGAACGTCAGCGCGTACGAGCCCGTGGAGATCGCCCACAGGTAGCCGAACATCAGCAGCGCGCTGCCCGCGGCGCCCGTGACGAAGACCGGCCGGCGGCCGATGCGGTCGGCGAGCTTCGCCCACAGCGGGATCGCGGCGAGCGCTACGAGGTTGGCGAGCGCGCCGACCCACAGCATGGCGGAGCGGTCCATGCCGACCGCGTCGCTCGTCGCGTACGACAGGGCCCACACCGTGAAGATCGTGCTCACGGAGGCGACCAGCGCGCCCCCGATCACGCGCAGGACGTCCACCCAGTGGTCGCGGAAGAGCACCGCGAGCGGCAGCTTGGCGACCTCGCCGGACTCGGCCTTGCGGGCGAACTCGGGCGTCTCGTCGAGCGAGCGCCGGATGACGTAGCCGGCGATGGCGACGCCGAGGCTCAGCCAGAACGGGATGCGCCAGCCCCAGGACAGGAGCTGGTCCTCGGGCAGCGCCGCGATCGGCAGGAAGACAATGGTGGCGAGGAGCTGCCCGGCCTGGGTCCCGTTGAGCGTGAAACTCGTGAAATACGCGCGACGATCCTCTGGCGCGTGTTCCAAGGTCATCGAACCCGCGCTGGACTGCTCCCCGGCGGCCGAGATGCCCTGCATGATGCGGCAGAGCACGAGCAGCAACGGCGCGAACCCGCCGACCTGGTCACGGGTGGGCAGACAGCCGATCAGGAACGTCGACAGGCCCATCAGGACCACGGTGAACACCATGATCTTGCGGCGGCCCAGGCGGTCGCCGATGTGACCGAGGAAGAACGCGCCGACGGGGCGCGCGGCGTACGCGACGCCGAACGTGGCGAGCGAGAGCAGGGTGGCGTCGGCCGGGTCGGACTCGTCGAAGAACACCTTCGGGAAGACGAGCGCGGCGGCGCTGCCGTAGATGAAGAAGTCGTAGTACTCGAGGGCACTGCCGCTCCAGGCGGCGAATGCCGCCTTGCGGGGCTGGCCCTGTGGTGCGCGCGGTGATTCTGCGGGGACGGACACGCGGGCTCCTTGAGGGCTGGGTGGATCAACCCGGTGGCCCTGAGCCGGCCGGGTTAATTAACCCACTGGATAGTTAACAGCTGATGGCCAGCGATGTTGCGCCCGTGTTTCCCGCCTGTCAAGAGGTTGCGACGAGGACGTACGAGCCGGTCAGCGCTTGTCGCCGCCCGCCGTCAGGTACGCGATCACCATGTCGCCCAGCATTGTGCGGTAGTGCTCGCGGCGGTCCTGCGCCGTCAGATCGCGGCCGAACAGGGCGCCGAACGTATGCCGGTTGGAGACCCGGAAGAAGCAGAACGAGCTGATCATCGCGTGCAGATCCACCGCGTCCACGTCCGCCGTGAAGACGCCCTCGGCCCGGCCCGACTCCAGGATCCGGCCGATCACGTCGATCGCGGGCGAGTTGAGCGAGCCGATCGTCTCGGACGCCGTGATGTGCTCGGCGTCGTGGATGTTCTCGATGCTCACGAGGCGGATGAAGTCCGGGTGCTGCTCGTGGTGGTCGAAGGTCAGCTCGGCGAGCCGCCGGATCGCGGCGACCGGGTCGAGATCCTCCACGTCGGCGTCCTGCTCGGCCTCGCGGATCACCGCGTAGCTGCGCTCAAGGACGGCCGTGAACAGCTGCTCTTTTCCGCCGAAGTAGTAGTAGATCATCCGCTTCGTGGTGCGGGTGCGGGCCGCGATCTCGTCGACGCGGGCGCCCGTGTACCCGGCGCGGGCGAACTCCTCCGTGGCGACCTTGAGGATCTCGGCCTTGGTGCGGGCCGCGTCGCGGATGCGTCCCGCGCGGCGCGCCGGCTCTTCGACAGTGGTCATCCGGCGATTGTAGGAGCCGTGCCCGGGGGTGGTTCCGGTCAGTCCCTTCCCAGAAGGGCATCGGGCTTGATATGAGTAACGAACCAGTTCGTACATTAAGTGTGACGCTCGGCCAGGAGGACCCCGTGCCCCAGGACTCTTATCTCGTCGGTCTGATCGGCGAGGGGATCGGCCCCTCGCTCAGCCCCGCCCTGCACGAGCGGGAGGCCGACCGGCAGGGCCTGCGCTATCTGTACCGGCGGCTCGACATCGGTGAGATCGGTGTACGGCCCGAGGATGTGGGGGAGTTGCTGCGGGCCGCCCGCACCGTCGGTTTCGACGGCCTGAACATCACGCACCCCTGCAAGCAGCTCGCCATCGAGCACCTCGACGAGCTGTCGCCGGGGGCCGCGGCGCTCGGCGCGGTCAACACCGTGGTCTTCGACGGCGGCCGCGCCATCGGCCACAACACCGACGTGACCGGGTTCGCCGCCTCCTTCGCCCGCGGGCTGCCCGAGGCCCGCATGGAGCGCGTCGTCCAGCTCGGCGCCGGGGGAGCGGGCGCCGCCGTCGCCCACGCGGTGCTCACCCTGGGCGTCGGCCGCATCGTGCTCGTCGACGCGCTGCCGGAGCGGGCCGCCGCCCTCGCCGACTCCCTGAACCGGCACTTCGGCGAGGACCGCGCGGTGCCCGCGGGAATGGACGAGCTCGCCGCGCACATCGCCGGGGCCGACGGCATCGTGCACGCCACCCCCACCGGCATGGCCGCCCACCCCGGCCTCCCGTTCCCCGCCGAACTGCTGCACCCCGGCCTGTGGGTCGCCGAGGTCGTCTACCGGCCGCTGGAGACCGAACTCGTGCGCACCGCACGCAACCTGGGCTGCGCCGTCCTCGACGGCGGCGGCATGGCCGTCTTCCAGGCCGCCGATGCGTTCCGCCTCTTCACCGGGCGCGAGCCGGACGCCGCCCGGATGCTCACCCACTTCGCCGAACTGGCGGGCACGGAGGCGGCGCTGCGAGCAGCCACATCAAGCCCCGGCACCGATTGAGCAGCCGTATTGAGCCCCGCCTTCGGACGAGAGCCAGCGGGGTACGGGGCAGAGCCCCGATCTTTTCAACCCCCGCCGCCGCCCCACCCCGCAGACCCGCCCCCTCCGGAAGGAGCCCCGTGCGCACCTCCATCGCCACCGTCTCGCTCAGCGGATCGCTCACCGAGAAGCTCACCGCGGCCGCCCGCGCGGGCTTCGACGGCGTCGAGATCTTCGAGAACGACCTGCTCGCCAGCCCCCTCACCCCCGAGGAGATCCGCGACCGCTGCGCCGACCTCGGCCTGAGCATCGACCTGTACCAGCCGATGCGCGACATGGAGGCCGTGCCCGCCGACGTGTTCGCCCAGAACCTGCGGCGCGCCGAGCACAAGTTCCGGATCATGCAACGCCTCGGCACCGACACCGTCCTTGTCTGCTCCAGCGTCTCGCCGCTCTCCATCGGCGACGACGCACTCGCTGCTGGCCAGCTGCGCCAACTCGCCGAGCGGGCGAGCGACTTCGGGGTCCGTGTCGCCTACGAGGCGCTCGCGTGGGGCCGGCACGTCAACACGTACGACCATGCCTGGCGCATCATCGAGGCCGCCGACCACCCGGCGCTCGGCACCTGCCTCGACAGCTTCCACATCCTCGCCCGCGGCACCGAGGGCAAGGACCTCGAAGGCATCGAGGACATCCCCGGCGACAAGATCTTCTTCCTGCAGCTCGCCGACGCGCCGCTGCTCGACATGGACGTCCTGCGGTGGAGCCGCCACTACCGCTGCTTCCCCGGTCAGGGCGACCTCGACGTCGCGGGCCTGCTGCGCCACGTGCTGCGCGCCGGTTATCGGGGGCCGCTGTCGCTGGAGATCTTCAACGATGTGTTCCGGCAGGCCGAAGCAGGGCCCGCCGCCGTGGACGCGCTGCGCTCGCTGCTCGCCCTCCAGGAGGCGGTGGGTGTTCAGGACGTCGTGGGTCAGGGCGAATTGCCCCCGCCCGTGGTGCCGACCGGTGTCGCCTTCACGGAACTCGTCACCCCCGACGTCGCCCCGGCCGCCGACCTCCTCGCCGCCCTCGGCTTCACCCGCACGGGCCGCCACCGCGGCAAGCCGGTCGACCTGTGGGAGCAGGGCGAGGCCCGCGTGCTGCTCAACACCGGGCCCGCCGCCCGCCGCGACGGCACCGTCCTCGCCGCCGTCGGCCTGGAGTCCTCGGACCCGGCCGCCGCCGCCCGCCGCGCGGAGGCCCTGCTCGCCCCGGTCCTGCCACGCCGCCGCGGAACCGGCGACGTACTCCTCGACGCCGTCGCCGCGCCCGACGGCACGGAACTCTTCTTCTGCGCCACCGACCGCGCCGAACTCCCCAGCTGGATCCGGGACTTCGAGCCGACGGGGGAGCGGCCCGCCGAGACCGACGTCACCGGCGTCGACCACCTCCAGCTCACCCAGCCCTGGCACCAGTTCGACGAGGCCGCCCTGTTCCACCGCAGCGTGCTCGGCCTGGAACCCCGGGCGAGCGTCGACGTCGCCGACCCGTACGGACTGCTGCGCAGCCGCGCCGTCGCCACCGCCGACGGCGCCGTCCGCATCGCGCTCGGCGCGGGCCCCGGCCCCGGCGAGGACCAGGACCGGGCCCAACACATCGCCCTCGCCACCAGCGACGTCGTCGCGGCCGCCCGCCGCTTCCGCGCGGCGGGCGGGGAGCTGCTGCCGATGCCGGGCAACTACTACGACGACCTGGCGGCGCGCTTCGAGTTCGCGCCCGGCGAGCTGGAGACGTACCAGGAACTCGGCATCCTCTACGACCGCGACGCCCACGGCACCTTCCGCCACTGCTACACCCGCACCGTGGGGCGCGTCTTCTTCGAACTGGCCCAGCGCGAGGACGGCTACCAGGGATACGGGGCGCAGAACGCACCGGTGCGGCTCGCGGCGCAGCACGCGGCGAACTAGGGGACTAACCCTTGAAGCGTGCCGCGATCTCCTCCAGCCGGGCATGGTGCTGCTGCCACTCCAGGGGCGGCAGGCCGTCATTGCCCGGCTGGTAGCCGATCAGGCCGTCGAGGCCCTCACGGAGGATGTCGGCCTGGCCCACGTGGCGCTGCGTGTCGGAGATGACCCGGACCAGCACATGGTGGAGCGTGACCTGGTTGCGCTCCTTCGGCCACCACGAGACCGTGCCGATGGTGTCCAGGGGCAGCTCCCTGACCGAGGCGTCCGTGTGCGTCCAGGCGCGCCGGTAGCGCTCGATGATCTCCTCGCGGGACTCGTCGGCGGTCGCGAACATGTCCGCGTTCTCTTCCGCGGCCTCCTCGAGGGCGGGCAGCGGCTCGCCGTGCGCCCGGCCGAAGGTGTCGCAGAGGTAGCCGAGCTCCACCCCGGCCAGATGCTTGAGCAGGCCCAGCAGGTTCGTGCCCGTCGGCGTCAGCGGGCGCCGCACGTCGTACTCGGAGAGCCCGTCGAGCTTCCACAGCAGGGCGTCGCGGGCCTCCTGGAGGTAGTGCAGGAGATCGTTCTTGCGGTCGGTTTCGGTCATGCGGACACTCTGCTGCCTCGGACGGGCGTGGGACAGGGGTTTTCGGGAGGCAGCGGCGCACCTCATGCGATTCGATGGACGAGATGGGACACAAGCCGGAAAAGCCCGCTCACGATCCGCTGACCGCACTCCTCGACGGCGTGCGGCTGCGGCTGCGCGATCTGAACGACGGCGAGCCCGCCTCGTACATCCCGGAACTCGGTCGCGTCGACCCCCGCCTGTTCGGGCTCAGCCTGTGCACCCTCGACGGGCAGGTCTACGGGAGCGGGGACACGGCCGTCCACTTCACCGCGCAGTCCGTGTCGAAGCCCTTCGTGTTCGCGCTCGCGCTCGCCGACCACGGCCTGGAGAACGTCCTGGCGCGCGTCGGCGCCGAGCCGAGCGGCGAGGCGTTCAACTCGATCCGCCTCGAGCCCGGCACGGGGCGGCCACCGAACCCGATGGTCAACGCGGGGGCCATCGTGACCAGTTCGCTCGTCGCGGGCGACACCCCGAAGGCCCGCTTCGACCGCATCCTGGACGGGCTCGGCGCCTTCGCGGGGCGCCCTCTCACCGTCGACGAGGCCGTGTACGCCTCCGAGTGCGCCACCGGTGACCGCAACCGCGCCCTCGCCTACCTCATGCACAACGCGGGCTCGCTCACCGGCGACGTCGAGGCGGAGCTCGCGGTCTACTTCCGCCAGTGCTCCGTCCTCGTCACCTGCGACGACCTCGCCGTGATGCACGCGACGCTCGCGGGCGGCGGCATCAACCCGGTCACCGGCGAACGCGTCGTCGCGAGTCGGCATGCCCAGCACGTCCTCGCCGTCATGGCCACCTGCGGCATGTACGACGCGTCGGGGCAGTGGATGCTCCGCGTCGGGATGCCGGCCAAGAGCGGGGTGTCCGGTGGGATCGGGGTCGCGCTGCCGAGCCAGTTCGGGATCGGTGTCTTCAGCCCGCCGCTTGAGGAGAAGGGGAACAGCGTGCGCGGCATCGCCGCCTGCCACCTGATCACCGACCAGTTCGGCCTTCACCTGATGCGGGCCACGTCCCACGAGCGCCGGCCGCTGCCGCCCCGCTCCCTGCACGCCACCCCGCTGCGCTCCCTGCGGCACCGCACCCGCGCCCAGCGGGCCGCACTCGACACCCGCGCGGAGCGGATCCGCGTCCACGTGCTCCAGGGCGACCTCGACTTCGCCACCGCCGAGCAGACCGTGCGCGCCGCCCTCGACCTCCCGGACGCCGTCGGCTGGTTCGTCCTCGACCTCACCCGTGTCGGCCGCATCGAACCGGTCGCCGCCGACCTGCTGCGCGGACTCGCCGAGGAGCTGCGCTCGCGCGAACTGCGCATGGTGCTCGCCGACCCGGACGAGCGGCAGGCCCTGGCCCGCACCACGGACGAGTTCCCCGACCTCGGCCGGGCCCTGGAGGCCTGCGAGGACGAGCTGCTCACGGGGATCGGGCTCGACCCGGACATCCCCGTGCCGCTCGCCGACTGCGACCTGTTCGGCGCGGCCGACACCGGCCTGCGCGCCGCCCTCGCCGAGGCCTTCGACACCCTGGACCTCGCGGCGGGCGAGTCCGTCGCGCCGCCGCAGACGGCGCCGCTCGACCGGATCGTCCTCTGGTACGTCGAGTCGGGCCGGCTCGCCGTGTGCGCGGACGCCGCCGACACGGTGACGACGAGCCGCACCTGGTCGGCGGGCCCCGGCGCGGCCCTGACACCCGCCGACTTCCCACCCGGCCGCACCCGCAAGGTCCTCGCCGAACGCGACACACGCTGCCGCACCCTCACCGCCGCCGGTTTCCGGCGCCTGCGGGAGCGGGAGCCCGACGCGGTGGCGTTCCTGGAGCGGGCGCCGCTGGAGGGCGCGGAGACGGTGGACCGCGCCGACGTCACCTGACGCGAGGCACCTCGCGTCGCGTGGGAGTGTCGTGGCCTTCCGCCTCTCCGCACCGGGGCGCCGCGGTTCACGAACCGCGGCGCCGCCGCCGTGCGGCGACCGCCTGGGGGTCGATCTCCGGGTGGGACCAACGCTCGGCGAGCGCCAGGGACTCGGCCCGGCCGTCGGCGACGTGTTCGAGGGCCAGGTCGGCGGCCCGGTCCGCGTCCCCGGACGCGATCGCCGCGTACAGCTCCTCGTGCTCGGCGCACTGCCGGGCCGGATCCCGCTGCGCGGTGAGCCGGAACAGCCAGTGCGTACGCGCCGCCAAGGGACGCATCATGCTCGTCAGGAGCGGGTTCGCGGCCAACTCCACGATGTCCGTGTGGAATCCCGCGTTCGC
Organism: Streptomyces sp. NBC_01016; assembly: GCF_026341035.1. Classification (GTDB taxonomy): domain Bacteria; phylum Actinomycetota; class Actinomycetes; order Streptomycetales; family Streptomycetaceae; genus Streptomyces. The sequence goes on from NZ_JAPEOQ010000002.1 coordinate 3,910,394, forward strand.
GGCGGCGATCGAGGCGCGGTCCCGGTCGTGGGTCGCGGCGCGTGCGGCGTGCAAGCGGGCCTCCAGGCGGGCGAGCCCCTCCCCGTCCGACCGCTCGGCCGCGAGCCGCGCCGCCAACGACTCGAGGGATTCCCGTACGTCGAACAGATCGCGGACGTCGGCCGGCGTGAACGGCGAGACCAGCGCGCCCCGGTGAGGCACCAGCAGCACAAGACCGTCCGCCTCAAGCCGGCGCAGCGCCTCGCGCAGGGGGATGCGGGAGACGTCGAGTTCTGCCGCGAGGTCACGCTCCACGAGCCGTTCGCCCGGCTGGAGTTCGGCCTCCAGGATGCGCCGGCGCAGTGCGTCGTACGCACGGTCGCGCAGCGATCCGCGTCCCGGCCCCGCCGGCTCTGCCGCTGTCACCAAGGGTTTCCTCCGCTCAGATACCGCTCTCACAGTAAGCGGGCCGGCGGCGGGGGAGCGTACTGCTAACCATCCGCTAACACGTGGGCAACACAAGGCTCCCAGACTGAGGGCGCGTAACGGTATACCACTATCGGGCTCGCGGGCCCCTCCCCTGGAGGCATCTCAGTGGCACACACCCATCCACGTCGCGCGGGCGCCGTCGCGGCCGGACTCGGTCTCGTCCTGCTCACCGGGTGCGGCGGCGCCTCGTCCGCGCAGAGCGGCGACGGCGACGGCGGTTCCGGTTCGGGCTCAGGCTCGGGCGATCTCAAGGTCGGCGTCCTGTTCCCGGGTTCGCTCTCCGACGACGGGTTCATGGAGTCGGCGTACCGCGGCTATCGTCGCGCGGCCGAGGAGCACAAGGGCAAGGTCGCGTTCAGCAAGGTCGAGCAGGTCCAGGCCGCCGACTACGAGCAGGCCCTCGTCCGCTTCGCCACCACCTCCGACCTCGTCATCTCGCTCGGCGGCCAGACCGACGCCGACGTGCGCAAGGTCGCCGCCCGCTTCCCCAAGGTGAAGTTCGCCGAGATCGGCGGCCCGGCCGACGGCAAGCCCACGGCGAACCTCGCCCTGTACGACCCGCAGCAGGCCCAGGCGGCGTTCCTGTCCGGCGCGGCGGCCGCACTGCTGACGAAGAAGGGCACGGTCGGCTTCGTCGGCGGCGCCGAACTGCCCGCCATCGTCAACGCGGCGAAGGAGTTCGAGAACGGCGCCAAGGCCGCCGAGCCGAAGGTGAAGGTCCTCACGCCGCAGTACGTGGGCGACTTCAACGACGCCGCGAAGGCCAAGCAGTCCGCCCTCGCCGACTACGGCGCGGGCGCCGACGTCCTCGGCCAGGTCCTCAACCTCGGCCACAAGGGCGTCGCCCAAGCCGCGAAGGGGCGCGGCGGCACCCTCATCGGCGGCCCCGTCGCCCACGAGTGCGGCACCGACAAGGCGTACGCCGGATACGTCGAGACCGACATCGGCGCCGAGCTCGAGTACGCCACCGACCAGCTGGTGAGGGGGAGTTGGAAGGCGGAGTCCGTGCACTTCGGGCTCACCTTCGACGAGCCGCACAACGACATCGTGCTGTGCGGGGACGCCGACCCGGCCGTGACCAAGAAGCTCGACGACCTGAAGGCGAAGATCACATCCGGGAAGATCACCACCCGATGACGGCGGCATCCGCACTGGCGATCACCGGACTCACCAAGTCCTACGGCGGAGTACGGGCGTTGGACGACATCGGCCTCGTCGTCGACGCCGGAACCGTCCACTGTGTCCTCGGCGAGAACGGTGCGGGAAAGTCCACCCTGTGTCACGCCGTCGGCGGCTCGCTCACCCCGGACAGCGGCAGTCTGCGTCTGTACGGGGCGCAGTACGCGCCGCGCCGTCCCGCCGACGCGCTCGCAGCCGGGGTCGCGATGGTGCACCAGCACTTCAGCCTCGTCGCGACCCTCACCGTCGGCGAGAACCTGCGCCTGCTGCGCCTGCCCGATCTGGACCGCCGTGTCGCCCGGGTCCGTGACGAGTACGGACTCGACCTCGAACTCGACGACGTGGTGGGCGAGTTGCCGGTCGGCGTACGTCAGCGCGTCGAGATCGTGAAGGCGCTGCTGCGCGAGCCGCGGCTCCTCGTCCTCGACGAACCGACCGGCGTCCTCGGCCCCGCCGAGACCGACGCGCTGCTCGGCACGTGCCGCCGCATCGCGGACGCCGGGCACGCCGTCGTCCTCGTCACGCACAAGCTCGGCGAAGCGGCGCGGGCGGGCGACGCGGCGACCGTGCTGCGCGGCGGCCGGGTCGCGGGCGGCGGCCGCCTCGCAGAGCTGCCCGCCGAACGCCTCGTCCCGATGATGATCGGCCGCGCCGCCGGCACCCTCGACGCCTCGCTGGCCGGTGCGGTCGGGCTCGGCGCCCCGGCGCCCGCCACCCCGGACGAGCGCGCCGCACCGGCCGGCTCCGCCCTGCGCCTGCACGACATCACCGTGCGCCGCCCCGACGGCACGTACGCGCTCGACGGGGTCGCACTCGACGTCGGGCACGGCGAGATCGTCGGTGTGGCCGGCGTCGAGGGCAACGGGCAGAGCGAGCTGATGGCCGTCCTCGGCGGCTCCCGGGCGCCGGGGCGCGGCCGGGTGGAGATCGGCGGCCGGGATCTGACCGGGGCCGGGCCCGCGGTCCGCACCCGCGCGGGTCTCGGAGTGGTGCCCGAGGACCGGCACCACGAGGGGTGCGTCCCGCAGCTGTCCGTCGCGGAGAACCTGCACCTCGGGCGCCTCGGCCGGTTCCGCAGGCTGGGCTTCCTCCTGGACCGGGGCGCCCTCGCGCGCGCCACGGCCGAGGTCCTGTCCGACCATGCCGTCCGCGCCGCCGGGCCCGACGCGCCGATGGCGTCGCTGTCCGGCGGGAACCAGCAGAAGGTCGTCCTGGCCAGGGAGTTGGCGCTCGATCCGCTGGTCTGCCTGGCCGCGGCGCAGCCCACGCGCGGCCTCGACATCGGCGCGGTGGACGCCGTGCACAGCCGCATCCGCGAAGCCGCCGGACGCGGTGCGGGCGTGCTCGTCGTCTCCGCCGAACTCGACGAGTTGCTGGCGCTGTGCGACCGCGTCCTCATCGCCTACCGAGGCCGCCTCCTGGGCCCCGTCGACCCACGCGACCCCGACGCGCGGGAGCGGATCGGGGAGCTGATGGTGGGCGCCGACGTGGGCGCGGGTACTCGGGCGGGAGTCTGACGCCACGGTCCGCGCGGCGAGGGGGCGGTCGGTTTCCGCAGCTCAGTGGATCGACGCACGGCGCCTCGGGTCCTTCACGCGCACCGCGCCCCGCCGCCCCTCCCTCCTTCATACACACGCGCCCCCACTCCGCCACCGGCCCATCCGGACCCCGACCCGCTCAAGGACCGCCATGCCCCTGCCCGTCACCGCCACGCCACCGCCCCCGGCGGCCCCGCCGCCCTCCGCCGCCCGCACCGGGCCCGGCCGTGACGCCGTCCGGCTGCGCGGCCTGGCCCGGCACCCCGTGTCCGTCGCCGCGTACGCCGGACTCTTCGCCGTCGGAGTGGGCCTCGTGCTTGTCGTGGGCGCGGGCGCCGACCCGGCCGTCGCCTGGGCCGCGCTCAACGAGGGCATGTTCGGCTCGGCGTACGCCGTCGGCAGCTCCCTCAACTCCGCCGCCGTGCTCGCCCTCATCGCCACCGGGTTCACCGTCGCCCACCGCGCAGGGCTCGTGAACGTCGGCGGCGAGGGCCAGTTGTGCGCGGGCGGCGTCGCGGCCGCCGCCACCGGGCTCGCTCTTCCCGCAGGCACACCGGGCGTCCTCGGAGTGCCGTTGATCCTCGCGGCCGGGTTCCTCGCCGGGGCCGGATGGGCGGGTATCGCCGCATGGTTCAAGGTGCGGCGCGGCACCAGCGAGGTGATCACCACGCTGCTGCTCAACTTCGTGGGCATCGGCATGGTCGCCGTCGCCGTGCACGAAGAGGCGCTGCTGCGACAGCCCGTCACCTCCTCCGAGACGCTGCCGCAGTCGGCTCCGCTGCCGGCCGGCGCCCAACTGCCCCTGATCGGCGGCGTCGAGTCACCCGCGACGGCCGTCGTCGTCATCGCCGCCGTCCTCGCCGTGGCCACGGGCATCGTGCTGCGGCACACTGCCGTCGGACTACGCCTGACCGCCGTCGGGCACTCGCCCGCCGCGTCGGCCAGGCTCGGGTTGCCCGTGGGCCGGCTCGAAGGCGGCGGCCTCGCCTTCGCGGGCGGCCTCGCGGGCGTCGCGGGCGCCTCCCTCGTCGCCACCGCCCCGTACGTCCTCGCCGAACACTTCTCCTCCGGCTACGGCTTCTCGGGCCTCGTCGTCGGGCTGCTGGCCCGCGGCTCCTTCACCGCCGTCGCCGCCGCGAGTCTCCTCTTCGGCTTCCTCACCAGCGGCGGCATCAACCTGCAACTCGCCGCCCAGGTACCCGCGTCGACCGTACAGATCGTGCAGAGCGTGCTCGTCCTGTGCGTCGCCGCAGCCATGCTGATCACCCACCGCCGCCCCGGGAGCCCGTCATGAGCGCCGTCGTCGACGAACTCGCCTCCGGTGGCGTCCGGATGGCGCTGCCGCTGCTGCTCGCCTCCTCCGGCGAACTCCTCAGCGAACGCGCCGGAGTACTGAACCTCTCCGTCGAAGGCATGATGCTCACCGGCGCCTTCGCGGGCGCCGCCGGAGCGTACGCCTCAGGCAGCGCGGGCATCGGCGTGCTGACCGCACTCGGCGCGGGACTCCTCTTCGCCGCGCTCCAGGCACTGCTCAGCGTCACCCTGCGCGCCGATCAGATCGTCACCGGCATCACCGCCAACGCCCTCGCGCTCGGCGCCACGACGTACGGATCCCGGCTGCTGTTCGGCGACGACGCGCGGCAGAACGCGCTGCCCGGCTTCGATCCGCTGCCCGTCCCCGGACTGCACCGCATCCCCGTACTCGGCCCGGCCCTGTTCGAGCAGACCCTGCTCGGATACGCGGCGCTCGCCGTCACCGCCGTGCTGGCCCTCGCATTGAGCCGTCGTACGACATGGGGGCTCATCGTCGACGCGGTGGGCGAGGACGCCGGAACCGCCGACCGCTGCGGACTGCCCGTCCGTACGGTCCGGTACGCGACCGTGCTCCTCACCGGCGCCACCGCCGCCCTCGCCGGTGCCCAGCTCGCCCTGGCCGAGGTGCACGCCTTCAGCGACAACATCACCGGCGGCATCGGCTACCTCGCGGTCGTCGCCGTGATCGCGGGCCGCTGGCGCGCCTGGCCGACCCTGCTCGCCTGCCTCGTCTTCGGGCTCGCCCAGTCCCTCCAGTTCGCGGCGCCCGCGCTCGGTCTGCACCTGTCGGCGCCGCTCCTGACCACCCTGCCGTACGTGTTCGCCCTCCTCGCCGTGAGCGGACTCGTGGGCCGCAGCCGCGCCCCGTCCGGGCTCACCACCCCCTTCGTACGCGGCAGTTGACCCGCACACCCCGCCCGCACCCGTACCTCGTCGAGGAGACCCCGCACGATGACCCTGATCCTCACCCGCTCCACCATCCGCGCCCTGCTGGCCGACCGGGCCGAGGCGGTGGAGGCGGCCGTGGCGCGCGCCCACCGCGACCTCGCGCACGGCCGGGCCGTGCTGCCCGCGCCGCCCGCCATGCGCCTCCCGGACGGCGACGGCGCGTTCGTCGCGATGGCCGCCGCATCGGCCTCCGACCGGCTCGCCACCGTGAAGCTCCTCGCCGACCTCCCCGGCAACCGTGCGGCGGGACTGCCCGTGCAGCGGTCCACCGTGCTCGCGATGGACGCCGACACCGGCGCCTGCGCGGCGCTTCTGGACGGCGCCGAACTCACCCGCGTACGCACCGCGGCCGCCACCGCCGTCGCCACCCGCGCCCTCGCCCGCACCGACGCGACGACCCTCGGCCTCATCGGCACCGGACCCCTGGCCCGCGCGCACGCTCGCGCACTGCTCCCCGGCCGCCCCTACGAGCAGGTCGTCCTGTGGGGCCGCACCCCGGAGCGCGCCCACGCCCTCGCGGCCTGGATCACCGCCGAACTCGGGCTCCCCGCCAAGGCGTTGGACGAGCCGCGCGCCGTGACCGAGGCGGCCGACGTGCTGTGCACCCTCACCCCGTCCCGCGAACCGGTGGTCCGCGGCGCCTGGCTTCGCCCGGGGCAGCACATCAACGCGGTCGGTGCCCCGCCCAGGCCCGACCACCGCGAACTCGACACCGAGGCCGTCGTGCGCTGCCGCGTCGTCGTCGACGCCTACGACACGGCACGGGCCAAGTCCGGTGAGGTCCTCGTCCCGCTCGCCGAAGGAGCCCTGAGCGAGGACGACTTCCGCGTCGAACTCGGCGACGTCCTCACCGGCCGGGCCCCGGGCCGCACCACCGACACGGAGCTGACGCTGTTCAACTCGGTGGGCGTGGGCCTCCAGGACCTGGCCGTCGCACGGATGCTGATCGACCTGGCGGGGGAGCGGGGGACGGGTATCCCGGTCGACCTGGGATCGTGACCGTCAGCAGTCCAGGTCACCCGTCGGGCAATAATGAGTCACATGACGGACATGACGCACCCCAACACGCCTGCGCCGGAGCGGAGTTCGGTGGTGATCGTCGGTGCGGGCCCCGCCGGACTCACCGTCGGGAACATTCTGCGGGCCGCGGGCGTCGGCTGCGTGGTCCTGGAGTGCGAGAGCCGTACGTTCATCGAGCGGCGGCCGCGGGCCGGTGTCATCGAGGAGTGGGCGGTGCGCGCCCTCGACCGGCGTGGCCTCGCCGCGCAGTTGCTCAAGGGCGCGGAGCGGCACACGGAGTGCGAGTTCCGCTTCGCGGGTGAGCGGCACCGCTTCGGCTACACCGAACTGACCGGGCAGCACCACTTCGTCTACCCCCAGCCGCTGCTCGTGACCGACCTGGTGCGGGAGTACGCCGACGTGCGCGGCGGCGACATCCGCTTCGGTGTCCGCGACGTACGCCTCCACGACCTGGAGGGAGAGCGCCCCTCGGTCTCGTACACCTGCGGCGACACCGGTCAACGGCGGGTGCTGCACTGCGAGTTCGTCGCCGGGTGCGACGGGGCCCGTGGGGCGACGCGCGAGGCGCTGCCCGCCGGCCGGGTCCGCGTCGCGCGGCACGACTACGGCATCGGCTGGGTGGCGCTGCTCGCCCAGGCGCCGCCGTCGACGGACCGTGTGCTGTTCGGCATGCACGAGGAGGGCTTCGCCGGGCAGATGCCGCGCAGCCCCGATCTCACCCGCTACTACCTGCAGTGCGCGCCCGGCGACGACCCGGAGAGCTGGTCGCACGAGCGGGTGTGGACGCAGTTGCGCAAGCGACTCGCCGCAGAGGGCGCCGCGCCGCTCACCGAGGGCGAATTGATCGAGAAACGCGTCCTCGACATGCACGACTACGTCACCGAACCCATGACGTACGGGCGCCTCTTCCTGGCCGGGGACGCCGCCCACCTGGTCGCCCCCATCGCGGCCAAGGGCCTCAACCTCGCCCTGTACGACGCGTTCCACCTCGCGGACGCGATCGTGGCGCACGCGGCGGGCGACAGCAGTGGTCTCGAGGGGTACGGCGAGGCATGTCTGCGGCGCGTGTGGGACTACCAGGAGTTCTCGCAGTGGCTGTCGGAGGTCTACCACGGCGCGTCGTTCGGCGACCCGTTCCGCACGGGCACGACGCTGGCCCGGCTGCGCCGCCTGTTCACGTCGCGGGCGGCGGCGACGGCGTTCGCGGAGCAGTATCTGGGGTCGGCGGAGGGGTACTGAGAGAGGGCGCGGCGGCACCGACGACGTCTGCACGAAGCGGACGCCGCGCCCCATGTGGCGCGTAGCTCTCAGCCGGTCCGCAGGGCGCCGTCGAGGAGCGGCAGCAGCCGGTCCCAGTGGCGCTTCAGCGCCTCCGCGGAGAAGGCGGAGGTGTCGGCCATCGTGAAGCCGTGGACGCTGCCGGGGTAGAGCTCGATGGAGTGCTCGACCCCGGCGGCCTCGAAGGAGCTGTTGAGCTCGGCGACGGCCTCGGGCTTCAGATCGCCCTCGGCGAGCCCCAGGTGCACACGGGCGGTGACCTTGCCGACAGCGAGGTGCGGACTGTCGGGGGCGTCGGTGACGAGCATGCCGGGGTGGAATCCGGCGACGGCGCCCACCCGGTCGGGACGGGCCGCCGCGGTGCGCAGCGCCAGGGCGGCGCCCATGCAGTAGCCGGTCGTGCCGATCGGGCCCTCGGCGACCTCGGGCTGGGCGCAGAGGTAGTCGACGAAGGCCTCGGCGTCGCTCAGGGCGCGCTCGGCGGTGTGCTCCTGGAGCAGCGGCGTCAGCCGGCCGATGACCTCCGGCCGGTTCTCCTCACTGATGTGCTCGGGAATCTCGACGACGGGCGAGGCCCCGCGCCGGTAGTAGACGTTGGGCACGAGCACGTAGTAGCCGTGCCCGGCCAGCTCGCGGGCCAGCTCCTCGATCACGGGCCGCACGCCGAAGGCGTCCATGTAGAGCAGTACGCCCGGGTGCCGCGCGCCGTCGTCGGGGAAGGCGACGAAGGCGTCGGCCCGGCCGTCCGCGGTGGGTATCTGCACTGTCTTGCTGGTGACGATGGCGGATCATCCTTCCTGGAACAACCGATACCCGTGCACAGTACAGTTGTCTGCCGCGACGGCCCTTCGCGCGGGTGGCCAGAGGCGGTGGGGCTCAGTGGCTGTGCCGCTTGCTCGCCCAGAAGACGGCGCGGGCCGCCCTTATCCGCTCGGCCTGCCGGGCGGGATCGAGGGCCGACTTGAGGGCGGTGCGCAGGAGCTCGGGGTCGACCAGCTTGCCGCTGCCGTCCGGCGGGGTGCGCCACAGGAACGAGTGGTGGCGCACGCCCGTGATGCCGTCGGCGTCCGGGGACGGCATGCACAGGTCCTCACCCGCGGTGAGCAACCGCACGTCCTCCGTCTCCGGCCAGGCCACCGAGGCGCCCGTCGGGTCGGGGCGCGTGAGGATGTAGAACACCGGGCGCGGCTTGGCGTGCTCCTCGAGCACCGGCACGGCGTCCGCCTCCTCGCCCAGCTCCCACAGCACCGTCAGACCGAGCGGCTGCTGCACGCGTAATGCGTCCCAGTCGCGGCCCGCCGGGAGCTTCGCCAGAAACGGCGACTGCTCCCATGCGGCATATGCCTCGCTCGGCTTTCGGTGACAGGAGGCCAACCACTGCGCTCCGTCCATTGGGTGACCATACGTCAACTGCCCTGTCTGGTCAGCGGATTCATCAATCCTTTGGCCTCACTCCGTGAAGGTTTGGCCATGACTGCCGTGTCGGGGGCGGACTTCGCAGTTGGCACATGCCGGAACGCGTGTGAGGTTGCTGCGCGCGGGGATCCACGTCAAGAGCGCCCATTGTGTAGATAATTCCGCTATGCCGGATTCTCTCGACGCAGTGGACGAACCCGTCCCCGAACGCCACGCCTCTTGGCTGGAACTGTTCTTCGATCTGATCGTCGTCGCGGGGGTGGGGCAGCTGTCCCATCTGCTGCACACCGGGCCGACCTGGGCGGCGCTGGGCGAGTACGGCCTGCTGTTCCTGGCGTTCTGGCTCACTTGGGTGATGTTCACGATGTACGGGAACGTGGCCCAGGACCGGGCGCGCACGCTCGTCGTCATCGTCGCCATGTTCGGGATGGCCGTGATGGCCGCGGCCGTGCCGGGGGTGCGGGAGTCGGACGAGAAGGCGTTCGCGTTCGCCCTCGCCTACGTGGTGGTGCGCGTCATCGCCTCCCGCGCGGCGAACCGGCCGGGACGGGTGATCGTCGATCTGCCGATCCTCCAGCTCAGCGGCGGGCTCGTGCCGTGGATCGTGTCGCTGTGGGTGGGCGGGGACGCGCGGCTCTGGCTGTGGGCGCTGGGGCTTGCCATCGACGTGTTCGTCATGGTGAGGGTCTCGCGCGACGCGATGCAGGATGCGGTCGACGAACGCTGGGACACGGCCAAGCAACGTGTGCAACGGCGCCTTGAACAGGAGGAGCGCAGGAGTGGTGCCGGGCACCCCGCCCACGACATCGGCGAGCGCGGCCGCCGCGCCCTGACGAAACCCGAACTGGTGACCGCGGACGTCACGCATCTCTCCGAGCGCCTCGGACTGTTCGTGCTGATCGTCCTCGGCGAAGGACTCGTCCAGTCCGTCGACGCCGCCGGGGAGGCGGAGTGGAACGGCTCGGTGCGAATCGTCGCAGTCGGCGCCTTCGCCATCCTCGTCCTCGTGTGGGTGCTGGCGCTGCTCGGTGGCGCGCACGGGCTGCCGCTGCTGGTCCCGGAGGCGCTCCCCGTGCACCTGGTGCTGCCGCTGCACTGCCTGTTCGCGGGGGCCGTGGCGGCGCTCGCGGCCGTGCTCGGCAGGGCGGTGGCCGACGCGGACGGCGCCCTGCCGGGGCCCGCGCGGATGCTGCTCGGCGCCGTCGTCGCGCTGATCCTGCTCACCGCGGCGGTGTGCGCGGCGGTCTCCGGTCGAGGGTGGCGGTGGACGGCGGGAGCCGTGCTGCCGGCCCTCGTGGTGGCCGGTCTGCTGACCGTGGGCCAGGGGCCGTCGGTGTCCGAGGGCCTCGGAACCGGGCAGGCGGTCGTGCTCGCGGTGGTCGCGGTCGGGTGGCCGGTGGTGTGGCGGGCGCGACGGGGCGCGGCCGAGCCCGCCACGGCCGGCTGAGCCCGCCGCCCCATCACGCCGTCGCCGTCCACGCTCAGGCCGGTGACACCAGCCACACGGCCGTGTCCTTCGGCAGCGCGCCCGCCGTGAGGGGCCCGCTGGTGAGGAGCGGAGCGCCGGTGAGGCCGAGCGTAGAGAGAGGGAGCGGGTGTTCGCCCAGGTTCACCACGCACACCAAGTTCCCGCGGCGGAACGCGAGATGGGACGCGCCGGGCGCGGAGAGCCACTGCGGGGGCGCCGCGGGATCCGGTGCCGGGTGGGTGCGGCGCAGCCGAAGCGCCCGCCGGTACAGGGCGAGCGTCGAGCCCGGGTCCGCCTGCTGCGCGGCCACCGTGAGCGGCGCCCAGTCGTCGGGCTGGGGCAGCCAGGTCGCCTTGGGCGCCGCGGTGCTGAAGCCGTACGGCGCCGCAGTGCCGTACCAGGGCAGCGGGACGCGCGCGCCGTCACGGCCCCGCTCGGTGTGCCCGGAACGTTCCCACAGCGGGTCGAGGATGCGGGCGTCGGGCACGAACGCCTGCGGAAGACCCAGCTCCTCGCCCTGGTAGAGGTACGCGGACCCGGGCAGCGCCAGCATCAACAGCGCGGCCGCACGGGCGCGCGCCAGGGAGCCGTGCCGGGTGACGGGTCGCGGCGCGTCATGGCTGGAGAGCAGCCAGGTCACCGCGGAACCGGGCACCGCGAACGAACCGTCGATCACCTCGCGCAGCTCCGCCGCGTCCCAAGCGGCCTCCAGGAAGGCGAAGTTGAAGGCCTGGTGCATCTCGTCGGGGCGGATGTAGCGCCCGAGCCGGGCGGGGTCGAAGACCGCCGACTCCGCGACCATCACCCGGTCCTCGGGCGCCACCGCACCCGGCGGCGCGGGGTGCGTGTCGAGGAGGGTCCGCCACTCGCGGTAGAGCGGGTGCAGTTCCTCCTGGTCGTAATAGGGCATGAGGTGGTTGCGCAGCGGGTCGGTGTGCTGCCCCGGGCCCGCGTCGGGCAGGCCCTCCGCCTTGAACAGGGCGTGCGCCACGTCCACCCGGAACCCGTCCACGCCCCGGTCGAGCCAGTGCCGCAGCACGTCGGCGAAGGCGTCGCGCACCTTCGGATTGCGCCAGTTGAGATCCGGTTGCTCGGCCGCGTGCAGGTGGCAGTACCACTCGCCGTCCGCGACCCGCGTCCAGGCGGGTCCGCCGAACGCCGACTGCCAGTCGTTGGGCGGCAGTTCACCGTCCGTGCCCCGGCCCGGCCGGAACAGATACCTCTCCCGCTCCGCCGAACCGGGCCCGGCGGCCAGCGCCTCCAGGAACCAGGGGTGCCGGTCGGAGGTGTGGTTCGGGACGAGGTCGACGATGAACTTCAGGTCCAAGGCGTGGGCGCGGGCGGTGAGTTCGTCGACGTCGGCCGTCGTCCCCAGGTCCGGGGCCACGCCCGTGTAGTCGGCGATGTCGTAGCCGCCGTCGGCCAGCGGCGACGGATAGAACGGCGTGCACCACACCGCGTCGGCGCCCAGGTCCTTGATGTGTTCGAGGCGCTGGGTCAGCCCGCGAAGGTCCCCGACGCCGTCGCCGTCGGAGTCGGCGAAGGCCCGCGGATACACCTCGTAGCAGACCATGTCCTGCCACCAGCTCATGCGACGACACCTTCCGAAGCCCATGGGAACGAGGGGAGGACCGACTGTTCGCGGCCCGTCGCGGCGGCGACCGTGGCCGCCTCGGCGACCGCCACCGCGCCGAAGCCGCTGCGGGCGTCCGCCGCCGGCGGTGTGCCTTCGCGCACCGCCCGTACGAGGTCGGCCATCGCGGCGCGCACGCTCTGCGCGTACACATACGGCTTGCGGGCCTCGCCACCGAGGTCGATGACCGCGTGGACGTGGTGCGGCGCGGTGCGCCGCTCACCGCGTCCACGGGCGGGAGTGGCCGGTCCCGCGTCGCGTTCGACGTGGACGGTGAGCTGTTCGTCGCCGTGCGGCCGGAACCCCTCGACCGTCAGCAACGGGCCGAGCTGGAGCGGCAGTTGCTCCCAGCGGCGGGCGCCCGCCTCGTCGGTCCACGCCGAGATCTCCGCGTAGGCGGGGATCCAGCCGGTGATCCGCGTCTCCTCGAACCCGTGGTCCAAGCGCATGAGTTGACGCTCGGCGCGGTGGGCGTGGGTGAAGGAGTGCAGGTGGGAGGCGAGGACGCCGCCGGGGTGCACGACATCCGCGCTCACCATGTCGACCGGCCCGTCCGGCCGCGCCACCGCCGTCGCTCGCACGCTCACCGGGTCCGTGCCGAGCAGCGCCCGCGCCGCGTCGAAGAAGTGCACGCCGTGCTCGACGAAGATGCCACCGGAGTGCGCCGGGTCCCAGAACCAGTGGTCGGGGCCCAGGTCCTCGTCGGCGGCGTCGTTCTCGAACAGGAACCGGCGGACGGGCGCGAGCAGCTTCCGCTCCGTCAGCCGCTGGACCGCCCGCAGCAGCGGGTTGTAGCGCAGCACATGGTCCACGACCAGGACACGCCCTGCGCGGCGCGCCTCGTCGGCGACGGATGCCGCGTCCTCCGTCGTGGTGGCGAGCGGCTTCTCGCAGAAGACATGGCGTCCCGCACGCAGCGCCTGGGTGGCCATCGCGGCATGGGTGGCGGGCGGCGTGGCGATCAACACCGCCGCCACGTCGTCCCGTTCGAGCAGTTCGTCGAGCGAGTCGAGTGCAGGGACACCGTGCCGCGCGGCGAGCCGTGAAGCCCGCTCGCGCGACGGGTCGGCGACCGCCACCAGGCGCAGGCCCGGCAGTCCGGCGACGGCGTCCAGGACGAACTCGGCGAAGCCGCCGCAGCCGACCAGGCCGACACCCAGGGGAGGGGGTGTCATGCGGTGCGCTCCAGGAGGGCCACGCCGATGTGCGCGTCGGCCATGCCGTAGAAGACGTACAGCTCGCCGTCGATCTCCTCGATCGCCGTCGGGAAGACGACGTTCGGGACGGTGCCGGACATCTCTTCCTCGGTCTCGGGGGCCATCAGCGGCTGGTCGGAGCGGGCGAGGATCTTCGACGGGTCGGCCGGGTCGAGGATCATCGCGCCGGCCGCGTACGACACCTTCTGGTTCTGCGCCCAGGGGTCCTCGATGGTGCCGGAGACGCCGTGGTGGATGAGCAGCCAGCCTTCGGGCACGCGGATCGGGGCCGGGCCGCCGCCGATCTTCAGGGACTCCCACTCGTACTCGGAGAGCGCGACGAGCGTGTGCTGTCGCGGGCGGACGAGGGCGCGGATGTCGGCCTCGACCTCCTTGACCGGCACGTACGAGATCCAGATGCCGGGCCGCTCGTCGGTGACACCGGCGGGCAGGTGCACGCCCTCGCCCTCGCGGAACCAGCCGAGGTCCCACATCGGGCGGTGCAGCATCGCGTACGACAGCTCGCCGTCGGGGGCCGGGACCGGCTCCGGGAAGTGGACGACGTCCTTGTTCGGGAAGAGGTTGAGGTCGGTGTCGAGGTCGGTCTGGTACGCGAACTGGATCGGGCCGAGGCGCGTCCAGTCGGTGAGGTTCTCGGAGACGGCGAGCGCGGGCTTCGGGCCGAGCGGGCCGTAGGCGACGTACGACATGACGTGCTTGCCGAGCGAGGGGACCCAGGTGATGCGGGGGTCCTCGACGCCCGCGTTGTTCTTGCCGCGCTCCCAGCCCTCGTCGGGGGCGAGGACGACGCCGCGGCGCTCGACACCGTTCGGCACGCCCTGCTCGTCGAAGGTGACCTCGGCGAGGCCGACGCGGGAGACGTTGCCTTCGGAGACGAGGCGGGGGAGGAGGTGCAGTGTGCCGTCGGGGGTGCGTCCTGCGGCAGGGTTGAGGACGCCCTCGACCTCGTTCGCCTCACCGGCGAGGGGCGACATGACCACGCCCTTGCGGACCATGCGGTAGGGGATCGTGGTGGCAGTGTCGTCGGTGGGATTGCTCATGTGCGGATTCAGCCCTTGGTAGCGGAGTCGATGTCGGTGGAGGTGAAGTGGCGCTGGAACACGAGGAACAGGACCACCGCGGGGAGAGCCAGCACACACGCGCCGGCCAGCAGGGCGCCGGCCGGGTTGGCGACCGTGCCCTGAAGATTTGACAGGAAGCTCGCGAGGGAGACCGCGAGGGGCTGCATGTCGGCGTTCTTGGTGACGAGGAACGGCCACAGGAACTCGTTCCACGGCCCGATGAACGTCAGGAGCAGCACGGTCAGGATGGCCGGCTTGGCCATCGGCAGCGCGATCTTCCACAGGATCCGCAGCTCGCTCGCGCCGTCGATGCGCGCCGCTTCGAAGAGGGACTGCGGCATCTGCGAGAAGAACTGCCGGAACAGGAAGACGGCCGTGGAGTTGATCGCGAACGGCAGGATCATGCCGAAGTAGTTGTCGCCGAGCCCGTAGTCGCGGACCACGAGGACGTACAGCGGCAGCGTCAGGAGCTGGAACGGGACCATCTGCACGAGGAGCAGCGCCCCGAACACCGCGCCCTTGCCGCGGAACTTCAGCACGGCGAGCGCGTATCCGGCGAGCACACCGAAGACCAGCGTGCAGATGAGGACGCCGATCGTCATGATCCCGGAGTTGAGCAGCGAACGGCCCAGCGAGATCGTGCTGTTGATCGCCGCGTAGTTGGCGCCGGTCAGGCCGGAGGGGACGGCCGCCGACAGATCGCCGGCCGTGACCTTCCGCAGCGAGCCGACGACCATGTAGTAGAAGGGGAACAGGAAGACGACCGCGCCGAGCGACAGCAGCACGTAGCGCAGGGCCTTCCCGCCGACGCGGCGGCCGGGCGCGGGAGTGGTGGCACTCATGTCAGTTGCCCCTCTCGGTGAGCTTGCGGGCGGCGAGCGAGACGACCATGACGAAGGCGATGAGGACGACGCCGAGCGCGGCCGCGACATCGGGGTGCCCCTGCTCGATGCCCTTCTGGTACATGAGCAGCACCGGCGACGTGGACGCGTGGTCCGGGCCGCCGCCCCCGGTCAGCAGGTAGGGCTCGCTGAACATGTTGGCGCCGGTGATGATCGCGTAGATGACGACCAGCGTCGTCGCGGGACGCACGCCCGGCACGGTCACCGAGAAGAACTGCCGCACCTTGCCGGCGCCGTCCATCGCGGACGCCTCGTACAGTTCCTTGCCGACGTTCTGAAGTGCGGCCAGGTACAGCATCACGAAGAAGCCGAGCTGCTTCCAGGTCACGAAGACGGCGATCATCGGCATCGCGAGATGCGTGTTGACCAGCCACGACGGGTCCGGTGCGTGCGAGCCGAGCAGATGGTTGACGAAGCCGTCCTGGCCGAAGAGGAACTGCCACACCGCGACGAGCGCGACGCTCGCGGTCACGTACGGGAGGTAGAACGCGGCGCGGAAGAACGCCCGCCCTCGCATCTTCGCGTTCAGCGCGGCGGCCAGGACCAGCGAGAGGCCCACGGTCAGCGGCACGTTGATGACCAGGAAGATCAGGATGTTGAGGAACGCCTGGCCGACCACCGGGTCGGTGAACACGTCCTTGTAGTTGGACAGGCCCACCCACGGCGCGTCCACGTCCGTGCCGGGAGCCGTGAAGTAGAAGCGGTGGAAGGACATCCACACCGTGTAGACCAGCGGGATCGCGAAGACGACGAGCAGGAACAGCACGTACGGGGAGACGAACAGGGTGCCGATCCGGGATCGCTGGGAGCCCTTCTCGATGTTCACGCTCATGACGCGTCTCCGTACTCGTTCAGCAGGTCGGTGATCTCGGACGAGGCGTTGCGCAGACCCGCGCTTGTGGATTCGCGGCCGAAGACGACCGACTTCGTCCACTCGTCGCGGAAGGCCTGCCAGATGTCGACCGAACCCGGCACGTTCGGCACCTCGACGACGCGCTCCGCCTGGTCGGCGAAGGCCTTGTACGTGGGGTGCTCGGCGAAGTAGTCGGCGTAGCGCTTCGTCAGGTCCTCGCGCATCGGCATCTGGCCGGTCGTCTCCAGGAACCTGCCGTCCTGCGCGCTCGACGTCGCGAACTTCAGCAGGTCCCAGGCCGTGCCCCGGTTCTTGCACGCGCTGAACATCGCCACCGACTTCTCGTCGCTGAACGAGTGCTTGCCGCTGCTGCCGTCGGAGGTGGGGACCGGCGCGACACCGATGTCCACGGCGTTCTTGTACGCGGAGACGGCCCACGGCCCGACGGTGGCCATCGCGGCCTTCCCGTCGTTGAGGGCGTCGCCCGGATACGCCTCCTGCGGCGCCAGCTTCTCCGCGTACAACTCCCGCCAGAAGGACGCCACTTGGCGCCCGGCCGCGGAGTCGAACTGCGGTTTGCCGTCCTCGATCAGCTGCTTTCCGCCGCTCTGCGCGGCGAACGCGGGATAGAAGTCGTACCAGGGCTGGAAGAAGTCACTGGACGGCGAGGGCCAGATCGCCGCTTTCGCGGCGCCGCTGTGCACCAGCGTGCGGGAGGTCTTCAGGAACTCCTTGTACGTGGCGAGCTTCGGGTGCTCCGGATCGAGGCCGGCCTCCTTGAACAGCTTCTTGTTGTAGAGGATCATCACCGGGTTGCTCTTCCAGGGCAGCTGGTAGAACTTGCCGTCCGGCGACTTGTACTGGTCGGCGAGGCCGCCGCTGCGCCCGGTGACGTACGACGTGCCGCCGGGGAAGTCGTCCAGCGGGACGAGCCCGTTCTGCTTCTGGAAGGTCGGCACCGCCGCGGGCGAGGTGTTGAAGGCCAGGCAGGCCGACGTGCCCGCGATGATCGAGGCGCTGATGGCCTCCTCGGACGTCTTGCCCGCAGGGATCTGCTGGGCGGTGACGTGCTGATCGGGATGGCGCTTGTTCCACGCGGCCACCATCTGCTTGCCCCACTGCACCTCTTGGGCGTTGTTGGACAGCCAGACCGTGATCGGTCCGCGCGCGTCGGCGGCGACGTTCGCGTCGGGGGCGGCCCGGCCGCAGGCTGTCGCCGCTCCCGCGAGCGCGAGCACGAGCAGCGAGGACGCCGTTCTCCTCAGCATGATGATCTCCGAACTGTTCACGCGCGGCCTCGTCGCCGTGCGCAATTCCCGGTCCGCGCACGGCGCGGCCGAAGCCTGTTGCTCCATCGCTTTGTCGCTCTGTCGTGCGGACTCAGTCGCGCGGGGCGGGACCGATCGACGCACGGGGAATGAACTCGGCGGGCGGCAGCGCCACGTGCGCCGCGCCCTCGTCCCCGGCGAGCACCGCGTCCAGGGCGCGGGCCGCGGCCTCGCCCCAACCGCGGGCGTCCGCACGGGCGGAGGAGAGCGGCGGATAGCTGTAGCGGGTCAGGGGCGCGTCGTCGTAGCCGACGACCGAGAGCCGCTCGGGGACCGGGACACCCAGCTCCTGGGCGACCGAGAGCCCGGCCATCGCGGCCAGGTCGTTGCCGTAGACGATCGCGGTCGGCGGGGTGTCGAGCGCGAGCAGCTCACGGGTGGCCCGGGCACCGCCCTCGGCGCTGAACCCGCCGGGCAGTACCGGGCCCTCGGGCAGGCCCAGGTCGCGCAGCGCCTGCTCCCAGGCGAGGCGGCGCCGGTGTGCGTGCCGGAACTCGTGGGGCCCCTCGACGTGCGCGATGCGCCGGTGGCCGAGGTCGGCGAGGCGGCGGACCGCGGCGGAGTAGGCGGGCTCGTCGTCCAGGCTGACCGTGGGCAGGCCGCCGCCCCACTCGGGCTGGCCCACCACCACGGCGGGCAGGCCGAGCCGGCGCATCAGCGGAGGGCGCGGGTCGTCGTGCCGGAGGTCCGTGAGCAGTACGCCGTCGACCTGGCGCTCGGCCGCGAGGCGCTCGTACACGCCCTGCTCCTTCTCCGGCGTGGTCACGTGCACCATCAGGCCGTCGCCGCGCTGCCCGATGACGGCCTCGACGCCCGCGATGAATGCCGGAAAGAAGAGATCTGCCCCGATCTGTTCCGGTTCGCGGGTCAGGACGAGGCCGAACGCCCCTGCCTTGCCGAGCGAGAGGGCGCGGGCCTGGCGGCTCGGCGTCCACCCGAGGTCGGCGGCCGCCGCGAGCACGCGGGCCTTGGTGTCCTCCGCGATGCCGGGGCGGTCGTTGAGGGCGAAGGAGACGGTGGCGCGGGAGACCCCGGCGTGGCGTGCGACGTCCGCGATGGTGGGCTTGCGGGCCATGCGTGCGCAACTCCTTGAGGGCGGCCTCCGGATGGACGTTCAAACCGGTTTGAACGGCCGAACGGCGTTGACTAAACCGGTTTGAACGTGGAGGCGTCAAGAGGTTGGCCGATGTGATCTGCGTCGCTGCGCGGTGGGTGGCGCCGGTGGTGTCGTGGCGTCGCGCAACGCCTGCCGTTCGAGCGACGGTCAAGGTCTGTCGTGCGTGCGACGGTCAACGACCGCCGTGCGAGCGGCGGTTGAGCACGGCGACCGTCGCCAGGAGGGCGAAGAGGGCCACGGCGAACCAGGTCATCGCCGAGGTCGCCGTGAGCGAGAGCGTGGCGACACCGAGGGCGACGGCCGGGCCGCTCAGTCCCAAGTAGGCGACGAGGAACAGGCCCGCGAGCGCCTCGCCGCGCCGCTCGGGAGCCGCCATCGCGACCACGGTCCCGACCGCCGCCTTGAACAGCAGCCCCGCCCCGACGCCCGCGACCGCACCACCCACCAGGAACGTGGCGAGGTCGGCGGTGTGCATCCCGACGACGAGCGTGACGAAGCCCGCGCCCTCCGCGAGCAGCCCCAGCGTCGACTTCGCCCGCGGCGCGAGGCGGTTGGTGAGGATCTGGGCGAGGGCCGCGCCCCCGAACACCAGGAACGAGATCGCCCCGGCCAGGAGGTGCGACGGGTGGTGCAGAGCGTGTGCGACGAACCCGGCGGCGATCGACGAGAACAGGCCGAACACCGCGAAGGACGCGAACGCGCCCGCCGCCGCGGCCACATACCCGGCCCGGTCGCCATGGTCGGCGCTCACCCGCTGCGGCCGGTAGCGCGGCCTGACCGGCAGCTCGCGCACGGTCTCCGGAGTGCGGGACAGGGCCACCGCCACGACGGCGAGGAGGACGGCGAACACGAGATACGGCAGCCGCAGCGGAGCCGTCACGTACTGCGCGAGGAATCCCGAGACCAGCGGGCCGAGGCCGAGTCCGCCGATGTTGGCGGCCGTCGACACCGTCTCGAACCGCCCCGGCGATGCGGCGGGACGGTGCGCGCCGTGCAGTTCGGCCAGGTGGGCGGTGGCCGTCGCACTGAGCATGCCGATGCCGAGACCGCTCACGAACCGGGCGACGAGCAGCACCGGAAGCTCCGGACTCGACAGGAACAGCAGGGCGGCGACGAACTCGAGGCCGAGCGCCGGCAGCAGGATCTTCTTGCGCCCCACCCAGTCCGACACGTGCCCGGCCAGCAGCAGGCTGACGACGACACCCACCGCGTACACCGCGAAGACGACGGTGACCATGAAGGTCGAGAAGCCGTCCCGCTCCTCGTACAGCGGATACAGCGGGGTGGGCACCGTCGAGAACGCCATCGACGTGAGGAAGGCGAGCGCCACGATCCAGAAGCCGATGCCGTGCCGGCGCGAACCGGTGGCGGGGCGTGCGGTGGGCCGGGCGGTGGGGGAGTGGGACGGGGTGCGGACGCGCGTCGGCGTGGCCATGCGGCAGGAGTCCGTTCGGCTGGAGGAGGTGCGGGCGGGTACGGTCCACTCTCCGCGCGCACAGCCATCACGTCCAACGAATCTTCGCGCTGGTGACGATCGCGAGGACAGATGGTTGCTGCGATAGTCGACGAGTGGAACTACGTCATCTCGAGTACTTCGTCGCCGTGGCGGAGGAGCAGAACTTCACGCGCGCGGCGGCCCGTCTGCACATCGTGCAGTCCGCGGTCTCTGCCGCAGTCAAAACGCTGGAGCGGGAACTGGACGCGCGGCTGCTGGACCGCAACTCCAAACGGGTGCTGCTGACCGACGAAGGGCGGGCGCTGCTGCCACGTGCCCGGATCGTCCTGGAGGCCGCGCGCGACGCCGCGGACGCCGTGGCCGAGGTGCGGGGCGCGCTGCGCGGCACCCTGCGCCTGGGCACCCTCACATCGATCCGGCTCATCGACCTGCCGGGTCTGCTGGGCGAGTTCCACCGTCGTCATCCGGGGATCCAGGTGCAGATCACCGTCGCGCCGACCGGGTCCCAGGGGCATCTCACGGCACTTGCGGAACGCCGTCTCGACCTTGCCCTCGTGTCCCTGCCGGGGGCAAGTCCTGCGGAGGTCGAGCTGACGCCGCTGGCCGGCTCGACCCTCGACCTCGTGGTGCCGGCCGACCACCCGCTCGCCGGGCGCGAAAGCGTGGCGATCCGCGAGCTGGCCGGGCTGCGTTTCATCGACTGTCCCGTCGGCTACGGGAACCGCTCCGTCGCCGACCGCGCCTTCGCCACGGCGGGCGTCCCGCGCCACGTCACCATCGAGATCACGGACCTCGCGACCAGCGCCGATTACGTCAGGGCGGGCCTGGGCGTCGCCCTGGTGCCGCGCTTCCTCGCCGACACCGCGCACGGCCTGGCCGTCCTGCCGGTGACGGACGCGGACCTCGGCTGGTCGCTCTATCTCGCGACCCCGGCGGACCGCCCGCCGAGCGCGGCTGCCCGCGCGCTCACGGACCTGCTGCGGAATTCGGCCGACACCATCGCATGACGGCGCGAACGAGGGCTTGAGGCGCCTCTGGCATGTGCCATACGTTTGGATGCGCCGAAGAGGGTTACCCTCTTCAACGCCCCTGGACCCTGGGCAGCTTGGCTGAAGACGCCACAGTCGCATCGCCGACAACGCGACTGTGGTCCTCCGTCCGAGACGCGCCTGCTGGGGCTTCCTCCCGCGGTCCCGCGGCGTCACTGGACGGAACAGGCGAGGAAGCGCGTGAAGGGGAGCCGTGCTTTCTCGTGGGTGGCCCCCGCCGATGTTCGGAAGCGATTTCCGGCGGGGGTCGCTGCTGCCTTCCCGGGCGGCCGGGCGGACGTCAGTGGCCGACTTGTGAGGCCGGGTGAATGGTCAGTGGCCGAACGCCTCCTGCAGCCACCAAGAGCCCTCGTCCCGCGTCGTCTTGGCGTCGATCACCATCGGCCGGTCCGGGGCGGCGAGCCACTCGGCGAGCGGCGACAGGTCCTCCGGCGCCGTCACCGTCAGGGCCGCGCAGCCGTGGCCGCGGGCGAGCGCCGCGATGTCGGTGTCGGGAAACGTGACCGTGGACAGGTCCGCCGCCTCGGTGGGGTGGCCGAAGTGGTGGACCTCGGCCCCGTACATGGCGTCGTTGTAGACCACCACCAGGAGCGGCAGGCCGAGGCGCACGGCTGTCTCCAACTCCGAGACGCCCATCAGGAATCCGCCGTCGCCGCAGGCCGCCACCGGGAGCCGCTCGGGCCGGGCGAGCGCCGCGCCGATCGCCGTCGACAGGCCGAGGCCGATCGACTGGAACGCCTGCGTGAAGCACAGCCCGTACTGGTCGGGCACGTCGAGGTACATGCTCGGGTAGCCCATGAAGTTGCCCGAGTCGACGGCGACCGTGCGCTCGGCCGGGAGCATGTCGTTGAGCGTGAGTGTGAGCGCCCGAGGGTCGATGCGGCCGTCACCCGTGCCGTCCTCGAACGGGACCTGGGGCCAACGGCCCTCGGCGGCAAGCCGCTTGGCGACGTCCGGCGTGCGGTATCGGCTCGCCGCGGGATCGTCCGCCAGGAGCGCGGCGACCTCGCGCGCCGTCTCCGTGACACCGCCCCACAGGCCCAGGTCGATGTCGCGGGTGCGGCCGAGGGCGTCGCGGTCGACGTCCACCTGGACGACCTTGGCCGTGTCCGAGATGAGGCGCCCGTGCCGCATGGTCCACATGTTCAGGGCGCAGCCCCAGCCCACGATCAGGTCGGCGCCCGAGATGAGTTCGGCGGCCAGCGGTGTGGAGAAGCCGCCGGCCACGTCCAGACACCACTCCTCGCCCTGCCGCCCGTTGAACAGCCCGCGCGCCACCGCCGACGTGGCGAGCAGCGCTCCCGTCCGCGAGGCGAGCGCCGCGATCGCCTCGCCGGCCTCGCCGGAACGGGCGCCGCGACCGGCCACGAACACCGGGCGTTCGGCGCGGCGCAGCAGCTCCGCGAAGTCCTCGGCGTCGGAGGCGGCCGGGCGCGGCAGACCGGGGGCCGGGCGGCGCCGCGGAGCCACCGCGTCCTCGGGCAGCGCCTCGTCCTGTACGTCGATGGGGACGTTGAGGACCACCGTGCGGCGCTCCTCGGCGCACAGCCGGAACGCGCGGGTGACGTCGTCCAGCGCCGTGCGCGCGGAGCGGACCCGCGCCGACACCGCCCCGACGCCCTCGGCGATGGCCGGCTGATCGACGTAGAAGTTCGAAGTCCGCTCGGTCGCCTCCGCCGCCACGACCAGCAGCGGAGTACGGCTCTTCGCGGCCTCGGCCACACCAGTAAGGGAGTTGGTGTAGCCGCAGCCCTGGTGCACGGAGAGGACGGTGACCTCGCCGCTGGTGCGGGCGTGCGCGTCCGCCATGACCGCCGCGCCACCCTCGTGCCGCGCTGCGACGAAGCGCGCGCCCGCGGCCACGAGCGCGCCCGTCACATGAAAGTTGCCGCTGCCCACCACGCCGAACGCGGTGCGCACACCGAGCCGGTGGAGTTCGCGGCCGATGGCTTCCCGTACGAGCATGCTCACTTGCCTTCCGAGGCGGGCGTCAGCGCCAGGACGCGCGCGGGGCTGCCGGAGCCGCCGACGATGCGCAGCGGCGCGACCACGAGCACCGCGCCGACCGGCGGAAGCTCCCCGACGCCCCGCAGCTGCGTCACGCCGTACTTCCCGTTGCCGAGCATGAAGTGGTGGACGGGGAAGGGCGGTTCGAAGCGGAACGCCTGACCCGCGTCCGTGCCCACGGTCTCCACGCCGATCCCCACGATGCCGGTCTCCTCGGCCAGGTAGCGGGCGCACTCCGGGGTGAGGCCCGGGGTGTGCGGGCCGTTGTCGTCGGCGTTGAGGAACGCGGCCTGGTCGTCGGAGCGGGTGTCCCAGCCGGTCCGGTACACCAGCCAGCCGCCCTCGGGCAGCGTGCCGTGCTCACGTTCCCACGCCTTCAACTCGTCGAGGCCGAGCAGATAGTCGGGGTCCTTGGCGCACTCGGCCGACTTGTCCACGACAGCGGCGGGCCCCACGAGCCGCGCCGCCGGCACACTGCCCACGTCCTCCAGGTGGCGCCCGGACGACCAGTGCACCGGGGCGTCGAAGTGGGTGCCCACGTGCTCGCCGGTGTGGATGTGGTTCTGGAAGGAGATCTCACCGGGATCGTCCCAGTCGTTGAGCCGCTCCAGCTCGAAGTGGGGTATCGGGTGCATAGGTTCGGGCAGCGGAAGGATCGGCGTCCCGGAGGAGAGGGGCGCCGTGAGGTCGACGACGCGGACGGAGCCGGTGGCGAGCGCGGCCGCCAGATCGCGTGTCGACGCGTTCCCCACGCCGGGTGTGTTCGGTGCTGAAGTCATGGTCATCATCATCGACGCTTCCGCCGCCCGAGCCAATGGCCGGGGGTGGTCACCAACGGGGCAGCCCCGGCCGGAAGTCCGGTTGGACACGGCGCATGTAGCCGCTGTCGTCGCGATCCCGGATGCCGGACTCCAGATAGACGCGGTGCATCCGTTCCAGTGCGTCACGGTCGAGGGTGACACCGAGACCGGGCCCTGTGGGCACGCGAACCGCCCCGTTCTCCAGCTTCAGCGCGCCCGGCTCCACGATGTCGCTGTCGGCGTTCCACGGGTAATGGGTGTCGCAGGAGTGGTCCAGGCGAGGCAGTGAAGCGGCGACGTGGGTCATCGCGGCGAGGCTGATACCGAGGTGGGAATTGGAGTGCATGGAAAGGCCGAGCCCGAACGCCTCGCAAACGGCGGCGAGTTCACGGGTGCGGCGCAGTCCGCCCCAGTAGTGGTGGTCGGTGAGCAGGACCTGGACGGCGTTCTCCCGCACCGCCGGGCGCAGATGCTCCCAGGCGATCACACACATGTTGGTCGCCAGCGGCATGGGGGACCTGCGGGCCAGCTCGGCCATGCCCGCGATGGTCCTGGTCGGATCCTCCAGGTACTCGAGGGTGCCGGCGAGGCGCCGGGCCACATATGCCGAAGTCTCCACGGTCCAGGCCGTGTTCGGGTCAAGGCGCAGCGGCGCGTCCGGGAAGGCGTCGCGCAGCGCCTCGACGGCGGCGATCTCCTCGTCGGGCGTGAAGACGCCGCCCTTGAGCTTGAAGGACTCGAAGCCGTACAGCTCCCGCATGCGCCGCGCCTGCGCGACGATGCCGTCCGGAGTGAGCGCTTCCCCCCACTCGTCCGCGATCGCCGGGCGTCCGTCGAGGGCGGGGTGCTGGGCCCATTTGTAGAAGAGATATCCGGCGAAGGGCACGCTGTCGCGCACCGCGCCGCCCAGGAGGTCGCTGACCGGGCGGCCGGTGAGCTTGCCCTGTGCGTCGAGGCAGGCCACCTCGATCGCCGAGGTGGTCCAGCCGCGTTCGTGCGCGCTCGGTACGTCGGCGCTCAGCGCGTCGTCGACGGCGGCGCACAGGGCCGTGGTGTCGAAGACGTCCCGGCCCGGAAGTATCTTCGCGGCCCGCTCCAGGCGGGCGAGCCGCGCGCTGCCGCCGGGTGATTCGCCCAACCCGACGGTGCCGTCCTCCAGGACGAGTTGGAGGACGCAGCGCAGCGCGAGGGGCTCGTGCACCCCGTCGGCGTTGAGTAGGGGAGGGTCCGCGAAGGCGATGGGCGTGACGATGAGTTCACGGATGCGGCTGCTGGCGTCCGGGGGAGCGGTATCCGGGTGAGCGGTGGACGACTTCATGCCTCGGGCCCTTCTGTCCGGTGGTCTGTTCGCGGGAGCGACGGCCATTCAGATAAGAGCACATGATTCGTATCCGTGAACAGTCCGAGCGGTCCCCGTGGGCCTGCCAGGCAGCGTGACAAGGCCTTTCACGTGCGTGAATCCCCGGTTCTGTGTGATCCATTGACGCTGTGACGGTCGGTCCGTAGGGTGCCCACGATCTTGATCAGCATTCAGAAACGCGAACCACCGTCCCCACGAGGCACCAGACTTGGGAGCCCGCATGGCCGCGCAACCGTTCAAGTGGAAGACCCGGGCCGAAAGGGCCGCGGCGGCGGCCGAACGCACCGCTGAGCAGCGTGCGATCAGGAAATTCCTGACCAGAATGCTGCCCGTGCTCGTCCTGATGCTGGTGATCAACCAGATGGACCGGACGAACGTGGGCTTCGTCCAGGACGACCTCCGTGCGGACGTCGGCGTCAGCGCCACCGCGTACGGCCTGGGCGCCGGCCTCTTCTTCATCGGCTACGCCCTGTTCGAGGTGCCCAGCAACATGCTCCTCGAGCGGCTCGGCGCACGTGTCTGGCTCACCCGGATCATGATCACGTGGGGCGCCGTGATCCTCGGGATGTGCTTCATCCACGACGTGTGGGCCTTCTACGGGCTGCGCTTCCTGCTCGGCGTCGCCGAGGCGGGATTCTTCCCCGGCGTCATGCTGTACTTCACCCAGTGGCTGCCGAACTCCCACCGGGGCAAGGCCAGCGCGATCTTCCTGGGCGGTTCGGCCACCGCGTACATCGTGACCGGGCCGATCACCGGGGCCCTCCTGGAGATGCACGGCATCGGCGGCATCGCCGGATGGCGCTGGATGTTCGCGCTCGAAGGCGGCTTCTCGATCGTGTTCGGCATCTTCGCCGGCTTCTTCCTCGTCTCTCGCATCCGTGACGCCCGCTGGCTGTCCGACGAGGAGAAGGAGGCGCTGAGTTCGGCGGTCGAGAGCGACCGGAAGGAGCGCACCCGTGCCCCCGGCACCAGCGGCATCAAGCTCCTCTTCCAGGGGCAGGTCGCCGCGCTGACGTGCGTGTTCTTCGCCATGGCACTGACCGGCTACGCCATCACCTTCTGGCTGCCGAGCCTCGTCGAAGAGATCGGCGGACTGTCTCCCTTCCAGGTCGGGCTCATCTCCGCGATCCCGTGGATCTTCGCCGTCATCGCGATGTACACCACCAACCACTTCACCGACCGGCTCCCCGACCGGCGCCCCTACTTGGCCGCGGCGCTGGTCCTGTCGGCTCTCGGCACCTTCCTGGCAACCCTCGGATCGCCCTGGTTCGGGCTGGTCGCGATCACTCTGGCCGCGGTCGGTGGCAAGGTGGCCGCGGGTGTGTTCTGGCCGATGGCCCAGCACGGCCTGGACGTGAAGATCGCCGCTCCGGGCCTGGCCCTCGTCAACTCGCTGGGCAATCTGGGCGGCTTCGTCTCACCGACCCTCTTCGGCTACCTCAAGGACACCACGGGAAGCACCAACGGCGGCCTCTACACCCTGTCCGCGGCCTCCCTCCTCGCCCTCATCGGCGTGGCCCTCATCCGCAACCACGGCCGCGGCCCCTCCGACCCGGTCCCCGCGAACGCCCCGAAGGACCGACTCGCCGCGGGAGATGCGTGAGGCCTCACGGCGCGCCCACGCGAGCGCGCCCTGAGGCTGGGGCCCGGCAGGGTGCTAGCCCATGCTCTTCGAGCCGTCCAGGGACTCGCGGATGATGTCGGCGTGGCCCGCGTGCTGCGCGGTCTCGGCGACGATGTGCATCAGGACCCGGCGGACGGACCACTGGGCGCCCGGCTCGTTCCAAGGGGCCTTCGGCAGCGGCCACTTGCGGTCCAGGTCGGGCACGGTCGCCACCAGTTCGTCGGTCGTGGCCGCGGCCTTCTCGTAGTCGGCCAGCACGCCGGCCAGCGTCTCGTCGGGCAGCAGCCGGAAGTCGTCCGCCCGGGCGGCGAAGTCCTCCTCGGTCATCGCCGAGAAGTCCGGCATGGCGGACGGGCCTTCGAGGATGAAGCCCACCCAGCCGCGCTCCACCCCGGTGACGTGCTTGATCAGGCCGCCGAGACACAGCTCGCTCGCCGTGGTCCGCTGCCGGGCCTGGTCGTCCGTCAGATCCCGCGTGGTGAAGGCCAGGAAGTGCCGCTGCTTGGCCAACGACTCAAGGATGTCGGCGCGTTCGCCGGTGACGGTGGGGCCCTGGGGGGTCGGCTCGCTGGTGGTCATGGTGTCAGCCTCTCGCGTGGAATCCCGCTTGGTGTTCGGTTCCGTCACAGTAGCCAGCAAATAGGTCTGATCGTGTCCTAGTTCGCTTCCTGCTCCGTTTGATTCTTCTCTGCTTGAATCGTCTCGGCTTGATCCATCTCCGTTTGATCCATGGCTGTTTGATTCAACCGTCCATGGCCGTCCGGCACGCCAGGTGCAGGGCCAGGCGCTCGTCCGGATCCGCGAGGTCCACGCTCAGAAGCTGCTGTACGCGGGCGATGCGCGCCGCGACCGTGTTGCGGTGCACGCCGAGGACCGCGGCGGTCTCGGCCGTGGAGGACTCCGCGTCGAGGTACGCGGTGAGGGTGTGCACCAGGTCGCCGGGCTCGCCGGACAGCGGTTCCAGCAGGGAGCGGGCCGCGGGCTGGAAGGTGTCCGTGCGGGTCCAGGCGAGGAGGAGCTGGGCGAGGCCGAGGCGGTCGACGTGGAAGAAGCGGCCGCTCGCCTCCCGGCCCTGCGCGAGCCGTGCGGCGTCGGCCGCCTCGCCGAGGCTGCGGGCGATGCCGGTGGGTCCCGGGTGGGCGCGGCCCACCCCCACGTACGCGTGCAGCACCTCGGGCAGGCGGCGCTGTACGCGGCGCACGGCGGCGGCGTGCCGCTCGATGTCGCGGGTCGACGGCTCCTGGTCGGTGCTGGTCCAGGCGGACCAGCCGTCGCCCTGCTCGACGACCTGGGCGCCGAGCCGCTCCGCCGCGAACGCGTCGGTGACCTCGGCGCGCAGGCCCGCCACGTCCACATCGGGTCCGGTGCCGATGCGGATGCCCGTGTGCCAGCCGTCCAGGCGCCAGCCGAACTCGACCGCGTGCCGGCGCACCGCGTCCGGGATCTCGCCGCCCGCCGGGCGCAGCAACTCGCCGAGCAGGGAGGTGCGGTGGCGGGCGCTGCGTTCCAGGTCGAGGCGGCGCAGCGCGAGACGTTCCCGTACGGCGCCCGACGCCACCTCCAGGGCGGCCGCCACCGCGTCGGCCTCGGGGGCGAGTCGGGCGGGCAGGCGCACGACGAGGCGGGGCGGGACGCGTTCGGTGCCGACGGGGTGGGTGAGGAGGCGGGCGCCGCTGGGGAGGTCGAGCGGGCGGGGGAGCGGCGGCCCTGCCAACTGCCGTGCCACCGTGTCCTGCTCGGCGGGCGCCACGGTCGCCGGGTCGCCCGCCAAGTGCCGGGCGTCCGCGGTGAGCAGGGCGACCGGGCGGTGCAGCAGCGCGCCCAGATCGGTGAGGAGCGCGTCCACGGTCTCGTCCGCGCGGGCACACACCCGCGCGGTGCGCAGGGTCGACTCGGCGCGCAGCAGCCCCGGTTCGGCGGTCATCCGCTCCAGGGCGAGGTACGCGGCCAGCGGGTCGGGGGAGCCGAGGACGGGCAGCCGCAGCCGCTCGGCGAGCAGCGTCGACGACATGCGGAGCGCCGTCACCCCCGGGACCAGCAGCGCCGCGACACCCGCGCCGTGCGCACGGCGCAGCAGCGCGTCGAGCCGCCAGTCGCCGCGGTCCGCGCCGCCGAGCAGGACGAGGAGCCTGCCGGTGGGTTCCTCGGGGAGCGGGTGTGCCAAGTCCTGTGCCGCCACGGGGTGTTGGATGCTCCGGGTGTCCTCGGGGCCCGCGAGGAGGGTGACGTCGTGCCACGTGGGGTGGGCGAGCATGGCGGAGAGGGGGATGCCGGCGGAGGAACCACTTCGGGCCGTGCTGGTCATGTCGTGGCCGCCTCGAATCCGACGACCCCCGCGTCCAGGCCGAACGCCCGGGGCGAGACGTACGGCTCCGTGTCAGGACGCCGCCAGAATTCGGGCCCTGGCAGGGTCGCCGCGATGACCTCCTGGCCGGGGCGCACCCGGTCGATGGCCACGGGGAGCGCCGTGCGACGGTCCAGGAGGCAGATGACGTCGGGGACGGTCGCCGCGAGCTCGCCGTCGCGCAGGGCGAGCAGGATCTCGTTCTCCGTCTCCAGGCGGACGACCGCGCCGGAGGCGGCGTCCGTGACCGTGACACTGCCGCGCCCGAATCCGGGGCCCCCGCTGCGCGCGACCTCCCGGATCCGGCCCGCCGCGAGTACTCGGCAGCCGAGCGCGGCCTCCACGGCGTCCCTGTCCGGGCGGTGCGGAAGCTCGGCGTGCGCGCGGCCCAGGGCCAGGGCGCGGGTGAGGGAGCCGTGGACGCAGGCGTCGCGCACCGCGCTCAGCCGCACCGGGGCGAGCGCGAGTGCGGCCCAGCCGCCCGCCGCCGTGAGGAATCCGCGCACCGTGCGTTCCAGGCCGCGCGCGTCCGTTCGGTCCACGACCAGGATCTGGCCGCCCGGTTCGGCCAGCGCGCACGGGGTGACCGGGAGGCCGCGCACCGCCCAGCTGAGCTGGTCGAGGCGGGGGAGGGCGCGGCCCATCAGGTCGACGTCGACGACGGGGAGGCGGAGGTCGAGTGCGGCCAGCAGCACGGTGAGGGCGTTGGGGCCGCCCGCCTCCACGGCCATCAGGGCGTCGGGGGCGGGGCTGCCGGTCCAGCGGGTCACCGCGGTGATCGCCTCGCGGAACTCCTGGCCGTTCGGGAGCTTCTCGCTCAGTACGTTCACCGCGCCCACGACGCCGACCGGGGCGATGACGGGGTCGTGGGCGCCGGCCTCGTGCCAGGTGACCGTGCCGGTCTCGCCCAGTGAGTGGCGCAGCATCGACGCGAAGGCTGCCGCGTCCCCGCCTCCGCCGCAGCCGAGTACGTTCACGCCTGTGACCAGGGCGGGGACGTCTTCGGCGGTGATGGTGTGGGGCACGCCCCTGATTCTCGCAGCGGGCCACTGGGCGTGCGCGGGCAGCACCGTGGTTACGGTTGCGGGGCTCTGCCCCGGACCCCGCTGCTCAATCGCCGCAGGGGCTTGAAATGGGCACCCGCCGCCGAAGCTCGAAGTTTCGAACCCGCCGCAGGGGCTTGATTTGCGCACCCGCCGCTGGGGCGCGATGTCAGGCTCCGGGGCGCAGGCTCAAGACAGCTCCAGTGTCTCCTCCACCGGACGGAATTCGTACGGGAGGCCGAAGCAGGAGGGGCCGAAGACGGACAGGGCCTCCGGGGTGCGCATGATGGCCGGTGCGGCGATGCCGATCACCGTGACCCGCTGGCCGTAGCGGAGCGCCTCCGTGGTGATGGGTTCGCCCGTGTCCGCCTCCAGGACGCACACCAGGTCGGGGACCACGCAGATCGGCTCGCCGTCGCGGAGCGCCGCCAAGTGCTCGTTCTGGAACCGGAGTTCGAGATCCGAGTCGCCCTCGAACGCCGCGAACGTGGCGCGGCCCCGCGCGAAGCCGCCCTCGGTGCGGCGCTCCACATCGGTCACCTTGCCGTGGAACAGCACCCGCAGGTGACCGTAGATCGTGCCGCCCACCGCTTCGCCGAGCGCCTCCACCGGGTCCCGGTGTGCCTCGCGCGCCTCACGGACCGCCCGGCCGAGGGACAGTGCGAGGGTCAGTGTGCGCGGCACCGCGGTGCGCTTGAGCTGCTCCCCGGTCATCGAGTACTCGGCTATCGAGGCGCCGCCACCGAGCCCGACCGTGACGCGGCGGGCCAGGTCCTCCAGGCGCTTGGTGTCCTTGCCGGTGTCGAACACGCAGGTCTCGCCGTGTTCGCCGGCCATCGCGAGCGGCGAGGCCGGGATCCCGTAGACGTGGAAGGTCTCCATCTGGAGTTCGGGGAAGGCGCGCCCCATGCCGTCCGCGTCGACGACAGGGAGGCCCGTGCGGGCCGCGACGATCAGCGGGATCAGCGAGTTGCTGCCGCCGCACTCGATGGGCATCGTCGCGTCGGCCTTGCGTCCCGTGAACGTCTCCAGGGCGCGCAGCGCGGCCACCGGCTCGTCTGCACCGGGCAGCTTCTCGACCATCACGGTGGGCGCGCCCATGTTCGCGACCGGGATGACGAACGCGTCGTCGGCGACCTCGTCGGGGTCGAGGACGGTCACCGGGCCGTACTCGCGCATCGCCTCGCGGACGAGGAGGCGGCCGATGGTCGGGTCGCCGCCGCCTCCGGTGCCGAGGATCGCGGCGCCGCGCGCCAGGTCGTCCAGCTGCTCGAGGCCCAGGGTCCAGCTCATGTGCTCGTTCTCTCCTTACGTGGGTGGGGCGCGGGGCTCAGTCGACCTGTTGCAGGTCGCCCACGGCCTTGCAGCGGATGCGGGTGGCGTTGCCCGGCAGGTAGGGGACGGGGACCTCGTCGAACTCGACGATGCGGACCCCGGACGGGTTCGCGCCCGCGGCGACGGCCCGGTCGACCGCCTCCTGCCGGGCCTCGTCGAGCACGGTCTCGCGGCGCCCCGCGTCGATCGCGTAGACCCGGTCGACCTCGCCGCCGACCTGCGCGATGGCCGCGCCGATCGCGTTCGCGACCGCGAAGTGGTCGGGCCGGTGGACCGTTCCGGAGCCCGGCAGGGTGTCAGGGAGGAGGACCGAACCGCCGCCCACCGCGACCACCGGCAGAGGCTCGGGCGAGGTCCGCATCGACTCCACCGCGCGGGCGATGTCGGCGGCGATCGTGTCGAGCGCCTCCTTCACCAGGCGCGCGTCGAGATGGGCGACGGCCGAGCGGTCACCGATGTCGGTGAGCCCCGCCGCGACCGCGACATCGGTGGCGGTCAGCGTGGAGCCGCCGAACACGAGGGCCTCGTCGGTGAGCCGGTAGCCGACCGAACGCGGGCCGACCGTGACCCGGCCGCCGTCCTCGACGACCAGCGAACCGCCGCCGATGCCGATGCTGTGCACATCCGGCATACGGAAGTTGGTGCGCACCCCCGCCACGTCCACGGCCGTCCCCGCCTCGCGCGGGAAACCCTGCGCCAGGACGCCGACGTCGCTGGTGGTGCCGCCGACGTCGACGACCGCGCAGGTGTCGAGACCGGACAGCACCGCGGCGCCGCGCATCGAGTTCGTCGGGCCCGAGGCGAAGGTGGCGACCGGGTAGCGGCGCGCGTACTCCAGGTCCATCAGCGTGCCGTCGTTCTGGCTCAGATACAGCGGCGCGGTGATGCCGAATCCGGCGACCGCCCCGGCAAGACCGTCGACGATCCCGGCGGCCAGCTCACGCAGCGCCGCGTTCACCGCCGTCGCGTTCTCCCGCTCCAGGAGGCCGATGCGGCCGATCTCGTGGGACAGCGAGAGCGCCACGTCCGGGCCCAGCTCGGCGCGCAGGATCTCCGCCGCGCGCACCTCGAACTCGTCGCTGACCGGCGAGAACACCGAGGAGATCGCCACCGACCTGATGCCGTGGGCGGCCATGTCGGCGGCGTGCCGGCGCAGCTCGTCCTCGTCCAGGTCGGCGATCTTCCGCCCGTCGAACTCGTGCCCGCCGTGCGCCAGGTACGGCCGTCCGGCGACGGCCCGCGTCAGGCGCTCCGGCCAGTCCACGAACGGGGGCAGCGCGGACGTCGCGGGCAGGCCGAGGCGGAGCGCCGCCGTCGGGGCGAGGCCGCGGGCCTCGACGAGCGCGTTGAGGAAGTGGGTGGTGCCGATCATCACGGCGCCGACCGCCGCCGGGTCGAAGGCGTGCTGCGCGCGCAGCGCCTCGAGCGCGGACACGATGCCGGACGTGACGTCCTGGCTGGTCGCGGCCTTGGTGGTGGCGAGCACCCGCGATCCTTCGAGCAGGACGGCGTCGGTGTTGGTGCCGCCGACATCGATTCCGATACGCACGGAACTCTCTCCTTAGCGGGAGGCGCCGCTGGAGGCGGCGGGGACGTGAGGGGCGGGGGAGTCGGGGGAGTCGCCGCTCGCGACGCCCGGGGTCTCATCGGACACCGGAGCACCGGCTCCCATGTCGCGGGACACACCGACGCCGCGCACGAGGCCGAGCCGGCCCAGCACGATGTAGGCGACGAACGCGAAGACGACCGAGTTGATGCTGGGCAGGCCCCAGTCGAGGAATTCACCGACGCAGAAGGCGAGCACCCACACGACGAGCGTCGCCGGGACCCAGGTCGGCGCGGTCGCGGGCAGCGTGCCCGAGGACCGCGAGGCCTCCAGGTCGCCGCGCCACCGCTTGACCACGAAGTACTCGGCGATCATCACAGCGGCGATGGGCGGGAAGGCGACGCCGAGCAGCGTCAGGAAGTCGGCGAACCGGTCGAGGATGCCGGCCGCCGCGAGCAGGCTGCCGATGACACCGAGCAGGACGGTGACGGTGGCGCGGTTGACCTTGCGGCCGAAGACCGACTCGATGAAGTTCACGACGCCGAGGCCGGAGCTGTACAGATTCCAGTCGTTGATCTTCAGCGCGCCCATGATGACGACGAGCGTGCCGACCCAGCCCACCGAGGACACGGCGATCGCGGTCACGTCGGCGGACCGGGTGGCGTGCGCGAGGAGCACTCCGGCGAGCCCGACCACGTACTCACCGAGCGAGATGCCCACCACGGTCTGCTTGACGACATCGGCGGTGGACCGGTTGAAGCGGGTCATGTCCGGCGTGATGATCGCGCCCGCGATCGCGCCGCCCGCCACGAGCGTCGTGCCCTGGACGAGGGAGAGCTGCGGCCCCGGCGGTGCGGAGGCGACGAGGTGCCCGATGTCGAAGCGGGCCAGCTCGTGCACCGTGGACCAGCCCACGAGCAGCAGGAACGCGGGCACGGTGACGTACGCGGCCCAGTTCATGGAGCCGAAGCCCCACAGCACGACGGCCGTCACACCGAGCCCGAACAGGACCGACCACACGGGCGCGGGGAACACCCCGACGAGCCCGGCGAGCGCGTCGGCCGATATCGCCGACTGGATGCCGAACCAGCCGATGAGGCTCAGCGCGATCGCGAGCCCGATCAGCGAGGACCCGACGCGCCCGAACCCGGTCCAGCGTGCGAGCACGGACGTCGGAAGCCCCTCCCGTACGCCGATGATCCCCACGAAGATCGAGAGCACCTCGACGATCACCGAGCCGAGGGTGAGCGCCCAGAACGCCGTCCAGAAGTCCATCCCGAAGCCCAGCGTCGCGCCGAGCACGAACTGGCTGAGCCCGGAGATCTGCCCGAACCGCTGCAGGGCTACGGACCACCAGCTGTATCGGGCGGTGGTGGGCACTCTGGTCAGGGCGTGGTCGTCCACCCCGACGGCGCGTGCGGCGGCCATCGAACCTCCAAGCGACTGCGGTTGCCCGCACGCTACGGCGGCCGCCGGAGGGGTGGGGTGGGCGCAGTGCCCGGTGGGACGGAGGTGGCTGTGCAGAGTGCACGGGGAGCAGGGTCAGGGGCGGCGCCCCGTGAAGCCCACGATGCGGTCCATCAGCGGTGCGTCGGTGGGTGTCTCGACCGGCGGTCCCCACAGCTCCGGCAGTGGCGCCGCCGTCACGAAGCCGCTGACGTGGTCGTGGCAGGCGCGCAGGGTCTCCTCGGGCAGGTCGAAGGGCTGTCCTGTGGCCTTGGCGAGGTCCCAGCCGTGCACCACCATCTCGGTGAGCGCCACCTTCCCCCACGTCTCGTTCGGCAGCGTGAACCCCGGCCCGTCCGAATCGCCCTGCCAGGCCTCGGGGTCGTCCCAGGCGTCGCCGAGCGCCCGCACGCTCTTCGCCGTGCTCTCCCGCCGGTCGCCCGGCTCCTCGGGCAGGGGCGTTTCCTTGCGGGCGAAGCCGGTGAAGGCCCGTGCCGCCTCGTCGACGTGGGCGATGAGCTCGCGCACGGAGTACTCGGAGCAGGGGGTGGGCAGGGTCAGCTGATCGTCGCTCACGCCGGTCAGTACATCGGTCATCCGGCCGCAGGCCGGCTTCAGGTCGATCACGGTAAGTCCTCCTCGGGTGGCATGCCGTGGTGATACTGGTGCAGACCGCTCCCAGGCCCCGAACTCATCGGTGCGCCCGGCGTGTTGTGTGTGAAGCTGAGGACATGGATCACACGCATGGCGAACTCCGCGACAGGCTGCAGACCGACCGCCCGCACTCCGCCCGGGTGTGGAACTACCTTCTGGGCGGCAAGGACAATTACCCCGTCGACAGCGAGGTGGGCGAGGCCATCCTCGCCACGTTCCCCGAGTTCGCCACCGTCGCGCGGCTCCAGCGGCAGTTCCTCGTGCGCGCGGTGCGGTACCTGGCGGGCGAGGCGGGCATCCGGCAGTTCCTCGACGTCGGCACCGGCCTCCCCACGGCCGACAACACGCACGAGGTGGCCCAGCGCATCGCCCCGGACAGCCGGATCGTGTACGTGGACAACGACCCGCTGGTCCTGACCCACGCGCGGGCCCTTCTCACCAGCACCCCCGAGGGGGCCTGCGCCTATCTGGACGCCGATGTGCGGGACCCGGAGCGGATCCTTGCCCAGGCGCGCGAGACCCTGGACTTCGACCGGCCGATCGGGCTGACCCTGCTCAGCATCATGGGGCAGCTGTCCGACGAGGACCGCCCCGCGGAGGTGGTGACCACGCTGCTGGACGCGCTGCCGCCCGGCAGTTACCTGGCCCTGACCGACGGCACGAACAACAATGACGCGCTGAACACGGCGGTCGCCGGCTACAACCAGCAGTCGGTGCACACCTATCACCTGCGGTCACCGGAGCGGATCGCCGCGTTCTTCGACGGCCTCGACCTCGTCGAACCGGGAGTCGTCAACACGTCGGCCTGGCGCCCGGAGCCCGACGCCCAGCGGCCCGAGGCGTCGGCGGTCGAGGCGGCGGTGTGCGGGGTCGGGCGCAAGGCGTGAGGACGCCGTGGAGGCGGGGCGCTACTTGCGCTCCACCTCCACGAAGGCCAGCGGTTCCTGGCCCGCGTTGACGACCTCGTGCTCGCTGCCCGCCGAACGCGCGTAGGAGCGGCCCGAGAACAGCTCGTTGCGCGTGACCGTGCCGTCCGGGGTGATGACATCGGTGTGGCCGTCCGTCACCGGGACCACGACGTAGTCGTACTCGTGCACGTGGCGGCCGGTGCTCTGCCCCGGCTCGAAGTCCCAGCGGGTGACCCGCGTGCGCTCGTCCTCGTGCTGCACGGTGGCGCGGGCGGTGGTGCTCATGTTCACGGCTCTTTCGTCGGGGTGGAACGGTGGCGACGGGGGATCGCCGCAGGTGGCAGGCCAGGGCCCTTCTGACGGATCTTGCTGGAGTCGCGGGGTCTGGCACGCACATCTGCGGCGTTGTCGTCGGTTGCCAACGCTCCGCGTTGACGCCCTCCTCCGCCTTGCAGCTGCACGCACCAGACCCTGTTTGTCGGCGCCGGACATTCACGGCCGCCCGCATCCAGCCTGATCCGTCAGAAGGACCCTAACCGGATCAGACCGCGAAGAGCTGCTCGAGGTCGGCGAAGGCCTTGAACTCCAGGGCGTTGCCCGCCGGGTCGAGGAAGAACATCGTCCACTGCTCGCCCGGTTCGCCCTGGAAGCGCACATAGGGCTCGATCACGAAGTCCGTGCCGGCGGCGGTGAGGCGTTCGGCGAGGCGCCGGAACTCCGGCACCGGGAGCACCAGGCCGAAGTGCGGCACCGGCACCTCGTGCCCGTCGACCGGGTTGGTGCCCGCGACGGCCTCGTCCCCGCCGCGCGGTGTCCCGTCGCCGACCTGATGGGTGACCACTTGGTGGCCCCCGAAGTTCCAGTCGATCCACCGGGTGTCCGAGCGTCCCTCGGCGAAGCCGAGCACCTTGCCGTAGAAGTCGCGGGCGGCCGCGAGGTCGTCGACCGGGATGGCGAGATGGAAGGGTGCGAGCGGCATCGGAAACTCCTTGTGCGGGAGGTGGGTCGGGGCCGAGTGATCCCTGTCCCGGTGGGCGGGCCGGTATGCGTGGGAGCGGTGCGCGGGGTGTTGACCATGGGGTGGGGCGAGCCTATCTTCGCGTCCGGAGTCCCGTTCAGTGTCCGAAATCGCGAACAAATAGCCGCGCGAGGAGCACGACGTGAGCCGCACCGAGAGATCCAACGGATCGTCTTCTTCGCAAGTCACCCCTGGCAGACGGCAGTTCATCGCTGTCGCCGCCACCGGGGTCGCAGCCGCCGCGCTGCCCACCGCCATGGGCACGGCGGCGTATGCGAGCCCGGCCTCCGGTACCGATGCCGCACCCCGAGCCGCGACGGGCGCCGTCGAGCCCTTCCCCCTCGACGCCGTCGCCCTGCTGCCCGGCGTCTTCCGCGACAACCAGGCGCGCAACACCGCCTATCTGCACTTCGTCGACATCGACCGGCTGCTGCACACCTTCAGGAAGAACGTCGGCCTGCCGTCCGACGCCGAGCCGTGCGGCGGCTGGGAGGGGCCCGACGTAGAGCTGCGCGGCCACAGCACCGGACATCTGCTGTCCGGGCTCGCGCTGACGTACGCCAACACCGGCGACACCGGCGCCCGTGACAAGGGACGCAAGCTGGTCGCCGCACTCGCGGAGTGTCAGGAGGCCTCGCCGAAGGCGGGCTTCGGCAAGGGGTATCTGTCCGCGTTCCCGGAGAGCTTTTTCGACCGGCTCGAAGCCGGGTCCGGGGTCTGGGCGCCGTACTACACCATCCACAAGATCATGGCGGGGCTCGTCGACCAGCACCGTCTCGCCGGGAGCGAGCAGGCCCTCGACGTGGTGCTGCGGCAGGCGGCCTGGGTGGACAAGCGGACCGGGGCGCTGAGCCACGACCAGATGCAGCGGGTGCTCCAGACCGAGTTCGGCGGCATGAACGACGTGTTCGCCGATCTGCACGAGATCACCGGTGACAGCAACTGGCTGAAGGTCGCCGAACGGTTCACCCACGACGTCGTCTTCGACCCGCTCGCGAAGAACGAGGACAAGCTCGCCGGGCTGCACGCCAACACGCAGATACCCAAGATGGTGGGTGCCCTGCGCCTGTGGGAGGAGGGCCTCGACGACCGCTACCGCACCATCGCCGAGAACTTCTGGCAGATCGTCACCGACCACCACACGTACGTCATCGGCGGCAACAGCAACGGCGAGGCCTTCCACGAGCCGGACGCCATCGCCGCCCAGCTCTCCAACGGCTGCTGCGAGAACTGCAACAGCTACAACATGCTGAAGCTGACCCGCCTGATGCACTTCCACGCGCCGCACCGCGTCGACCTGCTCGACTACTACGAGCGCACCCTCTTCAACCAGATGCTCGGCGAACAGGACCCCGACTCCGCGCACGGCTTCAACATCTACTACACCGGCCTCGCGCCGGGCTCGTACAAACAGCAGCCCTCCTTCATGGGCGAGGACCCCAAGGCCTACTCCACCGACTACGACAACTTCTCCTGCGACCACGGCAGCGGGATGGAGACGCACGCGAAGTTCGCCGAGACCGTCTTCTCGCACGACGACGAGCGGCTCCTGGTGAACCTGTTCGTACCGGCGGAGGTGAAGTGGAAGGCGAAGGGGGTGAGTTGGCGGCAGACGACCGGCTTCCCCGACAAGGCCTCCACCACGCTCACCGTCACGGCAGGCACCGCCGAGCACGAACTGCGGGTGCGGATCCCGTCCTGGACGAAGGGGGCGCGCGTCACGCTCAACGGCCGGGCCCTCGGCGACCGTCCCAAGGCGG
The DNA here is from genome assembly GCF_026341035.1 of Streptomyces sp. NBC_01016. Classification (GTDB taxonomy): domain Bacteria; phylum Actinomycetota; class Actinomycetes; order Streptomycetales; family Streptomycetaceae; genus Streptomyces. Next base: position 3,949,484 of record NZ_JAPEOQ010000002.1, read on the forward strand.
GCAGCTGGTTCGCGCTGCGCCGCCGCTGGAAGGCCGGTGACCGGATCGAGGTCACCCTCCCCATGCGGCTCGTCATCGAGCCGACGCCCGACGACCCGGACGTACAGGCCGTGTTGTACGGGCCGGTGGTGCTCGCCGGGCAGTACGGCGACCGGGGCGCGATGCGGATGCCCCGGCTCGACCCGAAGTCGGTGAAGCAGACGGCCGCCGCGCCGATGAGATTCACGGCGCGGGCCGACGATGAGAACGTCACCCTCCTGCCCATCGCCCGCACCCACCACGTGTACTACACGGCCTACTGGTTGACGGGCGAACCGCCGCCCCCGCCACCGGAGTTCGCCGCCTGGCACCGCTTCGACGAGACCTCCGGAACGACCGCCGCCGACGCGACGGGCAACGGCAAGACCGCCCAGTTGGTGGCCGGCGCGACCTGGACGACCGGCGGGAAGACCGGCGGCGCCGTCGCCCTCAACGGGTCCGACGGCTACGTGAAGTTGGCCGACGACATGCTGGCCGGCGCGACCGCGTACTCGGTGGCGACCTGGGTGAAGCTCGACGGGACGCCCGAGACGTGGACACGCGTATTCGACATCGGCAGCGGGGCCTCCGCCAACCTGTTCCTGACACCACGCTCCGACGCCGACACCCTGCGGTTCGCGATCACCGCCGGCGGCGCAGGGGCGGAGGAGCGCATCGACGTCGACCAACTCCCCACCGACACCTGGGTGCACGTGGCGCTGACGTACGGGAACGGCACGGCCGTGCTGTACGTCGACGGCGAGGAGAAGGGCCGCAACGAACATGTCACCGCGCAGCCGGACATGTTCGGCAACCACATCCGCGCCGGATACCTCGGCAAGTCCCAGTACGCCGACCCGTATCTGAAGGGCGCGCTCGACGACCTCCGGGTGTACGGGAAGACGCTGACGGCCGCGGAGGTGGCCGAACTGGCCGGGGCCTGAGGACCGCGGGGCGGGTGGGGGCACGCCGATCCCCACCCGCCCCGCTCCACCGTCAGCGCAGCGCGGCCGGCTCCTCGTCCGGGGTGTCCGCGGCTCCCGGCCGGGGCGCGGGCACCGACACCAGCGGCGGCTCCGTGGCACACGGCCGGGACCGGGCGAGCGCGCTCAGGCCGAAGGTGAGCAGGGCGTTCAACACCACTGTGACGAGGCCCGCGTTGACCCCGCCGAGGTCGGGCTCGACCACGTACAGGACCAGGGAGGCGGCGACACCCGCGATCATGCCGGTCGCCACCGCCCACGCCCGCACCCGCCGGAAGAACAGCAGGGCGAACCAGCCCGGGATCAGCTGGCCCAGCAGGTAGTACGTCAGGTTGAGCACGGTCAGCATCAGCGACGACGCCGTCAGTGTCAGCACGGCGGCCGCCACCAGGAACACCGCGACGGCCAGCGTCGTCCACCGCCGCTGGGCCTCCGGGCGCAGGTTCGGCGCGAGGTTGCGGGAGACGATGCCACCGATCGACAGCGCCGTCACCGCGAGGACCAGCACCCCGGAGAGGCCCGCGCCGCCCGCGACCACACCCACCAGCCAGTTCGGCAGCACATCACGCACGACCTCCATGAACACCGTGTTGGGATCGGCGACATGCTTGCCGGCCGTGTACGCGAAGTAGGCCGTGGCCACCAGGAACGGGTACATCAGCATGTACGACGGCATCCACACCGTCGAGGACTTGATGGCCCGCTCGGAGCGTGCGGTGAAGATGTAGCCCGCGGAGAAGCCCAGATAGAAGGTGACCGCCTGGAAGACGATGGTGGTCAGCGCGAACACCATCGGGCTGCCCGACATGGTGACCTGCGCGCGCGGCACGGCCGCCGGATCCGTGACCGCCTCGATGCCACCGCCCGCGACGAGCGCGGCGACACCCGCGGCCACCACACCCAGCACCATGAGCCCGTCCTTGAGGATGGACACGAACGCCGGGGACCGCACCCCGGACACGGCGACGTACAGGAACGCCATCACGCCCGCGAGGATCACCGCCTGCACCGGCGTGATCGGCAGCCCGAGCGCCGTAAGGACCACCTGCATGCCGATGAACTGGTACTGGCCCCACGGCACCAGGGCCACCAACAGGGCCAGCGCCGTGATGAGTTCGAGGCCGCGGCTGCGGAAGTGGCGGCCGAACACGTCGGGGATGGTCATCGCGTCGTAGCGCACCCCGGCCCTCCAGATCAGCGGAGCCACGTAATAGCCGAGCGGATAGGCCAGCAGGATGTAGCCGAGGAACCAGACGCCGTAGCTGGCGCCCTTGGCGTAGATCCCGGCCGGGAAACCGATCATCGTGCCGATGCTGTACACCTCGCCGACCGCGAGGAAGTACAGCAGCCACGGCGGGAACGAACGGCCGCCGACCAAGTACTCGCTGATGGACACCTTGCGGATGCCGCGCCGGGCGCTGAACGCCACGAGGACCGAGAGCACCATGATGACGAAGAAGACCGTGGCGATCATCGGGACACCTCTTCCGAGGAGTTCGGTGTGTCCTCGGGGTAGTGCTTCCGGTCCATCCGCCACGCCAGCTTCAGACACAGGGTGGTCAGCGGGAAGCAGGCGAACACCCACAGGAACAGCAGCGGGATGCCCGCCACGTACACGTCCGTGTTCGCGAGCAGCGGCATGACCACGAGGAGCGCGAACGAGGGGACACCGAGGCCCAGCCAGAGGCTGCGGGGGAGACGGCGTGTGGGCTCGGTCGGTGGTGAACTCATCGCGCGCCTCCGGGAGTTCGTTCCCAGACGACGTCGCCGCCGATGACCGTCGCCTCGACCGTCAGATCGCGCAGGCTGAGCTCGCCGCCGGCAGTCGGGTCCTCGGACAGGACCGTGACATCGGCCAGCTTGCCCGGCTCCAGGGTTCCCTTGCGGTCCTCCTCGAAGGCCAGCTTGGCCGCCTCGCTGGTGTAGGCGCGCAGCGCGGTCTCCGCGTCGACCCGCTGCTCGGGGCCGAGTTGGTGGCCGTCGTGGGTCATCCGGTCGACCGCACACCACATGCCCTCGAGCGGCGGCACCGGGACCACGGGTGTGTCCGAGTGCAGGCCGAAGGTGACGCCGTGACGGCGGGCCGAGGCCAACGGGTCGATGCGGGCCGCCCGTTCGGGGCCGAGGAAGCGGTCGCGGTGCCGGTCGCCCCAGTAGTAGACGTGCTTGACGAAGAACGAGGCGTGCACACCGGCCCGAGCCATGTCCGCGAGCTGCCGCTCACCCGCCATCTGGCAGTGCTCGATGCGGTGGCGCCGGTCCGCGGACTCCGGGTCCAGGCCCAGCTTCTGGTACGCGTCGAGGATGGCCTGGATCGCGCCGTCGCCGTTGCCGTGCACGGCGACCTGCCAGCCCGCCTCGTGCAGCGTCGCGATCCGCCGGGACAGGTCGTCCGGCGGGAAGATCAGCAGCCCGTGCTTGTCCGGGGCGCACGCGTAGCCGTCCGAGACACACCCCGTCAGGCCCTGGATCGAGCCGTCCGCCCACATCTTGACGCCGGCCACCCGGAACTCGTCGTCCCCGAGCCCCGCGACGGCCGACTCCACGGGGCTGAGCCGCCCCTGTGCCAGCTCCGGGAACAGGTCCTGCACCAGGTACGCCTGGATCCGGTTGCGCAGCCGACCGGTGAGCCGGGCCCTGCGGTAGGCGTCGAGTTCGCCGGGGCCGCCTTGGAGGCCGAGTCCCGTGTCGTGAACCGTGGTGACACCCGCCGCCAGATACGCGTCACCGGCCCGCCCGATCGCGTCGGCCAGGTCGTCCACGCCGGGCTTCGGCATGCCCGCGTACGCGGCGAACGCGGCGGTCTCCGCGAGCACACCGGTCGGCTCGCCCTTCGCGTCGCGGACGATGACACCCCCGACCGGGTCGGGGGTGTCCCGGTTGATGCCCAGGCGCCCGAGGGCCGCCGAGTTGAGCACGCAGAAGTGGCCCGAGATGTGCTGCAGACACACCGGATGATGCGGCGAGACCGGGTCCAGATCGGCGCGCGTGGGGTGCCGGTCGTCGGCCAGGAGCGTGTCGTCGTAGCGGTAGCCGCGGATCCACTCGCCCCGCTCGGTGTGCCCGGCGGCCTGCTCGACGCGGGCCACGATGTCCGCGATCCGGTCGTTCGGCGGACTGCCCGCGTCGACCTCCGCGGCGAGGGTCAGGCCGAAGAACGTGGGGTGGTTGTGGGTCTCGATGAACCCCGGCACGGCGCACCGGCCGCTCAGATCGCGCAGCGTGGTGGCGGGACCGGCGAGGGTGAGGATGTCGGCGTCCGAACCGACGGCGAGCACCTTGCCGTCGCGGGCGGCCAGCGCCGTGCCGGTGTGCCCGGCGCGGTCCAGGGTGCGCACGGTGCCGCCGTGCAGGATCGTGTCGGCGGCGTGCAGGGGATCGGCGGGGCGGGGGAGGAGGCTCGGCACGGATGATCACCACCAGGGGAGAGGGACGGAGGGCGGGGCGCCCGCACCGACCGCGGGCGCCCCGGACGTGCTCGTACAGCGATCGGACGTACAGCGATCAGACGTAGTCCTGGTACTTGTCGAGGTGCCTGACCGGCTTCGACAGGGCGTCGCGGCGGAACGGGTCGCCCAGCTCACGGGTCGTCATGACCTCGATGACCGTGGTGCGCCCCTCGTCCATCTGCGCCGCGACCGCCTTGCTCAGCGCCGGGCCGACGTCCTCGAGCCGGTCCACGATCACGCCGTCGGCGCCCATCGCGCGGGCGATCCCGGCGAACGACTCGCTCTCCAACTCGCCCGCGACGAACCGGCGGTCGTAGAAATCGACCTGGTTCTTCTTCTCGGCGCCCCACTGCCGGTTGTGGAAGACCACCGCGGTCACCGGGATGTCGTGCCGCACCGCTGTCATGATCTCGCCCATGCTCATGCCCCAGGCGCCGTCGCCCGCGTAGGCGACCGCCGGGCGCTCGGGCGCGGCCAGTTTGGCGCCGATGATCGTCGGCAGCGCGTAGCCGCAGTTGCCGAAGGACATCGGGGCGAAGAAGGACCGCGGCTCCTCGAAACGGAGATAGCTGTGCGCGATCGAGTTGATGTTGCCGATGTCGGTGGAGACCATCACCCGCTCCGGCAGCGCCTTCTCCAGCTCGCGCAGCACCTGACGCGGGTGCAGCCAGGAGCCGTCCTCGCCGTCCTGCTCGGCGATCATGTCGAGGCTGTACGCGTCCGTCTCGTGGATCCAGCCGTCCAGCTCCTTCTCCCAGGCGTCCTTCTCCGCGTGGATGGTCGCCGAACGCCGGGCGCGGGTCCCCTCGCAGACGAGGTCACGGCCGTCGAGCCGGTGCACGAGGGACTGCGCCGCGGCGCCCGCGTCCCCGCAGATCCCGACCTCGATCTTCTTGACGAGGCCCAGCATGCGATGGTCCGCGTCGATCTGGATGATCTTGGCGTTCTTGGGCCAGTACTCCATGCCGTACTGCGGCAGCGTGCCGAACGGGCCGAGCCGGGTGCCGAGCGCGACCACCACATCGGACTGCGCGAGCAGCTTCATGCCCGCCTTGGAACCCTGATAGCCGAGCGGTCCGCACCACAGCGGGTGACTCGCGGGGAACGAGTCGTTGTGCTGGTACGAGTTGACGACCGGCGCGCCGAGCCGCTCGGCCAGCGCCTTCGCCTGCTCGACCGCGTCGCCCATGACGACACCGCCACCGGAGATGATCACCGGGAACTCGGCCTCGGCGAGCAGCCGCGCCGCCTCCTCCAGGCTGCGCTCACCGCCAGGGCCCCGGTCGAGGCGGGACGGGCGCGGGATCTCGGCCTCGATGTCGCCGTAGAAGTGGTCGCGCGGGATGTTGAGCTGCGTCGGACCCATCTCGCTCATCGCCCGGTCGAAGGCGCGGCCCGTCAGCTCCGCCATCCGGCGCGGATTGTTCACGTGCGCCTGGTACTTGGTGAACTCCTCGAACATCGGGAGCTGATTGGTCTCCTGGAAGCCACCGAGCCCCATGCCCATCGTGCCCGCCTCGGGCGTGACGACGACAACGGGGGAGTGTGCCCAGTAGGCCGCCGCGATCGCGGTGACGCAGTTGGAGATCCCCGGACCGTTCTGGCCGATCACCACGCCGTGCCGGCCACTGGCCCGCGCGTAGCCGTCCGCCATGTGGCCCGCGCCCTGCTCGTGCACGACCGGGATCAGCTGGATGCCGGCCGGCGCGAAGATGTCCATCGCGTCCATGAAGGCCGAGCCCATGATGCCGAAGATGTCCTTGACGCCGTGCGAGACCAGGGTCTCCACGAACGACTCGGAAGGGGTCATCCGTTGCACGCCGGCGGCCACCTGACGGCCGTCCTCGGTCGTGAACTGGGGTTGGGGCGCACTGCTGGTCATGGAGTTTCCACCCTTCGACGTGCTGTCGGTGCTGGTGCGGGGTGGCGCATGTTCAGTGGGGGCGAGCAGGTTCCGGGATCCGGTACGCGGTGTTCCCAAAAGCGGGACACGTCGAGGACCGTAGAGCGGGCATCTCGGCAGCGTCAACCGTGCGTACCGAAATCCGGGACGTGCTGCTACGTTCGGGGGCCTGTTCAGGGGTCTGTTCAGTGGCCTGGTCGGAGAGTCGCCAACTGGCCATCGGTGAGGGAGAGTTGAGGATGGTGCACATGGAGGACGGAACCCCGGCCCTGCGCCTGTTCGCCCTGCTGGAACACATCGCCCGCACCGACCGCCTGGTCACCCTGACCGAGCTGGTTGCCGAGACCGGCCTGCCCAAGCCCACCGTGCACCGGATGCTGCAGCAGCTGGAGGGCGCGGGGCTCCTCGACCGACAGGGCGACGGCCGCCGCTACGGCGCGGGCGGCCGGCTGCGCACCTTCGCGGAGGACCTGCTCAGCCACGGCGCCCACCACGCGGCCCGGCATGCCGTCCTTCGCCACCTCGTCGACGAGATCGGCGAGACCTGCAACCTGACCGCGCCGGCCGGGCCGGAGGTCGTCTACCTCGACCGCGTCGAGACCCCCGAGCCGCTGCGTTTCGCCCTGCGGCCCGGCTCCCGCGTCCCGGTGCACTGCAGCGCGAGCGGAAAGCTGATCCTCGCGTTCCTGCCCGCCGCCCAGCGCCGCAAGATCCTCACCGCGGCCCCGCTGAAGGCGTTCACCGCGCGCACCCGCACCGACCCCGACGCCCTGGAGGTCGAGCTCGACCAGGTGCGCAGGGATGGATTCGCCCTGGACGACGAGGAGTTCCTGCCCGGCCTCGTGTGCGCCGCCGTGCCCGTGCCCCGCGAGCCGGACGGTGACCCGGCCGGATCGCGGGTGCGTCAGTGCGTCGCCCTCCAGGCGCCCGCCGTACGGGTCAGTGTGGAGCGGGCCGTCGAACTGGTGCCAATGCTGCGGCAGGCGGCCGAACGCATCGCCCGGGTCGAGGCGGACTGAAGGTCACTGCGCCGGCAGCAACTCCCGTACGACGGCGCCGAGGATCGCGATCCCGGGCTCGATGACCTCCGCCCGTGGCGCCGCGAAGCCGACCCGGAAGTGCCGCAGCGCATCGAGGTCCGGGCCCGCCAGGAATTCCGGGCCCGCCAGGAAGAAGATGTCACCCCGCTCGATCAGCACGCCGCGCTCGCGTGCCCGCCGCACCAGCTCCCGGCAGTCGAGCCCCTCCGGCCCCGACATCCACAGGCTGACCCCGCCCGGTGCCGGTGAACTCGCCCACGGCAGCGACGCGTTCGCCGCGTCCCGCATGAGCCGCCACTTCGTTCCGAGGCGCGCCCGGCTGCGCCGTACGGCCAACTGGTAGTCACCCGATTCGATCAGCAGGCCCAGCGCCCGTTGCAGATGACCGGAGGGGTGGCGCACCGAGTAGCGACGCAACTCCCGCAGGTGTGCGACGAGTTCGGTCGACCCGACGAGATAGCCCAGCCTGAGGCCCGGCGCGAGGAACTTGGAGAACGTGCCCAGGTACACCACCTGCCCCGTGGTGTCCTGCGACTTGAGCGCGGGCGTGGGACTGCCCTCGTAGCGGAACTCGCTGTCGTAGTCGTCCTCCACGACGACCGTGCCCGCCTCCCTGGCCGCCGCGAGCAGCGTCTGCCGTCGCCCCGGCCCCAACGTCACATTGGTCGGGTGATGGTGACTGGGTGTCACATGCAGCAGGTCGACGCCGCGCAGGGTGTCCGGCGGGCGCAGTCCGTCCGCGTCGACGGGCAGGGGGTGCAGCCGGGCCCCGGCCCGCAGGAAGATGTGCCGTGCGTCCAGGTACCCGGGGTCCTCCACGGCAGCCACGGAGCCGGGCCCGAGCAGCGCCCGCCCCAGCAGGTCAAGGCCCTGCTGCGAGCCGATGGTGATCAGCACCTCGGACGCCTCCGCCGCCATGCCGCGTGCGGGCAGCAGGTGGGAGCGGACCATCTCCACCAGCAGCGGATCGTCGTCGGCCACGCAGTCCTGCAACGACCAGGCGGCGTGCGGCCGGTCGAGTGCCCGGTTCAGCGAGCGCACCCAGGCCCGCGCCGGGAAGGCCCGCGGATCGACCTGCCCGGCGGGGAACGGGTACGGGTAGCGCGCCCAGTCGTGATGCTTCTCGATGTGCGGAAGCCGGTCCCCTTCGCGGCCGCGCAGCCGCCCCGACCAGTCGAAGGCGTGCTCCTGCGGAGGCGCCGGCTCCGGCTCGGTACGAGGCGGCATCCGCGGATTGACGAACAGGCCCGAACGGGCCCTGCTCTCCACGAAGCCTTCCGCCACCAGCTCCTGATAGGCCGCGGTGACCGTGTTCCGTGACACGCCCAACTCCTGGGCCAGGAGCCGCGAGGACGGCAGCCGGCCGCCCGCGTCGAGCCGCCCCGACGCGATCCCGTGCTCGATGGCCTGCCGCACCTGCCGGTACAGCGGCTCCCCGCGGCCCCGCTCGATCTCGATCAACGTACGCGGCACGTACCGCCTCCGTCTCGCCGTCGGCCTGGCACCATCAGCGTGCACGCAACTGGACCTGTTGCGGTCGCCGTCTCGTTCGGCACGGTAGCCGTGGTGGCCCCGGCGCACGAGAGTGCACGGCCGACGCCGCCTTCCACGCAGGCTCTGTCCCGACGTCGCAGCCTCCACCCCAACTCGTGTCGAGCGCGCCAACCCACGCCTGTCGCACCGCGTCCGCGCCGCATTCCGGGCCGGGCCAGAGGGGAGTCGAACCGTGAGGATCGGTATTCCGCGGGAAGTGAAGAACAACGAGTTCCGCGTCGCCCTGACCCCCGCAGGGGTCCACGAACTGACCGCACACGGCCACACCGTCACCGTCGAGTCCGGCGCGGGAACCGGCTCCGCGCTGCCCGACGCCGACTACGCAGCGGCCGGCGCCCGGGTCCTGCCGGGGGCCGACGACGTGTGGGCCGGGGCCGACCTGGTCCTGAAGGTGAAGGAGCCGGTGGCAGAGGAGTACCACCGGCTCCGCCCCGACCAGGTGCTGTTCACCTACCTCCACCTCGCCGCGTCCCGTGCCTGCACGCAAGCGCTGCTCGACGCCGGAACCACCGGTGTGGCCTACGAGACGGTGCAGGCGGCGGACGGCTCGCTGCCGCTGCTCTTCCCGATGTCCGAGGTCGCGGGCCGGCTCGCGCCGCAGGTCGGGGCGTACCACCTGATGCGCGGCGGGGGCGGGCGCGGCGTCTTGACCGGAGGCGTGTCCGGCACCCGCCCGGCCCGCGTCGTCGTCATCGGCGCCGGAGTGGCGGGCATGAACGCGGTCGCCGTGGCCACCGGCATGTGGGCGGACGTCGTGCTGCTCGACACCGACGTGAACAAGCTGCGCGCCGCCGACCGGATGTACCAGGGCCGCATCACCACACTCGCCTCGAACCGCCTCGCCCTTGAACACGCAGTCCTCGATGCCGACTTGGTGATCGGAGCCGTCCTCGTCCCCGGTGCCAAGGCACCCCGCCTCGTGAGCAACGACCTTGTCGCGCGTATGAAGCCGGGCGCCGTCCTCGTCGACATCTCCGTCGACCAGGGCGGCTGCTTCGAGGACACCCGGCCCACCACCCACGCCGACCCCGTGTACCCGGTCCACGACACCCTCTTCTACTGCGTCGCCAACATGCCCGGCGCCGTCCCGCACACCTCCACCCACGCCCTCACCAACGTGACGCTGCCCTACGTCCAGGCCATCGCCGACCACGGTCTGCGCGCGGCCGCGGCGGCCGACCCGGCGCTGAAGCGGGGCATCAACACGCTCGGCGGGCGGCTCACCTACCGACCGGTGGCCGAGGCCCACGACATGAAGCACGTGGACGTGGACCAAGCCCTGCTGTGAACACGAACGCGAACGTGACATGAACGTGAACGTGACCGCGAAGGAGCGCACCGTGCCCCAGGACCCCACCCTGCGTGCCAAGGCCCAGCGTCACCTCGGCCCGCACTTCACCCGCAAGGACAGCTGGTACGACAACCCGCCGCCGGTCTACGTCCGCGGCGACGGCTGCCACCTCTACGACGACGAGGGCAGGCGCCACCTCGACGGCCTCTCCGGACTGTTCTGCGTGAACATCGGCCACGGCCGCGCCGATGTGGTGGCCGCGGGCGCCAAGCAGATGGAGACCCTCGCGTACTCCACCAACTGGGGCGCGGCCCACCCGCCCGCCATCGAGGCGGCGAGCCTGGTCGCCGAACTCGCGCCGGGCGACCTGGACGTGACGTACTTCGTCAACTCCGGTTCGGAGGCGGTCGAGACGGCGATCAAGTTCGCACGCCAGTACCACCGTTCGCAGGGACAGCCTGAACGTACGAAGATCATCAGCCGGTCGATGGCCTACCACGGTGTCACCCTGGGCGCCCTGTCCGTCACCGGCCTCCCCAAGATCAGGGAACCCTTCGGGCCGCTGCTCCCGGGCATCCGTCACGTCCCCAACACCCTTGGATTCACCGGCGATTGCGGACCAGCAGCGGAACTCGACTGCGTCCGCGCGATAGAGCGGGCCATCGCCGAGGAGGGCCCGGAGACGGTCGCCGCGGTCTTCGCCGAACCCGTGCAGAACGGCCGCGGCGCCCTGGTCCCCCCGGACGGCTACTGGCGCGAACTGCGCCGCATCTGCGACGAGCACGGCATCCTGCTCGTCGCCGACGAGGTCATCTGCTCCTTCGGCCGGCTCGGCCACTGGTTCGGCAGCGCGGCCGAGGGCGTCGTCCCCGACCTGATCACCTTCGCCAAGGGAGCCACCTCGGGCTACGCCCCGCTCGGCGGCGCCATCGTCCGCGAGCCCCTGGTGCGCGGACTGTACGACTCGCCGCTCGGCGGCACCTTTACCCACGGCGCGACCTGGGGTGGGCACCCGGTGTCCACGGCCGTCGCGGTCGCCAACATCGGCGCGATGCGGGACGAGGACATCCCCGGCAACGTGCGGGACCTCGGCCCGGTCCTGCGGGCCGGACTCGACGAGGTCGCGGCACGCCACCCGGTCGTCGCCGACGTCCGCGGCACCGGCTTCTTCTACGCGGTCGAATTCACGGCCGACCGGGAAAGCGGCCGGGAGCTGACCGAGGAGCAGTCGACGCGGATCCTGCGCGAGGTGCTGCCGGACGCGATGCGCCGCACCGGCGTGATCCTGCGGCCCGACGACCGCGGCGCGACGATGCTGATGGTGGCTCCGCCGCTGGTCGCGGACCGGGCGGTACTCGGCGAGCTGCTGGAAGGCGTCGACGAGATGGTGGCTTCGGTCGCCCGCGCCGTGGCCTGAGACGTCGTTCGTTTCGACCGTGTGAACGGTTCGTTGAACGCGCCCGGCAGACCCGAGGGCGTGCTGAAACTGTCCGGCGGCACCGCCACATGATCATCATGTGCCGGCGCCGCCGGACAGGCCCACGCCAGACCGACGGAGAAGAGGCGGACGTGACGGACACCAGCGACAGATCCCTGCGGGACGACGGCACGACCGAGCCCTCCGGCGGCCCAGGTCTGCGCAGCGCCCTCAAACAGCGCCACATGACCCTGATCGCGATCGGCGGTGTCATCGGCGCCGGACTCTTCGTCGGCAGCCGCGTCGTCATCCAGGACACCGGACCCGCCGCCGTGATCTCCTTCGCGCTCGCCGGCGGCCTGGTCATCCTCGTGATGCGGATGCTCGGCGAAATGGCGGTGGCACGCCCGGCCGTCGGCTCCTTCCACGCCTACGCGCGCCTGGCCCTCGGCCCGCTGGGCAGCTTCACCATCGGCTGGCTGTACTGGTACTTCTGGGTCAACGTGGTGGCCCTCGAAGCGGTCGCCGGCGCCGAACTCGTCCGCGCCTGGCTCCCCGGCCTCCCGCTCTGGACGATCAGCCTCGCCCTGATGCTGATCCTGACGGCGGTCAACATGCTGTCGGTGAAGACCTTCGGCGAGTTCGAGTACTGGTTCTCGTCGATCAAGGTGGCCGCGATCACGGTGTTCCTCGTCGTCGGCCTCGTCTTCGTGGTCGGCCTATGGCCGGGAGCCCACGACGCAGGCGGCGTCGACAACCTCACCGCACACGGCGGCTTCCTGCCGATGGGGGTGGGGCCGGTCCTCACATCGATCATCCCGGCGGTCGGCTTCTTCACCGGCGCGGAGATCGCCGCGCTCGCGGCCGCGGAATCCGCCGAACCCGGCCGCAACGTCGCGCGGGCGACCCGCTCCGTCGTCGTGCGCGTCCTGCTCTTCTACGTGGGCTCGATCTTCCTGGTCGTCGCGATCGTCCCGTGGAGCTCGGACAAGCTGAACGGCGGCCCGTACATCGCGGCGCTGCAGGAGATCGGCATCCCCGGCGCCGACACCATGATGCGCATCCTGATCCTGATCGCAGTCCTCTCCTCGCTCAACGCGGGCCTGTACTCGGCGTCCCGGATCGTCTTCGCCCTGACGCGGGAGGGCGAGGCACCACGCGGCCTCACAAAACTCAGCCGCAGCGGAGTCCCACGCCGAGCCATCCTCCTCGCGACGGTCCTCGGCTACGTGGCCGTGGTCTTCGCCTACGTGTCCCCGGACACGGTGTTCTCCTTCATCGTGCACTCCTACGGAGCCGTCGCCCTCTTCGTCTACCTCCTGGTCGCCCTCTCCCAACTCCGCCTGCGCAAGCGTCTGGAACGCGAGGACCCCGACTCCCTCACCCTCAAGATGTGGGGCTACCCGTACCTGAGCTGGTTCACGATCGGCGCGATGGTCGTGGTCATCGCCGCGATGGCGATCCTCCCGGCAACCCGCGCGGACTTCGCCGCAAGCCTGCTCACGGTCGTGGTTGTCCTGGCCTCCTACGCCGCCCTCCGCAGACGCCGCCGCGCACAGGCGGCGGCAGGGCTTGACCTCAAGTCCGATTGAGCTTCTAGGTTCGCCCCATGAAGACACTTGTGCTGGGAAGGACGCCCGCGAGGGTGACGGAAGTGCTGTCCACGCTCCACGCGGACGGTTTCGACGCGGAGGGGGTGAGCACGGACGACGAGGCCCGAGACCTCCTTGAGACCGAGGAGTTCGGTGTCCTGATCATCGGCGGGGGAGTGGGGCCCGAATCCCGCGTGACGCTCAAGGAGTTCGCGGCACAGCACGGAATCCGACAGGTCATCGACGGCGCGCTGACGGCACCGTTCGACGCGTACGTCCGCCGGGAGTTCGAGCCGCGAATCCGGGAGGCCGCGGCCTGGGCGTGACGGCGGACCGCACCGCCCGGCCCGCCGAACAATTCTGCTCACTCGCTGGCGCGCCGCGAAGAAGCGTGCTCAACTATGCGCACGTTCTTGCAAGTTGGTGAGCGAGTCTGCGCGGCCCGGGTGATCGCCGGGGCCGGCGGCGCTCATGGTGGCACTTCAAGGAGGCCGGGTGAGCAGCCGCCGTGTTCTGCGGGAGACCCGCACCATCGACCCCGCGTCGATCACGGAGCAGTATCTGGACCGTGTCCTCGCCCTCCCGGAGGGCGCCGGCACGCTCCGCGTCGAGTTGGACTTCGAGAAGGTCACCGACTGCTTCCAGCTCTACGCGGCCGCCCTCGACCCCGACGGGTTCCTCCGCGGCCACGTGCAGTGCCCCGGTGACCCCGGGCCCCGCCGGTTGTCCTTCGAGGTGGGGGAGGAGCACGCCGACCTCGGGTGTCACGCGGGGCCGCTGCCCGCCGGGGAGTGGACCATCCGCATCGACCTCGACCGGTTCACGCAGGGCGGGAGCTACGAGCTGCGGGTGTATGTGGACGATGCGGATGCCGCCGCCGTCACACCTGTCAGGCGTACGCGAGGTGAACGCGTGGCCCCGGCATCGCAGGCGCCCGCCACCTGGCTGCGCGGCGAGCTCCACTCGCACTCCCTCCACAGCGACGGCTCCGCCGACCTCCCCGCCCTGCTGGACGCCGCCCGCGCCGCCGGGCTCGACTTCCTTGCCGTCAGTGACCACTTCACGTCGAGTCACTGGGCGGAACTCGCGCGCCTGGAGGAGCAGGGGGCCGCCGACGGGCTCGTACTCCTGCGGTCCATCGAGCTGACCTCGCACTTCGGCCACGCCAATCTGCACGGCCTGTCCCGGTGGCCCGGCACCTACGTCGACGCCGAGGGCTGGGACTTCGCCGACGCCGCCCGCGAGGTGCACGCCCAGGACGGGCTCGTGGGTGTCAACCACCCGTTCAGCGGCCGTCAGGCGTGGCGCAGGGACGACCACACCTGGGACGACGTCGATCTCTTGGAGATCGACAACTTCGGCCAGGGTGCCAACAACGACGCGGCCGTCGGCCTGTGGGACCGGCTGCTCGCCGCTGGGCATCGCATCACCGGCGTCGCCGGCACCGACTGCCACCACCCCCAGAAACCCGAACACCGGCTCGGCCAAGTCACCACCGTCGTACGGGCGGAGCGCAGTCGCGAGGGCATCCTCGGCGCGCTGCGGGCGGGCGAGGCGTACGTGTCCCGCGGGGCCGAGCTGCGGTTGTCCGCCCGTAGCGACTCCGGCGAGTGCACGATGGGTGGGACCGTGGCCGTGTCACCGGGCGGGGCCGTCCATCTCGACGTAGAGGTCGACACGTCGCGGCCCGCCGTCCTGTTCATCCTGCGGGGCGGGCTGCTCTGGCACATGGAACCGGTGGAGGCCGGAGGGCCCGCGCGCATCCGTGTGAGCGACCCGCGCCCGCTCCCCGGCCACTACCGCGCCGAGCTGCACGCCTCCAGCGACGACCCCTACTTCTGGGCCTCGTGCAATCGCTCGCACGCCTCCTCGCTCGCCGTCTCCAACCCCGTGTGGGTCGCCGCCACGACCCGGCGGGAAGCAGAAAGGCACTCCGCATGAGATCCGTACGTGTCTGTGTCCTCGCCGTCACCGCGCTCGCCCTCACCGCATGCAGTTCCGTCGTCGGCGGGCAGAAGTCCGGTGACAGCAAGGGACTTGTCGTCTACACCTCCTCCGGGCCCGAGGTGACGGCCCCCATCGTGAAGGCCTTCGAGAAGGCCCACCCGGACATCAAGGTGACGCTCACCGCGATCTCCGGCACCGGCCCCCTGATGAGCCGTATCCAGGGAGAGAAGGCCAACCCCCTCGGTGACGTCGCGTGGGGCGGCTCCATCGAGAACTACAAGGCCGTCGCGGGCAAGGGGATCTGGGCACCGGCCGAACTCGGCCAGGACAAGCACATGGTGGCCACCGACCCCAAGCACCAGTGGCACGCCACCGATCTGCTCTACCAGGCCATCGCGGTCAACACCGACCGCGTCAAGAACCCGGCCGACTACCCGAGGACGATGAAGGACCTCGCCGACCCGAAGTGGAAGAAGGAGGGCGGCATCGGCTTCGCCAACCCCCGTTCCTCCGGGACCGGTTACTCGGTTCTCGCTGCCATGGTGAGCAAGTACGGCTGGGACTACGTCGACAGGTTCCTCCCCAACGCCAAGGTCACCGACAGCAGTGACGCCATGTTCAAGGGCGTACGCAATGGCGAGTTCCCGGTGGCCTTCATCAATGAGGACCTGGGAAATGCCTGGGTGAAGGCCAAGGCGCCGCTCAAGCTGGTCTATCCGACCGACGTGGTCTCCAACCAGATCGGCGCCGCGGCCGTCATCAAGGACGCGCCCCACACCGCGAACGCGAAGACCTTCGTCGACTACCTCATGTCCGCCAAGGGACAGCAGGTCATGAGTGACGCTGTCGGGCGCCGCTCGGCCCGCACCGACCTGCCCGCGCCCGCCGGACTCGCCGAGGGCAAGAGCCTCCATCTGGCCAAGTCGCCCGAGGAGTTCGTGAGCGAACAGCCGAAGGTACTCGACACGTTCGACGCCGCGTCGGGCGCCAAGTAGCGGCGGGCCCCGGAACGTCACATGACCACGACCGACACCCCGCCCGAGGCGAAGACGGTAACCGCTGCCCGGCGGCCCCGCAGACGGCCCGGCATCTGGGTCCTCATCGCCGTACTGCTCACCTTGCTGCTGCTCGCCATCGTCGTGCTGCCCCAACTGCGCATCGTCACAGCGGCGTTCAGTGACGGCCACGGCGGGGCGACCCTCGCGCACTTCGGGGAGTTCTTCACCACCGCCCGCTTCACCGAGGCCCTGTGGCACTCGGTGCTGGTGTCCCTCGTCGCCGGGCTGCTGTCCTGCCTGGTGGGAATCCCGGCGGCGTATCTGCTCGCCCAGTACGACCTGCCGCGGCGCAGCCTCTTCCTCACCCTCGCGACGATGGCGACCGTCTCGCCGCCGTTCCTCGGCGCCTACGCCTGGGTCATGCTGCTGGGGCGCGGCGGCATCCTCACCGATGTCGTCCCGCTGCCGTTCGACACCATCATCGGGCCGGGCGGCATCATCTGGGTGACCATCTGGGCCACCCAGTCGATGACGTTCCTGATCGCCTACGACACCTTCCGGTCCATCGACCCGAGCCTCGACGAGGCCGCCGCGAGCGTGGGCAGCAACCCGTGGCGCACCCGGCTGCGCATCGTCCTGCCGCTCTCCGTTCCGGCCCTCGTCACCGGCTTCTACACGGCCGCGATGAAGATCTTCGCGGACTTCGGCACCCCGCTCATCATCGGCGGCGGCTACCGCATGCTCCCGGTGCAGGTCTACAACGAGTTCCTGAGCGAGGTCAGCACCAACCCCGCCCTCGCCTCCTCCGCGAGCCTCGTCATGCTCACGGTCGCCGGAGCCACCCTCGCCGTGCAGCAGTGGGCACTGCGGCGCAGGACCTACGCCTCCGTGGGCGTGCGCACCCGGCCGCTGCAGCCGGTCGGCCGGGCCCAGAAGTACCTCATGACCGGCTGGCTCTGCCTGATCTTCTTCGTCTCCTTCGTGCCCCACCTCGTCGTCATCGGGACCAGCTTCCTGACCTGGCAGACCGGCATCCTGACCTGGACGCCCACCCTCGCCAACTACCGGCAGCTGTTCGCCGAGGACCTGGGCACCATCCTCACCAGCTTCGTCCTCGCCGGCATCGGCTGCGTGCTGTGCATCCTCGTCGGCGTCCTCACCGCCTACATCACGGTGCGCCGCCGCTACCGGGTCCTCGCCCCGGCGCTCAACATCATGGTGATGATCCCGTACATCCTGCCGGGCACCGTCCTCGCCATCGGCCTCATCCTCAGCTTCAACAGCGCGCCGCTCATCCTCACCGGGACGGCGACCATCATCGTGCTCGCCTATCTGACCCGACGCCTGCCGTACTTCATGAAGTCCGTCGAGGCCGCCATGACCCAGGTGCACCCGGCCCTCGAAGAAGCCGCGATCAGTGTCGGCGCCAAGCCCCTGCGGGCGTTCCGGCAGGCGACGCTCCCCGCGATCCGGCCGGCCGTGGTCTCCGGCGGCACCGTCGCCTTCCTCCAGATGATCACCGAACTGAGCGCCACGATCATGGTCTACGCGGTCCCCTTCGTCACGATGACCGTCGTGATCTTCAATAACGCGGTGCAGCCCGGCAGCCCGTTCGGTGTCGCCTCCGCGATGACCGTCGTCCTGATGGTCAGCGTCTACGTGCCCCTGTACTTCGTCCGGCGCCGCTTCTCCGACCTCAGAACCTCGTGACGGGACTCCACCCAACATGGCCACAGACCTGCCCGCTTCCGTCGCCTCCGTGGGCGTCACCATCTCCGGTGTCCGCAAGCAGTTCCCCAAGCACCTGGCGCTGGACGGCATCGACCTGTCCGTCCCCGCAGGATCTTTCACCACCCTGCTCGGGCCCTCCGGCTGCGGGAAGACCACGCTGCTGCGCATCCTCGCCGGGTTCGAGACGGCGACCAGCGGTTCGGTGAGCTTCGGGGACCGCGACGTGGCGACCGTCCCGCCCTGGAAGCGCGACGTCGGATTCGTGTTCCAGAACTACGCGCTGTGGCCGCAGATGAGGGTGAGCGAGAACGTCGCGTACGGCCTGAAGCTCCGCAAGCTGGCCAAGGCCGAGATCGCCCGCCGTGTGCACGCGACCCTCGACCAGGTCGGCCTCGCCCAGCGCGCCGACGCCTTCCCCGGCCAGCTCTCCGGCGGCCAGCAGCAACGCGTGGCGATGGCACGGGCGTTGGCGCTGCGCCCGACCGTCCTGCTGCTCGACGAGCCGCTGTCCAACCTCGACGCGAAGATGCGCGTCGACATGCGCCACGAACTGCTCACCCTGCAACGCGAGGCCGGGATCACCGCCGTCTACGTCACCCATGACCAGGAGGAGGCGCTGGAGATGTCCGACGTCGTCGCGGTCATGAACAACGGCCGCATCGAACAGGTCGGTTCGCCCTCCGACATCTACGAGCGTCCCGCGACCTCCTTCGTGGCGTCCTTCGTCGGCCAGGTCACGCTGATCGCGGGACGGCGCACACCGACGGGCTTCGTACCCGACCTGCCGTCCGCCCGGCCGCTCGCCGAGATCGCGGAGCGCGCAGGCGGTCTCGATGACGCGCCCTGCCAACTGGCCCTGCGCCCGGAGGACCTGACCGTGGTCGAGCCCGGGCACGCCGAGTGCCACTGGGAGGGCACCCTCGAGCGCACCACGTACCACGGCAGGGGCCGCACCAGCTCGGTCCGTCTCGCCGACGGCACCCGCTGCCTGGTCGCCCATCGCGCGCCGCTGACGGCCCGCCCCGGGGACACGGTCGGAATCCGCGCGCTCGGGGGCTGCCTCGTCCCGCTCGACCGCTCCGTCAGCCCGGTTCCGGCGCAGGGCGCAGCTGCCGCAGCCACCTCTCCGTCCGGGTGAGGTGCGCGCCCGCCGCCGCTGCCGCCGCGGTGGGGTCGTGGGCGGCCAGCGCGTCGATGAGCGCCTCGTGGCCCTGGTCGCTCGCGGCGCGGACCGCCGTGCCCTGCGCGGAGCCGTACACGTTGTAGTGGCGGCCCCGGGAGCGCAGGACGCCGGCGAGCGCGGCCAGGGTCTCGTTGCCGGAGGCGGCGCAGATCGTGGTGTGGAACTCGTGGTCCAGGTCGTGGAGTTCCTGCTCGTCCTCGGTCGCGCTCAGGCGCGCCTGCAGCTCCCGCAGCCGCGCGATCACCTTCCCGTCGGCGCGGGCCGCCGCCAGCGCGGCCGCCTGGCACTCCACGGCGCGCCGGGTGTCGAAGAGTTCCAGGATGCCGTCGAGGGGGAGTACGTCGACCATCGCGGCGAAGCCCGCCAGCATGTGCGCCGGACGCAGCGCGGAGACGAACGTGCCCGCGCCGTGCCGGGGTTCGAGCATCCCGAGCGCCGCGAGCGAGCGCACCGCCTCGCGCAGCGAACCGCGTGACACCCCGAGCCGGGCGCACAGGTCGGGCTCCGGCGGCAGCTGCGCGCCCGCAGCCAGTTCACCGCTCGCGATCATCGCCCGCAGTCCCGCTGCCGCCGTGTCGGTGGCCGTCATCGTCCTGCCCCCTTTGTCCTCGCGTCTTGTCCTCGTGTCGTCCGAGGAGTCATCCGATGAATCTGGCAGGTGGTTGTGAGGAAGATTTCAGGATTCCCAACCACCCCTGTTCAGCGAGCAATTTACCGCCTACGGTCCTGCGAGTACGACCCGACCGGACACAGTCATCGGATGACTCGCGGAGTGACATGCCTTCCCACCCCCTCGACGCCTGGGCGCTCGACCCCGACGTACGCCACCTCAACCACGGCTCTTTCGGCGCCGTGCCCCGTGTCACCCTCGACGAGCTGCAAGCGCTGCGCACGGAGATGGAGACCAACCCGTGCCGCTGGTTCCGCGGACTCCCGGAGCGCGTGGCGCGGGCCCGCACCGACATCGCCCGGTACCTGCGCGTCGCCCCGGACACCCTCGCGCTCGTGCCCAACGCCAGCGCCGGGATCAGTACGGTCTTGAGCTCGCTCGAACTGCCGCCCGGCAGCGAGGTGTTGCTCACGGACCACTCGTACGGCGCCGTCACCATGGGAGTGACACGGGCCGCCGAGCGCGCGGGCGCGCACGTACGGACCCTGCACATCCCGCTCGACGCGACACCCGCGCAGATCGACGCGCTCTTCGCCGATGCCCTCGGTGACACCGGCGCGCCGATCTCCCTCGTGGTCGTCGACCAGATCACCTCGGCCACCGCCCGCCTCTTCCCTGTCGCCGACATCGTCGCGCACGCCCACGCGGCAGGAGCCCTCGTGCTCGTCGACGGGGCGCACGCGCCGGGCATGCTCGCCGACCCCCTCGCCGACGCGGGCGAGGCCGACTTCTGGGTGGGCAACCTGCACAAGTGGCCCTGCGCGCCCCGCGGCACGGCCGCCCTCGTGTCGCGCGGCGACCGGGCGCAGCGCCTGCACCCGTTGACCGACTCCTGGGGCGCCCCCTACCCGTTCCCCGAGCGCTTCGACCAGCAGGGCACGGTGGACCTCACCCCCTGGCTCGCGGCGCCGCGCTCCCTGGACTTCATCGAGGAGCGGTTCGGCTGGGACGCCGCGCGCCGGGACATGGCCGAACTGGCGGGGGAGGCCCAGCAGTTGCTCGCGGACGCCCTGGGCGTGGAGCTCGCCCCGGTCGGCGGCAGCCCCGCCCCGGCCATGCGCCTCGTGCCGCTGCCAGAGGGGGCGGCGTCGGACCAGGACGCCGCGCACGCGCTGGGACGCCACCTCGCCGACACGATCGGCTGCGAGACGGCCGTCACGACGTGGAACGGCCGCGGCTTCCTCCGCCTGTCCGCACACCTCTACAACGACCGCAAGGACTACGCGTACCTGGCCGACCAGCTGCCGGCGGCACTGGCCGCGACTGCCTCGTAACCCACGTCCGCTCCCGAAGGGCCAGTCAGCGTGCGCACCAAATCCATCGAGGCGACCCTGCGGGACGCCGAACGTCCCACGACCCGGCTCACCCGCACTCTGGGGCCGCTCCAGCTCACCATGATGGGCATCGGAGTCACGATCGGCGCGGGCATCTTCGTGCTCACCGGCACCGCGGCCGCCAACTATGCGGGTCCCGCCATCGCCCTGTCCTATCTGCTCGGCGCACTCGCCTCCGCCCTGGTGGCGCTCTGCTACATGGAGTTCGCCTCCACCGTGCCGGTCGCGGGCAGCGCGTACACCTTCGCGTACGTCTCGCTCGGCGAGCTGGTGGCGTGGCTGATCGGCTGGGACCTGATCCTCGACATGACGATGGGCGCGGGGGCGGTGGCCAGTGGGTGGGCGCAGTACGTCGCCGACTTCCTCGCCACGTTCGGTGTGCACCTGCCGTCGTCGATCGTCGGGCCCGACGCGGTGGTCAACGTGCCGGCCGTTCTGATCATCCTCGTCCTCACCGCGATCCTGGCCTCCGGCGTGCGCACGACCGCCCGCGTGAACACGGTCATGACGCTGGTCAAGCTCGTCGCGATCGTCGTGTTCCTGTGTGTCGGCGTGTTCCACATCGATGTCGCCAACTGGTCGCCGTTCATCCCCGATTCGCGTCCGCCGGGCGGTGACGGCGACTTCTGGGAGCAGCCGCTGCTGGGCTGGGCGGGCATCAGCACCAACGCCACGTTCGGCTTCGCGGGCATCCTCACCGGCGGGGCGATCGTCTTCGGCGCGTACTCCGGTTTCGACATCATGGCCAGCAACGCGGAGGAGGCCAAGCGGCCCCAACGCACGCTCCCCATCGCGCTGATGGCGACCGTGGCGGTGTGCGCCACCCTGTATGTCGCGGTGGCCCTCGTCATCACCGGCATGCGCGCGTACCCGCACCTGAACACGGGCGCCCCGGTGACCGCCGCTCTCGCCTCCGTCGGCGCGGACTGGGCGGTGCGGGTCGTCGGCATCGGCGCCATCTGCGGGCTCACCACCGTCGTCATGATCATGCTGCTCGGGCAGAGCCGGGTCTTCCTCGCGATGAGCCGCGACCGGCTGCTGCCCGAGTGGTTCTCCCACGTCCACCCGGCCACGCGCAGCCCGCGCCGCATCACGTGGACGCTGGGCCTGATGGTCGCCTTCATGACGGCGGTCCTGCCCATCCAGGACCTCGCCGAACTCGGCAACATCGGCATGCTGACGTCGTTCGTGGTCGTCTGCGTCGGCGTGATGTACCTGCGCCGCACCCGCCCCGACCTGCCGCGCGGCTTCCGTACGCCGTGGGTTCCGGTCGTCCCCGTCGTGGCACTGCTCCTGTGCGTGGTCCTCGTCGGCAGCCTGCCGCTGATCACCTGGGTGCGGTTCCTGGCGTGGATGGCGGTGGGCCTGGTGATCTACGGGGTGTGGGGGCGCCGCAACAGCCGTGTCGCCTCGGGGGAGTTGTCGGACGAGGCGGCGGTGACGCGGTCCCCGGAGCCCGAGGAGACCCTGCGCACGTAGCCGTAGCCGTAGCCGCCGTCCGCCACCAGAGCCGGACATGCCGCCCGTTCCTCGCGCGGCGTGTCCGGCTCTCGTGTGTGGCCGCTCGCTACGGCCGCCGACACCTCGTCGCTGTGCGTGGAGACACCACGTCGTCACCGCCGCCGACACCTCATCGCTGTGCGTGGCACCACCACCCGCCCCCGCCGCCGACACCCCGTCACTTTCCGCGGGAACACCACGTCACACCCCCACCCAAAGATTCGCCCTGACGCGCCCATTGACGCCCCGCTCGTGCACACGCCATGCTCCCGGCATCGCGTGTTATCGATAACACGATCTTGAGTCCGCCTGAGGGAGCCGCCCCATGACAGGCCGTCAGCCGTCCGTCGGTCCAGCTCTTCCGGCCGCAAGGCCCGGCAGACGCGCCCTGCTGCGGGCGGCTGCCGCCGGTGCCGTGGCCACCGCGTCGGCGCCGCTCCTCTCGGCGTGCGGCACCGCCGCCGGGCAGCCTCCCGGCGAAGTGGCCCTGCACGGGGACAACCAGACGTGGGCGCCGCCGATCAAGGCGGCGGGGGAGGCGATGCGCAAGGTCGACGGCATCGGGCTCGTGCCCGAGGTCATTCCGTCCCTGGAGTCCTTCGAGCAGGTCGTCAAGTCCTCGCTGCGCACCAACAAGACACCGGACATGCTCAAGTACTGGTCCGGCTACCGGCTCCAGGACCTCGCCCGCACCGGCGGCATCGAAGACCTGTCGGACCACTGGGCGGGCGCCGTCCGCAAGGGCTGGGCCGACCCGGCGCTGCGCTCCGCGCTCAGTTACCGCGGCCGTGTCTACGGGCTGCCGATGAACCTCGCCTACTACGTCTTCTTCTACAACCCGGAGGTCTTCCGGGCCAACGGCCTGAAGAAGCCGGAGACCTGGGACGACTTCCTGCACACCGCCGACCGCCTCAAGCGCGCGGGCATCACGCCGCTGCACGCGACGACGGCCGGCCGGTGGCCCGCGTTCATCTGGTTCCAGGAGATCCTCACCCGGCAGAACCCGCAGTTCTACGACGACCTGATGAACGGCCGCGCCCGCTACACCGACGAGCCCGCCCAACAGGCCATGCGCACCATCGCGTCCTTCGCCGACAAGGACTGGTTCACGTCACTGGACATGGACCACTCCATGGCCGCCGCGCGTGTGGTGCACGGCAAGGTCGGCATGGTGGCCTGCGGGTCCTGGCTCGGCGGGACCTTCGCCGGGGTCGGCGGCAAGCCCGGCAAGAACGTCGACGCGTTCGTGCTGCCGATGCAGAACACCCGCGTCCGCCCCGCCGTGGTCTTCGAGACCAGCGCCCTGGTGTGCACGGTCCGCGGACCCGACCGCGCGGAGGCGTTGCGGGCGGCGGGCGCGTGGACACACCCCCGGGTCATGAAGGCCTTCTCGCACGCCCTGCAGGACGGCTGCCCCAACCCGGCCGTCCCGCCCGCGAACGTGATGATCGACGGTGTCACCCGGACCGTGCGCGAGACGAAGGCCCGCAAGTTCAACCGCTTCTGGGAGCTGGGCCCGCCCGAACTCGTCGAGTCGACCGTCGACGACCTCGCCGCCGCCCTGATCGACCCGTCCTCGTACCGGTCGGTGCTGCGCACGATGCAGGGCCGCGCCGACGAGGCATGGCCGGTGTGGCGGGAGGCGGAGAAGGCATGACCGAGACCGTGCGTACGACCGCACCCGTCGAAGCCGCCAAGGTGACACCGCCCCGGCGCCGGATCCCCACCCGCACACCCCACCAGGCGGGTGGCGGACGGAAGGGTGCGGGCCGACTCGGTGGCCCGCTCTCCGGCGTCCCGTGGGCGCTGCCCGCCCTGCTGTTCGTGGGTGTGCTCCTCGTGTACCCGTTCCTGCGCAGCATCTACGGCAGTTTCTTCGAGGACAACGGCTTCACCAGCCACTACACGGGACTCGACAACTTCACGCGGCTCGCCGACGACCCCATCTTCGGCCGCTCGCTGCTCAACACCCTGATGTGGGTGGTGGGCACCCTGCTGCTCCCGGTCCTCGCGGGCCTCGCCATCGCCGTGGCCACACACCGGATGCGCTTCGGGCTGATCGCACAGTCCGTCATCGTGCTGCCGTACGCGGTCTCGGGCGCCGCGACCGCCGTGCTGTGGAAGTTCATCCTCACCTCGGAGGGCTCCCTCAACCAGGTCCTCGACGCCATCGGCCTCGGCTCCCTCGCCCAGCCATGGCTCCTGGAGTGGCCGCAGAACACCCTCTCCATGATCGTGGCCAGCACCTGGCAGGCCACTGGGCTCAACGTGGTCCTCTTCGCCATCGGCCTGCGCGCCATCCCGCGCGAGACCATCGAGGCCGCCGAGCTGGACGGGGCGCGGGGCTGGCGGATGTTCCGGCACATCACGCTGCCCCAACTGCGGTCCGTGACCGTGGTGGTGGTCGGCATGGCCATCGTCAACAGCCTCAAGGCCTTCGACATGATCTGGGTCCTCACCCAGGGCGGCCCCGCCCGCTCCTCCGAGACCCTCGCACTGACCATGTACCGCGAGGCGTTCCGGCTCTTCCACATCGGCTACGGCTCCGCGATCGCCCTCGTCCTGTCCGTCATCGTCGTCGCCTCCTCGTGGCTGTATCTGCGCAGGCAGCTTCCCGAGACGTCCCCGCGCTGACCCGAGCCGTCCGACAAGGAGTGACACCCGTGGGAAAGACCTTCCGCAATCTCTTCGTCGCCGGCTGCGTGGTGCTCTGGCTGGTCCCGCTGTACCTGCTGGTCGTGAACGCGCTGACACCCGTCGGCTCGTACAGCGGCAACGCGGACTGGGCGCCGAACGGCTTCGCGCTGTGGGACAACCTCGTGACCGCCTGGAACGAGGCGGGCATCGGCGAGAGCTTCCTCGGCTCCCTGATGTACGCGGTGGTGTGCGGCGCGGCCGCCGTGCTCGTCGCCGCCATGGCCGCGTTCGCCGTGGTGGTGCTGCCCATTCCGAGGCCCGCGTTCTGGTTCTGGCTCATCTACTCGGGGACCCTCTTCCCCCTGCAGATGTTCCTCGCCCCGCTGTTCGGCATGTACGCCGACGGCAACCTCTACGACACCCGGCTCGGCCTCATGCTCATCTACGTGGCATGGTCGATCCCCTTCGCCTTCTTCCTCATCCGCAACCAGATGACCACGATGCCGCCCGAGATCACCGAGGCCGCGATGATCGACGGTGCCTCGTTCCGGCGGATCTTCTGGCGCATCCATGTGCCGCTGATGGGCTCCAGCCTCGCGGCGGCGTTCATCTTCCAGTTCACCGCCGTCTGGAACGACCTGCTGTTCGGCATCACGCTCAGTCGCAGCCCCGACGTCCAGCCGGTGATGGCCGCCCTCACCAGCCTCAACAACGCCTACGCCTCGTCAGGCCCGCCCGTCATCCTGGCCGGCGCGCTGATCGTCTCCCTGCCCACCCTCGTCGTCTTCCTGACGTTCCGCGGCCTGTTCCTGCGCGGTGTCACCGCCGCCACCCGCTGAGCCGTCCGCCCCTCGATCTCCGTCCCCACCGCCAGAGTTGGAGAAGTCCGCATGACCACACGGGCCCTCGTCCGCACCACCGACTGGGACAACGACCGCATCCGGGAGAGCCTGCGCGGCTCCGTCGTGAGCGCCGAAGGCAGCCTGTCCGGCAGCCCGTTGCGGCTCACCGTCGAGCCACTGATGCGCCGCGCGGAGGACGGCGGACTGCTGCAGTCGCTGCGCGTGGAGGCGGTGAACGGGGGTGCCGTCCCCGCCGAACTCGCCGTGCGCACCGAGTCCGGGGCGCCGCTGCCCGCCGAGCGCATCGCCGGGCCGAACGGCTCGGTGCGCCTGCTGCTGCCCGCCGTCGATACCGCGCAGCGCGTCACCGTGGCCGGGGCGGGCGGCGACGGCATCGACGTCACCCTCACCCCGCAGCGCGAGTGGACCATCCACCTCGTCCACCACTCGCACCTCGACATCGGCTACACCGACCCGCAGGGCCGCGTCCTCGCCGAACACCTCTCGTTCCTCGACTCCTGCCTGGAGCTGACGCAGGCCACCGACGACTGGGAGCCCGAGTCCCAGTTCCGTTGGTGTGTCGAGTCGTTGCTGTCGTTCCAACAGTGGGCCGACGCCCGCCCGGCCGAGCAGGTCAAGGAGTTCGTACGCCGCGTCCAGGAGGGCCGCATCGAGCTGACCGCGCTGCCGTTCAACCTGCACAGCGAGACCTGCTCCACCGACGAGCTGCACGAACTGCTGCGCCTCGCCCACCAGGTGCGGGACGAGCACGGCGTCGACTTCACCTCGGCGATGCAGACCGACGTACCCGGCCATGTCGTCGGCATGGTCGACGCGCTGAGCGCCGCGGGAGTCAAGTACCTTTCGGTGGCGCACAATTGGGCCGGACGCTCCGTGCCCCACCTGGTCGGCGGGGAGAAGCTGCCGCGGCTGTTCCGCTGGCAGGCGCCCAGCGGCAACAGCGTGCTCGTCTGGATGACCGACACCCCGCACGGCCTCGCGTACATGGAGGGGCCGCTGCTCGGCTTCGACACCGACTACTCCTCCGTCGACGATCTGCTGCCCGCCTACCTGACCTCCCTCGCCAGCAACCCCTACCCGTACCGCGGTGGCGTCTTCGGCTGGGCCATGGACGAGCGGGAGATCAAGCGCGAGCCGTACCCATGGGACGTCCTGCACCTGCGCGTCCAGGGCAAGTTCGGCGACAACGCGCCGCCGCGCCGCATCATCGCCGACACCGTGCGCCGCTGGAACGAGACCTGGGCCTACCCGCAGCTGCGCCTGTCCCGCAACGAGGACTTCTTCACCGACGCCGAGAACCGGCTCGGCGACAAGATCCAGACCTTCGAGGGCGACTGGACCGACTGGTGGGTCGACGGCGTCGGCTCCGGCGCCCACCCGCTGTCGATGGCCCGCACCGCCCAGTCCGTCGTCGCCGACGCGCAGACCCTCGGCACGTTCGCGGGCGTGCTCGGCGCGGAAGGGGCGGCCGACGACACACGTGACTCGGCGGGTGTGTACGAAGCGGTGTCCCTCTTCGACGAACACACCTGGGGCGCGGGTGACCCCTGGACCCACGGCCACGACCACAGTCACTCCGGCGAGCAGCAGTGGCACTGGAAGTACGGCCAGGCCGTGCGCGCCCGCGACGACGGTCAGTCCCTCCTCAACCGTGCGAACGCCCGCCTCGGCCAGCGCCTCGCCCGGCCCGCCGACACCCCGGCCGCGTACCACGTGGTGAACACCTGCTCCTGGCCGCGCACCGAGGTCGCCGAGCTCTTCCTGCCGGAATCCAGCGTCCCGCTCGAACAGGCCGTGACCGTCCACGACGCCCGCACCGGCGCCGAGTTGACCCACGAGGAGCGGCCGCAGGTCAACGAGGAGCACCGCGACGCGGGCCGCTTCCTCCTCGTCCGCGTCGACGACGTACCGGCCGCCGGCTCCGTACGCGTAGACATCCGCGCCGCCGACACCGCGGGCAGCGCCGCGCAGGAGACGACCGCCGTCAAGACCGCCACCGGCTGGAACCCCACCGGCGGCAGCGAGCGCGAGAACCCGGCCGACACCGCCGCAGCGGCCCACGCCCACACCGACCCACTGCTTCTGGAGAACGAACACCTCACCGTCCGCGTCGACCTGGCCCGCGCCTGCATCGCCTCCGTCGTCGACAGGGCGACCGGCCGCGAACTCGTCCGAGCCGACGCCATCACCGGCTTCAACGCCTACATCCACGACAGCTACACCACGTCCGGAGGCTTCAACCACAACTCCAGCCGCACCACCGCCTCGGACCGCCTGGAACACCTCGGCAAGCGCTCCGTCGCGCCGCCCGCCGCGCTCATCGCCCGCCGCTCCACGGCCACCGCCGAGACCCTCACGTACGAGACCCGCCCGCCGGGCGCCAACCGCGTGCGCACCACGCTCACCCTGCCGCACGGCATCGGCCGCCTCGACATCGAGAACCAGGTCGACAAGGACGCCACCCTCGGCAAGGAGAGCGCCTACTTCGCGTTCCCCTTCACCTTCGAGACACCCACCGTGCGGATGGAGGCCTCGGGCGGCGCGACCGGCACCGACCTCCCCGTGGTTCCCGGCTCCGCCCTGCACATGCGGGCCGTGCGCCGCTGGATCACGCTCCAGGAAGACGGCCTCGCCGTCGGCTGGGCGACGCAGGACGCGCCGCTCGTCCAGTTCGGCAACATCGCGCTGCCGTACGCACCGTTCCCGAAGACGATGAACCACGACGAGCCCGCCACCGTCTACTCGTGGATCCACAACAACCTGTGGGACACCAACTTCCCCAGCGAGCAGGCCTTCGAGTTCACCTTCCGGTACTCGCTCTCCTGCGCCACCGGCGCCGACATCGCGGGACTCGGCCCGCGCACCGCCGCCGGCACCTCGCGTCCGCTGCACGCGGTGCGGGCCCGCGGCGCCGTCAGCGCGGACGCGGCCGACCGGTTGGCCTTCGCGAGCGTCGGCGACCCGCGCGTACGACTCGTCGGCGCCACCACACCGGACGCCGAAGGAGCCGTGCTGCTGCGCCTCCAGTCCTTCGCCGAGGAACCCGTGGCCTGCCCGGTGCGCGCGCTCTTCCCCGTCGCGTCGGCGCGGATCGCGGACTATCACGGCCGGGCAGGAGACGAACTCTCCCTGGAGGACGGCGAGGTCACCGTTGACGTCCCCGCCTTCGGCACCATCGCGGTGCTCTTCCGACGTTGACGGCGTTGGTGACGCCGACACGGCGCACCTCTGCGTAAAGGAGACTCTGTGTACCGGCACGACCCGCGTTACGCCCCCGCTCCCGACGCCGTCCTCGCCGCCGGCTGGGAGCAGGTGGCGGCTCAACTCCCGTCAGCACCGGCGGTATTGGCGATCGACGGGCCGCCGTCCGTCGACTGGGACGCGCTCGCCGCACACCTGTCGGGCGCGACACTGCTCGACGTACGGGACCACTACGCGCCACCCGCCGAAATCCGCGCCCGCGTCGGCCACCCGGAGGGCGCGGACGACCCCTACTTCCGCAACCTCGCCGAGAACCCGCTCGACGACCTCTTCGACACGGTGCCCACACCCGAGACCCCCGCCGAGGGACTCCTCGTCGTGTACGGGCCGGGCGCCGCCCTCGTCGCACGCGACCTGCTCTGGTACGCCGACGTACCCAAGCGGCACGCGGAAGCGGCCACGGTCGCGGGCACCCCGGGCACGAACCTCGGCCTCCCGGGCGAGAAGCCGGACCCGCGGCGGCTGTTCTACACCGACTGGCCCATGCTCGACCGGCACCGCGACACCCTCGCCCCCCGCATCGACGGCTGGCTCGACCTCCAGGACCCCGGCAACCCGACCTGGCTCGACGGCCCCGGCCTGCGCGCCACCTGCGCCGCCCTGGCCCGCCAACCGGTGCGCACCCGCCCCTTCTTCAACTCGACGCCCTGGGGCGGGCATTGGGCGCAGAACGAGCTCGGCTTCAACCCCGGATCCCGCAACACTGCGCTCGGCTACGAACTCATCGCACCCGAGGCGGGCATCCTCGTCGGAACCGGCCCCGAGGCGCAGGTCGAGGTGCCGTTCCAGCTGATGTGCGCACTGGAGCCGGACAGCGTCCTCGGCGAGGAGCCACACGCCCGCTTCGGCACCTCGTTCCCCATCCGCTTCGACTACCTCGACACCGTCGGGGGCGGCAACCTCTCGCTGCACTGCCACCCCCAAGAGACGTACATGCGCGCGAAGTTCGGCTGGTCCTACACCCAGCACGAGACGTACTACATGTCCATCGGCAGCCCCGACACCAAGGTCTTCCTCGGCCTGCGCGAGGACACCGACGTCGACGCCTTCCGCAAGCAGGTCGAGGCGGCAGCGGCCCAGGGCACACCCATGGAGGTCGAGGACCACGTCCACGCCTTCCCCGCCGAACAGGGGCAGCTGTTCCTCATCCCGGCCGGCACCCCGCACGCCAGTGGCGCCGGCAATCTGGTCCTGGAGATCAGCGCCACCCCGTACCTGTACAGCCTGCGCTTCTACGACTGGCTCAGGCCCGACGCCGACGGCAACCCCCGCCCCCTGCCGTACGAGCACGGCTTCGCCAACCTGGACACCACACGGCGCGGCGAGGCCGTCGCCCGCGACCTCGTACAGCGACCGCGCACCCTGCGCGAGGGGGACGGCTGGCGCGAGGAGGTCATCGGCGCGCTCGACGAAATGTTCTACGAGGTGAGGAGGTACGCGCTCGACGCGGGCGCCGAGGCCCAGGACGACACCGCAGGGCGCTTCCACGTACTGAACGTGGTGGACGGCGACGGTGTCACCCTGCACACCGAGGCAGGTGACACCCACGCGTTGTCCTACGCGGAGACACTCACCGTGCCCGCGGCCGTCGGCCGGTACCGGCTGCGCGCGGCCGACGGAGGCCCAGTACGGGTCGTGAAGGCGCTCGTCCGGTGATCCCGGTCATCGAGGTCGGCGGCACCCATGTCACCGCGGGCCTCGTCGACCCGGCCGACGGCAGGGTCGAGCGGCGCACCCACCGGCCGCTCGACCCGGGCGCCCGCGCCGAGGCCATCCTCGGCGCGGTGTGCCGCTGCGCCGACGCGCTGGACACCCCCGCGGGAACCACCTGGGGCGTGGCCCTGCCCGGACCCTTCGACTACGCGCGCGGCATCGGACTCTTCGCGGGCGTCGGCAAGTTCGAGGCGCTCTACGGGGTGGACGTACGCGCCGCGCTGCTCGACGGCATGGCCAAGCGGCCGGGCGGAATGGTCTTCCTCAACGACGCGCACGCGTTCCTGCTGGGGGAGTGCGCAGCCGGAGCCGCCACCGGGCACACCCGCGTCGTGGGCATCACCCTCGGCACGGGAGTCGGCTCCGCCTTTCTCGGCGACGGCCGCATCCTCGACCGGGGCCCCGGAGTTCCGCCCGAGGGCCGCATGGACCTGACGACCGTCGACGGCAGACCACTGGAGGAGTCCGTGTCCCGCCGCGCCCTCGTCGCCCGGTACGGCGAGGAGGGCGTCGACGTGCGCGACATCGCCGAACGGGCCCGCGCCGGGGAGCGACTTGCCCGCCGTGTCCTGGACGAGGCGTTCGGGACACTCGGCGCCGTCCTCGGCCCGCGCCTCGCCGCGTTCGAGGCGACCGCACTCGTCGTCGGCGGCTCGATGGCACGCTCCTGGGACCTCGTCGCACCGGCGCTGCACACCGGGCTCGCCAAGGGAGGCTGGCCACCCGAGGCGGCCGACGTGAGCGGTCGGCCTCCGACGCGGCATACTCGTGCGATGCGCCCCGCCGTCCTCGCCGGCGACGCGGCGCTGCTGGGCGCGGCGCGCGCGGTCGCCGCCCGGGACACGAACCGCACAGGGTCGGGTCGGTAGCGGCCACCAGGACCGGCAAGGGGGAGACATTGGGCACGTCCGGCGCCGGCGCCGCCAAGGACCCGCATCCGACGGTGCGGGACGTCGCGCAGCGGGCGCGGGTCAGCGCCATGACGGTCTCGCGCGTGCTGCGCGACGACCCCAAGGTGCTGCCCGCCACCGCGGAGCGGGTCCGTGCCGCGGCGGCCGAACTCGGCTACCGGCGCAACGAGATGGCGCGCAGCCTGCGCCTGGGCAGCGGTACCGGACTCGTCGGACTCGTCGTCACCAACCTCGCCAACCCCTTCTACTCCCGGCTCGCCCTCGGCGTCGACGCCGTCGTCGGCGGGCACGGCCTGAAGACCGTCATCGGCAACACGGGACACGACCTCGACAGCGAACGCGGCCTCGTCGAGGACCTGGTCGCCCGCCGTGTCGACGGCATCATCGTCGTGCCCGCCGACGACGACCAGCGCCACCTCGCCGCGGCCGCGGCCGGCGGCGTGCCCGTCGTCGTCGCGAGCCGCCCCCCGAACGGCTTCGACGCCGACTGTGTCCTCGTCGACGACCACGGCGGAGCCCGGTCCGCCACCCGGACACTCCTCGACGCCGGACACCGCCGCATCGGCTTCCTCGGCTCGCCGCCCGCCGTCTACACGGGCACGGAACGCCTACGCGGCTTCACCGACGCCCTCGCCGAGGCGGGCATCGAGCGGGAGCCGGACCACGTACGCCTCGGACAGCAGCAGACGGTCGAGGCGACACGCGCCGCCGCCGAGCTGCTGGCCCTTCCCGAGCCACCGACCGCGCTGTTCTGCTCCAACAACCGCAACACCATCGGCGCCTTCCGCGCCATCAGGGCCGCCGGAGCCCCCACCGCGCTCGCGGGTTTCGACGACTTCGAACTCGCCGACGTCCTCGGCCTGCCGCTGACCATCGCCGCGTACGACAGCGACGAACTCGGCAAGGAGGCGGGCCGGTTGCTCGTCTCGCGGCTCGGCGAGCGCGCGGCTGCGGGCGGCGGACAGGCCGGCACTCCGGCCGCCGCACGGCGCGCCGTGGTGCCCACGACCCTCGTCCACTACGGCTAGGGTCGGAAGGCCCGCAGGGGCTAAATAGCCCGCCCCACCTCGGAGGAGCCCGCCACCGATGTCCGACACCTCGACCGCCCCCGTCATCCACGGCAACGTCCCCGGCTCCTTCGCCCGGGGCGTCCTCGTCGAGCGGCACCCCGCGCTCATCGAGAAGGTGCGCGCCGCGTTCCCGTACGGACCCGAGCAGCACCGTGCCCTCGACGCCCTCCTGCGGAACACGGCGGACGGTGTGATCGAGTCGCTGGGTGACGGGGCGCCCGACCGGGAGCGCTGGGACGCGTGGGGGAGCGAATGGTTCGGGGAGTCGTGGTTCGACGCGCCTTTCCTGTGGGCGGAGAGCTACTTCTACCGCCAACTGCTCGACGCCGTCGGTTACTTCACGCAAGGCCCCTGGCGGGGCGTCGACCCCTTCCGGCCGTTCAAGCAGGCCGAGCTCGACACCCCCGAGACCGACGCCGAGCTGGGTGCGGTCGACCGTCTGGCCTCGGTGTCCGTGGCGGAGCGGGAGCGCGGGCTGCTCCTCGGGGCACTCTGGGGCAACCGCGCCGACCTCGGCTTCCGCGTCACCGCCGACGGCGACGAACCGGGCGCGGACACGCAACTCGTCGCCGACGACTCCGACGCGTTCTGGGCCGCACTGCCGCAGGGCGGTGGCGCCACGGTGAGCCTAGTGGCGGACAATGCCGGGCGCGAACTCCTCGCCGACCTGCTGCTCGTCGACCACCTGCTGCACAGCGGGCGCGCCGCACGCGTGATCGTGCAGGTCAAGCCGTACCCGTACTACGTGTCCGACGCCATGACCGCCGACGTCGTCGACTGCGTACGACGCCTTACCCGGGCGGGCGGTGCTGCGGCCGAGGCCGGCGGGCGGATCTGGGAGGCGATGGGGGACGGGCGGCTCGAGGTCCGCGCCCACCCCTTCTCCTGCGCGCCGCTGCCGTACGCCGACATGCCCGACGACCTGCGCGCCGAGTTCGCGGCGACGACGCTCACCGTACTCAAGGGAGACCTCAACTACCGGCGCCTGGTGGGGGACCGACTGTGGGAGCCCACGGCGTCGTTCGCCGAACGCGTCGCGTACTGGCCCACCCCCGTCGTCGCGCTCCGCACGCTCAAGTGCGACGTGATCGTCGGCCTGGAGGCGTCCGTCCGGGGCGCACTGGACGCCGCCGAACCGCACCAGAAGTGGCGGGTCAGCGGCGCCCACGCGCTCGTACAGGCGCGCATGTGACGTGACGGGTCAGGCCGCCGCCCGCTCCAGCGTCTCCAGGGACCGGCCCGCCGTCTCCCGGACGAACACCGCCGTGAACGCGAACGCGAGGACGCAGATCCCCGCGAAGAGCGCGAAGGCGATGCCCGCCCCGGCCGTCAGCAGCACCGGGAAGACCAGCGAGACGGCGAAGTTGGCGGCCCAGTTCGTGCCCGAGCCGACACTCACGCCGACGCTGCGCACCCGCAGCGGGAACAGCTCCGGCAGCATCACCCACAGCAGCGGCGCCCAGCTCAACGAGTACGCCACCTTGAAGACGGCGAGGCTCGCGACGGCCGCGACCTGGCCGAGCGTCTGGTGCAGCAGACCGAGCGAGAACACCGCGCACAGCGTGCTCATGCTGACGACCATCAGGACGAGCCCGGTGAGCAGCAACGGCTTACGGCCGACCCGGTCCACCAGCCGGCCGGTCACGAAGGTCGTGACGATCGAGAGGACGCCGAGCCCGACGCTGTTGAGCAGCGCCGCGGAGTCCCCGAAACCGGCCGCCTTCAGGATCGTCGGCGCGTAGAAGACGATCGTGTTGGAGCCGATGATCTGCTGGATCACCGCCATCGCGACGGCGATGCACAGACCGCGCCGCACCCGGCGGTCGGCGAACAACTCCCGCAGACGGCCCCGGCGTTCGTGCCCGCCGTGCGCGGCGGCGCGGATGTCCGCGAGCTCGACCTCGGCCTCCTCCTCGGTGCGCAGGCGCAGCAGTACCGTGCGGGCCTCGTCCTCGCGGCCGTGCGCGACGAGCCAGCGCGGGGTCTCCGGCTGCGTCCACATCCCCGCGAACAGCACGGCGGCGGGGACGAGCGCGAGCCCGAGCATCCAGCGCCAGGCGCCCGCGTCGGACAGCAGGTAGGAGATGAGGTACGACACGAAGATGCCGACCGCGATCATCATCTGGTTGAGCGTCGACACCCGGCCGCGGATGGCGGTCGGGGCCAGCTCGGAGAGATAGCTGGGGATCACGGACGAGGACAGGCCGACGGCCACACCCGTGATGACCCGGAACGCGATGAGTGACCAGGGCCCCGTGGCCACCGCCATGCCCAGCGCACCCGCGCCGAAGACGACGGCCGTGCAGAGCATGACCGGGCGGCGCCCCCAGCGGTCGGTGGCGGGCCCCGCCGCGAAGCAGCCGGCGATGGCGCCGATCATCAGCGAGCTGACGAACGCGCCCTGCATCCAGGCGCTCAGGCCCAGGTCGCGGGTGAGGAACAGCTGGGCACCCGCCACGATCCCCATGTCGTACCCGGACAGCAGGCCGCCGAAGGCGCCGCAGAGATAGAGCAGAAGCGTGCGGCGTGAACGGACGTCCGCGCTCGGTGCGTCGGACACCGAGGTCCTGGTGACGGCAGGCATGACGAGCTCCCTTGCTGGTCGGCTCCGCATCATTAGCGTCAACACTCCGACGAAAATCAAGAGGGTTCGGACCAGCAGTTTTGATTTCTGTCGGGAGTCTTGACGTAAATGCGCGATGCGGGGGAGTATCCGACCCATGGCAGTGGTCAAACACCCCACCGTGCTGCGCCAGTTGCGGTACGGGAACGTGGAGCGGGTCCTCCAGGTGCTGCGCAGGCAGGGCCCCAGCAGCAGGGCCGATGTGGCCACCGCCACGGGCCTTTCGCGCACCACGCTCTCCGGCATCGTCGGGCAGCTGCTCGCCGACGGTGTCGTGACCGAGGAACCCGCGGGCCCGCCCTCCGGCCGCGGCCGCCCGGTGCACCGGCTCACGCTCAACCCGCGCTCCGCCCAGGCGGTGGGCATCGAGGTGGGCCGCGAGCGCATCACGGTCGCGATCGCCAATGCGGCACACGAGGTCACCGCCTTCGCCGGCACCCACCACGCCCAACGCTCCGGAGCCCGCGAACAGGCGGGCGCCGCCCTGGAGTTGCTGCGCGACCTCGCCGCCACCGAAGGCATCGACCTCGCCGGACTCGGCGGTGTCGGCATCGGCACACCGGGCCCCGGAGACACCACGGACCGGCGGCAGGCCGTCGCCGACGCCGTCTCCGAAGCGCTCGATGTGCCGGTGCTCGCCGACAACAACACACGGCTCGCGGCGCTCGGAGAGGCCATCTGGGGCGCGGCCCGCGGCGCGGGCGACGCCCTGCACCTCACGCTCTCGTACGGCATCGGCGGCGGGCTCGTCGCCGGCGGCCTGCTGTTCCGCGGCGCGCACGGCGCGGCGGGCGAACTCGGACACATCAGCGTCGACGTCGAAGGGCCGCGCTGCTGGTGCGGCGGGCACGGCTGCCTGGAGCAGGTCGCCGCCGTGCCCGCGCTGCTGCGGGCGGCCGGGCGGCGCAGCTGGGAACGCTTCACGGAGGCGTTCGCGGCCGGAGCCGACACCGAGCGCGCGGTCGTCGATCGTGCGGCGCTCGCCGTCGGACGTGCGCTCGCCGCCGCGTCCAGCACCGCCAACCCCCGCCGCATCGTGCTCGGCGGCGAGGTCGCCGAGCTCGGCCCGGTCTTCCTCGGACGCGTCGAAGAAGCCTTCCGCCGGTACACCGCCACCCGCGTCCACGGCAGCGTGGAACTCGTCCCGGCCGCGCTCGGCGAGCGATCCGGAGCGCTCGGCGCGCTCGCCCTCGTCTTCCACGAGTCACCACTGCTCGCGGGGTACGCGACGGCGGAGGCGGTGGCACCCCGGGTGGACACCGCCACCCACGCCTCGTAGCACCTGTCCTGAACCGAACCACCCCCCTCGTACGATCCGAAAGGCACCGCCGTGCGCCACAACATGCTCTTCCTGATGACCGACCAGCACCGGGTCGACACCCTCGGTGCCTACGGCAACCCGCACGTGCGCACCCCGAACCTCGACCGGATCGCCGCCGAGGGCACCCGCTTCGACAGCTGCTACACACCCACCGCGATCTGCACCCCGGCCCGCGCCAGCCTGCTCACCGGTGCCGCCCCCTTCCGGCACAAGCTGCTCGCCAACTACGAGCGAAACGTGGGGTACTTGGAGGACCTCGCCGACGGCCAGTTCACCTTCGCCGAGCAGCTCAAGGGTGACGGCTACAACCTGGGCCTGATGGGCAAGTGGCACGGCGGCGTCAAGCGCACCGCCGCCGACTACGGCTTCGAGGGCCCGAACCTCGAAGGCTGGCACAACCCCGTCGACCACCCCGACTACCTCGACTACCTCAAGGAGCGGGGCCTGCCCGAGTACGCGATCAGCGACCGGATGCGCGGCACCACCCCCAACGGCAGCCCCGGCAACCTCCTCGCCGCGCGCCTCCACCAGCCCGTCGAAGCCACCTTCGAGTACTACCTGGCGACCCGCACCATCGAGATGCTCGAACGGTTCGCGAAGGACGAGAACGGCGGCGAGGGCAACCCGTTCTTCCTCGCCACCCACTTCTTCGGCCCCCACCTGCCGTACATCCTGCCGAACGAGTACTTCGACATGTACGACCCGGAACTCGTCGAACTGCCCGCCTCCATGGCCGAGACCTTCGCGAACAAGCCGCCGGTGCAGAGCAATTACAGCCAGCTGTGGGCGTTCGACACCATGCCGCTGGAGGACAGCCGCAAGCTCATATCCGCCTACTGGGGCTATGTGACACTCATCGACGAGCAGATCGGCCGCATCATGCAGGCCGTGCGCGACCTCGGCCTCGACGAGCGCACCGCCGTCTGCTTCACCGCCGACCACGGCGAGTTCACCGGTGCCCACCGGCTGCACGACAAGGGACCCGCCATGTACGAGGACATCTACCGGATCCCCGGACTGCTCCGCGTCCCCGGCGGCGAGGCGGGCCAGGTCCGCGACGAGTTCGTCTCCCTCACCGACTACACGGCGACCATCCTGGAGCTCGCCGGCGCCGACGCCGCTCCGGCCGTCGACAGCCGCAGCCTGCTGCCTCTGGCTCACGGCGAGCACCCCGAGTGGGACGAACACCACCTCGCCGAGTACCACGGCCACCACTTCCCGTACCCTCAGCGCATGCTGCGCACCCGCCGCTACAAGCTCGTCGTGAACCCCGAGTCCCACAATGAGCTGTACGACCTCGAAGCCGACCCTGACGAGTTGCAGAACCGCTACGGGCACCCCGAACTGCGCGAGGTGCGCACGCAGTTGATGCACCGCCTGTACCACCTGCTGCGCGACCGCGGCGACAACTTCTACCACTGGATGACACCGATGTACGACGTGCCGACCGACTACGACACGACGCTGTCCGCGTTCGAGTCGGAGGGTGTGGCGTAATGAGCGGCTGCACTCCCGACCCGGCCCCCTCCTGCTGCGCGCCCTCCCGCGAGGGCGGCCCGGAGGTCACCGGCACGGGACCGGTCACCCTCACGCTCACGCCCCGCGACGAACCGGCCTACGACACCCGCGTCGACCTGCCCGGCGGCACCTTCCGCATGGGCAGCGAGGACTCCGACGCGAACCCCGGGGATGCGGAAGGCCCGGTGCGCGAGGTACATGTGAAGGCCTTCGCGATCGACGCGTACGCCGTCACCACCGCCCGATTCGCCGCGTTCGTCGAGGCGACCGGGCACCGCACCGAGGCCGAACGCTTCGGCTGGAGCTACGTGTTCGCAAAGTTCCTGCCCGGCCACCTGCGCAAGATCTCGCCGCGCCCCGACGCCACCCCGTGGTGGTGCGGGGTGGAGGGCGCGACCTGGCGCACCCCGGAAGGCCCCGGCAGCGACCCCGAAGGCCGCTGGGACCACCCCGTCACCCACGTCGGCTGGTCCGACGCCGCCGCCTACGCGAAGTGGGCGGGCGGCCGGCTGCCCACCGAGGCCGAGTGGGAGTACGCGGCGCGCGGCGGCCTCGACCAGGCCCGCTACGCCTGGGGCGACGAGCTGACCCCGGGCGGCGAGCACATGTGCAACATCTGGCAGGGCACCTTCCCCACCAAGAACACGGAGGAGGACGGCTACGCGGGCACGGCCCCCGTCCACGCCTTCCAGCCCAACGGCTACGGCCTCCACAACGTCGCCGGCAACGTGTGGGAGTGGAACGCCGACCTGTGGGAGCAGGGCGGAGACCCGAACACCCGCGTCATGCGCGGCGGCTCGTACCTCTGCCACCACTCGTACTGCAACCGCTACCGCGTGGCCGCCCGCACCTCCAACACGGCGGACAGCACGTCGGGCAACACCGGGTTCCGGGTGGCCTACTCGGCCTGAGCCCCGGCGACGTACTCCACCGTGACCTGCTCGGCGTGCGCGGCGAGCAGGTCACGTAGTTCCTCGGCCGCGCTCTTCAGCAGATGTCCGTCCCGGTCCGCCCGGACGGTCTCCATGAGGAACGCGACGCGGGTCGAGTCCTCGGTGACACAGGTGCGGTGCGCGTCGCGGTGGTTCCAGTGCCGGGTCAGTACGCCGGTGGAGTCGGCGTAGATGATCTCGCCGGGCTTGGGGTTCTCGACGGTGTCGGGCTCGCCGAGCGGGGTGAACTCCTCGGTTCCGTCCGCGTAGCGGATCTCCACCACGTCACCGGTGACGTGGTCCAGGTCGAAGGCTCCGGCGGGCAGGCCGTGCCGTACGGAGACGACGTTGTAGGAGTCGACCGCCGGGTTGATGCGCGGCAGCGCGCCCTTCTTCGCCATGCGGCGGCCGAGCGCGTCGACGCTGGGCCGGATGCGGCGCGGGTTGGTGCCGAAGGAGCGGTACGCGGTGTGCCACGCCTCGATGCGGGGGTCGGACTCGTCGGCGGGCTGCCAGGAGCCGTCGGCGAGCTCGCGCTCCAGGTCGCCGAGCGCGGTGACGGTCTCCGGCCAGGGCTCGCGCCCGCGCAGACCGGTGGCCGTGACGACGGCGATCAGGGTGTCGGGGAAGGCGTCGGCGACGGCGGGGGTGAGGCGGAAGGCGGGCATCGGAGGCTCCGTATCTGGGGGAGTGCGAGGGGTGCGACGGGTTCGGAGGGGTCAGGTGAGGGCGAGGAGGCTGACGGCGACGGCGGCCGTGCCCAGGCCGACCAGCTGCCCCCGGTGGATCCGCTCAGCCAGCACACCGCGCGCGAGCAGCACCGTACCGGCCGGGTAGAGGGCGGTGATCACTGCGACGACCGTGAGGTCCCCGCTGCGCGCGGCCAGCAGGAACAGCAGGTTGGCTATCGAGTCGAGCACACCCGCGGCCGCCGAGATCCCGTACGCGGGCTTCTCCGCACCGAGCCGCCGGTGCAGCACGGCGGCCGCGCCCAGCGTGACGGCCGACGACACCGCCCTGCCGACGATCAGCGGCGCCACGCCACTGTCCGACGGCGCCTGGTGCAGACAGACCAGCTGCAACGCGATGGCCGCGCCCGCCCCGAAGGCGAGCAACAGCGCCGTGCGCGAGGGACGGGACGAGCCCGCGCCGCTCCCGGCACTGACCAGGACCACGGCGACGAGCGCGAGCGGCAGCCCGACGAGCCCCGCCGCGGCGAGGTGCTCGCCCTGCAGCAGACCCACGGTGACCGGCAACGCGGCGGACACCAGTGCCGTCACGGGGGACAGCACGTTCATGGGCCCGATGGCGAGGGTCTTGTAGAGCATCGCGAACGCGGCGGCCGACGCGACACCGGAGGCCACGCCCCACCCCACGGTGGCGGAACTGAACGAGGCGCCGAGGAACGGCCACAGCAGCAGCTCGACCGCGAGGCTGGCGGGCGCCGCGACCATCACGGTGCGCAGCACATGGGCCTTCCGGGCGCCGAGACCACCGAGGAAGTCGGCGCATCCATAGGCGAGAGAGCTGCCCAGGGCCAGCAGCAGAGCGATCACGAACCTCATCCTTGCCATCTTCGTGCTTCAGCGGAACGACCAAACCGTACAATGAACCGACCGTGATGTGTCAACCGAACGACCGCGCGGTACATTCCACTGGCCAGTCGGTGGTGAAGCGGAAGGTGGTCTGGTGACCGAGACAGAGGCAGCCCTGCGCACGCTCGCGCACAACGTCAGGACGGCCCGCACCCGCGCGGGCCTCTCCCTGGACGAGCTCGGCCGCCGCGCCAAGGTCAGCAAGGGTGCCCTCGTCGGCCTGGAGAAGGCGCAGGGCAATCCGAACTTCGCCACCCTGGTCCGGCTCGCCGACACCCTTGGTGTCTCGGTGTCGGCCCTGATGGAGGGCCCGACCGAAGGGCGCGTGCGGGTCGTGTCCTCGGACGAGGTCATGCCGCTGTGGGCGGGGGAGCGGGGCGGCGAGGCCCGGCTCATGCTGACGACCACGGGCCCGGCCCCGGTCGAAGTGTGGCGCTGGCGCCTCGAACCGGGCGAGGAGTACCCCAGCCACCCCCACCAGGCCGGAGTCATCGAGACGGTGAGTGTCACCAGTGGCCGTATGACCCTCGTCGTCGACGGCACCGAACATGCCGTGGCGGCCGGCCAGACCGCCACCTTCGACGGGGACGCCGCACACACCTACCGGGGCGCGGGTGAGGAAACCTGCCGGCTGATCATGACGGTGCAGCTGCCGTCGGGGCAGGCAACGGGCTGACCTGTCGCCGAGGCAGTCAACAGGCCGCCGCCGGGGTCATAGGCGCCACCTATCCGGGGCATCGATTTTTGGTCGTGGACCTCCGCGCACGCAAACCGCTTCACTGACGCGGTAGTTGGGGCGGCGCCGGACGGGCCC
The DNA here is from genome assembly GCF_026341035.1 of Streptomyces sp. NBC_01016. GTDB lineage: Bacteria > Actinomycetota > Actinomycetes > Streptomycetales > Streptomycetaceae > Streptomyces. The sequence continues at coordinate 3,991,352 of NZ_JAPEOQ010000002.1, forward strand.
GGTGCCGCAGTTCCCAGCCGTGCCCGGATGGAGGTTGCAATGACGCACGCCCCGGACGCCGCCGCAGGCGCCACCCCCGAGGTGAAGGCCAAACCGTGGTACCGGCAGCTGTATGTGCAGGTGTTGGTGGCGATCGTCGTCGGCATCGTGCTCGGCTGGCGGTGGCCCGACCTGGGCACGGCGATGGAACCGGTCGGCACCACCTTCGTCACGGCGATGAAGATGCTGATCGGCCCGATCGTCTTCCTGACCATCATCGGCGGCATCGCGGGCGTGGCCGACCTCAAGAAGGTGGGTCGCACGGGCGTCAAGGCGCTTGTCTACTTCCAGGTCGGCACGATCGTGGCGCTCGGCTTCGGGCTCCTCGCCATCAACCTGTTCCCCCTCGGCGACGGCGTGCACGCGGACGTCGGCGGCCTGCACACCTCGGGCGAGGCGAGCCAGTACGTCGAGCAGGGCGAGGCCCAGCACTGGTGGGAGTTCCTCACCCATCTCGTCCCGGACAGCTTTTTCGGCGCGTTCGTCGAAGGTGACATCCTCCAGGTCATCTTCCTCGCCGTGATCTTCGGGATCGCCCTGAAGATGGTCGGCCTGGTCGGCGAACCGATCATCGCGTCCGTCAACCGCCTCACCGAGGTGGTCTTCAAGGTCCTGTCGTTCGTGATGAAGGCGGCCCCGTTGGGCGCCTTCGGTGCGATGGCCTTCGCGATCGGCAAGTTCGGCCTGTCCACACTGGCCAGCCTCGGCTCGCTGATCCTGCTGTTCTACGTCACGTCCATCGTGTTCGTCGTCGTGGTCCTCGGCGCCGTGCTCTCCCTGTACGTGAAGCTGAACCTCTTCCAACTCCTGCGCCACTTCAAGGAAGAGCTGCTGCTCGTCCTCGGCACCTCGACGGCCGAGCCCGCGCTGCCGGGGCTGATGCGCAAGCTGCAGTTCATGGGCGTCGACCGGTCGACGGTCGGCCTGGTGGTGCCGACCGGCTACAGCTTCAACCTCGACGGCGCCGCGATCTATCTGTCCCTCGCCACGCTGTACATCGCCCAGGCCACCGACACCACGCTCTCCCTCGGCCAGCAACTCGGCCTGCTGGCCGTCATGTTGCTGACCTCGAAGGGGGCGGCCGGGGTCGCGGGCGGCGGGTTCATCGCACTGACCGCGACGTTGTCGACCGTGGGACATGTGCCCGTCGCGGGCATCATGCTGATCTTCGGCATCGACAAGTTCATGTCCGAGTGCCGGGCCCTGGTCAACTTCTGCGGAAACGCCGTGGCCACCCTCGTCGTCGCCCGCTGGGAGAACGCGCTGGACCTGGAGCGGGCGCGGCGGGTCCTGACGGGGGAGGAGGTCGAGGCGCTGCCCGCGGCGCCGGCCGCGACCGCGACGGTGCCCCGGCAGAAGGCCGTCCCGGCGCCCGTCCCACCGGCCTGAACCGCGGCCGCCCGTCCCGCCCCTCCCCGCGGAAACGCCGTGTAGACCTGTCGATAGGTTGCCCTTATGGCAGCAGGTGGAGGAGGCAGGATGGACGCGCGGCAACTGCAGTACTTTCTCGCCATCGTGGAGCACGGCGGCTTCAGCAAGGCCGCCGCCGCGCTCCACGTGGCGCAGCCGTCGTTGTCGCAGGCGATGGCCAACCTGGAGGCTGACCTCGGGGTCTCGCTCTTCCACCGGATGGGCCGCGGCGTCGTCCTGAGCGAGGCGGGCGCCGAACTCCTGGAGCCGAGCCGCCGCGTGCTGCGCGACCTGGCCGCCGTACGCGAACGGGCCGCCGCCCTGACCGGTCTCGGCAGCGGCACCGTGGAAGTGGCCACCATGCCCTCACCCGGCATCGAGCCCATGGCCACGCTGATCCACCGGTTCGCCCAACTGCACCCGGACGTCACGATCAGCACCCGCGCCGCCTTCACCCCCGAGGAGACCGTCGAACTGGTCCGCAGCGGCGCCTGCGAACTGGGGCTGCTCGGCGCCGACAAGCCGGTGACCGCGCCCGGCATCGACATGTTGCCGGTGGAGGAGCAGCCGTTCGTCGTCGTGGGCGCGGCCGACGGACCCTTCGCCGACGGCGCCGTGCTGCACCCCCAGGACCTGGCCGGGCACAAGCTGATCGCCTCACGGACCGGCAGCCTGATGCGCAGCATCGTCGACGACATCACCGCCCGCGGCGGGGACACCGAGATCGTCGCCGTCGTCGACCACCGCACGTCCATACTCCCGCTCGTGCTCACCGGCGTGGGCGTCGCCGTGCTGCCCGCTGCCTGGACCCGGCTCGCCCGCCGCTGCGGACTCGCGGTCGCCTCACTCGTACCGACCGCACATCTGCACGTCGCGATGATCAGCCTGCCCGCGCACCTGACACCCGGGGCGCGCGCCTTCCTGGAGCTGACCCGCTCGCTGGCCGAACGCCGCGCGCGAACCCCGTCGACGTAGCGCACACGCACCGGCCGTCCGACCCATCAGTCACGCCTATGTGTCGCATCGGAAGCATGTCTTGGACGCACCGCGAACCGGCCTGTTGACTCGGGAACACACCAACCGCCGCCCGGCCAGGCGCTCTTGAGCACCCCCTTGAGCACGGGCGTTTCCCGTACCGCTGGAGGCCCTCGTGTCCGAACTCCGCACCTTCCGCATCGCCGCCATCCCCGCCGACGGCGTCGGCACCGAGGTCGTCGCGGCGGGGCGCGCCGTCCTCGACGCCCTCGCCGCCGGCTCCGAAGGGGCCTTCGCCTTCGACTGGCAGGAGTTCGACTGGGGCTGCGAGTACTACGCCCGTACGGGCAAGATGATGGCCGACGACGGACTCGACCGGCTCAAGGACTTCGACGCCATCTACTTCGGCGCGGTCGGCTGGCCCACCGTCCCCGACGACGTCAGCCTGTGGGGCCTGCGCCTGAAGATCTGCCAGAACTTCGACCAGTGGGCCAACGTCCGGCCCGTGCACTTCCTGCCCGGCGTGGTCAGCCCACTGCGCAAGGCCGACGACACCGAACTCGACTGGGTCGTCGTCCGCGAGAACAGCGAGGGCGAGTACGCGGGTCTGGGCGGCCGCAACCTCTCCGGGCGCGGCCCCGGCGGCGAAGTGGCCGTCCAGTCCTCGCTGTTCACCGAGGTGGGCTGCGAGCGCATCATCCGCTTCGCCTTCGACCTGGCCCGCACCCGCAGCCGCCGCAAGGTCTCCTCGGTCACCAAGTCCAATGCCCAGCAGTACGGGATGGTGCTGTGGGACGACGTGTTCAAGCGGGTGGCCGCCGAGTACCCGGACGTGGAGACCGAGAGCGTGCTGGTCGATGCCATGTCGGCGAAGTTCGTGCTGAAGCCCGAGGACCTGTCCGTCGTGGTGGCGTCGAACCTCAACGCCGACATCCTCTCCGACCTCGGCAGCGCGCTCGCCGGCAGCCTCGGCCTCGCGGCCAGCGCCAACCTCAACCCCGAGCGGCGCTTCCCGAGCATGTTCGAGCCGGTGCACGGCTCGGCCCCCGACATCGCGGGGCAGGGCCTGGCCAACCCGATCGGCGCGGTGGGCAGCGCGGCGCTGATGCTGGAGCACTTCGGCCTGCCCGACCAGGCGGCCCGCCTGAACAAGGCGATCGAGACGGTCACCGGAGCGGGAATCCTCACCCGCGACGTCGGCGGCACGGCCTCCACCGAGGACGTCACCAAGGCGCTGATCGACGCACTGGGCAACTGACCCCCGCACGGCGTCACGATCCGTCCCCGCCGGTCCCCGCGCGGCGACACCATCCGTCCCGGCCGGTCCTCGGGTCGCGCCAACAGGCCGGGACGGCCGCTCCGAAGCGGCCACCCATGTGCCGGGCCCCGCTCGTTGTGGGGCCCGGCACGCGCCGTTGTCTACCAGCTGACCCCGGCCGCCACCGGCCGGTGGTCGCTGCCGGTCGCGGGCAGCACCCAGGAGCTGTCCGCCGTGACGCCCCGCACCAGGATCTGGTCGATACGTACCACCGGGAAGTCCGCCGGATAGCTGAACCCGAAGCCGTCGCCCGCCTCCTCCTGGGCCGACCGCAACTGCGAGGTGAGGCCGTCGAACGCGCGGTCGTCCGTGCTGCCGTTGAGGTCACCGAGCAGCACCACCCGCTGGCTGTCCTCGGCCGCGATGGCCTTGGCGAGGGCCTGTGCATTGCGGTCCCGGCTCTCCGTCCAGAAGCCGCCGCGGGGCATGACGCGTACGGAGCCCAGGTGGGCCACGTACACCGCCACCGGACCACGGTCCGTGGTGACCGTGGCGCGCAGCGCCCGGTTCGAGGGCAGCTTCTCGGCGGCCGACTTGGTGGCGCCCAGCGGTCCGACGTCCATCGCGGTGTCGACCGGCTCGACGTCCGACAACGGCAGCTTGCTCCACAGCCCGACCGTCCCCTGCACCGTGTGGTGCGGATACGCCTCGGCCAGCTCCTTCTCGTACGTGGCGCGGCCCTGCGCCGTGATCTCCTCGAGCGCGAGCACATCGGCGCCGGAGGCGGCCAGATCGTGGGCCGTCCCCGCCGGATCGCGGTTGTCGGCGCGGACGTTGTGGCTGACGACGGTGAGGTCACTGTCGTTCGCGTGCGCCTTGTCGCCGAGTGCGCCGCCGAAGAGGCCCGTCCACACCACGGCCGGCAGCAGCACCGCCACCACGGCGGTGGCGGAGCGCCGCCACAGCGCCCCGGCCAGCAGCACCGGCACGAAGAGACCGAACCACGGCAGGAACGTGTCCACCAGACTGCCGAGGCCCCCGCGGTCCGTGACCTGCGCGTGCAGCAGCAGAAGCAGCCCGAGCAGCAACGCGAGGACCGCGATGACCCGGCCGCGCCTCCAGGGACCCGGCCGGGAGAGAGCACGGAGGAGAGCACGGGAGAGGGCCGGGATCGACCGGGTCATCCGTGCACGCTTGCTGTCGGTCACTGCTGCATCCTCGGGTCCTCGGTGGGGTCGGCGTACTGGGCCGGGCAGCCGTGATCCACGGCCTCGGTACGCAGTTCGTAGTGCCAGGGCTCGTTGCCGTAGATCTGGCAGAGCCCGTACGCGGCGCCGTGCTCGGACAGCCACGCCGTCGCCCCGGAGCGCCCGAGGTCGACCGCGTCGCCGGACACGTGCGGTGAGGTGTCGGCGGTGGCCACCCATTGGGCGGCCTCGGCCTCGGAGCCGTACTTGTCGACCGCCTCCCTGAGCAGCCGGTTCTGGTACTCGGGGGAGCGCCAGCCGCTGTTCACGGAGAACGTGACGCCGTCGCCGGAGGCATCTGTCGCCGCCTGACGGAGAGCCTTGAGCAGGTCCGGGTCGAGCCTGCCGACGGCCGGGGTCGTGTCGTCGAAGACCGTCACGCCGTCGGGGACCACGCCGTCGGCCTCGCCCACCGCGTTCTGCCCGCCGCGCTCCCGCGATTCCATGGGAGAGGGCGCCGAGGTGGACGAGGGCGTTACCCAGGCCTTCGTCGGCGGCGAGGCCGACGAGGACCTGGGTGACCGGAGGCCGAGGACCGTGGCGACCACCGCCGCGATCACGACGAGGCCGATGACGAGGAGCAGTGGACGCGGCCGACGGGCCGTTGGGTTTCGAGTCATGCCGCCAGTCAAGGCAGCGCGATGTTGCCACAACGTCTGCGCTTTTCGATACGCCGACGATACGCGCCGACTCGTAACGTGAAGGGCATGCGTGTGCTGATTGTCGAGGACGAGCGGTATCTGGCGGAGGCTGTGCGCGACGGGCTGCGCCTGGAGGCGATCGCCGCCGACATCGCGGGGGACGGGGACACCGCCTGGGACCTGCTGAGCGTCAACACGTACGACATCGCCGTCCTCGACCGCGACATCCCCGGGCCCTCCGGTGACGAGATCGCGGGACGCATCGTCGCCTCCGGCAGCGGCATGCCGATCCTCATGCTGACCGCGGCCGACCGCATCGACGACAAGGCCTCCGGGTTCGAACTCGGTGCCGACGACTACCTCACCAAGCCGTTCGAGCTCCAGGAACTCGTGCTCAGGCTCCGGGCGCTCGATCGCAGGCGCGCCCACAACAGGCCGCCCGTTCGGGAGATCGCGGGTGTGCGCCTCGACCCGTTCCGCAGGGAGGTCTACCGGGACGGCCGCTTCGTCGCGCTGACCAGGAAGCAGTTCGCCGTGCTCGAAGTCCTCGTGGCCGCCGACGGCGGAGTCGTCAGCGCCGAGGAACTCCTGGAACGCGCGTGGGACGCGCACGCCGACCCGTTCACCAACGCCGTCCGCATCACCGTCTCCGCGCTGCGCAAGCGGCTCGGCGAACCCTGGATCATCGCCACGGTGCCGGGCGTCGGCTACCGCATCGAGGCGCAGCCGGAGACCGGGGGAGAGGCTCGTGGATAGCGCCGTGGACAGGGAGCGCGGGCTCAGCGTCCGGCTCAAACTCACCCTGAGCTACGCCGGGTTCCTCATGCTCGCCGGTGTCCTGATGCTCGCATCGGTGTGGTTCTTTCTGCTGAGGGACCTGCCCGACGTCAAAGCCGGCATCGGCGGACTCCAGGTCCGCAGGGAGCTCGCGCTCAACTTCGCGTCGGGGGCGGCCGTCGTCATGGCGTGCCTGCTGGTGTTCGGCCTCCTGGGAGGCTGGCTGCTCGCCGGCCGGGTGCTCGCCCCGCTGTCCCACCTCACCGACGCCACACACCGGGCCGCGAAGGGGACGCTCTCCCACCGGATCCGGCTACGGGGACGCAAGGACGAGTTCCGCGACCTCGCCGACGCCTTCGACTCGATGCTCGGTCAGCTCGAGGCGCACGTCGCCGAACAGCGCCGCTTCGCGGCCAACGCCTCCCACGAGCTGCGCACCCCGCTCGCCGTCTCCAAGTCGCTCCTCGACGTGGCCCGCGCCGATCCGCACCGCGACACCGGCGAACTCATCGACCGGCTCAGCGCCGTCAACACCCGCGCGATCGACCTCACCGAGGCGCTGCTCCTGCTCAGCCGCGCCGAACAGCGCACCTTCACCAGCGAGGACGTCGACCTCTCCCTCGTGGCGGAGGAAGCCGCCGAAACGCTCCTCCCGCTCGCGGAGAAGAGCGGCGTCACCCTCGAAACCCGCGGCGACATCACCCACGCGCCGGGATCGCAGCCGCTGCTGCTGCAACTCGCCACGAACCTCGTGCACAACGCGATCGTCCACAACCTGCCCGAGCAGGGCACCGTGTGGATCAGCACCGGCACCCGCCCCGGCTCGGCGGTGCTCACCGTCGAGAACACCGGCGAGATCCTGGCCCCGGAGCTCGTCGCCACCCTCACCGAACCCTTCCAGCGCGGCACCGAACGCATCCGCGGCGACCACGCCGGTGTCGGGCTCGGGCTCGCCATCGCGCAGTCCATCACCCGCGCCCACGACGGCACGCTCACCCTCACCCCCCGCCCCTCCGGCGGCCTCCGCGTCACCGTGGAACTTCCCGCGGCCGACATGTGACGTAGACCACCGAAGCGGCTTCGAAGGGCGGAAACCCCAGGTCACCGTGTCATCATGCGATGACATCGCTTGATGACATGAACGGGATGAACGTGCAGCCCTCCATACCGACGCCCGCCCCGACCCCTGCCCCGCTCCGCCACCCCCGCGCCCTCGTACCGGTGCTGGTCAGCCTCGGGATGCTGGTCGCCGTCGTCAGCAGCCTCGGCGCGCCGCTGATCCCCACCATCGCCGCCGAGGACCACGTCGCCGTCTCCACCGCGCAGTGGGCGCTCACGGTCACCATGCTGGTCGGCGCCATCGCGACGCCCGTCATGGGACGGCTCGGCGACGGGCCGCACCGCAAGCGCGTCATCCTCGGCGGGCTCGCCGCCGTCTTCGTCGGCAGCCTGCTCGCGGCGCTGCCGGTCGGATTCGCCTGCCTCCTGGCGGGCCGGGCGCTGCAGGGCGTCGGCATGGGCCTCGTCCCGCTGGCCATCGCCACCGCGCGCGACGCGCTGCCGCCCGAGAAGGCGCGCGGCGCCGTGACGACGCTGTCGCTGACCACCGCGGCGGGCATCGGCCTCGGCTACCCGATCACCGGGCTCTTCGCGGAGTACCTCGGCATGTACGCCGGATTCTGGTTCGCGCTCGCCACGGCGGCCGCCGCGTTCCTCGCCGCCCTCCTCGTCGTGCCCAAGCCGCCGCACCGGCCCAGCACCCCCATGGACGTGCCCGGAGCGCTGCTGCTCGCGGGAGGCATGGCGGCGCTGCTCCTCGCGCTCGCCGAGGGGGAGCGGTGGGGCTGGCTCTCCGCTCGCCTGTTGGCCCTCGCGGTCGCGGCGGTGGTCCTCCTCGGCGGATGGATCGCCCACTCGATGCGCTCCACGCACCCCCTCGTACGCGTCCGCCTCGTCAAGGACCGCGGCGTCCTCGTCGCCAACCTGACCACCATGGTCGGCGGCGTCGGCACGTACCTGCTGATCTCCCTGGTGACCCGGTACGTGCAGACCCCCGAGTCCGGCGGCTACGGCTTCGGCGCGTCGATCGTCGTCACCGGACTGCTGCTCGTGCCGTTCTCCGCCGCCAGCCTCGTCACCGGGCGCCTGGTGCGGGCGATGGGCCGGGCCGCGACGCCCGGTCGCATGCTGCCGCTCGGCTGCCTGCTCTCGTTCGGCTCGCTCGTCTGCTTCCTGCTCGCCCGCTCCAGCCTGTGGGGCATCGGCGCGATGATGGCGCTCGCCGGCCTTGGCGTGGGCGTCACCTTCGCCGTCACGCCCGGCCTCATCGTGGGCGGCGTGCCCGCGGCGGAGACCGGCAGCGCGATGAGTTTCAATCAGGTCGTGAAGTACATCGGTTACTCGACGGGCAGCGCGCTGAGCGCCGTCGTCCTGCAGGCATCCACGCCTCTCGGCGCCGTGCTCCCGACCGACGACGGCTACCGCAACGCCGGCCTCGTCGGCTGCGCCGCCTTCCTCGCCACGGGTGTCATCGCCGTCGCGCTCACCCGCGCAGGCGCCCGCCCGCGCCCCTCCGTCGTCGCGGCGGGCGCGGTCGCCGAGGCCCGCACCGAACCGAGCCGCACATGACCGGCGAGGCCCCCGACCGGCGCCGCAGCAGCGCCCGCAGCCGCGAGGCGCTGCTGCGGGCGGCGACCGAACTGTTCTCCGAGCGCGGCTACGACCGCACGACCATCCGCGAGATCGGCGAACGGGCCGGCGTCGACGCGGCCCTCATCTCCCGCTACTTCGGCAGCAAGGCGCTGCTGTACGTGGAGGTGCTGCGCGCCGAACACGGCGACACCGCCCCGGACGACCTCCTCACCGAGCCCCGCCTGCGCGAGGTCGCCGAACGCGCGGAGCGCCGCGGCCCGGTGCCGCTGCTGCGCGTCGCCGTCCAGTCCTCGAGCGACCAGGCCGCGCAGGACGCCGCCCGCGCCGCCCTCCAGGCCCGGCTCGTCGAGCCGCTGCGCGCCCGCTTCACCCGCGAGGGCCGCGACCAACCAGGACTGCGCGCCGACGTCCTGGTCGCCTCGGTCGCCGGAGTGCTCCTCGCCCGCCACTCCGGCGCCTTCGACGACCTGGCGGACGCCGACCTCGACGCGATCGTCGACGTACTCCTGGAGGCGTGGGGAGGCGCCTGACCCGGCACCTTTCACCCGAGTGGCGGTATTCAAACCGCCTCGCCCTGCGCCGAGCGCCCAGGCGCGTGAGCCTCGCAAGTAACTGACCGTACTTTCGAGGTGGTGGAGATGCAGGAGATGCAGACGAGAGCTCTCGTTTCAGAATTTCTCGGCACGTTGCTGCTGGTGTTCTTCGCCGTCGGATCAGCGGTCCTGGGAGCCCAGTTCATCGGCACCCTCGGCATCGCCCTCGCCTTCGGCTTCACCCTGCTCGCCCTGGCCTACGCCCTCGGCCCGATCTCCGGCTGCCACGTCAACCCGGCCGTGACGCTGGGCATGCTCTGTGCCCGCCGCATCGACGTCGCGACCGCCGTCCGCTACTGGATCGCCCAGTTCGTCGGCGGCATCGTCGGCGCGGCCCTGCTGTTCCTGCTCGCCAAGCAGGTGCCCGGCCTCAAGACCGACGGGGCCTTCGGCTCCAACGGCTACGGAGACCGCTCCGACGTGCACATCAACATGGGCGGCGCGTTCCTCGCCGAGGTCGTCCTGACGTTCCTCCTCGTGTTCGTGGTGCTCGCCGTGACCCACCGCGTGGCCGTGGTCGGCTTCGACGGACTGCCCATCGGTATCGCCCTCGCGGTGATCCACCTGGTCGGCATCCCGCTCACGGGTACGTCCGTCAACCCGGCGCGCAGCCTCGGCCCGGCGATCTTCGCCGGTGGCGACGCGCTCTCCCAGCTCTGGCTGTTCATCGTGGCGCCCCTGGTCGGCGGCGTGATCGCGGCCCTGGTCCACCAGCTCACCCACCCCACGGGCGAGGAGCGCACCATCGCCGACGAGGCGTCCGCGGCCTGAGCGGATGACGGGCGGCCGGGGAAGCGGGAGCAGGAGCGGCGACCCCGGCCGAAGGGAGCGATCGTGAGCGAGAAGGACCGGCTGCGAGACGACACATGACCGGCCTCCTCGACACGCTCCCGCCCGAACTGGAGAAGCGCGTCGGCGACGCGGCTCCCGGCGTGGAACTCGCGGCCTCGCCGATGCTCGCGACGCTCAGCGACCGCCGCGAGTTCGCGAAGGGCTGGATCTTCGAACGCAAGCTGGACGGCATCCGCGTCCTCGCCGTCCGCGAGAACGGCCGCACCACGATCCGCTCCCGCTCGGGCCGCCGCCTCGACGTCACGTACCCCGAGATCGTCGACGCCCTCGACGCACAGGAAGCCGCGGACTTCACCATTGACGGCGAGATCGTCGCGTACGAGCACGGCCGCACCGACTTCTCCCGCCTCCAGCAGCGCATGGGGCTGACCAGACCCCGGGACGTCGCGGCGAGCAACGTGGCGGTGAAGTACTACGTCTTCGACCTGCTGCGGATCGACGGCGCGGACGTACGCCGCCTTCCGCTGCGCACCCGCAAGTCCCTGCTGCGGCAGGCACTCACCTTCACCGACCCCCTCCGCTTCAGCACCCACCGCAACGAGGGCGGCGCCGAACTCCTCGCCGACGCCTGCGAGCGCGGCTGGGAGGGACTCATCGCCAAGCGGGCCGACAGCACGTACCAGCCGCGCCGCTCCGGCGACTGGCTGAAGCTGAAGTGCGCCCACGGACAGGAGTTCGTGGTCGGCGGCTTCACCGAACCCACCGGCAGCAGGGAGGGCATCGGCGCGTTGCTGATCGGCTACTACGAGGGCGACCGGCTGCGCTACGCGGGCAAGGTCGGCACCGGCTTCGACCGGCGCACCCTCCGCGCCCTGCGCGCACAACTCGACGAACTCCAGCAGTCCCGCTCGCCGTTCACCGACCGCGTCGCCGAGCGCACCGCGCACTGGGCGCGGCCACGGCTCGTCGCGCAGATCGAGTTCTCCGAATGGACCCGCGACGGCATGCTGCGCCACCCCCGCTACCAGGGGCTGCGGGACGACAAGGATCCGACCGACGTCGTCAGGGAGCACACGTGACCAGGGTCGACGACAAGAAGGTGTGGTGCCTGCGGCGGGCCGTCCGAAGGCAGGGGAGGGGACATAGATACAAGCTTGTATCTATGCCTGTTAGGGTCCAGGCATGCCCCGGACACAGCCCCAGCAGTCCCCGCCCCAGCACGCGAAACCCGCCTCGGCGGCCACCACGGTCTACGCGGTCACCAAGGAGCTGATCCTCACCGGCGAGCTCCCCGGCGGCAGCCTCATCAGCGAGGGGGAGATCGCCGAGCGCGTGCAGGTGAGCCGGACTCCCGTACGGGAGGCGTTCCTGCGGCTCGAGTCCGAGGAGCTGCTGACGCTGCATCCCAAGCGCGGCGCCGTCGTCGTACCCGTCCCGCCGGGGGAAGCGGCGGACGTCCTGGAGATGCGGCAGGCCGTCGAGCAGTCCGCCGCCGAACGCATCGCGCGCGTCGGCCTCGCCCCCGAGCACGAACAGCGGCTGCGTGAACTCATCGTCCGCCAGCGGGAGTTGGCGGCAGAGGGTGACGTACGTGCCTTCGCCGTCGCCGACGAGGCCTTCCACCGCGGTGTCGTGGAGGCCTCGGGGAACGGGATCGCCGCCCGCTTCTACGAGACCCTCGGCGACCGGCAACGCCGCATGAGCGTCTCCGCGCTCGGCCATCGGCCCGAGCGGCTGCCCGGCCTCGCCGACGAGCACGAGGCGCTGCTCGACCAACTCGGAGCCCGGGACGGCGCCGCGTTCGCCGAGGCCCTGCGCGCCCACCTGGCCGCCACACACGGCCACCAGCACTGAACAAACCCGCACCACCCACCCCTGAAAGAGCCCTGCCCTCATCATGCTCGACACGCACACCACCCAGCAGCCGGCCGAACCAGCGGCTGCTCCCGTCCGGTCCGGCCAGTGGATGACCGTCGCCGCGGCGATGTTCGTCTGCGGCTGGGGCGGCAACCAGTTCACGCCGCTCCTGCTCATGTACCGCGAACTGGGCGGCTATTCGACACTCAGCGTCGACGCCTTCCTCGGCGCCTACGTCGTCGGACTCGTCCCCGGCCTGCTGCTCGCCGGGCCGATATCCGACCGGCGCGGCCGGCGCCCGGTGATGATCGCCGGAACCCTCGCCTCCATCCTCGCGAGCCTCGTCCTGTGCTTCGGCGAACACAGCGCCTGGCCCATCTACGTAGGCCGTCTGATGACCGGCGTCGCCGTCGGCATCGCCATGGCAGTCGGCAGCAGCTGGGTCAAGGAACTGTCGACCGGGGCGGACACCGGGGCCGCCGCGCGCCGCGCCTCCCTGTGCCAGACGGCCGGCTTCGCCCTCGGCGCGGGCGTCGCCGGCGCTCTGGCCCAGTGGGGCCCCTGGCCGATGGTGATGCCGTACGTCGTCCACATCGCGCTCACCGCCGCGGTCCCGGTGCTCCTGCTGCGCATCCCGGAGACGCGGACCGCGGTGCGCGGCGCGGCGGGCTCGCTCCGCGCGCTGCTCGGTGACCTCGCCGCCGACCTGCGCATCCCCGCCCCCGCCCGCCGCCGCTTCCGCTGGGTGGTGCTCCCGATGGCACCGTGGGTGTTCGGCGCGGCGGGACTGGCGTACGCCGTCATGCCCCAGCTCGTCGACAACCGTGTCGGGCACTGGGGCCTCGCCTACGCGACCGCGCTCACGGTCCTGACCCTGGGCACCGGCGCCGCCGTGCAGCCACTGGCCAAGAAGCTCGACAGCCAAAAGGGCCCGCGCGGCGGACGGGCGCCGGTCGCGGCCATGTCCGTCATGCTGCTCGGCACCGTGCTGTGCGCCGTCAACTCCGCCGTGCTGTCACCGTGGCTGGCGGCGGCCGCAGCCGTCGCGCTCGGCGCCGGATACGGCATCGCCGTCGTCTCCGGGCTCCTGGAGATCCAGCGGATGGCGGGGCCCGACGACCTCGCGGGCCTGACCGGCATCTACTACACCCTCGCCTACTCCGGGTTCCTGCTGCCCACTGTCCTCGCGACGCTGTCGGCGTGGCTGCCCTACTCGGTGATGCTCGGCGCAATCGCCGTCGTCGCCCTCGCCTGTCTCGTGCTGGTCACCGTCGGCGGGCGTGCCACCCGGGAGGTCAGCGGCCCGGCTCGTACGTGAGCTGCTTGACCTGTCGCACGAAGAGGGCGCTCTCCACGGACTGCACGCCGGAGAGCGCCCCGATGCCCTCGCTCACGTACGTGTACAGCTCGCGGGTGTCGCGGTGCACGGTCGCGGCGAACACCCCGGCCACCCCGGTCACCGCCGCGGCGAACCGGACCTCCGGGTGCGCCGCGAGGGACTCGCCCACGGAGGCCAGCGCGGACGGGGCGACGGTCAGCCACAGCGCCGCCATGACGGAGCGGCCGAGCAGTTCGTGGGTGTGCTGTACGTCGAAGTAGAGGACGCCGCTCGAGCGCAGCCGGTCCAGGCGGCGCTTGACGACCGACTCCGACTGGCCGGTGGCCGCCTGGAGTTCGGTGAGCGCCACCCGGCCGTCCCGGCGGAGCAGGGCCAGGAGGGTCTCGTCGACCTCGTCGGGCACCGGGGTCGGAGCGGACGGTTCGGCGGACGGCGCCCGCAGCGCCGCCTCCTGCTCCGCGTCGAGCGCGTTGATCTTGTTGAGCCAGCCGACCGGGCCGCCGTAGAAGGGGTGCAGAACGCACTGCGCGGTCGCCGACGTGACGAGCGGCGTGCGCTGGAGACGGGCCAGGAGCAGCTCGTCCTCCTGCCCGCCGCGCGGCCTGATCGAGCACAGCACTTCCGTGCCCCCGGAGAGCAGACCCACGTACGACGTGTCGGGGCGCCGCGCGAGGGCGCCCGCCAACTGCTCCGCCCCGTCCGGCGCACAGCGCAGCCGGACCAGCCAGCTGCTGCGCCCGAGCAGCGCCTCGTCGGTGACGCCGAGGACCCGCAGGCCCACGCTCCCGCGCAGCCGCCGGAACCGGCGGGCGACGGTCTGGTCCGAGACACCGAGGACGGCCGCGATCCGGCTGAACGGGGCCCGCCCGTCGAGCTGCAGGGCCTGCAGCAACTGCAGGTCGAGTGCGTCGAGCACGTGCGGCTCCGGGGGCGTGGTCATGACTGATGGGCGTACGCGTGATCGTAAAGGAGTTGGAGTTGCGGCGGGCGGCGGCACCCTGCGAAAACGGACGAGCCCGGGACCGTGTCACGCGGTCCCGGGCTCGTCCGTTTCCCCTCAGCCGTGCGGGTGCGCCAGGTCCAGGTCGAGTGCCTCCACCGCGCGGCCGTTCACGGACACCGCCCGGGTCGAGGCCGGGTACCCGCTGGCGACCAGCGAGTACTCACCCGCGTCCAGATCGCCGAAGGCGTACGCGCCGTCGGAGCCGGTGGTCGAGGTGCCCACCACGTTCCCGGCCGCGTCCAGCAGCGTCACGCGTGCGTCCGACAGCGGGCGGAGCTCCGCCTTCGTACGGATCCGACCCTCCAGGCGGACGCCCGGCCGGAGCGCGATGTCCGGCTGGACGGTGGCGGACTTGGCGGCCTGCGCCGCGACGGCGGTCGGCCGGAATCCTTCGGCCGTCACGGAGATCGTGATCTCGCCCTCGGCGATGTCCCCGAAGACGTAGCTCCCCGACGCGTCGGTCATGCCGGTCGCCAGGACGTCGCCGCGGGCGTCCGTCACGGTGACGACGGCATGCGCGAGGGGGAGCCCGTCGTCCGCGCCGACGACCTTTCCGGTCATGCTGCCCGCGCCGGACAGCAGGATGTCGTGCTCCGTCGGACGGTCGGCCAGGACGAGGTTCGTCGCGTGCGGGTGGTGGCCGTCCGCCGTCGTGATCAGCACATGGGCGCCGGGCCCGGGAACCGGCAGGCGGTAGTGCCCGTCGGCCCCGGCGACGGCGCGCGCGAGCTGCCGGCCCGTGGGCGAGATGAGGGTGAGCACGGCACCCGCCAGGCCCGCGCCCGCCGCGTCGCGCACGGTGCCGGACAGAGCGGGCTCGGTGGCGTCCACCGCTTCGACCGGCTCAGGTGCAGGTGCGGTCCGAGGCGCCGACTTGGGCCGTCGCAGCAGCACCGCACCGACCAGCGCCGCGAGCACGGCCAGCGAACCGGCCACGATCAGGCACAGCTGCATCCCGTCGAGGAACGACTCGGACAGCGCACCGAGCGCCCGCCCACGGTCCGCCCCGAGATCCAGCTGGGCGACCGCCCCGAGCCCCTGCGCCTCGGCCGCACCGACGACCCGCTCCGCCGCGGACCCGGTGACCCCGGCATCGGCCAGGTGCTCGCCCAGCGACCCGGTGGACTTCGACGTGAGCAGCGCGCCGAGGATCGCCGGACCGAGCGCGCCGCCCACCTGCCGCAGCGCGTTGTTCCCGGCGGCGGCCATGCCCGCCAGGTGATGCGGCACGGAGGACACGGCGGTCGCCGTCATGGGCGTGACGACGAGACCCATCCCGAGCCCGAGCAGGGCAAGACGCCAGGCCATCGGGCCGAACGAGGTGTCGGCGGTGAGCGACGTAAGGGAGAACAGCGCACCAGCCGCGCACAGCAGACCGACGCTGATCAGCACGCGCGGCGAGATCCGGTGCATCACACGCCCGGCCACCGGACCGACGAAGAAGCACACCCCGGTCACCATCAGCAGCCGGTACCCGGCGTCGAGGGTGTCGAGCTGCTGCACCATCCCGAAGTAGAGGCTGAGCACGAAGAAGAACCCGATGAGCCCCATGAAGGTGATCATCGCGATCAGGCTCGTCGCGCTGAATCCCGCGCTGCGGAAGAGCCCCAGGTCGAGCATCGGACTGGCGCTGCGCCGCTCGAAGACGACGAAGGCGATCAGGCCGACCACGGCGAGCCCCAGCGCCACCAGCACGCGGGTGTCCGTGAAGGAGCCGGCGCCACCCTCGATCACCCCGTACACGAGCGCCGTGATGGCGACGGTGGCGGTGATCTGCCCCGGCCAGTCGAGCGCTCGGGCATGTGGGGCGCGGGACTCCGTCACAAGCCGGGCGGCGACCGCCATGGCCAGCAGCGCCACGGGTATGGACGGCAGATAGATCCAGCGCCACTCCTGGTGGGCCAGGATCACGCCCGAGATGAGCGGGCCGACGGCCAGCGCCGCCATCAGGGACGACGCCCACAGGCCGACGAACTTGCCGCGCTCACGCGGATCGGGCACGGCCTGGCTGATCATCGCCAGCGTCGTCGGCAGCAGAGCCGCCGCGCCGATCCCGGCCAGCGCCTGACCGACCCACACCACCTCGACCGACTGCGCGCACAGCGCCGTCGCGGCGCCGATGGCGGTGAACGCCAGGCCCGCCTGGAACACCTTCTTGCGCCCGTGCACATCGCCGAACACGCCCGCCGTCAGGATGAGCGCCGCCATCGGCAGGACGAACGCGTCCGACACCCACGACAGCTCCGAGGTGGACGCGCCCAGCGCGCGCTGGATCGCCGGGAGACTCACCGACACGGAGGTCACCGGCAGATAGGCGACGAACACCCCGACACAGGCCATGACGAGGGTGACGGCCCGCCGCTCCTGTGTTCCGTTCGCCGTTGTCGCCACGTTCACGAAGACCCTCTCCTGCGGCGCAGTGCGCCGCGCTCGACTTTCCGACCTGGTGAACCCTCCGTCCTCGGGCGGCATCGGGGCCAGCCAGGGTCGCCGAACCCCGGAAAACCGATGCCGGGGTGCCCGGATCCACGGATTTCCGACAAGCCGCAGGCCATGCGTGCGCACCTCTTCTGGACACACGAACTTCACGCGAACCTTCGGACACACGAAAGGCCCCCGGCGACAGGTCGCCAGGGGCCGTGGACGCTCGTGCGCGCGGCGGGTCAGCCCGCCACCGCGTCCGGTTCGGCCGCCACCTGCGCGGCCTCGCCCGTGAGCCGGGTGACCGCGTCCTGCATGTGCGCGTCGAGGAGCATGAGGAGGCGGTCCTCGTCCTCGTCGCGCATCGCCTCGATCAGCTCCGCGTGCTCCTCGACCAGCGCGTCCGGATCGGGGTGGTCGTCGGTGAGGACCGACAGGCACATCCGCGTCTCCACGAACAGGGTCTGCGCGATGCGCTGCAGGCGCGGGCTGCCGGACTCCTCGACGAGCACCTGGTGGAAGTCCATGTCGGCGGCGCTCAGCGCCGCCTCGTTGCCGCGCCGCGCCGCCGACTCCATCCTGCGGTGCACCTTCTCCAGATGGTTCGCGGTGGTCTGCGGGTCCTGCTGCAGCACGAGCCGGCAGGCCGCGGACTCCATGGCGGTGCGCGCCAGATAGATGTCGCGCACGTCGTCCTCGTCGAGGCGGGTCACGAAGACGCCGCGATGCGGTGCACTGACGGCGATGCCCTGCTGCACGAGGCGTTGCAGTGCCTCGCGCAGCGGACCCCGGCTCACGCCGAGCTGGCCCGCCAGCTCGGCCTCGCCGAGCTGGGTGCCCGGCGCCAGGGTGCCGTCCATGATCGCTTCGGTGAGCCGGGCGGCGATGACGGTCGCCGCGGGTTCACGCTTGACCGGTCGCAGCGTTTTCGCAGTGGCCATATTAAGTTCGGTCCTCTGATCAGCGCGGCCGCCGCCTCAGGCGGTCGCGGGGGTCGGGGAATGGGGTGTGCGGGAGAGCCGGAACAGCGAGCCGAGGCCCTCGCGCGGCGTCTCGTCGCCCGCGAGTCGCAGGCCTTCCCAGGCGGTGACCTGGTTGGCCGTCAGGACGGGCTTGCCGACGGCCTCCTCGAGGTCGTCGAGCCAGGCGGCGCTGTGCAGCGCCGTGTCCGGCAGCAGGATCGCCTCGGCGTCCGGGTGGTCGTTGTCCCGCGCCAGTTCGATGACCTGCTCGCGGCCCAGCGTGCCGACCTCGGCGGCGGTGATGATGCCCTGCCCCGACACCGAGACGACCTCGGAGCCGTGGTGCTCGAGGAACCGGACGAAGTAGCCCGCCACGTCGTCCGGGTACGTCGCGGCGATCGCCAGGCGGCGCACCCCGAGCGCCTGGACGGCGTGCGCGAACGCGAAGGACGTGGAGGAGGCCCGCTCGACCGGAAGGCCCGCCGCCTCGGCGAGTTCGGCGACCTGCTTGCGGGCGCCCTCGGGGCCGAAGATGAAGCTGGCGCTGGTGCACGACCAGATCACCACGTCCTGCGGCTGGGCGAGCAGCTCACCGAGTGCCGCCTTGAGACGGTGTGTGGAACCCATCTCCAGGAGGTCGTCCACCCGGTGCGCGTCCACGCCGATGTCCGTGTGGACGAGCGTGAGCCGGGCTCCGCCGCCGATCATCCGCTCGAGGCGCGGGTAGTCGTCCTCTGCGGAGAATCCGGGGTACAGGAACCCGACTCGGGTGGTCTTCTCGCTCATGCTTTCGACGTCCTTTCGTGCAGGCAGTGTACCGGGAATCCGGTCAAATGTAGATTGTTGACAGTACGAAGAGCAGCAGCGCCACGGGTGTGGCGCTGCTCAGGGGCCGGGGCCCAGGGGGTCAGCCGAGGTCGAGGTCCGCGATCGGCTCGTCCGGGGGAGCGGCCGCGGTCGGCTCGGGAGCGGCGATCTGCTCCCAGTCGGCGGCCTCCCGCACGACGGCCGCCGCGGCGGCGGGCGGCGGGGGAGCGATGCCCCGTCCGAGGTAGGGCGCGAGCGCCGCACGGGCCGCCGGGTCGATCAGCGACTGGTAGTCACCCGCCGCGCCGGCTCCCGCGTGCCGCAGCGCGGACCACATCGTGACCTGGTTCGCGGAGATCACCGGGATCCTGAGCTCCGCCTCCAACTGCGGGATCACGTCGTACGTGGACAGGTTGGTGCAGCTGATGAAGAGGCAGTCGGCGTTCGTCAAGTCCGCGGAGCGGGCCAGCTCCACCACGTTGCGATAACCGACCTTCCAGATCTCCCCGGTCAGGCCCATGTACTGGCGGCCGACCACGTCCACGTCCGCCTCGCCCAAGAAGTCGGCGAGCGAGTCCGTCAGCGACGCGGTGTACGGCGTGATGACGCTGACGCGGCGCGCTCCCAGCTCGCCGAGGGCCTCGAGGAGCGCCCCGGATGTGGTGACGGAGGGGGCGCCGCCGGCCGCGCCGCTCATGGACACGCACATCGCACGTTCGTGCGCGGTGCCGCCGACGAAGCTGCCGGATGTGCAGGCGTACGCGTAGGACGCGGGCCGTACCGCGTCGAGCGCCATGACGGCGTTGTGCAGGGTCTCGTGCTCGCTGATCAAGCGAGCCATGTCCACGCTGACCTCCACGGGAACGTACGGGGTGCGGGTCAGGTGGAGGGAGATCTCCTCGGGGGTCCAGCGCCACAGCTCACGATCGAGCGCGAAGTCGAACGGGGCGACTACGCCGATGCCGAGCTGCGGGACGGGTCCGCCGAAGGTCGTGATGTCCAATGCAGTGCCCCTTCGTGGCTGCACGCGTACGAGAAGCGGTCCGTACGCCTGAGGTGGACGTGTAATGGCAGGTGGTGCGAGGGGGAGAGGTGTTTTGCCGGACGGTCCACGGGTAGCAGAGTGGGCCCGCGGTTCGCCTGTAGATTGTTGACAACGTAAAGATCGGCTGCTTAGCGTGTCAATCCCCTACGCGGGGCGGCTCGTTCGTCGTGGTGAAAGCCTCGGTAAAGAGCCGGGGAATTCAGCCCAGGGGATGGCCCTTCCCCAGCCCTTACGGGGCTTCGTCCCTCCATGGTCAACCCTCGTACCGCACCTCGCATACCGTCCGCTCCAATCGTCGCCGCATTCGTCGGGCGACCAGAAGGACCGCCGTGCCGAAGACCGAGAAATCCCGCGTTCTGGTGCTTGCCGACCACCGGCCGAACGGCCTGGAGGAGGTGGCCGACCATGCCGAGCTCGTCTGCATCCCCGAGGACCGTCTCGCCGCGGAACTCCCGCACGCCGACGCGCTGTTGGTGTGGGAGTTCGGCACCGAGGCGCTGCCCGGTGCCTGGCCCGAACACGGCGGACCGCGCTGGGTGCACACCGCGAGCGCCGGCGTCGACCGGCTGATGTTCCCCGCGCTGCGGGACTCGGACGCGATCCTGACGAATTCGCGCGGCGTCTTCGAACAGCCCATCGCCGAGTACGTCGCGGGCCAGATCATCGCCCTCGCGAAGGACTTCGCCGGCACCTACGACCGGCAGCGCGACCACGTCTGGCGGCACCGGGTCACCCAGCGGGTCTGGGGGACGCGCGCCGTCGTGCTCGGCGGCGGGCCCATCGGCCGCGCCGTCGTGCGCACCCTGCGCGCGCTCGGCATCGAGACCGACCTGGTCGGACGCACCCGCAGGGAGGGCGACCCCGAAGTCGGCACGGTGCACGCCTTCGACGAGCTCGACGCGCTGCTCACGCGCGCCGACTGGGTGGTCTGCGCGGCGCCGCTGACCGAGCAGACCCAGGACCTGTTCGACGCGGCCACCTTCGCCCGAATGAAGCGCGGCGCCCGCTTCGTCAACGTGGGGCGCGGCCCGATGGTCGTCGAGAAGGATCTGCTCTCCGCCCTGGAAGAGGGCCAACTGGGTGGCGCGGCGCTCGACGTGTTCCGGGAGGAGCCGCTGCCCGCGGACAACCCGCTGTGGGACGCACCCAACCTGCTGGTCTCCCCGCACATGTCGGCCGACACCGACACCTGGCTCGACGACCTCGCCGAGGTCTTCGCGGACAACTTCACGCGCTGGCGCGCGGGCCGCCCGTTGCGCAATGTCGTGGACAAGGAACTGGGCTACGTACCGGTCGCGGACGCCCCGCAGGCCGCAGCAGAGGAGGGCTCCCGATGACGAGCACGACCGACGCCACCCCCGCGACCGCCACCAGCACCCCCGCTCTCCAGGAGCCGTACGCGCTGACCGCCACCGAACTGCTCGCCGCCTACGAGAGCGGCGACCTGTCCCCGGTCGAGGCCACCGTCTCCGTGCTCGACCGCATCGAGTCCGTCGACCCCAAGCTCAACGCGTTCTGTCTGGTCGACCGCGACGAGGCGCTCGCGCAGGCGAGGGCGAGCGAGGAGCGCCGCCGGCGTGGGGAGGCCCTCGGCCTCCTCGACGGCGTGCCGACGTCCATCAAGGACCTGATGCTCACCAAGGGCCACCCCACGCTGCGCGGCTCGCTGTCCATCGCGGCCGACCGCGAGTGGGACGAGGACGCGCCGTGCGTCGCCCGGATGCGGGAACAGGGCGCCGTGTTCGTCGGCAAGACGACGACGCCGGAGTTCGGCTGGAAGGGTGTCACCGACAACCCGTTGACCGGCGTCACCCGCAATCCGTGGGACCCGTCGACCACGGCCGGCGGCTCGTCGGGCGGCAGCGCGTCGGCCGTTGCCGCGGGCATGGCCCCGCTGTCCATCGGCACGGACGGCGGCGGCTCGGTGCGGATCCCGGCGGCCTTCTGCGGCATCTTCGGCATGAAGCCCACGTACGGGCGGATCCCGCTCTACCCGGCGAGCCCGTTCGGCACCCTTGCGCACGCCGGGCCCATGAGCCGCACCGTCGAGGACGCCGCCCTCCTGATGGACGCCATCACGGGCTTCGACAGCCGCGACTGGTCGGCCCTCGACGCCCCGCACGGCAGCTACCGGGCCGCCGTCACCGAGGCCCTCACCGACGGCTCCCTGCGCGGACTGCGCATCGCCTACGCCCCGACCCTCGCGGGCGCCCCCGTGGACCCGCAGATCGCCGAGCGCGTCGCCGCCGTGGCCCGGCTCCTGGCCGACCTCGGGGCGGACGTCGAAGAGGCCGACCCGGGCTTCTCCGACCCCGTGGAGGCGTACCACACGCTGTGGTTCGCCGGCGCGGCCAAGGTCGTCGAGCACCTGGGCGCCGATCAGTTCGCCCAACTGGACGCCGGGCTCCAGGAGGCGTGCCGCGAGGGCGCCGCGAAGAGCGCGCTCGACTACCTGGGCGCCGTCGACACGCGCATGGCGCTCGGCGTGCGCATGGGCCGCTTCCACGAGACGTACGACCTGCTGCTCACGCCCGCCGTGCCGATCCCGGCGTTCGAGGCGGGCGTCGAGGTGCCGGCCGGCAGCGGGCACAAGCGGTGGACGGGCTGGACCCCGTTCACGTACCCCTTCAACCTCACGCAGCAGCCGGCCTCCACGGTGCCCTGCGGCGTGACCGAAGCGGGCCTGCCGGTGGGCGCGCAGTTGGTCGCGGCGCGCCACGGCGACGAGTTGGTGCTGCGCGCGTCGGCGGTGCTGCACGCGGCGCTGCGCGGGTCCGGGGTGGTGGACACGGCGCCGGTCGGCTGAACATCAAGCCCCCGGCGAGGCCCGACACGCGCCGTCAGGACGGGGTTCCGGGCGTGCCCTTGGATTCCAGGCGGCCCAACGGGTGGGCGCCCGCGGTGAGTTCGGTCCGGGCCGCCGCCCAGTCGGCGTCGCCGAGGTCGAGCGCATGGCGCAGGTAGGCCGTCGTGACGCGCCGGACCAGGGCGACGTGCGCGGGGTTCTCGTCGGTCGTCTCCGCGGCCTCGTATCCCGAGATGCCGCCGAGGAAGTGCTCGGCCCCGAACAGGGTCAACAGGCTCTTGTCGCCGGGGCCGAGCGTGTACGGGTCCGTCGTCCAGTCCGCGCCCCGGACGGTCATCGGCAGCTCGTCCTTGTCTCCCGCGACGACCAGCGCGGGAGCGCTCATCCGCGTGAAATCCGGGTGCCGCAGCCAGGGAAGGTGCTCGGCGGCGTAGGGCGTCAGGGAGTCGCCGCCGCTCCCGGCCGTGGCAAGGAGCACGCCTGTCCGCACGCGTGGATCGGACAGGTCCTCCGCCACCCCGGTCACCGGATCGCCGACCCGCAGCCCGAGCAGCATGCCGGCCGTCTGCCCGCCGAAGGAATGCCCGGCCACAGCGATACGCCCCTGATCCAAGCGGCCCCGCAGACCGGGAACGGCCGCTTCGAGCACGTCCAAGTGATCGAGCACGATCCTCATGTCCTCGACGCGATACCGCCAGGTCCGGGGCCCACGCGGGTCGTCCGCCGCGAGGCCGAGCGTCCTGGAGTCGAGATGCGTGGGCTGGACGACGACGAAGCCGTGCGCGGCCCAGTGGTCGGCCAGCGGCCCGTAGCCCTCCAACGACGAGCCGAAGCCGTGCGCGAGGAGAACGACCGGCAGGCCCCGCCCGGCCACCGGCGCGGTGACGCGCACGCGCAGGCCTCCGTCGTGGTGCGGCGCAGGAAGTACCACCGGCTTGACCGAGACGATGGGCGTGGGTGCGGGTGCGTTGTCCCGGGATTCCGGGAGGTCCAAGGTGTCCATGCGCGTACGCTAAAACCTGACGTCGACGTCAGAGGCAAGGCCTGGCGTCGGACCGGCCAGGGAGGCGCACGGGTGCGTATCGGAGAGCTCGCCGCCAGGACCGGCGTCAGCGTCCGGGCGCTGCGCTACTACGAAGAGCACGACCTGCTCGCCGCGGAACGCAGCCCCAGCGGGCAACGGCTGTACGCGCAGGATGCGGTCGACCGGGTCCTGCTCATCCAGCAGCTCTACGCCGCCGGCCTGTCGAGCCGCACCATCGTCGAGCTCCTGCCGCGCGTCGTCGACGGCAACGCCACGCCCGAACTGCTCGACCGCCTGTCGACCGAGCGGGACCAGATCGACCAGAAGATCGCCGAGTTGGCCGACACCCGCAGCCGCCTCGACTCCGTCCTCGCCGGCGCCACGAAGAACCTCCGCACCGGCCGGTCCTGCCGCGGATCGGCGCCGTAATGTGAGCCCGTGATCCTTCCCCAGATCCGCGACCCCCGCTTCATCACGCTGCGCCGCGGAGGGACGCTGACGGACGACGACCATCACCTCCTGGCCCTGTGGGCGGCCGACTGCGCCGAGCACGTGCTGCCGCTGTTCGAGGCCGTGGTGCCGGCCGACCCACGGCCTCGCCAGGCCATCGAGCAGGTCAGGGTGTGGGCGCGCGGCGAGATCAGGATGTCGGACTCCCGGTCGGCGGGCGGGCATGCCATGGCCGCGGCCCGGGTGCTGAGCGGGCCGGCCCGCCACGCGGCGTTCGCCGCGGGACAGGCCGCCGTGGTCGCGCACGTCGCCGCGCATGAGCTGGGCGCGGCGGCCTACGCCATCAAGGCCGTTCGCGCGGCGGCGCCCAAGGACGAGGCCGAGAAGGCGGGCCGGGACGAGTGCCGATGGCAGCGCGACCGGCTCCCGGACGCCATCCGTGCACTCGTCCTGGACGACCAGCGCCTGCGCAACGACATCTGCTGGTCGGTCTTCGACTGCTGACGCCGCGTCAACAGCAGCTGTGCACCGCGTGCTCGGGCCGGTGCCACCAGTAGCGTTCGAGGACGGGGCCTTGCGGTACGTCCTCGGCGGAGGCGCTGCGCAGCATCGACGGCGAGGTGGCCGCACCGTCCGAACCCTTCGTGCTCTTCGCACTCTTCGCCGAGGCAGGCGCCCCGTCCGCGACCAGGTCGGACACGTCGTGCACCACGCCCCCGGCGACCACCGTGCGGACCGCCGCCGCGGCGGTGACGTCCTTCAGCGGATCGCCCTCCACCAGCACCAGGTCGGCCAACTTGCCCGGCTCGATCGTGCCCAGGTGCGCCGTCGCCCCCAGAGTGCGGGCGCCC
This sequence comes from Streptomyces sp. NBC_01016, assembly GCF_026341035.1. GTDB lineage: Bacteria > Actinomycetota > Actinomycetes > Streptomycetales > Streptomycetaceae > Streptomyces. Next base: position 4,016,301 of record NZ_JAPEOQ010000002.1, read on the forward strand.
TCCGCGGTCGCCGAGCGCAGGGCGTCGGCGGGGGAGACCCCGTAGCGGACCATGGCCTGCACATTGAGGTGGTAGTAGACCGCCGGAGGCACCAGGGGACTGTCCGTGCCGACATGGACGTGCGCCCCGCCCTCGATCAGGCGCCGCACGGTCGCCCCGTGCCGGGCGACGAAACCGAGTTCGGCCGTGGGCTCCTCGGCCTGCGCGGCCCGCACGCCGTCGCGGAACTCGTCGTAGGCCTCCGTGGGCAGCAGCGCCTTCAGGCGCGCGTCGTCGAGGGCCCACCCGGCGTACCGGTACAGCGCCGCCCGCACCGACGACAGGCCGAGCCCGGACAGGCCGAGTGTCGGGGTGAAGGCCATGCCGGAGGCGATGAGCGGGGCCGTGACGTCGTCGTAGGAGTGCCCGAGGTGGGTCTCCTTCTGGCGGCGGCCGTAGCGGCTGGTGCCGCCCACGTGCTCGGCGCCGTCGGCCCCGAGAGCCAGCGGCCCGAACAGGTAGTGCGAGGTGGCGGGCAGGCCGAGCCGGTGGGCGCCGGCGATGGCCTCCGCCTGCATGTCGTACGGCAGCCTGACGTATGTCTTCACCAGGTCGTGCCCGAGCGCCTCGTGCTTGTCCAGCTCGCGCCGCAGCTGCTCGCGGTCGGTCACGGGCCGCGCCGAGGAGTAGTACACCCGGGAGCCGTCGATCAGCTCGCCGGCCGTGAAGACCCGCGGCCCGACCCGCCGCCCCGACTCCACGGCCTCCTTCGCCTCCACCAGGTGGTAGTGGCCGCTGCCGGGTGAGCGCACCGAGGTGATCCCGAACGCCAGCCACAGCCGGGACGTCGCGTCCAGCTCCCACGGCCCGTGCTCGTGCGCGGCGATCATGCCGGGTATCGCGGTCAGTTCACCCGCCTTCACCACCTTGTCCCCGGAACGGACGGCCGTCGTGCCGGCCTCTTGGACCGCGGCGATACGGTCGCCGTCGAGGACGATCTCGACGTCGCGGCGAAGCCGGGACCCGGTGCCGTCCCACAGCGCGCCGACGCGCACCACCGTCCGCCCGGTCGGCTTCGCCGGACGCCATGTCAGGTCCAGGGGGACCGCGGCGCCGTGTCCGCCGCGCGCGTCCGCGATCCGCAGCCGGCCCGCCGACAGGTACAGGAGTGAGCGTGCGTCGCCGCTGAAGGAGGGGAAGTCGGCGCTCTCGCTGTTGACGGTGCGGGCCTTGCCCGCGGGAAGCCCGGCCGCGTCCACCGGCACCACGCGCAGGGTGCCGTCCACGACGCAGGCCAGGTGCTTGCCGTCGGGGGAGTACACCGGGCCCGCGTACTCCCGATTGCCCAGCGAGGAACCCGGAACGGGATCGCTGTAACGCGCCTCGCCGGTGGCGAGTTCGACGGTGAGGACGCGGTTGTGGCCCTCCCTGAAGCGCGGGGTGACGGGCGCGAGCGCCGCCAGCGAGACACGGCTGCCGTCGGCGGTGAAGGAGGGGCGGCCGGGCGAGTTGAGCGGTCCGACGACCTTGCGGACGGCGCCGCTCTCCACATCCAGGGTGTGCACGCTGGAGTCGGCGACGAAGGCGACGGCCGCCCCGTCGTGGCTGACCGCGGGCAGCGTCGCGCCGCCCACGTCGGTCAGGCGCCGGGTCCCGCCGTCGGCAAGGGTGCACCGCCACAGTTCCTGTGTGCCGGAGCGGTCGCTGACGTACACGAGGGAGTCCCCGTCGGGGGACCAGGTCGGCGACGTGTTGTGGTGTCCGTCGGAGACCACCGCCCGGGGCCGGCCGCCGCGGCGCATCAACCAGATGTCACCGAGCGCGGCGAACGCCACGCGCTTGCCGTCCGGGGCGAGTTCGGGCCCGACGACGCCGCGCACGGGCCGGGCGGCCGTGGAGTCGAAGGCCCTGGCCGTGGGGCGCTCCTCGATGGTGGGCACCTGCACGTCGGCCGTGAACGGAATGTCCTTCACCGCCTGCTTGCCGAGCGAGCGGCGCCGGATCTTCCCGTCCGCCGTGTACAGCAGCTCGTCCGCGCCGACCCACCGCACCGGCAACGGGAAGACGTCCTCGTCCGCGCCGGAGACCGCGTCGCCGTCCACGACGACGGAGGTTCCGGCGCTGGTCAGGTGCACGTAGGCGAGCCGCCCGCCGTCGGGGGAGAGGGAAGGGCCCGCGACGAAGCCGGAGTCCACCTTCGCGAGGACCTTGCGGCTGCCGTCGGCCTCGACCCGTTCGATCGTCTGCGGCGCGCTGTCCTTGCCGGAGGTGAACACGATGGACTTGCCGTCGGGGGCCCAGGCGGGCTGTGCCTCCTGTGCGCTGCCATCGGTCCAGACCCGGCGCTCGCCGCCTTCGGCGGACAGTACGTGGACGGCATAGCGGTTGCCGGTCTCGACGGCGCAGGCGATGCGCGTGCCGTCGGGGGACCAGCAGGGCTCGCGGTGATCGTCGCCACCGTCGGTGAGTTGACGCAGTCCGTGCCCATCGGCACCGACGACCCACAGATGGAAGCCACCGTCGGTGTAGGCGGAGAACACGATGTGCCGGCCGTCGGGCGAGTAGTCCGGCTCGACGGCCTCCAGCGCGCCGCCGGTCAGCCGCTCGGCGTCGCCGCCCTCGGCCGGCACCGTCCACAACGTATTGAGCAGGTCGAACACGACGGTGCCGCCGTCGGGCGACAGCGCGGCCGAGCCGTTGGTCATCCCGGTCACCGTGACCGCCGCGCGTCTCCCGGCGGCCGCCGCACCCGGCGCGGACGCCACCGCGCCGCCCGACCCGACCAGCGCGGTCCCGGCGGCGACGAGGCCGCTCCGCTTGACGAAAGCACGGCGTGTGAAAGCCACAGTCGTCCAACCTCCCGAAGATCAGCAACAGTTGACGGGAGGCTATGCACACCGCGCGTCACAGCGTCCGCACGCGCGGTAGATGTGACGTGAAAGTAATGCGCTGCCGCCGCGGCTCCACGTAGCGGCGAACCCGGCCCCGAAAAGCCTTCCGTCGGGCGGAAGCCCTGGTGACCCGGCGGGATCGCTACGGCACAATACGGCGCCCATGAGCCACCGTCAGCCGGTCCCCGCGCACCTTGCCAACCTCGACCTCAACCTGTTGGTGACCCTCCGTGCTCTGCTGCGCGAGCGCAACGTCACCCGCGCCGCCCGGCAGCTGGGCGTCACCCAGCCCGCCGTCAGCGCCACGCTGTCCCGGCTGCGCCGGCACTTCGGGGACGAACTGCTCGTGCGGGTCCAGGGCTCCTACGTGCTGACGCCGCTCGCCGCGCAGTTGGCCGGGCAGGCCGAGGCGGTGTGCGCGGCGGCCGAGCGGCTCTTCGCGACCGGCCGTGCCTTCGATCCGGCCACCACGGAACGGGAGTTCACGCTCCTTATGGCCGACTACCCGGCGAGCGTCCTGGGCCCCGCGCTGTCCCGTCTCTTCGACCGGGAGGCGCCGCACGCGGCGCTGCATCTGCAACTCGTCAGGGAGACCATCGGCAGCGGCGCAGGAGAGACCATCCGGCTCGTCGACGGCATGGTCTCGCCGCCCCTCGGCCACTTCCGCACTCCGGGCGTGGCCTCCGTCCCGCTCTTCACCGACCGCTGGGTCTGCCTGGTCTCCGCGGGCAACCCGCTGTGCGAGGCCGGGGCGTTCGGCATCGAGGACCTGGCGCGGCAGCCGTGGGTCGTGCCGTACCACCGCGACGACGGCTATCCGTCGGCCGCCCCGGCGACCCGGCAGCTGACCGCCCTCGGTATCCGGCCGCGGATCGCCGTCCGCGTGGAGAGCTACCGCGCCGTGCCCGACTTCGTCGCGGGGACCCGCAGGGTGGCCCTCGTGCCCGAGCGCCTCGCCGCGCCGCTGACCTCCGTGCACGGCCTGCGCATACTGAACTGCCCGGTCCCGCTCGACCCGTTGGACGAACACCTGTGGTGGGACGCGAGCCACGACGAGGACCCCGCACACAGCTGGCTGCGCGACCTCGTGGTCCGGGCGGCAGCCGGCATCGCACCATAAACGCCGTTGATGGTGGCCAGTCGAACGCTCTATTGACCTGGGCATTCCCCCCGGCGACGGGTGCTCCCTACGGTGCGCAGGAGCGGTGGGAACCACACACACCCGCACCACACACCTGCATCGCACACCAGGCCGCACACCCGCACCCCCTCGCACCGGGAGACCTCCATGCCCCATGCCCTGACCGAGCTGAAGGTCCGCACCGTGACCAGGCCCGCGGGCGCCGCCCGACACGACCTCGACGCCGATGTCTGCGTGGTCGGGGCGGGTGTCGCCGGCGTCTCGGCCGCCGTGGAGAGCGCCAGGCTCGGCCGCGACGTCGTCCTCGTCGACAGCCTGCCCGTGCTCGGCGGGCAGATGGTCAACTCGCTGATCGGCCTGTTCTGCGGCGTGTACGGCAACGGCCCGGACTACCGGCAGCTCACCCACGGCATCTTCGACGGGATCTTCGCCGACCTGGGAGCCTCCGGCGATCTGCACCACAACCGCAGCCACACCATGACCGTCAGCTACGACGAGGTGGCCCTCGGCCGGTGGGTGGAGCGGCGCATCCGCGAACTCGGCATCCGCGTCGTGCTCGGAGCCTCGCTCACCGGCGTCGAACGCGAAGGCCGGCGCATCAACTCCGCTTCCTTCGCGACCCGTTACGGCCCCGTACGCGTCGCCGCCCCCGGCTTCGTCGACGCCAGCGGCGACGCCGCCCTCGCCTGGGAGGCCGGACTGCCCTGCCGGGTTCCGGAGCGCACGATCTACGGCTCGCAGCAGATCGTCCTGGAACACCTCGACGAGGAACACAAGCCGGGCCGCGAGGAACTCGCCGAGCGCGTCCACGGCCAGGCCGCCGACTGGGGCCTGATCCGCCGCGACGGCCTCGCGTTCTTCTTCCCCGGCCGAGGCACCGCCGTACTGAACATGACCCACGTCCCCGCCCCGCTCGACCCGGTCGAGGCGTCGTCCGCCCAACTCGACGGGCGCGAACAGGCCGACCGTGTGGTGGAGTTCCTGCGCGCCGAGTTCCCCAAGGCGTTCGGCAGGGCGAAGGTCCGCTCGTACGGCTTCCCCGGGCGGCGCCAGACCCGCTGGATCAAGGGCGTCCACCAGCTGTCCCTCGACGAGGTCCGCGCCGGCACCCGCTTCGACGACGCCGTCGCCCGCACCGCCTGGCCCGTCGAACTGCACGACCGCGCCGACGGATACGTCTGGGAGACCTTCGGCCCCGACCATGTCCACTACGTGCCGCTGCGCTCCCTGCTCTCGCCCGACTGCGACAACCTCGCCGCCGCGGGGCGCTGCGCCGACGGCGACGCCGCCGCACTGTCCAGCGTCCGCGTCATGGGCCCCTGCGCGGCGATGGGCGTGGGCGCCGCGCACGCCCTGGACCTCGCCGGGCCCGACGGCAGCGTGCACGCCATCGACCTCTCCGCCCTGCGCGCCCGCCTTGCCGCCAACGTCGACGACTGAGGGAGCCCGCTCATGACCGACCTCCGCAGCAACTACACCCCGGGAACGTCCCCGTGGGCCGTCCGCAGGGCCCAGTGGCGGGCCCTCGGCCTCACCGACGAGGACATGGCCAAGCCGAAGATCGCCATCGTCAACTCCTCGTCCCAGCTCGCCACTTGTTACAGCCACCTCGACGCCGTCGCCGCTGCCGCCAAGGAGGCGATCGACGCGGCGGGCGGCATCGGCTTCGAGGTCCGCACCGTCGCCCCCAGCGACTTCATCCACAGCGCGGGCGGCCGCGGCGGCTACATCCTCTCCGCCCGCGACCTGATCAGCCACGACATCGAGGCGGCCGTCGAGGGCGCCCAGCTCGACGGCATGCTCACCCTCGCCTCCTGCGACAAGACCGCCCCCGGCCAACTGATGGCGGCGGCCAGGCTCGACCTGCCGACCGTCGTCGTCGGCTGCGGCTACCAGCCCTGCGGCACCTTCGCCGGACGCCACTGCGACATCGAGGACGTCTTCCTCGGCGCGGGCCACCACGCCCAGGGCCGCATCACCCTCGACGAGCTGACCGGCATGAGCGAGAACGCCGTCGCCGGGCCCGGTGTCTGCGCCGGCATGGGCACCGCCAACTCCATGCACATCGCCTGCGAGGCCCTCGGCATGGCACTGCCGGGCTCCACGCCCGTGCTCGCCAACAGCCCGAAGATGTGGGACGACGTGCGGGCCGCGGGCAGCCGGATCGTCGACCTCGTACGGCAGGACCTGCGTCCGCGCGCCCTGCTGACCCGCGAGGCCTTCGAGAACGCGGTCACCGCCATGCTCTCCGTCAGCGCCTCCATCAACTCCGTCAAACATCTGCAGGCGGTCGCCGAGGAGGCGGGAAACGGCGTTGATGTCTACGGACTGTACGAACGCCTCGCGGACCGGGTGCCGCTCCTCGCCGCCGTGCGGCCCAACGGACCCGTATCCATCGAGGAGTTCGAGGCGGCGGGCGGCGCGGCCGGGCTGCTGTGGCAACTGCGCGACCTGCTGCACACCGACGCCCGCACCGTCACCGGACGCACCCTCGGCGAGGACCTCGACGGCCGCGGGCCCGCCGACCCCGAGGTGATCCGCCCGCTCACCCGGCCGCACGGCCGCCGCCCCACGATCGTCCTGGTCCGCGGCTCGCTCGCACCCGCCACCGGCATCGTCAAACTCGCCGTCGACGAGGATCGCCCGCCGTCGTTCACCGGCCCCGCCAAGGTGTACGACACCCCGCAGGACGCCCTCGACGGGCTCAAGGCCGGCGACGTGCGGCCCGGACAGGTACTGGTGCTGCGCGGCCTCGGCCCCACCGGCACACCCGGCATGGGCATGGCCTCCCGGCCCGTCTTCGCACTCGACGGCGCCGGACTCACCGGCAAGGTCGCCGTCGTCACCGACGGGCAGCTCTCCGGCCTCGTCAACAAGGGCATCGTCGTCGGCGAGGTGTCCCCGGAGGCCGCCGCGGGCGGTCCTTTGGCCCTGGTGTGCGACGGCGACACGATCTCCATCGATCTCACCACCCGCCGCGCCGACCTGCTCGTACCGGACGAGGAACTGGCCGCCCGCACCCCCGTCACCGCGTACGCGGACGGCGGACGCGGCTGGCTGGCCGTCTACCGCCGCACGGTCCGCCCCCTGCAACAGGGCGCGGTCACCATCGAGGAAGGACCCACGCCCGCGTGAAACTCAGCGACACCGACAAGGCCCTGCTCGACGGCGCCGAGGGCCCCGCCGCCGCGGCCGCCATGGACCTCCTGGTCCGCTACGGCCGCGCCCTGGACGCCGAGGAACTGTGCGACGTGCGCAACGTCGCCGGCACCATGACGCAGCCCTCGCCCGCCAAGGCCCGCCTCGTCAAGGAAGGCGGCTGGAACAAGGCGTACGCCGTCCTCAACCTCGACAGCGACGACGACTTCGCCGTCCCCGACATGAAGGTGCCGACCTGCCAGCTCCAGCAGAGCTTCGGCCCCGACGCGCAGGGCACCGCTCCCTACCCGAAGGAACTCGTCGAACTGCAGACGGACGCCGAGGCCTTCTACAGCAGCAAGGGCGTCAGCATCCTCGCCACCTGCACGCCGTACCAGGTCGGCAACATCCCCGTACGCGGCGAGCACGTGGCCTGGATGGAATCCTCCGCGGTCGTCTACGCCAACTCCGTGCTCGGCGCCCGAACCAACTGCGAGGGCGCCGCCTCCACCGGAGCCGCCTCGCTCACCGGCCGCATCCCGTGCTGGGGCAACCACCGCGCCGAGAACCGCCACGGCACCCACCACATCGATGCCCGCACGCCGATCTCCGGGGCGCTCGACTGGGGCATGCTCGGCTACTTCGCGGGCGGCCTCGTCCAGGAGGAACGACCGGTCGTCACAGGCGAGTTGGCCCACCCTGACCTGCTCGACCTCAAGCACTTCGGAGCGGCCGCCGCCTCCTCCGGCGGCGTCGAGATCTACCACCTCCCGGGCATCACCCCGGAGGCGCCCGACCTGCGGACGGCCTTCGGCGGGCGCGCCGTGCCCGAGGCCGTGCCGTACGGGGAGCGCGAGCGCCGCGCCGTCTACGAGGACCTCAACTCCCAGGGCGACAGCACCGACGTCGACTTCGTCCTCCTCGGCTGCCCGCACGCCTCCCTGGACCAGGTCCGCGACACCGCCCGGCTCCTCGAAGGGCGGCGGCTGCACTCCTCGACCCAGCTGTGGCTGATGGTGCCGCGCGCCCTGCGGACCGTCGCCGACCGCAACGGCTGGACGGCGACCATCGAGCGCGCGGGCGCCCGCGTCCTCACCGACTCCTGCCCGGCGATGTCCCGTTCGGCGCCGCCCGGCACCCGCGTCTTCGCCACCGACTCGGCGAAACAGGCCCACTACCTGCCCGCGATCCTCGGCATCGAGGCCTGGTTCGGCACCCTCGCCGACTGCGTCGACGCGGCCGTCACCGGCACCTGGAAGGGAGAGCTGCGATGAGCGCCCCGAGCGTCGTCCTGCACGGCAGGACCGTCGTCCCCGGCGTCGTGGAGGGCGAGGCACTGGTGTCGCCCGAGACGATCTCCGGCTGGGGCGGCATCGACCCGGCCCGCGGCGTCGTGATCGAACGCCGGCACGCCCTGTACGGCGTGTCGTTCGCGGGGAAGATCCTGGTCTTCCCCGGCGCCAAGGGTTCCTCCGGCTGGTCCGGCTTCTTCCAGGCCACACGGCTCGCCGGTACCGCGCCCCTCGGCATGATCTACACGACGACGACCAGCAAGGCCGCGCTCGGCGCCGTCGTCACGCGCGTCCCCACCGTGACCGATCTGGACCGCGATCCCCTCCTCGCCATCCGCACCGGCGACCGCGTCCGCATCGACGCCGAGCACGGCACCGTCACGGTCTACCCCGCCGCACCACCGTCCCCCGAGGAGACCCCGTGAGAGCCTCACCACCCGTCGTGGAGCTGGCCCCGGTCATCGAGCGCCAGCACGCGAGCCGCCGCTGGCTGCTGATGTACGCCGTCTGCTTCGTGATCACGTTCCTCGACGGATTCGACTTCCAGATCCTGTCGTTCGCCGCCACCTACATCCGCAAGGACTTCGACCTCACCGGCACCCAACTGGGCACCCTGGGCACGGTCGGTCTCTTCGGCACCATGATCGGCGCGCTGATCATGGGCTACCTGGCGGACCGGATGGGACGGCGCCCCACCATCACGATCTCCGTCGCGGGCTTCGGCATCTTCATGATCGCCTTCGCCCTGGCGGACACGTACGGGCATCTGTTCGTGCTGCGCTTCGTCTCCGGACTTTTCCTCGGTGGCGTGCTCCCGCTGACCTGGGCGCTGGCGGCCGAGTTCGCGCCGAAGCGGTTCCGGGTGACGTCCGTCGCGATCATCATGGTCGGCTACACGCTCGGCGGGGCGGCCGGCGGCCCGGTCTCCAACTGGCTGATACCGGAACACGGTTGGCGCACGGTGTTCGTCGTCGGCGGCGTGTGCTCGCTGCTGACCCTCGCCGGGGTGCTGACGCTGGTGCCCGAGTCGGTGCGGTTCCTGGCGCTGAAGTCCCGCCCCGGCAGCGACGAGCGCATCGCACGCATCCTCGTCCGCTTCCAGCCGGGCCTGTCCTTCGAGCCCGGGACCCGCTTCACCGCCGAGACCCCGGGGCAGGCGTTCGCGGGGAAGCGGTTCACCCCCGCACAGCTCTTCCGCGGCCACCTCGCCGCCATCACGCCCCTGTTGTGGCTGGTCTACCTGCTGTCGTCCGCGCTGATCTACTTCCTGGTCTTCTGGACGCCGATGATCAACGAGCAGATGGGCTTCAGCGTCAGCGCGGCCGCCACCATCGCCGCTCTGGCCAGCGTCGCGGGCGCCGTCGGGCAGCTGTTCATCAGCCGCTTCGTCGACAAGAAGGGCGCGGGCACGATTCTGTGGATGCCGTTGGCCGCCGTCGTCTGCATGCTCGTGCTCGGCAGCGGCGTGCTCGCACCCGCCGTGTACGTCGGCTTCGTCATCGGCGCGAAGATGTTCGTCAACGGCGGGCACGGCGGTATCACCAGCATCGCGGGCACGTTCTACCCGACGGAGATCCGCGCCAACGGCGCAGGCTGGGCGTCCTCGGTCGCCAAGGCCGGCGCCATGCTGGGTCCTTGGCTCGGCGGCGTCATCCTCGATGCCGGTCTCGGGGCACAGGGCGCGTTCAGTATCTTCGCGATCTGCCCCGCCGTGATGGTCCTGGTGCTGTTCGTACTGGGCCGGGTGCAGCGCAGAATGCCGGCCGACGCCGAGGGTGCGTTGAGCGGTGCGGCGGTGGACGCGGCGCCCGTCGCACCGGTCACCCCGTCGTCGCGGGCGGGTTCGTCCCCGGCCTGAGTGCGGAGGAACGGCGAAAGGGGCGGGCCGGAGAATCCGGCCCGCCCCTTTTCTTCCCTGCCTAGGTACTCACTCCGCACGCTTGAACTGCAGCGACTCCCCGACAGCGCCCGTCCGCCACAGGTCCTGACACGCCTCGGCGAGCCGGTCGAGGCCCTCGACGACCGTGCCCCAGACGATGCCGGGAACCCAGCCCTGGTCACCGTTGATGAGGAGGTTGTTGCGCTCGTAGAACAGGGCGAGGTCGACGACGATGTCGCGCTCCGCGTGCGCAGCCTGGTTGCCCTGCTGCTCGGCGGCGGCCTCGTAGCCGTAGGAGGCCGTGCTCATCTGGGTGTTGGAGAACGTGAAGTAGCACAGGTCGCCGGGGATCGGCGTGATCGTCGGGTTCTCCAGCGGGGGCTCCTGCGGGGCGAAGGCGGGCACCAGGGTGTAGATCTCGTTGCGCGCGTACTTCGCGTGGTAGACGTCGCTGCCCAGCGGCAGGGCGTTCCAGATCGCCTCGCAGGTGATCGGGGCGCGGTCGTCGAGCAGCTTGGCGGTGGCGGTGACGCCGCGCTTGGGCAGGGAGACCTCGATGAAACGGTCCATGGGTGTCGTCGCTCCGGTCTGATCGGTGATCAACGTAGGGGCAAGGTAAGTGGGTTCGAGGCCGCCTGTCAGCCGAGCGGCATCGCCAGGTAGCGCGTCTCCAGGAACTCGTCGATGCCGACCCGGCCGCCCTCACGGCCGAGGCCCGAGGCCTTGACGCCGCCGAACGGGGCCGCGGGGTTGGAGACGACGCCCTTGTTGAGGCCGACCATGCCGGTCTCCAGACGCTCGGAGAGCCGGAAGGCGCGCTCCAGGTTCTCCGTGAACAGGTAGGAGACCAGGCCGTACTCGGTGTCGTTGGCCGCGGCGACGACCTCGTCCTCGTCGGTGAAGGTGAGGATCGGGGCCACGGGGCCGAAGATCTCCTGGCTCATCAGGGCGGAGTCGGGGGAGACGCCGGTGAGGACGGTCGGGGTGTAGAAGTAGCCCTCGCCCTCGGCGCGTTCGCCGCCGGTCAGGACCTTCGCGCCACGCTCGACGGCGTCGGCGACCAGCTCCTCCACCTTGCCGCGGCCGTCCTCGTCGATCAGCGGACCGACCGTGACGCCGTCGTCGGTGCCGCGGCCGACCGCGAGCGAGGCCATCCGGGCGGAGAGCTTCTCGGCGAACTCGGCGGCGACGGACTCGTGCACGTACAGGCGGTTCGCGGCCGTGCACGCCTCGCCGATGTTGCGCATCTTGGCGGCCATCGCACCCTCGACGGCCTTGTCCAGGTCGGCGTCCTCGCACACGATGAACGGCGCGTTGCCACCCAGCTCCAACGACACCCGCAGCACGTGCTCGGCGCTCTGCTCGATCAGGAGCCGGCCGACGGCCGTGGAGCCCGTGAAGGACAGCTTGCGGATCGTGCCGCCGCGCAGCAGCGGCTCGACGACTTCACCGGGGCGCGACGTGGTGAGCACGTTCAGAACGCCCGCGGGCACGCCCGCGTCGGTCATGATCTCGGCGAGCTTCAGCATCGTCAGCGGGGTCTGCTCGGCCGGCTTCACGATCATCGTGCAGCCCGCAGCGATCGCCGGGCCGATCTTCCGGGTGCCCATGGCGAGCGGGAAGTTCCACGGCGTGATCAGCAGCACCGGGCCGACCGGGCGCTTCATCACGACGAAGCGGTCCTTGCCGTCGGGGGAGGCCTGGTAGCCGCCCTCGATCCGGACGGCCTCCTCGGCGAACCAGCGGAAGAACTCGGCGGCGTACGCCACCTCGCCGCGCGCCTCGGCCAGCGGCTTGCCCATTTCGAGTGTCATCAGAAGGGCGAGCTCGTCCTGGCGCTGCATGAGGAGCTCGTAGCCGCGGCGCAGGATCTCGCTGCGCTCGCGCGGCGCCGTGGCCGCCCAGGACTCCTGCGCGGCCGCCGCTGCCTCGGCGGCGGCGCGCGCGTCCTCGGCGCCCGCGTCGGCGACGGTGCGCAGCTCACGGGCGAGAGAGGGGTCCTCGACGCCGAAGGTCGCGCCGGAGGCCGCCGGACGCCAGCTGCCGCCGATGAACAGTCCGTCGGGCACGGAGGCGACGACGGTCCGCTCGCGCTCTGTCTGCTGTTCGGTCACTGCACTCACTTCGACTCCCGTGGTTTTGAAACTCCCGGCCCGGCTCACTCGTGGACAGCCGCCGAATTGCATGCTTGCATGAGTGTAGGTTGTTGACAATCCTACGACGCGGCCTGATGTTGATCTCCGTAGAAGATCCGTGAATCACCGCGGTCACCGAGCGAGGAGCCGTCCATGAGTGCCTTGTCCCCCGTCCTCAAGCAGGCCACCCCCGTCCTGGCCGAACGCGGCGAGGGCGTCCGTCTCTACGACGAGTCGGGCCGCGCCCACCTGGACTTCACCGCCGGCATCGGCGTCACGTCCACCGGGCACTGCCACCCGAAGGTGGTGGCCGCAGCACAGGAGCAGGTCGGCAAGCTCATCCACGGCCAGTACACGACCGTGATGCACAAGCCGCTGCAGACCCTCAGCGCGCGCCTGGGCGAGGTACTGCCGAACGGACTCGACTCGCTCTTCTTCGTCAACTCTGGTTCGGAGGCCGTCGAGGCCGCGATGCGCCTCGCCAAGCAGGCCACCGGTCGGCCCAACATCGTCGCCTTCCAGGGTGGCTTCCACGGCCGTACGCTCGCCGCCGCGTCGATGACCACGTCGGCCACCAAGTTCCGCTCCGGGTACGGGCCGCTGATGTCGGGCGTCGCGCTCGCGCCGTTCCCCAACACCTTCTACTACGGCTGGGACGAGGAGACCGCGACCAAGTTCGCGCTGCGCGAGCTGGACCAGCTGCTCGCCACCGTCACCACGCCCGCCGACACCGCCGCGTTCATCGTGGAGCCGGTCCTCGGCGAGGGCGGCTACGTTCCCGCGAACACGGCCTTCCTGCGCGGCCTGCGCGAGCGCGCGGACCGGCACGGCATCCTGCTGATCATCGACGAGGTGCAGACCGGCTTCGGGCGCACCGGCAAGTTCTGGGGCCACGACCACTTCGACGGCAAGCCCGACATCATCGTCACCGCCAAGGGTCTGGCCAGCGGCTTCCCGCTGTCCGCGATCGCCGCGTCCAAGGAGCTGATGGCGCGGGCATGGCCCGGCTCGCAGGGCGGCACGTACGGCGGCAACGCGGTGGCGTGCGCCGCCGCCATCGCCACGCTCGACGTGATCCAGGAGGAGAAGCTCGTCGAGAACGCCGCCGAGCGCGGCCAGCAGCTCTTCGCCGGACTGCGCGAGGTCGCGGAGGCCTACCCGGTCGGCGGGCAGGGCGGCATCGGCGACGTCCGCGGCCTCGGCCTCATGGCGGGCACCGAGTTCGTCACCGCCGACGGCGAGCCGGACGGCGCCACCGCCGCCCGCGTGCACGCCGCCGCGTCCGAGCGCGGTCTGCTGCTGCTCACCTGCGGGACACAGGGCCAGGTCGTCCGGATGATCCCGCCGCTGGTCGTGAACGGCGAGGAGATCGACGAGGGCCTGGGGCTGTGGCGCGAGTCGGTCGCGGCGGTCCTCGGCTGACACCTCCGGCAGGACCGGGGGCGGCGTCGCCCTTGAGGACCACTGTCGCCCCGGCCGGCCGCCGCCGTGCCGGGGCGACAGTGCGTTGCGCCGCCATCCCTGTGGGCTTCGGACCGCCGCCCCTGTGGGCAATCGGGCCGCCCCAGAGGGGCGGTCCCGGTGCGGGCAGCACCTCCCCACCGCCCACCCCGAACCCCGCACGACCCGCGATGACCAGTTCCGTCACATCGGCGCAACGATCTTGAGACCCTCAACCCACCACCCCGCCCGCCCGCGCAGCCCACCGCCCCGCCCGAAGGAGCCACCATGTCCGCCCCCGTAGCCACGACCGGATCCGCCGCGCCCCGCCCGGACGCGCCCGACCCGGCGACGCTGCAGAAGCTGGAGCGCGCACTGCGGGAGGCCGTGCCGCACGGCGAGGTCGCCTTCGGGAAGCGGCGGCGCTCCGAGTACGCGCAGGACGCCTCCGTGTACCGGCAGGTGCCCGCGGCCGTCGTGCTGCCCGCCGACACCGACGAGTTGGCCGCGGCGCTCGCCGCCTGCCACGCCCTCGACGTCGCCGTCACCCTGCGCGGTGCGGGCACCTCAATCGCGGGGCAGGCCGTCGGCGACGGCGTCGTCATCGACACGTCGCGCAGCCTGAACCGCATCGTCGAGATCGACGCCGAGGCGCACACCGCCCGCGTCGAACCCGGTGTCGTCCTCGACCGCCTCCAGGACGCCTGCAAGCCGCACGGCCTGCGCTTCGGCCCCGACCCCTCCACGCACGCCCGCTGCACCATCGGCGGCATGATCGGCAACAACGCCTGCGGCACCCACTCGGTGGCCTGGGGACGCACCGCCGACAACGTCGTCGAACTCGAGGTCCTCACCTACGACGGCGAGCGCATTCGGCTGCGCTCCCTCGACGCCGACGAACTGCAGCACGTCATAGACGAGGGCGGCCGCACCGGTGAGATCCACGCCCGCCTGCGTGATCTGCGCGACCGGCATCTGGCCATGCTGCGCACGGAGTTCGGCCGCTTCCGCCGCCAGGTCTCCGGCTACAGCCTCGAACACCTGCTGCCGGAGAGGGGCTTCGACCTCGCGGCAGCGCTGGTCGGAACCGAAGGCACCTGCGCGGTCGTCGTCTCGGCCACCGTCAAGCTCGTCGACCTCCCGGCCCGCCGCACCCTCGTGGCCCTCGGCTTCGCCGACCTCCCGGCCGCCGGCGACGCGGCCCAGCACGTGCTGCGCCACGAACCCATCGCCTGCGAGGGCCTGGGCGGCGACCAGGTCGCGGCGCTGCGCCGCAACGTCCCCGACGCCCGCCCCGAGGAGATGCTGCCCGAGGGTGCGGGCTGGCTGCTGTGCGAGTTCGGCCACGCGGACGCGACGCCCGACCCCGAGGCCGAACAGGCCCGCGCCGACGCCCTGTTGAAGGACACCGGCGCCGTCGACGTACGCCTCGTACAGAGCCCGGCCGAACAGGCCGCCCTGTGGCGCATCCGCGAGGACAGCTCGGGCCTCGCCACCCGCGCCCCCGACGGCTCCGAGGCGTGGCCCGGCTGGGAGGACTCCGCCGTCCCCGTCGAGCACCTCGGCGACTACCTGCGCGACCTGGCCGGGCTCCTGGAATCGCACGGCCTCCAGGGCACCCCGTACGGCCACTTCGGCGAGGGCTGCGTGCACATCCGCATCGACTTCGACCACGCGACGGCCGAAGGCGTGCGCACCTTCCGTACGTTCATGAAGGACGCCGCCGAACTCGTCGCCCGGCACGGCGGCACGCTCTCCGGCGAGCACGGAGACGGGCAGGCCCGCGCCGAATTCCTCCCGCTCGTCTACAGCGAGGAGGCCATCGACGCCTTCGGCGAGTTCAAGGCGATCTGGGACCCGGAGAACCGGCTCAACCCCGGCATCCTCGTCCACCCCCGCCCCGCCGACGAACGCCTGCGCATCACCGCGGGCCACCGCCCCACCCTCTCGCTCACCACCACGCTCGCCCTCGCCGAGGACGACGGCGACCTCACGAAGGCGCTGCGCCGCTGCGTCGGCATCGCCAAGTGCCGCACCGCGTCCGGCGGCGTGATGTGCCCCAGCTACCGCGCCACCGGGGACGAGAAGGACTCCACGCGCGGGCGCGCACGCGTGCTGTACGAAATGGTGCAGGGCGACGTCATCACCGACGGCTGGCAGTCGGAGGAGGCCGCCGAGGCACTCGACCTGTGCCTGTCCTGCAAGGGCTGCAAGAGCGACTGCCCCGTGGGCGTGGACATGGCCTCCTACAAGGCGGAGTTCCTGCACCACCACTACAAGGGCAAGCGCCGCCCCGCCTCCCACTACGCACTCGGCTGGCTTCCCCTGTGGTCCCACCTCGCGGGCCTCGCACCGAGCCTGGTCAACGCGGTGACGCGCAACAAGAAGGCCGCCACACTTCTTAAGAAGGCGGGCGGCATCGCCCCGGAGCGCCCCGTCCCGCCCTTCGCCGGGCGCCGCTTCCGTACGAGCTTCAAGAAGCGCCGCAACGCGCCGGCACCCGGCAGCCGGGGCAAGGTCCTCCTCTGGCCCGACACCTTCACCGAGTTCATGTCGCCCGAGGTCGGCCGCGCCGCGGTCCTCGTCCTCGAACACGCCGGCTTCGAGGTGGTCCTGCCGCCCGACCGCCTGTGCTGCGGCCTGACCTGGCACACGACGGGCCAACTCGACATGGCCAAGAAGGTGTTGGACCGCACCCTCAAGGCGGTCGACCCCTACCTCCAGGAGGGGATGCCGCTGATCGGCCTGGAGCCCAGCTGCACGTCCTTGTTCCGCACGGACGCCACGGAGCTGTTCCCCGACGACCCCCGCGCCAAGCGCCTGGCGGAGCAGACCATGACGCTCGCCGAACTCCTCGACCAGCGCGCCCCCGACGTCGACTTCGGCCGCCTCGACGACGTCACCGCCCTGACCCAGACCCACTGCCACCAGCACGCCACGCTCGGCAGCAAGGCGGACGACCGGGTGCTCGCCCGCGTCGGCGTGGACAGCGGCCGCCTCGACTCCGGCTGCTGCGGCCTGGCCGGCAACTTCGGTTTCGAGGACGGCCATTACGACGTGTCGGTCGCGGTCGGCGAACAGGCCCTGCTGCCGGCCCTGCGCGAGGCGGCCGACGACACGGTGGTCCTCGCGGACGGCTACAGCTGCCGCACCCAGATCACCCAACTCTCCGACCGCCGCCCACGCCACCTCGCGGAACTCCTCAGGGACGCGCTGCGGGCAGCGTCGAGGTGACCGAGGAGGTGCGCGCAATGTTCGGCGAGGCCCGCAGGGACGTCAGTTGACCTGCTCTCCCTGCGGCTCGCCGAGCTCGGCCGTCGGCACCCGGAACGTCTCCCGCAGCCCCCACGCGCACAGCGCCAGGACGAGCGCGGCCGCCGCGGAGTAGAGCCCGACGCCGATGGGGTTCCCGTCGAAGGCGAGCAGGAGCGCGGTCGCCGTATCGCCTGTACGGAACCGGCCGCTCCGCGCATCACGCAGGCGCATTTGAGGGAGCGGGAGTCGACGCGGCGATGAGCCGGGTGACCGATTCGCGTCCGCGACCCGCCGTATACCGATGAGTTCTGCCGCGCACGCCGGTCCATGAGTGTTAGTTGGTGCAGAGCCGACCGATGACGAGTGAAGAATCAGGGAGATCCGACATGCGTACGCTGATCAGCACGGCCTTCGTGTCCCTCGACGGAGTCATGGAGGCACCGGGCGGCGAGCCCGGGTACCGCAACTCCGGGTGGACCTTCAAGGGTGTCGACTTCGTGCCCGAGGCGTTCGAGATCAAGGGCCGGGAGCAGACCGAGGCGAGCGCGATGCTCTTCGGCCGGGTCAGCTACGAGGCGTTCAGCCCGGTGTGGCCGGGCATGGAGGAGTTCGCCGAGTACAAGCCGATGCCGAAGTACGTCGTGTCCACCACCCTCAAGTCCGGTGACATGGTGCCCGGTTGGGGCGAGACGTCGATCCTGCGCTCGCTCGACGAGGTCGCCGCGCTGAAGGAGACCGAGGGTGGCCCGATCATCATGCACGGCAGCGCCACCCTCAATCAGAACCTGTCGGACGCGGGCCTCATCGACCGCTACCACCTGCTGGTCTTCCCGCTGCTGCTCGGAGCGGGCAAGCGACTTTTCAGTGCGACGGACAAGGACACGCAAGCCCTGAAGCTCGTCGAGCACGAGGCGTACGCGAACGGGCTGCAGAAAAACGTCTTCGACGTCGTGCGCTGAGGTCCTCGCGGCGTTCCGTCACGCGTCGAAGTCGGTGGAGCGGGCGAGCTTCTCCCAGGTGGCCAACTCGGCGCGTGTGCCGTCGAGTTGGGCGGTGATCGCGTCGACCGCGTCGTTGCCGAGCGGCAGGCGCAGCGGCGGCTCGTCGGCGTCCACGGCGGTCAGGATGGCGGCAGCGGCCTTGGCCGGGTCGCCGGGCTCCTGGCCGCTGCCGCCCGGCAGTCCGGAGACGACCGGGCCCACGGTGTCCTGGTAGGCGTCCATGACCGGGGCCGGGGCCACCGCCTCGGTGCCGGCGAAGCCCGTGCGGAACGCGCCGGGCTCGACGATCAGCACCTTGATGCCGAGCGGCGCGACCTCGGCGGCCAGCGCCTCGGAGAGCCCTTCCAGGGCGAACTTGGTGGCGCAGTAGGCGCCGACCCCCGCGAACGCGAACCGTCCGCCCATGCTGGTCAGCTGGACGATGGTGCCCGAGCTGCGGCGGCGCATGTGCGGCAGCACGGCCCGGGTGAGCGCGGCCGGGCCGAAGAAGTGCAGGTCCATCAGGTCCCGCAGCTCCGCGTCCGTGGCCTCCTCGACCGCCCCGACCATGCCGCGCCCGGCGTTGTTGACCAGAACGTCGATCCGGCCGTGCCGTGCGGCCACTCCGTCGACCGCGGCCTGCACGTCGTCGATGGCGGTCACGTCCAGCGCCAGCGTCTCGACCTGATCCGGGTGGGCGGCGACCAGATCGTCGAGCGGCGCGGTGCGGCGGGCGGCGGCCACCACGACGTCCCCCGCGGCCACCGCCGCCTCGGTGATCGCCCGGCCGAACCCGCTGCTCGCTCCCGTGACCAGCCAAACCCTGTTCATGCTGTTCTCCTCGAACCGGGGGAGCCGCCGCTGTCGGTGGCCCCGCTGTGAACTACCTTGCGGTACAGACCAGTTGCCCGTCCAAGATCTGACGTGATAGCCGATGGTTATGGACGTTCATGGGCGGGACCTCAGGTACTTCACCGCGGTGGCCGAGGAGTTGCACTTCACGCGTGCGGCCGAGCGGCTGTACGTCTCGCAGCCCGCGCTGAGCAAGCAGATCAGGATGCTGGAGAAGCAGGTGGGGGCCGCGCTGTTCGAGCGTGACCGGCGCGAAGTGCGGCTGACCGAGGCGGGGGCGGCGCTGTTGCCGCACGCCCAGCGGATGGTCGCCGAGTGGGAGGCTGCGCGGGAGTCGGTCGCCAAGGTGGTGGCCGAGCGGGCGTCGGCCCTCGTGGTGGGCATGAGCACCAGTCCGGGGCGCGGGGGCGTGCTGCCGGCGATCCGCTCCCGCTTCACCGCCGAGCATCCCGACACCCGGCTCAGGGTCCGCCAGGTGTCCTGGGACGACTCGACCGCGGGGCTCGCCGACGGCACGAGCGACGTGGCGTTCGTCTGGCTGCCGCTGCCGGAACAGGAGCGCTACCGGTGGTCGCCGGTCGCCGAGGAGCCCCGCCTGGTCGCCATGGCCGAGACGCACCCGCTCGCCGACCGCGAGACCATCGACTTCGCGGAGCTCCTGAACGAGCCGTTCCTCGCGCTGCCCGACAGCGCGGGCCCGCTGCGGGACTACTGGCTCGCCACCGACGCCCGCGGCGGGAAACCCGCGGTCATCGGCGCCGAGGTGGCCAGCGCCGAGGAGACGTACGAGGCACTGGCCGCGGAACTCGGCGTCGTCCTGCTCGCGCTCGGTAACGCGCCGCTGGTCACCCTCGGCGGCGTCGTCACCCGCCCCGTCCACGGCATCTCACCCAGCCGCTTCGTGCTGGCCTGGCGCGCCGACGACCGCCGCCCGCTGGTGGAGGCGTACGCGCGCGCCGCCGCGGCCCTCAGTGACGGAACCCGTACTCCGACCACTTCTCGACCACACGCCGCCGGATGTCCTCGGGGAACGAATTCCGGAACGAAGCGGTGATCCCCGGTGTGTCACCGGCCAGTTGAGCGGGGAGCAGGCAGCTGATGACGGCCTTGCCACCGCGGCCCGAGCGCACCTCCTCCGGAGTGAGGTAGGGAACCATCGGGATACCGGGCGCCTGCGGGTACACGTACTCGCCGGTGCCGGGGTGGTAGCGCGTCGCCATCGCCCACACCAACTGGTCGATGTCGGTGACGTCGATGTCGTCGGCGACCAGGATCACCTTCGGGACGAGCCAGCCGGTGTGCGAGCCGAACAGCACCTCGGCGACGGCGTCGGCCAGTTGGTGTTCGCTCATCCGCATCCCGGCCAGCCGTCCGATGTCCAGGGAGACGGCGATCCAGCACGTCGCGGCCTCGTACGAGCACCAGGCCATGGAGACGGGCAGCCCGCTGGAGCGCAGCAGGTCCAGGCTGGTCGCCGAGATCATCGTGCCCCAGATGGTGTGGTTCTCCTCCGGCGGAAGCCCCGCCACGCACACCGGCAGGATGGGCTCGTCGCGATGGGTGACGGTCTCCACGTGGAAGACGGGCTGCGGCTTGCTCTCGGCGAACGAATACCCGTGATATTCGCCCATCGGCCCCTCGGGGGCGGTCTCGTCCGGGCTGATCCAACCCTCCAGCACGATCTCGGAGTTGGCGGGCACATGCAGGTCGTGCAGCTCGGTCCTGACGACGTCGACGGGGCTGCCGGCGAGGGCGCCCACATATCCGTCCTCGTTCACCTCGGCGGGCAGCGGCATGCCCGCGGCCGCCAGCGCGGCGGGCGGCGCGCCGATGACCATCGCCCAGGGCGTGGGCTCGCCGCGCTCCCGCCACATCTGGTGGATCATGCCGAGGTGCTGCTGCGGCATGGCGGGCCCGACGAGGGTGCGCGGCCCGTGCAGCATCGTGCGGCTGACGGACCAGCTCGTCCACCGGCCGTCGGGCGTGCGCACCACATGGAAGCCGTACGTCCCGAAGTAGCGGCCGCCGTCCTCGGCGTGCAGCAGCGGGACGGGGAAGCGGGTGAGGTCGACGTCCTCGCCGGTCAGGACGTTCTCCTTGCAGGGGCCTCCGTCCACGACGCGCGGAGCGAGGGGCTCGGCGTGCATCGCCGAAATGAGACGTTCGAGGAGTTCGCGCGGCGTGGTCTCGCGGGGGAGCCCGAAGTGCGCGGCGAGCCGCCCGTACGCGCCGTCGGCGCGACCGGTGAGGCCGGCCGGGGCGCCGAGAATGCGATGCCCGGGCGCACCCTCGGTGAGGTTGCTGAACAGGGGGGCGGGGCCGCGGGTCTCGTACACACGCCGCGTGATCGCGCCGACCTCGAGGGTGGGGCTGACCGGTTGACGGATGTCGACCGCGTCGCCGGCCTCGATCAACTCCTCGACGAAGTCACGGAAGTTGAGCGCGCTGCCGCGTTGCGTCATTGCAGACCCTTTCCTGCGGGCGAGGGCCGGTGGAGCCGCCCCTCCCCGAAGACATCACACACAGTTATTACGTACACGTCCTTCTTTCCTCACGGTAAAGTACGTGTACGTCCTAATCAAGCGAGGGGTCCCATCCGATGTCCGGTTCGACATCCCGTCCGCCGTCCCGTCCGCCGTCCCGAAAGAGCGCGCACGCCGAGGCACTGGAGGCGGCACTCGACGGGGTCGGGCCGCTCGCGCGCCAGCTGAACCAGCTGCACACGCGGCTCTGGTACGAGCAGGTCCACCAGGACCTCACCGGCCCGCAGTTCACCGTCCTGAGCCTGCTCGACCTGCACGGCGACATGGACCAGGGCACGCTCGGCACCCTGGCCCACCTCGACAAGTCGACGGCCGCACCGCTCCTCGAGCGACTGCGCCGGCGGGGCCTGCTGGACCTCGAGAAGGACGAACGCGACCGTCGCCGCAAGCTGGTCCGCATCACGGAGAGCGGCCGTCACCTGGTGACCCGCCTGGCGCCCGGCGTGACGGACGTGAGCGACCAGCTGCTGGACGTGCTCTCGGCGGAGGAGCGGGAGGAGTTCCTGCGGATGCTGCGGCGGGTGACGTTGCGTCAGCAGGGCTCGTGAACCCTCACGTTGTCACTTCGAGTTCGACGAGTTCGACGAGTTCGCCGGGTTCTCCCGCTGGTCGTGCACGATCGACGACGGGATGGACGCGTCGTTCTTGAGCGCGTTCCAGACCTGGTCCGCGTCCGGGTTCTTGGGGGCGACGCGGTTGGGGTCGCTGGGGGCGGTCTCGGTCGGGAGGGTCACCTGGGTGACGTCGTCCGCGCCGATGCCGGTCAGGCTCTTGCCGAGGCCGAGGAGGGAGCTCACCGAGTCCAGGCCGGTGTCCGTGGTCAGGGACTTCGTCAGGTCGGACGCGAGGTCGTAGGCCTTCTTGGGGTGGGTGACCAGGTCGAGGTCCTTCACCTGGTCGATGACGGCGGTGGCCATCTGCTGCTCCAGGGTGATGCGGTCCAGGTCCGAGCCGTCGCCGACACCGTGCCGGGTGCGGACGAAGGCGAGGGCCTCGTCGCCGTCGAGGTGGTGGGTGCCGGCCGGCTCGTCGAAGCCGCTGTCGGGGTCGTCGATGTCCTCGGTCGTGGTGATGGTGACACCGCCGATGTCGTCGATGAAGTCCACGAAGCCGGAGAAGTCGAGCTCTACGTAGTGGTTCAGCTCGAGACCCGACATCTGCTCCACGGTCTTCACCGTGCACTCCGGGCCGCCCTCGCTGTACGCCGAGTTGAACATGGCGTCCTGATGCGCGGGGACCGTGTCGCCGTCGCTGTCGGTGCACGCGGGGATGTCGACGAGGGTGTCCCGCGGGATCCACACGGTCTCGGCCTTGGTGTGGTCCTCGTTGATGTGCACGACGGCCGTGGTGTCCGAGCGCGAGGTGCCGCCGGTGTCGCCCCCGGCGAGGTCGCCGTTGTCACCGGAGCGGGAGTCCGAGCCCATCACGAGGATGTTCATCGCGCCGGAGTCGTCGGTGTCGGTCAGCACCTTGGACAGGTCGATGCCGGACACGTTGTGGTCCAGACGCCAGTACGCGCAGCCGGCCGTGCCGAGGCAGACGACGAGGAGGAGTGCGACGACCCAGATGACCCGGCGGACGATGCGCTGCTTGCGCGTGCGTTCGTCCTTGCGCGTGCGCTCGGCCTTGCGGCTCTGCTTGTCCGGGTTCCGCTTGGGCAGGGGGAACCGTCGTCCTTCGCGCGTGGCCATCGGTGAGGAACCTTTCATGGAGGGGCCGGCCCGGACCGGCGGTGGTGCGTGCGGCGGCCTGCCGGGACTCTCGTCGTCGGTGCGGGGAGAGGCGCTCAGCCGGGCGTGACGTCGCCGGGCGGCCTTGGGTGGGCGGTCGTGCGCTGCGGTGCACACGGACACTCCACTTCCGTCCCTATTACGGTCGCCCAGGGGGCGGGGTGCAGCACAGAGGCGAAGGGCCCGACCGGCCCGGGGCTTCCGGACCCGTGTGGCCCCGGTGAGAGGATCGGGACATGGCGACGAGCACCGTGACCGGAGACTTCGACCTGACCATGGACGAGCTGCGCGCGGTCGCGCGGTACGCCGTGCAGAGCGCCGAGCAGGTCCTCCCCGTGTTCGAGGCCGCGGCGCCGGACGACCCGCGGCCCCGCGCGGCCGTCGACGCCGCGTGGGAGTTCGTCAACGGCGCGAACCGGACGCGGCTCCAGCGCGTCACCTCGCTCGACGCACACCGGGCCGCCGCGGCGGCGGACACCGAAGCCGTACGGCTCGCCGCGCGCGCCGCGGGCGACGCCGCATCCGCCGCGTATCTGCACCCGATCGCGAAGGCCACGCAGGTCGGCCACATCCTGCGCGCCGCCGCGTGCGCGGCCCGTGTGGCGGAGCTGGCCGCGGGCGGTGACCCGGAGGCGGGGGAGCGGGACATCGAGCGGGCCCGGCGGCGCGCCACTCCCGTCCTCGTCGACGTGCTGAGCCGGTACCCTGCGGCGCCTCAGGGGAAGGGGCGCGTGGCGCACCTGATGAGCGCGCTCGACGCGTCGTTGCGTGGTCCGCGCCAGTAACGCGGAGGCGGCACCTTCCGGTGCTGGTGCTGGTGCTGGTGCTGGTGCTGGTGCTGGTGCTGATGTCGGTGCGGGTGCCTGGAGTCAGCCGCCGAAGCGCGGGTCCGTTTCCACGAGCCGGGCGAGGTTCTCCAGTGCCATCCGTGTGCCCGTCTCGTTCTGGTCGGCGGGCACGACGTCGGGGATCCCCTCGTGCAGCATCCGCACCTCGGTGCCGCCGCCCGCGTCGGTGAGCGTGGTGGTCATCGTCATCGTGTCGCGCAGCGCGGGATCGGCGGACTCGAAGGCGAGCACCTCGACCACCTGCTCGTCCGGCACGAGCCTGGCGAAGTGTCCGTGGTACGTGTCGGTGTGCGAGGCCGACTTTCCGTTCCCGGTCGGCGCGTCGTAGGTGAGCGAGACGCGGAACTTTCCGCCCTCGCGGGCGTCGAACTCGTGCACACGACTGGTCATGCCGTCGGGCACCCGCCAGTGCGCGATCGCGTCCGCGTCGATGAGCGCCCGGTAGACGGCGGCACGTGGGGCGTTCACGTGCTGGGTGAGCTCGGTCGAGTACATCGGCCGAGCGTAGCGTTGGGCCTTCGACCGCCCCGGCAAGACGCGAGGGCGAGGGAACGCGGGGACGCTTCGGCCGGTCCCGAAGCGTTGCGCGCCTAGCGTCGGTGGCATGAACCGAACCGTGCATGAGATCCCCCGTTACGAGGACGCGCGTGCGGCGCTGGCCAACCCGGACCTGGTGCCGGAGGTGCCGCCCGCCGCCGAGGGGAAGGAGGGCGCGTCCATGGCCTGGTTGCGGGCCTCGGTGCCCCGGTTCAGTTCCGGCGAGACGCACGCGCGGCGCCGGGCGCTGGTGGAGGCCGAGCTGGCCCGCCTCGACGTGGCGCGGCTACGGAAGGCGGCCACCCGGTGGCCCGAGGCCGAGGACGCGGCCCCGTACGTGGTGAGCACCCTCGCCGAGGCCCTGGGATACCGGGAACCCCACGCCGTGGCGGAGGCGATCGGAACCGTGTCCCGTGTCTACTTCGGCGGCGAGGACCCGGAGGCCGACGCGGCGGTGGCGCGCCTGGTGGAGCTGCTGTCCCCGTCGGGGGAGCTGGTGGGCGAGAGCCTCCGGCAACCGGGCCCCGATGGCCCCCGAGAGCCGGACGGTCCTCGGCAGTCGGACGGCCCCCGACACCCGGACCGCACCGAACTCGCCGCCGCCCGCATCTGCCTC
This sequence comes from Streptomyces sp. NBC_01016, assembly GCF_026341035.1. Classification (GTDB taxonomy): domain Bacteria; phylum Actinomycetota; class Actinomycetes; order Streptomycetales; family Streptomycetaceae; genus Streptomyces. The sequence goes on from NZ_JAPEOQ010000002.1 coordinate 4,041,557, forward strand.
CTCGTACAGGCCCGTGACGCGACCGCGGCCCTGGTGCGCCATGCCGACGCCGCCCCCGCGGCCCCCGCCGACATCACCCCCGCCCCCGGCGACGCCGCTTCCGCCGACACCCGCCCCATCGAGCAGATCCTCCACGAAACCCTGCGCAACGACCCACCCGTCCGTGTCCTGCGCCGCGTCGCCGCCCGCGACACCCGCGTCGTCGGCCGGGACATCGCCGCCGGGGATCTCGTCCTCCTGGACGCCACGGCGGCCGCCCCCACGGACGCCGACGTGCCGCTCGCCTTCGGGGCTCCGCCGCGCGTCTGCCCCGGCCGGGAACACGCCATGGCCCTGGCCGCGGGGGCCCTCGCGTACCGGCAGCCCTCGGTCACCCCCTTCGCCCGCCTGCACCGCAAGGACGCGCCGCTGTTGCTGCCGAACGCCTGGGACTGCGCCTCGGCCGCCGCCCTGGCCGGCGCCGGGTTCGAGGCCGTCGGCACCACCAGCCTCGGTGTGGCCGCCGCGGCCGGGCTCCCGGACGGCGCGGGTGTCACCGCCGACGCCACTCTCGACCTGGCCCGCCGACTCGGGCGCACCCCGCTGCTGTTCACCGTCGACATGGAGGGCGGATTCAGCGATGATCCGGAGGAAGTCGCCGACCTCGCCCGCCAGTTGAGCGCCGCGGGCGCCGCCGGGATCAACGTCGAGGACGGTCGCGCCGACGGCAGCATCACCCCGGTCGACCAGCACGCCGCGAAGATCGCAGCGGTCAAGGCGGCCGTCCCCGAACTGTTCGTCAACGCCCGCACGGACACGTACTGGCTGGGCCGTGACCGTGCGGACACCGAGGAGCGCCTCGCCGCGTACCAACAAGCGGGCGCCGACGGGTTGTTCGTGCCGGGCCTCGCCGAGCCCGACCGGATCCGCGACATCGCAGCCCGCTTCGAGCTCCCGCTCAACATCCTCTACTCGCCCACCGGGCCGACCCTCGACGAACTCGCCGCGCTGGGCGTCCGCCGCGTCAGCCTCGGTTCGCTGCTCTACCGCAGGGCGCTCGGCGAGGCCGTGGCCACCGCGCGGGCCGTCCGCGAAGGACGACGGCCCACCGGCGACACCCTCTCATACGGGGAAGTACAGGGCCTGTAGCAGGCCCATGCCCATGCCCAAGCCCAAGCCCAAGCCCAAGCCCAGGAACGGTCCCTGTAGCAGGCGGTCAGCGCTCCGGCGCGCGATTCGCGAGCGCCGTCGTCGTGCAATAGCCGATCGGGCCCGCTGCGTCGTACAGCGTGCAGTGCCCGACGGCGATGCCGTCCTCGGCCGTGTGCCCCGTCGCCTCCAGGCCGATCTCGTCGCTGAGCGGGAGCCGGCTCAGGGACAGGGTGTAGTCGGCGTTGATGTAGCGCAGGCCGTGGTCGCTCGCGTGGGCGAGGGGGCTCGCGGTGTCGGCGGCCAGCGCGGCGCGAACGAGCGGGGACAGGGCCTCCCCGCCCACCAGCGGCCGGGCGTCGCGCATCCAGGACCGCCGCCGCTGATCGCCGCTCCACTCCCGCACGGGCCGGAGCTCATCGTCGAACCGCAGGAACTGGGTGCGCCCGTGCGGGGCCAGCAGCTCCTGCGCCGGCGGCGCGTCCCACGGACCGGTCGCGGGAATGTGTCCCGGCGGCGGTGTGCCGGTGCGCAGCAGTACGGCACTGGCCCGCGCCAGCGGCTTCCCGTCGCCGCCGCGTACGACCGCGTCGGCCACGCGGATCCGCCGCCCGTCGCGGACCCGCTCCGTGGTGACACCGACGGGAGCGAACGGCGCGGTGCGGAACAGATCGACGGTGAGCCGCGCGAAGTGCAGCCCCTCCTCGGCGTGTTCGCGCTCCAGCGCCCGCGCGGCGAGCCCGCCCAGGAGCCGGCCGTGCACCGTGTCGGGCGCCCACCAGCCGCGCGCGTGCGACTCGGGCACGAACGTGTCCCCGCTCCGGGTGAAGTAGGGCGCCGCATCCTCGGTCTGTGCCACGTGTGTTCCTTTCAAAGTGCCTGGTGCCTGGTGCCTGGTGCCTGGCTGAGTGCGTGCGTCGGTGCGCGCGTCAGTGCGTACGGGGGTGAGTCGTCCGGAGCGGATCGATGTGCAACGGATCCAGCCTGCGGATCAGCGCGAGCGTGGCGTGACAGATCGCGTCCGCGTCCCGCTTGCGCGCGCACGTGCCGATCTCCCTCCCCGCCTCGCCGATGACGGAGGTGAGGACGCCGACCACCAGCCGGTCCACGGGTTCCTTGCCCGCTTCGAGCAGCACCGAGTTCTGCCGGATCCACTCGCGGCCGCGCGCCCGGCGCATCAGCTCGAAGCCGGGCGGGCCGTCGCCGTCCATCCACAGCTCGATCAGGTCACGCCGCCGCCAACAGCCCTCCAGGAAGCTGCGGGTGCCGACCAGGAACAGCTCCAGCGGATCCGTCTCGCCCGCCGCCCGCGCCGCGGCCACCGCCTCGGCCGCCTCGCGCTCGCGGGAGTTCTCGTAGTCCTCCCACAGCGCGACGAACAGCTCCGTCTTGCCGCCGAAATGGTGGTAGAGGCTGCCGACGCTCGACCCCGCCCTGCGCACCACCGCGACGATCGCCGTGTCGGTGAACCCCTGCTCGCAGAAGACCTCACGGGCGGCGTCCAGCAGGGTCCGACGGGTCTGTTCCGTGCGGCTCCACTGCCAGGCGTTGTCCTTGGCCGCGATCCGCTCCGCCTTGCGTGTCACCCGGTCGTCACCCCCTCCGTACCCACTGTTGCGCACCCACTGTCGTACCGAACCGAATTTTAGAATCAGCCAATTCTCTGCGCCAGAACCTCGGTTGAACTCGTTCCGACCTCTTGACCGACCGCCGGGCCGCGGGCAACTTGAACTCATTCCTAGATTCCCGTTCCAGGATTCCCGCATTCGGATTGAGGGGGCACTTCCATGGTCGACTTCTCGCTGTCCACCGAGGAACGTCAGATCAGGGACACCGTGCGCGCGTTCATCACCAAGGAAGTGATGCCGCTGGAGCAGGACGTCCTGCGCAACGAACGGGCAGGTCAGCCGGGTGTCGAAGCCGAGGTCGTCGCCGAACTCCGCGCCAAGGCGCGCAGGTCCGGCTTCTGGGGCGTCAACACCCCGGAGGAGTACGGCGGGATGAACCTCGGCGCCGTCATGTCGGCGATCATCGCGATGGAGATGGGCCGTACGTTCGTCCCCTTCAGCTTCGGTGGCAGCGCCGACAACATCCTCTACGCCTGCGACGACCAGCAGAAGCAGGAGTACCTGCTGCCCACCATCGAGGGCGAGCGCCGCTCCTGCTTCGCCATCACCGAACCCGGCGCCGGCTCCGACGCCCGCAACATCCGCAGCCGCGCCGTGCGCGACGGCGACGACTGGCTGATCACCGGCGAGAAGACCTTCATCACCGGGGGCAACGAGGCCGACTTCGTGATGGTGTTCGCGGTCACCGACCCGGACAAGGGCGCCGACGGCGGTGTCACCTGCTTCCTCGTCGACCGCGACATGGGCTGGAAGTCCGAACCGATCGAGACCATGGGCCAGTGGGGCCCGGCCTCGCTCGTCTTCGACGAGGTACGCGTCCCCGGCCGCAACGTCCTCGGCGAGGTCGGCAAGGGCTTCGAGCTCGCCATGCAGTGGATCGGCCAGGGCCGCTACCTCATCCCCGCCCGGGCCATCGGCTCCGCCGAGCGCATGCTCCAGATGGGCGTCGACTACGCCCGCCAGCGGCACTCCATGGGCCGGCCCATCGCCGACTACCAGGCGATCCAGTGGCACATCGCCGACTCCCAGGTGGAGATCGAGTCCGCGAAGTGGCTCACCCTGTACGCGGCCTGGCGCGTCCAGCAGGGCCTCGACGCCCGGCACGCCTCCTCCATCGCCAAACTCAACGGAGCGGTGATGGCCAACCAGGTCGTCGACCGCGTCCTGCAGATCCACGGCGGCATGGGCTACACCAAGGAACTGCCCATCGAGCGCTGGTACCGCGAGCTGCGGCTGCTGCGCATCTTCGAGGGCACCGACGAGATCCAGAAGCGCACCATCGCCCGCAACCTCATCAAGGGGCACGTACGACTCGGCGGGATCGGCGAGTGACCGGGCGGCGCCCGCGCATCCGGATCTTCCGGGTGCGCGAGCTCGACCAGTACCCGGACGCCGGACAGCGGATGCGCATCCTGTCGATGGCGGTCCTCGCGGTCCTCATCGCCTCCTACGAGGGCCAGATCGCGCCCGTGGTGCCGCTGCTCCTCGACGACCTGGACATCACGCTGACCACCTACGGCGCCGTCTCCGCGACGGCGCTCGTCGCCGGGGCCATCGCGTCGATGGTCGGCGGACGGCTCACCGACACCGTGGGCCGGGTGCGGCTCATCGTGCCGCTGCTGATGCTCACCGCGGGCTGCTGCTTCCTGATGACGACCGTCCACTCAACCGGCCAACTCCTCGCCGTGCGAGCCGTGTTGTCGGTCGTCGACGGCATGGCCATGGCGGGCACCGCGCCGCTGGTGCGGGACTTCTCGCCGCGGATGGGCCGGGCGCAGGCCTTCGGCTTCTGGACCTGGGGCCCGGTCGGGGCGAGTTTCCTGGCCGCCGCGGTCGCCAGCCTCACGCTGCCGTTGTTCGACGACTCGTGGCGCTCGCAGTTCGTCATCATGGGGGCGGTGTCCCTCGTGCTCTCCGTGGTGATCGCCTTCAACATCGCGGACCTCTCACCGGAACTGCGCGCCCGCATCGTGCAGTCCGAGCGGGAGACCCTCGGCCGCGCGGATCACACCCAACCGGCCCGTTCCCGCGACCTGTTCAGGCACCGCGCCATCTGGGCCCATGTGATCGGCATCGCGTCCTGGCTCGTGCTGTACGTGACACTCGTCGTGTACGGGCAGACGATGCTCGCGGAGAGCTTCGACCTCGACGCCGCGACGGCCTCGCAGATCATGGCGGCGTTCTGGACGCTGAACATCTTCACCCTCGTCCTGTCCGGCCGGTTCTCCGACCGGCTGCAACTGCGCAAGCCCTTCTGCGTCGCAGGAACGGTGGGCAGTGTGCTGCTCACCGGGTACCTGGCGGGCCTCGTCGGACGCGACGACGTCTCGCACCTGCACATCGCGATCACCGGCGCGCTCCTCGGCGGAGTGATGGGCTGCGCCTACGGGCCGTGGATGGCGAACTTCTCGGAGAACGCCGAGGACGTCGACCCACGCCTGCAGGGCACCGCCTGGGGCGTCTTCACCTTCCTGACCAAGGCGATGGGCGTGGTGGTGCTCATCGCCGTACCCCGCGTCGTCGAATCGCACGGCTGGCGGGCCTGGCTGATCGTCTCGCTGTGCTGCATGGCCGTGTTCGTCCCGGCGTCGCTGCTCTTCCGCGGCCCGTGGCGCCGGGCGAAGGCGGCGCCGGTGGAATCCCCGCAGGACACTGAGACCCCGGCCGCCGCCCCCGCGGGCGAGTGACCCGGGTCAGCCCCGGGCCACCGCGATCGCCCCGGCGAGCCGCTCCCCGGCCTCGTACACCATGTAGGGCACCCCGCTCTGCGTGCCGAACGAGGGGGCGGCCGCCCGGCCGTTCTCCGGGGCCGAGGCGCCCGAGTTGTAGAAGACGCCGAGGTGCTTGCGGAGCGAGAAGTCGGCGCCGACCTCCGTGATCATGAGGTCGCCGCCGCTCTCCTTGTCCTTGTTGTAGACGACGTAGGCGGAGCCGCCGCGCGTGAGCAGGTGCGGTCCGCCCACATTGACCGCGTCGACGTCGGAGTGCCGCACGAGCGGGGTCTGGTCGAAGGTCCAGTCGCGGCCGTCCGCCGACCAACCCCAGCAGATGTCGCGGTGGTTGGTCGTGTTGTTCAGCATGAACAGCATCACGTAGTGGGCGCCGCGAGCCGGCAGCTCGTGAGCGAAGACACGGGCGTACGAGGTCTCGGTGGTGCCCGCCGGCATCATCGACGTCGACAGGACCACCTTGTCGTACGTGAAGTGGATGCCGTCCTTCGAGCGGGCGAGCCGCGTCGTGGTGTTCTCGCCGTGGAAGTACAGCCAGAACTCCCGGTGTTGGGGCATCCACTGCACATGCGGTGAGGAGACGTGGCTGACCGAGTAGTGCGGGGACCAGTCGTTCGACACGATCGGGTTGTCCGGGTACTCCGTGAACGGGCCCTCCAGCGAGTCCCCGTACGCGAGGCAGATGCCGCCGGGCGCGTCGTGCGGCGCGTAGTACAGGTAGTAGCGGCCCAGCGGCTCGGCCAGCTTGTCGAAGACGCCGCGGACCGTCGGGAAGATGATCTCGCCCGTCGGGTTGTACTTGAGGTCGGCGGGGGAGAGTAGCGTGCGGACGTAGGTGTAGTCGGGGAATCCGCCCGGCGCGGCCGAGGCCGAGGGGACCGGGAGCCCGCCCAGGGCCATGGCGGATCCCGTGACGGCGGCGGCGCGCAGGAAAGTACGACGTTGCATGAGCGCTCCTGATGTCGAGGGGTGGCGGAAAGAGGTCAGAGGTAGGTCGCGGCCGTGACGCACAGACCGCCGAGCGCCACCACCCACACGTACGGCAGCGTGCGCACCATCACCTGCTGCGGCGAGACACCCGCGTACTGGGCGCTCCACACCGTCTGGGTGCTGGTCGGGTCGGCGACGCCGAAGACCTGGTTGTACGAGGTGGCCATGCCGAGGACGGCGACGGCCGGGTAGATGCCGGTGGCGATGAGGACGCCCGCGATGCCGGCGCCGAGGCCGAACACATTGAGCGGACCCCGGTACAGGCACAGCGGCACCAGCACGGTGAAGACGAGGACGAACAGCACCGCGTTCTGCGGGCTGACCGCCTTCAACAGTGGTTCGAGCGCGTCGACCGCGCCCGGCAGGTTCACCGCGGCGAGCAGGATGCCGATCGCCACGAACAGTGTGATCGGCGGGGCCGCCACCTCGAAGCCGCCGTACAGGGTGCGCAGCAGGCGGCGGTTCATGTCGCGCGGCCGCGTCGTCGTCACCAGCGCGTACAGCACACCCGCCAACAGCGAGGGAATGATGGCCAGTTCGAAGCCGAGGGCCAGTACCAGCGGAACGATCGGCGTCAGGAGCGCGTACCACGGGGCGTCGCCGAGCGGCTTCCGTTCGCGCGCCCGCGGCTTGTCCTGGACCGACCGCAGCGACCATGTGTGCTCCACACCGCGTCGCCGCGACTCGATCAGCACGTAGGCGAGGGCCGCCACGAGCGCGAACGGGAACAGCTTCACCATGAAGCCGCGCACCGTCGGGATCGGCAGGTCGAGGGCGGTGGAGAAGAACTGCCACACCGGGAGCTCGAACGGGATGCCCACGGCGATCCCCATCAGGATCGTCCCGGCGGCCGTCACCTTCGGGACACCCACCGCGATCATCGCCGGGATCCCGATGAGCCCGGCGAGCATCGCCGCGGGCGCGGACCCGGTCACCGTGCCCACGAGCGCCGACACGACGAGCACTCCGAGCGCCACGAACACCGGCCGGTCACCGCCGAATTCGACGATCTTACGGACCAGGGTGCCCGCGATGCCGGTCTCCTCCAGGAGCTTGCCGAGCCACGAACCGAGCAGGATCGCGATCATCGTCGCGGCGAGCGCCGGGGCACCTTCTTGGAGGACCGTGTCCAGGACACTGTTCTTGCCGGTCAGCGGGGCGCCCGCAAGGAACGCGATCACCACGGCGAGCAACACGAGGGCGAACGCGGTGGGGAGTTTGCGGCTCAGCATGGCGGCCACTCCGGCCGCCATGACGAGCAGGATGACGACACCCATGTCACTTCTCGCTTCTGTCGGGGTGTACGGCTCTAGTGGGTTGTACGGTGCCGGCGTGTTGTGTCACGGCCGTGGCAAGCGCCTCCGTGAGCAGCAGCGGGCTGCGGCCCAGGCCGCAGGCGACACGCGCATAGGCGTGCGCGGCCAGCTCGTCGGCGCCCGCGACATGCGCGTACACGCGGCGCCGCCCGAGCCGCAGCGCCGTGTGGCCGAGCGCCCGCTTGAACTCGGCCCGCACGCGCGCGTGGTGGAGATGTTCGTGGGCCCGCTCGTGGGCGAGCGCCGCCGCCCGCACCGAACCCTCCGGGAACCAGGCGCGCCAGCCCCGCTCGTCGATGAGCCGTTCGGCGCGGTCGATGGTGTCGACGTACAGCTCGATCTGCGCGGGCCGCGACCGGAAGCGGGCAAGAAGCCCTTCGGTGAGGCCGCCGTCGCGCTCGACGATCCGCGCGGTCATCGCGTCGGGAACCAGGCGCGCCCCGAACTCCTCGGCGGCGAGCGCCCATTGGCGCATCAGGAGCGGATCCCGCCCCTCGTGCGTCGGGGTGCCGGCGAGCAGCCGTACCGCCAGGTCCAGGTCGTGGTCCCGGCCGGCGCCGCCGCTCATGCGCGGGACTCCACGACCGCCACGACCGGCTCGTCGGCCGCGCGCGCCCGCAACTCGCTGCGCGCCAGGGCCAGTAGCGCCTCGGGTTCGAGCACCCCCGACAGATCGGCGATCCGGCCGCCGACGAGCAGCCGCACCGCGGGCGCCCGCGTCCCGCCGTCCCCGTACGAGGTGGCGTCCCGCACCAGCGCCGCGAGCGCCTCGCCGGCCGCGCCCACGGTCGTCGTCTCCACCCGCGCGTCCGGCGCCCCGAGCCGCACGACACCGTCCGCGTCGACCACCCGCACCGGCCGCCGCGTGCCCCGGAGCCGGCGCCGCACCTCGGTGCCGTACACGGTGTACGCGTCGGTGCCCGCCAGCACGTCGACGGCGTCCTGCTGGGTCTTGAGGCTGGTGGCGGCCGCCTTCAGCCGCTCCGTTTCGTCGGCCCGGTGCGCCCGGTCCTGCGTGCGCAGTTCGGTGGCGCCGGTGGCGACGGCCCGCACCGTGCTGGTCTGCGGGTCGACGGTCACCTCGACCTCGACACCGTCGGCCGCGGCGCCCTGCGAGACGACCGCCCGCTCGGCCTCGGCGCGCACGGCGAGGATCTGCTCCTGCGTGGCACCCGGCACGATCCGCTCGACCTGCTCGCGCACCAGCGCGAGGGCCACGCCGATCGGGCTGATCACCTCGCTGTGCCGGGCGATCCGACCTTCCATGTCGGTGGTCGCCGCGAGATGCGGGGTCACGGACGCGGCGCCGCCGCCCCCGCCGACCAGGACCGCGGTGTCGCGGTCGAGCCGGTAGTCCTTGACCATCGCGTCCACGACCGCTTGCACCGGCGCGGCCCCCGCGTCGAGCACGGCACGCGCCGCCCCCGCCACGTCGGTGCCGAGCCGGGCGGCCAGCGGGGCCAGCGCGGCCCGCGCCACCTCCTGGTCGCAACGCGCGAAGTCACCCTCGGGCACCCGCCCGAGCGCGTTCGCCGCACACGTCATCGTGAGCGCGAACCGGCCGCCCGCCGCGTCGAGCACCACATGGTCGTCCGGGTCGCCGGTCATCGGCGTCACCGTGGCCAGCTTCGCGTCCCGCAGATCGTCGAGCGTGGCGAAACACGCGTACGGAAGCCCGGCGATGTGCGCGCTGCGCGGCCCGACGCCCGCCACCTTGTCCTGTCCAAGACGCACCATCGAGCCGCCGCCGACCCCGACCGTGCGCACATCAAGGGCGTTGAGATACGAGGTCTTGCCGAGGATCGTCGCGTGCCGCACGGCGACCTTGCCGCGCCGCACCACACTGATGTCCGTCGACGTGCCACCCGTCTCCAGGAACACCCCCTCGCTGATCCGCTCCTGCATCAGCGCGCCCGCGACCCCGGCCGCCGGACCCGACAGGACGGTCAGCAGGGGCCTGCGCCGCATCTCGGCGAGCGACATGACACCGCCGTCGCAGCGCATCACCATCAGCGGCGCGTCCACCCCCGCCTTGGTGATGGAGGAGTCGACGAGTTCCGCGGTCGCCAGCATCCGCGGCAGGATCGCCGCGTTCACCACCGCCGTACGCGTCCGCTTGTGCAGCCCGTACAGCGACGTGATCTCGTGGGCGGCCGCCATCGGCAGCCCTGAGGACTGCGCCGCGTCGAGCACGGCCTGCTCCCCGTCGGGACGGTCGACCCCGAACGGCTCGGTGGCGACGAGGACTTCGGCGCCCTCCTTCTGAACGCGGGTCACGGCGGCCCGCACCGCGTCGGTGTCGAACGGGTCCGGGACGTGGGCGTATGCGAGCGGCAGTTTCTTGCCCGGTGTGAGTTCCAGCTTGCCGAGCGCGGCGAGCCGCCGGGTCAGCACCGCGCCCGCGCCCGTGCCGATGCCGATGAGCCCGACCATCGCCACGTCGCCCTCCAGGAGCGCGTTCGTGGCCTGCGTCGTGCCGTGCGCCAGGAACGTCACATCGGCCGGAGTGCGGTCGACCTGCTCCAGGAGCCGGTCGAGTGCCTGCACGATGCCGTGCGCGACACCGTCCTCATGATGATGGCTCGTGGGCACCTTCACCTGGCCCACCAGGCCGAGCGTCGCCGCGTCGACGGCCACGGCGTCCGTGAACGTGCCGCCCACGTCGATCCCGACGCGTATCCGTGTGCTCATGTCGTACGCACCTCCTTGTGCGTTGTCGGTCGGAGCGCTGGCCGGTCGGTCAGTAGCCGCGCACATCGGGCCAGTGACGTTGCACACCCGACCGGTCGAGCAGCCGCCCGAACTCGTCGAACCACTTGTCCTCCGCCTGCACCTGATGCGGCGTCACGTCCTCGGCGAGACAGTGCGCGGCCAGCGCTCCCGCGACCTCGCCGATGTTCCACTCCACCGGGTGCAGCCGGTAACAGCCGTTGGTGATGTGGGTGGTGCCGATGTTCTTGCCGGCCGGCAGCAGATTGCGCACCCGCCGGGGAACCAGCGCGCCCAGCGGGATCTCGAACGGCACCGAGCCGACGTCGATGTAGTTGTCGCCGCCGGTCGAGGGGTGCAGATCGATGCGGTAGTTGCCGACACCCACCGAGTCCCGGTAGCGCGTCCTGCCGTACGGACCGACGACGTCGATGGCGACGTCCTGCTCCACGACCGTCGTCACCGCCTTGATGCGCCGCGACTCGCGGACGTACGGCGCCTTCGCGAGGCCGTCCGTCGTGCCGGTCACATCGGGGCGGATCCGCAGCCCGGGGAAGCCGGTGCCGCCGTCGGCGCGCGGGGCCCCGGTCTGCAGCCAGTACAGGACGGACAGCGACAACTGCCGCGCCTCGCGCAGCGCTTCGGCCTCCTGCCCGATGTACGGCTTCAACCAGTAGTCGTTCAAAGGCCAGTTGACGAGCGTGATGTCCGAGTCGAAGGCGCCCGGCTGATGCAGCTTGCGGGCGAGGATTCGCCGGAAACCCCACAGTTCCTTGTCACCCGCGTCGGCGCTCTGGTCAGCGCTCACGGCCAGCGGGTCGAGCGCCGGGTTCGGCACGAAGGTGCGGGGGACCGGTGCGAGGCTGCGCGGGTCGGGAGCCTCGAAGCCGAGCAGCGGGCCCGGCCAGAAATCCGGCCGGTAGGAGCGCCAGAAGTCGTAGTCCTCGGGCCGGTCGATGGTGTGGTCCTCACCCTCGTGGTGCGAGAGTGCGAAGCACACCGTGATGCCCTGCTGATTGTCCGGCTGCGCCTCGGCGGGAGCGTGCGGCTCACCGAACTCCCCTTGCGCCTCGGCGCCGTTGGCGTGCTCGACATCCGCGAGGGCGAGCAGCTCGCCCGTCTCCGTGGCGTCGATGACATAGGGAGGAGTGAATCCGCGGACGATCCCGGTGCGCAGATCCTGCACGGAGACCGCGGTGATGACATCGTTGTCCGACTCGGCGGACACCGCCCGGTGCTCCGTCAGAACGGTCAGCAGCCCGCTCGCCCGGTACGGCGCGAGCATGCCCTCCAGGACGGCGAGCGCGATCCGCGGCTCGTGACACAACTTGCTGACCCGGCCCGCGCCCGGGTTGAACTCGGGCAGGGCGAGCGCCTCGCCGCGCAGCGGATACCACTGCCGGTAGTACGCGCGGATGCCCTCGCGCAGCGCCCGGTACGAGGCCGTCGTGCCGAACTGCTCCACCCACGGGTGCTCGTCCGGCGGCACGGCCTGCGCGGTGAGCTGCCCGCCGATCCAGTCGGTCTCCTCGGTGAGCACGACACGGCGTCCCGCGCGGCAGGCGGCAAGCGCCGCGGCGACACCGCCGAGGCCGCCGCCGACGATGAGGATCTCCGGTTCGGGAAACACATGACTCCTTCGTGCTGTGCGTGCGCGTGTCGTTGTGTACGTGTGTCGCTATGTACGTGTGTGGGGGTGTGGCTCTGTGGGTGTGTCGCTTACGGGCGGGGTGCCGGCCCGGCCGTGAGTCCGGCCCGGAACTCGCAGGCCACCAACGGCTCGTCCGCCTCCTCACCGGCCACCTGGGTCGACAGCAGCCGTACCGCCGCCGCGCCCAACTCGTGCCGTGGCACGTCGAACCCGGTCGGTACGGGACCCGCGGCCAGCTCCGGCGGCGGGCTGCCGAGCAGCGCCAGGGAGACATCCCCCGGACACGAGAGCCCGGCCTCCGCCACCGCCCCGCTCAGCGCCTGCCACGCCGCCCCGGTGTCCGTCTCCTCGGCGACGAACGCCGTCACGCCGTCCGCGACCAGCTCCCGGACCCGCTCGGCCGTCATCTCGGCCACCGGGTCCGCGCACCGCAGCACGGAGCCGGGACCACCCGCGAGCCCCGCCCCTTCGAGCCCGTCGAGGAAGCCCTGCTGACGGTCCGTGGAGGCGGGGGCGTCGTCGTCCTCGCGCACGAGCACGATGCGGCGATGCCCCAACCCGGCGAGATGCGCGACCACGTCGCGGCTCGCGCTCACGTAGTCGGCGCCCACCCAGGCGAGCCCTTCCAGCTCCTCTCTACGCCCGAGGTGCACGACCGGGAACCCGTCGGCGACGAGCCGCTTCAGTTCGGCGCGCGGCACATGCCGGCCGAGGAAGAGACAGCCGTCGGCGAGCCGCACCCGGCTGAGCGCGTCCGGACCTCCACCGCTGGACGCGGTGAAGAGGACCAGGTCGTAGCCGCGCGCGGCGGCCTCCTGCTCCACACCCACCAGGAACGGGTAGTACGAGTGCTGCACATCGGTCGGGAACGCCGACGTGAAGCTGAAGACGCCGAGCAGGTTGTTGCGGGCGGCCGCGAGGCGGCGGGCGGCCGGGTCGGGAACGTAGCCGAGGTTGCGCGCGGCTTCGAGGACGCGCTGCCGGGTTTCCTCGGAGATCGTCGCGCCCTTGCCGTCACGCCGGGCGTTCAGGACCAGCGAGACGGTCGCCTGCGACACACCGGCGAGCCGCGCGACCTCGGCCTGCCGGGGACGGGACTTCCGGCCCGCCGGAGCCGGGGCACGCCCCGGCTTTGCCCGCTTCCTGGGTTGCTCCACGCCTGCCGCTCCTCGGGGTGTCCGCCGTTGGTAATGCGTATTAGGTAATGCGCATTAACGGGTACTGTGCGGGCGCCTCCCGTGCGGGGTCAAGGGGTTGTACGGAGATTTCTGATGCTCAACGAGAGTGCTGCGCACACCGGTTGAGCACGCCGAGGAACCCGGCCGCGGACGGCGACCGGGTTCCTCCAGAGACGGCGATACGCAGGTCAGCGCACGGAGAGCCGAACCAGGCGCGCGTCCGTGGCCCGCTCGCCGGTCACCTTGAAGGCGACGTAGCGGGCCGTGGCCGAGCCGAGCGACAGCGCCCGGTCCGGCCGCTTCCCGTCGAGGCGGCCCGCGAGCCGGTAGTCGAGCCCGTCGGTGCTGAGTTCCACCTCGGCGGCGGGCGCGTCGCCGACCGTCCACTGCGCCTCCACGGTGCGCAGCGCGACCTCTTCGCCGAGGTCGACGACCAGCCGACCACCGGGCCCCGGGCGCCACGAGGTGCCGGGGTCGCCGTCCACCGCTGTCGCCGGGTCGGACATGCCCTCGGGCAGCGGGCTGGTCGGGAAGACGGTCCGGCCGAGCGCGCGGTCGTCCGACGGGAAGGCGGTGGCGCCGGGGAGGTGCAGCGTCGTCTCCCGCGTATGGGACACCGTGGCCACGGCGTGGCGGCCCTGTGCCTCCACACGGACCCGGCAGGCCGCGCCGGAGAGCCGGAGGGTGGCGCCGTCGACGACCCGCACGCGCAGACCGGCAGGCAGCCGCCCGCCCGGCAACGGAGCCAGCGTGAACCGGGGAGCGAGCAGCACCGTCTCGGCCGCGTCGAGGTCCGCGCGGTAGGTGACACCGTCGTCGGTGACGCTCTGGTCGCCCTGGAACACGGTGCGACGGTCGCCGGACTGCGGGACGTGGGCCGTGGTGGCGACCCGCTCGCCCGACAGGTTGAACAGGCTCAAGTAGCCGTCTGTGTAAGCTACTTGGACCTCGTCGGCCTTCGTTGTGGGGGCGGGCGTGCGGGCGACCGCGCGCAATGCGCTCGCCGACGAGTCGGCGAAGCCCTCGACCACGACGGGCGCCGCCGGACCGTCGGACGCCACGATCGTGTCGCCGAACACCGTGAGCGGGTGCTTGCCGCCGCGGACGACGAGTCCTGCCCTGCCGTCGACGTCGAGCCAGCCGCCACGGCTGCTCACGTCCGGCTCCGGCCAACTGGCGAGGTCCTCCCAGGTCTCGCCGTCGGACGAGCCCTGGATGAGGTAGGCGCGGCCCGCGGCGGCCTCCCAGCGCAGTGTCACCTGGTCGATGTCGTGCTTCGCGCCGAGGTCCACCGCGAGCCAGCTGTCCGCGCGCGGACGGTCGGCCTTGGACACGGCCCACCGGGTCGCCGGGGCACCGTCGACGGCGAGCCCCGGCCCCTTGCCCGTTTCGCTCGACGACGCGGTCGCCGCCGCGCCGCGCGCGAGGTCCGCCCCGTCGGCGCCGTCGCGCACCTCCAGGGCGAACAGCGAGTACCCGTACGTCGGATCGGGCCGCACTCCGAGCATCCGGATGTGCCGCACGGCCGTGCGCGGGACATCGACCTTGTCGACGCGCGCCGCCGTGCCCGAGCCGTCCTGCGCCCGCACGGAGACACTGCCCTCCTCGAAGCGGTACGTACGCGACCCGTCGAGCCCCGCCATGCCCGGCATCGTGAGGTTGTGGATCTCCAGGTGGCCCTCGCCCGCACCGGTCCCGGTCGTCGCGTAGACGACCGAGCCGGTCGGGAGCGTCGCGAACCCCGCGTAACCGCCGTCCAGTTGGAGGACGCTCGCGCTGCCGTCGAGGCCGTCGCGCAGGGACTCGTAGAGCCGCACCGCGCGGTGCGTGACCGTGCCCTTGGAAGAGGGAAGGAACATCGGCGTCGCGCCGCTCAGCTTGAACAGCCAGTCGTCGTGCCCCGGCTGCCAGGCGAACTTCACGAAGTCGGGCTTGCTGACGGTGCCCGCCCAGGCGGCCGGTGTCTGGTGCGAGACGAGACCGGGCCCGGTGCCGAAGTCCGTGACCCCGGACGCGTGGGCGAACAACTCCTCCGCCGAGTACGGACGGACCGGATCGCGCCCCTCCTCCGCCGCCCACACATGCAGCAGATAGCTGATGGCCAGCTCGGCACGCGCCTCCGGCTCGTACTTCGGTTCCCCGGAGAACTTGGCCAGACGGTGCTCCGGCGGATACTTCTGGTACGCCTCGAGCCGCTCGGCCAGCGCCTGTTCGGCACGGGCCGCCGCCCGGTCGCCCACCACCTGCGCGAAGAACGCGAGCGGGATGACGTCCCGGCCGTACAGGTGCTCGCGGTCGTTCACCATCGGCATCAACGGCTCACCGGCGTCGCTCATCACACCAAGGAGCGTGCGCCACAGCGGATCCGCGTTCGGCTGCTTCGTCAGCACCTCGGGCAGCGGCCGGCCCGCCGCCAGGAAGTGCGCGGCGTTCCGTCCCGAGGTGCGCCACAACTCCTCCTGGTAGTGCGGGCCGAAGGAGCCGTGGTTCTCGACGATGAACGTGTCGTACAGGTTCCTCGCGGTGTTGCGCGAGACGCGCACGCCGTCGACGACCGCCGGATTGGCCAGGTCGGCGGGCGGAAGCCCGGCCTCGTTGCGCGACCACGTGCCGTAGCCGGACTCCCAGTCGCCATGGCGCGGGTCGTCGGGGGCCCAGGCGAGGGCAGGCGCGAGGGTCTGCGCGTACAGACCCATCTCCTCCAGCTTGGTGTCACCCACGTGCCCGCCCTTGAGGCCGTTCGGTGTCCAGTCACCCGAGTCGGGGTCGTCACCCGTCCCCAACGACGTGGTGTACGCGGCCTGTTCGCGCGTGATGGTGTCGATCCGGTCGCGCGTCGTGTCGTCGAGCTCGTCCCACAGGAGGCGCGCGGCGAGCACGAAGTACGACTGGAAGGTGGTGTCGAAGAACAGCTTGCGGCCCCATTCGGTGCCGCCCGTGAGCCGGTTCGACGCCGCGAAGTGCCGGATGGTGGCGAGCGTGCGCGCCTTGAGGGTGTCCCGGTCGATGCCGGCCCGGTCACCGTCGTACGTGCCCTGCGTCAGCAGGACCGCGTTGCCGAGGACGACGGCGAATCCGAAGTCCTTGGCCGTGTAGTGGCCGAGCGTCGCGTCCCACTGGGTCTCGGACCAGCGGGTGTGGTCGAGCAGCACCCGGTGGTACGTGGCCGCGATGCCGTCCGGGGGAGCGGCCGAACGGCCCGCCGCCCGCGCCGGGTTCGTGCCGGCGAGGGCAGGGAGTGCTGCCATGGCGCCGGTGAGGCCGACGGCCTGCAGGAACCTGCGGCGATGGAGCTGCGGGAGGTGGTGCGGCATGGCCAGGACCTCTTTCGCGAATCACGAGACAACGTTGTCAGGTGGAAGGGGCTCAGTATTCGATCTCTGTCGGCGGGCGTCAACGGTCGGACGGGGAGGGCGTGATGGCCTGTACGTGCCCACGGACGAGATCCTGTACGTGCCCGCGGACGAGACGTCGTCCGCGGGCAGGCACAGGCCATCACCGAGGTCAGTCGCGGGTCCGGGTGAGGATCGCGCGGAGTTCGGGCACGGGGAGCTTCGGTTCGCGGTCCGCCGTCAGCAGGCCGTTGACCTCCTGCTCGGTGTCGGTGAACTGGGTGTAGCAGAAGCCGGCGAGCCCCGAGTTCACGGCGGCCCCCACCAGCGAGGACAGCCGCTCGGCGAAGTCCTTGTCGGTGGCGACGGTGTCGTAGCCGAACCACTCGGCGCCCTCGGCCGGTTCGAAGGTGGCGCCGCCGAACTCGCTGAGCACGACCGGCTGCCCCTGGTGGCGCACCCCGTCCAGCGTGAGGCGCCGGACGCCGGGCCACTGCTCGGTCAACTCACCCTGGCGCAGGGACGCATGGCCGTAGCGTTCGCGCAGCACATCGGCGCTCTGCGTGTAGTCGTGCACGCCCCACATGTCACCGGCCGAGATCTCCCAGCCGTCGTTGGAGACGGCGGGCCGCGAGGGGTCGAGGGCCTTCGTCAGGTGGTACAGGGCGTCCATGAAGTGGCGCTGCTCGGGGACGAGCGCCGGATTGGGTGCGGACCAGGATTCGTTGAGGGGAATCCAGGCGACGATCGAGGGGTGACTCAGGTCGCGCGAGACCGCCTCGGTCCACTCGGCGACCACCCGCTCGACGGTGGTCGTGGAGAACGCGTACGCCGACGGCATCTCGCCCCACAGCACGAGGCCGAGCCGGTCCGCCCAGTACAGGAAGCGCGGATCCTCGATCTTCTGGTGGATGCGCAGCCCGTTGAGGCCGATCTCCTTGGCCAGTTCGGCCTCCCGCCGCAGCTCCTCCGCCGACGCCGCGAGGTGCGAGCCCGACCAGTAGCCCTGCTGCAACGCGAGCCGCAGGAAGTACGGCTTGTGGTTGAGCAGGAAGAGTCCGTCGTCCCAGCCGATGTCACGCAGCCCGAGGTACGACGAGACATGATCGACGGCCGCGCCGTCCGCCGCATCGTCGATGTCGACCGTCGCGTCCACGAGGTGCGGGTGCTCCGGGCTCCACAGCACACCGTCCAGGTCCTGGCCGTTGCGCAGCGCGGGCACCGCGATGTCGAACGTCGTCTCCTGTCCTTCGGCGAGGGTCCGCTGGTCGGCGAGGACGCGCCCGCCCAGCGCGAGCCGCACCGACACATGCACGGGCGACGCCGGCCACCCGCTCAGGCGCACCCGGCAGCGGACGCGGGCGTTCGCGACATCGGGAGTCCAGTGCAGCGTCGTCACGTGAAGTTCGGGCACCTCCTCCAGCCACACCGGCTGCCAGATCCCCGAGGTGCGGTGGTACCAGATGACGTGCGGGTCGTGGTGCCAGTCCTGCTTGCCGCGCGGCTGCGTCACGTCGAGCGGCTGGTCCTCCGCGCGCACCACGAGGACGTGCTCGCCGTCCCCGTCGAGCACGTCCGTGACATCGCAGGAGAAGCCGGTGTGTCCGCCCTCGTGCCGGCCGACCAGGCGGCCGTCCACCCAGACCTCCGCACGGTGGTCGACCGCACCGAAGTGCAGAAGCAGGCGGCGGCCCGGGGCGGGCCGTGTCACGTCGATCGTGCGCCGGTACCAGAGCACGGGGTGGAAGCCGGCGTCCCGCGCCCCGGACGCCTCGGACTCGGGCGGGTAGGGCACGGTCACGACGCCGGTGAACGGCGCGGTGACCTCCGGGTCCATCCAGCGCTCCGCGCGGCCGCGGTCGGCGTCGTCACGGGCGAACCGCCACGGACCGCTCAGGTCGTGCCAGTCCGGGGCCCGGACGAGCTGCGGCCGGGGGTGTCCTGCGACGTCGTGGTGGGTGTGAGACAAGGAGAACTCCGGTGGTGTGGTGCGCTGTTCAGGGGACGGGTCGGGGTGTCAGGGCGCGGTGCGGACCGTGGGGGAGCGGAGGTCGACGGCCGTGGCGGCGAAGGCCAGCGGGCCGGGCAGCAGTGGGACGAGCATCGGCATCGCCCACGCGAGGAGCGCGGCCAGGACCACGGCGCCCGCGAGGAGCAGGCTGCCGCGCGGATCGGCGACCGAGCGGACGAGACTCTCACGGGCGGACAGCCGATGCGGTTCCTCCAGCGCCGTGGCGCGCAGCCCCACGACCGCGGCGCCCAGGGCGAGCAGCAACAGGGCGGGTGCCAGCACCTGCGCTCCGGGCAGGTCGGCGCCGAGCAGCCGGCTGTCGAGGAACAGGAGCAGGGCGAAGAGCGGCGGGACGAGGCCGGCCAGCAGCGTGCGCGCGCCGAGGCGTGCGCGCAGCTCACCGACGTATCCGCGGACACTGATCTGGACGCCGCTGCGTGCCGTACCGCGCAGCGTCGCCGACGCGGCCGAGAAGGCTGCGGGCGCCGTGACGACGGGCAGGCAGGCGACGCTGGTCAGCAGGCCGACGAGCAGCATGTCCGCGAAGAGCGAGAAGCCGCCGCCGAACACCTCGCCGGGCTCCCGGCGTTGCCGTCCCGTGCCTCGTGGCGCGACAGGTGTGTGAGTCATGTGTGTGTCTCAGCCCTTCAGCCCGGAGGTCGCCATGCCCTGGACGAGATAGCGCTGGAAGACGAAGAAGAACAGCACGATCGGCAGGACGGAGATCACCGACATGGCGAACATCGGCCCGTACGCGGAGGTGCTGCCCTGGTCGACGAAGCTGCGCAGGGCGAGGGTGATGGTCGACTTCTCCGGCGAGAACAGATAGATCATCTGCGTGAAGAAGTCGTTCCACGTCCAGATGAACGTGAAGATGGCCGTGGTGATCAGCGCCGGACGGCTGAGCGGCAGCGTGATCGCCCAGTAGGTGCGGAACGGGCCGCAGCCGTCGATCCGCGCCGACTCCTCGAGCTCCCGCGGAAGCCCCCGCATGAACTGCACGATGAGGAACACGAAGAACGCCTCGGTGGCAAGGAACTTCGGCAGGATCAACGGCCAGAACGTGTCCGTGAGGCCGAGCCGGTTGAAGATGATGTACTGCGGGATCAGTACGACGTGGTGCGGCAGCATCAGCGTCGCCACCATGAACCCGAACATCGGCTTGCTCATCCGGAACCGCAGCCGCGCGAAGGCGTACGCGGCCAGCGAGCAGGACAGCACATTGCCGAGAACGGCGCCGCCGGCGATCAACAGGGTGTTGCCGAGCAGCCGGCTCACCGGCACGCCCGACACCCCGTCGAGCGCGGTCGTGTAGTTGCCCCACTCCAGGTGGCTGGGCCACAGGTCGAGGCTGGCGATGACCTCGTCGGCCGGCTTCAGCGACGTGGCGAGCAGCCAGGCCAGCGGGTACAGCAGCACCAACAGGCCCACGGCGGCGATCGTGTGCGGCACCCACCGCTTCGCGGCGATGTTCATCGGCCCTCCTCGTCGGCGTAGAAGACCCAGGACCGGGACGTCCGGAAGAGGATCAGGGTGACCACGCCGATCGCGATCAGCAGCAGCCAGGCCATCGCCGAGGCGTAGCCCATGTGCGAGGCCGTGAAGCCGCGCTCGTACAGGTACAGCGTGTAGAACAGCGTGGAATCGGCGGGCCCGCCGTCGCCGCCACTGACGGCGAACGCGGGGGTGAACACCTGGAAGGAGTTGATGACTTCGAGGACCAGGTTGAAGAAGACGACCGGGGACAGCATCGGCACGGTCACCGACACGAACTGCCGCCAGCGGCCCGCCCCGTCGAGCGCCGCGGCCTCGTACAGATCGGGCGAGATCTGCTGCAGACCCGCCAGGAAGATCACCATCGGCGCGCCGAACTGCCACACCGTCAGCAGGACGATCACGTAGATCGAGAGGTCGGCGTTGCCCACCCAGCCGCCCGTGTGGATGCCGATCGAATCCAGCGCGCGGGAGATGGTCCCGCCGTCGTTGAACAGCACACGCCACACCAGCGCGATGGACATGCTCGCACCGAGCAGCGACGGGGCGTAGAACGCGGAGCGGTAGAAGGCCCGGCCCCGGCTGAGGTTCTTCAGCAGCATGGCCGCACCGAGGGCGAGACCCAGCTTCAGCGGGACGGCCACGACGACGTACAGCATCGTGGTGCCCACCGAGCGCCAGTAGCGGGGGTCGTCCGTGAGCATGTCGGTGTAGTTGCGCAGGCCGATCCACTTCGGCGGGTCGAACAGGTTGTAGTCCGTGAACGACAGATACAGCGACACCGCCATCGGTACGAGCGTCAGCACGACCGCGCCGATCATCCACGGCGAGAGGAACACGTAGGCGGGCCACTGCTTCTCGCGCACCCGGCGGACGCGGCCGCCGGACGTCGACCGCTCGGGGTCCTGGTGTGCGGGGGCGGGCGCCTTGGTGGTGAGTGCGCTCATGACCTCAGCTCCTTGTTGGCCTCGTCGACGAGTTCGCGCGCCGCCTGGCGGGGAGTGGCCTTGCCGTACATCACGCGCTGGTACACGCGGTTGAACGTGGGCTGGATCGCCAGGTCGGCGGGCGGCGGGGCGGTCGGCGGAGCGTCGAGGCCGTACTTCTCCATCGTCTGCGCGTAGCGGTAGATCTCCAGCTCGGGGCCCTTGAGGGTCTTGCCGACGCGTGCGGCGATCGTCCGGTTGGGCGGGGTGGACCGGGAGAACCCGAGAATGTCGCCGACCCGGCTGTCGTTGAGCAGGAAGTCGACCAACTGGGCGGCCTCCTTGGGGTGCGCGGAGTGCGCGCCGATCCCGACCAGCATGCTCGGCTTGAAGTACGCGCCCTGCCTGCCGTCGGTCGTGGGCACGGACGCGTAGTGGATGTGGTCGCCGAGCAGGTCGACATAGCCGGGGAAGGGCGCGTCCCACGTGAAGTCGGAGGCGGCGAGGTGGCGGCCCATCGGGGTCATCTCGGTGTTCTTGGCCTGCACGGAGTCCCGGGGCTCGGCGACCGCGCCCGCCTTGCGGAGGCGGTCGTAGAACGTCCAGAACTCGGCGAGATCGTCCTCGGTGAAAGCGAGTTCGGTCTGGCTCTTGTAGAGCTTCCCGCCGCGGCCGCGTAGCCAGTCCTCGAAGATGTCCTCGTTGCCGCCGCCGTCGTTGGAGCCGCGCAGCGTGCGGCCGTCGGGGGCCTTCAGGCCGAGGGCGGTGATCTTCTTGTTGGCCTCCGCCCACTCCTGCCAGGTCCAGTCGGTGGGAGGTGTGCCGATCCCGGCCCGCTCGAAGATCTTCGAGTCGTAGGCGAACCCGGTGATGCCACGGCCCATCGGCAGGGCGTACTGGCCACCCCGGTACGTGCCGGTGCGCAGGAAGCTGTGGTCCATGTCGGACGTGTCGATGGTCCCGCGCTTGATGGCGTCGTCCAGGGACAGCAGCGCGTCACCGCCGGCGTACTGGGACACCTGTCGGTAGTCGAGCTGCACCACGTCGGGGATGCCGCCGCCCGCGGCCTGCGTGGCCAACTTCTGGAGGTACGCGCCGAATTCACCGTTCGACGTGCGGACGGTGACGCCGGGGTGCTCCTTCTCGAAGAGGCGCACCGCCTTCTCGGTGCGCGCGGCACGGTCGTCATTGCCCCACCAGGAGAACCTGAGGGTGACACCGCTCGACGTGCCGCCGCTCGCGGTGGAACAGCCGGACAACGTGCCGGTCAGCGCGGCACCGACCCCGGCGGCCGCGGTGGTCAGGACGGCCCGGCGGCTGAGATGGGGGCGCGGGCCGCTTCGGGGCTCGGGCATGGGAGACCTCTCGTGAGGCAGGCGTGTGGGGCACCGGGGGTGGCGCGCAGGGGCTGCGACGCGCTCCGACGGCTGCGGATTCCAACGTTGTAACCAGTGGGTGTCGTCGAGGTCAACCCTCTGACGTAAATGAACGCGGACCGGAACCAGGGCTGTGAATGGCGGGCGCCACGTGCATAATCAGGGGCAACAACATGAGGGGAGCCGGGCAGTGGCAGCAGTGACGCTGAAGGACGTCGCCGAGCGGGCGGGGGTGTCGATCAAAACGGTTTCCAACGTTGTACGGGACGCGCCACGGGTCTCGGAAGCCACGCGGACCCGCGTGATGCGCGCTGTGCAGGAGCTGGGGTACCGGCCGAACCCCTCGGCCCGCAGGCTGCGGACCGGGCGCAGCGGCCTGATCGCCCTCGCCGTCCCCGACCTGGCCACGCCCTACTTCGCGGAACTCGCCCACCATGTGCGCACGGAGGCGGCGGCTCTCGGCTTCACCGTCCTCATCGAGGAGACCCTCGGCGACACCAAGGAGGAACTGCGCCTCGCGACGGGCGTGGGCGCGTCACTCCTGGACGGTGTGATCCTCTCCCCGCTGCATGTCTCGCCGCACGAACTCGCCCCCGTCACCGACCAGTTCCCCCTCGTCCTCCTCGGCGAGCGCAGCTACCAAGGCGACCGCGTGGTGGCGGACCACGTCCTCATCGACAACGTGGCGGCCGCCCGCGAGGCCACCGCACACCTCGCGAGTCTTGGCCGCACCCGCATCGCCGCGATCGGCGTCGACAAGGCGGGCTCCGCCACCAGCCGGCAACGCCTGGAGGGCTTCCAGCAGGCCCTGCACGACGCGGGCCTGACCTACGACCCCCGCCTCGCACCCCAGATCAAGGACTTCGACCGCCGCAACGGCCTCCAGGCGATGCGTACCCTCACCGCCCTCCCCGAGGATCAGCGCCCGGACGCGGTCTTCTGCTTCAGCGACCTCCTGGCCGTCGGAGCCCGCCGCGCCCTGCACGAAGCGGACCTGACCATCCCCGGCGACGTGGCCCTGGCCGGAGTCGACGGCTCGGAGGAGGCCCTCTACGGCACCCCGTCGCTGACCTCGGTGGTCCCCGACAAGTCGGCGATCGCCGCGCTGGCGGTGAAGTGCCTGGTCGACCGCGTCCGTGCGGAGGACCCCCCGCCGTTCGAGGTGCATGTGGCGCCGCATTGGCTGGAGGTGCGGGAGTCGAGCGGCGGCGAACGGAAGCCGTTGGAGCCCTGAACGCTCCTGCTCAGCCACGCCGTTCGCCCCTCGTTGGAGTCTTGAACGCTCGTGCACAGCCCGTCCGTTCACCCCTCGTCGGAGTCCTGAACGCCCGCGCCCCGCCCCGCCGTTCACCCCTCGAAGGACGCCGCCAGAATCTCCTGCACCCGCGCCGCGTTCGACGCGATGTGATGCCGTGCCTCCCGCTGCGCGCGTTCCGCGTCGCCCGCGCGGATCGCGGACATGAGAGGTTCGTGCTCGCCGAGCAGCTTGCGCGGGTTCTCGTTCTCGCGTTCGTGGGCGGACAACGCCATGAGGTAGAAGCGCAGTTCACGGGTGAGCCCGGCGTAGAACGCGTCGAGGCGTGCGTTGCCGAGCGTCGCCACGATCGCCCCGTGGAAGGCCAGGTCCGCGGCCACGATGTCGGCACGCCGCAGTGAGCCCGTGACCGTGACGAGGTTCTCGTACGCCGCCTCCACAGCGGCGAGTTGAGCCGTGCCGAGGGGTGCCGCGAGGGCCGCCGCCTCCAAGTGCTCGCGCGCCGTGTAGAGCTCGTCGACGCTCCGCGGTGTGGGGGAGATGACCACGGCCCCGCGGTTGGCCTGGAAGCGGATCAGACCGCCGTGCTCCAGCAGACGGACGGCCTCGCGCACCGTGTTGCGGGCGATGCCGAGTTCGGCGGCGATGGCGCTCTCGCGCAGGCGCTCGCCCGGCCGGAAGGAGCCGGCGAGGATCCGCTCCGACAGACCGTCGGCGATCTGCTGTGCGGTCGTGGTCCGCTGGGCCACCAGCCCTTCAAGTGCCGTCATGGCGTCATCGTAGCCACCCTGTGACCCTAGGGTCCTTCTGGCGGATCCTGCTGGAGTCGCGTGCCCTGGCACGCACATCTGCTGCGTTGTCGTCGGTTGCCAACGCTCCGCGTTGACGCCCTCCTCCGCCTTGCAGCTGCACGCACCAGACCCCGCTCGCCTGCACCGCACGTGGACGCCGTCCGCATCCAGCCTGATCCGCCAGAAGGGCCCTGGTGCCGAACAGTAGAACTGTTCTACAGTTGCGCACTGCTTCGGCCGCTCACGGCCCGTCGCCTGCGTGACCCACTGAACCGATGTTGCAGGAGGGCTCTCCACAGTGCGGACAACTCGCGAGAACGACAGGATCGATCCGGGTGAGGGGGCGGCCCCCGAGCAGCAGCCCTCCGACGCGCCCCGCACCCTCAGGCAGCGGCACGTCCGCATGATCGCCCTCGGCGGCATCGTCGGCGCCAGCCTCTTCGTCGGCAGCGGCGCCGTCATCCACACCGTCGGCCCGGCCAGCATCCTGTCCTACGCCCTCGGCGGCCTCCTGGTCATCCTCGTCATGCGGATGCTGGGCGAGATGGCGACCGCCTCGCCGACTCTCGGCTCGTTCATGGAGTACGCCAGGACGTCCCTCGGTGGCTGGGCCGGATACACCATCGGCTGGCTGTACTGGTACTTCTGGGTCGGTGTCGTCGCTTTCGAGGCGGTCGCGGGCGCCAAGCTGCTGATGCTCTGGATACCCGGCGTACCGCAGTGGCTCTTCTCCCTGGTCCTGATGACACTGCTGACCGCAACGAACCTGGTGTCGACCCGCTCGTTCGGGGAGACCGAGTTCTGGCTGGCCTCCATCAAGGTCGTCACGATCGTCGTGTTCCTCGTCGCGGGCACACTCTTCGCGCTGGGGCTGTGGCCGGACGCGAAGCTGTCGGTGGGCAACGTCGCCCTCGACGGATTCGCGCCCAACGGTGTCTCGGCCATCCTGCACGGCGTCGTCCTCGTGATCTTCTCCTACGTCGGCACCGAGATCGTCACCATCGCCGCCGCCGAATCCGACAACCCTGTGAAGTCCGTCGTCAAGGCGACCTCCTCCACGGTGTGGCGGGTCATCATCTTCTACGTCGGCTCGGTCACCCTGTTGGTGATGATGACTCCGTGGGACCGGATCCCGACCGAGACCAGCCCGTACGCGGCCGCCTTCGGCAAGATGGGTGTGCCCGCGGCGACGACGATCATCAATGTCGTGGTGCTCACCTCCGTCCTCTCCGTGCTCAACTCCGGTATCTACACGGCCTCCCGCATGCTCTTCGCCCTCCAGCGCAACAAGTGGGCGCCCCGCTGGGTCGCCCACCGAAGCCGCAAGGGCACCCCGTGGAAGGCGATCCTGGCCTGCACGTCCGTCGGGTACGTGGCCGTCGCCATGAGCTATGTCGCCCCTGACACCATCTTCAACTTCATCATCAACTCGGCTGGCGCCGTCGGCCTGTTCGTCTACGCGATCATCGCCGGCTCGCAGCTGCGCATGCGGCGGCAGCTGGAACGCGAGTCCCCGGAGCGGCTCAAGCTGCGCATGTGGGGCTATCCGTACCTGAGTTGGGCCACCCTCGCGGCCATCATCGTCGTCCTGAGCTCCATGCTCCTGGTCCCCGACGCCCGCTCGCAGCTGTATCTGAGCGTCCTGAGCCTGGCCGCCATTCTCGCCACCTACGTGCTCGTACGGTCCAGGCGGCGCAGCACCACACACTGACCGCCCACCCCCACACCTCATGGAGACCTCATGGCCCAGGAGAACCCGCCCGTCCTGCCCGGCCCCGCCCTGTGGAGCGCGCAGGCCCACCTCCCGTCCGTCCTCGGACGCCAATTGACCATCGAACGCGCCGAAGGCAGCTACCTGTTCAGCACGGACGGCCGCCGCCTCTTCGACGGCACCGCCGGCCTGTGGCACGCCAACGTCGGTCACGCACGCCCCGAACTCGCCGACGCCGCCCACGACCAGATGCGGCGCCTGGAGACGTACCACGTGTTCGGCCGCTACCTGAACGACCGCGCCGTCGCCCTCGGCGAACGCCTCGCCGCCCTGTCACCCATCGACGACCCCAAGGTCATCCTCAACAGCGGCGGCAGCGACGCCATCGACGTCGCCTGCAAGCTCGCCCGCAGGCACTGGCAGCGCGAGGGCCGCGAGGACAAGACCATGATCCTCAGCCGCGAGTTCGCCTACCACGGGCTGCACGCCTACGGCACGAGCATCGCGGGCCTCGAGTTCAACCGGACCGGATACGGCACCGAGTCCCTGGTCCCGGAGACCGCGCGCGTGTCCACGTACGACATCGACGCGGTCGAGCACACCGTGCGGGAGATCGGCCCCGAGCACATCGCGGCGATCGTCGCCGAACCCGTCCAGGGCACCGGCGGTGTGATCCCGCCCGCGCCCGGCTACCTCGAAGGCCTGCAGCGCATCTGCCGGGAGAACGACATCCTGCTGATCATCGACGAGGTCATCACCGGATTCGGGCGCACGGGCCACATGTTCGCCACCGAACGCTACGGCCTCACACCCGACCTGATCACCTTCGCCAAGGGCGTCACCTCCGGCTACGCCCCGCTCGGCGGCGTCTTCGTCGCCCCGCACATCTGGCAGCCGTTCTACCGGGACGCCGACGACACACCCATGTTCCGGCACGGTGCCACCTACTCCGGGCACGCGACCGCCTGCGCCGTCGCACTGCGCAATCTCGACATCCTCGACGAGGAGAAGCTGGTGCCCAGGGTGGCCGAGCTCGAGCAGGTGCTCGCCGACGAACTGCGGGTCCTGGGCACGCGGGAGTCCGTCGTCGAGACACGTGTCGCGGGACTGCTCGGCGGTGTCGCCCTCGTCGACGACATCAGCGCGGAGGCGGTCACCGACGAGCTCGTCGAGCACGGCTTCGTCACCCGTCCGCTGCGCGGCAACACCGTGCAGATCAGCCCGCCGTTCATCACCACCGACGAGGAACTGCGCGGGCTCGTGACCGCCATCGGCACGGTGCTCGCGGCACATGAAGGCCGGTGACGCGATGCCGATGACGCAGGGGCAGTCCGGCGGCCTGGTCGAGTCGCGGTCGATCGACGTCGTGCCGGACGAGGAACGGCACGGCACCGCGTTCAGCCAGTTCACGCTGTGGGTGGGCGCGAACCTACAGATCACGGCCGTGGTCACGGGCGCCCTCGCGGTGGTGCTCGGCGCGACCGCCTTCTGGGCGGTCATCGGGCTCCTCGCCGGGAACCTGCTCGGCGGCTCGGTGATGGCCCTGCACTCGGCGCAGGGCCCCCGGCTCGGCCTCCCACAAATGATCTCCTCGCGGGCCCAGTTCGGGGTCCGCGGCGCGGTGGTGCCGCTCGTCCTCGCGGTGTTCATGTTCATCGGCTGCACCGCGAGCGGCACCGTCCTCGCGGGCGAGGCGGTCGGCGAACTGACCCACCTGGGACCCGTCGCGGGCATCCTCATCTTTACGGCAGTCACCGCGGTGGCGGCCGCCGTCGGCTACCGCCTCATCCACTTCCTGGGCCGCCTCGCCGGAGTGGTGTGCGGCGTGGCATTCGTCTACCTCGGCGTACGCCTCCTGCAGCACGACGACATGGGTACGGTCCTCGCCGACCACAGCTTCGCCCTGCCGGCGTTCCTGCTCGCCGTCTCGCTCTCGGCGTCCTGGCAGCTGTCGTTCGGCCCGTACGTCGCCGACTACTCGCGCTATCTGCCTCGTTCGACCTCGGCCCGCGCGACGTTCGGCTGGACGCTGGCCGGGACCGCGCTCGGAGCCCAGTGGTCGATGGCCTTCGGGGCGCTCGCCGCGGCCGCCGCGGGGGAGGCGTTCGTCGGCCACGAGGTGACGTACGTGGTGTCACTCGGCGGGGCGGGCCTGATGGCGGCGGTGCTCTACTTCGTCATCGCCCTCGGCAAGCTGACCGTCACGGTCCTCAACACCTACGGCGCGTTCATGTCGACCGTGACGAGTGTGACCGGGATGCGGCGGCGGGGCGCGATGCCCCACCGGCTCTCGCCGCGCGGGCGGGTCGGCTACATCGCCGCGATCATCGTGGCGGGCGCCGCCCTCGCCCTCGCGGGGCGGGGCGACTTCCTCAACACGTTCTCGACGTTCCTGCTCATCGTGCTGGCCTTCTTCACTCCATGGAGCGCGGTGAACCTGGCCGACTACTACCTGGTCGCGAAGGAGCGCTACGACATCCCGGCCCTCAACGACCCCGACGGGCGCTACGGATCCTGGCGGGCACCGGCCCTGGTGTCGTACGGAGTGGGTCTGGTGGTCCAACTCCCGTTCATGGCAACGGACCTGTTCACCGGCCCGTTCGTCGCGCCGCTGGGCGGCGCGGACATCTCGTGGATCGTGGGTCTCACGCTGCCGGGAGTCCTGTACTGGTTCCTGGCCCGCCGCGAACGGCACCGGATCCCGGACCGGATGATCTACCCGGAGGATGCGATGCCGAGTCAGGCGTCCCGGGGCGCGACGGAGGTGCCCGCCTAGCGCGGAGTCACCTGCGCGGCCCCGCTCTCGGCGATCAACGGATGGTGACGGTCACTGCGGGACGGATTCGTGCGGGGGAGAGGCGGGCACCGGCTCCTCCCGGCGGGCCGTGCGGTCGAAGAACTCCGGGGCCACACGTGCGTAGCCGAGCATCAGCAGCCAGCCCAGGAGGAGCGTGCCGACGCCGATGAGGAAGACGCCGCCGATGTGCCAGTGCGGTGCGAAGGGCAGCGTCCAGGAGGTGTAACTGTTCGCCGGGTCCCAGTCGTTGCGCAGGCTCCACAGGCCGGCGGCGACCAGTATCAGGCCACCGATCGCGGGCAGTACGACCCGCAGCCACAGATCCCCGGCGCTGCGGCGCCACTGGTCCCGGTACGCCCAGGCCGAGGTCAGCCCGGTGAGTCCGTAGTAGAACGCGATCATCAAGCCGCAGGAGGAGACCGCGTCGCCGATCACCTGCCCGTCGCTCAGGAAGTTCATGACGATGTAGCAGATCGCGCCCGCGATCCCGGTGGCGATGGTGCCGAACTGCGGGATCGCGTACCGGGGATGCACCTTTGCGAGGATCCGCGGGCCGGCGCCGCGCCGCCCCATCGCCAGCATCGTGCGCCCCAATGTCAGGACGGTCGTCTCGGTGGAGGCCGCCGCGGACGACAGCACCATAAGGACGAGCAGATGCCACAGGAAGGACCCGAGGCCGCTGTCACCGAAGACGGCGCGGCCGATGGCGGAGAACACATCACCGAAGTTGTCGGGGTTGCCGAGGCCGACCCCCGTCGTGCCGATACCGGCGAACGCCAAGGTCGCGATGGTGGCCACCAGATAGAGCCCGAGGAGCGTCAGCGTGGACCAGGCGGCGGCCCGGCCCGGCGTGCGGTGCCGGTCGGTCGTCTCCTCGTTGACGGTGAGCGCCGTCTCCCACCCCCAGTAGATGAACAGCATCAGTACGAGCCCGCTGACGAAGGCGCTCGGCGAGGGGATCTCGAAGGGGTTCAGCCACGACAGCTGCGGATGGTGTGCGCCGGGGCCGGCGCTGCCGGAGTAGACACGCACGAGCGCGACCACGGAGAGCACGGCCAGCATCCCGAACTCCAGGAACAGCAGCGCGCGTTGAACGGCAGCCGCCACCTCGATGCCCCGATAGCAGACGGCGCTCATCAGGGCGATCCAGCCGAGCCCCACCAGCAGCACCCACGGGCTCGACGGGTCCGCGCCGACCCCCTCGGCGCCGAAGAGGATGAAGACGTACTGGCCCGCGACCTGCGCCAGGCTCGCGAGGACCAGCACGAACGAGGTGATGATGGCCCAACCGCCCATGAAGCCCACCCGCGGCCCGAGCACCCGGCTCGCCCAGGTGAAGATCGTGCCGCAGTCCGGCTCCTGACGGTTCAACGCCGCGTACCCGAAGGACACGAACAGGATCGGCACAAAGGCCAGCACGACGATCGACGGTGCCTGGAAACCGACGAACGCCACGATGAACGCGAGCGTCGCCGCGAGGCTGTACGCGGGAGCGGCCGACGCCACCGACAGGATCAGGCTCGTCGTCATGCCGAGCGCATTGGCGCGCAGACCCTGCTGAGGCGGGTCACCAGAAGGCTCGTCGGTGGTGGTGCGTGGGATGACCGGCACGGTCGAACTTTCCTGTCGGGGATAGGTGAATCGCAACGTTGACGCGAAGATCAATCATGCGCGCGACGCGCGGCATGTCAAGGGTGTCGGGCGCCCCGGTCGCAACATTGACTGAATGATCAGTGTTGCGACATGCTCTTCTGTCATGTGGGAACAGAGCGAAAAGAACCTGGTCGAGACCGAGGTCGTCATCGTCGGCGGCGGCTACGCGGGTCTCGCCGCGGCGCTCCAACTGCACGACCACGGCGTCGACTTCGCGCTCCTCGAGGCGGCGGACCGGGTCGGCGGCCGCGTACACACCGAGTCCCGGAGCGGCCTGCGCCTCGACCACGGAGGCCAGTGGATCGGCCCCACCCAGACCCGGCTGCACGCCCTCGCCACCCGCTTCGGCTGCGCCACCTTCCCGACCTGGGAGACCGGAAAGCACATCGAGGTGTGGCACGACGGAGCCACCGTCCCCTACCTCGGTGCGGCGCCCGCCGACGGGCCCGGAATCGCCGCGTACACCCACATCACCGAAGCCCTCGACACACTCGCCCGGACCGTGGACACCACCGAACCGTGGCGCACCCCCGGCTTCGCCGAACACGATGCGCAGACCGCGCAGTCCTACTTCCGCGCGCACACCGACGACCCGGACGCGCTGCGCCGACTCGCGCTCGCCGTCCAGGGTGTGTGGTGCGCGGAGCCGTACGAGATCTCGCTGTTCCACGTGCTCTTCTACGTCGCCGCGGCCGGCGGCTGGGAGCAGCTCATGGAGACCGGCGGCTGCGCCCAGGACAGCCGCTTCGTCACCGGCGCCGCCGGACCTGCCCGAGCCGTCGCCGAACTGCTCGGCGACCGGATCCGCCTCGGCGTCGCGGTCCGCCGCATCGAGCACGACACCGACGGCGTACGCGTCCACACCGCCGACACCGTGTACGAGGCCCACAGGGCGGTCGTCGCACTCCCGCCGCCCGCGGTCCGCGCCGTTGAATTCGCCCCGGCGCTGCCGGTCAGCAGGGAGGGCTGGCTCTCGCACAGCCCGATGGGGCGCGTCGCCAAGGTCCACGCGGTGTACGACACCCCGTTCTGGCGCGAGGCGGGCCTCTCCGGCATCGCCACGCTGTACGACGACGGTCCGCTCGGCGTCGTCTTCGACAACTCGCCCGCGGACGCGGCGCAGGGTGTGCTCGTCGGTTTCGTCTACGGCGACCGGCTCTCCGAGTGGAGCCGCCTCGACGACGCTGCCCGACGCGAGGCCGCCCTCGCGAGCCTCACCAGCGTCGTCGGGGACGCGGCCGCCCACCCCCTCGACTACACCGAGAAGAACTGGTCGAAGGACCCGCACGCACGCGGCGGGTACGAGGCCTACGTGACCCCCGGCGGCTGGACCGGCTACGCACGTCACGGCTGGCGGACACCCACCGGGACGCTGCACTGGGCCGGCACGGAGACGGCTAGTGTGTGGAACGGCTACATCGACGGCGCACTCTCCTCCGGGATCCGGGCGGCCGACGAAGTCATCACGTCACTCCCGGCGCAGGCGGAAGGCTGAATCAGCATGGGCCCCGACACCGAGGGCGAGGAGACGCTCGTCGAGCGGGCCCGCCAGGTGGTCCTCTCCGCACCCATGAGTCAGCGGGAGTTCGCCGACCGCGTCGGCATGGACCCCACCGCCCTCTCCAAGGCGCTGCGCGGCAACCGCCGTCTGCGGGACGTCGAGGTCGCCGCCATCGCCCAGGTCGGCAAGGTGTCGCAGCGCTATCTGCGGACCGGCGTCGGCCGGCCACCCGTCCCGCGGCAGGGCACGAACGGTACGCAGAGCACCCGCAGGCGCGCCGACGCCGTCGACGCCGAACTCCGGCGCACACAGATCCTGGAGGCCACGGCCCGGCTCATCGCCCGTCGCGGCTTCCACAAGGTGCGCGTCGCGGACATCGCCGAGGCCTGCGGCACCAGCACCGGCACCGTGCACTACCACTTCCCGACGAAGGACGCCGCGCTGCGCGCCGCGCTCCTCTTCTACGCGGACCGCTTCCACACCCGTCTGGAAGCCGAGTTCGCGACCGCCGACAGCACCGTCGAGAAGCTGCGCCGCCTGATCGAGGTGCAGTTGACGACCACGGAGGAGGACGCCGACGAGTGGTCGGTGTGGGTGCAGTCGTGGAACGAGGCGATCCTCGATCCGAGCCTGCGGGACGGCCAGCGCGGTGTCTACGCCGGCTGGCACGGCGTCGTCCTGGACCTGGTGCGCACCTGCCGGCGCGAGGGCATGGCCGAAGGCGTCGACGCGGAGGCCCTGGCCGCCCGCTTCACGGGACTCGTCGACGGCCTGGCCATCCAAGTCCTGGCAGGAACGGGCGACATGGACGCGGCGCGCATGCGGGAACTGCTCCTGGACGCGTTCGAGCCGTACATCAGCCTGCGAAAGGGCAGTTGAGCGCGCCGTTCGCACGTGGGTTCTGGAGTAATCTCCAAGATCTTATGCGGAGTTGATGTGGGGGCTTCCGCGCCGGATGGGTCTCAACGATAGTGATGCACCGCGGAATTGATCTTCCGTGATGCAGAATATCCACCCATGTAGGAGTGCCCCATGGCGCACGCCAATGGAAACATCGCACGCCGCGCAGGCCGTCTCCTGCGCACCAGTCTCTTCGCTCAAGTACTGCTCGCCCTGCTGCTCGGCGTCCTCGTCGGACGCCTGTGGCCGGACGCCGGATCGGCCCTGCAGCCCCTCGGGGACGGCTTCGTCCGGCTCATCAAGGCGATGATCGCGCCCCTGGTGTTCTGCGTCGTCGTCGCGGGCATCACCAAGGCCGGTGACCTGAAGGCCTTCGGCCGGATCGGCGTGAAGGCGCTGATCTGGTTCGAGGTCGCCACCACCGTCGCCCTCGTCATCGGGCTGCTCGCCGGCAACATCCTGGCGCCCGGCGCCGGCATGAACGTCGACCCGGCAACCCTGGACAAGGGCGCGGTCGACGAGCAGACCGGCGGCGGGCATCTCCCGTCCACCGCCCAGTTCGTCCTGGAGTCCCTGCCGGACAGCGCCGTCGGCGCATTCGCCGAGAACTCCCTGCTCCAAGTGCTCGTCCTGGCCTGCCTCGTGGGCGCCGCGCTGCTCCACCTCGGCCAGCGCAAGGTCCCGCAGATCCTGCCCTTCATCGAGCAGGCCCAGGATGTCGTGTTCACCATCGTCGGCTACATCATGAAGCTCGCCCCGCTCGCGGTCTTCGGAGCCACCGCACACCTCGTCGGCGAATACGGCGTGGGTGCGATGTCGACGTACGGAAAGCTGATCGCCGTCTGCTACGGCGTCGCCCTGCTCTTCCTGGTGCTGCTCGGCCTCGCCCTCAAGGCGGTCACCGGTCTCAGCCTGTGGAAGTTCGTCCGCTACACCCGCGAGGAACTGCTGCTCGCCCTCGGTACCGGCTCCAGCGAGACCGTGATGCCGCGGATGATGCAGAAGCTGCGCGCGGCGGGCTGCCGGGACGACGCGGTCGGGCTCGTCCTGCCCACCGGGTACTCCTTCAACCTCGACGGCGCCTCCATCTACCTGTCCATCGGCACCCTCTTCATCGCCCAGGCCGTCGGCGTCGACCTCAGTCTCGGACAGCAGGTCACGGTCGTCCTCGTGCTCATGCTGACCAGCAAGGGCATGGCGGGCGTGCCCGGTTCGGCGTTCCTCGCGCTGTCCGCGACCGCCTCCGCCCTTGGTGTCATCCCGGCCGCCGCGGTGGCGCTGCTGCTCGGCGTCGACCGGATCATGGACTCGATGCGCGTCGCCACCAACCTCCTCGGCAACTGTGTCGCGGTGTTCGCGGTGTCGCGCTGGGAGGGAGCCCTGGACCGGGTCACCGCGAAGCGGGTGATGAACGGCGAGGAACCGGGTGCGGCGCCTGCGGCCACGACCGAGGGCGTGACACCTGCCGAGGACGTGACGCCCGCAGGCGAGGCGGCGCCCGCCAAGGACAGCTGACGCCCGGCCATCACCACATCAACCAACTCCCTTGCCACGCCCAACATTTGGCAAAACTAGATTCATGCCGCATGGATCTCGACCGGCAGGGCAGACGGCCGCCCAGTAGCAGATCAAGCGAGCGACCTCGAAAGAGTGGGCCGCAGATCAGGGACGGATGTGGTGATGGCCACGCTGACTGAGTCTTCGGGCAAGACCTCGGAGCAACAAACAGCGCTACGCAGAGACATGGGTCGCATCAGCCTGCTTTTCGCGGGCGTGGGATCCATCATCGGGTCCGGCTGGCTCTTCGGCGCGTTGAACGCGGCGAAGATCGCCGGGCCCGCTTCCATATTCTCGTGGGCGATAGCCGCCGTGATGATTCTCCTCATCGGGCTGTGCTTCGCCGAACTCGGAACCATGTTCCCGGTGTCCGGGGGAGTGGTGCGCTTTCCACACCTCTCCTTCGGCTCCTTCGCCAGCTACACCATGGGCTGGATCACCTGGATCGCCGCCGCGACGGTGGCACCCATCGAGGTCGAGGGCGCCCTCCAATACGCCACGAAGTGGGCGCACTTCACCGATTTCCACAAGGCGAACGGCGCCTACACCCTGACCACACTCGGCTATGCCGTCGCGGTCGTCGCCATGGCGTTCTTCGTGCTGCTGAACTACTACGGCATCCGCTGGTTCGCCCGCGTCAACAATGTCCTCGTCTGGTGGAAACTGCTCGCCATCGCCCTGGTGATCGTGGCGTTCTTCGTGACCGCATTCCACGCGCACAACCTCGGAGCCGCCGAGTACGGTGGCTTCGCCCCCGGCGGCGCCAAGGGCATCTTCACGGCCATCTCCACCGCGGGCATCACCTTCTCCTTTCTGGGCTTTCGGCAAGGCGTGGAACTCGCGGGCGAGACCGACAATCCGCGGCGCAACGTCCCGTTCGCCGTCATCGGCTCCGTACTGCTCACCGGCCTGATCTACGTACTCCTCGAAATCGCCTTCCTCGGCGCGGTCCCCAAGAGCGACCTGCAGCACTCGCACGGCTGGCTCAACCTGGCCTTCGCCAACGACTTCGGACCGCTCGCCGCCATCTCCAGCGCCATCGGCCTGGGCTGGCTGGCCTACATCCTCTACGTGGACGCGGTGATCTCACCGGCCGACACCGGCCTCATCTACACCACCGTCACGGCCCGTATCTCCTACGCCATGGCCCGCAACCGCAACGCGCCCGCAGGGCTGGCCAAGACGACGCCGAAGGGGGCGCCGTTGGTCAGCCTGGCCGTGACCTTCGTCCTCGGGCTGATCGTCTTCCTGCCCTTCCCGAGCTGGCAGGAACTGGTCGGCTTCATCACCTCGGCCACCGTCCTGTCCTTCGGGTCCGGCCCGCTCGTCCTGGCCGTGATGCGCCGTCAGATCCCCGAGCGCGAGCGGCCGTACCGGATTCCAGGCGGCGACATCATCCCGTTCCTCGGCCTCTACTCGGCCAACCTGATCGTGTATTGGGCGGGCTGGAACACCAACTACAAGCTGTTCCTCACCATTTGCATCGGCTTCGTCGTCCTGGCCGTCCTCCAGGTGCTCGACAAGGGACACGCTCCGAAGATGGACTGGAAGGCGGGCGCGAGCTGGGTGCTGCCGTGGCTCATCGGCCTCGCCGTGATCAGCTGGCTCGGCGACTACGACGGCGGCCTCGGCTGGATCGGCCTCGGCTGGGGCTTCGTCGCCAACCTCGCACTCACCGCGCTCGTCTACCTGCTGGCCCTGCGCGTACAACTCCCGCGCGAGCGCGTGCTGGAGAACATCGAGGAGGCGCGCGAGGAGTCCCGTATGGAGGACGCGGAACTGGGCGCGACGCACTGACCGTGCCTGGCCGATCCCAGGCCCACGCACCACATGTGGAGGCCCGCCCGACAGTCCGGGCGGGCCTCCACATGTGGTGCGGAACGGCTCCTCGGATTCGCCCCTCCCCGGAAAATCGCCCAGATCGCGATATCAGTGGCAATCCCTAGCGTTACGGAATCATCACATCATCACGACCATAGGGCTTCAGGTACGGGGCAGGCGAAAAGGGAGAAGTCGAGGAAAGGAAGCCACCGATGCTGATCGTGGCTCTTTTGCTCCTGCCGGCCATGGCACTGCTCTTGCTCGGCATGGACCGCATAGAGGACCGAATGGGCGGAGTGACCCGCCCGGGATCCGGACACCATCGACTGAGTCATCTGCGCCTCGTCCACGGTGACGAGCAAAGCAGCCGAGATACGGACACCACGAGAAGGTCCGACCGTGAGGCCGCCTGAAGTGCCCGGCACGCTCAGGCCGCGTGCCCGGGCCGCCACATCGCGACACCGAGCACCGAATCCGCCATGCCGTAATAGAGGAACCAGGCATCGCGGAACCGCACCAACCCCTCGGTGAACACCACGTGGTTGACCTGGCCGTCCTGCTCGTCCGCCGACGTCGGCACGAGGAACGGCCGCTCCAGGCGGGCCACCGCCTTGGTCGGGTCGGCCGGGTCGATGAGGAGCTGACCCGTGGAGTACTGGCCCTTGGTGTACCCGCCCTTGCCGTCCGAGCGGGCGTTGTAGACGAGCAGGATGTGTCCGTCGTCCGTACGCAGCGGCGGCGGACCGGGCTCGATCAGGGACCCCTCCCAGGCGTGCACGGGCTTGGCCACCGGATCGTCGTTCCCGACGGTCTCCCAGTGGATCAGATCCTTCGACCGGGCCCAGAAGACGTTGGACTCACCGAAGTACATCCAGTACGTGCCGTCGATGGGCGTACTGAGGATGGCACCCGACTTGTTCCAGGGCTTGTCACCATGGATCGGGTCGTGCAGCTCGGGGAAGAGCGGCCCGTGCTTCTCCCAGTGCACCAGGTCCTTCGACGTCGCCAGGCACAGCAGCGCGCTCGTCCCGTCGTAGCCGGTGTACGTCATGTAGAAGGTGTCACCGATGTGCACCACCCGCGGATCCTCGCACCCACCGGGCAGCTCGTACGGCTCGCTCGGCGTGAGCACCGGCTCCGCCCTGCGCCGGAACGTGATGCCGTCATCGCTCCAGGCGAGCCCGATGCTGGACCTCTTCGCCTTGTTCTGCGCCCGGTACAGCAACGCGATCCTGCCGCCGACCACGAGGGCGCAGGGGTTGTACAGATACGCCGACTCCCACTCGTGTGCCGGCTC
Source organism: Streptomyces sp. NBC_01016 (assembly GCF_026341035.1). GTDB lineage: Bacteria > Actinomycetota > Actinomycetes > Streptomycetales > Streptomycetaceae > Streptomyces. The sequence continues at coordinate 4,079,308 of NZ_JAPEOQ010000002.1, forward strand.
GGGACGCAGAATCGGATTCGCGTCGCTCTTGGTGAACGGCCCCATGGGGAACGTCGCCGGGCCGCGCGGGAACCGTTCGGGCGTGTCCGCGGCCGCGGCGCTACCCGCGCCGGCGAGCGACCCCGTGAGCGCCGCGCCGACCACGGTCGCCGAGGCCTTGAGCATGCCGCGGCGCCCGTGCGCCTGCCGGTCGTTGTGCTCCATGTCGGGTGAACCTCCTGGTCGTCGAGTTCTCGAAAGGACGGGGCCCCGCGCACACGCACGCGGGGCCCCGTCACACCTGCCGCGCACTCAGTCTCGTACGGCTGCCAAACGCACCGTCAGGATCTGGAACGGCCGCAGTCGCAGCCGCACCCCGTCGTCCGTGACCTCGCACGCGGGCTCGTCGGCAGCGCGCGGGCGCTCCAGCAGGTCCGTGGCCGTCGCCGAGGCGAGGCGGAAACCGGGGGTCAGGAGAGCCGTGGCGCGGGCGCCCCGGGACTCGTACAGGCGGACCACGACGTCGCCCGAGCGGTCGTCGGCGAGCTTGACCGCCTCGACCACCACGGCGGGGTTGTCGATGGCGACCAGCGGTGCCACCTCCGCCGAGCCGGACACCGTCCGCTCGGGCAGGTTGAGGTGGTAGCCCTCGCGGATCGCGTCGTCGACGTCCGCGCCGATCAGCAGGGCATAGCGCAGCCGGTGCGTGCCCTGGTCGGTGTCGGTGTCGGGGTCGGGGAAGCGCGGCGCGCGGGCCAGGGACAGCCGGACCGTCGTCGTGGTGCCGCCGTCCTCGCGGACGTCACGCGTGACGTCGTGCCCGTACGTCGAGTCGTTGACCAGGGCCGCGCCCCAGCCCCGCTCGCCGACGTGCACGAAGCGGTGCGCGCACACCTCGAACTTGGCGGCGTCCCAGCTGGTGTTGGTGTGCGTGGGCCGTTCGACATGCCCGAAGGGCACCTGCGCCGTGGAGTGCCCGGCCCGCACGTCCAGCGGGAACGCCGCCTTGAGCAGCTTCTCCGTCTCGTGCCAGTCGAGGACCGTGTCGACGTCCAGGCGGCGGGTGCCCGGCGCGAGCGCGAGGGTCTGCTCGATACGCGAGTCACCAAAGGCACGCACGATGCGGACGCCGCCGTCCACGGCGGTCACCGACTCCGCTGCCGTCAGATCCGTGACGGTGTTGCGGTAGAAGGCGTCCAGGTCCCAGGCGTCCCACTGGTTCGGGAAGTCCTGGTGCAGCTGGAGCAGGTTGGCCACCGCACCCGGCGGCAGCGCCTCCCGCTCACCCTCGATGTCGTACGCCGAGGTGACCAGGCCCCGCTCGTCGATGACGATACGGACCAGGCCGTTGTCCAGGACGAATCCGCCGTCCTGCGCCTGCGGGTCGACCGTGACCGCCTGGGGCTCGCGGCGCACCGTCGTGCCCAGGGCGGCGGCGCCCGAGCGGGCGTGCGGAGCGGCGTTGAAGACGACCCGCGAGCCGTCCTCGGCGGCCGGCCCCGCGAGAGCTTCCTGCGCCGACCCGATCAACTCGCCCAGCTCGGCCGCGACCTGACGGTACGTCTCCTCCGCCTCCCGGTGCACCCACGCGATCGACGTACCCGGCAGGATGTCGTGGAACTGGTGCAGCAGCACCGTCTTCCACAGCCGGTCGATCGCCTCGTACGGGTACGCCACCCCCGTGCGCAGCGCCGCCGTCGCCGCCCACAACTCGGCCTCCCGCAGCAGGTGTTCGCTGCGCCGGTTGCCCTGCTTGGTGGCGATCTGGCTGGTGAGCGTGCCCCGGTGGAACTCCAGGTACAGCTCGCCCACCCACACCGGCGCGTCCGGGTACTCCTCCAGGGCCTTGGCGAAGAAGTCGCCCGGCTTCTCGATCTCGACGCGCGCCGAACCCTCCAGGTCCGCGAGGCGCTCGGCGCGCGCGAGCATCTCGCGGGTGGGGCCGCCACCGCCGTCGCCGTAACCGAACGGGGCGAGCGAACGGTTCGCCGCGCCCTTGTCCTGGAAGTTGCGCACACTGTGCGCGACCTCCGCGCCGGACAGATCACTGTTGTACGTGTCGACCGGCGGGAAGTGGCTGAAGATACGGGTGCCGTCGATGCCCTCCCACCAGAACGTGTGGTGCGGGAACTTGTTCGTGGTGTTCCACGAGATCTTCTGCGTGAGGAACCAGCGCACCCCGGCCAGCTTCATCAGCTGCGGCATCGCCGCGTTGTAGCCGAAGGTGTCCGGCAGCCACATGTCCTCGGTCTCGACACCGAACTCGTCGAGATAGAACCGCTTGCCGTGGATGAACTGGCGGGCCAGCGCCTCACCCCCGGTGATGTTGGTGTCCGGCTCCACCCACAGGCTGCCCGTGGGCACGAACTGCCCCGTCTTCGCCTTCTCCTGGGCCCGCTCGTACACCTCGGGCCGGTGCTCCTTGAGCCAGGCCAGCTGCTGCGCCTGGGACATCACGAAGCGGAACTCCGGATGCTCGTCCATCAGTTGGGTGACATTGGAGACGGTACGCGCGACCTTGCGCACCGTCTCGCGCAGCGGCCACAGCCACGCCGTGTCGATGTGGGCGTGCCCGATCGCCGAGATGCGGTGCTCGCCGGCCGCGGCCTGTGAGGCGAGGGCCGGGGCGAGGATCGCGCGGGCGGCGGCCGCGGTGCCGCCGATGTCCTGGAGGTCCACGGCGTCCAGCGCGGAGGACAGCGCCCGCAGGATCTGCCAGCGGCGCGGCGACTGCTCGGGCAGCTCCCGCATCAGCTGGTCGAGGACCTCCATGTCGTGGACGAGGTCGTACACCTCCGCGTCGAAGACGGCCAGGTCGAGGCGGCGCAGCCGGTAGATCGGCTCACCGTTCGAGGCGCCCTCCTCGTCCAGCCACGGGGCGCGACCGCCCAGCGGCGTGATGGCGAAGGTGCGGTCATCGGGCCCCGAGTGCATGACGAGCGGGTTCGCCGCGGCCTCGACGTAGCAGACGAACTCCTCGCCCCCGACGGCCTGTGCGGCCACCGGCAGCCAGGTGTTGCGCGGGTTGAGCGCCTTCACGGCCGTGCCGTCGGGCCGGTACGCCAGGCCCTCGGCGGAGAATCCCGGCTCGGTGGTACCGAAGCCGAGGTCGACGACGGCCTCCACACGCCGGCCCGCCCACTCCTCGGGGACGCGGCCGCTGACCTTGAACCAGTTGGTCGTCCAGGCGGGGCCCCAGGGCGCGCCCACTTCGGTGGGCCGGTAGTCGGCGGCGAGACCCTCGGCGACGGGGACGGGCTCGCCCGGCACCTGCCAGATGCCGATCTCCAGGGGGACGGAGGTGGCGTGGACGGCGGGCCGGATGCGTTCGTCGAGGACGCGCCGGAGGCGGTGCTGGACGATGTCGCGGTCGGAGTGCACAGAACACCTTTCGAAGAGCGTTGAACAGGACTGCACGGGAGGGAAGTTGGGACCTCCCGGGGGTGCGGGCTCAGCCCTTGAGGGCGCCGCCGAGGGCGAACCCGCCGCCCAGCTTGCGGGTCAGCAGCAGGTACAGCATCACCACGGGCAGCGTGTACACGAGGGAGAACGCGGCCAGCTGCCCGTACTGCGTCTGGTCATGGGCACTGAGGAACGTGAACACACTCACCGACGCCGGCAGCTTCTCCGGCGACAGCAGCAGCACGAACGGCACGAAGAAGTTGCCCCACATGCTGATGAAGGTGAACACGGTGACGACGGTGACACCCGGCCACATCAGCGGCAGCACCACACGCCCCAGCGACTGCATGGCGTTCGCGCCGTCGATCCGCGCGGCTTCCTCCAGGACGATGGGCACCCCGTCCATGAAGTTCTTCATCAGCCAGATCCCGATCGGCAGCGCGGAGGCCGCCAGGAACAGCGTCGTCGCGAACATCGAGTCGATCAGCTCGACCTGCACGAACATGCTGTACACGGGGATCATCACGGCGGTGATGGGCAGCCCGGTGGTGAACAGCACGGTGTACAGGAACGGGCGGCGCAGCCGCGAGCGGTAGCGCGAGAGCGGATACGCCGCCAGGATCGACGTGACCACGCACAGCAGGGTCGCCCCGCCGCACAGCAGCAGCCCGTTGAGCAGCGGCCGGAACGTCGTTTCGGTGTTCAGGATCGCGTGGAAGTTGTCCAGCGTCGGCGGCGAGGGAACGCTCAGCTCGAAGCTGGCCGTCGAGCTGAACGACGCGAACACCATCCACACCAGCGGCAGCACGAACAGCAGGCTGATCACCAGCAGGACGACGTTGACGGCGATACGTCCGGGACGGATCCGGCGGCGTGCCGTGCCCGCCGCGGGAGACGGCCGGGCGCCGCCGTCGGCGCGGCCGGCCTCGGCAGCGGGCAGCAGATCGGTGGTCGCCATCAGTCCTCCTCCACCTTGAGCAGCTTCAGATACACGGCGGAGAACAGCGCGCCCACGACCAGCAGCACCAGCGCGATCGCGGTGCCGTAGCCGATCATGCTGTTCTGGAACGCCTGCTGGTACATGAACACCGGCAGGGTCTGGCTCTTGTTGCCGGGCCCGCCCCGCGTCATGGCGTAGATCAGCCCGAAGACCGAGAGCGTCTGCAGGGTGATCAGCATCAGGTTCGTCATGATGGTGCGGCGGATCACCGGCAGCGTCACGTGCCACAGCCGGTGCCACACACCCGCGCCGTCCATCTCGGCGGCCTCGACCAGCTCGCGCGGCACCTCGTTGAGCGCGGCGGAGTACACCATCATCGAGAACGCGGTGCCGCGCCACACATTGGCGAGACACACCGCGAGGATCGGCAGGGTGTACAGCCAGTTCTGCTGCGGCAGCCCCAGGAAGCCGAGGACGTCGTTGAGCGCGCCCTGCTTGTAGAAGAACGCGTACATCAGGTACCCGGCTACCACCTCGGGCAGCACCCAGGCGGCGATCACGACACCGTTGGTGAGCGTACGCAGCGGCTTGGTGGCCTTCTCGGCCATCACCGCGAGGCTCAGGCCGAGGGTGTTCTGCCCGATGACGGCGGAGCCGACGACGAACACCAGGGTCAGCCACAGGGCGTTGAGGAAGTTCGGATCGTCGAGCGCCCGCGTGAAGTTGTCCAGGCCGACGAAGTTCGTCTCGGCGGCACCCGTCAGCTGGGCGTCGGTGAACGCGTCGTAGACGCAGTACAGGATCGGTCCGGCCAGGAACACGGCCAGCAGGACGATCGACGGCAGCAGCGGCATGCCGCGCAGCAGTGAGCGACTCGCGGCGCTGCGGCCCGCCGCGCGCCCACCGGGGGCGGTGGAACCGGCGGTGGCGACGGCGGATTTCATCGGGCGCCCTTGACGGTGGCGTCCGGGCCGACGGCCGTGGCCAGGTCCTGGTCATAGGTCTTGGCGGCCTCGCCCACCGAGGCCTGCCCGGTGGTCACGGACTCCATGGCCTTGGTGACGGCGTTGGAGACCTGCGGGTACTTCGGCAGCGCCGGGCGGAAGTGGGTGTACTTCACCAGGTCGGTGAAGAACTTGTTGGTCGGCGTGGCGTTGAGGTACTTCGGGTCGGCGGCCACGTCGGTGCGCACGGCGGTCGTGGACTCGATGATGTTCCACTTCACCGAGTTGTCCTTGTTCTTGATCGCCTTGGTGAACTGCCAGGCCAGATCGGGATTCTTGGCCTTCGACGGAATCGACCAGGCCCACCCGCCGGACATGCTGACCTTGCCGGGCGCCTGACCGTGTTGAGTCGGCATGGCGGCGGACTTCATCGTCTTCGCCCAGTCGGGCCACGGGCTCGGGCCGGTCTTCAGCCAGTTGTTGGCCATCCAGGAACCGTCGATGTTGATGGCGAGCTTGCTCTTCGGCAGCAGCTTCGTACCCACCTCGGTGCCCGCGTTCGGGCCGAGCGCGGTGGACTTGTCCAGGCCCAGGTCCTCGTCGTAGACGCTGTGCACGAACTTCAGCGCGTCCTGGAAGCCCTGCGAGCCGACGATCCACTTCTTCTTCTTGGCGTCGTACAGGGAGTCACCGGCAGCATCGGTCCCGTACAGCAGCATCTCGAAGCCCTGCATGGTGGACTGCTCACCACCGGCCTGACCGGTGTAGAGATTCATCGGAATGACACCGGGCAGCTTCTTCTTCAACGTGCGCGCGGTGTCGAGCAGCTCCTGCCAACTCTTCGGCTGCCAGGGCGTCTTGATGCCCGCCTTCTTCAACAGCTTCTGGTTGTACCAGATGCCACGGGTGTCGGTGTCGTCCGGAACGGCGTACGTCTTGCCGTCGGTGGGGGAGGAGACGGCGTCCTTGGCCGCCTTCGCGAACTTGCCCCAGTCCGACCACTTGGACACGTACTCGTCGAGCGGCTTGAGATAGCCGCTGGCGATGTCGGAGTTGATCAGCGCGGTGTCCTCGTAGACCAGGTCGGGCGCGGTCGAGGGTGACCGCATCATCAGCTGGATCTTCGTGTAGTAGTCGTTCTCGGAGGCCGTGACCGGAACGATCTGGACCTTCTTGCCCGGGTGGGCCTTCTCGAACGACTTCTTCATCGAGGCGAGGAATTTCTGCTGCTTGTGGTCGTTCTGATCCAGGTGCTGCCAGTAGACGACCTTGATCGAGTCGCCACCGGCGGAGGATCCGGAACCACCGCAAGCGGTTGCGGACAACGTTGTCGCGATGGTGACCGCGAGGGCGGCGAAAAGCTTCTTGCGCAAGGGGTTCCTCCAGGAGGTGGCGGCTCGGCACCCGAAGACGGGCGCTCAACTGCAGGCGGTACCAGAGGTGTTGCGATGCACCGGTCGGGTGGCGATGCGGAAGCCACCGACGATGCGGGCGTTGTGCGTGATGCGTTGGCGATTACCTAAATCCAATGGATGGACTAAGTCAACGCCTGCTGCATAATCTCGACGCCGAAACCCGGTGCGCCGGCCACGAGTTGGCGGGAGTGCCGGGGCGGACTTGCCCGAAGGGAGGAACGCCATGGCGCGCAGCGGCACCAACCTGCCCAGGGTCGGCGGCTACAACCAGGCCGTCGTCCTGGCCGCCATCCGCACCAAAGGGCCGGTGAGCCGCGTCGAGTTGGGCCCACTGACCGGACTCACCAACCAGACGGTGTCCAACGTCGTACGCAGACTGCTCGACGAGGGCCTGATCGCCGAGTCGGGCCACGCACCCTCCAGCGGCGGCAAACGCCGCACCCTGCTCACCCCGCGAGCCGACGGCGCCTACGCCCTCGGGGTGCACCTCGACCCGGACGCCGCCGTGATCGTCCTCGTGGACCTCGCCGGATCGATATTGCTCAGCCGCCGCTTCGCACTGCCACGCCCCAGCGATCCCGCCGAGGTGGTCGACCGGGTGGCGCGCGCGGCGCTGCGGCTGCCGGAGCGCGCCGCGATCGACCGCAGCCGGCTCCTGGGCCTGGGCATCGCGGCGCCGGGCCCCATCGACGCGGAGACGGGCGCGGTCGTGGACCCGCCCAACTTCGACGGCTGGCGGCGCGTACCCCTGCTCGACATGTTCGCGCAGGCGACGGGCATGCCGGTCGCGATGGACAACGATGCGACGGCCGCGGCGATCGGCGAGCGCTGGATCGGCGGCGAGAAACGCGCGGACGGCTTCCTGTACCTGTACATGGGTGCGGGTATCGGCGCGGGCGTCATGCTGGGTGGTCATGTGCTGCGCGGTGATTCGGGCAACGCGGGCGAGATCGGCCACGCCCAGACCGAGCCGGGTGGCCGCCGCTGCGACTGCGGTAGCGACGGTTGCCTGGGCCCGTACTGCAACCCCGCCGCGCTGGTCGAGGACCTGTTCACCCGACACGGAGGTACGGCTGCACGACGGATCGGCCTGAGTGGTGTCCCTGGTGCGGTACGCGCCGACTGGAAGCTGTTACGGCGCGCGGCGGGCGCGGGGGACGAAGCGGCGCTCGATGTGGTGCGCCTGGCGGGGCGTCGGATGGGGCAGGCGGTGCGAGGGGCGGTGGCGCTGCTCGACGTGAGCCGGGTGGTACTGGGCGGCGAGGCGCTCGTCGGGGTGGAACAGGTGCTGGGCGAGGAGATCGACAAGGCGATCAATACGACGTCGGTGGCTCGTGCGTTGGGTGGTGTGGTGGTGGAGCCGAGTCTGATTGGTGAGACAGCGGGGGCAGTAGGGGCGGCGTCGCTTGTGCTGTATGGGCGTTACGCGCCGGGGTGGGGGATGTTGACAGAGGTGTCGGGGTGAGGGGGCGCTTGTACGCGGGGGAGCGGCGCTCCGGCGCGGGATGCCGCCCACGGAACGTCCCTCGCTCCCGCTCCGGCTCCCGCCACCGGCGGCGACACGGCGGCGCCCGCGCCGGTCACGGTGGTGACAGCCTGCCTGTCACCGGCCGGCGGTCGCGGCTGGTGCCGGATAGGGGGCGCGGAAGGTGAACGCCTCGGGCCCCGGACCGTGTTGACGGATCCGTGAGACCCGCTCCATCGCCTCGGCGGCGCTCGGCCGATGGCCGGCCGGCACCCACCACAGGGCCTGGTATGCCTCGGCCATGCGCTGGAACCACTCGCGGCGGCGGCTCAGCACCCGCAGGTGATCGCTGTGGTACGTGAACGCGCGCAGCGCCTCGACCGACTCCCAGACGGAGCAGTTGATGATGACCATGTCGTCGTCGCTGTCGGGCCGGAGGTCGGTGGCGTCCTCCCCTTCGTCGCCGACCATGCGCCAGATGAATCCGGGGCTGCCGTCGGCGAGCGCGTTGATCTCGGGGAGCTGTGCGACGAAGTCGGCGAGCTCGGGTCCGGTCAGCGGGGCGACGAGGCGGCCGATGTTGACCTGTGCGAGGTGGAAGTCGGTCATGGGCTCAGCATGGCCGAGCCCGTTTCTATAGTCAACACTCGCTTGTTTTAGAAATTCACCCGGATTCGCGAGCGGAATCCTGCTCGGAGTTCCGGCGGAGCGCCACGCAGCAGCCGCCCGGGCGCGGATCCATCGCCGGCGACCACGCCGCGGGTGCGAGTCCCTCCAGAAGTGCGAGATTCATCCCGCAGATGAGGGCGGGGAACTCCTCGGCCAACGAGTGGAAGGGGCAGTTGCGCAGCCGCAACGTCTCCTCGTCCCAATAGGGTTGATAACCGCGCTCGCTCAGCACGTCGACCAGATCGTCGGCGGCCACGTCGGGCTGCGCCGCCCCCGCGGACCGGGCGGCCTCCTGCAACTCCCGGTCCAGGCCCGCGTTTTCCACGGTCGAGGCGAGCAGATGACTGACGGAATCGTAGGACCGGGGCGGGAGGGACACGGCGTGCTCGCCCTCCCCGCGCCGGTACACCTTCGCCGGCCGCCCCGCTCCTGGACCGGTGCGCCCGGACAGCCGCCGCGACGACGGGACGAGCAGCCCCGCCTCGACCAGCTTGTCCAAGTGGAACGCGGCAAGCGACCGCGAGACACCGACCGCCTCCGCGGCCGCGTCACGTCCTACGTCGTCCGGTTGGGCGGCGACGTAGCGGTAGAGGCGACGGCGTACGGGGTCGCTCAGCGCGCCCACTGCTGCGAATGCGGAATCGTCATTGGTCACGCGTCGAGTCTATGACCAACGAGGGCCCCCGATAGAGCGCGAGGCACGAGGCGCGAGGCATGCGGCGCGAGGCGTGCGGCGCGCGGTCGGGTCCGCTGCGTCCTCAACACACCGCGAGGCCCGGCACCGGCTGATCGTTCTTCCCGCCGGTGAGATACACATCGCTGACGAACACCCCGGAGTTGCCGCTGTCGTCATCGGTCTTCGCCCACCAGGCGTTCGTCCACTCCCCGTGGGTTTCCCGCTGCGGCCGCTTGGCCTGGCAGTAGAAGTAGTTGGTGCCCGGGCGGATGGTGCCGACGGGGCGGTGCTGGGAGTCGTACGAGGTGGCGGAGCGCCACACGCGGCAGTTGGACCTGCCGCCGCCGATGTGTGTGCAGGCGGGGGAGGGGGTGGCACTCGCGGAGACGCTGGGAGCGGCGCTCGTGGAGGCGCTGGGGGTGACGGTCGCGGGAGGCGTTGCCGACGGGGTACCGGACGGCGGGTCGGAAGGCGAATGTGACGGCGGCGTCGGCGACTTGGAGCGATCTGCGGCGACGGTCCCCGCCGCACTTCCGCTCCCCTCGTCGCCGCCCTGGCTGGTCACGAGGTACGTGGCGCCGGCCCCGACGAGCAGCGCCGCGGCGACCGCGACGGCGACGGTGCCGCGTCGCCGAGTGTCGCCACGCTGCGCGCTGAGGGTCTCCGCGCCGGCCGGTCCGGGGTGTCGCGGTGGAGCGGCCATGGGGGACGCCCCGGCGGCGAAGGCATGGGGGTCAGGTCCGGACACCTGCTGCTCTGCCTGTGTCTCTGTCCCTGCCTCCGGCCGGCGCAGCCGCATGGTGTCGGGGGATCGGGGTGGCAGCGGCTCACCCGCGGCCGTGGCCCTCAACAACTGCGCGGCCCGCACGGCGTCGGCCCGCAGCGCCGGATCCTTGTCCAACAGCTCGGCCAGCGCGGGCGCCAGAGGCCCGGCTCGCCGCGGTTCGGGCAGCGGTTCCGTCACTATCGCCGTGATCGTCGACCACGTGGAGGTCCGCCGGAACGGCGGCGCACCCTCGACGGCCGAGTACAACGAGGCACCCAGCGCCCACACATCCGTGGCGGGCCCCACGTCGCCGCCGCGAGCCTGCTCGGGCGCGAGGTAGTCCAGCGAACCCACCAGCTCGCCACTGCGCGTGATCCGTGTGGCGGCGCCATCATCCGGCTCCTGGAGCGCGGCGATCCCGAAGTCGGTGAGCACGACCCGGCCACCGTGCTCGAGCAGAATGTTGCTGGGCTTGACGTCCCGGTGCCACACCCCGGCCCGGTGTGCGGCCGCGAGCGCGTCCGACACCTCGGCGCCGATACGAGCCGCCTCTACGGGATCGAGGGGGCCACGCCGCTGCAACAGTCCCTGGAGCGACTCGCCGTCCACCAACTCCATCACGATCACCGGACGGCCCTCGTGCTCGACGACGTCGTGCACGGCGACCACACCGTGGTGGCGTACCCGCGCGGCCGCCCGCGCCTCGCGCTCCATCCGCAACCGCTGCTCGGTAGGATCAGGCCCGTCGGCGCCGTCGAACGACCGAAGCTCCTTGACGGCGACCTCGCGCCCCAGCCGCTCGTCGACGGCCCGCCAGACGGTCCCCATCCCGCCACTGCCGAGCCGCCCGACGACGCGATAACGCCCGGCGATCACCCGTCCGTGCCCCGCGCCGCTCGCACGCTCGTCCCCCATGGCCCGCACTCCACCCGTCTCCTGTCGGCCCTTCAGGTTCCTGCCGAACCTTGAAGCCTGGGCAATCTCACCACCACCGTAGACACCAGGGACCCCGATGAGTACGCCGGCCCGTATCGGCCCCGCGATTCAACCAGGAGGATGAGGGGACCGCCTCCGTCGCCTCGGCGGTGGCGGGACGTGGTTGTGGGCCGCTGGGAACGTCAGGGTGACCACTGCCCGTTGGGCTCCTTGTTCCTTCAGGTCGGTCGGTCAGGACCCGGGGCGCGGGCCATCGGCCTCATGCATCGCTGTCCGGTCGGCCGTCCTCGGCCTGAGCGGCCTGCCTTCTGGCGAGTTCGGCCTCGTAGCGGCGTACGCGCTCGGCCAGCGGCAGCGGCGCCTCGTCCAGACCGGTGGTCGACCCACTGGCCATCCGGGCGCACACGCCCCGGCACGCGAGCGTCGGTCCCTCATCGCCGCGCGAGACGACGAAGGCGTCCGCGGTCGGCGTGGTCCGGTAGTCCGTGCCGCAGATGACGCAGGTCAGACCGAAGAGTGCCTCTTCGGTCGGTGTCGAGCGACCGCTGCGACGGCTGGAAATCGAGGATTGCGAATACATCGGTCTTCCGTCCTCGGGAGCCGGCGGGCTCCCCGGCTTGCCATTCCCCGAGAGCGACACCGAAAAGGGCGACGGCATGCGACACACACCCGGTACTGGCACCGTACTCCGCCGCGTGCCGGGCCCGTGGGCAGAGCCAGATCGGGCCGAAAGTCAGAGGGCATCGAGGCGGAGCGCTTCCTTGGGAACACGTTCCGTTCAGTTCATCGGACTACATCAACCCGGTTACGGAAGTCTCGTACTGTTTTGGTGATCAAGACCGGGGGTTGGCGTGAAGGCCTGACGGTGATGAGGGGGCCGGATGGGCGCTGAGCGGGAGTAGTTCGGGGTGCTGCGGGAATTCCGGCCGGCCGCGTCGCTGACCATGGAGGCCTGGCGGAGGCCTCGGGCGTCAGCGTCCGCGGCATCGGTGACCTGGAGCGGGGACGGAAGGCCGCGCCGCAACGGCGTACCGTGGCCGCGCTCGCCGACAGCCTCGGACCGAGCGGGGCGGTCCGGGACCGGCTCCTGGAGGTCGCCCGCGGCGATCGCGGCACCGGATACAGCCCCACGGGCGTACGGTCCTTCCCCCGCGGCATCGACGACTTCGTCGGACGCGAACAGGAACTCGCCCAGCTCACGAAACTCGCGGAGCGCGTCGCCTCCCAGGGCCTGGCCGAGGTGACCAGCGGACCGTGGAGCGCGCGGTCCCACCCGGTGGCGGTCGCGGTGTCCGGCCCACCGGGAACGGGCAAGACGACGCTCGCCCTCCACGCCGCACGGGACCTCGCGGACCGGTTCCCGGACGGGCAGCTGGTAGTGGACCTGCGCGGCATGGACGAAGCGCCGCCGGACCCCGCCGAGTTGATGCTCGGCGTCCTCAAGGCGCTCCAGGTCGCCGACCGGGACCTCGCGAAGGCCGGCCCCAGGGACACGCCGGACTGTACCGTCGCCTGCTGGCCGACCAGCGGGTCCTGCTGGTCCTCGACAACGCCCGGGACGAGGCCCAGGTGCGCCCGCTGTTGCCGGGCGCCGGAGCGGGCATGGTCGTGGTGACGAGCCGGCGCATGCTCACGGGCCTGGAGAGCGTGCACCGCATTCCGTTGGGCGAACTGAGTCCCGACGAGGCGGCCGCGTTCCTGACCACGCTCGTCGGACCGGAGCGGGCGCAGGCCGATCCGGCCGCTCTAGCCGACGTCGCCCGGTGCTGCAGGCATCTTCGGTTGGCGCTGCGCGTGGCGGCCGCCTTCGACCTGTCCTACCGTCAGCTCACCCCGGCGGGCGCCCGCCTCTTCCGCCGCCTCTCCCTCGTTCCGGGCCCGGACACCGGTGCCCCGCCCGCGGCCCGACTGACCGGACAGCACCTGTACGACGCCGAGGACACCCCCGAGGAACTGGTGGAGGCAGGGCTGCTCGGCACCGACCGGGACCGCTAGCGCCTGCACGATCTCTTGTGTCTGTTTGCCTGTGATTGTTTTGGGGTTGGTTGGAACTGGTCCATGGTGCTCCGGCTGCCGGCTGCCGGCTGCCGGTTGGTGCGGCGCTGTGGGCCTGTCCTCGGCCGGCAGTGCGCTGGAGTGGCTGAGGGCCGGGAGTGCCGACTGGCTGGCCGTCTTCCGTGCTGCCGTGGCGGCTGGTCGGCAGGCCGCTGTGGTGGGGGTGGCTGGGGTGTTGTGCTGGTTTTTTGGTCGGTGGTTGTTCTGGGGGTGCTGGTCCGAGGGTTTTGCCAGGGTGGTGCTGGGTGGTGGGTGCTGGGTGGTGGGTGGTGGGTTTCTGGGGGTGATTCTTTTGGTTGTGTGTGTGGGAGGTTCGGGTGGGGCTGGGAATTGTGTGGTGGGGGGTCTTTTGTTGGGTTGTGTGGGTGTTGCTGGGTGTGTTGTTGTGGTTGCGGGGTGTGTGTGGTGTTTGCAGGGTGGCGGGGTGTAGTGCTCGTCAACCGCAATCGCGAAAAGGTGGGTTATGCGTTTTTCCCGGAAGGTCGGTGTCTTGGGGTCCGCCGTGTTGTGTGGTGCGCTCGCGTTGGGTGTGGCCGGTCCGGCCGGTCCGGCGTTCTCGTCGGTGATGGATTCGCGGGCCGGTGGTGTGTCCGGTGCGTCCGTTGCTCCGGTTCCGGGGGCGGATGCGCTGGCGAAGCAGAATGCGGCGCTGGCGGGGGCGGGCGCGGTTCTGCAGCCGGTGACCGGCCTTGTTGCCGGTGTGCTGAAGGCGCCCGGCGGCAAGTTGTCCAAGGAGGAGGCCGCCGGGCATGCGGCCGGCGTGAAGAAGGCGCTGGACGGTCTGACGGCCGGTGCGAAGGCGGCGGCTGACAAGGGGGGTGCGCCGGGTGCCGGTGGGCAGGCCCCGGGCGCCGAGCTTGTCGCGAAGGCGGCGGCGGACCTGCAGGCCAAGGTGGACGCTTTGGTGAAGGCGTCGGCTGCGGGGGATGCGAAGGCGACGGCCGCGGCGCTGCAGGCGACGTTGACCGGGACGGTGAATGTGGTGGTTGCGATCGTGCTCGGTGGTGATCTGCCGGCGCCGGACCTGAAGGGTCTGCCGAAGCTGCCGTCGCTGCCGGGCGTCTCCCCGGCACAGACGCTGCCGTCGTTGTAGGTGCCTGGGGCAACTCGAGGTGGGGGGAGGGGCCGGCCCGCACGGGCCGGCCCCTCCCTTGCGGGCGACCGGGAGCGGTCCGTTCACCGGTAGCCGGCAGAGCGCACCGGCATGGGTGGCTGGACGGTGCCGGTGCTGGCACACGACGTCAGGAACGGTTGTGGCCGAGCTTCCTGTCCCGGGTCGGGGCGAGGGCGCATGCCGCTTCTGCTCGGCCGGCGGCTTGGGGCGTGAGGGCTTGCGGCCAAGGGGTTCCGTCTCGCCGGTCGCGCGCGGGGATCCTGTTCGCGTGCGTCCTGGTGCGGCCCGCGGGCGCCGAATTGGGTGGTGCCGGAGACGGGGACGGGGTGGATCCCTTTCCATCTCAACCGGGGGAAAGGTGCGCGGGCTTGGGCTGCAAGGCCACTTCCGCCACGCCGTCCCCATGGGTGGCGAAGCCGCGCCATTGCCGAAGGTTCTGTCGTCAAACTCCCGTCTGCCCGGCGGCGTCTGACACGCTCGCGGCGTTGCCGAAAGGCCTGAGTAGCTCCGCTACGAGGGCTTTCCGGCGCCTTGCGGTCGCACGTTTCCCCAAGCTCTCGGCTTCGCTCGAGCAGGGGTGGCCCCATTAGGCCGTCGGGCCGCCCTTGGGGCGACGACGGGAGTTTGACGACAGGTCTTAAGAAGGCTGGCGCGCCGCTCGATGGTGTAGTGCTGCGTGTGTGTCTCGCGCTCGGGAGCCGGTGGCGTGCTGTGCCGTGTCCGGCCGCGGGGGGTGGGGCCGGCCGGGACCGGAGCGACGGTGTACCGCGTGTGGCCTGGTTCACGTCTCACGGCGGCGGATGCCCGTCTGCTCGAGGGCCGGTCGGTGCGCCGGGGCGGGCGATCAAGTGCCGGCCCCGGCGTGGGGCGGTGTGGTCAGGGCCGTGGCTCGTCGAGGTACTGGTCGGCCCAGGCGCTGATGATGTGCGCGGCGCGCTGCGCCTGCCCCCGCGCGGTCAGCAGGTGGTCGGCGCCTTCGAGGGAGATGAAGCTGCGGGGGTGGCGGGCTTCCTGGAAGATTTCCGCGGCGTTGTCGATGTCGACGGTGGAGTCGGTGGGGGAGTGCGCGACCAGCAGCGGAAGGTTCAGTTCGCCGATCGTCTCGCGCAGATGCGCCTTGCGGACGTCCTCGACGAAGGCACGTTTGAGGACGAGGGTGCGTCCGCCGACGAACCATTCGTGGGAGCCCTCGCTGAGTACGCGGTCCAGGACCGTGTCGTACTGGCGCTCGACGTGGCTGGGGTCGACGGGTGCGGCGATGGTGGCCAGGGCGCGCAGGCCGGGGATGTCGCGGGCGGCGGCGAGGGCGGCGGCGCCGCCCCAGGAGTGGCCGACCAGCAGATCCACGGGAGTCCCGCGCTCGGCCATGAAGGCCGCGGCTTGGATGGTGTCCTGGACCTTGACGGTGAAGGAGCCGTCTCCCCAGTCGCCGTCGGAGCCGCCGATGCCGAGGTTGTCGAAGCGGAGCATGCCGATGCCCTCGCGGGCCAGTTGCTTGCTGACGCGGGAGGCGGCCGGCGAGTCCTTGCCGAGGGTGAAGCCGTGCGCGAAGAGTCCCCAGCCGCGGACCTCGCCCTCCGGCAGGTCGATCACTCCGGCCAGTTCGGGGCCGACGACGCTGGGGAATCTCACTTTTTCTTTCATCTGTGGTGCTCACCTAGGCAGGAACCGGTCGGGGGACGGGGGCGCGCGTGGCACCGGCCGGTGCCACGCGCGAGCCGGTGAGCAGCATGTCACGCGCTGATCACTCCTCTCGACAGTTCAACTGCTGACCGCTCAGGGGGAGGGCCGGGCGGCCCCCGCCGGCCCCCGTCGGCGCACACGGTCCGGCGGGCACCGGGCGCCGGGCCGGCACATACCGGCCCGGGCGGGCACGGGCCGGCGCATAGCGGTCCGGGCGGGTGCCGGTCCGGCGTATAGCGGTCCGGCGGGTGCCGGTCCGGTGGTTTCGCCGGGCGGTGGTGGCGTGGTGTGTGGAGCAGGGGTGGTGTGGCTGGGCCGAGGGGGAGTCGGGGCCGGGCCCGCCGGGTTCCGCGCGCAGACCGCCCGGACAGCCCGGACAGCCCGGACGGTCCGGACGGTCCGGGCGGTCCGGGCGGTCCGGGTGGCGGCAGTGGCCTGCTCGTGGGTGTCGTTGTCTGTGCCGGTCGTTAGCTGTACGGCGTTGCCGGGAAGTGCCATCACCACCGGTGCGCGGCCACAGCGCTGCACGGGCGGCCCCTGAACAGCCCGCCTTCCCCCGTTCGTACGCTTTCCGTACGGTCGATGTACGCGATGTGTGCGGTTGGTGGGGTAGGGTCTGGGGTGGGAGGTGTTCCATGTCCGAGTCCGGGTCCGGGGCTGAGTCCGGGGCTGATTTGTTTGATGCGGTCGATGCGCTGGTGGCGTCGCGTGCGTCGTTGCCGCCCGCGCAGGAGCGCAAGCGGTTGCGCGTGGCGCATGGTCTGACGCTGGATCAGGTGGCGGTGGCGTTGAAGGTGCGGCGGGCCACGGTGTCCGGCTGGGAGTCGGCGAAGAAGCCGACGGAGCCGCGTGGTCCGGAGCGGGAGGCGTATGCGCGGCTGCTGGGCCGGCTCGCGGAGCTTTATCCCGCCCCGGCGGAACCGGGCGCGCCGGTGTCCGCCGCGTTCACCGTCGCGCCCGGTCCGGCGCACGCGCGGAGTCTGTCCCCGGGCCGGGCCCCCGGGGCTGCGGCCGTGACTGCAGCCGAGACTCGCCAGCCCCAGCCCCAGCCCCAGCCCCAGCCCGCGGCCCCGGCTGCGACGGCTTCGGCCCCGGATCCCGCGGCCGCGGTCGTGTCCGGGGCTGGGACGGCTCCGGGCCCCGCGCGGCGTGCGGCGCGGAGCGCCGGGCCGTCGTCGACGCCGCGCCGCCCCGGTGCGAAGAAGCCGGCCCCGGCGGCGAACTCCCCGGCCCCGGCGGCCGATTCCCCGGCGCCGGCGGCGAACACCCCGGCGCGGGCGGCGGATTCCCCGGCCCCGGTGGCCGGTACCGCGGTGGCCGGTGCCGGTGCCGGTGCCGGTGCGCGGTTCGCGAACGGCCCGCTGGCTGTCGTCGATGTCGATGCGGAGGGGCGGGTGGTGGCGTACTGCACCGGCGGTCTGGTCCTGGACGTGCCCGCCAGGTCGATGCCGGCCCTGGTGGAGTGGACGCTGACGGAGGCGGAGCTCGGGCAGCCGAAGCTGTCCGGGCCGGGCCGGGACGCCGACCCGCTGCTCGTGCTCACCGAAGCCGCCCTGGAGCGTTACGGTCTCCCGGCCACCCTCACGGAACAGGAACGGCTGGCCGGCCGTCTCCCGGACAGCCACCGGGCCGTCAGGCAGCTGGCCCGCGCGGAGTGGAAGCTGACGAAGCGGGGTTTCGGGCCGTGGGCACGCATCTACCGGCCCGCCACCGGTGCTGGGCGGGCGTGTGTGCAGCTGTGCATCCCGTCCTGGCACGCCCTGGATGCCCGCCACTGGGGTACTGCCGCCGAGCTGGCGCCGGCGGAACTGGCGCGGGTGCTGGGCGTGTACGCCTCGCGGGTGATGACGCCGCGCGGTTCGACGGCGGTGACCGGTCTGGAGCTGATGACCGCGCTGCACCCGCCGACGCGGGCCTCGGGTCCGGACGGCGACGGTATCCGGCACTCCGAGCACAATCCCGGCTCGCTGGGCAGGGATCCGGTCGATCCGGCGCCGTGCGAGGCCCCCGACGGCCACCCGCTGCTCAGGGACCTGCCCCGTTTCCACGTCCGCGGCCCGGGAGAGAAGCTGTTCGAGGAGGCCCTGGACTGGGCGCGGCCGATGACGGACGCCGAGTGCACGCTGCGTCATCTGGTCGGCATCGACGTCAATATGGCCTTCGCGGCCGGCGCCAACGGCCTCCATGTCGGTCTCGGCGCGCCTGCGCATGTCACGGACCCGGTCTTCGACGCGAAGCTGCCCGGCAGTTGGCTGGTGGATCTTTCCCACGTCGATCTGTCGAGGGTGAAGTCCGGCAGGGACCGGTGGGTGGAGCTGGACGGTTCGCTGCTGCCCTCCCCGTTCACACCGAAGGGCGAACGGCCGACGGGGCCGGCCTGGTATGCGACCCCGACCGTCGCCTACGCGGCCGAGCTCGGTTACGAGGTCCGCCCAATCGAGGCGTGGGTGCGCTACGACAGCGGCCGCTATCTGGACGGCTGGTACCAGCGGCTGCGCGACGCCTACCTCGCCACGATGGCCGACCTCGGCGTCGCCGCGGACCTGCCGCCCGGGGACTTCCTGGCGGCGATGGACGGCTACCGGGACCGCGACCCCCAGCTGGCGATCGTCGGCTCGGCGATCAAGGCGACCGTGAAGGGTGGTCTGGGCAAGCTGCGCGAGCGTCCCCGCGGGGAGGGCTGGCGGCCGGGCGAGCCGTGGCGTGCGCTGGCCCGCCCGACCTGGCGCCCGGACATCCGCGCGGCGGTCATCGCCCGCACCCGCATCAACCTGCACCGCAAGATCGTCAAGCATGCGGCGTTCACGGGGCAGTACCCGGTTGCGGTGCTGTCCGACTGTGTCGTCTACGCCGCGGGCGGGCCGGGTCCGCTGGATTTCCTGCCCTACCGGGACGGCAAGCCGCTGCCCGGCGGTTTCCGGCTCGGCATCAACCCCGGCCTGGTCAAGCACGAGGGCACCCAGTCCGTTTTGTGGGGTGAGGAGGTCCGCGAGCGGTTTGACGCCCCGGAGCTGAACCTCGCCCGTTACATCAAGGACGGCACCGTCACCGACGCCGACACCGGTGAGCAGGGGAGGGGAGGGCGATGAGCCTGTTCGCCGATGGTCTGGACGCCGCGGTGCAGAAGGCGTTCACGCGCCCGGCACCGAAGAGGGCGGGCCCGCAGATGCGCTACCTGGTCAGACAGCTGGGCGGCACCAGGAAGGCGGCCCAATTGCTGGGCGTCTCCCAGCGCACCGTCGAGCGCTATGTGAAGGACCAGATCAAAAGGCCCCGCCCGGATCTCGCCGCGCGCCTGGAACGCGAGGTGAAGAGGCGCTGGCAGCCGCAGGTCCGCGCCAAGGCGCGGCAGAAGGCGGCCAGCACGGACGGCCTCGTCATCGACACCCGCGCCCGCATGGGCTACACCGCCCCGATCGGCACCACCGACCAGGACCGCATCCGGCACCTGACCGTCGCGCTGCCGCCCGTCCACGCCGGCCGCCTCTTCGATGCCCGGCAGGCCGGCGCCTCCGATGAGGAACTCCGCCGGATCGCGGCCGACGCGCTGCGCGAGGTGTACTTCCAGGACGGCGGCCGCCGCGCGGGCAGCCTGGAAGAGGTCCGCTTCACCGACATCGAGCACCTGGAGTTCGACCTGTAGCGGCCGTTGCTCCGAACAGCCCGCGGGGGCCTGCCGGACGGCCCCCGCGGGCAGGCGCGCCGTGCCCGGC
The DNA here is from genome assembly GCF_026341035.1 of Streptomyces sp. NBC_01016. Classification (GTDB taxonomy): domain Bacteria; phylum Actinomycetota; class Actinomycetes; order Streptomycetales; family Streptomycetaceae; genus Streptomyces. Next base: position 4,099,065 of record NZ_JAPEOQ010000002.1, read on the forward strand.
GGCATCCGGCCCTGCCGGCGACGGGCGGCCACGGGCCCGTCCCCACGCGCCTGCCGCTCGCACAGCTGCTGGATGGGGGGCAGGGCGGTCTTCGCCGCCCGGCGTGCCGGAGCACCCGGGCGGCGTCTGCCGGTCTGCAGGGTGTGAGCCGTCCGCGTCCGTCCGCGCCCGTCCGCGTCCGTCCGCGTCCGCTCGTGTCCGCCGTACGTACCGCTGGTCCCGGCCGTGCCGGCACGGGAACCGGCGGCGTTCCTCGGCCCGGTGCGTGACCGGCTTCCCGAAGCCTGAAACGGCCCCTTCTGCCGGACGGTCCGGCCCCGTCGCAGATCACGGCTGGAGCAGGGAAGACAGAGGGGGCAGCAGAGGATGATCCGGGATCGTCCCCGAAGCCGAAGCCGAAGCCGAAGCCGAAGCCGAAGCCGAAGCCGAAGCCGAAGCCGAAGCCGAAGCCGAAGCCGAAGCCGAAGCCGAAGCCGAAGCCGAAGCCGAAGCCGAAGCCGAAGCCGAAGCCGAAGCCGAAGCCGAAGCCGAAGCCGAAGCCGAAGCCGAAGCCGAAGCCGAAGCCGAAGCCGAAGCCGAAGCCGAAGCCGAAGCCGAAGCCGAAGCCGAAGCCGAAGCCGAAGCCGAAGCCGAAGCCGGGTTCCCGGTCCGCATCCACGTCCTCCTCTGTGCGCGCTGGAATGACGTCCTGGCCCGGCGCGCCCATTTCCTGCCTCGTCCTCCCAACCACCCGGCCACCTGGCACCGGCAGTTCCTGGAGCGAGGGCCTGGGGCCGGCCGGCAACGTGGCCGCGACGGGTACCGGCCAGGTCCTGGCCACGTGCCCGGCAGTCACAGCCCGGTGATGGACTGCGAAGTCCTGGTCCGTGGGCTCCTCGCAGCAGGCGTCAACAGGCAGGGAGGAACGGGGGAACGGGTGCCCGGATGCATGGGACGCCGCCGGGCGTGGTGAGGGCGCCGGGGGAGTCCTCGGGCCGCGCGCCGGCGGAACCTCGCCGCCCTCGCCGCGCCCGCCGAACGGCCCGGGAGGAGGCGGAGGCGATCGCCGGCGGTCCGGCCCGGCGGCCTCGCCTCAGGGACGGGCCCCGGCAGTGCCCATCACATCGGGCTTGCGGGCCAGGAGGCAGGCGTGCGGCCTGGCCACGCGTTTGCCGGGTTCCTGTTCCAGTCGTGCGGTGACGGCGAGTCCGGCCTGCTCCAGCAGGCCGGCCATGCGGTCCAGGGGCAGGAGGTACGACTCGTAGGACACCGGTCGGCCGTAGCCGTGGGTCGGCTGCAGCCGCTCGTTGCCGACGTAGTCTCCCCAGAGCAGGTGGCCGCCGGGCGCGAGCGTGCGGTGGAACTCGGCGAACACCGCCGGCAGCCATTGCGGGGGCGTGTGATGGGTGGAGTACCAGGCCAGGATGCCGCCGAGTTCGCCGTCCCCCGTCTCCAGCGCGGTCATCGAGCCCTCGGTGAACCGCAGCGTTGGGTAGGCGCGTCTGGCCGGCCCGACCATCTTCGGCGACAGGTCGACACCGAAGGCGGGCACCCCCAGTCCGGCCAGGTGCGCCGTCACGCGGCCGGGGCCGCACCCCAGGTCCGCGACCGGCCCCAGAGCGGCCATCCGCACGAGTTCGGCGAACCCGGCCGGCATCGTGCGGGACAGCGGGTCCATTGCGGCGGGCGGCGGGACGCGTTGGACGTAGTCGGCGGCGACCGTGTCGTAGGACTCGCGGACGGCGGTCAGGTAGGAGAGCTCAGCCACGCGGGCGACCCCAGAGCAGACAACTGACAGGCCGTGCCACGCCCTTCAGCCGGCCTGCGCAACGCCCACCACTGTCGCCCCCAGCCGCCACCCCACCCCGCCCCGGTGATCGTTCCCGGCCACGGCACGGCGGTCACCGCCATGCCCTCCATCCCCTCCCCGGAAAGTCCGGCGCCGCACGGCACCCCGCCCGCTGAGAAGCTGCGCGACACACCCCCTGTCTTGCTCTTGCTGCAGATCGATCGGGTGGTGCTTGGCCGCGGATGGCGCTCTGCTCAGCGTCACAGCGTTCCCGGACGGCGAGCCGCACCCGGCAGCATCTGGCCGGCCGGGTGCGGGCCGTGGCTTGCATCAGTGCCCGGGTGCGGCTCCAGCGGTGCCCGGCGAACCCGAACGCCCGCGTGGGGGCCGGCATTTCACTGTCGTGCGGAGCAGCACGGGGCGGGCGGTTGCCTCAGGCGGTCGGGTCCCACAGGCCGCCGGCTTCACCGCGGGCGAGGTGTTCGGCGTAGACGCCGGTCTTCCAGGCGATGAGGGACCGGCACTCTTCCAGGGCCTGGATCTGTGCGTCGACGCGTCGGCGGTGGGTGTCCAGCAGCCGCAGACGTTCTTCCTCGTTGCCCGGTCCGTGGCGGACGAGTTCGGCGAAGTGTTTGAGGTCGGCGAGGGGCATGCCGGATGCGCGGAGCTTGACGCAGATCAGCAGCCAGTCGACATCGAGGGCGGTGTAGCGCCGGCGGCCGCCGGATGTGCGCTGGAGAGGCCCGACGAGCAGGCCCTCGCGCTCGTAGAAGCGCAGGGCGTGCACGCTCAGCCCGGTCCGTTCGGCGACCTCGCCGATGCCCAGCGACTGCATAGGAGCCCCGGTGCTGGTCATGCCGCTCACTCCCGGACTTGATCTAGACCTTGCTCTAGATCGTAGCGTCCACGGCATGTCCTTCACCGATCAGCAGCAGCCCCTCGGCTCGCCCTTCTCCGCCTCCAGCACCGCCGAAGACGTCATGGCCGGCCTCGACCTTTCCGCAAGGACGGCCGTGGTGAGCGGGGGCTACTCGGGGCTCGGCCTGGAGACCACCCGGGCGCTGACGGCCGCCGGAGCCCGGGTCATCGTTCCCGCACGCCGCCCCGACGCCGCCCGTGCCGCGCTGAAGGAGGTGAACAACTGCGAGGTCATTGCCATGGACCTGGCCGACCTCGCCGGCGTCCGCGCAGCCTGCGCCCACATCGGCGACCGTTTCGGGCGGCTCGACCTCCTGATGGCTGTCGCCGGGGTCATGGCCACAGCGCAGCGGCGCGTCGGGCCCGGCTGGGAGGGCCAGCTCACCGCCAACCACTTCGGGCACTTCACCCTCGCCTGCGAGCTCTACCCGCTGCTGGCCGCCGCGGACGGCGCGCGTGTCGTCGTCAACAGCTCCGCCGGACACGCCCTGAGCGGCATCCGCTGGCACGATCCGCACTTTCGTACCGGCTACGACAAGTGGCTGGCCTACGGCCAGGCCAAGACCGCCAACGCCCTGTTCGCCGTCCACCTCGACGCCGTCGGGCAGGGCGACGGGGTGCGGGCCTTCGCCCTGCACCCCGGCAGGATCATCACCGCTCTCCAGCGGGAGATGACACTCCGGGAGCAGATCGACCGCGGCTGGGTGGACGAGCACGGCACGGTCGTCGGCGACGGTTTCAAAACCCCCTCCCAGGGGGCCGCCACCGGCCTGTGGGCCGCCACGTCCCCGCTCCTCGCCCACCGGGGCGGCCTCTACCTGGAGGACTGCGACGTCGCCCGCGTCTGCGCCCCCGGCACCCCCATGGACGACGGCGGCGTCCGCGCCCACGCCGTCGACCCCGGCGAGGCGGCCCGGCTCTGGGACCTGTCCCTCGCCGCGACCGGCGCCACGCCGGTCACCTAGCCACCCCGGGAGCCCCGGCGGATCAGCGCCGAAGCCACGCGGCCACCGGAGCACCCCGACAACCAGGACCAGCAGCCGGGCAGACGCACCCCTGGGCCGCATCACCGGACAGAACCCGGACCCGCAGACACGGCAGGCCCGGCAGGCCCGGCCGGCGCAGAGCCGGGCGCGGCGCGGGACTCCAGGTCCTTCTCCGGCCGGGGCCAAGGTCCCGCCACAGCCGGGCAGTTACTCCCTATGTGCGCACTTTCAAGGCGCTGTCACATGTCTGTGATGTTCTGTGCGGAATGCCTTGATGTGTGCCGCCTAGCTTCATGAGTACGCGGTCCACACGACGCGTTCGACTCAGCCAACTCAGCCAACTCGTTCGACTCGCTCGACTTGTTCGACTCATGGAAAGGGGCCGGCGCATGCAGACCTCTCGTATTCTCCGCACGTCTCTGGCATCCGCCGTTCTCGGCCTCGGTGCCGTGACCGCCGTCGCCGCCACCGCCGAGGCCGCTCCGGCGTCCACCGGGCCCGCGGCCGCCGCCTCCGCCGCCCAGCACACCGCCACGGCGGGCCGTACCCAGACGCTGCCGCTCAGCGACGGCAGCACCGCGCATGTCACCCGGCTGGCGAACCACACCTACCAGGCCTGGATCACGCACAAGGGTGTGCGGATCGCGGCGCTGGACTCCGCGCACAAGACCCAGCGCGTGCACGGCTACACGTATGCGCTCAACCAGGCGAACGGCTTCGTCGGCGTGGTGCACCCAGGCGGCTGGCACAGCGAGCAGAACGTGCCCCAGCACCCGGCGAAGAAGCACACGCACCACAAGAACAACGACCACAAGAACAACGACCACCAGAACAAGCACCACAAGAGCCGGGCCGGCAAGACCCACGACGTACGGCTCGCGGACGGCGCCACCGCCCACGTCACCAAGCTGGCGAACGGTACCTACCAGGCCTGGATCAACCGGCACGGGGTGCGCATCGCCGCCCTGGACGCCGGCCACAGCACGGCCCGCGCCCACGGCCACCACTACACGCTGAACGCCCACACCGGAGCCGTCCACCTGCGCTGACACTCCCGCAGCCCCACCCCCACCCCCACCCCTGCCCCCTGCTCTCTGCGCCCGCCGGGGAGGGCAGGGGCGGGGCCGTGACAGTCCGGACACGGAGCCCGAGCCACGCCGTTCGCGGGAGGGGTGTGCAGACACCCGTGCGCTGCGGCCGGCCCACGGCGCACGCACCACCCGGTCCACGTGCATCGAGCGCGAAGCCGCTCGCCGCGCCGAGCGGCTCGCTGAGAGAAGAGAGACAGGGGGGAACGGCGCCGCGATTCCGGGGTGCACCAGGACCACGAAGACTCAAGAAGCAAGAAGACCCAAGAAAGCAAGAGGCGTTCTGCGCGCGATGCGCCGGCGCAGACACCGGAGCCAGACAGGCGGGGTGACCTGTGCACCGCCCCGTATTCCGGGTACGTGTACGTCGCGACGCCCCGCACGGCGCCACCGTGCAGGGCGTCAGGTCATGGTCCCGCCTGCACAATTGGGCAAGAATGATCTTGGCCGAGGGGTGCTGGGTGCCCCGCTTTACGCCGAGAAGCCCAAGAACCTGCGGAGTACACCCGACAGTGAGGGCGAACGCCTGCCCACCGCTCCGACGGCAAGGGCGTCCTGCCGGCCGAGGCCCCGCCCCCTCCTCTACGGCTGCCGGGGATGGGGGAGCGGCCGCCTGTCGCCCGCCGGCTGCTGGACTGCAAGAGTCCCGATGGCGGCAAGCGGTGGGAGTTCGGCGTGACCGGCCAGGGCACCGGCAGCGGGCAACCTGCCGCACACGTCGCTGGCTTGATCCACACCGGTGACCGCGGCTTCCGCGACCGCGAGGCCCCTTCGGTATCCAGCCGCCCGACGCCCGGCGCTGGATAGACCGAACAGGCCCCGTCCCCTTCGCATGGAAGACACCGCGCAAACCGGATCACTGTCGACTGGGATGACGCCGTCGCACCCTGCGCCACGGCCGACTCGATGCCTACCGCGAGGCGACCGGCGCGGCCCCCAAGGAGGCCAAGGACGAAGCCGACCGCACCGCTACCGGCCCCGACGCCAGAGGGGGGCAACGACGCCGACCGGTGGTCAGTGCCGGCGGTTGCGGCGGCGCACGAGCAGCAGTACCGCCGAGCCCGCGGCGATCAGTGCAACGGCCGTACCTCCCACGGCGGTTCGCATGGTGGACGCCCCGGTCTCCGCCAGGCGCGGGTGACTGCCGGTGCCGCCCTTCGGGGGTGTGGGCAGCGGCGCGGCCGACCGGGACGAGGTGCCGGTCGGCCGCGGGGGAAGCGTGGGGGTGTCGGTGGGAGACGCCGCGGGGGACCGCGTGGGAATGGGCTTGACCGTCGGGGTCGGGGTTGGGGTGGGGGTGGGGGATGCGGCGGCCTCGACGTTCACGGTTACCAGGTTCGCCCTGGTCTCGGCTCCGCTCGGGCTCACGCAGAAGGCGTCGAAGAGGTGCTCCCCGGGGGGTGTGTCGGCGGGGACCGTATAGGGGCCGTAGGTGCCCTGCTTCCCGTGGGAGCTGGCAGTCACGCCGACGAGCGGGAAGTCCCGCTCGATGTCGACCACGTCGTCGGCATGGGGGCATGTGAGGCGCACGGTGTAATGGCCGCCGGCCGCGACCGGGTCCGGGTCGGTGGTCCGGAATACGAGGTCCTGGGGTACGGCGACGGCCTGCGTGCCGCCGAGCCCTGCCAGGAGACCGGCGACTGCGGCCGCCGCACACCTTCCGAAGGCCATGAGGAAGCTCCCTGATCGACGGCGCTGCACCCCGACAGCGTGAGGCCGGCTCGTCGGACCACTGGATCAACGCGCCGCACAGGCAAAGGGAGAACCCGCACGGCGTAGACGCGCATTGCGGCCGCGGGAACGGGGACGCCCCGGAACCCGCTCGTGCAGCCTGCACGCCAAGCGATCCGTTGCGGCAGCCGGCACGGCACGGCACGGGGCCGGGCATCGACGGCCGGCCCCCTTGTGAGGACAGCGTCACGTCCCTCTCGCTCTGCGCGCCCTGTGCCGTCGCGGCCTTCCCTTGCGGACGGAGCAACGGCGGTGATGGCCGGGCTCACGCCCCGTCCGTCCTGCGCGGGCCCGCTGCTCCGGCAGTACTTAGTGCGCGCACGACAGCTGCTGGAGCGCCCACAAAGACAGACGAGACAGACAAGACAGAAAGGGCAGAAAAGGCAGGACGGGGCGCCCACCGTTTTGGTGGACGCCCCGTGCTGGTGCGGGCGAGGGTTAGCCGCGCACGATGTTCTCGGCCTGCGGGCCCTTCTGGCCCTGGGTGACGTCGAAGCTGACCTTTTCGCCCTCGGTGAGCTCGCGGTAGCCGTTGCCGGAGATGTTGGAGTAGTGGGCAAACACGTCGGGGCCCCCGCCGTCCTGCTCGATGAAGCCGAAGCCCTTCTCGCTGTTGAACCACTTCACGGTGCCGCTGGCCATACGTCAGTCCTTCACATCACTCGAGCCGTTCCGTGGCGGATCGGCTCGGTTTCCACGAGCGTTCCCGGGTGGGACGCTCGGACGTCATCCTGCCCCAAACACGTCGGTGCTGGCCAGGACTTCGAGCGTCGACAGGATGCACGAACACACCGCAACATCCTTGAAGGGCCCCGCGCACCGCTTCGCACGCCGCGCGGGGCCCCGCCTTTCGACGTCGCGCCGGCGGAGCAGACCGCGACGCCGCCTGCCGGGCCAGGCCGGTGGCACGAACCCACAGCCCACATCCGACGCCCCTCCAGAGGCTCTCTGGTGCCGCACACCCGCACACCCGCGGCTCGCGGCCCGCGGATCTGGCGTCTCGCTCTCCGTGCCACCGCCGCAAGCCCGGCCACAAGCGGACCCCCTCCACAAGCAGGCCCCCTTACCGCGAACCGACCGCGAACTGACCGCGAGCACCGGTCAGGAGGCCGGCGCGCCGGAGGTGGCGCGTTCGGTCCGCGTCGTGGCGCCTTCGGCCCTCCTTGCCGCGCCCTCCCCCTTCGTAGCGTCGTGGCATGGACACACACGTTGCCCGGAACGGGGCTTCAAGGGCGGGCCTGCGGCAGTGGGTGGGACTGAGTGTTCTGCTGCTGCCCACCGTGCTACTCACCGCCGATCTCGGCGTGTTGTGGCTGGCCACCCCCGATCTGACCGCCGAACTGCGCCCGAGCAGTGTCCAGTTCCTGTGGGTCACCGATGCCTACGGCTTCATGACCGCGGGGTTCCTCGTGGTGATGGGCGCACTCGGCGACCGCATCGGCCGCCGCCGGCTGCTGCTCTTCGACGCCGGCGCCTATCTGGGCGCGGAGTTCATGATGCTGGCCGCGGCGCACGCCGCCGGCCCGGGGCTGCTCATCGTGGCGCGCGCGGTCCTCGGTATCGCGGGGGCCGCGATCCTGCCCTCGACGCTATAGTTGATCACCGTCATGTTTCCCGATCCGGTTCAGCGCACCCGCGCCATCTCGGTGTGGGCGACCGCGCTGGCGCTGGGCATCAGGCTGGGACCGGTGCTGGGCGGGCTGCTGCGCACTGTGGTGGGGGCTGGTGCCCCGGTGATGGTGCTGGTCCTCGTGGCCGGTCCGGTGCTGCTGCCCGAGTACCGCGACCGGGCCGCCGGGCGGATGGATTTGGTGAGCCCGGCGCTGTTCCTCCTGGGCATCCTGCCGGTCGTCTACGCCGTCAAGCGCGTCGCGGAGCTGGGCCGGCAGGGCTTGGACGTATCGGTCGGTGTGGGCGGCGTCGTCTTCGCCGTCCTGTTCGTGCGCAGACAGCGCCGGCTGGAATCCCCGATGCTGGATCTGCGCCTGTTCGCCGACCGGGCGTTCAGCGGCGCGCTCGCCGTCCTCTTCCTGGGCATGCTGGCACTGAACGGTGTGGAGTACCTGGTTCCCCAGTACCTGCAACTGGTCGGCGGGATGGGCCCGGTGACCGCGGGGGTGTGGCTGCTGCCCTCCGCCGCCGCGTTCCTCGCCGGCTCGCAGCTCACCCCGCTGCTGGCGCGCCGGCTGCGGCCCGCGTACGTCATCGCCCTCGGCTCGGCCGTCTCGCTGGCCGGCTATCTGCTGGCGCTGGTGAGCGAGCGCCCCGTCGAAGCGGCGGCAGTAATGACCGTCATCATGCTGGGAGTCGGGCCGGTCAGCGTGCTCGGCACCGCCCTGGCCGTCGGCGCCGCCCCGCCCGGGAAGGCGGGCTCCGCCGCCGCCACCGGGCAGACGGCGTACGACCTCGGCCTGGCGCTGGGCATCGCCGTCCCCGGCAGCCTGGCGGGCGCCGTCTACCGCGAGGAGATCACCGCCGGCGCGCCGCCGGGCCTGCCCGCCGACGTGGCCGCCGCGTCGCACGACACCCTCGGCACCGCGGTCAAAGCCGCCGAGAGCCTGCCCGCCCCGCTCGCCGGCCGGCTCGTCGAGGCGGCGCGGGAAGCGTTCCTGTCCGGCTTCGCCGCCGCGGCAGCGGTCAGCGCCGGCGTCGCCGTCGTGGCAGCCGCCATCGTGCTGGCCACACTCCGCCACATCCCCGCCACCGGCAGAAAACCGGAGACGACGGAGACGACGGAGACGACAGGAACGGCCGGGTCCAAGGAGCTGTCCGAGACCCCCGCACCGCCCAAGGAAGTGACCCCCGCATGACCACACACCCCACCCCCACCACCGTCATCAACCGTCAGGTCCAGCTGGCCGCCACCCCGGTGGGCACCCCGCGCCCGCACGACTTCCAGCTCGTGCGCACCGACCTGCCCCGGACCGGTCCCGGACAGCTCCTCGTGCGCAACACCTGGATGTCGGTCGACCCCTACATGCGCGAGGCGATGAAGGGCGTACCGTATCTGCCGCCGCTGCGGCCCGGGGACGCCCTGTACGGGGCCGCCGCCGGCGAGGTCGTCGTCTCCCGGGCGCAGACGGTCCCCGTGGGTGCGACGGTCACCCACTTTTCCGGCTGGTGCGACTACGCCGTCGTGGACGCGGCCGGGGCGAGCGTCGTCGACACCGCTGCGGCACCTGTGCCCGCATACCTCGGCGTGCTCGGCGCCACCGGCCTGACCGCGTACGCGACGCTCACCGAGGTCGCCCCGGTGCGCCCGGGGGACGTGGTGTTCGTGTCGGCCGCGGCCGGCGCGGTCGGCAGTGTGGCGGGCCAGATCGCCCGCGAGCTGGGCGCCGCGCGGGTGATCGGCTCGGCGGGCGGGGCGGACAAGGCGCGGACGCTTGTCGCCGAACTCGGCTTCGACGAGGGCCTGGACCACCGCGCCGCGCCCCTGTGCGAGCAACTCGCGAAGGTGGCCCCGGACGGCATCGACTACTACTTCGACAACGTCGGCGGCGATCACCTCGAAGCCGCCATCGGCGCCCTGCGCGAACGCGGCCGGATCGCCATGGTCGGCGCGGTCAGCACCTACAACGCCACCGAGCCGCCGCGGGGCCCGGCGAACCTGTTCGTCCTGTCGTCCAAGAACGCGAGCCTGCACGGCATGCTCGTCGGCGGTTACACGCACCTGCACCCCGAGTGGATCGGACGCGGCACCGCCTGGCTGGCCGCCGGCGTCCTGCGCACAAGGCAGACCGTCGTCGAGGGACTGGAACAGGCGCCCGCCGCGCTGATCGGCGTGCTGCGCGGCGCCAACACCGGCAAGATGCTCGTCCGCCTCGCCGCGGCGCACCCGCACCGAGAGGAAGCCTGAGTCATGGACAACGAGCTCTACGACTACAGCCCGATCACCGAGCGGGAGCCCGTCCGCTGGCCGAACGGGGCCCGGGTCGCGTTCTATGTCGGCCTGAACATCGAGCACTTCACGCTCGGCGTGCCCTCCACCAGCCTCAACGAGGGGACGGCCGGCCTGGTGCCGGACGCGCTGAACCACGGCTGGCGGGACTACGGCCCGCGGGTCGGCATCTGGCGGGTGATGGAGGCGCTCGACCGGTACCGCGTCCGGGCCAGTGTGCTGCTCAACTCCGACGTCACCACCCACTACCCGCAGATCATCGAAGCCGGCCGGGCCCGCGGCTGGGCCTGGCTCGCGCACGGCCGCACCAACTCCGTCCTGCAGGCCGGCATGACGCCGCAGGAGGAGCGGGAGTACCTCACCGACGTCGTCACCACGATCGAGAAGGCCACCGGGCGCCGCCCGCGCGGCTGGATGGGCCCGGCACTGACCGAGACCTTCCACACCCCGCGGCTGCTCGCCGAACTCGGCCTGGACTACGTGCTCGACTGGACCGCCGACGACCAGCCGTTCCTGCTGAACGAGCCCGGCATGCTGAGCGTGCCGTACTCCGTCGAACTGAACGACCTGGCACTGTTCACCCTGCACGGCATGACGGGTCCGGACTTCCTGCAGCTGGTCAAGGACCAGTTCGACCAGCTCTACGCCGATGCGGCGGACAGCGGCCGGGTGATGGCGCTGGCCCTGCACCCGTTCGTCATCGGCCAGGCGTTCAGGACCAGATACCTCGCGCAGGCGCTGGCGTACATCTGCGGGCACCGCGGCGTGTGGCTGACCACGAGCGACGAGATCGCCGAGCACTACCGCCGTACCGCGCAGAAGAGGCCGTAGCGGCAACGGCACGCAGGCGCCGAAGCCGACGACGGCACCCCTATCACCCATGACCGCGGGCCGAGTTGGACCGCACGCACCGCACCGCACCGCACCGCATCCACCCGGCCGGGGCCTCCCGGCGCAATACAGCGTTGTCCCCGGCCAGGGCCTGGAATAGAGTCCGGGCGTGTCCGCATCCGGCCGGGTTCCGGCCGGAACCGTTCCCCCGCACGTGACGCGGCTGCTGCTGCGCGCGGGACAGGCGGCGGGACTGGACCGAAGCCGGCTGGCGAAGGTGGCCGGGCTGGCAAGCCTGGACGACGAGGCCGTACGGCTGCCCTCGGCCTCGCTCGTACGGATATGGGAGGAGTGGGCGGCTCAGCTGCGCGACCTCGGCGGCGGCTCGCTGCCCTGGCGGCTGTGGCGCCCCGGCTCGCTCGGCGTGTGGGACTACCTGTTCACCAGCGCCGATACGCTCACGGAAGCATTCGAGCACGCCGACCGCCACGCGGCAGTCGTCACCGACCCGTCGGAGTCGTTCACACCGGTGCACGACGCCGCCGGACTCACCGTCACCTTCCACGGCCGGTTCGCCAGCCACCCGATCTTCCCGATCATCGCCGAGTTCGCCGTGTCGATGATCCTCACCGCGGCCGCCTCGGGCGCCGGCCGCCCGCTGACCCCGCTCCGGGTGACCCTCACCGGCCCTGCGCCGCGCCGGCACGGGCACCTGGCCGAGACGTACGGCACCCGCAACATCGCGTTCGGCGCGGAGACGCCCTCCGTCACCTTCTCGGCCGCCGACACGAACCGGCCCCTGCCGCGGGCGGATCCGGTACTGGCAGCCATCCTGCGCGACCACGCACGCACCAGGGTGGCCACCTCCCGCACTGTGCTGTCGTGGCTCGACCGCTTCCGCGGCGAGGCCGAACTGAGCCTCACCCACATCGCCCACAGACTGGGGATGTCACCCCGCACGGTGCAGCGCCGCCTCCACGAACAGGACACCACCTGGCGCACGGAGCTGGAATGCGCCCGCCGGCGGCGCGTGGAGCAGCTGCTCGCGACCTCACTGACCGTGGAGTCGATCGCGACCCGCACCGGCTACACCGACCCGCGCTCCCTGCGCCGCGCCCTCCACCGCTGGTACGGCCAGGGCCCCGCCGAACTGCGCCGCCCCCGCACCTCGCCGTAACCCCCCAGGAACCCAGCCACCCCGGGGAGCCGGCACACACTCCGACGCACCCCATGAAAGACAGCGAATCGGGGAGAGCAACGGCCAACACAGGGCGCGGTGGCGCGACGAGGACGACGCGGCACACCGCCGGGCCAGCTCCGGGCGCCGTGAGCGCCGCGTGGATGCGGCCATGAACACCTTCATGCCGCTGCGCCGCGGGAGCGCCGAGGACGCCCGCCGGAGCGTGCCGCTCACCGGCGGCGGCACCGTACGCCTCCAGACCTCGGCCGTCCTGCGGCTGGACGAGAACGCGTTCGCCGACGTACTGACGCAGCCACGCATCGAGGAGTGGACCGGCATGACGGTCCACGCCATGGGGTCCCCGGGGCGGATGGAGCTCTTCCCGGCCTGCCCTCTGCCGTCCGGACCGATCCGAATGCTGTTGCCGAAGACCGCCAGGGGCAGGCTGCTCACCGAGGCCCCCTGCCCTCGTCCACGGCGGCCGTGAAAGGTGCCGATCGGTCATCTCGCCGCTTGCCGTGAGCGCCGAGGCAGGAATCCTCCCGGGCCGCGCGGGCACACCTGGCTGAAATCTGGTGGGTGTGTGGCTGGGATCATTCGGGTGCCGGGCGGGTCAAACGGAATCTTCCAACAGGGGTGCTGGGCAGGCAGGTTGAGGCGAAACGGTCCTGATAGCATCCCGGCGGCGATCTTGATCAACTCATCCAGCGTGCCGACTTGACACGTGCCTGCGGGGTGAGAGCGGGGGTACGGGTCGCCAGTTCCTCCTGCCCGTGCCACGAGAGGTGTCCATGACCCACGCACTTGTGTGGACCCTGGGTGCGATTGCGCTGATATCCGTCGCCGCGAATGTCGCACTCATTACCCGCAACCGAGCGGTGACCGCGAAGAGACGCCAGGCCGAGGCCGCGCAGAAACAGGAGCTGAGCCGCGCCACCGCGCAACTCGCGGCCCAGCAGGGCGAGTTGGCCGCGGCCCGCTCCGAGCGGGAGAGCGTCATCGCCGGGGCGCGCGAGGCCGCGGAGGACAGCACGAAGAGCGTCCTCAAGGGCGCGGCGAGCTTCCTGCAGAGCCTTGCGGCCGAACAGACCGCCCTGCTGGACACCGTGCAGCGCAAGCACGGCGGCCACGAGGTGCTCAGCGACCTCCTCGACGTGGCGCACGCGAACGCCCAGATGGCACGCAAGGCACAGGGCATCGCGGTGATGTGCGGTGCGCCGCTGGGCCGCCGCAACCGGCCGGCCAGCGTGTACGACGTCGTGCAGAACGCGAAGGGCCAGATCCGCAACTTCCAGCGCGTGTCGATCATGCAGCAGAGCGGCCTCGCCCTCAAGGCGTCCGCGGTCACCCCGGTGGCCCTGGCGGTCGCCGAGCTGCTGGACAACGCGGCGAGCTTCTCGCAGCACGACGCTCCGATCGAGGTCACGTTCCAGCGTGTCCAGGGCAACCTCTGCATCGTCATCGACGACGCCGGCGTCAGCATGAACGACGAGGACCGGCAGCGGGCGACCGCCCTGCTCTCCGGCGACGAGGCGCCGCGGCTGCAGCAGCTGGGCACGCAGCCCAAGTTCGGTTTCCCCGTGATCGGCCTGATCGCCCGTCAGCACGGCTTCCAGGTGGACGTCACCGGGGTCTCCCGCTACGGCGGAGTGCGGGCCGTCGTCCGACTGCCCGAGGAGTTGTGGACCATGGAAGAGGCGACCCCCAAGGCCGCGGCGCCGGCTCCCGCTCCCGCCCCCGCCCCCCACCCTGCACCCGTACGGCAGGGTCCGGGCCCGTCCGGGGTCGCTCCCCAGCGCACCGCGCACGGACTGCCCAAGCGCGCTGCCCGGCAGACGCCGACGGCCTCCCCGGCAGCAGTCCGCGCGCCCCGTCCGGTGGACGAGGCCACGCAGACAGGGCCGCGGGCATCCAGCCGGGGCCTGGGTGCGTTCCAGCGCGGCACCCTTGAAGCCCGCGCCGATGAGTCCCCCCTGGGCGAAGGGTCTGATGAGCGGTGAGCACCTCCGACCTGTCATGGATGCTCGATGACATCGTTAACAACGTGCCCGGCGCGCGCCATGCGGTCCTGCTGTCCGCCGACGGCCTGCCCCGTGCATCCACCGAGGGCCTCGGCGAGCGGGACCTGGTGACCATCTCCACGGCCATGTCCGGTATCCAGGCCCTGAGCCGGGCCACGGCGCCCTTCGTCGGAACCGCGCCGGCCGCGTCCTGGACGCAGACCATCATCGAGTTCCAGCACGGCTGGATCTTCCTGATCGGAGCCGGTCAGGGCGCCTATCTGGCGGCGGCCGCGGAACCCCATGTGGACATGCAGCAGATCAGTTACCGCATGCACCGTCTGGTGGCCCGGCTGGGACACAACATGACGTCCGCACCTCGCGTGGACGGTCCGCAGGCAGGCCGGCGCGGCAGCCCCGAGCCGGCGCCCGGTGAGGAGACGGCCGATGTGCTCAAGGAGCTCGATGTGGCGCTCGCCGACGTGCACGGCGCCCGCCACGCGGTGCTGCTGGGCGGCGACGGACTGCCGCGCGGCGGCACCTCGGGCCTGCCGCGCGATCTCGCCGACCGGATCTCGGCGGCCATGACCGGCATCCACGCCAACAGCCGGGCCGCCGCGCAGTTCGCGGGCGCGACCGCGGACGTGGCGTGGCAGCAGACGGCCATCGAGTTCCAGCACGGGTGGATCTTCCTCATCGCCGCCGGTGACGGGGCGCTCCTGGCGGCCTCGGCCGACCACGACTGCAACATCGAGCACTTGACGTCCCAGCTGCATGCGGCAGAGCTCAGGATCGCGGCCTCTGCCGGGGCCGGCAGGGTGCCCGGCAATGTCTGAGCCCAGCGGTCCGGACCTCGAGCTGACGTCCGACCTCGTCCCGCTCTTCGTGATCACGAACGGGCGGTCCCTGCCCCCCGAGCACGAATTCGAGCACACCGCGATGGTGACCTCTGCCGACGGGTCCGAGGCCGCCCTGCGCGCCCTGACGCCCGAGGCCCGCAGGGTCATGGAAGTGGTCACCGGCGGGGTCCTGTCCGTCGCCGAGGTCGCCGGCCACACCCGGTTCCCGATCGGCGTCGTGCGCATCCTGCTGGCCCAACTCGCGGAGGCCGGCCTGCTCGACGTCCGCCAGCCGGTCCCGGCCGCCGAGCTGGTGGACATCGACCTCGTCCGTGCTGTGCGCACCGGCCTGCAGAAGAAATTCGGAGTGTGACGTGTACCTGGATCCCTCTGTCAGCCAGGCCGTGAAGGTGCTCATCGTGGGCCATTTCGGCGTGGGGAAAACCACCTGCATCGGCAGTCTCTCGGAGATCAAACCGCTGCGGACCGAAGAGCAGATCACGATGGCCAGTGTGGGGCTCGACGACCTCACCAGCACACCGAACAAGACGACCACCACCGTGGCCATGGACTTCGGCCGCCTCACCCTCTCCGACAGCCTGGTCCTCTACCTGTTCGGCACGCCCGGCCAGGAGCGGTTCACCGAAATGTGGGAGGACCTCTCGCGCGGCGCACTGGGCGCGCTCGTCCTGGTCGACCCCGCGCGCATCGACGAGTCCTTCGCCGTCCTCGACCTCGTCGAGTCGTTCGGACTCACCTACACGGTCGGTGTGAACTCCTTCGCGGGCGGCACCGAGTACGCCCTCAAGGAGGTGCACGAGGCACTGAACCTCCACCCCGAGACCCCGATCGTGCGGTGCGACGTACGCGACGAGCGTTCCTCCGCCGAGGCACTGATCACCCTCGTGCAGCACCTCATGACCCAGCTCGCCGCCTAGGAGCCCCTGCATGTCCCAGCCGACCGACCCCCGCCTGATACCGCCCGGCTGCCCGGCGCACGCCCAGGGCGGCAACACCCAGCTGTACGGGACCGATTTCGCGGCCAACCCCGAGGCCTACTACGCGCACCTGCGACAGGCCGGGCCCAGCGCGCCCGTCGACATCGCCCCCGGCGTCGAGGTCGAACTCGTCACCAGCTACGACGCCGCCCTGCACATCCTGCAGAACCCGGCCACCTTCCCGCGCGACGCGCGCCGCTGGAACGCGCTGAACGAGGGGCGGGTGCCGGCCGACAGCCCGGCCCTGCCGATGATGGCCTGGCGGCGCAACGCCCTGTTCGCCGACGGTGCCGACCACGCCAAGCTGCGCCAGGCCGTCACCGCTGCCCTGGCCACCGTGGACGAGCGTGCGCTGATCCGCCAGACCCAGGCCTCCGCCGACTACCTCATCAGCGGCTTCAGCTCGGACCGGCACGGCCGCGCCGAGCTCATGGCCGAGTACGCCGGCCCCCTGCCCCTCTTGGTCTTCTCCCACCTGTTCGGCTGCCCTCCCGAGATCGGCGACCGGGTCATCACCGGGATCTCCGGCATCTTCGAGGGCGCCGCCGGCGCGGACCAGATCCTCGGCCAGGCGCTCGCCGAGCTGATCTCGCTCAAGCACCGCCGGCCGGGCGACGACCTCACCACCGAGCTGATCCGCCAGCACACCCTCCTCACCAGCGACCGGGCCGAGGCCGACGAGGCCGTGCTCCAGCAGCTCGTCACGCTGCTCTCCGGCGGCACCGCCCCGCTCGCCGCGGCCATCGGCACCAGCGCCGCCCTGTACCTGGGGGAGGACTGGCCCACCGGCCTTCCGGTCGAGGACGCCGTCTCCCAGGCCCTGTGGTCCTACGCGCCGATCGCCAACTACGCCGGTCACTACCCGACGGTGGACATCGAACTCGGCGAGCGGAGGCTGCGGGCCGGCGATCCGGTGCTCATCTCGTTCGCCGCGGCCAACACGGATCCGCGGCTGACCGAGCACCGGGCCCAGCTCAACTCGAAGGCCCATCTCGCGTTCGGGGCGGGACCCCACGCGTGTCCGGCGAAGGACCCGGCGCTGCTGATCGCGGTGACGGCGGTCGAGTGCCTGCTCAACCGGCTGCCCGACCTGGAGCTCGACAGGCCCTTCTCGGCGCTCGACTGGGTGCCCTCGCCGTGGAGCCGCGCGCTGGCCGCGTTGCCCGTGCGCTTCTCCCCACGGGCCGTCTCCACCGCCTCCGCCCCGTACGAGTCCGCCGCCCCGGCGGTGTCCCGGCCCACGCCCGGCCTCCAGCCGCCCGCGGCCGAACCGGCCGCCTCCGCTTCCACCGGAGCCGGCGTCGAGGACGAGTCCGGCCAGGGCAAAAAGCGCAAGGCGGGACTGTTCAGCCGCTTCGTGGCATGGACCAGGGGCGAGTGACGCAGGCAACTCCACTTTCCTGCGGTGCCATTGGATACTCAAATGATCTTGTGGGTATTCATGGCGGCTGATGCTCGGAAAGGAGCACAGTGGGAATCGCCGTACTGCCGCAGGATCTTCGCCGCGCCACCGTCAGAGTCTTCTCGCGCCTGCGCACCCCCCAGGGGCAGGCAAATCCACTCCCTCACTACGCCGAACTCGCTGCATCAGGACCGGTCAGCCCCGCACCCTGGGGCGGCCACCTGGTCACCGGGTTCGCCGAGTGCGACCAGGTCCTGCGCGACCGGCAGTGGTGCGAACCCGACCGGCGCTGGCGCGAGCGGCAGGGCCCAGGCACCCGCTGGGCCGCGCCGTCCTCGCAGGAGATGAGCCACGCCCTGCCCAACCTCAACGGGCCGGAACACGCCCGAATACGCCGGGCGGCCGACGGTTTCGACCGCGCCGCCATCGGCCGTCTCCGCCCCGTCATCACGACAGCCACCGACCGCCTCCTCGACACATTCCACGAACAACTCCGCCACGGGGAGGCCGACTTCGCAGCCCTGGTCGGCGAGGAGCTCCCCATCGCCACGGTCGGACACTGGCTGGGCTTGCCCCGCGCCGACTGGCCCCGGCTGCGCGAGCTCACCCACGACCAGGTGTTCACCCAGGAACTCCTGCCGACGGCCAGTCAGCTCGCCCGCTCCGACGCCGCAACCGTGGAACTGCGCACGTACTTCACCGACCTCGTCCGCGCTCGCCGCGCCCGCCCGGGAGACGACCCCGTCTCGCAGTGGATCCGCACCTGGGACACCCTCGAAACCGACCGCGACCAGGCCGACCACCAGGTCTACCACCTGGCCCGCTTCGTCCTGCTGGCCGCGCTGGAGACCACCGCGACCCTGCTGTCGCAAGCGGTCCTCCACCTCGTCGAACACCCCCTGCACTGGGACGCGGTCGCCGCCGACCCCGAACTCGTCCCGGGCGCCGTGGAGGAGAGCCTGCGCTACGACCCGCCCACCCATGTGATCAGCCGCGTCGCCTCCCACGACATGCGCCTGGCCGGCCGCGACATCCGTGAGGGCGAGATGGCCCACCTCCTGATCGGCGCCGCCCACCACGACCCGCACCGGCACGCCGACCCCGCCACCTACAACCCGCACCGAAACCCCGGCGGCCACCTCGCCTTCAGCGGCGGCGTCCACTACTGCCTCGGCGCCCCCCTGGCCCGCCTGGAAGCACAGACCCTCATCACCCAACTCACCCGCCGCATCCCCCGCCTCACCCTCGTACGCCCGCCCACCTGGGCGCCCCGCGTCGCCTTCCGCCGCCTCCTGAACCTGGACCTCACCCTCGCATGACCGACCACCTCCAGCCCTCCGACGGCTACAAAACCCTCCACCTCGACCAGGACGGGCCCGTCCTGCACGCCCGGCTCCACGCCGGCCGCACGGACGCCGTCCTCGACGTCGCCGCCATCGACGACCTCCTGCGACTGCTCGACAGCCTCACCGAGCGCACCGACGTGAAGGTCCTGGTCCTGTCCTCGCTGGCCGACGACTTCTGCCTGGGAGCCGACCGCAGCGAGTTCGCCGACGCACGCAAGGCCGACCCGACCGGCGCGGCCCTGCGCCGCATCGTCGACAAGGGCTTCCGGCTCTGTCAGGCCCTGGAGACCACCGACGCCATCACCATCGCGCGCCTCCACGGCCGGGTCACCGGTGCCGGCCTCGCCCTCGTCTCCTACTGTGACCTCCGCGTCGGCGCCGACACCAGCCGCTACCGCATGCCCGAAGTAGGCCTCGGACTGCCACCCGCATGGGGCGGCGCCACCGGCCGCCTCATCACCGAGGTCGGAGTCTCCCGCATCCGTGAACTCATGCTGACCAGCCGCGAGTTCGACGCTGCCACCGCGCACCGGATCGACTTCCTGCACGAAACCGTGCCCGAAGAGGGCCTCGACCGCGCGGTCACCGCCTGGACGCGTCTCCTCGGCCGCCGCTCCCAGGAATCAATGATCGCCGCCAAACGGATACTGACCGGCTACGCCCGCGCCGACCGCACCGCCGACCTGGGCCTGCTCGACGCCAATCTCCTCACCGCCCACCTGTAATTCAGGACGGGCTCGGAGCCGGGGCGGGCGCCTGCAGGAGTGAGGCAGGCAGATAGGCAGAGGTCGCCGTGCAGGTCCCAGCCGTGGACCTGCAGGCGAGCACGGACAGAGCGATCGCGCCCAGGGGGAGCAGGCTCTCGGGCCCGGCCTCTTCACCGGCGGCGCTTCGGTGGGTGACGAGCCGTTCGTGCAGCGCCTGCTCGAACGCGGCCTGGTCGCCGCGGAGCAGGATGCGCAGCAGCCGCTGGTCGGGGCCCGTGGCCCCGGCCGCATCCAGCGCGAGGGCAGCGTCGAGGCGCTCGCCCATCGACGGCATCCACAGGGGAACTTCCGGCCAGCCGCGGGGCAGACGGCCGGCCGACGGCGTCAAGTAACCGCACAGGGCGTCCACCTGCGCGAGACCGGCTGCATCGGAGACCGAGCCGCACGCTACGCGCTGAACTCACCGACGCGATGGAAGAGCGGCCTGTCGCTGCGGCGACTGCGGGTGTCGGGCGATCTTGCGGGTCTGCTGCGTCTACTCGCGATCGAGGCGCTCGGCCGGCGAACCGTGTGAGACATGCAACGAACACCCATGATCAATTTCCGCCGCGTCCGGCCCGCCGCCTAGCGTCCCCCGGACACATCGACAGCCGGGGGCTTATCGAGCGGAAAGACAGCACGTGATGACCCCGGCCCACAGCGGCAGAGGCTCCGGGAGCCTCATATCCGCCCTGCTGCCCGACGGGGCAGAGGGGCCGTTCCTGGTGCTCCTCTTCGCCGCCCTGATCGGGCCGGCCTTCTACGGCCGGTACAAGCAGCGCCGCGACGGCACGCACCCGCCGCGTGTGAACGCCGCGGTGCAGCGGGGCGCGGCCCGGGTCACCCTCTGCGGCGCCGTCCTTGCGGAAATCCTCGGCCTGATCGGGATCTTCGCCTTCAAAACCACGTGGCACGTGGTGGGCAGGCGTCGCGCCGCTCGTCCTCTGCGCCTTCGGGATCGTCCTGGTCCGATGGGCACGCGCGCACGCCCGGGGACACAGGTGACGCGCTCGGACAAGTGGCTGGTCGTCGCCCTGGTCGTGCTGATCATGGCCACCGTCTGCAACGCCGTCACGAGCCGCACCGGCTGGGGCCGCGTGCGCGAGCTGGCCATCGGCGTCTACGTCATCAGCTTTCTGGCCTGGCACTTCCGCAGCGACCGGCGCAAGCGGCACGCAGGGAAGAGGAAGCCGAAGTGAAGCTCCACATGGACGGGACGGACCGGGTCCTGCTCATCGCGCTGACCATCCTCGGCATTGCCAACGCCACGGACTCGGACGCCTCGACCGGGTGGCGGCTGTGGGGCACCTTCATGCCCGCCGCCCTCGCCTGCAGGATCATCCGCGATGCCCGCCGCAAGCGGCGCAGGCAGCGTGCCGAGCGCCAGGCCCTGCTGACGCGCCTCGACCGCCTCATGCGCCGCGAGGTGAAGCGCCGATGAAGAAGCACCTGAAGAAGAACCTCGGCGCCGTGCCGGGCGGTGCTGCGGTCAGCGTGGCGGGCGGGGCGAGCGGCGCCGCCTGGGGCGGATCCGGCGGCGCAGTCGTGCCGTGGTGGCTGTGTGCCCTCGTAGGAATCGTTCTCCTCCCACTGATCGTGATCATCGTCCAGAACGTCCGTGACATGGTCCGGCTGGCGAAGGCGAACCGATGAAGTGGATCTCGCCCAGCGGGCCGCCGCGCAGCCGGAGGTTCCATGCCGTCCAGATCGGGCTCGTCGTGGGCTACTGCCTCGCGGGCGGCGTCGAGGTCTCCGTATGGCGCTACTCGGTGCAGGCGGCCTGCATCGGCGCGCTGATTGCCTCGTCCGTCTGGAACTGGTGGCGCATGCGGCGCACATGGAAGAAGGGCCCCAAGTGATCAAGCGCCTGAAGAAGCTCGGTGCGATGCCCGCCACCACTGGCGGCATCACCACTGGCGGCATCGCCGCTGGCGGGGTCGCCGCTGGCGGGGTCGGCGGCAGCACCTGGAGCGGATTCGGTTCCGATGTCGCCGTGGTCATGCCGTGGCGGCTGTGGGCCCTCTTGGGAGCCGTCCTCTGCGCGCTGTTCGTGGCCACCGTCAAGAACATCCGTGACGCACTCCGTCTGGCAAAGGCGAACCGATGAAGCCGCCTGCCAAACGGCGGCTGAAGTTCGTGGGTGTGGTTGCGGACCCGCCGAAGCCGCTCACCGTCCTGGAGATCGTGGTGAACGTCGCCACGGCCGTCATGGTCTTCGGCGCCCTCGGGTTCATCACAGGCAAGTGGGACATGGCGATCGGCGCGGGCGTCAGCGGCACGGGGGTCCACCTCCTGTTCCAGTGGTGGTGGCGCCGTTCCGACCGGCCGGAGCACAACGAGGGCGAAGATGGGTAAGCCCACGAGGCTCGTCCTGTACGCCTTGGTCGTGTTCGCCGTTCTGGGCGCCATCGAAGCCGTCACGGGAAAGTGGAACGCCGTCATCAACGGCGGGTGCATTTTTCTCGGCTCCGTGGGCTGGAACTACTTCCACGCCCGGCGCATCGAGCAGCGCGGGAACGACGATGATCATTAACGTCCTGGTCCGGATCATGTACGCGCTCATCCTCGGCGGCATGGTCGCCTACGTCGCCCAGGGCCTCTTCCATGACGGCTGGGTGTCGGCGGCCTTCGGTGCCATCACCGTCGCCGTCTGCGCTGTCTGGAACCTGCGCCGGGCCACGGTGTACCGCGACAAACGGCTGGGCAGCTCCGGCACCCGTATCAGCCGGTTCCTGGCCACGCGTACCGGCCTCGCCGTCATGCTCGTAGTGCTGGCGCTGGCCATGGCGCTCTTCATGCTCGGCTGGGGCGACTGTCCCACGCGGGACGCCTCCGGGAAGTGCGGCATGCCCAGCCACATGAACTGGTAGCCAAGCAGGGAGCCTGGCCCCCCTGTCCGGGAATCGCGACCATTACGGCCGCTCCCGAAGTTTCTACTCCTCCTGCTTCGGTGGGTTCCGAGTGACCTGACGGAGCTGCTTCTCGACGTCGAACCGGTTGAGGTCGCTTTTGAACGCGTACATGGAGACCGCATCCTGTGCCCTCGCCGCGGCCTCGAACCAGACCTCGCGTTGCTTCTCGCGTTCATCATCATCGAGGTGCTCGAGCTTCCGGCCCTCGTCGTCGGCCGAGTGGAGGCGCGATACGGCGGCAGAGATCCACAACCGGATCACCGTCGGCGGAGCGAGGTCGGGTCAGCTCGGATCCGTCCGCAGCTGCCCGGTGGCGGGGGCCGCGGGAGCCAGGGTGACGCCATGGGCCGCTGCGAGGCGGATGACTGCATCCTCGAAGGCCGTGACGTTCTCCTCCGTCGGGCCTTCGGAGCGGGCCCTTGCAGAGGCGGCGTTCAATTCGACCTGAGCTGCTTCCTTTCCCTCCATTCTGCGACTTTATGAGAGGAAGCTCGGCTGACCGGTGCGGGTCCGCAAGGCGAGCGAGAACCGGCGTCGTTTCCCGCCGCCTCAGAACCGACAAGTCCACCACTGGCCCTGGAGGGCGTGACCGTGCCGTTCGACCCCGACCGCCCGGCCCCGGCAAACGGGATGAAGTACCGCACCGAGTACGGCTACATCCTGGCCGGCCCGGACGAACGAGGATGCTGCGTGATCCACGAACTGTGGGTCGCACCGGAGCACCGCGGAAACGGAACAGGACGCCTACTCGTCGACCACGTCCGCACCTGGGCAAGAGAACACGCCCTGGCACCGTTGATCGTCCACTGCTCGCCCCGCAATAGAGACGGGCGCGCCTTCTACGAGGCGCTCGGGATGCGGGCTGTGTCCGTGGTCTACCAAGACGATCTGGCCGAGTAGACAAAGCGTCGTGGCAGCACAACGGAGCTACCAGCAGATGACACCCCTCAGCTCCTGGACGCGTTCTGTTGTCACTGACCTCCATCAGCACCATGTGCGGCGCCTACATCGCCGACTGGAACGAAACACACATCCACAACCCCAACTGGCCGCCACACGCGAAATTCCACAACGCGCAGACCATGAGCACCGGCGCCGCACTCGGCGCCATCGGACTGTGGGCACTGTGGGGCCGCGGAGCCGACGCCTCCGGCGAGCGACTGAAACTGGCGACCGGTGCCGCCTCGCTGTACTGGATCACCCAGATGTCGGCCATCGCGTACCCCGGAACCGCCTTCATGGACCCGCCGAAGAAGGGCGCCCCGCAAGCAGTACTCGCCGGGGCCACACTCACCCTCAACGGCCTGGCCTTCGCCCTGGAACGCCGACGGCTGCGCCGGTGATACCCGGCCGCCGATTCCTCACCGTGCTCCGCCGCACGGGGATCACACAACTCCACCACCACGTGGAACAGGAGTCAGAGATACAGAGATCCCGCCCAACCTTCCGACCGGGCGGGATCTCATCACTGATCTTCGTGTGCTCCGCTTCCCTGCACGGCCAGACCAGGAGATCGACACACCAACTACCCCTCCTTGTACGCCAACTAAAAATCCTCGTCACAACGAACACACCCACCGGGCCGAGCGCACGGGCCGCAACCCCTCCACAGGCGAGGCGATCACCATCCCCACTGCCTACAGCGTGAAGGCGACCGCGGACTCCAAGCTCAAGAAGGCCGCCAAGAACAAGCAGCCCCCTCGAAGCCGGGACGCTGGCGAGGCACGCAGACACCTCGCAGACGTGGAACCTCGAGATACCGAGAGACGGCGATGTGTACCGAACCACAATCGGACTCACTAGCCTTACCGCACAAGCGTTACGCCCAGGTGATGCCCAACTCCCTTAGTGCGCCCAGCTGCTCGGCGTCGAGTTTGTCGCGCCGGGTCTTGGTGTTGGTGATCCATACGCCCAGCTTCACAATCACTGGCTCCGCTTCGCCGTCGACGGCGATCGGTTCGCTGTGTCCGCGCGGCACCGGCCGGTGGGCGCCTTCCCGCTCGACCCACTGCGTGAGGGCTGTCAGGCCTCGTTGGAATGCCTGCTGCGCTTTGCTCGGTCCCTTCGTCGTACGAGTGGCTGTCGGGGCGGGCTGGATGCCCAGCTTGGTCAGCCGCTCCTGCTGCTCGGGAAGGAGCCGTGCCCAGTTGCCCGGCTGCTTCTGCTGCTTCAGCCATTTGCCGATGTCGTCGCTGTCCATGAGTACGCCGGGTGCGATGTCGGGGAGCCGGCCGTCGGGTTCGTCGGCGGCGAGGTCGGCCAGGACGCGGTAGTGCCGCTGCCAGTCCAGCGGCCACGGGCAGTTCCAGTCCGGGTCGATCTCCGCTAGCTGCGCCGCACGTACGGCGGCGCGCACCGGGGCCTTGCCCAGGCCGTTCTTCTGCCCCTTCCGGCGGAGGTTGGCGATGTGCTGTCCGACGGGCACCAGCGTCTCGCTCTCGCCCCACACTGCGTCCTGGCGGGGTGCGAGGTGTCCGGTGGCCCGCCGGTACGAGCGGAGCGCGGCGAGCTTGTTCTCCCAGGCTTCCTCGCCCGGCTCCCACGCCATCCCGGCTTCCGGGGCGTCCAGCAGGGTCTTGCGCCGCTCCTCCAGTTCCCCGGCCCGTAGTGCTTTGCGCTGCTGGTGCACCCACCTGCCGAGGGGGAAGTCCTTGGTGACGCCGACCTCGGTCTCGGCGTCGTAGGGGACGGCGTAGAGGCCGGTGATCTGGTTCTCGGCCCGCCAGCGCAGCAGGGCTTGGTAGCCCTCCAGCCACACCAGCGACTCGGGCTGGTAGACCCGGGTGCGCAGAAAGGCGGCGATCGTGGCCGCGTCTCTGGGGGAGGAGAAGCGGAGCAGTACGGACTCGGCAGTGTCGTCCTGCTCCTGGTCGTCGCCGTCATCTTCGCCGCCGGCCCCGACGATCCGGCCGCTCTTGTCCCGCTGGATGTGGACCGTGCGCTTTCCGCTGGTGAGGGCGCGGGAGGCGAGCTGCTCGACGAGTCGTTCATCATGCGATCGCAGACCCTGGAGCACAGCTACGAGCGGACGGAACGAGGCGCTGGCGATCATGTCGGTGGGGTTTTCGCCGGGCTTCAGGAACACGGGCACGATGATCCGTGCGACCTTGGTGGAGCCGTCTTTGTTGAGGCGGAGTGCGCGGCCGATGTTCTGCACGATCTCGACCTGGGAGCCGCGGGTGTCGGCGAAGCAGACGGCTTCCACGCCTCGTTTGCCGGTGATGTCGACGCCTTCTCCGAGTACGCGACAGCTGGCGAGGAACGCGCGGTGCACGCGCCGGTTGCTGGCGTCGATGCCCTCTGCGAACTGGCGCAGGGCTTCCCGGCGTTCGGTGACGTGGTGGTCGCCGCACAGCCATGCTGACCAGACGCGCTCTGGTGGTACGTGGCGGCCGGCGTCGAGTTCGTAGAAGTCGGCGTCGATCGATGATGCGGGGAGCCGGTCCGCGGCCACCAGGCCGTCCTCGGAGGTGTCGTTGGCGTACAGCTCCGCGGCGGTCTCCGGCAGTTTCTCCGCGAAGGCCGCTGCTTCCTCCACCTTCTGATGGAAGGTCATCACCGTACGGAGGTTCCACTTCGCGGCGTGTTCCAGGAGTGCGGTCTGGAGCAGGGCCAGGCGCCGGCCACGCTGCGCCTCTTCGGATTCCCCGAGGACGGGGGAGGGGTCGCGGATCTCGAGGACGTCGATCTCGAATCCGGCGAGGATTTCGCGTTCGATCGCCTCCGAGAGTCCCAGCTCGGCCAGCCATGGTCCGTAGATCTCGGAGTCCTGGCCCATGGACGCGATCTCCGCCTCCTGGCCGTGCGGGCCCTTCTGCGGGCGGGGCGCGGCGAGGATGCGGGGGGTTGCGGTGAGGTAGAGCCGGTAGTCGGCGGGGACGCGGGCGTTGTCGTGGATCGCCGCCCATGGCTTGCCAAGATCGCCTGCGGTTGAGTGCGCCTCGTCGACGATGGCGAGCGAAAAACCGTCCATCCGCTGTCCGTACAGCTGCTCCCCGCCCGCGAGAGCGGCCTCCAGCGGCCCGCGCACCTTCCGCTGACCCGCAGGGTCGTCGAAGTCCTCGCGGTCCACGAGGGAGGCGTATGTGGCGAGCACGATGACGGGTCCGTGTCCGGCCCACAGGGCGAGCTGGATCGGGTTGGTGGTGGTGCGCACCCCCAACGCACCCAGGACCGGGTCGTTCTCCAGCGAGCACACCGTGACCATCGGCGCGGTGTGGCCCACCAGACGCCAGGCCTCGACGGTCTGCGCGAGCAGGTCCAGGGTCGGCACCATGACCAGGATCCGACCGCCCGCGAACGACTCCAGCGCGCATGCGGCGGCCGTGATCGTCTTGCCCGAGCCGGTCGCGGACACGATCGTGCCCCGGGCACCCTGCGGGGACACCGGTGCCCTTTCAGGGAACCCCACCCACCGGCGAAACGCGGAGCGTTGAGCTACCTGGTGCCCCTTGAGCCGAATCGCTGACATCTTCGTGCCCCCTCAACGCCTGAATTCATTCAGGCGAGGATCTCACCCCTAGGGTGTCCCATGCTTCCACCAAAGGTACATGCTGCATCAATTTTGATGCAGCTAAGACACCAACACCCCAGACCCCAACCAGCCACACACCTTTGCCGCTAGCCCGGCCCGCGCCAGCGGGCCCAAGTTCCGCAGGCGCAGCCGAAGGAACCCCAGGGCAGCGGACCTGCCCCCAAGGCTGAAGCGCAGCGGAAGCCTCCAGGTGAGAGCGAAGCTCGAACCCGCTCCGAGAGCGCAGCGAACGGAGCCTCAATCCCCATGCGCAGCATGGGGATTGAGCGGGATGCGCAGCATCCCGCCAG